>NZ_CP166813.1:0-4957500 GCF_059716215.1 Pseudomonas sp. LBUM1643
GTGTCAGTGGAACTTTGGCAGCAGTGCGTGGAGCTTTTGCGCGATGAGCTGCCTGCCCAACAATTCAACACTTGGATCCGTCCACTACAGGTCGAAGCCGAAGGCGACGAGTTGCGCGTGTACGCACCGAATCGTTTTGTTCTCGACTGGGTCAACGAAAAGTATTTGAGCCGCGTCCTTGAGCTGCTTGATGAGCATGGCAATGGCATGGCGCCGGCGCTGTCCTTATTAATAGGCAGCAAACGCAGTTCGGCACCTCGTGCCGCGCCGAATGCTCCGCTTGCCGCAGCTGCTTCTCAGGCCCAGGCCACGCAAGCGCCTGTCAGTGCTCCAACCCAGACTCCGGCATCCTTGCCGACCAAGCGGTCGACGCAACGCGTGGCGGACGTCAGTGAAGAGCCGTCTCGTGACAGCTTTGATCCAATGGCCGGTGCAAGCTCGCAACAGGCACCGGTTCGCGCTGAGCAGCGCACCGTGCAAGTCGAAGGTGCTCTCAAGCACACCAGTTACCTGAACCGTACGTTCACATTCGAAAACTTCGTCGAAGGCAAGTCCAACCAATTGGCCCGGGCTGCGGCCTGGCAAGTAGCTGATAACCCAAAGCACG
This sequence comes from Pseudomonas sp. LBUM1643, assembly GCF_059716215.1. Classification (NCBI taxonomy): domain Bacteria; kingdom Pseudomonadati; phylum Pseudomonadota; class Gammaproteobacteria; order Pseudomonadales; family Pseudomonadaceae; genus Pseudomonas; species Pseudomonas sp. LBUM1643. Next base: position 608 of record NZ_CP166813.1, read on the forward strand.
GATACAACCCGCTCTTTCTTTATGGCGGCGTCGGCTTGGGTAAAACCCACTTGATGCACGCTGTGGGTAACCACCTATTAAAGAAGAATCCGAATGCGAAGGTCGTTTACCTGCATTCCGAGCGCTTTGTAGCGGACATGGTCAAGGCCTTGCAGCTGAACGCGATCAACGAGTTCAAGCGCTTTTATCGCTCGGTGGATGCGTTGCTGATCGATGACATTCAGTTCTTCGCACGCAAGGAACGCTCCCAGGAAGAGTTTTTTCACACCTTTAACGCGTTGCTTGAAGGTGGTCAGCAGGTCATTCTCACCAGTGACCGCTATCCGAAAGAAATCGAAGGCCTCGAAGAGCGCCTGAAATCACGCTTCGGTTGGGGCCTGACAGTTGCCGTCGAGCCTCCGGAACTGGAGACCCGTGTCGCGATCCTGATGAAAAAGGCCGACCAGGCCAAAGTCGATTTGCCACACGATGCGGCCTTCTTCATTGCTCAACGTATTCGTTCCAACGTCCGCGAACTGGAAGGCGCGCTCAAGCGCGTGATTGCCCACTCGCACTTTATGGGCCGCGATATCACCATTGAGCTGATTCGCGAATCCTTGAAGGACCTGTTGGCTCTACAGGATAAATTGGTCTCTGTGGATAACATTCAGCGCACTGTCGCCGAGTACTACAAGATCAAGATCTCCGACTTGCTGTCCAAACGTCGTTCACGTTCGGTTGCCCGTCCGCGTCAGGTTGCCATGGCATTGTCCAAGGAACTGACCAACCACAGTCTGCCGGAAATCGGTGACGTGTTTGGCGGCCGGGACCACACGACTGTTTTGCACGCTTGCCGCAAGATCAACGAACTTAAGGAATCCGACGCGGACATCCGCGAGGACTACAAGAACCTGCTGCGTACACTGACCACTTGATGAACACCAGCGCAGCTTATTAAGGCAAGGGACTAGACCATGCATTTCACCATTCAACGCGAAGCCCTGTTGAAACCCCTGCAACTGGTCGCAGGCGTCGTCGAACGTCGACAGACCTTGCCGGTGCTCTCCAACGTGCTGCTGGTTGTCGAAGGCCAGCAACTGTCGCTGACCGGTACCGACCTGGAAGTCGAGCTGGTCGGTCGTGTACAACTTGAGGAGCCTGCTGATCCGGGCTCCATCACTGTGCCGGCACGCAAGCTCATGGACATCTGCAAGAGCTTGCCCAATGACGCGCTGATCGACATCAAGGTCGACGAGCAGAAGCTTGTGGTCAAAGCCGGACGTAGCCGATTCACGCTGTCGACGTTGCCGGCCAATGACTTCCCGACGGTAGAAGAAGGTCCTGGCTCGCTGACCTGCAGCCTCGAGCAAAGCAAACTGCGTCGTCTGATCGAGCGCACCAGCTTTGCAATGGCCCAGCAAGACGTACGTTACTACTTGAACGGCATGTTGCTGGAAGTCTCGGCCGGTATCATCCGCGCTGTTGCTACGGACGGTCACCGCCTGGCGATGTGCTCGATGCAGGCCGATATCGGTCAGCCGGATCGTCACCAGGTCATCGTGCCGCGCAAGGGTATCCTTGAGTTGGCGCGTTTGCTGACCGAGCCGGACGGCATTGTCAGTATCGTCCTGGGTCAACACCACATCCGCGCTACTACGGGTGAATTCACCTTCACCTCGAAACTGGTCGATGGCAAGTTCCCTGACTACGAGCGCGTGCTGCCTAAAGGCGGCGACAAGCTGGTACTCGGTGATCGTCAGGCGTTGCGCGAAGCGTTCAGCCGTACCGCGATTCTGTCCAACGAGAAGTACCGTGGTATCCGTCTGCAACTGGCCAATGGTCAGCTGAAAATCCAGGCGAACAACCCGGAACAGGAAGAGGCGGAAGAAGAAGTCGGCGTTGAATACAACGGTGGCAATCTGGAAATCGGCTTCAACGTTAGCTACTTGCTGGACGTACTGGGCGTAATGACGACCGAGCAAGTCCGTCTGATCCTGTCCGACTCTAACAGCAGTGCGCTGGTGCAAGAGTCCGACAACGACGATTCGGCTTACGTTGTCATGCCGATGCGTCTGTAATCATGCTCAGCAGAAGCTAGATGTCTCTAAGTCGCGTCTCGGTCACCGCGGTGCGCAATCTGCACCCGGTGACCTTCTCCCCCTCCCCCCGAATCAACATTCTGTACGGCGCTAACGGCAGCGGCAAAACCAGTGTTCTGGAAGCCATTCATCTGCTGGGGCTCGCCCGGTCGTTTCGCAGCAGCCGCCTTTTACCCGTCATTCAGTATGAGCAGCTGGCGTGTACGGTATTCGGCCAAGTTCAGCTTGCCGAGGGTGGGCACAGTGCCTTGGGGATATCTCGCGACCGCTCGGGTGAGTTTCAGATTCGCATCGACGGACAGAATGCCCGCAGCGCGGCGCAGTTGGCGGAGATCCTGCCACTTCAGTTGATTAACCCCGACAGCTTCCGTCTGCTTGAAGGCGCACCGAAGATTCGTCGGCAGTTTCTCGACTGGGGAGTGTTCCACGTGGAACCCCGCTTCATGTCGACCTGGCAACGGTTGCAGAAGGCCCTGCGCCAGAGAAACTCTTGGCTGCGGCATGGTACACTTGACGCCGTTTCGCAAGCGGTTTGGGACAGGGAACTGTGTCAGGCCAGCGCTGAAATTGATGAATACCGCCGCGCTTATATCAAAGCCTTGAAACCAGTCTTTGAGAAGACCTTGAGCGAATTGGTAGAGCTTGAGGGATTAACGCTCAGCTATTACCGCGGTTGGGATAAAGATCGCGAGTTGAGTGCCGTGCTCGCCGGATCCCTTCAGCGGGATCAGCAAATGGGTCACACCCAGGCTGGACCACAACGTGCTGATTTGCGTCTTAGATTAGGTGCGCATAACGCCGCGGATATCTTGTCCCGGGGTCAGCAGAAGCTGGTGGTTTGTGCCTTGCGGATTGCTCAGGGGCATCTGGTCAGCCAAGCCCGACGCGGCCAGTGTATTTATCTGGTGGATGACTTGCCGTCCGAACTGGACGAGCAACATCGCCGCGCGCTTTGCCGCTTGCTGGAAGACTTACGCTGCCAGGTGTTTATTACCTGTGTAGATCACGAATTATTGAGGGAAGGCTGGCAGACGGAAACGCCAGTCGCTTTGTTCCACGTGGAACAGGGCCGTATCACCCAGACCCACGACCATCGGGAGTGAAGGCATTGAGCGAAGAAAATACGTACGACTCAACGAGCATTAAAGTGCTGAAAGGCCTGGATGCCGTACGCAAACGTCCCGGTATGTACATTGGTGACACCGACGACGGTAGCGGCCTGCACCACATGGTGTTCGAGGTGGTCGACAACTCGATCGACGAAGCTCTCGCCGGCCACTGCGACGACATCAGCATCATCATCCACCCGGATGAGTCCATCACCGTTCGCGACAACGGCCGTGGCATCCCGGTTGACGTTCACAAAGAAGAAGGCGTCTCCGCAGCCGAGGTCATCATGACCGTGCTGCACGCTGGCGGTAAGTTTGACGACAACTCCTACAAAGTATCCGGTGGTCTGCACGGTGTAGGTGTATCGGTGGTTAACGCCCTGTCCGAAGAGCTTATTCTCACGGTGCGACGCAGCGGCAAAATCTGGGAACAGACCTACGTCCACGGTGTTCCTCAAGAGCCGATGAGAATCGTTGGCGAGAGCGAAACAACCGGTACACAGATCCACTTCAAACCGTCCGATCAGACGTTCAAAAACATCCACTTCAGCTGGGACATCCTGGCCAAGCGGATTCGTGAACTGTCGTTCCTCAACTCCGGTGTCGGCATCGTCCTCAAAGACGAGCGCAGCGGCAAGGAAGAGCTGTTCAAGTATGAAGGCGGCCTGCGTGCATTCGTTGAATACCTGAACACCAACAAGACTCCGGTCAACCAGGTGTTCCATTTCAACATCCAGCGCGAAGACGGCATCGGTGTAGAAATCGCCCTGCAGTGGAACGACAGCTTCAACGAGAACCTGTTGTGCTTCACCAACAACATTCCACAGCGCGATGGCGGTACTCACCTGGTGGGTTTCCGTTCCGCACTGACGCGTAACCTGAACACCTACATCGAAGCGGAAGGCCTGGCGAAGAAGCACAAGGTTGCCACTACCGGTGACGACGCCCGTGAAGGCCTGACTGCGATCATTTCGGTAAAGGTTCCGGATCCGAAGTTCAGCTCCCAGACCAAAGACAAGCTGGTTTCTTCCGAAGTGAAGACCGCAGTCGAACAGGAAATGGGCAAATACTTCTCCGACTTCCTCCTGGAAAACCCGAACGAAGCCAAACTGGTCGTCGGCAAAATGATCGATGCGGCACGGGCTCGTGAAGCGGCGCGTAAAGCCCGTGAGATGACTCGTCGTAAAGGTGCGCTGGACATCGCCGGCCTGCCGGGCAAACTGGCTGACTGCCAGGAAAAAGACCCTGCCCTCTCCGAACTGTACCTCGTGGAAGGTGACTCTGCTGGCGGCTCAGCCAAGCAGGGACGTAACCGTAGGACCCAGGCCATCCTGCCGTTGAAGGGCAAGATCCTGAACGTCGAGAAGGCGCGCTTTGACAAGATGATCTCTTCGCAGGAAGTGGGCACCTTGATCACCGCCCTGGGCTGTGGCATCGGCCGCGACGAGTACAACATTGCGAAGCTGCGTTATCACAACATCATCATCATGACCGATGCTGACGTCGACGGTTCGCACATCCGTACCCTGCTACTGACCTTCTTCTTCCGTCAGTTGCCTGAGCTGATCGAGCGTGGCTACATCTATATCGCTCAGCCACCGCTGTATAAGGTCAAGAAAGGCAAGCAAGAGCAATACATCAAAGACGACGACGCCATGGAAGAGTACATGACGCAGTCGGCCCTGGAAGACGCGAGCCTGCACCTGAACGAAGAAGCCCCAGGTATCTCCGGACCAGCGCTGGAGCGCTTGGTGAATGACTTCCGTCTGGTGATGAAGACCCTCAAGCGTTTGTCGCGCCTGTACCCACAGGAGCTGACCGAGCACTTCATCTACCTGCCTGCGGTGAGCATGGAGCAGCTGTCCGATCACGCGGCGATGCAAGATTGGCTGGCCAAGTATGAAGTTCGTCTGCGCACTGTCGAGAAATCCGGCCTGGTTTACAAAGCCAGCCTGCGTGAAGATCGTGAACGTAACGTCTGGCTGCCAGAGGTCGAGCTGATCTCCCATGGCTTGTCGAACTACGTAACGTTCAACCGTGACTTCTTCGGCAGTAACGATTACAAGACCGTTGTTTCCCTGGGCGCTCAATTGAGCACCTTGCTGGACGAAGGCGCGTATATCCAGCGTGGCGAACGCAAGAAGCCCGTTACCGAGTTCAAGGAAGCTCTTGAATGGCTGATGGCTGAAAGCACCAAGCGTCACACCATCCAGCGCTACAAAGGTCTGGGTGAGATGAACCCGGATCAGCTGTGGGAAACCACCATGGACCCAGCGCAGCGCCGGATGCTCAAAGTGACCATCGAAGACGCCATTGGCGCGGACCAGATCTTCAACACCCTGATGGGTGATGCGGTCGAGCCTCGTCGTGACTTCATCGAAAGCAACGCCCTGGCGGTTTCGAACCTGGATTTCTGATTCAGCGTTACCCCGCTAAATAAAAAGGCCAACGCACAAGCGTTGGCCTTTTTGTTTGCGGCTTGATTTTCACCTATAAAAAAACCGGCTATATCAGCCGGTTTTTTTACGTCCTAAAAAAACTTATGCACCATTTCGGCAATTTTATGAATTTAAGAAATATGTATATAAATCATTAACCTATGAACAAATTACGTCGATTTTCAATCAAACGGTACACAGGTTATCCACAGAATCTCAGACAGCCATTTGATCGCTCTCGACCGGAGCCTGCGGTGCAGGTGGAATCGAGCCCATCTCGCGCTGCATTTGCTCGTTCCAGGCTTGAACCCGATCATTCAGTGCGGCGATGGCTCGCGGTCCGCTGCCTTCGGCATACATCGGTTCACCGATGATTACGGTAATCACGCCCGGCTTCTTGGCCCAACCGGTTTTTGGCCAGAACTTGCCGGCATTGTGTGCAATCGGCAGCACTGGAAGCGCAGCATTAACAGCGAGCGCGGTGCCCCCGCGGGAGAATTTGCCGACGGTGCCGTAAGGTACCCGCGTCCCTTCCGGGAAGATCAGTACCCAAACACCATCCTTGAGCAGCTCGTCGCCCTTCTTGGCTACGTGCTTGAGCGCCGCTTTCGGGTTGTCGCGATCAATCGCGATCGGACGCAACATGGCCATGGCCCAACCGAAAAACGGCACAAACAGCAACGAGCGCTTGAGGACCTGACTTAATGGCTGGAAATAGGCCGAGAGAAAAAACGTCTCCCAGGTGCTCTGGTGATTCGACTGAATTACGCAGGGTTGGTCAGGCACATTTTCTGCGCCCTTCACTTCGTAACTGATTCCCAGGAAAACCTTGCTCAGCCATAAGGCGCAGCGGCACCAGTAGACATTGATGAAGCGATAGCGCGCCTTGAACGGCAGGAAAGGCGCGATAAAAAAGCTCAGGCTGCACCAAAGCAGAGAGCTGGTGCCCAGCAACAGGTAAAAGAGGAAAGTTCTGATGGCCTGCAGTATCGACATGGCGACGTTTACCGTGCGGGCTTTGCCCGTCTTTATAAAGCGCACTCCCGATCAATCCTTGGTCAGAATATCGAAAACGCTCTAATTGTGGATAAGTTCTGCGGCAATCGCCGCCAGATCGTCAAAAATCAAGGTGCCCAACGGCAAGGTCTTGCCCAGCGTTTTTTCGCCCTTCCCGGTTTTAACCAACACAGGCTGAGAATCGACGGCTTTGGCGGCTTCCAGGTCACCAAGACTATCGCCGACGAACCATAGATTGGTCAGCGATACGTTGTAATGAGCGGCGATGTTTTTCAACATCCCGGGTTTTGGCTTACGGCAATCGCAGCCATCGTCCGGCCCATGCGGGCAATAGACAATCAGCCCGACTTCCCCGCCCTGCTCCGCCACGAGCGAGCGCAAGCGCTCGTGCATGGCATCCAGGGTGGCGATGTCGTAATAACCGCGAGCGATGCCCGACTGGTTGGTAGCAACCGCTACCGTCCAGCCGGCCTTGCTCAACTGCGCAATGGCTTCGATCGAACCGGGGAGTGGAATCCACTCCTCCACCGACTTGATGTAAGCGTCGGAGTCGTAATTAATCACCCCGTCCCGATCGAGAATCAGCAGTTTCAACAGCAGCCCCTCAGCCCAGCAGCGAAATGTCGGCGACGCCGAGGAACAGACCACGCAGGCGCGCCAGCAACGCATAACGGTTGGCGCGCACGTTGGCGTCTTCCGCGTTGACCATCACGGCTTCGAAGAACGCATCCACTGGCTCGCGCAAGGCAGCCAGGCGCGCCAGGGATTCACTGTACTGACGCGCAGCAGCCATTGGCTGAACAGCCTGATCAGCCTGTTGAATCGCCGAGTACAGGGAGAACTCGTTGGCGTTGTCGAAATACTTGGCTTCAACAACCGTCGGCACCGAGCCTTCGACCTTGCTCAGCAAGTTCGAAACACGCTTGTTTACCGCTGCCAGCGCAGCCGCTTCCGGCAATTGACGGAAGGCTTGTACGGCTTGAACACGCTGATCGAAGTCCAGCGCAGAACCCGGCTTCAAAGCACGCACCGACAAGTACGTCGCCACATCGACACCTTCGTCTTCGTAACGGGCACGTAGACGGTCGAAGATGAACTCCAGTACCGAGTCGTTCAGGCCGGCAACCTTGACCTTGGTGCCGAAGGCATTCACAGCGAATGCCACCGCGTCGTTCAGGTCGAGGTCGAGCTTCTTGTCGATCAGGATGCGCAACACACCAAGGGCAGCACGGCGCAGGGCGTACGGGTCTTTGCTACCGGTGGGCAGCATGCCGATGCCGAAGATGCCGACCAGGGTGTCGAGCTTGTCAGCGATGGCCACGGCCGCACCGGTCAGGGTGGTTGGCAACTCGGCGCCAGCACCGCGCGGCATGTACTGCTCGTTAAGTGCCAGAGCGACTTCTTCCGGCTCGCCATCGTTGAGGGCGTAGTAGTAACCGGCGACGCCTTGCATCTCCGGGAACTCACCGACCATTTCGGTCGCCAGGTCGCACTTGGACAACAGGCCCGCACGGGAAGCCCATGCAGCGTTGCCGCCGATGCGCTGAGCGATGAACGCGGCGAGTTTGGAAACGCGCTCGGCCTTATCGTAAACGCTGCCCAGTTTTTCCTGGAACACCACGTTTTGCAGGCGCAGGTTGAAGTCTTCGAGTTTCTGCTTCTTGTCTTGCTTGAAGAAGAACTCGGCGTCGGTCAGACGTGGACGAACCACTTTCTCGTTACCGGCGATGATTTGCTGCGGGTCTTTGCTTTCGATGTTGGCCACGGTAATGAAACGCGGCAGCAACTTGCCGTCGGCGTCCAGCAGGCAGAAGTACTTCTGGTTGTCCTGCATGGTCGTGATCAGCGCTTCTTGCGGCACGTCGAGGAAGCGTTCTTCGAACGAGCACACCAGCGGCACAGGCCATTCGACCAGCGCGGTGACTTCGTCGAGCAGCGCAGGTGGAACGATCGCCGTACCTTCCTGCAGCGTTGCCAGTTCTTCGGTGCGCTTGCTGATCAGCGCGCGACGCTCATTGGCATCGGCCAGCACGTAAGCAGCACGCAGGTCGTTCAGGTAATTGGCCGGCGAAGTAATGCGCACGTTTTCCGGGTGATGGAAACGGTGACCGCGAGAGTCGCGGCCAGACTTCTGGGCGAGGATTGTGCAATCGATCACCTGGTCACCGAGCAGCATCACCAGCCACTGGGTCGGACGTACGAATTCTTCCTTGCGAGCGCCCCAGCGCATGCGCTTAGGAATCGGCAGGTCGTTCAGCGAATCTTCAACGATGGTTGCCAGCAAGCTTGCGGTCGGTTTGCCGGCGATGCTTTGGCTGTAACGCAGTTTCGGGCCGCTCTGATCAATTTCGCTCAGGTCGACGCCGCACTTCTTGGCGAAGCCCAGGGCTGCTTGAGTCGGGTTGCCTTCGGCATCAAAGGCCGCCTGACGTGGCGGGCCGTCGAGGTTGATGCTGCGATCCGGCTGCTGGGTGGCCAGCGAGGTGATCAGCACAGCCAGTCGGCGCGGTGCGGCGTAGACGGTTTTGGTTTCGTAGTTCAGGCCAGCCGCTTGCAGGCCCTTGTCGATACCGGCCAGGAACGCATCAGCCAGCGTGTTCAGGGCTTTGGGTGGCAGTTCTTCAGTGCCCAGTTCAACCAGAAAATCCAGAGCACTCATTGTGCAGCCTCCAGCTTGGCCAGTACTTCATCACGCAGGTCCGGGGTCGCCATCGGGAAGCCCAGCTTGGCGCGAGCCAGCAGGTAGGCTTGCGCAACGGAACGCGCCAGGGTGCGCACGCGCAGAATGTATTGCTGACGCGCGGTCACCGAGATCGCCCGGCGCGCATCCAGCAGGTTGAAGGTATGGGAGGCCTTCAACACCATTTCGTAGCTCGGCAGCGGCAACGGCTGGTCGAGTTCGATCAGGCGCTTGGCTTCGCTCTCGTAGAAGTCGAACAACTCGAACAGCTTCTCGACGTTGGCGTGTTCGAAGTTGTAGGTCGACTGCTCGACTTCGTTCTGGTGGAACACGTCGCCGTAGGTCACTTTGCCCATCGGGCCGTCAGCCCAGACCAGGTCGTAGACCGAGTCCACGCCTTGCAGGTACATGGCCAGACGCTCGAGACCGTAGGTGATCTCGCCGGTCACCGGGTAGCACTCAATGCCGCCCGCTTGCTGGAAGTAGGTGAACTGCGTCACTTCCATGCCGTTGAGCCAGACTTCCCAGCCCAGACCCCAGGCGCCCAGGGTCGGCGACTCCCAGTTGTCTTCGACGAAACGAATGTCGTGGACCAGCGGGTCCAGACCGACGTGCTTGAGGGAGCCCAGGTACAGTTCCTGGAAGTTGTCCGGGTTCGGCTTCAGGACTACCTGGAACTGATAGTAGTGCTGCAGACGGTTCGGGTTTTCGCCGTAGCGGCCGTCAGTCGGGCGACGACTGGGCTGCACATAAGCGGCGTTCCAGGTTTCCGGGCCGATGGCGCGCAGAAACGTGGCTGTGTGGAAAGTGCCGGCGCCTACTTCCATATCGTAGGGCTGAAGTACCACGCAACCTTGCTCGGCCCAGTATTGCTGGAGGGCGAGGATCAAGTCTTGGAAGGTACGCACGGCTGGCGTAGGCTGGCTCACGAAATTCACCTGTTTCTTGGGCTGCGATTTAAAGAGCGGGAGTATACCCGATTCGGTCCTGCGCACGCCCCCTGGAGCCTTATGCCACGCTGCTTTTGGTGTTCCGAAGATCCGCTGTACATGGCTTATCACGATCAGGAGTGGGGCGCGCCGCTTCGCGATGCGCAGGGATTGTTCGAGTTGCTTTTGCTCGAAGGGTTCCAGGCCGGCCTCTCATGGATCACCGTGCTGCGTAAACGCGAGCGTTATCGCGAGGTGCTGTTCGGCTTCGACGTCCAGCGCGTGGCGCAAATGAGCGATGCGGAAATCGATGAGCTGATGCTCGATCCGGGGATCATTCGCAATCGTCTCAAACTCAATGCTGCCCGGCGCAATGCCCAAGCCTGGCTGGCGTTGGAGGACCCGGTGGCGTTTCTCTGGTCCTTCGTTAACGGTACGCCAGTGATCAATCATTTTAAGGATCGCAGCGAAGTGCCAGCGGTGACCCCGGTCGCCGTGGAAATGAGCAAAGGCTTGAAAAAGGCCGGGTTCACGTTCGTCGGACCGACCATTTGTTATGCGCTGATGCAGGCCTCGGGCATGGTCATGGACCATACCCAGGATTGCGATCGCTACGCGACGTTGGCGAACGGCGGTTAGAATGGCCGCCTCGCGCACAGCACAAGATCAGGAGTGACCTGTGGATAAGTTTAAAGGCGCCTTGCTGGTAGGCGCTCTGCGGTTGTTTGCCCTGCTTCCATGGCGGGCAGTGCAGGGAGTAGGTTCGGCGATTGGCTGGTTGATGTGGAAAACCCCCAACCGTTCCCGTGATGTGGTGCGGATCAACCTGGCCAAGTGTTTTCCGGACATGGACCCGGCCGAACGCGAGCGTCTGGTTGGCCAGAGCCTCAAAGACATCGGCAAATCCCTGACCGAAAGCGCGTGCGCGTGGATCTGGCCGGCTCAGCGCTCCATCGATCTGGTACGTGAAGTCGAAGGGCTCGATGTTTTGAAGGACGCCCTGGCGTCGGGTAAAGGCGTGGTCGGCATCACCAGTCATCTGGGCAACTGGGAAGTGCTGAATCACTTCTATTGCAGCCAGTGCAAGCCGATTATTTTTTATCGCCCGCCAAAATTGAAGGCGGTGGATGATTTGCTGCGCAAGCAGCGGGTGCAACTGGGTAACCGCGTAGCGGCCTCCACCAAGGAAGGCATTCTCAGTGTCATCAAGGAAGTGCGCAAAGGTGGTGCAGTGGGTATTCCGGCTGACCCGGAACCGTCCGAATCTGCCGGAATCTTCGTGCCCTTCTTCGCCACCAAGGCCCTGACCAGCAAATTCGTGCCCAACATGTTGGCTGGCGGCAAAGCGGTCGGCGTGTTTCTGCATGCCCTGCGGCTGCCGGACGGCTCAGGCTATAAGGTGATTCTCGAAGCCGCACCAGAGGCCATGTACAGCACCGACACCGAAACGTCTTGTGCCGCCATGAGCAAAGTGGTCGAGCGCTACGTGGCGGCTTACCCGAGCCAATACATGTGGAGCATGAAACGCTTCAAGAAGCGGCCGCCAGGTGAAGAACGCTGGTATTGACGTAAGTGGCACGCTCTGTGGATAACCTGTAGGAGCTGCCGAAGGCTGCGATCTTTTGATCTTGCTCTTCAGGTTATCCACAACCCGTTCAATAAGGGCGCTGAAGATGTCCGAACACCGTAAATCATTTCGCATCAAGATCAGTCACGACAGCTTCGGCGAATGCCTCGGCCAGACCCGCAATCTGTCGACCACGGGTGTCTACGTCAAGCATCCGCGCCTGTCGTCGTTGCCCAAAGGCGCGGTGGTTTATGGTCAGGTGCAGGGGTTACCCACTGGTGCGCCGCAAGTGCGCATGGAAGTTGTGCTGGTAGATGCCGATGGCATTGGGCTGCGCTATCTCTGATCAGTGAGCCTGACGCTCAAGCTTCTTCAGAAACACCGTCATCTCCTTCTCCGCCTGCTTGTCGCCATGGGCGCGGGCGGCTTCGAGGCCCTGTTCCCATGCCTGACGTGCAGCCGGAAAATCCGCCTGCGCCAGCCAGGCTTTGCCCAACAGCTTCCACGCCGCCGAATACTTGGGGTCGAATTCGACACAACGCTGGAAATGCTCGGCCGCCTTGGCGTTGTCGCCCAGATCCAGATAACCCTTGCCCAGGCCGAAGCGCAGCAAAGCGTTATCCACACCCTTGGCGAGCATCTTTTCCAGGGATTCGATCATGGTGGATTCCTTGTAGATGGGTGTCAGGATTGGGGCTGGTTTAGTTAGATCGCCATCGCGGGCAAGCCCGCTCCCACAGGGTGTTGCAGTGAACACGTATTTACGGACGGCTGATATTCCTGTGGGAGCGGGCTTGCCCGCGAAGAGGCCAGTCCAGCCACCGCGGAACAGGGATCAGAAAAAGCTCAACCCCACGTGAAACAGCTTTTCCACATCCCGGATATGCTTTTTATCCACAAGGAACAGAATCACATGGTCGCCCGTTTCGATCACCGTGTCGTCATGGGCAATGATCACTTCTTCATCGCGGATGATCGCCCCAATAGTCGTGCCCGGTGGCAGGCCGATGTTCTCGATGGCCTTGCCAATCACTTTGCTCGACTTTGCATCACCATGGGCAATTGCCTCGATGGCTTCCGCCGCACCCCGACGTAACGAATGCACGCTGACGATATCGCCGCGACGCACGTGGGCGAGCAAGGTGCCGATGGTGGCCAGTTGCGGGCTGATGGCGATGTCGATATCGCCGCCCTGGATCAGGTCGACGTAGGCCGGGTTGTTGATGATGGTCATCACCTTCTTCGCACCCAGACGTTTAGCCAGTAGCGAAGACATGATGTTGGCTTCGTCGTCGTTGGTCAGGGCCAGGAAGAGGTCCGCGTCTGCAATATTTTCTTCGAGCAGCAAATCGCGGTCCGAGGCGCTGCCCTGCAACACGACCGTGCTGTCCAGGGTGTCGGACAGATGGCGGCAGCGGATCGGGTTCATCTCGATGATCTTGACCTGATAGCGGCTCTCGATGGCCTCGGCCAGACGCTCACCGATTTGTCCGCCACCGGCGATGACGATGCGCTTGTAGGTTTCATCAAGGCGGCGCATTTCGCTCATCACCGCACGAATGTTCGCTTTGGCGGCAATGAAAAACACTTCGTCATCCGCTTCGATCACGGTGTCGCCTTGGGGCAAAATCGGTCGGTCACGACGGAAAATCGCTGCGACGCGGGTTTCCACGTTCGGCATGTGCTCACGCAATTGCCGAAGTTGCTGACCTACCAAAGGTCCGCCGTAATAAGCCTTCACGGCCACCAGCTGCGCCTTGCCTTCAGCGAAGTCGATTACCTGCAACGCGCCCGGATGCTGGATCAGGCGCTTGATGTAATTGGTGACCACTTGTTCCGGGCTGATCAGCACGTCCACCGGAATCGCTTCGTTGTCGAACAGTTCGGCGCGTGTGAGGTACGCAGCTTCACGGACACGGGCAATCTTGGTCGGCGTATGGAACAGGGTGTGGGCAACCTGGCACGCCACCATGTTGGTTTCGTCGCTGTTGGTCACGGCCACCAGCATGTCGGCGTCGTCCGCGCCGGCCTGACGCAGCACCGTTGGCAGCGAACCGCGGCCTTGCACGGTACGAATGTCCAGCCGGTCACCGAGGTCACGCAGGCGTTCGCTATCGGTATCGACCACGGTGATGTCATTGGCTTCGCTGGCCAAGTGTTCAGCCAGCGAACCGCCGACCTGCCCCGCGCCGAGGATGATGATTTTCATCCAGTCACTCCCTTAAACCGGTTAACCGCGCGCGGCGGCGATCTTGATCAGCTTGGCGTAGTAGAAACCGTCGTGCCCGCCTTGCTGCGCCAGCAATTGGCGACCATGGGGCTGCTTGATGCCGGCCGCTGTGGCGAGGTCCAGTTCACGGGCACCCGGTGTGCGAGCCAGGAAAGCCTCGATCACTTCCGTGTTCTCGGTGGGTAGCGTGGAGCAGGTGGCGTACAGAAGAATGCCGCCCACTTCCAGGGTTATCCACATGGCGTCCAGCAACTCGCCCTGAAGGACAGCCAATGCTGCGATGTCGTCGGGTTGGCGAGTCAGCTTGATGTCCGGGTGGCGACGAATCACGCCAGTCGCCGAACACGGTGCGTCGAGCAGGATGCGCTGGAACGGCTTGCCGTCCCACCAGTTTGCCGTGTCACGGCCGTCGGCAGCGATCAGCTCCGCGCTCAGTCCCAGGCGTGCAAGGTTTTCCCGCACGCGCACCAGGCGCTTGGCTTCCAGGTCTACCGCCACGACACCTGCAAGAGCAGGCTCGGCTTCAAGAATGTGGCAAGTCTTGCCCCCCGGTGCGCAGCAGGCGTCGAGTACCCGTTGGCCCGGTGCCAGATCCAGCAGATCGGCAGCCAGTTGCGCCGCTTCGTCCTGCACGCTGATCCAGCCTTCGGCGAAACCCGGAAGACTGCGCACGTCGGCCGCGGCATCGAGGATGATGCCGTCCTGGCTGTATACGCACGCGCTGGCAGCGATGCCGGCCTCACTCAGCACACCGAGATACGCGTCGCGGGAGTGATGGCGGCGGTTGACCCGCAGAATCATCGGCGGATGGGCGTTGTTCGCGGCGCAAATCGCTTCCCATTGTTCAGGCCAGAACGCCTTGAGGGATTTTTGCAGCCAGCGCGGATGCGCGGTGCGCACTACCGGGTCGTGTTCCAGTTCAGCCAGCAGCGCTTCACTTTCGCGTTGGGCGCGGCGCAGCACGGCGTTGAGCAAAGCCTTCGCCCAGGGCTTTTTCAACTTGTCGGCGCAACCGACGGTTTCGCCAATGGCGGCGTGGGCCGGGACGCGGGTGTAGAGCAGTTGATAGAGACCGACCAACAACAGCGCTTCGACATCGGCGTCTGCTGCCTTGAAGGGTTTCTGCAGCAGCTTGGCTGCCAGTGCGGACAAACGCGGTTGCCAGCGAGCGGTCCCGAACGCCAGGTCCTGGGTGAAACCACGATCGCGGTCTTCAACCTTGTCCATCTGCGTCGGCAGCGAACTGTTGAGTGAGGCTTTTCCGTTCAGAACAGCAGCCAGTGCCTTGGCGGCGGCCAGACGCGGGTTCATTGAGCGTCCGCCACTTGTCCAAGCACCGTGCCGACGGCGAATTTCTCACGACGGCTGTTGAAGAAGTCGCTGAAGTTCAGCGCCTTGCCGCCGGGCAACTGCAGGCGAGTCAGGCACAACGCCTGTTCACCGCAGGCGACGATCAAGCCGTCTTTGCTGGCACTGAGAATTGCCCCCGGTGCGCCCTTACCTTCGGCGAGGCTTGCGGCCAGCACTTTCAGTGCTTCGCCATTGAGCGTGCTGTGGGTAATCGGCCACGGATTGAAGGCGCGAACCAGGCGCTCCAGCTCAACGGCAGGGCGGCTCCAGTCGATGCGTGCTTCGTCCTTGTTCAGTTTGTGCGCGTAGGTGGCGAGGCTGTCGTCCTGCACTTCGCCGACCAGCGTACCGGCAGCGAGACCGGCAATCGCCTGCAGGACTGCCGGTGGGCCAAGTTCAGCCAGACGGTCGTGGAGACTGCCGCCCGTGTCCTGCGCCGTGATCGGTGTAATGGCTTTGAGCAGCATCGGCCCGGTATCGAGGCCCAGCTCCATACGCATCACGGTCACGCCACTTTCGCTGTCGCCGGCTTCAACGGCACGCTGGATCGGTGCCGCTCCGCGCCAGCGCGGCAGCAAGGACGCGTGACTGTTGATACAACCCAGACGCGGAATATCCAGCACCGCTTGCGGCAGGATCAAACCGTAGGCCACCACCACCAGCAAATCCGGCTTGAGCGCGGCCAGTTCTGCCTGAGCGTCTTCGTTGCGCAGGGTCGGAGGCTGCAACACCGGAATCTGGTTTTCCAGCGCGAGCTGCTTGACCGGGCTTGGCATCAGTTTTTGCCCACGGCCCGCCGGACGATCCGGTTGGGTGTAGACCGCAACGATCTCGTAGGGGCTGTCGAGCAGGGCCTTGAGGTGTTCGGCGGCGAATTCCGGGGTGCCGGCAAAGACGATGCGCAGTGGCTCAGTCATGGGAGCAATCTCTGAAAAGAAAAAGGCTTGCCGCAGCAAGCCTTTGATAGGAGGGCATCAAGCGTTCTGGCGATGGAGCTTTTCCAGTTTCTTCTTGATTCGGTCGCGTTTGAGGTTGGACAGGTAATCAACGAACAATTTGCCATTGAGGTGGTCGCATTCGTGCTGGATGCACACGGCGAGCAGGCCTTCGGCGATCAGTTCGTAAGGCTGGCCGTCGCGATCCAGGGCCTTGACCTTGACCTTCTGCGGGCGATCAACGTTTTCGTAGAAGCCCGGTACCGAGAGGCAACCCTCCTGATACTGCTCCATCTCGTCTGTCAGGGATTCGAACTCGGGGTTGATAAACACCCGGGGTTCCGTGCGGTCTTCGGAGAGGTCCATCACGACGATACGTTTGTGCACGTTGACCTGGGTCGCGGCGAGGCCGATGCCTGGCGCTTCATACATTGTTTCAAACATGTCGTCGACCAACTGACGCACTTCGTCGTCCACTACGGCCACAGGTTTGGCGATAGTGCGCAGGCGCGAGTCGGGAAATTCGAGGATGTCTAAAATGGCCATAAGCTTATTTGCTGCACGTGTGAGGTAAAGTCGGGTCGATGGCCTGGCGGGTCCGAAGATGCAGGCTACCGTTGTGAAGCGTAGCTCCCTTTTCTCTCAAGAGTCGGGAGCGAGCCACGAGGGCTCTGGCGTTTCACGCGAACGCACATAATAAAGGGATTCACCGCATGAGGAAATCACTACTCGCCCTGCTCCTTCTGGCTTCGGCCGGTTTGGCACACGGGCAAGTGCAACTCAGGGAAGGTTTTCCACAGCAATACACAGTGGTGGCTGGAGACACACTCTGGGACATATCGGGAAAATTCCTGCGTGAACCGTGGAAATGGCCAGAGCTTTGGCAGGCCAATCCCCAGATCGAAAACCCCAATCTTATTTATCCCGGCGACTCGCTTTCGCTTGTCTACGTCAACGGCCAGCCGCGCCTGACCCTCAATCGTGGGGCTTCCAGGGGCACTATCAAGCTGTCGCCGCGCATCCGCAGTTCGCCGGTGGCGGAGGCCATTCCGAGCATTCCACTGCAATCGATCAACAGCTTCCTGCTCAGCAATCGCATCGTCGACAAGGCTGAAGACTTCGACAAGGCGCCCTACATCGTCGCTGGCGATGCGGAGCGCGTGCTCAGTGGCAACGGCGACCGGATTTTCGCTCGCGGCCATTTCGATCCGAACCAGCCGGTGTACGGCATCTTCCGTCAGGGCAAGGTCTACACCGATCCGGACAGCAAGGAATTTCTGGGCATCAACGCGGACGACATCGGCGGCGGCGAGATTGTGGCCTCCGAAGGCGATGTCGCCACCCTCGCCGTGCAACGCACCACGCAGGAAATACGCCTCGGAGATCGTTTGTTCAGCGGCGAAGAACGATCGATCAACTCGACGTTCATGCCCAGCTCGCCAAAAAGTGAAATCAACGGCTTGATCATCGATGTGCCTCGCGGCGTCACGCAAATTGGCGCGATGGATGTGGTCACCCTCAACAAGGGCCAGCGTGATGGTCTAGCGGAAGGCAACGTACTGGTGGTGATGAAAACCGGCGAAACCGTACGGGACCGGATCACCGGACAACCCTTGAAAATCCCCGATGAGCGTGCCGGTTTGCTCATGGTTTTTCGCACCTACGACAAGCTTAGCTATGGATTGGTCCTTAATGCATCGCGCTCTTTGGCGGTGATGGACAAGGTGCGAAATCCTTAGTTTGCTCAACAAGTTACCAACAGAGTTATCCACAGCTTATTCCCGTTTGAACGGGGCTCATAACGATCAAGGATGATCCATGACACTGCCAGCCGTGACACCAGTATCCCCTGCGGAGCTGGAAGCCCGTTTACGCCTGCACCGTTTGCCTGAACTCGGTCCTGCGCGATTCAAGAAACTGCTCGAAGCCTTCGGTTCGGCGTCCAAAGCGCTAGGCGCACCGGCGAGTGCCTGGAAGTCGCTGGGTTTGCCTTTTGCTTGCGCAGAGGCTCGACGAGCCGTTGAAGTTCGTGACGGCGCCAGTCATGCATTGGCCTGGTTAGAGCGTCCGGGCCAGCATTTACTGATGTGGGACCAACCTGACTATCCGGCGCTGCTGGCCGAAATCAGCGATGCGCCTCCTCTGCTATTCGTGGCAGGTGATCCAGGCATTCTGGAAAAGCCGCAGTTGGCGATGGTGGGCAGCCGCCGAGCATCACGTCCGGGAATGGACACTGCCGCAGCGTTTTCCCGAAGCCTGGCGGGTGCCGGTTTTGTCATTACCAGTGGCCTGGCCTTGGGAATTGATGCCGCAGCGCATCAAGCAGCAGTCGATGTCGGTGGTCGAACGGTCGGGGTACTTGGCACGGGTCTTGAAAACTTTTATCCACAGCGCAATCAACGCTTGGCCGACGCCATGATCGCGTCCGGTAGCGCGGTCGTTTCTGAGTTCCCGCTGGACGCCGGACCCACCGCCAGCAACTTCCCCCGGCGCAACCGAATCATCAGCGGTTTATCCCTCGGGGTGCTGGTGGTCGAGGCGAGCGTTGCCAGCGGTTCGTTGATCACCGCGAGACTGGCAGCGGAGCAAGGTCGCGAGGTGTATGCGATTCCAGGATCGATTCATCATCCCGGCGCCAAGGGATGTCACCAACTGATCCGCGACGGTGCGGTGCTGGTTGAAACCATCGAGCATATTCTTGAAGCGTTACGCGGCTGGCAACAATTGCCGTTGTCTTCAGAGACACCGCCCGTGAGTCATCCATTGCTTATCCTGCTCCATGCGGCGCCGCACACCAGCGAAGCTTTATCCATCAGCAGCGGCTGGGCTTTGCCGAAAGTGCTGGCCGCTTTGACGGAGCTGGAAATGGACGGCAGGGCCGTTTGTGAAAGCGGGCGCTGGTTTGCGCGGGTGAGCTAGGTTTTACAAGGAAGAACGGTAAACTGCGCAGAGCCTTATTCCGGAGAGTTTTTCATGGTCAACAGTTGGCGTGTGCAACAAGCCGCGCAAGCCGTTCGCGCAGGAGCGGTCATTGCCTATCCAACCGAAGCGGTGTGGGGGCTGGGATGTGATCCGTGGGACCAACAAGCGGTAGAGCGGCTCCTGATGATCAAGGGTCGGTCCATGGAAAAGGGACTGATTCTGGTGGCCGACAACATTCGGCAGTTCGACTTTCTTTTCGAAGACTTCCCAGAGCTGTGGATGGACCGCATGGCCAGCACCTGGCCGGGACCGAATACCTGGCTGGTGCCGCATCAGAACCTGTTGCCCCAGTGGATTACCGGCGTGCATGAAACCGTGGCGCTGCGCGTCAGCGATCACCCGCAGGTCAGGGATTTGTGTTCGCTGGTCGGGCCGTTGGTGTCGACCTCGGCAAACCCGCAAGGCAGGCCGGCGGCGCGTACGCGGATTCGCGTCGAGCAGTATTTCCGTGGACAGGTTGATCTGGTCCTGGGCGGAAACCTCGGCGGGCGCAAGAACCCGAGCGTGATTCGGGACCTGGCCACCGGGCATGTTGTGCGCCCGGATTGAGACCGAGTCATCGTTCATCGCTGGCAAGCCAGCTCCCACAGGATTTTGGTCGTCCACATAACATGTTTACGACACTGAATCCGTGGGAGCTGGCTTGCCAGCGATGGCGTCCTCAAGGCAACAGAACAGTCGAACCCGTGGTACGCCGCGCTGACAACTCCGTCTGCGCCTTCGCCGCATCAGCCAAGGAATATTTCTGGCTGATATCCACTTTCAACTTCCCGCTGCTGATCATCTCGAACAGCTCATCCGCCATGCGCTGCAGGTTTTCGGCGTTGTTGGCATAAGTGGCAAGTGTGGGACGGGTCACGTACAGCGAACCCTTCGCCGACAAAATCCCCAGATTCACGCCGTCCACCGCGCCAGACGCATTGCCAAAGCTCACCACCAGGCCGCGAGGCGCAGCGCTGTCGAGCGACGTCAGCCAGGTGTCCTTGCCAACACCGTCATACACCACCGGGACTTTTTTGCCGTCGGTCAACTCCAGCACGCGCTGCGCTACGTTTTCGTGGCTGTAATCAATGGTCGCCCAAGCGCCATTCGCTTTCGCCAAGGCGGCTTTTTCCGGGGAGCTGACGGTGCCGATCAACTTCACTCCCAAGGCTTTGGCCCACTGGCAGGCCAATGAACCCACACCACCCGCGGCAGCGTGGAACAGAATGGTCTCGCCACTCTTGAGGTCATAGGTTTGGCGCAGCAGGTACTGGACGGTCAGTCCTTTAAGCATCACACCGGCCGCCTGTTCGAAACTGATCGCATCAGGCAGGTGCACCAGATTAGCGTCCGGCAGGACGTGAACATCGCTGTAAGCACCCAATGGGCCGCTGCCGTAGGCCACTCGATCACCGACCTTGAAACGGGTGACTTCACTGCCGACTGCCTCGACCACCCCCGCGCCCTCTGCGCCCAGGCCCGATGGCAGGGCCGGCGGTGCATACAGCCCGCTGCGGAAATAGGTGTCAATGAAGTTCAAGCCGATGGCCTTGTTGGCCACGCGTACTTGCTGCGGGCCGGGTTCGGCGGGCTGGTAGTCGACGTACTCGAGCACTTCTGGTCCGCCGTGGGCGCGGAACTGGATACGCTTTGCCATCAGAACTCTCCTTAAGGTCTTGGCTACGAGTGTTGTAGCGCGAAGCCGTCTATCGAACTCCCAACCTTGATCTTCGTCAACTGCGGTCGAACAGGGTGCGGTGTTATCCTACGCAGCAATTTGCCGCCGGCCATTCGTGCGCCGCGTAGCTTTGCCCGATTCAAGGTGATGACATGACGACCCGCACCGAGGCCGTAAAAGCCTACCTGCTCGACCTGCAAGACCGCATTTGCGCTGCTTTGGAAGCCGAAGACGGCGGCACGCATTTCGTCGAAGACGCCTGGACCCGGACAGCCGGCGGTGGCGGCCGAACCCGAGTGATTGAAAACGGAGCCCTCATCGAAAAAGGCGGCGTCAACTTTTCCCACGTGTTTGGTAGCGGTCTCCCACCGTCTGCCAGCGCTCATCGACCAGAACTGGCCGGCCGTGGCTTCGAAGCGCTCGGCGTGTCCCTGGTGATCCACCCGCACAACCCGCATGTACCGACTTCCCACGCCAACGTGCGCTTTTTCATTGCTGAAAAAGAAGGAGAGGAGCCGGTCTGGTGGTTCGGTGGTGGCTTCGACCTGACCCCTTACTACGGTAATGAAGAAGACTGCGTTCACTGGCACCGCGTTGCCGAGCAGGCGTGTGCACCGTTCGGCCCGGATGTTTACTCGCGCTACAAGGCGTGGTGCGACAGTTACTTCCACATCAAGCATCGCCACGAACCGCGCGGTATTGGCGGCCTGTTTTTCGATGATTTGAACGAGTGGGATTTCGACACCAGCTTCGCCTTCATGCGCGCCATCGGTGACGCGTTCATCGACGCGTACCTGCCGATCGTTCAGCGCCGCAAGAACGATGCATTCACTGCCAGGCAGCGCGAGTTCCAGGAATTCCGTCGTGGCCGTTATGTCGAGTTCAACCTGGTCTACGACCGCGGTACGTTGTTTGGCCTGCAATCGGGGGGGCGTACCGAATCGATCCTCATGTCCCTGCCTCCGCAAGTGCGCTGGAGCTATGACTGGAAGGCCGAACCGGGTAGCGAAGAAGCACGCCTGACCGAGTACTTCCTGCAAGACCGCGATTGGTTGGCCAAGGCCTGAAGGAGCACTACCGATGGACCGTTACGTCGTATTCGGCAACCCGATTGGCCACAGCAAATCGCCATTGATCCATCGTCTGTTCGCTGAACAGACCGCGCAGCAATTGGACTACAGCACCTCGCTGGCGCCGCTCGACGATTTTTCCGACTTTGCCCGGGCGTTTTTCCGCGAAGGTCGGGGGGCAAATGTCACGGTGCCCTTTAAGGAAGAGGCCTATCGCCTTGCTGACAGCCTGACCAAGCGGGCACAACGGGCCGGTGCGGTGAACACCCTGAGTAAACTGGCCGATGGCACGCTGCTGGGCGACAACACCGACGGCGCCGGGCTGGTGCGGGATCTGAAGGTGAATGCCGGTTTCAGCCTCAAGGGTAAGCGCATTCTGTTGCTGGGCGCCGGTGGCGCAGTGCGTGGCGCGCTTGAACCGTTACTGGCTGAACAGCCTGCTTCGGTGATCATCGCCAATCGCACGGTGGAAAAAGCCGAGTTGCTGGCGGAGCTGTTTGCCGATCTCGGTCCGGTATCAGCCAGTGGTTTTGATTGGTTGAAGGAATCGGTGGACCTGATCATCAACGCGACCTCCGCGAGCCTGTCGGGCGATGTTCCACCGATTGCCAGCAGCTTGATCGAGCCGGGCAAGACGGTGTGCTACGACATGATGTACGGCAAGGAACCGACTTCGTTCTGTCGCTGGGCCCAGGCGCATGGCGCGGCCGTGGCAATGGACGGGTTGGGGATGCTGGCAGAACAGGCGGCGGAAGCGTTCTACCTGTGGCGCGGCGTGCGCCCGGACACGGCGCCGGTGCTGGCTGAACTGCGCCGGCAATTGGCGCTTTAGAACGTTGTGGCGAGGGAGCTCGCTCCCGCTGGGCTGCGAAGCAGCCCCAAATTCTGCGGGCGCTTCGCACCCGAGCGGGAGCAAATTATCCGTCGTTCTCAATAATTTGTTTCAATCTTCAAACCGGATCGGGCAGTGTTCCGCGCCCTCCAGTTTTCTTAATTCTTCCACCACCTGAGGCCGAGCCCGCCGCAGGGTCAGGCTGCGATTCTGTTTCAGCAGGCGTCGCGCTTCCTGGTGGAGCATTTCGACTCCCGAGTAGTCGATGAAATTGATCTGCTGCGCCTCGATCACCACGCGCTCACCGTGCATGCGTTGCAAGCGCACCTGCAGGTAATGGCTGGCGCCAAAGAAGATCGAACCACCCACGCGCAAAATGTCCTCGTCGCCCTCACGCCAATGCTGCACCCGCGGTTGCGAGGTGCGCTTGAGGTAGAAAAACAGCGAAGCCAGCACCCCGGCGTAGATCGCCGTCTGCAATTCCAGCAGCAGCGTGGCGACACAGGTCAGCGCCATCACGACAAATTCGGCGCGACTGACCCGCAATAGCGCACGAATGCCGCGATGGTCCACCAGCCCCCAGGCGATCAACAAAATACTGCCGGCCATCGCTGGAATGGGAATGTGCGCGATCAGCGCCGCACCGAAAATCGCGAACAGCGCTACCCACAACGCTGAAAACACGCCAGCCAATGGCGAGCAGGCGCCCGCTTCGTAGCTCAGGCCCGAGCGAGTAAACGAGCCGGCTGACAGTGAACCGGAAAAAAATGCGCCGACGATGTTCGATAAACCCTGGGCGCGGACCTCTTGATTGGCATCAAGCAGTTGCTGCGATCGCGCCGACAGGGAGCGTGCGATCGACAAACTCGTCACCAGCCCAAGCATCCCGACCGCCACTGCGCTGGGCAGCAAGCGCAGGATCAGGTCCAGATCCAGCGGCACCGGGCTGAACGGCGGCAGCCGTCCGACAAAGGCACTGACCAGTTTCACATGACCGAACATCGATGGCCAAAGCCATACCAGCAGCCCTGCCAGTACCAGTGTGATCAACAGCGTCGGCCAGCGTGGCAGCAGCCATTTCAAGAAGACGCCCACGACAACGGTCGCCAGGCCCAGTATCAGTGAGGCCCTGTCAAATTGACCGAGGTGCTGGAGCAGCGTCATGAAACTGTCCAGCGCCGTGGCCTGACTGGGCAGGTCCAGCCCCAGTAAATTCGGCAACTGACCGATCGCAATCACCACCGCCGCGCCTAGCGTGAAGCCCAGTACCACGGAGTGGGAGACGAAATTCACCAGGGCGCCGAAACGCAGCAAGCCCAGCAGCCACTGAAAAATACCGGCCAACAACGTAAGCAGCAGGATAAGGGTGATGTAGTCCTGTGAAGCAGGAACGGCCAGAGGGCTGACACTCGCGTACAGAACAATGGAAATCGCTGCGGTGGGACCACAAATCAAATGCCACGACGAACCCCAAAGACAGGCGATCAGTACCGGGATGATCGCCGCGTACAAGCCATACTCCGGTGGCAGACCGGCGATCAGGGCGTAGGCAATAGACTGCGGTAACGCGAGAATCGCACCGCTCAGGCCGACGACAAGGTCGCGCCCGACGCTGGCGCGGGTTTGTCTGGGCAACCAGCTTAAGAAGGGGAAGAGCGAATGGCGGCTGGGGAAGGCCATGGGTCCTCTCGGGTGGGGTTTTGCGCAGGGTAGCAGGGTCAACGCAATCATTGTGGCAAGGGAGCAAGCTCCTTCGCCACAGGGAGATTCCTTACAGCTTGGCTTTCACCGCCGGCAACGCGTCTTTACCATCAACCGTCTTCACGCCATCAAGCCATTTATCCAGCACTGCAGGATTAGCCTTGATCCAGGCTTTAGCGGCGTCCGCATTGCTGACTTTCTTGTTCACCACCTCAGCCATGATGCTGTTCTCCATTTCCTGGGTAAAGCTCAGGTTGGCGAGCAACTTGCCAACATTCGGGCAGGCCTGTGCATAACCTTTTCGGGTCAATGTATAAACCGCGCCGGTATCGCCAAAGTATTTCTCGCCACCCTTGAGGTAATGCATCTTCAGCTGCACGTTCATAGGGTGCGGGGTCCAGCCGAGGAAGGTCACGAACTTCTGTTTCTTCACGGCACGTGACACTTCCGCCAGCATCGCCTGTTCGCTGGACTCAACCAGTTTCCATTGGCCCAGGTCGAAATCGTTTTTCTTGATGATGTCTTGCAGCGAGATGTTCGCTGGCGCGCCAGAGCCGATGCCGTAGATTTTTTTCTCGAACTTGTCGGCAAATTTGTTCAGGTCGGCGAAATTATGCACACCCGCATCCCAGACGTAATCCGGTACCGCGAGCGTGAACTCGGTTCCGTCCAGGTTCTTCGCTAATTGAATGACATCGCCGTTGGCGACGAACTTGTCGTAAAACCCCTGCTGCGCGGGCATCCAGTTGCCCAAAAATACATCGACCTGGCCGTCCTTGAGTCCCCCAAACGTTATCGGCACCGCAAGCGTGTCGACTTTGGCCTTGTAGCCCATGCCGTCCAGCAAAAATCCGGTAATGGCGTTAGTCGCGGCGATGTCGCTCCAGCCAGGATCGGCCATTTTCACCGTATCGCAGCTTTGCTCGGCAAAAGCCGAAGCGCTGCCCAGCGCCAATAGCCCGACCGTCAGTACTGTGGATAACCTTTGCATGGACTTCCCCTTAACATTATTGGTTTTGGCAGGGTTGTGGATAACGTGCTTTGCGCTCCAGATCATCGAGGTCGATGTGGTTGCGCATGTACTGCTGACTGGCGTCCACCAGCGGCTGGTGATCCCAGCTCTTCAGCTTGCCGATAGTCAACGCGTCGGCAACAAACCGTCGACGCCGCTGACTCGCGAGCACCTGTTGGTGAATCGCCGGGATATCCCATTTGGCGCGTGCCTCGGCGAGAAATTCCGCTAACAGTGGCTGATGCTGCGGCGACTGACTGAGCTCTTCCTGTTCTCGTGGGTCGTTGTGTACGTCGAAGAGTAGGCAAGGGTCGTCTTCGCTGTAGATGAATTTGTAAGCACCCCGGCGAATCATCATCAACGGGCTGATGGTGCCCTCTGCCATGTACTCGCCAAACACTTCGTCGTGCCCGCCCTGCCCCTTCAAGTGTGAAACCAGCGAGCGCCCATCCAGCGGCAATCCAGGCTCGAGCGAACCGCCAGCCAATTCAACAAAGGTTGGCAGCAAGTCGGCAGTGGAAACGGCCGCGCTGATCCTGCCCGCACCGAACTGCCCAGGCGAACTGATCAACAGCGGCACGCGGGCCGCCATTTCGAACCAATGCATTTTGTACCAGAGCCCGCGCTCACCGAGCATGTCGCCATGGTCCCCTGAAAACACAATGATGGTGTCATCAATCAAACCCGTATCTTCGAGGGTTTGCAGGAGTTTGCCGACATTGCTGTCGATATAGCTGCAAGCTCCGAAATAGGCGCGACGTGCGTCACGAATCTTATCCACAGGCAGCGGCTTGTCCCATAGGTCGTAAACCTTCAGTAGTCGCCGGGAGTGCGGGTCCAGGTCGGACTGAGGCGGTGTTTCAGGAAGCGGGATGTCGGCGTCGTCATACAGGTCCCAAAAGGCTTTTGGAATGGTGTACGGATCGTGTGGATGCGTCATGGAAACGGTCAGGCAGAAAGGTTGATCGCCGTCCTCGCGGATGTGGTCAAACAGATATTGCTGAGCCTTGAACACCACCTCTTCGTCGAAATCCAGCTGATTGGTACGCACGCACGGACCGGCTTGGAGCACCGATGCCATGTTGTGGAACCAGGTAGGTCGTACGTCCGGTTCGTCCCAGTTAACCGACCAGCCGTAATCCGCTGGGTAAATGTCGCTCGTCAGGCGCTCTTCGTAGCCATGCAATTGGTCGGGACCGCAGAAGTGCATCTTCCCTGACAGCGCCGTGCGATAACCGAGGCGACGCAAATAGTGAGCATAAGTGGGCACATCGGCGGGGAAGTCAGCCGCGTTATCGTAGGCGCCGATCTTGCTCGGCAACTGGCCGCTGACCAGGGTAAAGCGCGACGGCGCGCACAATGGGCTGTTGCAATAGGCGGCGTCGAACACCACGCCTTCGGCGGCGAGGCGGCTGAGATTGGGTAATTTGATTGGCGAAGGACCGTAGAACGGCAACATTGGCGCGGCCATCTGATCGGCCATGATGAAAAGAATATTCTTGCGCTTCATGTGATCGCGGCATTCCATAGTGAATATTTATGCGAGAGTGCTGCGACCGAGCATGGGATCCATAGAGTTTGAGGTAAAGCCCATGCCAAGCAATGACTAGGATAAGCACAGCTTATGTATGACGCCCTTGGTGATTTGTCCCTCGACCTGTTGCGCGCATTTGAAGCTGCCGCGCGCCAACGAAGTTTTACGGCTGCCGCGGCGGAGATTGGCACTACGCAGCCGGCCATTAGCCAGCAGATCAAACGACTGGAGGATCAGCTCGCCATCCGCTTGTTTGATCGTATCTATCGCGGCATCGAGTTGACCGAGGCTGGCGCTATCCTGTTTGAGCAAGTTCAACTCGGTTTGCAGAATATCGATGCAGGATTGAGCGCGATCAGTACACAGAACCAGCACGAGGTGCTGCAGGTCGCCACCGATTTTGCCTTCGCCGCCTATTGGTTGATGCCGCGACTGCACCGCTTCCACGCGGCGCATCCCAATGTTGATGTCAGTCTCGTCACCAGTGAGCGCAGCCAGAACATGCTGCGTACGGATATCGATGTCGCCGTTCTGTTCGGGGAAGGTCGTTTCAAGCAGGGCGAGAGTCATTGGCTGTTCAGCGAAGAAGTTTTCCCGGTGTGCAGCCCGCTGTTATTGAAGGACCGACCCCTATCCTTGCCCGTCCACTCATTGCTTGAATTTCCGCTGTTGCACTTACGGGGTGAAAACGGCAGTAACTGGTTTGATTGGAGCGGCGTTTTTCGCGAGTTGGGGATCAATTCGGCACCCGCGCCCGGGCAGCTGCGTTTCGACAACTACACCTTGCTCATTCAAGCGGCGATCGGCGGTCAGGGCGTTGCCATTGGCTGGCGCCACCTTGTGGATAACTTGCTCGCCCAGGGATTGTTGTGCCGACCCATCGCTGAAACGGTTATTTCGCGGCTGGGCTATTACGTTGTCCTGCCCCAGCGCAAGCGGCGTGGGGTGTTGATTCGTCAGTTCGTGGATTGGTTGATGGCAGAGCAGGCCAATAGCGCGCAGTCGCTGAATGGGCTGCCGTTGCCTTCGATTGCGGTGTGAGCTTACAAAAGATCACAAGATCGCAGCCTTCGGCAGCTCCTACAGGGATCGCGTGCTCAAGTCGGGCCAATCAAGCGATGCGAAACTTGCACTTGCTCGGTGAGGCTCAAGACAGTATCTACACGAGCACGCGATCCCCTGTAGGAGCTGCCGAAGGCTGCGATCCTTTGATCTTAGTGGGCCGAAGCCGCAACGAAACTCACATGCTCACCCACGTGCAGGTTCAGATGCAGCTCATCGGCAATCCCCACCGCGACCCTGTTCAACCGTTCAAGTGGCTCGGCCAAACCGGGCTCCAGACTGCTGCTGACCTGGCTGAAATGTTCAATGGTCAGCCCATGCACTCCGCGCGGCGCGTTGACCATCGTCCATTGCAATGAGCTGCTTTGCAGGGCTTCGCGAATTTCTTCAGCAGCGTGGCGTTGCAGGCGATCTTCTATATCCGGATCGTCCAGCAATTCGAAATCGCCCACCAGGAACAGCCGGGAAATGTTTGATGCCTGCATGCCCTCGATCAACGCATCGACCGCCAGCACTTGCTCGACCGGTCCCGGCACGATGGTTTTTTCCACGTATTCACTGTTGAACGGCAGCCCCGGTGCGTCTAAAAGACAGACCACCGCCGAGCTGCCTGCAACGCTCTGCTTGACACGTTCGGCATCAAACAAGTCACCGCTCTTGGCGCGCAAGCCTGGTCGTGGCGCGAGCGCTGTCAGGTCGTCGAGAATGGCGATCACTTCGTGCTGGCGCCGTAGCATTTCAGCCATCAGCGCACTGCCCAGGCTACTCATGGCACCATAGAGCACCACTTTCACAACGGGCGTTTCGGCATTTTTCATGGCTGAGCTTCCTTGATTCCTACGTATATGGCGTGTGACCTGTGGGAATCGGTGAGGGTTCGACTGGGTTTCAGAGGTATTCAGATGCAACGGATCAAGGGGTATCACGCCCATGTGTATTTCGACGCCAACAGCATCGATCAGGCGCGGGCCTTGTGTGAGCAGGCGGCTCAGTTGTTTGCGGTGAAGATGGGGCGCGTGCATGAGCGTCCGGTCGGGCCGCACCCTGACTGGAGCTGCCAATTGGCGTTCGAACCGCAATACATTGGCGATGTGTTGCCGTGGCTGGCGCTTAATCGCAAAGGGTTGGTGGTGTTCCTGCACCCGGACACCGGTGACGATCTGCTGGATCACACTGATCACGCGATCTGGATGGGCGAGGTCCGGCCGTTGAACCTGTCGATGTTCTGATCAGAGCGTTTCTTCGGGCTCAGAGGGCAGGTGTTCGTCCAGGTGCAGCCAGGGCAAACGGCTGTCGGTCCAGATGTGCCGCTCTGCTGGCGCCTGTTCCGGGTGATCGAGCGTGGCGATCGTAACGTCAATGCTCTCGGGGCTCAGGCGTGTCACCAATGCCAGTTACGCCCCGCAGTTGTCACAGAAATATCGCACACAGCTGGATGATGATTCGTACTGCGCAGGCGTCCCTTTCAGCCATGCGAAGGCTGATGCGGGCGTCGTGATCCAGGTGGTGATGATGCCGCCGCTGACCTTTCGACAGATCGAACAGTGGCAGTGGGCAATGTCGTGCAATGGCCCGCTGAACTGATAGCGCAATTGGCCGCAGTGGCAACCGCCGGTGTGAATTTCGTTCATGACAGGGCCTCCTGTTGTGTATTCGCTGACGCCATCGCGAGCAGGCTCACTCCTACAGGGATCTCCAGTGACCATAAATCTGTGCACGGCGCAGACTCTCCGTGGGAGTGAGCCTGCTCGCGATGGTCGCGACGCGTTCTGACTACCTTCCCCCGCCCGACGACCGGTTGCACATCCGGTCAATGCATTCACCAGCGAAAGCTGGCTGAAAGCTTTCGCGATTAGGATCGCCCTACTCCCGGCAACAGACCGGTTGGCCACTGCCAGTGTTTTATCGCTCGCACGGTCCATTAAACAACAACAATGGTGATTCTGATGTCCTCTGCTTCCCGCCGCTTCGCTGTCACTCCGCCCGTACATCTCGTGCTTCCCGTTCTGCGCTGAGCCCTTCCGGTTCGCCCATTTCCCTTAGCCGCGCTACGCCTGGAGTATTCCCATGCTGACTTTCCTTGGCTTTGCCATGGTCATCACGTTCATGTTCCTGATCATGACCAAGCGCCTGTCCGCGCTGATCGCATTGATCATCATCCCGATTGTTTTTGCCCTGTTCGGTGGTTTTGCACCGAAGATCGGTCCGATGATGCTCGAAGGCATCACCAAGCTTGCGCCGACCGGCGTGATGCTGATGTTCGCCATTCTGTACTTCGCCCTGATGATCGACTCCGGCCTGTTCGACCCGGCCGTGCGCAAGATCCTCAAACTGGTCAAGGGCGACCCGCTGAAAGTGTCGGTCGGCACCGCCGTACTGGCGCTCGTCGTTTCCCTCGATGGTGACGGCGCGACCACTTACATGATCTGCGTCGCCGCCATGCTGCCGCTCTACAGCCGCATCGGCATGAGCCCGCGAATCATGGCCGGCCTGATCATCCTCGCCGGTGGCGTGATGAACATGACGCCTTGGGGCGGTCCGACCGCGCGTGCAGCCAGTGCGCTGCATGTCGACCCGTCCGATATTTTCGTACCGATGATTCCGGCGATGCTGGCGGGCGTCGTGGCAATCCTGGCGATTGCCTACTTCTACGGTAAACGCGAGCGCGCTCGTCTGGGTGAATTGCACCTGGCCGGCGATGAAATCGACCACAGCGAGATCAGCGTTTCGCAGTTCCCGGATGCCCGTCGTCCGAAACTGATCTGGTTCAACGGCGCGTTGACGCTGGCCTTGATGTGCACCCTGATCGCCGGTCTGTTGCCGTTGCCGGTGCTGTTCATGGTGGCGTTCAGTATCGCGATGATCGTCAACTACCCGTGCCTGCAAATGCAGAAAGACCGCGTCGCCGCTCATGCCGGTAGCGTGCTGGCAGTGGTCGGTTTAATCTTCGCGGCCGGTATCTTCACCGGTATCCTGACGGGCACCGGCATGGTCGATGCGATGTCGAAAAGCCTGTTGGCGGTCATCCCGGATTTCCTCGGCCCGTACCTGGCTGTGATTACCGCGCTGGTGAGCATGCCGTTCACGTTCTTCATGTCGAACGATGCTTTTTATTACGGCGTGTTACCAGTACTTGCCGAAGCCGCGAGTCATTACGGTATAACCGCAGTTGAAATGGCACGTGCCTCGATCGTCGGTCAGCCCGTCCACTTGCTGAGCCCGTTGGTACCATCGACGTACTTGTTGGTGGCTCTGGCCGGGATCGACTTCGGTGACCATCAGCGCTTTACCCTGAAGTGGGCAGTGCTGGTGTGCATGTGCATACTGGTTGCAGCATTGCTGATGGGGATTTTTCCGCTGTTCAGCACTCTATAAGCTCAAGACTCACCAAGACGGGTCCAGGCTTTGTTTTTTGAAGCCCGGGCCCTTCGTGGTTTAACACTCGCTCAAAGGAATACACATGGAATGGCTGACCAACCCTGAAATCTGGGTTGCCTTCTTCACCCTGACCGCCCTGGAAATTGTCCTGGGTATCGATAACATCATCATGATCTCGATCCTGGTCAGCCGCATGCCCAAGCACATGCAGCAGCGCACCCGGATCTTCGGTCTGGCGTTGGCGATGGTCACGCGAATCGCGTTGCTGCTGTCGATCACCTGGGTCATGCAACTTACCGCCGATCTGTTCGAGGTCCTCGGCCAGGGTATTTCCGGACGCGACCTGATTCTGTTCTTCGGTGGTCTGTTCCTGCTGTGGAAGAGCTCGCAAGAGATGTACCACGCGCTGGAAGGTGAAGACGAAACCAGCGAAGAGCCAACAGGCAAAGGCGGCAACTTCCTGTACACGATCATCCAGATCGCGATCATCGACATCGTGTTCTCTCTGGACTCGGTGATCACTGCGGTCGGCATGGTTTCCCATGTGCCGGTCATGGTTGCGGCAATCGTCGTCGCCGTACTGGTGATGATGCTGGCTGCCGGCACCATCAGCTCGTTCATCGACAAGCACCCGTCGCTCAAGATGCTGGCACTGTCGTTCCTGTTGATCGTCGGTACCGTGCTGATCGCTGAATCCTTCGACGTACATGTGCCAAAAGGCTACGTCTACTTCGCCATGGCGTTCTCGCTGGCCGTGGAAGCGATCAATATCAAGATGCGCACCGCGATTGCGAAAAAGAAGAAGCAGCAAGACCCGGTGAAACTGCGCAAGGACATTCCTGGCCAGTAAAATGGGCTTTGGCAGCAACCATAGGGCTTTTGTGGCGAGGGAGCTTGCTCCCGCTGGATCGCGAAGCGGTCCTCAACCGGTGGTTTGCATACGCCGTTTTACGGCGGCTACGCAGCCGAGCGGGAGCAAGCTCCCTCGCCACAGTTAATCGGTCGCTCTACATAGAGTACTCAGATGATCAAGGAGCTTCGGCTCCTTTTTCGTTTCTGCATCAAGCTGTTTTTATGACAGTTTTGTTTCAAACACCTCTTTAGCTATGCGATGCTGGCGCACAGACCGTTAGCCAACTACAGCTTAAGTACAGAACGTAGAAAGTCGCGCGGCACCGTCAACTTGCCCCTTTGGGGCGCTACCACCACAGGGGGCCCCTTATGCTCACCCTGCTCAATTTGTTATCTGCCGTGGCCTTGTTGATCTGGGGCACGCACATCGTCCGAACCGGCATCTTGCGGGTCTACGGCTCCAACCTGCGCCACGTCATTGGCCAGAACATGTCCAAGCGATGGCTGGCGTTCATTGCCGGGATTGTCGTGACCGCCATGGTTCAGAGCAGCAACGCAACGGCGATGCTGGTCACCTCGTTTGTGGGGCAAGGCCTGATGGCGCTGACTCCGGCCCTGGCCACCATGCTTGGGGCCGACGTTGGTACCGCGTTGATGGCACGGGTGTTGACGCTCGACCTGTCCTGGCTGTCGCCGCTGCTGATTTTCCTCGGGGTCATCTTCTTTCTGTCACGCAAGCAAACACGGCTTGGACAGATGGGCCGCGTCAGCATCGGATTGGGGCTGATCATTCTGGCGCTGCAACTG
Organism: Pseudomonas sp. LBUM1643; assembly: GCF_059716215.1. NCBI lineage: Bacteria > Pseudomonadati > Pseudomonadota > Gammaproteobacteria > Pseudomonadales > Pseudomonadaceae > Pseudomonas > Pseudomonas sp. LBUM1643. The sequence continues at coordinate 33,831 of NZ_CP166813.1, forward strand.
ATCGTCGAGTCCGCCGCGCCCATCACTCAGGCCCAGGGCGTGAAAGTGATTTTCGCGTCCCTGACCGGCGACATCCTGCTCGATGCCCTGGTCGGGGCGCTGTTCGCGATGGTGTCCTACTCCAGCCTCGCCGCCGTCCTGCTCACCGCCACCCTCGCCGGTGCTGGCGTAATCAGTTTGCCGGTGGCCATCGGCCTGGTGATCGGCGCCAACATTGGCAGTGGTGTGCTGGCCTTCCTCAGCACCAGCATGCAAAACGCCGCGGGTCGTCAGGTAGCGCTGGGCAGCCTGTTGTACAAACTGATCGGGCTGTTGCTGATCATCCCGGTGCTGGACCCGCTGGTGCACTGGATCGACAGCCTCGATTACAGCCCACAGGAAATGGTCATTGGCTTCCACCTGCTCTACAACACCGCGCGTTGCCTGATCCTGCTGCCCAGCGTTGGACCCATGGCCAGGCTGTGTGCCTGGCTGTTGCCAGAGCGACCGGAAATAAACGGGATGGCCAAGCCGCGGCACCTTGATCCGACGGCGCTGGTCACGCCCGGCCTGGCGCTGGCCAATGCCGCGCGTGAAACCTTGCGCATTGGCGATTTGATCGACAACATGCTCGAAGCCATGCTCGACGTCCTGCACGGCAAACAGACCGCCGTAACCCAGGAAATGCGCCGTCTGACGGACGATGTCGAAGCGCTCTATAGCGCCATAAAACTGTATCTGGCGCAAATGCCCCGGGAAGATTTGAGCGACCAGGATAGTCGGCGCTGGGCAGAAATCATTGAGCTGGCAATCAACCTCAAACTCGCCAGCGACTTGATCGAACGCATGCTGCGCAAGGTTCAGCAGCAGAAAACCTCGCAGCGTCGGTCGTTTTCCGAGGTCGGCCTGGAAGAGTTGGCGGGATTGCACAGTCAGTTGATTGCCAACTTGCGCCTGGGGCTTTCGGTGTTCCTCAGTTCCGATAAGGAAAGCGCCCGTCAGTTACTGCGTGAGAAACGTCGTTTTCGCGCACAGGAACGGCGTTTGGCCCACGCCCATGTCAGCCGGTTGCAACGTAAGATCGTGCAGAGTATCGAGACCAGTTCACTGCATCTGGAGCTGATTGCCGACATGAAACGCTTGAACTCATTGTTCTGCAGCAGTGCGTACGCTGTATTGGAAACGTCCGACACGGGCGCGTTGGTGGTGGACGATTTGGCTGACATCACGCATTCGCCTTGAACGTCTGGCACCGTGGTCAGTCAGTAACATTGGTTCAGGTTCAAGATCATCGCGAGCAGGCTCGCTCCCACAATGATCGGGTGTAACACCCAATAACCCGATGGGGGAGCGAGCTTGCTCGCGATGGCTGCCTGGAAAGCGACACGGATCTCCAATCAGCCGTATGGAAGCTCGTTATGCGTTGCCTGTTATTCGCCTGCCTATTGCTTGGATCATTCCCTTCATTCGCCCTGGACCGCTTCCAGGTTGAGGGCTATACGTTGCCCAATGGTCTGCAATTGCTGCTCAAACCCGGCCTGGACCGTGGGCATGTAGCAATCCGGCTGGTCGTTGGCGTCGGTCTGGATGACTTCGATTGCGCCGACAAGGAGCTGCCGCATTTGCTCGAGCACTTGCTGTTCAGCGGCATCGACGCCACCGGCGAAGGCGGTCTGGAAGAACGCATGCAGGCCTTGGGCGGTGAGTGGAACGCTTACACCAGCAATGCCGACACCACGTTCGTGATCGAAGCCCCGGCGAAAAACCAGCGCAAGGTGCTCGACCTGCTGCTGGCGCTGCTGACCCAGACCCATTTCGACGACAACGCTGTCAACGCCGCCAAGCAGGTGGTCGAGCGTGAAGACGGCGGCCATTACTCGCACCTGCAACGCTGGCTGGACCGGCAGGACCTGGGGCACACGGCCAGTAACCAGCTCGCCGTGGAACTGGGCCTCAAATGCCCCGAGCGTGCAGAAGTTGATCACCTGACCCGCGAGCAGCTCGAGCAGGTACGCAAAGCCTGGTACGCGCCCAACAACATGACGTTGATCGTCGTTGGTGACCTTGACCGGTTACTGCCGGCGTATCTGGAACGCTCATACGGCGAACTGGAGCCGGTTGACCCGACCGATCACCCGCCTCTGCCGGAGATCAAGGCGACGGCAGCGCACGAGCGTACGTTGAGCAACGGCCTGGTTGGCAATGGCGCGAAACTTCACTGGCTGGTACCGGAGCCTGTGCTGGAGGATCAGCACGATGAGACCTTCGACTTGCTCAAGGACTATCTGGACTGGGCGCTCTATCGCCAGATGCGTCTGGCCCATAGTTTGTCTTACGGGCCCTCTGCCGAGCGCGAGGTGTTTGGCGGGGTTGGCTTCATGAGCCTGAACGCCGATCTTGAGCGAGATGATCTGCCGCAAGCCAAGCAGGTACTCGAGGAATTGAAGGCCGGGTTGCTCAAGGACGGGCTCAACGCCGAGACCTTCAATCGCCTCAAGCAAGCCGCGATCGCGCGGCAGACCTGGGCGGTACAAGGCAATAGCGCGTTGGCGGATTACTACTGGAGCGCATTGGGCGACTTTCAAGACGGTCGTTTCGCCAACCCGGCCAAGGAGCTGCAAGGCGTGACGCTGGAAGAGGCGAACAAGGCCATGCGTGAACTTCTGCTGCAGCCGGGGTATCTACGGATTGAAACGCCGTTGATGAGCGATGATGAGCTGGTGTGGGCGATCGCCGGATTGTTGGGGTTGATTGTGCTCGGATTAGTGGCGTGGCGTTTACACCGAAAGACACGACGGACCCTGTAGCAGCTGCCGAAGGCTGCGTTCGGCTGCGCAGCAGTCGCAAATCCCGTTGGTCATTCATCTGGAGTACCGAGGTGACTGGTTGACGACTGCTGCGCAGCCGAACGCAGCCTTCGGCAGCTGCTACAGGGGATTTGTGTGAAATGCAGCCCCTCGCCACACCGCCCCTTCGGGCGGTAACCTGTCGAGGATTTTTCCTACGACTAGTGCGAACCGCCGAATGCCTACCCTGAACCTGTACGTCCAGCGCATCCTGGAATTGATGAAGCGCTACCCTGGGGTGATTGCGCTCGGTGGGTTTATCTCCGGGGTCGGCAGTTTCATTCTGGTTGATCGCCAGCAAGGCCTGGCCACCTGGATCACCATCATCATGGTGCTCAGCTGGATCTGGCTGATGCTGGAAAACAGCCTCACCAAGCTGTTCGCGAAGCTGTTCAAACGCGAAATTCCCCAGCCTTTGCTGCGTTACGCCACGCAGATGATCCACCAGGAAAGCCTGTTCTTCGTCTTACCGTTTTTCTTCATCACCACCACCTGGAACAGTGGCCAGTTTTTCTTCACCGGGTTGCTGTGCATCGCGGCACTGATTTCCATTATCGACCCGCTCTACTACAAGTGGCTGGCGCCCCGTCGCTGGGCGTTTCTGGCGCTGCATACGCTGACTTTGTTCGCGGCACTGCTCACCGCCCTCCCCGTCATTCTGCACCTGACCACCGCCCAGAGCTTCAAACTGGCGCTGGGTATCGCGGTCGTGCTGTCTTTCCCGAGCCTGGCGTCGATCTTTCCGATCCGTACGGTGCGCAACGCAGTGGCGATTCTGTGTATCACCGTGGGCATTGGTGGCGTGGGCTGGGTACTGCGCTCATGGGTACCGCCAGCCACGTTGTGGATGACCGATGTGGCCATCAGCACGCAACTGCAGGACCGTACCCCCGGCGACAGTCTTGATGAGGTCAGCGCAGAGCAGATACGCGGTGGCGGGCTATACGCCTATACCGCGATCAATGCGCCGCGTGGCCTGGACGAGCGGATTTATCATGTGTGGCAGTTCAACGGCAAAGAAGTCGATCGCATCCCGCTGGATATCCACGGTGGACGCAAGGAAGGCTACCGGGCCTGGACCCACAAACAGAACTTCCCCGGCAACCCGGCGGGCAACTGGCAAGTGCGCGTCCTGACCGAAGACGGCCAGGTCATCGGCGTGTTGCGTTTCAAGATCACGGACAGCACACCGATCAAAGAAAAGTAATACGCTTCGTGATATTACGTAGCCCAGCCTCTCAGTCGATCAAGCATGGAGCTTATGACCAGCAGCACAACGGCCGGCAATGCCCAACTGGACACCTCTCACTCTCCTGCACAGTTGCGGGTTACGGGTGACTGGACGCTTGCCCATTACGCCGACCTCAAGGACCTGAGCGAAAAGATTCGCGGCCAATACGACGACAGCGCCCACATCGACCTTAATGGTCTTGGCGCGCTCGATACCGCTGGCGCTTCGCTGCTGGTGGAGTTGCTGGGGTCCGAGCGTCTCGGCCGCTCCGCCGAACATCCGGATTGCACATTGTCCGGCGCCGATCGCGCGTTACTGCAAACCGTGTACTGCTCGATGACGGACTTCTGCGTACCGATCAAGGAACCGGAAATCAGCGTCGGCATTCAATTGCTGACCCGCATTGGTCGCGCAGTTGACACGGTCTGGCAGGACACCTTGCAGCTTTTGGGGTTTGTCGGCCTGATCCTCGAAACCATCGCCCGCAGCCTGTTTCGGCCCAAACGCTGGCGTATCACGCCAATGATCGCGCACATCGAACAGACCGGCCTCGACGCCGCGCCCATCGTTGCCCTGCTGACCTTTCTGGTGGGTGCCGTTGTGGCGTTTCTGGGGGCAACGGTGCTGGCGAGCTTTGGCGCGACCGTCTTCACCGTGGACCTGGTGGCGTTCTCTTTCCTGCGCGAGTTCGGCGTCCTGCTGACCGCGATCCTGATGGCCGGCCGCACCGCCAGTGCGTTCACCGCTCAGATCGGTTCGATGAAGGCCAACGAAGAAATCGACGCCATCCGCACGTTGGGCCTGGACCCGATGGAGTTGCTGGTGGTGCCGCGTGTCCTCGCCCTGTTGGTCGCGCTGCCGATGCTGACCTTTCTGGCGATGCTTTCGGGGATTATCGGCGGCGGCGTGGTGTGTGCCGTGTCGCTGGATATCTCGCCAGCGATGTTCCTGTCGCTGCTGCAATCGGACATCGGTGTTCAGCACTTTCTGGTGGGGATGGTCAAAGCGCCTGTTTTCGCCTTCCTGATTGCGGCTATTGGCTGTCTTGAAGGCTTCAAGGTGAGTGGCAGCGCTGAGTCTGTTGGCGCGCACACCACGTCCAGCGTGGTCCAGTCGATTTTTGTGGTGATCGTTCTCGACGCAGTCGCTGCGTTGTTTTTCATGGAGATGGGCTGGTGAGTCGTCTACCCCGAGCGCCCTCCGAGGCCGTGATCGAAGTCCGTGACCTGTGCAATCGCTTTGGCAATCAGAGCGTGCACGAACATCTGGACCTGGATTTGTACAAAGGCGAAATCCTCGCCGTGGTCGGTGGTTCCGGCAGCGGCAAATCGGTGCTGCTGCGCAGTATTGTCGGCTTGCGCCAGCCCACTGAGGGCGTGGTCAAGGTGTTTGGTAAGAATCTCCCGACGCTGTCCGAGCACGAGCGCTCGATGGTCGAGCGGCGTTTCGGTGTGCTGTTTCAGAAAGGTGCCCTGTTTTCTTCGCTGACCGTGACCGAAAACGTCGCCCTGCCCCTCATCGAACACGCAGGCTTGAGCCGCAACGATGCCGAGCACCTGGCGGCGGTGAAACTGGCATTGGCGGGCTTGCCGTTGTCTGCGGCGGACAAGTACCCCGCCTCGCTCTCCGGCGGCATGATCAAGCGTGCTGCGCTGGCCCGGGCGCTGGCGCTGGACCCGGACATTCTGTTTCTCGACGAACCTACGGCCGGCCTCGACCCGATTGGCGCTGCGGCCTTCGATCAATTGATCCTGACCCTGCGCGACGCGTTGGGCCTGAGCGTATTTCTGGTCACCCACGACCTGGACACGCTCTACACCATCACCGACCGTGTGGCGGTGCTGGCGCAGAAAAAGGTACTGGTGGCCGATGCCATCGACAAGGTTTCGGAAACCGACGACGCGTGGATTCACGAATACTTCCATGGCCCTCGTGGCCGCGCGGCGCTGACTGCCGCTCAACAGCTCAACGAGGTCTGACATGGAAACCCGAGCCCATCATGTGTTGATCGGCCTGTTCACTGTAATCGTGGTGGCAGGCGCCCTGCTTTTCGGCCTGTGGCTGGCCAAGTCCAGTGTCGACACCGAGTTCAAGGATTACGAAATCGTCTTCAACGAGGCGGTCAGCGGCCTGTCCAAAGGCAGCGCCGTGCAGTACAGCGGGATCAAGGTCGGCGATGTCGTGACGTTGCGCCTGGACCCGAAAGATCCGCGTCGGGTGCTGGCGCGCATCCGCCTTGGGGGCGAAACGCCGATCAAGGAAGACACCCGGGCCATACTGGCGCTGACCGGTATTACTGGCACCTCGATTATCCAGCTCAGCGGTGGCACGCCGCAAAGCCCGGCGCTCAAGGGCAAAGGCGGTGACCTGCCGACGATTGTGGCATCGCCCTCACCCATCGCCCGTCTGCTGAACGACAGCAACGACCTGATGGCCGGTGTGAATACGCTGATGCATAACGCCAATCTGATGTTCTCCACGGAGAACGTCGAACGCATCAGCAAGACCCTGGAGCATCTGGAGCAAACCACCGGCACCATTGCGGATCAACGTGGCGATATCCGTCAGGCCATGCAGCAACTGGCATCGGTGGGCAAGCAAGCAGGTGCCATGCTGGAACAGACCTCGGCGCTCATGCGGAACGCCAATGGCCTGCTCAATGATCAGGGAAAGCAGATGTTCGGCAGCGCCGAGCAGGCAATGAAGTCGCTGGAACAGAGCAGCGCGACCATCAACAAGCTGATCTCCAGCAATCAGGATTCCCTGAACAACGGCATGCAAGGCCTTAACGGGCTGGCGCCGGCGGTGCGTGAACTGCGTGACACGCTGACTTCGTTGCGCGCGATTTCCCAGCGCCTTGAAGCCAACCCCAGCGGTTATCTGCTGGGCAACGACAAGAACAAGGAGTTCACGCCATGAAGCTGAGCCACGTCGCCCTCCTGGCCAGCTTCGTGCTGCTTAACGGTTGTTCGATCCTGCCCAAGCCCGAGCCGTTCGATGTGTATCGATTGCCGTCGGCCCAGGGTGCCGCCCCGGCCAGCCACGTAGCGCCGCAACGCTGGTCGCTGCGCCTGGCCAAACCGCAGGCGAGTCAAGCGTTGAACAGCCCGAACATCGCGGTGATACCGCAGGGTGATCTGATCAGCAGCTACAAAGGTTCACGCTGGACCGATCCGGCGCCGGTGCTGTTGCGCAATCGTCTGCTGGACGGTTTTCAGCGTGACGGTCGAGTTCAGTTGTTGAGCACCGACGAAAGCAATTTCCAGGCGGACCTGGAGCTGGGCGGCAACTTGCAGGCGTTCCAGACCGAATATCAAGGCACAGTCGCGAGCGTGGTCGTGCGGCTGGATGCGTTGCTGGTGCGCGGCTATGATCAGCGAATTCTCGCCAGCCGACGCTTCGAAGTGCGCCAGCCGTTGAGTGATGTGCAGGTGCCGTCGGTTGTTGCCGGTTTTGGCCAGGCCAGTGACCAGTTGACGACGCAGGTGGTGAATTGGGCGGTGGAGCAAGGACAGAAAGTCGCGCCGCCCGCTCGAAACGTCGCAAATCCTTTGTAGCAGCTGCCGAGGCACGAGGCTGCGTTGGGCTGCGCAGCGGCCCCCGAGGGCGGTCCTGCGGACACGCAACGCAGCCTCGTGCCTCGGCAGCTGCTACAGGGATTGTTGTTAGCCGAAGAACCAGTAGCACACGCCGATGGCGGCGAGCACGCCGGCCAGCTCGGCCAGCAGTGCACAGCCCACCGCGTGCCGTGCGCGCTGGATGCCCACCGCACCGAAGTAAACCGCCAATACATAGAATGTCGTTTCGGTACTGCCCTGGATCGTCGCCGCCACCAGCGCCGGGAAGCTGTCGACCCCTGACGTTTTCATGGTTTCGATCAACATCGCCCGGGCGGCGCTGCCTGAGAATGGCTTGACCATTGCCGTCGGCAAGGCATCGACAAAGCGCGTGTCCCAACCCGCCCACTCGACCAGATGCCGAATCCCGTCGAGACCAAAATCCAGCGCACCGGATGCCCGCAGTACGCCGACCGCACAGAGCATTGCGACCAGATACGGCAGCAGATTCTTCGCCACATCGAAGCCTTCTTTCGCCCCTTCGACGAAGGCTTCGTACACCTTTACTTTGCGCAAGGCGCCGATCACCAGAAACAACATGATCAGGCCGAACAGCGTCAAATTGCCGAGGATCGAGGACAAACCGGCCAGTGCGGTGGCTGAAAGAGTCGCCAGCAAGGCCATGAAGCCACCGAGGACCAAGGCGCCGGGAATCAGGTAGGCAAGCACCACGGGGTCCCACAGGCGCAGGCGCTGCATGAACGCGACGGACAGCAAACCCACCAGCGTCGAACAGCTGGTGGCCAGCAGGATGGGCAGGAACACCAGCGTCGGGTCGGGCGCGCCTTGCTGGGCGCGGTACATGAAGATGGTCACCGGTAGCAGAGTCAACGACGAGGCGTTGAGCACCAGAAAGAGGATTTGCGCATTACTGGCAATCGTCGGGCTGGGATTGAGCTCCTGCAACGCTTTCATGGCTTTCAGGCCGATGGGTGTGGCGGCGTTGTCGAGACCCAGGCCGTTGGCGGCGAAGTTAAGGGTGATCAGGCCGATGGCCGGATGGCCCGCCGGCACTTCCGGCATCAGGCGCAGGAACAGTGGCCCCAGGGCTTTCGCGAGCCAATCGACGATTCCGGCTTTCTCGGCGATCCGAAGAAATCCGAGCCAAAGTGTGAGGGTGCCGAACAGCAGCACCATGACTTCGACCGACAATTTGGCCATGGCGAAAATGCTCTCCACCATCGCCGCGAAGATCCCGGCGTTGCCGCCGATCAGCCATTGCGCCAGTGCCGAAACGGCAGCCACGATGAAGAAGCCAAGCCACAGGCCATTAAGCATCAGTCAAATCCCCCAAAGAATGCGGCGAATGATAGCGGGGTAGCCAGAAACGACAAACCCCGGATTTCTCCGGGGTTTGTGGGCAGGGCTGACTCGATCACTGTGGGAGCCGGCCTGCTGGCGATGAGGCCGGCACATTCAACATCTCTGTTGTTTTATGTACCGCTATCGCCAGCAGGCTGGCTCCCACAGAAAAGCCACCACAGGGTTCAGATCAGTTACTGGAAATCTCGCCAGCCGGCAGCTTTTCCTTGCTGCGCCAGTGCGGCAGGGAGTTCCAGTAGCGCTCGCCCTTGGCGTCGTCGTACATGCCTTCCCAGCGGGAGATGACCAATACCGCCAAGGCATTGCCGATCACGTTCAACGCGGTACGTGCCATGTCCATGATGCGGTCGACACCGGCGATGAATGCCAGGCCTTCCAGCGGAATACCCACGCTGCCCAGTGTGGCCAGCAGCACCACGAAGGACACACCCGGTACGCCGGCGATGCCTTTGGAGGTGACCATCAATGTCAGTACCAGCAGCAATTGCTGGCTGATGGACAGGTCGATGCCGTACAGCTGGGCAATGAAGATCGCCGCGATGCTTTGATAAAGCGTCGAGCCGTCGAGGTTGAACGAGTAGCCGGTCGGCACCACAAAGCTGCAGATGGCCTTCGGCGCGCCGTAGGCTTCCATCTTCTCGATAACGCGTGGCAGCACGGTTTCCGAACTGGCGGTGGAGTAGGCCAGCACCAGCTCATCCTTGAAGATGCGCATCAGTTTGAGCACCGAGAAACCGAACAGGCGAGCAATCAGGCCCAGCACCACGAAGGCGAAGAAGGCGATGGCGACGTAAACCAGGATGACCAGTTTGGCCAGCGGGATCAGGGAAGCGAAGCCGAAGTTGGCGACCGTCACCGCGATCAGTGCGAACACGCCGATCGGGGCGTAGTTCATGATCATGTGGGTGACTTTGAACATGCTTTCCGATACGCCCTGGAACATTTTTACCAGGGGTTCGCGCAAGTCGGCTTGCAGGCTCGACAGACCAAGACCGAACAATACCGAGAAGAAGATGATCGGCAGCATCTCGCCACGGGCCATGGCCGCGAAGATGTTCGACGGGATCAGGTTGAGGATGGTTTCGATGAACGCATGTTCATGCTGAACCTCGGCAGCAGTCGCCTGGTACTTGGAAATATCCACGGTACCCAGGGTGCTCATGTCGATGCCGGTGCCCGGATGGAACACGTTTGCCAGCACCAGACCTACCACGATAGCGATCGTGGTAACGATCTCGAAGTAGATGATGGTCTTCAGACCGATACGCCCGAGTTTCTTCGCGTCGCCAACGCCGGCGATGCCGACGATCAGCGAGGAGATGACGATCGGAATCACGATCATCTTGATCAGACGGATAAAGATATCGCCCGCGGGTTGAAGGACGTTACTGATCCACCAGGCTTTTTCGGCACTGAAATGGTTGAGCAGCGCACCGATTGCAATCCCCAATACCAGACCGATGAGGATCTGCCAGGCGAGGCTAAGCTTTGCCTTCTTCATATCTTTACCCTTACTTGCGTTTGACTCAGGCAGATGCGCGGAACTGGAACGCTCGTGGCGAAAAAGTCTTGTGCATCGGCCTCCGTATAAGGTGCCCCGAAGCGCGTGTGTGCGGCTCTCTGGCAGGCGAAAAAAGGCGCAACTATTCCGATGCAAGGAAGCGACGTCTAATGCCGTAAACGCCTACCCTATGCCGAATCGGCATGAGCTTTTTTAAGTGAAACTCGCGTCCCAACCGGTTCGAATACGACATTTCGGCAGGCATAAGTGCCGTGAACCGGCCATCACAGAGCAGGTTGAACGTTTTTTGATCAGGCGAGGCGGGGTGGTTTTAGGGCTGAAATCGGACAATCCGACAGGAAGATGCCGTTGAAAAATCAGGCAATTTTTCTCGATGTACGGTCGCGATGAAACACCAAGAAAAGTATTTTTTCGAGAAGTTGATACAAATTGTAGAGAAGAGAAGCTCAACCGAGTGGTTGACCTAAGATCGATGCCTCAATTGCATAAGCTCTCCGCAAGTCCGTCGATGCCTATGATCGGCGAACTTGCGTCGCAGCTATTCCTGACCCGGTCCTTTCGCAAGTACTCCCTGTACTCGTAGGTCACTCCGCCCCTGAAACAGGCAGAACATCCCGACCCCCTGGTCATGCGTCTACCTTCCTCGGGTAGCGCATTTGGAAAGACGCCATTTGGCCTCTTTCTTGTTACGAACTCAGTACCAGTTCGGATCTTTCTTCAGTTGTTCCATCAACAGCTTTTGCATGCCCTCGTCCGGCTTTCCAAGGAAGCGATAGTCGGCATGTCGTGTAGGCGACTTGTCGGCTGGCAACCCGGCAGGCACTTCGACCAGCATGGCGTACGCATCCTTTTTGTCGAAGCTGACGGCGACGATCAAGCGCTTGTTGAGACAGGTCGCCTGCGTTTCGCAAAGCGGTCCAACGAGGTACTTATCGCCATCTTCTTCAACGGCATTCATTTGCTCGGCGTCGCCGGACAGGTTCATGACCCATTCCGGCAGGCGTTCTTCCTTCTTCACCACGCCTTGCCAGGTTTCCCGGTATTGCGGGTCAGTGTTCAGCAACTCGTTGACCCGCGCCTGGCCGTCATTGGCCGCCATCGCCATGGCACTACCGCCCAGGAGCAGGGCGGCTGCCAGTGTCTTTAACGAAACGCTCATGTTCAGCCTCGACCGCGACGGCCAAAGAAGAACGAAGCAATGAACATCACCAGGAACACGACAAAGAGAATCTTGGCGATACCCGTGGCGGTGCCCGCGATACCACCGAAGCCCAGTACGGCGGCGATGATGGCAATGATCAAGAATGTGATTGCCCAGCTCAACATGGTGATTCTCCTTACGCTTCTATTAGAGGTGATGCTTTGGTGGTGCATTTCCCGGCGCATCGAACGCGCCAAGTTCGTGAGTTAGAACACCCAACGTTCCTGACGAGGCATCTCATCCACAGGCTGAGCCTGGTCGACGTCCATCATTCGTAGCGGGGTTGTGTCAGCCTGATTGCTGCTGACGGCACTGAAGTGGGTCTGGGTCGGATGCTTGAGCGACACGTGTGGCGCTTCTGGCTGCTGGCTCTGCTCCCAGAGAAGAAACTGTTGGCCGCCGATCAGAGTGATCAAAAGGGCGAGCATGGCGAACAGACCTTGCTGGATATGCAGTGGCGAGATGCGCAATTGGGCGGCACGTTGGCGATTCATCCGGAAACTCCTCCCACTCTGGTGGTGATCTTGTTATGGGCGATGGTTTTGCCCTGATTGACCAGAGTATTGCAGCCTGCATGCCAGCTTTTTGATGTAAATAAACCCTTTAAAATCAATAACTTAAAAGATAGTTAAAAATCGTATTGAACGCATCCTGCACGATGGGCTCTGTACGGTCGTGCGTAATGCACGATAATGCCGTAGGAACTTTCATTCTTTTTGAATTGAGAGGAGGGCGCAGATGTCAGAAAAGGATGTGGGCAAAGGCTGAAAGCGCTGTTTTTCGATAAAAAACTAAAGAAATCAGGCCATTGGCTGGGAATCGCTTAGATAGCTACCCTGTCAGAGATGGAAAGGCACAGAATCAACCATGCAACTTGCCCGATTTTTACGGGACTAACCAAGATCATTCAGAAAGGAGCGTAGGAAAATGGAGTCAGCCACTGAGCATCAAGGCCGCATTCTGCTGGTGGACGACGAATCCGCCATCCTGCGAACTTTCCGTTATTGCCTCGAAGACGAGGGCTACAGCGTTGCTACTGCCAACAGCGCAGCCCAGGCGGATGCATTACTGCAACGCCAGGTGTTCGACCTGTGCTTTCTCGATCTGCGGCTAGGCGAAGACAACGGCCTTGATGTTCTCGCCCAGATGCGCATTCAGGCCCCGTGGATGCGGGTCGTCATTGTCACGGCTCACTCTGCCGTAGACACAGCTGTAGATGCCATTCAGGCGGGTGCTGCCGATTATCTGGTCAAGCCGTGCAGCCCTGATCAGTTGCGCCTTGCGACGGCCAAACAGTTGGAAGTTCGGCAATTATCGGCGCGTCTGGAAGCGCTGGAAGGTGAGATTCGCAAACCCAAGGACGGCCTGGATTCCCACAGCCCGGCAATGAAAGTAGTGCTTGAAACAGCACGCCAGGTCGCCAGTACCGATGCGAACATTCTGATTTTAGGTGAGTCCGGTACAGGTAAGGGGGAGCTGTCCCAAGCCATTCATGGCTGGAGCAAGCGCGCTAAAAAATCCTGCGTCACGATTAACTGCCCGTCTTTGACCGCCGAATTGATGGAGAGCGAACTGTTTGGTCACAGTCGTGGTGCGTTCACAGGCGCAAGCGAAAGTACTTTGGGGCGTGTGAATCAGGCTGACGGCGGAACACTGTTTCTTGACGAGATCGGCGATTTTCCTCTCACGTTGCAGCCAAAATTGCTTCGTTTCATTCAAGACAAAGAATATGAGCGTGTCGGTGATCCGGTTACCCGCCGCGCCGATGTGCGAATCCTGGCAGCGACCAACCTTAATCTTGAAGACATGGTGCGCGACGGTCGCTTCCGTGAGGACCTGCTCTATCGCCTGAATGTCATTACCTTGCACTTGCCGCCATTGAGGGAACGTCGCGAAGACATCCTGAACCTGGCTGATCGTTTCCTGGCGCGCTTCGTCAAGGAATATGCGCGTCCGGCTCGTGGTTTCAGCGACGAAGCCCGGGAAGCGCTGCTGAGTTACCGCTGGCCAGGCAATATTCGCGAACTGCGCAACGTCGTGGAGCGGGCGAGCATTATCTGCCCGCAGGAGCGTGTCGAGATCAGCCACCTGGGCATGGCCGAAACGCCGGTCAACAGCGCGCCACGTATAGGCGCCGCGTTGAGTCTGGACGAGTTGGAGAAAGCGCACATCGGTGCGGTCCTGGCCACGGCGGATACGCTGGACCAAGCCGCTAAAACACTGGGCATCGACGCTTCGACGCTGTATCGCAAACGCAAGCAGTACAACCTGTGAGTCATCCCCGATGAAACTGGCGATGAAGTTGCGCACCCGACTCTTCCTGAGTATTTCGGCGCTGATCACGGTTGCGTTGCTGGGGCTTTTGCTCGGGCTTGTCAGCGTGATGCAGATGGCCAGCTCTCAGGAAGCCCTAGTCCGCAACAACTTCGCGACCCTGGATTTGGGGCTGAAACTGAGGCAAACCTTAGGCGATCAATTAGTTGTCATGCTCAGTGACAAACCAGATGACGGGGCCTTTGAGAGATCCAGGCAGAAATATCTGGAGCTGCTCGATAAAGGTATCGCCCACGAACAAGCGGGCGATGTCATCCAGTATGGTTTCAGGCAGGCTAAAGCGGATTATCAGAGCTTTCTTGAGGCTTACGCACAATCCCGTGATACGAACCACGCGTTGAGTGGCAACGAGACGCTCACTGAAAAATTCAATGCGCTGCGAAATGGTTTGCTTACAGAGCACAAGCGCGCGCTGGATAACATTAATGAAACCCAGCGCAGCGCGCGCGACCGGGCGTTGTTGGTCGCGGGACTGCTGGGGTTGGTCGGGCTCGCGGTGCTGATCATAGGTTTTATTACCGCTCACGCCATCGCCAGGCGTTTCGGTGCTCCCATCGAAGCGTTAGCCCAAGCGGCAGACAATATAGGCAAGGGCAATTTCGAAGTGACGCTGCCGATTTCCTCGGCGGTGGAAATGAACCTGCTTACCAAGCGTTTCGGGATCATGGCCGAGGCATTGCGCGAGCATCAGGCCACGAACATCGATGAACTGCTCGCGGGGCAGCAGCGTTTGCAGGCGGTCCTCGACAGCATCGATGACGGGCTGCTGATGATCGACCGTGAAGGGTATCTGGAGCATTTGAACCCCGTCGCTCAACGGCAGTTGGGTTGGGACGCTGATCGACTCGGCCAGGGATTGGGCTCTGCGCTCGAACGCCCCGAACTGGATGAACAGCTGCAATTGGTTCTGCGCGGCGGCACTCTGGAGCGTGCACCGGAGGATCTGAGTATCGAGGTCGATGGTGAGTCGCGGCTGCTGACGTATAGCCTGACGCCGGTCAGTCATACGCAGGGTCATATTCTAGGTGCCGTGA
The DNA here is from genome assembly GCF_059716215.1 of Pseudomonas sp. LBUM1643. Classification (NCBI taxonomy): domain Bacteria; kingdom Pseudomonadati; phylum Pseudomonadota; class Gammaproteobacteria; order Pseudomonadales; family Pseudomonadaceae; genus Pseudomonas; species Pseudomonas sp. LBUM1643. The sequence goes on from NZ_CP166813.1 coordinate 48,918, forward strand.
TGGTGCTGCATGACGTGACCGAGCAGCGTGCCTTCGAGCGGGTGCGCAGCGAGTTCGTGTTACGTGCTTCCCATGAGTTGCGAACCCCGGTCACGGGGATGCACATGGCCTTCGGCCTGTTCCGGGAGCGGGCGAAATTTCCTGAAGATTCACGCGAGGCCGATCTGCTGGATACCGTGAATGAAGAGATGCAGCGGTTGATGCAATTGATCAACGATCTGCTGAACTTCTCTCGTTACCAGAACGGATTGCAAAAGCTCACGCTGGCGCCGTGTTCCATCGACGAGTTGCTGGAAGAGGCGCGGTTGCGGTTTGCCGGGGTGGCACAGGACAGCGGCATCGATCTGCTGGTGGAAGTGCAAGGTCCTTTGCCCAGGCTGCAGGCTGACAAGGTCCAACTGGATCGCGTACTCGATAACCTGATTGATAACGCGTTGCGCCACACCGGGCCGGACGGGCAGATCCGTTTGCAAGCCCGACGCCATGGTGAGCGCGTCATCATCAGCGTCGAAGACAACGGCGAAGGCATTGCCTACGGACAACAAGGGCGTATCTTCGAACCGTTTGTGCAGGTGGGCCGCAAGAAGGGCGGCGCAGGGCTCGGTCTGGCGTTGTGCAAGGAGATCGTGCAGTTGCACGGCGGGCGGATGGGCGTTTATTCGAGGCCAGGGCAGGGCACGCAGTTCTATATGGCGCTGGCGGTTTAAAGTGGGTTCACGCTTCGTCGTCAAGGCGTCTACCGGCCAAGCGGCGACCCCGGGTAATCAGCTCAATGAATTGAACTGCACTTAACGCATGAGCGAATAGCCAGCCCTGGCCGTACTTAACGCCTTCGCTACTCAGGAACGCGGCTTGGGATTCCAGTTCGATCCCCTCGGCAATCACTTTGAGTTGCAGGGCCTGGGCCATGTGGATGATGTGCGGGGCAACACCGCTGCTGGCGGCGTCATGGCCCAGCGCATCGATGAATGCCTTATCGATCTTCAGGCAGTCCACTGGCAGAGTCTGCAGGTAGGCGAGGCTGCAATAGCCGGTGCCGAAGTCATCGATCAAAACTTGATGCCCTACATCTCGCAAGGCTTGCAGGTTTTCCCTGGCGACCACCACGTCGATCAATCCCCGCTCGGTCACCTCAAAAGCAATCTGCTGCGCTGCGACCCGGTGCAGGGTCAGCAAACGCGCCATCACTTGTCCGATACGGGGCACCATGACGTCGCATGCCGCCAGGTTGACCGAGATGTAAAGCTTTGGATTGGCTCGCAGTAGCTGTCCCAGCTGCTCAAGCAATCGCTGCAAGACGAAGTCGGTCATCTGCCGGATCTGACCGGTGTTCTCTGCCATGGGAATGAACAGGTCGGGACTGGTCAGGGTTCCATCCGGTCGACGCCAGCGCAGCAAGGCTTCCGCCCCGACACAATTACGGCTGTCGAGGTCGAAGATCGGTTGATACAACACCTGCAACTCGCCCCTGCGTATGGCGCCATTGAGCTCGGCATCCAGTGACTGTCGCTGACGGACCAGCAGGAACACCAGGAAACCCATGAAGCAGCCTAGTAACACGCTGGCTGGCAGCAACCACCACCACACTGCAGGCACGTGAATAACAGTGCGAGGTGAGATGAGCACGAGTTGGTACGCGGGATTATTGGTGGGCATGCGGTAGATCAAACTGGTTTGCGTGATCTGCAACGCATCGCGGCTTGTTGGTGGCCAGCCTTCTGGCGGCGGCCAGGCCTGTGCGACTCCCAGGACCGGAATCGCCCGAGCGCCACGGTCGAGCACCACCAACAGGCTGCTACCCGGCGACAAATCGACCATGTCGGTCAAGTGCCCGCGAGAGGTGGCGACGCGGAAGTTGCCACGTCCGAGCATCAATGCCGCGCGGTTTTCGTCGGGCTCGGTCGTGGTATTTAGCCAGTAGCTGTAGGTGGGGCCTGTGATATCAGGCGGTCTGCTCATCGATAGCCCTTCCTGGCGAGGGCGGTTGGAGCAGATCCGGGAGCCGTCCATGTAGGCGGCTTCGTAAACGAAGCGGTAGTTGAAGGTGACTTGCTGCAGGGTGGCGATCATTTCGTCGTCACAGCGTCTGAGCGGCTGGGCTTCAAGGTCGTCGAGGCTTTCGCGCAGCTGTCCGAAGAGTTGCTCCAGGCGGGCGAGGAATCGCTCGCCCTGGGCGTTCATCTCTTCGCTTTCGTTCTGGTCTACCTGGTGTACAGCAACGAAAAGACTGCCAGCCATCAGCAGTGTCGCGCTCAAGACAGCAGCCAGCGTCGCCAAAAACCAAGGGCGATAGAACCAGCTACGCAATGCCTCTCGAGCAGCAGCCATCAGTGAACATCCGAAGAATTACCAATGAGTTATAGCTGCTGATTGAGAAAAAGCGTTGACCGTCGGGCGGGCGTCATTATTTTGTCTGATTCAAAACCTGTAACAGCGCTGCGGTTTGGGCATCCGGTGTTCCGTCGAAGCGCGTAGGCCGGAAGTGCATCTGGAACGCGGCGATCACATGGCGAGTCGCTACATCCAGCTCACCGGTTTGCGGGGTGCTGTAACCCAGGCGCGCCAATTGACTCTGGTACCAGCCGATGGCCGGTAACTGGTTTTCGAATCGTGGTTGAAGGCGCGCGACGGCCTGCTCGTTCGGCCACACGCCCAGGCCTTCTGCTGCCAGACGTTTCCAGGGAAACAGCGGGCCCGGATCGAGTTTGCGCAGCGGTGCAATGTCGCTATGGCCGATGATGCTGTGGGGATTGATGGCGTAACGCTTGCTGATGTCCTTGAGCAGGGCGATCAGCGACTGGATCTGATCTTCGCTGTAGGGGTACCAGAGGCGTCCGGTCGGCGTGTCTTTGAAGCCCGGATTGACGATTTCGATGCCGATGGAGCTTGAGTTCAGCCAGGTTCTGCCTTGCCACTCACTTTCCCCGGCATGCCAGGCGCGGAGGTTTTCATCCATCAGTTTGTAAATGGTGGCGCCTTTGTCGTCACCGATCAGGTAGTGGCTGCTGACTTCGCCATGGGTCAGCAGCTGGAGCGAGCGCTCGAGCGATGCAGAGGTGTAATGCACCACCACGAACTGTATGCGACTGTCGTGATTGGCGGAGGCGTGGCTGGTGTCGTATCGCGGGCCGCTGGCGCAACCGGCCAATAGAATCAGTGAAACCAGTAGGGCTAAATATTTCATGGCGAAAGGCAGTACACACAGGACGATAATGCAACAGTGTAACGTACTGCCTTGATCGCGGTGGACTACGGTGCGTATTTAAACAAAATGGAACATTTTGTCTTCAGCCAGGTTCGACGCGATTCCGACCTGCATGTTTGGCCCGATATAGCGCCTGATCGGCTCTTTTGAGCACAATATCGCTGCGTTCGCCTGCTTTGAAAGCGGTCAAACCCACAGAGACAGTGATGGTTACCGGCTCACCCTTGAAGTGGAAAGGGCAGGCTTCAACCGCTGCGCGTAAGGTTTCCAGCAGTTTCACACCGGTCGTGAGCGCTGTGGCGGGTATCAGCAAGACGAACTCTTCACCGCCAAACCGGGCTATGAAATCAGATCCACGCAGGCGCTTGCGCAGCACGTTCGCAATGATCTTCAGAACCTTGTCGCCTGCCAGGTGGCCGTAGTTATCGTTGATGCGCTTGAAGTGGTCGAGATCCAGCATGGCCAGCAACAGCGTGTTGCCATGTTGTTGCCACTGGCTGATTTCGTGATCCAGCCGTTCGTTCCAGGCGGCGCGGTTGGGCAATCCGGTCAGCGGGTCGATCAAGGCTTTCTGACGCTGCTCCTCCAGGTGTTCGCGGAAACCCAGGGCTTCCTGTTCCATGTGGGCCACTCGATCCGCGAGGCCCTGCAGGCGGGTTGCCACTTCCTGCTCACGCTGGTCGCGCTGCTTCTGGTGATGATCGAGCGTGCCGAGCAAACCTTCGAGATGGTTTTCCAGTACATGCTTGAGATCGTCCAGATCCGCGGCCTCTTGCACACTGCTTTGCAAGCCATCGACCTGCTCACGGATCTGAGTGTCCATTTCGCGTGCGGCGGATCGGCTGTCAGCGTGGCCATCGCTGGCGGCCTGCAGGTTATTCTGGAACGCTTCGAGGCGCTCGTTGAGCTGCTGCAGGTACGTTTCGAACTCGTGCTGCCCACTGCCGGTGATGGCCAGCATCAAGGTGGCCAGATCATCGAGGATCGGGATCAATTCGTACCAATTCAAACCGTTTTGCAGGCGATGACGCATCGCTTCAGCTTGCGGGCGATGGCGTTCAGGGAGTGTCAGGTCGTCGAGCAGGCCAAGGAGGGTGTCTTCAATATGCTTGGCGACAGAGCTGTAGGTTGGCTCGGGTGAGACAGGTAGCGCGTAGAGCGCGTCGTGTACCGGTTGCTGCGGATTGATGGCGAGCGATTCCGGTACCGTTTCGGCGGGTATCGGCTGGCTGTCGATGACGTCCAAAGAATCGGGTTCGCTGGAAATGATTGAGGCGTGGGCGTCAGCGTCAGCTTTGGTGGTCGGTGCCGGCGGCTCTTTTGCCTGCTCAACGTCCAGTAGCACCGTTGGTGGTGGTGTGATTTTGGGCTGCGGCTCCGGCGCTACCTGAATAGGCGCGGCAGCTTGAGGCTCGTTCACGATGGGTTCGAGCGTGGCAGCGGGCGCCATGACGGGCATCGGTTTTACGGGTTCATCAACGGCAAATTCAGTCGGTGCGGGCTCTACAGCCGATGCGCGAACGGCCTCTACTGGTTGTACAGAGGGTAACTGCACCGTGGCGGGCAGGGGGGCGATTTCCTCCGGTTCTCGGTTACCGAACAATCGCTGAAGCAAACCCGGCCGGCCAGGTTCTTCCGGGCTTTCAAGCTGACTCAGCGCTTTGCCTTGCAAGCCACTCAACTCGCTCAGCAGCAAGGGCATTTCACGTGCCTGCCCGACACGAACATCGAGTTGTTTGGCAAATTGCTTGAGAGGTCTGGCCACTTCTCGTGGCAGCGGCAAGGTTTGCAGCTGAGCAACCAGCGCCGTCAGTGCGGCGTTCGTTTGGTTGACCCGGGTTTCACGGCGCTGCTCTGAGTCGAGAACGGCTTTTTCCAGGCGCGGGAGCAGGGCGGCGAGTCCGGCATCCATGTCATCTGTGCGCACGACGTCGCGCATTTCCTTCATGCATTCGTCAACTGCGCGATCAGTCCCCTCTGCCGCCAGGGTGCTGCGCACGAGCCCGCGCCGCAGCAAGTCGAGGCGGGCATCCCAACGGCGTTCGAGTTTTTCCTGGTGTTCAATGCTTTGAAGGTATTTCTCTTTCCAACGCTGTGCTTCGTCGCTCATTCAAGGGATCCGCTAGGGGGCAGGACTCAGCGCGGGCAATGCATCGGCCGTGAGCGAACCCGGCAGACGAATCTCTACCGCGACCGGCAGGTGATCGGAAATGGGTTGCGCCAGTACCTCGAATTTTTCCAGGGTCAGGCTCGGACTTAGCAGAATATGGTCCAGGCAGCGCTGTGGGCGCCAGCTAGGGAATGTCGCTTCCAGCTGCGGTGCCAGCAGGCCGAGATCACGCAGCGGGGAGTTTTGCAGCAAATCGCTGGCGTGGGTGTTCATGTCACCCATGAGCACCTGGTGTTTATAGCCGCCGATCAACTCGCGGATGTAGGACAGTTGCAGGCTGCGTACCCGGGCACCCAGCGCCAGGTGCATCATGACCACCACCAGTGCTTCGGGGCCTTCGCCGAAGCGCACCAGAATTGCCCCGCGACCCTTTGGCCCCGGCAACGGATGGTCCTCAATAGCCCACGGGCGCAGGCGACTGAGCACGCCATTGCTGTGCTGGCCGAGGCGACCGAGATTGCGATTGAGTTGTTGATACCAGTAAGGGAAGGCACCGAGCTGTGCCAGGTGTTCGACCTGATTGACGTAGCCCGATCGAAGGCTGCCGCCATCGGCTTCCTGCAAGGCGACCAGATCGAAGTCACCCAGCAGATTGCCGATTTTTTGCAAATTTCCGGCACGAGCGTTGTTGGGCAGCAGGTGCTGCCAGCCCCGGGTCAGGTAGTGCCGGTACCGCTCGGTACTGATGCCGACCTGAATATTGAAACTGAGCAGGCGCAGACGGCTGTCTGCGGGCAAGCCCGTCGATACCAGATGGTGTTCGTTGACCCGCGGATCATGCAGGCCAACAACGCGTTCAGTTCCCCAGCGGCGCATGGCAGGCTCCGCGCTTAGTTGGCAGCAGCCTTGTTAGCCGCTCGCTCTTGTTCGACCAGTTTGTCGGCCAGTTGCAGGGCTTGTTCGGCACCACCAGCAGAACCCACATCGAAGCGGTACTTGCCGTTGACGATCAGGGTTGGAACGCCGGTGATTTCATACTTCTTGGCGAGCTCGGTGGCCTTGACGATCTGACCCTTGATAGCGAAGGAGTCGAAAGTCGCCAGGAACTTGTCCTTGTCGACGCCTTGGGTGGCCAGGAAGTCAGCCATTTCATTTTTGTCGACCAGCTTCTTGTGCTGTTTCTGAATAGCTTCGAACACCGCGGCGTGAACCTTGTGCTCAACGCCCATGGCTTCGAGGGTCAGGAACAGCTGGCCGTGTGCATTCCAAGGACCGCCGAACATCGCCGGAATCCGCACGAAATTCACATCGGAAGGCAGCTTCTCGACCCAAGGATTGATCACCGGCTCAAAAGCGTAGCAGTGCGGGCAGCCGTACCAGAAAAGCTCAACGACTTCGATCTTGCCAGGTACCGCGACCGGGACTGGTTTGCTCAGTTCAACATAAGGGGCGGCAGGTGCTTCGGCGGCTTGTGCAGTCATGCCGAACAGGCTGGCAGCGACGAGAGCGGCGCTGATGATCAGATTACGCATGCTTTACTCCTGGACAATTTTGGTCGCCTCGCGCGACCTGTTTTCAGACAGGTCATGGCGGGCTTGAGTTCTGTAGTGTAACGGCAGCGGCCACAAAAAAGGGCGGCCTAAGCCACCCTTTTTATGCTTGCATCGACGGATTAATCGAGCGTTAACATTGCAAGAGACGAACATCTCTCGCAACGCTCGATCAACAGGCCTCAGTGCAGACCCTGGATATAGCTGGAGACTGCCGCGATGTCTTCGTCGCTCAGTCGTTTAGCAATGGTCTGCATGGTTTTGGTGTCGCCGTCGTTGGTGCGTCCACCTTCTTCCTTGCGGAAGTCAGTCAGTTGCTTGGCAACGTATTGAGCATGCTGGCCGCCCAGATGCGGGAAGCCTGCAGCTGCGTTACCTGCGCCATTAGGCGAGTGGCAGCCGGTGCAGGCTGGCAGGCCTTTGGCCAGGTCACCACCACGGAACAACGCTTCACCGCGAGCCACGACTTTCGGGTCGGCGGCGCCAACGCTGCCTTTCTGGGTGGCGAAGTAGGCGGCGATATCGGCCAGGTCCTGATCGCTCAGGTTGGTCAGCAGGCCGGTCATTTCAAGTACCTGGCGTTTGCCGGACTTGATGTCGTGCAGCTGCTTGTTCAGATAACGCTCGCCCTGACCTGCCAGTTTCGGAAAGTTAGGCGCCATGCTGTTGCCATCCGGGCCATGACAGGCGCCACATACTGCGGCTTTCGCCTGACCAGCAGTTGCATCACCTGCAGCATGGGCAATGCCGGAGATCCCCACGGTCAACAGCAGACTCACGATCAATTTGTTCATCAGCTAATCCAACTACGGCTAAGGGTTAAAGAGTTATGGACCGGGATCACTCGCTCATCCAGTGGATGATGGCCTGGTAATCCTCGGCACTGCAGTCCATGCACAAACCACGCGGCGGCATCGCCTTGAAACCCTGGGTCACGTGTTGCACCAGCGTCTCCATACCTTTCGCCAACCTCGGCGTCCAAGCTTCCTGATCGCCCTTTCTGGGCGCCATGGGTAGTTGGCCGGAATGACAGGCACCACAAACACGGTTGTACACAGCTTCCGGATCCTGTGTAGCCTGAGCGCTGTAAAGCGGTATCAAGACACCGGCAGCTAGCAGCCATTTCGTCATAAAACGACCTTTTCAGGGTTGAGAGCGTGCTGCGTTCTAATGCGCAATCGAGGTCTATCGCTCTCGTGAACTTCATCCTACGCTGGGACAAAGCGCACACAAAATCTGCGGCATTATATACTGGCGTCACTGAAACGGAAACGACACTGCTCGCCGCGTCCATTCCCGGCGCCGCCCACATCGGAAATCCCATGCAACTCAAGAATCCCATCCTCGGTCTGTGCCAACAGTCCACCTTCATGCTCAGCGCCGCCAAAGTCGACCAATGTCCCGACGACGAAGGCTTCGAAGTCGCTTTTGCCGGGCGTTCCAACGCCGGTAAATCCAGCGCCCTGAACACCCTGACGCACGCCAGCCTGGCACGAACCTCGAAAACCCCGGGTCGTACGCAGCTCTTGAACTTCTTCAAGCTAGACGATGATCGCCGTCTGGTCGACCTGCCAGGCTACGGTTACGCGAAAGTACCTATTCCGTTGAAGCTTCACTGGCAGCGTCACCTGGAAGCCTACCTGGGTGGTCGCGAGAGTTTGAAGGGTTTGATTTTGATGATGGACATCCGTCATCCAATGACCGATTTCGACCTGCTGATGCTGGATTGGGCCGTTGCCAGCGGCATGCCGATGCATATTTTGCTGACCAAGGCGGACAAACTGACTTACGGCGCGGCGAAAAACGTCCTGCTTAAAGTCCAGTCGGACATCCGTAAAGGCTGGGGCGATGCAATCAGCATTCAACTGTTTTCCGCCCCAAAACGCTTGGGGCTGGAAGACGCCTACACTGTATTGGCGGGCTGGATGGAGCTGGCAGACAAGGGTGCCGAACTCGCTGAGTAAGCGCCTTTGGACAAATCGCGGGCAAAAAAAACCCCGGACTTCTTATGGGGAGGGGGAAGTTCCGGGGTTCAAGCTCCGGACCGCTAGGGCGGGGTCCAGATATCTGCCAACACTTAACACAACATAGGAGCATCGAAGGGCTTCACCAGCCATTCAGTAACTCTGAGTGACGATTCACAGGATTAGTTCAGAATTTTTTCAAATGGCTTTGGAATAACGCTGAGCATTTTGCGAACTAATGGCCCTTCGCCGTTTTCTGCCGCGGCACTATGCCGCAGCAGAAAAAGCCAATTAGACGGCTCAGTGAGCCTCATCCCAGTTATTGCCTACCCCTACTTCGACCAGCAGCGGCACGTCCAGTTTCGCGGCATCACTCATGTGCGTGCGAATGTCCTCACGAACCTGATCCACCAGATCTTCACGCACCTCGAGCACCAATTCATCGTGCACCTGCAGGATGACTTTGGCGTCCAGGCCAGACGTCGTCAGCCAGTTATCCACCGCCACCATGGCTTTCTTGATGATGTCCGCGGCAGTGCCTTGCATCGGAGCGTTAATGGCCGTGCGTTCAGCGCCTTTGCGCAGGGCCGGGTTCTTCGCGTTGATTTCCGGCAGGTACAGGCGACGGCCGAAGATCGTTTCAACGAAACCCTGCTCGGCTGCCTGGGCGCGGGTGCGCTCCATGTACTCCAGTACACCTGGATAGCGGGTGAAGTAACGGTCGATGTAAGCCTGGGACTGCTTGCGATCCACACCAATCTGTTTGGCCAGGCCAAACGCGCTCATACCGTAGATCAAACCGAAGTTGATCGCCTTGGCGCTGCGACGCTGGTCCGTGGTGACGTCCGCCAGTTCCACGCCGAAGACTTCAGCAGCGGTGGCTTTGTGCACGTCCAGATCATTGCGGAAGGCGTGCAGTAATCCTTCGTCCTTGGCCAGGTGGGCCATGATGCGCAATTCGATTTGCGAGTAGTCAGCTGCCAGCAGCTTGTAGCCCTTCGGCGCGACGAATGCCTGACGAATCCGACGGCCTTCAGCGGTACGAATCGGGATGTTTTGCAGGTTTGGATCGCTGGAGGACAAGCGCCCGGTTGCCGCAACGGCTTGATGATAAGAGGTATGAATCCGGCCGGTGCGCGGGTTGATCTGCTCTGGCAGGCGATCGGTGTAGGTGCTTTTCAGCTTGCTCATCGAGCGATACTGCATCAGCACTTTAGGCAGCGGATAATCCTGCTCGGCCAGTTCAGCCAGCACGGCTTCGGCAGTCGAAGCCTGGCCCTTGGCAGTTTTACTCAGAATCGGCAGACCTAATTTTTCATACAGGATCACACCCAACTGCTTCGGCGAACCCAGGTTGAACTCTTCCCCCGCGATGGCAAACGCCTCGCGTTCGAGGGCAACCATTTTTTCGCCCAGCTCCACGCTTTGAATACCCAGCAGGTTGGCATCGACCAGCGCGCCTTGACGTTCAATGCGCGCGAGAACCGGTACCAGGGGCATTTCAATTTCGCTCAGAACCTTGCTCAGGCTCGGAATGGCATTGAGCTTTTCCTGCAGCGTTTGATGCAGACGCAAGGTCATGTCAGCGTCTTCGGCGGCGTAAGGCCCGGCCAGTTCGAGTGAGATCTGATCAAACGTCAGCTGCTTGGCACCCTTGCCGGCGATGTCCTGGAAGCTGGTGGTCGTGTGATTCAGGTACTTGAGCGCCAGGCTGTCCATATCGTGACGGGTGGCGGTGGAGTCCAGCACATAGGACTCCAGCATGGTGTCGAACGCGATGCCTTGCATCGTGATCCCGCAGCTTTGGTCACCGCCAATTGCGCAGTTCGCCAGGATGTTCATATCGAACTTGGCGTGCTGACCGACTTTGAGTTTGTTCGGGTCTTCCAGGATCGGCTTCAGTGCGCGCAGCACGGTGTCGCGATCCAGCTGGTCCGGCACGCCCATGTAGGAGTGGGTCAGCGGAATGTAGGCGGCTTCGTTGGCTTGTACGGCAAACGACAGGCCTACCAGTTGCGCCTGCTGCGCATCGATGCCGGTGGTTTCCGTGTCGAAGGCAATCAGTTTGGCGTCGTTGAGTTTCTTCAACCACAGGTCGAAATCGGCCTGGGTGAGGATGGTGGTGTACTTGAGTTCGGCATCGACGGTAGGTTCTTCGGCGACCGGCGCCACGACTTCCTGGCCGGAGCGCTTGGCATCGCGCTGATTTTCGTCGAACCAGCTTTTGAACTCGAGCAGCGTGTACAGCTCGGCGAGTTTGTCGTGATCCGGTTTGCCCATCTGCAGGTCGTCGAGTTCGACGTCCAGTGGCACGTCGATCTTGATCGTTGCCAGTTGATAGGAGAGAAACGCCATCTCCTTGTGCTCTTCCAGCTTGGCCGGCAGGGTCTTGGCGCCGCGAATCGGCAAGGTTGGAACGATGTCGAGGTTCGCGTACAGCTCGGTCAGGCCGCCATTCACGCCGACCAGCAGCCCGGACGCGGTCTTCGGGCCGATGCCTGGAACGCCCGGAATGTTGTCGGACGAGTCGCCCATCAACGCCAGATAATCAATGATTTGTTCGGGAGCGACGCCGAATTTCTCCTTCACGCCCTCTACATCCATCGCGCTACCGGTCATGGTATTGACCAAGGTAATGTGGCCGTCGACCAGTTGCGCCATGTCCTTGTCGCCGGTGGAGATGATCACCGGGCGGTCGGCCGCGGCGCTGCTGCGGGCCAATGTGCCGATCACGTCATCGGCCTCTACACCATCGACGCACAGGAGCGGGAAGCCCAGGGCGATTACGCTCTGGTGCAGTGGCTCGATTTGAACGCGCATGTCATCGGGCATGCTTGGGCGGTTCGCCTTGTATTCGGCGTACATGTCATCGCGAAAAGTCCCACCCTTGGCGTCGAACACCACGGCGAACGGACTGTCCGGGTACTGCTTGCGCAGACTCTTGAGCATGTTCAACACGCCTTTGACGGCACCGGTCGGCAGTCCTTTGGACGTGGTGAGCGGTGGCAGGGCGTGGAAGGCGCGGTACAGGTAAGAAGAACCGTCCACCAGGACGAGGGGGGCTTGGCTCATGAGCAGGATCAACCTTTTCGGCGGGTCCGGCGCTAGAATAGCGGGACCGTTGACGACAAAGGGACAAGGTTATCATGCGTACACTAAATCGCCTGTTGCTGGCTGGCTTGTTTGCAATCACTCCATTGGCCGTCATGGCGGCGGACGATGCACCCTCGCCGGAGCCGGAAGTCACCATCCGCACGGAAGGCGATAAAACCATCCAGGAGTACCGCCAAAACGGTTTCCTGTATGCGATCAAGGTTACGCCGAAGGGCGCGCCGCCTTACTTTCTGGTGCGCGCGGACGGGACCGATGCAAACTTCATCCGCTCGGATCAGCCGGATATGCTGATTCCGTCGTGGAAGATCTTCGAGTGGAAGTAGTTTCTTAATTTCAATCGGCGCTGGCTCATTCTGCGGCGCCCGTACTGGCAGTTTAAACATGTCTGTGTTCACCCCCCTGGCTCGGCCTGAGCTGGAAACCTTTCTCGCCCCATACGGGCTTGGCCGCCTGCTTGATTTCCAGGGGATTGCCGCCGGTAGCGAAAACACCAATTTCTTTATCAGCCTGGAGCAGGGCGAATTCGTCCTGACCCTGGTTGAGCGCGGTCCGGTGCAGGAGATGCCGTTCTTCATCGAGTTGCTCGACGTGCTGCATGATGCCGACCTGCCGGTGCCCTACGCGCTGCGAACCACCGATGGCGTTGCCTTGCGCGAACTGGCGGGCAAACCTGCATTGTTGCAGCCGCGCCTGGCGGGCAAACACATCAAGGACGCCAACGCGCAACATTGCGCTCAGGTTGGCGACTTGCTCGGCCATCTGCACCTGGCCACTCAGGCCAACATGATCAAGCGCAAGACCGATCGTGGTCTGGACTGGATGCTGGAAGAGGGCACCCGGCTGCTTTCTCATCTAGACGCCGGGCAAAGCGATTTGCTGAAGCGGGCGCTGGACGAAATCAGCGAGCAGAAAGCGAAAATCCTGGCGCTGCCGCGAGCCAACATCCATGCGGATCTGTTCCGTGATAACGCGATGTTCGAAGGTACGCACCTGACCGGGTTGATCGACTTCTACAACGCCTGCTCCGGTCCGATGCTCTACGACGTGGCGATTGCCTTGAACGATTGGTGTTCGGACGACGAAGGTCTGATCGACGGGCCTCGGGCGCGGGCGCTGCTGGGTGCTTACGCGGCGTTGCGACCGTTCACGGCGGCAGAGGCCGAGTTGTGGCCGACGATGCTGCGGGTGGCGTGCGTGCGGTTCTGGTTATCGAGGTTGATTGCCGCTGAATCGTTTGCCGGGCAGGACGTGTTGATTCACGATCCGATGGAGTTTCAGCGCCGATTGGCGCAGCGGCAGAAGGTCAGCACACCGTTGCCGTTTGCCCTTTAAAAATCAAGAGATCGCAGCCTGCGGCAGCTCCTACAGAGATCGGTGTAGGAGCTGCCGCAGGCTGCGATCTTTTCGGGGTTACAACGACTCCAGGCACCCCGCCAGGTCATTCCCCAACTTCTCCAGTACCTGTTCATACCCTTGAGCAGTCGCCGGCGTGTAGCCGCCCAGGGCGTCGAGCTCAGCCAACTTCACCGGTAGGCCGGCCACCAGGGTTTCTGCCAGGCGCGGACGCAGCGGTGGTTCGCTGAATACACACGTCTTGCCAACTTCCTGCAAACGCGTGCGCATGGCCGCGACGTGCTGGGCACCTGGCTGGACTTCGGCCGCGACGCTGAACACGCCGGTGTGCTTGAGGCCGTAGGCTTCTTCGAAGTAGTCGAATGCTTCGTGGAACACGAAGTACGGCTTGCCCACAATGCCGGCAAGGCGCGACTTCAGGCGCAAGTCCAGCGCATCAAGACGTTCATCGAAGGCCTTGAGGTTGCTCTGATAGCGCGCAGCGTTAGCGGGGTCGGCAGCACTCAGGTCAGCAGCCATTTTCGTAGCGATCACACGAGCATTCACTGGCGATAACCACAAATGCGCGTCCAGGGTGCCTGGGCGGTGATCGTGGTCGTGCTCGTCCGGCTCTTCGGTGTGCGACTGACTGTCTTCGGCAAAATGGCGAAGCTTCAGGTCAGGCAAATCCTGCACGGCGACGCTCGGCAGCGTCCGACCTTTCAGGACCCGGGGCAGGAAACCTTCCATGTCCGGACCGATCCAGTAAACCAGATCCACCGACTGCACCTTCCGTACGTCGGATGGGCGCAAAGCATAATTATGCGGCGAAGCACCGGGCGGCAGCAGCACTTCCGGGATCGCCACACCGTCCTGGACAGCCGCTGCGATCAGCTGCAGTGGCTTGATGCTGGTCAGCACCTTGACCTCGGCATGGGCGAAACCTGCCAGTGAAAAACTGGCGAGAACTGCGACACAAATAGAAAAAAGTCGGGACACAATGACCACTCGAAGAGGCGAGAACGGGTAACATAATAACGTCTCTCACAAAAATCGTCGCCGCTCATGCCTAAAACACCGATTGCCAGCCGTCCCCACGACCACTCTCATTGCGTGCATAACGCTCTGTCTGAGGCCGATGCTCTTTGCGCGCGTCAAGGCCTGCGCCTGACTGCCCTGCGGCGCCGCGTGCTCGAATTGGTGTGGCAGAGTCACAAACCGCTGGGTGCCTACGACATTCTTGCGGTATTGAGTGAGCAGGACGGTCGCCGCGCTGCACCGCCGACGGTGTATCGCGCGCTGGATTTCCTGCTGGAGAACGGTTTCGTACACCGCATCTCCTCGCTAAACGCCTTCGTTGGCTGCAATCACCCGGAACATGCGCATCAGGGACAGTTCCTGATTTGCCGCGAGTGCCACGCCGCCATCGAGCTTGAACAAAAAACCATCAGCGACGCCATCATTGGCAGCGCCAAGGATGTCGGGTTTGTGGTCGAAGGCCAGACTGTTGAAGTGGTCGGCCTGTGTTCGGGCTGCCAGGGGGCTTGATGAGCAACGCGTTGATCCGACTTGAGCAGGTCGCCGTCACCTTCGCCGGGCAAAACGTGCTCGATAACATCGAGTTGAGCGTCGAGCCTGGTCAGATTGTCACCCTGATCGGCCCCAACGGTGCGGGCAAGACCACGTTGGTCCGGGCAGTATTGGGCCTGTTGAAACCGGACAGCGGCAGTGTTTGGCGCAAGCCGAAACTGCGGGTTGGATACATGCCGCAAAAACTTCATGTCGATCCCACGCTCCCGCTCTCCGTGCTGCGCTTCTTGCGCCTGGTGCCAGGCGTCGACCGCGCCCGCGCGTTGGCGGCGCTCAAGGAAGTGGGTGCCGAGCAGGTCATCGACAGCCCTGTGCAAAGCGTATCCGGGGGGGAGATGCAGCGCGTGCTGCTGGCGCGTGCACTGTTGCGCGAGCCGGAGCTGCTGGTGCTCGATGAGCCTGTGCAAGGCGTGGACGTAGCGGGGCAGGCCGAGCTCTATAGCCTGATCACGCGGCTGCGCGACCGACATGGCTGTGGGGTATTGATGGTTTCCCACGACCTGCACCTGGTGATGAGCACAACCGATCAGGTCGTCTGCCTGAACCGCCATGTCTGCTGCTCCGGGCATCCCGAACAGGTCAGCGGCGATCCGGCGTTCGTCGAACTTTTTGGCAAGAACGCACAAAGTCTGGCGATCTATCACCACCATCACGACCATGCTCATGATCTGCATGGCTCAGTGGTTAGCGCGGCCCCTTCGGCCCACACCCATGTTCACGGAGATAGCTGCAAGCATGGCTGATTTTCTGCTCTACGCCCTGCTTGCAGGTTTGGCCCTGGCACTGGTTGCGGGCCCGCTGGGTTCATTTGTGGTCTGGCGCCGCATGGCCTACTTCGGCGACACCCTTTCCCATGCCGCGCTGCTCGGCGTGGCCTTGGGTTTTCTGCTGGATGTCAGCCCGACCGTCGCGGTGACCGTAGGCTGCCTGCTGCTGGCGGTGTTGCTGGTAACGCTGCAACAGCGTCAGCCGCTGGCGTCCGACACGCTGTTGGGTATTCTCGCGCCAAGCACCCTCTCGCTCGGCCTTGTAGTACTAAGCTTCATGCATGAAGTGCGGATCGACCTGATGGCCTATCTGTTCGGCGATTTGCTCGCCATCAGTCCAACCGATCTGGCCTGGATACTGGGCGGCAGCGCGGCGGTTCTGGCCCTGCTCGTGACGTTGTGGCGACCCTTGCTGGCAATCACGGTGCATGAGGAACTGGCCAGGGTTGAGGGATTGCCGGTTGCGTCGTTGCGGCTGACCTTGATGTTGTTGATCGCCGTGGTGATTGCCGTTGCGATGAAAATCGTCGGTGTATTGCTGATCACTTCGTTGTTGATCATCCCGGCTGCTGCGGCACAGCGTCACGCCCGGTCGCCGGAGCAGATGGCACTGGGCGCGAGCCTGCTGGGCATGCTCGCAGTGTGTGGCGGATTGGCATTGTCCTGGTTCAAGGACACGCCGGCGGGTCCATCGATTGTGGTAACGGCGGCCGCCCTGTTTCTGCTGAGTTTTGTCCTGCCCCGTCGAGGGGTGTAGACTTGCTCGTTTTTTGCGCAAATAGAGAGTCGCAGGAATGAAGCTGTTCACCTCCCGTTATCTGCTCCTTGCCGCATTTTCCTTGCTGCTGGGCGCCTGCCAAAGCACGCCCCCGGCGGCCACCCAGGCCACTGACGCGCGGGCTACGGCCATCGCACAGCTGGAGCAAAGCCTCGCCAGCAGCGAGCTGGCCACTGCCGAAGATCAATTGGCAACCTTGCAGGCGCAATCGCCAGATGATCCATCCCTTGAGCAATATCAGCGGCAACTGGCCGAAGCATATCTGCGCCGTAGCCAGATCGTGCTGCAGAAAGGCGATGTAAACGCCGCCGCTACAGCCCTCAGCCGCGCCCGATTGCTCATGCCCAAGGCGCCGGCACTGACCGGTGGGGTCAACAACGCTATTGTTAATGCGCGTAAGGCCGAGCTGGATAAGGCTGAAGCTGCCCTCATGGCTGCCGAAGCCAGGCCACGAGCCAAGGTCATTGACCCAACCGCCGAGAGCACGACGATCGCGTTGAATCTCACGGATATGACGAAACTTCGTCGACAGTTGGACGCTATCGCCGCCGATGTGGTGAATTATGAATGTGCTGTGAGCATTCAGGCGCCGCGCACCCAGGACTATCCGTGGCTGGCGACATTGCTGACCAAGCGAGTGAAGAAACTGGATGCGGATTTTGATCTGAACCTGCAGAAGCAGATTTTGCGAAACATTCCGGCGCAGATGGTGTTGAGTCCGCGTAAGCCCTGAAAGCATCGCGGGCAAGCCTTGCTCCTACAGGATCAAGTCTTGCCCGCGAAGGCGTTTCAACGATCGATAAAGCCTTAAGCCGGAACCGCTTTCGCCTTAGGCTCCCGATCCCAGACCCGATGCTGCCCAATCGCCGCAATAAACGGTTTGAACAACTTCGCATCTGCCCCTACGATCAATCCCGCATCAGCCTCCAGTTTCAGCACATCCAGCAACTGCTTGGCCTCGCCGTGCAGCGCGATCGCCTTCAGGTGCTTGTAGGCCTCCAGCACGTAATGCAGTGCAACGCCATCCGTGCTCAACGCCTTGATCGACGCCGCGCCGCCCGGCACAAATACCGCATCGAATGCCACTGACGGCAATCCTTCCATCGACGCGTCCACGGGCAGCGACTTGCCATCGGCGGTTGTAACCGGCGCTGACGTCGGCCCCAGCAGCTTGGCGTGAGCACCTTCAGCCATCAGGGCTTTCTTCAGCGCGTCAATTGCCGCGCCATCCACGCCGTTCGCCGCCAGAATCGCCACTTTGCGGGTTTTGATGTTTCCTGGCAGCAGGTTGGCCTGACTCAAGGCGGGCGAGCGATCCAGCGACGTTTTTGGAACCTCCACCGTACCGGCTTTCGGCGCAGGCAAACCAAGATTCTCGGCCACGCGCTTGGCCAGTTCCAGATCGATGTTGGCAAGAATTTCGTTCACTTGACGTGCACGAATGAACTCGCGCTCAACTTTGCCCAGCTCGAAGCTGTACGCGGCAATGATGTGCTCCTGCTCGTGCTTGCTCATGCTGTGGAAGAACAAGCGGGCTTGGGAGAAGTGATCGCTGAACGACTCGCTGCGTTGGCGAATCTTGTTCGCGTCGATGCGTTCCGGATAAGTCTCGAAACCACCATCCTGTGCCGCAGGTGGCGTTTCTTTTGGCCAGCCGCCGTCGATGGAATTTGGCTCGTAAGACGCGCGTCCCTTGTCGATCGTGGTGCGGTGCATCGCATCGCGTTGGCCGTTATGAAATGGCGCCACCGGACGATTGATAGGAATCTCGTGAAAATTCGGTCCACCCAGCCGGCTGATTTGCGTATCGGTGTAGGAAAACAGGCGACCTTGCAGCAATGGGTCATTGGAGAAGTCGATGCCCGGCACGATATGGCCAGGGCAAAACGCGACCTGCTCGGTTTCGGCGAAGAAGTTGTCCGGATTGCGGTTCAGAACCATCTTGCCCAGCGGCGTGATTGGGACGATTTCTTCGGGAATGATTTTGGTCGGGTCGAGAATGTCGAAGTCGAAGGAATGTTCGTTCTCTTCCTCAACGATCTGTACGCCGAGCTCCCATTCCGGGTAGTCGCCCATCTCGATCGACTCCCAGAGGTCGCGACGGTGGAAGTCGGTATCTTTGCCTGCGAGCTTCTGCGCCTCATCCCACACTAGCGAGCAAGTGCCAGCAGTTGGGCGCCAGTGGAATTTGACGAAGCGTGATTTACCCTCGGCGTTAACCAGCCGGAAGGTGTGGACACCGAACCCCTGCATGCTGCGCAGGCTCTTCGGAATGGCCCGGTCGGACATGGTCCAGATCACCATGTGGGCCGATTCCGGAACCAGGGAAACAAAATCCCAGAAGGTGTCGTGGGCCGAACCGCCAGTTGGGATTTCGTTGTGCGGTTCCGGTTTGACCGCATGGACGAAGTCAGGAAACTTGATCGCGTCCTGAATGAAGAAGACCGGCATGTTGTTACCCACCAGGTCGAAGTTGCCTTCTTCGGTGAAAAATTTCACGGCGAAACCTCGTACATCTCGCACGGTATCGCCTGACCCGCGAGGGCCTTGCACGGTGGAAAAGCGCGTGAAGACCGGCGTTTTCTTGCCCGGATCCTGTAGGAAACCGGCTTTGGTCAGCGCCGCGTGGTTTTCATACGTCTGGAAGTAACCGTGAGCGCCGGTACCGCGGGCATGCACGATGCGCTCCGGGATACGCTCATGGTCAAAGTGCGTGATTTTTTCACGCATAATGAAATCTTCAAGCAACGAAGGCCCGCGGGCGCCAACCTTCAACGTGTTCTGGTTGTCCGAAATCTTTACGCCCTGGTTGGTGCGCAGGGCCTGGCCCGTAGCGTCCGAGCGAAATGTTTCCAGGCTTTCGAGCTTGGTGCTGGTGTTGCCTCGGTCCAGGGTGTCGGTCCCGGCCAGGTCGCTGTTGGGTGTGGCAGGCTTCTTGGTACTCATCAGTCGTAAACTCCTCGTTGCGATCTCGTCCTAGCCGGACTTGTGAGCGATCTTCCAGGCACGGCACCTGGGGTTATCGAGTTGCTTAATTAGTGACTGATGAGGGCTTGAGCCGTTCCTTTTTTCTGACCTTTGATCGCGTTATTGCGAAATGACAGGTTGATTGCGAAATAAATGCTAAGAACCTCTATACGGACAGGCTAAAATGCGCGCCCAGCTAACCGCTGATCCATTTCTAACGCGCCCCACAAGGTTCGCTACGTGATCGAGTTTCAAAACGTCCACAAAACCTACCGCGTCGCCGGTAAGGATATTCCCGCCCTGCACCCGACTAATCTGACGATTGAAAACGGTCAGGTATACGGATTGATCGGCCATTCCGGCGCGGGAAAAAGTACCCTGCTGCGTCTGATCAATCGCCTGGAAAACTCCAGCGGCGGCAAGATCTTTGTCGATGGCGAAGAGGTCACGGCGCTCGACGCCAACAGCCTGCGGCGCTTTCGCCAACAGGTCGGAATGATCTTCCAGCACTTCAACTTGCTTGCATCCAAGACCGTGGCCGACAACGTCGCGTTGCCGCTGACCCTTGCCGGCGAACTGTCGCGCAGTGAGATTGATCAGCGTGTGGCCGAATTGCTGGCGCGGGTGGGCCTGTCTGACCACGCCAGAAAATACCCGGCGCAATTGTCAGGTGGCCAGAAGCAGCGCGTCGGTATCGCTCGCGCCCTGGCAACCAAGCCAAAAATCCTGCTGTGCGACGAAGCCACCAGTGCTCTGGACCCACAAACCACTGCTTCGGTCCTGCAATTGCTGGCCGAAATCAATCGCGAGCTGAAACTGACCATCGTTTTGATCACCCACGAGATGGATGTGATCCGCCGGGTCTGTGACCAGGTTGGAGTGATGGACGCAGGCGTGATCGTTGAGCAGGGGTCGGTGGCCGATGTGTTCCTGCATCCGAAGCACCCGACCACCAAGCGTTTCGTGCAAGAAAGCGAGCAGATTGACGAAAGTGAGCAGCGTGATGACTTTGCTCACGTGCCTGGCCGTATCGTGCGTCTGACGTTCCAGGGCGAAGCGACCTACGCGCCGTTACTCGGTACCGTTGCTCGCGAAACGGGTGTGGACTACAGCATCCTGGCCGGTCGAATCGACCGCATCAAAGACGTCCCCTACGGGCAACTCACACTGGCAGTCACCGGCGGCGACATGGAGGCGGCCTTTGCCCGCTTCACCGCGGCTGACGTCCACATGGAGGTGCTGCGCTAATGGAAGCTCTCACATCGTTCTTCTCCAACATCGACTGGTTCGAAATCTGGCTCGCCACCGGTGACACACTGTTGATGCTCGGCGGCTCGCTGTTGTTCACCGTGTTGCTGGGCTTGCCGCTGGGTGTGCTGTTGTTCCTGTGCAGCCCGCGTCAGTTGCTGGAAGCCAAGGGCGTCTACGCGATGCTGTCGCTGGTGGTGAACATTCTCCGCTCGCTGCCATTCATCATCCTGCTGATCGTGATGATTCCGTTCACCGTGTTGATCACCGGCACGTCCCTCGGGGTTGCTGGTGCGATTCCGCCACTGGTGGTGGGCGCCACGCCGTTCTTCGCTCGACTGGTAGAAACTGCGCTGCGTGAAGTCGATCGCGGCATCATCGAAGCGACCCAGGCCATGGGCGCTTCGACCCGGCAGATCATCACCAATGCCTTGTTGCCGGAAGCCCGACCGGGCATCTTCGCAGCGATTACGGTGACAGCGATTACACTGGTGTCCTACACGGCAATGGCCGGTGTGGTGGGCGCTGGCGGCCTGGGCGACCTGGCGATCCGCTTCGGTTACCAGCGTTTCCAGACTGATGTGATGGTTGTGACTGTGGTGCTGCTACTGGTGCTGGTGCAGGTGCTGCAAACCGTTGGCGACAAACTGGTTGTCCATTTTTCCAGAAAATAAACAAATGAGCCGGCCATTCGCTGGCAGGCGCCGAAGACAGGCGTCTCACATGGAGTTAGCTGAATGAAAAAACTACTCGTCGCGTTCGCAGCCGTTGCTGCGTTCTCTGCTCAGGCTGAAACCCTGACTGTCGCGGCCACCCCGGTCCCGCACGCAGAAATCCTCGAATTCGTTAAACCGGCCCTGGCCAAAGAAGGCGTGGACCTGAAGGTTAAAGTCTTCACTGACTACATTCAGCCGAACGTACAGGTCGCCGAAAAGCGCCTGGACGCCAACTTCTTCCAGCACCAGCCGTATCTGGATGAGTTCAACAAGGCCAAAGGGACCGATCTGGTCGTCGTTGCCCGTGTGCACCTGGAACCGTTGGGCGCGTACTCCAGCAAGTACAAGACCCTGGCCGAACTGCCAGGCGGCGCCAACGTGGTCATCCCTAACGATGCCACCAACGGCGGTCGCGCCCTGTTGCTGCTGCAGAAAGCCGGCCTGATCAAGTTGAAGGAATCAAACAACATCCTGTCGACCGTCAAGGACATCACCGAAAACGCCAAGGACCTTAAATTCCGCGAACTGGAAGCCGCGACCATCCCGCGCGTGTTGACTCAGGTCGACCTGGCGCTGATCAACACCAACTACGCGCTGGAAGCCAAGCTCGATCCATCCAAGGACGCGCTGGTCATCGAAGGCAACGACTCGCCTTACGTGAACATCCTGGTCGCTCGTCCAGACGACAAGGACAGCGAAGCGATGAAGAAACTGATTGCTGCCCTGCAC
Organism: Pseudomonas sp. LBUM1643; assembly: GCF_059716215.1. Classification (NCBI taxonomy): domain Bacteria; kingdom Pseudomonadati; phylum Pseudomonadota; class Gammaproteobacteria; order Pseudomonadales; family Pseudomonadaceae; genus Pseudomonas; species Pseudomonas sp. LBUM1643. The sequence continues at coordinate 70,988 of NZ_CP166813.1, forward strand.
ACTCCAGAAGTGAAAGCCTTCATTCTTGAGAAGTACAAAGGCGCAGTACTGCCGGCGTTCTGATCTGAGGCTGTAACAAAAAATGGGGCGCATCAAATGCGCCCCATTTTTTTATGCCTGAAATACAGTCCACCTGTGGGAGTGAGCCTGCTCGCGATTGCGCCATCACTGCCAACATTGATGTTGAATGCCAGACCGAAATCGCGAGCAGGCTCGCTCCCACAGGGTTATGCGGTGTTTGCTTACTTGCGTTTAAGCATCACCGGCAACTGCGCCACCAGCTTCACATTATTCAACGGAGCCCGAATAAACCCGCGCTGTGTGCCGTCCGGGCCAATCACCGCCAGGTTGCCACTGTGATCAACCGTGTAATTCGGCTTGCTCGTGTCCGCAGGAATAAACGGGATGCTGACCGCGTTGGTGAATTTTTGCAGGTCCTCGATCGAGCTCGGCGTCAGGCCTATGAACTGCGGATCGAAGTAGCCGAGGTATTGCTTGAGTTGCTTCGGCGTATCGCGATTCGGGTCAACGCTTACCAAGATGATCTGCAACTTATCCACAGCCTCCGGTGGCAGTTCGCTTTTGATCTGGCGCAGTTGGGCGAGGGTGGTTGGGCAGATGTCCGGGCAGAAGGTGTAGCCGAAGAACAGCAGCGACCATTTTCCCTTCAGCTCGTCGACCGCAACCGGTTTGCCGTCCTGATCGGTCATTGTCACGTCCGGCAGGTTACGGCTTTGCGGCAACAGAATGATCCCGGCGTCGATCAATGCCGTCGGGTCGCCCTGGCCTTTACCGGACAGCACTTTGTTGATGGTCAGGCCCAGGACCAGCGCGATCAGGGCGACGAGGATGAAGACGGTTTTCTGGGTTCGAGTCATAGGTTCAACAGTAAGTAGTGGTCTACGAGCAGCGCGATAAACAGCAGGAACAAGTAGTAGATAGAGTACTTGAAGGTGTTGATCGCCGCGTGCGGCCGAGTGCCACGGTACAGCACCACGGCCCATTGCAGAAACCTCGCGCCCAGGCCCAGCGCGCAAATCAGGTAGAGCAGGCCGCTCATGTGGATCACGTAAGGCATGAGGCTGACGGCCAGCAGGGCGAAGGTGTAAAGCAGGATGTGGACCTTGGTGTAATGCTCGCCGTGGGTGACGGGCAGCATGGGGATGTCAGCCTTGGCGTATTCCTCTTTGCGGTGAATGGCCAGGGCCCAGAAGTGCGGCGGGGTCCAGGCGAAGATGATCAGCACCAACAACAGCGGTTCAGCGCTGACATGGCCGGTAGCGGCGGTCCAGCCGAGCAGTGGCGGGGCAGCGCCGGCCAGGCCACCGATTACGATGTTCTGCGGCGTCGCGCGTTTCAGGAATCCGGTGTAAACAACGGCGTAACCGAGCAACGAGGCGAGGGTCAGCCACGCGGTCAATGGGTTGGTGAAAGCCAGCAGCAACGCCTGGCCGAGCATCGCCAATACCAGAGCAAACGTCAGTGCAGCAGTCGGTGAGACCCGACCTTCAGCCAACGGCCGTTTGTGCGTACGAGCCATCACCGCATCGATACGCCGATCCACCACATGGTTGACCGCCGCTGCGCCACCGGCACACAAGGCAATCCCCAGATTACCGAAGATCAGCACCGTCCACGGCACGCCAGCGCGGGTCGCGAGAAACATGCCGACCAGTGAGGTGATGAGCATCAGCACCACCACTTTCGGCTTGGTCAGCTCCAAATAGTCACGCCAGATCGCCTGGCTGTGACGTTCGCCGATCAGAGTCGCCATGGCATCTCTCCTTTTATTGTTATGGGCCCGGCTGAATGCTTACGCGGACTGAAACGCCAGCGCGCGGGAGTTTGCTGCTTGACCCGAACCAGACTGGTTCGCGCGTGATAATTGACCAGCACCATCGTCAGTAAAAGTGCCGCACCACCGGCGTTGTGAGCGACGGCTACAGGTAGCGGCAAGTGGAAAATCACGTTGCTGATGCCCAGGGTGATTTGTGCGCCGAGCGCGATCAGCACCAGCCCCGCCAGCCGCGTCATGCCGACCACTTTGAGTTGCCAGGCCAGCCCGAGCAGTACGAGGGTCACCAACAGCGCGCCGATGCGATGGGTCAGGTGAATGGCGGTACGGGCATCACTGTCCAGTTGCCCACCCAGGTAGTTCGGGCCGATGTGTTGGGTCAGATGAAAGCCGTTGGCGAAATCTGCTGGCGGCAGCCATTGCCCATGACAGGTCGGGAAGTCGATACACGCCACGGCCGCGTAGTTGGAGCTGACCCATCCGCCGAGGGCGATCTGCCCTATAACCAGCAGCAGTCCTGCGGTGGCCCAGTACTGCAAGCGCCGTGGCACGGTGAGCGCGGGCAACACGCCGGACAGGCGCAAGGTCAGCAGAAGCAACAGGCTCAAGGTCGCAAAACCGCCGAGTAAATGCCCCGTGACCACTTGCGGCCAGAGCTTGAGTGTCACCGTCCACATACCGAATGCGGCCTGCGCAATCACCACCGCCAGCAGGAACAACGGTAACTTCACGGGTTGCCCCGGATGACGCCGATGCACCCAGGCACGCCCGGCCAGCACCGAAATCAACAGCCCCAGCGTGCCGGCGAAATAACGGTGGATCATCTCGTTCCAGCCCTTATGGGCTTCGACCGGCGTATCAGGAAAGTGCAATTCGGCATGAGCCAGTTGGGCTTCGCTTTTCGGCACGCTGATAAAGCCGTAGCAGCCCGGCCAGTCCGGGCAACCGAGGCCCGCGTGGGTCAGGCGGGTATAGGCGCCGAGCAACACCACAATCAGTGCCAGCAAGGTGGCAAACAGCGCGAGGCGAAATCCAGGTTTGGCCATGACGATGCCCTTATCCGATGTTCGACAGTTTCAGCAGATGACGCAGGTCGTTAAGCAGGTCCTTGCCCTTGACGGTCGGGTCGTAGCGCAGCACCAGATTGCCGTGGGGGTCGATGATCCACAGCTGCGGCACAGCCTTGTCACCTGTCGTCTTGCTGAAGGTAGTCAGGTCCATGGGGTAGCGTTGCAGTTGCGGGTACTCGCGGGTCAGCTTGGCGTCGTACTCGCTGCTCAACGGTTGCGCGGCAGCCAATGCGTGACTGGCGCGTGATGCATCGCGACCAAGGCCGATCTGAATCTGCCGGGCCAGATACACCAGTTGCTGGCAGTCCACCGAGCAATCCCTGGGCGCCGTCACCAGCATCTGCCAGCGATCCTCTTGCGCCTGTACACCGAGGTCGGCGCGCGTCTGGCCATTGCCGATCAACTCACCGTGATAACTGCGACCCTCCGGCACCCAGAACTGCAATTTGTACATGCCAGTGGCGAGGATCATCGGACCGATCACCCCAAGCAGGATCAGCAGCAACTGCAAGCGACCTTTACGCCGACTTGCCGGCGTTTTCGCCTCAGACATGCTGGGTGGATTCATGGCCGCTCCCATGGTGTTTCTCCTTTGCGTTGTGCCAGCCGAGGTAGATAAAAAGGCCGAGCAGGGCGATCGACATGGCGAACCACTGCACGGCGTAAGCGATGTGTTTTTCCGGGCCCATGGCAACCACCGGCCAATCGGCCTGATAGGTCGCCGGGCCGGTTTCGGCACGTAATTCGTAGGCGAAGCCTTCCCGATCGAGCGCCGTCCAGAGTTTTGCCGGATCAACGGCAGTCACCAGTTGTGGCCAGGTCGTGGTGCTGGGGTCGGCGTGCAGCTGGAAGGTTGCGCCAGGCGAGACGTAGACCCAGGCGTCAAGGCTCAACGCCTGAGTTGGTGTACTGAACTGCGGTGGAGTGCGCCGATCCGGCCATGGCAGCCAGCCGCGATTGACCAGCAACCAAAGACCGGTCGCCTGGTCCTGAAAGGGTTGCAGCAACTCGACGCCGACTTTTCCGTCGCGCTGGCGGTTATCCAGCAGCAGGCTGTGCGCAGCATCGAACTGACCGTGCAAGCGAACGCGGCGGAAAGCAGGGTCTTCAGTGTGTGGCAGTTCGGTGCTTGCCATCGGTTCGGCGGCACGACGCTCGGCGTAGCTGTGCAGCAGGGCGCTTTTTTCAGCGCCCCGGTTCAGCTGCCAGAACCCGAGCGACACCAGCAGGGGCAGCAACATGGCGACCACTAGTGTTGGCACGACGCCCGGCCGGAAGCGCTTCATGGCGTCGCCAGAAAGTCGGTAATCGCGATAGCTATACTCAAGTGCATCGCCTTTCCCCCGGAGTCTCACCATGCTCAAAGCAGCCATCGTCCTGATGCTGATTGCCACGGTTGTCAGCCTGTTCAGCGGCCTGTTTTTTCTGGTCAAGGACGACAGCAGCTCGAACCGCCTCGTCATTGCCTTGAGTGTTCGTGTGGCCCTGGCCGCCATCACCGTCGGCTTGATTGCCTGGGGTTTCTTCAGCGGCCAGCTGGTTTCTCACGCGCCCTGGTAGGGCCTTAGAGCACGTAAACGAATACGAACAAACCGATCCACACCACGTCCACGAAGTGCCAATACCAACTCGCCGCTTCGAAGCCGAACTGATGCTCGTTGTCGAAGTGCCCGCGCAGGATCCGCATCAGCATCACAATCAGGATGATGGTGCCGATGGTCACGTGGGCGCCGTGGAAACCGGTGAGCATGAAGAACGTCGCGCCATAGATGCCTGAACCCAGTGTCAGCCCCAGCTCACGGTAGGCGTGCATGTACTCTTCGGCCTGAAAGCCGAGGAACGCGCAACCCAGCAGTACAGTGATCGCCAGCCAGATTTTCAGCGCGCCTCGATGGCCCTTTTTCAAGGCGTGGTGAGCGATGGTCAGCGTGACGCTGGAGCTCACCAACAGAACGGTGTTGATTAGCGGCAGGCCCCACGGGCTGATGACTTCTTTGGGTGGCGGGAAGAGTTTCGAATCGGGATTGTTCAGCAGCGGCCAGACAAACTCGAAGTTTGGCCACAGCATATGAGCGATGCCTTTGGGGCCTTCACCGCCGAGTGCCGGTCCCGAGACGTGCCGCACATAAAACAGTGCACCGAAGAAGGCGATGAAGAACATCACCTCCGAGAAGATGAACCAGCTCATGCCCCAGCGGAACGAGCGATCCATTTGAGCGCTGTACAAGCCCGCGCGCCCCTCCTTGACCACCGTCCCGAACCAGCCGAACAGCATGTAGGCCAGCAGCAGGCCACCGACGAAAAATATCAGTGGGCCGTGGGAATCGGGCCGCACTGCCTTCAGGTCGTTGAACCAGGTGGCGAGGCCGAACACGGTGACAAACATGCCGAGCGTGCCAATGATTGGCCATTTGCTTTGGGCCGGTACGTAATAGTGCTCATGAGTTGCCATTTATTGTTCTCCTTATCGGGCACGCTCAGCCGCCAGTGTTTAAAGCCACCGGTGGATGTCGGGCGGTGATATCGAACAGCGTGTAGGACAGCGTCAGGTGCTTCACATCCTTGGGCATGTCGCGGTCAACAATGAAACGTACCGGCATCTCGATCCGTTGACCGGGCTGCAACACTTGCTGGGTGAAGCAGAAGCATTCGGTCTTGTGGAAGTACGCCGCCGCGGCGCTGGGCGCGATGCTTGGCACGGCCTGGGCGCTCATCGGTTTGTCGGTCGGGTTGTGGGCGATGAAGATCATCTCGTTCACGGCACCCGGGTTGGCGGTCAATTCATCACTCTTGGGATAGAAGTCCCAGGACATGTCCGCAGAGTTGGTCGACAGAAACTGCACGCGCACTTGCCGTGACGTATCGACGGTTTGCTCCCCTTCGTATTGCCCTGCGGTTTTGCCGTTGATGCCGAACGCCTTGCACATCACGTCATAGATCGGTACCAGGGCAAAGCCGAAAATAAACATCGCCACCACCACCAACAGCAGCCGGGTGACCAGCTTTTTCATTGAAATTGAATCAGCCATGGTTTCCATCCTCCAGCGAGAACCCTGTGGCGAGGGGATTTATCCCCGTTGGGTCGCGAAGCGGCCCCAAAACCTGCAACCGCGGTGTATCAGGCACGCCGCGTGTTTTGGTTTTACGACTGCTTCGCAGCCGAGCGGGGATAAATCCCCTCGCCACAAAGGCTTCGCCCGCCAGGGTGTTCATTTCACTTCCGGTGGAGTCGTAAAGGTGTGATACGGCGCCGGTGACGGAATGCTCCACTCCAGACCTTCCGCTCCATCCCAGGGTTTGGCCGGTGCAGGAGGGCCGCCACGGATGGTTTTGATCACGATGAACAGGAAGAAGATCTGTGTGGCGCCGAACATGAATGCGCCGATCGACGACACCATGTTGAAGTCGGCGAATTGCAGGTTGTAGTCCGGAATCCGCCGCGGCATCCCCGCCAGACCCACGAAGTGCATCGGGAAGAAGGCCATGTTCATGCCGATGAACGAGAGCCAGAAGTGCAGCTTGCCGAGGGTTTCGTCGTACATGTGGCCGGTCCATTTCGGCAGCCAGTAATAAGCCGACGCGAAAATCCCGAAGATCGCTCCCGGTACTAACACATAGTGGAAATGCGCGACCACAAAGTAAGTGTCCTGGTACTGGAAGTCCGCCGGGGCGATGGCCAGCATCAGCCCGGAGAAGCCGCCGATGGAGAACAGGATCACGAACGCCACCGCAAACAGCATCGGCGTCTCGAAGGTCAGCGAGCCTTGCCACATGGTGCTGGCCCAGTTGAACACCTTCACCCCGGTCGGCACTGCAATCAGCAACGTGGCGTACATGAAGAACAACTCGCCCACCAGTGGGATACCCACCACGAACATGTGGTGCGCCCAGACGATGAACGACAGGAACGCGATGCTCGCCGTCGCATAAACCATTGAGGTGTAGCCGAACAACGGCTTGCGCGAGAAGGTCGGAATGATCGAGCTGACGGCACCGAAGGCCGGCAGGATCATGATGTACACCTCGGGGTGACCAAAGAACCAGAACACGTGCTGGAACAGTACCGGGTCACCGCCACCGGCGGCACTGAAGAAGCTGGTGCCGAAGTGAATGTCCATCAGCATCATCGTCACACAACCCGCCAGCACTGGCATCACCGCGATCAGCAGGAACGCGGTGATCAGCCATGTCCAGACGAACAGCGGCATTTTCATCAACGTCATGCCGGGGGCGCGCAGATTGAGGATGGTGGCGATCACGTTGATCGCCCCCATGATCGAGCTGATCCCCATCAAGTGGATGGCGAAGATGAAGAACGTCACGCTTTCCGGCGCATAGGTTGTCGACAGCGGGGCGTAGAACGTCCAGCCGAAGTTTGGTCCGCCACCGGGGGTGAACAGAGTTGATACCAGGAGGATGAACGCCGCTGGCAGTAGCCAGAAGCTGAAGTTGTTCATCCGTGGCAGGGCCATGTCCGGCGCGCCGATCATCAACGGGATCATCCAGTTGGCGAGGCCGACGAACGCCGGCATCACCGCACCAAAGACCATCACCAGGCCGTGCATGGTGGTCATCTGGTTGAAGAACGCCGGCTCGACAATTTGCAGACCTGGCTGGAACAGCTCGGCGCGAATCACCATCGCGAACGAGCCCCCCAGCAGGAACATGGAGAACGCGAACCACAGGTACAACGTGCCGATGTCCTTGTGGTTGGTGGTCAGCACCCAACGCATCAGGCCTTTGGCGGGACCGTGGGCGTGGTCGGCATGACCATGGTCATCGATGACGGCGCTCATGGCGTGTCTCCTGCAAACAGATGGGCTGGGCAAGCCGGGGCGCGCTGCCCCGACCGGTTCCTTACATGCGCAATAGACTGGGTCATTTGCTTTCCGCCTGTTTCAGCTCCAGCACTTCTTTTGGAGTGACCATGTCGCCTTTGTTGTTGCCCCAGGCATTTCGTTCGTAGGTCACGACGGCCGCGATATCGACTTCCGAGAGCTGTTTGCCGAACGCTGCCATGGAGGTGCCAGGCTTGCCGTGGAAGACAATGCTCAGGTGGCCTTCTTTCGGTCCGGTGGCGATTTTCGAGCCTTTGAGTGCCGGGAACATCGGCGGCAGCCCCTGACCTTCGGCCTGGTGACAAGCCACACAGGTGGTGTGGTAAACCTTGTCGCCGCGCTCTTTGAGCTCGTCGAGGGTCCATTCCTTGCTGGTCAGCTCTTTGAGTTGTGCGGCTTCAGCCTTGCGCTCACCCAGCCATTTTTCGTAATCGGCCTTTTCCTTGACCTCGACTACGATCGGCATGAAGCCATGGTCCTTGCCGCACAATTCGGCGCACTGACCACGATAGATGCCGGGCTTGTCGACTCGGGTCCAGGCTTCGTTGACGAACCCCGGAATCGCGTCGCGCTTGACCGCGAAGGCCGGCACCCACCAGGAGTGGATCACGTCGGCGGAGGTGACGAGGAAGCGCACCTTGGCGCCGATCGGCAGCACTAACGGTTTGTCGACCTCAAGCAAGTAATGCTCGCCCTTGGCTTCCTTGTTGTGGATCTGGTCGGCCGGAGTCGCCAGGTTGCTGAAGAACTCAACGTCCTGGCCGAGGTATTTGTAGTGCCACTTCCACTGATACCCGGTGACCTGGATATCGATATCCGGCTCACTGGCGTCGTACATCTTGATCAGGGTAGCGGTCGCCGGAACCGCCATCGCCACCAGGATCAGGAAGGGCACGATGGTCCAGAGGATTTCGACGGTAGTGCTTTCATGAAATTTTGCGGCCACCTGCCCGGTCGAGCGGCGGTGGAGGATCATCGACCAGAACATGGCGCCGAAGACGATGATACCGATCACTACACATATCCAGAAAATGGTCATGTGCAGGTCAAATACTGCGTGACTGATTTCAGTCGCTCCAGGCGCCATATTCACAGTCCAGGCCGCTTGTGCCTGACTGAAAATCGACCACAACAGGAGGCCCATCCAGACGTGTGGATGTCGCATCATTGCGGGTTCCCCTTATCGTTCTTGTTATCCCGCCGGCTTTCACCTGCGGCAAGGGAGCGGCTTTTCAGACTACGAACTTGATTGCCGGGCCTTGCTGCGTGTGCAGTCGGGCGTCATCAGCTAACTCCATTCCAACCCGAGTATAGACAGCGACTGCAAGCCCGCAATGCGATGGCGTAAATGAACTGAAACAGACGGGACTTGCGCTCAAGGGCACGATTGGAGAAGGATGCAGACGAGTGGTGGCAAATGGATATAACGCTGATGTCTTAAGGATGAAATAATTATGACAAATGCGTCTTAGGATTTTTCCTGCGCCAGCTAAGTTATGTCTTCCCTATTTCTTTGCCTTTGTTACCTGGAGTTTTCATGAACACCGCCGCATTGCGCGAGCAGATCCAAAAAGCCCAAAAACATGAAGCCGAAACCGGCCTGCTGACTCGTCAGCTGGAAAGCAAGCTGCCTCATTTACACCCGGCTATCCAACTGCCGGAGAATGACGCCAACGGCGTACTGACGCGTTTTGTCGCGACCTACATCGACGAGGTTCCTGATTTGCTGGATGCGGCCAACGAAGTGGCCAAGGAAGCAGGTATCGAGTCACAGATCAAACCGGTGCTGAAAATCGCCGAGCAATACTTCCTCCAACCGCCGGCGATCATGGCCGGGCACGTCGGGCTCGACAGCCTGCTGGATGAGGCCTACCTGGCGCATCGGTTTGTCGAAGAGGTCAATGACCTGTACATCAAACATCTGGGCCAGCCATTGATCCCGTTGGACATGACTGTTGCCAACCTGATTGCCCATCAATTGATCGGTGAGTCGTTTGCCAACCAGCTGGATGAGGTGGTGCATCACGCTCTGGACGAGCTGCTCGATGACCAAAGCTTCGCGCTGGAATCTGTGGAAGCCTACCGCGAGAAACTCAGTAGCCCGGACACCGGCGCCGCGTGGAAGCGCTGGCCGTGCATGTCACGCCGGTTAGGCGTGGGCCTGGAACTGGATCAACCAGCGGCCTGATCCATTGCATGATGCATTTCCCCTGTGGGAGCGGGCAGGCTCGCTCCCACAGTGTTATCTACATGGCTGAACCTACGCCGGACGTCGTCCGCAACCGCCCCTCCAATCGGCGCTTCAACCCTCGCGCTTCAATCAGCAGCTTCGAACCTTTGGCCGCATTGGCCCGTCCCCATTCCTCAAGCAATTCAAGGCACGAGTGATCGATGTAACTCAGGTTGTTGAGAGGCACGTGCACCGTCGCGCCCGGTGGAATGGTTCCCAGCACCTGGGTCAGCGCCGGTACCTTTAAAAAGGTCGCGGCGCCCGTCAGCCGCAGCTCCATTTCACCTTCCTGAGGCAGGTCCACCAAGCTGATTTTCAAGCGTGAAGCTTTCCACGCCAGCTTGGCCAGCGTCAGGCCAAAACCGATCAGCACGCCAGTCAGCAGGTCGGTGAAGATGATCGCCAGCGCGGTGGCCGCATAGGTGAACATCGGCATCCGGCCATAACGACTCAAGCCGCGAAAGGCCTTGAGGTCGACCAGTTTGAAGCCGGTGTAAACCAGAACACCCGCCAGGCTCGCCACCGGGATACTTTGCAGCAGGCTCGATAACAGCAACACGAACGCCAGCAACCACAGGCCATGGAAAATCGCTGACATACGGGTGGTAGCGCCGGCCTGAACGTTGGCAGAACTGCGCACGATTACGCCGGTCATTGGCAGCGCGCCGAGCAGTCCGCAGAGCATGTTGCCCACGCCTTGAGCCGACAATTCGCGATCAAAATCGGAGCGCTGACCACTGTGCATGCGGTCCACCGCTGCGGCGGAGAGCAGGGTTTCGGCACTGGCGATAAACGCCACGGCGAATGCAGCGATCAACAGCGTCGGATCCGCCAGGTTGAGCAGGTCCGCAGGTTTTAGCCAGTCGATGGCCTCTGCCAGATTGGCCGGGACCTCCACTCGCTTCACTTGCAGGGCGAGCATCAGGCTGGCGATTGTCGCCAGTCCTACGCCAAGCAAGGCGCCAGGAATGAAGCGCAGAGAATGCGGACGGAATTTTTCCCACAGCCACATCACCGCAATCGTCGACAGCCCGAGCAAACCAGCCTGCCAGCCGAAGGACGGTAAAGCTTGCGCGACGGCGGCGGGGAACGCTGCAAGGTTATCCAGGCCAGAGGGTTTGGGCACGGCGTCGAGCATGACATGCACCTGGGACAGCACGATCAGTACACCGATCCCGGCGAGCATGCCGTACACCACAGCCGGCGCTGTCACCCGGAACCAGCAACCGAGTTTCAAGCGCCCAGCGACCAGTTGCAGAAAACCTGCGAGCAGCAGGATTGGCCCGAGCATGGCGATGCCATGCTGGCGCACCAGTTCGAACACCAGAACAGCCAGCCCCGCCGCCGGCCCACTGACCTGGAGGGGTGAGCCGGCCAGCCAGCCGACCACCAGGCCACCGATGATCCCGGTAATCAAACCTTTGGCGGGTGGTAGTCCAGAAGCGATGGCGATGCCCATGCACAAAGGCAGAGCGACCAGAAAGACGACCACTGAAGCGAGGAGCTCCCGTGGCAGAACAGCTTTGAGTTGCGCAACACGCATGGTGATTCTCCCGATATTTTTTCAGGCATGGCAAAGCCAGGCTGCAGGATCTGCAGCCTCGGCTATGTCACTTAGGAGGATTTAGAAGCGTGCTTTGGGCGTCGCCACCGGAATCGGATGGGTGCCATCCAGCGGCAGGAAACATCCCTGGTCCGCGTCGTAAGCTTTGATTGCGCTGGTTTCGATGTCGTACACCCAACCATGGATGAACAGATGGCCGTTCGCCATGCGCGAGGCCACGGACGGATGGGTCCGCAAGTGCTGCAATTGAGCGATCACATTCTCTTCGGTGAGGATGTGCATCGTCTCGTTTTCGTCGGCGCAGTCGCAGTTGTCGTGCACCATGGTTTTCGCAACTTCGGCGTGCCGCAGCCAGGCTTTGACCGTGGGCATTTTTTCCAGGCTATCGGGATTGAGCACTGCGCGCATTGCGCCGCAATCGGAGTGGCCGCAGATGATGATGTGCTGCACACCCAGCGCCAGCACCGCGTACTCGATGGCGGTGGAAACGCCACCGTTCATCTGACCGTAAGGCGGTACGACATTGCCGACGTTGCGGGTAACGAACAGATCGCCAGGCGAACTGTGGGTGATCAGCTCCGGGACGATGCGCGAGTCGGCGCAGGTGATGAACATTGCCCGAGGCTGTTGGGCCGTCGCGAGTTTCTTGAAGAGTTCTTCCTGTTGCGGAAAGATCTCATGATGAAAATGCAAAAAGCCGTCAACGATATGACGCAGCGCTGCATCGGCGCTTTCCACATCAGCAGGTGGTGTGGAAGCCGACGCAGCCAACGGCTGTTTATCCTTGTCACTCATGAATTGATCCTCATTGGCGGAGTCAGGGAAGTTTCCCGTTTTGTCCGGTGTGAAGCCAGTGGCTGTCTAAAAAACATCCAGGTCGGAAATCGCGACCCGTCAGTCACTCGATGAACAAGGTAGCCCGCGAAACTTAACTCAAACTGAATCAACCGCTCTAGAACGTGTGTTCCAGGTCACAAAAAACGTGACTGGCGTAATGGCAAGATACTTTTGCTCCTACTCAACCATAGGCTAATTGTCTCTAAATCAACGACATCTGGCGACCCGGCGGACAGAAGGCGTCGCAGTCCAGATTAAAACCTTCCCGACGATTAAGCCCCAGGCGTTTTATCGTTTTAGCGAACCGCTGCGCAAGCAGGTCGGCGAACGGGCCCTCGCCGCGCATTCGAGAACCGAACCTGCTGTCGTAAAGCTCACCGCCACGGCTTTGGCGAATCAGACTCAACACATGCGCAGCGCGTTGAGGGTAATGCGCAGCCAGCCATTCCTCAAATAGCGGCGCCACTTCCAACGGGAGGCGCAACATCATGTAGGCAGCGCTCTGCGCACCAGCGGCTTGCGCCTCAGTCAGCAGACTTTCGAGCTCACTGTCATTGATCATCGGAATCATCGGTGAGCACAGCACGCCTACCGGTATTCCTGCTTCTCGCATGACGCGTATTGCCCGCAGTCGGGCTTTGGGAGCCGCGGCGCGGGGTTCAAGGATGCGTTTGAGCTCGTCGTCCAGAGTGGTGAGGCTGATCATCACAGCCACCAGTCGCTGTTCGGCGAGTTCGGCCAACAGATCCAGGTCCCGAAGAATCAGCGAACCTTTGGTGATGATGGTCACCGGGTGACGGTAGCGCAGCAGCACTTCGAGGGTTTGCCGGGTGATCTTGTGCTCACGCTCGATCGGCTGATAGGGATCGGTGTTGGAGCCCAGGTTGATGGGCGCGCACTGGTAACCGCGCTTGGACAGCTGCTCCTCGAGGACATCGGCGGCATTGGTCTTGGCGATCAGTTTGGTTTCGAAGTCCAGTCCGGGTGACATGTCCCAATACGCGTGACTGGGACGCGCATAGCAGTAGATGCAGCCATGCTCGCAGCCGCGATAGGGGTTGATCGAGCGATCAAAAGGTAAGTCGGGTGAGTTATTGCGGGTGATGATGGTTTTCGCCGTTTCGATGCGAACTTCGGTGCCTTGGGTGATGGGAGCTTCCTGATACCAGCCGTCATCTTCCGCCACCGAACGATTCGGTGCGAAGCGGTTGTGCGGGTTGGTGGCGGTGCCGCGACCGCGAGGTGGTAGAGGACTGGTCATCGAAAATTCCCTTTGCTGTACGTGCATACAGTATCGGTCCGCGGGGGAATCGACCAGTGCCGTTCGGCGTTTTCGGGCGGGTCATCATGAGAAACATATGTCGGCTGGCACGTTCATCGGCGCTGTCAGTATTCTTCCTGGCACATGGAGTTTTCGTGTTCCCACTATTAAAAGGACTTAATAAATGTCTCATTACAATCAGCGTGGCATCTTTCTACAATTGTCAGCGCCTTCTATCGTTAGCCCGAAAGAAGTTCGGGTTTCCATGCAATTTGCTTTAAAAGAAGAAGGCTATGATCCCGTCAACCGAGAGCCCACCTACTCTCTGCTGGACTCCACCAGGCGTGAAGCCGTTTCGAATGACGGCGGTGTGACCTTCACCATGCGCGACGCTCAAGTCGACATAGATGGCGACGGTGATATCGATGCGCAGGACAAAGCAGTTTTGGTACTGTTGGCGAAAGCGTATTCGAAAATTGTTAATCCTTGATTGCTATTGAACCATTGCTTCCAGCAACCCTTGAGTTGAAGTGTTTTGTTAACGAATAACTATTAAACGGCACCTAAGTTCAGGTGCCGTTTTTTTATGTTCACGATTCTTTGACAACGGTCTCACAGGCCTTTGACCGTTCGGGGTTGAAACTGCACGTCATCCATTCACTCTTCCCCAAACGGTCGTTCAAGCATGCCCCTCCTGCGCCTTCCATTTGCGACGTTGCTGTTGTCGTTGGCTGCATTTTTCAACCTTTCGTTCGCTCATGCTGAAGACACTGCACTGCCTCGTCCGGCCGAATGGGCTCAATCGGTCGAGATTCCGTACAACCTCTTCCAGATGTCCCCATCGCTTTACCGCAGCGCACTGCCTGATCAAGGCTTGGTGCCTTTGCTCAAAAAACTCAATATCGCGACCGTGATCAACTTCCTGCCGGATTCGGATTCGAGTTGGCTGTCGACGCCAGACATCGCACAGGTGCAACTGCCTTATCGGACCAATCATGTGGATGACACGGATGTATTGAAGGCCCTACGTGCCATTCAAACTGCACAAGCCAAAGGGCCGGTTCTGATGCATTGCAAACACGGGTCGGACCGTACCGGTTTAATGGCGGCGATGTATCGGGTCGTGGTGCAGGGCTGGAGCAAAGAAGACGCCCTGAGTGAAATGACCCAGGGCGGTTTTGGTGACAGCACCCATTTCAAGGAGGGTGTGCGATACATGATGCGGGCTGATGTCGACAAACTGCGCACGGCGCTCACCAATGGCGATTGCAGCACCAGCCCCTTCGCGGCTTGCTCGATGAAGAGCTGGTTCAAGTCCGCAAACGTGGAGAGCGGGCACTGATGCTCGCTGGATCTAACGTTGCCGGGAATAGATCGGCGGCAACCGGGCGTCCGAGAAAGGCTTCCAGAACGTCCAGCAGCGAATTCGAATCGCCCGGTGCGAACACCGTCTCACGAAAATTCTTGCCTGTCTGGGCGTTGAACACCCAATCTTTTTCGAACCGTTTAAACGTTTCGGTGGCAAGTACGCCCGACCATTTATAGGCGTAAACCGAAACCTCATACCCGGTTACCAGATAATCGAAGCTATTAGGGAGGCGGCTCCATTGCGGAAGATTAAGGTAGGGGAAGTCTCGCAGTACATCGTCAAAAACCTGCTGAACATCACGTGCTTCGCCCTGCCCAAGATGCAGTTCCAGATCGAACATTGCGCTCATCAGCAGTTGCGCGGTCGCCCCGCTGTCATAGGCCTTGAGCGAAGCGATGGCGTTGTCGACCTGCGTCTCGGACAAGCGTTCGCCGGTCTGATAGTGAGCCCCCACCCACAACAGGAACTCCCGAGACAATCCGAAGAGTTCAAACACCTGCCCGGCAAACTCCGCCGTGTCTCGGCCCAGCTGCGAAATACCCGACAACGTGTAATGGGGTGAGCGAGTCAATACATGTTGCAAACAGTGGCCCAATTCATGGAGCAGTACACGCAAGTCTTTATGAGTGAGCAAGTACGGTTGACCCGCGGCGCCTCGTGAGAAATTGGCATGAAGCACGGCAATCGGTAGTGGCACGCGCCCTTCGGCGTTTCTACGACGGTTACGAAGTGTGGACGTCCTGGCGAAGTCTGGTGCTTCATTGCGCTGGTAGGGGTCGATGTAGATGTGACCGATGACTCGGGCGTGTTCACTGATCTCAAACAACCGAACACTGTCGTCCCATCGCTCGAACATCTTAAGTTCAGTCATCCGAATGCCAAACATACGCTCGCAAAACTCACAGAGTTTGCGCAGTGTTGCATCCAAAGGAAAAAACTTGCGCAGGCCTTTTAGTGCAAAGCCTTTGTGGGTTTCGCGCAGCTTTGCGACAAGAAACTCGAGATCCCAGGGTTCTACGCTTGAGAAACCTAGGGTAAGTGCGAAGTCCTTGATGGCTTGAGTCTCCTGCTCAAAAGCGGGTGTCGCCAGCGCAGTCTGCTGACGCAGGAACTGTTTGACCTGCTCAGGCGACTCAGCCATCCGGTTGATCAATTTCAATTGTGCGTAGTTTTCGAATCCGAGCAGTCGCGCTTTGCGTTGGCGCATGGCCACCAGCATTTGCAGCAGTGGTGCATTGTCGAATTGGTCTGCGTGGGGGCCTTGATCGGAGGCGCGTGTGGTGTACGCGCAATAGTATTCCTCACGCAGTGCCCGTTCTTCGGCGTAGGTCATCACCTGAGTGTAAGTCGCCTCGTCGAGCAGCAACCGCCAGCCATCGTGGCCCGCCTGTTGTGCGTTGAGCGCCAGGCGATCCAGGACGTCCTGCGATAAACCGTCGAGGTGTTTGACGTCATCGATGCGTTTGCTCCAGCTGGCGCTCGCCCATTTCAATTGACTCAAAAACAAGCCCTCGAGTGCGCCGATATCGAGATTCAGTTTGGCCAGCTCCTGTTGTTGCGGATCGGTCAACTCGACGCCAGCAAGGCGGAATGCCCGAAGAATCTTGTTCAAGACTGTTTTACGGTCCGAATCAAACAGCTCAGCTACGGGACTTTGTGCCAGCGTCTGATAAGCACGAAACAATGCGGCATTACTCATTTTTTCGATTTTGTACTGTGCGCTGATGTCCTCACAGACGGCCGCTGCCTGGCGCCAGGCGTTGTCGGGACGTGTCACCGTGTCGAGCGTCTGTATGACACCCATGGCTTCATCCAGACGCGCATCGGTTTCGTCCACGGCAAGTACCAGGTCGTCCCAGTTCGGGTAGGTGGATTGCGAATCGATGAGGGTTGAGAGGGTCAGGCGATTGTCGGCGACAATTTGCTTGATGGCGGGAACCAGGTGCTCGACCCGGATGTTCTGCCACGCAGGCAGGTCCCACTGTTGTAAAAGCGGATTGGTGTTGGGCATGACGTCTTCCTTGATTAGCGACTGTTCAAGCAGCCTAAAAAGGAAGTACGCGGAGCAGGTATTAGATAGGTACCACCTCCCACGCCGATCAGACGTGGGGGAGGTGGTGGCGTTTCAGTGTTACTCGTCAGTCTTTTTTTTCAGCTTCGGGTTCGGGAAAAACTGCACTGCCTGAACCTTGGCGTCCGGCACTTTCAATGCCGAGGTATTCACCCGCGTACCTAATTCCTTGGGTACTGACAGGCCTTGCTCATTAAGCGTGTCGGCGTAACCACAGGCCACGCACTCACGATGCGGAACATCGTCTTCGCTCCACATCATCAACTTGTCCGGCTCGCTGCAGGCCGGGCAAACTGCCCCGGCGATAAAGCGTCTTTTGGTGATCACAGGCCCCTCACTCATGCTGCCGCGTCCTCACTCAGGCCGCTGTGGCGCAAGAGTGCGTCAATCGATGGCGCACGGCCACGGAAGTCGACGAACAGTACCATCGGCTCCTGAGAACCACCCCGCGCCAGGATCGCTTCACGGAACGCGCGACCGGTTGCTTCGTTGAGCACGCCGTCTTCTTCGAATTTCGAAAAGGCATCGGCTGACAGCACTTCCGCCCACTTGTAGCTGTAGTAACCCGCCGCGTAACCGCCGGCGAAGATGTGCGCAAAGCTGTTGGGGAACCTGTTGTAGGCTGGAGGGCGCATGACCGACACCTCATCGCGTACGCCCTCGAGCACCTGCAGCACGCTGCGGCCGTCACCGTGGGTGGCGTGCAGTTCGAAGTCGAACAGCGAGAATTCCAGTTGGCGAACCATCATCAGGCCGGACTGGAAGTTTTTGGCGGCGAGCATTTTTTCCAGGAGATCCTGAGGCAGCGGTTCACCAGTTTCGTAGTGACCGGAGATCAGCGCCAGACCTTCAGGCTCCCAGCACCAGTTTTCCATGAACTGGCTTGGCAGCTCGACCGCGTCCCATGCGACGCCGTTGATGCCGGATACGCCAGCGTGCTCGACGCGGGTGAGCAGGTGATGCAAGCCGTGGCCGAATTCATGGAACAGCGTGGTCACTTCATCATGGGTCAGCAGGGCAGGTTTGCCGCTGTCCGCCGGGGTAAAGTTGCACACCAGATTGGCCACCGGGCTTTGCAACACGCCTTCAGCCGTACGACGGCGGTCGCGAGCGCCATCCATCCAGGCGCCACCACGTTTGTTGGCGCGAGCGTAAAGGTCGAAGAAGAAGCGGCCGACGTGCTGACCGTTTTCCTTGATTTCGAACAAGCGGACATCCGGGTGCCAGGTGTCGAAACCTTTCTGCTCGGCGATCTCGATGCCGTACAGGCGCTGAACGATGGCGAACAAGCCACTCAGCACTTTATCGATCGGGAAATAAGCACGCAGTGCTTCCTGAGCAACGCTGTACCGTTGTTCACGCAGTTTTTCACCGAAGAAACCGCTGTCCCAGCTTTGCAGGTCCGGGCAGCCTTGCTCGGCGGCGTACGCTCTGAGCTGCTCCAGATCCTGCGCGGCGAAGGGTTTGCTGCGCTTGGCCAGGTCGCGCAGGAAGCTGATGACCTGATCGCTGGACTCGGCCATTTTGGTGGCCAGGCTCAGTTCCGAGTAGCTGGCGAATCCCAGGAGCTTTGCCAATTCCTGACGCAGGTCGAGAATTTCTTCCATGACCGGGCCGTTGTCGTTCTGACCGGCATTGGGGCCTTGGTCCGACGCACGGGTGCAGTAGGCGGCGTAGACTTCCTCGCGCAAAGCACGGTCGTGTGCGTAGGTCATCACGGCGAAGTAGCTTGGGAATTCCAGAGTGATCAACCAGCCGTCCAGCTCTTTGGCGTGAGCGGCTGCCGCCATTTGCGCCTTCGCGGAATCGGTCAGGCCGGTGAGGGTGGCTTCGTCAGTGACGTGTTTGGTCCAGGCTTGAGTCGCGTCGAGCAGCTGGTTGGAGAAGCGGCTGCCCAGCTCCGACCATTTGCTTTGGACTTCGGCGTAGCGCTTCTGCTCGGCCTCAGGCAAATCGATACCCGACAGACGGAAGTCACGCAGCGAGTGTTCAAGAATGGTTTTTTGCGCAACGTCGAAGCCGGCCGCTTCCGGGCTGTTGGCCAACGCTTCGAAGGCCTGGAACAACTCGCGATTCTGGCCCATTTCCGTAGAGTAGGCGCTCAAGGCTGGCAGGCAGGACTCATAGGCTTCGCGCAGTTCGGCGCTGTTGCACACCGCATTCAGGTGGCTGACCGGGCTCCAGGCTGCGCCGAGCCGATCATTCAACTCGTCCATCGCCAGCACCAGGCCAGCCCAGGTCGGTTGTTTGCCTTGGGTTTTGAGTATCTCGATAATGGCGGCACGGTTGTCAGCCAGGATCTGTTCAATGGCCGGTTGCACGTGTTCGGCACGGATCGCGGAGAACGGCGGCAGATCGTAGGACTGCAAAAGAGGGTTATTCACGCTCACGGTTGACACCTTGGCTGGAAGAAACATGCCCCCATCTTAATTACAATCGACGCCGACCGCAGCTATCAGCAAAAGAGAGAGAGCCTATCGTGACCCTTCGCAAGTATCAGAACCACATGCCACTGCTGGGTAACGGCGCTTTTGTCGACAGCTCTGCAGTGGTCATCGGCGACGTCGAAATCGGCGACGACAGCTCTGTTTGGCCGTTGACGGTGATTCGCGGTGACATGCACCGCATCCGTATCGGCCAGCGCACCAGCGTTCAGGATGGCTGTGTCCTGCACATCACCCATGCTGGCCCGTTCAACCCGGACGGTTTTCCACTGCTGATTGGCGACGATGTGACCATCGCGCACAAAGTCATGCTGCACGGTTGCAGAGTGGGCAGCCGGGTTTTGATTGGCATGGGCAGCATTGTCATGGACGGCGCGGTGGTTGAGGACGACGTCATCATCGGAGCCGGCAGCCTGGTGCCGCCGGGCAAACGGCTGGACAGTGGCTTTCTTTATGTGGGCAGCCCGGTGAAACAGGTCCGCCCGCTGACTGACAAGGAGCGCGCCTTTTTCACCTACAGTGCGGCGAATTACGTGAAGCTGAAGGATTTGCATCTGGCGGAAGGCTACGACCAGCTCTGAAACAACTTTCACAAAGCCTTTCGCAATTGCCCAGGAATTTTCATGCATTACCAAACTGTTCTGTTCGACCTCGATGGCACCCTGACCGACCCGCGGGAAGGGATTACCCGTTCGATCCAGTTTGCCCTTAGCAAGCTGGGCATCGATGAGCCTGACCTGACCCAACTCGAACACTTCATCGGTCCACCGCTGTTGCAGGCGTTCATGCAGTTTTATGAGTTCGACGAGCCTAAAGCCTGGGAAGCGGTGAATTTCTATCGTGAACGTTTCAAGGTCACCGGCCTGTATGAAAACCGCGTGTTTGATGGCGTCACGCCGTTGTTGGAAACCCTTGGTGGGCAAGGACGACAGCTGTACATCGCGACCTCGAAACCTTGGATCTTCGCCCGGGAAATCGCCCGGCACTTTGATTTTGCCAAACACTTCAAGGTGATCTACGGCAGCGAACTGGACGGCACCCGGACCAACAAGGTCGAGCTGATTGCTCACCTGATGGCCGAAGAGGGCCTGGATCCGGCCACCACCCTGATGATCGGCGACCGCAAGCACGACCTGATCGGCGCCCGCAGTAATGGCCTCGATGCCGCAGCGGTGGGGTACGGTTTTGGAAGCCGGGAGGAGTTGAGCGCCGAAGCGCCGGCTTATCACTTCGAAACGCTGGATGAGTTGCATCAGGCGTTTTTGCGGCGCTGATCAGTACGCCATCGCGGGCAAGCCCGCTCCCACAGGGTGCGGATCAATATGTATTGCGTCGAAACCTGTGGGAGTGGGCTTGCCCGCGATGGCGTTCGTTCAGGCACTTGGATTTTCTGTTTCTGCCAACGCTTTCAGCGCTACCTTGCGTTCGTCAGCCGGCAGCGCGCCAAGCTTTTCCACTGCTGCGTAGAACTTCGTCCAATCCCCGTTCATCTGTTCATACAACGCCGCAAAAGCCGGGACCCATTGGTCATACAACCCGAATGGCAACAACCGGGCATTGTTCATTGGGGCGTTGATCCAGGCGTCATAGCGTTTATCCCCGGCCCATTGGTCGTCACGCATTTTCCGGTAATCATTGCGCAACCGTTCGAATTCGGCCGCTTTGCGCTGACGCATCTGGTCTGCAGGGAGCGGCAGGGCGTATAGCTGCTCAAGCCGCGTGCGGGTATCCAGAACCAGTTGAATGAACTGATCCCGCCGTTGGATCTCTGCCGTGTTGTCCGGCGCCAAGCCTCGGGTTGCGCGCCATTGGCGGGTGCCTTCCTGTTCCACGAAGGTGGCAAAAGACTCGTTGAACTCGGTGTCGTCCTTCACATAAAAGCGTTGATGCGCGAGCTCGTGGAAGATCAGTGTTGCCAGCCGCTCGTCGCCCCAGTTCATCATCGAACTGATTATCGGATCGTTGAACCAGCCAAGCGTCGAATAAGCCTCGACGCCGCCAATCGACACGTCCATACCTTGCAGGCGTTGTAACGCGGCCTCGCCACGCGCGGCGCTTTGACTGTAATAACCGCGATAGGCCACGCAGCCGGCGATGGGGAAACAATGGTTTTGCGGTGACAGGGAGAATTCGGGTGTGGCGAAGACGTTCCAGACTACGAACGGCCGACCAATATCGGCGTACAGACGGTAGCTCTGGTTATCGGGAAGGTGCAGTTGCTGGCTGGCAAATGTTCGTGCGGCTTGTGATTGAACCAGGCGGGCACGCAAATTCGCGTCCCTGCGAGGATCGGAAATCACCTCGGCAACCGGCTCACGTGCCCGCAGCAGTTGAAGCTGACCATTGGCCAACTGGCTGTAGTAGCTGACGCTGGTGCAACCGCTCAGAAACAAAAGCAGCACGCCCGGAAACAAAACGCGCAAAACGCGATCAAGTAACCCAAGGCTCAAAGACGGCCTGATCAAAATAAAATTATCCCCGGAAAGTCTGCCCGCAAGACTATCCCGCCTCACTGGAGCTCCGCTATGCGCAAATTAATGCTGACGGGAGGCCTGTTGATGCTGACAGGCTGTGCTGGTTTCGGCATACCTCAACAAGATCCTTCGCAAGCCTGGATCGACCTCGATCCACAGCAAGAAGACACCGCGCTGCAAGCGCTGGAAGTCGATGACAAGGCATCCTCCGACAAGCGTTATTTCGAGGTGCAGCCGGGCAGTCATGAGCTGACGGTGCGCTACCAATTCCCGGTTCAGCCCACCAACATCGGTCCGGACGCGGAGCCTTTATGGCGTGACTGCCAGCTGAACGTGAAATTCAACGACTTCAACGCCGGGGAAAAATATCAGCTGCAAGCAGGGAATATCGGCTTCCGACCCTGGGCAAAGCTCTATGATCAACAGCGAAAAGTGATTGGTCAGGGTAAACCGGCGGGCTGTCAGCGCACCTGATTGGCGCTATGCTGAATGTCTAATTCTTGGGACATTCATCATGCGCAGGTTGATGCTGTTGCTTGCTGCAAGCTTGGTTGCCGGCTGCCAGAGCCCCATGCCGGCCGTCAATCCGCAGATGGCCTGGGTCGACTTTGCTACACCAAGTCCTGGCGGCAAGTTGCTCATGGCCGAACGCCTGGACAATCAGCGGCTGCGGGACGGGCGTTACTTTCAGGTCGCTCCCGGCAGCCACGAGCTGTTGGTGCGTTTCGATTTCGAAGTATTTGGCGGGGGCGGAAGCTTGATGACCGGACCGGTCGAGCGATTGTGCTATCTGACCATCAACTACGACCATTTCGAAGCGGGCCAGCGCTATTTGCTCGAAGCCCGAAATCTGGCCTTCACCCCCAGCGCGAGGCTCTACAACGCCAAGCGTGAGATCGTTGCTGAAGACCGGCAAGTCAACTGCGTGATGTGAGCGGGATCAGTTGTCGTTTTTTTGATAAACGATCGCTTTGGTGCCGTTCTCGCATGTACCAACGACCATAGCTACGTCGTGCTTCTCAGCCTCTTCTTTCGAGACGATTTCCAATGTGTAGGAAGGCACGGCATTCGCCTGGATCTTGATCTCAATTTCTTTTTTGAGTTCTTCGCAGTCCTTGGGTGCTGCCAAGGCCGAAGTGGCCAGTGCACCGCAGATAACCGCCAGGGCAAAACGTTTCATGGTTGAAGCTCCTTTTCAGGCAACGCGCACGTCATGCGCTAAAGCTGCTGTCATTTATTCGACCACATTTTTACAAGCCGAGTTTTGTTTCAAGGCAAAAAAGATCGCAGCCTGCGGCAGCTTCTACATGAAACAGTGTTTCGTGCAGGAACCAACGCAGGCTGCGATCTTTTGCGACAACGCGATTTAGCTGACCAGCGTGGCGTCCAGGCTGATCTTCGCATTCAACACCTTGGAAACCGGGCAGCCTTCTTTGGCTTTGTTACTCAGTTCCTCGAACTGCGCCTGGGTCGCACCAGGGATTTTCGCTTTGAGGATCAATTTCACTGCTGTAATCGCGAAGCCGCCTTCAACCTGATCCAGCGTCACTTCGGCGTTGGTATCGATGCTGTCAGCCTTCAGGCCCGCATCGCCGAGAATCATCGAAAATGCCATGGAGAAACAGCCCGCATGAGCGGCGCCGATCAGTTCTTCCGGGTTCGTCCCTTTACCGCCTTCGAAACGCGCTTTGAAGCCATAAGGCGCTTCTCTGAGCACACCGGTCTCCGTGGAAATCGAGCCGATGCCGGTTTTCAGGTCACCTTCCCAATGCGCCGATGCTTTCTTAGTGATAGCCATGTCTGCCTCCTCAAGATCCGGCGCGAACGTCGCGCCTTCGTGGTTTTCGGTTGCTAGGGTTCTGAGGATAGACCGGGGCGAGAAGTTCACCAGATCTGATATGT
Organism: Pseudomonas sp. LBUM1643; assembly: GCF_059716215.1. Classification (NCBI taxonomy): domain Bacteria; kingdom Pseudomonadati; phylum Pseudomonadota; class Gammaproteobacteria; order Pseudomonadales; family Pseudomonadaceae; genus Pseudomonas; species Pseudomonas sp. LBUM1643. The sequence goes on from NZ_CP166813.1 coordinate 94,843, forward strand.
CCTACTATTTTCGTAGGAAATTTCCTCGTGGCTATTGAAACTCGGGTATATGCCCTCATTGCATGAAACACGCTTATAGATTCGGCAGGTTTTCGTTCACGAGAAGAAACCTGCACCCAATTGGAGAAGCAGGTTTATGAAACGACTATCCGACATCAAATTTTCGACCCTTGATCTGGTACCCGTTCGGGAGAATGGCACTGCGGCACAGTCGCTGCGCAATTCTCTGGACTTGGCGCAACACGTAGAGAAGTTCGGCTACAACCGCTTCTGGGTGGCTGAACACCACAATATGGACGGTATCGCCAGCTCGGCGACGTCGGTATTGCTGGGCTATTTGGCCGGCGGCACGTCCACTATTCGCGTTGGCTCCGGCGGCGTGATGCTGCCTAATCACGCGCCGTTGGTGATTGCCGAGCAATTCGGGACGCTCGAAAGCCTGTATCCGGGTCGGATCGACCTGGGCTTGGGACGCGCGCCGGGTTCTGACCAGATGACTGCCCGTGCCCTGCGTCGTGAGCGTTCGGGCAGTGCTGACGAGTTCCCGGAAGATGTGGCGGAACTGATGCGCTACCTCGGCCCGCGCACGCCCGATCAACGGATCATCGCAATGCCTGGCACGGGCACCAATGTTCCCGTCTGGTTGCTGGGGTCGAGCCTGTTCAGTGCGCAACTGGCCGGTGAGCGTGGATTGCCTTACGCGTTCGCCTCGCATTTCGCACCGCGCTTCATGCATGAGGCGATTCGTGTCTACCGCAATCACTTCAAGCCTTCAGCGGTGCTGGATAAGCCTTACGTCATGCTGGGCGTGCCGTTGGTGGCCGCCGATACCGATGAGCAAGCCGATTACCTGGCGACGTCGGTTTATCAGCGAATTCTTGCGTTGATGCGTGGCCAGAGCCTGGTGCAACGTCCGCCGGTCAAAACCATGGACGGCCTGTGGCTGCCTCATGAAAAAGAAGCGGTCGGCGACTTCCTTGGCCTGGCCATGGTGGGCAGCCCGCAGAAAATCCGCGCCAAGCTGGAAGTGCTCGTTGAGCAGACCCAGGCGGACGAGTTGATATTCACCTGTGACCTGTATGAACACGCCGATCGTGTGCACTCCTATGAGCTGCTGGCGCAGGTCATGAAAGGCTGAAGCCTGGAAAACGCTGATAAAAAAGCCGACGTCATTGCGTCGGCTTTTTCATTTGTGGGGGATTTATCGTTTGTAGACAATTTCCTTGGTGCCTTTTTCACAGGTGCCGACGATTTTTCCGCCATCAGCAGTGCCTTTATCAACGATCTCAAGTGAATAACCAGCGACGCCCTTGGCGTCAAGCTTCGCAGCGATTTCGGCTTTCAGTTCTTCGCAAGACTTGCCATCAGCAAACGCTGCGCCGGCAAGGCTCAATAAACCTACCGCTAAAATAAACTTCTTCATTGGTCGCACTCCCTGGTCGGATCAATAGGGGCATCCAGCTTTCGCTGGATGCACTCATGTAGCGCTTTGCCATTCCCTATGGCATGCGGCCAGCGCGCAAGTTCAGAAGACTAGCTCAAACTCAGCTGCTGGCAATCCGGAAACCGACTTTGAGTGTTACCTGAAAATGCGCGGCCTTGCCGTCCTTGATGTGGCCGCGGGTTTCGGTCACTTCGAACCATTCCAGATGTTTTATGGACTTGCTGGCTTCGGCGAGCGCGTTGTTGATGGCGTCTTCAATGCTGCTGGCGGACGAGCCAACCAGCTCGATTTTCTTGTACGTGTGGTGGTCAGTCATAGCGTTCTCCTTGGGGTATGAAATACAGACTAGCAGTGATTTTTGGTCTTACTTCTGTCGCCTGATCCGACATGGAAGTTCAGATTTACTGCACTTTCTCGAACCGGTGCAGTCCCAACCAACACACGCCACTCATCACCAATGCAGGAGAGCCACCATGGCCAACACCTCTTTACGTAAAGCCTCATTGCAAAGCATGGAAGCCGAGATCGAGAGTCTGCTGAAGTCTTTGGAAAGCCTGAAGGACGACGCCTCGGACGAGTCGCGCAAAACCCTCAAAGTCTTGAAAAGCAACGCTGAAAACGCGCTGAAACATTCGCGTCACCTGCTCAGCGATGCGTACGAAGAAGTCAAAGTCAAAACCCGTGAAACCGGGATTGCTACCCGGGACTACGCTCAGGAACACCCTTGGACTACAGCCGGTGTTGCCGTGGGTGCACTGGGCCTGCTGGCCGCCTACCTGCTGTGCAAACGCGGTGACTAATCCGCTTGGTGCAGCTCGTTCTTGAGCCACTGCGCCAATTGCCCTGCGCGCCCGTCCGCGGCGCGCTTGGGTAGCCACAACGCCAGTTGTGCCGAGGTTTCTTTGAAACCCCAAGGCGCAACCAGGCGACCGGCCTTCAAATCCTCTGCCACCAACGGTTCGGGCGCAATCGCCACACCCAGTCCGGCAACCGCCGCCTCCAGCAAATAATACAAATGCTCGAAACCTTGCCCGTACTTCAATGACTTGGCATCAAGGTCACTTTGGTGTGCCCAGCTTGGCCATGCTTGCGGTCGTGACGTTGTATGCAGCAAGGGTTCGTTGAGTAATGCGCTGGCGGGTGCGTGCTGCAACCTTTCATAACCGACAAAGCGTGGGCTGATCACCGGCCCGATTCGCTCGCTAGCCAGGGCGTATACCTGCATGTCGGCGGGCCAGGGTGGTTCGGCAAATACCAGCAACGCATCCAGTCCCGGGCGACGGGGATCGAGATCACCTTCGCCTGCGGACAAGTGCAGGCGCAGATCCGGCAGCTCAGCATTCAGCCGTCCCAGCCGTGGAATGAACCAACGCGCCAGCAGGCTTCCCGAGCAACCCAGGACGAAAGGTGCATCCGCATGGCTTTGGGTCAGTTCTGCGCAGACGGTACGCAGGCGCTCGAAGGCTTCACCGCTGGCATCGCGTAAACGAACGCCGGCATCTGTGAGTTTCAGGCCGCGACCTTCCTTGATGAACAGGCTGACGCCAAGATGTTCTTCGAGCACTTTGAGCTGGCGGCTGACTGCACCGTGAGTAACGTGCAGCTGTTCCGCAGCCTGGCTGACGCTGTTCAAACGGGCAGTGGCCTCAAAGGCGCGCAGTGCGTTCAGCGGGGGGAGGTCATGGCTCATTTTATCTGTGAGTTTTCCTGACGGGTTGTGGCGATCTTATCGGTTTTCAGCATAGAGCGTCAGGGGTAGAGTAAGCCTCATTGTCATCACACGAATTCTACTGGAGCGACCCATGACCCAGACCAATCTGCGAAACGGCCCCGATGCCAGCGGCCTGTTTGGCGCCTTCGGCGGCCGCTACGTGGCTGAAACCCTGATGCCGTTGATCCTCGATTTGGCGCGTGAATACGAATTGGCCAAGGAAGATCCGGCGTTCAAAGAAGAATTGGCCTACTTCCAGCGCGATTACGTTGGACGTCCAAGCCCGCTCTATTACGCAGAGCGTCTGACCGAGTATTGCGGCGGTGCGAAGATTTATTTGAAGCGCGAAGAGCTGAACCACACCGGCGCGCACAAGATTAACAACTGCATCGGCCAGATCCTGCTGGCTCGACGCATGGGCAAGAAGCGCATCATCGCCGAGACCGGTGCCGGCATGCACGGCGTGGCGACCGCCACGGTGGCAGCGCGTTTCGGTCTGGATTGCGTGATTTATATGGGCACCACTGACATCGAGCGTCAGCAGGCCAACGTATTCCGCATGAAGTTGCTGGGCGCTGAAGTGATCCCGGTCGTCGCCGGCACTGGCACTTTGAAAGACGCCATGAACGAAGCGTTGCGCGACTGGGTAACCAACCTCGACAGCACGTTCTACCTGATCGGTACGGTTGCCGGTCCACACCCTTATCCCGCGATGGTTCGTGATTTCCAGGCCGTCATCGGCAAGGAAACCCGTGACCAATTGCAAGCCCAGGAAGGTCGTCTGCCAGACAGCCTGGTCGCCTGCATCGGCGGTGGCTCCAACGCGATGGGCCTGTTTCACCCGTTCCTCGACGATAAAAGTGTCGAAATCATCGGTGTTGAAGCAGCGGGCTACGGTATTGAAACCGGCAAGCACGCCGCCAGCCTGAACGGTGGCGTTCCAGGTGTGTTGCACGGGAATCGGACGTTCCTGTTGCAGGACGACGATGGACAGATCATCGACGCTCACTCGATTTCCGCCGGCCTCGATTACCCGGGCATCGGGCCTGAACACGCCTGGTTGCATGACATCGGTCGTGTTCAGTACACCTCGGTGACTGATAATGAGGCCCTCGACGCATTCCATAAATGCTGCCGCCTGGAAGGCATTATCCCTGCGCTGGAAAGCGCTCACGCCCTGGCCGAGGTGTTCAAGCGTGCACCGAGCTTACCGAAAGATCACCTGATGGTGGTCAACCTGTCCGGTCGCGGCGACAAAGACATGCAGACCGTGATGCACCACATGGAGCAATCCCAACAAAAGTCGTCCCAGCAGGAGAAACACTGATGAGCCGCCTGCAAACGCGTTTTGCCGAACTCAAGGAACAAAATCGTGCCGCACTGGTGACCTTTGTGACCGCAGGTGACCCGAGCTATGACACTTCACTGGCGATCCTTAAAGGCCTGCCGGGTGCTGGCGCCGATGTGATCGAGCTGGGCATGCCTTTTACCGATCCGATGGCTGATGGCCCGGCCATCCAGCTCGCCAACATCCGTGCGCTGGGTGCCAAGCAGAACCTCGTGAAAACCCTTCAAATGGTTCGCGAGTTCCGTGAGGGCAACGCCGAGACGCCGTTGGTGCTGATGGGTTACTTCAACCCGATTCACATGTACGGGGTGTCGCGCTTCATTGCTGACGCGAAGGAGGCCGGTGTTGATGGTTTGATCGTTGTGGACCTGCCGCCAGAGCATAACGGCGAATTGTGCGATCCAGCCCAGGCCGCGGGTCTGGACTTCATTCGTCTGACCACTCCGACCACTGATGATGTGCGTCTGCCGACTGTTCTGAATGGCAGTTCCGGCTTTGTTTACTATGTGTCTGTTGCCGGTGTGACCGGTGCTGGCGCCGCTACGCTGGAGCACGTTGAGGAGGCGGTGGCTCGCCTGCGTCGCCATACCGATCTGCCCATCAGTATCGGATTTGGTATCCGTACACCGGAGCAAGCGGCGTCTATCGCCCGTCTGGCAGACGGTGTTGTGGTGGGGTCGGCGCTGATCGATCACATTGCCAATGCAACGACGCCAGACCAGGCGATTGATGGCGTATTGAGCCTTTGTGCGGCGTTGTCGGAAGGCGTGCGTAAGGCTCGCGTCGGCTGAAGGTTAAGTTCTGATACAGAGGAATTAGCGCCTCGCGGCACACACTAATCAGCAAGATTGAGGGCTTCAGGACTACGTTCTGAAGCCCTTTTTGCTGTAAGTGCAGCGAGGATCAATTGATGAAAATGCCGAAACGTCTGAGGGTACCGGGCGCTGCAGGGCGACAATTCGACACGCTCCCTCGCCACAGGTCATCATCCATTTGTCGAACGTTAAGGCAGTTCCAGCCCACCCGCTGCCTTGTGCAGCTTGCGCAGATGTTCGCCGACTTGCTTCAGGTTGGCCTCATTGGCAGCCATCTCGGCAGCACGGCTTGGTTCAAGCAGCGCTCTCACTTCCTTGTCCAGGTCTCCGGTCAGTACTTGAAGCTGCTTTTGCCGCAAGCTGCTTTCCGATTCCAGGCGCTGCCATTCACTCGGCTGGGGCAATCCATAACCGCCCGTTCCGAGCAATTCGGCCGGACGGCTGAGGAAGCCACTGTTGGCGAGAATCTGTTGGAGAGTGGCGTTGGCTTTGTCCATGCCGCCATTCTTCATTTCCCGCGCGCCGAGGTAGCGTTGCTTGACTTCGTCCTGAGCCAGCACCAATTGCTGCCGGAACGCTGCCTGCTCCAGTAAAAGCAATGCAGCACTGGTGCGCAGGTCTGCCTGGTCGATCCAATGCCGGCGTTCATCGGCCTTGAGTGCCAGCCAGTCTTCGACTTTCTCCTGCTTGATCGGCAAGTGCTTTTTCAACACCTCAAACATGGCTTGATAGCGATCGCGGAAAGAATCGAAGCGATAGCCCAGGCGGAGGGCTTCGCGGGGGTCGTCCAGGACGCTGGTGTCCGCCAGCCCGCGACCTTTCATGACCTCCAGCAAACCATTGGGCATGATGCTGTCCAGGCCGACCAGCTGTTTGTTGTTGGTGCCGCTGCGCAATAATTTCAAGCCTTCCACAGCACAGTTGTTGGACAGGAAGAAGTAATTGCCGTCATAACTCCAGTGCATCTCCGCGGCATGCTCCACCACTTCCTCGATCTCTGTACGAGACAGGTTCAGCGGTACCGAAGCCAGGCTGCGCAGTTCGGTCTTGGTGTATTCATCGATGACCTGAGCCAGCGGCAAGACAAACAGGCGCGACGGATATTTTCCCACCAGGCCATCCCAGCTCGAGAGCTGTACGTCGCCCACAAAGGCGCGATAGGACAGCACCAGATGCTGGTCCAGGTCGAGTCGGCAATCGGGACCACGGGGACGACCGGGTGCACAGATCACCAGTCGCAACATGCTGTGACCCCAGCGACTGACCCAATTCTGATTGGCTTCAGCCAGCAGGTAGTCGACGGCGTATACACGCTCTGGATCAACCTGCCCCAAGGGCTGCTTGGCGAAATCGTTACCTGCGTTGAGGAAGGCGAAAGACTTGGCGCACGTATCTTTGGCCGCCGGTGCCCAGCCGAAGTGATCTTTGTAGTAGCGATACAGCGCGGGGCGACGGCAGGCGTAACTCGGGTCCAGGAGAAAATACTCCATGTTGACCGCGACGAACTCTTTGGGACTGCTCGTTTCGTAGATGTCAGGGCTGCGGGCGATCTGCCGATTGTGCTGCTCGCGTTCACCGCGGCGACCGACATATTGCTGCCAGCCTGCAAGGTCGAGCAGGCGCGGGTCGTCGCTGATGGTGAAGCGTCGATCCGTCTGGCCACGGCACTCATCCGGCAGGCCGACCAGTCCGGAGCTGCTGTTGCGCTGCGTGCAACGCTGGATCAGCTTGCGTTCAGCGTCTGGCCACAGGCGTGCGCGGTCGTAAATGTGGGTGAGTTCGTGCAGCACCGTGGCGAGCATCTCCCGGCGCACTGTGCCGTGGGGGCGATAGGTTTTTTTGCTCGCGGCGCTGCCATCGGTGAGGCTGGCGAGCAGGTTTCTGTTCAGGTCGAGTTCGGATACCAGAGACGCCTGTCCGTAGGCATTGCTCGGCATATCATCGGTCCAGCCAACGTCAATGCGTCGATCCAGTTGTTCAATGAAGCGCGGCGGTAATGCCTGCATGGCTTCATCGAGCAATGCCTGACTGGACTGCTGTTGCGCCGGGCTAAGACCTTCTGTCTTGAGTCGTAATTGCAGATCGGCCTGGGCCGTGTTGCCGAGCAGCAACACAACCCCGGCCAGCAGCCAGGCGCCTAGTGACCTCACAGTGCGAGGATGGCTTCAGCGAGCACCTGATCACTGGCGTCGCGAGCTTCCGGCACTCGGGTGCGCAAGGTATTGAAAGCCGCTTCCAGGTGAGCACCACGAATGTCTCCGTTACTCGCGACAAAGCTGGCCGCATCGTCATGAGCTTCGCGGACGATTTTAGAGTCGCGAATGGAGGTGGTGGTATCGGAAGTGAAATCAAGCGTGCGCTGGCTGGCACGGATGATGATGTTACTGGTGGCAACCAGGGTTTGCGCCTGGGCCACATCGGCCAACAACAACAGGCCAAGGGTGGCGGCAATCAGCGGGTTACGCATGGAACGACTCCGGAATAACAAAGATAACTATTGGACGAGAATTGCTTGCGCCAGTTCAAGGTCACTTGCATGAAGTTTTGGCCGGCTTTGACGCAAATAAACCAGTGCGGATTCAAGCTGCGCGCCTCGCAATTCACCGTCACTGGCGATGAACGCAGCAGCATCATCGTGCGCAGCGAGCAGTAGCTTACGGTCGAAGGGGGCGGAGGTCACCATGCTTGTGGCATAGCCGGTGGCCACGATGCCTTGGGTAGATAGATTGAAGGCGTCGAAAGCAACGGCCGGGCTAGCCCAGCAAACCGAAAGGAAGAGGGGTGTGACCGACAGTTTTAGAAGAAAACGCATGAGACTCGATAGTTGAAAGCGAGTCCGAAGGCTAGCGCAATGCCCGTTCTAGAGCCAGTGTTGAAACATTGGGACACCACCGGCGTGTCCCAATCAACGCTGTCTTCAGATGGTCAGAATGGCTTGGGCCAGCTGTGCATCGGTTGCGTTCAGTTGCGGCGCCTGATGGCGAATGTGATCCAGAGCACTTTCCAGTTTCACGCCACGAATGGAGCCTTCGCTGGCAACGAAGCTGGCGGCGTCATCACGGGCAGCACGTACGATCTTGTCGTCGCGAAAGGATGAGGTGACATCGGAAGTCGCATCGGAACTGGACTTCAGTGCGCCGACGACAGCATCGGTGGTCACGATGAAGCTGCTGGCGTGGGAATTGGCAGCCACGGCGAGCAGGGCTGCAGCGCTGAGCAGACGAAGACGGGACATGGTGTAACTCCTTTAAATGAACCGATTAAGAGGTGGCTTGTTGGAATCGGACGTCAGTTTTGCTTCATTCGCCACGTTCCAGTGGATATTAGGCCTCGGCGGATGGATTCGAACAGCAAATAACAAGTAAACGACGTGAAAGCGCTGTAGAAGGCTGTGAATCAAGGTTTAGAACGGACCGAAAGATCTCAGACTTTGGTCAATGTAAAAATTGTACCTATTAGAGTATGGAACGTTAAAACTGTACTGGTATGTCTTATAGCAGCCCTGAAACGACAAAACCCGTCGTGGTTTCCCACGACGGGTTTTGTTTGTTCAATTCGGGTTGCTGGCGGTGGACCCTACAGGTCAGAGCCAGCGACGCTACTTAGCGCCAGAACGGCTTGCTCAGCTCTTCATAGCGTTGTGCTTCGCTAATCCCGGCGTCAGCCAGCAGACGCGAATCCAGACGAGCCAGTTGATGGCGGCTGGAGATGCGGCGCTGCCACAACATCAGGTTGGCGATAACGCGAAGAGGCATCGAAGCCTGGGTTTTTGCAGCGGTATCTTCGAAGAACAGTTCGGAACTGAGTGTACGTTCCATGGTTGACATCCTTCCGCTTGTGGCGGGATTAGGTAGTGGTTTAACTGATGCCAATGATCCTCTTGTTTGGATAGTCTCTCTAGATACAGTTCACTTGTATTGTGAGGTACCAGTTAACTGTTAATGGAGGGTGTACTGGTCTAAATTGATGCAACTGTACCTGTGCGCATCAAAATAGTGCGATATGAGCGATTTATGGATTTTTAGGGGAGGGGAAGGCTTTAAAAAGACCAGTACAGCAGTACAGTTTTTTCAATTTTTGCGAGTTCAGATTGCGAGCTGGCGAAACTGTGTTTTCGCCAGCCGCGATCTGTACCAATCACACCGCCAGCATTCTTCCGGTTTCTTCCAGGTTCATGTGCCAGCTGAGGGCTTCACGCAGGATATGCGGGGTGTGCCCGCCGAGCGCACAGGCCGCGGTGAAGTAGTCATCCAGCGCCTGGCGATAGTCCGGGTGCACGCAGTTGTCGATGATGACGCGCGCTCGTTCCCGCGGTGCCAGGCCACGCAGGTCTGCCAGGCCGATCTCGGTGACCAGGATGTCAACGTCATGCTCGGTATGGTCGACATGGCTGACCATTGGAACCACGCTGGAGATTGCACCCCCCTTGGCGATCGACTTGGTCACGAAAATCGCCAGATGCGCGTTACGCGCAAAGTCGCCCGAGCCTCCAATGCCGTTCATCATCCGCGTGCCGCAGACGTGTGTGGAATTGACGTTGCCATACAAGTCGAATTCCAGCGCCGTGTTGACGCCGATGATTCCGAGGCGTCGCACGACTTCAGGGTGGTTGGAGATTTCCTGCGGGCGCAGGACCAGTTTGTCCTTATAGCGCTCAAGGTTGCCGAAGACATCGCTGTTACGACGCGCCGACAAGGTGATCGAGCTACCTGAAGCAAAGCTCAGCTTGCCGGCATCGATCAGGTCGAAGGTCGAGTCCTGCAGCACTTCGGAGTACATCGTCAAGTCTTCGAACGGCGAATCGATCAGCCCGCACATCACCGAGTTGGCAATAGTGCCGATGCCCGCCTGTAATGGGCCGAGCTTGTTCGTCATGCGTCCGGCGGCCACTTCTTCTTTGAAAAAATCGATCAGGTGATCGGCAATGGCCTGGGTGTCAACGTCCGGCGGCAGGACGGTAGACGGCGAGTCGGATTGATTGGTGATCACAATCGCGACGATTTTTTCAGGCGGGATCGGGATGGCCGTGCTGCCAATGCGATCATCGACTTTCACCAGCGGAATTGGCGTGCGTGTCGGCCGATACGTCGGGATGTAGATGTCGTGTAAACCCTCAAGGTTAGGGTTGTGAGCCATGTTGATTTCGACAATGACCTGCTTTGCAAAAATGGCGAAACTGGCCGAGTTGCCCACCGAGGTGGTTGGTACGATGTGGCCTTGCTCAGTAATCGCTACAGCCTCGATCACTGCGATGTCCGGCAATTTCAGTTGCTGGTTACGCAGTTGCTCCACCGTTTCCGAAAGGTGCTGGTCAATGAACATCACCTCGCCGGCGTTAATAGCCTTGCGCAGCGTGCTATCGACCTGAAAGGGCATGCGCCGCGACAGTACGCCGGCTTCGGTGAGCTGTTTATCAAGGTCGTTGCCCAGGCTGGCGCCGGTCATCAAGGTGATTTTCAGCGGGGTGATTTTGGCGCGTTCTGCCAGCGCGTGAGGCACGGCTTTGGCTTCGCCGGCGCGGGTGAAGCCGCTCATGCCGACGGTCATGCCGTCCTCAATCAGAGCGGCAGCCTCAGCGGCGCTCATCACCTTATCCAACAACGAAGGCAAGCGAATACGATCACGGTACATGGATTGTTATCTCGGGCAACGGAAGCAAGGTGTGCAGTCTAGTGATTTCGAAAAAATTCGTCCCGCTACCATGGTCGAATGCAGAGCCCTGATTTAGAGCCTTTGGTCGGGTTTTGACGAGCAATAAAAAACCCCAGCCTACTAAAGGCTGAGGTTTGGGGTATTGCGCTGGAGCAGGTTTTACTCGACGGCTTTAACCATGTCTTCGATGACTTTCTTGGCGTCGCCGAACACCATCATGGTTTTGTCGAGGTAGAACAGTTCGTTGTCCAGGCCGGCATAGCCGCTGGCCATCGAGCGCTTGTTGACGATGATGGTCTTGGCCTTGAACGCCTCGAGAATCGGCATGCCGGCAATCGGCGATTTCGGGTCGTTCTTCGCGGCCGGGTTGACCACGTCGTTCGCGCCCAACACCAGCACCACGTCGGCCTGGCCGAACTCGGAGTTGATGTCTTCCATCTCGAACACCTGGTCGTAAGGCACTTCTGCCTCGGCGAGCAATACGTTCATGTGGCCAGGCATGCGGCCGGCAACCGGGTGGATCGCGTACTTCACGGTCACGCCACGGTGGGTCAGCTTCTCGGTCAGTTCCTTCAGCGCATGCTGCGCCCGTGCCACGGCCAGGCCGTAACCCGGAACGATGATCACGGTGTCGGCGTTGGTCAGCAGGAAAGTTGCGTCGTCAGCCGAGCCGGATTTCACCGGACGGGCTTCCTTGGCGCCTGCAGGACCTGCTTCGGCCGTGTTGCCGAAACCACCCAACAATACGTTGAAGAACGAACGGTTCATCGCCTTGCACATGATGTACGAGAGGATCGCACCGGACGAACCCACCAGGGAGCCGGCGATGATCAGCATCGAGTTATTCAGCGAGAAGCCGATACCTGCGGCTGCCCAGCCGGAGTAGCTGTTGAGCATCGACACCACGACCGGCATGTCCGCGCCACCGATCGGGATGATGATCAGCACGCCCAGTACAAACGCCAGGGCCAGCATCAGTGCGAAGGCGCCCAGGTTGCCGGTCAGCATGAAGGTGATGCCCAGAGCGAGCGTCGCCAAACCCAACACCAGATTCAGTTTGTGCTGTCCGCCAAACTGTACCGGAGCGCCCTGGAACAGACGGAACTTGTACTTGCCTGACAACTTGCCGAATGCGATGACCGAGCCGGAGAAGGTGATTGCACCGATGGCAGCGCCCAGGAACAGCTCAAGACGGTTACCAGCAGGAATCGCATCGCCCAATTGCTTGACGATGCCCAAGGATTGCGGCTCAACCACGGCTGCGATGGCGATAAACACGGCGGCCATACCGATCATGCTGTGCATGAACGCGACCAGTTCTGGCATCTTGGTCATTTCAACGCGCTTGGCCATGATCGAGCCAGCAGTGCCGCCGACCAACAAACCAACGATGACGTAGCCGATTCCGGCAGTAGCCAGTTCGGCGCCCAGCTTATAGATGAGGCCCACGGTCGTGAGGATCGCCAGCGCCATGCCGAGCATGCCGTACAGGTTGCCGCGCCGCGACGTGGTCGGGTGCGACAGGCCTTTGAGGGCCTGGATGAAGCAGATCGACGCGATCAGGTAGAGCGTCGTTACAAGGTTCATGCTCATTACTTAGGCGCCTCTTCTTTTACTTTCGGGGCTTTTTTCTTGAACATCTCAAGCATTCTGCGAGTGACCAGGAATCCACCGAACACGTTCACTGCCGCCAGAGCTACCGCGAGGGTGCCCATGGTCTTGCCCAGAGGTGTCACGGTCAGCGCAGCGGCGAGCATGGCGCCGACGATCACGATCGCCGAGATAGCGTTCGTCACCGCCATCAAAGGTGTGTGCAATGCAGGTGTAACGTTCCAGACCACGTGATAACCGACATAAATCGCCAGCACGAAGATGATCAGGTTGTAGATACCGGGGGAGATAAGCTCTTCCATCGTCTGAATCCCTGCTTAGGCGTTTTTGCGGATGACTTGGCCGTCGCGGCACATCAGGCACGCGGCGACGATGTCGTCTTCGAGGTTGATCTCGAACTGGCCTTCTTTGTTGAAGATCAGCTTCAGGAAGTCCAGCAGGTTACGTGCGTACAGCGCCGAAGCATCTGCCGCAACGGCGCCGGCCAGGTTGGTCGGGCCGCAAATGGTCACGCCATTTTCGACGACGACCTGGTCAGCGACGGTCAGCGGGCAGTTACCACCCTGGGCTGCAGCGAGGTCGATGACCACGGAGCCGGGTTTCATCTGTGCCACGGTTTCCGCGCTCAGCAGCGTCGGTGCCTTGCGGCCCGGGATCAGGGCAGTGGTGATGACGATGTCGGCCTGTTTGGCGCGCTCGTGAACGGCCAGGGCTTGGCGTTGCATCCAGCTGGCTGGCATGGGTCGCGCATAACCGCCGACACCGACAGCGCATTCGCGTTCTTCATCGGTCTCGTAAGGCACGTCGACGAACTTGGCGCCGAGGGATTCGATCTGCTCTTTTACCGCAGGACGCACATCAGACGCTTCGATCACCGCCCCAAGACGTTTCGCCGTAGCGATCGCCTGCAACCCTGCCACGCCGGCGCCAAGAATCAGTACGCGCGCGGCTTTCACGGTGCCCGCAGCGGTCATCAACATAGGCATGAAGCGTGGATAGTGATGGGCGGCCAGCAACACGGCCTTATAGCCGGCGATGTTTGCCTGGGAGGACAGCACATCCAGGCTCTGAGCGCGGGAGGTGCGTGGCGCGGCTTCCAGTGCAAATGCGGTAATGCCGCACTCGGCCAGCTTCGCAATGGTTTCATTGCTGAACGGGTTGAGCATGCCCACTACAACGGTGCCGCTCTTGATCAGAGCGAGTTCGCTGTCGCTAGGAGCGACCACCTTGAGAATCAGCTCGGCACCAAAAGCATCGTTGGCGCTGCCAATAGTTGCGCCAGCCGCCTCATAGGCACTGTCGACAACGCTGGCCTGGATGCCGGCGCCGCTTTGTACAGTGACCTTATGACCTTGGCCGATCAGCTTCTTGATGGTTTCCGGGGTAGCAGCAACCCGTGTTTCACCCGTCTGGGTTTCGAGAGGAACACCAATGTGCACGTCAAATCTCCTGCGTGATCTTATTGAGTAAACCCAGGCACTTCGGATGGTGCGGCTGGGGCGGCCGATCAGCACGATCCCGCCAAATCAGGGCGGGGCGCGGCATTTTGCAGGCGAACTTTGTGCCCTTCAAGAGAATATGATCCGTGACGGAAAATTAACTACAAGTCACCCCGTGACCGAATGTCGCAACCATCCGGGGCAATCCCTTGCATACCGTGGGTTTGACGAGGTTTTTAATGAAATTCAATAAAATCCACATCGGCCATATGAATGAGGCGACATTGCTCTTGAAATCAGGCTGAACACCACGGTGGTAGCTGCTTGTGGGACATCTGTACTGCTTCCAGATACAGTTTACGAATATGCGACAGATAGATACATCTGTAGGGTTTCTATTTTTCTGACTACGAAGTCAATTAATCGTGGGGGGCCTTTATCCTTCTAGGCTGTAGCCATGCGCTTGACTAACTAGCCAATCGCGAAAGGCCCTTAAAGACGCCGATTCGACCTTTCGCTCAGGAATCATCAGGTAATACGCCTTGATACTCGATAAGGCCTGAGGATTCGCGATAACCAGTCGTTTCTCTGCCAGTTCGCGCTGAATCAGGAATGGCGGGATCAGCGCGATACCCATGTCATGCATCGCCGCCTGGGCAAGCATGGAGAATAGCTCGTAGCGTGGTCCTGTCATGTCTCTGGGGATATTAAGGTTCTGTGAGCTGAACCACTGGCGCCAGGCATAAGGTCGCGTGGTTTGCTGAAGCAGCGGTAACTCGGCAATTTCACCGGGTGTCAGTTGAGTCTTTTTCTGAAGCAGGCCAGGGCTGCAGACCGGCATCGGATTTTCGCCCATTAGCCTATGGGATTCTGTACCTGACCAATCGGCGTCGCCGAAGTAAATCGCGGCATCGAAGTCCGTATCGGCGAACAAGAAGGGCCTTGTGCGGTTTGTAAGATTTACCGTCACCTCGGGGTGTTGTTGCTGGAAGTCTTTGAGTCGAGGCAGCAACCATTGGGTGCCGAATGTCGGCACAACGGCCAGTTCGATCACGTTAGCGCCTTGCTGGCCCATCACTGACAGGGTGTCTCGCTCCACTGCGTCGAGTTGGGTGGCCACCCGTCGACTGTAGGAGAGTCCGGCTTCTGTCAGTTTCACTCCGCGCCGTGAGCGTCGGAATAGTTCGACGCTAAGGAACTCCTCCAGGCTGGCGATCTGCCGGCAAATGGCTCCTTGAGTAAGCGATAACTCTTGTGCGGCTTTGGTAAAGCTTTCGTGGCGCGCTGCCGCTTCAAAGCTGACCAGAGCAGTTGTGCTGGGGATTTTACGGCGCATGTACTTCAACCTCACTAATACATCGCATAAAGGCTCTTTCACGACGTTACGGAGTGAGAAATTAGCACAACAGTATGCGAATTCCTCGTTTGCCGAGATGCCGAAGCGGGCCTACGATCAGCTCACGTTATTTGACCCGATTCGAGAGGACACGCTCATGGCCGGTAAAGCTAGCTTCAACTGGATTGATCCCCTGCTGCTGGATCAACAGCTCACCGAAGAAGAACGCATGATTCGCGACACTGCCGAGCAGTTCGCTCAGCAGAAGCTTGCACCGCGGGTTCTGGAAGCTTTCCGCCATGAGAAGACTGATCCGATGATCTTCCGCGAGATGGGCGAAGTGGGTCTGTTGGGTGCAACGATCCCTGAGCAGTATGGTGGCAGCGGTCTGAATTACGTCAGCTACGGCCTCATCGCTCGTGAAGTTGAGCGGGTCGACTCCGGATACCGTTCGATGATGAGCGTGCAGTCTTCGCTGGTGATGGTGCCTATCAATGAGTTCGGTACCGAAGCCCAGAAACAGAAATACCTGCCGAAGCTGGCCTCGGGTGAGTGGATTGGTTGCTTCGGCCTGACCGAGCCGAACCACGGCTCCGATCCAGGCGCGATGATTACTCGCGCACGTAAGGTAGAAGGCGGCTATAGCCTGACCGGCAACAAGATGTGGATCACCAACAGTCCGATCGCTGATGTGTTCGTGGTCTGGGGCAAGGACGATGCTGGCGACATCCGTGGCTTCGTTCTGGAGAAAGGCTGGAAAGGCCTTAGCGCTCCCGCGATTCACGGCAAGGTTGGCCTGCGTGCGTCGATCACCGGCGAGATCGTTATGGACAACGTGTTTGTTCCAGAAGAGAACATCTTCCCGGATGTCCGTGGCCTGAAGGGTCCTTTTACTTGCCTCAACTCGGCACGTTACGGGATTTCCTGGGGCGCGCTGGGTGCGGCCGAGTTCTGCTGGCACACCGCTCGCCAATACACGCTGGATCGTCAGCAGTTCGGGCGTCCTTTGGCGGCTACTCAGCTGATCCAGAAGAAGCTGGCCGATATGCAGACCGAAATCACCCTGGCGCTGCAAGGTTGCCTGCGTCTGGGTCGTATGAAGGATGAGGGGACTGCGGCGGTTGAGATCACGTCGATGATGAAGCGTAATTCCTGCGGCAAGTCGCTGGACATCGCCCGTATGGCTCGTGACATGTTGGGTGGCAACGGCATTTCCGATGAGTTTGGGGTTGCTCGTCACCTGGTCAACCTGGAAGTGGTGAATACCTATGAAGGTACTCACGACGTCCACGCGCTGATCCTTGGTCGCGCGCAGACCGGCCTCCAGGCGTTCTATTAATAGGAGAACGACCATGGGCGCGCTTTCGCATCTACGGGTACTGGATTTGTCGCGAGTGTTGGCCGGGCCATGGGCCGGGCAGATTCTGGCGGACCTTGGCGCTGAAGTGATCAAGGTCGAGCGCCCGGGCAATGGCGATGACACGCGCGCCTGGGGGCCTCCATTCCTGAAAGACGCTTATGGCGAGAACACCAGCGAGGCTGCCTATTACCTGTCGGCCAACCGGAACAAGCAATCGGTGACTATCGATTTTACTCGTCCGGAGGGGCAGCAACTGGTTCGTGATCTGGCGGCCAGGTCGGACATCCTGATCGAGAATTTTAAAGTCGGTGGGTTGGCGGCGTATGGATTGGACTATGAGTCGCTCAGGGCGATCAATCCTGATCTGATCTATTGCTCGATTACCGGGTTTGGTCAGACGGGCCCTTACGCCAAGCGCGCAGGGTATGACTTCATGATCCAGGGGTTGGGCGGCCTGATGAGTCTGACCGGTCGACCTGAGGGGGATAAAGGGGCCGGCCCGGTGAAGGTGGGTGTGGCGCTGACAGATATTTTGACCGGGCTCTATTCGACTGTGGCAATTCTCGCGGCGCTTGCGCATCGAGATCATGACGGCGGGGGGCAGCATATTGATATGGCGCTGCTGGATGTCCAGGTGGCATGTCTGGCCAACCAGGCGATGAACTACCTCACTACCGGTAATGCACCCAAGCGGCTGGGCAATGCGCATCCGAACATCGTGCCCTATCAGGATTTTCCTACGGCGGATGGGGATTTCATCCTCACGGTGGGAAATGACGGACAGTTTCGCAAATTCGCTGAAGTGGCGGGTCATCCGCAGTGGGCTGATGATCCGCGATTTGCGACCAACAAGCTGCGGGTGGCAAATCGTCTGGAGTTGATCCCGCTCATCCGTCAGGCAACGGTCTTCAAGACTACTGCCGAGTGGGTACTGCAGCTGGAGCAGGCGGGTGTGCCCTGTGGGCCGATCAATGATCTGGCGCAGATGTTTGCCGATCCCCAAGTCAAGGCTCGCGGTTTGGCGATTGAGCTGCCTCATGTGCTGGCAGGGATGGTGCCGCAGGTGGCGAGTCCTATTCGGCTTTCGGAGACGCCTGTGGAGTACCGTAATGCGCCTCCACTATTGGGTGAACACACGCTGGAGGTTCTGCAGCGGGTGTTGGGGCTGGATGCAGATGCGGTAGCGAATTTCAAACAAGCTGGGGTGCTCTGAGCATTCCTTCTATATAGAGGGAGTGATTGCGTCTCTCTATATATAGTGCGCATGGCACGTTTTTGGCCTTTTCGTAAGTTATTGAAGGAAAAGCAAAATCAGTGCTTGACGGCAGATTCAGGATGTCTATAATTCGCCCCACTTCCGGTGCAGTCGAAACGGAAAACTCCTTGGTAAACAAAGAGTTACGCAGTTTTCGGCAGTGAGTTGCTTCAGGTCATCGAAGCGCGAAAGGAGTTGAAAAAGAGGTGTTGACAGCAGCGAGTAACGCTGTAGAATTCGCCTCCCGCTAACGAGAGATCGAAAGCGCAAGTGGTTGAAGTTACAAAGGAAACTTTGAAAACTTCTGAAAATAACCGCTTGACAGCAACAGAGGCTGCTGTAGAATGCGCGCCTCGGTTGAGACGAAAGATCTTAACCAACCGCTCTTTAACAACTGAATCAAGCAATTCGTGTGGGTGCTTGTGGAGTCAGACTGATAGTCAACAAGATTATCAGCATCACAAGTTACTCCGCGAGAAATCAAAGATGTAACCAACGATTGCTGAGCCAAGTTTAGGGTTTCTTAAAAACCCAAAGATGTTTGAACTGAAGAGTTTGATCATGGCTCAGATTGAACGCTGGCGGCAGGCCTAACACATGCAAGTCGAGCGGTAGAGAGAAGCTTGCTTCTCTTGAGAGCGGCGGACGGGTGAGTAATGCCTAGGAATCTGCCTGGTAGTGGGGGATAACGCTCGGAAACGGACGCTAATACCGCATACGTCCTACGGGAGAAAGCAGGGGACCTTCGGGCCTTGCGCTATCAGATGAGCCTAGGTCGGATTAGCTAGTTGGTGAGGTAATGGCTCACCAAGGCGACGATCCGTAACTGGTCTGAGAGGATGATCAGTCACACTGGAACTGAGACACGGTCCAGACTCCTACGGGAGGCAGCAGTGGGGAATATTGGACAATGGGCGAAAGCCTGATCCAGCCATGCCGCGTGTGTGAAGAAGGTCTTCGGATTGTAAAGCACTTTAAGTTGGGAGGAAGGGCATTAACCTAATACGTTAGTGTTTTGACGTTACCGACAGAATAAGCACCGGCTAACTCTGTGCCAGCAGCCGCGGTAATACAGAGGGTGCAAGCGTTAATCGGAATTACTGGGCGTAAAGCGCGCGTAGGTGGTTCGTTAAGTTGGATGTGAAATCCCCGGGCTCAACCTGGGAACTGCATTCAAAACTGTCGAGCTAGAGTATGGTAGAGGGTGGTGGAATTTCCTGTGTAGCGGTGAAATGCGTAGATATAGGAAGGAACACCAGTGGCGAAGGCGACCACCTGGACTGATACTGACACTGAGGTGCGAAAGCGTGGGGAGCAAACAGGATTAGATACCCTGGTAGTCCACGCCGTAAACGATGTCAACTAGCCGTTGGGAGCCTTGAGCTCTTAGTGGCGCAGCTAACGCATTAAGTTGACCGCCTGGGGAGTACGGCCGCAAGGTTAAAACTCAAATGAATTGACGGGGGCCCGCACAAGCGGTGGAGCATGTGGTTTAATTCGAAGCAACGCGAAGAACCTTACCAGGCCTTGACATCCAATGAACTTTCCAGAGATGGATTGGTGCCTTCGGGAACATTGAGACAGGTGCTGCATGGCTGTCGTCAGCTCGTGTCGTGAGATGTTGGGTTAAGTCCCGTAACGAGCGCAACCCTTGTCCTTAGTTACCAGCACGTAATGGTGGGCACTCTAAGGAGACTGCCGGTGACAAACCGGAGGAAGGTGGGGATGACGTCAAGTCATCATGGCCCTTACGGCCTGGGCTACACACGTGCTACAATGGTCGGTACAGAGGGTTGCCAAGCCGCGAGGTGGAGCTAATCCCAGAAAACCGATCGTAGTCCGGATCGCAGTCTGCAACTCGACTGCGTGAAGTCGGAATCGCTAGTAATCGCGAATCAGAATGTCGCGGTGAATACGTTCCCGGGCCTTGTACACACCGCCCGTCACACCATGGGAGTGGGTTGCACCAGAAGTAGCTAGTCTAACCTTCGGGAGGACGGTTACCACGGTGTGATTCATGACTGGGGTGAAGTCGTAACAAGGTAGCCGTAGGGGAACCTGCGGCTGGATCACCTCCTTAATCGACGACATCAGCTGCTCCATAAGTTCCCACACGAATTGCTTGATTCATTGAAGAAGACGATAGAAGCAGCTTTAAGCTCCAAGCTGATAGCTCTTAGCTAATCAGTTGCGCTCGAAATTGGGTCTGTAGCTCAGTTGGTTAGAGCGCACCCCTGATAAGGGTGAGGTCGGCAGTTCGAATCTGCCCAGACCCACCAATTTTGTTATGGGGCCATAGCTCAGCTGGGAGAGCGCCTGCCTTGCACGCAGGAGGTCAACGGTTCGATCCCGTTTGGCTCCACCATTAACTGTTTCTGCTGTTAGAGTTTAGAAATGAATATTCTGAAGTGAATATTGATTTCTAGTCTTTGATTAGATCGTTCTTTAAAAATTTGGGTATGTGATAGAAAGATAGACTGGACGTTACTTTCACTGGTAACGGATCAGGCTAAGGTAAAATTTGTGAGTTGCTCTTAATTGAGTATTATCGAATTTTCGGCGAATGTCGTCTTCACAGTATAACCAGATTGCTTGGGGTTATATGGTCAAGTGAAGAAGCGCATACGGTGGATGCCTTGGCAGTCAGAGGCGATGAAAGACGTGGTAGCCTGCGAAAAGCTTCGGGGAGTCGGCAAACAGACTTTGATCCGGAGATGTCTGAATGGGGGAACCCACCTAACATAAGTTAGGTATCTTAAGCTGAATACATAGGCTTAAGAAGCGAACCAGGGGAACTGAAACATCTAAGTACCCTGAGGAAAAGAAATCAACCGAGATTCCCTTAGTAGTGGCGAGCGAACGGGGACTAGCCCTTAAGTGGCTTTGAGATTAGCGGAACGTTCTGGAAAGTACGGCCATAGTGGGTGATAGCCCTGTACGCGAAAATCTCTTAGTCATGAAATCGAGTAGGACGGAGCACGAGAAACTTTGTCTGAATATGGGGGGACCATCCTCCAAGGCTAAATACTACTGACTGACCGATAGTGAACTAGTACCGTGAGGGAAAGGCGAAAAGAACCCCGGAGAGGGGAGTGAAATAGATCCTGAAACCGTATGCGTACAAGCAGTGGGAGCCCACTTTGTTGGGTGACTGCGTACCTTTTGTATAATGGGTCAGCGACTTATTTTCAGTGGCGAGCTTAACCGAATAGGGGAGGCGTAGCGAAAGCGAGTCTTAATAGGGCGTCTAGTCGCTGGGAATAGACCCGAAACCGGGCGATCTATCCATGGGCAGGTTGAAGGTTGGGTAACACTAACTGGAGGACCGAACCGACTACCGTTGAAAAGTTAGCGGATGACCTGTGGATCGGAGTGAAAGGCTAATCAAGCTCGGAGATAGCTGGTTCTCCTCGAAAGCTATTTAGGTAGCGCCTCATGTATCACTGTAGGGGGTAGAGCACTGTTTCGGCTAGGGGGTCATCCCGACTTACCAAACCGATGCAAACTCCGAATACCTACAAGTGCCGAGCATGGGAGACACACGGCGGGTGCTAACGTCCGTCGTGAAAAGGGAAACAACCCAGACCGTCAGCTAAGGTCCCAAAGTTATGGTTAAGTGGGAAACGATGTGGGAAGGCTTAGACAGCTAGGAGGTTGGCTTAGAAGCAGCCACCCTTTAAAGAAAGCGTAATAGCTCACTAGTCGAGTCGGCCTGCGCGGAAGATGTAACGGGGCTCAAACCATACACCGAAGCTACGGGTATCACTTAGGTGATGCGGTAGAGGAGCGTTCTGTAAGCCTGTGAAGGTGAGTTGAGAAGCTTGCTGGAGGTATCAGAAGTGCGAATGCTGACATGAGTAACGACAATGGGTGTGAAAAACACCCACGCCGAAAGACCAAGGTTTCCTGCGCAACGTTAATCGACGCAGGGTTAGTCGGTCCCTAAGGCGAGGCTGAAAAGCGTAGTCGATGGAAAACAGGTTAATATTCCTGTACTTCTGGTTATTGCGATGGAGGGACGGAGAAGGCTAGGCCAGCTTGGCGTTGGTTGTCCAAGTTTAAGGTGGTAGGCTGGAATCTTAGGTAAATCCGGGATTCTAAGGCCGAGAGCTGATGACGAGTGTTCTTTTAGAACACGAAGTGGTTGATGCCATGCTTCCAAGAAAAGCTTCTAAGCTTCAGGTAACCAGGAACCGTACCCCAAACCGACACAGGTGGTTGGGTAGAGAATACCAAGGCGCTTGAGAGAACTCGGGTGAAGGAACTAGGCAAAATGGCACCGTAACTTCGGGAGAAGGTGCGCCGGTGAGGGTGAAGGACTTGCTCCGTAAGCTCATGCCGGTCGAAGATACCAGGCCGCTGCGACTGTTTATTAAAAACACAGCACTCTGCAAACACGAAAGTGGACGTATAGGGTGTGACGCCTGCCCGGTGCCGGAAGGTTAATTGATGGGGTTAGCTAACGCGAAGCTCTTGATCGAAGCCCCGGTAAACGGCGGCCGTAACTATAACGGTCCTAAGGTAGCGAAATTCCTTGTCGGGTAAGTTCCGACCTGCACGAATGGCGTAACGATGGCGGCGCTGTCTCCACCCGAGACTCAGTGAAATTGAAATCGCTGTGAAGATGCAGTGTATCCGCGGCTAGACGGAAAGACCCCGTGAACCTTTACTATAGCTTTGCACTGGACTTTGAATTTGCTTGTGTAGGATAGGTGGGAGGCTTTGAAGCGTGGACGCCAGTTCGCGTGGAGCCAACCTTGAAATACCACCCTGGCAACTTTGAGGTTCTAACTCAGGTCCGTTATCCGGATCGAGGACAGTGTATGGTGGGTAGTTTGACTGGGGCGGTCTCCTCCTAAAGAGTAACGGAGGAGTACGAAGGTGCGCTCAGACCGGTCGGAAATCGGTCGTAGAGTATAAAGGCAAAAGCGCGCTTGACTGCGAGACAGACACGTCGAGCAGGTACGAAAGTAGGTCTTAGTGATCCGGTGGTTCTGTATGGAAGGGCCATCGCTCAACGGATAAAAGGTACTCCGGGGATAACAGGCTGATACCGCCCAAGAGTTCATATCGACGGCGGTGTTTGGCACCTCGATGTCGGCTCATCACATCCTGGGGCTGAAGCCGGTCCCAAGGGTATGGCTGTTCGCCATTTAAAGTGGTACGCGAGCTGGGTTTAGAACGTCGTGAGACAGTTCGGTCCCTATCTGCCGTGGACGTTTGAGATTTGAGAGGGGCTGCTCCTAGTACGAGAGGACCGGAGTGGACGAACCTCTGGTGTTCCGGTTGTCACGCCAGTGGCATTGCCGGGTAGCTATGTTCGGAATAGATAACCGCTGAAAGCATCTAAGCGGGAAACTAGCCTCAAGATGAGATCTCACTGGGACCTTGAGTCCCCTGAAGGGCCGTCGAAGACTACGACGTTGATAGGTTGGGTGTGTAAGCGCTGTGAGGCGTTGAGCTAACCAATACTAATTGCCCGTGAGGCTTGACCATATAACACCCAAGCAATTTGACTACTCGAAAGAGCATCAGATTGCGGTGTGTGAAGACGAAACGAACCGAAAGTTCGAGACCTTGCAAACACCGAAACCTGTCACATACCCAATTTGCTGAAGCGCGGCCACCCGGCCACGACTCGGTACCCGAATTTCTTGACGACCATAGAGCGTTGGAACCACCTGATCCCATCCCGAACTCAGCAGTGAAACGATGCATCGCCGATGGTAGTGTGGGGTTTCCCCATGTGAGAGTAGGTCATCGTCAAGATTAAATTCCGAAACCCCTGTTTGCTAACGCGAACAGGGGTTTTGTTTTAGTAGAAGTCACCAATTTTTACCTGCACGTTGCTGCTGCAACGGGCCGGTCACAGAATTTCTTGACGACCATAGAGCATTGGAACCACCTGATCCCATCCCGAACTCAGCAGTGAAACGATGCATCGCCGATGGTAGTGTGGGGTTTCCCCATGTGAGAGTAGGTCATCGTCAAGATTGAAATTCCAGAACCCCTGTCTGCTAATGCAGACAGGGGTTTTGTCGTTCAGGGCCTTTGGAAAGTGGCTAACTGAAGCACAAACGCTAGATGGCGTGAAAGTTAGACTTGAAAGCTTACTGTCGCCGCGACATTACGTTCTTCCCCCAAGTAACAGAAGTTGAGGCGCGGGCTTACAGGGAAACCCCGCAAACCAATTCAGACCTGCCGCTCGATAGTCACCCACCAACGCGTGCGATATCTCAATTGAACAGGCAAGGTTTGCGCAAGGATGGCGAGCAACTTGTCGGTGTCATCGAGTCGGAAAACACCCGAAAGCCGAAGATCGGCAATGTTCGCCGCACAGCGCAGATAGCCGGGACGATAACGTCCAACCTCATGAAGAAAGCTCTCGAGACGCATGTTGCGAGTGACGATCAGACCGTCTACCCAGGCGCCGGCGTCCATATCCAGTGCCGGTGCCAATCTCGCCCGGCTGTGATCAATCAAATAGCTCTGCCCGGGAAGCACCTGTATCGGCGCTCCATAGCCAGCAATTGGCGAATGAATGGCAACCCTGCCGGCAGTCACGCTGAGCCGGGTACAGTCTGGTTCCTGAAGAAGGATGAAGCGTGCATCCACTCCTTCGAATACACCGTGACGGCTTTGCACCCGTAAGGGACGATCGAACGAAGCGCCTTGATCAATCCCGCCGCAAGTGATGATGATTTCCCCACGAGTCAGCTTGATTAGTCGCAGTTGCGGTGTGTAGTCCAGATCCACCGCGCTGGCGGTATTGAGTTCCAGCCGTGTGCCGTCCGGCAGCTGGAAACCCCGCCGTTCTCCAGTATTGGTGGCGAAGTCGGAGCTCCACTGTTGCCAACCTACTGCGTCTTTGCCCATCCACGCGGCTGAACCCATCAGCAAGGCGCCAGAGAGCATTTTCAGGGCCTGACGTCTCCCCAATCCATGAGATCTGTTTTCCAGAGTATCCAGGGTACCCGGCACCGCACGAATGTTATTACTCAACTCAGCCTGCAGGGATTTCACCCTTTGCCAGGCCAGCTCGTGTTCCTTATGCTCTGCCCGCCAGACATCACATTGCTGACGCAGGCGGGCATTAGCGGCATTGTTGCGTAGGCGAAGCAGCCAATGGATAGCTTGTTTGACCACCTGCTGCCGAGGCTCGGAATGTCGGCTCTGCGACGCGTTATCCATGGGCGTCATACCGTATACCGCAAGGTAAAGCAGTAATAGAGCACGAGGGCAACATAGCGCTCCACTGGGCGCAGGGGCAAGCCCATTTGCCCTTGGGCCAGGTCCGCGGCGTCGGCAGAATAGCCAAGGCGAGCGCGCACCCACGAGATGAACCATACGTGATGACCGCTGTAAAGCGTCTGTACTGCCAACTCAGGTGAAAACATGGATGCGACTGCTCGGACGTCACAAATGATAATTAGTCGCATTGTCTTCAAGGGTGGGGGAATTTGCAACCGCCGGGAGTACAACGCTCATTTCGCACGTTACTTCGAGGTCTTCTGATTCTGCGACTCAGGATTATTGAGATACCGCGTGATGACCTCGACCGCCCGATTGAGGTGGTGCTCAAGCAGTTTCACGGATTCGTCGATGTTGCGGTCTTCCACCGCCCGCAAAAGCGCCCGGTGATCCTCCTGGGACAACTCACCCAGGTTCATGGCTTCCAGGTTGAAGCGTAGAAAGCGCTCCTCTTCGTTCAACCCGTCTTCGACCAATCTCAGGAGACGGCGATTAGGCGCTTTACCGTACAGTGCCATATGGAAAAGACGATTCAGCCGGCCGATCTCGGTGTAGTCGCTTTCGGTTTCGAGATTATCAATATGACGGGCTGCCTGTTGATAATCCTCGAGGGTGAGCAGAGGGATGGACAGGCGCAACGCTTCGGACTCCAGCAGGATGCGCAGCGCATAGGTTTCCACGGCGTCACCTTGAACCAGAGGCGCGACCACAGCCCCTTTGTGAGCAATCACGTTAAGCAGCGATTGCGCTTCGAGCTGACGTAACGCTTCGCGAACCGGCATGCGGCTGACACCGAAAAAATCGGCAAGATCTTGCTGGCGTAACGCGGTACCGCAGGGAATGCGTCCATCTAGAATGGCGGCGCGCAACGTCTCTTCAATTACCGATCGCGCCAAGTGCGCGGGAATCGGCCCATTGATCTTGATGCTGGCGAGAGGGTTGAGCTTCTGTGTCACAACGCACCCTGAATAAATTGTATGAATGATTGGATCCAAACTGACACTAGTGACTGCCTCTCAGGTTGTCAAACCAACAAATTCGACGCACCACTCTAAAAAGTTTAGCGCGTCATCAGTGATCTCATCGTGCCATTGTCTTTTAGCGGGCGAACCTTCACCATTCAACCGAATTCCATCTGCCTGATCTGGATGCCAAGCATTGGCGGCACGTTTCGCGATCCCTAGGACATTGCGCTGGCTGTCATGCGCCCTGCTACTGGCCAGTATCATGCTGGGCGGGCTGCATGCCGATTGGGATTTCTCGCTGATCAGTCGCCGCGCGCAGGCATTGTACGGCCCGTTGGGCGAAGGGCAGCAACGCATTGATGCCTGGCAACATTTATTGGCGACGCAAAAGCAGGTCGGGGAGCTGGAACAGCTCAACCTGGTCAATCAGTTCTTCAACAAGAAGGTGCGTTACGTAGAGGATATCGACCTGTGGCACGAGGTCGATTATTGGGAAACGCCTATCGAAGCCTTGTGGAAGGGTGCTGGGGACTGCGAAGACTACGCCATCGCGAAGTATTTCAGCCTGCGCCATCTCGGCGTTTCCAGTGATAAGTTGCGTATCACTTACGTTAAGGCCTTGCGCCAGAACCGCGCGCACATGGTGTTGACCTATTACTCAAGCCCCGAAGCCATGCCGCTGGTGCTCGACAGCCTGATCGATGCAATCAAGCCCGCCAGCCAACGAACCGACTTGCTGCCGGTCTACTCTTTCAATGCTGCAGGGTTGTACCTTCCCGGCACCAAGGGCAACAAGAAGGTCGGTGATACCAAGCGCCTGTCCCGCTGGCAGGATGTGTTGAAGAAAATGCAGGCCGAAGGTTTTCCGGTCGAGACGACTAACTAGGAGCACGCGCTCAGATGTCCTTGTTCAAACAGCTGTTGATCGCTATCTGTCTGTTCCT
Organism: Pseudomonas sp. LBUM1643; assembly: GCF_059716215.1. Classification (NCBI taxonomy): domain Bacteria; kingdom Pseudomonadati; phylum Pseudomonadota; class Gammaproteobacteria; order Pseudomonadales; family Pseudomonadaceae; genus Pseudomonas; species Pseudomonas sp. LBUM1643. The sequence goes on from NZ_CP166813.1 coordinate 121,974, forward strand.
GGTGGTCGCCTTCACAGGCAGCTTCATGGTGAGCCTGGAAAGTTCGCGGACCCAGTACGTCAACCAGTTGCGCTCACACGCCCAGGACGCCGCGACGGCGCTCGCGTTGTCCCTGACGCCGAACATCGATGACCCCGCGATGGTCGAGCTGTTGGTGAGCTCCATCTTTGACAGCGGCTACTACGCGAGCATCCGGGTCATCGACGTCAGCAACGACAAAGTCATCGTCGAGCGCAGTGGCATTCCTGCGGTGAACAACGTGCCTGACTGGTTCGTCAAACTCATCGGCCTGGAACCGGCCGGTGGCGATGCAATAGTCAGCCGTGGATGGGAGCAGGCCGCTCGGGTCGAAGTGGTCAGCCACCCCATGTTTGCACTGGCCAAGCTCTGGCAAAGCGCGCTGGGCAGCCTCGGCTGGCTGCTGATCTGCGGCGCGGTGAGCGCTGTCCTCGGCGCGCTGTTGCTGCGTCGGCAGTTGAAGCCGCTGGACTACATGGTCAAGCAATCCCACGCCATTGCCCGTCGTGAGTTCCTCAGCTTGCCGGACCTGCCGCGCACTCCTGAATTACGACGTGTCGTGCAGGCCATGAACCAGATGGTCGAGAAGCTCAAGGCGCTGTTCCAGGAACAAGCCGAGCGCAGCGAAAAGTTGCGGATCGAGTCCTATCAGGACAACCTGACGGGGTTGGCCAACCGACGTTATTTCGAGATGCAGCTGAATGCGCGAGTGAGCAATCCGGAGCAGGCAAGCTCTGGTTATCTACTGTTGTTGCGGGTCACGGACCTGGCCGGATTGAACCAGCGCCTGGGCGGCCAACGCACCGATGAATTGTTGAAGGCAGTCGGCGAGCAGTTGTCTCGTGAGTGCGCCAAGTACCCTGAAACGCAGAACCTCGTCACACGAATTCGTGGCGGCGAGTTTGCCGTGTTGGCCCCAGGATTGGTGCGTGAGGAGGCGCTGCAACTGGCGCGCAATCTCGACGCTGCCTTGGCGAGCCTGCATGCGACGGGCGCCACCGATGTTGCCTCAGTCGCCACGATCGGGTTGGCGCCGTTTGTTCATGGAGACTCCCCTCAAGCGGTCATCAGCCTGGCGGATCAGGCATTGGCGCAAGCCGAAGGACAGGGCGAACAGAGCTGGGCTTGCCTTGACCACAGCGCGTCGTCACGGGTGGGCGACGATCATCACGCTTGGCACAATTTGCTGGATCAGGCATTGGTGCAGCGGCGTTTCCAGCTGTACTTCCAACCGGTGGTCGCCAGCCAGGACCCGCAGTTGGTACTGCACTACAAAGTGCTTTCGCGTTTGATCGACGATGAGGGGCAGACTATTCCCGCTGGACGTTTCCTGCCTTGGCTCGAGCGCTTTGGCTGGACGGCACGACTGGACCGTCTGATGCTGGAGTTGGTGCTTGCACAAATGGCGGGCCACGAAGAATCGCTGGCGCTGAACCTGTCTTCAGCGACGCTGGCGGATCCGCAGGCGCTGAACAAAGTCTTCGAGATTCTGCGCGCGCATTCCAATCTGGGACCACGGTTGACCCTGGAAATCGGCGAGGAACAAATTCCCGAACAAGCCGTGCTTGAGCAGTTGACGCAACGACTGCGCGAGTTGGGGTTCTCGCTCAGCCTGCAACGCTTCGGCGGACGCTTCAGCATGATCGGCAACCTTGCGCGGCTTGGGTTGGCGTACCTGAAGATCGATGGCAGTTACATCCGGGCGATCGATCAGGAAGGCGACAAGCGTCTGTTTATCGAAGCCATTCAGCGAGCCGCGCACAGTATCGACCTGCCGCTAATCGCCGAGCGGGTCGAGACAGAGGGAGAGCTGTCGGTGATTCGCGAGATGGGGCTTTATGGGGTTCAGGGCCAATTGTTCGGTGAGCCCAAGCCCTGGCAGTAAGAAGTCAAAAGCAAAAAAGATCGCAACCTTCGGCAGCGCCTACAGGAAAATGTATTCCTCCCGTAGGCGCTGCCGAAGGATGCGATCTTTTGCGTTACAACGCTTAAATCAATCCAGTCTCATCATCATCGATCAGATGACTCAACCCACCCAACGCCTCACGGGCCTGGGTCCGATCCATCAGTTTGGCCTGTGCAGCCGGCGGCAGATCGGTGACGCGAATCACACCTTTGCTGGTCAGCACCTGAATCAAGTCGTCCAGTACCCGAATCATTTCGAAGTCGCTCTGCTTGAGCTGCTTGAGGCTGACTTCCATCACTTCATTGGCGTACCACGCCTGGATTTCATGATGGTCGGCGGGCAGTGTTTCCGTGGCCTCTGCATAAGCTGCGGCTTCCACGCGCACTAATTGTCCTTGCGCATCGCGTTGCACGTAAAACATTGAGCATCCCTCAGAAATGGACCAGCGTCATGCTGTCAGCAGCATAGGCCAACTGCGCGCGAGTATGCGGTGCGACGACGAAATCGTCACCGGGGTGATTCTCGCAAACGTGATGGCCGCCCGTTTCGGGCGGCCATTTCGTCAGCTATCAGCTGTTGTTGTGATCAACCTTGATGGTCGGATCGCTACCGGCAATCAGGTTGTGCAGGTTGGCGGTGGACCAGTTGTTACCTTCCAGTTTGATCGTCACATCAGGTGCTGCCGCAGCTCCGCTGGTATTGAACTTGCCAGCGGAACTGACCTCAAGGGACGAAACACCGCCCGCCGTGGTGATCTTCAGGAAGTTGTCGATGGTGCTGCCGGTTTCACCCTGCAGCAAATCACGCAGGTCGATGCGGTCACCTTCGGCAGCCTTGAAGTCTTTGATCACATCGGTACCGGTGTCGCCTGCTTTCCAGACGAACGTGTCGCCACCCAGACCGCCAATCAGCGTGTCGGTGCCCTTGCCACCCATGAGGATGTCATTGCCATCGCCACCGTCCAGCAGGTCGTTGCCGGTGCCGCCGAGCAGGATGTCATTGCCGGCATTGCCGTAGAGCTTATCGTCGCCACCCTGGCCGAAGATGATGTCGTTGCCGGCACCGCCGAGCAGCGTATCCGCCCCGTCGTTGGCGCCAGACACATCGAACACGTTGTAGTGCTCGGTGAGGTACTGATGCACGTTGCTGGTAGTCACCTTACTGGCGTCCACACCGGTCTGCTGGGCCACAAAGGCCTGCATGGCCTGGTAACCCTCGCCAGCAATACCATTGAAGCTCACCAGGTCGCCGAAGATAATGTCGTTGCCGTCACCGCCGTTGACCGTGTCGGCACCTGGCAACGTCGCCTCGGTGTGACCCAGAATCGCGTCCGCCAGTTTGCTCGGGTCGATGTTGGTTTGCGGCTTGCCATCGGAGTCGTAGGGCACAAGGTCTAAAAGCTTGATGTCACTGTTTATGCCAATCGCTTCCACCACCGGACTCAGCTTCACCAGCGCGTCGTAGGCGGCGTCGGACCTGCCGGCCACGTCATTGTAGTTATTGTCGGTGGCTTTACCGGTGCCACCCAGTGATGAGATCTCGTAAGTGCCATCGCCTTGTGCGTGCACGTACCCGACATTACTGGTGTCCCAGACAGTATTGCCCCACCAGTTCTTACTGGCTGTCTGCAGCGTTGCGTAGCCGTCGCTGTCGATAAACAGCTTGTGTGTAGAGTCGATGGTTTTGCTGAAGGTATCCCCCAGTTTGTAATTGGTCGTCGTGACCACATCATCGAGTTTCACGCTGCCATACAGCGTCGGGTTGACCTGTTCCGACTTCTGGTAATACGTCGGCTTGCCATCGGTGATGAAGTAGGTGAGGTTGGTTGCGCCGGTGTTGGCCAGCGCCTCGGCACTCTTGAAGAAGTTGGCCGTAGCCTTGAACACGTCCTCATAGTTGGTGCCGCCGACCGGAGACATCGAGTTCACGACCTCCCTGAGCAGCTCCAGGGCTTTAGGGTCATTCAGGTTGATCGAGATGGTCTTGTTGACCTGGGTGTCGAAGTCCGCGAGGAAGATATTCACGGTCCCCGAGGTATTGCTACCCAGGCTGTTCTTGAGGCTGGTGAACATGGCCATCAACGACGTCTTCGCGGCCGCCATCGAGTCTTCCATGCTGCCCGAACTGTCGACCATGAAGGCAATGTTGTAATTCTTGCCCTGAACCACGTTCAAGCCCGCCACGTCAGCGACAATAATGTCGTTGGCTTCGGTACCCGAGAAATTGTCGTTTCCGGAAGTCCCTACCGATGCGTTGTACACCGCAGGGTAAATAGTGACCGGAATTGTCGCCGTACTTGAAGCCGAACCACCCAGTAGCTCAGTCGAAGTCGACGTCACTGTCAGGTCGAACTTGCCGTTGTAGTAAGCCGGTGGTGTCAGGGTCAGGTTGGCCAGGTTCCAGCCAGTCACTGTCGCCGAGCCATCGGTACCCACCGTCCAGCTGTGACCCGCGTCGTCGCTCAGCACCATGCCTTTCGGGAAGCCGCTGATGGTCACGCTGAGGCTTTCCGAACCGTCGGTATCGGTCAGTGCGGTGGTGATTTTCGACAAATGTACACTGCCGTTTTCAGCACCTTCGTTGAGTTTGTAGCCCTCGTAATAACCTTCACCGTTGGTGCCATGCAGGTCGGAAACCGTCACGCCGGACGCGGCCAGATTGTCCACGCCGGTGTACAGCGGAATGCCGGCACTGCTCAGGTCGACAGCGGCTGCGCCGTTGATCGACAGGTTAACGTCGTAGCTGCCCGGGCCACTCTGGTTGTGGTGGTAGATGTCGATGGTGTAGTAGCCGCTGGTACCCGGGGTGAAGCCTGCTCCCGAGATACCGCCGCCTTTACCCCACAACGCACTGGCCACTTCTTTGCCGCCAATGGTCACCAGCAGACTGTCGTCAGCGCTGCCGCTGAAGGTGTAAGTCTTGCCAGCTTCCAGGTAGATCAGGCCGGAGGTTTTCGATGCGGTACCCGCAACGACATCACCACTGGACTGCACGTTGGTGGAGGTGCTGGTGCTGTTCGGATTTTTCGCCGCATCAATCACCGACTTCAAGATCGCAGTCGCTGCACCGCTACCGGTGCTACCGTCATAACCTGCATTCAGACCGGACAAACCTGTCCAGACTTCCTTGAGCAGACCTGTAGAAGTCACGGCATTGCTATCGACAGTCAGCGTAGGCTTGTCAGCCACCGGTGTGATGTCGACTTTCAGCGTTGCTTCGTTGCCCAGGTTGAAACCATCAGTAGGCTTGAACTTGATCTGCGCGTAGTCAGCCGCTTTGTTACCGACGCCAGTACCGCCGTAGCCATCAGCACCGGATTCGTTCGCGACCGGCACGAACTTCAGTTTGCCAGCGGTGATATCTGCCTGGCTGATGACCTGGCCTGCGGCAACTTTCACCCAGCCGGCCGCACCGTTGAACATCAGGTCGCCACGACCCGCGATGTCCGTGATGGTGATGCTCAGCGGGCTGTCGTTGTCGACATCGGTCGTTTTGAAGTTATTCCACGTCAGCACGACATCCGTGTCTTCGAGGCCGGTGACGCTGCCACTGACGGCTACCGGCGCATGGTCGTTATCAACAATGGTCGTGTTAACGCTGGCGTTGTTAGGGTCGACTGCGAGGTTCTCGAAAGTACCGCCGCTGACATTGCCGATGGTGATCACGAATTTCTCGGAACCTTCAACGTACTTGTCGTTGATGGTCGCGATGTCGAAATTCACACTGTTGCTGTTGGCCGGGATCTTGACCGTAGTCACACCCCTGAAGTCCGTGCCATCCGCCGCAGTACCGCTGTACGACAGCGTGACAGTGACTTCGGACTTGGCAGTATTGCTCAGCGTCAGTGTGTAGTGCGCCGTTTGGCCTTCAACGACCGATGTGTCGCCGGAGATACCAATAGTGACCTTGTCACCCTGGCCCGAAGACTCATCGGTGACGGTGGTGGTCAGCGTGGTTTTATCCAGCGTCAGCTGTTCAAACTTCGTGCTGCCGCCCGTGACGGTTTCAAGCTTGTTGACCAGGGTGGTTTGGCCGCCGGTGTACACGTCATCCACGGTGTTCACGACCAGCGTACCGCTGCTGGCGTTGGCCGCGACGCTGATGGTCTTGCCGTCGGTGAGCGTGAAGGTCATGGCGTCGTGGTTGTTGATCAGCAGGCCGTCTTTGTTGGTCAGGGTCACGGTGTAGGTGACCGCGCCGCCTTCGACGACGGTGGATTTGTCCACGGTCAGCTTGGCGATGACTTCGCTGGTGGTGTCGTTGATGGTTACCGACGCTGGGCCACCGATCACTGGGTTTTCCAGGGCTGCGCCATTCGACGTGGCGCCGGTAATGCTCAATTGTGCGGTGCCGCCGTCTTTGTAGACGTCGTCGCCTTGCGGGGCGAGGGTGTGGACCTTCTCGGTTTCACCTGCAGCAAAGACCACGGTCTTGCCGTTGCTCAAGGTCACAGTGACCGGTTGAAGCTGGGCTTTGTCGAGCTTGATGGTGAAGGCTGCACCCTGGTTTTCCAGTACTGGGCCATTGCCGGTGATGGTGATGCCGACGGCATCGCCTTGACCGGTTGGTTCGTCAGTCACGGTGGTTTGCACCGAGTTCTGACCCAGGGTCAGTTTCTCGTAGGTGTCTGCACCGGTGACCGTTTCCAGCTTGTTGACGATGGTCGGTTGACCACCGACTGCGATGTCGTCGGCGGCGAAAATCGTCTTCTGGCCAGTGACGCTGTTCGCTGGAACGGTAATCAACGTGCCATCGGTGAGCTTGAAAGTCAGCTCAGGATGGTTGGTCAAAGGCAGACCGGTGCTGGTGGTCAGGGTCACGGTGTAGGTGACCTGGCCGCCTTCAGCGACGGTGGTTTTATCTGCGGTCAGGGTCGCAAACACTTCGCTGGTGGTGTCGTTGATGGTTACCGACGCTGGGCCACCGATCACTGGGTTTTCCAGGGCTGCGCCATTCGACGTAGCGCCGGTAATGCTCAATTGCGCGGTGCCGCCGTCTTTGTAAACGTCGTCGCCTTGCGGGGCGAGGGTGTGGACCTTCTCGGTTTCACCTGCAGCAAAGACCACGGTCTTGCCGTTGCTCAAGGTCACAGTGACCGGTTGAAGCTGGGCTTTGTCGAGCTTGATGGTGAAGGCTGCACCCTGGTTTTCCAGTACTGGGCCATTGCCGGTGATGGTGATGCCGACGGCATCGCCTTGACCGGTTGGTTCGTCAGTCACGGTGGTTTGCACCGAGTTCTGACCCAGGGTCAGTTTCTCGTAGGTGTCTGCACCGGTGACCGTTTCCAGCTTGTTGACGATGGTCGGTTGACCACCGACTGCGATGTCGTCGGCGGCGAAAATCGTCTTCTGGCCAGTGACGCTGTTCGCCGGAACGGTAATCAATGTGCCATCGGTGAGCTTGAAAGTCAGCTCAGGATGGTTGGTCAGAGGCAGACCGGTGCTGGTGGTCAGGGTCACGGTGTAGGTGACCTGGCCGCCTTCAGCGACGGTGGTTTTATCCGCCGTCAGGGTCGCAAATACTTCGCTGGTGGTGTCGTTGATGGTTACCGACGCTGGGCCACCGATCACTGGATTTTCCAGGGCTGCGCCATTCGACGTGGCGCCGGTAATGCTCAATTGTGCGGTGCCGCCGTCTTTGTAGACGTCGTCGCCTTGCGGGGCGAGGGTGTGGACCTTCTCGGTTTCACCTGCAGCAAAGACCACGGTCTTGCCGTTGCTCAAGGTCACAGTGACCGGTTGAAGCTGGGCTTTGTCGAGCTTGATGGTGAACGCTGCACCCTGGTTTTCCAGTACTGGGCCATTGCCGGTGATGGTGATGCCGACGGCATCGCCTTGACCGGTTGGTTCGTCAGTCACGGTGGTTTGCACCGAGTTCTGACCCAGGGTCAGTTTCTCGTAGGTGTCTGCACCGGTGACCGTTTCCAGCTTGTTGACGATGGTCGGTTGACCACCGACTGCGATGTCGTCGGCGGCGAAAATCGTCTTCTGGCCAGTGACGCTGTTCGCCGGAACGGTAATCAATGTGCCATCGGTGAGCTTGAAAGTCAGCTCAGGATGGTTGGTCAGAGGCAGACCGGTGCTGGTGGTCAGGGTCACGGTGTAGGTGACCTGGCCGCCTTCAGCGACGGTGGTTTTATCCGCCGTCAGGGTCGCAAATACTTCGCTGGTGGTGTCGTTGATGGTTACCGACGCTGGGCCACCGATCACTGGATTTTCCAGGGCTGCGCCATTCGACGTGGCGCCGGTAATGCTCAATTGTGCGGTGCCGCCGTCTTTGTAGACGTCGTCGCCTTGCGGGGCGAGGGTGTGGACCTTCTCGGTTTCACCTGCAGCAAAGACCACGGTCTTGCCGTTGCTCAAGGTCACAGTGACCGGTTGAAGCTGGGCTTTGTCGAGCTTGATGGTGAACGCTGCACCCTGGTTTTCCAGTACTGGGCCATTGCCGGTGATGGTGATGCCGACGGCATCGCCTTGACCGGTTGGTTCGTCAGTCACAGTGGTTTGCACCGAGTTCTGACCCAGGGTCAGTTTCTCGTAGGTGTCTGCACCGGTGACCGTTTCCAGCTTGTTGACGATGGTCGGTTGACCACCAACTGCGATGTCGTCGGCGGCGAAAATCGTCTTCTGGCCAGTGACGCTGTTCGCTGGAACGGTAATCAACGTGCCATCGGTGAGCTTGAAAGTCAGCTCAGGATGGTTGGTCAGAGGCAGACCGGTGCTGGTGGTCAGGGTCACGGTGTAGGTGACCTGGCCGCCTTCAGCGACGGTGGTTTTATCCGCCGTCAGGGTCGCAAACACTTCGCTGGTGGTGTCGTTGATGGTTACCGTTGCTGGGCCACCGATCACTGGGTTTTCCAGGGCTGCGCCATTCGACGTGGCGCCGGTAATGCTCAATTGTGCGGTGCCGCCGTCTTTGTAGACGTCGTCGCCTTGCGGGGCGAGGGTGTGGACCTTCTCGGTTTCACCTGCAGCAAAGACCACGGTCTTGCCGTTGCTCAAGGTCACAGTGACCGGTTGAAGCTGGGCTTTGTCGAGCTTGATGGTGAAGGCTGCACCCTGGTTTTCCAGTACTGGGCCATTGCCGGTGATGGTGATGCCGACGGCATCGCCTTGACCGGTTGGTTCGTCAGTCACAGTGGTTTGCACCGAGTTCTGACCCAGGGTCAGTTTCTCGTAGGTGTCTGCACCGGTGACCGTTTCCAGCTTGTTGACGATGGTCGGTTGACCACCAACTGCGATGTCGTCGGCGGCGAAAATCGTCTTCTGGCCAGTAACGCTGTTCGCCGGAACGGTAATCAACGTGCCATCGGTGAGTTTGAAAGTCAGCTCAGGATGGTTGGTCAGAGGCAGACCGGTGTTGGTGGTCAGGGTCACGGTGTAGGTGATCTGGCCACCTTCCGCGACGGTGGTTTTATCCGCCGTCAGGGTCGCAACCACTTCACTCGGGGTGTCGCTAACGACTACCGAGCCCGGGTTGCCGATGACCAGATTTTCCAGCGCGGTGCCACCGGAGGTGACATTGCTAACGCCCAGCTCAACGGTTTCGCCGTCTTTGTAGACGTCATCACCTTGCGCGGTCAGCGAGTGCACTTTCGAGGTTTCGCCCGCGGCGAAAGTGATCGTCTGGCCGTTGCTCAACGTCACGGTCAACGGCACTGCTTGTGCCTTGTCCAGCGTGATGGTGAAGCTTGGCGCCTGGTTTTCCAGGACCGGACCGTTGCCCACGATGCTGATTGCGACTTTGTCGCCTTGGTTGTCGGTTGGCGTACCGGTACCCGGTTCGTCAGTGACCGTGGTTTCCAGCGAGTTCTGACCCAGGGTCAGTTGCTCGAAGTTGTCCGCACCGTCGACGCTTTCCAGTTTGTTAACGATGGTCGGCTGACCACCGACCAGCACGTCATCTGGCGCGGTGATGGTGAACGAACCACTGGCGGTGTTCGCTGGAACAGTAATGGTGGTGCCGTCAGTCAGGGTGAACGTCAGCTCACCGTGATTATTGATCGGCAGACCGGCCGCATTGGTCAGGGTCACGGTGTAGGTGATCTGGCCACCTTCCGCGACGGTGGTTTTATCCGCGGTCAGGGTTGCAACCACTTCACTCGGGGTGTCGCTAACGACTACCGAGCCCGGGTTGCCGATGACCAGATTTTCCAGCGCGGTGCCACCGGAGGTGACATTGCTAACGCCCAGCTCAACGGTTTCGCCGTCTTTGTAGACGTCATCACCTTGCGCGGTCAGCGAGTGCACTTTCGAGGTTTCGCCGGCAGCGAAGGTCACGGTCTGGCCGTTGCTCAACGTCACGGTCAACGGCACTGCTTGTGCCTTGTCCAGCGTGATGGTGAAGCTCGGTGCCTGATTTTCCAGGACCGGACCGTTGCCGACGATGCTGATGTTGACCGGATCACCTTGACCCGATGGCTCGTCGGTGACGGTGGTTTCCAGCGAGTTCTGACCCAGGGTCAGCTGCTCGAAGTTGTCAGCACCGTCGACGCTTTCCAGTTTGTTAACGATGGTTGGCTGACCACCGACCAGAACATCGTCTGGGGCAGTAATGGTGAACGAACCGGAAGTGCTGTTTGCAGGAATAGTGACAACCGTGCCGTCAGTCAGGGTGAACGTCAGCTCACCGTGATTATTGATCGGCAGGCCCGCCGCGTTGTTCAGGGTCACGGTGTAGGTGATCTGGCCACCTTCCGCGACGGTAGTTTTGTCCGCGGTCAGAGTCGCAACCACTTCGCTCGGGGTGTCGCTGACGACCACCGAGCCCGGGTTGCCGATGACCAGGTTTTCCAGCGCGGTACCGGCGGAGGTGACATGGCTAACGCCCAGCTCGACGGTCTCGCCGTCTTTGTAGACGTCATCGCCTTGCGCGGTCAGCGAGTGCACTTTCGAGGTTTCGCCGGCGGCGAAAGTGATGGTCTGGCCGTTGCTCAGGGTCACGGTCAGCGGAACTGACTGTGCTTTATCGAGCGTAATGGTGAAGCTTGGTGCCTGGTTTTCCAGGACCGGACCGTTGCCGACGATGCTGATGTTGACCGGATCACCTTGACCCGATGGTTCATCAGTCACAGTCGTTTCGAGTTGGCCTTGACCCAAGGTCAACTGCTCGAAGTTGTCCGCACCGTCGACGCTTTCCAGTTTGTTAACGATCGTCGGCTGACCACCTACAAGCACATCGTCTGGTGCGGTGATGGTGAACGAACCGGAAGTGCTGTTCGCGGCAACGGTGACAACCGTGCCGTCAGTCAGGGTGAACGTCAGCTCACCGTGGTTATTGATCGGCAAGCCCGCCGCGTTGGTCAGGGTCACGGTGTAGGTGATCTGGCCGCCTTCAGCCACGGTGGTTTTATCCGCGGTCAGAGTCGCAACCACTTCACTCGGGGTGTCGCTGACAACCACCGAGCCCGGGTTGCCGATGACCAGGTTTTCCAGCGCCGTGCCACCGGAGGTGACATTGCTAACGCCCAGCTCGACGGTCTCGCCGTCTTTGTAGACGTCATCACCTTGCGCGGCCAGCGAGTGCACTTTCGAAGTTTCGCCCGCGGCGAAGGTCACGGTCTGGCCGTTGCTCAACGTCACGGTCAGCGGCACGGCTTGTGCCTTGTCCAGCGTGATGGTGAAGCTTGGCGCCTGGTTTTCCAGGACTGGACCGTTGCCGACGATGCTGATAGCGACCTTGTCGCCCTGGTTATCGGTTGGCGTACCGGTACCCGGTTCGTCAGTGACCGTGGTTTCCAGCGAGTTCTGACCGAGGGTCAGCTGCTCGAAGTTGTCCGCACCGTCGACACTTTCCAGCTTGTTGACGATGGTCGGCTGACCACCGACCAGCACATCGTCTGGCGCGGTGATGGTGAATGAACCGGAAGTGCTGTTTGCTGGAACGGTCACAACCGTACCGTCAGTCAGGGTGAACGTCAGTTCACCGTGATTGTTGATCGGCAAGCCCGCCGCGTTGGTCAGGGTCACGGTGTAGGTGATCTGCCCGCCTTCCGCGACGGTGGTTTTGTCCGCCGTGAGGGTCGCAACCACTTCACTCGGGGTGTCGCTGACAACTACCGAGCCCGGGTTGCCGATGACCAGGTTTTCCAGCGCCGTGCCACCGGAGGTGACATTGCTAACGCCCAGCTCGACGGTCTCGCCGTCTTTGTAGACGTCATCACCTTGCGCGGCCAGCGAGTGCACTTTCGAAGTTTCGCCCGCGGCGAAGGTCACGGTCTGGCCGTTGCTCAACGTCACGGTCAGCGGCACGGCTTGTGCCTTGTCCAGCGTGATGGTGAAGCTTGGCGCCTGGTTTTCCAGGACCGGACCATTGCCAACGATGCTGATGTTGACCGGATCACCTTGGCCCGATGGTTCGTCAGTGACAGTGGTTTCCAGCGAGTTCTGACCGAGAGTCAGCTGCTCGAAGTTGTCCGCACCGTCGACACTTTCCAGCTTGTTAACGATAGTCGGTTGACCTCCGGCCAGCACATCGTCTGGCGCGGTGATGGTGAACGAACCTGAAGTACTGTTCGCCGCAACGGTGACAACCGTGCCGTCGGTCAGGGTGAACGTCAGCTCACCGTGATTATTAATCGGCAGACCGGCCGCATTGGTCAGGGTCACGGTGTAAGTGATTTGCCCGCCTTCCGCGACAGTAGTTTTGTCCGCGGTCAGGGTCGCAACCACTTCACTCGGGGTGTCGCTAACGACCACCGAGCCCGGGTTGCCGATGACCAGGTTTTCCAGCGCGGTGCCACCGGAGGTGACATTGCTAACGCCCAGCTCGACGGTCTCGCCGTCTTTGTAGACGTCATCACCTTGCGCGGTCAGCGAGTGCACTTTGGAGGTTTCGCCGGCGGCGAAGGTGATGGTCTGGCCGTTGCTCAAGGTCACGGTCAGCGGTACGGCTTGTGCCTTGTCCAACGTGATGGTGAAGCTTGGCGCCTGGTTTTCCAGGACCGGACCATTGCCAACGATGCTGATGTTGACCGGATCACCTTGGCCCGATGGTTCGTCAGTGACAGTGGTTTCCAGCGAGTTCTGACCGAGAGTCAGCTGCTCGAAGTTGTCCGCACCGTCGACACTTTCCAGCTTGTTAACGATAGTCGGTTGACCTCCGGCCAGCACATCGTCTGGCGCGGTGATGGTGAATGAGCCGGAAGTGCTGTTTGCTGGAACGGTGACAACCGTACCGTCAGTCAGGGTGAACGTCAGTTCACCGTGATTATTGATCGGCAAGCCCGCAGCGTTGGTCAGGGTCACGGTGTAGGTGATCTGGCCACCTTCAGCCACGGTGGTTTTGTCCGCGGTGAGGGTCGCAACCACTTCACTCGGGGTGTCGCTGACAACTACCGAGCCCGGGTTACCAATCACCAGGTTTTCCAGCGCGGTGCCACCCGACGTGACATTGCTAACGCCCAGCTCGACGGTTTCGCCGTCTTTGTAGACGTCATCACCTTGTGCGGTCAGCGAATGTACTTTCGAGGTTTCGCCGGCGGCGAAAGTGATCGTCTGGCCGTTGCTCAAGGTCACGGTCAACGGCACTGCTTGTGCCTTGTCCAGCGTGATGGTGAAGCTCGGTGTCTGGTTTTCCAGGACTGGACCATTACCGACGATGCTGATGTTGACCGGATCACCTTGACCCGATGGTTCATCAGTAACAGTCGTTTCCAGCGAGTTCTGACCCAAGGTCAGCTGCTCGAAGTTGTCCGCACCGGTTACCGATTCCAGCTTGTTAACGATGGTCGGCTGACCACCGGCAAGAACATCATCCGGGGCAGTAATGGTGAACGAACCCGATGCCGTGTTCGCCGGCACCTTGATCTGCGTGCCATCAGTCAGGGTGAACGTCAGCTCACCGTGATTATTAATCGGCAGACCGGCCGCATTGGTCAGGGTCACGGTGTAAGTGATTTGCCCGCCTTCCGCCACGGTGGTTTTGTCTGCGGTCAGGGTCGCAACCACTTCACTCGGGGTGTCGCTGACAACCACCGAGCCCGGGTTCCCAATCACCAGGTTTTCCAGCGCGGTGCCACCGGAGGTGACATTGCTAACGCCCAGCTCGACGGTTTCGCCGTCTTTGTAGACGTCATCGCCTTGCGCGGTCAGCGAGTGTACTTTCGAGGTTTCGCCGGCGGCGAAGGTCACAGTCTGGCCGTTGCTCAGGGTCACGGTCAGCGGCACCAATTGTGCCTTGTCCAGCGTGATGGTGAAGCTCGGCGCCTGATTCTCCAGAACCGGACCGTTGCCAACGATGGAGATAGCGACTTTGTCGCCTTGGTTATCGGTTGGCGTACCGGTACCCGGTTCGTCAGTAACCGTGGTTTCCAGCGAGTTCTGACCCAAGGTCAGCTGCTCGAAGTTGTCCGCACCGTCGACACTTTCCAGCTTGTTGACGATGGTTGGCTGACCACCGACCAGAACATCGTCTGGCGCGGTGATGGTGAACGAACCGGAAGCCGTGTTCGCGGGCACCTTGATCTGCGTGCCGTCAGTCAGGGTGAACGTCAGTTCACCGTGATTATTGATCGGCAGACCGGCGGCGTTGGTCAGGGTCACGGTGTAGGTGATCTGGCCGCCTTCAGCGACGGTGGTTTTGTCCGCCGTGAGGGTCGCAACCACTTCACTCGGGGTGTCGCTGACAACCACCGAGCCCGGGTTACCAATCACCAGGTTTTCCAGCGACGTGCCACCGGAGGTGACATTGCTAACGCCCAGCTCAACGGTTTCGCCGTCTTTGTAGACGTCATCACCTTGCGCAGTCAGCGAGTGGACTTTCGAGGTTTCGCCCGCGGCGAAGGTCACGGTCTGGCCGTTGCTCAGGGTCACGGTCAACGGCACTGCTTGTGTCTTGTCCAGCGTGATGGTGAAGCTCGGTGCCTGATTTTCCAGGACCGGACCATTGCCAACGATGCTGATGTTGACCGGATCACCTTGGCCCGATGGCTCGTCGGTGACGGTGGTTTCCAGCGAGTTCTGACCGAGGGTCAGCTGCTCGAAGTTGTCCGCACCGTCGACACTTTCCAGCTTGTTAACGATAGTCGGTTGACCACCGGCCAGCACATCGTCTGGCGCGGTGATGGTGAATGAGCCGGAAGTGCTGTTTGCTGGAACGGTGACAACCGTGCCGTCAGTCAGGGTGAACGTCAGTTCACCATGATTGTTGATCGGCAGACCGGCCGCGTTGGTCAGGGTCACGGTGTAGGTGATCTGCCCGCCTTCCGCGACAGTAGTTTTGTCCGCGGTGAGGGTTGCAACCACTTCACTAGGGGTGTCGCTAACGACCACCGAACCCGGGTTACCAATCACCAGGTTTTCCAGCGCGGTGCCACCGGACGTGACATTGCTAACGCCCAGCTCAACGGTTTCGCCGTCTTTATAGACGTCATCACCTTGCGCGGTCAGCGAGTGCACTTTGGAGGTTTCGCCGGCGGCGAAGGTGATGGTCTGGCCGTTGCTCAACGTCACGGTCAGCGGCACCAACTGTGCCTTGTCCAGCGTGATGGTGAAGCTCGGCGCTTGGTTTTCCAGGACCGGACCATTGCCAACGATGCTGATGTTGACCGGATCACCTTGGCCCGATGGCTCGTCGGTGACGGTGGTTTCCAGCGAGTTCTGACCGAGGGTCAGCTGCTCGAAGTTGTCCGCACCGTCGACACTTTCCAGCTTGTTAACGATAGTCGGTTGACCACCGGCCAGCACATCGTCTGGCGCGATGATGGTGAATGAGCCGGAAGTGCTGTTTGCTGGAACGGTGACAACCGTGCCGTCAGTCAGGGTGAACGTCAGTTCACCGTGATTGTTGATCGGCAGGCCCGCCGCGTTGGTCAGGGTCACGGTGTAGGTGATCTGGCCGCCTTCAGCCACGGTGGTTTTGTCCGCCGTGAGGGTCGCAACCACTTCACTCGGGGTGTCACTGACAACCACCGAGCCCGGGTTACCAATCACCAGGTTTTCCAGCGCAGTGCCACCGGAGGTGACATTGCTAACGCCCAGCTCAACGGTTTCGCCGTCTTTGTAGACGTCATCACCTTGTGCGGTCAGCGAATGTACTTTCGAGGTTTCGCCGGCGGCGAAAGTGATCGTCTGGCCGTTGCTCAAGGTCACGGTCAACGGCACTGCTTGTGCCTTGTCCAGCGTGATGGTGAAGCTCGGTGTCTGGTTTTCCAGGACTGGACCATTACCGACGATGCTGATGTTGACCGGATCACCTTGACCCGATGGTTCATCAGTAACAGTCGTTTCCAGCGAGTTCTGACCCAAGGTCAGCTGCTCGAAGTTGTCCGCACCGGTTACCGATTCCAGCTTGTTAACGATGGTCGGCTGACCACCGGCAAGAACATCATCCGGGGCAGTAATGGTGAACGAACCCGATGCCGTGTTCGCCGGCACCTTGATCTGCGTGCCATCAGTCAGGGTGAACGTCAGCTCACCGTGATTATTAATCGGCAGACCGGCCGCATTGGTCAGGGTCACGGTGTAAGTGATTTGCCCGCCTTCCGCCACGGTGGTTTTGTCTGCGGTCAGGGTCGCAACCACTTCACTCGGGGTGTCGCTGACAACCACCGAGCCCGGGTTCCCAATCACCAGGTTTTCCAGCGCGGTGCCACCGGAGGTGACATTGCTAACGCCCAGCTCGACGGTTTCGCCGTCTTTGTAGACGTCATCGCCTTGCGCGGTCAGCGAGTGTACTTTCGAGGTTTCGCCGGCGGCGAAGGTCACAGTCTGGCCGTTGCTCAGGGTCACGGTCAGCGGCACCAATTGTGCCTTGTCCAGCGTGATGGTGAAGCTCGGCGCCTGATTCTCCAGAACCGGACCGTTGCCAACGATGGAGATAGCGACTTTGTCGCCTTGGTTATCGGTTGGCGTACCGGTACCCGGTTCGTCAGTAACCGTGGTTTCCAGCGAGTTCTGACCCAAGGTCAGCTGCTCGAAGTTGTCCGCACCGTCGACACTTTCCAGCTTGTTGACGATGGTTGGCTGACCACCGACCAGAACATCGTCTGGCGCGGTGATGGTGAACGAACCGGAAGCCGTGTTCGCGGGCACCTTGATCTGCGTGCCGTCAGTCAGGGTGAACGTCAGTTCACCGTGATTATTGATCGGCAGACCGGCGGCGTTGGTCAGGGTCACGGTGTAGGTGATCTGGCCGCCTTCAGCGACGGTGGTTTTGTCCGCCGTGAGGGTCGCAACCACTTCACTCGGGGTGTCGCTGACAACCACCGAGCCCGGGTTACCAATCACCAGGTTTTCCAGCGACGTGCCACCGGAGGTGACATTGCTAACGCCCAGCTCAACGGTTTCGCCGTCTTTGTAGACGTCATCACCTTGCGCAGTCAGCGAGTGGACTTTCGAGGTTTCGCCCGCGGCGAAGGTCACGGTCTGGCCGTTGCTCAGGGTCACGGTCAACGGCACTGCTTGTGTCTTGTCCAGCGTGATGGTGAAGCTCGGTGCCTGATTTTCCAGGACCGGACCATTGCCAACGATGCTGATGTTGACCGGATCACCTTGGCCCGATGGCTCGTCGGTGACGGTGGTTTCCAGCGAGTTCTGACCGAGGGTCAGCTGCTCGAAGTTGTCCGCACCGTCGACACTTTCCAGCTTGTTAACGATAGTCGGTTGACCACCGGCCAGCACATCGTCTGGCGCGGTGATGGTGAATGAGCCGGAAGTGCTGTTTGCTGGAACGGTGACAACCGTGCCGTCAGTCAGGGTGAACGTCAGTTCACCATGATTGTTGATCGGCAGACCGGCCGCGTTGGTCAGGGTCACGGTGTAGGTGATCTGCCCGCCTTCCGCGACAGTAGTTTTGTCCGCGGTGAGGGTTGCAACCACTTCACTAGGGGTGTCGCTAACGACCACCGAACCCGGGTTACCAATCACCAGGTTTTCCAGCGCGGTGCCACCGGACGTGACATTGCTAACGCCCAGCTCAACGGTTTCGCCGTCTTTATAGACGTCATCACCTTGCGCGGTCAGCGAGTGCACTTTGGAGGTTTCGCCGGCGGCGAAGGTGATGGTCTGGCCGTTGCTCAACGTCACGGTCAGCGGCACCAACTGTGCCTTGTCCAGCGTGATGGTGAAGCTCGGCGCTTGGTTTTCCAGGACCGGACCATTGCCAACGATGCTGATGTTGACCGGATCACCTTGGCCCGATGGCTCGTCGGTGACGGTGGTTTCCAGCGAGTTCTGACCGAGGGTCAGCTGCTCGAAGTTGTCCGCACCGTCGACACTTTCCAGCTTGTTAACGATAGTCGGTTGACCACCGGCCAGCACATCGTCTGGCGCGATGATGGTGAATGAGCCGGAAGTGCTGTTTGCTGGAACGGTGACAACCGTGCCGTCAGTCAGGGTGAACGTCAGTTCACCGTGATTGTTGATCGGCAGGCCCGCCGCGTTGGTCAGGGTCACGGTGTAGGTGATCTGGCCGCCTTCAGCCACGGTGGTTTTGTCCGCCGTGAGGGTCGCAACCACTTCACTCGGGGTGTCACTGACAACCACCGAGCCCGGGTTACCAATCACCAGGTTTTCCAGCGCAGTGCCACCGGAGGTGACATTGCTAACGCCCAGCTCAACGGTTTCGCCGTCTTTGTAGACGTCATCACCTTGCGCAGTCAGCGAGTGCACTTTCGAAGTTTCGCCGGCGGTGAAAGTGATGGTCTGGCCGTTGCTCAAGGTCACGGTCAGTGGCACCAATTGTGCCTTGTCCAGCGTGATGGTGAAGCTAGGCGCCTGGTTTTCCAGGGCCGGACCGTTGCCGACGATGCTGATGTTGACCGGATCACCTTGCCCCGATGGTTCATCAGTAACAGTCGTTTCCAGCGAGTTTTGACCCAAGGTCAGCTGCTCGAAGTTGTCCGCACCGGTTACCGATTCCAGCTTGTTGACGATGGTCGGCTGACCGCCGACCAGAACATCGTCTGGCGCGGTGATGGTGAACGAGCCCGAAGTGCTGTTTGCTGGAACGGTGACAACCGTCCCGTCAGTCAGGGTGAACGACAGTTCACCGTGATTATTAATCGGCAAACCGGCGGCGTTGGTCAGGGTCACGGTGTAGGTGATCTGGCCGCCTTCGGCGACAGTAGTTTTGTCCGCGGTCAGGGTCGCAACCACTTCACTCGGGGTGTCGCTGACAACCACCGAGCCCGGGTTACCAATCACCAGGTTTTCCAGCGACGTGCCACCGGAGGTGACATTGCTAACGCCCAGCTCAACGGTTTCGCCGTCTTTGTAGACGTCATCACCTTGCGCAGTCAGCGAGTGGACTTTCGAGGTTTCGCCCGCGGCGAAGGTCACGGTCTGGCCGTTGCTCAGGGTCACGGTCAACGGCACTGCTTGTGTCTTGTCCAGCGTGATGGTGAAGCTCGGTGCCTGATTTTCCAGGACCGGACCATTGCCAACGATGCTGATGTTGACCGGATCACCTTGGCCCGATGGCTCGTCGGTGACGGTGGTTTCCAGCGAGTTCTGACCGAGGGTCAGCTGCTCGAAGTTGTCCGCACCGTCGACACTTTCCAGCTTGTTAACGATAGTCGGTTGACCACCGGCCAGCACATCGTCTGGCGCGGTGATGGTGAATGAGCCGGAAGTGCTGTTTGCTGGAACGGTGACAACCGTGCCGTCAGTCAGGGTGAACGTCAGTTCACCATGATTGTTGATCGGCAGACCGGCCGCGTTGGTCAGGGTCACGGTGTAGGTGATCTGCCCGCCTTCCGCGACAGTAGTTTTGTCCGCGGTGAGGGTTGCAACCACTTCACTAGGGGTGTCGCTAACGACCACCGAACCCGGGTTACCAATCACCAGGTTTTCCAGCGCGGTACCGGCGGAGGTGACACCACTGATGCCCAGATCAACGGTTTCGCCGTCTTTGTAGACGTCATCGCCTTGCGCGGTGAGCGAGTGCACTTTGGAGGTTTCGCCGGCGGCGAAGGTGATGGTCTGGCCGTTGCTCAACGTTACGGTCAGCGGCACTAACTGTGCCTTGTCCAACGTGATGGTGAAGCTTGGCGCCTGGTTTTCCAGGACTGGGCCATTACCGACGATGCTGATAGCGACTTTGTCGCCTTGGTTGTCAGTTGGCGTGCCCGAACCTGGTTCGTCAGTGACCGTGGTTTCCAGCGAGTTCTGACCCAGGGTCAGCTGCTCGAAGTTGTCCGCACCGGTTACCGATTCCAGCTTGTTAACGATGGTTGGCTGACCACCGACCAGAACATCGTCTGGCGCGGTGATGGTGAACGAACCGGAAGCCGTGTTCGCGGGCACCTTGATCTGCGTGCCGTCAGTCAGGGTGAACGTCAGTTCACCGTGATTATTGATCGGCAGACCGGCGGCGTTGGTCAGGGTCACGGTGTAGGTGATCTGGCCGCCTTCAGCGACGGTGGTTTTATCCGCCGTCAGGGTCGCAACCACTTCACTCGGGGTGTCGCTAACGACAACCGAACCTGGATTACCGATGACCAGGTTTTCCAGCGCGGTGCCACCCGAAGTCACATTGCTGATGCCCAGCTCGACGGTTTCGCCGTCTTTGTAGACGTCGTCACCTTGCGCGGCCAGCGAGTGCACTTTCGAAGTTTCGCCCGCGGCGAAGGTCACGGTCTGGCCGTTGCTCAACGTCACGGTCAGCGGCACGGCTTGTGCCTTGTCCAGCGTGATGGTGAAGCTTGGCGCCTGGTTTTCCAGGACCGGACCATTGCCAACGATGCTGATGTTGACCGGATCACCTTGGCCCGATGGTTCGTCAGTGACAGTGGTTTCCAGCGAGTTCTGACCGAGAGTCAGCTGCTCGAAGTTGTCCGCACCGTCGACACTTTCCAGCTTGTTAACGATAGTCGGTTGACCTCCGGCCAGCACATCGTCTGGCGCGGTGATGGTGAACGAACCCGATGCCGTATTGGCAGGAACAGTAATGGTGGTGCCGTCAGTCAGGGTGAACGTCAGTTCACCGTGATTATTGATCGGCAAGCCCGCCGCGTTGGTCAGGGTCACGGTGTAGGTGATCTGGCCACCTTCAGCCACGGTGGTTTTGTCCGCGGTCAGGGTTGCAACCACTTCACTCGGGGTGTCGCTGACGACCACCGAGCCTGGGTTGCCGATGACCAGGTTTTCCAGTGCGGTGCCACCGGAGGTGACGTTGCTAACGCCCAGCTCAACGGTCTCGCCGTCTTTGTAGACGTCATCACCTTGTGCGGTCAGCGAATGTACTTTCGAGGTTTCGCCGGCGGCGAAGGTCACGGTCTGACCGTTGCTCAGGGACACGGTAAGCGGCACCAATTGTGCCTTGTCCAGCGTGATGGTGAAGCTCGGTGCCTGGTTTTCCAGGACTGGGCCATTACCGACGATGCTGATAGCGACTTTGTCGCCCTGGTTATCGGTTGGCGTACCGGTACCTGGTTCGTCGGTGACGGTGGTTTCCAGCGAGTTCTGACCGAGGGTCAGCTGCTCGAAGTTGTCCGCACCGTCGACACTTTCCAGCTTGTTAACGATAGTCGGTTGACCACCGGCCAGCACATCGTCTGGCGCGGTGATGGTGAATGAGCCGGAAGTGCTGTTTGCTGGAACGGTGACAACCGTGCCGTCAGTCAGGGTGAACGTCAGTTCACCATGATTATTGATCGGCAGACCCGCAGCGTTGGTCAGGGTCACGGTGTAAGTGATCTGGCCGCCTTCAGCGACGGTGGTTTTATCCGCCGTCAGGGTCGCAACCACTTCGCTCGGGGTGTCGCTAACGATCACCGAACCTGGGTTACCAATCACCAGGTTTTCCAGCGCGGTACCGGCGGAGGTGACATTGCTAACGCCCAGCTCGACGGTCTCGCCATCTTTATAGACGTCATCACCTTGCGCGGTCAGCGAGTGCACTTTCGAGGTTTCGCCGGCGGCGAAGGTGATGGTCTGGCCGTTACTCAACGTCACGGTCAGCGGCACCGACTGTGCCTTATCGAGCGTAATGGTGAAGCTCGGGGCCTGGTTTTCCAGGACCGGACCGTTACCAACGATGGAGATAGCGACTTTGTCGCCTTGGTTATCGGTTGGTGTGCCGGTACCCGGTTCGTCAGTGACGATGGTTTCCAACGAATTCTGACCCAGGGTCAGTTGCTCAAAGTTGTCCGCCCCAGTCACCGATTCCAGCTTGTTAACGATAGTCGGTTGACCACCGGCCAGCACATCGTCTGGCGCGGTGATGGTGAATGAGCCGGAAGTGCTGTTTGCTGGAACGGTGACAACCGTGCCGTCAGTCAGGGTGAACGTCAGTTCACCATGATTATTGATCGGCAGACCCGCAGCGTTGGTCAGGGTCACGGTGTAGGTGATCTGGCCGCCTTCGGCGACAGTAGTTTTGTCCGCCGTCAGGGTCGCAACCACTTCGCTGATCGTATCGCCGACAACCACAGTCGCCGGATTACCCAGGACCAGATTCTCCAGCGCCTTGCCATCGGCAGTCGCGCCGCTAACGCCCAGCTCAACGCTGCTGCCGTCTTTATAAACGTCATCGCCTTGGGCAGGCAGGGCATAAGTGGTCTGCAACGCACCCGCAGCGATGACCACGGTCTGGCCATTGCTCAAGGTCACGGTCAGGTCGTGATCAAGTTTTTGATCGACCTTGATAGTGAAGGTCGGTGCTGCGTTTTCCAGCACGTCGCCAGCGCTTTCGATGGTGACGGTGACCTTGTCGCCTTCACCAGCCGGTTGATCAGTGACGGTGGTGGTCAGGGTCTGCTGATCGAGCGTCAGCTGTTCAAACTTCTCGCCGCCGGTCACGGACTCCAGCTTATTTGCCAGAGAAGGCTGGCCGCCAGTGAATATGTCGTTGACCGTTGTGATGGTGGCCGAGCCGCTGGTGCCGTTCGCCGGAACCGTGATGGTCGTGCCATCGGTGAGCTTGAAGGTCAGCTCGCCGTGGTTGTTGATCGGAAGGCCTGCAGGGTTGGTCAGGGTCACGGTGTAGGTGACCTGGCCACCCTCAACGACCGACGTCTTGTCGACGGTCAGTGTCGCGATCACTTCGCTGGTGGTATCGCCAATGGTCACTTCGGCTTCTTTGCCAATCACCAGATTCTCGAAGGATTTACCTTCTACCACTGCATCCGTGATGCCCAGCTTGATGGTCTCGCCATCTTTGTAAACGTCGTCGCCCTGAGCAGGCAGCGTGTAAGTGGTTTCTGTAGCACCTGCCGCGATGGTTACCGTCTGGCCGTTGCTCAACGTTACCGTCAGATCGTGATCGAGTTTCTGATCAACCTTGATGGTGAAGGTCGGTGCTGCGTTTTCCAGTACGTTGCCAGCGCTTTCGATGGTCACGGTGACCGTATCGATGCGGTCGGTAATGGTCGTAACAGCAGGCGTGGTGCTTGGCACCAGGTTCTCAAAGTTGCCGCCAGTCACGCCGGTGATTGTGGTGCTGACGGTGCTGCCGTTTACATAAACGTCATTCGCTGGAGTCTCGACCACGACAGTGCCAGTGGTCTGGCCAGCGCCAATGGTAATGACCGAGCCATTGCTCAAGGTCACAGTCACCGGAGTGCCAGCAGGGTTGGTCAGGGTCGAGGTGTAGGTGATCGGACCGCCTTCAACCACAGTACCGGTCGAGGTCAGGGTCAGGCCGGTCGTGTCCTGCGAATCGGTGATGGTCGTAACAGCAGGCGTGGTGCTCGGCACCAGATTTTCAAAGTTGCCGCCAGTCGCGCCGGTGATTGTGGTGCTGACGGTGCTGCCGTTTACATAAACGTCATTCGCTGGAGTCTCGACCACGACAGTGCCGGTGGTCTGGCCAGCGTCGATGGTGATGACCGAGCCGTTGCTCAAGGTCACAGTCACCGGCGTGCCGGCAGGGTTGGTCAGGGTCGCGGTGTAGGTGATTGGACCGCCTTCAACCACAGTACCGGTCGAGGTCAGGGTCAGGCCGGTCGTGTCCTGCGAATCGGTGATGGTTGTAACTGCAGGCGTGGTGCTCGGCACCAGATTTTCAAAGTTGCCGCCAGTCGCACCGGTGATTGTGGTGCTGACGGTGCTGCCGTTTACATAAACGTCATTCGCCGGCGTCTCGACCACGACAGTGCCGGTGGTCTGGCCAGCGCCGATGGTGATGACCGAGCCGTTGCTCAAGGTCACAGTCACCGGCGTGCCGGCAGGGTTGGTCAGGG
This sequence comes from Pseudomonas sp. LBUM1643, assembly GCF_059716215.1. NCBI lineage: Bacteria > Pseudomonadati > Pseudomonadota > Gammaproteobacteria > Pseudomonadales > Pseudomonadaceae > Pseudomonas > Pseudomonas sp. LBUM1643. Next base: position 146,021 of record NZ_CP166813.1, read on the forward strand.
TCGCGGTGTAGGTGATCGGACCGCCTTCAACCACAGTACCGGTCGAGGTCAGGGTCAGGCCGGTCGTGTCCTGCGAATCGGTAATGGTCGTAACAGCAGGCGTGGTGCTCGGCACCAGGTTTTCAAAGTTGCCGCCCGTTGCGCCGGTGATTGTGGTGCTGACAGTGCTGCCGTTCACATAAACGTCATTGGCCGGCGTCTCGACCACGACGGTGCCGGTGGTCTGGCCAGCGCCGATGGTGATGACCGAGCCGTTGCTCAAGGTCACGGTCACCGGAGTGCCGGCAGGGTTGGTCAAAGTCGCGGTGTAGGTGATCGGTCCGCCTTCAACCACAGTACCGGTCGAGGTCAGGGTCAGGCCGGTCGTGTCCTGCGAATCGGTGATGGTTGTAACTGCAGGCGTGGTGCTCGGCACCAGATTTTCAAAATTGCCGCCAGTCGCACCAGTGATCGTGGTGCTGACGGTGCTGCCGTTTACATAAACGTCATTCGCTGGAGTATTGACCACGACGGTGCCGGTGGTCTGGCCAGCGCCGATGGTGATGACCGAGCCGTTGCTCAAGGTCACAGTCACCGGCGTGCCGGCAGGGTTGGTCAGGGTCGCGGTGTAGGTGATCGGTCCGCCTTCAACCACAGTACCGGTCGAGGTCAGGGTCAGGCCGGTCGTGTCCTGCGAATCGGTGATGGTTGTAACTGCAGGCGTGGTGCTCGGCACCAGATTTTCAAAGTTGCCGCCAGTCGCACCGGTGATCGTGGTGCTGACGGTGCTGCCGTTTACATAAACGTCATTCGCCGGGGTCTCGACCACGACTGTGCCAGTGGTCTGGCCAGCGCCAATGGTAATGACCGAGCCGTTGCTCAAGGTCACGGTCACCGGAGTGCCAGCAGGGTTGGTCAAAGTCGCGGTGTAGGTGATCGGACCGCCTTCAACCACAGTCCCGGTCGAAGTAAGGGTCAGGCCGGTCGTGTCCTGCGAATCGGTAATGGTCGTAACAGCGGGCGTGGTGCTCGGCACCAGGTTTTCAAAGTTGCCGCCCGTTGCGCCGGTGATTGTGGTGCTAACGGTGCTGCCGTTTACATAAACGTCATTCGCTGGAGTATCGACCACGACTGTCCCGGTGGTCTGGCCAGCACCGATGGTGATGACCGAGCCATTGCTCAAGGTCACAGTCACCGGAGTGCCAGCAGGGTTGGTCAAAGTCGCGGTGTAAGTGATCGGACCGCCTTCAACCACAGTCCCGGTCGAAGTAAGGGTCAGGCCGGTCGTGTCCTGCGAATCGGTAATGGTCGTAACAGCAGGCGTGGTGCTCGGCACCAGGTTCTCAAAGTTGCCGCCAGTAGCACCGGTGATCGTGGTGCTGACGGTGCTGCCATTCACATAAACATCATTCGCCGGCGTCTCGACCACGACAGTGCCAGTGGTCTGGCCAGCGCCAATGGTAATGACCGAGCCGTTGCTCAAGGTCACGGTCACCGGAGTGCCAGCAGGGTTGGTCAAAGTCGCGGTGTAGGTGATTGGACCGCCTTCAACCACAGTACCGGTCGAGGTCAGGGTCAGGCCGGTCGTGTCCTGCGAATCGGTGATCGTGGTGACCGCTGGCGTGGTGCTCGGCACCAGGTTTTCAAAATTGCCGCCAGTCGCACCAGTGATCGTGGTGCTGACGGTGCTGCCGTTTACATAAACGTCATTCGCCGGCGTATCGACCACGACAGTGCCGGTGGTCTGCCCAGCGCCGATGGTGATGACCGAGCCATTGCTCAAGGTCACGGTCACCGGCGTCTGGGCCGGGTTGGTCAGGGACGCGGTGTAGGTGATCGGGCCGCCTTCAACAACAGTCGGGCCGGCGGTCAGCGTGACGGTAGTGGTATCGACGGTGTCAGTGACCTGGGTCACGGCTGGAGTGGTCGGAGGGACCACTGTCATCCCGCCGCCGGTAGTGCCGGTGACGGTGACTTCGATTTGGCTCGGGTCGTTATAAACAGTGTCGTTGGGCGCGAGTGGCACATTCACGGTGCCAGTGGTCTGGCCCGCAGCAACGACGATGACCGCGCCATTGGACAGCGTAATGGTCAGGTCACTCAGAGGCGCCTGGCTCAGGTTCGCGGTGTAGACCAGTACGCCGCCGGCCTCGGTAATGGTCGGGGTCGCGCTAAGGCTCAGCGTCGAGGTGAGAGGGGCGTCGACAATCGCGTTGTTGTTAGTGTTCTGGGTGTTAACGGTTTCCAGCGTGGTCAGGGGCACAGCGCCGAAACCCGCGGTTGGGAAGCCAACGGTCGGGTCGACCCGGCCAGCCGTTGCATCGAGCATCACGAAGCTATGACCACCGCCCGCTGCGCCGCCCTGTCCTGAGGCTGTCGGGCCGGCTGCGGTGGCTTCGAGGTCTTTAGTCGGGTCAGCGCCGGCAACGATGGCCTGCTGCAGTTCTTCAACCGATGGCGCTGCTTGTGCGGTGGCTTCTGCCAGGTCGGTGCTGGAGTCTGGAGCGCTGCCGCTCCACTGAGTGTCGCGGCCCAGGTCCAGGGTCCGGCCGTCGGCCAGTTCGAGCGTGACAGCGCCAGCCACTCCTGTGTCTACCTGGTCGCCAACAAACAGCCGGTCGCCTTCAACGAGTACACGACGGATGCCCTCTGGGGACACCACGAAAACTTGACCAACAATGCTTTTGACGATGGCAACAACACTGCTCATTGAAGACTCTCCGGGTGTCACGTTCAGTAGACTTCCATGGACCTGAAGGCATTGTTGCCAATCAGTCTGGACGCTCTTTCCTACAATAATAGTTACTACTTTGACGCTTTTTTTCGTCAATATTCTGTCTATATTTTTTGGCTATTAACCATATGCCAAACTATTGACCATGTGGCTGCCATCCTAAACAATCGCCCCGGTAATGTCACATTGATATTCGGGAGTCGGAGGGGGTCGAACCGTGTGATCCAGTACCCATTTTGGACTTTCCGACAAACGGTCGTTTGTCTTCTCGGGAATAGCTGTGGCTGCAGGTTTTGCAGTGATTCAGGACAACAAAATGCCAAATATTCAAACTGCGCATTTGCGTGGATCCGTTCCCGGGCATTTCCCTCGGTCGCACGTTTCGCATCATTTTGATCGGGGATGGACGTTGACCATTGCACGCAGATTTTCAGTCGCGGCGCATGTCGTTCATGTGCGCTAAACGATGTTTTCGACGGGTACGCGGCGTGTCTCGCAGCAACGCGTCAACAAACCGTGATCTGCGTGGATCAGAAACATTCAGTTATTTACTCAATACCGAATCAAGGCGACCATGGGCGAGTTGCTCAAGAGCCAGGGAGTGGTCGCACCGTTGGCATCCGTCGTGCAGAACGACGTGAAGCCAAAGGTCCAACTGCCCGGCATGAATTGAGCAGAACCTTAATTGTTCAATCGTCAGCCAAGAGTGCCGAGCGTGGAATCAGAAGTCAGTCGAGTTCATCTCATCCATGATCCACGCGCGTTGCATGACGATCCGTTGCTGGACGGTCTGCTAGCCCTTTGCACGCTACATCAAAAGCCTGCCAGTGCCGCGATGTTGACCACCGGTCTGCCGTTGCCCAAGCAGCGGCTGAGCGTCGAGTTGCTGCCACGTGCAGCCGCTCGCGCCGGTCTGCAAGGGCGGGTGCTGGTGCGCAAACTGGAGCAGATTCCAGAAATTGCGATGCCGGCGTTACTGCTGCTCAAGGATGGTCGCAGTGCGGTGCTGCTTGGCTGGCAAGGTGAAGACCAGGCCCGTCTGCTGCTCAGTGAAAGTGACGGCGGCGAAAGCCTCGTCAGTCGCGAGTTGCTGGCCGACGACTACATCGGCAAAGTCTTCTTCGCCCAGCCTCAGCATAAATTCGACGTCAATCACGGCACGCTGATCCCGCGCGCACGGTCGTGGTTCCGTGACACCCTCAAGCGCTCGCGCTGGCTGTATGCCGACGCCATCGCTGCCAGTTTCCTGATCAACATCATCGCCATGGCCGCGCCATTGTTCGTGATGAACGTCTATGACCGCGTGGTGCCCAACCAGGCCGAATCGACCTTGTGGGTCTTGGCCATCGGTATCACCGGCGCTTATTTTTTCGACCTGATCCTCAAAAGCCTGCGCAGTCTGTGCCTGGACCTGGCCGGCAAGAAAACCGACCTGATCATTTCGGCGACGCTGTTCGAGCGCATCGTCGGCATGTCGATGAAGTACCGCCCGGCCCGGGTCGGCAGCTTTGCCCAGAACATCCATGAGTTTCAGAGCCTGCGCGATTTCCTCGCGTCGCTGACTCTCACCAGCCTGATCGACTTGCCGTTTACGCTCCTGATCTTCCTGGTCATCGCGATCCTCGGCGGGCATCTGGTATGGATTCCGGTGTTGGCGTTTCCGATTGCCTTGTTGATTGGCTACGCGTTGCAGAAGCCGCTGGTGGCCACCATGGAACGCACCATGGCCCTGGGCGCCGAGCGTCAGTCGAGTCTGATCGAAACACTGGCCGGCCTCGACGCGGTGAAGGTCAACAACGCCGAGAGCGAGCGCCAGTATCAGTGGGAGCAGACCATCGGCACCCTCAGCCGCCTCGAGTTGCGGGTAAAAATGCTGTCTGGCCTGGCCATGAACATCACCTTGCTGATTCAGCAATTGGCCGGCGTGATCATGATTGTGTTCGGCGTGTACCAGATCATCGCCGGTAACCTGAGCATGGGCGGCCTGATCGCCTGTTACATGCTCAGTGGTCGCGCACTCAGCCCGCTGGCGTCGTTGTCCGGTCTACTGACCCGCTATCAGCAAGCCCGGGTCACCATGACCTCGGTCGACCAGATGATGGAGTTGCCGCAGGAGCGCAATTTTGAAGAGCGCCCTCTGAGCCGCAAGGTTCTGCAAGGTGGCATCGAATGCCGTCAGATGAACTTCACCTACCCGGATCAGCAGAATCCGGCGCTCAAAAACATCAACCTGATCATCAAGCCCGGCGAAAAAATCGGCATCATCGGTCGCAGTGGCTCGGGTAAAAGTTCGCTCGCCAAACTGGTCGTGGGCCTTTATCAGCCGGACGAAGGCGCGTTGTTGGTGGATGGCGTCGACATTCGTCAGATAGACGTCAGCGAACTGCGACACAACATCGGCTACGTGCCTCAGGACATCCAGTTGCTCGCCGGCAGCCTGCGCGACAACCTGGTCTCGGGTGCGCGTTACGTCGAAGACGAAATGGTTTTGCAAGCCGCTGAACTGGCCGGCGTGCACGAATTCGCCCGTCTGCACCCGCAAGGCTACGAGCTTCAGGTGGGCGAGCGTGGGCAGAACCTGTCCGGCGGTCAGCGCCAGAACGTCGCGCTGGCCCGTGCACTCTTGCTCAACCCGCCGATCCTGCTGCTCGACGAACCGACCAGCGCCATGGATAACACCGGTGAAGAACGCCTCAAGCAACGCCTCGCCGCAGTGATTGAAAACAAGACCGTAGTACTGGTGACGCACCGTGCGTCGCTGTTGTCGCTGGTCGATCGCCTGATCGTCATCGACCGTGGACAGATACTCGCCGATGGCCCGAAAGCTGTGGTGATGGAAGCATTGAAAAAGGGGCAGATCAGTGTTGCTTAAGTCCGGGGTCAAGGGTTCCATTCGCCGTTATTTCAAGGGCACCGATTCACTGCATGGCCAGCCACTTCCCGAGGTCAATAAAGCCCTCATTGAAGACGCGCCACGGGTGGTGCGGCTGACGATCTGGGCAATCATCGGCTTCTTTTTGTTCCTGATGCTGTGGGCCAACTTTGCGGTGATCGACGAAGTCACCAAGGGCGACGGCAAGGCGATCCCATCGTCGAAGATCCAGAAAATCCAGAACCTCGAAGGCGGTATCGTCTCTGAGCTGTTCGTCTCGGAAGGGCAGATCGTTGAGGCGGGTGCGCCGCTGATTCGCCTGGACGACACCCGATTCGCATCCAACGTAGGCGAGACCGAAGCCGATCGGCTGTCGATGTTGTTGCGAGTGGAGCGCCTGAGTGCCGAAGTGGACGACCGTCCGCTGAATTTCCCCGCTGACGTGCTGAAGGCCGTTCCTGGCCAGGCCGCCAGCGAAGAGTCGCTGTACATCAGCCGTCGTCAGCAGTTGCGTGATGAAATCGGTGGGTTGCAGGAGCAGTTGATCCAGCGTCAGCAGGAATTGCGCGAGTTCACCTCCAAGCAGTCCCAGTACCGCAACGGCCTGGCCTTGCAGCGCCAGGAGATCAATATGTCCGAGCCGTTGGTGGCTCAGGGCGCGGTATCGCCAGTCGAAGTGTTGCGCCTCAAGCGCGCCGAAGTTGAAACCCGTGGGCAGCTCGACGCCACCACCCTGGCGATCCCGCGGGCAGAATCGGCGATCAAGGAAGTGGCGCGCAAGATCGACGAAACCCGTGGCAAATTCCGCAGTGAAGCGCTGACTCAGCTCAATGAAGCACGCACCGACCTGAACAAGGCCCAGGCCACCGGCAGCGCACTGTCTGACCGTGTCAGCCGGACCCTGGTGACATCGCCCGTGCGTGGCATCGTCAACAAGTTGCTGGTGAACACCATTGGTGGCGTGATCCAGCCGGGCAGTGATCTGGTCGAAATCGTTCCTCTGGACGACACCTTGCTGGTAGAAGCGAAGATTCGTCCGCAAGACATCGCATTCCTGCATCCGGGACAAGAGGCGACGGTGAAATTTACCGCGTATGACTACACCATCTATGGCGGGCTGAAGGCCAAACTCGAGCAAATCGGTGCGGATACCATCACCGATGAAGACAAGAAAACCACCTACTACGTCATCAAGCTGCGTACCGATCGCAGCCATTTGGGGACGGATGAGAAACCGTTGCTGATCATTCCGGGGATGGTGGCGTCGGTGGATATCATTACCGGCAAGAAGACGGTTCTCAGCTATTTGCTGAAGCCGATTATCCGGGCGCGGGCTGAGGCTTTGCACGAACGGTAATGCTCGGTCACTCAGTCGGTGCTGATGGCCTCATCGCGAGCAGGCTCGCTCCTACAGGGACTCTGTGTTGATCACATAAACCCTGTAGGAGCGAGCCTGCTCGCGATGGCGGCCTCAAAACCCCCCTCATCAAAAACGCCATATCGTTATTCGCTAACGGTATTTAAATTCCAATTCTTATACCTATAAAGTCACTCCCCTGCGTACCTGCCGACCAATCGGCGCGCCGCACGACACGAACCAACACGGGACCTCCGTGAGTTTCTTGATCGACGCGCGCGCTCTTGAGCGTGCCGTGCGTGGGAGTGATTTTCTATGTCAGCCGTCTCCGCTTCTAACAGCATCGCGCCACAAACCTTCGACATTCGCCCGTTCACGGGTGCTGTCGGTGCCGAAATCATCGGCCTGGACCTGGCCCGCCCCATCAATGATCAGGATTTTGCCCGCATTCACCGCGCGCATCTGGATCATCACGTCGTGGTATTCCGCGACCAACGCATCACTCCGGAACAGCAAATCGACTTCAGCCGCCGCTTCGGCGTGCTGCAGATCCACGTGCTCAAGCAGTTCCTGCTGGCCGGGCACCCGGAAATTCTCATCGTCTCCAACATCATCGAGAACGGCCAATCCATCGGCCTCGGTGATGCCGGCAAATTCTGGCATTCCGACCTGTCCTATAAAGAACTCCCGAGCCTGGGCTCGATGCTGCACGCCCAGGAGCTGCCGTCCGAAGGCGGCGACACGCTGTTTGCCGACATGCACAAAGCCTGGGACAGCCTGCCGGATGCATTGCGTAAAGCGGTGAAAGGACGCTCCGCCGCGCACTCGTATACAGCGCGCTACAGCGAGACAAAATTCGAAGGCAACTGGCGTCCGACCCTGACGCCGGAGCAGCTCGCTCAAGTCGCCGAAGTGGTTCACCCCATCGTCCGCACGCACCCGGAAAACGGTCGCAAGGCGTTGTTTGTCAGCGAAGGGTTCACCACGCGAATCGTCGGTCTGCCGGAAGACGAGAGCAAGCAATTGCTCGATGAGCTCTACGCCCAAAGCGTGCTCGCGCAAAACATCTATCGCCATCAATGGCAGCCCCACGACCTGGTGTTCTGGGACAACCGCTCGCTGATCCACCTCGCCGCCGGATGCCCAAGCCATCTGCGCCGCAAGCTGTATCGCACGACCATCCAGGGCGATGCGCCTTTCTGATTTGCCGGAGAACACCATGTCCAAACGTCTTCCATTTGCACCCCTGGCCGCCGCCATCGGCCTGGGTTTCAGCTTGATCGCCGGTAGCCTGGTGGCTCCCAGTGTTGCCCGGGCCGAAGGGGAAATCCGCATCGCCGAACAGTTCGGCATTGTTTACCTGCTGCTCAACGTGGTGCGTGATCAGAACCTGATCGAGAAGTACGGCAAGCAGGAAGGCCTCGACATCAAGGTCGACTGGACTCAACTGTCTGGTGGCGCGGCCGTCAACGATGCGCTGCTGTCCGGTTCCATCGACATTGCTGGCGCCGGCGTCGGTCCGCTGCTGACCATTTGGGATCGCACCCACGGTAAGCAGAACGTCAAGGCTGTCGCCTCCCTCGGCAACTTCCCTTACTACCTGGTGAGCAATAATCCCAAGGTGAAAACCATCGCTGACTTTACCGAAAAGGACCGTATTGCGGTGCCCGCGGTCGGCGTCTCTGTGCAGTCGCGCTTCCTGCAATACGCGGCGGCCAAGCAATGGGGTGACAAGGAATTCAATCGCCTCGACAAGTACACCGTCGCACTGCCGCACCCTGATGCGACGGCTGCGTTGATCGCCGGCGGCACTGAATTGACTGGCCATTTCTCCAATCCGCCGTTCCAGGATCAGGCCCTGCAAAACCCCAATGTGCATGTGGTGCTGAACACCTATGACCTGCTCGGTCCGAACTCGCCGACCGTGCTGTTTGCCACCGAGAAATTCCGCAACGAGAACCCGAAAACCTACAAGGCATTCGTTGAAGCCCTGACCGAAGCGGCGCAGTTTGCCCAGAACGATAAAGGGGCTGCGGCCGATACTTACATCCGCGTGACCAAGGCGAAAATCGACCGCGCTGAATTGCTGAAGATCATTGATAACCCGCAGTTTGAATTCAGCGTCACGCCGAAAAATACCTACCCGCTCGCGGAGTTCCTCTACCGAGTCGGCGCGATCAAGAACAAACCGGATTCGTGGAAGGACTACTTCTTCCAGGACGCCAAACCTTTGCAGGGGAGCTGATCGACATGAACGCCCCTTTGCAAGGCCACACGGTCAGCAAACCGAACGCAACAGCCCAGGCGCTGCTGTCGGTCGACAAGGTCAGCCTCGAGTACCGCACGCCCCAGCGTGTGGTCCGGGCGACGCATCAAGTCAGTTTCGAGATCGATCCGGCGGACCGCTTTGTACTGCTCGGTCCGTCGGGCTGCGGTAAGTCCACGCTGCTGAAAGCCGTTGCCGGGTTCATTCAACCCTGTGAGGGCGAAATTCGGCTGCAAGGGCAAAACGTCCATGCACCGGGCCCGGACCGGATTGTGGTGTTCCAGGAATTCGATCAACTGCCACCGTGGAAAACCGTCAAACAGAACGTGATGTTCCCGCTGCTCGCCTCAAAGACCCTCAAGCGTAAAGAGGCTGAGGAGCGCGCGTTGCATTACCTGGACAAGGTCGGTCTGGCGGCGTTTGCCGATGCCTATCCGCACACCTTGTCCGGCGGCATGAAGGCACGGGTGGCCATCGCGCGGGCGTTGGCGATGCAGCCGAAAATCCTCCTGATGGATGAACCTTTCGCCGCGCTCGACGCCCTGACCCGACGCAAGATGCAGGAAGAACTGCTGCTGCTGTGGGAAGAAGTGCGATTCACGCTGCTGTTCGTCACTCACTCCATCGAAGAAGCGCTGGTGGTCGGCAATCGGATCCTGCTGCTGTCACCGCATCCGGGCCGCGTACGGGCGGAAGTCCACAGCCACCAATACGATTTGCACAGCCTTGGGGGTGTGGCGTTTCAGGAATCGGCACGACGGATTCATCGGCTGTTGTTCGACGAAGGCCAGTCAGCGGAAACCGAGCGCGAGCTGGATTTTTCCGACATCCGCATCGCTTATTGAGCCTATTGAGAGGAGTGCCCGATGAGCCTTTTATCATCCCCGCGCGAAGAGTTTGAAACAGACCTGCAGCCCCTGTTGAGCGTGCCAGTGGAGCGCGAACTGCCTTTGCGGCAGCGTCTTTGGCAACAGGGGTGGCTGCGCAAAAGCCTGATCCTGATATTGCTGGCGGTGCTGTGGGAAGTGGCCGCCCGATACACGAACAACGACCTGCTGCTGCCGAGTTTTCTGCAAACCGCCCGGGCACTGTATGACGGCCTGCTCAGCGGCGAGTTGCTGGGCAAGGTGTGGATTTCCCTGGTCGTTTTGCTCAAGGGTTACCTGATCGGCATCGTCCTGGCGTTCGCCCTGACCACGTTGGCGGTGTCGACCCAGTTTGGTCGCGATCTGCTGAGCACGCTGACGTCGATGTTCAACCCGCTGCCAGCGATTGCGCTGCTGCCGTTGGCGCTGCTGTGGTTCGGCCTGGGACAGAACAGCCTGATTTTTGTGCTGGTGCATTCGGTGTTGTGGGCCCTGGCGCTGAACACCTACGCCGGTTTTCTCGGCGTCTCGGAAACCCTGCGCATGGCCGGCCGCAACTACGGCCTCAAGGGCATGCGCTTCGTGCTGTTCATCCTCATCCCCGCCGCGCTGCCCTCGATCCTTGCCGGCCTGAAAATCGGCTGGGCTTTCGCCTGGCGCACATTGATCGCCGCTGAACTGGTGTTTGGCGCAACCAGCGGCAAGGGTGGGTTGGGCTGGTACATCTTTCAGAACCGCAACGAGCTGTACACCGACAAGGTGTTTGCCGGGCTGGCGGTGGTGATCCTGATTGGATTGCTGGTGGAGAATCTGGTGTTCGATACGCTGGAGCGGGTGACGGTGAAGCGGTGGGGGATGCAGCGGTGAAATGAGTAATCCTAGCGCGGGGCGGCTCTAGGATTGAGTAAAGGATCATCAAGCAAACCGCAAAAAACAAGAACGGCGTTACCCAGAATTCGCTTCGCCCGCCTTGTAAGAATTATTAATTACTCTGCCGCACTCTCGAAACGTCTGACAAAGTCGCTCCACGTGACCGGGGGACAAACCCAAATCCCCCAGCTGCTATTCCGTGTGGTAACACGGCTGGTGCCGGTGGTAAGGCTGCCGCTACTTGGCGTGTGTTCACAGGAGGAGGTCTGTTTACATGAAATCGTGGTTGTACCACATCGTTCGGAGGATTGAAGCTCATTCGGTTAACCGTAACGTATGAGGGGGGTTGCGAACTTGCAAAAGTGTCTGCATTCGAGAGGGCCATTGTTTCATTGTTAGGAGGTGGCGGGCCGTAAGGTGGCGTTGAGTTGCTCCCTATTATTCGCCGAGTCGAAGAACGTGTGCTTGATGAACCTGAATCTGAGCCTGATCTCGAACTGAATCCACCAACCTTGGAGAAGTCAGAGAAAAATGCACCGGGCCCTGTTAGAGCTGGGACTTCAAAAGAACGCTCCACTGGAAGGTGGCTGCTCGTCCTATCCCAGAAAGTCTGCTTGAACTGTTTAGCTGTTTGTATGTTGACTAAGATCCCTCCACCAGCCTTGGCCCGTCCGCTTCCTCCCCCTGAGGCAACAAATCCGCGGTCTCCAGAAAGAAATCGCTTCACTCCGAAAATTAAGTCAAAGAAACCGGGGCGGTGCCCCGTAGGGTCTGACCGATTCACCGGATCCCCAGCGCAATACATATAAGGATTCAGCCCGCCCGCCCCGAACGGGCTCCAGCTGTCCGGGCTATGAAAGCGCATCAATCGTGTGTTGTAGGCGCGGTAGCCGTTACCCAGCAAGTACCAACTGGTCTGTGCTTCGCGCAGTTCGCCGTTAAAGCCAAGCCGTGTCCTGACGTCCTGTTCCGCAGACTGACACCCGTAGGCGGAGTAGGCCATTTGATTGGGTTTTTGACCAAAGACTACTTCGGCAAGCACCGAATTTTTGTTATCGGTCGCCAGCAGGACGGTTCGTTGAGACTTCTTTTGATCACCAACATTTGTCGGGGGCATGGAGAAGCTTCCAAGTGAGTAGGTAAGGTCAATCCGTCCTTTGTTTTACTCGCCAGAGACGAAATTGAGAACTAGCAGAACTGATAGTCGTGTAGCACCGAACCCTGATCACCCAGGAACAATGCTTACTCGCGATGGGGCGAGACGGCACCTGAATGAACCGCGTAATCGTTCATCGCGAGCAAGCTTTGCTGCTACAGGAGGATACGCTGGTAACATTGCATCAGAATCAATCCTGATCAGCCAAGAGTGCTCAGCATGCAACTCCCGGACATGAATCTACTAATCGCCCTCGACGCCCTGCTCGACGAGGGCAGTGTGGTGGGTGCTGCGCGGCGGATGAATTTGAGCCCGGCGGCGATGAGCCGGACCTTGACCCGTATTCGTGAAGCGATCGGCGATCCGATTCTGGTGCGTGCCGGTCGCGGCCTGGTGCCCACACCCAAGGCGCTGGCGTTGCGTGAGCAGGTGCGCGATGTCGTGGAACAGGCGTCGTTGCTGTTTCGTTCCGCCGATGACGTGGATCTGGGCAGCTTGCGCCGGCGTTTCAGCATCCGGGCCAACGACTTTTTCGTGGGTGTCTATGGCGGCAAGCTGTTTGACACCATGGAGCGTCAGGCCCCGCATTGTGAATTGCGCTTTGTTCCCGAGGGCGATGGGGACGACGAAGCCTTGCGCGAAGGGCGCATCGACTTGAGCGTCAGCAACAACCGTCCGGTGATGCCAGAGGTGAAGGTGCAGAACCTCTTCGCCACTCACTTTGTCGGGTTGGTGCGCGAGGATCATCCGCTGTTCGATGACGAAATTACCGCGGAGCGTTACGCGGGGTTTTCCCATATCAGCATGTCTCGTCGCGGTATTGCTCGCGGTCCTATCGATTCGGCACTAAACGCCTTGGGGCTGGAGCGGCGGGTGGCGGTGATTGCGCCGAGTTTCCATGCAGCAATGTTTGCGTTGCCCGATTCGGATCTGATCCTGCCGGTGCCCAAAGAGGCGCTGTTGAGTGTCCGGCGCCTGGGCCTGAAGCTTCGTTCGTTCACCCTGCCGATCCCGTTGCCGACCATCATGCTGACCCAGGCCTGGCACCCGCGATTTGACAAGGACCCGGCGCATCGCTGGATGCGCGAAACCTTGAAGTCCTGCTGCGACGAAACGTGGCTGGCTGCGCAACCTTGAAGATCAAAAGATCGCAGCCTTCGGCAGCTCCTACATTTTGGGGTCAGACCATTTTGCGTACACCTGTAGGAGCTGCCGAAGGCTGCGATCTTTTGATCTGATAGTTGCGTGCAGCACACTTATAACCTGCCGATAAGTTGATTTTCGTCAGCACCCACACTTCTTAAAATGCCCCGGTATTCAATCCCGGAGCCTGCAGTACATGACTTCCCTCACGGTCTCGGCACCGCTTGCCACGGCCGCTGCCTCGCCGCCGGTATTCGGTCCGCGGATCATCATTGGCCTTGTAGGCGTGCTGATTGCGGTGCTGGTGTCAGGCCTCAACGAGATGGTCACCAAAGTGGCCCTGGCCGACATCCGTGGCGCATTGGCCATCGGCTACGACGAAGGCACCTGGCTGGTCGCCAGTTACACCGCGACCTCGGTGGCGGCCATGGCGTTCGCCCCCTGGTGTTCGGTGACATTCTCCCTGCGGCGGTTCACCCTCTGCGCCATCAGCGTTTTCACGCTGTTAGGCGTGCTCTGCCCATTCGCCCCGAACTACGAAAGCCTGCTGGTCATGCGCACGTTGCAGGGCCTGGCGGGGGGCGCACTGCCGCCGATGTTGATGACGGTCGCACTGCGTTTTTTACCGGCCAATGTGAAGCTCTACGGACTGGCGGGTTATGCCCTGACGGCAACGTTCGGCCCAGGCCTCGGCACACCGCTGGCCGGGCTATGGACCGAATATGTGGGCTGGCAATGGACGTTCTGGCAAATCATCGTGCCGTGTTTACTGGCAATGGTCGCGGTGGCTTACGGTTTGCCCCAGGACCCGCTGCGCCTGGAGCGTTTCAAACAGTTCAACTGGCGCGGCTTGCTTTTGGGTTTCCCCGCGATCTGCATGCTGGTGATCGCGATCTTGCAAGGCAATCGGCTGGACTGGTTCGAGTCGAGCCTGATCTGCGCATTGCTCGGTGGCGGTTCACTGCTGCTGGTGCTGTTTTTGATCAACGAATGGTCGCAGCCGATCCCTTTTTTCAAGATGCAGATGCTCGGTATCCGCAACCTGTCGTTCGCCTTGTTGACCCTTGCCGGCGTGCTGGTGGTGTTGCTGGCCGTGATCATCATTCCCTCAAGTTATCTGGCGCAAGTGCAGGGATACCGTCCGGTGCAGACCGCGCCGATCACGCTGCTGGCGGCGCTACCGCAGTTGATTGCACTGCCATTGGTGGCGGCGCTGTGCAACCTGCGTTGGGTTGATTGCCGCTGGGTACAGGGCATCGGGCTGAGCATGCTTGCACTCTCCTGCTTCGGCGGTTCGCAGCTGACCTCGGCGTGGATTCGCGATGATTTCTACGTGCTGCAGCTGCTGCAGATCTTCGGCCAGCCCATGGCGGTGTTGCCGCTATTGATGCTTGCCACTGGCAGCATCAGTCCGATGGAGGGGCCCTACGCTTCGGCCTGGTTCAACACCGTGAAAGGCCTGTCTGCAGTGATCGCTACCGGAGTGATCGAGGCGCTGACCACCGCACGGCTGCATTTTCACTCGACGATGTTGGTCGATCGCCTCGGTAACTCCCCGTGGGTGGACGGCGATAGCGCCGGGCTTGCTCACAGGCTGCACGAACAGGCCGTAGTGCTGACCGCATCGGATCTTTACCTGTGCATGGCCGGCATCGCACTCGCGCTGATCCTGTTGATTTTCTGGCTGCCGACGCGGGTTTATCCGCCCCGTGCGCCGATCTGAATGCTCCACTGAAACAGAAGGTTTTTATGACAACTCAATCCAGAAAAAAAGTGGCCATCGGCGTCGCCGGGGTGGTCGCCGTTGGCGTGTTGATCTGCGTGTTGGTGCCCGGTCTTTTCGGCAAGCGCACGCAGCAGAGCACCAATGACGCCTTTGTCTCGGCAGACTTCACCCTCGTGGTGCCTCGCGTTGCCGGGTTCATCAAGGAAGTGCTGGTGGAAGACAATCAGCAGGTCAAGGCCGGGCAATTGCTGGCGCTGATCGATGACCGGGATTTGCGCGCCGCGGCGCAAGCCGCCGATGCCGAAACACTGGTCGCCCGGGCTCAGTTGCAAAACGCCCGAGCGACGCTGGAGCGTCAGGCGTCAGTAATCGCTCAGGCACAAGCGACTGTCGTCTCTGCCAAGGCCGAAATGGCTTTCGCCGATCATGAATTGAACCGCTACAACCACCTCGCCGGTGTCGGCGCGGGTACGGTGCAGAACGCTCAGCAAGCCCGGACCCGCATCGATCAGGCCACCGCGCGGTTGGCTAATGCGACTGCGGTATTGGCGGCGGAACGTAAGCAAGTCGATATCCTCACCGCCCAGCGTGACGCGGCTGACGGCGGGCTTAAACGTGCGCAAGCGGCGTTGGAAATGGCCAGCTACGAGCTGTCTTACACACGCATCGTCGCACCTCAGGACGGCATGGTCGGCGAGCGTGCGGTGCGGGTCGGTGCGTACGTCACGCCGGGCAGCAAGATGTTGGCGGTGGTGCCGCTGGAGCAGGCGTATGTGGTGGCCAATTTCCAGGAAACCCAATTGGCTGACGTGCAAGCGGGGCAGAGCGTGCAGGTACTCGTCGACAGCCTCGATGGTCAGGCCCTGAAGGGGCGTGTCGAGAGCATCGCGCCGGCTACGGGCGTGACCTTTGCGTCGATCAAACCGGATAACGCGACCGGGAATTTCACCAAGGTTGTGCAGCGGATTCCGGTGAAAATCGTGCTCGATCCGGGTCAGCCATTGGCCGAGCGGCTGCGGGTGGGGATGTCGGTGGAGGCGAGTATTGATACTGCCGGTACCGACAAGCATGAGGTAGCGCAGCGATGAACAACAGCCACCACTTGCCCCTGTGGCGAGGGAGCTTGTCGAATCGTCGCACCGTCCCGCTCGAGTGCGCAGCGCTCGCCAATCTTGGGGCCGCTGCGCGACCCAGCGGGAGCAAGCTCCCTCGCCACAAGGTCTGCGTTCGCTCAATCGCATTTGTGCTGAGCTTGTCGTCGTTGAGCGCCTGCACTGTTGGCCCGGATTTCCAGAAACCACAGCCACAACAGATCGCCGAATGGTCAGTACCACAGAAAACCGCCGCCAGCCAAGCCATTGCTGAACCCATGGACGAACGCTGGTGGGACGTCTTCCACGACCCCAAACTTTCGGCCCTGACCCAGCGCGCCCTGACCGATAACCTCGACCTCAAACTCGCCAGCAGCCGTTTGCAGCAAAGCCGCGCGGCGCGTCAGGTGGTCACCGCCGAGCGCTATCCGAACACTGCCGCCACGGGCAGTTACGGGCGCGAACGCAATAGCGCGAAAGGCCTCAGTGACCCGTCAGGAAATAATGGCGACTCGGCGTTCAACCTGTGGAATGCCGGTTTCTCCGCGTCCTGGGAACTGGATTTCTGGGGACGTGTACGCCGCGAGACCGAAGCCGCCGACGCCACGCTCGAAGTCGCCGAAAACGACCGTCGCGGCGTACTCCTGTCGGTCCTTGCCGAAACCGCGCAGGACTACATCCAACTGCGTGGCGTGCAAAGCACTCGAGCAGTCACCGAGCAGAACCTCGATGTCGCTCGCCACAGTCTGAAGCTTTCACAGTTGCGCCTTGCCGACGGTGTTGCCACGGACCTGGATGTCGCTGAAGCCGCCGCGCAAGTTGCGGCCATCGAATCCCGTCTGCCGGCGCTTGAGCAGCGCCAGTCGCAGCTGATCAACGCGCTCAGCTTGTTGATGGGCGAACCGCCGCACGCGCTGTCCGTTGAGTTATCCACCGATGCGCCGGTGCCGCAAACCCCGCCTCAAATTGCTATTGGCCTGCCCTCGCAACTGGCCGAGCGTCGCCCTGACATCCGTCAGGCCGAAGCGCGCCTGCATGCCGCCACCGCGAACATCGGCGTGGCCAAGGGGGATTTTTATCCACGGATCACCTTGTCCGGCAACATTGGCTCCCAAGCCATGCAGCTCAGCGATTTAGGTTCCTGGGGCTCACGTGCCTTTGGCATCGGCCCGCAATTCAGCCTGCCGCTGTTCGACGGCGGACGCTTGCGTGGCGTGCTGAACCTGCGCGAAGCCCAGCAACAGGAAGCCGCCATCGCGTACCAACAAACCGTGTTGCGCGCCTGGCACGAAATCGACGACCAACTGAGCGATTTCAACGCCAGCCAACGGCGCCGGGACAGCCTCGCCGAAGCCGTGCGCCAGAACCAGATCGCACTCAGTACCGCACAACATCAATACGTGGAAGGCGTCGTCGATTTCGTCAACGTCCTCACCGTGCAAGGCGCATTGTTGGCGACGCAGGAACAGTGGGTAGAGAGCTCGACTGGCGTTTCATTGGCGATGGTCGGTTTGTACAAAGCGCTGGGCGGGGGATGGGAGTCGGTGTATCCGCTGGCGACGCAGCGTTGAGTGAAATGAGGTGAGTAGACGTAGGACGTGTCTTGATTTTTTTGTGTGGGCATTGTCAGTACGTTCGAGCGTTTAGCATCTCAGGCCAAATTTCTTACGATGACAACGCTCACATGACCGATGATCCGTACGCCACTCCTATCGCAAACCTGAAAAACGATGCGTCAGGCTCACCTGCTTTTTTTGTCGTAGCCAAACGCAAATTTTTGCTGATGTTCTTCCTGGGTGCCGGTTTTTATTTCACTTATTGGGTTTATAAAAACTGGAAGCTGCAGCGAGCCGCTGGCCATTTTGTTTTACCGCTGATACGCACCTTTTTCAGTTTGTTTTTTGTTTACTCGCTGTTCACCAGAGTTAATCAACGAATTATCGCGTCGCAGCGCCAATTTGACTGGTATCCACGAAGTATGGCTCTAGTCCTTCTCTTGCTCCCGGTGGCAAGTGTTTTATGGCAATGGCTGCTGAGCGTGAATCTGCTACTTGTGCTAATTCTTCTGGTTCTTTTAGTGCAGGCTTATTGTTATTCGCGGGCACAAGAAGCTATCAATTATGCGGAAAATGATCCTGAGGGGTTAAGCAACGCAACGCTCACTTGGGCCAATGGTTTTTGGATGGTGATGGGCGTCTCCGTCTGGGCTCTAACGGCTTACGTCTATTTTTTCTTTTTGAGGTTGTCACTCTTATCGTCAGTAAGCTAAAAGCACACCGCCTCAGCCATTGATCAATGTCGTTTTGCCAGTCGCTACGTAAAGTGTAATGATAATTGCTATCAATCACGCGCGTAGACCTCCCATGGACGCAACAACTGACGGCAACGATTCGATTCATCGTCTTTACCGCGATAACCATGGCTGGTTGCAAGGCTGGTTGCGTAAACGCCTGGGAGATCGCGAGCATGCGGCGGATGTGGCGCAGGATACGTTCCTGCGCTTGCTGGTGTCGGGGCGCTTGCCCGGTCCGCAGGAAAGTCGCAGCTACCTCGCGCAGATTGCCCGCAACCTGGTGATCGACCAGTGGCGGCGACTGCGAATCGAGCGCGCTTACCTGGAGAGCATCGCCCATCTGCCGGAGCCGGAATCACCCTCGCTGGAAACCCGGGCCTTGATCCTTGAAACGCTGACCCAGATCGATGCGATGCTCGATCGCATGCCGGATAACGTGCGCCAGGCCTTTGTGCTCTCGCAATTCGAAGGGCTGAGTTACGCGCAAATTGCCGAACGGCTCGGGGTTACCGTCAGCTCGGTGCAGAAGTACATGACCCGCGCGATCCTGGCCTGCTATCAACTGGTCTACGAATCATGAACCGCGTCCACGATGCTCCCATCGAGCCTGCCATCGTCGAGCAAGCCAGTGAATGGTTGATGCTGCACTGGGGCGGCGACCTGGATGCAGAAAAGCGTCAGGCCTTCACGCTTTGGCAGCAAGCCCATCCGGAACACAGCCGCGCCTGGCAGCGATTGCAGCAGTTGCAGGAAACCTTCGGCGCGGTGCCGGCCGGGCGTGCACGGGCCGTACTGCGCGATAGCCCTGATCCGCAGCGCCGCGCAGCCTTGAAGATGCTGGGCCTGCTACTGGTTGCCGGTGGCAGCGGCTATCTGCTGCGGAACCAGGTGTCCTGGCGCGCAACCCTTGCCGAACACCGCACTGCCACCGGCGAGATTCGCCACATGACCCTGAGCGACGGCACCCGGCTCGATCTCAACAGCAACAGTGCGATCGATCTGCGTTTTACCGCGCAAGAGCGCCGGATAAAGCTGATCCGGGGCGAAATTCTGCTTACCAGCGGAAACGACCCCGTCCGCCCATTGATCGTGGAAACCGCCAGCGGCGATGTCCAGGCATTGGGAACACGGTTCTCTGTGCGTGAAATGGACAACGGCGCGCTTGTCGAACTGTATGAAGGCCAGCTGCGCATCAGCCCTCGGCATGCAGCCCCGATGCTGATGAATGCGGGCAACAGCGTATGGTTCAGCGCCAATGGCACCGACCCGATGAAGCCTGCGAACCCGAACGGCAGCAGTTGGAGCCAGGGGCGCCTGGTGGCCGAGCGTCAGCCGCTGGGTCGGTTCCTGGCCGAGCTGGCGCGTTATCGACCGGGCTGGATTCGTTGCGATGACACGGTCTCGCACTTGCTGCTGACCGGGGTTTTTCCACTCGACAACACGGACACCGTCCTTGCCGCTCTCGAACGCACATTGCCCGTGCAGGTCGAGTCAGTGACCCGTTATTGGGTGACGGTGAAGCGCCGCGTCTGATATCCAAAAAAAAAATTTAAGAAGCGCTTGTCGGTTTTCATGCCCCGTCCGGGATACCTCTTGAAAGCAAATCAAGAAGCATTCTCATGGGGAGTTCCGGAATGCCACGTCATCCGACACAGACGTTTTTTCCGTTCAATGGCGTATTGCGCCGCGGCGTGTTCGCCACTTTGCTGGCCACCACGCCAATGCTGCCGAACCTGGCCTGGGCCGATGACGCCAGCGTGAGTCAGGCGCGCCAGTACAGTATCGCCGCCGGCAACCTCGATCAGGTTCTGAATCGTTTTGCCAGTGACGCGGGAATCCTGCTGTCGGTGGATGCGCAACTCACCGAGGGCAAGCGCAGCACCGGACTACAGGGGCGTTTCGATGTGGCCCAAGGGCTTGAACGGGTGCTCGCCGGCAGTGGCTTGCAGGCTGTCTACGCCCAAGGTGGCTGGTCATTGCAGCCCATCGCGCAAAGCGGTCCATTGCAACTGGGCGCCACGCGTGTGAGCGCTACCGAGGCGGTTGAAAATGCCTGGGGACCGGTCGACGGCATCGTTGCCAAGCGCAGCGCCACCGGCACCAAGACCGATGCAGCGCTGGTGGAAATTCCGCAAACCATCAATGTCGTTACCGCCGCCGAGATCAGTTCCCGTAGCGCGCAAAGCGTGACCGAAGCCCTGCGCTATACTCCGGGCATTACCGGTGGTGGCTTTTCCGACCGCGTGAAAATTTTCGATGAGCCGACGTCGCGAGGCTTCTCGCCTACGCCGCTTTACCTCGATGGATTACATCTGCCCTATGGCGGCGGCAGTACCGGTGGTGCGCTGCAAATCGAGCCCTACTCGCTGGAACGTATCGAGGTACTCAAAGGCCCGGCATCGGTGTTGTACGGACAGAATCAGCCCGGCGGTATCGTGAATCTGGTCAGTAAGCGTCCGACCGAAACCGCCTTGCGCCAAATCAAATTCGAGGCCGGCAGCTACGACCATAAAAGCGCTGCCATCGACCTCGGTGGTCCGCTCGATGACGAAGGCAAGTTTCTCTACCGCCTGACCGCGCTGGCCAACGACAGCAACGATGAGATCGACTATGTCGAGGAAAAACGCCAGTTCATTGCCCCCAGTTTCACCTGGCGTCCGAGTGAAGACACTAGCCTGACGCTGTTTGCCCAGTACCAGAAAGACAAAGGCGTTCCCGAAGCGCAGGGGCTTCCTGCCGTGGGCACGTTGTTCGATAACCCCAATGGCAAGATCGACCGCGACCTGTTCCTCGGTGAGCCCGACGTCAACGATTACCACCGTGAGCAGTACGCCTTCGGCTACGAGTTTTCCCATCGGCTGAATGACGTCTGGACCCTGAAGCAAAATGCGCGCTACGCACGGGTCAATGACCACTACACCGCGCCGCTGCATGGCTACCGGTTCGTCACCAACCCGATCACCGGGCAAAACGACCAGCGCTACCAGACTCGCTACGGCGTGGACTGGAAACAGGACAACAAAGTCTTCGGGGTGGATAACATTGCCCAGGCCGAGTTCGACACCGGCCCGTTCAGCCACACGGCGATCGTCGGGCTGGATTACTACCACTTCAATTCGAAATTCGACGGCCTGTACGACTACAACCCGCCGATCATCGACTTGTTCACACCGACCTACGGTCAGCCACTTAACTTCGGCAACAACTACCGCTGGGACAACACCATCACCCAGACCGGGTTGTACGCCCAGGATCAGATCAAGCTCGATCAGTGGGTTTTCGTCCTCGGCGGCCGCTATGACTGGGCCGAGACCGACAACAAGCAACCGCTGAGCGGCGCTCACACCAGTAGCAAGGATGAGAAATTTACCGGGCGCGGTGGCATCGTCTACCTGTTCGATAACGGCCTGGCGCCTTTCATCAGCTACTCGGAATCGTTCCTGCCGCTCAGCGGCACTAACGTGCAGGGCAAAGCCTTCGATCCTTCTACGGGCAAACAGTACGAGGCGGGCGTGAAATACCAACCGCCAGGGCAGAACAGTTTCGTGCAGATTTCCGCTTATGAACTGGAGCAGGAAAATATCCTGACCACCGACCTCGGCAACCCCGGGTTCAGCAATCAAAGCGGTGCCATTCGCTCCAAGGGCGTCGAGTTTGAAGCCAAGGCAGAGCTCACTGAAGCGCTGGATGTGATCGCCTCGGCATCGCGCAACGACATCAAATACACCAAGGACAACGACGGTCGCAAAGGCCGTCATCCTGCGGGCAATCCGCCGCTGACCGCCGCGCTTTGGGTCAATTACACGGTGCTCGGCGATACGCTATTGGCAGGCGTCGGTGCAGGGGTTGGCGCACGTTATGCCCGAGGCAGCTATGGCGATGACTACGAGGGCGCGTTTCAGATCGATTCATACACGGTGTACGACGCAAGTCTGACGTATGACCTGGGCATGTCGGCCTTCAAACTTAAAGGCGTGAAACTGGCGCTGAACGTAAAAAACCTCGCCGACAAGGAATACATCGCCAGTTGCGTCAGCCAATGGGATTGCTACTACGGGGATGGGCGAACGGTGGTGTCGAGCGTGAGTTACGACTGGTAAGTCGCGCTAACCCTGTGGCGAGGGAGCTTGCTCCCGCTGGGCTGCGCAGCAGTCCTTTTTTTGGGACCGTTTCGCGCCCGAGCGGGAGCAAGCTCCCTCGACACAAATGTGCATTTCTTTTTCACGGTTTCGACGACAAATCCGCCATGCCCTTGAGCAATTCGATGGGCAGTGGGAAGACAATGGTTGAACTCTTGTCCCCGGCAATCGAACTCAGCGTCTGCATGTAGCGCAACTGCATGGCACCTGGCTGACGGCCGAGCATTTCGGCCGCCTGCATGAGTTTTTCCGAGGCCTGTAATTCGCCTTCGGCATGGATGACTTTTGCCCGGCGTTCCCGCTCGGCTTCGGCTTGCTTGGCGATGGCGCGGACCATCGATTCGTTAAGGTCGACGTGCTTGATCTCCACATTGGCGACCTTGATGCCCCAGGCGTCGGTCTGGGCGTCGAGCACTTGCTGGATGTCGATGTTCAATCGTTCGCGTTCGGCCAGCAATTCATCCAGTTCATGTTTACCCAGCACCGCGCGCAACGTGGTCTGCGCCAATTGGCTGGTGGCCATGAGGAAGTCCTCGACCTGAATGATTGCCTTCTGTGGATCGAGGACACGGAAATACAGCACAGCGTTGACCTTGACCGACACGTTGTCGCGGGTGATCACGTCCTGGGGCGGCACATCGAGCACCACGGTACGCAGATCGACGCGAACCATCTGCTGGACCACCGGGATCAGCAGGATCAGACCGGGCCCCTTGACCTGCCAGAAGCGGCCGAGCTGGAACACCACGCCGCGTTCGTATTCGCGCAGGATGCGAAAGGTCGAACCCGCCAGTGCAATCAGCAACAGCAGCAGCGCGGCAAAACCCAATTGCAGGCCCATGACTATTCTCCTGGCGGTGCCGCGTCAGCCGCGGCGACTTGCAGCAGTAATCCCTTGCGCGCCACCACTCGCACACGTTGCCCCGGTTGCAGCGGTGTGGCGCTGAGTACTTGCCACTGTTCGCCTTGCAGGCGCACCCATCCGGTCAAGGCATTGCCGGCTTTTAATGAAGTGACCGGGGTGACGCTGCCAATCAGCCCGGCATCGCCACTGACGTTGTGGCGTGGTCGGGTTTTCAGGGCGTGGATCAGCAGGAAGATCAGCAGCAGCGCACTGACCAATCCCAGGCCGATCATTAACGGCACGGGCACATCGGTGTTGGTCAGGATCACTGCGCCGATCACGAACATCACAATGCCGCCCAGACCGATCACGCCGTAGTTGGGCAACGCCGCTTCAGCAATCAGAAACGCGATGCCAAAGACGATCAACCAGGCGCCGATCGGGTTGGGCACCAACAGCACAACCGGGTCCGCCGCGAAAGCTGATCCGCTCACGGCCAACAACAGTGCAACGGCACAACAACGGGTAATCACGTGACCCTCCGGGAGAGTCGTCAGGGGGCTCTGTATACAGTTTAGTCGAGGCGAGAGCTGTATGAATTTTGATCAGTTGCCGGCTGCGTTCCAGTGGGCAGATTTCCCGCGCGCTGGCCCAGGCGCGCCTAGACTTTTAAGGGAAAGAACGGGTTTAACCATCGTCCGCCGATCTTCATTGCGGACACCGAGGTGCATCATGCGTATGGCAAGAACCGTGCAGAGCAGCCTGGAAAAAGCCAACTGCGAATTTGACATCGTCACCCACCCTCACTCGGCCAGCAGCCTCGAAACGGCGCGGGTCGCGGGCATTCCTGCCGAACGGGTGGCCAAATCGGTGATCCTCGACGACCACCACGGTCATTACCTGATGGCTGTATTGCCAGCGAGCCGTCATCTGGACCTGAGCAAAGTGCGCGGCAGCGGCGAATGGCAGATCACCCGGGAAAGCACCCTGGCGCATCTGTTCAACGACTGTGAGCGTGGGGCAGTGCCGGCGCTGGGTGAATCCTACGGACTGGACATGGTCATCGACCCGCTGCTGACCCGGCAGAAAGACATCTACCTGGAGGCCGGCAACCACAACAATCTGTTGCACATGAGCATGCCGGAGTTTCTGAAAATGGTGCCGCATGCTGAGGTGTGCGAGCTGAGTCATTGAGGTTTGCGGCGTTAGTGATACCGCCTTCGCGGGCAAGCCACGCTCCCACAGGAAGTCGCGGTCCACTGTGGGAGCGTGGCTTGCCCGCGATTGACTGCGCAGCAGTCACCCATCCTTCAAATCATTCACAAGGAGCCCAACATGCAATCCCCAACCCACAGCCTCCCATCCTTGTTCAAACAACTCGGCCTGGACGATGACCCGGTCAGCATCGACCAATTCATCGCTACGCACTCACCACTTAAACCGGAGTTGCACTTGGCAGACGCGTTTTTCTGGACCGATAGCCAGGCGGAATTTTTGCGTGACGAAATACTCGACGACGCGGATTGGGCGGAGGTGGTGGATCAGTTGGATGTGTTGTTGAGGAAGGGGCGAGGTGTGTGAAGGGCTAGAGCCCGTCTAAGGGAAAAATGGCGTTCGATATCTTGGTGGCTGATACCTTGCCCTTCCAGTATCGATAACTGCGCTATTGCCACTTTTTTCTGCAAAAAGCTTCTGTATTCATCCTCCGATGGAGAATGCAGGTCATTGCCTGAATTCGAATAAAAAAAATCAGTCATTAGTAATCTCAGGTCGAGATATTGGGCATCTATTCCGACTTTACAGCGAGTCAGGCGACAAACAGGACGTGTTCTTCAGCGGTAAAATTGTTTCAAAACTTGACCGCCTTTCCCTTCAAATGCGATATTGATAGTTAGCAAACTAACAGTGTGCATTCTCCCGTGCCGAAAAATCTCGACGCTCTCCAGATGAACATCAGCAGTGCCATGGTGGTGGCCGCCAGGCATTGGCGGAAGATCTGCCAGACCACACTGGTCAATTATGGAATTTCCGAAGCCTGCGCCGTCCCGTTGTTGATGATCGGGCGTCTGGGGGAGGGTGTGCGGCAGGTCACGGTGGCGCAGGCAGCGGGGATGGAAAGTCCTTCGTTGGTGCGCTTGCTCGATCAGCTCTGTCATTCCGGCTATGTCTGTCGAACCGCCGATGCCCATGACCGCCGCGCGAAATGCCTGAGCCTCACCGAGCGTGGGCGGGAGCTGGTGCAGGCGGTCGAAATCGAGTTGGTGCGCCTGCGCCATGAAGTCCTCGAAGGGATCGACCAGAGCGATCTGGAAGCGACGCTGCGAGTGCTGAGAGCCTTTGAAGCTGCGAATGCGCCGTCGGTGGTCACCTCTTGAACGGATTTTTTGCCGGCATGCCCCCAGCGCGGGACTGGTTCTACGGTGTGCGCACGTTCGCCGCATCGATGATCGCGCTGTACATCGCCATGCTCATGCAAATGCCTCGTCCGTATTGGGCAATGGCCACGGTTTATATCGTCTCCAGCCCGTTCGTCGGCCCTACCAGTTCCAAGGCGCTGTACCGCGCCATTGGTACTTTTCTCGGGGCGATGGCGGCGGTGTTCTTTGTGCCGATGTTCGTTCAGAGCCCTTATGTACTGGTGGTCGTCATCGCCTTGTGGACCGGAACGCTGCTGTTCCTGTCCCTGCACCTGCGTACCGCCAATAGCTATGCGCTGATGCTCGCCGGCTACACCTTGCCGCTGATCGCCCTGCCGGTGGTGGATAACCCGCTTGCGGTGTGGGACGTGGCCGAGGCGCGCACGGAAGAGATCTTTCTGGGCATTGCCGTCGCGGCGGTAATGGGTGCCATGTTCTGGCCGCGAAGGCTGGCGCCGGTGTTCAATGATTCGGTGAGCAAATGGTTCGCCGATGCTTCGACCTACAGCCTGCGGTTCCTCAGCCGTAATGTGCAACCGGACGAAGTCAGCGCATTGCGCTCCTCAATGGTGACCACCTTCAACACCCTGGAATTGATGATCGGCCAACTGCCCCATGAAGGCGCTCGGCCGCAAACCGTGCGCAATACCAAGGAGTTGCGCGGGCGAATGATTCATCTGCTGCCGGTCATCGACGCCCTTGACGACGCGCTGTATGCCCTTGAACGGCGAACGCCGGAGCTGGTGGCGAAGTTCGCTCCGCTGCTCACCGCGACCACCGAATGGCTCGACCATAAAGACGCCGACCTCAACCGTTGGCAGGCACTGAAAAATCAGCTCGAAGCGCTGCAACCGAGTGCCGATGAGCTGGAAGATCGCAAGCAGTTGCTGTTCTCCAACGCGATCTATCGCCTCGGTGAGTGGATCGATTTGTGGCAGGACTGTCGCAGCCTGCAATACGCCATCCAGTGCGAAAGCCAGGACAGCTGGCGCGCGGTGTATCGGCACTGGCGTCTGGGTCGCCTGTCGCCGTTCCTGGATCGCGGGCTGATGCTTTATTCGGCGGCGTCCACCGTCACCGCTATCATCGTGGCCTCGGTGTTGTGGATTCTGCTCGGCTGGACCGACGGCGGCAGTGCGGTGATTCTCGCGGCGGTGGCGTGCAGCTTCTTCGCCTCGATGGACGACCCGGCGCCACAGATTTATCGGTTCTTTTTCTGGACGGCGATGTCGGTAGTGTTCGCCAGCCTCTACCTGTTTCTGGTGCTGCCGAACCTGCATGACTTCCCGATGCTGGTGCTGGCCTTTGCAGTGCCGTTCATTTGCATCGGCACCCTGACGGTCAAACCGCAGTTCTATTTGGGCATGCTGCTGACGCTGGTCAACACCTCGTCCTTCATCAGCATCCAGGGCGCTTACGACGCGGACTTCCTGAGCTTCGCCAACTCCAATCTGGCCGGTCCTGTCGGTTTGCTGTTCGCTTTTGTCTGGACCCTGATCGCCCGTCCGTTCGGTGCGGAACTGGCGGCCAAGCGCCTGACCCGTTTCAGCTGGCGCGACATCGTCAGCCTCACTGAACCGGCCACGCTGTCCGAGCATCGTCACCTGGGTGTGCAGATGCTCGATCGCCTGATGCAGCACCTGCCGCGACTGGCCATCATCGGCCAGGACACTGGCATCGCGCTGCGCGAAGTGCGCGTGGCGCTGAACCTGCTTGACCTGCTGGCCTACACGCCGCGCGTCACCGGCGTGCCGCAAACGCTGCTGCATCAGGTGGTGGCCGAGGTCGGCGAATACTTCAAGGCCTGTCTCAAGGCTGGCGAACGTCTGCCGGCGCCGAGCGCACTGTTGATGACCCTCGACCGCACCCGTCGCGCGCTCAACACCGAGTGCGATGACGGCGCGCGTCTGCATTTGCTGCATGCCTTGAGCGGGTTGCGCCTGGCGTTGTTGCCGGGGGTGGAATTTGTCGGCACGGGCGAACTCGAAGAACCGCTTCCCCATGGCATCGATGGAGCGCCTTTATGATCGGTGATCTGGATATCAGCGGAGTGTTCCTGCCCACGCTGCTGGTGCTGATGGGCATTACGTATGTGATTTACCTGCTGGTGCACGGGCTGCTGACGCGTCTGCACTTTTACCGTCTGGTCTGGCACCGGGCATTGTTTAACGTGGCTCTCTACGCCCTGCTCCTCGGCGCCGTGGATTCACTCAGTCGATACCTGATGACATGAAAAAACCTTTTTTGACTATCGGTCGCGTGGTTCTGACCCTGCTGATCGTGACCTTCGCCGTCGTCGTGGTCTGGCGCATGGTGATGTACTACATGTTTGCCCCGTGGACCCGGGACGGGCACATCCGTGCCGACATCGTGCAGATCGCGCCGGACGTGTCCGGGCTGATCCAGACCGTGGACGTGCGCGACAACCAGTTGGTGAAACGGGGTCAGGTGCTGTTCAGCATCGATCAGGACCGTTTCAAACTGGCGTTGCGCCAGGCCAAGGCAGCTGTGGCCGATCGCCAGGAAACCCTGGCTCAGGCGCAACGCGAGCACAAGCGTAACCGTGGCCTGGGCAACCTGGTGCCTGGCGAGCAGCTGGAAGAAAGCCAGTCCCGTGTGGCCCGCGCCGAAGTGGCCCTGATGGAAGCTCAGGTGACGGTGGACAGTGCCCAGCTCAACCTGGATCGCTCGACCATTCGCAGCCCGGTGGACGGTTATGTCAACGATCGCGCCCCGCGCACCCAGGAGTTCGTCACGGCCGGGCGTCCGGTGTTGTCGGTGGTCGACAGCAATTCTTTTCACATCGACGGGTATTTCGAAGAGACCAAACTGGACGGCATTCACGTCGGTCAGAGCGTCGACATTCGGGTCGTCGGCGACCGCGCTCGTTTGCGTGGGCACGTCGAAAGCATCGTGGCGGGTATTGAAGACCGCGACCGCAGCAGCGGCAGTAACCTGCTGCCCAACGTCAATCCGGCGTTCAGCTGGGTGCGGCTGGCCCAGCGGATTCCGGTGCGAATCGCCTTCGACGACGTGCCGGCAGATTTCCGCATGATCGCCGGGCGGACCGCGACGGTGTCGATCATCGACGATCAGCAGCAGGAGCCCGCGAAATGAGCAGGGCCTCGGGTTTGGCGGTCGCCGGATTAGGCCTGTTGCTGTCGGCGTGTCAGGTGGTCGGGCCGGATTATCACTTGCCTGACGAAGCCGCGGTGCACCGTGATGATTTTCAGGGTGAGCTGGCGGTGAACGACAAGAACGTTGTTTCGGCGCCGGTGCCCAGTGATTGGTGGCGGTTGTACAAAGACCCGCGCCTCGATCAACTAGTCCAGCAAGCCATGGCCACCAATACCGATTTGCGCGTCGCTGCGGCGAGTCTTTTAAGGGCGCGAGCTCAAGTCGACGAAGCCGAAGCGGCTGGGGGCTGGAGTGGCGGCGTGAAGATCGGCGCCCAGCGTTTGCAGGAGTCTGGCGAAGCGTTCCT
Organism: Pseudomonas sp. LBUM1643; assembly: GCF_059716215.1. NCBI lineage: Bacteria > Pseudomonadati > Pseudomonadota > Gammaproteobacteria > Pseudomonadales > Pseudomonadaceae > Pseudomonas > Pseudomonas sp. LBUM1643. Next base: position 175,258 of record NZ_CP166813.1, read on the forward strand.
GCTGCCGGAAAAAGTGCCCGTGGCCAACGTTGGCGACATCGGCATTACCACCTCGTATCAGTTCGACCTGTTCGGCACGTTGCAGCGCGGTATCGAGGCGGCGAAAGCCAATGCCGATGCGACACAAGCCGCAGCCGATACCGCACGAATCACCCTGGTGGCCGACGTCGTTCGGGCTTACACCCAGGTTTGCGCGGCCAATGAAGAGCGGGAAATCGCCCAGCATTCTCTCGACTTGCAGGCCCAGGGCACCACGCTGATCCAGCGTTTGCGCGACGCCGGACGTGGCGATGAAACCCAGGTCACCCGCTCGCAAACCCAGTTCAAATCCCTGCGCGCCGAGATGCCGCGTTATGAGGCTGCGCGTCAGGCCGGCTTGTTCCGTCTGTCGATGCTCCTGGCCAAACCGGTGGACCAACTGCCCGCTGGCACCGCTACCTGCGCCGAGCTGCCGAAAATTGCCCAGCTGTTGCCGGTGGGCGACGGCGCGACCTTGCTCAAGCGCCGCCCCGATGTACGGCAGGCCGAACGCAGACTCGCCGCCGCGACCGCCGGTATCGGCATTGCCACCGGCGAGTTGTACCCGGACATCAGTATCGGCGCTTCCGTCGGTACCGTCGGCATTCTGGAAAACCTTGGCAAGCCGGCCACCAATCGCTGGGGTTTCGGCCCGTTGCTCACCTGGACCGTGCCGTCCAATGGTTCGCGGGCGCGCATTCGTGAGGCCGAAGCGACAACCCAAGGCTCGCTGGCGCATTTCGATGGCGTGGTGCTCAACGCCATCCGCGAGACCCAGACCGGTCTGGCCCAATATTCGGCATTGCTGCAACGGCGCGATGCCCTGGCCGACGCCGAGCAATCCGCGCAACAGGCGGCAGACCAGACCCACCGCTTCTTCCAGGCCGGCCGCGCGTCGTTCCTGGCGGACTTGCAGGCCACCCGGACCTACACCGATGTGCGGGCACAACTGGCTGCCGCCAATACTCAAGTCGCCATGAGCCAGATCGATTTGTTCCTCGCGTTGGGTGGCGGTTGGGAAAGCGGACGAACGCAAGGCTCGAACGCCAGCAAACCCTGAGGCCGTTGCTATGCTTTGATTGTTGGGCTGACGCGCCACGAGCCACGCCAGTCCACTGATCAAGGCTCGCGTTGGTCATGGGGATTAAAAATAATGAAAAACCCTTATGCTCCCGGCTTCTGGTGCGCTATTGCCGCGCTGGTCCTGCTGTCGGCCACTTATTTCTACGGCATCATGCTGGCCCACCAGATCGACAAGGCACTGGTGTTCCTCGACAGCGCGTCGGCGCTGATTGCGGTGTTGGCCATTGTGGTCGTCGCCTGGGCTTCGGTTCAGGGCACCCGGATCAAAAAAAGACACCTCGAACAAGGCAAAACCCTGGTGCTCATCTGGGACACCAAGGTGGCGTTGCGTCGGGTGGAAACGGTATTCGACCGTTATTTCTGGGGCAGCTACTGGCAACCGGGGCGCACGTTTCAGGAAGTCATGGGCGAACTGACCGGCACGCCGCTGGAAAAAAGCCTCGAAGCCTTGAAGAAGCAATGCCTGGCACTGGACAGGCAAGTCGCTGACGAAGGGCGGCACTGGCTCAACAATGCCCGTGAACTCTCCGACGTCGCCACCGCCATGGCCCGCGAACGCTATCAACTGGACTTCTGCGACCCGCGCGCGGACGTGACGGGCGGGGCGGTGATCAATCGGGATTTTGAGGTGCTGGTCTATACGTGGACCGCGCGGCTGAAAAGCTTTGATCACCAGCTGGATGAGATAGAGGTTCAGTATTCCTGATTTTGTGTCGTTGGTTCGAACGCTATCGTCGGAACGCCGCCCGGAGCAGGCTCGCTCCCACAGGGTTTGATGTGATCCTGAGGGGGCAAGCCTGCTCGCGATGGCGATTTCATGTGTGCCGAAACTCTCACTCCCCTCGCACGGTCCCATAGACACTCTTTCACCTTTAATCATTGGGTCGCCCGGCGTGGCCGGTGCTAATCTCCATTCCACTTTCAGCGCAGTCCTATCCATAACCCGACACGGGTTCAGGGAAGACGGCCACACCTTCAAATCACGGACATTGGGTACTTCATGAATAAATCAGCAGGCGTGCTACTTGGAATTGTCGTGGCCATCGGTGCAATCAGCGCCGGCGGTGCCTGGTACACCGGAACCAAACTGGAAGGTGTGCTGAACAGCTCGATCGCTGATGCCAACAAAGAACTGCAAGCCGCGCTGGTCGGTTCCAACGGCACTGCCTCGCTGGAGCTGGTTTCGCTGGAACGCAATGTCTTCAGCAGCACCGCCCACTATCGCCTCAAGGGCGAAGGCGAGATGTTCGGTGAAGCGCCGGTTGAATTGCTGTTCGTCGACCATATCGAACACGGTCCGCTGCCGTTCTCGCGCCTGGTGTCGCTGAAGTGGCTGCCGGTCATGGCCACCAGTCATTACGAACTGGAAAGAACGCCGCTCACCGAGAAGTGGTTCGCGGCGGCCAAGGACAAATCCCCGCTGACCGGCGTGGTCAACATCGGCTATGACAAGGCCACCAACGGCACGCTGAATTTGCTGCCGCTGGACGTGGCGCTGGACGACAAGTCCAACCTGAAGTTTTCCGGCCTGAACCTGGATGTCGCTGCCAGCGCGCAGGCGCAGAAGGTCAAGGCCGATGGTTACATGGACAGCCTGACCCTGAGCACGGTGGCTGAAGATCAGACACCGGTGAAAGTCGAGATGAACGGCCTGACCTTCGCCAGCAACCTGACCAAGAGCACGTACGGTTATTACACCGGCGAAAACACAGTCGAACTGACCGACAGCAAGACCACCTTCGGCGCCAAGCAGTCGATTCTGGGTGTGAAGAAATTCGAGATGAAGAACAAGACCGAAGAATCGGGCACCAGCGCTTCGGGGCGTGCCGATTACAAGGTGGGTGAAGTGTCCATGAACGGCAAGAACATTGGCTCGGCGCAAATGGCCATGAGCCTGAAGAACCTCGATATTCCGGCAACGATGTCGTTGATGCAGATCTACCAGACCAAGCTGCAACCGTACGAGAAAGCCGCAGCTGAAGCTGCCGCCGCCGGTGAACCCGCGCCAGAACTGGTCCTGACCCCGGCTGAAGAAGCACAGGTCAAAACCGGCCTGGAGAAACTGCTGGCTGCAGGCCCGCAGGTGGCACTGGAAAACCTGTCGCTCAACACGGCCAACGGCGAAAGTCGCGCCAACCTGGTGCTTGACCTGACCAAACCGCAATCCATGGACTTGCCGGCAGATCAACTGACGCGCCAGCTGATCGCCCTGCTGGACGTCAATGTCCAGGTCTCCAAACCGATGCTTGTTGACCTGTTCACCGTGCAATCGCAAATCGACGGTCAGACTGACGCCAAGCTCATTGCCGATCAGGCCACGGCCACCGCTGACATGTTCAGCAGCATGGCGGTCGGTTCGCAGTTTGCGAAACTGGACGGCAACAACATCGTCAGCAAATTGCACTACGCCAATAATCAGGTGGAATTCAACGGCCAGAAAATGACCGTGGAAGAATTCATCGGCTTCCTGATGAGCAAAGTAGGCGGTCCTGGCGAAGTCGAAGTCCAGTAAACCTGTAGCCTCAAAAAAACGCCCGGCCTCTGCACACTGCAGACGCCGGGCGTTTTGTTGTTCGAAGCTTGTACATCATTCATTGACCCTTCAAACATCTCTGAATCACACGCGCTCCCCCTCGCTCCCCCTCGCTCCCTGTAGGAGCTGTCGAGTGAAACGAGGCTGCGATCTTTTGATCTTAAAAATCAAAATCAAAATCAAAATCAAAAGATCGCAGCCTCGTTTCACTCGACAGCTCCTACAGGGATCGGATCGGACCGGATTGGTTTGCGCCAGTTTTTTTACTTAATGGCAGCCGGCTCGAACCGATCCAGCGCCCGATTGACTGTCAGCTCGCTCAGCATGATCACCTGCGCAATGCCCAACAGCGCATTACGCGACGTCCCTTCCAGATGATCCGCCAGATCAGTGGCCATCACATTGGCTGACGCGAGCGACTCGCAGGCATAAGCCAGCAGGGTTTCGGTATCGGCCTCGGGATGGACGGTGAAGAGGGAGCAGAGTTTGCGTGGGGTGGCTTTGATGTCGGCGAACGAGGGGGTGTGCTCGATGGCTTCGTGAGGAGAATTTGAATAGGGATTGCCAGCTGACGCTGTTGGATCGGTATCAGGAGGATCTGGAGTTATCTTGGACATAGGCTGTGTTCCCTGGCTGAGCGCCTACCTTTTTGCTACTAAACGAAAGGGAGGCGGCTATACGCAGGTTAGTAGACCGGGGAACTCAGCAAAGCCGGCGCGCCCGAAGGCGCCCTACGTACAGCCACCATCAAAATCCAGGTATAGGAATACCTGTCTGACAGTTGCACGTGCGGCTGAAATACCACGGGCTACTAAACCCGATCACTGCGAATCAGTGACCCGAATCAAGTTACCGACCCGCCCCAAGGCGCACAAGCCGGTGGATTCTGGCGTACCTGTAGGCATCCACGCAAGATGATGTAGCTTTCAAGAAGTGAAGCTGACGGCGATTAAACAGGGCAATCTGGAACGAAATTCAGCAAACCCAAAGCCATATCCCAACCAGACAGAAACCCCCCAACAAACACGGTCAAACTGTGGGGATGAGCCTGCTCGCGATGGGGCCAGAACAGCCACACAAATCACAAAAACCTAACAACAGCACACCAGGACCCGGATGTTTTCCTACATCTTCAGCAGAAACATCTCCCTCTGTAGGAGCTGCCGCAGGCTGCGATCTTTTGATCTTCAAAGGCAAAAGATCGCAGCCTCGTTTCACTCGACAGCTCCTACGGTGGGCGCGGGCAAGTTTCTACCAATACCTGTCGAGTACCGTCGAAGGCTCATCCAACGTCCCGAATCAACCGCCACGCCTCATCCACCGACAACGGCTGCTTCATCCGCTCGGCAAGCATCGCCATCGCCCGTTCTTCATCGCAAGCCACCGCTGCCGCCACCACGCCGTTCTTGCCAAACAGCCCAATAAACGGCGGATGGTTCGGATCGCCCTTGAACTCGACTTCATCCCACTTCTCGGCATGCCCGAGGTAGTCGTAGTTTTTGCCGAAATGCCAGGTCCAGAAATACGGCACGTCGAGGTAGTGCTCGTCCCCGCCCAGCATGTTTGCCGCTGCGATGCGCGCGTGTTGCTGGGCCAGACGCCAGTGCTCGATTCGCTGAGGCTGGCCGTTGAGCGGGAAGGTGGCGATGTCGCCAACCGCCCAGAGTCCTTCGGTCACGCGCATGCCGCCGTCGACTTTGAGCGACTGATCTTTTTCCTTTGGCAAATCACTGAACACTTCAGTCGCGGGTGTGACACCAATCCCCACCAACACCAGGTCCGCGGGCAACCGCTGACCGGTGTCCAGCAGCACTGCTTCCACTTTTGCACTGCCTTCGATGTGCGTGGCTTCGCCTTCTGTTTGAAAACGCACGCCGTTCGCTTCGTGCCGGGCACGGATGGCCTTGCCGACGGTGTCGCCGAATTGTGCGGCGAAAGGCACGGCATGTCGGGCGAGCACGGTCACGTCCATGCCGTATTGACGCAGTGCCCCCGCAGATTCCAGGGCAATGAAACTGTCACCGATAATCACGGCTTTCTGGTCTGGTGTTGCCGTTTTCAGGATCTCCTGCGCGTGCTGTTTGGAGCGCAGCAAAAAGACCTGCGGCAAATCGGCGCCGGGCAGCTTGAGCGGGTTGGGTGTGCCGCCGGTGGCGAGCAATGCGGCGTCGTACGTCAGGGACTGACTGTCCTTGAGTCGGAGGGATTTGTTACCGGCATCGAAGTGGGCGACTTCACCGGTGATTCGTTCGATGCGTTGTTCGCGGTAAAACTGTTCATCGCGCAGCGGCGGGATTTCTTCCGGTGACATCTCCCCGGCGATCACGAATTTGCTCAGTACCGTACGGTCGTATCCCGCATCGGTTTCTTGATCGATCAACAGGATTCGACCGCCGAAGCCTTTTTCTCTCAACGCTGCAGCGCCCGCTGTGCCTGCGGCGCCCGCGCCAATGATCACAAATATCCGATCATCGTCCGCAGGCGTGGTATGGGCGTCCGGCAGTGTCTGATCATCCACCCAGACCTCGTCGTCGCGCACTTCCACCGGATAGCGTTTCAGGCTGTCGAGCGAGGGCGGTTCACACAGCGCACCGTCTTCGATCCGATACGCCGCTTTATGCCACGGGCAAATCAATCGCCCGTTGCACACCGCGCCTTCTGCCAGCGGTGCGCCAGCGTGAGGGCATTCACCCTGATAGGCGCGGACTTGATCGCCGAACCGCAGCAAAACAATTTTTGTTTCCCCGATCTGGACCTCAAGGCCATGGCGTTCAGGCACATCGGCGAAACGGGCGACGCGGTGCAGGGTCATGATCGCTCTCCGGGCAGTCATTTCAGTTAAGAGTTGGCTGTGGAACACGAGGTTCAGCCAAATCCCACTGCCACGGCACGAACGGTACAGCTATAGTTCGCAAGCCGACGACGGCCCCATCCGCACAAGGTGCTCCGGAATGACCCGATTGACCTCTCTGTCCCCTTGGCTGGCGGCCCTTGCCGTCGCCTTCTGCGTGCAGTTTCCGGCGCAGGCTCAGGAGCGTTTCACCCTGAACATTCCAGGTGTCACCGACGATCGACTCTTCACGGCTGCCGCCGCCAGCGATGCCGAAGGGTGTGGCGGTCACAATCTTTCTCCAGCGCTGAACTGGAACGCCGGCCCGGCAGGCACGCTCAGCTATGCGATCGTCATGCACGACCCGGATGGTCAGAAAGGCCAGGGCGTCGATCACTGGGTGCATTACGGGATCAAGGCCAACACCCATCAAATCGCAGCGGGTGCAGGCGCGAAACCCGGCCTTGAAGGCTTGGGTGGCACTAACAGCAAAGGCACCACGACCTATGTCGGTCCTTGCCCGCCGATCGGTGACAGTGCGCATCACTACATTATCCAGCTGTATGCCCTGGACCTCGCTCCGGACGCCTTACCCGCCGGCCTGACGCGTGCGCAACTGCTGGAAAAAATCAAAGGTCATGTGCTCAGGAACAGCAGCGTGGTGCGGCGTTACCACCGCTGAAGTTTTTTTCGGATGACTTAACCCGAACTGACCGGGCTGCCCGTCTCAGAGGATGAATGGATCATTATTCTCCTGAGGTCAGCCCCCATGTCCCTTCCTCTGCATTTCCTTCGCCCGGCCGCCCAGGGTTTCGCCGCCGGCTTGTTGCTGTCGATTGCCGGATGTGGCGCTTCGTCCAAAACGGAACCGGCGCCTGTTTCCGTGTCGGCGCCGGCTCAAGCCGAGCTGAAGACAGAGGCGCTGGCGCTGGGTGACGCCACAATGGCCAAGCGCGCTGTTCGCGCGGCACCGTTTGCACCGATGCCTGAAGCGCCCCCATCGGGCTACCAGGATGAGCAGCGCGAGCAGTATGAAGATCTTGCTGATAACCCGATCCACAGTGTTGCCGAGGTACCGGTGTCGACCTTCAGCGCCGACGTCGATACTGGTGCTTATGCCGACGTTCGTCGTTTGCTCAATCAGGGGCGGCTGCCACCCGACGGCGCGGTGCGACTCGAAGAAATGGTCAATTACTTCCCCTACGATTACGCCTTGCCCACGGACGGCTCGCCCTTTGGCGTGACCACCGAACTGGCGCTTTCACCGTGGAACCCGCATACGCGTTTGTTGCGGATCGGCATCAAGGCGTCGGACCGCGCGGTGGCGGAGCTGGCCCCGGCGAACCTGGTGTTTCTGGTCGACGTGTCGGGCTCCATGGACCGCCGCGAAGGTTTGCCGCTGGTTAAAAGCACACTGAAATTGCTGGTCGACCAACTGCGCGAACAGGATCGCGTGTCGCTGGTGGTGTATGCCGGTGAATCCCGTGTGGTGCTGGAACCTACGTCCGGACGGGAAAAAGCGAAAATTCGCACAGCCATCGATCAATTGTCGGCGGGCGGTTCGACTGCTGGCGCGTCCGGCATCGAACTGGCCTATCAAATGGCGCAACAGGCCTTCATCCCCAAAGGCATCAACCGCATCCTGCTGGCCACGGACGGCGACTTCAACGTCGGCATCAGCGACTTCGACAGTCTCAAGCAAATGGCTGTGGATAAACGTAGAACGGGTGTGTCCCTGACCACCTTGGGTTTTGGTGTGGATAACTACAATGAGCACTTGATGGAGCAACTGGCCGATGCCGGCGATGGGAACTATGCCTACATCGATAACCTGCGCGAGGCGCGCAAAGTGCTGGTGGACCAGCTTGGCTCGACCCTCGCCGTCGTGGCGAAGAACGTGAAGCTGCAAGTGGAGTTCAACCCGGCGCAGGTCAGCGAATATCGGCTGTTGGGTTATGAGAATCGCGCGTTGAAACGTGAGGATTTCAGCAATGACAAGGTCGATGCCGGTGAGATCGGTGCAGGGCACACGGTGACGGCCCTGTATGAAATTGTTCCGAAGGGTGAGAAGGGTTGGCTTGAGCCGTTGCGTTATGGCGAATCCACTGTCGCCAAGTCCGGGAGTTCAGATGAAATGGCGATGCTACGAGTGCGATATCAGTTGCCGGAAGGTGGGAACAGTCGCCTGATCGAGCGGCCGATTGCGGCGGATCTGGAAGGCAAAGCCAGCGACGACTTGCGATTTGCAGCGGCCGTGGCGGCGTTTTCTCAACAGCTCAAGGATGGACGTTACACCGGCACTTTCAGTTTGAAGGACACCGAGGCGCTGGCGCGGGGTGCCAGGGGTGACGACCGTTTTGGCCTGCGCGCGGAGTTCGTGCAGTTGGTGGAGCTGGCGCAGAGCCTTCAACCGCCCGCCGCCGCGAACCAGCAGGCGCAGACAGGAGGCAACCACTGACATGTCTGCATCCGAACCGAGCGACGAATCGCTGCTGGCCCGATATCGCGCGGGTGACGGGCCGGCGTTCGAGATCTTGTACGCTCGTCATCGGCAGGGCCTTTATCGGTTCCTGCTCGGGCTCAGCGGCAAATCCGAGCTGGCCGAAGAGGTCTATCAAGACACCTGGCTCAGCCTGATCCGCAGCACCAGTCAGCCACAAGGTCGGGCGAATTTTCGTACATGGTTGTATCAGATCGCCCGCAACCGACTGATTGATCACTGGCGTAAACACGGCATCCGCAACCCGTTGCACGACAGCTATGACGAACAGGTGCATGCCTTGAGCGACGACTCTGCCGACCCCGAGCAACTGCTGAGCCTGAGCCGCGACAGCCAACGCCTGGAAAACGCTCTGCACACCTTGCCCGCCGACCAGCGCGAAGTCTTCCTGCTGCGCGCCCACGGCGATCTCGACTTGCCGCAGATCGCCACCCTTACCGAAACCCCGCTGGAAACGGTTAAAAGCCGCTTGCGTTACGCACAGCAAAAACTGCGTCGGCTGCTGGCCGAGGAGGTACTGACATGACTGACGCCCGTCCTGCACCGGAAGAGGAAGTGGTGAAGCACTTCCGTGAACACGCCAGCGGCGAGCCACCCGCGCACCTGGATGCCTTCATCCTGTCCGCTGCACACCGTGAAACGCCCACGCCGAAACCCTCTGTTTGGCAACGCTGGGTACAAGCCTGCCAAAAACCCCGTTGGCAAGTGGCCTTCGCCAGCCTGGTCGTCGTCGCGCTGATGCTGGCGCTGGTCCAACGCACGCCCGAGCACGCGACAACCTACGATTCCACCCCGGCACCCAAAACCTCGTCTTTTGCGGCTAAGAAAGAATCCGCAGAAACACCGGCATCGCTTGCCCGCTCAATGGCTGCCCCGGCCGGCGCGAAGCCCGCGCCTGCACCTGCAGCACCCATGGCCGATTTTGCCGCCCCGGCCCAGAGCGAATCGGTCCATGCCGAAATGGCCGATGAAGCGAAGGTCAGCAAAAGTCCAGCGGCGGCTCCGTCGAAGTTTATCGACGACCAATTACGTGAAGTGATTCGCCTGCAAAGGGCCGGTCAGACTAAAGCGGCAGACGACCTGATGACGACATTGCACAAACGCTTTCCCAAGGAAAACCTCGCCACCCGACTCAAGGAGCTGCAGAAACACTAAGCGGCTGGGGCGGTCGACCATTTGGCAACGAGACCCGAAAGCGCGCACTATCGGCCTATAGCCGATGCGTTGGAGGAAGCCATGGCGAAAAAAATCGACCGCATCGCCCAAATGCTCAACTGCCCGGTCAAGGGCGAGGAACTGCGGCGAGCAGTGACTGAGAGTCGCAAAGAGTTTCTGTTGGCGCAGGAAAAGGAACAGGCCCTTCTGGCGGATGACCTTGATGACGAGGTGTTCGAGGAGGAGGAGGGCGATGACGAGGAATATGACGAGTTTGATTGGACGACTGAATGAAAAAACCGCTTAGGCGGTTTTTTTACCTTTAATTCCCGTACTTCTGAGCGCGATGACTTCCGACCACGTTGCTGATGACTACGTGAAGCGCGACGCATTCAATGAAACAATCGAAACCAATTTTCATACGTAGGTAGCATCCATTTTTAAGCCTTGTCAGTGTTGCACTTACCGGGCCTTCAAAATTACTGCCTCGAATTTCCATTTCACTTATGCCAGTGACCGAGACATCAAACTCACAATAGGTGAAGGCTGTACTGGGCGGCCAATCGGGAGGCCGAAAAATCAGGCTGTTTAAATGTCCCTCGGTACTTAATGTTAGTCCGTCAGCAAGTCGGACGGATCCTTTCGTTTTTAGATCGGACGGCGTTATTGCGAGGTGAAAGACGTCCTTCCAAGCTTCAGGGTTATCTACTCTGAAGATCCAGTCCGGCGAACCCAGATCACGCTTTGGTATTACCCTGCAGCTCTGCAGAGAAGGCAAGCTGGATCGCATCAGATCTTCACACCAGACCTCTTTGGCAGTATCCCTGATAGCTTGGAATAAACCTCGAGGGTCGTCGAACTCTGGCCATCCGGATGGCCATTCCCACTCGAAGTGTTGAACTTCATCCTCTTCCCATATGTGGGCAAAATCGAAATTCGGGTCGCTGAGTGCTGCTTCTAGCAAATCAAACTGAGCCCTGCGGTGTCGAAAATTTTCACCTGAAGACGACTCCAGACAATACCGGCGAACAACAAGGTCGCGATCAACCGGGTCATTTGGGTTGTATTTACTAAGCTCATCACTAACATCGTGAGACCTGTGACAGATATTGAAACAGCCGATGAAGTAAGCAAGGTCGGGTCGGTAAGGGTGACAGCGGAATCGATCAAGCAACATAGGACCTCCCGTCCAAAGAAAGGCGTGCATCAAAGCCTTATTTGATAGTGGGAGGTAGGTTAAAAATGTATCGACATTTTTACCTGGTCAGCAAACAACACCCACAAAAAAGCCCCAGACCCTAAGGCCTGAGGCTTTCTCGTTTCTACTATATGGTGCACCAGGCGGGATTCGAACCCACGACCACTGCCTTCGGAGGGCAGTACTCTATCCAGCTGAGCTACTGGTGCAAGCGGGCGCCATGATACTCATATGCACTGCGGGCGTCCATGCTGCTGAATCGCCTGTGTTTTTCGCGCGCTGAACGGCTGTTCGCTACGTTGATCAGAAAAAACAGGCGAATATGGCGTTTTCGTTCTTTTTTTCGAACAACCTATTGTCCTTTACCCCCTTTGATCCTAGGATTCGTTTGAGATTTCAAACGCTCTTGTCTGGGTGCTGAACCGCACGAGTTCGATCCGTGCGCTATTTATGTGCTTCAGCCCGGTGAATGATTTCCCTGACGGCAGCCTCCAAGGCGCCTTTCTACAATCATAATTCGCTCCGCGCTGGTCGCGGTGCTGTTAAGGAAAGCCGACATGCAGCTTAAAGACACCCAGTTGTTCCGCCAGCAAGCCTTTATCGATGGCGCTTGGGTTGATGCGGACAATGGTCAGACGATCAAGGTCAATAACCCGGCAACGGGCGAAATTCTGGGCACTGTGCCGAAAATGGGCGCTGCTGAAACCCGTCGTGCAATCGAAGCCGCTGACAAAGCGCTGCCGGCCTGGCGTGCACTGACCGCCAAGGATCGCGCGAACAAGCTGCGTCGCTGGTTCGAACTGATCATCGAGAACCAGGATGACCTGGCTCGCCTGATGACACTGGAGCAAGGCAAGCCATTGGCCGAAGCCAAGGGCGAGATCGTTTACGCCGCTTCCTTTATCGAGTGGTTCGCTGAAGAAGCCAAGCGCATCTACGGTGATGTGATTCCTGGTCACCAACCCGACAAGCGTCTGATCGTGATCAAGCAGCCAATCGGTGTGACCGCCGCCATTACGCCGTGGAACTTCCCGGCCGCGATGATCACCCGTAAAGCCGGCCCGGCACTCGCCGCGGGTTGCACCATGGTGCTCAAGCCTGCTTCGCAAACCCCGTTCTCCGCGTTCGCGTTGGCTGAACTGGCTCAGCGTGCCGGCATTCCTGCTGGTGTGTTCAGCGTTGTGTCCGGCAGCGCCGGTGACATCGGCAGCGAGCTGACCAGCAACCCGATCGTGCGCAAACTGTCCTTCACTGGCTCGACCGAAATCGGTCGTCAGCTGATGGCTGAGTGCGCCAAGGACATCAAGAAAGTGTCCCTGGAACTGGGTGGTAACGCTCCGTTCATCGTGTTCGACGACGCGGACCTGGATAAGGCCGTTGAAGGCGCGATCATTTCCAAATACCGCAACAATGGCCAGACCTGCGTCTGCGCCAACCGTCTGTACATCCAGGATTCGGTCTACGACGCGTTTGCCGAGAAGTTGAAAGTGGCTGTGTCCAAACTCAAGATCGGCAACGGTCTGGAAGACGGCACCACCACGGGTCCGCTGATCGACGAAAAAGCCGTCGCCAAGGTGCAAGAGCACATCGCTGATGCCGTCAGCAAAGGCGCGACCGTGCTGTCCGGTGGCAAGAGCATCGAAGGCAACTTCTTCGAGCCGACCATCCTGACCAACGTGCCAAACAACGCCGCCGTGGCCAAGGAAGAAACCTTCGGTCCGTTGGCGCCACTGTTCCGTTTCAAAGACGAAGCCGACGTGATCGCGATGTCGAACGACACCGAGTTCGGTCTGGCGTCGTACTTCTATGCGCGTGACCTGGGTCGTGTGTTCCGTGTGGCTGAAGCCCTGGAATACGGCATGGTCGGCGTCAACACCGGGTTGATCTCCAACGAAGTCGCGCCGTTCGGCGGCATCAAGGCGTCGGGCCTGGGCCGTGAGGGCTCCAAGTACGGCATCGAAGATTACCTGGAAATCAAATACCTCTGCCTGGGCATCTAAGCTCGGAAGACGGGAACTGCAGTAAGCGCAAAGGGCACGAGAGAGCTGATCCTTTGCGCGTTTCAACCGAAATTTTCTCGGTGGCCGGGAAAGCTGTGGCAGTCGATCATCGCATGCTGCCGTAGTTGCCTCCCCGCCGCTTTATCCTTGAGCTACGCCGACCGATGAGCGGCGAATGAGGAATGTATGAGCAAGACTAACGCTTCTTTGATGAAACGCCGCGAAGCCGCTGTACCACGTGGTGTTGGCCAGATTCACCCGATCTTCGCCGAGTCCGCGAAGAACGCCACCGTGACCGACGTTGAAGGTCGCGAGTTCATCGACTTCGCCGGCGGTATCGCCGTGCTGAACACCGGTCACGTGCACCCTAAAATCATCGCCGCCGTGACTGAGCAGCTGAACAAGCTGACTCACACTTGCTTCCAGGTGTTGGCGTACGAACCGTACGTAGAGCTGTGCGAGAAAATCAACGCCAAGGTGCCAGGTGATTTCGACAAGAAAACCCTGTTGGTCACCACCGGTTCCGAAGCGGTAGAAAACGCTGTGAAGATCGCCCGTGCCGCCACTGGCCGTGCTGGCGTGATCGCCTTCACTGGCGCATACCATGGTCGCACCATGATGACCCTGGGCCTGACCGGTAAAGTCGTCCCTTACTCGGCTGGCATGGGTTTGATGCCTGGCGGCGTGTTCCGCGCGCTGTACCCGAACGAACTGCACGGTGTGAGCGTCGACGATTCGATCGCCAGCATCGAACGCATTTTCAAGAACGACGCCGAGCCGCGTGATATCGCTGCGATCATCATCGAGCCGGTTCAGGGCGAAGGCGGTTTCTACGTCGCGCCTAAAGAGTTCATGAAGCGTCTGCGCGCCCTGTGCGACCAGCACGGCATCCTGTTGATCGCTGACGAAGTACAGACCGGCGCTGGCCGTACTGGCACCTTCTTCGCGATGGAGCAGATGGGCGTTAGCGCTGACCTGACCACCTTCGCCAAATCCATCGCTGGCGGCTTCCCGCTCGCCGGTGTGTGCGGCAAGGCTGAATACATGGACGCCATCGCTCCAGGCGGCCTGGGCGGCACCTACGCCGGTAGCCCGATCGCTTGCGCCGCGGCCCTGGCTGTGATGGAAGTGTTCGAAGAAGAGCAACTGCTGGATCGCTGCAAGGCAGTCGGCGAGCGTCTGGTGACTGGTCTGAAAGCCATCCAGGCCAAGTACCCGGTGATCGGCGAAGTTCGTGCCCTGGGCGCAATGATCGCCGTCGAGCTGTTCGTTGATGGCGACAGCCACAAGCCGAACGCCGCTGCTGTGGCATCGGTTGTGGCCAAGGCGCGCGACAAGGGCCTGATCCTGCTGTCCTGCGGTACCTACGGCAACGTTCTGCGTGTACTCGTACCGCTGACCTCGCCCGACGAGCAATTGGACAAAGGTCTGGCAATCATCGAAGAGTGCTTCTCGGAGCTTTGATCTAAAGTGCTCGTATGAAAGTGTGAGCTGATCAACAAAAAAACCCGCTTTGGCGGGTTTTTTTGTGTCCGTGAAACCCATCGTGCTGTATCGAATGGCCAGCATTGAACTAAGGTGCAAGCATCGTCTTCGGAGCGTACAGATGACTGTTGTAGTTTTGCCTGCGGCACCGCGTGTGCTGATTGCCGAGGCCGATCCCTGGTCCCGCGATCTGCTTAAACAGGTGTTATTGAATGTTCGGTGCGACGCACTGCTGGACCTGTGCGCTAACGGTCAGGAAGCGCTGCACCTGTTGTCGCAGAACCCTTACGACCTGGTGATCGCCGATTGGGAGCTGCCCGGCGTCGATGGTTTGAATGTTTTGCGCAGTATTCGCCAGCGTAAACGCAATCCGCCGCTGCCGTTCATTCTGATGAGCAGCCGTAATGACAGCGTCAGCGTGCGCGAGGCCTTGCCTTTGGCACCCTCGGCGTATCTGACCAAGCCCCTGAACATGGAGAGCCTGACCCAGCGTCTGCAGGCGTTGCTGTTGAACGTAGGTGAAGAAGTCTTGTGCGAAGCACCGACACTGGCGCCGGGCATGACTTTGTCGGTGTACCTGGAGCGCCGTCGTGAGCAGGCCGATGGCGCGCCCTTGATGACCGACGTGGAATTGGCAGTCAAACGTAGCCTCAATCCCACTGGTCTCGATCTGACCGCGCTGCACGACGAAACTAGAACGGATCCTCAAGTCACCGCCGTATTGATCGCTGCCGCCAACAGCGCCGCCCAGCACAAAGGCGCACCCGTGCAGACCCTGCTTGAAGCGCTGCATCGTCTTGGTACGGGACAAAGCATGAACCTGATTCTGGGGCTGGTGCTCAAGCGTAGCGCCCGGCTCAGTGATCCGTGTCTGGCGGACTACGCCGAGCGCTATTGGGAGCTGTCGCTGCACACCGCTGAATACGCACGCACCTTGGCGCGCCTGCTGGATCTGGATCAGGAGCGTTGTTATTGCGCCGGCATGCTGCATCGCCTGGGTGATCTGGCGTTGCTGCGGTGCTTGCAGGAATGGAAGCAGTCTGGCGGCGCGCTGGATGACCTCGAGGAGGTTGGCGAGGCGCTGGCTGAATTCGGGGCGGCTTACGGGTCGGCCTTGCGTACCCGCTGGCGTCTGCCATTGGAGCTGCGTGAGCTGATTGCGGCGGTCTACCAGTTCGGTGGTGGCGTTTACTCGCGCGAAGCGCTGGTGATGAACATGGCCGCGCAACTGGCGCGGCTGGGCGAGCACGAGGGGCTTGAGGCGCTGGCCAAGAGCCGAACGGCGCGCTTGCTGAAGATCGGGCTGCCGGAATTGATGCGGTTGCGCAAAAAGTAGTTCGCACTGGAAATCCCCTGAGCTGTCGAGTGAAACGAGGCTGCGATCTTTTGATCTTCGCTTTTAAAGGCAAAATCAAAAGATCGCAGCCGCGTTTCACTCGACAGCTCCTACACAGTATCTGCAGGGTTTGTGTGGGTGCTATCAGCCGCTGATTATGCGGTTCTTACCCTGTCGCTTCGCCTCATACATCGCCGCATCCGCCCGTGCATACAGGTCGTCGAGACTTTTATCTTCGGCCATCAGGCTGGTCAGCCCCTGGCTGATGGTGATGCCGAAGGTCTGATCGTCGTGGCTGAAACTCAGCAGTTGAATCTCCCGTTGCAGACGCTCGGCCACTAGCAACGCAACGGCGGGTTCGCACCCTGGGAACACGGCCGCGAACTCTTCCCCGCCAATGCGCCCGAACACGTCCCCACGGCGTAATGCAGCGCGACCGCACTCGGCGATACGTTGCAGCACGTTATCGCCTTCCTGATGGCCGTAGGTATCGTTGATAACTTTAAAGTCATCGATGTCCAGCATCAGGAACGACAGCGGCGTGCCTTGTTCTCGTGCCTTTTCGAACTCGCGGTTAGCGCACTCGAAAAAGTAGCGACGGTTGCTGCTTTCCGTCAATTCGTCGGTGGTGGCCAGACGCTGAAGTTCGGTTTCCAGCTGCTTCTTTTCCGTGATGTCTTCGGCAATGCCGACAATGATCACAGGCTGTCCCGGCTCGGCCTGACGGTTCATGAAGCACTTGTCACTCAGCCAGCGTACCTGGCCATCGGCGGTAATGATTCGATACTCACGATCTTCAACGGCGCCTTTTTCCAGCACTTCGGCCAGGCTGCGCTCGGCATGCTCGAGATCGTCGGGGTAAACGCTGTCACGCCACTGGTTGTAGTCCGACAGCAACAGCTCGGCGGAACGGCCAGATATTCGTTCGTAGGCGGGGCTGACGTAGAGCACCTGACGGGTTTCCCAATTGAACGCCCAGAGCACCGCATTGACGCTCACGAGCAGGGAATTGAGCAGCTGTTCGCGCTCGCTCAGTCGGGCGACTTCGCCTCGGGCACGCATTAGCGCCATGAGTGTTTGCGCGGCCTCGGGCCACTGGGGAGCGGATGAGTCTTGTAGTTTTTTATCGACCATCGACACAAATCTCAAAGCGTGCCGCGAGTCGACAGCGGCCACAACGAAGCCCGCCAGGGTGGCGAAGTGTTTGTGAGATAGGGGATTTGGAGGTTAGTTCCCGGGTTGCGCGGCAGAGGGGGTGGCTCCCGCCGGGCGGTAATGGCGACGCGTTTTCGGCAAAAACGCGTCGCCCTATCGGCAGCGGTCAGGCAGTCGTTGGCCGCAGGGAGTAGGTTTTCAGCTGGTTGGCGAAGTCGCGCAGGGAATGGATTCCGCTGGCTTCGGCTTCGTGGATCCAGTCCTTGATCGCGGCCAGCATGTCATGACCGTTCGAGCTGGTCTTGACCCAGATCTGCTGCAAGGCCAGGCGTTTCTCGTAAATGACCTTTAGCGCCTGACTGTGTTCGAGCATGTTCTGGATGCGCACGTGGTGTTTGTCATCCAGCAGGCTGGTTTCCCGCGAGAGCAGGCGTTTGGCCCGATGGAACTGGTGACGGACCGAATGATCGGCCCTTTCCAGCTCTTGCTTGACCAGTGGCGCGATCACCAACTTGCGGTACTGGGCCATGATCTGGAAGCGGTTGTTGAGAATCGCCATCGCAGTGTCCATGTCCAGATTGCCTTTACCTTCAACGCGGTGGGCAATCGGTGCGACCCGCTGGACCTTGGCCAGACGCAGGAAGCTGAAGACCTGAATCCAGGCCCAGCCGAGATCGAATTCCCACTTCTTCACGGACAGTTTTGCCGAGTTCGGGTAGGTGTGATGGTTGTTGTGCAACTCTTCGCCGCCGATCAGGATGCCCCACGGTACGAGGTTGGTCGCTGCGTCGCGGCATTCGAAGTTGCGGTAGCCAATGGCATGGCCCAGGCCATTGACCACGCCGGCAGCCCAGACCGGGATCCACATCATCTGGATGGCCCAGATGGTGATGCCGATGGTGCCGAACAGCAGCAGGTCGATGACGCCCATGATCGCCACACCCAGCAGCGGGAAGCGGCTGTACAGGTTACGCTCGATCCAGTCTTCGGGACAGTTCTTGCCGTAGATGCGCAAGGTCTCGGGGTTTTCCGCCTCGGCGCGGTACAGCTCGGCGCCTTTGCGAAGCACGGTGGACAAACCTTTGACGACCGGGCTGTGCGGGTCATCGACGGTTTCGCATTTGGCGTGGTGCTTGCGGTGGATGGCTGTCCACTCGCGTGTGTTCTGCGCCGTGGTCAGCCACAGCCAGAAGCGGAAGAAATGTTTCAGGCCGGCATTGAGCTCCAGGGAGCGATGGGCTGAATAACGGTGCAGGTAGACCGTGACGCCGATGATTGTGACGTGGGTCATCAGCAGGGTGACTGCCACCAGTGACCAGGGCGACAAGCCAAGAAAACCTTCGTACCACATAGGCTGTAGGGCCCTCGATAAATAAAAAAATAGCCGATGCATTATCACTAAGCTCACAGATAAAACCAGTCGCCCTTTCAGATAAGAGTGGCTGGATGTGTCTTTGCTCTATAATTCGAACCTTTTTGTAGGGACATGGACGGTCGAATGTCTGCCACCACTCGCGATGCCTTGCGTGCAGCGCTGCTTTACCTGTTGCTGTCTGTTGTCTGGCTGGGGTTCAGTGGTTATTTATTAAACAGTTTCTTCGATAGCTCCACCGAACGCCTGCAGTGGCAACTGATCAACGGTTACGCCTGGGTTGTGCTCAGTGCCGGGTTGATTTTCTTTGCCCGGGCGCGATTGTTCCGTTGTCTGGGGATCGATGTGCAACTGCGCGAGCGGCGTGCAGAGCGCGAGCATTTGCGACAGGCCGCAGCGGTGTTCGATTGCACGCGTGAGGGAGTGCTGGTCACCAATGACAAAGGGCTGATCGTTCATGTGAACCGCGCCTTCATGGACATCACCGGCTACCAGCGTGAAGAAGTGATGGGCCAGCCACCCAGCCTGTTCAAATCCGGTCGCCACCCACCGGCGTTTTACCAGGCGATGTTCGGAACCCTCAGCAGCAACGACGAGTGGAGCGGCGAGATCTGGAACCGCCGCAAAAGTGGCGAGATTTATCCGCAATGGCAGACCATTCGCATCATTCGTGACGATCAAGGCCAAGTGAGTCAGTACGTGGCGGTGTTTTCCGACATCAGTGCGATCAAGAACTCCGAGCATGAGCTCACACACCTGGCCCACCACGATCCCCTGACCGACTTGCCCAATCGCCTGTTGTTCACCGACCGCGCCGAGCAGGCCTTGGCTTCGGCGCAAACACATAAACGCGGTTGCGCCCTGCTGCTGATCGATCTGGATCACTTCAAGATGATCAACGACAGTCTCGGTCATACCATGGGCGACCAGTTGCTCAAGGCCGTGGCTGACCGCTTGCGAGCGATGTTCGGGGCGGGAATCACGTTGGCGAGACTGGGGGGTGACGAGTTCGCCGTACTCGCCGAAAGCTGTCCGCAATTGGTTCACGCCGCCGCACTCGCGCAAAAAATCCTGGATGGCCTCAAGGAGCCGTTCCATCTCGACGGCAATCAGCTTTTTATCAACGCCAGCGTCGGGATCAGTCTGTTCCCTGGCGACGCCTTGAGTGCCGAGCAATTACTGCACAATGCCGATTCGGCGCTGTTCAAGGCCAAAAGCGCCGGTCGCGACAACTACGCCCTCTACACCGAAGAGCTCACCGCCCAGGCCCAACAGCGGGTCGAGACCGCGTTCGAATTGCGCCGTGCACTGGAGCAGAAAGAGTTGCGGTTGTATTACCAGCCGGTTTACGACTTCAAGACCCGTCGCCTGGTTGGCGTCGAGGCATTGGTGCGCTGGGAACATCCGCAGCGCGGGCTGGTGTCCCCTGCTGAGTTCATCCCCATTGCCGAGCGCACCGGGCTGATCGCCGAAATCGATGCCTGGGTCATGCGCGCAGCCTGTCAGCAGATGTGCAAATGGCAGCAGGCGGGAGTCGTGCTGTCGTTTGTCGCGGTGAATGTGTCCTCACGGCTGTTCGCTCGCCGTGAGCTGTATCAG
Source organism: Pseudomonas sp. LBUM1643 (assembly GCF_059716215.1). Classification (NCBI taxonomy): domain Bacteria; kingdom Pseudomonadati; phylum Pseudomonadota; class Gammaproteobacteria; order Pseudomonadales; family Pseudomonadaceae; genus Pseudomonas; species Pseudomonas sp. LBUM1643. The sequence goes on from NZ_CP166813.1 coordinate 195,522, forward strand.
CAGGTAGCGCAAGTGTTGCGCGACACCGGGCTGGACCCCGCTTATCTGGAGATCGAAGTCACTGAAAGCGCAGTGATGGACGACCCGGAGGTCGCGCTGGAACAGATGCATCGATTGCGCGAGCTGGGCGTGCGGTTGGCCATTGATGACTTCGGTACCGGGTACTCGTCGCTGCTGCGACTCAAGCGCCTGCCGGTGCAGAAACTGAAGATCGACCAAGGCTTCGTCGCCGGGTTGCCATGGGATGAGGACGATGCAGCCATCGTGCGGGTGATCATTGCGCTGGCCCAGAGCATGGGCATGCAGGTGCACGCCGAAGGGATCGAACAAGTCGAACAAGCGGTTTTCCTTGTCGAGCACGATTGCGATCTGGGGCAGGGCTACTGGTTTGGACGGCCCGTGCCGGCGGAAAAACTGCAGTGGACACACACGCCCGTCATTCATTAGATCGCAGTTCGCATGGAAGGCAGACCCCTGTAGGAGCTGCCGCAGGCTGCGATCTTTTGATCTTTTTCTCCCCGTTCCCGCCCGCAAACCTTCGCCCCTTCAAATAATCACTTCTGGTTATATAAACATTCTTAAATAGTCTTTTTAAGAATATCCGCACCTATCTACTATTGGCCTCACGCCGCAAGCAGTGCCGCCACTGCCAGGCAACCTCTCAGTCGAAGGAGCAGCATCATGAGCGCATCCCTACGTAGCGTTGACGGCCAGGACGAAGCAACCATTTTGCGCGAGATCCAGAGCGCACTGCGCGACCTGCGTTTCGGAGCGGTGGAAATCACCGTGCACAACGCTCAAGTCGTGCAGATCGAACGCAAGGAAAAATTCCGTTTGCAGCAGCCGGGTAACAAACCGAGCTGAGCCCGAAGATCAAAAGATCGCAGCCTGCGGCAGCTCCTACGGGGGATTGGTGTAGGAGCTGCCGAAGGCTGCGATCTTTGAACGGCACCGCGATTCCAGAAATCCATAAGAACTAGCCAACACAAATAGAATTCCAGGAGCTTTCACCATGTCGTCGATTCGTCATTTCGCTTTGGCCGCCCTGGCCAGTGCCCTTTTTGCTGGCTCCGCGGTTGCCAAGGACTACGAGCTGCTTAACGTGTCGTACGACCCGACCCGTGAGCTGTATCAGGACTACAACGCCGAATTCATCAAGTTCTGGCAGGCAGATCACGCCGGCGACAACGTGAAAATCCAGCAATCCCACGGTGGTTCGGGCAAGCAAGGCCGTGCTGTGATCGATGGCCTGCGTGCTGACGTAGTGACCCTGGCACTGGCCGGTGATATCGACGAAATCGCCAAGCTGGGCAAGACCCTGCCAGCCGATTGGCAGAAGCGTCTGCCGGAAGCGAGCACGCCCTACACCTCGACCATCGTGTTCCTGGTGCGCAAGGGCAATCCCAAAGGTATCAAGGACTGGGGCGACCTGGTCAAGAACGACGTCTCAGTCATTACACCCAACCCGAAAACCTCCGGTGGTGCACGCTGGAACTTCCTCGCAGCCTGGGCCTATGGCCTGAAAGCCAACGGCGGCAATGAAGCCAAGGCCAAAGAATACGTGCAGACCTTGTTCAAGCACGTTCCGGTGCTGGACACCGGTGCTCGCGGTTCGACCATTACCTTCGTCAACAACGGTCAGGGTGACGTGTTGCTGGCCTGGGAAAACGAGGCGTTCCTGGCGCTGAAAGAAGACGGCGGTGCCGACAAGTTCGAGATTGTCGTGCCTTCGCTGTCGATCCTCGCTGAGCCACCAGTCGCTGTAGTCGACAAGAACGCCGAGAAAAAGGGTAACGAGCAGATCGCCGAAGCGTACCTCAAGCACCTGTACAGCCCGGCCGGTCAGGAGATCGCGGCGAAGAACTTCTATCGTCCACGTGACAAGGACGTGGCCGCCAAGTACGCCAAGCAGTTCCCGACGCTTGATCTGGTGACCATCGATAAGGACTTCGGCGGCTGGAAAACAGCACAACCGAAATTCTTTAATGACGGTGGTGTGTTCGACCAGATTTATCAGGCGCAGTAATCTTTAATAGGTCATAAATGAGCCCCGATTTTACCGTCGGGGCTTTGTGCGTTCTCAACCAGGGACTTTTATGTCGCGTCGTATCTCCCCCGTCATACCCGGCTTCGGGCTGACGCTGGGTTACACCTTGGTGTACCTCAGCCTGATTGTGCTTATTCCACTGGCGGCGATGTTCATCCATGCCGCTCAACTCTCCTGGGATCAGTTCTGGGCAATCATTTCGGCACCTCGTGTGCTGGCGGCCATGAAGCTCAGCTTCGGCACCGCGCTGTATGCCGCGATCATCAACGGCATCATCGGCACGCTGCTGGCCTGGGTGCTGGTGCGCTACACCTTCCCGGGTCGCAAGATCATCGATGCGATGATCGATCTGCCCTTCGCATTGCCCACCGCCGTGGCCGGTATCGCCTTGACCGCGCTGTACGCGCCGAATGGCTGGGTTGGCCAGTTTGCCGCGGACCTGGGGTTCAAGATCGCCTACACCCCCATCGGCATCACGCTCGCACTGACGTTCGTGACGCTTCCATTCGTGGTACGTACCGTACAGCCAGTATTGGCCGATATCCCACGTGAAGTGGAGGAAGCGGCGGCGTGCCTGGGTGCCAAACCGTTACAGGTTTTCCGCCATATCCTCGTGCCCGCACTCTTGCCCGCCTGGCTGACAGGGTTCGCGCTGGCCTTTGCCCGCGGGGTTGGTGAGTACGGTTCGGTGATTTTCATCGCCGGTAACATGCCGATGAAAACCGAAATTCTGCCGTTGCTGATCATGGTCAAACTCGACCAGTACGATTACACCGGCGCCACGTCCATTGGCGTACTGATGCTGGTGGTTTCCTTTGTCCTGTTGCTGCTGATCAACTTGCTGCAGCGGCGCATCGAAACCCCATAAGGAGGCGCACACATGTCCCAATCGTCTATTGCTGCTGCTTCCTCCAACGCTGCCCGCCGTGGCAGCGCCAGTTCACGCCGAATCCTGATCGGCCTTGGCTGGCTGGTTTTTGCACTCTTTCTGCTGTTGCCGCTGGTGATCGTGGTGTCCCAAGGGCTGAAACTCGGGATTGGCGCGTTCTTCACCGCGATCTTTGAGCCGGATGCTGTTTCCGCATTGAAGCTCACGCTGATCGCCGTTGCGATTTCGGTGCCCTTGAATGTGGTGTTCGGCGTCAGCGCGGCGTGGTGCGTCAGCAAGTACTCGTTCCGCGGCAAGAGCATGCTGGTCACCCTGATCGACCTGCCGTTCTCGGTATCGCCGGTGATCGCGGGCCTGGTCTATGTGTTGATGTTCGGCGCTCAAGGCCTGTTCGGGCCGTGGTTGCAGGACCACGATATCCAGATCGTCTTCGCCTTGCCCGGCATCGTTCTGGCCACGATCTTCGTCACTGTGCCGTTCGTGGCACGCGAACTGATCCCGCTGATGCAGGAGCAGGGCACTCAGGAAGAAGAGGCCGCTCGCCTGCTCGGAGCCAATGGCTGGCAGATGTTTTGGCACATCACCGTTCCCAACATCAAATGGGGCCTGATTTATGGCGTGGTGCTGTGTACGGCGCGGGCCATGGGTGAGTTCGGTGCGGTGTCGGTGGTTTCCGGGCATATTCGCGGGGTGACCAACACCTTGCCGTTGCACGTCGAGATCCTCTACAACGAATACAACCACGTGGCCGCGTTCGCGGTAGCGAGCCTGTTGCTGATCATGGCGCTCTTCATCCTGCTGCTGAAGCAGTGGAGCGAAAACCGTATTAACCGCCTGCGCGCCAGCGCCGCGGAGGAATAATTCATGTCGATCGAAGTGCGTAACGTCAGCAAGAATTTCAATGCGTTCAAGGCGCTGGACAACATCAGCCTGGACATTCATAGCGGCGAACTCGTCGCGCTGCTTGGCCCGTCGGGTTGCGGCAAGACCACGCTGCTGCGGATTATCGCCGGCCTGGAAACGCCGGATCAGGGCAACATCGTGTTCCACGGCGAGGACGTTTCGGGCCACGACGTGCGTGATCGCAACGTCGGTTTCGTGTTCCAGCACTACGCGCTGTTCCGCCACATGACGGTGTTCGACAACGTCGCGTTCGGCCTGCGCATGAAACCGAAAAACCAGCGCCCGAGCGAAAGCCAGATCGCGGTGAAGGTTCACGAACTGCTGAACATGGTGCAGCTGGACTGGCTGTCGGATCGCTACCCGGAACAACTTTCCGGTGGTCAGCGCCAGCGTATTGCGTTGGCTCGCGCCCTGGCGGTCGAACCCAAAGTGCTGCTGCTCGACGAACCTTTCGGCGCCCTCGACGCCAAGGTCCGTAAAGAGCTGCGCCGCTGGTTGGCGCGCCTGCACGAAGACATCAACCTGACGTCGGTGTTCGTGACCCACGACCAGGAAGAAGCCATGGAAGTGGCCGACCGCATCGTGGTCATGAACAAGGGCGTGATCGAGCAGATCGGTTCACCGGGCGACGTTTACGAGAACCCGGCCAGCGATTTCGTTTATCACTTTCTGGGCGATTCGAATCGGTTGCACCTGGGTGAGGACAACCACGTGTTGTTTCGTCCGCACGAAGTGTCGCTGTCGCGCCATGAGCTGGAAGATCACCATGCGGCCGAAGTGCGGGATATCCGTCCGTTGGGCGCAACGACCCGGGTGACACTGAAGGTCGAAGGCCAGAGCGAGTTGATCGAAGCCGAAGTGGTCAAGGATCACGACAGCCTGACCGGGTTGGCAAAGGGCGAAACCTTGTTCTTCAAGCCGAAGGTCTGGCAGAAAGTCGCCAACATTTAAGATCAAAAGATCGCAGCCTGCGGCAGCTCCTACAGTGGGTGGGTTGAACACAAAATTCGTGATCAACCCACCCACTGTAGGAGCTGCCGCAGGCTGCGATCTTTTAAAGCGGCCTAAGCCGCCGCCTTTTTCGGATTGACCCGCACCCCACCCGCCCGCGCTTCGATCTGCTCTTTCAGGTCATGTCGCATCCCCAGCAAAAACGCCAGTTCGGCCACCACAAACAGCGGCCCGACAATCAGCCCCGTCACGTCATCGACAAACGCCGGCTTGCGTCCTTCGTAGTGATGGCCGACAAACTGAATCGCCCAGCCCACCACGAACATCGCTGCGCCACTGCTCAACCAGACCAGGGTGCTTTGCTGCGCCAACACGTGACCGGCCCAGATACACAGCCCGAGGAGCACCGTCATCAAGACCCCGAGGCGCAGTTCCAGGCGCAGGTAGAACCAGGCCGATGCCAGCGATACCAGTACCGCCGGCGACAGCCAGCCTCCCGCCCATTGCGGCCGGGACAGCAACACCGCTACTGCGACCACAATCAACGGAATGCCGATGAAATGACTGGCGATGTTTCTCGGATCACGGTGATACGCGGCATATTGACTGAGGTGGTCAACCAGGCTTTTTTTCATTGTTATTCCTCCTGTAGGGTGCTTGATCATGACCCGGGTTCATCTTTCGCTCTGTCAGCCAGACGACAATCTCAAGGAGTTTTCATGGACATGCAGGTCTGGCGTTCGCGCTTGATGAGCGGCCAATGGTTCAGTCATCTACCTGTGTCCTTACAGGATAGCCTGCTGTCCGCCGCCAGGTTGCGAAGCTTGTCGCCGGGACAGCGTTTGTTCAAACGCGGCGATCCGCCCTGCGGGTTGTACGCCGTGCTCGAAGGAGCCGTGCGCATCGGCGCCGTCAATGAGCAGGGAAAGGAGGCGCTGCTGAGTCTGGTCGAGCAGCCTCACTGGTTCGGCGAAATCTGCCTGTTCGATGGGCAGGCGCGGACCCATGATGCGTTCGCGCTGGGTCAATGCACCCTGCTGCACATCCCGCAAACCGCGCTGCTGGCCTTGCTCGACGAACAGCCGGTGTACTGGCGGCAACTGGCATTGTTGATGAGCCAGAAACTGCGCCTGACCTTCATCAACCTTGAACAACTCAGCCTGATGCCCGCATTGGCACGCCTGGCGCACCGCTTGCTGATGATTGCCGACAGCTACGGCGAGCTCGATCCGCCGCGCCGCGTACTGCAGCTCCCGCAAGACCAGCTGGCTTCCATGTTGTCGTTATCGCGCCAGACCACCAATCAACTCCTCAAAGACTTGCAGGGACAAGGGATCGTGAACCTGAAGTACGGCGAGATCGAGATTCTTGACGCCGGTCGGTTGCGGGCATTGGCGATCTTTTAAAGGTGGGCTTTGTCCACAAAGGCGCCTAGCCTGTACAGACGACAATTGAGGTGTGCCATGCGTGTGCTGTTAGTAGAAGACGAGCCGGAGACCGCCAAACTCCTGGCCAACGGCCTGAGCGAAGCCAGTTATGCCGTCGATGTGGCGCTGAACGGGATGGACGGTCGTCGCTTCATCGAGTCCGGCGAATACGACTTGATCATCCTTGATGTGATGCTGCCAGGACTTAACGGCTGGCAGTTGCAGCAACAGGTCCGCAAGCTTGGCGCCACGCCGGTACTGTTCCTCACCACCAGGGACGGCATCGAGGATCGCCTGCGCGGGCTGGAGCTGCATGAAGACGATTACCTGCTCAAGCCCTTCACCGTGAGCGAGCTGGTGGCTCGGGTGCGCAAGTTGTTGCGGCGTGATCGCGGGCGTTAGGGGTTATTTCGGTGTCTGGTCTGGCCTCATCGCGGGCAAGCCCGCTCCCACAGTGTTTACTATTGGCCACATATTTTGTGTTCACCAACGATAAATGTGGGGCCGGGCTTGCCCGCGAAGAGGCCCGCCCAGACAACACCACCCTCCAGACCTGAACCCATCACCGCAACCCATCCCGAAACTGCCCCGGCGTCATCCCTGTCCAGCGCTTGAACGCCCGACTGAAACTACTCGTATCCGCAAACCCCAACAAATAACTGATCTCACTCAGCGAGCATTGCGGGTCCCGCAAATGCAGCAACGCCAGGTTCTCGCGGCTTTCATTGAGCAGCGTATCGAACCGACACCCCTCATCCGCCAGGTGCCGTTGCAGGCTGCGCAAACTCAGGTGCAGGGACTTGGCAATGTGTTCCGCACTGGGCTCGCCCTCGGGCAACTGCTCTTCAATCGCGTCGCGCACCTTGCGTTCCCAGGTCAGCGGCTTGAGTTGCGCCAGGGCGCGCTTGAGCACGGTTTCGTTGTGCTCGGCCAGTTCCGGGTTGGCATCGTCCAGATGGCTGTCGAAATCCACCAGGGAAAATTCCAGTCGATCTTCGTCCGCGGCAAAGTACACCGGGGAGCGAAAGACCTTGTGCCATTGGTGCGCGTCCGCCGGTTCCGGACGCCTCAGGTACACCGCCAGCGGAGCATACTCGCGACCCAGGCGATTGCGGCACGTGCGCACGTAAATCGCGGTGAAGGCGTCGATGGCTTCATACGCCGGTGCCGGAGTGCCCGGCGCAATCTTCAGGCGAAAGCGATAGCGATCTTCGGTGCGGGTCAATTCAAGCTCAAGGGCGTCGCTGACCACCTGGTGATAGCGCACGATTCGCTCGAACACCTCGCGCAAACTGCCGCTGGCCACCAGCGCATACCCGAGCGCGTGAAAAGTGGTCGGGCTGACAAAGCGCGACACCCGCAGGCCAATCGCCGGGTCGCCGCTGACCTGCACCGCGATTTCCCACAGGCGCGTGGTGCCTGACAACGGATAACGGGCGTTAGGGTCGTCCATCAACTGCGGGTCGAGCCCCGCCTGATGACACAGGGCGGTGCTGTCCAGCCCCAACGCATCGAGTTGCTTGCGCAGGGCGCGGGTCCAGCTGGCGAGGGAGGTCGGTTCAGTCATGCTGATTGGCGCTTCCGGTCAACAGGTTGGCGTTCACGGCTACCACCTTGCGAGGGTTCGCAGGGCAGGATGCGAACATCAATAAACAGAGGATGGAAGCATGGACGGTACTTCTGCAAGTCCCCAGCGACTGAATGCATCTCAACGATCAGCGCATATTCGCGAAGTGGTGCTGGCCAAGGGCGTCGAACTGCGTCAGCGCTACCCGATTCTCAACCATCAGGACGCGTTGGGCGTGGGCATTCTGGCGTTCGCGCTGGCCGGCATGATCGGTTCGGCGGCGCTCTATATCAACGGTTACATGGCCTGGTGGGTGTGCCTGTTGCTCAACGCGTTCTTCGCGTCCCTGACCCACGAGCTCGAGCACGACCTGATACATAGCATGTACTTCCGTAAAAAACGCGTGCCGCACAATGTGATGATGGGCCTGGTCTGGCTGGCGCGGCCGAGCACGATCAACCCGTGGATCCGCCGCCATCTGCACCTCAATCACCACAAGGTGTCCGGTACGGAGACCGACATGGAGGAGCGGGCAATCACCAACGGCGAGCCTTGGGGGTTTGCCCGATTCCTGATGATCGGCGACAACATCATGTCGGCATTGATTCGCATGCTGCGGGCCAAAACCTGGACGCATAAATTCAGCATCATCAAACGCACGCTGAAGGTATACGCACCGCTGGCGTTGGTGCACTGGGGCGCGTGGTACGTGTTTCTCGGGTTCCATACCGCCAACGGTGTCGCGCATCTGTTTGGGGCGCCGATTGAATGGTCGGCGACCACGCTGTCAGTGATGCAGGTGATCGATATCGCCGCCGTCGTGATCATCGGCCCGAACGTTCTGCGCACGTTTTGCCTGCACTTCGTCAGTTCCAACATGCACTACTACGGTGATGTGGAACCGGGCAATGTGATTCAGCAGACCCAGGTGCTGAACCCATGGTGGATGTGGCCGTTGCAAGCGTTTTGCTTCAACTTTGGCAGCAGCCACGGGATCCACCATTTTGTGGTGAAGGAACCGTTTTACATCCGCCAGATGACCGTGCCGGTGGCGCATAAAGTCATGCGTGAGATGGGCGTTCGGTTTAATGATGTCGGGACGTTTGGGCGGGCGAACCGGTTTGTGCGCAGGGAGGAAGTTCAGGGGCGGGCCGTGGAGGGTGTGAGGGTCTGATGGCCTCATCGCCAGCAGGCTGGCTCCCACATTTTGATCTCCGGTGAACACATTATTTGTGAACAACGAGGAACCTCTGTGGGAGTGGGCTTGCTCGCGAAAGCTTCCTAAATCGCAACACTCATCTCCTGCTTATCCACCGCCATCAACGTCTCAATCATCGCTCTCGCCGCCGGCGACAACCGAAACCCCGTCCGACTCACAATCCCGCACCGCGAATTCATGGTCTCAATGTTTTGCGGCAGATTGCGCCAGTGCAGCAGCACTAAAGACCCTTTGGCAATGTCCTCGACAAATGCTTCTTGAGTGCCCACGCCGATGGCGTTCGATTGCAGCACGATCTTCACCAGCGCCGGAAAATGTTCGGTCTCGATACTCGGAGAAAAATCGGTCCGTCCACTGAGGTTCGCCAACAGCTTGCGAACGCCCGGCGGGATCAGCGTGGTCGCCAGCGGGTAGTCGAACATGTCGTTGGTCGACAGGCTTTCCTTCGCCAACAACGGATGACCCGGTCTGCAGAAGAACACCCCTCGCCTGGGCGTCAGTGCCTGAGTCTGAAAGTTGGGGTCGGCTTCGAAATGACGGATGTCGGTGATGAAGAACTCTATCTCCTCGCGGCTCAGGGCGCGGCTGAGTTTTTCCCAGTTATCCACCTGAAAGCAGGTGCGCACTTTCGGGTGGGCGTTGATGAATTGGGCCACCGCATCCGGCACCAGTTTCACCGCTGGGGCAGGACCACAGCCAAAGCGTAATTCGCCGGCATCGAGCTTGGTCATTTGCGCGACTTCAGCGCTAAGCAGCGCGGCGCCCTGCACCAGCGTCAACGCATGTTGCAGCACTACCTGGCCCTCGGGTGTCGGGCGCAAGTCCTTATTGCCACGATCCACCAGCACGCAGCCGAACTCCTGCTCCAACCCCTGAATACTGCGGCTGAACGCCGGTTGAGTAATGCCCATGGCGTCGGCCGCGCGGACAAAACTGCGGTGCTCGTTGAGGGCGATGAAGTAGCGCAACTGGCGAAGATCCATATGCTTTTCCGGCATCCTGAGAATAGCTCGAAGGCATCTGCGACGAGGAGTGCTGGAGGTTTAAATGCAAGCGCTTATTCCGTCAACGAGGCATCTGCATATTTATTAGATCTGTATTGAATATAGATAGAGCATTGTTTCGATGTGCCTGAACCGTAAGCATTGGTGGCTCCTGTGGCCAGAAGCCGTTGCTGTTCTAAAGCGTCCGCCGTCGCTTTAGCTATCGCCGTTGTAAGAGGGCGTGTGCATGTGCAGAAACCCTTCGAATCCATGCCTGCCGTGAATATTTTCCATGCCGCAAAAGCATGCGTTGTCAGCCTCATGGCCAGACCCCTTGAAAGATAAGGGCCCCAGAGAGTCGATCATTTTTAATATTCGTTTTCGATCTATCCATAACTTTAAAGATTACTTTCAGAGATAAGCGTCTAGCCCAATGATTCACCCATCGATACGTCGTACGGGGGATGTCGGGTCCGGCCTATCGGGATATTCGCAAAGAGACCGCAGGAGTAAATCAATGGGTAATGTCCAGACCGCCGCCAGCGCACAAGAGGTGCTGTGGCGCCAGGGGCCGGGTGGCGAGTTGGTCGACCTCGGCCGGGTACATCGCGTGCCCTTGGGGCAGCTGCGTTTGCAGCGTGCGCCCAAGGGCATTCTCAGTCGCCGGGAAACGATTCTGCTGGGTGTGCTGGCGCTGTTGGTACACGGTGCGGTGATCTATTGGGTCAGCCAACAGCCGACCGCCGTGCTGCCGATCGTGCCGCCGGAAATTCCACCGATGACTATCGAGTTTTCGCAACCGGCACCGCCGGTGGTCGAGCCGCCACCGCCGCCTGTTCAAGAGGTGGTCGAGCCACCGCCGCCGGTGGAGGACGAACTGGCGGTAAAACCACCGCCGCCAAAACCGGTTCCGAAGCCGAAACCGGTCGCCAAACCGATTCCGAAACCGGTGCCCAAAGCGGTTGAGAAACCGCCAGCACCACCGCAACCGGTCGCACCTGTTGCCGCGCCGGCGCCACCCGCTCCACCCGCACCTGCTCCGGTGACACCGGCCTCGGCCAACGCCGGGTACCTGAAAAACCCGGCGCCAGAATACCCGTCGCTGGCCCAGCGTCGCGGTTGGGAAGGGACGGTGTTACTGCGGGTACACGTGCTCGCCAGCGGCAAGCCCGGCGAGATTCAGATTCAGAAAAGCAGCGGTCGCGAAGCCCTCGACGATGCAGCCCTGAGCGCTGTGAAGCGCTGGAGTTTTGTGCCCGCCAAACAGGGTGATGTCGCCCGGGACGGCTGGGTCAGCGTGCCCATCGATTTCAAAATTCATTAAACAGAAACCTATTTCACGCGAAACGTTTACACGAGGAATCCACCATGACGTTACTGGCATCTCCACTTGAATCCATCGAAAGCGCGGTGATCTGGCTGCTGGTGGTTTTTTCCGTTGCGACCTGGGGACTGGCTTTGCTCAAGGGCGTGCAGTTCGGCCGACTGAAAGCTCAGGATCGCAAGTTTCATAAAAAGTTTTGGGCCGCATCGAGTCTTGATTCGGCGGCAGAATTGGCTGAAACCCAGCCAGGCGCTGCGGCGCGGGTGGCGCAAGCCGGCTACGCGGCAATCCAGGTCGGTGAAGCGCCACACGCGGCGGATCTGAGTCAGGCGATCAATCATCAGGATCGCCTCGAGCGAGCCTTGCGTCAGCAGATCGTGCGGGAGCGCCGTTCGCTGGAAACCGGGTTGGCAGTGGTCGCCAGTATTGGCAGTACGTCGCCGTTCATTGGGTTGTTCGGCACGGTGTGGGGAATCATGGAAGCGTTGAAAGGTATCAGCGCGGCAGGCTCGGCGAGTCTGGAAACGGTCGCCGGACCAATTGGTGCGGCACTCGTCGCCACGGGTGTGGGGATCGCGGTCGCGGTGCCGGCAGTGCTGGTTTACAACTACTTTTTGCGTCGTCTGAAACTGACGGCGGCGGACCTGGATGACTTCGCCCATGACTTCTACAGCCTGGCGCAGAAGAGTTCGTTCCGCGTGCTGATTCACCCGACGGCGCATAAAACCGTGGCCTCGGGCAACGCGCAGAAAGTGAAGGAGGCGTCCTGATATGGCCTTCTCCACGCAAGACAGCGACGAGGTACTGAGTGAGATAAACGTGACACCGCTGGTGGACGTCATGCTGGTGCTGCTGGTGGTGTTCATCGTCACCGCACCGCTGCTGACCAATGCCATACCGATCAACCTGCCCAAGACCGAAGCCGTGGCGCCGGTCGAGCAGAAGGATCCGCTGGTGGTGAGCATCGACGGGGCCGGGAAACTGTTTATCAACAAGGATGAAATCCAGCCGGACCTGCTGGAGTTCAACCTCAAGTCGGCGAAGGCCAAGGACCCGGAGGTGCGCGTGCAATTGCAGGCGGACGACGGAGTGAATTATGGCGAAGTGGCGCGAGCCATGGCGTCAATTGAGCGGGCAGGTATTACCAAGTTGTCGGTGATTACCGCGCGTTAAAAAATGTCGTTTTTCCGGGGCCGTCTCCTTGGCAGGGTGCGGCCCTTTTTTTTCTTCGCCAGACCTGGCTGATGGTTGGGTCGTCGTTACGGCTGTTCGATGTTCGGGCCGAGAAACGAGGTCAGCGGCCGCTGGGTGGGTGGCGTGGTCGAGATCAATCGTGCCGTGTCCTGCATCATCGGGACGAAGCGCGATACTGCTTTCTTGAGCGTCCACTTGGACACCGGCACGGACATCTGCAGGCTCGCGACCACCTGATGATTGAGGTCGAACACCGGCACAGCCAATGCTAGGTCGCCTCGGTAATATTCCTCATTGCAGTACGCATAGCCTTCTTCCCGTGCCAGTTGCAGGCGGCCGAGCAGTTCTTGCAGATCGACGACGGTGTTGGGCGTGAAGCGAATCCGCTGGGTGCTTTCCAGGATTTCGATGGCGTGCTCTTCAGGCAGCGACGAGAGATAGGCGCGTCCGGTTGAAGAGCAATACATCGGAATGCGACGCCCCACCGGCATGTGCACCAACAGGCGCGTGGGACTTGGAAACCGGCCGATGTAGATCATGTCCGTCCCCACCGGTTCAGCGAGGTTGACCGTTTCTCCCGCGTTTCGATTCAGGTCGAGGAGGTAGGGGTTGGCCCGGTCCAGCAGCGAGTGCGACTGCAGGTAGTGACAGCCTGCATCCAGGGTGCGCGACGATAACGAATAGCGCTTGCTGACCGGGTCTTTGATCAACAGGCCTAGGGCCTCCAGCGTGAAGGCGAATCGCTGCGCAGCGCTACGGCTGATGCCGGCAGCTACGGCGATCTCCGGCAAACTCATCGACGCATGCTGCGGATCGAAGGCATCCAGCACCGCGATTCCGGTGGCGAGAGATTGCACATAGAGCGTCGATTCTGAAGGGTTCATGGTTGGTCCGTGGCTTGGCGACAACGCCGTCCGATTGTCAGTGGAAAGAAACTGCATCGCGATAAGAAGCGACCGTATAGCGATAGATGAAGTGCGTCAAGTCGCTGCCAACTCTCTCCGAAAATATCCCGTTCACGTTATTTAATCCTGCGTATGCGGGGCTAAGCGAATCTGGCGGGTTGTGAATACCTTCCTGTGCACTCGAATTTTTGACTATTGACGGTAAAGGGTTGGTGATGCAGGATCGAATCTGCATGCAATACATGCATATCGCTATGCGATAAGGCTAGAAACCTGATATTCCGTCCTGACCGATCTTCGTCGGCACGGTCCGCGCGCTACCAGAGGCGGTTCACAAGGGGATTCCACATGCTGCACAAAACAATAAAATCGTTGGTCGCCGTCGTTTCCACCGTTGCCTTGCTGTCGACCGCACACGCTGAAATGCCAGTGCTGAAGGTCGGCGCCACACCCAGCGCGGTGCCGTTCAATTACCTGGATCCGCAGAGCAACACCCTCAAAGGCTTGATGATCGACATCGCCGATGCCGTCGGTAAGGAGGTCGGCTTCACACCCGAAATCATGCCGATTCCATTCACGTCCCTCGTCCCCGCCTTGCAAACGGGCAAGATCCAGATCATTGCATCCGCGTTCGCCCGCACGCCGGCCCGCGCCGAAGTGGTCGACTTTTCCAGCATCGTTGTGAGCTATGGCGAGGGCTTGATCGTCCCCGCCAAGGACACCACGGCTTACCTGAGTTTTGCTGACCTTAAAGGCAAGGTCATCGGCGTGCAGGTCGGCACGTCTTATGTCGAACCGATCACGGCGGTGAGTGGCTTCAAGGAAGTGAAGCTCTACGACACGATGGCCGACATGGTTCGCGACATCGCCCTTGGTCGCCTGGACGCGGCGTTCGGTGACGGTCCGGTCGTCGCTTATCAGGTACGCCAGGTTGGCGCGAAGGTGCGTCTGGTCGACACCTATAAGCCAGTGATCGCCACCGACATCGCGCTGGCGGTGAAGAAGGGTGACAGCGAGACCCTTGTGAAGCTCAACGCAGCCATCGACAAGCTCCGCCAGGACGGCACATTGCGCACCATTCTTGCGAAGTGGGCCGTCGCCTCCTGATCGTTTTTTCTCCCAACCCGCACGCGGTCCCTGAGTCCGGGATGGCGCGTGCACACGCTCCGGAGGTTGCAGATGTTCGATTCCTTCCTGACTGATGCGGTGGACTACCTGCCCATGCTGTTGCAGGGCGCACTGACCACGATCTACATCACCGCTACCGCGCTGGTGATCGCTACCGTGCTTGGCTTGTTCTGGGCCCTGTTGCGGGTGAGTGGTATTGCGCCGCTTGCGCATGCCAGCCGCGTGCTGACCAACGTTATCCGAGGCATCCCGATCATCGTGGTGCTGTTCTACATGTACTTCGTGATCCCGGAAATCGGCATCAGCCTGACCGCGTTTCAGGCCGGTTCCCTGGGGCTGGGCATTGCCTATTCCTCGTACATGGCCGAAGTGTTTCGCGCCGGCATCGATGCCGTGGATGTCGGGCAGTTCGAGGCCGCCCAGTCGATTGGCATGTCACGCGCGAAATTGATGCGCCGGGTGGTGCTGCCGCAAGCGTTGCGCATCGCGTTGCCGCCCTATGGCAACAACGTGGTGATGATGCTCAAGGACTCTTCCCAAACCGCTGTCATCACCGTGGTCGAGCTGTCGATGCAAAGCAAACTGATCGCAGCCGCCACCTTCCAGAGTTCGACGGTATTTACCCTTGTCGCGCTGATGTACCTCGCGATGAGCTTGCCAATGATGTTTGCGATCGGCCGTCTCGAAAAA
Organism: Pseudomonas sp. LBUM1643; assembly: GCF_059716215.1. Taxonomy (NCBI): domain Bacteria; kingdom Pseudomonadati; phylum Pseudomonadota; class Gammaproteobacteria; order Pseudomonadales; family Pseudomonadaceae; genus Pseudomonas; species Pseudomonas sp. LBUM1643. Next base: position 210,749 of record NZ_CP166813.1, read on the forward strand.
CGCATGGGGACCCAGAAATGATCAAGATCGAGAACCTGAGCAAGTCATTCGGCACCCACCATGTGCTAAGCGGTATCAACGCTGAAATCCATGCCGGCGAAGTGGTGTGTCTGATCGGACCTTCGGGCTCCGGCAAGTCCACGCTGCTGCGCTGCATCAATGGGCTTGAGCGCTATGAGGCCGGCAGCGTGACGGTCGAAGGCCTGCGGGTAGACGCAGCGCGATCGGACATTCGCCAGGTGCGGCAACGTGTCGGGATGGTGTTCCAGCGATTCAATCTGTTCCCTCATCGCACGGCGCTAGAGAACGTGATCGAAGGTCCGGTGCATGTGAAAGGCGAGGATCCTCGCGAGGCCACCGAGCGGGGCCGCGAGCTGCTCGCCAGCGTGGGCCTCGCGGAAAAATTCGAGCACTTCCCTCATCAGTTGTCCGGGGGCCAGCAGCAGCGTGTTGCCATTGCCCGCGCGTTGGCCATGCAACCCGAAGCCATCCTGTTTGACGAACCGACCTCGGCGCTTGACCCGGAACTGGTCGGCGAGGTGTTGGCGGTGATGCGCGGGCTGGCCGAGAAAGGCATGACCATGATCATCGTCACCCACGAGATGGGCTTCGCCCGTGACGTCTCCGACCGCGTGCTGTTTCTCGATGGCGGACGCATTGCCGAGCAAGGGCCGTCCAGAGAGGTGTTGACTGCACCGAGCAATGAACGGATGCGCGATTTCCTGCGCCGAGTCACGCACGCCAGTTGAGCCGCAACGCGGCACTTGCCGTCTCCGTACCCGCAGACCCGTATAGGCTTTTTCATGACAGCGAATATGCACTTCCCAACGTCCACGCTGTGGGCGGCGACCACTGCTGCACGTCGCACCACACCTCCGATCACCGGGCCCCTCAACGTCGATGTCGCCGTGATCGGTGGCGGCTTCACCGGCTTGTCCGCCGCGCTCCATCTTGCTGAGTCGGGTGTCGACGTCGCCTTGTTCGAGGCATCCGAAATCGCCCACCGAGCCTCCGGTCGCAACGGCGGCCAAGTGGTCCCGGGCTTTAAACCGACACCGGAGGCGCTGATCAAACGGTTTGGCGCCGAGACCGCGACGCGCATGATGCGGTTTGGGTATCGCAGCGCCGATGAGCTGTTCGAGCTTGTCGAGCGTCACAAGATCGATTGTTCGCCGACCCGCGATGGCTGGATCCAGGGCGCATTCTCCGAAGCATCGGCGCGGTATCTCCAGACGCGAGCGCGGGCAATCAATCACCACGGCGGTGACGCCCATTACCTTGACCGCGACGCCATGGCCGAGGCGACCGGTTCGGCATTCTGGCCGGCCGGTCTGCTCGAGCGGCGTGCCGGCGCGGTGCATCCACTGGCCTATGCCCGCGGGCTAGCAGACGCTGCACTCACTTGCGGGGCGGCGATTCATGAGCACTCGCACGTCAGTGCAATGACGCCCGTGGCAGGCGGTGTCGAGCTGACCGTGAATGGCCATCAGGTTCGTGCAAAGCAGGTGATCCTGGCCACGGATGCATATACCGACCGGCTGTGGCCTGCCGTTGCGCAATCCTATGTCACGGTGTCGAGCGCGCAGATTGCGACCGACCCTCTTCCGATAGCCTTGCGTGAGCGCATCATGGCGCGCGGAGCGGGCGTCTCCGAGACACGCAAAATCACTTACTACTGCCGTATCGATCCGGACGGACGCTTCGTCATCGGCGGCCGCGGGCACTCTGCCGACACGCTTGATCCCGCCACACGCGCGCAACTCATTGCGGCTGCCATCGAGCGCTTTCCAGAACTGGCGGGCGTGGACTGGGTACACGGCTGGGCGTGCCGGGTGGGCATGACCATTGATGACTTGCCACGCTTGCATCGACTGGCGGATGGCGTGTGGACTGCCTTCGGTTATTGCGGTCGCGGTGTGGCGATGGGGACGGCGTTGGGGCGTGTGCTGGCGCAGGCCGTACGGGGTTGCGATGTGGCGCAACTGGAATTTCCCGTGACCCCGGTCTCACGCCTGCCGTTGTACCCGGCCAGGCAACTGGGTGCGGCGCTGGCGATCAGTTGGTACCGACTGCGGGATTCGCTCGGGTATCCCGCCTGATCTGCCGTCGTTTGAGTGCTCCCCTTGATGAATCGCAGCCCGTAGGAGCTGCCGAAGGCTGCGATCTCTTGATCTTTCTTTTCATAAAATCAAAATCAACAGATCGCAGCCTTCGGCAGCGCCTACCGGCTTTTCCGTATATTCAATTTAGGTCTTAATAAATAGCTTCTTATTCCTTAACGGATATAAATTCGCTCCCTATACTCGGTCAGGAACAGACACGCAGCAGGAGAGCTCCCCCATGCGCAACGAATCAATTCGCTACCTGATTGTGCCGGGCTGGCAAGGATCGCCAGAAGATCATTGGCAAAGCCACTGGCAGAACAGTTTGCCGAATAGCGCCCGGGTGGAGCAGGCCGATTGGCTGACACCGCGCCGTGAAGATTGGGTGGCCGCGCTGGCCGAAGCGATTGCCGCTGACAGCACGCCGGTCATCCTGATCGCCCATAGCCTGGGTTGCATCACCGTTGCCCATTGGGCCGCCACCGCGCCCGTGCAATTTCTGCGTCAGGTGCGCGGTGCCTTGCTGGTCGCGCCAGCGGACGTCGAGCGTCCAGCCTGCGCACCGGCCTTGCGCAACTTCGCGCCGATTCCTGTGGATCTTTTGCCATTCCCGAGCCAGGTCGTCAGCTCCGACAACGACAGCGCCGTCAGCGCACCGCGAGCACTGGAGCTGGCGCGAAACTGGGGGGCTGAGGCGGGGATTCTGGCGGGCGCGGGGCACATCAACGTGAAGTCCGGCCACCAGCGTTGGGAGCAGGGTTTTGCTTACCTCTATCGCCTGCAAAACCGCATGGAACATCACGCCCTGCGTCGCGCCTGAATTTTTCTTTTTTCAAACGCCCCCGCCTCCCGGCGGTTTTGGGCGGGAGTCTGCCATGAGCTTTGAAACCTTCGGTCAGCCGCTGCTGACCTTTCCCGACGCCGAAAAAAGCCCGCTGAGCATCCGCGCCAAAGCGCTGGTGTTTGTCGATCCGCGCTCGCGGCAATTGCGCCAGGAGCTGGAGAATCTGGCGCCGCGCGCCATCAGTGTATTGATTCGTGGCGAAACCGGCAGCGGCAAGGAATTGCTCGCGCGTCATATCCATCGTGCAAGCGATCGTGGTGGTTTGTTCGTGTCGGTCAATTGCGGTGCGATCAGCCCGACGTACGCTGACGCCGAGTTGTTCGGCTATGCCGCCGGCAGCTACAGCGGTGCGGCGAGCAGTCGAGCTGGATGGTTTGGTTCAGCCAATGGCGGCACGTTGTATCTGGACGAGATCGGCGACCTGCCGCTGCCGATTCAGATCAAGTTGCTCGCGGCCCTGGAAAATCATGAAGTCACCCGCGTTGGCGCAACTCAGCCGAGCCCGGTGGACGTGCGGCTGGTCGCGGCCACCAGCATTGATCTGGCGCAGGCCGTGGCTGCCGGAAAATTTCACGAGCGTCTCTATCATTACCTCAGCGAAGGCCAACTCGAACTGCCGGCCCTGCGCGAACGGGTGGGCGATATTCTGTCGCTGTCCGAATATTTTCTCGGCATTTATAGCCAGCGCCTCGACTTGCCCGTGCCGCTGATCAGCGAGGCGGCGCAGCACGTGTTGGAGCAGCATCCCTGGCCCGGTAACACCCGGGAGCTGGAAAACGTCATCCACTTTGCGCTGTTGGTCAGCACTGGCGACGAGATTTTGCCTGAACATTTGAATTTGCCGTCGGTGCCTGCGCCTCTCGAGCAAATTGAGCAGGAGGTGGCTCGGCTTATTAAGAACGGCTCCCCTTCAGAACGATCCGGGTTGAGGCACTTGTTCGAGCGCCTTGCGCTGATTGTGTAGCAGCTGCCGAAGGCTGCGTTCGATTGCGCAGCAATCGTAAAACGGCACAACAAGGGATTACTGGAAGACCGCAGCGCTGGATTTGCGGCCGCTGCGCGCCCGAACGCAGCCTTCGGCAGCTGCTACAAAGGTCTGCTCGTCTGTATGAACAAAATGGAATATGAAAGTGAATAAAAGATATTGTTCGGGAATAAAAAATCCCGGTATTGTCCGCGTCACGCCAGCGATAGCACTTCACTGGCACCTCACTTGAAGCCGTCGTCGATGACGACCGTGATTTTCGATAAGGACACTGCATGAAAAAGGTTCTGTTGTTCACCGCATTGGCGGCTGCCCTGACCGCGGGCCTGGCCCAGGCTGGCGAAAAACTGGTAGTGGCGGCGACTCCGGTTCCCCACGCCGAAATTCTGGAACTGATCAAACCGACCCTCGCCAAAGAAGGCGTGGATCTGGAAATCAAAGTGTTCACCGACTACGTTCAGCCGAACGTTCAGGTTGACCAGAAGCGTCTGGACGCCAACTACTTCCAGACCCTGCCTTACCTGAACAGCTTCAACGAAGGCAAAGGCACCCACCTGGTGACCGTCATAGGCGTGCACGTGGAACCGTTCGGTGGCTACTCCAAGAAAGTCAAAACCCTGGCTGAGCTGAAAGACGGCGCGACCATCGCAATCCCGAACGAAGGCAGCAACAGCGGCCGTGCCCTGATCCTGCTGCAGAAGGCTGGCCTGATCGAGTTGAAAGACCCGAAAAACGCGCTGGCTACGCCGAAAGACATCGCCAAGAACCCGCACAACTTCAAGTTCAAAGAACTTGAGTCGGCCATGCTGCCGCGTGTTCTCGACCAGGTCGACCTGGACATGATCAACACCAACTACGCGCTGGAAGCAGGTCTGAACCCGGCAAAAGATGCGCTGATCATCGAAGGCGCCGATTCGCCTTACGTGAACTTCCTGGTGGCACGTCCGGACAACAAGGACAGCGTAGCCATCCAGAAACTGGCCAAGGCGTTGACCAGTCCTGAAGTGAAGGCTTTCATCGAGAAGAAATACAGCGGTGCGGTACTGCCGGCGTTCTGATTGACGCGGTAAACCATTCACGGTTTCAAGCGCCGACGGCTACCAATAGCGTCGGCGTTTTTTATTTGGGAGTGAGCCTGCCCGCCAAGCCCTGTAGCAGCTGCCGAGGCACGAGGCTGCGTTGCGGGCCGAAGGACCGCCTTTTTGGGGCTGCTCCGCAGCCCGACGCAGCCTCGCAGGCTCCGCAGCTGCTACAGGAAGCTACACGAACACATTGAGAATTTTTTGCCCCTATGAGGCTTAGGCCGTCTTGGCTTTCAACGCCTTTCGCAACGCCAGCAGCAGCTTCAATAGATCCTGCGTGTCCATCGGCTGCGGCACTTCTTCATCTGCCATTTTTTCGCTTCCTTGTGAGGGTTCGGCCGGGAGTCTGGCCAAAAGGTGTCCATCCCTGAAGGGTCCTACCGAAAAATAGATCTTTCCTACGACGCTGGGGAAAATAGTCGTGTTCTTTCATCCCGGCAAATCCGCAGAATAGTTTTTTGAGTGATGATCCAACTGTTTTTCGTCTACTTGGCATTACCAGCTCAAGCTGTATGACCACAGGTGCGCAAAACACTAAGCGATACACCAGGCCTGAGAGCGTTATTGTTGAGGGGTAAGTGACAGGGGTGAGTGCGTGACATGCGTATGACGTTCCGGGTACCTAGCATTTCTGCTAGGTGTTAAACCGTTGGTATCGGTGCAATATTTGCGTTCGACCAAGAGGTTTATCCATGAGGACTTTAACCGCCGAAGTTTGTCGGTATCGCTATGACGCACTGGACCTGCTCACAGGACTTGAGCACGCCGGTCATGCTGACCTGCAGCGTTTCTATCGCCATCAGCATCTGGTCACCGAGCTGCAAGGGCAGGCCAGTCAATCTGTATTCCAGCAGGGCGAGCAACTGCTGGCCGTGCAATCGCGCGAGTACGCCCGCCTCAATAGCCAGTTGTTGGCCACCGACCAGCAGCGCTCCGTTTTGCAACAGATCGATTCGGCGGGGGTGTTGCCGCAGGCCTACACACCCTACGGTCATCATGCGGCCGAAAGCGGTCTGACCAGTCTTCTCGGTTTTGGCGGCGAGCGTCGCGACCCGGTGACCGGGCATTATTTGCTGGGCAACGGGCACCGGGCGTTCAACCCGGTGCTGATGCGTTTCAACAGCCCTGACCGGCTGAGTCCGTTTGGGCGGGGTGGCTTGAATCCGTATGCGTATTGTCTGGGGGATCCGGTGAATCTTAGTGATCCGACGGGTGGGATTCCGAGGCTGCTCAGCGCTCTGATAAGTGTGGCGAACGCAAAAATTGTCATGTCCCCGGCCATCCCCTACAAATTGGCGAAGGACGCATTGCAACGGGGAGCGGCTGGTCAATTGAAAGGCAGATATACGGTGGGGGCCGCTGGTTCGACCTTGGCAGGCGTCACAACGATGCTTACGAGTCTGGCGGGCGTGGCCAGTGCTGTTGCGGGAATTACAGGAGACACTGACGCAGCGAAAACCCTGGGATTTGTTACGTTGGGTTTGGGAGCACTCACATTGGTATCGAGAGCAGGTTCCTATTGGGCGGCTCGGGACCCCGAAACCATTCCTGCGTTGAAAGCATTTGTGGAAAGCGGTAAACATCCGATGGCTATGCCTTCACCTGTTTCAGAAGGGGGGCCAGCGTCCCCTCTGCCTTCGGCGCCTCCCCTATCGGCTCTTCCTCAGACGCCTGGCTCACCTCAAGCGTCAGCTCGATTCCCCACACCTGAGCCGATTGGTTCTGAGCGCTTCAACTTTTCCGGAAATAATTTGGCAGTCAATTTGTTTAACAAACAATTCGACGGGCAGCTTGGTATTTCCAAGAACGCCAAGCGCATTCGCCGTCACTCCACATAAAGCACAGCCGTAACGTTGGATCAGTCAATCTGGCCAATTCCACGCTGGCTCATCCAGCATCCGTTGCCCGACAATCCCGGTCTGGCCGAGATTTTTCTCCAGCACGATGCAGTTGCACTCATCGTCCTCCTGCAATGCCGAAATCAATCGTCGGGCATGGGACACCACCCACACCTGACACTGCTGCGACGCACGAATAATCAACCGCGCCAGCGCCGGCAACAGGTCCGGGTGAAGGCTGGTTTCCGGCTCGTTCAGCACCATCAGTGATGGCGGTCTAGGCGTCAGCAACGCGGCAACCAGCAGTAAGTATCGCAACGTCCCGTCTGATAACTCGGCCGCCGATAACGGTCGCAACAATCCTTCCTGATAAAACTCGATGGCAAACCGTCCACCTTGCAGCGGTGCGATATTCAATCTCGCCCCGGGAAACGCATCGCTGACGGCCGCTTGCAAGGCGTCGGGATCACCGATTTCGCGAATGGTTTGCAACGCCGCCGCCAGGTCCCGGCCGTCGTGATGCAACACCGGTGTGCGCGTGCCCAATTGTGGTTGACGAACGGGCGCGTCGGCATCGCTGCGAAAATGATCGTAGAAGCGCCAGCGTCGGATGAATTCGCGCAGCTGCAAGACTTCGGGGGACGTGCGAAGACTGCCGACCTGATCGAACAGGCTGTCGAAATTTGGCGTGTGCTGGGCGAGCACTTCCCAGCCACGACCGTCGCGAGTGCGGATCATCGGACCATCGCGATCCACCAGCAGGCTGGCGGGACGGTAGAACGGACCGGACCAGATGCATTCCTTTTTGATTTCCGGATCAAGGGAGAACTCAGAAAGACTCGGTTCCGGCAGGCCCAGGGCAATCGAATAGCTGAAGTCTTCGCCGGCAAACCCCAGGCGCAGGCGTTTGACGCCTTGTCGCACGGTTGCCTGGATTGGCACTTCCCCGTTACGCATGCGCCGAGAGATGCTCTCCGGCCCCGCCCAAAATGTCGAATCCAGCCCGCCCTCACGGGCCAATGCATTGACCACACCGCCCTGAGCGGTTTCCGCCAGCAGGCGCAACGCTCGGTAGAGGTTGGATTTGCCACTGCCGTTGGGGCCGGTAATGAGGTTCAGACGGCCCAGCGGAATGACCAGTTTGTTGATCGAGCGATAATTGGCCACTGCAAGAGTTTTGAGCATTGGGGAGCTTCCAGCTGCGCGGTGCATCAGTTTGCCTTATTGTCCGCAACATCGTTATGCCCTGTAGCATCCGCTGCCCCACGATCCCTGTAGCAGCTGGCGAAGCCTGCGTTCGGCTGCGAAGCAGTCACAGTCCGGCTTGCACGGTCTGTCTGTTGCACCGCGAGTACTGATTTACGACTGCTTCGCAGCCGAACGCAGGCTTCGCCAGCTGCTACAGGGGTGTGACAGGGTTTCGATTGGGGTGCGATGCAGTGTTATCGCTTTATTTGACGGGCATCAGAGGCGCCTGTTGAACCCTGTTCTAAGCTCACAGTCGTATCGACAATCGCACGCCCGTTCTACGCAAAGGAGTCTGCATGGCTGGTCCCGGATTGAAATTAGTGGTTGGGTTGAGCCTCCTGGCTTTGCTGACCGCCTGCGGCGAAAAAAAACAGGCTGAAAAGGACCGCCCCCGGGTGTTCGTGCAAGAGGTCGAGCTGGCGGATTACGCGGCGACGGTGACCCTCACGGGCGATGTCCAGGCACGGGTGCAGACCGAACTGTCGTTCCGTGTCGGGGGCAAGATCATTCAGCGCATGGTCGACGTCGGTGATCGTGTGTCGGCCAAGCAAGTGCTGGCCAAGCTTGATCCCAAAGACCTGCAGACCAATGTCGACTCGGCACAGGCCCAGGTCACCGCCGAACAGGCCCGGGTCAAACAGGCCGCCGCGTCCTTCGTCCGCCAGCAAAAACTCCTGCCCAAGGGTTACACCAGCCAAAGCGAATACGATGCTGCCCAAGCCGCATTGCGCAGCAGCCAAAGCGCGCTGACGGCCGCCCAGGCGCAACTGGCCAATGCCCGAGAGCAATTGAGCTACACCTCGCTGATTGCCGACGCTCCGGGGGTGATTACTGCGCGCCAGGCCGAAGTCGGCCAAGTGGTGCAGGCCACGGTGCCTATTTTCAGCCTGGCCCGGGATGGCGAGCGCGACGCCGTGTTCAACATCTACGAGTCGCTGCTGACCGAGGCGCCGGAGGATAAAACAGTGGTTGTGAGCTTGCTCGACAATCCCGCCATCAAAACCACCGGCACCGTCCGCGAGATCACCCCGGCTGTATCTGCGCAGACCGGCACGGTGCAAGTCAAAGTGACGCTCAGCAGTTTGCCGGAGGGCATGCAACTGGGCTCAGTAGTGAGCGCCACCGCGAAGACGCCAGGCAAATCCGCCGTAGTCCTGCCGTGGTCAGCCCTGACCAAAAACATCAGCGAACCCGCCGTGTGGCGGGTAGACGGCGAAGGCAAAGCTGAACTGCACACCGTCACCGTCGGCCGTTACCTCACCGGAAAAGTCGTCATCAGCGGCGGCTTGAATGCCGGCGATAAAGTAATCATTGCCGGCGGTCAGTTACTGCACCCCGGTGTAAAAGTGGAAGTGGCCGAAAACACATACAAGGATCTGGAAGTGGGGAATCAGCCATGACGCGCCTATTGCTGGTTTTAGCCGCTGTCATGCTGGCGGCCTGCTCGAAAAAAGAGCCGCCACCGGAGCCGGTACGCCCTGTGCTGTCGATCAAGGTCCTGGCCCTGAACGAAGAAACCCTCGGCCGATTTGCCGGCACTATCCAGGCGCGTTATGAAAGCAATGTCGGGTTCCGCGTGCCGGGTCGCATTGCCAGTCGCAACGTCGACGTGGGCGCCGAAGTCGAAAAGGGCGCCTTGCTCGCCACGCTTGATCCCACGGATCAGCAGAACCAATTGCGTTCTGCCCAGGGCGATCTGGCGAAAATCCAGGCGCAATTCATCAACGCCCAGGCCAATGCCCGACGCCAGCAGGAACTGTTCAATCGTGGCGTGGGCGCCCAGGCGCAACTGGACGCTGCCCAGACCGACCTGAAAACCACCCAGGCCTCCCTCGATCAAGCCAAGGCCGCGGTCGATCAGGCCAAGGACCAACTGGGCTACGTCGAACTGCGCACCGATCACAAGGCTATCGTCACCGCGTGGAATGCCGAAGCCGGGCAAGTCGTCACGGCCGGCCAGCAAGTCGTGACCCTGGCGCAGCCGGACATCAAGGAAGCGGTGATCGACCTGCCGGACACCCTGGTCGACCAGCTGCCGGCGGACGTGGTGTTCCAGGTCGCCGCGCAACTGGACCCGAGCATCACCACCACCGCCATCATTCGAGAAATCGAGCCACAGGCACAGAGCGCGACCCGCACTCGCCGGGCACGCCTGACGCTGACGGATACACCACCGGGCTTTCGCCTCGGCACGGCCATCAGCGTGACCCTCAGTTCGGCGATCAAACCGCGCATTGAATTGCCCGTCACCGCGTTGCAGGAGGTGGACGGCAAGCAGCGAATCTGGGTGATCGACGCACAAACCCAAACCGTTTCTCCGCGAGACGTTCGCTTGATCAGCCGCACGGATGACACCGTGGTGCTGGCCGATGGCGTGAAGTCTGGCGAGCGCGTGGTCAGCGCCGGCGTGAACAGCCTGAAACCTGGGCAAAAAGTGAAAATCGACGAGGAAAGCCCACAATGAAAGGGAGTTTCAATTTATCCGAATGGGCCCTCAAGCATCAGTCGTTTGTCTGGTACTTGATGTTCGTCGCGTTGTTGATGGGTGTGTTCTCGTACATGAACCTGGGCCGCGAGGAAGACCCCTCGTTCACCATCAAGACCATGGTTATCCAGACCCGCTGGCCGGGCGCAACCCAGGAAGAGACCCTCAAGCAGGTCACTGACCGCATCGAAAAAAAGCTCGAAGAACTCGACTCCCTCGACTACGTGAAAAGCTACACCCGACCCGGTGAATCCACCGTGTTCGTCTATTTGCGCGACACCACCAGTGCCAAGGACATTCCGGAAATCTGGTATCAGGTGCGCAAGAAGATCAACGACATTCGCGGCGATTTCCCTCAAGGCCTGCAAGGGCCGGGGTTCAACGACGAGTTCGGTGACGTGTACGGCTCGGTCTACGCCTTCACGGCGGATGGCATGTCGCTGCGCCAGCTACGCGATTACGTCGAGCAGGTCCGGGCAGAGATCCGTGATGTGCCGGGGCTGGGCAAAGTCGAGATGATCGGCGAGCAGGACGAAGTGATCTACCTGAACTTCTCCACGCGCAAACTTGCCGCCCTGGGACTCGATCAGCGCCAGGTGGTGCAGAGCCTGCAATCCCAGAACGCGGTGACCCCGGCCGGGGTGATCGAGGCAGGTCCCGAGCGGATTTCGGTGCGTACATCGGGCCAGTTCGCGTCTGAGAAAGACCTGGCCAACGTCAATCTGAAGCTCAACGATCGCTTCTATCGCCTGGCGGACATCGCTGAAATCAGCCGTGGTTATGTCGATCCGTCGACGCCCGAGTTTCGCTTCAACGGCCAGACCGCCATAGGCCTGGCCATCGCGATGAAGAAGGGCGGCAACATCCAGGAGTTCGGCAAGGCCCTGCATCAACGCATGGAAGAGCTGACTGCCGACTTGCCGGTGGGCGTGGGCGTGCACAGCGTTTCCGACCAGGCCGAAGTGGTGGAAAAAGCCGTCGGCGGTTTCACCAGCGCGTTGTTCGAAGCGGTAGTCATTGTATTGATCGTCAGCTTCATCAGCCTTGGCGTGCGTGCCGGGCTGGTGGTGGCGTGCTCGATCCCGCTGGTGCTGGCGATGGTGTTTGTGTTCATGGAATACAGCGGCATTACCATGCAGCGGATCTCGCTCGGCGCGCTGATCATCGCCCTCGGTCTGCTGGTGGACGACGCGATGATCACGGTGGAGATGATGGTCACGCGCCTGGAGATGGGCGAAACCAAGGAGCAGGCGGCGACGTTCGCCTACACCTCGACCGCCTTCCCGATGCTCACCGGTACGCTGGTGACTGTCGCCGGTTTCGTGCCGATTGGCCTCAACGCGAGCTCGGCGGGTGAGTACACCTTTACGCTGTTTGCGGTGATCGCGGTGGCGATGCTGGTGTCATGGGTGGTCGCGGTGCTGTTCGCCCCGGTGATCGGCGTGCACATCCTCAGCGCCAATGTGAAGCCGCACAATGCAGAGCCTGGCCGCGTGGGTCGGGCGTTCAACAGCGGCATGCTGTGGGCGATGCGCAATCGCTGGTGGGCCATCGGGATCACGATTGCGCTGTTCGTGGCGTCGGTGTTTTCCATGCAATTCGTGCAGAACCAGTTCTTCCCGTCGTCGGACCGCCCGGAAATTCTCGTCGACCTCAACCTGCCGCAAAACGCCTCGATTGCCGAAACCCGCAAGGCCGTGAACAAGCTCGAGGAAACGCTTAAAGGCGATCCGGACATCGTGCGCTGGAGCACCTACATTGGCGAAGGTGCGATCCGTTTCTACCTGCCCCTCGACCAGCAATTGCAAAACCCGTACTACGCGCAACTGATCATCGTCAGCAAAGGCCTGGAATCGCGAGAGGCCCTGAGCCAGCGCTTGCGTGAGCGTCTGCGCAAAGAATTCGTCGGCATCGGCAGTTACGTCCAGGCGCTGGAAATGGGTCCGCCCGTGGGTCGGCCTATTCAGTATCGGGTCAGTGGCAAGGACATCGATCAGGTGCGCAAGCATGCCATTGCACTGGCGACCGAGCTGGATAAGAACTCCCACATCGGCGAGATCATTTACGACTGGAACGAGCCGGGCAAAGTCCTGCGGATCGACATCGCCCAGGACAAGGCACGGCAACTGGGGCTGTCATCGGAAGACGTGGCCAACCTGATGAACAGTATCGTGGTCGGCGCGCCGGTGACGCAGGTGGATGACGATATCTATCTGATCAACGTCGTGGGCCGTGCGGTGGATGCCGAACGCGGAACTCCGCAAACTTTGCAGAACCTGCAGATCGTCACGCCGGGAGGGACGTCGATTCCGCTGTTGTCGTTCGCGACCGTGCGCTATGAACTGGAACAGCCGCTGGTGTGGCGTCGAGACCGCAAGCCAACTATCACGATCAAGGCTGCCGTGCGTGACGAGATTCAGCCGACTGACCTGGTGAAACAACTCAAGCCGGCCATCGACCAGTTCGCCGCTACGTTGCCAGTGGGCTACAAGGTCGCCACCGGTGGTACGGTCGAGGAAAGCGGCAAGGCCCAGGGGCCGATCGCCAAGGTCGTGCCGCTGATGCTGTTCTTGATGGCGACCTTCCTGATGATCCAGCTGCACAGTGTGCAGAAGCTGTTCCTGGTGGCCAGCGTCGCGCCGCTCGGGTTGATTGGCGTGGTGCTGGCGCTGATCCCGACCGGCACGCCGATGGGCTTCGTGGCGATCCTGGGGATTCTGGCGCTGATCGGTATCATCATCCGCAACTCGGTGATTCTGGTGACGCAGATCGAAGCGTTCGAGAAGGACGGTTATTCACCGTGGGAGTCGGTGGTACAAGCCACTGAGCATCGACGCAGGCCGATCTTGCTGACGGCGGCGGCGGCGAGTCTGGGGATGATCCCCATTGCCCGGGAAGTGTTTTGGGGGCCGATGGCCTACGCGATGATTGGCGGGATTATTATCGCGACCTTGCTGACGCTGCTGTTTTTGCCGGCGCTGTATGTGGCCTGGTACAGGATCCGGGAACCGAAGAGCGAGGCGCAGTAAGCGGTGTTCCGATCGTTCCCGAAATGATATTTGGGAACGGTCCTACTTACAGATCGGGTACGTTGCGTTAGGGTCCCTCTCCCAGATGGAGGAGGGGCTTTGATGCCACACGTAACCCGTCGCCTGTGGTGGCTATCGTTGATAGGCACTCTATTTTTTTCTTCCTCGGTACTTGCCGCTAACGTGCTTGAGAATTCGATGTGGCGTATCGAACTTGAGCCCGCGACGCTGGCTATCCGCGTTACCCCTGCACAACAACCGTCAGTACAAGCCTCGGTGGGTGTTGCGGCACATAAAGTCAGCCATCTTCAACAAACTACCAATCGACTTGATTGGCAATGGGATGACGGTGCCTGGACCCTCAGCGCCGCCCTCGATCAACATGACCTGTCCCTGTCCATCACGGCCCGCGATCCTGGTGAACTGAGCTTCCTCAAGCAGCCCGGCAACGCCATGGGCAAAGGCTTGATGTGGCCGCTCGCCGAGGGGCATTACGTACCCTCCGGTGATTCACAGTGGCAAACCTTTTTGCTGGACCAGGGTGAACTCAACACCACCCAGGACTTGAGTCTCCCGCTATGGGGCGTTGATCACGGTGGTTTCACGCTGAACTGGCTGATGACCAATCCCTACAATAACCGTCTGCAGTTCAGCGCAGAGGGCAAGGAACTTGCCTTATCGGCCAGCCACGAATTCACCACGCTGGACCCGAGTGCACCGTTGACCTTTCGTCTTGCGCTGGGTGAAGCCGATCAACTGAGTGGCGCCAAACGCTATAGGCAATGGTTGGTTGAGACTGGACGCTATGAAACCCTCGATGCCAAATTGCTTGAAACCCCTGACGGAGAAAAGTTACTCGGGGCCGCTCATATTTACCTGTGGGGTGGAGGTTTATTAGGGCTCGACGATGTACGGGACTGGTCAACGCTGATCGCGTTGCTAAAGGGTAAAACGCCTTTGGCCACTCAAGTGCGTGGCTATCTGGATGCGGAAAGTCGAAGGGTGTTGTTGCAAGCGAAGCGTGAACTCAATGGTTATGAACAACGTGTACTGATACGTGGACTCAACTCGGCGCTAAACAGCGCAGCGCGGCAAAGTTGGCAAACCGCTGGCGAGCCGGACATGAATGCGCTGGCCAACCGTTATGGGGCGCTACGAGCAGAGGTCGCGCAGGTGTTTGCGCCTGCTCTTGCCGAGTTTCCCGAGCGGTGGGGAGACGGCGTATCAGTGAGCATGATTGAGCAACTCCAGAGGGAGAAGTTGCCCCGTCTTTGGCTTGGAATAGGCGAGGCGTGGGAAGCCGGACTCTGGCATCCCGAAGCAGTTCGTGCGGCCGTCAGTGCGGGTTATCTGATGGCGCCCTATGACTCCTACGAAACAGTGCTGAAGTCGACCGAGAACGCCGACTGGACCACTGCACACCTGGGGGCGGCCGCTTACCGTAACTGCGGCATTGTGCTGAAGAGCGGTCGAGTCAAAAGTGGTTTTCTCAATAGCGGGTACTACACCGATCCCCGGTGCGTCAGGCCGTTGCTCGAATTGCGCATCAAGGCGATTGAAGCCAAGACGGGTTTCAACAGCTGGTTCCTCGACGTAACGGCGGCCGGCATGTTGTTCGACAGCTACCGTTCGGGCGCAACCATGACGCAGGCGCAGAACGCCGTCGAAAACATCGCGGCCGGTCGCTGGATCAACGAAACCCTCAAGCTGCCCATGGGATCCGAGGATGGAAACGCTGTGACGGCACAGGGCATTTTATTTGCCCATGGTATGCAGACACCGGTGTTTGGCTGGGGTGACGAAGACATGAGCAAAAACCAGGCATCACCCTATTATCTGGGTCAATGGTTTCCTCCCGAGCAACCCGATGTTTTTTTCAACCCGGTGCCGGTCAAGGAGCCGTATCGTCGTCTTTATTTCGATCCGGTCATGCGTTTGCCGTTGTACCAGGCGGTGTTCCATGGATCGGTGATCACTACCCATCACTGGACGTTCGATAGCCTGAAGTTGACCAATGTTCAGGTGGAAAATGAGTTGACCCAACTGCTCTACAACGTACCGCCGCTCTATCACCTGAGTGCCGCGACACTGAAGCAGCGTTTACCGTTGATTGCTCGCCAGGATGCGTTCTTCCGACCGTTGCATGAGCGACTGGGCACCCAGGCGATGACGGATTTTCGCTGGCTCACCGAGGATCGGCTGGTGCAGCAGACCACCTTTACCGATGGAACACGGTTGATAGCCAATTTTGACCCTCGTAAGCGCGAGGTGGATGGACAGAGGCTGGCGGGGCAGAGCATTTCAACATTTGGTGTGCAGGGGAGCGTGGTGAGCTACCAGGTTGGCGTGTCGCGCTGAAAACAATCGCGAGCAAGCGATCCAGGTATGTCGGGCAACAGTCATGTTGAATGTGCGGGCCTCATCGTCGGAATGCCGCCCAGAACAAGCCACGCTCCCACTGGTTTTGTGTCGAATCCGGATGTTGTGAACGACGCAAAACCTTGTGGGAGCGGGCTTGGTCTGGGCGGCATTCCGACGATGGCGTCCTGCCTGTCTACACCGGCTTACGCCAGACACTCGCCAACCAAGGCTGCTGCTCCCGCGGCAGCCCCGCTGGCCGGTAGTAATGCTCGAGTTCCACAAACCCCGCGTCGGTCAGGAGTGCCTGCCACGCCGGCAAGTCGTGATATGCGCCATAACGCGGTCCGTTCCAGCCTTCCTGATTTTCGCCACGGGGATTGGAACTGAACAACACGCCACCCGGTTTCAACGCACCGTGCAACTGCTTCAATACCCGAGGTAGTTCCTGGCGCGGGATATGAAACAGGACTGCGTTGGCAAAAATGCCGTCAAATCGTTGGTCTGGCAAATTTAGCTTTAGAAAGTCTTGCTGCAAGACTTCACACCCACTGTCTTCACGCGCCATCTGCGCGAACTTTTCTGAGCCATCAAGCCCGACAGCGGTGTGGCCCAGGCGGGTGAAGGTTTGCAGGTCGCGTCCCGGTCCGCAGCCGAAGTCGAGGATGTTGAAGGGCGCCTCGCCCTGAATATGCCGTAGCAGGGCGTCGATGTTCTGGGTGACGTCGTGATCACGCGTCCCTTCACGAAAGCCTTCGGCCACCGAGTTGTAGTGGCCCAAGGTCGTGGAGGTGATTTTTTCGAGGTCGTCCGGGGTTTGTTTCATGGTGGGCTGCGCGGGTAATGTGAGTGTGCCGAATATACGCCATCGGGATTTGGGCTGCTGCGCAGCCATCGCGAGCAGGCTCACTCCTACAGTGGATCGTGTTACACACATGTCGTATCCGCTGACGATCTATTGTAGGAGTGAGCCTGCTCGCGATGGCGGTATCCATAAACACCAAAAACCTGAATCAGTCCTCGGTGTTCTTCATCCCCAGACAATCAATCGACCGATCAACCATGGCCTTGGCGATCTCCAGCAAATGCCAGATGGAAAACACCATCGCCCTGTCAGCGCCTTTGAGATGGTCCCCGCACTGGTACGCCGTGACCGAAGCGCAACGCAGCAAATCAGCGATATAAAGTTGGGTATCTTCGAAGCTCACATCGTTGCTGACGTTGTAGAACCGAAGTTCATCCGGTGCGGACGGTTGCTCGCCGGTCAGGTAGAAATCGATTGCACGGTAGAGCGCGGAGCGGTCTCTGAGACGTTCATCGTTTTTGGTTGCGTTGGAGGGTGGGTCGGGGACTGGTTTTTTCATCTGTGTTGCTCCTATTGCTGCGTGGGAGCCGACACTTCTCGCCTACTAAACGATGGGTGGCAGCTGTGCGCAGGTTAGTAGGCCGGTCAATAGGAAACCCGGTGCATCCGAAGATGCCCCACGCACAGCCGCCATATTCAGTACCCGACAGAGCGCCGGGCATGAGCATGAGACGCTATGCACCTATTGATCCGGGCTACTAAACCCGATCACTGATGAGCAGTGACGGACGGAGACTAGGCACGGAATTCTGCAGGCGCACGCGTGCGAAATAATCTAGGAAACGTCCTGCAAAGGGAAGGGACCAGCCTTGTAAGAACGCTGATTTTTCTGTGAGAAAACGTCCAGTTTTGTAGTGGATTTCCTACAGCCAAGATCGCAGCCTTCGGCAGCTCCTACAGGGTCAGTGTTCATCCCCAACATCGTCGGTGACCCCGGTAAATGAACACACACACACAACATCGTTTGCGAACCCGATCAATGTAGGAGCTGCCGAAGGCTGCGATCTTTTGATCTTGATTCAGCGTTTGTTAAGACCCCGCGCCAATCGATCCCCACCCAGCTGGATAATAGCCACCAACACCACCAGCAACACGATCACCGTCAGCATGATCTGGCTATCGAATCGCTGATAGCCGTACCGATACGCAATGTCCCCCAACCCACCGGCGCCAATCGCACCGGCCATGGCCGAGGAGTTGATCATGGTGACCAGGGTAATGGTGAAACCGCCGACAATCCCCGGCAGCGCTTCCGGCAGCAGTACATGCCAGACGATGTGCCAGCGCCGGCATCCCATCGCCTGTGCTGCTTCGATGAGCCCATGATCGACCTCACGCAAGCTGACCTCGGCGATACGCGCAAAGAATGGTGTGGCGGCGATTGTCAGGGGGACCACCGCTGCCCACACGCCATACGTGGTGCCGACGATCAGGCGGGTGAACGGGATCAGCGCCACCATCAGAATCAGAAACGGTATAGATCGAAACAGGTTCACGAACGCCCCCAATGCGCGGTTCAGCGCCGGTGCTTCGTAGATACCGCCCTTGGAGCTGGTGACCAGAATCACCGCCAGCGGTATGCCCGCCAGCAATGCGATCATCGACGACACGCCGACCATCAGGAAGGTGTCGATGAAGCCTTGTAGCAAACGATCAAACCACATAACCCAACACCTCCACCTGTTGCGCCCAAAGGGCGGCGCGCTGGCGCAGTTCTTCCGCGCCCAAAGATGAACCTGTCACCGCCAACAGCAGTTGTCCAAGCGCATGCCCCTGAATCCGTTCCACGCCACCTTGCAGCAGCCGCACGCGACCGCCAAGGGCGCTGAACAACGCGGCCAGATCGGGTTCGTCGGTGGCGCTGCCGG
This sequence comes from Pseudomonas sp. LBUM1643, assembly GCF_059716215.1. Lineage (NCBI taxonomy): Bacteria > Pseudomonadati > Pseudomonadota > Gammaproteobacteria > Pseudomonadales > Pseudomonadaceae > Pseudomonas > Pseudomonas sp. LBUM1643. The sequence goes on from NZ_CP166813.1 coordinate 229,453, forward strand.
TGAATTGCAGACGCAGTACGACGGCGGCGTCCGACGTGGGAGGCTGCGCGTGCAAGCGGCTTTGCAGCTCTTGCGGCAGCGCGTGTTGCAACGGCGCAAGCAGGGTCTTGCTGACCTCATGCTGCGGGTTGCCGAACACTTCCCAGACCGGCCCCTGTTCGACGATCCGGCCGTGTTCAAGCACCACGACCCGGTCACAGATATCGCGGATGACCGCCATTTCGTGAGTGATCAGCACGATGGTCAGGCCGAGCCGTTGGTTGATCTCGCGCAGCAGCCCGAGGATCGATTGCGAGGTCTGCGGGTCGAGCGCTGAAGTGGCTTCGTCGCACAGCAGAATCGCCGGATCGTGGACCAGTGCGCGAGCGATGCCGACGCGTTGTTTCTGTCCGCCGGAGAGCTGCGCCGGATAGGCCTTGTGTTTACCTTCAAGCCCCACCAGTTCCAATAATTCGCGTACTTTCTCCTCGCGTTTTTCCTTCGGGACACCCGCCACTTTCAGCGGCAATTCGACGTTCTGCCAAACCGTCTTGGCCGACATCAAATTGAAATGCTGAAAGATCATGCCAATGCGCCGACGCAGCGCGACCAACCGGTCTTCATCGAACTCGCCAATGTCCACCTGATCGATCAACACGCGACCGCTGCTCGGCTGTTCAAGTCGGTTGATGGTGCGGATCAGCGACGACTTGCCAGCGCCGCTGCGGCCGATGATGCCGAACACTTCGCCGCGCTGAATCGCCAGGTCGATGCCGTGCAGGGCGGCGACCGGACCTTGCTGGCCGTTGTAGGTTTTGCCCAGGCCGATAAAACGCACATGAGCGCGGTTCAGGTCTGGATGCAGTTCGGCTTTTTGGGCCTGACGTTGCTCTGGAATTTCCAGTCGCAGTTGCGTGGCAGCCGTCATTCTCAGCTTTCCCAACCGGCTTGGTAGAGCTTGCCGTGGGCTTTATCCAGCGCTGCACGGACCGCCGGCGAATGCTGGTAAATGTCGACGAACTTGATCAGGCGAGGATCGGTTTTGCTCTTGGGCTGAATCACGAACTGGATGACGTATTCCTTGTGGTCGAGCCCGTCGAACAGCAGCGCAGAGCCGGCATCGAAGGTCTTGGACAAGCGGATGTAGGCCGGGTAGCCCTGCACCAGATCGGCGTCGTCATAAGCGCGCACCAGTTGCACGGCTTCCACCTGGAGAATTTTGATTTTCTTTGGGTTGCTGACGATGTCTTCTTCGGTGGCCTTGTAGCCAACACCGGGTCTGAGTGTGATCAGGCCGGACTTGGCCAGGAGTTGCAGGCCGCGGCCGCTGTTGATCGGGTCGTTGGCGATGGCGACGGTAGCGCCTTCTGGCAGATCGTCGAAGCTTTTGTATTTCTTCGAGTACAGGCCGACGTTGTTGATGATCCCCGGTGCAAACGGCACCAGGTCAAAACCGGCGGCGGCCTTGGCGTTTTCCAGGAACGGGATGTGCTGGAAGTAGTTCACGTCGATGTCGCCAGCGGCGAGGCTCACATTGGGGGCGATCCAGTCACTGAACTCGACGAGTTCTACTTTCAGCCCTTGTTTGTTGGCTTCTTCGACGGCCGCTTCCAGAGGGATGGCGAAGGCGGCGGTGGTGCCGACCTTGAGTGCCGGGTCGGCGGCAAAGCTGGCGGAGCTGAAGAGGCCGAGGGCCAGGGCCAGTGCTTTGACTGGGTGGGAGAGGCGTTTCTTGGTCATGATGGTTATTCCAGTCAGTGCATGAATGTGTGTTGTCTGGTTGGGCCTCATCGCCAGCAGGCTGGCTCCCACAGTAGGAATGCATTGCAACTGTGGGAGCTAGCCTGCTAGCGATGCTTTTAACGGCGGAACGCCGAACCCGTGTGTTGATCAGGCAAATGCGCGCCTTCGTGAAACAGCTTTTCCCTGAAGGAGCCGTTGTCATAAGCGGTCTTGTACGACCCTCGACGCTGCAGTTCCGGGATCACCTGTTCAATGAAATCCACATAACTTTCCGGCGTGACGATGCGCGTCAGGTTGAAGCCATCCAGACCGGTTTCAGCGATCCACGATTCCAGCTCATCGGCCACTTGCTCAGGCGAACCCACCACGGTGATGTAACGACCACCGAGGGCGTGTTGCTCCAACAATTTGCGGCGGGTCCAGTCGTTGTTCTGCAGGTTCTTGGTCGCGGACTGGATGGCGTTGCTCTTCACGTACTGGATCGGTTCGTCGATCTCGTACTCGGAAAAATCGATCCCGGTCGAGGCCGAGAAATGCGCCACGCCCGCTTCCGCGCTGGCGTAGCTCAGGTACTCGGCATGCTTGGCCCAGGCAAGCTCTTCGGTGGCGCCGACGATCACGTTCAACCCCATGAACACCTTGATGTCCTCGGGGTTGCGACCGGCAGCAACGGCGCTGGCGCGCACCTTGTCCACCTGAACCTTGGTCGATGGTTTGTTCTGACCGCTGATGAACACGCACTCGGCGTGACGCCCGGCGAACAGCAATCCACGGTCCGAGCTGCCGGCCTGGAACAGCACCGGCGTACGTTGCGGCGAAGGTTCGCAGAGGTGATAGCCCTCGACTTGATAGAACTCGCCCTTGTGCTCGACCTTGTGCACCTTCTCCGGCTGCGCATAGATTCGCTGCTGCGGATCGTTGAGCACCGCGCCGTTTTCCCAACTGCCTTCCCACAGCTTGTAGAGCACTTCGAGGTACTCGTCAGCCTGGTCATAGCGGCGGTCGTGTTCGACCTGTTCACTCAGGCCCATGGCCTTGGCGGCGCTGTCGAGGTAACCGGTGACGATGTTCCAGCCCACTCGGCCGCGACTCAGGTGATCGAGTGTCGACATGCGTCGGGCGAACAGATACGGCGGCTCGTAAGTGAGGTTGGCGGTGAGGCCGAAACCAAGGTTCCTGGTCACGGCGGCCATGGCCGACACCAGCAGCAGCGGGTCGTTGACGGGCAACTGGATCGACTCTTTCAGCGGCACATCCACCGAGTTCTGGTAGACGTCATACACACCGACGATGTCGGCGATGAACAACCCGTCAAACAGCCCACGCTCCAGCAGTTGTGCCAGTTCGGTCCAGTATTCGATGGTTTTGTATTGAGTGGAGTTGTCCCGTGGATGCGTCCACAGGCCATGGTTGATGTGCCCGATGCAATTCATGTTGAACGCGTTGAGCAGGATTTTCTTTTTGCTGGCGGTCATCAGATGGTCCCCCGCAGTGGCGGGTTTTCATCGTTGAGGTAGTAGTTGCCCACGGCGTGATACTTCCAGCGCACCGGGTCGTGCAGCGTGTGCACGCGCGCATTGCGCCAATGGCGATCCAGACCGTGTTCGATCAGGGTCGCCTGGCTGCCAGCCAGTTCAAACAGCGTGCTGCCTGCGGCCAGGGAGATTTCGGTACTGATGGCGCGCGCTTCAGCGATGGCAATAGACGCCGCCGCGACAGTCTCGGCGTTGGTGTCGGCCTGGGCCTTGTCGAGGTATTCGCCAGCACGTTCGAGCAAGGCTTCAGTGGCATGCAGTCGGATGCTCAGGTGGCCGAAGCTCTTGATGGTCAACGGGTCTTCGGTGGCTTTTTCATGGGTGGCATCAATCCACGGTCGGGTTTTGGTGCGCACGAAGTGCAGGGCATCTTCATAGGCCGCGCGTGCAATGCCGGTGTCGATGGCCGCATGAAGAATCTGCGCCAACGGGCCAACCGGTGTCGGGCGTTCGAAAGCGCTTTGAAAAGGGATCACGTCTTCGGCCGCGATGTAGACGTCTTCGAACACCACCGAACCGCTGCCCGTGGTGCGCTGGCCAAAGCCGCTCCAGTCGTCGATAACCGTCAGGCCTTTGCTGTCGCGCGGGACGAACGCCAGTTGCTGCACGCCGTTTTCATCAATGACTGACGTCGGGATGCGTTGGGCGTAAATGGCGCCTGTGGCGTAGAACTTGCGGCCGTTGATGCGATAACCATCGCCTTCGCGGGTCAGGCGGGTGACACGGTCGTGGGCGGTTTTGGTGCCCAGTTCTGCCAGGGCATTGCCAAAGCGCTGACCGGCCAGAACTTCGGCGTACAGGCGTTTTTTCTGCTCGGCGCTGCCGTTCACTCGCAGCACTTCGAGGGCGTAGAAATGGTTTTGGGGGATCTGTCCGAGAGAGCCGTCCGCCTGCGCGATCAAGGCGATGACCTTGGCCAGGGTGACGTTTGAAACGCCCGCGCCACCGTATTCCTTTGGCACGCTGATGCCCCATAGGCCCGAACGGGAAAACACTTCCAGCTCCGGATGTGGCAAACGGCGTTCGCGGTCGCGCAGGGCGCTGTCGCGTTTGAAGTCATCGGCCAGGTCACTGGCGACGATCAGGGCTTGCTCATCGCTGGTTATGACCGCGACGTGGTGAGAAAGAGGCATGTGCTTCTCCAGAGATCTGGTCAAAAGTGTCTGGTCGTTAAATCCAGGAATGACGAGCGGGCAACGTGCCGTTCAAGTGATACGTGCCGACAGCGTGATACTTCCAGCGCACCGGATCGTGCAGCGTGTGCACGCGGGCGTTACGCCAGTGACGGTCGAGATTGAATTCGGCGAGGGTGGCGCGGCTGCCGGCGAGTTCGAAGAGCTTTTCGCTGGACAGCAACGAGATTTCGGTGGTCAGCACTTTGGCTTCGGCCACGGCAATCGAGGCGCGGGCAGCGGACTCGGCGGTGAGCGGCGCGGCGTTGACCTGGTCGAGCACTTGCCCGGCCTTGCGCAGCAGGGCTTCAGCGGCGTGCAGTTCAATTTTCAGTTTGCCGATGTCGGCGATGACATAGAGGTCGTCGCTGGCCCGTTCAACATTGGCGTCGATCCAGGGTCGTGCACGGGTCTTCACGAACTCGATGGCGTCGTCGATAGCGCCTCGGGCAATGCCGGCGTCGATGGCCGCTTGAATCAGCTGCGAGACGGAACCCTGAATGTTCGGCTTGTCGTTGATCGTCCAGTTATCCACCACCAGCTCGGCGTCTACCCGCACGTTGTTGAGCAAGACAGTGCCGCTGGCGGTGGTGCGTTGGCCAAAACCCGACCAGTCATCGACGATGCGCAAACCGGGCGTGCCACGGCGGACGAAGGCCAGTACCTGCTTGCCGTCATCGTTCAGCGCTTTGACGGCGACCCAATGAGCGAACAACGCGCCGGTGGAATAAAACTTCTGCCCATTGATCACGAAACCATCGCCGTCGGCGGTGATTCGCGCTTTCAGTTCGAGGGTGTTTTTGGTGCCGCGCTCCGGGCCTGCATTGCCGATGCGCCAGCCTTCAAGCACGCTTTTGAATAGCTGTTTTTTCTGCGCTTCGGTGGCGCTGCCGAGCACTAGATTAAGGATGCCAAACTGGTTTTGCGGGATCTGCCCTAGCGCCGGGTCGGCCGCGGAAATGATCGCGAAGACCTCGGCAAGGGTGACGAATGAAACCTGTGGACCGCCGTACTCACGCGGGATGGCAATGCTGCCCAGGCCGCTGCGGGTGAATTGTTCGACTTCCGACCACGGCAGCTTGCGCTGCTGGTCACGTTTGGCCGCTTGTAGACGGGCGACCTGTGCCAGCTCATGGGCGGCCTTGATGGCTTGAGCATCGTTGCGCAAAACCTGCGCGGGCAACAGCAACGGGGCGATATCCAGATCACTCTGGACAAGTGCGTCTGCCAGACTGGACATCAGCGCCACTCCTTGGCTGCACGCAATGCCCTGGCGATCTGCACTGGGGTGATTGTGTTCCGGACCATACCTACCTCACATCTCATGGAAACGCCGCGGAAAGGTGGCGTACGAAAACAAGAATGTCCGGTGGTCCGGTTCATATACCCTAAACGTGTATAAATAATTAATAAACTAACTTTTAGGAATATGCATAGAAGGGCGTTGTGATTGAATGTCGCGGTCCTTGTGGCGAGGGAGCTTGCTCCCGTTCGACTGCGAAGCAGTCGAAAAAAAGTCACCTCTGATTAGCTGAAAAAGCTCGATCAGACGTCTTGATGGGGTGCTTCGCACCCAGCGGGAGCAAGCTCCCTCGCCACATGTTTCTGCCAAACATTTACTTTCTGAGAGGTTCAGAGGATTTCGGTTTTTTTTTCAGCGGGACTTTGAGGTAGGCGTTGGCGCAGCCGATCTTCAGCCTGCGCACCGGCGCCCAGCGAGAATTGTTGCCGACCCGGTCGAGCACGCAATATGTGACTTCGAGTCGCAGATCCTCGCCCGCTTCGCGAATGATCGCCGAAGGTACCCAGACCTGAATCGGCTGTCCGATATCACAAGGTTTTAGCTTGGGCAGATCCATTCGCGCGTCCCCCCAGCGCAGGGTGATCTCGTCGTCGACGGCCATGTTCAGGTATGGCTCGATGGTCAACGGCACGCCGCGTTTAATCTGTCTCGAATTGACGCCCTTTCGTTGAATCGCCCGGGGGAGGTTGACCGGTGCCAGATTCTGGTTTTCATCGCCGCACACCGATAGTGGCTGTCCGCCTGGGCATTCCAGTTTGACGTGTACGTGTATGGCGGACGACAGGGCCGGCTCCTGACCGATTTGCATGACCCGGTAGCGAACGCTCGAAGCGCCGCTGGCAATAAAGCTTTCCGGTACTCGCAGGCTGACGGTCTTGCACAGGTCCCTGGCAGCCAACACTTTGGACGCCACGTAGCAGTCATCCCAGAACAGTTCGATGAGATCGCCTTCATCCATGCCGGTGTAAGGCGCCACGTCGATCAGCAGGTGTTCCGCCGAGCTGATGTTGATGCTGCGCTTGTCTGATTGCGCCAGCGTCGGCACCGCCAATTGAAGTGTGGTCGAGATGCTTTTCATGGATTCTCCTTGAAGTCTTGCAACGAATTCCGTTTCTGAAAAAAAGCGCGGATGTCGAACAGCAAAACAGTTCATTATTAAAAGTTGAAATAATGATTGAGTGTGATGAGTGTCGTCCGTAGTCACAGATAAAAGTGCGGATGAATGACTGTCAATAGAGTGAGTTAGTTAAGTGGGTGAGCGCGTGTTATTCAGAAGGTTCCTACGTGCAGGAGTTAGTAAGCTCCATCGCGCAGTCGAATATAGCTCAGTAAATGTTGGGTTTTGTTGTGCTGCTTAGCGTTAGCGACAGCTCATCACTGCTTGAGTGTTGAGCATACTTGCGAAGGTAGAATATTTTCCATGGCCTATGTATGTACCGCGCGCTCCGACAAAAAAGTTGTAGGGCGCACAGTGTTATTGAATTAGGCGAACAGGATATTTATAGAGGGGGAGGGACTTCCATCCGTGGAAGTTAAACCGTATTGCGGGGGTGTTTAGTGGTGTGTGTTGTTTATAAACTTGCTGAGGAATTGTTTCGTCCGTTCCTCTTTAGGGTTGGCAAACAAAGCCTTGGCTTCACCTTGCTCGACGATCACCCCTTTGTCGAAAAACACCACGCGATTGGCCACGTCCCGGGCAAAGCTCATTTCGTGGGTGACGATCACCATGGTGCGTTTCTCTTCCGCCAGGCTGCGGATGGTTGCCAGCACTTCACCCACCAGCTCCGGATCGAGGGCCGAGGTGGGCTCGTCGAACAGAATGACTTCCGGCTCCATGGCCAATGCCCGGGCGATCGCAACGCGCTGTTGCTGGCCGCCTGAAAGACGTCGCGGATACGCGTCCTCCTTGCCCGCCAACCCGACTCGGGCCAACAGTTTTTTGCCCAGGGCAATGGCGTCGGCGCGGGGGATTTTTTTCACCACGATCGGCCCTTCGATCACGTTTTCCAGGGCCGTGCGATGAGGGAACAGATTGAAGCTCTGGAACACGAAACCCACGTGCTGACGCAAGCGGCGCACCAGGCTTTGCTGCTGGTTCAGTGGTCGGCTGCCATCGATTTCGATGTCACCGACCTTGATCCGGCCACTGGTGGGTTCTTCCAGAAAATTCAGGCAGCGCAGGAAGGTGGTTTTACCCGAGCCGCTGGGCCCGATAATGGCCACAACCTCGCCTTCCTTTACTTCCAGATCGATGCCATTGAGCACCACTTGACCCTTGAACTGCTTTGTCAGTTTTTCCACGACAATCATGGGTCAGGACTCCTGGTCGTGCCGATTGACCCGCTCTTCCAACTTGTTCTGCAGGTGCGACAGCACCGTGGCCAGAATCCAGTAGATCAGTGCGGCGGCAAGATACATGGTGAACACTTCGAAGGTGCGTGCTGTGATCAGCTGCGCCTGGCGGAACAACTCCGGCACCTGGATGGTGGCGGCCAGCGCGGTGTCCTTGACCAGCGAAATGAAGCTGTTGCCCAGCGGCGGCAATGCGGTGCGCATTGCCTGCGGGATGATGGCCCGTCGCAGGGTTTGCGCTCGGGTCATGCCGATGCTGGCGGCAGCTTCCCACTGACCGCGCTCGATGGAGCTGATCGCGGACCGCAGGATTTCACAGGCGTAAGCGGCCATGTTCAGCGAGAAGCCGATCAGGGCCGCCGGCAGCGGATCGAGTTCCATGCCCAATTGCGGCAAGCCGTAATAGATCACGAACAATTGCACCAGCAACGGCGTGCCGCGAAAGAACGACACGTAGATGCGTGCGATCCAGCTCACCAGCTTGAAGCGCGACAGGCGCATCAGTGCCAGGCCGAAGCCCAGCATGAGGCCGAAGAACATCCCGCCCAGGCTCAAGATGACCGTGTAGTAGGCCCCCTTGAGCAGGAAAGGCAGGGAATCCAGTGCGAGTTGAAAAGCTTCTTCCATTATTGAGTGACGTCAGCGCTGAAGTATTTTTCCGAAAGCTTTTTCAGCGTACCGTCGGCACGCAGCTTGTCGATGGCCTTGTTCACTGCGGCCAGCAGCTCAGGCTCGCCTTTGCGCAGGGCAATACCGGCTTCCTGGCGGGAGAACGCTTCGCCGGCGGCGACAGTGTCCTTGGCCTTCTTGGCGTATTCCAGGGCGGCGAGACGGTCGATCAGAATGGCGTCGATACGGCCTACGCGCAGGTCCTGGAACTTGGTCGGATCATCGTCATAGGTCTTGATGATGGCTTTGGGTTGATTTTCCTTGAGCCATTGCTCGTAGTTGGTGCCCAGGCCTACACCGACTTTCTTGCCATCCAGATCGGCGGCAGTCTTGATGGTGTCTTTGTTCTTGGTCAAAACCAGCGCCTGAATCCCGGAAACGGTGTACGGCTCGGAGAAGTCGTATTTCTTTTTGCGCTCTTCGGAAATGGTCACCTGGTTGATCACTGCATCCAGACGCTTGGATTCCAGAGCCGCGAGGATGCCGTCCCATTTGGTCGGTTGCAGTTTCACTTTCACGCCCAGCTCTTTGGCCAGGGCTTCGGAGAACTCGACTTCGAAGCCGGCCAGTTTGCCGTCGGCGTCGACGAAGCTGAACGGTGGGTAAGTGCCTTCCAGGCCGACGTTGATCACGCCGGCGTCTTTGATTTTTTGCAGTTGCTCACCGGCAACGGCCTGGCCGATCAGACCAGCGCTCAGCGCCAGGCCCAGCGAACCTACCAGCAGATTTCGACGTAGTGCGGAAAAATTCATGACAAGCCCCTGTGTTTTCTTATGGAAGACGTAGTGAAAAGGTTGGCAAATTCGGGATTTAAACGTCTGCGATATCCTGCCCTAAAGCAGCCTATGCGTCTTGTTGCAAATTCGCCTGCGGCGCGACTATATGATGGCGTTCTTAGATTGGAAAATAATAAATATTTAGATTGTTATTCATTTGAGGAATAAAAAACTCATTCACTTTGTGGCGAGGGAGCTTGCTCCCGCTCGGCTGCGTAGCAGTCGTGAACCCATCGAGGCAACACTAGATCACCGCAGCGAAGGTTTTAGGGGCGCTTCGCACCCCAGCGGGAGCAAGCTCCCTCGCCACAGAATGCTTCAACCTGCCAGATAGTCCTTATAAGCAAACAACGCCGGTGCCCCACCGGTGTGCAGGAAAATAATCGGCCCCTCATTGAAGCGCTGACGCCCGATGCCATCCAGCAAACCCGCCATTGCCTTGCCGGTGTACACCGGGTCGAGCAACAACCCTTCCTGACTGGCCACCAGCTTCACCGCTGAGAGCGTGCCGGCGTTCGGTTCGCCGTAACGCGGTCCGAAATATTCGTCCCACAATTCGACTTTGAAACTTGTTGGCAGATTCACGCCCAGCAGCTCCGCCGTGCGCTCGGCCAGGCCCTGAACCTTGGGTCTTTGATCTTCATCACTGCGCGATACGGTGACCCCGATCACCGGCAAATCCGGCAGTGCTTCATTCAATGCCAGCGCCAGGCCGCTATGGGTTCCTGCACTGCCCGAGGCCAGAACCACGGCAGAAAAAGTCAGGCCGGTGTCCTTGATCTGTTCGGCCAGTTCCAGCCCGGCGCGCACATAACCGAGCGCGCCCAAAGCGTTGGAGCCGCCAATCGGCACGATGTAGGGTTTTTTGCCGTTGTTGCGCAGTCGGTCAGCCAGGGCCTGCAATTGTTCGTCGGCGTTGTCGAGGTTTTCCACCAGCTCGACCTTGGCATCGAACAGGTCGAGCAGCAGCCGATTGCCATTGGCGACGTAGTTGCTGTCGTCAGTGCCCAGCGGATTTTCCAGCAGAGCGATGCAACCCAGGCCCAGTTTGGCGGCCAGGGCAGCGGTCTGGCGAACGTGGTTGGACTGCAGCGCGCCTGCGGTGATGAACGTGTCGGCGCCTTGGGCCAGAGCATCTGCCGCCAGGTATTCGAGTTTGCGCAGCTTGTTGCCGCCCATTGCAAGTGGCGTCAGGTCATCGCGTTTGACGTATACGTCGCGGCCCAGCCAGGTCGACAAGCGCTCGAGTTTTTCCAGCGGCGTCGGGTGGCTGAGCAATTCGAGGCGGTCGAAACGGGCGAGCTGTTGTTTGATCATGGTTACGCACTGGCAGGGAAAGATGTCAGGACTATAGGCACGCCAAAATCCAGGGGCAACCGCCAATCGCTTATAGCCAAAAGTATTGAGTTCAGCACTATTGGTTCTTAATTCGGCTTGAAGACCTTGCCGTAAAGTAATCGCCGTCAAGGTGGCCAGACAGTCCGGCTGCCGATGAGGAGTTTCTACAGTGAGCGAGCGATCCAGCCATTGGCAATTGCAGACCATCGTCAGCCAACTGCGTATCGCGCGTGATCAATGGCGTGCCCAAAACGGTCGCGCCAGTGGCGAGCAGGGCGGTCGCGAGTTGCCTTCACGAGCGGCGATGGCCGACATTCTTGAAGCGCTCTGTGGCGCGCTGTTCCCGATGCGTCTGGGGCCGGTCGACCTGCGTGAGGAGAGTGAAGATTTCTACGTCGGCCACACGCTGGACGTGGCGCTGAACGCATTGCTGGCTCAAGCGCGACTCGAACTGCGTTACGCCGCGCGCCATAGCGCCCAGGCCGATACCGAAGTCGAGGCCAGGACCATTCAGATCATCCAGGATTTCGCCCTCGCGTTGCCGGGGCTGCGCAGCTTGCTGGACACCGATGTGCTGGCGGCCTACCACGGTGACCCGGCGGCGCGCAGCGTTGATGAGGTGCTGCTGTGCTACCCCGGTATCCTCGCGGTGATTCACCATCGCCTGGCGCACCATCTCTACCGCGCCGGGTTGCCGCTGCTGGCGCGGATCAGCGCGGAAATCGCGCACTCGGCCACGGGCATCGATATCCACCCCGGGGCGCAGATCGGTCGCAGCTTCTTTATCGATCACGGGACAGGTGTGGTGATTGGCGAGACCGCCATCATCGGCGAGCGTGTGCGGATCTATCAGGCCGTGACCCTGGGTGCCAAGCGTTTTCCGGCGGATGAAGACGGGCAATTGCAGAAGGGCCATCCGCGGCATCCGATTGTCGAGGATGACGTGGTGATCTACGCCGGTGCGACGATTCTGGGGCGGATTACCATCGGCAAGGGTTCGACCATTGGCGGTAACGTCTGGCTGACCCGCAGCGTGCCGGCGGGGTGCAACCTGACCCAGGCGAATCTGCAGCATGATGATGGGACGCAGAAGTAAGGGCTGAAATCTTCGGTGATTTTCTAACGCCTTCGCGGGCAAGCCCGCTCCCACAGGATCGATGTCGTTCACGCAATGCCGTACGACACAACGCCTGTGGGAGCGTGGCTTGCCCGCGAATGATTTCAAGCCGGACTGTGATAATGGCATTCAGCCAATTATCCAGTGAACCAAACCACCAAATCCCACCTCATACCCTTCCTTGAGCTAGCGTACACACAGTACCGCCGAGCCCTGCGATTAGTCCTTAGCGCCCTATCCATGTTTAACTTGAACGCTCATTCAAGTTAAAACGCCGGTTCGCTGCCCGCTCACAACAGGAGGCTTGCCTTTGCTGAGTCTGATTTTCACAGCCACATTACCTACCTTAGAGGTGCGCGTTTCATGAGTGCATCTTCCCTCCCACCAAGCGGCCAGGTCCGCATGAATCCGCCGGTGTTCTACTTCTCGGCGAGTTTCATTCTGTTGTTCGGCATCGTGGTTATCGCGATGCCCGAGCAAGCCGGGGCCTGGTTGCTGGCGGCGCAAAACTGGGCGGCCAATACGGTCGGCTGGTACTACATGCTCGCGATGACCCTGTACCTGGTCTTCGTGGTGGTCACCGCCTTGTCCGGCTACGGCAAGATCAAGCTCGGTGCCGACCACGACGAACCCGAGTTCAGTTACCTGTCCTGGGCCGGCATGCTGTTTGCCGCCGGGATCAGCATCACGCTGTTTTTCTTTTGTGTGTCCGAGCCGCTGACCCACCTCGCGCAACCGCCCCAGGGCGATGCCGGCACGGCAGATGCAGCGCGGCAGGCGATGCAGATTCTGTTTCTGCACTGGGGACTGCATGGTTGGGGCGTGTTTGCCTTTGTCGGCATGGCGCTGGCCTACTTCGCCTACCGCCATAACCTGCCACTGGCGTTGCGCTCGGCGCTCTATCCACTGATCGGCAAGCGCATCAACGGTCCGATCGGTTATGCGGTGGACGGCTTCGGCATCATCGCCACGGTGTTCGGCCTCGGTGCCGACATGGGCTTTGGCGTGTTGCACCTCAACTCCGGGCTCGACTATCTGTTCGGCGTTGCACACACCCAGTGGGTTCAGGTAGGCCTGATCACGCTGATGATGGGTGCGGCAATCATCGTCGCGGTATCCGGCGTCGATAAAGGCGTGCGGGTGATGTCCGACATCAACATGCTGCTGGCCTGCGCGCTGCTGCTGTTCGTGTTGTTCGCCGGCCCTACGCAGCATTTGCTCAACACCCTGATCCAGAACATTGGCGACTACCTCGGCGCTTTGCCGATGAAGAGTTTTGACCTGTACGCCTATGACAAACCCAGCGACTGGCTGGGCGGCTGGACAGTGTTCTACTGGGCCTGGTGGATTGCATGGTCGCCGTTCGTTGGCCTGTTCATCGCGCGGATTTCCCGTGGCCGGACCATCCGCGAATTCGTTTTTGGCGTGCTGCTGATCCCGCTTGGTTTCACCCTGGCGTGGATGTCGATTTTCGGCAACAGCGCCATCGATCAGGTCCTCAACCACGGCATGAGCGCGCTTGGGATGTCGGCCATCGACAACCCCTCGATGACGCTTTACCTGTTGCTGGAAACCTACCCGTGGAGCAAAACCGTCATCGCGGTCACGGTCTTCATCAGCTTCGTATTCTTCGTCACCTCGGCCGACTCCGGTACCGTGGTGCTGTCGACGCTGTCTGCCAAGGGCGGCAATCCGGATGAAGACGGGCCGAAATGGCTGCGGGTTTTCTGGGGCGCGATGACTGCATTGGTGACCAGTGCGCTGCTGTTCTCCGGCAGCATCGATGCGTTGAAGTCAGCCGTGGTGCTGACCTCGCTGCCGTTCTCGATGATTTTGCTGTTGATGATGTGGGGGCTGCACAAGGCGTTCTACCTGGAGTCGCAAAAGCAGATCGCACAGCTGCATTCCCTGGCACCGGTGTCCGGTTCGCGGCGTGGTGGCTGGCGCCAGCGGTTGAGTCAGGCCGTGCACTTCCCCTCGCGGGATGAGGTCTATCGCTTCCTCGACACGACGGTGCGCCCGGCGATTGAAGAGGTGACTGCCGTATTTGTCGAGAAGGGTTTGAGCGTGGTCACGCAGCCTGACCCGGCCAATGACAGTGTCAGCCTGGAAATCGGTCATGGTGAACAGCATCCGTTCATCTATCAGGTGCAGATGCGTGGCTACTTCACGCCGTCTTTCGCCCGTGGCGGGATGGGTTCGAAGGAGCTCAACAATCGTCGTTACTATCGGGCTGAAGTGCATTTGGCCGAGGGCAGTCAGGACTACGATCTGGTCGGCTACACCAAGGAGCAGATCATCAACGACATCCTCGACCAGTACGAGCGGCACATGCAGTTCCTGCATTTGGTGCGCTGATCAAAAAATGGTGATGGCTCAGGCTTGAGTCATCACCGTGAACAACACCAGTGCGGCCACCGGGACGCTGAACACCAGGCTGCCGACCACCATTTCCGAACTCACGGGCTGGCCGGCAGTGACCACGCCGATGGCGCCGTTGATGACGGTCAGCGCCAGCCACAAGGCGACGAAGCTGTAGGTCAGGGTCTGGCGGCTGAAGCCGATTTTCTCACCGATGAACAGCATCAGCGCCAGGAGGATCAGGCCGAAGGTAATGATGATGGTGGTGTGCATGGTGAGTTCCGCCCTTCGATATGTGTAGTGCTTTTGAAGCCGCTTTCGCGAGCAGGCTCGCTCCCACATGGAACACTGCGAGCCCTGTGAGAGTGAGCCTGCCCGCGGAAGATTCACTGCGGTTTTTTAATGAGCATAGTTAAACCAACCCGCCATTGACCCGCAGAATCTGCCCATTTACCCAGGCCGAATCCGGTCCCACCAGAAACGACACCACGCGAGCGATATCTTCCGGTTGCCCCAGGCGTTCGAGCGGCGGCATCTTCGCAAAATTCTGAATCTGCTCTTCACTCTTGCCATGCAAAAACAGCTCGGTCGCCACCGGGCCGGGTGCGATGGCGTTGACCGTGATCTGACGTCCGCGCATTTCCTTGGCGAACACTTGGGTCAGCGATTCCACCGCCGCCTTGCTGGCAATGTAAACCGCATAGCCCGGCAGGTTCATGCCGACGGTACTGCTGGAGAAGTTGATGATCCGCCCGCCGTCGTTCAGGCGAGTGGCGGCTTCACGCAGGGTGTTGAACGTGCCACGGGCGTGAATGTTGAAGGTCTGGTCGAACAGTTCGTCGGTGTGTTGCGCCAGCGGCATCACCTTGAGGATGCCGGCGTTGTTCACCAGCACATCGACTTTGCCCAACTGCGTTTCGGTCTCCTCGAACAGCCTGCGCACGTCTTCGGCATTGGCCACGTCGGCCTTGATCGCTGCGGCCTGGTGACCCGCCTGACGCAGTTCATCCACCAGTTTTGATGCTTCGGTAGCACTGCTGGCATAGTTAATGGCGACGGCGAAACCTTCACTGGCCAGTTGTCTGGCGATGACGGCGCCGATGCCACGTGAGGCGCCGGTGATGATGGCGACTTTCGATGTTTGCGTGATCATGGCGTTGATACCTGCTGATGGATGGGTAATGGTGTGTGAGGTCAGATTCACATGTTTTTGTTGCGTCGCGCGATAGCCTTGGAGTTGAGTGGCCTTGCTGCGGGTTTGTTTAATTGCACGCCACGGAATTAATGTACTCATCTCAATGAATGTTTACCCAGACAAGAGAGGATTCGATGACTTACACCGCTGCCGAAAACCGCTATGACGCCGTCCCGTACCGCCGTGTAGGCCGCAGCGGGCTGGTATTGCCGGCGCTGTCGTTGGGCCTGTGGCACAACTTCGGCGACAGCACGCCAATCGACACCCAACGCTCGTTGTTGCGCACCGCGTTCGATCTGGGGATCAACCACTTCGACCTGGCCAATAACTATGGCCCGCCGTATGGCAGCGCCGAGATCAATTTCGGCCGTTTGCTGCGTGAAGACTTCAAGCAGTATCGCGACGAACTGATCATCTCGAGCAAGGCGGGTTGGGACATGTGGCCCGGCCCCTACGGCCAGGGCGGCGGTTCGCGCAAATACGTGCTCGCCAGCCTCGACCAGAGCTTGCAGCGCCTGGGCCTGGACTACGTCGACATCTTCTATTCCCACCGCTTCGACCCGGACACGCCGCTGGAAGAAACCGCCAGCGCACTGGCCACTGCCGTGCAGCAAGGCAAGGCTTTGTACATTGGCATCTCGTCTTACTCCGGGGTGAAAACCCGTGAAATGGCCGCGCTGCTAAAGGAGTGGAAAGTGCCGCTGTTGATTCATCAGCCGGCGTACAACCTGCTCAATCGTTGGGTAGAAAAAGACCTGCTGGATGTCACCGACGAGCTCGGCACCGGGGTGATCGCATTCACACCACTGGCCCAGGGGCTGCTGACTGACAAGTACCTCAACGGCGTGCCGGAGGATGCGCGGGTGAATCGTCCGGGGGGTGGCTCATTGCAGGCTTCGCATTTGTCCGAGGCCAACATCGCTCACGTTCGCGCGCTGAACGAGATCGCCAAGCGTCGTGGTCAGAGCCTGGCGCAATTGGCGCTGGCGTGGACGCTGCGGGATCCGCGCGTGACTTCGGCGCTGATCGGCGCGAGTCGTCCGGAGCAGATTATCGAGAACGTCGGGGCATTGAAGAATTTGAGCTTCAGTTCGCAAGAGCTGGCGGAGATTGATGGGTTTGCCCAAGAGGGCGGGATTAATCTTTGGGAGAAGCCATCCTCGGCTGAGTAAGCGTCCGGCGCTGGATTTTTCCGGTGCTTGCAATACCGCTATCGCGGGCAAGCCCGCTCCCACAGGGTTATGTGTTGAGCCAACATTCTGCGGCCAACTGATATACCTGTGGGAGCGGGCTTGCCCGCGATAGCGGTATTTCAGGCAATGACGAAAGTCAGGTCTCACCGAAAAAACGGTACATCCCCCAACACCGTCGCGCGCTGCATCACCCGCCGTGCAGGGCGGTAGTCGTCCACTGCGTAATGCTGCGTCACGCGGTTGTCCCAGAACGCCACATCGTCTTTCTGCCAACGCCAGCGGATGGTGAATTCCGGGCGCGTCGCATGGGCGAACAGCAGCTTCAGAATGGCCTCGCTTTCCGTTTCCGACAGCTCGTTGATCTTCGATGTGAACCCTTCATTGACGAACAACGACCGGCGCCCACTCACGGGGTGGGTGCGGATCACAGGGTGCGACAACGGTGGGTTTTTGCGGCGGGCTTCTTCCCATTGAGCCAGCGCATCTGGCGTGTTGCCGTAGCGTTCCAATGGAAACGAGCGAGTGAAATCGTGGGTGGCGGTCAGGCCTTCGAGCAGGTTTTTCATCGGCGCAGACAGCGCTTCATACGCGGCAATGCCGCTGGCCCACAGCGTGTCACCGCCAAACTCCGGCAGCAGCTTGGCACTGAGCACGGCGCCCATCGCCGGTGTCGGCAGGAAGGTCACGTCGGTGTGCCAGATCGCGTTGTCGCGCACGTCGGTCACGGCGGTATCAAGGATCAGCACTTCAGGTTGTTCAGGCACGTTGGGGTAGATCGGATGGATGTGCAGGTCGCCAAAATAGGAGGCGAACCGCGCCTGTTGCTGAGGCGTGATCGGCTGGTCGCGGAAGAACAACACCTGGTGCTTGAGCAACGCCTGCTCGATAACGTCGCGTTGTTCCAGGTTCAGCGGCTGGCTCACGTCGACGCCGCTGATCTGCGCGCCGAGGGCCGAGCTTAGGGGGACGATTGACAGGTTACTCATGGTCGTTCTCTAAAATGCCGGGGCGTAAATGAATTCTGGTGGCCGTACATAAATTTTTTGAACGACACCGCACCTGTAGGAGCGGTGTAGGAGACTTGTAGGAGCTGTCGAGTGAAACGAGGCTGCGATCTTTTGATGTTGTTTTTTACAAGCAAGATCAAAAGATCGCAGCCTTCGGCAGCTCCTACAGAGTTGAATCAAGAATTGGGGCAACTCAAAGTACTCAGTGAGCCTGGCCGTGCCACGGCACCAGCTTGCGTTGCAGGGCACGCAGGCCCATTTCCATGGCGAAGGCAATCAGCGCGATGACCAGAATCCCCAGTACCACCACATCGGTGACCAGGAACTGCGCGGCCGATTGCACCATGAAGCCCAAACCGCTGGTGGCGGCGATCAATTCGGCGGCGACCAGTGTCGACCAACCCACACCGAGACCAATGCGCACGCCGGTCAGAATGTCCGGCAAGGCGCTTGGCAGAATCACATGGCGAATCAGCTGCGCCCGTGTTGCGCCCAGCGACTGCGCGGCACGCAGCTTGGCCGGGTCGACCGTGCGCACACCCGTGGCCGTGGCGATGGCGATGGGCGCAAAGATCGCGAGGTAGATCAGCAGGACTTTGGACAGCTCACCGATGCCGCACCAGATCACGATCAGCGGCAGGTAGGCTAACGGTGGAATAGGGCGGTAGAACTCGATCAGCGGATCGAGAATGCCGCGGGCAATGCGGTTGTGGCCGATGGCGATGCCGACCGGTACCGCCGTCAATACCGCGAAGCCCAGGCCCAGCCCGATGCGACTCAGACTGGCGCCCAAGTGCTGCCACAAGGTGGAGTCCATGTAGCCGGTGGTCACCAGCAACCAGCCCTTTTGCAGGACGGCGGACGGAGGCGGCAGGAACAGCGGTTCGATCATGCCGGTAGCCGTCACCGCCCACCAGAGCGCCACCAACGCGACCAGTGTCAGGACACTGATCCAGCGTGTGCTCAAGCTGCGCCGTACAGGTATCACCGTCGAAACGGTTTTTACCGTGACAGCCGGAATTTCATAGCTGCTCATGCGCGCTCCTGCCGCTGGGCGGCGCTGCGTTGGGAGAACACCTTGGCGAGGACGTGTTCGCGGGTTTCGATAAAGCGTGGGTCGGATTTGATCGCCCGTGCCGATTCGCCAGCGGCGTAGCGCTGACCGAAATCAAGACTCAAGCGCTCTACGATTTGCCCAGGATTAGGCGCCAGAAGAATCAGGTCAGTGGCAAGAAATACGGCTTCTTCGATGTCGTGGGTAATCAGAAAAACCGGTTTGGCGGTGCGCTGCCAGACTTGCAGCAAGAGCTCTTGCATCTGTTCGCGGGTGAACGCGTCGAGGGCGCCGAACGGTTCGTCCATCAGCAATACGCGAGGGTCGGCAGCCAGCGCGCGGGCCAGGCCGACGCGCTGTTTCTGTCCGCCCGAGAGTTGCCAGATCCGGCGGTTCTCGAAACCGGAAAGGTCCACCAGCGCGAGCATTTCCCTGGCGCGGATTTCGCGTTTTTCACGAGACACCCCCGCCAGCTCCAGACCGAAGCCGACGTTGGCCAGCACGTCTTGCCAAGGCAGCAGGGCATCGTCCTGGAACACCACGCCGCGTTCGGCGCTCGGCCCTTTGACCGGTACGCCGTCCAGCGTGATACGCCCGGTGCTGGGCTCGACGAAACCGGCAATCAGGTTCAACAGCGAGGTCTTGCCACTGCCGGACGGGCCGAGAGCCACCAGCAACTGCTGAGGCCCAAGGCTCAAGGAAATATCCGCCAGCACCGGTTCCGGGCTACCGGGGTACTGTGCGCTGATGCGCTCCAGCTGTAGCAAAGCCATCGCAATGAACTCCCGATCAGTTAGTGATGAACTTGGCGCTGACGTAAGGCGCGTAGTCCGGCAGTACAGCTTCGACCTTGCCCTGTTCCTTAAGGAACGTGGCGGTGTCGGTGATGGCTTTGGTGGTTGGCGCGCCAAGGGTGATCACCTGATCAGCCGCCAGCGGGTAGACGTTGCCTTGCAGCAGCAACGGAATGTCGCTGGCCTTGGCGCCGGAGAGTTTCACCAGCTTGTCGACATTGGATTGATTGGCGAGCCAGGCTTGAGGGTCTTTGCGATATTCGGCGTAGGCGTCGAGGGTGACTTTGGCGAACGCGGTGACGATTTCCGGGTGTTTTTCGGCGAAGTCTTTGCGCACGATCCAGGCATCGAACGTCGGTGCGCCGAACTTGGTCAATTCACCAGAAGTGATCAGCACTTTGCCGTTTTCCTTGGCAACGCCCAGGGCCGGATCCCACACGTAAGTAGCGTCGATGTCACCGCGTTTCCACGCAGCAATGATCGCGGGCGGGGCGAGGTTCAGGACGGTGACTTTCGACGGGTCGATGTTCCAGTGCTTCAGTGCCGCCAGCAGGCTGTAGTGGCCGGTGGAGACAAATGGCACGGCGATTTTTTTGCCGATCAGGTCTTGCGGGGTCTTGATGCCGGAACCATCGCGAGCGACCAGGGCTTCGGCGGCGCCGATCTGGGTGGCAATGAGGAAGGTTTCCACCGGGACTTTGCGGGTGATCGCGGCAGTCAGGGGGCTGGAACCCAGGTAGCCGATTTGTACATCACCGGAGGCAATGGCGGCGATGATGTCGGCGCCGTTGTCGAATTTGCGCCAGTCAATCTTGGCGTTGGTGGCTTTTTCGTACGCGCCGTCGGCCTGGGCGACTTTCGCCGGGTCAACGGTGGTCTGGTAGGCGACGGTCACGTCGGCTGCCTGGACAAAGAAACTCGCCGCAGCCAGCGAAGCGGCCGCCAGGAGGCGAAGGGGGAAGTGCAGTTTCATGGAGAAGCTCCTCAACAGGCAGCCGAGAGTTGGCATGTGAGGAGACTAAATGATCTAAGAATCCTTAAATAAATAACTTTTTAGAATTAGCTTATGAGTGGAAAACCGGTGCGCAAACCCATGGGGCCAAGGGCTTCCGTAGTGGAGGGGATTTTTGTGGTGAAAGGGATTTTTGGTAGTGAGGAGATTTACTGTGGTGAGGAGATTTACTGTGGTGAGGGGATTTACTGTGGTGAGGGGATTTACTGTGGTGAGGGGATTTATCCCCGTTGGGCTGCGAAGCAGCCCCCATTTCACAGGTATGGCGACTGCTTCGCAGTCGAACGGGGATAAATCCCCTCGCCACACAAGCCCCTCACCACAGTTAGTCCCCCGCCGCCCGCAGGACCGCCAACGATCAGTTACTGATCGCCAGAATACTCGCCTGATACGATCCGACGAACACGTCGAAATCACCGACTTCGTTCTGCTCCAGCTCCACCTGTTCGGCCAGCGAAGTGCGCGCACGGTTTTCAAACGTCGCCTGGGCTTCGGCTGACAGCGGCTCGCTTCGGAAATACTCGGCATGTGCGCGGCTCTGGCGCAGGGAGAACTGGGCGAAGCTTTCCTTATGCTCGGCCATCGACGCCAACACCATGGCCGACGGCGTCCGGGACGGGTCCTTGATCTTCTCCATCTGCACGTCCAGCGCCTTGCTGTGAGCATCGCCGCCATGGCTTTGATCAAGCAGTGCGGCCAGCGGTGCAATCTTCTCCAGCAGCTCGGCAGCCCATTCCTTCATGTCCACCGGTTGACCGTCGCGCTGCAGTTGCAAGCCTGGGCGGCGACCTTCCTTGACCACGCTGAGGAAGTTCGAGGTCGCATTGCCACAGCTGCTGTTGGTCAGCAGAGGGCTTTCGTTGAGCGCGCAATACAACAGGAAGGCGTCGAGGAAGCGCGACTCGGTGAGATCGATGCCCATCGGCAGGAACGGGTTGATGTCCAGGCAGCGCACTTCGACGTACTGAATGCCACGGGCCACCAGCGCCTGGATCGGCCGCTCGCCGGTGTAAGTCACGCGCTTGGGACGGATGTTGGAGTAGTACTCGTTTTCGATCTGCAGGATGTTGGTGTTGAGCTGAACCCACTCACCGTCCTGATGAGTGCCGATTTCAACGTACGGCGCATAAGGTGTCGCCACCGCTTTGCGCAAGCTGTCGGTGTAGCTCGCCAGGTCGTTGTAGCACGGCGTCAAGCCGGCCTGGGCGTTGCTCTGGTAACCCAGGTCGCTCATGCGCAGGCTGGTGGCGTAGGGCAGGTACAAGGTGTCCGGGTCCAACTGCTCGAGCTGGTGCGAACGACCGCGCAGGAATCCGGCGTCGAGCGCTGGCGAGGCACCGAACAGGTACATCAGCAGCCAGCTGTAGCGACGGAAGTTACGGATCAGTGCGATGTAGGCCGACGATTGATAATCGCGGTCGGTGCCGACAAAGCCTTCGGCCTCTTTGAGCAGCGGCCAGAGTTTTTCCGGCAGGGAAAAATTGTAGTGAATCCCGGCGATGCACTGCATGGTCTTGCCGTAACGCAGGGCCAGGCCCTTGCGGTACACGTACTTGAGCTGCCCTATGTTGGACGTGCCGTAGTAGGCGATCGGGATATCTTCCTCGGCCGGCAACGGGCACGGCATCGACGGACTCCACAGAAACTCGTTGCCGAGCTTGCTGTAGGCAAAGCGGTGAATGCTGTCCAGGCTCGCCAGCGTGTCGGCCGGGTCGGGCAGGGCTGGCGTGATGAACTCCAGCAGCGACTCGGAATAGTCGGTGGTGATTTGTTCGTTGGTCAGCGCGGAACCCAATTCTTCCGGGTGCGGCGTTTGCGCCAGGCGACCTTCGCTGGTCACGCGCAGGCATTCACGTTCGATGCCGTGAAGGCACTGTTCGAGCAGAGAGAGGTTAGCGCGCTCGCCGAGCAGAGCCAGGCGGCGGTTGAGAAGTTCGCTCAAGTTGGATTCCTTCACGCGTCAGTCGCCCCAATATGGGGGTGGGCAAGACGGTCTACAAGGGTGAAGTAGAAACTGGCGTTTTCGCCTGGTTTTTGCAACCGCGCAAGCCATGCCGGTTAGTAAAGAACTGCACAATCCCTGTAGGAGTGAGCCTGCTCGCGATAGCGGCGTGTCAGACGACGTTTATGTTGACTAACACACCGCTATCGCGAGCAGGCTCACTCCTACAGGATTCGTTGCGCTGAAATTAACTCAAATCGATGAGATCTAGCTACAGGACAGCGAACGTGCCTTGTGCTTTTGCGACTAATTTTTCGCCTTGCATCACGTCAGCTTCGACCACCAGCGTGCGACGGCCCGGGTGAATCACCCGTGCCGTGCACATCACTTCACCGTCGGACACGGCGCGAATGTAGTTGATCTTGCATTCGATGGTCGCGCTCTGCTGGTCAAAGCCGTGGGTGCTGGAACAGGCCAGCCCCATGGCGATGTCCACCAGACTGAACAATGCCCCGCCGTGCAGCTTGCCGCCGCGATTGCGCAACTGTGGCTCAAGCGCCAGGGCGACTTGTGCCACACCGGTTTCCAGGCTGTGCAGGCGACATCCCAGTAGCTTGAAAAACGCGCTTTCGGTCAGGCCGGCAGGGATCTCCATCAGCGTTTCTTCAACTGCTTGGCGTTGGCGAACAGCGACGCCATGGCGTTGTTGGCCGGAGCCGCAGCCGTGGTTTCCTTGCGTGGAGCGGAGTTCTGGGATTGGCGCGGAGCCGAACCCGGACGTGCACCACGGGCGCCGTCGATTTTCTCACCCGGTGTGTCGCTCATGCGCATTGACAGGCCAACGCGTTTACGCGGGATGTCGATTTCCATGACCTTCACTTTCACCACGTCACCGGCCTTCACTGCTTCACGAGGATCCTTGATGAACTTCTCCGAAAGCGCAGAGATGTGCACCAAACCGTCCTGATGCACGCCGATGTCGACGAATGCGCCGAAGTTGGTCACGTTGGTGACGACACCTTCGAGGATCATGCCCAGTTGCAAGTCCTTGAGGTCTTCGACGCCTTCCTGGAACTCGGCGGTCTTGAACTCCGGGCGTGGGTCGCGACCAGGCTTTTCAAGCTCTTGCAGAATGTCGGTGACCGTCGGCAAACCGAAAGTTTCGTCGGTGTACTTCTTCGGATCAAGACGCTTGAGGAAGCTGGCATCACCGATCAGGGAGCGGATATCGCGGTCAGTCTCGGCGGCGATACGCTGCACCAATGGATAGGCTTCCGGGTGAACCGCGGACGAATCCAGCGGGTTGTCGCCATTCATGACCCGCAGGAAGCCAGCGGCCTGTTCGAAGGTTTTTTCGCCCAGGCGTGCAACTTTCTTCAGTGCGGCGCGGGTTTTGAAGGCGCCGTGCTCGTCGCGATGGCTGACGATGTTCTGTGCCAGCGTTGCGTTGAGGCCGGAGATACGGGCCAGCAGCGCCACAGAGGCAGTGTTGACGTCGACGCCGACGGCGTTCACGCAGTCCTCGACCACAGCGTCCAGGCCGCGCGCCAGTTTCAGCTGCGACACATCGTGCTGGTACTGGCCGACACCGATGGATTTCGGATCGATCTTCACCAGTTCTGCCAGCGGATCCTGCAGACGACGGGCAATGGACACCGCGCCACGGATCGACACGTCGAGGTCCGGGAATTCCTTGGAAGCCAGTTCCGAAGCCGAGTAAACCGATGCACCGGCCTCGGAGACCATTACCTTGGTCATTTTCATCGCTGGATACTTTTTGATCAGTTCAGCGGCGAGCTTGTCGGTTTCCCGGCTGGCGGTGCCGTTGCCGATGGCGATCAGGTCCACCGAATGCTTCGCGCACAGGGCGGCGAGCACGGCGAGGGTCTGGTCCCACTTGTTGTGCGGTACGTGCGGGTACACCGTGGCGTGGTCCAGCAGCTTGCCGGTGGAGTCGACCACGGCGACCTTGCAGCCGGTGCGCAGGCCGGGGTCGAGGCCCAGGGTGGCACGTGGGCCGGCGGGTGCCGACAGCAGCAAGTCGTGCAGGTTGTGCGCGAAAACGTTGATCGCTTCGGTTTCCGCGCCGTCGCGCAGTTCGCCGAGCAAGTCGGTTTCGAGGTGGGTGTAGAGCTTGACCTTCCAGGTCCAGCGCACCACTTCGCCCAGCCATTTGTCGGCCGCGCGGTTCTGGTTCTGGATGCCGAACTGCTGGCCGATCATGCCTTCGCACGGGTGCATGGTGCCCGGGAGCTCGTCGCCGACTTTCAACGCGGAGCTGAGAATGCCTTCGTTGCGGCCACGGAAAATCGCCAGGGCACGGTGCGATGGCATGCTTTTCAGGGGTTCATCGTGTTCGAAGTAGTCGCGGAACTTGGCGCCTTCCTCTTCCTTCCCGGCGATGACACGGGCACTCAGGGTGGCTTCCTGCTTCAGGTAGCTGCGCAGTTTGTCGAGCAGACCGGCGTCTTCGGCGAAGCGCTCCATGAGGATGTACTTGGCGCCTTCGAGGGCGGCCTTCACGTCGGCCACGCCTTTTTCGGCGTCGATGAAGCGCGCAGCTTCAGCGTCCGGCGCCAGGGTAGGGTCGTTGAACAGGCCGTCAGCCAGCTCTCCGAGGCCGGCTTCCAGGGCGATCTGGCCCTTGGTGCGGCGTTTCTGCTTGTACGGCAGGTACAAGTCTTCAAGGCGGGTCTTGGTGTCGGCGAGCTTGATGTCGCGTTCCAGTTGCGGGGTCAGCTTGCCTTGTTCCTGGATGCTGGCCAGGATGCTGATGCGCCGTTCGTCGAGTTCTCGCAGGTAGCGCAGACGTTCTTCAAGGTGGCGCAGCTGGATGTCATCGAGGCTGCCGGTCACTTCTTTCCGGTAGCGGGCGATGAAGGGAACGGTAGAGCCCTCATCGAGTAGCGCGACGGCCGCTTCGACCTGTTGTGGGCGTACGCCGAGTTCCTCGGCGATGCGGCTGTTGATGCTGTCCATAAAACCACCTGACAAATTGTGAAAGCAGGCTCGCAGGCGCAGAGATAAGGGCTCGGCGAGTCTGGTTGAGCGGCCTGGCCTGCGCCGCTACCTGGATCAACAGGCATTCCGTTGACCCGTGAAATCGAACAATTACTGCCGGCGCCATGAAAATAAAAAGCGGTCGCCGGGGTAAACGATCAGACGTTGCCTGACACAAAACGCCGCGCATTATAACCAGCGTTCGATCATTCGGGGGCATCACCGACCTTGGCGATAACGCCCGGCGTGCTGGCGGTGAAGGAAAAATCTGCTAACAATGCACACGGTGCGTATAACGGCAGCTACGCCATAATGCGCGCCGAGCTAAAAGGAGCATCTAATGAGCAGCACTGCAAACATTGCTGAAGGCGAAAAAATTCTTATTGTTGACGACGATCCAGGGCTCAGCAGCCTGCTGGAACGCTTTTTCGTCAGCAAAGGCTACCGAGCCCGTGCCGTACCGAACACTGAACAAATGGATCGCCTGTTGGCGCGCGAAGTGTTCAACCTGGTTGTTCTCGACCTGATGCTGCCTGGCGAAGACGGCTTGACCGCTTGCCGCCGCCTGCGCACCGCTAACAATCAGATCCCGATCATCATGCTCACCGCCAAGGGCGACGAGCTGAGCCGTATCAAAGGCCTCGAACTGGGCGCCGACGACTACCTGGCCAAGCCGTTCAACCCGGATGAGCTGATGGCTCGCGTCAAAGCCGTGTTGCGTCGCCAGTCCACCCCTGTGCCGGGTGCGCCGGGCAGTGAAGACGAAAGCGTGACCTTCGGTGACTACGAGCTGTCGCTGGCCACCCGTGAGCTGAAGCGCGGCGATGAAGTGCACATGCTCACTACCGGTGAGTTTGCGGTACTGAAGGCCCTGGTCATGAACGCGCGTCAGCCTCTGACCCGCGACAAACTGATGAACCTGGCCCGTGGCCGTGAGTGGGATGCTCTGGAGCGCTCCATCGACGTGCAGATTTCCCGTCTGCGCCGAATGATCGAACCCGATCCATCCAAACCGCGTTATATCCAGACTGTCTGGGGCGTGGGTTACGTGTTCGTTCCGGATGGCGCCGCCACCAAGTGATCGGCGTTTTGTAGGAGCGGGTCTTGCGGACGATGTTGTCCGCAGACTCGCGATCCGCAATATGCGAGCATCCTCGCTCCTGCAAGCGTGTAACGGCTATTCATGAAAACCCCGATTTGGTTTCCCCAAAGTTTCTTCTCCCGCACCCTTTGGTTGGTGCTGATTGTCGTTCTGTTTTCCAAGGCGCTGACCCTGGTTTATCTATTGATGAACGAGGACGTGCTGGTGGACCGGCAATATAGCCACGGCGTCGCCCTGACGCTTCGCGCCTATTGGGCGGCTGATGAAAAAAACCGTGAAGTAATTGCCAATAAGGTGCCGCTGATTCGTGTGGTGGGTGCCGGCGTGCCGGAAGGCGAACAGCACTGGCCTTACAGCGAAATTTACCAGCGTCAGATGCAGACAGAGTTGGGGCCTGACACCGAAGTCCGATTACGCATGCATTCGCCGCCGGCGTTGTGGGTCCGGGCGCCGAGCCTGGGTGAAGGCTGGCTGAAAGTGCCCCTTTATCCGCACCCTTTGCGCGGTCAAAAAATCTGGAACGTACTCGGCTGGTTCCTGGCCATCGGCTTGCTGTCGACTGCTTCAGCCTGGATCTTCGTCAGCCAGCTCAACCAACCCTTGAAACGTCTGGTCTTTGCCGCAAGGCAACTCGGCCAGGGTCGCAGCGTGCGCCTGCCAATCAGTGACACACCGAGCGAGATGACCGAGGTGTACCGCGCATTCAACCAGATGGCTGAAGACGTCGAGCAGGCCGGTCGCGAGCGCGAGCTGATGTTGGCCGGCGTCTCGCACGACCTGCGGACTCCGCTGACCCGCTTGCGCTTGTCTCTGGAATTGATGGGCGACCGCAGCGACCTCACCGATGACATGGTGCGCGACATCGAAGACATGGATGCGATTCTCGACCAGTTCCTGGCGTTTATCCGCGATGGTCGCGACGAGTCGGTGGAAGAGGTCGACTTGATCGATCTGGTGCGCGAAGTCGCCGCTCCTTACAACCAGAATGAAGAAAAAGTAAGACTGCGCCTGGAGCCGATCCAGCCATTCCCGTTGCGTCGGGTGTCGATGAAACGACTGCTGAATAATCTGATCGGCAACGCGCTGCATCACGCTGGCAGTGGTGTCGAGGTCGCGGCTTACGTGTCTGGAGATACCAGCGCCCCGTATGTGGTGCTGAGTGTGATGGACCGTGGGGCGGGGATTGATCCTTCTGAATTGGAAGCGATCTTCAACCCGTTTACCCGTGGTGATCGTGCTCGGGGTGGAAAGGGGACTGGATTGGGGCTGGCAATCGTGAAGCGGATCGCTTCGATGCATGGCGGGAATGTTGAGTTGCGCAACAGAGCCGGTGGCGGACTGGAAGCGCGGGTGCGGTTGCCGTTGGGGCTGATGCTGCCGCGAGATGCGGTTTAACCACTGAAAAGATCGCAGCCTGCGGCAGCTCTACAGGGAACGCATTCCCATGTAGGAGCTGCCGCAGGCTGCGATTTTTTGATCTTTGCGCTTTAACCTTTGCCTTTGGTCCGGGTCATGTTCGGCCCGCCATTCTTCTCGAGATGCTCGATGATGATCCCCGCTACATTCTTCCCGGTGGTGGTTTCAATCCCTTCCAGGCCCGGCGACGAATTAACCTCCATCACCAACGGTCCGTGATTGGAGCGCAGGATATCCACACCCGCTACCGCAAGGCCCATCACTTTCGCCGCACGTAATGCAGTCATGCGCTCTTCCGGCGTGATCTTGATCAGGCTTGCACTCCCACCCCGATGCAGGTTGGAACGAAACTCCCCGGGTTTAGCCTGCCGCTTCATCGCCGCGATCACTTTGTCGCCGACCACAAAGCATCGAATGTCCGCGCCGCCGGCTTCCTTGATGTACTCCTGAACCATGATGTTTTGCTTGAGGCCCATGAACGCCTCGATCACCGACTCTGCCGCCGTTGCGGTTTCGCAAAGCACCACGCCAATGCCTTGAGTGCCTTCCAGCACCTTGATCACCAGGGGTGCACCGTTGACCATTTCAATCAAATCGGGAATGTCATCCGGCGAGTGAGCAAACCCGGTGACCGGCAAACCGATACCGCGACGCGAAAGCAGTTGCAGCGAGCGCAGCTTGTCTCGCGAACGTGCGATGGCCACCGACTCGTTAAGCGGAAAAACCCCCATCATTTCGAACTGACGCAACACGGCGCAGCCATAAAACGTCACCGACGCGCCGATCCGCGGAATGACCGCATCGAAGCCTTCCAGCGGCTTGCCGCGATAGTGAATCTGCGGTTTGTGGCTGGCGATGTTCATGTAGGCGCGCAGGGTGTCGACCACCACCATTTCATGGCCACGCTCGGTTCCGGCTTCGACCAGACGACGAGTGGAATACAGACGCGGGTTACGCGACAGCACAGCGATCTTCATGCAACACCTGTGGAGGAGGTAGATACCGGGAACACCGGCTTGTCTTGTACGTATTTAATGCCCGGATTGACCACCAGTTGGCCATCGATCAGGGCTTTGGAGCCGAGTAGCAGGCGATAGCGCATGGATTTGCGGCAGGCGAGGGTGAACTCGACCCGCCAGACCCGATCACCAAGGGCCAGGGTAGTGCTGACCACGTATCGCATTTGCGCGTGACCATTGGAGCTTTTAATGGTTTTCATCGTCACCAGCGGTGCTTCGCAGCGCCTGTGACGCAGTTGCACCACCGTCCCGAGGTGCGCGGTAAAGCGCACCCACTGCTCACCATCGCGCTCGAACGGTTCGATGTCGGTGGCATGCAGGCTGGAGGTGCTGGCACCGGTGTCAATTTTTGCCCGAAGTCCCGCGACTCCCAGATCCGGGAGCGCCACCCACTCGCGCAGACCGACAACGGTCAAATGGTCAAATGTCTTCAATAGGGATAAACCAGCGATTAACGCGTCCAGGCTCCAGGTGTTACCTGGGCCAACGCTTTGAATGCAGGTTTGGCGAACCAGTAACCCTGCATCAGAAAAATTCCACAGTCCGCCAGAAAATCCCTTTCCCCGGCGCTTTCGATGCCTTCGGCAATGACTGTAACGTTCAACTCCGCACAGATTGTGACAATCCCTCGAACGATAGCCTGACGAACACGATCGCGGTCGACATCGCGGATGAGCGCCATGTCGAGCTTGATCAGGTCCGGTTGGAAATCGGCGAGCAGATTGAGCCCCGAGTAGCCCGCCCCGAAATCGTCAATGGCGGTCTTGAAGCCGAATTCGCGGTATTCACGCAGAATATTGGTCAAATGGCGATAGTTATCTACGTGCTCGCTTTCCAGTGTTTCGAAAATCAGCTGTTTGATCGGGAAGTTGTGCTTTTGTGCAGCTTCCAGCGTGCTTCGAATGCACAGCTCCGGGCGGTAAACAGCATTTGGCATAAAGTTGATCGACAGGTTCGTTTGCATCCCTAAACGCGCAGCACCTTCAATGGCTCGGGTCCGGCAGAGCTGGTCGAAACGATAGCGGTTTTGATCGGTAACCTGATCAAGCACGGACATCGCGCCTTGACCGTCCACTCCTCGCACCAAGGCTTCATGAGCGAAAATGGAGTGATCTCGCAGGTCGACGATGGGTTGGTAAGCAAAGGCAAAATCGAACCCCAAGGGTTCGCTTTGCTGACATCCCTGACACCCGACCTTGGGCGCAGTCAATGAAGACGGAAATATAGTCACTCGATCACTCCACGGCGTTGAACCGGCCAAGATCTCATTCTATCTGGAGGGCCGGGTTCTTGCGCCCGACAGAAACGGTAGTACAGTTCCGACTATTGTCTGAAAGAGGAATTCCAGTGGCACAAAAACAGGAAGAGGACGACAAGGTCCGTCTCGATAAGTGGTTGTGGGCTGCGCGTTTTTACAAAACACGTGCCCTGGCCAAGGCGGCCATTGAAAGCGGCAAGGTGCATTGTCGTGGCGAGCGCTGCAAACCGGGCAAGGAGCCCCGGGTCGGTGACGAATTTCAGATTCGCGCCGGTTTCGATGAGCGCACGGTGGTGGTCAAGGCGCTGTCGAGCGTGCGCGGTGGCGCGCCGCAAGCACAGACACTGTACGCCGAAACCGAAGCCAGTATCGCCAAACGCGAAGCTGCTGCGGCCATGCGAAAAGCGGGCTCGCTGGGCGTGAGTACGGACGGCAAGCCGAGCAAGAAGCAGCGCCGGGATTTGTTCAAGTTTCGTGGCAGCAGTAACGAGTAGTCATTGTTTTGTGGCGAGGGAGCTTGCTCCCGCTGGAGGCCGAAGGACTCCTGATCCTGACAACTGCATTCTTGCAGCAAGAACACGGTCGTCTGGCTTTGCGGTTGCTGCGCAACCGAGCGGGAGCAAGCTCCCTCGCCACGTAGGCATCAAGGCATTAACTTGCAGCCCGCACCACACTCATCCGCGAAACCACTGGCAATCTGCCCAGCAGTTCAAACACCGGCGCCGTTATCTTCAGGAAAAACTCTGAAACATAATAGGCAAGCGGCGTGTAGTAACCCCAACCCAACGCCCACACCGCCAGCATCACACCGCCAATGTAATCGTCCTGACCCCAGTGGGCACCCGCCACGAGACGCGGCATCATGAACAGCAGTGCAAGACTCCAGATCACCGCTGTCTGCCACGTGGAGCGACTGA
This sequence comes from Pseudomonas sp. LBUM1643, assembly GCF_059716215.1. Taxonomy (NCBI): domain Bacteria; kingdom Pseudomonadati; phylum Pseudomonadota; class Gammaproteobacteria; order Pseudomonadales; family Pseudomonadaceae; genus Pseudomonas; species Pseudomonas sp. LBUM1643. The sequence goes on from NZ_CP166813.1 coordinate 260,707, forward strand.
ACACCGTCATGAACAGCGCCCAGATCAGTAGCACTGACGCATGGTCTCCCGGAAAACTCTGACTCGATCGGTCCTTCAGTTCCCAGGCTTTTTCAAGCCCCGGAAAGTAGTCGCTCATGCGGACGGCGCTGTCGATCACCATCGACGGACTGCTGTGCTGCCAGTCCATATGCACGGCCAGTTTTGAAAACAGCATTCGGATAAACAGCAACAACAGCAGCGTCGAGAGAAACCCGAAAAACGCCTGGCGCACTTCATTGGCTTTGAATACCCAATCGCCCTTGATCAGCAGGGTCAAAAGAATCACGCCGACCACCGCGTCGAAGGGGCGCAGACTTGCAATCGCCCAGATGTGCAGCCATATCGGGTTAGTCGCCAGTGGCGAATTGAGGCGGTAAAAAAGCCACTCGTCGAAAATCACACACACCATCTGCCCTGTAGGCCATAACCAGAAGGCCAGCAGTGCCAGCGGCACAAAGTTGCACAGAGCTAACCGGCGCAGGTTCCACCTTGCTTGGAACAAACCCGGATTGTTCATAAAATGCCTCCCATGGCTGAAAATTTCGCACCAAAACGGTGCCGAATAAGCAAGATTCTCACTTTTTGAAATCACTTTGTCATTAATTCAGATACCCAGACCTATGACCGATCTAACGGATACCGACTACACCCAACGCTTCATCTTCGATGACAGCGATACCCGCGGCGAACTGGTTTCGTTGGAACTCAGCTACGCCGAAGTCTTGGCAAAACACGCCTACCCGGAGCCCGTCGCGCAGCTGCTGGGCGAGTTGATGGCAGCGGCGTCGCTGCTCGTGGGCACCTTGAAATTTGATGGTTTGCTGATCCTTCAGGCCCGGTCCGATGGTCCGATCCCGCTGTTGATGATCGAGTGTTCCAGCGAGCGTGAGATCCGTGGCCTGGCCCGTTATGAAGCTGACCGGATTGCCCCCGATGCGACCCTCGCCGACCTTATGCCCAATGGCGTACTGGCGCTGACGGTCGACCCGAAACAGGGTCAGCGTTACCAGGGGATCGTCGATCTCGACGGCGAAACGCTGTCCGAATGCTTCACCAACTATTTCGTCATGTCCCAGCAAGTGGGCACGCGCTTCTGGCTGTACGCGGATGGCCGTCGTGCTCGCGGTCTGCTGCTGCAGCAATTGCCCGCCGACCGTCTCAAGGACGAAGAAGAACGCGCCGACAGCTGGCAGCACATCACCGCGCTGGGCAGCACGCTGACCGCCGATGAGTTGCTCAGCCTGGACAACGAAACCGTGCTCCATCGTCTGTACCACGAAGAACAGGTTCGACTCTTCGATGTGCAAAAACTGCGCTTCCGTTGCAGTTGCTCCCGCGAACGTTCGGCCAATGCTCTGGTGAGTCTGGGTCTGGAGGATGCGCAGGAACTGGTCATCGAACACGGTGGCAACATCGAGATCGATTGCCAGTTCTGCAACCAGCGCTACCTGTTTGATGCCGCGGATATCACTCAATTGTTCGCTGGAGCGGGTGTAGATACTCCGTCAGATACCCGGCACTAAAACGGTTCAGCGCAGGTAAATTCACTGCTTGGCGCCGGAATAACGCCGTTACGACGGGAGGGCCCTACTATTTTTGGGCGTTTCTGGCATAATCCGGCCCACTTTTTGTCGCGGTAGTAGTGCACGACTTTCTACTACAAAACGTTTGGAGCACACTCGGCCACTGGCCGACGGGGAATCTCATGACGCAAGCCAATAACGCCGTGTACACCGATCTGAGTGTTGATGATCTGGTTAAAGAAGCTCTGAATCGCGGTGAAGGCGAGCTTGCCGATACCGGCGCGCTGGTGGTTCGCACCGGTCACCGCACCGGCCGCTCGCCAGTTGACCGTTTCATTGTTGAAGAGCCAACCACTCAGGCAGCCATTGCTTGGGGCCCGATCAACCGCAAGTTCCCGGCCGACAAGTTCGACGCCCTGTGGGACCGCGTTGAGGCTTTCAACAACGCGCAAGAGCATTTCGTTTCCCATGTGCATGTAGGTGCGTCGGAAGATCACTACCTGGCCGTGAAGATGACCACTCAGACTGCCTGGCAGAATCTGTTCGGTCGTTGCCTGTTCATCAACCCGGCCCAGTACAACCCTGCGGGTCGTGAAGAGTGGCAGGTTCTGAACGTTGCCAACTTCGAATGCGTTCCAGAGCGTGATGGCACCAACTCCGACGGTTGCGTGATCCTCAACTTCGCACAGAAGAAAGTGCTGATCGCCGGTATGCGTTACGCCGGTGAGATGAAGAAAGCCATGTTCTCGGTGCAGAACTTCCTGCTGCCGGCTGCCGACGTGCTGCCGATGCACTGCGCCGCCAACATCGGCGAGGCGGGCGATGTAACCCTGTTCTTCGGTTTGTCCGGTACTGGTAAAACCACCCTGTCCGCCGACGAAAGCCGTTACCTGATCGGTGACGACGAGCACGGCTGGGGCGAAGGCGTTGTCTTCAACATCGAAGGCGGCTGCTACGCCAAGTGCATCGACCTGTCCGAGAAGAACGAGCCGGTCATCTGGAAAGCCATCAAGCACGGCGCAGTCCTGGAAAACGTCGTCATCGATGATGCCAAGCACGCCGACTACGCCGATGTCAGCCTGACCCAGAACAGCCGTGCCGCCTACCCGCTGGAGCACGTTGCCAAGCGTTCCGAGAAAAACCTCGGTGGCGAGCCGAACGCTGTGATCTTCCTGACCTGCGACCTGACCGGCGTACTGCCGCCAGTGTCGATCCTCAGCGAAGAGCAAGCGGCCTACCACTTCCTGTCCGGCTACACCGCTCTGGTGGGCTCGACCGAAATGGGTTCCGGCAGCGGCATCAAGTCGACCTTCTCCACCTGCTTCGGCGCACCGTTCTTCCCGCGTCCGGCTGGCGAATACGCAGAGTTGCTGATCAAGCGCATCCGCGGCTTCGGTTCCAAGGTATACCTGGTCAACACCGGCTGGACCGGCGGTGGCTACGGCGTCGGCAAGCGCTTCAACATTCCGACCACTCGCGGTGTAATCGCAGCGATTCAAAGCGGCGCGTTGATCGGTGCTGAAACCGAACACCTCGACACCATCAACCTCGACGTGCCACTGGCCGTACCGGGCGTTGAAACTGGTCTGTTGAATCCACGTAACACCTGGGCTGACAAAGCCGCTTACGATGAATCGGCTAAAGCACTGGCCGGTCTGTTCGTTGAGAACTTCAAGAAGTTCGACGTGAGCGATGCCATCAAGGCTGCTGGTCCGAAGTTGTAAGTGTTGGTTTGAAGCTGTGAGAAAGCCGCCTTTAGGGGCGGCTTTTTTGTGGGCGCTGTTTTTTCAGGTTTTGAGGTGCAAGACAAATGCCCCGAGTAAAACCAAAACAACCCCAAGGATTTGTATCTTCGCCAGTCTCTCTTTAAAAAATACATACCCCAAAATCGCCGCGATTCCTCCGGAAAGTGTGCTGATCACCGTCACCACCGAAACCGATCCCGCCACCGCTCCCCAGGCGAATGACGAAAACCCGCCGAGGTTCATCAGGCTGGCGCCAGTGAGTGTCATACAGTTTTTCAGAGGTGGAATTTTCAGGCCGTCCTCAATTTTCAGGACGATGACTATCAGCACCATAAGTCCGATCAGGTACGCCAGCCAGAGCATCGTCACTGGACCGAGTACTGGCAGCACGTAGTGGCCTTGCAGCCAGAAGCTGGTGCCATAAAAAACAGCTGCAAGCAGTGCGTAGGCAATCGAGCTGCCGGCTTGAGTCGTGTGTGGAATCTTCGAGTCTGAATGAATGCTCGAGAGGATGACCCCGAGCACACACAGGGCAATGCAAAACAGCTGGATCAGACTGATCTGCTCACCTGCAGCCCATGACAACAACGTCGTCACCACGCCATAAGAAGTCACCAACGGCGCGACGCTAGACGCTTTGCCAAGGGCGAACGCTTTTGACAGCGCGAGTGCGCCGGAAACGGTCAGCACGGCGGCACCCATGCCGATCAGCCAGACGTCGAGCGATGCCGACATCGACTTGACGATAAATGCGGGGAAAGCGATCAGCAGCAGGCTCATGATGCAGAAACCCAGCGCCTGACCGAAATAAACGGCGCGTTTAACACCCACTGCACGGGCATTCAAACCCACCAGGAAATCCGTACCGCCCCACATCACGGCGGCGAGCAATCCCATCAGTACGTCCACACTATGTCCTTATAGATTGCACTGCGGACGTCAGAGGCTTTCCAGCGCCTGAGTATCCCAGCAGCGGGCCTTGATCGCCCGGTAGAGCATGCCAACGGTCAGCGAAACCTTGTCGCCACGTCCCTTGGCTCTGCGTTTAAGAAACACATCGTAGCCTTCGGGGTGGAAGTAGCGATAGGCGTCATAATCGACGAAGTCGACGTCGAACTGTTCTTCCAGCGCCTCCATCAGTTTTCGCGCATCAGTGCCGTCGCAACCGAGGTCGACGTTGATCGAGGTGGCGAGGCTGACGGTTTTACGTTCGGGCAGGCCAAGTTCTTCGTGCAGCAACTGCATCAGCAGCTGCATGTCGTGATCGTCGGGCAAGTCGGAGGCGAAATTCATTGCAGGGTTATCCGATACGAAGGACGGGACTGAGGCAGGGGATTCAGATTACGGTAATTTTTGGAATCCGTTGTCGAGCAACTTCGAGCAGCTCGTGACCGTCTTGTGTCAGCAGGTATAGCGCGCTGATGATTTTGGGGATGTCACTGGCTTCGGCTTGTTCAAAACATTGACAGTAAAGCGTTTCAAGCAGGTCACTGGCGGCGCGGATGCGTTGTCGGGCGGCGTCGAGTATTTCGTGCGGATCGGCTTCCGAGTCGATGACTAGCACGGGCGTTTCGCTGTAGCTGGACTTCAGCGGTCGATAGCGTTCTGTAGGCGGATTGATCTGATTCATTGAAGCCTGTCCTTGATGAATTCGGAGGTCGCTCCGGCTGGCCGACAAGTATTTTCAGCTGCGGCGAAAACTATGACGATGCCGACCTGTGTGTGCAATACAGCCTCAATCGACAGGGTGTGTAGGGGCTTTACTGCCCTTTCGGATTGGCCCTACACGTTTTGTGAAAGACACCGATAAATGAGAAATTTCCCACGGTTTCGTCAGACACGATAACGACAAACCGTCCTGATCATTCTTTCATCCGCTGTATCATCCCGTATCGTTTTTGCCCCCGACCTTTTCTCGACTCGCTGCAATCGCCGGCTAGGCTTTGGGCTTCGCAGCGGTCAACGGAGTGACAGCTTATGCACAACACCCTGGAACAGGTTTTCGGTTTCTCACAGTTTCGTCCCGGCCAAGAAGCAGCGATAAGCGCGGTGTTGGCCGGTCGTTCAGCCGCAGCGATTTTCCCTACGGGATCGGGCAAGTCCATCTGCTACCAATTGTCTGCCTTGTTGCTGCCGCACCTGACACTGGTGGTGTCACCGCTGCTGGCGCTGATGCAGGATCAACTCGTATTCCTGCAGCGCCATGGCATCTCGGCAGGCAGTATCGATTCGGCCCAAAGTCGTGATGACGCCAGTGATGTAATGGCTCGCGCCAAGTCTGGCGAGCTGAAGATTTTGATGATTTCGGTAGAGCGGCTGAAAAACGAACGCTTTCGCAATTTTTTGCAGCAGGTACCGATTTCCTTGCTGGTGGTGGACGAGGCGCATTGTATTTCCGAATGGGGCCATAACTTCCGACCCGACTACCTCAAGCTTCCGGACTACCAGCATCAGTTCAATATCCCGCAGGTGCTGCTACTGACCGCTACGGCGACACCCAAGGTGATCGCGGACATGCAGGCCAAGTTCGCCATCGCGCATGAAGACGTGGTGACCACGGGGTTCTACCGCCCCAACCTCAACCTGCTGGTGGAACCGGTACGGGGTCAGGACAAGCGCCGACGACTCGTCGAATGGATGAGCCAGCGGCCGGGCCAGCCCAGCATCGTTTATGTCACCTTGCAGAAAACCGCTGAACACATTGCCGAGCACCTGGAACGCAACGGTATCCAGGCCGAGGCGTATCACGCAGGTTTGCCCCACGAGCAGCGGGAAGCCATCCAGAAACGCTTCATGGGCGGTCAGTCCAACTGCATCGTTGCCACCATCGCGTTCGGTATGGGCATCGACAAAAGTGACATCCGCAATGTGGTGCACTTTGACCTGCCTAAATCGATCGAGAACTACAGTCAGGAAATCGGTCGCGCCGGACGTGACGGGGAGCCGTCGGACTGCCTGGTCCTGGCCAACCGTGACAGCCTCAATGTGCTGGAGAACTTCGTTTACGGCGACACCCCTGAGTTGGACGGTATCCGGCATGTGCTCGACGAATTGCGAGCGGCAGCGCCGGAAGGACAATGGGAGTTTTTGCTGGGCCCGTTGGCAGATCAGAGCAACATTCGGCAGCTCCCGCTCAAGACTTTGCTGGTTCAGCTGGAACTGCGCAGGATCATCGCCCCGCGTTATGCCTATTACGCCGAATATCGCTTCAAGTATGTGCAGGAGCCCGAGGTTTTACTTGCCCGTTTCGAGGGTGAACGAAAGGATTTCGTCGCTGCGATCATCCAGACCTCCAAGCGTGCGCGCGCCTGGGCGACGGTGAATTTCGAAGCGCTTTACGACCAATATCAAGCTGAGCGCGGTCGGGTAGTGAAGGCGCTGGATTACTTCCAGGAAAAGGGTTGGATCGAGCTGGAAAGCAAGCTGATGACCGAGGTCTACAGCGTATTGCATACGGATTTTGACAGTCAGGCACTGGGCGCAGAACTGCATGCTTGTTTCACACAGCATGAGCGCACCGAGATCGCCCGGATTCACGCCATGCTGGACCTTTTCGCCACTGGCCAATGCCTGGGTTATCGACTGGCCGAGTACTTCGGCGATGAAAATGCGCCACAGCGGTGCGGGCATTGTTCGGTGTGCCATGGAGACATAGCGCGGTTGCCATCCCCGCCAGAACTCCCCGCGCTTGTGGATAAGTCTTTCGAAGCGTTGTGTAGTGATTTTATCCACAAGCACGAAGCGCACACCGGCAGTGCTCCGTCGTCTGAGCGCGTCACGCGGTTTCTATGTGGGATCAGTGTGCCGTTGTTCACCAAGTTAAAAGCGCGGGCCATATCGGGGTTTGCGGTGCTGGAGGATTATCCCTATGGCGAAGTGCGGGGTTGGGTTGAAACGCACCTCTGACCTGTAGGAGCTGACGAAGGCTGCGATCTTTTGATCTTGATCCTCGGCAGTTCCAGTAGCACTAAAGATCAAAAAGATCGCAGCCTTCGGCAGCTCCTACAGGGTTGGCTGCAAATACAGGGCTAATCCATCCGCTGAATGTTGCTCATCACAGGAATAAATTTCAAAAATGTGCGGTGGCTGACTATGGTGAGGGCTGTCTTTGGATCGCTAACAAGAGAACAACCATGAGCCAGACACCGTTCAATATTCAGCGCGCCGCCGTCATTGGCGCTGGCACCATGGGCCGGGGCATTGTGATGTGCCTGGCCAACGCCGGAGTGCCGGTGCAATGGGTCGACAACAATCCGCAGATGCTTGAGCAGGCGCTGGCCGCCGTCGCGCAGACCTGCGAGCACAACGTGCGCCAGGGGCGTATCGATCAGGCTGAAGCGGACGCACGCATTGCTCGAGTTACCACGGCTCCCGACTACGCAGCGATTCGCGACGTTGATCTGGTCATTGAGGCGGTTTACGAGAACCTCGAGCTCAAGCAAAAAATCTTCCGTGAGCTGGATGGTCTGCTCAAGCCTGAAGCCATTCTTGCCAGCAATACTTCGGCGCTGGATATCGATGCCATTGCCGCGGCAACCCGACGGCCAGAGCAAGTCCTGGGCCTGCATTTCTTCAGCCCGGCGCACATCATGAAGCTGCTGGAAATCGTCCGTGGCGCCAAGACTGCGCCAGCGGTTCTGGATGCCGCGATGGCTTTAGGCAAGCGCATGGGCAAGGTCAGTGTGGTCTCCGGCAACTGCGATGGTTTTATCGGCAATCGCATGCTCAACACCTACGTGCTCGAAGCCCGCAAGATGCTGCTGGAAGGTGCCTACCCTTATCAGGTGGATGCGGCGCTGCAAGGTTTCGGTTTCGCGATGGGACCGTTCCGCATGTTCGACGTGGTCGGGATCGACCTGCAATGGCGCGCTCGGGAGTTGGCGGGCACAGGGCAGGATGCACCAGAGGTCCAGGTGGACAACCGTTTGTGTGAGCTGGGGCGCTTCGGGCAAAAAAGTGGCAACGGCTACTACCACTATGAACCGGGCAGTCGTCAGGCTGAGCACGATGTGGAGGTCGATGCGCTGGTTCTGCAGGTTAGCGAAGGGCTGGGCTTCCAACGCCGGGAGATCGGGCCTGAGGAGATCCTCGAGCGCTGCTTGCTGGCACTGGTCAACGAAGGGGCGAAGATTCTTCAGGAAGGCATCGCCGGCTCCGCGCACGACATCGATCTGGTTTATCTCAACGGTTATGGCTTCCCGGCGGACAAGGGCGGTCCAATGGACTGGGCGGATCAGCAAGGGCTGGCGGATATCCATCAACGCTTGTTGGCGCTTGAGACCCGGCAGGGCGATCACTGGCAGCCGGCCCGCTTGATTGGGGAATTGGAGGCGATGGGCAAGGGGTTTGCTGAACGATAATCGGGTGACAGCACCGGCCTCATCGCCAGCAGGCTGGCTCCCACACTGGATCTGTGTCGGGCACAAAATGTGTGCACATTGGAGAACCACTGTGGGAGCCAGCCTGCTGGCGATAAATACGACACGGTTTTCGCATTAGACTGCCCCTCACATTCAAGGAACCGACGCCGATGCCTCAACGCACTGAATATCCGCACTTTCAGCCCATCACTACGCGCTGGCATGACAACGACGCCTACGGTCACGTCAACAACGTCACCTACTACAGCTTTTTCGACACGGCGGTGAATACCTACCTGATCGAAGTCGGCGGCCTCGATATTCATGAAGGTGAAGTGGTGGGTTTCGTGGTGAGTTCAGCCTGCGACTATTTTGCATCCATTGCCTTCCCTGATCGGATCGAGATCGGTCTGCGCGTGGGCAAGCTGGGCAATAGTTCGGTGCAGTATGAATTGGCAGTGTTCAAGGCCGGCGAAGATGAAGCCTGCGCGGCGGGGCGTTTTGTTCACGTGTTCGTGGACCGCGAATCGAATGAGCCGGTGACGATCCCTGGCCCGTTACGCACGGCATTGGAACGATTGGTGATTTGAAACGAAAAGATCGCAGCCTCCAACAATTCCTGCAGGTATCACACACCCTGTAGGAGCTGCCGGAGGTTGCGATCTTTTGATCCTCAATCGTTAGATCGTTCTAGCGATCAACGATGACGATTGTATTTGTGATGCTTGCGATGGCCATAAGCGTGACCGCGGCCACGGTGGTCATCACGGTAGTAACGGCGATCATCACGGCCGCGACTGGAATGACGATCATCATCGTCGTCGTCACTCTTGTTACCCATGTAGTTACCCAGCGCGCCACCCGCGCCGCCGCCTGCTGCAGAGCCGATCAGGCTGCCAGTGGTGCCGCCCACGCTGCGACCTACCACATTACCGCCTGCTGCACCCAGCGCGCCGCCAATGGCTGCTTCGCCACGGCTGCGTTTGTCTGCGCCGACTGCACTACCACCCGCGCCGCCCAGGGCTGCGCCAATGGTCGAACCTGTGTTGCCGCCTAACGACTGTCCGACGACCGAGCCAAGAACCCCGCCCAATGCGCCGCCCACACCTGCTTCGGTGGTGCCTCCGGCAGAAGCGAAGCCACTGACCAGGCCAAGGGACAACAAGAGAATCGAGGAGAACTTCATAGAGGAACCTCAAGGGGATGACGGCGCGATCCTGAGGCTGTGCGGTAGTGGTTACAATCAAAATCCGACGAGTAACACGACTTGTACACAATTCCATAAGTTACTGTTTTTTAGACGGAACTTAAGTGTTTTTCGCCGGTCTTTAGTTACTTCGGATAGGCCGTTTTTGTGAAAAAACGGCCTTTTTTGTGGGCGATTGAAAAGTGTTGTGTCAGTAAAATGGCTAAAAGATCGCAGCCTTCGGCAGCTCCTACAGGAGTATGCATTCCACTGTAGGAGCTGCCGAAGGCTGCGATCTTTTGATTTTACATTACGCTGACCTGGCCATGATCAATCCAGTCTCACTCGCCGCTTCCAAACGTATCGCCACAAACTTCGACGTCGGCGTATGGCTGCCATCCCCGGTGCTTTCCAGCGGCACCAGTGGATTCACTTCCGGATAGTAAGCCGCTGCCTGCCCCGCCGGAATATCAAACGCCAGCAGCGTAAATCCCTTTACCCGACGCTCTCGGCCATCATCCCAAATCGAAACGATGTCCGCCTTCTGACCCGGTTTGAAGCCCAGGCGAATGATGTCGGCCTCGTTCACGAACAACACATCGCGCTGGCCTTTCACCCCACGGTAACGGTCATCAAGCCCATAGATCGTGGTGTTGTACTGATCGTGGGAACGCAACGACTGCATGATCAAATCCGGCAGCACGCCGGTCGCGCGAGTGCGCTCATGCACAAGGTCTTTGGGCAGAACGTTTGGTCGAAAATTGGCGCGGCCCGATGCCGTGTTCCACTTGCGCGCTCCCGCGCTGTTGCCGAGGTAGAAGCCACCCGGGTGCTTGACCTTCACGTTGAAGTCGCGAAAGCCTGGAATCGTGTCGGCAATCAGGTCGCGAATGCGATCGTAGTCGGCCACCAGCCAATTCCAGTCCACCGGCTTGCTCCCCAGAGTCGCGGCAGCGATGCCGGCGATGATCGCCGGCTCGGAACGCATCTGCTTCGACAGCGCCTGCAGCTGACCGTTGGACGCGTGGACCATGCTGAACGAATCTTCAACGGTCACCGCCTGCGGGCCTTCGGTCTGGATGTCGATATCGGTGCGCCCCAGGCACGGCAGGATCAGGGCGACTTTGCCATGGGCCAAATGGCTACGGTTGAGCTTGGTACTGATTTGTACTGTCAGGTCGCAATTGCTCAACGCCTGGAACGTGCGCGGGCTGTCCGGCGTCGCTTGAGCGAAGTTACCACCCAGACCGATGAAGACCTTCGCGCGACCCTCAGCCATGGCGTGAATCGCCTCGACCACGTTATGGCCATTCTCGCGCGGCACCTTGAACTGGAAACGGCGCTCCAGCGAATCAAGGAACGCCACCGGCGGACGCTCGTTGATGCCCATGGTCCGGTCGCCCTGCACGTTGCTGTGGCCACGTACCGGACAGAGCCCTGCACCTGGCCGACCGATGTTGCCACGCAGCAGCATCAGGTTCGCGATCTCCTGGATGGTCGCCACCGAATGGCGATGCTGGGTGATGCCCATCGCCCAGCACATGATCACGTTCTTGCCTTTGGCGTACATCCGCGCGGCTTGCTCGATCTCCACCAGGGGCAGGCCGGATTGCTCGACGATCTGCTCCCATGAGGTGTCGTCGACGATGCCCAGATACTCCAGCACGTTGACGCTGTGTTCATTCAGGAAGTCATGGTCGAACACGGCAGGCTCACCCGCCTTCTGCGCATCGCGCTCCCATTGCAGCAGGAACTTGGCCATGCCGCGCATGATCGCCATGTCGCCGCCCAGTGCTGGACGGAAGTACGCGGTGTTGGTCGGCTTGTCGCCGTTGGTGAGCATTTCGATCGGGTGCTGCGGGTGCTGGAAGCGTTCCAGGCCGCGCTCTTTCAGCGGATTGATGCACACCACCTGCGCACCGCGTTTCACCGCTTCGCGCAGCGGTTCGAGCATTCGCGGGTGGTTGGTGCCAGGGTTCTGGCCCCAGACGAAAATCGCATCGGCATGTTCGAAGTCGTCGAAGGTCACCGTACCTTTGCCGACGCCGACACTTTGCGACAACGCCACGCCGCTGGCCTCGTGGCACATGTTCGAGCAGTCGGGGAAGTTGTTGGTGCCGTAGGCGCGCACGAACAATTGATAGAGGAACGCGGCTTCGTTGCTGGCGCGGCCCGACGTATAGAACTCGGCCTGGTTCGGGCTCGACAGCCCTTGCAGATGTTTGCCGATCAAGGCGAAGGCGTCTTCCCAACTGATCGGCTTGTAGCGATCGGTCTGCGCGTCGTAGCTCATTGGCTCGGTCAGCCGGCCCTGGTACTCGAGCCAGTAATCACTTTGCTCCAGCAACGAACTCACGCTGTGCTTGGCGAAGAACGCACCATCGACACGCCGTTTGGTCGCTTCCCAGTTCACGGCTTTGGCGCCGTTCTCGCAGAACGCCACCATGCCGGCCTCGTTGGAATCGCCCCAGGCGCAACCCGGGCAATCGAACCCGCCGTTCTTGTTGGTTTTAAGCATCATGCGCAGGTTTTTCAGCGCGTTGTCGCTGCCCAACCAGGCACGGGCAACGCTGGCCAACGCGCCCCAGCCACCGGCCGGGCCTTTGTAAGGCTTGTAGCGCGGAACGGGTTTCTGGTCGGCTTGATTGTGTTGACTCACGCTTGATTCTCCAACGCAGGGCTGTAGACCCGCGGCGCACTTTTTTGCGGCAGGTGGATGAGATTGAGGTTGTGACGACGGGCCCATTGCACGGCAAGGCCGGTGGGCGACGACAGGCTGACGAGGGTCTGGATGCCTGCCCGCAGCACTTTCTGGATCAGTTCGAGGCTGCAACGGCTGGTGACGATTGCCAGTCCACCCGTCATCGGAATTTGTTTGCGAATCAGTCCGCCGATCAGCTTGTCGAGGGCGTTGTGCCGCCCTATATCTTCGCGACCCAGCAGCAACTCGCCCTGGTCGTTCATGAACACCGCCGCATGTACGGCGCCGCAATGTTGGCCCAGGGGCTGAAATGCGCCGATGCGCTGGCGCAGGCCGTCGAGCCATTCGGCCGGAGGCAGTGGCGCGCCGGACAAGACCTTGAGGTCAGGCAGTGCCTGCTCGACCGCTTCCACGCCGCACAGACCGCAGCCGCTGGTGCCGGCCAATTGCCGACGTTGTTGCTTGAGGTTCCAGAAGGCGCGATTGGCGATGGTCACTTGGGCGTATTGCGCGGACCCCGAGCCGCTGAGTTGCAGGTCATAGATCTCAGTGGCGTCTTCGATGATGCCGCTGCCCAGGCTGAAACCGACGATGAAGTCTTCCAGATCGGTCGGCGTCACCAGCATCACGGCCTGGCTGATGCCGTTGTAGGCAATCGCCAACGCGACTTCCTCGGCCAGCGCGGTGCTGTCCGTCTCGGTGTTTTCAAGGTTGCTGTAGCTGTAGGTCTGACTCGCAGCGGGCGCGGGCGTTTCGAGGGCAGGCGCCGCGCTGGATGGGCGCTTGGCGTTCATGGCATCACCACGGATTGATCAGCTTTAAGCCTAGGCGCGTCAAAGGGTCGCGTCTAATCGCTAATACTGATGTGCCGATAGATGGCGTCGATCAAGCGCCCGTCGGCGATTTCTGATAAATCGCAAAACAGGCCTCTGCCAGCGCTGAGCGCGGGGCGCTGCGACGCATGATCAGGCCAAGCCGGGCGAGGGTCTGGGCGTTTTCGATGGGCTGCAGGCGCAAGTGATCAGTGAGATTTTCCAGGCCACCGTCCAGCGGCATAACGGCGCAGCACAGACCGCCGTGCACAGCTTGTAACAGTTGATGCACGGCGTCGGTTTGCAGCAACGGCTGAGGCGTGAGGCCACGGCTGTGAAAGTTATGGTCGATCGACTGACGAAAGTGCATGCCACTGGTGAGCATGCCCAGCGGCAATTCGATCAGCGACTCCCAACTCAGCGGCGTCTCACCAAAATTGAAGAAGCGTTGATCGTAGAGCAAGCCCATACGGGTTTCGCTGAACGCCAGGGAGTCGAAGCGCTCGCCATCCAGGCGTTCGAGGTAGGAAACGCCGAGGTCCAGCCGATTGTTCGCCAGCTGTTCGAGGATCTGTTCGGAACTGAGGGCCGAGAGTTCGAAGCGCAGGTTCGGGTGTTCGGCATGCAAGCGCTGCATCAGCGGCAGCGGGTCGAAGCTCGACAGCGGCACCACACCCAGTCGTAGCGTACCGACCAGGTTACCGCGACAGGCCGCCGCTTCGGCTTGCAGACCGTCATAGGCTGCCAGCACCGTGCGTGCCCACGCCAAAACCCGCTCACCCGGAGCGGTGAAGCCTTCGAAGCGTTGACCGCGATTGACCAGCGGCAACTCCAGCTCTTCTTCGAGGCTGCGCAGGCGCATCGAGAGGGTGGGTTGGGTAATGTGACACCGGGCGGCCGCCTGACCGAAATGGCGGGTTTCGTCGAGGGCGATGAGGAATTTCAGCTGCTTGATGTCCATCTTCGCTCCAGGGCGCGGGAAGGTCGGGATTCTAGCGCCTGGGGGGAAGCGGCGTCATTGGTCGGGTTGGAAACGCTGTTGGCAGGCTTGGTCTAGGCTTTTGCGTCTGGACCCATTTATTCCCATGGAGAGCACACGATGAGCCTTTTCAGTTTTCTCAAAGAAGCCGGTGAAAAAATCCTCGATGCGCTGACGCCGGATAAGGCCGAAGCCAATAGCGAAGCGCTGACCAAGCATGTGAAGGATGCCCTGACGGGTATCGACACTTCCAAGATTCAGGTCAAGGTTGAGGGTGACAAGGTTATCGCCAGTGGCGAGGCGGCGACCCAGGAAGAGAAAGAAAAAATCCTGCTGTCACTGGGCAACGTCGCAGGTGTCAGTGGTGTAGAAGACCAGATCACCGTCACCGGCCCGGTTGTCGTCGCCGCGAAGTTTGTCGTGGTTGAGAAGGGCGACACTCTTAGCGCGATTTCCCTGCGTGTGTACGGCGATGCCAACAAGTATCAAAAAATCTTTGAAGCCAATAAGCCAATGCTCAAGGATGTGAACAAGATCTATCCAGGGCAGTCGCTGCGGATTCCCGAATAATGTGAGGCCCGTAGGAGCTGCCGAAGGCTCGGGCCGCGTTCGGACGATCTTTTGATCTTGTTTTTTCGGCATTTTACCGTCGAGATCAACAGATCGCAGCCTGCGGCAGCTCCTACATGGAATCAGAGACCTTCGATCAATTCCCGATAATCCCCAACGGCCGCAAATTCCGCCGTGTCTTTCGGCCCTTTACGGCTGTCCGGCTCGCGCACTGCCAGCAAATGCGCCACGCCAAAATCCCTCGCACTGCGCAGGATCGGCAAGGTGTCGTCGATAAACAGGCTGCGCGCCGGGTCGAAACTTATGTCCGCCTGCAAGGCGTCCCAGAATTGCGGGTTTTCTTTCGGAAAACCGTAATCGTGGGAACTGATCAGACGCTCGAAGTAAGGCGCCAGCTCTATTCGCTCCAGCTTCAATGACAGCGAATCCCGGTGGGCGTTGGTGATCAGCACCACGCGTTTGCCTGCTCGCTTGATCGCCGCCAGGAACGTATCCGCATCAGGGCGCAGGGCGATCAGGTGCGCCGTTTCCAGTTTCAGTTCACGCACCGGCAGCTTGAGTTCCGCGCTCCAGAAATCCAGGCAGTACCACTGCAGCTGGCCGGCGTTACGCTCAAACAGCGGCTGCAATTCCATTTCGGCCATGGCCCGGCTCACCCCGTGCAACTCGGCGTAGCGCTGGGGCAAGTGCTCCAGCCAGAAATGGTTGTCGAAGTGCAGGTCCAGCAGCGTGCCGTCCATGTCCAACAGAACGGTGTCGATGTCGTGCCAGGGCAGCAGGGACATAAAAAACTTCTCCAGCGGTGAAAAGGATATCCGGGATCAACAATGAGGATAGGCCGGGTATAGTAACCCGCTATCGCCAAGGAGCCGCTCATGCGCCAGAAACCCACCATCCTCGCCCGCGAGATCGTCGCCACCAGCCGTTTGTTCTGCGTCGAAGAGCTCAAGTTGCGCTTTTCCAACGGCGTGGAGCGCACCTATGAGCGATTGGTCGGCAAGGGCGCCGGCTATGGCGCGGTGATGATTGTGGCGATGCTCGATTCGGACCATGCGGTGCTGGTCGAAGAGTATTGCGGCGGCACTGATGAATACGAAATGTCGCTGCCCAAAGGTTTGATCGAACCGGGCGAAGATGTTTTGGCAGCGGCCGAGCGCGAGCTCAAGGAAGAGGCGGGGTATGGCGCACGGCAACTGGAGCATCTGACCGAGTTGTCGTTATCGCCCGGTTACATGAGCCAGAAGATTCAGGTGGTGCTGGCCACCGATCTGTACGAGGAAAGCCTGGAGGGTGATGAGCCGGAGCCGATGGGCGTGAGCAAGGTCAACCTGCGCGAGCTGTCGGCGCTGGCGCAAAACCCGCAGTTCACCGAGGGACGTGCGTTGGCGGCGCTGTACCTGGCCCGTGACCTGCTGACTCAGCGCGGGGTGTTTCTGCCATGAATTTTCCACACCCATTGATGGCTCCCGTCGTCGCGTTGGCGTTGCAGGCGGGTGACGCGATCCTGCCGTTCTGGCGCACGGGCACTGCGGTGACTGCCAAGGCCGACGACTCTCCAGTGACTGCCGCTGACCTGGCGGCGCACCATTTGATTCTGGATGGCCTGACGGCGCTCGATCCTGCTATTCCGGTGCTGTCCGAAGAGGACGCGAACATTCCCCAATCCGTGCGTGCGGGATGGCAGCGTTGGTGGCTGGTCGATCCGTTGGACGGGACCAAGGAATTTATCTCGGGGAGCGAAGAGTTCACCGTCAACATCGCGCTGATCGAGCAGGGGCAGGTGGTGTTTGGCGTGGTCTCGATGCCGACCAGTGGACGCTTTTATGTCGGTGGCGCAGGGTTGGGCGCGTGGCGTGGTGATAAAGATACTCCGCCATCGCCTATTCAGGTTCGCACGGTGCCGCCGACAGGGCAGGCTTTTACTGTCGTCGCGAGCCGGCGGCATTCGAGCCCCGAGCAGGAGCGCTTGCTGGCGGGTTTGAGTGCCAGTCTGGGTGAACTGGAACTGGCCAATATCGGCAGCTCGTTGAAGTTTTGCTTGCTGGCGGAAGGTTCGGCGGATTGTTATCCACGCCTGGCGCCGACATCGCAATGGGATACGGCGGCCGCCCAGGGCGTGCTGGAAGGGGCGGGCGGTGAGGTGCTGGAGTTGAGCGGAGCGTCGTTCAGTTATCCGGCGCGGGAATCGTTGTTGAACGGGTTCTTTCTGGCGTTGCCTGCGAAAGCGGCCTGGCGGGAAAAATTGCTGGAATTGGCTCGGGTGTGAAGATCAAAAGATCGCAGCCTCGTTTCACTCGACAGCTCCTACAGAACGACCACCTTAATCTGTAGGAACCCTGCAGGAGCTGTCGAGTGAAACGAGGCTGCGATCTTTTACTTCACCGATGCAACACATACTGCCCGGTAAACGTCACCGCATCGTCATCACTGTCAGCATTCACAATCCGCGAATGCAGCGTAATCCGGGCCCGACCGTATCGCTGATACATCGCCAGAAACTTCTTCCAGACGGCTGCACTCGGCGCCTGACAAATCGAAACCGCGTCCATCGTGACTGGCAACGGATAGCTGATTTGCCCTTCCTGAATCACGATGTGCCCGTCTTCAATCCCTTCTTCACGTAAACGCAAATGCAGCCAGCCCCAGCCCGCCAACACGGCGCCGCAATACAGGCTGCCGCCAAACATGGTGCTCTTGTGGTTGACGTTGGCTTCCAGCGGCAAGTGCAGGCGCAATTGTTGGTCGTGCCAGTCGAGCACCTTGAGGCCCATGTCCCGCGTCAGGGGGATGTCGTGATGGAGGATGGATTCCAGGTAGCGACTGTCGCGGCTCATGAATGCTCTCTTGCTTTCAGGTGGATGATTGGACGGCGGCTCAATCAAGGTCGTCGGTGGAGGTGTGGGCGCTGCTGTCGGCGAAATTCAACCCATGCTTGCGCAGTTTGTCGTGCAGGGTTTTACGCGGGACGCCGAGTGCTTCAGCCAGGCTGCGAACCGAGCTGTGGGAGCGTGCGAGTTCAGCCGCGATCAGGCTCTTTTCGAAATGCTCCACTTGCTCGCTCAGGCCTCCGCCGACGACTTCAACAGTCATGCCGGACACGCTATCGGACGAGCTGTTGTCCAGCGCCAGCTCCAGACCCAACGCAAAGCGCTCTGCGGCATTTTGGAGCTCACGCACATTGCCCGGCCAGGTGTGACGCAGCAACAGGGCGCGTTGCCCCGGTTGCAATTCATGGGGTGGTAAACCGTGACGGGCACTGGCCTCATCGGCGAAATGCTGAAACAACACCAACGCATCTTCACCGCGCTCGCGCAGGGGTGGAATGCGCAATGGGGCGACGTTCAGGCGGTAATACAAGTCGGCGCGAAAGCGTCCCTGATCAGCGGACTGGCGCAGGTCTTCCTTGGTCGCGGCGATGATTCGGATGTCCAGGGGGATCTGCTGATTGCCCCCCAAACGCTCCACCACACGCTCTTGCAGCAAGCGCAGCAACTTCACCTGCACGTCCAGGCTCATGCTTTCGATTTCATCGAGAAACAACGTGCCGCCGTTGGCAAATTCGAACTTGCCGATGCGACGTTTCTGCGCGCCCGTGAACGCCCCCGGCTCGTGCCCGAACAACTCGCTTTCCACCACCGATTCGGCCAGCGCTCCGGCGTTGATCGCCACGAACGGACCGTTACGCCGATTCGATAAATCGTGCAGCGCCCGGGCGACGACTTCTTTGCCGGCCCCGGTTTCACCGAGGATCAGCACATCGGCCTTGGTGGCGGCCAACGCGCCGATCTGCTCGCGCAGGCGCAACATCGGCGCCGACTGGCCGACCAGCCGGGCGCTCAGTTCATTGCGATCGCTCAGGGCCAGACGCAGGCTGCGGTTATCCAGCACCAGTCGGCGCAGGGCCAATGCGCGACGAACGCTGTCGAGCAACGCATCGCTGGCGAAAGGCTTTTCGAGAAAGTCATAGGCCCCGGCGCGCATCGCTTGCACCGCCAGCGGCACATCGCCGTGACCAGTGATCAACAGAACCGGCAGCTCCGGATCTTGAGCATGCAATTCGGTCAGCAGTTCGAGGCCGTCCATGCCTGGCATGCGGATGTCGCTGACCACCACGCCTGGCCAGTCGCGTTCCAACTGTGCGGCGAGGCCTTTGGCTTCAGCCAGCGGCAAGATCTTCAGGCCGGCAAGGTCCAGCGTCTGGCTCAAGGCCTGACGCAGATGGGGATCGTCGTCGATCAGCACGACCTGGATGCGGTTGTCGATGGTCATGCACTTCGGTCCTCGGACGGTTGCAGGCTCACGCCCGGTGCGCCTGGGCGCAGCTTCAGGGTAATCAGGGCGCCACCTTCCTTGTGGTTGGAGAACAACAGTTCACCGCCGAAGGCACGCATCAAGGTTTCGCAAATGGCCAACCCCAGTCCAAGCCCTTGGGTGCGGGTCTTGGTGGTGTAGAATGGCTCGCTGGCGCGTCCAAGGGCTTCCATGCAGAAGCCCGGGCCGTTATCGCGAATGTACAGGGTGACGCCATCAGCGGTGGATTGGGCACTCAGCCAGAGTTTACGCGGCGGACCTTTTTCAGTCAGGGCGTCCAGGGCGTTCGCCAGCAGATTGCCGAGCACCTGGCGCAAACGGGTTTCCCCAGCCTCGACCCACAAAGTGGCGGCGGGCAAATCGCGAATCAGCTCGACATCCATGCTGCGCCGCCGCTTGGCGAGCAGGGCCAGCGCGTCATCCAGCGCCGGTTGCAGGGCAACGCTTTCCGGGGCGTGGCGATCCCGCCGGGCGAAGGCGCGCAGGTGGGCAATGATCGAGGCCATCCGCGCGGTCAACTCGCTGATCAACTTGAGGTTGCCGCGCGCATCGTCAGTACGCTGGTGATCGAGCAGTATTTCGGCGTTTTCCGCGTAGCTGCGGATCGCCGCCAGCGGCTGGTTCAGTTCGTGGCTGATGCTGGCCGACATCGTCCCCAGCGCCGAGAGTTTGCCGGCCTGCACCAGATCATCCTGGGCGCGCACCAGTTCCTGTTGGGCCTGTTCGCGCTCCAGCACTTCTTCCTTGAGGCGTCGGTTGAGACCTTCCAGATCACTGGTCCGCTCGACGACACGCCCTTCCAGTTCACGTCGGGCCTTGGCTTCGAAAGCGATGCGTTCGAGGTAATGGCGCCGACGCTGCATCATCAACCCGAGCAACAGCATCAACACCAGCAAAGTGGCGCCGCCGATGGCGACCACGGTGCGCACCGGGCGGTCGATCAGGGTGCGCGGCGCGAGGATGTTGACGGTCCAGCCGGTTTCTTCAATTTGTCGGGATTGCGTCAGCCACGCATTCGGATTGAGCTTCAGCGGTTTGGGGTCGCGGGTCGGATAGGGCTGAATCGCAGTAATGGCCTTGTTCTCTTCTTCGCTCAACGCGCGGGTCGAGCGGAAGCGCCATTCTGGTCGCGACGTCAGAATGACCACGCCATTGTGGTCGGTCGCCAGCAATTGCTCTGGGGTCTTGCCCCACAAACTTTCGGTGTGGTCCAGATCAACCTTCACCACCAGCACGCCGATAATTTTCTCGCCGTGCCGCACGGCCGCAGCAAAAAAGTAGCCACGCTTGGCGGACGTCGTACCCAAGCCAAAAAAGCGCCCGAGCCGTCCGGCCATGGCTTCGCTGAAATACGGTCTGAAGGAAAAATTGCGCCCGACAAAGCTGTCGTTTTTATCCCAGTTGGACGCCGCCAGCGTCTTGCCCGTGGTGTCCATCAGGTACATCACTTCGGCACCGGTCTGGGCGCTGATGTTCTTCAGCAAGCGGTTGGCGTTGCCTTGCGTGACGCTATCGTCTGGCGCCCCCAGCACCGCGCGCAGGGCCGGAAGATCACCGAGGATCTGCGGTAACACCTCGTACCGGTGCAGCGTGCCCAGCAGGTTGGCCACATACAGATCAAGGGTCTGGCGATTCTGCCCGGCCAGTTCGCTGCGGTAATAACGCTCGGCCAGATGCTCCAGCGGCCACAGCAAAGGTGCCAGGCACAGCGCAAGCAGTGCGAGGCTGCGCCAGCGGGGTCTGCGGGGAAGGGTCGGAGTCATGAGCATCGAGCGCCTGAAAGTACAGGCGCATTATGCCCCCGCTCGGGAAAAGACGTCAGCGTCGTTGAAGCAGGTGGCGACGTGGTTATTGGCTGAAAGTTGCGGCGCGGCGTCGAGTTGCTCATCAAAGGCCAGGTGGAACGCGAGTGGTCTCGCTCTGGAAGGGGTTGCGTATCGCGACAAGCAGTGGCGATATAAGCGCCTGAAAACATTCTCAGGGGTCTTGTATGCCGCTCGCCACGTTGATTCATCGCGCCAGTTTGCCCAGCCCGCAGGTGTCTGCAGAGCAAGCGTCAGCGCTGCTCGAAAGGCATTACGGGTTGAGTGGCAAGTTGCAGGCGCTTGGCAGCCAGCAGGATCTCAATTATCGCGTCGACAGCGACCAAGGGCGTTTCGTCCTGAAAATTTGTCGCGGTGATTACGCGGTGCAAGAGCTGCAAGCCCAGCACGCGGGGCTCAAACACCTTGCCGATCACCCCGATGTGCAGGTGCCTCGGGTGATACTCGCCAAAAACGGCGCTGATCTGCTGTCGCTGGAAGTGGATGGGCAGACGGTGCATATGCGATTGCTCGATTACATCGAAGGCCAGCCGCTGACTCACCTGGGTCATCTGTCTGGTTCAGTGGTGGCGGGTTTTGGACGGCTATGTGGCGAAATGGATCTGGCACTGGCTGACTTCGACCATCCAGGGCTGGCGCGTACGCTGCAATGGGACGCCCGCCACGCCCACGCGTTGATCGCGCATTTGCTGCCGGTTATCAAGGATGACCTGCAGCGCCAGCAGATCGCCGAGGTGGCCGAACGTGCCGAGCGTCATTTGCTGCCGTTGGTGGATCAGCTGCCTGTGCAGGCGATTCACATGGACATCACCGATGACAACGTGGTCTGGCAGCGTGATGCGCAACGCGTATGGCAACTGCAGGGCGTGATCGATTTCGGCGACCTGATCCGGACCTGGCGCATCACGGATCTGTCGGTGACCTGCGCGGCATTGCTGCACCACGCCGAGGGTGATCCCTTTTACATCTTGCCGGCGGTCCAGGCGTACCACGCGGTCAATCCGTTACAGCCTGCGGAGCTGCTGGCGCTGTGGCCGTTGATCGTTGCGCGTTCAGCGGTGCTGGTGCTCAGCGGCGAACAGCAGGTCAGCGTCGATCCGGGCAATGACTACAGTCGCGATAACCTCACCCACGAGTGGGAGATCTTCCGCGTTGCGACGTCGGTGCCGTTGGCGTTGATGGAAGCGGCGATCCTGAGTTCTGTTGGCCAGAGCCTGACGAGCATTGGCAGTGAAGGTTTTGCGCCGCTGCTGCCCAGCCTGGTCGGGCGAGAATTTGCCTTGATCGACCTGGGGGTGCTTAGTCCGCATTTCGAGGCCGGTAACTGGGAGCAGGGCGGGATCGATCAGCGTCTGCTGGACGAGGCGTCGGCGGCGCATGGTCTGGCGGCCAGTCGTTACGGGCAGTATCGCCTGTCCCGCACTCAGCCGGACATTCCGTCCGAACCCGAGACCTGTCCTTTGCACGTGGAGTTACGGGTGCCCCACGGCACTCCGGTCGAATCGCCATTTGCCGGCATGATCCATCAACGGTCGGCGGGTGTTCTGCAACTCGATGGCCCGCAACTGAGCCTGCGGCTGTGGGGCGTGACGCCATCGTTGCACACGGGTGCGGCACTGGTGAAAGGCCAGGTGCTGGGTTCGGTCAGCGGCCCGTTAGTGGTGCAGCTGTGCCGAGGTGCTTCGCTGGATGCGCCGCTGTTTTGCACGCCGTCCCGAGCGGCGGCCTGGCAAGCGTTGTGCCCATCCCCGGCAACGTTGTTGGGGCTGGCCTGCGATGCGGAGCAGGAGCTGGATTCGCAGGCATTGCTGGCGCGTCGCGAGGCCAGTTTTGCCCGTACCCAAAAACACTATTACATCGACCCGCCGCGCATCGAACGTGGCTGGCGCAATCACCTGATTGACATGCAGGGTCGTTCCTATCTCGACATGCTCAACAACGTCGCGGTGCTGGGCCATGGGCATCCGCGCATGGCGGCGGTTGCCAGTCGCCAGTGGTCACTGCTCAACACCAATTCGCGCTTCAACTACGCCGCGGTTGCCGAGTTTTCCGAGCGTCTGCTGAAGCTGTCGCCGGACTCCATGGACCGCGTGTTTCTGGTCAACAGCGGCAGCGAGGCCAACGACCTGGCGATTCGTCTGGCGTGGGCTTATAGCGGTGGGCGCGACATGGTCAGCGTGCTGGAGGCCTATCACGGCTGGACGGTGGGCGCCGATGCGGTGTCGACCTCGATTGCCGACAACCCCCAGGCCTTGAGCAGCCGTCCCGATTGGGTGCACCCGGTGACTGCGCCGAACATCTATCGCGGCGAGTTTCGTGGCCCGGACAGTGCACCGGATTACGTGCGCAGCGTCGAACACAACCTGGCGAAAATCGCCGAGCAGAAACGCCAGCTCGCCGGGTTTATTTGCGAACCGGTGTACGGCAATGCGGGCGGGATCTCGTTGCCGCCGGGCTATCTGAAGCAGGTCTACGCACTGGTTCGCGCCCAGGGCGGGGTGTGCATCGCCGATGAAGTGCAGGTCGGCTATGGCCGCATGGGCCATTTCTTCTGGGGCTTTGAAGAGCAGGGCGTGGTGCCGGACATCATCACCATGGCCAAAGGCATGGGCAATGGTCAGCCGCTGGGTGCGGTCATCACTCGCCGGGTAATCGCCGAAGCGCTCGAGGCCGAGGGTTATTTCTTCTCGTCGGCTGGCGGCAGTCCGGTGAGTTGCCAGATCGGCATGGCGGTACTGGATGTGATGGAAGAGGAAAAACTCTGGGAGAACGCTCAGGTCGTGGGTGGGTATTTCAAAGAGCGGCTTGAAGCGTTGATCGATATTCATCCGCTGGTGGGCGCGGTGCATGGCTCCGGTTTCTATCTGGGCGTGGAGTTGATCCGCAACCGCGAGACTCTGGAGCCCGCGACGCAGGAGACCACCGCCTTGTGTGATCGCCTGCGCGAGTTGGGCATTTTCATGCAGCCGACGGGAGATGACCTGAACATCCTCAAAATAAAACCGCCGATGGTGACGTCGCGTCGGAGTGTGGATTTTTTTGTCGACATGCTTTCGAAGGTGCTCACCGAAGGCCTCTAAGTCGAAAGACTGATCCCCCTGGGTCTCTGTAGGAGCTGACGAGTGAAACGAGGCTGCGATCTTTTGATGTTGTTTTTAAAGATCAAAAGATCGCAGCCTTGTTTCACTCGTCAGCTCCTACAGTCCTGTGTGGCGATCGCGCAAATGCGGGATAAAATATCGATTATTATCGGTATTGATTTGATTTTTATTCGCTTGTTGTCGAAATAATCACTTTTAAAGCCGATTTTTATCGGCTATAAAGTCGCCATTGCCTCGGCGTGGTCGACTTCGCCTGGGCTTTTTCCCTTTCTGTCCCAGGAGATGATTCATGAGTCGTATCGTTACCGTCGCCGCTACCCAGATGGCTTGTTCCTGGGACCTTGAAGCCAACATCGAGACCGCCGAGAAGCTGGTCCGTGAGGCTGCGGCCAAAGGCGCGCAAATCATCCTGATTCAGGAACTGTTCGAAGCCCCGTACTTCTGCCAGAAACCCAACCCGGACTACCTGCAACTGGCTACGACAGTCGAAGACAACGTCGCCATCAAGCACTTCCAGAAAGTCGCCAAAGAGCTGCAAGTGGTGTTGCCCATCAGCTTCTACGAATTGGCCGGCCGCGCGCGTTTCAACAGCATCGCGATCATCGATGCCGACGGCAGCAACCTCGGGATTTATCGTAAAAGCCACATCCCGGACGGCCCCGGCTATCACGAGAAGTACTACTTCAACCCGGGCGATACCGGTTTCAAAGTCTGGAACACCCGCTACGCAAAAATCGGCGTGGGCATCTGCTGGGATCAGTGGTTCCCCGAATGCGCCCGCAGCATGGCGTTGCAAGGCGCGGAGATTCTGTTCTACCCGACCGCCATCGGTAGCGAGCCACACGACAAGAGCATCTCGTCCCGCGATCACTGGCAACGTGTGCAGCAAGGCCATGCCGGCGCCAACCTGATGCCGCTGATCGCCAGCAACCGCATCGGCAATGAAGAGCAGGACGGCTACGACATCACGTTCTATGGCTCATCGTTCATTGCCAACCAGTTCGGCGAGAAGGTTCAGGAACTCAACGAAACCGAAGAGGGCGTACTGGTGCAGCGTTTCGATCTCGATCAGCTGGAACACATTCGCAGTGCCTGGGGCTCCTTCCGTGACCGCCGTCCGAACCTGTATGGTGCTATCAAAACCCTCGACGGTTCTCTGGAGTCCTGATCGTCATGACCACTTTAAACAGCACGCCCCGCGCCGATGGCTTCCACATGCCAGCCGAATGGGCGCCACAAACCCAAACCTGGATGATCTGGCCGGAGCGTCCTGATAACTGGCGCCTGGGCGGCAAACCGGCGCAAGCCGCCCACGTCGCAGTGGCCAAGGCCATTGCCCGGTTCGAACCGGTGACCGTGGCGGTATCCGCCGGCCAATACGAAAACGCCCGTGCCCGCCTCGACGTGCCCAATATTCGTGTCGTCGAGATGTCCAGCGACGATGCCTGGGTGCGGGACACCGGTCCGACGTTTGTCATCAATAACAACGGCGAAGTCCGCGGCGTGAATTGGGATTTCAACTCGTGGGGCGGTTTCGACGGCGGGCTGTACTCCCCGTGGAACCGTGACTCCCAGGTCGGCGGCAAGATCCTCGAGATCGAGCGCAGCCCACGCTATCGCACCGAGGGCTTTGTGCTCGAAGGCGGTTCGATCCACGTCGATGGCGAAGGTACGCTGATCACCACTGAAGAATGCCTGCTCAACCGCAATCGCAATCCTCACCTGGACCGCGCAGCCATCGAAGAAGTGCTCAGCGCCAATCTGGCTGTGGATAAAATCATCTGGTTGCCGGACGGTTTGTTCAACGACGAAACCGACGGCCATGTGGATAACTTCTGCTGCTACGTGCGTCCGGGTGAAGTGCTGTTGGCCTGGACCGATGATCCGCAAGACCCGAATTACCCGCGCTGCCAGGCGGCGATGAAAGTGCTGGAAAGCAGCACCGATGCCAAAGGTCGCCCGTTCACAGTGCACAAAATGCCGATCCCGGGTCCGTTGTATGCGACCGAGGAAGAGTGCGCAGGCGTTGATCCGGTGGACGGCACACAGGAGCGAAATCCTACGGTTCGCCTGGCCGGTTCCTACGTGAATTTCCTGATCGTCAATGGCGGCATCATCGCGCCGAGCTTCGACGATCCATTGGATGGACCCGCCAAGGAAATCTTGCAGAACCTGTTCCCGCAGCATGAAATTGTCATGGTACCGGGTCGTGAACTGTTACTGGGCGGCGGCAATATCCACTGCCTTACCCAACAACAACCAGCGCCGCACAAAGAGTGAGTGCAGTTGTAACAGGTTGAGTTGGTTCAGAAAAAATTCTGACCCACGGTTTTCCCCTCGTACTTTACGAGAAGCCCGCGATCCATCAGGACCGCGGGCTTTTTTGTATCCGCTTGTCGACAGCTCGGACAGATTGGCACAGCTCTTGTATCGGTCATGGCGTTAAACAGGGAGGGGAGAACTGTGCTGTTCTGTCATAAACCTTGGATAAGTTAGCCGCTCACACACCCAGGAGAGAGCGCGGAAATGAACGCCGAAGTGAATGTAGTGAGCGAGCAGGCGTTGCATCCCCTGGCAGTCAATAACGAATCGCTCCAGATCCTGGCGCACTGGTTGAAATCCAATGGAACGCGTCAGATCAGGGAACCTGATCCGCGCCGGATGATGATCGAGCGCTACCCCGCTGGTTTGTTCAGCGAAGCGGAACTGGAAGCGTTGTGGGATGTGATGGAAGGATAAGAAGGAAAACAACGGATTGGTAAAGCGCTGCCGGGATGGCGGCGCTTTTTTTCGCCTGCATTTAATGAAGAGATCCCCAATCCTGTAGGAGCTGTCGAGTGAAACGAGGCTGCGATCTTTTGATCTTAAAAACAAAATCAAAAGATCGCAGCCTCGTTTCACTCGACAGCTCCTACAGGTTCTACGTGGGCTCGCGGCCCGGCCTTCGGCAGCTGCTACAAGGTTTGTGGGTGATGTTTAGAAGCTGTACGTCCCGGTCACCACCAGGCTGCGCGGTGCTCCCGGTTGAATCTGGAACTGGCTGGTCGCCGACTCGTAATAGCCTTTGTCCGTGATGTTGTTCAGCGCTGCTCGCAAATCCCAGTCTTTCTGGCGGAACCCTGCCAACGCATCCCAACGGCCATAACCTGGCAATACCACGGTGTTGAGGTTGTCGGCGTAACGATCGCCCACCAGCGTCAGGCCCGTTTCCGCATACCAGCCCATCTCCGGTTTCCAGGTCAGAAACAGACTGCCGTTGTGTTTGGCCACATCACTGATGCGCTTGCCCTCAAAGCCGTTGTTGTCTTCCTCCACCGTTGCATCCTGTAGACCGACGCCACCGCGCACATACCAGTTACCCACGATCTTGCCCGTACCGGTCAATTCGATCCCGCGGGAGCGTTGCTTGCCGGTCAGCAGGGTAATGGTCGGGTCCAGTGGATCGCTGGTGCGCCGGTTGTAGAGTTCCAGTTCGTAGATCGCCAATGTGGTGCTCAGGCGGTCGTCGAGCCAATCGCTTTTCACCCCGATTTCTTTCTGCTTGGTCAGCTCCGGGCTCAGGTCGTTGCTATTGCCGGCGGCCCCTGGCGTGATGCCGATCAAGCCACCGCCGACAGGCGAAAAGGTCTTGGTCCAAGAGGCGTAGAAGGAGTGATTCTGCAGCGGTGTCCAGACCACGCCGACACGGGGGCTGGTGCTGTGGCTGTCACGGTCTTCGGAAATATTGCGTATCTGGTTGGTCGACTCGATGTCGAAGGTGTCGTAGCGCAGACCGGCCAGGACTTGCCATTGATCGTTCAGGCGCAACTGATCCTGAACATAGATGGCGCGACTTTCGACTTCGGTGTGGTTGTCGCTCGACACCTGCATGCGTCCGGTGTGGCGCAAATCACGATTGGGGTTGTACAAATCCACAGAGGGCACCGGTGAACTGCCTGGCCCCGAAGTGGCGGCGTTATACAGCGTCGGGTCGCGGCGCTGGCTGCCGATTTCGATACCGGTCAGCAGGCGATGCTCCAGGCCGAAGGTGTCGAAACCGCCTTCCATCTCGACGTTGTTGAAGACGTTGCGAGTGGTCAGGTCCTGCTGCCAGTGCTGGCGCAGCACCTGGTTGGTCGTCGGGTTGAATCCGGTCTGGTAGGTGTTATCGAAATCACTGTTGAGCTTGAACACGCCCAAGGTGTGGCGCAGCTGCCAGTTGTCGCTGAGTTCATAGCTGAGTTTGGAGCGCAGGGATTGCGATTTATCGTCGATGAAATCGTGATCGTTGCCGTAGGTTGTGTCGCGCCCCACATCCGCCGGGCGCCCGTTCACACCGGGGATGCCGCGATCCGGGGTGCGGTTGTAGCGGCTGTACTCGTACTGCACCAGCCAGTTCAAGTCCGGCGTGAGCTGCCAGCTCATCGACGGCGCGAACAACTGTCGGTTGCCGCTGACACCATCGCGGAAGCTGTTTTCATCCATGTTGCCCATGTTCAGGCGCAGGCTGATGTTCTCGCTCGGATCGGTGCTCAAGTCGGCATACAGGCTGCGCAAATCTTCGCTACCGCCTTGGGCTTCAATGGTTGAGCGACGACCAAATTCCGGTAGCTTGCTGACGCGGTTGACGATCCCGCCCTGGCTGCCACGGCCATACAAAACGGCTGCGGGGCCCTTGAGGACTTCGATGCGTTCGATGTTGTGCAAGTCGCGCACGTACTGGCTGTCGTCACGAATACCGTCGAGATAAAAGTCGTTGCTGGCGTCAAACCCACGGATGCGCAGGCTATCGAAGCGCGTGTCGGCGCCGCTGCTAACGTTCGGCATACCGCTGAGTGCCGTGCCCAAATCGTTGGTGCCGTAATCCATTACGTTCGAGGTTTTGACCGAATCAATGGCTTGCGGCACATAGCGAACCGGCGTCGCTGTGCGGGTTGCGGTACTGGTTTCTTTCACGCGTGGATCGTCGGCTTCAGTTTCGGCGCTGATCGACGTTGCCGGCAATGTGGTGGGCGCAGCGTAGGAAAAACCGGCAGAAAGCACAGCAGAGAGCCCAAAACTGAAGGGCACAAGACGAAATGGGGCAGGCATTTGAAGGGGCGCGTCCGTAGGGGTTGTAGGATTTTTCTTGTGAAGGGCGCGAATGATAATGCTTGCTATTTACTTCCGTTAATTATTCCTGAAAAGTTCCCCGCTTTGATTGTTTCTAATCATGTCAAAATCGATACACAGATGATTCTTTAGATTTTTTTCGCCTATTTACAGACGATTCTTGAAATTGACACATTGTTAAGCGCGCGGATAGGATTCGCCCCAACGCCTGTGGCCAACCGCCATGACTCACAAAATAATAAAAGGCCCGCCTCGATTTCTCGTGGGCGGGCCTTTTTATTTTGCGGTGAAAAAAGAGCGCAATAGCGCCGTTTCAGCCGTCCGGCACAGTGCGTATCAACCGGTAATAAGGAAAAGAACAAAATGTTGAATAAGCGAATCAGCCTGATCGCTCTGGGGATGTTGAGTGCTACACAGGCCATGGCTAACGACCAGGCCGAATCCAAGGGTTTTGTCGAAGACAGCAGCCTCAAAGTGCTGTTGCGCAACGCCTACATCAATCGTGATTACAAAGACGGCAATCCGGACAAAGCCGAGTGGGGCCAAGCGGCGATCGGTACGTTCTCGTCCGGCTTCACCCAAGGCACCGTCGGTGTGGGTGTGGACGCCTTTGGTCTGTACGCACTGCGTCTGGATGGCGGCAAAGGCCGCAGCGGCGCCGGTGGTATCGACTTCTTCAAACAGGGTGACAGCGGCAACGCGGCTGATGACCTGTCGAAGGGCGGCGCAGCGGTCAAATTCCGTCTGTCCAGCACCACGCTGACCTACGGCGACCAGATGCCGGCCCTGCCGGTTCTGAACTACGACAACTCCCGCCTGCTGCCAGAAAGCTACACCGGCACCCTGATCACCTCCAAGGAGATCAAAGGCCTGGAGCTGAACGCCGGTCGCTTCACCGCTGAATCGCGCAAAAGCGCTGAAGGCCGTGACAGTGGTGGCTTGAAGTCGATCAATGTGTTGGGTGGTAGCTACCAGTTCACCGAACAATTCAAAGCGGCCGTTTACGCGTCCGACGTTGAAGACGTGTTGAAGAAACAGTACCTCAACGCCAACTACGTATTCCCGATCGATAAAGATCAGTCCCTGACCCTGGACTTCAACGGCTACCGCACCAAGCTGGACGATTCCTACGTCCGCGAAAGTGGCGCCACCGGCGACGACAACAAGATCTGGAGCCTGGCAGCTACCTTCGCCACCGGCCCGCACTCGTTCACCCTCGCTCACCAGCGCAGCACCGGCGACAGCAACCTGGGCTATGCCTACGGCGGCTATCAGAAGGATCAAGGTCGCGTCGGCGATGGCGGCAATACCATCTACCTGGCGAACTCCTACTGGTCCGACTTCAACGCTGAAGACGAACGCAGCTGGCAGCTGGGCTACGGCCTCGATTTCGGCAGCTTCGGCGTGCCTGGCCTGAGCTACAACTTTGCCTACGTGCGCGGCGACAACATCACCACTTCCACCAGCGAAGGCGGTACCGAGCGCGAAATCTTCAACCAGTTCAAATACGTCGTACAAAGCGGCCCGGCCAAAGACCTCAGCGTGAAACTGCGCAGCTCGATCCTGCGTGTTTCGCAGAAATCGAGTGAGTACAACGTCAGCGGTAACGAAGTGCGTGTGTTCGTGGATTACCCGATCAACATCTTCTGATGCTGATTTGAGTCTTTCAGCTTGAAGAAAACCCCGACTGGTTCGGGGTTTTTTGTTTCATGACGCTCCATTGTCGTTTGAATGTGTCATGTCGCCGAAATCGCATTTCGAGAACATGTGTTGCCAACATGTCGTTAGTAGCGACACGTAAATGGATCGCAGAATGCTGGCGGTATCGGACGAAAGAGTATTGCTCAGCTGTACGGCAAAGCCGTATAGTCGGCGCATGTTCACGATTATCGAAACCGAAATCTTCAAGCGTTATGCTGAGTCCATCTGGGACGACGTTGAGCGTCATGAATTTATTATCTGGCTGGCGGCGAACCCGTTGGCAGGCGATGTGATTCCTGGCCAGCGGTGGCTTGCGCAAGGTACGTTGGTCCCGAAGCGGTATGGGCAAACGTGGTGGTACACGTGTCATTTACTACAACATGCTTTCCGAAGGTTCTATCTGGTTGTTGATCGCCTACACAAAGGCAAAATTGGACAACTTACCCGTGGCCTTCCTTAAGCAACTGAAGGAGGAAATCGGCAATGGTCAATGAACTGGAGCAATTCCAGCGGGACTTGCTGGACTCTGTGCGTCAAATGAAAACTGGCAAGGCGGCTCGTGTGACAGAGGTTCCATTGTCTGCGGCTGCTGAAGCGAGAGCCAAAGTAGGCGTATCTCAGAGCGCTTTTGCAAAGCTGATTGGAGTCAGTTTGCGGACGCTGCAAGATTGGGAGCAAGGGAGACGTCAACCTACGGGAGCGGCGCAGACGTTGTTGCGTGTTGCAAGTCAGCACCCCGAAGTGTTGCGAGATCTGCAGGCCGTTTAAGTTAAGAAAAAGGGCAGATATTCTCTAATTGAACCTGGTGGGCAATGCGCTGGGCACTACGGGCTGCCTTTCCTACCGCTGAAAACGACAAAGCCCTCGCCTGATATCGAGGGCTTTTTTGTGGAACGTACCTTGTGAGTTATTCCTGGCGTTCTTGCGCCTGGATCATCATGACGGGCTTTTCATACCGGGCAATGTAGCCCTTTAGTTGTTCCAGCCGCTGATCAAGCGCGAGCAGAAGTCGGCTACGCGTCGTCAACACCTCGTTCTTGTTGAAGAACCCGGGCTCAACCGTATAGAGGTTGAACATCTGGTTGATCTGCGCCGGGGAAAAAATGATGTGGTACTGGGCAGCGTTGTGGTTGTAGAGCGAGACCATTTGCCCGGTATCGTTATCAGCCGGCCGCATGAAGAGCATTGAAATCATCTGGCCTTCGCGTATGCGAACGTTCTTGTCGGCGAACTGAAAGCAGGACTCTTTACCGTCTTGCAGCCTGACCCAAAACTCGTGTTCTTCGACATTACGGCTACTGACGTAAGACGATGATGAACCGCCGCCAACGTAACCGCTGCCATTGCTGATGTACCCACCACCAGAACTATGAGAGTGACCGGCATGCAGATGCACCTGGTTGCGCTTTTGGCTGTCCAGTACTTCACCGGTGATGATGAAAAAGTTGAACTGACGCCCGTAATGGTTGAACGGTTCATCGATGAACAACTCATCCTCGGGAGACAGGCTGATGTCATACATCGTGCGGATCATTTCATCACGTGCCGCTTTATCGTTCTTTGCTTGCACCTGAAGTTCGGCCCGACGGATCTTTGCGTCATCGATCGCCTTCAAGGCTTGAGCCTTCACGATAGGCGTCTTTTCCTGGGCGTAGGCAGCAGCTTTCTCGCCGGCCTCTTTCAACACCGGCGCGGCCTTCTGGCCGGCTTCAATCGCCAGATCCTTGGCTTTGTTCAGGGCCTGTGCGGCCTTGGAGGCCAGTTCAGGGTTGGCATCTATGGCTTTCTGTTTCAGGTCGCCCCAGAGACTCATGTTCGCTCCTTATTACATTCGCTCCCGGAACAACCCGGTACCTGTAGGAGCTGTCGAGTGAAACGAGGCTGCGATCTTTTGATCTTTTCTTTAAAACAAGATCAAAAGATCGCAGCCTCGTTTCACTCGACAGCTCCTACAAGGGGTAGAGGTTTTGCTCCAATTCGGTGGTGCGCCGGGCGTTAGGGTGAAACAGGTGCAATGAAAAGGCCGCCCTTGGGCGGCCCATCAATCACTCGACTGCGATGGTCAACTCAGGGTTGCCGAACCCTTTGAGTTGCGCGTTCGACTTCTCAAAATAGAGACGCCAAAAGCCTTCCAGGTTCTGGATCATCTTGCCGCTGCGGTAGCCGTTCTTGATCTGGGTCGGCACAAATGCCGCCCCGTGAACGTAGACCCGAGCCCCGGAAAAATCGGCCAGCAGGTTCTGCTTTTCGACCTTGGCCAGTTCGACGCCGGGGTTGATTTCACGAATCCCGTTGTTGGTGTAGAAGCTGCCGAAATCGCTGTATTCCAGCATGTCGGACATGAGCAAAATGACCTGCTCGTTGACACCTTCAGCGGTCTTGATGTCGTCACCGATCGACTTCAGGCTGAACAGGATTTCACTGCGGGGAATGTCCGAACTCGATTTACCCATCGCACTGGAAAAGGCTTTTCCGAACCGCTGAAACAGTGCCGCGGACTGGCCTTTCAGGCAACCATCGAACTTGCGGCTGGCCATCATCGGCACATCGCCCAGCACCGCAGGGTCGATGGGCTTCTCAAGCTCGCCAGCGAATTGCAGGCGCGTGTAATGGCCTTCCAGGTAAGCGCTGAATGAGTACAGGCGCAGCTTGTCACCCGGTTGCATGAAACGCTTGATGTGGCCCCAGGCGGTCTTTTGCAGGTCGGGGGTCAAGGGTGTTGTCTGGTCCACGACGACGGTCAGCATGCGGCCGGAGGGCGCGCTGCGAAACGCTTCGATCTTGGCTTGGGCGTAGCAGCTCGGCACGTCGTTGCGCTCCGCTGCCATGAGGGCAGCGGGGGCAAATGCCAGAGCCAGGATCAGGCTCTTGAACTTCATCAGGCCTCCGACTTATCGAGCAACTGGAGTTTGCGGGCACGGCGGATGGTCGCAGCGTCCACGCCTTTTTTGCTGGCAACGTAGTCGATGTCGTCTTCTTCGTAACCGGTCAGATCACCGAAGGCGTTGTGATCGAAGGCTGCTGCCTGGGTCGGGGCGACGATTGGGGCAGGAGCTGGAGCTGGAGCTGGAACAGGAACTGGAGCGGGTTCAACGGCAACGGCCACTTCGATGACGGATGCTTCGACCCGTGTAACGACTGGTGCTGGTGCTGGTGCTGGTGCAGGTGCAGCCGTCGGTTTGGTGTGGAAGATGCTCAGGCTGGCGAACTGCGTTTTGAAATCTGCCAGCGTAGGGTCGTTGTCGTCGATTTGATTAAAGCGCGGGGTGGCGACCGAGATCAGTTCGTTGATCTTGGCGTTGTCGCCCGCTTCAATGGCGGCAGACAGGTCGGCCATGAGTTTCTTGAAGTAGGTCTCGATGACGTCGCGGCTCTTCTTGCCCCTGGCTTTGTTGTCTTCCTGAGCGATGTACGATTCGAAGGTACGGTTCAGCAGATCCGAACGCAGCGCTTCCAGATCGCTGCCACCAACCCGGAATACTTTCATCTGCAAACCTTGAAGCATGCCCAAGGAGGCTTGTGCATCGTTGGCAACATCGCGCGCCTTGCTGGCGTGGTAGCGCATGAAGTCGTCGGCGCTGGAGAATTTGTGTGTCCGTTCCCAGGCTTTGCGTGAATGTGTGCCGGCAAAGCCGAAGATGAACGCCAGGTAGGTCGAGCTCGCCTGGATGAAGATAAACAGGCCACTCAATACGGCAAAGGTCACGAGGGATGCGCGGTGCAACGCATCAATCTGATCCTGGGCCGATTTGCCGGCAGCACTGTCGGACAGGGCTTGCATGTCATCGGGGATCGGTACGCCGTCCGCTGCCGGGAAGTCGTCAGCCGACTGGACCTGCGCAGGCGGGTTGGCGATCAGGTCAGACTCTTGGGCGTTGAGTGTTTCGGTCCGGACCCAGAACGCAGCGACCGCCAAACCAACAATGAAAATGCCATAGCCAATCAGCATGGTGTAACGCTTGGCTGGCATGTCGCCGTTTTTATCCACTTTCACGCGGTTCAGCATCTGCTGATAAGGCGCGTCACCGTCATCGTCATTGGTGTTGTCGATGGTGATGATGTGAGTGCTGATCATGTCGCCACCAGCACCCTTACGGCGCAGGTTTTCATACGACATGATGTTGTCGACCATGTGGTTCTTGTACAGCGCGCGCCCGGCGAACTCGGACAGGAACAAACCAATAATCGAGATCACCAGACCGATCGCAAACGCACCCGCCAACGCGGTATTCGGTGTGGCCAGCGTCAGGGCGAACGGTGCCAGTGCGAAACCGAACGCCGTGGCCTCGATCAGCATCAACACAATAATCAGTGCCCAAAGGCCCAGGCCTTTCTCCTTGCGACCCGCTTCCTGGACCTTGCCGAGGTAATTCTGACAGCGCCGGAAGTTGGCTTCCGAAGGCTGGTGGTCCCGGTAGTACTTGTCGTAGAACGAGCACAATTCACGTTCGGACGAAAGAAAACCGATAGGTCGGGTGTTGTTTTCGCTTGGCTTTTCTTTTTCGCCAGGATGCTTGACCCAGTGTCTGATGCGGCCAAATACCGGCAGTCGAATGCGGACCTTCATCAGCCAGTATTTAAAGGACGACCAGTAAACAATCACCGGGATGGATAGCAGGACGGTAAAGATCACCGGGATGATCACGTACCAGTACGCCGTGAAAAATGAACGGGCGATTTCGAGCATTGTGTGTACCTCTAGGCTTAACGGCGCTTGGGTGTGAACTGAGCGACGTAAGCGTCACCCTGTTTCGGGTAATATATTTCGCCTGCGACCGCGCTACCGGCGCGCTTGTCGAAAACGATGTCCATGCACGTCACCGGCGACTTGTTCTGGTCGACAGCAAACACGCGGTACAAGATCTGGGTCTCACCTTCGTAGGTGTTAGCAACGGAGGCGTAGGCCTGGCTTTGCTTCTTCTGCGGTGTGGCGTAGTCCGTGATGAACTGCATTTTTGGCGCTTGAGCGACTTTGGCGTCATCACGCAACACAGCGATCGGGCCGACGGTGACGGAGTGCCCATTGACCGCTGTCGCCCACGGCTTGCCGGTCAGACCCGGAAAGAACTCGTTGGTGGCGAACTCGTTCAGCGGCTTGTCATCGGCCAGGCTTTTCACCTGGCCCTCGATGCGGGGCAGATCAGCAACGCACGAGCTCAACGGGGCCGCAGCGTTAGCCGTGCCGATCAGTGCGAACGGTGAGCTTTTCGGCGTAATCCCCATCGCCAGCACCGAGCGCGTGTTGGTGACAGCACTGCCGCCGAAATCGACACCGCCCTTGCCGTCCAGCAAAACAACAGGCGAGGTAACGGAGGCAGGTGTTTTTGTTTCAGGTATCTGAGCAACCGGTTCCTGTGCGTCTACCGCAGGTTTCTTGCTGGCGACGACCACAGGCTTCTTGGTGGTTGGCGCTTTAGCCACCGCGGGTTTGGCCGAAGTCACGGGGGCTGTGCCGTGAGCCAGGTACTTGGCGTTGCTGCGCTCACTGCGGACGCGCTCGACCAGCAGTTTTTCGTTGTCGACTTCGACAAACTCCACACGACGGTTCTCGGTACGACCTTGTTCCGTGGCGTTGCTGGCGAGCGGGCGGGACGCACCGGCGCCCTGGTAGTAGATGTCCTGACGAGCGATGCCCGCATCGGCCAGGATCTGGCCTACCGCGCGAGCGCGTTGCTCGGAGAGTTTCTGGTTGAATTCAGCAGCACCTGTCGCGTCGGTATGCCCAACCACCAGGATTTTCTTCAGCGTCTGAGGCGCTTGTGGCGCTTTGCCCGGTTGCTTGTCGGCTAACGTGGCAGCCAGGCGAGTCAGTTTCCGCCGGCCATCGGGAGTCAGCTCCGCCGACCCCACGGCAAACATTTCGGAAGACTGCACCTGCGCTTCAACACCAACGGCTTGCATGCTTGGCGCGGCAGTAGGCGTGGCGGCGACGTTGGCATTCAACTCGTTGACCTGCATCACCAGGCCTTCTTCTTTAGCCACTGCCTGCAGCTTCTGCACGCGATCGCGGTACAGCAGCGCAATGCCGCAACCCGCCCCCGCGCCGATCAGCGCGCCTTTGGTATAGGCGTTGGCGTCACCTTTGCTCAAGGCAGCAACGGCCACACCCAACACGGCACCGACAGCGCCACCGGCAACACATGCACTCGTCCCCGAGGACTGACCCATGTATTCATCGACGTGCGCGCAACCACTAAGGCCAACAGCAATCGCAACGGCGAGCGCAGTGGGTCTCAAGACACGATTCAAAAGCATCTGGCAACTTCCATGGATTTACAGGCAAGCAGAAGCCCGAGCGGCATGCGTCAAGCACGGCTCCAGGCAGAGGAATGAGATTTTTTGCGAGGCGAAAGCCCATGTCGGGAATATCCATATAAGTACAGGCATGACGCCGTGACACATCCGTGTCTTTGGTGTCGCTCAGCGTGCGACGTATCGGGTGAAGCGGGGAAGGCCTTTGGGTGGGGCGAGGCTTCCCTGGGCATGATACTTCGGAATTGGGTGGTGATGGCACTGTGATATGCAGAAAAGCGGTGGAACTGTTCTGTGGGTGTGGGTGAGGGACTGCGAAGCCCTCGTCGTTTTGCGAGGACTTTGCTTTGGATGGTTGAAAAGAGAGCCGTCGCTTTTATTTGCTGCGTTTTATTCAATAGGGTCGAGTTGGTCTAGCGCCCGATTCACTGAGAGTTCTGCAACCATCAGGATCTGGTGAACACCCAGCAGAGAGTTGCGACTTGTCCCGGTCTCACGGTCTGCAACATCCATGGTGATGACGCTGGCGGATGCCAGTGACTCGCTCACACATCCTAAAAGGGTTTGGACGTCGATATCCGGGTTGACTGTGTACATCGTAGAAGGTGTGCGCGGGGTGGCTTTTATATTGGCGACGCAGGCGTGTCGTTCATTGCAGTCGCAGTGGGTGGCTTGTTCGGGCGTTTCAGATTTGGGGTTTTCGGGCTCGGAGGTTTTGCTGGTATTCGGGGGATCGGGGGTCAGCTTGCGCATTTCAAAGTTCCATAAAGGGTGCCAAGCCTTTTCTTCCGCTAAGAGAAAAGGGTGGCAGCTGCACGCAGGTTAGCGGACCGGGGAACTTCGCAAAGCCGGTGCGCCCGAAGGCGCCCTGCGTACAGCCACCATCAAACCGCAGGTATGTAGAACACCTTTGGGATGGATGCACGTACAAGCGAAATACCGCGAGCCGCTAAGCCCGACCACTGATGAGCAGTGGCAGGTCAACGATAGAACTCGGGGGTATAGCCGCACAAGCCGGGGGATTCTGGAGTATCTGTAAGCAATGCCGCAAGGTTTTGTAGCTTTCTGGAAGTGACGGGTGACGGGATTAAACAAACTGCGCTAATCACGCGGTGGATATGTCATTTGAGAAATTCGGCGAACATTTCCGCCGACTAATAACGAACCTTCCTACTTTTTTTGATTTTCCAGATTATGGATTGAGTGTCGCGTAGCGCCGAATCAGTGAAAGTAGACCTGACCCCTTTGAGATCAAAAAACAACATGAAGCATCTCGTGAGTACCTGCCCATTCAAGTAGGCGCTTGGCGGTTTAGGATATCCAACAAACGTTCACTATCGAGGCTGCCATGACCGGGATATCTCTGAACCTGCCGGAAGACCTTTCAAACGCTCTTGCCGATCTGGCGAAGGCGACTGGACAAAGTGTGTCTGACTTGGCGATAAACGTTCTTCGGGACTACATCGAGCAGGAGACTGTTCTGGCTGCAAAGATCGAGTTGGCAGTAGATGAGACAGATCAAGCTAAATTCGCCACCGATGACCAAGTAGCCGCGATGCGCGCCCGGCTGAGCAAACGCGGCTAGGCGCGTTCACGCCGTTATAGTCGACTCTATTGCCGACCGTACTTCCCGGAGCTTTTCCCAGTGTCTGACATGCCGACCAACTTCGCTTACACAAAACGCTTCAACACCGTACTCGCCTACATTGATGCCAATCTCGAAGGTGACCTGTCGGTGAAGACGTTGAGCCATGTGGCGAACTTTTCGGCGTTTCACTTCCATCGGCAATTCACCGCGTTCGTAGGAGTGCCTGTCTCGCGTTATGTGCAACTGATGCGACTACGACGCGCGGCACATCGCCTGGCCTCCCTCGCTGATCACTCGGTACTGGACGCCGCACTCGGTGCCGGCTTTGAAAGTCCCGAGGCATTTTGCAGGGCGTTCAGGCGGGCGTTCGGTATGACGCCGAGTGCGTTCGGGAAGGAACCGAACTGGCAGGTCTGGAGTACGGTATTTGCAATCCCTCACTTTTCCAGGACTATCATCATGCAAGTACGAATCGTGGAATTCCCTGAAGTCAGAGTAGCAACGCTTGAGCACTGCGGACCCGCCGGGCTCGTCAATGAGACCGTTTGCAAGTTCATCGAGTGGCGTATGCAGAGCGGACAATCGCCGGTGGCATCGAGTCGCACCTTTGGCATTCCCTATGGCAACCCCGATACAACACCTCCACAAGAATTCCGCTTCGCAATCTGCGGCGAGATTCATGAGGCCGTGGCGTCGAATGAGTTCGGTGTGCACGAGATCGTCATTCCTGGCGGTCGCTGCGTCGTGGTGCGACACGCGGGGTCACCGGATCACATCGGCGAAACGATCTATCCGATTTTCCGCGATTGGCTTCCGGCCAGTGGAGAGGAGCTTCGTGACCAGCCGCTGTTCTTTCATTACCTGAGCGCCTATCCCGAGACACCGCAGGATCAATGGCAAACTGATGTGTATGTTCCGCTGCAATAGCGGAGCAAGCAGCTTTCGATCCTGACGGACGTTGACGAGTGTCCGCGCAGCAATGTGACAGGTTCTAGGGGGAGTTTCCAAACCCCAGAAACAACAAAGCCCTCGCATTTCTGCTAGGGCTTCATTTTGTATGGTGCGGCACCAGACAAATGGTATGTTTCGGCCAGACTAGGTTTTTCGGGCGCCTGGAATTCGCTGGAAAATGCGGCGTACCCCAACTAGTAATTATAAATCAGCTAGTTATGGCGTTCGGTGGAATCGAATTCGGGATTTTTTAGATGTCAGCACATTGTCGGTCTGTAAGTAATTCAGAGCCGGATACGAATGGTAAACCTCTCCTGGATGTTGATCTTTCAGAATTGCTTGGCTTCACGTTTTAGACGAAGAAGGTCGGCCAAAATCGCCTCGCGCAAGCGCATACCGGTGGCTCGCGCTAACTGAGCGATGGCCGCAGCGCGCGGCTGCTGGTTTTCGCAAAGCACCTCTACGATCCGCTTCACTTGTTCGCGGTCCTGGCCTTGCGGCCCCGCATAGCTCAATTGCCGGCCATAGCCAAAATTCCGCCCATCCCGTCTGCCTACCAATGCCATGATCAAACTCTTCTCGAAGCCAAAACGTTTCAAACCTTCCTCACGTCATCCCGCCAAGAGTGCTGAGTTTTATCAGGGATCAAGGCCCCTGCGACCTGTGAGGGTTGTCCTTCGGGAGTTCTGCGGCTGTGGATGAAATTATCCACCGGTGGAAATCTGTGGTTTTCCACAGACAGTTGCGTGGGCTTTGGATTTTTTAAGTGCGGTCTATCCAAACAGAGCGGCTTTGCAGCCATGTTTGGATGGACCTGCGTGGCAGAGCAGATTGCGAGAGTCTTACGGATGTACGCTTGCTTTACTGCGGCACTTTAAAAGCCAAAGCAGTGTCAGCACCGTTGGCCAAAACAACGTGTTGAGAATGTCGTGAGCGCTTGCCTGCCAACGCCAGTATCCGAAGCTTCCAATATCGTCTCGCCGATCTACCCACTCCCCAGCACACGCAATGATGAAAACAAACAGCCAGCCCATGTATGGCCTGAATCGTCGGGTGCCGACGAGCAACGTTAAATAGACCACCATGCCCACATAGATATGCAGCGCGTCTTTTGACAGCCCGGTTGCCGACACGATGGCGAGCTTGATGCTTTGTGCGGTTGAGATATCCATGTCAATTCTTCCTTTCTGCGCCAATGCCAGACTTCGCCTTCATCCGAGTAACGTTAACGCCAATCTGGTTGGCGAATTCGTGTGGATTGACATGCTCTTGCCGGTTGGCCTCCAGATTCCGACTCCACCAGTTCATGATCAGCCTGAAGGGAAAGCGGACGGATCTATTTCCGTATAAAAAAGGGGTGTCTGCGCGCGGCGATGCTAGCTTTGAACACAACATTTACCCGCTAATGCTTCGGAATCAAACCAGCCCCACCCCAAGGAAAACCCGTAATGGATCTACACCAAGAGTTCGAAAGCAGTAAATTCTTCCACCGTTCCCGCATCGACCGACGCGCCGCCGATGCCTTGGTAGGTTTGGCCGCCGGGATTGCGGCTGACGGTACTGTGAACACTGCCGAAGCCGTTTTCCTAAAGCAATGGCTGGAAAACAATCTCGCGCATCTGAACGATCCGGTCATCAACCTGCTGTATTCGCGTCTGGCGTGCATGCTTCAGGACAATGCTCTGGACAAGGATGAGTCCTTAGAGCTGCTCAACATTCTGCGTGGCTTTTCTGGCGTTTCAATTGAGAGACCTAAGGCCGGCAATGCGATTGCTGTCGCACCTACGGACCTTCCTTTCAATTCACCAATCCCTGATTTGGTGTGGGACAACCGGACGTTTGTCTTTACGGGAGTCATGGCCTTTGGGCCGCGTAAGGATTGTCAGGCGCTGGTCGAGGAACGAGGTGGTTTGATTGGGGGTGGTGTGAGTAAGAAGGTGCATTATCTGGTGGTGGGTAGCGTGGGTAATGAGCAGTGGCGCCATAGCACTTACGGGACGAAGATCATGAAGGCTGTGGAGTTACGGGAGGCGGGGGCTTCGATTGCCATTGTGGGTGAGGATCATTGGCAAAAGGTACTGTTTGGTTGAGGTTGGGTTGTTCTAGGTGTCTTGGGAAAGGCAGACTAGTGTTTTTGGTCGGAATTCTTTGGTGGATTTGATGGCCTCATCGTCGGAATGCCGCCCAGACCAAGCCCGCTCCCACAGGTTTTGGTGTGTGGGTGAGAAATTGGCGTTCCAGAAACAACAAAGCCCCTGCATTTCTGCAGGGGCTTCGTTTTGTATGGTGCCGGCACCAGGAGTCGAACCCGGGACCTACTGATTACAAGTCAGTTGCTCTACCAACTGAGCTATACCGGCGTGTTGGGCGACGATTATAGCGATTGGATTGGTTCTGTAAACCCCTGAATTCAGACTATTTTTGCACATGCTTCATGTCAGGCTCGGCGCAGTGCTTTCTTGAGTTTATGCAGGGCTTTCCAGGCGCGGCTGTTTTGGATGGCGTGCAGCTGCGCTTCGGCCTGTTCGGCGCGTGCCAGAGCGGCGGCGAGGTGGTGTTCGGCGTCGCTGACGGGGTGGCTGAATTTGTGGCCACGGCATAACTGGAAGTTGTCCAGGTTGCAGGGCGGGATGTCGAAGGCGGGTTTGAGGTTCAGGTGTTCGTCGGCGAGGTAGTAGGTGTTGATGCCGTCGAACAGGATGGAGTGGTAGCCGGCGTCGGTGACGAGGGTTTCCCAGGTCTGGTTTCGCTCCCAGGGCGTTTCGATGAGGATGATCCACGGTCGCCATTGGGTGAAGTCCATGCCGCGCAGCACGGTTTCTTCGTGGCCTTCAACGTCTATTTTCAAAAAGTGGATCGGCCGGCCATGTGTGTGTTCTTCGCAAATGGACGACAACGTGCGGGATTTCACGGTGTGGGTTCGAACGTCCATGCCGGCATCTTTGTGCAGTTGCGCCATGGCCGGTTCCAGGGTCGACAGGCCGGTGCCGGCGATGCCGTAGAAGGTCAGGTCTTGCGCGTTTTCACCGGCTACGCATTGCAGGTTGATGTCTTTGGGGCGCTGCTCGCAAAGGGCTTCGTAGTAATTGGGCATTGGCTCGACATTGATGCCGGTCCAGCCATTGTCGTAGAAGGCTTTGGTCACGGAGTCATGGGCAGGGTCATTGGCGCCGATGTCGATGTAGAAGCCGCTCTCTATGTTTCTGAGCGCGCGCCACAGGCGAATGTCTTCGAAATTCTGTGCGTAGGAAATAAACGTCACTGTCGCCTCCTGCCAGTTGGTTTTCTTGTTTTTTGGCTGCGATGTCGGCGCCTGGTTGCTTGTATAGCAAGGGTAGCGGGTGGGGCGCAATTTCCTGCTGACGAGGTCCCGGATTCGGCGGTTATGTCCTTTTCAGCAATTGCTTATGCACAACTGGCTTGTCTCGTGCAGGTGCTCATTACTGTTTTTGTGGACCCGTTCTCATTTGAGTGCAAATGACTGTTTTTCGGGTTTTTTATTCATGTGTACGAATATTGAACAG
Organism: Pseudomonas sp. LBUM1643; assembly: GCF_059716215.1. Lineage (NCBI taxonomy): Bacteria > Pseudomonadati > Pseudomonadota > Gammaproteobacteria > Pseudomonadales > Pseudomonadaceae > Pseudomonas > Pseudomonas sp. LBUM1643. The sequence continues at coordinate 303,946 of NZ_CP166813.1, forward strand.
TGGTGTTTCAGCCCCGAAACAGCTGTAGATATTGGATCCACGATTATTTCATCAACAGAGTTATCCACAGGCTGTGGAAGTTAAGCGCGTTCACCGATCAGCAGGAAGTTGCGCGGTGTGAGGGGGCTTTCGCAGAAGGTTCCAAGTCTGACGGAGTAGCCCTGCTCGAAAAGGAAAAGTGCCCGATCGAGTACCAGCCAAAGCTCCAGTGGCCGTCGGAAAAGTCCGCGCAACAGCTCCAGGTTGCGCACCTGGGCCAGGCGCTGCCAACCGGCGGCTTCGAGGGCGGACCAATCCTGATGGCCCATTGTGGATAACTCCTTCAATGCGGCCAAATGATGGCAGTATTCAGGGAAGGATTTATCCAGCCATACAGCAGGCAGTGACGGCACGGGTAGGTATTCATCAACGCCGCGCACTTGTCTTTGCAACAGGTCGAAGGCCAAGCGTCGTGCCATGGACGTATCGCGCTGGCGGCGGACGCGGATGCCGGCGGTAACGGTTTCGCTGGCGGGCAATGACAGATCGTCGAGGGAAAGCACCAGGCTGGATTGGATGGCCGCCGAGGACATTGCCTTGTAGGTCGGAAGATTGATCCGGTTATAGCAGCACGGGGCGACCGCCAATTGTTTGCAGCCTACCGCGCTGGCGAGCTGGATCAGCCTGACGTGCAGATCGCCGCAGGCGTGTAGCGCAACGGGTGTGTGGGACTGATCAAGTAGAGACGAGGTGTCAGGGTCGAGTACATCGCATTCAACGTGCAGCGCATGCAGTTGATGACGCTGGCTGAGTGCCTGGCCGCTGGCGACCAGTGCCGGGTCGTATTCCAGGCAAGTGAGTTGTTGCCCGGCTTGCAGCAGGCGTCGTCCCAGATGGCCTTTGCCCGAGCACCAGTCCAGCCAATGCACGGGCGTTTGCGCGAACGTTAATCGACTGGCGAACGCTTCGATTTGCTGCCATTTACGACCGGGTACATCGACGTTCAGCCGATGGCTGGCTTCTGCCAATGCCCGAGTAGGCAATTCGGCCACGGCGCTCAGTTCCAGCGACTTCGCGGCCAGGGAGGCGAACGGCTCGGGGGCATCGAGAAGAGCGGGGTGGTTGTGTACGTGTTCCGCTTCGTCCAGGGAGCGCCCGCGTAGCCAATGCGCGAGTTCGGGGTAGGACGTTTCCCAGGGAAGCTCAAGATGGGTAAACGGTCGGGGCTTCCATAGCGCTTGATGCTCGATCAGAAAAGCATCCAGCACCGTGAAACGGGCGAGTAGCTCCTCGCCCGTCAGCACTTCGCGATCAGCGCCCTTGGCAGGCATCGACGCGCAGCCAGCGCTCCAGCAGCTTGAAGCCGCGAACCAGCACGTAAGCCATCAGCAGGTAGAACATGCCTGCGGCGAAGAAGATCTCCACCGGCAAGTACGTTCGGGCAATGATGGTGCGGGCCATGCCGGTCAGTTCCAGCAGGGTCACGGTGCTGGCCAGGGCGCTGGCCTTGAGCATCAAGATCACTTCGTTGCTGTAGGCCGGCAGGCCGATACGCGCCGCACGGGGCAGGATGATGTAGAACATCGCTTTGGCGCGGGACATGCCCAGCGCCCGGGCAGCTTCGATTTCACCCTTTGGAATCGCCTGGATCGAGCCGCGCAGGATCTCGGCGATGTATGCCGCCGTGTGCAGGGTCATGGTGGCGGTGGCGCACCAGAACGGATCGCGCAGGTACGGCCACATCGAGCTGTTGCGCACGGCATCGAACTGCGCCAGCCCGTAGTAGACCAGGAACAGTTGAACCAGCAACGGCGTGCCGCGGAAAAAGAAGATGTAGGCGTAGGGAAATGCGCGCACGTACCAGTGGCGCGACGAGCGCGCGATGCCCAGCGGAATCGCCAGCAGCAATCCGGCAATGACAGCGATGGCGACCAGTTCCAGGGTCAGGGTGGCACCTTGGGCCAGCTTCGGCAGCCACTTGATGATGACTTCCCAGTTCATTGGGTGCTCCTTGCGAAGCCGCGACTGGCGCGTCGTTCCATAAAGTGCATGCCGGTCATGGCGAGAATCGTCAGGCCCAGGTACATGAACGCGGCCACCATATAGAAGGTGAACGGCTGCTTGGACACGGTCACGCCGATTTGCGCGTGACGCATGATTTCTTCCAGGCCGATGACCGAGACCAGTGCGGTGTCTTTCATCAGGATCATGAACAGGTTGCCAAGACCTGGCAGGGCGATGCGCCACATCTGCGGCATGATCAGCTTGGTGAAGATGCGCCATTTCGACAGACCCAAGGCCACGCCAGCTTCGCGGTGACCTTTGGGGATCGCCAGGATGGCGCCGCGAAATACTTCCGTGGCGTAGGCGCCAAAGCACAGCCCAAGGGCAATTACACCGGCGGCGAATGCGTTGAGTTCAAGGTCGGGGTTGCCGAAGAACTCGCCCAGCGCGCGCATCAGGTTGACCGTACCGAAGTAGATCAACAGCACCCAGAGCAATTCCGGGATGCCGCGCACCAGGGTCGAATAAGTACCGCCAAGCCATTGCAACGGCTTGTACGGGGAAGTCTTGGCCAAGGCGCCGAGCAGACCGAGTACCAGCCCCAGGCACAGGGCCGAGAGTGCCAGTTTCACAGTCATCAGCGCGCCAGCGGCGAGCGCCGGGCCAAATCCGTAGAGGTCGATAATCATGGATTTCTTTTCAAATCGCGGCAGGCAAGGCCGGGACCGGCGCCGTCAGAGGGCGGCGTCGGTCCGGCAGGTCAGGATCAATAGATGCTGAACGGGAAGTACTTGTCGTTGATCTTCTTGTAGGTGCCGTCAGCCACGATTTCTTTCAGTGCGACGTTCAGCTTCTCGCGAATCGGATCGTTTTTACGCACAGCAATACCGATCTTGTCGCTTTCTTCCACCGGATCGCCTTTGAACTCGTAACTGCGGCCGGCGTCGCTTTTCAGCCATTCGTAGTTGACGTATTTGTCCGCCAGGATGCCGTCCAGACGACCGGAGGTCAGGTCCAGGTAAGCGTTTTCCTGGGTGTCGTACAGTTTGACTTCAACGCCTTCCATGTTGTCTTCCATCCAGGTGCCAGCGAGGGTCGCACGTTGTGCGCCGATCACTTTGCCCTGCAGGGAAGCCTTGTCGGTTTTGAAGTCAGCGTCTTTCTTGGCGATGAACTGCAGCTTGTTGGAGTAGTACGGGTCGGTGAAGTCGACGGCTTGCTTACGCTCGTCGGTGATCGACATCGACGAAATCAGGAAGTCGAACTTCTTGGCGTTCAGGGCCGGGATGATGCCGTCCCAATCGGACGTGACCACGGTGCAATCGACTTTCATCTTGGCGCACAGAGCGTCGCCGATTTCCTTGTCGAAGCCGACAACGTTGCCGCTGGCATCTTTGTTGTTAAACGGCGGGTAGGCCGCTTCGATGCCCATCTTCAGGGTTTCGGCCATGGCACCGGCGCTGAACGCCAGGGTGACGGCGGCAGCCAGGAAGACCTTTTTGTAGTTCTGCATGCGGGTAGCTCCGTTAGCGGTTGCTGGACATGAATTGTTTGCAGCGCGCCGAAAGCGGGTTTTCGAACACCTGCTGTGGCGATCCTTGCTCTTCTACCAGGCCCTGGTGAAGGAACACCACTTCGCTGGACACTTGACGGGCGAAGCCCATTTCGTGGGTAACCAGCAACATGGTGCGGCCTTCCTCGGCCAATGCGCGGATGACATTAAGTACTTCCTGGACCATTTCCGGGTCAAGGGCGGAGGTGGGTTCGTCGAACAGAATCACCTTGGGTTGCATCGCCAGCGTGCGGGCAATTGCCGCGCGCTGCTGCTGGCCACCGGACAGTTCTGCCGGGTAGGCGTGGCGCTTTTCGGCAATGCCGACCTTGGCCAGCAAGGCTTCGGCGACTTCGATGGCCTCGGCTTTACTCTGGCCGAGCACGCGGCGCGGGGCTTCGATGATGTTGTCGAGCACGCTCATGTGCGGCCAGAGATTAAAGTTTTGAAACACAAAACCAATCTCGCTGCGCAGGCGGTTGATCTGCTTGCCGTCAGCGGCAACCAGTTCGCCGTTCTTGGCGGCTTTGAGCTTGAGTTCTTCGCCGGCCACCAGGATCTGTCCCTGATGCGGGTTTTCCAGCAGGTTGATGCAACGCAGGAACGTGGACTTGCCGGAACCGGAGGAACCGAGGATCGAGATCACATCGCCGTCGCGGGCGGTCAGCGAGATACCTTTGAGCACCTCCAGCGAACCGTAGCGTTTGTGCAAGTTGCGGATTTCAAGCGCGGGCGCGGCCTCAGCCATGTGCGTTCCTCATAGTGTGTTGCTCCTGCTGTTGGCGGCCTTCCTGGCGAGGCGGCCAAGCTAGCATAGCGTCTGAATGGCAGCCAACAGCGCTACGGGCGGTAAACGGATGTCGTGTGGCAGGTTGTCGCATCGGTACAGCAGACTGTCGCGCTGCTATCAACCGAACAGCCGTTTGAACCCGGCCTGTCGATAAAAAACGCGGCAGCTGTCCCAAAAAAGGGCGCGATGTTGCCAGCTTTGACGGGGTGTTGGAAGCATTGATCGGACAAACGTTCCGGATCCGCACTTTTATCGTGCGACCAGCAATTATTTAGTGTGTTTCTGGTGCGCTGATTCGTTCTCAAAGTGGGTCGGAGGGTAACGCTCTGGCGAATTGCCATTAATCTCAACAACTTGCGATGACTGTCCGGTCACTCCACAGGCCCCGTGGTTGAGGACTTTGTTACATTTTGGCGCAATTATTGCGTGCAGAATACGGAACGCCCTGTTGGTTTCTTTTTACGAGAAGGAATGCCACGGCGGGGTGGACGTAATCGCTTCTCCTTACAAAGGTAGTTTCAATGAGCAGTACCCCAAGCTCCAATGGCCTCGAACAGGGGCTCAAACCGCGTCATGTGACCATGCTGTCGATCGCCGGGGTTATCGGCGCCGGGCTGTTTGTCGGTTCCGGCCACGCCATTGCTGCCGCCGGCCCTGCCGTGCTTTTGGCCTACGCCGCCGCCGGTACCCTGGTGGTGCTGGTGATGCGCATGCTCGGTGAGATGGCTGTTGCTTCGCCAGACACGGGCTCCTTCTCTACGTATGCCGATCGCGCGATCGGTCATTGGGCCGGTTTCACTATCGGCTGGCTGTACTGGTGGTTCTGGGTGTTGGTGATTCCGCTGGAAGCGAACGCTGCCGCGACGATCCTGCATGCCTGGTTCCCGAATGTGGCGATCTGGGCGTTTACGCTGGTCATCACCCTGCTGCTGACAGTGACTAACCTGTTCAGCGTGAAAAATTACGGTGAATTCGAATTCTGGTTCGCCCTGATCAAAGTCATCGCGATCATCGGTTTCATTGCCCTTGGTGTTGCGGCGATTTTTGGCTTTTTACCGAATAGCCAGGTCAGCGGCGTTTCACACCTGTTCGACACCCAGGGCTTCCTGCCGAATGGCATGGGCGCGGTGTTGGGCGCGATTCTGACAACGATGTTCTCCTTCATGGGTACCGAGATCGTGACCATTGCGGCTGCGGAATCGAAGAACCCAGGTCAACAGATTTCCAAGGCCACAAATTCGGTGATCTGGCGGATCGGCTTGTTCTATCTCGTGTCGATCTTCATCGTCGTGGCCCTGGTGCCTTGGAATGACCCGGTGCTGGCAGCGGTGGGTTCGTACCAGACAGTGCTTGAGCGCATGGGCATCCCGAATGCCAAGCTGATCGTCGACATCGTGGTTCTGGTTGCTGTGACCAGTTGCCTGAACTCGGCGTTGTACACCGCCTCGCGCATGATGTTCTCCTTGGGCAAGCGCGGTGATGCACCGGCCATTTCCCAGCGCACCAACAAAAGTGGCACGCCGTATTGGGCCGTTATCCTGTCCACGGCAGCGGCTTTCCTGGCGGTGTTCGCCAACTACGTGGCCCCGGCTGCCGTGTTCGAATTCCTGCTGGCCAGCTCCGGCGCCATCGCGTTGCTGGTTTACCTGGTGATCGCCTTTTCGCAACTGCGCATGCGCAAGCAGCGTATGGCTCGCGGTGAGAAAATTGCCTTCAGCATGTGGCTGTTTCCGGGCCTGACTTACGCGGTGATCATCTTCATCGTGGTGGCCCTGACCATCATGCTGTTCCAGGAAGCGCATCGCGTGGAGATTCTCGCCACCGGTTTCCTGAGCCTGTTGGTGGTAGCGGCCGGTTTGTTTGTGGCTCGCCGTCGCAAGCTGCAGAAACATGGCGCAGTGGTGTTGACCTGATTCGCACGATGTAACGTAAAACGGCCGCTGTCAGTGATGACGAGCGGCCGTTTTTGTTTCTGAAGGGGAAAATTACTCGCCCTTTTCTTCCTCTGCGTCCAGCGACTGGCGATAGCTGTCCAGTGCTGTACCGAAGTCAGTAATGAACTGCGGGTCGGTCAGCCAGGCCTGGGCGGCGTCGTGGTCCATGCCGTCAGCCCACATGCGATAGTCGATCAGCATGTCGGCGGCCAGGTGAGTGGCAGCCATGGCTTCGTTGTCGGCGTTTTCCATGTCGAGCAGGTCGGGATGGTCGGTGATGATTCCGGCGAGGTCGGTCAGCAGGGCCAGCAGCATGTCGTTGCGGCTAACGGCTTCTGCGTCGCGCATTTTGCTGAACATGGCCAGGGTGTATTCCGGGATCGGCTCGCCCGGTTCGTCCAGGTCATTGTCCAGGTCGTCGTCCAGCGCGGCGGGTTTTCGTCCGTGGATATTGATTTGCTTGGCTTTGATCTTGGCGCGCTTGGCGCGTTTCTGCTGCTTGTTCAGGGAGGCCATGGGAACTCAGTTCGGTGTCTGTGGGTTTTGGGCCGCGATGGCTTCGGATGCCGCCACGTAGTCAATCTGGAAATCCGGGGATTCGATCCACGCCAAGGCACCGGCTTCGTCCACTTCGGTGGACCATTGGCGATACTCGATCAGCGCGGCGATGATGAAGTCTGTCGCGGTTTCTTCGCCTTCCTGCTCCAGCACCAGCGCGAGCAACGGGTGTTCCAGGAACACGGTGCACATGGCTTGCTGGCTTACTTTCTGGGCGTCGATCATTTCTTTGAACAGTTCGGTCAGGTCTACAGATTCGAAGTCGATTCTATCGTCATTCGGATCCAGTTCGACCGGCGCGACCGCCCGTTGGGTGCGGTTCTGCTTGGCCTTGGCTTTGGCGCGGGTGGCGCGTTTTTGCTGCTTGTTGGCGGAGGCCATGGGCGTCGTTCCGTATTTCGTTGAGTGGGCGCATTGGTCAGTGACGAGGCACTAGCCGTCCCGGAGTGTCAGCGGCCAGTTCGCCGATTTGCAGCCAGGACAATGCAATGGGCCATAGTGTGGCTTGGTATGCGCTGCGAAAAAAGGCGAAATGTCCGACTTCTGTCTGGCCGATGTCTTCGGGGGCGATTCGCAGGTGGGTGTTTGTGCTCTGGGTGAAGTAGCCGAGCAGTCGTTCGATAGCCGGTATCGTGCCATAGGGATCGTCTGTGATGCTGATGGCCAGCGTTTGTGCGGTGACGCGGGCAAAGGCCCTGACGTGGCTGTCCTGACCGCTGGGGCGCTTCTCGTAACGAGCAGTGGGTGTGCTCCAGTCGCGGACGACGCCCGCCGGAGTGTCTTCCAGCCAGCCGAGCCGTTTTCCGGGGAAATAGCCGCACAGCATCGTCACTAACGGCATGACCAGATGCCACTTGCCGAACAAACGCCAGCGATGGGCGGGCGCATAGTCGCGCCAGTAGGCGAATTGCGCGCCGACGGTCACCAGGCGTCGAATGAGATGCCCAGACGCTCCCAGGCCCGCTGCACAGCCTCCAAAGCTGTGGGCGACGACATCGATGGGCTGGCCAGGGAATTCGCGCTGAGCGCGCTTGAGCATCGCCTCAAAATCCAGGGCACCCCAGTCGGACCATGACGCCTTCAGTCCTTTCAGCGAGTCAGGTCGTGATTCTCCGATGCCGCGGTAATCGAAGGTCATGACGTCGAAACCATGGGCGCAGAGATAGTCGGCAAAGCGCGAGTAATGGCGGCAGCGCACGGAGGTGGCGGCATTGATGATGACGACCGGACGCATTGAGTCAGGGATAGCATGCCGCCAGATGAATCCGCCGAGGATAAAGCCGTCTGCGGCGGGCTCCATGAACGGTTTTGCCGCAGTCGGAGGCTGCTCGATTTGGGTGGAGATGGGGGGCATGTCCTGCTGCAGAGTCATCGGTATCGGACCTTTGCGAGAAGCAACCAACGATAGTCTTCGCGCAGCGGATGGACAATCCGTCAGCTGTTTGGTGAATGAATATGAAGCAACCGCTCCTCAAGCAAAGCGCGCTCGCGGTCCAGTTCGGCTCGAAGTTCTTCCTCGCTTGGCAACACTAGCCTGTACTTGGTGGCGAACAGGTGGTCGTGGCCTTCCAGCACCGAATAACGCACCACGGACTCGTCTTTTTGCGCGCAAAGGATGATGCCGACAGTCGGGCCATCTTCCGAGCCGCGTCTGAGGTCATCGTACATGCGTACATACATGTCCATCTGCCCGACGTCCTGGTGTGTCAGTTCTCCGCGTTTCAAATCAAAGATGACAAAGCATTTAAGCAAGTAGTTGTAGAACACCAGATCGATGTAGAAATCTTTGCTGTCGGTGCTGATGCGTTGTTGGCGAGCGATAAAGGCAAAGCCTTTTCCGAGCTCAAGCAGAAACGATTGCAGTTGGTTGATCAAAGCTTGCTCAAGCTCGCTTTCCATGACCAGGCCTGCATCAGGCAGGCCGAGAAACTCCAATACCACCGGATCCCTGACGAAGTCTCGAGGATTGGTGTTCATTTGCTGGATGCTGGAGGCGGCTTCCTGCATAGCGGCAGGGCGATCCCGGCTCGCCAACAAGCGTTCGTAATAGAGGGTATTGATCTGGCGTTCCAAAGCTCGCGATGACCAGTTTTGCAGAGCGGACTCGTTCATGTACCAGTGCCGGGCGTGTTCACTGTCGACCCTCAAGAGTCTGCGGTAGTGCGTCCAGCTCAATTCGAGACGCAGTGCGTCTCGAATTGGAAACGCCTGATAAAAAAGTCGCATCTTCCGCAAGTTAGTCTCATCGAATCCTTTCCCGAACTCTGCCGTCAGCACCTTTGCCAGCGATGCCAGTAGATGTTTGCCATAGCCAGCCCGCTGGGCGCCTCCCTGCTCGAACTCGACAATATGCCGCCCGATCTGCCAGCAGGTTTGTACCTGAACCGTGTCAACCGTTCGCAGGACCTTCTGGCGTGCCTCACGAATCACCTCGCCAAGGTTGCTCAGGAGGCTGGTTACATTGGGGTCTTGAATCATGTCCTGACGGGGCGCTTTCATCGATTCTTCCGGGGCTGAGTGAGCGGGGGGGGAAAGAATCGCAGGGCAGGAGTAGGCAGCGATGCCGGGCGCGGCTGGTAAATGTGAATGAAGGGCCTGATGGTGTTGCAGGATCGATCCGACGGCTCGGCAAAGTTTTGGAATACGACCTGTAGTCCAATTCGTAGTGAGTCCAAGCACTAATCAATCTAAAACTTGGACGTTCAGGGACAAATCTAACAAAGGTAAAAATTGAGCTTTGCGGAGCTCGGGAGTTGCCATCATGAAACACGCGCATGCATTGCTTTTTGCACTCGTCTGCTTATCGATGTTCCCGGTTGCGCTGCAGGCTGCCAGCCTGGAGCCGGTCGACAGCTCAGGGGTGCAAGTCCAGCGACAGGACCAGTATGGCGTTGCCTACTTGTCTGGCGGTGTTGGCGAGGACGAGGCGAAGGCGATCCAGCAAGCCACTGGTTACAACTTGCACATGACGTTTTCCATTGGCGTGGAGAACAAGTACGTTCCGGATGTCGATGTGGTCATTCATAACGCTCAAGAACAAGCCGTGTTGACCCTGACTCAGGCGGGTCCGCTGGTATACGTGCAACTGCCTCCTGGCAAATACACGGTAATTGCAACGCGCAATGGTGAGGAGCGGCGTGACACCACGGATGTCGGCAGTGGAACCGCGCGCAATCTGGTTTTTCACTGGAATGATGGTGAATAGGGGACGTCGTAAGCGCGAGGGGTTTTCTTCAACTTTCAAATCCGCAAACAGCTGTTTTCATGGGCTGTTTGCGGAATGCCGCGCGCGGTGTCTGGGGTTTGCCACTGCGCGCAGGGTGTTTACTCAACGATCACCAGGGATAGGCAGTTAGCGGATGCTGCGGATGTTGCCTTTGTTGCCTTTCACCGTGACGGAAACCTTCTTGAAGATGAAGTAGTTTTCTTCGTTCACTTCATAGCGCGGGGCCACAATCAGGTCGGCTCCGGAGGACTTGACCGCTTTGTAGGCTGCTGCCGATTTAACGGCGCTGACCGGATCCAGGCCCAACCCCAGGCCGCCACTCTGACCACCGTAGCTCACGCCATCGGCAAATTGAGAATCGCCGCCGAACTTGAGGAAGCCGAACAGGATGTTGACCGATGATTCACCGGAGATGGTGTCACCAACAGCGATGTCTGCTTTCAGGTCTGCCTTCACGGTGCTGTCGATAGGCGAAGTTGGCTGGCTTTGGTTGTAGCTGACGCAACCGCTGGCGGTGGCAATGAGGGTCGACAGGGTGAGGATTTTCAGAAGCGTGTTCAAGAATTGTTTCCTTACTTTGAAACGTTGAATGCAGGCAGATTTGCTGCTGCATAAGTTTCACTTTGTAAGGAAGCTTGCTCCAATAAGGCGTTTCCTAAAAAGACGTGCGAAGAGATGGTCGCGACGTGGAGGAAAATGGCGTGGCGGGAGTAGGAGTTTTCGGCGACGCTTGAATTTGCTAAATCCCAGGCATAAAAAAACCCTGAATCTTGCGATTCAGGGTTTTCGTTATCGGGTGTCAAAGACGGAATCGAACAATGCTTTTGGTGATCATAGCGAAGCCAATGATTGAAGGATCGCGACGCGCAAAGGATTTGTTTCTACGCTTAACAGCTTGATGGCCAAGGCGCAGCAAACCACGATCAGCATTGGCTTAATCAATCGTGGCCCTACCCGAACAGCGGCCCGTGCTCCCAATTGAGCGCCAATGAAGGCTGCCAAAGCCATGGCTATGGCGATCGGCCAGATAATCACACCTTTGGTAACGAAAATCGACAGAGAACCCAGGTTGCATGAGGCGTTGGCAAGTTTGGTAAAACTCATGGCCCGCATCATGCCCATGCCGCAGAGAAGGACAAACCCGACAATAAAGAAAGAGCCTACGCCGGGACCAAAAATTCCATCATAAAAGCCCAGGATCGGAGCCACGGTAAACGAAAAAAGCAGAATGCCGATTCTCTTGCGTCGATCTTCATTAGCCAGCTTCGGAGAGAGCGCAAAATAGATCGCGACCAGTATCAACATGATAGGCACGCAAACTTCCAGATAGCGCTTATCAATCGAGCTGACCAGCAAGGCGCCACTGGCTCCGCCAATAAATGCACAGACGACCAGAAAGCGGCCTTCGCGCCACTCGATCATCCCTTTGCGAGCAAAGGTTACCGTTGCCGAAATGGTTGCGGAGGCGGCTTGGAACTTGTTCGTTGCTATTGCACTGATCGGATCTAGACCCGCAATAAACAATGCGGGCAAAGTGATCAATCCACCACCACCGGCAATCGCATCAAAAAAGCCCGCGCAAAAAGCGACGAGCGCCAACATGCCGATTAAATCCCAAGACATTGCATTCCCTCGTTGTAGTGATTAGCCGGTATTCCCTGGCGAGTCCTTCAGCAGCTTGAGTATTTAAAGAATCAGCCCTGCAGCAGCAACGGGTCCTCTGAAATAACGATAGGGGAAGCGAATTTCGACAGCCCGAAAATGCGAACCAGGACGCGTCTGTTGTCTTTGATGACATCGCGACAGTGCAAGGCTCGAACGTTATTGATGACCATGGCCGACTCTTGCGTGAGCGCGCACTCGACTGGAGTTGCTTCGCCTGCGGCCTGGCAAAGGGCGGTGTAGGCCGTTTTGACAAAAGCCGAGGCGTTATCATTGACCGAAAAGCGATAGGCGTTGAAGCGGGCTGCGAACCCGACCTTGTCGTCAAACTCCAGAACCGACACATCGCGGCCATCTTGTCCTTTGCCACTGACAAAGGAATCACTACGAGTGAATTGGAAGTTGCGTGTGGTCAGTGCGAGGCAGTGGGTGACGCCAATTTTGTCGAGTATGGGAGGTAATGGAATGGCCCGTGTAGGTTCCAGGCCCGGGTTCCACAGCGCGGAAAGTATGAGCGACGAGGGAGAGGGTGAGTGCTCGTCTTTCGCGTTCACTGCGCACCAGTAAGGCGCTTCGGTATGCGGGCCAAGCGCGAGGCCTGAATGGGAGCTCAGTTCTTTGACTTCCGGCTCGGCATTGAGTTTGTTGAGCCCGCCACCCTTGAAGTTGGCCACCACTCGAACCAGTTTTCCGTCATTGTCCATGTCATAGGCAAAGGCAGTGTTATCCACCAGTTTCAACAAGATCTGATTGCGGGCGGCCAGGCAAAGGACGTCGTAACGGTTCTCCAGAGATACCAGGTCTGGCAGTTCATCTGGAGGGCTGGCATCGTTGATCGTTTGCAAACCTTCAAAAATCAACACGCAAACAAGGCCATCAGAGTAGGCACCTAGCAGTTCGCATTGATCTTTCGAAAGCGAACGCTTTATTTCGGTTGCCGCCAGACAGGCGTTGGATTCGGCCCCTTGTGCCTGCGGCCCGCCGTTAGCGCCCAGTTCTTGCGCTAACGCGTGAAGCAATGTCGACTGGCAAGAATTAAATCTGAACGTTCTGACTTCCTGACCCGAGTAAAAGTCAGCGGTTTTGACCACTGGATTAACGGTGACCGTCATGGTCTACATCCCTGTTTTGCATCTGCTCCCGGTTAGCGGCAGCTCCTTTTCCGATAGTGCCCAATCCGATGATCAGCGTATGTCATCCATTTCCGGTAATACATTCGGAGCGTTCCGACAAAATCGAGGGGCTACTCAACGCGGCTACTCACCGATGCTTGGCGTTTATCGTGGATCGCTCTCTACAAGCGCCACAGGCGCTTCCTGGTGGGGCAATAGGAAAAGGGTGAAGCTTCTTCCAGTGTGTCGGTAGAGAGGGAATTTGCTCCTGATCAAATCCCGGGCATAAAAAAACCCTGAATCTTGCGATTCAGGGTTTTCGGTATTTGGTGCCCAGAGACGGAATCGAACCGCCGACACGGGGATTTTCAATCCCCTGCTCTACCGACTGAGCTATCTGGGCAACGGGGCGCATTAAACTGGTTTTTCAGGGGGTCGTCAAGCAAGTTTTCAAAAAATATTTAATTATTACCGTCGCTTACGTACCGACCCCCAAGAAAACGGGATTATTCAGCCGGCGGAACGTAGCCGTCAGCCTTGGCGTATTCCTCGCCGGAGAAGTACTTGTCCATCTCGCCCTGAAGATATTTGCGGTCTTCGGCGTTCATCATGTTCAGGCGTTTTTCGTTGATCAGCAGGGTCTGGTGTTTCTGCCAGTCCGCCCAGGCCTTCGCCGAGACGTGGTCAAAAATGTCCTGGCCTTTAGCGCCCGGGAACGGAGCGCGCTCCAGGGCGGGCAATTCTTCTTTGTACTTGCGGCACATGATGGTGCGGGTCATGACGACTCTCCTGCGTTCAATACGGCGGCCGCGCGTGCGAGCAATGTTTTGACCGGGGCGGCAAGGCCCAGGCGCGGCGGGGTGGCGAGGTTATACCAGAGCCAGTCGGCCTCGGCCACGTGATGGCCGACCTCCTGGACCTGAACCAGCCAGGGTTCGATGGACAATTGAAAGTGGCTGAAGGTGTGAACAAGGCTTGGCAAGGCTTGCTGAGTGCCCAGTTCCAGCGAGTGCTGGGCCGCCAGATGTTGCAGGTCCTCGAGGTCGTCGAGTTCCGGAAGGCTCCAGAGACCGCCCCACAAGCCCGTGGAAGGGCGACGATAAAGCAGGATCGCGCCTTCGCCGTTGGCGAGCATTGGCATCAGCGTACGCTTCTGTGGCACGGCTTTACGCGGTTTGGGGATCGGGTAGCGGGTTTCCAGGCCAAGCATGTGCGCTTCACAGCCCTTTTCGAGCGGGCACAGAAGGCAGCTCGGTTTGCTGCGAGTGCATAGAGTGGCGCCCAGATCCATCATCGCCTGGGTGTAGGCGTTGACCCGATCATGTGGTGTGAAGCGCTCAGCGTTCGCCCACAGCTGTTTGGCGACCTTCGGCTCGCCTGGATAGCCCTCTTGTGCAGTAAAGCGCGCCAGGACCCGTTTGACGTTGCCATCAAGGATCGGCGCCCGCAGGCCCATGCTCAGGCTGGCAATGGCCCCGGCTGTGGATAATCCGATACCTGGCAGCTCCACCAGCTTCTCAACGTCGCGCGGAAACTCGCCGCCGTACTCCGCCACGACGATTTTTGCGGTCTTCTGCAAATTGCGCGCACGGGTGTAGTAACCAAGGCCTGTCCACAAGTGCAGCACTTCGTCTTCCGGTGCGGCAGCCAGAGCTTCGACCGTTGGCAGCGACGCCATGAAGCGGTCGAAGTAGTTCAGCACGGTGCTGACCTGGGTCTGCTGCAGCATGATCTCCGAGACCCACACCCGATACGGGTTGATGCCCTGTTGCCAAGGCAAATCGTGGCGGCCGTGGCGGTCGTACCAGTCCAGTACTGCCGATGAAAATTGCTCGGATCTCATCGCTTGAACAAACCCTTCAGTGCATTTTTCAATTCAGGACTGACCTTGTCGCCAAGCTTCTCGTCGATTTTCTCGCTGAGTTTGTCGCCCGCCAGTTTGCTCGCGACCTGGCCCATGCGCTCATTGTCCAGGCGGCAGGCTTTGGCGCCGAGTTCCAGCGGACCGCGGCAGCGCAGTGGCCACTCGATACCGACAAACTTCTCGCCGACCTGACAAGCCGGGTCCGGCATATCGCTCTTGTCGCCTTCGACGATGATGCCAACGCGGTAATCCATACCCAGCACTCGCAGGTCGACGTCGCCGTCACCGTTGATGGTCATGCCCGGGATGCGCACTTTCAGGTCAGGGTTGCTGGCCACGCCGTTACGGAAGGTCAGGTTGCCCTTTAGTTCCTGGAATGGCGTGTCCTTGCCTCGTGGTTCGCCGCTGAGGGTTTTGCGGTTGAGGGTGGCAATGCCCTTGCACAGTTGCTGTTCGAGGTTGGCGTTAAGCAGCACGCCGTTGTTGATCACGAAACTGGCGTTGCCGTTAAGGCTGTCGATCAGCGCTTTCTGGCTATTGCCGCTGCCTGTGAGGTTGCTGTTGAGTGTGACCAGACCTTTGACCGGCGGATTCTTGCCTTGGCTTTCGAGGATTTTTTCTACCGGGACTTTGTTGAGCTGCGTCTGCATGTTCAGCGCCGGCACCTGCTGGCGCACGTCGAGGGTACCTTTGGCCTCGAAGCTGCCGTCGTACAGGTCGCCTCGCAGGTTTTCCAGGGTCAGCAGACCGCCTTGGCCAGTGGCTTTGAGCGCGGCATTCTGGATGGGCAGTTTGTCGAGTGTCAGCTGGCCGAAGGTCAGGTCGGCGTCGACGTCGAGTTTGCTCAGGCGCTCGACCGGCAGCAGGCGATCGGAGCTCCATGCGGTTTTGGTCGGCGCATCGGGTAGCGGAGTGCTGCCTGCGCCCGCCATGGCATTGGCTTCGGTGCTGGCCACCTCGGCCTGACGCACTTGAGTCGCGCTGTTGGCTTCAGCGGATGTTGGCTTCAGATATCGGTCGACGTTGAAGGTGTCAGCTTTCAGCACGGCACGCAGCGACTGCTTGGCGAAATCCTCGACCGCGATGCGACCGTTGAAGCTGCTGTCATCGACTTTCAGATTGATGTTGTCGAACGAAACGCTGCTTGGCGTACCGGCAAGGCGAGTGACCAGTTCGACTTTGCTCAGACTGCCTTCAGCCATGGCTGGAAGGGTCTGGCCAATGCTGTCGATAAATTTTGCCAGGTCGAACTGAGCGATCGACAGGGCGCCGTTGATTTGCGGAGTCTTGTCGAGGTCGTTGACCTTGAGTTCGCCCAGCGCACGCAGTTGGTTGGCAGAAATCTTGATGCCGGTCCATTCGGCGACGTTCGCAGCTTTATCCAGCAGAAGCTGGCCCTGGGCGGCGAAAGTCATCGTCTTGCCTTGCAACGGATCACCCGCCACTTCGCCGGAGAGTTTCATGTCTTCGAATTTGTAGCGTTGCAGCGCGCGTTCGAAACGCAGCTCGCCGTTAAGCTCAGTGCGCACCCGCAAGACCGGCTGGTTGGTGCCCAGGAACGCCGTCAGTTTGACCGGGATATTGGTCGAGTCGTGCACGGCGCCGGTGCTCAGCTGGATGCTTTCCGCGCTGAATTGCTTGCCGGTTTTTTCGTCGTTGTATTCAACGCGGGCGTTATTGACGGTCAGGCTGTCGATATCCAGACGGATCGGCTGGGCCGGTTTCTCGACCTGGACTGTGGTGTCTGGCGCCGGTTCGCCCGGGGTGACGGGTGCAGTAGTCGAATTGCCCGCTACCGGCACCTTGCCGATATCTTCCCAGTTGCCGTGGCCGTCCTTGTCGCGGTTCAGGCGCAAGTTCAAGCCTTCGACGCGCACGTCGCTCATCTGCACTTCACGGCGCAGCAGCGGCAACACGCGAACGGACAGGCCGAGCATCTGTAGGTCAGCGAACGGTTCGGTGGGTTTGGCCAGGGTCGCAACACTGGCTTCGTGCAGTTCCAGGCCTAGCCAGGGGAACAGGCTCCAGCCGATATCGCCATTGAGCGTCAGCTCGATGTGGGCCTTGTCGCGGGCAATCTGGCGAATCTCGTCTTTATAGTCGTTGGGATCAAAGAGGTGGGTCAGGGCAAAACCCAAGGCCACAATGATCAGCAACAGCCCGAGAAGTACCAGACCCAGGATTTTGCCGAACGCTTTCATGGGCGAGTCCTTGTAGTTAGTCGAATTCGAAATTTAGCCGGGGAGTATAGCGCTCCCAAACAGATGACCGGTCAGCGATCACCTCACCAGTCAGTCCAGCGGTAATTTGAGCCTGGTTGCCAGCGCCTGAGCACGTTCATGGGCACGAAAAAGAACGGCATGGCGGCGCCAGTGATTCAGTTGCGGTATCGGCCTGTGGCAGCCTTCACGGTGCCCGGATCAAACAGCTTGCCGAAAGGTGATATCAGTTTGATTTTTCTGCTACACACAAATGGTAACCTTTGCCCGTTCGCTCGTCCTTCTGCGACTTGATGTCGCATCAAATGGAGCTTCATTCAAAAAACGGTCATGCCTGCGTGCATTAAGGCTGAGAGTGAGGAGTGGCTGGCGAACCATACTAATAATTGGGGGATACACAATGACCACGAGCATCACGGCTGACGGCATTGCCGACCAGCCTGCGTTCCTGTCCAAGGAGCGCATCATCGCCAAGCCGGGTTTCAACCGCTGGCTGGTACCACCGGCCGCGCTGGCCATCCACCTTTGCATCGGCATGGCCTACGGTTTTTCGGTGTTCTGGCTGCCGCTCTCCAAGGCCCTGGGCGTGACCGCTCCGGTGGCTTGCGCGCCGGACATGAGCTTCATTTCGCAAGTCTTCTCGTCGCAATGCGACTGGCCGATCTCGATGCTCGGCTGGATCTACACCCTATTCTTCATTTTCCTGGGTTGCTCCGCGGCGATCTGGGGTGGCTGGCTGGAACACGCCGGTCCGCGTAAGGCTGGCGTTGTCTCTGCGCTGTGCTGGTGCGGCGGTCTGCTGATTTCGGCGCTGGGTATTTATACCCATCAGATCTGGCTGATGTGGGTGGGCTCTGGTGTCATTGGCGGTATCGGCCTCGGCCTGGGCTATATCTCACCGGTTTCGACCCTGATCAAATGGTTCCCGGACAAGCGCGGCATGGCGACCGGCATGGCGATCATGGGTTTCGGCGGTGGTGCGATGGTGGGGGCTCCGCTGGCGGCGGCTCTGATGAGTCATTTCGCTTCGCCTAGCGGTGTTGGCGTATGGCAAAGCTTCCTGGTGATGGCTGCGATCTACTTTGTGTTCATGATTGGTGGCGCGTTGTCCTACCGTGTCCCGCCAACCGGGTGGAAGCCTGAAGGCTGGACCGCTCCGGCGAAAAAAGCGTCGAACTCGATGATTACACACCGTCACGTTCACGTGAATGTGGCGTGGAAAACCCCGCAATTTCGTCTGGTGTGGCTGGTGTTGTGCCTGAACGTTTCGGCGGGTATCGGCATCCTGGGCATGGCTTCGCCGCTGTTGCAGGAGGTTTTTGGCGGAAAACTGATCGGTGTTGACCTGCCATTTGGGCAGCTGGACTCCGGCCAACTGGCCTCTATCGCCGCTATTGCCGCCGGTTTCACCGGTTTGCTGAGCCTGTTCAATATCGGCGGGCGCTTCTTCTGGGCCTCGTTCTCCGACTATCTGGGTCGCAAAAACACGTACTTCGTGTTCTTTGCACTGGGTTTCGCCCTGTACGCGCTGATCCCGAACCTCGGTCACCTGGGCAACGTTGCGCTGTTCGTGGCGGCGTTCTGCATCATCTTGTCGATGTACGGTGGTGGTTTCGCGACGGTGCCTGCTTACCTGGCGGATCTGTTTGGCACGCAAATGGTCGGCGCAATCCACGGTCGACTGCTGACTGCATGGGCAGCGGCTGGGGTTCTGGGTCCGGTATTGGTGAATTACCTGCGTGAGTATCAGCTGAGCATCGGCGTGGAACGTGCCGCGGCATACGACATCACGCTGTACATACTCGCCGGCCTGCTGGTGCTGGGTTTCCTCTGTAACTTGCTGGTACGGCCGGTGGCTGACAAGTACTTCATGACTGACGCCGAGCTGGCGGCCGAACAGGCGCTGGGCCACGACAAAGGTGCTGACAGCAGCACCGTGCTGGAGTGGAAAGCGGCGCCGGGCAGCAAACCTCTGGCGATCGCTGCGTGGCTGGCGGTGGGTATTCCGTTGGCGTGGGGTGTCTGGGTGACGCTGCAGAAGACGGCGGTGTTGTTTCACTAACGCCGTTGTAGCAGGTGGCACGGTTCCTGTGGGAGCAGGTTGTTGTGGCGAGGGAGCTTGCTCCCGCTGGGTCGCGAAGCGAACCCAATCGATTCACCGCGTGATTTCAGGCAGATAGCGGTGATAGGTTTTGGGGCTGCTACGCAGCCCAGCGGGAGCAAGCTCCCTCGCCACATAAGCCAACTCGCAATTGTATGCACATGTCTATCCTCGACACTCCATCAGTCTTATCCCCTTCGATGTTTCTGTTTAGCGCCCGCGCCCCTATAATGGCTGCCTTTTTCGCCCAATGATTTTGCGGAGCTGGTGATGGCCGAACGTAAGGCGTCAGTCGAGCGCGACACTCTGGAAACCCAGATCAAAGCCTCGATCAACCTGGATGGCACCGGAAAGGCCCGATTTGATATCGGTGTTCCTTTTCTTGAGCACATGCTGGACCAGATCGCCCGTCACGGGCTGATCGACCTGGATATTGTCAGCAAGGGCGACCTGCATATCGACGACCACCACACCGTGGAAGACGTTGGTATCACCCTGGGTCAGGCCTTTGCCAAAGCCATCGGCGACAAAAAAGGCATCCGTCGCTACGGCCACGCCTATGTGCCGCTCGATGAAGCGCTGTCGCGCGTAGTGATCGACTTTTCCGGTCGTCCTGGCTTGCAGATGCATGTTCCCTACACCCGCGCCACCGTCGGGGGCTTCGACGTTGACCTGTTCCAGGAATTCTTCCAGGGCTTCGTCAACCATGCGCTCGTCAGCCTGCACATCGACAACCTGCGTGGCACCAACACCCACCACCAGATCGAAACCGTCTTCAAGGCTTTCGGCCGCGCGCTGCGCATGGCTGTAGAACTCGATGACCGCATGGCCGGTCAGATGCCGTCGACCAAAGGCGTTCTGTAATGCAGACGGTCGCGGTTATCGATTACGGCATGGGCAACCTGCACTCGGTGGCCAAAGCCCTCGAGCACGTCGGTGCCGGCAAGGTCCTGATCACCAGTGATGCCAACGTCATTCGCGAAGCCGACCGGGTGGTTTTCCCCGGCGTCGGCGCGATTCGCGATTGCATGGCTGAGATCCGTCGCCTGGGCTTTGATTCGCTGGTGCGTGAAGTCAGCCAGGACCGCCCGTTCCTTGGCATCTGCGTCGGCATGCAAGCCTTGCTCGACAACAGTGAAGAGAACGACGGCGTCGACTGCATCGGTTTGTTTCCGGGCGCGGTGAAGTTCTTCGGCAAGGACCTGCATGAAGACGGCGAGCATCTGAAAGTCCCTCACATGGGCTGGAACGAAGTGAAGCAGACGGTCACGCACCCGCTGTGGCACAACATTCCGGACCTGGCGCGTTTTTACTTCGTGCACAGCTACTACATCGCTGCCGCCAACGCGCGCCAGGTGGTGGGTGGCGGTCACTACGGTGTCGATTTCGCCGCAGCGCTGGCCGAGGGCTCGCGTTTCGCCGTGCAGTTTCACCCGGAGAAGAGCCATACCCATGGCCTGCAATTGCTGCAGAACTTCGCCGCGTGGGATGGTCGCTGGTAAATGGCTGCCAAGAAAAAGCCGCCGATCCTGACCCTCACTCCCGAGCAGGAGAACGAGGCGAATCAGAAGATCAAGCGCTTCATGGAGGACCGCTTCGAACTCGACCTGGGTTCGTTCGAAGCGGCCGAAATCCTTGAGCTGTTTACCCGTGAAATTGCTCCGCATTATTACAACAGGGCGATTTTCGATGTGCAGACGCACCTCAAAGAGAGGTTCGAAAGCATCGAAAGCGACTTGTGGGCGCTCGAGAAAAACTGATTTCCGAGCGAAGCTGAATACTCGAATTTGAAGGTTTGCCAGATGCTGATTATTCCCGCTATCGATCTCAAAGACGGTGCCTGTGTTCGTCTGCGCCAGGGCCGCATGGAAGATTCCACAGTGTTCTCCGATGACCCGGTGAGCATGGCGGCCAAGTGGGTGGAGGGCGGTTGCCGTCGTCTGCATCTGGTCGATCTGAATGGCGCTTTCGAAGGCCAGCCAGTCAATGGTGAAGTCGTCACCGCCATCGCCAAGCGTTATCCGAACCTGCCAATCCAGATTGGCGGCGGTATCCGCTCCCTGGAAACCATCGAGCACTACGTGAAAGCCGGCGTGAGCTACGTGATCATCGGCACTAAAGCCGTAAAAGATCCTGCCTTCGTCGCTGAAGCCTGCCGCGCGTTTCCGGGCAAGGTGATTGTCGGTCTGGATGCTAAAGATGGCTTCGTTGCCACCGACGGCTGGGCTGAAATCAGCACCGTCCAAGTAATCGATCTGGCCAAGCAATTTGAAGCCGACGGCGTGTCCGCGATCGTTTATACCGACATCGCCAAAGACGGCATGATGCAGGGCTGCAACGTTCCGTTTACCGCTGCACTGGCCGCTGCCACGAAGATCCCGGTGATCGCCTCCGGCGGCATCCACAACCTGGGTGACATCAAGTCGCTGCTCGACGCCAGAGCGCCAGGCATCATCGGCGCGATCACCGGCCGGGCGATCTACGAAGGCACCCTCGACGTCGCTGAAGCGCAAGCTTTCTGCGATTCGTACAAAGGCTGAGGACTGACCATGGCGCTGGCCAAACGCATCATCCCTTGCCTGGACGTGGACAACGGTCGGGTCGTCAAGGGTGTGAAGTTCGAAAACATCCGCGACGCCGGCGATCCGGTGGAAATCGCTCGTCGCTACGACGAGCAGGGTGCTGACGAGATTACCTTTCTCGACATCACCGCCAGTGTCGATGGCCGCGATACCACGCTGCATACCGTCGAGCGCATGGCCAGCCAGGTGTTCATTCCGCTGACCGTCGGCGGTGGCGTTCGCACCGTGCAGGACATTCGAAATCTGCTCAACGCGGGTGCGGACAAGGTATCGATCAACACCGCCGCCGTGTTCAATCCGGAATTCGTCGGCGAAGCGGCGCAGCATTTCGGTTCGCAATGCATCGTCGTCGCCATCGACGCCAAGAAGGTTTCCGGGCCGGGCGAAACGCCTCGCTGGGAAATCTTCACCCATGGCGGTCGCAAGCCGACAGGCCTGGACGCGGTGGAGTGGGCGAAGAAGATGGAAGGCCTGGGCGCTGGTGAAATCCTGCTGACCAGCATGGATCAGGACGGCATGAAAAACGGTTTCGACCTGGGGGTCACTCGCGCCATCAGTGATGCGTTGGGCATCCCGGTGATCGCCTCTGGCGGCGTCGGCAACCTGCAGCATTTGGCCGACGGCATCATCGAAGGCCACGCCAGTGCGGTGTTGGCGGCGAGTATTTTCCACTTCGGTGAATACACCGTGCAGGAAGCCAAAGCCTTCATGGCCCATCGCGGAATCGTGATGCGCTGAACAATCCGATACAGGCCAGTGGACATCATGGCGGGCTCAGGGCACTCTTGGGAACGCCATGGATTTCGGTAGCCAGACATGCTTAAACGCCTTCTACTTGCCCTCGCCAGTGCATCTCTATTGCTCGTCAATGGAGCACAGGCTGCAGAAAGTCCCGCCACCGATCTGGTGCTGCTGACGGAAAATTTCCCGCCGTACAACATGGCGAGGAACGGCAAGAATTTCGCTCAAGACGAAAACATCAATGGCATTGCCGTGGACATCGTCCGCGAGATGTTCAAGCGCGCCAACATCACTTACAGCCTTACGCTGCGTTTCCCTTGGGAGCGGATCTACAAGATCGCCCTCGAGAAACCCGGTTATGGCGTGTTCGTGATGGCGCGGTTGCCCGATCGTGAGAAGCTCTTCAAGTGGGTAGGCCCGATCGGCCCGGACGACTGGATCATGCTGGCCAAGGCAGACAGCAAGATCAACCTCGACAGTCTGGATGATGCGCGCAAGTACAAAATCGGCGCTTACAAGGGCGATGCGATTGCCGAGACTTTAGCCAAGCAAGGGCTGAAGCCGATTGTCGTGCTGCGGGATCAGGACAATGCGAAGAAACTCACAAACGGTCAGATCGATCTGTGGGCCACAGGTGATCCTGCCGGACGTTATCTGGCGCGCCAGGATGGTGTGACCGGGCTCAAGACGGTGTTGCGATTCAACAGCGCCGAGTTGTATCTGGCACTGAACAAAGAAGTGCCAGATGAGACCGTCGCCAAGCTGCAAGCCGCGCTCGATCAGTTGCGCAAGGAAGGAGTGGTCGATGAGATCATGGCGCGGTATCTCTAGCAGCTATCTTACTGGGCTTGCGGCGGAACCCGCGGTGGCGGGTTCAAATACACTGCGCTCGTGAACACATTGTTCAATGTTGCCGCCGTCAGGCTTTGTTGCGCGGAGTCAACACCAATAACGCAAAGTGCGTGCACTCCATTTGATGGACCTATCTCAGTATTGATATGCGCATCTTCAGTACTAATGGCGGCGCTGTAGTTGTGAGGCACCTTGCATTCTTTGGCGTCACGGACTGCTTTAAAACGATAGAACGGTGCGTCTAACGAGAACCGGAAATCCCATGTTGGCAATGCAAACTGCCCGGCTGTATTTCGCGATCTATCAACGTATGTTTTGAGTTTCCATGGCTCAATAACGCTCAACTCAACAGGCTTCAAGGCACAGCCCGGTC
Organism: Pseudomonas sp. LBUM1643; assembly: GCF_059716215.1. NCBI lineage: Bacteria > Pseudomonadati > Pseudomonadota > Gammaproteobacteria > Pseudomonadales > Pseudomonadaceae > Pseudomonas > Pseudomonas sp. LBUM1643. Next base: position 327,495 of record NZ_CP166813.1, read on the forward strand.
CATCAATGGTGAATACACCGTCAGTGAAACAGGCATACAGGAAGTTGGCAGGGTAGCTGTAGTTGAAACGGGCGGCCTTGCAGGATGACGAGTCCTCGCAACCTTCGGGCTCTGGTATTACACGCGAGGCAGCGATCTTACTGACGATGCCGGTGATTTCATTTGTATTGCGGTTAAGCATCGGACTGCCGGAGTTCCCAGGTCGAAGGTCACAACGGTTTCGCATTGCCAGGGGGAATACCCCAGGGTGATCGATGAATGTACCTGCAGTTTGTTCGTCGCAAGCGCTCAATCGAAGCCCGCTTTCGCTAAAGCCCTGTGGCGCGCCAACGTTAAGTGAGTCATGGCTCTCATTTATTTGGTGGGATGCCAGGTTAAGCGGGTTGATGCCGGCCTGAATCAACGAGGCCAGGGTGGCGTCTACTTCAAGTACGGCAAGATCAGTCCCGGACAGACTGGTCCATCGGGCGGTCCGAACTGCAAATTGGCTGTGTCGCTCGGGCGTGTCATAAAAGTACTTGAAAGTTACCGTCGCCTCTATCGGCAGATTGATCCGTGCCGAACCGTACTGGAACAGTACGCAATGTCCACTGGTGAGCAGATAGCCAGGTCCAGTGGCCTTACCTTGTCTGTTTCGCGTATTTAGCAGGACGGCACTACAGGATTCTCCCGATTGCAGGGTTAATTTCCCGATGCCACTCCAGATTTCGTAAAGGCGTCCGCTGTTTTGCAATGCTCTCGAATTGGAGTCGTTAACAGCACCCTCTCCGAGGTCGCGAGCGAGCACGGATGCAATGCCCATCAGGCTGATCATGACTGACAGGTAAAGATACTTAAGGTATTTCACGTCCATTCCTTGGTTATGAAATTGAGGTGCCCACTATTCGGGCATCACTGTGATTATCAGCGGCGCAAATGTTGTCGCCCTGCTCCGGTGGGAACTCGGCTACATACAGGCTATCGAGATCGCAGTAACTGATAGGTGACGCTACTTGAGTGCCGTCTTCACGAAAGAGCCTGTAGACACTTTTCAGACGATAAACCACGATCAGTTTGCGCTTTGGCGCGATGGCGACGACTTCCACCGGTGTCACGCGGCTCCAACCGTCGGATGATTTCTCGGTATGAGTAAAGCCTTTGTCCAGTCTCGCCGAAAACTGGATTGAAGCGGTCCACAAGTGATTTATGGTGCTCACTTGTGCCAAATGAATCAGGGGCCATTCGGTTTCGGTTCTGATACTGGTGATGCCCGTAAACTCAGACAGCATTTCAGCACTTTGGACCTTGGACGCAGTCCACTGGAAGGTTTTGCTGACCGCGCCAGTGTTGTGGCCGTACCCCAGAAATTCATACTGGTCAGATCTTTCCAGAAGGTACAACGCCGATGTCCGCAATTGCTCCCGAGCATTCAGGCCAGGGTCTATGACGGTGAACCATGGAAGGTAGACAATCTTGGTGACTTTGGTTGTCTCATCGGCGGCAGGTGGCTCATACCCAGTAAGAGTTGGCGCCACGATCGGAGAGTTGGCCCGCATGGCGATCTTCATGCGCAGTGAGTAAGCGACGTCGCCTGTCGGTCTATAGGTGTTGATGCCAACAAAGGTGCCCGGTGAAAAGCAGATATCTCCCGCAGGCGCACTTGGAGGGGAGGAGCCCCAGGCTGAAAAGTTCTTCTTGGCGCCACTCCCGCGGTCGTCCCAGATCATGCGGTTAGCGGGCGATGCGATCACCAGATCCGCGCGCACGCAGCGGACAGTATCGCGCAACGGCTTGTCGCGGCCATTGGAGCAAACCATGCCCAATGCCACATAACCGTCTGGTGGTATCGGGCGCCAGATAGTAATGTCCGCTTTGGCTCCGGAACCTGAATCTCTCCAGACTTGTTCGAAGTCGATCGGGACGCCGAGGGCTTTGCCTTTCGAGGTGTCTGCGTTCTCCGGCACGCCCTCGCAGACAACTACCACAATGTTGTTCTCGTTTATGTTCTCGTATCCAGGCGAAACGACATCACCCAACGGGAAATATCCAGGCAACAAATCTGCGGGAGGTAAAGGGCGCCAAAAACTCGCTTTTTTCGAACCAGAGCCCGCGCTATCCCAGATCCGGTTGAATTGTGTCGTGAAGTTGATCAACAGATTGTCAACCTGGATCGATGCCAAAGGCCTAGCGGCCGGTGTGACTGTTTCATTGGTGGGCATGATGGTTCCTGATAGTTTGACAGGCGACTTGGGCGTAGTCGCAACATGGTTCACGTCACTATCTGGAATTCTTCGAAGCGTTCGGCGGTAACTATTTATGGGATATCGAGCCGGGTTATTACCGATAAATACCGTCTTTGCCATGAGCCGCCGTTGCGCGATTCCCGCGCACACTGATCATCAACTTGATATCAATCCAGTCGATACCCTGACCTTTTAGTTTCGGCAACTCACGCTCCAGTACCGCAAGCGTCTGCGGATACGGATGCCCGATCATCACCGCCGAACCCTGTTTACGCGCCAGGTTGATGGCCGTCTGTAACTGGATGAAGATCGCCGCTTCAGTGCGCTCGTCGTCCAGAAAAACGTCCCGGGAAACGCTTGCCAATCCAATCCTCTGTGCCTCGGCAGCAGCGACTGTCTGCGCGCTGGTGCGGCTGTCGACGAAGAACTTGTGCCTGCGCTGCAAGTCCGCCATCAACCAGGCCATTGCAGCCGGTTGCGAGGTCATGCGGCTGCCCATGTGGTTATTGATGCCTGCGGTGTAGGGGACCATTTTGAATGCCGCGTTCAGGCGTTTTTCCAGCTCATCGAGAGGTAAGTCAGGGTGCCAGGCGAACGGGCCGGTGGCCGGGTCCATAGGCATGTGAAGGATGACAATCTTGCCGGCGCGATGGGCTTCGCGGGCAAATTCAGTGGCGTGGGGAGTGTCAGGCATGATGGCAGCCGTGACCGGACCGGGCAGGGCGAGCACGCGGCGGTCCCGAGGCAGGTTCTGCCCCAGGTCATCGATGATCAGGCTCAGGTAGGCCTTTTGCTGAGCCGGCTTGGCGGGCGTTGCATGAGCAACACCCATCAGACAGCACAGCAGGCCGAGGGCTAACCGCAGGCGCATCTCAGCGGCCGGAGGTGATGCTCAGCCCTTTGAGCAGGCTCAGCGCCTGGGCCAATTGGTAATCGTCGTCCTGCGGCATCACCTTGGGTTTGGCGCCCGAACCGGTCGGCTTGTCTTCGCCGCCATTGCCATTACCCAGGTGCCCTTGCAAATCGGCTTCCTTGAAATACTCGCCGTCTTGCTCGCTGGTGATCTTGGCCTTGCGCACTTCGATGTCCGGGACGATGCCCTGAGCCTGGATCGAACGGCCGTTCGGCGTGTAATACAACGCAGTGGTGATCTTCAGTGCGCGGTCGTTGTTCAGCGGCAGTACCGTTTGAACCGAGCCTTTACCGAAGCTTGTGGTGCCCATGACCACTGCGCGTTTCTGATCCTGCAAGGCGCCGGCGACAATTTCCGAGGCCGAGGCGCTGCCGCCGTTGATCAACACGACCATTGGCACAGCTTCGCTTTCATCCTTTCCAGTGGCCGAGAAGCGCAATTCGGAGTTGGCGATGCGACCCTTGGTGTAGACGATCAAGCCCTTGGTGATGAAGTGGTCGACCACTTCAACCGCCGCTTGCAGCACGCCGCCCGGATTGTTGCGCAGATCAAGGATGACACCTTTGAGTTTCTTGCCATTGTCCTTGCGCAGCTTGGCCAGGGCCTTGGAGACCTCTTCGCCGGTCTTGACCTGGAACTGGGTAATGCGGATATAGCCGTAGCCCGACTCGAGCAACTGGGCCTTCACGCTCTTCACCTGGATGATGGCGCGTGCGAGGGTCACGTCAAACGGTGTGCCGCCGTCACGTACAAGGGTCAGGGTGATTTTCTGACCGATCTTGCCACGCATCTTGTCCACGGCTTCAGTCATGCTCTGGCCGCGAGTCGGTTGGCCGTTGATCTTGACGATGAAGTCGCCCGCCTGAATGCCGGCCTTGGACGCCGGGGTGTCATCGATTGGCGATACCACCTTGATGAAACCGTCTTCGGCGCCCACTTCGATGCCCAGGCCACCAAACTCGCCGCTGGTGCTTTCCTGCAACTCCGCGAAATCTTCCGGGCCAAGGTAGGCGGAGTGCGGGTCGAGGTTGCTGAGCATGCCTTTGATGGCATTTTCCAGCAGGGTCTTGTCGTCTACCGGTTCGACATAAGCGGCTTTGATCCGGTCCATGACCTCGGCAAATGTGCGCAACTCTTCCAGAGGCAGTGGTGCCTTGGTGGTCGCAGCAGTGCCCGCAGGTGCAACCGCTGGCGCAGGTTGAGCGGCGAACGCCAGAGGCGCGCCGATCACCAGAGCGATCGTCAGGGCCAGCGAGGTAAGGCGGGACAGATGCAGCATGTCGAACGAACTCCTGAATTAGGTAAGGCGCTTATCCTTGCGCGCGACACCATTGTGCCGGATCACTCGGGTGACCCTGCTGACGAATTGCGAAATACAGCGCTGGTGTGTCCTGCCCGCCACTGCTACCGACAGTGGAGATGGACTCACCGGCTTTAACCACATCACCCGCAGACTTCAACAGCGTCTGATTGTGACCATAAAGACTCAAGAAACCGTTGCCGTGATCGAGAATCACAAGCAGGCCGGCACCACGCAACCAGTCGGCAAACACCACGCGACCTCCGTGAACGGCATGTACCTGGCTGCCGGCGGACGCGCTGATCATCACGCCGTCCCATTTGGTACGAGCGTCGTCGCCACGGGATTCGCCAAAGCGTGCCAGCAGTCGACCATCAACAGGCCAAGGAAGTTTTCCCCGAGTTGAAGCAAACGCACCACCGAAGGTCTCGCCTGAACTGGAAACAAGGGCGCCGGGTGTCGATTTAACAGCTTTGCGTGGGGCGTCGGTCGTATCTGCCGCGTCTGCTGCTGCCTGGGCCTCACGTAAACGCTTTTTTTCGGCTTCCTGCTGGGCGATCAGCGCTTTTTGCCGCGCCTCTTCTGCCTCACGGGCCTGGCGGGCCAAGGTTTCTTCAATGGTTTTAAGGACTTTAGACAGGTCTGCCTGATCCTGCTCGCGAGACGCCAGTTTTTGGTCGCGAGCCTTTACGTCTTCATTGAGCTTGGCCAGGACTTGCTGGCGCTCTTTGCGAACCTTGTCGAGTTCGTCGCGCTGACTGTCGAGGCTGCTTTTCTGAACGAGTAACTGCGCCTGCTGCATGTCGATGTCTTTTTCGACATTGGCCAGTTGGCGCAGGGTTTCGTTGAAGTTCTTCAGCTGTTCCAGGCGGGCCTGGCTCAGGTAGTCGTAATAGGTGAGGGTGCGGGCGAATTTTTCCGGATTCTGCTGGTTGAGCAGCAGTTTCAGATACTCCTGACGACCATTCTGATAGGCCGCACGGGCCTGAATGGCGATCAGTTGTTGCTGTTCAGTGCGCGCGCTCTGGAGTTTTTTTTTCTCCGCATCGAGTCGTTGCAGCTCGGATTCGCTTTTCTTCAGCTCTTTTTGCAGGGCATCGACCTGTTTCTCGAGCTTGCCCATCTCGGTTTCGGTGCCCTTGAGGTCTTTTTGAACGCCGGATCTTTCTTCCTGAATCTTGCCCAGCAGTTTCTTCAACTCGGCAATGTCCTGACGCGTGGCGTCCAACTGTTGTTGGGTTTGCGCGCGCTCGTCAGCGAAGGCCGGTTGGAGCAGGCAGGTCAGAGCAAGGGCTATCAGGACGCGAAGCATAGAGGCGGGCGACACCAGGGAAAGGGACGGCCTAGTATGCCCGCCAAGCGCCGCAAAAAAAACGCCCAATTGGGGTTGTGTGATAACCGGGCTGGCAAGTGGGTGTAATTAATCTTTGAAACCACCACAAACCACTGTGGGAGCGGGCTTGCCCGCGATGGCGTCTTAACATTCAACAGTGATGTTGGCTGTCAGATTGCTATCGCTGGCAAGCCAGCTCCCACAGAGTTTTGTGGTGATTTGAAGGGCGGGTTACACCAGTATTGAAGTGCCCGTCATTTCTTCCGGTTTTTCCATTCCCAGCAGCATCAGCATGGTCGGCGCCACATCCGCCAGCACGCCGCCATCGCGTACCTTGAAGTCACGCTTGCCGACATAAATGAACGGCACCGGCTCGGTGGTGTGAGCGGTGTGAGCCTGGCCGGTGGATTCGTCAGCCATTTGCTCGACGTTGCCATGGTCAGCCGTGATCAGCGCTTCGCCGCCAACCTTGTCCAGCGCGTCAACGATGCGACCGACACACAGGTCCAGGCATTCAACGGCTTTGACCGCCGCATCGAACACGCCGCTGTGGCCGACCATGTCACCGTTGGCATAGTTGACCACGATCACGTCGTAACGCTGGTTTTCGATAGCGTCGACGATGCGGTCGGTCACTTCCGGGGCGCTCATCTCGGGCTGCAAGTCATAGGTGGCGACTTTTGGCGACGGGATCAGGATACGTTCTTCACCCGGGAACGGTTCTTCGCGTCCGCCAGAGAAGAAGAAGGTGACGTGGGCGTATTTCTCGGTTTCGGCGATGCGCAGCTGGGTTTTACCGTTTTTCGCCAGGTAGTCGCCCAACACGTTTTCCAGGCTGCCGGCGGCAAAGGCCGAGGGGGCAGGAATGCTGGCGGCGTATTGAGTCAGCATGACGAAGCCGGCCAGTTTCGGCTGACGGGCGCGTTCGAACTCCTTGAAGTCATCTTCGACGAACACGCGAGTCAGTTCACGGGCGCGGTCCGCACGGAAGTTCATGAACACGACGGCATCGCCATCTTCGACTTTGACCGGTTCGCCGATAGAGGTGGCTTTAACGAATTCATCGCTCTCGCCACGGTCGTAGGCCGCTTGCAGACCTTCCTGCGCAGTGGCGGCGTTGAATTCACCGTTGCCGTCGACAATCAGGTTGTAAGCCTGGGACACACGGTCCCAACGATTATCGCGGTCCATGGCGAAGTAACGGCCAACAATGCTGGCGATCCGGCCTTTACCGAGGGCCTCGAACGTGGCGTCGAGCAGTTCGATAGAGGACTGAGCGCTTTTTGGCGGTGTGTCGCGACCGTCGAGGAAGGCGTGAAGGTAGATTTTTTCGGCGCCGCGCTTGAAGGCCAGTTCAGCCATGGCAACCAGGTGATCCTGGTGACTGTGAACGCCCCCATCGGACAGCAAGCCCATGAAGTGCACGGCTTTGCCGGCAGCGACGGCTTTATCCACGGCGGCGCAAATGGTCGGATTTTCGAAGAATTCGCCATCACGGATCGATTTGGTGACGCGCGTGAAATCCTGATACACCACGCGGCCGGCACCGAGGTTCATGTGGCCAACTTCTGAATTGCCCATCTGGCCATCCGGCAGGCCGACGTCCATGCCGCTGCCCGAGATCAGGCCGTTTGGCACGGTGGCAGTCAAACGGTCCAGTACGGGCTTCTTGGCCGCGAACACGGCGTTGGATTCAGGGCTGTCGCTGTGACCGAAGCCGTCGAGAATAATCAGGACCAAAGGTTTAGGCGTGGTAGTCATGGATTCCACTCGTGGCTGAGTTAAAAGAGGGCGATGGAAAAGGGAGTAGGAGTTTAAAGCTAAGTTCCTGCGGCGTCACCGCCGGACGGGGTTTGGCCCACCATAGTGGCTGTGTATACTGGCCGACATTTTAACGCCCTGGAACCTCCTTCAATGGTTGATCACCTGATTGCATTTGCCACCACCCACTATCTGCTCGTCGGTATCTTCGCCGTTCTGCTGGCTCTGCTGATCGCCCATGAAATGAAAGGCGGCGGCCGTAGCCTGAGCACCGGTGAACTGACCGGGCTGGTCAACAAGGACGAGGGCGTGGTGATCGATATTCGTTCGACCAAGGACTTTGCCGCCGGTCACATTGTTGGCGCGTTGAACATTCCTCACGACAAACTGACCGCTCGCGTCGGTGAGTTGGAGAAGCACAAGTCCAAGACCATCATCCTGGTTGACGCCGTGGGCCAGACCGCTGGCACTCACGCTCGCGAACTGATGAAATCGGGCTTCACTGCGGCCAAGCTGTCCGGCGGGATTTCCAGCTGGAAAGGCGACAACCTGCCGCTGGTGAAGTGATATGAGCAACGTCGTCGTCTATTCCAGCGATTACTGCCCTTACTGCTCGCGAGCCAAGTACCTGCTCGAGAACAAAGGCGTGGCCTTCGAAGAGATCAAGGTCGATGGCAAGCCGCAGGTGCGTGCCGCCATGGCCCAGAAAGCCGGGCGTACGTCCGTGCCGCAGATCTGGATCGGTGAGCGCCACATTGGTGGCTGTGATGATTTGTTTGCCCTGGAGCGCGCCGGCAAGCTCGACGCGATGCTCAAGGCCTAATTCCTTCCCTATAAGACCCAAGATCAGAAAGGATCTGAGATGACTGACCAACAGAACACAGCAGCTAGCGAAGAAGACACCTCGCCGCAATTCTCTTTGCAGCGCATCTACGTACGTGACTTGTCTTTCGAAGCCCCGAAAAGCCCAGCGATCTTCCGCCAGCAGTGGGAACCGAGCGTTGGCCTGGATCTGAATACCCGTCAAAAGGCTTTGGAAGCTGACTTCCACGAAGTGGTGCTGACCCTGTCGGTGACCGTGAAGAACGGCGAAAACGGCGAAGTGGCGTTCATCGCTGAAGTGCAACAGGCCGGGATCTTCCTGATCAAGAACCTGGACGACGCTTCGATGAGCCACACCCTGGGCGCGTTCTGCCCGAACATCCTGTTCCCGTACGCTCGCGAAACCCTGGACAGCCTGGTTACCCGTGGCTCGTTCCCGGCGCTGATGCTGGCTCCAGTGAACTTCGATGCGCTGTACGCACAAGAACTGCAACGCATGCAGGCGGCTGGCGAGACTCCGACCGTTCAGTAAACGTTCGATGCAGTCACGAAAAAAGCGCCGTAACAGGCGCTTTTTTCATGGGGAATACGAAATGGCTGGATGTGCGCTGATTTCGCCGACCTCTGTAGGAGCTGCCGAAGGCTGCGATCTTTTGATCTTAAAAATCAAAATCAAAAGATCGCAGCCTGCGGCAGCTCCTACAGTGGATCGCGTTGTTACTTGAACCCGAGCTGGCGCCAGCCTTCGTAAACGGCTACGGCCACAGTGTTCGACAGATTCAGGCTGCGGCAGCCTTCGCGCATCGGTAGCCGAAGGCGTTGTTCGCCGGGCAGGGCGTCCAGCACGTCAGCGGGCAGGCCGCGGCTTTCCGGGCCGAAGAGGAACGCATCGCCTTCTGCAAAGCTGGCATCGTGGAACGGCCGCGAGCCCTTGGTGGTAAAGGCGAACAGGCGCGGGTGGCCGAGGCTTTCCAGGCAACTGGCAAGGTCGGCGTGGCGCTGCAGGGTGGCGTATTCGTGATAGTCGAGGCCGGCCCTTCGCAGGCGCTTGTCGTCCATCTCGAAACCCAGCGGTTCGATCAAATGCAGGTGGCAGCCACTGTTGGCGCACAGCCTGATAACGTTGCCGGTATTCGGCGGAATTTCTGGTTGGAAAAGGATGACGTGAAACATGCACGGCTCCGAAGGTAAAGATGACCGGCATTCTACGCCGCAAGCGGACAAGCGTTCGAAACTATTCCCACGGGTGATGGGTTCGCTGGCGATTGTCGGGGTCATGGTGGGATTGATGATCGGTCGCCTGACCACACCGGACCCCAGCACCTTGCAGCAGGTCGAGGTGACGAGTGATGGCCTGGTGATGTGGTTCAACAACGAACCCAAGGTCCACGGCGAGATCGTGGACGGCAGTGTCGCACTGCTGTTCAGTGCTGAAGGCAAGGCGCAGAACGGTCAGCTCAAGCTCAACGACAAAGGCGTGAACTGGCGTGTACGTTTGAGTGATGGGGGGTTGTTGTTGACGGTGGTGGCGGCTCGACCGCTTCAGGGCGACTGGGCCGGTAGCGAGGTCGATGACCGTTGGCGGCTGGAGATCCATCTCCGAGAGCAATAAAAGAGGGAATCCCCGGCCTGCCTGTACCAAGGTCCCCAAAACGGGAGGGGTCACGCGTTGCGTCGTGAACCCGGTGTAAAGAAGGAACCCCTGACCTGCCTGTATCAAGGGCCCCAAAACTGCGTGGGCTCGTCGCAAGTGCGGTATGAGCCCGGTGTAAAGAGGGGAATCCCCGGCCTGCCTGTACCAAGGTCCCCGAAACTGGGTAGTGAATCGAATCACTGAAAGGACTATTGCAGGGGGCGTGCCAGCTTTTAACAAGTTGAAACAGAAAGTCGTCGTTGAATGCTGAAAGCCCCGTATTGCGGGGCTTTCGTGTTTTTTCGATAGGGGTTCGATTGCGAAAAGAGGTGGGGTTTTAAGCCAGTGTTTGTGCGCGATTGCGGTTCACGGTGCCTTCAGTCGGTGCACCGAACCCCCAAAAGCATCGCGGGCAAGGCCGCTCCCACAGTATTCAGCGGTGTACACAAAATTGTGAAAGCACCAAAGATCACTGTGGGAGCGGGCTTGCCCGCGAATGGATCTAACGATCAGCGAAGATCTACAGGCTGATTAGCCCTCTTCCCCCTCATCATCATCCCCACCATCAACCTTCATTCCCAATTCCTTGATCTTGCGAGTCAGGGTATTTCGTCCCCAGCCCAACAGAACCGCGGCATCGCGGCGACGGCCAGCGGTGTGTTTCAGGGCGGTTTCAATCATGATCCGCTCAAAGGCCGGCACGGCGCTGTCCAGTAAGCTCGACTGACCGCGAGCCAGCGCCTGGTCCGCCCACTGGCGCAATGCTTGTTCCCAGTTGGTGACCGGCGCCGAATCCTGCGGCAGGTTCAGCAACTCTGGCGGCAAGTCGCTGATGTGCACTTCGCGGCCGGAAGCCATCACGGTGATCCAGCGGCAAGTGTTCTCCAACTGGCGCACGTTGCCGCCCCACGGCAGGTTCTTCAGGTATTCCTCGGTTTCACTTTTCAGCAGCTTCGGCTCAACCGCGAGCTCTTGCGCGGCGCGGCTGAGGAAGTGTTTGGCGAGGGTCGGGATGTCTTCGCGACGGTCCGACAGGCGCGGGATGTGAATGCGGATCACGTTGAGGCGATGGAACAAGTCCTCGCGGAATTTCCCCGCGTGCACCAGGGTTTCGAGGTTCTGGTGCGTCGCGGCGATGATTCGCACATCCACCTTGACCGGCGTATGACCGCCAACGCGGTAGAACTCGCCATCCGCCAGCACCCGCAGCAAGCGGGTTTGCGTATCTGCTGGCATGTCGCCGATTTCATCGAGGAACAGTGTGCCGCCATCAGCCTGCTCAAAGCGCCCGCGACGCAGGTTGGCCGCACCGGTAAACGCGCCTTTCTCGTGGCCGAACAGCTCGGATTCCATCAAGTCTTTCGGAATCGCCGCCATATTCAGCGCAATAAAAGGGGACGCCGCGCGGGGGCTGTGGCGGTGCAGGGCATGCGCCACCAGTTCTTTGCCGGTGCCGGATTCGCCATTGATCAACACGGTGATGTTGGAGTGACTCAAGCGCCCGATGGCGCGAAACACTTCCTGCATCGCCGGCGCTTCGCCGATGATTTCCGGGGTGCGGGTCAGAGCGACCGGCACTTCCAGGCCTTGCTGTTCCTGCGCATGCTGGTTGGCGCGCTTGACCAGGGACACGGCTTCGTCGACGTCGAACGGCTTGGGCAGGTATTCGAATGCGCCGCCCTGATAGGACGCGACAGCGCTGTCCAGATCGGAGTGCGCGGTCATGATGATGACCGGTAGCCGTGGGTGTTGCTCGCGAATCCGCGCCAAGAGGTCCAGACCGCTGGCGCCCGGCATGCGGATGTCGGAGATAATCACGTCCGGCTGCTGGCGCGCCAGGCGGCTCATCACGCCATCAGCGCTGTCGAAGCTTTGCGTGGTCATGCCTTCCTGTTGCAAGGCTTTTTCCAGAACCCAACGGATTGAACGGTCGTCATCGACGATCCACACGGTTTCACTACGGCTCATGTCGATGTGGCTCCTTGTTCCAGTGGCAGAAAGATCGAGAAGGTTGTGTGGCCTGGATGGCTGTCACATTCGATCAGGCCCTGGTGCTGGCTGATGATGTTCTGGGTAATGGCCAGGCCCAGCCCGGTACCGTCCGGACGGCCGCTGACCATGGGAAAGAAGATGGTTTCCTGCAGTTCCGCAGGAATGCCGGGACCGTTGTCGATGATTTCGATCTTGGTCACCAGTCGATGGCGTACATGGCCGATGGTAAACTGGCGCATGGCGCGCGTACGCAGGCTGATGCGGCCAAGGCGCAACTCGTTCTGGCTGCTGATGGCCTGCATCGCGTTGCGCACGATGTTCAACACCGCCTGAATCATCTGTTCGCGGTCGATCAGGACGTCGGGAATGCTTGGGTCGTAATCGCGCACCAAGGTAATGCAACCCTGGCTTTCGGCCTCGACCAGGTGGCAGACGCGCTCCAGCACTTCGTGGATGTTGCACATGGCCAGGGACGGCAGCTTGTTGGAGCCGAGCATGCGATCGACGAGGTTACGCAGGCGATCGGCTTCTTCGATGATCACGTTGGTGTAATCGCGCAGGCTTTCTTCCGGCAATTCACGGGCGAGCAATTGCGCAGCGCCGCGAATCCCGCCGAGCGGATTCTTGATTTCATGAGCGAGGCCGCGCACCAGCATCTTGCTGGTTTCCTGCTTCGACAGCTGCGCCTCTTCCTTGGTGATCCGCAGCAAGCGATCACGGGGATGGACTTCCAAAAGCAGCATGGTGGCGCCGTTGGCCAGGATCGGTGTCACTGCATAATCGACGGTCAGCGTCTGGCCGGTGAGGGCGGTGAGCATCGCTTCGCGCTTGGTAAAAGGATGGGCCTGCTCGACCGCCTGGCGTAGGGAATTCAGTGCTTCGGTGGACTCGGTGAACAACTCGCTGATGAACTGTCCATGGCTACGTTGGCCGCTGATGGCCAGCAGCATTTCAGCCGCCGGGTTCATGTACTCGAGGCGCAGTTCGGCGTCGAGCAGGATGGTGGCGGTGGTGAGGTTGTCGAGTAGCAATCGATGCAGTGCGTCGCTAATGGTCATCAGGACCTCTTTTGGAGCAGGGCGCGCGCATGAATAAAGCGCTGATGCGGGGAAAATGCAAAAACCAAACCAAGGCTCCGAAAAGAAGCGTTTAAGGCTTGAAACGGGCGTTTGACGCTCATTTACGTGGCGTTCTGCCAGCTGTCGCGGGTACTTTCGAACCAAAATGGGATGAGAGTTGGGAACGATGGCGCAATTCGCACCAGTACAGTGCGCAATCGTAAGTGACAATTAAAAGAAGCGCAGGAAGGGATTTTTTTCTTCTTCGGGTTTGTCTTTGAGCGGGCATTCGGGTCGCTGACCGTAATCGGTCAGCACGCAGGGTTTGACCTGGCGTTTTTGCGCGAGGGAGATACGCAGCATGTGGAACGGCTGGTTGGCGGTACGTTCGACGGTGCGACCCTGCTCATCAATGATTTCCACGGACAGGTTGTGGGAGCCGCGGTCGAGGTTGCTCAAGGCAAACACCGGGCTCCGTCCGGGTTCGGATGTGGGTTGGCCGTCCACCAGCAGGCGATAGCGGTGACCTCGTTGCAGGCCGGGTTCGCTGGTGACGCTGACAATCAGTTCACCGGCGCTACTGCGGACCGTGGCGTCGGGTTCCGGTATCAGCACTCTGAGCATGTCGTAATGAAACGACGGTGGTGTTTCCGTTTTCTTACTGACAATGACGGGCACTGCGCCGGTCGGGTTGGCGGACATCCGATTGCTCGGCGCCATCGGCACACGTTTGGCGTTACCCGTGACGGGTTGATCGGTGAAGACCCGATTGCCTTGGGCGTCGGTATAGGTGAAGACCTCGGCTGCCACGGGTAGCGCGATCAGGCAGGCCAGCAGCAGCCACGCCCTCACGGTTTATGGACCCGTTGCACTGTGAAGGTGATGGTCGGGCTTTGCTGAATGATGTTTTCTCCATCGATAACCTGAACGGCGAAGCTGTGTTCGCCGCGGTCGATGTTGACCAGTTGCAGGATCGGTACGTTGCTCGGCTGGCCGTAAGGTTGATCATCCAGCAATAGCCTGAACAGATGAGCTCCTTGCAGGCGAGGTTTGATCTGCACATTGACGGTGAACGTGCCGTTGTTGGCGCGCAGGGCTTCGGTGGTGGGCAAGTTGGTCAGCTCAAGCACCTCATAGGCGCTCAGTGGCTGCTGACGGTTGTTGGCTTCGGCGGCTGGCGCAGGTGGGGCCTGTCGCTCGACGCTGTTCAGGGGTGGCAACTCGACGGGCTGCGCCTGCACGCCATCGGGCGGCTGATTGCTGTACGCGGTATTGCCGGCGGCGTCGGTGTACTTATAGATCTGCGCTGCGGCGGGCAGGGCGATCAGCAGCAACATCAATAGAAAACCACGACCCATAAAATCGACCAGAAACGAAAGCGTTGGGGTGCAGCATAGGTCAGGGCTGGCGGTTGGCCCAAGTTGTTAACATTCGGATGCTTAAAGGCGAGATCAAAAGATCGCAGCCTTCGGCAGCTCCTACAGGTTGTACGCGTTCCAAAGTAGGAGCTGCCGAAGGCTGCGATCTTTTGACTTTGCCCACAAAAAAGGCCTCCCGAAGGAGGCCTTTCTTTTTCACGCCGCTTGCGCAGGCGCTACCGGATCAGCAGCTGTAGTACAGCTCGTATTCCAGTGGGTGTACGAAGGTACGGACCTTGATTTCTTCTTCGCTTTTCAGAGCGATGTAAGCGTCGATGAAGTCGTCGCTGAAAACGCCGCCTTTGGTCAGGAACGCACGACCTTTGTCCAGCTCTTCCAGGGCTTCTTTCAGGCTGCCGCAAACTTGTGGGATCTCTTTCGCCTCTTCAGGCGGCAGGTCGTACAGGTTTTTGTCAGCTGCATCGCCAGGGTGGATCTTGTTCTGGATACCGTCCAGACCAGCCATTACCAGGGCAGCGAAGGCCAGGTACGGGTTGGCTGCCGGATCCGGGAAGCGAGCTTCGATACGGCGAGCGCGAGGGCTGGACACGTAAGGAATACGGATCGAAGCGGAACGGTTGCGAGCCGAGTAGGCCAGCATCACTGGCGCTTCGAAACCTGGGACCAGACGCTTGTAGGAGTTGGTCGACGGGTTGGTGAAGCCGTTCAGTGCCTTACCGTGCTTGATGATACCGCCGATGAAGAACAGTGCGGTGTCGGACAGGCCGGCATAGCCTTCGCCAGCGAAGGTGTTCTTGCCTTCTTTAGCGATGGACAGGTGAACGTGCATACCCGAACCGTTATCGCCGTACAGAGGCTTAGGCATGAAGGTAGCAGTACGGCCGTAAGCAACAGCCACGTTGTGTACGCAGTACTTCAGGGTCTGAACTTCGTCAGCCTTGGCGACCAGGGTGTTGAACTTCACGCCGATTTCGTTCTGGCCAGCAGTTGCCACTTCGTGGTGGTGAACTTCGATGACCAGGCCCATTTCTTCCATGGCGTTGCACATGGAGGTACGGATTTCATGGTCGTGGTCAAACGGTGGAACCGGGAAGTAGCCGCCTTTGATGCCTGGACGGTGGCCATGGTTGCCGCCTTCGACGTCCTGGTCAGACATCCACGAACCTTGCTCGGAGATGATTTTGAACATCGAGCCGGAGATGTCCGACTTGAATTTCACTTGGTCAAAGATGAAGAACTCTGGCTCCGGACCAACGAAAACGGTATCGCCGATACCGGTCGACTTCAGGTATTCCTCGGCACGCTTGGCGATCGCACGTGGGTCACGGTCGTAGCCCTGCATGGTCGACGGCTCGATGACGTCGCACACGATGATCAGCGTTGGGTCTTCGGTGAACGGATCGAGAACGGCAGTGCTGTCGTCTGGCAGCAGGATCATGTCGGAAGCTTCGATGCCTTTCCAGCCAGCGATGGAGGAACCGTCGAACATTTTGCCTTCTTCGAAGAAAGCGTCATCCAGCGCGTCGCGAGCCGGCATGGTCACGTGGTGCTGAGTGCCTTTGGTGTCCGTGAAGCGCAGATCAATCCACTTGACGTCATGATCTTTGATGAGTTGAACCGACTTCGACATAGTGTCCTCCGGGTGGCTTCGGGCTTAAGTAGTGGATGCCCTTAGAATGTGGGTGATGCCGGCGCGAATACTCTGCCAAGGCAACCTGCCTCACAAGGGAGCAAATTGCATGCCAGTGCCCCACCGTGGGTTTTTTGCCCCAAATTCACGCTTATAAAGGCTTGATAAGACGTTTACTGGAAAATATCGCCCTGTAATGTGGCGCTGTTTTCAGTAAATGACCTGTTTTGGTGCGCGCAAAACCTTCTGCACATTAACTGGTTAAACCTTGAGCAATTTCCGCTATAATCCGCGCCCCCCTTTTTCGGCTGGCCCAGCGCGCGCTGTTTTCATGAAACTAATCGTAAAAGTCTTCCCCGAGATCACCATCAAGAGCCGCCCGGTACGGATGCGTTTCATCCGCCAATTGGCCAAAAACATCCGCACCGTGCTCCGCGACCTGGACCCGGCCGTGGTGGTGAACGGTGTGTGGGACAATCTCGAGCTTGAAACCCGCGTAGCCGAGCCCAAAGTACTGAAGGAGATGACCGAGCGCCTGAGCTGCATGCCGGGTATCGCACATTTCCTGCAGGTCGATGAGTACCCTTTGGGCGACTTCGACGACATCGTTGCCAAGTGCAAACAGCACTTCGGTGACGCGCTGGCAGGGAAGATTTTTTCGGTGCGCTGCAAGCGTGCCGGCAAGCATGAATTCAGCTCGATGGACGTCGAGAAATATGTCGGCAGCCAACTGCGTCGTCAGTGCGGCGCCGCCGGAATCTCGCTGAAAGAGCCGGAAATCGAAGTTCGCATCGAAATTCGCGACAAACGGTTGTTCGTGATCCACAACCAGCACAACAGCATCGGCGGTTATCCGCTGGGTGCCCTGGAACAGACGCTTGTGCTGATGTCGGGCGGCTTCGACTCCACCGTGGCCGCGTACCAGATCATGCGCCGTGGGCTGATGAGCCATTTCTGCTTCTTCAATCTGGGCGGAAGGGCCCATGAGCTGGGCGTGATGGAAGTCGCGCACTTCATCTGGAAGAAGTACGGAAGCTCCCAACGCGTGTTATTTGTCAGTGTGCCGTTCGAGGAAGTACTGGGAGAAATTCTCGGGAAAGTCGATAACAGTCATATGGGTGTGGTTTTGAAGCGTATGATGTTGCGCGCTGCATCCCGAATCGCTGATCGGCTGGAGATCGAGGCGCTGGTTACCGGCGAAGCGATTTCCCAGGTGTCGAGCCAGACACTGCCGAACCTGTCCGTGATCGACTGCGTGACCGACAAGCTGGTCTTGCGTCCGCTGATCGCCAGTCACAAGCAGGACATCATTGATCTGGCCAACGAAATCGGTACCGCCGATTTCGCCAAGCACATGCCGGAATACTGCGGGGTCATCTCGGTGAACCCCAAGACCCACGCCAAGCGTCCGCGCGTGGAGCATGAAGAGAAAGAATTCGACATGGCGGTTCTTGAGCGTGCGCTCGAGAACGCCAAACTGGTACCGATCGATCGCGTCATCGACGAATTGGGCCAGGACTTGCAGATCGAAGAAGTCAGCGAAGCACTGGCGGGCCAGATCATCATCGACATCCGTCACCCGGATGCCGCTGAAGACGACCCGATGGCAATTGCTGGCATTGAGGTACAGACGATGCCGTTTTATGCATTGAACGCTCGTTTCAAGGAACTGGACCCTACTCGCCAGTACCTGCTGTATTGCGACAAAGGCGTGATGAGTCGCCTGCATGCCCACCATTTGCTCAGTGAGGGGCATGCCAATGTGCGCGTTTATCGACCGAGCTAAGAGCCCGGGGCTGTATGCCTGTGGCCTGCGTCACCGGCCCCCCGACTCTGCCGTCAAGCTGTAACGGCAAGGCCTGACTCTACTGTAAATCGCTGCCAAGACTTGTCAGCACACCGAATCCTCTGATCGAGATACACAAGTGATCGAAAATCTACGCAACATCGCCATCATTGCTCACGTTGACCATGGTAAGACCACCCTGGTAGACAAACTCTTGCGTCAATCCGGCACCCTGGAGCGCAACGAGCTCAACGACGAGCGCGTGATGGACTCCAACGACCAGGAGAAAGAGCGCGGTATTACCATTCTGGCGAAAAACACCGCCATCAACTGGAACGGCTACCACATCAACATCGTGGACACCCCGGGCCACGCCGACTTCGGCGGCGAAGTTGAACGCGTAATGTCGATGGTTGACTCCGTTCTGCTGCTGGTTGACGCTCAAGACGGCCCTATGCCGCAAACCCGTTTCGTGACCAAGAAGGCTTTCGAAGCCGGCCTGCGTCCAATCGTGGTCATCAACAAGGTTGACCGTCCAGGCGCGCGTCCGGACTGGGTTCTGGACCAGATCTTCGACCTGTTCGACAACCTCGGTGCTACCGAAGAACAGCTGGACTTCAAAGTCGTCTACGCCTCGGCCCTGAACGGCATTGCCGGTCTGGAACACACCGACATGGCTGAAGACATGACCCCGCTGTACCAGTCGATCGTCGACAACGTACCAGCACCGAAAGTTGACCGTGACGGTCCGTTCCAGATGCAAATCTCGGCACTGGACTACAACAGCTTCCTGGGCATCATCGGCGTTGGCCGTATCGCTCGTGGTCGCGTCAAGCCGAACACCCAGGTTGTTGCGATCGATGCTGACGGCAAGCGCCGTAACGGTCGTATCCTGAAGCTGATGGGTCACCACGGTCTGCACCGTATCGACGTTGAAGAAGCAGCTGCCGGCGACATCGTCTGCATCAGCGGCTTCGAGTCGCTGTTCATCTCCGACACCCTGTGCGACCCACAGAACGTTGAAGCGATGAAGCCGCTGACCGTTGACGAACCAACCGTTTCCATGACCTTCCAGGTTAACGACTCGCCGTTCTGCGGCCGTGAAGGCAAGTTCGTCACCAGCCGTAACATCAAAGAACGTCTGGACAAAGAACTGCTCTACAACGTTGCCCTGCGCGTTGAAGAAGGCGACACCGCCGACAAGTTCAAGGTCTCCGGCCGTGGTGAGCTGCACTTGTCCGTACTGATCGAAACCATGCGTCGCGAAGGCTTCGAAATGGGTGTTGGTCGTCCGGAAGTGATCATCCGCATGGTTGATGGCGTCAAGCACGAACCGTTCG
This sequence comes from Pseudomonas sp. LBUM1643, assembly GCF_059716215.1. Lineage (NCBI taxonomy): Bacteria > Pseudomonadati > Pseudomonadota > Gammaproteobacteria > Pseudomonadales > Pseudomonadaceae > Pseudomonas > Pseudomonas sp. LBUM1643. The sequence goes on from NZ_CP166813.1 coordinate 346,664, forward strand.
AAAACGTGACCATCGACCTGCCAGAAGAATCGCAAGGTTCGATCATGGAACAGATCGGTATCCGTAAAGGCGACCTGACCAACATGGTTCCGGATGGCAAGGGCCGTGTGCGCCTTGAGTACAACATCCCGGCTCGTGGCTTGATCGGTTTCCGTAACGAGTTCCTGACCCTGACCTCCGGTGCAGGCATCCTGACCTCGATCTTCGACCGTTACGACGTGATGAAGTCCGGCGACATGTCCGGCCGTCAGAACGGCGTGCTGGTTTCGGTTGCTACCGGTAAGGCTCTGACTTACTCGCTGGAAACCCTGCAAGCTCGCGGCAAACTGTTCCTGGGTCACGGTGAAGACGTGTACGAAGGTCAAATCGTCGGCATCAACAGCCGCGACAACGACCTGGGCGTTAACCCAACCAAAGGCAAGAAGCTCGACAACATGCGTGCCTCGGGTAAAGACGAAACCATCGCTCTGGTTCCGCCTATCCGTTTTACCCTGGAGCAAGCTCTGGAATTCGTTCAAGAAGACGAATTGTGCGAAGTGACTCCTAAGTCCATCCGTCTTCGTAAGAAGATCCTGGGCGAAAGCGAGCGTACCCGCGCTGCCAAGAAGTCCGGTAACTAAGTCATTTAGTTAGCTGACAAAAAAACGCCCCCGACCGCAAGGTCGGGGGCGTTTTTGTTTGTCTGGTGCAAAATCAAAAGATCGCAGCCTCGTTGCACTCGACAGCTCCTACAGGCGTACGCATAACCCTGTAGGAGCTGTCGAGTGCAACGAGGCTGCGATCTTTTTGATGTTTAAAACTTCTCGAGGGTCCGACGGCTACTGCTGGTCTCACGCGCCACTTCTTTGGGCTTGTAAGCGCAATACCCCGGCCGCGGCCCAATTTTTGGGTGATTGCGGCAAGTATCCGGGCGCTTTTCATAAATAGTGCACAGACGACTCTTACGATCCAGGTACAGGCAATCGTTGTTGCTCATGCGCTGGAGGGTGAAGATCTCGGACTTCTGGTTGTAGCGCTCGACAATCCCTTCCTTCTGCAAACGCTTGGCGATGTTCTTCGCCGGTTCGCCGCGCTCGAATTCGTCGACGATGCCGATACGGATCAGATCCTTGATCTTGACCTCGACCGGCAGGGTGCAGCAGCTGGATATGCACGAACCGCACATCGGCGCAGAGTACTTGGCCCAGGTATCGAGGCGATCGATCTCAGCAGCGGCGATCAGATTGGACTTCATCATCGGTTGTTACCAGCGTGTGCATCAGGGCGCGCGATCATACCGGGACTGGTGGATTTTTGAACAACCTTTCGCCAGATTTTTTCGCATACCGCCTCTCAACCGCCATATTTCGGCACGGGCCCTGCATTATTTCCAGCACATGACTCTTTAATGTCGACCTATCTCGCACTAACGGGAAAAACTGCCGAACCAGATTTCCAACGACCTGTCAGACCGTCTAGGCTCAACTACTCCACGCTCGCTCGAGGTCCTATCGATGACTCAAGAACCACTTGTTCGCGAAGCAGAGGTGGCCGCATTTCGCGACGCCGTCTTGACCAAACTCACCTATGCGGTGGGCAAAGACCCCGATCACGCCTTCGACCACGACTGGTTCGAAGCCATTGCCCTGGCCGCGCGCGATCACATGGTCGAGCACTGGATGGATCACACGCGGCAGATCTACCGCAAAGGCCAGAAGCGCGTTTATTACCTCTCCCTTGAATTTCTTATCGGCCGTCTGCTCTACGACAGCCTGAGCAACCTCGGCCTGCTCGACGTTGCCCGCGAAGCCATGACCGAACTTGGCGTCGACATTGAACGCATTCGTTTGCTGGAACCCGACGCAGCCCTGGGCAACGGTGGCCTGGGTCGTCTGGCAGCGTGCTTCATGGAAAGTATGTCGACCCTTGGCATCGCCGGGCATGGCTACGGTATTCGTTACGAGCACGGCTTGTTCCGCCAGGCGATCGTCGATGGTTGGCAACAAGAGCAAACCGAACACTGGCTGGATTTCGGTAACCCATGGGAGTTCGAACGGCCGGAAGTGGTTTACCCCATCGGCTTCGGTGGCAGCGTTGAGACCGTCACCGACGAGACCGGCAAGTCCAAGCAGGTCTGGACGCCGGTGGAAACCGTTCGCGCCATTGCCTACGACACGCCGGTGGTCGGCTGGCGCGGGGCGAGCGTCAACACGCTGCGTCTGTGGCGTGCCCGCGCCATGGAAGATTTGCACCTCGAACGTTTCAACGCCGGTGACCACTTGGGCGCCGTCGCCGAAGTCGCCCGGGCTGAAAGTATTTCCCGCGTGCTCTACCCGGCGGACAGCACGGAAGCCGGTCAGGAGCTGCGCCTGCGTCAGGAGTATTTCTTCGTCGCCGCGTCCTTGCAGGATCTGCTACGGCGCCACCGCAACATGCACACCTCGGTGTTGACCCTGGGCGACCATGCGGCGATCCAGCTCAACGATACTCACCCCTCGATTGCGGTGGCCGAACTGATGCGGCAACTGGTCGACGTCTATGACGTCGCCTGGGATGCGGCGTGGCAGGTCACGGTCGATACGCTCTCGTACACCAACCACACGCTGCTGCCGGAAGCGCTGGAAACCTGGCCGGTCGGCCTAATGGAACGCATGCTGCCACGGCACATGCAGATCATTTACCTGATCAACGCCCAGCACATCGATTCACTGCGGGCCAAAGGCATTCACGACTTCGACGTCTTGCGCGCGGTGTCGCTGATCGAAGAAGACAACGGCCGCCGTGTGCGCATGGGCAACCTTGCGTTCCTGGGCTCCCACAGCGTCAACGGCGTGTCGGGCCTGCACACGCAGCTCATGCGAAAAACCGTGTTCTCCGAACTGCACAAGCTCTACCCGGAGCGGATCAACAACAAGACCAACGGCATCACCTTCCGCCGCTGGCTCTACCAGGCCAACTCTGAACTCACGTCCATGCTGGTCGATGCGTTGGGTGCCGACTTGCTGGATAACGCGGAAGAGCGCCTGCTCGACCTGGAACCTTTCTCCGAGAAACCGGCGTTCCTCAAAGCCTTTGCCGAGCAGCGGCTGCACAGCAAAAAAGCCCTGGCGTACATCATTCATGAGCGACTCGGAGTGGCAGTCAACCCGGCCGCGATGTTCGACGTGCAGGTCAAGCGGATCCACGAATACAAACGCCAGTTGCTCAACCTGCTGCACACCGTGGCGCTCTATCAGGCGATTCGTGCCGAGCCGGAAATCGACTGGGTGCCGCGTGTGAAGATTTTCGCCGGCAAAGCGGCGGCCAGTTACCACCAGGCCAAGCTGATCATCAAATTGACCAACGACATCGCCCGGGTGGTCAACAACGACCCGACCGTGCGCGGCTTGCTCAAAGTGGTGTTCCTGCCCAACTACAACGTCAGCCTGGCGGAGAGCATTATCCCGGCCGCGGATCTGTCGGAGCAGATCTCCACCGCCGGCTTCGAAGCGTCGGGCACCAGCAATATGAAATTCGGCCTTAACGGCGCGTTGACGATCGGTACTCTGGATGGCGCCAACGTGGAAATGTGCGAGCGCATTGGTGCCGAGCATATGTTCATTTTCGGCCTCAGCGCCCAGCAGGTGGAAGCGCGCAAACAGAACCACGAGTTCAATGCGACACCGGACATCGCTGCGTCCCATCGGCTCAATGACGTATTGCAGGCGATTCGCGGCGGGGTGTTCTCACCGGATGATCCGTCCCGTTATTCCGGCTTGATCGATTCCTTGATCGATTACGACCGCTTCTTGGTCTGCGCCGATTTCGATTCCTACTGGGATGCGCAGATGCGTGTCGAAGCGCATTGGCACGATTCTCAAGCATGGTGGCGCTCGGCGGTGCTGAACACGTCGCGGATGGGCTGGTTCTCTTCCGACCGGACGATTCGTGAGTACGCCACGGATATCTGGAAAGCGCTGGAGTAAGTCTTCGCCTGGCTCGATATACTGGCGTGCCGGAAAAGATCGCAGCCTTCGGCAGCTCCTACAGGATCGCGTCTTGCCACGCCTTTGTAGGAGCTGCCGAAGGCTGCGATCTTTTAGCGTCGGGCTGCGCTAATCTTCCCGGATTGGCCAATGCGCTTAGGGATATCGACCATGCAATGGATTTTCATGCTGATAGGGCTGGTGCTCGGCTGGATACTCGACGAGTCGTTCAGCGATGCGCTGCTGGGCGCGTTGCTCGGTCTGGGTATGGGTCAAGCCATCCGTATCAACCGTCTGGATTCGCAAACCGCCACCCAGCACCTGTTGCTCGAGCAAACGCAGGCCACGTTGACTTCGGTTCAGCAGCGGCTTGCATGGCTGGAGACGACTGGCGTCAAAGCGCCTGAAAGCAGCGAACCGGCGCCTGAATTCATTCTCGATGAAATACCCGTTGAGTCTCCGGAGCTGATCTGGGAGCTACCGCCCGAACTCGAACCCGTCACCGCCGCGTCCACTGAAGCGAGTCGACCCCTGCCTGTGGACGCCTGGAAGCCCGAACCGGTCTCCCGCGAACCCCAGGAGCCTGTCGTCCCTCGCGGCCCCAACTTCATCGAGCGTGCAATCAACGGTGCTCGAGCCTGGTTGTTCGGCGGTAACACTGTGCTGCGCGTCGGCGTGGTGCTGTTGTTTCTCGGGCTCGCGTTTCTGCTGCGCTATGCCACTGAAGGCATGGTGGTGCCGATCGAACTGCGTTATGCCGGGGTAGCTGGCGCTGCCTTGGGCTTACTGGGTTTAGGTTGGTGGCTGCGCACGCGCAACAGGCAATACGCGCTCATGTTGCAAGGCACCGGGATCGCGGTGTTGTTCCTGACGGTATTTGCCGCGATGCGCTTGCACCCGTTGCTCGACCCTACTGCAGCATTAGGTTTGCTGGTGGCAGTGACGGTGTTCTCGGCGATCCTCGCCATCACTCAGGATGCATTGGGCCTGGCCGCTGCTGCGGCGCTCGGCGGTTTTGCCGCGCCGATCCTGACGTCGACTGGCGCAGGTAACCATGTCGCCCTGTTCAGCTACTTCGCGTTACTCAACGCCGGCATTCTCGGCATTGCCTGGTTCAAGGCCTGGCGACTGCTGAACCTGATCGGCTTCGTCGGCACCTTCGGCATCGGTTTCGCCTGGGGATTGCGCTCTTATACGCCGGAACTGCTGTGGAGCACCGAGCCGTTTCTTGTCCTGTTCTTCCTGATGTACCTGGCCATCGGCTTGCTGTTTGCCCGGCGCAAACTGCTGGAGATGAGCGACGCGCCCGAGGACGACAGTCGCGAGTCGCTGTTGCGCTGGTCGGCGCGCAAGGGTGATTACGTTGACGGCACGATGCTGTTTGGTCCGCCGGTGGTGGGTTTTGGTTTGCAGTTCGCGCTGGTCCAGCATCTGGAGTTCGCGGCGGCGTTCAGCGCGCTGGCGCTGGGCATGATCTACATGGGTCTGGCGCGTTTACTGAGTGGTGGTCGGGCGTTGCTGTTAGCGGAAACCTGCCTGGCACTCGGTGTGATTTTTACCAGTCTGGCAATTCCGTTGGGACTCGACGCTCGCTGGACCTCGGCCGCTTGGGCTGTGGAGGGTGCAGGGATCTTCTGGCTCGGCCTGCGTCAACAACGACCGTTGGCCCGTGCCTTTGCCTTGCTGCTGCAATTGGGCGCGGCAGTGGCATTTCTAAGCGAGCTGCGCGGCGGCCAAAGCAGCCTGCTCGATGGGGCACCGCTCGGTGCATTGATGCTCGGCGTGGCGCTGCTGTTCAGCTTCTACCAATTGCGTAAAGCGGCGCCGGAACAGACCTCGGAATGGGAACGCAAAGGGCTGCCTGTGTTGGCGTGCCTGGGTTTGACCTTCCTCTATCTGTTGGCGCCGTTGTTCTTCTTCACACAAGGCACGACGATCAGTTGGGCGCTCGCCGGTCTGGCAACATTGTTCGTCGGGCTGCGCCTGCAATCGCGCACCTTCCTGTTCAGCGCATTTGCCGTGCAGTTGCTGGGCGGCGCGTTGTTCCTGATGCGCCTGCAAGGTTCGAGTGGCGAGACAGGTGCCGTATTCAGCGCCGGTTGGAGCGGTTTGCTCAGCGCATCGCTGATCGGCCTGGCGCTGATTGCCGGAATGTTGCTGGCGGCAAGGGACGAGATGGTGCGCAGTGATCCGCGACTGCTGCGCGGTTTGTCGGTGGTGTTGCTGGCGGGGCTGGTGCTGATCAACCTGGCGGTGCTGTTCGTTCTGCCTTGGCAAACAGCGAGCGCCGTGTGGGCGGCGAGCGGGCTCTTCATCATCTGGCTGAGCCTGTATCTGACGCAGCGAGTGAGCTTTATTTTCGGTCTGCTGCTGCAGGTGATCGGCGGCACGGCGTTTTTACTGTCGGGTCCGCAGCTGTTCGGTGCGTTGACCAGCGAGGGTCTGCGACCCCTGGCACACGGCGGTTTCTGGACGCCACTGGTATTGGGTCTGGCGGCATTGATCGGCGCCTGGCGCTTGCAACTTGGCACCCATGCCTCGGCGTTCCATGCGCTCAGCTTGCAGCGTTTGTCCCAGGTGTTGCTGGTGTGGGGCGCGGGTTGGTGGGCGTTGGCGTGGGGGCTGGAAATCCTGCGGTTTGCGCCGGTGGACTTGCAAGCGACCTTGCTTCTGGCCGCCACGGCAGCGAGCGTTGCGTTGTGGACGTGGTTGGCGTTGCGCCTTGTATGGTCATCGCTGGGCTTGCTTTGTCTCTCGCTGATACCGGCGGCCGGTCTCGTGCTGCTCGACGCGTTGTACGCCCGTTTTCACCCGGCTGCCAATGTCGGCTGGCTGGCGTGGGCCGCCGTGTTCGCCGTGCACTTCATCTCTGTGCGGCGCTTGGCGCCCATGCTGGCGCCCCGTGCGATCAGCGCCGCACATGTGCTCGGCGGCTGGCTGCTGATCGGCGTGCTGGCCCTGGAGTTGCGTTACGGCTTGCTGCTGTTGTCCGAGCAATACAACGCCTGGCGCTGGCTGGGCTGGGCGATTCTGCCAAGCCTGTACCTGGTGTTGATGGCCGCCCCGCGCAATTGGCCATGGCCGGTGTCCGCCTATCCTCGTGAATACCGCCTCTACGCAGCGGCACCTTTGGCGTTGCTGATGCTCGGCTGGTTCTGGCTCGCGAATATTGTCAGCGACGGCACCGCCGACCCCTTGCCCTATGCGCCGCTGATCAACCCGCTGGAGCTGGGGCTGCTGTTCGCGTTGTTCGGCGTGTTCGTCTGGTCCCGATACGCCGTGACGCAACTGGCGATCCGCAAGCCCTTCGTTGATCTCGCCAGCCAACTGGTCGCGGGTGTCTCGCTGTTTGCCTTCTTTACCGCGCTGGTGATGCGCACCGCTCATCATTGGGGTGGCGTTCCATTCGAGCTGGATGCACTGCTGGCATCCATGCTGGTGCAGGCGGGGCTGTCGATCGTATGGACCTTGATGGCGTTGAGCTTGATGATTGGCGGCCATCTGCGTCACCGCCGCGAAGTCTGGCTGATCGGTGCGGCGCTGATCGGCGTCGTGGTCGCCAAACTGTTCTTTGTCGAATTGAGTAACCGCGGCGGACTGGCGCGGATCGTGTCGTTCATCGGCGTGGGTGTGTTGCTGTTGGTGGTCGGCTATTTCGCCCCGCTGCCGCCCAAGCGTGCCGAAGCTGTGCCGGAGGCGGATAAACCCGCCCCGCAAACTGAAGGAGTGTCGTCTTGAGTCAGAAGCTGAACCTGGGATGGTTGGGTGCCGTTGCGTTGGGTGTGGCGCTCACGGCCAATGCTCAGGAAAAACCCGTGGATTTCACCACGCAGGTGCCATTGTCGGTGAGCGGGGAAGGGCCGTGGTATCGCCTTGAGCTGCCGTTGAGCGTGCAATTGAATGCACGCCAGACAGATCTCAGCGATGTGCGCGTCTTCAACGCTGCCGGTGAGCCACAGGCCTACGCCTTGGTTCGGGCGTCGGCGCAATCCAGCGAGCAGCGTGTGCTGTCCGATGTGAAATGGTTCCCGCTGTACAGCGCCGCCGATTCCACCGAGCGCGCACCGGGCGTGCGGGTGCAATCGACCGCCAACGGCACGCTGGTCGAAGTGCAGCCTTCCAGCCAATTGGAGGCTGGCGAAGAAGTGCTGCGTGGCTGGTTGCTGGACGCCAGCGCCGTCAAAGCGCCGTTGCAGCAGTTGATCCTCGACTGGACCAGTGATCGCGACGGCTTCCAGCGATTCAGCATCGAAGCCAGCGATGATCTGCAGCACTGGCAATCCTGGGGAGACGGGCAGGTGGCGCGTCTGACGTTTGCCGACGAACGGGTCGAGCAACGTGAAGTCAGTTTGCCGGGGCAGACAGCGCGTTACCTGCGCCTGCTCTGGAGCTCACCACAATCGGCGCCTGCATTGACCTCGGCACAAGTCGAAAGCGTCAGTGCGCGCAACGTGCCGCAGCCGTTGGTCTGGTCGCAACCGTTGGCGGGCAGCAGCGTGAAGGCGGGTGAATACACCTGGCAATTGCCGATGGGATTGAATGTCGAGCGCATTCAGGTCGAGTTGAGTCAGCCCAACAGTCTTGCGCCAGCCGTTGTGTCCGGCCGTCGGGAAAGCAACTTGCCGTGGCAGGCATTAAGCACCGGGTTGCTCTATCGCCTGACCCAGAATGGCCAGGACGTGATGCAAAACGAGCTGCAACTGCCGGGGCAAACCGTGCAGCAGTTGAAGCTTGTCGTGGACGAACGTGGTGGTGGTTTGGGAGCGCAAGCGCCGACGATCCGCTTCGCCGTGCGATCGACGCAGTTGGTGTTCCTGGCGCGCGGCACCGGGCCGTACACGCTGGCGCTGGGCAGTGCGACGGCGAAGGCGGCGAACCTGCCGCTATCGACGTTGATCCCGGATTACAGCGCGGCAAAATGGGCGGCGTTGGGCAAGGCATCGGTCGAAGGCGCAGCCGTTGTGAGTAACACCTCCACAGTGATAGCGGCAGCCACAACTGACACGAACTGGAAGAAGTTCGGGTTGTGGGCGGTGTTGCTGTTGAGCGTGTTGTTTCTGGCGGCGATGGCGTTCAGTTTGTTGCGTAAACCGCCCGTCAAGCCCTGAAGACCGGTTCGGCGCACCATCGCGAGCAGGCTCACTCCCACGATGAGTACGCGTGACACTGTGGGAGCGAGCCTGCTCGCGATAGCAGTTCAATGGTCGGTAAAAATGCCCGTTTCGAACTACGCTAAACCCCGCGCATGAACTCTATTAGGCATCTCACGTCTGATAGGAGGAAATGCGCCCCGACTCGCGTTAAACTGCGCGGGTTTTCAGTCCCCAATTCCACCGGAGCCTTCCATGTCCCGCGTTACCCTGAGTCGCTATCTGATTGAGCAGACCCGTAGCAACAACACGCCTGCCGATCTGCGTTTCCTGATCGAAGTGGTGGCGCGCGCTTGTAAAGAAATCAGCCACGCCGTTTCCAAAGGCGCCCTGGGCGGTGTTCTGGGCAGCATGGGCACCGAAAACGTCCAAGGCGAAGTGCAGAAGAAACTCGACGTGATCTCCAACGAGATCCTGCTCGAAGCCAACGAATGGGGCGGTCACCTGGCCGGCATGGCGTCCGAAGAAATGGACAATGCCTACCAGATCCCGGGCAAATACCCGAAAGGCGCCTATCTGTTGGTATTCGACCCGCTGGACGGTTCGTCGAACATCGACATCAACGCACCGGTCGGTACCATCTTCTCGGTACTGCGTTGCCCGAGCGAATATCTGAGCCAGAACGAAGCGCTGAACGAAAAAGCCTTCCTGCAGCCAGGCACCGAGCAGGTTGCTGCCGGTTATGCCATCTACGGCCCGCAAACCATGCTGGTGCTGACCCTTGGCGACGGCGTGAAAGGCTTTACCCTGGACCGTGAAATGGGCAGCTTCGTACTGACCCACGAAGACATCACGATCCCGGAGTCCACTCAGGAATTCGCGATCAACGCCTCCAACCAGCGTCACTGGGAAGCGCCGGTCCAGCGCTACGTCGGCGAGTTGCTGGCTGGCGAAGAAGGTCCGCTGAAAAAGAACTACAACATGCGCTGGGTCGCCGCGATGGTCGCCGATGTGCACCGTATCCTGACCCGTGGCGGTCTGTTCATGTACCCACGTGACAGCCGCGAACCGTCGAAGCCGGGCAAGCTGCGCTTGATGTACGAAGCCAACCCGATGTCGTTCCTGGTTGAACAGGCTGGCGGCGCTTCCACCGACGGCCACCAGCGCATCCTCGACATTCAGCCTGAAGGCCTGCACCAGCGCGTAGCGGTGTACCTCGGCTCGAAAGAAGAAGTTGAACGCGTCACGGCTTACCACAAGGAATAAACATGACCGCGCCCTGGCAGCCGTTGCTTGAATGGTGGTTCGCAGATTGCGAATCATCCACCGAAGTGGCGGCACAGAAGGGCAAGTTGTGGTTCGGCAAGCGTGACAGCCAGGACCTCGAAGCGCGCGAGCGTTTCGGGGACTTGGTCGAACAGGCACTGGCCGGCGGATTGACCGAGTGGACGCAACGTCCCGAAGGTTGGCTGGCCCTGGTGTTGCTGCTCGATCAAGTTCCGCGAATGATCTTCCGCGACACTCCAAAATCCTTCTCAGGTGATCTCAGGGCTCAGGCACTGGTGGCGCAAGGCATTGCGGCGGATTTCGACCGGCAATTGCGGCCGATCCAGCGGGTGTTTATCTATTTGGTGTTTGAGCATTGCGAGAATCTGACGGTGCAGAACGAGTGCATCTCGCGCTACATCGATCTGGTGGCGCAACAGCCGGAAGGCGACCGGGCGCTGTTTGCCGATTACCTGGATTACGCCGAGAAACATCAGAAGGTGATCGCCCAGTTTGGGCGATTTCCGCATCGCAATGCGGTGTTGGGGCGGGAGTCGACGGCTGAAGAGCTGGAGTTTCTTTCGAAGCCTGGCTCCCGGTTTTAGATGTTCATTGCGACTGATGTCCTCATCGCCAGCAGGCTGGCTCCCACAATAGGTTTGTGTCGATCACAAATCTCCTGTGGGAGCCAGCCTGCTGGCGATGGGGCCAGTGAAAGCGCCTTAGATCCGGAAGCTGCCGACCAGCTGCTTCAACCGCGCCAACAGGCTGGCTCCCACAATAGGTTTGTGTCGATCACAATTCTCCTGTGGGAGCCAGCCTGCTGGCGATGGGGCCAGTGAAAGCGCCTTAGATCCGGAAGCTGCCGACCAACTGCTTCAAGCGCGCCGCCTGCTGTTCAAGGTCCGCACACGCCCGTAAGGTCGACTGCAGGTTCTCCACGCCTTCCTGGTTTAACGTGTTGATCTCGGTAATGTCGACGTTGATCGACTCCACCACAGCCGTCTGTTCTTCCGTTGCCGTGGCCACCGACTGATTCATCCCGTCGATCTCACCGATACGCTGAGTCACGCTACCGAGCCGTTCACCGGCCTGATTGGCAATGCCAACGCTGCTTTCACTCTGGCGCTGGCTGTCGGTCATGGTGCTGACCGCTTCACGCGCACCGACCTGCAATTCCTCGATCATCTTCTGCACTTGCTGCGCCGAATCCTGAGTGCGGTGCGCAAGGTTGCGCACTTCATCAGCCACCACGGCGAAACCACGACCTGCTTCGCCGGCACGGGCCGCTTCGATGGCTGCGTTCAACGCCAGCAAATTGGTCTGCTGCGAGATGCTGGTGATCACTTCCAGGATCTGCCCGATGTTCACGGTGTTGCTGTTGAGCGTTTCGATGTTGCCGCACGAATCGCTGATCTTCGCTGACAATAGCTGCATCGCGGCGATGGTCTTGTCGACCACCTGCTGGCCGTCTTCCGCCAGGGCGCGGGCGTCGCTCGAATGCTGAGAGGCGAGGGCGGCGTTCTGCGCAATTTCCTGCGCGGCGGCACCCAGTTCGTTGATCGCCGCCGCCACGCTGCTGGTGCGTGAGGCTTGCTGGTCGGAATTGAACATCGACGAATTCGAAGCAGCTACCACGCGTAGCGCCACTTCGTTGACCTGACCTGTGGCCGATGCCACTTCGCTGATCGATGTATGGATGCGTTCCACAAAGCGGTTGAACGAAGTGCCCAGGGCGCCGAATTCATCATGGCCGTGGATGGTCAGGCGTTTCGTCAGGTCACCTTCGCCTTCGGCGATGTCGTGCATGGCGCGGCCCATGGTCAGCAGCGGCTGCATCAGGAAGCTGATCAGCATGCCCAGCAGCGCGATGATGATGACCACCGCGATGACCATGGCTATGATCGCCGACGTGCGAAATTCGCTGAGCATCGAGAACGCGGTTTCCTGATCGAGCACCAGCGCCACGTACCAGTCCGCCGACGGCACGCCGTTGACGTGGGTGAAGGAGATGAACTGGCTTGTGCCATCGATCTCGACTTCTTTCATGCCAGCACTGACGTTGGGTGCACCGTTCGGGTAAGCGTCGGCCAGGCTCTTGAGCACCAGTTTGCTGTCTGGATGAATCAGAATCTTGCCATCAGCGCTGACGATGAACGCGTGGCCGTGGCCGCCGAAATTCAGGGAGTTGATGATCGCGCTGACGCTGGACAGGTCGATGTCCGCACCCGCAACGCCGATCATCTGGCCCTGGCGCTGAACAGGAGTGGCCACGGTGATCACCAGTTTGCCGGAGGACGCAGCGATGTACGGTTCGGTGACGATGGTCTGTTGCGCGCTGTTGGCCGCCTTGTACCAGCCACGGGTGCGAGGGTCGTAGTCCGCAGCGCGATTGCCGGCCGGGACTGAGAACATCACGCCATCGTTGCCGCCGAAGTAGCTCAGCTGGAAATTGCTGGTGTAGGCCGGCAGGTCGATAGCGCGCTTGAGGCTGGCCGGGGCGCTGCCGTCCGCGGCGATCTGCTGGGACAGCGATTGCAGCAACTGAATGCGGCTTTCCAGCCAGGTCTGAATGTTGCTGGTGGTCAGACTGCCGAGTTCCTGCATCGACGCTTCGGTACTGCTGCGCAAGGTCTGGCGCTGGCGGTAGTCGTTAAACAGGATGAAACAGGCAAATGCAACGGCCACCACGAGGGCAGCAGCCAACAGGATCTTGTGGCTGAACTTCATGTTTCTGGTCATTAAATGAGCTACCGCGGAGGGGCTGATCAACAGGGGGCTTGCGCTGCTTCTATGTCGACCGGTCGGCGCCAAAGATTAGGCGTCTTTGTCGAAAATCGACGAAATGTTCATTAGCGCGAGAAAGTCGCTGATTTTTCGGCAAATGGCAGACGAGTGGCCCGATAAATAGCCAGTCCTGCGGGGAACCAGATAGGGGTTTTCTCTTCTAAGCTTCTGCTTGGCAGCCATGCCAACCCCTTCGCCCCAGGAGCTACACCATGTCGCTGCGCTCTATCGCCCTGCTTTCGTTCTGCGTGTTGTTGGCCGCATGCAGCAAGGTCAATCAGGAAAACTACTCGAAGTTGTCTGCCGGGATGCCCAAGGCCGAGGTTGAAAACCTGCTGGGTAAACCCGCCGATTGCTCGGGCGCGCTGGGCATGTCCAGTTGCACTTGGGGCGACAAGAACAGCTTTATCAGCGTGCAATACGCCGGTGACAAAGTGTTGATGTTTTCTGGCCAAGGCCTGAAGTAAACCGGGGCTACGCGCCCACGGGAGAAAAACAATGAAGCGGTTATTTTTTGTACTTTTAGCGGGCCTGGTATTGGCCGGCTGCGCCACTTCTGGCGAAGATCCGTTGGCGCCGAAAACCGTCAACAGCGTCAACCTCAAGAAGTATCAGGGCACGTGGTATGAGTTGGCGCGCCTGCCGATGTATTTCCAGCGCAACTGCGCGCAATCCGAAGCCCATTACACGCTCAAGCCCGACGGTAATGTTTTGGTGCTCAACCGTTGCCTGACGGCGGACTGGCAATGGGAAGAAGCCAAGGGCACGGCTTATCCACAGGTGCCGGGCAAGACCGACAAGTTGTGGGTTGAGTTTGATACCTGGTTTTCGCGATTGCTGCCGGGTGTAGCGAAAGGGCAATACTGGGTGTTGTACGTCAGCGACGACTACAAGACCGCCATCGTTGGTGATCCGAGCCGCCGGTATCTCTGGCTGCTGTCCCGGACGCCTTCGGTCAATGGTGTAGTGCGCGAAGAACTGCTGAGCAAGGCGCGTCAGCAGGGTTATGACACCACGCGGCTGATCTGGCGGGCGTCGGATACGCAGATGGCCAAGACCTCGAATTAGCAGCGCGGCTGAAAAAAGATCGTCCGAACGCGGCCCGAGCCTCCGGCAGCTCCTACATTGATCCGGTTGATCGCAATAATGCGGATCAACCTGGACCCTGTAGGAACTGCCGGAGGCTGCGATCTTTTGCATTTAACCGAGGAGATCGCGCAGGACCTGGGTGAAGGCGCGGTTGCTTTCTTCCTCGTCCTCATGATGTCCATCGCGCACAACCCACTGCCCATTGACCAGCACATCCCGCACCTGACGATCGCCGCCGGCAAACAACCAACGGTTCAGAATCCCGTCGCCACTGGCCGTGGCCAGGTATGGATCATTGCCGTCCAGCACCAGCCAGTCGGCACGCTTGCCTACTTCCAGTGCGCCAATCGGCTGGCCCAGCGCCTGCGCACCGCCGTCCAGTGCAGCGTCGTATAGCGTACGGCCGACCATCGGCTGATCCGCGCCATACAACCGGTTACGCCGCTGATCGCGCAGTCGCTGGCCATATTCCAGCCAGCGCAACTCTTCCACCACGCTCAATGACACATGGCTATCGGAACCGATGCCCATGCGCCCGCCCTGCGCGAGAAAATCCACCGCCGGAAAGATCCCGTCGCCGAGGTTGGCTTCGGTGGTCAGGCACAGCCCGGCGATGGCGCGACTCTTGGCCATGAGCGTGACTTCTTCCGGGTTGGCGTGGGTGGCGTGGACCAGGCACCAGCGCTGATCGACTTCAGTGTTTTCGTACAGCCATTGCAACGGACGGCGACCGCTCCAGCTCACGCAGTCATCGACTTCCTTTTGCTGCTCGGCGATGTGGATGTGCACGGGGCATTGCTTGTCGCTGGCGGCGAGCACTTCGCTGATCTGCTGCGGGGTGACCGCTCGCAACGAGTGGAAGCACAAGCCCAGGGATTGCGCCGGTTGCTGCGCCAGGATCGGCTGCAAGCGCGACTGCAGCTTGAGGTAGTTCTCGGTGCTGTTGATAAAACGGCGCTGACCGTCGTTTGGTGCCTGGCCGCCGAAACCGGAGTGGCTGTAGAGCACCGGCAACACTGTCAGTCCGATGCCGGCAGAGGCGGCGGCCTGGCTGACGCGCAGTGCCAGCTCGGCGGGGTCTGCGTAAGGCTGGCCGTTGAGGTCGTGGTGCACGTAATGAAATTCCGCGACGGACGTGTAGCCCGCCTTGAGCATTTCGATGTAGAGCTGACGGGCAATGACGCCGAGCTGGTCCGGGCTGATTTTTCCGACGAGGCGGTACATCAAATCGCGCCAGGTCCAGAAACTATCGTTCGGATTACCCGCCACTTCGGCGAGCCCGGCCATTGCCCGCTGGAACGCATGGGAGTGCAAATTCGGCATGCCCGGAAGAAGCGGGCCACTCAGCCTTTCGGCGCCATCTGCATGGGAATCAGCCTGAATATGAGTCAACACGCCATCGGCGCTGACCTCAAGACGTACGTTATTGGCCCATCCGTTAGGCAGAAGCGCGCGCTCGGCAAAGAAAGCGGACATGGTTCAGCACCCCATCGTGTGTTATTTGTATATACATATACAGACGTTTGCCTGCTCGGTAAACTCCGGCAAGCTAGCAATCTCATCCAGACGATCAAAGGATTAACCGTGCCGACTCCGCCTGCAGTCTCTCCGTTGGCCGCGAACATGGGCGACAGTCCGGCGCCCCTGTACGCC
Source organism: Pseudomonas sp. LBUM1643 (assembly GCF_059716215.1). Classification (NCBI taxonomy): domain Bacteria; kingdom Pseudomonadati; phylum Pseudomonadota; class Gammaproteobacteria; order Pseudomonadales; family Pseudomonadaceae; genus Pseudomonas; species Pseudomonas sp. LBUM1643. The sequence continues at coordinate 362,493 of NZ_CP166813.1, forward strand.
CGCGTTAAACAGATGATTACCCAGCAAATCGACAGTGGTAATTGGCCGCCGCACTATCGCGTTCCGTCGGAAAGCGAGTTGGTCAGCCAGTTGGGTTTCAGCCGAATGACCATCAACCGCGCGCTACGCGAGATGACCGCCGACGGTCTTTTGGTGCGCATGCAAGGTGTCGGCACGTTCGTCGCCGAGCCGAAAAGTCAGTCCGCTTTGTTTGAAGTGCACAACATCGCCGACGAAATCGCCTCTCGCGGCCATCGTCACACCTGCAAAGTGATCACCCTCGAAGAAGAGGCGGCCGGTTCCGAGCGTGCCCTGGCGCTGGACATGCGCGAAGGCCAGAAAGTCTTTCACTCGCTGATCGTGCATTTTGAAAACGATATCCCGGTGCAAATCGAGGATCGTTTCGTCAACGCACTGGTGGCGCCGGACTACCTCAAGCAGGATTTCACCCTGCAAACGCCTTATGCCTATCTGAACCAGGTGGCGCCGCTGACGGAAGGCGAGCACGTGGTCGAGGCGATACTGGCTGAAGCGACCGAATGCAAACTGCTGCAGATTGAAAAGGGCGAGCCCTGCCTGCTGATTCGTCGCCGCACCTGGTCTGGCCGCCAGCCGGTAACAGCCGCTCGCCTGATCCACCCCGGTTCCCGTCATCGTCTGGAAGGTCGGTTCCATAAATGAAAGAAATGAACGTTCTACGCGCCAAGGATTACCCTCGCATGCCGTGGAAAAACGGCGGGGGCAGCACTGAAGAAATCATTCGCGACGCCGGTGCCGGTCTTGATGGCTTCGGCTGGCGCCTGTCGATTGCCGACATCGGCGAGTCGGGCGGGTTTTCCACCTTTGCCGGTTATCATCGAGTGATTACCGTGCTGCAGGGCGACGGCATGACCTTGCGGGTTGACGGTCAGGACACGCGCCCGTTGTTACCGCTGGACCCGTTTTCCTTCAGCGGCGAGAGCCAGGTTTCCTGTGCGTTGGTAGGTGGCCCGATTCGCGACTTCAACCTGATCTATGCACCGCAGCGTTACGATGCACGATTGCAGTGGCTGGATGGCGATCAACGGTTTTTCAGCTCGGCCGGCACATTACTGGTGTTCAGTGTCGCCGATGGCCTGGAAGTGAAGGTCGATCAAAGCGACGCACAGTTGGGTCGCCATGATTGCCTGCAGCTCAACGGTAACGCCGGCCTGCTGGAGATCTCCAGCAATGGCCCATGCTGCGTGATCGAACTGACTGCACGCTGATCCAAAACCCTAAAAGATCGCAGCCTTCGGCAGCTCCTACATGTTCGATGTCCATCCGCAAAATGTGTGGTGTGCATGACCCAGGTAGCAGCTGCCGAAGGTTGCGATCTTTTGATTTTAAGCGTTCCCCTCCGCGCACCACTTTGTTACCGAACGCCCCAGCGTGGCGCAAAACCCCGTCCAGGTAACAGCCGTCACCCTCCGCACAAAAGCCCTCTGCAAAAATTTCATCTCCCTCACAGCCCTTGATCTACCAGTGTTGCAAAGCGTTTCAGCATTTTTCTTGAACAACCATCCAGCAAGTTGGCCGCTTGATTGCATATGCTTGTATGTACAAGTAAAGACGTATGCGTAAGAGTTGTTTGAGGCTCTCCGCAGCGTCCACTGATTCGCTTGTGGCGCAACGATGCGCACAGGCTGGCTTGCCCACTGCCAGGGTTGGTTTGAATTGATCGCTGAGGAGTCTTTTTCGTGACTGACAATAAACCTACGAAGTACCGTGACGTTGAAATCCGTGCCGCCCGCGGTAACACGCTGACCGCCAAAAGCTGGCTGACTGAAGCGCCGCTGCGCATGTTGATGAACAACCTCGACCCGGAAGTCGCCGAGAACCCTAAAGAACTGGTGGTTTACGGTGGTATCGGTCGTGCGGCGCGTAACTGGGAATGCTACGACAAGATCGTCGAAAGCCTGACCAACCTGAACGACGACGAGACCCTGCTGGTGCAATCCGGCAAGCCGGTCGGCGTGTTCAAGACCCACACCAATGCCCCGCGCGTATTGATCGCCAACTCCAACCTGGTGCCGCACTGGGCGAGCTGGGAACACTTCAACGAACTCGACGCCAAAGGCCTGGCCATGTACGGCCAGATGACCGCCGGCAGCTGGATCTACATCGGCAGCCAGGGCATCGTCCAGGGCACCTACGAAACCTTCGTCGAAGCCGGTCGCCAGCATTACAACGATGACCTCAAAGGTCGCTGGGTCCTGACCGCAGGCCTCGGCGGCATGGGCGGCGCTCAGCCACTGGCCGCGACCCTGGCCGGTGCCTGCTCGCTGAACATTGAATGCCAGCAGGTCAGCATCGATTTCCGCCTGAACAGCCGCTACGTCGACGAGCAAGCCAAAGACCTCGACGACGCACTGGCGCGCATCGACAAATACACCAAGGAAGGCAAGGCGATTTCCATCGCGCTGCTGGGTAACGCTGCGGAAATCCTGCCGGAACTGGTCAAGCGTGGCGTGCGCCCGGACATGGTCACCGACCAGACCAGCGCCCACGACCCGCTTAACGGCTACCTGCCGGCCGGCTGGACCTGGGACGAATACCGCGCCCGCGCCAAGACCGAGCCGGCTGCCGTGGTGAAAGCCGCCAAGCAATCGATGGCCGTGCACGTTAAAGCGATGCTCGAATTCCAGAAAATGGGCATTCCGACCTTCGACTACGGCAACAACATCCGCCAGATGGCGCAGGAAGAAGGCGTGGAAAACGCGTTCGACTTCCCGGGTTTCGTACCGGCCTACATCCGCCCGTTGTTCTGCCGTGGCATCGGCCCGTTCCGTTGGGCGGCACTGTCGGGCGATCCGCAAGACATCTACAAAACCGACGCCAAGGTCAAAGAACTGATCCCTGACGACGCGCACCTGCACAACTGGCTGGACATGGCCCGCGAGCGCATCAGCTTCCAGGGTCTGCCGGCGCGTATCTGCTGGGTCGGCCTGGGCCTGCGCGCCAAGCTGGGCCTGGCGTTCAACGAAATGGTGCGCAGCGGTGAATTGTCCGCGCCGATCGTCATCGGCCGTGACCACCTGGACTCCGGTTCCGTGGCCAGCCCGAACCGTGAAACCGAGTCGATGCAGGACGGTTCCGACGCCGTGTCCGACTGGCCACTGCTCAACGCCCTGCTCAACACCGCAAGCGGCGCGACCTGGGTTTCGCTGCACCACGGCGGCGGCGTCGGCATGGGCTTCTCCCAGCACTCGGGCATGGTGATCGTCTGCGACGGCACCGACGAAGCGGCCGAACGCATCGCTCGCGTGCTGCACAACGACCCGGCGACCGGTGTCATGCGCCACGCCGATGCGGGTTACCAGATCGCGATCGACTGCGCCAAGGAACAAGGCCTGAACCTGCCGATGATCACCGGCAAGTAATGCTTGCCCTGTAGGAGCGAGCCTGCTCGCGATGAGGGCGGTACATTCAGTATTTATGCTGACTGACACGCCGCCATCGCGAGCAGGCTCACTCCTACAGGGGATCACACCAACCCAGAATAACAATCCACAGAGGTTGAATCATGGCTGTTAACAACGATCGTGCAGGCAGTAAACCGTTGATCGAGAAACGTTCGATCGACTACATCCCGGAAGCGGAAAGACACGGTCGTCTATTGAGTCAGTTCACCCTGTGGATGGGTGCCAACCTGCAAATCACCGCGATTGTCACCGGGGCCTTGGCCGTGGTGCTGGGCGGTGATGTGTTCTGGTCGTTGATCGGTCTGTTGATCGGTCAACTGCTGGGCGGTGGGGTAATGGCGTTGCATGCGGCGCAAGGGCCGAAGCTTGGTCTGCCACAGATGATTTCCAGCCGGGTTCAGTTCGGTGTTTATGGCGCGGCCATCCCGATCGTGCTGGTCTGCTTGATGTACCTCGGTTTCACCGCCACGGGTACCGTACTTTCCGGCCAGGCGCTGGGCCAGTTGTTTGGCGTCAGCGACAGCGTCGGTATCCTCATTTTTGCCAGTGTCATCGTGCTGGTCACGGTGCTCGGCTATCGGGTGATCCACTGGATTGGCCGTATCGCCAGCGTCATCGGCGTGATTGCTTTCGTTTTCCTGTTCACCCGTCTCATGAGCCAGACGGACGTTGGCGCGCTGCTGGAAATCCGCCACTTCAGCTGGAGCAGCTTCCTGCTTGCCGTGTCACTTGCGGCGTCCTGGCAGATCGCCTTCGGCCCTTACGTGGCTGACTATTCGCGCTACCTTCCAAGCAAGACTTCTTCGGTGAAGACCTTTTTCGCCGCTGGCGCAGGTTCGGTCATTGGCGCACAGGTGGCAATGATCCTCGGCGTGTTTGCCGCTGCATCGTCCAACGGCCAGTTCGCCGGTCACGAAGTGGCCTATATCGTTGGTTTGGGTGGGACCGGTGCCACCGCTGCGCTGCTGTACTTCAGCATCGCGTTCGGAAAGGTCACCATCTCCACGCTCAATTCCTACGGCAGCTTCATGTGCATTGCGACCATCATCAGCGGCTTCCGTGGTGAGCTGAAGGTCACGCGCTTGCAGCGTCTGGTCTTCGTGCTGGTCATCGTAGGGGCTGCGACCCTGATGGCTTTACTCGGTCAACATTCGTTCCTCGGTGCCTTCAAGTCCTTCATCCTGTTTCTGCTGGCGTTCTTCACGCCATGGAGCGCGATCAACCTTGTAGATTACTACTGCATCACCCGCGAGCGTTATGACGTGCCGGCCCTGGCCGATCCGAACGGTCGCTACGGCCGTTGGAACCCCCTGGGTATCAGCGTTTATGTCTTCGGTGTGCTGGTGCAGCTACCGTTCATCTCCACCAAGTTCTATACCGGTCCGCTGGTAGCGACCCTGGGTGATGTGGATATCTCCTGGATCATCGGTCTGGTGCTTCCTGCAGCCCTGTATTACGTGTGTGCAAAAAAATGGCACGGCTCGGTGCCCGATAGACTGATTCTGCCGGTCGAGCAGGACAGTGTTGTGCAACCAGTAACGAGCGGGGCCAGTCGCGCTGCGGCGCGGGCCTGATTGGACGAGGACAGGGCTGGATGCCTCTTGACTGCCGTAAGCCAATTCATGATTAGGAGCGTCACAACAATGAAATCGAACAAGACCCTGCTGACTACATTGCTTTCCATGGGCCTGCTCGCCAGCGCCGGCGCCAGCCAGGCAGCCGGTTGGTGCGAATCGGGTAAACCGGTGAAGTTCGCCGGCCTCAACTGGGAAAGCGGCATGCTGCTGACCGACGTGCTGCAAGTCGTGTTGGAGAAAGGCTACGACTGCAAGACCGACAGCCTGCCGGGCAATTCCATCACCATGGAAAACGCCCTGAGCAGTAACGACATTCAAGTCTTCGCCGAAGAATGGGTGGGGCGTAGTGAAGTCTGGAACAAGGCCGAGAAGGCCGGCAAGGTCGTCGGTGTTGGCGCTCCGGTTACGGGCGCTGTCGAAGGCTGGTACGTACCGCGCTACGTGATCGAAGGCGATGCCAATCGCAAGCTGGAAGCCAAGGCCCCAGACCTTAAGAACATTGCTGATCTGGCCAAGTACGCCAGCGTGTTCAAGGATCAGGAAGAGCCTTCCAAAGGCCGTTTCTACAACTGCCCGGCCGGCTGGACCTGTGAGCTGGACAACAGCGAGATGCTGAAGAGCTACGGGCTGGAAAGCACCTACACCAACTTCCGCCCAGGCACCGGCCCGGCACTGGATGCAGCGGTGCTGTCGAGCTACAAGCGTGGCGAACCGATTCTGTTCTACTACTGGTCGCCAACGCCGCTGATGGGCCAGGTCGACCTGGTCAAGCTTGAAGAGAAACCGGGCGTGGACAAGAGCGTGACCATCAAGGTCGGCCTGTCCAAAACCTTCCACGACGAGGCCCCGGAACTGGTGGCCGTGCTGGAAAAGGTCAACCTGCCGATCGACCTGCTGAACCAGAACCTGGGGCGCATGGCGAAAGAGCGGATTGCTTCGCCGAAGCTGGCGAAAATCTTCCTCAAGGAACATCCTGAAGTCTGGCATGCGTGGGTCAGCGAAGACGCAGCCAAGAAGATCGACGCGGCCTTGTAGGTCCAGCTTCTTCGACTGCCGGCGACGGCAGTCGGGTGCTGCATCGCAACCCCTTGATTGAGAGTCTCTTATGTTTCCCGAAAGCTTTACCTTTTCCATCGCCGACTGGGTCAACGGTTGGGTTGATTCGCTGGTGACCAATTACGGCGATGTGTTCCGGCACATCTCAGACACCCTGTTGTGGGCCATCGTCAACCTTGAAGGCCTGCTGCGTGCGGCGCCCTGGTGGCTGATGCTGGCAATCGTTGCAGGTGTGGCCTGGCACGCGACCCGCAAGATCGTGACCACCGCTGTCATCGTCGGCTTGTTGTTCCTGGTGGGGGCGGTTGGCCTCTGGGACAAGCTGATGCAGACCCTCGCACTGATGATGGTCGCGACGGTGATTTCGGTGCTGATCGGCATTCCGCTTGGCATCCTGTCGGCGCGCAGCAATCGCCTGCGTTCGGTGCTGATGCCGTTGCTCGACATCATGCAGACCATGCCGAGTTTCGTGTACCTGATCCCGGTGCTGATGCTGTTCGGCCTGGGCAAGGTACCAGCGATTTTCGCGACCGTTATCTACGCCGCGCCGCCGCTGATCCGCCTGACCGATCTCGGCATTCGCCAGGTCGACGGAGAAGTAATGGAGGCCATCAACGCCTTCGGTGCCAACCGCTGGCAACAACTGTTCGGCGTGCAACTGCCGCTGGCCCTGCCGAGCATCATGGCCGGGATCAACCAGACCACCATGATGGCCCTGTCGATGGTGGTAATTGCCTCGATGATCGGTGCCCGTGGCTTGGGTGAAGATGTGTTGGTGGGGATTCAGACCCTCAACGTTGGACGAGGCCTGGAAGCCGGCCTGGCGATCGTGATTCTGGCAGTGGTCATCGACCGCATTACTCAGGCGTATGGTCGGCCACGGCATGAGGTGAGCAAATGAGCAACGAAGCCATCAGCAAGATCGAAGTCAAAAACGTCTTCAAGATTTTCGGCAACCGTTCCAAGGATGCGCTGGCCATGGTTGGCCAAGGCAAAACCAAGGATCAGGTGCTCTCCGAAACCGGCTGCGTGGTCGGTGTGAACGACTTGTCGTTGAGCATCGGTACCGGTGAGATCTTCGTGATCATGGGCCTGTCGGGCTCCGGCAAATCGACGCTGGTTCGCCACTTCAATCGCCTGATCGACCCCACCAGCGGCGCGATCCTGGTGGACGGCGTGGACATCCTGCAATACGACATGGAAGCCCTGCGCGAATTTCGTCGGCACAAGATCAGCATGGTTTTCCAGAGCTTCGGCCTGCTGCCGCACAAGACCGTGGTGGACAACGTCGCCTACGGCCTGAAAGTGCGCGGCGAGAGCAAACAGATGTGCACCGAACGCGCCCTGCACTGGATCAACACCGTGGGCCTCAAAGGCTACGAAAACAAATACCCGCACCAGCTCTCGGGCGGCATGCGCCAGCGTGTGGGCCTGGCCCGCGCCTTGGCGGCGGACACTGACATCATCCTGATGGACGAAGCGTTCAGCGCCCTCGACCCGCTGATCCGTGCGGAGATGCAGGACCAGTTGCTGGAGCTGCAAAAGACCTTGCACAAGACCATCGTCTTCATCACCCACGACCTCGACGAGGCCGTGCGCATCGGCAACCGCATTGCGATCCTCAAGGACGGCCAGCTGATCCAGGTCGGCACGCCGCGCGAGATCCTGCATTCGCCAGCAGATGAGTATGTCGACCGGTTCGTGCAGCGACGGGCTGCGGTGGTTTAGATAATTTGTGTTGGCTGGGCTGGCCTCATCGCGAGCAGGCTCACTCCTACAGTTGGAATGCGTAACCCCTGTAGGAGTGAGCCTGCTCGCGATAGCGGCGGTGAAGCTGCATCAATATTCCGGATTGAGGTCAATGATGTCCCAGGCTGAAAAAATCGTTATCACCGAAGCACAGGTAACCTGGCAGAACGTAGTCGCCGTCGCTCGGCATGGTGCACAACTTGAGCTGTCGGCGCCGATCTGGGCGCGGATCGAGAATGCCCAGGCGATCGTCCAACGCATCGTCACCAGTGGCGAACGTGCCTATGGCATCAACACCGGTCTGGGCGCGCTGTGCAACGTTTCGCTGCAGGACGAACAACTCAGTCAACTGTCGCGTAACACACTGCTCAGTCACGCCTGTGGCGTTGGCGCTCCGCTGGCCGACGAACAGACGCGCGCGATCATGTGCGCGGCCGTCATCAACTTCACGCAGGGCAAGTCCGGCCTGCATCGACGGGTCGTCGAAGCCCTGTTGGCGCTGCTCAATCGCGGCATCACTCCGCAAGTGCCGTCCCAGGGGTCGGTCGGTTACCTGACCCATATGGCCCACATCGGCATCGCGCTGCTGGGCGTCGGCAATGTCAGCTATCGCGGACACATCGTTTCCGCGCAACAGGCCCTCGCCGAAGAAGGCCTGCAGCCGGTTCAGCTTGGCGCTAAAGACGGTTTGTGCCTGGTCAACGGTACGCCGTGCATGACCGGCCTCAGCTGCCTCGCCATTGCCGATGCAACGCGCCTGGTGCAATGGGCCGATGTGATCGGCGCCATGAGCTTCGAGGCTCAACGCGGCCAGATTGCGGCGTTCGACGCCGAAATCATCGCGCTCAAGCCGCACCCCGGCATGCAACAGGTCGGAATCAACTTACGAGCGTTGCTGGATGGCAGTGAAGTGATCGCCTCGAGCAAGGGCATTCGCACTCAGGATGCGTTGAGCATTCGTTCGATCCCTCAGGTCCATGGCGCTGCTCGCGATCAGCTTGAGCACGCGACGAAGCAGATCGAAACCGAACTCAATGCCGCCACCGACAATCCGTTATTGCTGGGCACGCCGGATAATTTCCGCATCATGTCCCAGGCTAACCCGCACGGTCAGTCGGTGGCATTCGCGGCGGATTTGCTGGCCATCGCCATGGCGGAGATCGGCTCCATCGCCGAGCGTCGCCTGGATCGCTTGATCAACCCGCACGTCAGCGGCCTTCCGGCCTTTCTCGTGGCCAACCCGGGCGTGAACTCCGGGATGATGATTGTGCAATACGTCGCCGCTTCGCTGTGCGCGGAAAACCGCCAATTGGCGCAACCGGCTGTGCTCGACAACTACGTCACCTCGGGCCTGCAGGAAGATCACCTGAGCATGGGCACCAACGCCGCGCTCAAGCTGCATCGCGCCCTGGAAAACTGCACGCAGATTCTCGCCATCGAGTACTTGCTGGCGGCCCAGGCGTTCGAGTTCCTGAAAACGCAGCGCTTTGGTGCTGGCACCGAGGCGGCGTGGCGTCTGCTGCGCGAACGTGTCCCGGCTTACGATCAGGATCGCTGGTTGGCGCCGGACATTGCCGCTGCTGCCAGCGTGTTGAAAGAACCGAATTTGCTGCACAAGGCTTTGCCGAATCTCAACTGATTTTCCCAACACCAGCGTGCCAAGGCGCGTCTCCTCAAAAGGCGAGACGCGACGGACAACGGACATATCCGGAGCGTCTGGTTAGTTAGTAAATAACTCTCAAAAGGAGCAAAAAATGACTGCGCTTAACCTGATTCCCGGCCAACTGAGCCTTGCCCAACTGCGTGATATCTATCAGCAGCCGGTCAAAATCACCCTCGACAGCAGCGCTTCGGCCCAGATCGAAGCCAGTGTCGCGTGCGTGGAACAGATCCTCGCCGAGAACCGCACTGCATACGGCATCAACACCGGTTTTGGCCTGCTGGCCTCGACCCGTATCGCCAGCGAAGACCTGGAAAACCTGCAGCGCTCGCTGGTGCTGTCCCACGCCGCCGGTGTTGGCGAACCGATCAGCGACGCGCTGGTGCGGCTGGTCATGGTGCTCAAGGTCAACAGCCTGAGCCGTGGCTTCTCCGGTATTCGCCGGGTGGTGATCGACGCGCTGATCGCCCTGATCAACGCCGAGGTTTATCCCCACATTCCATTGAAAGGCTCCGTCGGCGCCTCGGGTGATCTGGCGCCATTGGCGCACATGTCGCTGGTACTGCTGGGCGAAGGCAAGGCACGCTACAAAGGCGAATGGCTGGAGGCGACCGAAGCGCTGAAAGTAGCTGGCCTGACCCCGCTGACGTTGGCGGCGAAAGAAGGTCTGGCGCTGCTCAACGGTACTCAGGTGTCCACCGCTTATGCGCTGCGTGGTCTGTTCGAAGGGGAAGACCTGTTCGCTGGTGCTGTTGCGCTGGGTGCATTGACGGTTGAAGCCGTGCTGGGTTCGCGCTCACCGTTCGACGCCCGTATCCATGCAGCGCGTGGTCAGAAAGGCCAGATCGACGCCGCGGCCGCTTACCGCGATCTGCTCGGCGAGCGCAGCGAAGTGTCCGACTCGCATCAGAACTGCGAGAAGGTTCAGGACCCGTACTCCCTGCGCTGCCAGCCACAAGTCATGGGCGCCTGCCTGACCCAGTTCCGCCAGGCCGCCGAAGTGCTCGCCGTCGAAGCCAACGCTGTTTCGGATAACCCGCTGGTGTTCGCGGCTGAAGGCGATGTGATTTCTGGCGGTAACTTCCACGCCGAGCCCGTGGCCATGGCCGCTGACAACATGGCGTTGGCGATCGCGGAGATCGGCTCCCTGAGCGAGCGTCGTATCTCGTTGATGATGGACAAGCACATGTCGCAACTGCCGCCGTTCCTGGTGGCCAATGGCGGCGTGAACTCCGGTTTCATGATCGCCCAGGTGACGGCTGCCGCATTGGCCAGCGAGAACAAGGTATTGTCCCATCCGCATTCCGTGGACAGCCTGCCCACCTCGGCCAACCAGGAAGACCACGTGTCCATGGCGCCAGCGGCGGGCAAGCGTCTGTGGGAAATGGCCGAAAACACTCGCGGTGTTCTCGCGGTGGAATGGCTGGCAGCGTGCCAGGGCCTGGACTTGCGTGAAGGCTTGAAGACCTCGGCGAAGCTGGAACAGGCGCGTGGGATTCTGCGTAAAGAAGTGCCGTTCTATGAGAAAGACCGTTTCTTCGCGCCGGACATCATCGCCGCGACTGAGTTGTTGGCGACCCGTTGCTTGAACGAGCTGGTGTCGACGAAGTTGCTGCCGAGCCTGTAAGCCGGCCCCTGTAGGAGCTGCCGCAGGCTGCGATCTTTTGATCTTGCTTTTTAAAAGATCGCAGCCTCGTTGCACTCGACAGCTCCTACAGGGGAATGCACATCCCCTGTGGGAGCGGGCTTGCTCGCGAATCGATTTTGAACAAGACAAGGAATACGGGATGAAAACTCTCTGGCAACACTGCCACGTCGCAACCATGGCGCGGGGCGTCTACTCGATTATCGAGGATGCGGCCATCGTGACGTCCGGTGCGCACATTGAGTGGGTCGGCCCGCGCGGTGAACTGCCGTCCGGCGAGTACCCGGCGGTCAACGATTTGAAAGGGGCCTGGGTTACACCGGGCCTGATCGACTGCCACACCCACACGGTGTTCGGCGGTAACCGCAGCGGCGAATTCGAGCAGCGACTGCAAGGCGTCAGCTACTCGGAAATCGCCGCCAAAGGTGGTGGTATCGCCAGCACCGTTCGCGCCACCCGCGCCGCGACCGAAGACGAACTGTTCGCCAGTGCCGCCAGGCGTCTGAAAAGCCTGATGCGCGATGGCGTTACCAGCATCGAAATCAAATCCGGCTACGGCCTGGACCTGGACAACGAGCGCAAGATGCTGCGCGTGGCCCGTCGCCTGGGCGCCGAACTGCCGGTCAGCGTGCGCACCACCTGCCTGGCCGCTCACGCCCTGCCGCCGGAATACGTGGATCGCGCCGACGCCTACATCGATCACATCTGCGCCGACATGCTTCCGGCGCTGGCCGCTGAAGGTCTGGTGGATGCAGTGGACGCCTTCTGCGAATACTTGGCGTTTTCGCCGGCGCAGGTCGAGCGGGTATTCATTGCCGCACAGGAACTTGGATTGCCGGTGAAGCTGCATGCCGAGCAACTATCGTCGCTGCATGGCTCGAGTCTGGCCGCGCGGTACCACGCCCTGTCTGCCGATCATCTGGAATTCATGACCGAAGACGATGCCATCGCCATGGCGAAGTCCGGCACCGTCGCGGTGTTGCTGCCGGGAGCGTTCTACTTCCTGCGTGAGACCCAGCTGCCACCGATGGACGCCCTGCGCAAACACGGTGTGAAAATCGCCATTGCCAGCGATCTGAACCCCGGCACTTCGCCTGGGCTGTCGTTGCGCCTGATGCTGAACATGGCGTGCACCTGCTTCCGCATGACCCCGGAAGAAGCCCTGGCCGGCGCGACGATTCATGCCGCCACCGCTTTGGGTATGGCTGACACCCACGGTTCGCTGGAGGTCGGCAAGGTCGCAGATTTTGTTGCCTGGCAAATCGATCGTCCTGCCGACCTGTCGTACTGGCTGGGCGGTGATCTGGAAAAACGCGTCGTGCGTCACGGCGTCGAAACGAGCGTTTAGGAGAACAGTTGTGGATAAGGTTCTGAACTTCAAACAAGGCCGTGTGCCGCTGCTGATCAGCATGCCTCACGCCGGCTTGCGCCTGACACCTGCGGTCGAAGCCGGGTTGATCCCCGATGCGCGCAGCTTGCCGGATACCGACTGGCACATCCCCACGCTTTATGAATTTGCCGCTGAACTGGGCGCCAGCACCCTGGCTGCCGAGTACTCGAGATTTGTCATCGACCTGAACCGTCCGTCCGATGACAAGCCTTTATATGCGGGTGCCACGACCGGTCTGTATCCCGCGACGCTGTTCGATGGCATTCCGTTGTTCCGTGAAGGCATGGAGCCGTCGGCGACAGAGCGGGCGACGTACCTGGAGCAGATCTGGACGCCGTATCACAGCACCTTGCAGAACGAGCTGGCTCGACTCAAAGCCGAATTCGGCTATGCATTGCTGTTCGATGCGCATTCGATTCGCTCGATCATCCCGCACCTGTTCGATGGCAAGCTGCCGGACTTCAACCTGGGTACCTTCAATGGTGCCAGTTGCGATCCGCAATTGGCGTCGCAGTTGGAGGCGATCTGCGCTCGTCACGGCGAGTACAGCCATGTGCTGAACGGCCGCTTCAAGGGCGGCCACATCACCCGAAACTACGGCAACCCGGCCGAGAACATTCATGCGGTGCAGCTTGAACTGGGGCAGTGCACGTACATGGAAGAGTTCGAGCCGTTCCGTTACCGGCCTGACCTCGCGGCACCGACTCAGGTGGTGCTGAAGGAATTGCTGCAAGGGTTGCTGGCGTGGGGTCAGCAACGCTACGGTGCTTAACCTGTAGGAGCTGCCGCAGGCTGCGATCTTTTGATCTTCAAATGCAACGTCAAAAGATCGCAGCCTTCGGCAGCTCCTACGAGGGGGCGGGATTGTTCAGGAATATGCGCGCTTACGCCGGGACATGCTCATTCACGTAATTCGGGTTTATGATGCCTCACGGCAGAATAATAGTAGTCCCCCCAGGGATGACCTCGACCCCTTACGGAGCGCGCAATGCAGACTTTGTACCCGCAGATCAAACCCCACGCCCGGCACGATCTGGCCGTCGATGACACCCACACACTCTACGTTGACGAAAGCGGTTCACCGGAAGGTTTGCCGGTGGTGTTCATTCACGGCGGTCCCGGCGCCGGATGTGATGCCCAGAGCCGCCGTTACTTCGATCCGAACCTGTATCGCATTGTCACTTTCGACCAGCGCGGCTGCGGTCGCTCCACGCCCCACGCCAGCCTGGAAAACAACACCACCTGGGATCTGGTCGCCGACCTTGAGCGAATTCGTAAACACCTGGGTATCGAGAAATGGGTGCTGTTCGGCGGTTCCTGGGGCTCGACGCTGGCGCTGGCGTACGCGCAGACCCACCCGGAGCGCGTACACGGCCTGATCCTGCGCGGGATTTTTCTCTGCCGTCCGCAAGAAATAGAGTGGTTCTACCAGGCTGGCGCCAGCCGTCTGTTTCCGGATTACTGGCAGGACTACATCGCGCCGATCCCGATGGACGAGCGCGGCGACTTGCTCACGGCATTCCACAAACGCCTGACCGGCAACGATCAGATCGCCCAGATGCACGCGGCCAAGGCCTGGTCCACATGGGAAGGGCGGACCGCGACCTTGCGTCCGAACCCGCTGGTCGTCGATCGTTTCTCCGAGCCGCAGCGCGCCTTGTCGATCGCCCGCATCGAATGTCACTACTTCACCAACAATGCGTTTCTTGAACCGAACCAGCTGATTCGTGACATGGGCAAGATCGCCCACTTGCCTGGCGTGATCGTCCATGGCCGTTACGACGTCATCTGCCCATTGGATAATGCCTGGGAATTGCACCAGAACTGGCCCAATAGCGAACTGCAAGTCATCCGTGACGCCGGTCATGCGGCCTCCGAACCGGGCATCACCGACGCACTGGTACGTGCCGCCGACTTGATGGCGCGGCGTATGCTCGACCTGGCGCCAGAAGAAGCATGAAGGGGTTGCTGCAGCGCGTGCGAGGCGCGCGAGTCGAAGTAGAGGGTGAGGTGGTCGGCGCGGTCGACCAGGGTTTGTTGGTTTTGGTGGCGGTCGAACCCGACGATACGCGGGCCAACGCCGACAAACTTCTCCATAAACTGCTTAACTATCGGGTGTTCAGTGACGCTGAAGGCAAAATGAATTTGTCCTTGGCCGATGTCGGTGGTGGGCTGCTGCTGGTCTCTCAGTTCACCCTTGCCGCCGACACGCGTAGCGGGTTGCGCCCGGGTTTTTCGACCGCCGCCCCTCCGGCCTTGGGTGAAGAGCTTTTCGACTATCTATTAAACAAAGCGAAACAAGTGCATGGCACTGTGGCATCAGGTAGATTCGGCGCGGATATGCAGGTGCACCTGGTCAATGATGGCCCGGTCACCTTCCTGTTACAGACCTGAAAGCGCTTGAAACAACTTTTTAAGCCCTTTTCGACTGAAAGCAGGGGTTTTTCGCGATAAATACTTTGTTACCCCTGATGCGTTGTAACGCGGCCTGCTAGATAATCGCGCGCTACGGGGATCAGCGTTCGTTGGCCCATTTTTGACTTAGGTAGAGACTTGTCCTGGACCTCTTGGGGAATCATTTTGCCCCATAGGAGTCGGAACAATGCTCGCCAACTTGGCAAGAGTCGTTCGCAGGGTCGGGTTTTCGATACCGTACACCGTGCAGGCACTTTAACTGGCCGTTGGTTTTTTGATCTGTTTTCGGCGAGGGTTGCTCGTGATTGTTAGTCCCTGTAATGCTCCAAAATTGTCTGCCAAACGGTTCCGAAGCGCTCTGGTAGCGGGCTCTGCACTGCTCTGCCTGCTCAGCGCCGGTCAGCTTTGGGCTTTCAGTCTGGATGATGTATCGGCCAAGGCAAAAGAGTTGGCCGGGCAGAAATACGAAGCCCCGCGCAGTAATCTGCCGAACGAATTCCGCGAGATGAAATTCGCGGACTATCAAAAAATTCGCTTCCGCACTGAAAAAGCCGAATGGGCCGATCAAAAAACCCCGTTCAAGCTGTCCTTCTATCACCAGGGTATGCACTTCGATACGCCGGTGAAAATCAACGAAATCACGGCTAACACCGTCGAAGAGATCAAATACGACCCAACTCGTTTCGATTTCGGCGATGTGCAGTTCGATCCTAAGGCCACCGAACAACTGGGTTATGCCGGTTTCCGTGTGCTGTACCCGATCAACAAAGCCGACAAGCAAGACGAAATCATGACCATGCTGGGCGCGAGCTATTTCCGCGTTGTCGGCAAAGGTCACACCTATGGCTTGTCCGCTCGCGGCATGGCCATTGACACTGCTTTGCCGTCCGGCGAAGAGTTTCCGCGGTTCACCGAATTCTGGATTCAACAGCCGAAGCCGGGCGACAAGCACCTGGTGATCTTCGCGCTGCTGGATTCGCCACGAGCGACCGGTGCCTACCGTCTGACCCTGCGTCCGGGCAGCGACACCGTTGTCGACGTCAAGGCGCAAATGTTCCTGCGTGACAAGGTCACCAAGCTGGGCATCGCTCCGCTGACGAGCATGTTCCTGTTCGGTGCCAACCAGCCTTCCAAAGTGCTGAACTACCGTCGCGAGCTGCACGATTCGAGCGGTCTGGCTATCCATGCCGGCAACGGCGAATGGATCTGGCGTCCGCTGAACAACCCTAAACACCTGTCCGTGAGCAACTTCGCAATTGAAAATCCGCGTGGTTTTGGCTTGCTGCAACGTGGCCGCGACTTCAGCCACTATGAAGACCTGGATGACCGTTACGACAAACGTCCAAGTGCCTGGATCGAGCCAAAAGGCGATTGGGGCAAGGGTTCTGTAGACCTGGTGGAGATCCCGACGGCCGATGAAACCAACGACAACATCGTTGCGTTCTGGAGCCCGGAAAAGCTGCCTGAGCCTGGCCAGCCGCTGGACGTCGCTTATCGCATGCACTGGACCATCGACGAAGCTGCGCTGCACGCACCGGACAGCGCCTGGGTCAGCCAGACCTTACGCTCCACAGGTGACGTCAAGCAGTCCAACCTGATCCGTCAGCCGGATGGCAGCGTTGCTTATCTGGTGGACTTCGAAGGTCCGTCCCTGGCGGCTTTGTCGCCGGATACCGACGTTCGCAGTCAGGTCAGCGTTGGCGATAACGCCGAGCTGGTCGAGAACAGCGTGCGCTACAACCCTGAAACCAAGGGCTGGCGCTTGACCCTGCGCATGAAGATCAAGGATCCGGGCAAGTCCACCGAGATGCGTGCGGCCCTGGTGCAGAACATCGTGCCTGCCGATCTCGCCAAGACATCGCTCCCGGTCTCTAACTCTTCTGTGGCCAAGGCCGACAAGGTTGCCGCCAAGCAGCAGGAGAAGGCGGACAAGGAAGCAAAAGAAGCCAAGCAGGCAGAGGCCAAACCGGCCGATGCCAAACCGGCCGATGCCAAGCAGGCAACGGATACCCAAAACAAGGACAACAAAGACGCCAAGCAGCCTGCAGCTGCCGACGCGGCCCCAGCCACACCGGAATCGGCACCGACTGAAGAAGTCCTGACCGAGACCTGGAGCTACCAGTTGCCTGCCGATGAGTAATTCTCAAGTACAGCCAGAGACTCTTGCCGAGTATCTGGCGCATCTGCCGATGACCGACGAGCAGCGCGCGGAACTCGCGGGCTGCCAGTCGTTCAGTGAACTGCATCAACGACTGTCGTCCTCGACGTTCGACGCACCGAGCGAGGCCGCCCAGGCCTCGGTCGGCAAACGCCTGACCTTGAGCACCGCTGAAGAACTGCAAGACGCGGAAATGCTGGTGCTGGATGCCAGTGGCCGGGTGTGCCTCAAGGCAACCCCGCCGATTCGTCGGACCAAAGTCGTGCCGGAGCCGTGGCGCACCAACATTCTGGTGCGCGGCTGGCGTCGCCTGACCGGTCGCACCAATCCGCCGGCTCCGCCGAAGGATGAACGTGTACTGCCGGCCGCTCGCTGGCGCACGGTGGGTTCGATCCGTCGTTACATATTGCTGGTACTGATGCTCGGCCAGACGATCGTCGCCGGCTGGTACATGAAAGGCATCATGCCGTACCAGGGCTGGTCGTTTGTCGACCTCAACGAAGTGCTGCATCAACCACTGTTGCAAACGGCCACGCAAGTACTGCCGTATGCACTGCAGACCAGCATTCTGATTCTGTTCGGGATTCTGTTTTGCTGGGTATCGGCCGGTTTCTGGACAGCGCTGATGGGCTTCCTCGAGTTGCTCACCGGTCACGATAAATACCGCATCTCCGGTAAAAGTGCTGGCAATGAGCCGATCGCCAAGGACGCACGCACCGCGTTGGTGATGCCGATCTGCAACGAAGATGTACCGCGGGTTTTCGCCGGACTGCGAGCGACGTTCGAGTCGGTAGCCGCCACGGGTGACCTGGACCGCTTCGACTTCTTCGTGCTCAGCGACAGTAACGATGCAGACATCTGCGTCGCCGAACAGCAAGCCTGGCTGGACGTCTGCCGTGAAGCCAAAGGCTTTGGCAAGATTTTCTACCGTCGCCGTCGTCGTCGCGTCAAACGCAAAAGCGGCAACCTCGACGACTTCTGCCGTCGCTGGGGCGGTGACTACAAGTACATGGTCGTACTCGACGCGGACTCCGTGATGAGCGGCGAATGCCTGACCAGTCTGGTGCGCTTGATGGAAGCCACGCCGGACGCTGGGATTATCCAGACCGCGCCGCGTGCATCGGGCATGGACACGCTGTATGCACGCATGCAGCAGTTCGCCACCCGTGTTTACGGTCCGCTGTTTACCGCCGGTCTGCACTTCTGGCAGTTGGGCGAATCCCACTACTGGGGTCACAACGCGATCATCCGCATGAAGCCGTTCATCGAGCATTGCGCCCTGGCGCCGTTGCCCGGTAAAGGCGCATTCGCCGGTGCGATTCTGTCCCACGACTTCGTTGAAGCCGCGCTAATGCGCCGTGCCGGCTGGGGTGTGTGGATTGCCTACGATTTGCCGGGCAGCTATGAAGAACTGCCGCCCAACCTGTTGGACGAACTCAAGCGCGACCGTCGTTGGTGCCACGGCAACCTGATGAACTTCCGGTTGTTCCTGGTCAAGGGCATGCACCCGGTTCACCGTGCGGTGTTCCTGACAGGCGTGATGTCTTACCTGTCGGCGCCGTTGTGGTTCTTTTTCCTGGTGCTGTCGACGGCGCTGCTGGCGGTCAACACGCTGATGGAGCCGCAGTACTTCATGGAACCGCGTCAGCTCTATCCGCTATGGCCGCAATGGCATCCGGACAAGGCGGTCGCGCTGTTCTCGACCACGGTCGTGCTGTTGTTCCTGCCGAAGCTGTTGAGCATCATCCTGATCTGGGCCAAGGGCGCGAAAGAGTTCGGTGGCAAGTTCAAGGTGACGATGTCGATGCTGCTGGAGATGCTGTTCTCCATGCTGCTGGCGCCGGTACGGATGATCTTCCACACCCGTTTCGTTCTTGCCGCGTTCCTCGGCTGGGCCGCCACCTGGAACTCGCCACAACGTGACGATGACTCCACGCCGTGGAGCGAAGCGGTAAAACGCCATGGTCCGCAGACCTTGCTGGGCTTTTTCTGGGCGTTGCTGGTGATCTGGCTGAACCCGAGCTTCCTGTGGTGGCTGGTGCCGATCGTCGGTTCGTTGATGTTGTCGATTCCGGTGTCGGTGATTTCCAGTCGTGTCGGCCTGGGCCTCAAGTCCCGTGACGAGAGCCTGTTCCTGATCCCTGAGGAATACAATCCGCCGCAGGCATTGGTGGCCACCGACCAGTACACCCATGAAAACCGCTATCACGCGCTGAACGACGGCTTCATCCGGTCGGTGGTCGATCCACAGCAGAACGCCTTGGCGTGTTCGCTGGCGACCTCCCGTCACGGTCAGGCCGAGCCAATTGAGTGGCTGCGCGTCGAGCGTGTGCGCCACGCGTTGAAGGTCGGGCCTGAAGGCCTGAACAACAACGAGCGCTTACAGCTGCTGAGTGACCCTGTGGCATTGGGTCGTCTGCATGAGCAAATCTGGAACGAAAGTCACCCCGAGTGGCTGGAAGCCTGGCGCAAATCGTTGAAAGCTGATCCCCATGCGCCGTTGTTGCCGCTCAAGCCACTGAGCGTGCAGCCTCAGTTGGCCTAACCCAAAAAACCCCGCGAAAGCGGGGTTTTTTGTTGCAAGATCCTGCTTAAACCCTTGTGCAAACGGCCGAGTACGTTAGCATCCGTTCCCGAATTGGTGCGCCCGGACAACTTTCTGTTCGTATCTGCCGGTTTCTCAAGAGAAACCCGCCGATTGCGTGCCTCACACCGCAATGGTTTTGGGGACTTGATGATGAAGAAGTATCTTTCGATGCTGCTGGTCGGCGTCACGGCTTTGGTTGCAATCAACACGGCGCAGGCCGGTGCCATCGATGACGCGGTCAAGCGCGGCACGCTGAAAGTCGGGATGGACCCGACTTATATGCCGTTCGAAATGACCAACAAGCGCGGCGAAATCATCGGTTTCGAAGTCGACATCCTCAAAGCCATGACCAAGGCCATGGGCGTCAAGCTGGAGCTGGTGTCCACCGGCTACGACGGCATCATCCCGGCCCTGATGACCGACAAGTTCGACATGATCGGCAGCGGCATGACCCTGACCCAGGAACGCAACCTGCGCCTGAACTTCAGCGACCCCTTCATCGTGGTCGGCCAGACCCTGCTGATACGCAAGGAGCTCGAAGGCACCATCAAGTCCTATAAAGACCTGAACACCGCCGACTACCGCATCACCTCCAAGCTCGGCACCACCGGTGAAATGGTCGCCAAAAAGCTCATCTCCAAAGCCAAATACCACGGCTACGACAACGAGCAGGAAGCTGTACTTGACGTGGTCAACGGCAAGGCCGACGCGTTCATCTACGACGCGCCATACAACGTTGTAGCGGTGAACAAGGTCGGTGCCGGCAAGCTGGTGTTCCTCGACAAGCCGTTCACCTACGAGCCGCTGGCCTTTGGTTTGAAGAAGGGTGACTACGACAGCCTCAACTTCATCAACAACTTCCTGCACCAGATCCACGAAGACGGCACCTACGATCGCATCCATGACAAGTGGTTCAAAGACACCGCTTGGCTCAAGGATATGGAATAAGCGCCGGTCAGACTGACCGCGTCGCCTCAATCGCGAGCAGGCTCACTCCTACAGGGGAACGCATTCCTGTGTAGGAGTGAGCCTGCTCGCGATGAGGGCCTCCAAGGCAATACAAATCCCGGAATGTGCAATGAAACAGAAGAAAGCCCAATGGCCATGGCACGTTCTCACCGTGCTCGTGCTAATCGGCCTGGCCGGCGCGTTGTATTACGCCACCTCGCTGATGTCCTACGAATGGCGCTGGAACCGCGTGCCCCAATACTTCGCCTATCACGCCGAAGAGTCCCAGCGCGCCGCGGATATCTCCACCGTCAGCGAACTGGTGCGCAAGGGCGACAAGGCTGAAGTCACCCTGCGCAACGACGCTGGCGATGAACAGCACCTGATCGTGGACGACAACAGCTTGCAAGTCGCTCAAGGCGATGATGTCGCTGAAGGCGATGTCATTGGTGTCACCCGCCATTGGGCGGCGGGTCCGCTGTTGTGGGGCCTTTGGACGACCTTGTGGCTGTCGGTAGTGTCGGGAGTGCTCGGCTTGTTGATCGGCCTCGCCACCGGCCTGTGCCGTCTGTCGAACAACCCGACGTTGCGCGACCTCTCGACGATCTACGTCGAACTGGTACGCGGCACGCCGCTGTTGGTGCAGATCTTCATTTTCTACTTCTTCATCGGCACCGTGATGAACCTGTCCCGGGAGTTCGCCGGGATCGCCGCGCTTTCGCTGTTCACTGGCGCCTATGTTGCGGAGATCATTCGTTCCGGTGTGCAGTCGATCGCCCGAGGCCAGAATGAAGCGGCGCGCTCTCTGGGTTTGAGTGCCGGTCAATCGATGCGACATGTCGTGCTGCCTCAAGCATTGAAGCGCGTACTGCCGCCCTTGGCCGGGCAGTTCATCAGCCTGGTGAAAGACACCTCATTGGTGTCGGTGATCGCGATTACTGAATTGCTTAAAAGCGGCCGCGAAGTCATCACCACCTCGTTCTCGCCGTTCGAGATCCTGTTCTGCGTGGCCGGTCTTTATCTGTTGATCAACCTGCCGCTGTCGAAAATCGCCAGCCGGCTTGAGCGGAGGCTCGCGCAAAGTGATTGAAGTTCGCGATCTGGTAAAAGTCTTCGACACCCGCGGCCAGGTGGTTCGGGCTGTGGATAACGTCACGACGCACGTGAAGCGGGGCGAGGTGCTGGTGGTGATCGGCCCGTCCGGCTCCGGCAAGTCGACCTTCCTGCGGTGCCTCAACGGTCTGGAAGAATTCGATTCGGGTTCCGTGAGTATCGACGGCCTGCAACTGGCCGATCCTAAAACCGACGTGAACGCCTATCGCCGTGAAGTCGGCATGGTGTTCCAGCATTTCAACCTGTTCCCGCACATGACCGTGCTGGAGAACCTCTGCCTGGCGCAAAAGGTTGTGCGCAAGCGTGGCAAGAGAGAGCGCGAGGCGAAGGCGTTGGCGTTGCTGGAAAAGGTTGGAATCGCACAGAAGGCCAACGAATTTCCATCGCGCTTGTCCGGCGGTCAGCAGCAACGTGTGGCGATTGCCCGCGCGCTGGCGATGGAACCGAAGGTCATGCTGTTCGATGAACCGACCTCCGCGCTCGATCCGGAAATGGTCGGCGAGGTGCTGGACGTGATGAAGACGCTGGCCGTGGAAGGCATGACCATGGTCTGCGTCACCCATGAAATGGGTTTTGCCCGGGAAGTGGCGGATCGGGTGTTGTTCTTTGATCACGGCAAATTGTTGGAAGACGCTTCGCCGGACGAGTTCTTTGCCTCGCCGAAGGATCTGAGGGCTCAGGCGTTTTTAAGGCAGGTGCTGTAAGGTTGCTGGCGAATAAGGCCGTGAAGATCACGGCCTGCGGTTGCTGAAAACTTCATCCGCACAGTTTTCAGCGGGATTTCCAAAGGTGCTACGTACAGGGAATAGCGCGGGCCGCTCGTATTTCGACTCCCCATGACGGCATGCCTCATGCAGCCGTCATGGTGGACCGCTTTCATCCAAGCCCGCGAAGTTGGCCTTGCTGGCAGCCTGTACCTTCGATCAACCTCTGATAGAGGCTGGGTCGGAGTATTTCCCATCGCGTATCGCGCGCACCTCGAAGAGATACGTAGTATCCGCTGCCAAATCATTGAACATCAAATTAATTTCCGATATCTCCCGGATGACACGTCCATCCCGAGATAGCTGATAACCCGTAACACCGCCACTCTCCATCGGTGGTTCCCATTGGATAGTTCCTGTCCGATTGGAAAGCCGATTGAACCGCAGGTTGGTCGACGGGTTCATGTTCAAACCTGTGGTGTGAACCGTAAGATACTCAAAATCACCAGCGTTTTCGGCGGTATCCACCGCACAGACGTTGAAGACGTACTTGGTACCACCTTCAAGGTCCATCGCCATGTAACGGATATAGGTATCTGTGCTATCGATGTCTGCGAGCCATTCCTCGCCACGGAATAGCGTAGGTCTGGTTACCCCGACATTATCGGTGGCAGTGCAGCATCTGGAGCCTGCCCGAGGGGCGGCCTCCGTAAAAGTGATTCCGGTGCAGGCCATTCGCCGTGATGGTGATTGTCGAGACAAAACCTTGGGCCCGGCTCCGGGCCCAAGGCAACCGGCTGCAACGCTGAAGCGATGTACTTGCGACGCCTACGGGCTCGTGGCTGGGTCTGAGTCGGTATAGTACCCGTCAACATCCTTTGCCCGCACCACGATTGACCACGGAGTAACCACGTCTTCGGTAATAAAGGCTAGCGTGCCCGAGTGGTGATTGACCTTGCCCACCGGATCGCCGTTTCGCCGAATCTCATAGAAGAAATCTTTATTGCTCGTCGAACCGTCCCACGCTATGTAGGTGCGGCCCATCAGGTCCATAGCCCTGACGTTGGTTGGCTTGGAAGGGCCGCTTGTGTCTATTGTTTTGACCCGCAGTGTATCGGAGTCGGCATAGTTCTCCGCAGCGTCCAGCGCGCGCACCTTGAAATCATAGAAGGTAGCACTGGTTAAGCCACTGACCGTGTAACAAGTGTTGTTAATTGTGGTGATTGGAACGTTGCCGCGGAAAATTACATAGCCCGTGACCGCGACGTTATCACTGGATGCTGCCCACTCCAGCGTGACGGAGTTACCGGTGATGCCGGTGGGTCGCAAGTTTAATGGCTTGGAAGGGGCGGTTGCGTCTGGTGTGGTGACTGGCAGTTCATCGGAATCGGCAAAGTTACCCGCAGCATCCATCGCGCGCACCTTGAAAAAATAGGAAGTACCGTCGGTCAAGCCACGGGCGAGGTACAACGTGATGCCGGTCATGTCGATCGGATCGTTATTGCGGAAGATTTGATAGCCCGTGACCGCGACGTTATCACTGGATGCATTCCACTCCAGGAGGGCGTAGTCGCTTGCGAGGTCGACGGTTCGGAGGTTGGTTGGCTTGGAAGGAGCGATTGAGTCTGTTGTTTTGACTGGCAGTGGATCGGAGTCGGCAAAGTTCCCCGCAGCGTCCAGCGCGCGCACCTTGAAAATATAAGAGGTACCACTGGTTAAGCCACTGATCGTGTAACGGGTGTTGTTAATTGTGGTGATCGGATCGTTGTTGCGGAAAATTACATAGCCCGTGACCGCGACGTTATCACTTGATGCTGTCCACTCCAGCGTGACGGAGTTATCGGTGATGGCGGTGGGTCGGAGGTTGGTTGGCTTCGAAGGGGCTGTTTTGTCGTTATCCACCGTTTCGGAATCGGCAAAGTTTCCAGCAATATCCCGTGCCCGCACCGTGATACGCCAGGGAGTGACCAAGTCTTCAATCGCAAAGTTTAGCGTGCCCGAGTAGTGATTGACCTTACCCACCGGTTCGCCGTTTCGCCAAATCTCATAGAAGAGACCGTCATTGCTCGTCGAACCGTCCCAAAACACGTAGGTCTTGCCTTCCAAGTCCGCGGCCCTGACGTTGGTTGGTTTGGAAGGTAGGGGCCAGCCAATCCTGAATCTTAACTCGTCGGAATCAGTAGAGTTTCCACTCGTATCCAGCGCGCGCACCTTGTATGTGTAGGTTCCGTCAAGGACGGTTTCGCTGAAAACGTTACTGTCAACTGTCCCAATCGGTGTCGTGTTGCGGATGATCTGATAGCCGGCGACTGCGACGTTATCACTGGACGGATCCCACGTCAGCGTGACGGAGTTAGTGTTCGTCGCAGTGGCTGCAAGATTGGCAGGTTTGGTGGGAGGGATCTGGTCGCCGATCGCTGCCAGTGGATCAGAGTCGGAAAAGTTACTACTGGTATCTACAGCGCGAACGACGTAGGTAACCCCAGAAGTTTCATTGACTTGAAGGAAAGTATGCGTGTTCGTACCTATTGGTGTTGGTTCGTTGTTACGATAAACCTCGTAATGTCTGATGGCGACATTATCAATCGATCTTTCCCACGAAAGGTACGATATCTTCGTTCCAACGTCATAGGTCTTGATTCGCAGGTTAAAGGGTCTGCTGGGGCTTGTGATATCTGGAATAGCTATTTTAGCTTCAGCAACAGCACCGATACCATCGGTGAAGTTGGCGACAACCTGGAAGTGATAGGTTCTTCCGTCAGCTAACCCTGTGATCGGATATTGTCTGAGGGTGGAGGGGAGAGTGGCAAGATATGTTCCGTTCTGGAAAACATTGTAGCCGGAGAGGGCATTAGTGTCTGATGGGCTCTCCCATTCCAATTGAACGTCACGGGTGCCTATCTGGTTGATGTAAAAGTGTGAGGCGATAGATTGCGCGGCTTTGAATGCCCTGTCTCGTGTGGCATGGATGCATCGGTCAACGACGCCGGTCCCAGCGAAAAAATCAATTTGAATCATGTTGCCCCGGGTAGGTTGTCGATAATTCGGCGATATAACGTTATTAAAAAATGTATCCCAGAAAATCGCTGAAGAGTCATATCGTACAGGCCCCGAAAGTAAATCGTAGCCGCATGCAAACATAGACCAAAGTTGGTTTGGCAGCGACCCACCCCATACTTGGTCCATGTACCTGGCAATTGAATATTGGCTGTTTTGATCATCCCCCGTCCATTTTTGATTGACTTTTGGCCAGCAAAGTGGATGTGGATAGTTCCACGCGATGATTACATTTTTGCCTGGGTGTCGGCTGCGAATTTGCTTGATCGTCAGGTCGTATGCGTCGGCTGGGATACAACGATCCCTTAGTCCGAACAGCAGTTCATTAAATGCGTACGCCTCATCATCAACGAATACTTCGTGAAAGCCTAAGATCACTATTTCGTCAGGATTTTGCTCTGCGAAATGAGAGACTGCGTTGCGGCATTCGGATAAGTAACGACTTGCGTGAAATCCGTTGTGTTCAAACCTGCGCCCGTACAATCGTAGATCCAGTGCTCGAATACCACCATTCAGTTGATAGGTAAACGAGTCGTCCTGACACGCCGCCCACCAATCAGCCGGCCAACCAGCCCCTTCCTGGTCGACGCCCGCATTATGGGCTAACGGCAATACCAGATCACGTATCTTCAAGTGTTCCAGGGAGGTGCCAATATCCGTCATCCAACGACTGTAATTAGTCAAGGCTATAGGGTGTTGAAACATCAGGTTGTAGCGGATAACGCTGATGGAGTGTTCTGCCATTGTGCCATCGTTACTGACCATCAGGACGAGGGCGAGGTTTGTGTTGTCGCCCAGCTTGGCCAACACGTCAAGTGGCAGTTCGCCACTGAATGCTGATGTACCTGTTGAAGTGCCTGCTGATACGGCCTCTGCCAACTCAATGACACCGCGGCGCCCATCGGCGTATGTGCATTCGCAATGTAGCCATAGTTTTGACTGGTTGTTGATTCCTATCCAAGGCGGAACGGTAACGACAGGGCTGGCCGTGAGGGTGTTGTAGTTCAATACATCATTTTCCGTGTCAGACACGGTGGGCGGTAATAAAAAAGAGTCAGGCGTTTGCGGTTCGTGATCTTGCTCTTGGATTGACATGATGGCACCTGTTTATGCGTTGGTATCAGGATTGATTTAACGCGCTACAAGGCCCATCGACCACTATCAGAACTGTTAGTAGAGAGAGTGATTAAAGTGGTCTATCGTCCAGCATTTTCATTTTACAAACAGTTATTGACGACTCGGTCTAATGTGGGGGCGAGACCGGCTTGCCGGCGAAGACGGCCCCACTCGCGACTTGGCGGGAGCGGGGCTCCCGCGCCACAAGCCTATTGTTATGCCCTTTAAACCTTGAACCGCCCCACCAGCATCTGCAAATGGGTGCCAAGCCGCGCCAGCTCCACGCTAGAGGCCGCGGTCTCTTCACTGGCGGCCGAAGTCTGCTCAGACACGTCGCGCACGTTCAGCACGCTGCGGTTGATCTCTTCAGCCACGGCGCTTTGTTGCTCAGCGGCAGCGGCGATCTGCTGGTTCATCGACTGGATCGCCGACACGGTGCGGGTGATGTTTTCCAGTGAACCACCCGCGCGGCGGGTCAGTTCGACGCTGCTGTCGGTCAAGGCGCGGCTGTTGTCCATGATGGTGGCGACTTGCTGGGTGCCGGCTTGCAGGCCGACGATCAGCTCTTCGATCTCTTCGGTGGACTTCTGGGTGCGCTGGGCCAGGCTGCGGACTTCGTCAGCAACCACGGCAAAGCCGCGTCCGGCCTCACCGGCGCGGGCGGCTTCGATGGCTGCATTGAGGGCCAGCAGGTTGGTTTGCTGGGCCACGGATTTGATCACGTCGAGCACGCTGCCGATCTTGTCGCTTTCGCGCTTGAGATGACCCATGGCTTCGGTGGAGTTGCCCACTTCAAGGGCCAGGCGCTCGATCTGGGCGATGGCTTCGCTCACCACTTTGTCACCTTCGCGGGCTTGCTGATCGGCGGCAACGGCGGCTTCCGAGGCTTCTTCGGCGTTGCGTGCGACTTCCTGCACGGTGGCGGTCATTTCGTTCATGGCGGTCGCGACCTGGTCGGTTTCGACTTTCTGGCTGTTGACGCCGGCGCTGGTCTGTTCGGTGACCGCGGACAATTCTTCGGCGGCGCTGGCGATTTGCGTCACACCGTCGCTGATGCCACTGATCAGTTCGCGCAGACCTTGGGTCATGCTCTGAATGGCGCGCTGCAGCTGGCCAAGTTCGTCCTGGCGCTGGGAGATGAGGTTGTGAGTCAGGTCGCCCGCCGCAATGCGCTCGGCGACTTTTAGAGTCTGGTTCAGAGGAATCACAATTTGACGAGTAATGGCCCAGGCCGCGAGCAAACCAAACGCCAGCGCTAGAAGGGTGGCCAGCAGCAGCATGTTTTTGGCATGCGCGGCATCGGTGTCACGTACGACGGTCTGCGACGCCGTCAGCTTTTTGCTGAGGTCGATCAGGATTTCACCTTGTGCGGCCATGTGTTTCAGAGCTGTGGCGTTTGCTGTCTGCGAGTCTCGGAACTGGCTGACGGCCGCGCGGTAAGCTTTTAGTGATTCAGTGGCGTGTTGCAGGTTGGCGAGGTGCTGTGCCGGCACTTTGGACGGCAGGTTCTCCAGGCTTACCAAAGCCTTGTCGATAGCATCCAGCGCGGGTTGCTCTGCCTCGGCCTTACCGCTGTAGGTGTAACCGCGGACCTGATAGCGCGCTTGTTGGAGCAGCTTGCTCAGCTCGATCACGTTGCTGTAATCGGCAACGCTTTCGCCTTGCAGCATGGATTTTTCCACCGTGGCGACCTGGGCAACGGCATTGTCGGCGGTCGCCCCGAGTTTGCTGCGGGCGTCTTCGCGCGTAACGGTGGCTTGGGTCATGTCGGCAAAGGCGCGCTTGTACTCGGCGACGGCGGCAATTTGCTGGTCAACCATGGCGGCGTCAGCAGGTTGCTCAATCATCGTACGCGCCGTTTTCAGGCTGGTCTCGAGTTTGCCCAGCACTTCGTTGACCGCGCCCGGGCCTTGTTCGCCGCGACGCGTGTCGTAGTTCATTCGGGCAATGCGCAGGTCCTGGCTCAGCTCGATCAGGCTGGAAATGAAACCCAGCTTGTCACCTCGGTTCAGCACGCCGCTCAGACCGGTCCAACCGGTGAAGGTGATCAACGACGTCAGCAGCAAAACGAGGCCGAAACCCACCCCCAGCTTGCGATTGACGCTGACGTTTCCCAGTTTATCGGCTAGCCATTGGTACATGCTGAAACTCCCTCGAACCGCTCATAGGTTTTATGGGAGTTTTATCGGCAGGTGTGCCGGATACTGAAGTCGTGAGAAATGACCTGAAGACCTTCGCATTTCCTGTAGCAGCTGGCGAAGCCTGCGTTCGGCTGCGAAGCAGTCGCCAACCCCTTGAAATCGGTCAGCCTGAAGGACCGCAGTACCCAAACTGGCGACTGCTTTGCAGCCGAACGCAGGCTTCGCCAGCTGCTACAGGGGGCGAGTAAGGGAGGAGTGTCAGAAAAGGCGTGCGAGCAGCGCAGTGACGGCTGTTTCTACCCGAAGAATGCGCTCGCCAAGCTGCACCGGTTGCAGGCCGGACTTGCCCAACAGATCGATCTCGTAGGGAATCCAGCCACCTTCCGGGCCGATGGCCAGGGACACTGGTTCATTCAGGCCGCGAGGACAAGCGGGGTAGTTACCGGGATGGCCCACCAGCCCAAGGGTGCCTTCGCTGATCGCCGGCAGGCGGTCTTCGACGAACGGCTTGAAGCGTTTCTCGATGACGATCTCCGGCAAGACGGTGTCCCGGGCCTGTTCCAGCCCAAGGATCAACTGCTCGCGAATCGCCTCTGGCTCCAGGAACGGCGTTTGCCAGAAGCTCTTTTCGACGCGATAGCTGTTCACCAGGATGATCCGCGGCACACCCATGGCCGCTACGGTCTGAAACACCCTACGGAGCATTTTCGGGCGTGGCAGGGCCAAAATCAGGGTCAATGGCAGCTTGGTCGGTGGCGATTGGTCAAGGGTGACCCGCAATTCGGCCTCATCCGCATCCAGGCGCAGCAGTTCAGCCGAACCCATCAATCCGCCAACGCGGCCTACCCGCAAGCTGTCACCGACTTCAGAGCGGTGGACTTCCTGCATGTGGGTCAACCGGCGATCGCGCAGGATCGCCCGGTCGGCCGCAATGAAATCAGCTTCCTCGAGCAGCAGCAGGTTCACGGTTGGGTCGCTGGCGGCTGGTCGTTGTGATCGTCAACCGGCTGGTCGTCCGGATGCTCGCCACGTTTGCTGATCAGGCTGCCAAACAGGATGCCGATCTCGAACAGCAGCCACATCGGAACGGCCAACAGCGTCTGCGAGAAGATGTCCGGCGGCGTCAGGATCATGCCGACTACGAAGCAGCCGATGATCACGTACGGACGGATTTTCTTCAGGTATTTGACGTCGACCACGCCGATCCACACTAGCAGCACCACGGCCACCGGGATTTCGAACGCTACACCGAAGGCAAAGAACAGCGTCATGACGAAGTCGAGGTAGCTGCTGATGTCCGTCATCATTTCCACGCCAGCCGGGGTGGCGGCGGCGAAGAATTTGAAGATCAGAGGGAATACCAGGTAATAGGCGAACGCCATGCCGGCGTAGAACAACAGAATGCTGGACACCAGCAAAGGCACCGCGATGCGCTTCTCGTGCTTGTAAAGGCCTGGTGCGATGAAGCCCCAGATCTGATGCAGGATGACCGGGATCGCCAAGAACAGCGAGACCATCATGGTCAGCTTCAGCGGTGTCAGGAACGGTGACGAGACGTCGGTGGCAATCATCGTCGCGCCGACTGGCAGGTATTGCCGCAGCGGCGTGGAGACGAAGGTATAGATCTGCTGGGTAAAGGCGAACAAACCGGCAAAGACGATGAAGATCGCCGCTACACAGCGCAGCAAACGGGTACGCAACTCGGTGAGGTGCGAAACCAGCGGCATGTGCTGGTCATTTTCAGGAAGGTCGCTCATGGGGCTCGCGGCGGCAATGGGGTGTCGTGAGGCGCCGTGGTTGTCGGCGCGGCGGCAGGAGCAACAGGTTCAGCGGGAGCCATGACCGGTGCCGGTTCAACGGTTGTCACCGTTTCCGTCGGCGAAGTGGCGGGTGCAGCTTCTGTCGTCGGAGCGTGGATCGTTGGCGTCGTCACCGGTTCGACAGGCTGAACCGGTGTGGCCTCCTGCTGGGTCGGCGAGAAGATCTTCCGCGCCTCCTGCTCCAGCGACAGAATGTGCTCGTTGTGCAGTTGCCGACGAATCTCGTCAGCGCCAATCTCACGTTCAACTTCCTGTTTGATCGCGTTGAAGCTGCGCTTCAGACGCCCGACCCACAGGCCAGCCGTACGCGCAGCACCCGGCAGACGCTCTGGGCCCAATACCAGCAGGGCGACGAGGCCGACGAGCAGCAGTTCAGAGAAGCTGATACCGAACATTAGTCTGTGCTCACACGTCTTTGCGGATTGGCTCTTCGACTTTTTGTGCCTGCACATCGATGGTGTGCGGCTGGTTCACCGGTGTGGCCTGAGGCTGGACGGGCGGAACCGGTTGAGCCGGGGTCACGGTTGGATCAGCCGGTTTTTCGTCATCATTCATGGCTTTGCGAAAGCCCTTGATGGACTCGCCGACGTCAGTCCCGAGGTTTTTCAGTTTCTTGGTGCCGAATACCAAAACGACAACAACCAGGATCACGATCCAGTGTTTCCAGTCAAAAATGCCCATGTTGCTGCTCCTCTCTAATAGTTGTTCAGGCGGACGGGCGCGAGGCTTTCTCGGCGTGTCCGGACAGACCGAAGCGACGGTCCAGTTCATCGAGTACAGCCTGAGGATGCTGCCCCAGTTGGGCGAGCATCACCATGCTGTGGAACCACAGGTCAGCGGTTTCGTAGATCACATCGCTGCAGTCACCGCTGATGGCGGCATCCTTGGCGGCAATGATGGTTTCGACCGACTCTTCGCCGACTTTTTCCAGAATCTTGTTCAAGCCCTTGTGGTACAGGCTGGCGACATAGGAGCTATCGGCGGCGGCGCCTTTGCGCTCTTCCAGCACCTGGGCCAGACGGGTCAGAGTGTCACTCATGTTTGTGTCCTGCGGAATAGATGGCATGCGGGTCTTTCAGGACCGGGTCGACGGTTGTCCAGTCGCCGTTTTCGAAGACGCGATAAAAGCAGCTCTGGCGACCGGTATGACAGGCGATGTCACCGACTTGCTCGACCATCAGAATGATCACGTCGGCGTCACAGTCCAGGCGCATCTCATGCAAGGTCTGCACGTGACCGGACTCTTCACCCTTGCGCCATAGCTTGCCCCGGGACCGGGACCAGTAAATGGCGCGGTTTTCGGCAGCGGTCAGTTCCAGCGCTTCACGGTTCATCCAGGCCATCATCAGGACGCGTCCGGTCTTGTGATCCTGAGCAATCGCGGGCACCAGGCCATCGGCGTCCCACTTGATCTCGTCCAGCCAGTTTTTCATCTTCGACTCCGATGCAGGCTCTCACTTCATTGATCGAGGCCCACGTGAAATTCAGCGTTGAAACAGTGTGCCAGCGTGTTGCGCGACTGGCTATCGGCGAACGACCAGATACAAACCGACAGCCACCATGATTCCGGCCGGCCAGTGCCCCATTTCACCCAGCGGTCCACCGGCAAGCAAAATAGCGCCACCGGCCAGATGAGCGCAGCCAAGCAGCCGCAGGAACCAGTCGTCCTTGCGCTTGTGCCACGGCGGCGGTGGGTCGTAGGCGTGGGGTTGGGACATGCGTTCGAGCAGGTCGCGCGCCATGTTGGCCAGGTGCGGCAATTGTTCAAACTGGCTCTGAACGTTGCCAATCAAGGCTTTCGGGCTGACCCGTTCACGCATCCAGCGCTCGAGGAACGGCTGGGCGGTGTTCCACAGGTCCAGGTCCGGGTACAGCTGACGGCCCAGGCCTTCGATGTTCAACAGGGTTTTCTGCAGCAGCACCAACTGCGGCTGCACTTCCATGTTGAAGCGCCGAGCGGTCTGGAACAGGCGCATCAGTACCTGACCGAAGGAAATATCTTTTAACGGTTTTTCGAAGATCGGTTCGCATACGGTGCGAATCGCGGCCTCGAATTCATTCAGTTTGGTCTCTGCCGGTACCCATCCTGAATCGATGTGCAGTTGGGCGACTCGCCGGTAGTCACGCTTGAAAAACGCGAACAGGTTGCGCGCCAGGTAATCCTGGTCTTCCGGGGTCAGGCTGCCGACGATGCCGCAGTCGATCGCAATGTATTGCGGGCTCCACGGGTTCACGGTGCTGACAAAAATGTTGCCCGGGTGCATGTCGGCGTGGAAGAAACTGTCGCGGAACACTTGGGTGAAGAAAATCTCCACGCCGCGCTCGGCGAGCATTTTCATGTCGGTGCGCTGGTCGGCGAGGGTGGCAAGATCAGTGACCTGAATGCCGTAGATGCGCTCCATCACCAGCACTTTCGGCCGGCACCAGTCCCAATAGACTTGCGGCACGTACAGCAGCTCCGAGCCGTCGAAGTTGCGTTTCAACTGGCTGGCATTCGCTGCTTCGCGCAGCAGGTCGAGTTCGTCGTAGATGGTTTTTTCGTAGTCCAGGACCACGTCCACCGGGTGCAGCAGGCGGGCGTCGGCCGATAGCTTTTCAGCGGCTCGGGCGAGGATGAACAGCCAGGCCAGATCCTGCGCAATGATCGGCTTCAGGCCCGGGCGGATAACCTTGACCACGACTTCTTCGCCGGTCTTCAGTTGCGCGGCATGCACCTGCGCCACCGAAGCAGAGGCCAGCGGCTCGACGTCAAAGCGGCTGAACA
This sequence comes from Pseudomonas sp. LBUM1643, assembly GCF_059716215.1. Taxonomy (NCBI): domain Bacteria; kingdom Pseudomonadati; phylum Pseudomonadota; class Gammaproteobacteria; order Pseudomonadales; family Pseudomonadaceae; genus Pseudomonas; species Pseudomonas sp. LBUM1643. The sequence goes on from NZ_CP166813.1 coordinate 395,836, forward strand.
CTTCGCTGATCTTTTTGCCGAGCTGTTCTTCGATCAGCTTGACCGACACTTGCGAATCGAACGGCGGCACGCGGTCCTGAAGCTTCATCAGCTCATCGGCAATGTCTTCCGGGAGCAAATCGCGACGGGTAGACAGGATCTGTCCGAACTTGATGAAGATTGGCCCCAGGTCCTGCAACGCCAGGCGCAAACGTGCGCCTCGGGTCAGGTCCAGGGTTTTACGCGGGAACCAGCGCCACGGCAGGGCGTAGCGCAGCGCCAGCAGAAACCAGGGCAGCGGCAGGGCGAAGAGAAGGTCATCGAGGCGGTAGCGAATCACAACGCGCTGGATGCGCAACAAACGGCGGACGGCAAGCAGCTTCATGCGTTATCGCTTGGGTCGAGGGATCGGGAAAGGCGCTCGAAACGCGCCTCAAGACGTTCCAGATCGAGTTTGATCTGGTCCAGTTCACTGAAACGGGCTTCGGCTTCGCGCTGACCGACGAGGGTTCGCGATTCTTCGGCCAGGTATTCACCCAGGTTCTGCCCCAGGCTTGTGAATCCTTGCTGGTACCAACGTGCGCGGCTGCGCAGATGACCGCCAACCAGTTGCGTAGCCACCGGTCCCAGCCAGCGCGAGAGTTCGTACTCCCAATCCAGTTCGAGGTCCTGAAGGATCGCCGCCAGTTCCAGCAGCACACCGCTGTCACCGTCGAGCTCGACTTCGGGGCCGTGCAGCACCGCGGTCTTGTCTTTGCTCATCGCCAGTTTCAGCAGGCTTGAGGCGGGTGCACGCAGGGTGCAGTCGGCGCCGGGTTCCCACTGGGAAGCGAGCATCAGGCCTTCGTCACTGGGCAGGATGAACAGCTGGAAGGCCGGGCTGCGGCAATCGACGGCAATCACTCTGCCACTCAAATGCGCGAGCCGTGGCAGTGCCGTGCTGTCGAGACGCAGCACCCGGTTCAGACCGAGTTCAACGCTGGCGAGCAGACCGGCGAGCAACATCAGGGTTTGATGCCGCGGTGCAAGGCAACGATGCCTGCGGTCATGTTGTGGTAGGTCACGCGGTCGAAACCGGCCTCGACCATCATCGATTTCAGGGTTTCCTGATTCGGGTGCATGCGGATCGATTCGGCCAGGTAGCGATAGCTCTCCGAGTCGTTGGTGATCAGCTTGCCCATCAGCGGCATGAAAGCGAACGAATAGGCGTCGTAAGCCTTGGACATCAGCGCGTTGGTCGGTTTGGAGAACTCCAGAACCAGCAGACGGCCGCCCGGTTTCAGTACACGCAACATCGAACGCAGGGCGTCCTCTTTATGTGTCACGTTGCGCAGACCGAAAGCGATGGTCACACAGTCGAAATGGTTGTCCGGGAACGGCAGCTTTTCAGCGTCTGCCTGGACGAACTCAACGTTACCGGCAACACCAAGGTCCAGCAGGCGGTCACGACCGACCTTGAGCATGGATTCGTTGATGTCGGCCAACACCACCTGGCCGGTCGGGCCAACGAGGTGCGAGAATTTTTTGGTCAGGTCGCCGGTTCCACCCGCGATGTCCAGCACGCGATTACCGGTGCGCACGCCCGACAGTTCGATTGCGAAGCGCTTCCACAGACGGTGCATGCCGCCCGACAGGAGGTCGTTCATCAGGTCGTACTTGGCGGCTACCGAGTGAAAAACCTCAGCGACTTTTTCCGCTTTTTGGCTTTCCGGAACGTTTTTGAAACCGAAGTGAGTGGTGGGTTCGGCATCGCTGCCTTTGCGCTGATCAGTCATATCGCTGTCACCAGAAGAGAATGCGGGACATTCTAATCCCGGTGGCCTGCTTTGTCTTGGAGTGGGTAAAGGTAAGATAAGTAAACACCGGGACGTTTTGCCGCAGCGGCGGTCAAGATGCTTCAGGAAGTATTCATCAAGCAGGAGTCATTCGATGGCCCGTATTAGTGTTGAACGTGCCCACGGCCTGGGTAAGGAAGCGGCCCGCGAGAAGGCTGAAAAGCTGGCGCAGAAACTGTCCGACCAATATGGCCTGGAGCCGCAATGGTCCGGCGACACCCTGAACCTAAAACGCTCGGGCGTGAAAGGCACGGTGCAGGTCGGTGAGGATTCGATCAAGGTGGATGTGGAGCTGGGCATACTGATGTCGGCCATGAGCGGCACGATCAAATCGGAAATCGAGAAGGCTCTGGATAAAGCGTTGGTGTGATTTGGAGTAGAACCACATCCAATGTGGGAGCCAGCCTGCTGGCGATTGCGGTTTACCAGTCAACATTGATGTGAAGGATAAATCGCTATCGCCAGCAGGCTGGCTCCCACAATTGTCCTTTGTGAAGTCAAAGATTTATGTCAGTTGTTAGGGTGCCGTTTCTAATTAATCTCACTACTTTGTGCCTGAGCCCGACGCTTTCGCGGGCAGTTCCTCAAACCTTCTGCGCGTGAGGTGCACCATGGCCAAAGTTATTTTGAAGAAAAAAATCGACGTTACGACCACTGCTCTGGGCGATGTCAAATCCTATGCCCGCAAGATCTGGCTGGCAGGCCTGGGTGCCTACACCAAGGTCGGGCAAGAAGGCAGCGAGTACTTTCAGGAGTTGATCAAAGAAGGTCAAACTGTTGAAAAGAAAGGCAAAAAGGTAGTTGCTGAGAAACTTGAAGCAGCTAACACCGAGATTGAAGACGCGAAGAGCGAAGTCAGCACTTTCAAAGGCAAGGTCGAAGTTCAACTCGACAAAGTCGAGAAGGCTTTTGACTCGCGTGTCGCAAGTGCCTTGAATCGTATCGGCATTCCGTCTAAACATGACGTTGAGACGCTGTCTGCTAAGCTCGATGAGTTGACGGCATTGCTCGAACGCGTCGCGCGTAAATCTTAAGGAGAACGGGATGGCTGGTAAAAAGAACACCGAAAAAGAAGGCAGCTCGTGGATCGGGAAAGTCGAAGACTACTCCCGCAAAATCTGGCTGGCTGGTTTAGGCGTGTACTCGAAGATCGACAATGACGGCGGCAAGCTCTTCGATACATTGGTCAAAGACGGCGAGAAAGCCGAGAAGCTCACCAAGAATGCAGTCGGCAAGAAAGTCGACGCTGCCAAGGACTCCGCTACCTCGGCCAAGTCGCGCATTACCGGTGTTAAAGATCGTGCGCTGGGCAAGTGGGACGAGCTGGAAGGTGCTTTTGACAAGCGCCTGAACAGTGCCATTTCGCGCTTGGGCGTTCCAAGCCGCAATGAAGTCAAAGCCCTGCACAGCAAGGTCGATACCCTGACCAAGCAGATCGAAAGACTCACCGGTGCCAAGGTTGCGCCTGTTGCGACGAAAACCGCAGCGGCAAAACCTGCAGCTAAAACGGCAGCGGCTAAACCTGCGGTCAAAACGGCTGCCAAGCCACTGGTCAAGGCAGCTGCCAAAGCAGTGGCCAAACCAGCCGCCAAAGTCGCCGCTAAAACCGCTGCCGCAAAACCGGCAGCCAAAGCAGTGGCCAAGGCCGCGGCCAAACCGGTCGCCGCAAAAGCCGCCGCCAAACCTGCCACCAAACCGGCTGCTAAACCTGCGGCCAAGCCTGCAGCGAAAACGGCAGCAGCCAAACCTGCAGCCAAGCCAGCGGCAAAACCTGCCGCAGCCAAAAAGCCAGCAGTGAAAAAACCGGCGGCACCGAAAGCTACAGCACCAAAACCAGCAGTGGCTGCCGCCAAACCGGCAACCCCGGCACCTGCGGCCAGCACATCAAACTCTGCTGCCGCGCCGACCCCTGCTGCCACCCCGACTGTCGCGCCAGCTCCATCGACGCCAACCAGTCAGTCCTGATTCTCAGGGCTCAAAAAAACGCCCGGCCTGCAAAGGTCGGGCGTTTTAGTTTGCGAATACAGTTTAAGAGTCACCGCAGATCCCCTGTAGGAGTGAGCCTGCTCGCGATTGCGGTGTGTCATTCAACATTGATATTTGACTGGCCCGACGCCATCGCGAGCAGGCTCACTCCTACAGTGAAATATGTTTATCCAGTGACAGGGTTATTCGTGTTCTTCGAGGTACTGCATCGCCATGTGCTCCGTTGCAGCCTTGATCGGTGGCAACAAATGCGGTGCCACCAGCATCATGATCTGATAAACCACCAGCTTCACTTCACCCTCGCGATCCAGAATTCGCTGATAGTCCAGTGAGAACAGCAGCGTCATGGTGATCTGCTCCACCAGTTGCCCCAACGCCTGGGTATCACTGACCAACTGACCCTGAGCCTTCAAGCGTGCCAACAACGAAGCCAGCGTGCGCTTCAGCGCGTTGAGCAGGTTGCGGATGCCTTTGGCGAGTTTCGGCAAGCGTCCGGCAAGGTTCGACAGGTCCTGGAACAGAAACCGGTAATGCGCCAGCCGCTCGACGATCAGGTGCAGGAACAGCCAGTAATCCTCCGGCGCCAGTTCCACATCCGCAGGTGGATCGAGCAGCGGTGCCAGCTCGGCTTGAAAGCGCTCGAACAACCCTAGGATGAGCGGTTCCTTGCCGTGAAAATGGTAGTAGAGGTTGCCAGGGCTGATGCCCATTTCGTTGGCCACTTCCATCGTGGAAACGTTTGGTTCGCCCTTCTGATTGAACAACTGCAAAGCACATTCGAGAATCCGGTCGCGGGTTTTCATCCAGTCTTCTTAATGGTTCGTTGAGCGTCAGCGCACGCGCACATAGGTGCCAGGTGCTGCCTCCATCGGTGGATAGTTCTGGTTGCCAAGCGCCATGTGAGTTTCTTTTTGCGCGCCTGACCGTTCCTGAATCCAGCTCAGCCATTGGGTCCACCAGCTACCGTCGACTTGTTTGGCGTCGTAATACCAGGCGCGTGGGTCGCTGCTCAGTTTGGCGCCTTCGATGTAGTTGGCTTTCGGGTTGCTCGGCGGGTTCAGGATGCTTTGCACATGGCCGCTGTTGGACAGTACGAAACGCCGGTCGCCACCTAACAACAGGGTTGAGCGATACACCGCGTCCCAGGGCGTGATGTGGTCGTTGATACCGGCCACGCTGAAGCTGTCGACCGTGACTTTTTGCAGGTCTATCGGCGTACCGCACACTTCAAGACCGCCTGGGTGACTCAGTGGATTGTGTTTGAAGAAATCCAGCAGATCACCGTGCAACGCTGCCGGCAGCCGTGTGTTGTCGTTGTTCCAATAGAGGATGTCGAACGCTGGCGGCTCTTTGCCCAACAGGTAATTGTTGACGAAGTAGCTCCAGATCAAATCGTTGGGGCGCATCCAGGCGAATACCTTTGCCATGTCGCGCCCGTCCAGCACACCTTTCTGATAGGAGCGGCGCTTGGCCGCTTCCAGCGTCTGCTCGTCGGCGAACAGGGTGGCTGGCGAGTCCATCTGACTGTCGAGCAGGCTCACCAGGTACGTCGCGCTGGAGACGCGCCGCAGTTGTCGTTTGGCCTGCAAATGACCCTGCAGCGCGGCGATGGTCAGCCCGCCAGCGCAGGCGCCCATCAGGTTGACCTCCCGGGCGCCGGTGATTGCCCGGCACACGTTCATGGCTTCTTCCACGGCTTCAACGTAGGACGACAGGCCCCATTCGCGATGTCGCACATCAGGATTGCGCCAGCTGATCATGAACGTCTGCAAACCGTTTTTCAGGGCGAACTGGACGAAGCTGTTACTCGGGCTCAGGTCAAAAATGTAGTACTTGTTGATCTGGGGCGGCACCACCAGCAGGGGTTTGGAATACTGTTTTTCGCTCATCGGCTTGTACTGGATCAGCTCCAGCATGTCATTGCGAAACACCACGGAGCCGGTGGTGGTGGCGACGGTTTTACCGACTTCGAAAGCTTGTTTGGTGACTTGCCTTGGCAGGCCGTCGTTGTGCAGGAAATCGTCAATCAGGTGGCTGGCCCCGCGCACGAGGCTGTTGCCGCCGGAGTTGAAAATTTCCTTGATGGCCAGCGGATTGAGCAAGCTGTTGGAGGGCGCCACAGCGTCGTTGAGCAAGGCGAACGCGAAGTGCGCGCGAGCGCGATCATCCGGGCTCATGTTGCTCTCGTCGATCCAGCTTTTGACCTGTTTCTGCCAGCTCAGGTAAGCCTGCAGACTGCGGCGGTAAAAAGGGTTGAGGCTCCACGCCGGATCGGCAAACCGATTGTCCTGCGGGTTGGTGGGGTGCAAGGTCTCCCCCAGCAACACGCGGCCCAGTTGACCGCCGAGTTTCAAGGCGTGTCGGGCGCTGTGCACGGGATTGCGCAAGCCATGGGCAGCCACGCTGCGCAAGGTCGAAAACAGATCACGGCCACGCAGGCCGGTAATCGCACTCTGTGCGTTGATGAACGCGGCGGGAGTGGGTAAGGAATCCCTCACTGGTTTGTCGCGCATGACTCAACACTCCTTCGTCTTCAGGCCAAAAACAAACTTACCGAACCAGAACACCATAGACGCTGCAACGGGTTGTTGCGCGGTGCGGCGTCCTGCCGACCGACGATGGGGAGGCTTAACCGCCCAATGGCGCCGGGTGCGGGTGCATCACCGCGCGCTGCCGTTCTTCCTCGAGGAATTTCATAATGATCGGGGCCACCGCTTCGGCCCGGGTAATGAGGAACAGATGCCCGTCATCGATGACGTGCAACTGAGCGTTGGGAATTCGCCATGCCAGCAAGCGCATGTTGATCAACGGGATCAGCGGATCATCATCACCGGCCAATACCAGCGTCGGCTGATGGATCTTGTGCAGCCAATGAATGCTGGTCCAGCCAAGGCCGGCGAACAGCTGCCAGTAGTAACCAAGCTTGCCAGCCGACCGCACCTTCGCCGCATGGCTGGCCGCCAGTGTTGGGTCGCGACGGAAAGAGCCGCCATAGATCATCGGCGCAATACGAATCACGTGAGAAGGCTGAATGTAGCGTCGGGGACTGGCCATCATCCACAGCACTTTCGGTTTGCCCGGCACCATGACCGCCCCGGCCGCTGTCGCCGCCAGCACGAGTTTTTTACAACGCTCGGGATAGTCGTAGGCGAACTGCTGGGCGAGGGCGCCCCCCCAGGACACGCCAATCACGTTGACTTTCCCGTAATCGAGGTAGTCGAGCATTCGCGCCGTGAGTTTCGCCAGACCCGGAAAGCGATACGGCCGGTTGGGCGTCGACGAACCACCGACCCCCGGAACGTCGAAAGCAATGACTTCCAGGTCCGGGTCCAGCGCCGCGACAAACGGAAACACCAGCTCCAGGTTGGCGCCGATGCCGTTGAAAATCAGCAAGGGCGTCAAGTGAGGCTTGCCGGGGCGTACCGCGGTCCGGAGGGTCTGGCCATCCAGGTCGACGGTACGAAAAACGAACGGTTGCGGCATGCTTCAGGCCCTGTGGGTGAATTCATCCCCAAACCCTGTAGGAGCTGCCGCAGGCTGCGATCTTTTGATCTCAAGAAGCAACATCAAAAGATCGCAGCCTGCGGCAACTCCTACCGAAGTGTGGGGTGTGTCAGTTACCGCTCATGTACATAAGTGCCCGGTGCAGCTTCACCCGCGACATAGGTTTTGTTTCCCAGAGCGGTCGGGGATTTCTTCAGCTTGCCCGAGCGCTCCGCCTGCCACGCCTGCCAGTGCAACCACCAGGAATCGGTGTGCTTGGTAGAGTTTTCTTGCCACTGCTCGGCGTTGGCGGCCATGTCGACACTGGTCATGTAACGTGACTTTGGATTACCCGGCGGGTTCAGAATGCTTTGGATGTGGCCGCTGCTCGACAGTACGAACTCGACCTTGCCGCCAAACAGTTGCGCCGACTTGTAGCAGGACTTCCACGGCGTGATGTGATCGTTGGTGCCGGCCAGCGAGAAGATGTCGGCAGTGACCTGCTTCAGGTCGATCGGCGTACCGCACACTTCCAGTGCATTGGGGCGGATCAGTGGATTACTTTTGAACATCTCGATCAGGTCGCCGTGGAACGCGGCTGGCAATCGAGTGGTGTCGTTATTCCAGAACAGGATGTCGAACACCGGCGGCTCGTTGCCCAGCAGGTAGTTGTTCACCCAGTAGTTCCAGATCAGATCGTTGGGACGCATCCAGGCGAAGACCTTCGCCATGTCGCGGCCTTCCAGCACCCCGGCTTGGTAGGAGTGACGCTTGGCGGCCTCGAGGGTCTGCTCGTCGACGAACAGGGCCACGTCGCTGTCCAGGGTGGTGTCCAGCACGCTGACCAGCAGCGTCAGTGCATTGACCTTCTTCTCGCCGATCGCCGCGTAATGGCCCAGCAGCGCGGTGCAGGTAATGCCGCCGGAGCAAGCGCCCAGCATGTTTATGTCTTTGCTGCCGGTGATCGCGGTGACCACGTCTACGGCTTCCTTCAAGGCTTCGATGTAGGTCGACAGGCCCCACTCGCGCTGTTCCTTGGTCGGGTTACGCCAACTGACGATGAAGGTCTGCACATTGTTGCGCAGGCAGAAACGCGCCAGGCTCTTGTCCGGACTCAGGTCGAATACGTAGAACTTGTTGATCTGCGGCGGCACCACCAACAGCGGGCGCTCATGCACTTGCTCGGTAATTGGCCGGTACTGGATCAGCTCCAACACGTCGTTGCGAAACACGACTGCGCCTTCCGTTACGCCCAGGCTCTTGCCCACCTCGAAAGCACCCATGTTGACCTGGCTCGGCATGCCGCCGTTGTGCACCATGTCCTTGGCCAGATGCGAGAGTCCGTCGAGCAGGCTCTTGCCGCCGGTTTCGAAGAAACGTTTGACCGCCGCCGGGTTAGCCGCACTGTTGGTCGGGGCCATGGCTTCGGTCATGAGATTGATCACGAAATGACCTCGGGCGACGTCCTTGGGCGCGAGGTTACTGTCGTCAATCCAGTCGTGGAGTTCCTTGCGCCACGCCAGGTAGGTTTGCAGGTAGCGTTTGTAGAGCGGGTTCTGGCTCCAGGCCGGATCGTGAAAACGACGGTCATCGCCACCCGGTTGCAACTCGGATTTGCCAAACAAAACGTTCTTGAGCTCAAGGCCGAAATGGGCGACGTGCTTGGCACTGTGAATCGGTTGTTTGATGGCCTGCCTGAGCACCATTCGAGCAGACGCCAGTAGATCCTTTCCACGCAGTCCAACGACAGGATTCAGCCCCAAGGTATTTTCCGAGGCCTGAGATTTCAGGTCATCGTTATTCTTGTTACTCATCTACGACGCTCCATTGTCCTGAGACGAGTACCTGTTCCGCTGTTCAGTCGCACAGCACGCGTCAGGTACTACTGCTCGGGTGACCGATAATCTGCACCACTGCTTTTTATGCAGAGAGCACTGCAGGGAACTTGCCAGCTCCATTGGTTACCCGAGTTTAATTTTTTTCGCAAGCGGGCCAATCGTCGGCCCTGAAGCGGAGCATTCAAACAGATGAAATTAGAAAATGCCCACTAATGAGCAAGAGGCGCGGGCTAGAGCATCAGCTTGACGATGGATTCGTTCGGGTCGCGGGTTTTTCCTGCCGCTTTAAGCTCAGCAAGATAATCGCTCCAGAGTTCCTCCTGACGCACACCCAACTGGTACAGATATTCCCAGGTGAACAGGCCGCTGTCGTGTCCGTCGTCGAAGGTCAATTTCAGTGCGTACTGACCGGCGGGATCTACCTTGGTCAGTCCTACGCTGATCTTGCCAAATTGCAGGATAGGTTTGCCGTGGCCCTGGACCTCGGCGGAAGGAGAGTGCACGCGCAGGAACTCGGCGGGCAGGTGATGTTCCTCCCCGGACGCGTATTTCAGCGACAGGGTTTTCGAGGCTTTGTGGAGTTTGATGTCGATGGGGATCTGGGTCGTCATGGGGCCGGTCGTCCGTCTTGATGAAGGCCCTGTGTCGGCAGGTGATCCAGTGGCGAGGGAGCTTGCTCCCGCTCGGCTGCGCAGCAGTCGTAAAACCCGCGCGATGCGGTTCATCTGATCAACCGCATTCGCCGGCTTTGGGGCCGCTTCGCGACCCAGCGGGAGCAAGCTCCCTCGCCACAGAAGCCCGCTTACACAGAATTTGACCTACAGGATATAACGGGACAGGTCTTCGTTCTGCGCCAATTCGCCCAAGTGGCTGTTGACGTATTCCGCGTCGATCAGGATCACCTTGCCGTCATGAGTGCTGGCCAGGTCGCCGGCACTGAACGACACCTCTTCAAGCAGGCGCTCAAGCAACGTGTGCAAACGACGGGCACCGATGTTCTCGGTCTTTTCGTTGACCTGCCAGGCAATCTCGGCAATGCGCTTGATGCCGTCCGGCTGGAACTCGATGCCCAGCCCTTCGGTTTTCAGCAGGGCACAATATTGCTCGGTCAGCGATGCATGGGGTTCGCTGAGGATGCGCTCGAAGTCTTCAGGCGTCAGCGCCTTCAGTTCGACACGGATCGGCAGTCGACCTTGCAGTTCAGGTACCAGATCGCTTGGCTTGCTCAGGTGGAACGCGCCGGATGCGATGAACAGGATATGGTCGGTCTTGACCATGCCCAGCTTGGTGTTGACGGTGCAGCCTTCGATCAGCGGCAGCAAGTCACGCTGCACGCCTTCACGGGACACGTCTACACCGCCGGAATTGCCGCGCTTGGCGACCTTGTCGATTTCGTCGATGAACACGATGCCGTGCTGTTCGACCGCTTCCAGCGCCTTGGCCTTCAACTCTTCTTCGTTGACCAGTCGACCGGCCTCTTCATCGCGGACCAGCTTCAGCGCTTCCTTGACCTTGAGCTTGCGGCTTTTCTTTTTGCCTTTGCCCATGTTGGCAAACAGGCTCTGCAACTGGTTGGTCATTTCTTCCATGCCTGGCGGCGCGGAAATATCGACGCCGGCCACTTCGGCGACTTCGATTTCGATTTCCTTGTCATCCAGCTGACCTTCGCGCAGACGCTTGCGGAACAGCTGGCGCGTGTTGGAGTCGGCCGACGGTGCCGTGTCATCGCTGTTGAAGCCCGCGCGTGCCGGAGGCAGCAGGGCATCAAGAATGCGGTCTTCGGCAGCGTCTTCGGCGCGATGGCGCACCTTGGTCATTTCCTGTTCGCGCAGCAGCTTGATGGCCGCATCTGCCAGGTCACGGATGATCGATTCAACGTCGCGGCCGACATAGCCGACCTCGGTGAATTTGGTTGCTTCGACTTTGATGAACGGCGCATTGGCAAGTTTGGCCAGACGGCGGGCGATCTCGGTTTTACCGACACCGGTCGGGCCGATCATCAGGATGTTCTTCGGGGTCACTTCAACGCGCAGCTCTTCAGGCAGCTGCATCCGGCGCCAGCGGTTACGCAGCGCGATGGCGACGGCGCGTTTGGCATCGTCCTGGCCGATGATATGGCGATTGAGTTCGTGGACGATTTCACGGGGAGTCATGGACATAGTATTTGGCGGACCTCAAGCAAGAATGAGCCGTGGCACAAAGGCCTCAACAGGCTTACTCGGCGCAGTCCTGCTCCTCAATGGTCAGGGTGTGGTTGGTGAATACACAGATGTCGCCGGCGATACCCAAGGCGGTTTCGACGATTTCCCGGGCCGACAGATCGGTTTTCTTCATCAGCGCGCTGGCGGCGGCCTGGGCGTAACCACCTCCTGAACCCATGGCGATCAAACCTCCTTCGGGTTCGACTACATCACCATTGCCGGTAATGATCAGGGAAGCGTCTTTGTTGGCGACCGCGAGCATGGCTTCGAGGCGGCTGAGGGAGCGATCAGTGCGCCATTCTTTGGCGAGTTCAACGGCGGCGCGAACCAGGTGGCCCTGATGTTTTTCAAGCTGGCCTTCAAAACGCTCGAAGAGGGTGAAAGCGTCAGCCGTGGCCCCGGCAAAACCGGCGATAACCTGACCGTGGTACAGGCGGCGAACTTTCTTCGCGTTGCCTTTCATCACGGTATTGCCGAGAGAAACCTGGCCGTCGCCGCCCATGACGACTTTGCCGTGGCGGCGAACTGAAACGATGGTGGTCAAGGGAGAGTCTCCACGCAGCGGGGCGAAAATGCCTTATGCAAACTCATATGGGGGTGGTGACGGGTTTTTCAACTGCGGGGTGGGAGAGGAGACGAGTGGTGCGTCAGTTGCAACGGTGTGTGCAGTTCAATCCCTGTGGCGAGGGAGCTTGCTCCCGCTCGGCTGCGAAGCAGTCGTAAATCCGGCGAATACGGTCTGTCTGATTCAATGCCTTCGCTGGTTTTGGGGCTGCTTCGCAGCCCAGCGGGAGCAAGCTCCCTCGCCACAAGAGCTTGTTGTTTTCGAGTCGGATTCAGCGGCTCTGGCGTTGTTGTAACAACAAATTGCTAAACCCGCTGCCCGCCAGTTGTTTCTGAGCGGTGGTCAGCTGTTCGCGGTTGCTGAACGGCCCGACCAATACGCGGTACCAGGTCTCGTCCTTCACCGTGCCTGACTCAACTGCTACGGCCTGACCCAGCAGGATGATCTGCGCCCGAACCTTGTCCGCGTCAGCTTCCTTGCGGAACGAACCGGCCTGCAGGAAGAACTTGGTCACCGGTGCCGCCTTGGAGACCGGAGGCGCAGGCGGCGGAGTGATCCCGGCCAGTGCTGCCTGTGCCCGCGCCGTGTCGATCTTCGCTGCTTGCTCAGGCGTCACTGGCGTCGTCGGAATCGCTGGCACTTGTGGCGTTGGCAGGGTTTTCTCCGGGACAGCATCCGGCGGCACGATGACTTCCGATTCCGGCAGCAACGTGTAGAAGTCGTACTTCGGCTTCACCGGTTGGGTCGGGCTCGGCGGGGTCTTGTTGGCCTCGGCGATCTTGGTGGCTTTCTGCTGCTCGATCTTCTCGCGCTTGACGCTTTCGCTGCCCTTGCCGGGCTCCAGCTTCATCAGAAACACGATGAACGCGCCGACCGTCAGGCCGATGGCCATCCACAGCCAACCCGGAATCGGTTGCTTTGCAGGAGCTTGATAACGGCTGGCGCCACGCTTGGGTGCAGGTTTTTTCTTGGCAGCCAACTTACATACGCTCCAGTGTTTCCAGACCCAAGAGTTCCAGGCCTTGCTTGAGAGTGCGGCCGGTCAGCGCGGCGAGGCGCAGGCGGCTCTGCATTTGCGCCGGGGTGTCGGCGCTGAGGATCGGGCAGTTCTCGTAGAAGCTGGAGAACAAGCCCGCCACATCGTACAGGTACGTGCACAGAATGTGCGGCGTGCCTTTGTCGGAAACGTTGTTCAGGACTTCACCGAACTGCGCCAGTTTGGCAGCCAGCTCGTGCTCGTGCGCCGCTTCCAGAACGATCTGGCCTTCGACTTCGCTGAAATCCTTGCCGAGTTTGCGGAACACGCCGGCCACACGGGTGTAGGCGTACAGCAGATACGGCGCAGTGTTGCCTTCGAAATTCAGCATCAGATCGAAGTTGAAGCTGTAATCGCTGGTGCGGTGCTTGGACAGGTCGGCGTATTTGACCGCGCCTATGCCCACGACCTTGGCGATGTTGCGCAGCTCGGCTTCAGCCAGCTCGGGATTCTTGTCCTTGACCAGCGTGTAGGCGCGCTCCTGGGCTTCGATCAGCAGGTCGATCAGCTTCACGGTGCCGCCATCACGGGTCTTGAACGGACGGCCGTCAGCGCCGTTCATGGTGCCAAAACCCATGTGTTCCATTTCCATCGGGTGCGTCACGAAGCCTGCCTTGCGGGCCACGGCGAACACCTGCTGGAAGTGCAGGGCCTGGCGCTGATCGACAAAATACAGCGCGCGATCGGCTTTCAGTACGTTGCTGCGATAGCGCACGGCAGCCAGGTCGGTAGTCGCGTAGAGGTAGCCACCGTCGGCCTTGACGATGATCACCGGCAGCGGGTCGCCATCGGCATTCTTGAACTCGTCGAGGAACACGCACTGGGCGCCATTGCTTTCGACCAGCATGCCGGCGGCCTTCAGGTCGTTGACCACGTTGATCAGGTCGTCGTTGTAGGCGCTTTCACCCATCACGTCGGCCATGGTCAGCTTGACGTTCAACAGCTCGTAGATTTTCTGGCAGTGGGACAGCGAGATGTCCTTGAACTTGGTCCACAGCGCCAGGCAGTCCGGGTCGCCGGCTTGCAGCTTGACCACCAGACCACGGGCACGGTCGGCGAACTCTTCGGATTCGTCGAAGCGTTGCTTGGCCGCACGGTAGAAGTTTTCCAGGTCCGACAGCTCGTCACTGGTGATCGGGTTTTCCTGGAGATAAGCCATCAGCATGCCGAACTGGGTGCCCCAGTCGCCGACGTGGTTCTGACGGATCACGGTGTCGCCGAGAAACTCCAGTACGCGGGCTACGCCATCGCCAATGATGGTCGAGCGCAAATGGCCGACGTGCATTTCTTTGGCGAGGTTGGGGGCGGACAGGTCGACCACGGTACGCTGGGCCGGGCCGGCCTTGCGCACGCCGATGTGTTCGTCGGCCAGTGCGGCGTCCAGGCGAGCGGCCAGGGCTTGCGTGTTCTGGAAAAAATTCAGGAAGCCTGGGCCGGCGATTTCGGTCTTGGTGACGTTCTCGTCAGCCGGCAGCGCGGCGATGATTTTTTCGGCCAGGTCGCGCGGCTTCATGCCGGCCGGTTTGGCGAGCATCATCGCGATATTGCTGGCGAAATCGCCGTTCTTCTTGTCTCGGGAGTTTTCCACCTGGATCGCCGGCGACAGGCCTTCAGGCAACACACCTTCGTTGACGAGTTGGGTGATGGCTTGTTGGATCAGCTGACGAATGGTGTCTTTCATGGGGCTCTCTTTCGACCGCAAGCGCGGCGGCGCCTGGATGCGCGGGTGGAAAAACTGGGCATTATCCGTGGCGGAGACGGGCTTGCCAACTATAGCGGGCAGGTTATGGATATGTGGTGACTATTAAGGCCTCTTCGCGAGCAGGCTCGCTCCCACATTGAAACTACGGCGTCTGGCTCGGAACCCTGTGGGAGCGAGCCTGCTCGCGATAGCAATCTCACTATCAATACAGATCGACGGGATCAACATCCAGTGACCAGCGAACCGCCCGCCCGCTCGGCATCTGCTCCAACACCAGCAACCAATTGCTGAGTAATCGATGCAGCGGCGCCCGCGCTGTCGCCTGCAACAGCAGCTGCGCGCGATAGCGCCCGGCCCGACGTTCCATGGGAGCCGGCACTGGCCCAAGCAGCTCAATTCCGGTCAGATTCTGTTCGGCCAGCAACCTTTCGGCCTCGCTGCAGGCCTCATCGAGAAACCCCTCAGCCTGTCCTGGCTTGTGCGCTTCAGCCCGCAGCAGCGCCAAATGCGCAAATGGCGGCAAACCCGCCGATCGACGCTCGCTGAGCGCCTGTTCGGCAAAGGCGAAATAACCCTGCTCGGTCAGTTGCACCAGCAGTGGATGATCAGCCAGGTGCGTCTGGATAATCACTCGTCCCGGCTCTTCAGCCCGGCCCGCGCGGCCAGCCACCTGAACAATCAATTGCGCCATGCGCTCACTGGCGCGGAAGTCGCCGGAGAACAGCCCGCCATCGGCATCCAGGATCGACACCAGGGTCACCCGAGGGAAATGGTGCCCTTTTGCAAGCATCTGCGTGCCCACCAAAATGCATGGATGGCCCTTCTGGATGGTTGCGAACAACTGATTCATCGCATCTTTGCGCGACGTGCTATCGCGATCCACCCGCAGTACCGGCACGTCCGGAAACAGAATCGCCAGCCGCTCTTCGGCACGCTCGGTGCCGGCTCCCACGGGCCGCAAGTCGACTTTGCCGCACTTCGGACAATGCCGGGGCACACGCTCAACGTAGCCGCAATGGTGGCAGCGCAGCTCGCCGGAACGCTGGTGCACGGTCATTCGCGCATCACAGCGCTGGCATTCGGACATCCAGCCGCAATCGTGGCACAGCAGTGTCGGGGCAAATCCGCGGCGGTTGAGGAACACAAGCACTTGTTGCCCCGCCGCAAGCGTCTGGCCGATGGCCTGCTGCATCGGCCCGGAAATACCACTGTCCAGTGGACGACTTTTTACGTCCAGGCGCAGGAAACGTGGCTGCTTGGCACCGCCAGCTCGCTCGTTCAGGCGCAGGAGCCCGTACCGGCCGGTGTAGGCGTTGTGCAGGCTTTCCAGGGAGGGCGTCGCGGAGCCGAGGACAATCGGGATGTTTTCCTGCCGCGCGCGCACCAGCGCCAGATCGCGGGCGTGGTAGCGCAGGCCTTCCTGCTGTTTGTACGAACCGTCGTGTTCTTCGTCGATGATGATCAGGCCGGGGTTTTTCATCGGCGTGAACAATGCTGAGCGCGTGCCGATAATGATGTCGGCGTCGCCATCGCGGGCGGCGAGCCAGGCTTCAAGGCGCTCGCGGTCGTTCACGGCCGAGTGGATCAGCGCAATGCGCGCATTGAAGCGCTGTTCAAAGCGCGCCAGCGTTTGCGGGCCAAGGTTGATCTCTGGAATCAGTACCAGTGCCTGCTTGCCGGCCTCGAGGGTTTCGCGAATCAGTTGTAAATAGACCTCTGTCTTGCCGCTGCCTGTCACGCCGGCGAGCAGGAAAGCGTGATAACTGTCGAACCCGGCACGAATGGCCTCGTATGCAGCGCGTTGTTCGGGATTGAGGGGCAATTCTGGCTGAGCCAGCCAGTGCTCATGCCGCGCGCCGGGGGCGTGCTTGCGGATCTCTACCTGCACCAGGCCCTTGGCCAGCAGCAAGTCCAGGCTGTCTTTGCTCAGCATCAGCTTGCTCAGCAACTGATGGGCGACGCCGTGGGGATGCTGGGCAAGGGTTGCCAGCGCTTCACGCTGGCGCGGGGCGCGAGCGATGCGCGGGTCATCGAGGCTGGCGCCGGGCGCGGCGGACCAGAAGCGCTCCTGGCGCGCTTCAGCCAGCTCACCCTGCCGCAGAAGTACCGGCAGCGCCCAGCTCAAGGTGTCGCCGAGGCTGTGTTGGTAGTACTGAGAGGTCCACAGGCACAACTTGAACAAGGCCGGAGGCAGCGGCGGTGTGGCGTCGAGCAGGGCGATGGCCGGCTTGAGCTTTTCCACTGGCACTTCGCTGGTGTCGGTGACCTCTACCAGAATCCCGATCATCTCCCGGCGGCCAAACGGTACCCGCAAACGCATGCCCGGTTGCAGCTGGGCACGCAGGACCCCGGCTGGAGCACGGTAATCGAACAGGCGGCGCAGCGGCGAGGGCAGGGCGAGGCGCAAAATGGCGTCGGGCACGCGGAGGATTCTCGATAAGCAGCTAATAACAGCAGGGTCTTACAAGACCTGAAGGCGCAAACTGTGGCGAGGGGATTTATCGGAATGCCGCACCACCCCGTTCGGCTGCGAAGCAGTCGCAAACCCGGTGAGCACGGTTCTTCTGAAGCACCGTAATCACAGATTCAGGGCCGCTTTGCGACCCAATGGGGATAAATCCCCTCGCCACAGTTTGCTCCCAAAGGGACGGTATTAGGGTCGGGAGCCTAGCAGACGGTCGGTAGAAGCGACAGCTTGCGCGATTATCATTGTCTGGTAGAATCCGCGGCCTAATTATGTGCGGTATTCAACAATAGTGTTGAGTGGCGGCACACTAGCCTGAGGAATACACCATGAAAGCCGATATCCATCCAGCATACGAAACCATCGAAGTAACTTGCAGCTGCGGTAACAAGTTCGAAACTCGTTCGAACCTGTGCAAGCCACTGGGTACTGACGTATGCAACGAGTGCCACCCGTTCTACACCGGTAAGCAGAAGACTCTGGATACTGGCGGCCGTGTACAGCGCTTCGCAGACCGTTTCGGTGCTTTCGGCAAGAAAGCTCCAGCTGCTGCAGAGTAAGGTTGAAGAGCCCCTTGGGCTTTTCCTTGCTGTTGAAAAAGGCGTCCCTTGCGGGCGCCTTTTTTGTGTCCGCGATTTGGTTCCCGGCTGCCCAGGCTTATTGCCCGGCGCCAAGCGGCCTGACGTCCGTCAAGGTACAGCGGGTGGTGGATGGCGACACATTACGGCTCAGCGATGGCCGCAGCGTGCGAATGATCGGTTTGAATACGCCGGAGCTGGGCAAGAAGGGCCGAACAGACGAGCCGTTCGCTGTTGCAGCGCGCAAACGCCTGGAATCCCTGGTGGCAGCCAGCGACGGACAGCTCGGTCTGCTTCCTGGTAAAGAGAGCAAAGATCGCTACGGCCGCACTCTGGCCCACCTCTATGGCGCTGATGGTGCCAACCTGGAAGCGCAGATGCTTGCCGAAGGTCTGGGTTTCCAGGTGGCTGTGGCGCCGAATGTCGACCTGGCCAAGTGTCAGCAAGCGGCTGAGCGCATTGCACGTCAGGCCAGGCTGGGGATATGGCGCCAGTCACCGGTACTCAAAGTTGAGCAAATCAACACTTCAGGGTTTGCGGTTGTCAGCGGCCGCGTGACCAAGGTGCAGCGTAATCGTGGCGGAGTCTGGATCGAGTTGCAGGATTCGGTTGTATTGCGCGTTGCACCCAATCTGCTGAAGCAGTTCGATGTGGCGTCTCTGGAAAAACTGAAAGGCAGGCAAATCGAGGCGCGTGGCTGGGTGCTCGACCGTTCGCGACGTGGTGGGTTGAAAGAAGGCCAGGCGCGTTGGTTGTTGCCGCTGACGGACCCCGTCATGCTATGGACAACTCCATAAGAAAAAATTGTAGACATTTTTTAAGTGGATTGTGAACAGTCTATCCCTTGTGTTCCGCGGCTCTTGGCCCAAAGTCGTAGGGCCGGGCGCTTGACAGGGGTGACTGGTCAGTCTTGTGGGGACTTTGCGAGGCGCGTATCCTCGCTGACCAGTCTGTCCAACAGTAAAAGCGGAATGCCCCCATGTCTGATTTGAAAACTGCCGCTCTCGAATATCATGCCCATCCTCGTCCAGGTAAGCTGAGCGTCGAGCTCACCAAGGCCACCGCTACTGCCCGCGACCTGTCGCTGGCATACAGCCCCGGCGTAGCCGAACCAGTACGCGAAATTGCTCGCGATCCTGAGCTGGCCTACAAATACACCGGTAAAGGCAACCTGGTTGCAGTCATTTCCGATGGCACCGCGATTCTTGGCCTGGGTAACCTCGGTCCATTGGCGTCCAAGCCAGTCATGGAAGGTAAAGGCGTGCTGTTCAAGCGCTTTGCCGGCATCGACGTTTTCGACATCGAAGTCGACTCCGAAAGTCCGCAAGCCTTCATCGACACCGTCAAGCGTATCTCCATCACCTTCGGTGGCATCAACCTGGAAGACATCAAGGCACCTGAGTGCTTTGAGATCGAACGCGCTCTGATCGAACAGTGCGACATTCCGGTATTCCACGATGACCAGCACGGCACCGCTATCGTGACCGCGGCCGGCATGATCAACGCCCTGGAAATCGCTGGCAAAACCCTGTCTGACGCCAAGATCGTCTGCCTGGGTGCCGGTGCAGCTGCCATCTCCTGCATGAAATTGCTGGTGAGCATGGGCGCCAACATCGAAAACATCTTCATGGTTGACCGTACCGGCGTTATCCACTCCGGCCGTGACGACCTGAACCAGTACAAGGCTGTGTTCGCTCACGCGACCGAGAAGCGCACCCTGGCTGACGCACTGACCGGTGCTGACGTGTTCGTTGGCCTGTCCGGCCCGAACCTGCTGAGCGCTGAAGGCCTGCTGTCGATGGCGCCTAACCCGATCGTGTTCGCGTGCTCCAACCCGGATCCGGAAATCTCCCCGGAACTGGCGCACGCCACCCGTAACGACGTGATCATGGCCACCGGCCGTTCGGACTACCCGAACCAGGTCAACAACGTACTGGGCTTCCCGTTCATCTTCCGCGGTGCCCTGGACGTTCGCGCCAAGCGCATCAACGAAGAAATGAAAGTGGCTGCTGCCAACGCCCTGCGTGAACTGGCCAAACTGCCAGTACCTCAGGAAGTGTGCGACGCCTACGGCGGCATCAAGCTGGAATTCGGTCGTGAGTACATCATCCCGAAACCAATGGATGCGCGTTTGATCACCGTGATCTCCGATGCCGTGGCTAAAGCCGCCATCGAGACCGGTGTTGCAACCCTGCCGTATCCGAAGAACTACCCGCTGAAAAGCGTGGATGACGTGTTCAACGGCTAAGCCGTTGTAACGCTTCAAGCAAAAAAGCCCCGGCTCTTGTGAGTCGGGGCTTTTTTTTGCCTGCGATCCCTTGTAGGAGCTGTCGAGTGAAACGAGGCTGCGATCTTTTGATCCTGTTTTTCAGGAGTAAGGTCAAAAGATCGCAGCCTCGTTTCACTCGACAGCTCCTACAGGTGCCGGGTTATTTCGGAAACAAAAAAGCCCCGCTCTTCTTTCGAAGGCGGGGCTTTTCGCATTGCGCTACCCGATCAGAACAAATCGATCGGCGCTGCTTCATCGGCCGGCAGCGGGCTGCCCGGCGCATTGCCGTTGCCCAGCTCGCTGGCCGTAGGAGGCGTGTCCTCGGCCTTGAACAGCTCGAAGTAGGCGCCAGGGGTGCCAGGAGAGGCCGCGCGGCCGCTGACCGGGTCTACCCGCAGGCTCAGGATACCTTCCGGCTCTGGTAGCGTGTGCGGCGGCTTGTCCTTGAGGGCAGCGGCCATGTAGTTCATCCAGATCGGCAGTGCCACGGTGCCACCGAACTCCTTGCGACCCAGGCTCTCAGGCTGGTCGAAGCCGGTCCAGACGGTCGTCACGTAATCGGCGTTGTAGCCGGAGAACCAGGCGTCTTTGGATTCGTTGGTCGTGCCTGTCTTGCCCGCAATGTCAGGACGGCCCAGCGCCAGTGCGCGACGTCCGGTACCGAGCTTGATCACGTCCTCAAGCATGCTGTTGAGGATGTAAGTGGTGCGGCCATCGACAATGCGTTCGGCTACGGCAGGTGCTTGAGTCGCTGGCGGCGCAGTTGAGGCGTCCTCCGGCGTCGCGTTGACCGTGAATGCGTTAGCCACCGGAGCGGCAGCAATGCCGTCACTGGCGACATTGCCTTTCGGAACGCTCGGCGGGTTGGCGACGAACAGCGTATCGCCGTTGCGGCTTTCAATCTTGTCGATGATGTACGGCGTGATTTTGTAGCCGCCGTTGGCAAACGTGCTCCAGCCCGTGGCGATTTCCATCGGTGTCAGGGTCGCGGTGCCCAACGCCAGGGACAGGTTGCGCGGCAGATCCTGCTTGTTGAAGCCGAATTTGCTGATGTAGTCGATGGTGCGATCGACGCCCAAGGCCTGTACCAGGCGAATCGAAACCAGGTTGCGCGACTTGTACAGCCCTTCACGCAGACGGATTGGACCGAGGAAGGTGTTGGTGTCGTTCTTCGGGCGCCAGACCTTGTCCAGGTACTCGTCGACAAACACGATCGGCGCGTCGTTCACCAGGCTGGCGGCGGTGTAGCCATTGTCCAGTGCAGCACTGTAAACGAACGGTTTGAAGCTCGAACCCGGCTGGCGCTTGGCCTGCAGGGCGCGGTTGTAGTTACTTTGTTCGAAGGCGAACCCACCGACCAGCGAGCGAATGGCCCCGTTCTGTGGGTCCAGAGAAACCAATGCGCCTTGAGCCTGCGGGATCTGGCTGAACTTCAGCGAATTGTCCGGCTGGCGCTGCACGCGAATCAGGTCGCCGACCTGCGCAACATCCGCCGGCTGCTTGGGATTGGGGCCCATGCTGTTGGTGTTCAGGAAGGGGCGAGCCCATTTCATTGTGTCCCAGCTGACGTGTTCGTCACCGGTGCGCGTCATCACCTGCAGGCCGTTCTTGTCGACCAGAGTAACGATGGCGGGCTCGAGGCTGCTGATGGTGCGTTGCTTGGTCAGCTCGGTTGCCCAGGCTTCGCGAGTCTTGCCCGGCAGACGCGATTCAGGGCCACGGTAGCCGTGACGCTGATCGTAGGTCATCAGGCCTTCGTGCAGGGCGGTGTTGGCCATTTCCTGCAGATTGCTTGGGATCGTGGTAGTTACGCGAAAGCCTTCGGTGTAGGCATCACTGCCATAGCGGCCGACCATTTCGGCGCGGGCCATTTCAGCGATGTAGGGTGCGTTCACTTCCGGGGTTGGCACGTGGTAGCTGGCGTTCAGCGGCTCGTTGATCGCGGTGGTGTAGTCGGCTTCGGTGATCTTGCCCAGCTTGTACATGCGCCCGAGGATCCAGTCGCGACGTTCCTTGCTACGAGCCGGGTTGGCCAGCGGGTTGAAGCGCGACGGGGCTTTCGGCAGGCCGGCAATCATCGCCATCTGCGCAAGGCTCACGTCACGAATCGACTTGCCGTAGTAAACCTGTGCGGCGGCTTCGATACCGTAGGCACGGTTGCCGAGGTAGATCTTGTTGACATACAACTCAAGGATCTCGTCCTTGGTCAGCTGCCTTTCGATCTGCAAGGCCAGGAGAATTTCAGTGGTCTTGCGGGAGAAGCTGCGTTCGCTGGTCAGGAAGAAGTTCTTCGCCACCTGCATGGTGATGGTGCTGCCGCCGGACTGGATGTGACCGCTTTTAACCAGCTGAGAGGCGGCACGCATCAAGCTGCCAGGGTCGACGCCGTAGTGGTTGGCAAAATTGTCGTCTTCAGCACTTAGTAACGCATTAATGAAATTTGGCGGAATGTCGGCGAAGCGGATCGGAGTCCGGCGCATTTCGCCAAATTCTGCGATCAACTTGTCGTCGCTGCTGTATACCCGTAGAGGAATCTGCAACTGAATACTTCTCAGCGCCTCCACAGACGGCAATCCGGGACTAAGGTAAAGATAAGCGCCACTCAGACCCAGAAGCAGTCCGCAGAAAACGGCGACGATGGACCAACCGAAAAATTTCAGCAGACGAATCAAGGCTTTTGGATATCCAGGGCAAAGAATGAATTAGGCATCAGGGTTGACTGAACAGGAGCACACCCGAGCTTGAAGTAAAAAGCAGTAAAAAATCGCTGGGCATTATAAGCATTTTTCCGTCAGAGGCGTCATTTGCGCTTGCTGTCAAGACGGGCGGGTTGAACGCAATGGACATTACAGAGTCCGTAACTCACGGATAGTCATAGGGAATTGGTAGTGCTAGGACTCTTCAATAAAAAGGCCAATACGCTTCTGGGGATCGACATCAGCTCCACGTCAGTGAAGCTTCTGGAGTTAAGCCGTCAAGGCGAGCGCTATCGGGTCGAGGCATACGCTGTCGAACCTCTCCCTGCCAATGCTGTAATCGAGAAAAACATCGCTGAGCTCGAGGGTGTCGGGCAGGCATTGTCTCGCGTGCTGATCAAGGCCAAGACCAGCCTCAGGAATGTTGCGGTCGCGGTCGCCGGTTCAGCGGTGATCACCAAGACGATCGAAATGGATGCCGGGCTCTCCGATGAAGAAATGGAGAACCAGCTAAAGATCGAGGCAGATCAATACATCCCCTATCCGTTGGATGAAGTCGCCATCGACTTTGAAGTGCAGGGCGTTTCCGCGCGCAATCCTGAGCGGGTCTCTGTCCTGCTGGCCGCCTGTCGCAAAGAAAACGTCGAAGTGCGTGAAGCGGTGCTGGCCCTTGCCGGGCTGACGGCGCGAGTGGTCGATGTCGAGGCCTATGCGCTGGAACGTTCTTTCGGCCTGCTGACAGGCCAGCTGGCCGCTTCCCAGGAGCAATTGACCGTGGCTGTGGTCGACATTGGCGCGACGATGACGACCCTCAGCGTGCTGCGCAATGGACGAATTATTTACACCCGTGAGCAATTGTTCGGTGGTCGTCAGCTGACCGAAGAAATCCAGCGTCGCTACGGCATGAGCCTGGAGCAGGCAGGTTTGGCGAAGAAGCAGGGCGGTTTGCCGGACGATTACGTCAGCGAGGTATTGCAACCGTTTCGTGATGCGCTGGTGCAGCAGGTTTCGCGTTCACTGCAGTTTTTCTTCGCCTCCGGGCAGTACAACTCGGTCGATCACATCCTCCTTGCCGGCGGGACTGCGTCGGTGCCGGGCCTTGATCGATTGATCGAGCAGCGATTGGCCACGCCCACCCAGGTTGCCAACCCGTTTTCCAGCATGACCCTGAGCAGCAAGGTCAACGCCGGTGCCCTGGCCAGTGATGCGCCGGCACTGATGATCGCCTGCGGTCTGGCGCTCAGGAGTTTCGACTGATGGCAAGGATCAATCTACTCCCCTGGCGTGAAGAACTGCGAGAAGAACGCCGCAAACGCTTCCTGTGGAGCCTTGTCGTTGTACTGGTGGGCTCTATAGGCGCAGTGCTGTTGGCGGATCAGGTGATCAATAGCGCCATCGATCGGCAACTTGCGCGTAATGACTACATCAGCAAGCAGATTGCCATTGTCGACGAACGCATCAAGCAGATCAGTGATCTCAAGGCTCGGCGCCAGCAATTGGTCGAGCGTATGCGCATCATTCAGGATCTGCAGGGTAACCGACCGATCAGTGGTCGGGTATTTGATCAGCTGGCTCGTACGTTGCCGGACGGGGTGTATTTCACCGAGGTGAAAATGGTCGGCAAGACCTTGTCTATCACCGGTGCGGCAGAATCCAACAATCGCGTGTCGGACCTGATGCGTAATCTCGATGCCTCCGACTGGTTCGATGCACCCAGCCTCACCGAGGTCAAGGCGAACACTGCAGGTCAGTTGGACCAGGCGAATGTCTTTCAGTTGACGGTTCGTCAGACTCAGCCGGCGGTTGTGGAGGGCGACCGATGAGCCCATCCGAATGGTTCGCCGGGTTACGCAATATCGATATCAACGACCTCGATACCAACAACATGGGCTCCTGGCCACCGGCCATTAAAGCGGTGGCAGGTGCTCTGCTGATGGTTCTGGTGCTGGCACTGGGTTACAACTTTTACATCAGCGATCTGGAAAGTCAGCTCGAGTCCAAACGCGAGGAAGAGTCGACGCTAAAGGAGCAGTTCGCGAGCAAAGCCCGCATGGCGGCGAATCTTGAGCTGTACACCCAGCAGATGAAGGAGATGGAAAACTCCTTTGGCGTGCTGTTGCGGCAATTGCCGAGCGACACTGAAGTCCCCGGCTTGCTGGAAGACATCACGCGCACGGGCCTCGGCAGCGGACTGGAGTTCGAAGAAATCAAGCTGTTGCCGGAGGTCACCCAGCCGTTCTACATCGAACTGCCGATCCAGATCACCGTCACCGGCGCCTATCACGACCTGGCCACATTTGTCAGCGGCGTGGCGGGATTGCCGCGAATTGTCACGCTGCATGACTTCGACATTGCCCCGGCGAATCCAGACGGCGGAACGAAGCTGCGCATGAGCATTCTGGCCAAGACATACCGCTACAACGACAAGGGGCTGCAAAAGTGAGCCCGATTCGTTGCTTATCAATGTTTGCCATGCTGCTCTGCCTGGCCGGTTGTGGCAGAGGCGATGACGTCAGCGATCTCGATGCCTACATGAACGAGGTCCGTCTGCGACCACCCGGCAAGATTGAACCCGCGCCGACGTTTCAGTCCTATCCGACGTTCACCTATAGCGCGGCCAATCTTCGCAGCCCGTTTTCCCGACAGGTCAGAATTGACCTGGCCGGCCAGAAGCACGGCTCGCGTAACGTCAAACCCGACCCCGCTCGGGTCAAGCAGTACCTCGAAGGTTTCAACATCGAGCAGTTTGAAATGGTCGGCACGATATCCAATGCAGGTGGCTCCTTCGCGCTGTTGCGCGGGGCAGGCGGAGTGCATCGGTTGAAAGTCGGCGATTATCTGGGACGTAACGATGGGCGAATCGTCGCCATCAGCGGCTCGCAAGTCGATGTGGTCGAAATTGTTCCCGATGGCGAAGGCGCCTGGTTGGAACGGCCCCGGACCATCCCTTTGAAAGAGCACTCATAGTGGGATTCGAACAATGAACAGGATTTTCTCAACCTTCGGTATTTCGCTATGGATAGCGTTGCTTTCGCCGATGGTTCAAGCCGCCAATCTCAAGGCACTCGATGTGGCTGCTCTGCCGGGAGACCGCGTCGAGTTGAAGCTGTCGTTCGATGGCGCGCCCCCGGCACCCAAGGGTTATACGACTGAGTCACCCGCACGGATTGCGCTGGACCTGCCCGGTGTCGCCAACAAGCTGACCAGCAAGACCCGTGACCTGGGCGGCGGCAATGCCCGTAGTGCGACAGTGGTGGAAACCACGGACCGTACGCGGCTCATCATCAATTTGACGCAGCTGACGCCTTACACGTCGCGGGTCGAAGGCAATAATCTGTTCGTAGTGGTGGGGCAAGGGGCGACTAAAGTGGCGTCGAAACCGGCGACCAGCGCACCGCGTGCCGCTACGCCGACCCCGGCTCCCGCGAAAACCTACGCACCTGTTGGCAAGGCCATCCGTGGCGTGGATTTCCAGCGCGGTACGCAAGGCGAGGGCAATGTCGTCATCGATCTTTCCGACCCGTCCATCGCCCCGGACATTCAGGAGCGTGACGGCAAGATCGTCCTCGGTTTCGCCAGAACCCAGCTTCCCGAGCCGTTGCGGGTTCGCCTGGACGTCAAGGATTTCGCAACGCCGGTACAGTTCGTCAACGCCAGCGCCACGGGTGATCGCGCCACAATCAGTATTGAACCCAGCGGCGCCTTTGATTATTCGACTTATCAGACCGATAACAAACTGACCGTCAGCATCCGGCCGATGACCGTGGACGACCTGCAAAAGCGTAATGCCGAGCGGTTCGCCTATACCGGTGAAAAGCTGTCGTTGAATTTCCAGGACATTGATGTGCGCTCGGTGCTGCAACTGATCGCCGATTTCACCAACCTCAATCTGGTGGCCAGTGACACGGTGCAGGGCGGTATTACCCTGCGCTTGCAGAATGTGCCGTGGGATCAGGCGCTGGACCTGGTGCTGAAAACCAAAGGGCTGGATAAACGCAAGATCGGCAACGTTCTGCTGGTCGCGCCAGCCGATGAAATCGCTGCCCGCGAGCGTCAGGAGCTGGAGTCGCAGAAGCAGATCGCCGAGTTGGCCCCTCTGCGTCGCGAGCTGTTGCAGGTCAATTACGCCAAGGCTGCCGATATCTCCAAGTTGTTCCAGTCGGTGACCAGTGCGGATGCCAAAATTGACGAACGGGGCTCGATCACGGTTGATGAGCGAACCAACAACATCATCGCCTATCAGACTCAGGAAAGACTCGACGAGCTGCGCCGTATCGTCGCGCAGCTCGATATTCCCGTGCGTCAGGTGATGATCGAGGCGCGGATCGTCGAAGCCAACGTCGACTACGACAAGAGCCTGGGCGTGCGCTGGGGCGGTTCGGTGCAGAACAAGGGCAACTGGAATACCTCTGGCGTGAGCAACAACGGCGCCAATGCGTCGTCGACCATCGGCACACCGGGCAGCACCAGCACCAATTCGCCGTTCGTCGACATGGGCGCCGCCGCTAATACTTCGGGTATCGGCATCGCCTTTATCACCGACAATGTTCTGCTCGATCTTGAACTCACGGCGATGGAGAAGACCGGTAACGGCGAAATCGTCTCGCAACCCAAGGTGGTCACGTCCGACAAGGAAACCGCCAAAATCCTCAAGGGCACCGAAATTCCCTATCAGGAAGCCAGCTCCAGCGGTGCGACGTCGGTGTCGTTCAAGGAAGCCTCGCTGTCACTGGAGGTGACGCCGCAGATCACGCCGGACAACCGGATCATCATGGAGGTCAAGGTCACCAAGGACGAGCCGGATTACCTGAACAAGGTGCAGGACGTACCGCCCATCAAGAAAAACGAAGTCAACGCCAAGGTGCTGGTTAACGACGGCGAGACCATCGTGATCGGTGGCGTTTTCTCAAATACTCAGAGCAAGGTTGTAGATAAGGTGCCATTTCTCGGCGATGTGCCGTATCTTGGCCGCCTTTTCCGGCGTGACGTGGTTTCGGAGAAAAAATCCGAGCTGTTGGTGTTTCTCACTCCGCGTATCATGAATAACCAGGCGATTGCTGTGAGTCGTTGATTCTGTGCGAAATTTGATTCTTGTAGGACCGATGGGCGCTGGAAAAAGCACCATCGGCCGGTTGCTGGCCAAAGAGCTGCGCCTGCCGTTCAAAGATTCCGATAAGGAAATTGAATTGCGCACGGGCGCCAATATCCCATGGATTTTTGATAAGGAAGGCGAACCGGGCTTTCGTGACCGCGAGCAGGCGATGATCGCCGAGCTGTGCGCGTGCGATGGCGTGGTGCTGGCGACCGGCGGCGGCGCAGTCATGCGTGAAGCCAATCGTCGGGCACTGCACGCCGGTGGTCGGGTGGTCTATCTGCATGCCTCGGTTGAGCAGCAGGTAGGGCGCACGGCTCGGGACCGCAATCGACCCTTGCTGCGCACCGCCGATCCAGCCAAAACTCTTCGGGATCTGCTGGCGATCCGCGACCCGCTTTATCGGGAGATTGCCGACCTCGTGGTGGAAACCGATGAGCGGCCGCCGCGGATGGTGGTGCTCGATATTCTCGAGCGCTTGCAGCAGCTACCTCCCCGTTAAAGCACGGCACGAAATGCGCTATCCTCGGCGTCCTGTCACGGCCGCTCACGTGTGTGGCGGATGGCTACAGAGCGGCGTCACACCAGCAGAGGCCGTGGACATTCGAAAACTCAAGGCAGGACGCCTGATTCCATCTTTACTGTGGGGACACATGCAGACACTCAAGGTCGATCTAGGCGAGCGCAGCTACCCGATTCATATTGGCGAAGGTTTGTTGGATCAGCCTGAGCTGCTGGTCCCGCATATTCGCGGGCGGCAAGTAGCGATTATCTCCAACGAGACTGTTGCGCCGCTCTATCTCGAACGTCTGACCCGCAGCCTTGCGCAGTTCTCGGTGATTTCCGTGGTGTTGCCCGACGGCGAGGCCTTCAAGACCTGGGAAACCCTGCAACTGATCTTCGACGGTCTGCTGACCGCACGGCACGACCGCCGCACCACAGTGATTGCCCTCGGTGGAGGAGTGATTGGTGACATGGCCGGTTTTGCGGCTGCCTGCTATCAGCGCGGTGTCGATTTCATTCAGGTCCCGACCACGCTGCTGTCGCAAGTCGATTCCTCGGTGGGCGGCAAGACCGGCATCAACCATCCATTGGGCAAGAACATGGTCGGCGCTTTCTATCAGCCGAACGTGGTCCTGATCGATACCACTTCGCTCAATACCCTTCCTGCGCGCGAACTCTCCGCCGGTCTGGCAGAAGTTATCAAATACGGGTTGATCTGCGACGAGCCGTTCCTGACCTGGCTTGAAGAAAACGTCGATCGACTGCGTGCCCTGGATCAGACCGCCCTGACTTACGCTATCCAGCGTTCCTGCGAGGCAAAAGCCGAAGTAGTCGGTGCCGACGAGAAGGAAACGGGTGTTCGTGCCACGTTGAATCTCGGCCACACCTTTGGCCACGCCATCGAAACCCATATGGGCTATGGTGTGTGGCTACATGGTGAAGCGGTCGCTGCTGGCACCGTAATGGCGTTGGAGATGTCTGCCCGCCTGGGCTGGATCAGCGAGCAAGAACGCGATCGTGGCATTCGTCTTTTCCAGCGCGCCGGTCTGCCGGTCATCCCGCCTGAGGAAATGACTGAAGCTGATTTTCTCGAACATATGGCAATTGACAAGAAAGTGATCGACGGTCGTTTGCGCCTGGTGCTGCTGCGCCACATGGGCGAAGCGGTGGTGACCGACGATTATCCGAAAGAGGTTCTACAGGCCACGCTGGGAGCGGATTACCGCGCCCTGGCTCAGCTTAAAGGTTAATAAGATCCCGATGACTAGTTTGCACGCCGACGAGGCTTTCCTCGGCCATTACCAGTTGAGTCACGACCCTTTTGCTCCTCGGGTGCCTGGCTTCAAATTCTTCCCGGCCCAGCGCAAACCGGTGCTGGGACAACTGCATCACCTGGCCCGCTACAGCCAGTTGCTGCTGGTGGTCACCGGCCCTCAAGGCAGTGGCAAGACCCTGTTGCGTCAGGCCCTGGTGGCCAGCACCAACAAGCAGTCAGTGCAGAGCGTGGTGGTTTCCGCCCGTGGCGCCGGCGATGCTGCGGGGGTGCTGCGTCAGGTGGCTCAAGCGCTTAACGTTGCTCAGCCTGAAATCAATGCGATTCTGGCCCAGGTGGTTCAGCTGGCACTCACCGGGCAGGAAGTCTACCTGCTGGTGGATGACGCCGAGCAGCTTGACGAATCCGCCCTGGAAGCCCTGCTGGCCCTGGCCGCTGGCGCCCCGGAAGGTCGTCCGCATGTGTTCCTGTTTGGCGAGTCTTCGCTGATTGCACAGCTCGATGAGTTGAGCCTCGAAGAAGAGCGGTTCCACGTCATCGAGTTGCAGCCTTACACCGAAGAAGAAACCCGTGAATATCTGGACCAGCGGCTTGAAGGCGCGGGTCGGGGTATCGAACTTTTCACCGCTAATCAGATCTCTGATATTCATGAAAGCTCCGACGGTTGGCCTGGCAACATCAACCAGGTTGCCCGCGATGCAATGATCGAAGCCATGATTGCCAGCCGCTCAGCGGTCAAGCGTCCAAGTATGGGGTTCACTATGCCGAAGAAACACGTATTGGCGATTTCCGCCGTAGTCGTGGTCGCGGTAGCGGCCGCCTGGTTGATGCCAGGTCGCAGCAAAGCACCAACCACAGGCGCTCCTGCCAACGAGCAAGCACAATTGCCGCTCGGCGAGGGCGCGCCACAAACCAACAGCAGCGGTAATCCTTCCGTTGAATTCGCGGGTAACTCGCAACCGATGCCATTGCCACTGGTCGGCAACTCGCAACCGGTCATGCGCGGTCCACTGGCCGAAGCGGCCGGCGGCATCACCGAAGGCGACGATGGCGTGCCGGTAGAAGGCTCCAGCGCTACCCCGCCGACCGTGACCACGACGGCGCCACCTGCTGGCATTCAGCCGGGCCCTGCGCCGACGCCAGCGGCCAAGCCTGCTCCGACTCAGATCGCAACTGCCAAGCCCGCTCCGGCACCTGTTGCCAAGCCCGCTCCAGCGCCAGCCAAACCTGCCGCCACTGCTGCTGCCAAACCTGCCGAAAAACCGGTGACTGTGGCCAAGGCCGCGGGTGGCACCTGGTACGCCGGTCAGGCTCCGGGTAATTACGTGGTGCAAATCCTCGGCACAAGCTCGGAAGCGTCCGCGCAAAACTTCGTGAAAGAGCAGGGCGGCGAGTACCGTTATTTCAAGAAAGTGCTCAACGGCAAGCCGCTTTACGTCATCACTTACGGTAACTTCGCCAACCGCGATGCAGCCCTTACCGCCATCAAGGCCTTGCCAGCGAAGGTTCAGGCTGGTAAACCTTGGCCTCGTACTGTCGCCAGCGTCCAACAAGAACTGGCAACAACTCGCTGAAGATTCGGCGGCCTTACCCAGGCCGCCTCTCCAAGCACCTCAAAATTCTACGAGTGCGCGCCGTCTCTACAGACCGCGTGCCTTGTGGTGTCTGCGTCACAGTAGTCTTTGAGTCGTAGCGGTCAACATTAAAAATGTTTTGACTAGCACAGCATATCGCTTTAAACCATTCACAAATGCGACATAGATTTACGACAGTTCGTCGTCAAATTTGTGAGCCCCTGTGTCGGTGTGTACAATGACCTCCCTTTTGCCCCCGCAAAGCTGGCGTACGTTCGGCGCGGATGGTAAGTGGTTGAATTGAAAAGAAATTTGCCTCGAAAAGAGGCAGCCTGGTGAGAAAGTGTCTATGAAAGCAGGTCTGTACCAACCAGATGAATTCAAGGATAACTGCGGTTTCGGCCTGATAGCCCATATGCAGGGCGAGCCCAGTCATACCCTTTTGCAAACGGCCATCGAGGCCCTGACCTGCATGACCCACCGCGGTGGGATTAATGCCGACGGCAAAACCGGTGACGGTTGCGGTCTGCTGATTCAAAAGCCGGACGTATTCCTGCGAGCCATCGCCCAGGAAACGTTCGGCGTCGAAATGCCCAAGCAGTATGCCGTGGGTATGGTCTTCTTCAACCAGGACCCGGTGAAAGCCGAAGCCGCTCGCGAGAACATGAACCGCGAGATCCTGGCCGCTGGCCTGCAGCTGATCGGCTGGCGCAAAGTGCCAATCGACACCAGCGTTCTCGGCCGTCTGGCGCTGGAGCGTTTGCCGCAGATCGAACAAGTGTTCATCGGCGGTGAAGGCCTGAGCGATCAGGACATGGCGATCAAGCTGTTCAGTTCCCGTCGTCGTTCGTCGGTGGCCAATGCCGCTGACAGCGATCACTACATCTGCAGCTTTTCCCACAAGACCATCATTTATAAAGGCCTGATGATGCCGGCGGATCTCACCGCCTTCTACCCGGACCTGAGCGACCAGCGCCTGCAAACCGCGATCTGCGTTTTTCACCAGCGCTTCTCCACCAATACCCTGCCGAAATGGCCGCTGGCTCAACCGTTCCGCTTCCTGGCGCACAACGGCGAGATCAACACCATCACCGGCAACCGCAACTGGGCTGTGGCCCGTCGCACCAAGTTCGCCAACGACCTGATGCCTGACCTCGAAGAGCTCGGCCCGCTGGTCAACCGTGTCGGTTCCGACTCCTCGAGCATGGACAACATGCTGGAGCTGATGGTTACCGGTGGCATCGACCTGTTCCGTGGCGTGCGGATGATCATTCCGCCTGCGTGGCAGAACGTCGAAACCATGGACCCGGATCTGCGCGCGTTCTACGAATACAACTCGATGCACATGGAACCGTGGGATGGCCCGGCCGGCGTGGTAATGACCGACGGTCGTTATGCGGTGTGCCTGCTCGACCGTAACGGTCTGCGTCCGGCGCGTTGGGTCACCACCAAAAACGGTTTCATCACCCTGGCCTCGGAAATCGGTGTCTGGAACTACCAGCCTGAAGACGTGATCGCCAAGGGCCGCGTGGGCCCGGGCCAGATCTTTGCCGTGGACACTGAAACCGGCCAGATCCTCGACACCGACGCCATCGACAATCGCTTGAAGTCCCGTCATCCGTACAAGCAATGGCTGCGCAAGAATGCCCTGCGCATCCAGGCGACCATGGAGGACAACGACCACGGTTCAGCGTTCTACGACGTCGATCAACTCAAGCAGTACATGAAGATGTATCAGGTCACGTTCGAAGAGCGTGATCAGGTGCTGCGTCCGCTGGGCGAGCAAGGCTACGAAGCCGTAGGCTCCATGGGCGACGATACGCCGATGGCCGTGCTGTCCCAGCGTGTTCGCACGCCGTACGACTATTTCCGCCAGCAGTTCGCGCAGGTCACCAACCCGCCGATCGACCCGCTGCGTGAAGCCATCGTCATGTCGCTGGAGATCTGCCTCGGTGCCGAGCGCAACATCTTCCAGGAGTCGCCGGAACACGCCTCGCGTGTGATCCTCAGTTCGCCGGTCATTTCCCCGGCCAAGTGGCGCTCGCTGATGAACCTCGATCGTCCGGGCTTCGAACGCCAGATCATCGACCTCAACTACGACGAAAGCGTCGGCCTCGAAGCGGCGATCCGCAACGTAGCCGATCAGGCTGAAGAAGCCGTGCGTGCCGGTCGAACCCAGGTGGTGCTGAGTGACCGTCACATCGGTCCAGGCAAATTGCCGATCCACGCTTCGCTCGCCACTGGTGCGGTGCACCATCGCCTGACCGAAAAAGGCCTGCGTTGCGATTCCAACATCCTCGTGGAAACCGCGACCGCACGTGATCCGCATCATTTCGCCGTGTTGATCGGTTTCGGCGCCTCTGCCGTTTACCCGTTCCTCGCGTATGAAGTGCTGGGCGACCTGATCCGTACCGGTGAAGTGCTGGGCGACCTTTATGAGGTGTTCAAGAACTACCGCAAAGGCATCACCAAAGGCCTGCTCAAGATCCTGTCGAAGATGGGCATCTCGACCATCACTTCGTACCGTGGTGCGCAGTTGTTCGAAGCCATCGGTCTGTCCGAAGAAGTGTGTGACCTGAGCTTCCGTGGCGTGCCGAGCCGCATCAAGGGTGCACGTTTCGTCGACATCGAAGCCGAGCAGAAAGCCCTGGCCGCCGAAGCCTGGAGCCCGCGCAAGCCAATCCAGCAGGGCGGTTTGCTGAAGTTCGTCCACGGTGGCGAATATCACGCGTACAACCCGGACGTGGTCAACACCCTGCAAGCCGCTGTGCAGCAGGGCGACTACAGCAAGTTCAAGGAATACACCTCGCTGGTGGACAACCGACCGGTGTCGATGATCCGCGACATGTTCAAGGTCAAAACCCTGGACACGCCGCTGGACATCAGCGAGATCGAACCGCTGGAATCAGTGCTCAAGCGCTTCGACTCCGCGGGCATTTCCCTGGGCGCCTTGTCGCCGGAAGCTCACGAAGCCCTGGCCGAAGCCATGAACCGCCTTGGTGCGCGTTCCAACTCCGGAGAAGGCGGCGAAGACCCGGCCCGTTACGGCACCATCAAAAGCTCGAAAATCAAGCAAGTGGCAACCGGCCGTTTCGGTGTAACACCGGAATACCTGGTCAACGCTGAAGTGCTGCAGATCAAAGTCGCTCAGGGTGCCAAGCCCGGCGAAGGCGGTCAGCTGCCAGGCGGTAAAGTGAACGGTTTGATCGCCAAGCTGCGTTACGCAGTGCCAGGCGTGACGCTGATCTCGCCGCCGCCGCACCACGACATCTACTCGATCGAAGATTTGTCGCAACTGATTTTCGACCTGAAGCAAGTCAACCCGAAGGCCCTGGTCTCGGTGAAGCTGGTAGCAGAAGCGGGCGTCGGCACCATCGCCGCCGGTGTGGCCAAGGCCTACGCGGACTTGATCACCATCTCCGGCTACGACGGCGGCACCGGTGCATCGCCGCTGACCTCGATCAAATACGCGGGCGCACCGTGGGAACTCGGCCTGGCCGAAACCCACCAGACCCTGCGTGGCAACGACCTGCGCGGCAAAGTCCGGGTGCAAACTGACGGCGGCCTGAAAACCGGCCTCGACGTGATCAAGGCTGCGATTCTCGGCGCTGAAAGTTTCGGTTTCGGCACCGCGCCAATGATCGCGCTGGGCTGCAAATACCTGCGTATCTGCCACCTGAACAACTGCGCCACCGGCGTCGCGACTCAGAACGAGAAGCTGCGCAAGGATCACTACATCGGCACCGTCGACATGGTGGTGAACTTCTTCACCTACGTCGCCGAAGAAACCCGTGAGTGGCTGGCCAAACTGGGCGTGCGGTCCCTCGAAGAGCTGATCGGCCGTACCGATCTGCTGGAAATCCTCGAAGGCCAGACCGCCAAGCAGCAGCACCTTGATCTGACTCCGTTGCTCGGCAGTGATCACATCCCGGCAGACAAGCCACAGTTCTGCCAGGTCGACCGCAACCCGCCGTTCGACAAAGGTTTGCTGGCCGAGAAAATGGTCGATATGGCCACTTCGGCTATCAACGACATGAGCGGTGCCGATTTCGCACTGGATATCTGCAATTGCGACCGTTCGATCGGCGCGCGGATCTCCGGTGAAATCGCGCGCAAGCACGGCAACCAAGGTATGGCGAACGCGCCGATCACCTTCCGCTTCAAAGGGACGGCTGGTCAGAGCTTCGGTGTGTGGAACGCCGGCGGCCTGAACATGTACCTGGAAGGCGACGCCAACGACTACGTCGGCAAAGGCATGACCGGCGGCAAACTGGTCATCGTTCCGCCCAAGGGCAGCATCTACAAGACTCAGGACAGTGCCATCATCGGCAACACCTGCCTCTACGGCGCCACGGGCGGCAAGCTGTTCGCCGCGGGTACCGCGGGCGAACGTTTCGCGGTGCGTAACTCCGGTGCTCACACCGTAGTGGAAGGCACGGGCGATCACTGCTGCGAGTACATGACCGGTGGTTTCGTCTGCGTCCTGGGCAAGACCGGTTACAACTTCGGCTCAGGCATGACCGGCGGTTTCGCCTACGTGCTCGACCAGGACAACACCTTCGTTGACCGGGTCAACCACGAACTGGTGGAAATCCAGCGGATCAGCGGCGAAGCGATGGAAGCCTATCGCAGCCACCTGCAGCGCGTGCTGGACGAATACGTCGCGGAAACCGACAGCGAATGGGGTCGTAACCTCGCTGAAAACCTCGATGACTATCTGCGCCGTTTCTGGCTGGTCAAGCCCAAGGCTGCCAACCTGAAATCGTTGCTTTCCAGCACCCGTGCCAACCCGCAGTGATATGCGCCTGAAGAGTTTGATGAGGTTTTAACAATGGCTGAACGTCTGAATAACGACTTCCAGTTCATCGAGGTCGGGCGCAAAGATCCGAAGAAGAAACTGTTGCGTCAACGCAAGAAAGAGTTCGTGGAGATCTACGAACCCTTCAAACCCCAGCATTCGGCCGATCAGGCCCACCGCTGCCTGGGTTGCGGTAATCCGTATTGCGAATGGAAGTGCCCGGTGCACAACTTCATTCCAAACTGGCTGAAACTGGTGGCCGAGGGCAACATCCTTCAGGCCGCCGAGCTGTCGCACCAAACCAACACCCTGCCGGAAGTGTGCGGCCGGGTGTGCCCGCAGGATCGTCTGTGCGAGGGTGCCTGCACCCTCAACGACGGTTTTGGCGCGGTAACCATCGGATCGGTCGAGAAGTACATCACCGACACCGCGTTCGCCATGGGCTGGCGCCCGGACATGTCCAAGGTCAAACCGACCGGCAAGCGCGTTGCCATCATCGGCGCGGGCCCGGCTGGCCTGGGTTGTGCCGACGTGCTGGTGCGCGGCGGCGTGACGCCGGTGGTGTTCGACAAGAACCCGGAAATCGGTGGTCTGCTGACCTTCGGCATCCCCGAGTTCAAGCTGGAAAAGACCGTGCTGAGCAATCGTCGCGAAGTCTTCACCGGCATGGGCATCGAGTTCCGCCTGAACACCGAAGTGGGCAAGGACGTGACCGTCGAGCAGTTGCTCGAAGAATACGATGCCGTGTTCATGGGCATGGGCACCTACACCTACATGAAGGGCGGTTTTGCCGGTGAGGACCTTCCGGGCGTGCATGACGCGCTCGATTTCCTGATCGCCAACGTCAATCGCAACCTGGGCTTTGAAAAGTCGCCGGAAGATTTCGTCGACATGAAAGGCAAGAAGGTGGTGGTGCTGGGCGGTGGTGACACGGCGATGGACTGCAACCGTACGTCGATTCGTCAGGGGGCCAAATCGGTGACCTGCGCCTATCGTCGCGACGAAGCGAACATGCCAGGTTCGCGTAAAGAGGTGAAGAACGCCAAGGAAGAAGGCGTGAAATTCCTCTACAACCGCCAGCCGATTGCCATTGTTGGCGAAGATCGCGTCGAAGGTGTGAAAGTGGTCGAGACGCGTCTCGGCGAACCGGATGCACGCGGCCGTCGTAGCCCCGAGCCGATCCCGGGTTCCGAAGAGATTATCCCGGCCGACGCCGTGGTCATCGCTTTCGGTTTCCGCCCAAGTCCGGCGTCGTGGTTCGAACAGCACAGCATCCAGACCGACAGCCAGGGCCGCGTTGTGGCGCCGGAACAAGGTCAGTACAAACACCAGACCAGCAACCCGAAAATCTTCGCCGGTGGCGATATGGTTCGCGGGTCTGACCTGGTGGTAACGGCGATCTTCGAAGGCCGCAATGCCGCTGAAGGGATCCTGGATTACCTGGGCGTCTAACTCCGCGACACAAAACCTTGTAGGAGTGAGCCTGCTCGCGATAGCGATGAATCAGTCACCAGATGCAATGACTGACACTCCGCCATCGCGAGCAGGCTCACTCCTACAGTTGTTTCGCGGTGTTGCGAAAACCGTGATTCCACCGCGACAAATTGACCCGATAGACAAAAGGCTGACCTGCAACCGTGCCTTTTGCGTCGCGCTCTGAGAAAATGCCCGCACTTTTTTTCCGGATGCCGACATGACTGCCCTGAAGAACGACCGTTTCCTTCGTGCCCTGCTCAAGCAACCCGTAGACGTCACGCCTGTCTGGATGATGCGTCAGGCCGGTCGCTACCTGCCGGAATACCGCGCCAGCCGTGCCAAGGCCGGCGACTTCATGAGCCTGTGCATGAACCCGGAGTTCGCTTGCGAAGTCACCCTGCAACCGCTCGACCGCTATCCGCAACTGGACGCGGCGATCCTCTTCTCCGACATCCTGACCATTCCCGATGCCATGGGCCAAGGCCTGTACTTCGAGACCGGTGAAGGTCCGCGCTTCAAGAAAGTCGTCAGTACCCTGGCTGACATCGAAGCCTTGCCGATTCCTGATCCGCACAAAGACCTTGGCTACGTCATGGATGCTGTCAGTACCATCCGCCGTGAACTGAACGGTCGTGTGCCGTTGATCGGCTTCTCCGGTAGCCCGTGGACCCTGGCCACCTACATGGTTGAAGGCGGCTCGTCGAAAGACTACCGCAAGACCAAAACCATGCTGTACGACAACCCGCAAGCCTTGCACCTGCTGCTGGACAAACTCGCGCAGACGGTCACCAGCTACCTCAACGGCCAGATCATGGCCGGTGCGCAAGCCGTGCAGATTTTCGATAGCTGGGGCGGCAGCCTTTCGGCGGCGGCGTACCAGGAATTCTCCCTGGCCTACATGAAAAAGATCGTCAGCGGCCTGATCCGCGAACACGAAGGCCGCAAGGTTCCGGTGATCCTGTTCACCAAGGGCGGCGGTTTGTGGCTGGAAAGTATCGCCGACGCTGGCGCGGATGCACTGGGCCTGGACTGGACCTGCGACATCGGCAGCGCCCGTGATCGCGTCGGCAGCAAAGTCGCCCTGCAAGGCAACATGGACCCAACCGTGCTCTACGCCAAACCAGAAGCCATTCGCACCGAAGTCGGCCGGATTCTCGCCAGCTACGGCAAGGGCAGCGGCCACGTATTCAACCTCGGCCATGGCATTACGCCGGAAGTCAATCCGGAACACGCCGGTGCGTTCCTGCGCGCGGTGCATGAGTTGTCGGCGCAGTATCACGAATAACGGTTACTGAAGTATTTGAAGCCTGCCGGGACACGTTCCCCGCAGGCTTTTTTATGCCTGGTGAAATGACTATCGCCCGGCGCGTCTTCGCTCGTAGGACCGATTTCCATCGGCTGACAGATAAATAAAGACAAGGACCTTTCCTTCTGTTGAAAGCGATTACTCCTACATAGAAATTGCCGCTATCCCCGTAAGGTTCCAGCCCCTTGCCGGGTGCGTTACGCACCCGGCGATATCGCACCCATTGGCGCTTTTCCGAGCGCCTCTATTTCGATAAGCAGTCTGGAACCCATCATGAAAAACAATTTCGAGAAGAGAAGTGCGTTAGCCGCCTGCACTACTTCAATGATTCTTTTATCGGCAATGTTCGCCTCGCAAACTGTTTCCGCTCACGGTTATCTGGAAGTGCCACCTTCGCGGGCGCTGCTCTGCCAAAAAGGCGTAAACACCAATTGCGGTGGTGCGCAATACGAACCGCAAAGCGTCGGTGAAACCTTCAAGGGCTTTCCGGCAGGCGTTGGTGGTGCTCCCTTGCAGGGCCCGGTTGATGGGAAGATCGCCAGTGGCGGTCACTCCCTGTTCTCGGCCCTTGACGCTCAGTCCGCGACCCGCTGGCAGCTGACCGAAATCAAAGACCGCAACATCAATTTCGAATGGCAATACACCGCCGTTCACCCTGCGACCAAGCACGAATATTTCATCACCCGCAACGGCTGGAACCCGAACGAATCGCTCAAACGCGCCACCTTCGAAAGCACGCCGTTCTGCACGATCGACGGTGGCAACCAGAAACCCGTCTCCGGTGCCAAGCACAACTGCACCATTCCTGAAGACAAGTCCGGTCAGCACGTCATCCTGGCGATCTGGACAGTCGGTGACACCGACATGGCCTTCTATAACCCTACCGATGTAAACATTCTGGCTGAGCCATCGCTGCCAGGCGGCTGGTCTTCCGTGGGTGGCATTGCGCCGTCGACCGCATTGCTGGTCGGAGACAAGGTTAAAGCCCGCGCGTTCTCGGCCAATGGTGAAAGCCCGGAGTACAGCGTCGAAATATCCATCGACAACGTCGAGGAAGGTTCGCCAAACAACTGGGCCTTCAAACTGGCCGAAAAAATCAATGCGACCCACACCCTTGTTCGAGCCGGTGTTCGTGATGAGAACGGCAACATCGAACCGGTGAAGGGTAACAACAGCCTGTACGCGCAAAAAGAAAGCGCCATCACCCGTTACGAAGTGCAGCTGGACATGAAAGAAGACGCCGCAGCTCGCTTGTCGGTGGCTTCGCAGCAAGCTGAGTACGTATTGGATAAAGGTCGTGCCAAGGTCGACTTCAGCATTATGTCCAATCGCAAAATGAACGTCGAAGCGACATTGTTCGATCAGAACAACAAGCCGGTCGGCACTACTTCGGCCCAAGTGGATAGTGGACTGGCATCGCTCGTCATGGATGTTCGCAGCAATCCCGGCGCACATACTCTGACTCTGGTCGGTACTACTCTGGATGGTCGCACGACTCGCCAGGACACCCAGCCAACCAACATCACCGGTGAAGGCACGGGCATCGAATATGACTTCGTGTTCCCGGAAGGTGTAAGCGACTACACCGCTGGCACCAAGGTGCTGCAACCTAAAACCAATGAAGTCTTCGAGTGCAAACCTTTCCCCGAGTCCGGTTACTGCAAGCAGTACAGCCCGACTGCCAACGGTTTTGAACCCGGTGTCGGTGCTCACTGGCACATGGCGTGGGACAAGCTCTAAGTCCTCCCTGTAAACCTTCAGGCGATCTCGTACAGATCGCCTGAAGGGTCATTTTTCTGTTGAGCATCGAGTTGAAAATGATGGTTTCGGTTTACTCCAGACACCGCATTCACCTGCGCGGGTTTTCGGGTGTATGACAGCGCTCGCCGTCATGCTGCGCAGAAGCTTAATGCTGGTTGTAGCGATCAGCTATGCAACTTTTCTTGTCTGGCAGGAGTGGGACTTTCGCGCAAACGTCTCGATCACTTCGCCTTTTGTAGCCTCGACACTCCCGGCGCCGTCCCGCGAAACGCTGGATACCACCGCGATTACTACCGTGCTGGGTCTGGCAGATGAAACTGCGCGGTTGCCCAGCGCCGAACCATTGACCTTGCAGGCCAGTTTTGTCGTCGGGTCTGGTGTGTCGAGGGCGTTGCTCGCCGACTCTCAAGGTTCGCGCATGTACCAGGTGGGAGAACAGTTACCGGGTGGCAGCGTGCTACGCCGTGTCGAACCCAACCAGGTCGTGTTGTGGAACAAGGGGCGGGAAGAGCTGCTGACGTTGCAACCATCTGCCGAACGTTTTCTACGCAGGCTTGAGTGGCCAGCCGCACCCAATGCAGCTGCCGTTTCATCGCGTTTTCTACGCCCGTTTTTCGAGCCGTCAGAGTGATCATTTCATGAACAGCTTCACCCGTGCGCAGGCATTGCGCGTCCTGCTTCTTCTCGTCTTTTTAGTGTCGGCGAACGAGCCCGGCACACTTCAAGCCGAAGAAGAAAAATGGCAACTGGCGATGAACAATGCCGAGCTGCGGGACATCGTCGAGGAGATTTCCAGCATTCTCGGGACCACCGTAGTGCTCGACCCAAGAGTCACGGGTCGCATTACCGTCATGTCCCGTCAGGCCCTTGATCGCGAGGGTGTCCGTCGCTTGTTCTACTCGGTGCTGGATGCGCATAACTTCACGGTGATCGACGAGGGCGACCGGATCCTGATCACGCCGGTGGCTGAAGCCAAGACCCGTGCCGGCCAAGGCGTGGCAAAGAACGCAACAGCGTCGCAATTTGTCACCCGGGTCATCGAACTGAATACCAGTAACGCCGCCGACATTGCCGGACTGGTGCGGCCGTTGATTTCGGCCAATGGTTACGTCGGCCCGTCGGTATCGGCCAACGCCCTGGTGGTCACCGACACGGCCGCCAACGTGCAGCGTGTCACCCAGCTCATCCGGCAGTTGGACGCTGGCCAGAACACCCTGCATGCCGTCGTGCAATTACGTCACGCCCAAGCGGCTGATGTGGCGCCGGTGATGGAAGCCACGCTAGGCAAACGCAATGCCGATACAGCCACTCAGGTCATCGCCGACACTCGGACCAACCGCCTGATCCTCATCGGTCCGCCCACGGTCCGCCAGCGTCTGGTTGACCTGGCGCGCAGCCTGGATACACCTGCTACCGCGAGCCTCGACAATGCCCGAGTCATTCGCCTGCGCTACAGCGATGCCAGGCAATTGGCTGAAGTGCTTGAAACGATGGGGCAGGGCAGAAAACCGACCCAGACGATGGGGGGGGCAAAGGAGCAGGCCAGCGGCCCTGCGTTCATGATCAAGGCAGACGAAAGCCAGAATGCGCTGGTGCTGATTGCCGAGCCGGCCCAGATTCGGACCATCGAAAACATCGTGCGGCAGTTGGATCAACCCAGGGCCCAGGTGCTGATCCATGCCGCGATTGTGGAAATTTCCGGGGACATGGCCGAGGCCGTTGGTGTCCAGTGGAACATCAATACCGGTGACGCGAAGGGTTTCCTCAACTTCCCCGGTACCGACATCCCGATCGTCGGCGGACTGACGTTCGATGAGAGAAAAAGCGCACCGGAAGGCGCCATTCTGCAGTTGGGCAGCGACCGATTCGGCGCGTTGATTTCGGCGCTGGCAAGCAATACCCGCAGCAACTTGCTGTCCACGCCGAGCCTGCTGACGCTGGACAATCAGCAAGCGGAAATCATCGTCGGCCAGAACGTGCCGTTCAAAACCGGTTCCTACGCCACCAACAGCAGCGGTGCGGATAATCCGTTCACCACAGTCGAGCGCAAGGACGTGGGCATCAGCCTGAAGATCAAGCCCTACATCAACGAAGGCTCGACGTTGCGTCTTGAGGTCGAGCAGGAAGTGTCCGACATCGCGCCCTCAGTATCGGGCGTCGATTCATCTGATCTGATTACCAACAAACGCGCGCTCAAGAGCACCATCCTGGCCGACGATGGCGAGATCATCGTCATCGGTGGCCTGATCAGGGACAGCGTCCGCACTCAGCAGAGCGGCGTGCCCTTGCTGCGTGATATCCCTTACCTCGGCGCGTTGTTTCGCTGGAAAAAGGACACCCAGACCAAAAGCAATCTGATGGTCTTTTTGCGCCCGACCATCGTGCGCAGCAAGGAGGATCTGTCCGGGGTCAGCCAGCAGCGTTACAACGCGCTGCATGACCTCAGCAAGTCTGGCGCGCAGGGCAATAATTCATTGCTGCTGCCGGCGGATTCGCGTCAGTTGTTCGAACCGGTCAGCGATACGCCGGTGTTCGATTTGAGAAAGCAACCGTCGGTGCGTCCGTGAGCGATAAGCCCGTAAACGAAGGGTGCGAGCAATTGCCCTTCGGCTTCGCGCGGCGTTTTGGTGTGCTGCTGGAGCGTGAAGGCTCGGCGCTGAGCCTGGCGCTGCGGGCCGATACGCCGCTGACGGCGCTGGCAGAAGCTCGGAGGATGTGCGGCCAGGACCTGCCGTTTCGAATCCTCGATGCCGATGTTTTCGCTTTACGCCTGGCATCGGCTTACCGCGAGGGCCAGAGCGCTGCGGAGCAGGTCGCCCAAGGGCTGGACAACGAACTGGACCTGCTCAGCCTGGTCGATCAAGTCCCGCAAACCGCTGATCTACTGGAGCAGCAGGGCGATGCACCCATCATCCGGCTGATCAACGCACTGCTCAGTGAAGCAGTGCGCGAGCAGGCATCTGATCTGCACCTGGAAACCTTCGAACAGTACCTGTCGGTGCGCATGCGTGTTGATGGGCAATTGCGCGAAATGCTTCGACCCCGGCGTGAGCTGGCGACCCTGTTGGTGTCGCGAATCAAGGTCATGGCGCGCCTGGACATCGCTGAAAAACGCGTCCCTCAAGATGGCCGTATCGCGTTGCGCCTGGCGGGTCATGAAGTCGATGTACGCGTCTCGACATTACCCTCGGCGCATGGCGAAAGAGTGGTGTTGCGCCTGCTCGACAAACAGGCCGGACGCCTGGACTTGCATCGGCTGGGAATGCCGGACGATAC
This sequence comes from Pseudomonas sp. LBUM1643, assembly GCF_059716215.1. NCBI lineage: Bacteria > Pseudomonadati > Pseudomonadota > Gammaproteobacteria > Pseudomonadales > Pseudomonadaceae > Pseudomonas > Pseudomonas sp. LBUM1643. The sequence goes on from NZ_CP166813.1 coordinate 439,528, forward strand.
CCTCATGACCCTGCGCCAATTGTTGGCCAGGCCCCACGGCATCCTGCTGGTCACCGGCCCCACCGGCTCGGGCAAGACCACCAGTTTGTATGCCGCGCTCAGCAGTCTGAATGACCAGACCCGCAACATTCTCACGGTCGAAGACCCCATCGAGTATCACCTGCCGGGGGTAGGCCAGATGCCGGTCAATCCAAAGGTGGACATGACCTTCGCCCGTGGCTTGAGAGCGATCCTGCGTCAGGACCCAGACGTGGTGATGGTCGGCGAAATTCGTGACCGCGAGACAGCGGAGATTGCCGTTCAGGCATCACTGACCGGTCACCTGGTGCTCTCGACATTGCACACCAACAGTGCGGTCGGCGCGGTAACCCGGCTGGTGGACATGGGCGTCGACACCTACCTGCTGGCATCGTCGCTGGTGGGGGTTTTGGCCCAGCGCCTGGTGCGTACGTTGTGCCCCCATTGCAAGGTGCCGTACCTCGCCGATGCGGCGACCTGCACGCGTTTGGGGCTTGGCCCCGAGGCATCGCATCAACTCTTCAGGGCCGAGGGATGTGAACAGTGCCAGCACGGGTACCGCGGTCGGGTTGGCATTTACGAACTGATCAGCGTGACCCCCGAAGTGTCCGCACTGATCCATCAAGGCAGCAGTGAACACGCCTTGACCGAGGCAACCCGCAAGCACTCGCGCAGCCTGTTTCAGGACGGTCGTCAGCGGGTACTGGACGGTTTGACCAGTCTCGATGAGTTGCTGCGTGTGACGCAGGAGGACTAGCCAATGCCAACATTTATTTACCGCGCTCACGATGCCCATGGCCGCAGTTGCAAAGGTCGACTGGAAGCCGACGGTGCTCGTCATGCCCGCCAATTGCTGCGCGAGCGGGGGTTGTGGCCACTTGAGCTGACCGAGGCCAGCGCCGGCGGCGACGGGGGAGTAAAGCCGCGCGTGGGGCGTTTGAGTGCGGCTGAACTGGCGCTGCTGACGTTGCAGTTATCGACGCTGGTTCAGGCCGGCTTGCCCCTGGAGGAAGCGCTCGATGCGGTCGCGAAGCAGAGCGCCAAGCGCAAGGTGGCCGGTCTGTTGTCTGCCGTCAGAAGCCGGGTGATGGAAGGGCATGCCTTGGCGGCAGCGCTGGGGATGTTCCCCAGGGCGTTTCCCGAATTGTTCCGGGCCACCGTTGCTGCCGGCGAACGTTCCGGCCACCTCGGCCACGTGCTGGAGCAACTGGCGGCTTACACCCAGACCCGCCAGGCCTCGCGCCAAAAAATCCAGATGGCCCTTGTCTACCCGCTCATTCTGATGCTGGCCAGTGTGGCGATCATCGGCTTTTTGCTCGGTTTTGTCGTGCCGGACGTCGTGAAAATTTTCGTCGACAGCGGACAGCCATTGCCTTGGCTGACCCAGGCGTTGATCGGCGTGAGCAACGGGCTGCGCAACCACTTTCTGTTACTGCTGGCACTGCTGGCAACACTCATCAGCCTGTGGCGCTGGAGCCTGCGCCAGCACTCATGGCGCCTGCGCTGGCATCGGCTGGCCTTGCACCTGCCGGTCATGGGCGAAGTGCTGCGTGCAATGGAAGCCGCGAGGTTTGCCAGCACCCTGGCAATCCTCGGCAAGAGCGCGGTGCCTTTGGTGGACGCGTTGGAAATCGCTGCGGCGGTCATCGGCAACCTGACCATTCGCGCCCGCATGGTCGATGTCGCCCGCTCGGTCCGTGAAGGCGCAACCCTGACTCGCGGCCTCGAACTGAGCGGTGATATCCCGCCGATGATGCTGCACATGATTGCCAGCGGTGAACGCGCCGGCGAACTCGATCGCATGCTCGCTCGTGCCGCCGATCAACAGGAAAGCAGCCTGGCGGCGCGTATCGCACTGGTCGTGAGCCTCTTTGAGCCGGCCATGCTGGTGGTGATGGGCGGCGTCGTGCTGCTGATCGTCCTGGCCATCCTGCTACCGATTCTCAGCCTCAACCAATTGGTGAATTGAACCATGCAACCCTTACCTAAAAACTCACCCTCCACCCAGCGCGGTTTCACCCTGATTGAAATCATGGTGGTGGTCGTCATCATCGGCGTGCTGGGGGCTATCGTGGTGCCGCAGTTCATGAGTCGTCCTGATCAGGCCAAGGTTACCGCCGCAAAAATCGATATCCAGGCCATCGCTACCGCGCTGGAAATGTATCGCCTCGACAACTTTGCCTACCCCTCGACGCAACAAGGTCTGGAAGCCTTGACCAAGCGCCCTTCCGGGCTTCCTGCCGCGCGGAACTGGAACCCTCAGGGTTACCTGAAAAACATGCCCGTCGATCCGTGGGGCACGCCGTATCAGTACCTTAATCCTGGGGTGCAATCGATCGACGGGGACTACGACATTGTGTCGCTGGGCTCCGACGGCGCGATAGGGGGTGAAGGGCAGGCGAGCGATATCGGCAACTGGAGTCGCTGACCGATGCGCAAGCGGTGTACAGGCTTCACCTTGCTGGAGCTGATGATCGTCATCGTCTTGATCGGTGTGTTGCTGGGCATGGCGAGTTTTGCCACGGGCCTGAATCCGGCGCGCCAGGCAAGGCAGGAGGCGCACGCGCTTGCACAGGTCATGCAACAGCTACGAGAACGCGCCGTGTTTGAGGGGCGTGAATATGGCCTGCGCCTGAGTATCGAGGGTTATCGCGTGATGCGGCATGAAACGCGTGGCTGGGAATCGGCGGGCAGTTTTTATCGGTGGCCTGATAACGTTCGGGCGCGGCTCAAACAAGACGGGTATTCGTTGATCCTCGGTGCTGACGAAGGGCCGCCTCAATTACTGTTGCTCAGCAGCGATGAAACCAGCGCGTTCACGCTGACGTTCATCGCTGCTGACAGAACCTGGCTGAGTCTTTCCGGGGACGGTATCGGTGAGGTGGTGATCGATGGGTAGCCGTCAGTCCATCACGCGCATGCGCGGCTTCACGTTGTTGGAAATCATGGTAGCCCTGGCGATTTTTGCGACGCTGGCGGCCGCTGTACTGTCGGCGAGTCAATACGTGGTGAAGCAGACCGCTGGCGTCGAAGAGCGTGTCTTCGCGGCCTGGCTGGCGGATAACCAGCTCAACGAATTGCGCCTGCAATCGCCAGTGGCTGTCGGCCAACACCAGCGGGTCGTGCACATGAATCGCCGCGATTGGTTGCTGCGCCTGACTGTCAGTGAAGCGAGCGATCCGTACCTGCTCAACATCAACATCGACATCACGCTTCCCGGTCGCGAGCACCACCTGTACCGCGCCAGTGGCTGGGTGCCTTTTCGTCATGAATAAACAGCGCGGATTCACCCTGCTGGAACTGGTCATCGCGTTGGCAATTTTCGCCCTGCTGGGGTTGGCCAGTTGGGGCTTGTTCGATGGCGTGGTGCGAGTACAGCAAAGTACGACAGCCCATGAACGCGAATTCAGAAGCCTGCAACGCGCCGTGGCCGTGATCGAACGTGACCTGATGCATGCCACCGGGCAGCCCGTCGTGCTGACACAGGCAGGCCTGCAGTTACAGCGCAGTCACTGGCGAAATCCCCTGGACCAGCCTCGCAGTGAACGGCAAGCGCTGAGCTATCAACTGGAGAACGGCGCGTTGTGGCGCGAGAGCCGGGGAGACGGTACGGCGGTCGTGCAACGACAGAAACTGCTCGACGAGGTTCGGGACTTGAGCTGGCGGCTGTTTGATGCCGAGGCTGGCTGGCGAAGTGATTGGCCCTCCGGGCAAGGCCAGAAAGCGCCAATGGCGTTGGAAGTGCAAGTGTCGGCCGGACGTTTCGAAGCGATCCGTCGAGTGCTGCTGATGCCGGGCGCGCGGCCATGAACGGACGTCAAAATGGCATGGCATTGATCAGCGTATTACTGGTCATGAGCCTGGTGCTGTTGATCACCAGCGGCTTGTTGCGCAGTCATCGCCTGATGCTGCAAAGCAGCGGTCAACAGTTGCAGCAGTTACACCTGCGCCAACTGGCCATTGGCGCCGAAGCCTGGGCACTGCTGCAGTTGCAGGACGCGGAGCAAGGCACAAAAAGAACTGTCGATCTGACTCAGGACTGGGCCCATCTGACGCCTGCATTCGACAATGAGGAGGCGCAAATCAGTGTCGATATCGAGGACCTCGCAGGGCGGTTCAACCTCAACGCATTGCTGAAGCCGGGACAGATCGATCAGGTCACGCTCAACCGTTGGGCGCGCTTGCAGGCATCGCTCGATCTTGCGCCGCTGCAACTGAACCAGGTGGGGGAATTGCGGGAGCTGAGCCAGCTGCGTTTGCTGCCGGGCGTTGACGGTCAGGTGTTGCGTCAGCTTGAACCCTGGGTAGCGATGTTGCCCGCCGAGGCGGCATTGAACATCAACACGGCACCAGCGCTGGTATTGAGGACGCTCGCTGAAGTGGACGCCACGACCGCCGATGCCTTGGTCCTGCAGGCGTCGACCTCGGCCTGGGGCAGCGTTCAGGCCTTTACTCAAGACCCGCTGATTTCCGGATTGGGCCTGAGCAGTCATGGACTAGGGATCTCCAGCCGCTGGTTCCGGATCACGGTGCAGGTGACCTCGGGACATCGCCGTTTACGATTGATCACCGACGTCGAGCGTGACCTCAAGACACGCCAACTGAATGTCCTGCAAAAACGTTTTCTCCCTTCGATGGCCAACGAGACTTTGCGATGAACACCTGGCTTTACCTGACCGCCGAAGGCCTTGTGGCGGAGTCGACCGACTGGCCTTGTTGCGTCTGGTCACCGACCGGCCAACGCCAAACCCTACCTTTAGATCAAGCAGCACAGGCGTTGAACGGGCAGGCCGTCGACCTGCTGTTGCCAATCGAGTTATGCAGCTGGGTGCGCAGCGATCCCTGGCCTTCGCGACGCGCTCCCGACAAACGAGTCATCGCGTTTGCGGTGGAAGATCAACTCAGCGAGGCGCTCGAGGCGTTGCACCTCAGCGTCGGTGCGCGTGACCGTGAAGACCGCTACCCGGTGATGGTCATTGCCCGACAACGACTGACTGCCATCCTGGCGTTGTTGGCGGCGTCAGGCATTGAGGTCCGCTCGATCTTCGTTGATGCCGACATCTTGCCCGACGATCACGCGCTAGGCGTCTGGTGGTTGGGTCGCTGGATCCTGGGTGGCGGGCTGCCGACGCGGATGGCGTTGTCGGAGGACGCGCTGACCCAACTGCGGCCCGTGTTGCCCGCGGACATTCGGTGGTGCGATGAGCGTCAGGATGGCCCAACCCTTGATCAATGGCTGAAGACGCGCCCACCGCATGCAATCAATTTGCTGCAAGGTTGTTTCGCCCCGCGTCGCAGACCTTTGCCCTGGCGCCTCGGCGGGTTTGCGATGGCGTTCGTGTTGTTGATGACCTGGGGCGCCAGTGAAATGCGCATTCGTTTTCTGGAAAGTGAAACCCGCCGTCTCGTCACTCAAAACGAGCAGCGGTTCAAGGCGATTTACCCTGATCAAAGCCGCATCGTGGATCTGGCCGCTCAACTCAAGGCACTTCAAAGTCGACCGGTGGAACCACAGAACACACGGATTGCCGGGCTGGTGAAACTGATTGAAACCGTCATCGGTGCCAGCGCTGTCGAAGTGCGCCGTATCGAGTTCCGGGCGGGTGACGGATGGAAGATCCAGCTGACCGCCAACAGCTTTGCCGAGCTTGAGCAGTTGCGTGAACGGGGGCGGCAGCAAGGCATGTCCGTCAGGCTCGATAGCGCCACCAAAGAGCGCAACAACGTGCACGCCACCCTCACCGTGGAAGACAACGCATGAAGCAGGCATGGCAACGCATTTCTGTGCGTGAACAACGGTTGCTGCAAGCCCTGGGTACTTTTTTGTTGATCGTTGTGGCATTCAGTCTGATCTGGCAGCCGACTCGCCAGCGTCTGGAAACCGTAGAGCGTCAACATCAGCATCAGTTGGCATTGGTTGCGCAACTGCAACTCGCGCAACCGCGGAGCAATGCTCCAGCCGATTCCAGTCAGCCCCTGTCGCTGCGCATCAGCGACAGCGCCACGGTAGCGGGGCTCGATATCCACCAGATGGAAACCGACATCGATTCAGTGCGCCTGACCCTCAGCGCAAACGCGAAGGTCGTGATGCAATGGCTCGACGGCGTCGAGCGTGAGGGGGTTGCGCTGCAATCATTGACGCTGGAAAAACGAGACGCGCTGCTGGAGGTGCGGGTGGTGTTCAGATAGGGGTGCCGCTACCGGGCAAGAGCGGCAACTTCGCCAACTTCAACGCCACGAGCAGCGCAATCACCAGCAAGGTGCCAACGAACAGCCCGATCCCGTTCCACCCACCCAGGTGCCAGAACACACCGCCCGCCGTCCCGGCAATGCTCGACCCGGCGTAATAGCTGAACAGGTACAGCGACGACGCCTGACCCTTGGCCTTGGTGGCGCGGCGGCCAATCCAGCTGCTCGCGACCGAATGCGCGCCGAAGAAGCCGAAGGTGAAAATCAGCATGCCGATGATGACCAGCGGCAGTGGCGTGAACATCGTCAGGGCGAGGCCGCCGATCATCAATACGATGGTCGACCAGAGCACTTTGCGGCGCCCCAGTTTGTCGGCCAGCGAGCCGATTTTCGCCGAACTGTAGATCCCCGACAGGTACACCACTGACAGCAGCCCGACGAAGGCTTGTTCCATGTGGTACGGCTCGGCCAGCAGGCGATAGCCGATGTAATTGAACAGGGTGACGAACGCGCCCATCAACACAAAAGCTTCAAGGAACAGCAGCGGCAGGCCGGCATCGCGAAAGTGCATGGTGAACCCGTCGAGCAGGCTGCGCGGGTGCAGCGAGCGTGGGCGGAAGTTGCGTGATTCGGGAAGGATTTTCCAGAACACCGCCGCTGCAATCAGCGCCAGCCCCCCGATGACCAGCATCGCGGTGTGCCAGCTGACGAAGTCGATCAACACGCCGGTGATCAAACGACCGCTCATCCCGCCGATGGCGTTGCCGCCGATGTACAGGCCCATCGCCAGGCCGATGTGCTGCGGGTGGATCTCTTCGCTCAGGTACGTCATGGCGACCGCCGCCAGACCGCTCAACGACAAGCCGATCAGCGCACGCATCAGCAACACGCCATGCCAGCTCGGCATCATCGAACTGGCGATGGTGCACAGCGCTGCTGCGAACAACGCGGCAACCATCACCGGTTTGCGCCCCACTCGGTCGGAGATTGGGCCGGTGATCAGCAGGCCGATGGCGAGCATGCCGGTGGCGACTGATAGGATCAGGCTGCTCTGTGCTGCATTGATGGCGTATTCGTGGGACAGCAGCGGCATCATCGGTTGCACGCAGTACAGCAGGGCGAATGTCGCGAAGCCGCCGCAGAACAGCGCCAGCACCGTGCGCATGAACATCGGCGTGCCTTTTTCGATGTAGATCTCCTTCATCTCGGCGACGACATCGTCCAGCGCGGCGGGTGGAACTTCATGGGCGAGTGGAGCGACAACAGTTTTCACTTCGGACCTCGGTAGCAGGTAGCCGGTCAGGCAATGAAAAAAGCATATAGCTGCCTAATGATTCAATCCAATATATTGTTCGACCTGTTTGAGAGGTTTTACGACCTAATGGAGTTTTCATGGAATTGCGTCACCTGCGCTACTTCATCGCCGTCGCCGAAGAACTGCACTTTGGCCGCGCCGCACAGGTGCTGGGCATCTCGCAGCCACCGCTGAGCCAGCAAATTCAGGCACTCGAACAAGAGGTTGGGGCGCGCTTGTTCGAGCGTACCAATCGTCGGGTCGAGCTGAGCGAAGCCGGCCGGTTGTTTCTGCAGGAAGCACGGCTGGTGCTGGCACAGGTCGACAAAGCCGCCGACGTCGCACGCCGGGCGCAACTCGGTGAGCTGGGCGAACTGAAGATTGGCTTTACCTCATCGGCACCCTTCAACTCCACCATCCCCCAGGCGATTTTCTCGTTCCGCCAGCGTTTCCCGGCGGTGCATTTAAACCTGCGGGAAATGAGCAGTACCCAAGTGGCCGATGCGCTGGTGGACGAGTCCATCGAAGTCGGGATCATGCGACCGCTTGGTCTGCCGGATTCTCTGAGCGTGGTTGAGCTGATGAGAGAGCCGCTGGTGGCAGTGCTCAGTTCCAAGCATCCACTAGTGAATAGCAGCGAGGACGGCCTGTTTCTGTCAGCCCTTGCCCTCGAGCCGTTCGTCTTTTTCCCGCGCAGCTACGGCAGCGGTCTTTACGCGCAACTGCTCAGTCTGGCGCGGGACTCCGGCTTCAGCCCGCACTTCGCCCAGGAAGCCGGCGAGGCCATGACCATCATTGGACTGGTGGCGGCGGGGTTGGGCGTGTCGGTGCTGCCGGCGTCGTATCAACGGATGCGCATTGACGGGGTGGTGTATCGGCCTTTGCTGGATCCGGCAGCGGTGTCGGCGGTGTGGCTGGTGCAGCGCAAGGATCAGAAGTCGCCGATGGCGCGGGCGTTTGTGGCGTTGTTGACGAGGAAGGTTGAGCCTCTCGCGCAATGACTGCTGCGCAGTCAATCGCGGGCAAGCCCGCTCCCACAGAGTCTGGCGGCGTGAACGCGATTGCCGTCACACCGACTAACTTTGTGGGAGCGGGCTTGCCCGCGAAAGCGTCCGCCAGCTCACCAGAAAACGTGCATTTACCTATACTTAATCGGACGATTCGCTGAAGGACGTAGGACATTTCCATATTGCCTTGAGCAGGCCACAGCGCCTTGCGGCATTGCCTACAACTAATCCAGAATCCGCCGGCTTGTGCGCCTTGGGGGCGGTCGATAACTTGGATCGGTCACTGATTCCCAGTGATCGGGTTTAGTCGCCCGAGGTTGTTAGTAGGTGCACAGCGTTCTATTCAGTCAGGTATCCCTCATCCCTGTACTTAATGGTGGTTGTGCGCAGGGCGCTTTCGAGCGCGCCGGTATTGCTAACTCCCCGGTCGACTAACCTGCGCACAGCCGCCACCCATTCGTTTAGTCGCGAGGCAGTTGCGGCTCCATTTAAGGAGTTGGCAAATGTTAAAGGTCACACCCAATCCGCCGGACACCGATCCGACGTCGCCGCACCAAAACCTCAATTCTGAAACGCCGAACGATGCCACCGAACACCTCGGCAGTCGCTCGCGTCAACCGAGCTCCATCTTCCTCATCGCTCCCGATATCGACAATCAAACTCTGCTCGAGTACGCCTGCGAATCCCTGGCCTCAGCGAACGTCATGGCCAGCGACTTTGCGAGGTATCTGGAAGGATCGCAGTGCAACACACTGCTAGGCATCCAGCAGTCGATCATGCTGGGGGAGTTGGCTGTGAATCGGGTGCTGGATAACCTCGATCCATCCAATTAACGACCGCGTTGCCCAAATAAAAAGATCGCAGCCTGCGGCAGCTCCTACAGTGTCCGAGTCGTACGCACGACCCCTGTAGGAGCTGCCGAAGGCTGCGATCTTTTGATCTTGACGTGCTTTACGACCAACGCCGAAAAATCAGCGACGTATTCACCCCGCCAAACGCAAAATTGTTGTTCATCACGTATTCATTACTCATCTGCCGGAACTCGCCGCGCAGGTAATCCAGCTTGCCGCAATGCGGGTCAACTTCATCGAGGTTGAAGGTATGTGCGTACAAGTCGCTGTTCATCATTTCGATGCTGAACCACGACTCCAGCGCCCCGCAGGCGCCGAGGGTGTGGCCGAGAAAGCTTTTCTGCGAGCTGATCGGCATGTGTTCACCAAACAGCGCGCTGGTCGCCAGGGTTTCGGCAATGTCGCCTTGTTCGGTCGCGGTGCCGTGGCCATTTACGTAGCCAATGTCAGACGGCTGCAAGCCTGCGTCTTCCAGTGCCAGCTCCATGGCCCGGCGCATGGTGAGTTGCTCCGGACGGGTGGTGTGCTGGCCATCGGCGTTGCTGCCGAAGCCGACGAGTTCGGCATGGATGTGCGCACCGCGAGCCAGGGCGTGTTCGAGTTCTTCGAGCACCAGCATGCCGCCACCTTCACCGATCACCAGACCATCGCGGTCCTTGTCATAGGGGCGCGGGGTGGTTTGCGGGGCGTTGTTTTTCAGGCTGGTGGCGTAGAGCGCGTCGAAGACCATGGCTTCGGTGGGGCACAGTTCTTCGGCACCGCCGGCGAGCATCAGTGGCAGGCGGCCGAACTTGATTGATTCGTAGGCATAGCCAATGCCCTGGCTGCCGCTGGTGCAGGCGCTGGACGTCGGAATCAACCGGCCGGTGAGGCCGAAGAAGATGCTGATATTGGCGGCGGTAGTGTGGGGCATCATGCGCACGTAGGAGTTGGCGTTGAGCCCCTCGGCGACCGAGTTGAGCAGCATGTTGCCGAAGGCCTTGATCTCGTCCGTGCTGCCGGTGGAAGACCCGCAAGCGACGCCCATGCGCCCATCCTTGATCGATTCATCGCCCAGCAACCCTGCGTCGGCGAGGGCCCGCTCTGACGCGCCAACGGCAAGGCGCGAAACGCGGCCCATGCTGCGCAGTTGTTTGCGAGTCCAGTGGCCGGGCACCTTGAAGTCATCGATGGGCCCGGCCAGGCGGGTGTTGAGTTCGGTAAACCGGTCCCACTCGTCCATTCGGCGAATGCCGCTGCGGTTGGCCGCGAAGTTGCCGGCGATGGTTTCCCAATCGCTGCCCAGAGAAGTGATGCCGGCCATGCCGGTGACGACGACGCGCTTCATCAGCACAGGCCTCCGTTGACGGCCAAAACCTGCCGGGTGATGTACGACGCTTCCGCCGACATCAGGAAATTCACTGCACCGGCCACCTCTTCCGGGGTGCCCATGCGTTGTGCGGGGATCATTTTCATCAGCTCTTCCACCGGCACGTTCTCATCGAGCATCGCCGTGTCGATCAGGCCAGGGGCGACGCAGTTGACGGTGATCTTGCGCTTGCCCAATTCGATCGCCAGGGCTTTCGCCGCACCGATCAAGCCCGCCTTGGATGCGCTGTAATTGACCTGGCCACGGTTGCCGATCAACCCGGACACCGAGGTGATGCAGACAATCCGCCCTGCGGCGCGACGACGAATCATCGGCATCATCACCGGGTGCAGCACGTTGTAGAAACCGTCGAGGTTGGTGCGCATCACCACATCCCAATCATCCTCGCTCAGCGCCGGAAAAGCACCGTCGCGCGTCAGTCCGGCATTGAGCACCACACCGTAGTAGGCGCCGTGGGTTTCCACATCGGCCTCAAGGATGGCTTTGCAGCTGGCGCGGTCGGACACGTCGAATTGCAGCACTCGGGCAAGGCGGCCCAGTGCTTCGATTTCTGCCTGCACTGCCTGCGCCTCCGCGAGACCGCTGCGGCAATGCAGCACGATGTCATGCCCGGCCTGGGCCAGCCGCAAGGCGATAGCGCGGCCGATGCCACGGCTGGAACCGGTGACCAGTACGGATTCAGTCATGACTGGACTCCTTCGATTCATGAAGATATTGCGCAGGCTGAGGCGGGCGGAACACGTTCAGACGGGCGGTGGCGTGGATGCCGGGGGCGTTGATGTGGCATTCGAACACGCCCATGCCGTTGTCGTCTTCCAGCGAGCGCAGCCCGTGGATGGTCAGCTCGGTGCCGGCGGGGAAATGTTCGACGTTGCATTCGAATTTACGGGTGCCCAGCAGGAAGCCCAGCGCCACGGCATCGCCACGCTGACGTGCATGGCAGCCGGCATAGGCGGCAACGCTCTGGGCCATCAGTTCGATACCGACCCAGGCTGGCAGGCTACCGTCTGGGCGGTTGAACAGGCCGTCGGGTTTGACGGTCAGCCGGGTGAGGATCTGCTCGTCATCGAAGGACAAAACCTGCTCGATCAGGATCATGTCGCCAGCGTGAGGCAGCAGTTCGGCGAGCGGCCAGTCAATCATGGTGCGTCTCCGATAATCAGGCTGACGTTGTTGCCACCGAAGGCAAAGGAATTGCTCATCAGGTAGCGAGGTGCAATGGACGTCAGCCGATCGGCCGGGGTCACCCACTTCAGTGCGGGCAGCTCGGGGTCTGGCTGGCCATCCCAGACGTGCGGCGGCAAGGCGTGCTGTTGGTTGTCGGTGCTCAGGCTCAACCAGCAGAACGCCGCTTCGAGCGCCCCGGCAGCGCCGAGGGTATGACCGGTCATCGGTTTGGTCGACGAACACGGCACGCCTGCCGGGAACAGCGTAGCCACCGCCAGGCTTTCCATGGCGTCGTTGTGTTGCGTGGCGGTGCCGTGCAGGTTCAGGTAGCCAATCTGTTCGGGTTGCAGGCTCGCGCGGCTCAAGGCTTTGCGCATCGCTTGCAGGGCACCGCGGCCGGTCGGTTCCGGGGCGGATATGTGATGCGCGTCGGAGCTGGCGCCGCTGCCGAGCAGGGCAATCGATTGATGTTCGCCGGCACGTCTGGTCATCAGAAACAGCACTGCCGCTTCGCCAATGTTGATGCCGTTGCGATTGACTGAAAATGGATTGCAACGTTGCCCGGATACCGCGTCCAGCGCCGAGAACCCGTTCAACGTCAGCTTGCACAGGGTGTCGACCCCGCCGCACAGCACCGCGTCGCACAGGCCGAGATTCAGCAGGCGCTGGGCACTCATCAACGCTCGTGCGCTGGACGTGCAGGCGGTGGAAATCACGTAGGCCGGACCACTCAATTGCAGCCATTGCGATAGAAAATTCGCCGGCGCGCCGAGTTCCTGCTGCTGATAGTCGTATTGGGTGGGGAATTCATCTTCACGAATGTAGTGAGCCAGCCCGCGACTGGCTTCGTCGATGCCCGACGTACTGGTGCCCAGGACCAAGCCGATACGGTCACGGCCGTAAGTCTGGATGGCCTGGTCGATGTCGTCACGAATCTGCAGCGCGGCTTCGAGCAGCAATTGATTATTACGGGTGCCTTGCTCCGCGAGTTCGGCGGGAATGGGTGCGAGCTCACCGCGTACGGCGGCCACCGGTAATGAGCGGTCTGCGACCCAGCCGCTTTCGTTGCGCATGCCGGAGCAGTCGCCGGCAAACAGATGGTGCGCCACTTCCTGCTTGTCCCGGCCCAGGGCACAGATCACCCCGAGTGCGTTCAGATAGGCCGTCATGGCGTGTCCCCGCTCAGCGGCGTGACCTGATATTTCGGACCTTTAGGCAGGGTCAGCTCAAAATTCATCGGTTGCGCGTAACGCACGTCCCAGTGCTCGGGCAGGCTCCGTTGTGCACCATGTTGCCAGGCGAGGGGATAGTTGCCTTGCAGTTGGTCCTTGGGTGTCAGCGCAAACATCAACGCCGCGAACAACTCCCGGGCTTCCGGGTTCGGCGGCAGCAGACCGTCGGCGTGCCATTCACCGTCGACCAGTTTCTGGCGTGCCTGTGGGATACCCAGCAAGTCCATCATCGACCAGCGAATGCCAGGGCCTTCGCGCTGGATCACCAGCACCCAGTCCAGACGCTGATCGTCTTGCAGGCGCTGGATGTGCAGTTGCAGTGGCAACGGCAGGTCCGGGGTCTGCTCGGGCAGCGGCGCGCGGCTGGTGCAGGCGCTCAACAGCAAGGCGGCGCCGAGTAGCAAAAACCTCGCTATCCCTGTAGGAGTGAGCCTGCTCGCGATGACGGTATTACATCCAACAGTCAGGTTGCCTGACCCACCGCAATCGCGAGCAGGCTCACTCCCACAGAATTTGATGACAGTGAACATCACAGTGCTCTCTCTAGCGGTTTGCGCGCCACCACATTGACCAGGGTTTCTTCCCGCTGGCCAAAGGGCTTTGGCTGACGCAAGCCGAAGCGTTCAAGCAAACCGAAATCCCTGGCGCGGCTCCACCACAGGTACGGGTACGAAACGTTCTGCGGACTGAATTCGAAACCCTGTTGGCGGATCATCTGCAGATACCCGGCAGCGCTTTTCTGCACGTGCATCGGGTGACGAAACAACCAGCGAATCACCCACGTATCAATGTAAGCCTCGGTGGACTCGGCGAACAGCAGATAACCGCCCGGCTTGAGCACCCGGTAGAACTCGGCCAGGGCTTTGTCTTGCTCGACCAGATGGTGGAACGTCTGGTGGCAAAACAGCAGGTCAACGCTGGCGTCCGGCACGTTGATGCTGGCGCAGTCGCTGCCGATCAACTCCACGTCGATACCCTGACGGGCCGCTTCTTCACGGCTCAGGAGCAGACTGTGTGGGTCGGCGTCCAGGCCAATCAGGCGCTGGGGCGAGAAGCGCTGGTGCAGGTACTGGAACGACTTGCCCTGACCGCAACCGGCATCCAGCAACACGGGATTGCACGGCAGCGCTTCAGTGAACAGGTTGCGCAAATCATTGATGGCGACTCGCAACACATGGTGCTGCCAGGTATGGCTGCGCAGGAACCAGAAGCCGAAGCGGGTTTCCTCGACGTAGTTGTCGCTCAGGTAACTCATGTCGCATCCCTTGCACACAGCTCCGACAGCATGCGCAGTCGGCGTTTGGGTTCGGCAACGAACGGGTTGCGTACGTCCCAGGCATAGCCTGCGAGGATCGCGCTGATCATGCGGCGGATATCGGGTGAGCTGTCCGGGTGGTAAATCACGTCCTGGAAAGTCCCGGCGTACCAGCCTTCGACGTAGCAGCGGAACGTGTCCACGCCACGCTTGAGCGGTTCGGCAAATTCGGTCTGCCAGTCGACGCTTTCGCCTTGCAGTTGGCGGTGCAGAACGGCGGCGGCCATGCTCGCCGAACGCATGGCGATGGTCACGCCCGAGGAGAAGACCGGATCAAGGAATTCCGCCGCATTACCCAGCAGCGCAAAGCCCGGGCCATGCAGGGTTTTGACATTGGCGGAGTAACCGCCGATGGTGCGCGCCGGCGTATCCCACACGGCATTGTTCAGCACGCCGGACAGGCTAGGGGTTTCAGCGATGAATCCGCGCAGGCAGTCGTCGAGATCGTCGGTTCGACCTTCAAAATGTTCCGCCGCCGCGACCACGCCCACCGAGCACCGGCCATTGCTGAACGGGATGGTCCAGAACCAGATGTCGCGTTGGGTCGGATGGGTGGTGACGAGGATTTTCGTGCGGTCGAAAGACGGGTTGTCGATATGGTCTTCGACGTGGGTGAACACCGCCTGGCGCACGGGAAAATTCGAGGGCGCTTCAAGGTCGAGCAAGCGCGGCAGGACGCGGCCATAGCCACTGGCATCGAGCATGAACCCGGCTTCGATCTGGTACTCGCTGCCGTCTTCTCGCTGCACACCGAGCAGGGGTTTTGGCCGGTCGATATCAACGCTGACAATGGCTTCACCGTAGCGGACTTCCACGCCTTGCAACGCGGCCTGATCTGCCAGCAGCTTGTCGAAATCGGCGCGCTGTACCTGAAAGGTGGTGGGCTTGCCGTTGCTGAAGGTGTCACCGAAATCAAAGGCGCTGTACTGCTCGCCCCAGGCGAAGGCGGCGCCGGTTTTCAGCTGGAACCCGGCGGCGTTCACAGCCTCGAGCATGCCGGCTTCTTCGACGAAATCCAGGCAGTGGGACAGCAGGCTTTCGCCGATGGAAAACCTCGGGAAATGCTGGCGCTCGATCATCAGCACATCGTGCCCCTTGCGCTTGAGCAGCGCGGCGGCGATTGCGCCCGAAGGGCCTGCACCGATGACAACCACCTGGCGACGTTCCATTTCAACTGTTGGCATGGGGATTCCTTGTCGGGGCGGCGATGTTCATGGGGGTTCGGTGCATACCGGCCAGTGCCGGCAGCAGTGTCGCAATCAGGCCCATCAGCATCAGCGCAAAGTACAGCGCCGGGCTGATGAGTTGTTGTTGCAATAGCAGGTTGAGAAAGACGATCTCACTCAAACCGCGAATGTTCAGCAGGATACTTTCGCGCCAGCGGCTGGCGCCTTCGAACGACGCGCCAGCCCAGCCCAGGCCGAGCCAGTTGCCCAGCAGTTTACTGGCAATCGGCAACAGCAGCAGTGCGCTCAATTGCAGCGCGTTGAGGCTGTCCATGGCGCTGTGGACGTTGATCTGCACGATGCCGAACGTGAGGATCAGCGGGATCGCAATGTACGTCTGCAGGCGACTCATCCACAGGGCCGGCAACGGCAGAATCAGCGGCACTTTCAATGCCGCCATGCACAACAGATAACCGATGCCGAGAATCAGCGCGTTAAGCCTGAAGTGTTCCGCGACCACCAGTAGCGCGAAGAAGCAGCCACTGTGCAGCAACGGTTGGCGCAGCCTGAGCAGGCGCAGCAGCAACGGCAGGCACGCCCCGGCCAGTGGCAGCAACAGGCTGCTCAGGTGCAGGCTGCCCTGGGCGATGGCGAACAGGGTCCAGCATGTGAGGTCGATCAGGATCGCGGTTTGCACCAGTCGCCGAGTGGCGGCAGTCGGGTAGTTGATGTGCCGCAGGTACAGGTACAACACCGGGATCGCGGTAATGGCGAACAGCAAACCGACCGCCAGTGAACTGATCCACGGTTGCGCCGGTAGCAGCCAAAACGCTGTCGCCAGTCCGCAGGCGAATGGAATGCAGAAACTCGGCAAGGCGATTTTCAGGCTTTGGCGATCGAGGCGCAGGTCGATCACATCACTGAGGATGTGTCCCAGCAGCAGGGCAAAACTCAGGCTGTAGAGATTTTTCAGCCAGGTTGGCGAGATCAGTTGAGCGCCGCTCAACTGCCAGCCCGGCTCGATCCAGAAGTACATCAACAACGGCAAGCCGAGGGTCGCCAGCAGCAATTGGCTGACGATCGGGATCAGGCCGAAGTGGCGCCCGACACGGGTGGCCACGGCGAACAGCGCCAGGGCCATTGCCCAAAACCCGAGGATCATCACGCTGCCGGCTCCGCTACCGCAACCGCATGGTTTTGTCGCCCGGCCCACGGCGCCAGCATGAAGCTGAACGCCAGGCCCAGGCTCACCGACAGACCAAAGTTGCTGACGGCGGGTGTGCTCGATACCGCCAGTAAACCGAACGACAGCCAGGTGGTCAGCGCTGCCAGCAAGGTGCCCAGCAGGCTCACGGCAGCGCCGCCGACCTGCTCGCGCATGAGGATCGCGTAATCGACACTGATCGCCGTCACCAGCAGCAGGCCGAACAGGCTGAACAACGTCAACGGTTGTCCCAACCAGCCCAGACTGGCCAGGCTACACAGTGCGGCCAGCAACGGCAGGGCGACGATGCGCAGGGCGCCGCCGAGGCCGAACGGCAGGATCAGCACCAGCACGATCAATACGCAGGAGGCGAGTTTCAATTCGGCGGCGCTGATCTGGGTGGCGGCAAACACCGAATTCAGTTCACCGAGGCGATCGACCAGTTCCACGCCCGGCAAGTCCCGCGCCTGAACTTGCAGCAGCGCAGGGTTGTTCAGACCTTGCAGGCTGACCATGGCCGCTACACCGCCGTCATCGGTCGGGCCCAGCCAGAGTGGGCGATAAGGTTCCGCCAAGGGGCCGGCCAGTGCTGCGTCGATGTCCTGAGTGGGCAACGCCTGCAGCTTCGTCACTTCGGCTTGCAGCGCTTCGGCCGGCACACCGAGGTCGAGCAGTGGCTGCCAGAATTGCGCCAGTTTTTTTAGCGCTTCGCGTGCTTGCAGCTGCTCGCTTGGCGGACTGACCAATTGATTGAGCGAGAGGTAGCCCTGAAGCTTTTCCAGGTTGACCAGTTGATCCAGACGGTCGCTCAGCGCGGTTTGCCGATCGAGCAATTCCTCTTGATTGGCCGCCCGCACCAGGAAGAACTGGCTGGTAGGTTGAAAGCCGGTGATGCGAGCAATGGCTTGAGCTTCATCGGTCAATTGCTGCGGTGCGCCGACCCATTGGCGAATGTCGTTCTTGCTGTCGAGCTTTAACAGGCCGCCCACGCAGAAGGCGATCAGCAAGGCCAGCAGCACCGGCGTGCTGGCATGTTTGAGCAATGTTTCGCGCAGCTTCAGCAAGTATTCGGACACTGTCAGCGGCCATTGCGCCGGTCGCAGATCCACGCCCTTGAGCAGCGCGGGTAACAGGCACACCGCAGACAGATAAGCGCCAAGCAGCCCGGCGGCAGAGAACACGGCGATTTGGGTCAGGGCCGGGAAGGGCGTCCAGGCCAGGGCGAGATAGCCGATGCAACTGGTGATCAGGCTCAGCGTCAGGCCGGGCAACGTCAGGCGCAAGGCCGGCCAGCTGTGCCAGGGTTTCAGGCTCCAGCTCTTGGACAGGTAATGCAGCGGGTAGTCGACGGCAACGCCGATCAGGCTGGAACCCAGCACCAGCGTCATGACATGCATATGACCGAACAACGCGACGCACGCGACTGCACCGAACAACATGCCTACCAGCACCGGGACGAACGCGAGCACAACGCGCCAACGTCTGAAGGCCAGCAACAGCAACAGCAAAATCCCGACCGTAGCGCCGCCGCCCACCCAGGTCATCTCGCGGGTGGCTTGCTGCTGACCGTTGGCGGCGTACAGCAGGCCACTGGCGGCGAGTAGTTGCACGTCGGCCTGCGCCGCTTCTTCGCGACTGGTCTGGAGCAGGTCGGCCACTTGCAACGGCAGCTTCATGTCGAAGGCGTTGCCAGTGGTGCGTGCTCGCAGCAATACCCAACTTTTGCCGTCGGCATCGGCGATCAGCGCGCCGCTGCCGATGTCCAGCTGCACTGCGCCGTGCTGCGGCTGGCTGTTCTGGATACGTCCGGTCAGGCCCAGCCAGTCATCCTGGCTCGGCACCAGCGTGAAGCCAGTGAAAGGGTCGAACAGCGCTTGTACGCGCTGTTGGATGAACGCGTCGGGATGCTCGATCAGCTGTTGCCGATCCTCTGCGGAAAGCATTGCCAATCGACCTTGCAGCAGTTGCGTGCGCAACGCCGGCAGGTCGGCTTGCAGGTTCCACTGGACCTTTTCGAACAGGCCGCTGGCCTGCCACTGCTCCCCGAGTTTCTGCGCCATCGCGACGGCTTGCTGGCGATCGGTATGGCCGACCAGCACCAGCATTTCCCGGTTGAGCGGTTCTTGCATGCGTTGTTCGGCGCGCAGTTCCAATGCGTCAGGGGCGGTGCCCGGCACCAGCTCCATCAGGTTGGCCGACAGCGGAGGGCCGTCACGCCATTGCCAACCAGCGAGCGCGAGCACCGCCAGCAGCAGGATCAGAAAGAACGTCGGGAGCCTGCGTTCATTCGGCAAAGTCATGCTGCTCCGCATCGGTTAACGGTTGTGCGCTGGTGCTGTCCTGCATGCGCAGCAGGGTGCTGTCGCCCTGGGTTTCCAGCAGTTCGATGCTGCGCACCAACTCACCCCCGGTGATGTTGATCTGGTTGAACACCTGCTTGAGCAACATCGAGCGGGGGATCAATGTCAGCTTCCAGTCCTGCGCATCACCGCTCAGCGACAGCTCGAAATCCCGGGTCAGCCCGCTGCTATCACCTTGCAATACCGCGAGGAACAAACGGTTGTGCTCGGCACCGGCACTTTTGCCCGGTAGCAGTTGCCAACCGTTGGCATCACGTCGTGAGATGCCTTTGTCGTTGATGCGGTAATCCTGTTGCAGCGGTGTTTTCAGTAACCACAGCAGGCCCTGATTTTTTGCGAGGATGAACGTGCCCTTGCTGGTCAACGGCTGAGGCAGGGCGCGCAGGTGTTTTTCCTGGATGAAATGGCCGTGGATGACATAGGGTTTGGCCAGTTGATCGCTGAGTTGCTGCAGATCAAAAGCGTTAGCAATCGACGAAAGCCCAAGCAGCGCCAGCATCGCGAGGTATTTGAACATTGACCGTGGCGAGCGAGCTTGCTCGCGCTGGGCTGCGTAGCGGCCCCAAAATCGGCGGATTGGTGAGTGCTGCGCACTCAAGCGCGAGCAAGCTCGCTTGCCACAAGGGAGTGGCCGGGCATCAAAAGAGGTGTCGATTCCCGGAGTCATGGAAGCATCCTTTCGACTGCGTCGGTAAAGACCTTGGGCGATGCGAGTTGCATCTCGCGGCTGTCCATGTCGACGGCGACTTGAATGGACACGGCGCGGGTCAGGCGTTCGCCGGTGTCCAGGTCGCTGATCAGGTAGTTGATCTTCAGGCGGTTTTCCCATTCCACCAGATTGGCCCGCACGTTCAGCTTCTGGCCGAACACGGCACCACGTACGTAACGCAGTTGCAGGTCGATCACCGGCCAGGCATAGCCCGACTCGACCATGGCGGTGTAGTTGTGGCCGATCTTGTCCAGCAACGCGCAACGGGCGACTTCGAGGTATTTGACGTAATGGCCGTGCCAGACGACGTGCATGGTGTCGACGTCGAAAAATGGCACCTGGATTTCCGTATCGGTGTGAAGCACGCCCTTGCTACGCATGAAGCCTCCAGTGTTGTTCGGCAATTTGCTTGAGGCACAGACGCAATTCGCCTTCCAGAGCCCGGTCTTCGATGACCGGCGGGAAGTCTTTGCCCAGGGCTTCGTGCATGGCCGCCAGGGCCGGTGGCAGAGGACGCGCGTCCTCGGCTTTGCTGCGCAACCAGACGCCTTGGTTGGCGGCCAATAGCGTAGCGGCAGCGACCTGTTCGGTCAGTTCAAGCACGCGAATGGCGTCGCGCGCCGCGATGGTGCCCATGCTCACCTTGTCCTGGTTGTGACACTCGGTGGAGCGCGAAAACACGCTGGCGGGCATGGTGTTTTTCAGCGCTTCGGCGGTCCAGGCGCTGGTGCCGATCTGCACAGCCTTGAAGCCGTGGTTGAGCATCGCGCGATCAGCGCTGGCGCCGGACAGATTGCTCGGCAGGCCGTGGTTGTAACGCTCGTCCACCAGAAGTGCCAGTTGGCGATCCAGCAGATCGGCGACGTTGGCGACCAGGTTCTTCAGGCTGTCCATCGCGAAGGCAATGTGACCGCCGTAAAAGTGCCCGCCGTGCAGTACACGCTCAGCTTCGGCGTCGATGATCGGGTTGTCATTGGCGCTGTTGAGCTCGATCTCGATGAACGAGCGCAGCCAGTTCAGGCTGTCGGCCAGCACGCCGAGAACGTGCGGCGCACAACGCAGGGAATAGCGGTCCTGAAGGCGATGCAACGGTGCAGTCGGCGCGTCGATTGCCAGGTCCTTGCGCAGCCAGGCGGCCACTTGCATCTGGCCGGGATGAGGCTTGGCGGCGAACAGGCGCTCGTCGAAGTGCTCCGGATTGCCTTGCAGCGCAACCACGTTCAGCGCCGTGATGCGCGTGGCGAGTTGCAACAGGTAATCGGCGCGAGCATAGGCCAGGCAAGCGAGGCCGGTCATGACGGCGGTGCCGTTCATCAACGCCAGCGCTTCCTTGGGACGCAGCACCAACGGCGCCCAGCCGAGTTCGTTATGCACATCAGCGGCCTGTCGACGTTCGCCACGGAACATCACTTCGCGCTCACCCGACAACGTCGCGGCAACATACGACAACGGCGTCAGATCCCCGCTGGCGCCCACCGAACCTTCCTCGGGAATCAGCGGCAGGATGTCGTGTTCGATGAACGCCTGGAGGCGTTCGAGCAGTTCCACGCGAACCCCGGACACTCCTTGGCACAGCGACTGCAAACGCGCCGCGAGTACCGCCCGAGTCGCCTGGGCGTCGAGCAATTTGCCCAGGCCGCAGCCGTGGAACGTGTACAGATGACGGGGCAGCGCCTCGACGTGATGCAGCGGCACCGCCACCACGCAAGAGTCGCCATAACCGGTGGTGACACCGTAGATCACGCCTTCCTTGTCCAGCAGGGAATCCAGGAACTGCGCGCCCTTGGCGATACGCCGACGGAACTCGGGGTCGCCTTGCAATTGCGTCGGCGCCTGACGGTTGGCGAGGGCCAGCACGTCTTCGATGGACAAAGGGAGTTCGCCGAAAGTTACCGGCTCAAGCGTTGGCGTCGTCATCGGTCTTCCAGAAAGGGTAAAAGTTGAACCACTGTTGAGGGGCTTCGAGGCAATAGTGACCCAAGCGTTCGGCGTAGCGGGTCGCCCACTGATGAATGACCTGCTCGCGCTCGCTTCGTTTCCATACCACGGCGTCGGTGAACGGTTCGAGGGTCAGTCGATAGTCGCCTGTGGGTTTCTTGAGGCACAGCAACAGATTGACCGGGCACTTGAGCAGTCCGGCCAGCAGCCACGGTCCTTGCGGGAACGCCGCTTGATGCCCGAGAAAGTCCACCGTGACGCTTCGCCCGCCGTGCAGCGGCACGCGGTCGCCGGCAATCGCCAGCCATTCGCCGCGCTCCAGGCGCTCATGCAGTTGCAGCATGATCACCGGGTTCAGCTCGCTGACCTGGATCAGGCGCAGGTTGGTCGCCCCGGCTTCGCCCAGCAAACGGTTGAATTGTTCGGCGTGCTTGGTGTGTACCAGCACGTTCATGGTGACCTTTTCGCCGATCTCGGCAAGCGCACGGCAGACTTCGAGGTTGCCCAAATGTGCGCCCACCAGCATCTGCCCGCGAGTACCGCGCAGCTGATTGCGCAGCAGCGCCGGGTCGATTATTTCGATCTGCTCGATGCTCAGTTTGCCGTTCCATACGTCGAGCTTGTCGAGCATGGAATCGGCAAACGCCATGAACTGACCGAACACCCGCCAATGGGTCGGGCGCAGTTCGCTGCGGCCACTCCAGTCGGCGAGGCGCTGCTGGTATTGCCAGGCGCTTTTACGAGCGCTGCGGCCGAACAGGAAAAAGTACAGGACGATGCCGTACAGCAGCGGGCTGAGCAGCCGCCGGCCCAGCACTTTTGCACAGACGGCGGTGAATTTCATCAGCCAGAAACTGCCGCGTTCCTCGCGGTCGGCCCAGTGTTCGTTGTCGACGCTCATGCTCGCCACCGCCGCCAGAGAATCACCGGCGCCCGCAGCAACATGCCGAAGAACAGTCGTGTGTGCATGCTCGAAATCAGCACGTTGTCGTGGAACAGGCGGAAATGCGAAACGCCGTCCAGCGGGTAATGAACCTTGGTGGGCAGCCAGTGCATGGGCTGGTTGCGCCAGGCCAGTCGCACCAGAATGTCCGAGTCGAAATCCATGCGTTTGCCAATTTTTGCCGAATTGATCAGCGCCAGGGTCGGTGGCACGGGATACACGCGAAAGCCGCACATGGAGTCGCGTATCTGCAACGACAGCGTGTTGATCCAGACCATGACGTGAGTCAGGTAGCGGGCATACAAGCGACCCTTTGGCACGCTGGCGTCGTATTGCGGATAACCGCAGATGACTGCCTCGGGATGCGCACGCGATTGCTCGATGAATAGGCTCACGTCCAGCAGGTCGTGTTGACCATCGGCGTCCACTTGCAAGGCGTGACTGAAACCCAGGCGTGAAGCCTCGCGCAGACCGGTCATGACCGCGCCGCCCTTGCCCTGGTTAGCGGTGAGGCGGATCAGGTAGACGTTCTCGCGCTGGGCCAGTTGGTCGAGTACTTTTGCACAGGCTGGATCGCTGGCATCGTCAACCAGAATGCATGGCAGGCGACTGCCGAGCACCGCATCGACCACGGTGGTGATGGCGGTTTCGTGGTTGTACACGGGGATGATGGCGCAGGGGTTATGCATGAAGATTCACACCTCGCCCCTGTAGCAGCTGGCGAAGCCTGCGTCCGGCCGCGAAGCGGTCGTTGAGGGTTTTTTGGAGTGAATGGGCAGGCCAAGGCGAGTGCTTCGCACTCGGACGCAGCCTTCGGCAGCTGCTACAGAGGATCGCAATTTACCCACCATTGGCCTCCAGCAAAATCCGCCCGCTTGAACAGGTCGCGGTCTCATTGCGATAGGCGAAATACAACTTGCTGCGTATTGGGTCGAAGCGCAGATGCAGTTGCACTTCATCCCCAGGACGCACCAGTTGCTGAAATTTCAGAACTTCCATGCCGGCAAATGTGTTCGGCAGGTTCATCAGTCGCTGGCCAAGGCTTAACGCCCAATCCACCTGCACCACGCCTGGCAGCACCGGCGTCTGCGGGAAATGACCACTGAAGAAGGCGAGGTCCGGTGGCACCGCCAATTGCAGGCTCCACTCACCCTCGACCTCAACCTGTTCGAGCACCTCCGGTGTTTTTGGACGCGGTGCCAACAGCAATGCTTCGACCTGTGCTTGCGGCAGTTTGCCCTGCGCGTTCATCGGCAGTTGTCGCAAAAGACGCCAGCGTCGCGGCAGCGCCAGGGTTTCGCAGTGCTGGCTCAGGTGCTGGCGCAGTGCTTCGGTGAGTGTGCGCCGGCCTTGATTGCGCAAGGCATGCATGCCGGACTCGCTTAGCACCAGCAGCGCGCCCAATGAGGCGCGGTTTTCCTGCACCACGCCGAGGCGCGCTTCAGCCACCCAGTCGTGGGCTATCAGGGCGTGTTCGAGCATCGGTAGCGAGATACGTTTTTCTTCGAGTTTGACGATTCGGTCCAGCCGTCCCAGCAATTCGAATCGGCCGTCGGCAGCGATTCGCGCAGCATCCGCAGTGTGCTCGGTATGACCGGGTGGCAGATAAGGTGAAGCGATAAGCAGTGCGCCGTCGCTGTCCTGGCTCAACTTGACGCCGGTAAAGGGTTGCCACAGATCGTCTGCCTGACGCCAGGCAATACCCCCCGTTTCCGAGCTGCCGAGGATTTCGGTCGGCCATTGTTGCAAGCGCTGCTGCAAACGTTGCGCGGCCTCGGCCGGCAAGGCGCCGCCGGATGAGAAAACCCGACGCACCGCGCTCAAGGCTGGCCAGTCGAGGTTGTCGCCCATGCGCTTGAGCAGCGCCGGGCTGGCGACCCAGGCGAAGGTATCCTGTTCGCGGCTGGCGCGCTGCAGGTCCTCCGGGAAGGCCAGTTGCTTGCGTACGAACGGGCGTCCGGCGCACAGCGGCCACAGCACCCTGAACAGCAATCCATAAATATGCTGGGTGGCGACGCTTGAGATGATGCAAGCCTCGCCCAGGTCCGCGCCCCAGAGCGCTTCCAGTGCTTGGACTTCATTGGCCAGTTGACGAAGGGTTTTCTCGATCCGCTTGGGTTCACCGCTGGAACCGGACGTGCACACGCTCAACCGACAAAGGTCCAGATCCAGCTCGGCAGGGGGCATTGGCGGATGTTGATAATCGGCCAGGTGCCCATCGTCTGCCAGATCGGTCAGCCACAGGTCGACGTCGCTCGACCAGCGCTGGCGCGTCTGGAGTTGCAGATCGGCAGGCAGCAGCACGCTGACACCGGCGCGCCAGGCACCGAGCAGGGCAATGGCCAGATCCGCTGCGTCGTCGAAATGCACAGCGACACGCTGCACGCCTTGCTCTTTCAGGCCGGCGGCCAGACGCAATGCCTGTTCGCACAGGTGCGCGTGATTCAGTACCGGCTCGGCCGTCACGGCGCGCTCCGGCTGAGCCTTGAGCAGCAGGTGCTCAAGTTTTATCCAATTCATGGGTGGCCTCGTACCCGTTGGCGTATCAGCCATTCAATGGCAAACAGCAGCCCCATCAACCCGTAGGAGATCAGGCCGGTGTACAACATCCACCAACTCAGCGGAGCCCAGAGGGTCAGGGCTGCGGCCAGCAAACCGTTACACAGAAAAAAAACGCTCCAGGCGATGGTCACCTGGCGGGTATAAACAATGGCCTTGGCCGGCAGATGCGGCTCACGCAGGCGAGCCAGGCGTTCGACCATCGGCGGACCGAATTTCAGGCTCAGACCAAACAGGCCGAGCATGAATGCGCTGATCAGCACCGGGTACCAGCGCAGCAAGAGCGGGCTGTCGAACACGGCCAGTAACAGGCAAAACGTTATCGCGGTGATCGCCATCCACATGCTGCCTGGCTTGCGTGACCCCAATAGCGCCCGCGCCAGCCACAAGCTGCCCAGTAGCAAACCAAATTGCCACGGGGCGAAATGCTCCATGCCGAAATACACCGCGAAAGGGTACAGCAGGCCCGCCAGCAGCAGGCCCAGGCCGATCAATCGGCTCATGCGGCGGGTTCAACCAGACGGTAAACCGCCTCTACCACGTCGCTGACGGTACGCACCGATTTGAATTCCTCGGCGGCGATTTTCTTGCCGGTTTGACGCTTGATGTGATCGATCAGGTCGACGGCATCGATACTGTCGATTTCCAGGTCCTGGTACAGATTGGATTCCAGGCTTACGCGCTCGGGGTCCAGCTCGAAGAGTTCGACCAAGGCATCGCGCAAGGTGTTGAATATGTCGTCACGAGTTTGCATGGTCCGGTCTCAAGCTGCCTGTTTTGCGGTGACGAACGCCGCAAGGCTCGCCACGTTACTGAAGTGATTGCGCGTGTCCTTCGCATCGGCATCGATTTTGATGCCGTACTTTTTCTGGATCGCCAGGCCGAGTTCAAGCGCATCTACCGAGTCCAGGCCCAGGCCTTCGCCGAACAGCGTCTGGTCGTCGCCGATGTCCTGTGCGCTGATGTCTTCGAGGCCCAGGGCGTCAATGATCAGTTGTTTGATTTCACGGTGTAGATCGCTCATCTTCGGCGAGCTCCTTAATGTAGTAAGAATGCAAAAAATCGTTGAGCTTGCGTGAGGCCTGGGGCGCCGGGCCACACGCGGCGAAGGCTTGTGGGTCTATATCGGCCCCGACGTGGAAACTGAAGTGCACGCGACGTTTCGGGATCCGATACCAGGGCTCTGCCTTGGTGAGCGTCGTGGGGCTGACTTTAATGGTCACCGGGGTGAGGATTTTCGCACCGCGCAGCGCGATTGCCGCTGCCCCCCGATGAAAGGCCGGTGGTTCACCGGGCTGGGTGCGAGTGCCTTCGGGAAAGATGATCAGGGTCTGGCCGCTTTTCAGTGCATCGGCGGCGGCATCGAGCATGTCCATGCTGCCGTCGTTACTGATGTAGTCGGTGCTGCGCAGGGGGCCACGGGTGAAGGGATTTTCCCACAGGCTTTTTTTGACCACGCAGTTAGCATGGGGCACAAGGCCAATCAGAAACACTACGTCGATCAGCGACGGGTGATTGGCCACGATCATCTGCCCTGGCCGGCCGAGCTTTTCGGCGCCCTGAATGTCGTAGGTCAGCACGCCGGAGCGGGCCATGAACCGCACAAAAAACCAGAAGCAGCGACTAACGGTTTTCCTTGCCCGCAGCCTGTGGGTCCGGGTATCACCAGGCAGGCAGTTCAGGATCGGGAAAACCAACAGGCGCAGGCACAGCCCGCCCAACCCGAAGAGGGTGAAACTCGCGGCAGTCGCCAGCAAACGCCAGTAATAGGCGTCGCGGGCTTTTCCGGTTACAGGTTGCGTTGCCAGGTCCATACACGATTTTTCCAGGCATGTTGGCAGGTGGTCTGCTGGCCGAGCAGGGTACGCAAGAGATTCAATGCGTGAGGCCAGTGGGGTTTGGACAATGCTTGTGAAGTGCTGTTCAGGGACAGCTGCCAATCTTTACCGGGTGTGAGCATCAGACCCAGCGCATAGGGGAACGGCACATCGTCAATCCAGGTCGAGTAGGCTTCGGGCGGTTGCTCTTCGGTGACCACCACCAGCACCGCAGGCGCGCCTTCTTCAAGCAGTGCCGCAGCCTCTAGCATGCCGTGTTCCAGACCGTCGCCGGCCGCCGCGAGCGCAGTCATTTCACTGGTTTCGCCCCGCATGATCGACCAGAGACCGATGATTGCGTTGTGAACCGAGAGGCTGAACTGAGTGGGTGAAAGTGGCTGATCAGCAGCCAGTTCACTAAGGATATCGAAGGTACGCGGTGTTTCACCGTGTCGGGATATAAAGACCAGCGGTAAGTCCTTCAGACCATCGGCCAACGGCCAGCCAACACTGAAGGCCATCCGCGCCAGACGGCTGAGCCGGCGACGCTGCATCGCGGGCAGAAAAGAGACGTCGGGGGCTGCATCGCTGCTCGGCAGTACGACCGGATCGCGGCTCCAGGCCTGCCAATCGTCCACACTTTCGAGCCCAGGGGCCCAAGCGCGCCATTGGGCGATGTTGAAATTGATCACAGACATTCATCCCGCCCCTGGGGCTTTTTTGACGCAGTGAGTCACAAACCAGCGACATGCCTTGCGTGGCGCCAGGCGCCGAGTGGCGCGCATTATCCCGGTGCGGCGGGCGTGTAGCAAATGCTGGTTACATTTTGCACAACGAAATGTACCGGTTGGTCCGTGGAAAGATGTCGCTTGGCCAGCATTCATATTGCAACGGAGGAGGTAGCTAAGCGGCGTGGTAGACCACTACACTCGGTCATTCTTTGATACACGGAGGTTTTGACATGCGTCGCGTGGTGTTTAATCAAAAAGGTGGCGTAGGCAAATCCAGCATTGCCTGCAATCTGGCAGCGGTCAGCGCCAGCGAAGGCTATCGCACCCTATTGGTGGATCTCGATGCCCAGGCAAACTCCACCCAGTACCTGACGGGCCTTACCGGTAATGACATACCGATGGGCATTGCCGATTTCTTCAAGCAGACACTGTCTTCCGGGCCGTTCTCGAAGAAAAACAGGGTCGATATCTACGAAACCCCTTTCGACAACCTCCATGTCATCACCGCCACTGCCGAGCTGGCCGATTTGCAGCCCAAGCTTGAGGCGAAACACAAAATCAACAAGCTGCGTAAGCTGCTCGACGAATTGTCCGAAGATTACGACCGAATTTATCTCGATACGCCGCCAGCATTGAATTTCTATGCGGTTTCGGCATTGATCGCAGCAGATCGCGTGTTAATACCGTTCGATTGCGACAGTTTTTCGCGCCAGGCACTGTACGGTTTGCTGGCTGAAATCGAAGAACTGAAGGAAGACCATAACGAAGGCCTGGAAGTAGAAGGCATCGTCGTTAACCAGTTTCAGGCCCGGGCCAGCCTGCCTCAGCAAATTCTCGACGAGTTGATTGCGGAAGGATTGCCGGTGCTGCCTGTTTACCTGAGTACGTCGGTGCGCATGCGCGAATCCCATCAGGCCAATACGCCGCTGATCCATCTCGATCCTCGACACAAGCTGACGCAGCAATTCGTGGAGCTGCATAGCCTTCTCGAAAACGCCTGATTTTCCGACAACACAGAACCCATGTGGGAGCGAGCCTGCTCGCGATTGAGGTGTAACAGTCAACAACGATGTTGGTTGTTACGGCCCTATCGCGAGCAGGCTCGCTCCCACATTTGGATCTGCCGTGACTTTAAATCCCCTGGCTACGTAACCAGCTCATCAACTGTGGCAGCGGAAACGCTCCGCTCTGGCGGGCCACTTCCCGGCCGTTCTTGAACAAAATCAGGCTCGGAATCGAGCGAACCCCCAACTGCGCCGACAACGCCTGGTTAGCTTCGCTGTCCAGCTTGGCCAGTCGACATTTGCCCGCCAGTTGCACAGCCGCCTGCTCGAACACCGGCGCAAATGACTTGCACGGCCCGCACCAGTCCGCCCACACGTCCACCAGCAGCGGCAGATCGCCTTTGATCTGACTGGCGTAAGCGCTTTGTTTCAATTCGAAGGGCTTGTTCAACAGCACCTCGGCTTTGCAGCGGCCGCATTTAGGGTGGTCGTTGATGCGTTCGGCAGGGATGCGGTTCAGTCCGTCGCAGTGGGGGCAGGGGATGAGGAGTGGGTCGGTCATTTCGGGCTCCAAAATATCGGGCAATCAATGACGGTGAGTTGGAGTCGACAGCTGGGTTTATCAAGTGTAGCCGTCTCATCACAGGCTCGAAGGCAGTTGCAACTGCTCACAGTTTCCAGGCATTCAGTTCTGAAACGGCAACTACGCTGGGGAGCAATTCAGGCCTTCAATCGTTTTCGAGGTGTTCGCTTTGCCATCAATCACGTGCTACTTTTGTTGCACTTATCGACCAATCGATATCTCACTTTCTTCGGATAGGAGTTACCCCATGTCCGTGACTTCCAAAATACGCCGTCAAGGCGGCGCTGCGGTGATTACGCTCCCGCCTACTTTACTCAAGCTCTTGCACCTGGAAGTGGGAGCCCAATTGGAGCTGAATGTAGTCGATGGCGAGTTGATAGCCCGCCCGGTTTCTCCGACGACTCGCAAGCGCTTCAGCCTCGCAGAACTGCTCGAGGGCTCTGAAGAAATGTCTGAGCTGAACGCATTGACCGCGTCTGCACGCGAAGGTGATCCAGTCGGCCGGGAGCTGGGTTGATGGTTCGCCGGCAAGCTCCCCAGCGGGGCGATGTCTACTGGATTGACCCTAATCCCGTGGCGGGGCGCGAGATGATGAACCGACATCGCTTCGTCGTCATAACACCAAGAGAAATAAATGCACTGGGTGTCAGCATGACCGTGCCAGTGACCAGCGTCGGAAGTTTCAGTCGAAACAGCGGGTTGGCAGTCATCATCTCCGGTCATGAAACAAACGGTGTGGCCGTATGTAATCAGGTGCGCAGTTTCGATATTGAGCAGCGTGTCCGAGATGGGTCTGCCAAATTCATCGAGCGTCTCGACGAGGTGACGATGGCGGATATCGTTAGCCGAGTCGTCAGCGCCATCGATCCATTAGATTGAGCACGATTAAGACGAACAACTGATCTCCAGATGCTTGCCCCACTCCGGCGGCCGTTCGGCGTAACGTTCCATCCCCGGTTGTTCCTCGAACGGCTTGCTCAGCACCGCATGCAAACGGCGAACCTCTGAGTAATCGCCGCCCTCTGCCGCATCGATGGCTTTTTGCGCCAGGTAGTTGCGCAGGATGTAGAGCGGGTTCACAGCGTGCATCCGTTCGCGGCGCTGCGGCTGGTCAATCTCTCCTTCACGCGCCACCCGGGCGATGTAGTGTTCGGCCCAGACATCGAAACCTTTGATGTCGACGAAGTCATCGCGCAGTCGGGCGACGGCCAGTTGCGGTGCTTCGTCGCCCAGGCGACGGAAGAACAGGCTGTAGTCGACGCCGCTGTTCTGCATCAGCTGCAGCAGCTGTTCGAGCAGTTTCTGGTCATCGTCTTCGGCGGTGGTGAGGCCGAGGCGGTGGCGCATCAGGTCCAGGTAATGGGCCTGATACAGCGGCAGGTATAACCCCAATGTTTCGCGCAGGGCCTCGACGCTGATGAAAGGCGTCAGCGCCTGGGCGAGGGCGCTGAGGTTCCACTGGCCGATTGGCACCTGGTTGCTGAAGGAATAGCGGCCCTGATCATCAGAATGGTTGCAGATGAAGTTGGCGTCGAAGTCATCGAGGAATGCGAACGGACCGAAGTCGAAGGTGATGCCCAGTATCGACATGTTGTCGGTGTTCATCACGCCGTGGCAGAAACCATAGGCTTGCCATTTGGCGATCAGCTCGGCATTGCGCTCGACGATTTCCCGGAACATCGCCAGATAAGGCTCCGGTTGTTCGAGACACTCCGCAAAGTGCATGGCCAGGACGTGCTGGCCCAGTTCGTTCTGCTGCTCGGGGCGTTTGGTGTAGTAGAAATACTCGAAATGCCCGAAACGGATATGGCTCGGCGCCAGGCGCAGGACCATGGCCGCGCGTTCCTGTTTCTCGCGCCAGACCGGGGTATCTGAACCGATCACGCACAGCGCCCGGGTGGTCGGAATGTTCAGGGCGTTCAGCGCTTCAGACGCCAGAAACTCGCGGATCGACGAGCGCAATACCGCCCGTCCATCGCCCATGCGCGAGAAGGGCGTCTGACCGGCGCCTTTCAGGTGCAAATCCCAGTGTTCCCCGGCTTCGTTGTAGACCTCACCCAGCAGCAACCCGCGACCATCGCCCAATTGGGGGTTGTAGGAGCCAAACTGGTGACCGGAATAGACCATCGCCCTCGGCACCGCGTCCGCCCAGAGCTTGTGGCCACTGAACAGCTCGGCGAACTCCGGGGTGTCGGCCACGGCCGGATCCAGATCAAGCAGCGCCATGGCGGCGGGGCTGGCCACCACCAGTCGAGGGTTGTCGATGGGTTCAGGCAGCACATGGGCGCTAAAGGCATCGCCCAGGCGGGCGAAGCGGTTATCGAAGGTCAGTTCGTCGAGGGCTTTCACCGGCCATCTCCAGCAGAATGTCCGAGCATTCTGCTAGGGATAAGCGGGTTAGTCGAGCTTGGCGGCAGGAGGCTCTTGCGGCGGTTTGCCATCGACCAGCGGCACGATGGTTTTGGTTTCCGGCTCGATCGGCACCATTTTGTATTCCTGGCCATGAAGGTTCTTGAGGTAAACCTCCATCTGCCGGAACGAGATGTTGATGTGCTGCTTCTTGAACTCGCGATTGATGAAGCGGTTGACCTCGTCGAGTACCGGGTTTCGGTCACCGAGGTCGCGCACGTGCATGCGCAGCTCGTGGTCGAGCGTGCTTTCGCCGAAGTTCAGGAAATACACGTGGGGCTCCGGATCTTTCAGGACGCGCGGGTTTTCTCTGGCGGCCTTGAGCAACAGCTCTTTGACCAGGTCCAGGTCCGAGCCGTAGTCGACGCCGAGCTTGAGCGTTACACGGGTGATGGTGTCGGTCAGGGACCAGTTGATCAATTGCCCGGTGATGAACGTCTTGTTCGGGACAATGATGTCCTTGCGGTCGAAGTCGGTAATGGTCGTGGCGCGAATACGTATCTTGCTCACGGTGCCCGACAGGTTGCCGATGGTGATCGTGTCGCCGATCCGTACCGGGCGTTCGAACAGGATCATGATCCCGGAGATGAAGTTCGCAAAGATCTCCTGCATCCCGAAACCAAGCCCCACCGACAGCGCCGCCACCAGCCATTGCAGCTTGTCCCAGCTCACGCCGAGGGTCGACAGGGTGGAAACGAAGCCTATGCCGGCGATCACATAGGACAGCAAGGTGGTCGTGGCGTAAGCACTGCCCTGAGCCAGGTTCAGCTTGGACAGCACCAGGACTTCCAGCAGCCCCGGCAAGTTGCGCGCGAGGGCGAAGGTGATGCCAATGATGATCAGCGCGCCGAGCATGTCGCCGATGCTGATCGGCACCATGCTCATGTTGGCGCCGGTGCCGCTGGTGTATTCGTAGAGGGTGATGTTGTCCAGGTACGAGAACACCGAGATCAGGTCCGACCAGACCCAATACAGCGCGGCCATGAACCCACCGAGCAGCGCCAGGCGGATCAGGCGCAAGGACTGTTCGTTGACCTTTTCGATGTCCAGCGTTGGCTCTTCGATCACCGCTTCGCCGTCGCCAGCCTCTTTGGCGGCCTGGCGTTTGGCCAGGGCACGCTGATAGGCCAGGCGTCGGGCTGCAACGCTGAGGCCGCGGACGAAGGTGGCTTCGATCACCAGCCAGAACATCAGCAGGTAAAGGGTGTTGATCAGCCGATCGCTGAGTTTCAGCGCGGTGTAGTAGTAGCCGAAGCACACGGCCACAAACAACGCGATCGGTAGCGCCGTGAACATGATCCCCACGGCCTTGCGGAACAGTGAGGCGTTCTGGTGAGTCGGGCTGCTGATCAGCAGGCGGCTGAGCAGCCAGGCCATTAATGCATAACAGGTAAGTACCACCGGCATGCCGAGTACGTCATCTGCCAGCGCCGCCGGTTGCAGCTCGGCAACTGCCACCACGGCAACCAGCGCCATCACTACCAGCCCGAGTCGGCGGACCCAGCCTTGCAGGAATTCGACCTGGGGTTTTTCCCAGCGGAAGTGCAGCTCTGCCACGCCACCCGGCGCGAGAATGCGGTAGGCGGTGTAGAACACCAGCCAGGCCTGCGCCATTTGCAACAGTGCCGCGCCCATGTTGGCGTTTTGCCCGCGAGCATCGATCTGCAAGGCCAGGCCACATAAGGCGAGGGCGAGGGAAACCGGCATCGCCAGCAGGATATTGATCAGGATCGCCTGCGGCGTGTGCAACTGACTGTCACGCTTGAAGTGACCGATGTCCTGGTGAACCTTGTTCAGGCGGGCATACAGGCTCTTGCGACGCCACAGCAGCGCGCCGATCAACAACGCCAGCGGCAGGAACAGCAGCGGTCGCTGGGTCAGACCGTCGTACAGCTCGCTCACGCTGGAGGCCCAGGGCAGGGTCGTGACCTGACGCTGCAGGCGCTCCGGCACGCCGTGCATCCACTCGAAATCCAGCGGTTTGTTGCTGGGGATCCAGAACATCTGCTCGTCGAGGGTCGCGCGCAAGCTCTGCGCGGTACTCAGCAGTTGTTTCTGATTGAGTTGCAGGGTGATGGATTCATTGAGCACTGCGCTCAATTCGCGGTTCAAACGCTCCAGCAAATCGGCGCGGGTGTTGGCCAGTTCCAGCAGGCTCTTGCGCAGTTGCGGGGTGACTTGCTCCGGCGGTTGGGTCGCCAGCAAATTGTCGACGTAAGTGGCCGGATTACTCAGCAGTTCGCGTTGCTGGCTGACATCGAACTGATACAGGCGAATGTCGGCGATCTGGTCGGCGAGGTCGCGGTCGAGTTTGAGGCGCGGCAGGGCCTGCTTCTGTTTGTAGAGAATCTTGGAGAGCAGCAAGCTGCCTTTGAGCACATTGATCTGCTCGTCCAGTGCCGAATCGCTCTGGGTGACGCTGTCCAGTTGCTGCTTGGTTTGCAGGTTTTGCTGGGTGACGATGTTGAGGCGGTCGGTACTTTTGAGCAGGTAGTCGGACAGCTTCAGGTTGATCGAGCTTTCAGTGGCCAGCAAGCTACTGCCACCGGATTTCTGGGCTTCGATGGACTGCTGGGTGACGGTCTCCTGGGACTGGGCCAGGCGCTTCTGGTTGATCAGGTTTTGCAGTTCCTGGATCTCTTGGTCCAGACGATCGGATTTCTCCGTGAGCAAGTCATGCTGGCTGTTACCCAAGTCTTGCAACTGGCTGTTACCGGCCAGTTCCTGGCGTCGCAGCGGGATCAGCGCATTGAGGGCGGCAAGCTCGGCATTAAGCTGGTCGCGCTGCTCACCGCTCAGGGCCTTACCATTGTCCCTGCCGGCCTTGAGGATGTTGTTGATCTGCTGGATGCGCGTCTGGCTGGCGGAGATTTCCGCCTGGGCGCGCTCGGGACGGGTTTGGGCAGTGATGACCAGGCTGTTGGCATCGGCCAATGCCTTTTGCAGATCGCTTTGCTGGGTTGAGCGCTCGGTGAGCATCTGCTCAAGTTGCTGAATCGACAGGTTGGCGAAGCGTTGCTCCACCGGCAGCACCTTGGTGCCCTTCAACCGCGTCAGTTCACGCTGATTCTCGATGTTCTGCTTGGGGGCGGTCGCCAGCTGCTGCTTGAGATCGATCAGCTTCTGCTCGTAATCACGCTTGTTGTTGAGCTGTGTCAGCGTGTTTTGCAGGATGCTTTGCAGGGCTTTCTGATCGGCTTCCGGCAGTTTGCGATCGGCGATCTTGTCCAGGCTTGCTTGCACGGCTTCGCTGGAAGGTGGTTCGGCGGCTTGCAATGTACCGACCGTGAGGCTCAAGCCCAGCAGGGCCATGAAGAAATAGGTGCGCAGGGTTGACATAGAGACCGATCGAAAGCTGGCGAAGTAGGGAGTTTAGAGGAAGAGTCCCGGACCCGGGCGACTTCCTTCGGGGAATCTGACGCCCACTTTACCAATCTTGTTCCCGTCCATGACCGCGACTGTCCAGATGGTGCTGTTCCACTCAACCTGGTCGCCCACTACTGGTGCACCACCCACTTTCTGCGCGATGAAGCGGCCGAGTGACATGTCCGGATCGATGCCTTCGACCTTCAGCCCGTACAGGGCAGCAACCGCGGCCAGCTGGGCATCTCCTTCGAGCACGAAGTCGCCGAAGAAGCGCAAATCCAGACCCCGTTGCGGCGCCTGGCTGAAGAGCTTTCCGAGGGCCGAAAGGTTGTGTTCATGGCCGATAACACACAGCAAATCATCGACTTCGAGCACGGTACTACCCGACGGATGGAGCAGTTGCTGACCACGAAACAGGGCTGCGATACGTGTGCCTTCGGGCATTTTCAAGTCGCGAAGGGGCGAACCTATGCACCATTTTTCGGCGCCGAGGCGATAAACGAACAGCTCCCACTCGCTGGTCACGTGGACTTCCAGAGCGGCGCGAGAGATAGGCGCAGGTTCTGGCGGCACGGTGACCTTCAGCAGCTTCGCCACCCATGGCAGGCTCGTGCCCTGGACCAGCAGCGACACCAGCACGATAAAGAACGCGAGGTTGAAGTAGAGCTGGGCATTGGGCAGCCCGGCCATCAGCGGGAACACCGCCAGAATGATCGGGACTGCGCCGCGCAGGCCCACCCAGGAAATAAAGGCTTTCTCGCGGCCATGGAACGCTTTGAACGGGAGCAACCCGACGACCACCGACAGCGGCCGCGCAAACAGAATCATCCACAGCGCCAACCCGAGGGCGGGCAGGGCGATGGGCAGCAAATCGTGGGGTGTGACCAACAGGCCGAGTACGAGGAACATCCCGATCTGCGCCAGCCAGGCCATGCCGTCGAGCATGTGCAAAATCCCGTGGCGACTGCGCACCGGGCGATTGCCGATCACCAGACCGCACAGGTACACCGCAAGGAAACCGCTGCCGTGCAGGGCGTTGGTCAGGGCGAAGACCACCAGGCCGCCGGCTATCACCAGAATCGGGTAGAGCCCGTTGGCCAGATTGATCCGGTTGACCAGTTGCAGCATGACCCAGCCGCCGCCAAGGCCGATGACGCCACCGATGCCGAACTCGCGCAGCAGGTGCGTCAGCAAGCTCCAATGCAAACCGGTCTGGCCGCTGGCGAGCATGTCGATCAGGGTCACGGTGAGGAACACCGCCATCGGGTCGTTGCTGCCTGACTCGATCTCGAGGCTGGCGGTGACCCGTTCGTTCAGGCCTTTACCGCCCAGTAGCGAGAAGACCGCTGCGGCATCGGTGGAACCGACGATGGCGCCGATCAGCAGCCCCTGAATCATGTTCAGGTTGAACAGCCAGGCGGCGGCCATGCCGGTCAGTCCGGTGGTAATCAACACCCCGACCGTGGCCAGCGAGAGCGCCGGCCATAACGCCACGCGGAAACTGGACACCCGGGTGCGCAACCCGCCATCGAGCAAAATGACCGCCAGTGCGAGGTTGCCGACCAGATAGGCCGTCGGGTAGTTATCGAAAATAATGCCGCCACCATCGACACCGGCGGCCATGCCGACGGCAAGAATGATGACCAGAATAGGGATGCCGAGGCGGGACGAAAGTGAGCTCACCAGAATGCTCGCACCTACCAGCAACGCGCCGATCAAGAACAGGCTGTTGATGGTCGTCGCATTCAAAGGCAGTACTCCAGAAAAGCTGAAAGGCGGGCACAAACTGACCATGCAGTCTGCGTGCCAGCGATTCTAACCTGTTGAAATGTGATGCTGTCAAAAAGGTTTTGGCCGCAACGACAACGTCACCGGTTTGAGCTCGATCCCTGTGGCGAGGGAGCTTGCTCCCGCTGGGTGGCGAAGCGACCCCAAACAGTCAGTGCGTTGAGCCAGATTCAGCGGGGGACGGATTTGCGACTGCTTCGCAGTCGAGCGGGAGCAAGCTCCCTCGCCACAGTAATCAATCGGTCCAAAAAAGTAGTGTTAGCGGTTAGAGGCTAAACCGCCCAACCATGTTGTTGAGGTCCAGCGCCAATCGCGACAGTTCGTTGCTCGCCGCGCTCGTCTGGTTCGCGCCCGTTGCCGACTGCACCGACAAATCCCGGATGTTCACCAGATTGCGATCCACTTCTCGTGCCACCTGCGCCTGTTCTTCTGCTGCGCTGGCGATCACCAGGTTGCGCTCGTTGATCTCTACGATGGCGGTGTTGATCGTGTCCAGCGACAGGCCGGCGCCCCGCGCGATGTTCAAGGTCGACTCTGCACGCTCGGTGCTGTTACGCATCGAATTCACCGCATGCTCGGTGCCACCCTGAATGCTGCCGATCATGCGTTCAATTTCGCTGGTCGACTGCTGGGTACGATGGGCCAACGCACGTACCTCATCCGCCACCACCGCAAAACCACGGCCGGCTTCACCGGCACGAGCGGCTTCAATCGCTGCGTTCAAGGCCAGGAGGTTGGTCTGGTCGGCCAGGCCACGAATAACATCGAGCACCTTGCCGATGTCCCGGGACTCGTTAGCCAGGTCGCCAATCAACGTGGCGGTGCTCTGTACGTCGGCACTCATGCGTTCGATGGCGCTGACGGTTTCCTGCACCAGGTCACGGCCATCGCCGGCGGAGGTGGTGGCGTTCTTCGAGGCTTCGGACGTGCTGACGGCGTTGCGGGCGACTTCTTCCACGGCGCTGGTCATTTCGTTGACCGCCGTAGCGGCCTGTTCGATTTCATTGTTTTGCTGAGTCAGGCCACGGGCGCTTTCGTCGGTGACGCTGTTGAGCTCTTCGGCGGCGGAGGCCAGTTGCGTGGCAGAACCGGAAATCCGCTGCAGCGTGTCGCGCAGCTTGTCCTGCATTTTCGACATGGCCAGCAGCAAGCGGCCAGCTTCATCCTCGCCATCAACGGTGATCGGGCGAGTCAGGTTGCCCTCGGCAATGGCTTCGGCGGCGCTCAAGGCATTGGCGATGGGCTTGGTAATGCTGTTGGTCAGCAACCAGGCGAACAGCAAGGTCAGGCCTGTGGCGAGGATCAGCAGCGCGACGACCAGGTTGAAGGCCGATGAATACTGGTCGGCGGCCTCTTGATTGGTTTCTTCGATTTGCTGAGTGTTGATCTCAAGCAACTTCGCGAGTGAGGCGTTAACGGCTTCAGAGTTGGTGAGCAATTCGGTATTCAGCATCTTGCGCAAGTCTTCGACCTGATTGTTGCGCGACAGGCTCTTCATCTGGTCTTCAAGCTGGCGATATTGCGCCAGCAATTGCAGGTATTGATCATAGGCTGCACGTTCGCGCGGACCATCGATCAGCGGCTCGTAGACTTTTTGTGCGTCGCGAATCTGTTGATTGCGCATTTCGAACAGCTCAAAGGTCTTTTGCTGTACGTCGGGTTCGCGGTTGATCAGCAGGCGATAGGACAGCACCCGCAGGCGCAGGGTCAGTTGAGTGAATTCGTCGAGGCTTTTCACGCTCGGCACGCTTGCAGACGCAATGTCTTCAGTTGCCGCGCGGATCTTGCCCATCTGGTTCAAGGCAAATACCCCCAAAACCAGCATCAATCCGCCAATCAAGGCAAAGCCGAGGAAGGCCCTCGGAGCGATATTCATATTACGAAGGGACATGGTATTCACCGGAAGAAGCGCATCCGAGAGGCGCTGTTATTAACGTATGAAAGACTTATCGGTCATACGACTAATGTCTTGAGTGCCTGCGAGGTTTTGTTACACAACATGCTCGGCGACGAAGTGCAGGAACCAGATTGGTCAATCACAGTCTTTAAAACTCGCGAGGAAGGCCGCCCGCCAGGAAAATCAAGGCTTTGCGCCTGAATAACCCTGGCATCCGTGGTGACTTTTCTTTATCGTACGCGCCCCTTGAAATGCTTGGAAAATCAAAATGTTGGAAGCATCCCTTAGCCAATTGGAACAGCTGGTCAGCGATCTGGTGCAACAGAACCAGGCCCTGCTCGCCACCAACCAGTCCCTGAGCGCCGAATTGGCCCAGACCAAGGACGAAAACGAAAGCCTGCAATTGAGCCTGATGGAACAGGAAGAAAAACAAGGCGCCACCGCTGCCCGCATCCAGGCCCTGGTTGAGCGCGTCAGCGCCGGCCCAGTCAGCGCATGAATCAGGGCGCCGCAGGGGTAAAAGTCGTCTCGATCCTGGGGGAGGACTATTCGATCAGGGCGCCGGCCGGGGAAGAGCAAACCCTGCTGGACGCCGCGTTAATGTTGAAGGCTGCACTGGCCGACACCAAAAAGAAGTAC
The DNA here is from genome assembly GCF_059716215.1 of Pseudomonas sp. LBUM1643. Taxonomy (NCBI): domain Bacteria; kingdom Pseudomonadati; phylum Pseudomonadota; class Gammaproteobacteria; order Pseudomonadales; family Pseudomonadaceae; genus Pseudomonas; species Pseudomonas sp. LBUM1643. The sequence goes on from NZ_CP166813.1 coordinate 479,083, forward strand.
CCGACGCTGATCGGTGACCGGCTGCTCGTACTGGCCGCGATGAATCTGTGCTCCCAGCAGATCGACATGAAAAAACAACACAAGCTCGAACTCGACCGTTACCAAGAGCAAGTCAGCGCCACGGTTGAAGTGATCTCCAAGACCATCAATCAGGCCTGATAGGCTTTGCGCACAACCAAAGAATAAATTGTCGATTTTGTTGTATACAATCGGCACGGCTGTTGCAGTGTTTCAGCCTCTTATTCTTTGGGGGTGTTCCATGCAGTTCTGGCGACGCAGTATTCAATGGCAACTGATCCTGAGCATGGGCACCGCCCTGCTGGTCAGTGTGCTGATCGTGGTTGGCATTTATACCCTGGTGGTCAATCGCCTCGCCCAGAGCTATCTGGTTGAACAGGCGCTGCCGTCGAGCATCGAAGCGATGCGCAACGACATCGAGCGCATCCTCGTTCAACCCCTCACCGCCGCCAAGGATATTGCCAGCAACAGCATGGTGCGAGACTGGCTGGCCGAAGGTGAAAACAGCGCCCAGGCGGCAAGCTTCGTCACCTATCTGGAAGGGATCCGCGCCGAACACGACGCTTTCACCGCATTGATAGTCGGCACAGCGTCCAGTCATTACTACAATGAAAAGGGCCTTGATCGGACCCTCAGTCGTTCGAACCCCAAGGACGCCTGGTTCTACGCGTTCCTCGACAGCCCTCAGTCACGCACCCTCAATATCGACAATGACGCCGCGACCGGTGAGTTGGCGCTGTTTATCGACCTCAAGGTCGAACAGGCCGGCAAAGTCGTGGGCGTTGCCGGGCTTGGCCTGAGCATGAAAGAGCTGTCTGGGTTGATCCACAATTTCAGCTTTGGCCAGCGGGGCAAGGTCTATCTCGTGCGCTCCGACGGGTTGATCCAGGTCCATCCTGACGCGCAATTGAGCGGAAAACGCACGTTAGTGGAGCAAATTGGCGCGGCAGGCGCCCAAGCGGTGATGGGGCAGCGTGCTTCCTCCAATGCGTCCGCCAGGCACAGCAGCTTTGTGCGCGACGGTGAAGATTATCTGGCGCTGAGCCTGCCGTTGCGGGATCTGGGTTGGACGTTGGTGGCCGAAGTGCCGCAGGCGCAGATCTATGCCGAAGCCCGTCAAGCCATGTGGATGAGTGCCGGCATCGGTCTCGCCGTGGCGCTGGTGTGCTTGCTGTTGGTCGTGTTGCTGGCCCGTGGGCTGGTGCGGCCTATCCGACAGGTAACAGCGGCGCTGGTAGCCATCGGTAGCGGTGGTGGAGATTTGACTCACCGACTCGATTCCGGCCGTGCCGATGAGCTGGGTGATCTGGCGCGCGGCTTCAATCGGTTCCTGGACAGTCAGCGCGAGATGATCGGCGACGTGCTGACCACCAGCGAGCGTTTGCGCACAGCGGTTAACCAGGTGGCGCGCGTGGTGGACAACACGGCCGAACGCTCCGGGCGTCAGCAGGAAATGACCGACATGGTCGCGACTGCCGTTCACGAAATGGGCCTGACGGTGCAGGACATTGCCCAGAGCGCCGGCAACGCTGCCGTGGCTTCACAACATGCCCGGGATGAGGCGATGCAAGCCCGGGAAGTGGTCGGTGGCTCGATTCGCCACATCGAAAGCATGTCCGAGGAAATCGGTCTCGCGGCCAGTGCGGTGGGGGCATTGGCCCATCAGGTCGCGTCTATCGATCAAGTGCTGGCGGTGATCCGCGGGATTTCCGAACAGACCAATCTGCTGGCGCTCAATGCCGCCATCGAGGCCGCTCGAGCGGGTGAAATGGGCCGAGGATTTGCCGTGGTAGCGGATGAGGTACGGACACTGGCACGGCGTACGCAATCGTCTACGGATGAGATTCAGCAGATGATCGGCAGCCTCAAGCAAGGTGCACAGAATGCTGTTTCGTCGATGCATTCCGGGCAGGCGGCGACTGGTACGGGGGTCGAGTCCAGTCAGCGTACCGGGGCGTCGTTGACCGCGATCACCGGGCAGGTCGAACGTATCAGCGACATGAACCATCAAGTCGCGACGGCGACGGAAGAGCAGTCGGCGGTGACGGAAGAGATCAACCGGAACGTGCAGGGGATTTCGGATCTGGCCCGAGCGACAGCGGGGGAGGTCAGGGCTTGTCGTGAAGACTGTCAGACGCTGCAGCGCCTGGCAGATGATCTGGCGCGGCAGATGGGTGGTTTTCGGTTGAGTTAAAAGATCAAAAGATCGCAGCCTGCGGCAGCTCCTACAGTGGAGTGCGTTCCCCTGTAGGAGCTGCCGCAGGCTGCGATCTTTTATGTGGCCGTTACACCAATCTACATCTGATCAAAACCACTCATCCTGCATCGTCAGGCAAACATCATCCCGAGCCTCAAGAATGGCCAGCTCATGGTGGCAACCCGGCACTTCCCACGTCAGGAAGTACCGCGCCGCCTGCAGCTTGCCTCTATAGAAGCTCACATCCGCTGCATTGCCCTTGACCAGTCCTTCCTCGGCACGTATCGCCTGTTCCAGCCAGCGCCAGCCAATGACTATGTGGCCGAACACCTTCAGGTACAGCGCCGAGTTCGCCAGGCTGCTGTTGACTTTGCCCTGGCCAAGATCGGTCAGCAGGCCAATGGTCACGGCTTGCAGGCGCGCCACCAGTTTCTCCAGCGGCTCGCGCAGGGTAGTCAGCGATTCGTAGGCTTGTGCGCGCTCCGCTGTGTTGGCGATCAGGCGGATCAGTTGCTTGAGTCCGGCCCCCCCGTTCTGCGCCAGCTTGCGCCCCAACAAGTCCAGCGACTGTATGCCATGAGTCCCTTCATGAATCGGGTTCAGTCGGTTGTCGCGGTAGTACTGCTCCACCGGGTACTCACGGGTGTAACCGTGGCCGCCAAGAATCTGGATCGCCAGCTCATTGGCCTTCAGGCAAAACTCGGACGGCCAGGATTTGACAATTGGGGTCAGCAAATCGAGCAGTTCATGTGCTTGTTTACGCTGGGATTCGGTTTCCAGCGTGGTGGTGTCATCGAACAGTCGCGCGGCGTACAACCCAAGGTCAAACGAGCCTTCGACGTAGGCTTTTTGCGTCAGCAGCATGCGTTTGACGTCCGCGTGCTGGATGATCGCCACCGGCGCCGTGTTCGGGTCTTTACTGTCCGGCACCCGACCCTGTGGTCGCTCGCGGGCGTATTCCAGCGAGTACAGATAACCGGCGTAACCCAGCATGACCGCGCCCATACCGACGCCGATCCGTGCTTCGTTCATCATCTGGAACATGTAGCTCAAACCGTGGTGCGGCTTGCCCACGAGGTAGCCGACACACTCACCGTTATCACCAAAGTTCAGCGCGGTGGAGGTGGTGCCGCGCCAGCCCATCTTGTGAAACAGCCCAGCCAGCAGCACGTCATTGCGCTTGCCCAGGCTGCCATCGTCGTTGACCAGAAATTTCGGCACGATAAACAGCGAGATGCCCTTAACACCGGCCGGCGCATCCGGCAGTTTTGCCAGCACCATGTGCACGATATTTTCCGACAGCGAGTGATCGCCACCGGAAATGAAGATTTTGTTGCCCTTGAGTCGATAGGTGCCGTCGGACGCCGGTTCTGCGCGCGTACGAATATCCGACAGCGACGAGCCCGCGTGAGGTTCGGTCAGGGCCATGGTGCCGAAGAAGCGACCGTCGATCATGGGTTGCAGGAAGCGCTGCTTTTGCTCGTCGGTGCCAAAGCTTTCGATCAGGTTCGCCGCACCCATGGTCAGGAACGGGTACGAGGTCGATGCCGCGTTGGCCGACTGAAAGTGAGCGAAGCAGGCTTGGGACAACAACGTTGGCAATTGCATGCCGCCCGCGTCGAAACTGCGCGCGGCGTTGAGGAATCCGGCTTCGAGGAAGGCATCCACCGCCGGTTTGACCTCTGGAATCAGAATCGCCTGACCGTCCTCATAGCGCGGCTCGTTCTCGTCGCCCTTGCGGTTGTGCGGCGCGAAGAATTTTTCAGCGATGTTGCGAGCGGTACCCAGGGCGGCGTCGAACGTTTCGCGATTGTGCTCGGCGAACCGCTCACGCTGGGTCAGGCCCTCGGCATCGAGGACTTCGTACAGCTCGAAAGCCAGATTGCGGGAACTGAGCAACGTCTCGGACATGGCGGCCTACCTTTTTTTGGGATGGGCCGAGTCTAGGCGTGGGAGTTAAGGCTGAACAGGATGATTGATGAGCGTGATGGTGGAGTCCGGGCACCGCTAATCAAATGTGGGAGTGAGCCTGCTCGCGATGACGGCAGCACATCCAATACAGATGTGACTGACAGACCGCTATCGCGAGCAGGCTCACTCCTACAGGGATATTGCGGACCGGGCGTCCATTGCGGGCGCCCGGCCTTGTTGCGGTTTAGCCGATAGTCATCAAGCTCGCATTACCACCCGCCGCAGCGGTGTTAACGCTCAACGCGCGCTCGATCACCAGACGTTCCAGCGCAATGTTGGTTTCGCCCTGGGACAGGCCATGGACCCCGACAATTGCCCCGGCACGCTTGGCCACTTGCTGGCAGACCGCACGCAGCTGATCGGAGTGGCCGTGATGTAGAACGGCGTCAAACACCACTTCATCCTTGTTCCAGTCGGAAACCAGTTTGATACGTGCCTGAACGTCCTTCGGCAAGCGTGCGAACAATGCCTTGGTCAATTCCGCTTCCGGCCAGACTGCCGAACCGCCGACCGCCAATACCGCCGCCAGTTGAGTCAGCAGATCGCCCTCGACTTCCGCCAGGCACAGCACGTGTTCACGTGGCAGGATCGCGTAGCTGTTGCGCTCGCCGGTCGGGCCGGCCAGCAAACGTGTAATCCCGCTTTGCGATTGCGCGGCGAACTGCACGCACAGGGTGCTCAGGTCAGCGAACGAGTTGCTGTCGGCCCAGGCTTTCAGCGCGGTCAGCGGTTTGCTCATGGCTTCACGCAGACGCACATCCGGCGCAGCGATTGCGTCACCGCGAGCGAAGGATTGTTCGATAGCGTCGGTAGGACGTGTCGACAGCAGGCGGTACAGGTACAACGGACCACCGGCTTTCGGGCCGGTGCCCGACAGGCCTTCGCCGCCGAAAGGTTGCACACCGACTACAGCGCCCACGATGTTGCGGTTCACGTAGACGTTACCGGCGTTGACGTTGTCGATCACCTTGGCAATGGTCTCGTCGATGCGCGTGTGCACGCCCAGCGTCAGGCCGTAACCGGAAGCATTGATCTGACCGATCAGTTGATCGATGTCTTTGCGCTTGTAGCGAACCACGTGCAGTACCGGACCGAAGATTTCCCGCTGAAGCTCGTCAAAGCTCTCCAGTTCAATCAGGGTCGGCATCACGAAGGTGCCGCGTTTGATTTCTTCGCTGTTGGCAATTGCCACCTGGTACACGTTGCGACCTTTGTCGCGCATTCCCTGGATGTGCTTCTCGATGCCAGCCTTGGCCTCGGCGTCGATCACTGGGCCGATGTCCACGGACAGGCGCTCCGGGTTGCCGAGACGGCATTCAGCCATCGCGCCTTTGAGCATTTCGATGACACGGTCTGCGGAATCTTCCTGCAAGCACAGGACGCGCAGAGCGGAGCAACGCTGACCGGCGCTGTCGAAAGCCGACGACACCACGTCGATCACGACTTGTTCGGTCAGTGCCGAGGAGTCGACGATCATCGCGTTCTGGCCGCCGGTTTCGGCGATCAGCGGAATCGGACGACCCTGTGCATCCAGGCGACCGGCAATGTTGCGTTGCAGCAAGCGAGCGACTTCGGTTGAACCGGTGAACATCACGCCTTTGACGCGATCATCGCCGACCAGGCCAGCACCGACGGTTTCACCACGGCCCGGCAGCAGTTGCAGCACGCCTTCCGGGATACCGGCTTCGAGCAGCAGGCGCACGGCTTGAGCGGCCACCAGCGGGGTTTGTTCCGCAGGTTTGGCCAATACCGGGTTGCCGGCAGCCAATGCCGCAGCGACCTGGCCGCTGAAGATTGCCAGCGGGAAGTTCCACGGGCTGATGCAGACCACGGGGCCCAACGGGCGGTGGGCGTCGTTGGTGAAATCGTTGCGAGCCTGCACCGCGTAATAACGCAGGAAGTCCACGGCTTCACGCACTTCAGCGATGGCGTTGGCAAAGGTCTTGCCGGCTTCGCGAGCCAGCAGGCCCATCAGCGGCTGAATCTCGCCTTCCATCAAATCGGCGGCACGCTCCAGAATCGCAGCACGCTCGGCTGGCGGGGTGGCCTGCCAGATCGGTGCCGCGTTCAGGGCGCACTGGATAGCGTTGTCGACGTCTTCGACGGTCGCTTCTTGCACATGGCCTACCACGTCTCGCAGGTCGGACGGGTTCAGCACAGGTGCCGGGGTTTCAGTGCTGGACGCGCAACCGAGCATCGGCGCGGCTTTCCAGTCGTTGTGAGCGGTAGCCAGCAGGGCGCAGGACAGGGAAGCCAGACGATGTTCGTTGGCCATGTCGATGCCGCTGGAGTTGGCGCGCTCGGCACCATAAAGATCACGCGGCAGCGGGATACGCGGGTGCGGCAGGCCGAAGCCGCCTTCCAGCGTCGCCATCTGCTCGATGCTGGCCACTGGATCCGCTACCAACGCCTGAATCGAGATCGACTGATCGGCAATCTGGTTGACGAACGAGGTGTTCGCGCCGTTTTCCAGCAGACGACGTACCAGGTACGCCAACAGTGTCTCGTGGGTGCCAACCGGTGCGTACACGCGGCACGGACGGTTCAGCTTGCCCTCGGAAACTTTGCCTACAACCTGTTCGTACAGTGGTTCGCCCATGCCGTGCAGGCACTGGAACTCGTACTGGCCGGGGTAATAGTTCTGACCGGCAATATGGTAAATGGCCGACAGGGTGTGGGCGTTGTGCGTGGCGAACTGCGGGTAGATGACTTCCGGTACCGACAGCAGTTTGCGTGCGCAAGCGATGTAGGAAACGTCGGTGTACACCTTGCGGGTGTAGACCGGATAGCCTTCCAGGCCTTCGACCTGGGCGCGCTTGATCTCGCTGTCCCAGTACGCGCCTTTTACCAGACGGATCATCAGGCGATGACGGCTGCGGCGTGCCAGGTCGATCACGTAGTCGATCACGTACGGGCAACGCTTCTGGTAAGCCTGGATCACGAAGCCGATGCCGTTCCAGCCTGTCAGTTGCGGCTCGAAGCACAGGCGTTCCAGCAGATCCAGCGACAGCTCGAGGCGGTCGGCTTCTTCGGCATCGATGTTCAGACCGATGTCGTATTGCTTGGCCAGCAGGGTCAACGACAGCAGGCGCGGGTACAGCTCGTCCATCACACGCTCGTACTGGGCGCGGCTGTAGCGCGGGTGAAGTGCCGACAGCTTGATGGAGATGCCCGGGCCTTCATAAATCCCACGACCGTGGGACGCTTTGCCGATCGAGTGGATGGCTTGTTCGTACGAGGCCAGGTACTTCTGGGCGTCGTGTTCGGTGAGTGCAGCTTCACCGAGCATGTCGTAGGAATAGCGGAAGCCTTTGGATTCGAACTTGCTGGCGTTCGCCAAGGCTTCGGCGATGGTTTCGCCGGTGACGAACTGTTCGCCCATCAGGCGCATGGCCATGTCGACGCCCTTGCGGATCATCGGCTCGCCGCTCTTGCCGATGATGCGGCTCAGGGACGAAGTCAGGCCGGCTTCATTGTGGGTGGCGACCAGTTTGCCGGTCAGCAGCAGACCCCAAGTAGCGGCGTTGACGAACAGCGACGGGCTGTTGCCCAAATGCGGGTGCCAGTTGCCGGTGCTGATCTTGTCGCGAATCAGCGCATCACGGGTGCCTTTGTCCGGAATGCGCAGCAGCGCCTCGGCCAGGCACATCAGTGCAACGCCTTCCTGGGAGGACAGGGAGAATTCCTGCAGCAGGCCCTGAACAATGCCTGCACGGCCGCCAGCGCTTTTTTGATTGCGCAATTTTTCGGCAATCGAGGCGGCGAGCTTGTTGGTGGCTTCTGCCATGGCAACCGGCAGGCGAGCCTGCTCGATCAGCATCGGCACGACTTCCGGCTCCGGGCGACGGTAAGCGGCCGTGATCGAAGCGCGCAGTACCGATTGCGGCAGGATGCTTTCGGCGAATTCGAGGAAGCACTGATGGGCGTGATCCAGCGGCGCGTCGACGGTGTCGTCGGAATCCTTGGTCAAACCGTTCAGCTCGGTCAGGGTTGCACCACCCTCGAGTTTTTCCAGGTAATTGAAAATCGCCTGTTTGATCAGCCAGTGCGGCGTGCGATCAATCGAGGTCGCGGCAGCCTTGAGGCGCTCGCGGGTAGGGTCGTCAAGTTTGACCCCAAGGGTGGTGGTAGCCATATTTTTATCCTCATGTTTGCCACGACTGCGTGGCATCAGCTGGCGGCAAGATTAGCCGCGCACTGATCGAGGTGCAACCGGGTGCAACCCTTTTTTTGTAGGAAAAATAGGCAGCTCGTCAGGAAATGGATTCTGGAAGCCTTTCCTGCCTTTGCTTGGTGCTTTTACTTCTAGCAACATCAAGTTACTGCCCTAAAAGGGAGCAAAAACATATCTTTGCCGCTTATTTCCGACTAGGTGCAACTTATTCTCCAGAAACAGGTTGCACCTTATTTACTTTGTTGAATAGCATTCGCGCCCAAGGTGCAACCGACTAGAAAGCTCGGTGCTCCGGCTGATGGCTTTCCTGGGGAAACATCAGTCATAAATGCGCGGTATCCGGAATCGTCTGTCAAACGTCGTCGTTTGCGAGCGGTTAACCAAGACCGCCGCTACATAAAAACAAAGCCAGGGCGTAACTCAATGAGCGTAAGCAATCCAACCCTGATCACGTTCGTGATCTACATCGCAGCAATGGTGCTGATAGGCTTCATGGCCTATCGCTCCACCAATAACCTTTCTGACTACATTCTGGGCGGTCGTAGCCTGGGTAGCGTCGTGACCGCACTGTCCGCCGGTGCTTCCGACATGAGCGGCTGGTTGTTGATGGGCCTGCCGGGCGCCATCTATATGTCTGGGCTTTCCGAAAGCTGGATCGCCATCGGCCTGATCGTGGGTGCCTACCTGAACTGGCTGTTCGTCGCTGGCCGTCTGCGTGTGCAGACTGAGCACAACGGTGATGCGCTGACCCTCCCGGATTACTTCTCCAGCCGTTTCGAAGACAAAAGCGGCCTGCTGCGGATCATCTCTGCGGTCGTGATTCTGGTGTTCTTCACCATCTACTGCGCTTCCGGCATTGTGGCCGGTGCCCGTCTGTTCGAAAGCACCTTCGGCATGTCCTACGAGACCGCGCTGTGGGCCGGTGCTGCGGCAACAATTGCCTACACCTTCGTCGGTGGCTTCCTGGCCGTGAGCTGGACTGACACCGTACAAGCCACGCTGATGATCTTCGCGTTGATCCTGACGCCAATCATCGTGCTGCTGGCCACCGGCGGCGTCGACACCACGTTCCTGGCCATCGAAGCGCAAGACCCAAGCAACTTCGACATGCTGAAAAACACCACGTTCATCGGCATCATCTCGCTGATGGGCTGGGGCCTGGGCTACTTCGGCCAGCCGCACATCCTGGCGCGTTTCATGGCGGCGGATTCGGTGAAGTCGATTGCCAAGGCGCGTCGCATCTCCATGGCCTGGATGATCCTGTGCCTGGGCGGCACCGTAGCGGTCGGTTTCTTCGGTATCGCCTACTTCTCGGCGCACCCGGATCTGGCCGGTCCTGTGACTGAAAACCCTGAGCGTGTGTTCATCGAGCTGGCAAAAATCCTGTTCAACCCTTGGATCGCCGGTGTTCTGTTGTCGGCCATTCTGGCGGCGGTGATGAGTACGTTGAGCTGCCAGTTGCTGGTCTGCTCGAGCGCCCTGACCGAAGACTTCTACAAGACTTTCCTGCGCAAGAGCGCTTCCCAGGTTGAACTGGTCTGGGTCGGTCGCGCCATGGTCCTGCTGGTTGCCCTGATCGCCATCGCGATGGCCGCTAACCCGGAAAACCGTGTACTGGGTCTGGTCAGCTACGCCTGGGCCGGTTTCGGTGCTGCGTTCGGTCCCGTTGTCCTGATCTCCGTGATCTGGAAAGACATGACCCGTAATGGCGCACTGGCCGGTATCCTGGTCGGCGCGATCACTGTGATTGTCTGGAAACACTTCGAGTTGCTGGGTCTGTACGAAATCATCCCTGGTTTCATCTTCGCCAGCCTGGCGATCTACATCGTCAGCAAGCTGGGCGCACCGACTCAAGGCATGCTTCAGCGTTTCGAAGCTGCCGAGGCAGATTTCCGCCTGAACAAGTAATGGGGATGAGCTGAAGCTCCGACCTGTTGCCTAACACTAAAACGGCCCGCTTCTTTTTGGAGGCGGGCCGTTTTTTATTGCCTGTAGCACTCGCTCTATTCAAGATGGGTGTCTGTAGCCCAAAGCCTGTTTTCGGTCGGCAAAAGCGCCAGGCGCGGTAAGAAAAGTCTGTTTTTCCTGTCCCCCCGTCAGTACCCGTTGTCGCTCATACAGAATCGCCCACCTTCGTTCTGCAGAGACACATCGGATGTTCGCTCCTGCCAATCAGCCGCGTTTCACGTTGACCCTCGATGGCGATTCAAAAAGTGACTTCAAGGTGCTTGAGTTCACCGGTAAGGAGGCCATCAGCCAACCCTATCGTTTTGATGTAGAACTGGTCAGCGACCGGCCGGACATGGACCTTGAAACGCTCCTGCACCGCGAGGCGTTTCTAAGCTTTGATTCGGGCGATGGCGGCATTCACGGCCAGATCTTTCGGGTAGGCCAGGGACACTCCGATCATCGGCGAACGCACTATCAGATCAGCCTTGTGCCGCGCCTGGCGTCACTCGGCCAGCGCATCAATCAACGTATTTTCCAGCATCAAAGCGTGCAGGCCATCATCACCCTGCTCCTCAAGGAGCATGGCATCCTGGGTGATGCCTTCAGCTTCCAGCTCGACCATCAATACCCGGAACGCGAGTACTGCGTGCAATACGCGGAAAGCGATTTAGCGTTCATTCAGCGCCTGTGTGCGGAGATCGGCTTTCACTACCATTTTCGGCACAGCCTGGACGGGCATTTGCTGGTGTTCGCCGATCACCAGACGGGTTTTACGCTGCTGCCCGAACCGACTGTTTACCGACCTCGCAGCACTACAGTGGCGGATCAACCCGTTATCAAGCGCTTCGACGTACGCTTTGAAACCCGCACGACAAAAGTCTCTCGTCGCGATTACGACTTCCTGAAGCCGCATCTGGCGCTTGAAAGCCGCGTCGGCCAGAAGCAGTCGGTGCATGAGGACTATCACTTTCCGGGGCAATTCGCCGAGCCGGAGCATGGCAAGCGTCTGGCGCAGCGGGTGCTGGAGCGACATGGCGCCGACTATCAACAGGCCGAAGGGCTCAGCGATCAGCCTGCGTTAATCAGCGGGACATTCCTGCGGTTAGCCGAACACCCGCAAGAGAAATGGAACGACCTGTGGCTGATTACCCAAACCGAGCATCGCGGTCGGCAGCCGCAGGTGCTCGAAGAGTCAACGCCTGACGACAGCCCGAATGATTTTAAAGGCTATCAAAACTCCTTTTTGGCGACGCCGTGGGACGTGCTGTTTCGCCCGCCATTGGGGCCAGAGAAGCCGCGCATGCTTGGTTACCAGTCCGCCGTGGTGACAGGTCCGAAAGACAGCGAAATCCACTGTGATGCGTTTGGCCGGGTCAAGGTGCAGCTCGCCTGGGACCGTGAAGGTGAACTGGATGAACATTCCAGCTGCTGGCTGCGCGTGGCCTCAGGCTGGGCGCACGACCGATATGGCAGCGTGATGATCCCGCGGGTAGGCATGGAAGTGCTGGTGGGGTTCATTGATGCCGACGCCGACAAACCACTGGTAATGGGCTGCGTGCCGAATGCGGCCAATCCGATGCCGTTGAATCTGCCGGCAGACAAGACCCGCAGTGTTTTTCGTAGCCAGACCAGTCCGGGCGGCGGTGGCTACAACGAAGTGCGGATCGAGGACCGCAAGGGCGCTGAGGAGATCTATCTGCGGGCCCAGCGAAACTGGAATCAACACGTGCTCAACGATCAGCATGTGCAGGTGGGCAATCAGCGCCACGTCGTGATTGGTGGCGCTGAGTCGCAGGGCGCGAGTGACCATCTAAAGGTTCACGGTGACCAGTCGGTTCATGCCAGTAACCAGAACATGGAGGCGAGCGGGCACTTCCATGTCCGGGCCGGTCAGCAGGTTGTGATCGACGGCGGTGCCAGCTTGTCGATCCAGGCGGGCGGGCATTGGATCAATATTGGTCCTGACGGGATCTTCTGTAGTACGGACATTGAGGAGGGTGGTGGGCTGATGCCGGTAATGGGCGCTGCTGTCCCTGAAGTGATGCCCGCAGCACTCAGTGCCGCCCAAATACGCAGCCTGAAAAGCCCCGCGCCGTTTTGCGAAGAATGTGAGCGTTGCAAGGATGGCCTCTGCTTTTCTCCGAACTCGTTACTGGACACTTCCAGCGCCGCCGTCCGCGTGGCTGCTGAATTCTTCTGATGGATAAATTAATGACCGGCGAACATCCAGGCATCTGGCTCAACAACAACCCACTCAAGGGCACCGAACAAGCTTTTGCCATTTTCAGCAGCGCGAGCGCTGCAGAACCGTTCAAGATCTGGCGGGTTTCAAGGGGTGGTAAGGCCCCCAGCCCTGTTTGGGCCGAAACTATTTACGCCGAGTGGAAAGAGGTGATGCCTTATGTAGGAATTGTCGCAGCTGACAGCGAGTTTTTGCAGTGGGTTGCTTCGACTGACTCGAAAGATTGGGGGTGGTTGGCGATTTCGGCGGCGCCGCTAAAGGTCGTGGTCGAGCACATGCGCAGCCTTACTCAGGTGATGTTGCCCAACGGTAAAGCGGTGTTTTTCCGGTTTTGGGATGGACGATATCTGCTGCCGATTTTGCAATCCGGGCAAGTGAACGCGGCTGAGTTGATGCCGGTTTTTGACCGTTGTCTGATCAATGGGCGACCGGTTGATATTGGCGGTAATGCGTTGAAGTCGGAGAAGGTTTTTCCATGGTGGGTGGTGCCGGATTCTCTGCTTCAGCAGTTGGGTGCCGAGGATGTTTCGACCCAGCTCAACAATTTGATGCAGTGGTTGAGTGAGGAGCATCAGTCGTTGTTCGAGGCCTGTTCGGAAAGCGTGTTGCGCAGGAAGGTTGAGACGTTTCTTGCGCAGCCTGGGCTGCCTTCTGTTCCGAAAGTCGAGTTGCTCGAACACTTGATGATGGAGCTGGGTTGATTTGATGGGTAAGTCCGAGGAAATTTCTGGGCAAAGTCTTCGCAGGTTTCCTTCGGGTTTTGGCGGTTTGCGTGAACTCCCTCGCCACAAATCCTGTTGATGGAGTGGATTTTTTTGTGCGATTGCCCGCTCGGCTGCGAAGCCCTGACGTTCGGCTCGGTACAAGGTAAACTTCCCGGCCTTCGCAGGAGCAATCATGAATTATCGTCACGCCTTCCATGCCGGCAATCACGCCGATGTGTTCAAACACCTGACCTTGACCCGCCTCATCGCCCTGATGTCGCGCAAGGAGCAGCCGTTTGCCTATCTCGACACTCACGCCGGCATTGGTCTGTATGACCTGCAGGGTGATCAGGCCAACCGTACCGGTGAGTACCTGGAAGGGATTGCTCGGTTGTGGGATCAGCCGGATTTGCCGGCGTTGACCGCCGATTACATGAAGGTGCTACACGACATGAACCCGGATGGCCAATTGCGCTATTACCCGGGCTCGCCGGAGCTGGCGCGTCGTCTGACACGACCACAGGATCGGTTGATGCTGAACGAGAAACACCCCGAAGACGGCGTGTTGCTCAAGGACAACATGGCAGGTGATCGCCGGGTCAAGGTGCATCTGGGCGAGGGCTGGCACGTGCCGCGTGCCATGTTGCCGGTGCAGGAGAAGCGGGCGGTGATGTTGATTGATCCGCCGTTCGAGCAACTGGATGAGATGCAGCGTTGTGCGGCGTCGCTGAAAGAGGCTATTGGGCGGATGCGTCAAACCGTGGCCGCGATCTGGTACCCGGTGAAGGACCAGCGCATGTTGCGTCGTTTCTATCAAGACCTGGCCGGCACGGGCGCGCCGAAGTTGTTGCGGGTGGAGTTGCTGGTGCATCCGCTGGACACGCCGAACACCCTGAACGGTTCCGGGCTGGCGATTGCCAATCCGCCGTGGGGGCTGGAGGAAGAATTGCGTGAGCTGCTGCCGTGGTTGTCCAAGAAGCTCGGACAGACCCAGGGCGGGTGGCAGATGGATTGGTTGATTGCCGAATAGGTTTAATCGACAAGCAAGATCAAAAGATCGCAGCCTCGTTTCACTCGACAGCTCCTACAGGGGGAACGCGGAAGGCGTAATCCCTGTAGGAGCTGTCGAGTGAAACGAGGCTGCGATCTTTTGCTTTACGGCATCAGATCGGGCAAGTCACGCCCGTACCGCCAATCCCGCAATACCCTTCCGGGTTTTTCGCCAGGTATTGCTGGTGATAGGCCTCGGCAAAGTAGACCGTCGGGGCTTCATCGATTTCGGTCGTGATAGTGCCTTTGCCAGCCTTGGTCAGTTCAGCCTGGAAGATCTTCGCGCTGGCCTTGGCCGCGTCCAGCTGTGTCGGGTTGGTGGCATAGATGACCGAGCGATACTGCGTGCCGATGTCGTTGCCCTGGCGCATGCCTTGAGTCGGGTTGTGCAGCTCCCAGAACATCTTCAGCAGTTCGTCGTAGCTGACTTTCGCCGGCTCGTAGACCACCAGTACCACTTCAGTGTGGCCGGTCAGGCCCGAGCACACTTCTTCATAGGTCGGGTTTGGCGTGAAACCGCCGGCGTAACCGACCACGGTACTGACCACGCCCTCACGTTGCCAGAAGCGACGTTCCGCACCCCAGAAACAACCCAGACCGAAGATGGCGAAATCCACATCCGTGACGAACGGGCCCAGCAGCGGCGAGTCGTGCACGAAGTGTTTTTCCGGCAAGTTCATTGGGGTTTCGCGGCCAGGCAGGGCTTGTTCTTTAGTTGGAAGCACGTTTTTGTTCACCAGAATTTCCGAGCGCAGAACCATCATCAGTCCTCTCAGTCAGGTTGAATGTATAGAGACAGACCACCAGTGTGCCGAATTATTCCTGTGGGAGCGAGCTTGCTCGCGATAGCGGTGTGTCAGTCGGAATTCGCGTTGCTGATACATCGCCATCGCGAGCAAGCTCGCTCCCACAGTGGGCTGCGGTTCGCTTTCAGGCAATTGGGCCGCGCGGATAGCGCTTGAGCTTTTCAATCAGCTCGGTGCCCGGAATCGGCCGGTCGAACAGGTAGCCCTGGCCGACGTCACAACGGTGGCGCCGCAAAAACGCGAGCTGTTCTGCCGTCTCGATGCCTTCAGCCACCACCTTGAGTTTCAGGTTGTGGGCCATGGCGATCACGGCGGAGGTGATCTCCATGTCGTCCTGGTTATCCGGGATTTCGTGAATGAAGCTTCGATCGATCTTGATGATATCGATCGGGAATTTTTTCAGGTAACTGAGCGACGAATAACCCGTACCGAAATCGTCCATGGCCAGGGTCAGGCCCAGGCGCTTGAGCTGGTCGAGCTGCAAGTGAGTGTCTTCGGTGGCCTCCAGCAGCAGGCCTTCCGTTAACTCAAGTTCGAGCAAATTGGCGGGCAGCGCTTCTTCCTTGAGGATATTGGCGATGGACGCCACCAGGTCCGGGTCGGAGAACTGCTTGGGCGACAGGTTGATCGCCACCTGAAGATTGCCCAGGCCGGCCGCCGTCAGGTCTTTGCTCATGCGGCAGGCCTGGCGTGCTATCCATTTGCCAATGGGAATGATCAGGCCGGTCTCTTCCGCCACGCTGATGAATTGATCCGGGCGGATCATGCCTTTTTCCGGATGGTTCCAGCGCAGCAGCGCTTCCATGCCCAGCAGGCGACCGCTACGCAGGCAAAGCTTGGGCTGGTAGAACACGTCCAGCTCATTCTGGGTCAAGGCGCGGCGCAGGTTGTTCTCGACGAACAGCTTGTAGCTGGCCTCGGCGTTCAGCGCTTCGGTGAACACCTGAACCTGATGTTTGCCGTTGGCCTTGGCCTTGTGCAGCGCGAGGCCGGCGTTACGCATCAGGGTTTGCGGGTCGCGTCCATGCAGGGGCGCGCAGGCCAGGCCGACGGAGCCCGTGACGCTGATCAACTGGTTGTCGACGAACATGGGCTTGTCGAGGGTCGCCAGCAATTGATTGGCGACCTTCTGGCCGCTGCAGAGGTCGGTGTTGTCCAGCAACACCGCGAACTCGTTACTGGCAAAGCGCGCCAGGCTGCCGCTCGGGCTCAGGCTGTTGCGCAGGCGTCGGGCCAGGCTGATCAGTAGCTTGTCGCCGGTCTGGTGGCCGAGGCTGTCGTTGATGCGTTTGAAGTTATCAATGTCCACCAGCAGCAGGCTGATGGGCGTATCGGTGTCGCGAGCGAAGCGTTCATCGAGGTTACGGATGAACGCCGGACGATTACCCAGATTGGTCAGGTTGTCGGTGTAAGCCAGGCGCTCGATGCGCTGCTGGGCGAGTTTGGTCTGGGTGATGTCTTCGTAAATGCCGATGTAATGCGTCAGCTCGCGGTTGTCGCCGTACACCTTGGAGATCGACAACTGCCCCCAATAGGGTTCGAGGTTTTTACGGCGGCTTTTGAACTCGCCTTGCCAGCTGTTGCTTTTGACCAGCGCCGAGGTTGCGTCGAACAGCAGCTCGCTCAGGTTCTCC
Source organism: Pseudomonas sp. LBUM1643 (assembly GCF_059716215.1). Lineage (NCBI taxonomy): Bacteria > Pseudomonadati > Pseudomonadota > Gammaproteobacteria > Pseudomonadales > Pseudomonadaceae > Pseudomonas > Pseudomonas sp. LBUM1643. The sequence goes on from NZ_CP166813.1 coordinate 495,829, forward strand.
AGTGCCGGCAGTTCCGACAGCCGCTGGCCGTGGACTTCATCAGTGCTGTATTGAGTGATCGCTGTGAAACTCGGATTGACGTACTCGACGACCCCGTCGCAATTGACCAGCAAAAAGGCGTTGGCACTCTGTTCCACGGCGCGTTGGAACAAGTGCAAAGCGCTGGTGGCGGCGCGGCGGTTGTGGTTGTTGATCACTTGGGCGAACTGGTCTGCCAGCTCACCGGCGAAGGCAATTTCGTCCGATTGCCAGGCGCGAGTGGTACCGATCTGTTCCAGGCAGAGCACGCCCACGACGTTGCCATCAACCCGAATGCTGGCATCGAGCATCGCAATGATGTCCCGCGGTCGCAGGCTGTCCACCAGTTCCCGGGTACGCGGGTCGTGCATCACGTTGTGGGCGTCGATGGCGCGGCCGGTGTTCAAGGCTTCCAGGTAATTCGGGAAACCACTGACGTCGATCGGTTCCGGCAGCTGATGGTTCCGGGTGGCGCGATGATAGGCCGAGATCGGCACGAGCAACGAGCCCTCAAGGTTCCACAAACTGGCACAGTCGATTTCGTAGATGTCACACGCGCTGCGGGTGATCAGCTCAGCGGCTTCCTGCAGGGAGTTGTTGCTGCTGTAACGCTGGCGAGTCAGCAACAGGATCAGGTCTTGTTGTGCGCGAACCCGATCCAGGTGCAGCAGTTGTTCCTGCTGTGCGCGCTGATTGAGTTCCAGTGCGATTTGCAGGCGCGAGTTCTGAGTTTCCAGGTCCAGCGCTGACAGCTGCGGATTGCCCTCGAACAGGCCGTCTACAACCATCAAGTAGCCACGCAGCAATTGCCGATTGTGCTGTTTGAAGGCTTCACCCAGCTCCAGCAGGTTCAAGGCGCCGGAGGGGGTGTGCAAGGTGTAGCGGATCAGGTAATTGGGGCTTTCAGTCAGTTGCTGCTGGATCGCGTCATGCAACTGATGGCGCGCTTGCGGCTCCATCAGGCTGGCGTAGGGCGAACTGATCAGGGAGCAGAGCTCCGTAGCCGCCAGGCCGAACTGTCGTTCGCAGTTCGGATCGAGAAACAACAGCGCCCAGCTCGCCTCATTCAGCCGTTCGAAACGCAGCATGCCGAGCCGCGAGGGCACAGGCAACTGCGTCACTACCTCGGCCACCATACGGCTGGCGGCATCGGGTTGGCTTTTCATGGAGGGAACTCGCTTCGAAAGTGCTGATCGCGCCGGGCTTTCGCCCTCTTTACTCTTGCGTGCGGCAAGGTTGCATCATTGCAACACTGACTGACAAGAGACATGAAGGCCAAGTGCTATAAGAATATGTCGGCAGAGAAGAAGATTTCTTCAGTGATTGCGCCAAAGTAAGTGCCAGACACTACAAACCGCGACCTGCGGCAGAGCCTTTATCAAGTTGGTAAAACCGTAGGGGCTGCCGCAGGCTGCCATTTTTTGATCGTTAGCGTAACGGGATATCGGTCTGTTGCAGTAACTGGCCCTCACGATCGTGATAACTGACACGAATCTGCCCGGCATCAACCACCAGATGCGCAAAGTTGTCCTGACTGATCACTGCGCCGGTCAATGCGTGCCGATACTCCCCCTCGGCCGTGCGGGCCAGCGGTTGATCGAGGATAAAGCTCGCGGCGGTGGCGTAAGGCAGCAATTTGCTGTTGCTCAGGGGCGATGACACCACGGTGTGCACTTCAAAATCCGGGTCTTCGCTGTGCGTCAGCCGGCTGGTCAGGGAGCCGTGGACATCGCCGGAGACGAAGATGACGTTCTTGATGCGCTGCTGGCGGATGGTCTCCAGAAGCCGCAGTCGCTGTTCGGGAAACGCTTTCCAGGCATCGTCGCCCTGAATTTTCTTATCGGGGTAGAACATGACGCTGGTGACGACGAACTTCACCCGGGCCGAACTGTTGATCAGCCATTCACATAAGGCGATTTCTTGCGCCTGATCAAGAATGCGCCGGTCAGCGGTGGATAGATTTCGCCGTGTTCGGCTGTCGGTCACAAACCATTCGATATCGCCTTCGGTAAACTGATACCAATATCTGTCGAGTGTCGAACTTACCCGGCCATTATCGAGTAACTCGGGAATGGGGCTGTGGCTGGCCTGGTATATCTCATAAGCGGTCATCGCGTTCTTATATAAGTAGTCGTCTTTATTGCTTTTGTTGGCGGGCCAGTTGTCTTCTATTTCATGATCGTCAAGGATCATGTAAGTCGGGACGTTGGACATTAGTTGACTGATATTGGGTTGAGAAAAAGCGGCGCGGTATTTACTGAAGATATCGTTAAGTTCACGATCGGGCGCCACGATGTTCAAGTCGTCTACATAGACTTGATCGCCGGTCATCAACATAGCGCTGACAGGTGGTTCGGCGTGGCGTACCCGTTTCATGATCGACGCGAAGATCCGGTCACTCCTGTGCGGCATTATCGGCATGCCGCCGGTCATCCGCAGGTATCGGCATGAGCCGACAATATAGGCACGTGGTTTGGTCGTCGTGTTGGATGGCGTGCGAAAGCGGTAGAGGTCTTGCGGCCATTGCAGAGGCAGTTGTTGCACGGTCGCCACTGTGTGCATTGGGCCTGCAGGGCTAAACCAGCCAGCCTGGTACTCGTACTCGGTGTCGGCATTCAACCCGTTGAGGACTATAACTTCGCACCCGTCACGGACAGGTTCCAGTTTCGTAAAAACACTGTTCAGCCAGCACACCTCTCCCACTCGTCGATAACGAATACCGGCGAATACCGAAGTGTTTTTTTGTGGCGTGCCGCGCAAGAAGATGCGTGTGTGATGAGTTGTCGTGTGGCCAACAATAGGGCCGACAGTAGGTTTGAACATAGTTGAGTCCATTCAGTATTGCGCCAGTCAGACAATTAACAATGTCGGCGCGTTTATTAAGGAGTCGCGTCACCAAGACTAGTGAGTGGACCCTGAAAAATACGGAGCGGAAATGGACTCGAGTTGTGGGCGATATCAGCTACAAATGTAGGAAGGGATACTTTTAAATTAAAAACCTCAGGCAAAAAAAAGCCCCGCCAAATTGGCGGGGTTGAGGTACGAGCGTGGCGCTCGGAAAACGTGGAGCGCGGCAGGCCCTCCGGTGGAGGAGGGCCGCCAGGTGTTACAACAGAATGGTACGGATGTCCGCCAGCAGGTCGCTCAGGCGATTGGTGAAGCGTGCTGCAGCGGCGCCGTTGATCACGCGGTGATCGTAGGACAGCGACAGCGGCAGCATCAGTTTCGGCTGGAAGGCTTTGCCGTCCCAGACTGGCTGGATGGTTGCCTTGGAAACACCGAGGATCGCCACTTCCGGCGCGTTGACGATCGGCGTGAAGCCGGTGCCGCCAATGTGGCCGAGGCTGGAAATGGTGAAGCAGGCGCCTTGCATGTCGTCAGCGGTGAGCTTTTTGTCGCGGGCTTTGGCGGCCAGCGCGGCAGCTTCAGCGGCCAGTTGCAACAGGCTCTTCTGGTCGACGTTCTTGATGACCGGTACCAACAGGCCTTCAGGAGTGTCGACGGCGAAGCCGATGTTCACGTATTTCTTGCGGATGATCGCTTTGCCGCTTGGTGCCAGCGAACTGTTGAAGTCCGGCAGTTCCTTGAGCAGGTGCGCGCAGGACTTGAGCAGCAGCGGCAGGATGGTCAGCTTGACGCCGGCCTTCTCTGCAACAGCCTTCTGAGCGATGCGGAACGCTTCCAGGTCGGTGATATCAGCCGAATCGAACTGAGTCACGTGCGGAATGTTCAACCAGCTGCGGTGCAGGCTCGACGCGCCGATTTGCATCAGGCGAGTCATCGGCACTTCTTCGGTTTCGCCGAAACGGCTGAAGTCGACAACCGGAATCGGCGGAATGCCCGCGCCACCCGTTGCGCCAGCAGCAGCGGCCGGTGCTTCTTTGGCCTTCTGCATCATGGCTTTGACGTAAACCTGCACGTCTTCTTTCAGGATGCGTCCGTGCGGGCCACTGGCGCCGACGGCGCTCAGCTCGACACCGAACTCACGGGCCAGTTGGCGCACGGCCGGGCCGGCGTGAACTTTGGCACCCGGCTTGGCTGGAGCAGCAACAGGAGCGGCAGCCGCAGGTGCAGCGGCAGCCGGAGCAGCAGCGGCTGGAGCACTTGGCGCAGCCGCGGCAGCTGGAGTCGGGGCAGCAGCAGGCGCAGCGCCTTTGACCTTCAGCTTGAGGATCAGGTCGCCGGTACCGACTTCGTCATCCAGCTTGATGGAAACACTTTCCACCACGCCAGCGGCAGGCGATGGGATTTCCATGCTCGCCTTGTCGGATTCCAGGGTGATCAGCGACTGGTCGGCTTCAACGGTGTCGCCAGCCTTGACCAGGACTTCGATGATCTTGGCCTTGCCCGACGAGCCGATGTCCGGAACGTGGATGTCCTGAACGCTATCGGCAACCGGTGCCGCCGGAGCTGCCGCTGCAGCAGGCGCAGCGGCCGGTGCAGGTGCAGCGGCCTGAGCTGGAGCGGCAGCAGCAGGCGCCGCAGCACCTGCCACTTCCAGGTCCAGGATCAGGTCGCCGGTGCCGACTTCGTCGTTGAGCTTGACGCTGATGGCCTTGACCACGCCAGCGGCAGGCGACGGGATTTCCATGCTGGCCTTGTCGGATTCCAGGGTGATCAGCGATTGATCAGCCTCGACGGTGTCGCCGACCTTGACCTGGATCTCGATGATCTGGGCCTTGCCCGACGAGCCGATGTCCGGCACGTGTACTTGCTGAACCGAAGCGGCAGCAGGTGCAGCGGCTGGCGCGGCAGCAGCAGGTGCGGCAGCCGGTTTCTCTTCAGCCTTGGCTGCCGGTGCCGCGGCCGCAGCAGGGGCTGGCGCGGCGTCACCTTCGACTTCCAGCTCCAGCAGTTCGTCGCCTTCTTTCAGGCGATCGCCCAGCTTCACTTTCAGGCTTTTGACGATACCGGCCTTCGGCGCAGGTACTTCCATGCTCGCCTTGTCCGATTCCAGCGTCAGAATGCTCTGCTCGGCTTCGATACGGTCGCCGACCTTCACAAACAGTTCAATTACTTCACCTTCACCGCTGCCGATGTCAGGTACGCGAATGAGTTCGCTCACAGAGTGTCTCCTCAGCAGTCCAGTGGGTTGCGTTTTTCCGGGTTGATACCGAACTTGGCGATGGCTTCAGCCACGACCTTAGGTTCGATGTCACCACGGTCAGCCAATGCTTCCAGGGCTGCCAACACCACGAATTGACGATCGACTTCGAAGAAGTGACGCAGCTTCTTACGGCTGTCACTGCGGCCGAAACCGTCGGTGCCCAGGACTTTGAATTCCTTGGACGGGACCCACTGACGAATTTGCTCAGCGAACAGCTTCATGTAGTCGGTGGAGGCGATGACCGGACCTTTACGGCCGTTCAGGCACTCTTCGACGTAGCTCAGTTTAGGCTTCTGGCCCGGGTGCAGACGGTTGGTGCGCTCAACGGCCAGGCCGTCGCGACGCAGTTCGTTGAAGCTGGTAACGCTCCAGACGTCAGCACCGATGTTGAACTCTTCACGCAGAATCTTCGCCGCTTCACGTACTTCACGCAGGATGGTGCCGGAGCCCATCAGTTGTACGTGGTGCGCCGCTTCGCGGGTGTCTTCTTCGAGCAGGTACATGCCCTTGATGATGCCTTCCTCGGCACCGGCCGGCATGGCAGGTTGCTGATAGGACTCGTTCATCACGGTGATGTAGTAGAAAACGTCCTGCTGCTCTTCGGTCATCTTCTTCATGCCGTCCTGGATGATCACCGCCAGCTCGTAGCCGTAGGTTGGATCAAAGGTGCGGCAGTTCGGGATGGTAGCGGCCAGGATATGGCTGTGACCGTCTTCGTGTTGCAGGCCTTCGCCGTTCAGCGTGGTCCGGCCGGCGGTGCCGCCGATCAGGAAGCCACGGGTACGGCTGTCGCCAGCGGCCCAGGCCAGGTCGCCAATACGCTGGAAGCCGAACATCGAGTAGAAGATGTAGAACGGCAGCATTGGCTGGTTGTGGCTTGAGTACGAAGTACCGGCGGCGATGAAGGAGCTCATGGCGCCTGCTTCGTTGATGCCTTCTTCGAGAATCTGGCCTTTCTTGTCTTCCTTGTAGAACATCACCTGGTCTTTATCGACTGGCTCGTAAAGCTGGCCGACGGACGAGTAGATGCCCAACTGACGGAACATGCCTTCCATACCGAAGGTACGGGCTTCGTCCGGGATGATTGGAACGATGCGTGGGCCGATTTCCTTGTCCTTGACCAACTGCGCGAGGATCCGCACAAAAGCCATGGTGGTGGAAATTTCACGGTCGCCCGAACCGTCAAGGATGGCCTTGAGGGTATCGAGTGCCGGGGTCGGCACGCTGAAGCTCTGTGCGCGACGTTGCGGCACGAAACCGCCCAATGCAGTGCGGCGCTCGCTCAGGTAGCGGGCCTCGGCGCTGTTTGGCTCCGGCTTGAAGAACGGCAGGTTCTCCAGCTCTTCGTCCTTGACCGGGATGTCGAAACGATCACGGAACAACTTCAGGCTGTCGACATCGACTTTCTTGGTGTTGTGCGCCGTGTTTTTCGCTTCGCCGGCACCGGTGCCATAACCTTTGATGGTCTTGGCCAGGATGACAGTCGGTTGTTCTTTGTGGTTGACCGCTTCGTGGTACGCCGCGTAGACCTTGTACGGGTCGTGGCCGCCACGGTTGAGTTTCCAGATCTCGTCGTCGGACAGATCAGCAACCATCGCCTTGAGTTCTGGCGAGTTGAAGAAGTGTTCACGCACGAACGCGCCGTCTTTGGCTTTGTAGTTCTGGTACTCGCCGTCGATGACTTCGTCCATGCGACGTTGCAGGATGCCGTCGACGTCCTTGGCCAGCAGTGGGTCCCAGAAACGGCCCCAGATGACTTTGGTCACGTTCCACTGAGCACCGCGGAACACGCCTTCGAGTTCCTGGATGATCTTGCCGTTGCCGCGAACCGGGCCGTCGAGGCGCTGCAGGTTGCAGTTGATGACGAAGATCAGGTTGTCGAGCTTCTCGCGGCCAGCCAGCGAGATCGCGCCCAGGGATTCCGGCTCGTCGCACTCGCCGTCGCCCAGGAAGCACCAGACTTTCTGCTTGCCTTCAGGGATGAAGCCACGGGCTTCCAGGTACTTCATGAAGCGTGCCTGGTAGATCGCCTGGATCGGGCCCAGACCCATGGATACGGTCGGGAACTGCCAGAAGTCCGGCATCAGCCAAGGGTGCGGATAGGACGACAAGCCCTGGCCGTCGACTTCCTGGCGGAAGTTGTTCATCTGGTCTTCGGTGATGCGGCCTTCCATGAACGCGCGGGCGTAGACGCCTGGCGAGGTGTGGCCCTGGAAGTAGATCAGGTCGCCGCCGTGTTCTTCGGTCGGGGCCTGGAAGAAGTAGTTGAAGCCGATGTCATACAGGGTCGCACTGGAGGCGAAGCTGGAGATGTGACCGCCGAGGTCAGAATCTTTCAGGTTCGTACGCATTACCATGGCCATCGCGTTCCAGCGAACCAACGAGCGAATGCGGCGTTCCATGAACAGGTCGCCAGGCATGCGTGCTTCGTGGGTCACAGGAATCGTGTTGCGGTAAGGCGTGGTGATGGCGTATGGCAGCTGCGAGCCACTACGGGTCGCCAGTTCGCCCATACGGGTCATCAGATAGTGAGCGCGGTCTTCGCCTTCTTTGTCGAGAACCGATTCCAGGGCGTCCAGCCATTCCTGGGTTTCGACGGGATCGAGGTCTTGCATGGCTTGCTCCAGGGCGGAAAGGCTTCCAGAATCGGTTGCCTGAGTTTGCGACTGGCCTTGTGGGCAGACGATATAAATTCTTGGATTGCCGAGAGGTTGTTCCGGCGGCGTGTAGTTTTACTACAAATCTTCGGGCATTTCAGCCTTTCGAATGTATAGACGAGTAGTAAAACTACAGATGAGCGGCTTGTGGCCTCCAGCTGCGTTGTGAGAATAATCGTTAAGGTTGGTCTTTTGCCAACCGAAAAAGGTGAAAGCTTGATGACCGCTGCCAACATTAAAAGAATTTCAGCTATTTCTAACCTTTGTTCGACAGTCGATCAGGTAGTGGGTTTTCGAAAATCACTACATGCAGCCCGTTACACGCCGATCAAGGATAGACCATGAGCCTCCCTACGCTTGCCGAACTGCCCGCCATACTCCTGCCGTTTGTCACCCGTGCCGAGCAGTCGTTCCGTGAGGCCGTCGCTGCACTCGATGGCGACTCGGGCCTGTCCGGCTGGACGTCTGAACGTTGGGCCCAATTCGCCCGCATTACTGCCGCCAGCGACTTTGTCGCCGAACAGAGTGTGCGTGACCCTTTAATGTTGCTTGAGCTGGTGCAGTCCGGCGAACTCGACCGTGGTTTTGCCCCCGGTGAACTGTGCGAACAGATCGCGGCGGCAGTAGGGCTGGCTGAAACCGAGGACGAATTGGGGCGTGTCTTGCGTCGGCAGCGCACCCGCCATCAAGTGCGGATCATCTGGCGCGATCTGACCCGGCAGGCCGATCTGGTCCAGACTTGCCGCGATCTTTCAGACATGGCCGATGCCAGCATCGATCAGGCCTATCAATGGTTGTACGCGCGCCATTGCCAGCAGTTCGGCGTACCCACGGGGCGGCGCAGCGGCGAGCCGCAGCAAATGGTCATCCTGGGCATGGGCAAGCTTGGCGCGGTCGAGCTGAACCTGTCGTCGGACATCGACCTGATCTTCGCTTACCCCGAGGGCGGCGAAACCATCGGTGTGAAGCGCTCGCTGGATAACCAGGAATTTTTCATTCGCCTCGGTCAGCGCCTGATCAAAGCGCTGGACCCCATGACCGTCGACGGCTTCGTGTTCCGCGTTGACATGCGCCTGCGGCCCTACGGTTCGGCAGGTGCCTTGGTGCTGAGTTTCAATGCGCTGGAGCAGTATTACCAGGATCAGGGGCGCGACTGGGAACGCTACGCGATGATCAAGTCGCGGGTGGTGGCCGGCGATCAAGTGGCCGGCGCGCAATTGCAGGAAATGCTGCGTCCTTTCGTTTACCGGCGGTATCTGGACTTTTCGGCTATCGAAGCGCTGCGCACCATGAAGCAGCTGATCCAGCAGGAAGTCCGCCGCAAGGGCATGGCTGACAACATCAAGCTCGGCTCTGGTGGCATCCGCGAAGTCGAATTTATCGCTCAGGCTTTCCAGCTGATTCACGGCGGTCGCGACCTGAGCTTGCAACAACGCCCTCTATTAAAAGTACTGAGCACACTGGAAGGTCAGGGGTACCTGCCACCCGCGGTGATCAGCGAGTTGCGCGAAGGCTACGAATTCCTGCGTTACACCGAACATGCGATCCAAGCGATCGCCGACCGCCAGACCCAGATGTTGCCGGACGGCGCGCAGGATCAGGCGCGCATTGCTTTTATGATGGGTTTTGCCGATTGGCCTGCCTTCCACGAGCAATTAATGTACTGGCGCGATCGTGTGGCCTGGCACTTCGGTCAGGTGATCGCCGATCCCGACGAAGAGGAAGGCGCCGAGAGTGAAGTGGTGGTCGGGGGTGAATGGTTGCCGCTGTGGGAAGAGGCTCAGGATGAAGAGGCCGCTTGCCGCCAGTTGGAGGATGGAGGTTTTGCGGACGCTTCAAAAGCCTTGAAAGCCTTGGCCAGTCTGCGTGGCAGCCCGCAATTGCGCGCCATGCAGCGTCTCGGTCGCGAACGGCTCGACGCCTTTATTCCGCGGCTGCTCGCTCAGGCCGTAGAACACGCCAACCCGGACCTGGTGCTGGAGCGGGTATTGCCATTGGTGGAGGCCGTCGCCCGTCGTTCCGCGTACCTGGTGTTGCTGACCGAAAACCCGGGTGCGCTGCGTCGCCTGCTAACCCTGTGTGCCGCGAGCCCGTGGATTGCCGAGCAGATCACCCGCTTCCCGTTGTTGCTCGACGAACTGCTTAACGAAGGGCGGTTGTTCAAGCCGCCCCTGGCGCCGGAATTGGCCGCCGAGCTACGTGAGCGCCTGACGCGAATTCCGGAAGACGACCTCGAGCAACAAATGGAAGCGCTGCGCCATTTCAAACTGGCGCACCGCTTGCGTGTTGCCGCCTCGGAAATCGCCGGCAGCCTGCCGCTGATGAAAGTCAGTGATTACCTGACCTGGCTGGCGGAAGCGATCCTGGAGCAAGTGCTGGCACTGGCCTGGCGCCAAACGGTGGCCAAATATGGCACGCCCCTGCGCACTGACGGCACGTTGTGCGATCCCGGCTTTGTCATTGTCGGTTATGGGAAAGTCGGTGGGCTGGAACTCGGGCATGGTTCCGACCTGGACCTGGTGTTTATCCACGACGGTGACCCGCAGGCAGAAACGGACGGGGCTAAACCGATTGATGGGGCCCAGTTCTTTACCCGGCTCGGGCAGCGGATCATTCACTTGCTCACGACCCAAACCAACTCGGGCCAGTTGTATGAAGTGGATATGCGCCTTCGACCGTCCGGTGCATCGGGGTTGTTGGTGAGTTCGCTGGGCGCGTTTGCGCGGTATCAGGAAAACGAAGCCTGGACCTGGGAGCATCAGGCGCTAGTGCGGGCGCGAGTGCTGGTGGGCAGTCAGGATGTCGGCCAGGCATTCGAGAAAGTCCGTGCGGCGATTTTGGGTAAACCCAGGGACTTGCCGACCTTGCGCCAGGAGGTCAGCGAGATGCGCGCCAAGATGCGCGATAACCTCGGCAGCAAGAGCACTGCGGCCGGCACCGGGGCAAATGCTTTCGAAGCCACGGCGCCGTTCGATCTCAAGCAGGATGCCGGAGGTATCGTCGATATTGAATTTATGGTGCAATACGCGGCCCTGGCGTGGTCCGAAACGCACCCGTCATTGCTGCGCTGGACCGACAATATCCGCATTCTGGAAGGGTTGGAGGAGGAAGGGCTGATGCCCGCCGAAGACGCCGGTTTGTTGCGCGAGGCCTATAAAGCCTATCGTTCCGCCGCTCACCGACAGGCCTTGCAGAAGGATGCTGGCGTGATACCTGGCGATCAGTTCGTGGACGAACGACGGCAGGTGCTGCGAATCTGGCGCGAGTTGGGGCTAAGCTGAAGCAAGCATGAATGTGCCGGGCTTGTGTGGCGAGGGAGCTTGCTCCCGCTGGAGTGCGAAGCGCTCCCGAATAAGCTTGTGCGGTCTGTCAGATGAGAATGCGGTGGCAGGTTTTGGGGCTGCTTTGCAGTCCAGCGGGACGGTGCGACGATTCGACAAGCTCCCTCGCCACAAAGATTTGCGTTGAATTGACAAGACATGGAGGCGGGTCAGTCAAACTGTCCGACTGGGCCCTGAACATTTTGCTTAAATTGACAGACGTGCATAAATTGATCTGACGAGCCCTTCCAGGCTCGTCCAAATGACCTGCCGGCCAAGGCTGCAGGTGCTGGATTCTCGAGGCGGGGAGGCGTAAGCCTCCCCGGTTCGTTTTTGGAAACCACATGAATATTCTGATCGTTGGGCCCAGCTGGGTCGGTGACATGGTGATGGCGCAGACACTCTTTCAGTGTCTTAAACAGCGCCACCCGCAATGCGAAATCGACGTATTGGCCCCCGAGTGGAGCCGTCCGATTCTGGAACGCATGCCCGAAGTCCGTCAGGCCTTGAGCTTTCCGCTCGGCCACGGGGCTTTGGAGCTGGCGACCCGCCGGCGCATCGGCAAATCCCTGGCCGGGAAGTACGACCAGGCGATCCTGTTGCCCAATTCCCTCAAGTCGGCGCTGGTGCCGTTCTTCGCAGGCATTCCCAAGCGCACAGGCTGGCGTGGCGAATTTCGCTACGGCCTGCTCAATGACGTGCGCACGCTGGATAAAGAACGCTATCCGCTGATGATCGAGCGTTTCATGGCGCTGGCTTACGAGCCCGGCGCCGAGCTGCCGAAACCATATCCCCGGCCAACCCTGCAGATCGATCCGGTCACCCGCGAGGCGGCTCTGGCCAAATTCGGCCTGACCCTCGACCGGCCGGTATTGGCGCTGTGCCCAGGCGCCGAGTTCGGTGAATCCAAACGCTGGCCGTCCGAGCATTACGCCAAGGTCGCCGAAGCGAAGATTCGTGAAGGCTGGCAGGTCTGGTTGTTCGGCTCTAAAAACGATCACGCGGTGGGCGAAGACATCCGCGCCCGGCTGATCCCCGGGCTACGCGAGGAGTCGGTGAACCTCAGCGGCGGAACGTCCCTGGCTGAAGCCATTGATCTGCTGTCCTGCGCCGACTCGGTGGTGTCTAACGACTCGGGTTTGATGCACGTCGCCGCAGCACTAAACCGTCCTCTGGTTGCGGTCTACGGCTCGACGTCGCCAGGCTTCACGCCACCCTTGGCCGAGCACGTCGAAATCGTTCGTCTGGGCATCGAATGCAGCCCTTGCTTCGATCGTACGTGCCGCTTCGGTCATTACAACTGCTTGCGCCAGCTCATGCCGCAAGCGGTGAACGAAGCCTTGCAGCGGTTGCAGGGCACTGTGGTCGAGGTCAATTAGTTTGCGGGTACTGTTGATCAAGACTTCATCGCTGGGTGACGTGATTCACGCGTTGCCGGCGTTGACTGACGCGGCACGGGCGATTCCTGGCATCCAGTTCGACTGGGTCGTGGAAGAAGGTTTCGCCGAGATTCCGACCTGGCATCCCGCCGTGGGCAAGGTGATTCCGGTGGCGATCCGTCGCTGGCGCAAGAACATCTGGCAGACCCTAAAGAGCGGCGAGTGGAAGCGCTTCAAGCAAAGCGTTCGCGCCACGAAATACGATCTGGTCATCGATGCCCAGGGCTTGCTGAAAAGCGCGCTACTGACCCGTTACGTCAAAGCGCCGGTGGCCGGGCTGGACAAAAATTCCGCCCGTGAACCGATCGCTGCGCGCTTCTATTCCCGGCGCCTTGCCGTCGCCCGTGGACAGCACGCGGTCGAGCGTGTGCGTCAGTTGTTCGCCGTGGCCTTGGGTTATGACTTGCCCAAGGGCCTGGGCGACTATGGCCTGAACGTTGAACGACTGGTGGAGCTGCCACGCAAGAATCCTTACGTGCTGTTCCTGCACGGAACCACCTGGGACACCAAGCACTGGCCGGAGGCGTACTGGCGCGAGCTGGCCGAGCGCGTAGGCTATCTGGGCGTCGGGGTGAAACTGGCGTGGGGCAACCCGGCAGAGAAAGCCAGGGCCGAGCGCATCGCCAAAGACATGCGACACGTCGAAGTGCTGCCCAAGTTGAACCTGGCGGGTGTCGGCAAAGTGCTTGCCGGGGCGCAAGCCTGTGTGGCGGTGGACACCGGTCTGGGCCACCTGGCGGCCGCGCTGGACGTGCCGACGCTTTCATTGTTCGGCCCGACCAACCCCGGTCTGACTGGCGCCTACGGCAAGTCGCAGATTCACATGGCGAGCGATTTCCCCTGTGCGCCGTGCCTGCAAAAGAAATGCACTTATCAACCGACGGCTGAAGATGCTCGTCGGTTCGACCTGAAACGCGAGTGGCCCCTGTGCTTCACGCGTTTGAATCCCGAGCGTGTCGCGACCCGACTGAGCACGTTGTTACTGGCTGAGGAGCTGCGCTGATGCAATTGGCATTCGTCTTGTATAAGTACTTTCCATTCGGGGGCTTGCAGCGTGACTTCATGCGCATCGCTCTGGAATGTCAGCAACGTGGTCATCAGATCCGCGTCTATACGCTCATCTGGGAAGGCGACATTCCACCGGGTTTCGAAGTGCTGGTGGCACCGGTCAAAGCGTTCTTCAACCATCGCCGCAACGAAAAGCTCAGCGAGTGGATGGAGGCGGACCTGGCCAAGCGCCCGGTGGACCGATTGATCGGTTTCAACAAGATGCCGGGTCTGGACGTTTACTACGCGGCCGACGGTTGCTTCGAGGACAAGGCGCAAAACCTGCGCAACTCCCTTTACCGTCGCTGGGGCCGCTACCGGCATTTTGCCGAGTATGAGCGTGCGGTGTTCGCCAAGGACGCCAAGACCGAAGTCCTGATGATTTCCGAAGTTCAGCAACCGCTGTTCATCAAGCATTACGACACGCCGCTGGAGCGTTTCCATTTGCTGCCGCCGGGCATCTCCCAGGACCGTCGCGCGCCGCCGAATGCGGCCGAGATTCGCGCTGAATTTCGTCGCGAATTCAACCTGAAAGACGACGAACTGCTGTTGGTGCAAATCGGCTCCGGCTTCAAGACCAAGGGCGTCGATCGCAGCCTGAAAGCCCTGGCCGCATTGCCCGCTGATCTGAAGAAACGCACCCGGCTGTTTGTAATTGGCCAGGACGACCCCAAATTATTCCAGATGCAGAGTGCGACGCTGGGGCTTGGCGATAACGTGACGTTCCTCAAGGGACGCAGCGATATTCCGCGTTTTCTACTGGGCGCCGACCTGTTGATCCACCCGGCCTACAACGAAAACACCGGAACCGTGTTGCTCGAAGCCGTGGTGGCCGGGTTGCCGGTCCTGGTGAGCGCGGTCTGTGGTTATGCCCATTACATCGCCGAGGCCGACGCTGGCCTGGTGCTGGATGAGCCTTTCGATCAGGCCCAACTGAACCGTTACCTGACCGATATGTTGAAAGACCCTCAAGCCCGCGCGGCCTGGAGCCGCAACGGTCTGGCCTTCGCTGAGACGGCCGACCTCTATAGCATGCCGCAGCACGCGGCCGATGTGATTCTGGCGGAGCACGCTTAATGAAGTTGATGCTGGCTGAACCGTTCAAGAGCCTGTGGGCTGGACGCGATCCGTTTACCGAAGTCGAACGCCTTGAGGGCGAGGTGTATCGCGAACTCGAAGCGCGCCGGACCCTGCGTACCGTCGTTGATGGCAATGGGTTCTTCGTGAAGATTCACCGTGGCATCGGTTGGGGCGAGATCTTCAAGAACCTGCTCACTGCCAAGCTGCCGGTGCTCGGCGCCGGGCAGGAATGGAAGGCCATTGAGCGCCTCAAAGAAGTTGGCGTGCCGACCATGACGGCTGTCGCCTATGGCGAAAAGGGCAGCAATCCCGCAGATCAGCATTCGTTTATCGTCACCGAAGAGCTGGCACCGACCGTCAGCCTCGAAGACTTCAGCATCAACTGGCTCAAGCAGCCGCCGGAACCCGCACTCAAGCGCGCATTGATTGCCGAAGTGGCGCGCATGACCGGCATGATGCACCGCGGCGGGGTCAACCACCGCGACTGCTACATCTGCCACTTCCTGCTGCACATCGACAAACCCGTGACGGCGGGAGACTTCAAGCTCTCGATCATCGATCTGCATCGCGCCCAGACTCGCCCGGCGATCACTCAACGCTGGCGCAACAAAGACCTGGCCGCGTTGTATTTTTCGGCCCTCGATATCGGCCTGACCCGGCGCGACAAATTGCGCTTTCTCAAAGGCTACTTCCAGCAGCCGCTGCGCCAGATCCTGGCGGAAGAAGCGGCGTTGCTGGCCTGGCTCGAACGCAAGGCCAACAAGCTTTACGATCGTAAGCAGCGATACGGGGACGCGCTCTGATGTCGGGTTGGAAACTTGAACCGGCTTACAGCGACCTGGCAGAAGATTTCGGCAGTCTCGAAGCAGTGTTTGCGCTTCAGGGCGAGCGCCTGACGCGCGACCCGTTGTCCGAAGTCATCCGGGTCGAGCGCAACGGCGTCAACTATTACGTCAAGCGCTACGTCGGTGCCGGTAAAGGGTTGCGTCGGTACCTGGGCAAGCCTCGGGTCAAAGCCGAGTGGCAGAACCTCAAACGCTTCGCCAAGTGGGGTATCCCGACGGCCGAAGTCGTGGCCTGGGGTCTGGAGCGTCGCGGTGCGGCCTATGATCGCGGGGCGATGATCACCCGTGAATTGCCGCATACGGAAGATTTGTCGGTACTGGCGGAGCGGCACGATCCGAAGCTGCGAGATCGTGCATGGGTCGATACCGTGAGCCGGCAACTGGCTGGCTATACCAGGATCATGCACGACCACCGGTTCACCCATAACGATCTGAAATGGCGCAACCTGTTGATCGATGATCAGGCCCGACTGTTCCTGATCGATTGCCCCAACGGGGATTTCTGGCGCGGTTTCTGGCTCAAGTACCGTATTACCAAGGATCTGGCGTGCCTCGACAAAGTCGCCAAGTATCAACTGTCGGCCACTCAGCGCCTGCGCTTTTACCTGCAGTATCGCCAACGTGATCGTCTGAATGACGCGGACAAAAAGCGCATTCGGCACGTTGTAAGATTTTTCGAGGGACGCGAATGACTGATTTTCTGGCGGCTGAAGACCGTGCGCTGCTGGAGCGTCACGGGCTCGGCAACTTTGATGCGCTCTGGGCCAAGCAACTCGAGGCGGTGGATGAACCCAACACCGCGCGCGGTGGCTGGAGCAGCGTGTTTCGCCTGGATCTTGAAGGTCATGGCTACTACCTCAAGCGCCAGAGCAACTATCAGATGCGCACGCTACATGCACCCTTTGGCGAGCCGAGTTTCTCTCGTGAGTTTCGCAATATCAGTCGTTACGAAAACCTTGGAATTCCCGCACTGAAAGCAGCGTTCTACGGTGAACGCAAGGTCGAGGGTGAAGTCCGGGCGATTCTGCTGACCCGTGCGCTGGATGGTTGGGACGATCTGGACTCGCTGTTGCAGCGCTGGTCGGAGCTCAGCGAGGCGCAGCACTCGGCGATCATGAGCGCTTGTGGGCAATTGGCTCAGCGCCTGCACGGCGCTCGTCAGGTTCACGGCTGCTTTTACCCCAAACACATTTTTCTTCAGGCGACCGGCGACGGTTATCAAGCCCAGCTCATCGATCTGGAAAAGACTCGGCCATTGCTGTTCGGCCTGCGCGATCGGGTCAAGGACCTGGAGCCGTTACTGCGCCGGGCGCCACAGTGGAACGAAGCCCAGTTGCGCGAGTTGCTGGCGGCCTACCTGGTTCAATCGCCGGACAGCTCGCTGATCGACACCTGGCTGGTGCGACTGACCGCGCGGCGCAGTTACAAGGGAGTGCGTTGATGCGTTTATCCGAACTGAAAAACGCGGGGCGCAATCCGAGCCTGCCACTGAGCATTTCACTGGCGGACGCCGCCGGGCCTGCCGACTTGCAGTTGCTGACCTTGTTGCGAGTGTTGCCAGGTCAGCGCTACGTCGGTGCCGGTGTGTGGCGTGGTCGGCCGGTGCTGGCCAAGTTGCTGGTCGGTAGCAAAGCATCGCGACACTTTCAGCGTGAGCTCAACGGCGTGCGTTTGCTGGCTGACCAAGGACTGACAACACCTTTGCTGCTCGCCGATGGATTGAAAGAGGGTGAGGGCGGTTGGCTGCTGTTCGATTTTCTCGAAGGTGCCCACAGCCTGGGGGATGCCTGGCAACAGGTCGAATCCCTGCCAATGCTCGCTGACGAGCAATCGGCGGTGTTGGCCGATGCCCTGGGCGCGATTGGCCAATTGCATCGAAAAGGCTTGTGGCAGGAAGACCTGCATCTGGACAATCTGCTGCGTCAGCGTGGTCGGTTGTACCTGATCGATGGTGCCGGTATCTGCGCAGAAACACCGGGACAGCCGCTTTCACGACAGAAAGTGCTGGAAAACCTCGGTGTGTTTTTTGCCCAGCTACCTAAATCCCTGGAACCGTTCACCGAAGAGCTGCTGGTGTATTACCTGCTGAGCAATGGCGAACATGCGTTACCGATGGAGGCGTTGCAAAAGCAGATCAACAAGGTGCGCAGTTGGCGGCTCAAAGACTTCCTGAACAAAGTGGGCCGCGAGTGCACGCTGTTCAGCGTCCAGCGCGGCGCATTTGGATTGCGGGCGATACGGCGAGAGGAAGAGGCGGCGATGTTGCCAGTGCTGGATCAAGCGGACGCCCTGCTTGATCAGGGACATCTGTACAAAACCGGTGGCGCTGCGAGCGTAGGAAAAGTCCAGATTGATGGTCGGACGCTGGTGATCAAGCGCTACAACATCAAAGGTTTCGCTCACTGGCTCAAGCGCTTCTGGCGCCCAAGTCGTGCCTGGCACTCCTGGCGCGAAGGCAATCGCCTGGCGTTCCTTGGCATTGCGACGCCCAAGCCACTGGCGCTGCTGGAGAAGCGTTTTTTCTGGCTGCGGAGTCGGGCTTACCTGGTGACTGAGTTTTTGCCGGGGCCGGACATTATCGAGCGCTTTGCTCCCTACGTTGAAAGCGGCGATGCGCCTGAGGCTGAGTTGCTGGCGCTGGATCATCTGTTCGCCGAGCTGATTGGCGAGCGGATCAGTCATGGTGATTTCAAGGGGCACAATCTGTTCTGGCAGCAGGACCGTTGGGCGCTGATCGATCTTGACTCGATGTGTCAGCACGGCTCCGTGGGCAGCTTTGCCCCGGCGTACGCGCGGGATCGGGCAAGGTTCATGCGTAACTGGCCAGAGGGCAGTGCGCTGTATCAAGTCATAGATCAGCGTCTGCCCAGAGACATCTCCAGCGTTGCCTGAGTCGCCTTCGCGAGCAATCTCCCTAGATCTGGCGGACAAGTTTTTATGAATTGTCCTACGTGATCTCCGGAGGTCATGAGCTGTGCCCTGAATTTCACTGATGCTAGCTTGCCTGACGTTTTCGGAGGGCAGCTTGTGACTATAAAAATGAGTTTTGTGATCGTTGCTGTCTCGCTGACTTTATCCGGCTGCGGAACAGCGCTTACTGTGTTGCAGGATGAGTCGGATGCGGCGCGAAGTCTTAGACAACAAAAGACCTACTGTCAGTCCATCCCTCGGGTTTACAGCGGCCTGGCTTACGATTTTTGCGTCCTGAACGCCGCTCCTGACCCTACCGGCGTTCTATTGCCGTTTGTCTTGCTGGATATACCCCTTTCCGGCGTGCTCGATACCGTTGCCCTGCCTTATACGATCTATCGCCAGGTGACGGGCGGGAACATCAGTATTTACTGGCGAACAGGCTCAAAATGAACAGCGTTGCCAGCTTTCCAGAGGCTCACATTCACAGGCTGATAAGCGCTGGGTCATTCCCAGCCTGTTTACGCTATAATCCCGCCCTTTAGCTGTCACTCGCCGCTTGCGAGGGCACATCAATTTTTTGAGGCGCCTTGCGCCTGCAAGCAGACTAAAGAGGCTAGACCCCTGTGGCATTGACGATTCTTGGCCTGTCCGGCGCCCTTAGCCATGATCCTTCCGCTGCTTTGTACATCGACGGCAAGCTGGTCGCGGCGGCTGAGGAAGAGCGCTTTGTGCGCGATAAACATGCAAAGAACCGCATGCCTTACGAATCGGCGAAGTTCTGTCTCGAGCAGGCGGGTATCAAACCGTCCGACGTTGACGTAGTAGCGATCCCGTTCGCGCCGATCAGCCTGTTCGGCAAGGCCCGCTGGCACTACGCCAAGCGTTATTGGTATGCCCCGGACCGCGCTCTTGACGCGATCCTGATGGGTAACCGTCGCTACAAACGCTATCGCAACAAGATTGTCTGGTGCCTCGAGCAACTGGGCTTCGATCCGAAGAAAATCAAGATCGAGCCGGTCGAGCATCACCTGGCCCACGCCTCCAGCGCTTACCACTGCTCCGGTTTCAAAGAGAAAACCGCGATCCTCGGGATCGACGGCAAGGGTGAGTACGCCACGACGTTCTTCGGTTACGGTGAAAACGGCAAGATCCACAAGATCAAGGAATTCTTCGATCCAGACTCCCTCGGCGGACTGTACGGCGCGATCACCGAGTTCCTCGGTTTCGAGATGCTCGACGGCGAGTTCAAGGTCATGGGCATGGCGCCGTACGGCGATGCCAGCAAGTACGATTTCTCCCGATTGGCCTCTTTCGAGAACGGCGAATTGGTGATCAACACCGAATACGCGAACGTCATCGGCCTGCGTCGTTACAAAGAAAAGGGCAAAGGCTTCTACTTCTCGCCAAAGCTGATCGAGTGGCTGGGTCCGAAGCGCGAAGGCGACATTGCCGACGAGCCTTACATCCACTACGCCGCGAGCATGCAGGCGCTGTTCGAAAAGCTCTCGCTGCAGATGATCGACCACTACCTGGGCGATGTGCTCAAGGAAACCGGCAAGCTGGCCTTCGCCGGTGGCTGTGCGCTGAACGTCAAGCTCAACCAGAAGATCATTGCCCGCGATGACGTCAAGGAGCTGTTCGTACAGCCTGCATCCGGCGACGCCGGTACTGCGGTGGGTGCGGCGGCTTATGTGTCCCACGCCCGTGGCGTGCCGGTCGAGAAGATGGAACACGTCTACCTCGGTCCGTCGTACACCAACGAAGACGTGCTTGCCGCGTGTGCTCGCCACCCAAGCAAGCCTGTTTGGCGCAAGCTCGACAACATGCCGGAAAACATCGCCAGAATCATGGTCGATGGCAACCCGGTGGCCTGGTTCCAGGGCCGGATGGAATTTGGTCCGCGTGCGCTGGGCGGTCGTTCGATCATTGGTTGCCCAAGTGCCACCGGCGTGGCTGACCGAATCAACCACCAGATCAAGTTCCGCGAGCGCTGGAGGCCTTTCTGCCCGTCGATGCTCGACACCGTCGCGCCGCAGATGATCAAGATCGATCACCCGGCCCCGTTCATGACGTTCACTTTTGAAGTGGCGGAAGAATGGAAGACCCGCGTACCGGAAGTCGTCCACGAAGACGGCACGTCCCGCGCCCAGGTGCTCAAGCGCGAATACAATCCGCGCTACTACGACATGATGAAGGCGCTTGAAGTACTCACCGGTAACGGCGTGTCTCTGAACACGTCCCTGAACCGTCGTGGCGAACCCATGATCTGCTCACCGACCGACGCCCTGAACATGTTCTTCGGGTCCGATCTACAGTATCTGATCATGGAAGACATTCTGGTCGTCAAAGAGGGCGCGGACGCATATGACTCGCTCGGCTGAACGCCATGTGCTGCAGTTCTGTCACGGCTATGACGGGCCGTTTCTGGACTGCGCCCGGCAGTATGCCAGTCTGTTCGCGGGTACCGGCTATCGAGTGACTACGGTGTTCCTGACCGGGGTCGCCGATGCGGAAGTGGCCGCGGGCTGTGCCAGCGATGAAGTGTTGTTCATGGAATACAGCTCCAAGGCCATTCGTGGCCTGAAGCTGGGCGCCATCGGCGATCTGCGCAAGATTGCCGCTTCGCGCAATTTCAGTTTCTGCATTGCTCACCGTTTCAAACCCATCTACATCGCCTTGCTCGGTACTTCGTTGCCGGTCATTGGCGTGCATCACGCGTTTGGTGATTACAAGCGCGGCACACGCAAACTCTTTGCCCATATTTTCCGTAAACGCCTGAGCCTGCTCGGCGTTTCCGATGCTGTGCGCGACGACATGCGCGATTGCTTGCCGAAATGGCCGGCCGACCGTATTCAGACGCTCTACAACCGCATCGACGTGCAGGCGTTGCAAGACGGCCAGGTATCGATTCAGGAAGCCCGGGAAACGCTCGGTCTTTCGATGGATGCCTGGATCGTGGGTAACGTCGGTCGGCTGCATCCAGACAAGGACCAGGCTACGCTGCTGCATGGTTTTGCTGCGGCATTGCCGGGTTTGCCGAGCCACAGTCAGTTGGTCATTCTGGGCACCGGTCGGCTGGAGCAGGACCTCAAAAGCCTGGCGCGTGAACTGGGTATCGGCGATCGCGTGCTGTTTCTCGGACAGGTGCCTGAGGCTCGACGTTACTTTCGTGCCTTCGATGTGTTTGCCTTGAGCTCCGATCACGAACCCTTCGGCATGGTGCTGCTGGAGGCCATGGTCGCCGGTGTGCCATTAATCGCTACGGCGGCGGGCGGTGCCAGGGAAGTGGTCGAGGGTGTCGGTATTCTGTTTCCGCTGGGCGATGCCGAGCGTTTGGCTCAAGGAATACAACATTTGGCAGCGATGGATGAGCAACAGCGTCGTCAGTGTGCCGAGCTGATGCTCGACCGCTTGCATGAACGCTTCAGCGATCAAGCCGTGCGTGATGCTTTCTGGCGTTTGCCGCGTGTTCGCGAACTGGCACCGAGGGCCTGATGCTCAACAGATTTCAAAGCTGGCGTGAACGTGGCTGGTCGGTCATCGATGCCTCGACTTATGCCGACGCCTGGCAGCGTTTTGGCGGGAGCGTCGCCACTCATCCCATGGTGGTCGAACGGCTGGCACAATTGGCCGCAATCCCGGTGCGCTATCTGGCGTGGGAACAAGGTGGGGAACTCAAAGCCGCAATTCCGACCTGGGGCCGTGACCTTGCTTTGTCCAAGGATGTGCTTAAGCGCAGCGGTAAAAAGGGTTTGTTCGACCTGGGCAATGCCGAACTCATCCTGCCGGCTGTTGCCGATGCCCAGGCGCCGTTGCGTCATCGCGCGCGTTATCTGTCGGCGCTGAACGAAGGCCGCTTTATCGGTCTCAAGGCGCAGACCGAACAACTGGCCATGGCCCGTACCCCTGAAGAGCTGTCGAAGAAATTTCGTTATAACCAGCGCCGTGAATTACGTTTGCTGGAAGAGGCGGGCGGCGTGGTGCGGCCGGTCGCCGACTTTTCCAGCAGCGAGCTGGCGGTGATCTATTGCGATCTGTTCCAGCGTCGCTGGGGTTTTCCAGCGACGGGGGCCGAGCGCATGGCTGAGGTCATCGAGTTGTTGCGAGACCTGCTGATCGGCTCGGTGATTTTCCTCAACGATGCGCCGATTGCGATTCAGCTGGTTTACCGCGTTGAAGCACCGCAATGGATCAGCGTCGAGTACATCAACGGTGGCGTTGATCCCGAAACCCGTGAGTTCAGTCCTGGCAGCGTGTTGAGCTTTCTCAATACCCAAAGTGCCTGGGAGCATGCTCGGGCGCTGGACAAGCCGTTGCGTTTTTCCTTTGGTCGCGCCGACCGTGAATACAAGGATCGCTGGTGCAATCCTGTGCCGGTATTCACCGTATGAGACAGCCCATGAGCCGCAAACAACAACTGCTCAAGCGCCATCGGCGCAATAAACGTTTTGGTCTCATCATTGCGCTTTTGTTGCTGATCGTCATAGGGGTGTTGGTGGCCTGGTGGCTGCCGGTGGTACTTGCGGTGCTGGGCTGGATTGCCCACGAAGCCTGGTTCGCTGACCATTTGTTTTATTCCCCCGCAGACGATTACCAATACAGTTTCCCGCCCTACACCCAGCAGCCGAAGGTCCATCTGGACGGTGAGCGCTTGAGGCTGGATGACGGTGTCATGCTGGTCGACGACGCCACACTGATACTGGCGCTGCGAATTAAAAGCAACTGGCTGGGACGCTTCATTGACCCGGTTGTCGAGTTGTCGGGCGGTAGCAACCCCGACCGGCAAACCTTTGAGCGCGGCGTCGATGGCCTGCGTTACCTCAATCTCAGTGGTCAATCGTCGGCGCTATCCCAAGGCGAATTGCGTCTTCGTGGTCGATTCTGCCGATTACTCGGCGAGCCGGTGCTTTGGGCGTTCGAGTACCCGGACTACCGCAACAAACGGGTGATGGTCATCGCCCCCCACGCCGACGACGCCGAACTGGCCGCGTTCGGGCTGTATAGCAGCGCCGAGCAAAGCTGGATCGTGACGTTGACTGCCGGTGAAATCGAGGCCGGGCACTATCAGCAGATGGGGCTCGATCGCGTTGAAGCGTCGCGGCTGAAAGGCTCGCTTCGTGCCTGGGACAGTGTCAGCGTGCCATTATGGGGCGGTGTTCCGCAGGCGCGCTGCATCCAGTTGGGTTATTTCTGCCTTCAGTTGCCCGCCATGCAACGTGCGCCCGCTGAGCCGGTGGCATCGAATGAAGCGCAACTGGGCGATACCCGATACTTCCGACGATACAATCCGTTTTCCCTGCACAGCGATGCTGATGGCGTGCCGTCCTGGAACAATCTGCTTGGGGACCTGCACGAGCTGATCGAGCGCATCCAGCCTCAAGTCATTGTCTTGCCGCACCCTCGCTTCGACCCTCACCCAGATCACCTCTGCTCGCAGCAGGCTGTCATGCAGGCGCTTGCCGCGACAGCCTGGCAGCCTGAAACCTTGCTGTACTACGCCAACCATTTGCACGACAACGATCGCTGGCCGATGGGCGACGCTGGCACGGGAGTGGCGCTTCCGCCGCAGATCACGGCGGATGAGCCGTTGCGGCCATGGACGCTGGGCCTGTCGACCGAGAAACAATGGCACAAGGCAATGTCGCTGGGCATGATGCATGACCTTCAGCCGCGACTTCCCCTCAAACGACTTCTTCGGCGTGTGATACAGCGATGCCTGGCTGCCCGACGCTGGCCGGTTTATGGCGAGAATGAGTTTTTCCGAAAAACGGTGCGGCGCCACGAATTGTTCTGGGTCCAAGAGCTGTCTGGAAAGAGAGAAAACAATTGAAAGTTCTGTTTCTGGTGCAGAAGGAGCAGAGGGCGATCCTGGATCGACTCTATGACGGCATCGCCGAGCATTGCGATTGCGACAAGCGTGAGCTGACCAGTGAGGAACAGGGCGACTTGCGCGGGTACTTTCGCAAGCACGTCGACGTGACGCGCTACGATCGCATTGTGTTTTTCCTGCGATTCAAAAAAGAAATGAGGCAGGTAAGGTTCATCCAGACCGTGCCCAACCTGGTCTTTCTGGAACACGATGCTTACCAGAATTACATCCCGTGCAAGTACACCGGCAAATTCAGCGCCCATTACCGCAAGCTGCCATGGGTGCGGGTGATCAGCTCGGGGTATGTGGTCACCGAGCGTCTGCGTGGGGAAGGCTTCGACGCGGTGTTTGTTCCCAAGGGATACGACCAGACACTGCTGCAGGACCGAGGCCGCGAGCGGGATATCGAGCTGGCATTCGTCGGCAGTACCAACAGCGTCGCCTATAGCGGTCGTAAAGCCCTGCTTGATGAGTTGGGGCGCGTAGAGTCGCTGGTGGTCACCCGGACCAAGTCAGGCGAAGAGTATTGCGAAACCCTCAACCGTATTCGCTTTTTCGTCAGCGCCGATGTCGGTATGGGCGAGTTCATGATCAAGAACTTCGAAGCGATGGCGTGCGGGTGTGTGTTACTGGCGTATGACCAGGGCGAGGCGGAAAGCCGCGCGCTGGGGTTGCAGGACATGCACAACGTGGTTTTCTACCAGACCATCGCGCAACTTCAGGAAAAACTTGTGCAGTTGAGGGCCGACCCGGAGCTGGCGCAACGTATCGCTCGCAATGGCCGCGAACTGGTCGTTGGTCAACTCAGTTTTGCGCGTATCGGCCAGCGTATCGTCGAAGAACTCAAGCCGCCATTACGCCCTCGTGCACCGTTGAGTTTGTTGGAAAAATTGCGCTTGAAACTGGGCGTTTGACAAGGGGTAGCCAGCAATCGATATTGCTGGCACTTTGGCTTGATTGGAGGTCTGGTGCAGTTTTCAAAAGAAAGTGACATCACATTAGTGGTTACCAGCTGTGGCCGTCTTGACCTGCTCAAGGCGACCCTTGAAAGCTTTGACCGATTCAATACCGCTGACATTCGCGAAGTCTTCATCACCGAAGATGCTGGCGACGATGCCGTACATTCCGTCATCCCGGCTGGCTGGAAAGGTCATTGCACCGTTTTCGTCAATCGACCCAAGCTTGGACAGTTAGCCTCCATCGACCTGGCCTACGAACACGTCACCACGCCTTACATTTTCCATTGCGAGGATGATTGGGAGTTCTATCGTCCAGGTTTCGTTGAAGACTCTTTGGCGGTTCTTGAAGTGCGACCGGAAATCCTCCAGGTCTGGATGCGCAGCTATATTTATGATCTGAGCGTTCATAGTCCTTACATCCGTTTGGGCGAGCGGGAATTCATCGCAGGCGTGGCCTGTTATCCGCTGATTTCCGACAAGCCCGAGTGGCAAAGTTTTTCTCTGAACCCAGGGTTGCGCCGGATCAAGGAATATCGGCTGTGTGCTCCGTATTCCGCGCACGACGGTGAGAAGGCGTTGTCCAAACGTTACGCGCAGCTAAATTTGACGGCTGTGACGCTGGAAGGCGATGCTGTTCGGCACACCGGATTTGGGCTCCACGTCCAGACATCGGAAGAGCGCGAACGTAAGGCGCGCCGCAGTCGGCGCGAACAGATCAAGTTTGCATTGTCTCTACTGTCGGGAGTCTGCATTGGCTGGTTCATCAATTAAGTGCACCAGGACATATCTACCCAAGGCCCTGCATGGGCTTGCGGCGCTATGAGCATTCTCAACGTCATGTGGTCCGGCGGTGCGCCATTCGCGTCGATTCACAAAGTTCATCAGCAGATATTGTCGCAGGCCGGTCCCTCCACACCGGTACAGACCTGGTTGCTTCAGGGCGGTGTTTCCGATTGCGGCGTAAATGTTGATGATGCCAGGGAATGGAAGTTGTCCTCTGCTCGCTTGAAAGGACGGCATTTCTGGCGGCTGACTAAGCCCTGGATGCGGGCTGGCTTTGAAAAGGCACTCGTGCAGAGCGGGGCGAAACTGCTGCTGCTTGATGGCCTTGGGGTTGCGCGCACACTTTTGCCTCTGCTCAAAAAACTGCCTCATACCCGCGCTGTGGTGATTTTCCATGGCTCAACGCGGATACGTGCCGAGGATCGAATCCTCTTTCAACACTTCAAACCGTCTCAGCTGACATTGGTTGCCGTGTCGGACACCCTGGCGACCAAGCTGGGGCAGGATCTTCAACTACCCATCATTACGCTACGCAGTGCCTTCGATCCTGTTGCCTTTCGCTCGCAAGTATTGGCGCGCGACGATGCTCGTGTGCGTCTGGGTTTGCCGGTGGACGGAACACCGGTACTTGGGGCGGTGGGGCGATTGGAAGACAAGAAAGGCTTCGGATGCCTGCTTGAGGCATTTGCTGGCGCTTTGAGGCAACGGGCCGATTTGCGCCTGGTCATTATCGGTGAAGGGTCGAACCGGGCAGCCATGCAATCGCGCATCGAACACCTCGGATTAGGTTCCAGTATCTCGTTGCCAGGTCATTTGACTGAGGCGGCGCAGCTTTACCGCGCTTTCGACTGGGTCGCGATACCTTCGCTGAGCGAGGGCCTTGGGTTGATCATGCAAGAAGCTGTGATGGCGGGTGTGCCGGTGGTGTCCAGCGACTTGCCAGTGTTCCGCGAACAGCTCGCTGACAAGGGGTTGTACGCAGCTCCCGCTGATGTCGATGCCTGGAGCGATGTCATCGTTCGCGCATTCAACAACTCTGCAACAACGGTCGCTGCCGAGCAGCACCAGGAGCTGGCGCCCGAGCAGGCCTGGCTGAACTTCAGTCAGGCTGCCCGCGCATTGCTTTCATGACGACAGAACAGCCTGCTCGAGTGCTTGCATTGGAAAGCTCCCGTTCAGGTTCTCGCGCGCAATATAGCGCGCGAAGTGTCGCAGGTTGCGCTTGACCAAATGCTTGGGCAGTGGCGCACGCAAAAAACGCATGTCAGCGACATCGATCAGGCCCATCCGGTTGTCTGGCGTGACCACGATGTTGCCCAGGTGCAGTGAGCGAAAATAGATCCCCGACGAATGAAGACTGCGTATCAATCCGGCCAGTGCGGGCAAGGTTTGTTGCCAGGTGAAACCTTCCTTGCCAGCGATCTGACGCAAGGTTTCTCCGGGCAAAGGTTCATACAGCACGGCTGTCATTCCAGGCGCTTGCAGGCGATAGAACTGCAGTACCTGAAGGGTGGGTACGCCAAGCTTTTGCAGCCCCGCGACATTGTCGATGAAGCGTTTCGAGTACGGACGGAACATCGCAGAAGAAAATATGCGTTTACGTCTAAACAGTTTGAGGATATTCCCATCCTGCAACAGGTAGACTTTCGGGCCGTAGCTGTCAGCCTCCAGTACTCTGGCGCCTTCAATCATGCGATTTAAAGCGTCTTGCGGAAGTCGGGAACATTGCATCGTATAAAGCCTTGTCGGAATAGCGGGGCACTGTGGCGGGCAATGATGCCGAAAAGTTTCAGTTTTAACCATGCCGGGTTGGGCAGGGTGAACTATCCAAGGAGCAAATCGATGCAGGAAACACGCTGGGCGCAACTATGGATGTCGATGGGATTGCTGTGGTTTTTGCTGGCTATTGCCGTTGCGCCGTCCAATAAGGTCTACCAACAGGGCCTTATTGCCCTGATCTGGCTGCCGGCATTGGTGTTTGCCTGGCCAGCGCGGGCTCGCTTCAGGGAACTGTTCTATGAGCAGCGTTGGGTCTACCTGCCTATGCTCGGATTGCTGGTCTGGTCAGTGATCAGCCTGTCCTGGACCAATGTCGAAGAACCGAGTCGCGAAGCGAAGCGCTTGCTGTATATCGTCGTTTTCCTGCTGTTCTTTCCGGCTTTCGCCAATTCCCGGCCCGAGCGCGTGATTCGCATCATGCAATGGGGCGGTATAGGTCTCGCGCTGACGGCGCTGGCCGCTATCGTTAAGTTTTATGGACTCCATGCCAATAGCTGGGTCGCGCGTCTTGAGGGGTTGGGTGAGCTATCGCATCCAATTCTGGGTGGCTATGTCATTGGTCTCGCAGCGGTGTGGCTTGTTCTTTGGGTGCCGAGCAATCGGTGGTTGCAAGCCGTCTGGGTGGTCGCGCTGAGCCTGCTGGGCTTGTTTGTGGTGCTCAGCCAGAGTCGAGGTGCTGGTCTGGCGTTGTTCTTCACATTACTCGCCATGCCACTCTGGTGCCGCAATCGACGCAGTTGTGTCGTTGCGATCGGTGCGTTGATCGTTGCGATGGCGGCATTCTGGCTTTTCGAGCCGTTGGTGCTGGCTCGCGGCGCTTCTTTCCGCCCGCAAATCCTGATGGCAAGTATGAATATGGTCGCGGAGCACCCATGGCTCGGCCTCGGCCTGGGTGGAAACTACAAAGTGTTCGCCGAAGGCATTTACTTTGATCATGCTCACAATTTGTTCAGCCATGTGGCGATCGAACTGGGTTTGCCGGGACTACTATTGTGGTGCGCAGTGTGGTTCGCGGTCTTGCGTGAAGCCTGGAAAGCGCGGGAAACCCTTTATGGCCAGGGCATTGTCGGTATTTGGCTCTTCTCGACACTTGCCATGCAATTTGACGCGGCCAGCCTGACCGGAACCCCAAGAGCCGAATGGTTCATCAGTTGGTTGCCCATTGGCTTGGCCAGTGTTTTGGTATGGGCACGGGTCAACTCCAGTGGCTGTGATAAAATTTCGCGTTCTTCCTAACAAGTGAGCTCTACGATGAGTGACGCACCGCCCAAAGCGGGACAGGATTCCAGCCTGAAAATCTATCTTCGGCTGTTGGGGTATGTAAAACCCTATGTGGGCCTTTTCCTGCTGAGTATCGTGGGCTTCGTGATCTTTGCCTCTACCCAGCCGATGCTGGCGGGGATTCTCAAATATTTCGTCGATGGCCTGAGCAACCCCGAAGCGGTGCTCTTTCCTAACGTCCCTTACCTGAAAGACTTGCAGCTGTTGATGGCCGTGCCGTTGCTGATCATCCTGATCGCCGCGTGGCAGGGGCTGGGTTCGTTTCTGGGGAACTACTATCTGGCGAAAGTCTCGCTGGGACTGGTACATGACCTGCGCGTCGAGTTGTTCAACAAGCTGCTGGTGCTGCCGAACCGCTATTTCGACACCCACAACTCCGGTCATCTGATCTCGCGCATCACTTTCAACGTGACCATGGTCACCGGTGCAGCCACGGATGCCATCAAGGTAGTCATCCGTGAAGGCCTGACGGTGGTCTTCCTGTTCGCGTATTTGTTGTGGATGAACTGGAAACTGACGATCGTGATGCTGGCAATCCTGCCGGTGATCGCGTTCATGGTCGGCAATACCAGCAAGAAATTTCGCAAGCAGAGCAAGAAGATCCAGGTGGCAATGGGGGACGTGACTCATGTGGCGTCCGAAACCATCCAGGGCTATCGCGTAGTGCGCAGCTTCGGCGGCGAGAGCTACGAGGAGCGTCGCTTCGCCGAAGCCAGTCAGGGCAACACCGACAAGCAATTGCGCATGACCAAGACCGGTGCGGTCTACACGCCGATGTTGCAGTTGGTGATTTATACCGCCATGGCCGTGTTGATGTTCCTGGTCCTGTTCCTGCGCGGCGATGCGACAGCGGGCGACCTGGTGGCCTACATCACCGCGGCGGGACTTTTGCCCAAGCCGATTCGTCAGCTGTCAGAAGTCAGTTCGACCATCCAGAAGGGCGTCGCCGGTGCCGAGAGCATTTTCGAGCAGCTGGACGTCGAGCCCGAGGTGGATCACGGTACGGTCGAACGCGATCGCGTTGATGGTTACCTGGATGTGCGCAACCTGAGCTTCACCTACCCGGATACCGAACGTGAAGTGCTGAAGAACATCAGTTTCACTGCGGCGCCAGGGCAGATGATTGCGCTGGTCGGTCGCTCAGGCAGTGGCAAGTCGACCCTGGCCAGCCTGATTCCGCGTTTCTATCATCACGAAACCGGCGAGATCCTGCTGGATGGCGTAGAGATTGAAGATTACCGCCTGCGCAATCTGCGCCGGCACGTGGCGCAGGTCACGCAGCATGTCACCTTGTTCAATGACACCATCGCCAACAACATTGCCTACGGCGACCTGGCGGGCGCCCCGCGTGCCGACATTGAAAAGGCGGCCACCGATGCCTACGCAATGGACTTCATCTCGCAAATGCCGGAAGGCCTGGACACCCAGGTTGGCGAAAACGGCGTGTTGCTGTCCGGCGGTCAGCGTCAGCGTCTGGCGATTGCCCGGGCACTGTTGAAGAATGCCCCGTTGTTGATTCTCGATGAGGCAACCTCGGCGCTCGATACAGAGTCCGAGCGCCATATTCAGGCGGCACTGGATCAGGTCATGAAAGGTCGGACCACGCTGGTGATCGCTCATCGCTTGTCGACCATCGAAAAAGCTGACCTGATCCTGGTCATGGATCACGGTGAAATCGTCGAGCGTGGCACCCACGCGCAACTGTTGGCGCAGAATGGTTACTACTCGCGTCTGCACGCCATGGGGCTCGATGCTCCGGTGGAAAACATAGCCTGACGTGACGAGAGGGTGGGTCCACGCTCACCCTCTTGTATCATCGGCGTGCAATGCGTCCGGTGTCAGAAAATACCTTTATTTCTGCTCAATTTTTGAACAAATAATCGCCCGAATTCATCCTCTTGCAGCCGTCGCGCAAGCCTGTGCCAACCCTGTGTTAATATCGCGACCCTGTTCATTTTGTATGTGGGTTGCACCATGAAGTTGTCCATGCCGCGATTCGATCAAGCCCCTGTCTTGGTGGTCGGCGATGTCATGCTCGACCGTTACTGGCATGGTGGTACCTCACGGATTTCTCCCGAGGCGCCAGTACCGGTAGTCAAGGTCGAGCAAATCGAGGACCGTCCGGGCGGTGCCGCCAACGTTGCGTTGAACATTGCTGCCCTCGGCGCGCCAGCCTCACTGGTCGGCGTCACCGGTGACGATGAAGCCGCCGACAGCCTGGTCAATAGCCTCAAGGGCGCGGGCGTGCGGGCGTTGTTCCAGCGCATCGCGCACCAGCCGACCATCGTCAAGTTGCGAGTCATGAGCCGTCACCAGCAATTGCTGCGTATCGACTTCGAAGAACCGTTCGCCACCGACGCTCTGGCATTGGGTGAACAGGTCGACGAGCTGCTCGACGGCATCAAGGTATTGGTGTTGTCCGATTACGGTAAGGGCGCGCTGAAAAACCATCAGGTTCTGATCCAGGCTGCGCGGGCCCGAGGCATTCCGGTGCTGGCCGATCCCAAAGGCAAGGATTTCTCCATCTACCGTGGTGCGAGCCTGATCACCCCGAACCTCAGCGAATTCGAAACCATCGTCGGCAAGTGCGCTGATGAGCACGAGTTGGTGAGCAAGGGCGCAACCTTGATGCACGAGCTCGATCTCGGCGCCTTGCTGGTAACCCGTGGTGAACACGGCATGACCTTGCTTCGTCCGGATCATCCCGCGCTGCACTTGCCGGCGCGAGCGCGTGAAGTGTTCGACGTGACAGGTGCTGGTGACACGGTTATTTCTACCTTGGCCGCAGCGATTGCTGCGGGCGAAGAACTGCCCCACGCAGTGGCGCTGGCCAACCTGGCCGCAGGCATCGTGGTTGGCAAGCTGGGTACCGCTGCGATCAGTGCTCCGGAGCTGCGTCGCGCGATTCAGCGTGAGGAAGGCTCCGAGCGCGGCGTGCTGGGACTTGAGCAATTGCTGCTGGCGGTCGACGATGCGCGTGCGCACAAAGAGACGATCGTCTTCACCAATGGCTGCTTTGACATTCTGCATGCGGGTCACGTGACCTACCTCGAGCAGGCGCGAGCCCAGGGTGATCGTCTGATCGTTGCGGTCAACGACGATGCTTCTGTGAGCCGCTTGAAAGGACCGGGTCGTCCGATCAATAGCGTCGACCGTCGCATGGCTGTTCTTGCCGGTCTGGGCGCTGTGGACTGGGTGATCAGCTTCGCCGAAGGCACTCCGGAAAACCTGCTGCGCGAGGTCAAGCCGGACGTGCTGGTCAAGGGCGGGGACTACGGAATCGAGCAGGTGGTGGGTGCTGACATCGTGACGGCTTATGGCGGTACGGTGAAAGTGCTGGGGCTGGTGGAAAACAGCTCGACCACCGCGATTGTCGAGAAGATCCGCCAGTCCGAGTGAAGCCATAAAAGATCGAAGCCTCGTGTCACTCTGTAGGAGCTGTCGAGTGAGACGAGGCTGCGATCTTTTGATCTTGTGCTTTAAGAACTGACCTTTTTACGCGGCACGATCTTCTTCAACAACTGCTTCGCCTTCCCGCGCAATCGCGCCAGACCTGAATCTTTCCCCTGGGGGCTCAAGCCCTGCTGACGTACCCAATCCTTCCACTTGATCCGCTCATCCCGCACCAGCCAGCCTTCCTGCAGTGCAAAGCTCTCCGCCAGGTACAACCCTCGCGTACTCGCCGGATACAGCTGATCCTTTTTAAGGGTATAGAGCTCAGCCATCGGTTGGCCGTCCTGCAAGGGCATCAAATACAAATCGGGCCGTTTGCGATCGAGTCGCGCGACCAGTTGATCGCCCTCCAATCGTTCATCGACATGAAACAGGCTCAAGGATTTGGCTTCCTTGGGCACGTCCAGTCGCAAGTCATAGATCAGTTGCAGGGACGCCGTCGGCAAATGCACATAGGCCCGCGGCCGTTCGATCAACTGCATGTTGGCGCAACGCACCGGTCGCGCCGAGCCGGACAACGGCGTCAGGCGAAACGGCAGGGCTTCGCGATAATGCAGGGCGGAGGAGTAGGGGGCCGGTAGCCAGGTGTCATTGAAACGCCCTCCCAGCCAGCCTTCCGGTGTTTCCAGCAGGCACTCTTCAGCAATCTCCTGGATGGCCGTGTGCAACGGCAGGTTAAGCTCATGGGCGGGCACGTAACCTGAAATCAGCTTCAGCACCACATCGCCACGGTCTTGCCGGCGTTGACGGACCAGCACCCAGTAATCACGATTCTGCCAATGCAGGGTCAATCGTACAGACACGCCAAGGTTGGCCAGCTCGACCGCAAAACGCTCACTGTCAGGCACTGTCACCGGACGGCGACGTTGCAGGGTCTGGGAAAAGTTGAGCGGCATCCCGACGCTCTGATAGCTCAAGCCTTCGGGAGTCGCTTCGACGAATAACGGCAGGGTCTTGAAGTTGCTCGGGTTCTTTCTTATGAGCGTACGCGGCATGTCGGCTCCTGCTTAAGGCCGCATGGGCGGCGTCAGTGACTACGTAGTACCTTGGCAACGGTCGCGACGTTGTGGGCGAGGTGCAGCGGATTGATGGTCCCGACAATAGCACTGGCAACACCCGGATGCTCAAACAACAATTCGAAGCTGGCACGCACCGGATCAACACCCGGACTCAGGCAGACGTGGCCGCTGGCGAGTGCTTTTTTCACCAGAATGGCTTTCCCGTGAGCAGCAGCATAGTCAATGACGGCTTTCTCGCTCAATTCGTTCAGATTGTAAGTGACCATCGCGCAATCACCCTGTTCCAGAGCCTTCAATCCACCTTCGACGGTTTTCCCGGAAAAACCGAATCCGCGGATTTTCCCTTCAGCCTTGAGGGCGGCGAGCGTTGCGTATACCTCGCTGTCGTTGAGGATGGCCAGGTCGTTACCGTCGGAATGCACCAGCACCAGGTCGATAAAATCCGTTTCCAGACGTTGCAAGCTCCGCTCCACCGACAGGCGGGTATGGGCGGCGCTGAAGTCGTGACTCGATAGACCGTCGGCAAACTCTTCGCCGACCTTGCTGACAATCACCCAGTCCAGACGCTGGCCGCGCAGCAACGGGCCGAGCCGCTCTTCACTGCGGCCGTATGCCGGCGCGGTGTCGATCAGGTTGATGCCCATGTTCTGCGCCATTTTGAGCAACATGCGTGCTTCGTCGTCGCCCGGGATCTGGAAGCCGTTCGGGTACTTCACACCTTGATCACGGCCCAGTTTGACGGTACCCAGGCCCAGCGGTGAAACCATCAGGCCGGTGCTGCCCAGAGGTCGATGCAGATCGTGCAGGGTCGGTTGGGTCATGGCAGCAGTTGCTCCCAGGCAGGAACGCCCATCGGTGGTTTGGGTAGCTCGGGCAGTGGCGCGCAGTGGCTGGGTTCAATGCCGTCGCGCTGCAGAGAGGCGATGACACGGTCAGCGAAGTCCGGCGCCAGCGCCAGTTTGGTAGGCCAGCCGACCAGCAGTCGGCCTTCCTCGGCGAGAAATGCGTTGTCCGGTCGCGTCAGTCCCGATTGCAGCGGCTCGGCGCGATCTACCCGCAACGTCGCCCATTGCGTGGTGCTCAAATCGATCCATGGCAGCAGTTGGCCGATTTCTTTCTGCGCCGTCGCAATCTGCTCGGCGGGCTCACGGGCAACACCTTCGGATTCAGCGATGTCACCGCCCATGTACCAAACCCATTGGCCATCGGCGGCCGGATGAGTGGTGACGGTGATGCGAGGTTTGGTGCCGCCCCCCAGGCAGTGGGCATACAGCGGTTTAAGGCCTGGACCTTTGGCGATGATCATGTGCAGCGGTCGACGTTGCATGGCCGGCCGGCTCAGCGCCAAGGCTTCGAGCAACGCTGCCGTGCCTGCACCGGCGCTGAGAACGATGCGTTGGGCGCGAATGTCGCGCCCATCGACTTTCAATCCCACCAGAAGGCCACCTTCCAGCAACGGTTCGATCTGCTGCCCGGCCAATAAACCGTCACCCGCCAGGTCGGCAAGGCGCTGAATCAGGCTCGGGACATCCACCACCAACTCGGCCAGGCGATAGACCTTGCCCTTGAAGCGTTTGTCTTGCAGGGCCGGTGGCAGTTGATCGCCTTTGACCTGATCAACCCGGCCGCGCACGGCTTTGCTGGCGAAGAAACTGGTGAGGTTTCCAGCGAGTGTGCCGGGTGACCACAGGTAATGGGCTTCGGACAGCAGGCGCACGCCTGACAGGTCGAGTTCGCCATTGCCGGCCAGCGCTTCACGCCAGCGCCGTGGCATGTCGGCAATAGCTTCTGAAGCACCAGTCAGGGCGCCGTGCAGTGCGTACTTGGCGCCGCCATGGATGATGCCCTGGGACTTCAGACTCTGACCGCCGCCGAGGCTGGCGCTTTCCACCAATACCGTCGAAAAACCCTGACGGCGCAGGCGCGCATTCAGCCAGAGGCCGGCGACACCAGCGCCGACAATCAAAACGTCGGTGGAAATAACGGATGGCATGCAGCGACCTCAGTGTTCAAGACGAGGGCGCAGTATACAGACTCGACGGAAAGGGGATTTGATGGATCAATCAGGACGTACGCACGACCTGTGGCGAGGGAGCTTGCTCCCGCTGGGCCGGGCTGGCGCTCCAGCGCAAAGCGGCCCTTAAAACCATACACCGCGGTTTTTCTGACTGGCCGCGTCTAATCGTCCTGCGACTGCTGCGCAGTCGAGCGGGAGCAAGCTCCCTCGCCACAGGTTACTGTTTGTCTCCAGGGTTCGGTCAATGCCCCGCCGTTTTGGAGAAGAGCTGGATGACCACAACCCCCAGCACAATCAGCCCCATCCCCAGCATCGCCGGCACATCAAGCTTTTGCCCATAGATGAACAACGCTGCAACGCTGACCATCACGATCCCCATCCCGGCCCATACCGCATAGGCCACGCCGACCGGAACGCTGCGCACCACCAGCGTCAACATCCAGAACGCAATGCCATAACCGACGATGACCAGCACCAGGGGCAGGGGCGTGCTGAATCCTTTGACGGCTTTCATCGAAACGGTCGCGATCACTTCGGCGCAGATGGCAATGGCCAGGTAGTAGTAAGCGGTCATAGGTGCATCCTCAAGTGAACTGTTGCTTTCTTGGCTGGGCATTCTAGAGCTTTGCCAGATGCGGTAAAGTCATTACCTATCTGCTTTGAAGATGGGTTGGCCATGAACACGCAATGGAATCTGGAACAGCTGCGACTATTTGTCAGCGTAGCGGAGCAGCGATCGTTTTCGGCCGTTGCGCGGGATCAACGCAAGGCGCAGTCGGCTGTCAGCAGTTCGATTGCGATGCTTGAGGAGGACCTCGGCGTCAGCCTGTTCGATCGTAGCAGTGGCCGTCAGCCGACACTGACCGAAGCCGGTAGTGCGCTGCTGGAAGAGGCGCGGGAAGTACTGCGTCAATGCGAGCGCCTCAACGGTCGGGCATGGGCGATGATGCGCGGTCAGGAGGCGCGGCTGCGGTTAGCCCAGGACGAAGCAATGCCTTATCAGGCTGTGGTGGATAGTTTTGAGGCCCTGGCGGAACGATTTCCCAGCCTTGAAGTGCAGCTCACCAGTGCCGCCCAAGGCGAAGTGGCTCGCAAGCTGGTGGAGCGCCAGGCTGATCTGGGATTGCTGTTTTACCACGATCAGATTCCCGAAGCGCTTGAACGACAAGTGCTGGGCAGCGTTGAAATGGTCACCGTGTGCGGTGCCGGTCATCCGTTGGCGGGGAAAGCGGAGGTGGACTGTCAGCAATTGGCGCAGCATCGGCAACTGCTGATGTCGACTCAGTCCAGCGTCTACCCCGGCAGCGAGCCTGCCAGCCCGCAAGTCTGGCGCGCCGACAGTTTCTACGTCATGGCGGAGTGGCTGGTTCGCGGTCTCGGCTGGGCCTGGTTGCCGCGTCATGTGGTGCAATACCCCGCCTACCAGGGGCAGATGGTCGAACTGGCCAGCGAATGGACCCCGCCTGCGTTGGTCGTGGAGTTGGTCTGGCGCCGCGATGAGCCGCTAGGGCCGGCAGCGCGATGGCTGGCGGAACGTTTTGCTGTGCACTTGCGGGCGATCGGCGATAAAAGCCGATAAACTCCGCCGCCATGAATAGAACTCTCTACACCGCGCTGTTTTACCTGGGGCTGCCACTGGTAGCGATTCGGTTATGGTTGCGAGCGCGTAAAGCGCCAGCCTATGCCAAACGTATCGGCGAGCGTTTTTCCTACGGGATACCGGCGATGAAACCAGGGGGCATCTGGGTGCACGCGGTGTCGGTGGGTGAGAGCATCGCCGCAGCGCCGATGATTCGTGCCTTGCTGCAACGTCATCCACAGTTGCCGATCACCGTGACCTGCATGACCCCAACCGGCTCGGAGCGCATCCAGGCCTTGTTCGCCAATGAACCGCGCATCCAGCACTGCTACTTGCCGTATGACTTGCCCTGCGCAGCCAAGCGATTTCTTGATCGGGTTCAGCCGAAACTGGCAGTGATCATGGAGACCGAACTCTGGCCTAACCACATTCACCAGTGCGCCAGGCGCGGGATCCCGGTGGCGCTGGCCAATGCGCGGCTGTCCGAGCGATCGGCCAAAGGCTACGGTCGTTTTCGAAAGCTGACCCAGCCGATGCTTGCCGAAATGAGCCTGTTCGCGGTGCAGACCGAAGCAGAAGCCCTGCGCTTTCTTGATCTGGGCGCGCGCCCGGAGACTGTCGAAGTGACCGGCTCGATCAAGTTCGACCTGACCATCGACCCGCAGTTGCTACACCGTGCCACCGAGTTGCGCGCGCAATGGCAAGCACAGGAGCGCCCGGTATGGATTGCCGCCAGCACTCACGACGGTGAAGACGAAGTGGTGCTGGCGGCCCATCGTCAGCTGTTGGCCAGTCATCCCGATGCGTTGTTGATCCTGGTACCCCGTCATCCAGAACGATTCAACGCCGTGTTCGAGCTGTGTCAGCAGCATGGTTTCGCCACTGTTCGACGTTCCTCCGGTGAGTCAGTCAACAACGATACGGCTGTGCTGATGGGCGACACCATGGGTGAGTTGCTGTTTCTCTACGCCTTGGCCGATACCGCGTTCGTCGGCGGCAGCCTGGTGCCCAATGGTGGACATAACCTGCTGGAGCCGGCCGCATTGGCCAAACCGGTCTTGAGCGGTCCGCACCTGTTCAACTTCCTCGAAATCGCCGCGCAATTACGCAATGCCGGCGCATTGCAGGAAGTAGAGGATGCCGAAGGATTGGCTGTCGCAGTGCAGCGTCTGTTTGAGCTGCCGCGGGATGCGCAGCGGATGGCGGATGCCGGGTTGAACGTGATGCGCGCCAATCAGGGGGCGTTACAGCGATTGCTGGATGGGCTGGGGCGGTTGATCAATCGTTGATTTAGCTCATCCTGTGCTCGATCAAAATTGAAATCAGATAGTGCGCCGTACCTGTGGGAGGGAGTTTGCTCCCTCGCCACAGATCGTTTCTCAGTCGCTTATGGTCGTGCTTTCAACTGTTCCGCCGCAGCCTTCGCCAGATCTGGCGGCAGGAAGTCCTTGTCCGGGTTGTAGTCAGGCTTGAGGAAACGCTTGAGGTCCTCCAGATCGCCCGGGTTCAGCGTGCCGGCAGCCTGCTTCAAGCGCAGGTTATCGAGAATGTAGTCGTAGCGGGTGTTGTTGTAGTTGCGCACCGAGGTGTACAGCTGACGCTGGGCATCCAGGACATCGACGATGTTCCGTGTCCCCACCTGATAGCCGATTTCAGTCGCTTCCACTGCACTCTGGTTAGAGATGATCGATTGTTTGCGTGCTTGAACCTGCTCCACGTCGGTGTTCACCGCGCGGTGCAGGTTACGGGTGCTTTCCACGATTTGTCGGCGCAAGCCTTCACGCTGTTGCTCCGTCTGATCCAGGCGCGAGTAGGACTCTCGAACCTGTGAGCTGGTCAGACCGCCGCTGTAGATCGGAATGTTCAGTTGCAAGGCCAGAGTGGTCTGCTCGACGGGGCCCTTGTAAGCCTGACCAAATGCGTTCGGGTTGCTGAAGCCAAAAGCGTCGTTATCACCTTTCTCGTATTTCGCCACCGCATCAACGGTGGGTGCATGGCCGGCCTTGCGCTGCTTGAGGGTTTCCTCGGCGGCGCTGACCGCGTAGTTGCTGGCCAGCAGATTGAGGTTCTGGCGGGCGGCGGTGTCGACCCAGGCCTTGGCGTCGTTCGGTACCGGCGGCAGGATCGGCAAGGTGTGAACGATGCCCTGAATCGAATTGTATTGCCGATTGGTCAGGGTGATCAGCGCTTCAAACGCATCATCCACCTGACGCTGGGCCAGGATCCGGTTAGCGCGTGCCGTGTCGTAGCTGGCCTGGGATTGCAGCACGTCGGTCTTGTCCGACAGGCCCACGTCAAAGCGTTCGTTGGACTGGTCGAGCTGGCGTTTGAACGCGGCTTCTTCGGCCTTGGTCGAGGCCAGGTTGTCCTGGGTGCGCAGCACGTTGAAATAGTTTTCGGCGGTCTGCAGGATCAGGTTTTGCTCGGTGGCCGAGAGTTGCAGTGCCGCCTGTTCGTTGACGTCCTTGGCGGCCTGAAACTGGAACCAGCGATCGGCACGGAACAGTGGCTGAGCCAACGTCGCCTGGTAGGAGTTGGCGCTGCGATTGGCGACGGCGGCCGGTTGATTGATATCGGTACGCGCACTGGCCACCTCAGCGCCACCGGAGATATTCGGCAACAGCCCGGCGCGTGCCTGGGGTACCACTTCTTTCTGGGCGCCGTACTGGGCGCGGGCGGCGGCCAGGTCAGCGTTATTGTCTACCGCTTCCTGGTAGACGCTCACCAGATCGGTTTTGGTCGATAAGGGCGCTTCTGCTGCCCAGGCCAATCCATTGGAAGCACAAGACACGGCAAGGGCCAGTGAAAGTTTGCGCAGCATGCGGCCATCCCTAAAAATTACGCTGATAATTTGCGCCAAAGGTACGGCGCGGCGTTGTACATCGTCAATGCGCAGCTTGAGGCGCGGCAAGGCGTAGCGAGTGTAGTTGGGCACACGTTCGGCAACAATCCTGTAATTCCGCCATTCATCATGGTGTTTACCGGGGTGTTGGCATTCTTTGCCCGTTGTGTCTAGACTGGCCTGGTTCTTGTCGGGGTGCCTTGCTATGAGGCTGAGATCGAATAATTTCGGATCCCGTTGAACCTGATCAGGTTAACGCCTGCGTAGGGAACAAGATTTCTCGTCACCCGGCGAGTCCTCTTGTGCTTCGTCCGGGATGTTGTTCGACAATCGAACACCCCTCGAGTACTGAGCACAGCACCAACAGCGCCACAGCTGATTGGTCGCGTCCATTCGTTACAGGTTCGCTCCGACAAAATTCCACCGCCTGGATGCTGTCTGGAGAGCCCGTGATGACGATAAAACTAAAAAACGTAACGAACCTGAGTGACTCGGCCCAAGTCGATCAACAGTCCGTTCAGCCCTTTACCCGCTCGCAAAAAATCTATGTTCAGGGTTCACGCCCGGACATTCTCGTGCCGATGCGCGAAATCAGCCTCGATGTCACCCCTACCGACCTCGGCGGCGAGATCAATGCACCGGTGGTGGTCTACGACACCTCGGGCCCTTATACCGATCCCAATGTCATTATCGACGTGCGCAAAGGCTTGGCCGATGTGCGTTCGCCGTGGATCGAAGCCCGTGGTGACACCGAGCGTCTGCCTGGCCTGAGCTCGAATTTCGGTCGTGAACGCCTCGCCGACGCCGAACTGACCAAGCTGCGATTTGCCCACGTGAACAACCCGCGTCGCGCGAAGGCCGGCGGCAATGTCACCCAGATGCACTACGCCCGCAAAGGCATCATCACGCCCGAGATGGAATTCGTTGCCATCCGCGAAAACATGAAGCTTGAAGTGGCCCGCGCCGCCGGCCTGCTGGACCAGCAACACGCTGGC
This sequence comes from Pseudomonas sp. LBUM1643, assembly GCF_059716215.1. Taxonomy (NCBI): domain Bacteria; kingdom Pseudomonadati; phylum Pseudomonadota; class Gammaproteobacteria; order Pseudomonadales; family Pseudomonadaceae; genus Pseudomonas; species Pseudomonas sp. LBUM1643. Next base: position 536,831 of record NZ_CP166813.1, read on the forward strand.
TACAGCTTCGGTGCCAGCGTGCCGAAAATCATCACCCCCGAATTTGTCCGCGAAGAAATCGCCCGCGGTCGCGCGATCATTCCGGCCAACATCAACCACACTGAACTGGAACCGATGATCATCGGCCGTAACTTCCTGGTGAAGATCAACGGCAACATCGGCAACAGTGCCTTGGGTTCGTCCATCGAAGAAGAAGTGGCGAAACTGACCTGGGGCATTCGCTGGGGCGCGGACAACATCATGGATTTGTCCACCGGCAAGCACATTCACGAAACCCGCGAGTGGATCATCCGTAATTCGCCAGTGCCGATTGGTACCGTGCCGATCTATCAGGCGTTGGAAAAAGTCGGTGGTGCGGCCGAAGACCTGACCTGGGAGCTGTTCCGCGACACGCTGATCGAGCAGGCCGAGCAGGGCGTCGACTACTTCACCATCCACGCGGGCGTGCTGTTGCGTTACGTACCGCTGACCGCCAAACGCGTGACCGGCATCGTCTCCCGGGGTGGTTCGATCATGGCCAAGTGGTGCCTGGCGCACCACAAGGAAAACTTCGCCTATACGCATTTCGAAGAGATCTGCGAAATCATGAAGGCCTACGACGTCAGCTTCTCGCTGGGCGATGGCTTGCGTCCGGGTTCGATTGCCGACGCCAACGACGCCGCGCAATTCGGCGAGCTGGAAACCCTCGGCGAGCTGACCAAGATCGCCTGGAAGCATGATGTGCAAACCATGATCGAAGGCCCGGGCCACGTGCCGATGCAGTTGATCAAGGAGAACATGGACAAGCAGCTCGAGTGCTGCGACGAGGCGCCTTTCTACACCCTCGGCCCTCTGACCACCGACATTGCGCCGGGCTACGACCACATCACCTCCGGTATAGGTGCGGCGATGATCGGCTGGTTCGGTTGCGCGATGCTCTGCTACGTGACGCCGAAGGAGCACTTGGGCCTGCCGAACAAGGATGACGTGAAAACCGGGATCATCACCTACAAGATTGCCGCCCATGCGGCCGACCTTGCGAAGGGGCATCCGGGTGCGCAGATTCGTGACGACGCCTTGAGCAAGGCGCGTTTTGAATTCCGCTGGGAAGACCAGTTCAACCTGGGGCTGGATCCGGATACTGCTCGCTCGTATCACGATGAAACGTTGCCGAAGGACTCGGCCAAGGTCGCGCATTTCTGCTCGATGTGCGGGCCGAAATTCTGCTCGATGAAAATCACTCAGGAAGTCCGCGAATACGCGGCCAACCAGCAGCTTGAAACCATTGACGCCGAAGTCGCCCAGGGATTGGCGGAACAGGCGGAGCGGTTCAAGCAGGAAGGCAGTCAGCTGTACAAGAAGGTTTGATCTGACTTGAATGGGTGGGGCCTGCACAGGCCCCATCGAGAGCAGGCTGGCTCCCACATTGGATCTGTGGCGTTCACAAGTCCCCTGTGGGAGCCAGCCTGCTGACGATAGCGATCAATACAACAACAAAAGTCCCTCTGAGATAACACCCTTGAGCATTCAACCCAGCACTTATTCCCCAGACATCGCGGTGCCCACTGACAAACGTGTCTTCGGCGGCCGCGATCTCTTCTCCCTGTGGTTTTCCCTCGGCATCGGCCTGATGGTTCTGCAGACCGGCGCATTGCTGGCGCCAGGTCTGGGCCTGTCCGGCTCGCTGCTGGCGATCTTCCTCGGCACGCTGGTAGGTGTTCTGCTGCTGGCCGCCGTCGGCGTGATTGGCAGCGACACCGGCCTGTCGTCGATGGCCGCGCTCAAACTCAGCCTCGGCAAACACGGCGCGAGCCTGCCTGCGGTGCTGAACCTGCTGCAACTGATCGGTTGGGGCTCATTCGAAATCATCGTCATGCGTGACGCGGCCAGCCTGTTGGGTGCCCGTGCATTCAGCGAAGGCAGCGTATTGTCCAGTCCACTGCTCTGGACCCTGTTCTTCGGCGGTCTGGCGACCTTGCTGGCGGTCAGCGGCCCATTGACCTTTGTGCGACAGATCTTGCGTAAATGGGGGATCTGGTTGCTCTTGGCCGCCTGTATCTGGCTGACCTGGAACCTCTTCGCCAAAGCCGATCTGGCTGCCCTGTGGGCCCAGGCAGGTGATGGTTCGATGCCGTTTGCCGTGGGCTTCGATATCGCCATTGCCATGCCGCTGTCATGGCTGCCGCTGATTGCCGACTACTCGCGTTTCGGCAAGCGAGCCAGGAACGTCTTTGGCGGCACCGCAGTGGGTTTCTTTGTCGGCAACTTCTGGCTGATGAGCCTGGGCGTGGCCTACACCCTGGCGTTCGCGCCGAGCGGTGAAGTGAACGCATTGCTGTTGGCGCTGGCCGGTGCTGGCCTGGGGATTCCGCTGTTATTGATTCTGCTGGATGAATCGGAAAACGCCTTCGCCGACATTCACTCGGCGGCCGTATCCAGCGGGTTTTTGCTGCGCTTGAAAGTCGAGCATCTGGCCCTGGCCATCGGCGTGATCTGCACATTGATCGCCTTGCTGGCGCCATTGGCCCAGTACCAGAACTTCCTGCTGTTGATCGGCTCGGTGTTTGCGCCGCTGTTTGGCGTGGTACTCGTGGATCACTTCATCCTGCGCAAGCGCAGTGCTCAAGTGGCGTCAGCCGCATTGCGCTGGCCGGCGCTGCTCGCCTGGTTGGGCGGGGTGAGCACGTATCACTTGCTGGCCAATCTCTACCCGGACATCGGCGCAACCCTGCCGTCGTTGATTCTGGCAGGGTTGCTACAGCTGGTGCTGGGTCGGGCCTTCAGTTGCGGCCAGGAAACAGCTCGGGCTTGAGAATGCCGTTCAGGCGAGGGTAGGGGATCTTCAGTTCGACGTGGCCCAGCGCGTAAGGCGCGATGGTGCTGGTTTCGTACTTGAGGATCACCCCACCGTAGGTCAGCGCCACGTTCTGGGTCTTCTGGAACGGCCAGCTCTTCACGAACTCTGCTTCCTGATCGAGCTTGGTGCTGATCAACCAGCTGTTATGCGCCACTTGCGCGGCTTTCCAGAATGCCTCTTCCTGCCCTGGCAACAACATGTCAGAGAGCGTCAGCACCTTGTGCTGCTGGCGCGAATAGTTGATGAAGCTGCGGCCTGGAGTGCCATGTGCGCCGCCGGTGTCCAGGTAGCTGGAAAACTCGACGATCACCAAGCCGTCATGCTGCTCACGTACCTTGGCCTGCAGGTAGCTGCTGTAACGCGGGCCGGCGGTGCGCAAAAACTCGTCACGATATGCCGCCAGCGATGGCGCTACCGGGGCGTCGGGGGATGTGCGGGTCATTTGCAGCAGGCGTTTTTCGATGATGCCGTCCAGCGCAGGTTCTGCAGGGAAACGCAGCGTGTCGATGTTGACCAGCGGGCAATCAGGTGTCGTGCAGCCAGGTTTCAGCTGTTCGGACGCATCGCGGGTCGTTTCCAGCGGCGCCCGATAGTTGGGCTGGAACAGGCTCTGGCAAGCGCCCAGAGTCAAAGCGATTGCGGCCACGGAGGCGATTTTAAAAAGCGACATGGGCGTCCTTGATAAAACTGGGAAAGGCGAAAAGTTATCCGCTTCGACTCTCAACGAAGCAGTCAGTTCGCCACTAAGCTAATTAGAGTTGGTTTCGCTCCCACCGTCTATCCCGATGACGGGAAAGGGGCTGCATCAAACGTCACGGGCGCGTTAGGATGGCGCGAAGTCGAGGCTGGAGCCTCGGTGTGTGTAGATACGAGGATTGTCATGACTGATTTTGCCAACGCCATTCCGACCGCCGTTGATATCGTTCGGCGCGAAAAGTGCTACGAGGGCTTTTACAAGCTTGATCGTGTGCACTTGCGCCACGAATTGTTCGCCGGGGGCATGAGCCGCGAAATCAATCGGGAAGTGTTCGTCCGCCACGACGCCGTCTGTGTGTTGCCCTACGACCCGCAGCGCGACGAAGTAGTGTTGATCGAACAGTTTCGCGTCGGCGCCATGGGCAAGACCGATAACCCCTGGCTGATCGAACTGGTCGCTGGTCTGATCGACAAGGATGAAGTACCGGAAGAAGTTGCTCACCGCGAAGCGCAGGAGGAAGCTGGGCTTGTGTTCGGGGCGCTCTGGCCGATGACCAAATATTTTCCATCGCCGGGCGGCAGTAACGAATTCGTGCATTTGTTCCTGGGGCGTTGCGACAGTGCCGGAGCTGGCGGCCTGCATGGGCTGGAGGAAGAAGCAGAAGATATTCGCGTCACGGTCTGGGCGTTCGAGGATGCCTTGCAAGCCGTACGCGACGGACGAATTGCCAACGCGGCCAGCATCATTGCCTTGCAATGGTTAGCTTTAAACCGCGCTGAAGTGAGGGGGTTATGGTCGTAAACAAACCGCGCGATCGCTATCGGGTTGACCTCGTGGGGCTGCAAGCCTCCTGCGAGGCCAACTACGCGCGCCTGATGCGACTGCTCCCGGACATGCGCAACGAGCCGGCAGCCCGGCGCATTGCCGTGACCCATGGCGATCAGATGCTCGGCGTATTGGCGCTGGAAGTCTTGCAGGTCTGTCCGTACACCACCACGTTGCAAGTGCGCCAGGAGCACAGCCTGCCGTGGCTGCCGGTGCCCCAGCTGGAAGTTCAGGTTTATCACGATGCCTGCATGGCGGAAGTCGTCAGCGCCGAACATGCACGACGCTTCCGTGGCATCTATCCTTATCCGAACGCGTCGATGCATCAACCGGACGAAAAAGCTCAGCTGAATATGTTCCTGGGGGAATGGTTGAGCCATTGTCTGGCGTTGGGGCATGAGTACGAAGCTGTGCGTTAAGTGCCAGATGTGAACTGTGTTCGGTTCACAGCGTTCCTCTTTTGATCGTCCCCCAGCATAATTGCGGCACTTACCCGAACCCGTGATTCAGCCTTGGGAGAACGCCTTGCCGAGCGTATCCACATTGACCACCGCCGATTCGGCGTTGCTGGTGCAACTGTCCGACAGTCATCTGTTTGCCGAAGCGGACGGGACGTTGTTGGGCATGAATACCCGCGACAGTCTGATGAAGGTCATCGAGCTGGTGCGCGCTCAGCAGCCGAAAATCGACCTGATCGTCGCCAGTGGTGATTTGTCTCAAGACGGAACGCTGGAGTCTTATCAGCTGTTTCGTGACCTGACTCGACAGCTCGACGCACCGGCGCGCTGGATCCCCGGAAATCACGATGAACCAAACATCATGGCCGAAGCCGCGGTGCAGAGCGCGCTGCTGGAGCCGGTGGTGGATCTCGGGAACTGGCGCGTCACCTTGCTGGATTCCGCCGTGCCGGGTTCGGTGCCGGGATATTTTCAGGACGAACAGTTGCAACTGCTGGCCCGTTCGTTGAGCGAGGCGCCGGAGCGGCATCATCTTGTGTGTTTTCACCATCATCCGGTGTCGATCGGCTGTGCATGGATGGAGCCCATCGGATTGCGAAATCCCGAAGCGCTGTTTGCGGTGCTGGATCGGTTTCCCCAGGTGCGCGCGGTTTTGTGGGGGCATGTTCACCAAGAGATCGATCGGGAGCGTAATGGCGTGCGGTTGATGGCCTCTCCCTCTACCTGTATTCAGTTCGAGCCTGGCAGTGAAGATTTCAAGGTAGGCGATCAGGCGCCAGGCTACCGGTGGATGCGGTTGTTGCCCGACGGGCAGATTGAAACCGGCGTGGAGCGCGTCACCGGCTTCGATAACACGGTCGATTACGGCTCCAACGGCTACTGACGCATCCCTTGTAGGAGCTGTCGAGTGAAACGAGGCTGCGATCTTTTGATCTTTTTTTAAGGACAAGATCAAAAGATCGCAGCCTCGTTTCACTCGACAGCTCCTACAAGGAATCGCATTCATCGGCATCCAGCGCGCCCGACTCCCTGTAAACTCCGCCTTCTTTACCCGACGCACAGGGAGCTCAAATGTCTGGTTCGATCCTTTATATCCATGGTTTCAACAGCGCGCCTGCTTCGAAAAAGGCCACTCAGTTGATGGACGTGATGGACCGCCTGGGCTTGAGCGATCAATTGCGCGTTCCGGCCTTGCATCACCACCCGCGTGAAGCCATCGGTCAGCTGGAGCAGGCGATTAGCGAGCTGGGGCGGCCTCTGCTGGTCGGCAGCTCACTCGGCGGCTACTATGCGACTCACTTGGCCGAGCGCCACGGCCTCAAGGCCCTGTTGATCAATCCTGCCGTGAGTCCGCACCGGATGTTCGACGGGTTTCTGGGGGCGCAAACAAACCTGTACACCGATGAGACCTGGGAAATGACCCACGACCACGTGACGGCCCTGGCCGAGCTGGAAGTGCCGGCACCTCAGGACCCACAGCGGTATCAGGTGTGGTTGCAGACCGGCGACGAAACGCTGGACTACCGCCTCGCCCAGCAGTACTACCGGGCCTGTGGCTTGCGCATCCAGGCCGGTGGCGACCATGGTTTCCAGGGTTTTGCCAGGCAATTGCCGGCCATGTTGAGTTTTGCCGGCATCGGCGCAGATGTGTATCAGTCGATCGATTTCGAAGCACTGTGACCGGCCTCTTTTTCACAGAACACTTTTTTCACTGAAGGACGACGAGACCCCATGGCCACTCCCAGCGCTAGCTCTTATAACGCAGACGCCATCGAAGTCCTCTCGGGCCTCGACCCGGTGCGCAAACGCCCCGGCATGTACACCGACACCAGTCGGCCGAACCACCTTGCCCAGGAAGTCATCGACAACAGCGTCGACGAAGCCTTGGCCGGGCATGCCTCCTCGGTGCAGGTCATCCTGCATGCCGATCACTCCCTGGAAGTCAGCGATGACGGTCGTGGCATGCCCGTGGACATCCACCCGGAAGAAGGTGTGTCGGGCGTTGAACTGATCCTCACCAAGCTCCATGCCGGCGGCAAGTTTTCCAACAAGAACTACCAGTTCTCCGGCGGTTTGCACGGGGTGGGTATTTCCGTGGTTAACGCCTTGTCGACCGAAGTCCGGGTGCGCGTAAAGCGTGACGGCAACGAATACCAGATGACTTTCGCAGACGGTTACAAGAAAACCGATCTGGAAGTGATCGGTACCGTCGGCAAGCGCAATACCGGCACCAGCGTGTTTTTTGCTCCGGACCCGAAGTACTTCGACTCTCCGAAATTTTCCATCAGCCGCCTCAAGCACGTGCTCAAGGCCAAGGCTGTACTGTGCCCGGGACTGCTGGTCAGTTTCGAAGACAAAGCCACAGGCGAAAAAGTCGAATGGCATTACGAAGACGGCCTGCGTTCCTACCTGGTCGATGCGGTCAGCGAGTTCGAGCGCCTGCCGGACGAGCCTTTCTGCGGCAGCCTGGCCGGCAATAAAGAAGCGGTCGATTGGGCGCTGCTGTGGTTGCCGGAAGGTGGCGACAGCGTTCAGGAAAGCTACGTCAACCTGATCCCGACGGCCCAGGGCGGTACACACGTCAACGGTTTGCGTCAGGGCCTGCTCGATGCCATGCGCGAGTTCTGCGAATTCCGCAGCCTGCTGCCCCGTGGCGTGAAGCTGGCGCCGGAAGACGTCTGGGAACGCATTGCCTTCGTCCTGTCGATGAAAATGCAGGAACCGCAATTCTCTGGCCAGACCAAGGAACGCCTGTCATCCCGTGAGGCGGCGGCGTTTGTTTCCGGTGTGGTCAAGGACGCGTTCAGCCTGTGGCTCAACGCCAACCCGGAAACGGGCATGATGCTGGCGGAGCTGGCAATCAATAACGCTGGCCGTCGCCTGAAGGCCAGCAAGAAGGTCGAGCGCAAGCGCATCACCGCGGGCCCGGCACTGCCCGGCAAACTCGCCGACTGCGCCGGGCAGGACCCGATGCGTTCCGAACTGTTTCTGGTGGAAGGTGATTCCGCTGGCGGTTCGGCCAAGCAGGCGCGAGACAAGGAGTTTCAAGCGATTCTGCCGTTGCGCGGCAAGATCCTGAACACCTGGGAAGTCGACGGCAGCGAAGTGCTGGCGAGCCAGGAAGTGCACAACATCGCCGTGGCCATCGGTGTCGATCCCGGCTCGGCGGACATCGCCCAGCTGCGCTACGGCAAGATCTGCATCCTCGCCGACGCCGACTCCGACGGTCTGCACATCGCCACATTGCTGTGCGCGCTGTTCGTCCAGCACTTCCGCCCGTTGGTGGATGCCGGTCACGTTTATGTCGCCATGCCGCCGCTGTACCGTATCGACCTCGGCAAAGAGATTTACTACGCCCTGGACGAAGCCGAGCGCGACGGCATTCTCGATCGCCTGGTGGCCGAGAAGAAACGCGGCAAGCCGCAGGTCACCCGATTCAAAGGTCTGGGTGAAATGAACCCGCCACAGCTGCGCGAAACCACCATGGACCCGAACACTCGGCGCCTCGTGCAGTTGACCCTTGAAGATTACGACGCAACCGCAGAAATGATGGACATGCTGCTGGCGAAAAAACGCGCCGGCGACCGCAAGTCCTGGCTGGAATCCAAAGGCAACCTGGCCGAGGTTCTTGGTTGATGCGGGTTGGCTTTGCCCTGTTGTCTGCGTTACTCCTGAGTTCGACGGCACTGGCCGAACCGACTCCGGAGCTGCGCCTGTTATCCGAGCATGCCGTCGAAGGCATGCACGGTGGCAACCTGTCGGGGCTGGCGCAGTGCGGCGAGGCACTGTGGACGATCTCCGATCGAGACGATAATCAGATCTACCGTCTCGATACCCGCCAAGACACCTGGCAAGCTGAAGCCGTGCCGATCGATGTCCCGATCGTGCCTGCCAGTGGTTTGCCGTGGGGGTTGAGTTCGCGCAGTTGGGCGGCCTCTTTCGTTCGCGGTGGCGACCTGGATTTTGAAGGCATCACCTGCGACAGCGCCGGCAATCGTTACATCGTCAGCGAGTCCCATGCCGCGGTGCTGCAAGTACCGCCATCGGGACCGGCATCCTGGCTGAAAATCTCGCCGATGCTGGTTCGCGAGGCACGGGCCAGTGGCATGCTGTTGCACTTCAATGCGCTGTTCGAAGGTCTCGCGATCAACCCGGAAGGTGACAAGTTGTGGCTGGCCGCCGAACGCGATCGTCGCGGTTTGCTGTTGATCAAGCGCAAACAAGTCGTCTGGGATTGCGATGGGGGTTGCGTGCTGCTGAGCGAGGCCGGGAAGGAAATGCAGCCTGCGCAGTTTCGCAAGGCCAAGGCGGTTTCCCGGGATTTTGCCGACCTTTCATTGTTCGACGGCAAGCTGTTTACCCTTGAGCGCAACGCCTACAAGATCTGCCGCCGCGATGCAGTAACGGCAAAGGTCGAGCGCTGCTGGTCATATGCCGCCGAGTTGTTGCAGGAAAGCCGGCAGTACCCACAAGGCTATGGCCTTGAAGAAGCATTGGTCGTGGACGCCAAAGGTGTCTGGATCGGTGTCGATAACAACGTGGGTGTCCGCGACGATGGCGAAGTTCGTCCGATCGTTTGGCGTTTCGCCGCACCTGAAGGCGGCTGGAGTGCCAAGCCGTGAGTCAGCAGACGCCGGGCAAACGCGCCGGTCGGGTGTTGATGGTGTTGGCCTGGTGCGCGGCATTGTTTCTGGCGACGCGGTTTTTTGGCCAGTGGGAAGCGCGGCAGGAAAATCCCAATGTCGTCGTCAACTCGGAGCAGGGCGAAGGTTTTATCGAGGTGAAACTGGTCAGTAACCGTCAGGGGCATTTCGTTGCCAGCGGCCAGATCAACGGCCAGCCAGTGGATTTCATGCTGGACACGGGGGCAACCGATGTTTCTATCCCGGCGGAAATGGCCAAGCAGCTGAAACTGGAAGAAGGCTTCGGCGTCACCCTGAGCACGGCCAACGGCTTGAGCCAGGGTTATAGAACCCGAATCGACCGTTTGCAGGTGGGCGATATTGTCTTGCGTGATGTACGTGCGCTGGTCGCGCCCGGCCTGGGCGGTAAACAGGTGCTGCTCGGTATGAGCGCGCTGAACAAACTTGAATTTATCCAGCGCGGTGGCACCATGCTGCTGCGCCAGACAACGAACCGATGAGGCCCGCATGAGCGACTCCCTTGATCTCAGCCTGGACGGTGTAGAACGCCGGTCGCTGGCTGACTTCACCGAAAATGCCTACCTCAACTACTCCATGTACGTGATCATGGACCGTGCCTTGCCGCATATCGGCGACGGCCTGAAGCCGGTACAGCGGCGCATCATCTATGCGATGAGCGAGTTGGGGCTGGACGCCGATTCCAAACACAAGAAATCGGCGCGTACCGTCGGTGACGTGCTCGGTAAATTCCACCCGCACGGCGACTCGGCCTGCTACGAAGCCATGGTGCTCATGGCTCAGCCGTTCAGCTACCGCTACACGCTGGTCGACGGGCAGGGCAACTGGGGTGCGCCGGATGATCCCAAGTCTTTTGCGGCCATGCGATACACCGAGGCGCGGCTCTCGCGTTACTCCGAAGTACTGCTCAGCGAGTTGGGCCAGGGCACTGCGGATTGGGGCCCGAACTTCGACGGCACCCTCGACGAACCCCTGGTTTTGCCGGCACGTTTGCCGAACATCCTGCTCAACGGTACCACCGGTATTGCGGTGGGTATGGCCACCGACGTTCCGCCGCACAACCTGCGCGAAGTCGCCACCGCCTGCGTGCGCTTGCTCGATGAGCCTAAAGCCACGGTCGAACAGCTTTGTGAACACATCCAGGGCCCGGACTACCCGACCGAAGCGGAGATCATCACGCCGCGTGCCGATCTGCTGAAAATGTACGAAACCGGCAAGGGCTCGGTGCGCATGCGCGCCGTTTACCACATCGAAGACGGCGACATCATCGTCACCGCGTTGCCGCATCAAGTGTCCGGCGCCAAGGTGCTGGAACAGATCGCTGCGATGATGCAGGCCAAACCGTCCAAAGCGCCGCAGATCGCTGATCTGCGAGATGAATCCGATCACGAGAACCCGTGCCGGATCGTGATCATTCCGGGCGCCCGGAAAAATTTCGACCACGATGCGCTGATGCAGCATCTGTTCGCCAGCACCGAGCTGGAGTCGAGCTACCGGGTCAACGTCAACATCATCGGCCTGGACGGCAAGCCGCAGCTGAAAAACCTGCGTGCGTTGCTGGTTGAATGGCTGGAATTCCGGGTGCAGACCGTGCGTCGTCGCCTGCAATTCCGTCTCGACAAAGTCGAGCGCCGCCTGCACCTGTTGGACGGTTTGTTGATTGCCTACCTCAACCTGGATGAAGTGATTCACATCATCCGCACTGAGGAACACCCGAAAGCCGCGCTGATCGCCCGTTTTGCGCTGAGCGAAATCCAGGCCGACTACATTCTCGACACCCGCTTGCGCCAGTTGGCGCGACTGGAAGAAATGAAGCTGCGTGCCGAGCAGGATGAACTGCTCAAGGAACAAGCCAAACTGCAAGCCCTGCTGGGCAGCGAAGCCAAGTTGAAGAAACTGGTACGCACCGAGCTGATCAAGGACGCCGAAACCTATGGCGATGATCGCCGTTCGCCAATCGTCGAGCGCACCGAAGCCAAGGCCCTGACTGAGCACGATCTGCTGCCGAACGAGAAAGTGACTGTCGTCTTGTCGGAAAAAGGCTGGGTGCGCTCCGCCAAAGGCCACGAGATCGATGCTACCGGGCTGTCTTACAAGGCCGGGGATGGTTTCAAGGCGCTGGCAGCGGGACGCTCGAACCAGTTCGCGGTGTTCATCGACTCCACTGGCCGTAGTTATTCGGTGGCCACGCACACGTTGCCATCGGCCCGAGGTCAGGGCGAACCACTGACCGGTCGTCTGACACCACCGCCAGGTGCGACGTTTGAATGCGTGCTGATGCCGGAAGACGATTCGCTGTACGTGATCGCGTCCGACGCCGGTTATGGCTTTGTAGTCAAAGGCGAAGACCTGCAAGCCAAGAACAAGGCGGGCAAGGCGCTGTTGAGCCTGCCGAACAACTCGAAGGTCATTCTTCCGCGGCCGGTGACGGATCGCGAGAACAACTGGCTGGCGTCGGTGACGACCGAAGGTCGCCTGCTCATCTTCAAGATCAGTGACCTGCCACAATTAGGTAAGGGCAAAGGCAACAAGATCATCGGCATCTCCGGTGAGCGCGTTGCCAACCGCGAAGAATATGTCACAGACATCGCCGTACTGCCGGAAGGTGCAACTCTGGTGCTCCAGGCCGGAAAACGTACCTTGTCACTGAAAGCAGACGACCTCGAACACTACAAAGGTGAACGTGGACGTCGTGGTAACAAATTGCCACGTGGCTTTCAGCGGGTCGATGCGCTGCTCGTCGAAAACCTCAATTAAGCGTCCTAGAGCGCTCGATCTACGATTTAACGCGTAGATCGACGCTTTGCCGCTGGAGTCGGAACGCATATTCACGGATGATATGGCCTTTCAAGCGCCGGCGTGGCCGAGCGTTCTTCATATTTATTGAGTATTTTCACAGTGGTTAGCCTTGTGGCAGCCACCTGGATGGGACGATGACTGCTCTGCGCCTTCCTTTTATTTTGATGCTCGCCGGGGTTCTTGGCCTGGCGGGTTGCAGCGTTCACCAGCCGGTGTCGCTGTATCAGCTGGACAGTGGAAGTCCGGCTGAGCCTGCACAAACTGCAGGCATGGCTGTATTGCTTGGCCCGGTAACGATTGCCGACTATCTGCAACGTGAAACCCTGTTGCAGCGTCAACCGGATGGCAGCCTCCAGGCGTCGACCGATGGTCGCTGGGCCGGGAGCTTGTCGTCGGATATCGATCAGTTGCTGTTGCGTCAGGTTGCCGGTCACCTGGACAGCCAGCGCGTTGTCCTCGCCCCCGCAACCGTGGGCTTCACGCCTGATGTACAGGTTTTGTTGACCATTACCCGTCTTGATTCGGGTGAGTCGCAACCGGCAATCCTTGACGCGCAATGGCGCCTGATCGATCGCCGTGGTCAGGTCCGCGATAACCGCATTGTGCATTTGCAGGAACAACATGCAGGTGGCACCGCGGCTCAGGTTCAGGCACAAGGTGTGTTGCTGCAGCGTCTGGCCGAACAGCTGTCGGTGGCACTCAAGCCACTGGCTAATCAGCCACCTATTGCTGAAGCCCCGAAAAAGCAGGCTGCCAAGCCTGTGGCACCTGCGGCTGAGAAGGATAAACAGCCGAAGATCCCGATGGCCTCGCCGATTCGGACAGATATGGAAGTATTCAGGTTCTAAGCCTGGATTGATTCAACACAAAGCCTGCAGAAATGCGGGCTTTGTTGTTTTTGCAGGTCAGAGAAGTGTCTAGCTAATGAACATAACGGATCCACACTTCCGCGCGTTGACCTCGGACTCTGCCCGCCGCACCACCGAGTCGGAGCAGAACCTCACCACCCCTGTAGGAGCTGTCGAGTGCAACGAGGCTGCGATCTTTTGATCTTTTAAAGGCAGGATCAAAAGATCGCAGCCTCGTTGCACTCGACAGCTCCTACAGGTGTGAGGTGATTCCGGGGTCGAATGGCAACAAAAAAGCCCGCAGACAATCACTCATCTGCGGGCTTCTTCACATCAGGGCTTCAGGCCCGGCGTTCATGCATCCGCGCCAGTTGCCGCTCCAGCATCGACGGATAAGGTTCCATCAACCGCTCCACACAGCAAGCGCCCTCGGGGCTGGCGATCGGCCGAATGCGCGCACGCTGACGGATCAGCACGTCATCGCTGATTTTGCGTTCCACCAGCAACAGGTTGCGGCTGTGTTGGGACAAGGCCAGGGCGTCCTGCGCGGACTCGGTCAGCAGCAGGTCGATCTGACTCAGGCCAAACAGACCATCGCCCAAGGTCAGGCCCAGTTGCAGTTGCAGGGTGATGCCGCTGTCAGCCACTTCTATCTGCAGTTGATGCCCCAGCGCGCGCAGCAACTCGCCGCAGCAGATGGCATTGGTCAGGTAGTCGTCGCCGCTGTCTTCGGTGTGGAACAGCATCAGCGTGCTGCCGTCGTTCAGGGTATGCAGTTCGCTCTGGTAGAGAGAAGCCGCCTGATCAAGGCAATCGCGGTAGCGTTTGAGCAATTCTTCCAGGCGTGTGCGCGGCAGGCGGCGCAGTTGATCCTGAGCGCCCAGTTGCACGGCCAGTACAGCACTGTGCTGAGGTACGTTGGACACCGGTGGTTTGACGACAGGTTTGGGTGCGCTCGCGAGCGTTTCTTCACGCAGATCTGCAAACGGATCCTCGTCGTCATCATCTTCGACCGTGCTGACAATATGCCGAGGCGCAGGCTTGAGGCCGGCGACAGGCTTGGTCTCATCGAAGCTTGGATCACGCAGGTTGCGGACTTCGAAGGCCGGCTCGTCGGCCTCTTCGTCTTCGGTTTCGTCGTACTCGGGCTCCGGTTCCGGCTCGGGCTCCACGGGTTCCGGGGCGAAGTTGGCGTGCAGTTGACGGGCCAGATCACCGATTTCATCCTGGCGCTCGGTGGCCGGGGTGTACTCGTCGATGTTGCGCAGCCAAACCCGCAATTGCAGCAGTGGCGTGGAAATGTGCCGACCCAGGCGCAGGCTCAGGGCCAGGGACAGCGCCAACAGAATCGCACTCAAAATGCCCATGCTTTGCAGGCTGATGGTCATCGGCTGCTGGAACTGATCCATGTCCAGGCTGATGCGCAGTTGCCCGGCGGTCACGTCCTGGAATGTGATCTTGCTCTGGTACATGCCCTCGGCTTCACCCAGCAAACTGTGCTTGGGACGCTGACCGGCTTCGGCGAGGATGCGGTTATCCACGCTATAGATGGCGGCGTGCGCCACCAGCTTGTTCTTGGTCAGGTTATTGAGCAGCACGTTGAGGCTGAGGATGTCGTTGGAGACCAACAACTCCGTAGCGGACGTGGCGGTTTGCGTGGTCAGGCTTTCACCCAGCGCATCCGCTTGCTCGTGCATGGCCTGCTTGAACTGCAAACCCATTACGCAGGCATAGATAACCAGGGCCAAAGCGACCAGGATCACGTTATGGCTGGCAATGCGTAATGCAATCGGTACACGGCGATGGCGCAGTGCCCGGAAGATCAGCAGAAAGAAGTTATCGGTTTTTACTGGCGTGGGCCGGTTCACTTGAGCTCGGCTCTTTTGTCCGTGAAGTTGACGCGCAGTATAGCGACAGGCCCTAGACCGGCAAAGCGCTGACGGTGCCCGATGGTCACTGAAAGTGGGTAGAATGCGGTTTTTTTCCACCTGCGGGGGTGCGCCTTGCGCGAAATCGTCCTGATAAACATCACGGGAGTCGACCGTCCGGGTCTGACTGCGGCCATTACCGGCGTTCTGGCACAGGGTGGTGTGAATATTCTCGACATCGGTCAGGCGGTCATCCACGACACCTTGTCGTTCGGGATCCTGGTTGAAATTCCTGACACCGAGCAAGGCAAGTCTGTCCTCAAGGACATTCTGTTCACCGCCTACAAGCTCGATCAGCAGGTGCGGTTCACGCCGGTGTCCGAGGAGGATTACCAGCAATGGGTCGGCAATCAGGGCAAGAAACGCCACATCGTCACCCTGTTGACCCGCAAAGTGACGGCCGAGCAGTTGCAGGCCGTGAGTTCGATTACCGCGAAATACGGCCTGAACATCGACCACATCGATCGTCTGTCCGGGCGTATGCCTCTGGACACTCCGGCCGACAAGGGCAAAGGGTGCATCGAGTTTTCCGTGCGCGGCGAAGCGGCCGATCCGCAAGCGCTTCGGGCTGAGTTCCTCAGCGTGGCGCAGGACCTGAATGTCGATATCGCTTTCCAGGAGGATTCATTGTTCCGCCGTAACCGTCGTCTGGCGGTGTTCGACATGGACTCCACGCTGATCGAAGCCGAAGTCATCGACGAATTGGCTAAAGCAGCCGGCGTAGGTGAGCAGGTCTCCGCGATTACCGAGCGGGCGATGGCCGGCGAGCTGGACTTCCGCGCCAGCTTCAAGGAGCGCCTGGCGTTGCTGCAAGGGCTTGACGTCAGCGTGCTGGACTCGATTGGTGCCTCCTTGCGCCTGACCGAAGGCGCAGAAACCCTGTTTGCCGAACTCAAACGCCTGGGTTACAAGACCGCGATTCTGTCGGGTGGCTTCACGTACTTCGCCAAGCAGTTGCAGGCCAAGCTGGGCATCGACTACGTGTTCGCCAATGAGCTGGAAGTGGTCGACGGCAAAGTCACCGGTGTGGCGGTCGAGCCTATTGTCGATGCGCAACGCAAAGCGGATTTGCTCAAAGAACTGGCGCACAAGGAAGGGTTGCGACTGGAGCAGACGATTGCCGTCGGCGACGGCGCCAACGACCTGCCGATGCTGGCGATTGCCGGTCTGGGCGTAGCGTTTCGCGCCAAGCCTTTGGTAAAGCAGTCGGCGAAGCAGGCGATTTCCACGCTTGGGCTGGATGGAGTGCTGTACCTGCTGGGCTTTCGGGATCGTGACGGGCAGCTCTGATTTTTGTATTGATTGAATGGGCCCCATCGCGAGCAGGCTCGCTCCCACAGTAGATCTCTGGCGCACACAAATGTGGTGTACGTCGAAGATCAGGAAATGTGGGAGTGAGCCTGCTCGCGATGGGCGCGCCTCGGTCTCACGGGCTCCCTCTCAAAGCGACTTCCACAACGAATCAAACTCCTCTTCAACGCCGCTCTCTGCGGCGTTTTCGTGTCTGGCAGTCTCCAGTGCACGGTAAGCAAACTGATTGAAGCTGTTGGTGCTCGCCACCCGCCGATCCAGGCCGGCGCGGCGTTCGTCGCCATTGGTGTTGATCATGACCTTATTGCCCTCCTGAAAAGGCAATCGGGGCGCCAGCAGTGTGGCGGGCAAGTCGGCCGCGCTGATGGCTGGCAATAAAAGGCCGCGCAAATAGTGGCTATGGTCATCACTCGAACGCATCAGTTGCAGGCCGCAAGGCTCGGCATAAGGCGCGACCTGTTCGATGCCCATTTGCGTTCCACCGCCACGGACCTGCCGAATCCAGCGTACCACTGCGATGCTCCAGCCTTGCCCTGCAACGTCCTCGATGCCGACCATCTCGCCCGCCTGAAGCTCGGTGGGTACCGCGCCAGGCCAGGCCAGGCAATAACCGCCGGGGCTGTGATTGATCACGGGCAGTGCATAGGTGGGAAAATGCCGGTTGCTGTCGGACGCTTCATTACTGTCATCGCTTTGCAGCTGCGGGTATTCAATCTCTTCGTAAGGCAGCATGGCATCTGTGTTGCCATGGGGCGCTGCATCAAAGGCGTGGCTCCATTGGTCATGCCCCTTCGCGGTCGGGGACGTCGCCGCAAATTTCGCGTGCCGGGAGCCCTGGTGTTTCAGCAGATCACTGAACGAGCGTTGTCCGCCCAGGTAATAGTGCAGGGCGCTCATGCCCACGCACAGGGTCAAGGTGCCCTGGCTGGCGGTACGCTGAAAACTGCGTTCGGCCGTCTGGCCCCAGGCTGCGATCAGGTGCTGCAACGTGTCGAGGTTCAACCCCGCAGGAACCAGCAAGGGGTTGGCACCTTCGGTTTTAAGCACATGGGCTTCGATAGCGGCGACTAACGGCTGCGGATCGATGGCCAGCAACTGCTCCTGCTGCTCGAGCCGGAATTTGGAGCGGTAACGTGGCCCGGTGTCGAGTTCCGGTGCGATGGCAAACAGCCCGTTGCCCGGTTTGCCGGGTTGCAGCTTGATCAAATGGCTCCAGGGTTCCAGCACTTCGGCGAGGCGAGCGATTTGGTTCTGGCGTAACTGATTGCAGCGCGCGGCGCCCAGCAGCAGCGCCGCGACATAGATTTGCTCGATGCTCAGGGTGTGTGTCTGGCTAGCCAGTTCGTCACGCAGGCTCAAATGTTGAAGTTGGTGCGAACAGGCGATCCGATACAGTTGATGCAATTCCAGCCATAGACCTTCCGGCACCGGACAGTAGAGCTGAGTGGCGCGAATCATGGGGCCGTTGAGGCAATGAATCGCTCGCTGCAACGCTTGGGTCAGCAGTGGCGCCCGGTCCTTGCTGTAGCGCGGGACGATGCGCACGACAATCTGTTTATAGCCAATCGCCAGATGGCTTTGCAGTGCCTGGCACAGGTTGGCGATTTTGCGTGAGCGTTCGTCGAGCACAATGGCCTGATGCAGGAAATGCCGCTCCAGGTGCTTGCAGACGTAGTACACCTCGGGTCGCAACAGTTCGAGCAGTTGCAGGCGGTTTTCACTGGGGGTGAGCAACTGGTTGAGTTCGCCCAGGCCCATATAGAGCTGGCGAGCGGTCTCGCCGATGTTGGCTTTGGGCAGATCGGCAATCCAGCGCTTAAGGTCGCGCGGGGTGGGCTCACAGAACGACAGTCGCAACTGTTCAGGGACGGGCGCACGGAGCAGCAGGAGGGGATTGGTCTCATTCATGCCGAAAACCATAGCAGGAATCACGCCCTGTAGGAGCTGCCGCAGGCTGCGATCTTTTGATCTTGAAAATCAAGATCAAAAGATCGCAGCCTGCGGCAGCTCCTACAGGGGGAGCGCCGCGCTAAGGTGCGGCGCATGAGGCTGGTATCAGGCTTTAGGCAATCCCAGCGCCTGGCCCATCTGCACCGGGGAAAGAGCACCCAGGCCTTCAGCCCACTTCACCTGGTCAGGCCCGAACAGCACGACCGCGGTCGATCCCAGCTTGAAGCGACCCAGTTCAGCACCTTTTTCCAAATGGATCGGCGCGCGAGCTGCTTCGTCGTAGCGGAAGGTTTTCAATTCGCGTTTTGGCGGTGTCACCAATCCGGCCCAGACGGTTTCGATCGACGCCACAATCATCGCGCCGACCAGCACTACAGCCATTGGCCCGCGCTCGGTGTCGAAAATGCACGCCACACGCTCGTTACGGGCGAACAGCTCTGGCACGTTTTCAGCCGTGGTCTGGTTGACCGAGAAGATGCGGCCCGGAATGTAGACCATTTCACGCAGGGTGCCGGCCAGTGGCATGTGCACGCGATGGTAGTCCTTCGGCGACAGGTAAATGGTCGCAAAGTCGCCGCCCATGAACGGCGCCGCGTTGGCCGAATCACCGCCCAGCAATTCCAGCACGCTGAAACTGTGGCCCTTGGCCTGGAACACGCGGCCGTGCTCGATCGGGCCGAGCTGGCTGACCGCGCCATCGGCCGGGCTGAGGATCGCGCCCGGCGTCTCATCCAGTGGGCGGGCACCGTCTTTCAGTGCGCGGGTGAAAAAGGCATTGAAGTGTTCATAGGCGGTCAGGTCTTCGACCAGTGCCTGAGACATATCCACCTGATAACGCTTGGCGAACCAGGCAGTGAACGCATTCTTGAACCAGCGCACGCGGCATTCGGCGATGCAGCCGGCCAGTCGCGAGAGCAAGTGGTGGGGCAGCAGGTATTGGCTGAGGATAAACAAACGCTTATTCATTAACTGTCCTTAAAAACCTTAATTCTCTATAGGGGTGTCGGGATGGTTGCCCCATTCGCCCCATGAGCCAGCGTAGCCCTTGACGCGCGGATAACCGAGCGCCTTGGCCACCAGATAAGTGAAGCCAGAGCGATGGTGAGTCTGGCAGTGAGTAATAACTTCTTTGTCCGGGGTGATCCCGAGTTGTTCCAGGATCTGCGGCATGTCTGTGCGGATGCGCAGGTTGCGCGCCTGATCCATGCCTGCGGTCCATTCAAAATTGACCGCGCCGGGAATGTGTCCGGCCCTCGCCGCCAGGACCTTCTCGCCGGAATACTCCAGCGGACCGCGTGCGTCCCAGATCGCCAGATCGGCGGCACCCAGGCGACTTTGCAGGTATTCGCGGGTGGCCGTAGGCTCGTCATGCAGGGTCAGGCTCACCGGACCGCCAACCGTGGCAGGGACCTCGGTCGACACCGGCAGGTCCTGCGCCAGCCAGGACAGCAGGCCGCCATCCACGTAGTGATAGTTTTTGTGGCCGATGACATCGAGCAACCAGATGAACCGTCCGGCCCAGCCGCCGCCTTCGTCGTCATACACCACGTAGACCGCGTCTTTATTATGGCCGAGTTCGCCGAACAGTGTTTCGAGTGCGGCGTGCGGCGGCATCAGGCCTGGAGCGGGTAGTTGGCCGAGTTGCGTGCGTTTGGGGTCGACAAAACGCGCGCCAGGAATATGCCCTTCGGCATAGCGGGCGCTGCTGGTCAGGTCCACCAGAATCAGATTGCGAGCGTCAAGACGGGCGAGCAGGTCGCCGGGCTCTATCACCAGCGCCAAGCCAGAGAAGTCAGACATGTGAGGTCTCCAGAGCACAAAAAGGAGGGATTGTAACGCAGCCTTATTGGCCGCGGTGGCTAAAGCTGTGCAGGGCCTTCTCGATGCACTGGGCGGTTTTCCCGAAGGCTTGCACGGTGATTTCCGAGAACGGTCCGCCACCCTGGTCGGCCACGACCAGCATGATCACCCGACCATTGTTGACCAATGACCTTAGCAGCAGATGTTCGCCACCAAAAAGTGAGCGCAGGCTCGCCGGTAACAGCGCCGAAAACTGCGCGCTGTTTTCCGGCGTCAGGCGGACCTGAGCCTGTTGCGCGAGCAATCGTTGCAGCACGGTGCTCTGACTCACCTGCAAATTCAGGCTCGATGCGTCCTTTGGCAAACCGGCGCACTGGTGCACGCGAAGATTGGCGTGAGTGCGATCGGCCATCAGGATCATCACACGTCGCATGCCGCAGGCGAGCAACGCGTCCCGGGCAGACGTGGTCAAATGCATCGCATTGGCGAAGCGACTCGGTTCCGCCAGCAGCTCGGCACATTGTTTACGCCATTTGGCCAAATCTTGCGCAGTGGGCGCCGGGGCCGCAAGCGAACCTGCCGCCACCCGGTTCATGCCCCACGGCCAGATCAGCGAGACGGCCGGGTGCCAAAGGTCGGGCATCGCGTGGTAACGGGCGCTATTGGCGGCCTGTTGGTGCAACTGCTGCTGCACGTGTTCCATCGGCACCTGGAGGTAAAGGCTGGTCAGGTACTGCCAGCGTTCACTGTGCGGACTGTCCCAGGCGTGTTGCGCCGACAGCGCCAGACCATTGGCCAGCAGTACCGTATTGGCCGGTTGATTGAGCCAGCGGCGCAGGGTCGGGTCGTCATCGAGGCGATTTTGCTGGCGCAATGGATGATCGCTGTCACGGGCAATGCGCAGGACCTGGACCAGTTCGCGCTGCTCGCTCATCAACAGTCGATAACCCTGCTGCACCCAGATCGGCAGGCGCCAGATATCGGCCAGGGCCTGGCAGATGTCCAGCAGGCGTACGCCGAACAACTGCTGTTCAACCTTGCGCGCGGATTCGCCTTTGTGAATCACCCGCAGTTCCCACTCCTGGAGCAGTTGCGGATGAGTCAAAGCCATCGGCCAAAGTGGCGAGAGGAACAACAGGCTGCCCCAGTGGATGTCCTGCCACAGCCGCGCCAGGCGATGGGCGAAAAAACCGTTGGCCTGTTGTGTGGCGTGCTGGCTGATCATTTGCAGCTGGCGCAAGGCGACAGGAATGTCCGATTGCGGGAGCGCAGGCAGGCGAGCGAGCATTTCTTCGGTACGCTTCAGACCCAGGCGATTGATCGCCACTTCAAGGTTCTCCGCCGGCTCACTCAAGCCGCCGTGTAGCTGCCGGTTGGCTTCGCGAATCACACTCAAGGCCAGGGCCGGACTGCCCTGCATCAATTCGGCAATGTCTCGCAACGAACTGCGGTTGTTGCGAATGGCGCTGCAAACGCGGTCATGACTGGCTTGCGGAACTGGCAGGCGAACGCCGTCGAGAAGCTTGATCCAGCCTTCGAGCGTGGAGGGTGTTGGTGTTGGAACGTTCGTTTCGTTAGCCATGGTTGGACGCGATCATCGTCTGCATTACCTACGCCCTGAGTGGGTCAAAGTGGCTTTTCGCCTGAACGGCCTATAGTCTGGCGCAGTTTTGCCGATAAGTAGAAGAAGAGATTTTTTAACTTCCGAATATGACCTTGAACCCGACTCAGTAAGTGCTCTCCTACCTATGGCTAAAATAATCGGCATCATCGTCGTATTCGCGAGCGTGCTCGGCGGATACGTACTTTCCCACGGCAAAATTGCCGCCCTGATCCAGCCTTTCGAGGTATTGATCATTGGCGGTGCGGCCCTCGGCGCATTCCTGCAAGCCAACCCCGGCTACATGACAATGCACGTGCTCAAGAAATCCTTGAGCATGTTCGGGTCGCGCTTCACTCACGCCTTCTATCTTGAAGTGCTGGGCCTGATCTACGAGATCCTCAACAAGAGCCGCCGCGAAGGCATGATGGCGATTGAAGGCGACATCGAAGATGCCGCCGCGAGCCCGATTTTTGCCAAGTACCCGACGGTGCTCAAAGACGAGCGCATGACCGCTTTCATCTGCGACTACTTGCGCATCATGTCGTCCGGCAACATGGCACCCCACGAGCTGGAGGGTCTGTTCGACATGGAGCTCTACAGCCTCAAGGAAGACCTTGAACATCCCTCCCATGCGGTCAACGGGATTGCCGACGCCATGCCTGGCTTCGGTATCGTCGCAGCGGTATTGGGGATCGTGGTCACCATGGCGTCCTTGGGCGAGGGTGACCAGAAAGCCATCGGCATGCACGTGGGCGCAGCATTGGTCGGTACCTTCTTCGGTATTCTCGCGGCGTACGGTTTCTTTGGTCCGCTGGCGCACTCCCTGGCTCACGATGCCAAGGAAGAGCTGAACGTTTACGAAGCCATCAAGGCCTCGCTGGTTGCCTCCGCATCGGGCATGCCGCCATCGCTGGCGGTGGAGTTCGGTCGCAAGGTTCTGTACCCGGCGCACCGTCCCAGTTTCTCCGAGCTGGAACAAGCGGTTCGCGGTCGCTAAGCTATGGAAAATAACCAGCCAATCATCATCAAGCGCGTCAAGCGCATCGCTGCCGGGCATCACGGGGGCGCCTGGAAAATCGCCTTCGCCGACTTCGCGACGGCGATGATGGCGTTCTTCCTGGTGTTGTGGCTGCTGTCCACTGCGACGCCTGAACAGAAGATTGCCATCGCGGGCTACTTCAAGGACCCGATCGGTTTTTCCGAGAGCGGCACGCCCTACATTATTGATCTGGGTGGCACGCCTACCCTGGCGCCGGAAAACACCCTCAACCCGGAAGTGAAATCCCAGCCGCAGCCGGACAAGGTGACCATCGATACCGAACAAGTCGAAGGCATGGCCGAGCAGGTCGAGAAAGAACGCCTGGAACTGTTGCTGCAGGAGCTGCAGAACAAGGTCGATGAAAACCCGCAGTTGCAGAAATTCAAGGATCAGATCCTGTTCGAGATCACGCCGAACGGCTTGCGCATCCAGATCATGGACGCGGAAAACCGGCCGATGTTCGACTCTGGCAGCGCCCGTCTGAAGCCGTACTTTGAAGACATCCTGCTGGCCATGGCCGATACCATCAAAGCGGTGCCCAACAAGATCAGCATCAGCGGTCATACCGACGCCACGCCGTACACCGGAACAGGCGAGTTCGGTAACTGGGAACTGTCGGCCAATCGCGCCAACGCCGCTCGCCGTGCGCTGGTCGCCGGGAGCTATCCGGAGTCCCAGGTAGCGCGCGTTGTCGGGTATGCCTCCTCGGCGTTGTTCGATCGGGAAAAACCGTTCAATCCGGTCAACCGTCGAATCGACATTGTCGTGCTGACTAAAAAGGCTCAGGCAGCGATTGAAGGGGCACAGGGGGCCGATCCTTCCGGTCAGCTGCCCCAAGGCCAGGGCGCTCCGGGTGAAGTGCCGGCAGAGCCGGTCGATCCGAATGCCCTGCCGGCGGACAAGCAGCCAGTGCCGGCGCATGAGCTTCGAGAACGGTTGAATCTGTTCGAGGATGCCGCACCGAAACCCGGTGAGGCGCCGAAGCAGTAATCCACAAAAAAGCCGACAGTGAATGTCGGCTTTTTTGTGGGCGCGGGGTAGTGCCTCAGGCACCACGGAGGATTCGGTTTTTGAGATCAGTGTGGAAGCGGTCAGCATTGGTCTTGTTGTAGCTGCGCGTGGACTCGCTGCCGGTGATCGACTCCAGGGA
Source organism: Pseudomonas sp. LBUM1643 (assembly GCF_059716215.1). Classification (NCBI taxonomy): domain Bacteria; kingdom Pseudomonadati; phylum Pseudomonadota; class Gammaproteobacteria; order Pseudomonadales; family Pseudomonadaceae; genus Pseudomonas; species Pseudomonas sp. LBUM1643. The sequence goes on from NZ_CP166813.1 coordinate 560,736, forward strand.
TGCGGAGCGCTTGAGGGTCACTTCGTTCTTGTAGGCCTCGATGAAAAAATCGAGGTCCTTTGCGCTGCTCAGTTTCGGCCACTTGTCCAGGTACAGCGGCAACTCCGTCGGCCCGGTCCTGAAGGAGCAGATGCGGCGATTACTGATTGTCGCTTCACCAATTTCGAACGGCACCCACCACGACAGTGCGGTCCTCTCCGAGACGACTGCGAGCAAGTGGGTGCATTCGCTGATGTTGCGAGTGATGACCTCGGTGATGTCATCGGTGGTCTGGGATTCCGGATCCAGCACGTCCAGGTAGGTTTTTATATTGGCCTGCATCAGACGACTGTTGATCTGCATCGCATGGGCGCGATCCATGTGGCGATAGCTGATAAACACTGGCATCAGAAATGTCCCTTGATCGCGAGTTCACGGTAATAGGCGCCAAGCGCGGTGAGGCGGCAGCCAGTGGAGTTGAGCGCGGCGTAGTACATATGTTCGGCATCCACCGGCTCAATCAGGCTGTGGCGGTTGCACTTTTGCAGTTGGGCGAAGACTTCGCCGTGAGCCGGTTCAAACCGGGCTTCGGTGGGTTCGTAGCTCGGGTCCAGCGCGAACACCGACTCGGCTTCGGGAAACCAGTCAGGCAGCTTGCGTAATATTTCTTTGGGGATTAACGGTGAGACTTCCCGTAACGAAATGAACTGCGAGACGTTGGTCTTGAACACCGGGCGCTGTTCCCAGGCGTCGAGCGCATTGTCGACAAACGAATAGAGGCTGCCGGGAGTGATTTTCCCAAGGATGTTCGCAGCACCACCGTGCAATGCCTGAAGCAGCAGTCCGGTGAAGACGCCATGGTTGGCGCCTTCCATGGCCGGTTCCTCTTTTTTGCAGGCCGTGAGAATGGTCATGCCTTCGCCAACCATGCTGCTTTCGCTACGCAAAGCACGCACTTCGCCTGCCGAACCGCCCTGGCAGCAGTCGAGAATGATGATCTTATTCTTGATTTTTACGGCTTTGGACGCCCAATTAAGGATGTCGCTGATTCGGATCCCGTCCTTGCTGGACTTGTAATCCTGAGGCAATAGCATCCCTTCATCCGTATCAGCGTCGAAAGCGCCGTGGCCGGCGAAGTACAGCAGGGCGACATTGCAGTCGCCTGAAAACAGTTCGCGAATTTGATCCTCGATTTTTTCGCGGCTCAAATAATCTTCGGCGGAGGTCAGCACGATGTTCTTGAAATTCGGGTCGCCATTGGCATCAGTCTTGAGCACCGAAGCCATGGCCATCGCATCGTTGTTGCAGCCGTTCAGCTGGGAGAGATGGCGGTAGTTATTGATTCCGATAAACAGGCCTCTGCGCATGATTCAGTCCGCCGCGTGAGTGCGAATGGCACTGATGATGCTAAGGGAGTTCCAGGCGCATTCCACATGCGCGGCCCGGCGCACCACGGTGGAAATCCGCTCGGCACCGAACGGCTTGATCGCGATGATAACTTTGCCCATGCGCTTGGCGATTGCGATCTCCTTGTTGATCCACTTGCTGTAGGTGGAATACATCCCGGCCATGATCAGCACGGCGGAACAGGGACGAATCTTGTTTTCGATGGCGATTTCAAGTTGCTGGTCGGTCAGGGCGCCGATAATCGGATTGTGCGGCGGCACTGAAAAGTTCTTGAAAGTGAACGTCGAGTGCGCAGCAAGCATTTCGACCAGCCTGTCGTGTTTGTCGGCGTAGTTCCACGAATGGCTGATGAACAGGTGGTAGGTTTGCATGGGGTATCCCTCGATATCGCAACGTGCGAAGAGGGCTTGAATGTAGGTAACAGGCGGGCGCTAACAAGTGCCGAAAGGTAAAAGAGAAAAGTCCTACAAGCAGGCGTGCAGAAGCCCTTCAGAAATGTCTGACGTTTAAAAATGTGGATTTTGTGTAAGCAGACAACAGCAGCCCGCGACTCCTCGGGGTCGAGGAGGGCGGGCAAAGCTGTTTAGTAGGTGCTTTCGGGCAAACTGGCGATGATCGAGCGGTAGCTGTTCATCCGTTGCTGTTGCACGCGACCTTCTTCCAGGGCTTTGAGCAGCGCGCAGCCGGGTTCACGGTCATGCTTGCAGTCGCGGAAGCGGCAGGTGCCGATCAAGTCATTGAACTCGATGAAGCCTGCTTCGACGTCGGCACGGCTGACATGGCCGAGGCCGAATTCGCGGATACCCGGGGAGTCGATCAATTCACCGCCACCGGGGAAGTGGAACAAGCGTGCGGTGGTGGTGGTGTGAGTGCCCTGGCCAGACAGCTCGGACAGCGGTCCGACACGGGTTTCGACTTCTGGCAACAAGCTGTTGACCAGCGAGGACTTACCCACGCCGGATTGGCCGACGAACACGCTGATGCGCCCGTCCAGCTGCTCTTGCAACTGCTCCATGCCATTACCGTGGTGCGCCGATACTTCCAGCACCGGGTAGCCCAGCGTGCGGTAGACCGCCAGCAAGGCGTTGAGCGCCGGGGCGTTCTGCTCGTCGATCAGGTCGAATTTGTTGAGCAGCAGCAGCGGCCGGATACCGGCGTGCTCGGCGGCAACCAGGTAGCGGTCGATCAGGTTGGCGTGGGGCTCGGGCAGCGGTGCGAAGACAATGACGATCATGTCGACGTTGGCGGCTACAGGCTTGAGCTGGCCACGGCTGTCCGGACGGCAGAGTTCGGTTTTACGTGGCAGTTGCGCCACGATCACACCGATCCCCTGGTTGCCGGCGCGCCAGACGACCTGATCGCCGGTCACCAGCGCAGGCAGGTTGGCGCGCAAATGGCAGCGGAACACTTGGCCGGCCAAATCGCCATCGAGGGCTTCGACTTCGACCTGCACACCAAAGTGAGCAATCACCAGGCCGGTTTGTTCCGGGCCCAGGTCGCCACCTTCGAGGGCCTCGACAGCTGAGGACTCGCGTTTGGCGGCGCGGGCAGCGCGTTCGCCCTGAATCTTTTCGATGCGCCAGTTTTGACGACGATTGAGTTGGCGTTTGGCCATGGGTGTTCCGTATCAAGAATGCAGCGATTAGGTAAAACGGCCGCGAGTTTAGCACGCCCGGCCGCCTCCCTAGGCTAAACTGCGCAGCATTGCCTAGGAGTCGACACATGCAAAACCCGCAGAATCTGATCTGGATCGACCTGGAAATGACCGGTCTGAACCCTGATACCGATGTCATCATCGAAATGGCCACCATCGTCACCGACAGTGATCTGAACACCCTGGCTGAAGGGCCGGTGATCGCGATCCACCACAGCGATGAAATCCTGGCCGGCATGGACGAGTGGAATACCCGTCAACACGGCGGTTCCGGGCTGACCCAACGGGTCCGTGACAGCCGCATCAGCATGGCCGAAGCCGAAGCCGAGACCATCGCCTTCCTGGAAAAATGGGTGCCGAAGGGCAAGTCGCCGATCTGCGGCAACAGCATTTGCCAGGACCGTCGCTTTCTTTATACCCACATGAAATCCCTGGAAAGCTATTTCCACTACCGCAACCTCGACGTGTCGACGCTCAAAGAGCTGGCCGCACGCTGGGCGCCGGACGTGCGCGACAGCTTCAAGAAGGGCAGCACGCATTTGGCGCTGGATGACATCCGCGAATCCATCGCCGAGCTGCAGCACTACCGCAAGCATTTCATCAAGTTCTGACGGTGGCACCAGGGCCTTTGTGGTGAGGGGATTTATCCCCGTTGGATCGCGTAGCGGTCCCAAACCGGCAACCGCGGTGTATCAGTCGTATCGCGGGCAATGGTTTTTACGACTGCTACGCAGCCGAACGGGGCGGTGCGACGTTTCGCTAAATCCCCTCGCCACAGGTTGCGTGTGATGCTTTCTCTTGCGCTCTTTTGGTGCCGCAACTAAATGGCTAGACTGCGCGCCTTCTTGCAAGGACTGCCAACATGTTGCTGATGCTCTACCTGATCGCCATTACCGCCGAAGCCATGACCGGTGCCCTTTCTGCCGGCCGGCGTGGCATGGACTGGTTTGGCGTGGTGCTGATCGCTTGCGTGACAGCCCTGGGCGGTGGATCAGTGCGCGACGTGTTGCTCGGGCATTACCCGCTCACATGGGTCAAACATCCGGAATACCTGGTGTTGACGTCCATTGCCGCGATGTTCACCGTTTTCGCGGCACGCTGGATGCGCCACCTGCGCTCACTGTTTCTGGTGCTCGATGCCGTGGGTCTGGTCGCATTCACCCTGATCGGCTGCATGACGGCACTGGAAATGGGCCACGGCATGTTGGTGGCGTCGGTCAGTGGCGTGATCACCGGGGTATTTGGCGGCATCCTTCGAGACATCTTCTGCAACGACATCCCGCTGATCTTCCGCCGCGAGCTCTATGCCAGCGTTTCATTTGCTGCGGCCTGGTGCTACATGCTCTGCATCTATCTGCAGATGCCCGGCGAACAGGCGATTCTGGTGACGCTGTTCGGCGGATTCCTGCTGCGCTTGCTGGCTATTCGTTTCCACTGGGAAATGCCCAAGTTCGTTTACAACGACGAAGCGTGACGCTCGGCCTTCAGACTCTATGTATGACCCCTGTAGGAGCTGTCGAGTGAAACGAGGCTGCGATCTTTTGATCTGGATCTTTAAAAACAAGATCAAAAGATCGCAGCCTCGTTTCACTCGACAGCTCCTACAGGTCATTATGTCATTAGGTCATCAGTCCGGCAGTCCATCAGTCCATCAGTCCATCAGTCCATCAGTCCATCAGTCCATCAGCCCGGCAGTCCAAGGACGAACAGTCCTATGCCAGACCGTGCTGTTTCAACGCCCACTCGACGTGTTCTTGCACCAACTCTGACGGATAGTCCCGGCGCGCTTTCAACGCCTCCATCACCGGAATGCTCGACGGCGCATTTCCCAACCCTACCGCCAGATTACGCAGCCAGCGCTCGTAACCCGCGCGACGCAACGGTGATCCCTCGGTGTTGCTCAGAAACTTAGCCTCATCCCACATGAACAACTCCGCCAGTTCGGCATTGTCCAGATTGTGCCGCGGCTTGAAGTCGCTTTCCCCGGACGGACGGGCGAAACGATTCCACGGGCAGACCATCTGGCAATCGTCGCAGCCGAACACACGGTTGCCGATCAGCGGTCGCAAATCTTCCGGTATCGCGGTTTTCAGTTCGATGGTCAGGTAGGAAATGCAGCGCCGGGCGTCCAGTACGTATGGGCCTACGAAGGCGTTGGTGGGGCAGATGTCCAGGCAGGCGGTGCAGCGACCGCAATGTTCGGTCGCGTGGGGCGGATCTTCCGGCAGGGGCAGGTCGACGAACAATTCGCTGAGGAAGAAGTAACTGCCCGCCTTGCGATTCAATACCAGGGTGTTTTTGCCGATCCAGCCGAGCCCGGCTTTTTCGGCGATGGCCTTTTCCAGCACCGGGGCGCTGTCGACGAAGGCGCGATAACCGAACGGGCCGATAACCGCCTGAATTTTTTCTGCCAGTTGCTGCACACGTTTACGGATCAATTTGTGGTAATCGCGGCCCAAGGCATAACGCGAAACGTAAGCTTTTTCCGGTTGGGCCAGGCGTTTGGCCATTTCGGTGTCGCCTGGCAGGTAGTCCATGCGCAGGGAAACCACTCGAAGCGTGCCGGGCACCAGTTCTTCCGGGTGCGAGCGTTTGCTGCCGTGGGCGCCCATGTATTCCATTTCGCCGTGGTAGCCGGCTTCGAGCCAGCGTTCCAGGTGCTGCTCATGCTCAGCCAGGTCCAGACCGCTGATGCCGACTTGCTGGAAGCCCAGCTCGCGGCCCCAGTCCTTGATGGATTGGGCGAGGGCGGGCAGGTCTGTAGTAATAGCGGGCATGAGGCGAGAGAAACCGGAGCTGAGATGCGTATAATTCTGCCAGACATCGGAGCCTGAAGACGCATGCCGCACACTAAAGATGATTTACCCGACGCGCTGTACAGTGCCGCTCAAGTGCGAGGGCTCGATGCGAGCCTGATAGCGGCAGGCACACCGGGCTTCGAATTGATGCACCGGGCGGCGCGGGCGACCTGGCGTGCGCTGGTCCGCCAATGGCCGACGGCGGACACGTTAAGCGTGCTGGCCGGGCATGGCAACAATGCGGGCGATGGTTATCTGGTCGCGGTACTTGCCCGGCGCGCCGGCTGGACAGTGCGGGTGTTGGCCGTCGGTGAACCCCCGCGTTTGCAGGGCGATGCGGCGTTGGCTCATGCCGAAGCCGTGTCCGATAAAATGACCATCGAAGCCTGGAATCCACATTCGCCCTTGCGCGGTATTGTGCTGGATGCCTTGCTGGGCACCGGTCTGACAGGTGATGTGCGCGAGCCCTACGCCAGCGCGATTGCCTCGATCAATGCCTGCGGTCTGCCGGTGGCGGCAGTGGATATCCCTTCGGGCCTGTGCGCCGATACCGGGCGCATTCTCGGTGATGCGGTGCGAGCCGACCTGACGGTGACGTTCATCGGTTTGAAACTGGGGTTGTTCACCGGTGACGCGGCGGATTGCGTCGGTGAGTTAGTGTTCAACGATCTGCAGGCTGATCCGCAGTTGGTTAAACAGGCAGATGCCAGTGCTCGACGACTGACGATGGGCAATCTCCCGCGTCTGGCGGCCAGAGCGCCCACTTCGCACAAAGGTAAGTTCGGTCATGTACTGCTGATCGGCGGTGATCATGGCTTCGGCGGGGCAATCCTGTTGAGCGCGCAAAGTGCGTTGCGCAGCGGTGCGGGCATGGTCTCCGTGGCCACTCGCAGCGAGCACGTGCCAGCAGCGCTCGCCAGAATTCCAGAGGCGATGGTGCTGGGGACTTCCTCCGCCAATCAGCTGATGGGGTTGCTTCAGAAGGTTTCTGTGTTGGTCGTCGGGCCTGGTTTAGGGCAGGCTTCCTGGGGGCGCAGTCTTTTGTCAGCGGCGGCCAATGCGCCGCTGCCGCAGGTCTGGGACGCTGATGCGCTGAATATGCTGGCAGAAGCACAAGTGAATTTGCCCAAGGGGTGTGTGATCACGCCGCATCCGGGGGAAGCGGCGCGGTTGCTGGGCATCTCGACTGCGCAGGTTCAGGCGGACCGCCCTGCGGCGGCCCATGCGTTGAGCAAAAAATACACAGCGGTAGTGGTGCTCAAGGGGGCCGGCAGCCTGATTGCCAGTCCCGATGGGCGATTGGCGCTATGTCATCAGGGTCATCCGGCCATGGCCACTGCTGGACTGGGCGACGTGCTGGCGGGGCTGGTTGGCGCATTGCTTGCGCAAGGCATGGAGGCGTTCGATGCTGCCTGCCTGGGGGTGTGGCTACACGCCAATGCCGGCGCGCAAGAAGGGAAATTTGGCCGTGGGCTGGCGGCCAGTGATCTGATTCCAGCCATTCGTCAGTTGTTGGAGGAGCAAGCACCGTGTCTGAAGTAACCCTGTACCTGGCTGATGAAGACGCAATGACCGCGTTTGGGGCGCGTATCGCAAAAACCACTGAAGGGCATGGTCTGATTTTTCTCGAAGGCGATCTCGGCGCGGGCAAGACCACGCTGTCCCGGGGCATCATTCGGGGGCTGGGGCATGTGGGGGCGGTAAAAAGTCCGACGTTCACTCTGGTCGAGCCCTACGAGATCGGCAACATCCGCGCCTTCCATTTCGACCTGTATAGACTGGTCGATCCCGAAGAGCTGGAGTACCTCGGCATTCGTGACTACTTCGAAGATGATGCGTTGTGTCTGATTGAATGGCCCCGTAAAGGTGCAGGCTTTTTGCCAAAGCCCGACCTGACCATTACCATTAGCCCGCAAGACAGCGGGCGTTCGCTGCAAATAGTGTCCCAGAGCTCGCGTGGCGAGTTGTGGTGTGCCGCTTTGGCATTGGAATCCAATTAAATGATGGGGTCAGGTATGCGCTTTCGCGCGATGGTAGCTGCCGTAGGATTGTTGCTTTTGGCGGTAACCGTCAACGCTGTGGCCGAATCGAAGGTCAGTAGCGTGCGCCTGTGGCGGGCGCCGGATAACACACGGTTGGTCTTTGACCTGACCGGGCCTGTCCAGCACAGCGTCTTCACCCTGACGGCCCCTGATCGACTGGTCATTGATATCAATGGCGCATCGCTCGGCGCGCCGCTCAACGTCAATACTTCGAACACACCCATTACCGCCATGCGCTCGGCACAACGCACGCCGACGGACCTGCGGGTGGTCATCGACCTGAAAAAAGCCGTCACACCGAAAAGCTTTACGCTGGCGCCGAACGCTCAGTACGGCAATCGCCTGGTGGTCGACTTGTTCGATGACGCCGCCGCCGCCGCGCCGATCCCTGCACCCACCAACGTTGCTACCGTGGCTCCGGTCCCGGTGACACCGATCGATCCGCCGGTGAAATTGCCGCCTGCGCCTGCGGGCAAGCGCGACATCATTGTGGTGATCGATGCCGGTCACGGTGGCGAAGACCCGGGTGCGTCGGGTTCTCGCGGTCAGCGTGAAAAGGACGTCGTACTCGCCATCGCACGTGAACTGCAGCGTCAGGTGAACGGCATGAAAGGTTTCCGCGCCGAACTGACCCGTACGGGCGACTACTTCATCCCGCTGCGTGGCCGTACCGAGATTGCGCGCAAGAAAGGCGCCGACCTGTTCGTGTCTATCCACGCCGATGCCGCACCTTCTACAGCGGCTTTCGGTGCTTCGGTGTTTGCCTTGTCTGATCGCGGCGCCACGTCCGAGACAGCCCGCTGGCTGGCCGACAGCGAAAACCGTTCCGACCTGATCGGTGGTGCCGGCAACGTCAGCCTCGACGACAAGGACCGCATGCTGGCGGGCGTGTTGCTTGACCTGTCGATGACCGCGTCGCTGACCTCCAGCCTGAACGTTGGCCAAAAGGTCCTGACCAACATTGGGCGCGTCACGCCGTTGCACAAGCAGCGCGTGGAACAAGCCGGGTTCATGGTATTGAAATCTCCGGACATCCCATCGATCCTCGTGGAAACCGGGTTCATCTCCAACGCCAACGAAGCCTCGAAACTCGCGGCAGCGAACCATCAGCAAGCGCTCGCGCGTTCCATCAGCAGCGGCGTGCGCCAGTTCTTTCAGCAGAATCCACCACCGGGCACCTATATAGCCTGGCTGCGCGATTCCGGCGGGATCGCCCAAGGTCCTCGGGATCATCGGGTCAACCCTGGCGAGACGCTGGCGATGATTGCGGTGCGATACCAAGTGTCCCCGGCGACCTTGCGCAGCGCCAACAATCTGAAGAGCGATGACTTGAAAGCAGGTCAGCACCTGACCATTCCTGGCACTGAGCTGGCGGCCAAAGAATGAATCAGTTGGTGACGAACGGCGCCCGCATCGAGCTGCTCAGCCCACGGCTGGCGAACCAGATTGCCGCAGGCGAGGTGGTCGAGCGTCCGGCGTCGGTGATCAAGGAGCTGCTGGAAAACAGCCTCGATTCAGGTGCCAAACGCATTGATGTCGATGTCGAGCTGGGTGGCGTCAAGCTGCTGCGGGTGCGCGACGATGGCAGCGGCATTTCGGCAGATGATCTGCCCTTGGCCCTTGCCCGTCACGCCACCAGCAAGATCCGCAACCTGGAAGATCTCGAGCAGGTCATGAGCCTTGGGTTTCGCGGTGAGGCCCTCGCGTCCATCAGTTCCGTGGCGCGCCTGACCCTCACGTCCCGCACCAAGGAAGCCGATCAGGCCTGGCAAGTCGAGACCGAAGGCCGGGATATGGCGCCTCGCGTGCAGCCGGCGGCTCACCCGGTGGGTACCTCGGTTGAAGTGCGTGACCTGTTTTTCAACACGCCAGCGCGTCGCAAGTTTCTCAAGACTGAAAAAACCGAATTCGATCACCTGCAAGAAGTGATCAAGCGTTTGGCGCTTGCGCGCTTCGACGTAGCGTTCCATCTGCGCCATAACGGCAAGACCATCCTCAGCTTGCACGAGGCTCACGATGACGCGGCCCGTGCCCGGCGCGTGGCCGCGATCTGCGGTTCGGGTTTTCTCGAGCAGGCGCTGCCGATCGAAATCGAACGCAATGGCCTGCATTTGTGGGGTTGGGTCGGGTTGCCGACGTTCAATCGCAGCCAGGCAGACTTGCAGTATTTCTTCGTGAACGGGCGCGCGGTGCGCGACAAGCTGGTGGCGCATGCCGTGCGCCAGGCCTATCGCGATGTGCTGTTCAATGGTCGGCACCCGACATTCGTGCTTTTTTTCGAAGTCGATCCGGCGGGTGTCGACGTCAACGTGCACCCGACCAAGCATGAAGTGCGCTTCCGTGACGGGCGCATGGTCCACGATTTCCTTTACGGCACCTTGCACCGCGCCCTGGGCGATGTGCGTCCGGAAGATCATCTGGCGGCTCCCGTTGCCACGGCCATTGTTCGACCGACCGGCATCGATGCCGGGGAATTCGGTCCTCAGGGCGAAATGCGCCTGGCAGCCAATGCGTTGCTGGAGCAACCCCAGGCACAGCCTTCGTTCAATGCGCCTGCGGGCTCGGGCGCTGGAGCCGGTTACCAATATCAATACACGCCGCGGACTCAGTCCGCTGGCGTGCCCGTGGCTGAGGCCCAAGCGGCGTATCGTGAGTTTTTCGCGCCGCTGCCAGAAGCCAATGCCGCCGCGTTGCAGGCCGGGCAGGACGATATTCCACCGCTGGGTTATGCGCTGGCGCAGCTCAAAGGCATCTACATCCTTTCCGAGAATGCCCAAGGGCTGGTACTGGTGGACATGCACGCCGCTCACGAGCGGATCATGTACGAGCGTCTGAAAATTGCCATGGCCAGTGAAGGCTTGAGTGGTCAGCCGCTGTTAGTGCCGGAGTCACTGGCTGTCAGTCAGCGTGAAGCCGATTGCGCCGAAGAACATGTCGACTGGTTCAAGCGCCTGGGTTTCGAACTGCAGCGCCTTGGTCCGGAAACACTGGCCATTCGGCAGATTCCAGCCTTGCTCAAGCAGGCCGAAGCCAACCGTTTGGTCAGCGTTGTACTGGCGGACCTGATGGATTACGGGACCAGTGACCGGATTCAGGCGCATTTGAACGAGTTGCTCGGGACGATGGCCTGTCACGGCGCAATTCGGGCGAATCGGCGTCTGGCCGTGCCGGAAATGAACGGTCTGTTGCGCGATATGGAAAACACCGAGCGCAGTGGTCAATGCAACCATGGCCGACCGACCTGGACCCAACTGGGACTGGACGATCTGGACAAACTGTTTTTGCGCGGTCGTTGATGAATCCGCTCCCTCCTGCGATTTTCCTGATGGGCCCGACCGCAGCGGGAAAGACCGATTTGGCCATCGAACTGACCAAAGTCCTGCCATGCGAGCTGATCAGTGTCGATTCGGCATTGGTTTATCGCGGTATGGATATTGGTACAGCCAAGCCTTCAAAAGAGACTCTGGCCGAATTTCCACATCGCCTGATCGATATTCTCGACCCGGCCGAAAGCTATTCTGCCGCGGATTTCCGTCGAGATGCCCTTGAAGCCATGGCCGATATCACCGCGCGCGGGAAAATTCCGCTGCTGGTGGGCGGTACGATGCTTTATTACAAGGCGTTGGTCGAAGGTCTGGCGGACATGCCAGCGGCCGATCCTGACGTTCGCGCGCAGATCGAAGAAGAGGCGGCACGCCTCGGCTGGCAGGCCTTGCACGATCAGTTAGCGGTAATCGACCCGGTATCGGCAGCGCGTATTCATCCGAACGATCCGCAGCGCCTCAGTCGCGCGCTGGAAGTTTACCGGGTGAGCGGTCAGAGCATGACTGCGCTACGCTTGCAACAATCTGCGCAAAGTACTGAAGCAGCCGCTTCGGGGCGTCAACAATTGCCCTATACTGTCGCGAACTTGGCTATTGCTCCGGCAAACCGCCAAGTACTGCACGAGCGAATTAAACAAAGATTCACGTTAATGTTGGAACAGGGATTCATTGATGAGGTCGTAGCCCTGCGTAAGCGAAGTGACCTGCATTCCGGGTTACCGTCTATACGTGCAGTAGGCTATCGACAAGTCTGGGACTACCTGGATGGCAAGCTGACGCAAGCCGAGATGCAGGAGCGTGGAATCATTGCCACGCGCCAGTTGGCAAAGCGTCAGTTCACCTGGCTGCGCAGTTGGGCTGATCTACATTGGTTGGACAGCCTGGATTGCGACAATCTGCCGCGCGCCTTGAAATACCTGGGGACCATCTCCATATTGAGCTGAGTCCTTGCAATTGCCGTCTATCCTTGGGGGTGTGACGGCCACAAGCCATCTGTTTACCTATTTTTTATATTGAATCCTTAAAGGAGTGCGGCACATGTCAAAAGGGCATTCGCTACAAGACCCTTACCTGAATACTTTACGTAAAGAGAAAGTTGGGGTTTCTATCTACCTGGTCAACGGTATCAAACTGCAAGGCACGATCGAGTCTTTCGACCAGTTCGTCATCCTGCTGAAAAACACCGTTAGCCAGATGGTTTACAAACACGCTATCTCTACAGTGGTACCTGTTCGTCCAATTCGTCTGCCTAGCGCAACCGAATCCGAAGCAGGTGATGCTGAGCCAGGTAACGCCTGATAGGAGTCTCCTTTGTTCTTTGAGCGCCACGGTGGTGGTGAGCGAGTAATACTCGTTCACTTGGATGGACAGGACCCTGAGGCGCGCGAAGATCCGCAGGAGTTTCAGGAATTGGCTAATTCGGCCGGCGCCGAGACCGTTGCGTTTTTTAACGTGCCGCGTCATCGGCCAACCGCCAAATTCCTCATCGGTAGCGGCAAGGTCGAGGAACTGCGCGACCTGGTTCACGCTAAAGAAGCCGATCTGGTGATCTTCAATCACACGCTTACGCCCAGTCAGGAACGTAACCTCGAACGTGTTTTCGAGTGTCGCGTGATTGACCGCACCGGTCTGATTCTCGATATTTTCGCCCAGCGCGCCCGTACCCATGAAGGCAAGCTCCAGGTTGAACTGGCTCAGCTTGACCACATGAGCACCCGACTGGTTCGTGGCTGGACTCACCTTGAGCGTCAAGGTGGCGGTATCGGCATGCGTGGTCCGGGTGAAACCCAGTTGGAAACCGACCGTCGCTTGCTGCGGGTTCGTCTGCGACAAATCAAAGGCCGGCTGGAAAAAGTGCGCAGCCAGCGAGAGCAGTCGCGACGTGGCCGTTCTCGTGCGGATATCCCTACCGTGTCTTTGGTGGGGTATACCAACGCCGGCAAGTCCACGCTCTTCAATAACGTGACGAAATCCGACGTGTACGCGGCCGACCAGTTGTTTGCCACGCTGGACCCGACCTTGCGCCGTCTGGAACTGGACGACCTGGGGCCGATTGTCCTGGCCGACACCGTGGGTTTCATTCGCCACTTGCCCCACAAGCTCGTTGAGGCATTTCGGTCTACCCTCGAAGAGTCGAGCAATTCCGATCTGCTGTTGCACGTTATCGATGCGGCTGAACCGGATCGCATGTTGCAGATCGAGCAGGTGATGGTGGTGCTGGGTGAGATTGGTGCCCAGGACTTGCCGATCCTCGAGGTCTATAACAAACTCGATTTGCTTGAAGGCGTTGAGCCACAAATCCAGCGCGACGAAAACGGCAAGCCTCAACGGGTCTGGCTTTCGGCGCGTGATGGCAGTGGTCTGGAATTGCTTGAACAAGCTATTGCCGAGTTGCTGGGCAGTGAGTTATTCATCGGTACCTTGCGCTTGCCGCAACGATTCGCTCGACTGCGTGCGCAGTTCTTCGAACTCGGAGCGGTGCAGAAAGAAGAACACGACGAAGAAGGTGTCAGCTTGCTGGCCGTTCGATTGCCGCGCTCGGAGCTCAACCGGCTGGTTAGCCGTGAAGGCGTTGTACCGACAGAGTTCATCGAGGAACACACTTTGCAATAAAAGCCTGAGAAAGCGGTTGTGCCGCAGTGACAGGCATTCTGTAGCATTGGTCGGCGCGCCGTGGGTGCGTCTTTGCTTTATCAGATGGAGAGCGCTATGGCTTGGAATGAGCCGGGTGGCAACTCGAATAATCAGGATCCTTGGGGTGGCAAGCGTCGTAATAACGGCGACCGCAAGGGACCACCAGATCTCGACGAGGCCTTCCGAAAGCTGCAGGAAAGCCTGAATGGGTTGTTCGGTGGTGGTAAGAAACGCGGTGATGACGGCGGTGGTTCGGGCAAGGGTGGCGGCTTCGGCGGCATTCTTGGTGTCGTTCTCGTTGTGCTGGCGGCCGTGTGGCTGTACAGCGCGGTCTATGTCGTAGACGAGCAGGAGCAAGCCGTGGTGCTGCGCTTCGGCAAGTACTACGAGACCGTCGGCCCGGGTCTGAACATTTATTTCCCGCCGATCGATCGCAAGTATCTTGAAAACGTCACGCGTGAGCGTGCGTACACCAAGCAAGGTCAAATGCTGACTGAAGACGAGAACATCGTCGAAGTGCCGCTGACCGTGCAGTACAAGATCAGCAACCTGCAGGACTTCGTGCTGAGCGTTGATCAGCCGGAAATCAGCCTGCAACACGCGACTGAAAGTGCCTTGCGCCACGTGGTGGGTTCCACCGCAATGGACCAGGTGCTGACTGAAGGTCGTGAATTGATGGCCAGCGAAATCAAGGAGCGTCTGCAACGCTTCATGGATACCTATCGCACCGGTATCACCGTCACTCAGGTCAACGTACAGAGCGCAGCGGCACCGCGTGAAGTGCAGGAAGCCTTCGATGACGTGATTCGTGCCCGTGAAGACGAGCAGCGTTCGCGCAACCAGGCTGAAACCTACGCCAACGGCGTCGTGCCGGAAGCCCGTGGTCAGGCCCAGCGCATCCTCGAGGATGCCAATGGTTACCGTGACGAAACCGTCTCGCGCGCCAAGGGTGAGGCCGATCGCTTCACCAAACTGGTGAGTGAGTACCGCAAGGCACCTGAAGTCACCCGCGAGCGTCTGTACCTGGACACCATGCAGGAAGTCTTCAGCAATACCAGCAAGGTTCTCGTGACCGGCAACAAGAATGGCCAGAGCAATCTGCTGTACTTGCCGCTGGACAAGATGATCGACAGTGGCCGCAGCACTACCAGCGCCCCGGTAACGGGTGCGGCAGCCACCAGCAATGAAGCGAATGCGCGTGCGGCAGCTGACCTGCAGCAACAGCAAGCACGTACCAGGGAGAGTCGCTGATGAGCAATAAATCGCTGATCGCCCTTATTGTCGGCGTCGTCGTGGTGATCGCTGCCTGGAACTGCTTCTACATCGTGGCTCAGACCGAGCGTGCGGTGTTGCTGCAGTTCGGTCGCGTGGTCCAGGCTGATGTTCAGCCGGGCCTGCATGTGAAAGTGCCTTACGTTAACCAGGTGCGTAAATTCGACGCACGCCTGATGACGCTGGACGCACCGACGCAGCGCTTCCTGACGCTGGAAAAGAAGGCCGTTATGGTCGATGCCTACGCCAAGTGGCGCGTCAAAGATGCCGAGCGCTTCTACACCGCAACTTCCGGCCTCAAGCAAATCGCCGACGAACGTCTGTCCCGTCGTCTGGAATCGGGTCTTCGTGACCAGTTCGGTAAGCGTACGCTGCACGAGGTTGTTTCCGGTGAGCGTGATGCACTGATGTCCGACATCACCGCTTCGCTGAACAAGATGGCTGAAAAAGAGCTGGGCATCGAAGTTGTCGATGTTCGGGTCAAGGCTATCGATCTGCCGAAAGAAGTGAACCGCAGCGTTTTCGAACGTATGAGTTCCGAGCGTGAGCGTGAAGCTCGCGAGCACCGCGCCAAGGGTAACGAGCTGGCAGAAGGCATTCGTGCCGACGCCGATCGTCAACGCCGCGTGTTGCTGGCTGAAGCCTATCGTGAATCTGAAGAGGTTCGCGGTGACGGTGATGCCCAGGCTGCTGCGATCTACTCCAAGGCCTACGGTCAGGATCAGGAGTTCTACGGTTTCTATCGTAGCCTGCGAGCCTACCGTGAAAGCTTCGCGAACAAATCCGACGTCATGGTCCTCGACCCAAGCAGCGACTTCTTCCGTTACCTGGAAAAAGCCAAACCTTGATGCACCGTTGACCTGATTCATCCCGCCGGGCGGCTAAAGCCTCTGGCGGGGTGATCCTTTGGGAAAACGTGTGTATGATGCGGCAGCCGGGAAATTCCCGGCTTTTTTGCGTCTGCATGTTTGATTGCTGTTTTTATGCAGGCGACCGAGTTGAATGACTCGAAAGATTTTTCGAGGAAAGTGATTGGCGAAGCCGGTTCAAGGCTTTTTGCCACGTCGTTCATGCGCGAAGTTTGTGTGCATGGGCCAGGCATTTTCTGCTTCACTCAAGGCTCGCCCCAAGGCTAGCCGCCCGGATCATAGGGGAATGGCGTAATGGCAACGGTAGACCGCTGGCTGCTGCCAGATGGCATCGAAGAAGTACTGCCACCAGAAGCGGCGCGCATTGAAGTAGCGCGCCGCCAGGTGTTGGATCTGTTCCAGAGCTGGGGTTACGAGTTTGTCGTGACTCCCCATATCGAGTACCTGGAATCCCTGCTGACCGGCGCGGGCTCGGACCTTGATCTGCGTACCTTCAAGGTTATCGACCCGCAATCGGGTCGGCAGATGGGGTTTCGGGCGGACATCACGCCGCAGGTAGCGCGCATCGATGCGCACACCCTGCGACGCGAAGGCCCAAGCCGCCTGTGCTATGCGGGCAGCGTGCTGCATGCGCAGCCGCGCGCCTTGTCGTCCTCGCGCAGCCCGATTCAGCTGGGTGCCGAGTTGTACGGCGATGGCAGCCCGAGCAGCGACGTGGAGGTCATCAGCCTGATGCTGGCTATGCTGCAACTGGCCGACGTGCCGGATGTGCACATGGACCTCGGTCATGTCGGTATCTACCGTGGCCTGGCCCGCGCTGCCGGTCTGTCCGGTGAAGTGGAACAGCAGCTGTTCGACGCCTTGCAACGCAAGGCCATCGATGAGGTCATTACCTTGACCGAAGGCTTGCCTGCCGATCTGTCGGGCATGCTGCGAGCGCTGGTCGACCTGTGTGGCGGTCGTGAAGTGCTGGATGCTGCCCGTGAACGCCTGGCCAATGCGCCAGCGCCTGTTCTGGCGGCACTGGATGATTTGCTGGCCATTGCCGAGCGACTGTCCACGCGCTTCCCGGAATTACCGCTGTACTTCGACCTGGGCGAGTTGCGCGGCTATCACTACCACACCGGTGTGGTGTTCGCGGTGTTCGTTCCGGGTGTTGGACAGTCCATTGCCCAGGGCGGTCGTTACGACGACATCGGCGCCGACTTCGGTCGCGCTCGTCCGGCAACCGGCTTCTCCACCGATTTGAAAACCCTGGTGACCCTGGGGCGTGCTGAGATCAAGTTACCGTCTGGCGGTATCTGGATGCCTGACAGTACGGATGCGGCACTCTGGCAGCAGGTTTGCCAGTTGCGCAGTGAGGGTCAGCGTGTCGTTCAGGCGTTGCCTGGGCAACCTTTGGCCGCCGCCCGTGAAGCGGACTGCGACCGGCAATTGATTCAGCAGAACGGGCTTTGGCAAATATCGCCACTGGCTTCTTGAGTTTTCCTGCCGGCCGCCGCCGGCACCAAGTTTGCGCGAATGAGGACAAGTGTTATGGGTAAGAATGTCGTAGTCCTGGGCACCCAATGGGGTGATGAGGGCAAAGGCAAGATCGTTGATCTGCTGACCGAACATGCTGCCGCCGTAGTGCGCTACCAAGGTGGCCACAACGCTGGTCACACCCTGGTGATCGACGGCGAGAAAACCGTTTTGCACCTGATCCCGTCGGGTGTGCTGCGCGAAGGCGTGCAGTGCCTGATCGGCAACGGCGTGGTGGTTGCACCTGATGCCCTGCTGCGCGAGATCACCAAGCTGGAAGAGAAAGGCGTACCGGTGCGCGAGCGCCTGCGTATCAGCCCGTCCTGTCCGCTGATCCTGTCGTTCCACGTTGCGCTGGACCAGGCGCGTGAAAAGGCCCGTGGCGAGCTGAAGATCGGTACTACCGGTCGCGGTATCGGCCCGGCATACGAAGACAAGGTTGCGCGTCGTGGCCTGCGTGTTGGCGATCTGCTCAACATGCCGCGCTTTGAAGACAAGCTGCGTGAACTGGTGGATTACCACAACTTCATGCTGGTGGGTTACTACAAAGAGCCAGCCATCGAATTCGACAAGACCCTGGCCGAGTGTAAGGAATACGCTGAGCTGCTCAAGCCGCTGATGCTCGACGTGACTGCCGAGCTGCACGACCTGCGTCGCGCTGGCAAAGACATCATGTTCGAAGGCGCCCAGGGCTCGTTGCTGGACATCGACCACGGTACTTACCCGTACGTGACCAGCTCTAACACCACTGCTGGCGGCGTTGCTACCGGTTCGGGTGTGGGTCCTATGTTCCTGGACTACATTCTGGGCATCACCAAGGCTTACACCACGCGTGTAGGTTCGGGGCCGTTCCCGACTGAGCTGTTCGACGCGGTCGGTGCGCATCTGGCCAAGCAAGGTCACGAGTTCGGTGCGACTACCGGTCGTGCTCGTCGTTGTGGCTGGTTCGACGCGGTTATCCTGCGTCGCGCTATCGATGTGAACAGCATCTCGGGCATCTGCCTGACCAAGCTGGACGTACTCGACGGTCTGGAAACCATCAACATCTGCGTTGGCTACAAAGATGCAGAAGGTAAAGACATTGCGCCAACTGACGCTGACAGCTATGTAGGCCTGCAGCCTGTGTACGAAGAAGTGCCAGGCTGGACCGAGTCGACCGTGGGTGCCAAAACCCTGGAAGAGCTGCCAGCCAACGCCCGTGCTTACATCAAACGCGTTGAAGAACTGATCGGCGCGCCGATCGACATTATTTCGACGGGCCCGGACCGCAACGAAACCATCGTTCTGCGTCATCCGTTCGCTTAATAAGTTATTGATGTAAAACACAAAGGCCCCTTAATTGGGGCCTTTGTCGTTTCTGCCCCCCCGGGCGGCATGACCTTTGCTGTGAATACCTTTTCTGGCGTGCCATCAATTTAATGGCGTCAATACAGAGGGCTTTCCTGTGTCAGCCGTTCTCTCACTGTTACAAAGCCGTTTGTTGCGGCCTGTGTTCGTTACCCTCGGTATCGCCCTTTTGGTGCAAGTGCTGGTTGCTGTTGCTCTGACGCGAAGCACGGTGACTGCGCTGGAAGCTGACCTGGGGGTACGCCTTGGTGCCGACAGTCAAAAACTGTCCGGCGAACTTGAGCAGGCCGGGCGTGAAGTCACGTCGAGTCTCGAAAGTTTGTCGACCAGTACGCGTCAGCGTCTGACGGCCGGATTGTCTTCGAAACTGGAGGAAGAGCAGGCCCAACTGCGTGCAACGCTAGAAAAGGATCTGAAAGATTCGGCGAACGACATGGCGCAGTTGCTGGCCTCGGTAGCGCCTCGTGCCATGTGGGACAGCGACGTTCCAACGCTCTCCGAATTTGCCCGTCGGGCTCAGCGTAATCCCAACGTCTTGTTCGTGGTCTACGACGACGCGACGGGGCAGCATCTGACGCGTTATCTGAACCGGGAAAATCCGATCAACAAGGCCCTTCTGGAAAAAGGTCAGGGCGAGCGGGCGCTGGACAAAGTGCTGGATGCGGCAAAGAACGACCCGTCGGTCTACTACCTCGAAGCCTCGATCAGCCCTAACGGCGTGGAGATCGGCAAAGTCTTGATGGGTGTCTCGACCGCCTCGGTGGAAACCGATCTGGCGGCCCTGGACAAGCGCTTCTCGGCCCTGATCGCCAGTAGCGATCAACTGGTCGCCGACAGTCTCAAGGGCGCAGCCGCTGACAGCGCAACGGCAATGCGTGCGCGTCTGCAATCTGCGCAATCCACTGCATCAGACATGAAAGCCAACACCACCAGCACGGTGCAAGAGGCAGCGTCGACATTGCGCTGGCGCATCGGCATGAGCCTGGCTGTGGTTGGTTTTGGCGTGCTGCTGTTGCTTGCGGTCGTTCTGGGGCGTCGCGTGGTCAATCGCTTGAAGCTGCTGATCGCTGCCATGGATGACCTCGCGGCAGGTGAGGGTGATCTGACTAAACGTGTGCAGATCAACAGCAAGGACGAGATCGGCGACATGGCTTCGGCGGTCAATCGCTTTGTGGATAAGTTGCAGCCGATTGTGCGCGAAGCAGGCGATGTGGCGCAGCGTACCGGTGTGGAGATCGGCGCGATGACCTTGCGCAACGCCGGTGCGGATGCAGCGGCGGGCATGCAGCGTGATGAGGTGGCCGAGAGCCTGCGCGCGCTGTCGCAAATGGCCGACGATGCCCAGTCTGAAAGTCATGCCATGCAGGCAGCCTTGCAGCAGGTGGTGGACATTCGTTCAGCGACGGATGAAAACACCCGGACTTCGGCGAGAGTCGGGGGCCTGATCGAGGCGTTGGCGGGGCAGGTCGATACCGGCGCGAAAGTCATCGAGCGACTGGCGCAACAGAGCGAACAGATTGAAGTGGTGCTCACGGTCATTCATGGGATCGCCGAACAAACCAATCTGCTGGCGTTGAACGCGGCCATCGAGGCGGCGCGTGCGGGTGAAACCGGTCGCGGGTTTGCGGTGGTGGCTGACGAGGTGCGCGCACTGGCGAGCAAGACGCAGAGTTCCACGGGGGATATCCAGGCGCACATCGTAGCCCTGCAGCAAGGTGCGCGTGAGGCGGTCGCAGCGATCGGCCAGGCCGGGCGTCAGGCCAATGAAGGGTTGCTGGTGCTGCGAGACAGTGCGCGCCTGCAGCAATCGGTGCAGACGTCGGTCGAGCAAGTGCATGCGGCGATTGGCCTGGCGACACAAGCTGCAGCGCATCAGGCGCAAGGTGCGCAGGCTGTGCGCGGACGTGTCGAGACCATTCATGCGCAGGCTGAGAAGGCTGCTCAGGCGGTGGTGGAAACCACGGCCAGCGGCAAGGTTCTGGATGGGTTGGCGGCGCAGCTGAAGGCGAGCCTGGGGCAGTTCAGGGCTTAAGATCAAAAGATCGCAGCCTGCGGCAGCTCCTACATGGGATTGATGCTCACCCTGTAGGAGCTGCCGCAGGCTGCGATCTTTTAGCGGCTCAAATACATCCGCGTCGTCAGCAGGTAAACCGGTAATCCCGACACTAATATCAACAACGCCGCATAAGGCGCCGCCGCCGCGAACTCCACGTTGGCCGTATGCGCCCAGACCTCCGTCGCCAGCGTATTAAGGCCGGTTGGACTCAACAGCAGCGTCGCCGTCAGTTCCTTCATCGCATCCAGAAAAACCAAGGCAAACGCCGCGCCCAGTGCCGGAAAAATAATGGGCAAGGTCACCCGGCAGAATGCACTGAAAGATGACGCCCCCAGCGTGCGGGCAGCCTCCTCCAGTTGCGGTGCAGCCTTGTTCAGTGCCGTGCGAATCGGAGCCTGCGCCAGAGGCAGGAACAGCAGCGCATAGGCGATCAGCAACAGCGCCGACGTTTGGTACAGAACTGGCACGTAGTGCAGGGCGAAATACACCAGCGTCAGGGCAATCACCAGGCCAGGCAGGGCATGCAGCAAGTACGGCAGCCGTTCGGCCCAAATCGCCAGTTGGCCTTTATAGCGCACCACCAGTAGGCCCACAGGCACAGCGAGTGCCAGGCACAACGCTGCACCGCCCAATGAGAGTGCCAGTGACGACAGCAATGCTTCACTGATCGCTGCCGCCGGGAAGGCCGCTGAAGAACCTACCGCCAGCCAATATGCAAGCATTCCCAATGGAATGCCGCTGCCAATGATTGCCAGTGCCAGACAATAGGCCTGGCCTCCCAGCGCCCAGGGGCCGAGGTGTACCTGCTCCGCACGTCGTGCGGCGCCTTGGCCAGTGCGCACATGCCGGCCTTTGCCGCGTACCCGAAGTTCCAGCCACAGCAGGATCAGGCATAGCGCCAGCAGCACTGCAGAGAGCATGGCGGCATTGGCGTTGCTGAATTCCAGTTCGAATTGCTGGTAGATCGCGGTAGTGAACGTTTGCAGGCCGATGATCGACAGGGCGCCGAACTCGACCAGCATATGCAGTGCGATCAGCAGCGATCCGGCCAGCAACGACGGCCAAAGCAAGGGCAGGGTCACCCGGAAAAATACGCCCCAGCGGTTCTGGCCCAGCGTGCGTGCGGACTCTTCCAGTGAAGGGTCCAGATTTCGCAGCGTTGCAGCGACCGGCAGAAATATCAGCGGGTACTTGGACAGCGTCATCACCAGGATTGCCCCGCCCAACCCTTCGAAGTTGGCGCTCAGGGATACCCAGGTAAAACTGCTGACAAACGCCGGTACGGCGAACGGCAAACACAGGATGACTCCCCAGACTCGCCGTCCACGAAGATCACTGCGTTCCAGCAGCCATGCCAATGACAGGCCGATGACGCCGCAGGCGAAAGTAACGCCGATCATCAGCGCCAGCGTATTGCGCAGCAAGCCAAACACATAGGGCCGCCACAGCAGATGCAGTGCTTCTGCCCAGCCCGCCTGCCAGGTCTTGAGTGCGACATAGGCAAGCGGCAGCAGGCTGAGAATCACCAGTAGTAAAACCGGCAGCAACAGCCAGATCGACGGACGCTTGCGTCGCGGCACGTAACCCCCGCGCGGGGCGGGGGCGGATAACGATGCGCTCATCAGTTCAAGCCAACGTCACGTTCCAGATCCAGAGCTTCTTCAGCGTTGCCGAGGTCGGCGGGGGTGACTTTAGGTGCCTCCAGTTCACTGAACGGCTTGAGGCCGCGATCCGATTCCATGCCTTTGTGCAACGGATACTCGGCGGTTGTTTGGGTAATCACGCGCTGCCCTTCTTCGCTGGCCATGTAGGCAAGCAATTGCTGGGCTTCTTTTGGATGTTTGCTGGACTTCAATACCGCGGCACTCGAAACAGTGATCAAGCCGCCGACATCGCCACCGGTAAAGTAATGCAGTTTCGAGTCGAGCTGACCTTTTTCGCGCTGCAGGGCGAACCAGTAGTAGTTGTTCACCAATACCGTGGCCACCTCGCCATTCTCTACGGCCTTGAGTGCGACCATGTTGTTGCTGTAGGTCTTGCCGAACGCACGCAGCCCCGTCAGCCATTCTTCGGCCGCATCCATGCCGTGCACTTTGATGATTGCTACCGCTTGTTCCTGGAACGCGCCGCTGGTGGGCACGAAACCGACCTTGCCTTGCCATTTCGGATCGGAAAACTCCATGACCGATTTCGGCAGGTCTTTTTCATCGATCAGCTTGGGGTTGTACGCGACGACGCGGACACGGGCGGTAATACCAATCCAGGTGCCATTGGCCGCAACATAATCTTTGGGCAGGACCGCGAGGGTAGCGGCATCGGTCTGGGCCAATACGCCTTGTTCGCCAAGTTTATTCAGGGGTGGGGATTCTTCGGTGTAGATCACGTCGGCAGGGGAGCGATCACCTTCCTCGACAACCTGGCTGGCGAGCTGGTTGCTGCTGCCCTTGCGCACGTTGACGTGAATGCCGGTCTTGGCTTCAAAGGCTTTGGCGACGGCGTCACCAACTTCCTTGTGTTGTCCGTTGTAGAGCGTCAGGGAAACCGGATCAGCTGCCTGGGTGAGGGGAGTGGCGATTGCCAGGCCGAGCAGGGTGATGGTCAAGCCGCGGCGCAGGGTATTTCGAAACATCATTCGCAGGGTTCCTCACTGTCGCATTGCAAAAACTTGAAACAATGATAAACGATATTGTTTCTCAAGTGCGCCTTGCGGGGCCGGGAAGTCTTTGCTAAAGCACCCGGCACAGCACCTGTAGCAGCTGGCGAAGCCTGCGTCCGGCTGCGAAGCAGGCGTAAATCCTGAATGCACGGATTTCCTGAAGCACCGCATCGCCTGATTTCACGACTGCTTCGCAGTCGGACGCAGGCTTCGCCAGCTGCTACAGGTCGTGTGTTTGTTAAGAGGGGGATTGATTTTTGAAAGCCAGAAACGCAAAAACCCGCTTTCGCGGGTTTCTGTGAAATCCAAGGCCGTAACCTTGAATTTGAATTGGTGCCCAGAAGAAGACTCGAACTTCCACGACCTTGCGGTCACCAGCACCTGAAGCTGGCGTGTCTACCAATTTCACCATCTGGGCATAATCTTCAGCGTTGCCGCTGTTGATGTGGCGCACTATACGGAGAGCTTTTTGATCTGTAAACCCCTGATTTAGTTTTAATAAATCAGGGACTTTGAATGCAAAAAACCCGCTTTCGCGGGTTTTTGTGCGAGCCTTGAAATTGATCTAATCTCAAGCTCGAAATTGGTGCCCAGAAGAAGACTCGAACTTCCACGACCTTGCGGTCACCAGCACCTGAAGCTGGCGTGTCTACCAATTTCACCATCTGGGCAGTATCGGCAACGTCTCCGTCGTCGATGGCGCGCACTATACGGAGCGTCTTTTTAACTGTAAACCCCTGGCAGCAAAAAAACCTGCAAAATATTACCAGCGGCATTCAAATCAGTTTTGGAGTGTCGATATAGGGCTTTAGGAAGGCTGTCATAGCCTGAAATTTCCCGTTTCATTACGCCTATGCCAAACTAACCCGTATATAGACAAGGTGAAAACTCTCTAATGGCCGATTGGCAGTCCCTCGATCCCGAGGCCGCTCGTGAAGCGGAAAAATACGAAAACCCTATTCCTAGCCGCGAACTGATCCTTCAGCACCTTGCTGATCGGGGTTCGCCTGCTAACCGCGAGCAACTGGTCGAAGAGTTTGGTCTGACCACAGAAGACCAGATCGAAGCCCTGCGCCGCCGCCTGCGCGCCATGGAGCGCGACGCTCAACTCATCTATACCCGTCGCGGCACGTATGCGCCTGTGGATAAGCTCGACCTGATCCTGGGCCGCATCAGCGGTCACCGTGATGGTTTCGGTTTCCTGGTTCCGGACGACGGCAGTGACGACCTGTTCATGAGCCCGGCGCAGATGCGTCTGGTATTCGACGGTGATCGCGCGCTGGCCCGTGTTTCCGGTCTCGACCGTCGCGGTCGTCGCGAAGGCATGATCGTCGAAGTGGTGTCCCGTGCTCACGAAACCATCGTGGGTCGTTACTTCGAAGAGGGCGGTATCGGCTTTGTGGTTGCGGACAATCCGAAGATCCAGCAGGAAGTGCTGGTAACGCCGGGTCGCAACGCCAATGCCAATATTGGTCAATTCGTCGAAGTGAAGATCACTCACTGGCCGACGCCGCGCTTCCAGCCGCAAGGCGACGTGGTCGAAGTCGTGGGCAACTACATGGCGCCGGGCATGGAAATCGATGTCGCCCTGCGCGCGTACGATATCCCGCACGTCTGGCCTGAAGCGGTGTTGAAAGAAGCCGCCAAGCTCAAGCCTGAAGTCGAAGAGAAAGACAAAGAGAAGCGCGTAGACCTGCGCCATCTGCCGTTCGTGACCATCGATGGTGAAGATGCTCGCGACTTCGATGACGCGGTGTATTGCGAAGCCAAGCCAGGCAAATTGCGCCTGTTCTCCGGTGGCTGGAAGTTGTACGTGGCGATTGCCGACGTCTCCAGCTACGTGAAAATCGGTTCGGCATTGGACAACGAATCCCAGGTTCGCGGCAACTCGGTGTACTTCCCCGAGCGCGTAGTGCCTATGCTGCCTGAGCAACTGTCCAACGGCCTGTGCTCGCTGAATCCGCACGTTGATCGGTTGGCCATGGTTTGCGAGATGACCATCTCCAAATCCGGCGAAATGACCGACTACTGCTTCTACGAAGCCGTGATCCATTCCCATGCCCGCCTGACCTACAACAAGGTCAGCGCGATGCTGGAAACGCCGAAAATTACCGAAGCGCGTCAGCTTCGTGGCGAATACAACGACGTTCTGCCACACCTAAAACAGCTGTACTCGTTGTACAAGGTATTGCTGGCTGCTCGTCACGTGCGTGGCGCGATCGATTTCGAAACGCAGGAAACCCGGATCATCTTCGGCACCGAGCGCAAGATTGCCGAAATTCGTCCGACCGTGCGTAACGATGCGCACAAACTGATCGAGGAATGCATGCTGGCGGCCAACGTGGCCACTGCCGAATTCCTGAAGAAGCACGAAATCCCTGCGCTGTATCGCGTGCACAACGGTCCGCCACCGGAGCGTCTGGAAAAGTTGCGTGCCTTCCTGGGTGAGCTCGGCCTGTCCCTGCACAAAGGCAAGGATGGTCCGTCGCCGAAGGATTACCAGGCACTGCTGGCGAGCATCAAGGACCGTCCGGATTTCCATCTGATCCAGACCGTCATGCTGCGCTCGTTGAGTCAGGCGGTGTACAGCGCTGATAACCAGGGCCACTTCGGCCTGAATTACGAAGCCTATACCCACTTCACTTCGCCGATCCGCCGCTACCCGGACTTGCTCACGCATCGGGCGATTCGCAGCGTCATACATTCGAAAATGGACACCCCGCACGTTCGTCGTGCTGGCGCCATGACCATTCCGAAGGCGCGCATCTATCCGTACGACGAGGCGACGCTGGAGCAGCTCGGCGAGCAGTGCTCGATGAGCGAGCGCCGTGCCGACGAAGCCACTCGTGACGTGGTGAACTGGCTCAAGTGCGAGTTCATGAAAGACCGTGTGGGCGAGTCGTTCCCTGGTGTGATTACCGCAGTGACCGGTTTTGGCCTGTTCGTCGAGCTGACCGACATTTACGTCGAAGGCCTGGTACACGTCACGGCGCTGCCGGGTGATTACTACCACTTCGACCCTGTGCATCACCGCCTGGCCGGTGAGCGTACCGGTCGCAGCTTCCGCCTTGGCGACACCGTTGAAGTGCGCGTCATGCGCGTTGACCTCGACGAGCGCAAGATCGACTTCGAGATGGCTGAAAAAACCATCAGCGCGCCGATTGGCCGCAAGAAGCGCGGGACCGAAACCACTGCACCTGCGGCTAAAACCGCTGCTGCAGCAGAGCCGGCGCCGGCCAAATCCGGTCGTCGTCCTGCCAAGGAAAAAGCTGTCGAAGCCTATCGTCCGAGCGACGCAGCGGCGAAAAACGCTGAGCTGCGCAAGAGCCGGGAAATGAAGCAGGCATTGCTGTCTGAAGCGAAAAGCGGCGGTAAAGCGGCGTCTGGGGGAAAGACCGGACGGTCGGCGCCTGACAAGGCTCCCGGCGGCAAGCCAGCGAAACCGAGCAAACACCGTAAGGGCCCGCCAAAAGCGGGTTCCGCTCCAGCAGCCAAAAGCGGCGGGGCGCGTAAACCTAAGGCCAAGTCATGAGTAATCTGGAAAAAATCTACGGCGTGCATGCCGTAGAAGCGTTGCTGCGTCACCACCCGAAACGCGTCAAGCAGATCTGGCTGGCAGAAGGCCGCAGTGATCCGCGCGTTCAGACGCTGATCGAACTGGCGAACGAAAATCGTGTGGCAGTCGGCAATGCCGAACGTCGCGAGCTGGATGCCTGGGTTGAAGGCGTTCACCAGGGTGTGGTGGCGGATGTGAGTCCGAGCCAGGTCTGGGGCGAAGCGATGCTCGACGAGCTGCTCGATCGTACCGAAGGCGCACCGTTGCTGTTGGTGCTTGATGGCGTGACCGACCCGCACAACCTTGGCGCTTGCCTGCGTTCGGCCGATGCGGCCGGTGCACTGGCGGTGATTGTTCCGAAGGACAAGTCGGCCACGCTGACCCCGACGGTACGAAAAGTCGCCTGTGGCGCGGCGGAAGTGATTCCGTTGGTTGCTGTGACCAACCTGGCGCGCACCCTTGAAAAACTCAAGCAGCGCGGCTTGTGGGTTGTCGGAACGGCGGGCGAAGCTGAGCAGAGCCTGTACCAGCACGACATGACCGGTCCAACCATCCTGATCATGGGTGCCGAGGGCAGCGGCATGCGTCGCCTGACCCGCGATCTCTGTGATTATTTGGTGCACCTGCCGATGGCTGGCAGTGTCAGCAGTCTGAACGTGTCCGTGGCGACTGGCGTGTGCCTGTTCGAAGCTCAGCGCCAGCGTAGCGTCAAAGCTGTCACCAAAAAGTCCTGACACGCTCGTCGGATTTGTAGGGTTGGTAGGAGCTGTCGAGTGAAACGAGGCTGCGATCTTTTGACTTTGGTTTTTCAAGAACAAAAGATCGCGGCCTTCGGCAGCTCCTGCAGGTATCCAGCGTAGAACCCGGTGATTGTTCAAATAATCACCAATTGCCTTGCACCTCTCCTGTCCCTTCTCTACAATTGCGCCCCTTGCTGTGACGGCAGGCACGCATGTGTCTACTGCAAGCAAGTCCATAAGTGTCATTCACTCCTTGTCTGACCGCTTTTGAGCGGCAGGCTACAACCCGTAAGGAGCATTCATGCGTCATTACGAAATCATCTTTTTGGTCCACCCGGATCAAAGCGAGCAAGTCGGCGGCATGGTAGAGCGTTACACCAAGCTGATCGAAGAAGACGGCGGCAAAATCCACCGTCTGGAAGATTGGGGCCGTCGTCAACTGGCCTACGCAATCAACAATGTTCACAAGGCTCACTACGTGATGCTGAACGTTGAATGCACTGGCAAGGCCCTGGCCGAGCTGGAAGACAACTTCCGCTACAACGATGCAGTGATCCGTAACCTGGTCATCCGTCGCGAAGAAGCCGTTACCGGCCAATCCGAGATGCTCAAGGCTGAAGAAAACCGCAGTGAGCGCCGTGAGCGTCGCGACCGTCCTGAGCACGAAGGCGCTGAAAGCGCTGATAGTGATGACAGCGACAACAGCGATAACGCTGACGAGTAATCCACGGACCTTTTGAGGAGCCTATTACATGGCACGTTTCTTCCGTCGTCGTAAATTCTGCCGCTTCACCGCTGAAGACGTGAAAGAGATCGATTACAAAGATCTCAACACTCTGAAAGCCTACGTATCCGAGACCGGCAAAATCGTTCCAAGCCGTATCACCGGTACCAAAGCACGTTATCAGCGTCAGCTGGCCACCGCTATCAAGCGCGCCCGCTTCCTGGCCCTGCTGGCCTACACCGACAGCCACGGCCGCTGAGACCGGGCAGTCGACACGTAGCAAAGGATTGAATGCATGCGTGCCATAGCTGAGTTCATCATGCGCGGCCGTATGCAGGCCACTCTCGTAGTGGCCGGATGCGCGGCATTGCCGTTGTTGTATTGGTTGGGTGCTGCCGCGGGATGCTTCGTGCTCCTGCGGCGCGGATTGAAGGATGCGTCAAGCGTCCTTGCTCTAGGATTGCTACCGGCATTGATCTGGTGGCTTTACGCCGATGACCCACGCTCACTTCTGGTGTTGCTGGGGTCTTGGAGCCTTGCGTTGGTTTTGCGCGCAAGTGAGTCCTGGAACCGCGTGCTGCTGGTCAGCATAGCGATGGGAGTGGTGTTTTCAGTGGTGCTGGGGATAGCTTTCGGTCCCCAGATCGAGATGCTGGCGCAGGCTTTGATAAAAGTCATGCCGTCGCTACTCGGTGATGTCTACCAGAAGTTGTCGGTAGACGAGCAAGCGCATTTTGCGTCCCTGATTTCACCGGTCCTGACCGGCCTGATTGCGGCCTTGTTGCAAATCGTCAGTGTGCTGAGCCTGATTGTCGGGCGCTACTGGCAGGCGTTGTTGTACAACCCGGGTGGTTTTGGTCGCGAGTTTCGCACCATCCGATTCCCGCTTCTACCAGCGATGTTGTTGCTGGCGTGCATGCTTCTGGGGCCGAATATCGGTCCACAGATGGCCATGTTGACGCCGTTGTGCAGCGTACCGTTGGTGTTCGCCGGGCTGGCCCTGATTCACGGGCTGGTGGCGCAAAAGCGACTGGCCAGGTTCTGGCTGGTGGGGTTGTACGTCACGCTGTTGCTGTTTATGCAGCTGATCTATCCGTTGCTGGTGGTCTTGGCCATCGTCGACAGCCTGATTGATTTTCGCGGTCGTCTGGCGCCGAAAGACGCCGATAACGCGAACGGTGAAGGTTAAAAGTTAAGAGGATTTTCACATGCAACTGATCCTTCTGGAAAAAGTCACCAACCTGGGCAACCTGGGTGACAAAGTGAACGTTAAGGCTGGTTACGGTCGTAACTACCTGCTGCCTTACGGCAAAGCTACCGCTGCGACCGCTGCCAATCTGGCTGCGTTCGAAGAGCGTCGCGCTGAGCTGGAAAAAGCCGCAGCAGACCGTAAAACTTCGGCTGAAAGCCGTGCCGCCCAACTGGCTGAGCTGGAAGTGACTATCACTGCCACCGCCGGTGACGAAGGCAAGCTGTTCGGTTCGATCGGCACCCACGACATCGCTGATGCACTGACCGCCTCTGGCGTTGAAGTTGCAAAAAGCGAAGTTCGTCTGCCGAACGGCACCATCCGCAACGTAGGCGAATTCGACGTAGCCGTGCACCTGCACGCCGAAGTTGAAGCCACCGTACGCGTTGTCGTGGTAGCAGCTTAAGCAGCACTTGATCGGCTGGCACCCTCGGGTGCTTGTCGGTAACATCGGGCACGATCCTGTTTACAGGTCGTGCCCTTTGTCTTTCTGCAGTTCCTGAATTTCACACTAATCATTCAAGTGGCCATGAACGATATCTCCGCTCCCGAGCAATATGATCTGCAAACCGCTTCCCTGAAGGTGCCTCCGCATTCCATCGAGGCCGAACAAGCCGTGCTCGGTGGTCTGATGCTGGATAACAACGCTTGGGAACGCGTGCTTGATCAAGTCTCCGACGGCGATTTCTATCGGCATGACCACCGCCTTATCTTCCGCGCGATCGCCAAGCTCGCCGACCAGAACTCACCGATCGACGTCGTGACCCTTGCCGAGCAATTGGACAAGGAAGGTCAGACGTCGCAAGTCGGTGGCCTTGGTTATCTGGGGGAGCTGGCAAAAAACACGCCGTCCGTCGCCAACATCAAGGCGTATGCGCAGATCGTCCGTGCACGGGCGACGTTGCGCCAGCTGATCGGCATTGCCAGTGAAATTGCCGACAGTGCGTTCAACCCTGAAGGGCGCACCGCTGAAGAGATTCTGGACGAAGCCGAACGACAGATCTTCCAGATCGCCGAAGCCCGTCCAAAAACGGGCGGCCCGGTCAGCGTCAACGACTTGCTGACCAAGGCCATCGACCGTATCGACACCCTGTTCAACACCGACAACGCCATCACCGGCCTGTCGACTGGTTACACCGACCTCGACGAGATGACCAGCGGCCTGCAACCGTCCGACCTGATCATCGTCGCTGGCCGTCCGTCCATGGGTAAAACCACCTTTGCGATGAACCTGGTGGAAAACGCCGTGTTGCGCAGTGACAAGTGCGTCCTCGTTTATTCGCTGGAGATGCCAGGCGAATCGCTGATCATGCGTATGTTGTCGTCCCTCGGCCGTATCGACCAGACCAAGGTCCGTGCCGGTCGCCTTGACGACGACGATTGGCCGCGCCTGACTTCTGCGGTCAATCTGCTCAACGACCGCAAGTTGTTTATCGATGATACGGCCGGCATCAGCCCGTCAGAGATGCGCGCGCGGACCCGGCGTCTGGTCCGTGAACACGGCGATGTCGCCTTGATCATGATCGACTACCTGCAGCTGATGCAGATTCCAGGTTCCGGCGGCGACAACCGGACCAACGAGATTTCCGAAATCTCCCGTTCCTTGAAAGCCCTCGCCAAGGAATTCAACTGTCCGGTAGTGGCGTTGTCCCAGCTCAACCGCTCCCTTGAACAACGACCAAACAAGCGCCCGATCAACTCCGACCTCCGGGAATCCGGAGCGATCGAGCAGGATGCTGACGTGATCATGTTCGTGTACCGGGACGAGGTTTACCACCCGGAAACCGAGCACAAAGGCATCGCCGAGATCATCATCGGCAAGCAGCGGAACGGGCCGATCGGCACGTCCCGCCTTGCGTTCATTGGCAAGTACACCCGTTTCGAAAACCTGGCGCCGGGCAGTTACAACTTCGACGACGAATAATTCCGCCGTCTGGTCGGGCCTCATCGCGAGCAGGCTCACTCCGACATTGGAATGCATTCCCCAGTGGAAGATTCCATGGTGTTCAGGCAACCCTGTCTTCTGCAGGTGTACCCCGATCAAACTGTGGGAGTGAGCCTGCTCGCGATGGCGTCGCCGCTAATTTCCGACCATAGCCGTCGGAATTGGTTAATTTTTGTGCTATATTCCGCGCCCGCGATTTTTCATCTCAACACCGGTCATCGTCATGCAAACAGCCAAGCCGTTATTTGACTATCCCAAGTACTGGGCCGAATGCTTCGGTCCAGCGCCATTCCTGCCGATGAGCAGGGAGGAGATGGATCAGCTTGGCTGGGATTCATGCGACATCATCATCGTCACCGGTGATGCCTACGTTGACCATCCGTCTTTCGGCATGGCAATTATCGGCCGGCTGCTGGAGTCCCAGGGCTTCCGCGTCGGGATCATTGCCCAGCCAAACTGGCAGTCCAAAGACGACTTCATGAAGCTCGGCGAGCCGAACCTGTTTTTCGGTGTCGCGGCCGGGAACATGGACTCGATGATCAACCGCTACACCGCCGACAAGAAAATCCGTTCCGACGACGCCTACACCCCCGGTGGCCTGGCGGGCAAACGTCCGGACCGCGCGAGCCTGGTCTACAGCCAGCGCTGCAAGGAAGCCTACAATCATGTGCCGATCGTGCTGGGTGGCATCGAAGCCTCCCTGCGCCGCATCGCCCACTACGATTACTGGCAGGACCGGGTGCGTAACTCGATCCTGATCGACGCCTGCGCCGACATTCTGCTTTACGGCAACGCCGAACGTGCGATCGTCGAAGTCGCCCAGCGTCTGTCCTACGGTCACAAGATCGAAGACATCACCGACGTGCGCGGCACCGCGTTCATCCGTCGCGATACGCCGAAAGACTGGTACGAAGTCGATTCCACGCGCATCGACCGTCCTGGCAAGGTCGACAAGATCATCAACCCGTACGTGAACACCCAGGACACCCAAGCCTGCGCCATCGAGCAGGAAAAAGGTCCGGTTGAAGACCCGAGCGAAGCCAAGGTCGTGCAGATCCTGGCCAGCCCGCGCATGACCCGCGACAAGACCGTGATCCGTCTGCCGTCGGTAGAGAAAGTCCGTGGCGACGCGGTGCTCTACGCTCACGCCAACCGCGTGCTTCACCTGGAAACCAACCCGGGCAACGCCCGCGCGCTGGTGCAGAAGCATGGTGAAGTCGATGTCTGGTTCAACCCGCCGCCGATTCCGATGACCACCGAAGAAATGGACTACGTGTTCGGCATGCCCTATGCGCGTATTCCGCATCCGGCGTACGGCAAGGAAAAGATCCCGGCCTACGACATGATCCGCTTCTCGGTGAACATCATGCGTGGCTGCTTCGGCGGCTGCACCTTCTGCTCGATCACCGAGCACGAAGGCCGGATCATCCAGAACCGTTCCGAAGAGTCGATCATTCGCGAAATCGAAGAGATCCGCGACAAGGTGCCAGGCTTCACCGGCGTCATTTCCGACCTCGGCGGCCCGACCGCGAACATGTACCGCATCGCGTGCAAGAGCCCGGAAATCGAATCCGCGTGCCGCAAGCCTTCTTGCGTGTTCCCGGGCATCTGCCCGAACCTGAACACCGACCACTCGTCGTTGATCCAGCTGTATCGCAGTGCCCGTGCGTTGCCGGGTGTGAAGAAGATCCTGATTGCTTCCGGCCTGCGCTACGACCTCGCCGTCGAGTCACCTGAATACGTCAAGGAACTGGTGACCCACCACGTTGGTGGTTACCTGAAGATCGCCCCGGAACACACCGAGGAAGGTCCGCTCAACCAGATGATGAAACCGGGCATTGGCAGCTATGACAAGTTCAAGCGCATGTTCGAGAAGTACTCCAAGGAAGCCGGGAAAGAGCAGTACCTGATTCCGTACTTCATCGCCGCTCACCCGGGCACCACCGACGAAGACATGATGAACCTGGCCCTGTGGCTCAAGGGCAACGGCTTCCGTGCCGACCAGGTGCAGGCGTTCTATCCGTCGCCGATGGCCACCGCCACTGCGATGTACCACTCGGGCAAGAACCCGCTGCGCAAGGTCACTTACAAGAGCGACGCAGTGACCATCGTCAAGAGCGAAGAGCAGCGTCGTCTGCACAAGGCATTCTTGCGTTATCACGATCCGAAAGGTTGGCCGATGCTGCGTGAGGCGTTGACCCGCATGGGCCGCGCCGACCTGATCGGGCCGGGTAAAAACCAGCTGATCCCGCTGCACCAGCCGGCGACCGACAGCTACCAGAGCGCCCGTCGCAAGAATTCGACGCCAGCAGGCAGCCATAAAGTCGCGGGTGAAAAAACCACCAAGATCCTGACCCAGCACACAGGCCTGCCACCGCGCGCCAGTGACGGTGGTAATCCGTGGGACAAGCGTGAACAGGCCAAAGCTGCGGCGTTTGCCCGCAACCAGCAAGCAGCCAAGGATCGCAAGGATGCCGCGAAAGGCAAGGGCCCTAAACCTGCCCGCAAGCCAGTTGTGCCACGCTAAGCCGCACATGAGCTGAACAAAACGCCAACCTCGGGTTGGCGTTTTGCATTTGCGGGTCGATCAAAAATCGTGGCGAGGGGATTTAGCGAAACGTCGCACCGCCCCGTTCGGTTGCGAAGCGACCCCAAGGCCAGCAGCCACGGTGTTCAGGTACACCGCATCTACCGTTTCTGCGTCTGCTTCGCAGCCGAACGGGGCGGTGCGACGTTTCGATAAATCCCCTCGCCACTGGTTTTGTGTTCGCTGTCCCCTCCATTTACTGACTGTTGTCATAGCTCGCCACATTTGCGTGCAACTCTCTCAAACCAATTTCCCGCATTGCCCGATTTTGGTGCTGTACTGCCTCAAGCAAACGCAGAAAGCGCCGACGCCGCTGCATGGCATAAGTCTTGCGCGCTTTCCAATACGCTTAGGGCTCGCAGGAGGCACGCCGTGTCGATACATGTCGCATTGCATCACGTAACGCATTACCGCTACGACCGCGCTGTCGAACTCGGGCCGCAGATTGTTCGCCTGCGCCCGGCCGCCCACAGTCGCACGCGGATACTGTCCTATGCGCTGAAAGTCTCGCCCGAGCAGCACTTCATAAACTGGCAGCAAGACCCCCAGGGCAATTACCTGGCGCGGTTAGTGTTTCCCGAAAAAACCGATGAACTGCGGATCGAAGTGGATCTGCTCGCCGAGATGGCGGTGTTCAATCCGTTCGATTTTTTCCTGGAACCGTACGCGGAGAAAATCCCGTTCGCTTACGCCGCCGATGAGCGCAAGGAACTGGCGCCCTACCTGGAAACCCTGCCGCTGACGCCGAAGTTCAAGGCCTACCTGGACGGTATCGACCGCAGCCCGTTGCCTGCCGTGGATTTCCTCGTAGCGCTCAATCAGCGTTTGAGTGAAGACATCGGCTACCTGATTCGCATGGAACCCGGTGTACAAACCCCCGAACACACGCTGGAGCACGCTTCGGGATCCTGCCGCGATTCTGCGTGGCTGCTCGTGCAATTACTGCGCAACCTCGGTCTGGCCGCGCGGTTTGTCTCCGGTTACCTGATTCAGCTGACGGCCGATGTCAAAAGCCTCGACGGTCCCTCGGGCACCGACGTGGATTTCACCGACCTGCATGCCTGGTGCGAAGTGTATTTGCCCGGCGCCGGCTGGATCGGCCTGGACGCGACGTCAGGACTGTTTGCCGGTGAAGGACACATTCCGTTGGCCTGTAGTCCCGATCCGGGCTCTGCGGCACCGATCAGCGGCTTGGTGGAGCCATGCGAGTGTGAGTTCACCCACGAAATGTCGGTGGAGCGGATCTGGGAAGCACCGCGAGTCACCAAGCCCTACACCGAAGATCAATGGCTGGCGATTCAAGCGTTGGGCCGGCAGATCGATGCGGACCTCCTTGAAGGTGACGTGCGCCTGACTATGGGCGGTGAGCCGACTTTCGTGTCCATCGATGACCCTGACGGTGCGGAGTGGAACACCGCAGCGCTCGGACCGGACAAGCGTCGTCTTTCTGCCGAACTGTTCCAGCGCATGCGCAAGCGCTATGCCCCCAATGGCCTGGTGCATTTTGGCCAGGGCAAGTGGTACCCGGGCGAACAGCTGCCGCGATGGTCCCTGAACTGCTACTGGCGCCGCGACGGTGTGCCGATCTGGCGCAACAACGCGCTGATCGCCGACGAGCAAGAGGACTACGGCGCTAACGGCGAACTGGCCGGGCGGTTTTTGGCGAGTGTCGCCGAACGCCTGAAAATTCCGACACGCTTTGTGTTTCCGGCCTACGAAGACAACTTCTACTACCTCTGGCGTGAAGGCACGTTGCCACAGAATGTCAGCGCCGAAGACTCACGTCTTGAAGAGCCCCTTGAGCGTGCCCGCCTGCGCAAAGTCTTCAGCCAGGGTCTGGACACGGTGATTGGCCAGGTGTTGCCACTGGCGCGTACCGCCAAGGGTGACCAGTGGCAAAGTGGCCGCTGGTACCTGCGTGATGAGCATTGCCGCCTGGTGCCGGGTGATTCCGCGCTGGGTTATCGCTTGCCGCTCGGCTCACAACCTTGGGTCAAAGCAGCGGAGTATCCGTTTATCCATCCAAGGGATCCGAATCAGGATTTCCCGCCGCTGCCCGACCTTGCGCAGTTGCAAAACCAGAGCGAGCCTGCGGTGGCGCAAGACCGTGCGCCGAAGATCGACGAGTCCGCGGACTGGCTGACCCGGACCGCCTTCTGCGCTGAGGCGAGGGAAGGCCGGCTCTACCTGTTCATGCCGCCACTGGAGCAGGTCGAGGATTACCTGGAACTGGTCGCCGCCATCGAAGCCACCGCTGAAGAACTGCATTGCCCGGTGTTGCTGGAGGGCTATGAACCCCCGAGTGACCCGCGTTTAAGCAACTTTCGCGTCACCCCTGATCCGGGCGTGATCGAAGTCAATGTGCAGCCGTCGGCGACCTGGGATGAGCTGGTCGATCGCACCGAATTCTTATACGAGGAAGCCCGCCAGACCCGCCTGACCACCGAGAAATTCATGATCGACGGCCGCCACACCGGCACCGGTGGCGGCAACCATTTCGTCCTGGGCGGCGCTACGCCGGCGGACTCTCCGTTTCTGCGTCGTCCCGACCTGCTGCGCAGCCTCATCAGCTACTGGCATAACCATCCCTCCTTGTCGTATCTGTTTTCCGGATTGTTCATCGGCCCGACGTCCCAGGCGCCCCGTGTCGATGAGGCGCGCAATGACTCGCTGTATGAGCTGGAAATCGCTTTTTCACAGATGCCTGAACCTGGCGAAGAATGCGCGCCGTGGCTGGTGGATCGACTGCTGCGAAACCTGCTGATCGACGTCACCGGCAACACGCACCGGGCCGAGTTCTGCATCGACAAACTGTATTCACCGGATGGCGCTACAGGGCGTCTCGGGTTACTGGAACTGCGGGCCTTTGAAATGCCACCCCATGCGCGCATGAGCCTGGCTCAACAACTGTTGCTGCGGGCGCTGGTCGCGCGGTTCTGGCGCGAGCCTTATGCGCCGCCAAAACTGGCGCGCTGGGGCACCGAATTGCATGACCGATTCATGTTGCCGCACTTTATCGAACAGGATTTCGCCGACGTCATCGTCGACCTCAATGCGGCGGGTTATCCCGTGCGCGCCGAGTGGTTTGCCGCGCACCTGGAGTTCCGTTTTCCCAAGGTAGGTGATTACGCGGTCAGTGGCATCGAGCTGGAGGTGCGCCAGGCGCTGGAGCCCTGGCACGTTTTGGGCGAGGAGGGTGCGCCCGGCGGAACGGTGCGTTATGTGGATTCGTCGCTTGAGCGCCTGCAGGTCAAACTCACTGGCCTGCCGCCCCAGCGTTATTTGCTGACGTGCAATGGCGTTCCGGTGCCATTGCAGCCCACCGGGCGCGTCGGCGAGTTCGTCGCTGGCGTGCGTTTCCGCGCCTGGCAACCGTCCAATTGCCTGCAGCCGACCATCCCGGTGCATGCACCTTTGGTCTTCGATGTGCTCGACACCTGGATGCAGCGCTCGCTGGGTGGCTGTCAGTACCACGTCGCCCATCCGGGCGGTCGTAACTACGACAGTCTGCCGGTCAACGCCAATGAGGCGGAGAGTCGGCGGATGGCGCGGTTTTTCCGGATCGGACACAGTCCCGGAAAACTGCCCGTCCCGAGTGTCGACATTAACGACGAGTTGCCGATGACACTCGATTTACGACGCTTTTGAACCGTACGCGACGCCCGGATTTTTCGTCTATCCGGGTGTCATGAGCCTGCGTTAGTCTGACCGAACCTTGCTGTCTGCCGAGCTTTCCATGCCTGACCTGCTTGACCGCTACCCGCTCACGGCGGGCACTTACCACGAACTGCTCGACGACAGTGGTGCCGTTCGCCCGCACTGGCGTCGGCTGCTCGACCAATTGCAACGCAGCACGCCAGCGCAATTGGTGCAGCGTCAGGCACTGCTGACCCGGCAAATCCAGGAAAACGGCGTGACCTATAACGTCTACGCCGATCCCAAGGGCGCCGACAGGCCGTGGGAGCTTGACCTGCTGCCCCATGTTATTACTGCTGATGAATGGCAGCACTTATCCGCCGGCATCGCTCAACGAGCACGGTTGCTCAATGCGGTGCTGGAAGACCTCTACGGCCCGCAGCGTCTCATCGCTGAAGGCTTGTTGCCTGCAGAACTGGTCTTCGGTCACAACAACTTCCTCTGGCCCTGTCAGGGCATCAAGCCGCCAGACGGAGCATTTCTACATCTGTACGCCGTGGACCTGGCGCGCACGCCTGATGGCCGCTGGTGGGTGACGGCCGATCGAACACAAGCGCCGTCCGGCGCCGGTTATGCGCTGGAAAACCGCACCATCGTTTCCCGCGCCTTTCCGGAGCTTTACCGCGACCTCAAGGTGCAGCACCTGGCCGGGTTCTTCCGCACGCTTCAGGAAACCCTGGCCCGTCAGGCACCGAGCGACGACGAAGCGCCCCTGATCGTGTTGCTGACGCCGGGACGGTTTAACGAAAGCTATTTCGAACATCTTTATCTGGCGCGCCAGCTGGGTTATCCGCTGGTGGAGGGCGGCGACCTGACAGTGCGCGACGCCACCGTATACCTGAAAACCCTGAGCGGCCTGCGCCGGGTACACGCGATCATGCGTCGGCTCGACGACGACTTCTGCGACCCGCTGGAATTGCGCACCGACTCAGCCCTTGGCGTGCCAGGGTTGCTGGAGGCGGTGCGGCAGGGCCGGGTGCTGGTAGCCAATGCTCTGGGCAGTGGGGTGTTGGAGTCTCCTGGGTTGTTAGGTTTTCTGCCGAAGATCAACCAGTTCTTGTTTGGCGAAGAGCTGCTCCTGCCGTCCATCGCGACCTGGTGGTGCGGGGAAGCGCCGGTGTTGGCCCAAGCGTTGGAGAAACTGCCTGAACTGCTCATTAAGCCTGCGTTTCCGTCACAGAGCTTTGCGCCGGTATTCGGCCGTGATTTGAGTGAAAAACAGCGCGAAAGCCTGGCCGAGCGCATGCAGGCACGACCTTACGCCTATGTGGCGCAAGAGTTGGCACAGCTTTCTCAAGCCCCGGTCTGGCAAGCTGAAGATGGGCAGTTGCAACCCCGCGCCATCGGTTTGCGCGTGTATGCAGTGGCCAGCCGCGACGGGTACCGGGTCCTGCCGGGCGGTTTGACCCGAGTGGCCGCCGAGGCAGACGCCGAAGTGGTGTCGATGCAACGTGGTGGGGCGAGCAAGGACACTTGGGTTTTAGGCGACCGTCCTCCCAGCGGCGAACAATGGAAAACCCAGCGCACCATTGGTGTACATGATCTGGTGCGGCGCGATCCGTACCTGCCGTCGCGTGTGGTGGAAAACCTGTTCTGGTTTGGCCGTTACTGCGAGCGCTGCGATGACAGCGCTCGGTTGCTGCGGATCATGCTGGCGCGCTATGTCGATGGCGACGATCCCCAGGCCTTGCAAGCGGCGGTCGATCTCGGTGAGCGGCTGATGTTATTGCCCGATGAGGGCGAATTGCCGGAGCGCCTGCTCGCCGCGTTGCTCGGGGATGATTGGTCGTTCAGCCTGCGCTCCAACCTGCAACGCTTGCAGTGGGCCGCCTCGCAGGTACGCGGAAAACTCTCTCGGGAAAACTGGCAAGCGCTGGTGGAACTGCAGCGCGAAGCCTTGGAGCTTGAATCCGAAGAGCCGGATTTTGGCGAGTTGCTGGACTTCCTCAACCGGTTGGTGATGTCCCTGGCGGCACTGTCGGGTTTTGCCCTCGACGACATGACCCGGGATGAAGGCTGGCGTTTCCTGATGATTGGACGGCGGATCGAACGACTGCAGTTTCTCAGCGCCAGCCTCGCGGCTTTTTTGCGTGGCGCCGATGCGTTCGAGCAGGCAGGACTGGAGTGGTTGCTGGAGCTGGGTAACAGCAGCATCACCTACCGTTCACGGTATCTGGCGGTCGCGCAATTGATTCCGGTATTGGACCTGTTACTGCTCGACGAGCAGAACCCTCACGCCGTGTTGTTCCAGTTGAAACTGGTGACGCGCACCCTCAAACGCCTCAACGACGACTTTGGCGCACCGCGTGAAACAGGTTTGCCGCAACTGGTCGAACGACTGGCCCGGTTTGATTTGGGTTGTCTGGAAAACTCGCTGTTCGGTGAAACCAGCGTGCGCGCCGCCATCGACGGCCTGGCCGATCTGCTGCAAGAGATCGCCGAAGCCAGCGGGCAGGTGTCGGATCGCCTTGCGCTGCGTCATTTCGCCCATGTCGACGATGTCAGCCAGCGCACGGTGTCCGTCTGATGAACGCCCATTACCAGATCTTTCACGACACCCATTATCACTACGACAGCCCGGTGTCCCTCGCCCAACAGCTGGCCCATTTGTGGCCTCGGCCCTGTGCCTGGCAGCGATGCACCGATCAGCAATTGCTAATCAGTCCTGACCCGACTTCGCGTCGCGATGAGCTGGATGTTTTTGGCAACCCGCTGACGCGCCTGGCGTTCGAGCGGCCCCACGACGAATTGTTGGTCAACGCCAGCCTGACGATTGAAGTGTTGCCCCGGCCTGCACTGGACTTTACCCGGTCTCCTGCGTGGGAAGACACTCGCAACGCGTTGACGTACAGCAGCCAGCCGCTGTCAGCCCAAGTGCTCGAGGCCTGTCGTTACCGGTTCGAATCGCCCTACGTTCATCTGAAACGCAACTTCGTCGAATTTTCGCAAAGCTGTTTCCCCGCAGGTCGACCGTTGCTGCTCGGGGTTCAGGCGCTGATGGAGAAGATCTTCAGCGAATTCACCTTCGATGCCGAAGCGACCCAGGTGGCGACGCCTCTGGTGGAAGTGCTGGAACGTCGGCGTGGGGTTTGCCAGGATTTCGCTCACCTGATGCTGGCCTGCGTGCGTTCCCGTGGGCTGGCCGCGCGCTACATCAGCGGCTACTTGTTAACCCAGCCACCACCGGGACAGCCACGCCTGATCGGCGCCGATGCGTCACACGCCTGGGTCTCCGTGTTTTGCCCGGTGCTGGGATGGGTTGATTTTGATCCGACCAACAACGTGCAACCGGCGCTGGAGCACATAACCCTGGCCTGGGGCCGGGATTTCTCCGATGTATCGCCGTTGCGTGGGGTGATTCTGGGGGGAGGCAATCATGACCCGGAAGTCCGGGTGACCGTGATGCCACTTGACTGACGCAGACCCTTGTAGGAGCTGCCGGAGGCTGCGATCTTTTGATCTTGAGCTTTTCCAAGACATCGAAGAGCAAGATCAAAAGATCGCAACCTACGGCAGCTCCTACAGGGGATCGTGTTTTTTCGGGAGGGTGGGGCAGATTGGTCGGTGAGGGTCAGCAGCGGCGCTGCCAACCCTGGACACAGATCCGGTGGGCCTGATCAGATCATCGGGCCCTGAGGGTCTCAGGCGTCGGGCGCCTGATCTTTCGGTGCTTCAACATCACTTTCTGCGGCCACTTCACCCTCTGTTTCCGGGTTCAGTGCGGCGGCTTCTTCTTCAGCTGTAGCTTTCTTGCGCTGAAGCTTTTCCTCTTTCTTCTGCTCCTTGGCCAAGTCTCTCTGACGTTTGGCGAAGGAATAATTAGGTTTAGCCATGGGCGATCCTCTGGGGTCGAAGGTGAGGTTGAGCGGCGCATATTCTGCCCTGTATCGGTGCCGAGCCGTTAGCTGGGTTTTTGCTCGGCCCATTTTGGCGTGACCACCGGTTGCCAGGCGTCCAGTGCGTCGAGCAGGATTTGCGGCGATTCGCTCGTTTGCAGCATGTCACGGTGTGCTTCGCGAACGAAGCCTTCGCCGACGATATGATCAAGAAAACCGGTCAATTTGCTGTAGAACCCGTTCACTTCCAGCAATCCAAGTGGTTTGCCGTGATAGCCGAGTTGGCCCCAGGTCCAGACTTCGAACAATTCTTCCAGCGTGCCCAGGCCGCCGGGCAGGGCGATGAAAGCGTCGCTGAGTTCTGCCATCCGCGCCTTGCGGGCATGCATGCCGTCGACCACTTCCAGCCGCGTCAGGCCACTGTGGCCGATTTCCTTGTCCTTGAGACTTTGCGGGATGATCCCGATGACTTCTCCGCCAGCGGCCAGCGCGGCATCCGCCACGATTCCCATCAAACCGACGGCGCCACCACCATACACCAGGGTCAATTTACGCTCGGCGAGCGCACGCCCGAGGGCGACTGCCGCTTCACGATAAGCCGGGTTGGTGCCGGTACTGGCACCGCAAAATACACAGACGGATGCTAAAGACATGCCTTACTCCAGGGTCGGGATGGCCACAGAGTAAAGGCAGGGCAGCAGCACTCCAAGGGTTAAACGTCGCGTTCAGGCGTTTCATAGGAGCCGCTGGCGCCACAGGCGTAGGCGGCAAGCAGACTGCACAAAAGACTATTCAGGGACATGTGACGAGCTCCGGCTATTGGCGATGGCTCGATAATAAGGCCGCGCCAGACGCCTGGCTGGTAGATTGTTTCGATGAGTGTCATAGCCCGAAAGTTGTATACAATTTTTGATTCAGGTCATAGGAACTTGCGAAGTTTTCAGGCAGTCTTCTGTCCATTCGCACTTTCGTTAACCCTGCCTTGGAGATTCACCATGTTTGCCAAACTTGTTGCGGTATCCCTGCTGACACTGGCCAGCAGCCAATTGATGGCTGCTGAATGCAAGGTCACTGTCGACTCCACTGACCAGATGTCGTTCGATACCAAGGACATCAGCATCGACAAAAGCTGCAAGACCTTCACCGTTGAGCTGAAACACTCCGGCAGCCTGCCAAAAAACGTCATGGGCCATAACTGGGTATTGAGCAAAACGGCTGATATGCAGCCAATCGCTACCGACGGCCTGGCGGCTGGCATCGACAAGAACTACCTGAAAGACGGTGATACACGCATCATCGCGCACACCAAGATTATCGGTGCTGGCGAGACAGATTCCGTGACCTTCGACGTGTCGAAGCTGGCGGCTGGCGAGAGCTACGGCTTCTTCTGCTCGTTCCCGGGCCACATCTCGATGATGAAAGGTACGGTTACTCTGAAGTAATCGAATCGCGTTCATAAAAAAAGCGTCCACTTGGGACGCTTTTTTTGTTCACCCATTACTCAACGGCAACCCCCCTGTAGGAGCTGTCGAGTAAAACGAGGCTGCGATCTTTTGATCTTGATTTAACAAATTTAAGATCAAAAGATCGCAGCCTCGTTTCACTCGACAGCTCCTACAGGCTCCTACAGGCTCCCTCAGGCTTTAAAGAAGCGAAGTCAAGGCGCGAACGGCATCACACGCTTGTGATGAGTCTTCCTGTACGTGTCGCAGATGATCCTGAACGCTTCCTCACGCACCGGCTCGCCATGCAGAAACGCGTCAATCTCGGCGTAGGTCACGCCATGGGACGCTTCGTCCGGTTTGCCGGGCGACAGGTCTTCCAGATCCGCTGTCGGAACCTTCTCAACCAATGACTCCGGGGCTCCGAAGCTTCGGGCGATGTTGCGTACCTGGTTTTTCACCAGACCGCTCAGCGGTGCCAGGTCGCACGCGCCGTCACCGAACTTGGTGAAGAACCCCATCACGGCTTCCGCCGCATGATCTGTCCCGATGACCAGTCCCTGGGCTGCACCGGCGATGGTGTACTGGGCAACCATGCGCATCCGCGCCTTGGTGTTGCCGAGTACGAAATCGACCGACACGGCGTGTTTGCCTTCGAACGCCGCGACTTCATTGGCCAGGGATTTAACCGCTGGGCCAATGTTTACCGTGTGGCGCTCATCCGGCTTGATGAAATCCACCGACGCCTGGGCGTCGTGTTCGTCGAACTGGGTTTCGTAGGGCAGGCGCACAGCGATGAACTTGTAGTTGTCATCACCGGTGCGAGTGCGCAATTCGCGCATGGCACGCTGGGCCAGCAGGCCGGCCGTCAGCGAGTCAACACCACCGCTGATGCCAAGCACGAGGGTCTTGAGCCCGGAGTTGACCAGGCAATCCTGAATGAACGTGATCCGTCGGGCGACTTCCGCCTCAAGGGCGGCATTGTCGGCGAACGGCGGTTGAACCTTGAGCTGCTCAGCAATCTCACGCTGTACGGCTTGCATGAATTCACTCCTTGCTAGATGTGCTGGTTGGGGCGGCAGGAACTTTGAAAACGTGTCGCAAATAGGCGACGAAATTCGGGTCTTTGCAGTGAGTCTTGCCGGGCTCATCGGAAATCTTGGCCACCGGCTGACCGTTGCAGGCGGCCATTTTAAGCACGATGCTCATGGGTTCGACACCCGGAATATCACACGTCAGGTTGGTGC
Organism: Pseudomonas sp. LBUM1643; assembly: GCF_059716215.1. Taxonomy (NCBI): domain Bacteria; kingdom Pseudomonadati; phylum Pseudomonadota; class Gammaproteobacteria; order Pseudomonadales; family Pseudomonadaceae; genus Pseudomonas; species Pseudomonas sp. LBUM1643. Next base: position 605,316 of record NZ_CP166813.1, read on the forward strand.
CGATGCCGAAGCTCACATTGATCCGACCGCGCAGTGCCCGGAATATTTTCAGGGACTTGGGCAGCGTCAGGCTGTCGGAGAACACCAGCGTCTTGCTCATCGGGTCGATGCCGAGCTTGTGGTAGTGGGCGATGGCCTTTTCTGCCCAGATCACCGGGTCCCCGGAATCATGGCGCAGGCCGTCGAAGAGCTTGGCAAAGTACAGGTCGAAATCGTTGAGGAAGGCATCGGTCGTGATGCAGTCGGTCAGGGCGATCCCCAGCAGCCCACGATACTCGCGGACCCAGCAGTCGAGGGCGGCGATCTGGCTGTCGATCAGTCGTGGACCCAGTTGCTGGTGCGCCATGATCCATTCGTGGGCCATGGTGCCCAACGGTTTCATGTCCAGTTCTCGGGACAGGTGGACGTTGCTGGTGCCGACGAAACGCCCTGGGAAATCGTGCTTGAGCACGTTGACCACTTCTTCCTGCACACGGTACGAGAAGCGACGGCGAGTGCCGAAATCGGCGACCTGCAACTCGGATAATTCCTCGCTGCTGGCATGGGCGGTGAGCCAATCGAACTTGCGATAGAGCTGCTCGCGAGCCTGTTCCAGCACGACTTCCCGGTAGCGATAGCGGTTGCGCACTTCGCTGACGATCGACAGCAGCGGCACTTCAAACAGGATCACATGCAACCACGGTCCGCGTAGACGAATGAACAACTCGCCGTTTTCTATGCCGGTGTGAACGTAGCGCAGATTGAAGCGGAACAACCCGAGAAAGCGCAGGAAGTCAGGCTTCATGAAGCTGATGCGTTCCATGAAGCCCAACTGATCGGCTGTCAGGCTCAATTCGGCCAGGCGCTCGATCTGAAAGCGGATCTCCGCCAGATAAGGCCGCAAGTCTTCGCTATTACGGCAACGAAACTCCCATTCCACTTCTACGTTGGGGTAGTTGTGCAGCACCGCCTGCATCATCGTCAGTTTGTAGAAGTCGGTGTCGAGCAGGTTCTGCACGATGCGATCGGCAAACACGCTCTCGCTCATAACGGGGTTCTCCAGGCTGGCCGCGGCTCATGTCACGACGTTGCAGCTGTTTCATTGATGGGGGCTAGTGGCGCATAACCGTGATGAGTTTTGCCAGCGAATTTTGCACCGGCAAATCTTACTGTAGGAGCTGTCGAGTGAAACGAGGCTGCGATCCTTTGATCTTGCTCTTGAAAAAACAACATCAAAAGATCGCAGCCTCGTTTCACTCGACAGCTCCTACAGGTTGCTAGTCGTTAGGTAGTGGGTTGTCTATTTGCTCAAGCATCCACTTCACAAAGTCACGCACTTTCGGCACTTCCGCCGAATGCTCCGGATACGCCAGGTAATAGGCGTCGGAGCTGGGCATCGCGTGCTGCCAGGGTATGACCAGTTTGCCGTCGGCCAATTCCTCTTCAACCAGAAACTTCGGCAAGAGCGCCACGCCACAGCCAACCTGAGCGGCGCGGATGCACATATAAAAGGTTTCGAAACGCGGGCCGTGGTAGCTGTGTTCGGTGTGGTAACCCTGACTGTCGAACCAGTCGTGCCACGCCTGTGGGCGAGAAGCGTTTTGCAGCAGGACGAGGTCGGTGAGTTGCGTAGGATCGGTGAACGGCGTGGCGGGCAGGCTGCCGGGGGCGCACACCGGGACCAGCTCTTCGCTGAACAGCTTCAGGCATTCGGTGCCGGGTCGCGAGCCTTGGCCAAAGTAGAACGCCAGGTCGCTGCGACCCTGCAGCAAATCGTCCGCTTCCTGCTCGCTGCACAGGTCCAGGTGGATCGACGGATGACGCAAGCGCCAACCTTTCAAGCGCGGCACCAGCCAGCGCGCACCGAAGGTGGGAGGCGTGGAGACGCGCAGGACTTCGGTCTCTCCACCGTAGGAACGCAGGTAATGGGTCGACATCTCCACCTGTGTGAGGATCTTTCGCACCTCCACAAGATACAAATCGCCGGCCGGCGTCATTTGCAGGCGTCGACGTACCCGCCGGAACAGCAAGTGCTGCAGCAACTCTTCGAGTTGCGCGACCTGTTTACTGACGGCGCTCTGCGTCAGGTTCAGCTCTTCGGCGGCCCGGGTGAAGCTCAAGTGCCGGGTGACAGCCTCGAAACACTGCAACGCGGTAATCGACGGCAGATAGCGTTTGTTCAGCATGAGCGATCCTTTCTTCTTGTTTCTTTATTGCCAGCAATGCACAGCATGAATAAACGGAATGATATCTCTCTTAAAGGTCGTTTGTTGAGTAACCTCCAGAGCGCTAAAACTACAGGTCTGATCAGCCGAGATTTTCCGGCTGCACACGTTCTGTCTTTTGCTTGAGGAGTAACCCATGGTTGCCGCATTGCTTGATCGTCTAGGTGTAAACCCGGCCCTGTACCAGAACGGCAAAGTGCCGGTGCATTCGCCGATCGATGGCAGCCAGATCGCTTCGGTGAACTGGGAAGGTGCCGCTGAAGTCGAGCAGCACATCAGTCGTGCAGATCATGCGTTTGAATTGTGGCGCAAGGTCCCGGCTCCGCGCCGTGGCGAACTGGTGCGTCAACTGGGCGACATCCTGCGTGAATACAAGGCTGACCTTGGCGAGCTGGTGTCCTGGGAAGCGGGCAAGATCACTCAGGAAGGCCTGGGTGAAGTTCAGGAAATGATCGACATCTGCGATTTCGCCGTCGGTTTGTCCCGTCAGCTTTACGGTCTGACCATCGCTTCCGAGCGTCCTGGCCACCACATGCGCGAAACCTGGCACCCGCTGGGCATCGTCGGTGTGATCAGCGCGTTCAACTTCCCGGTCGCGGTCTGGGCCTGGAACACCACGCTGGCGCTGGTTTGCGGTAACCCGGTGATCTGGAAACCGTCCGAGAAAACCCCGCTCACAGCACTGGCTTGTCAGGCACTGTTTGACCGCGTCCTGAAGAATTTCAGCGATGCGCCACCGCACTTGAGCCAAGTGATCATTGGCGGTCGCGATGCTGGCGAAGCATTGGTCGATGACCCGCGTGTGGCGCTGATCAGCGCCACTGGCAGCACCCGCATGGGCCGCGAAGTGGCGCCGAAAATTGCCGCGCGTTTCGCTCGCAGCATTCTGGAGCTGGGCGGCAACAACGCCATGATCCTCGGTCCAAGCGCCGACCTGGACATGGCTGTTCGCGCGATCCTGTTCAGCGCCGTCGGTACTGCCGGCCAGCGCTGCACCACCTTGCGCCGTCTGATCGCCCACGAGTCGGTTAAAGAAGAAATCGTCACCCGCTTGAAGGCCGCTTACTCAAAGGTCCGCATCGGCAATCCGCTGGAAGGCAACCTGATCGGTCCACTGATCGACAAACACAGTTTCGAAAACATGCAGGACGCGCTTGAGCAAGCCTTGAGCGAAGGCGGCCGGGTGTTTGGTGGCAAGCGCCAACTGGAAGACAAATTCCCGAACGCTTACTACGTTGCGCCCGCCATCGTTGAGATGCCGGAGCAGAGTGACGTGGTCTGCCACGAAACCTTCGCGCCGATTCTTTACGTGGTCGGCTACAAGGACTTCGACGAGGCGCTACGCCTGAACAACGCAGTGCCGCAAGGCCTGTCGTCCTGCATCTTTACCACCGACGTGCGTGAAGCCGAGCAGTTCATGTCGGCGGTGGGCAGCGATTGCGGTATCGCCAACGTCAACATCGGGCCGAGCGGCGCGGAAATCGGCGGCGCATTTGGTGGTGAAAAAGAAACCGGTGGTGGTCGTGAATCCGGTTCCGACGCATGGCGCGGCTACATGCGCCGTCAGACCAACACCGTGAACTATTCGCTGGAGTTGCCGTTGGCTCAAGGCATCACGTTCGACTAACCGGTCATCCCTGAGCGAGCTTTTGTGGCGAGGGGATTTATCCCCGTTGGCTGCGCAGCGGCCCCGAATATGGGACTGCTACGCAGCCCAACGGGGCGGTGCGACGTTTCGCTGAATCCCCTCACCACATAGCTCATCCAAAATGAACTGTGTTTTGGTTAGGTTTCTGTTGGAGTCTGGCAATGCCGTTACGCGAAGAGTGTCTGTGGGAAAAACTGACGCCGCAAAGGCCTGACAACGCCGCCCTCAAGGGCGAAGTGACGGCAGACGTTTGCGTCATCGGTGCAGGTTTTACCGGGCTGTCGGCGGCGGTGCATCTACTGGAACAAGGCAAGACAGTTTGTGTGCTGGAAGCTCATCGCGCCGGTCAGGGCGGGTCAGGGCGCAACGTCGGACTGGTCAACGCCGGGATGTGGATTCCTCCGGACGAGATCGAAGCCGGGTTCGGCGAGGCGGTGGGCAGTCAGCTCAATCGCATGCTCGGGGCGGCGCCATCGCTGGTGTTCAGCCTGGTCGACAAATACCACATCGATTGCCAGTTGCGCCGCGAAGGCACGTTGCACATGGCGCACAACGCCCGTGGCGAAGCGGATCTGCGCAGTCGTGAGGAACAATGGAAACGTCGCGGCGCCCCCGTCGAATTGTTGACCGGCCAGGCCTGCGAGCAAGCGACAGGCACCAAAAAGATCGCCGCCGCACTGCTTGATCGGCGTGCCGGCACGCTTAATCCGATGGCTTATACCACCGGGCTGGCCAAAGCGGCCATCGGCCTGGGCGGTCATCTGTTCGATCACTCTGCAGTCACGCGACTCGAGCGTCAGGGCCAGAAGTGGTCGGTGCAGACCGCGCAGGGTTCGGTACTCGCTGAACAGGTGGTCATCGCTTCCAACGCTTACACCGAAGGCGACTGGACCGAGCTGCGACGCAATTTTTTCCCCGGTTACTACTATCAAGTGGCGTCGGTCCCGCTGACGGACGAGGCTGCACAGCAAATCCTGCCTGGTGGCCAGGGCTCATGGGACACCCGTCAGGTGCTGAGCAGTATTCGTCGAGACAAGGACGGTCGACTGTTACTGGGCAGTCTGGGAAACGGCAATCAGAAACCGACCTGGTTTCTCAAAGCGTGGGCGGATCGAGTCCAGCAGCACTATTTCCCGTACCTCAAACCTGTTGAGTGGGAGTGCACCTGGACCGGTTGCATCGCCTTCACCCCAGACCACCTGATGCGCCTTTTTGAACCGGCTCCGGGAATAGTGGCAGTCACTGGCTACAACGGTCGGGGCGTTACAACAGGGACCGTGGTCGGCAAAGCCTTCGCCGATTATTTGTGTAACGGAATTCCTCAAGCTTTGCCTATTCCGTTCGCGCCCATGCAGCCCCTGGCGGGAGTGGGTTTGAGAAGCTGTTTGTATGAGGCGGGATTCTCGCTGTATCACGCAGGCCAGTGCTTGCGCATCGTCATTTGATTGTTGAAATTTGTGTCCGAAACACGGCGCTTTTTCGAGCAGCGACTAGCCTGTAATGGTGCGGGTTGTAGCAGTACCGCACCAGCGGTGTGCACTTCGGTGACGCACGATGTTACAGGCTGGTTGCACGTCGTTTGGCGCCGCGGTTGCAATGATGGCGCGCTCGGGTTGCGCCTTTAAAAATAAACGGTTTCACCTTCCGCGGTTTAGACGGTTGCACGCCCAATGAAAATGGGCTCGAAACAGTCGAAATAACAATAAAGCAGCGACTTTTTTCAGAATAAAAAACCGATGGCACGGCCCTTGCTCTGAGCATTCAGTGAAGTCGCAGTGCCAACTAAAAAAACCTTGGAGCACCACCTCATGTCCCAGACGTTTTACAAGAAAGGCTTTCTGGCCCTCGCAGTGGCAACTGCGTTGGGTGTTTCTGCGTTTGCACAAGCTGATGTGAAAATCGGTGTGGCAGGTCCAATGACTGGCGCCAACGCAGCATTTGGCGAGCAGTACATGAAGGGTGCACAGGCAGCAGCCGACGCAATCAACGCGACGGGTGGCGTCAACGGGGAAAAAATCGTACTGGTGAAGGGCGATGACGCCTGCGAACCTAAACAGGCTGTGACGGTCGCCAAGGACCTGACCAACCAGAAAGTGGCGGGCGTGGTAGGTCACTTCTGCTCCTCGTCGACCATCCCGGCTTCCGAGATCTACGACGAAGCGGGCATCATCGCAATTACGCCTGGTTCGACCAATCCACAGGTGACCGAACGCGGCCTGAGCGCGATGTTCCGTATGTGCGGGCGTGACGACCAGCAAGGCATCGTTGCCGGCGACTACATCGTCGACGTGCTCAAAGGCAAGAAAGTGGCCGTGCTCCACGACAAAGACACCTACGGCCAAGGCCTGGCAGATGCCACCAAGGCTCAGTTGGTCAAGCGCGGTGTAACGCCGGTGCTGTATGAAGGCCTGACTCGCGGCGAGAAAGATTTCAGTGCCGTCGTGACCAAGATTCGCGCGGCAGGTGCCGACGTTGTCTACTTCGGTGGCCTGCACCCGGAAGCCGGTCCACTGGTTAAACAACTGCGTACCGAAGGCCTGAAAGACGTGAAATTCATGTCCGACGACGGCATCGTGACCGACGAACTGGTGACCACCGCTGGCGGCCCGCAATACGTCGACGGCGTGCTGATGACCTTCGGCGCCGACCCACGCATGCTGCCAGACAGCAAAACCGTGGTAGACGAGTTCCGCAAGAAAGGCACCGAGCCTGAAGGCTACACCCTGTACGCCTACGCTTCGGTCCAGACCCTGGCAGCGGCCTTTAACGGTGCCAAGTCCAACAAAGGCGAAGAAGCCGCCAAGTGGCTGAAAGCCAACACCGTCAAAACCGTGATGGGCGACAAGTCCTGGGACTCCAAGGGCGACCTCAAGGTTTCCGACTACGTGGTGTACCAGTGGGACAAGGACGGCAAATACCACCAGCTGGAAAAACAGAAGTAAGGGCTGACTCGGTCACCTGAACCCCCACAGATCCCTTGTGGGAGCGGGCTTGCCCGCGATGGCGGACTTGCATGAGACAACCATGTCGAATGTTCAACCGCTATCGCTGGCAAGCCAGCTCCCACAGGGTACGGTGTGGGCCAGCCTGATCGTGGCTGACATTACTCCGACGTAAATCTGTATTTTCCTTAGAAGAACCGCACACCCACAGGTGTGCAGGTTCTCATTGCGTGAGATTGCGTTATGGATGGTATTTTCCTGCAGCAACTGGTCAATGGCCTGACCCTCGGGTCGGTCTATGGCCTGATCGCCATCGGCTACACAATGGTCTATGGCATCATCGGCATGATCAACTTCGCCCACGGCGAGGTTTACATGATTTCCGCTTACCTCGCGGCAATCAGTCTGGCTCTGCTGGCATACTTCGGTATCGAATCCTTCCCTCTGCTGATGCTCGGCACACTGATCTTCACCATCGTCGTCACGGCGGTCTATGGCTGGGTCATCGAGCGCGTCGCCTACAAGCCACTGCGAAACTCTACCCGACTGGCACCGCTGATCAGCGCCATCGGTATCTCCCTGATCCTGCAAAACTATGCACAGATCGCCCAGGGCGCCCGTCAACAGGGGGTTCCTACATTGCTGACAGGTGCATGGCGAGTTGAAGTCGGGACCGGCTTCGTCCAGCTCACCTACACCAAAATCTTCATTCTGGTCGCAGCGTTTGCCGGGATGGCCCTGCTGACCTACGTCATCAAGTACACCAAGCTCGGCCGCATGTGCCGCGCGACACAGCAAGACCGCAAGATGGCTTCGATCCTCGGGATCAACACCGATCGGGTGATCTCCTACGTGTTCATCATTGGTGCTGCAATGGCGGCCCTGGCCGGCGTGCTGATTACCATGAACTACGGCACGTTCGACTTCTACGCAGGCTTCGTCATCGGTATCAAGGCGTTCACCGCGGCGGTACTCGGCGGGATCGGCTCGCTGCCTGGCGCGATGCTCGGCGGGATCATCCTCGGGATCTCCGAGTCGCTGTTCTCGGGTTTGGTCAACTCGGATTACAAAGACGTTTTCAGCTTCTCGCTGCTCGTTCTCGTTCTGGTCTTTCGGCCCCAAGGCCTGCTCGGCCGTCCTCTTGTGTCGAAGGTGTAAGCGATGTCTTCAACCACTAAAAAAACCATTGATCTCAAAAGAAGCCTGGTTGACGCGATTCTTGCCGGCCTTGTGGCCCTGATTGTGTTCGGTCCGATTGTCGGCGTGGTCCTCGACGGCTACGGCTTCAACCTGCAACCAACACGCGTGGCGTGGATTGTCGCGATCGTCATGGCCGGCCGTTTTGCCCTTAGCCTGTTCCTGCAAACTCCCAAGGGCCTGAAAATTCTCGAAGGCTTTGAAAGCACCGGCTCCGGGGTCCATGTATTGCCGCCTGATTACAAATCACGGTTACGCTGGATCATCCCGCTGATGATCGTCATCGCCGTGGTCTTCCCGTTCTTCTCCAACTCCTACCTGCTAGGGGTGGTCATCCTCGGGCTGATCTACGTTTTGCTCGGCCTTGGCCTTAACATCGTGGTAGGCCTGGCGGGTCTGCTCGACCTGGGTTACGTGGCGTTCTACGCCATCGGTGCATACGGGCTGGCGCTGGGTTATCAATACCTCGGGCTCGGCTTCTGGACGGTGCTGCCATTGGCGGCGATCACGGCGGGGCTGGCGGGTTGCATTCTCGGCTTCCCGGTCTTGCGATTGCACGGTGACTACCTGGCGATCGTGACCCTGGGCTTCGGCGAAATCATCCGTTTGATCCTCAATAACTGGCTCTCGCTGACCGGCGGCCCGAACGGCATGCCCGCACCGCTGCCAACGTTCTTCGGCCTCGAGTTCGGCAAACGGGCGAAGGATGGCGGTGTTCCTTTTCATGAGTTTTTCGGCATCGCCTATAACCCGGACGTGAAGTACTACTTCATCTACGCGGTGTTGTTCCTGGTAGTACTGGCCGTGCTGTACATCAAGCATCGTCTGGTCAAGATGCCGGTCGGTCGCGCCTGGGAAGCCCTGCGTGAAGATGAAATCGCCTGCCGTTCCATGGGCCTGAACCACGTATTGGTCAAGCTCTCCGCGTTCACCATCGGTGCATCGACTGCGGGCCTGGCCGGGGTGTTCTTCGCCACGTACCAAGGTTTCGTTAACCCGACCTCCTTTACCTTCTTCGAGTCGGCACTGATCCTCGCCATCGTGGTGCTGGGCGGCATGGGCTCGACCATCGGCGTGGTGATCGCCGCATTCGTGCTCACCGTGGCACCGGAGCTTCTGCGTGGCTTCGCCGAGTATCGCGTGCTGCTGTTCGGCGTGTTGATGGTGTTGATGATGATCTGGCGACCGCGCGGCCTGATAAGGATCAGCCGTACCGGTGTGACCCCGCGTAAAGGAGTAGCGCCATGAGCGAAGTCGTACTCTCGGTCGAGAAGCTGATGATGCACTTCGGCGGCATCAAGGCGTTGAGCGATGTGAGCCTGAAGGTTCATCGCAATTCGATCTTCGCCCTGATCGGTCCCAATGGCGCAGGCAAGACCACGGTGTTCAACTGCCTGACCGGCTTCTACAAGGCCTCGGGTGGCAAGATCGAACTCAGCGTGCGTGGCGAGCGAACCAACGTCATCCAGCTGCTGGGCGAATCGTTCAAGGCGACCGATTTCGTCTCGCCGAAATCTTTCCTCAGTCGGCTGTACTACAAGATGTTCGGCGGCACTCACCTGGTGAACCGCGCGGGTCTGGCGCGGACTTTCCAGAACATTCGCCTGTTCAAGGAAATGTCGGTACTGGAAAACCTGCTGGTAGCCCAGCACATGTGGGTCAATCGCAACATGCTGGCCGGCATCCTCAACACCAAGGGCTATCGCAAGGCCGAAAGCGATGCGCTGGACCACGCCTTCTACTGGCTGGAAGTCGTCGATCTGGTGGACTGCGCCAACCGCCTGGCCGGTGAGCTGTCCTATGGTCAGCAACGCCGTCTGGAAATCGCCCGGGCCATGTGTACCCGGCCGCAGATCATCTGTCTCGACGAACCGGCCGCTGGCCTCAACCCTCAGGAAACCGAAGCGCTGAGTGCGATGATCCGTCTGCTGCGTGACGAGCATGATCTGACCGTGGTGCTGATCGAACACGACATGGGCATGGTAATGAGCATTTCCGACCACATCGTGGTGCTGGACCACGGCATCGTGATCGCCGAGGGCGGGCCTGATGCCATTCGTAACGATCCGAAAGTGATTGCGGCCTACCTGGGCGCTGATGAAGAGGAGCTCGTATGACTAACGGCGCTATCCTCGAACTCAAGGAACTGGATGTGTTTTACGGGCCGATTCAAGCCCTGAAGAAAGTTTCGCTGCACATCAATGAAGGTGAAACCGTAAGCCTTATCGGCTCCAACGGTGCGGGCAAGTCGACGCTGCTGATGTCGATCTTCGGTCAGCCACGCGCAGCGGATGGCCAGATCATTTATCAGGGCGTGGATATTACCCACAAGTCATCCCACTACATCGCCTCCAACGGCATCGCCCAGTCGCCGGAAGGACGCCGTGTCTTCCCTGACATGACGGTCGAGGAAAACCTGTTGATGGGCACCATCCCAATCGGTGACAAGTACGCCACCGAGGACATGCAGCGCATGTTCGAGCTGTTTCCACGGCTCAAGGAACGGCGCACCCAGCGGGCGATGACCATGTCGGGTGGTGAACAGCAGATGCTGGCCATCGCTCGCGCACTGATGAGCCGGCCCAAGTTGCTGCTGCTCGATGAGCCAAGCCTGGGATTGGCGCCGATCGTGGTAAAGCAGATCTTCTCGACACTGCGGGAACTGGCGAGTACCGGCATGACCATCTTCCTGGTCGAGCAGAACGCCAACCACGCCCTCAAGTTATCGGACCGCGCGTATGTCATGGTCAACGGCGAGATTCGCCTCACAGGTACCGGCAAGGAGTTGCTGGTGAACGAGGAGGTGCGTAACGCCTATCTTGGCGGGCATTAAGTCCTGCTGAGGCAAAAATAGCCCCGACGAGCAATCGCCGGGGCTTTTTTACATCCCCGATTGGCCACAACCCCTGTGGGAGCGAGCCTGCTCGCGATTGGGGCGTAACATTCATCATTGATGCCGACTGTCCCACCGCAATCGCAAGCGGCTCACTCCCACAAGGTATCTCTGTGTGCTTTCGGGAAATTGTGGAAAACAATATTCACAAGCTCTCAAACCGCGACATAAAGCCGCTGCAAATAGTTGTTTTATCAACGTTTTGACTTGTCCCCGTTTACTGTGGAGCTGGCTGTGAATAACGTGGGTGTAGCTGCCTGAGAGCCTTTGGATACGTGGCTTGTAGAGGTGTGGTTATTTATTGATCAGCGGTTTTTGCTCGACCGGTGAGTGCCGTTGTCAACCTTTTTATTGGCATCGTATGCGGGTTGAAAATGCACCCGCCAGCCTGTGGATAAGTCTGTGACTAAACTCTGGAAAGAGTCTGCTGAAGGCCGTAGTTGCTGGCTTGGCGCCATCGTCGGTTTAGGTGTTCAATCATGCAAAATGCCCTGGGCTACACAGCGAGCGCTTCAGGGTCAAGCGAAAAACTTTTAAATCTGCCCGCAAAGCCTTATACACAGCGGCTTCCAGCTTTTTGACTTGCCCCCGGAAACTGTGGACCGGCCTGTGGATAACATGCGCGCACTTAGCTGCAAGCCACGGCTGATATAGTGTGTGGCCGCCTGGTTAATTTTTGTACAACGATACGGTCCTTGTAGCAGCTGCCGAAGGCTGCGTTCGACTGCGAAGCAGTCGCAAAACCCGAGCAAGCTGTTTGCAGTTGAAGCGCAATCGACCGGGATGGCGACTGCTATCAGTCGAACGCAGCCTTCGGCAGCTGCTACAGGGGGGCGTTATTGAGTTCAAGATGCGGAGCTCTGGTTGCTCGTAACAGCCCAGCCGGGCATGCTTCCCGCTGATTATCTATTCCAATGGCTGTTCACCAGTCGAAGCAAGGAGAACACGATGTCCAACACCCTGTTTATTACCGGCGCAACCTCCGGTTTTGGCGAAGCCTGTGCCCGCCGTTTTGCTGAGGCTGGCTGGAAGCTGGTGCTGACAGGTCGTCGTGAAGAGCGCCTTAATGCCCTGTGCGCCGAGTTGTCGAAACAGACTGAGGTTCTTGGTCTGGTGCTCGATGTGCGTGATCGCAAAGCCATGGAGGAGGCGATTGGCAACCTGCCGCCGTCCTTCGCCAAATTGCGCGGCCTGATCAACAACGCGGGTCTGGCCCTGGGCGTTGATCCTGCACCCAAGTGCGACCTCGACGATTGGGACACCATGGTCGACACCAACGTCAAAGGCCTGATGTACAGCACCCGTCTGCTGTTGCCACGCCTGATCGCTCACGGTCGTGGTGCCAGCATCGTCAACGTCGGCTCCGTCGCCGGTAGTTATCCGTATCCGGGCAGTCACGTGTATGGCGCGACCAAAGCGTTCGTCAAACAGTTCTCCCTGAGCCTGCGCTGCGATCTGCAAGGCACCGGCGTGCGTGTCAGCAACATCGAACCGGGCATGTGCGAAAGCGAGTTTTCGCTGGTGCGCTTCGCTGGTGACCAGGAGCGTTACAACGCGACCTATGCCGGTGTAGACCCGATCCAGCCGCACGACATTGCCGAGACCATTTTCTGGGTGCTCAACGCGCCAGCGCACATCAATATCAACAGCCTCGAGCTGATGCCGGTGAGCCAGACCTGGGCCGGCTTTGCCATTGATCGTAATGGTGGCAAGGCGTAATTGAAGACGAGGGAGCTTGCTCCCTCACCACAAAGCCGGCCGGCACCTGACATAAGCTAAACTCCTCGCCCAACACCCCGCCGCACCCTGCGGCGTCAAGGTGCAAGAGGAGGCTACGTGAGTAACAAAGGTGAGCAGTCACTGCTCAAGCAATCGACCATTCTCATGTTGGCCGTGGCGATCGCCGGGATCGTGACTGGTTTTATTTCAGGTGCCCAATCCATCCTGTTCGATGGTTTTTTTTCGTTGATCGCGACCTTCATCAAGGTCTTGATGCTCATCACCGCCAAACTGATCGCCAAGGAAAGTAACGACCGCTTTCAGTTCGGCTTCTGGCACCTGGAACCCATGGTGCTGTTGATCGAGGGCAGCTTTTTGTTCTTGATTGCCATCTACGCCTTTCTCAATGGTGTGTTCGGCATCATCAATGGTGGCCGAGAGATCGAGCTCGGGCTGGTGATCATCTACGCAGCGGTATTTACCGTCGTCGAGTTTGCGTATTTCTTCTACGTCCGGCATCGCAATCGAAAACTGCGGTCAACGCTCATCCAGTTCGACAATATCAGTTGGCTGGTGGATGCGATGCTCTCGGTGGGCTTGCTGGTCAGTTTCCTGATTGCACTGCTGCTCAAGACCCAGGGGTATGACGAGTGGGCGATGTACGTCGACCCGTTGATCCTGATCGTGCTGGCGTTGAGCATGCTCCCTCCGGCCTTCAAGATCCTCGCCCCAGCGCTGCGTGATGTGCTGGGGATTGCGCCGGATCAACTGGATGACAGGGTGCGTCAGGTCATGGAAGCAGCCAAGGACGAACACGGTTTCGACGACTACATTTCCTACGTGCAGAAGCACGGGCGGGCGTGTTTTATCGAGATTCATGTGGTGTTGCCGGCGGATTACCCGTTGCAGAACGTAGGGCAACTGGATGCGTTGCGGGAGGAGATTTCCTCGAAGCTCGGCAAGGCTGATGCGGCGCGATGGCTGACTATCAGCTTTACCGGGGACAAAAAGTGGATTGCGTAATTAGCTGATGGTCCCATCGCGGGCAAGCAACGCTCCCACAGGGCCTGCGTTGTTGCGCAATAGTGCGTGCACCGCGAAACATGTGGGAGCTTGGCTTGCCCGCGAAGGCGTTCGATCACTTAGCGCAGATAGTCAGCCAACCCGCGATAACAGGTCGCCAGGTGATAAGGCGTCGTCGAAGGCATGTCCTTGCGGCTCACCTCACCCTGCTCATCCCGACACTCATACCAGCCGCCCGCATGCAGAAAGTGCTGCTGCAATGCCACAAGTTGACGTTGCACAGAGGCTTCTGCATCCGGGCGCAAGGTCAGCGCCCGCAGATACTCAGCCTGGGCCCAGATTCGTTGGGTGGCATCCTTGATGTGGCCATCCAGCTCAAGCATCGCCTGCACGGCACCCGACTGTTGGTTCACACCCCATTGCTCGGTCAGCGAAAACGCCCGGTCGAGTGATGTGTGCAATTCAGAACCGCGCAGAAGGGCTGATGATTCGAGCAGGAAATACCACTCGAATTGATGCCCCGGTTCAAACCAGTTATCCACAGCGCCCAGCGGCTTCTCCATCAACACACCGTGTTGCGGATCGATGAACTGTTGCTGCATGGCTGTGCATAACTCAACGAGTGCGCCTTGCACGACGGCGTCTTCGCGCGCCGAAAGCGTCGCGAGAAACGCTTCCGCCAAGTGCATCAGGGGATTCTGCAGGGGGCCGCTGTTCAGGGATGACCAGTCACGATCGAGGCTGGCTTCGTACAGGCCGTCGCCCGTAGCGAAACGTTGCGTGATCACGTCCAGTGCGCTGTCGAGTACCGATTCCACCGACGGGTCGCGAACCTTGTCCCAATAGTGGGCGCAGGCGAACAGGATGAAGGCATGGGTGTAGAGATCCTTGCGTTGATCCAGCGGCGCTCCTTGCGGGTCGATGCTGTAAAACCAGCCGCCGTGTTCAGCGTCGTGGAAGTGCTGCTGCAAGGAATGAAACAGTGCCTCGGCCCGCTCTTCAGCAGCCGGCACCTGGCCGATCAGGCTGGAGAACAGATACAGCTGCCGTGCGCACGCCATCGCCCGGTAGCGCTGCGGTGGCAGCGGCTGATGGTTTGCATCCAGTGCCTCATAGGGCAGCGCCAGCTTGGCATTCCAGCCGGGGCCTTGCCACAGGGGCACGATCACATCCTGGAAATGCTGTTGCACCGAGTTGAACAGAGCGGTCAATTCAGGCTGGGAGGCGGAGCGGGGAACATGAGGCATTGGCTGGCGTCGTCACGGCAGAGGCGAATGCGCGACATGGTAGCAGGCCTTGGAGATGGGGTGTCTGTCTGGCCTCATCGCGAGCTTGGTCCGGGCGGCGTTCCGACGATGAGGCCAGACAAGACGATCGAGAACTCAGCCCGCCAGCAACCACACCCCAGTCGCCGCTGAAGCCGCCCCCGCCACTCGAACCAACGGTGCTGCCGCTTGTGGCAACACCCGCACAACCGCATAGCCTGCGGCATGCAGCGCCGCTGTCGCCGCCACGAATCCTGCGGCATACGCCCAAGGGTTCGACATGTCCGGCAATTCCAAACCATGCGCCACGCCGTGGAACAGCGCAAACAACGCCGTCGCCGCCACTGCCATGCTCAACGGCGGACGCACCGCCAGCGCTACCGCCAGGCCCAACGCCAACACCGATGCCGCGATCCCGCTTTCCAGCGCGGGCAACTTCAAGCCTTCAAACCCCAACATACCGCCCACCAGCATGGTGCCGACGAACGTGCAGGGCAGTAGCCAGCGAGCCGCGCCATTCTGCTGCGCTGCCCACAATCCGACCGCAACCATTGCCAGTAAGTGATCGAGGCCACCAATCGGGTGGCTGATGCCGGCCATCAATCCATTGTCGCCATGGCCCGGGTGAGCAAAGGCGAGCGCCGGAGTCAGCAACAGGGTCATGGCGCCCAGCATGCGTTTAAGTGTCATGGATAAGCTTCCTTGTTGAAAAAAATGGTGTGATCAGGCTGCAGTCAGCAAACCCTGGCGTTCGATGAAGGCAATGATTTCTTCCAGTCCCTGGCCGGTTTTCTGGTTGCTGAACACGAACGGCTTGCCGTTGCGCATGCGGGTCGTGTCGCTGTCCATCAGGGTCAGGGACGCGCCCACCAGCGGTGCAAGGTCGATCTTGTTGATCACCAGCAAGTCGGACTTGCAGATGCCCGGCCCGCCCTTGCGCGGCAGCTTGTCGCCGGCCGAGACATCGATCACGTAGATGGTCAGGTCGGACAGTTCCGGGCTGAACGTCGCCGACAGGTTGTCGCCACCGGACTCCACGAGAATCAGGTCCAGCCCCGGAAAGCGCCGGTTCAATTGATCCACCGCTTCGAGATTGATCGAGGCGTCTTCGCGAATGGCGGTGTGCGGGCAGCCGCCGGTTTCCACGCCAATAATGCGCTCAGGTGCGAGGGCTTCGTTGCGCACCAGGAAGTCAGCGTCTTCGCGGGTGTAGATATCGTTGGTCACGACGGCCAGGTTGTAACGGTCGCGCAGGGCCAGGCACAGGGCCAGCGTCAGGGCGGTTTTACCCGAACCAACCGGGCCGCCGATGCCGACGCGCAGGGGTTGTGTGTTCATGTGATTCTCCAAGTGAAAAGGCCCTAGGAACGGAACAGTCGGCTGTACTGGCGCTCATGCGCCATGCACGCCAGGGACAGGCCGAAAGCGGCGCTGCCATAGTGTTCGGGGTTGATTTGAGTGGCGTTCTGCTGGGCTTCCTGCAACAGCGGGAGCAGCTGGCTGGTCAGGCGCTGCGCCGCTTGCTGGCCGAGGGGCAGGGTTTTCATCAGCACCGCTAATTGATTCTCCAACCAGCTCCAGAGCCAGGCAGCCAGCGCATCTTGCGCACTGATGTGCCAGGCGCGTGCGGCCAGCGCCCAACAGAGAGCCAAATGCGGTTCTGGACGCTGTTCGAGAAAGGCGCGCGCGGCGGCATCCAGTTCCGGCAAACCATTGAGCAATTGCTGGAGGGAATATCCCATCTGCCGACTTTCCTGATACAGCTCGCGTGTTTCCCGGCTTGCGCGGTGTTCCTCGCAGTGCTGTAACAAGCTGCCCCAGTTTTCTTGCGCGGCCGCCTCGCAGTGAGCCAGCAACAATGGCGCTTCGAAGCGTGCCAGGTTGAGCAGCAACTGGCCGCTGATCCAGCGTCGTGCACTGTCCGGATCATCGACCCGGCCGTTATCCACAGCCATTTCCAGGCCTTGGGAATAGCTGTAGCCACCAATCGGCAGCTGCGGACTGGCCAGACGCAACAGCGCCCACGCCGGATTCATAGCCGAACGCCGAACTGGTGCAGTTTCGGGGGGTAATTGAAATCTTCGTCGCCATGGCGCGAGTGATGATGGCCGCCGCCGTAAGCGCCGTGTTCGGGTTGGAATGGTGCTTCGATGGGGTCGACCTTGGCATCGAGCTGCTCGAGCATGGCCTTGAGTACGTAGTCGTCCAGCAGGCGCAACCAACCGTCGCCGACTTGCAGGGCAACGTGGCGATTTCCCAGGTGGTAAGCGGCCCGCGTCAGTTCGAATGCGTTGGCGCACGTGACATGCAGCAGTTGTTCAGGGCGGGCGCAGACGCGAACGGTACGCCCGTCTTCAGCTTGCAGGCATTCGCCGTCATACAGGGGCGGCTGACCGCGCTCCAAAAACAACCCGACGTCTTCGCCATCGGCACTGAAACAGCGCAAACGGCTCTTGCTACGGGCGTCGAAGGTCAGGTGCAACTCGGCGGCCCAGACGGGTTGAGGGTCGATTCTACGATGAATCACCAGCATCGGTAGGCTTCCAGCAATGAGCGATAGTCAGGCTAGAGCAAGGGGCTTGCCAATCGGACGATGCGTAGGAAATGCCTGACAGATCTTGGCTGGTGACTCGGTCTGTGGCGAAAATGTGACTGAAATTGGTGCATATCAAAAGCGCATGCACCAATTTGCAACGCTCAAAAAAAGGTCACTCGGTGCTGCCGAGTCCTTGCCAATGTTTGAGCCCGATAAAGATGAAGCGCAGCTGCTGGGTGATCTTCGCCTGTGGCGTAAGGTGCTCCGGCAACGCTTCGGCCGGTGGATCGATGATGTCTGGCAGGGTTGCAAAAACACTTTTCACGATCAGATCCGCCACGACGCTCAGTCCGGCAATGTCCAGGTGTTGCAGTTTGGGCATTAAGGACAGATCGGACGCCAGGTCGGAGCTGATGTCTTCGCGCAAACGACCGATGGCCTGGCGCACTTGCAGTGAACCACCGTACTGCTCGCGGGCGAGAAAAAGAAATTGCGATCGATTGGCCGCGACGACATCGAGAAAGATCCGCACAGAGGCGTCAATGATGCCGCCCATGACGAACTCGTTGTGCCGCACAAGGCGAATGGTTTCGCGGAAGGTCTGGCCGACTTCACTCACCAGCACCAGGCCGAGCTCATCCATATCAGCGAAATGCCGGTAGAAACCGGTGGGGACGATCCCGGCGGTTTTCGTCACTTCACGCAGGCTCAGGCTGCCGAATCCTCGGCCGCTTTCCATCAAATGGCGGGCAGCGTCCATCAAGGCGTTGCGGGTCTGTTGTTTCTGTTCGGCGCGGGGCAGCATCGCAAGGAGATTTCTGGATAAGGGCAGCGACGCACTCTAGCAAATAGGCTTTGCCGGCGTCGAACGACTATCGGGATTATGCGCGCAGGGGTAGCGTCTATAAGGTCAAAGGCTGAAAAGTCAAAAGCCCAATCCGGGGATTGGGCTTTTTTTCAAGGCCGCCATGGGCTTAGCTCAAGGCACTGTTGCGTTCGATTACACGGTCACCACCACCTTCAGCCAGGGTTTGGCCTTGTGGAGTGCGATCGGAGCCGTCAGCAGCCAGGGTCTGACCTTGTGGGGTGCGATCGGAGCCGTCAGCAGCCAGGGTTTGGCCTTGTGGAGTGCGATCGGAACCGTCAGCCGCCAGGGTTTGGCCTTGTGGGGTGCGGTCGGAACCGTCAGCCGCCAGGGTTTGGCCTTGTGGGGTGCGATCGGAGCCGTCAGCAGCCAGGGTCTGACCTTGTGGAGTGCGGTCCGAGCCATCCTGGGTGATCAGGCCTTTTTCTTTCAGGCGATCGTTACCGCCTTCGGCGAGTGTCTGGCCCTGTGGAGTGCGGTCGGAACCATCAGCAGCGACGGTTTGGCTGAACACCGAGCGGCTGTCTTTGACTTGCGGAGTGGCTTGGTCAGCAGCTGGCAGAGCGAAAGCGGTGCTGGCCAGCATGGAAAGGGTAAGGCTAAGCAGTAATTGGCGTTTCATGATGGGTTGCTCCTTGGGAGGGCGATAAAGTGGGTACGAGGTCAATGCTACTCTCGATAAGTCGATATAAAAGTTCATAAACGCAATGGTAATAATCAACGGAATTGATTGTTCCCTGCGATGGCTCTAAACCGGGCGTTTCCGGCGGACGTTTTTGCACTGGTGTGGGTATTTTCGACTCACTCGTGCCACGCAAAAGTGCGGGGGCGGTAACGCCTATCGAGGGGGGCAGTGTGTGGAGGGACGATTATTTGAGTATTAATCGGCATTTCGGTTAAACCTGAGCGCCGTTTCCCAGTCCTAGATGTCATGGTCGGCCCGTTCTGGCCTACCGTATTCATATGTGCGTCGCAGTCAGGGCGCTCAGTCGTATAAAGGAGCCCTGTGCAATGACGCGCACTCGTAAAGTAATGGCCTGGACCTTCGCCAGCCTCGTTCTTCTGCTGGCAGTGCTGGTGTTGATCATCGTGTTCTTCGATTGGAACCGGATCAAACCGCCGCTCAATGCCAAAGTCTCCGAAGAGCTGCACCGTCCCTTTGCCATCAACGGCAACCTGGCCGTGGTCTGGCAACGCGAACCCGAGGAGGGAGGATGGCGCGCCTGGGTACCTTGGCCGCACGTGGTTGCGGAAGATCTGAGCCTGGGCAATCCCGAGTGGTCGAAAAAGCCACAAATGGTCACCCTCAAACGGGTCGAGCTGCGCATCTCGCCGTTGGCCCTGCTGGCGCAGCGTGTTGTGATTCCACGCATTGACCTCACCGAACCGAATGCCGATCTGCAACGACTGGCCGATGGCCGCGCCAACTGGACGTTCAAGTTCGACCCCAAGGATCCAGACGCTGAGCCGTCGAGCTGGGTGGTGGATATTGGCGCGATTGGCTTCGATAAAGGCCACGTGACCCTCGACGACCAAACCCTGAAAACGCAGCTTGATGTGTTGATCGATCCGTTGGGCAAGCCGATTCCATTCAGCGATATCGTCGGCGACAAAGCCGCGAAAAACGCGCAGGAGAAGGGCGCCTCGCCACAGGATTACGCCTTCGCGATCAAGACCAAAGGCCAGTATCACGGTCAGAAGCTCACCGGCGAAGGCAAGATTGGCGGTTTGCTGGCGTTACAGGACGCGAATCGACCTTTCCCGCTTCAGGCCCAAGTGCAGATTGCCGACACCCGTGTCGAGTTGGCGGGCACCCTGACCGATCCGCTAAACCTGGGTGCGCTGGACCTGCGCCTGAAACTGGCCGGTGCCAGTCTGGGTAACCTGTATCCGCTGACAGGCGTGACCCTGCCGGACACCCCGCCCTATGCCACCGACGGTCATTTGATCGCCAAGCTGCATGAGCCGGGTGGCGCAGTATTCCGCTATGAAAAATTCAACGGCAAGATCGGCGAGAGCGACATTCATGGGAGCCTGGCCTACGTCGCCAGTCAGCCGCGGCCAAAACTCAGCGGTGCTCTGGTGTCCAACCAGTTGCTGTTTGCCGACCTGGCGCCGCTGATTGGCGCTGACTCCAATACAAAGCAAAAGGCCCGGGGTGGCGAAAGCAAGCAGCCGGCGGACAAGGTGTTGCCGGTCGAGGAGTTCAAGACCGAGCGCTGGCGCGACATGGACGCCGATGTTGAATTCACCGGCAAGCGCATCGTCCACAGTGAGAAGCTGCCGTTCAATGACCTTTATACCCACCTCGTGCTGACCGATGGAGTTCTGAGCCTTGAACCTCTGCGTTTCGGCGTAGCCGGCGGCACGCTCGATGCGCAGATCCGCCTGAATGGTCACACCGAACCGCTGGAAGGCCGGGCTAAATTGACCGCGCGTGGCTTCAAGCTCAAGCAGCTGTTCCCGACTTTCGAACCGATGAAAACCAGCTTCGGTGAGCTCAACGGCGATGCCGACATCACCGGACGTGGCAACTCGGTGGCGAAGTTGCTGGCCACCTCCAATGGCAACCTTAAGATGCTGATCAATGACGGCGCCATCAGCCGCGAGTTGATGGAATTGGCCGGGCTTAATGTGGGCAACTATGTGGTCGGCAAGATATTTGGCGACAAGGAAGTGAAGATAAATTGCGCGGCCGCTGATTTCGATATCAAGACTGGCCTGGCAACCACCCGCCTGTTCGTTTTCGATACCGAGAACGCGATTATCTACATCGATGGAACGGCGAACATGGCAACCGAGCAACTGGACCTGACCATCACACCGGAATCAAAAGGCTGGCGCCTGATTTCGTTGCGCTCGCCGCTGTACGTCCGGGGCAAGTTCATCAAGCCGGATGCGGGGGTGAAGGCTGTACCGTTGCTGTTGCGCGGGGCTGGAATGGTTGCGTTGGGTGTCATCGCTGCGCCGGCGGCCGGGTTGCTGGCGTTGGTGGCGCCTAGCGGAGGTGAGCCGAATCAGTGCGCGCCATTGCTGGAGCAGATGAAGGCGGGCAAGGCGCCAAAGACGGTGAAAGGGTAGTCACTGGCGGGACAGTCGACTGACAGCTCTCGAATGGAGCATCCGAGAGCTGTTGTTCGCAGATAAAAAATTTCAGTTTGGGGCTGTCGTGGCTTATACATGAAGTAACTGTGTCTCGATTTTGCTACCCAGTTTTTTAATGATGCCCTCTCTAAGCTCGCTGTATTTTGGTTCCGACAATTGACAGGTGAGCAGTCTTACGTTGGCTTTGTCGTCCTTGATAGGGTGTATGACCGACGAGGTCAGAATTCGCATATCCATGGCACAGGTGGATTCGAACGACACTTGCACCGTTAACATGCTTTTGTTCAGGCGGACGATTGTGAGTAGAGTCGACGTTGAATGGTGCGTTGGAAGGGTTTGTTTACTAGTAGCTAAGCTATTCGAATTGAGTCTGTCTAGAATGGCTTTGATAGCCGGTGAACCGTCAGAAGCGCTTTTCAGCTTTCGAAACGCTGTCGCGAGTGCTTGTTGTTCAAGTGTTAATAAGGAGTTCTCGGTGCTTTGCTTTAAAAGTTCTAAGAGGTTGGTTGTCTCGAACTCTGATCGGAGAACTTCCCGGCTTTTAATGGTCCATTTTAATCCGCTCAAGGTGTTTGTATAGTGCGACCACAATAATTCGCGGTCATTGCTTTTCAGTTGGGCGAACAGTTTGCTGTAGAGGTCAGAGTGTAGAATGTCATTTATTATTTCGGGGGCGTGCGTGCCAAGGATGATTGTTATGTTTCCACCTGAAATGTAAATGTCGAACGGTAGGGGTTCATAAGGAAGCTCCAGATCTATTAAGTATGAAGATCGCAGTTGAAATCGGCAATGACCTTGCCGATTTCAATGTGTCTTTAATGGCTATCAAAAATCCAGGTCTGGAAGTTGATCAATGTATTTTTTAGAGTTGGCGGCGTATTTTCTGTAAAGGCTGTCACTGATGAGCGAAAAAGTTTTAAGGTTCAAATAGGCACGTGCTGCGCCTGTTTTTATGGTGGTCGACTGTTTTGTGGATTTCCAGAAAAGAATGCCGCGGCTGCTCTCTCGGGCATCCAGGGAGATGCAGTTGAGTATCATATTGGGTGAGCCGGCCTGATCTAGCCAGACTGGAGCGATATCGAACTTGGCTTGCTTGCCAAGTTTTCTTTGGGTGTCGAAAATTTCAATCGATTGCGGTCTTTTTTGTATGGCCTCTACCGCTGTTTTTGCTACATGTGCTAGCACCGGAGCAGCGGTTGCGCCTACCAGTTCTCGTGTCACCATCAGGGAGACCATGTCCATGGTAAGTCCAACTTGTTTAATGGTCGTTTCTTGCATGTTTTTGTTCTGAAAGACCCAGCCAAGATTGAACAAGCCGTCGACATAGAATTTGTACCACTCAAATAATTGATCATCTTCAGGGAATTTTTTCGTGGCAGCATTTTGCATGATCAGTTTGCATAAATCGACGTCGTCAATGACGTTTTGCGGCACGCCGGGTAAGTACGCATCTATTGTGCTGGGCATCACGGTTGCGGTTGGTTTGTTTGCGTCATGTTGGATTGCAGGGCTATCTGCGGACATGAACGGGCGTAGCGTTTCTGCCGGGAGAGTTGGCAGCGTGTCGATAAATTCTAGTCGTTGTTCTAAAAACATATGGATTTCCTCTTTGCAATTTTAATTTATACAGCCACTGGGGTGTGGTTCTATAGTTAAGTATGCTTGGGGGGAAATCTATAGTGTATGTGTGACGCCAAGTGTGATTGTTAGTGTTCGGTGAAAAGCCTTATCGCGCAGCCGGCGCGATAAGGCAGTCAACGTGCTTATAAGTCTTTCAATATGTCGGCCATATCATCAGCATGCTCCTCTTCCTGAGCCAATATATCTTCGAAGATGCGCCGCGTCGTCGGGTCTTTTTCGCCAATGTATTGAATGATCTCGCGATAACTGTCGATGGCAATACGCTCGGCCACCAGGTCTTCATAAACCATTTCTTTTAATGAGTTACCCGCCACATATTGAGCATGGGAGTTTTTCGACAGCGTGTCAGGGTTGAACTCCGGCTCTCCGCCCAATTGCACGATGCGTTCGGCGAGTCTGTCGGCGTGTTGTCCTTCCTGCTTGGCGTGTTCAAGGAACTCTTCAGCCGCCACATGGGCTTTGAGGCCGTTGGCCATGAAGTAGTGGCGCTTGTAGCGCAACACGCAGACCAGTTCTGTGGCCAGCGATTCGTTGAGCAAGCGCAGCACTTCCTCAATATCGGCGCTGTAGCTTTCGGTCACTGCGCCATTCTCGACGTTTTGACGGGCCCGTGCTCGAAGGGTGGTTACATCAGACAAATGCATGTCACTCATCTCGTTCTCCTGGAGGCTAATCCGGTTGGCGTCACGCCTCTGAGGACGCGATCGCTACTTAAGGTGTGAGTGATGGGGGCTGCGAAAAGTTTTATGTAATTTGCCGTTCTTCGTCGCGAGCTGACGAAGCCTGCGATCTTGGTACCAAACCGGACAGACGTGCCTCCTCCTGCAGCCATGCAAAAAACGCCCGAACCGGGGGATGACGCTCGCGACCCGGTACGCACAGGGCGCTATAACCTGCGCCCTCGACCTGAATGTCGCTCCGATACCCCACCAGTAATCCGCTGGCCACGCTTTGCGACACGAGAATATTGCTTGCCAGCACCAGACCTTGACCGGCAATGGCGGCTTGCAAGGCGTAATGCTCCTCGTCGTACTCGCGCACCGCTGGTTGCCCCTTTAACCAGGATTCCCCGGACTGCGCACACCAGGCCTCCCAGCCATGGGCATAAAGTTTTGAGTTATGCCATCGCACGCTGATCAGCGTTGGCACTCGACCGCGGGCTAACGCGACTTGCTCGGGCGAGCCATAAACGCCGAAGGCCTCATCAAAAAGGCACAGGCCAAACAGATTGGGATAGTCATCGAGGCTATAGCGCAACACCAGATCGACGCTCGCGTCCTGATGCAAGTCGATCACCTCGCAATGGGTATCGAGTCGCACGCTGATGTCGGGATGGCGCGCATAGAAGCGGCCCAGACGCGGCACCAGCCACAAGGCGGCGAAGGCTGCAGTGGTGGAAATCGTCAGGCTCGCGCCACTGCGTTGCGGGCGCAATGTGTCGACGCTTTGCGCCACGTCCAGAAACGCGTCGTGCAGGGTGCGGAACAATCGTTCACCTCCTTCGGTCAGGCGAACCTGTCGCGGCAATCGCTCGAACAACGACACGCCAAGCCAGCTTTCCAGGGCGCGGATCTGATGGGAAATCGCCGTTGGTGTGACGGCCAGTTCTTCTGCCGCTGCCTTGAAGCTCAGCAGGCGGGAAGCCGATTCAAAGGCGCGCAGGGCGGTGAGTGGCAGTGAGGCAAACATTCAATACTCCATGGATGAAATGAATTCATCCAGAGTGACTTTTACTCATTTGATGAGGATGGCCCAGCGCTACACGCTATTAGCCACAGACAATATGAGTTTAGTCATAAAGGAGATTCAGATGAGTGAAATTCTTGTGGTGCATGCGAGTCCACGTGGCGAGCGGTCACATTCCCGGCGCTTGGCCGAGGTGTTTGTAACGGCTTGGCAAGCAGCCAATCCTGGGGCGCGTCTGACACGACGCGAAGTCGGCCGGGCACTTATCCCGCCGGTAAACGAGGCGTTTGTGGCTGCCGCGTTTTACCCCGAGCCGGATGCTCGTCCATTAGCGATGCAAGCTGACCTCGCGTTCAGTGACGAACTGGTTCGCGAATTGCTCGGCCATGACGTGCTGCTGATTTCCACGCCCATGCATAACTTCAGCGTGCCGAGTGGGCTCAAGGCCTGGATCGACCAGATTGTCAGGCTCGGGCTGACGTTCAATCACACCCTTGATAATGGCGTGGCGCAATACGAGCCGCTGGTACGGGGCAAGAAAGCCCTGATTGTGACCACGCGCGGTGGTTTTGGATTCGGGCCGGGGGGCGAACTGGAAGCCTTGAATCATGCCGATACTCTGCTGCGCACTGCACTGGGCTTTATCGGCATCAATGATGTCACCGTGGTCGACGCTGAGGGGGAAGAGTCTGCCGAACGCACCTTCCAGATCTCTGCTGCCGTGGCCGAACAGCGTTTGCTGGCGCTGGTCAGGGAGTTCTAGATGGCCTGGCTGTATTTGCTGATCGCTGCCGGGTTCGAAGTCACTTTTGCCATGGGCATGAAGTACGCTGACGGCTTCACCCGGCTTTGGCCCTCACTCATCACCGTGATCGCCGCGGTGGCCGGGATTTACTTCCTGACATTGGCCATGCGTGAGCTGCCGGTCAGCATCGCCTATCCGATCTGGACTGCCATCGGTTCGCTGGGCACGGTATTTCTAGGATTTGCGCTGCTCGGCGAGAGTCTTACGGCAATCAAGTTGGTCTCGGTCGCACTGATCGTTGCGGGTGTGGTGGGGTTGAAGTAGGCGGATGTCATAGACTCGTCGTCGAGTTGTCATGTTCCGGGGCAATGCTTGGCTGATGTCTTGCATCCCGCCTTGTTACCCCTCACCGCCCACAAGGAAGTTCGCCCATGTCGCAAGGTTCCGCCACGCGCTATCCGCTGGTGCTGGTCCCGGGAATGCTCGGATTTGTCCGTTTGCTGCTTTATCCGTACTGGTACGGGATCATTTCGGCATTGCGCCGGGGTGGTGCAACGGTGTTTGCGGTGCAGGTTTCACCCCTCAATTCCAGCGAGGTGCGCGGTGAGCAGTTGCTCGCGCGGATAGAGGAAATCCTGCGCGAAACCGGGGCCGGGAAAGTCAATCTGATCGGCCACAGCCAAGGTTCGCTGACGGCCCGGTATGCTGCCGCCATGCGTCCGGATCGGGTAGCTTCGGTGACCTCTGTGGCCGGGCCGAATCACGGTTCGGAACTGGCGGATTACCTGGAAAAACACTACCCGGCGGACAGCGCCAAGGGACGCCTTCTCAGCGTTTTGCTGCGCTTGATCGGCGCGTTGATGAGCTTGCTGGAAACCGGTTATCGCGGGCCCAGGTTGCCAGTGGATATCCCGGCCTCGCATCAATCCCTCACCACGCAAGGGGTGGCGCTTTTTAATCAACGTTATCCACAGGGATTGCCGGCCACCTGGGGCGGGCAGGGGCCGGAAGAAGTGAATGGGGTGCGCTATTACTCGTGGTCCGGGACCTTGCAGCCGGGCAAGACTGATCGTGGACGAAACCTGTTTGACGGGACAAATCGCAGCTGCCGGTTATTTGCCAGGACCTTTGTTCGGGAAGTCGGGCATTGCGACGGGATGGTCGGGCGCTACAGTTCGCATTTGGGGACGGTGATCGGCGATGAGTATCCGCTGGATCACTTCGACATCGTCAATCAGTCGCTGGGGCTGGTGGGGAAGGGGGCTGAGCCGATTCGTTTGTTTATGGAGCATGCGGCGCGGTTGAAAGCGGCCGGGGTTTAGTGTCAGACCGCGACATCGTTCATCGCGAGCAGGCTCACTCCTACAGGTATTCACCCATTTAATGCCAGGCAAAATCCATTGTGGGAGTGAGCCTGGTCTGGGCGGCATTCCGACGATGGCGTCAGGTCAGGCAATGCTTTGTTTACGGCCCAAAACAGTGGTCCAGCGCTCCGACAGAATCACCCCACCCAGCGTCAACACCCCGCCCACCAAGTGATACATCGCCAGCTGCTCATGCAACACCACCGCCGCAATCAACGCGGTGATCAACGGCAGCAGATTGAAAAACAGCGTGGTCCGGCTCGGGCCGAGACGCACAATTGCCTGCATCCACGCCAGGGGTGCCACCATCGAAGCGAGCAGGCAGGCATACAGCACCAGCGGGATGTTTTGCAGGGTCGGGCCGACCTTTGGCGAAGCGATGAACAGCGGAAACAACACGATCACCGCCACCAGTACCTGCAAGTACAACAACACCAGCGGCGGCAGGCGCAGCTGCCATTTTTTCAGCAGCGTGCTGTAGATCGCATAGGCCAGGGTGGCGATCAACATCATCGCATCGCCCAGGTTCACGCCGTGTTCCAGCAATGCCGCCAGGCTACCGGACGACACCACCACCAGCACGCCGGCAAATGACAGCACGGCGCCGGTCAATGCACCCGCCGTCAGGCGCTGGCCGAGGCTGGCAATTGCCATGGCGAGAGACATCAAGGGCATCAGCGACAGGATGATGCCCATGTTGGTGGCCGAGGTCAGGGTCGCGGCGAAGTACGCCAGGCTCTGATAAACCGCCATGCCGAGCACACCGAGGATAAAAATCTTGCCCAGATTGGGACGGATCAGCGGCCAATGGGCGATCACCGGTTTGAGCATAAAGGGCGTGAAGAGCAAGCCCGCCAGCAGCCAGCGATAGAAACCGATCTCCGCAGGAAAGATCGCGCCAACGGCGAGCTTGTTGATCACGGTGTTGCCGGCCCAGATAAAAATGGCAAGCAGGGGATAAGCGTATTGCATCAGGAACAACCAGAACGTTAATGAGGGACAATTATCGTCTGTCTGGATGAAAGCTTATACTTCGATCCAGACAACCTGCCCTTGATGACGGACAGCATGACCAGTAAACACATCGACTTGCTGGATTTCAGCGAACTGCCGTCCCCGGTCTACTTCCGGTATGCCGACTTCGACACGCACGAATATGCCGCGCCTCATCGTCATCCGTGGGGCACGCTCGAGTATTCGGCCAATGGCGTGTTGCACATGGAAATCGGCAGCAGCCGATTCATGTCACCCCCGCAGTATGCGGTGTGGGTGCCGCCGCACATCGAACACAGCTTCTACAGCAATCAACCGGTCAACTACCGTGCGGTCTGCCTTGCGCCTTCGTTGTGCCTCGACCTGCCCCAGCAGGCTTGCACGCTGGCGATCAGCGACATTCTCAAGGCGATCCTCAAGGACTTCGCCGAGAGGGACGTGAAGATTCCCGAAAACGCGGCGGACCAGCGCCTGGCCCAGGTGCTGGTCGATCAACTGCAACTGGCGCCGATTCATGAGTGCTATTTGCCCTACGCCAGCAGTGCCGGGCTGCTCGCGATTCTTGAAGCGTTGCAGGCCGAGCCTGGGGATAATCGCCCGCTGTCAGCCTGGGCTGCGCTAATCCATGTCAGCGAGCGCACGTTGGCGCGGCAGTTCGTGCGTGAGTTGGGCATGAGTTTCGGGGAGTGGCGGCAGCGCCTGCGCTTCCTCTCGGCGATCGAAGCACTGGACAGCCATCGCAGCATCCAGGACGTCGCGTTCGATATGGGTTACAGCACCGGTTCTGCGTTTATCGCGATGTTTCAACGGCAGGCGGGGTGCACGCCGGAGCAGTATCGGCGTAGCCATCTTGATAGCAGGAAGGTGTAACAGGCGTTGTCTACACTCCTGAACAAGGCCGTGTCCCTCGGTGCGGCGACCAGGAGAAAACTCCATGAAGATGTTGCGTGTCCCTTTGCTGATGATCGGTTTGCTGCTCTGCTCTCAAGGCTTCGCGGCCACGGCCCAACAGAACAAGATGACCACCTGTAACGCCGACGCAACGGCAAAAAGCCTCAAGGGCGATGAGCGCAAGACATTCATGAGCACCTGCCTGAAGGCGGCGCCGGCGGCAAACGATGACGCGAAGGCACTGACCCCGCAGCAAGAGAAAATGAAAACCTGTAATGCGACAGCCGCCACCCAGGCGCTCAAGGGCGATGCGCGTAAAGCGTTCATGAGTGATTGCTTGAAGAAAAAATAAAGATCTGGCTGGAGGGTGTGGGGGCTTTAAAGGCCTCATCGTCGGAACGCCGCCCGGAGCAGGCTCGCTCCCACATTTGATCGGTGTTTGCAGGACTATCTGTGGGAGCGGGCTTGCCCGCGAAGGGGCCGACAAGGGCACTACAAATCTTTCGGGCCCCCCGACCAAGGTCGCCCCACACATTCCCTAGTGCTGCCATCCGAACGCTGGCAGACTGCCCATCCTTTTACGCCGTTCGTTTTGAGGCTGTATGCCAACGTTTTCTCAACGCCATGTCTTGCTGCTTATCAGTTGGGTCATCATTTTTGGTGGTTTGCTGTTGGTGATTCCTCTGCGGTTGCTGCCGAGCCTGCTGGCCGGATTGCTGGTGTTCGAACTGGTCAACATGCTCACCCCGCAGCTGCAACGTCTGATCGAAGGCCGGCGAGCGCGCTGGCTGGCGGTAGCCTTGCTGGGCACCTTGGTGGTGAGCGTGCTGGCGCTGATTTTCGCCGGGGCGATCAGTTTCCTGCTGCACGAAGCGGAGAATCCCGGCGCCTCCCTCGACAAATTCATGCATGTGGTCGACCGGGCGCGTGGGCAATTGCCGCCGTTCATCGACGCCTACCTGCCGGCCAGTGCCGCCGAATTCCGGGTCGCCATTGGCGAGTGGATGAGCAAGCACCTTAGCGACCTGCAGCTCGTCGGCAAAGACGCGGCGCACATGTTCGTGACGTTGCTCATCGGCATGGTGCTGGGCGCGATCATCGCGTTGCAGCGTGTGCCGGACGTGACCAAACGCAAACCACTGGCCGCCGCACTGTTCGATCGTCTGCACCTGCTGGTCCAGGCATTTCGCAACATCGTGTTTGCCCAGATCAAGATTTCCCTGCTCAACACGTTCTTTACCGGGATTTTCCTGGCGGTGATCCTGCCGATGTTTGGCATCAAGTTACCGCTGACCAAGACCCTGATCGTGCTGACCTTCCTGCTTGGCTTGTTGCCGGTGATCGGCAACCTGATGTCGAACACGCTGATCACCATCGTCGGCTTGTCGCTGTCGATCTGGGTCGCCGTGGCGGCGCTGGGTTATTTGATTTTTATCCACAAGCTCGAATACTTCCTGAATGCGCGCATCGTCGGCGGGCAGATCAGTGCCAAGTCGTGGGAGTTGCTGCTGGCAATGCTGGTGTTCGAGGCCGCGTTCGGCCTGCCGGGGGTGGTGGCGGGGCCGATTTACTACGCGTATCTGAAGAGCGAGTTGAAGCAGGTTGGGATGGTTTGATCGGGCAGATGTGTTGCCTGATCTGACGCCATCGCTAGCAGGCTAGCTCCCACACTGGTTTGTGAACTCCCCAGATCCAATGTGGGAGCTAGCCTGCTAGCGATGGGGGCACCCTGGTTTCAGATCAGTCCATCGTGCCGTAGCGCTTGCTGGCCTCAATTGCCAGCCCGCTACCGATGCTGCCAAAGATATTCCCTTCCACATGCCGTGCATTCGGCAACATGTCGGAAACGCTGTTACGCAATGCCGGAATCCCGCTCGAACCACCGGTAAAGAACACCGTGTCCACCTGATCAACCCGCACGTTCGCGTCGTTCAGCATCTTGGTCACGCTGTTGCGCACACGCTCCAGCAACGCCTCGATGGCGGACTCGAACAGCGCCCGACTCAACTCCACGCTCAACCCCGGCTCGATACGGTCCAGCGGAACATGGCGGCTGTCGGCGTGGGTGAGCTGGATCTTGGTTTCTTCCACTTCCATGGCCAGCCAGTGACCGGCGCGCTGATCGATCAGCTTGAACAGACGGTCGATGCCACCGGTGTCCTCGATGTCGTAACGCATGCTGCCCAGGGCCAGGGTCGACTTCTGCGAGTACACCGAGTTGATGGTGTGCCAGGTCGCCAGGTTCATGTGGTGGCTGGTGGGCATGTACGCACCACTCTTCATGCGGCTGCCGTAGCCGAACAGCGGCATCAGGCCTTGCAGGCTCAGCTGCTTGTCGAAATCAGTACCGCCGATGTGCACGCCGCCGGTGGCGAGGATGTCATCGTGACGGTTGTCATTGGCCCGGCGATCCGGCGACAGGCGCACCAGCGAGAAGTCGGACGTACCACCGCCAATGTCGACGATCAGTACCAGCTCTTCCTTTTCGATGGTCGACTCATAGTCGAACGCCGCGGCAATCGGTTCGTACTGGAACGACACATCCTTGAAGCCGATGGCGCGGGCCACGTCCACCAGGGTGTTTTCCGCTTCCTGGTCAGCCATTTCATCGTCATCGACGAAGAACACCGGACGACCCAGCACCACTTCTTCGAACTCACGACCGGCGGCAGCTTCGGCGCGTTTCTTCAACTGGCCGATAAACAGCCCGAGCAGGTCCTTGAAAGGCATCGCGGTGCCGAGGACACTGGTGTCGTGCTTGATCAGCTTGGAGCCCAGCAGGCTCTTGAGCGAGCGCATCAGGCGGCCTTCGTAGCCTTCCAGGTACTCGTGCAGCGCCAGGCGGCCGTATACCGGGCGGCGCTCTTCCATATTGAAGAACACCACCGACGGCAGGGTGATCTTGTCATCCTCCAGCGCGATCAGCGTTTCCATGCCGGGGCGAATCCAGCCGACGGTGGAGTTGGACGTGCCAAAGTCGATACCACAGGCACGAGCTGGAGATGCGTTTTTCATGTCTTTCGAGTTCCGGTTAAAAAACGGCCGCGCAGTGTATGCCAGTGCAGCACAGATTCGAAGGCCGACTATCCGCTAAATCTCGGCTAATAGCGTCTTGAAAGACTATCCTTCGCCCCAAACTTGTCTGCATTGGGCCTGGCAGCGCATGCTGCAGGTGGCTGAACGATTTGATAACGGATGGTGATCCTTAGATGGACTTCAAAGACTATTACAAGATTCTCGGTGTGGAGCCGACGGCGGACGATAAGGCGATCAAAGCCGCCTATCGCAAGCTGGCGCGCAAATACCACCCGGACGTCAGCAAGGAAAAGGACGCCGAGGAAAAGTTCAAGGACGCCTCGGAAGCCTATGAAGCGCTGAAAAGTGCCGACAAGCGCGCCGAATACGACGACTTGCGCAAATACGGCCAGCACGGCCAACCGTTCCAGGGCCCGCCAGGTTGGCAGGGGCGTGGTGCGGGCGGTTTCGGTGGTGGTCAGGACACGGGCGATTTTTCGGACTTTTTCAGTTCGATCTTCGGCAACCGTGGTCCTGGTTTTGGGGGTGGACAGTCGGGCCGCAGCGCCGGACGTCGAGGGCAAGACGTGGAAATGGAATTACCGGTTTTTCTGGAAGAAACCCTCTCGAACGAATCGAAGAAGGTCACCTTCCAGGTGCCGCAGTACAACGCTGCCGGCCAGCATGTCAGCAATACCAGTAAAAGCCTGAACGTGAAAATCCCGGCCGGCGTGACCGACGGCGAGCGCATCCGCCTCAAGGGCCAAGGAGCTCCGGGTGTGGGTGGCGGCGCCAATGGCGACCTGTACCTGATCATTCGTTTTGCACCGCACCCGAAATACGATGTTGAAGGCGAGAACCTGATCATCACGTTGCCATTGGCACCGTGGGAGCTGGCGCTGGGTACTGAAGTGGCGGTACCGACCCTGACCGGCAAGATCAATCTCAAGGTCCCGGCCGGCAGCCAGAACGGCCAGCGCATGCGCGCCAAGGGTCATGGCCTGATGAACAAGGCCGGCGAGCGCGGCTACCTGTTCGTGCAGCTCAAGGCCGTGATGCCGAAAACGGCAAGCGATGAGGTCAAGGCGTTGTGGCAGGAACTGGCAGAGAAAGCCGCGTTCAACCCTAGAGAAAACTTCTGAATCCAGAATCGGAGTAGCCCGTCATGAGCACACCCCTGATCGTTCACCTGGACCTGGCCGAATTCTGTGAGGCGACCGATTTGTCGGACGTCTACGTGATCGAAATCGTCGAACACGGCATCCTCGAACCTCAGGGCAAGCAGCCCAAGGACTGGCGTTTCAATGATTACGAGCTCGCGCTGGCCAAGCGTGCCGCCAAGCTGCGGCACGACCTGGAACTGGAATGGGAAGGTGTGGCCCTGGCGCTGGACCTGCTTGAAGAGGTCCAGCAGCTAAGGGCGGAGAACCGGATGTTGAAGCAGCGGTTGGGGCGGTTGGTGGTGGAGTAATCGCTCATTGGCACTCTGATCTGTTTCTACGGTTTTTTTACCGGGGTAGCTAAATCTTGTTGTCTTCCCAGAATGATTTGTTACCTGCCGTCCTGTCCAATTACAGCTGTTGGTTGGGGGATCAAGATGACTCGTTCCACCTATACGCATTCAATCCGCCGCCCCCAATTGGACTCCAACTGTAGTCATAGGAGCGCATCAGTGCGCCCAGATTAGCGCCGCTGGTAAAAGGGGGGACTATCAGATCTGTAAGTCCTGGCGGATTTTGCAGGTTCCCAGGAACCCTCATTCATGTCGGTATATATGTATTTTCAGTATCTGAATTTCGAATGGTTGGCATTGAGTTCAGTCTTTTAATTGCCCGCTATTTGAGCTTTTGTTTTTCAACTGCATGAATAGTCTAAGAGGTTCTCAATACTGATTTTAAGGTTGTTGAACATGTCTGATTCGCAAGGAAGCATGTCGCCTGAGTTTTCCAGTCTGGAAGGAAAGGGTGTTCATTATCATCGAGTGCTCAGCGTCATTCCGGAGGCGATGCGTAACGCGTCGTCAATGCAACTTAAATCACTTCTTGACGACACTTCAGAACTGCCTGAATGGTATATGCGCGCAAGCGTTACCGACCGAGAACATTTGAAGGAATTGCTGGAGGAACGTTGGCGTTTGCAGAAGGAAGTGGGTTTGCAGATCAGTGATCTGCAGAGCGATATCGATGCCTTCGCAGAACCTCTGCTTAAGGCATCGTTGAAAAAAAACTTCCATGTCGATGTAGATCTCAAAAAACTGTCACTGCAACTGACGGTACCCAGCAAGATTGTTTTTGGCATCGATACCGGCGCCAGTGGTGTGCGCAGTTCCTCGTTACTCGCAGCCGCGCTGCACAATTTTGAGGAAGAAGAAACGCAGGATGGCGCTTTTCGAGACGGTTCCGGTGTTTACCGAAAAGACGCACAGGACACTCTGGTTCGCGACAAAACTATCACCGTGCAAAAGTTTGCCTCGCTCTGCCGCACCCTGGATATCGGAGCGCAGTACCAGACCCATATCAACGCGCAGTTAAAGCCGCTGGACGTCAATACCCGGCGCACACTTGAGCGGCGATCGATCGCCAGTGAAAAAGCCGCTTTCAGGTACTCCGCGCTGGTTTCCCGGCTGGAGGGGGATGTGAGCACTAACGCCTATGACAGCCTTCGAGCCATTGTTGAAGGCAAGCGTGATGCCAAACTGCAGGGTCGCGCGTTGCTCAATCATCGCCTGTCGATCATGGGGTTCAAGCTGACGGGCATCGTCTTGTTCAGCGCCGTCAGTGAGCCCTCGGAAATAAAAAAAGCGATCGACGGACTGACGCCACAAGGTGTGAAGTTTTGGAGCGACTGGTCTCGCCGCCTGCCGGCGTTATCGGGAAATGTGTATGAGCAATACAAGTTACTGCAGAACTTCTTTGCCAATGGTCCCCAAGGCGTTATCGCAGAAACCCTGCGCAACGAAGATATTTATAACCAGAGCCGGATGACCGGGCCGCTGATTGCTTACATCCCAGACGATCCAGAACATCCGCTAAAAGAATACGCCTCCCTGGCGGACTTCATGGCCACCCTGATATTCCAGCTGCGCACTTCGGACTATCAAGAGTTTTTCAGCCGGTTTGTGGACCAGAAGGACAAGGGGCGGTTTTTCACTCGAGTCAATGAACGTCTCAAGACCATCAGCTGGCAGCAACGTGAACCCTTGGATATGGGCCCGTGGTGGCGGGAAACTGCAATCGAAAACCCCAACGCAGAACCCATCACCAATACCATTGCTGATGAACTGTGGGGCACCCTGTTCCGACACCGTCGGGACAAGGCCATCGCAGACGCCCGGAAAATTGCCGTGCCTACCGGCGATGAAGATGCAGCATCCCGTTGGAAGCGATTGACCAGTGCGCTGGAGATCGGCTGGAATATATTCAACTTCGGCGCGATGCTGGTGCCTGGTCTCGGTGAGGCGATGTTGGGCATCATGGTGGGGCAAATGCTTGCTGACCTGGCCGAAGGTATCGAGGACTGGAGTAAGGGTGACAAGGAGGAGGCGTCGGCCTACATCAATGGCGCGCTGATCAACTTTGCGCAGCTGGCGCTCATGGCGGCGGGTCATGTATTGCCGGAAAAGAGCGTTGTACCGATTAAAACTTCGCCTTTTGTCGACCAACTCAAACAGGTGCAAATAAATGGCAAGGAAAAGCTCTGGAATCCTGATTTAGCGCCTTACGAACACGCGGTGGCGTTGCCTGAAACAGCCCAGGCTAATGATTTGGGTATCTATCAACATGGCGGTCAACGTTTGCTGCCATTGGATGGCAAACATTATTCCGTTGCACAGGACGCTGAAACCGGACAACACCGCCTGCAGCATTCGACCCGACCCGAGGCCTATCAACCTGTCATCGAGCATAACGGCGCGGGGGTGTGGAAAACCGAAACTGACCAACCACTGGCCTGGGACACGGCGCGTTTGTTGCGGCGTCTGGGCGCTTCAGCAGAGGAGTGGCCGGATGAAAAGCTTGAGCAAATCCGGACGGTGGCGGGTATTTCGGATGACGGGTTGCGGCGCATGCATGTCGAACTCGACCCGCCGCCGATCATGCTCAGCGATACGTTCGAGCGTTTCAGTCTGTATGCCGAAGCAGGCGAAGCGGGCCCGCAAATACTTGCCAATCAGGTGTCCGAGCAGTTGGTGGACGAAGTAACGGGGCTCATGACCGACTTGCCCCGCTGGCCGGAAGGCAGGGCCGTGGAAATTTTTGAGGGCCAGGAGTTGAAGGGGCCGTCGAACATCATCGGCAACATCGACGCCGCCAGTTCGCGCCGGATCAAATTGACCCGTGCCGAAGTCCGTGCCGGTCAGTTGCCACAGCGTACCCTCGAAACCCTGAGTGAACAGGAAGTCCACGAGCTGCTTGGACACGCAATTTCCAGCAAAAAAGAGGTGCGCATCCAGGCCCTCAAGGAAAGGCTGGCGAGCGAGGCTGCAAAAAAACGCAGTCAACTGTTCGAGTCTCTTTACAAGCAGCACGATGTCACCGACGGCGCGCAGATACACCTGTTAACCAGCGAGTATCCAGAATTGCCGAGCGAGGTTGCCGAACGTCTGTTGCAGGATGCTACCCCGGCCGACCTCAAACATCTGGCAGAAAAAAAGACCCTTCCCTTGCGTTTGCGCGAGCAGGCGCGTCAGGCGCAACAACGCGTACGAGTCAGCCGTGCCTATGAAGGGCTCTATCTTGAGGGGCTGGAGAACAACGACACGCGAAGGCTGGAGCTGGCATCTCTGGCCAATTTGCCAGGCTGGTCCAACGATGTGCGCATCGAAATTCGTGAGTTTTCCTTCACCGGCAAGCTTCACGCCAGTGTCGGTCCCGAGACCGCGCCCATTCGCAAAGTGTTGATTCTCGAAGAAGAGGGCGGGTATCAGGCTCGTGATGACAGGGATCAGCATTTGCACGGCACCGACAATTTCTTTGCTTCGCTGTTGCGTGCCTTGCCGGACAACGAGCGCAGGGCGCTGGGGTATGACATTTTCGAGGGGGAACGGCTGAAGTCCGACCTGCAACGTTCGCCGCTGGATCGCGATCAACTCGAATCGATTTTAAGTGATCACCCTGTGCGCAAACCGGCATATGACCCTGAAGCCACGCGTCTTCGTGGCGGCATGCGAGGGTATCGCTCGATTGCCGATGAGCCGTTGCTGGGAAGGCGGGCGAGCACGCTTTATCCAACATTTTCAGAAGAACAGATCGGGCAGTTGCTGGGGCCGGTGGCCGACGCGGCCGAGGCGCGTGTCATTGCCCTGGAGAACGAGTTCAATCAGCTGAACAGCACGCTGCAACGCTGGATCAACTCCCCGACCATGTCTTTTCGCTTCGGCCCCGCAGGCGTGGCGGAATGGGAAGCGCGAAACAGGATCTACAAGGTGATCAGGCAATGTTGGCAAAGGACAGGGCCGGAGGGAGTCCATGCCCCTGGCATCGTCCGTGCGCAGCACCTCAATCTGGACGGTTTTGCGATGAACCGGCATCTTTCGAGCTTGCCCGAGCTGACTGCCAATTTCGATCACGTAACGAGCCTGAGCATGCGTAACGCCAGCATGCTCAGTAGCCAAGGACGGTTTCTCGAGTATTTCCCCGGACTTCGCGCCCTGGACCTGGGGGATAACGCGTTGAACCGATTACCTCCGGTCATCGGCGACCTGCGGCATTTGACCAGTTTGTGGCTGTACAACAATCAAATCGCGCTGACCGAGCAAGCGGTCACACGCCTGAGGGGTTTGACTCGTTTGGAGCTGCTGTCATTGGCAAATAATCCATTGGGGAGGGTGCCGGATATCAGTCAGATGCCAAGGCTGGCAGTGCTCAGTCTTCAGGAAACGGGCATTGACCGATGGCCCATCGGGCTGTTCGGAAAACCGCGACCGCGCCATATACATCTGAACCTTAAATACAACCTGCTGACAGAAATTCCAGAAGTTGCACCCGGCTCCTCCCGTGCTGAGCTATTGGGTCGCACCATTGTCAGTCGCGAACCCGAGTGGATGCCGACCGATGTTCTGGAAAAGCTCAAACGATATACGGAATCGGTTGGCATGGACCCGGACCGTCCCTATCCGCCTAGGGGGTTGGTGGACAGTCTCAAATGGGCGCAGGGCATGCCGGATACGGTGTTCAAGAACAGGTTGATCGTCTGGGACGAAATCGAAGATGAATTCTATTCAGAACATTTTTTTGATGTCATACGCCGATTGACCGAGTCAGCTGATTTCAATACGCCGGGAACGTCGTATCGTGCCGAACTTACAGCCAAGCTCTGGCGAATGCTTGAGGCGATGTACGACGATGCGGCGTTGCGCGAGACGGCATTCGCCGAATCGGCTGTCGTCACCGAATGCTCCGATGGTGCCAGCCAGCTGTTCAATGCGCTGGGCGTCAAGGTGCTGATCAAGGAGGCTTACGCGCTGCAGAACCGGGCCCTCGTCGAGGCCGAACTGGTGGAGTTGGCCAGAGGCAAGACTCGACTGGATGAAATAGGCGCTATTGCGCGTCGTCGCATTGCCGAACTTTTGGCGGAAGGAAAGACATTCAGGCGACTGGCTCCCGATGGCACTGTTACCGGGACAATCGATGAAGTGGAAGTTCAATTGGCCTACATGACTGAGCTGGCGGAAAGCCTCGATCTGCCGTGGCAATCGCGTGGGATGTTGTTCAGGCAAATGGCAGGCGTTGAGCCGGAGATGATCGCGGCTGCTCGTCTTCACGTGCTGGGCCTGGAGCAGGGTGATTTGCTTGCGGAGGGCATGCTTGAGCAGCCTTTCTGGAAGTCGTATCTGGAAACGACGTATCGCAGTGATTTCGATGCGTTGAAACTCGCTATGCAGGATGCAGATGAGATGGACGTATTTACTGCTCTCAAGAACCTGGAAAGGACCTTGACCGAGCAAGCCATCGAGCGTGCAAAGCTGCGAAGGACAGAGATGCCGTTTAAGGTGCAGTCTGACAGTTGATTGATGGTTTGACGGGCCCCGAATGCAATGCCGTATTCGGGGCCTTTTTTTGTTCAGCTTTCGTTAGAACAGGAAGTAACGCTGTGCCATGGGCAAGGTTTCAGCCGGCTCGCACCACAACAAAACCCCATCGGCTTTGACTTGATAGGTCTGCGGATCGACGTCTATGTTCGGCAGGTAATCATTGTGGATCAGGTCGGTTTTCTGCACGTCGCGACAGCCTTTGACCACGGCGATTTTCTTCTTCAAACCCAAGGCTTCCGGCAACCCGGCCTCCTGCGCTGCCTGGCTGATAAAGGTCAGACTCGTGGCGTGCAGCGAGCCGCCGTAACTGGCGAACATCGGACGGTAGTGCACCGGTTGCGGCGTCGGTAT
Organism: Pseudomonas sp. LBUM1643; assembly: GCF_059716215.1. Lineage (NCBI taxonomy): Bacteria > Pseudomonadati > Pseudomonadota > Gammaproteobacteria > Pseudomonadales > Pseudomonadaceae > Pseudomonas > Pseudomonas sp. LBUM1643. The sequence goes on from NZ_CP166813.1 coordinate 644,429, forward strand.
CGACGCGTTGGCATCGCCCATCAGGCTGGCCGCGATGGCACCGCCCTTGAGAATCAGCGAGGGTTTTACACCGAAAAAAGCCGGGCGCCACAGCACCAGGTCCGCCCATTTTCCGACCTCGATCGAGCCCACTTCGTGGCTGATGCCATGGGTGATCGCGGGGTTGATGGTGTACTTGGCGATGTAGCGTTTGGCGCGGAAGTTGTCATTGCCTTCACCGTCGCCCGGCAGTGAGCCGCGCTGTTTTTTCATCTTGTCGGCAGTCTGCCAGGTGCGCGTGATGACTTCGCCGACGCGGCCCATGGCCTGGCTGTCAGAGCTGATCATCGAGAACGCGCCGAGGTCGTGGAGGATGTCTTCGGCGGCAATGGTTTCCCGACGGATGCGGCTTTCGGCGAAGGCCACGTCTTCGGCAATGCTCGGGTCCAGGTGATGACAGACCATCAGCATGTCCAGATGTTCATCGATGGTGTTTCGGGTGAAAGGCCGGGTCGGGTTGGTCGAGCTCGGTAGCACGTTGGCAAAGCCGCAGGCCTTGATGATGTCCGGCGCATGGCCGCCACCGGCGCCTTCGGTGTGATAGGTGTGGATGGTGCGGCCCTTGAACGCGGCGAGGGTGGTTTCGACGAAGCCCGACTCGTTAAGCGTGTCGGTGTGGATCGCCACTTGTACGTCGTACTGGTCGGCGACATTGAGGCAGTTGTCGATACTCGCCGGCGTGGTGCCCCAGTCTTCGTGCAACTTCAGGCCAATGGCGCCGGCCTTGACCTGCTCGATCAACGGCTCCGGCAGGCTCGCGTTGCCTTTGCCGGTGAGGCCGATGTTCATCGGGAAGGCATCGGCGGCCTGAAGCATGCGTGCCAGGTGCCAAGGGCCGGACGTGCAGGTGGTGGCGTTGGTGCCGGTCGCGGGACCGGTTCCGCCGCCGATCATGGTCGTGACGCCGCTCATCAATGCCTCTTCGATCTGCTGTGGGCAGATGAAGTGGATGTGGGTGTCGATGCCGCCGGCGGTGAGGATCATGCCTTCGCCGGCAATCACTTCGGTACTGGCGCCGATCGCGATGGTGACGTTCGGCTGCACGTCCGGGTTGCCAGCCTTGCCGATCCCGGCAATGCGCCCGTCTTTGAGACCGACGTCAGCTTTGACCACACCCCAATGGTCGATGATCAGCGCGTTGGTGATCACAGTGTCGACCACTTCGGCGGCGAGCAATTGGCTTTGACCCTGGCCGTCACGGATGACTTTGCCGCCACCGAATTTCACTTCTTCGCCGTAGGTGGTGAAGTCTTTTTCCACTTCGATCCACAGTTCGGTATCGGCCAGGCGGACCTTGTCGCCGACGGTGGGGCCGAACATGTCGGCGTAGGCTTGACGGGAAATCTTCATTCGTTCGCCTTGAGATTCAATTGAATTTGAGACCGCTCGCATTACTCGCTATCGCAGCCTCGCTGCGCTCGACAGCTCCTACAGGTGTTCACGCGCTATCCGGTTGCACGCGGTTTCCGGTTGCGCTCGCCCCTGTAGGAGCTGTCGAGTGAAACGAGGCTGCGATCTTTTGCGAGCACTGCAGGTATCAGTCGAGGTCACCCATGATCCGCCCGGCAAACCCGAACACCCGGCGATGCCCGGCCAGGTCCACCAACTCAACCTCGCGGCTTTGCCCCGGCTCGAAGCGCACGGCGGTGCCGGCGGGAATATTCAGACGCATGCCGCGGCTGGCGGCGCGGTCAAATGTCAGGGCATCGTTGGTTTCGAAAAAGTGATAGTGCGAACCGACCTGGATCGGCCGGTCGCCGCTGTTGGCCACTTTCAGGCTGACCGTACGACGGCCGACATTGAGTTCGATGTCGCCGGGCTGGATCTGGTATTCACCGGGAATCATCAATGGGCTCCTTGCAGGATCTTGTAGTAGAGGGCGGTCGGTTTGTACTGGCCGCTGGGGTCGCAAGCGAAGTCGGGGATCTGGCCGGCGCGGGTGTAACCCAGGGCCTTGTAGAAATCCTCTGCGGGTGAGCCGGCCTCGGTGTCGAGGTACAGCATGCCGCGCTTGTGCTGAAGGGCGGCGGTTTCCAGAGCGCTCATCAATTGCTGGCCCAGGCCCCGTCGACGCGCGTGTTCACGCACCAGCAGCTTTTGCACTTCCGCACGGTTCAGCCCATTGGCTTTCTGACACAACGTCAGCTGTACGCTGGCTTGAACCTGTTCATCCTTGACCACCACCCAGAGCAGCACGTTGCCTTTGTTGAGGTCCTCCTGGACATCATCGAAATAGGCGCGAGCCTGGGTAGCGTTCAGGTCAGCCATGAAACCGACACTCGCGCCATAACCCACCGCGTCGAGCAGCAGGTCAATCAGCCCCTGACGGTAGTGCGCAAAACTGTCGACATTGACGCGACGCAGTTGGGCGGCATTCATCGGGTATCACTCCTGTGTGGCGAGCGGTGGTTGCGCGCCAGGATTGAGGGTCAGTTGCATGAAGGTCAGGTCCAGCCAGCGACCGAACTTGGTGCCGACCTGGGGCATCTGTCCGGTCGTGATAAATCCGGCTCGTTCATGCAAACGAATAGAGGCGGCGTTACCACTCTCGATAGCGGCAACCATGATGTGCTTGTCACAGCCTTTGGCGCGTTCGATCAGCACCGTCATCAGTTGTGGTCCGAGGCCATTGCCACGCTGATCGCTGCGCACGTAGACCGAGTGTTCGACCGTGTGGCGAAAGCCATCGAATGGCCGCCAGTCGCCGAATGAAGCGTAGCCCAGTACGGTGTTTTCACCGTCGACGATCACCAGGATGGGATAACCCTGGGCCTGTCGCGCACTGAACCAGGCCTGGCGGTTGCCCAGGTCGACGGCCTGCTCGTTCCAGATGGCCGTGGTATTGAGTACGGCATCGTTGTAGATATCGCGAATGGCCGGCAGGTCGGCGTGCAAGGCATCGCGGATGCGGTAAGTCATGGCGCTTCCTCAGGCGATGGGTTGATGGACGGTGACCAGTTTGGTGCCGTCGGGAAACGTCGCTTCGACCTGGATCTCCGGAATCATTTCCGGGATGCCTTCCATCACTTGTTCACGGGTGAGCAGGGTGGTGCCGAAGTGCATCAGCTCGGCCACGGTCCGACCGTCACGGGCGCCTTCAAGCAACGCTGCGGAGATGTAGGCCATGGCCTCGGGGTAATTAAGTTTCACGCCGCGAGCCAAACGCCGCTCGGCCACGAGGCCGGCGGTGAAGATCAGCAGCTTGTCTTTTTCACGTGGGGTCAGGTCCATCGCTTGGAATCCATTATTGGCAGAATGAAAATTTCGCTTCTTACGCTCTGTAGGAGCTGTCGAGTGAAACGAGGCTGCGATCTTTTGATCTCGATTCTGTATCTTTTTTGGCCCTGCTGAAGATCAAGATCAAAAGATCGCAGCCTGCGGCAGCTCCTACAGGGGATCGTGTTTCAGGTGCTCCATATTCTGGGTGGGACGGCTTCTCGGCCGAGCAACGCAGCCCGAAGCAATCGCCATAAATCGATCAACCAACCGCGTGCCAACAGCGCTTCACTGGCCAGGCATCGCGCAACCAGCAGCCCCGGCAATTGCGTCAGATCGCCGCGCACGTCATGGGGCAGCGAGCGGCATTGCTCCAGCAAGTCGCTATCGATTTCGCCCGTCATCAGCAACGTGGCAAACACCGGTTGCCCGTCCAGGCCTATCGGCGAATCAAGCAAACCATCTCCCCCGACAATGCGCTGGCGTTCGTGCCAGAGCAACTGGCCATCGCGGCGGATGTCGAGCCTGGACTGAAAATGCCCCCGGTCGAAGCGCTCGCCGCTAGCCGGGCGACCCAGTGCCACCACGTCCCAGTAGAACAACCGGGCATCACCTTCAAGGTCGATGGCGGTGCTGAGTTCGGCCTGCGCTGCACTGAAAATGATCGTCTCCTGGGGCAACCATTCCAGGGTCGCACCGGCGGCTACTTTCAGTTGCAGCTGCTGGTAGGCGGGTCCGGCGGCGCGGTACCACTTGGCCGCGCCGGGGCTGGTGATCTGCGCCCAGGCATCGCGGCCGACGCTGGCGGAGATGTCCAGGCGATCGCCCCCGGCAATTCCGCCCGGCGGGTGCACGATGATGTGCTGGCACACTTCCGGGCCTTCGGCGTACAGGTGTTTCTGCACCCGTAACGGGCCTTTGTGTCGGCGCTGAACCGGGCGCGTACTGTCGCCGAAACGGGCGTAGCCCAGTTCCAGCTCGGCGTGCCAGCTGGGGGTAAACAAGGCGCCGGAAGCAGGAAGAGTCATGGTCAGTGCTTAGTAAGAAGTCATGAAGGCATGTGCAAAGGCTGTGCCGTCAGTTTCTCAAGCAGAAGGCGGTTGTTGGCTGGTCGATGCGCACCAATATGGCGCGCCCCGCGGGTCGGTGTGCGGCAAATTGGTGCCGTGTGTGAGAGGAATGACTTAGATCGTGACCAGGCCGCGGACACCCTCGGCTTCCATGTTTTCGCCTCGACCCTGTTGCACGATTTCGCCCCGGGACATCACCAGGTAGTGATCAGCCAGTTCGGCGGCGAAATCATAGAATTGCTCCACCAGTAGAATCGCCATGTCGCCACGGGCCGCGAGCTTCTTGATCACCGCGCCGATTTCCTTGATCACCGACGGCTGGATGCCTTCGGTGGGTTCATCAAGAATCAGCAGGCGCGGACGGCTGGCCAGCGCCCGGCCAATGGCAAGCTGTTGCTGCTGCCCACCGGACAAGTCGCCGCCGCGCCGCTGTTTCATTTGCAGCAACACCGGGAACAGTTCGTAAATGAAGGGCGGTACTTCCTTGGCCTCGGACCCCGGGAAGCGTGAGAGGCCCATCAGCAGGTTTTCTTCCACGGTCAGGCGTCCAAAAATCTCGCGCCCCTGTGGCACATACGCGATGCCTGCATGCACCCGTTGGTGCGGCTTGAACGTAGTGATCGGCTTGCCTTCCCAATTTACCGCGCCTTCTTTGGCGGGCAGCAAACCCATCAGGCATTTGAGCAGGGTGGTCTTGCCGACACCGTTGCGTCCGAGCAGGCAGGTGACCTCGCCCACCTTCACGTCGAACGTCAGGCCGCGCAGGATGTGGCTACCGCCGTAGTACTGGTGCAGCTTGTCGACTTGCAGCATTTCAAACTCCTTCTGTTCCAAAAACGCCCGCATGCCCCACTTGAATATTCTGTAGGAGCTGTCGAGTGAAACGAGGCTGCGATCTTTTGATCTTCAACCGGGACACCATACAAAGATCAAAAGATCGCAGCCTCGTTTCACTCGACAGCTCCTACCAGCTCCTACCAGCTCCTACCAGCTCCTACACAGCTCCTACACAGCTCCTACAAGGGGAGGGCGCTGGTCATAATTCTTTGGCTAGCGACCGAGGTACACCTCGATCACCCGCTCGTTGTCCTGCACCTGCTCCAGCGACCCTTCGGCCAGCACGCTGCCTTGGTGCAACACCGTTACGTGGTCGGCAATCGAGCCGACAAAACCCATGTCGTGCTCCACGACCATCAGCGAGTGTTTGCCGGCCAGGCGCTTGAACAGTTCGGCGGTGAACTCGGTTTCGGCGTCGGTCATACCCGCCACCGGCTCATCGAGCAGCAACAGTTGCGGGTCCTGCATCAGCAACATGCCGATCTCCAGGAACTGTTTCTGACCGTGGGACAGCAAGCCTGCCGGGCGATTGACCGAGCTTGTCAGGCGAATGGTGTCCAGCACCTCGCCGATGCGATCCTTCTGTTCGCCACTCAATCTCGCTCGAAGGCTGGCCCATACCGATTTGTCGGTTTTCTGCGCCAGCTCCAGGTTTTCAAACACGCTCAAGGCTTCGAATACCGTCGGTTTCTGGAACTTGCGACCAATGCCCGCCTGAGCGATTTGCACTTCGCTCATCTGTGTCAGGTCAAGGGTCTCGCCGAACCAGGCCTTGCCATGACTGGGGCGCGTCTTGCCGGTAATCACGTCCATCAGGGTGGTCTTGCCCGCGCCGTTGGGGCCGATGATGCAGCGCAGTTCACCGACGCCGATGTACAGGTTGAGATTGTTCAACGCCTTGAAACCATCAAAGCTGACGCTGATGTCCTCCAGGGTCAGGATGGTGCCGTGGCGAGTGTCCAGGCCAGGGCCGGCACGTTGGCCGAGACCGATGGCATCGCGGCTGCTGCCGGCATCCTTGTTGGGCTCCACGGGAAAGAAGGCCGGTTCGAGCATGAATTCAGCCGTCGCAGTCACTCTCATTGTTCACCCCTTTTTTTCAGCAGACCGATCACGCCTTTGGGCAGGTACAGGGTCACGACGATGAACAGCGCGCCGAGGAAGAACAGCCAGTATTCCGGGAACGCTACGGTGAACCAGCTCTTCATGCCGTTGACCACACCGGCGCCCAACAGGGGGCCGATCAACGTTCCGCGACCGCCCAGGGCTACCCAGACGGCGGCCTCGATGGAGTTGGTTGGCGACATTTCACTCGGGTTGATGATGCCGACTTGCGGTACGTACAACGCGCCGGCCAAGCCGCACAACACCGCGCTCAACACCCAGACAAACAGCTTGAAACCACGCGGATCGTAGCCACAGAACATCAGGCGATTTTCGGCATCGCGCAACGCAGTCAACACTCGGCCAAACTTGCTTTGCGCCAGCCTCCACCCGATAAACAGGCTGGCTACCAGCAACACCACGGTGGCAAAAAACAGCGCGGCGCGAGTCCCCGGCTCGGTGATGCCGAAACCCAGAATGGTGCGAAAATTGGTGAAACCGTTGTTGCCGCCAAACCCGGTTTCATTGCGGAAAAACAGCAGCATGCCGGCGAAGGTCAGGGCCTGGGTCATGATCGAAAAATACACGCCCTTGATTCGCGAGCGGAACGCGAAGAAACCGAACACCAGCGCCAACAGTCCCGGCGCCAGCACCACCAGGCACATCGACCAGAGGAAGCTGCTGGTGCCCGTCCAGTACCACGGCAATTCGGTCCAGGACAGGAACGTCATGAACGCGGGCAGGCCATCCCCCGAGGCCTGGCGCATCAGGTACATGCCCATGGCGTAGCCGCCGAGGGCGAAGAACAGACCGTGCCCCAGGGACAGCAGGCCGGCGTAACCCCAAACCAGGTCCAGCGCCAAAGCGACGATGGCATAGCAAAGAATCTTGCCCACCAGTGTCAGCGTGTAGGCGGAGACGTGCAGCGTGCTGTCAGGTGGCAACAGTGAGAGCAATGGCAGCGCCAGCAGCAGAACGAGAATCACCGCGCCAACTGCGATCGTTACTTTCGGACCGGCCTTTTGCGTGGCCGTGAGCATTAGGGGCTGGTTCATCGGGGCGTGCTCACGTCCAGTGACGCACCGCGGTGCTGGCTGTCGGCGTGCCAGGCAAGGCGCGGGTCGCAGGTGATGGTTGTTCCCTCGGCAAGACCTGCAACGCAGCATGGCGCGTCGACAGTCGCAACCCGAAGGGCCGCTGCCTTGTTGGCGGCGGGGCCTGTCTCGATGTGATTGATAGAAAACATATACCTTCCTTCTCGGTGTCGCCGCCAACGAGGCAGCGGCGCGGTCGTCAATGGACGTGAGCATGCCCCGCTTAGTCGATCACCCGTCCTTTCAGTGCGAAGAGGCCTTGCGGACGTTTCTGGATGAACAGAATGATCAGCGCGAGGATCAGGATCTTGCCGAGCACCGCACCGATCTGCGGTTCGAGAATCTTGTTGGCGATACCCAGCCCGAAAGCGGCCAGCACACTGCCGGCCAACTGACCGACACCCCCGAGCACCACCACCAGGAACGAGTCGATGATGTAGCTCTGGCCGAGGTCGGGACCGACGTTGCCGATTTGGCTCAGGGCTACGCCACCGAGTCCGGCGATGCCTGAACCGAGGCCGAATGCGAGCATGTCGACGCGTCCGGTGGGCACGCCGCAGCACGCGGCCATGTTGCGGTTCTGAGTGACGGCACGCACGTTCAGGCCCAGGCGTGTTTTGTTCAGCAGCAGCCAGGTCAGCACCACCACGAACAGCGCGAATGCAATGATCACGATGCGGTTGTACGGCAGCACCAGGTTGGGCAGTACTTGAATGCCGCCGGAGAGCCACTGCGGGTTGGCGACTTCAACGTTCTGCGCACCGAACAGTAATCGCACGAGTTGAATCAACATCAGGCTGATGCCCCAGGTGGCGAGCAGGGTTTCCAGCGGGCGGCCATACAAGTGACGGATGACCGTGCGTTCGAGCGCCATGCCGATGGCCGCCGTGACGAAGAACGCCACCGGCAATGCGATCAAGGGATAAAACTCGATGGCCTGTGGTGCGAAGCGCTGGAACATCATCTGCACGACGTAGGTCGAGTAAGCCCCCAGCATCAGCATCTCGCCGTGGGCCATATTGATCACCCCGAGCAGGCCGAAGGTGATCGCCAGACCGAGTGCTGCCAGCAGCAGAATTGAACCGAGGGACATGCCGCTGAAGGCTTGCCCCAGGATCTCGCCGATCAGCAATTTGCGTTTGACCTGGGCCAGGCTGGTTTCCGCTGCCGTGCGTACCGTGGCATCGGTTTCGACGCCGGGCTCCAGCAGACTTTCAAGGCGGGTACGGGCCAGTGGATCGCCCGTTTCGCCGAGCAGACGTACGGCGGCGAGACGCACCGCCGGGTCATTGTCCACCAGTTGCAGGTTGGCCAGTGCGAGACTCAAGGCTGCGTGAACGCCCTCGTCCTGTTCGGCGGCGAGTTGCAGGTCGAGAAATTTCAGCTGCGCCGGTTTGGCACTTTTCTGCAATTGCTGCGCGGCAACGAGGCGGATTTTCGCGTCGGCCGCGAGCAGTTGGTGGCTGGCCAGCGCGGTGTCGATCAGCCCCCGCAGACGGTTGTTCAGGCGCAGGGTTTTGACTTGTCCGTCGACGGTCAGCTCGCCTTGTTGCAGGGCGTTGATCAGTTCGACACGGGCAGGGTCGGGCTGCGCAGCCCAGGATTCGAGCAGCTTTGCCTGCTGCACGGGATTGGCGGCGACGAAGTCTTCGGTGTCGCTGGCGTGGGTGGCCATCGGCACCAACAGTGCGAGGGCGAGGATGAAACGGTAAAGGGCGGTGGGCATATGTAAGGCCTTGCGCGGACTAAATGTAGGAGTGAGCCTGCTCGCGATAGCGGTCTATCAATCAACAACTCTGTTGACTGTCCCACCGCGATCGCGAGCAGGCTCACTCCTACAGGGATTTTTGTCGGTCCCGGACGAAGCGTCCGGGCCCGACGTCCAGTGGCTTAGTTGCTCTTCACCGCGTAATCCGGCTTCTTGTCGTTGCCGGCAATGAACGGGCTCCACGGTTCGGCACGGATCGGGCCTTCGGTCTGCCACACCACGTTGAACTGACCATCAGCCTGAATCTCGCCGATCATCACGGGCTTGTGCAGGTGGTGGTTGGTTTTGTCCATGGTCAGGGTGTAGCCGGACGGTGCGGCGAAGGTCTGGCCGGCGAGCGCTTCGCGAACCTTGTCGACGTCGGTGGATTTGGCTTTTTCTACCGCTTGCGCCCACATGTGGATGCCGACGTAGGTGGCTTCCATCGGGTCGTTGGTCACCGCTTTATCCGCGCCCGGCAAGTTGTGTTTCTTGGCGTAGGCTTTCCAGTCGGCGACGAACTGGGTGTTCGCCGGGTTCTGGACCGACTCGAAGTAGTTCCACGCCGCCAGGTTGCCCACCAGCGGTTTGGTGTCGATGCCGCGCAGTTCTTCTTCGCCGACGGAGAACGCTACAACCGGTACATCGGTGGCTTTCAAACCCTGGTTGGCGAGTTCTTTATAGAACGGCACGTTCGAGTCGCCGTTGACGGTGGAAATGACGGCTGTCTTGCCACCGGCCGAGAATTTTTTGATGTTGGCCACGATGGTCTGGTAGTCGCTGTGGCCGAACGGGGTGTAGACCTCTTCGATGTCTTTGTCTGCCACGCCTTTGGAATGAAGGAACGAGCGCAGGATTTTATTGGTGGTACGTGGATAGACGTAGTCGGTGCCGAGCAGGAAGTAGCGCTTGGCACTGCCGCCTTCTTCGCTCATCAGGTATTCCACTGCCGGTATCGCCTGCTGGTTCGGTGCGGCGCCGGTGTAGAACACGTTCGGTGACATCTCTTCGCCCTCGTATTGCACGGGATAGAAGAGCAGGCCATTGAGCTCTTCGAACACTGGCAATACCGATTTGCGCGACACCGACGTCCAGCATCCGAAGACCACGGCAACCTTGTCCTGAGTCAGCAGCTGTCGGCCTTTTTCAGCGAACAGCGGCCAGTTCGACGCGGGGTCGACCACCACAGGCTCCAGCATCTTGCCGTTCACGCCGCCCTTGGCGTTGATTTCGTCGATGGTCATCAACGCCATGTCTTTGAGGGAGGTTTCAGAGATCGCCATGGTGCCGGACAACGAGTGCAGGATACCGACCTTGATGGTTTCGGCGGCCTGGACAGTCCAGGTCATGCCCATCGCGGCAATCGATGCCGATAGTGTGAAAGCCTTGATCAAGCTGCGACGCTTCATTGTGCGATCTCCATGAACGTTAGAAATTTTTCTTGGTTGGCAGATGCGGACTTCTGAATGGTCTTTAGCAAGGGCTGTGCCTGGTCGGCAAAAGGCGCAGAAATGACGTACTAGAGGGGTTGCGCTGCTTGGCGGCGCACTATGAAGGATCGCGTCTGGCGCGCTGGTGCGAAGTGGTGCGCCAGATTGGGGCGCAGATGTTGCGGACAACGATGCAATTATTCTTAGGTGCTATGTAGGAGCCATGTAGGAGCCATGTAGGAGCTGTCGAGTGAAACGAGGCTGCGATCTTTTGATCTTGTCTTTAAAAAAAACAACGTCAAAAGATCGCAGCCTCGTTTCACTCGACAGCTCCTACAGGGGCCTCTGCATAATCAGCGGCGGCCCTCTGAAGCAGTCATCTCGTGCGTTTCATGACGATGAAGATGATGCCGATTCGGTCTGCCGATTGAATCGCGACAACACCACCCGATCCAGCACCCACACCACCACCAGCGACGCACCTACCAGCGGGAACGCCACCGCCAGTGCAAACATGATGACCATCGCGGTTTTCCATTTCGGCAGGTCGTGACGCAGTGGCGGCACACCGAATTTGCCCTGCGGACGACGCTTCCACCAGATCACCACGCCACTGACGGCACTGAGCAGAATCATCAGGCAGATCAGCAACACGACGATCTGGTTGAACGCGCCGAACATCTTGCCCTCGTGCAACATCACGCCCACTTCCGTAGCGCGGGCGACATTGCCGTAGTGTTCCCAACGCACGTCAGCGAGGACGTTGCCGGTGTATTGATCGACATGCAGGGTGGCGTCGTTTCGCGGGTCGTCGGCGAACACTGCGATGGTGAACACGCCCGTCGCGGTGGTCGGAAACGTGATGCTGTAGCCCGGCTCGACCTTGCGCTGCTCAGCGATGTTTTGCACCGCTTGCAAGCTGATGGTCGGTGCCGCAGGACCGGCTGTCGCATCGTCGTGGTTCATGTGTTCGGCGTGGTCGCCGGACATCGGCATCGGCGTGTTTTCCATCGCCCAAGGCACGGTCTGGCGCGTGGCGGTATTGAGGCTGCGAGCCTCGACGTCGGACTTGGGCATGTCATTCCACATCGCATCCGGGAAGACATTCCACACGCCCGCGTATTGTTTGCCCCAGAAGCCGGTCCAGGTCATGCCACTGAGCAACATCACCAACAGAAACGCGGCGCCCCAGAAGCCGGTGACGGCATGCAGGTCGCGCCACAGCACTCGGCCCCGGCTGCTCAAGCGCGGCCATAGAATGCCGGCTGCCTGCCCGCGCGGCCACCATAGAAAGACGCCGGAGACCACCAGCACAATACCCCAGCCGGCGGCCAGTTCGACCAGTCGATCACCCACGGTGCCGATCATCAGCTCGCCGTGAATCGACCGCGCGATGGCCTGCAGATTCATCTTGGCGTCTTGCTCACCCAGGATGTCGCCGTGATAGGGGTCGACGAACACGTTGAGCTCGGTGCCTTCGTTAACGACGACAAATTGCGCGCTGCGTTCTGCACTGATTGGCGGCAGGTATTGCTTGATCGTTGCTTGTGGATACGCCTCTTTGACCCGCTTGAGCAGGTCGTCGGCCGCCACCGTGTGGTGGCCGGCTGGAACGTTCAGCAGGCTGCCGTACATCAACGGATCGAGTTGCGGTTTGAACAGGTAAATAACGCCCGTCAACGCCAGCATCACCATGAATGGCGCGACGAACAGACCGGCATAGAAATGCCAACGCCAGGCCAGGTTGTAGAAATTCACTTTGGGCTGTTTCATTGGTTGTGCTCCGCTTTGGCGAATTAATTGTCTTGAAAAGATCGCAGCCTCGTTTCACTCGACAGCTCCTACACAGCTCCTACACAGCGGCTACGGGAGATGCGGTTCATGCAGGAGCGGCCGCTGGCTGCGATCTTTTGACTTTTCTTGTTAGAAGCTCATGTCCACTTTGGTCCAGAGCGTGCGCCCCGGTTCTTTAATGGCTTGCGGGTCATTGGCCGGGTAGCCGAAACCCGCGTTCCCCGCCAGGTTCAAATGCTCGGCGTAAGCCTTGCCGAACAGGTTGTCCACACCAGAACTGACCTTCCAGTTTTTGTTGATACGGTAGGCACCGTTGAGCGAGAACACGCCGAAGCCCGCCGTTTTGTCGAAGTCCTTGCCGACCACGTTGCCCTTGTTCTGGTCGATACGGTTTTGCGCGGCGACCACTCTCCACAGTGCGCCGGCGCTCCAGTTGTCTTCGCTGTAGGTCAAGCCGAAACGCGCATCCAGCGGTGGCATTTGTGGCAATGCGCTGCCGTCGCTGCTGTTCTTGCCCCAAGCGTAGGCCAGGGTTGCATCAGCCTTCCAGTGGCTGGTCAGCTTGTAGGCCGCACCGAGTTCGCCACCCATGATCCGCGCGTCGATGTTCTCGGCCTGGGAGGTCATGCCCATCATTCCGGGCGTGTAGTTGAACAGGATGTAGTCGCGCACCTGCCCGACATAACCCGAGGCCCAGGCGTCGAGTTCTTCGGTTTTGTATTGCAGGCCGAAATCGAGCTGGGTGGTTTTTTCGGGTTTGATCGAATCGAAGGCGTTCACCGATCCGACAGGCCCGGAGTTGGGCGAGAACAGCTCCCAGTAATCCGGGAAACGCTGGGTGTGACCGAGTCCGGCGTAGAGCGTGGCCGGGCTGTCCGCCAGGTCATGCTCGTAGCGGACGAAGCCGCTGGGCAGGGTGTTGGCGCGGGTGTCGTCGGCGGTCGGATTGGGGCGCGTCATCATCCCCGAGCCGGTGGTCTGACGGAAATCCTTGGCCGAGGCGCGGTCCAGTCGCGCGCCTGTGATCAGCCGGTCGTTGTCGGTGGCGTACCAGGTCAGCTCGCTGAACACGCCGTAGTTATGGAAGTCGGCGTCCTTGGTGTACGGCAGGTCCTTATAGGTATCGATGCCCATGGCGCTGCGCTGGCGGTGTTCGTTGGTCTGCGCGTCGATGCCGCTGATCAACTGCACATCGGCCCAGCGCCAGGTCGCTTTGATCCGTGCACCGAGGGTCCGGCGGTCGACGTTCGAGGCCATGGGGCCGGCCATCATCCCGGTGCCGGAAGGCGTGCGCAGGGTGTAGTTGTCCATCACGTGGTCGGCGTAGTTGTAGTAGACCTGCGCTTCGACCTTGTCCAGCACCTCACCCATGTTCGACTTCTCGAAACGCAAGCCGAGGCTTTCACGCTTGAACTGTGAGCCGTCCATGCCGCGTCCAGCGTAACGCGCTTCGCCATCGCCCTTGCCGGCGGTCAATTCCAGCAGGGTGTCGGCGTCCGGCGTCCAGCCCACTGCAACGTCGCCATTCCACTTGTCGTAGCGTGACGGCACGGTGTCGTTGTTACCGTCCTTGTAATCGTCGGCATGCGCGGTGTTGCCGATCACCCGAACGTAACCCAGCGGACCACCGGCAGCGGCATCCACCACCTTGTCGAAACGACCATTGGAGCCGGCCAGCACGCTGGCGTTCACCCGTGTGCCAAGCTCGCCGAAGCTTTCAGGCTCGCGGTCGAACAGGATGGTGCCGGCCGACGCTCCGGGTCCCCATAACACGGTTTGCGGGCCTTTGATGACGGTGAGTTTGTCGTAGGTTTCCGGCGAGATGTAAGAGGTTGGCGCGTCCATCCGGCCAGGGCAGGCGCCCAGCATCATGCCGCCGTTGGTGAGGATGTTGAGCCGCGAACCGAACATGCCGCGCAACACGGGATCACCGTTGGTGCCGCCGTTGCGCACCAGGGCGAAGCCGGGAATGGTCTTCAGGTAATCGCCGCCGTCGCTGGCCGGCACCGGCTGGCGCGGGTCCTTGGGGTTGGTGACGATGGTCAGCGGGGAGCTGGGTGCGATGGCTGTGATCACCGTAGGGCTCAGTTCTTCGCCATGACCTGCGTGTTCATCGGCCAACACCATGGGTGTCAGCAAAGCGCCACAAAGAAGGGCGGTGGCGTGCCTGAAACGAACACGGGATTCATTCAGGGCGAAAGTAGCTTGGGCAGCGCTCAAGCGTGTGTCAGCAGAAAACCTGGACATGACAATTTCCATCGAACAGTCGTAAACGACACGGCCGGCAGCCTTGGGCTGTCTTCGAGACCGTGTGAGAGCTTATGCAGGTGTTTACGCGACGATGGGCGGGGCTCGGGTGCGAGCACCGGGAAAGAAGGTTTGCCGGGCGTGGCCCAAGCGTGGAGAGGGAGTACTGAAGGTTGTGGCTGTGGGTGTATCGAATGCGACGAAAGACTGGCCGCCCGTCAGTGCCGGGCAGTTAAACAACAGGCTGCAGTAGCCGCATTTCTCCCAGAGGGCATGGTGATCGGGTTTAGGCGGGCAATGCTCGGCGGCGGGCTGGGCGCCGTGGTCCATGGCCGACATCTCCATGGGCATGTCCATCGACATGTTCATGGAGCCGGACAGGCTCGCGCGTTGACCCATCGGCATCGACTGAGAAATCAGTGGGCCGATAAAGATCATCAACATGGCGAACAGGCTGATCCAGCTGCCGCGGGTCAGGCTCAAAGGCTGACGACGGGAGGCGGATGACCTGGCGCTAAGCGGGCGCATGGGCGGGCTCGGTGCTGTCAGTTACTGGGTATGCACGTGCGCTTGCATGCCGTCCGGCGCCTTCTTCTGCACCGTGACTTCAACGGTCACGTCTCCGGACTTCTCGAAGTGCATCGTCAGCGGGAAGCGTTTGCCATCGGCCAGCAGACTGCGGTCTTTCAGCTCCAGCAGCATCACGTGATACGCCATCGGCGCGAAAGTGACTTCGCCACCGGCAGGGATTTCGACGCTCGGCACCTGCTGCATTTTCATCAGGTCGTTCTGCTTGATGTGTTCGTGCAACTGAGCATCGCCGGCAATAGGCGAGTCGACACTGAGCAGCCGGTCAGCGGTTTTGCCTTTGTTGTGAATCACGAAATACGCCGCGATGGTCGGCGCATTGGGTGGCAGTTCCTGAGACCAGGGGTGAGCGATTTCCAGCTCGCCGGCCTTGTATTCATTGGCGTTGGCAAAGCAGGCAGGCAGCAGCAACGCAGCCAGAACGATGAGTTTGTTCAACATGGCAGTACTCCGGATGGATTCAAGACGCAGTCAATTGCGAGAAGAAATCACACCAGAGGGGACGCGCGGGGGTTCAGGCTCGGCCATTGCTGGCGCGGAGTGCGTGTGTCGAGTGCGGCGGGGGGCTGGCTTCGGTTGGCCTCGAAGCGGGCGAAAAACGGTTGTGGTTCATGGCCGGGCAATGCCACAAGAGGCGAGGAACCAGAGCAACACCAGCAGTGCTGCATGTTGGAATGATCGTCGTTTTGCGGGGCTTTCTGCTCGATGTCGCCGATGGAAATCGCCACCATCTTCGTGCCGCCGGAGGTGCAGAAGCTGCCCCATAACAATTGTTCGGCAGGCGACTTTGCCGACTGCGCCATCGCACCGGTCATCGGCATGGCGAGCATATTGAACAGCACTGCGAAGCAGGCGATCCAGGCAATTGCGAGCCGTTGTCGGGACATGGGGCAAATCCGGTGGGTGGGCGATCAGGCGCGGCTATTTAGCCTGATCAAGGCCGATAAGTAAAAACGTGGCATGCGGTGTGGTGTCGCAGCACGTTTAGACGGCGATGGCATGCAAGCGCATGCCCAAGGCTTTCATAACCTTCATGATAGTCGCGAATTCAGGATTGCCAGAGCTGCTCAACGCTTTGTACAGACTCTCACGACCCAAGCCCGCTTCACGGGCAATCCGGGTCATGCCTTGTGCTCTGGCGATATCGTTAAGTGCTGCACGTATCAGAACACCGTCGCCTGCGTCCTCTTCAAAGCAGGCATCGAGGTAAGCCGCCATTTCTTCCGGCGTCTTAAGAAAATCTGCGGCATCGAAACGGACGAATTGTTCGGTCATGATTTACTCCTCACTGCCGATGTTTTGCGCCATTTGGATAGCGCGTTTGATATCTCGTTTTTGAGTCGACTTGTCACCTCCTATCAGGAGCAGATAAACAATTTCGCCTCGGCGGGTGAAGTACATTCTGTAGCCTGGACCGTAATGAACACGCATTTCATAAACGGCTTGGCCTACGGATTCACAATCGCCGAAGTTCCCATGTTCGGCAGCCCGGAGTCTGGCGATGATTCGAGCTTTTCCGACGGTATCTTTCAATGAGTCGAGCCAGAGGGCGAACGCTTCGGAACGCTCAAAGTTGAACATGATTGATCGTATTCCTTGGGATACACACAGGCAAGCAGCATTTCTTCAGGGCGAGCCCGATGTCCCGCAGTTACGGGTTGATGTGCTGGCACAGGCAAAGAACACGTACGATAAAAGTGAAGCCGCTGATCGTATAGCCGGCGCCTTCCGAGAATGTTGCCGGCAAAGTCGTGATGTTTTGCAGACTTCAGGAATCGTCTGACACGGACAGCACTTTTAGTAGCTCACCTACCGACGCAAACTCTCGATCGACCTCCGGCAACACCGGCCGCTTTAACACCAACACCGGCACCCCTCGCTCGCGCGCCACTTCCAGTTTCGGCTCGGTGGCCGTACTGCCGCTGTTCTTGCTGATCAGCACATCGATCTGCCGACGTTCGAACAGTTCGCGCTCATCGTCGATCAGGAAAGGGCCGCGGGCGCCGATGACTTCGCAGCGTTCGTTTCCCGGATAAGCGTCCAGCGCGCGCAGCGTCCAGAATTGCTCTGGCGGGATTTCATCCAGGTGTTGCAAGGGTTCGCGGCCGAGGGTGAACAACGGGCGCTTGAAGGGTTTCAGCGCTTCAATCAACTCGCGCCAGTCACTGACTTCGCGCCAGTCATCGTCGGCCTGTGGCTGCCAGGCCGGACGTCGCAATGCCCAGCAGGGAATCGCGCTCAAGCGAGCCGCGGCGGCAGCGTTCTGACTGATTTGCGCGGCGTAGGGATGGGTCGCATCCAGCAACAGTTCGATTCCTTCATCGAGAATGAATTGCGCCAATCCTTCGGCGCCACCGTAACCGCCGACACGTACCTGACAGTGCAAATCGGTGGGTACACGACCGATTCCTGCCAGGCTATAGATGTGTTCCGGCCCAAGGGTGCGAGCGATGGCCAGGGCTTCAGTGACGCCGCCGAGCAACAAGATGCGTTTCAATGGAAAGCTCCCGCGTGGCCGACAATGCCGCCCTGACGATCAATGGCAAAGACTTCGACCTGAACCTGCGCCGGCACCACGCTGCGAGCGAAGTCCAGGGCGTGCTGGCACACCGCATCGCCCAGCGCGATACCGGCGGCGCTGGCCATGGCCAGGGCTTGCTGACTGGTATTGGCATCACGGATCGCTTGTTGCAGATGTTTATCAGCACCTATTGCGGCGGCCCATTGCGCGAGTTGCGGCAAATCGATACTCGAATGTCGACTGTGCAGGTCCATGTGGCCGGCAGCCAGCTTGCTGATCTTGCCGAAACCTCCGCACAGGCTGAGTTTATCCACGGGCACTTTGCGCAGGTGCTTGAGCACTGCGCCGACGAAGTCGCCCATTTCGATCAGGGCGATTTCCGGCAGGTCATAGACCCGGCGCATGGTGTCTTCGCTGGCATTGCCGGTACAGGCGGCGATGTGCAGATAGCCGTTGGTCTTCGCGACATCGATGCCTTGATGGATCGACGCAATGTAGGCCGCGCAGGAGAATGGCCGGACGATGCCGCTAGTACCGAGAATCGACAGCCCGCCGAGGATTCCCAGACGCGGGTTCATGGTTTTCAGTGCCAGCGCCTCGCCACCTTCGACGTTGACCGTGACCTCGAAACCGCCGCGGTAGCCGAGTTCGTCTGCCAGCAGGGTCAGATGGTCGGTGATCATCCTGCGCGGGACCGGGTTGATCGCCGGTTCACCGACGCCCAGTACCAGACCTGGACGGGTCACGGTGCCGACGCCATGGCCGGCATTGAAACGTATGCCCGGTTGGGGGTTCAGGTGTACCTGGGAATAGAGCAGGGCGCCATGAGTGACGTCCGGATCGTCACCCGCATCTTTGATTGTTCCCGCTTCGGCACCGTTGACTGTCAGCCGGCAGAACTCCAGGCGCATCTGTACGTGCTTGCCCTTGGGCAGGGTGATGTCCACCGCATCCGAACTCACGCCACCGAGCAGCAATCGAGCGGCCGCGAGGCTGGTGGCGGTAGCGCAGCTGCCTGTGGTCAGGCCGCTGCGCAGGGGGGCGGGGTGTTCGGCGGTTTCGTCACGCATCGAAAGGTTTGACCACGTCCAGCAGCGTAATGGGCAGCGCCTGACGCCAGGTATCGAAGTCGCCCAAGGGTTGCGCCTGCGCTATATGGATGCGCGTGAGCTCGCCGCCGTGCTGCTCGCGCCAACCCATGAGGGTCATTTCACTTTGCAATGTCACGGCGTTGGCGATCAACCGACCACCTGGTTTCAGTGCAGTCCAGCAGGCATCCAGCACGCCCTCGCGGGTGACACCGCCGCCGATGAAGATCGCATCCGGCCGCTCAAGACCCTCCAGGGCTTGCGGCGCACTGCCGCGAATCAGCTGCAGACCCGGTACGCCCAGTACGTCGCGGTTGTGCTCGATCAAACGCTGTCGGCCTTCGTCGGCTTCGATGGCCAGCGCGCGGCAACTCGGGTGGGTGCGCATCCATTCAATGCCGATCGAGCCGCTGCCTGCGCCCACGTCCCACATGAGTTCACCCGGTGTCGGTGCCAGTCGCGCGAGGGTGATGGCGCGAACGTCGCGTTTGGTCAGCTGACCGTCATGCTTGAAGGCGCAGTCGGGCAGGCCTGCCAGACGTGACAGGCGCGGAGTGTCGGGCGCGGCAATGCAATCGATGGCGATCAGATTGAGGTCGGCGATCACCGGATCGCTCCAGTCATCGGCGACGCCATCGATGCGGCGCTCGGCTGCGCCGCCCAAATGTTCCAGCACGCTCAGCCGACTCGGACCGAAACCGCGCTCGCGTAATTGCCCAGCGATCGCGGCAGGGCTTTGGCCGTCGTTGCTCAGTACCAGTAGGCGAACGCCGCTGGCCCAATGCGCATTCAGCGCGGCAATGGGACGGGCGACCACCGACAGCGTCAGCGTGTCCTGCAATGCCCAACCCATCCGCGCGGCGGCCAGGGAGCAGGAAGACGGCGCGGGAAGGATCAGCATTTCATCAGCGGGCAATTGCCGAGCGAGGCTGGCGCCGACACCGAAGAACATCGGGTCTGCGCTGGCCAGTACGCAGACGGGTTCACCGCGACTTGCCAATACGGGTGTCAGCGAGAAAGGGCTGGGCCACAATTGCCGTTCGCCACGGATGCAGGCAGGCAACAAATCGAGTTGGCGCTGGCCACCGATAATTCGCGAAGCGCTTAGCAACGCGTGTCGGGCCGTTTTGCCCAGCCCCTTGAAGCCTTCCTCACCGATACCTACCACCGTCAGCCAGGGGGTCATGCTGTTCCTCATTTATCAAACGAAGCCGAATCATTGCATTGCTCAGGCCCAGGTTGTCCTGTGCGGTTGCGCATCATAGCGCGGTGTTAAGGGTATTCGCGTGTCGATAGCGGCTCAATGGAGAGTGGCACTGATGGAGTTTGCCAAAGCGTCGGCGGCGGGGCTGGTCTTATTGTTGGTTTTTTCGCAGATCAAACTTCTTCATTTTGAGCTCCCGCACTTTCCTCTCGCAGGGATGGCCTGAAAGCGCAGTCCCATCAGACTTTGTTCGTCGAGAGAGAACAGCGCGAGTTCGTTGTATTTAAGCGCGTCGATCATGGCGTTCCCTTGTCGGAAAGGAATTAATACTTGCAGTTAAGTGTGTGAAACGACAGGGCACCAAGAGTGTTTGAGACTTAAAGCCCTGGGGCGACGCGTTTCGTCGTCTATGTGCTTGAGCTTTTCATCCGGCCGGGCAAAGCAGGCATAATGCCGCCCTTGATCCCGTTAACGGCCTTCCCGTGAAATCACGTCCGACCTCCAGTCCCTTGCGCCCTTCGGCATGTCCCGGATTGTTGCGTGTCGTCCAGGCGCTGGACGGCGGGATCTGCCGGATCAAACTCGACGGTGGCTCTATTCGCACGGATCAAGCCATCGCCGTGGCTGATGCCGCCGAGCGATTTGCCGGTGGCGTGATAGAGGCCACCAATCGGGCCAACCTGCAAATTCGCGGTATTGGTGAGCAGGCAACAGCGCTGATCGATCATTTGCTGGCCGCCGAATTGGGCCCCACAACCGTTGCAGGCGACGACGTACGCAATCTGATGCTGAGCCCCGCTGCCGGCATTGACCCCCATAGGCTGATCGACAGTCGTCCCCTGGCCCGACAGGTTCTGGACAGCCTGCAAACCCATCCGCGCTTCCATGAGTTATCGGCCAAGTTTGCCGTGCAACTGGATGGTGGCGAAGCGCTGGCAATGCTCGAACATCCGCACGATCTCTGGCTGAGCGCAACGCAGCGAAACGGCGAGCTGCTGCTGGCTTTCGGATTCGCGGGATGCCCCACCGACTCGCCAATTGCGGCCGTACGTCTAAAGGACGGACATGCTTTGGTGGTGGCCGTTCTGGAGGTGTTTCTTGAGCTCGCGCGCCCGGACCAGACCCGCATGCGGCACCTGTTGGCAGAGCGTTCAGCCGATTCATTGCTACCCCTGTTGGCCGGTCGCGTGCCACTGATCGCCCTTGATCAGTGGCGTCGAACGGTGACAGGGCCGGGCTTGCCGATTGGCACCTACCCGCAGCTTCAGGAAGGCCTCGTGTATGTGGGCGTCATGCCGCCGCTGGGGCGTATGGATCCTTCGATGCTCAGGGGGGCGGCCCATCTGGCTGAAGAATTCGCAGATGCCAGCCTGCGCTTGACCCCTTGGCAGAGCTTGCTGCTGCCCAACATTCGCCAGAAGGATGCATCGCTGGTGCGCCAGCGTTTGCAGGCGTTGGGGTATCTGGTCGACACCCATCAGCCGCTGACTCATCTTGTCGCTTGCACCGGTTCTGCCGGTTGCGGCAAAGGTCTCTCCGACACCAAAGGCGATGCGCAACGGATGTCCGTATTGCGACAAGGTCGACACGCACAGGAGCAGGTCCACTTGTCAGGCTGCCCGCGATCCTGTGCTTGCGCACACACCGCCCCCGTCACATTGCTGGCGACCGGTCAGGGTCACTACGACCTCTATTTTCGCGATGCAGCGCTGCCGGGTTTCGGCGCGCTGCAAGCACGCAATCTCACTATTGAAGCGGCGGGCGCATTGCTTGATGCCCGCCCACGGAGCCCCCTTGATGCTTGATTACATCCGCGACGGTCAGGAGATCTATCGCAACTCCTTCGCGATCATTCGTGCCGAGGCCAACCTTGAGCGAATCCCGACCGATCTGGAAAAACTCGCGGTGCGAGTGATCCACGCCTGCGGCATGGTCGATGCCATTGACGGTCTGCAGTTTTCCGAAGGGGCCGGCAAGGCCGGCCGCGATGCACTCGCCGCCGGAGCGCCGATCCTGTGTGATGCACGAATGGTGTCCGAGGGCGTTACCCGCACAAGGCTACCGGCCAACAACTCGGTTATCTGCACGCTGCGTGACGAAGGCGTGCCAGACCTCGCGCGCGAACTGGGCAACACCCGGTCCGCCGCGGCGCTGGAGTTGTGGCGCCCGCACCTGGAAGGCAGCGTGGTGGTCATCGGTAACGCACCGACGGCATTGTTTTATTTGCTGGAAATGCTCGATGCCGGCGCCCCGAAACCGGCGCTGATTCTCGGTTTCCCCGTGGGCTTCGTGGGTGCTGCCGAATCCAAGGCAGCGCTCGCGGCTGACAGTCGCGGCGTGCCGTTTGTGATCATGCAAGGCCGCCTCGGCGGAAGCGCCATGGCCGCTGCCGCTGTCAATGCCCTCGCCACGGAGATCGAATGATGCAGCAACGTGGACGTTTGATCGGCCTGGGTGTCGGGCCCGGTGATCCGGAACTGATTACCGTCAAGGCACTGCGCCTGTTGCGCGAGTCGCCGGTGGTGGCGTACTTCGTCGCCAAAGGCAAAAAGGGCAATGCGTTCGGCATCATCGAAGCTCATTTACAGGATGCACAGACGTTGTTGCCGCTGGTGTATCCGGTGACTACCGAGGCGTTGCCGGCGCCGCTGTCCTATGAACAAGTGATCAGCGACTTCTACGACGCGGCGGGCGAAGAGCTTGCCGCGCATCTGGATGCCGGCCGCGATGTGGCGGTGATCTGCGAAGGCGATCCGTTCTTCTATGGCTCCTACATGTACCTGCACGATCGTCTGGCCGAGCGCTATGAAGCGCAGGTCGTACCGGGTGTCTGTTCGATGCTTGGAGGGGCTTCGGTACTGGGCGCGCCGCTGGTTTATCGCAATCAGAGCCTGTCGGTGTTATCGGGTGTCTTGCCCCATGAGGATCTCAAGCGCCGCCTTGCCGACGCCGATGCAGCAGTGATCATGAAACTGGGGCGCAACTTCCCCAAGGTTCGACAGGTACTGGAAGAACTCGGTTTGGCGCAGCGTGCGCTGTACGTCGAGCGCGCGACCATGGCTAATCAGAAAATCGTACCGCTGGATCAGGTTGAGCCGATGTCTTCGCCGTATTTCTCGTTGATCATCGTTCCAGGTGAAAGGTGGCAGGGCTGATGACTCATCCAGTTCCGGCGATCGTCATTCTCGGCGATGGCAGCCTCGCGACCGCGCGTGACATTCAACGACTGCTGCCAGGCGCGCTGATCCACGGCTTGTCTGGACGGGTCGAGGGCGTGGACGTCATTTATCACGAATTCGGCTCCACTCTGCGCGAGCTCTATCAACAAAACACACCCATCATTGCGCTGTGTGCCGCCGGAATCGTGATCCGCACGCTGGCGCCACTGCTCCTGGAAAAAGGTGCGGAGCCGCCGGTACTGGCCGTTGCAGAAGACGGCAGCGCGGTGGTGCCGTTGTTGGGTGGGCTGGGCGGTGTGAACGTGTTGGCCCGCGACATTGCTCAAGGACTGGGCGTGGCAGCGGCCATTACCACCAGTGGTGAGCTGCGGTTTGGCACCTGTTTGCTGAATCCGCCGAAGGGTTATGCACTGGGCGACCTTGAACTCGGCAAGCGATTCGTTTCCGATTTGCTCGGTGGCGAGCCTGTTCGTATCGAGGGTGATGCGCCCTGGCTGGCGCAAGCGCAGTTGCTGCAGGATCAACAGGCGCATCTGGCGATTCATATTGGTAGCGCCGAGCGTGAGCCCGTAGCGAATGAGCTACTGATTTACCCGAAAAGTGTGCTGGCGTTGGTAAACGCCGAGGTCGCAGATTTGCCCAATGCGATTCGCCAGGCCCTGCAGCAGGCAAAAATTGCCGTGCAATCGTTGGCCTGTCTGGTGGCCAGTGATCAGCAGATGGCCAGTCAGGCGCTGCGTGATGCGGCTGATGAACTCGGTGTGCCGTTGCGGTTTTCTGCGGCTGGCAGTGTCAGCGATACGATCAATGGGGCGATTGGGTCGTCGGCGACAGTTCACAGCCATAACGGCATCACTGTCGCGGTCGCCGAGCATCCGCTGGATCCGTTGCTGATCGGTCGTCCTCGCGGGCGCCTGGCCGTTATCGGTCTGGGTCCGGGCGCTGCCGATTTGATGGTACCGGCGGTCAAAGCGGAATTGGCTCGCGCCAACGATGTGCTCGGTTACGAAACCTACGTGCGCATGGCCGGGCCTTTTCGAGCTGATCAGGTCCTGCATTGCACGGACAACCGCGAAGAGATGCAGCGTGCGCGTCATGCTTTCGAACTGGCGGCGCAAGGCCGTTCCGTTGTCGTGGTTTCCTCCGGAGACCCGGGCGTATTCGCCATGGCGGCGGCGGTGCTGGAAGCGCTGCATGAATCCCCCAACCCGGCATGGCACAACGTCGACCTGGAGATTTTGCCTGGCGTCTCGGCATCGCTTGCGACCGCTGCCCAGGCAGGCGCACCGTTGGGGCATGACTTTTGTGTGTTGTCGCTATCGGATAACCTCAAGCCTTGGGCAATCATAGAGAAGCGTCTGGATCTGGCAGCCCAAGCTGATCTGGCGCTGGCTTTTTACAATCCGATTTCGCGTTCACGTCCTTGGCAGTTGGGTCAGGCTTTAGACATCGTCGCCCGGCACCGCACACCGCAAACACCCGTGGTGTTAGGCAGGGACATTGGCCGGCCTGGCCAGACCCTGCGGGTGACCACCTTGGGGCAATTGACCCCGGATCAGGTCGATATGCGAACTATGGTGTTGATCGGTTCATCCATGACCTGCGTATTTCCACGGGGTGATGGAGGTCAGTGGGTGTACACCCCGCGTTGGTATGAGACCAAGCCGGTTGCCTGAATGACAGCGGCCTCGTTCTGAGGTCGCGCTTCTTCTTGTTTCAGTTTGACTATATATAACTCGTACATTTCAGCGTTAACAATGCTGCAATTATTGGTATCTGATTTGTTTTATCGAAAATTGACGCGTGGAGTTGCGTGTTTTAAGTTTGGTTGTGCCGCATGAGGCGGTTATTTTTATAAGGAGATTTTATGAGTAACCCTATCAATAATAAAGCTTCGGAACTTCCATTTGATGAGGTGATGCAGGATACCTACTTTGAGCGAATCGAAGCTCAATTAACCCATGTGTCCTCTCGTCGCGTCAGAAAGTTCTCGTCGGGCGACAGCCTGACTACAAACCGAGCAGCAGGGGATAGTGACGCCTCGGTGGTGGGTCAATCTCTTGTAGTGTTTGACGAACACCTCGGTCAGGAAGATAGGCAAGATGGATTGGACAGCCAGGCTTTTGCCGAAGCGGTAGTCCGTCAGTTACCTGCAGGCACAACACAAGAAGAAAAATACGCAGAATACAATAGAGCCTTATCGGCCATCGGCTGGGTGACGGAAAGTTACACTCGCAAAAGGTATGATTCCAAAACATTGACGCTGACAATGAATGAAGCCGTTTTTCAGGTGCTTGAAACGGTTCTCAGCGCGGGCTCAGGTAATGTATTGAGTCTAGTGGCTGCCGGTGTTGAAAAACTGAAAGGTGATAAGCCTGCGTTGAAGTTAATAGATACGGCAAGTAAAAGCAGTGATCTTATTAGCTTCAAGGCAGTGCCGTGTATCGTTGCTCCGGGTGGCGGTATGGCAATGGTTATGGGCGGGATGGATGTGTATAGCAAGAACTTTGATGGCGACTTCCTGTTTTTTACTTTCAATACGCAAGGGGTGCACATCTTTCAAGCAGCAGGCATTCGTAAGTTCAACAAGCGCGCTTTCGATCGCAAGCGTCAGAAGGTGTATGACTTTCTTGATCTGCATGATGATGGTCTATTCAAGAAGATAACCGGAAAGTGAAGTTAGCCGTTGGTTTGTTTAATTGACCTGTCTAGTGTTTGGTTGTAAGTGAGCAATGGAGGTGTTATGTCAGTGCTGAGTAGTGCCGTTGTAGTAGGTGGCTGTCTGTTGTCCTTCGCTCAATCAGTCTTTGCACAGGATCAGCAGGATATACAGGACTGTTTGCTCTACGCAGAGCTTGCAGCGAATGACAAATATCCAGGACAGGCCTCAAGAAAAGTCTGGTTTGATTATTATCAGGGCCGGCTATTGAAAGCGGGCTTTAAACTGAAAGTTATAGTCCCGTCTGAGCCGCTCAGCGTGTCGAATGTTCATCAACTGATGAACCTCAATCATACGGTTATTGGCGAATTGGGGTTTGAGCGATTGGGGCAGCTGTTCGAGGAGACTTACCGCGCGTTAAAAATGGACGAGTTTGCCTGGAACTTCTTCCGCGGGAATGTCGCGCGCACAGGTGCGGGCATTCTCAAGTGTGCTCCCTGCGAGCGCCTTGATTCTGGTGAAACGATTGCCTGTCTTTACGGCTTGCGCTACAGCACAGCAGTGGTTGAACAAGATTTCTTTTTCTGGAGCGAATTCGAAAAGGAGGTGGTCATTATTCCGGATGGTGGGGTATTCGCGTTTGATCGGGAGCTGTTCATGAAATACCGCGCCCGTGTGCACGAAAAAATTGATGCTTATTCGGACAAGGTTCTCGTGCGTAAACTGAAGCTCTAAGTGACTGTATTGAAGGGCAAGGCAGGGTTTTTCAGAACGAAAGCCCTGTCTTGTTTGCCATGCAGATCAGGGCACTAGATACCCTTTCACCCCGGTAAAGATTATTTGCGCCGCCAGCGCGCACACAAACAATCCCATCAACCGGCTGACAATCTGCAAACCCTGATCACCCAGAATTCGTTCGATGCGGCTGGACAGATAAAGCACCACGCCAACGGTGAAGCTGGCCAGGGCGATGCTGAGGATGGCGGTCAGTTTGTCGTCCCAATGCGGCTGGCTCACGCCCATCACCAGCAAGGCGCCGATAGTGCCGGGGCCCACCGTCAAGGGAATAGTCAGCGGGACGATGGTCACGTCCTGCTGCACGTTGTCGGTTTGCACCACCGATTTGCCTTGAGCCATGCCGAGTGCGGAGATAAACAATACGCTGCCGGCGCCGATGCGGAACGCGTCCACCGTGATGCCGAAGACATCGAATATCACTCGGCCGAACAGGTACAACAGGACGCTGGAGACCAAGGTGGCGGTTGCCACTTTCCAGGCCAGTCGACGTTGTTCCTTGCGCGAGTAGCCGCGGGTCAGGCTGATAAAGCAGGACAGGACGAAGAAGGGGCTGTAGAGCACCAGCATCTTCAAGTAAACGCTGAACAACACGTGGAGCATGGGGCGGGCTCACTGGCGATGGAAGTCGAGGGGAGAGTCTATCAGGCGCTGTCGAGGCTGTCGGCTCAGGACGTTTGCGTCGCCGTCTGGTTCAGCAGATCGCGCTGGGCAACCCAATGTTCAATCAACTCGCGCAACTGCGAAAGCTCCACCGGTTTGGCCATGTGCCCATCCATGCCAGCCTGCCGCGCGCGTTCCTTATGCTCGGCGAGGATGTGCGCGGTCAACGCTACCACGGGGGTACGGGTCCGCTGGTTGCCAACTTCCCAGGCACGCAGTTGCTGGGTCGCGGAAAAACCGTCAAGTATTGGCATTTCGCAGTCCATCAGGACCAGGTCATAACGCTGCGCTTTCATGGCTTGCAGGGCTTCTTCGCCGTTGCTGGCGGTGTCCGGTTGCAGATTGAGCTTGCCCAACATGCCGCGAATGACTTTGGTGGAGATGCTGTTGTCTTCCGCCACCAGGATGCGGAAATCGCCGGGGACCTTGATCGGTAGCGTCGGTCCGGTGGGCGGGCGGTGTGGCACGGCCACTCCTTTGTTACGCTGATTCAGTTCATCGGCCAGGGTGGTCTTGAGTGTGTAACCGGCCACCGGTTTGGCCAGGATGCGCTTGACCCCTGAATTGCGCGCGATGATCTTGCTCGGCGCGTTGCTGATGCCCGTCAGCATGATCAGCAAAATGTCATGGTTGAGGCTCGGGTCTTCCTTGATCTTGGCCGCCAGTTGCATGCCGGTCATACCAGGCATGTTCTGGTCCAGCAGGACCACATCGAAATAATCACGCAGGTGCGCTTTGGTGCGCAGCAGCGCCAGTGCTTCCTTGCCCGAAGGGGCGGCGCTGACATTCAAGCCCCAGGCCGTGCATTGTTGCACCAGCACTTTGCGACAGGTGTCGTTGTCATCGACCACCAGTACCCGCGCACCTTGAAGGGGACCATCCAGATCGGATGTCGGGTGCTCGAGACGGTCTGGGTCAAGCGGTAAGGTCAGCCACAACGTGCTGCCCTGGTTGGCGCCGCTCTTGATCCCGAATTCCCCCTGCATCAGGCGAATCAGTTGACGGGCGATGACCAGCCCGAGATTCCCGCCCAGACGGCTGGCCGAAAGGAAATTTTTACTGTGGAGTTCGGCATGCATCAGCGCGTCGCGCTCTTCGGCGTCCATCGGCTCGCCGCTGTCCTGGACGGCGATGCGCAACCGCGGCTTGGCGCTGCGCTCGTCGAGGGCAACGACGATCAGGATTTCGCCTTCGTCGGTTTTCTTCAGGGCGTTTTCCAGCAAGCTCAGCAGGGTTTGACGCAGGCGTGTCGGATCGCCGCTGATGACCCGTGGTACTTGCGGCTGGATAAAGCTGATCAGCTCGACGTTCTGTTGTTCCGCTTTGGCGCGGAAGATGCTGAGGCAGTCTTCGATCAGCGCATTGAGATCGAACTGCACATCGTCCAGTTCGATCTGCCCGGACTCGAGCTTGGAGATGTCGAGAATCTCGTTGATCAGTGTAAGTAGTTCATTTCCGGCGCTGTGGATGGTCTGTACGTAGTCGCGCTGCTTGACCGAAAGCGGTGTGCCCAACAGCAGCTCGGTCATACCGAGGACACCATTCATCGGGGTGCGAATTTCATGGCTGATCTTGGCCAGAAACTCGGCTTTGGCGTTGATTTCGGCGTTGCTGGCGGCCAGGTCTCGGCTGACGCTGAAGCGGTCTTCGGTGATGCTGCGCTGGCGTTCGCTCAGGGCGATGCTCATCAGCAGCCCGCTGACGCAGATGAATGCCAGGAGTGTCGTGATCAAGCCCTGGGGTTCCACCAGGGTCAGCCCCAGCAAGGCGGGCAGGATAATCAATGTGCCGAGATTGAACACCACCATGGCGGCCACGAACAGGCGCGCCGGACGATAGCCTTTTTGCCAGTGCCAGGCGCCCACGAACAGCATGCTGAGACCGGCGAGGGCAACCATTGCGTAGGTAATGATATTCAGCGGCAGCGTGTTGACGAATAGCAGTAGCAGGCCGCAAGCAATGATGAACAGGATGTCGCCCACCAGCAGCTTGTTCAGCGGGTGAGGGCCGAGCGGGGCGAAGAAGCGGTATGCAAACATGAGCCCGCACGGAGCGGTCATCAGCAAGGCGACGTAAGCGCCTGGCGTCTGTAACGCCTGCCAATTGGGCAGCCAGGGCCCTGCGAGATTCAGCAGCATCGCCAGGCTGAGCATCAACAAGGCCTCGCAACCCGCCAGCCATAAACTGCTGCGGGATCGGGTATAGGCATAGCGGATGAGGTTGTGCAGGATCAGCATCCCGATGCAGCCGAATAGCAGGCCATAGATCAGGGTCTGGGTCTGATTGGCAGCGGTGGTAACCGCCGATTGCAACGTGATGTAAGGCCGCATCTGGTGTTCAGACACCAGGCGCAAGTACACGTCGAGAGGCTTGTCGCTTTGGGGCAGTGGCAGCATGAAATCGCTGCTGGGCAATGGGCGCTCGGCCTTTGGCTCATCCGTCCCGGAATTGGTTTGCTCGATGAGCTTGTCGCCTTCAAGCACATAGAGGTTGAGGTGTGACAGGTCCGGTGCGAACACCTTCAACACTTGCTCATGCTTGCCAGGCGCAAGCCTGAAACGCAACCATAACGCGCCCTCGGGCTCGGCCGCGGTGAGGCGTTCAAGTTCGATGGGACTGAATTGATTGGTGTAACGAACGGAACGGATGTCGCTCAATTGCAGGTTGCCCTGTTCGTCGAGCAATACACTCCAGCCACTGCCTTGCGCGGCGTGGGCCGCAGGCATGCAGAGCAAGGTCAACAGAGTGACAGTGAGGCTTATGGCAATCCTGAGCCAGCGCACGGCGAAATCCCTTCGTAGGTTGATGCCAGATTATAACTATGCGCGGCGCCGGAATAGTCCGGCAAGAGCCTGTGGCCCTTGCCCGACCGAATGAATCGTTTATTCCTGATTTTCGCCACGCTCGCGAGCAATGGCGCGGTAGCCAATATCCTTGCGATAGAAACAGCCTTCCCAGTCTATTTTGGCCGCCAGCTTGTAAGCCTGCTGCTGAGCCGCATCGACGCTGACGCCCATTGCGGTTGCGCACAGTACGCGACCACCGGCCGTTACTACCTGACCGTCTTTCAGCGCAGTACCGGCGTGGAAGACTTTACCTTCCAGCGCCGCCGCCGCATCCAGACCGTTAATGGCAACGCCTTTGGCGTAATCGCCCGGGTAGCCACCGGCGGCCAGCACAATGCCGACGCTCGGACGCGGGTCCCACTGTGCTTCGACTTTATCCAGTGCTTGCGCGAGTGCGGCTTCGACCAGCAATACCAGGCTCGACTGCAAACGCAGCATGACCGGTTGGGTCTCAGGGTCACCGAAACGGCAGTTGAACTCGATGACTTTTGGGTTACCAGCTTTGTCGATCATCAGACCGGCATAGAGAAAACCGGTGTAGACATTGCCTTCCTCGGCCATGCCGCGAACGGTCGGCCAGATCACCAGGTCCATCACGCGTTTGTGCACTTCGCTGGTGACCACCGGGGCAGGAGAGTAAGCACCCATGCCGCCCGTGTTCGGGCCGGTGTCGCCGTCGCCGACGCGTTTGTGATCCTGGCTGGTGGCCATCGGCAGTACATTCTTGCCGTCGACCATGACAATGAAACTGGCTTCTTCGCCGTCCAGAAACTCTTCGATGACTACGCGGGAACCGGCCTCACCGAAGGCATTACCGGCCAGCATGTCGCGTACGGCGTCTTCGGCCTCAATCAGTGTCATGGCAACGATCACGCCTTTGCCGGCGGCCAGGCCGTCGGCCTTGATCACGATCGGTGCGCCTTTTTCACGCAGATAGGCCAGGGCTGGCTCGATCTCGGTGAAGTTCTGGTAGTCGGCGGTCGGAATCTTGTGGCGAGCCAGGAAATCCTTGGTGAAGGCTTTCGAGCCTTCCAGCTGGGCGGCGCCAGCCGTCGGACCGAAGCAATCCAGGCCACGGGCGCGGAACAGATCAACAACGCCCGCTACCAGCGGTACTTCCGGACCGACGATGGTCAGCGCTACGTTTTTTTCGGCGAAATCAGCCAGCTGCTCAAGCGCCAGCACGTCGATGGCGACGTTTTCGCACTTGGCTTCAATGGCGGTGCCGGCGTTGCCTGGCGCGACGAAAACCTTCTGCACGCGCGGATCCTGAGCCACTTTCCAGGCCAGTGCGTGTTCACGGCCACCGCTGCCAATGATCAAAACATTCATTTCAAAAACCTCAAAAATCAGTGGGGGCGCTGCAAACCCCTGTAGGAGCTGTCGAGTGAAACGAGGCTGCGATCTTTTGATTTTGTTTTTTTAAAATCAAGATCAAAAGATCGCAGCCTGCGGCAGCTCCTACAGGGGGAGCGGTGTATCAGTGACGGAAGTGGCGCATGCCGGTGAAGACCATGGCGATGCCGGCCTCATCAGCCGCTGCAATCACTTCCGCATCACGCATCGAGCCACCTGGCTGGATCACTGCGGTGATACCCACCTTGGCCGCGTTGTCCAGGCCGTCGCGGAACGGGAAGAACGCGTCGGAGGCCATTACCGAGCCTGCTACCTGCAAGCCAGCGTGTTCCGCCTTGATCGCGGCAATGCGTGCCGAGTTCACACGGCTCATCTGGCCAGCGCCGACACCGATGGTCTGACGGTTCTTGGCGTAGACGATGGCGTTGGATTTGACGTACTTGGCGACTTTCCAGGCGAAGATCAGGTCGTTGATTTCCTGTTCCGTCGGTGCGCGTTTGGTCACGACTTTCAGGTCTTCGCTGCCGATCATGCCGATGTCACGGCTCTGTACCAGCAGACCACCGTTGACGCGCTTGTAGTCCCACGCCGCAGCGCGATCAGCCGACCACTCGCCGCAAGCCAGCAGGCGCACATTGGCTTTCGCCGCCACGATGGCGCGGGCCTCTTCACTGACGCTCGGGGCGATGATCACTTCGACGAACTGACGCTCGACGATGGCCTTGGCGGTCTCGGCATCCAGTTCGCGGTTGAAAGCGATGATGCCGCCGAACGCCGATTCGGTATCAGTGGCGTAAGCCAGCTCGTAGGCCTGACGGATACCGCCTTCGGCGTCCGGGCTCACGGCGACGCCGCATGGGTTGGCGTGCTTGACGATCACGCAGGCGGGCTTGACGAAGCTCTTCACGCATTCCAGCGCGGCGTCGGTGTCGGCCACGTTGTTATACGACAGCTCTTTGCCTTGCAGCTGGGTTGCGGTGGCGATGCCGACTTCGGCCGGCTTGGCTTCCACGTAGAACGCCGCGCTCTGGTGCGGGTTCTCGCCATAGCGCATTTCCTGAGCCTTGACGAACTGGCTGTTGAAGGTGCGCGGGAATTCGCTGCGACCTTCAGTGCTGAGAGTGTCAGCGGCCTGGTTCACGGTGCCCATGTAGTTGGCGATCATGCCGTCGTAGGCAGCGGTGTGTTCGAAGGCCTTGAGCATCAGGTCGAAACGCTGAGCGTAGGTCAGGCCGCCGGCCTTGAGGCCTTCCAGTACGTTGGCGTAGTCGCTGGCGTTCACCACGATGGCCACGTCTTTGTGGTTCTTGGCTGCAGAGCGAACCATGGTCGGGCCGCCGATATCGATGTTTTCGATAGCGGTCGGCAGGTCGCAGCCTGGCTTGTTGATGGTCGCTTCGAACGGGTACAGGTTGACCGCTACCAGGTCGATCGGCTTGATGCCGTGCTCGTTCATGATGGCATCGTCGATACCGCGACGACCGAGGATCCCACCGTGGATTTTCGGGTGCAGGGTCTTGACCCGACCGTCCATCATTTCTGCAAAACCGGTGTAATCCGCGACTTCCACTGCGGCAACGCCATTGTCGCGCAGCAGCTTGAACGTTCCGCCGGTGGAGAGGATCTCGACGCCCAGAGCTTCAAGCTCCTTGGCGAATTCGAGGATCCCGGTCTTGTCGGAAACGCTGATCAAGGCGCGGCGGATCGGCAGGCGGGTAGTCTGGTCGGTCATTTCAATTTCCATCAAAAGCAAAGGAGTCAGCAAAAAAGGCGACCGTTTTTACGCGGGCGCCTTTCTGGTTTGATTGAATGCTTACAGCAAATCGTACTGCTTGAGTTTCTTGCGCAGCGTGCCTCGGTTGAGTCCGAGCAGCTCGCTGGCCTTGGTCTGGTTGCCCTTGACGTAGTTCATCACGCACTCGAGCAGGGGAGCCTCGACTTCGGAGAGCACCAGGTTGTACACATCCGTGACGGCAGCGCCCTCAAGGTGGGCGAAATAATTGTGCAGCGCCTTCTCGACACTCCCGCGAAGGGTCTGACCTTCTTCGCTTGGCGTATTGAGGTGCTGTTTCAAATTCACGTTGTCGCTCACGGGTGTTGTTCCACTCACTAAAGTCTCGGTCATCATCGTCATGCGGCCACCCCTTCTCCGTCCCCTGTCAGGCTCTTATAACGTTCGGCGAAGAAGCCCTGAACGTTGGCGCATTGTGCTTCCGTATCTTCCAAACGATTGAAGTGGGCGCGAAATTCCCTGGCGCCCGGCAAGGTTGCGAGATACCAGCCCACATGCTTGCGAGCAATGCGCACACCCATGACATCTCCATAGAAGACGTGCAGCGCGGCCAAATGCTCTAGCAGTATGCGTTCCACCTCGATCAGTTCCAGCGCCGGAAGTTTTTCACCGGTACGCAGGTAATGATCGATCTCGCGAAAAATCCATGGCCGCCCCTGGGCAGCACGGCCAACCAGCAGGCCATCGGCACCGGTCGCGTCAAGCACGTACCGGGCCTTTTCCGGCGAATCGATATCGCCGTTGGCAAAGACCGGAATCGACACCGCCTGCTTGATCGCGGCAATGGTGTCGTACTCGGCTTCACCGGTGTACAGATCGGCACGGGTGCGGCCATGGACCGCCAGCGCCGTTATGCCTGCCTGTTCGGCGATCTTCGCCACCGTCAGGCCGTTCTTGTTGTCCCGGTCCCAACCGGTCCGGATCTTCAGGGTGACCGGCACATCGACTGCGGCCACGACGGCCTGCAGGATCTCGGTTACCAATGCTTCGTCCTTCAACAGCGCAGATCCGGCGGCCTTGTTGCAGACCTTCTTCGCCGGGCAACCCATGTTGATGTCAATAATCTGTGCGCCCAGCTCGACGTTGGCCCGAGCCGCATCCGCCAGCATCTGTGCATCCCCACCGGCGATCTGTACCGAGCGTGGCTCGGGATCACCTTCGTGGATCATGCGCATGCGCGATTTGCGGGTGTTCCACAGACTCATGTCGCTGGTCACCATTTCCGAGACTACAAGTCCTGCGCCCAATCGCTTGCACAGCTGACGAAAGGGCTGGTCGGTGACGCCCGCCATGGGGGCGAGAATCAAGCCGTTGTGCAATGTATATGGACCGATGCGTACCGCCGACATAGGACTTCCCTGTTGTGGGGCCGGATCATGAGAGTTCGAAAAAGGGTTGGCATGATACCCGCTCTCGATGACTGGATAAAGGCTGAATTGAACAAAATCTGAACAACTATTCTGTTATCGCCAGCGGTTTGGTTCACGCAGGCAAAGTCAGAAATCCGTCGCCAATCCGGGATCAGTGAACCGATTCACTCGGGAGAGTGGAAACTCAGGCTGTAGTTCACCGCTTTGGAGCCTGGATCCAGAATGTCCAGCGCAATATGGATCGGTGTTTGTGGTGGCATTTCTGCCATGCCTTCGAGGTCGCCGCTCAGGTACTCGCCAGGTTTGAATCGACGGCTGGCGATCAGGTGACCGTTGAGGTCGGCAAAGCGCAACTCCAGCA
This sequence comes from Pseudomonas sp. LBUM1643, assembly GCF_059716215.1. Classification (NCBI taxonomy): domain Bacteria; kingdom Pseudomonadati; phylum Pseudomonadota; class Gammaproteobacteria; order Pseudomonadales; family Pseudomonadaceae; genus Pseudomonas; species Pseudomonas sp. LBUM1643. Next base: position 679,429 of record NZ_CP166813.1, read on the forward strand.
ACGGAAACGGCTGGGAGAATGCGGCCCGGTTATAGATGATCGCATCGACCACCAGTGCGCCGCTGAAGTCCGGATGGCTGCGGACCACCAGGTTGCTGCTCTTGATTTTGGCAATATCGACTTTGGATGGCACGGTGCAACCAATTTGCGGGCACAGTTGCTGGAACCATGGACGGTACTGGTCCTGACGCGCGAGTTCTTCAAAATGGTAAGCCACGTACTGGCCGGCGAGGGCGCCTGCGGCGAGCACGATCAACAGCAACCAGAAAAACCGTCTACCCCAGGGGGAGCGACGTTTTTGCCAGTCCAGTTGCAGCGGATCGTCGGTCAGATCCTGCAGGGCTTCGGCGCGGCCGTTCGGTTCGCTGCGTTTCTTGCGCAAGGGCTCTATCGAGGGGAGGTCGTCGTCAATGTCATCGACGTCGGCGGTCGCGGACAAGCGTTCGCGCGGTGGCGGCGAGTCGAGCACCAGGTCCTGACGCACCAAGGGCGGACGAGGTTCATCGTCGAGTTCCACCAGCTCCAGCGTCAACGACGGTTCGGTGCGTGCCGGTTTGAGCAGGACAGTCGGCGGTTTCGTGTCTTCTTCAATGTCGTCGGCCTGAGCGCGATCGGCTGCTGACTCACTGAACAGGCTGTCGGCCCACGGCGCTTCATCGTGCTCGGTACTGTCGCGACGAGCGCTCAACGTGTCTTCGCGATGGCGGCCAAATTCGGTGGTCGGCTGTATTTCCCGTTGCTCAAGTCGGGCGAGTTCTTCGTCCAGGTCCAGGCTGTCGAGATCCAGCTCGGCGGCGGTCCACTGCTTCAGGCTGATCGCCCGTTGCTCTGGCGGCTCGACGGTGGCAGGAACCGCAGACGCCGCTTCCTGGCCAAGACTCTGCTCCAGCAGCTGCTTGGCGGCATTGAATACTTGCAAGCACGAGCCGCAACGAACCACACCACGGGCCACGCTCAACTGAGCATGGCTGACGCGGAAGCTGGTTTGGCAATGCGGGCACTGAGTGACGAAGCTGTCGGTCATGCGGCGATCCGGATTATGCAGGCGCTCATTCTAGCGCCGACGGCCAGTGATGCGCACCCAGCCATCGCGATTGGCGATCGGGTCCAGATCGAAGTCCTGGGCGTAGGCTTTGGCGACATCTTCACCTTGTTCGGCGAGGATGCCCGACAGTGCCAGGCGGCCACCTGGCTTGACCAGGCAGGACAGCTGCGGCGCCAGGGACACCAGCGGGCCTGCGAGAATGTTGGCAACCAGCACGTCGGCCTGAACCTGTGGCAGGTCTTCTGGCAGGTAAAGCGGGAAGAGCGCTTCAGCGATGTTGTTGCGCCCGGCGTTGTCGCGCGAGGCTTCCAGCGCCTGCACGTCGATGTCGGTACCGACCGCTTCCTTGGCACCCAGCAACAGGGCGGCAATTGCCAGAATCCCCGAGCCACAACCGAAGTCCAGCACGTTGCAGTCTTTCAGGTCCTGGCCGTCCAGCCATTCCAGGCACAGTGCGGTGGTCGGGTGAGTGCCGGTGCCAAATGCCAGGCCGGGGTCCAGCAGAATGTTCACGGCGTCGGGTTCAGGCGCGGCGTGCCAGCTTGGAACGATCCACAGGCGTAGACCGAAGCGCATTGGCTGGAAATCGTCCATCCAGCTGCGTTCCCAATCCTGGTCTTCAATGATTTCGCTGTGATGCTCGGGCAGCGGGCTGCCGGTCAACAGTTCAAGGTGGGCCAGCACGCTGGCTGCTTCGGTGCCATCTTCGAACAGGGCCAGCAGGTGCGTGTGCGACCAGAGAGGCGTGGTGTTGAGTTCCGGCTCGAAGATCGGCTGATCTTCGGCGTCCATGAACGTTACCGACACGGCGCCCACTTCAAGGAAAGCGTCTTCGTAGGTTTCGGCTTGTTCTGGGCTGATGGCGAGACGGACTTGCAGCCAAGGCATGGCGGGCACCTTTGAAAAATATTGATTGCAGCCTAGCGGGCTGCGAGAAGCGCGCAAGTTTACGCGAGCGCGGGGTAGAAAACGACCGGGTAGGCAGGGTTCGCAAGTAAACGAATGCCCTGTGGCGAGGAGCTTGCTCCCGCTGGAGCGCGGAGCGGTCCCGAAAATGGCAGAGCAGGCTCTATCTGATACATCGCGGTTAATGGTCTTGCGGTTGCTGCGCAACCGAGCGGGAGCAAGCTCTCTCGCCACAGCGGTTCTGTGTGCTGCAATGTCCAGAAACAACAAAGCCGCCCGAAGGCGGCTTTGTTGATCAGGCTAAAGCTTAGTGCTTGTCGCCAGCCAGCTTGTGTTCCAGGTAGTGGATGTTGATACCACCTTTGCAGAAGCCTTCATCGCGGACCAGGTCGCGGTGCAGCGGGATGTTGGTTTTGATCCCGTCGACAACGATTTCGTCCAGCGCATTGCGCATGCGCGCCAACGCTTCGTCACGGGTTGCGCCGTAGGTGATCAGCTTGCCGATCAACGAATCGTAGTTCGGCGGAACGGCATAGCCACTGTACAGGTGCGAATCGACGCGAACGCCGTTGCCGCCTGGAGCGTGGAAATGCTTGACCGTGCCCGGGCTTGGCATGAAGGTTTTCGGGTCTTCAGCGTTGATCCGGCATTCCAGCGCGTGACCGCGGATGACCACGTCATCCTGGGTGTACGACAGCTTGTTGCCAGCGGCGATGCTGAGCATCTCCTTGACGATGTCGATGCCGGTGACCATTTCAGTGACCGGGTGCTCAACTTGAACGCGGGTGTTCATTTCGATGAAATAGAACGCCCCGTTCTCGTACAGGAACTCGAAAGTGCCCGCGCCGCGGTAATTGATGTCGATGCACGCCTTGACGCAGCGAGCGAGCACTTCCTGGCGAGCCTTCTCGTCGATGCCCGGTGCCGGCGCTTCTTCGAGAACCTTCTGGTGACGACGTTGCAGCGAGCAATCGCGGTCGCCCAGATGGATGGCGTGGCCCTGGCCGTCGGAAAGAACCTGGACTTCCACGTGGCGTGGGTTGGTCAGGAACTTTTCCAGATAGACCATCGGGTTGCCGAACGCCGCGCCAGCTTCGGAGCGGGTCAGTTTTGCCGAGGAGATCAGGTCTTCTTCTTTATGCACAACGCGCATGCCGCGACCACCACCGCCGCCAGCGGCTTTGATGATCACCGGATAACCGACTTCGCGACCAATGCGCAGAGCGGTTTCTTCGTCTTCAGGCAGCGGGCCGTCGGAACCCGGAACGGTTGGAACGCCAGCAGCGATCATGGCGTGCTTGGCCGATACCTTGTCGCCCATCAGGCGGATGGTGTCGGCTTTCGGGCCAATGAACGCGAAGCCGGAGTTCTCGACCTGTTCAGCAAAATCAGCGTTTTCCGCAAGGAAACCGTAGCCTGGGTGAATGGCGGTAGCGCCGGTCACTTCAGCAGCGGCGATGATTGCCGGAATGTGCAGGTAAGAGTGCGCGGCCGATGCCGGGCCGATGCAGACGGATTCGTCTGCCAGACCCAGGTGCATCAGCTCTTTGTCAGCTTTGGAGTAAACAGCGACAGTCTTGATGCCCATCTCTTTGCAGGCACGCAGAATCCGCAGGGCAATCTCACCGCGGTTGGCGATCAGAACTTTTTCCAACTTCGCAGTCATCAAAGTTTCTCCGCGGTTCAAACGATGGTGAACAGCGGTTGGTCGTACTCAACCGGCTGGCCGTCTTCGACGAGAATGGATTCGATCACACCGCTGGTTTCAGCTTCGATGTGGTTCATCATCTTCATCGCTTCAACGATGCACAGGGTGTCGCCTTTCTTCACGGTCTGGCCAACTTCAACGAAGGACGGCGAGCTTGGCGAAGATTTGCGATAGAAGGTGCCGACCATAGGCGAACGGGCAACAGTGCCGTTCAGAACTGGCGCGGCCGGAGCAGCAGGCGCGGCAGCGGCAACCGGAGCAGCGGCAACTGGCGCAGGCGCCGGAGCATGCATGGGAGCGGGTGCGTAGTACTGCTGAGCTGGAGTCTTGCTGTGGCGGCTGATACGTACGGACTCTTCGCCTTCTTTGATCTCGAGCTCGTCGATGCCGGACTCTTCCAGCAATTCGATCAGTTTCTTAACTTTACGGATATCCATGAATCATCAACTCCCAAGGGTCGGTCAGGGGCGTATAGCTTGTTGTTCAAGCTGCTCTAGGGCGGCCTCCAGGGCCAGTCGATAACCGCTGGCGCCAAGGCCGCAGATCACTCCCACCGCTACGTCAGAGAAGTAAGAGTGATGGCGGAAAGGTTCGCGTTTGTGCACGTTGGACAAATGCACTTCGATGAATGGGATGCTCACCGCCAGCAGCGCGTCACGTAATGCGACGCTTGTGTGTGTAAAAGCTGCTGGGTTGATCAAAATGAAGTCCACACCTTCGCCTTTCGCGGCGTGGATGCGGTCGATCAATTCGTACTCGGCGTTGCTTTGCAGGTAGAGCAGATGGTGACCGGCTTCACGGGCACGGCGTTCCAGGTCCTGGTTGATCTGCGCCAGCGTCGTCGCGCCATAGGTGCCCGGTTCGCGGGTGCCGAGCAAGTTCAGGTTGGGTCCGTGCAGAACCAGTAAGGTTGCCATCTGCTGTTCCTTGTTATCTGTGAGCAATTGTCAGAACTCGGCGACTATGCCGCAAAGCCTTTGTGACTGTCCAGTTCTATGCAATAGCCAGCACGATGGCCGATGTTTGCGCGAAATATATGACCGAGCGATTAAATCCGGTCATTCGCCTTCTGAACACGTTCGGCGAAGTCTCGCGCGGCGACCTCGCCGATGACTCGCAGATCGGCGCGCCAACAGTGGAATACTGGAAGATCTGGCTCCGGCGAGAACCCGGTCCAGGTAATTCGGAGCATCCCGGCGGCACGGGCCGGCAGGGCGAGCACAAAAAACAGCAGGCAGAGAGAACGGCGCATGACGAACAAGCGTATCGAAGGTGAGGGCATGATAGCGGCCTATCAGACGCGGAAAGCCTGAACGGCCGTGTGCAACCGTCCGCCGAGCACCAGCAAATGCTCGCCTTGTTCGCGTCCCTCGCCAATCCGCAGCAGGTTATCCCCACCCAATTGATGAATTCGCTCACTGTGATCGCGGATCTCACTGACAGCGCCGCTTTGCTGAGCGGTGACATCGGCGATGCGCACTGCCGTGTCGGAGATGGTTTGAATTGCGCCGACGATTTTATCCAGCGCACCGTCGGCTGCCTGGGCCTGGTGAGCGGTGGCTTCGGCGTGTTCGACCTGTGCGCGCATGCCTTCAACCGATTGACGCGCCGCCGTTTGCAGGCCGGCAATCAGCGTCTGAATTTCCGCCGTAGCCCCCGCCGTGCGTTGCGCCAACGAGCGGACTTCCTCGGCCACCACCGCAAACCCCCGACCCATTTCCCCTGCGCGGGCGGCTTCGATGGCGGCATTCAGGGCCAGGAGATTGGTCTGGTCGGCAATCGAGCGGATCACCGTCAGGACACCGCCGATGGTGGCGGACTCCTCGGCCAGGTGTTCGATCATCTGCGCGTTGCCTTGCACTTCTCCGACAAGCGAATGCAGCCCGGTGAGGCTCAAGCCGATGACTTTCTGCCCGTGCGCCACCGCCAATCCGGCATGGCGGCTGGCGTCGGCAGCCTGGCTGGCATCGCCGGCGACCTGTTGGATGGTCGCTTCCAGTTCCCCAAGGGAATCGCGGATCAGCGCCGTGTCACCGGCCTGGTGTTCAGCGCCGCTGTGCAGATCGTTACTTAATTCGGCCAAGGTCCGACTGCTGCCGGCGACTTGTTCGGCGTTGAGGCGGATGGTTCCCACCAGGTCAACCAGGTAGGCGCGCAAGCGGTTGAGCGACAATTGAATGTCATGCAATTCGCGGTTGGTGTTGCCCAGCTCGATGTCCCGGCTGAAGTCGCCTTCGGCCCAGGTCGACAGGGCCGGTGCCAGGTTGGTCAGCGTACGCGCCAGACGGCGCTGCAGCGTATCGATGAGCAAGGCAATCAACAGGATCAGCCCGATCATCACCCCTTGTATCAGTCGCACTTCACTCTGGATTTGCCCATGTTGTGCGCGCACCACGGGTTCCAGGCCGGCAATGACGTGTTGTACGTCAGTGATCTTCTGGTGCGTGGCCGCGCCGAGTTCGCTGCGTTTGTGAATCTGTTCGCGGGTGCGTTCAAGTTCTGACGGATACCGGCTCAGCAAGCTGTTGAGTTCGCGTTTGAGCCCGACACCCGCATCTTCAGCCACGGCTTTCTCGTTGTTTTCCAGCCCCATCAATGCGGCGAAATCATCGGTGTTCGACTCGCTGCTGCTGGTCACGCCCAACAGTGGCAAGGCATCCAGCCGTTCAGCCTGAGTGCGGATGTTGGCGACTTCGCGTTCGACGTCGGCGGCCAGTTCACTGCGACCGCTGCTCACCAGTTTTTCCCGTGCCAGCGACAGCTTGCTCAGGTGTTGAGAGGCGGCGAGCAGCGGCGTCAGGTAAGCCGCGTTAGTGCTGGCGTACTGGCTGAGCTGGTCAAGACTGGCCCCCAGCTCTCGTTCGGCTTGCAACAGCAAGGCCTGTGGGTCGCCCGCGAGTTTGCCGGCGGCGAGCAAGTCGGTTTTGCTGAATGCTTCGAGGTTAGACAGGCTTGGACGCAAGGTGTCGGCCAACGCCTGGGGTAACTCGCCGAGTTCTTTGTTCAGGTCGTCGATTGCCTGGCTGGCGCTGCTGAGGCGCAGGGCATCGCCGCTGGTGAGGTAATCCTCGACGTTACGCGCCACGCCATTCTGAAATTGCTGGGACAGCCCCAGGTAACGCTCCATTAATAGATAAGGGCGTTCGAGGGCTTTTTGCGACCACCACAGCGTGGCGCCAAGGGCCAGGCACACGGCGACTAAAAGGAGGGTGTTGAGATTGGTCAGCAGCTTCAGGCGCATCGCGGGACTACCAACGGCAGAATGGTAAGCGCCTGAAGTTATTGCGTTTCTGTTACAGGGTTATGACCAGATCGCTGGATTCCGATGAAAAGATGGCACTTTGCTTTGATGCGCGCGCGGACTGCACCCGGTTGCGCCCGGCATGCTTGGCCCGGTACAGCGCCTCGTCTGCCTGGCTCGCCATCATCAGGCTGTCACAGTCTTCATTAAGGTCCACAACACCGGCGCTGAACGTGCACCAAAGATCCTGCGGCTGGGCTGGATAGTGAATCTCGGCAAAACGCTGGCGAATTTCATCGAGCACTTTATGGGCCGACTCAAGATCGGTGTCCGGCATCACGATAGCGAACTCTTCACCACCGTAGCGGCCAATGAAGTCGGTCTTGCGCAAGCGCTGCTTCAAGAACAACGCCAGGCTTTTGATGACCCGGTCGCCCATGGGGTGGCCATGGCTGTCGTTGACCCGTTTGAAATGGTCGATGTCGAGCATCGCAAAGCTCAATGGCTTGCTCTCGCGGCGGGCGCGGAAGCTGCAGTCTTCGAGCAGTTGCAGGATGTGCGTGTGGTTATACAGACCGGTCAGGCTGTCGCGGACCATCCGTGCTTTCAAATTGCGCGCCCGTGCTGCGCGGTTGCGCACGGTGGTGATCAGATGGCGCGGTTTGATAGGTTTGGTCAGGAAGTCGTCGCCGCCTTCGCTCATGGCGTCGAGTTGCTTGTCCAGATCGTCTTCGGCCGAAAGATAGATGATGGGTACGCTGACATAACGGTCGTTGTGGCGAATCACTTTGGCCAGTTCGGTGCCGGTGCACGCGGGCATGTACATATCGAGGATGATGAGGTCTGGCTGGAAATCCGCCAGCTCGGCCATGGCCTGAATCGGTTCGATCAGGGTTCGCGTGACGATCCCGGCGCTGTTGAGCAGGCGCTCGGTGTGCAATGCCTGGGCGCGTGAATCGTCAATGATCAGCACTTTGAACGGTTCGTACTGGGCGACGCAGGTCAGGACTTCGATCTTCTCCAGCAGGCTCGAGGCTTCGAGGGTGCCGGTCAGGAACTCCTGGCCGCCGGCACGCACGGCGGCGAGGCGGGTAGGGGTGTCGGTTTCGTTCAAACTGAAGAACAACAATGGCAATTGATGATCCAGCCCTTCCTGGGCCTCGGCCGCCAGTTTCAACCCGACACCGGCTCCGCTGAAATCCACATCCATGACAATCGCCGCAGGCAATCGCTCGACCATCGAAGAGCGGAACGCCGCCACACTGTCGAGGGATTGGGCGCTGAGCCCGAAGAATTCAAGCTGTTTGGCCAGGCGTTCGGCGCGTTCATGATCCTGAAGCAGCACATAGATCGGTTTGCGCAACGGGGGCAGGAACGTTTGGTCGAGTTGATCGCCATGCCGCAAGCCGGTACGCGACAGGCGCTGCATCAAGCGATTGAGGTCGGTGATCAAGCCGCTGCTCAGGCGCCCACGGTTGGCGTCGACAGCTTCCAGCGCCTGACCGATATGGCGCGCCAGGTGAGTGTGCTCCGGTTGTTCGAAACGCTCGGCGAACCGCAGAAGGCGCAAGTTGGCTTCGCTCAATTCCGACAGGTCGGTCGTGGACCACTCGCTGCGTTGCAGGCGCTGCCATATCTCAAGAATTTGACGTGCCTGATGAATTACCCGCTGGGCAAAGTGGTGCTTGAGGCGCTCACGGCTGGGGTCTTCTGGCTCGGTCATATCCTGACTACTAGTTAGGGTGCATGCTGAGATCGACTGGTGGCTCTATGCTAGCACCTCTTTTCGTCAGGATGAGTGTCGTGCATCAATAATCTGGAAAGAGGCTCCATTCAGTTTGTGACTGGTCAGTCGGGTGCATTCGGGGCGGGCGTAAAACCTGTAGCAGCTGGCAAAGCCTGCGTCCGGCTGCGAAGCAGTCGTAGGAACAAGCGCCTCGGTGTTGCAGTGAAATCTCGCGCGCAGGTTTTACGACTGCTTCGCAGCCGGACGCAGGCTTCGCCAGCTGCTACAGGGTGCTTTGTTCTGGATGAGAGTGTACGAGGCGTATGCTTCGCTTGCTCCAACAAGGAGTGCGCTTCATTTATAGTGGCGGCTCGATCAGATTCTGCGCGGCAAACGAGGCACGATGGCGTAGGGTTGTGGTCGAACCGATGAACTCAAGTGATTGAAAGGATATCGCCATGCTGGACTGGAAGAACCGCGCGGGCAGTGCGCCTGAACGTGCCGCTGAACCTAAATCGGCTGCCCGCAGCTATATCGGTGGCCTGCTGTTCAGCCGGGCGCTGGCCACTCTGATCGCCATCTACCTGATTGTGACGATTGCCCTTGGCTGGTACTGGAGCCAGGAGCCTGCACTGTTTCCGGTTCAACAGAATGCCCAGGTCGCTGCCGAGAAAGAAGGCAAGCAGATGGTGATCGGCTACACCACGGTTGAAACCCTCAAAACCGTTGCCGGGACCCTACTGAACAAGCCGGGCGGCTATATTTCCAACGACCGTTTCCCGCCGGGCCTGTGGATGGACAACACGCCAAGCTGGGAATATGGCGTGCTGGTTCAGGTCCGCGATCTGACGCGCGCCTTGCGTAAAGACTTTGCCCGTTCGCAATCGCAGTCGGCGGAAGACTCTGATTTGGCCAAGGCCGAGCCGCGCTTCAACTTTGACAATAAGAGCTGGGTGCTGCCCTCCAGTGAGTCCGAGTATCAGGAAGGCATCAATTCCCTGAGCCGTTACCAGGCTCGCCTGTCCGATCCTTCGCAGAAAAACGCGCTGTTTTATGCCCGTGCCGACAACCTGAACAACTGGTTGGGCGATGTGGGCACCCGTCTGGGCTCGCTGTCGCAACGCCTGTCGGCCAGTGTCGGTCGGGTCAAGCTGAACACGGCTTTGAAAACTGAAGTCGTGGCGCCGGGTCAGGTACCACAGGTCGACGAAGAAATCGTCGAAACTCCGTGGATGCAGATCGACAACGTGTTCTACGAAGCTCGCGGCCAGGCCTGGGCCTTGTCTCACCTGTTGCGCGCTATCGAAGTCGACTTCGCCGATGTACTGGCCAAGAAGAACGCCACCGTGAGCGTGCGTCAGATCATTCGTGAGCTGGAAGCGTCGCAAGAACCGGTCTGGAGCCCGATGATTCTCAACGGTAGTGGCTTCGGTGTGCTGGCCAACCACTCGCTGGTCATGGCCAACTACATCTCCCGGGCCAATGCTGCGGTGATCGATTTGCGTCAATTGCTCAATCAGGGCTGAGTCATGTCCGACAGCGACAAAGAGGTCGCCCACCGTGCGGCCTCGGATGCCGAACAGATCGCCTGGGTCGACGAGCAGGATAATCTGCTCGGCGCCCTGGTCCGTTCCGATTTGCGCGAACGCGAGCTGATCGGGCGCGGCACCTACATCATGCTGTTCAACTCCGCCGGTGAACTCTGCGTGCACCGGCGCACCCTGAGCAAAGCGATCTACCCGGGTTACTGGGACGTCGCGGCGGGGGGCATGGTGCTCGCGACTGAAACCTACGCCGAGTCGGCTGCCCGTGAGCTGGAAGAAGAGCTGGGCGTGAGCGGCGTGGAGCTGGTCGCTCACGATCACTTTTTCTTCGAAGACACGGGGAATCGCCTCTGGTGTTCGGCGTTTTCGGCGGTGTGGGATGGCCCATTGATCCTGCAACCGGAGGAAGTGCTCGAAGCGCGCTTTCTCCCTGTTGATCAGGTCATGCTCGAAATACAGCAAAAGCCTTATTGCCCGGACTCCCTGGCTGCATTGAAGCGCTATCTGAGAGCCCGCGGCGATGACGTCGCATAAGAGGCATAAATTGGCGCCGATTGGCTCTTAGCAAGTCGGCTTTTTGTCGTTACACTGCGCGACCTTTTAAAGCTGAACCGGGTTTGCAAGCGTTGTAGGCGGTGTCGGAGCCGTAGGAATTGAAGGAGCTGTAGGACCTGTAGGACCTGTCGAGTGCAACGAGGCTGCGATCTTTTGATCTTGTTTTAACGCTAACGTCAAAAGATCGCAGCCTCGTTGCACTCGACAGCTCCTACAAAGGTCCCACGGTCCCACGGCCTCACGCTTATACGCTCCACAAAGGGTTTTACCGTTTCAGTAGCGCTGCCCCTGCCTGAGTGGGGCTTCGCGGTCGATGGCACCCAAGTGCTGCGGCCAGTCTTTGTCCTCCCAAGAGGATTGCCGGTGGCCAAAAAAGCCGCATCCTTCGCCGCCCTTGGTGGCCTGGTATTTTCCACCGACGCAGGTCGTCATTGCCCGGATTGCAGTAAACCGGTGGATGCCTGCATCTGCAAACAGACCGTTATCCCGGCTGGCGACGGCATTGCTCGCGTGCGCCGCGAAAGCAAGGGCCGTGGCGGCAAGACGGTGACGACCATCACCGGGGTGCCATTGGCTGAAGATGCGCTCAAGGACCTGGCCACGACGTTGAAGAAACGCTGTGGCACGGGTGGGGCGTTGAAAGACGGGATCATCGAAATCCAGGGCGATCATGTCGAGCTACTCTTGGCCGAGCTGATCAAACTCGGTTTCAAAGCGAAGAAGTCCGGCGGCTAGCAGCCTCTGTGAAAACCACCCTCGGCTTGATCCGGTCCTCACAGCAGGTCCGGTGTCGCCCACATGGTTTTCACAGAGCCTGTTCTGACCGGTTTCTAAACTCACTGCGGTCAGCGAGGTCTATCCCTCGTTGACGAACCGTCATTTTCATTCTTTAGACTGCGCCGGCCTGAACCCAGGCGACGCTCTATGACTTCTTTATAGGGGACTTCAATGTCCGTACGACGCACACGCAAAGACGATGGCAGCCAATGGACAGTTGCGGACAGCCGCAGTGTTTACGGGATTCGCCATTGGGGGGCCGGGTATTTCGCGATCAATGACGCCGGTCGCGTCGAAGTTCGTCCGAACGGTCCGACCAGTTCGCCTATCGACCTGTTCGAGCAAGTCGACCAGCTGCGCAAGAGCGGCTTGTCCTTGCCATTGCTCGTACGTTTCCCGGATATCCTGCAAGACCGCGTGCGTCAGCTGACCGGCGCATTCGATGCGAACATCGAGCGTCTGGAATACCAGAGCAAGTACACCGCGCTGTACCCGATCAAGGTTAACCAGCAGGAAGCGGTGATCGAGAACATCATCGCCACGAAGGACGTGTCCATCGGCCTGGAAGCCGGGTCCAAGCCTGAGTTGCTGGCTGTACTGGCGTTGGCACCGAAGGGCGGCACCATCGTCTGCAACGGTTACAAGGACCGTGAGTTCATCCGCCTGGCGCTGATGGGCCAAAAGCTTGGTCACAACGTCTTTATCGTGATCGAGAAAGAATCCGAAGTTGAGCTGGTGATCGAAGAGGCCGCCTCGCTGAAGGTCAAGCCTCAGGTCGGTCTGCGGGTGCGCCTGTCGTCCCTGGCTTCGAGCAAATGGGCTGACACCGGCGGCGAGAAATCCAAATTCGGTCTGTCGGCGGCACAGCTGCTGTCGGTGGTCGAGCGATTCCGCGCCGCGGGGCTGGACCAGGGCATTCGCCTGCTGCACTTCCACATGGGTTCGCAGATCGCCAACCTGGCGGACTACCAGCACGGTTTCAAGGAAGCGATCCGTTACTACGGCGAGCTGCGTAACCTGGGCCTGCCGGTCGATCACATCGACGTCGGTGGTGGTTTGGGTGTCGACTACGACGGTACCCACTCGCGCAACGCCAGTTCGATCAACTACGACATGGACGATTACGCCGGTGTTGTGGTCGGGATGCTCAAGGAATTCTGCGACGCGCAGAGCCTGCCGCACCCGAACATTTTCTCCGAGAGCGGCCGTTCCCTGACCGCTCACCACGCCATGCTGGTGGTGCAGGTCACCGACGTCGAGAAGCACAACGACGACGTGCCGCAGATCGAGAACAAGGAAGCGCTGCCGGAAACCGTGCAGTGGCTGGTTGACCTGCTGGGTCCGACCGACATCGAGATGGTCACCGAAACCTATTGGCGCGCGACGCACTACATGAGCGACGTGGTCACCCAGTACGCCGATGGCAAGCTGACCCTGGCCGAGAAAGCCCTGGCCGAGCAATGCTACTTCGCCGTGTGCCGTCGCCTGCACAACTCGTTGAAAGCCCGTCAGCGTTCGCACCGTCAGGTGCTCGACGAACTCAACGACAAACTGGCTGACAAGTACATCTGCAACTTCTCTGTATTCCAGAGCCTGCCGGACACGTGGGCCATCGGCCAGGTTCTGCCGATCCTGCCGCTGCACCGTCTCGACGAAGAGCCGCTACGCCGTGCGGTATTGCAGGATCTGACCTGCGACTCCGACGGCAAGATCAAGCAATATGTCGACGAGCAGAGCATCGAGACCAGCCTGCCAGTGCACGCGCTGAATGAAGGTGAAGACTACCTGTTGGGGATCTTCCTGGTGGGTGCCTACCAGGAAATTCTCGGTGACATGCACAACCTGTTCGGTGACACCGACTCGGTGAACATCTACCAGAATGCCGACGGCAGCGTGTACCACGCGGGTATCGAAACCCACGACACCATCGAAGACATGCTGCGCTACGTACACTTGTCGCCCGAAGAGCTGATGACCCACTACCGTGACAAGTGCGCCAGTGCGCGCATCACCGCGGCAGAGCGTACCCAGTTCCTCGATGCTCTGCGTCTGGGCCTGACCCGCTCGTCTTACCTGTCTTCTTGAGGTAAGTCTGCGTTTCACCTGGCTGTCTGAAAATTTCCCGCGTACTGCGGGAAACTTCAGACCGCCCGGTGCGACGTTTCTTTTTTGCCTGCCGAAATTTCCTGCTTTCTGGCGATTAAAACCCTATCGTCCTCTTTTCGCGTAGGTCATTTCCTAAGTTGTAATTCGGCACTCTACTCGGCCATGTCTCTCAGCGAGAATCCACGGCCGCCCCCCTCTTGTAGAGAATCGCCGATGTTCAATCCAGTCAACGAACGTTCATTTCGTCTGGATGTAGCAGGTCTGCACCACCCCCTTGAAGTCCTGTCTTTTACCGGTCGAGAAGCCATCAGCGAGCCTTTTGTGTTCGACGTGGAGCTGCGGGTAGATGACCCGGCGCTGGACCTTGCCAGTCTCCTGTACCGCTCGGTTTTTTTGAGTTTTGGTTCAGCGGGTAACGGTATTCACGGACAGCTGCATGAACTGGTTCGGCAGGAACATGGCTCGACGCCGTGGTGCTGTCGGGTGCGTCTGGGGCCGCGGCTCGGTTGTTTGTCCCAGCGCTACAGCCAGCGAATGTTCAGTGCCAACTCGGTGCCGCAAATCCTCAGCCAGGTGCTCCGTGAGCACGGTATTGCCGACGGGGATCGGCGTTTCGAGTTGAGTGGCGATTATCCGCTGCGTGATTTTTGTACGCAGTACCAGGAGTCGGACCTGCAGTTTCTTCAGCGACTCTGCGCTGAAGCGGGACTTCACTATTACTTCGAACATCGCCCGCGTGGGCATTGCCTGGTTTTCGGTGATGCTCAGGGCCGCATTCCAATGGGTGGGCGTGAAATGTTCCAGGCGGCGGGCGAGCAACCGGCGGTGCGTCAGTTCGGACTTCAAGAGGGCCAGGCCCTTCAGGCCGATGCCTACGGTCGTACAGATGTGATGACGTTGCGCAGTGGTCAGTTGATGCAGTTGTGCGCACACCCGATCGCGCGGTGGAATCAGCTCTGGCTGTTGACCCGTATTGAACATCGATGGAGTCGGGAGCCGATGACGCCCTACAGCAACCAGATCCACGCCGTTGACTGCGAGCAACCCCTCGTCGTGCCCAAACCGGCCGTGAAACCACGGATGCACAGCCTCCAACGGGCCTGGGTAGTCGATGTCGATGAAGCACGGCCCGATGCATCCCGGTCAGTGGCCGTGCAGTTTGACTGGCTGTATCAGGGCGAAGGTGCAACGCCCAGCCACTGCTGGCTGCCATTGGCCGAGGAGCTGTGCCCCTCATCCGCAGCACTATTGCCCGAAGGGGCTGAAGTGGTGGTGAGCTTTATCGAGGGTGATCCGGATCAGCCGGTCATCGCGGGATTTCTCCAGGCGCCTGCGACCGCAGAGCACGCGCTAGAGCCCGAAACGGAACAGAAATCCGGAACGGTCGAAAATTTAGCAGCGCTGCTGCACTCGGGCGAGCCTTTAGTGCTGCTTTGCCTGATACCCGGCGGCGGCAGTTTTCACCATTGTGCGCAGACCCTGTGCACCTGTCGGGTCGCAATGGGGACAGGCCGGAGCGACGCCGCATGAGTGGCGCATTGGCGCAATGGCTGTTGTTCGACGGAACCGGTGTGCCACAGACGAGTGCAACGCTGCACAGCTCATTTGCCCATGTGCAGCGTTTCTGGATATTCGAAGGTACGGAACTGCATGCGTTGCGCGAGCAGGGCCCAGTTCTGATTGACCTTGCTGGCTGTCCCCATCTGACTGAGTCATGCCACAGCGAAGCGCACCTGTGGCCCGGCTTGTTGCTGTTCAGTGAGGCTTCGGCTGCGCAGTTGCTTTTCCATCTGCGGCGGATGCTCACGGTGTCGATCGGTCTGCACCATCGAGCCCTGTTGAGTTACTACAACCCGTACACCGCGAGTTATTTTTTCGACGCCTGCGATGCCCGTGAATTGAGTTGCTGGCTGGGACCGGTTCGCCAGTTACGCTGGTTTGGCGGGACGTGGGCCGACCGGGCGATCGGCAGTCAGGGTTGGCAACAACTGAGCAATCCCGGGCTTGTCGTCAGCCCGCTGGGCATTGAGGAAAGCCTCAGCCCGCGCCAGCTGGAGAAGCTGCAAACCTGTTTGCTGGAACAACACACCTGGCATTGGTGCCAATCAACGGGCACCGATTATCACCACCTGTGGTCCCATGTTCAGGAGGGCCTGGCGCTGGGTTTCAGCGAACGCCCGGTACTCGATGACTGGTTGTGGCTACGCTTGCAATACCCCCACGCATTACTGGCAACACCGCTGCCGGGACTGACTCAGCTGGAACGTCTCGAATGCCTGCGTTACCTGTGGCAGAACCATAAACTCTGAACCCGAGGTTCACCTTGATGGCGAGCAAGATCCGACGATTGTTCAACCTGGCCATCGGGGCAATGTTACTGGTGGGGGCGACCGCCTGTTCACCGCTGAAGATGCTCAATGCCCTGACTCCGGACGGTACCTTCGACAAAACCGAAGGCATTGCCTATGGCAGTGATCCCCGGCAAAAACTCGATGTGTATGTGCCACACCACCCCATGGAAAACGCTCCGGTGGTGGTGTTTTTCTATGGCGGCAGCTGGAACAGCGGTTCACGGGCCGATTACGGTTTCGTTGGCGAAGCTCTGGCATCGCGGGGGATCGTGACCGTGCTGGCGGATTATCGCTTGTACCCGCAGGTTCGCTATCCGGCCTTTCTTGAAGATGGAGCGAAGGCCGTCGCCTGGACGCATGAACATATCCGGGAGTATTCCGGCAATCCGCAGCGGTTGTACCTGATGGGCCACAGTTCCGGCGCGTACAACGTCGCGATGCTGGCTCTGGACCCGAAGTTGCTGGAGACGGTTGGGCTGTCGCCACACAACATCAGCGGCTGGATTGGTCTGGCAGGGCCGTACGATTTTCTTCCGATCGAAAATCCTGACGTGCGCCCGGTGTTCTTTTGGCCGAACTCGCCACCCCAGTCACAACCCGTCAATCATGTCAGCCGCGGCGCTCCGCCAGCCTTGCTGATGGCTTCGCGCGACGATGAGCTGGTCAACCCGACCCGCAACACCGGTGGCCTGGCGTTGAAATTACGTGAAGCCGGGGTGCCGGTTCAGGACCTGTATTTTGCGCGCACCGGTCATGCCACGCTGGTGGCGACACTGTCACGACCGATGCGTGGACTGGCGCCGGTGCTGGATGAGGTCACAGGCTTTATCAGAGCGACGCCGACTCAGTGAGTTTTACCCGCGAACCAGCCATCGTCCTTGCGTAAATACCAGGCAAACGCGGCAAGCGTCAGGCTGCGCAGCAACATGAACAAGAGGAACGTGATCCACAGGCCATGGTTGCCCAAGCCTTGCAGCGCCCAGGCAAATGGCAGCAGCAACACCACCGTCAACAGCATCCCGTTGCGCATTTCCCGGGCGCGTGTGGCGCCGATGAATAACCCGTCGAGCAGGTAGCTCCACACGGCAATCAACGGCAACGCGGCCAGGTAGGGCAGGTAGATGAACGCCGTGTCGCGCACGCTTTGAATATCGGTCTGCATCTCGATGAACAAATGCCCGGCGAACAGGAACAGCACGGCAAAGCCCAGGCTCGCCAGCAACGACCAGCCGCAGGCCACCACTAAAGAGCGGCGCAACGCATTCCGGTCCCGCGCACCAATGGCATGCCCGCACAGGGCTTCCACGGCATGCGCCAATCCATCGAGCGCGTGGGCCGTCAACAGCAAGCCATTGAGCAGCAGCGCGTTGGCGGCCACCGTGGCATCGCCCAATCGAGCGCCCTGCACGGTGATCAGGAAAAACACCGATTGCAGTGCGAGGCTGCGAATGAAAATGTCGCGGTTGACCGCCAGCAGTGGCCGCCAGCTCTGCCAGATCGCCAGCGCGGCCCAGGCAATGTGCCCGGGGTAGGCGCGCAAGGCTTTGCGGGTCAGCAGCAGGCCGATGAGCGCGCCTGTCCATTCGGCGATCACCGACGCCCGAGCGGCACCGACCACTCCCCATTCCAGTCCCAACACGAACCACAGGTTCAAGGCGATGTTGACCAGGTTGGTGCTCAGCAGAATCGCCAGCGGCGCCCTGGCATTCTGCGTACCCAGGAACCAGCCGACCAATGCATAACTGGCCAGCGCCGCCGGGAGACCGAAAAGCCGCGTGTGGAAGAACTCGCGAGTCAGCTGATCGAGCTCCGCCGAGGGCTGCATGAAATGCAGCGCGACGCCGCTCAAAGGCACGCCCGCTGCACCCAGGACAATTGCCAGTCCCATGGTCAGCAACAGACCCTGCAATAGAATCTGCCGCAACGCTGCGCCATCACCTCGCCCGGCTGCCTGCGCCGCGAACCCGGTGGTGCCCATACGCAGGAAGCCCATGCCCCACGCGAGAAAGGTGTACAGACTGGCCCCGACTGCAACCGCGCCCAGTTGATGGGCATGGGGCAAGTGGCCGATGACAGTGCTGTCGACCAGCGCCACCAACGGTACGGAAATGTTCGAGAGAATCATCGGGGCGGCCAGTGCCCAGACCCGACGATGGGTCGGGCGGTCGCGCCAGTCAGTGATCAGGTTGGACATGCAGGCTCCTTGGGGGAGCGGGCATTGTAGCGACACATTTGGAATCTACAGCGATCCATTTGTGGGAGCTTGGCTCCCACAGGGGAGGAGGGCGGGGGTTAGTGGATTATCCAGCTCAATAACCAAAGCCCCAGCAGCAACCAGATGATCCCCATGATGATCGACGCATTCATGAACGCCCTGATTGCTGACCACAGCAACATCAGGCCCAGGATCAAGGCAATGATGCTGATGATCGAGGTGTCCATTCCCAGCGCCCGGGAAAGCCCTTCGACGAAGTTGGCGCCAGCATGGCTCAACAGGTTGAACAGACCGCTGAGGCCGTCAACGATAAAGCGGATAACCGAGCCGAGTGCCTGGCCGAGCCATTCGAAAAAGCTTTCTACCTGCATGTGGGCGTCCTTGAAAAAATGATGGAATGATTGCCTTGCTTGAGCCTTGGCCATAGATCGCGGCGTAGGAGCTGCCGAAGGCTGCGATCTTTTGATCTTGATCTTGATCTTGATCTTGATCTTGATCTTGATCTTGATCTTGATCTTGATCTTCATCGTTCAATAGATCAAAAGATCGCAGCCTTCGGCAGCTCCTACAAGGGATGCGACTTTTGATTATGGGGCAAAGTTCTGCTGCGCATCGATACACTTGCCATCGCTGGCCATCCCCCCGAAGCTATACGCCTTCAGGAGAGCCCGATGAACCTTGTTGAACTGACCCAACGCCTGCACGCCATCCGTGATCGCAATGACTGGCGGCAATTTCACAGCCCCAAGAACCTGGCCATGGCCGCGAGCGTCGAAATGTCCGAGCTGGTGGAGATTTTCCAGTGGCTGACCGAGGACCAGTCCCGCCAGCTACCAGCGGACAAGCTCGCCCACGCCGGGCAGGAAGTGGGCGACATCGTGCTTTATCTATTGCTGTTGTGCAGTGAGTTGGGGTTGGACATGAATGAAGTGGTACGCAGCAAACTCGCGGACAGCGAACGGCGGTTCAGCTGATGAGCGACCGTCATTTCGATCAGTTGGCGACGCGCTTCGCTGAAAAAATCTATGGCGGCGCCAAGGGCGCGATCCGTCTCGCCGTGCTGCAGGCGGACCTCGCTGAAACCCTGCCGGACCGCCCCTTGCGCGTTCTCGACATCGGCGCCGGGCTGGGCCACATGTCGTTGTGGCTGGCCCAGCGTGGCCATGACGTCACGCTCGCCGAGCCCGCCGAACCCATGCTCGAAGGTGCTCGCCAGCGCTTCGCCGAGGCCGGCCAGAACGCCACGTTCATTCAAGCACCCTGGCAGGACCTGCTCGGCCAGCTCACCGAACCCTATGATCTGGTGCTGTGTCACGCCGTTCTGGAATGGCTGGCCGAACCCCACGCGATCCTGCCAGTACTGCATCAACTGACCAAACCCGACGGCTGGTTGTCCCTGGCGTTTTATAACCGCGATGCGCTGGTCTATCGCAACCTACTCAAAGGCCACTTCCGCAAAATGCGCAAGAACGACATGGCCGGCGAAAAGCAGAGCCTCACACCACAACAGCCCCTTGATCCGCGCGAACTCGCGGCGCAACTTGAAAGCCTGTGGCGGGTCGAAACACAGAGCGGGGTCCGGGTTTTCCACGACTACATGCCGGTGGAGTTCCAGGCTCGCGTCGAGTTGGTGGACTTGCTTGAAATGGAGCTGGCTCACCGTCGTCACCCAAGCTTTGCCGGGCTTGGGCGCTACTTGCACTGGATCTGTCGGCCAGTCTGATCGGAGCACGAAATGAAAAGTCGTTCAGGGTTACTGGTGATCTGTCTGGGGTTGGCCGCCTGCCAGGGCAGCAATCCTTATGTGGCAACGTCCAAACCCTTGCCGCCCGCACCTCCGCAAGCGGCCACCACTTTCGACCGCAGTGCCTACCCGGCACCCCCTCGTGACTATGGACGCTACCGCAGTTGGGCCTGGTTGAACGGGCAACTGCCGCCGGGAACTGCGTGGGCGGATTCCGCGCAGGTCGCCGAAGCCGTCAGCAACGCCCTCGACCAGCGCGGCTTGCGCCCCTTGCATGACAATCGTCCGGCCGACCTGTTCGTCAGCGCCGATCTGCGCGTGGAAACCCGTTTGCGCCAGGTTCAGGACGACTATTACGGCGGCGGGTACTACGGCGGGGGAGGCGGATACAACCGTTGTTGTGGCAGCGGTTATGGCGTCTACAACAATGTGCCGATCGTGCGGACCTATCAAGAACAGGTCGTGGTTGTGCACGTCGGCCTGTTCGACGCACAAAGCGGCCAGCCGGTGTGGAGCGCCAGCGCTGAAACCAGCGATACGGGCACTCAAAGTGCGCGAGCGGATGCGATCAGGAAGGCTGTGGAAAAGGCCATGTCGGCGTATCCTCCCAGTTAGCTTCTGTAGATAAAAAGCATTGCGCAGGTTCATGCCGTTCACCGGAGAAAAATCATGTTCCGCCGACTCGTTTTACTGGTTGTGGTTGCGCTGCTGAGCGCCTGCGCCTCGGATCAAGTCAATCACGACTTTGACGCCAGCCGCGACTTTGCCGCCTACCGCGGCTGGAGCTGGAAGGAACCCGCCCTGCAATATCGCCCTGATGACCCGCGGATCAAGAGTGACCTTACCGAGCAACGCATTCGCCAGTCGGTAAGCGAACAGCTCGATCAACGTGGCCTGCGCCCAGCGGCTGCTGGCACTCGAGGCGACTTGAACGTGCAGACCTACCTGATCATCGAAGAGCGCCAACAACAGGTGACCACCAATTACGGCGGCGCCTGGGGTGGCCCTTGGAATGGTTACTACGGCGGCCCGATGTACAACGAAACCCGTAACATTACCTACAAAGTGGCGACGATCCAGATCGACATGCTTGACGGCAAGGACGGCAAGTTGGTGTGGCGCGGCAGTGACGAGCAAATGCTCACCCGCTCACCGAACCCGACCGAACGCAGCAATGCGATACGCGAAACGGTCGGTCGGATATTGGCCAATTACCCGCCAAGATAGTCATTTGCCGTAAAGGTTTGTAGGAACCCGTAGGGGCAGGTAGGGGCAGATAGGGGCAGATAGGGACCAGGTTGGGGCAGGTCGGGGCCTGTAGGAGCTGTCGAGTGAAACGAGGCTGCGATCTTTTGATCTTGCTCTTGAAAAACAAAATCAAAAGATCGCAGCCTCGTTTCACTCGACAGCTCCTACAGGTTTCTACAGGTTCTACAGGTTCTACAGGTTCTACAGGTTCTACAGGTTCTACAGGTCCCTACAGGCTCGCATCAGCTCTTGCCACCGACAGGTCTACCAAGATGCCAGCAACGACACCAACCCTTGTCTACACTGATTTTTACCCACGGAGGTAACCCTCGGCAGTACGCCGGCAAAGGAGTGCGCGATGTCTCCCCGCATGCAGTTTCGCGGCCCGACCGCTCAACGCGGCGCGATCGGTTTGATGGCGGCGCTGACCCTCGGCCTGGCGATGATGTTCATGTTGCTGGTGGTCGATAGCGGTCGGCTATACCTGGAGCAGCGCAAGTTGCAACGGGTGGCTGATGTGGCTGCGCTTGAAGCGGTCAGCCGAGGCGGTAACTGCAAAGCTGGCCTCTCGGCGGCAACGTTTGTCCGGCAAAGTGCCGCGCGCAACGACTTTGTCGCCGCTACCGATAAAACACTGGTCACTCAATGCGGCTACCTGCTGACCGGGGCCGACTCTTTGCGCACGTTCAACGTTGACCCGGACAAGTCTTCCGCCGTGCGGGTAGTCGCTGGACATACCGTCCTCACGAGTTTGGCCGCCGGTGTTTTTGCCTTGTTTTCCAGCGGCCCCGTCATTCTCAATACAACACTCAGCGCGACAGCGGTTGCCGCGGCGCCATTGCCACCCACGGCTCAATTGAGTATCCGAAGCACCGTCGCCGATGTCAGTTTGCTGAACCCTCTTTTTTCAGCCCTGCTGGGGAGTTCGGTGAACCTGACGGTGGCCAGTTGGAATGGGTTGTTATCAGCGCACCTCAATTTGCTGGATTACTTGAATCAGCTAGCCGTTGATTTACAGGTGACAGCAGGTGATTACGATCGGCTTCTCGCTGCTGACGCCACGATCAAAAAACTGCTTCAGGCCGCTGCTACCGTTGCGACGCGCAATGGTGCAACCGCTGAAGTCGTCGCAGGACTTAATGCCTTGACCTCCGTGGCGGTCAACCCTGGCACCCTGCATTTAGGCGATATTCTCAAACTTCAGACAGGTGGAAATTCCTCTGCGTTGAATGCCGATCTAAACGTCTTTCAATTGGTTCAAGGGTTCGTCCAGTTCGGCAACAGCCAGAATGCGGTCGCGGCGAATTTGCCGGTCAGCCTGTTGGGACTTGGCTTGGGTGCCACTGCAAAAATAAGAGTCATTGAGCCGCCGCAGTTTTCCGTTATCGGCAATCCGGCGCTTGCCAAGCTGGATCCCTTGGGGGCAAACCGGATTTACGTGCGCACTGCACAAGTCAGGGCGTTGGTGACCATCGATTTATCTCTCGTGACAAACCTGCTGGGCGTAGTGACGGACTTGTTATCCGTCGTCACGGGATTATTAGGTCTGGATTTGCGAGTGCTGCCCGAACCGAACCTCGATATCAGTCTTGAAGCGGGAGGAGGAAACGTTTATGTCACCGACCGATTTTGAGTGGCTGCAAGGCGCCCTCGCCCCGTTGGGGCAGGTTGTCAGTGCCGGCGGGGGCAGCCTCGACGAGCTGTTGGCGCTGGTCGACGTCACCTTCGCCAGCCTCGTCTTCGTCGGCCTCGACCGCGAACACGTGGTGGCCCAAAGCGCGTTGATCGAGGGTGCACTCGAAGCCAAACCGATGCTGGCACGGAGCAATCATGTCACCGCCCGTGATATCGGCGCCCAAGGGCCCAAGGAGTTGTCAGATGTTCCTCAAACTGTATGTGAAAATTCGCGTGTTTTTTGAAAGCACTGAAGGGGCTTCGGCGATTGAGTATGCGATTGTGGCGGCGATGGTTGCAGTCATGGCGGTTGGATTTATGACACCTATTGGAGATCGGGTGTTTGATATCTTCACTGATCTCAATACCGCGCTTAAAGGTACGGCCGTCGTCAAACCGGTGCCTTGAGAAAACCGACCACGCCCGCATTAGTGGGCTACTGTGTTTCAACCTGGTTCATTGGTTTCGGAACACCCTATGACAGTCATTTCAATGCCACGCCAGCAGTTGCTTTTGGTCGACGACGAAGAGGATGCACTGCTGGAACTGGCTGAACTATTGGAGGGCGAGGGCTTCTGTTGCTTTACGGCAACGTCGGTCAAACTCGCCCTGCATCAACTGACCCGCCATCCTGATATCGCCTTGGTGATCACTGATCTGCGCATGCCGGAGGAAAGCGGCATGTCGCTGATCAAGCGCCTGCGCGAGCACACTTCACGCCAGCATCTGCCGGTGATCGTCACGTCCGGGCATGCGGACATGGAGGATGTCAGCGACATGCTGCGCCTTCAGGTGCTCGACCTGTTTCGCAAGCCGATCTATCACGTGCGGTTGCTGGAGACGCTCAATAACCTGTTTCCACAGCCTGTGGTGCAACGGATCTCCAATTGAACACAAATCCCCTGTAGGAGCTGCCGAAGGCTGCGATCTTTTGATCTTGTTCTTAAAAAGCAAGATCAAAAGATCGCAGCCTTCGGCAGCTCCTACAGGGGATCATCACGATCATCACGATCAACGATTCTCGATTCACAACTGATAACTGAAACTGATGCTGTACCTCGGTTTGCGGTTGAACGTGTCCAACGCTTCGTCCGACATGGGCTTGGCCGCTTCCAGGGCAATGTTGTAATACCTGGCGTCGCCAAAACGCAGCCCCACTGCCGCCGATGACAGATTGCTGCCTTTGACCGGCAGCTCATTGAACCAGGTTTTTGAACGGTCCAGCACCACGTACGGTTGCACTGTCCGCACCCAATTCCAATCGCGGTTAAAGCTGTAGTTCACCTCATAGGCCACGCCCCAACCCTTGTCTCCGGAAGCCTGATCATCGGGGTAGCCACGGCCGAAATTTTGCCCGCCGAACACGGCGCGTTCGCTGTCGGGCAGGGTGTCGTCGCTCCAGTACAGCGCGGCGGAAAGAACACCCTGCCAGTTCTCGAAAAACCTGTCGCTCTGCACACCGGACAAGCGCAGCCGAAAGAAGTCCAGGTCGAGATCGCTGTTATTGGTTTTTGCTCCCATGCCGTCGATGCCCTCGTACACCCCACCGCTGATGATGCGCAGTTGTTTGGCATCGGCTTTGCGCCAGTCGCTTTCGAAAGCCAGGGCGCGGATGTCGCTGTTGATGTCGACGCTCAGCGGATAGCCGACGACCTGATAGCGGGTCTTGTCGTTGACCGCGTACAACCTCGTGCCGGCGCTGAGCAGTTCGTTGGGGGAGGCAATGAGCGGATGGCTGAAGCCGATGGAATAGCGATCGTTTTCGCGGTGTGGTTTGAGCTCCAGTCCGTTGTCGGTCAACACGTTGGTGTCGGGATCGGCGCGGTAAC
The DNA here is from genome assembly GCF_059716215.1 of Pseudomonas sp. LBUM1643. Taxonomy (NCBI): domain Bacteria; kingdom Pseudomonadati; phylum Pseudomonadota; class Gammaproteobacteria; order Pseudomonadales; family Pseudomonadaceae; genus Pseudomonas; species Pseudomonas sp. LBUM1643. The sequence goes on from NZ_CP166813.1 coordinate 704,098, forward strand.
GCGAGGCCGACAGCGCCAGTTGCGTGCCCTCGGTATTGAGGAACTGGTTGTAGTCCAGGCGGTAGTAACGCTCGTGATCGTCCCCCGGTGGAAAGAGGCCGCTGAGGCTCAATTGTTCGCCCATGGCCGTCTGGGAATTGCTGCTGACGCCGAGCAGCGCCTGGAGGCTGTTGCGATTGTTTTCGGTGGTGCTCAGGGTACTGGTGAACGGTTTGCGACTGGCCTGGGCGACGAGGTAAGCAGCGCCATCAGTGGTGCCCGGCGGCGGCACTTGCGCCTGTAATGTCACGCCGGGGATGCGGCTCATCAGCGTGGTGTAGCGTTCGAAGGTCTTGCGCGTCAGCGGACGTTCGGCCTGCAGTTTGGCCACCAGTTTGTCGAGCAGGCCTTTGACCCGTCCGACGTCACCCTGCAATTGATAATCCTTGATGTAGCCTTCCACCAACACCACTCGCGCCACGCCATTGCTGAACGTTTGCTGCGGCAGGAATGCGTAGGACAGCAGGTAGCCATCCTGTTGATAACGACGGGTGATGCTGCGGGTCGTCTCGATCAGATCGGCGGGGCTGGTTTCATGGCCTAACAAGGGTTGGTAGAGCGTGGCGAGCTCGCTGAGCGGATAAATCGTTCCGCCTTCGATTTGCACGGTTTTGAGGTTGATGCGGGTGTTCATCATCAACGGTTGGTCCTGGGTTGCACCGGGTTCGGGCACCGAGGGCGCAGCGGTGGTGGGGCGGTATGCATCGGCCGGGAGGTTCGGTACGGGAAGGTTGCGGTTGGTTTCGTTGCTGTTGAGAAAGCTGGGAAGGGTGTCGGCGAGAACGCATGAACTGACGGTCAAAAACAGCAGGCTAGCCAAGACGCGCATAGGACGCTCCATGTTCAATTTACAACTTCGCCTGGATCATCATGTTCCAAAGAAAAAGCGGAAGACTCCTTCGAATCTTCCGCCTTCAACCAAGCGTAGGCGCTGTAGATAAGGCCGTCGAATCGGCCGGGTGCAATGTCAACGATTCTTGCCGCTCAGTTTTCCGGTCAGCCCACCCAGCAAGCCGCCAAGCCCCCCGGTTGTGGCAGTGTCACCGGTGCCTCCAGTGACCAGTGTGCCCACGGCGCCGACGGTGCTGCCCACGGTCGTCACGGTGTTGCCGACGGCCGCTACGACGGGGTTCGGTGTGCTGGTGGCGATGGCGCTGCCGAGGTTGCCCACCGCGCCGCCGACCTGAGTGGTCAGCCCGTTGACCGGAGCGCCCAGGCCCGTCGCGGTGCCGATGTTTTGGGTCAGGCCAGTGACGGCAGTCGTGACCGGATTCAAGCCGCTGCCCACCGCGTTGCCCAGGTTGGCCAAGGGGGCGGTGGCGGCAGTGTTGGGTACGCCGGAGCCGCCGAGCGCGGTGTTGACCGAGGCGACGAGACTGCCTGCAGACGCGGCCGTGACTCCTCCGGCACTGACCAGGCCATTGGTGTTGCCAGCGTTCAATCCGCTGCCGACATTGACCACTGCGCCGCCGACGGTTTGCAGCAATCCGGTGCCGCCCAAGCCGCCTCCGGTGCCTGAACCGGTGCCTGAACCGGTGCCATTGGCAACCAGTCCGCCGGCCTTGCCGACCGCTGTGCCGGTGTTGCTCAAGGCGCCGCCGACGGTGTTGGTCAATGCGTTGCCGTTGCCGGCGAGACTGACTTTGTTGCCAACGCCATCGACGGTGTCGCCGACTTTCTTGACGATGCCGTTGAGGGGTTCACCCAGTCCGGTGGCGCTGCCCACCTTGTCGGTGGTGCTCTCGACCAGGGCGATCACGGGCACCAGTTTGTTGCCGACTTCTTTGGTGACTGAACCCAATGGGCCGGTCGTGGTGGCTGTGCTCAAGGTGTCGCCGAGCATGGTGACTTTTTCACCGACGCCATCGAGTACCGGGGTGACTTTTGTCACGACGCCGCCGACTACCGGGATGCTGTTGGTGGCGGTGGCGAGTTTGCCGCTGACGTCGGAAACGCCGTTGCCGACGTCCTGTACCACTCCACCGACCGATGATGCGGTGACGCCCAGGCCGTTGGGGTCGGTGCCCAGTTTGCCGACGCCGTTGGCCACACCATCGCCGAGGGTGGTGACGACGTTGCCGGTGGTGTTGGCGACGCTTTGCACGATGCCGCCTGCAACGGGGACGGTGCTCAGGGAGTCGCCGATCTGGCCAACGCCGTCACCTGCGCCGCTGACGGTTTTGCCTACGTCCTGGAGCAGTGTGGTGGTGACCAGAGGGGTGGTGCCGGGGTTGGTCGGGTTGGTGGGGTCTGTGGGGTTGGTTGGATTGGTGGGGTCGGTGGTGCCGCCGCCCGTGCCACCGGTGCCACCGGTGCCACCGGTTCCGCCAGTACCGCCTGTGCCCGCTGTGCCGCCGTCGGTGTTTCCGGTGCCGCCTGTGCCTGCGGTGTCGCCGCTGGATCCGCCAGAATCGCCTGATCCGCCAGTGCCGGCTGAGTCGCCGGAGCCTCCTGTGCCGGCGCCTGCTGTGCTGTCGGGGGATGAGCTGCCGGAGCTACTGTGGTGGCCGCCACCGCCGCTGCTGCAGGCGCTTAGGCCTACGGTGAGGGAGAGGGCTATTGCGATTGCTGATGTGCGCCAGATGTGTGTGGTCATGGGGGTATTCCTTGCACCTGTTACAACGTTTGTTGTCTTCGATGGCCCGGCGGTTTCTGTTGCCGTCGGTGTCTTCGTCCGTTGTTTGCATGACAGCTTGGAGGGCTTTGGAATGCCATTCTGCAGTTGGTATTAATGCCTTTTGTCAGGGGGTGGTTTTTTGGGTTTTTCTTTTTATATCAGAGGCGTGGGGTGGTTTTTTTTGGTTCAAAAACCTTAGTGATAGTCGTAATTTGGGCGTGGCGGCCTTTGGGCCGACCATGGGATTTTGGGTGGGGTGTATATCCGTTTCTGCGGTAACGGCGGCTTAGGGTTTCGCCCTTACGGCGAGGCACTTTTTTCAAACGCCAAAAAAGTACCCAAAAAGGCTCGCCCCGGCGTACGGCACCTCGCTTAGGCTCGGTGTTCCCTCGCTCCGGTATTCATCTGGGGGCATCGCCTACGGTCTGCTTCGCGACGACCTCCTCTCGATGTGTGCGGCTTCGCCGCACGGCGCTTCGCGCCTGACCCCCAGATGAACACCTCCACTCGGCCTCCCGAAGGGGCGGGTAGATCAAGAGCCAGATCAAGATCAAAAGCATGCAGGCGAGCTAACGCTCGGCCTTGAGTGGTGAAGAGCGACGGCGAGCTAACGCTCGGCCTTGAATGGTGAAGGGCGACGGCGAGCTAACGCTCGGCCTTGAATGGTGAAGGGCGACGGCGAGCTAACGCTCAGCCTTGAGTGGTGAAGAGCAACGCCGAGTTTGCGGGGGGGTTCCGATGATGGCGGTCTGAGACTCGCACTGATCCCGCTGATGCACCAGATCCACTGTGGGAGCTGGCTTGCCAGCGATGGCGGCCTGACAGCCGACCTGATTTCGCGAATGTACTCAACCCATTGTGGGAGCAAGGCTTGCCCGCGATGGCGCCCGAACAGCCGACCTGATTTCGCGAATGCACCCAATCCACTGTAGGAGCGAGCCTGCTCGCGATGGCGATTGATCAGGCTCGAATGAATTCCGGAAAAAACTTCACCTCTCACTGCATCGATTTGATCTTCATGCAACCGGCCGCCAATGCCCAACCATGTGCTCAAGATCCCCCGCGCCCAGTAACTGAAAATCTCCACTGGACCCTGCCGCGCTCGCCAGGAGTGTCACCTCGCTGGGCAGTCGCACCGGTTTCCTGAATTGCACGGCGATTTCGACGTTCGCTGTTGGCAGGTGATCGGCGAGTGCTGCGAGGGTGCGTGCTTTGTTCCATAGGCCGTGGGCGATGGCGGTCGGGAAGCCGAAGAGTTTGGCGCTGACTGCGCTGAGGTGGATGGGGTTGTAGTCGCCGGAGACTTTGGCGTATTGCCGGCCGATGTCTGCGGGGGCTTTCCATTGGGCCACTTGGGTCATGGTCAATGACGGTGTGAGTACGTCTTCAACCGGTTCGCCCTCGAGCTTGACGCCGCGGCAGAGCATTTGGCTTTCGGCTTCCCACAACGGCCCCAGTTGATCGTCCAGGGTTGTGACGACGTCAAAGGTTGCGCCTTTGGCGTGAGGTTGCAGATTCTGCACTTGTACGCTGACTCGCACGCGGCCTACGCCGCCCATTGGGCGCAGCATGCGGATGCGGTTGCTCAGGTGGATCAGGCCGAGCAGCGGGAACGGGAATTCCTTGGCGGTGAGGAGTTGCATCTGCAAGGCGAACGCGAGGACGTGCGGGTAGGTCGGCGGTAACAGAGCGTTGTCGGTGAATCCGCAGACTTTGCGATAGGCCGCCAACCGTTTCTGATCGACATCGACCCAGCAGCGCAGTCCTGAGTCGGGGAGGGTGGTGCCGGTGATTTTGCGTCGTGTCGCCGCCCGTACATACAGCTCGGTCAGGCCCGGTTCGCTGTTGAGTGTGTGCCAATCGGTAATCATGGCTTATGCCCCCAAAACGCTTTGCCCGCAGACGCGCAATGCTTGTCCGGTGAACGCGCCTGTGCCGGGTTGTGCCAGCCAGGCCACCGCTTCGGCGACGTCCTGCGGCAGGCCGCCTTGGCCCAGCGAGCTCATGCGCCGTCCGGCTTCGCGCAGGGCGAAGGGGATGTGTGCGGTCATCTGGGTTTCGATAAAGCCCGGTGCCACGGCGTTGATGCTGATACCGCGCTCACTGAGCAGCGGCGCCCACGCTTCGGCAAGACCGATCAGCCCGGCTTTGCTCGCCGCGTAGTTGGTTTGCCCGCGATTGCCGGCGATGCCGCTGATGGACGCGAGCAGGATCACGCGTGCGTTGTCGCGCAGGGTGCCGCTGTCGAGCAATGCCTTGGTCAGGACTTGCGGCGCGTTGAGGTTGACCGCGAGCACCGCGTCCCAGAATTCCGGTGTCATGTTGGCCAGGGTTTTATCCCGGGTGATGCCCGCGTTGTGCACCACGATGTCGATGCCATCGGGCAATTGTTCGATCAACTGCGCGGCGGCGTCTTCGGCGCAAATGTCCAGGGTGATGCTGCGTCCGCCGAGGCGTGCGGCGAGGGCTTCGAGATCGGTTTTTGCCGGGGGAACATCGAGTAAAACGACGTCGGCGCCGTCACGGGCCAGGGTTTCGGCAATGGAGGCGCCGATCCCTCGTGCCGCGCCGGTCACCAGTGCTTTGCGTCCTGCCAGCGGTCGGGTCCAGTCTGTCACGGGGGTGTCGCAGGCGTTCAAACGTATGACCTGGCCGGACACGAAGGCACTTTTAGGCGAGAGGAAAAACCGCAGCGGCCCTTCGAGCTGATCCTCGGCGCCTTCGCCCACGTAGATGAGTTGCAGAGTGCCGCCGCTGCGCAGTTCCTTGGCCAGGGATCGACTGAAACCCTCCAGGGCACGCTGGGCACTGGCGGCGAACGGGTCGCTCAGGCTCTGGGGGGCACGACCGAGGATGACCAGGTGGGCACTGTGGTCGAGGTTTTTCATCAGTGGCTGGAAAAACTCGCGCAGCTGTTTTAGCTCATCGGTGTGCACCAGGTCACTGGCGTCGAACACCACGGCCTTGAGTTTTGGGCCGTGGCCGGGAATCCACGCGGTGGCCGTTGAAGGCTCGGTGCCGTAGCTGTAGATAGCGTCGGTCAGACGGTTGGCGAAGGCGCTGATTTTTTCTGTCAGCGGGCCGCCGCCAATCAACAGTGCCCCTTCCACAGGCCGCAGCCGGCCCGCTTGCCAGCGCTCAAGGCGGACGGGAGCCGGCAGACCCATGGCACCGACCAGACGATGGCCGATGGACGAATTGGCGAAGTCGATATAGCGGTCAGACATGGAACGCTCTCCAGTAGCTGGGGTTCAAAGTGTGGACCACGAATGGCGATCAGTCGTTCGATCCACGAGATAAGGCCTACGCTTGATCACAGCAGATTAGTTTGTTGCAGGACTTTCAGGAGATAGCACGTCGCCAATTGAAATGCATCGCCTGTGGGAGTGAGCCTTTGTGGCGAGGGGACTTGTCCTCCTTGGGTTGCGAAGCAACCCGATCTTGAGTCTGTTGTACCTGACACACCAGTCGTTAAAGTTCGGGACTGCTGCGCAGTCCAACGGGGACAAGTCCCCTCGCCACAAAGGCCCGCCGCCACATGGGCAACGGTTTGGTTTCAAAACTTTCATCAGGAGCTTTTCATGACTCAGCTGCGCCGCGTCGCGATCATCGGCGGTAACCGAATTCCCTTCGCCCGCTCCAACGGGCCATACGCCACGGCCAGTAATCAGGCGATGCTCACGGCAGCCCTCGAGGGGCTGATCGAGCGCTATAACCTGCATGGGCTGCGTATTGGCGAAGTGGTTGCGGGAGCCGTGCTGAAATTGTCACGAGATATGAACCTGACGCGCGAATGCGTGCTCGGTTCGCGACTGTCGCCCCTCACCCCGGCCTATGACATCCAGCAAGCGTGCGGCACGGGGCTGGAAGCGGCGCTGCTGGTGGCGAACAAGATTGCCTTGGGCCAGATCGATTGCGGCATTGCCGGTGGCGTCGACACCACGTCCGATGCGCCGATCAGCGTCAGTGAAGGGTTGCGCAAAATTTTGCTGCAGGCCAATCGCGCCAAGACCACCGGTGACAAACTAAAAACCTTTTTGCAACTGCGCCCCAAGCATCTGATCCCCGAGTTCCCTCGCAACGGCGAACCGCGCACCGGTTTGTCCATGGGGCAACATTGCGAGTTGATGGCGCAGACCTGGAACATCCCTCGGGAAGAACAGGATCAGTTGGCGCTGGAAAGTCATCACAAACTGGCCGCGTCCTACACCGAGGGCTGGCACAACGACCTGATGACGCCATTTCTTGGACTGACGCGCGATAACAATTTGCGCCCGGACCTGACCCTGGAAAAGCTCGCCGCGTTGAAGCCGGCATTCGAGAAAAGCGCCAAGGGCACGCTGACGGCGGGCAACTCCACGCCCCTCACCGATGGCGCATCGCTGGTGCTGCTGGGCAGTGAAGAATGGGCGAAGGAACGAGGCTTGCCAATTCTTGCGTATCTGCGGGACGGCGAAGCGGCGGCGGTGGATTTCGTCAATGGTGCGGAAGGTTTGCTGATGGCACCGGTGTATGCCGTGCCGCGCTTGCTGGCGCGCAATGGCTTGACGCTGCAGGACTTCGATTACTACGAAATCCACGAAGCGTTCGCTGCTCAGGTGCTCTGCACATTGAAGGCCTGGGAAGATCCGGAATACTGCAAAACCCGCCTCGGCCTCGACACACCGCTGGGTTCTATCGACCGTAGCCGGCTCAACGTCAAAGGCAGCTCATTGGCCGCAGGGCATCCATTTGCTGCGACTGGCGGGCGTATTGTTGCCAACCTGGCGAAGTTGTTGGACGCGGCGGGCAAAGGGCGTGGGTTGGTGTCGGTTTGCGCGGCGGGAGGGCAGGGTGTGACGGCGATTATCGAGCGTTGAGAAGGGGGGTGCCTCTTTAAAAGATCGCAGCCTCGTTCCACTCGACAGCTCCTACAGGAGAGATCGCATTTCAATGTAGGGGCTGTCGCAGGCTGCGATCTTTTGATCTTACGTCCTGAACCGCCGAACCAACCCGTCCAGCTCGTTCGACAACCCGGCCAGGCTCTGCGAATCGACCCGCGCAGAGTTCGCAAGATCGGCCACCAACTGCGCATCGCCATGGATCTGGCTGATGTGCCGGTTGATGTCTTCAGCCACCTGATGCTGTTCTTCCGCCGCGGTAGCGATCTGCGTGTTCATGTCGCGAATCACGTCCACCGATTCGCGAATCAACCCGAAGCTGCTGCGGGCTTCACCGATACGGCTGACCGATTGCTGAGACACTTCCAGGCTCGCGTGCATCTGCTGCGTGACCTGGCTGGTGCGCTTGGCAAGGTTACCCAGCAAGCCGTCGATTTCCGCGGTGGAATCGGCGGTGCGTTTGGCCAGCGCCCGGACTTCATCCGCCACCACCGCAAAGCCGCGTCCTTGTTCGCCTGCCCGCGCCGCTTCGATGGCCGCGTTCAGTGCGAGAAGGTTGGTCTGTTCAGCAATCGAACGAATGGTGCCGAGGATCGACTGAATGTCGTTGCTGTCGCGCTCAAGCTGTTGCATCGATTGGGCGGACTGTTCGATTTCCTGGCTCAGGCGATCGACGCTGGTGACCGCTGCATCGATTTGTTGCTGACCTTCGCGGGCCTGACGCTGGCCACTGTCCGCCGACTCTGCGGCCTGACTGCAAGAGCGCGCCACTTCGTTGGCGGTGGCGACCATTTCGTGGAAGGCGGTGGACACCATGTCCACGGCTTCACGCTGGCGTCCGGCGGCTTCGGCCATGTCACTGGACACCCGGGTCGAGCTCTGGGACGTGGCGAGGATCTTGGTGGCGGCGCCGCCGATGCTTTGGATCAGCGTGCGAATGGCCGCCAGGAACTGGTTGAACCAGCTGGCCAGTTGCGCGGTTTCGTCCTTGCCCCGCACGTCGAGACTCTTGGTCAGGTCGCCTTCACCTTGAGCAATGCCTTCCAGGCCGCTGGCGACGCTGCGGATCGGACGCACGATAAGGCTGGCGAAACTGGCGCCGACGATGGCGAAGAATACAGCCAGTACGGCAGCGATGATCGCGATCAGCCAGGTCAGTTGGGTGGCCGCGCTCATCACGTCGGCTTGTTTGATAAGGCCGACAAACGTCCAGCCCAGTTGCTCCGACGGCCACACGTTGGCCATGTATCGCTCGCCGTTCAGCTCGACTTCCACCAGGCCTTTGCCGGCCTTGGCCAGTTGCGTGTAGCCATCGCCGAGGCTGCTCAGTGCCTTGAAGTTATGTTCCGGCTGCTTCGGATCGACCAGGACGGTGCCGTTGTTCTCCATCAGCATCAGGTAGCCGGTTTCACCGAGTTTGATCTGCTTGACGATTTCGGTGAGCTGCTTGAGCGAGACGTCAATATTCACCACGCCGCCCTGCGTGCCGAGCTGATTGGCGACCGCGCGCACGGTGCTGACCAGCACCGCGTCATCGCCGGCCCAGTAATAGGCCTCGGTGCGCAGGGTCTTGCCAGGGTTGGCCATGGCGGTTTTGTACCAGGGACGAACACGCGGGTCGTAGTTGGACATTTTCGGATCGCCCGGCCAGAACGCGTAAGCGCCGTTGCTCATGCCGTACGACACATAGGCGTACGCCGGGTGGCTGGCGGCCAGGCTGGCGAACAGGTCGAACAGTTGCTTGTCGAGTTCGCTGTCCGGCAGGTCGCCGGCATTGGCGCCGACCCGACTTTTGACGCTGGCGTCCGCCGCTTTGACCAGCGGCTGGGCCGCCAGGTAATCAACGTTCTGGCTGATGCCTTCAAAAAACAGCTGCATGGCGTTGCTGACCTGGCGGATTTCGCGACCGCTGCCGTCAATGAATTCGTTTTTCGCATCGCTGCGCAGGTTCAGCACCACCAGAGTGGCGACCACGATCACCGGTACGCAGGCAATGACTGCAAACGCCCAGGTCAATTTTTGTTTTATGTTCATCCGCGCTCCGGATTGTCAGTGGCGTCGTTGATCCGATTGTCGGACAAAATGTTTGTCCCTAAAGGAATCGGCCATAGGCGGCGGAAATTGAGGGGGAACGGGAAATATCCTGTGAAGGAACGAGCGTCCGAACTTAACGTCTGTGCTAAAGGCCCTTGCTTGCACTTGAGCTATGATCTTCGGCGCCGATAACAGTAGGGTTGTCAGATTTATCCGGCACATTGTGTGCTTCTTGCGGTACATCTTGCGGTAAATAGGAACGTTCATAGGTCGGCAACCCTCCCACCCGCGAGTGGATTGCCGTATAACGAATGACTTTCGCGTGTTTGGTAATAAAGGACCCACAATAAAAGCTGATGAAGACTCCAAAACGCATTGAACCCCTGATCGAGGACGGTCTGGTCGACGAGGTGCTGCGCCCACTCATGAGTGGTAAAGAAGCAGCTGTTTATGTGGTGCGCTGCGGCAACGAGTTACGTTGCGCGAAGGTCTACAAGGAGGCGAATAAACGGAGTTTCCGCCAGGCGGCCGAGTATCAGGAAGGCCGCAAGGTGCGCAACAGCCGCCAGGCCCGGGCGATGGCCAAGGGTTCCAAGTTCGGCAAGAAAGAAACCGAAGACGCCTGGCAGAACGCCGAAGTGGCGGCGCTGTTTCGTCTGGCCGGTGCTGGCGTCCGGGTGCCCAAGCCCTACGACTTCCTGGAAGGCGTGCTGTTGATGGAACTGGTTGCCGATGAGTACGGCGATGCTGCACCCCGTTTGAACGACGTGGTGTTGGAGCCGGACCAGGCGCGCGAGTATCACGCGTTCCTGATTTCGCAGATCGTGCTGATGTTGTGTACCGGTCTGGTGCACGGTGACCTGTCCGAGTTCAACGTACTGTTGACCCCGACCGGGCCGGTGATCATCGACTTGCCTCAGGCGGTGGATGCGGCGGGCAATAACCACGCGTTCAACATGCTGGAGCGGGACGTGGGCAACATGGCTTCTTACTTCGGGCGGTTCGCGCCGGAATTGAAAAAGACCAAATACGCCAAGGAAATGTGGGCGTTGTACGAAGCCGGCACTTTGCACCCGGCCAGTATCCTGACCGGTGAGTTTGATGAGCCGGAAGAGTTGGCCGACGTAGGCGGAGTTATTCGCGAGATCGAGGCGGCACGCCTGGATGAAGAGCGCAAGCAAGCAGTGCGCGCGGCGGATGATGCACCACCGAACAAAACCGAAGAGCCGCCTCCACCCTGGATGCAGTGATCGGTTGACGAAAAACCCGGCGCAAGTCGGGTTTTTTGTGGGTGCGTATTGTCTTGTAGGAATTGCCGAAGCCTGTGATCTTTTGTTTGATCCAAAGCAAGATCAAAAGATCGCAGCCTCCGGCAGCTCCTACAGGACTGAATGTGAACACCTCCACCCGCAATGCCCGGCTCATTGTCAGTGCCCGTCTGGTCTCGGACTTCGGGGCCTTTCTCAACATGGTCGCCCTGGCCACCTACGTCTATCTGCTCAGCAACAGCCCCATGAGCGTCGGCATTTTTCTTGCCAGCCGCGTGGCTGGGGGTGTATTTGCCAGCCTGATCGGCACTGCGTTTTATCGCCGTTGGGCCGGGCGGATGCCGTTGATTGTTTTTGATCTGTTGCGAGCAGGATTGCTGGGTCTGTTGCTGGTACTGCCGGTTGCCCAGCAAGCGCTGCTGTTGCCGGTGATTGCCTTCGGTCTGGGGTTCGGCAACTCGATGTTCGCCATAGGCCTCAACAGCCAGCTACCCAACCTGATCAAGAGCGAACAGCTGCTCAAGACCAACGCCTGGATCACGTCTGCCTCGTCTGCGGCCATGGTTGCAGGCAGTCTGGTGGCAGGCTTGTTAGTGGCTGCGTTTGGTTTTGAAACGGTGTTTGCGTTGAACGTCGTCACGTATCTGCTGGCCGCGCTGTTTATCGTGCCGCTACGGTTTTCCAAACCAGCGCATGACGCCGGGACTAATCATGAACAGGGCGAATGGTCAGCCTTGCGCCAGGGCCTGCGCGGTACGCCTGTCGTGGCGGCCATGCTCGCCGTCACCATGGCCGATACCTTGGGCAGTGCCGCACACAACGTAGGCTTTCCAATCATTTCCAAACTGCTGACCCCTGATTCGGCCAGTACCACCTTGGGCCTGATGCTGGCGGTCTGGGCCGGTGGCAAGTTCATCGGTGCGCGCATCGCCAGCCGCCTGAAGGGCTCGGACAACATCAACCTGGAGCGCCGGTTTTTCTTCGGCGTGTTGCTCATGTCCTGCGGTTTCATCCTGATGTTCCAGCAGCAAACCCTGTATGGCCTGCTGCTGTTTTCACTGCCGGCGGGGTTGGGGGATGGTTTCTCGGAAGTCGGACTGATGTCGCGCCTGCAGCGGGAGCCGGAGAATCTGCGCTTGCCGATTTTCAGCTTTCTGACGCTGCTGCAAATGACCGGTTTCGGCGTCGGCATGCTGATTGCCGCGCCGTTCTATTCGTGGTGGACGCCCGGTGCGGTGGTGTTGCTGTTCCACGGCATTCCCCTCACCACCTTGTTGGTGGTGATGGGGCTGTCGATCAGGAATGGGCAGGCTCGGCGCAGCAACCTGACGCCAGGTTCTTGAGAATCGGACAGTCGGGGCGTTGGTCGCCCTGACAGTGCTCGACCAGATCCTGCAGGGTGTCGCGTAACTGGCCCAGTTCGAGGATCTTCTGGTTCAACTCTTCGATGTGCTGGCGGGCCAGGGCCTTCACATCGGCGCTGGCGCGTTGACGGTCTTGCCAGAGGGTCAGCAGCTTGCCGACCTCTTCCAGTGAGAATCCCAGGTCCCGTGAGCGCTTGATGAATGCCAGCGTGTGCAGGTCGTCGTCGCCATAGACGCGGTAACCGCTGTCGGTGCGATGGGCGGCCTTGAGCAAGCCGATGGACTCGTAGTAACGGATCATCTTTGCGCTCAGCCCGCTGCGGCGGGCTGCTTGGCCGATGTTCATCAATTGTCCTCCAGGTCCTTGGGTTTCCAGGTTTTCAACAGTAGCGCATTGCTCACCACGCTGACGCTCGACAGTGCCATGGCCGCGCCCGCCAGTACCGGATTGAGAAACCCGAAGGCAGCCAGGGGAATACCGATCAGGTTGTAGACAAAGGCCCAGAACAGATTCTGGCGGATTTTCGCGTAGGTTTTGCGGCTGATCTCAAGGGCCGCCGGTATCAGGCGCGGATCACCGCGCATCAGGGTGATTCCCGCTGCGTGCATGGCCACGTCGGTGCCACCGCCCATGGCAATGCCGATGTCGGCTGCGGCCAAGGCCGGTGCGTCGTTGATGCCGTCGCCGACCATCGCCACCACGCCGGTTTTTTTGAGTTCGGCGACGGTGGCCGCTTTGTCCGCTGGCAGGACTTCGGCATACACATCGGTGATGCCTAGCGCTTCGGCAACCACTTTGGCGCTGCCGCGGTTGTCGCCGGTCAGCAGGTGGCTGCTGATGTTGCGTGCGCTGAGTTGTTGCACGGCTTGCAGCGCACCGGATTTGAGCGTGTCACCGAAGGCGAACAGGCCAAGCACCTTGGGTTCGGGGCTTTGTTCGATCAGCCATGACAACGTCCGGCCTTCGGTTTCCCAGGCGCTTGCCGACTCGGCCAGCGAACCTGTGGTCAAACCACTTTCTTCGAGCAGGCGACGATTGCCCAGCGCCAACCGACGACCGTCGAGCGTGCCGGCAATGCCGCGCCCGGTCAGGGACTGGCTGTCGGTGACGTCGGCGACAGTCAGTTTGCGCTCGGTGCAGGCATCCAGCACGGCTTTGGCCAATGGATGCTCGCTGCCTCGTTGCAGGGCGCCGGCGTTTTGCAGCAAGGTATTTTCGTCTCCCTCGATGGCGCTCAGGTGAGCGATACGCGGTGTGCCTGAGGTCAACGTGCCGGTCTTGTCGAACACCACGGCGCTGACTTCATGCGCACGCTCCAGCGCTTCGGCATCCTTGATCAAAATCCCGTAGCGCGCCGCGACGCCGGTGCCCGCCATGATTGCGGTCGGTGTTGCCAGGCCCAGGGCGCAGGGACAAGCGATGACCAGCACGGCGACGGCATTGATCAGCGCCATTTCAATCGACGCACCGTAAAGCCACCAACCGATCAGCGTTGCCAACGCAATCAGCAGGACCGTGGGCACGAATATCTGACTGACTTTATCCACCAGTTTCTGGATCGGCGCTTTCGCGGCTTGAGCGTCTTCGACCAGGCGGATGATGCGCGCCAATACGGTTTCGGCGCCCAGCGCCTGAGTGCGAACCAACAACCGACCTTCACCATTGATCGCGCCGCCGGTAACCTTGTCGCCGGGTTGCTTGGGGACCGGCAGGCTTTCGCCGCTGATCAACGCTTCGTCAGCGTGGCTCTGGCCTTCAACCACTTCACCGTCCACGGGGAAGCGCTCACCGGGTTTGACCATCACCAGGTCATTGAGGCGCAGGGCGCTGATGGCGACGTCGAGCTCGCGGCCATCGATCACCTGAATTGCTCGTTCCGGACGCAGGGCTTCAAGGGCGCGGATGGCGGAGGCGGTCTGGCGTTTGGCGCGGCTTTCCAGGTACTTGCCCAACAGGACCAGGGCGATCACCACCGCCGAGGCTTCGAAGTACAGATGCGGCATGCGCCCGGCGGCAGTGGCCCACTCATAAATACTCAGGCCATAGCCGGCGCTGGTGCCCAAGGCGACCAAGAGGTCCATGTTGCCCGCGCCGGCGCGCACGGCTTTCCAGGCGGCGACATAAAACCGTGCACCGAAAATGAATTGCACCGGGGTCGCCAGCATGAATTGCGCCCAGGCCGGGAGCATCCAGTGCACGCCGAACGGTTGCAGCAGCATCGGCAAGACCAGCGGCAGGGCAAGGGTGAGGGCCATGATCAATATCCAGCGCTCACGCTGCAGGCGCTGTTGTTGATTGTCGGCAGTCGGGTGTTCGACTTCCCAGACGCTGGCGGAATAACCGGCCTTGTCGACAGCCGCGATCAAGGTTTGCGGATCGACCTGGCCGAGTAATTCGAGGTGGGCGCGTTCGTTGGCCAGGTTGACGCTGACGCTTTTCACGCCGGGCACCTTGGCCAGCGCACGTTCGACCCGGCCGACGCACGATGCGCAGGTCATGCCGTCGATGCTCAGTTCAATGCTCTGTTGCGGCACGCTGTAACCGGCTTTGTGCACGGCGTCCATCAGGGCCGGCAGGCTGTCACTGGGTGCCTGGATCCGGGCCTGTTCCGTGGCGAGATTGACACTGACTGCCGTGGCGCCGACGACTTTGCTCAATGCGCGCTCGACGCGCCCGGCGCAACTGGCGCAGGTCATGCCGGCAATCGGCAGATCGAACGTAGTGGATTCGGACATGGGTAACGCTCCCTGTAGTGGATGACTACAGGATCAACCTTGACATGCTGGCAAGGTCAAGCGTCATGTTTCGAAATCAAAAGATCAAAAGATCAAAAGATCAAAAGATCAAAAGATCAAAAGATCAAAAGATCGCAGCCTGCGGCAGCTCCTACATTGACCGCGTATCAACACAATCCCGCGGGCTGCGATCTTTCAAGGGCGATTCAGTACCCCAACGCGGCGGGTTTGAGGTACATCCCTTCCTGCGTCATCGCAATGCGGAACTTCAACACATCACCGGCCTTCAGCGTGATGGTCTGCGATCCCGGTGCGAGCATGCCCGGATTGCACCCCGGTGCCTGGCCTGGCAGCAGTTTGAGGCGCAACGACACGTCACCCGGTGGCAGGTTGAATGAAGTGCTTTGTTCCTGAAACAGTCGCGCGGACAGCTGATCCTGGAGATAAACGCCGATTTCGCAGTTGGTCGACACTTCCAGGCGCTCGCGGGAAATGATCAGCACACCGTAGTCCTCCCCGGCGGCGTAGACCGAAGGCGCGGCGGCGAAGAGGCTGAGAAAGCCAAACAGGCTGAGAGCTGACCAGCGCATGGCTGAATCTCCTGATGTCGAAGTCATTGATGTACGCAGCTTGGCCGAGCCCGGCAGCGAATGCCAGCCCGGCCGATGATTTCAGATCTTGACCTTGTCATGGTGGCAAGCTTGAGACTGCTGTCAAACCTCATCTACAGGAGTCATCCCATGCAAGTATTCAACGTTCAAGGCATGTCCTGCGGTCACTGCGTCAAAACCATCACCCAGGCCTTGCAAGCGAAGGATCCGGCAGCGAGCGTGCGCATTGATCTCGCGGCAAAAGAAGTCGGGGTTGAGAGCGCCTTGTCAGTCGAGCAGGTGATCGCCGCGATCACCGAAGAGGGCTATGAGGCGAAAGTAGCCTGAGGCTTTTTATTAGTTAGCGACCTATCGGAATGTTCAAGGCGTCCATGCGCAGCTAGACTGTGGGGCTGTTGCTTTCTTGTCCCACTGGATGCCTGATGAACTTCCGTAGCATTTTGATACTTGGCGCGCTGAGCGCTTTCGGGCCGTTGGCGATCGATTTCTACTTGCCTGCTTTCCCGGCGATGGCTTTGGCTTTCGGCACCGATGAGCAGCATGTGCAGTTGACGCTGGCGGCCTACTTCCTTGGCTTGTCTATTGGTCAACTGGTCTACGGTCCGATCGCGGATCGGTTCGGGCGCCGCGTTCCTTTGTTGAGCGGTGTCGTCCTGTTTACCCTTGCCTCGTTGGCTTGTGCCTTCGCACCGAATCTTGAATGGCTGATGGGCGCGCGCTTTATCCAGGCGTTGGGTGGATGCGCGGGAATGGTGATCTCGCGGGCGATCGTCAGCGACAAATGCGATGCGGTGGGCTCGGCAAAAGTCTTTTCACAGCTGATGCTGGTGATGGGCCTGGCGCCGATTCTCGCGCCGATGCTGGGCGGATTGCTGGTTAATACCACGGGCTGGCAGTCGATATTCCTGGTGCTCACCGGATTCAGTGCGCTGGCGGCGTTGGCTGTGGCGCTTGGCTTGCCGGAGAGCATGCCCGCTCATCTGCCGCGGCAACCACTGTCGGGTGCATTACGCCAGTACGGTCGTTTGTTGATGGCCCCGGTGTTCCTCGGCCACGCCTTGACCGGAGGCATCGCCATCGCCGGGATGTTTGCCTACATCGCCGGTTCTCCGTTTGTTTTCATCAAGCTCTATGGTGTGCCACCCGAACATTTCGGCTGGCTGTTCGGCACCAATGCGGCGGGGTTCATTCTGGTCGCGCAGGTGAATGCCCGGTTGTTGGCCAAGCGTGGTCCGGCGTTCCTGCTGGTACGAGCGGTGTGGGTCTACTTGGCCGCCGGACTGGCGCTGTTGGCCGTTAGTTCGCTGCACACCGAGGACTTGTGGCCGCTGCTGATTCCGCTGTTTATCTGCATCGCCAGCCTTGGCTGCATTCTCCCGAACGCGTCGGCGTGTGCGATGAATGGACAGGGTGCCCGCGCTGGCAGTGCGTCGGCGTTGCTCGGTTGCCTGCAATTCAGTGTTGCCGCCGGGGCTGCAGCGCTGGTGGGGATTTTATACGACGGCACCGCCGTGCCGATGGCCATGGTCATCAGTTTGTGCGGGATTCTGGTGGTGAGTGCAGCGATGCTCACCTGGCGTCTGCAAAATGCCCGGACGCTGGCGCAGGCCAAGGCCTGAGGCCGAACTCAACCAGCCGCGCGCTGCTGCTGGTTCTGGGGAAATTGATGAGGGGCATGCAGACGCGCTTCGAGTGTGCGCGTGAAGGCCAGCGCTTCAGCTTCGCTGCGGAATGTCACGGCGTGCTGGTCGAGACGAACCTGCCATTGGGACTTGGCCACTTCTTTTATCAGGATATTCATTGCTGACCTCCTATCGGTAAAAGACTGCATCGCAGAGGACTCGATTGTAGTCCTGAATACGATCGCAATTGTGACGAGGGTCAAGCTTCGGACTGACGGTTTGAGCATCAAAACATCGCAGCCTGTGGCGGTGTCCGCATCAGGCTGCAATGTTTTGAATTATATTTTTAGAACCCTTCCAGCACGATCTTGCCTTTGGACTTGCCGCTTTCCAGCAGTTCGTGAGCGCGGCGCAGGTTGGCCGCGTTGATGGTGCCGAAGTGCTCGCCGACCGTGGTCTTCAACGTTCCGGCATCGATCAGCTCAGCGATGCGGTTGAGCAGTTTGTGCTGCTCGATCATGTCCGCGGTTTCGAACAGCGAGCGGGTGTACATGAACTCCCAGTGCAGCGACAGGCTCTTGCGCTTGAGCTTGGTCACATCCAGTGCTTTCGGATCGTCGATCAACGCCAGCTTCCCTTGGGGCGCCAGCGCTTCGACCAATTGATCCAAATGAGCATCAGTCTGGGTCAGGCTGGCGACGTGAGTGACGTGCTCGACACCCGCACGCTTGAGCTCTTCGCCCAGCGGCTGACTGTGATCAATGACCAGGTCAGCCCCCAACTCGCGCACCCAGCTTTGAGTTTCCGGGCGCGAAGCGGTGCCGATCACTTTCAAACCAGTCAGTTGGCTGGCCAGTTGCGTGAGGATCGAACCGACACCGCCGGCGGCACCGACGATCATCAGGCTCTGGCCTTCGTCGGTTTGGCCTTCGCGTACCTGCAGGCGTTCAAAGAGCAATTCCCAGGCAGTGATGGCGGTCAGCGGCAGGGCAGCCGATTCGGCGAAGCTCAACGTGGTCGGCATATGGCCGACGATCCGCTCGTCCACCACGTGCAGCTCGCTGTTGCCGCCAGCGCGGGCAATGGAGCCTGCATAGAACACGTTGTCGCCAGCCTTGAACAAGGTCACTTCACTGCCCACGGCCTTGACCACGCCCGCCACGTCCCAGCCCAGCACTTTCGCCGCGCCTTCTTCTGGCTGGACGTTCTGGCGGACCTTGGTGTCCACCGGATTGACCGAGATGGCTTTGACCTCCACCAACAGGTCCCGCGGCCCGGCGACGGGCTCTGGCAGTTCGATGTCTTGCAGGGACTTAGCGTCGGTGATCGGCAGTGAGGCGTAGTAGGCGATGGCTTTCATGGGTAACTCCAAAAAGTGGGTAATAAAAGAAGGACTCAGGCCACGAAACGCAGGCGCTTGAGTTCGAAGAGTTCGATCAGGTCGCCGGCTGTTGCGCGGAAATTCTGGATATGGTCGCTGGCGTCGTGGGCCTGCAACGCTTCGTCGCTACTCCACTTTTCGATCATGTAGAAGGCCTGCGGATTGGCGAGGTCCAGGTGCAGATCGTATTGACCGCAACCCGCCTCGGCACGGGTCGGTTCCAGCAGCGCACGCAGATGCTTTTCGAGGGCGTCCTGCTGTCCGGCTTTGGCGACGAGGGTGGCGATGGCGGTAAAGGGCTGGGACATGGTCGACTCCGGAACGGGCTGTTTTTGATGGGACAGATGATTGGCTATTTCT
This sequence comes from Pseudomonas sp. LBUM1643, assembly GCF_059716215.1. Lineage (NCBI taxonomy): Bacteria > Pseudomonadati > Pseudomonadota > Gammaproteobacteria > Pseudomonadales > Pseudomonadaceae > Pseudomonas > Pseudomonas sp. LBUM1643. Next base: position 723,010 of record NZ_CP166813.1, read on the forward strand.
ACACAAGATAAAACCCGCTAAAAGAGCAGTCTCTTTCAATATTTTTTTGATAATCGGTGGAGAGATGCTGCGTTTCGATGACTTGCAGTTGTTCGTCCGGGCGGCGGATCTGGGCAGCCTTTCGGCGGCGGCGCGCGTAATGGACATGTCGGCAGCGGTGGCCAGTGCGGCCTTGAAGCGGATCGAACAGCAGCTCGGTGCCCGCTTGCTGGCTCGTTCTACGCGCAGCCTGCGCCTGACGGCCGAAGGTGAAGGGTTTCTCGAGTACGCCCGTGCCGCCCTGAGCAATCTCGATGAGGGGCGGCGTTTGTTGGCCAGCGGCCAGGATCAGGTCAGCGGCATTTTGCAGCTGTCGGCACCTTCGGACTTCGGCCGTAACCTGTTGCTGCCCTGGCTGGACGAGTTCCAGCGCGAACATCCGAAGCTCTCGGTGCGCTTGCTGTTGGGAGACCGTATCGCCGACCTGTTCCGCCAGCCGGTAGACATCGCCCTGCGTTACGGCGAGCCGGAAGACTCCAGTCTGGTGGCGCTGCCCATCGCCCCCCATAACCGCCGTGTACTGTGCGCCGCGCCGGATTACCTGGCGCGGCATGGCGAGCCACGTCAACTCGAGCAACTGGCTCAGCACAATTGCCTGCTTTTCATGCTCGGCAGCCGGGTTCACGATCACTGGAGTTTCCATGACGGCAAGCGCGAAGTCGGGCTGACGGTCAGTGGTGATCGTTTCAGTGATGATGCCGATGTCGTGCGTCTGTGGGCTGTGGCGGGAGCGGGGATTGCCTATAAATCCTGGCTCGATGTTGCCGCGGATGTATTGGCCGGTCGTCTGAAGCTGCTGATCCCGGAGCTGACCTGTGAGCGTGCGCCGCTGAATCTGTTGTGCGCTCATCGCGCACAACTGAGTAAGCCCGTGAACCTTTTGCGAGAAATGCTTGCCAGTCGATGCGCCACGTTGAGCGGGCAATTTCCGACTTTAGCCGCAGGTGATCATTAGTCGCAGTTAAATAGAGAAATTTCCCACAGGAACTATCACCACCCAGGGTTTCCGGGACGACAGGAAGTGGCGTCCCGCCTGCTTATACTTGCATCCCCCTTTGTCAGACATGGCGTACGCGGGTGGCCGAAGTTGCCCCGGAGCAGGGTGTTTTCGACGCCTTGGCCGAGAAAACAATAAGGGTCAAGATGTCTGCGAGCAGTCGACAAACGATTCAACAGGGAGTGAATACATGGAACATGCACCTTGCATCAGCCAGATTGCCACGTTGCTGGCTGACCCAAAGCGCAGCGCAATGATGTGGGCCTTGATGGACGGTTCCGCACGCCAGGCCGAAGACCTGGCGCTTCTGGCTGGCCTGTCGCCCTCTTCAGCCAATGCCCATTTGGGGCGGTTGTCTGCCGGAGGTCTGTTGAAAGTCGAGGTTCGTGGACGCAAGCGGTTTTTCCGTCTTGCTGCGCCGGAAGTGGGCGCCGCGGTCCAGGCTTTGGCCAGCGCCACGCTGGCCAGCACTCCTCAGCCAATTCCAGATGTATTCAAACGCTCGGTACCTGTGGCCAAACCCCAGGCAGTGCCTTCGCCATTGTTGCGTGCAAGGCTTTGCGAGGAGCATTTGGGCGGTACCCTGGCCGCCGATCTGTATCAACGCCTTGTGGATGCCGGATGGATCGAGCAACACGACAAGCGAGTGTCCATCACGCACAAGGGCGCAACGCAGTTGGCCTTGCGGGGTGTGTACATTCAGGCACTGGCTCATCAAAACGGTAAAGTTGCCTGCGCATGCCCTGACTGGAGCGAGCGACGTCCGCACATGGGCGGTCCACTGGGTGCGGCTTTATTGCAACTGTTCATGCAATCCGGATGGCTGAGCCTGCCGAACGATTCACCCGCGTTGCTGGTGACGGTAACGGGGCAACGTGAAATCCATCGTTTTGCCAGGGAAACCGAGCTGGAAATGGCTGTTTAACGCGCGATTGCCGCGACGCCCGGGACTTTGGGATTCTGGTTACAACCCTTGTGGGAGCGAGCCTGCTCGCGATGGCGGTGTGTCAGTCAAAATCATTACCGACTGATATACCGTCTTCGCGAGCACGCTCGCTCCCACATTTGGTGGGCGGTGAGTCTTAAGGTTTTACCAACCGCGCATCCAGGCTGTTCTGAGCCAGGCGTTTGGCCTGATCCTGGGTCATGCCCAGATCGGTGTACAGCGCGTGGAAATTCTCGGTGACATAGCCGCCAAAGTACGCCGGGTCATCGGAATTCACGGTGACTTTTACCCCACGTTCCAGCATGTCCAGAATGTTGTGCTGAGACATGTGATCGAACACGCAAAGCTTGGTATTCGACAACGGGCAAACGGTCAGCGGAATCTGCTCGTCAATGATTCGCTGCATCAGGCGTTCATCTTCAATGGCGCGAACGCCATGGTCGATGCGCTGGATTTTCAGCAAGTCGAGGGCTTCCCAAATGTACTCGGGCGGGCCTTCTTCACCAGCGTGGGCCACGGTCAGGAAGCCTTCGTGACGGGCGCGGTCGAATACCCGCTGGAACTTGCTTGGCGGGTGACCCATTTCCGAGCTGTCCAGGCCGACAGCCACAAACGCATCCCGGAACGGCAACGCCTGGTCGAGGGTCTTTTCGGCTTCTTCTTCGCTCAGGTGGCGCAGGAAACTCAGGATCAGACCGCTGGTAATGCCCAGCTGCTGCTCGCCATCCTTCAGTGCGCTGGCGATGCCGTTGAGTACCACTTCGAATGGCACGCCACGGTCGGTGTGGGTCTGTGGATCGAAGAACGGTTCGGTGTGAATCACGTTCTGCGCCTTGCAGCGCAACAGGTACGCCCAGGTCAGGTCGTAGAAGTCCTGGGAGGTGCGCAGTACGTCGGCGCCCTGGTAATACAGGTCGAGAAACTCTTGCAGGTTATTGAAGGCGTACGCCTTGCGCAGGGTTTCAACGTCGCTCCACGGCAGCGCGATCTTGTTGCGCTCGGCCAGGGCGAACAACAGCTCAGGCTCCAGCGAACCCTCGAGGTGCAGGTGCAGTTCTGCCTTGGGCAGGGCGTTCAGCCAGTCGTACATAGTCTTTTCTCATCAGGTGCAGATGCCGGGCATTCTACAGATGCCCACGGCAACAATTGGTAAAACCTGACCAGCCGGTTCATCACACCCCTTCGGGTTCCCGTCGATAGGCGTAGGTGTCAGCGAAGCGCGACAACAGGAACTCGGCGCACGTGGTGGTCGGATACTTCGCGGGATGCCGTGCATCCTGGCAGCCGGGCAAGCATTCAATCACGGTGTCCGGATGCGGTTCGGCGAAGAACGGCATCGAGTAACGGTCCACACCCAGCGGGCTGATCACCCGGTGTGGCGTGGACAGGTAACGGTCGTTGCTCCAGCGCGCCATCATGTCGCCGAGATTGACCACGAACGTGCCGTCGATGGGCGGTGCGTCGATCCACTGGCCCTTGACGTTGCGCACTTGCAGGCCGCCGGCGGCATCCTGATACAGCAAGGTGATACAGCCGTAATCAGTGTGCGCACCGGCGCCTTGTTGCTCCTCGGAACTGGCGGTGTGACGGGGCGGATAGTGGATCATTCGCAATACGCTGACGGGTTGATTGAAGCGGGTGTCGAAGAAGTCGGGCTCGATCTTCAGCGCCAGCGTCATGGCCCGCAGCAGGGTTTGGGCGAGCGCCTGCATGTCGAGGTAATGCTGCTCCAGAAGGGGTTCCCAACCAGGTATCGATGGGTGACGGTTGGGGCCGCGCAAGGGTTTTTCTGCCAGCACGTCAGGGTGGTCATCTGGCAGGTGCAGTCCCATGTCGAAGGTTTCCTTGAGGTCGCTGGGTCTGCCTGGATCGAGTTGCTCGGTGGCGATGGCGCCGTAGCCGCGGTGGTGGCGGGTCCGGGTGATGTCGATCTGCAGTTTTTCGGTAGTGGGGAGGGCGAAGAATTGTTTGGCCCGAACGAGCAAGGCGTCGATGCGCGATGGGCTGATCGGGTGGCCCTTGATGTAGAAAAAGCCCCATTCGCGGCAGGCGTGGTCGATTTGGCTGGCGACAGATTGCCAGGCGGATTGATCGTCGGTGTAGAGCGGGGCGATGTCGATGATGGGAAGCTGATTCATGCGCAGTCCTTAAGAACGCTGAAGACCCAATGTGGGAGTGAGCCTGCTCGCGATAGCGGTGAGTCAGGCAGCACTGATGTCTACTGAGATACCGCTATCGCGAGCAGGCTCGCTCCCACAGGGGATTGTGTGTAGTGCAAGAATTACTTCGGAATGTCGGCCTTCATGCCTTCGACGTAGTAGTTCATTGAAGCCAGCTCGGCATTGGTCGCTGTCACGCCGGACGGAATTTTCTCCACGCCAGCCTGGTCCTTGATCGGCCCGGTGAAGGGGTGGAACGCGCCGCTCTTGATGTCGGCAATGATCTGCTCGGCCTCGGCCTTCACCGGTGCAGGCACCAGGTCGCTGATCGGCAACTCAACCGTGCCTTCCTTCAAACCGCCCCAGTAATCCTGCGATTTCCATGAATGGTCGAGCACGCTTTGGGTCGCCTGGATGTAGTGCGGTCCCCAGTCGTTGACGATGGACGTCAGCACCGCTTTCGGCCCGAAGTGCGCCATGTCCGAAGCGTAGCCGACGGCATATACACCACGACGTTCGGCGGCCTGGATCGGCGCCGGGCTGTCGGTGTGCTGGAACACCACGTCGACGCCCTGATCGATCAGTGCGTTGGCGGCGTCGGCTTCCTTGCCCGGGTCGAACCAGGAGTTGACCCACACCACCTTGATTTCTGTGCCGGGGTTGTACTTGTTCAGGGCCAGCTGGATGGCGTTGATGTCGCGGATCACTTCCGGGATCGGAAAGGACGCGACGTAGCCGATTTTTTTGGTTTTGGTCATCTTGGCGGCGAGGAAACCGCCGACATAACGCCCTTCATAGGTACGCGCCAGGTAGGTGCCGAGGTTCTTGTCCTGCTTGTACCCCGTGGCGTGTTCGAAGGTCACCTTGGGAAATTGCTTCGCGACTTTCAGGGTCGGGTTCATGTAGCCGAAAGAGGTACTGAAGATCAGGTCGTACTTGTCCTTGGCCATGTTGCGGATCACCCGCTCTGCGTCGGCGCCTTCGGGGACGTTTTCTACGTAGTTGGTGGTGATCTGGTTGCCGAACTTTTCGGCCAGTGCCTTGCGCCCCTGTTCATGCTGATACGTCCAGCCGTGGTCACCGATCGGACCGATATAGACGAAACCGACTTTCAGCGGCTCGACGGCAGTGACGGTCAGGCTGGTGCTCAGACCGATGGCTGCGGCAACGGCGCACATCAGCTTCTTCAACGGACGTTTATGCATGAACTCGAACTCCATTTTATTTTGAGGTTGGCGAGTGCAATGCAAATTGCTGACCAATAAGACAACAAATGGCTAAAGACCGCGTAATGGCCATCGTGGGCAAGCCCGCTCCCACATGACCTGCGCAAATCCTGTGGGAGCGGGCTTGCCCGCGAAGGGGGCCGCTTGGCCAATAAAAGTGCATGGCCTGACGCAGCCGCCATCCACTGGTGCGCTAAGGTGTAACGAAACGTTAGCGCCGTACCGCAGTCAGTAGCTCATCACTCAAGTTTCGCCTCACTCGGTAAAAGGCCCGCAATGCTCACACTCCTCAAGCAAGAAAAGTTTCTGCTGCTGGCCCTGATCGCCGCGTTCGTCGCTTATCCGCTGGAGCACTGGTTACTGCACAGCGGCCAGGTCGTGGCGTTGATCGGTGGTCTGGTGCTGATCGCGTTCATCGTCGCTGCTTCCATGCGCGTCGCCCATCACGCCGAACTGCTCGCGGAAAAGGTCGGCGACCCTTACGGCACGATGATCCTCACGCTGGCCGCAGTGCTGGTGGAAGTGGTGATCCTGGCCATCATGATGAGAAACGAAGCCTCGGCGACTTTGGTGCGCGATACGATTTATTCGGCGGTGATGCTCGACATCAACGGCATCCTCGGCCTGGCGGCGCTGATGGGCGGCCTCAAGCATGGTGAGCAGTCCTACAACGACGATTCGGCGCGTAGCTACAGCGTGATGATCCTTACCGCCATGGGCGTGTCGATGGTGGTGCCGGAGTTCATTCCCGAGGCGAACTGGAAAATTTATTCGGGTTTCACCATTGGTGCGATGGTCGTGCTTTATGCGCTGTTCCTGCGCATGCAGGTCGGGCCGCACAGTTATTTTTTCAGCTACAGCTACCCGGAAAAACGTCGCCGCAAAGAGCCGGTAGAGACTGAACCGGCACCGGTCAGCCTGGCCACTTCCATCGGCACGCTGGTGTTTGGTGTGGTGGTGATTGGGGCGCTGGCGGAGGTGATGTCCAAGACGCTCGATCTGGGGCTGGAAGGGACGGGAGCACCGCCGGTGATCACGGCCATTCTGGTGGCGGCGATTTCAGCGGCGCCGGAGATTTTGACGGCGTTGCGCGCGGCCTTGGCCAATCGCATGCAGTCGGTGGTCAACATCGCCATGGGAGCGTCGCTGTCGACAGTCATCCTGACCGTGCCAGTGATGGAAGCGATGGCGCTCTATACCGGGCAGCCATTTCAGATGGCGATGACACCGGTGCAGACCGTGATGATTTTCCTGACCTTGATCGTCAGCGCGATCAACCTCAACGATGGCGAAACCAATGCCATTGAAGGGATGACGCACTTTGTGCTGTTTGCGACGTTTATCATGTTGTCGCTGCTCGGACTTTAAAACTACCGAAAAACCAATTGTGGGAGCGAGCCTGCTCGCGATAGCGGAGTGTCAGGCGACATCATTGGTGTCCGAAAATCGGCCATCGCGAGCAGGCTCGCTCCCACAGTTATTGATTTTTGTTGTGTCAGGAGCCGGCAATCAGCTGACGGGCCGCCTGGCTGTGATCGGCGATCAAGCCTTTCAGATCCAGCCCCTCGACCTGCCCGTCTATCACGCGCCACTTGCCGGCGATCATCACCCGGTCCGCACGATCCGCGCCGCACAGCAACAACGCTGAAACCGGATCATGGCTGCCGGAGAAACGCAGCTCATCCAGCTTGAACAGCGCCAGATCGGCCTGTTTGCCGACTGCCAGCTCACCGATGTCGGTGCGGCCCAGCAAACTGGCCGACCCTTTGGTTGCCCAGCCCAGGACCAGTTCCGGCGTGATCTTCTCAGCGCCATAACGCAGCCGCTGAATGTAAAGCGCCTGACGGGTTTCGAGCATCATGTTCGAGGCATCGTTGGACGCAGAACCATCCACCCCCAAACCGAGCAATGCGCCGGCTGCGGTCAGGTCCAGGGTCGGGCAAATGCCGGAAGCCAGGCGCATGTTCGAGCTTGGGCAATGGCAGATACCGGTGCCGGCAGCGCCGAGGCGGGTGATTTCATCGGGGTTGAAATGAATGCCGTGGGCCAGCCAGGTGCGCGGGCCGAGCCAGCCGACGCTGTCCAGGTAATCCACGGTGCGCAGGCCAAAGCGCTGCAGGCAGAAGTCTTCTTCGTCGAGGGTTTCGGCCAGGTGAGTGTGCAGGCGCACATCGAGTTTGTTCGCCAGTTCAGCGCTGGCGGACATGATTTGCGGCGTCACCGAAAACGGCGAGCAAGGCGCCAGGGCTATCTGTATTTGAGCGCCGTTGCCCCGTTCGTGGTAGGCGGCGATCAGACGCTGGCTGTCGTCGAGGATGACTTCGCCTTGCTGCACGGTCTGCTGCGGCGGCAGGCCACCGTCCTTTTCACCGAGACTCATGGATCCGCGAGTCAACATGGCGCGCATGCCCAGCTCGCGAACACTCTCGACTTGTACGTCGATCGCGTTTTCCAGGCCTTCGGGAAACAGGTAATGGTGATCGGCTGCGGTCGTGCAGCCAGACAGCAGCAATTCGGCCAGCGCGACTTTGGTGGCGAGGGCGAGCTTTTCCGGGGTGAGGCGAGCCCAGACCGGATAGAGGGTTTTCAGCCACGGAAACAGCGGCTGATTAACCACCGGTGCCCAGGCGCGGGTCAGGGTTTGATAGAAGTGATGATGGGTGTTGATCAGGCCCGGCAGGATCACATGCTCGCGAGCATCGAAGACCTGCTCACAGGGCGAGGAAGGTTGGTGGCCAGCGCCGAGCACTTCGACGATGACGCCGTCTTGCACCACCAGGCCGCCACGGGCATCGAGGTCGTTGGCTGTGAAAATCGCGAGGGGGTTTTTTAACCAGGTACGGGTCGCAGGCATGTTGGCCGGCTCCTCTGAAAATTGGGTTCAGGGTTGCCAGCTCAGTGTTGCCCTGTCTGCTGATCCAGGTTCGCCGCGGGGGCGAGGTGCGGAGTTTCGGATAAAACCGCTTTGCGAGCAAGCCCGGCCCGACCAGACGTTGAACAACTGTGGGCGCCAGGCTTGCTCGCGATGGGTGTGTATCAGTCGCCATGATTTCGACTGAGGTACCGCATCGCGAGCAAGCTCAGCTCCCACAGGTATGGGGAGGGGGTTACCAGGGAATGGTTTCGCCTTTGTAATTGACGAAGTGATGCCCACCCTTGCCGGTGTACGCGTTCACTTGATCGATCAGCCCGCGGGTGCTGGTTTCCACATCGATATCAGCGCCTTCGCCACCCATGTCGGTCTTGACCCAACCTGGATGCAGCGACAGCACGGTGAGTTTCTGATCGCCCAATTGCGTCACAAAGCTGTTGGTCATTGAGTTGAGTGCAGCCTTGCTGGCTTTGTACAACGCCAGTTCTGGCGCGTCAGGCATGGTCACGCTGCCCAGCACTGAGCTCATGAACGCCAGCACGCCACTGTCCGGACGAATCTGCCCGGCGAAACGTTGAGCCAGATTGATCGGCGCCACGGCATTGGTGAAGAACAACTGGCCGACTTCAGCCAATGTAGCGCCGCCCGGCGTCTGAACATCCGGACCCTTGACCCCGGCATTGACGAACAACAGATCAAATACGTCGCCCTTGAGCTGTTGGCTGAGGGCGATGACGGCCTGCTGATCGTCCATGTCGAGTTTTTCGATGCGCACATTGCCCAAGGCTTGCAAGGCCTGGGCGTTCTGCGGATTGCGGACGGTGGCGGTGACTTGCCAGCCATCGGCCAGCAGGGTTTTCACCAGTCCCAGGCCCAAGCCCCGTGAGGCGCCGATGATGAGTGCGGTTTTTGCCGAAGTCATGAGGGTTTCCTTTGAATGGAGATCACGGATTTAACGGAGACTGTTGCAACGGACATTGTTGCCCGAGTCGTTGCTGTAACTCGTGACGCAACGCGCCGAGTTCGGTCATGCGGGCTTCGATCAGCTTGAGCTTGTCTTGCAGCAGTTGTGTAACAGCGCTGTCCGGGTCGGGGGACTGCCACAACGCGGCGACGCTCTTGCCGATTTCGCCGAGGGTGAAACCCAGCCGTTGGGCTGTCTTGATGTAGAGCACCAGTTGCACCATGTCCGCGGGGTAATCGCGGTAGCCGTTGGCGCTGCGTTGTGCGGCGATCAATCCACGCTGCTCGTAGAAGCGCAGCGTGTCACGACTGACCGCGCTGGCCTGGGCTAATTCACCGATGCGCATCATGACGTCTCGAGAGGGGCTTGACCCTGGAGCATACTCCAGGCTTTAGCCTTGTTGCTCCCTGAATTTATGGAGCAAGGCCGATGTGGACTTCATCGCAGTACACCCGATTGGTGCGGGGCAGCGCCTGGTATGACCTGATCGTGACCGCCGCGTTTGCCACGCCGTGGAGTTTTGCTGCATTGCATGGAGTGTTGGCGGGTTTAAGTGTTGCGTTTGATCTGCCCGGGGAGCTGCCGGCATTCGAGCCGATGCACATGCTGATGGCGAATCTGCTGGGGTCGATTGTCTGCGTGTGGGCAGTGCTGCGGATTCGTGATCCGCAGCAGGTGTATGGGCGGTATGACGCTGTCGGGCGATTTCTGTTTGCTGCCTGGCAGTTGTATGCCTTGCTCCATGGTGCCACTTCGTTATTAGTGGTTTTTTTGGTCTTTGAGTTGGCGTGGGGCGTGGTCCAGGTGTTGCCGGTTCGGACGCCTTCGCGGGCAAGCCCGCTCCCACAGTGACCGAGTCGAACCTGGCTTTTGTAATCGACATAAATCCAATGTGGGAGCGGGCTTGCCCGCGAAGAGGCCGGCCCGGTAAACACTAATGCCCGGCCTGCCACGGCTGCCCCAACGACATGGGAGCATACAACCGCGTACGCACCGCATCCCGCGATAGCAGCACCAGCACCACAATGGTCGCGACGTAGGGCAGCATCGCCAGCAGGCTCGACGGAATCGCCAGCCCCAATCCCTGCGCCACCAGGTGCAGGATGCTGGCGAGCCCGAACAGGTAAGCCCCGAGCAACAAACGCCAGACCCGCCAGCTGGCGAAAACCACGAGCGCCAAGGCAATCCAGCCACGTCCGGCGCTCATGTTTTCGGCCCACATCGGCGTGTAAGCCAGGGACAAGTAAGCCCCGGCCAATCCCGCCATCGCACCGCCGAACAATACCGCCAGGGTCCGCACACCCAGCACCGGCAACCCCATGGCGCTGGCGGCGTCAGGGTTTTCCCCGACGGCCTGAATGATCAACCCGACGCGGCTTTTCACGATCAGCCATGCCACCAGCGCAAACAGCACGAACGACAGATACACCAACAGATCCTGGGCAAACAGCATCCGCCCTATCAGCGGGATTTCACTCAGGTAGGGAATGGCGATCGGTTCAAAGCCGGCCAGGGGCTTACCTACCCAGGCAGCACCGACGAAGGTCGACAGACCCACGCCAAAAATCGTCAGCGCCAACCCGGTAGCCACCTGATTGGCGTTGAACACCAGCGCGACCACGGCAAACAGCGACGACAACAGCATCCCGGCAAGCATCGCCAGCAACACGCCGAGCCACAGGTTGCCGCTGTTCAGCGCAACGATAAAACCAATCACCGCGCCAAATAGCATCATGCCTTCCTGGCCCAGGTTGAGGACGCCGCTCTTCTCGCAGATCAGTTCGCCCAATGCCACCAACAGCAGCGGCGTACCACAGCGGACCATGGCGTAGAAAATATTGCTCAGCAGATCGATATCCATCACAGCGCTCCTGCTTGTACGACGGTAGTGGGGGCGCGGCGGGCCCAGCGCAGGTTCAAGCGCGGTCGGTAGAGAATCAGCACGTCACTGGCCAGCAGGAAAAACAGCATCATGCCCTGGAACAATTGAGTGATGGCTTGAGGCAGGTTCATGCTCATCTGCGCGCTCTCGCCGCCGATGTACAGCAAGGCCATGAGCAGGCTGGAAAACAGAATGCCGATCGGATTCAAGCGCCCGAGAAACGCCACGGTGATCGCGGCGTAGCCATATCCGGGAGAGACCTGCGGCACCAATTGGCCGATCGGGCCGGTGACTTCGCACACGCCGGCGAGCCCGGCCAAACCGCCGCTGATCAATAGCGCCAGCCAGATCAGCCGCTTCTCGCGGAAACCGACAAATCCGGCAGCACGCTTGTCCAGCCCGAGCACTTTGATCTGGAACCCGACGAAGCTTTTTTGCAGCAGCACCCACACCGCGACCAGTGCGAGCAAGGCGAAATACACGCCGGCGTGGACTCGCCCGTCTTCCATCAGCAGCGGCAATCGGCTGGCGTCGCCGAACATGGCCGACTCCGGGAAGTTGAACCCGGCGGGGTCTTTCAGCGGCCCATGTACGCAGAACAGCAGCAGGTTCAGGGCGATGTAGTTGAGCATGATGCTGGTGAGAATTTCGTTGGCATTGAAACGTGTGCGCAGCCACGCCGTCAGCCCGGCCCACGCCGCGCCGGCCAGGGTCCCGGTGAGCAGGATAAACACCAATGCCCAGCGGCTTTGCAGGTCGATGATGTTCACTGCCAATGCACTGCCAGCCAGCGCCCCGAGCAGCAATTGGCCTTCGGCACCGATGTTCCAGATTCGCGCCTGATACGCGACTGCCAGGCCCAAGGCACACAGCAGTATCGGCAGCGCCTTGACCAACAGTTCGGAAACGCCATACAGATCGCTGATGGGCGCGATCAGCAACGTGTGCAATGTCAGCAACGGGTCGTGCCCGAGCGCAATGAACAACAGCGAGCCACAGCCCAGCGTCAGGACAGCCGCCAGTAAGGGCGAGCACCACAGCATCAGGCGTGATTGCTGACCACGGGGTTCTAGAGAAAGCAGCATGTGTGACTCCGTTAAACCGTTGCGGGTGCAGGTGATTGAGGGGCGTCGAACTGACCGGCCATCCAGCGACCGACATCGATCAGTCGGGTGTCGGCGGTGGCCTTGAGCGTTGACATCTGGCCGCTGCACAAGGCACCCAACCGGTCGCTGATCTGGAACAGTTCGTCGAGGTCTTCGGAGATCACCAGAATCGCCGCACCGGCATCGCGCAAGGCAATCAGCGCTCGGTGAATGGTGGCGGCTGCGCCGACGTCCACGCCCCAGGTCGGGTGCGCGGCGATCAGCAGTTTCGGTTGTTGAAGGATCTCCCGACCGAGAATGAATTTCTGCAGGTTGCCGCCGGATAAGCTGCGGGCCGGGGTTTGTGTATTGGGTGTTTTCACACCGAAGCGGTGGATGATCTCTTCGGCCAAGGCTTCGACCTTGCTGCGTTGTATCAGGCCGTTGTTCACCAGACCGCGCTGGAAGGCAGTCAGCAGTGCGTTGTCGGCCAGGCTGAGTTCCGGCACCGCGCCGTGGCCCAGGCGCTCGGCGGGAACGAAGGCCAGGCCGAGTTTACGTCGCGCATCGGGTCGCAGATGGGCCACGGGTTGGCTGCCGAAACGGATCCTGTCGGCGTCGTTGTGGTGCAGCCGTTGCTCACCACTGAGCAAGGCGAGCAACTCATCCTGGCCATTGCCGGCGACACCGGCGATGCCGACGATTTCGCCGCCGCGCACTTCAAGATTGATGGCCTTGAGCGAGCAACCAAACGGGTCCGGATTGTGCCAGGACACACTCTTCACGTTGAGAAAGACATCACCGCCAATGACCTTTGGGTAATCGGTGATCAGCTCGGTGGTTTCTCCGACCATCAACCGCGCCAGTTGCTGATCGGAGCATTCGGTCGGCATGCAATGCCCGGCCACTCGACCGCCGCGTAATACTGTGGCGCTGTGGCACAACGCACGCACTTCACTGAGCTTGTGGCTGATAAACAGGATACTGCAGCCTTCCGACGCCAGGCGCCGCAAGGTGACGAACAAATCGTCGGCCTCTTGAGGTGTCAGCACCGACGTCGGTTCATCGAGAATCAACAGGTGGATGTCCTGCATCAGGCAGCGAATGATCTCCACCCGTTGCCGTTCGCCGATGGACAGGCTGTGGACAAGTCGCTCGGGTTCCAGCGCCATGCCATAGCGCTGGGATACTTCACGGATTTTGGGTTCGAGCTGTTTAGGCGTACCGGCAGCCGCGCCCATGGCCAAGGCAATGTTTTGCGCCACGGTCAGGGTTTCGAACAAGGAAAAATGCTGGAACACCATGCCGATCCCCAAACCGCGGGCCTGGCCTGGATTGCGCATGTGTACCCGCTGCCCTTGCCAGATGATCTCTCCCGAGTCGGCCTGGGTGACGCCATAAATGATCTTCATCAGAGTACTTTTGCCCGCGCCATTTTCGCCGAGCAGGGCGTGGATTTCGCCCGGTGCGATGCTGAGGTCGATGGCGTCGTTGGCCAGGCAACCGGGATAACGCTTGGAGATTTTGCGCATCTGCAGGCGGGGTGTTGGGTCGGAGATCGGCACGGGGTTGGGCATGACAGGCTCGGGTCGATTGGAGTTATGCCTGTGGATAAAGCAATTTCCTGGCCATTGAGTCAGGAAAAGTCGAAAATGCTCAGGGTAGGGGCGTTGAGGACGGTACTTCGAGCGAGATTGTGTATTGCCCCGGCACTACTTAAGGGCGGAACCATTGAACAAGCACCGTTTTTGCCCTGGTTTGGCTGGTCAAAAAACGAGCAACGCATCGCAAGCCATGCAGGATATGGGGCAGCGACAGGCATGAACGGGTTATCCACAGATTGCTCCACAGTATTTGTGCGCAAGCTCTCGCGACGGGCATAAGCACTGATCGGCTTTCTTCTAACGGCGATATACGACGCTAACTGATTGTTTTTACATCGATTTATTTGTTTTCATAGCAAATTGGGCAAAAAATGTACAAAGCCCGCAAAGCCGCATGACAGAAGGGTTACAGCCGAGTGTGCTCAGGTTATCCACAGCCGGATGCACAGTAGATGTGGGCAAGTGTCGGGAGCATGAGGGTTGGGCGATGCTCCAAAAGATCGCAGGCTGCGCTCCTCTGAGCTTCTTAACGTTGCAACAAAATGCGCCCGCGACTGAGATCTGCCAGCAGCGTCTGAAGGGTATCGATCTGAGCTTCACCTACCGCCAATTGCAGTTCCACGCCATTGGCGGTGAATGTCTCCTCGGTCACCAGGCCTCCCAGCTCTGCCACACGAAGTTTCACCAATGGCAGCTCGGCAAACCCACAGGCACAGCTCAGGGGCACCCGGCTGATCAACTCGACTTTCGGCGCGTTTTGCAGGCATTTGTTTGCCCCGCCGCCATACGCCCGGGCGAGGCCGCCGGTGCCGAGTTGAATCCCGCCGTACCAGCGAATCACCAAGACCACGACCTGATCACAGTCCTGTGCGTCGATGGCCGCCAAAATCGGACGACCCGCTGTGCCGCCCGGCTCGCCGTCATCGGTGCTGCGGTATTGATCACCCAGCTTCCACGCCCAGCAGTTGTGCGTGGCATTCAAGTCGCTGTGCTGCTCGATGAATGCCTGGGCTTCAGCCGGGCTACCGATCGGTGCGGCGAAAGTGATGAAGCGACTTTTGCGAATCTCTTCGCGGTATTCGCAAAAACCGCTGAGGGTAAAAGGCATAGGTATCTTAAATAGTGGGCGTCAGGCCGCAGCCCTTGAGGATGATGCGGATCAGGTTGTTGCCGGCGTCTTCCATGTCCTGCCTGGTCAACTTGGTGCGCCCGCTGACACGGCAGATCTGCGTGGCAAAGTCAGCGTAATGCTGGGTGCTGCCCCACAGGAGAAAGATCAGGTTGACCGGGTCGACCGGGTCCATTTTGCCCGCATCGATCCACGCCTGGAACACCGCAGCGCGGCCCTGGAACCAGGCACGGTAGTCCTGATTGAAGTACTCGGTCAGGCATTCGCCTCCACTGATGACTTCCATCGCGAAAATCCGCGAGGCTTGCGGCTGACGTCGCGAGAATTCCATCTTCGCGCGGATGTACCGCGTCAGCGCTTCGGCGGGATCGTCCTCGGCTGTCAGGGTGTTGAAGGTGCTATCCCACAGTTCGATGATGTTGCTCAGCACCGCGACGTACAAACCAAGTTTATTGGTGAAGTAGTAATGCAGGTTCGCTTTTGGCAACCCGGCATTCAGGGCGATGGTGTTCATGCTGGTGCCTTTGAAACCGTGACGCGCGAATTCGTCTTCAGCGGCTTTGATGATGGTCTCTTCGTTCTTCTGACGAATGCGGCTGGCAGGTTTTCCGCCGTGAGCTGGGACTTCAAAGGTCATAGGCACTTCCGAACTGGTAGGTGGGTGCAACCAGTGCGTTGATAGCGCACCCACGTGTATCAGACAAGTCCTGTCACGATAAAAGCCCTACACCTGCTCGATCGGCTCGGCTTTCAGTGCCTGATTGGCAGCAGCGGGGATTGTTTTGGTTTCAGGGAGCAGAAGGCACATCAGGATCGCGGTCAGTCCTCCACTGGTAATCGCCGAATCGAACAGGTTCTGTACCAGCTTGGGCATCAGGTGCAAGAGGTTGGGTTGCGCCGCTATGCCCAAGCCCACTCCGAAGGACGTGGCGATAATCAACATGCTGCGTCGGTCCAGTGGCGCCTGGGCAAGGATACGTACGCCGGCGGCCGCGACGCTGCCGAACATCACCAGCGTTGCACCGCCAAGCACCGGTTTGGGGATCTGCTGCAGCACCGCGCCTATCAGGGGAAACAGCCCGAGACAAAACAGCACTGCGCCGATGTATAACCCGACGTAACGGCTGGCCACGCCGGTGAGCTGAATCACACCGTTGTTCTGCGCGAACGTGGTGTTGGGGAACGCGCTGAAAGTGGCGGCGATGACGCAACTGACGCCGTCACCGAGTACTCCTCCCTTCAACCGATTGATATAGGAAGACCCCGTGATGGGCTGGCGCGCGAGCATGCAATTGGCTGTCAGGTCGCCGACGGTTTCGATGGTGCTGATCAAGTAGATAAGTGCGACTGGCAGGAACGCGCTCCAGTCGAAGTTGAAGCCGAACTTGAATGGGATTGGGAGACTGATCAGCGGGACGTCAGGCAATGGCTGCGGCACCAGTTTTCCGCTGAACCAGGCAGCCAGGCTGCCAAGTACCAGGCCGATGATAATGGCAGAGAGTCGGACCCAGGGGGTGTTCGAACGGTTAAGCAGGATGATCGTCAACAGCACGAATACGCCCAGGGCGAGATTGCCCGGCGCCCCGAAGTCCGCTGCGTTGAAGCCGCCACCCAGGTCGGTGATGCCGACCTTGATGAGGCTGATGCCGATCAGCGTAATCACGATCCCGGTCACCAATGGCGTGATCACCCGGCGCAGTTGGCCGATGAAGCGGCTCAGGACTATCTGCACCACGGCGCCAAAGAAGCACACGCCGAAAATCATCGCCAGGATATCTTCCGGGCTGCCACCGCGCTGTTTGACCAGAAATCCTGCCGACAACACCGCGCCCAGGAACGCAAAACTGGTGCCTTGCAAGCAGATCATCCCGGCCCCGATGCCAAACGGCCTGCGTGCCTGAATGAAGGTTCCGGCACCCGAAACCATCAACGCCATGCTGATCAGGTAGGGCAAGTGGGCGGTGAGTCCCAGCGTTGAACCGATGACCAGCGGCGGGGTAATGATGCCGACAAAACTGGCGAGTACGTGTTGCAGGGCGGCCAGGATAGCGGCGAGTGGTTTCGGACGATCGTTGAGGCCATAGATCAAATCGCTGGGGCTTGAGGATTCTGGCTGCATGGGCGTTGGTCTTCTTTTTAGCGGGGATGACGGTTCTCATGCCCTGCAAAAAGCTGTCCAAGTACTCAAGATATTTTGCGTTGTGAGGCCTGTAGGCCTTTGATTACAACGCTTTGGTGATTTTTCATCTCGTTGCGGCCAGGCTTTCCAGAAAGCTTTCGAGCACTAAATGGGGGCGGCGGCCCTTGCGTGTGACCGATGCGAGACTCAGGTCATAGAAGCGTGCTTTGGACTTCAATGCTCGCAAGCGGCCTTGTTGCACCCAAAGGGCGGCGTAGTGGTCCGGCAGATAGCCGATGTAGCGTCCGGTCAGGATCAGGAAGGCCATGCCTTCACGGTCGGACGCGCTGGCGGTGCAGTTCAGCGCCTGGTAATGAGCCTGGATGTCGGCGGGTAAACGGAAGGTGGGGGCGATGGCGTCCTGGCTATTGAGGCGTTCGTCGTCCAGTTGTTTGTCGTCGACGTAAAACAACGGGTGGCCGACCGCGCAATACAGCAGGGAGCGTTCGCTGTAGAGCGGCTGATATTCCAGTCCCGACAGGGCGCTGGCTTGGGGCACCACGCCGACATGCAGACGACCGTCGAGCACACCTTGTTCGACTTCGTTGGGCGCGATCATGCGGATCTGGATCTGCACGTCGGGGCCACGTTCCTTCAGTTGTGCGAGGGCGTGGGTAATGCGCATGTGGGGGAGGGTGACGAGGTTGTCGGTCAGCCCGATGGTCAATTCACCACGCAGGTGCTGGTGCAGGCCGTTGACCTCGGTGCGAAAACTTTCCAGTGCACTTAATAGCTGCAACGCGGATTGATAGACCTCCCGGCCTTCTTCGGTCAGGGAAAAGCCTGCGCGACCGCGTTGGCATAGTCGTAATCCGAGGCGCTGTTCCAGATCGCTCATTTGCTGGCTGATGGCTGAACGGCCTATGCCCAGCACTGACTCCGCGGCGGAGAAGCCGCCGCACTCCACCACGCTACGAAAAATCCTCAGCAGTCGGATATCAAAGTCGCTGACTTGCGCCAGAGGATCGGGGCGGCGAGTGCTCATGCTGTTAATTACTCAAAGTTTAGTGTGGGTCAGACTGAAGGTTAGAAAAGTTGGATTTCACAGACTTTATCCTCGTGGCAATTTAGCTGCAAGAACGCTTTTTGATCTCTATGCCGCTTATTGCCCTGCGAGGTTTTGCTCATGAACATGCCCGAAAACGCTCAGTCTTCCCTGGCCAGCCAGCTGAAGCTTGACGCTCACTGGATGCCTTACACCGCCAACCGTAACTTCCAGCGTGATCCGCGACTGATTGTTGCTGCTGAGGGCAGTTGGCTGACTGACGACAAGGGCCGCAAGGTGTATGACTCGCTGTCCGGTCTATGGACTTGCGGCGCAGGGCACACCCGCAAGGAGATTCAGGAAGCAGTCGCCAAACAACTGGGCACTCTTGATTACTCCCCGGGCTTTCAGTACGGCCACCCGCTGTCGTTCCAGCTCGCTGAAAAGATCACTGATCTGACGCCGGGCAATCTGAACCACGTGTTCTTTACGGACTCGGGCTCCGAGTGTGCGGATACGGCTGTGAAGATGGTTCGCGCTTACTGGCGCCTGAAAGGCCAGGCCACCAAGACAAAAATGATCGGCCGTGCGCGTGGTTATCACGGTGTGAACATCGCCGGTACCAGCCTTGGCGGTGTGAACGGCAACCGCAAAATGTTTGGTCAGGCGATGATGGATGTCGATCACCTGCCGCACACGCTGCTGGCGAGTAATGCCTATTCCCGTGGCATGCCGAAAGAGGGTGGTATCGCTTTGGCGGATGAGCTGCTGAAGTTGATCGAACTGCATGACGCTTCCAACATCGCTGCAGTGTTTGTCGAGCCGATGGCCGGTTCCGCCGGTGTGCTGGTTCCGCCAGAGGGTTACCTCAAGCGCCTCCGTGAGATCTGCGATCAGCACAACATTCTGTTGGTGTTCGATGAAGTGATCACCGGTTTCGGTCGCACCGGTTCGATGTTTGGTGCTGACAGCTTCGGCGTGACCCCGGATCTGATGTGCATCGCCAAGCAAGTCACCAACGGCGCGATCCCAATGGGTGCGGTGATTGCCAGCTCCGAGATCTACCAGACCTTCATGAATCAGGCGACGCCTGAGTACGCGGTCGAGTTTCCGCATGGCTACACATATTCTGCGCACCCAGTGGCTTGTGCCGCTGGCCTGGCGGCACTCGACCTGCTGCAGAAAGAAAACCTGGTGCAGAGCGTGGCCGAAGTGGCGCCGCATTTCGAAAATGCGCTGCACGGTCTGAAGGGATCGAAGAACGTTATCGACATTCGCAACTACGGCCTGGCCGGTGCGATCCAGATCGTTCCGCGTGACGGAGATGCCATCGTGCGTCCGTTCGAAGCGGGCATGGCACTTTGGAAGGCAGGGTTCTACGTACGCTTTGGCGGCGACACTCTGCAGTTTGGCCCAACTTTCAATAGCAAACCGCAGGACCTTGATCGTTTGTTCGATGCGGTCGGCGAAGTGCTGAACAAGATCGACTGATTCCAAACGCTATCTATATATAGAGGGCGCCCTGAGCAGGGCGCCTGTGGACAATTTTCAGGAGCCCCGCATGAGCCTTATCCCGCATTTGATCAATGGTGAGCTGGTGACCGACAACGGTCGCACTGCTGACGTGTTCAACCCGTCGACCGGTCAGCCCATTCATAAAGTGCCATTGGCCAGCCGCGAAACCATTCAACAGGCGATCGATGCTGCCAAGGCTGCATTCCCGGCCTGGCGCAATACGCCACCGGCGAAACGTGCCCAGGTGATGTTTCGCTTCAAGCAGTTGCTGGAACAGAACGAAGCGCGTATTTCCCAGCTGATCAGCGAAGAGCACGGCAAGACCCTCGAAGACGCGGCAGGTGAGCTGAAGCGCGGTATCGAGAACGTCGAGTTCGCTTGTGCCGCTCCGGAAATCCTGAAGGGCGAGTACAGCCGTAACGTCGGCCCGAATATTGATGCCTGGTCGGACTTTCAGCCGCTGGGTGTAGTGGCGGGTATCACGCCCTTCAACTTCCCGGCGATGGTGCCGCTTTGGATGTATCCGTTGGCGATCGTCTGCGGTAACTGCTTCATCCTCAAACCGTCCGAGCGTGATCCGAGCTCCACATTGCTGATCGCGCAGTTGCTGCTGGAAGCCGGTCTGCCGAAAGGTGTGATGAGCGTGGTGCATGGCGACAAGTCGGCAGTGGACGCGCTGATCGAAGCGCCGGAAGTCAAAGCGCTGAGCTTTGTCGGTTCGACGCCGATTGCCGAATACATCTATGCCGAAGGCACCAAGCGCGGCAAGCGCGTGCAGGCACTGGGCGGCGCGAAGAATCACGCGGTATTGATGCCGGATGCGGATCTGGATAACGCGGTCAGTGCGTTGATGGGCGCTGCCTACGGTTCTTGTGGCGAGCGTTGCATGGCGATCTCGGTGGCCGTGTGTGTGGGCGATCAGGTAGCAGATGCGCTGGTGGCCAAGCTCGTACCACAGATCAAGGCGCTGAAGATCGGTGCAGGTACTTCTTGCGGTCTGGACATGGGGCCGCTGGTCACAAGTCAGGCGCGGGACAAAGTCGGCGGTTATGTGGATGACGGTGTTGCTGCCGGCGCCACGCTGGTGGTCGATGGTCGTGGTTTGAGTGTGGCAGGCCATGAAGAAGGCTTCTTCCTGGGTGGCTGCCTGTTCGACAACGTCACGCCAGAGATGCGCATCTATAAAGAAGAGATCTTTGGGCCAGTGCTGTGCGTCGTCCGCGTCAACAGCCTGGAAGAGGCAATGCAGCTGATCAATGATCACGAGTATGGCAATGGCACCTGCATCTTTACCCGTGATGGGGAAGCGGCGCGGTTGTTCTGCGATGAGATCGAAGTCGGAATGGTCGGCGTCAACGTTCCGCTGCCAGTTCCGGTTGCGTATCACAGCTTTGGTGGCTGGAAGCGTTCGTTGTTTGGTGACCTGCATGCTTATGGTCCGGATGGGGTGCGCTTCTATACCCGTCGCAAGGCTATTACGCAGCGCTGGCCGCAACGTGCGAGTCATGAAGCTTCGCAGTTCGCGTTCCCTAGCTTATAAGTAGAAGAGAAGAAGGCCGCCTTTATAGGGCGGCCTTCTCGTTTTCGGGGCTTTTTTGACCTTTGTGACAGAATTATGAAAATAGAGGTTGACGGCAGATCCAGGATGTCTATAATTCGCCCCACTTCCGGCGCAGTCGAAACGGAAAACTCCTTGGTAAACAAAGAGTTACGCAGTTTTCGGCAGTGAGTTGCTTCAGGTCATCGAAGCGCGAAAGGAGTTGAAAAAGAGGTGTTGACAGCAGCGAGTAACGCTGTAGAATTCGCCTCCCGCTAACGAGAGATCGAAAGCGCAAGTGGTTGAAGTTACAAAGGAAACTTTGAAAACTTCTGAAAATAACCGCTTGACAGCAACAGAGGCTGCTGTAGAATGCGCGCCTCGGTTGAGACGAAAGATCTTAACCAACCGCTCTTTAACAACTGAATCAAGCAATTCGTGTGGGTGCTTGTGGAGTCAGACTGATAGTCAACAAGATTATCAGCATCACAAGTTACTCCGCGAGAAATCAAAGATGTAACCAACGATTGCTGAGCCAAGTTTAGGGTTTCTTAAAAACCCAAAGATGTTTGAACTGAAGAGTTTGATCATGGCTCAGATTGAACGCTGGCGGCAGGCCTAACACATGCAAGTCGAGCGGTAGAGAGAAGCTTGCTTCTCTTGAGAGCGGCGGACGGGTGAGTAATGCCTAGGAATCTGCCTGGTAGTGGGGGATAACGCTCGGAAACGGACGCTAATACCGCATACGTCCTACGGGAGAAAGCAGGGGACCTTCGGGCCTTGCGCTATCAGATGAGCCTAGGTCGGATTAGCTAGTTGGTGAGGTAATGGCTCACCAAGGCGACGATCCGTAACTGGTCTGAGAGGATGATCAGTCACACTGGAACTGAGACACGGTCCAGACTCCTACGGGAGGCAGCAGTGGGGAATATTGGACAATGGGCGAAAGCCTGATCCAGCCATGCCGCGTGTGTGAAGAAGGTCTTCGGATTGTAAAGCACTTTAAGTTGGGAGGAAGGGCATTAACCTAATACGTTAGTGTTTTGACGTTACCGACAGAATAAGCACCGGCTAACTCTGTGCCAGCAGCCGCGGTAATACAGAGGGTGCAAGCGTTAATCGGAATTACTGGGCGTAAAGCGCGCGTAGGTGGTTCGTTAAGTTGGATGTGAAATCCCCGGGCTCAACCTGGGAACTGCATTCAAAACTGTCGAGCTAGAGTATGGTAGAGGGTGGTGGAATTTCCTGTGTAGCGGTGAAATGCGTAGATATAGGAAGGAACACCAGTGGCGAAGGCGACCACCTGGACTGATACTGACACTGAGGTGCGAAAGCGTGGGGAGCAAACAGGATTAGATACCCTGGTAGTCCACGCCGTAAACGATGTCAACTAGCCGTTGGGAGCCTTGAGCTCTTAGTGGCGCAGCTAACGCATTAAGTTGACCGCCTGGGGAGTACGGCCGCAAGGTTAAAACTCAAATGAATTGACGGGGGCCCGCACAAGCGGTGGAGCATGTGGTTTAATTCGAAGCAACGCGAAGAACCTTACCAGGCCTTGACATCCAATGAACTTTCCAGAGATGGATTGGTGCCTTCGGGAACATTGAGACAGGTGCTGCATGGCTGTCGTCAGCTCGTGTCGTGAGATGTTGGGTTAAGTCCCGTAACGAGCGCAACCCTTGTCCTTAGTTACCAGCACGTAATGGTGGGCACTCTAAGGAGACTGCCGGTGACAAACCGGAGGAAGGTGGGGATGACGTCAAGTCATCATGGCCCTTACGGCCTGGGCTACACACGTGCTACAATGGTCGGTACAGAGGGTTGCCAAGCCGCGAGGTGGAGCTAATCCCAGAAAACCGATCGTAGTCCGGATCGCAGTCTGCAACTCGACTGCGTGAAGTCGGAATCGCTAGTAATCGCGAATCAGAATGTCGCGGTGAATACGTTCCCGGGCCTTGTACACACCGCCCGTCACACCATGGGAGTGGGTTGCACCAGAAGTAGCTAGTCTAACCTTCGGGAGGACGGTTACCACGGTGTGATTCATGACTGGGGTGAAGTCGTAACAAGGTAGCCGTAGGGGAACCTGCGGCTGGATCACCTCCTTAATCGACGACATCAGCTGCTCCATAAGTTCCCACACGAATTGCTTGATTCATTGAAGAAGACGATAGAAGCAGCTTTAAGCTCCAAGCTGATAGCTCTTAGCTAATCAGTTGCGCTCGAAATTGGGTCTGTAGCTCAGTTGGTTAGAGCGCACCCCTGATAAGGGTGAGGTCGGCAGTTCGAATCTGCCCAGACCCACCAATTTTGTTATGGGGCCATAGCTCAGCTGGGAGAGCGCCTGCCTTGCACGCAGGAGGTCAACGGTTCGATCCCGTTTGGCTCCACCATTAACTGTTTCTGCTGTTAGAGTTTAGAAATGAATATTCTGAAGTGAATATTGATTTCTAGTCTTTGATTAGATCGTTCTTTAAAAATTTGGGTATGTGATAGAAAGATAGACTGGACGTTACTTTCACTGGTAACGGATCAGGCTAAGGTAAAATTTGTGAGTTGCTCTTAATTGAGTATTATCGAATTTTCGGCGAATGTCGTCTTCACAGTATAACCAGATTGCTTGGGGTTATATGGTCAAGTGAAGAAGCGCATACGGTGGATGCCTTGGCAGTCAGAGGCGATGAAAGACGTGGTAGCCTGCGAAAAGCTTCGGGGAGTCGGCAAACAGACTTTGATCCGGAGATGTCTGAATGGGGGAACCCACCTAACATAAGTTAGGTATCTTAAGCTGAATACATAGGCTTAAGAAGCGAACCAGGGGAACTGAAACATCTAAGTACCCTGAGGAAAAGAAATCAACCGAGATTCCCTTAGTAGTGGCGAGCGAACGGGGACTAGCCCTTAAGTGGCTTTGAGATTAGCGGAACGTTCTGGAAAGTACGGCCATAGTGGGTGATAGCCCTGTACGCGAAAATCTCTTAGTCATGAAATCGAGTAGGACGGAGCACGAGAAACTTTGTCTGAATATGGGGGGACCATCCTCCAAGGCTAAATACTACTGACTGACCGATAGTGAACTAGTACCGTGAGGGAAAGGCGAAAAGAACCCCGGAGAGGGGAGTGAAATAGATCCTGAAACCGTATGCGTACAAGCAGTGGGAGCCCACTTTGTTGGGTGACTGCGTACCTTTTGTATAATGGGTCAGCGACTTATTTTCAGTGGCGAGCTTAACCGAATAGGGGAGGCGTAGCGAAAGCGAGTCTTAATAGGGCGTCTAGTCGCTGGGAATAGACCCGAAACCGGGCGATCTATCCATGGGCAGGTTGAAGGTTGGGTAACACTAACTGGAGGACCGAACCGACTACCGTTGAAAAGTTAGCGGATGACCTGTGGATCGGAGTGAAAGGCTAATCAAGCTCGGAGATAGCTGGTTCTCCTCGAAAGCTATTTAGGTAGCGCCTCATGTATCACTGTAGGGGGTAGAGCACTGTTTCGGCTAGGGGGTCATCCCGACTTACCAAACCGATGCAAACTCCGAATACCTACAAGTGCCGAGCATGGGAGACACACGGCGGGTGCTAACGTCCGTCGTGAAAAGGGAAACAACCCAGACCGTCAGCTAAGGTCCCAAAGTTATGGTTAAGTGGGAAACGATGTGGGAAGGCTTAGACAGCTAGGAGGTTGGCTTAGAAGCAGCCACCCTTTAAAGAAAGCGTAATAGCTCACTAGTCGAGTCGGCCTGCGCGGAAGATGTAACGGGGCTCAAACCATACACCGAAGCTACGGGTATCACTTAGGTGATGCGGTAGAGGAGCGTTCTGTAAGCCTGTGAAGGTGAGTTGAGAAGCTTGCTGGAGGTATCAGAAGTGCGAATGCTGACATGAGTAACGACAATGGGTGTGAAAAACACCCACGCCGAAAGACCAAGGTTTCCTGCGCAACGTTAATCGACGCAGGGTTAGTCGGTCCCTAAGGCGAGGCTGAAAAGCGTAGTCGATGGAAAACAGGTTAATATTCCTGTACTTCTGGTTATTGCGATGGAGGGACGGAGAAGGCTAGGCCAGCTTGGCGTTGGTTGTCCAAGTTTAAGGTGGTAGGCTGGAATCTTAGGTAAATCCGGGATTCTAAGGCCGAGAGCTGATGACGAGTGTTCTTTTAGAACACGAAGTGGTTGATGCCATGCTTCCAAGAAAAGCTTCTAAGCTTCAGGTAACCAGGAACCGTACCCCAAACCGACACAGGTGGTTGGGTAGAGAATACCAAGGCGCTTGAGAGAACTCGGGTGAAGGAACTAGGCAAAATGGCACCGTAACTTCGGGAGAAGGTGCGCCGGTGAGGGTGAAGGACTTGCTCCGTAAGCTCATGCCGGTCGAAGATACCAGGCCGCTGCGACTGTTTATTAAAAACACAGCACTCTGCAAACACGAAAGTGGACGTATAGGGTGTGACGCCTGCCCGGTGCCGGAAGGTTAATTGATGGGGTTAGCTAACGCGAAGCTCTTGATCGAAGCCCCGGTAAACGGCGGCCGTAACTATAACGGTCCTAAGGTAGCGAAATTCCTTGTCGGGTAAGTTCCGACCTGCACGAATGGCGTAACGATGGCGGCGCTGTCTCCACCCGAGACTCAGTGAAATTGAAATCGCTGTGAAGATGCAGTGTATCCGCGGCTAGACGGAAAGACCCCGTGAACCTTTACTATAGCTTTGCACTGGACTTTGAATTTGCTTGTGTAGGATAGGTGGGAGGCTTTGAAGCGTGGACGCTAGTTCGCGTGGAGCCAACCTTGAAATACCACCCTGGCAACTTTGAGGTTCTAACTCAGGTCCGTTATCCGGATCGAGGACAGTGTATGGTGGGTAGTTTGACTGGGGCGGTCTCCTCCTAAAGAGTAACGGAGGAGTACGAAGGTGCGCTCAGACCGGTCGGAAATCGGTCGTAGAGTATAAAGGCAAAAGCGCGCTTGACTGCGAGACAGACACGTCGAGCAGGTACGAAAGTAGGTCTTAGTGATCCGGTGGTTCTGTATGGAAGGGCCATCGCTCAACGGATAAAAGGTACTCCGGGGATAACAGGCTGATACCGCCCAAGAGTTCATATCGACGGCGGTGTTTGGCACCTCGATGTCGGCTCATCACATCCTGGGGCTGAAGCCGGTCCCAAGGGTATGGCTGTTCGCCATTTAAAGTGGTACGCGAGCTGGGTTTAGAACGTCGTGAGACAGTTCGGTCCCTATCTGCCGTGGACGTTTGAGATTTGAGAGGGGCTGCTCCTAGTACGAGAGGACCGGAGTGGACGAACCTCTGGTGTTCCGGTTGTCACGCCAGTGGCATTGCCGGGTAGCTATGTTCGGAATAGATAACCGCTGAAAGCATCTAAGCGGGAAACTAGCCTCAAGATGAGATCTCACTGGGACCTTGAGTCCCCTGAAGGGCCGTCGAAGACTACGACGTTGATAGGTTGGGTGTGTAAGCGCTGTGAGGCGTTGAGCTAACCAATACTAATTGCCCGTGAGGCTTGACCATATAACACCCAAGCAATTTGACTACTCCTGACTTGGAAACAAGTAGAAGCATCAGATTGCGGTGTGTGAAGACGAAACGAACCGAAAGTTCGAGATCTTGCAAACACCGAAAGCTGTCACATACCCGATTTGCTGAAGCGCGGCCACCCGGCCACGACTCGGTACCCGAATTTCTTGACGACCATAGAGCGTTGGAACCACCTGATCCCATCCCGAACTCAGCAGTGAAACGATGCATCGCCGATGGTAGTGTGGGGTTTCCCCATGTGAGAGTAGGTCATCGTCAAGATTAAATTCCGAAACCCCTGTTTGCTAACGCGAACAGGGGTTTTGTTTTGCCCGCAGGAAAGTGGCTGCAGCATCACCTTATAGCCTCCAAGCTGTCACCGCCTCCCGACAATGCTAAGGTCTGCCCCTAGCATTTGTATTTTTCCAAGGAAGCCTTTATGCCGGACGCGACGTCCCTCAATGCTGGTTTTATGGTGGTTCATGGGAACCGCCTGGACGAGTTGCGCAGCTTGGTTGTGAGCTGGATGCGCCGTTACCCGTTGGCTCCCTTGGAAAACGAAATAGCCCTGGTACAAAGCAACGGCATCGCCCAATGGCTGAAGCTGGCACTTGCTGAAGACCCTGAAGAAGATGACATGGGTGGTTGCGGGATTGCCGCTGCCATTGACGTGCAGCTCCCCGGCAGCTTTATGTGGCAGCTCTACCGCATGGTCCTTGGGCGCGATGAAATTCCCGCCAAGTCCTTGCTTGATAAAGCCCCGCTGACCTGGCGGTTGATGCGTCTGCTTCCACAGGTGATCAATCAGCCACATTTCGAGCCCCTTCAACGCTTCCTGACCTATGACACCGACTTGCGCAAACGCTATCAACTGGCCGAGCGTTTGGCGGACCTGTTCGACCAATACCAGGTCTACCGGGCCGATTGGCTTGAAGATTGGGCAGAGGGCCGTCACCAGCTGCGAAATGTCAGGGGCGAAGCCAAACCGCTGGTCCCTGCCAACTGTTGGCAAGCAGAGTTGTGGCGCGCACTGTTGCTCGATGTGGGTGAGCAAGGCATGGCGCAGAGCCGGGCAGGCGTCCACCAACGGTTTATTGAGCGCATCAACAGCCTCGAAGCAGCGCCCCTCGGATTACCTTCACGGGTGATCGTTTTCGGGATTTCCTCGCTTCCGGCCCAAGCCCTGGAAGCACTCGCCGGACTGGCTCGCTTCAGCCAGGTTCTGCTGTGCGTCCATAATCCATGTCGTCATCATTGGGCAGACATCGTCGCCGATAAAGACCTCTTGCGGCACCAATACAAACGTCAGGCTCGTAAAAGTGGCATGCCGGTTGTGCTCGATCCCCAGACACTCCATCAACACGCTCATCCGCTGCTGGCTGCGTGGGGCAAGCAGGGTCGTGACTACATCAACCTCCTCGACAGCTACGACGATCCCGGCAGTTATCGATCTGCATTCCGTGAAGGCCGGATTGACCTGTTTAGTGACATTCAACCCCTGAACATGCTCAATCAGTTGCAGGACGATATTCTCGAATTACGCCCTCTAAACGAAACGCGCGAGCGCTGGCCAGCTGTCGATCTTGATGATGACAAGTCGATCCGTTTTCACATTGCTCATAGCGCCCAGCGTGAAGTGGAAATCCTCCACGACCAATTGCTCGCACGCTTCAGTGCTGATCCCGATTTGAGACCGCGGGACGTCATCGTGATGGTGCCGGACATCGACAGCTACGCGCCGCATATCCGCGCCGTGTTTGCTCAACTTGATCATAAAGACCAGCGCTTCATCCCGTTCACGCTCGCAGACCAGGGACAGCGCGGCCGTGATCCGCTGCTGATCGCTGTCGAGCATCTGCTCAAACTCCCCGACAGCCGTTTCCCCGTCAGCGAAATTCTTGATCTGCTCGACGTTCCCGCGCTACGCGCGCGATTCGGCGTTGAAGAGCGCGACTTGCCGACCCTGCATCGCTGGATCGAAGGCGCCGGTATCCGCTGGGGCATGAATGCCGAACAGAGAGCAGGCCTCGGTCTGCCCTCGGAACTGGAACAGAACAGCTGGCGTTTCGGCCTGCGACGTATGTTGCTCGGTTATGCCGTGGGAAGCGCCAGTGCCTATGAAACCATCGAGCCCTATGACGAAATTGGCGGACTGGACGCCGCGCTCATCGGTCCCTTGGTCGCACTGCTGGATGCGCTTGAAATCGCTCATCATGAACTCACCCAACCCGTCGCACCTCAGCAATGGGCTGTTCGTTTGCAAGCGCTGCTGCAACTGTTTTTCCAGGCCAGCAACGAGCATGACGACTACCTGCTGGGCCAGCTTGAAGAGTTGCGTGAAACCTGGCTGGAGACGTGTGAGTCCGTCGACCTGCATGACGAATTGCCGTTGACCGTCGTTCGTGAAGCCTGGCTGGCCGGTCTTGATCAAGGCCGTTTATCCCAGCGATTTTTGGCGGGTGCGGTCAATTTCTGCACGCTGATGCCCATGCGTGCGATCCCGTTCAAACTGGTCTGTCTGCTTGGAATGAATGACGGGGATTACCCGCGCGCCCAACCGCCCCTGGACTTCGACCTCATGGGCAGTGATTACCGCCCTGGCGATCGGTCCCGGCGCGAAGACGATCGCTATCTTCTTCTCGAGGCGCTGTTGTCGGCGCGTGATCAGCTCTATATCAGCTGGGTCGGCCGCAGCATTCGCGATAACAGCGAACGCCCCGCTTCGGTGCTGATTGGCCAACTGCGTGATCATCTTGCCAGTGGATGGCGACTGAAAGATGACCAGGAAAACCTGCTCGAGGCCTTGACCCAGGAACACCCGCTGCAACCCTTCAGCGCCCGTTACTTCCTGGAAGGCGATGAGCTATACAGCTACGCCAACGAATGGCAGGCGCTCCATCAAGTCCGTGAACAAGCGCCTGATGTCGAAGTGCTTGAAGCGTATTCATTGGAAGAACCGCTTAGCCTTGGCCAGCTGCAGGATTTCCTGCGAAATCCCGTGCGACATTTCTTCAGTCAGCGCCTGAAAGTATTCTTCGAAAGCGCCGAAGTGCCCTTGGCGGATGAAGAGCCGTTCGTGCTCGACGCTTTGCAGCGCTACAGCCTAAGCAGCAGTTTGCTCGATGCCGCGCTCAGCCAGCCCGATCAGTCTGATCAGACACTGGTGTCGCACGCTATTCGCCTGCAAAACAGTGGGCTGCTGCCGATGGCTGGCTTTGGCGAATACTTGCAACGAGAGCTGATCGAACCGCTGCCGGATCTGCTGCTGCGCTATCAGCAACTTCTGACGTTATGGCCAACCCCGCTCACCAGTGCGCTACCGGTCAATCTGGAGTTGCAAGGTCTGCGGCTGGAAGGTTGGCTCGGTGGTCTTCATCAGCGCGCAGACGGTGGGCTGCTTTCAGTCACCACCATTCCCAACAGCATCGGCGCGATCAAGTCGCGAAAATGGCATCGCCTGATACGGCCTTGGGTTAATCATCTGGTCGCCTGCGCCAGTGGCCTGCCGATGACCACCGCTCTGGTAGCCAGTGATGACAGCCTGCTACTCGCCCCCTTGGAGGCGACGCAAGCCGTGCGAATGCTGGAAGACCTGCTGCTCGCCTGGAAAAACGGTATGCGCCAACCTCTGCCGATTGCCGTAAAAACCGCCTTCGCCTGGCTCGGGCAAACCGATCCCGCAAAGGCTGACGCTGCCGCTCGAAAAGCCTATGAAGGTGACGGCCTGACGACAGATGGCGAGCGCCGTGAGAGCCCGGCGTTGGCTCGTCAGTTTGCCGACTACGACGCCTTGATCGGCGACGAGTCATTCCCCGGATGGTGCGAAGCGCTATATCGGCCGCTGCTGCAAGCTCCATGGCGATCATTGACCAGCGAGGAGGCTCGCTCATGAGCACAAAACCACCCCTCGCCCTGGCGTTCCCGTTGCGCGGCAGTCAACTGATCGAGGCCAGCGCCGGGACCGGAAAGACCTTCACTATTTCTGCCCTTTACCTGCGCCTGGTCCTTGGTCACGGTGGCGAGGCCAGCGGTTTCGGCCGCGAATTGCTGCCGCCGCAACTACTCGTGGTGACCTTTACCGACGCTGCCACCAAGGAGCTGCGCGAACGTATCCGTACGCGTCTGGCGGAAGCGGCAAGGTTTTTCCGTGACGAAATAACCGCTCCCGATGCGCTCATTGCCGAGCTTCGTGATGAGTACCCGGAACAACAGTGGGCTGGTTGTGCAAATCGTCTGGACATCGCCGCACAGTGGATGGACGAAGCGGCTGTCTCGACCATCCACAGCTGGTGCCAGCGGATGTTGCGCGAGCATGCCTTTGATAGTGGCAGCCTGTTTACCCAGACCCTGGAAACGGATCACAGCGATTTGCTCGGCGAAGTCCTGCGCGATTACTGGCGGCTGTTCTGCTATCCGATGCAGGGCGATGCATTGAGTTGGGTGCGCGGCAATTGGGGAGGACCAGCCGCCCTTCTGCCTCGATTAAGAGGTTTGTTCGCCAGCGAGCGAGAAAGCGCTGAAGGCAAGGAGCCTGCCGAGCTGATCATCGAGTGTTTGCAGGAACGTCGTGCTGCACTGCTCGAACTCAAGATGCCATGGCAACAATGGGCGGACGAGTTGCTCGCGATCTGTCACCAAGGCGTTGCAAGCAAGAGCGTCGACGGTCGCAAGATGCAGGCTCGTTACTTCGAGCCCTGGTTTGAAAAAATCAAAACGTGGGCCGAAGACGAACTGGCTGAACAGCTGGACATTGGCACCGGCTTCACGCGGCTGACGCCCGACGGTATGGCCGAAGCGTGGAAGGGCGAAGTGCCCCGTCACCCGGGGCTGGACGCCATGCCCGGTTTGAAGGCCAGCCTCGATGGATTGCCAACACCTGACGCTGCTGTGCTGCAACACGCCGCCCGTTGGGTCGGTGCACGGTTCGAGGAAGAAAAGCGTCGCCGGGCAGAGATGGGTTTCGACGACATGCTGCTGCGTCTGGATGCAGCCTTGCAAGCCGAAGGCGGCGAGCGTCTTGCCACGTTGATCCGCGAACAGTTTCCGGTGGCCTTGATCGACGAGTTTCAGGACACCGATCCGGTGCAGTATCGAATCTTCGAAACCATTTATCGCATCGAAGACAACAACCCTGAGTGCGGCCTGTTCCTGATCGGCGACCCGAAGCAGGCGATTTATGCTTTCCGGGGCGCCGACATTCATACCTATCTGCGCGCCCGCCAGGCCACGACTGGCCGCCTGCATACCCTGGGTACCAACTTCCGTTCCAGCCATGGCATGGTCGGCGCAGTGAATCACGTGTTCGAGCGTGCGGAGTCGCGCGCGACCGGGCGCGGCGCGTTCCTGTTCCGTGAAAAAGATGGCACGAATCCGGTGCCATTCCTGCCGGTTGAATCCCAGGGACGTAAAGAGACCCTGTTCGTCGATGGCCAGGTCGTCCCGGCCTTGAACATTTGGCACCTTCCTGCCGAACAACCATTGTCCGGTGCAGTTTACCGGCAGCATCTGGCCTCGGCTTGCGCGAGTCAGATCACTGCGTTGCTCAACGGCGGGCAGCAGGGACAGGCGGGTTTTGTCCAGGAAAGTAAAAACTTCAGAGGTCTGCTGCCCGCCGACATCGCAATCCTGGTGCGCGACGGCAAAGAAGCCCAGGCCGTGCGTGCTGAACTCTCGGCTCGTGGCGTGCGCAGCGTTTACCTGTCAGACAAGGACTCGGTGTTCGCCGCCCAGGAAGCGCACGACGTGTTGGCCTGGCTAAAGGCCTGTGCCGAACCGGACGTCGAGCGGCCACTGCGGGCCGCGCTGGCTTGCATCACCCTGAACCTGTCTCTGGCAGAACTCGAACGATTGAATCAGGATGAGTTGGCCTGGGAAGCGCGGGTCATGCAGTTTCGCGGTTATCGCGAGCTGTGGCGCAAACAAGGTGTGCTGCCGATGCTGCGTCGATTGCTGCACGACTTCGAATTGCCTCAGGCGTTGATCGCCCGCAGTGACGGCGAGCGGGTTTTGACCAATCTGCTGCACCTGTCGGAACTGTTGCAACAAGCCGCCGCCGAACTCGATGGCGAGCAGGCGCTTATCCGTCATTTATCCGAGCATCTGGCATTGTCCGGCCAAGCGGGGGAGGAACAGATCCTGCGCCTGGAAAGCGATGAACAGTTGGTCAAGGTTGTGACCATCCACAAATCCAAGGGCCTTGAATATCCCCTGGTGTTCCTGCCGTTCATTTGCTCGGCCAAACCGGTGGACGGCAGTCGTCTGCCGTTGCACTACCACGACGCCAACGGCAAGGCTCAGGTGACGTTGAAGCCTACCGCCGAATTGATTGCGCTGGCGGATGATGAGCGTCTGGCCGAAGACTTGCGGTTGCTCTACGTGGCGCTCACCCGGGCGCAACATGCTTGCTGGCTTGGCGTGACCGATCTCAAACGCGGCAATAACAACAGCTCGGTGCTGCACTTGTCGGCACTGGGTTATCTGCTGGGTGGCGGCGCTGTACTGGCCGAGTCCGCCGGCTTGAAACGCTGGCTGGAAGACCTTCAGCAAGATTGCCCGGCACTTCGTTACGCAGAAGTGCCCGAAGCCACTGCCGAGCATTATCATCCGCCGCGCAATGATGCACGCTTGCTCGCTCCGCTGATTCCCAAGCGTAAGGCCAGTGAAAACTGGTGGATTGCCTCCTACAGCGCCTTGCGCATCGGCGACAGCCTGAGCATCGGCACTGACGAAGCGCCCGAAAACCCGCAAGCGCAAAAACTCTTCGACGATGAACGCCTGGATCCGAACGCACCACGAGAAGTGGCGGCCGGTGGCGCGGACATCCATCGATTCCCCCGTGGTCCAGGCCCCGGCACCTTTCTCCATGGTTTGCTGGAATGGGCCGGTGACGAAGGTTTTTCTGTCAGCCCGCAAGCGGTCGAGGATGCGATTGGGCGCCGCTGCAATCGACGAGGCTGGGAAGGCTGGATCACCACGTTGAGCGACTGGCTGCAACACCTGCTCAAATCGCCGCTGCACCTTGGCGCCGGGCAAGCGCCGGTGGTGTTCGAGCGGTTGACGCAGTATCGCGTCGAGATGGAGTTCTGGTTTGCCAGTCATAAAGTCGACGTGCTTAAACTCGATGAACTGGTGCGCCAATACACCCACAACGGTGTTGCGCGGGTGGCGGCTGAACCGGTGATGCTCAACGGGATGTTCAAAGGGTTCATCGACCTGACGTTCGAACACGACGGTCGCTATTACGTGGCCGATTACAAGTCCAACTGGCTCGGCGTCGATGACACGGCCTACACCGATGCGGCCATGGAGCAGTCAATTCTCGACAACCGATATGACCTGCAATACGTGCTGTATCTGCTGGCCCTGCATCGCCAACTCAAGGCGCGGCTTGCCGATTACGACTACGACCGGCATGTCGGTGGTGCGTTGTACCTTTTCCTGCGCGGCACGCGTGCGTCCAGCCAAGGTGTATTTTTCGCACGACCGCCCCGTGAGCTGATTGAACGACTGGATCGTCTGTTCCAGGGCAAACCAGAGCCCAAGGCCGAGCCCGCTTGGGAACAGGGAGTATTGCTATGAGCCGCACCTTCGCCGATCTGCTGCCCACTTCACTGGCAGCAGACAGCCTCGCGGAACTTGATCCGCTTCGTCGTGCCGATGACTTGCTCCTGTTGCTCACGCGCTGGGTCGAACGTGGCTGGTTGCGCGCACTCGACAAAGCGTTTGTGGCCTTTCTGCATGAGCTGGCGCCCGCCGACGATCCCTTGGTGCTACTGGCTGCCGCGTTGACCAGCCACCAGTTGGGCCACGGTCATGTGTGCCTTGATTTGTTCGAAACCTTGAAAGAGCCGGATTTTGCCCTGTCGCTGCCGCCGGAAGGTGATCTGCAGGGCGGTGCGATGGTCTTGCCCTCGCAGTTGCTCGAGGCGCTGGACGGTGCGCATTGGTGCAAGGTGCTGGCTGCCAGTCAACTGGTCGCACTGGCGGCCGATGGTAGTAAAACGGCGCAGCAAAGACCTCTGGTGCTGTCGGGCAAACGCTTGTACCTGCGCCGTTACTGGGCTTATGAAAGACGCATCGACCAGTCGCTGCGCCAGCGTCTGGCCGAGCACGAAACAACGCCGAGCGATTTGTCCGAGCGTCTCACGGGGCTGTTCGGTCCCGCCAGGCCCAGTGACGTCATTGACTGGCAGAAGCTCGCCTGTGCGCTGGCCACTCGCAGCGCGTTCAGCATCGTCACCGGCGGTCCCGGAACCGGCAAGACCACCACGGTCGTGCGGTTGCTGGCATTGTTGCAGGCACCTGCGGTCGAGGCGGGAAAACCGCTGCGCATCCGTCTCGCCGCACCCACGGGCAAAGCCGCTGCACGGTTGACCGAGTCCATCAGCCAGCAGGTTCGTACCCTCAAAGTCAGCGAAGCCGTCAGGGAAAAAATCCCCTCGGACGTCACCACCGTGCACCGACTCCTGGGGAGCCGTCCCGGTACCCGGCACTTCCGTCACCACGCTGGCAACCGCTTGCCCCTGGATGTGTTGGTGGTGGATGAAGCGTCGATGATCGACCTGGAAATGATGGCCAATCTGCTCGATGCCATGCCAGACCATGCACGCCTGGTGCTGCTCGGCGACAAGGATCAACTGGCGTCGGTAGAGGCCGGTGCCGTGCTCGGCGATTTGTGCCGCGATGCAGAGGCCGGCTGGTACAGCCCGCAGACTCGTCAATGGCTGGAAGCGGTCAGTGGTGAAAGCCTGGAGGGCAGCGGCTTGCACGAAGACGCCCACGGTACTCACCCACTGGCCCAGCAGGTGGTGATGCTGCGCCACTCCCGACGGTTCGGCGAGGGCAGCGGCATCGGTCAATTGGCGCGCTGGGTCAATCAGCAACAGCCTGAAGAGGCGCGCAAGCTGTTGACGGCGCATAGCCATGACGACGTGTTCTCCCTGTCGCTCAAAGGTGAGCAGGACCGTGCACTGGAACGCCTGCTGCTCGAAGGCCATGGCGATGGTCCATTAGGTTATCGCCATTACCTGAGTCTTCTGCGCAACCAACGCCCGGCAGTTGGCCGGCCACTTGATGATCCGTGCTGGACCGAATGGGCTCGCCAGGTCCTGGAAGCCTTCGACGCATTCCAGTTGCTGTGTGCTGTGCGTAAAGGCCCTTGGGGCGTGGAGGGTTTGAATCAGCGAGTGACGTCAGCGCTGCTCAAGGCTCGACTGATCGACAGTGATCACCAATGGTACGAAGGCCGCCCCGTGCTGATGACGCGCAACGACTACGGTTTGGGGTTGATGAACGGCGACATCGGCATCGCCCTCAAGCTGCCGGAGCGTGACGGACCCGAAGCCGGAACACAGGTGTTGCGCGTGGCGTTCCCGCGCAATGACGGTCAGGGCGGTGTGCGATTCGTACTGCCGAGCCGGCTCAATGATGTCGAAACCGTTTACGCCATGACCGTGCACAAATCCCAAGGCTCGGAGTTCGCTCACACCGCGTTGATCTTGCCGGACGCCCTCAATCCCGTGCTCACCAAAGAGCTCATCTACACCGGGATCACCCGGGCCAAAAACTGGTTCACGTTGATCGAGCCCCGTACCGGCGTGTTCGAAGAAGCGGTTCGGCGCAAGGTCAAGCGCTTGAGCGGTTTGATGCTGGAGCTGGAAGAGGGGCCAACCCAAGCGCTTGACCTGTAACGGAATCTGTCCGATGTGGAGCAGCGCTTGGCCTCGCTGGCAACGGGGCACTGTGCTATCGTTGCGGCATCATTTCGCTACATCACGAGAATCCCCGCATCATGAAGCTGGCTGTCTGGACGACAGGACGCGTCGCTGTCTGCAAGCATCTGTTGCTCGCCGGGGTTCTCTGTTTCTTGGCCAATCTCGCTTTCGCACAGCCGCAAGCACCGGTAAGCATGGCAGATCAACGGGCCAGCGCCGTTACTCAAGTCGTGCTGGGCATCCTCAGCTACGCCCGCTGGCCGGTTGAACCTGCGCAACTGCGCCTGTGCATCGTAGGCCCCACCGAGTACACCGACGACCTGGTCAAGGGCACCACTCAAGCCACTGGCCGTCCCGTTGCCGTGCGCCGGTTACTGGCCGCCAACCCTTCCATCGCCACTGAATGCGATGCCGTCTACATCGGCAAACTGACCAACGACGAACGCAGTCGGCTGTTTGCTTCGCTGGCCGGGCTTGCGGTGTTGAGCATCAGCGAAGCCGACGATCCATGCACCGTTGGCAGTCTGTTCTGTCTGCGGGTTAGCGATGATCAGGTGTCTTTCGAGATCAACCTCGACTCCGTCGCGCGAAGCGGTGTACGCATTCACCCGAGCGTGCTGCAACTGTCGCGCCGCAAATCGGCGGCGTCATGAGCCTGTTTAAATCTGACACCCGTCCCACGTTGCGCTCGGTCATTGGCCGCGGTCATTTGGTTGTCGCGCTGGTGGCCCTGGCCATGGCCAGCGTCTCCCTGACCCTGCTCGGCGTATTGGCCTTGCGGGTCTATGCCGACCACAACCTGCACCTGATTGCACGCTCCATCAATTACACCGTGGAAGCTGCCGTCGTGTTCAACGACAAGGCCGCGGCCACCGAAGCCCTGGCGTTGATCGCGTCCACCGAAGAAGTCGCCGATGCTCAGGTAATTAACAATAAGGGCCAATTGCTGGCTCGCTGGCAGCGGCCGGAGAAGGGGCTCTTTTCCGAGCTGGAAGTACAGATCGCGAAGACCTTCCTGGAAAAACCGATCAGCATGCCGATCCTCCATCAAGGTCGGGAAGTCGGCAGCATCGAACTCACCGGTCATGGCGGCAGCTTGTTGCGGTTCCTGCTCAGCGGTCTGATGGGCATTATGTTGTGCACCGCAGTCAGTGCGTGGGTGGCGCTCTATCTCGCCCGCCGGCAACTGCGCGGGATCACCGGTCCATTGCGCAGCCTGGCGTCCGTGGCGCACGCCGCTCGCAGCGAACGTGCCTTCGGCCAGCGCGTCCCCCCGGCCGACATTGCCGAACTCGACGACCTGGGCAACGACTTCAATGCCTTGCTCGATGAACTCGAATCCTGGCAAACCCATTTGCAAAGCGAGAACGAAACCCTCGCCCATCAGGCCAGTCATGACAGCCTCACCGGATTACCCAACCGGGCCTTTTTCGAAGGTCGCTTGATGCGTGCACTGCGTAATGCCAGCAAGCTCAATGAGCGCGTCGCCGTACTGTTCCTCGACAGTGACCGGTTCAAGGAAATCAACGACAACTTCGGCCACGCCGCGGGCGATGCGGTGCTGGTGGCCGTCGCCAACCGGGTGCGTGCACAGCTACGCGAAGACGATCTGGTCGCGCGCCTGGGCGGTGACGAGTTTGCCGTTCTGCTGACGCCGTTGCACAAAACCGCAGACGCCGAAAGGATCGCCGACAATATCCTCGCCAGCATGGAAGAGCCGATCCTGATTTCGGGCGATTTCCACGTGTTGACGTCCCTCAGTATTGGCGTCGCCGTTTTCCCCGATCATGGCGTCTCGCCGGGTGCGCTACTGAATGCCGCCGATGCCGCCATGTATCAAGCCAAGCGCCTTTCCCGAGGCGCGCAACACACCGCAGAGTCGGAGCACTCTGCCGTCGATGTTCAAACCAGGAGCTGACCCCCGTGTTCTCAATGACCCAACGATCCCTTCGTTTTTTCACCTTTACGCTGTTCATGGCGGTATTGGCGTTGACCGGTTGCCAGACGGCACCCCAGAAAGGCCTGACACCTGCGCAGCTTGCGGTACTGAAACAACAAGGGTTCGAATTGACCGACGAAGGTTGGGCTTTTGGTCTGTCCGGCAAAGTACTGTTTGGCAGTGACGACGACAGCCTGAATCGCGCCAGCACCGACATCGTCGAGCGCATCGGCAAGGCGCTTCTAGGTGTCGGCATCAACCGGGTGCGAGTTGATGGCCACACCGACGCGTCGGGCAAAGAGGCCTATAACGAACAGCTTTCCGTGCGTCGCGCGAACAGCGTCGCCAAGGTCCTGAACACCGTCGGCATGAAAGAAGAAAACATTCAATTGCGCGGCTTGGGCAGCAGCATCCCGGTCGCCACCAACACCACCACCGCTGGCCGAACCGAGAACCGCCGCGTAGCGATCGTCGTGTCGGCGGACTAATCGGCGAACAACGTCTCCCGACTCTCACCCATCAACAAGCCCTGATTCTGCTCGGTCACCGCGCGGATGTAATCCCACAGCAGGGTGATCCGCTTGAGCTTGCGCAGGTCCTCCCGGCAGTACATCCAGAACTGCCGGGTGATGTTGATCTCTTCCGGCAACACCGGCAGTAATCGCGGGTCCTGGGCTGCGAGGAAGCACGGCAGGATCGCCAGCGACCGTCCTTGCTGCGCTGCCACGAACTGCGCGATCACGCTGGTGCTGCGCAGGTTGGCGCTGGCGCCAGGCAGCACGTTCGCCAGATACAACAGCTCCGAACTGAATGCCAGATCGTCCACATAACTGATGAACGCATGCTTGCTCAGGTCCGCCGGGCGGCGGATCGGTGGGTGTTTGTCGAGATAGTCCTGGGTCGCGTAAAGCTGCAATCGATAGTCGCAGAGTTTGCAGCACACATAAGGACCGTGCTCCGGTCGCTCCAGGGCGATGACGATGTCTGCTTCGCGCTTGGACAAGCTGATGAAGTGCGGCAGCGGCAGGATGTCCACCGAGATCGCCGGGTAGGCATCGACGAAGTGGCTGAGCTGCGGGGTAATGAAAAAGCTGCCGAACCCTTCGGTGCAACCCATGCGCACGTGACCGGACAACGCCACGCCCGACCCCGACACCTGCTCGCACGCCATGTGCAGGGTGCTTTCAATCGATTCGGCGTAACCCAGCAGGCGTTGGCCTTCCGCCGTCAGGACGAAACCGCTGGTCCGGGATTTTTCGAACAGCAACGTACCCAATGCCGATTCCAGCGAACTGATGCGCCGCGAGACAGTGGTGTAGTCCACCGCCAGGCGCTTGGCAGCGGTGCTGGCCTTGCGGGTGCGGGCGACCTCTAGGAAAAACTTGAGGTCATCCCAGTTCAGCGAACCTAAAGACGTGATGTTTTTTTGCATGATGGACCGGCTTTTATGTGCGTTCTTATTAGAAGTTTGCACATCTATACTCCAAAAACCGTCCGATCACCAATTCGCGACACACGCCTCATCGCAAGGCGACTTTCTCGCCTTGGCTCCCTGATAAAAACAAGTCCAGGAGACCCAACATGAACGCATCGCTCACGCCAAACGAAACCACCGTGCAGAAGGTCAAGCTGTTGATCAACGGCGAGTGGGTCGAATCCCAGACCACCGAATGGCACGACATCGTCAACCCGGCGACCCAGCAAGTGCTGGCCAAGGTTCCGTTTGCCACCGCCTCCGAAGTCGACGCCGCCATCGCTGCCGCTCATCGCGCCTTCCAGACCTGGAAGCTGACGCCGATCGGCGCACGCATGCGCATCATGCTCAAGCTCCAGGCTTTGATCCGCGAACACTCCAAGCGCATCGCCGTGGTGCTGAGCAGTGAACAGGGCAAAACCATCGCCGACGCTGAAGGCGATATCTTCCGCGGCCTGGAAGTGGTCGAACATGCCTGCTCCATTGGCACCCTGCAAATGGGCGAGTTCGCCGAAAACGTTGCCAGCGGCGTCGATACCTACACCTTGCGCCAGCCAATCGGCGTGTGCGCCGGCATCACCCCGTTCAACTTCCCTGCGATGATTCCGCTGTGGATGTTCCCGATGGCCATTGCCTGCGGCAACACCTTTGTCCTGAAACCTTCCGAGCAAGATCCACTGTCGACCATGCTCCTGGTAGAGCTGGCCCTCGAGGCCGGCGTTCCGGCGGGCGTCCTCAACGTCGTGCATGGCGGCAAGGACGTGGTGGATGCGCTGTGCACCCATCAGGATATCAAGGCTGTTTCCTTCGTCGGCTCGACGGCGGTGGGCACTCACGTCTACGACCTTGCCGGCAAACACGGCAAGCGCGTGCAATCGATGATGGGCGCGAAGAACCACGCGGTGGTACTGCCGGACGCCAATCGCGAGCAGACCCTCAACGCCCTGGTCGGTGCCGGTTTCGGCGCGGCCGGTCAACGTTGCATGGCGACCTCTGTGGTGGTGTTGGTCGGCGCGGCCAAGCAATGGCTGCCGGACCTCAAAGCACTGGCTCAGAAACTCACGGTGAATGCCGGCAGCGAGCCAGGCACTGATGTGGGGCCTGTGATTTCCAAGCGTGCCAAGGCGCGCATTCTTGATCTGATCGAAAGCGGGATCAAGGAAGGCGCCAAACTGGAACTGGACGGTCGTGACATCAGCGTCAAGGGATACGAGCAAGGCAACTTTGTCGGCCCGACCCTGTTCTCCGGTGTGACCACCGACATGCAGATCTACACCCAGGAAATCTTCGGCCCGGTGCTGGTGGTGCTGGAAGTCGACACCCTCGACCAGGCCATTGCGATGGTCAACGCCAACCCGTTCGGTAACGGCACGGGCCTGTTCACCCAAAGCGGTGCGGCGGCGCGTAAATTCCAGAACGAAATCGACGTTGGCCAGGTGGGTATCAACATCCCGATTCCAGTGCCGGTCCCGTTCTTCAGCTTCACCGGTTCGCGCGGTTCCAAACTCGGCGACCTCGGTCCGTATGGCAAGCAAGTGGTGCAGTTCTACACTCAGACCAAGACTGTCACCAGCCGCTGGTTCGATGACAACAGCGTCAACGACGGTGTGAACACCACCATCAACTTGCGTTAAGGAGCCGGACATGAAAATTGCTTTTATCGGTCTCGGCAACATGGGCGCGCCGATGGCGCGCAACCTGATCAAGGCCGGCCACTCGCTGAACCTGGTCGACCTGAACAAAACCGTGCTGGCTGAGCTGGAGCAACTGGGCGGCAGCATCAGCGCTTCGGCCCGTGAGGCCGCGCAAGGTGCAGAACTGGTGATCACCATGCTGCCGGCCGCTGTGCATGTGCGCAGCGTGTGGCTGGGTGAGGACGGCGTGTTGGCGGGGATCGCCAAAGGCGTGCCAGCGGTGGATTGCAGCACCATCGATCCGCAGACCGCGCGTGAAGTTGCCACCGCCGCAGCCAAGCAAGGCGTGGCGATGGCCGATGCGCCGGTGTCCGGCGGAACGGGTGGTGCGGCTGCCGGAACGTTGACCTTCATGGTCGGTGCCACACCTGAGCTGTTCGCCACCTTGCAACCGGTGCTGGCGCAAATGGGCCGCAACATCGTCCATTGCGGTGAAGTCGGCACCGGTCAGATCGCCAAGATCTGCAATAACCTGCTGCTCGGCATTTCCATGGTCGGCGTCAGCGAAGCCATGGCCCTGGGGGATGCGCTGGGTATCGACACGGGCGTCCTGGCCGGCATCATCAACAGCTCCACTGGGCGTTGCTGGAGTTCGGAGATGTACAACCCGTGGCCAGGCGTGGTCGAAACCGCACCCGCCTCACGCGGGTATACCGGCGGATTCGGTGCCGAATTGATGCTCAAGGATCTTGGGCTGGCCACTGAAGCGGCACGTCAGGCGCACCAACCGGTGGTACTCGGCGCGGTGGCCCAGCAGTTGTATCAGGCGATGAGCCTGCGCGGGGAAGGTGGCCAGGACTTCTCGGCGATCATCAACAGCTATCGCAAGCCGCAATAAGGCAGCCGCTGTTTTAATCAGGGCTGTTGTGGCAAGGGAGCTTTTGTGGCGAGGGAGTTTGCTCCCGCTCGAGTGCGCAGCACTCGCAAATGCCAGGTCCGCTTCGCGCCCCAGCGGGACGGTGCGGCGATCCGACAAGCTCCCTCGCCACAGGGTTATTCATCGATCCTGAAAAACATTTACCGGGACATCACGTCGGGTGATCTCCCGGTTTTTTTGCATCAAGCAAACACGAAATATTTGCGCACAGTCTCAACCACTTCCCACGTGCCTTTCATGCCCGGCTCAATCACGAAAATATCACCCGCGCGCAGATGGATCGGTGCCATGCCTTCCGGGGTGATCACGCAGTAGCCTTCCTGGAAATGGCAATACTCCCACTTCACGTATTCCACATACCATTTGCCCGGCGTGCAGATCCAGGTGCCCATGATCTTGCTGCCGTCTTCGCTGGTGTAGGCGTTGAGGTTGACGGTGTGCGGATCGCCTTCGAGTTTTTCCCATTTGCAGGCGTCGAGTACCGGCAATGGGTGAGTGTCGCGAAGAACGGTGATAGGTGCGGTCATGTGGACTCCAGGCAATAGATGCAAGAACGAAGTCGCACCCTATAGCGCCCTTCGCACGATCAGTTGTCTGTGCTCGACATCGGGGTGTCCAGAAACGCGCATCAGCCTAAAGGTTCTCCAGCGGGCAATCGGCTCTGGCCTGTTCGATGCTGTGTTCGAACGCGACCAATTGAGCATGTTGTCGCGCTAACACCTCGATCCGTTCGCTGATTTCGAGCTTCTTGCTCGCGATGGCCTGGTGCGCCAATGCCCAAGGCACTTCCTGCCCTTGATGGCCGCTGAAGACCGCTTGCAACTCCTTTAACTTGAAGCCCAGTTGCTGAGCGCATTTGATAAAGATCAGAAGGTCGACACTTTGCTGGTCATACACTCGGTACTTCCCCTGACGCTGGGGAGCAGGCAGCAGGCCGATTGCTTCGTAGTGACGGATGCTTTTGATCGTGGTGCCGGAACGTTGCGCCGCTTGGCCGATGTACATGAAAAATCCCTTTTATCGAGTCGCCTGCATTATCGGCAGACTCAGCCGCAGGCGATAGCCTCGGCTTGCTTGAGCCATCGCTCGCGCTGCGTCGGCTTGGAACCGAGGATCGGGCCGAAGGTGAGGGTTTTGGTGGGTTTGATGCCACAGAGTTCCAGGGTGGTCTTGCGCATTTGATGCAGGCCGGGCATGCGATAGAACCAGCGGTAATACCAGGGTGGTGTGTCCATGGTCACCAGCAAGTGCGCGCTACGGCCGCGCAGAAGCTTGTCGGGAAATGCTTTGCCTTCGCGGTACTTGAACGCGAAACCTGGCAGGAACACCCGATCGAGAAAACCCTTGAGCAGAGCCGGAATCCCGCCCCACCAGATGGGATAAACCAGCGTCAGTTGTTCAGCCCACAGGATATCCGCCTGGGCCTGGCGCAAACCGGCTTCCAGCGGTTGGACCTGTTGATAGCCTTCACGCAGTACCGGATCGAAATCCAGTTGACCCA
This sequence comes from Pseudomonas sp. LBUM1643, assembly GCF_059716215.1. NCBI lineage: Bacteria > Pseudomonadati > Pseudomonadota > Gammaproteobacteria > Pseudomonadales > Pseudomonadaceae > Pseudomonas > Pseudomonas sp. LBUM1643. The sequence continues at coordinate 766,857 of NZ_CP166813.1, forward strand.
GAAACAGCTGGCGCACTTCATGTCCGGCGCGCAACGCCGATTGGGTGTAGCGCTCGACCAGTCCCGCGCAGAAGCTGTTGCTGGAAGGATGGCCGAGAATCACCAGAATACGCTTGCCCATTGTCACCGTCCTTGAAGAGGAAAGCGCAAGGGTAAAGTCTGCCCCTCAGGGGAGAGTCAAGGCGTTCAGCAGCGCCTTCGCGTATCCGGGCAGCAGCGCAAAATCCCGGGCGCACAGCAGCAGTTTGCGCTGGGCCCAGGGTTCTTGCAGCGGGACGCTTTTGAAGGGGCGTTCACCTGTCCAGCGGGTGACAGCAGCACGAGGCACGACCGCCAACCCCACGCCGCGAGCCACCATGCGCAGCACACCGTCGAAGCCATCGGCGCGGATGCGGATCTGCAGGCGTGAACCGCTATGCAGCGCTTGTTCTTCCAGGTAAATCGCCAAGGCGCTGCCGGCATTCAGGCCGACATAGTCGTGCTGCAAGGTGTCGCTGAAGCTCAATGTTTCGAGGTCGGCCAAGGGGTGGGCGAGGGGCATGATGAGTACCAGCGGATCGTCACGAAACGCGCGGGTCTGCAAGTCGTGAGTGTCGACGGCATCGGAGATGATTCCGAGCTCCGCCGCGCCCTGGCGCAAGGCGTGGGTAATGCGGGCGCTGGGCAGCTCTTGCAGGTCAATGTCGAGATTGGGGTGAGTGCACAGAAAATCCGCGAGCAATTCCGGCAGGTACTCGGTGATGGCCGTGGTGTTGCACAACAGTCGTACCTGGCCTTTGACGCCCTTGGCGTACTCCGCCAGATCTTGCTGCAGGCGCTCGGCCTGTTGCAGCAGGAGCCGGGAGTGATGCGCCAGTGCTTTACCGGCGGCGGTCGGCGTGACACCCCGGCGACCGCGTTGCAGGAAATCAATCCCCAGTGACGCCTCCATGGCGCGAATCCGTGCACTCGCCGCCGCCAGGGACAAATGACTGCGCGCGGCCCCGGCGGTGATGTTGCCGGTGTCGAGGACGTTCAGGTAGAGGCGCAGGTCGGTGAGGTCGAAGTGCATGGTTTTTCCATGAATTTATTTTGCCTGGGCTGCCGCCATCGCGAGCAGGCTCGCTCCCACAGTGGAATGCGATCGAATGTGGGAGCGAGCCTGCTCGCGATGGCGTCATCAGCCATACAGAAAATCCAAGCCTCAATCTCAGCAAGAGGCAACCTCAGTATAAGCCAGCTTTTCAACTCCCCCATCCAGCCCCACGATAACCCCATGAATACTCTCGTCGCGTTCTACCAGAATCTCGGCCTGGCCTTGTCAGTGATGGTCATCGCCACCTTCCTTCTGGCCGGCATGATCAAAGGCGTGATCGGCCTCGGCCTCCCGACCATCGCCATGGGTTTGCTCGGTCTGGCTATGGCTCCCTCGCAGGCTGCTGCACTGCTGATCATTCCTGCGACACTGACCAACGTCTGGCAACTGGCCTTCGGTGGTCACTTGCATCCACTGATCAAACGGTTGTGGCCGATGTTGTTGGCGATTTTCATCGGCACGGGCGCCGGCACGTTGTGGATCGGCATGGCCGGCGGGCATTGGGTCGTTCGAGGATTGGGCGCGGCGTTGCTGCTGTATGCGTTGAGCGGCTTGTTCTTGCCGACCTTGCATGTCGAGCCGCGCACCGAGCGCTGGCTGGGTCCGCTCTGTGGCGTACTGACGGGCGTCATCACCTCGGCCACCGGCGTGTTCGTGATCCCCGCGGTGCCGTATCTGCAAGCGCTGGGGTTGAACAAGGATGAGTTGGTGCAAGCGCTGGGGCTGTCATTCACCGTCTCGACCCTTGCGCTGGCCGCCGGGCTGCTATGGCGCGACGCCCTCGGTGGTGGCGAGTTGAGCGCGTCGCTGCTGGCGTTGATCCCGGCAGTCGCCGGCATGCTGCTGGGTCAATGGTTACGCCAGCGCATCAGCGCCGTATTGTTCAAGCGCGTGTTCTTCATTGGCCTCGGTCTGCTCGGCGGCCATTTGCTGATCAACGGTTAGCGGATGAAGGGCTGAGCATTTCAATCGCGCGGATGTCGAAATCCAGCTCCAGATACTCCATGCGATTCTCGCTAAACTGCGCCATGTGCGGCAGGTTCGAGTGCACGTCGAGGTGAGCCTGGGACTGCCAGATCTCATAGAAGATAAACAGTGTCGGGTCCTGTTTGTCGCGCAGCATGTGGTACTCGATGCAACCCGGTTCGGCGCGGCTCGCTTGCACATAGCCGCTGAAGAGCGCCTCGAACGCGTCCGACTTTTCCGGACGGGTCTTGGCCTGCAGGATGAAGCCTTGAATCTCACTCATAAGAAATCCTCGATTAAGAATGAGCGTCAGTCTAAGGCAACAATACGTGGTCGATTCGTGCGTGTGGGTCAAATGAGTTTTGTGAATTCAGCGGTTACTCCGCGCGAGGCCGGTCGATATTCTGCCGCCATCGAATTCCAAACCTTATGAGAACTCCCCATGAAAAAAGTCCTGTTGCTCAATGGCGGTAAAAAGTTTGCTCACTCCGATGGCCTCTACAACACCACCCTGCATGAAGCCGCACTGAGCGTGCTGGACCGTGGCGGCATCGATGTCAAAGCCACTTACATCGATGAGGGGTACGACGTCGCCGAGGAGGTCGCCAAATTCCTTTGGGCCGACGTGATCATTTACCAGATGCCAGGCTGGTGGATGGGCGCTCCGTGGACCGTCAAGAAATACATCGATGAAGTCTTCACCGAAGGCCATGGCAGCCTTTATGCCAGCGACGGTCGCACCCGTTCCGATGCCTCGCAGAAATACGGCAGCGGCGGCCTGGTGCACGGCAAGCAATACATGTTGTCGCTGACCTGGAACGCGCCGCAGCAAGCGTTCGACGACCCGAGCGACTTCTTTGAAGCCAAGGGCGTGGACGCGGTGTATTTCCCGTTCCATAAAGCCAACGAGTTCCTCGGCATGACCCGCCTGCCGACGTTCCTCTGCGTTGACGTGATGAAACGCCCGAACATCGAGGCGGATGTGGCGCGTTATGAACAGCATCTGGCCGAGGTGTTTGGCCTGAAGGCGTAAAGGTCGGCTACTATCGATACCCGAAGCGGGCACGGATCTGTGGCGAGGGAGTTTACCGAATCGTCGCACCGTCCCGCTCGGCGGCGAAGCCGTCGTAAAGCCAGAAAATACAATGCACCTGAATGACCGCGTCCACCGGTGCGGGACGGTGCGGCGGTCCGACAAGCGCCCTCGCCACACTATCGACAAGGGACACACGTGAAAGCCAGATCCGATGAATTGCAGATTTTCGTCTGCGTGATTGAATGCGGATCGATTTCCGCTGCCGCCGAGCAGGTCGGGCAGACGCCCTCTGCCGTCAGCCGCACACTGTCGCGGCTGGAGGCCAAGCTCGACACCACCTTGATCAACCGCACCACGCGGCGTATGGACCTGACGGAGGAGGGTAAGTACTTCTTCGAGCATGCCAAGCGGATTCTCGATCAGATGGACGAACTTGAAGAGCGCCTGACCTCCCGCCAACAAACGCCGTCCGGGCGTCTGCGCATCAACGCCGCGTCGCCATTCATGCTGCACGCGATCGTGCCGTACATCGACGAATTCCGCCGCCTCTATCCGGACATCCAGCTCGAGCTCAACAGCAACGACCTGATCATCGACCTGCTCGAACAAAGCACCGATATCGCCATTCGCATCGGCACCCTGGCCGACTCGACGCTGCACGCCCGCTCCCTGGGGTGCAGCCCGCTGCACATCGTCGCCAGCCCGGCTTATCTGAAACAGCACGGCGCGCCCTTGGCGGTTGCGGACCTGGCCGAACATAGCCTGCTGGGCTTCACCCAGAACGAAGGTTTGAACCAATGGCCGTTGCGCTACGTGCATGGCGACCGCTGGCCGATCCAGGCCTCGATCAGCGCCTCCAGCGGTGAAACGATCCGGCAGCTGGCGCTGGAAGGTCAGGGCATCGCGTGCCTGTCGCACTTCATGACCACCGAGGATATTCGCGCCGGTCGCCTGCACGTGCTGCTGGCGGATTTCAACAGCGGCTATCGCCAGCCGATCAACGCCGTGTACTACCGCAACTCGCAACTGGCCCTGCGGATTCAGTGCTTCCTCGACTTCATCCAGGGGAAACTGGCCGCGTACGCACTTGCAGATTTCAACGGCTGATTCGTGATCCCTGCGCAAGAGTGATTTGGGCTGCACCGTCTGTTTCCAGAGGACATGTTCTTCAATACTGGACACATCACTTATTCACGCAGGGAGTTTCTCCATGAACGTATTCGTTACCGGCGCTGCAGGTTTTATCGGCGGCTCCATCGCTACAGGTCTGGTCCGGGCTGGTCATACCGTCACGGGGCTGGTTCGCGGCACTGAACAAGCCAATGAGTTAAAGGCACTGGGGATTACTCCGGTCGTCGGGACGCTTGATGACAGCGCACTGCTGACCGAGCAGGCCCAGGCTGCCGATGCCGTCATCAATGCCGCCAGCAGCGACCATCGCGGCGCGGTGCAAGCCTTGCTGGACGCGCTGCGCGGTTCCAACAAAGTGTTCCTGCACACCAGCGGTTCGAGCATCGTCGGCGATGCGTCCGGCGGCAAATCCAGCGACGTTATCTACGTTGAAGACAACCTGCCGGAGCCGACCGTCGACAAGGCGGCCCGCGTGGCCATCGACAACCTGATTCTCGCGTCAGCGAAAGACGGCGTGAACTCGGCCGTGATCTGCAACACCCTGATCTACGGCCACAGCCTGGGCGTCAATCGCGACAGCGTGCAATTGCCGCGCTTGCTGAAACAGGCGCGTAAAAGTGGTGTGGTGCGGCACGTCGGCAGCGGCCAGAACATCTGGTCCAACGTACACATCGAAGACGTGGTGGCCCTCTATTTGCTGGCGCTGACCAAAAACGTTCCGGGTACGTTCTACTTCGTCGAAAGTGGTGAAGCGTCGTTCATCGACATGACCACTGCCATGGCCGAAGCGTTGAAACTGGGCGCGCCGCAAGACTGGCCGCTCAAGGACGCCGAAGCCGAATGGGGCTATGAAATGGCCAACTATGGCCTGGGCTCCAACAGCCGTGTGCGCGGCAAAAATGCGCGGGAACTGCTGGGCTGGGTACCGAAACGCACGTCGGTGGTTGAATGGATTCGTGACGAAATGGTGTGAGTTAGCGTTACACCGCGTCATCGTTCATCGCTAGCAGGCTAGCTCCCACAGTGGTCTTTGTTGAACACTAAATCTGTGTCCGCCAAAGATCCAATGTGGGAGCTAGCCTGCTAGCGATTGCATTTTCAGCTCCGGCAACTGGCCAAACCGCCCCCTAATCCGGTACTTCAGCCGGCCACAAAATCCATGTCCGCCAAAGATCCAATGTGGGAGCTAGCCTGCTAGCGATTGCATTTTCAGCTCCCCCCGCAGCTGGCCGGACTGCCCCCAATTCCGTAACATCCCCACCCTCGTTCCCGGTCGCTTCCTGCGGCTCGTATAGTCTGGGTAACCCATGAAACCACAACGTCTGCGCGCCGATGTCCTGGCCGGACTCACGACCTCGTTCGCCTTGCTGCCCGAATGCATCGCCTTCGCGCTGGTAGCCCATCTCAACCCATTGATGGGCCTGTATGGCGCTTTCATCATCTGCACCCTGACCGCACTGTTCGGCGGCCGCCCGGGCATGGTCTCCGGGGCTGCCGGATCCATGGCGGTGGTCATCGTCGCACTGGTGGTGCAACACGGCGTGCAGTACTTGCTGGCGACCGTGCTGCTGGGTGGGCTGATCATGCTGGCATTCGGTCTGCTCAAGCTGGGCAAGCTGGTGCGCATGGTCCCGCACCCGGTGATGCTCGGCTTCGTCAACGGCCTGGCGATCATCATTGCCCTGGCGCAACTGGAGCATTTCAAAAACGGTGAAGCCTGGCTGAGTGGCGCGCCGCTGTACCTGATGACCGGCCTGGTCGCTGCGACAATGGCGATCGTCTACCTGCTGCCGCGTCTGACCCGCAGCGTGCCGCCAGCGCTGGTGGCGATTCTCGGGGTGGGGATTGCGGTTTATCTGCTGGGCCTGCCAACCCGCACCCTCGGCGACATGGCCCACATTGCCGGTGGCCTGCCGACCTTCGCGCTGCCGGACATTCCGTGGAATCTCGAGACCCTGCGCATCATCGCCCCTTACGCCCTGTTGATGGCCATGGTGGGGCTGCTGGAAACCCTGCTGACCCTGAACCTCACCGATGAAATCACCGAGAGCCGTGGCTACCCGGATCGCGAATGCGTGGCGCTGGGTGCGGCCAATATGGTCTCCGGGCTGTTCGGCGGCATGGGCGGTTGCGCGATGATCGGGCAGACCGTGATCAACCTCAGTTCCGGCGGACGGGGGCGGTTGTCCGGGGTCGTGGCCGGTGTACTGATTCTGTTGTTCATCCTGTTTTTGTCGCCGCTGATCGAGCGCATTCCGCTGGCCGCGCTGGTGGGCGTGATGTTTGTGGTGTCGCAGCAAACATTCGCCTGGGCGTCGTTGCGGGTGCTGAACAAAGTGCCGCTGAACGACGTACTGGTTATCGTCGCCGTGACGGTCATTACGGTGTTCACCGACCTCGCCACCGCCGTGCTCTGCGGCATCGTCATCGCGGCACTCAACTTCGCCTGGCAACAGGCCCGCGAACTGTACGCCGACGCGCACATCGAGGCCGACGGCAGCAAGCTTTACCACCTGCACGGCACACTGTTCTTCGCCTCGACCACGCCCTTTCTCAATCAGTTCGATCCCGCCAATGACCCGGCCGTGGTGACGATCGATTGCCGTCACCTGAGATTCGTCGACTACTCGGCCATCGCCGCACTGAAAACCCTGCGGGAACGCTACGCCAAGGCCGGAAAACACCTGCGCGTGTTTCACCTCTCAGAACGCTGCAAGCAAATGCTCAAGCGCGAAGGTGCCGAACTCATCTGACAAAAAGCACGCCCGGGAGACGATGAAAATACGCGCCGCGTATTTTCATTACCTGCGACGCCACATGCCTCTAAACGACAAACCATATCCCTGAACGAAAATAACTTTCATGCGGTTTGAAAATCACGTCTCGAAATGATTTAAGAGTTTCACAACCCATTCGACGTGACCCTTTCGAGGAGTACCGCATGACACCGTCCTTCGGCTATTGGCTGCTGGTTTATGCCGCCATCGCCATCATCGCGCTGATCGTTCTGATCGCCCGTTACCGGCTTAATCCCTTCATCGTGATCACCTTGGTGTCGATCGGCCTGGCCTTGCTGGCCGGAATGCCACCTTCCGGTGTGGTCGGCGCTTACGAGGCCGGCGTCGGTAAAACCCTGGGGCACATTGCGCTGGTGGTCGCGCTGGGCACCATGCTCGGCAAAATGATGGCCGAGTCCGGCGGCGCCGAGCAGATGGCGCGCACGCTGATTGATCGATTTGGCGAGAAAAACGCGCACTGGGCGATGGTCTGCATCGCGTTCCTGGTCGGACTGCCGCTGTTTTTCGAGGTCGGTTTTGTCTTGCTGGTGCCGATCGCCTTTACCGTAGCGCGGCGTGTGGGCGTGTCGATCCTGATGGTCGGCTTGCCGATGGTTGCCGGCTTGTCCGTGGTGCACGCCCTGGTGCCGCCGCACCCGGCCGCCATGTTGGCGGTACAGGCTTATCAGGCGTCCGTAGGGCAGACCTTGCTCTACGCGATACTCATCGGTATTCCAACAGCGATCATCGCCGGTCCCCTGTACGCCAAATTCATCGTGCCGCGCATTCAGTTGCCGGCCGATAATCCGCTGGAGCGCCAGTTCCTCGACCGCGAACCGCGGGACCGCTTGCCGGGCTTCGGCATCACCATCGCGACCATTCTGTTGCCGGTGGTACTGATGCTGATCGGCGGCTGGGCGAACCTGATCTCCACGCCGGGCAGCGGCTTCAACCAGTTTCTGCTGTTCATCGGCAACTCGGTGATCGCGCTGCTGCTGGCAACCGTATTGAGTTTCTGGACCCTGGGCATTGCACAGGGCTTCAGCCGCGAATCGATCCTCAAGTTCACCAACGAATGCCTGGCACCCACCGCCAGCATCACCTTGCTGGTGGGCGCCGGCGGTGGCTTGAACCGGATTCTGGTGGACGCTGGCGTCACCGACCAGATCGTCGGTCTGGCCCAGGAGTTTCACCTGTCGCCACTGATCATGGGTTGGCTGTTCGCCGCGCTGATGCGTATTGCCACGGGGTCGGCGACGGTGGCCATGACCACCGCTTCGGGCATCGTTGCCCCGGTGGCCATTGGTCTGGGATATCCCCATCCGGAGTTGTTGGTGCTGGCGACGGGCGCCGGGTCGGTTATCTTTTCTCACGTCAACGACGGCGGCTTCTGGTTGATCAAGGAATACTTCAACATGACCGTCGCCCAGACCTTCAAGACCTGGACCGTGCTAGAGACCATCATCTCGGTGGTTGCTTTCGGTCTGACCGTGGGTCTTTCCTACCTGCTTTAACCGGAGCCGCCCGCCATGGACATCCTCTACCACATCCGAGCCCGTCAGGATTCCTTCAGCGCTGGCGAAGGACGCATCGCCAGGCTGATGCTCGATGACGTAGGGTTTGCCGCGTCCGCCAGCCTCGATGAACTGGCGCAGCGAGCCGAAGTGAGCACCGCGACGCTGTCGCGTTTTGCCCGCACGGTGGGCTGTCGCGACCTGCGTGATTTGCGCCTGCAACTGGCTCAGGCCAGCGGCGTCGGCAGCCGTTTTCTCGACCCGGCGGGCACACCTGAGCAGTCGGCGTTCTACGGGCAAATCGTCGGCGATATCGAGTCGACGCTGCGCCAACATCTGTCGGCGTTCGACGAGTCGCGCTTCGCTGATGCGGTCAAGCTGCTAGGCCAGGCGCGGATGATTCACGCCTTTGGCATGGGCGGTTGTTCGACCTTGTGCTGTGACGAGTTGCAGGTTCGACTGGTGCGTTTCGGTTACCCGATTGCGGCGTGCCACGACCCGGTCATGATGCGCGTCACCGCCGCCAACCTGGGGGCGCAACACACGGTTATCGCCTGCTCCCTGACTGGCCTCACCCCCGAATTGCTCGAGGCCATTGAACTGGCGCGCAACTATGGCGCACGGATTCTTGCTATCACTCGCGCCGACTCGCCGCTGGCGCAATTGGCCGATGTGGTGATACCGCTGCAAGGCGTCGAAACCTCATTCATCTACAAACCCACCGCAGCGCGCTACGGCATGTTGCTCGCCATCGACGTGCTCGCCACCGAGGTGGCACTGGCCAATCCTGAAGACAATCAAGAGCGTTTGCGGCGGATCAAACTCGCCCTGGACGATTACCGCGGCGGCGATGACCATTTGCCGCTGGGAGACTGACATGAAGTACGACACGCTGATTCGTAACGCCCTGATCATCGACGGCAGCAACAGCCCTGGCTACAGCGCCGACGTGGCGATTCTGAACGGGCGCATCGAGCGCATCGGTGATTTGCACGACGACTCGGCCAGCGAAGAAATCGACGCGGCGGGTCGGGTGTTGGCGCCCGGATTCATCGACGTGCACACCCACGATGACACCGTGGTCATCCGCCAGCCGCAGATGCTGCCAAAGCTCAGCCAAGGCGTGACCACGGTGATCGTCGGCAACTGTGGGATCAGCGCCTCGCCAGTGAGTTTGCGCGGCGATCCGCCGGATCCGATGAACCTGCTCGGCACCGCGTCAGCGTTTGTTTACCCAACATTTCGCGATTACCGCGCGGCCGTCGAAGCGGCGCACACCACGCTGAACGTCGCCGCGCTGGTCGGCCACACCGCATTGCGCAGCAACCACCTAGACGACCTGTTCCGCACCGCAACGCCGGATGAAATCAGCGCCATGCGCGAACAGCTGTGTGAAAGTCTGCAAGCCGGTGCCCTGGGTTTGTCCACCGGTCTCGCCTACGCCAGCGCCTTCTCGGCCTCCACCGATGAAGTGATGCAACTGACTGAAGAGCTGACCGCGTTCGGTGCCGTCTACACCACCCATTTGCGCAGCGAATTCGAACCGGTACTGGACGCCATGGACGAAGCTTTTCAGATCGGCCGTCATGCGAAATCACCCGTGATCATCTCCCACCTCAAATGCGCTGGCGCCGGTAACTGGGGGCGCAGTCCGCAACTGTTGGCAGCGCTTGAAGAAGCGGCGAAGACTCACCCGGTGGGCTGCGATTGTTATCCCTACGCGGCGAGCTCCTCGACGATGGACCTCAAGCAAGTCACCGACGCCCATCGCATCACCATTACATGGTCGACGCCGCATCCGGAGCTGGGTGGTCGCGACCTGATGGACATCGCCGCCGACTGGGGTGTGCCACTGCTGGACGCCGCCCGCAAGTTGCAACCGGCGGGTGCGGTGTACTACGGAATGGACGAGGCCGATGTGCGCAGAATCCTCGCGCATCCGCTGTCGATGGTGGGCTCTGACGGGCTGCCGGAAGACCCGTTTCCGCATCCGCGTTTGTGGGGCGCTTTTCCACGGGTGCTCGGGCACTTCAGTCGCGACGTCGGGCTGTTCCCACTGCACACCGCCGTGCACAAAATGACCGGGCTCTCCGCCGCGCGATTCGGCTTGAAGGAACGGGGTGAAATCCGTGAAGGGTACTGGGCTGATCTGGTGTTGTTTGATCCCCTGACCGTTCGCGATGTCGCGGATTTCACTGACCCGCAACGCGCTGCGCAAGGGATCGACGGGGTATGGGTCAACGGTGTGTTGAGCTATCGCGACGGTCAGGCCAATGGCCGGCGGGAAGGACGGTTTCTGGCGCGGGAAGGAGACTTGCGGGTGGGTTTTAATTAAGCGCAGTGGAGTCAAAAGATCGCAGCGTGCCGCAGCTCCTACATTGACCGGGTCTAACCACACATTTCGCGGTTACCCACAATCCCCTGTAGGAGCTGTCGAGTAAAACGAGGCTGCGATCTTTTGATCTTTTGATCGTTACTCAGTCGCCTCGAGGCGATCCAGCACCCGATTCACCGCCAGCTCGCCCAACATGATGACCTGCGCAATCCCCAGCAGCGCATTACGCGACGTCCCTTCCAAATGATCCACCAAGTCATTGGCCATGACATTGGCCGACGCCAGCGACTCGCAGGCATAGGCCAGCAGGGTTTCGTTATCGGCCTCGGGATTGACGGTGAAGAGGGAGCAGAGTTTGCGCGGGGAGGCTTTTATGTCGGCGAACGAGGGGGGACGTTCGGCTGTGTTTGGACTATCTGAATCAGAATCGTCGGATGGTGATGCCGGATCGGTATCTGGCGGATTGGGTGTGACCTTGAACATGTGACTTTCTCCAGTAAGGCTGCGACCAGCTCGCTACTAAACGAAAGGGTGGCAGCTGTGCGCAAGTTAGTAGACCGGCAAAGTCACCCAAACCCGGCGCGCCCGAAGGCGCCATGCGCACAGCTACCATTTAGAGCAGGTGGAAACCTGACTGAATGACACTCGTGCAACCGTAGATGACTAGCCGGGCTACTAAACCCGATCACTGAGGTTCAGTGACCCGAGCCAAGTTACCGACCCACCCCAAGGCGCACAAGCCGGCGGATTCTGGCGTACCTGTAGGCATCCACGCAAGGCGCTGTAGCTTTCAAGAAGTGAAGCTGACATCAATTAAACAGCGCCTGAAACTCGGATTATTCTGACAGACCCTTAGCTGCATGCAGGTAGGAGGACGGCTCTAATCAATCTGTAGTTTTCAGTCATCTCCCACGCCTCCTGAATGCCGTTCTTCCCGGGTCCGACCGCCGAAAGGGTCCTGGTGATGGAGGGGCCTGCTCGAGATTGTTTTCTTGCGCAACAGTATGGAGATGCAGCACAGCTTGATTGTATTCGCCGTAGTCGGAGCCATTGCGCCCGGTCGGAATATTGACCGCTTCTGGAATAATGCGGCTGCAATGAATGCAGGCAGGGAATGGCTTCGGCTCGGTTCCCCGAAACAAGGTTTCTGTGAAAATCGTGGTATCAGCCAGCAGTCTTTCCGCTCTATCCGGATAGAGGGCAACAACCGAATTGGTCAGCCTGACTTCTGCATGGCTACCGGGACCGCCAGCGCGCCTTGGCATGATCCCTCCCATTTTATCAATATGAGCTGCGATCCAGCCCCTGACCGGTTGCTGTAATTCATGCGCGTGACCCGCCAGCCTGCTCAGCGTCGGTGAATCCCTCAGCAGGTCTTCGTCAATGGCTAACGCATCGAAACTGTTATTGCGTGCAGCGGCATAACGGTTGGACAAATCGGTCATGTACTCGGCGGTGTTAGTGATCGTGAAGGTTCCGTTAGTCAAGTAATGCGCGTCGGGCCCTTGATCAACCGTGTAATTTCTGGCGACTCCTTTGTACCCCCTCATGCTGCGATTGGGCTTGGGGAGGTTGAAGAAGTCGCTGAGCCCGACGCCGCTGGATTTGATGCAGCCATAAGCGTGAGCCAGAAACCGCGTGTTCAATATATTCGTACCGTTTAAAGAGGTGTCGGAACTTCTATCGAAGGTATCCGGCGCCTGGCGAGTAAAGTTACCGCGCGCTGCATTCATGATTTCCTGCGAGCGGGCGCTGCCCCAAACCTTGACCACGTTGATGTCTTCATCGCTCATCATCAGGCCTTGGTGGTCGACGAACCTCACCGGGTTGTTCCCAACCATGCAGTACAGGTTCAACCCGTCAACCGCCCCCGCCGGATCAGGACTGATCCACCGTTGCAACCACGGCGCGTAGTACCGGTGCCCGTAGTAATAAAGTCCGCTGGCGTCGCGCTCCTTGCCGGAATACCGAAGGGTTCGGTAATCCGCCTCCACCGCCGAACGCGATGCCACCCAGGCCGTTCCGCCATAGGGCAGGTAACTTTCCTGGCTGATCAACAAGGCCTGGTCGTCCAGTTCCATTGAGCTGGACCCTAAATGATCACCAAGGCTATAGCGCAGCTGGTTCTCGGCGATACCCGTCGGGCGGCCGGTGGTCCAGTGCAGATAACGTACGCTGCAACGACCGGCTTGCAAGGTGATGACCTCCAGTCGCTCATTGTTGCGGGTGCGAATTTCAAGGCCTGGCAGATAACGGACTTCGTGCTTGTGAATCACCGATGCCCCATGGGTCGTTTGTACTTTGCGTACGCGTTGACCCGCGCTGTCGTAGTCGTAGCGCTCCGTATCGTGACGTCCGTCTTCACGCTGGACGAGCACCACGCTGGCGAGTTGATTTTGCAGGTTCCATTCCAGTACCTGGCCTGGATTCAACGCTTGCTGATTTCCGGCCGTGTCGAAGCCGGACGTGACGTCCGGCGTCGAATCGCCCTTGTTCCATGAGTGGAGCCGATTGTTTACAGCGGCGATATTGAAGGTCCGGGTGTAGTTGTTTCGGTCGCGAACATGGCGCAGCCGGGTCAGGTTTCCACCGGTGTCATACGCGTAGTGCTCGGCATAGTTAAACAGCAACCGGGCGTCAACCGGCGTCCTGCTGGAGGCAGGAAGGTCGAGCGAGGCGTTCTGCCCCGACGCTTCACGACCTGTGGCAGTGACCAGTTGATAGAGGCTGTCGTAGGTGAACGTGCTGACGGCTTCGACCCGTTGATTGCTGCCGTACTGCACAGGCTGCGCCCTGTCTTCGATGCGCAGCACATTACCTGTCGGGTCATAGGTGTAGTGCAGATCCTGCAGGACGCTGGACGACAACGCGGCGCGGAGTGAGGTGAGGCGGCCACTGGCTGAATCGAACACGGCGCGACTGATAACGCCGTTTCCCGACGTCTGGGATTCAACCTGACCGAATGCGTTGTAGCGCAGATCCTTCAGGACAGTCTCTTCAGTCTGCGCACCCTTGATCAGCAGGTTGATGGCGTTGAGTTGACCGGCAACATCGAACGAAAAGCGCTGTCGGTGGTGACCCGCGTCTACCTGCTGGATGGGTTCTCCCAGTGCGTCGTATTCCCAGGCGGTTTCATGGCCGTCTCCTGCCTCCAGCAGTGCGTCGCGAGCGTTCTCGTCCCCAGGCCAATCGGGTTGTCGGGGATCAACGAGCAAACGTCGCGTCTGGCCCAGGGGATTGCCGGTCAGATCGTACTGGTTGATGAGCAGCGTACCGGCACTGTCATCGTGACGGGTCAATGCACCGCACAGATTGTGCACTGCGGATTCAGGCGAGTTGTCCCCGTAGCTCAAGCGCTGGACGACACGTAGCGCCTGACCTGCTGCTTGCTCTACGACGCAGACAGGTCTGAGCTGGTCATCGTAGGTCGTTTGCCAATGACTGCCTCGCTGGTCCCAGCTGCGCAGGACCTGCCCGGCGTCGGCAGGCAGATTCAAGCGCCACCCGGCGTCGACACTGTCCGTCATGAGCGACTGGCCGCTCAGGCTAAACGTATGCGTCAGGTTGGCTTTTGGGGACTGGCCATGCAGTCGAGGGTCCCACTGAGCAATCTGCCGTCCAGCCACGTCATGCTCCTGACGGGTAATGCGCGACTGCGCGGGTTTTGCCGCATCGCTACGCCAATAAGCAATGTGCCGAACCGGCAGGCCTCGGCTGTCGACCACGGTGAGGGTCGGGGTTTTTCGATGCAATTGCGCGCTCATGCGTCACCTCCGTGCAGGGCCGGTGCGATGGGCGTTATCTCGTCGAGCGTATCGTTCTCGTCTTCATCCACGGTGTACCAGGGATGCCGGGTTTGCCGCCGCATGTAGGAGAGATCCCCTTGTTCGGCGAGTCGGGTGTACGTGGGCCGTCCGAGGGCATCGTAAAACTGCAAATCACAGTGGCCGAACTGGCGAATGGACTCATCGCTGATGTAGCGATGCAGATCGGCAAAGTAGGGGCGGTAAGTCCGGATCGCCAATCCCTTGTTGTTGTATTCAACCCGTGCGCTGATGCGCCAGCGCTTCGCCGTTGTTTGCTCTAGCGGCTTTCCATCCTTGAGGGTCAGTGCTCCGTTGGCGTTGACGGTGTAGGCGGTTCCCGGTTCGACCTTTTGCTTGCTTTGCAGTATTCGGCCGAAGCCATCACTGCAAGTGACGGTGGTACGGATCTGCGTATTGTTGTCGTCGGGGTAACGGTCGGCAACAAGGACGGCGACGTGTACGGGTTCTCGGGAAGCAATGTCTATTTCGAGCGTCAATTTGTCTTCATCAGCAGAGCGTTTTTCGAGTGACATCAATCGCTGTCGAGCGTGGGCACAAATGAATCCGCCGGGCAGCAAAGCTCCCTTTGCAATGCAACGTGTCAACCACGGAACATCGGCCAATGCCTTGTCCGAGATGCAACCCATCCAGCTGAACGGTGCATAAAACGTTGCGCTGGCAGCGCTCTGTAGCGCGTTTACACCGTCGTCGATTGCATCGCCGGGGCGGTCGAACGCTGGGCGTTTGTATTCGCTGACCGGTCTGAAACCGGTGTGCTTGTTGTTTTGCTGGCCATAAAAACTGCTGGCCAGCACCTGGCCGAAACCGCCGTAGAGCGCTTCTTGAATGTTTCCGTTCGGGTCAGTGATACGACAGGGCTGCAGGGTTCGGTAATCGTGAGTGGCTTGGGTTACGCGGCCATCCGGCAATTTGAGCTCTGTGATGAACAGGCAATATGGGTCGTAGCCGATCTCACTCACACCCAGGCTTTTACTGGGTTGCTGGGTCCGTGGTTTGTAGAAGCCGTCCAGCGGGGCGTAGGTCGCGAAACCGCTCTTGACCGACCAGAGTTGCCTGGCGGGCGTCGTCACAGGCAGACAATCGATCATGCGGTGATAGCCACTGCCTTCGAGCATTTTTTGCCGGGTGTCAGCCGTTATCGCCAACACGTCGAAAGCCTTCAACGCGGTCTCGTCCAGCTCCGCGTTTTCCAAGTGATCGACCAAGCCTTCGAAGTGGGCGATGCCGTCTTCCAGCGGTTCCTCGGTTGAGGCATTTTTGTAGCGGTGCACAGACAGGCTGGTCAGAACGCTTGCGGTTTTCCAGTCAGTTGTGGTGACCAGCCTGATGAGCTTTTCGCAAGTCATGTCCACCGCGCTCAGCCCGCCTTTCTCTGGCGACGCGGGACGTTTCAATGCGTTCGTGCGCTGACGATATTGCAAGCCCAACCGCCATTTTTGGGGGGCCGGCAGGTGGATGAATTCGGCGCGGGTTTCATTCAGGTAGTAGAACTGTTGCGCTGGATCATGAGCATCACGCCACCATTGCTGTTGATCGGCATCGGTGAACGGTGGGGTGTCGTTGCGGGTCTTGCGTCGTGCGTAATGGACGCTGATGCCATGCGTTAACGCGCCGTACTGGTCATGCAGCAGATTGAAGGTGTGCTGGCATTGCGGATCATCCTCGATGCCTTCGTATTGGTAGCTGATGGATTCCAGCATCAGAGGCAGCATCCGGGCGTAGCGTCGACTTCCCTGCGGAGCCTGGAGCAAACGTATTCGATAACGGTTTTCCTGAACTGAATAAAGTGTTTCCGTGCCCAGGCGTTCATCGATGCCGAAGGTCTCGGTGCGCAGCAGATGACCACTCAGGGCGCGGGTCATTTCCAGCGTCGTTGACACGTCCGGCGACGCGATGACCGTGTCACTCTCACTGTCGGAGTTGTATTGGCTGAGCAATGCTTTGCCGGGGTTGACGGCTTCTTTATCAGCGCAGTAATACCCGGTACGAGAGGGATCCACGGCTTGCCCCGTATGAAACCAGCTTTTTTTCCGGCAAGGCGTCGTGAAACCTTGCATTTGGCTGTCGCCGGGGCTGGTTTCACTGTCGGTTTGAAGTAACAGGCCGAAGCCGCGGAATTCGCGCTCGATGCCATCGTAATAGCCTTGACGATAGGAAAAGCTCTGAACCCGTTGATTGCCGGTTATTTCGTCAAGCTGACTCTGTGTCGAGACCACATGCATGGCAAATGGCACGTGACAGATGGGCGTCTTGCCGGCTGTGATGTTCTCCGCTTTCTCATCCAGCCATTCTTGCGCCGAACTGCGGTAGCTGATGCTGCTCGCGCAGCCCATGTTGTTATTGGTGCCGATGAGCAGGTAGGGTTTTGCTCCGACGAAGTCGTATCGCCAATGGTGTGGCGTCATGTTCGGTGTGCTCAGTATCAGGCTGGAGCAGCCGAGCCCTTCAAGGTTGTCGAAGCTCACCTGACATAAACTGTTGAAGCGAACACCCTCGGGCCAAGTCAGTTTGACCGGTGGCGCGAAGCTGTTGCCGCCGCAGTTCATGAAAATGAGCGCGTGCCTCGGCTCCAGGTAGATCAGGTCTGTAGCGCCAGAGCCGTCCAGATCCGCAAGACGAATACGCGAAGCGTCGAACAGTTCGTACGCAATACCCGGCGACCCAAGCACGCGACCTTTGCCGAAACGCCCGCGACCCAGGTTAGGCCAGCACTTCACTTCGTCGTGACGAATGCGCACCAGATGTTGTTGACCGCTGCCTAGCACGTCGCTGAAGGCCAGAAGCTCGCCGGGCGAAGACGTCAGCACGGGAAGGTCGTCCTCGTCCTTTCTCCGAGGCACTTCGACAGCGGGGGCGAAGCCTTTCTCGCGCTGGTTGGCGTACAACCGGACGCTTCGGGGGCCAATCATGGCGAGGTCGCCGAGCCCGGCCCCCATCAGATCGGCCAATTGGCTTTTTTGCTGGAAAAACTCAATCGGGAAGGCATCGAACGTGGCAAATCTTGACCACTTTCGCTCGGCATCGAGCGAGAAAAAACCGCTTAACTTCGGATGGGCAATGATCAAATCCAATCGGCCATCGCCCGTCAGATCGGTCAGTGACCGAAACGTCGTCCTGGACGACGCAGCGGTCGGGACTGTGGGAACGACACGCAATGAATCGTACGTCACCTCATTGCTGTTGGCGTTACCGCGGATGGGTTCACGGTAGTACCAGCCAGCGCTTGTGCGATACAGAACACCCGCCAGACCTTCGCCGTACAGGTCCACCCATTGATAGCGTTGCCCATCGTTGAGACGAGGCATGCTTTCAAAGGGCTGCCATGTGCTGGAGGCGGCTGATAGTTCGAAGGCGCTGTAGGTGAACTCCATGGGGGGAAGGTTTTCGGCGGTGGTCAGTTCTCCGTAGGCTTGTACGTGCGCGGCGCTCAGATGCTGATACCCAAGAGGTGTCTGCCTGTATTCCAGTAGCAGGCGTTTTACCAGAACCGGTTCGTTACCCAACGCTTCAGGGAAACGATGGAACATCAGCACCTGGTGGCACAGGCGTTGTGTGCGTATTTCAAAGCCATAGGTGAAACTGGAAAAAGCATCGCTACGTGCTTGCCATTGCTGTGCGGCGTACTCCGGTTTGTCTTGATAATCCTGGCTGCGTTCACCGTAATCGAACACCAGTTCGAAGTGCCATTGCAGCGTTTTCAGCTGATCCGGTTTCCATAAATACAGGTGCGCATCGGCCTTGAAATTGCCATAGCTTGCGCTGCTCAGGTAGTGCTGTGCCCTGTCAGACTTGTACTGGTAGAGGATGTGCTCGCCGTGCGGGTTCACGCTTT
Source organism: Pseudomonas sp. LBUM1643 (assembly GCF_059716215.1). Classification (NCBI taxonomy): domain Bacteria; kingdom Pseudomonadati; phylum Pseudomonadota; class Gammaproteobacteria; order Pseudomonadales; family Pseudomonadaceae; genus Pseudomonas; species Pseudomonas sp. LBUM1643. Next base: position 785,350 of record NZ_CP166813.1, read on the forward strand.
CCTCCAGCAACCATTCGGCCACACGCTGCGCATCCTCGGGGTCGGCGCGACGCGATGCCGGTTGTCTGCCGAACACGTGAAGGGTGCCATCAGCGCCGTGCACCAGCCAGAAACCCGGTTTGTCGTCTTTGGAAGACCAGTGCTCGATTCGGTCAAAGCTTTTTTCGAGCCGCGGGAAGTGGCGCACCACGGTATAGGTGGTATCCAGTTCCAGATCGTTGTAGTGAGTGATGTGGGTTGTGAGTGCGCCCTGAGCGCCTTGCTCTGGCATCCATACCACCCCGTCCGGGCCGACGATCTCGTCATCATCGGCATAGGCCGGCACACCCTTGCTGGTGCGTCGAGCCACGACGGGCAAAGACATTCCCCAGCCGATGCCAAATGCACTGTTGCCGACTGAACTGCCGTAGCTCAGCGACAAGTCTGGTGCGAAGCCGCGTCCTGGAGAAATGGGAAGGGCAATTTCATAGGAGGCCGCACCCGAGGTGCCGATATCACCGAAACCCTTGCCGATGCTTTGAATGGCGCCTCCGCCTTTTGGCAGTACAGGCGCGGCGACGGACATTGAGCGTTGTTCACTCATCGCGAAACTCCAGGCTTTTTGGCCGTGTATTTCACCTGCACGATGATGTCGGTCAGCGAATCAAGCAGGGTGTTCTGTGCGGCAGGGTTGGGGAAGGTCAGGCGCCACGTCGAGACCGCCCCGGTGTATTCGAAAGGCAGGTAGCGATCATCGAGGACGTTAAGCGTGAACAGGCCGCTATCGTCGTCGCCGCTGGAAAGTGCGACGTGTTGCTTGACGCGCACATCCTTGATGCTCGGTTCTTTTGTATCGGTAGACAGGTACATCGAACTGGACGTTTGAGTCAGCGTTGCCCTGACGTTTTCGTAGGGGCTGACGATGCCCGGTATTGTCACGCTGAGGGTCTTGATGCGTCGCAGGTAATGCCCTTGTCCTTTCCAGTCGTCTTCAAACATTTTATGGGTCAGTTCGAAGTCGCAACTCCCTTCGCTCATGAGCGAGGCGTGTATCTGCGGCCAGGTACGATTGATCTTGCTGGCACTGTCTTTGCCCTTCAGGGCTCTGAGTGAAACGGTTTTAGTGATCTCCAGGTCGCGACTGTTAGCCTTCAGGAAAGCGACCTGCATGCTCATCAGGCGACTCTTGAGGCTCTCGCCGGCGGAAAGACCACGGTAGGTGCTGTTCCACTGCGCGGGTTGAATGAACCGTCTGGAGTAGTCGGCACACTCGTATTGCCAGCAGGCTTCGGCGGCCAGGCACAAGTCCAGCGCCGCTTCATAAGCCTGTTCGTACAACACGGTAAATTGATTGTTGAGCCATTGATAAAGCTGCTGGTTGGTAAAGCGTTTGCTGAGAAAGTCGTAATGGTCTCTGGCATGGTTCAACGCTGTTTCTGCCTGCTTCAGCTGCAGGCGAGTAACCTTTTCCTGCTCGAGACTTTGCGCTACTTGTGCCGTGATCTGTGCAAGTTCAAGTTGGGCCTGATTCCGGTTCAACGTCCAGTCTTCCCGGCGGCGTGCGAACTGTGCGTTGCGCTCGAGATGGTTGGCTTCGGCACGATGCTGTGTAGCGCGCAGTTGTGCGAGAGCGCTGGCAGCATACGCTGTACCTTCCCAGCGCGAACCACCGTTGGCGATGCCAAAGATGTTTGGGATCAGCATCAGTCCGCCTGCGATGACCTGGGCAGCATTGGCTTCCATCTCAAAGGCGGCGCTGCTCAAATAGAGTCGACCCGCTTCGGCTTCGTCCGGGCTTACATCGTTCTCCAGTAATTGCACGTAGTGCTGAAGCCGTCCCTGGATGACGTGTTTGCTGGCATCCAGAAACTCACGGTTTTTACGATCAACGCTCAGCGCCTGGTTTTGTAACTCCACGGATATTTTTGCCAGGTCCCAGGTTTGTTGTTGCTGTCTTTCTTGCAGATGGGCCTGTTCCTGGCGTTCGATCAGCGACAGCAACGTCGTTCCGAACTGGATCACGCTCTCTACTGCATTCAACGCATGACTGTGCATGGCCTGGAAGCGGTAGTGGGAGAGCACGGGTTTTTGTAGCTGAGAATCGCCGCCATAGGAGCTGCCGGATACACGGAGGCCGGCCAACACTTTCGGGTCCATGGGCGCCGCGAACAAGGGCAAATGCAACAGCTTGCCGGCGATGTCGATGTTATGACGCAGGTTGTACAGGCGACTCTCGACAATGTCCCAGCGCTTGAGTAACTGCGGGTTGAGCGGCACGCGCAGGGTCGATGTATGACGTGCTGACAGGGCAACTTGTTGACCCTCATCGTGGGGACTCAACGTGCCATTGGCGCTCAACTGTTTCAGTGTCTTCTCAAGTGCACGACGGTTCTGGGCCGGGTTCGCGCTCAGTGCCTTCAAACTGATGGGAGACCATTGATCCATCTTTGGAATAACCGGACGCGAGCCAAGAAGACGCGAAGCGCGCGCGTACCAAAATTTTGCCTCGTTGAGACTGTCCGGCATCAACTCCCTGTACGCGGCATCGCCCCGATTGATCAAAATGTCGAGGTAAAGCAAGTACAGCGCCTTTCGTGCGTGTACCGGGTAGCTTTGGGAAATCATGTGCGGATCATGCGGGGCGCGTGCGGCATAGGAGGGGACATCAGCGCCGGTCAATGGCACCGTTTTCCAGCATTCGGATTGTCCCAGGCCCGGATCGAAGAGGTAGTTGATCCAGCGTTCTGCTTCCACGTATTGCCGTTCTGCGTTCAAGCGATGTGCGATCAACCAGGGCAAATTCAGGAACAGCTCTGCGTAATAGCGGCCGTTGGGGCCGTGAAAGTCCATGGGTTGATCGCCGTCGGTGCTGGATATTTTCGGTTCCAGCAGTTGTTGCGTCTCGCGGCTGAACAGCTCATCCAGACTGTTCTCGGCACGACCGGTGAGTTCTGTGGCAAGTAAGGTATTGAGCCTGATGGGTTGACGACCTACCCCGCTGTTATCGCTGTGCATAATCAATGAGTCAGAAAAATCAAGATATTGCACAGAATTGTTAGTAGCGAGTTTTGGCGTGCCGGAACCATTATTCATTATGGTTTTTTCATCATGTTTCTCCTGCTTTGATTGCAAATAAAAAACAGGGTTGGACAGCTCATTTATTGGGTGTCTGTGAATGTCGTAGGCAAGCTTGTAATGCGCAAGTGCGAACGCCTCTTGCCGGCTATAACTTTTGGAGGCGGGGCCTGGGGTGGTCGTGAAATTTTTACTGATGCTGGCGGAGCTTAAAAAGAGAGGGGTGTTGTTTCGGTCGTGATTCGTGCTATTGAGATCATCGTAAAGGCCGTTATACATCCTGCTTGGCAGCATTAACTCTGTTTGCTCGCCATACATGACGATGGCAACGAACAGGACGTCTTTCGAATGCTCTCTGTTTTGTACGGCGACCGTATTGATACGTGATTTTATGATGTCTGGATGTAGATCGGACAACGGGGTTTCATTACGACTGCCGTCTATATGTATCTTGCGTGCTGTTTGTTTTCCAAACAGGTCATTATTAACAAAGTTGTTCAAGACCGTTTGTGGCGCACTCCAGGTGTCATCAGTCTTTTTGTAGCAGTAACTCATCAGGAGTTGGGGGTCTCTCCTATCCCCGGTTACACCCGCCGGGTCTTGATGAATGCACTGGGCCCAGGTAACGAACAGCCTGTTATTGAACCAGACAGGGCGAATGGTGTGCTCGATGGCATCCAGTGGAATGGGGATGTCTGCTTTTTTCCAGTCCAACCACGCGTAGGGTTCGGGGTGATCCTGTTTTACCCGCTGGCCCTTTACGGTTTCAGTGCCGTCATAGGACCGTTCAGCCATGTCCAGTGAGCGCCAGAAATACGTATGCCCGGAACGCGATTTGGCAATGAAATAGTATTTGCTGTTGGCGAAATCCGTGCCGTCGATATACCCGTTGAGAATGTTTAAATTAGAGATTTCCTCGAAACGCGTCAGGTATGATTTTACGGCCGACTCAATGGTTTCAGGCCGAATGCGGCTTTGGCTTATGTCTTTTTTCAGTTGTCTGAAATTATCGCTGTCGGTGTTTCTGAGGCTTGGGTCGAGGTAGATTTCAGGGTAATACAACAATGTTTGGTGGGCTGACCAGATTGAATAGCGACGCATTTCGTCGGTCCAGATCTTTATTCGCTCGGGCGTTCGTGTTGCTGGGCCATAACCGGGCTCCATGTCATGCAAAATGCTGTGAATATAGTGCTGAAGGCTGGAAATGGCACACGCAACCGGTGAAGTGGAAACGTGTGGGCTTGTTTGCATATCGAGCAACCAGAACTTGCTGAGATCCTCGACGGTCTCCCGCTTGAGTGCTTTTTCGTCGTCGAAGGGCACAATTTCGTTCAAGTAATAGGCCAGTTGAACATCGCGCAGGGTTTCATCAATTTTTTTTTGGAGAGGGTTCATATTCAATCCTTGAATATTGGGGGAAGAGGCGTGTCAGACATTAGCCGCGATCAGCGCTTCCCCAAGTGTTTTCCAGTCTGCGACAGGTGTTTCGGTACTTAACCGGCCTGCCAGTTTCAGGTGGTTCATCGACAGTCCTGTCTCTTTGCCGCAGTTTTTGCAGCGTATGACCCAATCCACCTCTTCCATCGATCGAGCGCACTGATGCGGCAGTTCCGCGGTCAAGGCGCTCACCTCTTCAGTCGTCCAGTCAAGAAGCTCAGCCAAAGAGGTATTGAGATTATTGATTGCCATAGCGTCCGACCGTCCATTGGCCCGCTCCAGATATTTCAGAAGACGGGTTTCTGCTTGCACATGGTGGCGGGTGCACGTACTGAACCGATCGAGTAAATACAGCGTATGGGGCGTCAGTGTTCCGCTGTTGCCGTGGGCAAGCCACGCAGGGTTATTCAGTAACTTCAGTAATGAGTCATTGCTTATCAGCAGTGCCTGAATTGCTTCGGTCGCGCGCAGTGCTCTTGCGAGCGACGGAGGCTTTTTCCCGGAGACAAATGCAGGGGCAGTCATTTCATCGAAAATCGTGACTTCGCAAGTCTCGGCCAGTTTCATCGCGCACGGGACTTGTTCTTTTGAAAGAGAGGCCACGTCGAGCAGAAATTTTTGTACCAGCTGGACTTTCTTCTCGTCCGTGTCATGCGGACTTTTCTGAACAACTTTAATCTGCTTTTCCAGTGCCGGGTTCAACGCCAGTTCGTCTTGGGTTTTGTCGAGCAGACGACACCATTGCTTTACCGAATAGTTGTTTTTTTTCAGCCAGTCGACAGCCCAATCCAATGCCATCAACACGTCGAAAATGTCGCTTCCAGAATCGCTCTCGGCTTTGATTGCCCCTGTCACCAGCGACTTGCAGAAGGCTTCTCCCCCCATCAATCGAGCCAGTCCTGTGCATTCGGAAGGTGACAAGCCAAACATCTGGGCGATTTGTGCCTGACGGTAAACGGCCGAGGCGCTCGCAAGATCATGTTTGAATGAAGTGAGGTGTTTTTTGCCAAGGCGCACGATAAGTAAAAAATCATCCTGCGTGATACTCGAATCCAGGCCGGCTTTTAGAAAATCCAAAGTCGCTTTGGATTCAGGGGCGTCAATATCAATGTCTCTTCCATTATTTTCGATCAGAGGGTTCGAGGACGGTTTGGTTTTGCTGAATACCTGATCGAACAATGATTCGCGATCGCCGCAGGCGTAAGTTGGCATGTTGTAGTAGAACGAAGCGAACTCCTCGGGCTGGATGCTGTAGCGCCTGTTCAGGTACCGATGCACGCCCAATGCGCGCAGCGTGTTATTTTCCATTCCCGAGGGGAATGCTGGTAGCGACCTATCGACGTTAGTAATTAACGTGTCAAGCTCGGCGAATGAGAACCCTGTCCAGCGGTGCAGTCGGATCATTCGTAGCGCGCGATCCAGACGAGCGGTGGAGAAGTTGAAAAAACGCTGGTCACTCACAGTCACCTCACGCTCCGATAATCCATTGATGTACAAGCGACCATAGGGGTGGCGATCGGACCATAAGTTGTTGATTGAAGCGTTTGGGAAGTGTTTGCCGTCAGCGAATAGCTGTTCAATTTGATCGTCGGTCAGTCCGGTCAAGTCCTTGAAGTAACTGACGTGGTGCAAATGCCTGCTGCGTGTTGAGCCGTAAGCATTCCATACCACGTCATCATCATAGGGAGCGGTGAGCAGCTTTTGTTGTTCCGGGCTCAAACATGACAGTAGTTTTTGAGATTCGATTCGTGCTTTAGCACTTCCTCCGTAGGGTGCATCTGTTCCTGAAAACGGGAGTTTAATGCTGGCGAGATAACTAAATTCACCCAGCCCCGGCTTATCTTCGCCCAGCGCGAGCCGGCATTGGTGATGATGTAAGTCGTAGGGAAGCTCGAGCGGATAGTGCGCGCTGGTCAATACTTCCTGAACGGTCTTTTTTTGCTTTTTTTTATCCAGGTGTTGTTGGATATAAAGCGTCAAGGTGTCATTGACGATGCTCAGCATCGGGCGCTCCCCGAAGGTGCTCTGTTCGTCCAGCATTAACTCCGCAAGATCAGGGCGGCGTTGCGCCAAGGTGATTTTGTCTGAGTGTGTAGATGATTTTTCCAGTTCAAGAGCAAACCGATACAGTTCACGCAGATAGGCGGCGGGCGAATGGTTGGCAGCGATATCGCCCTCAAGGCAAAACTGTTTCCAGTTTTCATTGAACAGCGATTGAAAAGTGATAGGGCCAACCTGTTCGGTATTAGCATCCCGTCGGTTACGTTGACCAGCGCCATCCGACGAAACCTGTTGCTCAGCGTACAAGCGGCTGATCATGTGGGCGCGGGCTACCGCGTTATCATAAATCCGCTGTGCATTGGCGACGTTGTAGGGAGCCAGCGCATTGGAGAACTCATCCTGCGACAAGCTGACGATGTCAAACACCGAGTCAATCTGCAGATGCTGCATAGCCGTTTTGAGATCGGCGTGGGTTCCAGTTTCGCTGAAAATAGAGTCAATGAGTGGGTATAGACGAGGGTCGTTATTGTCCATGTATTGCACATCTCCTGATCGAATGGTTTTTTCGGTCAGAAGAAACGTACAGGAGTTGATAATAATTCGAGGTCGGCCAGCCGGGATTTACGCGTACGAAAAAGCGATGCGTTGTTCGGATAAACAGTCGAACAGGTGTAGGTGTTTTGTAGGAACTGCCGAAGGCTGCGATCTTTCGATCTTGAAGTGTTCAGTCGTTAGCCAACACCCGATGAATCTGCCGAAACTCCCCCGGCGGTATCCCGCGACGGCTTTTGAACGTGCGATGAAACGAGCGCGGTTCGGTAAACCCCAAATACTGGGCAATGTCCTGGATCGGCAAGGTGCTGTTGAGCAGGTAGTGCTCGGCCAGCTCCTGGCGCAAGTCGTCGAGGATCTGCTGGTACGACGTGCCCGCCTGATGCAGCTGGCGTTGCAGCGTACGCACTGACACGGCGAATTGTTCGGCCACCTGTTCTTTGCGTGGCAATCCCTCCTTGAGCAACTGACGCAGGATGCCTTTGACGCGTTGCTCCAGCGATGCATCTTCCAGCGTGGCCATCAAACCCTGCGCATGTTCTTCCAGCGTGCGCAGCAATTGCGCATCGGCCTGGCGCAATGGCAACTGCAAATAGGGCAGCGGCACAATCAACGCCGAGTAGGGCTGCCCGAACAGCACCGGGCAGTCGAAGAATTGCTCGTACTGCGCCAGCGTCGTGTCGTTCGGTTGTGAGTGTTCAAGCCAGACGGCGGCCGGTGACAACTGGGTATCGGCAATCCAGCGCGCATATTGCAGCCAGGAACCGAGGACATTTTCCACCAGGTGCCGACGAATCCGCGGGCGTTGATGGCGGCAGGTCCAGATCAGGTGCACCTGTGCGTCCTGCACCTCGGCGCGACTGACGCCCATGTCCCCCACCAGTTTCTCGAACGGCATGATGCGGCTCATGGCATCGCCCAAGGTCGCGCAGTTCATGGTGATGTAGCCCAGCACGCTCCATGAGTTAGGCAATACAAAACGCGCTGCATTGAGGCCGAACAGCGGGTCATTGGAGTGTTCGCAGAAATAATCGAGCAACCGTTCATGGACCTCGCCCGGCAATCGCAGGCTGTTGTCGCTCAACTGGTGCGACTGCAACCCGGCGGCCGTCAGCGCAGGCTCGATGGCGACGCCCAGTTGCTCGGCGTAGCGCAGGTACTTGAGCAACGGGGGAACTGAAGTGAAGCCGAGGGATTGCATGATCGTGTTCCTTTGATCAAGGCACGCTTGCGCGGATGAATGCCCTGAAAGGTAGTTTGAAACCACAGCTAAAGTAAATGACTTAAACCGGCGCAGGTTTGACTCAATTGGCTACTCGAACTGGCCGGATACGACCGTGACACTTTCGGGCAGCTGACTAGTATGGGGGCCTGAAAGATCACTGATAAGAACGATAAAAGGACACACGCATGCGACGCTGGAACGGCTGGGGAGATGCAACCACGGTGGTCGAACTGCCGGCCCAGGGCGCGGGTTTTCTCGCCGAGCGAGTCGGTGCCGGTCGTGCATTGCCCGATGCAACGCTCGAGGCGGCACTGGCCAGGGTGCCGGTTTCGCGATTGGCGGCGCACGGGCTGTACAGCGTCGAGCCACATGACCGTCTGCTGCATGCCCGAGGCCAGAGCCTGCCGGACTGGCTGGCGTTGCGCGAAGGTGCGCCGGGGGTTTATCCCGACGCCGTGGCGTTCCCTGAAAGCGCCGAACAGGTCCGCCAGTTGCTGACACTCGCCGAGACCCATGACCTGTGCCTGATTCCCTATGGTGGCGGCACATCGGTGGCCGGGCACATCAATCCTCCAAGCTCCACACGGCCGGTGGTAACGGTGTCCCTGGCCCGCATGAATCGCCTGACCGACCTTGATGAACAGAGCTTGCTTGCCACCTTCGGTCCAGGCGCCAGTGGCCCGCAAGTGGAAAGCCAGCTACGCGCCCGTGGTTATACCCTTGGGCATTTCCCACAGTCGTGGGAGTTGTCGACATTAGGCGGTTGGGTCGCCAGCCGTTCCAGTGGCCAGCAGTCGCTGCGCTATGGGCGAATCGAGCAACTGTTTGCCGGTGGCACCCTGGAAACGTTTTCCGGCCCCCTGGAAATCGCCACGTTTCCGGCCTCGGCTGCGGGTCCCGACATGCGCGAAGTGGTGTTGGGCAGTGAAGGTCGCTTCGGGATCATTTCCGAGGTCAAGGTGCGGGTCAGTGCGCTGCCCGCCGATGAGCGTTTCTACGGGGTGTTTTTGCCCGACTGGCCGCAGGCGCTGCGAGCGATCCGGCAGTTGGCCCAGGCACGCGTTCCGCTGTCGATGCTGCGCCTGTCCAATGCCGTGGAGACCGAAACCCAGCTGGCCCTGGCCGGTCACCCTCAGCAAATTGCCTGGCTGGAAAAGTACCTGGCCCTGCGCGGTGCCGCTGCAGGTAAATGCCTGCTGACGTTCGGCGTGACCGGCAACCGGCGGCAAAATGCGCTTTCCCTCACTCAGGCCCGGCAGCATTTGAAAGCCTTCGGCGGGGTGTTCACGGGCACTTTGCTGGGCAAGAAGTGGGCGCAGAACCGTTTTCGTTTCCCGTACCTGCGCGAGAACCTGTGGAACGCAGGCTATGTGGTGGACACACTGGAAACCGCTACCGACTGGAGCAATGTCGACAACCTGCTGAACCGTATCGAAACCAGCCTGCGCGACGCCCTGGCCGCTGAAGGCGAGCGTGTGCATGTGTTCACTCACCTGTCCCATGTCTACGGCGAAGGTTCGAGCATCTACACCACCTACGTGTTTCGCCCTGCGGCGGATTACCCGGCCACGCTGGCACGCTGGCAGGCACTCAAGCAGGCGGCCAGCCAGACGATCGTCGACAACCACGGCACCATCAGTCACCAGCATGGCGTGGGCAAGGACCACGCGCCGTACTTGCTGCGGGAGAAGGGTTTTTTGGCGATGGACACGTTGCAGGCCCTGAGCCGGCACTTCGATCCGGCCGGGCGGTTGAACCCTGGCACGCTGTTGCAGGAGTGACGGCATGAGCCATGACTGGAATGCCGCGTGGCGACAGCGCGTGCTGCCGACACTGGGGGATGAAACCTGGGACCTGATCGTCATCGGCGGTGGCATCAGCGGCGCCGGCATCCTGCGCGAGGCCGCACGCCGTGGCTGGCGTTGCCTGCTGCTGGAACAGCGCGATTTCGCCTGGGGCACTTCCAGTCGTTCTTCAAAAATGGTCCACGGCGGCTTGCGTTATATCGCCAAAGGGCAGTGGCGCCTGACCCGTGACTCGGTCCACGAACGCCAGCGCCTGCTCGACGAAGCGCCAGGGCTGGTGGAGCCCATGAGCTTCATGATGACGCATTACCGTGGCGGCTTTCCGGGGCCACGGGTGATGGGCGGTTTGTTGACCGTCTATGACGCGCTGGCCGGGCGACGTGACCATCGCTTCCACAATGCGCAACAGCTGCGTTATCTGGCGCCGGGTGTGAGGGAAGATGGCCTGTTGGGCGGCACCTGTTTCATCGATGCCCTGACCGATGACGCGCGTTTGGTAATGCGTGTTTTGAGCGAAGCCCGGGCCGATGGCGCCACGGTGCTTAACGGCCTGCGGGTGCAGCAGCTGGTGCGAGAAGCGGGGCGGGTGTGCGGGGTTCAGGTCGAGGATTGCGAAGGCGGCGGATCACTGCAGCTGCGTTGTCGCGCCTTGGCTGTGGCCTCGGGCGCCTGGGCCGAACGTCTGCGCCCCTGCGACGTCCCTCGGCAGTTACGCCCGTTGCGCGGCAGCCATTTGTTGCTGCCGGGCTGGCGCCTGCCGGTGGCTCAGGCGTTTACCTTTTTGCACGACCGTGACCGTCGCCCCGTGTTCGTTTTTCCTTGGGAGGGTGCCACGGTGGTGGGCACCACGGACCTGGACCATCACGAAGACCTGGACCAGAGCGCGAGCATCAGCGCTGAGGAACTCGACTACCTGCTGGCCGCCTGCACACAGCAGTTCCCCCAGGCCGAAGTGGTCGCCACCGATGTGCTGTCGACCTGGTCGGGTGTGCGCCCGGTGGTGGGCAGCGCGGCGGGTGAGCGCCAAGGCAAGCCCTCCAATGAAACCCGCGAGCATGTGCTGTGGCACGAACCCGGTTGTGTGACGCTGGCCGGCGGCAAGTTGACGACCTTTCGCCCGCAGGCCATTGAAGTGCTCAAGGCGTGCGCGTTGATGCTCGAACGTCCTTTCGATGATGACGGCGCACCGGTGTTCGCCGCCGTGCCTGAGCTGATGATTCCGGGGCTCAGTGGCAGCCAGTGGCGTCGCCTGGCGGGGCGTCATGGCCGTGATTTGTCGAGGCTGGCGCAACTCATCGAAGTGCTGGGTCATGACACCGTTGGCGCCACGGACACCTTGTGGGCTGAGCTGGCCTTTGCCTGTGACACAGAAATGATTTTGCACCTGGATGATCTGTTGTTGCGTCGCACCCGCCTCGGTCTTTTGCTGGCCCGAGGTGGCGAAGATTTTATGCCCACCATTCGCCACCTTTGCCAGCCCCGGTTGGGCTGGGACGATGAGCGATGGCATCAGGAAGAGCAGCGCTACCGGGCTTTGTGGCAACGCCATCACGGCTTGCCCGGCAGCCCGTGGTTGGACCAATAGGACCATTGCGCCGGTTGAATCTGTGTCACCTGTAGCAGCTGAGGAGCGAAGCGAGGCTGCGTTCGAGGACATCGTCCTCGCCATCCATAATTTGGCGACTGCTTCGCAGCCGAACGCAGCCTCGCTTCGCGCCTCAGCTGCTACAGGTGCCAGGTGTGTCAGACGAGTCAGGCAAGTGAGTTGCAACAGCACCTGCGCATCAAGCATTTCAGGAATGTGCGTCACCCATGCCCATTGAAGAGAGCTCCATGGATAACCACTCGAACAAGCGTTACCTGCTGGCCATCGACAATGGAACCCAAAGCGTGCGCGCATTGCTGTTCGATCTTCAGGGCAATCTGTTGGGCAAGGGCAAGGTCGAGCTGCAAGCCTATTACTCCACTCAACCCGGCTGGGCTGAACAGGACCCGGATTATTACTGGGCGAAATTGGGGGAGGCGTGCCAGCAGGTGTGGGCGCAAACCGGGATCGATCGCACACAGATTGCCGGCGTATCCCTGACCACCCAGCGCGGCACGCTGATCAACGTCGACGCCGAGGGCAAAGCGTTGCGCCCGGCCATCCTGTGGCTCGACCAGCGTCAGACCGAGGTCGAAGGCGGCATCAAAGGCCCTTGGGGTTGGTTGTTCAAATTGGTCGGCGCCCAAGCCACTGTGGATTATTTCCGCGCCCAGGCCGAGGCTAACTGGATCGCTCGCCACCAGCCTGATGTGTGGGCGGCGACCGACAAATTCCTGCTGCTCTCGGGGTTTCTCACCCATCGATTGTGCGGACGCTTTGTCGATTCGGTGGGCTGCTGCGTGGGCTATCTGCCTTTCGACTTCAAGCGCTTGCGCTGGGCCGCACCCTCCGACTGGAAATGGCAGGCGCTGGCCGTGCGCCCCGAGCAACTGCCCACGCTGCTCAAGCCCGGTGAAACCCTGGGCTACATCAGTGCCGAAGCGAGCCGTCACACCGGTATTCCCGAAGGACTGCCCTTGATTGCTGCCGGTGCCGACAAGGCGTGTGAGGTGTTGGGGGCCGGCGTGGTCGACACCAGCACCGTGTGCCTGTCCTACGGCACCACGGCCACAATCACCAGCACCCGGTCGCGCTATCTGGAAATCGTCCCGCTGATTCCTCCCTACCCGGCGGCGGTGCCCGATCAATACAACTGCGAGGTGATGATCTATCGCGGTTACTGGATGGTCAGCTGGTTCAAGAACGAGTTTGGCCTGCGGGAAATGCAGCAGGCCAAAGAGCAGGGCGTGGAGCCGGAGCAACTGTTCGACGCCCTGGTCAACGCCGTGCCGCCGGGTTCCATGGGCCTGATGCTGCAACCCTATTGGTCGCCGGGCATCCGCGAGCCGGGTGTGGAAGCCAAAGGCGCGATGATCGGCTTCGGCGACGTACATACCCGCGCGCACATTTATCGGGCGATCCTCGAAGGCCTGGCGTATGCCTTGCGTCAGGGCATGGAGAACATCGAGAAGCGCTCGAAAATCCCCGTCAAGTGTTTGCGGATTGCCGGTGGCGGCTCGCAAAGCGATGCGGCCATGCAGCTCACGGCAGACATTTTCGGCCTGCCGGCGGAACGTCCGCATGTCTACGAAGCGTCCGGTCTTGGAGCCGCGATTTGCTGCGCCGTCGGGCTTGGCCTCCACACCGATTTCCCTTCGGCGATAGCCGCAATGACCCGGGTCGGCGCGGTCTTCATGCCTCAGCCCGAAGCGCATCAGACCTACGACCGCCTGTACAAGGACGTGTACTTGCGCATGTACCGCCAGCTCAAACCCTTGTACCAAAGCATCCGTCAGATCACCGGCTATCCCGCCTGAAGCACCTGCCTACCCACATCACCTAAGACTGTGGGCTCAGTCCACAGTTGATCCGTTTACGCACGCGCATTTTTGCGCCTTGAGCGTGGCGCTATTGGAGAGTTTTTTTGGCGAGATTGGACAGTGTCAGGGGTGGGGACGGTTGTTAGGCTCAACCCACTGCACATCCAATAAGAACCAAAAGCGATGAAGCTGACATTTTTCCTGCTACTGCTGTGTGGAACGGCTCCGGCAGCTTGGGGTTGGTCCAATCACACGGTGGGCAGCTACCTGGCCTTGCAAGACCTGCCCGCCTTACGCGAGGCACCCCAGGTGGACGTCGAAACCCTGGAACAGTTTCTCGCTCAGCAATATGGCGCGGTAGCCGAGTTGCTGGAAGAACAGGAGCGCTTCGCCCGTCAGCACTTCGCTCAATACCCGCCACGCCCCGACAGCCTCAAGCTGCCCGCCGTGCCAGGGGACAATCTGCAACAGGCATTCCTCAACGCCATGCGCATCAACCCGCAGATTCATCTGGCCATGGTCATCCAACCGATGCCGGGCAAGGATCTGCCAGAACGCGAACACCTGAAAGCCGAGCAGGTGATGGTCAAGCAGACTCTCTCGCCGTGGAACCTTCAGCGCTTTATTCGCGTGGCGAACGGCGAAAAAGTATCGGCACTGGCGGTGCTGGCCAGCGCCGCCGACGAGCCGGATTACGGTCACGACATCAACCTGTTCAGCGACAACCCCGGTGAGGTCGCCGGGCGGTATGGCTTCGGCCCACAGCCTTTCGGTGATCCGCGTTTTCAATACAGTTCTCAGGCGCCCTTCCACATGGGCTTTTTCCATGAGAGCCCGGTGGTGTACGCCGCCGCCGATTTCCTGCAGCGCAGTTGGCCGGACTGGCGTGCCTATCAGTACATGGGCCTGGCGCGCCTGGCGTTCGCCACGGGTCATCCGTATTGGGGTTATCGCTTTCTCGGGTGGGGCCTGCACCACATTCAGGACCTGACCCAGCCGTATCACGCCAAACCGCTGCCAGGCGTAGAGCTCGCCAGCATGTTGTTGATGGAAGGCAAGGCGCTGGCGGGTTTTGACAGCGACAAACACGCGGCCATCGAGCGCGTCGCCACCCGGCATATGGAAGTGGAAAAGTATCAGTCCGCCTGGCTCCGTCGTTTGCTGCGGGCCGGACAGGCACACCCGATGCTGGAGGCCTACGTCAATCTCACAGAGGACGCCAGTTACCCGCCGTACTCGGTGGATTACCTGCGCGAGGTGGTCAGCGTCCAGTCCGCGGAACAGTCCGCTGCGTTCGATGAGGCCATTGGGCAGTGGCTGGAAACAGCGCCGGTCACCACCGATTTCAGCGCCGGCAACCAGGTTCAGCGCGAAGACTATAACCATCCGGCTCTCAATCAGCAGCTGTTCAAGTTACTCGGGCATTTCGGTGCGCACAGCCGGATTTACGTCAGCGCGGGACTGGTGCCGTAGACGTTGCGGCGTCGCTGTCCAGACAAACAAAAACAAGATCAGGGAAGGGAGAAAGATGATGAGGACTCGACTGCGCCTGTCCGGCGCAGCAATACCCGGCGTGGGCCTGGCAGGACTGCTGCAACTGTGCGCGGTCGAAGGGGTGCAGGCGGTGGAGTTCAGCGTGCTGGACCAGCAGGTCACCGGCTCGTTCGACAGTACCTTGTCTTACGGGCGCTTGTGGCGGGTTCAGGGGCGGGACAAGACCAATGATGACGTCAACACCAACGACGGCAATCGCAACTTCGATACCGGGCTGGTTTCCGAGGTTTACAAGGTCACGTCGGAGCTTGAGGCCAACTATCAGAACTACGGGTTGTTCATGCGCGGCACGGCGTTCTACGACACTCAGTTGATGGACAAGCGCAACGTTTATTACCGCAACAACAACCCTTCGCAGCCGAGCCAGAGTTATCCGCAGGACGACCACTTCACCGACCAGACCCGCGACATCGCCGGTAGCCGGATTGAGATGCTCGACGCCTACCTCTATGGCAACTGGGACGTAGCGTCGATGCCAGTCACGGCGCGGGTCGGGCGCCAGGTGTTCAACTGGGGCGAGGGCATTTTCTACCGCGGCGGAATCAACACCACGAACCCGGTGGACGCCGCCAAGTACCGCTTGCCGGGCGCCGAGGTCAAGGAAGTGCTGATACCGGTGGAGGCGCTCAGCTTCAACATCGGGTTGACCGATTCCCTGACGGTGGAAAGTTTCTATCAGACCAACTGGAAGGAGACCCGTATCGATCCGGTCGGCACGTTCTACTCCCAGACCGACTTGTTCGCCGATGGCGGCAACACCGCTTACAACAACTTCACCGGCACCGCGCTGGACACACCGGTGCCGGGCTTCGGCAATGTGATCGATCTGTACAGCGCGCTGGGCAATAACCCGTTGCTCAATCAGGCCCTGAGCACGACAGGCCTGTACGCCAACGGCGTGACCCCGTCCTTCGGCAATACCCTCAAGGTCGCCTCGGTGGGCAAGGACTACAACGCCCGCAATGACGGCCAGTTCGGCTTTGCCTTCCGCTATATCGCGGAAGCACTCAACAGCACCGAGTTCGGTCTGTACATGGTCAATTACCACGCCAAGGAACCGACCATCTCCGCCGATCTGGGCGGTTATCAGGGGATCGACATGGCCGCCCTGACCAACCTGTTGTCCGGTGTCGCCGGCAGTCAGGCCGGGCAACTCGCCAACGGTCTGGCGACGGCGGATGTGCTGGGCAATATTCAGGCGCATCGTCGCTATGCCGAAGACATTCGCATGTATGGCTTCAGCTTCAACACCACTGTGGGTCAGGCGTCGGTGTTCGGCGAAGTGGCCTATCGGCCGAACCTGCCCATCGGTGTGGCGGCGACCAATGACCTGATCGGCGACCTGGCCAATGGCGCTGCTGCAGCGGCTGGTGGGCAGACCATCAACATTGGCGGGCAGATGGTCACGCTCGACAGCCAGATCAATAACGCGGAGCGGGTCGAGGCGTTCAACACCTCCCTGGGCACCATCTACAACTTCGGCCCAGGCCTGTCGTTCGACTCGATGTTCGGTGTGTTCGAACTGGCGTCCGAGCACCTGCGCGGCAGCAGTCTGCACTACACCGCGTATGACGGCAGCACCCGTTACTACGCGGGCACCGGTAACTATTCCTACGTGTCCGGCGGTGATCGTGGCGATCAGGTCAACCGCGATTCCTACAGCTACACCGCGATGGTCAACGGCACCTGGAACGATGTGTACGCCGGGGTCAACGTCTCGCCCTATGTCGTCTACAAGGACGACTTCAAGGGCAACAGTTATCAGGCGGGCAACACCATCGAGGGGCGCAAGGCTTACACCCTCGGGATCAAGGCCAACTACCAGAACAAGCTGGAAGCCGAGCTGCAGTACACCGAGTTCTACGGCGGTGGCCAGAACAACGGTATTCGTGACCGAGACAACGTCGGCTTCAACCTCAAGTACTTCCTGTAAGTGCTGCGCTCCCACAGGTTTCCATTTCGGAGAACGTTCATGTTTCCTACGTCACGACTGATTAAAACCACACTGTCACTGGTCCTGAGTCTGGCGGCCGGCAGCGCGCTGGCGGCGATTACGCCCCAGGAAGCGCAGCAACTGAAAACCACGCTGACCCCACTGGGCGCCGAACGCGTGGGCAACGCGGCCGGCACCATTCCGGCGTGGGAGGGCGGCATAACCCAGGCACCCAAGGGATATACACCTGGCAAGCACCACCTTGATCCGTATGCGACAGACAAGCCATTGTTCACCATCACCAAGGCCAACCTGGAGCAATACAAAGCCCATCTCAGCGCTGGCCAGATTGCGCTCTTCAACAGTTACCCCGACACGTTCCAGATGCCTGTGTACACGAGCCGCCGCTCTGGCTCGGCGCCACAGTGGCTGTACGACAACACGTTCAAGAATGCTACGTCGGCGAAGCTGCTCGACGGCGGCACCGGTTTTGCCGATGCCTATGGTGGCGTGCCGTTTCCGGTGCCCAAGGATGGGGTTGAAGCACTGTGGAACCACATCACCCGCTATCGCGGCATCTACGTGGTCCGTCGTGCGTCCGAAGCACCGGTGCAGCGCAATGGCAGCTTCGCGTTGGTGACCTCGCAGCAGGAAGCGCTGTTCAACTACTACCGTCCGGGCGGGCAATTTGCGGACCTGAAAAACATCCTCTTTTACTACCTGGCCTTTGTTAAGAGCCCGGCCCGTCTTGCCGGTGGTGCGGCGCTGATCCACGAGACCCTGGATCAGCTCAAGGACCCGCGTCAGGCCTGGATCTACGATGCCGGCCAACGCCGCGTGCGACGTGCGCCGAACCTCGCTTATGACACACCGATCGCCTCGTCCGACGGCCTGCGTACCGCAGACGATACTGACCTGTTTAACGGCTCGCCGGATCGCTACGACTGGAAGCTCAAGGGCAAGCAAGAGATTTACATTCCCTACAACAGTTACAAGGTCGGCAGCCCTGAAGTGAAATACGCGGAACTGCTGACACCCGGCCATCTCAACCCGAAACACACCCGTTACGAGCTGCATCGTGTCTGGGTGGTTGAGGGCACGCTCAAGCCCGGCTCGCGGCACATTTATTCCAAGCGTGTGCTGTTTCTGGACGAAGACAGTTGGGGTGCCGCATTGGTGGATCAGTATGACGGGCGAGGGGAGTTGTGGCGGGTGTCGATGGCTTACCTGAAAAACTTCTACGACCTGCCGACCACCTGGAGTGCGCTGGACGTGTTCCACGACTTGCAGGCGCGCCGCTACTACGTGCAGAACCTCGATAACGAAGAACCCGCCACCGTGGATTTCGCCCAGCCGATTCCGGAGGACGCGTATTTCATGCCGTCGGCGTTGCGCCAGCGCGGGACTCGATAAAAGAAGACTGGCCGTTCGGGAGATTGCCCGTTATTGGCAAGAGAGGGTGTGCTAGCCTGCAATCAATGATTTCATTGATTGCAGGAGGCATTATGGCCAGCATCACAATTCGCAACCTTGATGAGACGATCAAGGAGCAATTGCGTATCACGGCGGCGCATAACGGACATTCGATGGAAGAAGAGGCTCGCCTGATTCTTGGCCGGGCCTTGGCAACTGCTGATCGTTCCTGTGGACTTGGAAGCCGGATACGCAACAGATTCAGCGCTGTCGGTGGATTGGAGCTCGAGCTGCCAGAGCGGTCAGAGAAAGCTGCTGCGGTGGACTTCTCTGAATGATAGTGCTCGATACCAATGTTCTTTCTGAGTTCATGCGCGTTGAACCTGATGCAAAAGTTCTGGATTGGGTCGATACGCAACCGACGCTGGAACTGGCGATCAGCTCCATCACAGTGGCTGAGATTCTTCACGGCATTGCGCGCCTGCCGTCCGGCAAGCGCAAACTGAAGCTTGAGTCTCATGCGATGGCAATGTTTGAAGAGGACTTTGCTGGAAGGATATTGCCGTTTGATGCTCATGCTGCCGTCGAATACGCGACGCTGGCAGCAGGCGCCGAAGCAAAGGGTCGAACGGCGGCCATGGCTGATGCGCAAATCGCCGCCATTTGCCTGAGTCATGGCGCTTCGATTGCCACGCGTAATGTGCGGGACTTCGAGTTTTCCGGAGTCGAAGTGATCAATCCGTGGGATGCATGAAAAGTATTGCAACCAGATAAAACGCAATCGCGGGCAGCCCGCTTCCACATGTGATTGGTGATCGGACACCATCCCTGTAGGAGCTGCCGCAGGCTGCGATCTTTTGACCTGGCTTTTGTTTGTCCAAAACGAGAATCAAAAGATCGCAGCCTGCGGCAGCTCCTACATGACGTGTTAATCAGCTGGTTTCCGAGACACGATTGACGAACAGTCCCGCCAGCAGAGAATAAAAAATTCCGCGACGAACATCAGACGCGGAAGTGGCTCACCATCTGCTGCAACTGACCACCCAAACGCGCCAGTTCAACGCTCGACTTTGCCGTTTCATCGCTGGCGGCGGCAGTCTGTTCGGAGACGTCGCGCACGTTGACGATGCTGCGGCTGATCTCTTCGGCGACGGCGCTTTGCTGTTCGGCAGCCGCGGCGATCTGCTGGTTCATCGACTGGATGTTCGACACCGTACGGGTGATGTTCTCCAGTGACAGGCCGGCCTTGCGCGTCAGTGCGACGCTGCTGTCGGTCAGGGTGCGGCTGTTGTGCATCACAGTCGACACTTGCTGGGTACCGTTCTGCAAACCGGCAACCAGGCCTTCGATTTCCTCGGTGGATTTCTGTGTGCGCTGGGCCAGGCCCCGAACTTCGTCGGCCACCACGGCAAAACCACGACCGGCTTCACCGGCGCGCGCGGCTTCGATGGCGGCGTTAAGGGCAAGCAGGTTGGTCTGTTCGGCGACGGCCTTGATCACGTCCATGACACTGCCGATCTTGTCGCTCTCTTGCTGCAGCACACTCATCGCTTCGGTGGAGCGCGCCACTTCGGTGGCCAGGCGTTCGATCTGCGCGACGGCTTCGCTGACCACCTTGTCGCCTTCACGCGCTTCGCCGTCAGCAGCCGCTGCCGCCTGGGAGGCCTGTTCGGCATTGCGCGCAACTTCCTGCACCGTTGCGGTCATCTCGTGCATGGCCGTGGCCACCTGATCGGTCTCGATTTTCTGGCTGTTTACACCGGCGCTGGTTTGTTCGGTCACGGCGGACAACTCTTCAGCGGCGCTGGCGATCTGCGTGACGCCATCGCGGATACCGCTGATCAAGTCGCGCAGGGTCACGCCCATCCGTGCGATGCCTTGCTGCAATACACCGAGTTCGTCCCGGCGCGTGACCTTGACGTCCTGGGAGAGGTCGCCGCTGGCGATGCGTTCTACCACGGCCAGGGTGTCCCGCAGCGGACCGGTGATCTGACGGGTGATGAGCACTGCAGCAATGACGCCCACCAGCAACGCCAGCAAGGTGCTGATCAGTTGCAGGGTGCGGGCTTGTGCGCTTTCGATGTCGCGGCGGTCAAGCTGGATCTGATACAGCTGATCGCTCAGGGATACGATGGCGGCGCCCTGGTCGGTCATTTCCTTGCGCGCCTGCACGGCATCGTTGCTGGCATTTTTATACGCCAGCAAAGAGCTGCGGTAGTTACCCAGCGCGGTCTCCAGCTGACGCAAGGCGTCGAGTTGCGTGTCGGCAAAATGCACATTTAGCGATTTCAGGCTGGCAATCGCCGCATCCAGTTGGGTGACGGCTTTTTGTTCGGTCTCGGCATTGGTGGTTGCGGTGTAGCCGCGCACTTCGTAACGAGCCAGCAGGAAAGCTTCCTTGGCGGCAGTGATGGCCAGGAATTGTTCGAAGCGCTGATCGCTGAGCGGCATTTGCTGCACGTGGGTGTAAAGGGTGTTTATCAGCGTGTTGGCGGTTTCAGCGTTCGCGCCCATGGCGTCGCGGGCGCTGTTGCCGGTGCGGTAGGCGCTGCGCATTTTGTTCAGAGACGTCTTATAGGCATCGATCTCGGCGCCTTGCTCCCTGAGCAGCTTGAGGTTCTCCGGGCTCTTGAATTTCGCCAGCAGCGCTTGTTGCTGGGCGGAAAACGCATCGAGTGTGGTTTGTACATTCTGCGCTGCGGTTTCGTCGCCGTTGGTCAGCATGTACTGAAGGCGAACTACACGCAGTTTGGTCAGGCCGGCGTTGAGCTGGGTGATATCGCTCATCCAGTTGCTGCGGTCAATCAGCCCGCCAAGGCTGGTCCAGCCGGTCAGAGCGAGGACGCAGGTCAGCGCCAGGACCAGGCCGAAACCCAGGCCCAGTTTCAGGTTAACGCTGATGTTGCCGAACCAGCTATTCATCAAATTCCTCCAGGAACGTTGTCTGTCTTGATCGTCGGTTGGCTGGAAGATTGTTGTTTTTGAGAGCCAGCAAAAATGGGTTGCGGGTGTGTATCGGCCGCTTGGTTGGTAACTGAAGATCAAAAGATCGCAGCCTCGTTTCACTCGACAGCTCCTACAGGATCAAAAGATCGCAGCCTCGTTTCACTCGACAGCTCCTACATTGGAACGGGGGCTCTTGTAGGAGCTGTCGAGTGCAACGAGGCTGCGATCTTCAAGCTTTTTTTCACAATCGTTTCACTCCTTGCCGACGCTGCCCTCTCTACCCTCGCGGCATCGAATGAAAGTGGTGCATGCCGGCGGGGCGGCTTGATGTGGAATTAAGACTGAGTCTGTTCGGAATAAAACGCTCGATTGATATGGGCTGTCTGAGCCGTTATCGAAACACCGCCGTAGTGCTGGCCTCGGCGCTGCTGGTCATCCCGTTGACGATATGGCTGTTGGCGCCAGCCGCCGTGCCGGACTTGTCCCACGGCAACGTCGCGGGCGCCCGGACATTGGTCGACGGGTGGGCCAAAGGCGACATGATCGTGCTGGTGCGCCACGTCGAACGCTGCGATCACTCCAGTGCCGCGTGCCTGAATGGTGACGACGGCATTACTGATCGCTCCCGCAGCGTCGCGGTGAACGTTGGGGCGCAGTTCGAGCAGTTGGGGCTGGAAAAAGCCGATGTCTACAACAGCCCGTTGCTGCGCACGGCGCAAACGGCCGGGTACATGTTCAATAAAGTGGGCGTGGGCGAAGACTGGCTGATCAATTGCCGGGGCACCATGTTGCGCGATGCGTTGAAGCACAAAGTGCCGGGTCGAAATCTCGTTCTGGTCACCCACAGCGAATGCATGTCGCAACTGGAAAAAGACCTCAGGCTACCGACTTCGACACTCGGTTATGGCGCGTCTTTGTTCATCACTGCTGAAGCTTTCAAAGCTCCGCGCATGCTCGGTTTTGTTGAAGCGTCGGATTGGCAATCGGTGACCACCCAATGAGCAAACCCATGCGCTTTTATGCCTTTAATTTCGGTATCCCGCTGGCGCTCGCCGTCGTGGTGTTCCTGCTGTTCGACCTGACCAGAATCGACATCGCCTTCAACGATCTTTTTTATGATCCGGCCACGCAGACGTTCCCGCTGGATCATGTCCATTGGTTTGAAAAAATCACTCATAAATGGGCGCGCATCATTCCGAACTGGACCGGCGAAATCGCCGTCGTCGGTGCCTTGCTGTCGTTTTTATGGCCGCGTCTGAAAGCTGAGAAGCATTCGAAAATCATCGCGTTCCTGGAGAAGATCAAAGTTGGCCCGGTGCTGCGGTTTGCCACCAGACACCGTCGGGACTTTCTGTACGTGGTGTTCGCGTTCTCCATCAGTACCGGCGTGATCCACTACCTCAAGGGCCACACCAGCGTGTACTGCCCGGTTGAAACGACGCAGTACGGTGGGAAGATCGAGCACAAGGAGTGGTATCAGAATTTCGACTTGCTGAAAGTCGCGGGTGACGGGCGCTGCTGGCCGGGCGGACATGCCTCGGGTGGCTTTACCATGCTGGCGCTGTACTTCGTCGCGCGTCGCTATCGCTGGCGCTATTCCAAAGCGCTGATGTACGGCTCGCTGGCGCTGGGTTTCGTCTACGGCACCACACGTGTCCTGCAAGGCTGGCACTACATGTCCCACACATTCTGGGCCGGAATCTTTGTGTGGCTGGCGTGTTTGCTGACGGCGCTGGCGTTTTACGGGAGAGCGCGGCTGGAGCTGCCGGTGGAGCATGCTTCATCACCCGCGAATGGCCAGGTGCTTTCGCGTGCAGGTTCGCTCTCATCGTAGTGGCGCAGGCGTTCCTTGGGAGAGTTGCCGCGACCAGCGTCGAGCCGGATCTTCGTAGACCTTGCTGATGAGCGCCGTCAGCACATGGTCCTGCCAGCGCCCGGCGATGTTCAGATAGGCCTTGGCGTAACCCTCCCGCTCGAACCCCAGATGTTCCAGCAACCGTGCACTGCGTTCGTTGCCGGGAATGTAGTTGGCCATGATCCGGTGCAGGTTCTGTTCCTCGAACATGTATCGAACGCCTGCCTGCAGCGCTTCACGCATCAGCCCCTGACCCTGAAGGGACGCGTCGATGTGGTAACCGAGATAACACGCTTGAAATGCCCCGCGAATGATCCCGCTGAAATTACAGGCGCCGATCATGTGTCCGCTGTTCGGGTCCAGTAGCGCGAAATGCACGGCATGTCCGGCGTCGAGCGCGATGGCTTGTTGTTCCAGGCGTGGCCGGATGTGATCGACGCTGTAGTAATCGGCGGGACGAATGGGTGACCAGGGGGCGAGGTGCTGCTGGTTGCGCTGATAGAAGTCGCTTTCCAGGTCGGCCTGGTCGGGGCTGAGCACCGCCAGCGTCAGGCGTTCGCCTGGGAGAGTCAGCAGCGTCATGAAGCGCTCCATTCGGTAAGAGGGGGGCCAGAATTGCTCAGGTGCAGGGAAAACTCAAATGGGGGTCTGTATTTCTCCAGGCAAAAAAAAGCCCGCGGGAGGGCGGGCAAACCGTAGTTTCTTGAATGAGCGAGGGCAATGTACCGTTTGCCGAGGCGCGATGGGGTGAAGAAAAATTCATCTGCGCAGCGCACCGTTTGCACAATGCGCTCGCTCATTCCCGTTGGCCGCTATCAGAAGTCGTACTTGAAACTGGTCATGATATTGCGCGGTGCGCCGTAGTTGGCCGACAGGGCAGGGGAGCTGTAGTACTCGCGGTCAAACACGTTGTTCACGTTCACCGACGCCGTCAGGTTACGGGTGATGTCATAGCGCGCCAGCAAGTTAGCAATCGCGTAGCTGCCTTGGGTAAAGGTGTGCAAGTCGTTGCCGGTTTTGCTCTGCCAGTTGACGCCACCGCCGAGGGTCAGCTTGTCCAGCGGGCCGTGCAGGCGATAGCTGGTGAACGTCTTGACGCTGTTGCGCGGCATCATGGTGCTGATGCGGGCGTCGTCCGCGTCGGTGGTCACCGAGTAGGCATAGCCTGCGGACGCTTGCCAGCCTTCAGCCAGTTCACCGTTGAGCTCCAGCTCGATGCCTTTGGACGTGGTGTCTTGCTCGGCGCTGTATACGTTGTCGTGTTGCCAGATCGCCAGGTTGTCCTGCTCCAGTTTGAACAGCGCAACACTGGAGTTCAGCTTGCCGTCCAGGTGCGTACCTTTCAGGCCGATCTCGTAGCCCTTGCCTTCCATCGGGTCGAGGGGCTTGTTGTCTTCGTTTGTGACCCACGAGGCTTGCGGGCTGAAAATACTGGTGTAGCTGGCGTACACCGACCAGGTGTCATTGAGGTCGTAAACCACACCGGCGTAAGGGATGAACACGCCGTTTTCTTCACGGTTGACCTCGGTTTCGGGTGCGCCATACGGGCGGTTTCAAGACTGGGTGCGGTGAGCTCTGGCATGGCCGCCAGTGCTTCAAGGTAAGCGCGTTCGAGTTTTTGCCGGCGGTAATGGTTAGATAAAACGCTTTGCGCCACTTTCGCCAGAAAAGTCCGCGGCGCATGCAACTCCGGCACCGGCTCCTTGGCCAGCAGTCGCATGAAGGTGTCCTGCGCCAGGTCCGCTGCACTTTGCGAGCAGTTGAGCCGGCGCCGTAACCAGTTCTGCAACCAGCTGTGCTGTTGTCGATACAGCACGGCCACGTCACAAAAGCCGTTTTGAGAGGATGAGGACATGGTCTGATAGCGCCGGATGAGTAAATATCACAAATGATAATACTTATCATATAGATCGGCTGGGTGTTGCTGCAAGGGCGGTGTTGGTTGCTCGGGTAAATGGTCGGTCGCGAGCGAGTCTGGGTGTGTGGTTTAACGGCGCTCAGATTTACCTGGAAGTCCCAAGCCCGAATTTCAGCCCGCCCCAATTCCACTCCTTCGATTGCTTCACATAGCATCCAGGCTGATTGGCTGGCGTAGCATCACAAGCGATACGACCACCCTTGCTGGTGTCGGCCGTGCGGTCGTTGTAGTGCGCACAGCCGGAGGCCATCGAAAAAATCAGCGCGACGATGAGTGTTTTTAGTGTCATGACAGCATCCTTCCAGGTGGGACCCTCAGCATAGGTTCCGATGTGTCAGGCCTTCCAGGGACTCCTCAGGATTACAAACCTTCAGATGCAACAAAGCCCGCACTGGGCGGGCTTTGTTGATGCTTCGTATTTGGTGGAGCCGGGGGGATTTGAACCCCCGTCCGCCAGTACTCCGCTGTCGGTACTACATGCGTAGCCGTTTCTATTAAGTTAACCCTCAGCGACCCGAAGGGCAGGGTGCTTTGGGCGAGTTGTGTAAGTTTTAGCCGCTTCGTCCACAACGTACTGCACGGCGATTCTGTTCTATATGACAATCACTTCGGGTTTACAGACATCCCCTAGTGATTGCTGGACCCGAAGGTACCAGAAGCTCAGGGCTAAGGCTGCTTACGCAGCGAGAGCGAATTCCTGGCCGTAGTTTTCGTCATTGGCAACTATAAGTAGTTGCAACAGTGGATTTACGAGTTCTGTTACCAACTCGGCATGCACCTAAAGTTTCGCAACCGGCGTCGAATCCTAAACGGCCCCGAGTCTGTCGCTCGGTGAATCAAGTGAGCAACAGACCTGCACAGTGTACGACAACGCGACTCAGAAGGCCAACCCGAAGGTGGGCACCGAATGATCATGGGTTGGATATTGTGCTCATTTTGCCAACGACAAAGCCTGGGTGGCCTCGGTGGCGCATTTCTTGTCGTCCCCGGAGGCTTTCGACGTTTCGGCGCTGGCCAGTAGTCTTTTGATTTCCATCGTGGTGCTGTCGGAGGTCGCTGGCATTGAGGTGACTTTGGCTTTGAGTTCCTGCAGCTTGCTCGTGCATAGGTCGTTGTCAGCAGCAAATACGGGAGAGGCCAACATTACAGCAGACATGAACAGACCAGCCAGTGCGGTACGTTTCATGGATGTCTCCTAAGGAGCGATGGCATTTAAACGGAAATTTCAACGGCAACAGGCTTATTGCTCATTTAACGTGATGAGCAATAAGCCGGTGTGGCGTGCGCCCATAAGGCCAGTCCTGAGATTGGCCTTTCAGGTAGTGATCATTTGTTAGTGCCTTCGGTTGACTTCCTGATATCCAGGATGGTCTCGTTGGTTTCAGCAATGCAATCCTCAGTCCCCTTCTGGGTACCTTTCGCCTGATCGGCTTTGGCTTGCTTAACGCTAGCCTCGACGCGTTCCTGTATTTCGGGTGCCTGTATCTGTGCCTTGGCATTGTCGATGGTTTTCAGATTGACGGCACAGAGGTCTTCGGCTGCAAACGAAGTGGACGCCATCATGGAAGCAGTAACGAACAGACCTAACAGTACAGAACGTTTCATGTGTATCTCCTTGAACTGAGGGTCCAGGCATTTTCTGGCCATCAGGACGGGCTACCGAGTGGGGGAAGCCCGGCGAGGTCCGGGCTTATTGTGTGGACTACGACGGCGCGTCAGGGTTCTATTTTTCTTCAGGAACCCTCGCC
Source organism: Pseudomonas sp. LBUM1643 (assembly GCF_059716215.1). Taxonomy (NCBI): domain Bacteria; kingdom Pseudomonadati; phylum Pseudomonadota; class Gammaproteobacteria; order Pseudomonadales; family Pseudomonadaceae; genus Pseudomonas; species Pseudomonas sp. LBUM1643. Next base: position 812,196 of record NZ_CP166813.1, read on the forward strand.
CGCGTCACCCGATCCACCAGATAGACTAGTCCGTGGTAGTCAATCCCTCCATGCTGCGTCAGACCAATCTCACAGGTGCGGCTGGTCGAAATCCCTTCGCTACAGTGCTGCACCGCATCCTTGAGCGTCCTAAGCGAATGAGCATTCAGCTCCGGCGTGGAAAAGCCTTTGTCGCCAGCAAACCCACAACAGTGAATGCCCTCGGGAATGACCACGTTTTTGCTGCACTTGCGCGCCAGATCGATCAGCGCCTGGCTCTCGCCCAGGTGCTGGGTGCTGCACGTGACGTGCACGGCGATCGGCGCTTCCTGAGGCGTGAAGTCGAGGCGATCCATCAGGTGGGTGCGGATGAAACGTACCGGGTCGTATAGGTCCAGACGCACATCGCCCACATCCTGGACCAGACGCAAGGTGCAGGGGCTGGTGTCGCAGTAGATGGGATCGAGCCCGCCGCGACTGGCGTGCAATAGCGCGCCGATCAGTTCCTGGCGTTTGTGCTCGGCTTGCTCTGCGTAGCCTTTGGACGCGAATGGCTGGCCACAGCAGAGGTTGTCCTGATTGTCCGGAAAGACAACCTGGTAACCGGCTTTTTCCAGCAGCCCACGGGTTTTGTCGTACAGCGACATCTGTTCGTTATCGCTGGCTGCCGGCCCCATGACGCGCGAGACGCAAGCCGCCAGGTACACCACGCGGGGACGCTTGTCCGAGACGGTCGGGCTGAAGCGAATGGCTTTTTCCGGTTGCGGCATGGCGCTGGTCCATTGCGGGACCTGGCCTTTGGATAATCGGGTCAGTGTCGCCGATAGCTTCGCCAGACGCGGCGCCCCCAGCAGCATCCGTGCGCCATTGGCGACGTGCAGGGTGAAACGTGCCCCTTGCAGGGCGGTGGCGAAATTGCCTTCAAGCCAGTTGGCGGTTTTCGTATGTGTCGCCTTACGACTGCGGAGCTTTTTCACCAGCTCGCCGGTATTGATTCCTACAGGACAACGCTGCGCACACAGCCCGGTGGCGGCACAAGTTTCGATGCCTTGGTATTCGTAGGCCGCTTCCAGCTCGGTAGTGTCCACGCCGGCACGCTTCTTCGCCTGAATATCGCGCCAGATCACGATGCGCTGGCGCGGGCTCAAGGTCAGGCCCTTCGACGGGCAAACGGGTTCGCAGAAGCCGCACTCGATGCACTTATCCACAATCTCATCGGCGGCCGGCAGCGGCTTCAAGTGCTTGAGATGAATTTGCGGATCGTTGCTGAGCACAACGTCGGGGTTGAGAATCCCATGGGGATCGAGCAGGCGTTTGAGCTGCCACATCAACTGGTAGGCGTCGCTGCCCCATTCCAGTTCGACGAAGGGGGCCATGTTGCGACCGGTACCGTGTTCGGCTTTTAAAGAGCCGCCGAACTCCACTGCAACCAGCTGTGCGACGTCGTCCATGAACGCCTGATAGCGTGCGACTTCTTCCGGGCTGTTGAAGCCTTGGGTGAAGACGAAGTGCAGATTACCTTCCAGTGCGTGTCCGAAAAGGATGGCTTCGTCGTAGTGATGCTTGTCGAACAGCTCGATCAAGCGATTCACGCCGATCGCGAGTTGTTCCACCGGGAACGTCACGTCTTCGATGATCACCGTCGTGCCGGTTTGGCGTACGGCGCCGACGGCGGGAAAGGTGTCTTTGCGGATCGCCCAGAGGCGCGCGTTTTCGACCGGATCTTCAGTGAAATCGACTTGCTTCTCTACGGGAAAACCGGCCAGCGACGCCATGACTTGCCCGAGCTGTTCCTGCAACAGCGAGGACGATGCGGCGCGGGATTCGATCAGCAGGGCGCAGGCATTATTCGACAGTTGTTGTACGAAAGCGGGCATGCCGGGTTTTTCCTGCACCGAACGCAGGCTGCGACGGTCCAGCAGTTCCACGGCGGACACCGGTTGGGTTTTCAACACGGTGACTGCGTTGCAACAGGTTTCCACGTCCGGGAACACGATCAGCGCCGACGCCTTGTTCGGGTGGTCGATGACGGTGTCGTAGGTCACCGCGCTGATGAAGCCAAGGGTGCCTTCGGAGCCGACGAGCAAATGGCTCAAGATATCCACAGGCTCATCGAAGTCCACCAAGGCATTGAGTGACAGGCCAGTGGTATTTTTCAGACGGTATTTGTGGCGAATTCGTGCGGCGAGTTCGGTATTGGCGCGTGTCTCACGGCCCAGGATTGCCAGACGCTCCAGCAGTTGCCCATGGCTTGTGCGAAAAGCTGCAACGCTGGTTGCATCCTCTGTGTCGAGACGGCTTCCGTCTGCCAGCACCAAACGAATGCCAGCCAGCGTGTGGTAGGTATTTTGCGCAGTGCCGCAGCACATCCCGCTGGCGTTGTTGGCAACGATGCCGCCGATTTTGCAGGCGTTGATCGACGCCGGGTCCGGCCCGATCTTGCGTCCGAAGGGGGCCAGCCAGGCGTTCGCCTGCGCGCCGATAACACCCGGTTGCAGACGGATTTGCAGACCCTCGCCGCGGATCTCGCGCGCGTTCCAGTTATCCCCGAGGACGATCAATACCGAGTCGCTGATAGCCTGGCCGGAGAGGCTGGTGCCTGCGGCGCGAAACGTCACCGGGACCTGATCCCGTTGCGCCAGTTTGAGCAGCGCCACCACTTCATCTTCGGATTCGACGCGGATCACCAGTTTCGGAATCAACCGGTAGAAACTGGCGTCGGTGCCGAAGGCCAGGGTCGACAGCGGATCATCGAAGAGCCGATCCTGGGGAATCAGTTGCTGCGTATCTCGCAGGAAAGCCGTCGGTAAACTCATTGGTCCTCCAGAATCAGCACCACGAGGTCTTTCGGCCCGTGCGCGCCGTACGCCAGCACTTGTTCGATATCGGCAGTTTTCGAGGGACCGGATACCAGCAGCGCGTTGGTCGGCATGCCCTTGGCCCATTCGAACTCTTGCTGCACCTGATAGAAGTTGTCGCGGATTTCGCTGGCCTTGAGCAAGGCGAAATGCACCGGCGGTACCAGGCTCATCAAGCGCGGTTCTTCTCGCGTCGGCCAGATAATCAGGCTGCCCGTGGCAGCGATTGCTCCGAGTGTAGTGGTCAGGCTGGCCGGAGTGTCGTTGAACAATTCGGCTTTCCACTCCTCAACCGGGCGGTCGTAGGCTTTGAGTGTTGGAAGCGTGGGATTGTTCGCCCAGTGCTGAGTGACACGTTCGCCGTGGGGCGTTGTGGGTGCGATCAACAGGCTGGGCAATTGACGATCCAGCAACAATTGCGCAAGCAGTGCCGGCCACTCTGCACTTGAAGTCAGGTGGATTTCCGTGTGCACCGCTTCCATCTGTTTGCGCAGTTGCGCGATGCGTTGTTCGGGGGCGTAGGTGTAAGGCGCTGTCACCAGTTCGACGTCGAAGTTGTCAGCCACTGGTGTGGTGCCGGTCAGACTGTTACGCAATTTGGCGAGGATGTTTTGCTTGGCGCTCATCAACGGTCTCCCTGTTTGGCCAGGTGCGCGCGGGCCATGTCATGCAATGAGCGGGCGGCGGGTTTGGGTGCGCTGTGGTTTTGCGTCCAGGGTCCGACGTTGCTCGGTGCCAGCGCGCGCAGGCGTGTGGCGAAGAAACCGAACAGCCGATAGAGCGTCGGCGAACTGTTGAGCCTTGCCCAGGCGTTCCAGATAAACCGTTCCTTGCGTGAATATTTGCTGCCTTGGCCGCGCATCACTTTATGGGGCGTATCCGGGGCTTTCACGTTCTCTTCCCGTAGGCGCCGAAGCAAGGCAGGGATAGGAATTTTGACCGGGCAGACTTCGCCGCAGGCGCCGCACAGTGACGAGGCACTGGGGTGGTCCGGAACTTTTGCCAGCCCGACCATGTGAGGGGTGATGATTTTTCCGATCGGACCCGGGTAGACCTCGCCATAGGCATGACCGCCGATTCGGGTGTAGACCGGGCAATGATTCATGCAGGCGCCGCAGCGGATGCAGTTCAAGGTCTGGCGCAACTCACTGTCGGCAAAGGCCTGGCTGCGACCGTTGTCGAGCAAGACCAGATGCACTTCCTGCGGGCCGTCGAGTTCATGATCCTTGCGTGGGCCGGAAATCATGTTGACGTAGGTGGTGATCGGCTGGCCGAGGGCGGAGCGGGTCAACAGGGACAACAGCGGGACAACGTCGCGCAGGTTTTCGACGACTTTTTCTATGCCGGTGACCGCGATGTGAACCGGCGGCACGGTGGTCGACATGCGCCCGTTGCCTTCATTTTCCACCAGCAGCAAGGTGCCGGTTTCGGCCACGGCAAAGTTGACGCCGGAGACGCCGATGTCCGCTTCGAAGAATTTCTGCCGCAGGACTCTGCGACCGATCTGAATGAGTTGGTCAACGTCCTTGGTGTACTCCACGCCAAGTTTGTCGTGGAACAAGGACGCGACCTGACCGGCATTCTTGTGGATCGCCGGCATAATAATGTGTGAAGGCTTCTCGTGGTCGAGCTGGACGATGTACTCGCCCATGTCCGATTCCAGGCATTCAATGCCACGATCAGCGAGGAAATGATTCATTTCCATTTCTTCGCTGACCATCGATTTGCCCTTGATCACTTGCCGCGCCTCGTGAGCCCGGATGATCGAGAAGACGATGCCATTGGCTTCGTCCACCGTTTCCGCCCAATGCACTGTCACACCGTTGCGGGTCAGGTTTTGTTCAAGCTGCTCGAGCAGGTCGGGCAGCTTGGATAGCGCACGAGCGCGGACAGCGTTGCCCAGCGCTCGCAAATGTTCCCTTTCGTGGGCATCGCTGAAGGACGCTGCCCGCTTTGTCATCAGTGAATCCATCGCCGAGCGAAAGTTGTTTCGCAACTGCGTGTCACCCAGGGCCTCGTGAGCCCGAGTGCGGAAATCTACTTCTACGGCAACCGTAGGAATAATCGCGGAAGCGTTCATAGAACACCTCCAGTTCGTTGCCAGAGGAAGCTGGCCAAGTGTTGGCCGCGTAACGCTTCCTGCTGTTTTTCCAGCGAGCCGTTGATGTTCATCAGGCAACCGCAGTCGGCACTGAGTACCTTGTGCGCGCCGGATTCCTTCAACGACCGGGTCTTGTCAGCCACCATCGCGCCGGAAATGTCTGGCATACGGACGCTGAACGTCCCACCGAAGCCACAACATTCGCTTTCGTGACCGTGCTCGACCCGCTCCACGTTGCTCAGTTGCGACAACAGCTCGCGACCGTGCAGGTGGGTGTTCATCTCACGACGCGCCGAACACGATGTGTGCAGCGCCACTTTGATCGGAGCACCGCTGTCCTTGAGCTGCACCTTGCAGACGAACAGCAGAAACTCGGCCAACTCATAGGTCCGTGCCGCCAGGGCCTGGACCTGTTTCAACGTGTGCGGCTCATCCTTGAACAAGTCGGCGTAATGCTCGCGCAACATACCCGCGCAGGAACCTGATGGCACCACCACCGGGTAGTCTTCGGCGAACAGCGCCAGCTGCGAGCGCGCTACGGTCCGGGCCTGTTCGGTGTAACCCGAGGTGTAGGCCGGTTGCCCGCAGCAGCTTTGCCCTTGCGGATACTCGACACGAATGCCTTCGCGCTCCAGCAGGTGGATCGCATCCATCCCGGCTTCGGGATAGAACAAATCCACCACGCACGTCCCGAACAGGTAGACCCGCTGCGGTTTTTCGCTGGGGTATTGCCGTGGCTCGGGCAGTGGCGGGGCGACTCGGGTCGCGTTCGGCACAGCGTTGTAAAAAAGCTCGCTCATCAGGCGTGTCTCCGGGTTGTCCCGGTTATCCGTCCGCTGAGGCTGCTGAATATAGTGAGGGAAGCTTTCAGCAGCCTTACAGACCGGGTTGTGAATAGCTGACGCCGCAGTCGTGATACGGCGTCGGTTTAATGCGTGCAGCGTGTAGTCCTTAGTGCACCAACATGCCGGTGAACCAGTAGGCCTGGGCCAGGGTGATCAAGCCGACAATCGTCGCGAAGAACAGGCTGTGCTTGAGGGTGAACCGGAACAGGTCGGATTCCTTACCCACCAGGCCGGTCGCGGCGCAGGCCACGGCGATCGACTGAGGCGAAATCATCTTGCCGGTGACACCACCGCTGGTGTTCGCGGCGACCAGCAACACATCGCTCACGCCGATCTGGTGTGCCGTGGTGGCTTGCAGCGAGCTGAACAGTGCGTTGGAAGACGTATCGGAACCGGTCAGGAATACGCCCAGCCAACCGAGGAAAGGCGAGAAGAACGGGAATGCTGCGCCAGTACCGGCCAATACCAGCGCCATGGTCGAAGACATGCCCGAGTAGTTGGTGACAAAGGCGAAGGCCAGCACCATGCCGATGGACAGAATCGGCCAGCGCAACTCGTAAAAGGTCTCGCGCAAAGTGGTCAGACCAGTTTTGAAGTTGATCTTCAGTACCAGCATCGAGATCAGTGCGGAGAAGAAAATCGCCGTGCCGGTGGCGGAAATCGGGTCGAGTTTGAACACGGCAGGAAGAGCGGTCGGAGCGGTCACGATCGGTGCGACCTTGATCACCATCTGGTCCAGGTGCGGAATGGCGAAGTTAAACACCCAGCTGTACATCGAGCCGCCCGCAGCGAACATCGCCTTGAACGGTTTCAGGGTCCAGATAGTCACCAGCACGGTGAGGATCAGGAAGGGAGACCAGGCTTTGAAAATCTCACCCAGGCTGTAGGGAGAGGCCACAGTGCTGCGCGGCAGGCCGAAACCGCCGGCGCTGGCGGTTACGACAGATGCGGAGACTGCGCCGGCGATGTGTTGGCCGGCGGTGCGTTTCGGCTGCCAGACTTTCAGGAACAGCGTCAGGGAAATCAGGCTGGCGAGCGCCGAAGTGATGTCCGGCAGCTCAGGCCCGATGAAGTTCGACGTGAAATACTGGGTGACCGCGAAGCTCAAGCCCGCCACCAGTGCCGCTGGCCAGGTTTCTCGGACGCCACGCATGCCGTCCATCATGAACACCAGCCAGAACGGCACGAAGAGCGACAGCAGCGGCAGTTGGCGACCGGTCATTGCGCCGATCTTGAAGGCGTCAATGCCGGTAACTTGCCCGGCGACAATAATCGGAATGCCCAAGGCGCCGAAGGCCACCGGCGCCGTGTTCGCAATCAGGCATAGCCCGGCGGCGTACAGCGGGTTGAACCCCAGTCCTACCAACAGTGCGGCGGTAATCGCCACAGGTGCGCCGAATCCGGCGGCCCCTTCCAGGAAGGCGCCGAAGCAGAAACCGATCAACAGCACCTGCAGTCGTTGGTCGTCGGTGATCGACAGCACGGAGCTGCGAATCACTTCGAACTGGCCACTCTTGACCGTCAGTTTGTAGAGGAACACCGCTGCCACGATGATCCACGCGATGGGCCAAAGGCCGTAGGCGAAACCATATCCGGCTGCGGCGAACGCCATGTCGACCGGCATCTGGAAGGCGAAGATCGCTACCGCAATCGACAGGGCCAGCGTAATGCTGCCTGCCACATGGCCTTTGAGGCGAAACACTGCCAAAGCGAGGAAGAAAAACACGATGGGAATGACGGCGGCGAGTGCGGACAGGCCGAGGCTGCCGAGCGGACTGTAGAGCTGTTGCCAGGTTTGCATATGGGGTGGCCCCTAATTGTTGTTGGTCAGGCACTGATGAGCGTTCTTGGTTAATTGGTAATACCAATTTACAATCGCTGTTGGCTAGGGTAAAAGCCTTGTAGGCGGTGTGTCAATTTGTCGCCCTGAAACTTTTGTCGCAGGCAGGGTGCAGAGGCTGATTTGTTTACGCTGTCGAGCGTCGTCTGGTAGGTGCTGCTGCTGCGCCGATAGGCCAGAATAGAGACCCCGGCGAGCTGCCGGGATCGTGGAGAATTGAGTTATGGGGTTTGATCAGATTCGTCAGCGCCGTTTGTCTGACGATATTGTCGAGCAACTCGAGGAGATGATTCTCGAGGGGACGCTGAAGTCCGGCGAGCGTTTGCCGGCCGAACGTGCACTCGCCGAACAGTTCGGGGTGTCACGCCCTTCGTTGCGCGAGGCGATTCAGAAGCTGGCGGCCAAGGGCTTGCTGGTCAGTCGCCAAGGCGGTGGCAACTATGTGGTGGAGTCGCTTGGGTCGACATTCAGCGATCCACTGTTGCATCTGTTGGAGAGCAATCCCGAAGCCCAGCGCGATCTACTTGAATTTCGCCACACGCTGGAAGCGTCCTGCGCCTACTACGCAGCGTTGCGCGCCACTGATGTGGATCGTGAGCGGCTGACCGCTGCGTTCAATGAACTGCAGGATTGCTATACCCGTCACGACGAAGTCAGCCGGGCGGAGGAGGGGGCCGCTGATGCGAAATTCCACCTCGCGATTGCCGAGGCCAGTCACAACGCGGTTTTGTTGCACACGATTCGTGGGCTGTTCGATCTGCTCAAGCGCAACGTGGTGACAAACATTGGCGGGATGTACAAGCAGCGTACGGAAACTCGCGACATGTTGATTACTCAGCATCGTGAGTTGTACCTGGCGATTGTCGAGGGGCGGGCGGAGCAGGCGCGGGAAGTGTCCAGTCGGCACATTTTGTATGTGCAGGAAGTGCTGGAGGAGGTGCGGCAGGAAGTTCAGCGCATGGCTCGGGCGGAGCGGCGCAAGGGGACCTGATTGTTTAATGCAAAAGATCGCAGCCTGCGGCAGCTCCTACAGGAAAATGCATTCCACTCTGTAGGAGCTGCCGAAGGCTGCGATCTTTTCGCTAGCGCTACAAAACTCAGGCCGAAAGATTAATCTTCCTTGCCCTTGTTCCGCACTGCGCGCTGCAGCTCTCGACCGGCATCGCGTTCGCGCTCGATATCACGCTTGTCGTATTCCTTCTTGCCCTTGCCCAGAGCGATCTCGCACTTGACCATGTGCTTGCTCCAGTACCAGGACAGGCATACGCAGGCGTAACCCTTTTGCTGCACGGCAGAGGCCAGCTTTTCCAGCTCGCGCCGGTTGAGCAGCAACTTTCGGGTGCGCGTCGGGTCGGCGATGACGTGGGTGCTTGCGGTCATCAGCGGCGTGATATGACTGCCGAGCAGCCAGGCTTCGCCATCCTTGAGCAGTACATAACTGTCAACCAGTTGCAGCTTGCTCGCCCGCAAACTCTTTACTTCCCAGCCGGCCAGGACCAGACCAGCCTCGAACCGATGTTCGATGAAGTAATCGTGTCGCGCCTTTTTATTTTGCGCGATGGTCCCTGTGGGGTGTTTCTTCTGTTTAGCCATAGGGGCGGCATTATAGGGAGTTGCGCGCGAGTCGGCTACGGTATCGCTACGTGCTTGAGCAGGTTGATTGAATCCCGGACAATGCGCCCTCTTTTTTGAACGCTTGGGCGTGATAACGATGTCGACAGACAAGGTTTCTGTCCACGGCAGTTGGGCTAGCCGCTGGGTCTTCATACTCGCCGCGACCGGTTCGGCCGTGGGCCTGGGTAGTATCTGGAAATTCCCTTACATGGTCGGCGTCTATGGCGGCGGCGCCTTCGTGCTGATGTTCCTGGCCTGTATCGCGCTGATCGGTGTGCCGGTCATGCTGGCTGAAACCCTGATCGGCCGTCGCGCCCGGCAAAGTCCGGCCAATGCCTTGAAGGTGCTGGCAATAGAAGCGGGTCATTCGGGCAAGTGGTCCTGGGGGGCATTCGCCGGGATGATCACGGCGTTGCTGATCCTGTCTTTCTATAGTGTGGTGGGCGGCTGGTCGCTCGATTACATCATTGACATGGGGCGTGGGGACTTTCAGGGCGTCACGCCAGACCAGGTCGGCGCGTACTTTGGCAATGTAATCGCCGACCCTTGGCGCCTGACACTTTGGCACACTGTTTTCATGCTCCTGTCAGCCGTTGTGATCGCCAAAGGCGTGGTTGCCGGGCTTGAGCGCAGCTTGCGGATCATGATGCCGTTGCTCTTTGTGATGATCCTGGTGCTGTTGGGTTACAGCATGACCACCGGGCATTTCATGGAAGGCGTGCATTTCATGTTCGACTTCCATCCGGAAAAAGTACTCGATGGCTTGCTGCCAGCGATGGGGCACGCCTTCTTCTCTCTGAGTGTCGGTGTGGGCTCGATCATGATCTACGGTGCCTACATGCCGAAGAATTCGTCGATTTCCGGTACGGTTGTGGGTGTGGCGCTGCTGGATACGTTCGTATCCCTCGTCGCTGGCCTGGCATTGTTTCCAATTGTGTTCGCTGCGGGCTTGAACCCAAGCGAAGGCCCGGGCCTGATGTTTGTCAGCCTTCCTTTTGCTTTTGGCAACGTCGCTTTCGGTCAGTTGATGGGCGTCGTGTTCTTCGTGCTGGTCGCGGTTGCAGCCTGGAGTTCGGCGATTTCGCTGCTGGAGCCGATGGTTGCTTATCTGGTTGAACGAACAAAAGTCCGCCGCGCCTGGGTGACTTTCTGGTTGGCGTTCACTTGCTGGTTCGTGGGTTTGGGCACTGTGTTTTCCTTCAATATCTGGAAGGAAGCCAAGTTTTTCGTGAACGAAGGCGGAATGTTCCACCTCTATCAATGGGGGGCTGCGGGCGGTCTGGACTTCTTCGGCGTGATCGATTTCTTCACCTCGCGGATCATGCTGCCTCTCGGTGGTTTATGTTTCGTGGTGTTTGCAGGCTGGGTGATGGGCCGTGAGGCCGTGCGTGATGAGTTGTCGATCCGCAGTCCGGTACTGTTTAACCTGTCCTTGTTTTTGATGCGCTATGTGGCGCCCATCGGCATTCTTGTAGTGTTTGCCGCCCAGCTGTGGAAGTGACGCTGACATGACGACACATATTCAACGTTCGGCCCTGCTGCCTTACCCGGCACAAGCGCTGTACGACCTGGTAAACGACGTGGCGCGTTACCCGGAATTCTTGCCGTGGTGCTCTTCAGCGAAGGTGCTGGAAAGCTCGCCCGAGCATATGCGCGCGAGTGTCGGTGTAGCCAAAGGTGGCCTCAGCCAGCACTTCGTAACGCGCAATACGTTGGTGCCCGGTCATTCCATTGAGATGAATCTCGAGGAAGGGCCATTCAATCAGCTGCATGGTGTCTGGGTCTTCAAGCCTTTGAGTGATAAAGCCTGCAAGATCAGCCTGGACTTGTCGTTCGACTACGCTGGGCCGATTGTCCGCGCGACTTTGGGGCCGTTGTTCAATCAGGCGGCTAACACGTTGGTGGATGCGTTCTGTCAACGTGCCAAGCAAATGCATGGTTGAGGACATGATCGAGGTCGAGGTTGTTTACGCCGACATTGATCGTCAGGTGCTTCTCAGTGTGAAGGTGCCGGCGGTCGCGACAGTGCGAGAGGTTTTGCAGCAGTCAGGTGTTGGAAAGGAATTTCCAGAGCTGAATCTCGCCGATTGTCCTGTCGGGATTTTCGGCAAAGTGATCAGCCATCCGGAAAGCCGTTTGGTGAAAACGGGTGACCGCATTGAAATTTACCGACCATTGCTCGCCGATCCGAAAGAAGTTCGTCGGCTACGTGCAGCCAAGGCTGCCGAGGCCAAGGCTCAAAACCAGTGATTTGCTAAACGCCAGACAATAAAAAACCCGGACACGCCGGGTTTTTTAATGCGTCGCAAATTATTGCGGCGTGGTGTCCAGTGGTTCTGGGGTCGGGACTGGTACGGTTTCTACGCCGTCCACGTCCTTCTGGATCTGATCCAGCAACGAACCCGGCTTGACCGGTTTTTCCGGTTTCGGCTTCTCGACGTTTTCTGCAGGTGCGGTCACATTTGTGTCGCTATCCTTACCGAGAATGGCTTCGTCACGGCTCACGCCCGGCATGAAATCGCCGGAAAGGCTGACAAGTTGATCATTTGGGTTGAAGATAACGCTAATGCGTTCCTGTTGGCGTTCACCGCCACCCGGTTGCAGGCTGTACAGATAATCCCAGCGATCGGCATGGAACGTGTCGGTCAGCAGAGGGTTACCCATGATAAACCGTACTTGCCGACGGGTCATTCCCGGGCGTAACTGGTCTATCATGTCCTGCGTGACGACATTGCCCTGCTGGATGTCGATTTTGTAAACCCCGGGGAATGAACAACCGGCGAGTGCGAGCAGTCCCACAAAGGTGAAACTGGTTAGCAAGAGCTTGGTGTTTTGCATCGGTGGGCGACTTCCACTATCTTGGCTGGGACAACGTAAACGCCGATCATACCCGCATTAAGAGAAGCTGCGAAGCAGCATCGCGAGAAAGCTGACCATGGTTGAAAATAGCGAACTACGCAAAGCCGGCCTCAAAGTGACCCTTCCACGGGTCAAAATTCTGCAAATGCTCGATTCCGCCGAGCAACGCCACATGAGTGCCGAGGACGTTTACAAGGCGCTGATGGAGGCTGGTGAGGACGTCGGTCTGGCCACGGTTTACCGTGTACTGACTCAGTTCGAGGCAGCTGGCCTTGTGGTGCGGCACAACTTCGACGGAGGCCATGCGGTCTTCGAGCTGGACGACGGCAAGCATCACGACCATATGGTCAACGTCGAAACCAGCGAAGTGATCGAATTCTTCGACGAAGAAATCGAGCGTCTGCAGAAAGCCATTGTCGACAAGTATGGCTTTGAGATGGTTGATCACAATCTTGTGCTGTACGTACGCAAGAAAAAGTAAGCATGTCGCGCGAACTTAAGGTTCGCGAAACGAGCGAAGGCGACCCCAGGGTCGCCTTCGTGCTGTCTGCCGTTATTAAATCTTTGCGGTAACCACCATCTTTTTTGCGTGTGCCAGGGATTCCTTGGTGAGGTCGATACCACCCAGCATCCTCGCCACCTCTTCGACGCGGTCATTTTTGCTTAGCTTGGAGACGGCCGTACGGGTTGCATCTTCGCCACGCACCTTATGCACGAATAAATGCTGGTGTCCTTGAGCAGCGACTTGCGGCAAGTGAGTTACTGTCAGTACCTGGCCGCGTTCTCCGAGACGTCGCAGCAACTGGCCGACAATCTCGGCTGTTGGTCCACCGATCCCCACGTCCACTTCGTCGAACACCAGCGTAGGCACGCGTGAGGTCTGGGCAGTGATGACCTGAATGGCCAGGCTGATTCGTGACAACTCGCCGCCCGATGCTACTTTCGCCAGCGCTTTAAGCGGCTGCCCGGGGTTGGCGCTGACCAGCAGCTCTACTTGTTCGAGCCCATTGGGCAACAATTCGTCGCTGGTGTTAGGGCGCAGTTCAATGGTGAAGCGACCGCCGGGCATGCCCAGTCGCTGGATCTCCTGCTCCACGGCAGCAGCGAGACTGCTCGAAGCTTGATGGCGAAGGTCGCTGAGCTCCCGGGCTTTCTCCTGGTAATGACGGGCGTAGGAGGCGAGTTCGTCGCTCAGTCGCTCGATGGATTCATCGTTGGCATTCAGTGTTTCAATTTCATCCAGCAGGCGCTGCTGCATCTCGGCCACTTCGGTCGGCTGGATGCGATGTTTACGAGCCATGGTGTAGATCGCATCAAGACGCTCTTCCAGGTACTGAAGGCGCGCCGGGTCGGCATCAAAGTTATCGAGGAAGCGGTTCAGTTCGCCCACGGCTTCTTCAACCTGAATCTGCGCGCTGGTCAATAAACTGCTGGCCTCGCCGAGCGCACCGATCGAATTGTTCACGCTGGACAATCGGTTGAGGCTGGCGGTGAGGGCGTTCAGGACATTGCCGGAATCACTTTCGCTGCACTGCTCGACCACTTGCCGGCAGATGCCCAGCAAGGTTTCGGCGTTTGTGAGGTTCTTGTGCTCGTGCTCCAGCTGCTCCAGTTCGTTCTCGCCAAGACCCAGGTTTTCGAGCTCTTCGAGTTGGTAGCTGAGCAGTTGGTGGCGGGCGCGCTGCTCGTCACCGGAGTTGGAGAGACGCTCCAGCTCCTGCCGTGTCTGGCGCCAGCGCTGGGCAGCCAGTTGAACGTGGCGGGCAAGATCGGTAGCGCCCGCGTACTCGTCAAGCAGGCGGCGGTGTGTATCGGTCTTCAGTAGAGACTGGTGCTCGTGCTGGCTATGAATATCGATCAGCAGCTCGCCCAGGGACTTGAGGTCGCCAAGCGGGCACGGAGTGCCATTGATGTAACCGCGCGAGCGTCCTTCAGCTGTGATCACCCGGCGCAGGATGCACGGACCGTCACTGTCGAGGTCGCGCTCAGCCAGCCAGGCGCTTGCTTCTGGAATGTCGACCAGGTCAAAGGTCGCAAGGATATCGGCCTTGTCTGCTCCGGGGCGGACTACGCCACTGTCGGCACGATCACCGAGGGTCAGGCCCAGCGCGTCGAGCATGATCGACTTGCCGGCGCCGGTTTCCCCTGTGATCACACTCATCCCGCGATCGAGTTCAAGATCGAGATGTTCAACGATGGCGTAGTTGTGTACAGACAGGTGCACCAGCATAGAGGCCGCTCCCAGGTGTTAGGTCTGGTTATTTATACAGTGTTTTAAAGCGAGCTGACAATGCCCCCGCTTAGCTCTATTCGTTTGAACAGGGGCAATCCTTAGGCCGCTACGAAATCACAATGCAGCTCTTTTTGTAGGGTTAATACGACTCGACCCCTTGAAGCTTAATTTTGCGGCCCCATATAGCTGGGCAGAAGCGCGAGTTGAGCTCGCGGACGATATTGAAAGGAGAAATCTATGGCTGACGAACAGACAGTGGATACGCAAAATCTAGACGCCAATAAGGGCCCTGAGGCTTCGGGTGAAGACCTGGCGGCACGTGTACAAGTGCTCGAAGAGCAGCTGGCAGGCGCGCAGGATCAGGCTTTGCGTGTTGCCGCCGATCTGCAGAACGTCCGCCGTCGCGCCGAGCAGGACGTAGAGAAAGCTCACAAATTTGCGCTGGAAAAATTCGCCGCTGACCTGCTGCCGATTATCGACAGCCTGGAGCGCGGCCTGGAGTTGTCCAGCCCGGATGACGAAAGCATTCGTCCAATGCGCGAAGGCATCGAGCTGACCCTGAAGATGTTCCAGGACACCCTCAAGCGTTATCAGCTGGAAGCGATCGATCCGCATGGCGAGCCGTTCAACGCCGTTCATCACCAGGCGATGGCCATGCAGGAAAGCGCTGATGTCGAGCCGAACAGCGTCCTCAAGGTATTCCAGAAGGGCTACCAGCTTAATGGCCGCCTGTTGCGCCCGGCCATGGTCGTGGTCAGCAAGGCTCCATCGCCAGTTGCGCCTTCGATTGATGAGCAGGCTTGAAATTAGCCGCAAGGCCCCCATTTAGAAGTCAAGCGTTTAAGTACTACCGCAGTTAGCCATCACTGCTGCGGCAACCAAATCCAAAGTTTCGGGAGAGTGAACATGGGCAAAATTATCGGTATCGACCTGGGGACTACCAACTCCTGCGTCTCCGTGCTTGAAAACGGCGTAGCCAAAGTTATTGAAAATGCTGAAGGCGCGCGTACCACGCCGTCGATCATCGCTTACGCCAACGATGGCGAGATCCTGGTTGGCCAGTCCGCCAAGCGTCAGGCAGTGACCAATCCGCACAACACCCTGTATGCGGTGAAGCGTCTGATCGGTCGCAAGTTCGACGAAGAAGTCGTACAGAAAGACATCAAGATGGTCCCTTACAAAATCGCCAAGGCTGACAATGGCGACGCTTGGGTTGAAGTGAACGGCCAGAAAATGTCGCCGCCACAGATCTCGGCTGAAATTCTGAAGAAAATGAAGAAGACCGCCGAAGACTATCTCGGCGAGCCAGTGACTGAAGCGGTGATCACCGTTCCAGCCTACTTCAACGACAGCCAGCGTCAGGCGACCAAAGACGCCGGCCGCATCGCGGGTCTGGACGTTAAACGCATCATCAACGAACCAACCGCAGCCGCTTTGGCTTACGGTATGGACAAGGCGAAAGGCGATCACACCGTGATCGTTTACGACCTGGGCGGCGGTACGTTCGACGTTTCCGTGATCGAAATCGCTGAAGTGGATGGCGAGCATCAGTTCGAAGTATTGGCCACCAACGGTGACACGTTCCTGGGCGGTGAAGACTTTGACATTCGTCTGATCGACTACCTCGTCGACGAATTCAAGAAAGAAAGCGGCATGAACCTTAAAGGTGATCCGCTGGCCATGCAGCGCCTGAAAGAAGCCGCTGAAAAAGCCAAGATCGAGCTGTCTTCTGCTCTGTCGACCGACGTGAACCTGCCGTACATCACTGCAGACGCTACCGGTCCTAAGCACTTGAACGTGAAAATCTCCCGCGCCAAGCTGGAAGCGCTGGTAGAAGACCTGGTTCAACGCACTATCGAGCCTTGCCGCATTGCTCTGAAAGACTCCGGCATCGACGTTGGCGCTATCAACGACGTGATCCTGGTAGGCGGTCAGACCCGTATGCCGCTGGTTCAGAAGCTGGTAACCGAGTTCTTCGGTAAAGAAGCTCGTAAAGATGTGAACCCGGACGAAGCCGTTGCCATGGGTGCTGCAATCCAGGGCGCAGTATTGGCCGGTGATGTTAAAGACGTTCTGTTGCTCGACGTCAGCCCGCTGACTCTGGGTATCGAAACCATGGGTGGCGTGATGACTGCGCTGATCGAGAAAAACACCACGATTCCTACCAAGAAATCGCAAGTGTTCTCGACTGCCGACGACAACCAGGGCGCTGTGACCATTCACGTGCTGCAAGGTGAGCGTAAGCAAGCGGCTCAGAACAAGTCCTTGGGCAAGTTCGACCTGGCCGAGATTCCACCAGCACCACGTGGCGTGCCACAAATCGAAGTGACCTTCGACATCGACGCCAACGGCATTCTGCACGTAGGCGCCAAAGACAAGGCTACTGGCAAGACTCAGTCGATCGTCATCAAGGCTAACTCGGGTCTGTCCGAGGAAGAAATTCAGCAGATGATTCGTGATGCTGAAACCAACGCTGACGAAGACCGCAAGTTCGAAGAACTCGCAGCTGCCCGTAACCAGGGCGACGCACTGGTTCACTCGACTCGCAAAATGGTCGCAGACGCTGGCGATAAAGTGAGCGCTGAAGAGAAGACTGCAATCGAAGCGGCAGTAGTTGCCCTGGAAGCCGCCGTTAAAGGCGACGACAAGGCTGCCATCGAAGCCAAGGTTGAAGAGCTGTCCAAAGTATCCGCTCCAGTGGCGCAGAAGATGTACGCCGAACAGGCTCAGCCTGCTGAAGGCGCTGCACCGCAAGGCGAGTCGGCTGAGAAGGCTGATGACGTTGTCGATGCCGAGTTCGAAGAAGTCAAAGACCAGAAGTAAGTTGTTGGTCGCCCGGTTGACTGCCTTAAGGCGGTGACTGGTAGGATGTCGCCGCGCGGGAGCCTGCTCCCGCGTTGGCGTGTCTGGAGTACACGAATTTTTACAGCATGCGACAACGCTCGCGCGCTGGTGGTATGGCCGAAGATGCTCCTGCTTTTCGAGCTGAAAGTACCGCAATGAATCAAAGACCAGGATCGTTGAATTGACGTGAGTTGGGTCCGGGCCTGTATTGGGGCTCAACGAGTTTGGCGAGGTTCAGGAGAGCTTTGTCGAACGTCCTTAAGAGTGCAAAGACTTATGGCAAAGCGTGACTATTACGAAGTATTGGGTGTTGAGCGTGGCTCAAGCGAAGCAGACCTGAAGAAGGCCTACCGCCGCCTGGCAATGAAGCACCATCCAGACCGTAATCCCGATGACAAAGCATCGGAAGAGCTGTTCAAAGAGGCTAACGAAGCCTACGAAGTATTGTCCGATTCCGGTAAGCGTGCGGCCTACGATCAGTACGGTCATGCCGGTGTCGACCCGAGTATGGGTGGCGGCGGTGCCGGGTTTGGCGGTCAGAATTTCTCCGACATCTTTGGTGATGTCTTCAGTGATTTCTTCGGTGGCGGTCGCGGCGGTTCCCGTGGCGGCGCTCAGCGTGGCAGCGACCTGCGTTACACGCTGGAGCTGAACCTGGAAGAGGCAGTGCGCGGTACGACGGTGAATATCCGCGTTCCGACATTGGTTAATTGCAAACCGTGCGACGGTTCGGGTGCCAAGAAAGGCTCCTCGCCAGTCACGTGCCCGACGTGTGGCGGTATCGGTCAGGTTCGTATGCAACAGGGCTTCTTCTCTGTGCAGCAGACCTGCCCGCGCTGTCATGGTCAGGGCAAGATCATTTCCGATCCGTGCGATTCCTGCCACGGCGAAGGTCGTGTCGAAGAGTACAAAACCCTCTCCGTCAAAGTCCCGGCCGGCGTTGATACCGGCGATCGCATTCGTCTCTCCGGCGAAGGCGAGGCGGGTGCTCAGGGCGGCCCGACGGGCGATCTGTATGTAGTGATCAACGTACGCGAGCACGCGATCTTCCAGCGTGACGGCAAGCATCTGTTTTGCGAAGTGCCAATCAGCTTCGTTGATGCAGCGCTGGGAGGCGAGCTGGAAATTCCGACCCTCGATGGTCGAGTCAAGCTGAAAATCCCGGAGGGAACCCAGACCGGCAAGCAGTTCCGTGTTCGCGGCAAAGGTGTCGCGCCGGTGCGTGGCGGTGGTGCTGGTGATCTGATGTGCCGTGTTGCGGTGGAGACCCCGGTCAACCTGGGTCGTCGTCAGCGTGAATTGCTGGAAGAGTTCCGCAGCTCGCTGGAAGACGACAATAGTCACTCGCCGAAAACCACCGGTTGGTTCGAAGGCGTGAAGCGCTTCTTCGGCGATTTGTAAGGAGGCAGGCATGCGACGTATTGCAGTGATGGGCGCCGCGGGGCGCATGGGTAAAACCTTGATCGAAGCTGTTCAGCAGACGCCGGGAGCAGGTTTGACGGCGGCTGTTGATCGTCCTGACAGCACATTGGTCGGTGCGGATGCCGGTGAGCTGGCTGCGCTGGGTCGCATTGGGGTGCCGCTGTCCGGTGATCTGGCTCGAGTCGTCGACGAGTTCGACGTGCTGATCGATTTCACACACCCGACGGTGACCCTGAAAAACCTCGCGTTCTGCCGCAAGCACGGTAAAGCGATGATTATCGGTACCACCGGTTTCAGCGTTGAAGAGAAGCAGTTGCTGGCTGAGGCGGGCAAGGACATCCCGATCGTCTTCGCGGCCAACTTCAGTGTCGGCGTCAATCTGTGCCTGAAGTTGCTCGATACCGCTGCTCGTGTGTTGGGTGATGATGTCGACATCGAAATCACCGAAGCTCACCATCGCCATAAAGTCGATGCGCCTTCAGGTACCGCTGTACGCATGGGTGAAGTAATCGCCGATGCGCTGGGGCGTGATCTGAAGAAGGTGGCGGTCTACGGCCGGGAAGGCCAGACCGGTGCCCGTGAGCGCGAAACGATCGGTTTCGCCACTGTGCGCGCAGGCGACATCGTTGGTGATCACACCGTGCTGTTCGCCGCCGATGGCGAGCGTGTCGAGATCACTCACAAGGCTTCCAGCCGAATGACCTTCGCCAAGGGCGCGGTTCGTGCCGCATTGTGGCTGGATGGTCGCGAGCCAGGCCTCTACGACATGCAAGACGTGCTCGACCTGCGTTAATACGCTTCCGAAATCGGGTTCAAACATCGTGTTTGAGCCCGGTTTTACTCCGCCAAGCGACGACCTGTCGCATTCTCCAGCCTTTCGGGCTCATTGGCGGTAGACCAAAATTGCCTTTTTCTGTAAGCTACAGCTTTAGTGTGTTCACTAAAAGCGCGCAGAATAATTCAGTGAATGAGCGGAGTGACGTGTCCATACGTCACTCCGCTTTTTTACACCTGCGATCGCCCTTTCAGGCTTTATTTACGGGAGGTCTTCTTGACTAAGCCAGCCATACTCGCCCTTGCTGATGGCAGCATTTTTCGCGGCGAAGCCATTGGAGCCGACGGTCAAACCGTTGGTGAGGTGGTGTTTAACACCGCAATGACCGGCTATCAGGAAATCCTTACCGATCCTTCCTACGCCCAACAGATCGTTACCCTGACTTACCCGCATATCGGCAACACCGGCACCACGCCGGAAGACGCCGAGTCCGATCGCGTATGGTCCGCCGGCCTGGTTATCCGTGACCTGCCACTGGTTGCGAGCAACTGGCGTAACACGATGTCCCTGTCCGACTACCTGAAAGCCAACAATGTTGTGGCTATCGCCGGTATCGACACTCGCCGCCTGACCCGCATCCTGCGTGAGAAAGGCGCACAGAACGGCTGCATCATGGCCGGCGACAACATCTGCGAAGAAGCCGCCATTGCCGCTGCCCAGGGTTTCCCTGGCCTGAAAGGCATGGACCTGGCGAAAGTCGTCAGCACCAAAGAGAAGTACGAGTGGCGTTCGACTGTCTGGGACCTGAAAACCGACAGCCACGCGACCATCGACGCCTCCGAGCTGCCGTACCACGTGGTTGCCTACGACTACGGCGTCAAGCTGAACATCCTGCGCATGCTGGTCGAGCGCGGTTGCCGCGTCACCGTAGTGCCGGCGCAGACGCCTGCTGCTGACGTACTGGCGATGAAGCCGGACGGCGTGTTCCTGTCCAACGGCCCTGGTGACCCGGAGCCTTGCGACTACGCGATCCAGGCGATCAAGGACGTGCTGGAAACCGAGATTCCGGTGTTCGGCATCTGCCTCGGTCACCAGCTGCTGGCCCTGGCCTCCGGCGCCAAGACCCTGAAAATGGGTCATGGTCACCACGGTGCCAACCACCCGGTCCAGGATCTGGAAACCGGCGTTGTGATGATTACCAGCCAGAACCACGGTTTTGCGGTAGACGAAGCAACCCTGCCCGCCAACGTACGTGCGATTCACAAGTCGCTGTTCGACGGCACCCTGCAAGGGATCGAGCGCACCGACAAGAGCGCCTTCAGCTTCCAGGGTCACCCTGAAGCCAGCCCTGGCCCGAACGACGTAGCGCCTCTGTTCGATCGCTTCATCAACGAAATGGCCAAGCGACGCTAATCGCCAGCCCTGATGCAGCAAAGCTTGAGGGTGGTCCCGAGATCGGCGGCCCCCTCAAGTTTCACAGATTGAACAAGACGGCTTGCCGACTGACCTGCGGATTTGAGTGACAAACCCATGCCAAAACGTACAGACATAAAAAGCATCCTGATTCTCGGCGCTGGCCCGATCGTTATCGGCCAGGCCTGTGAATTCGACTACTCCGGCGCCCAGGCCTGCAAAGCCCTGCGCGAAGAGGGTTACCGCGTCATCCTGGTGAACTCCAACCCGGCAACCATCATGACCGACCCGGACATGGCCGACGCCACGTACATCGAGCCGATCAAGTGGCAGACCGTTGCCAAGATCATCGAGAAAGAGCGCCCGGACGCGCTGCTGCCGACCATGGGTGGCCAGACCGCTCTGAACTGCGCACTGGATCTGGAGCGCGAAGGCGTTCTGGAGAAGTTCGGCGTAGAGATGATCGGTGCCAATGCTGACACCATCGACAAGGCAGAAGACCGTTCGCGCTTCGACAAGGCAATGAAATCCATCGGTCTGGATTGCCCGCGTTCCGGTATCGCCCACAGCATGGAAGAGGCCAATGCGGTTCTCGAGAAGCTTGGCTTTCCGTGCATCATTCGTCCGTCCTTCACCATGGGCGGCACCGGTGGCGGCATCGCTTACAACCGTGAAGAGTTCGAAGAAATCTGCGCCCGTGGTCTGGATCTGTCGCCGACCAAAGAGCTGCTGATCGACGAATCCCTGATCGGCTGGAAAGAGTACGAGATGGAGGTTGTCCGCGATAAGAAAGACAATTGCATCATCGTCTGCTCCATCGAAAACTTTGACCCGATGGGCGTTCACACCGGTGACTCGATCACCGTTGCACCAGCACAGACGCTGACGGACAAGGAGTACCAGATCATGCGTAACGCCTCGTTGGCGGTACTGCGTGAGATCGGCGTGGAAACCGGCGGCTCCAACGTCCAGTTCGGCATTTGCCCGGACACTGGCCGTATGGTTGTCATCGAGATGAACCCGCGTGTATCCCGTTCCTCGGCTCTGGCGTCGAAAGCCACCGGTTTCCCGATTGCGCGTATCGCTGCCAAGCTGGCGATCGGCTACACCCTGGACGAGTTGCAGAACGAAATCACCGGCGGCGCTACTCCGGCGTCCTTCGAGCCGTCCATCGACTACGTCGTGACCAAACTGCCACGCTTCGCCTTCGAGAAATTCCCGAAAGCCGACGCACGCCTGACTACTCAAATGAAGTCGGTAGGTGAAGTCATGGCCATCGGCCGGACTTTCCAGGAATCCCTGCAGAAAGCCCTGCGCGGTCTGGAAGTGGGTGTCTGCGGTCTGGACGAGAAGCTCGACCTGAGCAATCCGGAAAGCATGAGCATCCTCAAGCGCGAACTAACCGTGCCGGGTGCCGAGCGTATCTGGTACGTGGCTGACGCCTTCCGCGCGGGCCTGTCGGTCGAAGATATCTTCGGCATGAACATGATCGATCCGTGGTTCCTGGTGCAGATCGAAGATCTGATCAAGGAAGAAGAGAAGGTCAAGACCCTGGGTCTGGCCAGCATCGACCGCGACTTGATGTTCCGCCTCAAGCGCAAAGGCTTCTCGGACATGCGTCTGGCCAAGCTGCTGGGTGTAACCGAGAAAAACCTGCGTCGCCACCGTCACAAGCTGGAAATTTTCCCGGTCTACAAGCGCGTTGACACCTGCGCGGCCGAGTTCGCCACTGACACTGCTTACATGTACTCGACTTACGAGGAAGAGTGCGAAGCTGCACCAACGGGCCGTGACAAGATCATGATCCTGGGCGGCGGTCCTAACCGCATCGGCCAAGGCATCGAGTTCGACTACTGCTGCGTACACGCGGCGCTGGCCCTGCGCGCCGACGGTTACGAGACCATCATGGTCAACTGCAACCCGGAAACCGTATCTACCGACTACGACACCTCTGATCGCCTGTATTTCGAACCGGTGACCCTGGAGGACGTGCTGGAAATCGTCCGCGTCGAGAAGCCGAAAGGCGTGATCGTCCAGTACGGCGGCCAAACCCCGCTAAAACTGGCGCGTGCCCTGGAAGAAGCCGGTGTGCCGATCATCGGTACCAGCCCTGACGCTATCGACCGTGCAGAAGACCGCGAGCGCTTCCAGCAGATGGTTGAACGCCTGAACCTGCGTCAGCCTCCGAACGCTACCGTGCGCAGCGAAGACGAAGCGATTCGTGCAGCCAGCAAGATCGGGTATCCGTTGGTTGTTCGTCCGTCCTATGTACTGGGCGGCCGCGCGATGGAAATCGTGTACGAAGAAGAAGAGCTCAAGCGCTACCTGCGTGACGCGGTGAAAGTGTCCAACGACAGCCCGGTGCTGCTGGACCACTTCCTCAATTGCGCCATCGAAATGGACGTGGATGCAGTTTGCGACGGCACCGACGTGGTGATCGGCGCGATCATGCAGCATATCGAGCAGGCTGGTGTGCACTCCGGTGACTCGGCATGCTCCCTGCCGCCGTACTCGCTGCCTGGCCACATCCAGGACGAGATGCGCGAACAGGTCAAGAAAATGGCTCTGGAGCTGGGCGTTGTCGGCCTGATGAACGTTCAGTTGGCGCTGCAGGGCGAAGACATTTACGTCATCGAAGTCAATCCGCGCGCTTCCCGTACCGTACCGTTCGTATCCAAGTGCATCGGTGTTTCCCTGGCCATGATCGCAGCCCGTGTGATGGCCGGTAAGACCCTGAAGGAAATCGGCTTTACCAAGGAAATCATTCCGAACTTCTACAGCGTGAAAGAGGCAGTGTTCCCGTTTGCCAAGTTCCCTGGTGTGGACCCGATCCTCGGCCCAGAGATGAAGTCCACTGGTGAAGTGATGGGTGTCGGCGACACCTTCGGCGAAGCGTTCGCGAAGGCCCAGATGGGTGCGAGCGAAGTCCTGCCGACCGGCGGTACCGCGTTCATCAGTGTGCGTGACGACGATAAGCCACTGGTTGCAGGCGTGGCCCGCGATCTGATCAACTTGGGCTTCGAAGTGGTCGCCACTGCCGGTACTGCCAAGCTGATTGAAGCTGCAGGCCTGAAAGTGCGTCGTGTGAACAAGGTGACCGAAGGTCGTCCGCACGTGGTCGACATGATCAAAAATGACGAAGTCACGCTGATCATCAACACCACCGAAGGCCGTCAGTCGATCGCTGATTCGTACTCCATTCGTCGTAATGCCTTGCAGCACAAGATCTACTGCACGACCACCATTGCTGCTGGCGAAGCCATCTGCGAAGCGCTCAAGTTCGGTCCAGAAAAGACCGTGCGTCGCTTGCAGGATCTACACGCAGGATTGAAGGCATGATCAAATACCCAATGACTGTCCAGGGCGCCAAAGCCCTGGAAGAAGAGCACGCTCACCTCACCAAGGTTGTCCGTCCGAAGCTCAGCCAGGACATCGGTACGGCCCGCGAGCTGGGTGACTTGAAGGAAAACGCCGAATACCACGCTGCTCGCGAGCAGCAGGGGATGGTCGAGGCGCGGATCCGGGACATTGAAGGCCGGATTCAGAATCAGGTCATCATCGATGTCACGACTATTCCTCACACCGGCAAAGTAATTTTCGGCACCACCGTTGAGATTGCCAACGTCGAGACTGATGAAAGCGTCACTTACCACATCGTTGGTGAAGACGAGGCTGACTTCAAGCTGGGCAAGATTTCGGTGGGTTCGCCACTGGCCCGAGCCTTGATCGCCAAGGAAGAGGGTGATGTGGTTGCGGTAAAAACGCCTGGTGGCGTTATCGAGTACGAGATTGTCGAAGTACGCCACATCTAAAAGAAGGCGCCCGCTACGTGCGGGCGCTGTTCTTTGGCAACTGACCCAGATGTTGTGGGTTGGCGGCCTGTGGCTGTTACATATCGGTCTGCTGCCGGTGCTGGGTCAAATTGGCTTGGCGCCACTGCTGATTGATGAAATTGCAGGCGTGTTGAATGGGCTGTTGGTAGCTTTCGCCACAGCTTGTGTGATTTTTCAGGCTTTGGTGCTGGTTCAGGCCGAGGGCCTTGCCAGTCTATGGCGCGATATTCGCGGGCAACTGCTGCTGATGGCGTTCTACGCGTGCGGGATGTTTTTCGCGGTACGCTTCGGATGGCCGGATGCCGTGCGTTGGCAGGTTTTCAGCTATCTGGTGCTAGGGTTTTCCGGGCTTGTGCTGGTTTTACAACCGGTTCCGGGATGGAGCGGCAGGGTGCGCGAAGCACACCCTTGACCCTTGTCATCACTTGAAGCGATGAACGTTCGACAGCTGCTTGTTGACGCTGAAGTTCTTGCGGTAAATCAGTGCCATCTTGCCGATGACCTGAACCAAATCCGCTTTGCCGACCTTGCAGAGTTCTGCAATGGTCGCCAGGCGTGATTCGCGATCGAGGATGTTGAGCTTGATTTTGATCAGCTCGTGATCCGCCAAAGCGCGTTCAAGTTCGGCTAACACACCTTCAGTCAAACCGTTGTCAGCCACGATCAAAACTGGTTTCAGATGGTGGCCAATGGATTTGTACTGTTTCTTCTGCTCTTGAGTGAGCGGCATAATCTGACCCCTGCGTCTGATCTTGTAAAAAGCGGCGGCCAGTTTACCCGAGCGAGTCCGGGACCGCCCAGTTAATCACGACCCGTTTTATTTTCGAGGTGGCCCGTGGCCCGTTCCAAGACAAGCCTTAAGTGGCTGCAAAGACATGTCAATGATCCCTATGTGAAGCAGGCGCAGAAGGATGGTTACCGTTCGCGTGCGAGTTACAAGCTTCTGGAGGTCCAGGAGAAATACAATCTGATCCGTAACGGCATGAGCGTTGTCGACCTGGGTGCAGCGCCCGGGGGATGGTCGCAGGTGACTAGCCGTCTGATCGGTGGTCAGGGGCGCCTGATTGCCTCGGACATTCTGGAAATGGACAGCATTCCGGACGTGACTTTCATCCAGGGTGACTTTACCGAGGACGAAGTGCTCGCCCGGATCCTTGAAGCCGTGGGTAATTCGCAGGTGGACCTTGTGATTTCCGATATGGCCCCCAATATGAGTGGTACGCCTGAAGTAGATATGCCAAAAGCGATGTTTCTTTGCGAGTTGGCGCTTGATTTGGCGGAACGGATACTCAAGCCGGGTGGTAATTTCGTGATCAAGATTTTTCAGGGCGAAGGATTTGATGTTTACCTGAAGGATGCGCGTCGGAAATTCGACAAGATCCAGATGATCAAGCCAGACTCTTCTCGTGGCAGTTCCCGCGAGCAATACATGCTGGCCTGGGGTTATCGCGGGCGCAGTGAGTAAAACGAGGTTTTTTGGCGGGGCGATAGGTTTTTCGTATTTCGCCCCTTGAGCATTAGCGAATATTGTGTAGAAAGTGTTTCACAAAGGGTTACAGACGGCGCCTGCCAGAGCCGTAGGTAATGTAGTAAGTTAGGCCGGTGAATATCATGCGAAGCGCGCGCCATTAGCGGAGCTTGCTTCAGAGGGTAGTTAATTGAACGATATGGCAAAGAATCTGATCCTGTGGTTGATCATCGCGGCTGTCCTGGTGACAGTGATGAACAACTTCTCCAGCCCTAACGAGCCGCAGACCCTCAACTATTCCGACTTCATCCAGCAGGTCAAGGATGGCAAGGTCGAGCGCGTAGCGGTTGACGGCTACGTCATTACCGGTAAACGCAGTGATGGCGACAGCTTCAAGACCATTCGTCCTGCAATCCAGGACAACGGTCTGATTGGCGATCTCGTGGACAACCACGTGGTTGTTGAGGGCAAGCAGCCCGAGCAGCAAAGCATCTGGACTCAGCTCCTGGTGGCGAGCTTCCCGATCCTCGTGATCATCGCCGTGTTCATGTTCTTCATGCGCCAGATGCAAGGTGGTGCGGGAGGCAAGGGCGGGCCGATGAGCTTCGGCAAGAGCAAGGCGCGCCTGCTCTCCGAAGATCAGGTGAAAACCACTTTGGCTGACGTTGCCGGTTGCGATGAAGCCAAGGAAGAAGTCGGCGAGTTGGTCGAGTTCCTCCGTGATCCGGGCAAGTTCCAGCGATTAGGCGGCCGCATTCCTCGCGGCGTGCTGATGGTGGGTCCTCCTGGTACTGGTAAAACCTTGCTGGCCAAAGCGATTGCCGGTGAGGCCAAAGTGCCGTTCTTCACCATTTCCGGCTCCGATTTCGTCGAAATGTTCGTCGGTGTTGGCGCAAGCCGTGTCCGTGACATGTTCGAACAAGCCAAGAAGCACGCCCCTTGCATCATCTTCATCGATGAAATCGACGCCGTTGGTCGCCATCGTGGCGCTGGCATGGGCGGCGGTCATGATGAGCGTGAGCAGACTCTCAACCAGTTGCTGGTAGAGATGGACGGCTTTGAAATGAATGACGGTATTATCGTCATTGCCGCAACCAACCGTCCTGACGTTCTGGACCCTGCGTTGCTTCGTCCGGGCCGTTTCGACCGTCAGGTCGTGGTCGGTCTGCCGGATATTCGCGGTCGTGAGCAGATTCTCAAAGTCCACATGCGTAAAGTGCCAATGGGTGATGACGTCGCTCCTGCGGTTATCGCTCGTGGGACCCCTGGTTTCTCCGGGGCCGATCTGGCCAACCTGGTGAACGAAGCGTCGTTGTTTGCTGCTCGTACTGGCAAGCGCGTCGTCGAGATGAAAGAGTTCGAGCTGGCGAAAGACAAGATCATGATGGGCGCCGAGCGCAAATCCATGGTGATGTCCGAAAAAGAGAAGCAGAACACCGCTTATCACGAAGCTGGCCACGCCATCGTTGGTCGCGTCGTGCCTGAGCACGACCCGGTTTACAAGGTGTCGATCATTCCACGCGGTCGTGCGCTGGGTGTAACCATGTTCCTGCCGGAAGAGGATCGTTACAGCCTGTCCAAGCGGGCATTGATCAGCCAGATCTGTTCGTTGTACGGCGGCCGTATTGCAGAAGAGATGACCCTGGGGTTCGACGGCGTTACTACCGGTGCATCCAACGACATCATGCGTGCCAGCCAGATTGCACGAAACATGGTGACCAAGTGGGGGCTGTCCGAAAAGCTGGGTCCGTTGATGTATGCCGAAGACGAGGGTGAAGTATTCCTCGGTCGTGGCGGTGGCGGTCAGAGTGCAAGTTTCTCCGGCGAGACTGCCAAACTGATCGACTCCGAAGTGCGTAGCATCATTGATCAGTGCTACGGCACTGCCAAGCAGATCCTCACGGATAACCGTGACAAGCTTGATGCGATGGCTGATGCGCTGATGAAGTACGAGACGATCGATGCTGAACAGATCGATGACATCATGGCGGGTCGTACGCCTCGCGAGCCTCGCGACTGGTCAGGTGGCACCGGTACTTCCGGAACACCTCCGGTAGTGCAGGGCGAGCGTCCTGAAACACCGATCGGCGGTCCTGCTGCTGACGTTTAAGGTTTGAAATGACTTTTGTTCAGTCCTCAACCCGGTTGCCTTGCGGCAACCGGGTTCTTGATTTGGCCCAGACGCATGTCATGGGCATTCTCAACGTTACTCCTGACTCCTTCTCTGACGGCGGCCAATACAGCCAGCTGGATGCAGCCTTGCGCCACGCTGAAGCGATGGTGGTAGCGGGTGCAACACTGATCGATGTGGGTGGCGAGTCCACGCGCCCAGGCGCCAGAGCGGTGTCGCCGCTCGAAGAGCTCGAGCGTGTGGCATCTGTCGTCGAGCGAATTCATCGCGAACTGGATGTGATCATCTCGGTAGATACTTCCACGCCTGCGGTCATGCGCGAAACAGCGCGACTTGGGGCGGGGTTGATCAACGATGTGCGTTCATTGCGACGGGATGGCGCTCTTGATGCGGCTGTGGCCACCGGTCTTCCGGTCTGTCTGATGCATATGCTCGGAGAGCCAGGCGACATGCAGGATGATCCGCAGTATCAGGATGTAACCCAGGAAGTGGGAGCGTTTCTGGCTGAGCGAATGGTTCAATGTGCGCAGGCCGGAATTCCGTCCGAACGGATCATTCTCGACCCGGGATTCGGCTTCGCCAAAACCTTGCAGCACAATCTAAGCTTGTTTAAGCACATGGAAGCTCTGCATGCCTTGGGGCGGCCCCTGTTGGTCGGGGTTTCGCGCAAAAGCATGATTGGTCAGGCCCTGAATCGTCCGGTCGGGGAGCGCCTGTTTGGCGGTCTTGCGCTCGCGGCGCTGGCTTCGACCAAGGGGGCGCGTATATTGCGCGTCCATGACGTAGCTGAAACAGTTGATGTAGTGCGGATGATCGCCGCAGTGGAATCAGCCGAATAAGAATGATGGAGCACTTATGACTAAGAAATATTTTGGCACCGACGGCATTCGCGGTCGGGTCGGTGAATACCCGATCACTCCTGACTTCATGCTCAAGCTCGGTTGGGCTGCGGGCATGGCGTTTCGCAAAATGGGCGCCTGTAAGGTGCTCGTAGGCAAGGACACGCGGATCTCTGGTTACATGTTCGAGTCTGCACTCGAGGCCGGCCTCACGTCCGCAGGCGCTGACGTGATGCTGCTTGGCCCGATGCCAACTCCGGCCATCGCTTACCTGACACGTACATTTCATGCTGAAGCGGGTATCGTGATCAGTGCTTCGCACAATCCCCACGATGACAACGGCATCAAGTTTTTCTCGGGGAAAGGCACCAAGCTGCCGGACGAAGTCGAGCTGATGATCGAAGAGCTGCTCGACACACCGATGACGGTGGTTGAGTCGAGCAAGATTGGCAAGGTGTCGCGAATCAACGATGCGTCGGGTCGCTACATCGAGTTCTGCAAGAGCAGCGTTCCGACTGGCACCAGCTTCGCTGGCTTGAAGATCGTGATTGATTGCGCTCACGGTGCCACCTACAAGGTAGCTCCAAGCGTTTTCCGTGAGCTTGGGGCTGAAGTTGTTGTCCTTTCTGCTCAGCCGAACGGCCTGAACATCAATGACAATTGCGGTTCGACCCATATGGGCCAGCTTCAGGCTGCCGTATTGGCCGAGCATGCCGACCTGGGTATTGCCTTTGATGGTGATGGTGATCGAGTCCTGATGGTCGATCACACGGGTGCAATTGTCGACGGTGATGAATTGTTGTACATCATCGCTCGCGATTTGCATGAGCGCGGCAAGTTGCAGGGCGGCGTGGTTGGAACATTGATGAGTAACCTGGGGCTGGAGTTGGCCTTGGCTGATCTGTCCATTCCTTTTGTTCGCGCCAATGTCGGCGATCGCTACGTCATCGCAGATCTGTTGGAGCGTAATTGGCTGGTGGGTGGTGAGAATTCGGGGCATATCGTCTGCTTCAGCCACACCACTACCGGTGACGCGATTATTGCCGCATTGCAGGTCCTGATGGCGCTGAAGAGACGCTCGGAAGGTCTGGCTCAAGCTCGTCAAGCATTGCGCAAGTGCCCTCAGGTGCTGATCAACGTGCGTTTTGGCGGCGGTGCAAACCCACTTGAGCATTCCTCGGTTAAAGAGGCCAGTGAGGCTGTCACCCAGGCAATGGCAGGTCGTGGGCGGGTGTTGTTGCGCAAGTCCGGTACTGAGCCTTTGGTTCGCGTCATGGTCGAAGGCGAGGACGAAACACAGGTTCGAGGCTACGCCGAAGAACTGGCAAAACTGGTAACTGAAGTTTCTGCCTGATTTCGGCTTGCCAGCCATGATTGTCTTGGGTAACATCTGCGCCCACTTTGACCGACGAGGTACAGCATGCGTCGCCCTTTGGTAGCTGGTAACTGGAAGATGCACGGTACCCGCGCCAGCGTCGCTGAGCTGATCAACGGCCTACGTAATCTGGCCTTGCCGAGCGATGTTGATGTTGCGGTTTTCCCGCCTTGCTTGCATATCAGCCAAGTGGTTGATGGCTTGAAAGGCCAGCCGGTTATGATCGGCGCGCAGAACTCTGCGTTGGAATCCGAGCAAGGTGCTTTGACCGGAGAGGTTGCGCCGAGTCAGTTGGTGGATGCAGGTTGTTCCCTGGTACTTGTCGGGCATTCCGAGCGCCGCCAGATAATGGGCGAGCAGGATGCAATGCTTATCCGCAAGTTCGCAGCGGCACAGGCTTCTGGCTTGATTCCGGTGTTGTGCGTAGGGGAAACTCTCGAGCAGCGCGAAGCTGGTAAGACTCTTGATGTTGTCGGGCGTCAGCTGGACAGCATCATTGAAGAGCTGGGTGTCGAAGTATTTGCAAAAGCGGTAATTGCTTACGAGCCGGTCTGGGCCATTGGCACCGGGCTGACTGCTTCACCGCAACAAGCGCAGGATGTGCATGCAGCCATCCGCGCTCAGTTGGCGGCAAAGAATTCTGAGGTCGCACAAGGTGTGCGGCTTCTATACGGCGGCAGCGTGAAGGCGGCCAATGCGGTCGAACTGTTCGGCATGCCGGATATCGATGGGGGGCTCATTGGTGGGGCTTCCCTGAATGCAGATGAGTTCGGTGCGATTTGTCGCGCCGCGGGAAACTGAAAAAATGCTGGAAACAGTCGTAGTCGTTTTTCATCTGCTGGGTGCATTGGGCGTAGTTGCTCTGGTTTTGCTGCAGCAGGGTAAAGGTGCGGATGCTGGTGCGTCTTTCGGAGCAGGTGCTTCAAATACTGTGTTCGGAAGCCAAGGTTCCTCTACCTTTCTTAGTAAGTTTACTGCTATACTTGCCGCAGGTTTCTTCATAACCAGCTTAGGGTTAGGTTACTTTGCTAAAGAGAAAGCTCATCAGCTGACTCAAGTAGGTTTGCCAAATCCAGCGGTCTTGGAAGTTCCAAAGCAACAGCCGGCTTCTGATGATGTACCGGTGCTTCAAGAGCAAAAGTCGGCTACTCCAGCGACTGACGTGCCTCCAGCTCAAGAGCAGAAGTAAGAAGGGTTTCAAACGTAGTATTGCCGAGGTGGTGGAATTGGTAGACACGCAACCTTGAGGTGGTTGTGCCCATAGGGTGTAGGGGTTCGAGTCCCCTTCTCGGTACCAATTATCAGGAAAGCCCGCTGTTGCGGGCTTTCTTGTAGGTGGAAGGTTACATTGACCCTGTTAGGGATCGGTCGTATACTTCCGCCCCAGCTTTGTCGCGGGGTGGAGCAGTCTGGTAGCTCGTCGGGCTCATAACCCGAAGGTCGTCGGTTCAAATCCGGCCCCCGCAACCAGTTTAAGGAGCCCCTTTTCAGGGGCTTTTTGTTAGCTGGACACTTTATAACGCCGCTGTTCGACGGCGTTTCAAGGATGGGCGTTTCGCCCATTTTTTTATTTTGCATAGCATGCACATACATGCACGAGGGGGTTCAGGTGTCGAGCAAGCTAGAAGAGTTGCAGGCCTTGCTGGCCCCGGTGGTCGTGGCCCTAGGCTATGAATGCTGGGGTATTGAGTTTTCGGCTCAAGGTCGCCACTCAATGTTGCGCGTTTATATCGATAAAGAGGGCGGCGTGCTGGTGGACGATTGTGCCATTGTCAGCCGTCAGATCAGCGGTGTCCTGGATGTTGAAGATCCAATCGCCGTTGAATACACCCTAGAAGTTTCCTCGCCTGGCATGGAACGCCCGCTGTTCACTATTGAGCAGTTTGCAAAATTTGCCGGTGAACAAGTGAAGATCAAGCTGCGCTCGCCTTTTGAAGGTCGACGCAACTTTCAGGGCCTTCTGCGCGGTGTAGAAGAGCAGGACGTCGTGGTGCAGGTTGAAGACCATGAGTTCCTGTTGCCGATCGATATGATCGACAAGGCCAACATTATTCCCAGTTTTGACTGAGACGCGGATCCCGCGGATCCAATGGCTTGCGAAAGGCGAGGCGTACGATGAGCAAAGAAGTACTGCTGGTTGTTGAGTCGGTATCCAATGAAAAGGGCGTGCCGGCAAACGTAATTTTTGAAGCGCTGGAGCTGGCTCTGGCCACTGCTACCAAAAAGCGTTTTGAGGACGAAGTCGATCTGCGTGTGGAAATCAATCGCCACACGGGCGCTTACGAGACATTCCGTCGCTGGACGGTCGTCGAAGAAGCCGATCTGGACGATCCGGCCATCGAAACCTGGCCGAGCAAGGTTGCAGAAACGCATCCTGGTGCTCAGGTCGGTGACGTAGTCGAAGAAAAGATTGAATCCATCGAGTTCGGCCGCATTGCTGCACAGACTGCAAAGCAAGTCATTGTGCAGAAAGTTCGCGAAGCCGAGCGCGCTCAAGTCGTTGACGCCTACCGCGAGCGCCTGGGAGAAATCATCTCCGGCACCGTGAAGAAAGTCACCCGCGACAACGTGATCGTCGACCTGGGCAACAACGCTGAAGCGTTGCTGGCTCGTGAAGACATCATCTCCCGCGAGACTTTCCGGGTGGGTGTGCGCCTGCGTGCACTGCTGAAGGAAATCCGCACTGAGAACCGCGGCCCGCAGCTGATCCTGTCGCGTACTGCGCCGGAAATGCTGATCGAGTTGTTCCGCATCGAAGTGCCGGAAATCGCAGAAGGCCTGATCGAGGTAATGGCTGCGTCCCGTGACCCGGGTTCGCGCGCCAAGATCGCAGTCCGCTCCAAGGACAAGCGCATTGACCCGCAGGGCGCTTGCATCGGTATGCGCGGTTCGCGCGTCCAGGCAGTGTCGGGCGAGTTGGGTGGTGAGCGTGTGGATATCGTCCTGTGGGATGACAACCCGGCTCAGTTCGTAATCAATGCAATGTCGCCGGCTGAAGTGGCGGCAATTATCGTTGACGAGGATGCCCATGCAATGGACATCGCCGTTGGCGCAGACAATCTGGCTCAGGCCATCGGTCGTGGTGGTCAGAACGTGCGTCTGGCCAGCCAGTTGACTGGCTGGACCCTGAACGTGATGACCGAATCGGACATCCAGGCTAAGCAGCAAGCAGAAACCGGCGACATCCTGCGCAATTTCATCGACGAGCTGGAAGTCGACGAAGACCTGGCGCAGGTGCTGGTAGATGAAGGCTTCACCAGCCTGGAAGAGATTGCCTACGTACCGTTGGAAGAAATGCTCAACATCGACGGCTTTGACGAAGAAACCGTCAACGAGCTTCGCGCTCGTGCCAAGGATCGTTTGTTGACCAAAGCCATCGCTACTGAGGAAAAGCTGGCAGACGCCCATCCGGCCGAAGACCTGCTCTCGCTTGAGGGTATGGACAAGGATTTGGCGATGGAACTGGCGGTGCGCGGCGTAATTACCCGCGAAGACCTGGCCGAGCAGTCTATTGACGACCTGCTCGACATCGACGGCATTGACGATGATCGTGCCGGCAAGTTGATCATGGCCGCCCGAGCCCATTGGTTCGAGTAATTAGGCGCGGCCTGAGGAGAGAAGTGCATGACGCAAGTCACGGTGAAACAACTGGCCTTTGAGGTCAAAACACCGGTAGAGCGCCTGTTGCAGCAGATGCGTGAGGCAGGTCTGCCGCACACCGCCGCCGAAGAACATGTGACTGACAGTGAGAAGCAATCTTTGCTGACTCATTTGAAAAGCAGTCACAAGGCGAAAGTGGAAGAACCACGCAAGATCACGCTGCAGCGTAAAACCACCAGCACCCTGCGTGTTGCTGGCAGCAAAAGCATCAGCGTTGAAGTGCGCAAGAAGAAAGTCTTCGTACAGCGCAGCCCGGAAGAAATCGAAGCCGAGCGCAAACGCGAACTGGATGAACGTCGCGCAGTAGAAAATGCTGCCCGTCAGAAGGCTGAAGAAGAAGCCAAGCGTCGCGCCGAAGAAGAAGCGCCTCGCCAGCCTGCTGCTGCGCAATCCGCTACCAATGAGGCAGTCGCGGCTCCTGCTGTGGCCGCCGAGCCAGTGCGTGAAAGCGCTCCGGTTGTAGCTGCTGCTCCAGCACCGTCTGCTGACGTTCGCAACAAGCAGAACGAACAGCGCCGTCCGGACAAACCACGCGCCGACGATAACAATCGTCGTGGCAGTGGCGATGGCGAGCGCAAAAACGCTCCACATCGTGCTTCGGTCAAAGAAAAAGCGCCTGCTCCACGTGTTGCGCCACGTACTACCGACGAAGAAAGCGATAGCTTCCGTCGTGGTGGTCGCGGCAAGGCCAAGCTGAAGAAACGCAATGCTCACGGTTTCCAGAGCCCAACCGGCCCTGTCGTGCGTGATGTGCAGATCGGCGAGACCATCACTGTTGGCGATCTCGCTCAGCAGATGTCGGTCAAGGCTGCTGAAATCATCAAGTTCATGTTCAAACTGGGTACTCCAGCGACCATCAACCAGGTGCTTGATCAGGAAACTGCTCAGCTTGTGGCTGAGGAGTTGGGCCACAAAGTGACCTTGGTCAGCGACACCGCCCTGGAAGATTCCCTGGCCGAATCCCTGAAGTTTGAAGGTGAGACGTTCTCCCGTGCGCCAGTCGTGACCGTAATGGGCCACGTTGACCATGGTAAGACGTCGCTGCTCGACTACATCCGTCGTGCCAAGGTAGCTGCTGGCGAAGCCGGTGGTATCACTCAGCACATCGGTGCGTACCACGTTGAAACCGAACGCGGCATGGTCACCTTCCTTGATACTCCTGGTCACGCCGCGTTTACCGCAATGCGTGCCCGTGGTGCCAAGGCGACTGACATCGTGATTCTGGTAGTTGCAGCGGACGACGGCGTGATGCCGCAGACCATTGAAGCTGTCCAGCACGCCAAGGCCGCTGGTGTTCCACTGGTTGTTGCAGTGAACAAGATCGACAAGCCGGGCGCCGATCTCGATCGCATCCGCAGCGAACTGTCGGTTCACGGCGTGACTTCGGAAGAGTGGGGCGGCGACACCCCGTTCGTATCGGTTTCGGCGAAAGTCGGTACCGGCGTGGACGAGTTGCTCGAAGCTGTCCTGCTGCAAGCTGAAGTACTTGAACTGAAAGCAACCCCATCGGCCCCAGGTCGCGGTGTTGTGGTTGAATCGCGTCTCGACAAAGGTCGCGGCCCGGTTGCAACCGTTCTGGTTCAAGACGGTACCCTGCGCCAAGGCGATATGGTGCTGGTCGGTTCGAACTATGGCCGTGTACGTGCCATGCTCGACGAGAACGGCAAGCCAATCAAGGAAGCCGGTCCTTCCATCCCTGTCGAGATCCTCGGCCTGGACGGTACGCCGGACGCTGGCGACGAGATGAGCGTGTTGTCCGACGAGAAGAAAGCCCGTGAAGTGGCTCTGTTCCGTCAAGGCAAGTTCCGCGAAGTCAAGTTGGCTCGCGCTCACGCCGGCAAGCTGGAAAATATCTTCGAAAACATGGGTCAGGCAGAGAAGAAGACGCTCAACATCGTCCTCAAATCCGACGTCCGTGGTTCGCTGGAAGCGTTGAACGGTGCCTTGAACGGCCTGGGTAACGACGAAGTGCAAGTGCGTGTTGTCGGTGGCGGTGTCGGTGGTATCACCGAGTCCGACGCCAACCTGGCACTGGCCTCCAACGCTGTACTGTTTGGCTTCAACGTGCGTGCCGATGCTGGCGCTCGCAAGATCGTCGAGCAGGAAGGTCTGGATATGCGTTACTACAACGTGATCTACGACATCATCGAAGACGTCAAGAAAGCCCTCACCGGTATGCTGGGCAGTGATGTTCGCGAGAACATCCTGGGTATCGCTGAAGTCCGTGACGTGTTCCGTTCGCCGAAGTTTGGCGCGATCGCTGGTTGCATGGTTCTCGAAGGTGTTGTTCACCGTAACCGTCCAATCCGTGTACTGCGTGAAGACATCGTTATCTTCGAAGGCGAGCTGGAATCTCTGCGCCGCTTCAAGGATGACGCTTCCGAAGTACGTGCCGGCATGGAATGCGGTATCGGCGTGAAGAGCTACAACGACGTCAAAGTCGGTGACAAGATCGAAGTCTTCGAGAAGGTTCAGGTTGCTCGCAGCCTCTAACTCGCGCACTTCAAGGGCCACGCCGAACCGCCGCATGCAGATGCGCGGTCAGGCGTCAGGACTCTAAACGCAACGCCCGGTCTGGCTTCTGTCAGGCCGGGCGTTTGCCGCTTTCAGACCACACGGGTTTCACCGTGGGGCAGTAACAGGTAACAAGACATGGCAAAAGAATACAGCCGTACCCAACGTATCGGCGATCAGATGCAGCGTGAGCTGGCACAGCTGATCCGTCGTGAAGTCAAAGACCCACGCGTAGGCCTGGTGACCATTACCGCTGTTGAAGTCAGCCGTGACGTCGGTCACGCCAAGATCTTCATCACCGTGATGGGCCAGGACAACGCCGAAGACATTGCACAGAGCATCAAGGTGCTCAACTCCGCCGCCGGCTTCCTGCGTATGCAGTTAGCGCGTGAAATGAAGCTGCGCAGTGTTCCGCAGTTGCACTTCCACTACGACGAAAGCGTCGTGCGTGGGGCGCACCTGTCGGCCTTGATCGAGCGTGCGGTGGCTGAAGACAGTCAGCGCCCGGAAGCGGCTGAACCCGAAGACGCCAAGGAGTAATCGGTGGCTCAGGTCAAACGTATCCGTCGTAACGTCAGCGGCATCATCCTGCTCGACAAACCGCTGGGCTTTACTTCCAACGCGGCGTTGCAGAAGGTTCGCTGGTTGCTGAACGCCGAGAAGGCCGGTCACACCGGCAGTCTCGATCCGCTGGCCACTGGCGTATTGCCGTTGTGCTTCGGTGAGGCGACCAAGTTTTCGCAGTACCTGCTTGATTCCGACAAGGCCTATGAAACCCTGGCGCAGTTGGGCAAAACCACCACGACGGCGGATGCCGAAGGTGAGGTTTTGCAGGAGCGACCGGTGACCGTTGGTCGCGCCGATGTCGAAGCGGCACTGCCGAAATTTCGTG
Source organism: Pseudomonas sp. LBUM1643 (assembly GCF_059716215.1). Taxonomy (NCBI): domain Bacteria; kingdom Pseudomonadati; phylum Pseudomonadota; class Gammaproteobacteria; order Pseudomonadales; family Pseudomonadaceae; genus Pseudomonas; species Pseudomonas sp. LBUM1643. The sequence continues at coordinate 849,691 of NZ_CP166813.1, forward strand.
GGCAAATCAGTCAGATACCGCCGATGTACTCGGCACTCAAGCGTGATGGACAGCCGCTGTACAAGCTGGCCCGTGCAGGCGAAGTAGTGGAGCGCGAACCGCGTTCTGTTACTATTGCGCGCTTGGAATTGCTGGCCTTCGAAGGTGATACTGCGCGGCTGGCAGTGGATTGCAGCAAAGGCACCTATATCCGCACTTTGGTGGAGGATATCGGCGAGCAACTCGGTTGTGGCGCTTACGTTGCTGAATTGCGACGTACCCAGGCCGGGCCGTTCACGCTGGCGCAGACGGTTACGCTTGAAGAGCTGGAAGCCGTACATGCCGAAGGCGGCAACGAAGCGGTAGATCGCTTCCTCATGCCATCGGACAGCGGTCTGCTGGATTGGCCGCTGTTGCAGTTCTCGGAGCACAGCTCGTTCTACTGGCTTAACGGCCAGCCGGTACGCGCCCCGGATGCACCGAAGTTTGGCATGGTACGGGTACAGGATCACAACGGTCGCTTCATCGGAATCGGTGAAGTGAGCGAAGACGGGCGCATCGCGCCGCGTCGACTGATTCGGTCAGAATGACCGGACGAGGGTGGCTGTTAACAGGCACGGTCACTACTCATTTTTAGATACAGGGATTTGTCCCTGGCCTGTTGAAGCTGTTTCTTTGAAACAGTTTCCTGATAAAAGGATTGCCTCATGGCTCTCGACGTTCAAGAAAAAGCTCAAATCGTAGCTGACTACCAGCAAGCTGTTGGTGACACTGGTTCGCCAGAAGTGCAAGTTGCACTGCTGACCCACAACATCAACAAGCTGCAAGGTCACTTCAAGGCCAACGGTAAAGATCACCACTCCCGTCGTGGTCTGATCCGCATGGTAAACCAGCGTCGTAAGCTGCTGGACTACCTGAAAGGCAAGGATCTGGGTCGTTATCAGGCTCTGATCGGTCGCCTGGGTCTGCGTCGCTAATAAGCGATTGCGCTAGAGGTTGGTTGTCTGTCGTACGTCAGTGGGATTCCCGCTGGCGCATGGCAGGCTCCCAGCCTCAAGTTTTATCTGGATACACGTTTTACCCTGGACAGGCGTTGGGCCGATTCCCGACATTGCCCAAGAATTTCGCAAGAAGACAAGTTCCCCAAGAGCCACAAAAGAAGGTAGGACACCGTGAACCCGGTAATCAAAAAATTCCAGTTCGGTCAGTCGACCGTTACTCTCGAGACTGGCCGTATCGCCCGTCAGGCCTCCGGCGCAGTATTGGTCACCGTTGACGACGACGTCAGCGTGTTGGTAACTGTAGTCGGCGCCAAGCAAGCCGATCCAGGCAAGGGCTTCTTCCCTCTGTCCGTTCACTACCAGGAAAAAACTTACGCTGCCGGTAAGATCCCTGGCGGTTTCTTCAAGCGTGAAGGCCGTCCTTCCGAGAAAGAAACTCTGACTTCCCGACTGATCGACCGTCCGATCCGTCCGCTGTTCCCAGAAGGCTTCATGAACGAAGTGCAGGTTGTCTGCACCGTCGTTTCCACCAGCAAGAAAACCGATCCGGACATCGCTGCGATGATCGGTACCTCGGCTGCTCTGGCCATCTCCGGTATTCCTTTCGATGGCCCGATCGGCGCTGCCCGCGTTGCTTTCCACGAAAGCACCGGCTACCTGCTGAACCCGACTTACGAACAACAGAAAGCTTCGAGCCTGGACATGGTCGTTGCCGGTACGTCGGAAGCCGTGTTGATGGTTGAATCGGAAGCCAAAGAGCTGACCGAAGACCAGATGCTGGGTGCGGTACTGTTTGCTCACGACGAGTTCCAGGTTGTGATCAACGCTGTTAAAGAACTGGCTGCCGAAGCTGCCAAGCCAACCTGGACCTGGGCTCCTGCGCCTGAAGCCACTGCTCTGCTGGGCGCTATCCGTGCCGAGTTCGGCGACGCGATCTCCCAGGCTTACACCATCACCATCAAGGCCGACCGTTACGCTCGCCTGGGTGAGCTGAAAGACCAGGTTGTTGCCAAGCTGTCCGGTGAAGAAGGCCAGCCTTCTTCCAGCGAAGTCAAAGCTGCCTTCGGCGAAATCGAATACCGCACCGTTCGCGAAAACATCGTAAACGGCAAGCCACGTATCGATGGTCGCGACACCAAGACCGTACGCCCTTTGAACATCGAAGTCGGCGTTCTGCCAAAGACCCACGGTTCGGCTCTGTTCACCCGTGGCGAAACCCAGGCTCTGGTCGTTGCAACGCTGGGTACTGCCCGTGACGCGCAACTGCTGGACACCCTGGAAGGCGAGAAAAAAGACCCGTTCATGCTGCACTACAACTTCCCTCCGTTCTCGGTAGGTGAGTGTGGTCGTATGGGTGGCGCTGGTCGTCGCGAAATCGGTCACGGCCGTCTGGCCCGTCGTTCGATTGCCGCCATGCTGCCTGCTGCCGACGTGTTCCCGTACACCATCCGTGTTGTGTCGGAAATCACCGAGTCCAACGGTTCGAGCTCCATGGCTTCGGTCTGCGGCGCTTCGCTGGCCCTGATGGATGCCGGCGTTCCGATGAAGGCACCGGTTGCCGGTATCGCCATGGGTCTGGTTAAAGAAGGCGAAAAGTTCGCCATCCTGACCGACATCCTGGGTGACGAAGACCACCTCGGCGACATGGACTTCAAAGTAGCCGGTACCGCCAAAGGTGTTACCGCGCTGCAGATGGACATCAAGATCAAGGGCATCACCGAAGAAATCATGGAAATCGCTCTGGGCCAAGCCCTGGAAGCGCGCCTGAATATCCTCGGTCAGATGAACCAGATCATTGGTCAGTCCCGTACCGAACTGTCGGAAAATGCTCCGACCATGATCGCGATGAAAATCGACACCGACAAAATCCGTGATGTTATCGGTAAAGGCGGCGCGACCATTCGTGCGATCTGTGAAGAGACCAAGGCTTCGATCGACATCGAAGACGACGGCTCGATCAAGATCTTCGGCGAAACCAAGGAAGCTGCTGAAGCTGCACGTCAGCGCGTTCTGGGCATCACCGCAGAAGCTGAAATCGGCAAGATCTACGTGGGTAAGGTTGAGCGCATCGTCGACTTCGGCGCATTCGTCAACATCCTGCCTGGCAAGGACGGTCTGGTTCACATCTCGATGCTGAGCGACGCTCGCGTAGAAAAAGTGACCGACATCCTGAAAGAAGGCCAGGAAGTGGAAGTACTGGTACTGGACGTGGACAACCGCGGCCGTATCAAGCTGTCCATCAAAGACGTAGCAGCAGCCAAGGCATCGGGCGTTTAACGACCCCCCCGCTTAACCGCTGAACAACAAAACGCCCCGACTGGTTCGGGGCGTTTTGCTGTGTGCAGAAAGATCAAAAGATCGCAGCCTGCGGCAGCTCCTACAGTAGATCTGTGTAGGAGCTGCCGCAGACTGCGATCTTTTGATTTAGGCGATTTGGCAAGTTGCCTGACTCGGTAGTCAGTGCTAGGTTTAGCCCACTGCCCGTGTAGCTCAGCCGGTAGAGCAGCGCACTCGTAACGCGAAGGTCGCAGGTTCGATTCCTGTCTCGGGCACCAGCGACACGTTGTTTTCAGATGATCCCGAATGGTTCTGAAGGCCAGGCAAGCCGGGTTTCAAACGGCTTTTTGCGTCAGAGAGATCCTTGATGATCCAGATCCATCTTCCATTCCCAGATCAAAGAGAACGCCATGACCGTTAAAGAATTGACCCAAGAAGCCAGACACGAAGAAGCGCTGAAGAAGTACTTGCTGGATTCCCCCCAGTTGGCCGAAGAGATCAAGGACCTGCCGGCCGATGATCAGAAAGACCAGATCCAGTGGGCATTCGAGGACGAGGCTGAATCCCAGGGATTGCAGCCTTGGGAGCTGACGCTCAAGTACACCTCAACACCTGAAGAGTTTGAGGAGGCGCGCCTGGTTTTGCACAAGGAGGCGGCCGAAGTGCTGGGTGTCGAGTGGGAAGAGTACTGCGAGATGAATAATCTGGTGGTCTGATAAAGCGTGTAGGAGCGAGCTTGCTCGCGATGGACTCAAGAGCGGCGCGTTTAGTCTGTAAACTCGCGTTATCGTTAACGACCATCGCGAGCAAGCTCGCTCCTACAGTTTTTCATTTCGCAGTCAGAGGCTGAGCCGCATCGACAGATCAACGGCCTTTACATCCTTGGTCATCGCACCGATCGAAATGTAATCCACGCCCGTTTCAGCGATCGGCAGTAGCGTACTTTCGTTGATGCCACCGCTGGCTTCCAGTTTCGCCTTGCCGCCGTTAAGGCGCACCGCTTCGCGCATGTCATCCAGGCTCAGCTCATCAAGCATGATGATGTCCGCACCTGCTGCCAGGGCTTGCTTCAACTCCTCAAGACTTTCCACCTCGATCTCCACCGGTTTGCCCGGGGCAATCTTGTGCGCGGCGTTGATGGCTTCAGGGATGCCACCACAGGCTGCTATGTGGTTCTCTTTGATCAGGAACGCGTCATACAGGCCGATGCGGTGATTGTGGCAACCGCCACAGGTCACGGCATATTTTTGCGCCAGACGCAGCCCCGGAAGGGTTTTGCGGGTGTCGAGCAGTTTCACCTGGGTCTCGGCAACGTAATCCGCCAGGTACTGCGCGCGAGTGGCCACCCCTGAAAGCAGCTGCAGGAAGTTCAGTGCGCAGCGCTCTCCGGTGAGAAGCGAGCGTGCCGGCCCCTCGAGGTGGAACAGCGCTTGATTGGGTTTCACCCGTTCGCCATCGCGCACCTGCCAATGAACGGCCACTCGAGGGTCCAATTGCCGGAATACAGCATCGACCCATGCGGTGCCCGCGATAACGGCAGCATCGCGGGTGATGATGGTCGCTTTGGCCAGGCGTTCAGCCGGGATCAATTGTGCGGTGATGTCGCCGCTGCCGATGTCTTCGAGCAACGCACGGCGCACGTTGGCTTCGATTTCGGCGGTCAAGTCGGCGAGACGTAGATTCGGCATAACGGACTCCACAAACAAAGTGATCCGATTATAGGGGCATGGCGCGCGGCAACCCAAGGCATCAGAGGCCTTTCCTGGGTGATGAAAGGTGCATTTGGTCGATTCTCCAGCCACATCAATTGTGGCAAGTGATCGCGTCGCGAGGGTCTATCGCGGCATACTGGGCGCCAACACAGTCGATGCTCAAGGAACCGGTATGCACTTGGATCCCGCAAGTGGTTGGTGTCAGGGCGTGCAGGTCTGCCCTTCGCCTAACTTCAATGCGCGCCCCACGGGCGAAATTTCCCTGCTGGTGATCCACAACATCAGCCTGCCGCCCGCGCAGTTCGCCACCGGCAAGGTGCAGGCGTTTTTCCAGAATCGCCTGGACGTCACAGAGCACCCCTACTTTGAAGGGATAGCTGATCTTCGTGTGTCCGCGCATTTCCTGATCGAACGTGACGGCAAGGTCACCCAGTTTGTCTCTTGTCTGGAGCGCGCCTGGCATGCGGGTGTCTCGGTTTTCGAAGGTCGGGAAACCTGTAACGATTTTTCCGTGGGCATTGAGCTGGAAGGTACGGATGATCTGCCGTTCACCGATGCTCAATACAACGCATTGACGGCCCTGACCCGACAGCTGCAAAGCGCCTTCACGGCCATCACAGCACAGCGTATCTGCGGTCATAGTGACATCGCACCCGGACGTAAAACCGATCCGGGTCCAGCGTTCGACTGGGCTCGCTATCGCGCGGCCTTGGCAAAAGAGGAACAACAATGAGTTTTCTGGTGTTGCTGTTGGCGGTCTGGATCGAGAAGTTCTCGGCCCTTCGTCATCGTGTTCAGCGCGACAGTGGTTGGGTAAGCGAGCTGAACAAGCTTGAAGCAAGCCCACGTTTTGCCAGCCACCCATGGCTGATATTGATCGTGCTCGTGTTACTGCCGGTCGCGGTGCTGGGGTTGCTGTTGATCGTGCTTGAGCCGGTGGCCTACGGTCTTTTGGCGTTGCCCGTGCATTTGCTGGTAGTGATCTACAGCCTGGGCCGTGGCGATTTGCTGGCCGGTCTTGGCCCGTTTCGCGATGCCTGGCGCCGGGAAGATCTGCAGGCGGCAGCGCACGTCGCGAATCGCGATCTGGGTATTTGTGCAGACAACGGCGAACAACTGCTGGAGCGCGTCGAAGGTCACTTGCTGTGGGAGGCTTACCAAAGCTTTTTCGCTGTGATTTTCTGGTATTTCCTGCTGGGTCCGGTCGCGGCGCTCAGCTATCGCCTGTTAGCGTTGGCCGAAGAACACGGAAAAAACCCGGCGGTCACCGAACGTGCTGCGCAATTGCGGCATGCGTTCGACTGGATACCGGTGCGCCTGCTGGCGGCGAGTTTTGCGCTGGTGGGCAACTTTGTCGCGGTCAGTCGGGTAATGTTGCATGAACTGCTCAACTGGAACATCAGTGCTGCCCAATTGATCGAGAAGGTCGGGCTGGTGGCCGGTGAAATACCGGCGCCGGTGGTCGGGCCCGACGGCATCAACAGCCTGGACCGAATCTGGGAACTGCTGCTGCGCGCAGCATTGCTCTGGTATGCCGGATTCGCGTTGTGGACGGTTCTTCCCTAAACACAACTGCCGTGTAGCAGCAGGTTTCACTCGCTGCTACACAAATCCCTCCTCCGTTAACCTTAAGTTACAAAACCTCCTGCCGATTTAAGCTATACAGAGATAGCGCCCAATAGTGGCTATCTGCTTTCTCTGTGCGCCTGCCAATAAAAATAAGAAATCAAAGGGAGACTTCACAGTGAAGAGCTTGCTCTATCCCGCCGTCGCGCTAATGAATCGCCTGAGCTTCGGCATGAAGTTCAGCCTGATCAGCGTGCTGTTCCTCATACCGATGCTGGTGACCAACTTCTATCTGGTACGCGATTCCTATCGCGAATTTCAGGGCACCCGCATCGAACTGCAAAGCATCGATTTACTCGGCAGCAGCCTGGCACTTCGTCGCGATCTCGAGACCCTGAACAACCTGGTGCAGATCAACGTCACCCTGGGGCAGTCGGGTAAAGCCGGCAATGTCGAATCGAAGATCAGCGCGCTGGAGCAAAGCGTACTGGCTCGTCTGCAAGGCTTGGCCGCGATGTCCACGGACCCCGAGCAGATCGCGGTATTCGATGCCAAGCGCGATGAAATGATTGCGGCGTTCAAAGCCCAGCAAGCGGAAAGCTCCCTGCAAAGCAAAAGCGGGATGATTGGCAAGTTACTGGGCAGCGCACAAATTTTCAGTCAGATCATCGCCAGTCAGGCGGGCCTGAGTCGTGACACTCAAAGCGACATGCGTCAGCTGACCGAACTCATCACTACCGTCACCCCATCCGTCACCCAACTGTTGGGTGAAGGCCGGGCGATGGGCTCTTTTTCCCTGGGACAGGGTTTTCTCAACTCGGCATCGAGCACCCGATTTGATGAATTGCTGGTGCAGATCGAAAAGCTCCAGGCTGAGTACGGCCTGAAATTGCAAGACACACTGGGTTCGAGCAAAGCGGCCAAGGACTCGCTGACGGCTCTGGCCGATACCAGCAAAGCCTCGCTTAAAAAAGCCAGTGAACTGTTCGAAGAACAGGTGGTGATGGCCGATACGCTTGATGCGCCGTGGCAAGGTTTTTACGACACCGTCACTGGCCTGATGGACCAAACCTACCAACTCAACGAAGCCACCCTGAAATTTCTCGGCACCCAGTTACAGCAACGACTGGAGCAGAATCGCACGCATATGATCCTGCAGGCCGTGGCGCTGTCGGTGGTGTTCGTGTTGATCTTTTACCTATACGGCGGTTTCTACGCCTCGACCCGCACCACCCTCAAGCGTCTTGGCGCGGTGATGGACAAAGTCGCAGCGGGCGACATGACAGTGACGTTCAGTGCCAACAGTCGCGACGAACTCGGCGAGTTGGGCGAAGTGTTCAACGGGACCGTGAAGAAAATCCATGACCTGATCGAGCGCGTCGGACAAACCGTCAGCGAGGTCGAGCGCCAGGCCGGTCAGGTCGAAAACGTTTCTGCCCAAAGCAACCAGGCAGTGGCGGGGCAGCGCTCGCAGATCGAGCAGGTCGCCACGGCCATGAACCAGATGTCCGCCACCTCTCTGGAGGTCGCGCGCAGTGCCGCCGCCGCGGTCAGCAGCGCGCACAGCGTCAACGATGAAACCCTCAACGGACGCGGACTTGTGCAGTCACAGCAGGGCAGCATCGCAGCCCTTGCCGGCGAAATTGATCAATCTGTCCTGGTGATCAATCAACTGGCGAGCGACAGCCAATCCATCAGTCGTGTGCTGGAAGTGATCAAAAGCATTGCTGAGCAAACCAACCTGCTGGCACTCAACGCGGCAATTGAAGCTGCGCGGGCGGGTGAGCAGGGCCGTGGATTCGCGGTGGTCGCCGATGAAGTCAGGACACTGGCCAAGCGCACGCAGCAATCGACCGAAGAAATCGAGCAGATGATCATCAGACTGCACAGCGGCGTGGGCGCAGCGGTGAAAGCCATGGGCACCAGTCATCAGATGGCCAGCGGCACTGTCGGGCAATCGGAGAAGGTCCAGCAAGCATTGGAAAACATTCTTGGCGCCGTCGGCATGATCGTCGATCAGAACCAGCAGATCGCCGCCGCCGTGGAGCAGCAAACCGCCGTGGCCCATGACATCGACCAGAACATCGTCGAGATCAATCGGGCAGGCGAGCGTACGGCCGAAGGGGCCCACCAGACCGAAGATGCCAGCCGTGCATTGTCGGCTCAGGTAGTGGAGTTGAAACAGCTGATCAGTGCGTTCCGGGTCTGAAAACATCCGTAGCGCCGACAAGGCGCTACGTTGGTCACCAGCGGAACACTTCACGCGCATTGGCAGTGCTGACCGCTGCCAACTGCTCAGGGCTGATCCCCATAATTTCCGCCAATGCGGCGCAAATGTCCGGCAAATGCGCCGGACTGTTGCGTTGACCGGCGAACATTGCGGGCGCCATGTCCGGTGAGTCGGTTTCCAGTACCACGGCGTCCAGTGGCAGTTCAGCAAGTACGCGGTGCATGCGCAGCGCCTGCGGCCAGGTTGCAGCGCCACCCAGACCGAGTTTGAAACCCAGCTTGATGTACTCGCGAGCCTCTTCCTTGCTTCCCGCAAACGCATGGATGATTCCCGCGCGTTTCAAGCGAAACCGTTTGAGCGTGGCAATCACTGCCGCATGGCTGCGACGCACGTGGATCAGCGCCGGTAAGTCAAAGTCCACCGCCAGTTGCAGTTGCGCGTCGAACAACGTTTGCTGGCGTTCGCGGTCCAGGGTTTCGATGAAATAATCCAGACCGATCTCACCCACCGCGCATAGCTGCCGATGACCGGCCAATCGTGTCAGCCAGTCACCGAGTTCGGGCAAATCCCCTGGCTGATGTTGATCCAGGTACACCGGGTGCAAGCCGAACGCTGCGTGCAAGTCAGGATCGCTTTGCACCAGGTCCCAGACCCGTTGCCAGTTCCCCTGATAAACCCCCAACACCACCATCCGCTGAACACCGAGCGCACGACTCTCGGCCAGCAACGCCATGCGATCGGCGTCGAAGTCGGGAAAATCCAGGTGCGTGTGGGTGTCGATCAGCTCCACGGTTCAGTCCTGGCGAATACGCTGCTTGAATGTCCGCGCGATAGCTTGCACGCCGGGCTGGTAGTCCGACTGTTCAATCGCGGCCAAGGCCAGCTCTAGCGCCTTGTCGGCGATCAATTGATGCTGCTGGGCCATGGCGTTGACCGGTAACGGCAAGAAGTCCAGCAACTGCGTGTCACCAAAGGTGCCAAGGCGCAGCGGGCGGGATTTCAGCGGGAAGTCGTGCAAGGCATCGAATACGCCCTGCAACAACACGTAGGACGTCGTGACCAGAGCGTCCGGCAAATGCCCCAGGCGCTGAAGCATTTCGTCCATCAACTGCTTGCCACATTCGCGGCTGAAGGATTCGCCGTGTTCAATCAGCACTTCGCCTTTGAACCCGGCCAATGCCTCTTTGAACCCGGCGGCACGCTCCTGGCTGATGCTCAGTTCGGGGCGAGCGCCAATCAGGGCGATCTGTTTGGGCACGGGGTCCAGTAGACTGCGGGTCAGTTGCAGGCTGGCTTCCCGGTCGTCACTGATTACCGAACAGAAATGCTCGGGTTCCATGACCCGGTCGATCGCGATGATCGGAATGCCTTTGGCCTGTAATTGGCGGTAGCTGTCGTCGCTGGTTGGCAGGCAACTGGCGACGATCAGGGCGTCGCAACGCCTGGCTCGAAACAGTTGCAGCAGTTGCCGTTCGCTGTCTGGCGCGTCGTCCGAACTGGCGATCAGCAGCTGGTAGCCGCGAGCACGAGCGCCTTGTTCCAGCAACTTTGCAATCCGCGCGTAACTGGGGTTTTCCAGGTCCGGCAGAATGAAACCCAGCGTGCGGGTGTGCCGGCTTCGCAGTCCGGCAGCCTGTGGGTTGGGCGTAAAGCCATGCAGTTCGACGACCGCGCGGACGCGCTCGACCGTGGCGCTGCTGATCCGCTGCTGTTCAGCCTTGCCATTGATGACATAACTGGCGGTGGTCACGGAGACACCAGCCAACTGTGCGATATCACTGAGTTTCAACTCGGGATTTCCTTGTTTGTTCGAGCGTGCCCCGACATTTTCGTCAATCCTACCCGATTCCGGCAGACGACCATTGTCGCAACGTAACCGACAAGTTGCGCTTCAAGGATGAGACATTATCGAGTAACGTGCCGATCGTTATAGATTAAACGTTTCAGCAGGCGTATTTTCTACGTTTTAGGTGCCTTTGCCAGTTCTGCCGCAAAACTGCCAAATACGATGAACAAGCGCCTGAGCTGAATCCTCAAAAACAATACCTGGCCTCCCATAGGGTGCCAAAAAGGAGAAAGCATGCTCGAGCTCACCATTGAGCAGATTTCCATGGGCCAATCAGCCGTGGACAAGCCTGCAGCGTTGGACTTGCTGGCCCGGCACCTGGTCGCCGATGGCCTGGTCGCCGAGGGTTACCTCGCCGGTTTGCAAGCGCGTGAAGCCCAGGGCTCGACCTTTCTCGGTCAAGGTATTGCCATCCCCCACGGCACGCCGCAAACCCGCGATCAGGTGTTTTCCACCGGCGTACGGCTGATGCAATTCCCTGAGGGAGTGGACTGGGGCGACGGTCAAATTGTCTACCTGGCGATTGGCATTGCCGCCAAGTCCGATGAACACCTGCGTCTGCTGCAACTGCTGACCCGAGCCCTCGGCGAAACCGATCTGGGCCAGGCCCTGCGTCGTGCCAGCTCCGCCGAAGCCTTGTTGAAACTGCTACAAGGCGCACCGCAGGAGCTGGCGCTGGACGCGCAGATGATCGGCCTTGGCGTGTCCGCCGATGATTTCGAAGAGCTGGTTTGGCGTGGCGCACGTTTGCTGCGCCAGGCTGATTGCGTGAGCAACGGCTTTGCCGCGGTGTTGCAGCAGGTTGAAGCGCTGCCCCTCGGTGATGGCTTGTGGTGGTTGCACAGCGAACAAACGGTGAAGCGCCCAGGTCTGGCCTTCGTCACGCCAGACAAGCCGATACGCTACCTCGGGCAACCGCTAAGCGGACTGTTCTGCCTGGCCAGCCTCGGAGAAGCGCACCAAGCTCTGCTCGAACGACTTTGCGCGCTGTTGATTGAAGGTCGCGGCCATGAATTGGGTCGCGCTACCAGCAGTCGCGCGGTGCTTGAAGTCCTTGGCGGCGAACTGCCGGCCGATTGGCCAAGCGCGCGTATCGCCTTGGCCAACGCCCATGGATTGCATGCCCGTCCAGCGAAAATTCTGGCTCAGTTGGCGAAAAGCTTCGAAGGCGAGATCCGCGTACGCGTTGTCGATGGCCACGACAGCGCCGTCTCTGTGAAGAGCCTGAGCAAGTTGCTCAGCCTCGGTGCGCGTCGTGGCCAGGTGCTGGAATTCATCGCCGAGCCGATCATTGCGGCAGACGCCTTGCCGGCCTTGCTGGCCGCCATCGAAGAAGGCCTGGGTGAAGAGGTCGAACCGTTGCCAGCCGTGAGCCAACAGAGTGCCGTGTTGACCGACATCGCCGAAGTGCTGCTCGCACCCATCTCCGGCAGTGTCATCCAGGCTATCGCCGCCGCACCGGGGATTGCCATCGGCCCGGCGCATATCCAGGTGCTGCAAACCATCGATTACCCGTTGCGCGGAGAGTCCGCCGCCATCGAGCGCGAACGTCTCCAGCAAGCGCTGCAACAAGTGCGTCGCGACATCGAAGGCCTGATCGAACGCAGTCAGTCCAAGGCCATCCGCGAGATCTTCATCACCCACCAGGAAATGCTCGACGACCCGGAATTGACCGACGAAGTCGACACGCGCCTCAAGCAAGGCGAAAGCGCCGAAGCGGCGTGGATGGGCGTGATCGAAGCTGCGGCCAAACAGCAGGAATCGCTGCAGGACGCCTTGCTCGCCGAACGCGCTGCCGACTTGCGTGATATTGGTCGTCGTGTGTTGGCACAACTCAGTGGCGTCGAAACCCCGAGCGAGCCGGAACAACCTTACATCCTGGTGATGGACGAAGTCGGTCCCTCCGATGTGGCGCGTCTCGATCCCGCGCGTGTCGCCGGTATTCTCACCGCACGCGGTGGCGCGACGGCTCACAGCGCGATCGTCGCCCGTGCCCTTGGCATCCCGGCGCTGGTCGGTGCTGGCGCCGCCGTGTTACTGCTTGCACCGGGCACGCCGCTGCTGCTTGATGGCCAGCGTGGTCGATTGCATGTCGACGCCGACAGCGCCACGTTGCAGCGCGCGACCGAAGAACGCGACACCCGTGAAGAACGCCTGAAGATGGCCGCCGAGCAGCGGCATCAGCCGGCGCTCACTACCGACGGTCACGCGGTCGAAGTGTTCGCCAACATCGGTGAAAGCGCGGGGGTGACCAGCGCGGTGGAGCAGGGCGCCGAGGGCATTGGCCTGCTGCGCACCGAGCTGATTTTCATGGCCCATCCGCAAGCGCCGGACGAGGCGACCCAGGAAGCTGAATACCGCCGCGTGCTCGACGGGCTGGCGGGGCGGCCATTGGTGGTACGCACCCTCGACGTTGGCGGCGACAAACCCTTGCCGTATTGGCCGATTGCCAAGGAAGAAAACCCGTTCCTCGGTGTGCGCGGCATTCGCCTGACCCTGCAACGTCCCAAGGTCATGGAAGCGCAATTGCGCGCCTTGTTGCGCGCCGCCGATAACCGCCCGTTGCGCATCATGTTTCCCATGGTCGGCAGCGTCGATGAATGGCGCCAGGCCCGAGACATGACCGAGCGCCTGCGCCTGGAAATTCCGGTCGCGGACCTGCAACTGGGAATCATGATCGAAGTGCCGTCAGCGGCATTACTGGCGCCAGTGTTGGCCAAAGAGGTCGACTTCTTCAGTGTCGGCACCAACGACCTGACCCAGTACACCCTGGCCATCGACCGTGGTCATCCCACCTTGTCGGCACAGGCTGACGGCTTGCATCCGGCCGTGCTGCAACTGATCGACATCACCGTGCGCGCGGCCCATGCCCACGGCAAATGGGCGGGCGTTTGCGGTGAGTTGGCGGCTGATCCGTTGGCGGTGCCTGTACTGGTCGGCCTCGGCGTCGATGAGCTGAGCGTTTCTGGCCGCAGCATCGCCGAGGTCAAGGCGCGCATTCGCGAACTCAACCTGACTCAGGTGCAGACCCTTGCTCAACAGGCCCTGATCGTAGGCAGCGCGAATGAAGTGCGCGCATTAGTGGAGGCGCTGTAATGGCCCGGATCCTGACCCTGACACTTAATCCCGCGCTGGACCTCACCGTCCAGATGGCGCGAATGGAGCCCGGTCAAGTCAACCGCAGTGACGCGATGCACACCCACGCCGCCGGCAAGGGCGTGAACGTGGCGCAAGTACTGGCGGACCTCGGGCATCAGCTCACCGTCAGCGGTTTTCTCGGTGAAGACAATCTTCAGGCTTTTGAAACGCTGTTCGCCAAACGCGGTTTCGTCGACGCCTTTATCCGGGTGCCCGGCGAAACCCGCAGCAACCTCAAGCTGGCGGAAGCCGACGGGCGCATCACGGACATCAACGGCCCCGGACCACTGGTGAGCCCAGCGGCGCAGCAGGCGTTGCTTGATCGACTCGATCAGATTGCACCCGGTCATGATGCGGTCGTCGTCGCCGGCAGCTTGCCCCAGGGCGTCAGTCCTGCGTGGTTGCAGGCGTTGATCGTGCGGCTGAAAAATCTGGGGCTGAACGTAGCTCTCGACACCAGTGGCGAGGCTTTGCGCGCAGCGCTCAAGGCCAGCCCTTGGCTGATCAAACCCAACACCGAAGAACTGGCCGATGTGCTTGGTTGTGAGGTGTTGTCGGTGGCGGCTCAAGCTGAAGTGGCGAGCCGTCTGCATGCACAGGGCATCGAGCACGTGGTGATTTCCCACGGCGCCGACGGTGTGAACTGGTTCAGTGTCGGCTCGGCGATGCGCGCCACGCCGCCCGAGGTCAGCGTCGTCAGTACGGTGGGCGCGGGTGATTCATTGCTGGCGGGCATGCTCCACGGTTTGCTCAGCGCCGACACGCCTGAGAAAACCTTGCGAACCGCCACTGCCATCGCCGCCATGGCGGTGACACAGATCGGTTTCGGCATCGGTGATGCAGCGCAACTGGCGCGGCTTGAGCAGGGTGTGCGCGTGCGTCCCCTGACAGAACAATAAGAGGGTTTTTCATGAAGTTAGCCATTGTTACGGCCTGCCCGAACGGAATGGTCACCAGTGTGCTGTGCGCGCGCTTGCTCGATGCCGCCGCGCAGCGTCAAGGCTGGAGCACCAGCGTCGAAGTGACCGATGCCACGCACCCGGAACGTCAATTGTCGGCCGCCACGATCGAGGCGGCCGAGTGGATACTGCTGGTGACCAGCGCACCTGTGGACATGTCGCGATTCGTCGGCAAGCGCGTGTTCCAGAGCACCCCGGCTCAGGCGCTGCAGGACGTTGAAGTCGTGCTGCGCAAGGGTGCGCAAGAGGCGCAGATTTATGTCGCTCCTGCCGTCATCGCCGAACCCGTTGCCGCGAGTCAAAGCGCTCCGCGAATAGTCGCCATCACCGCCTGCCCGACCGGTGTTGCACACACCTTCATGGCCGCTGAAGCGCTGCAACAAGCGGCAAAACGTTTGGGTTATGACCTGCAAGTGGAAACCCAGGGCTCGGTCGGTGCACGCAATCCGCTGAGCGCTACCGCCATTGCTGACGCCGATGTGGTGCTGTTGGCCTGCGATATTGAAGTCGCCACCGAGCGTTTTGCCGGCAAGAAAATCTACCGCTGCGGCACCGGGATCGCGTTGAAGCAAGCGGAGGCGACGCTGAAAAAAGCCTTGGCCGAAGGCAAGCAGGAAAGTGCTGCAAGCGGCGCCAAGGGCGCGGTGAAACAAGAGAAGACCGGCGTCTACAAGCACCTGCTGACCGGGGTGTCGTTCATGCTGCCGATGGTGGTGGCGGGCGGTTTGATGATCGCGTTGTCATTCGTGTTCGGCATCACCGCGTTCAAGGAAGAGGGCACCCTCGCGGCCGCCCTGATGCAGATCGGCGGCGAGACCGCGTTCAAGCTGATGGTGCCGCTGCTGGCGGGTTACATTGCCTACTCCATTGCCGACCGCCCGGGCCTGGCGCCGGGGATGATTGGCGGGATGCTCGCCAGCACCTTGGGCGCGGGTTTTATTGGCGGGATCATTGCCGGTTTCATCGCCGGTTATGCAGCCCAGGCGATCAATCGTTATGCGCGGTTGCCGCAAAGTCTTGAGGCCCTGAAACCGATCCTGATCATTCCATTACTGGCGAGTTTGTTCACCGGTCTGGTGATGATTTACGTGGTCGGCAAACCGGTCGCCGGGATGCTCGAAGGCCTTACCCATTTTCTCGACAGCATGGGCACCACCAATGCCATTCTGCTGGGTGTACTCCTCGGCGGGATGATGTGCGTCGATCTTGGCGGGCCGATCAACAAGGCAGCTTATGCCTTCTCGGTGGGGCTGCTGGCTTCGCAAAGTTATGCACCGATGGCCGCCACCATGGCGGCGGGCATGGTGCCGCCGATAGGGCTGGGCATCGCCACGTTCATTGCCCGCCGCAAGTTCGCCCAGACCGAACGCGAAGCGGGCAAGGCGGCCTTGGTGTTGGGGCTGTGCTTCATCTCCGAAGGCGCGATTCCATTCGCCGCCAAGGACCCGCTAAGGGTGATCCCGGCCAGCATCGCCGGTGGTGCGTTGACCGGCGCGCTGTCGATGTACTTCGGCTGCAAACTCATGGCGCCGCACGGTGGATTGTTCGTGCTGGCGATTCCGAATGCGATCAATCACGCGTTGCTGTATCTGCTGGCGATTGTCGCGGGGAGTCTGCTGACGGCAGTGACGTATGCACTGCTCAAACGGCCGGAAGTGGTAGAACTGGCCGTAGAACGCGTCAACGCCTGACCCATTCCTCCTGTGGGAGCGGGCTTGGTCCGGGCGGCTCCCACAAGGTTTTTCCAGTCAGTAGACGTCGCGGCGATAGCGGCCTTGTTCAATCAACCGGTCAACCTCGGATATCCCGAGCACCTCGTTGAGTACGTGATCCACGCCCGACGCCATGCCCTGCAAACTCCCGCAGATGTAAATCACCGCACCGTCAGCCAGCCACTTCTTCAACTCTTCCGCTGAATCGCGCAGTCGATCCTGCACATAAATCTTCTCGGCCTGATCCCGCGAGAACGCCAAATCGAGCCGCTCCAGATCACCCGAAATCAGCCATTCCTGAAGCTCATCACGGCAGAGAAAATCGTACTCGCGATTACGCTCGCCAAAGATCAACCACTGCCGTTGCTGACCATCGGCAATCCGCGCCTTGAGCAAGCTGCGCAAACCCGCCAGACCGGTGCCATTGCCCAGAAAAATCATCGGTAGCGGCTCTACGGGCAGGTGAAAACCGCTGTTGCGACGTACCCGCAGGCTGACAGCGCCACCCACAGGGGCGTGCTCGGTCAACCAACCGGAACCGACGCCGAGGCTGCCGTCAGGATGGACTTCCTGGCGCACGATCAGCTCAAGCACACCGTCGGCCGCGATCGAGGCGATGGAGTATTCGCGCATGGCCAAAGGCACCAATGCATCCGCCAGCGCCTGGGCGTGCAAGCCGACCAGGTGGGTTCGGTTCTCAGGCAGTTGGCGACTGGCAAGGGCCTGATCCAGTGTTTGCGACAAGCCATCAAGTTCCACTGTGGCACGCCCGTCGATCCCCAGGCCGTCGAGGAAATGCTCGATCGCCCACGGGCAGTTGCGTGGCATCACTTCCACCAGGTCACCGGCCAGCCAACCGCTAGGAGCAGGGGGCGTCAGAGCCAGCAGGTAAACCGGTGAGCCTGTGCTGTCCGGGTTCATCAATTCCCGGCGGGTCAGCGTCCAGTTGTCATAGCTGGGCGCTTGCCAGGTGTCCGCGGGCGCCTGACCGGTCACCACGCCGAGTTGTTGCTGCCAGTGACGCAAGGCGTAAGGGTCGCCGCTGTCGACTTCCACGGGTGCAAACAGCGTCTTGCCGCCGTGCTCACCCAGCCAGCCGTGCAAGCGTCGGGCGAATCCACAGAAGTGTTGATACTGCCGATCACCCAGGCCCAGTACGGCGTAGTTCAAGCTTTCCAGACTCGACGCGTGACCCAGCACTTTGCGCTCGAAACCCCGTGCACTGTCAGGCGCTTCGCCGTCGCCGAAGGTGCTGACCACGAACAGTGCATTATCCGAATCCCGTAAGTCCTGCTCGCTGACGGTGGCCAGCGGCTGAACCTTCACAGGCAGACCGGCAGCCTGTAATTGCCCGGCGGTCTGCCAGGCCAACTGCTCGGCAAATCCGCTTTGGCTGGCGAAACCGATCAACCACGCCGGCGTATCGCTACCGGGTTGGGTCAGGCCTTGGCGCGCATTTTTGATCTGCTTTTTCTTGCGACGACGATCGAGGTACAGCAACCAGCCGGTGACAAAAAACATCGGCATCGTCAGTGCGGAAATCGTCAGGATCACGCGCCCGACAATGCCGAAATAGCT
This sequence comes from Pseudomonas sp. LBUM1643, assembly GCF_059716215.1. Taxonomy (NCBI): domain Bacteria; kingdom Pseudomonadati; phylum Pseudomonadota; class Gammaproteobacteria; order Pseudomonadales; family Pseudomonadaceae; genus Pseudomonas; species Pseudomonas sp. LBUM1643. The sequence goes on from NZ_CP166813.1 coordinate 867,689, forward strand.
GCCGACATGCAGGGCGTAAATGCTGGTCAGCAGTTGCGCATTAAGGCTCTTTTCGCTGTAGCGATCATGCCGCTTGACGATGCCGGTCGCCGGATCGAGGGTGATCTGGTTCAGGGCACGGTCGTGTGGCGAAGTGTTCAGCAGGTAGAACACGGTTGCCGGTTGCCCGGCCACCGGCGGCATACGAATGTTGTAGGCGGACAGGTTCGGACCGGCAGCGCTGTAGATGCTGCTCCACATGGCCGCGTAGTCCGCAGTCGGCGCCGGACCGCTTGGGGCAGGGCCACGACCGCCACGGACGCGCTCGTTTTGCGGCGAGTCGGAGAGCAATCGGGTGAGGCCCTTGTTGTACCACTCGTAAGACCAGGACAACCCGGTCAGGGCCGCCAGGAGGTAGAACACCAGGCACCAGGTGCCGGCAACCGAATGCAGGTCCCAGTTGAAGCTGCGGCCTTTTTTATTCCAGTCGAGAGTCAGCCAGGCACGCCAGCTTTTCCACTGCCGTGGCCAGCGCAGGTAAAGTCCGGACAGGCAGAAGAACACCAGAATCAGCGTGCAGGCACCGGTAATCTGCCGGCCGGTATCGCCCATGGCGAGAAAACGGTGCAGTTGCAGCATCAGGCCGAAGAAGTCCTGGCCGGAGGCGTCGCCCATGAACTCGGCGGTGTACGGATTGAAGTAGCGCATCTCGCCGCGACGCTCACCCGGTTTCGGCGTGAACCACACCTTCGCCGCCGCACCGCTGTCCGTTTCGACGCTGAGCATCGAGACCTTTTTTCCGGAAGCGGCTTCGATGTGCTCCACCAGCTCGGCGGGCGGCAACACGCCGGCCACCTGCTTTTCGACCTGCAGCACCGACGGATTCAGTGCGCTCAGGAACTCATCCTGAAACGACACCGTCGCCCCGGTAATGCCCATCAGGGCCAGTACCAGCCCGGCGCTGATGCCGAAAAACCAGTGCAACTGGAACAGGGTTTTCTTCAACACGTCGCTCGCCTTGTTCGTTCGAAAATGATCATCACGGCGCGCATTATGCCGTGGGTTATCGAGAAACTTTCTTTATTACGCACAAAAGCCCCGTTCATCTGGATGAACGGGGCCCAACTCCTGTTGGAGCTGCCGCAGGCTGCGATCTTTTGATCTTCTGCGATTCCGGATGCGCCAGGAATCAAGATCAAAAGATCGCAGCCTGCGGCAGCTCCTACAGTGGAGCCGATCTCGGCTGCGCCCTGATCGTCCGACGCGGCCCGAGTTTGCGGCAGCTTCTACAGTCAGAAGTGGAAGTTGGTGCTCAGCAACGCTGTACGGCCCGCCGCCTGGTTGGCGAAGTGGGTCGAGAACGCCTTGTCGTAGTAGGTCTCGTCGGTCAGGTTTTGCACGTTCAGCTGCAGGTCGACGTTTTTGGTCAGCTTGTAAGCGACCATGGCGTCGTAACGTACGTAGTCATCAACCATCGTGGTGTTGGCCACGCTGCCGAACACGTCGTCGACGTAGAACGCGCCGCCACCGATGGTCAGCTTCGGCGTGACCTGGTAGGTCGTCCAGAGGCTGGCGCTGTTTTTCGGCGTGTTAGGCAGCTCGTTGCCATCGTTGGCTTTGTTAGCCGGCAGGTCACCACCATCGACTTGCTCGCTGTCCATGTAGGCGTAACCGGCGAAGACTTGCCATTTGTCGGTGATCTTGCCCGTGGCCGACAATTCAATGCCTTGAACACGGGTTTTACCGGCGTTTTCATACGACGTGGTGTCGACTTGAACGCGGGCGTTGTCTTTCTCGGTGCGGAAGATATCGGCGGTCAGGGACAGGCGATCGTTCAGCAAATCCCACTTGGTACCGATTTCGTAGTTCTTGGTGGTTTCCGGCTCCATGTCGCTGCTTACTTGGTTGCCGCTGCGATCAGGGGTGTTACCCAGCGAGTTGCCTTCCATGCCCTCACCCAAAGTATTGCCTGGTGGAGTAGCCGAAGTGGCGTACGAGGCATAAATGCTGCCGTTATCAGCAGGTTTGTAAACAACGCCGAACTGACCGGTGACAAACTCACTTGTGTCTTTGGCCTTGGCAGGCACGCCTTTGTTCACGACCGTTGCACCGGAAGCATCATAGGTGCGGTACTGGGTGTCGAAATGGTCGTAACGCAGCCCCATATTCACCAGCCATTGATCGGACAATTCCAGGGTATCGAACACGTACAGAGCATAAGTGTTGGCTTTGGTGTCTGTGCCAGCGTAGTTACGTGAGATCGAACCGTTCCATGGATCGCTCGGGGTCGGGTTGGACAACGAGGTGCAGTTGTAGCCACTTGGCGCGCCAATTAGTGCGGGCGAGCAAACTGTTGGCCCGAGGTTAGGGTCTGTCGGAGTGGTGTCGGTGTTGACGGTGTACGAGGACTTCTTGCTTTCCTCACGGCTCAACTCGATACCGGTGGCGAAACTGTTCTTGAACCCGGCAATGTAAACGTCACCAAACAGATCGGTCTGGTTGGTGGTGGTGTCAGTGTTGCTGACACGGGTGTTGGCACGACGCCACACGCTGCCGTTGTTAACGTTGCCTTTGGAGTCGTCCGGCTGGGTCAGGATGTAATCCTGCATGCTGCTGCCGTGGCGCAAGGTGTTTTTGACGGTCAGTGCGTCGTTCAGGTCGTGCTCGATGGCGATGGTTGCGGTGTCGGTGCGGCCTTTGCGGAAGTCGCGGCCGTCGAGACCGTAGAAGTTACTGCTGTCACCGCCGTCGTCCGGCGTGCTCGGATTGGACTTGGTGCGCGCGGCAGAACCCGCTACCGGAATGCTGTACGGAATACCCGAGTCCGGGGTGTCGTTGCTTTCCAGATGGTAGTAATCAAGGTTGACGCGAGTGTCGGTGCCCAGACCGAAGGCCACGGATGGCGCGATGCCCCAGCGATCGTAGTCGACGCTGTCACGGCCAGCGACGTTGCTTTCGTGGCTCATCAGGTTCAGCCGGCCAGCGGCGGTGTCAGTGAACTGGTAGTTGCCGTCGAAGGTGTAGCGCTGCGTCTGGTCCGAACCCCAGGTGAATCCACCGTCGAGCGAATCGCCCAGGTGTGCTTTCTTGCTCACCAGGTTGATGCTGCCGCCAGCAGCGCCCCGGCCGCCAATGGCCGAGTTCGGGCCTTTGCTGACTTCGATCGACTCGACCGCGAAGATCTCGCGGCTTTGCGAACCGGTGTCGCGCACGCCGTCCAGGTACGTATCGCCCTGAGCATCGAAACCACGAATGAATGGACGGTCACCCTGTGGGTTGCCACCTTCACCGGCACCGAAGGTGATGCCTGGAACGGTGCGCAGTGCGTCCTGCATGTTGAGGGCGCCGGTGTCCTTGAGGACTTGTTGCGGAATCACGGTAATCGAGCGTGGGGTGTCGACCAACGGCGCGGTGTACTTGGGCGAGGAGGCTTTCTCGACGTTGTAGCTGGTCGCGTCCTGCGCTTCGCCAGTGATGGCGGTCGCGTCCAGGGAAATCGCATTGCCCGGTGCTTTGGCGTCGGTCTTTTCAGCAGCGAAAACCATTTGGCCAGCCGAGCCGGCGGTGATTGCCACGCCAATTGCAGACGCGAGCAAACGCGGTGAACTGACAGGTAATTGTGGTTGTTGGCGTGACATCGGAATTCCCCTCCCCAAGGATTTGAGGTCGCGGAATATAGGGTAGACGCGTATTTGTATCAATTGCGAAACGTTATTATTCGCGAAGAATTTACATTCTTTACAATTTAGCCTTACGGTTTTTGGTGTTTCATTCGTCTGTGGGGTTTTACACGGGCAATAAGAATCAATACCATTGCCACTCCTTTGCCTTCAGGTCTCTTCCCATGCTGCTGCACATTCCCGGCGTGTTCGCGAAAGAAGAAGTGCAGCGCATCAGAGAGGCCCTGGAGCAAGCCGATTGGGCAGATGGCAAGATCACCGCGGGTTTTCAATCGGCGAAGGCCAAGCACAATCTGCAGCTGCCCGAAGGTCATCCCCTGGCCAAGGAAGTCGGCGCGGCGATGCTGGAACGGTTGTGGAAAAATCCGCTGTTCATGTCCGCCGCGTTACCGCACAAGGTCTTTCCTCCGTTGCTGAACTGTTACACGGCGGGTGGCAGTTTCGATTTTCATATCGACAACGCCGTGCGCCAGCCTAAAAACAGCATTGAACGGGTGCGCACCGACCTGTCGGCGACGCTGTTTTTCAGCGAGCCTGAGGACTATGACGGCGGAGAGCTGGAGATCCAGGACACCTTCGGCACCCAGCGAGTGAAGTTGCCCGCCGGCGACATGGTCCTGTACCCCGGCACAAGCCTGCACAAGGTCAATGCCGTCACTCGCGGAACCCGCTTTGCCTCATTCTTCTGGACCCAAAGCCTGGTGCGTGAGGACAGCCAGCGCGCCTTGCTGTTCGAAATGGACGGGGCGATCCAGCAGCTGACCCAGGACATGCCCGACCACCCTTCGCTGATTCGCCTGACCGGCACTTATCACAATCTGTTGCGTCGCTGGGTCGAGGTGTAAGTGGCGGACTTCCGTATACGCCGCGAACAAGTACTCGACGGTGACGGGCTCAAATCCATGCTCGACGAAAGCCCGGCGCGCGCCGCTCAGGCGATTCTGAGCGCTGCCCGCGAAGACATCGTCGATGCTCAGGCGCTGCTCGGTCAGATCCTGCTGGACGGGCAAGGAATCGAGCAGGACCAGCCGCTGGCCGTGCGCTGGTTCGAGATCGCCGCACAGCGTGGGCATCTTATGGCGCGCAATATGCTCGGTCGTTGTCATGAGCATGGCTGGGGGTGCAACGCGGATGCATCGTTGGCGGCGCGACATTATCGAGTCGCCGCTGAAGCAGGCCTGGATTGGGCGATGTACAACCTGGCCAACCTACTGGCGACCGGTCGCGGAGTGGCTGAGGATCAGGTGCAAGCCTTGGGGTTCTACCGCCACGCCGCCGAGCTCGGCCACGCGAAATCGATGAATTTGCTTGGGCGTTATCTGGAAGAAGGGCAGTTCTGTTCAGCGGATCCGCAGGCGGCGCGCAGCTGGTATCGGCGCTCGGCCGTCGGCGGCGATTTTCGCGGGCAGTTCAGTTATGCCGCCGTGCTGGCGGGCGAGGGGAACATCGAGGAAGCGCTGGACTGGTTGCGTCAGGCACTGGCTACTGGAAATCTGAATTTCCTGCGGGTGGCGAGCAAAGCGCTATTGAACGCAACCGATCCACAAGTTCGAGCCTTGGCAACAGAGTACGCCCGGCGCCACGCCGAGCTCGAACAGGAACGCAATCTCCCGTAGGAGCTGTCGCAGGCTGCGATCTTTTGATCTTGCCTTTAAACACACGATCAAAAGATCGCAGCCTCGTTGCACTCGACAGCGCCTACAGGTGTCGGGTCGTTCCGGAGCGAATGGCAGACACAAAAAAGCCCATGACACGTCATGGGCTTTTTGATTGCTGCGCCGACGTTTACACGTAGAACGATTTCAGCGGCGGGAAGCCGTTGAATTCAACAGCGCTGTAGCTGGTGGTGTAGGCGCCGGTCGACAGCCAGTACAGGCGGTCGCCAATGGCCAGGTTCAGCGGCAGGCCGTACTTGTAGTTCTCGTACATGATGTCGGCGCTGTCGCAGGTCGGGCCGGCGATGACCACTTCTTCCATCTCGCCTTTCTTCTCGGTCCAGATCGGGAACTTGATGGCTTCGTCCATGGTTTCGATCAGGCCGGAGAACTTGCCCACATCCGTGTACACCCAGCGCTCGACGGCGGTACGGGATTTGCGCGCAACCAGTACCACTTCGCTGACCAGAATACCGGCGTTGGCAATCAACGAACGGCCTGGTTCCAGAATGATTTCCGGCAGTTCGTCACCGAAATCTTCCTTGAGGAAGCGGATGATTTCTTCGGCGTAGGTTTCCAGGCTGTTGGTGCGGGTGATGTAGTTGGCCGGGAAGCCACCGCCCATGTTGATCAGCTTCAGGTGGATACCGTCTTCTTCTTTCAGGCGCTCGAAAATCACTTTGACCTTGGCGATTGCCGCGTCCCATACGCTGATGTCGCGCTGTTGCGAGCCAACGTGGAACGAGATGCCATAAGGCACCAGGCCCAGGTCGCGGGCGAGGATCAGCAGGTCCATGGCCATGTCGGTCTGGCAACCGAATTTGCGCGACAAAGGCCAGTCAGCCGTGGTCGAGCCTTCGGTGAGGATGCGCACGTAGACTTTCGAACCCGGTGCCGCCTTGGCGATGTTGCGCAGGTCGGCTTCGGAGTCGGTGGAGAACAGGCGCACGCCCTTATCATAGAAGTAGCGGATGTCCTTGGACTTCTTGATGGTGTTGCCGTAGCTGATCCGGTCGGGGCTGACGCCGCGGTCCATCACTTTGTCCAGCTCATAGATCGACGCGATGTCGAAGCTCGAGCCTTTCTCTTTGAGCAGGTCGATGATTTCGACGGCTGGGTTGGCCTTGACCGCGTAATAGACTTTGGCGAATTCGAAACCGGCGCGCAGGTCGTCGTAGGCCTGGCTGATCATCGCGGTGTCGATCACCACGAACGGGGTTTCTTGCGTGTCGGCGAACGCCTTCAATTTGTTGAAGGTATCGCGCGCGTAATAGTCTTCGACGTTGATCGACATGCTGGGAACTCCTACTGGCAAACTGAAATTAACAATGGGTGCGAGGGTGTGTCATCAATGAAATCGCGAGTGCGTGATTTCATTGATGACACACCTTCCTGAACGTCCTCCGTATCCCCACTTTGGTTCGCCTACTTCCCAAGGCATGTCGCCGAAAGCAAAAAGGCCATGGGAAATGGTGCTTCCCTTGGCCTTGCTGTCTCGTCGTCAGTACTTGAGCCGGATGGATCGTTTCCAGCATGGACGTTCGGCGCGAACTTTAGGGCGTGAGGGGCTTGAGATCAACAAAAAATGTCGCGTTTTTGCACGCTTCCGTCGTGCGGTCCAGGACAGCTACCTGTGTAGCTGACAGTGATGACGGATTGATGTTCCCCCCGAAGGGGGAAGCTGGAGGTGTTTGAGGAGGAGGAAACAAGAAAATCGGTACGTAAATCAGTGATACGAAAGCCACTGATGTATCAACCTATTACTTCAACTACCACGGTATATATCCCTGTAACAATCGGATTGGTTTGCGTGGTAACACTCACGTTGATGGTCATATTTTGCTGCACATTGGTTACTACAACTCTACCGTTCAAGCCCCCTCGGGAAAATACTGATACTCCAGGAAGAGGGGTCACTAATCTAAAAGTCCCAGACACGTTAGGTACGATGTTGTTTTGTGCGTCCAGTGCATCACCGGCTGGAAGTTTTTCAAGGCTGCCGCCTCGGCGAACTTTGTTCGGATTGCCAGCGCCGTTGAAGCGAAGCTTGACAGGCGGGCCTGCTAGGGCGGAATTCTGATCGTTCACGGGTAACTCCTGATGGGGTCATACATCTTATGTGGGGGTTCTTTTGGTTTGATATCTGAACGGCGTAAACAGGCCGTCAGTTACGTGTCCAGTTAAACCAATTCCACCAGAAATAGGACCTATCAGAAGTGACCGTATGTTTTGCGAATTGTAATGGCAGGAAGTTTTCGGGAGTTTATAAATGTTTATTACGTCGTTACTTCTCTCAATAAAAAAGCCGCCGGATAATATTATCCAGCGGCGGTTAATCCACTTCAGGCCAGCGCAGTCTCGGCGGGCGAAACAATACTGGTCTTGCCGCCACGGGACTTGCCGGAGCTCAGGTACTCGGCAATCGATTCCTGGGTCACTTCACCCAGGAACACGCGATCGGCATCCATCACCGGCAGCCATGAGCGGTTGAACTCGTACATGCGCGACAGCAGGATGCGCAAATGCTCGTCGTACGCCGCCGTGGCGTTGAACTCGCGCAGGTACTGCGCGCACGTACCGGTCTGACGGTGCAGATCGCGACGTCGTACATACCCGAGCGCCTTGTTCTCACCATCGGTGACGACGACATAACGACGGTCATGCTCGTCCATCAGCTCCAGCGCATCCGCCACCGGCGTTTCCGGGCTCACGGACGGGGCGTTGTCCGCAGCATCCTCGGCTTTTACCAGCAGCAGACGCTTGAGCGTGCTGTCCTGGCCGACGAAGTTACTGACAAATTCATCTGCCGGATGCGCCAGCAACGTGTCCGGATGATCGATCTGCAACAGTTTGCCGGCACGGAAAATCGCAATCTTGTCACCCAGCTTGATCGCCTCGTCGATGTCGTGGCTGACCATGATCACGGTCTTGTTCAGCGCACGTTGCATCTCGAAGAATTCGTTCTGGATCATCTCGCGGTTGATCGGGTCGACCGCGCCGAACGGCTCATCCATCAACAGCAGCGGCGCATCCGCTGCCAGGGCGCGAATCACGCCGATTCGCTGCTGCTGGCCACCGGACAGTTCACGCGGATAGCGATTCAGATACTGCTTGGGCTCGAGCTTGATCATGCTCATCAACTCGCGGGCGCGGTCGTGGCATTTCTGTTTGTCCCAACCCAGCAGGCGCGGAACGATGGTGATGTTTTCCTCGATGGTCATGTTCGGGAACAGACCGATCTGCTGGATCACATAACCGATGTTGCGACGCAGGGTGACGGCGTCGAGGTCGGTGGTATCTTCGCCATTGATCAGGATCTTGCCGGACGTCGGCTTGATCAGGCGGTTGATCATTTTCAGCGTTGTGCTTTTGCCGCAGCCCGATGGCCCGAGGAACACACAGATCTCGCCTTCATTGACGGTCAGGCTTACCGAGTCCACGGCTTTTACGTCTTTGCCGTTGCTTTGGAAGGTCTTGCTGAGGTTTTGAAGTTCGATCATTTCAGGAGTCCTTTTGGAGTCAGCGTGCGTTGCAGCCATTGCAGAAGCAGGTCGGCGAAGATGGCCAGGAGACTGACCAGCACGGCGCCGACGATCAGCATCGACATATCGCTGCGGCTGATTGAAGCGAGAATGAGTACACCAAGGCCACCGGCGCCGATGGTCGCGGCGATGGTCATGACACCAATGTTCATGACCACGGCGGTGCGCACGCCAGCGAGGATGACGGGCACGGCAATTGGCAGTTCGACCATGCGCAGGCGCTGGCCGAAGGTCATGCCGATGCCGCGGGCGGCTTCGCGGATGCCCGGCTCAACGCCGGTCAGCGCCAGGTAGGTGTTACGCATGATCGGCAGCAGCGAGTACAGGAACACGGCGGTGATCGCTGGCATCGGGCCAAGGCCCTGGCCGAATTTCGAGTAGAACGGCAGCAGCAGGCCGAACAGCGCAATCGACGGCACGGTCAGCAACACCGTGGCGCTGGCTTGCAACGGGCCGGCGAGGGTCGGGAACCGGGTCATCAGGATGCCCAGCGGCACGCCGACGAGGATCGCCAAGGTCACCGCAATGCCGACCAGGGTGATGTGCTGCCAGGTCAGGTGCGCGACCTGCGCCCAGTCGAGATGGGAAAAGGCGTTCAAAAATTCCATGTCTTTTCCTCCTCAGTTGAGTGGGTGCTGGCGCAGGAAATCTGCGGCAACGGATGAAGGGCTTTCGTGATCGACATCGACCCGTGCATTTAGCGCACGCATGGTTTCGTCATCGAACAGTTCGGCCAGCGGCTTGATGTCTTCGGCGAGTTTCGGGTGGGCGTCGAGGTAAACCTGACGCACTACTGGGGCCGCGGTGTAGTCCGGGAAGTAGTGCTTGTCGTCTTCCAGCAGTTTGAGCTTGAAGGCGTTCAAACGACCGTCTGTGGTGTAGACCAGACCGGCAAACACCTGACCATTACGCAAGGCGGTGTAGACCAGCCCTGCGTCCATCTGGCGGGTGTTTTTACGGGTGAGGTTCATGCCGTAGAGGTCGACCATGCCGGCCATGCCGTCGGAACGGTTAGCGAACTCGGTGTCCAGGGCCACGAGGTGGTTGGTCTTCGCCTCAGCCTGCATCACCGTGTTCAGCTCGCTGATGGTGTTGATCTGCGGATAAGCCTTCGCGGTTTTTTCCGGCAGGGCCAGGGCGTAGGTGTTGCTGAACCTCGACGGCGTCAGCCAGACCAGGCCTTTCTTCGCGTCAAGTTCTTTCACCTTGGCGTAGGACTGAGCGCTGTCGAGTTTGTCGGTGATGTGGTTGTAAGCCACCAGCGACACGCCGGTGTATTCCCATATCAGGTCCAGTTGGCCGCTTTCCTGAGCGCTGCGGGCGAGGTTACTACCCAGACCACCAGTAACCTGGGTGTCATAACCCTTGGTGCGCAGGTACTGGGACGTGATTTCCGCGAGCAGGGTTTGCTCGGTGAACACCCGGGCGCCGATACGGATCACGGGTTTCTCTGCGGCTTGGGCAACTCCTGCAAACAGCAGGGCACAGCCCAGTAACAAGCCGAACTTCTTTGAAAAGTAGGTCTTCATGATTATTCCTTTGCCGAGGCTTAAGACGGGCGCAGGCCGCGTTCGAGCCAGAGACGACTGGCCAGTATCACCAGGCCGTCGAGCAGCAAGGCCAGCAGGGCGGTGCAGGCCGCGCCGAGCATTAGTTGCGGCTGATTGTTCAGGGCAATGCCAGGGAAAATCAGGCTGCCCAGGCTGTTGGCGCCGATCAGGAACGCCAAAGGCGCAGTACCCACGTTGATCGCCAGGGCGACACGCACACCACCGATGATGATCGGCACAGCGTTCGGCAGTTCAACCCGCCACAGCACCTGAGTCGGTGTCATGCCGATGCCGACGGCCGCTTCCTTGAGTGAACCCTGGACGTTTTTCAGCCCTTCGTAGGTATTGCGCACAATCGGCAAGAGCGAGGCGAGGAACAGGGCGAAGATCGCAGGGCCGCTGCCGATGCCGAGGATACCCAGGGCGATGGCCAGTACGGCGAGAGGCGGCACGGTGTTGCCGATGTTGAAGATCTGCATGAAGCGTTCGGCGCGTCCAACCATGGTCGGGCGGCTGAGGAAGATGCCGGCGGGTATGCCCACGACAAGGGCGGCCAGCATGGAGACAATCACAAGAATCAAATGAGCTTGCAGGTAAAACAACAAATCGTCGCGGTAATGTTCGATCGTGTTGATGCCAATCCAGTGGACCAGCAGGGCCAGAAGGGCGACGACAACCGCTCCTCCTATCAGCCCTTTGCCATAGCGAATAGCCACAGGCGGACTCCTTTTTTTCTTTGTCGGCGAACGCAGTCCCGTGTGGCAATGCCATTCCTGGCTGCCGGGTGTTTTACGTTCGCGAGAAGCAGCTCGTTCTATGTCCGCAACGGGACATGAATCGGGCCATAAGCGCAGCCTCGTCAGGCTAACTTGCTGATTTATCAGCCCCTGGTACGAGTGCAGTAACAGGGGAGTGGACGCCTCCACCTTTTAAAAGGTTCCATAATTAGCAGCAATTAGCCACCCCGCATGTCGCATCGCCTCCTGCAGCAGCTGCCGAGTGGTGAGGGGATTTATCCCCGTTGGGCTGCGAAGCGGCCCTGTTTTTCCAGTCACACCTCGTCCAATGGCTTGCGACGGCTTCGCCGCCGAACGGGGATAAATCCCCTCGCCACAGTCTCGCAAGCTCGGCAGCTGCTACAGGTCGAACGGTGGTCTGTCGAGGTCGGTTTGCGCTATACTCGCCGCCCTTTTTTGAATCACCGCCAGGCGATTTCCCATGACCAAACAGGCCGCCGAAGTCGCGAAACGCCGCACTTTCGCCATTATTTCCCACCCCGATGCGGGTAAGACCACCATCACCGAGAAGCTCTTGCTGATGGGCAAGGCGATTGCGATTGCGGGCACGGTGAAGTCGCGTAAATCCGACCGCCATGCCACCTCCGACTGGATGGAAATGGAAAAACAGCGGGGTATTTCCATTACCACGTCGGTCATGCAGTTCCCGTATCGCGATCACATGATCAACCTGCTCGACACCCCGGGCCACGAAGACTTCTCCGAAGATACCTACCGCACCCTGACGGCGGTCGACTCGGCATTGATGGTCCTCGACGGCGGTAAGGGCGTAGAGCCACGGACCATCGCGCTGATGGACGTCTGCCGTCTGCGTGACACGCCGATCGTCAGCTTCATCAACAAACTCGACCGTGACATCCGCGACCCGATCGAACTGCTCGACGAAATCGAAGCCGTCCTGAAGATCAAGGCCGCGCCAATCACCTGGCCGATCGGTTGCTACCGCGACTTCAAAGGCGTTTATCACCTCGCCGACGACTACATCATCGTGTACACCGCCGGCCACGGCCATGAGCGCACCGAGGTGAAAATCATCGAGAAGCTCGACTCCGATGAAGCCCGTGCGCACTTGGGCGACGAGTACGATCGCTTCGTCGATCAGCTGGAGCTTGTGCAAGGCGCCTGCCATGAATTCAATCAGCAGGAATTCCTCGACGGCCAGCTCACCCCGGTGTTCTTCGGTACCGCACTGGGCAACTTCGGTGTCGATCACGTGCTCGACGCGGTGGTCAACTGGGCGCCGAAACCGCTGGCCCGTGTCGCCAACGAACGCACCGTGGAGCCAATCGAGGAGAAGTTCGCCGGCTTCGTGTTCAAGATCCAGGCGAACATGGACCCGAAACACCGCGACCGTATTGCCTTCATGCGTATCTGCTCCGGCAAGTACGAGAAAGGCATGAAGATGCGCCATGTGCGCACCGGCAAAGACGTGCGGATCGGCGATGCCCTGACGTTCTTCTCCTCCGAACGTGAGCAGCTTGAAGAAGCCTTCGCGGGCGACATTATCGGCCTGCACAACCACGGCACCATCCAGATCGGCGACACCTTCACCGAAGGCGAAGTCCTGGGCTTCACTGGCATCCCGCACTTCGCCCCGGAACTGTTCCGCCGCGTACGCCTGCGCGACCCGCTGAAATCCAAGCAACTGCGCCAAGGCTTGCAGCAACTGGCGGAAGAGGGCGCCACCCAGGTATTCTTCCCCGAGCGCAGCAACGACATCATCCTCGGCGCCGTCGGTGTGCTGCAGTTCGATGTGGTCGCCAGCCGTCTGAAAGAGGAATACAAGGTCGAATGCTCCTACGAGCCGATCACCGTGTATTCCGCGCGCTGGATCGATTGCAGCGATAAGAAAAAGCTCGAAGAGTTCAGCATCAAGGCCGTGGAAAACCTCGCCATCGACGGCGGCGGTCACCTGACCTACCTGGCCCCGACCCGGGTCAACCTGGCACTGATGGAAGAGCGCTGGCCGGACGTGAAATTCCGCGCGACGCGTGAGCATCATTAAGCGCTGATCCGAAACACCCAAACCCCGCTGCGAAAGCCGCGGGGTTTTTTGTGGCTGAACACAATCCCTGTGGGAGCGAGCCTGCTCGCGATGGCGACGGATCATTCAACATTCACGTTGACTGACACTCAGTCATCGCGAGCAGGTTCGCTCCTACACGTTTTATGTTGACAGTCGCTACGTGGAATCAATGTTCCCTGATGAAAAACCATCTGCCATCGATCACCCTGCAGGCGCCAGATCGAGCTGCGCAAGCTTGTGACGGGAGTAATGGAGCCGGTGTGACAGTGATAGGTCACTAATGCCGTATTGGGTGAGAGCTGTTTGACTGCGAACTCGCTGATGGTCCGTGGGGTAAAGGGTTGATCAGGGAGGTGCTCGACGATGTCGGCTTTATGCCAGACGCCGCCGCTGGCGCCGAATTCGGTGAAGTCGTCGGCGATCAGGCCCGAAATAACCTCGGCATTACTTCGAGTAGCCTGCGACATCAGGCATTGCTCCATCTCGAGCAGGGTTTGCACTAGATCCATTGTTCCGACACTCCTCTCAGACACCAGGCCTGACTCTTGTAGGAGCAGCTTTGCTCCTACAAGGCTCCCCTCCTTCGTAAATAACCAATCGCCCTAACGATTATGCAAAACCAGTCTGCCGGTCAATGGCATTTCCACCCATTCGTTAGCGTCCTATCTGGAGAACCGAGTCAATCGGAACTAGATTTGATTCAGTTCCACTCAGGCACCCCACGCTTCACCCCAAAAAGGATGGATTCAGCTATGAGCATTTTTCAACGCATTGTGCTGTTGCTTAAGGTTTTGGTGATGCTTTCTGTTGGTATGTCAGCGGCATGGGCCGAGTGCCCGGATCAGGGTGAGCACGCGTCGAGCGGGCAGGTGGTGCACACGGGCATGATGATCGCCAAGTCCGAATCGGAACCCGGGGATCAGGATCAGGGTGGCAGCAAGGACGATGACGACTCCACCACCGATGAGCCGGACTCCGATGACCCTGACGAAGGCGATAGCCAGACGTAGTCGGTAAATTCCGCGCCAAAGAAAACCCCTTCTCCCTCGACTGATGCGCAATCGAAGTGGAAGGGGTTTGGTCGACGGTGTAACGGTGGGAGCAAGTCTGCTCCCACTTTTTTTATGCCGCGCCGTCCAGGAACTGTTCGGCGTAATGGCAAGCCACCTGGCGGCTGTCGAGCAGGCGCAGGGCCGGCTCTTCAGTGCTGCAGCGCTCGGTGGCGTATGGGCAGCGCTTGTGGAAGGAGCAGCCGGAAGGCGGGTTCAGCGGGTTGGGGAGTTCGCCGACAATCTTGATCTTCGGCTTGTTCGGGTCCGGGTGAATGGTCGGGGTGGCCGACAGCAACGCCTGGGTATACGGGTGCAGAGGACGGGCATAGATGTCGTTCTTGGGGCCCATTTCCACCGGGCGACCGAGGTACATCACCATCACGTCATCGGCGACGTGCTGCACGACCGCCAGGTTGTGGGAGATGAACACGTAGGCGGTGTTGAACTCTTGCTGCAGGTCCATGAACAGGTTCAGTACCTGAGCCTGAATCGACACGTCCAGTGCGGAAGTCGGTTCGTCCGCCACCAGCACTTTCGGTTGCAGCATCATGGCGCGAGCGAGGGCGATCCGCTGGCGCTGACCGCCGGAGAACATGTGCGGGTAACGCTGATAATGCTCAGGGCGCAAACCCACTTGCTTCATCATCGCCTGCACTTTCTCGCGACGTTCAGCCGCCGACAGATTGGTGTTGATCAGCAGCGGTTCGCCGAGTTGATCACCGACTTTCTGCCGGGGATTCAACGACGCGTAAGGGCTTTGGAACACCATCTGCACGTCTTTGCGCAGTTGCTTGCGCTGAGCCTTGTCAGCGCCCGCGACTTCTTGCCCGGCGATTTTCAAGGAGCCTGAAGACGGCTCCTCGATCAGCGTCAACGCACGAGCCAGGGTGGACTTGCCGCAACCTGATTCACCCACGACAGCGAGGGTTTTGCCAGCTTCCAGTTCGAACGACACGCCGTTGAGGGCGCGTACGGTCGCATGGCCTTTGAACAGGCCACGGGACACTTCGTAATGACGGGTCAGGTCGCGGGCGGTAAGTACGACGGCCATTACGCCACCTCCTGGTTCAGCGGGTAGAAGCAGCGGGCGAGGCTGTTGCTTTTCGGGTCAAGGGCCGGACGCTGGGTGCGGCAATTCTCTTGCACATACGGGCAGCGCGGCGACAACAGGCAACCTTGCGGGCGGTCGTAACGACCAGGAACGATGCCCGGCAATGTCGACAGGCGTGACGCACCGAGGCTGTGTTCCGGAATCGCCTTGAGCAGCGCTTCGCTGTACGGGTGTGCCGGGATGTCGAACAATTGCGGCACCTGACCGACTTCCACCGCCTGACCGGCGTACATCACACACACACGCTGAGCGGTTTCGGCCACGACAGCGAGGTCGTGGGTGATCAGCACCAGGCCCATGTTCTGCTCTTTTTGCAACGCCAGCAGCAGGTCCATGATCTGCGCCTGAATCGTTACGTCCAGTGCCGTGGTCGGTTCATCGGCAATCAGCAGTTTTGGTTCGCCGGCAATCGCCATGGCGATCGCGACACGCTGGCTCATACCGCCGGAGAGTTGATGCGGATAGGCGTCCATACGGCTCGCAGCGCCCGGGATCTCAACTTTTTCCAGCAGTTCGATGGCGCGTTTGCGCGCTTGCTTGCCCGACATTTTCAGGTGCAGGCGCAGCACTTCTTCGATCTGGAAACCGACGGTGTAGCTCGGGTTCAGCGCGGTCATCGGGTCCTGGAAAACCATCGCCAGGTCTTTGCCGACGATTTGCCGACGCTGACGGTTGCTGAGCTTGAGCATGTTCTTGCCATCGAAATTCAGGGCGTCGGCGGTGACGATCCCTGGATGTTCGATCAGGCCCATCAGCGCCATCATGGTCACGGACTTGCCGGACCCCGATTCGCCAACGATGGCCAGGACTTCGCCCTTGTCCACGGAGATGTCGAGACCGTCGACCACCGGAACAGCATTCTTGTCGCCAAAGCGAACGTTGAGATTCTTGATTTCTAGCAATGACATTTGAATCTCCTCAGGCGGCGTTCTTGAGTTTCGGGTCCAGCGCATCGCGCAAGCCGTCACCCATCAAGTTGATTGCCAGCACGCTGAGCAAAATGGTCAAACCAGGCAGACTCACTACCCACCAGGCGCGTTCGATGTAGTCGCGAGCCGAAGCCAGCATGGTGCCCCACTCAGGGGTTGGCGGTTGTACGCCAAGGCCGAGGAAGCCCAGTGCAGCGGCATCGAGAATCGCCGAGGAGAAGCTCAAGGTCGCCTGAACGATCAGTGGGGCCATGCAGTTAGGCAGCACGGTCACGAACATCAGTCGTGGCAGACCGGCACCGGCCAGGCGCGCGGCGGTCACGTAGTCGCGGTTCAATTCGCCCATCACCGCGGCGCGGGTCAGACGAACATAGGACGGCAACGAAACCACGGCGATGGCAATAATGGTGTTGATCAGGCCAGGGCCGAGGATGGCGACAATCGCCACTGCCAAGAGCAGGGACGGCAGGGCCAGCATGATGTCCATCAGACGCATGATGGTCGGGCCGAGCAAGCGCGGGAAGAACCCGGCGAACAGACCCAGGAGGATGCCCGGAATCAGCGACATCACCACCGATGACAAACCGATCAGCAGGGACAAGCGCGAACCATGGATCAGCCGCGACAGCAGGTCGCGACCCAGTTCATCGGTGCCGAGCAGGAACTGCAGCTGCCCACCTTCCAGCCACGACGGCGGGGTCAGCAGGAAATCACGGTATTGCTCGCTCGGGTTATGCGGCGCGACCCACGGCGCGAAAAGCGCGCAGAAGATCACCAGCAGCATGAACAACAAGCCGGCAACAGCGCCTTTGTTCTTGGAGAACGCTTGCCAGAATTCTTTGTACGGAGACGGGTACAGCAGGCTTTGATCGACTGCTACCGATGGAATTGGAGTGGTCATGGTCATGATCTCAGCGCTGGTGACGGATGCGTGGGTTGGCAAAGCCGTAGAGGATGTCCACTACGAAGTTGACCAGAATCACCAGGCAGGCGATTAACAGGATGCCGTTCTGCACCACGGGATAATCCCGTGCGCCAATGGCTTCGATGAGCCATTTGCCGATGCCGGGCCACGAGAAAATGGTTTCGGTCAGGACCGCACCGGCCAGCAGTGTGCCGACTTGCAGGCCGACTACGGTCAGTACCGGAATCAGCGCATTACGCAAACCATGGACGAACACCACGCGCGAAGGCGACAGACCTTTTGCGCGGGCGGTACGGATGTAGTCTTCACGCAGCACTTCGAGCATCGAAGAACGGGTCATCCGCGCGATCACTGCCAGCGGGATGGTGCCGAGCACGATGGCGGGCAGGATCAGGTGGTGCAGGGCATCGAAGAATGCGCCCACATCATCGGCCAGCAGGGTGTCGATGAGCATGAAACCGGTGCGGGGCTCGATGTCATAGAGCAGGTCGATCCGCCCGGACACCGGGGTCCAGCCCAGGGACACCGAGAAGAACATGATCAGGATCAGGCCCCACCAGAAGATCGGCATCGAATATCCCGCCAGGGAGATGCCCATCACCCCATGGTCGAACAGGGATCCTCGCTTGAGTGCCGCGATCACCCCGGCCAGGAGGCCCAGGATGCCGGCGAACAACAGGGCGGCCATGGACAGTTCCAGGGTCGCGGGGAATAGAGAAGTGAATTCACTCCAGACGCTTTCACGGGTACGCAGGGATTCGCCGAGATCGCCGTGGGCCAGTTTGCCAATGTAATCCAGGTATTGGGCATACAGGGGTTTGTTGAGACCTAGGCGTTCCATTGCCTGAGCATGCATTTCGGGGTCGACTCTGCGTTCGCCCATCATTACTTCCACGGGGTCGCCTGGAATCATGCGAATCAACGCGAAAGTCAGCAAGGTGATGCCGAAGAACGTGGGGATCAGTAACCCCAATCGGCGGGCAATAAAACTAAACATCTTGTGGTGTACCTCATCAGCCGGTTAGGCGTGCCCGGTATCCCTGGGGTCAGGGACACCGGGAGTTTTCTTATCTACTTCACCTGGGTGGTGGCGAAGTTATTAGTGGTGAGAGGGCTGATGTGATAGCCCTCTACGTTCTTGCGCATTGCAGTAAACATACGGGTGTGTGCCAAGGCGATCCAGGGCTGGTCCTGGTTGAAAATCTCCTGCGCTTGCTCATAGAGCGCTGCGCGTTCGTCCGGGTTCACTTTAGCCCGGGCTTCGTCGAGCAGCGCCTGAAACTTCTCGTTACACCAGCGCGCGTAGTTTTCGCCGTTTTTGGCCGCCTCGCAACTGAGCATAGGCGTCAGGAAGTTATCCGGGTCGCCGTTATCGCCCGCCCATCCGGCTGCCACCATGTCGTGTTCGCCATTTTTGGCGCGCTTGAGCATCTCGCCCCATTCCATGACACGGATGTCGAGTTTGATCCCGACCTTGGCCAGATCCGCTTGCATCATCTGCGCGGCGAGCATCGGGTTAGGGTTGGTCGCACCCCCGCCGTTGCGCGTGAACAGGGTAAATACGGTGCCCTCTGGCACGCCGGCTTCCTTGAGCAGGGCGCGAGCCTTGTCCAGGTCGCGAGGCGGGTTGGCCAGTTTGTGGTTGTAACCCAGCAGGGTGTCAGGGTACGGGTTGACTGCCACGGTGGCATTGCCTTTGCCAAACAGCGCGTTGACCGCTGCGGCTTTGTCGAAGGCGATGTCGATGGCTTTGCGTACGCGCACATCACTCATGTACTTGTGCGAGGTGTTCATGGCGATGTACGAAACGGTCATCGCATTCATTTCATCAACCTTCAGGTTGGTGTCTTTCTTGATGCTCGGGATGTCATCCGGTTTTGGATACAGCGCGATCTGGCACTCGTTGGCCTTGAGCTTCTGCAGGCGCACGTTGTTGTCGGTGCCAATGGCCAGGATCAGCGCGTCTGCCGGAGGCTTGCCACGGAAGTAGTCCGGGTTGGCCTTGAAACGGACCTGGGCGTCTTTGTTGTAACGCTGAAAGACAAACGGGCCAGTACCGACCGGTTTGTTGTTCAGGTCGCCCATCTTGTCGCCCTTGACCAACTGGTCGGCGTACTCGGCGGAGTAGATCGACGCGAAGGCCATGGCGACGTCGGCCAGGAACGGTGCTTCGCGGCGGGTCAGGGTGAATTTGACGGTGTTGTCGTCAACCTTCTCGACGCTTTTCAGCAGTTCCTTGAAGCCCATGCTTTCAAAGTAGGGGAAGCCCACGGTCGACTGTTTATGCCAAGGGTGATTCGGGTCCAGCTGACGCTGAAAACTCCAAAGCACGTCGTCGGCGTTCATGTCGCGGGTCGGCTTGAAATATTCGGTGGTGTGGAACTTGACGCCTTTGCGCAGGTGGAACGTGTAGGTCAGACCGTCTTCGCTGATGTCCCAGGATTCGGCCAGCGCCGGAATCACTTCAGTGGTACCCGGCTTGAAATCGGCCAGGCGATTGAAGATGGTTTCAGCTGCGGCGTCGGCGGTGACTGCAGTCGTATACAGGGCCGTGTCGAAGCCTTCCGGACTGTTCTCGGTACAAACCACCAAGGGTTTGGCCGAGACGCCGACAGCGACACTCAGCAACGCGGCAGCGATGGCCGCACGTAGGGGAAGCATTTTCATCAAGAACCCTCTGCAATCAGGTGAAAGGCAAACGCCGAATGGCCGATTCATCACTGAATCAGCCGTTCGGCAGGCGCATTACAGAATGTTGAACGGGATGGTGGTCACGAGACGGAACTCGTTGATGCTGCCATCTGCCTGGTTTTCGCTGGCGCGGTGAGCGGTGTAGGTCGCACGAATCGCGGTGGCCTTGAGCGGGCCGCTCTGCACGGCGTACGCAGCGCCGATGCCGTATTCGTAGTGAGTTTCGCCGTCCATGGCCTGCACGCCATCGTAGCCGCCACCTTTGTAGTGGGTACCGTCGATGCCCCAGCCGCGAGCCTGGTAGATGTTGAACTTAAGGCCCGGCACGCCGTATTCGGCCATGTTCAGACCGTAGGCGATCTGGAAGGATTTCTCGTTCGGGCCGTTGAAGTCCGACAGCAGGGAGTTGGCCAGGTAGATGCCGTTGGTTTCGTGCAGGTAATCGAAGTACTCGTTACCGTTCACTTCCTGATACGAGAAGGTCAGGCTGTGGGCCATGTGGGTCAGGCCGAGCGACAGGGAGTACGTGTCGTTGTCGATTTCGCCCAGCAGCTTTTTGCCTTCGTCGACGGTCTTGTAGTAGTTCAGGCCGGTGGTCAGGCTCAGTACCGAGCTGTCACCCAGCACGTGGCTGGCGCCGAAGTAGTACTGGTTCCACAGGTCTTCGGCTTGCGTGCCCCAAAGGCTGGTGGTCAGGCTGGCGAACGGCGTGTAGGTGATACCGGCGGTGTTCACGTGATCCGCTTCGGCGTCGATCGAGCCGTATTCGGAGCGGAACTTGCTCAGGCTTTCTTCGGTACGCGGTGAATTGCGATCGAAGGTAGCCAGGTCGAAGGACAGGTTGTTCAGTTCTTCGCTGTGGATCGCGATACCTTCGAAGCTCGAAGGCAGGGCACGGTTGCCGATAACGTCGACTTGCGGGCTGCTGAAGTTCATGCGGCCGGCGGTCAGGGTGGTGTTGGAGATGCGCGCCTTGACGTTGGCCAGGCCCAGTTTGCTCCACTGACCTTGAGCGTCGCCGCCTTCTTTGGTCAGGGTACGGTTGTTGCCCGCGCCTGGACGAGTGCCCGGTGCGCCGCCGTTGTTGGAAGCCAGGTTCTCGCGGTCGCGCTCCAGCGCGATGGCGTTGTAGGCAGCGACTTCAGTGCTGAAGCCAACGGTGCCTTCAGTGAAACCGGAGTTGTACTTGATGATGGTGCCTTGAACCCAGTTGATACGACGATCAGTCGGGGTCGAAACGCCGTCTTTCTTGTAAGCGAACTTGCCGCCGCGTTTCAGTTGCTCGTTGGCGTACCAGTTACGGGTCGTGCCGCTGATCGACTGGCCTTCAACAAAACCGGTGGCTTCGGCTTGGGCGCTTTTGGTGTTGACCGATACCGGGGTGAATTCCTGGCTTTGGGTCTCTGCGTACGCCGTGGCGGTGATGCTGCTGATGGCCAGGGCCAATAACGCGGTGCTGCTCAGTTTCATGGGTGAAGCTCCTTTCTTTCTTTTTTTTATGCCGGTCTTTTTTTGTGATCCGGCTTTATGGTTTTGAACTCATTCGACGCGTGCAAACGTTTGCAACACGCCTGATAGGCGAATTACGGCAATACGCTTGCGTGAGGGCGGAATCCGCCCCCAGCGTTTTTCGGCTAATCGGTTATTTTTCTATGCTGACACCCGAGAACACGTTGCGACCGAAAGGACTGACCTTGAACCCTTCGATTTTGGCGCTCAACGGCTGGTTGACCGTCGAGTGGGCGACTGGCGTGATCGGCACTTGCTGCTTGAGCAATTGCTGCGCCTGTTTGTAAAGCACGGTGCGCTGGTCGCGATCGGTGACGATCTTGGCCTGCTTGATCAGCTTGTCGTAAGCCGGATCGCACCACATGGAGTAGTTGTTGCCGCCAATGGCGTCGCAGCTGTAAAGCGTACCGAGCCAGTTGTCCGGGTCCCCGTTGTCACCGGTCCAGCCGATCAGGCTGATATCGTGCTCGCCGTTTTTGGTGCGCTTGATGTACTCGCCCCATTCGTAGCTGACGATCTTCACCTTGAGGCCGATCTTCGCCCAGTCAGCCTGAAGCATCTCAGCCATCAACTTGGCGTTGGGGTTGTAGGGACGCTGGACCGGCATGGCCCAGAGGGTGATCTCGGTGCCTTCCTTCACGCCGGCAGCCTTGAGCAATTCCTTGGCTTTCTCCGGGTTGTAGGCGGCGTCCTTGATGGTTTCGTCGTAGGACCATTGGGTCGGCGGCATGGCGTTGACTGCGAGCTGGCCGGCGCCTTGATAGACGGCGTTGAGAATCCCTTGCTTGTTCACCGCCATGTCCAGCGCCTGGCGTACTTCGAGCTGGTCGAATGGCTTGTGGCGCACGTTATAGGCGATGTAGCCAAGGTTGAAACCGGGCTTTTCGATGAGCTTGAGTTTCGGGTCGTTCTTCAGGGCGGTGACGTCGGCAGGGCGCGGATGCAGGGTGATCTGGCACTCGTTGGCCTTGAGTTTCTGCACGCGCACAGAGGCGTCGGTATTGATTGCGAAAATCAGGTTGTCGAGTTTGACCCGGCTCGGGTCCCAGTACTGCTTGTTGCCGCTGTAACGGATGTTCGAGTCTTTCTGATAACTCTTGAACACGAACGGCCCGGTGCCGATCGGCTTCTGGTTGATGTCGCTCGGCTTGCCACCGGCCAGCAGCTTGTCGGCGTATTCGGCGGAGAGGATGGCGGCGAAGCTCATGGCGATGTTCTGGATGAACGCGGCGTCGACACTGTTGAGCGTCATGACCACGGTCAGCGGCCCGGTCTTTTCGACCTTGGCGATGTTCTTGTTGAGGCTCATCCCGTTGAAGTACGGGAATTCGGTTGGATAGGCCTTACGGAAAGGCTGTTGCGGATCCAGCATGCGATTGAACGTGAAGAGCACGTCATCGGCGTTGAAGTCGCGGGTAGGCGTGAAGTACTTGGTCGTATGAAATTTCACCCCTTCGCGCAGGTGAAAAGTGTAGGTGAGGCCGTCTTCGGAAATATCCCAGCTGGTCGCCAGGCCCGGTACGACATTGGTCGCGCCTTTTTCGAACTCTGCCAAGCGGTTGTACAGCGGCTCGGCGGCGTCGTTATCGGTCGCGGTCGTGTACTGCGCGGTGTCGAAGCCAGCGGGGCTGCCTTCGGAACAGAACACCAGGCTGTCAGTGGCGGCCTGGCTGATGGAAGTGGCGGCCAAGAGGCCGGTGCCCAGCAATGCGGATAAAACCAAGGTATGGCGCATGACGCTCCCTCTTGTTCTCGTAGTGTTTTTCAATGAGCCCGCCGTCCCGTCCGGGGAGAAGGAGGTCTCTTTGAATCCAGACCGTGCATGCAGCAATAACCGAGAGCCCACGCATGGACTGGTCGGATCCCCCGACGGTATGAGCCGTGGGGGCCGGCAGTAAATGCGCAGAGTCCTAAAAACTCGTAGGAAAAGTCGACGCGTCGCACCTCGCTGCTGTAGTCCTCAGCGGAAGTCGACGTAGGGCGTTTCCTGCTTTCTCGGTAGATAAAGCAACGGCGACGTCAAAGACGTCGCCGTTGCCAGATCTTATTTGCTGACGCTGACGCCGTAGAAGGAGTTCAAGCCAAACGGGCTGATCTTGAAGTCCTGCACGTTGTTGCGCATGGGTTGGAACACCGTCGAGTGAGCGATAGGTGTCATCGGAACGGCGTCTTTGAGGACGTGTTGCGCCTGCTTGTACAGTTCGGTGCGCTTGGCCTGATCGGTTGTGCGCTTGGCTTCCTTGACGATGCCGTCAAATTTCTTGTCGCACCATTTCGAGAAGTTGTTGCCTTCCAGCGAGTCGCAGCCGAACAGCACGTTGAGCCAGTTGTCCGGGTCACCATTGTCACCGCTCCAGCCGATGATCATCGCCTGGTTCTCGCCGCCCTTGGAGCGCTTGATGTACTCGCCCCATTCGTAGCTGACGATTTTGACTTTGAGACCGATCTTGGCCCAGTCGGACTGCAGCATTTCAGCCATCAGCTTGGCGTTCGGGTTGTACGGACGTTGCACTGGCATCGCCCACAGAACGATTTCGGTGCCTTCCTTGACGCCAGCTTCCTTGAGCAGCTCTTTGGCTTTCTCAGGGTCGTACTTGGCGTCCTTGATGGTGGTGTCGTAAGACCACTGGGTCGGCGGCATGGCGTTAACTGCCAACTGGCCGGCACCCTGGTAAACCGAGTCGATGATCTGCTGTTTATTGACGGCCATGTCCAGTGCCTGACGCACTTTCAGCTGGGCCAGCGGGTTCGCCTCGTTGCTGCCCTTGACCTTGTCCATCACGTTATAGGCGATGTAACCCAGGTTGAAACCAGCCTGGTCAGGCACTTTCAGGGCTTTGTCTTCTTTCAGCGCCTTGAGGTCCGCCGGACGTGGGAACAGAGTGATCTGGCACTCGTTCTTCTTCAGCTTCTGGATGCGTACCGACGGGTCGGTGGTGATGGCGAAGATCAGGTTGTCGATCTTGACGTCGTCAGGCTTCCAGTAGTCCTTGTTCCCGGTGTAGCGGATGTTGGAGTCTTTCTGGTAGCTCTTGAACACGAACGGACCAGTGCCGACCGGCTTCTGGTTGATGTCGGCAGCCTTGCCTTCCTTGAGCAGCTGGGCAGCGTACTCGGCGGACTGCACGGACGCGAAGCTCATCGCCATGTTCTGAATGAACGCGGCGTCTACGTCTTTAAGGGTGAACTTGACAGTGTGGTCGTCGACTTTATCGATCTTGGTGATGTTGGTGTCCATCCCCATGTCGGTGAAGTACGGGAATTCGGTTGGGTACGCCTTACGGAACGGGTCGTCCTTGCTAATCATGCGATTAAAGGTGAACAACACGTCGTCAGCGTTGAACTCACGAGTCGGCTTGAAGTACGGAGTGGTGTGGAACTTGACGCCTTCACGAAGGTGGAAGGTGTAAGTCAGGCCATCGTCGGTAATGTCCCAACTGGTCGCCAGACCAGGAATCACGGCGGTGCCGCCGCGCTCGAACTGGGTCAGGCGGTTGAACATGGTTTCTGCAGAGGCGTCGAAGTCGGTTCCGGTGGTGTACTGACCAGGATCAAAACCGGCCGGGCTCCCTTCGGAGCAAAACACCAGGTTAGTCGCCGCAGAGGCGAAAGGAGCGCTAGCCAACAGGCTGGCGCCGACTAAAAACGGAATGACCGCGTGTTTAAGCATGGTGGCCTCATGATTTGTTGTCATTTTTGGAATTAGAGGACGACCTCGTGAGTCGTGCCTGCGGATACTTATGCAGGGGCCATACCCATTGCAAGATGCTGGGTGGCTCCAAGCCTTAAACAGTGGCACGAACGTACCTTAATGTCGCATATGTATAAATTCACGCGCATTTGACCGTTTGCGCGGGGTTTTTTCGGTGCAAATCGCGCACCGATCAGGTGCGCCCGGGCAACGGCCGCACCCGGTTGGCGCGGGGTGTTACTTATCTATACCCACTCCGTAGAAGGGCGTCAGTCCAAAAGGACTGATCTTGAAGTCGGTCACTTCCTTGCGCAGTGGCTGGAAAACGGTGGAGTTGGCGATCGGCGTGATAGGTACTTGTTGTTTAAGGATTTGCTGTGCCTGTTGGTACAGTTTGATCCGTTGCTGCTTGTCGGTGGAGACCTTGGCCTGCTGCACGAGTTTGTCGTAGGCCGGGTCGCACCATTTAGCATAGTTGCTGCCTTTCACTGCCGCACAGCTGTAAAGCACGCCGAGCCAGTTATCCGGATCACCGTTGTCGCCGGTCCAGCCGTAAATCATCGCGTCGTGTTCGCCATTTTTGGCGCGTTTGATGTATTCGCCCCACTCGTAGCTGACGATGTTGGCCTTGATCCCGACTTTTTCCCAATCCTGCTGAATCATCTGCGCCGACATCCGCGCGTTGGGGTTCGATGCGCGCTGCACGGTCATGGCCCACAAATTAATAGTGGTACCGGGTGCAACCCCTGCTTCTTTGAGTAGCGCTTTGGCCTTGGCCGGATCGTGGGGAGCATCCTTTATGCCTGGGTCATACGACCATTGCGCCGGTGGCAGGGCGTTCTGCGCCAGTTGTCCTGCGCTTTGGTAAACCGCTTTGATGATCGCCGGTTTGTCGATGGCCATGTCCAGGGCCTGGCGTACCTTGAGTTGATCCAGCGGCGGATGCGTCACGTTGTAGGCCAGGAACCCGAGGTTGAATCCCGCTTGCTTGAGCACCCGCAGATTCGGATCTTTTTCCATGACGTCGATATCGGCCGGGCGTGGGTAGCCGCTGACCTGACACTCACCGGCCTTGAGCTTCTGCAAGCGCACGGCCGCGTCCGGGGTGATCGAGAAGACCAGGTTGTCGAGCTTCACGTCTTCGGGCTTCCAGTACGACCGGTTGGCGGTGTAGCGGATCTGCGAGTCTTTCTGATAGCGCTTGAACACAAAAGGGCCGGTGCCGACGGGCTTCTGGTTGAGATCGGCAGCCTTGCCTTCTTTGAGTAACTGCGCGGCGTATTCGGCCGATTGCACCGAGGCAAAACTCATGGTTAGATTTTGCACGAACGCCGCATCGACATTATTCAGGCTGAATCGCACGGTGTGATCGTCGATTTTATCGACGCTTTTGATCGTGGTGTTCAGGCCCATGTCGGTGAAGTAGGGCGATTCGGCGGGGTAGGCTTTGCGGAACGCGTTTTCGGGGTCGAGCAGGCGCTGGAAGGTGAACAACACATCGTCGGCATTGAAGTTGCGGGTGGGGGTGAAGTAATCCGTGGTGTGGAATTTCACGCCGTCGCGCAGGTGGAAGGTGTAGGTGAGGCCGTCCGTGGATACGTCCCAGCTTGTGGCGAGGCCGGGTTCGGTTTCCGTGCCGCCGCGCTTGAATTGGGTGAGGCGGTTGAAGACGGTTTCAGCCGAGGCGTCGAAGTCGGTGCCGCTGGTGTATTGGCTGGGATCGAATCCGGCGGGGCTCGCTTCGGAGCAGTAGACCAATGTTGTGGCCGCTTGAGCGAACGGGGTGGTGGAGGCTAAGGCGAGAGCGAGTAACAGCGGTTTGACGGTGGTTCTTTCCATGGAGTCCCCGAGGATGTGGGCAGCGGTGTTTTCCTCAGGGTAGCGTTGTTGCCGGGATTCGAGGAAATACCTGTTTTTGAGGACGACCCACAAAAACGGCATACATCGATTCCTGTAGGAGCTGCCGCAGGCTGCGATCTTTTGATCTTATTTTTGAAGCAAGATCAAAAGATCGCAGCCTGCGGCAGCTCCTACAGGGGGCGCGCAATCAACGCGGGTTAAGGCATCAACACTTCAATAGACCCATCCGCCGTCATGCTGACCTGGCTGGTGCCAGCCTCGACTTCCGGGGTCACCGGGGCGGCATCCATGCTGGCTGCTTTCATCATCATCGGGCCGCGCATGTACGGTTGTGGATAACCGTTGCTGTTGAGGTTCAGGTTGACGATTTTATAGCCCTTGCCACCCAGGGCATCCGTGGCCAGTTGCGCACGGGCCTTGAAAGCGGTCACGGCTTCTTTAAGCAATGCGTCTTCGCTGGCCTTGCGGGTTGGCGTAGCGATGGCGAAGTCCATGCCACCCATTTTCAGGTCGGTCAGCAGTTCGCCCGTCAGTTTGGACAGGGCGGCGAAATCCGAGCTTTCCAAACGCAGTTCGGCACGTTCGCGCCAGCCGGTGATTTTCTGGCCCTTGGTGTCGTAGATCGGGTAGCTGTTGCGGCTGCCCTGGCGCAGCGTGACGTCTTTGACTTGTTTGGCCTGGGCCAGCGCCTTGTTCATGGTGGTGCTGACATCGGCGGCGAGCTTGGCTGGATCGGTGTTTTGGTCTTCGGTATAGAGGGTCACGATCATCAGGTCGCGTGCCACTTCCTGACTGACTTCTGCGCGCAGGGAAATCTGGTTGTAATGGAGCTCATCGGCGGCCAGGGCCGGAAGGCTGGCGACGGTGCCAACGGTCAGGGCGAGAAGGGCGGCGCTGCGGCGAAAAGTGTGCATGAAAACTCCTTGGACGGTGCGCAGGGGTTAAGGTCCGAGCCTGCGTGAAACCATCAGACTCTAGCTTTATTAATCCGGTTCGCACAGTTACAACTTCTATACAGATAGCACCAGTGGTGGTGGTGGTGGTGGTGGTGGTGCGCCTTTGTGGCGAGGGAGCTTGCTCCCGCCCGGCTGCGCAGCATTCGTAAAGTTATTGCACGGATCGCCAGATTCACTTGGGCGACTGGTTTGGGTCTGCTGCGCAGACCAGCGGGAGCAAGCTCCCTCGCCACAGAGGGGATTTGATCGCTAGGCAACTGTGGCCGTTTGCCGCACTTTTGCCTGTCAGGCCCTACGCTTGGTTATACTCCCGGCGATCCGCCTGGAGCGCTCATCAGGAGAGCTCATGCTCGCCCCCGTCCAAATTACTTCCGCGACTCGCCAGAACCTCTGGCGTCTGACGTTCATCCGCACCTTGGTGCTGGCTGCCCAGGCCGGCTCCGTTGGTTTGGCCTACTGGCTCGACTTGCTGCCGCTGCCCTGGTTTCAACTGGCCGCCACCCTCGGCTGCTCGATGCTGCTGTGTGCATTCACTGCCATTCGCCTGCGCACTTCGTGGCCGGTTACCGAACTCGAATATGCCGTGCAACTGGCCTGCGACCTGTTTATCCACAGCGCGTTGCTGTATTTCTCTGGTGGCTCGACCAACCCGTTCGTCTCGTATTACCTCGTTCCACTGACTATCGCCGCCGTGACCTTGCCATGGCGCTATTCGGTGATTCTGTCGGGTATAGCGTTGACGATGTACACCCTGTTGCTGGCGCGCTTCTATCCGCTGCAAACCTTCCCCATCGCCAGGGAAAACCTGCAGGTTTATGGCATGTGGCTGAGCTTCGCCCTGGCGGCGGCGGTGATCACGTTCTTCGCCGCACGGATGGCCGAAGAGTTGCGCCGACAGGAAGAGTTGCGCGCAATCCGGCGCGAAGAAGGTCTGCGTGATCAGCAGTTGCTGGCTGTCGCGACCCAGGCCGCCGGTGCCGCCCATGAGCTGGGCACACCGTTGGCGACCATGAGCGTGCTGCTCAAGGAAATGCAGCAGGATCATCCGGATCCGATGCTGCAGGATGACCTGAAGGTGCTGCAGGATCAGGTCAAGGCGTGCAAGGACACCTTGCAGCAGCTTGTCAGGGCGGCAGAGGCCAACCGTCGGCTGGCGGTGGAAATGCAGGACGTCACCGACTGGCTCGACGAAGCGCTGAACCGCTGGCACCTGATGCGCCCCGAAGCCAGCTATCGCTTCCAGCGTCTGGGGCAGGGAGCTGTGCCGCGCATGGCGCCGCCACCCGACCTGACTCAAGCGTTGCTGAATTTGCTTAACAACGCCGCCGATGCTTGCCCAGAAGGGTTGCAAGTCACGCTGGACTGGAATGCCGAGGACCTGACCATCAGCATTCGCGACCACGGTGCCGGTGTACCGCTGGCCATTGCCGAGCAGATCGGCAAACCGTTTTTTACCACCAAGGGCAAAGGTTTCGGCCTGGGCCTGTTTTTGAGCAAAGCCAGCGTGACACGCGCTGGCGGCTCAGTGAAACTCTACAGTCATGAGGAAGGTGGCACGCTCACCGAGCTGCGCCTGCCCCGTGTCGCCCGAGGAGACGAACATGAGTGACGATATCCAAGTCGAAGGTGAAGGCGAAGAGCTGCCGCATTTGCTATTGGTTGACGACGACGCAACCTTCACCCGCGTTATGGCCCGTGCCATGGCTCGCCGTGGCTTTCGCGTCAGCACCGCCGGTTCCGCCGAAGAAGGCCTGACCATCGCTCAAGCCGATCTGCCGGATTACGCCGCGCTGGATCTGAAAATGGACGGCGACTCCGGCCTGGTACTGCTGCCCAAGCTGCTTGAACTGGACCCGGAAATGCGCGTGGTGATCCTCACCGGTTACTCGAGCATCGCCACCGCTGTCGAGGCGATCAAGCGAGGCGCCTGCAACTACCTGTGCAAACCGGCGGACGCCGATGACGTACTGGCCGCATTGCTCTCCGAGCACGCCGACCTCGACACCCTGGTGCCGGAAAACCCGATGTCGGTGGATCGCCTTCAGTGGGAACACATCCAGCGCGTACTGACCGAACACGAAGGCAACATCTCCGCCACTGCCCGCGCCCTGGGCATGCACCGTCGCACGCTGCAGCGCAAATTGCAGAAGCGTCCGGTCCGCCGCTGAACCGGTGCTGAACAATTGTTGTCACACCGCGTTACAACACGAGCTGATCATCTATGATCGGTTCGTGTGTGTTCTTTTCTCCAATGAGCCTTTTCCATGAATCAGAACGCTGAATATTCCGCGGTCAACGATGCCGTGCACGGGCAGTTTTTTCGCAAAGTCTGGGCAATGATCACGCCTTATTGGCACAGTGAAGAGAAGGTCAAGGCGTGGACGCTGCTGATCGCGGTAATTGCGCTGTCGCTGGTCAGCGTGGGGATCTCGGTGTGGTTCAACACCTGGTACAAGGATTTTTACAACGCCTTGCAAAAGAAGGATGAAGCCGCGTTCTGGCAGCTGATTCTGTATTTCTGCGCGATTGCGGCAGTGGCGATTGTTGGCGCGGTGTACCGGCTATACCTGACGCAGATGTTGACCATTCGTTGGCGGGCCTGGCTGACCGAAAAGCATTTTGCCCGCTGGCTCGGCAACAAAAATTACTACCACCTGGAGCAGGGCGGTTACACCGATAACCCGGACCAGCGGATTTCCGAGGACCTCAACAACTTCACCTCCAACACCCTGGAACTGGGCATTGGTTTGCTGCGCAACGTCGTCAGCCTGGTGTCGTTTTCGATCATTCTGTGGGGCGTGTCGGGCAGTATTGAAGTCTATGGCTTCACCATTCCTGGCTATATGTTCTGGTGTGTGCTGGTTTACGCCGTGATCGGCAGCTGGCTGACGCACTTGATCGGTCGTCGCTTGATCGGCCTGAACAACCAACAACAACGCTTCGAAGCCGACCTTCGTTTCTCCATGGTGCGGGTTCGCGAGAATGCGGAAAGTATCGCGCTCTACAACGGCGAGCCCAATGAGAATCGTCGCCTGAGCCACCGCTTCGGGATGGTCTGGCACAACTTCTGGGACATCATGAAGGTGTCCAAGCGCCTGACGTTCTTCACGGCAGGTTACAGCCAGGCTGCGATCATCTTTCCCTTCATGGTGGCCGCGCCGCGTTTCTTCGCTGGCAAGATCGAACTCGGTGAGCTGATGCAGATCAGCTCGGCGTTTGGCAACGTGCAAGAGAGTTTCAGCTGGTTTATCAACGCCTATCAGAGCCTCGCCTCCTGGCGCGCGACCTGTGATCGTCTGTTGAGCTTCCGCCAGGCCATGACTGACAACGAGCAGCGCCCACCGGCGATCGATGTGCAGAACTCGGGTTCGGTGTTGAAAGTGCACAACCTTGGCCTCGATCTCGCTGACGGCCGTCATCTGCTGACCAGCGCCGATATGACAGTGGAAGAGGGTGACCGTGTGATGATCAGCGGCCGCTCAGGCAGTGGTAAATCGACGTTACTGCGAGCAATGGGGCATTTGTGGCCAGCGGGCCATGGCAGCATTCGTCTGCCAACGGCGCGCTATCTGTTCCTGCCGCAAAAACCCTATCTGCCAATTGGCACCCTGCGTGAAGCGCTCAGTTATCCACAGACGGGTGATACCTACCCGGATGAGCGTTACGAACACGTGCTGGAAGTCTGTCGTTTGCCTCATCTGATTTCCCGCCTGGATGAAGCCAATCACTGGCAGCGCATGCTGTCTCCGGGTGAGCAGCAACGCCTGGCATTTGCCCGAGCGCTGCTCTACGCGCCGCAGTGGCTTTATATGGACGAAGCGACGTCGGCAATGGACGAAGAGGATGAAGCGTCGATGCATCAGGCGTTGATTGACGAGATACCGGGCCTGAGCATCGTCAGCGTCGGGCATCGCAGCAGCTTGAAGCGCTTCCACCCACGGCATGTGCGTATCGAGAATGGGCATCTGGTAGAGCAGACCGTCACCGCCTGATCACCACTCCCCCTTGTAGGATCTGCGTAGGATCTGTAGGAGCTGTCGAGTGAAACGAGGCTGCGATCTTTTGATCTTGTCTTTTAAAAAACAACGTCAAAAGATCGCAGCCTCGTTTCACTCGACAGCTCCTACGCAGCTCCTACGCAGCTCCTACAGGGGGATTGGTGATCGTACAACCGCGTTGAGCTATGATGCGGTTTCAGCCGAAATTTTCGAGACCGATGCACATCATGGAAAATCCGATCGACGCACCACGCCTCCCTCGCAAGCGCCGCAGCCTCGCACAGGAACTGGTGACGGTGCTGTCCGAGCAGATCCGCGACGGGCACCTCAAGCGTGGCGACAAGTTGCCCACCGAGTCGGCGATCATGGATGCCCATGGCGTCAGCCGCACCGTGGTGCGCGAGGCGATTTCCCGGTTGCAGGCGGCAGGCCAGGTTGAAACCCGCCACGGCATCGGCACCTTCGTGCTGGACACGCCAAGCCCGAGCGGTTTCCGCATCGACCCGGCGACTGTAGTGACCTTGCGTGACGTGCTGGCGATTCTGGAACTGCGCATCAGCCTCGAAGTGGAATCCGCCGGCCTCGCTGCACAGCGCCGCAGCCCGCAGCAACTGGCAACCATGCGTGCCGCCCTCGATGCGCTCAACGAAAGCGCATCCCACGCCAGTGACGCCGTGGCCTCGGACTTCGCCTTCCACCTCGAGATCGCCCTGTCCACCGGCAACCGTTACTTCACCGACATCATGACGCACCTGGGCACCAGCATCATTCCGCGGACACGCCTCAACTCCGCGCGCTTAGCCCATGACGACCAGCAGCACTACATGAGCCGGTTGAGCCGTGAGCACGAAGAGATCTACGACGCGATTGCCCGCCAGGACTCCGATGCTGCGCGGGCGGCAATGCGTCTGCACCTGACCAATAGCCGTGAGCGGCTGCGCCATGCGCATGAAGAAGCTGAGGCGCAGCGTTGAGTCGGAACTATCCTGTGCAAGTGTTGCTATGCGCCCTAAGCAAAAGGTCTGTCCTTGATCAATCGGTGCAAAGTGGATGATGGTTTCGGTGCTTCTGCTATTTTTGCCTCGTAACTTAGTAATACCCACCCGTCTTGCGTTCTTAAATCGAACAGTGTCGCTGCAAACTTCACTTCCTCTTTGTCATTTTGTTTTGTCGTAAAACGAGCGTGCATAGGGATGACAGGACTGAAGCGGTCGACATGCAGTTCAAAGGTGAAGTCGACCTGCTGCCCTGTTGCTTTTCCCGGGTAATTGATGTGAAGCAGGAACGCATCCCCGAACTTGTCACGGTCGAGAATTTCGCCCTCCGATTGAGGCGTTTCTGGCTGGGGAAGCAGTTCAATCTGCGAGACGTTTAGCGCCGTCATGGTGAATCTCCGTTAACTCTTGAAGTGGCGAAAATTGCATTAATTTGCATCACCAGTTAAGGGGGAATGCTTCAGATCTTGCTACTGTCATAAATGACAGTGGCGACATAGGGTGATCATGTGCAGAGAGGTGACACTTCGCTCCCACATCAGACAACCCCCTGATTCAAGTGATCTTCAGTGAAATCAGGTTCGAGTTCACAGCCAGACTCGACTCCCCCATCCCCTGATAACGCAACTGCACGGTGTGCCCGGCAAACTTTCGCAATTGCACCACGGACAACTCAACCTCCAGGTTACGGCTTTGTTGATATTCGCCTTCGTCCGGTTCTGCCGGTGGCGGTGTGCTCACCCAATGGCCTGCGGGGACGTCATCACCGGTCAATTCGGGGTATTCGGGATCACCCAGGATCGCATAGACACGCCCTTCCGGAGGGAGCCGTGCGGTGTTGGGGATGCCGAGGCGCAGAGGTTGATTGAACTCGGCGAGATTGATCACTGCTTGCGGTGGTGACCCGGTGACCGGGATATTCAGTGTTGGCGCAGGATTGTCCATGATAAATGTTCCTTGAAGTGTGGCCATCAGGTGTGCGGCAGAAGCGGGCACGTGGTTTCAAGGGAACACTTATCCGTTGCGGGGTTGTACAGGGGAACTGTTAAAAATAACAGTCCCGACAAATGGTGCCATGGGATTGAAGCGGTTTTTCAGAAGTCGGGTGAGTTGTTGCCTCTCAGATCGTCATCGCGGGCAAGCCCGCTCCCACGGTTCTTCATGGTTGATAAAACCCATGAACACCGAAGTTCCTTGTGGGAGCGGGCTTGAACTGGCCTAATGATTTTGGACACTTCAATCGGGCGCTATGATGGCGCCCAAATCTGAGGTGTTTGGATATGCGTAAATCTTATTCGAGAGAGTTCAAGCTCAAGGCTGCGAGCATGGTGCTGGACGAGGGCCAGTCAGTTCCCGATGTCTGTGCCAATCTGGATATTGGTCCTACGGCCCTGCGCCGCTGGGTCGATCAAGTTCGAGAAGAGCGCCTGGGCTCGACCCCGGTGGGTGCCAAAGCGATTACTGCCGAGCAGCGAGAGATCCAGCAGCTCAAAGCCTTGCTCAGGCAAAAAGACCTGGACATCGAAATCCTAAAAAAGGCCAGTGCTCTCCTGCTTTTGGACTCCAAAGATCATTCTCGCTGATCAACGAGCTGGACGAGCAGTACGGCGTTAACAATTGCTGTCGGGCGTTTGGAGTCAACCGCAGCAGCTTTTACGCCTGGCGTCAGCGCCAGGGCAAGGTGAAACCTGAGCGGGAGAAACTCAAAGCCGTGCTGATCGAACATCACAAGGAATCCAGAGCCTCTGCCGGCTCGCGCACCTTGGCCAAGGAGCTGCAAGCCAAGGGACATCGTGTCGGGCGGCATATGGCTCGCAGCTTGATGCGCGAAGCCGGTGTTGCCAGTCATCAGCGGCGACGCCACAAGTACAAATCCTCCGGCGTGGAAGCGCTGGTGGCACCACATGTGCTCAAGCGCAAGTTTGACGTCACGGCGATGAATCAGGTGTGGTGCGGCGATGTCACGTACATCAAGGTCGGCAAGCGTTGGATGTATTTCGCGGCGGTGCTGGATCTGTTTGCTCGTCGGATCGTGGGGTGGGCGTTTTCAATGATTTCCGACGCCACGCTGACCTGTGAAGCGTTGCGAATGGCGGTGCAATTGCGAGGCGGTCCAAAAGAGGTGCTGTTTCATTCTGATCAAGGCTGCCAATACACCAGCCACAAATTCAGGAATGAGATGCGCAAGCATGGACTCCTGCAAAGCATGAGTCGCAAAGGTGAATGCTGGGACAACGCCCCGATGGAGCGTTTCTTTGGGAGCCTGAAGTCAGAATGGCTGCCCGAAGATGGCTACAGCTCGGAACATGAAGCCCGCGTAGATGTGCAGCGTTATGTGATGCGTTACAACAACGTCAGGCTCCACAGCTACAACGGCTATCGGTCGCCGGTAGCTATGGAGAAACTGGCGGCGTGAAACCTTAACTGGTGTCCAGAATTACTTGACCAGTTCAGCTTGCCCGCGATGAGGCTCGAAAAAACACCGCAAACAATGCGCGCTCACTCAACTCTTCCGACAACCTGTCTCCAAACCCTATCTAACCCTTCTCGCTGAGAAGCCCTGAATGAAGGGTCAAACGCACCCGGCCCAGCAATTTCACCCCATCAGCGATGAAATGCAGTTGACGATTATATTTTAAGTTGTACGATGACCTACAACTCGGCGAAGGCTGAACGGTTTTCCCAACAACTTAGACGTCGCTACTCAGGGTGTTCGAATAATGAATCCACAAGAACTGAAGTCCATCCTCTCCTCCGGCCTGCTGTCTTTCCCGGTAACCGATTTCAATGCCCAGGGCGATTTCCATCGCGCTGGCTACATCAAGCGTCTCGAATGGCTGGCCCCATACGGCGCCAGCGCCCTGTTCGCCGCGGGCGGCACCGGTGAGTTCTTCTCCCTGGCGGCCAGCGAATATTCGGAAATCATCAAGACCGCCGTCGACACCTGCGAAACCAGCGTACCGATTCTGGCCGGTGTTGGCGGTTCGACCCGTCAAGCTATCGAATACGCACAGGAAGCCGAGCGTCTGGGCGCCAAAGGCCTGTTGCTGCTGCCGCATTACCTGACCGAAGCCAGCCAGGACGGCGTGGCTGCTCACGTTGAAGCCGTGTGCAAATCGGTGAATATCGGCGTGGTTGTCTACAACCGCAACGTTTGCCGCCTGACTGCTCCGTTGCTGGAACGTCTGGCCGAGCGTTGCCCGAACCTGATCGGCTACAAGGATGGCCTGGGTGATATCGAGTTGATGGTGTCGATCCGTCGCCGCCTCGGTGATCGCTTCAGCTACCTGGGCGGTTTGCCGACCGCCGAAGTCTACGCCGCTGCCTACAAGGCGCTGGGTGTGCCGGTCTACTCCTCGGCGGTGTTCAACTTCATCCCGAAAACCGCCATGGATTTCTACCACGCCATCGCCCGCGAAGATCACGCCACCGTTGGCAAGATCATCGACGACTTCTTCTTGCCCTACCTGGACATCCGTAACCGCAAAGCCGGCTACGCGGTGAGCATCGTTAAGGCCGGGGCAAAAATTGTCGGCTACGACGCAGGTCCTGTGCGTGCACCGCTGACCGATCTGCTGCCAGAAGAGTACGAAGCTCTGGCCGCACTGATCGACAAGCAGGGCGCGCAATAACAACCGACTAAGCAAGGCCGCTGAGTAATCAGCGGCCTTTTGCGTGAGGAGATAGAACAGTGGCAGATGCAAAGCGTTTCGATAACTACATCAATGGCGAATGGGTTGCCGGTGGCGATTATTCCGCCAACATCAACCCGTCCGAACTGACCGACACCATTGGCGACTATGCCAAAGCTGATCTGGCTCAAGTCCACGCCGCCATCGACGCGGCCCGTGCAGCGTTTCCGGCCTGGTCCACTTCGGGCATTCAGGCTCGTCACGATTCCCTGGACAAAGTCGGCAGCGAGATCCTCGCCCGTCGCGAAGAGCTCGGCACCTTGTTGGCTCGGGAGGAGGGCAAGACCCTGCCTGAAGCCATCGGTGAAGTGACTCGCGCCGGCAATATTTTCAAATTCTTCGCCGGTGAATGCCTGCGCCTGTCCGGCGACTATCTGCCGTCGGTACGTCCGGGCGTCAACGTCGAAGTGACTCGCGAAGCCTTGGGTGTGGTCGGTCTGATCACCCCGTGGAACTTCCCGATTGCGATCCCGGCGTGGAAAATCGCCCCGGCCCTGGCCTACGGTAACTGCGTCGTGCTGAAACCGGCGGACCTGGTGCCGGGTTGCGCTTGGGCGCTGGCTGAGATCATCTCCCGCGCAGGCTTCCCGGCCGGCGTGTTCAACCTGGTGATGGGCAGCGGTCGTGTGGTGGGTGATGCATTGGTGCAGAGCCCGAAAGTCGACGGCATCAGCTTCACCGGTTCCGTAGGGGTCGGCCGTCAGATCGCCGTCAGCTGCGTGTCGCGCCAGGCCAAGGTTCAGCTGGAAATGGGTGGCAAGAACCCGCAGATCATTCTCGACGACGCCGACCTCAAGCAAGCGGTCGAACTGTCGGTACAGAGCGCGTTCTATTCCACCGGCCAGCGTTGCACCGCTTCGAGCCGCTTTATTGTCACTGCCGGTATTCACGACCAGTTCGTTGAAGCCATGGCCGAGCGCATGAAATCGATCAAGGTCGGTCACGCGCTGAAAACCGGTACCGACATTGGTCCGGTCGTTTCGCAGGCTCAACTTGAACAGGATTTGAAGTACATCGACATCGGCCAGTCCGAAGGTGCACGTCTGGTCAGCGGTGGTGGTTTGGTGACTTGCGAAACTGAAGGTTACTTCCTCGCGCCGACACTGTTTGCCGACAGTGAAGCCGCGATGCGCATCAGCCGTGAAGAGATCTTCGGTCCGGTGGCGAACATCGTTCGCGTCGCGGACTACGAGGCTGCACTGGACATGGCCAACGACACCGAATTCGGTCTGTCGGCGGGCATCGCCACCACGTCGCTGAAATACGCCAACCACTTCAAACGCCACTCCCAGGCCGGGATGGTGATGGTCAACCTTCCGACGGCAGGCGTGGATTACCACGTTCCGTTCGGTGGGCGTAAAGGTTCATCCTATGGATCCCGCGAGCAAGGTCGCTATGCGCAAGAGTTCTACACGGTCGTGAAGACCAGCTACATCGGCTCGTAACCCGTTGCAGCGTGGTGTCCGGTTTCACCGGCCGCCGCAGCCCCCCTGCACTGTAGGAGCTGTCGAGTGAAACGAGGCTGCGATCTTTTGATCTTGTCTTTAAAAATCAACATCAAAAGATCGCAGCCTCGTTTCACTCGACAGCTCCTACATTCCCACAGGGGATTCGCCGAACACGCGATATACGCGGACCAGGCGACTACAAAAGATTCACCCGCGCATAAAAATAATCAGTGGGAGTACATCTACATGCAAGCGACCAAGCCGACCCATGTCCGCTATTTGATTTTGCTCATGCTTTTCCTGGTGACCACGATCAACTACGCCGACCGGGCTACTATCGCCATCGCGGGCTCCAGCCTGCAAAAAGACCTCGGCATCGACGCGGTCACCCTCGGTTATATCTTCTCCGCATTCGGTTGGGCCTACGTGGCCGGGCAAATCCCCGGTGGCTGGCTGCTGGATCGTTTCGGCTCGAAAAAAGTGTATGCACTGAGCATCTTCACCTGGTCGCTGTTCACGGTACTACAGGGCTACGTCGGTGAATTCGGCATGTCCACGGCGATCGTTGCGCTGTTCATGCTGCGGTTCCTGGTGGGCCTGGCCGAAGCGCCGTCCTTCCCCGGTAACGCGCGCATCGTCGCGGCCTGGTTCCCGACCGCTGAACGCGGCACCGCCTCGGCGATCTTCAACTCGGCGCAATACTTCGCCACGGTGTTGTTTGCACCGCTGATGGGCTGGATCGTCTACTCCTTCGGCTGGCAGCACGTGTTTATCGTCATGGGCGTGATCGGCATCATCTTCTCGGGTATCTGGCTGAAGGTTATCCACAGCCCGCGCCAACACCCGATGATCAACGAAGCCGAGTTCAAGCACATCGCCGACAACGGCGGCATGGTCGACATGGACCAGGACAAGGGCAAAGGCAAAAAAGTCGACGGCCCGAAATGGGACTACATCCGTCAGCTGCTGACCAATCGCATGATGCTCGGCGTGTATCTGGGCCAGTACTGCATCAACGGCATCACCTACTTCTTCCTGACCTGGTTCCCGGTGTACCTGGTGCAAGAGCGTGGCATGACCATTCTCAAGGCCGGTTTCATTGCCTCGTTGCCAGCCATCTGCGGCTTCATCGGTGGGGTGCTGGGCGGGGTGATTTCCGACTACCTGCTGCGCAAGGGGCACTCACTGACCTTCGCCCGCAAGGCACCAATCATCGCTGGCTTGCTGGTTTCGAGCAGCATCGTGGCCTGCAACTACGTTGACGTTGAATGGATGGTTGTCGGCTTCATGGCGCTGGCGTTCTTCGGTAAAGGCGTGGGCGCGCTGGGCTGGGCCGTGGTGTCTGACACCTCGCCCAAACAGATCGCCGGTCTCAGCGGTGGCCTGTTCAACACCTTCGGCAACATCGCATCGATCACCACCCCGATTGTCATCGGCTACATCATCAGCTCCACCGGATCGTTCAAATGGGCGCTGGTGTTTGTCGGTTGCAACGCCCTGGTCGCGGTGTTCAGCTACCTGGTGATCGTCGGCCCGATCAAGCGTGTGGTGCTCAAAGAGCCGCCAGTCAGCGGACCTGAAACACACAACAAATTGTCTCAAGCGCATTCCTGAGGAGCGGCGTCATGCAGTTGATTGAACATTCCGACTCGCCGCGCTACATCCGCCTGCACGAGCGGGACAACGTCGTGATCGTGGTCAATGACCAGGGCGTGCCGGCCGGCACGGAATTTCCCGACGGTCTGGTCACCGTGGACTTCGTGCCGCAAAGCCATAAGGTCACTCTGGAAGACATTCCCGAGGGCGGCCAGGTGATTCGTTACGGGCAGACCATCGGTTATGCACTGTTGCCGATTCCCCGGGGCAGCTGGGTCAAGGAAGATCAACTGCGCATGCCCACCGCACCGCCGCTGGACAGCCTGCCGCTGTCCACCGAAGTGCCGGAGGCGCAGGCACCGCTGGAAGGCTTTACGTTCGAGGGTTATCGCAACGCGGACGGCACCGTCGGCACGCGCAATATTCTGGGTATTACCACGACTGTTCAGTGTGTCGCCGGGGTGCTGGACCATGCGGTCAAGCGCATCAAGGATGAATTGCTGCCGCTTTATCCGAACGTTGATGACGTGGTCGCGCTGACCCACAGTTACGGTTGTGGCGTGGCAATTACTGCCACCGACGCCTACATCCCGATCCGCACCGTGCGCAATCTGGCGCGCAACCCGAACCTGGGCGGCGAAGCCTTGGTGATCAGTCTGGGCTGCGAGAAATTGCAGGCCGGGCAGGTGATGCACGAGAACGACAGCTCCGTGGATCTGAGCGATACGTGGCTGTACCGCTTGCAGGATTCGAGTCACGGTTTCACCGAGATGATCGAGCAGATCATGGCGCTGGCCGAGACGCGTTTGAAGAAGCTCGATCAGCGTCGCCGGGAAACCGTGCCGGCGTCCGAGCTGATTCTGGGGATGCAGTGCGGCGGTAGCGATGCGTTTTCCGGCATCACTGCCAACCCGGCGCTGGGTTATGCCTCGGACCTGTTGCTGCGTGCGGGGGCGACGGTGATGTTCTCCGAAGTCACCGAAGTGCGCGACGCGATCTACCTGCTGACCTCCCGAGCGGAAACTCAAGAGGTGGCTCAGGAACTGGTGCGGGAAATGGACTGGTACGACCGCTACCTGGCCAAGGGCGAAGCGGATCGCAGCGCCAATACCACGCCGGGGAACAAGAAGGGCGGGTTGTCGAACATTGTCGAGAAGTCATTGGGCTCCATCGTCAAATCCGGCAGCAGCGCGATCAATGGCGTGCTCGGGCCGGGAGAACGCTTCAAGCGCAAAGGCCTGATCTTCTGCGCGACACCTGCCAGCGATTTTGTCTGCGGGACGTTGCAGTTGGCAGCCGGTATGAACCTGCATGTGTTCACCACCGGGCGCGGCACGCCATATGGGCTGGCCATGGCGCCGGTGGTCAAGGTGTCGACCCGGACTGAACTGGCGCAACGCTGGCCGGATTTGATCGACATCGATGCCGGGCGGATTGCGACCGGGCGGGCGTCGATCGAAGACCTTGGCTGGGAGTTGTTCCACTACTATCTGGACGTGGCCAGTGGCAAGCAGCAGACGTGGGCTGAAAAGCACAAGCTGCATAACGACATCAGCCTGTTCAACCCGGCGCCGATCACCTGATACCGAGTTGCCTGCATCGCCAGCAGGCTGGCTCCCACAGTGATCTCCAGCGTTCACACAATTTGTGTAGCTATGAAGAACCCCTGTGGGAGCGAGCCTGCTCGCGATGGCGATCTACCAGACGCCAACGCCTCGGGTGGCTTATCATTAGCCCCCTAACGACGCCCACCAAGGTATCCCCCGGCATGCTGGCAATCTTCCTCGAAACCCTGAACATCACCGCGCCGGTGTTTGCCATGCTTTTTCTGGGTGTGCTGCTCAAGCGCATCGACTGGATCAACGACAACTTCATTCACACCGCGTCGGCTCTGGTGTTCAACGTCACCATGCCGGCGTTGTTGTTTCTGGGCATCCTGCATGCCGACCTGCACGCCGCTTTGCAGCCGGCGCTGCTGATCTATTTCTCGGTCGCGACCCTGGCGTGTTTCGCCATCGCCTGGGGCTGGGCGATCTGGAAGTGTCCGCGCGAGGATCGCGGGATTTACACCCAGGGCGCGTTTCGCGGGAACAATGGAGTGATCGGGCTGGCGCTGGCAGCGAGCATGTACGGCGATTACGGGATTTCCCTCGGGGCGATCCTCGCAGCGCTGGTAATCCTGTTTTACAACACGCTTTCGACCATCGTGCTGGCGGTGTACAGCCCGGTGATCAAGTCCGACCCCTGGAGCATCTGCAAGAGCGTGATGGTCAATCCGCTGATCATCAGTGTGATTGCGGCGGCCCCCTTTGCTTATTTCGAGATCGGCTTGCCGGGATGGCTGGAAACGTCCGGTCAGTATCTTGCGCAAACCACCTTGCCGTTGGCCCTGATCTGCATCGGCGGCACGCTGTCGCTGGCATCACTGCGTAAAAGCGGAAACATGGCGCTCAGTTCAAGCCTGGTGAAGATGATCGGCCTGCCGGTGCTGGCGACGCTTGGTGCGTGGTTGTGGGGGTTTCGCGGAGCGGAGTTGGGGATTTTGTTTCTGTACTTCGGCAGCCCGACCGCTGCTGCCAGTTTTGTCATGGCACGGGCGGCCAACGGTAATCATGAACTGGCCGCGGCGATTATCGTGATTACTACGCTGATGGCGGCGGTTACCACCAATCTCGGGATTTTCCTGTTGCAGTGGGGTGGGTGGATCTAGTTGACGGTACGCCACGCCCGGTCCCTGTGGCGAGGGAGCTTGCTCCCGCTGGACTGCGTAGCAGTCCCCTGCTCTTTAGGTAAAAAAGGGGGCCGCTTCGCAGCCCAGCGGGAGCAAGCTCCCTCGCCACAAAAAATCGCATCGGGATTACTCCGGCTTCTGGTAACTATCAATCACTTCCTGCGCCGCCCGGAACGCATCGATGGCCGCCGGTGCACCGGCGTACACCGCACAATGCAGCAGCGTTTCACGAATCTCTTCCACGGTGCAGCCGTTGTTCAGCGCACCGCGCACGTGGCCTTTCAATTCCTGCGGGCACTTCAACGACGTCAATGCGGCGAGGGTGATCAGGCTGCGGGTTTTCAATGGCAGGCCTTCGCGGTTCCAGACGCCGCCCCATGCGTGTTCATTGACGAAGTCCTGCAGCGGCTGGCTGAACTCGGTGGCATTGCCCAGCGCGCGGTCGACGAAAGCGTCGCCCATGACTTGGCGGCGGACTTCAACTCCGGGTTTCTTATTGTCGGTCATGGCGATTCCTTCTTGTGGTGTTGGCGACGCCAGGCGCGCAGCGACGTGAACAGCAAAAACGCCACCAGCGCCGGCAAGACGAAAAACAGCATCAGATGTTCGAGCTTGCCAGCCAGCGGCATACCGGTGGTGAACGACACCACATGCAGGCCGTAAGCCAGGTACAAACCCAAAAACAGCAGACCTTCGGCGCGCGTTACCCGATACCCGGAATAGAACACGGGCAGGCACAACGCCGCGACGCCGAGCATCACGGGCAGGTCGAAATCCAGGGCATTGGGCGATACCGACAAGGGTGTCGGCGCGACCAATGCGGTGACGCCAAGCACCCCCAGAAGGTTGAACAGATTGCTGCCGATCACGTTGCCCACGGCGATCTCCCGCTGGCCGCGCAAGGCGGCAATCAAGGAAGTCGCCAGCTCCGGCAGTGAGGTGCTGACCGCAACGATCGTCAGCCCGATGATCCGTTCCGACAGTCCCAGATCCGTGGCCACCGCGACTGCAGCGCCCAGCAGCAAGTGGCCGGCATACACCAGCATGGCCAGTCCGGCGACGATCATCAGCAGGCTGCTGATCCATGGCGTGTGGCGCGTCGGGTCGTGTGATGGCGGGCGCGCCGAGTGCCGTGACTGGCGCAGCAGCAACGCCAGGTACAACACCAGCGCTGCCAGCAGCACCATGCCGTCGACGCGGGTCAGTTCTTCATTCCACGCGAGCACGAATACCAACAGGCTGGCGCCGATCATCAGCGGGATGTCCAGCCGTACCAGTTGCCGGGAAACCCGCAGCGGGATGATCAGCGCCGACAGGCCAAGGGTTACCAGAATGTTGAAAATACTGCTGCCGATCACGCTGCCGACCGCGATATCGGCGTTCTGCGCCAAGGTAGCTTGCAAGCTGACCGCCATTTGCGGCGCGCTGCTGCCGAGGGCGACGATGGTGAGACCAATGATCAGAGGTCGTACCTGCAGGCGTGCGGCCAGGCGCACGGCGGCCCGTACCATGAGTTCGGCGCCGGCGATCAGTAGAAACAGGCCGCTGAGCAATTCAATCACGCTACTCAGGGGTAAATCGGCAAGTCCGAAAATAGTCAGCGCTCCGTCAGTCGTCGAGGGCCTGCACGCGAACCCGCGCAGTGCCGCTGCGCACCATGCCCAATCGCTCGGCC
The DNA here is from genome assembly GCF_059716215.1 of Pseudomonas sp. LBUM1643. Lineage (NCBI taxonomy): Bacteria > Pseudomonadati > Pseudomonadota > Gammaproteobacteria > Pseudomonadales > Pseudomonadaceae > Pseudomonas > Pseudomonas sp. LBUM1643. The sequence goes on from NZ_CP166813.1 coordinate 911,777, forward strand.
GCTTCGTGCGACACGTCAATAAGGCGCCCACGAGTGTGCGGCCCGCGATCGTTGATACGGACCACGCAGGACTTGTTGTTACTCAGGTTGGTGACCTTCACTCGCGTGCCAAAGGGTAACTGGCGATGGGCGGCGGTCAGGGAATTCTTGTTGAAACGCTCGCCACTGGCGGTGCGTTTGCCTTGGTGTTTGGCGCCGTAGTAAGAGGCGGTACCGGTCTTGTCGTAGCCGTGTGGATCGATGATGTCGTTGCTGGCACAACCGGCCAGAAGAGATATCAGGGCGCAAAGGCCGAGCAGACGCTTCATTCAAGGTTTCCCGAAAACAAATGTGGGAGCCAGCTTTCGTGGCGAGGGGACTTGTCCCCGTTGGGTCGCGAAGCGGCCCCAAACGGTGAGTTCGGAATGCATCTGACACACCGAGAACTCAGGTTTTGGGCCTGCTGCGCAGTCCAACGGGGACAAGTCCCCTCGCCACAAAAGCTCGCTCCCACAAGGGTGGAGCCAGATTTGACGGCTGGCTCCATTCTCATCAGCCTTCGAGCTTGCTTTTCAGTAGTTCGTTGACCTGTTGCGGGTTGGCCTTGCCTTTGGAGGCTTTCATGGCTTGGCCGACGAAGAAACCGAACATTTTGCCGCGCTTGGCTTCGTCTGCCGCGCGGTATTGCTCGACCTGCTCGGCGTTGGCCGCGAGCATTTCGTCCAGCACCGCAGAGATCGCGCCGCTGTCGGTCACTTGCTTCAGGCCGCGCTTGTCGATGATCTCGTCCGCACTGCCTTCACCATTGGCCATTGCTTCAAAGACCACCTTGGCGATCTTGCCGGAGATGGTGTTGTCCTTGATGCGCAGCAGCATGCCGCCCAGTTGCTCGGCCGAAACCGGCGACTGATCGATGTCCAGGCCCTGTTTGTTAAGCAAACTGCCAAGCTCTACCATCACCCAGTTCGCTGCAAGCTTGGCGTCACCGCCGATGCTCACGACCTTCTCGAAGTAATCGGCTTGCTCGCGGCTGGTGGACAGAACGCTGGCATCGTAGACCGAAAGACCGAACTGCTCCTGGAAGCGCTCGCGTTTCTGCGGTGGCAATTCCGGAAGGGTGGCGCGCACCTCATCGAGGAACGAGTTCTCGATCACCACCGGCAGCAGGTCCGGATCGGGGAAGTAACGGTAATCGTTGGCTTCCTCTTTGCTGCGCATCGGACGGGTTTCGTCCTTGTTTGGATCGTACAGACGGGTCTGCTGGATCACCTTGCCGCCGTCTTCGATCAGCTCGATCTGACGCTGCACTTCACTGTTGATCGCCTTCTCGATGAAACGGAACGAGTTGACGTTCTTGATCTCGCAGCGGGTGCCGTATTCAACCTGCCCCTTCGGACGGATCGATACGTTGCAGTCGCAACGCAGCGAACCTTCGGCCATGTTGCCGTCGCAGATGCCCAGGTAACGCACCAGTGCGTGGATGGTCTTGACGTAAGCCACCGCTTCCTTGGCGCTGCGCATGTCCGGCTCGGAAACGATTTCCAGCAGTGGCGTACCGGCACGGTTCAGGTCGATGCCGGTGGCACCGTTGAATTCTTCGTGCAGGCTTTTGCCGGCGTCTTCTTCCAGGTGCGCACGGGTCACGCCAACACGTTTTATCGTGCCGTCTTCCAGGGCGATGTCCAGGTGGCCCTTGCCAACGATCGGCAATTCCATCTGGCTGATCTGGTAGCCCTTGGGCAGGTCCGGGTAAAAGTAGTTTTTACGGGCGAACACATTGTGCTGGCCGATCTCGGCGTCAATCGCCAGACCGAACATCACGGCCATGCGCACCGCTTCCTGGTTCAGCACCGGCAATACGCCGGGCATGCCGAGGTCAACCAGGCTGGCCTGGGTGTTCGGCTCGGAACCGAACGTGGTGGAACTACCGGAAAAGATTTTCGACCGGGTGGTGAGCTGGGTGTGAATCTCCAGCCCGATCACGACTTCCCATTGCATGTGTTTCTCCTCAGAAGCCGGTTGGGGTGCGGGTGTGCCAGTCAGTATTCAATTGATACTGGTGGGCAACGTTCAACAGGCGACCTTCCTGGAAATACGGAGCGAGCAGTTGCACGCCGACCGGCAGACCGTCGACAAAACCTGCTGGCATGGACAAGCCCGGGAGACCGGCAAGGTTGGCGGTGATGGTGTAGACGTCTTCCAGGTACGCAGCGACCGGATCGCTGTTCTTGGCGCCGAGCTTCCAGGCCGGGTTCGGCGTGGTTGGGCCGAGGATGATGTCGACCTCATTAAAGGCCGCCATGAAGTCGTTCTTCACCAGACGGCGGATTTTTTGCGCCTTCAGGTAGTAAGCGTCGTAGTAACCGGCCGACAGGGCGTAGGCACCGACCATGATCCGGCGCTGGACTTCCGGGCCGAAACCTTCGCCACGGGAGCGCTTGTACAGGTCTTCCAGGTTCTTCGGGTCTTCGCAGCGATGGCCAAACCGCACGCCATCAAAGCGCGACAGGTTGGAGGACGCTTCTGCCGGGGCGATCACGTAGTACGCAGGGATCGCGTGCTGCATGTTCGGCAGGCTGATTTCCTTGATCACGGCACCGAGCTTTTCCAGCTCCTTGACGCTGTTGTGGATCAGCTCGGCGATGCGCGGATCGAGACCGGCGCTGAAGTATTCCTTCGGCACGCCAATGCGCAGGCCTTTGAGCGATTCGTTGAGGCTGGCGCTGTAGTCCGGCACCGGTTCGTCGATGCTGGTGGAGTCATTGGCGTCAAAACCCGCCATGCCCTGCAGCAGGATCGCGCAATCTTCGGCGGTGCGGGCAAGCGGGCCGCCCTGATCGAGACTGGAGGCATAAGCGATCATGCCCCAGCGCGAAACACGACCGTACGTCGGTTTCAGGCCGGTCAGGTTGGTAAACGCTGCGGGCTGACGAATGGAGCCGCCGGTATCGGTCGCGGTGGCGGCGGGCAGCAGACGGGCGGCAACGGCTGCCGCCGAACCACCGGACGAACCGCCGGGCACGTGTTCCAGGTTCCACGGGTTTTTCACGGCGCCGTAGTAGCTGGACTCGTTGGCCGAACCCATGGCGAATTCGTCCATGTTGGTCTTGCCAAGGGTCACAGCGCCCGCAGCGGCGAGCTTCGCAACGACGGTGGCGTCGTACGGTGCCTTGAAGTTATCGAGCATCTTCGAGCCGCAGCTGGTGCGGATGCCCTGGGTGCAGAACAGGTCTTTGTGGGCGATCGGCGCGCCGAGCAGGGCGCCGCTTTCACCATTGGCCCGGCGTGCGTCAGCAGCTTTCGCCTGCTGGAGCGCCAGGTCTTCGGTGAGGCTGATGAAGCTGTTGAGCTGCGGATCGAGCTGGGCGATGCGCGCCAGCAGGACTTTGGTCAGCTCTTCGGAGGAAAACTTTTTATCGGCGAGTCCGCGGGCGATCTCGGCCAGAGTCAATTGATGCATTGCAGGCTCTTTCCCTTTAGTCGATGACTTTCGGAACCAGGTACAGGCCGTTTTCGACCGCTGGTGCGATGGACTGATAAGCCTCGCGGTGATTGGTCTCGGTCACGACGTCTGCACGCAGGCGCTGGCTGGCTTCCAGTGGGTGGGCGAGCGGCTCGATACCGTCGGTATTGACCGCCTGCATTTCGTCGACAAGCCCGAGAATGCTGTTAAGGGCCGAAGTGATGTGTGGAAGATCGGCATCATTGAGGCCAAGGCAGGCCAGATGAGCGATTTTTTCCACGTCGGAGCGTTCAAGCGCCATGGGAATCTCCAGTGGAAAACAGAACGGACGGCGTCCGTGTGTTAGATTGTCGGAACACTACCGCATTTCTACGGTCATAAGGCCGCGATTGTGGGGGTTGGTGCACAGAAAAGCGGCCAATTTAACATATTGGCGCCTTGCCCAAAATCCCTGTCGTTGTTAGAGTTTGCCGCACTTTTTTACCCACGCGTTGCCTAGGGTCCTTTCCCCATGTTCAAGAAACTGCGTGGCATGTTTTCCAGCGATCTCTCCATTGACCTGGGCACTGCCAACACCCTTATTTACGTGCGCGAGCGCGGAATCGTCCTGAATGAGCCATCGGTTGTGGCCATTCGGACACACGGTAACCAGAAAAGTGTCGTTGCCGTTGGCACCGAGGCCAAGCGCATGCTCGGCCGTACGCCGGGCAACATTGCTGCCATTCGTCCGATGAAAGACGGCGTGATCGCCGACTTCAGCGTCTGCGAAAAGATGCTGCAATACTTTATTAACAAGGTTCACGAAAACAGCTTTCTGCAGCCTAGCCCGCGTGTGTTGATCTGCGTTCCATGCAAATCCACTCAGGTTGAGCGTCGCGCCATCCGTGAATCGGCCCTGGGTGCCGGTGCTCGTGAAGTGTTCCTGATCGAAGAACCAATGGCCGCTGCGATCGGCGCCGGCCTGCCGGTTGAAGAAGCCCGCGGTTCGATGGTTGTCGACATCGGTGGTGGTACTACCGAAATCGCACTGATCTCCCTGAACGGTGTGGTTTACGCTGAATCCGTGCGAGTTGGCGGTGACCGCTTCGACGAAGCGATCATCACCTACGTGCGTCGCAACTACGGCAGCCTGATCGGCGAATCCACCGCCGAGCGCATCAAGCAGGAAATCGGTACGGCCTACCCGGGCGGCGAAGTGCGCGAAGTTGATGTTCGCGGTCGCAACCTGGCAGAAGGTGTTCCTCGTGCCTTTACCCTGAACTCGAATGAAGTGCTGGAAGCTCTGCAAGAGTCTTTGGCTACCATCGTTCAGGCTGTGAAAAGCGCGCTGGAGCAATCGCCTCCGGAGCTGGCTTCCGATATCGCCGAGCGTGGCCTGGTGCTGACCGGTGGTGGCGCCTTGCTGCGTGACCTCGACAAGTTGCTGGCCCAGGAAACCGGTCTGCCAGTCATCGTTGCCGAAGACCCGCTGACATGTGTTGCTCGCGGCGGTGGCCGTGCATTGGAAATGATGGATAAACACACCATGGATCTGCTTTCCAGCGAGTAAATCGTTGGCATGCATCTATGCTGTTGAGCGCGCAGGCAGCACTTTGCAGTGCTGCCTGTTGGCGTTTATCTTCTGTCAGTCTGCATCCAGGCCGGTTTGATGCCGTATGAATAAAGAAAACATTTGCCTGGGAGGAGCGGCTTATTAAACCGCTTTTCACCAAAGGGCCTTCACTGGGCGTGCGCTTGTTGGTGCTGGTCGTGCTATCGGTCGCGCTGATGGTGGTCGATGCCCGCTTCACACTGTTCAAGCCAGTGCGTAGCCAAATGTCGCTGGTACTGATGCAGTCCTACTGGATCACCGACCTGCCACAGCGGTTATGGCAGGGTGTGGCCAGCCAGTTTGGCAGCCGGACCGAACTCGTCGCAGAAAACGAAAAACTCAAGACTGAAAACCTGCTGTTGCAGGGCCGCATGCAGAAGCTTGCAGCCCTTACCGAGCAGAACGTTCGGCTGCGCGAGTTGCTCAACTCCTCGGCACTGGTCAATGAAAAGGTCGAAGTCGCCGAGTTGATCGGCATGGACCCCAACCCCTTCACCCATCGCATCATCATCAACAAAGGTGAGCGCGACGGTGTGGTCCTCGGCCAGCCGGTGCTCGACGCCCGTGGCCTGATGGGCCAAGTGGTGGAGTTGATGCCCTACACCTCCCGCGTCCTGCTGCTGACCGACACCACTCACAGCATCCCGGTACAAGTGAACCGTAACGGTCTGCGGGCGATTGCCAGCGGTACCGGCAATCCGGAACGCCTGGAACTGCGTCACGTGGCCGATACCGCCGACATCAAGGAAGGTGATCTGCTGGTCAGCTCCGGCCTGGGTCAGCGCTTCCCGGCGGGTTATCCCGTAGCGACGGTCAAGGAAGTGATTCACGATTCCGGTCAACCCTTCGCCATTGTTCGGGCCGTACCCACTGCCGCATTGAACCGCAGCCGCTACTTGCTGCTGGTGTTCAGCGACGGTCGTACAGCCGAAGAGCGCGCCAATGAAGCCGCCCAGGCTCAGGAGGCGCTGGATCAGTATGGTGGTGGTCCGGTTATTCCTCCCACTGTGTCGAAACCGGCCATTGTGCCTGCAGCGGTAGCGGCTCCTGCCGCTCCTGTAGCGCCGGCTGCCGCAACACCGGCAACACCGGTAGCGCCGACCCCGGCCAAACCTGCCGCATCCAAACCTCCTGCCAAACCACCCGCTGCCGCCAAGCCTGCTGCCAAACCGCCTGTCACCGCGCCGGCTTCCACTGGGGGACGAGAATAATGGTCGGTACGACTGCTTCCCGAAATGGCTGGATTGTCTGGCTGACGTTTGCCATCGGCATGCTGCTCAGCGTTTCACCGTTGCCGCAGTTCATGGAAATTCTCCGTCCTTTGTGGCTGGCACTGCTGCTGGCCTTCTGGGCATTGGCGATGCCGCAGAAAGTCGGCATGGTCACTGCGTGGTGCCTGGGCCTTGCTGAAGATGTGCTGTATGGCACCTTGCTGGGGCAAAACGCGTTGATCCTGACACTCATCACCTTCCTGGTGCTGTCGCTGCAACAGCGCCTGCGGATGTTCCCGATGTGGCAGCAAAGCCTGGTGATCCTGGTGATCTTCGGCCTCGCACAACTCGTTCAATTGTGGCTCAGCGCCCTGACCGGCAATCGTCAGCCAACGTTGGCGCTGGTATTGCCGGCACTGGTCAGTGCCTTGCTCTGGCCATGGATCAGCTACGGTTTGCGCGGTTTGCGTCGACGCTACAAAATCAATTAATCCGGTCAGGCATTGGCCTGCACCTGTGACCTGTCTCGCCAATAAGGAACAGCATTTGTGAGACAGGGCACTGGACAGGGAGATGTCGTGATGAAACAGCTTTACCTCGCCTCAGGCTCGCCACGTCGCCGCGAACTGCTCACGCAGATTGGCGTGCCGTTCTCCGCCATCAGCGCGGACATCGATGAAACCCCTCTGATTCATGAATCCCCATCGGCTTATGTCGAGCGCCTGGCGCGCGGCAAAGCCGTGGCCGGGCGCAGCGCAGTCCTGTCCGCCGCAGAGTGTTGCGTGCTGGGTGCCGATACTGCCGTGGTACTGGACGGGAAAATTCTTGGCAAGCCGGTGGACGAAGCTGACGCGTGCGCCATGCTTATGATGTTGTCCGGACGTGAACATGAAGTTCTGACAGCCATCGCACTGCTTGATGGAGAGCGATGCGAGTCGAGGGTGGTGCGCAGTCAGGTGCGTTTTCGCAACATCAGTCCTGAAGAAGCAGCGGCCTACTGGATCAGCGGTGAGCCTCGGGACAAGGCGGGTGGCTATGGCATTCAGGGGCTCGGCGCGGTGTTTGTTGCCCAGCTGAATGGCAGCTACTCGGCGGTGGTCGGATTGCCGCTGTGCGAAACCGCAGAACTGCTGGGCCATTTCGGCATACCCTGTTGGCAAACCCTTAACGCGCTCTGAGCGTCGTAATGACAAGATGCGGCCATTATCGTGAACATGCCTGAACGAGACCCTGCCATGAGTGAAGAGATCCTGATCAACATCACGCCGATGGAATCGCGCGTGGCGGTGGTTGAAAACGGTGTCCTGCAAGAAGTTCATGTCGAGCGCACGCAAAAGCGCGGGATCGTCGGCAACATCTATAAAGGCAAGGTCGTGCGGGTACTGCCAGGTATGCAGGCGGCGTTCGTCGACATCGGCCTGGACCGTGCTGCCTTCATTCACGCCTCGGAAATTTCCCTGCGAGAAGGCCCGGCGGTCGAGAGCATCAGCGCGCTGGTTCACGAAGGCCAAAGCCTGGTCGTGCAAGTCACCAAGGATCCTATCGGCTCCAAAGGCGCGCGCCTGACGACGCAATTGTCGATTCCATCGCGTTATCTGGTGTACATGCCGCGCACCGCGCACGTCGGTATCTCGCTGAAAATCGAAGACGAAGCCGAGCGTGAACGACTCAAGCAAGTGGTGACCGATTGCGTGGCAAAGGAAGGTATCAAGGAAGCCGGCGGGTTCATCTTGCGGACCGCGGCAGAAGGCGCCGGTGCCGATGAAATCCTGATGGACATCCGCTACCTGCGCAGGCTCTGGGACCAGATCAACGACCAGATAAAAACCATCAGCGCACCCAGTGTGATCTACGAAGACCTCGGTCTGGCATTACGCACCTTGCGCGACCTGGTCAGCCCGAAGATCGAGAAGATCCGTATCGATTCCCGAGAAACCTTCCAGAAAACCACACAGTTCGTCGCCGAACTGATGCCGGAAATCGCCGATCGTCTGGAACACTACCCTGGCGAACGACCCATTTTTGATCTGTACGGCGTTGAAGACGAAATCCAGAAAGCCCTCGAGCGTAAAGTTCCGCTCAAATCCGGGGGCTACCTGGTGGTGGATCCGGCGGAAGCCATGAGCACCATCGACGTCAATACCGGGGCATTCGTCGGTCATCGCAATCTCGAAGAAACCATCTTCAAGACCAATCTCGAAGCGGCAACCGCCATTGCTCGGCAACTGCGCCTGCGCAACCTTGGCGGGATCATCATCATCGATTTCATCGACATGGAAGATGAAGAGCACCAGCGTCAGGTGCTGCGCACGCTCGAGAAGCAGCTGGAACGCGATCACGCCAAGACCAACATTATCGGCATCACCGAGTTGGGCCTGGTGCAGATGACCCGCAAGCGCACCCGCGAAAGCCTCGAGCAAGTGCTGTGCGAGCCCTGCAGCAGTTGCCAGGGTCGCGGCAAGCTCAAGACGCCGGAAACCGTCTGCTACGAAATCTTCCGCGAAATCCTCCGTGAGGCTCGCGCCTATCAGGCGGAAGGCTATCGTGTATTAGCGAACCAGAAAGTAGTCGATCGTCTGCTCGATGAGGAGTCGGGCAATGTCGCGGAGCTGGAAGGATTTATCGGTCGCACCATTCGATTCCAGGTGGAAACCATGTATTCCCAGGAACAATACGACGTGGTGCTGCTCTGAAACGTTATGTTGCACACCGACTAGAACAGCTGGCCTCAGCTTTTTGCAGTTTTAACGCCACGGGAGCCAACTGACATGGACCGTCTGACACGCATATTGGCCGCACTGACCCGCTGGGGTCTGGGCCTGTGCGCGTTGATTCTGGTGCTGATGGCGCTTTACGTCAGCCTCGGCCGGGAGCTGACCCCGCTGGTTGCCGAATACCGGGCCGAGGTCGAGGACAAGGCTGGTATTGCCTTGGGTATGCCGCTGCACATCGGTGAACTGGAAGGAAACTGGAGCGGCTTTGCGCCCATCCTTCTTGCTCACGATGTAATGGTAGGTGAAGGCGCGAATTCGCTGCGTCTGGATCAGGTGCGCGCCGTGCCTGACCTGTGGGCCAGTTTGCTGGCTCGTGAAGTGCGCATCGCTCATCTCGAACTCAACGGCCTGAAGATCAGCCTCAAGGAAGGCGAGGACGGTCATTGGGCGCTGGAAGGTTTGCCGGTCCAGCAGGATCAACCGCTGGATCCGGAGCAGTTGCTCAATCGCATGCAGATGGTTCAGCAGCTGTCGATTCTCGACAGCCAGGTGACCTTGCAGCCACTGGATCATCCTCCGCTGACCCTGACGTACGTCGGCGTAAATCTGAAAACCGGCGCTTCACGCCAACGAATCGATGCCCGACTGACCCTGCCCGATGGTCAGCCAGTGGCCTTGAGCTTGCGCACTCGCATCCGGGCCAGCGATTGGCAGAATGGCGAGGCCGATGCCTACCTCAGTCTGCCGCAAAGTGATTGGTCGAAGTGGCTGCCAGAGCGTCTCACCCGGCAATGGAATTTTTCCGAGATCAAGGCCGGGGGAGAACTCTGGTTCAATTGGAACAAGGGCGCTCTGCAAAGTGGTGCCGTTCGGTTGAATGCACCGCAACTCAAGGGTGCCTACGCCGAGCGCAAACCGGTCCAGATCAACAATCTGGCGCTCAACGGCTATTTTCAACGCAGTTCCGAAGGCGTCCTGGTGACGCTGGATTCTTTGTCGATGAACCTCGGCGAAACCCGTTGGGAGACCCGCCTGCAGCTCAAGCAGACTTCAGCCACTGACAAGTCCGATGAACTGTGGCACCTGCAAGCCGATCGTCTGGACCTGACTCCGCTGACCCCGCTACTGAACGCGCTGGGACCACTGCCCGAAGGCGTGGCGACGGCGGTCGAGCGTCTCAAGGTTACGGGTGGCCTGCGTAACGTGCTGATCGATTTCCGGCCCAACGCGACGGACAACAGCAAGTTCAGCTTCGCCGCCAACCTCGACCGCGTAGGCTTCGATGCGTACCACGGCGCTCCTGCGGCGCGTAATGTGAGTGGCAGTATCAGCGGCGACCTGGGTCAGGGCGAGCTGCGCATGGACAGCAAGGATTTTTCCCTGCACCTCGATCCGATTTTCGCCAAGCCGTGGCAATACATTCAGGCCAACGCCCGATTGACCTGGAAGCTCGATAAAGAAGGTTTCACCCTGATCGCGCCCTACCTGAAGGTCCTGGGTGAAGAGGGCAAGATTGCCGGCGATTTCCTGATCCGCCTGCATTTCGACCATACCCAGGAAGACTACATGGACCTGCGGGTCGGCCTGGTGGATGGTGATGGCAAATACACAGCGAAATACTTGCCTGAGGTACTGAGCCCGGCCCTGGACGAATGGCTGCTCACTGCCATTCTCAAAGGGGCCGTGGACGAAGGGTTCTTCCAGTATCAGGGCTCGCTGAACCATGGCGCCGCTGACACTGCGCGCAGCATCAGCCTGTTCTTCAAGGTTCACGACGCCGAACTGGCCTTTCAGCCGGGATGGCCACATGTGAGCAAGGTCAGCGGCGACGTTTTCATCGAAGACAGCGGCGTGCGGATTCTCGCCAGCCAGGGGCAATTGCTCGACACCCAGGTTCGCGATATTTACGTCAACATTCCCCACGTTCCTGCCGGCAAGAACAGTCATCTGTTCCTCGATGGCGCATTCTCTGGCGTGCTGGGCGATGGTCTGAAGATCCTCCAGACAGCACCGATAGGCACTGCGGAAACCTTTGCCGGTTGGGAAGGCGAGGGCGAGCTGCAAGGTAAATTGAAACTGGATATTCCACTGGCCAAAGGCGAGCAGCCGCAGATTCTTGTCGACTTCAAGACCGCCAAGGCACGACTGAAATTGCGCGACCCCGCCTTGGAGCTGACGCAGCTCAAGGGAGATTTCCGTTTCGACAGCGCCAAGGGGCTGAGCGGGCAAAACATTTCGGCGCGCGCTTTCGATAAACCGGTGAGTGCACAGATTTTTGCGGACGGCAGCGCGGGTAATCTCAAGACCCGTGTGACGGCATCGGGTCAGGTGGAGGTCAAGAAACTCACGGAGTGGCTGAGCGTCACCCAGCCATTGCCGGTGTCCGGCCTGATTCCTTATCAACTGCAACTGAACATCGGCGGCCCTGACAGCCAGTTACTGGTCAGCTCCAATCTCAAAGGCGTCGCCGTTGATTTGCCGGCTCCCTTCGGCATGACGGCTGACACCGGTCGCGACACGACATTCCGCATGACCCTGCAAGGTACGGATCGGCGCTACTGGGTCAATTACGGCGAGTTGGCGAACTTTACCTATGAAGCACCGGCCGGAAACTTCGCCGACGGTCGCGGTGAATTGCTGCTTGGTGGCGGACAAGCTGTTGTGCCGGGCGCCAAAGGCCTTCGAGTACGGGGCACATTGTCGGAGCTGGATGTGGGCCCCTGGAAAGACCTGGCGGACAAGTACGCCGGCCAGGATCCGGGAGGAAGTGCCAAGCAGTTGCTCAGCAGCGCAGACTTGAAAATCGGCAAGCTCAGCGCTTTCGGCACGACGCTTGATCAGGCGTCTGTGCAGGTCAATCGCAGACCGGCCGCGTGGGCGTTGCAGCTCGACAGTCAGCAGGTAAAGGGTTCGGTCGGTCTTCCCGATGCGAAATCCGCACCGATTGCGATCAATCTGCAAACCGTACGTTTGCCCGCACCGGATCCGACGGTCCTCGCCGACGAAAATTCGCCAGACCCGCTGGCCTCGGTGGCCCCGACGAAAATCCCGGCACTGGATATCACCATTAATCAGTTGTACCAGGGAAAGGATCTGGTGGGCGCCTGGTCACTGAAGGTCCGTCCGACTTCCAAGGGCATTGCGCTGAATACGCTGGATCTTGGGCTCAAGGGGATCTTGTTGCAGGGTAGCGGCGGCTGGGAGGGCACGCCCGGTGCTTCGAACAGTTGGTACAAAGGCCGGATCAGTGGCAAGAACCTCGCTGATGTGTTGAAAGGCTGGGGGTTTGCACCGAGTGTCACCAGTGAAGATTTCCATATGGATGTCGACGGTCGCTGGCCGGGCTCACCTGCCTGGCTGGCCACCAAGCGCTTCTCCGGCACCCTCGATGCGTCGTTGAATAAAGGCCAGTTTGTCGAAATTGAAGGTGGTGCCCAGGCCTTGCGAGTGTTTGGCCTGCTTAATTTCAATTCTATCGGTCGACGCCTGCGCCTGGATTTCTCCGACCTGTTTGGCAAAGGCTTGAGTTACGACCGGGTCAAAGGCCTGTTGGTGGCGACAAACGGTGTGTACGTCACCCGTGAGCCGATCCGGATGACGGGGCCGTCCAGCAACATCGAACTCAATGGGACGCTGGACCTGGTGGGCGACAAGGTCGACGCCAAGCTGATGGTCACCTTGCCGGTTACCAACAACCTGCCGATCGCGGCGCTGATCGTCGGCGCACCGGCTATCGGCGGTGCTTTGTTCCTGATCGACAAACTGATTGGTGACAGTGTGTCGCGGTTCGCCAGCGTCAAGTACACCGTCAAAGGCCCGTGGAAAGAGCCGAAAATCACCTTCGACAAGCCTTTTTGAAATCATGTCTTTGGTCCGATGGAGTAGCATGGCGGTAGCTGTTAATGCGCCAACGCCAAACCCTGTAGGAGCTGTCGAGTGGAACGAGGCTGCGATCTTTTGACTTTAAAGATCAAAATCAAAAGATCGCAGCCTCGTTTCACTCGACAGCTCCTACGACGCCGAGCTCCTGTATTGATTTCAAGTAAGGAAAAGGCCATGTCCATAGCGGTGATTCAAATGGTCAGCCAGAGCGATGTACTGGCCAATCTGGCCCAGGCTCGACGTCTGCTTGAACAGGCGGCTGAAAGTGGCGCGCGCCTTGCGGTGCTACCGGAAAACTTCGCCGCCATGGGCCGTCGAGACATCGCTGACATCGGTCGCGCCGAAGCATTGGGCGACGGACCGATCCTTCCCTGGTTGAAACAGGCCTCCCGCGACCTCAACTTGTGGATAGTGGCCGGCACTTTGCCGTTGCCGCCGGTTGATCAACCGACGGCAAAAGCCAATGCCTGCTCGTTGCTGGTGGACGATCAGGGCGAAACAGTGGCGCGCTACGACAAGCTCCACCTGTTCGATGTGGATGTGGCAGACACTCGCGGGCGTTATCGCGAATCCGATGACTATGCTTATGGCAGTGGCGTCGTGGTGGCGGATACACCTGTCGGCCGAGTTGGCCTGACGGTGTGTTACGACTTGCGCTTCCCGGAGCTGTACAGCGAATTACGTGCTGCCGGTGCGGAGTTGATCACCGCGCCGTCAGCCTTTACCGCCGTGACCGGGGAAGCTCATTGGGACGTGTTGATCCGGGCCCGGGCCATCGAGACACAATGCTACGTGCTCGCGGCGGCCCAGGGTGGAAAGCATCCCGGCCCCCGAGAAACCTGGGGCCATGCCGCAATCATCGACCCTTGGGGCCGGGTGTTGGCGCAGCAGGATAAAGGCGAGGCCGTGCTGCTGGCCGAACGCGATAGCAGCGAACAGGCGTCCATAAGGGCGCGGATGCCGGTGTCCAGTCACCGGCGCTTTTTCTCGCAGGGCGCACAGCGACCTGCCTCAGAACGACGAATTTAAGGCGTAAAGCATATGAGCGAGTTGTTGTCCTCAGTCAGTGAACACCTCCTGGCGCCCGGCGGCGTAACCATCGAGAGCCTGCAAGGTGTGCTCGGCGATCTGGCCGGCCCGGGCATCGATGCCGCGGACCTGTATTTCCAGGGCCAGATCTCCGAGTCCTGGGCGCTGGAAGACGGCATCGTCAAGGAAGGCAGCTTCAACCTCGATCAAGGCGTCGGCGTGCGTGCGCAATCGGGGGAGAAAACCGGTTTCGCCTACAGCAACGCCATCACCCTCGAAGCCCTCGGCGCAGCGGCTCGCGCGGCGCGTTCGATTTCCCGCGCCGGGCAGAACGGCACCGTGCAAGCGTTCACCACGCAAGATGTCGCGCAGCTGTACGGTCCCGACAACCCGTTGGAAGTGATGAGCCGTGCGGAAAAAGTCGAATTGCTCAAGCGTATCGACGTCGCGACCCGGGCCCTTGATCCGCGTATCCAACAGGTTACGGTGAGCATGGCCGGTGTCTGGGAACGCATCCTCGTAGCCTCTACGGATGGCAGCCTGGCCGCTGATGTGCGGCCGTTGGTGCGCTTCAATGTCAGTGTGATTGTCGAGCAGAACGGGCGTCGCGAGCGCGGCGGTCATGGCGGCGGTGGTCGTACCGATTACCGTTATTTCCTTAGCGATGACCGCGCCATGGGGTACGCCCGTGAAGCGCTGCGCCAGGCGTTGGTCAATCTCGAAGCTATTCCTGCGCCTGCGGGTACGTTGCCAGTGGTATTGGGTTCTGGCTGGTCCGGCGTGCTGCTGCACGAAGCTGTCGGTCACGGTCTGGAAGGCGATTTCAACCGCAAGGGCAGTTCGGCGTACAGCGGGCGGATGGGCGAGATGGTTGCGTCCAAGCTCTGCACGATCGTGGATGACGGTACGCTGGCCGGCCGTCGCGGGTCGCTGAGTGTCGACGACGAAGGCACACCGACCGAATGCACCACGTTGATCGAAAACGGCGTACTCAAAGGCTACATGCAGGACAAGCTCAACGCGCGACTGATGGGCGTGGCCCGCACCGGTAACGGTCGTCGCGAATCCTACGCACACTTGCCAATGCCACGCATGACCAACACCTACATGCTGGCAGGCGAAAGCGATCCGGAGGAGATCATTGCTTCGGTAAAACGCGGCATCTACTGCGCCAACCTGGGCGGTGGTCAGGTCGACATCACCAGCGGCAAGTTCGTGTTCTCCACCAGCGAAGCGTATCTGATCGAAGACGGCAAGATCACGGCCCCGGTCAAAGGCGCAACGTTGATCGGCAACGGACCTGAAGCCATGAGCAAGGTGTCGATGGTCGGTAACGACCTGTCGCTGGACAGCGGCGTGGGGACGTGTGGCAAGGATGGGCAGTCGGTGCCGGTGGGTGTCGGCCAGCCAACGTTGAAGATCGATGCGATCACCGTGGGTGGCACTGGGTCGTAAGAAACACGTAGGAGCTGCCGCAGGCTGCGATCTTTTGTTTTTTAAGATCAAAAGATCGCAGCCTTCGGCAGCTCC
Source organism: Pseudomonas sp. LBUM1643 (assembly GCF_059716215.1). Classification (NCBI taxonomy): domain Bacteria; kingdom Pseudomonadati; phylum Pseudomonadota; class Gammaproteobacteria; order Pseudomonadales; family Pseudomonadaceae; genus Pseudomonas; species Pseudomonas sp. LBUM1643. The sequence continues at coordinate 927,176 of NZ_CP166813.1, forward strand.
TACAGGAACTGCGATGACTTAACGCAGACCGCGTTGAGTCTCGTCCAGCTCACGGATGTACTTGAAGATTTTACGGCTCGAAGCCGGTGGCTTGTTGGTCGCCAATTCGTGCTGGGCCTGACGGATCAGGGAGCGCAGTTGTTGGCGATCAGCCTCCGGGTAGTCGACCACGAACTTCTCCAGGACCGCATCGTCGCCCGCGATCAAGCGATCGCGCCAGCGTTCCAGGCCATGGAAACGTTCGTTGTACTGCCGGGTGGAGGCATCGAGTTGATCGAGCAAAGTCAGAATGGCGTCAGTGTCCTGGTCGCGCATCAGTTTGCCGATGAACATAAGGTGCCGTTTACGCGCGATATTCGCGGTGTGCTTGGGCGCATCGGCCAGTGCCCGGCGCATGGCGTCGGTCAACGGCAGTTTTGCCAGCAAGTCAGGCTTGAGTGTTGTAAGGCGCTCGCCAAGATCAACCAGAGCATGCAGCTCGCGTTTGACCTGGGATTTGCTTTTTTCTCCCGTATCGAGGGAGTCGTCGTAAGAATCAACCATGGTGGCCGTCCGCAAAGAAACGCCGCCATGATAACCAGTCGGGGGCCGCTTGTCCGGCCCGGTCGATCGAAGACCCTCGCCGAAAGCAGAATTTGAGTGGAGAACAGCATGAGTGCAGTTGAAAGCGTCGGCCCACAAGCGTTGCCGGCACTGCAGGAACAAGTCGAGCAGATCATCGCTGAAGCCAAACGCCAAGGCGCTAGTGCCTGCGAAGTGGCCGTTTCCCTGGAACAGGGCCTGTCGACTTCGGTTCGCCAGCGTGAAGTCGAAACCGTCGAATTCAACCGCGACCAAGGCTTCGGCATCACCTTGTACGTGGGTCAGCGCAAAGGCTCGGCCAGCACCTCCGCCAGTGGGCCGGAAGCCATTCGCGAAACCGTCGCTGCTGCGCTGGCGATCGCCAGGCACACCTCCGAAGACGAGGCCTCGGGCCTGGCCGATGCTGCGCTGATGGCCAAGGATCTGAAGGACTTCGACCTGTTCCACGAATGGGACATCACCCCTGAACAAGCCATCGAGATGGCGCTGACCTGTGAAGCCGCGGCGTTTGCGGCGGACAGCCGGATCAAGAATGCTGACGGCACGACCCTGAGTACTCACCAGGGCTGCCGCGTCTATGGCAACAGCCACGGGTTCATTGGCGGTTATGCATCAACTCGGCACAGTCTGAGCTGCGTGATGATCGCCGAAGCCGACGGCCAGATGCAGCGCGATTACTGGTACGACGTGAGCCGTCAGGGCACTTTGCTCGCCGCCCCTGTGAGTATCGGCCAGCGTGCTGCTCAGCGTGCTGCGAGCCGGTTGGGTGCGCGCCCGGTGCCGACGTGCGAAGTGCCCGTGCTGTTTTCCGCGGAATTGGCCGGTGGTCTGTTTGGCAGTTTCCTCTCGGCGATTTCCGGCGGCAGTCTGTATCGCAAGTCGTCATTCCTTGAAGGCACTTTGGGGCAGAAGCTGTTTCCGGAGTGGCTGACTATCGATGAGCGTCCGCACTTGATGCGCGCCATGGGCAGCTCGGCGTTTGACGGTGATGGTCTTGCCACCTACGCCAAACCGTTCGTCGAAAATGGCGAGTTGGTGTCGTACATCCTGGGCACTTATTCCGGTCGCAAGCTCGGTATGCCGAGCACCGCCAACGCCGGAGGGGTGCACAACCTGTTCGTCACCCATGGCGACGAAGATCAGGCTGCCTTGTTGCGCCGCATGGGCCGAGGCCTGTTGGTGACCGAATTGATGGGCCAGGGTTTGAACATGGTCACCGGCGACTACTCCCGTGGCGCAGCGGGTTACTGGGTCGAAAACGGCGAGATTCAGTTTGCGGTCCAGGAGGTCACCATTGCCGGCAACATGCGCGACATGTTCAAGCAGATCGTTGCCGTGGGTAACGACCTGGAACTGCGTAGCAACATTCGCACGGGTTCGGTGTTGATCGAGCGGATGACGGTGGCGGGTAGCTAACCCTCACCGCGATGCAAAAAAGGCGCGCCACCCCACCGGGTGGCGCGCCTTTTTTATTGGGCTCACGTAAAACCCTGTGGGAGTGGGCTTGCCCGCGATGGCGATGTGTCAGGCGACTTGTATGTGGGTATACCGGCCTCATCGCGGGCAAGCCCGCTCCCACAATGTACTCGCTACACCGTCGGGGTTGTGTTGGTTCTCATTATCATCTAATAATAAATCTCATTACCGAATGAGCCCCGGATCATGAGTTCTGCCTTGCACGAGCAGCCCTATCAACAAAGCTGGCGCTGGATGAGTCGCCAGATCCGTTGCGCAATGGACCCCGACGAGCCGCGCCTGATCGAGCATTACCTGGCTGAAGGCCGGTATTTGGCGTGTTGCACGGCGACTTCTCCCTGGACCATCGCCGAAACTTCCTTTCGTCTCCTGCTCGATACCGCGGCCGATGTCGCGCTGCCGTGGCACTGGCGAAGCCTGTGTCTGGATCAAGCCTGGCGTCCATTGCGAGATCTGGAGCGCCTGTCTTTGTGCAAATGCCGACTCAAACGCTGGCAAAGCTACACCTGGCAACTGGCGACCTGCGAGTTGCAACCCTCGATTTCCCTCATAGAACTGGTGCAAGGATTTTCCGATGACCAAGACACGTATTGAGCGCGACAGCATGGGCGAGCTGCATGTCCCGGTAGATGCGCTCTACGGAGCACAGACCCAACGTGCAGTGGACAACTTCCCGATCAGTGGCAAGCCGATGCCCGTTCAGTTCATTCGGGCGCTGATCCTGGCCAAAGCGGCAGCTGCCCGTGCCAACGTTGAGCTCAAGCAAATCAGCGAATCCCAGGGCAAGGCGATTGTCGATGCCGCGCAAGGCCTGCTTGAAGGCGACTTCATGCAGCACTTTCCGGTGGACATCTTCCAGACCGGTTCTGGCACCAGTTCCAATATGAACGCCAACGAAGTGATCGCCACCCTGGCCAGCCGTTTGCTGGGCGAGCCGGTCAATCCCAACGATCACGTCAACTGCGGCCAGAGCAGCAACGACATCATCCCGACCACCATTCACGTGAGCGCCGCGCTGGCGTTGCACGAGCAACTGCTTCCAGCGCTGTTGCGGCTTGTAGAGGTCATCGAGCGCAAGGCTGAGGAGGTCCATCACCACGTCAAGACCGGTCGCACGCACCTTATGGATGCGATGCCGGTACGCATGAGCCAGGTCCTCAACGGTTGGGCGCAACAGCTCAAGGCCAACATCGGCCACTTGCAGGACTTGCTGCCAAGCCTTCAATCCCTGGCTCAGGGCGGAACGGCAGTCGGTACCGGCATCAACGCCCATCCCGAGTTTGCAGCGCGGTTCAGCGAGCAGCTGAGCAAACTGACTCTCGTGCCATTCACGCCGGGCAAGGATCTGTTTGCGCTCATTGGCTCGCAGGACACTGCCGTCAGCGTCTCCGGCCAGTTAAAAGCCACGGCGGTGTCGCTGATGAAAATCGCCAACGATCTGCGCTGGATGAATTCCGGTCCGCTAGCCGGTCTCGGCGAAATCGAACTTGAAGCGTTGCAGCCTGGCTCTTCAATCATGCCGGGCAAGGTCAATCCGGTGATTCCGGAAGCCACTGCCATGGTCGCGGCCCAGGTGATCGGCAACGACACGGTGATCACCATCGCCGGTCAGTCGGGCAATTTCGAACTCAACGTGATGCTGCCAATCATCGCTCAGAACCTGCTCAGCAGCATCGAGCTGTTGGCCAATTCCAGCCATCTGCTGGGCGAGAAGGCCATTTCCAGCTTCAAGGTCAACGAAACCAGGCTCAAGGAAGCACTGTCACGCAACCCGATCCTGGTGACAGCACTGAACCCGATCATTGGTTACCAAAAAGCCGCCGAGATTGCCAAGAAGGCCTATCAGCAGGGCCGCCCGGTAATCGATGTCGCTTTGGAACATACCGACCTGACACGCAGCCAACTGGAAGAGCTACTCAATCCAGAGAAGCTCACCGCAGGCGGCGTGTAATCACCGCAACCGCTTTGGAGGCTCACCATGGAGCATTGGAAACGCACGATCGAAAGGGCAAACCGTTGTTTCATGCTGGGCGAACTGGTCGATGCCCGAGAGGCCTACCTGCAGGCCTTGGCGCTGGCCCAAGTGTTGTTCGAACGCTGGCGGGACGCCGATGAGGCGGTGGCGGCCTGCGTGATCTCCCATCACAACCTGGCGGACCTGCATTTGCGTCTGAATCAGCCGGAGGAGAGCGCCGAATACTTGTGCGCAATCCACCAGCGGCTGCTGCAGACCATGCAGGACGCGCGATTGGCACCGGCGCTGCGTGAGGCCGCGTTGCGTCAAAGCAGTAAAACCTATGTCGAGTTGCTGAACTTCATCAGTGAGCACGGTGAATACCCTCGTACTCATCGCCTGCTGCATATCGATGCCGCTTCAGCTGCCAACCCACCTGCGCCTCTTCATCATGGAGTTCATTGAAAATGGCTTTTACCCTGCCTGCATTGCCTTACGCCTACGATGCACTGGAACCGCATATTGATGCCAAGACCATGGAGATTCATTACACCAAGCACCACCAGACTTACATCAACAACCTAAACGCCGCCGTCGAAGGCACCGAATTCGCCGAGTGGCCAGTGGAGAAACTGGTGGCCGCCGTTCAGCAACTCCCTGAAAAACTTCGAGCAGCGGTCATCAACCAGGGTGGCGGACACGCCAATCATTCGCTGTTCTGGGAAGTGATGGCACCACAGGGTGGCGGTACACCTGAAGGCGCGCTGGCCAAGGCGATTGAAGAGCAACTGGGTGGTCTGGACAGCTTCAAGGACGCGTTCACCAAAGCCGCACTGACCCGATTCGGCAGTGGCTGGGCCTGGTTGAGTGTCACCCCGCAGAAGACCCTGATCGTTGAAAGCAGCGGTAACCAGGACAGCCCATTGATGAATGGCAACACGCCCATCCTCGGCCTGGACGTCTGGGAACACGCGTATTACCTGCAGTATCAAAACCGTCGTCCGGAATACATCAATGCGTTTTACAACGTGATCAATTGGCCGGAAGTCGCAGCGCGCTATCAGGCTGCGCTGAGCTGAGTCTTCTATAAAAACCAACCAAGGCTGATTATGGGCACTGAAACACTGGCGACCGGAAGTGGGCGAATGTTTCGTTACGCGTTGGGATCGCTGTTACTGCTGGCAGGCATGTCGTTGTTGTTTGTCCAGGGGCTGGCATGGCTGGATCTTGAGCCGAAACTGATGCGCGCGTTACAAGGCGGGGCTATCTGCGCCTTGGGTACGGCCTTGGGCGCGGTACCGGTTCTGGTCATTCGGCGGATGCCTCAGACCGTGAGCGATACGTTGCTGGGTTTCGGCGCCGGGGTGATGCTGGCGGCGACGGCGTTCTCGCTTATTGTGCCAGGCATCTCTGCCGCTGAAGGCCTGGGTCTTTCGCCTTGGGCGGCCAGTGGCTTGATCAGTTTTGGCATCATGCTCGGCGCGTTCGGTTTGTATCTGGTCGACCTGAAAGTCTCTGGGGCCAGTCCGGAAATGTTGGTCGGCACGCTGGAGCGACCGGTGATTCCGCCGCGGATCTGGTTGTTCGTGTTTGCCATCATCGCCCACAACATTCCCGAAGGCATGGCCGTCGGTGTTTCGGCAGGTGGTGGAATGCCTGATGCCGACAGCCTGGCAATGGGAATCGCCTTACAAGACGTGCCGGAAGGGTTGGTGATCGCGCTGGTGTTGGCAGGGGCCGGGATGTCCAGGGTGAGGGCATTTCTGATCGGTGCAGCGTCAGGTTTGGTTGAGCCGGTCTTCGCGCTGCTGTGCGCCTGGCTGGTCAGCCTTGCTGAGCTGCTACTACCGCTAGGACTGGCGCTGGCTGCCGGGGCGATGCTGTTGGTGGTCACGCACGAAGTCATCCCCGAGTCGCGCCGTAACGGTCACGACAAACTGGCCAGCCTTGGTTTGCTGATCGGGTTTTGTCTGATGATGGTGATGGATACGGCGCTGGCCTGAGGTTAACGATCAAAAGATCGCAGCCTCGTTTCACTCGGCAGCTCCTACAAGGATTTATGCAGCCTGTAGGAGCTGTCGAGTGAAACGAGGCTGCGATCTTTTGGCTGCTTTACTCGCCTTCGTCAAAATACCTGTTGATCAAATCCACCAGCGCATCCAGCGCTTCCTGTTCCTGCTCGCCTTCCGTGCTCAAATGGATTTTGGTCCCCTTGCCAGCCGCCAGCATCATCATTGCCATGATGCTTTTGCCGTCGACCGTTGATTCCGGGGTGCGTCCTACTCTGATCGTGCAATCCTTGAACTGCCCGGCGACTCCAACAAATTTTGCAGAAGCGCGAGCGTGCAGGCCCAGCTTGTTGATGATTTCGATTTCCAGAGCAGGCATCGCGATGTGAATCCTTTAGCTGAGGTCGCGGTGGCGGACCTGGACGTTCTTCAGGGATTGTTGCAGGGTCTGACCCAGGCGTTCGGTCAGGTAGACGGAGCGGTGATGCCCGCCGGTACAGCCAATAGCGATGGTGACATACGCGCGGTTGCTCGCGGCAAATCTTGGTAGCCATTTGAGCAGGTAGGTAGAAATGTCCTGGAACATCTCTTCCACGTCCGGTTGCGCTGCCAGGTAGTCGGCAACCGGTTTGTCCAACCCGGACTGCTCGCGCAACTCGGGCTTCCAGTACGGATTCGGCAGGCAGCGCACATCGAACACCAGGTCGGCGTCCACTGGCATGCCACGCTTGAACCCGAAAGACTCCACCAGGAACGCGGTGCCCGGCTCAGGCTGATTGAGCAGCCGCAGCTTGATGGTATCGCGCAGCTGATACAGGTTCAGGTTAGTGGTATTGACCTTAAGGTCAGCCAGGTCGGCGATAGGGCCCAGTAAATTGGTTTCGTCGGAGATCGCCTCGGCCAGCGAGCGATTGGCGTTGCTCAGCGGGTGCCGGCGACGGGTTTCCGAGAAACGCTTGAGCAGTGTTTCCTCGTCGGCGTCCAGGTACAACACATCGCACTTGATGTGTCGGCTGCGGACTTCTTCCAGCAACTCCGGAAACCGCGACAAGTGGCTCGGCAGGTTGCGCGCGTCGATGGACACGGCCACCAGCGGTTGCGCCAGTTCCGTGTGAATCAGTGCGCGCTCGGCCAGTTCAGGCAGAAGCCCTGCCGGCAAGTTGTCGATGCAGTAGTAACCGTTGTCTTCAAGGACATCGAGCGCGGTACTTTTACCTGAGCCGGAACGGCCACTGACAATGATCAAGCGCATGATTACTGACCGTTCTGCTCGTCCAGGACTACCTGATACAAGGCTTCATTGCTCGGGGCGCTACGCAGTTTTTCGCGCACTTCCTTGCGATCGAGCATGCTGGCGATCTGACGAAGTAGCTCCAGGTGCGCATCGGTGGCGGCTTGCGGGACCAGCAGAACAAACAGCAGGTCAACCGGAGCGCCGTCGATGGCGTCGAAATCGATGGGGGCGTCCAGGTGCATCAATGCACTGATTGGACTTTCGCAGCCTTTGAGGCGGCAGTGGGGAATCGCGATGCCGTTGCCAAAACCGGTAGAACCAAGTTTTTCACGGGCGACCAGGCTCTCGAAGACATCCTGCATGGCCAGATCCGGCACTTCGCGGTGGATTAGGTTGGCAATTTGCTCGAGGGCTTTCTTTTTGCTGCCGCCCGGCACGTTCACGAGGGAACGGCCGGGGGTCAGAATGTTTTCAAGTCGGATCATGGGTTGGGAGTGTTAACGACCGGTTGCGCCCTGGAGGAGGCTCTGGGTCTTTTCCTTATGCTTTTTGAGTTGGCGATCCAGCTTGTCGGTCAGCAGGTCGATGGCGGCATACATGTCCGTATGCTCAGCGTTGGCGACCACTTCTCCGCCGGGGATATGCAGCGTGGCTTCGATTTTCTGCTGCAGCTTTTCGACGTTCATCGTGACTTGCACGTTGGTAATCTTGTCGAAATGCCTCTCTAACCGGTCGAGTTTTTCGCCGATATAGGTGCGCAGGGGTTCGGTCACTTCCAGTTGGTGTCCACTGATGTTGACTTGCATACAGCTTCTCCTTCGTTGCCAGTGCATAAAGCGGTAGATCAGATGATCTACCACTGGAACGCTGTGGCGTGGCTTACATCAACCGCTTACGTTCGCTCGAAGGCGCGATCCCGAGGGATTCGCGGTACTTGGCGACGGTGCGGCGAGCCACCTGAATGCCTTGTGCCTCCAGTAAACCAGCGATCTTGCTGTCACTCAACGGCTTTTTCTGGTTTTCCGCAGCAACCAGTTTTTTGATGATCGCGCGGATCGCCGTGGAAGAGCATTCGCCGCCTTCGGAAGTGCTGACGTGGCTGGAGAAAAAATATTTCAGTTCATAAATGCCCCGGGGGGTATGCATGAATTTTTGCGTGGTTACCCGTGAAATCGTCGACTCATGCATGCCCACCGCCTCAGCGATGTCATGCAGCACCAGCGGTTTCATGGCTTCGTCGCCATACTCCAGAAAACCGCGCTGATGCTCGACGATCTGGGTGGCTACTTTCATCAGCGTTTCATTGCGGCTTTGCAGGCTCTTGATGAACCAGCGAGCCTCCTGCAACTGATTGCGCATGAAGGTGTTGTCTGCGCTGGTATCGGCGCGGCGAACAAAACCGGCGTATTGGGCGTTCACCCGCAGTCGAGGCACCGATTCCTGATTAAGCTCGACCAGCCAGCGTTCGTTGTCCTTGCGCACGATTACATCAGGAACGACGTATTCGGCTTCACTGGATTCGATTTGCGAGCCCGGGCGTGGGTTAAGGCTCTGAACCAGTTCGATCACCTGGCGCAGTTCGTCTTCCTTGAGCTTCATACGGCGCATCAGCTGGCTGTAATCACGGCTGCCCAGCAGGTCGATGTAATCGGTGACCAGACGCTTGGCTTCGGCGAGCCAAGGGGTTTTGGCGGGCAACTGGCGCAGTTGCAACAGCAGGCATTCACCCAGGTTACGGGCGGCGATGCCGGCGGGTTCGAATTGCTGGATGCGGTGCAGGACGGCTTCGATTTCATCGAGCTCGATGTCCAGTTCCGGGTCGAAGGCTTCGAGAATTTCCTCGAGGGTTTCGTCGAGATAGCCCTGATTATTGATGCAATCGATCAGGGTCACGGCGATCAGGCGATCGGTGTCGGACATCGGTGCCAGGTTCAGCTGCCACAACAGGTGGCTTTGCAGGCTTTCGCCGGCGGATGTACGGGTGGTGAAGTCCCACTCGTCGTCATCGTTGCTCGGCAAGCTGCTGGCGCTGGTCTGGTAGACGTCTTCCCACGCGGTATCAACAGGCAACTCGTTGGGAATACGCTCGTTCCAGTCTCCTTCCTCGAGGTTATCCACCGTAGGGGCGGTTTCCTGGTAGGAGGGTTCCGAAACATCGGCGTTAGGTTGCTGTTCGGCTTTGTCGGCCAAAGGATCGGCGTTGTCGAAGTCGTCGCCTTCTTCCTGGCGTTCGAGCATCGGATTGGACTCCAGAGCCTCCTGGATTTCCTGTTGCAGGTCCAGGGTCGACAATTGGAGAAGGCGGATGGCCTGTTGCAGCTGAGGTGTCATCGTCAGCTGCTGGCCCATTCTCAAGACTAGCGATGGTTTCATGGCAGGGGCTTAAACCTTATTCGCCGGCGCGCTTGCGCCATCCACTACAGGGCGCCGAGGCGCCAAACATAAGCAAATTATATGCCCGAAACCGCAGCGTTTGCCTAGAGCGCAGTAACAATAAAAAACGTTGATTTTTTATCGGTACGAGCGCTCGGACGAATGACCAGGCACTTGCGCGCTTACAGGCGAAACTCGTGGCCCAGGTACACTTCCTTGACCAGGTCGTTGGCCAGGATCGTGGCAGAGTCGCCTTCGGCGATCAGTTGACCATCGTTGACGATGTACGCCGTCTCGCAAATATCCAGGGTTTCACGGACGTTGTGGTCAGTGATCAGGACGCCGATGCCCTTGGCCTTGAGGTGATAAATGATTTGCTTGATGTCGCCCACCGAAATCGGGTCCACGCCGGCGAACGGTTCGTCGAGGAGGATGAATTTCGGATTGGTAGCCAGCGCGCGTGCAATCTCCACGCGGCGACGTTCACCACCGGACAGGCTCATGCCGAGGTTGTCGCGGATGTGGCTGATGTGGAATTCCTGAAGCAGGCTTTCTAGCTCCTTCCGGCGGCCCGCCTTGTCGAGTTCCTTGCGGGTCTCGAGGATCGCCATGATGTTATCGGCCACCGACAGTTTGCGGAAGATCGACGCCTCTTGCGGAAGATAGCCGATACCGGCCTTGGCTCGGCCGTGCATTGGCTGATGGCTGACGTCGAGGTCATCGATCAGTACACGGCCCTGATCGGCCTGCACGAGGCCGACAATCATATAAAAACAGGTGGTCTTGCCGGCGCCGTTGGGCCCGAGCAAACCGACGATCTGACCGCTGTCGATGGACAGGCTGACATCACGCACAACCTGGCGGCTCTTGTAGGCTTTGGCCAGATGCTGAGCTTTCAGAGTTGCCATTACTGGGCCTTCTGCTCGTCGGTTTTCTTTTTAGGTTGAATCACCATATCAATGCGTGGACGCGACTCGGTCACCTTGCTACCTGTAGCGCGACCAGCGCTCGCCAGCTTCTTCTCGGTGTCATAGACGATTTTCTCGCCTTGAGTGACGTTGTTGTCCTTGTCGATGACCTTGGCCTTGTCGATCAGTACAACGCGGTTTTGCGTGGCGTGGTACTGGATGGTCACACCCCAGCCCTGGACGGGCTTGGCGTCGCCGGCGGTTTGCAGTTGCTCGAAGTAAGCCAGGTTGCCGACCGAGGTCACCACGTCGATGTCGCCATTCGGCGCGCGGGTCATGGTTACCTTATTACCGGTAACCTTCATCGACCCTTGGGTGATGATCACGTCGCCGGTGTAAGTGGCAACACCGTTCTTGTCGTCCAGTTGGGCATCGTCGGCCTGAATGCGGATTGGCTGTTGTTGATCGTTCGGCAGAGCCCAGGCGCTCACGCTTCCCAGTGCTGCGCCCAGACTGAGCAAAATAGGGAGGGTTTTAACGAGCCTCATACTGTCCTCTTACGTTCGATAGCAGGTGTATCCTGCTTTCTTTCAAATACGCTTTCATTCCCGTGCCAGTCGAGACGCCACCGGCGCCGTCGATTCTAACGGGTTGCTCGGTCTGCGCATATTGCTCCTGCGGGAACACCGTCATGCGAGTACTGGTGATCAAGGTGTCGCGATTCTTCTCGTCGGTGCGTTTGACGCGAACGTTGTCAATCAGTTCGACTTCGGTGCCGCCTGAATTCACTTCACCGCGTTCGCTGGTGACGTGCCACGGAAAATCGGTACCGCGGTACATGTTCAGGTCGGGTTTGGTAACCAGAGTGATGTCCGTGGCTTTCACGTGCTCGGCTTTCTCCGACGTCATTTCATACTGCACTTTGCCGTCTTCGAGGTATTGCAGCGTGTGAGTGTTGGTCGCATACCAATCGATAGGGCTTTCTTCTGTATTGGTCGGAGGCTTGTCGAGGAAGCGTTCCGGGCTGATGTTCCAGTAGCCGACCGCGGCAAATATCGCCGCGATGCAACCGAACACCAATATGTTGCGAAACTTTTTGCTCAGCATAATGGGCTCACAGGTATGCAGCGTTCGCCGCATCGAGGCGGCCTTGGGCACGCAGGATCAATTCGCAGAATTCGCGAGCGGCACCTTCACCACCACGGGCATGAGTGACGCCATCAGCATGTTCGCGCACGAAACTGGCGGCATTGGCCACTGCCATGCCCAGGCCTACGCGGCGTATCACCGGCAGGTCCGGCAGATCGTCGCCGAGGTAGGCGACCTGTTCATAGCTTAGGCCGAGTTGGGCAAGAAGCTCGTCGAGCACCACCAGTTTGTCTTCGCGACCCTGGTAGAGGTGGGGAATGCCGAGATTTTTTGCCCGGCGCTCAACCACTGGAGTCTTGCGACCGCTGATGATAGCGGTCTGAACGCCGGCTGCCATCAACATCTTGATGCCCTGGCCGTCGAGAGTGCTGAAGGTTTTGAATTCGCTGCCATCTTCAAGGAAGTAAAGGCGTCCGTCAGTCAGGACACCGTCGACGTCGAAGATCGCCAGTTTGATGTTCTTGCCGCGTTGCAGCAGATCGGTACTCATTACATGACTCCCGCGCGGAGCAGGTCGGAGAGGTTGAAGGCGCCGATCGGACGGTCCTCCTTGTCCACGACCACCAGGGCGTTGATTCGATGGTCTTCCATGATTTTCAGGGCTTCCGCGGCCAGCATGTCGGCGCGTGCGGTTTTGCCGTGAACCGTCATGACCTGGTCGATGGTTGCATTATGGATGTCGATGGCGCGGTCGAGGGTGCGGCGCAAATCACCGTCGGTAAAGATCCCGGCGAGTGTGCCGTCGGTTTCCAGGATCGCGGTCATTCCCAGGCCCTTGCGGGTCATTTCCATCAAGGCGTCCTTCAGCAGGGTGCCGCGCGGAACCTGCGGCAGCGCTTCACCCGCGTGCATGACGTTTTCCACTTTGAGTAGAAGACGACGGCCAAGGGCGCCGCCTGGATGGGAAAAGGCGAAGTCTTCAGCGGTGAAGCCGCGTGCTTCCAGCAATGCGACGGCCAGCGCGTCACCCATGACCAGGGCGGCAGTGGTCGACGACGTGGGCGCCAGGTTCAGCGGGCACGCTTCATGCTCGACGTGGACGTTGAGGTTGACCTCGGCCGCCTTGGCCAGCGTCGAGTCAGGATTGCCGGTCATGCTGATCAGCTGGATGCCCAGGCGCTTGATCAGGGGCAGCAGGGTAACGATCTCGGAGGTCGAGCCGGAGTTGGACAGGGCAAGGATGACGTCATCACGGGTAATCATGCCCATGTCGCCGTGACTGGCTTCGGCCGGGTGCACGAAAAAGGCCGTGGTGCCAGTACTGGCGAGCGTGGCAGCGATCTTGGTGCCGATGTGCCCGGATTTCCCCATGCCGACTACGACTACGCGGCCTTTGCTGGCCAGAATCATCTCGCACGCGCGTACGAAATCTGCATCGATACGTGGAAGCAAGCCTTGTACGGCTTCCAGTTCGAGGCGGATGGTGCGTTGTGCTGATTGAACAAGCTCGCTGGATTGGCTCATGTCGGGAATCGGATAGCCTGATGAAAAGGCGGCGATTATAGCGGTTATGATCGAAACCCTCACGTAAGTTCGTCGCGCTTTGTCACTCCCTGTTACTAATCCGCTCTGAATGAGGCTTTTGACCCGTCATGTCGCTGAATATCAGCCGGCTTTAGCCTTGGGCGGCGAGCCTTTGCAGTGATATAGTTCGCCGCCAGTTCGGCCTGTCCGGGAGGTATGTGCTTTCGCCAGAAAGTCAGGCGTCCGAGTGTGAGGCTGCATCGCAAGGAGTTTAGATGAGTGCCGATAACGCCTACGCGGTCGAGCTGAAGGGACTGACCTTCAAGCGCGGTGCGCGCAGCATTTTCAATAACGTCGATATCCGTATCCCGCGCGGCAAGGTCACCGGCATCATGGGGCCCTCCGGGTGTGGCAAGACCACGCTTTTGCGGTTGATGGGCGCCCAGTTGCGTCCCACCGCCGGCGAAGTCTGGGTCAACGGCCAGAATCTGCCGAAATTGTCTCGCAGTGATTTGTTCGATGCGCGCAAGCATATGGGTGTGCTGTTCCAGAGCGGCGCGCTGTTTACCGATCTCGATGTATTCGAGAACGTCGCCTTTCCGCTACGTGTTCACACCGAGCTTCCTGAAGAAATGATCCGGGACATCGTCCTGCTCAAATTGCAGGCGGTGGGTTTGCGTGGTGCCATCGACCTTATGCCTGACGAATTGTCCGGTGGCATGAAGCGTCGAGTCGCACTGGCCCGGGCGATTGCGCTGGATCCGCAGATTCTCATGTATGACGAGCCCTTTGTGGGGCAGGACCCGATCGCCATGGGCGTATTGGTGCGCCTGATCCGCTTGCTCAACGATGCATTGGGCATTACCAGTATCGTGGTGTCCCATGACCTGGCGGAGACCGCCAGCATCGCCGATTACATTTATGTAGTCGGTGACGGACAGGTATTGGGGCAGGGCACCCCGGACGAACTGATGAATTCGGATGATCCGCGTATCCGTCAGTTCATGACAGGCGAACCCGATGGTCCGGTCGCGTACCACTTTCCAGCGACGGATTACCGCGCAGATCTTCTGGGGAAGCGTTGATGCGCAAGATTTCACTAATAGAACGAGTGCGCCGGTTCGGCCACGCGGCAATCGATGCCGTCGCGGTGTTCGGGCGTGCGACGCTGTTCCTGTTTCATGCCTTGCTCGGCCGTGGCGGCATTGGCGGCGGTTTCGGCCTGCTGATCAAGCAACTGCACTCGGTGGGCGTGATGTCCCTGGTGATCATAGTGGTCTCCGGGGTGTTCATCGGCATGGTGCTGGCGCTGCAAGGTTTCAACATTCTGTCCAGCTACGGTTCAGAACAGGCGGTCGGACAGATGGTTGCCCTGACGCTGTTGCGTGAATTGGGCCCGGTGGTCACTGCCTTGCTGTTCGCAGGACGCGCAGGTTCTGCGCTGACGGCCGAAATCGGCAACATGAAGTCCACCGAACAGCTGTCCAGTCTGGAAATGATTGGCGTCGACCCGCTCAAGTACATCATTGCCCCGCGCCTGTGGGCCGGCTTCATTTCCCTGCCGGTGCTGGCGATGATTTTCAGCGTGGTGGGTATCTGGGGTGGTTCGTGGGTGGCCGTCGACTGGCTGGGTGTTTACGAAGGCTCCTACTGGTCGAACATGCAAAACAGCGTGACGTTCACCGAAGATGTGCTCAACGGCATCATTAAAAGTATCGTCTTCGCCTTTGTTGTTACCTGGATTGCCGTATTCCAAGGTTATGACTGCGAGCCCACTTCCGAGGGGATCAGTCGTGCCACTACCAAGACCGTTGTGTACGCCTCGTTGGCTGTACTCGGCCTGGACTTTATTCTGACCGCCTTGATGTTTGGAGATTTCTGATGCAAAACCGCACCCTGGAAATCGGTGTCGGCCTTTTCTTGCTGGCTGGCATCCTGGCTTTGCTGTTGCTTGCGTTGCGGGTCAGTGGCCTGTCCCCGAGCGCAACGACCGATTCTTATAAACTTTACGCTTATTTCGACAATATCGCCGGTTTGACGGTCAGAGCTAAAGTGACCATGGCCGGTGTGACGATCGGCAAGGTGACAGCGATCGATCTGGACCGCGACAGTTACACCGGTCGAGTGACGATGCAGCTGGAAAAGCGCGTAGATAATCTGCCGACTGACTCCACCGCATCTATCCTGACTGCTGGCCTGTTGGGCGAGAAATACATCGGTATCAGCGTGGGCGGGGAAGAAGCCCTGCTCAAGGATGGCGGAACCATCCACGACACGCAGTCGTCGCTGGTGCTCGAGGACCTGATCGGTAAATTCCTGCTCAACACCGTTAGCAAAGAAGCCAAATGAGGAGCTTTTGAATGATCTCTATCTTGCGACGTGGCCTGTTGGTATTACTCGCGGCCTTGCCGTTGATGGCTAACGCCGTGGCGGCGCAGTCGGCGCACGATCTGGTGCAGGACACGACTACCCGGTTGCTGGCCGATCTGGCTGCCAACAAAGAAAAGTACAAGCAGAGCCCGAACGAGTTCTACAACGCCCTCAACGGGATTGTAGGTCCGGTGGTCGATGCTGACGGCATTTCGCGCAGCATCATGACCGTCAAGTACTCCCGTAAAGCCACGCCAGAGCAGATGCAGCGCTTCCAGGAAAACTTCAAGCGCAGCCTGATGCAGTTCTACGGCAACGCGCTGCTTGAGTACAACAACCAGGGCATCACCGTTTCGCCAGCCAAAGACGAAAGCGGCACCCGTACCAGCGTTGACATGCAGGTCAAAGGCAGCAGCGGTTCGATCTACCCAGTGTCCTACACGCTCGAGAAAATCAACGGCGAGTGGAAAGTACGCAACGTGATCATCAACGGCATCAACATCGGCAAGCTGTTCCGCGATCAGTTCCAGGATTCGATGCAGCGTAATGGCAATGACCTGGACAAGGTCATTAACAACTGGGCCGGCGAAGTTGCCAAGGCCAAGGAAACCACCGAGCAAGCGGCCGAGAAGCAAGCCCAATGAGTGAGTCGGCGGTTCAGATGAGCGAGGCCGGCGAACTGCTGCTCAGCGGCACTCTGGATTACCGCAGCGGTCCTGTCTTGCGTAAGCAGGGTCAGGCGCTGATCAAGGCCAGCAAGGCTGCGGCATTGGTCGTGGATTGCTCGCAGGTGGTGAAGTCCAGCAGCGTCGGCTTGTCGTTGTTGTTGTGCTTCATGCGAGATGCCCAGGCGGCCGGCAAGGCCCTGAGCATCCGCGCGATGCCCGAAGATATGCGCGAAATCGCTCAGGTCAGCGAGCTGACCGAGCTGTTGGCGCATCCCTAACCCGCATCTATAAAGAAGCCCCCCGTCAGAGTCCTGCTTAGCGGGGTTCGCAGGCGCGGGGCTTTTTTGTATGATGTCCGACCCGCGCGCACTAGGCGCCGATTGAGGTTGAGCATGCAGGCCGTAGAAGTGAAGAGCTTCCTTGAAGGAAAGCTGCCTAATACAAAGGTGGAAGTTGAGGGCGAAGGCTGCAACTTCCAGCTGAACGTGATTAGCGATGAACTGGCGGCGTTGAGCCCGGTGAAGCGTCAGCAGCAGGTCTATGCCCATTTGAACCCATGGATCACCGATGGCAGCATCCATGCGGTCACTATGAAATTTTTCAGCAGCGCGGCCTGGGCCGAGCGCACCTGAGCCCACGGGCGTCGAGATTCTTATGGATAAATTGATTATTACCGGTGGCGTTCGTCTTGATGGCGAAATCCGCATCTCCGGGGCAAAGAACTCTGCCCTGCCGATCCTGGCTGCAACCCTGCTGTGCGATGGTCCGGTGACTGTTGCCAACCTGCCGCACCTGCACGACATCACCACCATGATCGAGCTGTTCGGCCGCATGGGCATCGAGCCGGTGATCGACGAGAAGCTCAGCGTCGAAATCGACCCGCGCACCATCAAGACCCTGATCGCTCCGTACGAACTGGTTAAGACCATGCGTGCATCGATCCTGGTACTGGGTCCGATGGTTGCCCGTTTCGGTGAAGCCGAAGTCGCACTGCCTGGCGGTTGCGCCATCGGCTCGCGTCCGGTTGACCTGCACATCCGTGGCCTCGAAGCCATGGGCGCAGTGATCGACGTGGAAGGCGGCTACATCAAGGCCAAGGCGCCTGAAGGTGGCCTGCGCGGCGCGCACTTCTTCTTCGATACCGTCAGCGTAACCGGCACCGAAAACATCATGATGGCGGCCGCTCTGGCCAAGGGTCGCAGCGTTCTGCAAAACGCCGCTCGCGAGCCTGAAGTCATCGACCTGGCGAACTTCCTGATCGCCATGGGCGCCAAGATTTCCGGCGCAGGTACTGACACCATCACCATCGATGGCGTCGATCGTCTGCACCCGGCCACTTACAAAGTGATGCCTGACCGTATCGAAACCGGTACCTACCTGGTTGCCGCTGCCGTAACTGGCGGTCGCGTGAAGGTCAAGGACACGGATCCGACCATCCTCGAAGCCGTTCTTGAGAAACTCAAGGAAGCGGGTGCTGAAATCACCTGTGGCGAAGACTGGATCGAGCTGAACATGCACGGCAAGCGGCCGAAAGCCGTCAACGTGCGGACCGCTCCATACCCGGCGTTCCCGACTGACATGCAAGCACAGTTCATCTCCCTCAACGCCATTGCCGAAGGCACCGGTGCCGTGATCGAGACGATCTTCGAAAATCGCTTCATGCACGTTTACGAACTGCACCGCATGGGCGCCAAGATCCAGGTCGAAGGCAACACGGCCATCGTGACCGGCACCGAGAAGCTCAAAGGCGCGCCAGTCATGGCCACCGACCTGCGTGCATCGGCCAGCCTGGTCATCTCGGCATTGATCGCTGAAGGCGACACCCTGATCGACCGCATCTACCACATCGATCGTGGTTACGAGTGCATCGAAGAGAAACTGCAGATGCTCGGCGCCAAGATCCGCCGCGTACCGGGCTAGTTTCTGCTGTATGGGCGCAGGGACGCGCCCGATGAATTGTTCAGAGTCGAGCCGGTTTCCGGCTCGATGTGTGTCCGGCGCCGATTGCGACCGGGCATGAGTACCTTGATAAGGACTGACGTTTCCCATGTTGACCATCGCACTGTCCAAGGGCCGCATCCTTGACGACACCCTGCCGCTTCTGGCTGAAGCGGGCATCGTGCCGACCGAGAATCCGGACAAAAGCCGCAAGCTGATCATCCCCACGACCCAGCCTGATGTACGTCTGCTGATCGTTCGCGCCACCGATGTGCCGACCTACGTCGAGCATGGTGCGGCGGATCTGGGCGTCGCCGGTAAAGATGTGTTGATGGAATACGGTGGCCAGGGCCTGTACGAGCCACTGGACCTGCAAATTGCCCAATGCAAACTGATGACAGCAGGCAAGGTCGGGGCGATCGAGCCCAAGGGCCGCCTGCGCATCGCTACCAAGTTCGTCAACGTTGCCAAGCGTTACTATGCCGAGCAAGGTCGTCAGGTCGACATCATCAAGCTGTACGGCTCGATGGAGCTGGCACCGCTGATCGGTCTGGCCGACAAGATCATCGACGTGGTCGACACCGGTAACACGCTGCGGGCTAACGGCCTTGAGCCACAGGATTTCATTGCGGCCATCAGCTCCCGTCTGATCGTCAACAAAGCCTCGATGAAGATGCAGCACGCCCGCATCCAGGCGTTGATCGACACCCTGCGCAAGGCAGTGGAGTCTCGACACCGCGGCTGATTCACCTGCGCGACGTTAAGTCGCGCCCGTCTATCCGCCTCATAGCCAGAATTCTCAGGTGCCCAAGCGGATCGAACGATAGCATTGGGCGCCTGAGTTTTTGCCATTCCTATGAGGCTCTCGCTATGACCGCACCGACTGCAATTCGCCGACTCAACGCTGCCGATCCTGATTTCGCACATCATCTGGATCATCTGCTGAGCTGGGAAAGTGTGTCTGACGACTCGGTCAATCAGCGGGTGCTGGACATCATCAAAGCCGTGCGCGAGCGTGGCGATGCGGCGCTGGTGGAATTCACCCAGAAGTTCGACGGCCTGGAAGTTGCGTCCATGGCGGACCTGATCCTGCCGCGCGAACGCCTGGAACTGGCTCTGACCCGAATCACCATTCCTCAACGCGAGGCGCTGGAAAAAGCCGCCTCCCGCGTGCGCAGCTACCACGAAAAACAGAAGCAGGACTCCTGGAGCTACACCGAAGCCGACGGCACGGTGCTGGGCCAGAAAGTCACGCCGCTGGATCGCGCCGGTCTGTACGTTCCGGGCGGCAAAGCGTCGTACCCGTCGTCGGTGCTGATGAACGCGATTCCGGCCAAAGTTGCCGGCGTGACCGAAGTGGTCATGGTCGTGCCAACCCCGCGCGGTGAAATCAACGAGCTGGTGCTGGCGGCTGCCTGCATCGCCGGCGTCGACCGGGTGTTTACCATCGGCGGTGCCCAGGCCGTTGCCGCACTGGCTTATGGCACCGAAAGCGTGCCGAAAGTCGACAAGGTGGTGGGCCCTGGCAACATCTATGTCGCCACCGCCAAGCGCCACGTGTTCGGCCAGGTCGGTATCGACATGATCGCCGGCCCGTCGGAGATTCTTGTGGTGTGCGACGGTCAGACCGATCCTGACTGGATCGCCATGGACCTGTTTTCCCAGGCCGAGCACGACGAAGATGCTCAGGCGATTCTGGTCAGCCCGGACGCCGAGTTCCTCGACAAGGTTGCTGCGAGCATCAACAAACTGATGCCGACCATGGAGCGCGCCGAGATTATCGAAACTTCGATCAATGGCCGTGGGGCCTTGATCCTCGTTCGAGACATGGAACAGGCCATCGAAGTGGCCAACCGCATCGCGCCGGAACACCTGGAGTTGTCGGTGGCTGATCCACAAGCCTGGCTGCCGCAGATCCGTCACGCCGGTGCGATTTTCATGGGCCGTCACACCTCTGAAGCCTTGGGCGACTACTGCGCAGGCCCGAACCACGTGCTGCCAACATCTGGCACCGCGCGGTTCTCGTCGCCGCTGGGTGTGTACGATTTCCAGAAACGTTCGTCGATCATTTTCTGCTCCGAGCAGGGTGCGTCCGAACTGGGCAAGACCGCTTCCGTGCTGGCCCGTGGCGAGTCGCTGACCGCCCACGCACGCAGCGCCGAATACCGCATCGTCGACGACAAGCAGGGGAACTGAAATGAGTAAATTCTGGAGCCCTTTCGTCAAGGATCTGGTGCCTTACGTGCCGGGCGAGCAGCCGAAGCTGACGAAGCTGGTGAAGCTCAATACCAACGAAAACCCGTACGGTCCGTCGCCAAAAGCCTTGGCGGCCATGCAGACCGAACTGAATGACAACCTGCGTCTGTACCCGGACCCGAACAGCGATCTGCTCAAGCAAGCCGTTGCCAAATACTACGGCGTGCAAGGCAATCAGGTGTTCCTCGGCAACGGTTCCGATGAAGTCCTGGCGCACATCTTCCACGGTTTGTTGCAGCACGATAAGCCTCTGCTGTTCCCGGACATCAGCTACAGCTTCTATCCGGTTTACTGCGGTTTGTATGGCATCACGTTCGACGCGGTGCCGCTGGACGAACAGTTCCGGATCAACCCGGCGGACTACGCCAAACCCAACGGCGGGATCATTTTCCCGAACCCGAACGCGCCGACCGGTTGCTTGCTGGCGCTGGACGCCGTCGAGCAAATCCTCAAGGCAAGCCCGGATTCAGTGGTCGTGGTGGACGAGGCCTACATCGACTTTGGCGGCGAAACCGCTATCGGCCTGGTGGACCGTTATCCGAACTTGCTGGTGACCCAGACGCTGTCCAAGTCGCGTTCGCTGGCGGGGCTGCGGGTGGGGCTGGCGGTAGGGCATCCGGACCTGATCGAGGCGCTGGAGCGGATCAAGAACAGCTTTAATTCCTATCCAATCGATCGTCTGGCGAATGTCGGTGCCGCTGCAGCGTTCGAAGATCGCGAATACTTCGAGAAGACTTGCGGGTGGGTGATCGAGAGTCGCGAGAAGGTGGTCGGTCAGTTGGAAGCGAAGGGCTTTGAAGTGTTGCCGTCGGCGGCGAACTTCATTTTTGCACGTCACCCGCAACACGATGCGGCGGGACTGGCAGCAAAGTTACGCGAACAGGGGGTTATCGTTCGTCATTTCAAGCAGGAGCGCATCGCGCAATTCCTGCGAATTTCGATTGGCACGCCTGAGCAGAATCAAGCACTGATCGATGGCCTCGGTGACCTGTAAATCAATTTGCAACGCTGTGTAAGTGAGCCTGCTCGCGATAGCGGTCTAACAGTCAACATCATCGTGGACTGTTAGACCGCGCTCGCGAGCAGGCCCAATCCCACCCTGTTTTGCTCTACTCGTGATGCGCCTCACCAAGGAACGTCAGCGAGCTGAACACCCCTCGCATCGCCACATCCGGATTACCTTTCACAGGCACTTCCATCTGTGCCGCAATCACATTCAACCCTTCATTTCTCACCAGCACCTGCGCCCGGCCATCGGCATCGGTCTCGGTACTCAACGTGTTCGGCGCACTGCGGTAATCACCCATCAACTTCACTCCCGCAGCCGGTTTGCCATCCAGTAGCACGCGCACGGGCAACGAGTTTCCTGGCCCGACGGTCAACGGATCGACCTCCGGCAAAATCAGCAATTTCATCTGATCGAGCGCCGGTAACTTCGCACCCGGCTGATAAATTGCCAGGCTGTACTTGAAGGTCTGGATCGACTCTATTGCCGCCGGCACTTTGCTGCGTCCTTCGTTTACCCACTTTTTATCGGCGGTCTGCGACCACATCCCGTTATTCAATGCCACCGCGATGACGGCCGGCGGTTTCAACGGTTGCAAGCGAGCGTGATCCGGCAGACGTTGTACCGTTACCGGGATCATTTTGCCGCTGACGTCATACGCCCAGGCACCACTGATCTTCTGTGGTTTGAACGGGTTGTCTTCGGCGCCATGGCCGTAAATCACTTCGATATTGCCGCGACGTTGTTCGGTCCAGAGGCCATGGGCCGAGACTTCGGCGGCACAGAGCAAGCCGAGTAGCGCCAGGTGTTTGAGGTATCGCATGGTGACGTCCTTTTACAGGTTGAGTGTCAGGCTGACGGTGAAATTGCGCGGCTCGCCGGGATTCACCCAGTAGTTGCTGTACGAGCGCTCGAAGTATTTCTCATCGAAAAGGTTGTTCAGGTTCAGGCCAACGGTGACGGTATCGCTGGCTTTGTAGTGGGCCAGCAGGTCGACGGTGTGGTAAGCCGGCAATTCGAAATCGCTGCCGGATTCGCCCGAGCGATCGCCGACATAGGTCAGCGCCGCGCCCACATCCGAGCCACGCAAATGACCCTCCTGAAACTCATAAACCCCCAGCAGACTGCCGCTGCGTTTGGCGACGCCGAGAATGCGGCTGCCGGTGGGAATGACGTTGTCGCCCTCGGTGACTTCAGCGTCGATGTAGGCAAATGCGCCGATCACACGAACGGCGTCGGTCACTTGCCCGGTGACTTGCAGGTCGAATCCCTGACTGCGCGCCTTGCCCATCGCACGGCTGGTATCCGTGCCCGGGTCGAGTGCGAGGACGTTTTCCTTTTCGATATGGAAGAGGGCAAAGGTGCTGCTCAAGCGATCGTCAAACAGCTCGCTTTTGATCCCGATTTCATAACCCGTCCCTTCTTCCGGGTCGAAGGATTTGCCGCCCGCGTCGAGGCCGTTGTTCGGTTTGAATGAGGTAGAGACGTTGGCAAACACGCCGACTGATGGCGTCAGTTGGTAGAGCAGGCCGGCCCGTTGCGTAAGCGCGTCATGGCGCTGACGACTGTTGGCGCCTCGAGTGTGATCGTCGATGCGTTGCTCGAAATGCTCGAAGCGTACGCCGAGCATGCCGCGCAGTTTCTCGGTGAAGATAATCTGGTCCTGCAGATTCAGCGCGTGGCTTTCGACATGTTCGAAGACGTCCGTGCCGGAGCGTGCGCCGTCAGGTTTCGGCTGCCCATAGACCGGATGATAGATGTCAATGTCGTACGGGCCACCGGCAATAGTGGCCACGCGTTCGTTCTTGCGGTAGTTCTCGTACTCAGTGCCGATCAGCAGTTCGTGCTGCCAGCTGCCGAGGTCGAACAGGCCGCGCAGTTCGAGTTGCGTGATGCTGTCGTGCCAATCATTGTCACGCTCGCGGTAGCGGCGATTAACCGTGTGCCCGTCGGCATTCAACGGTCGAGCCTCCGAGGCGAAGCCCCAGAGTTTGCCTTCCTTGTAGTGACTGGCGAGGCGCAGCTTCCAGCGGTCGTCGAGCTGATGTTCGAGCGCGGCTTGCAGCCTGTTGTTGTGGTTATCGATGTCGCCGTCGTTCGGTTCGCCGAGAAAAGTCGAGCGCGAGACGCCGCTCCATTTATTGTCGGGCGCGACGATGCCGCGGTCGAACGTCGAGCTGTGGCGGACGAATTCGCTTTCTACCAGCAGGTGGGTGTCAGGGTTCAATTGCCAGCTGAAAGAGGGCGCGACGAACACGCGCTGGCTGTCGACGTGATCGCGAAAGCTGTGGTTGTCCTCGAAGGCCACATTCACTCGGGATAACACATTGCCCGCATCATCCAGTGGCGTATTGACGTCCAGAGTGGTGCGATAGCGATCCCGGCTGCCGGCACTGGTTTGCAGCGTGGTGAAGGCTTCGGGCTGTGGTTTCTTGGTGACGATGTTCACCGTGCCGCCAGGATCACCACGGCCATAGAGGCTGGCGGCGGGGCCTTTGAGCACTTCGATACGCTCGATATTGGCCACGTCCGGTGTGCTCGGATAGCCACGGTTGGCGCTGAATCCGTCTTTGTAGAACTCGGACGTGGTGAAGCCGCGCACGCTGTATTCATACAGCGTCAGGCCACCGAAGTTGTTCTGTTTTGACACACCGCCGGCAAAATCCAGTGCGCGCTCGACGCTGGTGCTGCCCAGATCCTTGAGCACGCTGGCGGGAATCACACTGATGGATTGCGGGATATCACGGATCGCCGTGTCGGTTTTGGTCGCACTGGAGGAGCGCGTGGCGCGGTAGCCCTTGACCGGGCCGGTGGGGGATTCGTACTCGGAGGTGACGCTGATGGCGTCCAGTTCGAGGGGGCCGGACTCTTCGGCGAAGACCGGATCACCCAGCAGGCTGAGGGTCAACCCTGCTACGGAGGCCATTGTTCGAGACGACATGTTATGTTGTTCCAATAGTGATATTGAAACAATATAACATGTCTAATGAGAATGTCTGCCGTTAACCCGAGGGTCTCTGGTTAGCGCTTACTCTTCCTCTTTCTCTTTGACCGGCGCCGGTGGTGGGCGCAGGCCGATCTCGGCAGTGAGCTTCAACTCCTTGCCGTTACGCATCACCTGAATCGACACCTTGTCCGTTGGTTTGATCCGCGCAACCTGGTTCATCGAACGACGGCCATCTCCGGCCGGTTCGCCATCGATGGCGAGGATCACATCCCCCAATTGCAAGCCGGCCTTCTGCGCCGGGCCGTCACGGAAGATCCCCGCGACCACGATACCCGGACGCCCCGACAGACCAAACGACTCCGCCAGTTCCTGAGTCAATGGCTGCACTTCAATCCCGAGCCAGCCACGAATCACCTGGCCGTGCTCGATGATCGACTTCATCACCTCCATGGCCAGCTTGACCGGAATCGCGAAGCCGATGCCCTGGGAGCCGCCGGACTTGGAGAAGATCGCCGTGTTGATGCCCGTCAGGTTGCCGTTGGCATCCACCAGCGCACCGCCGGAGTTACCCGGGTTGATCGCGGCGTCGGTCTGGATGAAGTCTTCGTAGTTGTTCAGGCCCAGCTGATTACGTCCAGTGGCACTGATGATGCCCATGGTCACGGTCTGGCCGACGCCGAACGGGTTGCCGATGGCCAGTGCCACGTCGCCGATGCGGATATTGTCGGAGCGGCCGATGGTGATCGACGGCAGGTTTTTCAGATCGATTTTCAACACCGCAAGGTCGGTTTCCGGATCGCTGCCGATGACGCGTGCGAGGGTTTCACGGCCGTCCTTGAGCGCGACCACAATCTGATCGGCGCCACTGGTTACGTGGTTGTTGGTCAGAATGTAGCCTTCCGGGCTCATCATTACGCCAGAGCCGAGGCTCGACTCCATGCGCTTCTGCTTGGGCGAGTTGTCGCCGAAAAAGCGGCGGAACTGCGGGTCCTCAAACAGCGGATGGTTCGGCTTGTTGATGACTTTGGTGGTGTACAGGTTGACTACAGCCGGCGCGGCGGTAGTTACGGCGTCTGCGTACGACACCGGACCTTGTTGCACGCTGGTGGTCTGTGGCGCTTGCTGCAGGTTGACGTCGAGGCTTGGAAGCCCGACCCATTGCGGGTAACGCTGGATTATCAACAGAGCGATAAGCACGCCGGCCAACAGCGGCCAGCCGGAAAAACGCAGCGCCTTGAGCATTAAGCACGTCCTGAAAGGTTGCAGGCGGTATGAGACCGCCCATAATGTCGCGCATTATACGAGGCCGAGCGCGCCTCTGAACGGGATATTTAGGAGTCTTTTATGGCCGTCGCCTTGAGCACCCTGGTTGAAGAAGCCGACCGCTACCTCGCCAGTGCAAAGATTGCCGATTACTGCCCTAACGGATTGCAGGTCGAAGGCCGGCCGCAAGTGATGCGCATTGTCAGTGGCGTCACGGCCAGCCAGGCTTTACTGGATGCCGCTGTCGAAGCACAGGCCGACCTGGTGCTGGTGCATCACGGCTATTTCTGGAAGGGCGAGAACCCGTGCATCACCGGCATGAAGCAGCGTCGTTTGAAGACTTTGCTCAAGCACGACATCAGCCTGCTGTCTTATCACTTGCCGCTGGACCTGCATCCGGATGTCGGCAATAACGTGCAGCTTGCTCATCAGCTGGACATCACGGTCGAAGGCCCGCTCGATCCGGGCAACCTCAAAATCGTCGGCCTGGTGGGCTCGCTGAATGAGCCGATGACACCACGTGATTTCGCTCGTCGAGTTCAGGACGTCATGGGCCGCGAGCCGTTACTGATCGAAGGCAGCGCGATGATTCGCCGTGTGGGCTGGTGCACCGGTGGTGGGCAGGGCTACATCGATCAGGCCGTCCTGGCGGGTGTCGACCTTTACCTCAGTGGTGAAGCGTCCGAGCAAACCTTCCACAGTGCCCGTGAAAACGACATCAGTTTCATCGCCGCCGGTCACCACGCCACTGAGCGTTACGGCGTGCAAGCGCTGGGCGATTACCTGGCACGCCGCTTTGCCCTCGAACACATCTTTATCGATTGCCCGAATCCGATCTGATTTGCGTAGCCCCCTGTAGGAGCTGCCGCAGGCTGCGATCTTTTGATCCTAAAATCAACGTCAAAAGATCGCAGCCTGCGGCAGCTCCTACAGGGGCAGTTCCAACCCGTCAGGGTAATCCATACCCAAACGAGGGGGTATATTCATATACCCTTTCGATCTAGCTGGCGCCCTGATTAGAAGGAGTCGCTGTGCTAGCATTCCCCGCTCGAACACGGCCCGCTGGCCGTCCATAAGATCGTTTTCGTGAGTAGCCATGGTCGACAAACTGACGCATCTGAAACAGCTGGAGGCCGAAAGCATCCACATCATCCGCGAGGTCGCCGCCGAGTTCGATAACCCGGTGATGCTGTACTCCGTCGGTAAAGATTCCGCCGTGATGCTGCACCTTGCGCGCAAGGCATTCTTCCCGGGCAAGCTGCCGTTCCCGGTGATGCACGTCGACACCCGGTGGAAGTTCAAGGAGATGTACGCGTTCCGCGATCGCATGGTCGAAGAGCTCGGCCTGGACCTGCTGGTCCACGTCAACCCCGATGGCGTCGCACAGGGCATCAACCCGCTGACCCACGGTAGCGCAAAGCACACCGACATCATGAAAACCGAAGGCCTGAAGCAGGCTCTCGACAAGTACGGTTTCGACGCTGCTTTCGGTGGTGCCCGTCGCGACGAAGAAAAGTCCCGCGCCAAAGAGCGCGTGTATTCCTTCCGCGATACCAAACACCGCTGGGACCCGAAGAACCAGCGTCCAGAACTGTGGAACGTCTACAACGGCAACGTCAACAAGGGTGAATCCATCCGTGTGTTCCCGTTGTCGAACTGGACCGAGCTGGACATCTGGCAGTACATCTACCTCGAAGGCATCCCTATCGTGCCTCTGTATTTCGCCGCCGAGCGCGACGTCATCGAGATGAATGGCACCTGGATCATGATCGACGACGAACGCCTGCTCAATCACCTGAGCGACGAAGACAAGAAGCGTATCGTCAAGAAGAAAGTCCGGTTCCGTACACTGGGTGACTACCCGTTGACCGGTGCGGTCGAGTCCGAGGCCACCAGCCTGACCGACATCATTCAGGAAATGCTCCTGACGCGAACTTCCGAACGCCAGGGCCGGGTCATCGACCACGATGGCGCAGGCTCGATGGAAGAAAAGAAACGTCAGGGTTATTTCTAAGGGGTTGTCATGTCGCACGTATCTGATTTGATCAGCGAGGACATCCTCGCCTACTTGGGCCAGCACGAACGCAAGGAAATGCTGCGCTTTCTGACCTGTGGCAACGTCGACGACGGCAAGAGCACCCTGATCGGGCGCCTGCTGCACGACTCCAAGATGATCTACGAAGATCACCTGGAAGCCATCACCCGCGACTCGAAAAAAGTCGGCACCACCGGTGATGACATCGACCTGGCATTGCTGGTCGACGGCCTGCAGGCCGAGCGGGAGCAGGGCATCACCATCGATGTCGCCTACCGCTACTTCTCCACCGCCAAGCGCAAGTTCATCATCGCCGACACCCCGGGCCATGAGCAGTACACTCGCAACATGGCCACCGGTGCGTCCACCTGTGACCTGGCGATCATCCTGATCGACGCCCGCTACGGCGTGCAGACCCAAACCCGTCGCCACAGCTTTATCGCCTCGTTGCTGGGGATCAAACACATTGTGGTGGCCGTCAACAAGATGGACATCAATGGTTTTGACCAAAGCGTATTCGAGTCGATCAAGGCCGATTACCTGAAGTTCGCCGAAGGCATCGCGTTCAAGCCGACCACCATGGCGTTCGTGCCGATGTCGGCGCTCAAGGGCGACAACGTGGTGAACAAGTCCGAGCGTTCGCCGTGGTACACCGGCCAGTCGCTGATGGAAATTCTCGAGACCGTCGAAATCGCCAACGACCGCAACTACACCGACCTGCGTTTCCCGGTGCAGTACGTCAACCGTCCGAACCTGAACTTCCGGGGTTTCGCCGGCACCCTCGCCAGCGGCGTCGTGCACAAGGGCGACGAAGTCGTTGTGCTGCCGTCGGGCAAGAGCAGCCGCGTGAAATCCATCGTCACCTTCGAGGGTGAACTGGAACACGCAGGTCCTGGTCAGGCGGTGACGCTGACCATGGAAGACGAGATCGATATCTCCCGCGGCGATTTGCTGGTGCACGCCGATAACTTGCCGCAAGTGACCGACGCCTTCGACGCCATGCTGGTGTGGATGGCCGAAGAACCGATGCTGCCGGGCAAGAAATACGACATCAAACGCGCCACGACGTACGTGCCGGGTTCGATCACCAGCATCGTCAACCGCGTTGATGTGAACACTCTTGAAGAAGGCCCGGCCAGCTCGTTGCAGCTGAACGAGATCGGTCGCGTCAAGATCAGCCTCGACGCCGCTATCGCGCTGGACGGTTACGCAAGCAACCGCACCACCGGTTCGTTCATCGTCATCGATCGCTTGACCAACGGTACTGTCGCCGCCGGCATGATCATCGCTCAGCCGTTGGCACATGGCAGTAGCACGCATCACGGCAAGCTGGCTCACGTTGCCACCGAAGAGCGTGCCCAGCGCTTCGGCCAGCAGCCGGCCACCGTACTGTTCAGCGGCTTGTCGGGCGCGGGCAAAAGCACCTTGGCTTATGCGGTTGAACGCAAGCTGTTCGACATGGGGCGTGCGGTGTTTGTGTTGGATGGCCAGAACCTGCGTCACGACCTGAATAAAGGTCTGCCACAGGATCGCGCCGGTCGTACCGAAAACTGGCGTCGTGCGGCGCACGTTGCGCGTCAGTTCAATGAAGCCGGCTTGCTGACTCTTGCGGCCTTTGTGGCACCGAGTGCAGAAGGTCGTGAGCAAGCCAAGGACTTGATCGGCAAGGAACGTCTGCTGACGGTCTACGTCCAGGCTTCGCCGGCGGTCTGTGCCGAGCGTGACCCACAAGGTCTGTACGCGGCGGCCGGGGATAACATCCCGGGCGAATCCTTCCCGTTCGACGTGCCGCTCGATGCCGACCTCGTGGTCGATACCCAAGCGCTGTCGCTGGAAGAAAGCGTCAAGCAAGTGCTGGATCTGCTACGCCAGCGCGGCGCGATCTAAGCCTTAGCTGCCCATGAAAAACCCGCCGATGAGTGATCATCCGGCGGGTTTTTTTGTTTCGGATCAACTCGATCAACTGTGGGAGCCAGCCTGCTGGCGATTGCGGTGATTCAGTCGACAAATCTGCCGAATGTGAATCCGCTATCGCCAGCAGGCTGGCTCCCACAGGAGATCAGGGTTTGCCTGGATATTCGCGATGCATCTGCTCCAGCAACGCATCCTTGTCTTCCCACAGCTGATTGATCCAGCCCTGGAACTGCAATCGGTACTCTCCATCCTGGTCGTAATTCTTGCCAATGAACTGCGGCGGAATTTTCAGCTCCTGAAAATGCACCACCACGTCCTTGACGTTCCCGCACAACAAATCCCAATACCCCGGACGACCGCCCGGATAGTGAATAGTCACATTGACGATGGACTCCAGCTGCTCACCCATCGCATCCAGCACGAACGCAATACCACCCGCCTTGGGCTTGAGCAGGTACTTGAACGGTGACTTCTGCTGCGCGTGCTTGCCCCCGGTGAAACGCGTGCCTTCGACAAAGTTGAAAATACCCACCGGGTTATTACGAAACTTGTCGCAGGTCTTGCGGGTGGTTGCCAGGTCTTTGCCTTTCTTCTCCGGGTGCTTTTCCAGGTAGGCCTTGGAGTAGCGCTTCATGAACGGAAAGCCCAGGGTCCACCACGCCAGACCAATCACCGGCACCCAAATCAGCTCTTGCTTGAGAAAGAACTTCAGCGGCTGGATGCGACGGTTGAGCACGTATTGCAGCACCATGATGTCGACCCAGCTCTGGTGGTTGCTGGTGATCAGATACGAATGCTGATAATCCAGCCCCTCGAGGCCGCTCAGGTGCCAGCGAGTGCGGCAGACGAGGTCCATCCAGGCCTTGTTGTTGCTGATCCAGGCTTCGTGCGTATGACTCATCAGCCAGCGCGTGAATCGCTGGGTCAAGGCGAAAGGCAATACCTTGAAGATCGCCACGCAGAACAGGAACGAGCAGAGCAGAATGGTGTTTAGTGCCAACAGCAACGAAGCAATCACGCCACGAACAGGTGCAGGTAGAAAATCCAGCATTTAAAGATCCATAGGTCGGTTGGCAGCTTGGATCGCGGTCAACGCGATGGTGTACACGATGTCATCGACTTGCGCGCCGCGTGGCAGGTCGTTTACCGGTTTGCGCAGGCCCTGCAGCATCGGGCCGAGGCTGACGCAATCGGCACTGCGCTGCACGGCTTTGTGCGTGGTGTTGCCGGTGTTCAGGTCGGGGAACACGAACACCGTGGCTCGACCGGCCACCTGGCTGTTCGGCGCCAGCTGCCGGGCCACGGTTTCGTTGGCGGCAGCGTCGTACTGCAACGGGCCGTCGATCAGCAGAGAATGCTGCTGCTCGTGGGCAAGCAACGTCGCTTCGCGCACCTTCTCGACTTCTTCACCGCTGGCTGATTCGCCACTGGAGTAGCTGATCATTGCTACCCGTGGAGTGATGCCGAACGCGGCCGCCGAGTCAGCGCTTTGCAGCGCGATTTCGGCCAGTTCGCTGGCGCTCGGATGCGGGTTCATCACGCAATCGCCGTACACCAGTACTTCTTCCGGAAACAGCATGAAGAACACCGACGACACCAGCGTGCAGCCTGGTGCAGTCTTGATCAACTGCAAGGCCGGACGGATGGTGTTGGCGGTGGAGTGAATGACGCCAGAGACGAGGCCATCGACTTCATCCAGCGCGAGCATCATGGTGCCGATAACCACGGTGTCTTCAAGCTGCTGCTCGGCCATCGGTGCATTGAGGCTTTTGCTTTTGCGCAGTGCGACCATCGGTTCGACGTAGCGCTCGCGGATCAGGTCCGGGTCGAGAATTTCCAGTCCCGGCGGCAGCTCGATGCCTTGCGCGCGAGCCACCGCTTCGACGTCCTCGGGTTTGGCCAGCAGCACGCAACGGGCAATTCCGCGTGCCTGACAAATCGCCGCCGCCTGGACGGTCAACGGCTCGCTGCCTTCGGGCAGCACGATGCGTTTGTTGGCCGCCTGGGCCCGCTGAATCAATTGATAACGGAATACGGCAGGCGACAGGCGCATTTCCCGTGGCGTGCCGCAGCGCTGGTGCAGCCAGTTGGCGTCGAGGTGGCTGGCGACGAAATCGGTGATGATCTCCGCGCGCTCACGGTCGTCAATCGGGATTTCCTTATTCAATCCGTTCAGCTGGTTGGCGGTGTCGTAGGAACCGGTGCTCACCGACAGCACTGGCAAACCAGCCTGCAGCGCGCCCCGACACAAATCCATGATGCGCGGATCGGGCAGGGTATCGCTCGTCAGCAGCAGACCGGCCAATGGCACGCCGTTCATGGCAGCGAGGCTGACAGCGAGAATGATGTCGTCGCGATCCCCGGGGGTCACCACCAGTACGCCGGGCTTGAGCAGCTCCACGGTGTTGCGCATGGTGCGGGCGCAGATAATGATTTTGGTCATGCGCCGGGTTTCGTAATCGCCGGCATTGAGAATCTGTGCGCCCATCAAATCGGCGACGTCGCGAGTTCGGGGGGCATTCAGTTCCGGCTGGAAGGGGATGCAGCCCAGCAGACGGAAATCACCACTGCGCAGCAACGGCGAGTGTTCTTTCAGGCGCGAGGCGAAGACATCCATGCTTTCGTCGGTCTTGACCTTGTTGAGGATCACGCCGAGGACTTTCGGGTCCTTCGGACCGCCGAACAATTGCGCCTGCAATTCCACGCGACCGGACAATTCGGTCAGCACTTCGTTTTCCGGCGCTGATACCAGGATCACATCCGCGTCCAGGCTCTTGGCCAAGTGCAGATTCACCCGCGCGGCATAGCTGGCGCTGCGGGTCGGCACCATGCCTTCAACGATCAGCACGTCCTTGCCGATAGCGGCCTGCTGGTAGAGCGTGATGATTTCTTCGAGCAATTCGTCGAGCTGACCATCGCCCAGCATTCGCTCGACATGCGCCAGGCCCAACGGTTGAGGCGGTTTCAGGCCGTGGGTCCGTGCCACCAGTTCGGTGGAGCGTTCCGGTCCTGTATCACCAGGGTGTGGCTGGGCAATCGGTTTGAAAAAACCGACCTTGAGACCGGCTCGCTCGAGCGTACGCACCAGCCCGAGGCTGATGGAGGTCAGACCCACGCCAAAATCGGTGGGTGCGATAAAAAAAGTTTGCATGCGGATTCTCTAAGGGAGCGCAGGGGTGACCCTCTATATCTGAAGGCCTACCGAAATTCAGTCGCCAAGGTTATCGCTAACCGAGCCTTGTGCGCACCAACCACAATCAAAGGGTTGGCCTATTTTTTCATTGCGCAGCGATGGGTCCATGACCCAGGCCCGGGATTGCCACGGCGGCTGGTGACGCAGGTGTTGGGTATGACCGCAGGAAAGCTCGGCCACCCAGTGGCCGTCCTCGTCCTGATGGAAACCTGTGACCGTGGAGTTCTGTGCTGCCATCCGTCTGTCCGGGTTGTGTTCGCTTTCGGGCGATTGCTTCGCTAAACTTGGTCTTTCTATATTCTTATGCAAAAGGTCTCGCCCCATGCTGATCGCCGCCAATAAGGCTGTCTCCATCGACTATACCCTGACCAACGACGCTGGTGAGGTCATCGACAGCTCCGCCGGCGGCGCGCCGCTGGTTTACCTGCAAGGCGCAGGTAACATCATCCCGGGCCTGGAAAAGGCACTGGAAGGTAAAGCCGTTGGTGATGAACTGACTGTTGCCGTAGAACCGGAAGATGCCTACGGCGAATACGCTGCCGAACTGGTCAGCACCCTGAGCCGCAGCATGTTCGAAGGCGTTGATGAACTGGAAGTGGGCATGCAGTTCCACGCTTCCGCTCCGGACGGCCAGATGCAGATCGTGACCATCCGCGACCTGGACGGCGACGACGTCACTGTCGACGGCAACCACCCGTTGGCCGGTCAGCGCCTGAATTTCCAGGTCAAGATCATCGACATCCGTGATGCTAGCCAGGAAGAAGTCGCTCATGGTCACGTCCATGGCGAAGGTGGCCATCACCACTGATTTTCTGCGCTAAGCTCAGAGAACTGGAGAGGCGCCCGAGGGCGCCTTTTTTAGTCCGCGGTTGTCCATGGCAGCGCCGCCAGGTGGCTGTTTCGAGCAGAACACGGGAATTTGGAGTTCGTCATGAGTGCTTTTCACGACCTTAAATTGACAGCCCTGGATGGTCAGGAGCTACCTCTGGCGCCCTTCAAAGGGCGCGTCGTGCTGGTGGTCAATGTTGCCTCCAAATGTGGCCTGACCCCGCAATACGCGGCGCTGGAAAACCTTTACCAGCAATTCAAGGACAAAGGCTTCAGCGTACTGGGCCTGCCGTGCAATCAGTTTGCCGGACAGGAGCCGGGTACCGAGCAAGAGATCCAGGATTTCTGCAGCCTGAACTATGGCGTGACCTTTCCGTTGTCCAGCAAGCTGGAAGTCAACGGGCATGATCGTCATCAGTTGTATCGTCTGCTGGCAGGCGAAGGTGCCGAATTCCCAGGCGACATCACCTGGAATTTCGAGAAATTCCTGTTGGGCAAGGATGGCCGTGTCCTGGCTCGGTTCTCGCCGCGCACGGCGCCGGACGATCCGACGATCGTTCACGCGATTGAAAAAGCGCTGAGCTAGAAAAGAAAGATCAAAAGATCGCAGCCTTCGGCAGCTCCTACAGGGTGTACATCTAACTCGTGTAGGAGCTGCCGCAGGCTGCGATCTTTTGATTCTGCCTTTTGACTCTAAATCACCAAAATCAATAATACTTCCCATCCCATTGCGCCCTCCATATTATAGCCGTCATAAAGTCTATCCCGTGGAGCGTTCCCATGCCCGTAAAAGCCCTGTTCAAACCGTTCCACCTCGGCACCCTCGAGCTGCCGACCCGTGTCGTGATGGCCCCCATGACTCGCTCATTTTCGCCGGGCGGCGTGCCTAACTCCAAAGTCATCGAGTACTACCGTCGTCGCGCGGCTGCGGGCGTGGGCCTGATCATCACCGAAGGCACCACCGTTGGTCACAAGGCTTCCAACGGCTACCCGAACGTGCCGCATTTCTACGGCGAGGCGGCGTTGGCCGGCTGGAAGAAAGTGGTCGATGCGGTACATGCCGAAGGCGGCAAGATCGTTCCGCAACTGTGGCACGTCGGCAGCGTTCGTCGTATCGGCACCGAGCCGGACGCCAGCGTGCCGGGTTATGGCCCGTCCGAAAAATTGAAAGACGGCCAGGTCGTGGTCCACGGCATGACCAGGCAGGATATCCAGGACGTCATCGCCGCTTTCGCCCAGGCCGCGAAAGACGCGCAGAGCATCGGTATGG
Source organism: Pseudomonas sp. LBUM1643 (assembly GCF_059716215.1). Taxonomy (NCBI): domain Bacteria; kingdom Pseudomonadati; phylum Pseudomonadota; class Gammaproteobacteria; order Pseudomonadales; family Pseudomonadaceae; genus Pseudomonas; species Pseudomonas sp. LBUM1643. Next base: position 962,013 of record NZ_CP166813.1, read on the forward strand.
ACGGCGTGGAAATTCACGGTGCCCATGGCTACCTGGTGGACCAGTTCTTCTGGGAAGGCAGCAACCAGCGCACCGATGAATACGGCGGCAGCCTGGCCAACCGTTCGCGTTTCGCCATCGAATTGATCCAGGCCGTGCGCGCCGCAGTGGGTGAAGGTTTCCCGATCATCTTCCGTTTCTCGCAATGGAAGCAGCAGGATTACACCGCACGTCTGGTGCAAACCCCGGAAGCGCTGGGCGAGTTCCTCAAGCCGTTATCTGACGCGGGTGTGGATATTTTCCACTGCTCGACACGTCGATTCTGGGAGCCGGAGTTCGACGGTTCGGAACTGAACCTGGCGGGCTGGACACGCAAGCTCACCGGCAAACCGACCATCACCGTGGGTAGCGTCGGCCTGGACGGCGAGTTCCTGCAGTTCATGGTCAACACCGACAAGATCGCGCAGCCGGCCAGCCTGGAAAAACTGCTGGAGCGTTTGAACAACGATGAATTCGATCTGGTAGCGGTGGGGCGTGCGCTGCTGGTCGATCCGGACTGGGCGCAAAAAGTGCGCGACGGTCGTGAGGAAGACATCCTGCCGTTCAGCCGTGAGGCGTTGATGACGCTGGTTTAAGCGGTAACTCGCAAGGCGCCATCGCCAGCAGGCTGGCTCCCACAGGTTCTGTGTACACCGCAAAAACCCTGTGAGCCAGCAGGCTGGCTCTCACCGGATCTGTATACACCGCAGACCCTCTGTGGGAGCCAGCCTGCTGGCGATGACTGACTCAATGTCATCCTGGATTCAGGGCAAGGTCGGTGCATTCGGCACCACCAATTCCCCCACGCAGGCCCCCCGCAACTGCCCTTCGAACTGTTCGATAATCGCCGGCCAACCCTGCCGACTGGCATGCTGTCGCGCATTCAATCGAACGCAGCGCAAGGTTTCGCGCTCCTCCAGCAACCACGCCGCTGCATCGCAGAATGCATCCTCATCCCCCGGCATCGCCAGCACACCGTTGTAGCCATGACGAATATGTTGCGCCGCTGCGGCCTGATCGTAAGCCACCACACCCAGTCCCGAAGCCAGAGCCTCAAGCACCACGTTGCCAAACGTCTCGGTCAGGCTGGGGAACAGAAACACATCCCCCGACGCATAGTGACTGGCCAAGGCTTCACCGCGTTGCGCGCCGCAGAAGATTGCTTCGGGTAATTCCTTTTCCAGGGCTACACACTGGGGCCCGTCACCAATCACAATCAGTTTGAGATTCCTCTGTGGATAACTTGCCTTCAGCGTGTCGAAACAGCGCTTGAGCAGACCCAGATTCTTCTCGGGCGCCAGACGACCCACATGGATCACCGCGATGTCGCGCTCGGCCAATCCCCATTGTTCGCGTAACGCCGTCAGCCGTTTGGTGGGATGGAACAGTTGGCTGTCGACTCCACGGGACAGTAGCGCCAGGCGTTCGAAATGCCGTCGCTCCAGTTCCAGCCGCTGGCTCACGCTGGGCACCAGGGTCAGGTTCGAGCGGTTATGAAACCAGCGCAGGTAATGAGTCAGCAACCGCGTCAACAGTCCAAATCCATACTGGCTGGAATACTGCTGAAAGTTGGTGTGAAAACCACTCACCACCGAAATGCCCAAGCGCCGCGCGGCGCGCAATGCAGAGAGTCCGAGCGGTCCTTCGGTAGCGATGTAGAGCACGTCCGGCCGATGTCGTTTCCAGCGGCGCAGCAGCTTGTGCATCGACGACTGTCCCCACTGCAAACCCGGATAACCCGGCAAAGGCCAGCCCCGGCACAACAGAAGATCATCGTTGCTGCCGGTTTGCCGGTCACAACCCTGCCGGGGCCTCACCAGCTCCACTTGATGCCCGCGCGCGCGCAAACCGTCGCACAGACGGCCAAGGGTATTGGCCACGCCGTTTATTTCCGGAGGGAATGTTTCGGTGATCAGGGTGATATGCAGAGCTGTCGTCATGACCTCAGTGTCGGCTGAGGCCATGTCGTCGTCATGACGGTGTGATGATGGATTTGTGACGGGATCAGCGCTGGGTCACCAGGTTTTCCGCGCCGCGTTCACGCACCCAGAACAGGGTCGCCCCGGCCACGGCGGCCGGCATCATCAGAATGTTGACCACCGGAATCAGCAATACCAGATAAACACTGCCGCCGAAGCTCATGCTCTGCCAGCGTTTCTGGCGCAGCCAGGCGAGCATCTCGTTCCAGCCGAGTTTGTGGTTGTCCGCCGGGTAGTCGATGTACTGGATCGCCATCATCCACACCCCAAACAACAGCCACAATGGCGCGGCAATAATGTTCACCACCGGGATAAACGACAGGATGAACAGCCCGATTGCCCGCGGAAGAAAGTAACCGAGCTTGCGCATTTCCCGAGCCAGGGTGCGCGGAATCATGGCAATCAGTTCGCCCCAGCTGAACGCCGGGAAGTCATCGGTGCCGCGCACCACCACTTCAACCTTCTCCGCGAGAAAGCCGTTGAAGGGGGCGGCAATGATGTTAGCCAGCATGGTGAAGGTGAAAAACACCATCAGCACCACCAGCACGACAAAGAGCGGCCACAGGACATAGCTGAGAAAACTCAGCCACTCGGGCAGAGACGGCATCAGCGTATCGACCCACAGGCTGAATTGATGGCTGGCCAGATAGATCAATCCGACGAACAGCACCAGGTTGATCACCAGGGGTAGCAACACAAACAAACGCAGACTCGGGCTCAGGACCAGCTTGAGGCCTTCGCGCAGGTATTGCGGGCCGGACAGAACGGGGGCGGGCATATCGTGCTCCGAGCAAAGGGAAAACGCGCCGACCTTACCGGCTTTGCCCAAGGGGCGAAAGCGCGGCAGCGACATCGACATCAACTGTAACAAAGGCGCCTGAATATGCGCGGCAATGGCATAGAGACCACCTATGAGCTGGATTGTTAATCCGTATTTCCTTAATCTTCGCCCCCTCGATACGCTGCACCCATTATTTTTACAGGACTGTCGAGTTCAAGCCTTCCCCAAGTGCTTTCAACGGTCCTTTTTTATTCCCGCCGGCAACCCGGCGTTCCGCGCCAGATGTTTCGGCCCGGTCAACAGGAGCAGGTCATGTCTGAAGTCCGTCATTCGCGAGTGATTATTCTCGGTTCCGGCCCTGCCGGTTACAGCGCTGCGGTCTATGCCGCCCGTGCCAATCTCAAGCCACTGCTGATCACCGGCATGCAGGCCGGCGGTCAACTGACCACCACCACCGAAGTCGACAACTGGCCGGGCGACGTCCACGGCCTGACCGGCCCGGCGCTGATGGAACGCATGAAAGAGCACGCCGAGCGCTTTGAAACCGAGATCGTTTTCGATCACATCAATGCCGTCGACTTCGCTTCCAAGCCTTACAGCCTGACTGGCGACAGCGCCACCTACACCTGCGACGCGCTGATCATCGCGACCGGCGCCAGCGCTCGTTACCTGGGCCTGCCGTCGGAAGAAGCGTTCATGGGCAAAGGCGTTTCGGCCTGCGCGACCTGCGACGGTTTCTTCTATCGCAACAAGCCAGTGGCTGTGGTCGGCGGCGGCAACACCGCTGTTGAAGAAGCCCTGTACCTGGCCAACATCGCCAGCACCGTGACCCTGATCCACCGTCGCGAAACCTTCCGCGCCGAGAAGATCCTGATCGACAAGCTGAATGCACGCGTGGCTGAAGGCAAGATCATCCTGAAGCTGAACTCGAACCTGGACGAAGTCCTGGGCGACAACATGGGCGTGACCGGTGCTCGCCTGAAGAACAACGACGGTAGCTTCGACGAGCTGAAAGTCGACGGCGTGTTCATCGCCATCGGCCACACTCCAAACACGTCGTTGTTCGAAGGTCAGCTGACGTTGAAAGACGGCTACCTGGTCGTACACGGCGGCCGTGAAGGCAACGCGACGGCCACCAACCTCGAAGGTATCTTCGCGGCCGGTGACGTGGCTGACCACGTTTACCGCCAGGCCATCACCTCCGCCGGTGCCGGCTGCATGGCGGCACTGGATGCCGAGCGTTATCTCGACGACCTGCAGAACGCCAAGTTCTGAAATCGTTGAAATGAAAAAACCGGCCTCGGCCGGTTTTTTTCTATCCACAAAATATGCGGCCAACACCAACCTTTGTGGGAGCTAGCCTGCTAGCGATGGCATGTCAGTCACATCAATGTCACTGACACACCATCGCTAGCAGGCTAGCTCCCACAAGGGGTATGCGGCGGCCTCAACCCTTGAAGCGTTCCTGCACAAAATCCATCACCTTCAACGATTGATAGATCGCATTCGCCGCCACCCGACCAAACGGACCGCCATTCCAGTCCAGCAGGTACGGTTTGAACAGTTCATATCGCGAACTCTCCCCGCACACCGCCTCGGCGATCACCCGGCCGCCGATCGAGCCGGTGTTCAAACCATGACCGCCAAACGAAGTGCACGCCCAGACGCCCGGTTCCAGCAAGCCCAGGTTAGGCATTTTGTTGGTGGAGTAACCCATCAGGCCGGACCACGCGAGATCGATTTTCACCGCAGCGAGTTGCGGGTACACCGAAACCATGTCCGCCTTGAGCATGGCCGCCAGGGCTTTCTCGTTCTGTTCGTTGCGCGTGGTGATGCGGCCACCCCACAGCAAGCGGTCACCTTCAACGACGCGGTAGTAGTCCGACGCACGGCGGTCATCGGAGAACGCGGCGCCGGAGTCCAGTACCGTCTTGATCGAGTCACCCAGGTGTTCGGTCAGCACCACGTAGGTGGCGATGGGCAGGTAGGCGCGACTGAGTTTCTGCAGCTCCGGTCCCCCGTAGCCGCCGGCGCAGAACACCAGATCCTTGCAGTGCACACTGCCGCGCGCGGACTTGACGATTTTGTCTGCACCTTCGCGCTGCCAGGAGAGCATCTTTGATTGTTCAAAAATCCTGCCGCCAGCCGCTTCAATGGCGAGGGCCAGGCCCAAACAATAATTCAGCGGGTGGAAATGCAGGGCGTTCGGATCTTCGACACCCTGGAAGTAGCGCAGCGTGTGAGCCCGCTCGCGGACCTGGGCGGTGTCGAGGAAGTTGAGTTCATAACCGAAGTCACGGCGCATGGTGTCGATGTGGTTTTTTATGCTGGCGCCATCATCGTAGCGCTTGACCCGAATCGTACCGGCGGACGGCGCGCAGCCAGTCAGGGCCAGTTCCGTGATGTTGTGGCGGACAATCTCCACGCCTTCAACAGACATCTGGAACAGCGAGCGCGCGTGTTCCAGCCCGAGTTTTTTACGGATCGCGCCAGACCCTTCCGCCCAGCCCGGCGACACCACGCCGCCATTGCGACCGGATGCACCCCAGGCCACCTGATGGGCTTCGAGGATGATCACGCGTTTGCCACGCCGGGTGAGTTCCAGTGCGGCGGTGAGGCCGGCGATACCCGCGCCGATGATGCACACGTCGCAGGTTTCATCGGTGTTCAATTCGGACCTGGCCGCGCGGGGCAGCGAGGTTTGGGAATACCAGGTGTTGGGAAAGGCCATGGTCAATCCTTGAGAAAATTAGCCGCCGTACATCAACACTGTAGGAGCGATCCTTGTGGCGAGGGGATTTATCCCCGTTCGGCTGCGAAGCAGTCGTAAATACGCTTTAACGCTGGAAATGCCGGGGCCGCTCCGCAGCCCAACGGGGCGGTGCGACGTTTCGCTAAATCCCCTCGCCACAAGGCTCGCTCCTACAGGGGCAGAGTGATTACTTAACAGTCGAGTAATCCACGCCATACCACTTGTTCGACAGCTTGGTCAGCGTGCCGTCCTTGTGCATTTCGCCGATGATTTCACCGAGCTTGGCCTTCAACTCCGGGTCACCCTTGTCAGTGGCAACGGCCAGCGGCTCGTAGAAGGCTACAACGTTGTCGACGGCGCGCAGCGGGTAACCCTTCTTGACGGCGGCGTCCAGCGTGCTGCGTTGCGTGAGGATGCCGTCCAGCCGGGCACCGTCGCCCAGGCGCAGATCGTCCAGCGGTCCGACGGAACCGGCGTAGGTCTTCATTTTTTCCGTTTTCACGTCGTAGACAACAGGTGGCACATCCGTGGTTTCAATCGCCAGCGCCTGGCTGAAATAGTCCTCGGACGTGGTGCCACCTTCGACGCCGATGGTTTTGCCATTGAGCGCTTTGTGGTCAGTGACCTTGGATTTGTCATGCACCGCAAAGACGTAAGGCACGTAGTAATAGGTGCCCGGGAAATCAAGAATACGCGCGCGACTTTTGGTTGCGGTCATCGAACCCACGGACATGTCCCAGCGACCGTTCCACTTGCCGGCGGTGATCACGTCCCAGTCGGGTGTGATGAACTTGACCTCAACCCCGAGACGTTTGGCGATCTCCTTGGAAACGTCGATGTCAAAACCGTCGATTTCATTTTTGTCGTTGATGAAGCCCTGAGGAGGCCAGGTCGCCGACGTGGCGACGGTCATGGTTTTGCTGCTCTGAATCTTGTCCAGCACTGCGCCAGCGTTAGCGGCACCAACGAACAACAGCGACAGTGCGGCAGTGAGGGTGATTACGCGTTTACTTCTGACCATGTCCATCTCCATGTCTCGTTATTGTTATGAGGGCAAAGCGGTCTTCAGTGGCCGATAATTTGCGACAGGAATTTCTGCGCGCGTTCGGTCTGTGGGTTATTGAAAAATTCGGCGGGGGTCGCTTGTTCGATGACCTGGCCCTGGTCCATGAACAGCACGCGATCGGCGACCTTGCTGGCGAAACCCATTTCGTGAGTCACGCAAATCATGGTCATGCCATCGGTAGCCAGTTCGCCCATCACGTCCAGCACTTCGTGGACCATTTCCGGGTCGAGGGCAGAGGTCGGCTCATCAAACAGCATCACTTTGGGATTCATGCACAGCGCGCGGGCAATCGCCACGCGCTGTTGCTGGCCGCCGGACAACTGCGACGGGTATTTGTCGGCGTGTTCGGCGATCCGTACGCGCTCCAGGTAGACCTGAGCGCGTTTTTTCGCATCCGCGCTCGATACGCCTTGCACCAATTGTGGCGCCAGGGTCAGGTTGTCCATCACGCTCAAATGCGGGAACAGGTTGAAGCTCTGGAACACCATCCCGATCTCACTGCGCACGGCGCTGACGCTTTCTGCCTCGCTGGTGAGGGTGATGCCGTTAACCTGAATGTGGCCTTTCTGGAAACTCTCCAGATGGTTGATGCAGCGGATCATCGTCGACTTGCCCGAGCCCGACGGCCCGCACACCACCAGGATTTCGCCGGTGGCCACGGTCAGGTCGACATCGCGCAACGCGTGGAAATTGCCGTACCACTTGTTCAGGCCTGAGATGGAAATCATCGCTGGGGTGGCTAACGCAGGGGACGCCAGGTCGAGTCGCTCAGCGGTATTGGTTCGAGTCATCACGCATCAACCCCTTGCCGTGGATCGATTGACCCGTTTTTCGATTCGCGCCTGCACCCGTTCGAGGATGAACGACAGCGCCCAGTAAATCATCGCGGCAGTGATCAACATCTCCAGGTGACGGAAGTCTGCACGGCCCTGGGTTTTGGCCAGGTACATCAATTCCCAGACGCCGATTACCGACACCAGGGAACTGTCCTTGAGCATGGCGATGAACTGGTTGCCGGTGGGCGGGATGATCACGCGCAAGGCCTGGGGCATGATCACCCGGCTCAACGTTTTGAACGGGCTGATGTTCAGGGCCCGGGACGCTTCCCACTGGCCGACCGGAATGCTCTGGATGCCCGCACGGAAAATCTCCGTCATGTAGGCGCCGTAGCACAGCGACAGGGCGAGGATGCCGGCGGGCACCGCGTCGACGACATAGCCCAGTTGCGGCAGCCCGAGGTAAATCAGGTAGATCTGGATCAGCAGCGGCACACCGCGAAAAAACGAGGTGTAGAACGAGGCGAGGGCATTGGCCAGGCCGTTGCTCGACAGCTTGGCGACCGCGCCGATCAGCGCCAGGACGAAAGCAATCACGATCGCGACCGCTGAGATGTACAGCGTGGTGGCGGCACCCTGGATGATCAGGAAACCGATCTTGTCGAGAATGAAGCTGTAGGAGAGGTCGAAGGTATCGAAGAACGCCAGGAACAGGATCAGCAGTTCGATCCAGACGACGGTGGTCTGGACCTTGAACTTCAAGCGTCCGAGGACATGGAAGTTCAGCGTGCCCAGTACGGCAATGGCCAGGCCGATGGCGATGTTGCGAGCGGTCAGGCTGTCCGGGGTATCGCCCAACAGGGGCTGGAGAAAGTGGCTGAGGGCGCTGTTACCGAGGTTCATCAGGTAGGCGCCCAGGAAAAGCACTACGGCTACGCCGAGCAGGAACTGTGGATCATTGGACTTTTTCTTATAAATTATATTGTCGTGATACATGACTGCCTCAGCTGATAGGTGGTGATGATCTCGCTTGATAGATAGGGGCGTTGGCTGATCCGATTGGTCGGGCGCCTCCGAGTATTGCGATGCATTTTCAGGGACTGCAAGCGAACATAATTCGCTACGTCAGTCCCTGAGCTCATTTTGCTATCAGCGCAGTTTCGCCAGGCACCGCTCGAGGATGTCCAGGCCTTCCTCCAGCACGGCGGCTTCTGTGGTCAGCGGCGCCAGCAGCCGAATGATGTGGCGTGACTTGCCGCTCGGCATCAGCAGCAGCCCGGCGTCCCGGGCCAGAACCAGTAGCTGAGTCAACTGGGCCGATGCCGGTGAACCATCGGCATTGATCAGTTCGATTCCCCGCATCGCACCGACCCCGGTCAAGCGGCCCAGGAAGGGGGAAAGTGTGTTGGCGCGCCAGGATTCGTAGCGGCTGACGATGGCTTCTTCCTGTTGCGAGCCCCAGGCCTGCAGGTTCGCATCGGTCATCTCGTCCAGGGTCGCCAAGGCAGCGGCGCAGGCGATCGGATTACCGGAATAGGTCCCGCCCAGTCCGCCCTTGGGCAACGTGTCGAGCAACGTTTTGCGCCCGACCACCGCACCCAGTGGCAGGCCGCCGGCGATACTTTTGGCGAGCAGGATCAGGTCCGGCTCGATACCCAGGCGCGAAAACGCGAAGCGCTGTCCGGTACGACCAAACCCGGACTGGATTTCATCGGCGATCAACACAATGCCTTTCTCATCACAGAAACGTCTCAGCGCCTGGGCAAACTCCACGTCCATCGCCAAAAAGCCTGCTTCACCCTGCACCGGCTCGACGATAAAACACGCCACATCCTCCACATCGATTTCGACGCTGAACAGACGGTCCATGGCTTTCAGGGCCTCGGCGCAGGTCACGCCGTTGTCCTTGCTCGGGAAGGGCAGGTGATACACCGGGCCTGGCAGCACGCCGACTTTCTGTTTGTAGGGCGCAACTTTGCCGTTTAGGTTGAGGGTGGCCAGGGTGCGGCCGTGGAAGGCGCCGTCGAAGGCGATCACTGCGGTACGACCGGTGGCGCCGCGGACGATCTTGAGGGCGTTTTCCGCGGCTTCCGCGCCGCTGTTGGTCAGCATGCCGCTGACCGGATAGCCCACGGGAATAAACGCCGTCAGACGCTCCATCAATTCAATGTACGGCGAATGAGGGGCGGCGTTGAACGCATAGTGAGTCAGCCGGGTGGCCTGTTCGCGAATGGCGTCAACGATGCGCGGGTGGCAATGGCCGAGGTTAAGCACGCCAATGCCGCCGACAAAGTCGATGTAACGCTTACCCTCGGTATCCCAGACCTCGGCATTTTTGCCGTGGCTGAGGGTGACGGGATGAACGATGTTGATCGACTGGCTGATGGATTCGCTGCTCATGGATGACCGACTCTTAAGAAGGGATGCTTCTTTTTATCTAAGCCGTGAGCAGCGGTACCCGGCAAACGAAATAAAGTTGCCGGGTCAATCTTAAAAGTCGGGAAGTGTGTCGAGAGACGAATCACAAAAGATCAAAAGATCAAAAGATCGCAGCCTCGTTTCACTCGACAGCTCCTACATTGGAATGCAATTGGAATGCATACCACCCTGTAGGAGCTGTCGAGTGAAACGAGGCTGCGATCTTTTGATGTTGATCCTGAATCAGCGACGGGTCAGTGGCTGCGCGGTGAACGTCACACCGGCCAATCCATGCGCCATCAACGCACGAATATTCCCGTGATCGCTGCCTGCAGGCGTCGCAACCACCGAGCGGTAATGCTCTCCAAACGCCAACAGCGCTTCTTCGTCACTCAAGCCTTCCAGCAGTGCCAGGCCCAGGGTCTTGCACGATCCTTCGTTCTGCCCGGCAGCGTTCTCCACGCCACCGTTGTTGAACGCCTGGGGCTGATAGTCGTAACCGGCGGCGATGAAGGACAGCGTGTCGGCAAAAACATGTTCGCCGCTGTTGAGGCTGGCGCGCAGGGTGTTCAGATCACTCATGGGGTTTTCCTTTGGCAAACGCCGCTTGTTGTTCGGCGCTGGCTTCTTGCTGGTATTGGGCTTTCCACTCGGCGTACGGCATGCCGTAGACGACTTCGCGGGCGTCGTCGAGACTGACGTCGATCTGGCGCTCGTCTGCCGCAGCCTTGTACCACTTGGACAGGCAATTACGGCAGAAACCGGAAAGGTTCATCAGGTCGATGTTCTGCACATCCTTGCGGCTATCAAGGTGGGCGACCAGCCGGCGGAAGGCGGCGGCTTCAAGTTCGAGGCGTTGTTGCTCGGTCATGGGAGTCTCTGCGAGACAGCTTCAAGCGGCAAGCTTCAAGCTGCAGGATTGGTTTGCGGTGGCTGGAAGTTTACAGCTTGCCGCTTGAAGCTTGTAGCTAGCGGCTCGCTGCAAGCGTAATCGACACTGACTCGGCGAAACGCAGGGCGTGGGGCTTGTCGACTTCGACTTCGGCGTACAGCACCGACTCGTTGACCATGACCAGATCAAGAATTTCCTGGGTCAGGCGTTCGAGCAGGGCAAACCGGTTGCCCTCCACGTGCGCGATGATCGCCTTGGTGATGGTGCGGTAGTTCAGCGCGTGATCGATATCGTTGTCACGCACCGCTTCCTGGGCCGCGTACAGGATGGTCAGATTGATCAGTACGTCTTGCTTGTTGAGGATTTCGTCCTCGTTGATTCCGATGAAGGTGCGCAGACACAGGTCCTTGACCCGGATGCGTGCCATTCCTGGCTGAAGTTGTGGCATTGCTACTTGCTCCGTCCAATCAATTGCAGGAATTCCTGGCGGGTATTGCTTGAATCGCGGAAGGCGCCAAGCATCACCGAGGTGTTCATGGTTGAATTCTGTTTCTCGACGCCGCGCATCATCATGCACATGTGCTTCGCTTCGATGACCACTGCAACGCCGGCGGCGTTGGTCACCTGTTGCATTGCGTCGGCGATTTGCCGGGTCAGGTTTTCCTGGATCTGCAAGCGACGGGCGAACATGTCCACCAGCCGCGCGATTTTCGACAGGCCCAGCACCTTGCCTGTAGGAATATAAGCCACATGGGCCTTGCCGATGAAGGGCAACAGGTGATGCTCGCACAATGAATACAGCTCGATATCGGCAACGATGATCATCTCATCGGTGTCCGAAGCGAACAGCGCGCCGTTGACGATCTCTTCGACACTTTGCTCGTAACCATGACAGAGGTACTGCATGGCCTTGGCGGCGCGCAGGGGTGTATCGCGCAGGCCTTCGCGTTCCGGGTTTTCACCGAGACCGATGAGGATCTCGCGATAGTTCTGAGGCAGGGATAGCGTCATGGAACATCCTCGCGGGGCGCTTACTTGAGGTGCCTTCCGCCATTGACGGTCAGGGTCGTGCCGGTGACATAAGGGTTGTCGAGCAGATAGCGCAGGCTTTGGTAGATCACGTCGCTGCCGGGTTCGATGCCCAGCGCGGACTTTGCCAGCGCCTTGGCGCGGTACGCCGCGTCGTCGTCAGGGTTGAACAGTAGCAGGGCCGGCGCGATGCCGTTGACCTTGATTGCCGGTGCGTACTTTGCGGCGAAGGACAAGGTCAGGCTGTCGAGCCCGGCTTTGCTGGCGCAGTAGCCAATGTGCTTGCTGCTGCCCTTGCGGGTCACGTCATCGCTGATGTGCACGATGTCGGCGGGACTCGAACGCTGGAGCAAGTCGACACAATGCAAGTTGATCAGGTACGGCGCCAGCATGTGAACGTTGAACATCCGGGTGAATGCCACAGCGTCGGTGTCCGGGGTTTCGGCGAGCCATTCGGAGGCGTTGTGGATAATCGCCCGCAGGCTGTCGGTATGGGTTTTCAGTTCGGCGATGAACGCGATGATGCCGGCTTCGCTGGAGAAATCCGCAAACACGGCCGTTGCGCCCAGGTCCCGCAAGGCCTGTACGCCTGGGCGTTCACTGCGGAAAGTGAAGATTACCGCGTGGCCGTCTTCGAGTAAGCGCCGGGCACAGTGCAGGCCAACACGCTGACCTGCGCCGGTAATGAGAATGGGGGCTTCGGAAGAGGTCATGAACGGCTCGCATCGCGGTGAGAGCAAAACTATACCAGCGACAAGGCAAGTCCACCCCCCTATCCCATAAGAGCAACGCTTGCTCGCGATGGCCGTCCTGCTCGGACCGCCGAACGGCTCAATGATTCTGCGTAGAAGCCTTCACCGGCAGCGGTCGCGTCGGCGCGTTGTTCAGCCAACTGGCGAGCAGGCGGGTCGATAACGGAATAAAAAAATAAACCATCAAGGGCGTCAGGCACAGCGTGCTGATGAACACTCGCGGCAACAGGCTCATCTCGCCGAGCAACGGTCCTACTGCAAAGTTGAACAGCAATGAAACCGGGAAGAACGCCAGCCAGATCGCCACCGCCTGTTTCCAGCGAGGCGGACGGGCACCGACGGCACCAAACCAGCCTTCGATACCACTGACTCGATGCTCCGTAGGATGGGCGAACAGGTCGCTGCCGCGCTCAAGCCAGGCGGTGCGCGAGGCGGAGTGCTCCCATGCGTGCATGGTCTGCTCGTTTTCGAAGCGGAAGATGATCTGGAATTCGTTATCGCCGGGCGGCGGAGCAAGCACGCCTGAACCCAGATAACCCTGGAAGTCGGTGGCCAGCTGTTCGCCTTCGCGTAGCCAGGCCATCAGATCCTGATAGCGGCCATCGGCGACACGACGTGCAACCATCAGCGTGACGGGTGAGGTAGACATTCTGTATCTCCGTAAGACAAGTGCGTCACTCCGGGTAGGAGATTAGCCAGACGCAGCGCCGGGGTGGTGGGCTGCGCTTTGAACCAAGCAAGGATTATTCCTGATTCTGAATATTTCGCCAGTGTCTTTAATTAAACATCATTGGCTTGAATAGTCAGGGGAAAGGGGGAGTAAACTGTTCGAATTCGAACATGGAAGTGAAACGCGAAAATGCCTGCATTGACTGACTATGCCCCGGATGAGCTTTACGCTGACTCATTGAAAAAGGAAGATTTATTCCCCATTCGCGAGGTCGCGCGCCTCACCGGCATCAATCCGGTGACCCTTCGCGCCTGGGAGCGCCGTTATGGCCTGATTCAGCCCACGCGCACCGAAAGCGGGCATCGGCTGTACTCGATGTCCGATATCGAAAAAGTTCGCAGCATCCTCGGCTGGATCGAACGCGGCGTTGCGGTCAGCAAGGTCGGCAAGATCCTGGCCAGGACCGAACCGCTTCAAGTGCTCGCGAAAATCATTCCGGATGAACTGGTACAGGCCGATTACATTCAGTGGCAACAGCAAGTCCAGGTCGCGGTGAGTGCGTTTGACGAGGTGACGCTCGAGCAGGTCTATGGGCAGATCTTCTCCAGTTACCCGCTTACGGTGGTCTTCCAGGACATCCTGATCCCGCTCTGGAAGCAACTGTTAAGGCGCCATGAGGCATTCGGTCAGACCAGCGAGTGGCTTTTTCTGGATGGTTTTCTTCGTTCCCGGGTGTTGCAAAGGTTGCTGCTGGTGCGTGTGCTGCAACCGCGTCGGGTCATTGTCTGTGCCTTGGATGAGCAGGTCCGCGAACTCGAAGTGCTGATCACGGCGCTGTATCTCAGCCATGTCGACTCCGCGATGCAGTTGCTGTCGATTGGTCAACCTTTCGATGAGCTGACGCTTGTCTGCGAAAGGGTAAAACCCCAAGCGCTGGTCCTGGTGTCCAATCACGCTCCCACTGCTGATTTGCCTCGGCGTCTGAACCGTCTGGTCCTGAGCCTGGATTGTCAGTTACTGCTGGCCGGTGATGCATCGGACCTGGCGCAGGAAAGCCTGGCCGGGTCGTCGGTCGGGTGTCTTGGTAATGAGGGGGGCGTGATGCGCCAGCGCTTGAAGCAGTTTCTGGCGGGTAATCTGGATACCTGATCGAACGATGCAGGGTCAGAGATGCAGGGCGGGGTGAGTCAGTCGATGCTGTTGAAGGATGAACTGGCGCAGGCGCTCGGTTTCGTCCTTGTCGCTCTGGCTCAACTGATAAGCGAAGAAGCCATTCTCTGTTTCTCGCTCGAACGTGCCGCGCAACGCGATTCGTTCATAGCCTGAGGGGCTGAACCACAGCGCAAAATGTTTTGGCGGTTTGGTCTTGTTGCGCACTTCCAGCAAAATTCCTTTGAACGACACCTCATGCACCCACATTGTGCCGGGCTGGCCGTTGGCATTTTCCAAGGCTACCGGCTCCTCCAGGGCCAGGCGCCATGGCCGGACCATGGGGCCGTCTTCATAGATGCTGGGAACACCCAGGCGCAAATGCAGCGCGTGAAATTCGTCTTCCACCAGGTGCAGAGGAAAGGTCATTTGCTGATTTTCGAAGTTGGCCTGGATGGTGACCTGCTCATTCGCGGCCAGGCGTGTGAGCAAATCACGGATTTGCGAACCACCGTTAACGAGCAGGCTCGACGTCGCATCCCGCATATTGAGCTGCGGGTTATGTTGCATGGTCTGGATGAAATCCAGCTCATCCTGGGTCAGGAGCGCGTCGCGGTGCATGATCCACTCGAACGATATAGTTACAAAGTCACTGGTGATTGTAGTTAATGACAATTATTTCGCGATTTTGTTTTGTCCATTCGTCGCATTTATTGCGGCCAGCTGCGCCTGGACCTCGGAGAGCTGCGCTTCCAGCTGCGCTACACGCTGCTGCGCCTTGACCTGGACGCTCACATCTTTCTGCACACCCACAAAATAGGTCATCCCGTCGCTTGGATTTTTCACTGTAGAAAGCGACAGTTCATTCCAGAACGGTGTGCCGTCCTTGCGATAGTTGCGCAGGATTTCCCGGCAAGAGCCGCCGCTTTTCAATGTCTGGCGAATGATTTCAATTGCCTGCTGATCACGGTCTCCAGACTGCAGAAAGCGGCAATCCTGATAAAGGATTTCTTCGCTGGTGTATCCGGTCAGCCGTTCGAAGGCCGGGTTTACGTAGATCAGGATGTTGTCCTGCTCACCTTCCTTCTCGGCGATGACGATACCGTCGTTGGAGGCGTTGATGACCAGTTGAAGCAGTTGGGCATTGATCATTGAAGAATCCCTTCCTTTTTGAATGACTCGCAGCATTCTAAAAGAACATTGCCAAGGCTGCTGTTAACATCCCGTTTTTTATTCAGTTCAGGATCAGATTGATGAAAGTCGCCATCCTTTCCGGCTCGGTGTACGGCACCGCTGAAGAAGTCGCCCGCCACGCTGCGGGTATTTTGAAAGCCGCGGGCCATGACGCCTGGCACAACCCTCGCGCCAGCCTGGCCGATGTCCAGGCCTTTGGCCCCGACGCTTTCCTGGCTGTGACGTCGACCACCGGCATGGGCGAGCTGCCCGATAATCTTCACCCCTTGTACTTCGCCATTCGCGACCAGTTGCCAGCCGCCTGGCGTGGTTTGCCGGGGGCGGTGATCGGCCTGGGTGACGCGAGTTACGGCGATACGTTCTGCGGTGGTGGCGAGATGATGCGCGAACTGTTCGGCGAATTGGGCATTCGCGAAGTGCTGCCGATGCTGCGTCTGGATGCCAGCGAAAGTGTGACCCCCGAAGCCGACGCCGAGCCTTGGCTGGGGAAACTGGTCGACGCTTTGCGTAACTGACTCGTACGGCCATCAAGCTGGCTGCCAATGCAACTACGCGAACCTCAGGGGCTGACTAGACTGCTGACACGTGCAAAACAATAAGAACAGGAGTTCCTTGTCGTGAGCGTAGCCCCCGTCCAGTCCCCCCCTAACGTCAAAGACCAGGTCAGCGCTGCCGAGTGGCAGACTCGCGTCGATCTGGCCGCTTGCTACCGGTTGGTCGCCCAGCATGGCTGGGATGATCTGATCTTCACGCACATTTCGGCCAAGGTGCCCGGCACTGAAGACTTCCTGATCAACCCTTACGGGCTGATGTTTCACGAGATCACTGCCTCGAGTCTGGTCAAGGTCGATCAGGCCGGGAACAAGCTGATGGACAGCCCTTACGAGATAAATCCGGCGGGGTACACCATCCACAGCGCCGTGCATGAAGTGCGTCACGATGTTGTCTGCGTATTGCACACCCATACGGCGGCTGGCGTTGCCGTGTCGGCGCAAAAGCAAGGCATTTTGCCGATCAGCCAACAGTCGTTGTTCGTCCTGTCCAGCCTGGCTTATCACGCCTACGAAGGTGTTGCGCTCAACCATGAGGAGAAAGCGCGGCTGCAGGCCGACCTGGGTGAAAACAACTTCATGATGCTGCACAACCACGGGCTGATGACCTGCGGCAGCAGTATCGCGGACACCTTCCTGATGATGTTCATCTTTCAGCGCGCCTGCGACATCCAGGTGCTGGCGCAAAATGGTGGTGCCGAACTGATCGCCATCCAGCCGCAGATTCTGGCGGGGGCCAAGGCAATGATTGCGGGCGTCACCAAAAGTGCTCAAGGGATGGGCGGCGCACTGGCCTGGCCAGCGTTGCTGCGCAAACTCGATCAACAAGACCCGGGTTATAAACTCTAATGCCACTCGCCGAGATTCCCCTGTGTGTCTGGCGCAAACGCGGCCAGACGTTTGTTTTCCGTGGCCAATCCATCCGTTACTGGACGGCGGGGCAGGGTGAGCCGTTGTTGCTCATCCATGGCTTTCCGACTGCCAGCTGGGATTGGCATTTCCTTTGGCAGCCGTTGGCGCAGCGTTATCGGGTGATTGCGTGCGACATGCTCGGTTTCGGCGATTCGGCAAAGCCGGCGAACCACGAATACAGCCTGTTGGAGCAGGCCGATTTGCAGCAGGCACTGCTGGCGCACTTGAGCGTAGAGCAACCGGTGCACGTGCTGGCTCACGATTATGGCGACAGCGTTGCTCAGGAACTGTTGGCACGGCACCACGAAACGGGCATTGACCTGGCCAGCTGCGTGTTCCTCAACGGCGGTCTGTTTCCCGAAACCCATCGGCCGATACTCATGCAAAAACTATTGCTCAGTCCTTTGGGCTGGATGATCGGTCGTGCCTTTTCACGCGACGCCCTGGTGAAGAGTTTTCGGCAGGTTTTCGGTCCACAGAGTCGACCCAGCGAAAGTGAGATGGATGATTTCTGGAGCCTGATCGACACGAATCGCGGGCCCCGGATCATGCACAAATTGATCAGCTACATTCCTGAGCGACGTGCGCAGCGAGATCGCTGGGTCGCCGCGATGCAGCGCAATGAGGTGCCGGTGCGGGTCATCGACGGTGAAGCCGACCCGATTTCCGGCGGGCACATGGTCGAGCGCTATCGAGAACTCATTCCAGACCCCGATACGGTGCTGTTGCCCGGTATCGGCCATTACCCGCAAATCGAGGCGCCCGCACAGGTACTCAAGCATTACCTGGAATTTCGCGACAACCTGGTTTCACCGACGCGCAAAGTGGCGTGCTCCTGAAAAGATTGCAGCCTCGATTCACTCTGTAGTTTTCCTGATGGGCCCGGATCAAACTGTAGGAGCGAGCCTGCTCGCGATGGCGGCCTGATCGGCGGTGAGATTCTTGCTGGGGTACATATCCATTCCTGCGGTCACGGCGGCTATTGGTTTCGCCCTTACGGCGAGTCACTTGGAAAAACGGAACGCCGCCCGGCCCCAAGTAACCAAGGGCTCTTGCCCCTTTCGTCCGGTGCCTCGCTCCGGTCCTGCTCCGTGGGCCCGCCGCGATCGGCCATCCATGGCCGTGCGCGGCTAACCCGGCATCCATGCCGGGTTGCCCACTGCGCAGAACCTGCGCTCGGCCTTCCCATGGGGTAAGAAGATCAAGAGCAGATCAAAAGCCAAAGCGAGGCGGCCCGACAGCCGACCTGACTTTGCGGGCGTGCCCCGCTCAACGTTATCCCTGCATGAGGGGCGCCACGTCTTCGACGCCACGCTGTCGCGCAAGAAACTGGGTGCTCGCCGCATTGGATGTCTAAAGATGAGTAAAAAGCTCATTTTTAAAATCAATGGTTTAACGTTTGTTCTATAAGAGCTGTCGAGTGAAACGGGGCTGCGATTCTTTCAAATCCCCCCGATCCCATTTCCAATCCACAATCCCAACCGCATCATCCCCCTGCCTTATCGCGCACCATTCAGCCCCACCCGTGTTCATTGTGACCAGCAACGCCGTGCCTGACACTCGGACTCATCGTCCTTAGGCCTGCTGGAGTTAAACCCCATGAGTGAATCTGTTCGCTTCGAAGATAAAGTCGTGATCATCACGGGTGCCGGCGGCGGCCTCGGTCGAGCTCATGCGCTGCTGTTTGCCAAACAGGGCGCCAGGGTGCTGGTCAACGATCTCGGTGGCTCGGCTCAAGGCGAAGGCGCCAACGCTTCAGCGGCAGACCGGGTAGTTGCGGAGATTCGCGAGGCGGGCGGCACTGCCGATGCCAACCACGACTCAGTGACCGATGGCGACAAAATCGTGCAACACGCTTTGGATGCCTTCGGCCGTGTCGACGTCGTGGTCAACAACGCCGGGATTCTGCGAGACAAGACCTTCCATAAAATGGAAGACGCCGATTGGGACCTGGTCTACCGCGTCCACGTCGAAGGCGCCTACAAAGTTACTCGCGCCGCCTGGCCGCATATGCGCGAGCAGAACTATGGCCGGGTAATCTTCACAGCGTCGACCTCAGGCATCTACGGCAACTTCGGCCAGTCCAACTACGGCATGGCCAAGCTTGGCCTCTATGGACTGACCCGCACACTCGCCATCGAAGGCCGCAAGAACAACATCCTGGTCAACGCCATCGCCCCGACTGGCGGCACACGTATGACCGAAGGCCTCATCCCGCCTCAAGTGTTCGAACAACTCAAACCGGAACTGGTCAGCCCGCTGGTAGTGTACCTCGCGAGCGAAAACTGCCAGGAAACCTCCGGGCTGTTCGAGGTCGGTGGCGGCTGGATGGGCAAAGTGCGCTGGGAACGCAGCCTGGGCGCGGGGTTTGATCCGCGGATTGGGTTCTCGCCCGAGGATGTGGCGGCGCATTGGCAGCAGATTTGCGATTTCGAGGGGGCGGCGCATCCGAAGGACAATATTGAAGCGCTGAAAGAGATGATGGGGAATTTGCAGAAGTATTCGATGTGATGAGAGCGGCAGGGGCAGAATTAAAGTTCTGTCCCTGCCGATATTGGTTATTCGGTTTCAGCATCAGATACTTCATCGGCGATTTGTTGGCGAAGTAATTCAGCTTTTGCATCTAAGTATGCTCTTTCTGTGGCGACCTGCTGCGTGGCGACGTTCGCCGCTTTTTTTGCCTGCTCTTCAGCTATTTCCAGTTGCTCATCTAAGGCTGCAAACCTCGCTAAAAGACGATTGTGGATTTCGCATTCCTCGTCTTTAGGCCTCGTCTCGGCGAGCGCATAGGCATAAAAAAAAGCGGATTCTGATTGCTCTGATGGATTTCGCATTTTTGTACCCGTCAATGCGCACTTGGTGGATGGATGACTCCAGGTCAATGCAAGCGTTGGTTTGCGCCTGACAAGGGTAATGCGTCAGCGAAAAGGTTGGGTCTGAGAAGGGTGTAGGTTTTTACTTGAAGATTTGACAGCGCTTTCCATTAATGTGGATTTGTATCGAGTTGTCTGCAACTCAGATAGATAAATCCTACGTTGTTGAAGAATATGGATGTAGGACGGCACTTCTCTCCAGAGAGTCATTTGATACTGCGCTACAAAACCAGCGCCCATAAAAAAGGCCGCTGCAAACGCAGCGGCCAAAGTAAGACGTTGGATCAAGGAGCTACAAATCAACGTCTGTGTACACGGGGCGATGAACCGGAAAACCCGATTCATCTGAAATCGGTTAGATAACGATGTGGACTGAACACGCATCGTTGCTGGCGTCCAGGCTGTTTCCCTGAGAGCCCGGCAATAATAAAGCCTTGTCTGCAAAGGAAAAATAGCGAATCCGGACATGCAGTGTTGCAGCCTGAGCAACAGTCCCCGGTCACCCACTATCCTGTAGCCGCTGCGAAGACTGCGTTCGGCCACCTGTAGGAGCTGTCGAGTGAAACGAGGCTGCGATCTTTTGATCTTGCTTTCAAAGGCCAAGTTCAAAAGATCGCAGCCTCGTTTCACTCGACAGCTCCTACAGGTTGGCCCGGTACCCTGGTGCCGCTCTCTCAACGCGGCAAATACGAGCCGAAATCAGGCCCATCGCAGCTACCGAAGGCTGCTACGGGGAGCGTTTATTTACTCCATGCGGTTTGCTGATAACGCACAATCCAGCCCATTCATACCCCGCGCAAAACCTGATACCACAACGCCATTCATCCTTTAGAGCTACACCGCGAATACCTCCTTCGTGCGCTTATCGCTCCCGGTCTGCGGCAGTAGGGTGTGGCCTTCTGTCACTCACCGGGGAAGACGCATGACAAAAACAACAATGCGCGCCATCTTCACGCCGCAGGCGCTGGCCGCTGCGGTGGCCATGGGCTGCTGTGCCCAGGCGCAGGCTGTTTCGTTCAACATCGGGGAAATCGAAGGGACGTTCGATTCTTCGCTGTCGGTGGGCGCGAGCTGGGGCATGCGTGATGCCGACAAGTCGCTGGTGGGCACTGTGAACGGCGGGACGGGCCAGGCTTCGACCGGGGATGACGGGCGGTTGAACTTCAAGAAAGGCGAAACCTTCTCGAAGATCTTCAAAGGTCTACACGACCTCGAACTCAAGTATGGCGACACCGGCATGTTCGTTCGAGGCAAATACTGGTACGACTTCGAGCTGAAGGACGAGGACCGTCCCTTCAAGCCGATCAGCGATCACAATCGCAAAGAGGGCTCCAAGTCTTCGGGCGCTCAGATTCTAGATGCCTTCGTCTATCACAACTACTCGCTTGCCGATCTGCCGGGCACGGTACGGGCCGGTAAGCAGGTGGTGAGTTGGGGCGAAAGCACCTTCATCGGCAACTCGATCAACAGCATCAACCCGGTCGACGTCTCCGCGTTCCGGCGGCCAGGCGCCGAGATCAAGGAAGGCCTGATTCCGGTCAACATGCTGTTCGCCTCCCAAGGGCTGACGGACAAGTTGACCGTAGAAGGGTTCTATCAGCTGGAGTGGGATCAGACCGTTCTCGACAACTGCGGCACCTTCTTCGGCGGTGACGTGGCCGCGGACGGCTGTACAAAGGGCTATACGGTCGCGAGCCCGGCCATCGCGCCTCTGCAGCCGATCGCCGCAGCCTTTGGCCAGGGCTTCGAAGTCACCAGGGAAGGCGTGGTGGTGCCCCGTGGCGGTGATCGCGATGCCCGCGATTCCGGGCAGTGGGGTACGGCGCTGCGCTGGCTGGGCGATGACACCGAGTACGGCCTGTACTTCATGAATTACCACAGTCGCTCCCCGAACGTGGGTACCACGACCGCTGGCTTGGGCACGCTCGCCAGCCTTCCGGGGATCGTCGCCACCGCTAACCGTCTGGCGCCCGGCACCGGCGCGGCCCTGGCCCAGAGCGTGATGCTCGGTCGCGGCCAGTATTACCTCGAATACCCCGAGGACATCCGTTTGTACGGCGCGAGTTTCTCCACCACCTTGCCGACCGGTACGGCGTGGACCGGCGAAATCAGCTATCGCCCCAATGCGCCAGTGCAAATCAACAGCACCGACCTGACCCTGGCCATGCTCAACCCGATTGCGGGTGGCGCGGCTTCACCGATTGCATCCGCACCAGGAGCCGACAACAAGGGCTACCGCCGCAAGGAAGTGACGCAGATCCAGAGCACCCTGACGCACTTCATCGATCAGGTGGCGGGTGCAGACCGTCTGACCCTGGTGGGTGAGGCGGCCGTTGTTCGGGTCGGTGGACTGGAGTCACGCACGCAGCTGCGTTATGGCCGCGATTCGGTGTATGGCCAGTATGGTTTCGGCGGGGACACCGATGGTTTCGTGACCTCGACATCCTGGGGTTATCGCGCTCGCGCCATCCTCGATTACAACAACGTCATCGCCGGCATCAACTTCAAACCCAATCTGTCGTGGTCCCACGACGTCTCCGGTTATGGCCCCAACGGGCTGTTCAACGAAGGCGCGAAGGCCGTCAGCGTCGGCGTCGATGCGGACTACCGCAACACCTATACCGCGAGCCTCAGTTACACCGATTTCTTCGGTGGTGACTACAACACCCTGGAAGACCGCGACTTCCTGGCGTTGAGCTTTGGCGTGAACTTCTGATCTGGCTGACAAGGATAATTTTATGCGCACGATGATTCTGCAATGCGGCGTCCTGGCCCTGAGCCTGCTGGCTGCCAACGTAATGGCTGCGGTGTCGCCGGAAGAAGCGAACAAACTCGGCACCAGCCTGACACCACTGGGAGGCGAAAAAGCCGGGAATGCTGACGGCTCCATCCCTGCGTGGACGGGAGGCCTGCCAAAAAATGCCGGTGCTGTGGACAGCAAAGGTTTCCTGGCTGACCCTTTCGCCAACGAAAAGCCGCTGTTCACAATTACTGCGGCGACGGTCGACAAGTACAAGGACAAGCTGTCCGACGGCCAGATCGCGATGTTCAAGCGTTATCCCGAGACCTACAAAATCCCGGTCTACCCAACCCACCGCACCGTTGCGGTGCCAGCGGAAATCAACGCGTCGGCCAAACGCAGCGCCCTCAACGTGACGCCGATCAACGACGGTAACGGACTGGCCAACTTCACCGGCAACCGCTACTACGCTTTTCCGATACCCAAGAACGGCGTCGAGGTCATCTGGAACCACGTCACCCGTTACCACGGCGGTAACCTGCGTCGTACCATCACCCAGGCAACGCCGCAGTCCAATGGTGACTTCACGGTTATCCGATTCAAGGACGAGGTTGCCGTGCCTTCGTTGCTGGGGGACCTGAAGCCGGGCAGCGATGAAAACGTGCTCAGCTATTTCAAACAGGAAGTCACCGCGCCCGCGCGACTGGCGGGCAACGTGTTGCTGGTTCACGAAACCCTCGATCAGGTGAAGGAACCGCGCAAGGCCTGGATTTACAACGCCGGACAGCGGCGCGTGCGACGAGCGCCGCAAGTGGCCTACGACGGTGTGGGCACGTCGTCCGACGGTCTGCGGACCACCGATAACTTCGACATGTTTTCCGGTGCCCCGGATCGTTATGACTGGAAGCTGATCGGCAAGAAAGAAATGTACATCCCGTACAACAGCTACAAACTCGATTCGCCTGACCTCAAGTACACCGATGTGATCAAGGCCGGCCATATCAATCAGGACCTGACCCGCTACGAATTGCACCGGGTCTGGGAAGTCGTCGCCACGGTCAAGCCCAACGAGCGGCATGTGTACGCCAAACGGCACATGTACATCGATGAGGACAGCTGGCAAGTGGCGCTGGCCGACCATTACGACGGACGTGGCCAGCTGTGGCGGGTCGCGGAAGGTCATGCGCAGTTCTACTACGATCACCAGGTTCCGGCGTACACGGTCGAGGCTTTGTATGACCTGATCGCCGGTCGCTACATCGCACTGGGAATGAAGAACGAAGAGAAGCGCAGCTTTGAATTCAACATCGATGCAAAAGCAGGGGACTACACACCGGCGGCCCTGCGGAGTACAGGTGTAAGGTAAAAGTCCTACAGGCTCTTACACAAAAAGGTGACCTCGCGGTCACCTTTTTTATGGCGGTTGATCAGTGCGCTGAATACTTCTTCAACAAGGCCTCGTGAGAAGACTAGGGTGGCGCCACAACGATAAAAAAGGCGCACCACAATGACAGCCATGACGCCATGTCTGGACCGTCCTGGACACTTGCCCCAATTAGCATCCCATCACCTGTCTCGCACGCGGTTGATCGAGCCTTTGCTGGCGTCGACGGCCCGGGTGAAATTGTGCTGTGCGCCGGCCGGTAGCGGCAAGAGTGCCTTGTTGGTCGAGTGCCTCTTAAGGGCGCCCGAAGGAACTCAAGTCTGTTGGCTGGCGTTGGCGGGAGAGGCGTTGAGTGCAGCCGATTTTCGCCAGCGGCTGGCAGAAGTACTGGGGCTTGCCTCGTCGGATAAATCAGGTTTTCTATCGTCCCTGACTCGGTTGCAGACGCCCGTCTGGGTGTTTCTTGATGACTATTGCCGCACTCGCTGTGCGGAACTTGACGAGTGTCTCGATCAAATACTGGCCATCAGCAGCCCTAGGGTCACCTGGTGGATCAGTGGTCGTCGCCGTCCGCAAATCAACTGGCCCCGGTTGTTGCTCAATGATGAACTGTACGATTGCGAGCCCGCCACGCTCGCATTCAGTCAGTCTGAAATCGAACTTTTGCTGCATTCCCTGGAGCCGGAGAAAGCCGTAAAAGCCGCCAGCAGGGTCTTTCAGCTGAGCGGTGGTTGGTGTGCCGGTGTCAGGATTGCCCTACTGCAAAAATGCGATTGGACTCGCAATGTCGCGCTGGGACGAGCGGACACGCTGCATGATTACCTGGAGCACGAACTGTTCGGCGGTCTGGCACCCGAACTGAAGGAAACCTGGACGGTGCTGGCGCACCTGCCGCGATTCAACAGCCGATTGTGCGAGCATCTGTTTGGCGCGGGCGAAGGTATTCAGCTTTTACAGACCCTGCAGGAGTTGGGTTGTTTTATCGAGCCCTGGCAAGACTCGACAGATTGGCTGCAGATATTCGCCCCCATGACGCGATTGATGCGCGAAGAGCCATGGCCCGAAGGGCGTTCCTGGCATCGACGCGCCTGTCAGTGGTTCGCCGGCGAACTTGATTGGAAAGCCGCGTTTGAGCAGGCATTGCTGGCTGAAGAATTCGAGGTCGCGGTCAGCCTGCTGCAGCATTTCAATTTCGCGCATGTGTTCGAGGCTCAGACGGTGACGCTTCTGTTGCAACTCCACGAGCAACAGGGCGAGACATTAATGTTCGGCTCGCCTCAACTCATCGGTTTGATCACCGCTGCCCTGTTGTTTGCCGGACGATTCGAACAGGCAGGTGAATGCATCACGCAGTTGTCGCGTTTCACGCCTCAGCCATCGGAGTTTCTGCAACGGCAACTGATTGCGCGCTGGCAGGCACAGCAAGGTTGGTTACTGCATTTACAGGGACGCATGGATGCTTCCCGGACGCACTTTCTGGAGGCGCTGGAGGAGTTGGATCCCGCGCTCTGGGCCGCCCGGCTCATGTGCTTGTCCGGGTTAACCCAACAGGCCCTGCTGAGGGGTGAACTCGATGTTGCGCAGGCGCTTAACCGAGAGGCGTTGTGCCTCGCTCGAGCGCAAGGTTCATTGGTGTATGAGGCGTTGCTGGAGCTTGATCACGCACAGTTGCTTGAGCAGCGGGGCGCGTTGGGCAGGGCTGAACACCTGCTCGCCAATGTGCACGATCTGCTCGCCGCACAAAAACCGCTTGCCGAGCCCTTGCTGGGACGAATTGCCCTGCATCGAGGGCGATTGAGCCTGTGTCAGGGCCAGGAAATACACGCTGCCATGTATTTCGAGGCGGGCCTGCAGATTTGCCTGCGAAGTCAGGACAAGCGAGCGTTGTATGGCTTTCTCGGTCTGGCGAAACTGGCGGCCAATCGACAGGATTACGCCCAGGCATTTGTCCATTTGCGCGACGCCGAACGCCTGATGCAACAACGGAGGATTCCAGACACGGTCTACCGCGGGGTCCTGCTGCAGCTGAGTTGCCATTTCTGGCTGCAGCAAGGACGGGCGGAGTTGGCTCACGAAGCATTGACCCGAGTACTGCGCCATTATCACGGACCCCATGCACGCCAGGCCCCGCCGGCGACGCTGGAATTGATTCCGGGTCTTGAGTATCTGCTGGTACTGGCTGAGGTCTATCTGGGCGTGGCGCAATCACCGCTGGCGCGGCTTGAGACGTTGTCGCAGTGGGCTGGACAACGGGGGATGATCGGGCTGCAAGCGCAACTGCTCCTGGCACTGGCTGAGGTCGCATGGCTGACGGGTAACGCGCAAGTCGCCCGGCAATCGATGCAGGACGGATTAGCGATCGTCGAGCGTTGTAACCTTCAACAAGCTTTGCGCGATTTGAAACTGCGCCAGCCACGGCTGCCTGAGGCCATCGGGATTCCCGAGTCGGGCAACGTTCACAATGCGATAGTCTCGCCCCAGAACTGCCTGAGTCATCGTGAAATAGAGGTGCTCACCTTAGTCGCTCAAGGCAACTCAAACCAACAAATTGCCGACTTGCTTTTCATTTCACTTCACACGGTGAAAACCCATGCTCGACGAATCAATGGGAAGTTAGGCGTTGAGCGTAGAACCCAAGCGGTGGCCAGAGCGAAAGTTTTAGGAATTGTTATTTGAAGTTTAAGCAGGCACTTTGCTTGCTCGCGAACGCATACATGTTTTGAGTTGAGCTTTGCACGATCTTCCGTTTATAAGTCATGCGCCGTTAAGTTAACCGTCGGTCCATTCCAAGTATCGGATCACTGTTTGCAGCGGCATTAACTTTTAACTGGAGTAACGGTTTTCGTTGCGACGTATGCAAAAGGAAAATGCATGGACATTAATGGATTAAAAAAGACCCGCGGCGAAGAGCAGGAAGCGATTGTCAACCTGTCGAGGCCAACCCTCACCACCCGGTTTCATGAGCTGCCGAATTGGCTACAGCGTGCCGGGGAAGATGATCGCCAGTATTACTTTGAAGCTGAACAGACGCTGGCGGCAGGGGAGGAAGCGCTGGATCAACTGCTTGGGGAAACCAAATCCCTTAAGGCGTTCTCACGGTTCTATGCGCAAGAGGTCGTCAGGCTCACGACCGGTGAAGTCGTCGACCCGGATGAAATCTTCGTCAAGGTCGCCCATACCTTCTTCGTTGGGCAGCAGAAGGTCGTGCAGTCCAATCGACTGACGCTCCCCGAATTCATGCTCAACGATGTGAATGACGCCCCCAGCGTTCCGCTGGAAATCAGTCTGGAGGGGGAAATGCTTCCGTCCAGCATGAGCGTCGACGATGTTCTCGACGCGATGGGCGATGCAAGCATGCGCGCGCTGTACGCTGAAAAGTTCGAGAAAAAATACACCGACGAGGCGGTACTTCAGGCCTGGCAGCACATGCTGGAAAGCCGCATTCACTTGAGTGTCTTCAGTGCGAAATTACAGGGGCATATCAGTGATGAGGGTCTGAGGACTGTGACAAATGCCGGGCAGGTTGGCAGCGAATATCTCTTGGGAGACCTGACGCTTGGACCTCTGGAAACCGCGGTCCGGGGCATGATTGTCTATTGCGGCCCCAAAGGTGAAGAAGGCTATTGCGCTCTTTACGCGCCAGAAGCGCCGGGTGGCAGGGTCTGGTTTGAGTTTGCGAGTTTCAGGCAGCTGAACGCCCATCTGTTTAGCTGGATGACCCAACCCGAAGGGCGCCGCTACCTGAGTGGACAGTCTCAAGCCACTGAGCGTGACAGCACAGACGCCTATATGAGACGTGTACTGGAGCTGCCAAGTCGTTGGCTGGGCATCAAGCACAACACCTGGTCGAACAGCGGAAAAGGTGTATTGCGCGAGGCCGTTATGTTGAGTGTCGGTTGGCTTCGAGGAGAGCTGAACGCTGTTGTCCCTGCAGGATATCGTTCGGCAACCGTCGGCCAGCGGCGATACTTCACCCGGCTGAATACCGAACTGAAAGGTTTGACCCACCTTGCCAGCGACGCTGCAGCGCTGATCAGTTACGAGCAATTTGCCTATGATCTGATCAAAAAACGCGCTGAAGAGGTGCTGACACAAAATGGTGAGGCGGTAACGGTGGACCCTGACCTGATCATGGTAGCGCTGGCGCCTTCGCAAGAGATGACCTTGTCTCAGCTCATTATCACTGAACATCACATCACCGAAGAAAATGGTCCCCACCATAACCCAGGCAACTTCCCGGCTATCCGGTTGTTGGACGGACATCCGCCTGTTTCCGGGTTGCTGCTTAAATACCTGCCGGGTTGGTCGAGGACATTGCGACCGGGTGAGCAGTACATTGCAATGTTACGGTCCAGCTACCTGGACAAAGATGCCCCAGGTTATACATTGAAACGCGATGTGCACGTGAATGTGCAATTGCATGAAATGCATCGTGCGGCGTTGGAGGAACTGTTCAGTGGTGCTCTTGATCGCAGTCAATACAAGCAGATTGAGTTGCTCATTAATCAATTACGCGAACCGGAGCCTGCCGTAACCCATGAAGACCCCGAGGTTACCTGGCGCCAAAGTGTTTATAACTTTCATTTGAAAGGTTGCCGGATCGAAGGTGTTTATGTGTTTCGCTTCATGGGGACTGAAACCCGGCAGGACTTCCTCTACACCCCTTCATCGCCCGATGGTAGATCGTTCAGGCCAATAGACGAGTTTTGCGATTCGGTGAAGATCGGCGGCCTCGGCCGTTATTACAGTGACCGGGCCAAATACACCCGTCAGAAAGTCGTCAATGAGTACGTCGATAAAATTCAGCGGGGGAGCACATTAGTTATACCGTCGTTGCAAATCGATAGTCGAGTCAGCGATTTCTCTCGTTGTTACGCGGATAAAATCAATCAGATCATCGACGGCGTTGACGCAAAAACCACCAGCCTTATGGAGATTGTCGGAAAAATCGTATACGACACGGCCGTGGCGGCCGTCGCCATCGTCAGCATTCCTTTCGCGCCTATCGGTCTTGGACTGAGCGCCGTAGTGATGACAAAAGCGGTCATCGACGGGGTAGAGGCTTATCAGGAAAGCAATTATGAACAGTTGTTTTCAAACTACCTTGATTGCATGTTGGAACTGACCACCATGCGTATCGGCCACTTGGGCTTCTCCCTGTTGCAGAAGGCGATTGCCAGACAGCTGGGGAATGTTAATACCTGCATGGGTGCCATTTCGGCCTGCACCGGAAAAACGGTGGATCTTGCCGTCGCCACTGAACTGATGAAGCAGGCGCTCGCCGAGCCCGATTCAAATGACAAGACCCTTCTGGCGTGACTCTACAATGATTTAACCACCGCTGGCGGGTGGCTCATAACCCATCCGCCAGCTCACGGCCTGTGTTGCCTTCAATAGGCGCTGTGCGGCGGGACCGTTTTCATCGGCATGAAACAACGATGCCGGGCCGACGATGGTCAACACAGCCACCACCTGCCCAACCGCATTAAGTACCGGTGCCGACAAGGCGTCGACACCCGGCATCAGCAAGCCATGTACATGATGCAGACCACGCTCGCGGATCTGTTCGCACAACGTCGCGTAAACCTGATCGTCTGCCAGCGCATGGGCATTTGTGTTCTTCAGTTCCTGTTCACGCAAATCCAGGGTTTCGCGTTTGGGCAGGTATGCGCCAAACACCAGCCCTGTGGAGGAGCTGAGCAGCGGTAACACCGAACCCAGTTGTGTAACCACTGTCACGGCGCGTACCGCCGGTTCGATATGCACCACCGTTGCGCCCTGATTGCCCCACACCGCCAGAAAACAGGTTTCGTTCAGCTCGTCGCGCAATTCGGCCAGGGGCAGGGCGGCGACTTTCAGCACGTCCATACTGTTGAGTGCCGCCAAGCCCACCCGCAAGGCTTCGCGGCCCAGACCGTAATGATTGGTGGCGTTGTTCTGCTCGGCAAACCCGCTGGCGATCAGTGCCTGCAAATAGCGGTGAACCTTGCTCGCCGGCATCTGCACATGTTCGGCCAGGCGCGACAATGACGTCGAGGGTGACAACTCGGCCAGCGCTTTGAGGATGTCGGTTCCGACCTCTGCCGAGCGGACTTTCTGTTTGCCGTTGCTTTCGCTAGTCATGGGGAGACGGTGTGATCCAGGGACGAATGGGCGTCTTTATAGCTTGACGGTCAATACCAATCAAATTACGTTATGCGTAATCGAATTACGATAAAAATAACCCGGACGTGCCGATACCTCTTCGATAGAGCGACAGGCCACGGCCTACTCCCTGTTCAGGAGGCTCCATGAACCTCGATTCAACGGCGCCCGCGCTGGCTTATCAGTCCGGCTTCGGCAATGAGTTCAGCAGCGAGGCATTGCCAGGCGCGTTGCCCGTCGGGCAGAACTCCCCGCAAAAAGCCCCCTACGGTCTCTATACCGAATTATTCTCCGGCACGGCATTCACCATGGCCCGCGCCGAAGCGCGCCGGACCTGGATGTACCGCATTCAGCCGTCGGCGAACCATCCGGCGTTCGTCAAGCTGGAGCGGCAACTGGCAGGTGGCCCATTGGGTGAAGTGACCCCTAACCGTCTGCGTTGGAACCCGCTGGACATCCCGGCTGAGCCGACTGATTTCATCGACGGCCTGGTAAGCATGGCCGCCAATTCGAGCGCGGAAAAACCGTCCGGCATCAGCATTTACAGTTATCGGGCCAACCGCTCCATGGAACGGGTGTTTTTCAATGCCGACGGCGAGATGCTGCTGGTACCGGAACAGGGGCGACTGCGCATTGCTACTGAACTTGGCGTGCTGGAGCTCGAGCCGCTGGAAATTGCCGTGTTGCCCCGTGGCCTGAAATTCCGTGTCGAACTGCTCGACCCGCAAGCTCGTGGCTACCTCGCCGAGAACCATGGCGCGCCGCTGCGTCTGCCGGACCTCGGCCCGATCGGCAGCAACGGCCTGGCCAACGCACGGGATTTCCTGACCCCGGTCGCGCATTACGAAAATATCAAGCAACCGACCACGCTGGTGCAGAAATTCCTCGGTGAGTTGTGGGGCTGTGAGCTCGATCATTCGCCGCTGAACGTGGTGGCCTGGCATGGCAACAATGTCCCGTACAAATATGACCTGCGCCGTTTCAACACCATCGGCACTGTCAGCTTCGATCATCCGGACCCATCGATTTTCACCGTCCTGACCTCGCCCACCAGTGTCCACGGTCTGGCCAATCTCGACTTCGTGATTTTCCCGCCGCGCTGGATGGTGGCCGAGAAGACGTTCCGTCCACCTTGGTTCCACCGCAATCTGATGAATGAATTCATGGGCCTGATCAAAGGCGAATACGACGCCAAGGCGGAAGGTTTCGTCCCCGGCGGTGCGTCCCTGCACAGCTGCATGAGTGCCCATGGGCCCGATGGCGAAACCTGCACCAAGGCGATCAACGCTGAGTTGGCCCCGGCGAAAATCGACAACACCATGGCCTTCATGTTCGAAACCAGCCAGGTGCTGCGCCCGAGCCGTTTCGCGCTGGACTGCCCGCAACTGCAACCCCATTACGACGCTTGCTGGGCCTCGCTGCCCGCCACTTTCGACCCGACCCGGAGATAACCCATGACTCAGACTTCCATCACTCGTAGCTGGGTTGCCTCCGCCAACGGTCATGTCGATTTCCCGCTGCAAAACCTGCCATTGGGCGTCTTCAGCGTGAACGGCGGCGCACCTCGCAGTGGTGTCGCCATCGGCGACCATATCTTCGACCTGGAAGCGGCGCTCGATGCCGGGCTGTTTGAAGGCACCGCGAAAGCGGCGGTTGAAGCCACCCGTGGCGGTCAACTGAATGCATTTTTCGAGCTGGGCCGCGAAGCACGCGTTGCCTTGCGTGAACGTCTGCTGGAGCTGCTGAAAGAGGGCAGCACCCTGCATGGCAAGATCGAAGCTCAAGGCGCAAAGCTGCTGCCAGCGGCGGCGAACTGCACGATGCATTTGCCGGCGAAAATCAACGATTACACCGACTTCTATGTCGGTATCGAGCACGCCCAAAACGTCGGTAAATTATTCCGCCCGGACAACCCGTTGCTGCCGAATTACAAGTACGTGCCGATCGGTTACCACGGCCGTGCTTCGACCATTCGCCCGTCAGGC
This sequence comes from Pseudomonas sp. LBUM1643, assembly GCF_059716215.1. NCBI lineage: Bacteria > Pseudomonadati > Pseudomonadota > Gammaproteobacteria > Pseudomonadales > Pseudomonadaceae > Pseudomonas > Pseudomonas sp. LBUM1643. The sequence goes on from NZ_CP166813.1 coordinate 994,078, forward strand.
ACCGATGTCCGTCGCCCGAAAGGCCAGACGCTGCCGGCCGGTCAGACCGAGCCGACATTCGGCCCGTGCGCACGCCTGGATTACGAATTGGAACTGGGTATCTGGATCGGCCAGGGCAATGAGATGGGCGACTCGATCGCCATCGGTGACGCCGCCGATCACATTGCCGGTTTCTGTCTGCTCAACGACTGGTCCGCGCGGGATATCCAGGCCTGGGAGTACCAGCCGCTGGGCCCGTTCCTGTCGAAGAGTTTCATCACCAGCATCTCGCCTTGGGTAGTGACGGCCGAAGCACTCGAACCGTTCCGTCGTGCGCAACCTGCGCGTCCTGAAGGCGACCCACAGCCACTGCCGTATCTGTCAGACGCGCGCGATCAAGCGGCTGGCGGCTTCGACATCGAACTGGAAGTACTGCTGCTCACCGAAACGATGCACGAGCAGAACCTGCCCGCCCACCGTCTGACCCTGAGCAACACTCAACACATGTACTGGACCGTGGCGCAGATGGTCGCGCACCACAGCGTCAACGGCTGCCAGTTGCAGGCGGGTGATCTGTTCGGTTCGGGCACCCTGTCCGGCCCGGAGAACGGTCAGTTCGGCAGCCTGTTGGAAATCACCGAAGGCGGCAAAAAACCAATCGAACTGGCTTCAGGCGAGGTGCGTAAATTCCTCGAAGACGGTGACGAAATCATCTTGCGCGCGCGTTGCCGCCGTGACGGTTTCGCTTCCATCGGTTTCGGCGAGTGCCGCGGCAAAGTGCTGCCGGCGCGCTAAGAGGGGCGGGTCATGGAACTCTATACCTACTACCGTTCAACGTCGTCTTACCGCGTACGGATCGCGCTGGCCCTCAAGGGCCTGGACTTTCAGGCGCTGCCGATCAACCTGATCGCACCGCAAGGAGGCGAGCATCGCCAGCCGCCGTACCTGGGCATCAATCCCCAGGGCCGGGTGCCGGCCTTGCGCACGGACGAAGGTGAGTTGCTGATCCAGTCTCCCGCCATCATCGAGTACCTGGAGGAGCGTTATCCCCAGGTGCCGTTGCTGTCCAGGGATCTCGTCGCTCGTGCCCGTGAGCGCGGCGTCGCGGCAGTGATCGGCTGCGATGTGCATCCACTGCACAACGTCAGCGTGCTCAACAAGCTTCGGCAGTCGGGCCACAACGAACCGCAGGTGGTTGAGTGGATCGGACACTGGATCAGCCAGGGCCTGTCGACGGTGGAGCAGTTGATCGGCCTGGAAGGTTACTGCTTCAACGCCGAGCCGGGGCTGGCGGACTGTTATCTGATTCCTCAGCTGTATGCGGCCGAGCGGTTCAACATTTCACTTGAAGCGTATCCACGCATTCGCCGGGTGGCGGCACTGGCGGCGACTCACCCTGCTTTCATCAAGGCCCATCCCGCGAATCAGCCGGATACGCCATAAATGGAGATCCAAGGATTGATAAATCAGTGGACGATGGAATTCGGAGGCAGATGTCCGAGCCTCTCAGTCAGGCGAATCCGTTGAATCGGATCGTCGCTGAGCATCAGTGCGTGCTCCAGATCGAAGCGCTCGGCGTTGGGGCAGTCCAGGCGTTGATAGAGACTGGCCCTGGCCAGGTAATCGGCGGCGCTGGCATTTCCCAGTTCCAGCACTCGTTCGGCATCGATCAGGGCACCAATGTAGTCATCGTGGGACAGGTGCAGCTGACGCAGGTTGCGTGACAGGCGTTGCAGCATCTGGACGGGCGCGGCGGTGACGAGGTGGTCGGCGCTGAGTTTCATGTTCGGACCGTACTGGCGCTGCAAAAGCTCGCGGCAATCGTTGGGGTACAGACGGCGACCGCCGCAGGGGTCGAGGAGATGATCGGCGCCCGGTACGCGCAGCAGGAAATGCCCCGGGAAATTCACCCCGACCATGGGGATCTCCAGGCATCTGGCCAGCTCCAGTGCAATCAAACCAAGGGCCAGCGGTTGCCCGCGCCGGCGTTCCAGCACTTTGTCGACCAATGCTGCTTGCGGGCGCAGGGGCGAGAAATCGTCTTGTGCAAATCCCAGGTCATTCATACGGCGCAACAACGGCTGGGCCAACTCGCTCACCGGTAACATCGGCAGGCCATAACTGATCCGCTGTTGCAGGTCTTTGAAGTCTTCCAGCACCAAGCCGGGGTTTACTGCTTTGTCATGCTCAGCGGCCATCCACAGCGCCGCTTCGAACAGCGCGGGCGGTGATCGTTGCAGGCATTCGAAAAAGCGTTGGCGAGGCGTCATCAAAATCTCCGGGGGAATGCCTCGTTTTAGCCCCGTCTCCTTCATTCGTCCAGTACCTCGCCAGGTTATGTCCGAAAGCCTGAATGGCGGCGCCGCTTATTCCGGCGCGCTCCAGCAAATTTCGGGCGCGAGCCTATACTGGCGACTACAAGTCGTGATTCGGGAGCCCCTACGATGTTCGCTCTCATGCAAAGCAATCGCCTTGAATCGCTGCATCTGAGCGTTGACCCGATGACCGGGTTGAAGGCGGTAATTGCTATTCATAACAGTCGCCTCGGGCCAGCGTTGGGCGGCTGTCGTTACCTCACCTATCCTGACGACGAATCCGCTGTCGAGGATGCGGTGCGCCTCGCCCAGGGTATGAGCTACAAAGCCGCGCTGGCGGGGCTTGCTCAGGGTGGTGGTGTCGCGGTCATTGTCCGCCCCGTGCACGTGGAAAGTCGCGCGGCGCTGTTTGAAGCATTCGGCCGCTGCATCAACCAGCTCGACGGCCGATACATCACGGCCATCGACAGCGGCACCTCGGTCGCGGACATGGACTGCATCGCTCAACAAACCCAGCACGTCACCAGCACCACCTCGGCAGGCGACCCGGCGCCGCACGCCGCCATGGGCGTGTTCACCGGTATTCGCAGCACCGCGATGGCCCGGCTGGGCAGCGACAATCTTGAGGGCCTGCGAGTGGCGATCCAGGGCCTGGGCAACGTTGGCTATGCCCTGGCAGAACAACTGCATGCCGCTGGCGCCGAGTTGCTGGTCAGCGACATCGACCACGGCAAAGTGCAATTGGCGATGGAGCAACTCGGTGCTCATCCGATTGCGAACGATGCGTTGCTCAGCACACCTTGCGACATCCTCGCGCCGTGTGGTCTGGGTGGCGTCCTCAATAGCCACAGCGTTGCGCAATTGCGTTGCTCGGCGGTGGCAGGTTCGGCGAACAATCAGCTGACGCATCTGGACGTGGCGGATCAACTGGAGCGGCGCGGCATTTTGTATGCGCCGGATTATGTGATCAATGCCGGTGGGCTTATCTATGTGTCACTCAAACATCGTGGCGAAGAGCTGACCACCATCACGGCGCACTTGTCGAAAATCAGTTCACGACTGACCGAGGTATTCGCTCACGCCCAGGCGGAAAAAAGGTCGCCGGCGCGGGTGGCGAACGAGTTGGCGGAGAGGGTGTTGTATCGATAGAAAGATCAAAATGAAAAAGGCCCTGAGTCATCTCTGACTCAGGGCCTATTCAATTCTGGCGCTGCTTACTTCGGCGTCTTGGCCGCTTTGGCAGGCTTGGTCGGCGTAACGGCTTCAGCCGATTCGGCGACTTCGGCAATTTCAACCGGTGCAACGACTTCAACAGGCGCGCTCAACAGCTCGGAAAGAGCATCCGGCTGGCTCTTGAACGCTTTGGCGAACACATCGCGATTCTTCGCCATGTAGATCCCGGCTTCTTCCACTTGCTGTTCGGTCAGGGACGGAACAGCTTTTTGCAACACTTCGGCCAGCAACTCGGCCAGTTCGAGCATTTTGTCATGACGGTCAGCTTCGGCTTTATCCATGAACAAGCGCTCCAGATCTCGGCTGCTGCGGTATACCACTTCGACGGCCATTCACCACCTCACATGCCTTCACATTAAGTTGTCTTATTCGACCACTGTATTTATATACAGCGAAAAGGATAAGCGAATCCCTGCGCTTTGGGTAGTGGCTTTTCAATGTAGACCGAATTCAGGTGACCTGCGCAAAACCTGTGGGAGCCGAGCTTGCTCGCGATGAGGCCCTCGAATCCACCCAAAAAGTGTCCAATAGCAGCCCATCGCCATCTCACCCAACAGCCTCTGGCCTTTTTTCTGCATGCAGAACAACCGTCACGTCCAACCCGCATCATCCGGTCGAACCGACCTAAGGAAGAAACATCGTGAAAATCAATTGGGCCGAGAAGCTGCGGCAGAACGTGCATCAACTGGCCGAATCCCTTGGCAATCTCTTCGTTGAGACGTTCCACTACCTGGCGTTGTTCGCCATCGGTGCAGTGACCGCGTATGCCGCGGTGATGGAATTTCTGGGAATGATCGAAGAAGGGCACATCAAGATAGATGACATTTTGCTGCTGTTCATCTACCTGGAACTGGGGGCGATGGTCGGGATTTATTTCAAGACCAACCACATGCCCGTGCGCTTCCTGATCTACGTGGCGATCACGGCGCTGACGCGGTTGCTGATCTCAAACGTCTCGCACCACAACCCGCCGGACGTCGGAATCATCTACCTGTGCGGCGGCATTCTGCTGTTGGCCTTCGCCATCCTGGTGGTGCGTTACGCCTCGTCGCAGTTTCCTTCGGTGAAGATCGAGCACCCGCAACGCAAGGTGGGAGCGGGTTCCAGCGAGCATCCTGAAGTGGAGAAGGGCGAGCTTTAAATCCCCATGGCGGGGCGGGGCTGACCTTTGATCAGGGGCGGCGGCAGGTTGTGATTGTCGCCGTCTGTCATCGCTTCAAGAATCGCCATTGCACTGTGGCCTTGCTCGATGGCGATGCCAAACTGGATGCTCTGCACCAGACGCTTCAGGCGTTTGGGATCGTTACGCTGCTCGGCGCTGATCATCCGTTTGGCCACCACACGACCACTGTTGGACAAGGTCAGCATGATGCTGCCGTCCAGACCCTGAATGCTCAGGTTGATCTGATAATCCGGTGCAAAGGCATCGGTAATGAGCTGAAAAGGGTTGTCCATGATGCGTCACCGCCTGATTGAACGTGCAGTTGTTGACCGGCCATGATCATGTTGGTTCGCAATACCGGACCATTGGCATTCCCTGTTCCTGTAGGAGCTGTCGAGTGAAACGAGGCTGCGATCTTTTGATCTTATTACTTCAAAGCAAGATCAAAAGATCGCAGCCTCGTTTCACTCGACAGCTCCTACAGGGTTGTAGCAAGCGGCATGCCGGAAAGATTGTCGAACAATGGACACGGTACAAAAGCGGCGGACACGAGCGTCCGCCAGCGATTTATCTGCCCGATTCAGGGCAGGAACGAGTAAATGATCGCTGACAGTGCAATCAGGCCGATCAACACCACAAACACGTTCGAGGCCTGACCCGAGTACTGGCGCAAGGCCGGCACGCGGCGGATGGCGTACATCGGCATCAGGAACAACAGGCACGCAATGATCGGTCCGCCGAGGGTTTCGATCATGCCGAGGATGCTCGGATTGAAGGTCGCCACGGCCCAGCAGCTGAGGATCATGAACAGTGCGGTCGCACGATTCAGCCAGCTCGCCGACATCACTCGCCCACGACCCCGCAGGCTTTTCACGATCAGGCCCTGGAAGCCTTCGCTGGCACCGATGTAGTGACCGAGGAAGGATTTGGTGATCGCTACCAGCGCAATCAGTGGCGCCGCATACGCGATGACCGGCGTCTGGAAGTGGTTGGCGAGGTACGACAGGATCGAGATGTTCTGCGCCTTCGCAGCGGCCAGGTCAGCCGGGGAAAGGGCCAGCACGCAGCTGAAGCAGAAGAACATCACCGTCACGACCATCATGGCGTGGGCGATGGCCAGGATGCCGCTGCTCTTGGCTTCGGCTTGCTCGCCGTAACGCTGCTTCTGATCAACCGCAAACGCCGAAATGATCGGCGAATGGTTGAACGAGAACACCATCACCGGAATGGCCAGCCACAAGGTCTTGAAGAACAACGGCATCGGCATGCCTTCACTGGCGGTGGCGAAGAACGCGCCATTCCAGTTCGGGATCAGGCTGATTCCCAGCAACAGCAACGCCGCCACAAACGGGTAAACCAGTACGCTCATGCACTTGACGATGACGCCCTGGCCGCAACGAACGATGGCCATCAGACCGAGGATCAACACCAGCGACAGAATCGCCCGGGGCGGTGGGGCGATGTGCAGCTGGTGTTCCATGAAACTGCTCAGGGTGTTGGTCAGCGCCACGCTGTACACCAGCAGAATCGGGAAGATTGCGAAGAAGTACAGCAGGGTGATCAGCTTGCCGGCACCGACGCCGAAGTGTTCTTCAACCACTTCAGTGATGTCTCCCGAGCGGCCGGACAACACGAAACGGGTCAGCCCGCGATGGGCGAAAAAGGTCATCGGGAAAGCCAGCACCGCCAGAATCAAAAGCGGCCAGAAGCCACCCACACCGGCGTTGATCGGCAGGAACAACGTGCCGGCGCCAATGGCCGTACCGTAGAGGCCCAGCATCCAGGTGGTATCGTGTTTGCTCCAGCCTTTGCTGACTGTCGCGGTCTTATGGTTTATGTCTACAGCGGGATTTTCGGCAGCAGGTGTACGCACATCGGTCATCGTTTTGGCCTCGTTATTGTTCTTGCTCGGGCTCACGTGGTGCAGGCGGTCAGGGAATGCTCCTCAGCACTCCACCCAGCTAACAGCCAGGCCGCCCCGTGAAGTCTCTTTGTATTTGTCATGCATGTCGGCGCCGGTATCGCGCATCGTGCGGATCACCCGGTCGAGGGAAATGAAGTGTTTGCCGTCGCCACGCAGGGCCATTTGCGTGGCATTGATCGCCTTCACGGCGGCAATCGCGTTGCGCTCGATGCACGGCACCTGAACGAGCCCGCCGACCGGGTCACAGGTCAGGCCGAGGTTATGTTCCAGGCCGATTTCTGCGGCGTTTTCCAGTTGTTCCGGCGTCGCGCCCAGCACGTCAGCCAGCCCGGCAGCCGCCATGGCGCAGGCGGAACCCACTTCGCCCTGACAGCCGACTTCGGCGCCTGAAATCGAAGCGTTTTTCTTGCAGAGAATGCCTACCGCCGCAGCCCCCAGAAAGAACGCAACCACGTCATCGTCGGACGCGTCGGGATTGAATTTCATGTAGTAGTGCAGCACCGCCGGAATGATCCCCGCCGCCCCATTGGTGGGCGCTGTCACCATTCGACCACCGGCCGCGTTCTCTTCGTTGACGGCGAGGGCGAACAGGTTGACCCACTCCATGGCCGACAGGGTGGAGGTGATGACATTCGGCTTGCCGATTTCCAGCAGGCTGCGGTGCAGTTTCGCTGCCCGACGCGGAACATTCAGACCGCCCGGCAGGATGCCCTCGTGACGCATGCCTTGCTCGACGCATTCACGCATCACCGACCAGATGTGCAGCAGGCCCTGACGGATTTCGGCCTCGCTGCGCCAGGCCAGTTCGTTCGCCATCATCAGCTCGGAAACACGCAGGCCGTGCTGGTTGCACAGCTTGAGCAGCTCGGCAGCGCTGGAGAAATCGTAGGGCAGCACCACGTCGCTGGAGGGCGCGATACCTGACTCGGCTTCAGCCGCTTCAATGATGAAACCGCCGCCAATCGAGTAGTACGTCTGCTCGGACAATTCGCCGGTTTCGCCAAAGGCTGTCAGGGACATGGCGTTGGGGTGGTAGGGCAGGCTCTCTTCGAGCAGCAGGAGATCGGTCTGCCAGTTGAAGGCAATGGTCGCCTGGCCTGCCAGATTCAGCTCGCCGGTCTGACGCAGCGTGTTGATTCGGTCTTCGATGGAAGTCGGATCAATGCTGTCCGGCCATTCACCCATCAGCCCCATGACGCAGGCGCGGTCAGTGGCATGGCCAACGCCGGTGGCTGACAGAGAACCGTAGAGGCGAATCTCTACCCGACGGACGGCTGCCAGTATTCCTTGATCGAGCAGTGCTTGAGCGAAGGTGGCGGCAGCGCGCATGGGGCCGACGGTGTGGGAGCTGGACGGACCGATGCCGACTTTGAAAAGATCGAAAACACTGATAGCCATGCTAAAGCCTATACAAGCAATGGAAGAGGAATCGCTGCCATTTTTGTAGGACAAGCGCAATGTCGGCGATACTGCCCACCTCGGTCCTACGTGACCAACGAAATTTCCTACTCGAGCCTTTAGCAGGACTAAACAATGAGTCGTCAATTGCATGCCCAGACCTATGTCTGGCTGCACGTGTTTTCCTGTGCCGCCCGGCACCTTTCGTTCACCCGCTGCGCCGAAGAGCTGCACATCACGCCGGGTGCAGTCAGTCAGCAGATTCGGCAGCTGGAAGAGCGTCTGGGTTTTCGCCTGTTTCATCGGCGTGCCCGTGGCGTGGAATTGAGCGCGCAAGGCCAGCGATTGGCCATTACCGTCAATGAGGCGTACGGCAGTATTGATGCGGAATTGCGACGACTGGACGCCGGCATGATCAGCGGAATTTTGCGCGTGCGTTCTATTCCGTCTTTTTTGAGCAAATGGCTGACACCGCGTTTGCCGCGACTGCAGCAGCGCTTTCCGGACATTCAGCTGCGGCTGGTAGCAGAAGACAGCAGCGTGCCGCTGCACGAGGGCGACTTTGATCTGGCCATCGACCTGAATGACGGGAGTTATCCCGGACTGTTATCCACCACCTTGCTGGACGAGCAGATCTTTCCGGTCTGCTCTCCAGGCCTGCTGCGGGGTCGCCCGCCGCTGCATGGGCCTGCAGACTTGCTGCACTTTCCGCTGTTGCACGACATCACCGCCTGGCGCGGCAGTTATGAATATGCGGAATGGGAGTTCTATCTCAACGCCATCGGTTTCGAGGGCGCGGATGTGCGGCGCGGGCACACGTTCAATCGCAATCACCTGACGATCGAAGCCGCCATTGCGGGCATGGGCGTGGCGATTGCGCGTCGGACACTGCTCAATGATGAACTGGAGCGGGGCACGTTGATCGTGCCGTTTGGCTTGGCGGTGCCCAATCATAAGCGCTATGTGCTGCTCTATGCGCCGGGAGCGCTGAGCCATCCGGGCGTGCGTGCGGTACATGACTGGCTGGTGGAAGAGGCGGGGATTTTTCGTAGCCTGCACCCGCTGGGTGAGCGGCAGATGTGACCAATTATGACTAAAGAGAGGGGCGACCCAACTCCCGACCTTAACAGCGCTTTTGCTCCCTGTCCGGCTTTTTTTGCGAATGAAAAATTATCTTTTTTTAGGGGTTGAAATGTTCTGCGTGCAGACCGATTGTGTAAGTAAGAGGTCACGGTGATGACGCCAAAGGGCTAGCCGAACGGCCTCTCGCGAGCTAGCTGAAATAAGGGATGAACTATGCAAATCCAAGTCAACAGTGATAACCATATTCAAAGCAGCATCCGACTGGAGGAGTGGGTACGTACTACCATTGAGAGCACGCTCGAACGTTATGAAGAGGACCTGACCCGGGTCGAGGTTCACCTGCGGGACGAGAACGGCGACAAGCCCGGTCCCCACGATATGCGCTGCCAGCTGGAGGCGCGGCCAAAAGGCCATCAACCGATTTCCGTAACCCACAAAGCCGACACCCTGGAGCAAGCGATCGATGGTGCGGCCGAAAAACTCGAACATGCGCTGGAGCATTTGTTCGGCAAACTGCGGGGCAAACCACGTGCCGCTATCGTGCCGTTCGAAAGGGTTGCTGCAGACGCATTGCTGGAAGACGAGTTTCTCGAGAACGAACAGGCTGCGCAAAACGGCTGAAGCCTGATTTAATTTTTATTTTTCCAATGACAACGGGCCTGCTTATGCAGGCCCGTTTTTGTTGTGCAATCCACGATCTATGCCCAAGACCCTTCATGTAGCAGCTGGCGAAGCCTGCGTCCGGCTGCGCAGCAGTCGTAAAGTTCTTCCTGAATAACCGCGCTGTCTGTTCTTGCGACTGCTGCGCAGCCGGACGCAGGCTTCGCCAGCTGCTACAAAAGTGCGTTACGCGGCCCTCGGCAGTCAGTTCTCGCCCGACTCTTTTGCGTATGAGAATATTTATCATTATTATTGCGGCCTGTTTAGCTGCGTGACATTCACGCAACTCCACCTGTTTCAAGGCCGAAACATGAAAGTCAAAACCCGCTCGCTCCCCGTTTCCTACCGACTTGCCGTTACTTCGCGGGTGCTTGCCGCCGTGGTGGGTGGGTATGTCGTCGCGGCGTTGGCCAGTGTCAGCCTGACAATGTGGCTGCCCATGCCCCGCGCCGAAGCGGTAGTGACCGGCATGATGACTTCGTTTCTGGTGTACCTGTGCGCCGTGCTGTGGTGCTTCGCCTGTCGCAGTGCGTGGCAGGCGTGGTTGGGGGTAATCGTACCGAGTGGGGTGCTGGCGGCGATATCTGGCGTGGCGTACTGGTTGGGGCAATCATGAAAGAGGGATTTCGCCAGGCCATGGCCTGGCTCCATACGTGGACGGGTTTGATCTTTGGCTGGTTGCTGTTCGCGATTTTCCTGACCGGCACCCTCGCGTATTTCAAGGATGAGATTAGTCACTGGATGCAACCGGAGATACCCGCACGATCAGTCTCCTCCGAGGTCAGTCTGGCCCTGGCGCAGGACTACCTGCAGCAGTACGCCCCGGGTGCCTCGCGCTGGCTGATCGATTTGCCGAGTGCCCGGGAGCCGGGTCTGTCGGTGCGCTGGCAACAGTCGCCAGCCAAGCGAGGCGAGCGCGGTCAATTCACCGAAAAACGCCTAGACCCGCAAACCGGCACCGAAGTGCAGGGCCGGGAAACCAGGGGAGGCGAGTTCTTTTATCGCTTTCATTTCCAGCTGCAAATGCCCTACCCCTGGGGCCGCTGGTTATCCACGATTGCGGCCATGGTGATGTTCGTCGGCCTGATCACCGGGATCATCACGCACAAGAAAATCTTCAAGGACTTCTTTACCTTCCGCCCGCGCAAGGGCCAGCGTTCGTGGCTGGACGGGCACAACGCGGTGGGTGTTCTGGTGTTGCCGTTCCACTTGATGATCACCTACAGCAGCCTGGTGATTTTCATGTCGATGGTCATGCCAGCGAGCATTCTTGCGTCATACAAGGGCGATGTCCGGGCATTTTTCGATGACGTCTTCCCGGCTTCCAGCGTGCCTGAGCTCGCCGGGAAACCGGGTCAGCTGGCACCGATGGCACCGCTACTGGAGCGGGCTCGGGAGCAGTGGTCGGGCGGTCGCGTGCAGCGGTTGACGGTGAACAATCCGGGAGACGCAAATGCCTCGGTGGTGCTGGTGCGTGACGGTGCGGACCGGGTGGTCCATGACGTGAGCAGTGCCGTGACGTTCAACGGCGTTACCGGGCAACTGCTCGGTTCCACCCCGCAGCAGCCGGTCGCGATGGCCATCGCCGGCAGTTTCTATGGCTTGCACATGGGACGTTTTGCCAGCCCAGTGGTGCGCTGGTTGTACTTCATTTTTGGTCTGGCGAGCACGGCCCTGATCGGCACCGGGCTGGTGATCTGGCTCGGCAAACGACAGCTCAAACATGCAAAAAGCGCCGTGATGCCGTTTGAGCTGCGATTGGTTGAAGTGCTGAACATCGCCAGCATGTCAGGCTTGACGGTCGCCGTGGCGGCGTTCTTTTGGGCCAACCGCTTGCTACCGGTCGAGATGACGAACCGGGCGGACTGGGAAGTGAACAGCTTCTTTATCGTCTGGGGCCTGAGCGTGATTCATGCGATGGTCCGCCGGGGGCGCTGTGCCTGGGTCGAACAGTTGGCACTGGCAGCGTTGCTGTTCTGCGCCGTGCCGCTGCTCAACGCATTGACCACGCCGTACCACTTGGGTGCGACGCTGGCGCAAGGTGACTGGATGATGGCCGGGTTCGATCTCGTGTGTCTGATCAGTGGCCTGTTTCTGGCGTGGGCTGCATGGAAAATGCAGCGCTCGGGACAGGTGCCAGTCGCGACCCGGCAGCGGGCTAAACCGATCACCCTTGAGCGCGAGGCGAACTGAATGCTGCTGGCCCTGATGCTCTGTTACGGCGGTTTTACTGCGCTGTGTTTATCCATGGATCGGCATCACACCGAACTGCTCGGTCATAAGCCGTCGGCCCGTCGTCGGCACGGCATGAAGATCGCCGGCTGGATATTGCTGGCCCTGTCATTATGGGCCGCAGTCTCGAAGACGGGTTGGTCGCTCGGACTGGTCGAGTGGTCTGCGGTGTTGATGCTCAGCGCCTTGGTGCTGGTGCTGTTGCTGCCTTATCGCCCGCGTCTGGCGTTGTCGCTGGCCGGGCTGAGCCTGCTTGCCAGCCCCGTCGCAGCCCTCGCGCAGCAATGATTTGATGATCAGTACCCCGCCCGAATCCAGTGAAGACGACGCCCGTGGGGGACGTGCGCATTTCCTGCAGGTGTTCCTTTCCCAGCGATCGCAGATGGAAGCGTTGGTGAGTCGTCGTGTGGGTTGTCGGGCAACCGCAGCGGACCTGGTGCAGGATCTGTTCTTGCGCTTCTGGCGCCGACCGCTGGTGCAGGTCGAAGAGCTCAGCACCTATCTGCTGCGGTGCGCTGGCAACATTGCCATCGATCATTTGCGCAGTGAAGGCGCGCGAGTGCGGGTAAACGAAGGATGGCTGCCGGAGCAACCGGAAAGTCGCGGCAGTGAACCGCAAGCGGCGCTTGAGGCCGGCAACGATCTGCGTCATGTCGAGGCCGCGTTGCGAGCGTTGCCTGAGCGTACACGGCAGATCTTTTTGCTCAACCGTATCCACGGCCGCAAATACGCCGAGATCGCCAAGGCGATGGGGTTGTCCCAAAGCGCCGTTGAAAAACATATGATGCGCGCCCTCGAAGCCTGCAAGGCCAGCCTGCGGGAACCCGAACCGCGCACGCCAGGGAAAGCACCGTGAACCGTAAAGAACGCGTCACCCCGACGCCCGCTCAGGAGCAGGAAGCATTCGCCTGGCTGAGCCTGTTGCATGACCAACCCAGCAGCGGTGATCAAGTTACCTTCAGTCATTGGCTGCAAGCCGACCCGGCCCACGCCGAGGCATACGCCCAAGCGCAAGTGGTCTGGGAATTGAGCGAAGCGCCTGCGCGCACCCTGGCCAATGAGGACGCGTTGGCCCTGCAGGGTTACCTGAATGCCATGAACCGTTCACGCCAGACCCGCGTTCGGCGTTGGTCCGGGGCGTTGGCGATGGCGGCGTGCCTGATGCTGATGATCGGCATCGGCGCGGGATGGCAGCCATCGCACTGGCTGGATGATCTGGGGGCGGACTATGTCTCGGCACCGGGGGAAATTCGCACCGTGACCCTGGCCGATCAATCGCAGGTGACCCTGGACGCCGACAGCGCCATTTCGGTGGATTTCAGTCATGGCGAACGGCATGTCCAGCTGCGTCGTGGCGCCGGATTTTTCAGCGTGACGCACACCGGTGAGCCGTTTGTGGTCGACGCCGAAAAGGGCGAGGTGCGCGTATTGGGCACGCAGTTTGAAGTGCGCCTGCAACCTCGCGGCGCCCAGGTGACGGTGTTGTCTGGACGGGTGGCTGTGACGGCTCAGAAGAACGCCGAACAACAGATCCTTACTGCTGGCCAGCAGGTGGCGTATGGCGAAGGTGCTGCGGAAAAACTCCATGCGGTCGACAGCGACGCGCAACTGGCCTGGCGTCAGGGCTGGCTCAATTACTACAAGGCGTCGCTGGCCGACGTGGTGCAGGACCTGGGGCGTTACTACCCCGGCCGGATCGTGCTGCTCAATGATCAACTCGCGGCGCGCCGGATCAGCGGCAGTTTCCCCAGCAAAGACCCGCTGGCCGTGCTGAGTTCATTGCAGGGGGTGATGGGGTTTGAGCAGCATGCGGTTTTGGGGCGATTGATTATTTTGCGGTGAAAAAAGTCAAAAGATCGCAGCCTGCGGCATCTCCTACAGGGATCGCGTTTTCAAACTGTAGGAGCTGCCGCAGGCTGCGATCTTTTGATCTTTCAAAAATATTTTCAAAATTCTGATGAGGTAAACCCGATCGCCATCCGTGTAGTGACTGAAACTGCGAGTCATTCGCATCCGAACGTTCTACACAGGTCATGAGCAATGAAGTCCAGGGCAAAATCGGTGTCGGTCAAACAATGGTTGAGTGCTTGTGCACTGAGTTTTACGGCACTGGCGCTCTTGCCATTGAGCATTGCAATGGCCGCCGATACCGGGACGGCGCAACAGCGAACCCAGTTCAACTTCGCGATGACCGCCAAACCGCTGCCTCAGGCCCTGAGCGACTTCAGCAAGTTCACTGGCATCAGCGTGGTCTACACCGATGAAGCGCCGTACGGCATCACCGCACCCGCCGTGAACGGGCAGATGAGCGCCGAACAGGCGATGCAGCGTTTGCTCAGCCAATCGGGTTTCACCTTCCGTCGAACCGACGCTCACACCCTGGCCCTCGAACCCCTGCCCACCGATGGCGCGTTGAACCTGGGAGCGACCACCATCACCTCAGTGATGGATCAATCCCAGAGCTATCAGCCCCCGCCGACCAGTTCGGTCATGCGGTCCTCCGCCTTGCTCCAGGAAATCCCCCAGACCGTCAACGTGATCCCGGCCCAGGTCATTCGCGATCAGGCGCCGCGTAATCTGGATGACGCACTGGCCAACGTCAGCGGCATCACGCAGGGCAACACCCTGGGCAGCACCCAGGACTCGGTGATGACCCGGGGCTTTGGTGACAATCGCAATGGCTCGATCATGCGCGATGGCATGCCGGTGGTGCAGGGAAGGGGTCTCAATGCCACGGTGGATCGGGTTGAAGTGCTGAAGGGGCCGGCGTCGTTGCTCTATGGCATTCAGGACCCGGGCGGGGTGGTCAACATGGTCAGCAAGAAGCCCGAGCTTGAGCAGTACAACGCGCTGGCCCTGCGCGGTTCGACCTATGGCGATGGCAAGAACGGCAGCGGTGGCAGCTTCGACAGCACGGGCGCATTGGGAGATTCCGGGCTGGCGTATCGCATGGTGCTGGACCACGAGGACGAAGATTACTGGCGCAACTACGGTGTTCATCGCGAGACGCTGGTCGCGCCATCGTTGGCCTGGTTCGGTGAAAGCACCACCCTGTTGTTCGCTTATGAGCACCGCGAATTTCTCACCCCGTTCGACCGTGGCACGGTCATCGATCCACGGGACAATCATCCGCTGGACATCTCCCGCGACCGACGCCTTGATGAACCGTTCAACAACATGGAAGGTCGCTCGGACCTCTATCACTTCGAGGCCGACCACGAACTCAACGATAACTGGAAGGCCCATTTCGGCTACAGCTGGAACCGTGAAACCTACGACGCCAGCCAGGTGCGTGTCACCGCTATCGACACCACCAAAGGAACGCTGACCCGCAGCATGGACGGCACGCAGAACGCGATCAGTACCGACCGCTTCACCACGGCCAGTCTCGAAGGCAATGTCAACGTGGCCGGCATGCAGCATGACCTGGTGTTCGGTATCGATGATGAGTACCGCAAGATCTATCGCGCCGACCTGATCCGCCAGAAAAGCCTGAGCAACTTCAGCTACACCAATCCGGTCTATGGCCGCGAAGTCGAAGGCACCACCGTCAGCCCCGCGGACAGTGCGCAGACCGATCTGCTGCGCAGCGATTCGGTGTTCCTGCAGGACTCGATTCACCTCACCGATCAGTGGATTCTGGTCGGCGGCGCGCGCTTTCAGGAATACGACCAGTACGCTGGCAAAGGCGTGCCGTTCCAGGCCAATACCGACAGCAACGGTCAGAAATGGGTGCCGCGCGCCGGCCTGGTGTACCGCTACACCGACGCGTTGTCGTTTTATGGCAGCTACACCGAATCCTTCAAACCCAACTCGACCATCGCCCCCCTGAGTGGCAGCAGTACCGTACTCGACGGCAGCATCGCGCCGGAAGAGGCCAAGTCGTGGGAAGTGGGCGCCAAGCTGGATATGCCAGGGCGTGTCACCGGCAACATCGCATTGTTCGACATCAAGAAGCGCAACGTGCTGGTGGCCAATTCCGAAGGCCCCGTGACGATTTACAGCGCCGCCGGCGAAGTGCGCTCCCGTGGTCTGGAACTGGACCTGAGCGGTCAGCTCAGCGACCGCTGGAGCATGATCGGCAGTTATGCGTACACCGATGCTGAAGTGACCGAAGACCCGACCTACAAAGGTAAAAAACTGCAAAACGTGGCGAAAAACAGCGGCTCGCTGTCGGCCGTGTATGACTTCGGCACGATTGTCGGTGGCGATCAGTTGAGGGTGGGGGCGGGCGCGCGGTACGTCGGGGAGCGAGCAGGTAACGCGGTGAATGATTTCGACTTGCCGAGCTACACCGTGGCCGATGTCTTCGCCACCTACGACACCCGGGTCGAAGGGCAGAAGGTCAAGTTTCAGCTCAACGTGAAGAACCTGTTTGATCGCACCTACTACACCTCAGCGGCGAGCCGGTTCTTCGTGTCGATGGGGGATTCGCGGCAGGTGACGTTGTCGAGCACGCTGGAGTTCTAACATCCATTGTGGGGGCAGCCTGCTCGCGATGGCGGCGGTACATCCAGCATTGATATCGCCTGACAGGGCCTCATCGCGAGCAGGCTCACTCCCACATTTGATTGGCGGTGAACACCAGATCCGCGTCCCACACACAGACCCTGTGGGAGCGAGCCTGCTCGCGATGGCGGTGGTACAACCAGCATTGATGTTGCCTGGCAGGGCCTCATCGCGAGCAAGCTCGGCTCCCACAGGTTATGGGTCAGGCATATGGATTTGTGGCAGACAAATATCCCCTGTGGGAGCGAGCCTGCTCGCGATGACGGCCGCGCAAACACCAAGAATCTCAGGATTACCGCAAAAACGCCTGCCGATATTCCCCAGGCGTTCCACCCAGGGTCTGACGGAATCGATTGGTGAAATGACTGGCACTGGAGAACCCGCACGCCAACGCAATCTCCCCCAACGGCTGTGACGTCGTGCGCAACAGTTCTTGCGCCCGGCTCAATCGTCTCGCCAGCACATACTGATGCGGTGGCAAGCCAAAGCTCTCGCGAAACATCCGCGCAAAGTGATATTCCGACAACGCGCACAACCCCGCCAATTGCCCAAGGCTGATGGCCTCGGCCAACTGGCTGTCGATGAACTCGACCAGCTGTCGACGCTGATGCGCCGCAAGCCCGCCCTTGAGCCGCAATCCTTCGCGCTTGCCGACCTGGCTTAGCAGCACATGGCTGAGCATTTCGTGCGCCAGGCTGCTGGTGAGCAGACGTTCGCCGGGTTCGTTCCAATTGAGCGAGATCAGCTGCCGAAAGCGCCGGGCCTGAATGGGATCATCAAGAAAGGTGTGCTCGCGCAGCAGCAGTTCTCGAGGCTCGCGGTCCAGCAACGTGACGCAACCCAGCGCGAATTGTTCGGGACTGAAATACACATGAGCGAGGCGAATGTCGCCGTTGATCACCCAGGCGGAAGGGTGATCCGCTGGCAAGATACATAGCTTGTCCGGAGCGCCCATGACACCGGGCCTATCTCGGCGAAATGTGCCGGTGCCGCCAGCGATGTAGCAGGACAGGGTGTGATGGCTGGGCGCCTCGTAATCCTGCGCATCGTGATGATTGCTCCACAAAGCTGCAGCCATGCCGTCACCGAGCTCGGCGCTGTGCTCGAGGCGAGCATGGCGCGAGCGGTTGAGGGCTTGAAAAACTTGCAACGATTCCAGTGCGGGCATGATCACTTCTCTCTAACGCCTTGCATCCTACTCCGTAGCGAGTGCCCCGCCAGCCGGTTGCCCGACAAATGCGCAAGTTTTTGCAAGTGCGACCAGCGCCGACGCAGGACACTGACGCTCTATCGAGGAGCTTGCGCCATGAACCTTTCGTTGTATCTGCTGACCGTGCTGATCTGGGGCACCACCTGGATTGCCCTCAAATGGCAACTGGGCGTGGTCGCGATCCCGGTGTCGATCGTCTACCGCTTCGGCCTGGCCGCGTTGGTGTTGTTCGTGATTCTGCTGCTCAGCCGTCGCCTGCAAGTGATGAATCGTCGCGGACATCTGATTTGTGTGGCGCAAGGGCTGTGCCTGTTCTGCGTCAACTTCCTGTGTTTCCTCACCGCAAGCCAATGGATTCCCAGTGGTTTGGTCGCTGTGGTCTTCTCTACTGCCACCTTGTGGAATGCCCTGAATGCGCGGGTATTCTTCGGTCAGAAAATCGCCCGCAATGTGCTGATGGGCGGTGCGTTGGGTCTATTGGGGTTAGGCCTGTTGTTCTGGCCTGAACTCGCCGGTCATACCGCCAGCCCCGAAACCTTGCTGGGCCTGGGGTTGGCGTTGATCGGCACGCTGTGTTTTTCAGCGGGCAACATGCTGTCGAGCCTGCAACAGAGAGCGGGCCTCAAACCCCTGACCACCAACGCCTGGGGCATGGCCTACGGCGCGGCGATGCTGTCGGTCTGGTGCCTGGCCAATGACATTGCGTTCGACATGGAGTGGAGCACGCGTTACATCGGCTCGTTGTTGTACCTGGTTATCCCCGGCTCGGTGATTGGCTTTACGGCCTACCTGACACTGGTTGGGCGGATGGGGCCTGAGCGCGCGGCTTATTGCACGGTGCTGTTCCCGGTCGTGGCGCTGAATGTCTCGGCATTTGCCGAAGGCTATCAGTGGACCGCTCCAGCGTTGGCGGGATTGGTGATGGTCATGCTGGGCAACGTCCTGGTGTTTCGCAAACCTGGCGTTAGCGTAAAACCGGTGGAGGGGAAGTTGGCATGAGCGCACGTTGTTTAATTATCTTTCGCCAGCGTGAGATAGATAAGGCCGAGAAACATGAACTCAATGTTGTTTTGCGCCCAGTCAAAAGCGTTGCCTTGAATCGAACTGTCCATGTCGAAC
Organism: Pseudomonas sp. LBUM1643; assembly: GCF_059716215.1. Lineage (NCBI taxonomy): Bacteria > Pseudomonadati > Pseudomonadota > Gammaproteobacteria > Pseudomonadales > Pseudomonadaceae > Pseudomonas > Pseudomonas sp. LBUM1643. The sequence continues at coordinate 1,012,902 of NZ_CP166813.1, forward strand.
CATTCGTTAAGGACGATAACGTAAAACGTGTAGTAGACAAAAAGAGCGGTGGTAAAACCGATGATGGCAAACTTCTTCGCGTCATGAAACTCATGACGCGGGGCACTGATTTTTCGGTAAAGCTGATAAGTGCCCACCAGGAAGCTGAGCGTGAACATAATCTCGAGCGTAATGATCGCCCAGTAAAACCGGTGATGGAACAATGCCGAAGTGACCGCGCGATAGCGGCGTGAGTCGTTGCCTACAGTGTCACTCATGCTGATGATGCGCCCGATGTATTCGGAGTAGGCCGTGTAGTCGGTAAAGTTGTTAGCCAAGGTGACTAATCCAAAGAGTGCAGCCAATAAAACGATCAGTACTTTGCTCCGCCTGATCGTGCAGAGGGTGGTGAAGTGGCTCATGCAGGTGATCTCCGAATGTACGTATTGTGCGTTTTGCGTTGTCGGAGTTTATAGCGATTGGTGTGTAAGTTGCCGGGGACTGAGTTGCAGGTTATGTCGCTTGTGGTGCATTAGATTAACAATCAAGAAGCGTTCAGTTGAGCGTTACATGAACAGTTGTTGTTCGGATAGTTGTTAAAGTCGGCACGCGCATGAGCACGTGCCGTCGCCTGAATCAGCCTTTCCAGACCTGCGGATTGACCAGGTCCTGTGGCCGCTCACCCAGCAAAGCGCTGCGTAGATTGGTAATGGCACGGTTGGCCATCGCTTCACGGGTTTCGTGGGTGGCCGAACCGATGTGCGGCAGCGTGACAGCATTTTTCAGCTGGAAAAGCTGTGATTCCGCGAGGGGCTCTTTCTCGTAGACATCCAGCCCTGCGCCGCGAATGCGGTTGTTTTGCAGTGCTTCAATGAGTGCCGGTTCGTCCACTACGGGGCCGCGGGCAATGTTCACCAGAATCGCGCTCGACTTCATCAATGCCAGCTCGCGATGGCTGATCAGGTGCTTGGTCTTTTCGCTGAGCGGCACCACCAGGCACACAAAATCGGCTTCAGCCAGCAACTGGTCGAGGCTGCAAAACCGAGCCCCGAGCTCCTGCTCCAGTGCGGTCTTGCGACTGTTGCCGCTGTAAATGATCGGCATGTTGAAACCCAGCCGGCCACGACGGGCAATGGCCGCACCGATGTTGCCCATGCCGACGATGCCCAGGGTCTTGCCGTGTACATCGCTGCCAAACAGCGGAGCACCGACGCTGGCTTGCCATTGACCGGCCTTGGTCCAGGCATCCAGCTCGGCCACCCGCCGTGCGCTGCTCATGATCAAGGCAAACGCCAGGTCTGCGGTGCTTTCAGTCAGGACATCCGGGGTGTTGGTGAGCATGATGCCGCGCTCATTGAAGTAGCTAACGTCGTAGTTGTCGTAACCCACCGAGACACTGGAGACCACTTCCAGCTTCGCCGCATTTTCCAGCTGAACACGCCCCAGTTTGCGACCGACGCCAATCAGGCCGTGGGCGTGAGGGAGTGCTTCGTTGAACTGGGCATTGATGTCGCCGTTTTTCGGATTCGGCACGATCACCTCGAAATCCTGTTTCAGGCTTTCGATCATGTCGGGCGTGATGCGGCTGAAGGCGAGTACGGTCTTTTTCATGAGAGGAGGGCTCGTCGTGCTTGGAGAATGCCAAGCACGCTAACATTCTTCCCGGGTTTTGTGCGAGGCAGGATTGAACAGATAACCCTGTAGGAGCTGCCGAAGGCTCGGGCCGCGTTCGGCAGCTCCTACAGTAACCCGGTGGCAGCAGGGTTCAATTCGCCAGTCGAGCCCCCGCCAGGCTCCCGCTCAATTCATACGCCGTCAGTTCCGCCTGATGCGCTGCCAATATTTCCGGCAACGAGCCCCGCAGGTACTCGACCCATGTCTTGATCTTCGCGTCCAGGTATTGCCGCGAAGGATAAATCGCGTACAGGTTCAATTCCTGCGAGCGGTAGTTCGGCATCACCCGCACCAGCGTGCCATTGCGCAAACCTTCAATGGCCGCATACACCGGCAACACGCCAACGCCCATGCCGCTGGTGATCGCGGTTTTCATGGCGTCCGCCGAGTTCACCAGAAACGGAGAGCTATTGATGGTGACCATTTCCTGCCCTTCAGGGCCGTCGAAGGTCCATTTCTCCAACGGGATGACCGGGCTGACCAGGCGCAGGCAGGCGTGGTTCAGCAGATCGCTGGGTTTGTGCGCGCAGCCGTTGGCTTTTACGTAGGCCGGCGACGCGCAGACGATGCTGTAGGTAATGCCCAGGCGTTGCGAGACGAAACCCGAGTCCGGCAGCTCGCTGGCGAGCACGATGGACACGTCATACCCTTCGTCGAGCAAGTCCGGCACGCGGTTGGCCATGGTCAGGTCGAACGTCACGTCGGGGTGGGTCTTGCGGTAGCGGGCGATCGCGTCGATCACAAAGTGCTGACCGATGCCGGTCATGGTGTGCACCTTGAGCTGCCCGGCGGGGCGTGCGTGGGCATCGCTGGCCTCCGCTTCCGCCTCTTCGACGTAGGCCAGGATCTGTTCGCAACGCAACAGATAGCGCTTGCCGGCTTCGGTCAAGGCGATGCGCCGCGTGGTTCGGTTGAGCAGTCGGGTTTGCAGGTGGGCTTCCAGATTGGAGACCGCGCGCGAGACGTTGGCTGTCGTGGTATCGAGCTGCACGGCGGCGGCGGTGAAGCTGCCAGCCTCGGCCACGTAGCTGAAGGCGCGCATGTTTTGCAAAGTGTCCATGGGGTGCTCTCGGGTTCGATGGCAAATTGTGACACGAAGTTTCAGGGTCTGAGACCCCCGACGAAGGGATTATCGCGTTAACGGTAACAAAGATTCACAAGAATCCCAGCTTATCGCGATCAAACCCCACCTCTAGAATTGCGCTCACCTCTGTAGGAGCTGTCGAGTGAAACGAGGCTGCGATCTTTTGATGTTGGTTTCAAAAGCGAAGATCTAAAGATCGCAGCCTCGTTTCACTCGACAGCTCCTACAGGGGGTCTCCCCCTATCTCAGGAATTTGCAGCAGTGCCGCGTCGCATCAGCAGAGCGCTTCAGACGCTCAGTGTTTTGGCTCTATCCCTGACAATCAGCGGCTGCATCGGAACCGGCGGAATTGCCCCTCAGGGCAAGGCACTGGAGGCCAACTCACTGGCCACCGACGAAGCCATCCAAAGCGCCGCACAGGACGCTCACTGGCCCGCCACGCAATGGTGGCAGGCTTACGGCGACCCGCAGCTGAACCGCTGGATCGACCTCGCCCTGCAAGGCAGCCCCACCATGGCCATCGCCGCCGCCCGTGTCCGTCAGGCGAAGTCCATGGCCGGCATCGCCGAGTCCGCCGAGTCCTTGCACATCAACGCAGACTCCACCCTCAAACGTCACAATTGGCCCACCGATCAGTTCTACGGGCCGGGCGAGCTGGCGGACACCACGACCTGGGACAACAATGTCTCGCTGGGCTTCAGCTATGCACTTGACCTTTGGGGCCGTGAAAGCAATGCCACCGAACGCGCCGTCGACATGGCGCACATGAGCGCCGCCGAAGCGCGCCTTGCCCAGCTGGAACTGCAGAACAACATCGTGCGCGCCTACATCGAACTCTCGTTGCATTACGCACAACGGGACATCGTCGCCGCGACGCTGACGCAGCAACAACAGATTCTCGACCTCGCGCAAAGACGCCTGGCGGGTGGCATCGGGACGCATTTCGAAGTCAGCCAGGCCGAAACACCGCTGCCCGAAACCCATCGCCAGATCGATGCGCTGGACGAAGAAATCGCCCTCAGCCGCAATCAGCTCTGCGCACTGGCGGGCTTCGGGCCGGGTCAGGGTGCGCAATTGCAGCGACCCACGATGTCGCTCGCAGCGGCACTGAAACTACCGTCGTCGTTACCGGCGCAGTTGCTGGGTCAACGCCCGGACGTGGTCGCCAGTCGCTGGCAGGTCGCGGCGCAGGCGCGGGGAATCGACGTCGCTCACGCCGGTTTTTATCCCAACGTCGATCTCGTCGGCAGCCTCGGCTACATGGCGACCGGCGGCGGGGCGCTGGAGTTTTTGACCGGCAAGAAACTCAACTACAGCGTCGGTCCGGCGATCTCGCTGCCGATTTTCGATGGCGGGCGTTTGCGCGCCGAACTGGGTGAAGCGTCGGCCGGTTATGACATTGCGGTTGCGCACTACAACCAGACCCTGATCAACGCGCTGAAAAATATCTCCGACCAGTTGATCCGTCGCGAGTCCATGGAAAAGCAGCAAACCTTCGCCGCCGAATCGGTGGCGACCGCGCAAAAGACCTACGACATCGCAATGATCGCCTATCAGCGTGGGCTCACGGATTACCTCAACGTGCTCAATGCCCAGACGCTGCTGTTCAAGCAGCAGCAAGTCCAGCAGCAGGTTCAGGCCGCGCGCCTCGGCGCTCATGCCGAGCTGGTGACGGCGCTCGGCGGCGGACTGGGGGCGGGTAACGATGTGCCGAAAGACAGCCAGACCCAGGCACCGAAAACCCCGGCCTTGCTGCAGAGCCTCTCGAATTGAACAGGATGTCTCAGGCTCACCCATCTTTGTGGCGAGCGAGCTTGCTCGCGCTTGAGTGCGCAGCACTCACCAAAATTTCAGGGCCGCTACGCAGCCCGGCGCGAGCAAGCTCGCTCGCCACATGTCTGCTCTCGCCTCATTTTTCTCCGGAATGCCAATGACCCCTATGCCCGCACCGCTGCGCTGGCTGTATTCCCTTGAATGGCGCCGGGGTTTCTTTGACTGGGCACGCAGCGACGGCGTGACCTGGGTGTACATATTCAAGGTGCTGTTCGCCGCTTTCCTGACCTTGTGGCTGGCCATGCGCCTGGAACTGCCGCAGCCGCGCACGGCAATGATCACCGTGTTCATCGTCATGCAGCCGCAAAGCGGACAGGTGTTCGCCAAGAGCTTCTATCGTTTCCTAGGCACACTCACCGGCTCGGCGGTCATGGTCGCGCTCATTGCCCTGTTTGCGCAGAACACTGAACTGTTCCTCGGCTCGCTGGCGATATGGGTAGGCATCTGTTCGGCAGGTGCGGCGCGTTACCGCAACTTCCGCGCCTATGGTTTTGTGTTGGCCGGCTACACCGCGGCGATGGTTGGTTTGCCTGCACTGGCTCATCCCGACGGCGCGTTCATGGCGGCGGTCTGGCGGGTGCTGGAAATCTCGTTGGGGATTCTCTGCGCCACGGTGGTCAGTGCCGCGATCCTGCCGCAAACCGCCAGCGCCGCGATGCGCAACGCGTTGTACCAGCGCTTTGGCGTGTTCGCCTTGTTCGTCACCGACGGCTTGCGCGGTCGCAGCCAACGGGACGCCTTTGAAGCCAGCAACGTGCGGTTCATTGCCGAGGCGGTGGGGCTGGAAGGGCTGCGCAGCGTCACCGTGTTCGAAGACCCGCACATGCGGCGGCGCAACGGTCGCCTGAGTCGTTTGAACAGCGAGTTCATGGGCATCACCACGCGCTTCAACGCCTTGCACCAGTTACTTGAACGCTTGCGCAACAGTGAGGCGGATCATGTGGTGGCCGCCATCAAACCGGGCTTGCAAGACCTCGCCGAAGTGCTCGATGGTTTCAGCGGTCGCGCGTTGACCAGCCCTGACGCTGTCCGTCTGGTCGCGGCACTGAGCACCTACAAAGAAGCGCTGCCTGCGCGAGTTCGCAGCCTGCGGGCAACGTTTCAGGAGAGCGATCCGAGCGACGCCGAGCAACTGGATTTCCACACGGCCTACGAACTGCTCTACCGCTTTGTCGACGACCTGCACGGTTATGCGCAGACTCACGCCTCCCTGGCTGATCACAGTCATGCTCGAGAGCAGTGGGATGAACCGTTTACCCCGCAAACCAACTGGATGGCGTCGGCCGCCTCGGGGATTCGAGCGGCGTTCATTCTTGTGGTGCTCGGCAGTTATTGGGTAGCGACGGCGTGGCCGAGCGGCGCCACCATGACCCTGATTGCTGCGGCAACCGTCGGGCTTTCAGCCGCGACACCCAATCCGAAACGCATGGCCTTTCAGATGGCCTGCGGGACTTTTCTCGGGGCGTTGATCGGCTTCGTCGAGATGTTTTTCATCTTCCCGTGGATCGATGGTTTTCCATTGCTGTGCGTGATGCTGGCGCCGGTGATCGTGCTCGGCTCGTTCCTGACGTCACGGCCCCAGTACGCCGGTGTTGGCCTTGGCTTGCTGATCTTTTTCAGTACCGGATCAGTGCCGGACAACCTCACGGTCTACAACCCTTACGCGTTCATCAACGACTACATCGCCATGGTGCTGGGCATGCTGGTGTGCGCCGCCGCCGGGGCGATCATTTTGCCGCCTAACAGTCGTTGGCTATGGCGTCGGCTGGAGCAGGATTTGCGCGGGCAAGTGGTGTACGCCATCAGCGGCAAGCTCAAGGGCCTGGCCTCCGGTTTCGAAAGCAGTACCCGCGATCTGCTGCACCAGGCCTATGGCCTCGCAGCAGGCCAGCCACAGGTGCAGCGTGATTTGCTGCGCTGGATGTTCGTGGTGCTCGAAGTCGGTCACGCGATCATCGAGCTGCGCAAGGAACAGGCGATTTTGCCGGTGCATCCGGCCTACGCCGAAGCCCAGCCGTGGCGTCAGGCGATCCGCGTCATGGGGCGTTCGTTGATGCGTCTGTTCCTGCAACCCAGCGCCAGTAATCTGGAGCGCGGGCTGATCGCCGTCGATCATGCGATCAGCCGTGTGCAGGCCACCGACGAACCCTTCGCCCCGCACTTCGACACCTCCGCGCTACGCCGGGTGAAGAGCTACCTGCACTTCATCCGCACGTCGCTGCTCGACCCGCAATCGCCACTCGCCACCTACGCGAAAAGTACCCCTCAAGGACTTGAACATGCCTCGTGAAATCGCCTTCCACGGCGTGTACATGCCGACCATGACGCTGATGTTTTTCATCGCAGCGGCACTGGCCTGGGCGCTGGACAGGTTCCTGTCCGGGTTCGACCTGTACCGTTTTTTCTGGCACCCGGCGCTGCTGCGCCTGAGCCTGTTTACCTGTCTGTTCGGCGCTTTGTCGCTGACCGTTTACCACTGACTCTTACACTGAAGAAGGCCCTGATGAAAAAGCTTTTCAGCCTGCTCGCCACCTTGTTGGTACTGGCGCTGGCGATATGGATCGGCCGGACCCTTTGGGTGCATTACATGGACACGCCGTGGACCCGTGATGGCCGGGTGCGCGCCGACATCATCAACGTCGCGGCCGACGTCACCGGGGAAGTGGTAAACGTGCCGGTGCGCGACAACCAGTTGGTGAAGAAGGGCGATTTGCTCATGCAGATCGACCCTGAGCACTACCGCATTGCGGTCAAACAGGCACAGGCACTGGTGGCGTCACGCAAGTCGACCTGGGAGATGCGCAAGGTCAACGCCCACCGCCGCGCCGACATGGACAACCTGGTGATCTCCCGGGAAAACCGTGACGACGCCAGCAACATCGCCGACTCGGCCCTGGCTGATTATCAACACGCCCAGGCACAACTCGAAGCCGCCCAGCTGAACCTCAAACGCACCGAAGTACGCGCAGCGGTGGACGGTTACGTGACCAACCTCAACGTGCATCGCGGTGATTACGCGCGCATCGGCGAGGCAAAAATGGCCGTGGTGGATATGAACTCGTTCTGGGTCTACGGCTTCTTCGAAGAAACCAAACTGCCCCATGTACGGGTAGGCGACAAGGCCGACATGCAACTGATGAGCGGCGAAGTCATGAAGGGCCATGTGGAGAGTATTTCTCGCGGCATCTACGACCGCGACAACCCGGAAAGTCGTGAACTGATCGCCGACGTCAACCCGACGTTCAACTGGGTGCGCCTGGCCCAGCGAGTGCCGGTGCGGATTCACATCGATGAAGTGCCGGACGGGGTGCTGCTGGCGGCGGGGATTACTTGTACGGTGGTGGTCAATCCCGCGGCTGGCGAATAGTCCGAGGCAAAGATAAACCTGTGGCGAGGGAGCTTGCTCCCGCTCGGCTGCGCAGCAGTCGTAAAACCTGTGTCCGCCAGGGGGGCCGCTTCGCAGCCCAGCGGGAGCAAGCTCCCTCGCCACGGGAGAGCGGGTGCTTCAGCGTGGGCAAAAAGTCTCATGCAGGTGGCGCCATAGCAGTACACCGCTGATCTGTTTCTCAAGCACCACCGTCGACCAACGATCCGTCTCCAGCCCCGTCGCATCCACCTGCCTTTCCCGATAACTCACCGTCGCGCCGCGCTCATGCTGATCAATCCCGCGCAACTCGCTGAGCTCGATCCTGAACCCGGTCTTCATCCCTCCAGCGGTCCGGAACAATCCGGTCAGGGTGTCTAAGTCCAATACCCGGCCCAACGGCGTGATCATCGAAAACCGGGGTGAAAAGCGGGTCAGCAAGTTATCCAGGGCGTCGTTGCCCTGAGGAAGGGCGAACCATTGTTCGATCAGTCGGTGGGCTTCAATCACTTCATCAAAGTAGTCTTGGTAATCATTCATGTGCTTTTTTCCTGTAGGGAAGCGGGACGGACAAGGGCCTTCACGTGCGTCGCATCGAAACGCAGGACGGCAAAGATTGGCAGTAACGTCAGGACTGCAGCGACCAGAAAGCAGTGTCTGAAAGCACCAGGTATTTGAGGATCGAGGGCACCCAGTAACGAACTCAATACCGCTGCGCCAAGACAAAAACTCAGCTGACGATTGATGTTCCACAACGCGCTGGCGTGGTTCATGCGATCCGCACGGATGTCGATAAATGCGAGGGTTTGCGCGCTGCTGCTGCACAAACTGCCACCCAGTCCCATCAAGGCATACGCGGTGACCGGTAACCATCCGTGAGGTTGTTCGATCAGCATCAACAAACCCATGCCCGCGCTCTGCAGCAGCATGCCGGACACCAGCAAGGGCTTGGGGCCCCAGCGATTAAAGCCCTGTTTGCCGACGACAATCGCAACAGCCGAACCCAGTGCCCATGGCAACATCAATCCACCGATTTGCGCAGTACCGAACCCCAGCAGATGCAGGTACAGCACGGCGATCAGGCTGGTGCCGATGAACACGCCAGGGACCAACAGGTACACGCACATCGCCAGCCGCAACGAAGGGCTGTGCAGCAATTGCAGATCGAGCAGCGCACCGGGCTTGCGCCAACCATCGCGCAGGTACAGGCCGAATGTGACGGCGCTCAACAGCAGGCCGATCAAACCGAATTGACGTGTGCCAGCTTCACTCAACAGGCTCAAGGCAATCAGCAGCAAACTGAGACCGAACGCGGCGAGTAGCAGGCCCGGATGTCCAGCGTCGGGCGATCGCTCGCGGGGGCGTCGACCTTCAACCACAGCGCCGCCAGCGCCAACGCCAGCAACGTCAAAGGCAGGTTCAGGTAAAACACCCAGCGCCAGGACAGGGCCTGGACAATCCATCCGCCGAGCGCAGGCGACAGCGCGGGCACCATCAGCGCGACGGACAGCACCCACAGGGTCAAACGGCTGCGCAGGTGCGCTGGACAGTGACGAAACGCCAACGCCTGACCGACAGGTATCAACAACCCGCCGCCGAGTCCTTGCACCAGTCGCCAACCGATCAGCGCTTCAATCGAATCGGCCCCTGCAACCAGCAGCGAAGCAAGACCGAACAGCAGCAGTGATGCGAGTATCAAGCGCCGCTCGCCAATCCTTGCAGCCAGCCACACGCTCATCGGGATGATCAGCGTCAGACCCAGCATGTAGGCATTGCTGATCCATGCCAGCTCGGTAACCGAGGCGTGCAAGTGTTGTGCGATGTCGGGGTAGGCGATGCTGGCGACAAACATGTTCAGCAGATCGAGGGCAAATCCCAGCAGATACACCAGCGCGACTTTCGAGCGATAGGACATGACGACTTCCCTGTGTTGATGCGTGCAGGGTAGGGCGCACGAAGCACTATGGAAACGCTGGTTTGGCTGCTAGTTTGTCAAAATTGTTTTGACAGTGAGGACTCTCTGACATGGTCAGCCTGGACCGTTTTGACACCTTCAAGGCCGTAGTAGAGGCGGGGTCGCTGACGGCGGCGGCTGATTTGTTAGGGCAGACGCGCGCGGTGGTGAGCTTCAATCTCAAACGCCTGGAAGCCGAACTCGGTGTCACGTTGCTGACCCGCAGCACACGGAAACTGGCGCTGACCGATGCCGGCGAACGTTTTTACCAGCGCTGTGTGCGAACCCTGGACGAAGCCAGAATGGCCGTGGAGGAAGCCCGCAGCGAGCACCTGCAGCTGCGGGGTACGTTGCGCATCACCACCACCGTGGAGTTTGCGCTGGCGCAAGTAGTGCCGGCGTTGACGGTCTTTCGTGAGCAACATCCACAGCTGCAGGTTCACCTGTCGACGTCCTCGACCCATGCCGATCTGATCTCCGAACGCTTTGATCTGGCGATCAGGTTGGGCCGCATGCTGGACTCCAACCTGCGCGCGGTGCAGTTATCGACCTTCGATATTTTCGCGGTGGCGGCGCCTGCCCTGATCGAGCGTTTTGCCCCGGCATCCACCTTGGCGGCACTGGAGCAGTGGCCAACGCTGGGGCATGGGCGAGTGCCGGAATTGACGGTGACAGACCCCGACGGTGTGGAGCATCTGTACCCTCCGGGGCCGTGGACAACGGCGATCGTCGCGGACAACTCGGTCACATTGCGGGCGTTTGCCTTGGCCGGGCAAGGCGTGGCAGTGCTGCCTGACTGGCTGGTCCAGGAGGATCTTCTGGCGGGGCGGTTGGTGCGCTTGCTGGCGGATCATTCGTTCGCCCGGCAAGGGGTGTATGCGCTGTACCCGGACACCCGGCACTTGCCGCTGAAGGTGCGGGCGTTTATTGATTTCATGAAGATCTGGGGCTGATATTTGCGGTGAATGTACTGGCCCAATCGTCGGAACGCCGCCCGGAGCCGGCTCGCTCCCACAGGGGATATGCGTCGTACACATATGATGTGTTCACCCTCGTACCTGTGGGAGCTAGCCCGCTAGCGATGGCGTCAACTCGGTCTCAAAGCTGCCCCTTCAACCCGAACCGCTTCATCAACCCAGCTTCCAGCAATCCTTTAGGCAACAACCCCGCCAATAACGGCAAAGCCCGACTGCCATTGCCCAGACGAATCAACCGTGGCGGCTTGCTTTGCTGCACGGCTTTCAACACACCAACGGCAAACTCACCGGCCGGTGTCGGCTTGTCCTGAGAGGCTTTCGCCCGCGCCCGAATGCCTTCACGCAACGGCCACCAGGGCGACTGTTCGGTGATCAACTGTTCGGCTTCGTGACCGGCATTTTTGGCGAAGCTGGATTCGATGGCCCCCGGCTGGACCTCCATCACGCGAATACCGAATGGTGCCAGCTCCATGCGCAAGGCATCGCTCAGTGCATGCACAGCGGCCTTGGACGCACAGTAAGCACCGGCAAATGGCGTGACCAGCACCCCGGACACGCTGCCAATGTTCACCACTAATCCTTTGGCGCGACGCAGCACCGGAAACAGCGCCCGGGTGACGCCGACGATGGCAAACACATTGGTTTCGAACTGACGCTGCATCGCCGCAACACCGCCATCGAGCAGCGGCCCCATGGCGCCATAACCGGCGTTGTTGATCAGCACGTCGAGCCCGCCACGCTCCTGATTGATCCGTGTGCTCAGCAATTCAAGCGCCGCGCCGTCATTGACATCCAATTGCACAGCGCTGAACCCGGCGGCGGCCAGAAGCGCCACATCTTCAGACTTGCGGGCGCTGGCCCAAACTTCGTAACCGGCCGCTTTAAACGTATCGGCGAGGGCGCGGCCTATGCCGCTGGAACATCCGGTAATCAACGCAACGGGCATGGCGCGGTCCTTGTGCAGCGGGAGGAATGAGACGATCAGTCGGAGAAAGTACCTTGCAATCGCTCGGCGCGAAACTCGAGTGTTTGCGGGCGATAACCGGGGCGCAGTGGCGGCATGGGTAAACAGTCCTCCCAGCTCGCGCCAGCCTGCAGCTCGCCGGGGCCTCGGTAGCGTGGCGCGCTGTATTGGTTGTCTGCCAGATTGACCGTATCCCCAGGCGCGTAAGCGGCGACTTTCCAGCGCAATTCCGTCAACGGTACATCGTTGCCGTTGTTCATTTTCAGCTGCAACGGACGATCCGCCGGGCACTGTTCGGGCGCATAGGCAATGCGCAACTCAAGCCGCGCCAACTGCTTGACCTCGCGGTTGTCCAGCCAGATCACCCACGCTGCTACCAACCCCAATCCGATGGCGGCGGCCACAGAGACAGGCAAGGCTTTGGCGGGGTAGCGCAACAACAGGATCAACCAGGTAATGACCAGCAGGACGCCGATGAACATCACGCAAACCTCGGGGGAAGAGAGGGTCATCCTACCTAAGGGCAGGTGAGGTTGGCGATGGAAAAGCAAGGTCAAAAGATCGCAGCGTGCCGCAGCTCCTACATGGGAATGCATAAACCCTGCAGGAGCTGCCGAAGGCTGCGATCTTTTGATCTTGATTAACAGACAAAAAAGCCCCCGCCCAACCCGCTGCGGATAGGGAACGCAGTGGGCTGGACGGGGGCTTCTTGTTTTGACGATCAGTTACTGCGCGATGGTTTTCACCGACACGCCGCGCTCGATCGGGTTGGAACGACCGTAGATATCTTCAAACCGCTCGATATCGTCTTCGCCCAGGTAGCTGCCCGATTGCACTTCGATGATTTCCAGCGAGATCTTGCCCGGGTTGCGCAAGCGGTGGACCGAGGCGATCGGGATGTAGGTCGACTGGTTTTCAGTGAGCAGAAACACGTTCTCATCGCAGGTCACTTCAGCGGTGCCGCTGACCACGATCCAGTGTTCGGCGCGGTGATGATGCATCTGCAACGACAGGCACGCGCCCGGCTTGACCGAAATGCGCTTGACCTGGAAGCGGCCGCCCATGTCTACCGAGTCGTAGGAGCCCCACGGACGATAGACTTCGCAGTGAGTCTGGGTCTCGCTGCGGCCCTGTTCGTTGAGGGTATTGACCATCTGTTTCACGCCTTGGACTTTGTCCTTGTGCGCGATCATCATGGCGTCCTTGGTTTCGACCACCACGATGTTTTCCAGGCCGATCACCGACACCAGTTTGCCGTTGCCGTGGATCATGCAGTTCTTGCTGTCCTGGATGACCACGTCGCCTTTGGTGACGTTGCCGTTGGCGTCTTTTTCATTCACTTCCCACAGCGACGACCAGCAGCCGACATCGCTCCAGCCAGCCGTCAGCGGCACGACGCAGGCGCGCTGGGTTTTTTCCATCACCGAGTAGTCGATGGAGTTGTCCGGGCAGCAGGCGAAGGTCGCGGAATCGATGTCGACGGTGTCGGCATCGTGCTCGCTGCGTTCCAGGGTCAGTACGCAGGTGTCGTAGATGTCCGGATCGTGTTTTTTCAATTCTTCGAGAAAGCGGCTGGCGCGGAACAGGAACATGCCGCTGTTCCAGAAGTAACCGCCGGACTGGACGAACTCGGTGGCGCGTTTCACGTCCGGTTTTTCGACGAAGTGCGAGACGCGGCTGATGCCTTCCGGCAGCAGCGAATCATTGGTCGACTTGATGTAGCCGTAACCGGTTTCCGGTTTGGTGGCGGGGACGCCGAACAGCACCATTTCGCCGTTTTCAGCCGCCACGGTGGCCAGGGCCAACGCGCGTTGCAGGGCTTTCTGGTCTTCAAGCACATGATCCGCCGGCAGCACCAGCATCAACTCATCGCGACCTTCATTGACCAGCATCATCGCCGTCAGGGCAACCGCTGGCGCTGTGTTGCGGCCGAACGGTTCCATCAGGATGCGTTGGGTGTCGAGGTTACGCGCGCTCAACTGCTCGTTGACGATGAAGCGGTGTTCCTTGTTGCAGACCACGATCGGAGTGTCCATGCCTTCGAACACCAGACGCTCCAGGGTTTGCTGGAACAGTGTGTGTTCGCCGGTCAGGGCGAGAAACTGTTTAGGGAATTGCTTACGCGAAAGCGGCCAAAGACGTGAGCCGCTACCACCTGACAAGATCACCGGAATCATGTTGTTACTCCTTGAAAATCGTTTGGTTAGAGCTACGAACGCTGTGTCGTTTCACTCTTGTTTTTGTCTCGTGTCCCAACTGACACCTCAGTCCCGGTGGGAGCTAGCCTGCTAGCGATGGCATCAACCCGGTACATCGGTAAATCCGGGTTGCCTGTATCGCCGGCAGGCCGGCTCCCACAGAGAGCCGGGTCAATTCAGAGAATTAATTAGCGCGTCGACACCGGGCGTTTTACCCAGACTGGCGACAGGCTGGTGCCGCTGCCGGTGACGTACAGCACCGCGGCTTCACCGCGTTCCAGGGCAACCGGCTTCACGTCGCCGACTTTGGTGGCGCCGTCGTACAGGGCCAGGCTGACTTTCACCGGGTTGATTTCACGTTCGCCACGACCTTTGGCAGCCACGGACGGGACCACTTCAGTCTTGCCATCGGCAGTCTTCAGGGTCAGGGCCTTGTCGCTCAGGTTCTGCACGCGAACCAGGGATTTCTGCTTGTTCTTGAACGGCGGCTCTTCGATCAATTGCGGTGCGCCGCTGGCGTTGTTGACCAGGGTGTAATAGTGATCACCGGCCAGTTTCACCGGCAGGGACTGGCTGCCGACCTTGGCGCTGTAGTCACCGCCCGGCATGAAGCTGAAGTCACTGCTGGACAGCGGCGCGACATCGCTCAGGTTGGTGGTGCCGACGGTGGCGCTGACTTCAGCGTTACCGGCGTTGTAGATACGTACAAAGCTCGATCCTTTCGGTGCGGTCGGGCCGTAGAGCGCCGAGTCACCGCCAGCGAAGGCGTTCATGGACAGGACGCTGAAGGTGGCTGCCAGAGCAAAGGTCTTAGCGAGACGGCGAGGAGTAGTAGTGAAAGTCATGGTGTACCTCTCTTTCAGTTTTGCGCCCGGTCGGGCGTCTCGGATTTAGTGTTTGCGGCTACGTTTTGTTGGCGGGCGCCAGCTTGTTTAAGCTCTGCGACCCACTGCGGGTCGGCGTCACCGATTTCGTTGTTCACAGGCAGATAACGTTCAGGAAACTCCCAGATCAGCACCTGTGGCGGGCTGTTCTTGAAAGCGTCGCTTTTGAGGTAGCTGAGCATCGGCAGAATCGGGCCGTGGCCGTCTTCGGCGTAATTGACCACGTCGCTGTTCAGCGCTTGTTTGAGCGCACCCACAAAATTCCAGTTGGGGTTGGCGCTGTAGCTGGTGCCGATCAAGGCCACCGGCACTTCGGTGTTGGCGAACAGGGCGTCATCACCGGCAGGCTGATCAGAGACGGCCACGGTGTTGCGCTTCTGCAGCGGCTCTTGCGCCGGCATCAGGTTTTCGAACAGCGGGTCCAGCGGCAGGAACAGACGAAGGTCGCCCTTGTGGGTAACTTTCTCCGCAGGCTTGGTGACGAACTGCTGCGGCTCGCTGCTGAGCGGGAACTTGGCCTGAATGGTTTTCGCCAGGGTTTCGGCAGCGACCTGCGCGCCTTCAGGGGTCCAGTGGGTGTCGGTGCGCAGGAACACTTGCTCGCCGTTCAGCTTGGCCTTGTTGAACGGGCCCAGCAGGTCAGGGGCGAGGATCTTGTCGGCCGCCACACGAGCGTGAAAGTCCTGGTACAGATTGCCGTGGATGCTCGAAGGTTTTACTTCACCCAAGTGCTCGGGGTACAAGCGTGCCTTGGCCGGCACGATCGCCATCACCAGTTTCACGCCTTTCTCTTTCAGGGTCTGGCGTACGCCTTCAACCAGCGCGTAGTTGCCTTGCAGGTTCAGCTCTTCGTTGACGATCGGGTTGAACTCTTCATCGCTGTAGAGCCACTGATCGCGACCGAGCACGACGCCCGGACGACCTTCGTTGAACAGTTTGAAATCCAGTGCAGCCCACAGGTTTGTACCCAGGCGCTTGATCGGGAATTCGTCGTCGTAGTGCGTCTCGACGGCCTTGGTCCAGCGACCGTTGAGAACCGTGGTTTCGGCATTGGTGCTGAAGCCCATGAAGCTGCGCGTGGACCACAGGCCCAGGACAACCAGCGTCACCATGAACAGGGCGATGTAGAAGATGCGTAATGAGCGGGTCATGGTCAGATCCCTCAGAACTGGAAGTAAAGGAACGGCGAGAAGCTTTGCGCCGAAAGTTTGAAAATCGAGGCGATGAACAGCAGCAGTACCAGCGTTCGCATCACGTAGCGCGACCAGTCAGCGGTCCAGTAAGCCGGTTGCACGGTGGCTTCAACGCCAACGGTGTAGCCCGGTTCGTGGATGCTGGCCGGGTTATCGCCCGGTACGGCTTTGATCATTCCCGGTGTTGCCGTGGCAGGGCCGTCGGCTTCGACGTTCACCACCGGCTTAGTCTTCTCAGGCGGCAGGTTGCTGTAGAAATCGCGGATGCCGAAGAACGCCAGGGTTGCGTACGCCACAATCAGCGTCGCCACTTGCAGGCCGGTGAGGCTGGCCTGGTTGAGTTCCGACAGCGACCATTCGCCGAAGCTGAACATCGCGCCATACATGCGACCGGCGACGTGCAGGTTTTCCGAACGGAAGATCACCCAGCCCATGACCACCAGCAGGAACGTCAGCGCCCAACGGATCGGATTGATGCTGCGCGGCGAAGTGTTCAGGCCGAGCGCTTTTTCGATCGCCAGCCACATACCGTGCCATGCACCCCACACGATGTAAGTGATGTTCGCGCCGTGCCACAGACCACCGAGCAGCATGGTCAGGAACAGGTTGCGATAGGTCATCAACGTGCCTTTGCGGTTACCGCCCAGGGTGATGTACAGGTAGTCGCGCAGCCAGGTGGACAGGCTGATGTGCCAGCGACGCCAGAACTCGGTAATCGACTGGCTGATGTACGGCTGCTTGAAGTTTTCCATGAAGCGGAAACCCATCATCAAGCCCAGGCCGATGGCCATGTCGCTGTAGCCGGAGAAGTCGAAATACAGTTGCGCGGTGTAGGCGAGGGCGCCGAGCCAGGCATCACCCGTGGTCGGGTTCTGCAAGGCGAAGCAGTGATCGGCGACGACGGCGAGGGTGTCGGCGATGAAGACCTTCTTGATGAAACCCTGCATGAACCGCGTGCAGCCCTCGGAGAATTTGTCGAGGGTATGAGTACGGTTATTGAACTGATCGGCCAGGTCGCGAAAGCGCAATACCGGGCCGGCGATCAGGTGCGGGAAAATCGCCACGAACGCCGCGAAGTCGATCAGGTTGCGGGTCGCCGGGGTATCACCACGGTAGACGTCGATGATGTAGCTGATGGACTCGAAAATGTAGAACGAGATACCGATCGGCAACAGCACGTGGGTCAGGATGAACGGCGACAGGCCGACCGACGTCATCATTGCATTGATGCTGTCGACGCCGAAGTTGGCGTACTTGAAGTAGCCGAGAATGCACAGGTCGACAGCCACGCCGAGCAGCAGCCAGCGCTGGGCCGGTTTGGTCCGCACGCCGGCGGCGCCGACTTTGAGGCCGATCCAGTAATTCCACAGCGTAACCGCCGCGAACAGAGCCAGAAAGTCCACGCGCCACCAGGCATAGAACACATAACTGGCGATCAGAAGCAGCAGGTTGCGATAGCGTATTCCGCTCAGGTAGTACATGCCGAGAAAGATCGGCAAGAACAGAAACAGGAACACGTTGGATGAAAATACCATCCCGATCTCTCCATGTTTAACCAACAGTCAAGGGCCAACGGCCCCCCCAAACCCCCCACAGAAATCTGGAGGATGTATTGCATGCTGCGTACTTACCTGTGGCGAGGGAGCTTGCTCCCGCTGGGGTGCGAAGCAACCCTCAAACCAGATGACGCGGTGTCTCATTCAATCCGCGTTCACCGGGTTACGACTGCTTCGCAGCCGAGCGGGAGCAAGCTCCCTCGCCACAGGGGAATACAGTCAGCCTTAAGAACCCTTGCCTTTTTCATTGGCCGGGTCGTAGACCTTGGTCAGGTCACCCCCGAGGCGGAAGGTCTTGAACGGCTGCATCTCGTGCTTTTTCTCAAGCACATCCGGCGAGCAGGTGTAGAGCGTGCAGAACGGTTCCAGCCAGGCAAATTTCGAGTCGACCTTGAGGTCGGTCATGTCCTGTTCCTTGCCGTTCTTCTCTTCGAATTCGTCCGGGTCTTTAACCCCGGCGAGCACTCGATCACCCAGACGTTTCAACGCGCCGTTGTTTTCCTGACGCAGATCCACACCGTTGACCTGGGCAAAGCTGGCGATCATTGCCAGCGGTGGCAGGGCGTAGTTGTGGTAGGCGAGGGCGCGTTGCTGGCGCTTGAGTTCGTTGGGCAGGTAGCCGTCGGGGTCGACCTGATTGACGCCGACCTTGTATTCCTTGACGGCCCAGTCGAACAGGTCACGGCGGTTGGTGGCGACGGACGTTGCCATCACCGACCAGGCGGCCCAGTACGAGTGGTTGTTGGTTTTTTCCAGCGGCAGGTTGTCCCAATCGCTGACCACCTGATCCGCCATCTTGCTGAACCAGGCTTCGATCAACTGCGACTCTTGCTGATGGTTCGCCAACGGGTGCGAGTCGGAGAACTTCAGGCGGATGTACGAAGACGCCATGCTGCCCAGCGCCCATTTGCGCATGGACTTGCCAGTGTGGTTGAAGTCCTTGGACATCAACGCATCGGACTTGGCCCAGGCCGTCAGCCAGTTGAGCGTGCATTCCAGCTGTTCCGGGCGACCGTCACGCATGAACTGCATGACACGCTTGCTGGTGCCGCGCTCCATCTTGGTGATGTCGGCGGTGGTGTCGCGAAAGGCTTTTTCCGACTGCTCGTTCAGGGTCGAACGGGCCTTGTCGGAACCTTCGTACTTGCTGCGAAATTGCAGCGAACCGGTGTACGGCGTCGGCATCGCATCACAGCCTTTGCTGCTGTCGCCGGTTTTGACTTTTTCAATCGGCGCGAAGTAACCCTGTGGCGGGCGCAACGGCGCGGCAGCCTGGGTGGCGCCGGCGAACATCGCCAGTGTCAGCAGCGATGGCGCGAGTAAATTTTTCAACGTTCGGTTTCGCATGGCAGACCTCATTGCCCGACCTGAGCGGTACGTTGCTCAGCACTCGGGAATACGTTGCGTTTGCAGATTTTCGCTTCGACCTTCTGTGGCGCGGCACCTGCTTCAGGGCCCTGGACTTCGACGGCCAGCAGATTCTGCGAGGCCCAGTCTTCGTCCGTGCGCAACTCGAAGGCAAAACGCCCGTCGGTGTCGGAAGTTTCCGGTTTGTCGATTTTGATGTCCTCGTGGCGACCGTTCATGTACCAGAGGGTGGCTTGCAGGGTTTTCACCGAGGGATCGGCGAAGCGGATGTCTACCTGGTGACTGCTGTTTTGCAGGTTCAGGTTCTTGCTGTTGACCATCAATTCGTTCTTGCCCGGTTTCAACGTGGTACTGCCGGTCATCTGTGCATCCTTACCTTCGCAACCGTTGTCCAGCAGCGCCATCATCTGGCGGTAGATGGTTTCCTGGTCGAGGCGATAGAGCGGCGAGAATTCCCAGATCAGAATCTTCGGTGGCTTGGTCTGGAACTCTTCGCTGCCCAGGTACTGCAGCATCGAACCTTCCAGGCCACCGCCGGGGAACGCCACGTTGAGGATGTCGGCGCCGATGGCCTCTTCGAGGAAACCGGCGAAGTTGTAGTTCTTGCCACTGTGACTGGTACCGACCAGGGTGATCTCCGGATTGCCGGAGTCACTGAACAGATCGCCATCGGCGGCTTCGCCTTTGGGTTCTGTGGTGAATTGATCCATGTACTGGATTGCGTAACTGGTGCCGCAGAGTTGACCGGCCATATTGTGTAATGTTCCGGTCTTGCCCATGCGACCCGACCTGTGGGTCTCGAATTCGCGTTTCGGAATGTCGGCGTAGGCCGGAATCTGCTTGACCTTTTCAGCCACGATTTTCGCCGTGCGCTGGGCGCCATACGGTGTCCAGTGCTGGTCGCCGCGGAAGTAGAAATCGTGGGCGGGCAGGGTGTCCGGCAGCGATTCGTTGGTCAGCGGCGACAGGTCCGGCACCACGTAACCCATCTGCGCGAAACGCCCGAGCATGGTCTTGTAGTTCTTCAGCGCCTTGTCGAAATCGAACTTGGCTTTTTCTTCCGGATTGAGCTTGTTGCGGTTCACCAGACCACGGGTCGGCTGGTAAACCACCACCAGTTCCACGCCTTTGCTCTTGAACGCATCGTGCAGTTCTTTCATGCGTTTGTAGCCGGCCGGCGTGGTGTCGAATTCGGTGCGCAAGTCTTCCTGCGTACGGAACAGCCAGTCGCCCTGAGCCTGCACCAGTGTGGTGAAGTTCTGCTGATAGCGCGTGGTGTAGTTCTTCGCGTCGTGCGCTTCCGGGCACAGGTTGCAGCACGGATCAGCGGTGAATGCCGGCGCTTTGACCTCATCGGCACGGACGCCATTGCTGGCCGCGAGAATCCCGAGAGTCAGGCCTGACAGGCTGAGTAATTTGATCAAGTGTGGGTGCATAAAATTATCCTCAGTCCTGCATTTCGGTCTGGCGTTCGACAGGGTCGATCAGCACGGCTTTCTGCTGGCGCACCAGCAGGTCGAGAATTTCATTCTGGCGCTCACCGAGAATGCCGTTGAAGCTGATGCCGCTGGATTTGGTCGGGGCGAGCATGGACACGCGATACAACTCGACGCTCAGCGGCGAGTCGATGGACAGCGGTCCGCTGCCGTTACCGGCCAGTTCACCGCCGACGATAATCAGCGACACCTGGGCGTCGAACGGGTCGAGCTTGATGTCCCGGTCGGTGTCGGTCAGGTCCTTGATGTGGCCGTAGACGCCGGTCAGGCCGTTGGCCAGTGACAGGTTTTCGTAAAGGCGAATGTTCACGCTGTTACGAATACGGATGCCGTGACGACGGTTGCTGATGACCTTGTTGCCATAGATCAGGTTGTCGGCACTCTCGTAGAGAGTGATGCCGTCGGTGTGGTTCTTGTAGATCTCGTTGTAGGCCACCAGGTTGTTGACGCTGTTACGGTCGATCACCAGGCCCGACAATTTGTTGTCGAAGCTGCGGTTATTGAAGATGAAGCTGTCGTTGACCTCACGGGAAATAATGATCCCGTGCTTCTTCTTCGTGCCGTACACCGTGTTGTCCGCAATGATCAGACCGTGTGAACGGTCGTGCGGGTCGATGCCGTAGACGATGTTGTCTTTGTAGGTGTTGCCCTTGACCACGAAGCCGGTGGTTTCGTAGCAGTAGAAGCCGTACCACATGTCCGAGAACTCGGAGCCGACGATCCAGCCGGTCGGCTCGGGACGCTTGAGCACCTTGGCCATGTTCGGCGTGTATTGGGAAATACTCACGCCGTAGGACTTACTGTTGGCGTAGCCGAAACTGGCGATCTTGCTGTTGGCGATGTAGGTCTCGGTGCCGCCCCAGGACAGCAGGAACGGACGGAATTCCTTCGGTGACTTGAACGTCGACGGACCGTTGTCCTTCTCGCGCCAGCCGGTGATTTTGGTATCGCGCACAAACAACTGGCCGTCGTTGACCAGGAACGAGCCGGCCTCTTGGGACAGGCGCAATTCCTGGGTCTGTTTGTCGATTTCCAGGATGCCCTTGTTCCCGACCACGATCGGCAACTTCGCCAGGTAAACCCCCGGCGAGGTTTCGCTGAAGTACTGCTTGGGTACTTTCTTCGCCAGGTCCTTGAGGTTCATGTAGCCGTCGTCGATAAAGATCGCCTGCGGGATACCGTGCTGACGCACCACCCACTCGGCCATCTTGTTGTCGCCGCCAATGAAGTCTTTCAGGGCGTCTTCCTGCATCATCCGGCGCACACTGATTTTGCCGGCTTTGGTGCGCACGATTTTTGCGGCGATGGCTTCGGCGGTGTAGCCGGAGGTGTCAGGCAGTGTTGGCTTTGCAAGCTCCAGCGGCGCGGTCGGCGCGCTGGTGACCGTGTAGGTCTTGGCCTGTTGCAGCTCTTTGCCGATGGTCACAGGCTTGGTCGCCGGTTCCACGTTGGCGAAGGCAGCCGAGCTTGCCAGCAGCATCGCGCCGGCCAGCAAGGTGATCGAACCTCGCTTCGGATTATTCATGTCGGGCACTCCCTTCGCGGTTCGCATCAGAAGCGCCAGATCACGTCGATGAATGCGCGGTGCATGTACGAGTCAACGCCTTTGCCGTAGGCATCGCCTGGCTTGAAGACACCGCCACGCAAACGCACCAGAGCGGAAGGCTCATCGATCGACTGGCTCAGCGAAGCAGGCAGCAAGCCTTGCTTGAAGTACTTGGTGACCACCACGTCCATTTCCTGGCCGAGGTCCTTGCTGCCGTCTTCCAGCGGCAGGGACGTGCTGGAGAGGATGGCCCCGGTCACGTCGTCGGTGTTGTTCTGCACGGCGTTGATGCCGTTGCTGCCGACGGGCTTGTTGCCGTCGACGCGCCAGAATTTGTGGTAGATCACGCTGGCGTCGTATTCGTCGTTGAGCATCCACGAACCAAACAGGGAAGCGCTCTGCATGTTGTTCATTTCGCCACGGAAAGCCTCGCCGAAACGGTGCACACGCGAGCGGGTACCGGTGTAGTTCGAACGGTTGCTTTCCAGGCCGTTCTGTTCGTAATCGGCGCTGGCGCGGGCATAGGCTGCGCCGACTTGCCATTGCGGATCGAGGCGCAGACGCACGCCCAGGTCGGTGGCCCAGCCATCCACGTTGCCACTGGTCTTGGCTTGCGCAGGCGCGGTGCCGTCGGCGTTCAGCGGGTTGACCTTGTTGCGGTCGCCGCTCATGCCGGTGACGCTGCCCCAGTAGTTGACGGTGTTGGTGTTGCGCCAGTTATAGGCATCGCTGTCGGCGGTGAGGCCGATCCAGCTGAGGTCGCCGTTCTGTTGCTTGTCCAGGGAATCGGGCGCTACGCCGGGTTCCGCGTAGTCGAGCTTGCCGTCATCGTGGGTGTGATGACCGCGAATGCCGACCCAGTTTCCCGGAGTCCACTGGTACGCCGCATCGGCGTAGGCATGCAGGCGATCCTTGTCTTTTGGCGCCAGCTCCTTGAGGTCGGTGCGGTATTCGCTGAAGCGTTCGGCGACACCGGCGTTGGCGCGCAGCAGGGTGGTGTCGAACGTCCAGTTCAAGGCTTCGATGTTGGTGTCGCGCCATTGGCCGTCGTCGTTGCGCAGGCGCTGGCGGCCGAGCTTCAGCATCTCGCCAGGGTAAGGCGTGAGGCCGCTGTAGCCGACCCAGAATTCACGCATCGCCAGGTAGTTTTTCTTGGTCTTGCGATCACCGTTGTCGGTGGTCTGGGTGCCGTCGCTGTCGGACTGCTGCAGCGTGTCGGTCTCGATGATGTCGGTGGAAGTCACCGCCTGACCCATCGCATAAGCACTCCACGCGCCGCTTTCGCCATACACCCAAGGGCGCAGGTCGAGGCCGACGCCATTGACGTCGCCGCCTTTTTGCGTACCCAGGTCGGTATCGTCTTCGGATTGGGCGGTGACCTTCACATCAAGGCCGTAGTTCTGGCTTTCAGTCAGGGCCGCGAGGGTCGGGCACGACCAGACCAGCGCGAAACTCAAGCCCATCCCCAACTTCGAAAGCGAGAACATTTTTGTAGCAGCTGGCGAAGCCTGCGTCCGGCTGCGCAGCAGTCGTAAAATCAGGGTCAGCGTTCTTTCGGAAAGATTCGGGACGACCATAGGGCGACCGCTGCGCGATCGAACGCAGCCTTCGGCAGCTGCTACAGGGTGCGCGGCGATCTCTGGTTTGAACATGGGATTCAACTTCATAGGGATTCCTCGCCGTCTTCTTCTTGCAGGGCATGCAGATCCAGCGTGTTCTGGCTCAAGGCACCACGAACGGCCTGTTCTTGTTTCAACAGGCGTTGGGCCTCGGCGAGCTGGGCAGGCGGCAGTTGGGCTTCGAGTGTTTGCGCAAGCTCGGTGGCTTGCGGGGTGTCTTGAGCCTTGGCGAGCTGGCTGAAGACATACGCGTTGAGCGGGTTGGGCTTGGTGCCTTTACCTTGGGAAAACAGCTGGGCAATGGCGAAGTCGGCGCTGTTCTGGCCGTTGCGCGCAGCGGTCAGCAAGTGGTCCAGCGCTTTTTGCGAATAGACCTTGCCCAGGTAGCCACGGCGATAGATCTGGCCGAGGTAGTAATCGGCGGCGACTTCGCGGCCAACGGCTTTCTGGAAGTGTTCTTCAGCAGCCTTGGCGTCCGCCGGGACCATTTTGCCTTCGTAGTAGAGCTTGCCCAGCAACAACTCGGCGCGCGGCTGATCGGCGGCGCGGCCGTTGTCCAGGTACTTCATCATCGTGTCGACATCACCGAGTTCGGGAAAGTCGTAGAGCAGTTGTGCAAGGCTGACCCACGACGCAGGGTAGCCAGGGGCGATGCCTTCGAGCAGCGACTGCGCGGTTTTCTCGTCGGTGGTGCCCAGGGTCGGATCGCCGAGTACGCGAGCGACGCTGTCCACGCGCTGAGCGGAAACGGTGCCGCGCGCGTGGGCCGCTTGCATCTGCTTGATCAGCTCGGCTTGCAGCTCGGGCTTGGCTTGTTTCTGATAAACCGTGGCCAGCTCGACGTAGCAGATGTCGGTGGTGTTCAACGCGGCTTTGCAGATGGTTGCGACTTCGTCCAGGTGCTGGTCGTAAGTGCCTTGGGTGCGATACAGCAGCACTTGGGCGAGACCCGCTTCAGGCTTGCCTTCGGCGCGCCATTGGCTGATTTGCTGCTGGGCGTTGATGTTCGGGAAACTGTGAGGGTATTGCAGGTACAGCATGGCCAGAGGGATCAGCGTATTGCCTTCGCCATTGGCCGAGGCCTTTTTCAACAGGCCTTCTGCTTCGTGCTGTTCGGCTTCGGTCGAACCCGGTTTGGCGACCAGCAAGCGACCCAGGCGAGCTTGGGCTCGCGGCGAGACATCGGCGGCGGCGCGGTAAGTCGCCTCGGCCTGCCGGATCTGCGCCGGGTCACGGCTGTCGACCTGGATATCGGCGAGACCCACCTGGGCTTCGCTGTAGCCGAGGTCGGCCAGTTGCTTATAGTTCTGCTGAGCCAGCGCGGTGTCGCCGCGCTTGAGAGCTTCATTGGCCAGGCGCTGGTCGGGCAGGCCGGCGCAACCGGCGAGACTCACCGCCAATGCCAAGGCACACATTGCACTCCTGTGGGAGCCAGCCTGCTGGCGATTCCCGCAACTCGGTACATCAGACAAACCGCGCAGATCCCATCGCGAGCAGGCTCGCTCCCACAGGGATTGCGGTGTTTTGAGGAAAAGGGTCACAGGCATGTCCTCCGGTTACAGACCAGCAGCCATGGCTTTGTCGATCAGCCAGTTCAGGTTCGGGCCGCGGTCGCTGTTCACTTCAACCGGGCGACCGGCGAACTTGCTGTCCAGAGGTTCGTCAGGCTGGATCAGCACGCGGATGTCGGAAGACAGATCAGCGCTTTTCAGGCTGGTGCTGCTGACGATCTTGCCGGTGCGGGTCTTGTCCTCGCCGGCAATCTGGAAGCTGACGTTGGTGCCTGGACGAACGTCGCCGAACTGGCGATAGGAGAAGCGAGCTTCGACGTTGGCTTCGCTGTTACGCGGCACCAGATTGAAAATCACATCGCCCTTGCTGGCGTACTGACCGTCTGCAACCAGTTGCTGCGCCACGGTGCAATCGCACGGCGAGGTCAGGGTGCCGGTCATTTGCTTGCCGAACAGCTCTTCAACCTTGGCCGGTTGCAGCTGGTCTTCGTCCAGATGACCTTTGAGCACGTCGAGCATGCTGGTGCTGAACGTCGCCAGCGGTGCGCCTTTGGCAGCAACGCCGTCAGCCTTGATCAGGCTTTGCACGGTGCCGTCACGCGGCATGGTGATGTTCATGCCCGGCACGCTGACCAGACCGGCCTGGGCGTGGCTGACGAAGTACATGCCGTACACCGACTTGAAGATGAAACCGAACGCCGCCAGGCCGACGAGGAAAATCGCCAGGCTGAAGGTCACTGCACGCAGACGACCGAACGGGGTCATGCCGTGGCCGCCGTCCTTGACCTTGCGCGCCTTGGTGAAGTTGTCGCGCTGCAGGGTCGCCAGCACTTCACCCATGCTGACGATGTCGCCGGCCAGGTGCGAGGTGATCAGGTGACGCAAGGTCGAGATGTCCTGCTGTTCCAGGTTCTGGAACTGGCAACCGGCGCGACCGGTCTGGCGGTCATAGGAGCGAACCTGCAACTCCACGTCCATGGCCAGGCCGAGGTTATCGATGACGAACTGCAGGCGAGCCTTGTGCACATCGCCGATTTTCAGCGGCAGCTGACCGGCGTTGAAGGCCAGGCCGCCAGCGGAAAGGTCGATCACTCGAGCTTCAACCGGGGTCCGGTCAGGACCGAAGAAGCGCAGCTTGGCCGGGATTTTCACTCGGGCGTGTTGGCGCTGGGCTTCAGATTCGTGCACTACGTTGGCGTTGACGGCGGTATTCATAAGGGGCGATTTCCTGGTTAATTCAATAAGGGGGCGGTCAGACCATCATCAGCAGCACGGCGACAAAAATGCTGCCGGCGGAGAAGGTCATGGTCCGAGACGACCAGGTGTTGAACCAACGTTGAAAGCTGGCGAGATCACGGGTCAGAGAAGTGGGTTGGCGAGTCCAGGACTGTTGATCGAGGCGGAAGAACACGTAGATCTTCACCAGCGCGCCGACGATCTGGTTGTAATAGAGAATCGCCGGGTAAGCCGGGCCGATCTTGTGACCGGAGCAGGACAGCAGCAGGGTCAGAATCAGGCGGGTAATGCCGATCCACAGCAGGTAAGCGAGGATGAACGCGGTGCCGTATTTGAAGCTGGCGATGATCGCGACGGTCAGGCCGAGCAGCGAAGTCCACATCGACACGCGCTGGTCGAACAGCACCACCGAGGTGAACAGACCGAGGCGTTTCATCCCCAGGCCCAGGGCGCGGGAGTTCTGGCGCAGGTTGTTGCCGTACCAGCGGAACATCAGTTTGCGGCTGGCCTTGATGAAGCTTTTTTCCGGCGGGTGTTCCACGGTGTTGATCGCGGCGTCGGGCACGTAGAAGGTGTCGTAGCCCAGGCGCATCAGGCTGAACCAGCTCGACTTGTCGTCACCGGTGAGGAACTTGAAGCGGCCCAGGCGCCAGTGCTGCAGCGAGTCGCTTTCCACGTCGGCAATGAATTCCGGGTTGGTCACCACGGTGGCACGGAACACCGACATCCGGCCGGTCATGGTCAGCACGCGTTTGGACAAGGCCATCGAGCACATGTTGATGTGGCGCTGGGCGAAACGCAGTTTGTGCCATTCGCTCATGATGTAGCCGCCGCGCACTTCGCAGAACTCGTTGGTGGTCAGGCCGCCGACGTTGCCGAACAGCTGGAACCACGGCACGGTCTTGCGCACGGTGCCTTCGCCGAGCACGGTGTCGCCATCGATCACTGCAACCACGGCGCGGTCGTCCGGCAGGTGGCGGGAGATGGCGCGGAAACCGTAGGCCAGGCCGTCGCGTTTACCGGTGCCGGGAATGCGCACGAAGTCGAGCTTGACCCGGTCCGGCGGATTCATCCGCGTCCAGAGGCTCTTCACCAGCTTCTCATCGGACATTTCCACGATGGAGCAGACCATCGTGGTCGGCAGACCGCAGTCGATCGCTTCGCGGATCACCGAGGCGTAGACCTGCGCGGTGGTCAGCGCGTCGATACGGAAACTGGTGACCATCAGGAACACGTGGGACGGGTCTGCCGCTTTGCCCAGCTTGCGTACTTTGCGTCGCAGGTGCGGGTAGACCACGTACAAGAACAGCATGCCGCGCAGGAAGTGCGTGGCACCCATCGAGTAACGCCAGATACCGACGATGCCGATCAGAAAGATGAAGTCTTTCGATTCGGAGTCGAAGGTGGACACAGGCAACGCCATGGCGATGCCCATCAAAATACTGAGGTAAAACAGCCAACCGGCGGCCTGAAGTAGGCCGTGCTTTAGCCTGTGCATAATCGGAATCCTAAAGTCAGTTGCAAGCTCCTTGCCCGTGTAGGAGCACAGCTTGCTGGCGATGGCGATTTCAAAACCGTCATCGCCGGCAAGCCGTGCTCCCACAGGTTTTAACGGAGGCGGGATTCCGTGTTACCAGCAGATGCCTTCGGTGCGACCGGCGACGCTGGTGGCTTGGGACATGAAGCCGACCAGGTCGATCACTTGCTTGCCGTGCGGGGCGTTCTGCGCCAGGGCGCGGAATTTCTCGTCACGGTTGCCGAGGATGATCACGTCGGAGTTGTTGATCACGTCGTCGAAGTCCGAGTTGAGCAAGGACGAGACGTGGGGGATTTTC
The DNA here is from genome assembly GCF_059716215.1 of Pseudomonas sp. LBUM1643. Taxonomy (NCBI): domain Bacteria; kingdom Pseudomonadati; phylum Pseudomonadota; class Gammaproteobacteria; order Pseudomonadales; family Pseudomonadaceae; genus Pseudomonas; species Pseudomonas sp. LBUM1643. The sequence goes on from NZ_CP166813.1 coordinate 1,041,173, forward strand.
GACTCGATGTAATCCTTGTTCGCACCGTGAACACGGGCGTACTCGACGTTGCTGTCGTAGATGCTCAGGTCGTAGCCTTTGCCGATCAGCATTTCGGCCAGGTCCACCAGCGGGCTTTCGCGCAGGTCATCGGTACCGGCCTTGAAGCTCAGGCCCAGCAGGGCGACTTTGCGTTTGTCGTGGCTGGAAACGATGTCGAATGCGTTCTGCACTTGCGACACGTTGCTGCGCATCAGCGAGTTCAGCAGCGGCGCATCGACGTCCAGGGAACCGGCACGGAAGGTCAGGGCGCGAACGTCCTTTGGCAGGCACGAACCGCCGAAGGCGAAACCTGGACGCATGTAGTACTGGGACAGGTTCAGTGTCTTGTCCTGGCAGACCACTTCCATCACTTCACGACCATCGACGCCGACAGCCTTGGCGATGTTGCCGATCTCGTTGGCGAAGGTCACTTTGGTGGCGTGCCACACGTTGCAGGTGTACTTGATCATCTCGGCAACGGCGATGTCCTTGCGGATGATCGGTGCGTCGAGTTCTTCGTACAGCGATTGCAGAACGTCACCCGAAGCTTTGTCGAACTCGCCGATGACGGTCATTGGCGGTTGGTCGTAGTCGGCGATCGCAGTGCTTTCACGCAGGAACTCAGGGTTCACTGCAACGCCGAAGTCGACGCCTGCTTTCTTGCCGGAGCAGTCTTCGAGGATCGGGATGACAACGTTTGCGACAGTGCCCGGCAGAACGGTGCTGCGAACCACGATGGTGTGGCGGGTGGTCTTGTCACGCAGGACAAAACCGATCTCGCGGCACACGGCTTCGATGTAGTTCAGTTCCAGGTCGCCGTTTTTCTTGCTCGGCGTACCGACGCAGATCATCGACAGGTCAGTGTCGCGGATGGCTTCTGCGAAGTTGGTCGTGCCGCGCAGTTTGCCGGTCTCGATACCCTTCTGCAGAAGTTCGCCCAGACCCGGTTCAACGATCGGCGATTTACCGGCGTTGATCATATCGATCTTGTCTTTGGCTACATCGACGCCAACGACGTCATGGCCCCGAGCAGACAGGCAACCGGCACAGACTGCGCCAACGTAACCCAAACCAAATATGCTGATGCGCATCGCAATTACCTCTTCTATTTTCAAGCCGGTATTAACCAGGCCATTAGATGGCCGGTATTAATGGTGTTCAGCGTTAGTGCACTCGGAAGTGCAGCGAATTAGCGCCGCAGTGCCGCGTGCAGGCATATAAGTTCCGAGTGACTAAATAAGTGCACTCAAGATGTGCGCAACCAGGCTTTATTATTATGAAGTGCCCTGTTATGCAGCTGATCCTCGAATCGGAGGACCGCTTGTGCAAAGGTCGTGCGCGCTCAATGGCGGGCGATAAGCCCGTAGATCAAGCGGTTGGGTGCTCTGGCGAGCACGTTTATAAGGGCGCAGCCTTGGCCTTTTAGGGGATATGAGTGCTGCGTATCTCCTTTCCTTCAGATGTTGTCCAAATGAGGGATTAATCAGCGCTAGTTAATGTGACAACTTCGCTATCTGAATCTCTTATCTGCGTAAGTTATCTCGTACAACCTCACGGATAATCGTTACCGGTGGTATGAGCGACGCATTTGGACATAGTTCCGGTCCGCCCATCGTGAAATCTGAAATTTCTTGAAATATTGAGAAAGATGGCACTGCTCTCATATTGATAGCACGTGCGGTTTCGCCCTTTATATATAGGCGAATACTAGGCGGGGATAGTTTTGTGCCACTACTGATAAAAATTTTCAGTGCCACTACTGAAAAAAATCACCGAAGTCGAGTGAAACAAAAGTTAGAAGATTGCGCGCTGGATTTATGGCGCCAATAAGTCGGCGAATTTGACGGGGAATTGTCAGACGATCAATCGATGGCGCACGAAGCTCGTGCGCCAATCGGGGGCGTCACTCGGGAGCGTGATCGCGGAGAAATACCAGGTGGTCCGGTTTCGACTGTTCGGCGCTGTAGCGATAACCTTGAACGTCGAATTGCTTGAGGGCTGCCGGGTCGTTGATGCGTTCTTCAATGACGAAACGGCTCATCATTCCGCGGGCTTTTTTCGCGTAGAAACTGATGATCTTGTACTGCCCGTTTTTCAGGTCCTTGAAGTCGGTATTAATGATGCGAGCGTTCAGGGCGCTGCGTTTGACGGCCGAGAAGTATTCGTTGGACGCCAGGTTCAGCAGCACGTCATCCCCCTGATCTGCCAGGGCTTCGTTCAGCCATTCGCTGATTCGCGTGCCCCAGAAGGCATACAGATCCTTGCCGCGAGCGTTCGCCAGTTTGGTGCCCATTTCCAGGCGATACGGCTGCATCAGGTCCAGCGGGCGCAGCAGGCCATAGAGCCCGGAGAGCATGCGCAGGTGTTGCTGGGCGTAATCGAAATCGGCTTCGCTGAAGGTTTGCGCGTTCAACCCGGTGTACACATCTCCCTTGAAGGCCAGCAATGCCTGCTTGGCGTTTTCCGGTGTGAACGCGGGCGTCCAGCTGCCGAAGCGCGCGGCGTTGAGCCCGCCGATCTTGTCGGAGACGTGCATCAACTCGCTGATCTGCGCGGGTGTAAGGTCGCGCAATTGCTGGATCAGCTCCTGGGAATGGTCAAGGTATTGCGGTTGGGTAAAGCGCTGGGTCGCCGGCGGTGTTTCGTAATCGAGGGTCTTGGCGGGGGAAATCACCATCAGCATGAAGTCGTCTCCTTTAATCGTGGGGGCGATTCTAGGGGGTTGTCTCTGTTGACTCCAGCTATGAGGGTGATAGCTGATCGGTGGTGACATGGAAAAGATCGCGGCCTTCGCTTCGCTTGACGGCTCCTACGAGGAATTGGGGTGTATCTGTAGGAGCTGTCGAGCGCAGCGAGGCTGCGATCTTTTGATCTTCCCGATATATAGTGCCGCGCGGGTTTTGTTATGGAGACATCCCATTGCGTATCGTTTTTTTCTGCTTCACCTGGCTTCTGAGTTTCGGTGCCCTGGCGGCGCCCGGCGACGTGGCGACGCTGGATCGCAGCACCTGGCCCGAACAGCTCGGCAACCCGACCCTGTTCGATGTCGCGTCGCGTGCCGAGATCCTCATGTTCGCACGCGTCTTGCTGGCCAGTGAGTCAATGGATGAGGCGGGCCTGGCACAGCGGCTGGGGCTGCGCACCGTTAATGTGGATTCCATCAACAACCTGCGCCAGCGACTGTGGCAGCGTTTGCTGACCAACTACAACTTCGCCCAGCAGAGCTGCGACCAGGATGCGTCCTTCTGCTTCCTCGTCGAAGACATGGCGACGCTGCGTGAGCAAGCTGCCAAGTTCCAGGTCAGCGACGACAGCTATTACATCAAGTGGGCCGAGCCGAGCCGCTTGTTCCATGCGCAGTATCTGGACGAGCAACTGCGCAAGGCTGCGCTGTTTCCCCAGACCAGCAGCGAAGTCGATCGTTTTGGCGACTACGAGCGCAACGGGGACGCCATGCATGACCGACTGTTTCTGCTGACTTTCGACAGCGCTGCCAACGCCGCGCCGGACAACACGGACTGGGTCGCGGACTACCTTCGCAAGTCGAACATGAACGGCACGTTCTTCGTCCTCGGCAAGGATGTCCAGGCGCGCCTCGCCGGCCGCCCGGTGGCCAGCTTGCAGGCGACCTATTCACAGCAGTGCATCGGCGTTCAGGGCTGGGAGTTTCGCTCCCACAGCCACTGGCAGGACTGGCAGGACTCGGTGCGACGCAGCGCCGATCTTGTCAAAAGCAAATTGCCGGAGAATTACGTGCCGCTGTTTCGCCCACCCGATGGTCAGCGACGTTCGGACGCGGCAGGCTTCTTCGAGGCCCAGGGCTTGCGGGTCGCACTCTGGGACATCGATGCCCAGGACGGAGCGGGCAAGCTGAAGGCCAGTCAAAGCGCTCAGCGGGTGCTGACCTTGATGCTGCTGTGGCGGCACGGGGTGATTAATTTCAATGTGAAGCAGGACGGAGTGAAAACGGCGCTGCCCTGGCTGATCACGCAAACGGCGCCCAGCGGGATCGGTTGGGAAGACTGTCAGGATGGTTTTCGTTAAACAGGACAAAAGCCCGTAAACATTGGGCGAGGGGTGAATTTCTGGTGAAATTCGATGCAGGCGGACTTCCGACTTTAACGGCACATTGCCTGCACGCCAAGGGCTATTCGTCACTCTGAAAAATAAACTTCAAAAAAGCGTCAAAGTGCTTTTTTCTGTCATGGGTTTTGGAGTATTACGAAGACAGACCGCCGAAACCTGCAACACAGGTGGCGTCTTCCAAGACCCAGTTTGTGTGCGCAGTTCACTTGATCCCTCGCAGGTGAATTCGGTAGTCACTTCGAGGCGCAGCACCGCCGAGGTATTGCGTCGAATGGCTCCCACAAAGGTGACCGAGTATGGATGATCACGGACGTAGTTCTTCCTCCAACCAGCCAATCCTTTATGTACTCGATACCAACGTATTGATTCACGATCCAAACGCCCTGCTTAACTTCGAAGAACACCACGTCGCCATCCCGATGACCGTGCTTGAGGAGCTGGACAAGCTCAAGAGCGGGCATCACAGCGTGGCTGCAGAATGCCGTCAGGCCATCCGCCTGATCGACAAGACGCTGGGCGATGCCAGTCCTGAAGACGTCGAGCTAGGCGTACCGATCCAGCGCGGTAAAAGTGGGCCCAAGGGTTTGCTGTCAATTCTGATGAGCAAGCGTGCTGAGCCGAACATCATTCTTCCCGAACACCTGAACGACAACATCATCATCAACCAGTTGATCGACTTGCACGCGCGCGAGCCAAAACTGCCCGTGGTGCTGGTGACCAAAGACATCAACATGCGCCTCAAGGCCCGTGCCTGCGGGATCGCATCCGAGGACTACAGCACCGACCAGTTGGTCGACGACGTGTCGTTGCTGCCCAATGGCTATCACAACATGGACGGCTCCTTCTGGGACCGTGTGAGAAATGTCGATACCCGTCAGGATCATGGCCGCACCTGGCACCAGGTGCAGTTGATCGACAACCTGCCGGCGGTGCACATCAATGAATTCATCATCGACGAGCAGGGCTTCGTCGGCTGGATCAAAGAGATCCAGGAAGACAAGCTGCTGATTCTCGACTTGCATCAGGAACCCCTGTTGCACCAGGAAGCCTGGGGCCTGAAACCGCGAGACATCTATCAAAGCCTGGCGCTGTATGCCTTGCTCGATCCGGATATCCACCTGGTCAACCTCTCTGGCGCGGCCGGTTCCGGTAAAACCATTCTGGCGCTGGCGGCTGCGATCGAGCAGACCATGGTCAGCAAGCGCTATCGCCGCATCATCGCGACTCGCAGCGTGCAGGGCCTGGACCAGGAGATCGGTTTCCTGCCCGGCACCGAAGCGGAAAAAATGGAGCCATGGCTGGGCGCCATCACCGACAACCTTGAAGCCCTGCACATGGATGACGAAAACACCCATGGCAGCGTCGACTACATCCTCAGCAAAGTGCCGTTGCAGTTCAAATCCCTCAACTACATCCGGGGCCGCAGCTTCCAGCAGAGCCTGATTTTGATCGATGAATGCCAGAACCTGACCCCGCACCAGATGAAAACCATCATCACCCGTGCCGGCGCCGGTTCCAAAGTGGTGTGCCTGGGCAACCTGGCGCAGATCGACACCCCTTACCTGTCCGCGACCAGCTCCGGGCTGACGTACCTGACTGAACGCTTCAAGGATTTCCCGAACGGGGTGCACATCACCTTGCAAGGGGTCCCACGCTCGATTCTGGCTGAATACGCCGAATCGCATTTGTAACCGCGTCACCAGAACCGGGCGGCCTCAAAGCCGCCCGGTTTTTTGTGCCCAATACAAATCCCCTTCGGCAGCTCCTACAGGGGGATGTGACGACACGATAATCAAACGTGCGAAAAATTGACCCGCAGGTTTACAATCGGAACTCCTGATCAGGAGTAACCCTGTGCTGACTCATCTCGATTCCCAAGGTCGCGCCAACATGGTCGACGTCACCGAAAAAGCCGTGACTTTCCGTGAAGCGACGGCCCAAGCGCTGGTGCGCATGCTGCCCGACACCCTGCAGATGATCGTCAGCGGCGGTCACCCCAAAGGTGATGTGTTCGCGGTGGCGCGTATTGCGGGTATCCAGGCCGCGAAGAAAACCAGCGATCTGATCCCTTTGTGCCATCCGCTGATGCTCACGGGCGTGAAAGTCGAACTCAGCGCCGAGGGCGACGACACCGTGCGCATCGTGGCGCGTTGCAAGCTTTCCGGGCAGACCGGTGTCGAGATGGAAGCGCTGACAGCAGCCAGCGTCGCGGCGCTGACGATCTATGACATGTGCAAGGCCGTTGACCGTGGCATGACCATTGAAAGCGTGCGGCTGCTGGAAAAGGTCGGCGGCAAGAGCGGGCATTTCCAGGCGGATCAGCCATGAACGTCACTGTGAAGTTTTTCGCTCGTTATAGAGAAGCACTGGGCGTCGACGCGGTGAACGTGGAAGGCGACTTCGCTACCGTCGACGACGTGCGTGCGCTGCTGGCTAAAAGAGACGGCGCTGAGGTGTTGAGCGAGCAGAATCTGATGTGCGCCCGTAACGAAGACCTTTGCCAACTCGACGAACCCGTCAGCGATGGCGATGAAGTGGCGTTTTTCCCGACTGTGACCGGAGGCTGAGCATGGCGATTCGCGTGCAGTCCACCGCGTTCGATCCGGGCGCTGAAGTCAATGCCATGCACGCCGCCAATGTGGGTGTAGGCGCAGTGGTGAGTTTTGTCGGCTACGTTCGCGACTTCAATGACGGGCTGGATGTGGCCGGGATGTTTCTCGAGCACTACCCGGGCATGACCGAAAAAGCCCTGGGCAAGATTGCCCTGGAAGCCGAGCAGCGCTGGCCACTGCTCAAGCTTGAAGTGTTGCACCGCATCGGCGCGCTCGAGCCGGGCGAACCGATTGTTTTTGTGGGCGCTGCGAGTGCCCATCGCCAGGCGGCGTTCGACGCCTGCGCATTTGTCATGGACTACCTGAAAACCCGCGCACCGTTCTGGAAGAAAGAAAACACCAGTGACGGGCCGCGATGGGTGGAAGGGCGGGACAGTGATCATGCGGCGGCGGGGCGCTGGAAACAGTGATTCCCGCAGCGCATTCAAGTAAGTCATCGCGAGCAGGCTCACTCCTACAGTTGATCTTCGTCGTACGCAAAATTTGTGTTCATGAAGTTCAACTGTAGGAGTGAGCCTGCTCGCGATAACACCATCTGCAACACCAAAAATCTCCCTGACTCACCTCCCGACCATCGGCCGGTACTTCCTCATGCGCCCCGATTGACGATCAGTACACAAAAGTCCAGTATGGAATTCCAAGTACAAAAAAGACTTTTCCTGCGCGTTTGATTTTTCATTCTGTCTTGCCAAACCAACAACAACTTTGCGAGAGAACGAATATGAAGAAATTCCCCCTCATCACCGGTCTGGCCCTGAGTCTGTTGGCGTGCAGCGCTGTGTTCGCCGCCGAGAAAACCTTGCGCATCGGTATCGAGGCTGCCTATCCGCCGTTCGCCTCCAAAACCGACAAAGGTGAGATCGTCGGCTTCGACTACGACATCGGCAATGCCCTGTGTGCGCAGATGAAGGTCAAGTGTGTGTGGGTCGAAGGCGAGTTCGACGGGCTGATTCCTTCTCTTAAAGTGAAGAAAATCGACATGGCGCTGTCGTCCATGACGATCAACGAAGACCGCAAGAAGTCCGTGGACTTCACCCACAAGTACTATTTCACCTCATCGCGCCTGGTCATGAAGGACGGTGCGGTGGTGGACGACCAGTACGCCAGCCTCAAGGGCAAGAACGTCGGCGTGCAACGGGCGACCACTACGGATCGTTTCGCCACCGAGGTGTTCGAGCCCAAGGGCGTTAACGTCAAGCGCTACAGCAACAACGAAGAGATCTACATGGACCTGGCGGCCGGCCGCCTCGACGCCATCTTCGCCGACACCATCCCGCTGAACGACTTCCTCTCGATGCCCCGCGGCAAGGGTTACGCCTTCGTCGGTCCGGAACTCAAGGACCCGAAATACGTGGGCGAGGGTGCCGGTATTGCGGTGCGCAAGGGCAACACCGAGCTGGTCAGCGAGTTGAACACCGCCATCGACGGCATTCGCGTCAACGGCGAATACCTGAAGATTTCCGAGAAGTACTTCAAGTCGGATATCTACGGCGACTGATCAAAAAGCATCGCCAGCAGGCTGGCTCCCACAATTGGCCTCATTCCAAGGTGGGAGGCAGCTCAGGCGGAGCCAGCTCCAGGCGGTGGTCTTACTTCACAGGTGCACGCATTCCAAGGTGGGAGCCGGCTCCAGTCAGTTGCCCGATGCTTCATAGACGACGCATTTTCAATGTGGGAGCCAGCCTGCTGGCGATGAGGCCCTTGGATCATCCAAATCCCTGGAAGTAGCCCGACGTTAATCCCTTCTTAACCGCCCTATCGTTTATTCCCCGAATCTATCCACGCACCCCGGGCTCTCAAGCTCGGGGCCAGCGTGTAGACTTCCGGTCAATCGATATTCAGAAGGGAAACGCAATGAGCGAGGAAACGATGCGGTTGGGCCGTGAGCGACGCTACCTGGTGTTGCTGGGCATCATCTGCCTGGGGCTTATCGGCGGCGCGCTGTACATGCAAATTGTCTTGGGCGAGGCGCCATGTCCGCTGTGCATCCTGCAGCGTTATGCGTTGTTGCTGATCGCGATCTTCGCCTTCATCGGTGCGGCGATGAGCACCCGCCGCAGCATCACGATCCTTGAAACCCTCGTGGTGATCTGTGCGTTGGCCGGTGTGGGTGTGGCCGGCCATCACGTCTACACGCAGTTTTACCCGACGGTCAGCTGCGGCATCGACGTCCTGCAGCCGATTGTCGATGGTTTGCCACTGGCGAAAATCTTCCCGCTGGGCTTCCAGGTCGATGGCTTCTGCTCCACGCCGTATCCGCCGATCCTCGGTCTGTCGCTCGCGCAATGGGCGCTGGTCGCCTTCGTGCTGATCGTCATCCTGGTGCCGGTGCTGACGATGCGTAATCGCAAAGCGCTGCGCTGAGTTCTTCAGAGAGCTCAAAGTGTCCTGCAAAAATGCCCCGGTCCTCGTTGAGAGGCCGGGGCATTTTTTGTGAGCCAAAGCCCGTTTCAGGGCTCAGGTAAAAAGAGCGTGATGTGCGACAGCGAACGGTGCGACAGGTGTGCGACATGTTGTCACAGAGCGAGTGTCGCAAGGCATTTCAAAAGGGCAGATTGGTGCACATCCATGGCAGTGAATTGGCCTGGTTTCAAGCAGAGCTCCAATAGCCCATAAAACCCGCAGCAGGCAGTTTTAACAGGTCCTGGCGAATTGCCAGAGCCCTTGTCATATGGGGGCTACGCCAGGGTGTCGGGTAGGTGCAATGCCTCCGATGCTGTCTGAACTGAGCAAGGAACACCTACTATTTTTGGTGTTTTTGTTGAGAATCAATTTCGATACCATGGCGCACTTTTGCACAAACCGTTAATGATTGTTGCTGGAATGGATAAAAATTATTTCGGGATGAGACATGGTTTATAAAACGTTACATATCTACAATCGCCCGCACTGAATTCCCGGCACTGCTCATCCCTGAGCAGAAAGAGGGTGTCGAGAGGCCGGTTGGCTTTGTACGACGCCCAGGTGTCGGTGCCTTCCAATTATCCGCACCAAATGGAATTGGTCTGTAACAAGGCCTTTGACCACGAATTCGAATAAGAACTCACCGCTGGCCCAGGATTTGTCGAACAGCGTCTGACGCGCGACGGGCAGCCCTTATTCAATCCAAGAAAAATGCCAACCCTTGGCAGGGTGAAGTGTTGGCGATCAAAACCCAACTGCATTGCGCAAGCTGCTTTAGAGGTCGTGAGATGAGTAAAAACAGGTACCCCAGACTACTAGGCTTATTGCCGCTGATCGGCGCGTTGCTGCTGTCAGGCTGCAACATGACCTTGCTCAATCCAACAGGCCAGGTTGGCCTGGAGCAGCGAAACCTGATCATCACCGCAACGTTGCTGATGCTGTTGGTCGTGGTTCCGGTCATCGTCATGACCTTCCTGTTCGCCTGGAAATACCGCGCGACCAACACTGACGCCGTGTACACGCCGAAGTGGTCGCACTCCACCAAGATCGAAATCGCGGTGTGGGCTGTTCCAGTGCTGATCATCATTGCTCTGGGTTACGTCACCTACGTGTCGACCCACGCTCTGGACCCTTACAAGCCGCTGGAATCCGACGTCAAGCCGATCACCATTGAAGTGGTCGCGCTGGACTGGAAGTGGGTGTTCATCTATCCGGAACAGGGCATCGCCACGGTCAACAAGATCGTGTTCCCGACGAATACCCCGGTCAATTTCAAGGTGACGTCGGACTCGGTGATGAACTCGTTCTTCATTCCGGGCCTGGGCGGCCAGATCTACGCGATGGCCGGCATGCAGACCAAGTTGCACCTGATTGCCAACCGTGACGCTGAAATGGAAGGCATCTCTGCCAACTACAGCGGCGCAGGTTTCACCGGCATGAAATTCAAAGCGATCTCGACTTCCCAGGAAAATTTCGACGCCTGGGTAAGTGAAGTCAAAAAGGCACCTAAACAGCTGGAAAAAGCTGAATACGAAGCCCTTACCAAACCAAGCCAGAACAACCCAGTCGAGCTCTACTCCTCGGTTACGCCGAACCTGTTCCAGTTCATCGTCGACAAGTACGAAGGCATGAAACCGGGCAAGCCGATGCACCACGAGAAGAAAGAGAAAGAAGTGGCCCATATGGAAGGGATGGACATGAGTTCGCATTCAGCTGCCGGGGCAGAGGAGTAAACGATGTTTGGTAAATTAAGTTGGGAAGCGGTCCCGTTCCACGAACCGATCGTGATGATTACCATCGCCATGATCGCGCTCGGTGGTCTGGCGCTGTTCGCTGCAATCACCTACTTCAAGAAGTGGACCTATTTGTGGACCGAGTGGTTGACCTCGGTCGACCACAAGAAAATCGGCGTGATGTACATCATCGTCGCCATGGTCATGCTGCTGCGTGGTTTTGCCGACGCCATCATGATGCGTACCCAGCTGGCCATGGCCACCGAGGGTTCGCCTGGCTACCTGCCGCCTGAACACTATGACCAGATCTTCACCGCTCACGGTGTGATCATGATCATCTTCATGGCGATGCCATTCTTCACCGGCCTGATGAACCTTGCAGTGCCGCTGCAGATCGGTGCCCGTGACGTTGCCTACCCGTTCCTGAACTCCCTGAGCTTCTGGCTGCTGGTGTCGGGCGTTGTGCTGATCAACCTGTCTCTGGGCGTCGGCGAATTCGCCAAGACCGGTTGGGTTGCCTATCCGCCGCTGTCGGGCCTGCAATACAGTCCTGGCGTAGGGATGGATTACTACATCTGGGCGCTACAGCTATCCGGGTTAGGTACGACGCTAACGGGGGTCAACTTCCTGGCCACCGTGCTGAAAATGCGTACCCCTGGCATGAAGCTGATGGACATGCCGATCTTCACCTGGACCTGCACCTGGGCTAACGTCCTGATCGTGGCTTCGTTCCCGATCCTGACCGCTACCCTGGCACTGCTGACGCTTGACCGTTACATGGATTTCCACATTTTCACCAATGAACTTGGTGGCAATCCAATGATGTACGTCAACCTGTTCTGGGCCTGGGGTCACCCCGAGGTTTACATTCTGATTCTGCCGGCGTTCGGGATCTTCTCCGAAGTCATCTCCACCTTCACCGGCAAGCGTCTGTTCGGCCACCACTCGATGATCTACGCTTCCGGCGCGATCTCGATCCTGGGCTTCATGGTCTGGCTGCACCACTTCTTCACCATGGGTTCGGGTGCCAGCGTCAACGCCTTCTTCGGCCTGGCGACGATGCTGATTTCGATCCCGACGGGGGTGAAGCTATTCAACTGGCTGTTCACCATCTATCAGGGCCGTCTGCGTTTCACCAGCCAGGTTCTGTGGACCCTGGGCTTCATGGTGACCTTCGCCATCGGCGGCATGACCGGTGTACTGCTGGCCATTCCGGGTGCTGACTTCGTACTGCACAACAGCCTGTTCGTGATCGCTCACTTCCACAACGTGATCATCGGCGGCGCGGTATTCGGTTACATCGCAGGCTTCGCGTTCTACTTCCCTAAAGCGTTCGGCTTCAAGCTGCACGAAGGTTGGGGCAAGGCAGCATTCTGGTTCTGGATCACCGGCTTCTTCGTCGCGTTCATGCCGCTCTATGTACTGGGCTTCATGGGCATGACCCGTCGTCTGAACGCCACCACCAACCCTGAGTGGGTGCCGTACCTGTACGTCGCCATGTTCGGTGCGGTGATGATCGCTGTGGGCATCGCCTGCCAGCTGATCCAGCTGTACGTCAGCGTGCGTGACCGCAACAAGCCAGAAAACATGTGCGATCACGGTGACCCGTGGAATGCCCATACCCTGGAATGGTCGACCTCGTCGCCACCACCGTTCTACAACTTCGCTGTGCTGCCAAAAGCAGAAAGCATCGACCCGTTCACCGAGGCCAAGGAAAACGGTACCGCGTACCAGGCTCCGGCCAAGTACGAGCCGATCCACATGCCAAACAACACCGCTACCGGTGTGGTCATGGGTGCTCTGCTGACCGTGTTCGGTTTCGCGATGATCTGGCACATCTGGTGGCTGGCAATCGTTGGTCTGGTTGGCACCGTGGTGTATTTCACTATCCATGCCGCCCGTGACGATCAGGGCTACATGGTGCCGGTGGATGTCATCGAGCGCATCGAAGCCGAGCAGCACAAACGTCTGGTAGCGGCCGGGAAAGTCCCAGCCAACGCCACCCGTGTTGAAACCTCGTTGGAACAGGCTTAAACCATGTCGAACTTAGTGACCAATGCTGGACACACCCATGTCGATGAACATGGGCACGATGACCATCACCACGACTCGGGCGAGATGACCGTATTCGGTTTCTGGCTCTACCTGATGACCGACTGCATTTTGTTTGCGTCGATCTTCGCGGTGTACGCGGTACTGGTTAACAACGTAGCGGGCGGCCCGTCGGGCGCCGACATTTTCGAGCTGCCGTACGTACTGGGCGAAACCGCTCTGCTGCTGTTCAGTTCGATCACCTACGGCTTCGCCATGCTGGCGTTGTTCAAAGGCAAGAAGACACAGGTCCTGGGCTGGCTGGCCATGACCTTCCTGCTGGGCGCCGGCTTTATCGCCATGGAGATCAACGAGTTCCACCTGCTGATCTCCGAAGGCTACGGCCCTAGCCGCAGCGGCTTCCTGTCCGGGTTCTTCACCCTGGTCGGCACCCACGGTCTGCACGTGACCAGCGGTCTGATCTGGATGGCGATCATGATGTACCAGGTCCAGAAAAACGGCCTGACGGCGACCAACAAGACCCGTCTGAGCTGCCTGAGCCTGTTCTGGCACTTCCTGGACGTTGTGTGGATCTGCGTATTCACCGTTGTTTATCTGATGGGGACTATGTAAATGGCTAACGCTCATTCCCACGATAGCCACGACGCCAGCCACGGCAGCGTCAAGTCTTACGCTATCGGTTTCATCCTGTCGGTGATCCTGACCGTCATTCCTTTCGGCCTGGTGATGTACCCGTCGCTGCCGAAAGCCATGACCCTGTGGATCGTACTGATCTTCGCAGTCGTCCAGGTGCTGGTGCACCTGGTGTACTTCCTCCACCTGGACCGCTCTGCCGCCCAGCGTAACAACGTGATCGCGTTTGTCTTCGCTGCGCTGGTCATTGTCCTGCTGGTCGGCCTGTCGCTGTGGATCATGTTCAGCATCCACACCAACATGATGGCGCACTGAGGTAAATCCGGATGTCCTTGAAGCACTTTATCCAAATCACCAAACCGGGGATCATTTTCGGTAACGTGCTTTCAGTGGCAGGCGGATTTTTCCTGGCCTCCAAAGGGCATGTCGATCTGGCCATCTTCCTGGCCGCCATGATCGGCACGTCCCTGGTCGTCGCTTCCGGTTGCGTGTTCAACAACTGCATCGACCGCGATATCGACCTGAAGATGGAACGCACCAAGAACCGGGCGCTGGTGCAGGGCTTGATCTCCCTGAAACTGGCCCTGATCTATGCGACCGTCCTGGGTGTCGCCGGCGTTGCCCTGTTGTACACAGTGGCCAACCCGCTAGCCGCGTTGTTTGCGGTGATCGGGTTTGTCATCTACGTCGGCTTCTACAGCCTGTACCTCAAGCGCAAGTCGGTTCACGGCACGCTGGTGGGCAGTCTGTCGGGCGCGATGCCACCGGTGATCGGTTACGTCGCCGTCAGCAACAGTTTCGACATGGCTGCACTGACGCTGCTGGTGATGTTCAGCCTGTGGCAGATGCCGCATTCCTACGCCATCGCGATCTTCCGCTTCAATGATTACCTGGCCGCATCGATTCCGGTGCTGCCAGTGAAGCGCGGGATTCAAGTGGCGAAGAAGCACATCCTGCTCTACATCCTGGCCTTCCTCGTGGCGACCTTGATGCTGACCTTCAGCGGCTATGCCGGCATGAGCTACCTCGCCGTCGCCGCGGCCATGGGCATGTACTGGTTGTACATGGCTTGGACCGGCTACAAGGCGGTGGACGACACGGTCTGGGCACGCAAGCTGTTCGTGTTCTCGATCTTCACCATCACCGCGTTGAGCGTCATGATGTCCCTGGACTTCAAAGTGCCCGCCGAGCTGTTGCTGACGTACGCGCCTTAAGCGTCGGATGCCGAAAAGAAAAACCCCGCCCTTTGAGAGAAGTGCGGGGTTTTTTGTTGGGACCGCTTCTCGCGGGAGCATTGGTGATCAGCCTTTCCGTGCCAGGTGAAGACTCATTGTAGGAGCAAAGCTTGTTCGCGATGACGGCGCCTCGATCTGTCAGCTCACCCGTAGCAATTCGTCCGTTGCTCCAGCTTTCTGCTTGCTGACTATAAGCAACTTGCCTATAGTTTTGCGATGCGCACTGTATTCTTCGAAACCACGTCCTTCACTGCCTCCGTCGGCAATTATCTGACGGACGATGAGTATCGTACGCTGCAGACCCACATGCAGCTGAATCCGGAGGCGGGCGATGTTATGCCTCGATCAGGTGGCTTCAGAAAATTACGTTGGGCAGATGGACGCAGAGGCAAAGGCAAGCGAGGTGGCTTGCGGGTTATCTATTATTGGCTTATGAATGATGGTCAGTTTTGGATGTTTGCAATTTATGACAAAGATGAGCTTGAGAACTTGACCGCCGAGCAAGAGAAGGCGCTCAAGAAAGCCATAGAGACAGAGTTAAAAAGTAGAGGTACCCCATGAAAAAGCGCGACCTGTTTGCAGAGTTGATGCAGGGCGTTGACGAGATGGCGGCTCAACGCGAAGGCAAGATTACCCTGCGCAACACGACGGTTGAGGAAATGCCAGCGCCTGAAATTGACGCGCAGGAAATTGTTGCACTGCGAGAAAAGTTACATATGTCTCAAGCTGTTTTCGCCAAGCGAATCAGGACCAGTCCCAGCACGCTGAGAAATTGGGAGCAGGAAAAATCCAGGCCCAACGCGCAGGCTGCATTGTTGATCAGACTGGTGGAGAAATTCCCCGATATGGTGGAGCGGCTGGCAACCGTTTAACCAGATCGCCAAATATTTGAAACCCCGCCTTCGAGAGAAGCGCGGGGTTTTTTGTTGGGTGGTCGGACTCATCGAGCCGGGTCTTTATGGGGCGGCGGACATGGTGAGGCGGCGGATGCGCGGTGAGATTGTGGGAAGACTCTGAAGGCGTGTTCTGAAAATTTAAAATGCTGTGTTTGGATCGTTGTGAGTGATCAGCTTCTGGCGTTAGATTGATTTGTCGGGTGGTTTTCAAGAGCCCTCAAGTCAACTGGCGTTAGAGGGCTGTTGCGTGAATGCATCAAAAAAATACCTGACCGATGCGGCTGTCCAGCAGGCTCTGTTACTGGTTGATCTCACCGAAAAAAGCACACCCGAGCATGCTGTCCGGTTATTGCTGAATGAAATCCTTCAGCGTCTTGCTGACAAAGGCTGGCCCGAAACTCAACTACAGACAGGCCCGCGCGTTGTGTCTGCCGAGGAAAATTACGGGCTGCTTGGTTACGATCCCACAGAAATCACACTGGGCAGTGAGCACACCCGTTGGGTCGATGAGCACTCATTGTTGCGCACGCAAACCACCAGTCAGATTCCATCGGCGTTGCAGCGTGCGGCGCTTGGTCGGCAACCGGGGGAGACGATTTTACTGGCCGCGCCCGGTATCACTTTTCGCCGAGACAGTCGTGACCGCTGGCATTGCGCGGAACCTCATCAGATGGACATCTGGGTACTCGGTGATCCGCAGCTGTCGACCCACGAACATTTGCTGCGCCTGGTCGGCGATATTCTTAAAACGGCCGTGCCCGACAAGCCGTGGGTCTACAGCGATAGCCCGCATCACTACACCGAGGGCGGGATCGAAGTGAATGTGTTGAATGACGGCGCTCCGGTCGAGGTCCTGGAGTGCGGTCGTATTGCGCAATCGTTGTTGGAACGTTTGCAGATCGATCCATTGCGCCATGGCGGGTTGGCGCTCGGGATGGGGCTGGATCGCCTGACGATGCTGCGCAAAGGCATTCCGGATATTCGCTTGCTGCGGGATCAGAATGTAAGGGTGCAGGCGCAGATGCATGATCTGAATCCATGGCGTGCGGTGTCGCGTTTGCCGTCGATTGCGCGTGATATTTCGCTGGCGGTGACCCCGGGTTTAAGCGAGGAGGTGTTGACCGAGAAAATGTTGTTGGCGGCCGGTGACTGCGCTGAGTGGATTGAGGAGATACAGGTCAAAGGCCGTTGGGGATTTGCTGATTTGCCGGTGCAGGCTATCGAACGCCTCGGGCTGTTGCCGGGTCAGGAGAATGTGTTGCTTCGGGTGGTGCTGCGAGATTGTTCGCGATCGATCACGACGGCTGAGGCGAATGCCTTGTATGCGGATATTCAATCCGCGTTGCATGAGGGGGCACCCGGGGCGGGGTATAGGATGGATGTTTCGAGGGGCTGATACCGCGCATTGCCTGATTTCTAAGTGCGACACAGTTCCTACAGGGATGGCGGTCAGCTATTTCTGCGGTGTATCCAGCAACCGAAAAAACCGCTCCCGCACCTGCGTGTGATCGCTGTGGGCCACGTTGAAGCGCAGGTAGTGGCTGGCATCCGTGCCTTTGCTGAGCAGGGTGCCGGGGGCGAGGACCAGGTTGTTTTCCAGGCCTTTGCGGGCGAGGGTTTCGGCGTGCAGGCCGTCCGGCAAGCGCGTCCAGATGAACAATCCTTCTCCCGGCAACGACGACAGCGAGCACCCGGCTTCGGCCAGCCAGCTCGTCACCCGGCTGTTGGATTCATACAGCCGATCCACCGTGCGGCGCGTGTGTTTGGTGTAGCTGCCGTCACTGAGCAGGGTGCAGGTGATGTGTTCCGCCAGCTCCGACGTTACTCCGCCGCAGGCCATTTTCAGGGCGACCAGGCGTGCCGCCAGTTGCGGTGACAGCACCGCGTAGCTGACGCGGCTGTTGGCCGTCAGGGTCTTGGAGAAACCGGAAATGTACGTGACGTTGTCCAGCCCGCTGGCGGCCAGTCGCGGTGTGCGGCGCTGTTGAATGTCGCAGTACAGGTCGTCTTCGAGAATATGGAAACCGTACCGGTGGCTCAGCTCCAGCAACCGATACACCTGAGCCGGGGAAAAGGAATGCCCGGTCGGGTTATGCAGGGTGCTGTTGGTCATGTAGAGCACGGGCTTGTGGGTGATCAGCAGTTGCTCGAAGGCCTCCAGGTCCATGCCATCGCAGTCGCGAGCGATGGTGATGACCTTCGCGCCGTGCAGTGCCAGGTTGGCGTGCATGTTGAAGTAGCACGGATCATCCAGCAGCACCGTGTCGCCCGGTTTGATCAGCAGGCGCATAAGCAGATCGATGGCCTGCATGGTATTGGCGGTGGTGATGATCTGGTCCACCGGCACGTCGATGCCGAAGGTCGACAGCTTGACCCGCAAGGCCTGGCGCAGCGGCAAATACCCCCCGGCCACACCGTACTCGCCCATGCGCAGACTCGTCGCACGCAAGGTGCCGCGCACCGCTTTGAGCAGTTCATCGGCTGGCAGCCAGGAGGTCGGCAGGAAACCGCAGCCGGGGCGCAGGGCGCCGTTGTCCAGCAGCAGCGCGCGGCGGACCACGCTGAGGGTATCTTGAGGTTGCAGATCGGGGCCGGTGTCGGTGTTCAACGTGGTGCTGGTGCGGTGAACGTAGTGCCCGGAACCCTGGCGTGACACCACCAGACCCTTGGCCCGCAAGCGATCCAGGGCATCGACCACCGTGGACTTGCCCACGTTCATCAAGTCGGAGAGTTCGCGAATCGGTGGCAATTTTGCCCCGTGAGGCAAGCCGCCCTGGCTGATCGCTACCGACAACTGATCGACGATCTGCTGAACCAGCGGTACTCCGGGCTGGAACACGACGGCGGCGATCACTGCTCGCTGAACCTGCATTTTACTGGTCTCTCCAGCAGTAAAGTTCGTTCGATTCTATACGAACTTGCTCTGCTGCAAACAATCCTCTCTCCCTACTATCGCTTTAGTGACTTTCTTGATTGTGGGCGCCTTATGGCCCCGCAATTGCTTGGTATCAGAGGTGCTGCATGAGTGTTCAAACAACGGCCGCCGTGGCCAAACCGGTGATTAACATTCGCCTGTTCACGATACGCATCATCACGGCAGTGTCGCTGTTTGCGGTGTTGGGCAAGGCGAACGTCTGGCTCGACACAGCCACCAACAGCATTCTCGCCCTCGGCTATCGAGCCTTGTTGCTTCTTCTGCCCCTGACTTTGCTGGTGCTGGGACGTCGCTCCCTGAGTGTCACGCTGCTGTGCGCCGGCCTCGGACTGGTGTTGCTGGCTATCACCAGTAATCAAGGCATGGTGATGTTTGCGGCGGCATTGTTCGCCTACGGCATCGCGATTGTCGGTTACCTGATCAAGAGCGAAGCGGCGCAAACCAGGGAGGGGGCGGCCTACAACCGGGTCGCCATGAACATGGGCAGCCTGGTCGCCGGCCTGATCCTGTTGTCACCGCTATTGACCCCGACGATGTTTTTCCTCGGCGCCGCCGCTTTCGTGCTGCTGTGCCTGCCCATCGCCATGGGCGCGACGTTCACCACGCAACCCGCAGCTGCCCGTCCGGCCAGCCAGGCGGGCAGTGGCTGGCGCAACAAACTGCCGTGGGTCATCGCCGGCCTGATCATGGGGATCAAGCTGTTCGGCGTGTTCTCGATCCTGCCCCAGGCCATCCTGCTGAAGACCGGTGAGCTGCCGGCCTGGTACGGCCTGATGCTGATCCTCAACAGCGCCGTGGTGGTGTTCGCACAAATGCCGGTAATGAAACTCATCGAACGCACCGGGCGTTTCAAAGTGGTCGCGGTGATCGGGATCATCATTGGCGGTTTTGCCGTGCTCTCGTCTCCGGGTGCTTTCCATGTCGAGACGCTGGTCGGTGCACTGATCTGGGTG
The DNA here is from genome assembly GCF_059716215.1 of Pseudomonas sp. LBUM1643. Taxonomy (NCBI): domain Bacteria; kingdom Pseudomonadati; phylum Pseudomonadota; class Gammaproteobacteria; order Pseudomonadales; family Pseudomonadaceae; genus Pseudomonas; species Pseudomonas sp. LBUM1643. The sequence continues at coordinate 1,060,732 of NZ_CP166813.1, forward strand.
GCGCTGCTATCGGTCGCCGAGTGCGCGTTCAGCTACCTCGATTACTTCTCGGTCAAGCAGAACAACATGTTCGTCAAGGAAGTGTCCCTGGGCGTCGGCGCGGGGCTGACGGTGCTGATTATGCGTGTCGTGCCAGCCCCCTATAACGCCCTGGTGCTGGCTGCCATTGGCGCCGGCGGGATTCTCGCCTGGTACTGGCTCAACCGTAAATCCAGCGCATCACTGCACGACTGAGTCATCGCGTTAGCTTTTTTTGCATCACCGGTCGGAGGTTTCATGAAGACGACGTCATGCGTAGTAGTGGTCGGGTACAACGGCAATCGGGTACACGATATCCAGAAGTTGCGCGACCTCTGCAAGACGCTCTACAACGCCCGGCTCATCCTGGTGGTTGAGCGGATCTCACCTGAGGATGATCAGGTGGCGGATCACGTCTGCAGCGCTTCGCTGGCGCCGCAGGACGTTGCCGAATCACTGGAACTGGTGGCCGGGTGCCTGGATGTCGACCGCTGGAAGTTGATTGGTGTGTTGCCGTTTTCCGATCGAGGCGTGTTGCTCGGTGCGGCGCTGGCCACCCATTACGGCCTGCCCGGCATCACGCCGGGCGAGGCCCGGGCCGGGCTGGATAAACAGTTCTTCCGCAAGCTTGAAGCTGCTTGCGATACGGCGCCCGACGACTACCGTCCGGTGTTCTCCACGCGGGTCGAAAGCCTTGCCGAACTGCGTCAACGGGTCGTTGAACTGGGGGGCAAAGCCTTCATCAAACCGGCCTGTGAAGGCGCGAGCCGGGGTTGCCGGGTCATTCATCATCCGTCCGAATGCGACGAGGCATGGCAGGCGCTCAAGCCATACCGTGAGGGTGGCATCGTCCTGGAAGAGCTGGTCCGCGCCGCTCGCGAATACAGCTGGGATTACGTCGCCGGCAGCACCTGGGTCACGGAAAAAACCACCACAGAAGGCGCCTTTCGCGCAGAAATCCAACAGGTAGTGCCCGCGCCGTTGACGCAGGGTGTACAGGCGCGCCTGGCCGCTGCCGGTCGGCACATGTCCGGGTTGGTTTCGCTGGATAACGGCGCTTATCACAACGAGATTTTCCTGCGCCGCGACGGGCTGACTTCGGCGGTGGAAACCAACATGCGGCCCGGCGGCATGCACATCTGGGACCTGGCACGTCTGGCCTTTGTCGACTTCAACCCATGGGAACACTGGGTCAGGTGGGCGGTGGAGGGCAAGACCGCTCAGCAGGACCCGGTTGCACGCGGCTATTGCGGCATTCGCCTCCTCAGAGCGCCGGCCGGTGGTCTTTTGCGAGACCTGCCGGACATCGAATCCCTGGCCCGGGAACTGAACATCGAGTTGGTCGAGGCCGCTTACGAAAAGCGTGTCGGCGACTCGGTCATGGCACTGGTGAAGGACAACACGTCGTTCATCGGCCACATCGTTTTGTTCCGCGAGCACTACGACCAACTCAGCAATGATTTGCTGCGCCTGGCCGAAGCCATCGAGTCCCGTGTCGGCGTCAACTGCCTGGCGTCGCCAGTCAGAGCTGTCGGCTGATTCACGTTGTTGTCTTATTGATTTAGAGGGTTTGGTAATGATTGAGCACAAGACCTGTGATGAACGCTTCATCGACCTGGCCAAGGAGCTTGGCTATGACATCTATGGTGAAAACACCGCCGGCGGCCATTACGCCCCGCTGATTCGCCATCACGACGAGCTGTACATCAGCGGTCTGGTGCCACGCATGAACGGCGCAATCCAGTACCCCGGTCGTGTCGGGCTGGAACTCAGCCTCAGTGATGCCCAGGCCGCTGCCAGCATCAGCGCCATGCGCGCGCTGGCATTGATCGTGGACACCATCGGGTCGCTGGACAAGATCAAGTCGCTGGTTCGCGTCACCGTTTATGTGAAGTCCACAGCAGATTTTGTCGACCTCAGTGAAGTTGCAAACGGTGCGTCGGATGTCTTCAGTCACGTATTGGGGGATGCGGGCAAACATACCCGGACAACCGTCGGCGTCTATCAATTACCGAAAAATGCGGCAGTGGAAGTTGATGTGATCGCCGCGCTGAGACCAGCGCCTTTATAAGTGTTAGTTGATCGGCTTTACAGGGTGGAATGAGTAACCTAAGGTGCTGTTATTCAGTGGGCAGCCTAAGTTGGAATGTGGTGATGAATAACGTTAAAGGCGCGTTTTTTTCATATAAGGACTTTCGTGAAAGTTTGCACCATCAATCGGTCAGCCCGCGGGTATGGAAAGAGGCCGAGCTGACAGACATGCGTCAGACCCTGGAGGTCAGCGAGGTCGACATCGTGGCGCTGGCCCACGGCAACAGCCTCAACGGATGCGAGGTGATGCCCGGTGTGGCGATGGCCATGCAATGGCTGAAACCCGGCGCCGTGCTTAACGGTCACGCGCATTCCTGGTGGCACCTGTTTATCATTCAAGCGGGCCGCGGCGCGCTGACGCTGGGCGATGCCGACGAAGTGGACGTCAGCGCGGGTGATGTGTTGCTGGTGCCGGCCTGGACCCGGCACGGCTTCATCAACACGAGGACCGATGAAGCGTTGGCGATGCTGAACCTGAGCAACATGCCGCAGATGGCGCTGCTGTCGAATTTTGCGGACAGCCACGGGCTGATCACCAGCCGAGCCTGAAGCACCGTTTCACTGAAGGGAGTCAGCATTTGCCGAACTCCCTTTTTTTGCGTCTGCGAATTTTCTGTATCGATATAATCAGATAATTTCTGTATCTGTTCAGCAGCAAATCAACTAACTACGATCACTTCCATGGCAACGAATTAATATCGTTATGCAGGGGGAAGTGCTCTATGGAAAGTGCAAAAATAAAGTTGTATGTTGGTGCGGATTTTGTCAGCGCTTTTGCGATGTCAGTGTTTGTTGCCTTGAAAGAAAAGCAACTTTCATTTGAACTCGTGACGCTCGATCTTAAAGCCCGGGAGAACTATCAGCCGGGTTATCGTGATCTGTCGTTAACCTGCAAGATCCCCACGCTGGTTCACGAAGGTTTCGCCCTGTCGGAGTCTTCAGCCATCGCTGAGTACCTCGACGAAATTGCCCCACAACAGCAAAACCTGTTTCCCCTGGACACCCGGCAACGCGCACGGGCCCGCCAGCTTCAAGCATGGCTGCGCAGCGATCTGTTGATCATTCGCAAAGAGCGTCCGGCCGATCTCATCTACTTCGGCAAAAAAGACACGCCCCTGAGCGACGACGCGTTGGCGGCTGTCGACCGGCTGTTCTTTGTGGCTGACCGGTTGCTCAAGGGCGGCGCCGATCATCTGTTTGGTGACTGGAGCATCGCCGATACCGACCTGGCAATCATGCTCAACCGTCTGCTCGCCAATGGCGATCACGTTCCCGCGCGACTCGCCGCCTATGTCCGGCGCCAGTGGGACCGCGACAGCGTCCGTGCATGGATGGACATTGAGCGCACGGCGCCCGCTGTCCACTAACACCGCCAGGAAGACATCGGGAGCGCTGCCATGCAGGGAATGTCGGAATCGCCAAGATACAAACCCTATAACTCACGCACCATTCGCGACACGGCGTACTGGCACAGGCTCACGCCAGCGCTGCAGGAGGCCATGAACGTAGTGGCGCGGGTCATGCCGTTTCGCACCAACGAATACGTACTGGGGACGCTGATCGATTGGGACAACATCCCGGATGATCCTATTTTCCGCATGACCTTTCCCCACAAGGACATGTTGCTGCCGGACGAGTACGCCTTGCTCAAGCACCTCATCGAGCTGGATGACACCGCTGCCATCAAGCGTCGGATCGAAGCGATCTGGTTGCGCATGAACCCGCACCCGGCCGGGCAGTTGACGCACAACGGCGTGACCCTGGACGGAAAAGTCCTACCGGGTATTCAGCACAAGTACCGCGAGACCGTACTGTTTTTCCCCGGTGCCGGTCAGACGTGTCACGCCTATTGCACCTTCTGTTTCCGCTGGGCGCAGTTCATTGGCGAAGAAGAGCTGAAGTTCAACGCCCGTGAATCCCAGGAACTGGTGAGTTATTTGCGGGTGCACACCGAGGTCACCGATGTGCTGATAACCGGGGGTGATCCGATGATCATGAATACCCGTTCGCTGGCGGGTTACATCGAGCCGCTGCTGCATCTGCCGCACCTGAAGAGCATTCGCATCGGCACCAAGTCGGTAGCGTACTGGCCGCAGCGCTTTGTCAGCGACAAGGACGCACCGGAGCTCCTGGAACTGTTCAGACGCATTGTCGCTGCGGGGAAAAACCTGTCGGTGATGGGGCATTACAACCACCCGGTCGAGATCCGCCAGGACATCGCCCGCCAGGCCATCGAGCGTATTCGCTCCACCGGCGCAACCTTGCGCATACAGGCACCGGTGATTCGCCACATCAATGAGAACCCCGCCGATTGGGCCGAGCTCTGGACTGAAGGTGTGCGGCTGGGGGCGGTGCCTTATTACCTGTTCGTCGAGCGTGATACCGGCCCCAGTCATTACTTCGCCATGCCATTGGCTCGGGCGTTCGAGATTTTTCAAGCGGCGTATCGCACGGTCTCCGGGCTGGCGCGCACGGTCCGCGGGCCGTCCATGAGCACCTTCTACGGCAAGGTGCTGATCAACGGCATCGAAACCGTCGCCGGGGAAAAAGTCTTCGTCCTGCAGTTTCTGCAGGCCCGCGATCCGCAATGGGTATTGCGCGTCTTTTATGCGCGGTTCGATCCCCATGTGACCTGGTTCGATGACTTGCGCCCCGCGTTTGGCGAGCGCTTGTTTTTCTTTCAGACCGAGCCCGTGGCAGCGCCGGAGTTGATACCGGTCCTGCTGGAAACGGCGTAGGGCAATTCTCAAGGAGACAGGGATATGAGCAGTGCTGGGTTTGATCAGCGAGAAGGATTTATCTGGCTCGACGGCGAGTTTGTCGAATGGTCCCAGGCGCGTCTGCATGTGCTCTCCCACGGTCTGCATTATGCGAGCACCGTGTACGAGGGCGAGCGTGTCTACAACGGCAGGATTTTCAAACTGCGCGAACACAGCGAACGGTTGTACCGCTCGGCGGCGCTGATGGATTTTGTGATTCCGTATGAGCTTGCAGCGCTGGAAGCGGCCAGTCATGAATTGCTGCGTCGCAACGGGATCGTCGACGGATATGTGCGGCCCGTGGCCTGGCGCGGCAGCGAAATGATTTCCACCTCGGCGCGCTTCAACAGCGTTCATGTGGCGATCGCCTGTTGGCAGTGGCCGAGCTATTTCGACCCGGCGGCGCGCATGGCGGGTATTCGCTTGAAGACCGCCGAGTGGCGCCGGCCGCCACCTGACTGTAGTCCTTTTGAGGCCAAGGCGTCGGGGCATTACCAGATCGCCACGCTGAGCAAGCACGACGCGGAAAACAGCGGCTACCACGACGCGCTGATGCTCGACTGGCGTGGTCAAGTCGCCGAAGCCACCAGCGCCAATGTGTTCTTCGTCAAAGACCGGACGCTGCACACGCCGTTGGCGGATTGCTTCCTCAATGGCATCACTCGCCAGACCGTGATCGAACTGGCCAGGGCGCTGGATTACCAGGTGCTCGAGCGGGTCATTCCTCCTACGGAGCTTGGCGACTTTGATGAGTGTTTTCTCACGGGTACTGCGGCCGAAATCACACCGGTACAAAGCATCGATGAGCATCGGTACCGACCGGGCCGCGCGTGCAGCGAATTGATTGCCGCTTACACCTCAACCGTCAACGCCTGATAAACAGCCAGGAATTTCACCATGTCAGATCAAGGGATTGTTGCGTCTAAACCTTACGTTTCACTGGGGCACCGCCACGAGGAATTGTCAGCCCGCGGCTGGACCGTGCTGACCGCAGACGAGTTCGCCGATGATGTTGTCGGGACCCTGCAGGCATTCGGTCCGATCATTCCGCAATTCAACGGGCAGATGGCTTTCGCGATCACCCGCAAACCCGGTTACGAAGACCTGCCGTATTCCCAGAGCATGAACGGCATTGGTCCGCACACCGAAGCGCCAGTGTACGGACCGCCGCCGCGTTACCTGGCGTTGCATTGTCATCAACAGGCAACGTGTGGCGGTGGGCATACCGGTCTGGTAGACGGCATCAAGTTTCTGGCATTTCTCGAACACGCGGACCCCGAGCTGCGTGAATGGATCGATGACACGCCGGTGGAGTTCGTCGCCACCGCCAAACCCGGCGAACCGGCACAACGCCGAGTCAAGGAATACATCCTGACGCCGACAGAAGAAGGGGACATTTTCCGCTTCAGTTACAACCAGTTTCACTACGGCGATGTAAACCCCTCCAAGGAGCATCTACAGCAATCACTGGTCACAAACAGCACGACGCCATTGGCCAGGTTTGCCGTACTGGGTGAAGCCTATTTCGTGGAGCACAACACGCCGGTGTTGATTCCCGACGGCTGCCTGCTGATTTGGGACAACTGGCGAATGATCCACGCCCGCAGTCGTTACACTGACCCGGCGCGCAACCTGACCCGCTATTGGCTGGCCTGATTTTTCCGTCGCCCATCATTCCATCGGCGTACCCCCAACAGGGTGCGCGTCCTACAGGTATCGCGTTATGCAAACAGCCATCGAGATCGCCAAGGTCGATCATCAATTGATCGTGCGGCTCAATCAGGCGTGGACCAAACGGGCCACTGTGTGTGCGCCGGACAAGGCGCTGGTCAGCGAGCCGTTCGATCCGGCGCGTCCGGATTATCCGGAGTCCATGGTGCCGTTTTTCCATCACCCGGCATTCCAGGTTCTGAGCGAGGAGCTCAAGAGCAGCGTCGTGACCTGGGGCTGGATCGGCTACAACCTGCGCACGGTCACCGCCGAAGAGCACGTGGTGAACCCGGCGCTTAGCGTCATCGCCAATCAGTACCTGGGCAAGGACGACTGGCATTTTCGCGAGGCGATGCAGCAGACGTTGATCGACGAGCACTACCACACGCTGATGCACCTGCGTGCCATCGAGCGCACCCGGCTGGACCGGGCGCTGGACCAGGACCTGGACTTGCCGCCGTCAGTGACCTACCTGCGCCTTGTCGCATTGCGTGAAGAATTGCCCGAGCAGTGGCAACGGGATCTGGCGGCCATCACCTTTGCGGTAGTGGCCGAAATCAGCGTCAACGCCTACCTGGACCTGCTGGCGGACGATCACAGTATCCAGCCGCAAAACCGTCGCGTGGCCGAACTGCATAACCGCGACGAATATGCTCACAGCAAGGTGCTCGCCGAAGTGGCGAAGGTGATGTACGCGAACATGCAGCCACCGCAGCGTTTGTTTTTCGCCCGTACGTTGTCGGTAGCGCTCAGTGCATTCGTCGCCCAGGACTACTCGATGTGGGAGGCGATTCTGACGCAGCTCGGGGTCGAGGCGGCGAGTCAGATCATCGCCGACACTCGCGAGAGCAACAAGAACGCCACGATCATGCGTGACTACAGCGGTCTGCTGCGTCTTGCACAGGACCTGGGCATCACCGACGAGATCGATTTCGACTTCCGTCCGACCCTCAACGCGGCCGCTGTGGCCTGAATCGGGAGGTGTGCATGTCCGTTCCTGAGTACGAAGTGTTCGCCATTCGTGTGGGCGCCAATGCCCAGCGCACCGCTCGAGAAAATTTTCTGTACGACGCCTGCTGTGGTGACCCGAATGCGTCCATGCCCCTGGACTATTACTTCTGGGTTATCCGCAATGAGCAACAGGTCATCGTGGTCGACACCTGTTTTCAACCGGCCACGGCGGATCGGCGCAACCGGCAGATGTACCGTTTGCCTGAAGATACGCTGCGACAACTGGACATCGATCCGGCCCAGGTCGACACCTTGATCCTGACGCATCTGCACTGGGATCACGCCGGCAATATCGGGTTGTTCCCCAAGGCCACGGTGCACCTGCAGGAAGCGGAATTGCGCTTCTGCACCGGACCGAAAATGACCCATCGCACGGTGAACAAAACCTACGAGGTGGGCGACGTGATGTCGGCCCTGCCGCCGTTATTCGAAGGGCGGATGCGCTTGCACTCGGGCAGTGTCGAGGTGGTTGCGGGCGTGACCCTGCACCCGGTCGGCGGGCATACGCCGGGCAGCCAGGTGGTGCGGGTGAACACCGCGCGCGGGTGGATCGTGCTGGCCTCGGACGCTGCGCATCTGTGGGCGAACATTCGCCAGCGCAGTCCGTTTCCGATCCTCGATGACCTGGCCCAGACCCTGGAAGCCTTCAACCTGATCGACAGCCTGGCGGACAGCGAAGACCACGTCATTCCCGGCCACGACCCGCTGATCGCCGAGCGCTTTCCCCATTGGAACGATGATCCGCACATCATCTGCCTGCACAACCCACCGATATGAATTGATTTCCCTTTAGGAGCTGCCGAACCTGCCCTTGTGGTGAGGGGATTCATCCCCGTTGGGTTGCGAAGCGACCCCAAATCAGACCACCTGGATGAATCAGACATACCGAGTGCGCAGGTTTTGCGACGACTGCGTCGACGAACGGGGATAAATCCCCTCGCCACAAGGGCGGGCTCGGCAGCTGCTACAGAGATACTTGCAGGCTGCTACAGGGTTAGTGTTGGTGTTTAAGGATCTGGCCGAGGGTCGCCAGTGCTTCGTCTATTTTCGGCGAGTACGGCGCGCCGCAACCGATGCGAACGAAATGATCGAAACGCTTGGCGTTGGAAAAGATATCCCCAGGTGAAATCTGGATGCCGGCGTTCAAAGCCTCCTGGAAAAGCACCATCGATGAGTACCGGTGCGGCAGCTCCACCCATAACAAGGTGCCGCCTCGCGGGTTGCTCACGCAGGTACCCGAGGGGAAATAGTGCAGGATTGCCGCACTCATCTGCTGGCGTTGCTGCGTCAGGGTTTTCCTCAGCCGGCGCAGGTAACGTTCATAGGACGGCGTTTTCATGAACGCACTGACCGCCAGTTGCGACAACGCTTCGCAGCCCCTGGACTGGGTGTGCTTGAGCATTTCCACGCGCTCGTGCCATTGGCCCGCGCTGATCCAGCCCAGTCGCATGCCCGGAGCGAGGGTTTTGTTCAGCGATGCGCAATAGATCAGGTTGTCGGTGCGGTCCCAGTGCTTGAGCGTGGACAGGGGCTGATCGGTGTCCACCAGGTCGCCATAGGTGTCGTCTTCGATCAGCACCGTGCGGTACTCGGCGCACAGTTGCACCAGCCGTGCCTTGTTGGCGTCGGGCATGATGCTGCCCAACGGATTTTGCAGATTGGGAATGACGATCAGCGCACGAATCCTTTCGGGACCGAGCAGCAGTTTTTCCAGCGCAAACAGGTTGATCCCCGAGTGCGCGGTCGCCGGAACTTCCAGCACGCGAAGGTTCAGGCTTTCGAGAATCTGCAGCAAGCCGTAAAAGGTCGGCGATTCAACGGCCACGGTGTCGCCGGGTTGGGTGACGGCGCGCAAGGCGAGGTTGATCGCCTCGGTCGCACCGTGGGTGATCACGATCTTCTCGGCGCTCACGTTGGTCTTCGCGGTGAGTGCGCGCCGGGCCAGGGTATTGCGCAGCGCAAGGTTGCCGCAGGTCGAACCGGGTTTTCCGAGCAATTGCTGATTTTGGCGCAGCGCCTTGATCATGTGGTCCTGCAAAACCTTCAGGGGATAGAGTTCCGGTGCGCAGTAGGCGCTGGCAAAGTTGACCTTGATGTTCGCCCGCTGGCCAGCCTTGAGCACCGACGACACCTGCTCGTGAATGCCTACGTACACCCCGGTGTCCAGCGGTGCAGGAGGCACGGGCTTGGGCACGTTCTCCGGTTGACGGATGTAGTTGCCGGAGCGCGGACGCGCTTCAAGTACCCCGTAGTCCTCAAGCTCACGGCACACCTGCACGGCGGTCGACAGGCTGACGGCGTGTTTTTCCATCATCAGTCGAATGGAGGGAAAGCGCTCTCCGGTTTTCAGGGTGCCGCTGCGGATCGCGTCGAGGTAGTGGTGGGCTAACTGACGGTAAAGGGGCGTTGTGTTCATGACGACCTCAGCAATCGCACCACTGAGGTCTTGGGCTGGAAAGTGAGATGACGCTCCCCGCAGGCGGACCCGTGGCGCTCAAGGGTTAAGGGAAGTGTTGGTCCTGCTGTCGATACTGGAACAGGAATCGCGGTCCTGCCGGATTCGCAGGCAATAAAAAGCCCCGCACGAGGGCGGGGCTGAAGGGGTACTGAAGTTAACGAAAAATCTGTGGCTTGCCAGAAATCTGCAGATATCGCGATATCGGCGTTGCCCCCCTGGGGTCGCTTCGCAACCCAACGCAGGCTTCGCCAGCTGCTACATGAAGCGTTGTGCCGGTTATACGATCCCTGTAGCAGCTGCCGAAGGCTGCGTTCGGCTGCGCAGCAGTCGCCCTGCTAGTCAGGAACCTGTGGCTAACCAGACATCTGTGGCTAATCAGACACCTGTGGCGAGCGAGCTTGCTCGCGCTTGAGTGCGTAGCACTCACAAATATGTGGAGCTCTCAACTGGGGGCCGCTTCGCAGCCCAGCGGGACGGTGCGGCGGTCCGACAAGCTCCCTCGCCACAAATACTAAGTGTCCGGGTTACTGCGCAGCGATAGTGTAGCCATCGAACGCTGTCTGTTGCTGCAGCGCGGTGATGATGTTCTTGCGGTTACTGGCTTGCTCATTCCCGGCATTGTCCAGGAAAGTCTCGCTTTCCAGCTCCGCTTCTTCACCTTCACCGACGAAAGTCAGTCCCAGGAATTCCAGGGCTTCGCGATCAACGTTCATTCGCGAACGCGGTGTACGCATCGGCAGGGTGACGCTTACGCCGTCCTTGCTGATGGTAAAGATTTCGACGTCTTTCTTTGCCCGCGCTGTCTTGCTCTTGCCGCTGCTCGGGTTGCTGATGGCCTGATGGGTCTGGTTCAGCACTTTCAGCGCCAGGCCGTAGACGATTTCCTGGAACGCCGGGTCGTCCTTGAAGCTGGACAGGATGCGGCTGATCGGGAACTTGCCGCTCAGGTCTTCGAGGGCCGCGATGTCGGCCGCTTCGGCGTCCTTGAGTTGCTTGAGTTCGCCCATCAATTCGTAGGCCTTGTCGTCGTCGAAGCTGTCGTGAGCCTGACGAATCGCGGTGCGCAGCTCGCGGATCTGGTCGCTTTCACGGGTGGACTGGAACGAATCCAGGACCATCTCGGCGATGGTCTTGGCCTGGGGTACGTGCTGTGAAAGATTGATGGAGTTTTCGTATTCCGCTTTGGACGACAAGGTGACTACGGATTCAGCGGTGTTGGAATCGGACATTGAAATTTCACTACTTCTTTTAACTTGGGATGAGGCGAGAAAGCACAGGGCCTTTTCAGGCCGCCTAATCTATTGGACAGCGACGCAGTTGTCACGGTTGAACAGGCGGGCGGACAAAAGATTGCCGCGTTTCACTGTAGGAGCTGCCGCAGGCTGCGATCTTTTGATCCTGTTTTTTAAGATCAAAAGATCGCAGCCTGCGGCAGCTCCTACAGGGGGGCGGTTTTGAGGGCGCGGAACACCTGATAGAACCTGATCGACCGCCCGCAGAACAAACCGCTGGCCACGCCTGATGCACAAGCCTTGAGCAACACGATGGGGAGTGTCGCCGAGTACGCCGGGTGAACCTCGGCCTCGTAGCCAAAATAGTAGTTAACCGCAAAGAACAGCAGGTAGAGCACCAGCGTCTTCATCGTGCCTGGCAGGATCAATCCGGTTCCCGTGTCATCCAGCGCGACGTTCTTGCTGGAAAAAATCAGCAGGGCGGCAGCGCTGCCTACCAGCACGGCGATCAGCCAGAAACCTGTCGCTAATGCGGGATGCAGCGAAAGATTCAGCGAATAAAAGGACCAGCCGAGCAAAATCGGTGGGGTGATCAACAAGGAGGTTTTGCTTTCGCGAGTCGGGGAGAGGGCCTTGATGCCGAAGAAGCACAGCAGGGCAAAGATCGCATAAACCCACAGCGGGGTGTGTTGCAGGGCGTTGAACATCGTGACGCGTCCATGTCGAAAAATGTGCGGGGATAATAGTCGTGCTGCGACGAAACAGCCGACTATTTCCCCGACACCTTCACGGATGCAGCAACTTCTGCGCGCGTTTGTCGGCCAGATGCTGCAGCACCAGCCGCCCGATGAGCACCAGCAAGGTCAGCGAGATCAGCAGCACGGAGATGGCGGCCACGCTTGGATCGACGTTATCGCGCAGACCGCTCCAGATCCGTTTCGGCAGCGTGTCCACGTTGACGCTGGTGATGAACAGCGTCACCGCGACTTCTTCCCACGACAGGGCAAACGCCAGCAGCGCGGTGGAAGCGATGCCCAGTTTCAGGTTCGGCAGGATCACCATGAACGTGGTTTGCATCAGGCTGGCGCCGAGGTTGCGCGAGGCAAGTTCGATACGCCGGTCAATCTGGCTCAGCGCCACCATCATGGTGACGACGCCGTAAGGCACCACCATGATCACGTGGGCGATCACCACGCCTGTCAGGGTGTCGTAGCCCATTCCCGGGGCGAAGCGCCCGAGCTTGGTTTCCATGAAGTACAGCACCAGTGCCGAAATCACCGGCGGAATAGCCATGGGCAACAGCACCAGGCCGATCAGCGCCGTGGCCCATTTTGAGCGCAGGTACCAGATGCCGAGGCTGAAACTCGCCGCCAGCAATGTGGCGATCACACTGGTGGCGAAGGCGATGGTCAGGCTCTGGCTGATGGCATGGAACCAGTCGGGGTTGCTGACCAGCGCCTCGTAATGGCGCAGCGACCAGTTGCCTTCCGGCATCGACAGGAAGCGTTTGCTGGTAAAAGACACCGGGATGACCGTCAGCAACGGGAACAGCATGAAGGCCATGGCGATCACGGCCAGCAGCCGCGTACTCAGGCTTGTGCGATGGGTATTCATAATGACCTCAGCCGACCAGTCGATTCACGCGGGTGATTTTCAGCAGCACCCAGATCAGTGCACTGACCAGCGCCAGCAACACCACGCTAAGTGCAGCCCCCAGGCCCCAGTTGCTGGTCTGGAACATTTGCAGGAACACGTATTCGGCGATCATCACCGTTTGCCCGCCGCCCAACAGCACCGGCGTGATGAAGAAGCCCAGGCAGAACACAAAGACCATGATGAAGGCGCCCAGCATGCCCGGCAGCGTCTGTGGCAACAGCACTTGCCAGAAGGTGCGCAGCGGGCCGGCACCCAGGCCGCGGGAAGCCATGAGGATGCGTTGATCCAGCTGGCGCATGCTCGACAGCAGGGGGAACACCGCATACGGGATCATCACGTGGAGCATGCCGATGACCACACCGATTTCATTGCGACTCAGCTGCAACGGTTGGTCGATCAGCCCCATGCCCATCAGGCCATTGTTGAGCACACCGTTGCTGCGCAGGGCGATCAGCCAGCCGAAGGCGCGAACCAGCACGGAAATCCAGAACGGAATGAAGATGCAGATCTCCACCACGCGCTGCCAGAACGGTGGGCTGAACACCCAGCAGTAGGCCAGCAGATAGCCGATCAGCAACGCCAGGCAACTCACCGTCATGCACAGGCGCAGGGTGCGCCACAGCATGTCGTGGATCGCCGGGTCCGTGGCGATGCGCTCGTATTGCTCGATGCCCGGTGTCGGCAAGGAGAAGCTCCAGCCCACCACACCCAGAAACGGCAGCACGTAGAACACCAGCAGCAACACTGGCAGCGGAAACAGGAGCAAACCGCGTTCCACGCCCGGAGAACTGAATCGGGGCTTGGGGGCAGTCAAGGTTGAGGTCAGGGTTGTCGTCATGGTCGATGGCTCACTTGGACAGCCGTGTCAGGTACGTTTCCAAGGTTTTCGAGTAGTTGTCGGCGTACCACTGGGCGTTCAGGGCGATCTGCTTTTTCAGGTTCTCGGCCGACGCGCAGTTGGCTTCCAGTTGCTCAGCCGACATCAATTTCTCGGTGGCGCTGTTCGACGGACCGTTGCCCAGCAATTCGAACAACTTGAGCTGACCTTCCGGTTGCAGCGCCTGCTGGATGAATTGCATGGCCGGTTGCGTACCCGCCGGGTTGCCCTGCAACACCGCCCAGCTGCTGGAGTTGATGAAGCCGTTGTCAAAGCTCCAGCGCACGCGGTTGTCGGTGTCTTCGGCGAGCAGCTTGGCGCGGGTATGCCAGATCGCACCCATCGACACTTCGCCATCCACCATCAGTTGCTGGCTTTCGGCACCCGAACTCCAGAAGGACAGCACATGGGGCTTGATCTCATCGATCTTGGCCATCGCCCGGGCGACGTCCAGTGGGTACAGCTGATCAGCCGGCACACCGTCGGCCAGCAACGCTGCCTCCAGCATCCCGTTCATCCATTTGTACAAGGTGCGTTTGCCGGGGAATTTCTTCACGTCCCAGAAATCGGCCCAGGTCTTGGGACCATTATCGCCGAATTTTTCACTGTCCCAGGCCATCACGTAGCTGAACTGGTAGCTGGCGATACCGTGATCGGAGGAGAGCGCCGGGGCCACCAGGTCGCGCTTGATCACGTTGTAGTCCAGCGGTTGCAGGATCTTTTCCTTGCCCAGGACGATGGCACTGTAACTTTCGACGTCGACCACGTCCCAGCTCGGCTGACCGCTGGCCAACTGCGAACGGATAGCCCCTTCGGTCGGCCCGGCGCCGTCGATGCGCACCTGGATGCCAGTGTTTTTGGTGAAGGTTTCGGTCCATGCCGAACGGAAGGCGTTCAGTGCGTCACCGCCCCAGTTAACCACCACCAACGGCTTGTCGGCCGACCAGCTGATGCCACTGCGCAGCGCCAGCGGCACGGCGGCGAGCAACCCCATGGCCTGCATGAAGGTACGACGGTTGATCTGCCCGCCACGGGCCTTTTCGATAAGCACTTCAATACAGTCGCGTTGATGATCCTGGCTCATTGCAAGTCCTCAGTCGGCGGGTGTCCTTCGGACAGTGGCCTTTTTGTTGTCGTTAGGAGAGAGAGCTTTTTGACGCATGGTGTTACCGGCTTCAGGCCTGTAGCAGGAAGCTTTGCTGCACCGGCCAACTCAGCCACACCGGCGCACCACTGGGCATCAGCGCGCCCGGATGATTGCCAGGGACGGACAGGTTGACGGGCAAGGCATCGTTGCCGACCTTGAGGGCCAGGTGGGTGCTGGAGCCTTGGTAAACCTTGTCGGTGAGTTGCGCGGGCATGACGTTGTAACCGTCACGGGTCGGGCAGTCGCTGTGCAATTCCATGTGTTCGGGGCGCACCGCCAACACGGTCGGCTGAGCGCTCAACGGGTTGGGGGCGAGGGCGTGCAATACGCTGTTGCCGCAGCGACCGGTGGCGGTCGGGCCATTGCGGGTCAAGTCCGCCAGGGGAAAAAGATTCATCTTGCCGAGGAATTCGGCGACGAACCGGCTCTCGGGGCGGTTGTAGATATTTTCCGGCGTGTCGACCTGGGTCAATTTGCCGTGGTTGAAAATCGCGATGCGCGACGAGAGCGCCAGGGCCTCGCCCTGGTCATGGGTCACGAACACGAAGCTGGTGCCAACCTGGCGGTGGATGCGCTGCAGCTCGGTCTGCAGTTGTTCGCGCAGGTTTTTGTCGAGGGCCGACAGCGGCTCATCGAGCAACAACAGTTCCGGCTCGAACACCAGCGCCCGGGCAATCGCCACGCGCTGTTGCTGACCGCCCGACAGTTCGGACGGTTTCTTGTGCATGTGCGCACCCAGGCCGACCACTTCAAGAATGTGCTTGACCCGACGCTGGCGTTCCTCGGCGGCGACTTTGCGGATACGCAGCGGGTAGGCCACGTTATCGGCGACGCTCATGTGCGGGAACAGCGCGTAGCCCTGGAACACCATGCCGTAGTTTCGCTTCTCGGCAGGGCGCTTGATGATGTCCACGCCTTGCTCCATCAGCTTGCCCGACGTCGGGCTGAGAAAGCCGGCCAGGATCATCAGCAACGTGGTCTTGCCCGAACCGGACGGGCCCAACAGGGTCAGGAATTCGCCTTGGCGAACGTCCAGATCGACGTTATCCAGCGCCGCAAAACGACCGTAATACTGGCTGATGCCTTGTGCACTGAGCTGAACCGCTGAACGGCTGGACACGATGAGAGTTCCTCTTTTTTATTTGCCCCAGGGCGTGCGAGGACGGATGTCAATCCGACAGGGGCTTTGGGCTCATTATTGTTAAAAATATCGCTACATCAATGGAATTATTTTGCAGGTATTGGTTAGTTTTATTACTCATTTCCTTAGGGCTGCTCACGATTACCTGTAGCAGCTGGCGAAGCCTGCGTTCGGCTGCGAAGCAGTCGTGAAATCAGGCGATGCACTCTTTCTGAAACACCGCATGCTTAGAATTCACGACTGCTGCGCAGCCGAACGCAGGCTTCGCCAGCTGCTACAGGGATCTGCGTTACAAAGTGTCCTGCCAGGTCTGATGGGACGACTGCAACTGCGTCTTGACCCAATTGCTGAACGCCTGGACCACCGCGCGCTCGGCTTTTTGCGGGTCGGCGGCGAGGTAATAGCCACGGTGCAGGTCGATGGTGATGTCGAAAGGGCGCACCAACAGGCCTTTGGACAGGGCATCGCCACTGATCAGGTTGTCGCCGATAGCGATGCCCTGTCCTGCGATGCAGGCCGACTGCGCGCAATGCGCATCGGAGAACAGGATCCCGCTGACCGCGTTCACCCCGGAAGCACCAGCGGCGGTCAGCCAGACGCGCCAGTCCGAATAGTCCGTCATGTGCAGCAGTGGGTAGCCGCTGAGTTCCTGCGGGTTTTTCAGGCCGCTCAAGGCATTGATCAATCGCGGGCTGCACACGGGGAAGAAGCGCAGGGCGACGATTTCTTCCACGACCATTTCCGGCCAGTCACCGATGCCATAGGCGATGAACAGGTCGGCACTCGGGTTATTGATGTCGTCGGGAGTCCTGGGAGAGATCAGCTGCAATTGCACTTGCGGGTATTGCCGCAGGAACGCGCCGATGTGGTGACACAGCCAATAAGTGGCGAAACCCGGTGCGCAACTGACGCACAACCGCCCGGAAATCTCCTGGTCGTCGACCAGCTGGCCAGCGTCCAGCAGGTTCAACAAAATCCCGTGCACCTCACGCGCATAGCGTTCGCCCTGATAGGTGAGGCCAATCCCCCGGCCAATTCGCTCGGTCAGGGCGAAGCCGACACATTCCTCAAGCTTGCTGATCTGGTGACTGATGGCGCTGCGCGTCAGGTTCAGTTCACGGGCGGCGACCGACACGCTGCCGAGACGGGCGACCGCGTCCAGGGCGCGAAGGGCTGTCATCGATGGAAAACGCATAAATCATCCCGTTGAAAAGTGGAAGAAACAGGTCTGCATTCATAAGTGCAAGCGTGATCCCCTGTGGCGAGGGAGTTCACTCCCGCTCGACTGCGAAGCAGTCGCAAAACCGGTATCACCGGTATATCTGACGCGATGGAGTCATCAGGGTTTGGGGCTGCTGCGCAACCCAGCGGGAGCAAGCTCCCTCGCCACAGGGGTTGTGTTTGCCTAAGGTCGCATTCCGCCAGTGACTGTACTTATGGTGACGGAAATTGAACAGTCAGGCCAAAAAAAATCGATTGTTGTATCGGTTGGTTCAACAATACTAGCCCCATTCGTCATCGGGCCGTGCTGGCCCTTCATCAAAGAGGTGCTGCATGACCCGTTGTGCCGAGGCGCTCGTTCAGTTGCTGGAAGGCTATGGCGTTGACACTGTCTTCGGCATCCCCGGCGTGCACACCGTCGAGCTTTATCGTGGCCTGGACGGCAGTGGCGTAAAGCACGTCAGCCCGCGTCACGAGCAAGGGGCCGGGTTCATGGCGGACGGTTATGCCCGTGCCAGTGGCAAACCCGGTGTGTGCTTCATCATTACCGGCCCGGGCATGACCAATATCCTGACCGCCATGGGGCAGGCCTATGCGGACTCGGTGCCGATGCTGGTGATCTCCACCTGCAATCGCCGCGAACATTTGCGCCTGGGTCACGGGCATCTGCATGAATTGCCCGATCAGCGCGCCATGGTCGCCGGGGTGTGTGCGTTCAGTCATACCGTCCAGCATCCGGATCAACTGCCGGAAGTCCTTGCCCGTGCCTTTGCGCTGTTTGGCTGTACGCGGCCACGTCCTGTGCACATCGAGATACCGCTGGATGTACTGGAGATGTCGGCCGATGGCCTGGACCTGCGGCCTCGTGCCTTGCCCCCGGCTCCTGCGCCAGCCACTTCGGCTATTGACGCCGCGATCGAACTGATCAACCAGGCCCGCAGGCCATTGATTCTGGCCGGTGGCGGCGCCCGTCGAGCAGGTGCCGCCCTGACTTCGCTGGCTGAACGGTTGCAGGCGCCGGTCGCGCTGACCACCAATGCCCGTGGCTTGCTGGCGCCCGAGCACCCCCTGCTGCTCGACGGTGTGCAGTCCTCCGCACACGGTCGTGAGCTGTTTGCCGAGGCGGATGTGGTGCTGGCGATCGGCACCGAACTGGGGGAAACCGACTACGACTTTTTCGGCCTTGGACCCTTGGCGTTCAAGGCGCCGCTGATTCGTCTGGACATCGATCCGATGCAGGTCCTCGGCGCGCAACCGGCCCAGGTCGGCCTGTTGGGCGATGCCGGGGAAGGGGTGCGTGCACTGTTGGCGAGACTGCAAAGCAGGCCCATCTTTGGGGCCGCTTCGCAGCCCAGCGGGACGGTGCGACGATTCGATGAACTCCCTCGCCACAGGCCTGATCAGGCGTGGGCGAGTCAACGGGTTGCCCAGGTCAATGCGCTGGAACACGCTGGCTGGAGTCTGAAACAACGTTGTCTGCAGACGGTGCTGGACACGGTGCGTGATCACCTGCCGCAGCCGCTGATCGTCGGCGATTCGACTCAGCCGGTGTATCAGGGCGCGCTGGGTTATCGAGCCCCGACACCCAACAGTTGGTTCAACGCCGGCACCGGTTACGGAACCCTGGGTTACGCGTTGCCGGCCGCCATTGGCGCGAAGCTGGCGCAACCCTCGCGCCCGGTCGTGGCGTTGGTGGGTGACGGTGGACTGCAGTTTTCCAGCGCCGAACTGATCGCTGCAAAAGAGGCGGGCGCCGGCGTGATCCTGTTGCTCTGGAACAATGCCAGCTACGCCGAAATCCGCGACTACATGAACGCCAAAGACGTGCCGCTGGTGGGCGTGGACATTCTCACGCCGGACTTCCAGGCCCTGGCGCGCAGCTGCCATGTGGCCCATCACCGGGTGACCAGTCTGCACGGCCTGCGCGAGTTGCTGGGCCAGTTCGGTCATTGCGACGAACCGGTGATGGTCGAGCTGGACGCTGCGGCGTTTCTGGCGGAGTAGGCCGCGCGTTACGGGCTACAAAAACAAGAATTTCCAGGTCCTCGAAGCGCCGAACGCGCGGGACCTTTCTATCGCACTGAACTGAAAAGGTGGCTTACGTGGCTGAGTCCGACAACTTTACCTCGACCCATTCCGCACAAGGGACATACGCCGATCTGATCCTCGGTAACGGTCGCATCTATACCCAAGATCCGGCGAACCCGTGGGCCGAGGCCGTGGCCATTCGCGACGGCAAGTTGATCGGCGTCGCAAGCCTTGGCGAACTTGAGACGTTCAAAGGCCCCAACACCGTTGTGCATGACCTGCAAGGCGCTTTCTGCATGCCGGGCCTGCACGACATGCACACGCACCCGGACCTGGCATTGGCACCGCGCTACAGCGACGACCTGGACGTGGGCATCGAAGACCCGACGCCCGAACAGCTGCGCGAAAGCATCCTGGCCTATGCCGACAGCCATCCGGGCGATGGCTGGATCTACGGGCAGTACTGGGTGCGCTACACCTTCCGTGAAGCCGGGTTGACTCCGGGCCGGGCGTGGCTCGACAGCGTCATGCCGGACCGCCCGGTCGCGCTGCTCGACCGGATGTGGGGCACCATGATGGTGAACTCCAAGGCCCTGGAACTGGCCGGCATCGATCGCCATACCGCCGACCCGCGCAACGGCTATCTGGAGCGTGACGAACTGAGCGGCGAACCCACCGGCCTGATGATTGACGGTGCTTACGCGATGATCCACGCCGCCATGCCGCCTACGCCGGTCAGCGTGCTGCGTCGCGCCTACCGCGACGGCGTGCATTTCCAGAGTTCGCGCGGGGTGACGGCGAGCAAGTACGTGCACGTTTGCGAGCAACGTTTGCAAGCGCTGAAAGAGCTCGACGACAGCGGTGAACTGACGGTCCGCATCGAAGCGGCGATCAGTTGGCAGGACGATATTTTTCCGGTGCGTCGCCGCTGGGAATTGCTCAGTGGTGAACGTCACTACTACCGCAGCGCGCGCCTGAGTGCGAACGCGGTGAAGTTCCATTTCGATGGCACGGTGGAGCCGAAGTCGTCCTACCTGCTGACACCCTGGCCACAAGAGAAGAGCTGGCGCGGCAAGCTCAACCTGACCCCTGAGCACATCACCGACATGGTGGTGGACATGGACAGCAAGGGCATCCGGGTGATTGCCCACTGCACCGGCGATGGCGCGTCCGACGTGTTCCTCGATGCAGTCGCCGAGGCCCGCCGTCGCAATGGTTTCAGCGGCGTGCGTCATCAATGCGCACACAGCACGTTGCTGCATCCGGGGAACCTGCCGCGCTTCAAGGAACTGAACGTCATTGCCGAGTTTTCGCCGGCCGCCTGGTACCCGACGCCGTTCGCCAGCGGTGCACGTTCGGGCTACGGTCAGGAGCGGCTCAAACGCATCTACGATTTCAAAGGCGTCCTCGAAGCGGGCGGCACCGCAGTCATGGGCACCGACTGGCCGGTGGCGTCCATCGACCCATGGCTGGCGCTGGAAACCATGGTCACTCGCCAGAACCCATGGAACGATGATCCCGCGTGCTTCGGCGAGCCCATCAGTCTCGAACAGGCCTTGAACGTGATTACCTCCAACGGCGCCGTGGCCATGGGTCTGGAACACATGACGGGCAGTCTGCAAGTCGGCAAGTCCGCAGACCTGATCGTGATCGACCGCGATCTCTTCGCCGAACCTGCGCGCAATTACATCCACCGCACCAACGTGCTGCTGACCTTTGTGGAAGGGCAGTTGGTCTACGACCGTCATTCGACGCTGGCACCGGCTGGATTGAAAGCGGTCTGGCAGGGTGAACCGCCCGTGCTGGAGGGTAAGGCGTGATGGACGTTCCACGCATTGCAGTCACGGTGGTCTCGGGGTTCCTCGGCGCGGGTAAAACCACCTTGCTCAACCGCATGGTGCGCCGTGCGGAGGGCAGTCGGCTGGCCGTTATCGTCAACGATTTCGGCGAGCTGAACATCGATGCGGCCATTGTTTCCGAAGTCACCGACGCGGTGTACAGCCTGCAAAACGGCTGCATTTGCTGCACGGTTCAGGAAGATCTTCTGGCGCAACTGGCGAGCCTGGCGCAACTGCAGCCTCGGCTTGAGCGCATTGTCATCGAGTGCAGTGGCGTGTCCGATCCGCAGCGCATCGTGCAAACCCTGGCGTACCCGCAACTGCGCAGCCAGATGCAGCTGGACATGGTGATCACCGTCGTTGACTCGACCCGTCACCTGCAACTTGAAGGCGAGTACGCACGACTGGCCAGGGCACAAGTGGCTGCCGCCGACCTGCTGCTGTTGAACAAGACCGACCTGGTGGACGACACGCAGTTGCAGGCACTGCGCGATGCGCTCGGTGCGCGGACACGGGTACACGAAAGTGTTCAGGCCGAGCTGCCGGATGCGCTGTGGCTGGACACCGACCTGGATCTTGAACCCCGTGCGCAAAAACCGATGACACGGGTGTCGGCGGACGATCACGGCGAAATGTTCAGCAGCTGGCTGTGGCAGGATTCCACCGGGCTTGATGTCGAACGTTTACGCGGTTGGCTGCACGCCTTGCCGGGCGATGTCTTCCGGGTGAAGGGGCTGGTGTTGCTGGCGCAGGGCGGCAAGGCGCACTGGCTGCAGCACGTCGGCACCCGCAGTCAGTTCTTGCCGGCTACCGACGAGGCACTGGCCAGCGGTTCCCGATTGGTGTTTATTGCTCGTCGTGGCTTTGACGGCTGGGAAGCGTTGGGGCAAGGACTGGAGGCGTGCAAGGTGACGGAGGAAGCGCGAACATGAACCCGATGGAACAACGTTTACGTGAAGAGTTGGCAGCCTGTTATCGATTGATCGCGCATTTTCGCATGAGCGATCTGATCTTCACGCACATTTCGGTGCGCCTGCCGGGGCCTGAGCATCATTTCCTGATTAACCCTTATGGCTTGATGTTCGATGAGATTACCGCGTCGAACCTGGTCAAGATCGACCTTGAAGGTCGGGCGGTCGAGGCCAGTCCTTTTCCGGTCAACCCGGCAGGCTTTGTCATTCACAGCGCCATTCACGGTGCCCGTGAAGACGCCCAGTGCGTGTTGCATACCCATACCAAGGCGGGGTGCGCGGTCGCGGCGTTGAAGTGCGGGCTGCTGCCGGTGAACCAGATCTCCATGGAGTTTTATGGTCGGGTGGCTTACCACGACTATGAAGGCGTGGCGCTGGACATGAGTGAGCAACAGCGCCTGGTGCAGGACCTGGGTGACAAGACGGTGCTGATGTTGCGCAACCATGGTTTGCTGACGGTGGGCGAAACCGTGAGCCAGGCGTTCTTGCGCATGTATTACCTGGAAAAAGCCTGTGAAATCCAGTTGGCGGCCAAGGCTGCCGGCGAGGTGATTTTGCCGCCGCCAGAGGTGTGCGCGCATACCGAGCGTCAGTTCAATGATCCAGGGCGGCCGCTGGAGGAGGGTCAGTTGAACGACCCGGATGCAATGCAGTTGGCGTGGGCAGCGTTGATCCGGCTGCTGGATCGCGTGGCTCCGGGGTATCGGGACTGACCCGGATTTTTCTGTGGTCGAACTGGCGCCATCGCTAGCAGGCTAGCTCCCACAATTTATCCGGGCCATCTTCAAATGCTGCATTCACTGAAGACCCCTGTGGGAGCTAGCCTGCTGGCGGTGGTCTCCCAGCCAAAATAATCTATCTGACCCACCGCCATCTCTAGCAATCCAGCTCCCACAATTCATCCGGATCGCCTTCAAATGTTGCGTTCACTGAAGACCCCCTGTGGGAGCTAGCCTGCTGGCGATGGTCTCCCAGCCAAAACAATCCACCTGACCCACCGCCACCGCCATCGCCGGCAAGCCGGCTCCCACAATTTATCCTGGCCATCTTCAAATACTGAGTGCACTGAAAATCCCTGTGGGAGCGTGGCTTGCCCGCGATGCAGGCGCCACGGTCTCTCAGGCCTGCCCCGGGGTATTCAGGTTCATCGACCGCACCGCCAGCGCCGTCGCGGTCTCTTCATCGATCGGCAGTGAAAAGACGAACGTAGCGCCTTGCCCCGCGACATCCACCAAACGAACTTCCCGGCCATGCAACTGCAGGATCCGCTGCACGATGCGCAACCCCAATCCCCCGTCACGTCGTGCACCACCAATATTGAACGGCCGCAGGAACAAGCCTTCGCGCAGTTCCGCAGCGATGCCCGGCCCGCTGTCGCTGATGGTGATTTCAACGAACCGGCCTTGAGGAACCAGGCTGATGCCGATGGTTCCGCCGAGGGGGGTGTGACGCAAGGCGTTGTCGAACAGGTTGGTGAGCACGCGCTCGATCAGCCCGAGGTCGGCGAACACGCCAGACACAGTGGGTGCAAAGCTCGCCTTGAGTTGCACTTGCCGGGCTTCGGCCGTCAGTTCGAATTTCTGAAAGATGTCCTGCACCAGATCGGTCAGTGAAAAGCGCTCCAGCACCGGCTGCACAAAACCATGTTCGAGCCGCACCAGTTCCAGCAGTGATTGCGCCAAACCGCCGACCTTGCGGCTTTGATCCAGCGCGATGCCCAGGTAACGGCGGCGATCGGCGGCGGACAAGGTGGCGTCCTTGAGGGAAAGGGTTTCCAGGTAACCGTGCAGCGAGGCCAGAGGCGTGCGCAGATCGTGGGAAATGTTCGCCACCAGCTCCCGACGTTCCTGATCCTGACGGGTCAGCGAGCGCCATTGTTCGCTGAGACGTGCCTGCATCTGGCGGAAGGCTGCGTCGAGTACGGCAATTTCATCGTGGCTCGCCGCTTTCTCCACAGGGACGGCTTCAGCGGGTGTGACCGGGACGCCGTCGATGTCGAACTGGCTGACGGTTTCGGTCAGGCGACGCAAAGGCCGGGTGATCAGGGCAAACGCCGTAAGGCCGGCAATCAGGCACAGCATCGCGACCAATCCGATGGATAACAGTGCGGTATTGAGCGCAGCGCTGGTGGCGCCCCGTTCGGCGAAGCGGTCATGCTCCTCACCGAGCAAGACTACGTAGAGATAACCCGCCGGTTTGCCGTTGACCTTCAACGGGGCGGCGCTGAACACTTTGCGTGCTTCGGTACTGCGTGGGTCGTCGCCGAGAATGGGCAGCGCATCCCCTTTGAGCAGGCGTTGAATTGGCGCCAGATCCACCTGCTCGCGGCGAATCCGTCCCTCGGGCGCAGCACTTCCGACAATCCGGCCCTGGGTATCCAGCAAGTACACCTCGACGCTCGGGTTGACCAGCATCAACTGGCTGAAGAGGCTGTGAACGGCGTCGGGCATCAGGCCCTGGGTGTCCATCAGTACCGTGTCGTTGGCGATGTGTTGTGCCAGATCCCGGGAAAGCCCTTGCACCACTTCCTGTTCATGCATCTGGTTGGAGCGCACCTGCATCCACGCCGACGTACCACAGCACACCAGCAACAGCACCGCGAACACCAGTGACAACCGTTGTGTCAGGGTCAGCCTCACGAGTGTTCCTCCCTGGCCGCGAATTTATAGCCGCGGCCCCACACCGTGAGAATGCGCGCCGGTTGCGCCGGATCGGCTTCGATCTTCGCCCGCAGCCGGTTGATGTGCGTGTTGACGGTGTGCTCGTAACCTTCGTGGCTGTAGCCCCAGACGGCGTTGAGCAAGTCCATGCGCGAGAACACCTTGCCCGGCTGGCGGGCGAAGAAGTACAGCAAGTCGAACTCCCTTGGCGTGAGGTCGAGGCGGCGACCGTCGAGGGACACGTCGCGAGTGATCGGATCAACGGTGAGGCCGTCGAGGATCAGGCTGCCGGCATCCATTTTCAGGTTGCGGGCCATGGCATCGACACGCCGCAACAGGGCTTTGACCCGTGCCACCAGTTCGAGCATGGAAAACGGCTTGGCCAGGTAATCGTCGGCGCCCAGTTCGAGCCCCAGGATCCGGTGCATTTCGCTCGAGCGCGCGCTGGTAATGATGATCGGCGTGTAGCGGGCCATGGCCCGGGCGCGGCGGCAGATTTCCAGACCGTCGACCCCCGGCAACATCAGGTCCAGGACCAGTGCGTCCCAGTTGCCTTGCTGCAACAGGCGCATGCCTTCGTCGCCGTCGGCGCAGTGCACCACCTCGAACTGCTCGTCGCGAAGATGCAGGCAGATCAGGTCGGCGATATGCAGGTCGTCCTCGACCACGAGGACGCGTTTGGTCTGTTCCATCAAGCTCAATCCTTCAGCGCAATGCACACAGTGTGCGGGTTTTTCCATGGCCGAGTTATCACGAATTGTTTAACTCCGCGTGAGGATTTGGCGATCAACCCAAGCCTAGGCTGTGTTCCATGAAAAGCGCGTTTGATTTCGACAGGCAGGATTTTTGGAGACGACCATGTTTTCACGGCGGCAGTTTCTTGTGGCTAGCGGCGGGCTGGGGATTGCCGCCCTGGCCCTCGGCGTAGTGCCGAAATTTACCGCAGGTTCCGCGCTGGTCAGCGATGCCAGCGCCGCAGAGGCCTTCGAGGTGACCCACAGCGACAGCGAATGGCGCGCCCTGCTCAGCGATGAGCAGTACGACATCCTCCGCGAGGAAGGTACTGAGCGGGCCTACAGCAGCGCACTGAACAACGAACATCGCGACGGTACGTTCAGCTGTGCCGGTTGTGATCTGGCGCTGTTTTCTTCCGCGACCAAGTTCGACAGCCGTACCGGTTGGCCAAGCTTCTGGGCACCGCTGGACAAGGCCGTGGCCACTCGTCAGGACCGCTCTTTCGGGGTGCTGCGCGAGGAAGTGCACTGCAGACGGTGTGGCGGGCATCTGGGCCATGTCTTCGACGATGGGCCAAAACCGACCGGGTTGCGCTACTGCATGAACGGTCTGGCGATGAAATTCGAGCCCACGGCTGCCTGATTTCCTTTAACCATTTGATGAAGGTTCCCTCATGAAAGGTTTAATCTCCTGGCGTCGCACACTGCTCGGCCTGGCGGCTGCCAGTGTCATCGGCCAATGCTCGGCATTCTCTTTCGGGGCCGAAGACGCGGTGATCATCCCCCCACCCGCGCTCGACGAAACCACCCAGGCTCACAGCGAAACCGCGGTATTCGCCGGTGGCTGTTTCTGGGGTGTTCAAGGCGTGTTCCAACATGTCAAAGGTGTGAAAAAAGCGGTCTCCGGATACGCAGGCGGCGCCGCCAATACCGCGCAATATGAGCGTGTCAGCGAAGGCGATACCGGTCATGCGGAATCGGTCGAGGTCACCTTCGATCCGTCACAGGTCAGCTACGGCACCTTGTTGCAGATCTACTTCTCGGTGGCCCATAACCCCACCGAACTCAATCGTCAGGGACCGGACAGCGGTACTCAATATCGGTCGGCGCTCTTCACCCGCAGCGGTGAGCAACAACGCGTGGCTCAGGCTTACATCGCCCAACTTGATGCTGCGCATTCGTTCAGCAAACCCATCGTGACCAAGCTGGAAAGCTACAACGGGTTTTACCCGGCGGAGGAGGAGCATCAGGATTTTCTGACCGAGCACCCCACTTATCCCTACATCGTGATCAACGATTTGCCGAAAGTGGCACAGCTCAAACAGCTGTACCCGGATCGGTATCAGGACACACCGGTGTTGGTAAAGGGCGGGTCGTAAACCTCCTGATCATCCGTCACTAAGGCGTTTGCCCATCTCGAAGGCGCGCATTTCATAGCCCAGCTCTTCATACAGGCGCCGGGCGGGGTCGTTGAACCCCCAGACGGTCAAACGCAGGTCCGCCGCGCCTTGTTCGAGTGCCCAGGCTTGAGCGTGCTGCATCAGTGCTCGACCAACCCCTTGGCCCCTGCCGAGGTGGTCAACGCAGACTGATCCGATCCTGCCGACCCGCTGAGGTTGCATCAGCGGGCCCTTGGATTCGGTGACTTGTACGGTGATGAAACCGATGGCAACGCCTGCCAGTTCTGCGAGGAAGGCGGCATGATGTTCACCCTCGATACTCGGTCGCCAAAAGTCGCCGTCACGGGCGAAATCTTCCGTCGGTGGCGCGTAAATATCCGGCCGGTGCTGATGGTGAAGGCTGTTGAGTTGTTGTCCCAGTTCACAGATGGCGAGCAGATCTTGTGAGGTCGCTCGACGATAGACGGTGGGTGAAGTCATTGGCTGTCCTTGGCGTTTTTATTCCCCGCAGACTAGTTCATGCCAGATTCACCTGACTAGTGCTTGCCCCACAACTGCATGGCAAATTCAACGAAGTGGCGCAGTTTGGGAAGACGGTAGCGATCCTGAACATAGATCAGGCTCATTGGGCGGCTCGGCAGTTGGTAGTCGGGCATCAGGGCGACAAGTTTCCCACTCAGCAGGTCTTGCTCCACCAGCGCATCCGGCAGCATCACGATACCCATGCCGGTGCGGGCCGCCTGGTGTAAACCTGCCGAACTGTTGATCAGCATCGTGCCGCTGACGGCGACCAGGACTTCGCCTTCAGGCCCGCTCAGGCGCCAGTTTTTAGACACGGAATGCCAGTCATCCCCGGCCGGATAGGCGAAGGACAGGCAGTCATGGTGCTGGAGGTCTTCAGGGTTTTCCGGGATGCCCCGGCGTGCCAGGTACTCGGGGGAGGCGCACATCGTCAGGGTGTAGTCGATCAGCGGGCGAGCGATGACGTTTGACGACTCGATGGCACCCAGGCGAAACGCCACGTCGAGGTTATTTTCGAGCAGCTCGGGTCGCCCATTGGAGAGCATCACGTCGAGTTTGACTTGTGGGTAACGCAGGGCAAATTCGCTCAGCGCCGGTGCGAGCTTTTCAGTGCCGAAGGTCAGCGGAGCCGTGATGCGCAACGTGCCAACGGGCGTGTCCTGGCTCTGTTCGGCCAGACGCTCGGAATCGGCCACCAGGCCCAGTACTTCGAGGCAACGCTGATAGTAGGCCGTGCCGAACTCGGTCAGTCGCTGGCGTCGGGTCGTGCGATTGAGCAGGCGCACTCCCAGTCGTTTCTCAAGGGCCCGCAAGTGATTGCCCACCATGGTGGTGGACATTTCGCACTGGAATGCGGCGGCGGTCATGCTGCCGGATTCCACTACGCGCACGTAAACGGTCATTGCCTGGAACAGATCCATTATCAAGCCCAGCTTTAAAATGATTGAAGTATTGCAGCGTTTATCCAATTCAGGTGGCTAACGATACTGCAAACACACCGACCATTGATGGAGCTTGATGTCATGACCGCCGCCTGCCTGATGACCACTTACCAACCACTGGCCTTGAGCTTCTGCAAAGGCCTGGGCACACGCCTGTGGGATCAGGCGGGTCGCGAGTACCTCGATGCGGTGGCGGGCGTGGCGGTGACCAACGTCGGCCACTCTCATCCGAAAATTGTCTCGGCGATCAGCGAGCAGGCAGGCCTGCTGTTGCACACCTCCAATCTTTACAGCATCGACTGGCAGCAGCGGCTGGCGCAAAAACTGACCCGGTTGGCGGGCATGGAGCGGGCGTTCTTCAACAACTCCGGCGCCGAAGCCAACGAAACCGCATTGAAGCTGGCGCGGTTGCACGGCTGGCGCAAAGGTATCGAACAACCGATGGTGGTGGTCATGGAAAACGCGTTCCACGGTCGAACCCTCGGGACCTTATCCGCCAGCGATGGCCCGGCCGTGCGTCTTGGATTCAACGAGCTGCCGGGTGATTTCGTCAAAGTGCCGTTCGGTGACCTCAAGGAGCTGGAAATAGCGCAGCAACGGTACGGTTCGCGCATCGTGGCGGTTCTGATGGAACCGATCCAGGGCGAAAGCGGCGTGCAGCTGGCCCCCCCTGGCTATCTGAAAGCCGTGCGTGAACTCTGCGACCGGCGCGCGTGGCTGTTGATGCTCGACGAGATTCAGACCGGGATCGGCCGTACCGGGCAGTGGTTTGCGTTCCAGCATGAAGGCATCGTGCCGGACGTGATGACCCTGGCCAAGGGGCTTGGTAACGGCATCCCCATTGGTGCCTGCCTGGCACGGGGTAAAGCCGCCGACCTGTTCACGCCGGGCAGTCACGGCAGCACCTTCGGTGGCAATCCATTGGCCTGCCGTGTCGGGTGCACGGTGCTGGAAATCATCGAAGAACAAGGGCTGCTGGAAAACGCCGCAGTGCAGGGCGAACGGTTGCTCGCCAGATTGTGCGCCGAACTGGCGGACAACCCGAATGTGCTGGCCATCCGTGGACAAGGCTTGATGATCGGTATCGAACTCAAGCAGCCGATCCGCGACCTGACCCTGATCGCCGCGCGGGATCACGGCTTGCTGATCAACGTGACACGGGGCAAGACCATACGCCTGCTGCCGCCGCTGACGATTGATGAGCGGGAGGTGGAGATGATTGTCAGAGGGGTGTGTCGGGCGATCAGGGCAGCCTGAACACGCCACACAACCCCTGTAGAAGCTGCCGCAGGCTGCGATCTTTTGATCTTGAATTTCGACGGCGCTAAAGATCAAAAGATCGCAGCCTGCGGCAGCTCCTACAGGGTCGATGAGCGTGCTTTCGCTCGCCAATGCCGAATCAGCGCAATGGCTACCCCCAACACCAAAACTCCCAACGCAATCGGCAGCCGGTACGGTTTCAAATCGCCCAACAACCCTTCAAGCGCCTCGCCAGCCCAGTAGCCGGCGCTGGCAAACAGCGTCGCCCAAACCACTGCACCCAGCGCATTCAACACCGTGAACCGGATCGGCGACAGACCGCTGGCCCCGATCACCACCGGGCCCACCAGGCGCATGCCATACAGAAACCGCACCGCGAAAACCGAGGTCGAGGGGTAGCGCGAGATCATCCCGGTCACCCGCTCGATGGCCGCTTTCTGTCGCTGCAAACGCGGCAACAACCGGCCGCCGAAATAGCGCCCGCTCCAGAACAGCAATTGATCGCCCAGCATCCCGCCCAGACTGGCCCACGCGATCACGGGCCACAGGTGCAGCAAGTGTTGATGAGCCGCCATCCCGCCCAGAATCAGAATGGTTTCGCCTTCCACCAGGCAGCCAAGGAACACCGCCCAGTAACCATAGGTGGCCAGTAGATAGTTGAAGTCCAGGTGTTCTAACAAGGGCGCTCCCCAAGGCTTTCCACTAACCGCACCAGATAGCCATCATTCAGGCACCAACTTGCTCCGTGCGAACATACCTATCCTTGTTTAAAACTAAAGAGTCTACTCGGCCTGTTCGTCCACCGGCGCAACCATCCGGGTCTTCGGTAACCCGTTTGAGTTGTGCTGATAGATGCCCTGCGGCTGGCCCTTTTCATTAAAGAACACCTGGCCGATCCCCGCCGAGTTCCACAACCGCTCACCCGCTTCGGCGTGCTCCGGAACATGCGGCACAATGCGCATGCGCCGGCGCTTGGTCAGCCAGTTCAGCGGCGAGCGCGGGGAATAGAGCCAGCGGTTGAGACGGTCGAACCACTCCAGCAGCGTCGGCGGAAATTCATTCTTGATGCCACTGCTGGTGATCTGCCAGATACGCGGGCCGGCCTTGCGGTGGCGGATGAAGACTTCGTAGACGAAGGAATAGTGCACATCCCCCGACAGCACCACGTAGTTACCCGGCGTGCGCGAGTGGCGGAAAATGTTCAGGATCACCTGGGCGGCGCCGCGATGGGCCATCCAGTTTTCCGCATCCACCAACAGCGGATATCCGCACCAGCTGAAGACTTTCTGCACGGTTTCGATCAGCTTGACGCCGAAGATGGGCGCGGGCGAAACGATGATCGCCGAGGGATGGTCCAGCAGTTCCTGCTGCAATTCGCTGAGGGCTTCCCAGTCCAGCAGGCCCGAGGGTTGCTTGAGGTTCATCTCGCTGCGCCAGCGTCGGGTGCGGGTGTCGATGACCACCAGCGCAGGACTCGTCGGCAGTACGTAGTGCCAGTGCTGAAACTTCAGCAACTCATCGATCAAAGCATCCTGCACGGGGCTATCGAGATAGCCGTCATGCCCGGTCGCGATCAATCCTTCAGCGTTTTCCAGCAACGTGCGGAAGGCATCCGGATTGTTGCCCCAGCCCTGGCACAGCATGTAGGCGATCAGCGCGTTGCCGATGATCCGCTTGGAGAACGGATGGCCATAGGCTGTTTCCTCCCATTGCGCGGAGAGGTTCCAGTCGTCGGTAATATCGTGATCATCGAAAATCATCAGCGTCGGCAAATGCGTCAGCGCCCGGGCGACGTTGCCCAGCCCGGCCTTGAAGCCATCGATGCGCGTCTGTTCCAGTGCATAGCGCTCACGTCTTTGCGGCGTCAGTGTCGGCGGTTGTGGCGCAATCAACGTCCACGGCGTTGGCGACCAGACCAGCAGGTACATGGCCATGACTTCGGCGAACGTCACCAAATGGTTGTCCGCGCTGCTGCTGGTGAAAATCGGCTTACGCGCCCCACCAAAAAATCGCTCGCGCAGGGTCTCGTTGCTCTCAAGCGCCGGTAACAAATCCGCACGGTGGTAGTAACTGGCAGGGTGCTCGTAGAGCTTGGCGCTGTCGCTGACCACCGCGCCTTCGAGGTGTTCTTCGAACAGGCCCAGTCGCTCGATCAAGGCGTGAATTGCCCGCAGCATCGGGCCGGCGACATCGTCGGCGTAGACCTGATCGCCAGTCATCATCAGCAGCGCCGGACGCTCACGGGCGTCGTGTTCTTGCGCCAACAGGGCGTCGACGCAGAGCAAGCCATCGGTCGCCGGGTGATGAGGTTTACGGCAGGAGCCGTGGAGCAGTTGATCAACGGTGGAGCGCAGGACAAAGTTGGGACGGCGCGCTTCGCTATACAACAGGTGCGGCGCCCAATCGGCAATGCCTGCCCCGTCAGTCAACAGGTCATATTCAATCAGCGTGTCGCAGGGCAGCGGCGTGTCCAGTTTCACATCGATCAAATGCACGAAGGCGTGGGCGCCGATCGGGATGACCGTGCAGTGACCGCCATCCAGAGGGATGTCGTCGACACCTTGCAGGCTCAACGTCAGTGAAAGCGCCCGGGAACCCACCAGCCACAGCACCAGGCGCTTGGGCTCCAGACGCCGCAACAGCGGGCCGACAAGGACGGGGGGAAGCGGCTGGAGCGCGACAGGCGAGGGCGAAGGCATGGACATCCGGGGCAAGATTTTGGGTGCGCAAAAGCGCGATGATAGCGCAGCTGGTGTGAATGAATCGTTAGTGCGTCTTCGGTCGCAATTACTTACCTAATCCACTGTAGGAGCTGTCGAGTGACACGAGGCAGCTCCTACAGTGGGGTTGGGCGGCATTTGAGCGCTAGGCCTCCCAGCCTGCGCCACTGACGGCGGCCTGCACCAGCGGGTGCAAATCCGCCCGGTGGTGTGTCGTCCGGTTCGTTGGCGAAGTACTGGGCGATCTGGTTGGCCATCTTGATCAGGTTGTCCGTGCTCATCGGCGCACCTGCGCTTTAGCACCACGGGCCTGACGGCGGTCTTTAAGCAGACGGTCCTGTTCGTCGCCTCAAGAATGAAGACTATTGGACCGACAGCGATGCCGGGACCAAAGGGTCGATTCAGGTTGAGTAGTTGCTGGCCGGCAGAGCGGGGCTGTCATCAAGTGAAAAGCCAGGCCGTGATGTCGGTCGCGGTGTTGGGCAGCGCCGATGAACAATGGGGCGAGCGGCCATCAACTTTCCAAACGTGTGCCAAGCTGATGGAGTACTGAAAACCCAGGACGACCCACCAATGAACTTCACCCAAGCATCGCACCTTCGTCGAGCGTTCTTTAAAGCCGTCTGGAACTACTTCCATGTGGTCTGGCCGATTTTTTCCATCCTTCTTTTGATGATGGTGCTGTTTGGCTTGATCATCGGCTACTTCGAGGGGTGGAGCCCTTTTGATGGGATCTACTTCGCCTTCGTGACGGGCTTGACCATCGGGTATGGAGAGTTTGTGCCGAAGCTGGCCATTTCGCGGGTGCTGGCAATTTTGCTGGGGTTTAACGGCATCCTGATGACGGCGATATTTGCGGCGGTGTGCATTCGGGGGATTGAAATTGCGGTGCGCGTGACGGGGGCGGATCGACAGGATGAGCCGAAAGGCTAGGCGGCATGGTTAGATACCTGTTTTGAACAACAGGGAATGAGCCATGATCGACTTCAACAACAAGGGTTTCTTCAAGCTCAAGCAGAACGACGAATACGCCGAACGCGTCACGGCCTTGCTGCTGGACGGGGAGACGGTTATCGACTCCTACAAATCCATGCGCGATGGCGTGGTGTTTACCAACAAACGGATCATCGCGGTCAACGTCCAGGGTCTGACCGGCAGCAAAAAAGACTTCACCTCGTTGCCGTACAAAAACATCGTGGCGTATTCGGTGGAAACCTCAGGCACCTTCGACCTGGACTCCGAGCTGGAAATCTATTTCTCGTCGTTGGGCAAAGTGAAGTTTGAGTTCACCGGCAGGACGTCGATGGTTGAAGTGTCGAAACTGATTTCCCAGCATTTGTTGTGAGTTGATTGCCTTTGTGAACGCCACGGACCCCTGTAGGAGTGAGCCTGCTCGCGATGGCGGTGGGTCAGGTGATGATGATGTTGACTGAACGGACGCCATCGCTAGCAGGCTAGCTCCTACAGTTGATTTGTGTTGGCTGTGATAGTTGGGAGCGCCACAAACCGTGTGGGAGTGAGCCTGCTCGCGATGGCGGTGGGTCAGGCGATGATGATGTTGACTGAACGGACGCCATCGCTAGCAGGCTAGCTCCCACAGTTGTTTTGGGTTGATGGCAAATTTTGAGTACACCATGGACCCTGTAGGAGTGAGCCTGCCCGCGATGGCGGTGGGTCAGGCGATGATGATGTTGGCTGACCGGACGCCATCGCTAGCAGGCTAGCTCCCACAGTTGTTTTGGGTTGATGGCAAATTTTGAGTACGCCATGGACCCTGTAGGAGCGAGCCTGCTCGCGATGGCGGTATGTCAGGTCATGATGATATTGGCTGAATGAATGCCATCGCCGGCAAGCCAGCTCCCACAGGGTTTCACTGTTTTTTGGACGGTGTTTATGGCCCCCAACCCGCGCCACTGACGGCTTCTTGTGCCAGCGGGTGCAAATCCGCCCCGTGGTGCGTCGTCTGCCAGGCCAGCAGTTCCTTGCGCATGCTCGGCGCCCAGAACATCTGCAGATGATTGCGCACACCGAGCACGGCGGCGTGCTGGTCCGGTTCGCTGGCGAAGTACTGGGCGATCTGGTTGACCATCTTGATCAGGTTCTCCGTGCTCATCGGCGTACCTCCGCTTTTGCACCGCGGGCCTGACGGCGATCCTTGAGCAGGCGGGCCTGTTCATCGCTGAAGGCCTGGAAGCGTTTTTGCCATTCCGAAGGGTGGTACACGCGGCTGACTTCCACGGCGGTGACCTTGTATTCCGGGCAGTTGGTCGCCCAGTCAGAGTTGTCGGTGGTGATGACGTTGGCTCCCGATTCCGGGAAGTGGAAGGTGGTGTACACCACCCCCGGCGCAACACGTTCGGTAACCCGCGCCCGCAACACGGTCTGCCCGGCGCGACTGCCGATGCCGACCCAGTCACCTTCATTGATGCCACGGCTCTCGGCGTCGGTCGGGTGGATTTCCAGGCGATCTTCGTCGTGCCAGGCGACGTTGTCGGTGCGCCGGGTCTGGGCGCCGACGTTGTACTGGCTGAGGATGCGCCCGGTGGTCAGCAGCAACGGATAACGGCCGTTGACCTTCTCCTCGGTGGGCACATACCCGGTGAGCATGAAGCGCCCCTTGCCGCGCACGAATTGCTCGATGTGCATGGTCGGCGTGCCGTCCGGTGCCGCGGCGTTGCACGGCCATTGCAAGCTGCCGTGGCGATCCAGTTCGGCGTAGCTGACGTTGGTGAAGGTCGGTGTCAGGCTGGCGATTTCATCCATGATGTCCGACGGATGCTGGTAGTTCATCGGATAGCCCAAGGCGTTGGCCAACGCCACGGTGCCTTCCCAATCGGCCTTGCCGCCCAGCGGTTCCATGACCTTGCGCACTCGTGAGATGCGTCGCTCGGCGTTGGTGAAGGTGCCGTCCTTTTCCAGGAACGAACAGCCCGGCAGGAACACGTGGGCGAACTTGGCGGTTTCGTTGAGGAAGATGTCCTGCACCACGATGCATTCCATCGCCGACAGCGCTGCCGTCACGTGCTGTGTATTCGGATCACTCTGGGCGATGTCTTCACCCTGGCAATACAAGCCTTTGAACGTGCCGCCCAGCGCTGCCTCGAACATGTTGGGAATACGCAGGCCCGGGTCAGGTTGCAGGGTGACGTTCCACGCCTGTTCAAACTCCGCCCGTACCACCTCGTTGGAGATGTGCCGGTAACCGGGCAACTCGTGGGGGAACGAGCCCATGTCGCAGGAGCCCTGAACGTTGTTCTGCCCCCGCAGCGGGTTCACGCCCACGCCTTCACGACCGATGTTGCCGGTGGCCATCGCCAGGTTGGCAATGCCCATGACCGCAGTGCTGCCCTGGCTGTGTTCGGTAACGCCAAGGCCGTAGTAAATCGCCGCGTTGCCGGCGCTGGCAAACAGGCGGGCGGCGGCGCGGATGTCGGCAGGTTCGACGCCGCAGACGGCGCCCAAGACTTCCGGCGCGTTCTCGGCACGACTGACGAACTCGCTCCAGCGAGCAAAATCGCTGCCCTCGCAACGGGCGTCAATGAAGGCCTGATCGAGCAAGCCTTCGGTAACGATCACATGGGCGAGCGCGTTGAGCATGGCCACGTTAGTGCCCGGACGCAGGGCCAGGTGCAGTTCGGCACGGGCATGCACCGAGTCCACCAGATCAATGCGACGCGGGTCGATCACGATCAGCCGCGCGCCTTCACGCAGGCGGCGTTTGAGTTGCGAAGCGAACACCGGGTGGGCGTCGCTGGGGTTGGCGCCCATCACCAGGATCACGTCGGCCTTCATCACCGAGTCGAAACTCTGAGTGCCGGCGGACTCGCCCAAGGTTTGTTTCAGGCCATAGCCGGTTGGCGAGTGGCAGACCCGCGCACAGGTGTCGACGTTGTTGTTGCCGAACGCCGCGCGTACCAGTTTTTGTACGAGGTAGGTTTCTTCGTTGGTGCAGCGACTGGAGGTGATGCCACCAATGGAATCGCGGCCGTATTTCTGCTGCAACCGTCGGAATTCGCTGGCGGCATAGGTCACCGCTTCATCCCAGCTGACTTCCTGCCACGGGTCGTTGATGTGCCGGCGGATCATCGGTTTGGTGATGCGATCCGGGTGGGTGGCATAACCCCAGGCGAAGCGTCCTTTGACACAAGAGTGGCCGTGGTTGGCCTGGCCGTTTTTATCCGGAACCATGCGTACCAGCTTGTCGCCTTTCATCTCGGCGCGGAACGAGCAGCCCACGCCGCAATAGGCACAGGTGGTGATCACGCTGCGTTCGGGTTGACCCAGTTCAACCACGCTTTTTTCGATCAGGGTCGCGGTGGGGCAGGCCTGCACACAGGCGCCGCAGGACACGCATTCCGAATCGAGGAAATTGTCGCCACCCGCGGCCGAAACGCGTGACTCGAAGCCGCGCCCGGTAATGGTCAGCGCAAAGGTGCCCTGGGTTTCTTCGCAGGCGCGCACGCAACGGTTGCAGACGATGCACTTGCTCGGGTCGTAATCGAAATAGGGGTTGGAGGTGTCCTTCACGTCGTCCAGATGGTTGTCGCCTTCATAGCCGTAACGCACTTCCCTCAGACCGACCTGGCCGGCTACGGTTTGCAATTCGCAGTTGCCGTTGGCCGAGCAGGTCAGACAGTCCAGCGGGTGATCGGAGATGTACAACTCCATGACGTTGCGCCGCAGGGTCGCGAGCTTCGTCGTCTGGGTGTGCACGCTCATGCCTTCGCTGACCGGTGTTGTGCACGACGCCGGATAACCGCGCATCCCGTCGATTTCCACCAGGCACATGCGGCAGGAACCGAAGGCTTCCAGGCTGTCAGTGGCACAGAGTTTCGGAATGGTGGTGCCCAGCAGTGCAGCGGCGCGCATCACCGAGGTGCCTTCAGGCACGCTGATGCTGCGACCGTCGATGTTCAGGGTGATTTGAACCTGGCTGTCGCGGGCAGGCGTGCCCAGATCGATATCGGTTTTCGGGTCGAAGAGAGTGATCATTGCTCGGCCTCCGAAGGCTGCAGACCGAAGTCGGCGGGGAAGTACTTGAGGGCGCTGGCCACCGGAAACGGGGCCATGCCGCCCAAAGCACAGAGCGAACCGTATTGCATCGTGTCGCACAGGTCCTTGAGGATGATGGCCTGCGCATCGCGACCGTTCTGGTCCGGCGCGGCCAGCAGGCGGTCGATCACTTCCACGCCCCGGGTCGAACCGATGCGGCACGGCGTGCATTTGCCGCAGGATTCCTCGGCGCAGAACTGCATCGCAAAACGCGCCATTTGGGACATGTCCAGCGTGTCATCCGCCACCACCACACCACCGTGCCCGAGCATCGCGC
Organism: Pseudomonas sp. LBUM1643; assembly: GCF_059716215.1. NCBI lineage: Bacteria > Pseudomonadati > Pseudomonadota > Gammaproteobacteria > Pseudomonadales > Pseudomonadaceae > Pseudomonas > Pseudomonas sp. LBUM1643. The sequence continues at coordinate 1,098,456 of NZ_CP166813.1, forward strand.
CCATGGCGGCAAAGGCTTCGTAATCCAGCGGCGTATCGAATTGCGACGGCGGCACCCACGTGCCAAGCGGGCCGCCCACTTGCACAGCCTTCAATGGCCGGCCACTGGCGGTACCACCGCCATAGCCTTCCACCAGTTCGCGCAGGGTCAGGCCAAACGCCCGTTCCACCAGACCGCCGTGACGAACATTGCCCGCCAATTGGAAGGGCATGGTGCCCAGGGAACGGCCCATGCCGTAATCACGATAGAACTGCGCGCCCTTGGCCAGAATCAGCGGGACCGAGGCCAGGGTCAGCACGTTGTGCACCAGGGTCGGCAGGCCGAACAAACCTTTCAACGCGGGGATTGGCGGCTTGGCGCGAACGATCCCGCGCTTGCCTTCGAGGGAGTCCAGCAGCGCGGTTTCCTCACCGCAGATGTAGGCACCGGCACCGACGCGAACTTCCATATCGAAGGCCTGGCCGCTGCCGCCGACATTGGCGCCGAGGTAACCGTTCGAACGGGCAATTTGCAGCGCGTTGCGCAGGATGATCACCGCATCTGGATATTCCGAGCGCACATAGATGTAGCCGTAGGTGGCGCCGACGCACAGACCAGCGATGGTCATGCCTTCGATCAGCAGGAAGGGATCGCCTTCCATCAACATGCGGTCGGCAAAGGTGCCGGAGTCGCCTTCGTCGGCGTTGCACACGATGTACTTCTGCGCAGCTTCGGTCGCGCGCACCGTGCGCCATTTGATCCCGGCGGGGAAGGCCGCGCCGCCACGGCCACGCAGGCCGGAATCGAATACTTCAGTTGCAGTCTGCTCGCCTCCGATGGCGATGGCTCTTTTCAAACCCTCGAAACCGCCATGATCCTGGTAATCGTCGATGTGCAGCGGCTGGGTGATGCCAGCGCGGGCGAACAACAGGCGCTGCTGAGTTTTCAGATAGGGCAACTCTTCCACCAGGCCCAAGGCCAGTGGATGAGAAGACGGGTCGCCTTTGAGCGCTTCGAGCACAGACGGCACGTCAGCATCTGTTAGCGGACCGAAGCCGAAACGGCCTTGCGGCGTGTCCACTTCCAACAGTGGCTCCAGCCAGTAAAGGCCCCGCGAGCTGGTGCGTTTTATCTCCAGCGGCACAACGCGTCCCCGGGCGTGGGTGATAAGGGCTACCACAACATCTTCTGCACCCACGGCACGGGCCACCGAATCACCAGATACATAGAAAGCTGGCATCACGCGTCCTCCCGGCAAGCGTCGAGCAACGCGTCCAGACGCCCGGCACTGAGCCGCGCATGCACCCGACCATCCAGCTCCAGAGCCGGCGAACAAGCGCAGGCGCCGAGGCAATACACCGGACGCAAACTGATGCTGCCGTCAGCGCTGCTGCCGTGGTCATCCAGTTGCAAACGATCGCGTAACTGCGCCGCCAACTGCTCGGCGCCGCGACTCTTGCAGGACTCGGCCCGGCACAGGCGCAGGATATGCCGCGCTGGAGGCGCAGTACGGAAATCATGGTAGAAGCTGATAACGCCACGAATCTCGGCCTGACTCTGGTTCAGGGCGTGGGCAATCTCGGGGACTGCGGCGTCGGGGATGTAGCCGATGCGTTCCTGAATATCATGAAGAATGGGCAACAGCGCACCCGGGGAGCCCTTATGGCGCTCCAGCAGACTGTTGACCACTGGCAGGTGCAGCATCTCATCAGGCATTCAGCAATCCTCACGGTCACGGACGAACCAGAAGGTCGTCGGTCGTCCGAAAGTGTCGGCTGCGGCATTCACACCACGTCACGGTATCGTGGATTTTCAGGCCGTTGGCCAGGGCACCCTGAGCGGGCATCTTGTTGTGCCCGGTGCGGTCTTTGCCGCACCTCTATAAGGGCATAAAAGGCAGCTTGCCACGGCGCTTTTGAATCCTCTGCACAAAAGCGACGTGTTCGGTTCTTTCCACGACCTTGTATTGAGTCTAGATGAGTGCGGTAGGAAGCGCCCTGCCTGCCTGTTTCAAACGTCCAGCACCAGCCGTTGGCCACGACAGCCGGACACGCAGGGCGCGATCCAGTCACCGCTTTGGCGCTGGGCGTCGCTGAGGCACTCGTCGCGGTGCTCCGGTTCGCCTGCAAGGACTCGGCAGACGCAAGCGCCGCACATGCCCATGCCGCAGGAGAATTCCAGACTGACCCCGGCCCGAGCAGCCGCCTGGATCAGGCTTTCCCCTGATTGCACCTGAACCTCACAACCACTGCGTCGCAGCGCCAGTGAAAAGCTCTGTGCCTCAAGGTTTGCGGGCTGCATGGCCTGGAAGTGCTCGCGATACAACGCGGTCGCCGGCCAGTTCGCCTTGAGCGCCGCCTGTTCGACGCTGTCCATGAAACCTGTCGGGCCGCAGCAGTACAAACCGGCAGCGGTTTGCCACGCGGGAAATTGCCCGGCCAGCAGCTCGGCGATCTGCCCGGCGCGCAACCCGCCGTACCACTGGACGTCGGCGCCCAGGCGCTGGATGAAAGGCGCGTGTCGTGCATCCCGGGTGAAGTAGAGCAAGCGCACGGGTCGTCCTTCGGCCAGGCATTGGCGATACATCGGCAACAATGGAGTTATACCGATTCCTGCCGCCACTAACGTCACCGGCCCGTCGCCCGGCTGCAGGGCAAACAGATTGCGTGGCGCACCGACGTCGATCTGCGCACCCAGGCGCAGTTGCTCGTGCAGCCAGCGCGAGCCACCCCGAGAGTCCGGCTCGCGCTTGATTCCCAAGTACAGGTGGCCATCTTCCGGCAGGCTCAGCACCGAGTATTGGCGCACTGCGCCGTTGCCCAGGCGCAGGTCGACATGGGCGCCGGCGACCCAGGAAAAGGGCAGGGGCGCAGCGTCGACCGGGGCCAGCTCAATGCCCAGCACATCCTCGGCTTCCAGGCGCAGGCTACGCACCTGCAACGCGGACCAGCTCATGCGCGTACTCCTGCGGCCTGTTGCAAGCGACGCACCGCGTCCCGGGCCTGGGCGCCGAGTTCGGCCAGGTCGAGGTCGGGCAATTGGTCATTGTTCACGGTCAACCGCCCGCCCACCAGCAAGGCGCGCAAGGTCGGGCGCCCACCACCCACCACCGGGCCGATCGCCGAGTCGTGGAGGCCGAAGTAGCGCGGCTGATCCAGGCGGTAGATCGCCAGGTCGGCCGTCATGCCAACCTGCAGGCTGCCCACGGCATCCAGGCCAAGTACCTTGGCGCCGCCGGCGGTCCCCCAACGCACCACATCTTCCACCGTGGCCACGTGGGCACCGCCTTCCTCGTCACCGCCGGCATAGCGCGGGCGGGTCCGTTCGCCGGCCTTGGCCCGCTGCATCAGCCAGGCGGCGTGGGTTTCGCTGATCATGTCGCAGGCCTCGTTGGAGGCGGCGCCATCCACGCCGATCGACACCTGCATCCCGGCGGCCTCCATGGCCACCACATCGGCGATGCCGCTGCCCAGGCGGCCATTGCTTTGCGGGCAGTGGGCGATGCCCGTGCCGCTGGCTCCCAGCATCTGCATTTCTTCGGCGTCGAGTTTCACCAGATGGGCAAACCACACGTCCGGCCCGAGCCACTCCTGCTCGGCACAGAACGCCACGGGTGACATGCCGTGGCGCTGCTGCACCTCGTTCTGATATTCGACGGTTTCGCTCAGATGGCTGTGCAGGCGAATGCCCAACCGCCGGGCGACCCGGGCGGTTTCCCGCAGGTGCTCCGCCGGCATGGAATAGGGCGGGCTGGTGGGCGCCATCACCACCCGGCGCCAGGCATCGGCGGCCGGGTCGTGGTAACGCCGCACCAAGCGTTCAACGTCGTCCAGGTACTGTTCGAGGGTCTCCGGGCCAGCCGTCATCTTGCCTTCGGCTTGCCGCGCTTGTGTGGCGCCGCCACGGCACAGAACAAAACGCAGCCCCAGGCGTTCGGCTTCCTCGAACAGCACCTCGGCACTGTCAAAGGCCATGCCCGGCAAGTACAGGTAATGGTGGTCGGCAACGGTGGCGCAGCCGGATCGCGCCAACTCCACCAGACCAATGCGCGCGGCCAGGCGAAAGCTCTGCTCGTCAAATGCGCCGCGATAGCGATAGGGCACGGCTCCCAGCCACGCCCCCAGGCTCTGGTCGATACCCGCGGGAATACCCTTGAGCAACGACTGGAACAGGTGATGGTGTGTATTGACCCACGCCGGGTATACCACGCAATCGGTGGCATCCAGCACACGCTCCCCGGGCAGGGCTTTCAGTGCTCCGATGGCGGCGATGCGGCCGTCGATGATGCGAATATCGGGCCCGGCATGGCGCGCCGCCGCGCCGGATAACCCGGTGAGAATGGCGCTGGCGTTACGCACCAGCCAGCTGTCTTCAAACTTCATGTGAGGCTCCATACGCCGCGCCTGCGCGGACTCAAAGGGTTAGCCAAGTTCGCTTTCGTGCCAGCTGCGCAGGCTCAACCGGGCCAGCAAAGCCATCAGGCTGAACAGCGCGACGCCGGTCAGGGCGATCAGCAGCAAAGCGGCGAAAAGCCGTGGAATATTCAGTTGAAAGCCAGCCTGGAGAATCTGGTACGCCAGCCCTGCGCCGGTGCCTCCGGTGCCGGCAACGAACTCCGCCACTACCGCGCCGATCAACGCCAGCCCACTGGCAATGCGCAACCCGGCGAAAAAGCACGGCAAGGCGCTGGGGATGCGCAGGCGCAGCAAAATCTGCCAGCGGCTGGCGCGGTTCAGGCGAAACAGGTTGAGCAGGCCGGGGTTGACGCTGCGCAGGCCGAGGACGGTGTTGGCGATGATCGGGAAAATCGCTACCAGGGTCGCGCAAATCACCAACGCCACCGTGGTGTTGCTGCACCAGATGATGATCAGCGGCGCCACCGCCACCACCGGCGTGACTTGCAACAGGATGGCGTAAGGAAACAGGCTGGCTTCCAGCACTCGGCTCTGCACGAAGACAAAGGCCGCCAGGGTGCCGATTAGTACCGCGAGGGCGAACGAGAAGAAGGTGATCTTCAAGGTCATCCACAACGCTGCGAACAGCATCGGGCCATCGCTGATCAGGGTGCGGCCGATGTCGGCCGGGGAGGGCACCAGGTACACCGGCACCTGCCAGGCCACGCAGGCCAGCTGCCACAGGCCCAGCAACACGGCGCCGAGGAGCAGCGGCGAGACAATGCGCAACACCGTGGGGTGACGCAACCAGGGAGTAAAGGATGGGCTCATGATCGGGCTCTCAAAATGAAATTCTCAAAGTGAAATCAAAGGTCGCCATTGGCCTGTGCCAGTAGCCGCGACAGGCGTGCGCACTGCTCGATAAAGGCCGGGGAGGTGCGGTAGGCCTCGTCTCGCTCCAGGGGGCCATCGATCTCGATATCGGCGATCACCCGGCCGGGGCGAGCCCCCATCACCACCACCCGCGACGACAGGTACACCGCCTCGAAAATGCTGTGGGTGACGAACACCACGGTCAGGTCGCGGCTGGCCCACAACTGGCGCAGATCGCTGTCGAGCTTGTTGCGGGTGAATTCGTCCAGAGCGCCGAAGGGTTCATCCATCAACAGCAGATTGGGCTCGGTGGCCAGGGCTCGCGCGATGGACGCACGCATTTGCATGCCGCCGGACAGCTCCCGCGGGTACACCTGACTGAAACCGTCCAGGCCGACAAGCGCGAGGGCGGCGTCTACCTTGGGCTGGCTCTGTGCCTTGGGAATACCCGCCAGGTCGAGGGGCAGGCGCACGTTGTCGCTGACCCTGGCCCATGGCATCAGGGTTGCATCCTGAAACACCATGGCCAGGCTTTGCCCTTGCGTCGGGCTGGCCGGGCTCTCCTTGCCCCACCAGCGCACATGGCCGGCGGAGGGTTGTTCGAGGCCGGCGAACATCTTCAGCAAGGTGCTTTTGCCGCAGCCCGAAGGACCGAGCAATGACACGAACTCCCCGCGTTGAATCGCCAGCTTCACTCGGCTCAAGGCCTGGGTGCCATTGCTGTAGGTTTTTTCCAGCTGGTTGGCGAACAGCGGTGTTTGTACACCGACGCTGTCGGTGTCGGGCAACGCGTGTGGCCGCGCGCTGGCCGGACGAATGGTTTGCATCAACATAGCGCTCTCCCCTGGGGTCATGAGCGACCGGAAAAGCCCCGGCGCACCGGGGCGCTGGAATCAGTGGCTGAGAAACACTTCGCTTTCGCCATGGGCTTCAAGCAGGCCCAGCAGTTGCCGGCGAATCACCAGTCCAGGCTTGTCCGACGGCATGTGCAGTTCCACGCGCCGGCGAGTATCGACACAGGCGTCGTAATCGGTGGCTTCAAGGATGTCGCGGTCTTCGGCGGTGATCGCCGCGTCCCAATCGATCAGTTCCCGGGTCGAGCATTGCTCCTCGCTGTCGTTGCGGTACAGCCACTGCACCAGCATCAGGCGCCCGTCTTCCATGGGCGTCGCGCAGTTGTAGATGATGTGGTGGATGCCGCTGTCCGGGTACATGCAGCCAAATCGACGGGAGAAGGGCAGGTAGTAGCGGTTGATCAGATGGCGCTGAGTGATCGGTTCGCGCGTGCCGGTGATGCGAAAGCTTTCCTCGGGGTTGCGGATCGGCACCCGGGTCTCCGCCTCGAAGCCATAGTCGGTTTCGCGAAACTCGTAGCCTGCTGGTGCCGGCTGATCGAACAGACCGAAGTTGGCTTTGTGGACGAAGGAAAAGTGTGAGTTATCGAAGGAGTTTTCCATGACCCGCAGCGGACTGGTCTTCCACTCTTCATAAAACTGGAAGATGCGTCGGTAGCCTGGGGCGCCGTCTTCGGGAAACTCGGGAATCGGTTGCAGCGGATCGTCGAGGGCGACCCAGGCATAACCGTATTTTTCCTGGCAGTGAAAGGCCTGGACGGAGGCGCCCGGAGGGATCATGCCCGCGGGGTTTTGCGGGATCTTTACGCAGGTGCCGGTGCAGTCGTATTCCCAGCCGTGATAGCCGCAGGCAATGTTGCCATCCTCGCTGACAAAACCCTTGGAAAGCCTGGCGGTGCGGTGGCAGCAACGGTCGCGCATGGCCACCGGGGTACCGTCGGGGCGCTTCCACAGCACCAGGGCCTCACCCAATAAAGTGAAAGGCTGCGGGCCGGCATCCAGCGCGGTCATCGGCAGCAGGGCGTACCAGAAGCGACGCAATACAGGTTGTTTGGTGACCAACATAACAAGTGTCCTCACGGTATTCATTCAGCCGGCTCTTGGGCTCGGGCTATGGGTTCAGCAGTCGTGCAATCGGGCTTAGCGGCTGGCGGACTGTTCGGCGGCAGGCAGCACCTTCAAGTCCTGCACGAAGCGCGTGGTGTAGGCCTTCTGCCAAGGCGCATCGGCACCGAGCAGGCCGGCCTCGACCATGAAATTGCGGGTGGCCTGCCAGCGCGCATCGCTCATTACGCCGATGCCTTGGGTGGCGGCATCACCGCCGGTGACCAGGCGGTATTGCTTGAGGGTCGACACGCCCCAGGCGAGCAGTTCATCGCTCATGTTCGGGTTGTCGGCCTTGATCAGGTTGTTGGCGCTCGGGTTGTCCAGGTAGCGCTTCCAGCCCTCCATCGAGGCGCGAACAAAGCGCTGGACCCGGTCAGGATGCTGATCGATCACGTCCTGGCGAGTGACCAGGGTTGAGCCGTAGGGCGGGTAACCGGCGTCGGCAAACAGGAAGAAGTTGGCTTTCTCCCCGGTCTTTAAGGCCTGAAACAACTCGGAGCTGGCGTAGGCCTGCTGCGTGGTGTTGGCGTCCGCGAGGAAGGGTTGGAGGTTGAAGGTGTAGGGACGGGCCTGGCTGTCCTTGAGCTGATATTTGCCCTTGAGCCAAGGCCACCAGGTTTGCTGGCCGGAGGTGGACACGAGCACCTGCTTGTTCTGCAAGGCGTCCAGCCCGCTGACATCGGCATGGGTCAACAGACCCTGAGGGTCACCTTGAAAAGGCGCGGCCACGGCCACCACCGGCAGGCCTTGCTCCACGCTCTTGAGGATCTGAAGGTCGTAGTTGACGATAAAGTCGGCCTGCTTGTTCACCAGCAGCTGCATCCCATTGACCTGCGGCCCACCCATGCGAATGGTCACGTCCAGGCCTTCTTTCTCGTACAAGCCATCAGCCAGGGCCTGATAAAAACCACCCTGTTCGGCCTGGGCATACCACGAAGTAAGTAGCACCACCTTGTCATTGGCCATGGCCAATGGAGAGGCGATCAGGGCAGCGGGCACCAGGGCCATGGCCAGTAGCGAGCGAAGCGGTTGACCCAAGGCAAAGCGAATTTTCATGATGTGTTCTCCACAACGATTCGAAAACCGCCGCGCACCCATCGGCACGCCAGCGAGGGACCGATCGGAAAGAACGTGGGAAGAAAGAGGGCGCCAAGGCGTAGATACACGGCTGACACTTCTCTCTTGCCCGGGGCGCTGGCGCCGCGTTCAAGCATCCAATCGGACGTACGCCCACAGGGAAGGGCGCAAGAGCAATGCCCGGTGCCATTGCTGGCACTGACCGCTTCTACTCGAGAGGAGTCATAGCCAGAAGTGTGCCAAGTCGTTGCAGGGCCGCCGGCAGGGGATTCGGCGTGTCAGGCGCTCGGCGAGCCATGGGAAGACGTATCGAGACGGTGCGAACTCCAGGGGCTGAGCCTCGAGTTGGTGCGCAACCCATGGGTGCTCGCGTGTTCATTTTGAGAGGAGGATTGTGCTGGAGAAGGGCTGCAGATTGTATTCAACAGTTGGCACAACCCATGCTAAGTTCCGAATCGAGTAGAAGCGGTCAGCACTGAGCGGCTCCGATCAGGACCCAGGGTGCAGGGCATTGCTCTGGCGGCATTACGCCGCGTACCCGGCAAGGGTCGCACCTCAACGAAAGTCGAGGGCCAGAACAGTGCTGACCTGCAGCTCGGGCAGCCCTTGCCGGTGATATCCGCCAATCACCTGACAAGGGCATTCCATGACCGCATTTCGTATTCCGTCCATAGCACCTTCCCTGTTGCGTCGCAGCCTGCTGCCGCTGTGCGCCCTGGCCAGCGCCAGCGTCGAAGCCGGCCCGTTGTTGTGGAACGACAACAGCTTGAGCTACCTCTACGGCCAGCACTTCAAAGTCGACGGTACGGGCGATGACACCCAGCAAACCGTGACCTTCGAACACGCCAGCGGATGGACCTGGGGCGACATCTTCATGTTCGTCGACAACAAATGGTCCAACGGCCTCTCGGGCAATGACGGCCATACTTACTACGGCGAATTCTCCCCGCGGCTGTCCCTGGGAAAAATCAGCAACCGGTCGTTGAGCTATGGCATTGTCAAGGACGTGCTGATCGCCGCCACCTACGAACGCGGCGAAAATCGCAACCGCAAATACCTGCTTGGCCCGGCTCTCGACCTCGCCCTGCCTGGCTTCGATCGCTTCTCCCTGAACACCTACTACCGCAAACCCGACGGCATCACCGGCAAGGCCTCCGGCCAATGGCAGATCAACCCCACCTGGTCGATGACGCTCCCCGTGGGACGCTCAGACATCCTCTTCGATGGCTACCTGGAGTGGTACGTCAACGACGTCGGCAACAAAGGCACCTCCAACTACGTCGCCAAGAGCTTTCACTTCAATCCACAGGTCAAATACGACGTGGGCAAAGCGCTGGGGCAACAGCAGAAGCGTTTTTATGCGGGGCTTGAGTGGGATTACTGGTCTAACAAATACGGAATTGAAGACAACTCGGGATTCCCTACGGATCAGAACGCCGTGAGTCTCTTGCTGAAAGTGCATTTTTGACAGGCGCGCGTGACGGGTAGTGCGTTTGGCCGGGGCGTGTAGTGCCCCGGTTTCCTCCTGCCTGAATTTCGTCGCCGTTTTCTGCATGGCGTGTGGGGAACTGCGTTTTTGGCGGAAGGGGCCAGGCCAGCCACCAAAAAAAAGCACCGACTCTTGCCTGCAGGAAATGGAGCCCGTGGCGGCTTCAAACGGTTTTCGGAAAATACCGACTGGGCGCCTCACCCAGCACGCGACGAAAAACACTGGTGAACGCACTCGGGCTGCTATAGCCCAGATCCGTCGCTACCCGCGTAATTGACTCCCCATTACCCAAACGCACCACGGCCATCAGCAAGCACGCCTGCTGGCGCCATTCGACGAAGCTGATACCGGTTTGTTGACGAAACAGCCGGGTGAAGGTGCGGCGGCTCATGCCGACCTGCCGGGTCATCTCGTCAATCCCGACTTCCAGCGACGGATGCTCGAGCAACTGACGGCAGGCCTGTACCAGCCTTGGCTCACTTGGCAGCGGTGCATTGAGCGAAAGGGGTGCCATGTCGGCTATTTCATGGAGCAGCAAGGCCATCAAGTGACCTTCCCGATTGTCCTCGGCATAGAGCGCCGGAACGTCCATGGCCCGGATCAGCAGATGCCGAAGCAGCGTCGAGACGCCGACTACCTGGCAGTGCGCAGGCAGGCTCAGCCGGGCGGCGGCGGGATCACGAATGTAGGTGTTCAACATGGTCACCGGCCCGTTCATGCTCATCTCGTGTGGCACACCCGCCGGTACCCAGATAGCCCTTTGCGGGGGCACGACCCAGTTGCCCTGATCGGTGAACACCGTGATAACACCGCAGGCGGCGTAGGCAAATTGTCCACGGCGATGGGTATGCAGCGCAAAGTGCTGCCCATCGCGGTAGTCATTCGCCGTGACCACGGCGTCGCGGGGGGTATTTTCGTAGGAATCGATATCAGTTTCGCGCATGGCCCGAATTTAATGATTTATGACCTGAGAGTGCAAGCGAGCCACCCGCTCCATTGCTCATAGTGGCGCCCTGGTTGGCACCTACCGCCGCCGACCCCGCTGCTGGAGCTGGAACGCAATGCAAAAGAAACACCTGGCCCTGGCCCTGCTGGTCACGGTCCTCTGGGGCCTGAATTTCCCCATTACCAAACTGGGACTGGCCGCTGTGGATCCCCTGTTGCTGACGGCGCTTCGATTTACCCTGGCGGCGTTGCCGTGGGTGTTTTTCGTCAAGCGGCCATCGATCGCCATGGGTTGGCTGGCGGCCTATGGAATGATATTCGGGGTCGCGATGTGGGCGCTGATCAACCTGGGCATCGAGCTGGGCGTGCCGCCGGGAAGCGCTGCCCTACTGATCCAGTTCAGTGCTTTTTTCACGATGGGCTGGGGCGTGCTGCTGTTTCGCGAGCAGTTGAGCCTGGGGCAGGCGCTGGGTGCAGGGCTCGCCGTATTGGGCTTGATCAACCTGATCTTCAGCAGCCCCGGCGAAGGCACGACACTCGGTTATGGATTGTTGCTGGTGAGTGCATTCAGCTGGAGCGTCGGCAACGTCATCATCAAACAGTCGAAGGTCCGGGAAATGTTTGCCTTCGTGGTGTGGGCCAGCCTGTTCCCGCCGATTCCCTTGCTGGCGCTTACCTGGCTGGCCCATGGCTCGGCGCCGTTCAGCGCGCTGGTCACGCACTTTGAGTGGATGGCCGTGTTCTCCCTGTTGTTCCAGGTCTACGCGGCGACGCACTTTTGTTATTGGGGCTGGAACCTGTTGCTGCGCGAGTATCCCGTGTCCAAGGTCGCGCCGCTGTCGTTGTTGATTCCGGTATTCGGCATCGCAGGGTCGATGCTGATGCTTGGGCATCAAGTGGGTTTCAATGAAGGGCTTTCGATTGTGTTGATACTGTCGTCGCTGGTCGTGGGGACACTGAAAGGGCGCGGGATTTTGCGCGTGTCGCTGTCTAGGTGGACCTGAAACTGCGGGGGGGAGTGCTAAAAGCCCGGCGAACCGGGCTTTCTCGAACCGAGCGCTGCTTAGTTAGCAGTTTTCAGCTTGATCACATCGCCGGAGACGGTGGTGGTGTAGCCGTTCAGGACCCAGGCCCAGAACCACTTTTCCTGCACTTGAGTATTGATCAGTGCATCGCCACCTTTGGCCTGGATTGCAGCATCCTGTGCGCGAACAAAACGGCTGTTCTGACGAATCGGGATCAGACCGAACAGCATCAGGCCTGTAGCGCTAGCCTCACTGTGGCCAACGACGGTGTACTGATTGCTATCGTAGTGCGGGGACTTCATAGCGGTGCCGGTGCAGCCCGCAAGAACCAAACCACATACTGCAGAAGCGATGATTTTACCGAAGGACTTCAAGGTGTTACTCCATGGAAAAGCGCCCGGATCCAATTACCGGGGAGCGGCACTTTACCGGAAGGGTTCGCGCTTTTGGCATTTTTGACACCTATGCCCCCTCTTGTTAGCGCTGACGTCTATTGATCGTGATGACCCAAGGCGAAACATCAGGGGTTTGTTTTCAAAGCGTCGGCGTGCGCCAGTAACCAGTGCTGGAAACTGCGAACGGCAGGCAGCGGGTTGCGGTGGTGCGGTTGCATCAGGTACAGGCGGCCGCGGCTGCGCATGCTGTGGGGTAATGCCATCTGCAGGCGGCCCGACGCCAGTTCGCCTTCAAGCAGGCTTTTCCAGCCCAGGGATACCCCTTGGCCCATGACCGCCGACTGCATCAGCAATTGGTAGCTGTTGGTGCGCAAGGCGTGCCTCGGGCTGTGGTAGCTGGCGCCGGCATCGGAGAACCAGTCGGCCCAGGTCAGCCAGTCGTGGTAATGGTCTTCCACGATCAGCAGGGTGTGGGCTTCAAGCAGATGTTGCGCGTCCCGAATCTCGCCTCGGCGCTGCAGATAACCGGGGCTGCAGACGGCGATCACTTCCTCGGTTTCAAACACCGGTGACAGCTCCAGACCATGGGGCGCGGGCAATTCGTCAAGGTGATAGAACAAGCCCAGGTCGTATTCGCTGACGTCCAGGTGGCTCGGGCTTTCGCTGCACAGAATGCGGATGTCCAGGTCCGGGTGCTGGCTCTGGAAGTGTGGCAACAGCGCTGCCAGCCAGATCGAACTGATGGTCGGCGTGCTGGCCAGGGTGAGTTGCCGATCCGCCCCACGGCGGCGCAGTTCGGCGGATTCGCGATCCAGCTCGCGCAACAGTCGCTGGATGGTGCGGAAGTAACGCTCGCCGGCCGGCGTCAGGCTGATGCCCAGCGCCAGACGGTGGAACAGCGGGCGCGCAAGGTCTTCTTCCAGACGTTTTATCTGTCGGCTGACCGCGCTTTGGGTCAGGTTCAGCTCGTGGGCGGCCTGGGTAAAACTCAAATGACGGGCGGCGGCCTCAAAAGTCTGCAGACAGTTGAGCGGTGGGAGATCGACGTTTCGGCGCGACATGAGGTATCCAATGGCAAGAGGTAACCCCAGCGAACTGGGGTCGACCGGTAATCAGATTCCGGAGCATCCTGCCATTCCCGGCCTCACAGTGCGACCCGGGCGACGCGTTTGCTCCATTGGCGATGATGTACCTGCTCGCCGTTCTCCCGCGCCACCTGCTCGGCCTCCACGTAGAACCATTGATCATCCGCGCGCAGGTGCAGGCTGCTGTCGACCTCGACTGACCATTGCTCGCGCCCGACGCGGTATTGCCACTGAATATCGGCACGGGTCGACAACGGGTCCCACGGCAAGGTGCGGTATTCCTCGGTGCAACGCTGATCGACCCACAAGCCATGGTCGAGGAAGCGCACCGCACCCAGATCGTCTTCGATGCGCACGCACATTTCGCCGCTGCTGACATCTTCGATCAAGGTGCGCTTGGGCGCGGCTGCTCGCAGCACTTCCAACGCTGCCGGTGGCGCACTTTGCGGCGCTTCGAACGGGCATTCCACCGCCTCACCGGTGAACACCGGCAGCTGCACGCTTTGCAGCCCGGGCAACAAGGTCAGGGTGGTCAGTTCGCGGCTCGGCCACAGCAGCGGGAAACTGGCGGTACTGAGCGCCAGGCGCAATCGGTAACCGGTCGGCAGTCGGACACCCACCTGATCCAGGCTCAACATTACGTCCATTGGCTCGCCCGGCACAGGCGGCGTCAGCTGGGCGAAGTCGTCGTGCAGGTTGAGGTTCAGCACGCCATAGGTGATCTGGCTGACCTGACCGTCCGGCGCTACGGCGTTGAGTCGGGCGACCAGTTGGCCACAGGCGGTGTCGCTGCTCAGGCGCAACTTCAGGCGTACATCGCCCAGCAACGCCAGCGGCTCAGTCAGCGGTTGCGAGTCGAAGCACAGGGACTGGGCATCGTCGCGGCGCTGATCGGTCGGACCATCGGGGCCAAACCAGATCGCGCAGTATTCGCCCTGATGCAGCCCGGTGGTCAGCGGCGAGCAGACGCTGCGTGAAGCGCTCAACGACTGTTGGCCCAGGCTCAAACCTTGATCCTCGAGGCTGAAGTCCGTCCATTGAATCTGCGGATCAGGCCAGCCGGTGGTCTGGACCCATATGCCCGGACGCTCGGCGTAGCTGCCCTTGGGAGGCAGTACATCTTGCAGATAGAACGTGCATGCGGCGTCGTCCATCACGCCATTGTCGATACCCTTGAGCCAGTGATCCCACCAGCGCTTGGCTTCCTGCAGGAAACCGATGGCCGGGTTGGGCACCGCAAAGTGCGGGTACTTGTGAATCCACGGCCCGATCATGGCTTTTTTCGGGCACTGCAGATTTTCCATCAGGCGCGGGACGGCATTCTTGTACGCATCGCCCCAACCGCCCACGGCGTAGACCGCCGCCTTGATCGCCGAGTAATCCTCACACACCGAACCATGGCGCCAGTAGTCGTCGCGCGTCTGGTGTTGCAGCCAGGTCTCGGCCAGCAACGGCATGGCGTCCAGACGCTCCTGCCACAGGGCTTTCCAGCTTTCGCCGACCAGCAATGGATCGGGCACCGCTGCGCTGAAGTTGAGCATGGTCGCCGCCCAGCCGAAGTTCTCCATCAGCAGGTTGCCGCCCTTGTAATGGATGTCATCGGCATAACGGTCATCGGTGGAGCACAACGTTATGATCGCCTTCAGGGCTTCAGGTTGACGCGCCGCCACCTGCAAACCGTTGAAGCCGCCCCACGAGATGCCCATCATGCCGACGTTGCCGTCGCACCAGGATTGCTGGCACAGCCACTCGATCACTTCCAGCGCGTCATTCTGTTCCTGGAGCAAGTACTCGTCGGCCATCAAACCTTGGGACTCGCCGTTGCCGCGCATGTCCACACGAATGCACACGTAACCCTGGCCGGCCATCCACGGGTGGGTCAGCGCATCGCGCACGGCAGTGCCGTCACGCTTGCGATAAGGCAGGTACTCGAGGATCGCCGGGAACGCCTGCTCACCCGCCGTTTCGGGCAGCCAGATACGCGCAGCCAATTGAGTGCCATCGCGCAACGGGATCAGGCAATGCTCGATTTCACGAACCGTGTGGGCAAACTCGGTGATGATTTCCATCGGAGACTCCAAAGCAATATTCAAGATTTGATCGCGAGCCAATGCCTCCCCCAAACATCGGGGAGGCAGGCGCTTGCTGAAACGTGAAGGGGTCAGGCCAGAGGCGGTTTTATCGCGAGAGCTCCGGCGTTGGGGTGGCACCGACGGGCATCTCCCGGGCTCGGGTGGCCTGGCTGACAGGGACGGTTTTCACGTCCAGCAGCGCCGGATTCCTCAGCCAGTAAATCAGCGAGGTACTCGCCAGCAGCACCAGAATCATCCCCGGCAGCCCACCCAGGTTGGAAAGCATCTTCACCCCGTCGATGCCGACGAAGGCCACCATCACCCACGACACCGTCCCGATGATCACGCCCCACACCACTTTGAGCATCGGGTTACCGTCCAGATCCGAATCCGCGGTGACGCCCTTGCTGCACAGGTTGGAGATCACGTCGGTGCTGGAGTCCGCTGCCGTGACAAAAGAAATGAACGCGATGAACAACAGGAAAGCGACCATCAGGCCACTGGCCGGCAACTGCTGGAACATCTGGTACAGCACGTGCTCGACGCCTTGCTCGTTGAGCACACGGTTCAAGCTGCCATCGCCCAGCGCGTCGAAGTACAGGCTGCAACCGGAGAAAATGCAGATCCACAGCGCGGTGAACAGGGCCGGGTAGAGCATGTTGATATGGATGAACTCGCGGACGGTGTAGCCACGACCGATCTTGCCGAGAAACAAGGCACTGACCGGGGCCCAGGCGAACCAGACCGACCAGTAGAAAACCGTCCAGCTTTGCGGCCAGCTGTCACCACTCGCGGCGCCGGTGAAGAGGCTGCGGCTGAAGAAAGTGTCCAGGTAAACGCCCAGGGACTCGACGCCCAGGCTGATCATGAACAGCGTCGGACCGCAGAGCAGCACGAACAACCCCAGCGCCAGCATGATCCAGGTATTGAATGACGACAGCATCACGATGCCGCGCTGCAAACCACTGGCGGCCGAGGCGACGAAGGTGATGACGATCACGCCAATGATGATCGCCAGACGCAGCGGCGTGGTGTCACCGCCGATGTACTGGCTCAGGCCACCGGCCAGGGTCAACGCGCCGGTCCCCAGAGAGGACGCCATACCCGCGACCAGCGCAAACATGGCCAGGGTGTCGATCAGCCCCGCATAGCGTTTGACCCGTGCGGCACCCAGCAACGGTTGCAGCATGGAGCCAATAGAGAAGTTGGCGCGCAGGTTGTAGAACACCAGCGCGAACACCAGCGAAGGCACCAGATAAATCGCGTAAGGGGTGATGGTCCAGTGCAGGAACATCGTCGACATCGCGAAAGTCTTCGCCGCCGCCGAACCCGCCTCGATCGCCATGCTGCTGGGTGGGGAATACAGGTGATAAAGCGGCTCGGCCGTGGTCCAGAACAGCACACCCACCGCCAGCGTGGTGCACAACGCGACCATGAACCAGCGCCACTTGCTCAACAACGGCTGGGCCTGCTCGCCGCCGATGCGCACCTTGCCCAAAGGCGAGAAGTACACAATCGCAGTCAGGACCACCATTGCGAAAGAGCCCGCGCTGAACAGCCAGGAGAAATTCTTGAGGATCATCGTATTGAGCTGTTTGCTCACCGCGAGGAACGCATTCAGGTCGACGTAACTGGCAATCACCGCTGCCAGCAAAATCAGAAACGTTGGCCAAAAAACCAACGGCCGCAATGGATACTTCATATCGTGCGATTCCCCAGACTGATTATTCTTATCGCCTTAAAAGGCATTTTTTAGGTGCGAACCGGGCAGGGTGTTGCTGCGGGCGGTTCGCTTTGCGTCTTCGCTGGGGCTTAGATAACCGTTTATTCGATACAGGGTGCAATCGATGAATGGGTATGGGGGTATTCCCGGAAGTCATGGGGTGTTGGGGTTAGGTCATGGGGGATGACGTGCGGTTGGAATGTCGTACAGCTCGGACATGGAGATCAAGAGAAGTGAGTTTTGGATGCTGCTACATCCATGTTATCCACAGGCGAAAAAAAGGCCCTGCAATGCAAGGCCTCTAAATTTTGGCGGGCAACTTGCACCCCCACTTCTTGAGGAAAACGGGATCAAGGTAAAGGGGCCGAGTAGCTATCAGCTTCAAACCAAAAGCCAAATCACCCAAAGCCGAACAGTAAAAAAGCCCCGAAAAATCTCAAGTCCGACCCCAGATGCCAGCCCCACACACACAACCCCTGTAGGAGCCAGCCTGCTGGCGATAGCGCCAACCCAAACACAAAAATCCCAAAGCTGCACCTAAAACCCACTCACACCAAACAGCCCAACAATGCCCGCCAGCGCACCAAAAACCCTGTGGGAGCCGGACTTGCCCGCGATAGCGCCAGCCCAGCCCAGCCAGCATAAATGCTGAATCAACTACCACCATCCCAGGCACCCCACACCACACAGGCCTCAGCGCGACTAAATATCAGGCGTCACCCTCGCTCGGCTTAGAGGTCGGCCCGCAAGCCTGATCCCGCTCCAGTACCTTCCGCACATCATCAACCACCGCCATACCCATCGCCGTCAGGTAATGCGCAGCACAGGCGTGGTAGTTCGTGTCGGTTGGGTAAGCCGCATCCTTGGTGAGTGCTTTCGCGAGTAAGAGGAAGTCGGACGCCATGATTAATGCATCGCCAAGGGGGACGTTGCAGGTGACGTGGAAGAGGGCTTGATCGCCGCAGTAGATGGCGGGGGTGAGGCCGATGGTTGTTAGCTTTGGTTGGTCGGTCATTGGGCATCTCCGGGGATGGAGAGGCAATGGGGGAGGGCGTTACGCGGTTGGGAATTGCGTAAAGGGGGAAGCCAAACTTCGTATGGTTTGATGCTGCGCATTATCCAACTCCTTGATATGGGAGCTGTCACGTTCGTTTCCACACGAATGGGTGACAGCTGTGCGCAGGGTGGAAAACCGGTAATCAAGGAAACCGGCACGCCCGAAGACGTCCCACGCACAGCCGCCATAACTCACGCTGCTGGCATAAAAATAGCGCCGGCAAACGTGATTGGGGCGCTGTTGCGCCTTGATTTACGCGGGTTTCCACACCCGGTCGCTGAATTTGCAGCGACTGTGGGAGGGTATCGTCCTGATTCATTACATGCAACCTTCGAAGGCATCGATCCCAAGCCGCCCAAGCTTAGAGACGAATAGATGTGCTGCACCCTTTTTTGGCATTGGAAGCCGCTACGTTCAAAGGCCGTTATCGGCCATGAGCGGCCATTCGCCCACAACCGTCTTCTGTCCGGTCAGCGCCTGCCTCGCTCAGATCGGCGGCTACGCATCATCTCCCTTACCGAAATCTGTGAATGCCTCTACAAGTGTCGCTAGGGTGACATCGTGACGAATTTCCTCAATGCTAGATTGCGGGCCCGCAGAGAAATTAGAGCGCAATTGTTCGCAGCGCTTATAAGTTTTGACGCGGGAGGATACAGCCTGTAACTGGCGCAGAATTGCATGATGCCGGGTATGGTCCCCAGCCCTGATCATCTGTGGGAGCATTTCAATAACTGGCCGTTTTGGAGCATCTGCTTCCTCCGACAGATGATTCGTAACTTGCCCGAGTATTCCACACAAGAACCCAAGATCAGGGGTGATACGTATTGCAAATCGACGGGCGCGCTGGGCTGTTGTTGAGCGACTCGCTTTCCGGCTGACCTGCCCCTCGTGTTTTTGGACAAAGACCAGCAACCACTCCTCGATCTCTACGAGTGATTGGCCGCCGCACCACATTGATACCAGTGTCTTAAGGGTTTTTAGGATTAGGCGAGCGGTCTCTTTTGGTTTGCTAGTGTTCGAATAGGCACGACCAAAAACTGACTCTAGGGCCGCGCCTCTAACAAAAATGGTCAGGTCTAATGGGTGCTCGGCGATGATATCGAGAAGCCAGCTCATCCAATCGGCAGTGGAGTCCGTTTCCATTGAGGTTTCTTGTAATGCATCGGCCAGTCGCTCGATCAGCCTAGGAGGAATCCCGTTGCGCACAGCGATCTCTCGCTGCCAGTCGAGAACGGGAGGATCGCCAAGTGCCTCCTCGGCTTTCTCCAGCGCTGTACGGCGTCTCTCCAGCCACTTGTCTGCATCAGCTGCACTGGCTGCTTTTTTCCGGAAATACCCCAAGGACCTTCGCACGATATCGTCAAAGCCACTTGCTCCGTCCTCTGTCACGGAAGAAAGACGCCGGATCATTGCTTGCATCTTGGCGTCCAAATTAACGGAGGCTTCAACTTGATCCAAAAGCAGTTCAATTGGATCAAATATTTCCTCACACGCGTCCTGATCGGAGAAAACGGTATTCAGCACAGACTGTGGAGCGAAGGCGAGCTCGTCTGGATCGACCCGGATTGGTTGTGCCGGTACAACGATGGAGAGTCCAGTAGCCGAATAGGCCGCACGACCCGCGCGGCCTAGAGCATTCAATATTTCATGGGGCCGTAGATCGGTTCGGGGGTTGCCGTTCGGGTCATCGACAGCACTGCGGTCGGTGCCAGCAAGGACCACTACATCGCAGGGAAGGTTGAGTCCTTGCGCAATTGTCGAAGTCGCCGCAATCACATCAAGCCCCAGGGCCGCGCTTTCCCCATCCCGGCGCGCACGGAAAACGCTCTCAGTGAGCCTTCTTTCCAGTGGAAGAAGATCCCCATGATGCACAGCTGCGCGCCGGAGGGTCGGATCGAAGGCTGCATGTTCCGATCCTACATCCTCTAGGATGGCGCTACGAATCTCCTCCTGCGTTTCGTCCAGCGGCACGGTCGCGGGCGTGAGGATGCTGTTGACTTCATCAGCGACGCTTCCACACGCTTTGATGTCATTGCAAAACACGATGACACGCTTCCCGAGCGCAGCATAGTCAGCCGCGATCTGTGCTGCGACTTGGTTGCGGTTTGAGGTCAAGTAACCATTGTCATTTAAGAGGAGCGCCGGCGTACGCTTTGTCAGAGCTCGCACAACAAGCTTCTCTGGTCGCTTCGGATGCCAGCCCGAAATCAGGGAAAACAACCCCAATGGCTGAACCAAAACTCTTTTGCGCGCGGATTTCGTTGGCAGCTTGGAGGCACGATGAACCGCTTCCTTCACATTTGAATTGTCATAGATGACGCAAGAACGGAGCTGGCGTGTCGGCTTCCAAGGATCATCGAATGCATTGACTTCGCGTCCGGTGACATCTTTAAGCCAGCGCGCTATCTCTTCTCCGTTTGCCACCATTGCCGAAAGTAGCAGCAGATCCGCATTC
Organism: Pseudomonas sp. LBUM1643; assembly: GCF_059716215.1. NCBI lineage: Bacteria > Pseudomonadati > Pseudomonadota > Gammaproteobacteria > Pseudomonadales > Pseudomonadaceae > Pseudomonas > Pseudomonas sp. LBUM1643. The sequence goes on from NZ_CP166813.1 coordinate 1,118,986, forward strand.
GCTCGGAGTTTGAGGAAGGTGAGTAACGCCAACATTGCGTCAATCGCCCTCGCATTTATTTTGTGAGTTCTAGACGGATCATCCGCACCGATGAGATGGAATTCGTCGAACACCATAAGACCGACTTTTGCAAAGAGATCCGGCGAGAAGCCTAGAAGGGCCAAGCACCTTTCAGGCGTCATGACGGAGAAGGGCGGTAGCTTTTCCCCCAGCTCCTCCAGAGCAGTGTCTTCCACGCTGACCGGTTCTATATCACCGATATGACCCGATAGATCCGCCTCAACTTGATCCACAAGCGCATGAGTTGGTGCCAGATAGACGACGCTTTCGCCAGCGCAGAGAGTGGCTGCAATCTTCAAAATTGAAAGCGTAGTCTTGCCTGATCCGGTCGGTGACGTCATCACCATCGATTGGCCGCGATCTAGATACCCCGTGCTGATCGCCTTGAGATGATTGACCCACAAGAACGGTCTTGAACGTGCCTGAGTTTTAGTCCATTCGTTCCACGCATTGTTGTTGGCACCTAAAGGTGCTGGAAGGCGCACGAGCATCGATGCCTGGACGCCTTCGACAAGATGACTTAACAAGGTAGCGAGGTGGTGAGGACCTGCAAATTGATGGTACACCGATCCCTCAAGTTCAGAACCGAGTTCAGTTGACGAGGCTTGGGATAACTTGACGACGCGGGCAAGGCGCTTATGGATATCTTTGTTGAGAGAGCGGCCACTTACGGCTTCGTTTGCTAGATCCTGAATAGCGTGCGCGCATTCTCTCAGGAGAAGGTCGGTTGCGTATTCGCGGCTATTGCTTCGCCGAATTAGATCTTGCTCAAGATCACGGTCAATCACTGCAGTTAAGTTGCCAGTGGCGAATTCACGGAGGCTAAGGATCAGCGAACGCCTGACCGCTCTAAGCTCACCTTTAGCCCTAAGCTGCGCAGCGATTTCAGCTGCATCCGCTGCCCGATCTGCGATGAGAAACAGAAGCGTCGCTGAGATCGCCGAACCAATGGCATCGCTCGACAACAACGTGGGCTCCGATCGTGTTTCACGCGAGCGGGACAGGATCTGATGAGCGGTACCCGATACAAAAGCTGCGGCGCTTGACTGTTCCGGTCGAATATTAAGCGCAACATATGCCTCGAAGGTAGAGGCGAGCCGACGCACGCGATCAAACACGTCCGTATTTGATCCTTCTTCAACATTCGCCGACATGAGACGTGCCGTCGCCAGTTCGATGTGGGCTTCTGTCAAAAGCTCATCAAGCGTATCAGGGTCTAGATCAGGAAGGTCAGGAGCACCTCGAAGCAGCATGCGAGAGCTTGAGTCAAACACCGGATATATCCTCCACCCTGGCGATCACTTCCTGAGCGAGGAGATCAAGACCGATACGAACATCATCAAATGGCAGAACACCTGCAACTCGCTTTTCAATTGTCCCTGTCACTACGTCGTCAAATCCTTTTACTATGTGTACGAAGCTTTTTGACTTGCGCTTGTCCTCACCGGTAGCTACAGAAACTCTGAAGTGACGAGTACCTTCCCAAAAAATCTCGTCAACTGCACTTTCAGCATCGATTGCCGGAATGCCTTTCAGCAATGTTGTTAGATCAGCCAGGATCTCGTCGTCACGGTCGCCGCTTATAATCGACTTAATTTCCGGCCAGACATTTTTTCTGATTAGAGGTCGCGGGTCTTCGGAAGCCTTGTCCTCACAAAGGACTATCCGTTCAATTCGCTCTTGGCTCTTGTCTAACTCGATGATGAATCCGTCAAATCCCTTGTCGGCTTGCCGCACATGCGGTGAGGTCATGTAGCCATCGGGGATCGCCTGCCTGGCAACAATCCAGGAAATGTGCTGAAAGAGAAGCCCATCACGATGCCAGATTGATGTATCGATTCGCTTCTGTGCTGCTTCCTTTTCTTTTTCAGTTCCCGACTTAGCAGCTTCAACGTCTGCTTGTTTTGGTGCCGTCAGCTTCCTGATGACATTCTCAGCAACCCTTCCCTTGAGTGAGCGGGGCCTTGGCTCCAAAGCACGGATTATGCGTTGGGCGTTTTCTTCCTGCTGCAGATACAGATAGGCCAAGATCTCGACCAGCCTTCCACGGTCGCCTTTGCCGATAGACCATTCTGAAAAATTACATGCTTTTGTTTTGTCCGACGTGAGGCTGATAGGCATAGCAGGTGAGACCCCAAGAAAAATCCTATTTCAGGAGAGCGTCAATACGAAGCGGGAGATTCCAGCCTATTAATTGGCAGCCGATCATAGTCCAATAGAGCGCTTGTGGAGAGGGTTACGATTTTCGCACCGAGCTATTCTGAAAATTCCGCTACCTCAGCATGTAGGTGGTCGACAATGTGGCCAGTACCGGCCGGCTCCAATCCGCAACAAGCAGCTATTGTTAAGCGGCGGTTAAAGACTGAGAGCGAACCAAATCATAGGGCGTCGCGCATACGAGTGTAGGTACCTAAGGGCTTCATGCACAGCAGGCAATCGAACGATATCCTAGCCGCCTACAGATTCTCTCAGGGATCATGCTAGTTCCCACCAGGAACTTTGTAGTTCCCGCGGGGCATTTAATGAGATATAGTTTTGGGCATTGAGAAGCCGCCTGGAGTCGAGCCTGTGACAGCCGAAATTGAAAAAGTAACCACCATCACCAGTATCTGCACGATCCTCCTTCGGGAGCTTCGCACCGAGAGAGGCATACATCAGGCGCAGGTAGCTGACTGGATTGGGAAAACACCAAGTGCCTGGACAAAAGTTGAATCAGGCAAAAGCCCGCTGCCGTTCGACACGTTCGTCAGGGTTTGCAAAAGCTTCCAAGTCTGGCCTTCTGCAGTCCTCGCCACTGTAGAGCGATACGAGGCTTTGCTTGTGCAATACGGCTGGGCCGTTTTGGCGTCTGAGCTTGATAGCAACGAGGATGACCTTCTCCGTCTTGCCCAGGAATACTGGGCGTCGCCAGGATGCCGTCGTGCAATAGCGAATCGGTTGCCTACATCGTTAATACCGGTGCTGAATGGTCCACAGACGGGTTTCGATGGCAAGATTATGATCGCTGCGGCCTTCCGATTCGCGCTGGATCAAGAGTTCCAAAGCACGCAATTGACCCAGCTGCCTGGAATCGGGTCGGCTTCTCTGCTTTGATGGCGCCGGAAGGCTTCTACACGTCAGAAGTCCGTTCGCCAAATGCACACTGCCGGCATGGTCTGCTTCTGGCCGATTTCTGCCTATCACAAAGCGCTGCAAACAGCCCAAAGCCGTCGATCAGCCTTGTGTTCAAACGATCATTATTTTTTGTGCAACATCATGCCAGCTTGGACAGGCGTGGCGACCAAATTAGTTCAGCTTCGTGGGCATCCACTTGTTAGGTCGGCCGCTTCCATTCATTGAATGTCTTTCAGATAGCCGTTGAGCGCCATAAGCGGCGCATCAAGCTGCTCCATCGTCCTCGCTGCACTGAAATCCCCCGCCAACCTATGCAGCTCGCGCCCCAAGACCGAATCAATACCACCGAGCGCACCCAGCGCTAGCGTCAGGCACTCATCCACTTTCGTCTGGATCGTCCCAATATCCTCCCTGCGGACCAACAACCCAAAAACCTCCCGCTCATAATCGCTCATCAGCAAATCATCCCGCAGAATCGGACTCGAATCTTCCGTCTCATACGCGAGCTTCAGACAGAACAAAGCAACAGTTTCCAGCAGCAATTCCATGGGGGAATCCTTGTGAATGAGTCCATCACGGCGGGCGGCGGGGAAGAGAAGCAAGATCAAAAGATCGCAGCCTTCGGCAGCTCCTACACGGACGGCGGGGTGTCAGCCACTTTATCGCAGGCGAAAAAAAAGGCCTTGCAAAGCAAGACCTTTCTTAATTTTGGTGCCCGAGGGAGACTGTCGGGTTCCATATATCATGTGGCTTGCAGCTCGATTATACAGTCAGGGATACACGCTGGGATACACGGTGCCCGCTGCTGGGCTCTTTTAATGAAGTAGCGGCCGTACGGTGATTATGTTCTATCCGGCCGTGGTGCGGGTAGCGTGCCGTCCGACGAACGGTCGGTTTGTTCGCAGGCACTAATTCACGTGAGCAAAAATCCGCTTCGCAACATAGCATAAGCTTCGATCCTGCTGCTTCTGTACCGCCTGACTTGTAATCAGTAGGTCCCGGGTTCGACTCCTGGTGCCGGCACCATATAGATCAACAACTTAGGCTCACCGTAAGGTGGGCCTTTTTTGTTTCTGGAGTTTGATACCCAATTTGGTCACAGCTTTGGTCACAGCTTCTCTGTTTATTGGAGCTGGCGGCATATACTTTTTGACCGGCACCTCGCTTCACTGCTGGTTTGGCTCCCGCGCTTTTTTATGCCAAAAGGACTCCTCAAGCTCGGCAGAGTGTCGCCAACAATGCGCGGAGCCCTGGAAGCTATCGACAAGAATGAGGGATTCATCAGGATGACGCTCGCGGTGATGATGGCGCCGGATTGAATGCAATCGACCATTTGCATTTGACTTGACCAGCGCTCTTCATGGTACTGACCGGCAAAGAACGACCCATAGCTGCCCTTCGCGGAGGGCAGCTAACGACCCGTTGCGGTCACTGGGGAGAGATGCAACGAGATATGACTTCAGCCTCCCATACCGAGGATCAGCAGCTAATATTAATGAGCTAGATTCCATTCATCCGACCCAAGGGACGCGAGTCATGATCTCGACACTAGAGCTTCGCCACATTATTGAATGTGGATTCCAGCCTCTCTCCTGCACATGCTCAGCCAATCCGGACGGATCTTTGATGATCAAGGTATTCGATTCGACCTCTGGGCGGGTTGATCTCCTGGTCACTGCGGTTACGACCAGCGAACTGACGTCCAGCCGGGCAATTGCAAATTTGATTGGTGAGCTTCGTTCTGAAATGGCAGCGCACCAAGCGACGGGCACGGTGGTATTAGCCAAATAGTGATCCGGGTTATAAAAATGGCGCTGCCGAGGAGATCGATAATGGCAGAATCGCTGGCAACTGAGATGGCCACGATCAACTCAAAGGTGTCGTTTGTGTCTCTCAATTATGAGACGTTTGTTCGCGGCCTTCTGATCGTTAGTTTTTGAAAAATGCCTACGCTGGAAGTGTCAAAACCGCATGTGGCGACATTCGAACAAGGAACCATTGCGTGAACATAGAATGGGAAAAACTCTCACCCGTATCTGGACGGGGGATCGTTGTTGAGGATGACCCAATACTTCGCATGTTGATGGTCGAAATTTTGGTCGAGATTGGTCTCCACTCCTTGGCATTTGAAACCGCCGATGACGCGTTGATTTACTTGCTAAGCAGGCCGAATGATTGTCCGCTCGTGATCGCGGATCATGGTTTGCCAGGTCAACTGCAAGGCGCCGAATTTGTCGCGTTGGTGAAGACGAAATGGCCGTCCATCGCTACGATCCTCACTTCCGGCTACGCGCTGGATGCCTCAACTGTTCCCACCTCAACGGCGTACCTGCACAAGCCTTGGTCTATGGAAGATCTGGTGATGGCTGTAGCAAACCAACTTCAACCTGGTCGTCCGCTCCAAAAAACTTCGTAACGACGGTGGAAGTATCTACCAACAGCAGACAGTCACGACTGACCGCTTATGGCCCAGAGTGTGTAAAAACGCTTCGTCAAAATTGAAGTGCGCGCGTCTACGTTAAATCTGAAATTTATCGGCACGTCAGCAGATGTGGATTTCGCTGAGACGCGCGATTTTTAGTTTGGTTTTGAGTGCCTGTCGCGTTCGAAAATGTTTTTACACAGCCTCGGCCGATTGCTGCCCGTCGTGAAAGGCCACGTCCAGCCCAGAACCGACTCTGTGCAGTCAGTCCGATATGGCGGGGGAAGTCTTGGCTCGAACCTTACTGTCGAGCGACGCCCCCCTCGAGTGGGTTAGGAACCAAACAACCCGAAGAAAATGCGAGTGGCTTTTTGGTCAACAGCCTGTGACATACGGCCCCGGTTTTCGCTTAGCTCGAAATTCAATTCAGACCTTCGCCTCGGTGACCGTCTCCAGACTCGCCATAGAGGTGGGATAGACTTGCCTCAAGCTCGCTCTCCCGGAACGGCTTGTTAAGGCGCCGGAGATCCGGATCAAGCCCTTCACGGTCAGCGTAGCCAGAAACGAGGAGGATTGCAGTCTCCGGCCGGGCGGCGCGGACCATCCTGGCCAAATCGGTCCCACTGATTCCGGGCATGAGGTGGTCCGTGACGAGCAGGTCAAATTGCTGCCCGGCGTCCAGCAGCTGCAGAGCCTCCTCCCCTGAGGCGGCCTCGATCACTTGGTAGCCTAGGTCAGCCAGCATGTACGACGTACTTGCGCGTACATGCTCCTCATCGTCGACCAGCAGCACGATCCCGCGCGTCGATCGTAGCTCTGGAGCCTCGACACCTGTCAAAGCCGCTGCCGGAGCTGCCGGAGCTGCCATGCTGCGCGGAAGCCAAAGCTCAACGTTCGTCCCCAGTCCCGGTGTGCTCTGAATCATTAGAGCGCCGTTCAACTGGGATGCCAGTCCATGTGCCATTGAGAGGCCCAGACCGGTCCCTTTGCCGATGCCCTTGGTCGAAAAGAACGGTTCAACCGCCCGAGCGAGCGTGGCCGCGTCCATACCAGCGCCGGTGTCCGCGACAGACACGCATAAATAATTGCCTGCTGGAAGCTTCGAACGGTGATCTTTGTGGACCACCTCCGTGCTCGCAGAGATTCGGATCGTACCCCCCTCAAGCATTGCGTCGCGCGCATTCACGGAGAGATTAAGAAGTGCCATCTCGAGTTGGTTCGGGTCCGCGATTGCCGCAGGCAGATCCTCCGGGGCATCGACGACCACCTTGATTTGCGGGCCGGTAGTGCTGGCCACGAGATCGCCCATACCGCTTACCAGCTTCGCCACGTCGACCGGAACCACCTGCAGGGGTTGGCGGCGCGCGAAGGCAAGCAACCTCTGCACGAGGGTCTTCGCGCGATCAGCCGACTGCATGGCCCCGGAGATCAGACGCTGTTCTCGTTCGCCGCCCAAGCCTCTTCGTTGAAGCAAGTCGAGCGTGCCGACGATCGGGGTGAGAAGGTTGTTGAAGTCGTGAGCCACGCCACCGGTAAGCTGGCCCATCGCGTCCATCTTCTGACTCTGGCGCAGCGCCGCTTGGACTTCTTCCCGTTCAGCAACGGCCTGGACAATCCTGCCTTCGAGAGTGGCATTGAGCTTTCGCAGTTCTTCCTCGGCGATCTTTCGGGTGGTCACCTCGACCACAGTACCCGTCACGCGCAGGCAGCGGCCGGTCGTATCGAATACCCCTCGACCCTTCGCTGCCAGCCAACGAACAATGCCATCCTCCCTGCCAATCGTACGATACTCGACCTCGTAAAGCGCGCGGCGTTCAGGGTCGCTGGCAGCCGCGAAGGCATCGATCGTCGCTTCTCGCTCTTCGGGATGCAAACCGTCATAGAAGTCACGCATCGTGACCGGCACGTCGGCCGAGATGCCGAACATCGTCTTGGTGCGTGGCGGCCAGATCAACGTGTCCTGAACGATATCCACGTCCCAGAAGCCAATATCGGCGTGGTCGACGGCAAGGCGCAGTCGCTCTTCGCTCTCGCGCAGACGCATCTCGGCCCCCACCCGTTCGACATGCGCCCAGCAGCGCTCCACGACTTCCCTGACCAGGGAGATTTCGAACTGTAACCAGTCCCGAGGCTGATTTTGATGAACCGCCATCATTGCCGTCAGACGGCCATCCTTTACAAGCGGGCAGCAGATGATCGCGTCCACACCGATGGCTTCAAAAGTCTCACGACCCTCGCCGCGGCTAAGCTCCGAGATGACGTCGCGAACGATTAGTGGGCGGCCGGCGCGCATGTCAGCGGCAGCCCTTGGGCCAAAAAGGTCGAGGCAATACGTTCCAACCGAGCTCCGGATGCCGGGCGCATTATAGTCACTGCGAATCCAGAATCGGTCATGATCAATGTCGACATCCGCATAGGCGCAGCGCGAAGCGTTTAGCTGTCGTCCAAGCAATTCGGTGGCTGCCTGCATCGCGTCTTCGGCACGGCGGATGTTAAACAGTCGGTTGTCGAGCTCGTCAAAAAAGCGCAGTCGCTCCGCGCGCTCTTGCAGCGCCGCTTCCGCCTGGTGTTCGGCCGTACGGTCACGGAAGATCTTCACGAAACCGCCATGATCCATGGCGAGCGGCATCATCAGTCCTGAACCCCAGAAGCGCGTACCGTTCTTGCGAACGTGCCAGCGTTCGTTGACTACCCGACCCTGATTCTGGGCGAGTTCAAGCTCGCCGTAGAACACACGCTCGGCCTGGTCCATGTCTGTGTAGAAGAGGTCGCCGTCGCGGCCCACTACTTCCTCGGCACGGTAGCCGACGACGCGCTGAGCACCCGTGTTCCAACTCGTTACCGCTCCTTGCGCATCGAAGGTGATAATCGCGAAGTCCTCGGCGCCCTCCACGATCTGGCGGTAGCGAGCCTCGCTGGTTCGGATCACAGCCTCCGCTCGAGCGCGTTGCGTGATGAGACCTACCGTATGAACAACGAAGTCGACGATCTCGGTATCCGCCGACAGCGGTACGCGCGACTCATGGTGGTACAGAACGAAAGTGCCAAGCACCGTCCCCTGCGCCGAACGAATGGGGATTGACCAGCAGGCATGCAGACCATGACCGATGGCCAGCTCCCGCAGCTCGTTCCAGAGCGGGTCGTTCGGGATGACAGACGCAAGCACTGGCTCATTTTGGAACAGCTTGGCGCTGCGTGAGCCTCCACTTGGGCCGATAGGGATACCTTCGACGGCGCAGTTAAATGGGGAGGGGAGGCTCGGTCCTGCGCAGTACTGGAAATGCTGGCGGTCTTCACTCAGCAGCAGGATGCTGCCAAGGAAACGCGACGTGGACAACGCTTCCACCTCGCGGACGATTGTATCCAGCGCGACCTTGAGGGGAGTCCCGTCAACGGCCAGTTCCAGGATGCGGGTCTGCGCCGCTCCCAGTCCTGCCGCGCGATTGCGTGCTTGGGTAAGGCGTGCATTCTCAATGGCAATCGTCGCCAGACGCGCCAGGCTCTCCAGCCGTTTGATCGTATCTTGGCCATGAGTACGAACCTCCGACCAGTAGGCTCCGAGCGCGGCGACCGAATCAGGTCTACCTATGGGCACCATGACGAGGCTACGGACGAAAGTCGGCGCATAGGCGTTTTGCGGGATGCGCGGATCGAGCCGAATGTCACGAATCGCGACCGTCTCCCCACGACGCATCACCCACCCCGAAATGCAGTGTTCGGCCGGGTAAGTCTGGCCTTGCCAAAGCGGCGAAACACTATCTTCTGCTACATAAGAGCAGCAATCGTCATTTTTGATAACGATCGCGATGCCCTCCGCTCCGACAGTGGCCCGTGCCGTGTCGCGGAGTATGGCGACGACCTCGTCCACCGAACCGGCCCTGACTAGCCGCTCGCTGGCATTCAGCACATGAGACAAGCGCTCATCAATTAGATCTACCGGAACAGTAAGCAAACCGATCTCCCAACGAAGGCCACAGCATATCTTTACGCAGGCTGGCTCAGGATAGATGTAGCCAAGGAGGAATTGTATAGGGCGTCCCCTCGCTCGGGATGGTCCAGTTTGAGATTCTCACAAAATGAGACCACTGAGCATCACACCCGGCCCTTTGACGTCGATCTATCAACCTGAACCAGCCCCTCACAGTACCACGGGAGCACTCACCGTCGGGACTACTTGGAACGCCGCTAATATGCAGGGATGGTGGTACCGCACATCAGCTGGGACAGCGGCCAAAAGCGTCAACCCACTTGTATAGGTCTTCGTATTTGAGAGTCTGCTTTTGGCCGGTTTCTGCCCCTCGCGACAGGCAGAAAACGGCCAATAGCGGTCAGTAGAGACTTTATCTTTGCTGCGCTGCTCAAGCGCAGCATTGCCGCTGGCGAGATTGCGTAAACCAGCGGCAATCCAAACGACTCCTGATCTCTCTACGGAAGCACTCGCTGCTTCTTGAGGCTATCCAGCGCATCGAACAGCGAGGCTTTCGAGTCGACCCTTTCAGTAAATCCGTACCGGTAGATTTTGTTCGTATCCGAGATGATGTCCGTCTCGGTGTGAAAGATGAAATCTCCGAATCCCCAGCCGACCAACTTGCCCAGATCAGGCTGGATCAAATTGTGGCGATCGGCGATTTCCCGCCACAGCGCGGCCTTGTCGGGCATGTGGCGTGCAAGCGTCAACGGAACCGGAGACGCCGTTTCCATCCCGAAATGTTTGGCCGTGTCTTGCCACATACGCTCCCAGCGGAAAATGTCGCCGTTGGCGACGTTGAAAGCCTCTCCACCAGCAGAGTCGCTGAGTGCAGCCCAGACACTGGCCCGTGCCAGTAACCCAGCATCGGTGAATTGCAGCAGCTGACCGTAGGCTTTATCGGTGCCGGGAAATCGCAACGGGATATCCAGCGCACGGGACAGCTCGGTGAAAACGCCGATGACCAGCGCGATATTCATCGTGTTGCCGTAGATATCCCCGACCACCAGATCGGGACGCAGGGCCACGTAATCCCAGCGGCTGTGTTCGGCACGCTTTCTAAGCTGGGCTTCCTGTGCAAGGTACAGGTTCGGTGGCATATGCCCCGCATCGCTTTCCAGTGCGGGCGTGCGAACCTTCGCGCCGAGGTGAGAGCCGTAAATTTTGAAGCCCTGATAGATGACCACGCGCTGAAGAGCGGAATTCGCCTGCTCAAGTCCATCCAGCACATTGGCCAGCATGTTGGCATTGCGACTTGCTTCCACCGCCAGATCCGGATCAGGACTGAAGGCCGCGTAAAAAACATGAGTCGTGTCTCGGACAGCGTTCACCGCGATGGCCACGGCATCGGCATCCGTGAGATCCGCCAGTATTGTCTCGGTACCCACGACGGCTCGGCGATCCAGCGCCCTGACCCGCCAACCTTCGCGCTTGAGTTCCTCTGCCACGGCATGGCCGATGATGCCGTTCGCGCCGACGACGAGCGCGACCTTGGGGTTTGCCATAGTCGGGTTCATGCTGCCTCACCATTTCGAATTCTGATCATTTATTTCTCCTTCCGTCCTTGTACACGGGGTTGAGAGAGATGATGCCCACGGGATGATCTGTGATATAGACTGCTATCACGAATGGCTTATATGACATAAATTCACAATGGCACGTTGGGATATCAACCGTCTGGCAGAGATGGAAGTGTTCGTCCGGGTTATAGAACTCGGCAATTTTTCGTTGGCGGCGCGGGACTTCCGCATGACACCCTCGGCGGTCAGCAAGTTGCTATCCCGCCTGGAGACTCGCCTTCAGGCACGCTTGCTGAACCGAACGACTCGGCGACTGACGCCCACGCCGGAAGGCCATTCGTTCTATGAACAGTGCGTCAGAATTCTTGCGGATGTGGAGGATGCTGAACGCAGCACCTCCGGACAGGGCGATCCACGGGGGCTTCTCAGGGTCAGTGCCAGTGTGCCTTTTGCCCGAGGAGTTTTATTACCCCTCATCCCCGAATTCCTCTCGCGCTACACAGGTATAGAGCTGGATATCGTACTCACGGATCAAGTGGTGAATCTGATTGAGGAGCGCACCGACGTTGCGATACGTCACGGCCCGCTGGAAAGTTCGCGCCTGGTGGCGAGAAAGCTCGGCGAAACACGGATGGTCGTCGTCGCAGCTCCCCAGTATCTGGAGCGCCATGGCCTGCCGACCGTGCCAGAAGACCTGACCCGCCATAACCGCTTGGACTTCGGTTACACACGCACACTGAAAGGCTGGCCTTTCATCGTGAATGGCTCGCAATGGATTGTCTCGCCAGCGGGTAATGTGACGGCGAGCGACGGTGAGGCTCTTCGCCAGCTAGCACTGGCAGGAGTAGGCTTGGCTCGTCTCGATGAATTCCAAGTGGTTGACGACATTGAATCAGGAAAACTTTTGCCGATACTGCAAGCCTTCAACCCTGGAGACATTGATCCCGTCCATGCGGTATTTCTCGGCCAAGGCACGCAGATGCCGTTACGGGTTCGTGTTTTTCTCGATTATCTGGTCGCGAACGTACAACTCAAAAGGCTGGAACATGGTCAGGGGCCTGATGAAAAGCGGATGGGCGATGCTTGGTAAAACATGTGCTTCGTAAATGCCCACCTGGCCACATATGCTTACTGGAGCGCCACTTAGTCCGCAATGGGTCGGTTAGCGACCTCCACTCATTGTGATTGATCCACCCTTGTCCTCCCTCAACGTGGAGGACGAGCCATGAACATTATTGCTAAAAACAGACATCAGCCTTGGAACAAGGGAAAGCTCGTCGGGCAGAAAGCCCCGCTTCGAGTCAGAGATATCTGGGCCATTCGGGTCAGACTCCAGCTCGCGGAGAAGACACGGGATCTGGCGCTCTTCAACTTGGCTATTGACAGCAAACTGCGTGCCTGTGATCTAACCAAGCTGCGAGTAAGGGATATAGCCCATGGAGAACATGTGTCGTCACGGGCCATCGTGATGCAGCAGAAAACCGAGCACCCAGTGCAATTTGAAATCACTGAGCAAACCCGAACGGTTCTGGAAGCTTGGATGCGACAGGCCTACCTCCGCAGCGAGGATTTTTTGTTTCCGACCCGGCTGCACAGCTCAGATCATCTCTCCACCAGGCAATATGCTCGAATAGTAAAAGCATGGGTGACCGCCATTGGCCTTGATCCAAGCATGTACGGCACTCACACGCTAAGGCGAACCAAGGCATCGCTGATCTATCGCAGGACGAAGAACCTAAGAGCTGTCCAACTCCTGCTAGGTCATACGCAGCTGGAAAGCACCGTCAGATACCTGGGAATCGAGGTCGATGATGCCCTGGAAATGGCTGAGCAGACAGAGGTCTAACCCCCCCCTAGTGACGGTCGATACTAGACCGTCGCTATTCGACCCTAAGCTGCCGGTGGGAGAGGCGGAATACTGCGGCACAGGGACTACCTGTCACGAAAAAAGCCGGCAATTTTTGTAGGTTTTGGATCGTGAGTTAAAGCCTGACAGGCGAGCGCAACACAGGAGTGTTTTTAACAATTACTTCAGTGTGATCGCCCACGTAATAAAGCCTGCAATGCCCGTCGTGCAGGTCAGGGCAGTCAGAAAAAGACCGTCGATTAACTTTTCCAACAAGTGATTTCGGTTCAACTGTCTGGTACGCAGCGCCCAGTACGATAGAAGTGTTGTGACCAAGTACAAAATGGCATTGATCGCAAGAAAGTCATCCCCCAGCGAATCCTCACTTCTCAACGTGGTCACCACTTGAAAAATCCCGATCACCGTAATGCATACGCCGACCATGGCGGCAGAAGCGGTAAAGATATGAACACAAACGTCTTCGTTCAAGCTGACAGGAGACTTTGTTTCGTTCATGGCATTTTTCCGCGCATGGGTTAACAACCTGATAACAGAAACGCCGCCCCCATCCGTCTGACCGATACAGGCACGTCAGGCCGAGGCATCAGTCAGTGCAGCGACTATCTGTTTCTCGATTTCCTTTTCATCCAGCCCACGCCCGAAATGCTTGAGGTAGCGGCCTTGGGCATCGAGTAAAAACAGGAGGGTGGAATGATCCATCATGTATTGCCCCGGTTGATCGCCGGTCGGCACTTTTTTGTAATACACGTGATAGGCGTCGGTGATGCGGGTGATCTCTTGCGCCGAGCCGGTTAAACCTACGAAGTTGTCGGAGAAGTACTTCACGTACTCCTTGAGCTTTTTTGGTGTGTCCCGTTCCGGGTCGATGGTGACGAATACCGGTCGTACCGAAATACCCTGCTGTTGTTGTAATTGCCGACTGATGCGGGCCATTTTCGCAAGGTCAGTGGGGCAAATGGCCGGGCAGGTCATGAAGCCGAAATACAGCAGCGTGGGCTCGCCAAAACTGCGCTCCGTGACGCGCTGGCCATTCTGATTGGTCAGCTGGAATGGCCCGCCGATATCGGTGCGGGGCGCCGCTGTCGTGCAGGCTGCCAACCCGATCAAAAACAGCGTCGTTAGCCACTTCATTGCTCAGTACCCTCCCGAATAGGTCAGCGCCAAGCCCACCAGTTCGGACATCTGGCCGTCCTCTTTCTGGGTGCCGGCGGACAAGCCAAGTTTGATCTGACCAGTGATGTTGTAGGTCAGGCTCAACTCGTTGAGGTAGTCCTGCCGATCCGCGCCCCCGGTCGATTCGCGATGCTTGTCGGTGCGCGTCACGCCCAGCGCCCAGTCGCCGAAATCGAAGGTCAGGGAAGTAGTCAGGTAGCGGGTGTCATTGCCCTTGATGCCATCTTCGCTGTCGACATCGGCGAATTCGATGAAGGGCACGATATCGAAGTAACGCCCGTCCAGTGTAGGCTCAAGATCGGTACTCGGCGCATAGGCCCAGATATAGCGGGCCGAGGCGATCTTGATGGTTTCATCGTCTTCGCCAGGTGGATCGGGCTGCGTCGTATCCTCGGCCTGTTTGTTGAACATATAGCCAGCCTGCATTTCCAGATAAGGCACCGCCGGAATCGCTATCCAGTTCACCGTCATCGCATAGGAGTCGAGCTTGCCGGTATTCGATGGCCCGCCATCGCTGCGCTGCAACTTCTCGCCATGGCGCAGGTAGGGCCGGCCGAGAAACGAATTGTCCGCGGTATACACGCTGAGGTTGGGTTCAATCATCCCCAGTTTCTGGTCGAAAAAGCGGTACGCCACTGTGCCGCCGAGCATGCCGTCGAGGTCGTAGGTGGCGACGTAATCATTGGTGTAGAGGCCGGGCGCCTGGTCCTGCGCCCGACCGAACGGCACATGGTATTTGCCGACCGAAAAGGCCGAGTTGGCGTTGTTCTGGTAGTAGTTCAAGTCATTGATCACCAGCCCCACGTCTTCGAAGAAACGCTTTTGCCCAGGTTCAGGCCCGGCTACGGGATTGATCTCGGTGGACAGCTGTATCTGCTGATCATGGGTTAAGCGAAAGTAGAACGTGGTGTTGATGTCCGGGTACGCGTCCCCGGTGTTGCGGTTGCCGCCCTGGGGCGAATCGCCATGAACGTGGTCATATTGAAACGTCGCGTCGTAATCCATGCCGACATTGGGGTACTGCCCGTCATCGGCCAGCGTCGACTCAACGGCCCACACCGATCCCATCAACAACACAGCCAAGCGATAGTTGTACATGGCGTACCCCTTTTACTTGATCAGCGGGCTGGACGCTTTCGGGTCCTGTCCGGTGTTGCGCAGGTAGGAGCACAACTGGTTGTTTTCACCGTACAGCCCGCCGAGGGGTTCAAGCTTGACTGCCTGTTCGTAGTCCTCGGGCTTGACCACCTGGATCGCCTGCATCATGCCGCCGTCCTCATGTTCGAGGATGTGACAGTGGTAGACGAACTTGCCGAGAATTACCGGATCGCGAAAGGGGATTCGCACGGTGATCGAGCCTGTGGCGGGTATGAACACGTTGTCCCGATAGCCGCTGAACTGCACCGGTTTATCGTTGATTTGGGTAACCTGGAAGTCCACTTGGTGAATATGAAACTGGTGCAATTCCTGGGACGGATTGAACAGGCGCCACTCTTCGACGTCACCAAGTTTGACCGTGGTGTTGACCCGGTCCAGCTCGAAACGTGTGCCGTTGATCAGGAACGCATTGGGGTCGGTGTCAGAATCCTGGAAGGCGAACTGGCGCGTCTTGTTCATTGCGATCTTGCTGAAGTCCTCGGCCGTTGGGTAGGCGCTGGTGATCTGCCGCGTCGCGACCCGCTCACCGCTGGAGCGCAGCACGGCAAGTTTGGCTTCGGGATAGTCATCGCCCGCCGGGCCAGTGTTGCCGGAGCCGGTTTCGATTTCATAGGATCCCGCCGGTGGCCCAACAACCAACACACTGAAACGCGCCGACGGCCCGATCAGCACTTGGTCAGTGTCGACCCTGCGCGTAACGGTGTTGCCGTCGCGCGACAGCACCTGCACCGACTGGCCGTTGATGCGAATTCGGAAGTACTGGTTGGCGGCAATATTGATGAAGTGCCAGAGTTGGGTTTCCCCCGGCTTTATGTCGATGATCGGCACTTCCTGGCCATTGATCGTGCGAATCGACGGCGCGCTGGTGATGATCTCGCTGGCGACTTTGCCGGTCAGTGTTTTTTGAAAGTTACGCAGGACCAGGAGTTGTTCCTTGATGCCCTTGAGTTCGGGGAACGGGTCAAGCATGCCATCGACCAGGATAGGTCCGGCGATCCCTGCCGACACCTGGCGCTGGGATCCGCCATGGAAATGGCTGTGATACCAGTAGGCACCCGGGCTGTGAGCCAGCGGTAGTTTGACGTTGTATATGCCAATCTGATGGGGCTGGGTCACGCGAAAAATATTATCGCCTTCGTCCAGGGGCGACACCTGCATGCCGTGAAAATGCAGGTTGGTGATTTCGTCCATACGATTATCCAGACGGATCGCCATGGTTCCGCCCGGTCGCGTGCGAATCAGCGGCGAATCGTAATCGCCGTTGAATACCAACGAAACATATCGCTCATTGCCCACATTGACCTGTTGCTCGGCCGCCGTCAGCGTGGCATGAGTCACACCATTGCCATCGTATGAAAACTCGGGGTTTTGCCGCAGAGGCAGGGACGCAGGCTCGGTGGAGCTTTGGGTCGAGCATGCGCTGAGCGCAAGAGCGACCACGCTCGCGCAGAGTGCAAAGGCACGGACGCCGAAAGCGCTTGGCATGTTTGCGACCTCCAGTAGCATGGCAGGGAATGACAGTTGTGATTCAATCCGCCCGCATGTTGCCGAAGGTGAGCAGCCCACCGCGCAATGTGAAAAACCAAGTCCTGCGTGGCCTTGAGTAGATTTGCGCGCAACGTTTTGCAGTGTAGAACAGACACGAGCAGGCGCAAGGGCCTGGATCCATGCCTACACTGATATCCCGTACTCAGTGAGAAAACGGGACTGAATCAAGATTTCTCCTGCTGGCAGGAAAAAAATCGGTCGCTTACCTTGGGCTCATCGTCAATCCCTCAAAGGTGTTTTTTCTCTTCCTTGTCTAGATGACGATCTCCTTTATGCTGTTCTTTTTCCAGTTTTTTTGCTTCTTCATCGACGTCTTTTGCATCGCGATCAACATCTTTGTCGACGTCTCTAACACCATCCCTGACATCATTGGCAACATCCCCTTCGGCAACGACGATGGCCGAATGAGAAATCAGACCTGTGATCAAAAGAAACGCTACAAGAATCAATCTGTTGGCTCGCATTGGAAAACTCCCGTTGTCGTTAACACTCTCGGCGGTGATCCGGCAAAACCATTACTCATTTTATTTCGGTACCAGGCACGAAAAGTTTGGACCGCGACGAGCGTTGCATATCGTTTCACTGGCACCCCTCCGAGACGGTTACGAAGGGCTGACTAAGCGAAAGGCCGGCATTAGAGGAAAGCTTAGCTGCCATTTTCCATCACTCCATCCGATGGCTGCTTATGGCCCGATTGCTGCCTGTTGCGAGGGGCCGCTATTGGCCGATTTCTGCCTGTTACGAGGGGCGAGAGAACGACCCATAGCTGACAGCGGCGACGGGCGGAAATCGACAGTGGATTCGCATCAGGCGCTGGCCAAGTCCCTGATCCTGAGGACTGTGGTGGTTGAGCAGTTGGCGTGCTTGGCTGTTGCGCGGATGCCAAGGCCTGCACCGAGCAGTTCCGTAACGCGCTTGTGCAGATCTTCATCAATCGGCCGGCCCTGATACTTACCGGCAGCTTTGGCCTTCTCTATACCTTGGGCCTGACGCTCGCGGCGTTGCTCGTAATCCTTGCGCGCAATGGCTGCCATCATTTCCACCAGCATCGAGTTGATAGCGCCAAGCATCCGACCGGTGAACTCGTCGCCCTTCGTGTCCTGCATTCCCTGGTGACTGGTCGGGAGATCGAGCGCGACGATGCGCAGTCCCTTGGAATCAATCGTGGCCTTGAGCTTCTGCCAGTCCTCCACAGGCAAGCGGGAAAGCCGGTCTATTGACTCCACCAGCAGCACGTCACCCTTGCGCGCATCTTTAAGCAGACGCAGCAACTCGGGCCGATCTGCGGAGGCGCCGCTGGCATTCTCCAGATACACGCTCGCAATGTCCTTGTTATGGTCGCTGGCGAACTGTTCAAGCGAGGCCTGGGCGCGGCTGGCGTCTTGCTCTTCGGTTGATGCTCGGAGATATGCGCGGATGAACATGATGTGCCTCACGTATCAGTTAGGGTGTTCTACTAATACTGTTGCACTATGGGTGTCACTTATCAAGCGGAAAGGGCAAATAAATTTCAATATGCCCATATCAGCTAAGGCATACCTATAACTGCCGTAACCGCATGATGGCGCCGGTAATGTCTTGAGCATTCCGGTCCAAGGTTTCCATGGCCGCAATTGCGTTAGCGGCAACGCTTTCCACTCCATTCTCAGAAAGCCACTTGGTCACCTCCTCAATGGCCGCACATATGGCGTGCTGGTTGTGCAGAAGCAGAGTGAGTGCGTCTGCCGTGGCAATGCGGGCCTCAGAGTTATCTGACATGGGTATCGTCCTTGAATGAGTGGTGCGGAAAGAGAAAGTAAATCCGCCCCCTTTATCCTAGGCTCTTACGCAAGATTCACAGAAGTCCTAGATACTTGCGCATCTTTTGACCGAAGTATCCCTCGGAGTAATGCCGCATGCCGACGCCAATAAGTCGATCCGAAACTGAGGTTCTTGCTGATCTTGTTGAGCTGACAGCCTCACCCGGCTATGTCCATGCGATTGCTTTCATATGTCATAGGGACAACCTAGTCGTGTACAAAGACGAGTTGAATCCGGATGACATGGCTCCGCTTTTTAGCAATGACCGCTTATTAAGGACTGAAATCACAACTCTGCTCGGGTTGATGGTTCGTCAGGCTCTGGACATGAGCGTGCCCACTGTAGAGGTCTTGGGCGAATTGGTAGCCCGCACCGATACACTCATGTTGGAGCTACACCACGCTCTTTCCCGACCGATGATGTCAGCCCTGAAAGATCAGGCCATGAGCGAGAGCAACACGGGAGCAGCCTGGGACGGCATGTCCATGCGAGAGCCGATTTTTTATGGGGCCGAGTCCGCCTACAGTTTCCAGTACCGTGATTTTCTTCCCGCAAAGTACGGTGCAGATGACCACTGGCTCGTTGAAAAAATGGGCTTTTCCATCGGCCAGTCACAGGTCGTTGCACACACCATGTGCGCCCTTATGGACGAGAGGTCATGCGCCGCCTTCACCGGCTCCAATACACCAGAGGTTGAGCCTCACATGTTGCTCGCAGCATTTGAGTATTCGGCGAAGCTTGTCTCGGATTTAAGCGGACTGGATGTAGCCATTGTCGAGGCCGTATTCCGCGCTTTGACGCTGACTGGTGACAATCTGCAATTTCACACCATTGGCGATTTCAATGCCGTCGCGGCCACGCCGCTACTGCTGACCGGTCGCGGTACGGTGTTGCTCTTCCAGCATTACGCCATCTACGAGGCTCTCTACGAATCGCCATTTTTCTGGATGTGGGCCGACAAGCCGTACCGATCGAAAGCCATGGCAAATCGCGGCGCATTTGCGGAGCAGTTCGCAGCCAGGAGGCTTGCCGCAGTCTTTGGTGAGGGCAATGTCCATACCAACGTAAATTTGTTTAAAGGCAAGGACATTGCTGGTGAGGCCGACGTGCTGGTCGTTTTCGGCGATCGGTTGATCATTGTTCAGGCGAAGTCGAAAAAACTGACCCTTGAGGCCCGGAAAGGCAACGATGGTCAACTCAAGTCAGACTTCGCAGCGGCGATTCAGCAGTCGTACGAGCAAGGATGGGAGTGTGCGAGCATTATTGTTGAGGGTGGGTATCGGCTGGAGGACGACCAAGGCAGGGAAGTAAAGCTACCTCATCCCGCGAAAGAAATTTACCTCTTCAACATCGTTTCCGAGCACTACCCGGCATTGGCATTCCAATCCAGCCAATACCTGTCGTATCAGACGACCGAGGTTGTTAAAGCGCCCTTCGTGATGGATGTCTTCCTCTTGGACGCCCTCGCGGAGATGCTCACGTCACCTCTTAGGTTCCTTAGCTACATCCGCCTTCGAATTGCCGCGGTGGGTAAGCTGAATCTCAGTCACGAGCTGACGGCTTTGGGGTTTCACTTGAAACGAAATATGTGGCTCGATGACGAAATCAATCACGTGATGATTGATGACTCATATTCGATCGACCTCGACACCGCCATGACTGTCCGGCGGGAGGGGCATCCGGGCCAGCGCACTCCCGAAGGCATACTGACCAGATTAGCTGGTACGCGGTATGAGCAGGTGATTTCCCAGATTGAAGCTGAGGCCAATCCAGCAACGCTCGAACTCGGATTTCAGCTTTTGGCCATGAATGAGGACGCCGCTTTTAATATCCATCGAGGGCTTGAGGCCATAACTCGCATGACGCGAAAGGATGGGCAGGGCCACGATTTTACAATCGGTGCCGAGCAAGGAAGGGCCGGTATTTGTTTCCACTCTAATGCAATGCCCTCGGCGGCAGCCATGCGCCGGCTGCAGTTCCATTGCCACAAGCGTAAGTACATCCTGCAATCAGATACGTGGTTCGGCTTGGCCGTCGGTGGAGATTGCGACATTCAGTTCGGCGTGAGTCTTAATTCCCCATGGACCGAATCTGAGCAGATGAACGAGCTGACTAGGGATGCCCAGGCCCCAGCACCAATATCATCGTTGTCGTCCCTCATTCGCCAAACCCATGGCCAGAAAGTGGGACGCAACGACACTTGCCCCTGCAGAAGCGGCAAAAAATACAAAAAGTGTTGCATGCCGTAACGCTATTTGATGTCGCTTAAACCTAGACGAGCCGAGAAACCTCATCCTCGCTCCTCGACGGCCTATTGTTCAATGGGCCTCGACACCGTGCGGATTGAAGTGTCGGCTATCGACCCATAGCAGTCATTCGCGATTGGCGCTCCAAAGGTAGGGAGGTACATATATTCCTGCGGAGTGATGTCCAGATTAATGGCGGGCATCGGGCATGTGGAACGAGACAAGTTGTTCGATTGAGCTAATGTCTAGTTGTTCGCCTTGCCAGTCACAGCCTAATCAGCTCGTCCCTGTAGTGGCTGGTGAGGCGAACTCTTTCTAAATCCCTATCGCAATTCGATACAGCGTGGCGAGGATGACCGCATGCAAAGCACTGGAGAGCAAAAGCGAGCCCGTGTGCTTGAACCGGTCGAGCGTGTCACGGAGGTCATCTTTGGCCTGCTCATGGCGATGACTTTCACTGGAACGATCAGCGTGGCGACGGCTGGCCAGGAGGCGGAGCGTACGATGATGGTCGCCGCGCTGGGTTGCAACCTCGCGTGGGGCCTCGCGGATGCGCTAATGTATCTACTGCGAACCCTGATCGAGCGCACACGCAACCGCACGCTACACACAAGTCTATGCGGCGCGACTGATGCAGCCACCGGGCAAGCGCTCATCGCTGAGGCATTACCCCCTCGTATCGCGGCAGTGGTCGGCACGGATGATCTGGAATCGCTGCGTCGCCGTGTGCTCGAGTTTTCATCTATGCCCTTACCGCCGCGCCTCGGCTGGGATGATTTCAAGGGGGCGGTGGGTGTTTTCCTACTGGTGGTGCTCTCGACATTTCCGCTTGTGGTGCCGTTTCTGGTGCTGGATCAGACGGCGCTTGCCGTACGCGTTTCTAACCTGGTCGGACTCGGAGTGCTGTTCATCGCCGGTTGGGTACTCGCGAAATACGCTGGCGCAAAACCGTGGCAAGGCGCAATTGCGTTGGCAGTCACCGGCGCTGGTCTGATCACCGCGATCATCGCGCTCGGTGGATGAACAGATTGCAACCCTACGCTGTTTATTGGTGAGGTCTCGATCATGGCAAAAGACAAGAAAAAGGTCCCCAAGAGTCACTCTGTTGAAAGCCTGAAACTGAAGAGCAAGGATTATCTTGAGCAACTGCGCAGCCTGCACGTCGAACTGGTCAAATTGCAGGAGTGGGTAAAAGCCAAGGGCATCAAGATCTGTATCGTCTTCGAAGGGCGCGATGGCGCCGGCAAGGGCGGGACGATAAAAGCGCTCACCGAACGCGTGAGCCCCCGTGTCTTTCGAGTGGTGGCGCTAACGGCGCCGAGTGAACGAGAGAAAAGCCAGATGTATGTCCAACGCTACCTGCCGTACCTTCCCGCGGCTGGCGAAGTGGTGGTCTTCGATCGCAGTTGGTACAACCGTGCGGGTGTTGAGCGGGTGATGGGATTCTGCACCAAAGAGCAGGTTGCAAGTTTCATGAAGACAACGCCGCTGGTGGAGCGTGCAATCGTCGACTCTGGCGTGATCCTGCTCAAGTACTGGCTAGAAGTCAGCGAAGACGAACAGACCCGCCGGCTCCAGGCACGCATCAAGGACGGACGCAAAATATGGAAACTGACCCCGATGGATCTCAAGTCATACAGCCGCTGGTATGACTATTCACGCGCGCGTGATGACATGTTCAAGGCGACCGACACCGAACATGCCCCATGGCTGGTGGCCAACTCGAACGACAAGCGCCGGGCGCGCCTTAACATCATTACCGATTTGCTCAGCCGTATCCCATACGAAGATGTTGCGCGCGAGGAGGTAATATTGCCCAAGCGGCAGAAGCCAGGTGGCTATCGCGACCCGGATTATCCGCACCGGCGAGTTCCCGAAAAATTCTGACGGACACGTTTAAGCGAATCTGCGCTGTACACCAAAGGGCCACAGTTCCATGAGCCATTCGGATTCTTCGCCTCCCGCCCCGGAACCGGGCCGAATTGTACGTCGCGATGCCAGCGGTGAGACCGGCTGGGGACGTTGGTTTCCTGGACTCCAAACGTTGCGCGTTTACCAGGTCGCCTGGTTGCGTCACGACATCATCGCCGGCCTAGTGCTCACCACGATGTTGGTGCCCGTGGGCATCGCCTACGCCGTGGCATCGGGCGTACCCGGCATCTATGGCCTCTACGCGACCATCGTTCCGCTACTCGCCTACGCATTGTTCGGGCCTAGCCGGATTCTGGTGCTGGGCCCGGATTCGTCATTGGCCGCCGTTATCCTGGCTGTCATCCTCCCCCTGTCGGGTGGCGACCCTCATCGCGCCGTTGCCCTTGCAGGCATGATGGCTATCGTGTCGGGAGCCGTGTGCATCCTGGCAGGCATCATGCGGCTGGGCTTCATTACGGAGTTGCTGTCTAAACCCATCCGTTACGGGTACATGAACGGCATCGCGTTGACCGTATTGATCAGCCAATTACCCAAAATATTCGGTTTTTCGATTGAGTCCGATGGCCCGGGGAGAAACCTGTGGGCCATCGCCACCGCGGTAATGGAAGGAAAGACCAACTGGACCGCGTTCATGATCGGCGCAGCCACCCTGATCGTGATCCTTCTGCTCAAACCCTACAAACGGGTGCCAGGCATCTTGATCGCAGTGGTCGGTGCGACTATTGCCGTCGGTGTGCTGGATCTTGGCGCGCGTGCCGGGGTGTCGGTGCTCGGTGCTCTTCCTCAAGGTTTGCCTGCGTTTGCCATTCCTTGGATCACCCGCGCCGATATTGTCCCCGTGCTCATTGGCGGTTGCGCCGTCGCCCTGGTGTCGTTCGCCGACACCAGCGTGCTTTCTCGTGTCTATGCAGCGCGGACCCGTACCTACGTGGACCCGAACCAGGAGATGGCGGGGCTCGGTTTTGCCAATCTCGCGGCTGGATTTTTCCAGGGCTTTCCAATCAGTAGTAGTTCTTCACGTACCCCCGTGGCTGAAGCCGCAGGCGCGAAAAGCCAGTTGACCGGCGTTGTCGGCGCGGTGACTGTTGCCCTGCTGCTGGTGGTGGCGCCGAACCTGTTGCAGAGCTTGCCCAGCAGCGCACTGGCAGCGGTCGTCATCGCCTCAGCCATCGGTCTGATTGAAGTCGCCGACCTGCGGCGAATCTATCGCATCCAGCGCTGGGAGTTCTGGCTGTCGCTCGTCTGCACCGTCGGCGTGGCTGTGTTTGGCGCGATTGAGGGCATCGGCCTGGCCATCTTGATCGCCGTCATCGAATTTCTGTGGGATGGCTGGCGGCCGTATTCCGCAGTGCTGGGGCAAGCCGAGGGCGTCAAGGGCTACCACGACATCCAGCGTTATCCCGACGCGAGCCTTATACCTGGCCTGGTCCTGTTTCGCTGGGATGCACCGTTGTTTTTTGCTAACGCCGAACTGTTCAATGAGCGAGTGCTTGACGCAGTGGCTGCATCGCCTACGCCCGTACGCTGGTTAGTAGTTACTGCAGAACCCGTCACCAGTGTGGACGTGACCTCGGCAGACATGCTGGGTGAACTGGACGAAACCTTGCACGCGGCGGGCATCAAGTTGTGCGTGGCCGAGATGAAGGACCCGGTCAAGGACAAGCTGAAGCGATTCGGGCTTTTCGCAAGGCTTGGCGAAACGGCGTTCTTTCCAACCATAGATGATGCAGTCAGCAGCTATCTCGTGATTCATCCCGTGGATTACCGGGTCGGCAGGACGAGGCTCGCTGAGTAGTACTGGAGTCACTCAACGACGGTCGTTCTCAGCGTTATCCAGATTGACCGACTCGCCCGGTTGGACGCCGAGTTTGTCGCGAATATCCTCGAACATTGCGTCGTATTCTTTGTGCCCGCGCATGATGAGACTGGCATTGGCGGGTACTCCATGCTTGACCGCAGCCTTGGCCACTCGGCTGGCAAAGTTGAAGGCAGTGTCGCGGTGCATATCGAATTCTTCAGTAAAGGTGCGATCTGATACCTCTCCAACCATCTTGAAGTGCATCAGCATGCCTTCCTTGGGGTCGTGACGAACTTCATAGAAGACATCAATGCTGTATTGCGGTACTCCCGGGTTGCCAGGAGTGTTGGAACGATGAAGACGCCCTGGTGTAAACATGGGATGCTCCTTTGGGGGGTAGCCCTGTAAAAATTAGTTTTGGACATCTCATCAGCGAGCTTCCCTCGAGGCGTTCGCAGCGCTCAAATCTTGCATCTGAGATGATTACATTCTATTCATTCGGGGTTGAATTTGTTGTCGGGGGATAATTCCCATTCCCGTGCGAGCTGGGCTGCCATCCATCGTTTGCTTGTATTGCAAATTATCCTCTTCTTTTTGGTCGTGACAGGACGCACCACCGAGACAGATGGTAGCGGCAATTAAAAAAATAGGACTCAAATGCTTGATCATCGGAATCTCCACGCTTTGAAAGATCAAGTGGCTTCGATTCTCTCCATGTAATCGCATTAGGTAAGAGCTTAGGCGAAAGCTAGGGGTTACCTACTGCTGCCCGATAGTCGGACCAAGCTGATTGTGTCTAAAAAGCCTTAATGAATGGGTGATTGCTTTTGGCCAGTAAACGCCGGACACCTACGTCCGCTATTAGCCGATTGCTGTCTGTCGCCAAGGGCAGCAAACGACCCAATATAGACGGTCGCGTAGGACTACTTTCGGCTAAGAGACTTGCCCGAAACTTCAGTATGGCGGGCAATTAGGGGATGGGCGAAGTAATCGACAGGTTAGGAAACAAACTGCTCTGGAGCTGTGATAAACACGCCCCAGCGCAGCAGTATTTCAAGCCGGGGATGGCGCAGTCAGCAAATACTCGTCCAACTCTTCGATCACGCACATCGACAGCGTCATCTGCGTATCAATACGCGTATCCAGCGCCCCGATCATCTGCTTGTCCCGCTCAGCACGCACCACACCAAACAGATCGATTTTGTCGAGAAGGTAGCAGACAAAAGTCATGCTCAGCGCGGTCGCCGCCCCCACTAGCACGGCTGTCAGCACACCAGCAAACGGTGCAAACAGGGGGACCCCGAGAATAAGCTTCTCGGCAGCCTCTTCCAGGGCCACGCCACCCACCACGACGCCGCCTGCAGCAAGCAACTTCAAGGCTTCATGTGCCGCCTGGGCGAAGGTCATGTCCTCGGGCGGGAACAAGAAGGTCTTCAGTGCTTTGAGTAGCGAGAAGATCCCTTCGCGGATCATCCGTACGGCACGTTTGCCGGTGGTGACGAACAGGTTGATCATCACGGTCACGGAGTTGGACACGAAGCCCGAAATGAAGCCGCCGCTGAAACTGTGGAGCATTTGTTCCCACCTGGCTGCTACCTTGATGCCCACGCGCTTCAGGCGCTCGCGCAGTTCGGCAAGGATGGTGTCGCTCTGGCAGCCGTTGCGGTACAGGTCCTTGATCTCGTCCAATGCGCTGCTGAACAGTTCGACCATCAGCATGCCGAAGGCTTGCTGGGTGCCCATCTTCAAGCCTTCGGTCATACCGGTCTGGGCGGCGTGGGCGGTGTAGTAGGCGGCTTTTTCCGAGGTGCTCGGGCCGTGGCGTTCGGCAGTCGCATGGCCTCGTTCCAGTGCTGCCTCTACGCGCTTGCGATCAACACCGTAATATTCTTCGTTAGTAACATTGCGACCGTTCGAGTTCTTTTCCAGCCACACCAGCTTTTCATCATCGCTCATTGAGATATTGATGTTGCGCTGGGTGGAGATGAGATTCTCGGCGTCGGTCGCGAAGTCGGCGCGCTGGGTCTTTGACTGCATGAACCCACCGTTTTGGTGGTAAGTCTTCAGCGGCACGATGTGGTCGGGGCTGGTGTATTTGCCCATCACCGTTTCGCCCGTGTAGCCGTCGGTGAGTTGCTCCTTGTTGTCCAGTTGACCTTTGGTGAAGCTGGCGCCTACCGAAGAATTGCTGTCTCCGGAGAACTTTTTGCCGTCGCTGTTCCTGCCTTTGTCGTAATGATCACGGTTGTATTTTTCTTCGTCAGGATTGGCATAGATGTCCTGCTGGGCATTGTGAACGGTCGTCACATTACCCCCTTGCTTGTCGTACACCGCAAGGAATTTACCCAATCCCAGTGGACCGGCAATGGAGCCAATAATGTCGCGCTGTGCCTTGGACAGCAGCTCGTTCACCCGAGCCTGGTCGAATTCCTGTTCGAGCTCTCTCAGTAGCTCGCGAGCATCCTGTGGGGCGGCCTGCAGCGTGAGGCTCAACGAGGCGTGGTAGTCCAGGCTGGCGAGACGTGCGCTGTCGGCCTGCTTGGCCAGCAGCGCTGCTACATCTTCAGGAGCGGCAGCGGCGTGAAGCAGCGGGCGCTTGGCCAGTTGCTCGCGCAAGGCCTGCTGTTTTCTGAACTGTTCGAGCTTGCTCATCGGGCGCTTTCCTTACGCGGTTTTTTGGCTGTTCCAGGCTTGAATAAAGGCCGCTTCCTGCGGGTGTACGATATCGTCCGAGAGCACTACCAGGTGGATGATTTCGTCGAAGATGGACAGGCTCATGCCCGATTGTTTCGCCAGCTCGAAGACTTCCTTCACCGTTGGCGGTTGCTGGTAGAGCGACTCGATTTTGGCTTTGACCGCCTCTGGGATGGCGTCGGCGGCTAGGCCATTGATGAAAAGCTCAATGTTTGCCCGTTCCGATGGTGTGATATCGCCGTCGCATTGCGCGGTGGCGATTGCCACGGCGTTCAGGGCGATGATTGCATTGAAGTGATTGCCGGCTGCCTTGAGGCTTTCCATGGCTTTTTCGAGGTGGTCTCTCAGCACCGAGATCTCAGCCAGTTGCTCGGCTTTGGCTTGCTTGACGCCCGCATCGAACCCGGCCTTGCGTGCTTGCTCGTCTCCGTCCAGGTTCGCTGCCACCACGGCACCGGCAACGCCAGCGCCCACGGCAGCGGCGATGGTGCCGGCCCCGGCCAGTGACCCCAGCAGGGTAGCGCCACCGACCAGCGATCCGCCGCCGGTAAAGGGGGCTGCCGCGATGGCCCCCACGCCGATCGCGGCACCGCCGAGTACTTTCAGGTAGTCTATTTCCTTATCACCGGAGACCACGTCGCCCACATAATCGCAAGTGGCGTCGTAGCCATTGGACACGGCGTCACCCACTGTTTCTGCCGCGTCGGACAGTGTTTCGACAGTGGAGCTATAGACATTGGAGGCGGTGTCGGACACAGCATCGGCCACATTGCCAACGGTTTCTCGGGTGGCGTCATACGCATCGGAGACGGTATCAGCCACTTTGTCAGCCACGTCGCTGACGGTTTCCTTGGCCGAGTCGTAAGCTCGGGATAGGGCGTCGCCGATGGACGAGAAAATAAAGGTGCAGCCCAATGTGTTGCGGACCATCGGTTCGCTCTCGTGGCTAACCAGGTTGGCACCGAAGCCTTGAGCCGATTGCAGGAAGATACGTCGATACATGAGCAGGCCATCCATGGTGGACAAAAGTGCCTGTGATTCTCCATAGGGTGTGCATGGTGTCAATATGCCTGCAGTGACATTTTCGAATGGCCTCTGTTCTTGCGATACGAAGGCTACCCGTCATTTGCATGGTATCTACTCATAAAGCCAAGGCTTCAACGCCTCCAGGTTCTTCACCACAATCTGCTGTGCCGACGCCTTGGGCTCAAGCTTCTTTGGATCGATCTGGTACCGCTGCAACACGTAACCCACCAGCGCACACCGCGTCGGTATCACCAGCTCACCGTGCTCCATCCCAAAGTCGACCTCAATGATTGCCTTTTGCTCGAGCTTCAAACGCGAGTCCGGCTCGATGACCACATCAACACGGGTGTTCCATTCCTCATCCTCGCCGATCAGCTTCTCGCTCATCCGCTCGAATTCAGGCTCCCCCCGGAACCTGCTCAAAACAAAATCCCGATACTTGCGATTCTTCTCGCAATAAGCCCGCACATGCCAGCGCATGCCCGTGTAGACCAGGGTATGCGGTGATATTAGCCGGGTCTCCGGCACGGGGTTGGACAGCGACACATACTCGATAGCGATCACCTCGCCATTGCGGCACGCCTTGAGCAGTGGCCGCAGTACTTGCGGACGAATCGTGCGGTCCGGTACCTCCAGTACCTTGGTATGCGCATAAGCCAGTGCCAATCCCTCCACATGCGGCGCTCGGGAGTGGGTCTGGTTCAGCAGCTGCAGATAGGCATTGGCACTGTCCTCAATGAACAGCGGCTTGAAGTGCTTGCTCGGTACATACCCCTTCATCTGCTTGTCATATGTAAGGTTTTTAGGCGCATGTTCGGTGATGTAGGTGTTGATGTCCTTGGACGCCTGCTGGCGGCTGATGCCGAAGCTCTGCATCAGGTGGCCCGTGGTAAGGCGGCCCTCCCACCAGGCCACGGTTTCGATCAAACGATAGCGAAGTGCCAGGTCCCAGCGGACCTGGTTGATCTCTTGTGTACGTTTCATGGCCCGTCCATGTGCGTGGTTTGTTTACCTGTACAAGTCTACAATCTATACGTGTAATAAAACACTACATATTCTTTGGCTGTCTTCGGAACAAATGACTTAGCGAAAGGATTGAACATGACTACGACGGATGTGATTTCGACAGCGGCCCTGGTGATGATGGTGGTGATTGCTTTGTTGCTGCTGGCCCATTATCTGAAGTTGCAAAAGGTGTGGGGCACAATTGTCAACTGCCGTACGACTTTGCGCTGGGCGCGCATTCATGAGTCGGAGAACAAGGAGCTTCGTTCGGCACTACGTGCTGAGAGGGCGCATGTGGATCAGTTGCAGAGGAAGGTAACGTTGCTGGAGGAGTTGTTGCCCGAAGCCAAATGAGTACTGTCCGTAGGCTATCGCATGGTCGAGATAGTTGGAGCATGTTGTGATGCCCTGGGACTGATGCGGAGCCTACATGGAGGGAATACTTTTTCTTTTTTAAGCGACTGCTGATCCACTTCATTGGTTCTGAAATCGAACCACTTTCACCGTGATGGAAGTAAGAGGCCCTAGAAGATGCTCAAGGGGAGCGGGGTTGTAGGTTTCGCACAAACTGCCCCGTACCGGTCAAGCTAAATAGGGATTTACTCAGTGGGGCGGCTTGCAAAGGGCGTTGTCAATTCCATCGCAGTGTTATTTTTATGTGCACCTCAGGTGCAACACACAACTGGACAAAACGGAACGGACGAGTCTTGATTTCAAGGCTTAGGAAAGGTATTTTTCGTTGCACTTTGTCGGGACAACTCAAAGTGATACGCGTTAGCAAATTCAGGGCGGGTAAGCACTTGGTAATCGCCATCCGTGGCGTTTCGCTCAGTCTAGGATCTCGCGACGAATCTTGTCCTGCTCTCGCAGCTCTTCGGCCAGCTCTCGCAGCAACGGCCTCATTCCACCTGTCCAGGCATTGCGCGCCGCGGCGGCCTTACCCTCGGTGCTTCGTGGCCCGGTGCTTTGTTCCCAAGGTCGCCATTGCCGGATCAGCTCCGCCTGCCGCGCCCGTCGCTCGGGCGTCCAACCGTTCGCCATGCTCAACCTCCAATAGTTCGTTCTGCGCTTTTTTGGTTTTCCGCGTGCGCGCGGGCTTCTCTTGAATACCGTTATTGACCTGGACCTGATTGCCGATGTTCGCCTGCTTCACGAAAGCGACCTGCTTGGGGGTTTTAAGTTCGCCCAAGGTCTGCAAGGTCGCCCGGGCCTGGTTCTGAGCCTTAAGTGCGAGACGCATGTAGGACTCAAGCCCGCCCATGTTTTTAGACGACAGTGCACGACTCGCAAGATGCACGAATAGAGCATCCAGAGAGTGCGCTTGCGATACCAGCATGTCTTCTGCTCGGCTCATGTCGCCGCGGTTGATTGCAGTCGTCTGCCGACCCAGTTCGAGGACAGCCTCGAGGAACGACGTCTTGCCGAGCAGGTTACTGCTGACAAGCAATGCGGCGTTCTTGCACTCCGGAGTCAGGTAATTACGGGCATTGGCCCGTTCCTCATTCTCCTCAATGGCAAACTCCACTGACGGGGCATCGTTCATTTGCTCGTCTCCATCTGGGTGTTGTTATAACGCTGGCGCAGATCAACGCCAGCCGGACAGTAACGGCCGGTTGCCGCATGGCAGGCGCGGCAGCTCATCAGATGGTTGGTGTGTGCCGCATCGGCCTCTCGCCATGCCTGTGATGCCTTAGCTGCGGTGTGGATGATGTGCTGCGGCTTAACTTCCTCCACGGTGTGGATCTCGGCCGTTTGCTCAACCCGCTGCGGCCGGTTGATCCACGCCGGGCTAACGTGGATCGTGTCGGCCACCAGCACGACGTCCGCATCGGCCAGCTCGGCAAGGTCGTGCGGCTCCAAATGCCCCTCGTCCAGCAGTACAGCAGGATGGGTGCCGAGCAGACGCGCGACACGAGGCAGCCAGAGGCTCGACGGAGTAGGTTTAGACGATGGCGTGGCGAGTGTGCCGATTAGCGCCTTGACGATCTCCGCCTCGGAGAGAGGACGCTCGAAGCCTGGGACTGCAACTACCGCCAACAGGGTATCGCCGTGCTGCTGATGAGCCTTTTGTTTTGTAATAGCGGTGTCGATATCGCCGCATGCTTGCACCACGTACCCGTTGGCCAACACCAGCAGGTGCAACCAGCAAAGGGTCGGATCATTAGCCGCATTCAGTTCGGCAATGAGCTCGACGCGGTGCTTGCATACATAGAGTCGGTCGGCATCCGTGATGCGGTCAGCGGGGCGCAGGCGAAGTTTATCTCCGTTGTGCTCGGCGGTGAGGCCGGCCCGGAGCAGGTAGTCCAGGGCGGCCACGATCAAAACTCCTCAAAGTCGACTGCAGGCGACTTGGCATGCTGTCCGTTCTGTGTCCGGTTTTCGTCCGCTTCCCGTCCGGTTTGTCCGGTATTAACGATCTTCAGACTGTCCGTCCGGTCCGGTTCCATTAAGGACTGCAGGACAGGACGGACAAGAAATACATGTGCACCGTCGATTCGGATTTGCTGACGATCAGTCAGCGTGTTTTTGACATCGTGAAACCGCTGGCGAGAAATTTCGGCTTCTTCACACTTCGCTTTCCATGCGTCAAGTGTGATGAGTACCGGGTGATCCTCCCGGCCCTGGCTATTCAACCGTTGGGCGATCTCCGCGTGCATCTGCTCGAGCGTTTCCAGCGCAGCCTTTTGCTGCTTACCCAACTTTGCCAACACTGGCGCTGCTGGTGCTGTGTACCCAGTCAGACGCAGCGCGGCACCGCTGATCAGGCTGCCACTGTCGTCGCGCACTGATACTCCGACCAGTTCGAAGGCAAGTGAGGACGGCTCTTCTGCATCCTTCATCTTGCGCGGGATCAGTCGAACCAGGTTGTCTTCGTTGCTGCGGCTCACTTCGAATTCAGCATCTGCAGCACCTTTCAGTGCCGACGATCCGCGTGCGCCTCGCTCGCCATCCTTGCCGCTGTGGTGGACGATCAAGACAGTGGCCTTCCAGTGCCGACGCAGTGCGTCAACGTTGCGGATGAAATGCCCCACGTCAGTTGCGCTGTTTTCGTCGCCTCCGAAATTACGGGCCATGGTATCGATCACAATCAGCACCGGGGATTCACCAGTAGCTTCGGCAATCTGCTTAACCGCTTCTGCCACTTTTGCAGCATTTTTTTCGCTGGACAGATCCGTAGGGGCCTCTGATACGAACAGCAGTTCCGGCAAGGCAGTGTCGTTATGCTGCGCCCATGCGTGAAGGCGCCGAGCGATACCGTTGTGACCTTCCCCTGCGATGTAAATTACAACTCCCGGTTTCACCAAATGGCCGTGGAATGGCATGCCGCTAGCAATACAGCAAGACAAGTCCAAAGCAACGAACGATTTCCCCTTACCGGGAGGGCCGTACATCACCGTGAGTGCGTCTTCCTCGATATAGCTTTTAACCAGCCAGGCAACAGGCTTGATTGGCATATGGCAGGCCGCTACAAAACGGAAGTTGGGAGTGCTGATCTGCTGCTGGCGCTGTGTTGCCCACTGGTTGTGGTAGGGATCTTTTATTTTCGCACTCATGCTTTCAACTCCAAGCCTGCCAAGCGATCACGCGCCAGCTCGAAGCGATGGCGATCCTCTTCAGACAGTTCTGCACCTTGGGCGATTAGGGATTGGCCAATGAGGTGGACCATATGCTCACGCTCGATGGCAGCTCTGCTCGGACCCAGTCGACGTGGCTTGCTGCCGCAATCAGGGAACAGGTCGCGCAACTCCAGCTCGACGGAGGCGAGGATCTCGGTCACCGAACAGCCGACCCAGCACTTCACCAACAGCTTCCCGTCCTCGACCTCTGTGATATGCAGGCTGGGAGTCTTGTCATCATGTGCCGGGCAGCGAGCCGTCCACTTACCCGATTTCACTTGGCGAACTTTGTCGAGGAGTGGCAAAAGTTTGTCTGCAGGCTTCATTCAATTACTCCTCGGAGATGAAGTCGAAGCGCTGCAGGGAGTTACATGCGGACTTATTGGTGCTGGCAGCCTTCTTCACTTCGACTACCTCACGCATTTCAATGCGTTTGCGTACCCATTCCTGGACTTCAGACAGAACGAAACCCACGGGTGCGCCACGGGACTTACTGTCGCTCAGTTGAACGGGGCGAGGAAACGTGGGGTCGTCTTTGAGACGTTTGTAGATGGTCGGCCGAGCAAGGCCGGTAATGGCTGCCAGATCGGGCATCCGGATGATGGTGGTGCCGGAGTCGAACGGAAGGCTGGCCGCGCGGCTTGCTGCTTTGAGGGGTTGGGTGTTGTGCATATCTGTTTCCCGCCATTGATTGAGACGGGAGCAGACTGATGACTTAAACGGGCTAAAAAAATCCCCTCAACGTGCCGGATATGGGGATATCCGGCACGTAAAAGGGGTTATCCGATACGGTTAAGGGGTTTTACGGCGGCGACCTGCTAAACGGGCGTAGTGCGGTGCTATTGGTTTGATCCAGTCCGCCACGCGTCCTATGGCTGGAAGATCCGCAGTTCCCTCTCGCTTCAAAATATCCATGACCAGTTTGGCCATGTCCGTTACTCGATACTCCTGCCCGGTGTCGGCTTGCCATATTTGACTTGCGATGGTTTTGGCGCGTTCAACAATAATCGATTTCTTCCTATTGGCTTCCAAGAATGGACGCGCTTTCTTGAACTCGGATTCACTAGACCTGAAGATCAAATCTTCAACGGCGCGGACCCCTACCAAAATTATTGCTGTAGCGCTCCCCATGATCAATTCTTCACTTTCCGGGTGCTTCTCCAGCAGCAAGGTCAAGTTCACCAAGGAACGACCAAGCATCTCAGCGGTCTTTTCTCGATCCTCCCCAGACAGGTGCTCGGTCATACTCGCTGCGAAAAGCGCTAGATCCTCAATTTGGATGCGTTCGTTATTTTTTTTGATTTCCTCAAATCGTTCTGCGGCTAAATCATGGCTCTCTTTGACTGACCTATATGTTGGCGGTATGTATTCGTCTTTCAATCTCATCGCTTCCAGCGGCAACGCATTAATTTCGGCTGAAAGTGCTCGCGAGTACCCACACTTCGCCCCCTCCCAAAGGGCCGCCGAATTGCACTATTCCTACGTTCTCAGAGCAATGCCGGAGGTCGACTGATTGGATGCGGTATATCCAAGCAGCGTTGTATGTAGTCTATATCTGTCTATGGGCCATAGGGAAGGTCGGCAATCAACGCACTATGCTTTTTTGTTGAACTGGCCTTGCACCACGTTGCCGGCGGCTAGCGTGTCCAAGTGGTCGGCGTACCACTGCATCATGGTCGTGCGTTGCTCAAGGTACTGGGCCTTGTTGTAGATGCCGGAGATGCCCTCCTCCTTGTGTGCCAGTTGCGCCTCAATGTGATCTTTTTGCCAGCCGTTTTCGCGCAATAGGGTGCTGGCAGTGTGGCGGGTGCCATGTCCGACCAATCGACCTTTGTACCCAATCCCGGCGAATACTTTGTTGATTGTGTTTTCACTGATTGTCGGGTTTTTCGGTCCGACGCCGGGGAACAGCCAGCGGCTACGGCCTGTCACCCTGTGCAGTTCGCGTAGGGCATCGATCGCCTGGCTGGGCAGGGGGACCACATGATCCCGGCGCATCTTCATCTTGGCGGCGGGTGTCGTCCAAGTGGCGACATCAAAGTTTACTTCCGCCCACTCCGCCAGCCGCACCATTCCGGGCCGGGATGCTGTCCAGATGCAAAGCCATGCAGCGGTCTTGGCAGGCAGGCGGCTAGTTGTAGATTTCAATGCCCGGATGAACTCTGGCAGTTCGGGCTCCAGTAAGTGCGGGTGTTGCTGAGTCTTGGGGGCGGGTGCAGCAATATCGCGCAGCCTGCTGGCCGGATCGTTCTCCGTCAGCCCTAGGCCAATGGCCCGTCCAAATATCTGATTTATCCAAGTGCGACACTTCTCGGCAACGTTATGAGCGTTGCGCGCTTCGAGTGAGGCTTGCAGGGCGGCGCAGTCGGTGCGGGTGATTTCGTCCAACTGCATGTCACCCAGAGCAGGGAGTATGTCCTTCTCCAGATAGGTGCGGATCTTACTCAGGGTGGAGTCGGCCAGCCCTTTATCGACTTTGGCCTTAAGCCAGCCATCCGCCGCTACGCGGAATGTCCGGGTTTTGGCAGCTACAGTGGCAGCCTTGGTGGCGAGCTTTTGTTCCTGTGGGTCAATACCGTCGCTGATTAGTTTCCTCAGCTTGTCCGCTTCCTCGCCAGCGCGCTTAGCGCTCACTTCGGGATAACTGCCTAACCCCATCCACGCCCATTTACTTGCCGCGTTCTTGTATCGGAGCTGCCACGATTTGCCGCCATTCGGCTTCACCCGAAAGTAAAGCCCGCGCTCATGTAGTTCTCGATATTCCTGTGTGTCTGGCTCAAGACTGCTCAGTACGGTATCAGCCAACGGGCGGCGCTTGATATCGGAACGCTTCATGATCTGTATCCCAGAGTTAGGGCTTTTTCTGAGGATACAAGGTGGGATACACGGAGGGAAGAGATAAGGTGAGATAGGGAGATACAGTCAGAAACAACAAAGCCCGCACTAGGCGGGCTTCGTGTGCTGTTTCGTGAACTGTCTGAGACAGCTAGAAACATATGGTTGGTGCCCCGAGGGAGACTCGAACTCCCACTTCTTGCGAAAACGGATTTTGAATCCGCCGCGTCTACCAATTCCGCCATCAGGGCTCAATGGCGGCGAAGTATAGAGATGAGATTACCGTTGGTCAATCATGTACATAGAGAATTTTCACTATTTCGGCTAGACTTCCGGCCCCTGCTAGACGAACCCCATCATGCGCGTTGCTGACTTTACTTTCGAACTCCCTGATTCGCTGATTGCTCGCCACCCTTTGGCCGAGCGTCGCAACAGTCGCCTGTTGACCCTTGATGGGGTCAGCGGCGCCCTGGCACACCGTCAATTCACTGATTTGCTCGAGCATTTGCGCCCGGGCGATTTGATGGTGTTCAACAATACCCGGGTGATTCCGGCACGGCTGTTTGGCCAGAAAGCGTCCGGCGGCAAGCTGGAAATTCTGGTGGAGCGGGTGCTGGACAGTCATCGCGTGCTGGCCCATGTGCGTTCCAGCAAGTCGCCCAAGCCTGGGTCGAAGATCCTGATTGATGGCGGTGGCGAAGCCGAGATGCTGGCGCGTCACGATGCGTTGTTCGAGCTGGGCTTCACTGAGGAGGTGTTGCCGCTGCTCGATCGCGTCGGGCACATGCCGCTGCCTCCTTATATAGACCGCCCGGATGAAGGCTCGGACCGCGAGCGTTATCAGACGGTGTACGCCGAGCGCCTGGGCGCGGTGGCGGCGCCGACGGCAGGGCTGCATTTCGATCAGCCGCTGATGGAGGCGATTGCCGCCAAGGGCGTCGAGACCGCGTTTGTGACCTTGCACGTGGGTGCGGGCACGTTCCAGCCGGTGCGCGTCGAGAAGCTTGAAGATCACCACATGCACACTGAATGGCTGGAAGTCGGCCAGGATGTGGTGGATGCGGTGGCTGCGTGCCGCGCTCGCGGTGGTCGCGTGGTGGCGGTGGGGACCACCAGTGTGCGTTCCCTGGAGAGTGCCGCGCGTGATGGCGTGCTCAAGCCGTTCAGTGGCGACACCGATATTTTTATTTACCCTGGCCGACCGTTTCATGTGGTCGATGCCTTGGTCACCAACTTCCATTTGCCTGAATCCACGCTGTTGATGCTGGTTTCGGCATTCGCCGGTTATCCCGAAGCCATGGCTGCCTATAAAGCAGCGGTGGAGCATGGTTACCGCTTTTTCAGCTACGGTGATGCGATGTTTATCACCCGTAATCCTGCGCCGACTGCCCCTAAAGAATCGGGCCCTGAGGAAACTGTATGAGTCGTATGTCGTTTGAACTGCTGGCCACCGACGGCAAGGCTCGTCGCGGTCGTTTGACCTTCCCGCGCGGTACCGTCGAGACCCCGGCTTTCATGCCGGTGGGCACGTATGGCACGGTCAAGGGCATGCTGCCGCGTGATATCACCGCCACTGGCGCGGAAATCATTCTGGGCAACACGTTCCACCTGTGGCTGCGTCCTGGCACTGAAGTGATCAAGAAGCACGGCGACCTGCATGACTTCATGCAGTGGAAAGGCCCGATCCTGACCGACTCCGGTGGTTTCCAGGTGTTCAGCCTGGGCGCGATGCGCAAGATCAAGGAGGAGGGCGTGACCTTCGCCTCTCCGGTTGATGGCGCCAAGGTGTTCATGGGCCCGGAAGAGTCGATGCAGGTTCAGCGCGACCTGGGCTCGGACATCGTGATGATTTTCGACGAATGCACGCCTTACCCGGCTGACGAGGACGTGGCGCGCATTTCCATGGAGCTGTCGTTGCGCTGGGCACAGCGCTCGAAAAACGCGCACGGCGACAATACGGCGGCGCTGTTTGGCATCGTTCAGGGCGGCATGCACCAGGATCTGCGCATGCGCTCCCTGGAAGGCCTCGACAAGATCGGCTTCGACGGCCTGGCCATCGGCGGTCTGTCGGTGGGCGAGCCCAAGCATGAAATGATCAAGGTGCTGGATTACCTGCCGGGCCTGATGCCGGCTGACAAACCTCGTTACCTTATGGGCGTTGGCAAACCTGAAGATCTCGTGGAGGGTGTGCGCCGCGGTGTGGACATGTTCGATTGCGTGATGCCAACCCGTAATGCCCGCAATGGGCATCTGTTCATTGATACAGGCGTGCTGAAGATCCGGAATGCGTTCCATCGCCATGATGATTCGCCACTGGATCCGACCTGCGATTGCTATACCTGCCAGAACTTCTCCCGCGCTTATCTGCATCACCTGGACAAGTGCGGCGAAATGCTGGGGAGCATGCTCAATACCATCCATAACTTGCGTCATTATCAAGTGCTTATGGCTGGTTTGCGCGAGGCTATTCAACAGGGTACATTGGCCGCCTTTGTCGATGCCTTCTACGCCAAACGCGGGCTACCCGTTCCGCCTTTGGACTGAGTTTTCTGACCCCAAGATTCAACATTTGCAACTGGAGTGCTAAATGAGCTTTTTTATCTCTAATGCCATGGCTGACGCTGCTGCACCGGCCGCTGCCGGCCCAATGGGCGGCGGCTTTGAGTGGATTTTCCTGGTCGGCTTCCTGGTCATCTTCTACCTGATGATCTGGCGTCCACAGGCCAAGCGCGCCAAAGAGCAGAAGAACCTGCTGAGCAGCCTGCAGAAAGGCGACGAAGTTGTGACCACCGGTGGTATCGCCGGCAAGATCACTAAAGTGGCTGACGATTTCGTGGTTCTGGAAGTTTCCGACACCGTCGAAATGAAGTTCCAGAAAGGCGCCATTGCCGCCACGCTGCCAAAAGGCACGCTGAAAGCGATCTAAGTTTCAACTTCTACTCAATCGACGGGGCGCGCAAGGCGCCCCGCGTCATAAGCGGGCGGCGTGATGCTGAACAAATACCCTCTGTGGAAATACATTCTGATCCTGGCGGTGCTGGCGGTCGGTCTGATTTATTCCGCTCCCAATCTATATCCTGATGACCCGGCCATTCAGGTCAGCGGTGCAAGCACTGCGCTGCAGGTCAATCAGGCTGATCTGGACCGTGTGAGCGCTGCGCTCAAGGAATCCGGGATCAACGTCAAGGCTGCCACGCTGGCTGCCAATGGCAAGGGTGGTCTGATTCGTCTGACCAAGGCTGAAGATCAGCTACCTGCCAAAGACGTCGTGCGCAAGGCATTGGGTGATGACTACGTCGTTGCACTGAACCTGGCACAAACCACTCCACAATGGCTGCGCAGCCTGGGCGCGCACCCGATGAAGCTGGGTCTGGACTTGTCCGGTGGTGTGCACTTCCTGCTCGAAGTGGACATGGACAAAGCCCTCGACGCACGCCTGAAAGTCTACGAAGGCGACGTCAAGAGCCTTCTGCGTAAAGAGAAGCTGCGCTATCGCAGCCTGCCGCAACTCAACGGTGCCATTCAGCTGGGTTTCAGTGATGAAGCTTCCCGTGAACAGGCCCGTGCGCTGATCCGCAAGAACTTCAACGATTTCGACATTGTTCCGGCCGACCTCAATGGTCAGGCGGTACTGCGTCTGGCGATGACCCCAGCCAAGCTGGCGGAAATCCGCGAATACTCCATCAAGCAGAACTTGACCACGGTACGTAACCGCGTCAACGAGCTGGGTGTTGCCGAACCGATCGTTCAGCGTCAGGGCGCCAACCGCATCGTGGTTGAGCTGCCAGGCGTGCAGGACACTGCAGAAGCCAAACGTATCCTCGGCAAGACGGCCAACCTTGAGTTCCGTCTGGCTGCAGAGCCGGGTGCTTCGAAAGCGACCTCCGAAAGCTTCGAGTTCCGTGAAGGCAATCGTCCGCCAGCACAGATCGAGCGTGGCCTGATCATCACCGGTGACCAGGTGACTGACGCCAAGGCTGGCTTCGGCGAGCAGGGCACGCCAGAAGTGAACATCCGTCTGGATGGTCACGGTGGCGAGCTGATGAGCCGCGCGACGCGCAGCAACGTCGGTCGCAGCATGGCGGTGATCTTCATCGAGCAGCGTCCGGTTACCACCTACACCAAGCAAATGGTTAACGGCGTCGAGAAAGACGTGCCGGTCCAGACGTTCAAAGAAGAGAAGCGGATCATCAGCCTGGCGACCATTCAGTCGCCGCTGGGTGCTCAATTCCGCATCACTGGCCTGAACGGCCAGGGCGAATCGTCCGAACTGGCGCTGCTGTTGCGTGCCGGTGGTCTGGCGGCACCGATGTACTTCGCTGAGGAGCGCACCATTGGCCCGAGCCTGGGTGCGGACAACATCACCAAAGGTATCGATGCATCGCTGTGGGGCATGCTGTTCGTCTCGCTGTTCATCATCGCCATCTACCGCTTCTTCGGCATCATCGCCACCGTCGCACTGGGCGTGAACATGGTGCTGCTGCTGGCCCTGATGTCGCTACTGGGTGCCACACTGACCCTGCCGGGTATCGCCGGTATCGTGTTGACCATGGGTATGGCGGTCGACGCCAACGTACTGATCTTCTCGCGGATACGTGAAGAGATCGCGGCGGGCATGACGGTACAGCGGGCAATCAACGAAGGCTTCGGCCGGGCGTTTACTGCGATTCTCGACGCCAACCTGACCACGTTGCTGGTCGGCGGGATTCTCTTTGCGATGGGCACCGGCCCGGTCAAAGGCTTCGCAGTGACCATGTCCCTCGGGATCTTTACCTCGATGTTCACGGCCATCATGGTGACCCGCGCGATGGTCAACCTGATCTTCGGCGGTCGTGACTTCAAGAAGTTGTGGATTTAAGGGGCTGCCATGTTACGTACAATCAACTTCATGGGCGTTCGCAACTTCGCGTTCGGCGTCACATTGTTTCTTACTGTACTGGCGTTGTTCAGTGTCGCCACCAAGGGCATGAACTGGGGTCTGGACTTCACCGGCGGTACGCTCATCGAGCTGACTTACGAGCGTCCGGCCGATGTCACCAAGGTGCGTGAACAGCTGGTCACCTCGGGCTATCACGAGGCAATCGTGCAGAGCTTCGGTGCGACGACTGATCTGCTGGTGCGTATGCCAGGTGAGGACCCTCAATTGGGTCACCAGGTGGCAGAAGCGCTGCTGAAGGTCGGCGGTGACAACCCGGCGACGGTCAAGCGCGTCGAGTTCGTCGGCCCTCAGGTCGGTGAAGAGCTGCGCGACCAGGGCGGCCTCGGCATGCTGATGGCGCTGGGTGGCATCCTGATTTACCTGGCTTTCCGCTTTCAGTGGAAGTTCGCGGTCGGCGCCATCGTATCCTTGATCCACGACGTGATCGTGACCATCGGTATTCTGTCGTTCTTCCAGATCACCTTCGATCTGACGGTGCTGGCGGCGGTACTGGCGATCATCGGTTACTCGCTCAACGACACTATCGTGGTATTTGACCGGGTTCGAGAGAACTTCCGCGTGCTGCGCAAGGCCAACCTGATCGAGAACATCAACATCTCGACCACGCAAACCTTGCTGCGGACCATGGCGACGTCGATCTCCACCTTGCTGGCGATCGCGGCACTGCTGTTCTTCGGTGGTGACAACCTGTTCGGCTTCTCCATCGCCCTGTTTATCGGTGTTCTGGCGGGTACCTACTCGTCGATCTACATCGCGAACGTGGTGCTGATCTGGCTGAACCTGAGCAGCGAGGATCTGATTCCTCCTGCGGCAACCGAGAAGGAAGTCGACGACCGTCCATAACGGTAATCGCTTCCAGTGGTCTGCCAAAAAAGGCGCGAGTTGAACTCGCGCCTTTTTTTATGCTCCAAGGCTGGGAGAAGCGCGGGCATTGTCCCGCATGTGATGGTCAGGAGGTTCATGTGAACAAGTCGTTGCTGGTTGGTGCGGTATTGGGTGCTGTCGGTGTAACTGCCGGGGGTGCTGTTGCCACCTACAGCCTGGTTAAAAGCGGCCCTGAGTATGCGCAAGTGCTAGCCGTTGAACCGGTCAAGACACAAATCAAAACGCCACGTGAAGTGTGCAAGGATGTCGCTGTAACCCGGCAAGCGCCGGTAAAAGATCAACATCAGATCGCCGGTACCGTGGTCGGTGCATTGGCTGGCGGTCTGTTGGGTAACCAGATCGGCGGCGGCACCGGCAAGAAGATTGCTACGGTTGCAGGCGCGGTCGGCGGTGGTTACGCCGGTAACAAGGTCCAGGAGGGTATGCAGAATCGCGATACCTACACCACGACCCAGACTCGCTGTAATACAGTGAATGACATCAGCGACAAAGTTGTCGGTTATGACGTTCGTTATTCGCTGGATGGCAAGGAAGGCAAAGTGCGGATGGACCGTGATCCGGGCAACCAGATTCCGGTCGATAAGGAAGGTAAGTTGATTTTGTCGCAGAATGAGCCGGGTCAGTAAATAGCTGAAATTCAGATTCAAAAAGAAGCACCCTGCGGGGTGCTTTTTTTGTGAACGCTTTTCAGGAATCACCACAATGCCTAGTCCTGAAATAGTCTTGCACCTATTTCACCCTAACTCCCGATGCACCACCGAATTGGGGTAGAACCTCAACCCATTGTAGGAGCTGTCGAGTGAAACGAGGCTGCGATCTTTTGAGCTTGTTATAGAGAAAAGATCAAAAGATCGCAGCCTCGTTTCACTCGACAGCTCCTACAGGTGTTGAGTCATTCCGGAAGTGAAGGCATAAAAAAAGCACCCCGAAGGGTGCTTTTCTATGGGCGCTTGCTTAGCGTTTCAGCGAGGCCGGCAGGTGCGGCTGGATCGCCGTCAGTACTGCC
The DNA here is from genome assembly GCF_059716215.1 of Pseudomonas sp. LBUM1643. Lineage (NCBI taxonomy): Bacteria > Pseudomonadati > Pseudomonadota > Gammaproteobacteria > Pseudomonadales > Pseudomonadaceae > Pseudomonas > Pseudomonas sp. LBUM1643. The sequence goes on from NZ_CP166813.1 coordinate 1,161,598, forward strand.
TTGAAGCATTTGGTGTTGCCGGCAACGATGTGACCTTTTTCAAGGAAGTCGTGACCGCCGGTGAAGTCGCTCACCAAACCGCCGGCTTCCTGAATCAGCAGGGCGCCTGCAGCCATGTCCCACTCGGACAGGCCCGATTCCCAGAATGCGTCGAAACGACCGGCCGCTACGTAAGCCAGGTCCAGGCTTGCCGAGCCGGCGCGGCGGATGCCGGCGGTCTGGCCAACCAGGGCGCGGAACATGCCCAGGTAGTTGTCGAGGTTGTCCATCTGGTCGTCACGGAACGGGAAGCCGGTACCCAGCAGGGCGCCGTCAAGGCTGGTGCGACCGCTGACGCGCAGACGACGACCGTTCAACTGGGCGCCACGGCCACGGCTGGCAGTGAATTCTTCCTGGCGAACCGGGTCCAGAACAACGGCGTGTTCCAGGCGGCCGCGATATTTGCAGGCAATGCTGACTGCAAAGTGAGGAATGCCGCGCAGGAAGTTGGTGGTGCCGTCCAGAGGATCGATGATCCACAGGTACTCTTCGCCTTCGATTCCGCTACCGGCGTGCATGCCGGTTTCTTCACCGCGAATCGAGTGATTCGGATAGGCCTTGCGCAGTGCGTCGATGATTTTCTGTTCGGCGGCGCGATCCACCTCGGATACATAATCCTTGGCGTCTTTTTCGTCGACCTTGATGGTATCCAGGCGCTCGATGGAGCGGAAGATCAATTCACTGGCGCTGCGGGCGGCGCGCAGCGCGATATTCAGCATGGGCTGCATGGATGTGTCACCTAAGGTTGTTAAAGAAAGCCGGGCATTCTATCAGAAAGTTTCTTCAGGTGAAGGACGACGTTCGCTTTCGTAGCTTAACGGTAGGTCTCGCTGTAAGATTCGGCTCCCCTTTATTGTGTTCGAGAGCGCCTCCCTTGTTGCAAAACATTCGTGTCGTCCTGGTCAATACCAGCCATCCCGGGAATATCGGCGGGGCTGCGCGTGCCATGAAGAACATGGGCCTGACGCGGCTGGTGCTGGTCGAACCGCGGTTATTCCCGCACCACGAGGCTGATGCCCGGGCCTCCGGCGCCGGTGACATCCTTGAAAACGCGCAAGTCGTCGCCACCCTGGAAGATGCCTTGGTCGGCTGCAATCTGGTACTGGGTACCAGTGCTCGCGACCGGCGTATCCCCTGGCCGTTGCTCGATCCCCGTGAGTGCGGTGTGAAAGTGGTCGAGGAAGCCGGGCAGGGTGCTGAAATTGCCTTGGTGTTCGGTCGTGAAGATTCCGGCCTGACCAATGAAGAGCTGCAGCGATGTCATTATCACGTGCACATCCCATCAGACCCTGAGTTCAGTTCGCTGAACCTCGGGGCAGCGGTGCAAGTGTTGAGCTATGAAGTGCGCATGTCCTGGCTCGCGGCCCAAGGTCAGCCGAGCAAGGTCGAGAAGGAAGAAGTGGCCTCCGTCAAAAGCGCTGAGCTGGCGACCATGGATGAGCTGGAGCGATTCTATGAGCACCTGGAGCAGACCCTGGTGGCCATCGAATTCCTCGATCCGGAAAAACCGCGGCACTTGATGGCGCGCCTGCGCCGGTTGTACGGACGAAGCTCGGTCAGCCGGGCGGAAATGAATATATTGCGTGGCATCCTCACGGAAACCCAGAAAGCGGCCCGTGGTGAGCTTCTAAAGCGGAAGGATTAATGATGTTCGAGCGTTTGCGTGAAGATATCCAGAGTGTTTTCCATCGTGATCCGGCGGCGCGTAACGCATTTGAAGTCCTGACCTGCTATCCCGGCATGCACGCTATCTGGATCCACCGCCTGTCATCGGCGCTGTGGGGGATGGGCTGGAAGTGGTTGGCGCGCCTGGTGTCGAACTTCGGTCGCTGGTTGACCGGAATCGAGATCCATCCGGGGGCGAAGGTCGGGCGTCGTTTCTTTATTGACCATGGCATGGGCATTGTCATCGGTGAAACTGCCGAGATCGGCAACGATGTCACGCTTTATCAGGGCGTAACCCTGGGGGGCACCAGCTGGAACAAGGGCAAGCGTCACCCGACACTGGAAGATGGTGTTGTGGTCGGGGCAGGCGCCAAGGTCCTCGGGCCTTTCACTGTGGGTGCGGGTGCCAAGGTGGGCTCGAACGCGGTGGTGACCAAAGCTGTGCCGGCTGGAGCGACTGTTGTCGGTATTCCGGGGCGGATCATCGTCAAGTCCGATGAAGAGCAGGATGCCAAGCGCAAGGCCATGGCCGAAAAGATCGGTTTTGATGCCTATGGCGTTGGCGAAGACATGCCGGATCCGGTGGCGCGGGCCATCAATCAGTTGCTTGATCACTTGCAGGCAGTTGATGGGCGTCTGGAGGGGATGTGCGGGGCGTTGAAGGATCTGGGCAGTAATTACTGTGCGAAAGATCTGCCCGAGCTGCGTGAAGAAGATTTCGCGTGTGTGAAGGACAAGGATCAGCAGGCAGGCTGACACCTATGTAGGAGCTGCCGAAGGCTGCGATCTTTTGATCTTGAATAGCAAAATCAAAAGATCGCAGCCTTCGGCAGCTCCTACAGGGGTCGTATTCAGGAAGCTGCGGTGCGCCAGCCGGTGTGCCATTAGGCCGCAGACCCTGCTATGATGCGGCCGCTCTTTTGCGGGTAATCCTGACTAAAGTACTAGGTCTTATAGTTGACTTAAATACTCGGGAATTGCATACTCGCCCCATTCCGAACTCCGTGGTAATTGTCCATGAGACTGACTACAAAAGGCCGATACGCCGTGACCGCCATGCTCGACCTGGCGTTGCACGCGCAGCACGGGCCGGTGTCCCTGGCCGATATCTCCGAGCGCCAAGGCATCTCCCTGTCCTACCTTGAACAGCTTTTCGCCAAGTTGCGTCGCAGCAATCTGGTCTCCAGCGTTCGTGGTCCGGGCGGCGGCTACCAACTGTCCCGCGACATGCAGGGCATCCAGGTCGCCCAGGTGATCGATGCAGTAAACGAATCGGTCGATGCCACCAAATGCCAGGGCCAGGGTGATTGCCATCAAGGCGACACCTGTTTGACCCACCACTTGTGGTGCGATCTGAGCTTGCAGATTCACGAATTTCTGAGCGGTATCAGCTTGGCTGATCTTGTCACTCGCCGTGAGGTACAAGAAGTAGCCCAGCGTCAGGACCAGCGCCGTTGCAACAGCAAGGCGCCACGCCTGGACAAGATTGAAGCGTCCGCCGTCGAATGACAGCCAAAGAGCTAGCGGCACGCCAGCCAGCCTGATTTAGGAGATAGTCCATGAAATTGCCGATTTACCTTGATTACTCTGCAACTACCCCGGTTGATCCGCGTGTTGCGCAAAAAATGAGTGAATGCCTGCTGGTCGACGGAAACTTCGGTAACCCGGCGTCCCGTTCCCACGTGTTTGGCTGGAAAGCCGAAGAGTCCGTCGAAAACGCTCGTCGTCAGGTCGCTGACCTGGTCAACGCCGATCCGCGTGAAATCGTCTGGACCTCCGGTGCCACCGAATCCGACAACCTGGCAATCAAGGGTGCGGCCCATTTCTACGCCACCAAAGGCAAGCACCTGATCACCACCAAGATTGAGCACAAGGCTGTCCTCGACACCATGCGCCAACTGGAGCGTGAAGGTTTCGAAGTCACCTACATTGAGCCTCGCGATGATGGCCTGGTGACGCCTGAGATGGTTGAAGCTGCCCTGCGTGACGACACCATCCTGGTTTCGATCATGCACGTGAACAACGAAATCGGCACCGTCAACGACATCGCCGCTATCGGCGAGCTGACTCGCTCGAAAGGCATCCTGTTTCACGTCGACGCCGCTCAGTCCACTGGCAAGGTCGATATCGACCTGTCGAAGCTGAAAGTCGACATGATGTCGTTTTCTGCCCACAAGACCTACGGTCCTAAAGGTATCGGCGCGCTGTACGTGAGCCGCAAGCCGCGAGTTCGCATCGAAGCGACCATGCACGGTGGCGGTCATGAGCGCGGCATGCGTTCCGGCACACTGGCGACCCACCAGATCGTTGGCATGGGTGAAGCCTTCCGTGTAGCCAAAGAAGACATGGCTGCGGAAAACATTCGCATCAAGGCCCTGAGTGACCGCTTCTTCAAACAGGTCGAAGGCCTGGAAGAGCTGTACATCAATGGCAGCATGACCGCCCGCGTACCGCACAACCTGAACCTGAGCTTCAACTACGTTGAAGGCGAGTCGCTGATCATGGCGCTCAAGGATCTGGCGGTTTCGTCCGGTTCGGCCTGCACCTCGGCTTCCCTTGAGCCTTCGTACGTACTGCGCGCCCTGGGCCGCAACGACGAACTGGCACACAGCTCGATTCGCTTCACCTTCGGCCGTTTCACCACCGAAGAAGAAATCGATTACGCCGCGCAGAAAGTCTGCGAGGCCGTCACCAAGCTGCGCACTTTGTCGCCGCTGTGGGACATGTACAAAGACGGTGTCGACATTTCGAAAATCGAGTGGGCGGCACACTGATTTCAAGTCGCCGCAAACCAGCCCTGCGCATCCCTGGATGGCAGGGTTCAAGAGCGACTCTCTGATGAGTGAGGATTAAGAATCATGGCTTACAGCGAAAAGGTCATCGACCACTACGAGAACCCGCGCAACGTCGGCAAGATGGACGCGCAAGACCCAGACGTCGGCACCGGCATGGTCGGCGCACCGGCGTGCGGTGACGTGATGCGTCTGCAGATCAAGGTCAACGAGCAAGGCATCATCGAAGACGCCAAGTTCAAGACCTATGGCTGCGGTTCGGCAATCGCTTCCAGCTCCCTGGCGACCGAGTGGATGAAAGGCAAGACTCTGGATGAAGCAGAGACCATCAAGAACACTCAGCTGGCTGAAGAACTGGCCCTGCCGCCAGTAAAAATTCACTGCTCCGTACTTGCCGAAGACGCTATCAAAGCGGCTGTTCGCGACTACAAGCAGAAGAAAGGCTTGATCTAAGCATTGGGCGACGAGTAAGGAGTCAACGATGGCTATCAGCATGACAGAAGCGGCTGCTCGGCACGTGCGACGCTCCCTTGACGGGCGCGGCAAAGGTGAGGGGATTCGTCTGGGTGTTCGCACCACGGGCTGTTCCGGCCTTGCCTACGTGCTGGAGTTTGTCGACGAGGTGGTTGCAGAGGATCAGGTGTTCGAAAGTCACGGCGAGAAAGTGATCATCGACCCCAAGAGCCTGTCCTACCTGGACGGCACCGAACTCGATTTCGTCAAGGAAGGGTTGAACGAAGGCTTCAAGTTCAACAATCCCAACGTACGCGGTGAATGTGGCTGCGGCGAAAGCTTCAACATCTGAGGCTGCTCGTGGGTACTCCTTGTCATTTCGCTTTATTTGAACTGCAGCCGAGTTTCCGTCTGGATCTCGAGCAGTTGGCTACGCGCTACCGAGAGTTGGCGCGCGGCGTTCATCCGGACCGCTTCGCAGACGCTTCCGAGCGCGAGCAGCGGCTGGCGCTAGAGCAATCCGCGAGCCTCAACGAGGCCTACCAGACGCTCAAAAGTCCCCCAAAGCGCGCGCGATACCTGCTCGCCATGGGTGGTCGCGAGCTGCCGCTGGAGGTCACGGTGCATGATCCGGGTTTTCTTCTGCAGCAAATGGAGCTGCGTGAAGAGCTCGAAGACCTGCAAGACAGCGCCGACGTGGCGGGTGTTGCAGTGTTCAAGCGTCGCCTGAAGTCCGCCCAGGATGAGCTGAACGATAGCTTCGCAGCCTGTTGGGATGATGCAGCGCAACGTGAGCAGGCCGAACGCCTGATGCGGCGCATGCAGTTCCTCGACAAGCTCACCTACGAAGTGCGCCAGTTAGAAGAGCGCCTCGACGATTAACCCAGTGCCGCTCCGGTCGCACGCCTGATATACAGATAAGTCCTGATAACGATGGCCCTACTGCAGATCGCCGAACCCGGCCAAAGTCCTCAACCGCACCAGCGTCGTCTGGCTGTGGGGATCGACTTGGGCACTACCAATTCGCTGGTCGCTGCATTGCGCAGTGGACTTTCCGAGCCTCTGGCTGACGCTGACGGGCAGGTCATTCTGCCGTCTGCCGTGCGCTACCACGCCGATCGCATCGAGGTCGGCGAGTCCGCCAAGCTGGCTGCCGCTTCTGATCCCTTGAACACTGTGCTGTCGGTCAAGCGCCTGATGGGTCGTGGTCTGTCCGACGTCAAGCAGCTGGGCGATCAACTGCCGTACCGCTTTGTCGGCGGCGAATCGCACATGCCGTTCATCGACACCATTCAGGGGCCGAAAAGCCCGGTCGAAGTCTCCGCCGACATTCTCAAGGTGCTGCGTCAGCGCGCCGAAGAGGCATTGGGTGGGGAGCTGGTTGGCGCGGTGATTACTGTTCCTGCCTATTTCGATGATGCCCAGCGTCAAGCCACCAAGGATGCGGCCAAACTGGCCGGTCTGAACGTGCTGCGCTTGCTCAACGAGCCTACGGCGGCTGCGGTGGCTTACGGTCTGGATCAGCATGCTGAAGGCCTGGTCGCGATTTACGACCTGGGCGGCGGTACCTTCGATATTTCGATTTTGCGCCTGACGGGCGGCGTGTTTGAGGTTCTGGCAACCGGTGGCGATAGTGCCCTCGGTGGCGATGACTTCGATCACGCAATTGCTGGCTGGATCATCGAGAGTGCCGGTTTGTCGGCCGACCTGGATCCGGGCGCGCAACGCAACCTGCTGCAAACCGCCTGTGCGGCGAAAGAAGCGCTGACCCATGCGGCGTCTGTTGAAGTCGCTTATGGCGAGTGGAAAGCCGAACTGACCCGTGAGGCGTTCAATGCGCTGATCGAGCCAATGGTTGCCCGCAGCCTGAAGGCCTGTCGTCGTGCGGTGCGTGATTCGGGTGTCGAGCTCGAAGAAGTGCACGCCGTGGTCATGGTGGGTGGATCGACTCGCGTTCCTCGTGTTCGTGAAGCGGTGGCCGAAGCCTTTGGTCGCGAACCTCTGACTGAAATCGATCCGGATCAAGTGGTGGCCATCGGTGCCGCGATCCAGGCCGATACGCTGGCGGGCAACAAGCGCGATGGCGGCGAACTGCTGTTGCTTGATGTGATTCCATTGTCTTTGGGGCTGGAGACCATGGGCGGCCTGATGGAGAAGGTGATTCCGCGGAACACCACCATCCCCGTCGCCCGTGCCCAGGACTTCACGACGTACAAAGATGGCCAGTCGGCCATGGCAATCCACGTACTGCAGGGTGAGCGCGAGCTCATCAGCGATTGCCGCTCCCTCGCACGCTTCGAATTGCGCGGTATTCCAGCGATGGTGGCCGGTGCGGCGAAAATTCGCGTGACCTTCCAGGTCGATGCCGATGGTTTGCTCAGCGTTTCCGCTCGTGAGCTGGGTTCGGGCGTAGAAGCCAGCATCCAGGTCAAGCCGTCCTATGGCCTGACTGATGGCGAAATCGCCAAGATGCTCAAGGATTCGTTCCAGCACGCTAACGACGACAAGGTCGCCCGTGTCCTGCGTGAGCAGCAAGTCGATGCCCAGCGCCTGATCGAGGCGGTGCAGGCTGCGCTTGATGTCGATGGCGAGCGTCTGCTTGATGCCGAAGAGCGCATGGTCATCGAGCTGCAGATGCAGGAGCTGACCGAATTGATGAAAGGGTCTGATGGTTATGCCATCGAGCAACAGACCAAGCGTCTGTCGCAAGTGACCGATGCTTTTGCTGCCCGCCGTATGGATTTGACGGTGAAAGCCGCTCTGTCGGGGCGCAACCTGAATGAAATCGAGGATATCTGATGCCGCAGGTCATTTTTCTGCCACACGAGAAGTTTTGCCCGGATGGCATGGTTGTGGAGGCTGAGCCGGGGACTTCCATTCTCGAGCTGGCCCACGAACACCATATCGAGATGGAAAGCGCCTGTGGTGGCGTCTGCGCTTGCACTACTTGTCACTGCATCATTCGTGAAGGCTTTGACTCGCTGGAAGAAGCGGACGAGCTGGAAGAAGATTTTCTTGATCGGGCCTGGGGTCTGGAAGCGCAATCGCGTCTAGGCTGTCAGGCGATCGTCGGGACTGAAGACCTGACCGTTGAAATTCCGAAATACTCGCTCAACCATGCAGCCGAAGCGCCGCACTGATTCAAGGAATTGTCATGAGTCTCAAGTGGACTGATGTGCTGGAAATCGCCATCCAGCTGGCTGAAAGCAAGCCTGATGTTGACCCAATGTCGGTTAACTTCGTCGATTTGCGGAAATGGGTAATGGAATTGCCCGAATTCGACGACAAGCCTGAGCATTGTGGCGAAAAGGTCCTCGAGGCCATTCAGGCCAACTGGATCGAAGAACGCGACTGAGCCACGCTGCAGGTTAGGCAATACCAAAGAACCCGCGTATAATTCGCGGGTTTAATTTTTCACAAATTACCGTTTCTGGAGTTACACCATGGCTGTTCAACGTACTTTCTCCATCATCAAGCCTGACGCTGTTGCAAAAAACGTTATCGGCGAGATCACCACTCGTTTTGAAAAAGCTGGCCTGCGCGTTGTAGCTTCGAAACTGAAGCAACTGTCCAAAGCAGAAGCTGAAGGCTTCTACGCTGAGCACAGCGCTCGTGGTTTCTTCGGCGACCTGGTTGCTTTCATGATCTCCGGTCCGGTTGTCGTTCAGGTTCTGGAAGGCGAAAACGCTATCGCTCTGAACCGTGAGCTGATGGGCGCTACCAACCCTAAAGAAGCTGCTGCCGGCACCATCCGCGCTGACTTCGCTGACTCCATCGATGCCAACGCTGTACACGGTTCGGACTCCGAAGCCGCTGCTGCTCGCGAAATCTCGTACTTCTTCGCAGCTACTGAAGTAACCACTCGCTAAGCATTGGCTTAAGAGTGAAGGTGAATCCATGACTACATCGACTGTTAAAACCAACCTGCTGGGTCTGACTCAGCTGGAAATGGAAAAATTCTTCGACTCAATCGGGGAGAAGCGTTTCCGTGCCGGTCAGGTAATGAAATGGATTCACCACCTTGGCGTCGATGATTTCGACGCCATGACGAACGTCAGCAAGGCCCTGCGCGACAAGCTCAAGGTCATTGCCGAAGTTCGTGGTCCCGAAGTGGTCAGCGAGGACATTTCCACCGATGGCACCCGTAAGTGGGTGGTGCGCGTGGCGTCCGGCAGCTGCGTCGAGACCGTCTACATTCCCCAGGGCAAACGCGGCACTCTGTGCGTTTCGTCCCAGGCAGGCTGTGCCCTGGATTGCAGTTTCTGCTCCACCGGCAAGCAAGGATTCAACAGCAACCTCACCGCCGCCGAAGTTATTGGCCAGGTGTGGATTGCCAATAAATCGTTTGGCAGCATCCCGGCGACCGCCGACCGTGCCATCACCAACGTGGTGATGATGGGCATGGGTGAGCCGCTGCTGAACTTCGACAACGTCGTCGCCGCCATGCATCTGATGATGGATGACCTCGGCTACGGGATCTCCAAGCGCCGCGTGACCCTGTCCACTTCGGGCGTGGTGCCGATGATCGATGAGCTGTCCAAGCACATCGACGTCTCCCTGGCGTTGTCCCTGCACGCACCCAATGACGCATTGCGTAATCAATTGGTGCCGATCAACAAGAAGTATCCGCTTAAGATGCTGCTCGAGTCGTGCCAGCGCTACATGTCGTCCCTGGGCGAAAAGCGCGTGCTGACCATCGAGTACACCTTGCTCAAGGACATCAATGACAAGGTCGAGCATGCGGTCGAGATGATCGAGTTGCTCAAGAATATCCCGTGCAAGATCAACCTGATTCCGTTTAACCCGTTCCCGCATTCCGGTTACGAGCGTCCGAGCAACAATGCCATTCGCCGTTTCCAGGATCAGCTTCATCATGCAGGCTTCAATGTCACCGTACGCACCACCCGTGGTGAAGACATCGACGCGGCCTGTGGACAATTGGTAGGGCAGGTGCTGGATCGCACCCGTCGCAGCGAACGTTATATCGCCGTGCGCGAGTTGAGCGCCGAAAACGATATCGCAACAAACGCCGCGAAATAATTAAGAGAGGATCTCTATGTTCCTGCGCTTTGCGCTGCTTGTGCTGTTGACCAGCCTGTGTGCTGGTTGTGTCCTGTCGGGCGATTTCAATCCGATGAAGACCAGCAAGGGCCGCGATGAAGCGCGTGCTGCTTACGTGCAGCTGGGTCTGGGGTACTTGCAGCAAGGTATGACCGAGCGTGCCAAGGTCCCGCTGAAGAAAGCGCTGGACCTGGATAGCTCGGACCCTGACGCCAACGCGGCGCTGGGGCTGGTGTTCCAGGCCGAGATGGAGCCGGAGTTGGCCGACGAGCACTTTCGCAAGGCGCTGTCTTCCCGCCCCAAGGATGCTCGGATCCTGAACAACTACGGCAGTTTTCTTTTCGAAGAGAAACGCTATAAAGAGGCTTACGAACGTTTCGAGCAAGCCGCTGCCGACACCCTGTATCCCGAACGCTCACGGGTGTTTGAAAACCTGGGAATGACCGCTTCGAAGCTGGGTGAACGTGATCTGGCTCAGCAGCAACTGGAAAAAGCCCTGAGATTGAATCGTCAGCAGCCACGCGCATTGCTGGAAATGGCTGAGTTGTCGTTCGAAGACAGGCATTATGTGCCCTCGCGTGACTACTACGACCGTTTTAGCCTGCTCGCCGAACAAAATGCACGTAGTCTATTGCTCGGCGTTCGGCTGGCAAAAGTGTTTGAAGATCGCGACAAGGCTGCCAGTTATGGCCTGCAACTAAAACGACTCTATCCCGGTACGCCGGAATATCAGCAATACCTGTCGGAGCAATGATGAAAGCGGCGCATCCCGAAGTTGTAGCAGCGAATCGCGTTAATCCCGGTGAGACTTTGCGCCAGGCCCGCGAAAGCAAAGGCTGGTCGCTGGCCGAAGTGGCCCTCAAGCTCAACCTCACCGTCAGCTCCCTGAGCAATCTTGAAGCCGGTGCTTTCGATAAGCTGCCTGGGCATACGTTCGCTCGCGGCTACATCCGTGCATACGCCAAACTGCTGGGCATGGATCAGACCGTCCTCGTTCAGCAGTTCGACCAATCCACAGGTACCGACTCCCAGGGCAGTAATGTCCACAGCCTGGGACGCATCGAAGAGCCGGTTCGGGTTTCTCACACTATCTTGCGAATTGTCAGCCTGTTGTTGCTGGTTGCCGTAATCGGTGGTGGTTTTGTCTGGTGGCAGGATCAAACTTCACAGCGTGCCAAGGACTTGACCACGTTGAGTCCGGAGCACGTTGAAGTCGAAGGCGCCGACGGCACCACTCAGATCCATCCGCTGGATGAGCCTGAAGATCAGGCCGTCGTGGAAAATCAGACCGAAGCCGGAACCCCTTTGACGCTGCCGCAGACCAGTACATCCGCTGAGCCTGAAGTGACTGCGTCAGGGACAACACCAGCGGCGCCTGCTCAAAATACCGCGCCTGTTCCTGCGACGCCTGCCACTCCAGCGACCCCGACCCCGGCCCCGGCCGTTCCCGCTGTGCCTGCTCCAGTCGCGACTGCGCCCGTTGCGCCGACTGTTCCTGCCCCGGCAGCAGCTGCTCCGACCGCCGGCCAAGGCCAGGTTTCGCTGCAGTTCACCGCAGACTGCTGGACACAAGTGACCGATGGCACCGGCAAGGTGCTGTTAAGTGGTCTCAAGCGTAAAGGCGAAAACGTTTCCGTTACCGGCAAACCACCCTTTGCCGTGCGTCTGGGCTTTGCCCGTGGCGCACAGGTCAGCTACAACGGGCAGGTGGTTGATGTCGCTCCGTTCACCAGTGGCGAGACTGCTCGCCTGAAGTTGGGTCAATAAGTCATGCACGGCGAATCTCCAATCAAACGTCGCGAATCTCGCAAGATCTGGGTCGGTAACGTGCCTGTTGGCGGCGATGCGCCTATCGCTGTGCAGAGCATGACCAACAGCGATACCAATGATGTGGCCGCCACCGTAGCCCAGATCAATCGCCTGGAAGCCGCTGGCGTCGATATCGTACGGATTTCCGTGCCCGATATGGACGCCGCCGAAGCCTTCGGCAAGATCAAGAAACTGGTCAAGGTTCCGCTGGTTGCCGACATCCACTTCGACTACAAGATCGCATTGCGAGTGGCCGAGCTGGGCGTTGATTGTCTGCGGATCAACCCGGGTAATATCGGTCGCGAAGACCGCGTGCGCGCAGTCGTCGATGCCGCCCGTGATCGCGGGATTCCGATTCGAATCGGCGTGAATGCCGGCTCCCTGGAAAAAGACCTGCAAAAGAAATATGGCGAGCCGACACCTGCTGCACTCGTCGAATCCGCCTTGCGCCACGTAGAGCACCTTGAGCGCCTCAATTTCCAGGACTTCAAGGTCAGCGTGAAAGCCTCCGACGTGTTCATGGCCGTCGCGGCCTACCGTTTGCTGGCCAAGGAAATCGTCCAGCCACTGCACCTGGGGATCACCGAAGCCGGTGGTTTGCGTTCAGGCACGGTGAAATCCGCCGTAGGCCTCGGTATGCTGCTCGCCGAAGGGATTGGCGATACTATCCGCATCTCGCTGGCGGCCGACCCGGTCGAGGAAGTGAAGGTCGGCTACGACATTCTCAAGTCCTTGCACCTGCGTTCCCGTGGCATCAACTTCATCGCCTGCCCGAGCTGCTCGCGGCAGAACTTCGATGTGGTCAAAACCATGAACGAACTGGAAGGGCGCCTCGAAGATCTGCTGGTGCCGCTGGATGTTGCAGTGATCGGTTGCGTGGTAAACGGACCGGGCGAAGCCAAGGAAGCCCATATCGGCTTGACCGGCGGCACGCCAAACCTGATCTACATCGACGGCAAGCCGGCGCAGAAACTGACGAATGATAATCTGGTGGATGAGCTTGAACGCTTGATCCGCCAGAAAGCGGCCGAGAAGGTCGAAGCTGACGCTGCTGTAATCGCTCGCGGCTAAGCCCGACTGAAGAGCCGAACGAATTTAAGGATTTATAGTGAGCAAGTCTCTGCAAGCCATTCGTGGCATGAACGATATCCTGCCCGAGCAGACCCCCCTGTGGCGTCACTTCGAAGGCACCGTCTCGCGCCTGCTGGATAACTACGGTTACAAGCAGATCCGCATGCCGATCGTCGAGTTCACCGAGCTGTTCAAGCGCTCCATCGGTGAAGTGACCGACATCGTCGAAAAAGAGATGTACACCTTCGACGATCGCAATGGCGATTCCCTGACCCTGCGCCCTGAAGGCACAGCGGCCTGCGTGCGTGCGGTGCTCGAGCACGGCATCACCGGCGGTGGCCAGGTGCAGAAACTCTGGTACATCGGTCCGATGTTCCGCCACGAACGTCCACAAAAAGGCCGTTATCGTCAGTTCCACCAGATTGGTTGCGAGGTCTTCAACCTGGATGGTCCGGACATCGATGCCGAACTGATCGTGTTGACCTGGCGCCTGTGGGGCGAGCTGGGTATCCGTGATGCGGTCAAGCTTGAACTCAACAGCCTGGGCACCGCCGAGTCTCGTGGTCGTTATCGCGAAGCCCTGGTCGAATTCCTGTCGGCTCGTCTGGACAAGCTGGACGAAGACAGCCATCGTCGCCTGAAGACCAACCCTCTGCGGGTTCTGGACACCAAAAACGCTGACACTCAAGCGGTACTGGTCGACGCGCCGAAAATGGCCGACTACCTGGACGAAGAGTCCCGCGTGCACTTCGAGGGTCTCAAGGCTCGCCTGGACACTGCCGGCATTCCTTATGTCATCAACCCGAAGCTGGTTCGCGGGCTGGATTACTACAGCAAGACTGTTTTCGAATGGGTCACCGACAAGTTGGGCGCTCAGGGCACCGTTTGTGCCGGTGGTCGCTACGACGGTCTGGTGGAACAGATGGGCGGCAAGCCAACGCCGGGTGTCGGTTTCGCCATGGGCATCGAGCGCCTGGTGTTGCTGCTGGAAACCCTGGAACAGATCCCGGAAGAGATCTCCCGCCAGGTTGACGTTTACCTCTGTGCCTTCGGGGAAGCCGCCGAGCTTGCCGGGTTGGCCTTGAGTGAACGTGTTCGTGATCAATTACCCAACCTGCGCCTGCAAGTAAATGCCGGCGCCGGCAGCTTCAAAAGCCAGTTCAAGAAGGCCGACAAGAGCGGTGCATTGTATGCGCTGATCCTCGGTGACGACGAAATGGCCCAGCAAGTGGTAGGTTTCAAACCCCTGCGTGGCCAGGGCGAACAACAAAGCATTGCCTGGGATGCGCTTGCTGCACACCTGGCCACCTGCATCGTGCAGGGTTGAAGCTGTCAAACAGCCGATTTAGCGATTAAGGAGTATTGGGGTGTCGAATAGCGAAGACGAACAGCTGGCGGATTTTAAGGACTGGTGGACACGCAACGGCAAGCCCCTGGTCACTGGCGGCCTGTTGGCGCTGGTCATCGTGTTCGGCTGGCAGGCCTTTCAAAAGTATCAGAGCAATCAGTCGCAAGGCGCCTCGATTCTCTATCAGCAATTGCTTGAAACCACGCTGACGCCTGATGGCAAGCCTGATGCGGCACGTGTTTCGGACCTGGCCGGCAAGCTCAACAGCGAGTACGGCGGCAGCGCCTATGCACAGTACGGCAGTCTGTTTGTGGCGAAAGTAGCAGTCGACAGCGGCAAGCTGGATGACGCAGCCAGCGAGCTGAAAGCCATTGCCGACAAGCCGGCGAACCCGGCGTTGGGCGAAATTGCCCGTCAGCGACTGGCTCAGGTACTGGCCGCGCAGAACAAGGCCGATGAAGCGCTGAAACTGCTCGAAGGTGATGCCGATACTGCATTCCTGGCCACTCGCGAAGAACTCAAGGGCGACCTGCTGGTGCAGCTGGGTCGTACCGACGAAGCAAACGCGGCGTATCAAAAAGCCAAGGCGGCACTGTCGGATGAAGCGGCGGTCGGTGGCTTACAAATCAAGCTGGACGACCTGGCCAAAGGGGATGCGTGACGTGATTCGTTGGAAACATGCAGCATTGCTGGCTCTGGCCATTTTGGCCGCGGGTTGCAGCAGCAACAGCAAAAAGGAATTGCCACCGGCCGAGTTGACCGACTTCAAAGAAGAAGTGGTTCTGCAAAAGCAGTGGAGTCGTTCGATCGGTGACGGTCAGGGCGAGACGTACAACATGCTGGTTCCGGCGATCGAGGGCGATACCATCTATGCCGCCGACGTCACCGGTGTGGTGATGTCGATGGATCGCAGCAACGGCGACGTCAAATGGAAAAAAGATCTCGAAGTGCCTGTGTCCGGCGCCGTTGGTGTGGGTTACGGTCTGGTCATGATCGGTACGCTCAAGGGCGAAATCGTTGCCCTCGACGCCAGCAGCGGTGAAGAGAAATGGCGCGCTCGCGTGTCCAGTGAAGTCCTCGCTCCGCCGGCCAACAACGGCGACGTGGTTGTGGTTCAAACCCAGGATGATCGTCTGATCGGTCTGGATGCCTCCACCGGCAACCAGCGCTGGTTGTATGACAGCACTCCAGCAGTCCTGACGCTGCGCGGCACCAGTGCTCCTATCGTCACCAACCGCTTTGCGGTGGCTGGCCTGTCGACCGGTAAAGTGGTTGCTCTCGATATCTCCAACGGCGTGCCGGTTTGGGAACAACGGGTAGCGATTCCACAAGGTCGTTCGGAGTTGGAGCGTGTAGTCGATATCGACGGCGGCTTGCTGCTGTCCGGCGGTACGCTTTACGTTGCCAGCTACCAGGGTCGCGTCGCGGCACTGGACCTGGAAAGTGGTCGTCAGCTCTGGCAACGTGATGCTTCCAGCTATGCCGGCGTCGCTCAGGGTTTCGGTAGCGTCTACGTGAGCCTGTCTTCGGGCACCGTTGAAGGCGTCGATGAGCGTTCCACCACTGCTTTGTGGAGCAACGATTCGCTGGCGCGCCGTCAGCTGTCGGCTCCTGAAGTGTTCTCCAGCTACGTTGCAGTCGGTGATATGGAAGGCTACCTGCACCTGCTGAGTCAGGTTGACGGTCGTTTCGTCGGCCGCGAGCGCATCGACAGCGACGGCCTGCGTGCCCGTCCGCTGGTGGTGGGTGACACGATTTATCTGTATGGCAACAGCGGCAAACTGGAAGCCCTGACCATCAAGTAATGTTTGACTATGCTTGGGGTTTAACCCCCAGGCGGCCTTGCTCTGCAAGGCTTGCAACGCCTTCAAGCGTTGCCCCGAGCACCAGCCGCTGCCTCGCAGCGGCTTTTGTATTTTCTGAAATAACGAAGTGGAGAGCCGCATGGTTCCCGTAATCGCCCTGGTGGGCCGACCGAACGTCGGCAAGTCCACCTTGTTCAACCGCCTGACCAGGACTCGTGACGCCATCGTTGGCGACTTGTCCGGTCTGACCCGTGATCGCCAATACGGTGAGGCCAAGTGGCAAGGGCGTTCCTACATTCTGGTCGACACCGGTGGTATCTCCGGTGACGAGCACGGTATGGACGAAAAAATGGCCGAGCAGTCCCTGCTGGCCATCGAAGAAGCCGATGTCGTGCTGTTCCTGGTAGATGCCAAGGCTGGTTTCACCGCCGCCGAC
The DNA here is from genome assembly GCF_059716215.1 of Pseudomonas sp. LBUM1643. Taxonomy (NCBI): domain Bacteria; kingdom Pseudomonadati; phylum Pseudomonadota; class Gammaproteobacteria; order Pseudomonadales; family Pseudomonadaceae; genus Pseudomonas; species Pseudomonas sp. LBUM1643. The sequence continues at coordinate 1,178,077 of NZ_CP166813.1, forward strand.
CAGATGATCGCCGAGCATTTGCGCAAACGTAACAAGCGCTCTTATGTGGTTGCCAACAAAGTCGACAACATCGACCCGGAAATGGCCCGCGCTGAATTCGCCCCTCTGGGTATGGGCCACGCGATTCCGATCGCCGGTGCTCATGGCCGTGGCATCACCCAGATGCTGGAAATCGCACTGAGCGAATTCCCGAAAGACGAAGAAGAGCCGGAAGACGGCGAAGAAGAGATCGTTGCCGAAGGTGAGGAAGCCAAGCGCATTCCTGGCCCAAGCGAAAAAGACGGTATCAAGATCGCGATCATCGGCCGCCCGAACGTAGGCAAGTCGACACTGGTCAACCGCATGCTGGGTGAAGACCGGGTAATCGTCTATGACGAGCCCGGCACCACTCGCGACAGTATCTACATCCCGTTCGAGCGTAACGACGAGAAGTACACGCTGATCGACACTGCCGGTGTGCGCAAGCGCGGCAAGATCCACGAAGAAGTTGAAAAATTCTCCGTGGTCAAAACCTTGCAAGCGATCAAAGACGCTAACGTGGTGATCTTCGTGATGGACGCCCGCGAAGGTGTGGTCGATCACGATCTCAACTTGCTGGGCTTCGCCATCGAGGCGGGTCGTGCGCTGGTTATCGCGATCAACAAGTGGGACGGCATGACGCCGGGCGAGCGCGACTTCGTCAAGGTTGAGCTGCAACGTCGACTGTTCTTCGTTGACTACGCCGACATCCACTTCATCTCGGCCCTGCACGGCACGGGCGTGGGCAACCTCTACGCTTCCGTACAGAACTCGTTCAAGTCTGCGGTCACCCGCTGGCCAACCAACCGTCTGACCACGATTCTGGAAGATGCGGTTGGCGAACACGCGCCGCCGATGGTCAACAATCGCCGGATCAAGCTGCGTTACGCCCACTTGGGTGGCGCGAACCCGCCGATCATCGTGATTCACGGTAACCAGATCGAGAAGGTGCCGAAGTCTTACGTCCGTTACCTGGAAAACACTTACCGTCGTGTTCTGAAGCTGGTCGGTACGCCGATTCGCATCGAGTTCAAAGGCGGCGAGAACCCGTACGAAGGCAACAAAACTACGCTCACCGACCGCCAGGTCAACAAGAAGCGTCGCATGATGTCGCACCACAAGAAAGCCGACAAAAAGCGCCGCGACAAGAAATAGAGGCAGCTTTAAGTTTCAAGCTGCAAGCTTGAAGTCAAAGCAAGAAAGGGTCCTGACAGGGGCCCTTTTTTGTGCCTGAAGGTTTGAGACTTGACCGCTTGCAGCTTACAGCTTGAAACTTGCAGCTCACCTGCAAGGGGCTACCGATGATCACCAGTAAGCTGCCGAATGTCGGCATCACTATCTTCACTCAGATGTCTCAGCTCGCGGCGCAAACCGGGGCGCTCAATCTGTCCCAGGGTTTTCCGGATTTCGATGCCCCGCAGGCCCTGTGCGATGCGGTCGGCCGGCATATTGCCCAAGGCCACAATCAGTATTCGCCAATGACCGGCCTGCCCGCGTTACGCGAGCAGATTGCGACGAAGATTGCCCGCAGCTATGGCATCAATGTGGATGCCGATCACGAAGTGACCGTTACGCCCGGCGCCACCCAGGCAATTTTCTGCGCGATCCAGGCAGTGATAAACCGTGGCGACGAAGTCATCGTGTTCGACCCGTGCTACGACGCCTACGAACCCTCGGTGGAATTGGCAGGCGGCCGTTGCGTGCATGTTCAGCTGGGCCTGGATGACTTCGCCATCGACTTCGAGAAACTCGCCCAGGCGCTGAGCCCGCGCACGAAGATGATCGTCCTCAATGCCCCGCACAATCCCAGCGGCGCACTGATCAGTCGTGCTGAACTGGATCAGTTGGCTGAGCTGATTCGTGATCGTGACATCTACCTGATCAGCGATGAAGTCTACGAGCACCTGGTGTTCGACGGCGTGCCTCACGTCAGCGTGCTTAACCACCCGGAATTGTATGAGCGCGCCTTCGTCGTCAGTTCCTTCGGCAAGACCTATCACGTCACCGGCTGGAAAACCGGCTATGTGGTCGCACCACCGGCTCTGACGGCGGAGCTGCGCAAGGTTCACCAGTACGTCAGTTTCTGCGGTGTGACCCCGCTGCAATACGCTCTGGCTGACTTCATGGCCGAGCACCCTGAACACGTCGAAGAGTTACCAGCTTTTTATCAGGCCAAGCGCGACCTGTTTTGTGATTTGCTGGCGCCGTCGCGTTTCACTTTCAATCGCGTGGCGGGCACGTATTTCCAGCTGGTCGATTACTCGCAGATCCGCCCGGACCTTACTGATGTCGAGATGGCACTGTGGATGACCCGCGAACATGGCGTGGCGAGCATCCCGATCTCGGTGTTCTACCAGACACCCCCCGAAGGCCAGCGCCTTGTGCGCCTGTGCTTCGCCAAACGCGAGGAGACCCTGCGTGAAGCAGCGGAAAAATTGTGCGTGATCTGAGTGCACTCCCTAATCTGAACATCGCGCTGATCCAGACCACCCTGGCCTGGCACGACCGCCAGGCCAACCTGGAGCATTTCGAGCAGTTGCTGGAGCAGGCTCGCGGCGCTGACCTGATCATCCTGCCGGAGATGTTTACCACCGGTTTTTCCATGGAGTCCGAAACCCTCGCCGAAGTGGAGAACGGTCCCACCAGCAAATGGTTACGGGTTCAGGCAGCGAAGCTCGATGCGGTGATCACCGGCAGCGTGATTGTTCAGGCTGCCGACGGCAGTCATCGTAATCGCCTGCTGTGGGCGCGACCGGACGGTGAGGTGCTGCATTACGACAAGCGCCACCTGTTCCGCATGGCCGGTGAGCACAACCACTACACCCCCGGCGAGCGCCAGGTGCAGTTCGAGCTCAAGGGCTGGCGCGTGCGTCCGCTTATCTGTTACGACCTGCGTTTCCCGGTGTGGAGTCGCGATGCACAGGACACAGACCTGCTGCTCTATACGGCCAACTGGCCAGGTGCACGGCGCCAGCACTGGAACCGTTTGCTGCCGGCTCGGGCGATTGAAAACCTGTGTTACGTGGCGGCTGTGAATCGCATCGGTACGGACGGCAAAGGCTTTGCCTATACCGGCGACAGTCAGGTCCTGGACTTCCAGGGTGAGACGTTGCTCAGTGCAGGGGAGGCGGATGGGGTGTTCACGGTAGTGTTGGATGCGGCGGAATTGGCGGCGTATCGCACCAGATTTCCTGCCAATCTGGATGCTGATACCTTCGAGTTCACCTGATATTCGCGGTGCATGACAGGACCTCATCGCCAGCAGGCTGGCTCCCACATTGGAAAGGCGACCTCCTGTGGGAGCCAGCCTGCTGGCGATGGGGTCAGAACAGGCAGCACAAAACCAGCAGGCAAAAAAAGGCCCCGAGGTTCACACCCCGGGGCCTTTTGCATTACGGCAGACGCTTACGCCGCTTTCGCTTCCGGCTGGCTCAGCGAGCGATTCAGCGCGCTGAACAATGCCTTGAAGCTCGCCGTGGTGATGTTCTCGTCGATACCGACGCCGTGCACCGCACGCTCACCGTTCACACGCAGCTCGATGTAAGCCGCCGCTTTGGCATTGGTGCCCGCGCCGATTGCATGTTCGTTGTAGTCCATGATTTCGACAGGGATCGGCAGGCCAGCCACCAGTGCTTCCAGGGCACCGTTGCCTTTGCCACGCCAGTTCAGGTTGGTTTCGCCCTGGCCCTTGCTGGACACTTCAACTTCAACAGCGCTGTGGCCGTTTTCTTCCTGCAGGCGATGGCTCACCAACGCGTACGGAGTGTTGGCTTGCAGGTACTCGCTGTGAAGCAACGCGTGGATCTGCTGGGCGGTCATCTCGAGGCCCAGGCGATCGGTTTCACGCTGCACGACCTGGCTGAACTCGATCTGCATGCGACGCGGCAAGTTGATGCCGTATTCCTGTTCCAGCAGATAGGCAATACCGCCTTTGCCCGACTGGCTGTTGACGCGGATCACCGCCTCGTAGCTGCGACCGATGTCGGCCGGGTCGATCGGCAAGTACGGCACTTCCCAGAGCGCGTCCGGTTTTTGCTGGGCAAAGCCCTTGCGAATGGCATCCTGGTGGGAACCGGAGAACGCGGTGTGAACCAGGTCGCCGACGTACGGATGACGAGGGTGCACCGGAAGCTGGTTGCATTCCTCGACGACTTTGCGCACGCCGTCGATGTCGGAGAAGTCCAGCTCAGGGTTCACGCCCTGGGTGTAGAGGTTCAAGGCGACGGTCACCAGGTCGACGTTACCGGTGCGTTCACCGTTACCGAACAGGCAGCCTTCGACGCGATCAGCGCCGGCCATCAAGCCAAGTTCGGTGGCCGCAACGCCAGTACCGCGGTCGTTGTGGGTGTGCAGGCTGATGATCACGCTGTCACGACGGTTGATGTGACGACCGAACCATTCGATCTGGTCGGCATAGATGTTTGGTGTGGCGCATTCGACGGTGGCAGGCAAGTTGAGGATCATCTTGTGCTCAGGCGTCGGGTTCCAGACTTCAATCACCGCATCGCAGACTTCCTTGGCGAAATCCAGTTCGGTGGCGCTGAAGGTTTCCGGCGAGTATTCGAAGGTCCACTGAGTGTCCGGCTGCTGGGCGGCATATTTAACAAACAACTTGGCCGCGCTCACGGCGATTTCCTTGATCCCGTCCTTGTCCTGGTTGAAGACAATGCGACGGAACGAAGGGGAGGTCGCGTTGTAGAGGTGAACGATGGCTTTCTTCGCCCCACTCAGGGATTCGAAGGTGCGCTCGATGAGGTCTTCACGGCCCTGGGTCAGTACCTGAATGGTGGTGTCGTCCGGGATGTGGTTGCCTTCGATCAGGGTACGCACGAAGTCGAAGTCGGTTTGCGATGCGGCCGGGAACGACGCCTCGATTTCTTTCACGCCGACAGACACCAGGGTTTTCCAGAAGCGCAGCTTCTTCACTGCATCCATCGGTTCGATCAGCGACTGGTTGCCGTCGCGAAGGTCCGAGCTGCACCAGATCGGCGCGGCAGTGATGGTCTTCGACGGCCAGGTACGATCCGGAATGTCGATAGTCGGGAACGCACGGTATTTCGAAGACGGGTCTTTGAGCATGCTCATCGGGAAATCCTTATTGTGTCGGCCGAAAAAAGGCGGCCTGCCGGTGGATCAAAAGTTCTGGGGGTAGAGCGTAGGGCGAGGCACCGCGATTCAGCCCGGCAGTCGTGCACTGACGAGGCACAGGCTGCGGTGCTGGCGAAGCTGAATGAGGGTGTGAGATGTTTTCATGCTTTCAACCCTAACCGCGAGGATGAGGGTTGGCAAGCAGTCGAAAAAAATTGAGAGGAATACTCTTAAAGACGAATTTACCGAGATTTTATTGCGTGTAAGCGTCTTGATGGTATCAATGATTGCGAGAGGTTTCAGCGTTGCGCAATTGAAATTGGCGGTGATATGTCTGGCCTCGTCGCTAGCAGGCTCACTCCTACATGGGGGCGGTGTACTTAGATCCAATGTGGGAGTGAGCCTGCTCGCGATGACGGCCTGTCAGTCACCAAAAATCTAAACCTTGGCACTCACCTCGTTACGGTTAACCAATACCTCCAGCGCATCACTCAAACTTCGCGCCTTGTCGCCCATCAGCAGATGCCAGACACCCCCCTCGAGCTGGCTCACACCCTGACAACCCAACGCCTTCAACTGGCACTCCGACACCGCCTTGCCATCTGCCAGTTGCAGCCGGATCCTGGTCATGGCAATGCAGTCCATCTGCAGGACATTGTCGCCACCGCCCAGCGCATTCAGCCATTGTTGCGCTTGCGGTATCGCCACAATCGCCGGTTTCGGCTTGTCCATAATGGCCACAGGAGAGGGCGCCGCCGCATGGCCCAATGCGGGCATCGCCAAGCGGATTTCATCAGCAATGCTGTCCGCCATCGGTCCGACCACCACCTGCAAACTGCCGCCCTTGCCAGGTCGCACAACCGCCATTGCGCCGAGCGCTTTCAGGTCCGCGTCCGACACCTTGTTGCGATCCACCATGTCCAGGCGCAACCGTGTGGTGCACGCTCCGACGGTGATCAGGTTTTGCGCGCCACCCAGCGCGTTGATGTAAGCCCCGGCTCGTTCATTCTCCGCGACCACGATCTTGTCGCCGACCGGCACGTCTTCACGTCCCGGCGTCTTGAGGTTGAAGCGGCGAATACAGACATCGAACACCACGTAATAAATGACTGCGTAGGCCAACCCCACCGGAATCACCAACCACCCATTGGTGGACTTGCCCCAGCCGAGAATCATGTCGATGAATCCGCCCGAGAAGGTAAAACCCAGATGAATGTTCAACACGTTGGTGATGGCCATGGACAGGCCGGTCAACAGCGCATGAAGCAGGAACAGCAGAGGCGCGAGAAACATGAAGGCGAACTCGATCGGCTCGGTGACGCCGGTCAGAAATGACGTCAGCGCCATGGACAGGAAAATCCCGCCCATGACTTTGCGGCGTTCCGCAAGGGCATTGCGGTACATCGCGAGGCAAGCAGCCGGCAGGCCGAAAATCATCATCGGGAACATGCCGGTCATGAATTGCCCGCCCTTCGGATCCCCCGCGAAGTAACGCGACAAGTCTCCGGTCACCATGGCGCCCGTGTGCGGATCCGTGAAGTTGCCAAATACGAACCAGGCCATGTTGTTGAGGATGTGGTGCAGACCGGTGACGATCAGCAGGCGGTTGAATACACCGAAAACAAATGCGCCGAAGCTGCCGCTCTCCATCATCAAGGCGCCGAAACTGTTGATGCCACTCTGGATGGGTGGCCAGATCAAGCCAAACACCACACCCAGGCCCACGGCCGCAAACCCGGTGACGATCGGCACGAAACGCCGGCCCCCAAAGAACGCCAGGTACTCCGGCAGCTTGATGTCCTTGAAGCGGTTATACAGCGCGCCGGCCATCAAGCCGCTGACGATCCCCGCGAGCATGCCCATGTTGATGCTCGCGTCGAGCACCTTGAGGGTGGAGATCATCACCAGGTAGCCAATCACCCCGGCGAGCCCCGCCGTGCCGTTGTTGTCCTTGGCAAAGCCGACTGCAATGCCGATGGCGAAGATCATCGCCAGGTTGGCGAAGATCACCTGGCCGGCGTCGTGAATGATGGCGATGTTCAGCAGGTCGGTGTCGCCCAGTCGCAGTAACAGGCCGGCGATGGGCAGGATCGCGATCGGCAGCATCAATGCGCGACCAAGGCGCTGCAAGCCTTCGATGAAGTGTTGGTACATGGCGTATCTCCCTGGATTCTTGTTGTTGTTGTTCAGCTCAGAGGCCATTGCTGGTGACAGGCATGACGCACCGCCGCAGCGCTGCTCAGCTTGAGCAGTTGCTGGCTGGCATTTCGGCATTGGTTGGCGTCCAGATGGCGCACGCGGTCTTTGATTTCACCGATCTGGACCGGGCTGACAGACAGCTCGCTGACGCCCAGACCGATCAGAACCGGTGTTGCTAACGGGTCCGAAGCGAGCGCACCGCAAACACCAACCCAACGGTTATGCACCGCTGCGCCCGCGCAGGTTTGGGCGATCAGCCGTAACAGCGCGGGGTGCATGGCGTCGACGCGTGAAGCCAGGCCTGCGTGATCGCGATCCATGGCCAGGGTGTATTGGGACAGGTCGTTGGTGCCGATGGACAGGAAGTCCGCGTGCTCCGCCAGTTGCTCCGCCAGCAGAGCCGCCGCCGGCACCTCGATCATCACGCCCAGCTCCGGGCGCTCGCTCACCCCGAGCTCGGTGCACAAGGCATCGAGGCGCTGGCGAATATGAAGCAGTTCATCGACCTCGGTGATCATCGGCAAGAGGATCCGGCAGCGCGACAGCGGCTTGACGTGCAGCAGCGCGCGTAATTGCTGGTCGAGCAATTCCGGGCGAACCTGGGCCAGACGAATGCCGCGCAAGCCGAGCACAGGATTGGCCTCGATCGGCAATGGCAGGTAATCGAGCTGTTTGTCGCCACCGACATCGATGGTGCGGATGATTACTGGTTTGTCGCCCATGGCATCAAGGACGGCTTGATAGGCGTCGCGTTGTTCCACTTCGTCCGGCGCTGTGTGGCGGTCGACGAACAGAAACTCCGTGCGCAACAAGCCGACGCCGTCAGCGCCATTGTGCATTGCGTCTTGCGCTTCGGGACTGGAGGCGACATTGGCGGCGACTTCGATGTGCAATCCATCGAGTGTCAGCGCCGGATGATGGGCTTGAGTTTGTTGCTCGGCGCGACGCTGCCTCTGATCACGTTGCGCCTGATGTACGTCAGCCAGACGCTCGGTCGAGGGCTCCAGTTCCAGGCGACCGCCATCGGCATCCAGAACCACTGATTGACCTTGTTCCTGATCCAGCAGTGTCGATCCCAAGGCGACCATGCACGGCAAGCCCTTGCCTCGAGCAAGAATGGCGACGTGCGAAGTCGCACCGCCTTCTGCCATGCACAACCCGGCGACGCCTTGCTGGCTCAATTGCAGCAGGTCGGACGGAGTCAGTTCATGGGCCGCGACGATGGCCCCGGCCGGCACATCGTAATGCCAGGTTTCACCGAGCAGTGCCCGCAGCACCCGTTGCTTGAGATCACGCAAGTCGTTCGCACGTTCGGCCAGCAATGGGCTGCCGAGTTGCTGAAGCATGTCGCACTGCACGTCGATCGATTGACTCCAGGCGTGAGTCGCCGCCTGACCCTGGTCAATGGCCGTGTTGGCTGCTTCCAGTAACGCCGGGTCTTCAAGCAGGGCGAGGTGAGCGGCGAAGATCGCCTCTTCGTCGTGGCTGTTGCGTTTTTTGGCGTGGGCCAAGGTGGTGTCGATTTCGCTGCGCACAAGAGTCAGCGCGGTGTCGAGGGCTCGCATCTGTTGTTCGGGGTCGTGAGTGCCGGCATCCACCGGCAGGCTGATCGCGTTCAGACGGAACAGTGGCCCAGCCACCAGACCGGGCGCTGCGCAAACCCCGTGCAGCACACCGACTTCGGCCGTTCGGTTGCGCCGGACGATCGGCGCCGGTGCAGCCGAGTGACTGTCTTCAGCCAGCGCTGTGGATAACGCCGCCAGCAATGCTTGCAGCGCGGCTTCGGCGTCCGGGCCCTGGCAACTGACCTGGACTTCCTTCTGCTCGCCGATAGCCAGGCCCATCAATCCGATCAAGCTGTCGCAGGTCGCCGATTTTCCGCCGAAGTGCAGCCGTGATTGACTCTTGAACCCTTGTGCCGTCTGACGAATCAGCGCCGCCGGCCGAGCATGCAAGCCACCACGATGGGCGATGCAAACGTGGCCGAAAACCTCGTTTCCGGACAACTCGACTTCCGCCCGAGCGCCCGTCGCGTTCCGCCGAATGATGTGCAGCAGTGGCTCGCCAACCTTCACCGATTTCAAGGTGATCGGCCGCGCCTGAAAGTCCTGGCTGTTGGTCAGGATCATTAGGCTGACCAGGCTTTTGCACTGCTGAGCGACCTTGTCCAGTTCATAGCGCAACAGCGGCTGACCGCTGCTGACGCGAGCCCCTTCCTTGACCAGCATGGTGAAACCGTCGCCCTGCAATTCAACCGTGTCGAGGCCCAGGTGCAAAAGCAATTCAGCGCCATTATCGGCACGCAGCGTCACCGCGTGGCCGGTGCGGGCTACGTGGACGACCACGCCGGCGCAGGGGGCGTGGAGGGTGTCGTTCAGTGGGTCGATGGCAATCCCGTCACCCATGGCGCCACTGGCAAACACCGGGTCCGGAACCTTGGCGAGCGTGAGCACCGGCCCGCTGAGCGGGGCGCTGAGGGTCAGCTCTTTATTGTTGTTGTGCATGGCTCGGTCTCATCAGGAAAACTACGGTTCGGATCAACTCAATAACCTTGTAGGAGCTGCAGGAGCTATGGGCTGTAGGAGCTGTCGAGTGAAACGAGGCTGCGATCTTTTGATCTTGCCGTTGAGCACCAGGGTCAAAAGATCGCAGCCTCGTTTCACTCGACAGCTCCTACACAGTTCCTACGGGGTTATTGGTTTGCCATTCGATTAGTGGGTGCGCGTGACTTTGCTCAAGTGACGCGGCTGGTCCGGGTCCATCCCTCGGGCGACTGCCAGGCCAGCAGCCATGACGTAGAAACTCTGTATCGCCAGGATCGGATCAAGGGCCGGATGTTCGGCGCGGGTCAGGGTGAGGTCGCGTTCAGCGACGTCGTCGGGAGCGGCCAGCAACACTCGGGCACCGCGCTGTCGCATGTCGGCGGCGAGGCTCAGCAAACCTGCCTGTTCAGCACCGCGGGGGGCGAACACCAGCAATGGGTAGTTCTCGTCGATCAACGCCATCGGGCCGTGACGCACTTCGGCGCTGCTGAACGCTTCGGCCTGGATGGCCGAGGTTTCCTTGAATTTCAATGCAGCTTCCTGAGCGATGGCGAAGCCGGCACCCCGGCCGATCACCATCAAGCGTTGGCAGTCACGCAAGGTGTCGATAGCCAGGCTCCAGTCCTGTTTTGCCGCCTCTTTCAGACCTTCCGGCAATGCATTGCCGGCTTCCATCAACTCCACGTCTTGTTTCCAGTGCGCGATCAGGCGGGCGCTGGCGGTGAGGGTGGCGATAAAACTCTTAGTCGCGGCAACGCTGCTTTCCGTACCGGCGCACAGCGGCAGGCTGAATTCGCACGCGGCTTCAAGGGGAGAGCTTTCGGCGTTGACCATGGAAATGCTCAAGGCACCGCGTTTGCGCAACAAGCGCAGGCTGTTCACCAGGTCCGGGCTTTGACCTGACTGGGAGAACGCGAACGCCACCTGGCCGCTGACCTTCAACGGCGCCTGCTGCATGGTCACCACCGACATCGGCAATGACGCCACCGGAATACCCAGTTGCTGCATGGTCAGGTAAGCGAAGTAGCTCGCGGCATGGTCGGAGCTGCCGCGAGCGACGGTCATTGCCACTTGTGGCGGTTGGCGGCGCAGGCGTCCGGCGATTTCGATCATCTGCGGGTCGAGTTGCTGCAGCTGGGCTTGCACGGCCTCGAACGAGGACAGCGCCTCTTCAAGCATTTTTGAAGTCAATGTCTTCTCCTTCGACCATGACAGCGGTCAGTGTGAGTGAGCGATCCAGCCGCACGCAGTCGGCCCAGCTGCCGGGTTCGAGGCGGCCGCGTTCTTGAAGGCCGAGGTAGTCGGCGGGGAATTGTGAAAGACGTTGCGACGCCTCGCTGATGGGCAGGCCGATCTTCACCAGGTTGCGCAGGGCCTGGTCCATGGTCAGCGTGCTGCCGGCCAGCGTGCCGTCCGGCAGGCGCACACCGCCCAGGCACTTGGTCACGGTGTGGCTGCCGAGTTTGTATTCACCGTCCGGCATGCCGGCGGCGGCCGTGGAGTCGGTGACGCAATACAGGCACGGAATCGAGCGCAGCGCGACGCGGATCGCGCCGGGGTGCACGTGCAACAAGTCGGGAATCAGCTCGGCGTACTTGGCGTGAGCCAGGGCCGCGCCAACGATGCCCGGCTCGCGGTGGTGCAGCGGGCTCATGGCGTTGTAGAGGTGGGTGAAACTGGTCGCGCCGGCATTCAGCGCGGCAACACCTTCCTCGTAACTGCCGAGGGTGTGGCCGATTTGCATGCGCACACCGCGAGCACTGAGGGCGCGGATCAACGCATCGTGGCCGGCGATTTCCGGAGCGATGGTGATCACGCGTATCGGTGCCAGGGCCAGATACTCTTCAACTTCGGCCATCAAGGCCGTGTGAGCGAAGTTCGGTTGAGCGCCGAGTTTGCCGGGGTTGATGTAGGGGCCTTCAAGGTGCACGCCAAGGACTCGGGCGCTGCCTTTGGGGCGCTGCTCGCAGAACTCGCCGACAGCTTTGAGCACGCTCGAGATCTCTTCGCTCGGCGCGGTCATGGTGGTGGCCAGCAACGACGTGGTGCCAAAACGCACGTGGGTTCTGGTGATGGTTTCGAAGGCTGTCGCGCCTTCCATGATGTCTTTGCCTCCGCCGCCGTGGACGTGCAGATCAATGAAGCCCGGCAGCAGATAAGGCAGGTCATTGTCGGTCGGATCGCAGGGTTGGCCTTCGATGGACACGACCTTGCCGTGTTCGTGAAGCAGCCGGCCGCGAATCCAGCCGTGGGCGGTGAGGATGTTGTCTTCGGACATGATCGGTTCTCGGTTGCGCGATTTGCGGCAAAGCCTTTTAGCGGCAAAGCTTTTTAGCGACGAAGCTCTGCGACAAAGTCGTAGTAGTCGTTGCGGCAATAAGTGTCGGTGACTTCGATGGGCGTGTTGTCTTCCAGATAACCAACCCGGGTCATCAGCAGCATGGCGGTGCCGGGGGCGATGCCGACCAGTGCAGCAAACTCGTCCGAGGCGTTGATGGCCTGGATGTGCTGCAGGGCGCGGACGATTGGCTTGCCGATGCCGTCGAGGTATTCGTACAGGGAGTCGCCCACCGCTTGCGGCTTCGGAATGATCGAAGCGGGCAGGGTACTCATCTCGATCGCCATCACCGTGTCGTCGGCTTTACGCAGGCGCTTGAGCCGAGCGACCTTGTCGTTGGGCGACAGTCCGAGACGGATCAGCTCTTCATGGGTCGGCGGGGTGATTTCCCGTTCCAGCCATTGCGAGCCAGGAACAAAACCCTTGAGGCGCAGCATCTCGCTGAAGCCCGAAAGGCGTGACAGCGGTTGCTCCAGGCGTGGGGTGATGAACGTGCCGGAACCTTGGTTGCGACGGATCAGGCCTTGTTCAAACAACACTTCCAGTGCCTTGCGTGCCGTCACGCGGGAGATGCCCAGCAGTTCGCTGAGACTGCGCTCCGACGGCATGGCCTGTTCGGCTTTCCACTGGCCGGCATGAATGGCCGCTTCCAGATTGCGTGCCAGTTGCAGGTACAGCGGCGTGGGCTGGGTGTCGTCAGGACGTAGGGCCTGGATGTCATTCATGTAGGCTGTTTCCGATGCGGATGTAGGATTGTTGTCGCCCGGTTGTGGGGCGAAACTAATACCACTTGAATACCATGTCAATGAGACCACTTTGCTCAAGACGCAGGAAAACCGTACCTGTTGGGCTTATTTGGCGGGGGTTGGCTTTAAGTGGTATTAGGGGGAAGGATTTTGAACGCAAAGATCGCAGCCTGCGGCAGCGCCTGCAGGTGGGAATGGTATCAACCCTGCAGGCGCCGCCCCAGGCTGCGATCTTTTAATTTATTTTTTTGGAGGGCGACCGAAGGTAGTCGTTACGGCCGAATTTCGATCATCGTGCCATCCGGCACCAGACCCCATACCTCGCGCATGTCCATGTTGCGCATGGCTATGCAACCGTCGGTCCAGTCCAGGGTGTGGAACAGGTTTTCCGGATAGTCGTAGGTGTCGGGTGTGCCGTGGATCATGATCATCCCGCCAGGATCGACCCCTTCGCGTCGGGAGCGGGCGGAGTCTGTGACGTTGGGATAGGAGATGTGCATCGCCAGATTGAAGCGGTCGCTGACCTTGCGCCAGTCGACCCAGTAAAAACCTTCAGGCGTGCGCTTGTCGCCTTCCATCAGCTTGGCGCCTTTGGGCTGCTTGCCCAGGGAAATACGGTAGGTCCGCAGTGGCTTGCCATCGGCGATCAATTGCAATTGATGAGCGGACTTGAGCACCAACACCTTTTCGATCGGTTTGCCATCCAGGGTCACCACGGTGGAAGCCTGGGACACAGCGATGAACGACATGCAAAGCAGGGCAAGCAACCAGCGCATTGAAACGATATCCCTAAAAGGTGTCGCGACTATGTATTTATAGGTGATTTTGCAGGAGCTGCCGCAGTCGACGATCTTTTAGCGTCGGCAGCATTCCAAAATTCAAATCAAGTAATGACCGGCTGAGCAAGCGGCGGGATCGATTCGGACCGTACGGGGTAGACCTCGGTCCGCCGGTCAGCGAAGAAGCATTCTAGAGTACGACCCACTGTGCGGAAAGCCAGGTCGGACCAAGGGATGTCGGCCTCTTCAAATAGTTGAACTTCGAGGCTTTCGATGCCTGCTGCAAAGTTCAGGTCCACCAGTTCCGCGCGAAAGAACACATGCACCTGGCTGATGTGCGGCACATCGATCAACGTATAGATGCTCAAGTCGCGGACCCGGGCGCAGGCTTCTTCGGCGGTCTCGCGAATGGCCGCTTGCTCGATGGTTTCCCCGTTCTCCATGAAACCGGCGGGCAGGGTCCAATAGCCCAGCCTTGGCTCGATGGCGCGGCGGCACAACAGCACTTTGGAGCCCCAGGTGGCCACGCAACCGGCGACGATATTGGGGTTCTGATAATGAATCGTATGACAGCTGTCGCAGACATACCGCAGGCGTGCATCGCCTTCGGGAATGCGTTGGGTCACTGGGTTACCGCACTGACTGCAAAATTTCATGCTTGGGTTCCTGAATGCTGCGCCTATCTTGGCGTGCGGCGGTGTCAGTCGGCAAGTTGTCGTTTAGCGACACACGGCTGTTCGGGGCTTGGGCGGTCGGTGCGATTGGTGCATGATGCATAGGGTCTGTTGACGTTTGCTCGCGGACTGCGTTGGCGCCCAACGCGGTCGTCAGCAAACGTCAACAGACCCTACAGGCACAGATCGAGATCACTCATGCTGGATGAGCTACTGCATCGGGTAAGCAACCACACGCCGCGAACCCTGGAAACCGACAAACGCTTTCCCGAGGCCGCCGTACTGGTGCCCATCACCCGCAGTGACGAACCGGAACTGGTTCTGACCCTGCGCGCCAGCGGGCTCTCGACCCATGGCGGTGAAGTGGCCTTCCCGGGTGGTCGTCGCGACCCTGAAGACCCTGACCTGATTTTTACCGCCCTGCGTGAGGCTGAAGAAGAAATTGGCCTGCCGCCAGGACTCGTCGAGGTGATCGGCCCGCTCAGCCCGCTGATTTCTCTGCACGGCATCAAGGTCACACCGTATGTTGGCGTGATTCCGGATTTCGTCGAGTATCGTGCCAACGATGCCGAGATCGCTGCGGTGTTCAGTGTGCCGCTCGAATTTTTCCGCGAAGATCCCCGCGAGCATACCCATCGCATCGACTACCAAGGCCGCAGTTGGTATGTGCCCAGTTATCGTTATGGCGAATACAAGATCTGGGGCCTGACGGCGATCATGATCGTCGAGTTGATCAACTTGCTGTATGACGCGAAAATCAGCCTGCATCAGCCGCCCAAGAGTTTTATCAATACTTGAGCCATCGTTCGTATGGCCAACACCCGGCTTTTTAAGTGCGCCTGCCTGGCCTTGAGGACAATAAGATGAAATACCGCCTGGGCGACGCCCGCGTCGAAACCCACCCACAAAGCTGGGTCGCTCCCAATGCCGTGCTGGTGGGCAAGGTCAAACTGGAAGAGGGCGCCAACGTCTGGTTCAACGCCGTGCTGCGAGGCGACAACGAGTTGATCCTGATCGGCAAGAACAGCAACGTTCAGGACGGCACCGTGATGCACACCGACATGGGCTATCCGCTGACCATCGGCACCGGCGTGACCATCGGCCACAACGCCATGCTGCACGGTTGCACGGTGGGCGATTACAGCCTGATCGGTATCAATGCCGTGATTCTCAATGGGGCCAGGATCGGCAAGAACTGCATCATTGGCGCTAATTCTTTAATCGGCGAGGGCAAGGAAATTCCTGATGGCTCGTTGGTCATGGGATCGCCGGGCAAGGTCGTGCGCGAGTTGACCGAACCGCAGAAGAAGATGCTCGAAGCCAGCGCCGCCCACTACGTGCATAACTCCCAGCGTTACGCCCGCGATCTGGCCGAGCAGGAAGAATGAACATCCCTGAACGGCCGGTCCGATCGCCCTGCGTCAATGTATGTGCGCTGGACGATGATGATATTTGCACCGGGTGTCAGCGCACGGTGGACGAGATCACTCGCTGGAGCCGGATGGACAACGACGAACGACGCCAGGTCCTGGGGTTATGTCATGAGCGGGCCAAGTCCAGTGGCCTTCTCTGGATGATCGGCAAAACACCGGGCCAGTAGTCACTGTAGGACCCGTAGGAGCCGTAGGAGCTGTCGAGTGCAACGAGGCTGCGATCTTTTGATCTTGTTTTAGAGGCAAGATCAAAAGATCGCAGCCTCGTTGCACTCGACAGCTCCTACAGGTGCTCAGGTTCACAGGTGCCACAGGCCACAGGTGCCACAGGTGCCACAGGTTCGAAGCTTCCACAGGTCATACAAGTCCCGCAGCTCCTACGGTATTCTGCGCACCAAATTGACAGGTATCCCCCATCTCCATGCTCTTCCTGATCGCCTACATCAGCAGCGTCGTGCTGATCAACTACGCCTTTTCCACTGCCCCGCACCTGGACATCATCTGGTCTGCCTGGGGTGGGTTGGTGTTTGTCCTTCGGGACATGGTGCAAATCCGATTCGGCCACGGCGCCATCGCCGCAATGCTGGCTGCGCTGGTGCTTTCCTACGTCACTTCCGACCCTTCCATTGCGCTGGCCAGTGCCACGGCTTTCGCGGTGTCGGAATGCATCGACTGGCTGGTATTCACCATTACCCGGCGCCCGTTGCATGACCGCCTGTGGATAAGTTCTGCACTGAGCATTCCCCTCGATACTTTCATCTTTTTCGGCATGATCGACGCGTTCACACCGGGCGTGATCCTCACGGCGATGGGCTCCAAGTTCGCGGGTGTGACGGCGGTGTGGCTGATCATGGCGTGGCGTCTGCGCAAACAGGCCGTCGCCAGCTGAAGCCAAAGCCTCAGGTTCATGTAAAATGCCGCGCTTTCGCCCCATGGGAAGCGCGCCACGTGCTCGCTACCCTCGATGATCCGCTTCTTTGAGGACCTGAGATGACCCGTATCGGAACTCCATTGTCGCCAACCGCGACCCGCGTATTGCTGTGTGGCTGTGGTGAGTTGGGCAAGGAAGTGGTGATCGAGCTGCAACGCCTGGGCGTTGAAGTGATTGCCGTGGATCGCTATGCCGACGCGCCGGCCATGCAAGTGGCGCATCGCAGCCACGTGATCAACATGCTCGACGGCGCCGCTCTGCGCGCGGTCATCGAAGCCGAGAAGCCGCACTTCATCGTGCCGGAAATCGAAGCAATCGCCACCGCCACCCTGGTTGAGCTGGAAGCTGAAGGCTTCACCGTGATCCCGACGGCGCGCGCAACGCAGCTGACCATGAACCGTGAAGGCATTCGTCGTCTGGCGGCTGAAGAGCTGGACCTGCCAACGTCGCCGTATCATTTTGCCGACACCTTCGAGGACTACAGCAAAGCCGTTGAAGACCTCGGGTTTCCGTGCGTAGTGAAACCGGTAATGAGCTCGTCGGGCAAAGGCCAGAGCCTGCTGCGCAGTGCCGATGACGTGAAAACCGCCTGGGATTACGCCCAGGAAGGCGGTCGTGCCGGCAAAGGACGTGTGATCGTTGAAGGTTTCATCGACTTCGACTACGAAATCACTTTGCTGACCGTGCGCCACATTGGCGGCACCACGTTCTGCGCCCCGGTGGGCCACCGTCAGGAGAAGGGCGATTACCAGGAATCGTGGCAGCCTCAAGCCATGAGCCCGATTGCCTTGGCTGAATCCGAGCGGGTAGCAAAAGCCGTTACCGAAGCCTTGGGTGGCCGCGGTTTGTTTGGTGTCGAGCTGTTCATCAAAGGTGATCAGGTGTGGTTCAGCGAAGTCTCACCACGTCCGCATGACACCGGTCTGGTAACCCTGATTTCCCAGGACCTGTCGCAGTTCGCACTGCACGCACGGGCGATTCTGGGTTTGCCGATTCCGCTGATTCGTCAGTTCGGCCCTTCGGCGTCGGCTGTGATTCTGGTGGAAGGCCAATCGACCCAGACGGCGTTCGCCAACCTGGGTGCGGCGTTGAGCGAACCGGATACCGCGCTGCGTCTGTTCGGTAAGCCAGAGGTGAATGGTCAGCGCCGGATGGGTGTGGCGTTGGCGCGGGATGAGTCGATTGAAGCAGCACGTGCCAAAGCGACCCGCGCTGCTCAGGCGGTCGTTGTAGAGCTGTAAACCGAGGCGCGGCTATCGCGGGCAAGCCCGCTCCCACATTGGATCTGTGTCGTTCACAAAACCAGTGTGGGAAGCGGGCTTGCTCGCGAAGCTTTTGCTTTGGCTCTTGCTTCAGACCACCCGATTCAAATCGTTGTGACGGGTTTCCTTCAAACACAACACCGCGATCAAACTCAGCACCGCCGCCCCCGATACATACCCCCCGACATAACTCAAACCACCCATCGCCACCAGTTTCTGCGCGAAGAACGGTGCAGCCGAGGCGCCGACGATGCCGCCCAGGTTGTAAGCGGCCGACGCGCCGGTATAGCGCACGTGCGTTGGAAACAATTCAGGCAGCAGCGCGCCCATTGGCGCAAACGTTACACCCATCAGAAACAGCTCGATGCACAGAAACAGCGCCACGCCCCAGGTTGATCCTTGAGTCAGCAACGGCTCCATCAGGAATCCCGACAGAATCGCCAGCACACCACCGATGATCAGCACCGGTTTACGCCCGTAACGGTCGCTGGCCCAGGCTGATAATGGCGTCGCAGCGGCCATGAACAGAACCGCAAAGCACAGCAGTGCGAGGAAGGTTTCGCGGGTGTAGCCCAGTGTCGAGACGCCATAGCTCAGCGAAAACACGGTCGAGATGTAGAACAGCGCATAGCAAACGACCATCGACCCGGCGCCCAGCAACATGGGCGCCCAGTACTGGCTGAACAGCTCGACCACAGGCATTTTTACCCGTTCCTGGCGCGCCATCGCGTTAGCGAACACCGGGGTTTCGTGGAGCTTGAGGCGGACATAGAGGCCGACCATCACCAGTGCGGCACTCAGCAGAAACGGAATGCGCCAGCCCCACGAGCGGAACTGCTCATCCGTCAGCGTCATGGCCAGGGTCAGGAACAGACCATTTGCGGCGAGGAAGCCTATGGAGGGGCCAAGCTGCGGAAACATGCCAAACCAGGCGCGTTTTCCTTTGGGCGCATTTTCCGTAGCCAATAGTGCCGCACCGCCCCATTCACCTCCCAGTCCCAGGCCTTGGCCAAAGCGCAGCACGCACAGCAGGATCGGCGCCCAGGCCCCGATGCTGTCGTAACCCGGCAGTACGCCGATCAGCGTGGTGCACACGCCCATTAGCAGCAGCGAGGCGACCAGTGTCGATTTGCGGCCAATGCGGTCGCCGAAGTGGCCAAACAGCGCCGAACCCAGCGGTCGGGCGATGAAAGCGATACCAAAAGTGAGAAACGCCGACAGCATCTGAGCCGTGCCGGAGGTTTGCGGAAAGAACACCGGGCCGATCACCAGCGCGGCGGCGGTGGCGTAAACGTAGAAATCGTAGAATTCGATGGCGGTGCCGATGAAGCTCGCCGTGGCCACGCGAGTGGCGGAATTCGTCGGCTGCGCAGGCGCGGTATTTGAGTAGGTCGTGCTGGTCGTCATGCGGTTATCCCTGACAGTCATGTGCCCCAGTGGAGCGAATTATTATGGTCGAACACCCAGGGATGTGGGTTTAACGCAGAGTGCGGGTAGCACCGGGGTGGCGCAGAGCTTGGGTAAGCGCTCCGATTATAGGAAGGAGCCTAACGATCAAACAAGTGGGCAAGGGCTGGCGATGACAATAAGTGACTGAGGGGCTGGCAATGCATTTGTGGCGAGGGGATTTATCGGAATGCCGCACCACCCCGTTCGGCTGCGAAGCAGTCGTAAGATAGATATGCGCGGTGTATCAGCGAGGACACGGTTGCAGTTTTTGACGCTGCTTCGCAGCGAAACGGGGTGGTGCGGCATTCCGATAAATTCCCTCGCCACAGATAAGTCCTTTCAACAGAGGGAATGAGTCAGGGTTCAGATAACCACTGGAACTGAGCTTGTGTGCCAGATCAACACCCGAGTAACCCGATTGTCTTCCGTTTCCAGGATCTCCAGCCGGTAGCGTCCGATCTTCAGGCATACCGCGCTGTCCGGAATCGTCTCCAGCGCCTCGGTGACCAGCCCGTTGAGGGTCTTCGGGCCGTCGCTGGGCAGGTGCCATCCCAGGCTCTTGTTCAGCTCGCGAATTGACGCAGCGCCCTCGATCATCAGCCTGCCGTCGGCTTGCGGATGAATATGAGGGTTATCCAGGCTGTGCTGGCTTTCGAATTCGCCAACGATTTCTTCAAGAATATCTTCCAGCGTGACGATGCCGAGCACTTCGCCGTACTCGTCGACCACCATGCCCAGGCGTCGTTGTTGCTTGTGGAAATTCAATAGCTGCAGCTGCAGCGGTGTGCTTTCCGGAACGAAATACGGTTCGTGACTTGCCGCGAGTAACGCCTCGAGGGTCAACGTGCCGTCGGGCAGCAGGTGGCGGATCTGCCGGGTATTGAGGACGGCTTCAACCTGATTGATGTCGCTGTGGAATACTGGCAATCGCGTGCGCTTGTTGTTGCGCAGCTGCTCGATGATTTCTTCGAGAGAGTCATCGAGATTGATCCCGTCGACGTCACTGCGCGTTACCAGAATGTCGTTGACCGTGATGTTGTCCAGCGCATGGATGCCCGACAGCGGATGCGGGCGGCAGACCGCCTGATCATGATCGTCATGCCGATCATTCGGTGTTTCGTCTTCACTCTGTTGAACCACTTTGGCTGTGCGGGCAAACGGTCGCGTCAGTAATTGCGCGATGCCATTGAGCAGCCAGGCGGCAGGGTAGATGATTTTCAGGGGCGCGCGCAGCAAGGAGTTGCCCAGGGCCAGGATCGCATCCGGGTAGCGGATCGCCAGGGTGCGCGGCAGGTAATCGGCGAACACCAGCAGAACGGCGCCAGCCCCAAGGCAGGCAGCCCATGGACCGTTTTCGGCCCAGGTGAAAATCGCCAGCAAGGTGCTGATGACCACCACCAGTGCTCGGCACAGGGTGTTGCAGAGGATCAGGCTATTGAGGGGGAAACTCAGCTTCGCCACCGGTTTGTCGCTGGCGCGCGAGGCGGTGCGCTGAGCCAGCAGATGCTGTTGCGCCACTTCGATGGCTGTAAACAGCCCCGACCATAAAATCAGCAGGGCCAATACCGCGAGCATCGGCCCTATGGGCAAGTCGTCCATTAATGCCGCCCGTCAGATGTGCAGAATGTATTCACGAACCAGCTTGCTGCCAAAGTACGCCAGCATCAGCAGGCAGAAACCGGCGAGAGTCCAGCGAATCGCCTTGTGTCCTCGCCATCCGAGCCGATTACGGCCCCAGAGCAGCACGCTGAACACTATCCAGGCCAGACACGCCAGCAAGGTCTTGTGCACCAGGTGCTGAGCGAACAGATTGTCGACAAACAGCCAGCCAGAAATCAGCGACATCGACAGCAGGGTCCAGCCGGCCCAGAGGAAGCCGAACAACAGGCTTTCCATGGTTTGCAGGGGCGGGAAGTTTTTGATCAGGCCGGAAGGGTGCTTGTGCTTGAGTTGATGGTCCTGGACCAGCAGCAGCAAGGCCTGGAACACGGCGATGGTAAACATGCCGTAGGCGAGGATCGACAAGAGGATGTGGGCAAGAATGCCGGGCTCTTCGTCGATGATCTGCACGGTTCCCGCCGGGGCGAACTGGGCGAGCAGCACGGTAGCGGCGCCTAGCGGGAACAGCAGCACTAGCAGGTTCTCTACCGGAATACGCGAGCAGGCCAGCAGGGTCAGGGCAATGACCGCCACCGCAATCAGACTGGCGGCGTTGAAAAAATCCAGGCCCAGGCCGATCGGCGTCAGCAGATGGGTTAAAAGGCTGGCGCTGTGGGCCAGCACGGCCAGCACGCCGAGCGTGACCAGCAGGCGCTTGTTCGCCTTGGCACCGGAGGCCAGGCGAGTGCCTTGGTAGATAGTCGCAGCGGCGTATAAGCAGGCGGCGGCGAGGGTCGTTAGCAAGCTGGGTGACAAGGGGAGCATAAATCCTGTTAGGCAAGCCCGAAAGGCGCTGAGTTTGGCATAGAACCTTAGTTGCACGAAAGACCATGCAACCTGACAGCGAGGTGTCCGCCAGCCGCAGTCTTCGCTATAATCCGCGACCTGCCCACGCCGCAGGCTCGCCGAGCACATGTTTATTCCGGTCTGGGCCGCCATTATCCCGGTCTACACAGGGCCTGAAAGGATCGCGCAATGTTTGAAAACTTAACCGACCGTCTCTCGCAGACGCTGCGCCATGTCACCGGCAAAGCCAAACTGACCGAGGACAACATCAAAGACACCCTGCGTGAAGTGCGCATGGCGTTGCTCGAAGCTGACGTCGCCTTGCCGGTGGTCAAAGACTTCGTCAATTCGGTCAAGGAACGCGCCGTCGGCACCGAAGTGTCGCGCAGCCTGACGCCGGGCCAGGCCTTCGTGAAGATCGTTCAGGCAGAGCTCGAAAGCCTGATGGGCGCTGCCAACGAAGACCTGAACCTGAGTGCCGTGCCACCAGCCGTCGTGCTGATGGCCGGTTTGCAGGGTGCCGGTAAAACCACCACCGCCGGTAAACTTGCGCGCTTCCTCAAAGAGCGCAAAAAGAAATCCGTCATGGTCGTGTCGGCAGACGTTTACCGTCCTGCGGCGATCAAGCAGCTGGAAATGCTCGCGGGCGAAGTGGGCGTTACGTTCTTCCCGTCCGATTTGAGCCAAAAGCCGGTCGACATCGCGCAAGCGGCTATTAAAGAAGCAAAGCTCAAGTTCATCGATGTGGTCATCGTCGATACCGCCGGTCGCCTGCACATCGATGAAGAGATGATGGGCGAGATCAAGGCGTTGCACGCTGCGATCAACCCGGTCGAAACCCTGTTCGTGGTCGACGCCATGACCGGCCAGGACGCCGCCAACACGGCCAAGGCCTTCGGTGATGCGCTGCCGCTGACCGGTGTCATCCTGACCAAGGTCGACGGCGACGCCCGTGGCGGTGCCGCGCTGTCGGTCCGCGCCATTACTGGCAAGCCGATCAAGTTCATCGGTATGGGCGAGAAGAGCGAAGCGCTCGAACCGTTCCACCCTGAGCGTATTGCTTCGCGCATCCTCGGCATGGGTGACGTGCTCAGCCTGATCGAACAGGCGGAAGCGACGCTCGACAAGGATAAAGCCGACAAACTTGCCAAGAAACTGAAGAAGGGCAAGGGCTTCGACCTCGAAGACTTCCGCGATCAGCTGCAACAGATGAAGAACATGGGTGGCCTTGGTGGCCTTATGGACAAACTGCCGAACATCGGCGGTGTGAACCTGGCGCAAATGGGCAATGCCCAGGGTGCGGCAGAGAAGCAATTCAAGCAGATGGAAGCCATCATCAACTCCATGACCCCGGCCGAGCGCCGCGACCCTGAGCTGATCAGCGGTTCGCGCAAACGCCGTATTGCCATGGGTTCCGGCACTCAGGTGCAGGACATTGGTCGCTTGATCAAGCAGCACAAGCAAATGCAGAAGATGATGAAGAAATTCTCCGCGAAAGGCGGAATGGCCAAAATGATGCGCGGCATGGGCGGTATGTTGCCCGGCGGCGGCATGCCCAAAATGTAAAGTTTTCGCGTAAGGGCTTGCTCTTGCGCAGCTCACAGGGATGTGAGATCTCCAGCAAACCCGCACTTGGCGGGAGCTGACTGGCCGTTTTCAACGACGGCTCTATAGCAAATCTTGATGGCGGCCGATAGGCAGCCGGAAAAAGACATTTGCAAAAGTCCGGATATTCCTTAGAATATGCGGCCTTTCGGGCACCTATGCCCGCTGTGCCTTTAGATTTGCAGCACCGACTACAGGAACGATGTTCACATGCTAACAATCCGTCTTGCCCTTGGCGGCTCCAAAAAGCGCCCGTTTTACCACTTGACCGTAACCGACAGCCGCAACCCGCGCGACGGTTCGCACAAGGAACAGGTTGGTTTCTTCAACCCTGTTGCTCGTGGTCAAGAAGTTCGTCTGTCCGTGAACCAAGAGCGCGTAGCCTACTGGCTGAGCGTTGGTGCACAACCTTCTGAGCGTGTTGCTCAGTTGTTGAAGGACGCTGCTAAGGCTGCGGCCTGAGCAATATGAACGCGACGCCAGCTGATGCTGATGATTTGATCGTTATCGGCAAGATTTATTCTGTTCATGGCGTTCGCGGCGAAGTGAAGGTGTACTCCTTTACTGATCCTACTGAAAACCTGTTGCAATACAAAACCTGGACGCTCAAGCGCGAAGGCAATGTGAAGCAGGTTGAGCTGGTCAGCGGACGCGGGAACGACAAGTTCCTGGTCGCGAAGCTCAAGGGTCTCGATGATCGTGAAGAAGCTCGTCTTCTGGCCGGTTATGAGATCTGCGTGCCGCGCAACCTGTTCCCTGAATTGACCGACGGCGAGTACTACTGGTACCAGCTCGAAGGTCTGAAGGTCATTGACCAACTTGGGCAATTGCTCGGGAAGATCGATCATCTTCTGGAAACCGGCGCCAATGATGTAATGGTGGTCAAGCCTTGCGCTGGCAGCCTGGATGATCGCGAACGCCTGCTGCCCTATACGGAGCAATGCGTGTTGGCTGTCGACCTTGCCGCAGGCGAGATGAAGGTGGATTGGGATGCGGACTTCTAAGCGTGGCTAATTTGCGCGTAGAAGTGATCAGTTTGTTTCCCGAGATGTTCTCCGCCATCAGCGAGTACGGCATCACCAGTCGGGCGGTGAAACAGGGGCTCTTGCAGCTCACCTGTTGGAACCCGCGAGACTACACGACGGATCGACATCACACTGTGGATGATCGCCCATTTGGCGGTGGTCCGGGCATGGTGATGAAGATCAAGCCCCTGGAAGATGCTCTGGTTCAGGCCAAGGCAGCAGCCGGGGAGGCGGCGAAGGTGATTTACCTGTCCCCCCAAGGCCGTCAACTGAATCAGTCGGCGGTACGCGAGTTGGCGAATCTGGATGCATTGATCCTGATTGCCGGCCGTTATGAAGGCATTGACGAGCGTTTCATAGAAGCTCATGTCGATGAAGAGTGGTCGATTGGCGACTATGTACTGTCTGGCGGCGAGCTGCCGGCGATGGTCCTGATCGATGCGGTTACACGACTGCTGCCTGGAGCTTTAGGGCATGCGGACTCCGCAGAGGAAGATTCCTTTACGGATGGTTTGCTGGATTGCCCGCACTACACCCGACCGGAGGTGTATGCGGATCAGCGTGTTCCCGACGTATTGCTAAGTGGCAATCACGCGCATATCCGGCGTTGGCGTTTACAGCAGTCCCTTGGTAGGACCTTTGAACGACGCGCCGATCTTCTGGAAAGCCGCTCGCTTTCTGGAGAAGAGAAGAAGCTGCTCGAGGAATACATCCACGAGCGGGACGATAGTTAACAACGTATCGATGGTAGATCCGACGATTTACCTTAGGAGCACAGCATGACTAACAAAATCATCCTTGCACTCGAAGCAGAGCAGATGACCAAAGAGATCCCTACCTTTGCCCCGGGCGACACTGTTGTCGTTCAGGTGAAAGTGAAGGAAGGCGACCGTTCGCGTCTGCAAGCGTTCGAAGGTGTTGTTATCGCCAAGCGTAACCGCGGCGTAAACAGTGCTTTCACCGTTCGTAAAATCTCCAACGGTGTTGGCGTAGAGCGTACTTTCCAGACCTACAGCCCGCAAATCGACAGCATGGCCGTTAAGCGTCGCGGTGACGTACGTAAAGCCAAGCTGTACTACCTGCGTGACCTGTCCGGTAAAGCAGCTCGCATCAAGGAAAAACTGGCTTAAGTCCAGCTTCCGATGCAGAAAAAAGCAGCCTACGGGCTGCTTTTTTGTTGCCTGCGATTTATCTTCCCTAGCCGTACTGTCGGTCTTGCCTGAGCCTTTATGCCTGCCATCGATCATCCTTTGATAGACCAATTTCTCGACGCGTTATGGCTGGAAAAAGGGCTTTCCGATAACACCCGTGATGCTTATCGCAGTGACCTGGCCCTGTTCAATGGCTGGCTGCAGGAAAAAGGGCTGGAGTTGATCAACGCCGGACGCGAGTTGATTCTCGATCATCTGGCCTGGCGTCTGGAACAAAACTATAAGCCTCGTTCCACTGCTCGATTCCTCTCGGGAGTGCGCGGTTTCTATCGCTACCTGTTGAGGGAAAAACTGATCGCCGTCGATCCGACCTTGCGCATCGACATGCCGCAGCTGGGACGACCATTGCCTAAATCCTTGTCGGAAGCCGATGTGGAAGCTTTGCTGAAGGCACCGGACTTGAGCGAGGCTATCGGTCAGCGGGATCGCGCCATGCTTGAGGTGCTCTACGCCTGTGGTTTGCGGGTGACAGAATTGATCAGTCTGACGCTGGAGCAAGTCAACTTGCGCCAAGGTGTGCTGCGAGTGATGGGCAAGGGCAGCAAGGAGCGGTTGGTGCCGATGGGCGAGGAGGCGATTGTCTGGGTAGAGCGCTACATGCGCGACGCACGCAGCGAGTTGCTCGGCGGACGTCCCAGCGATTGTCTGTTCCCGAGTCTGCGCGGCGAGCAGATGACCAGGCAGACGTTTTGGCATCGCATCAAGCACCAGGCCAAGGTGGCCGGGATCGGCAAGTCGCTGTCCCCCCATACCTTGCGCCACGCCTTCGCCACGCACCTGCTCAATCACGGCGCGGACCTGCGGGTTGTGCAAATGCTGCTTGGCCATAGTGATCTGTCCACGACCCAGATCTACACCCATGTCGCTCGCGCCCGCTTGCAAGACCTGCACGCCAAACACCACCCCCGCGGATAACTCCGTGTCCAAAAGTTGAAATGTTGTCTGTGGCGAGGGGATTTATCCCCGTTGGGTTGCGAAGCAGCCCCAATTGGGACCGCTGCGCAGTCCAACGGGGATAAATCCCCTCGCCACATTAATGCCTGGCCTTCGAACTCACAGGGTGTTGCATCAGGCACATTCGGCCCCGCAAGCCTTATGTGGTAGGCTTTGCCGGTTTGCACGATGGGCGGTTATGACCCGGTGTTTCGGCACGGGCGTTCTGATCGTCCCATTTGTCCGCCTTCAGGAGTTCTCATGCGTCTGACCCATATTTTCGCCGCCGCAGCCATTGCGTTGGTCAGCACCTTTGCCGTCGCCGATGATGCGGCCGACAAAGCCATCCGTAAAAGTCTGGAAAACCTCGAGCTGGAGGTGCCGGTAGAAAGCATTTCCGCCAGCCCGCTGCCAGGCATGTACGAAGTCAAGCTCAAAGGCAGCCGCGTGCTCTACGCCAGCGCTGATGGCCAATACATCGTTCAGGGCTACCTGTTCCAGCTCAAGGACGGCAAACCGGTCAACCTGACCGAGAAGACCGAACGACTGGGCGTTTCCAAACTGGTCAACGAGATTCCGGTTGCAGAAACCGTGGTGTACCCGGCCATCGGCGAAACCAAATCGCACATCACCGTCTTCACCGACACCACCTGCCCGTATTGCCACAAACTGCACGCCGAAGTGCCTGAGCTGAACAAGCGCGGCATCGAAGTGCGTTACGTCGCGTTCCCGCGCCAGGGCCTGGGTTCGCCGGGTGACGAGCAGCTGCAAGCGGTCTGGTGCTCGAAGGACAAGAAAGCGGCCATGGACAAAATGGTCGACGGCAAGGAAATCAAGGCCGCCAAATGCGATAACCCGGTTTCCAAGCAATTTGCCCTCGGTCAGTCGATTGGCGTGAACGGCACGCCGGCCATCGTTTTGGCTGACGGTCAGGTCATTCCGGGCTACCAGCCTGCGCCACAAGTCGCCAAACTGGCGCTGGGCGCGAAGTAAATTCGCATCGTCACGGTTAGCCTTTGACGATCATGGTTCGGCGGCGTTGTTCGCCGAGCCATTAATAGAGAACCGCGAGTATGCGGTTGTTTTCACGGCCGGCCTTGAGTCGGCCGTTTTATGGGGAGTTCACAGTGAAACCGGTCAAAGTAGGCATCTGTGGGTTAGGAACCGTCGGTGGCGGTACCTTCAACGTACTTCAGCGCAACGCCGAGGAAATTGCTCGTCGTGCCGGGCGTGGGATCGAAGTGGCACAAATTGCCACGCGCACGCCAAAGCCTCAGTTCCAAACGACCGGTATTGCGATTACCAACGATGTCTTCGAAGTGGCCACGAACCCTGAGATCGACATCGTTATAGAGCTGGTGGGCGGCTACACCGTTGCCCGTGAGCTGGTACTCAAGGCCATCGAGAATGGCAAGCATGTGGTCACCGCGAACAAGGCACTGATTGCCGTTCACGGTAACGAAATCTTCGCCAAGGCACGCGAGAAAGGCGTGATCGTGGCGTTCGAAGCAGCAGTGGCCGGTGGCATCCCGGTGATCAAGGCGATCCGTGAAGGCCTGTCCGCCAACCGTATCAATTGGGTCGCCGGCATCATCAACGGCACTGGCAACTTCATCCTGACTGAAATGCGTGAAAAAGGCCGGACCTTCGAAGACGTGCTCGCCGAAGCGCAGGCCTTGGGTTACGCCGAAGCCGATCCGACCTTTGACGTCGAAGGTATCGATGCAGCCCACAAGCTGACGATCCTGGCGTCCATTGCGTTCGGTATTCCGCTGCAGTTCGACAAGGCATACACCGAAGGCATCACCAAGCTGACCACCGCTGACGTGAACTACGCCGAAGCGCTGGGCTATCGCATCAAGCACCTTGGTGTGGCTCGCAGCACGGCTGCCGGTATCGAGTTGCGCGTGCACCCGACACTGATCCCGTCCGATCGTTTGCTCGCCAACGTCAATGGCGTGATGAACGCGGTGATGGTCAACGGCGATGCTGCGGGTTCGACCTTGTTCTACGGTGCTGGCGCCGGCATGGAGCCGACCGCTTCGTCGGTCATCGCCGATCTGGTAGACGTGGTTCGCGCCATGACGTCCGACCCGGAAAACCGCGTACCGCACCTGGCGTTCCAGCCAGACTCGCTGTCGGCCCACCCGATCCTGCCGATCGAAGCCTGCGAAAGCGCCTACTACCTGCGCATTCAGGCCAAGGATCATCCGGGCGTGCTGGCTCAGGTCGCAAGCATCCTGTCGGAGCGCGGCATCAACATCGAATCGATCATGCAGAAAGAAGTCGAAGAACATGACGGTCTGGTGCCGATGATCCTGCTGACCCACCGTGTGCTGGAACAGCACATGAACGACGCGATTGCCGCGCTGGAAGCCCTGACAGGCGTCGTGGGACCGGTCGTACGGATCCGCGTCGAGCACCTGAACTAAGCCGTTATCGTTCACCGGGCCCGCTTGCGGGCCCGGCTTTGCGAACACTGTCCATTGGAGTCAGTCATGCGTTATATCAGTACCCGCGGCCAGGCACCGGCCCTGAATTTCGAAGACGTCCTGCTGGCCGGTCTGGCCACGGACGGCGGCCTCTATGTGCCGGAAAACCTGCCACGTTTCACCCAGGAAGAAATCGCGTCCTGGGCCGGCCTGCCTTATCACGAGCTGGCCTTCCGGGTGATGCGCCCGTTCGTTACCGGCAGCATTCCGGATGCCGATTTCAAAAAGATTCTTGAAGAAACCTACGGCGTGTTCTCCCACAGCGCCGTGGCTCCGTTACGTCAGCTGAACGGTAACGAGTGGGTATTGGAGCTGTTCCACGGCCCGACCCTGGCGTTCAAGGATTTCGCCTTGCAGCTGCTCGGGCGCTTGCTCGACTACGTGCTGGAAAAACGTGGTGAGCGCGTGGTGATTGTCGGCGCTACGTCCGGCGACACCGGTTCGGCTGCCATCGAAGGCTGCAAGCACTGCGAAAACGTCGACATCTTCATCCTGCACCCGCACAACCGCGTGTCCGAAGTGCAGCGTCGCCAGATGACCACCATTTTCGGCGAGAACATCCACAACATCGCCATCGAAGGCAACTTCGATGACTGCCAGGAAATGGTCAAGGCCAGCTTCGCCGACCAGAGTTTCCTCAAAGGCACGCGTCTGGTGGCAGTGAACTCGATCAACTGGGCGCGGATCATGGCCCAGATCGTTTACTACTTCCACGCAGCCCTGCAGTTGGGCGGCCCGGCTCGCTCGGTATCGTTCTCGGTGCCTACCGGCAACTTCGGCGATATCTTCGCCGGCTACCTGGCACGCAACATGGGTCTGCCGATCAACCAGTTGATCGTCGCCACCAACCGCAACGACATCCTGCACCGCTTCATGAGCGGCAATCAGTACGTCAAGGAAACCTTGCACGCCACGCTGTCGCCTTCCATGGACATCATGGTTTCGTCGAACTTCGAGCGTCTGCTGTTCGACCTGCACGGTCGTAATGGCGCGGCGATCGCCGGTTTGATGGACAGCTTCAAGCAGGGTGGTGGTTTCAGCGTCGAACAAGAGCGCTGGACCGAGGCCCGCAAGTTGTTCGACTCCCTGGCCGTGGATGACGCACAGACGTGCGAGACCATTGCCGAGGTGTACGAGCAGACCGGCGAGTTGCTGGACCCGCACACCGCCATTGGCGTCAAGGCCGCGCGTGAATGCCGTCGCAGCCTGGACATTCCGATGGTCATCCTGGGGACGGCCCACCCGGTCAAATTCCCGGATGCCGTGGAAAAAGCCGGTGTGGGTAAAGCGCTGGAGCTGCCTGTGCATCTGACCGATCTGTTTGATCGGGACGAGCGCTGCACCGTGTTGCCGAATGATCTGAAAGCGGTACAGGCTTTCGTCAGTCAGCATGGCAATCGCGGAAAACCGTTGTAGTAAGTGCTATCGACTTAAGCGCAACACGATTACCTGTGGCGAGGGAGCTTGCTCCCGCTGGGCCGCGAAGCGGCCCTCAAAAAGAAGGACTGCTGCGCAGCCCAGCGGGAGCAAGCTCCCTCGCCACGGGTTGTCATGCGTTTCGAAATTTTTTCAGTGACACCATTGGTTACTGACGGGTTTTTTGATTTCGCGACCGCGTGTTTTTTCCCTGTCATCTTCCCCGTGCATGCTTCATCAACCAAAAGGCGCCAACCCGCCTGCAATTGAAATCCAGAACTTTCTTCTCAGGCCAGCGGTCATTTAGAGTAGGCCTGCCCCAGGCACTTTTGTTTTCGGACTATTGAGTGGTGATCGAGATGGAAAGTATCAGTCTGTTGCTCGGTGAGGCTCTAAGCCCGTATCAAGTCACGCTGACCCCATCGGGCGCCCATGGCGAATGCCTGGTGACCCTGAAGAGTTCGACCGGCGCAATCGTGGTCGAGCGCGCCTTCAATCAGGCTCAATTGAGCGACAAGCGTTTGCTGACGGATGTCGTCGACGGCCTGCACCGTGACGTAATGATTGCCGAAGGTCGACTGGAACCCTGCGTCATCGCGGCATTGCGTAACGCCGCACAAGACAAGCTCCTGGCCAGCCGAAATTGAATTGGAGTGTGTGGGAACCATCCTGCACGAAAGCCTGTCAGAGCATGTAACAGCAGGATCAAGCATTGTGCTCCGGTGCTTGTAGCTTGCTGCTACTGGTCTTTATGTAGGCCACGTTTAACCCCGAGTTGTCTCCCCACTTCTCGGGGTTTCTTTTTGCCTGGGATTTGTCATGGCTGCGCCTGTTTTTCGAAATACGCTCTGGACTCTTCCAGATAGGCACTCCGACTTTCCGGGTCGAGCCACGCGGCGTAGGCCTCGCTCAACCGATCGTGGGGCAGTGTGCGCAGCAGTTGGTTGATCTCGACAATCGCCTGACGACCCTGCGGCGTGTCGGTACAGCCGATGTAGCCGGACAGGAATTTCTCTGCCCCGCGAATCGGGTAGAACTGCAACTCATCCTCGGCAATGCCTTGTTGTTCAGCCTGGTAGCGTATTTCCGGGCGATACCCCAACACGACTCGCAAGCGCCCCAGACGTTGCATTTGCAGGAGGCTGCCCAATGCATCGTTACCATAGTGGGCGGTGAGGGCGTTGGGCGGTGCTTGTTTGAGCAGCCCGTCGAGGTAGTCGCCGTAGTTGCGCTCGGCGATGATGCCAAGCTTCTCGCTGCCGCTGGCCAGCAGCGCTGCGAGGTCCACTTCACCGTCCTGAACAAAGGGCGCGAGCGACTCGCGGTCGACACGCCGCACCGCCAGACCATTGCTCATGGCACGAAACACAGGAATGGAAAAGGCGATCCAGCGCTCACGCTCCTTGCTCCGATTCAATGCGGCATCACACGTCAAGGAAGGCTCGTGGAGCATTTGCAAACCGCGCGCACGATTGACCCGCATCAGGGTGTGTGTGTATTGCGGCATGCCGGCAATCAACAGGGGCAACAGCTGATCAATGACGCCCTGACCCTTTTTCGGTCCTTCGAAAATCGTCAGTGGCGGCAGATCCCGCAATAGCCAGACCAGGGTTTCCTTGGGTTGCGCCATCGTTGAGGGTATGAAACCGACGAGCAAAACAAAAACCAGGCACGCACGCATCTCCCTGCCGCCGTGCGACAGGAGGTGTGTGTACAGCGGCGAAAACAGGCGTTTCAGCTTAGATAGCCCCGTCTTCACGCAGTTTTGCGATCTGCGCATCGTCGTAACCAAGATCGTTGAGTACCTGCGCATTGTGTTCGCCCAACTTCGGCCCGACCCATTCCGACGTACCGGGCGTCTCTGAAAGCTTCGGCACGATCCCCGGCATCTTGAAATCCTTGCCGTCCGGCAGCTTGGCCTTCAGGAACATCTCTCGGGCGAGGTACTGCGGGTCACTGAACATGTCTTCGGCACTGAATATCCGGCTGGCCGGTACCTCGGCCTGATTCAGCTGCTCGATGATGGTGTCCAGTGGCAGCGAGTTGACCCAGCGGTCGATCACCCCATAGAGCTCGTCACGGCGCGTGTCACGGCCATCGTTACTGGCCAGGACCGGGTCGTTGGCCAGGTCTTCCCGACCGATGATCAGCATGAAGCGCTTGAAGATTGCGTCGCCATTCGCGCCAATCTGTACGTGTTTGCCATCGGCGCTGGTGTGGATCGAGGAGGGCGTGATACCCGGCATGATGTTGCCGGTACGTTCGCGGATGAAGCCGAACACGTCGAACTCCGGCACCATGCTTTCCATCATGGCGAAGATCGCTTCATAGAGCGCCACATCCACCACTTGACCCTGTCCACCATTGACCTCGCGATGACGCAACGCCATCAGCGCACCAATCACTCCCCAGAGTGCGGCGATCGAGTCGCCAATCGAAATCCCGGTACGCACCGGAGGTCGATCCTCAAAGCCCGTGATATAGCGCAGGCCGCCCATGGACTCACCGACAGCACCAAACCCCGGTTGATCTTTCATTGGCCCGGTCTGGCCGAATCCCGAAAGACGAACCATGACCAGTTTAGGATTCAGGGCATGTAAAACGTCCCACCCCAGGCCAAGCTTCTCCAACACGCCTGGACGAAAATTCTCGATCAGTATGTCTGCTTCGCCGAGCAGCTTTTTTAGAATGGCCAGGCCGTCGGGGTGTTTGAGGTTCAGGGTAAGGGACTTTTTGTTGCGCGCTTGAACGAACCACCATAACGAGGTGCCTTCATACAGCTTGCGCCATTTGCGCAACGGATCGCCGCCGTTCGGGGATTCAATCTTGATCACGTCAGCACCGAACTCGCCGCAAATGCGCGAGGCAAAGGGCCCGGCGATCAACGTACCCAATTCAATGACTTTCAGACCTGAGAGCGGTTTGGCGGTGAACGGCATGCTGGATCCTGTAGGACAAAGGCTGGCTGGTAGAGCGTTTTAGCATAGCCCGGCGTCAGTCGCCCAAGGTTCATCGCTTGAATTCGTTGATTGCCTGCCGCATCGGTTAGACTTGCCGCCTTTCTCCGTATCAAGAAGCCCGTTCATGGCCCAGCCGTCCACGACCTACAAGTTTGAACTGAACCTCACCGACCTCGACCGCAGTGTTTACGAGAGCGTGAAGCAGACCATCGCCCGTCACCCTTCGGAAACCGAAGAACGCATGACCGTGCGCCTGCTCGCCTACGCCTTCTGGTACAACGAGCAACTGTCGTTTGGTCGCGGTCTGTCAGACGTGGATGAACCTGCCCTGTGGGAAAAAAGCCTGGATGACCGCGTTCTGCACTGGATCGAAGTCGGCCAGCCTGATGCGGATCGCCTGACCTGGTGCTCCCGTCGTACCGAACGCACCAGCCTGTTGGCCTACGGCAGCCTGCGCGTGTGGGAAACCAAGGTTATTCCGGCGATCAAGAACCTGAAGAACGTGCACATCGCCGCCGTGCCGCAGGATGTGCTGGAAACCCTGGCCAAGGACATGCCCCGCGTTATCAAGTGGGACGTGATGATCAGCGAAGGGACGATTTTCGTCACCGACGACCGTGGTCAGCACGAAGTCCAGTTGCAATGGCTGAGCGGCGAACGGGGCTGATTCTTTTCACGTCAGTCCACAGCGCCCGATATTTCCTACCTATTCAAGAGAAGCACCTGTCACCCCATGCGTATCGAACCTCGCCTGCTGCCCGACATCCTGCCCTTCCTCGGTGATATTCCGCCACTGTTGACCCGCCTGTATGCAGCGCGTGGCGTGCAGTCCGAGGCTGAACTGGACAAGAGCCTGGCGCGGTTGATCCCGTTCCAGCAGCTCAAGGGCATCGAGGCGGCGGTGGACCTGTTGGTGACGGCCCTGGAGCAGCGTCAGCGGATTCTGATCGTCGGCGACTTCGATGCCGATGGCGCGACCGCCAGTACGGTGGGCGTGTTGGGCTTGCGTTTGCTGGGCGCGGCGCATGTCGACTATCTGGTGCCTAACCGTTTCGAGTACGGCTACGGCCTGACACCGGAAATCGTTGAAGTCGCCCTCACGCGTACGCCGCAGTTGTTGATCACGGTGGACAACGGCATCTCCAGCGTTGAAGGCGTCGCGGCTGCGAAGAAAGCCGGGCTTCAGGTGTTGGTGACCGACCACCATCTGCCAGGCGATGAACTGCCGTTGGCCGATGCCATCGTCAATCCGAACCAGCCAGGTTGCGAATTTCCAAGCAAGGCACTGGCCGGTGTCGGGGTGATTTTCTACGTGTTGATGGCCTTGCGTGCGCGTTTGCGCAGCCTCGGCTGGTACGAGAGCAAACCACAGCCGAACATTGGCGAGTTGCTGGATCTGGTGGCGCTGGGCAGCGTAGCCGACGTGGTTCCGCTGGACGCCAACAACCGTATTCTGGTGCATCAGGGGCTTGAGCGGATTCGCGCCGGACGTGCTCGACCGGGGGTCAAGGCGATCCTTGAAGTGGCAAAACGTGAGCCAGCGCGCATCACTTCCACCGACCTTGGCTTCATTGTCGGCCCACGTTTGAACGCGGCGGGGCGTCTGGATGACATGAGCCTGGGCATCGAATGCCTGCTCACCGAAGACGCGGGGCTTGCCCGGGAAATGGCGATCCAGCTCGACGGCATGAACCAGGACCGTAAATCCATCGAGCAGGGCATGCAGCGTGAGGCGCTGGCCCAGCTCAAGGATTTACCGGTCGAATCCATGCCGTTCGGCTTGTGCCTGTTCGATCCCGAGTGGCACCAGGGCGTCATTGGTATCCTCGCGTCCCGTATGAAAGAGCGCTATTTCCGACCGACTATCGCCTTCGCCGATGCGGGCGATGGCTTGCTCAAGGGCTCTGGGCGTTCAGTGCAGGGTTTTCATATTCGTGACGCCTTGAGCGTGGTGGCAGCGCAACACCCCACTTTGATCAGCAAGTACGGCGGCCACGCGATGGCGGCAGGTTTGACGCTACCTGAAGCGAATTTTCCGCTGTTCGCCGAGGCATTCGACGCTGAAGTGCGCAGGCAATTGCGCGAAGAAGATCTGACGGGTCGCCTGCTGTCGGACGGCACACTGGCGGTCGAGGAATTTCACCTGGAACTGGCGCGCGCCTTGCGGCATGCCGGTCCCTGGGGGCAGCATTTTCCGGAGCCGTTGTTCCATGGCGTGTTTCAGCTGGTCGAGCAGCGTGTTGTCGGTGAACGTCACCTCAAAGTCGTGCTGAGAAGCGAGTGCGGCTCGGTGAAGCTCGATGGCATTGCGTTCGGAATCGACCGCGACATCTGGCCAAATCCGACTATCAAGTGGGTGGAGCTGGCCTACAAACTCGACCTCAACGAATTTCGGGGTAACGAGACCGTGCAGTTGATGATTGCCCATATCGAACCGCGCTGAGCCCATCGCGGGCTTGCCCGCGATAGCCCCTCTCACCGAATTCATCTGAACCCTCCCTCATCCCCCGATGTCGACTAGGCTCTAAGCACTGCTTGATAATCCTTGTGACGTCTTGTCGAATTTTTTGCCCGCGGGGGCGGGCGCTGTACCTCTTTCCTGTCACTCGTCGACTTTTCAAACAGAACCCTGGAGCCTGCCCACTGATTCGAGAGGTGCCCCATGAGTCTGCTGCTAGAACCCTATACCCTTCGCCAACTGACCCTGCTCAACCGCATTGCGGTATCGCCCATGTGCCAATACTCGAGCGTCGATGGCCTGGCCAATGACTGGCACCTGGTCCACCTCGGCAGCCGTGCAGTTGGCGGCGCGGGACTGATTTTCACCGAAGCCACGGCCGTCACCGCCGATGGACGCATCACCGCCGAGGACCTCGGCTTGTGGAATGATGAACAGATCGAGCCATTGCAGCGCATCACGCGCTTTATTGCCGCGCAGGGGGCTGTTGCCGGCATTCAGTTGGCTCACGCCGGGCGCAAGGCCAGCACTTATCGGCCATGGCTGGGCAAACACGGCAGCGTCAAACCCGAAGACGGTGGCTGGGTGCCGGTAGGGCCTTCGCCCATTGCATTCGACCCCCAGCACACGCCGCCCACGCAGCTTGATGAAGGCGCAATCGCCGAGGTCATTCAAGCCTTTGTCGACTCGGCAAAGCGCGCCCTGACGGCGGGTTTCAAAGTGGTTGAAGTCCACGCCGCCCACGGTTACCTGTTGCACCAGTTTCTTTCGCCATTGAGTAATCAGCGTCGCGATCAATACGGCGGTTCTTTCGAAAACCGGATTCGTCTGGTGTTGCAAGTCACCGAAGCGGTACGGGCGGCATGGCCTGAGGAATTACCCGTGTTTGTTCGCGTATCAGCCACCGACTGGGTGGAGGACGGCTGGAACCCCGATGAGACCGTTGAACTGGCGCGCCGCCTCAAAGCCTTGGGTGTTGACCTCATCGATGTCTCGTCGGGGGGGACGGCGGCCAACGCCGAGATTCCAACCGGCCCGGGTTATCAGACGCGGTTCGCCGAACGTGTGCGCAAGGAGTCAGGTATCGCCACCGGCACTGTAGGAATGATTACCGAGCCAGCCCAGGCCGAGCATATCTTGCGCACGTGTCAGGCAGACATCATCTTCCTCGCCCGTGAGCTGCTGCGCGATCCGTACTGGCCGTTGCACGCCGACGACGATCTGGGTGGACGCAAGGCCATCTGGCCGGCGCAGTACCAGCGGGCGACACACCGCGATCAGCCGATTCATGAGTCGGATTTGCGTGATTGAGTGAAGCTGTAAAAACACAAAAGCCCCGATCGAAGTGATCGGGGCTTTTGTGTTTTTACGCTGAGATCTTTGTGGGTCCGGTTGGCCTCTTTACCCTCAGACGTACTTACGCTTGTCCGGCGCCGGCGGGAAGTACTGATACAACCAGGTTTCACTCAGCGTCCGGTCCTGGGTACGGATGAACAACCGAAGCTCTACCGGCTCCACGCTGTCATTGGTCGGGAACCAGTCAAAGGTGATGCGATAGCCTTTGATGTCATCCAGCACCAGCACGTTGAAATCCTTCACCTCACCATTCGAGCACGTCACCACCGGCTCGATTCCCGCACCTTCCGGCAAGCGATCCAGGCCACCACCGGTGAAGTCCACGGCAAAACGGCGCGCCCAGACTTCCGGGTAATGCTCACCCGGTGCCCAGCCCTCAACGAATCCACCCATACCCGAACGGGTCGCGTTGACGCGTGCCAGCGGCGTGCTCACGGGAGGCAAGGCGCTCCAGAAAAGCTTGTAGCCGTAGTTCAGGGAATCCCCCGCGGCCACCGGTTTTTTCGGCGTCCAGAAGGCAACGATGTTATCCAGGGTTTCGCCGGTTGTAGGAATTTCCAGCA
The DNA here is from genome assembly GCF_059716215.1 of Pseudomonas sp. LBUM1643. Taxonomy (NCBI): domain Bacteria; kingdom Pseudomonadati; phylum Pseudomonadota; class Gammaproteobacteria; order Pseudomonadales; family Pseudomonadaceae; genus Pseudomonas; species Pseudomonas sp. LBUM1643. The sequence continues at coordinate 1,216,001 of NZ_CP166813.1, forward strand.
AATCGATAGAGCCTTCGCCCCACGCGGTAGTAGGTTCTACCCACAGGCTCGGGCGCTTGCTGTACCAGTCGACGGTGTCCTGATAGCTGGCGAATTCATGATCGGTCTGCACCAGGCCGAAGCCCTTCGGATCGGTATCGGCAAAGGCGTTGAACTGCAGGGTGGCCGGATTGTTCAGTGGACGACAGATCCATTCGCCGTTGCCGCGCCACATGGCCAGGCGATCAGAGTCGTGGATTTGCGGGTGAATGGTGTCGCACATGCGCCGTTCATGGGTGCCGCAGCTGAACATGCTGGTCATGGGTGCGATGCCCAGTTGTTCGATCGCGGTACGGGCGTTGATGTGGGCATCGACTCCCATGACCACCTGGCTGGCCTGACAGTCGATGTCGAAACGGTAGGCACCCGTGGCGCTTGGCGAATCCAGCAGGGCGTACACCACGAAGCGAGTGCTGTCCTTGTCCGGCGTCTCGAACCAGAACTTGGTGAAGTCCGGGAACTCCTCACGCTTTTTGGCGTAGGTATCGATCGCCAGGCCGCGTGCAGACAAGCCGTACTGGCCTGATGCATCAACCGCACGGAAATAGCTCGCGCCGAGGAAGGACAGCACATCATGCCGGTCCAGCTCGGGGGCTTTGAACAGCTTGAACCCGGAAAAACCAAGATCGCCCTTCAGTTGCTGGGTATCGACCGTGGTTTTCTCGTAATTGAACAGGGAAGGGCGGAAATGCACCTCGCGCGCCTGACGCGTCTTCGGGTCGACGCTGTACATCCGCACCGGTTGCTTGAAGCCCATGCCCACGTGGAAGAATTGCACGTCCAGCTGACCGTTCAGATCCTTCCACAAGGAGTGATCGGCGTCGTAGCGAATCGCATTGAAGTTCTGCGGCGTCATGGTCGCCAGCGTCGGCGGGAGCACCTGTTTGGTGTCCTGGTAACGCTGGCCGGCGAGTTGCTTCGCCTGAATCTTCAGGGCCTCGAAATCGAACGCCTGCGCGTCGCCATCGGCGGCGCCATTTCCCGCCCAGGCCCGAGCGGCCAGCAGGCCAGTCGCTGACAATCCCGTGTAGGCCGCAATGGCCATGGACGCTTTGAGTAAATTCCTGCGGTGCATAAGTAAACCTGTCGTGAACAATCCCGCGCCGTTCCTGGCACGTGCTGGATCAAAAATGGGGTTCGGACATGCCTTCGGCCAAACGCAACGGACGTTAAACAGATACCAAATAGCTTAAACCGTTCGGTTGCAGACACAAATTGATTGATGGCATAGCGACAGCTTGGCAATGAAACAAGAAATGTCGGTTCATTTTTCTGACAGGACATTCTGAATTTAAGGGCATTTCTGCTTTTTTCGACTAATTACTCTAAAAACTGCTTTCCAGCACCGATTATCTTTCTATTCTAAGGGCATGACCGATTTGGGCCCTTCAGATCGGTGAGTCAGAAAGTGAAAGGGCGATGGGTTTTCTTGCAGTTTTCTTTGATATGGAAAGGACCTCGTCCATGGCGAAAGTACAGAGCATCACCGAAATACTGGGAATATTTCCTTGCCTCAGTGTTGGCCGTCGCAGACGCCGCCTGAGTTCAGACGAAATAAAATTGGTCGAGCAGTATCGCGACTTGTCAGAGAGTGACCGGATTGCGATGCGTTATCTGGTGGATGCAATGAGGAGTGTTTCGCGGTTTTGAAGAAGTTAGAGATTAGGTCGTGACGCGGTGTCGCGGCCGAAATCTTTCGATATGAAGAGAATTTACCTACGGTCAGCGGCGGTTGCAGACCGATATTCTAAGTATTACTTTGTTGTGATCAGTAATACTTTGCGGAGATCATCATGACGACGACCACTATGACCAGCAAAGGGCAGGTCACTATTCCTAAACCCATCCGTGACGCTTTGCACCTGTTGCCAGGTTCAGCGATCGAATTCAGCGTTAACGCGCAAGGTGAGGTCGTACTGCAAAGTCATAAGGCAAAAGGTGACATCGATTCAGCGACTCCTGACCGATTTGAGGCCGTACGTGGAAAGGCTGACATCAAATGGAGGACCGACGAATTGATGGCGTTGTTGCGAGGTGATGACTGATGCTTTTGGTCGACACGAATGTGTTGATCGACGTTCTGGAAGATGACCCAGTCTGGGCTGATTGGTCCATTCAACAGCTACGTGCTCAATCCAGGATTCATGAGTTGGTCATAAATCCCATTATCTATGCCGAGTTGTCCCAGACATTTTCCACCTTTGAAGGATTGGATGATGTGGTCAGTCAGCTTGGTTTGCGCATGCAAGAAATGCCACGTCCCGCCTTGTTCCTGGCCGGGAAGGCTTTTACTCGTTATCGAAAATTGGGTGGTGGGAAAAATAACGTTCTGGCGGATTTTTTTATAGGCGCACATGCCGCAGTAAAAAAACTGCCATTACTGACGCGTGATGCGAAGCGTTACCGCAGTTACTTCCCTTCCGTTGAGTTGATAGTGCCTTCTTGATTGCGACGCAAATCCACGGATGAACCTGTGCAAGCGCTATCCGTGGATTTTTGTCCTGCAGTGGCTTACCCGATTTCACCCACCGCTCGATACGCCTCATCAATTGCGGCATGCGCATAAGCGCTCCACGCTGCATCCGAGTTGGCGATGCTCACTCGCCCAACTGGCTGACGCGCCAGGTTCATCAGTCTTTCACTCTCGTCAGCATCGTCGTACAGGCTATTGGAGAAGTACGCATAGCCGTGTGACCAGCGATTCACCGTGATGGCGAGGATGTCGGTCTGGTGATTGAAACCACCAGGGCCCAGCATTCGTTGCAGTTGATCGCGCAGTTGCGCTTCCAGTTGTTCGAAAGATTGTCCATACAGACGACCACGGCCGGCCCGCGCCTGGTCCCGGGCATTCATCCCGGTATTAGGGCTGGTAGGAACGTAAACCATGTGCAGGCCGATAGGCTGCTTCGGGTCGCGCGGGTGGTCGTAGCCGCCCATGCTCACCGGGTAGTCGAGTTTGATGCGGCTGTAAGGCTGGGTCGCGGCGTAGATTTCATGCACACCCAGTTTCTGGAACGACTCCCAGTTACGGATGACCACTTTGGTGTAGACCAGCGGGAATTTCACGTTCTGACTCAGGGCGTGTGACTGCTCGGCCGACAGGTCTCGCAGCAGGTACGGAATGATCATGTTGTAGCAGGCCATGATGCAGTGTTTCCCGCGTACCTGGCTCAGCTGACCACCACGGCTATAGCCGACGTTCACACCCGTGCCGACGTTGCGCACGCTGACGGCGGTGCTGTTGAGACGAATGCGCACCGCTGATTTCGGTTGATCCAGTTTGGCGTAGTCAAACGTCGCGAGGACCACATCGTCCATCGTGTGGCCCGGTGCCACGGACGGGATCAGGCTGCGGACCAGCAACCGGGCAAGCGAGGCGTTCCCGTCGGGGAAGTGGTAGATGTAGGGCTCTTCCATTTCCGCCCGGGCTTCTTCGCTGATCGGTTCGAGATTCATCGCACCGAAGCCTGGGAAGCCAACCGAATAGGCGTCGGACGCTGCGACCGCGTCAATGCTCAGGGCCATGAAATCGTTGGTGCGGCTTTGGAAGTACTTCACCGCCTGCGCCGACAGTCCTACGTCCTTGAGCAGAAAATCCTGATAGCTGGTGCTGTCCAGATGCGCGGTTTTCTCTTCGAGGGTTTTACCGGCGAGGTAATCCTTTGGCGCCATGTGCAGCGCGATCAGCGCTTTGCGATCCGCTTCCGGTAACGGGAAATCGTTGATGAAGTCAGGGATGGAGCGTGCGTGCAATTGGTCGGGGGCGATGTCGTCGGCAACCATCGGCGTTGGATCGCCGCTCACCAGTTTGTCTTCGCCAAAGTTTTCTTTGTCGAAGAACACGGCGCGGGACAGGCCCAGGTCAGGGTAAAACTGGCGGTCGAAGGCTGTCTCGAAGCGTTTGATGTCGACGCCGAGTTTCTTCAGCAGGCCATTCACTTCCTTGCTGTAAAGATGATTAGGCGACTGGAACGCTTCACTGCCGCCGTAGCCGATGATCGTGCGACCGCCGGCCGAGAATTCGTTGCGCTTGGCGTGACCGCCAAAGTCGTCGTGGTTTTCCAGAATCAGGATGCGGGCTTTCGGATGTTTCTCACGGTAGAACCACGCGGCTGACAGACCGCTGAGGCCGCCGCCTACCACCACCAGGTCATATTCTTCGCTGATCGGCAGCTTGTCAGTATCAAAAACTTTTTTTTCCCAGCCCATCTGGTGCGCAATTTCGAAGGAGCCGACGTGGCTACCGCGCAGACCTGTAAGGGCAGGAGGGTAGTAGCGTCCGTCTGGGGCTGCCTGGAGAATTTGCAGCGGCGTCATGCCGGCAGCGATGGTGACTGCAACGCCGTTGAGGAAGTCGCGGCGGGTGATGTCCATGTTCAATCCTTGTTGGTTTTTATAAATCGCTCCGGCGCCAAAGTAGCACCGGAGCGAGGGCCGTTACCGGCTGACTTTCCAGGCATCACCCGCAGGTGCTGTGCCGTGGTCGTAAGGTTTTGCAAGCCACATGTAGAGCAGGCCGAAACCGATGACGATGGCCGTGCTCAGGACCATGGCGTAGTTGATGTACCACGCCGCATCCGGTGTCCGTGGCCAGGCCATGTTGACGATTGCGCCGACGCCGTAAACCAGTGCGCCGATATTCACCGCCCAGCCCCACGCGCCTAGGGTGAATTTGCCACTCGGTTTCCAGCCTTTCATGCGCGCATACAACGCCGCGAGCACGATCATCTGGAACGCCAGGTAGATGCCAATCGCTGCGAAACTGACGATGGTCGCCACCGCATCTTGCAGGAAGAAACCCAGGATAATGATCAGCGCCGGCAGGACGCCGGAGACGAACAGTGCCGCAACCGGTACTTGAGTTGTAGGGGATATCTTCTTCAGCAGTGAGCTACCGATGACCATTTCATCCCGGGCGTAGGAATACAGCAAGCGACTCGCCGCCGCTTGCAGGCTGATCACGCAGGAAATGAAGGAAATCATCACCACGCCCATCACTACTTTTGAGCCCACCGGGCCGAAGGCGTTGTTGAGGATGGTGGTGACCGGGTCCTTGTCGGTGCCGTTGATCACGGCCTGCATGTCTGGTACAGCGAGGATCAGCGCCAGGCAGGCGAACATCGCCGCGATGCCGCCGATGTAGATGGTCATGCGCATGGCCACCGGAATTTGCTTGCTGGGGTTCGGCGTTTCTTCGGCCACGTCGCCGCACGCCTCGAAGCCGTAGTACAGGAACATCCCCGCCAGCGAAGCGGTGAGGAACGCCGGCAGGTACGAACCGTCGACGCTGATATCAAAGGTATTGAACAGCACGCTGATTGGCTGATGGCGTTCGAACACCAGCAAGTAAACGCCGACGATCACCGCCCCGACCAACTCACACAAAAAGCCGAACATGGCGATTCGCGCCAGGACTTTTGTGCCACTGAGATTGACCAGGGTGGCGAACAGCGTCAGCACCAGGGCGATGACGATATTGGTGTTGCTGCTCGGTTCAAAACCCAGCATGGCGGCCAGATACGGACCGGCACCCACAGCAACTGCAGCGATAGTGACGCAGAGCGCGATGGAGTAGATCCAGCCGACCATCCATGCCCAGCGCTTGCCCACCAACCGGCGAGCCCAAGGGTAGACGCCGCCGGAAATCGGGAATTGCGAGACTACTTCACCGAAGATCAGGCACACCAGCAACTGGCCACAACCGACCAGCAGATACGCCCAGAACATTGGCGGCCCGCCAGCGGCGAGGCACAGGCCGAACAGGGTATAAACCCCTACGACCGGCGAAAGATAAGTGAAGCCCAGGGCGAAGTTTTCCCACAGGCTCATGCTGCGGTTGAAGTTTGAGGTGTAACCCAGTTTGCGTAATTGCTCGGCATCGCTGTCGGCAACGGCTGCAGAGAGATCGGGTGATGCACTCATGGTGTGTTAGCTCCGGAAAATCGGCAGATTTCGGATGTCCGAAACCGTGGCGGGGCCAAGACGGCTCAGCCCGGATCGGTGGTTTTTGTTTTATGTGTCCAACGTTGAAACCTGATGGTGCGTATTGCCGGTCTCTGCCTTGAAACCGAGGTGACGCCATCGCCAGCAGGCTGGCTCCCACAGGGAAACGCATTCCAAACTGTGGGAGCCAGCCTGCTGGCGATGCTTTTAGTGCTTGAACATCACATGCCGAACCACGGTGTAATCTTCCAGCCCATACATCGACATGTCCTTCCCGTAACCGGACAATTTCTGACCGCCATGGGGCATTTCGCTGACGAGCATGAAGTGCGTGTTCACCCAGGTGCAGCCGTACTGCAGGCGCGCCGACAAGCGATGCGCACGGCCGACGTCCGAGGTCCAGACCGATGACGCCAGGCCGTAGTCCGAATCGTTGGCCCAACCCAGCACCTGCGCTTCGTCGGTGAACTTCGTGACCGACACCACTGGCCCGAACACTTCACGACGGACAATCTCGTCATCCTGCTGCGCATCCGCCAATACTGTCGGCTCGAAGAAGAAGCCGTTGCCTTCCACGGCCTTGCCGCCGGTGATCAGGCGGATGTGCGGCTGCGCCACGGCGCGCTCGACGAACCCGGCCACGCGGTCGCGGTGTTGCGCGGTGATCAGCGGGCCCAGCTCGGTCGACGGATCGTCCTGCAAGCCGTACTTGATGCTGCTCACGGCCTCACCGAGCTTCTCGACGAACTGCTCGTAGATCCCCGCCTGGGCATAGATGCGGCACGCGGCGGTGCAATCCTGGCCGGCGTTGTAGAAACCGAAAGTACGAATGCCTTCCACGGCGGCGTCGATGTCGGCGTCGTCGAAGATGATCACCGGAGCTTTGCCACCCAGTTCCATGTGCATGCGTTTGACGCTGTCGGCGGTGCTGGAAATGATGTTCGAACCGGTGGCGATCGAACCGGTCAGCGACACCATGCGCACTTTCGGGTGGGTGACCAGAGGGCTGCCCACGGTAGGACCCCGGCCAAATACCAGATTGAGTACGCCAGCCGGGAAAATCTCCGACGCCAGTTCGGCCAGGCGTAACGCCGTCAACGGCGTTTGTTCCGACGGCTTGAGCACCACGGTATTACCCGCAGCAAGGGCCGGGGCGATTTTCCAGGCGACCATCATCAGCGGGTAGTTCCACGGCGCGATGGAGGCGATCACGCCCACCGGATCGCGACGAATCATCGAGGTGTGGCCGGGCAGGTATTCGCCACCCGCCGAACCGCTCATGCAGCGGCTGGCGCCGGCGAAGAAGCGGAACACATCGGCAATCGCCGGGATCTCGTCATTCAGCGCAGCGCTGTAGGGCTTGCCGCAGTTGTCCGATTCCAGCTTGGCCAGTTCTTCGCCATGGGCTTCGATGGCGTCGGCAAGCTTGAGCAGCAGCAGCGAGCGGTCTTTCGGCGGGGTTTGCGACCAGCTGTCGAACGCGGCATCGGCGGCGCGCACGGCGGCATCGACCTGGGCTTCGCTGGCTTCGTTGATCTCCACCAGAACGCGGCCGAGGGCCGGGTTGAACACGGCTTGAGCGGGGCCTTCGCCATTGATCAGTTGGCCGTTGATCAGGAGTTTGGTTTGCATTTTTATCTCATCTCCAATGCTTTGTGTAGGAGCTGCCGCAGGCTGCGATCTTTTGATCTTGCTCTTTCAAAATTGCCAGACAGCAAGATCAAAAAGATTGCAGCCTGCGGCAGCTCCTACAGGGGATAGTCGTTGTCAGCTATTGATTTACTTCCCACCACTGCCCGCAACGCTTTCGCCGCCACGGGTCAGGTAATAGGCGCCGAGGATCGGCAGCATGGTCACGATCATCACCAGCATCGCGACGACGTTGGTCACGGGCACATCCCGTGGCCGGCTGAGCTGGTTGAGCAGCCACAGTGGCAGCGTGCGTTCATGGCCGGCGGTGAAGGTGGTCACGATGATCTCGTCGAACGACAACGCAAAGGCGAGCATGCCGCCAGCCAGCAACGCAGAGCCCAGGCTCGGCAGGACGATGTAGCGGAAGGTCTGCCAACCGTCGGCGCCTAAGTCCATCGAGGCCTCGATCAAACTGTGCGAGGTGCGGCGCAAACGGGCGATCACGTTGTTGTAAACGATCACCACGCAGAAGGTCGCGTGGCCGACGATGATGGTGAACATCCCCGGCTCGATCCCCAGTGTCTTGAACGTCGCCAGCAAAGCGATACCGGTAATGATCCCCGGGAGTGCAATCGGCAGGATCAGCATCAACGAGATGCCTTGCTTGCCGAAGAAATCACGTCGGTACAGGGCCGCCGACGCCAGCGTACCGAGGACCATCGCGATCAAGGTCGCAATCGCCGCGATTTGCGCCGACAGCTTGATCGCCTCCAGAACGTCGGGGCGCGAGAACGCCACGCTGAACCAGTGCAGGGTAAAACCCTTGGGCGGAAAGCTGAACGCCGCGTCTTCGGTGTTGAAGGCGTACATGAAGATGATCAGGATCGGAAAGTGCAGAAACACCAACCCGCCCCAGGCCGCGATTTTCAGGCCTAAAGAAGCTCGTTCAGAGTGCATCGAAGGCCCCCAGTCGTTTGACGATAGTCAGGTAGATGGCAATCAGTACAATCGGCACCAACGTGAACGCTGCAGCCATCGGCATGTTGCCGATCGCCCCCTGCTGGGCGTAGACCATGCTGCCGACGAAGTAACCCGGCGGCCCCACCAGTTGCGGCACGATGAAGTCGCCCAGGGTCAGCGAAAAAGTGAAGATCGAACCGGCGGCGATGCCCGGGATCGACAGCGGCAGGATCACCTGCATGAAGGTTTGGCGTGGCTTGGCCCCGAGGTCGGCGGAAGCTTGCAGCAGCGAGGGTGGCAAGCGTTCAAGCGAGGCCTGGATCGGCAGGATCATGAACGGCAGCCAGATGTAGACGAACACCATGAAGCGACCCAGATGCGAGGTCGACAACGTGCTGCCGCCGACGCCGGGAATGCCCAGTACGAATTGCAGAACCGGTTCCAGCCCCAGGTGCTGAACGAACCATTGCGCCACGCCACCCTTGGCCAGCAGCAAAGTCCAGGCATACGCCTTGACGATGTAACTGGCCCACATCGGCATCATCACCGCGATGTAGAAAAACGCCTTGGTCTTGCCGGTGGTGTAACGCGCCATGTAATAGGCAATCGGAAACGCCACGATGGCGCTTGCAATCGAAACGACGATCGCCATGCTCAAGGTGCGCAGGATGATGTCGAAGTTCGACGGTTGGAACAGGGCAGCGAAGTTCGCCAGGGTCAGGTCGGGTGTGACCGCCATGGTGAAGTCGTCGAAGGTGTAGAAACCCTGCCACAACAACGTCAGTAGCGAGCCCAGGTAAATGGCGCCGAACCAGATCAGCGGCGGCACCAGCAGCAACGACAGGTACAGGTTGGGGCGGCGATACAACAGGTTGGAGAACCTGCGCAATGCCGAGCCACCTGACGGATTCCGGGAGATAGCCAAGGTGTTCATCTCACACCCCGCCGACGACGTTGTCGTGCAGCGGGATCATGGCTTCCCGTGCCCAGCGAGCATTGATGCGCTGCCCGGTCTGGTGCTGGGCGCTGGTGTCCAGCCACTGATTGTTCGCCTGACTGATGTTCAGGGTCTGGCCGTTTTCCAGCTTCAGTTCATAGCGTGTTGCACTGCCCTGGTACTGGATGTCGTGGAGCAGGCCACTGACTTCGATCTCATGGCTCGCCAGCGGGCCTTCGGCGAAACGCACGTGTTCCGGGCGAATCGAGAACGGCTGTGGATTGCCGCTCAATTGCTTCGCCAGATCGCCACGAATCACGTTCGAGGTGCCGACAAACTCGGCGACGAAGGTGGTTGCCGGTTTCATGTAAAGGTTGCGCGGCGTATCGACCTGCTCGATGCGACCTTTGTTGAACACCGCCACACGGTCGGACATCGACAGCGCTTCGGTCTGGTCGTGGGTGACAAAGATGAAGGTGATACCAAGCTGGCGTTGCAGCTTCTTCAGCTCACTCTGCATTTGCTCGCGCAGCTTCAAGTCGAGCGCACCGAGGGGTTCGTCGAGTAGCAGCACGCGAGGTCGATTGACCAGGGCACGGGCGAGGGCCACACGCTGGCGTTGACCACCAGACAATTGCACCGGTTTGCGATCGCCGTAGCCGCCCAGGGCAACCATGTCGAGGGCTTCCTCAGCGCGCTTCTGGCGTTCGGCTTTGCCGACTCCCTTGACCTTCAAACCGTAAGCGACGTTGTCGCGCACGTTCATGTGCGGGAACAGTGCGTAATCCTGGAAAACAGTGTTGACGTCACGCTGGTACGGCGGCAGCCCGGCGGCTTCTTCGCCGTGAATACGGATAGAGCCTGCGCTCGGTTGTTCAAACCCGGCGATCAGGCGCAGACAGGTGGTTTTGCCCGAGCCGGAAGGGCCCAGCATGGAGAAAAACTCGCCGTCCTGGATGTCGATGGAAACCCGATCTACGGCTTTCACTTCGCCGAATAGACGGGAAACGTTGGTGAACTGGACTGCAAGCGTCATGGTGCGGTGCTCCAAAAAGGCGAGGGTCGTCACAGCGGCCCTGCCTGGACTTCTGAATCTGGATCTTGATGAGTAACCCTGTAGCAGCTGCCGAGGTACGAGGCTGCGTTGCGTGTCCGCAGGACCGCCCTCGAGGGCCGCCTCGCAGCCCAGCGCAGCCTCGTACCTCGGCTGCTGCTACAAAATGGTTTTGGGGCGGCTTCGCCACCCGGCGGGAGCAAGCTCCCTCGCCACAAGGTTTTTGCCGAACAGGTTCTCGGGGCTTAACGGCCGCCCATGATCGCGATGTAATCCTGGGTCCAGCGGCTGTACGGCACGAATTTGCCGCCTTCAGCCTGCGGGGTTTTCCAGAAGGCGATTTTCTCGAACTGGTCGAAACCGTTGGTTTTGCAACCCTCGGCGCCCAGCAATTCGCTGCCTTGGCACGCGGCCGGGACGGCTGGCAACGAACCGAACCAGGCGGCTACGTCACCCTGGACTTTCGGTTGCAACGACCAGTCCATCCACTTGTAGGCGCAGTTCGGGTGCTTGGCCTCGGCGTGCAGCATGGTGGTGTCCGCCCAACCGGTGGCGCCTTCTTTCGGGATGGTCGAGGCGATCGGCTGCTTCTCGTTCATCAGGCCGTTGACCTGATACGGCCACGCGCTGGACGCGACCACGCCTTCGTTCTTGAAGTCACTCATCTGCACGGTGGTGTCGTGCCAGTAGCGGTGGATCAACGGCTGCTGTGCGCGCAACAGTTCAAGCACGGCCTTGTATTGGGTCTCGGTCAATTCGTACGGGCTCTGAATGCCCAGTTCCGGCTTGGTGGTTTTCAGGTACAGCGCCGCATCGGCGATGTAGATCGGACCGTCATACGCCTGCACGCGACCCTTGTTCGGCTTGCCATCAGGCAGGTCCTGCGCGTCGAACACCACGTTCCAGCTGGTCGGCGCGGTCTTGAAGACGTTGGTGTTGTACATCAGTACGTTCGGGCCCCACTGATACGGGGTGCCGTAGGTCTGTTTGTTGACCACGTACCACGGTGCGTCCTTCAGGCGCGGGTCAATGCTTTTCCAGTTCGGGATCAGGTCGGTGTTGATAGGCTGCACACGTTTGCCGACGATCAAGCGCAACGAGGCATCGCCCGATGCGGTGACCAGGTCGTAACCGCCCTTGGCCATCAGGCTGACCATTTCATCGGAGGTGGCAGCGGTTTTCACGTTGACCTTGCAGCCGGTTTCCTTCTCGAAACCGGTCACCCAGTCGTAAGCCTTGTCGCTTTCACCCCGTTCGATGTAGCCGGGCCAGGCGACGATATCCAGCTGACCTTCGCCGGCGCCCAAGGCTTTCAGCGGTTCGGCGGCCTGGATACTGGCACTGGCCAGCAGCGCTGTGGTGATTGCACTGAGCAGTGCGGTCTTGTGCACGAACATGGGGTTTCCCTCTTCTTTAATTATGGTCGGGGCAGTTTTGAACGGGGTGAAGCCAATGCCTTTACGGCTAATTGTTAGCGTAGTGCGCTTTCATAAATGCTGTCCGTGGCGGGCCATGATGTGCCGCACCACGCTGTAATCCTGGAGCGAATCGCTGGACAGGTCCTTGCCGTAGCCCGAACGTTTCAGGCCACCGTGGGGCATTTCGCTGACCAGCATGAAATGGCTGTTGATCCAGGTGCAGCCGTATTGCAAGCGCGCGGCAACCTGCATCGCCTTGTCGAGGTTCTGGGTCCAGACTGACGACGCGAGGCCGTATTCCGAGTCGTTGGCCCAGTCCACCGCTTGTTCAAGCTCATCGAAACGGGTCACGGTCACGACCGGCCCGAACACTTCGCGCTGGACGATTTCATCGCTCTGTTTGCAACCGGCCAGCAAGGTTGGCTGGTAATAGAAGCCTGCACCGGAGTGCACCGCCGCACCGGTTACGCGCTCAATGTGCGGTTGGCCGAGGGCGCGTTCGACGAAGCTGGCAACGCGGTCGCGCTGGCGGGTGCTGATCAGCGGGCCGATCTCGTTGTCGGCGTCGCGCTTGCCGGCGAAGCGCAAGCTGCTGACAGCGGCGCCGAGTTCCGCCACGAGTCGGTCATGAATGCCGGCCTGTGCGTAAATTCGGCACGCTGCCGTGCAATCCTGACCGGCGTTGTAATAACCGTAGGTGCGTACGCCTTCGACCACGGCCTGAATGTCCGCGTCGTTGCAGACAATCACCGGGGCTTTGCCGCCGAGTTCGAGATGGGTGCGCTTCAGGGTTTTTGCCGCGGCCTGGAGGATTTTCTGCCCGGTGACGATATCGCCGGTCAGCGACACCATGCGCACTTTCGGGTGGCTGACCAAATGGCTGCCGACGCCTTCACCGCCGCCACACACGATATTGATCACGCCGCGCGGCAGGATCTCGGCCAGTGCAGGTGCCAGCGCCAGGATCGACAGCGGGGTGTGCTCGGAAGGTTTGAAGACCAGGGTGTTGCCGGCGGCGAGGGCCGGGGCGATTTTCCACGCGGCCATCATGATCGGGTAGTTCCATGGCGCAATCGAGGCGACGACGCCAATCGGATCGCGGCGCACCATGCTGGTGTAACCCGGCAGGTATTCGCCGCTGAGCTGGCCGGTCTGGCAACGTACGGCACCCGCGAAGAAGCGGAACACGTCGACAGTTGCGCTCAAATCGTCCTGGCGAGCCAGGTGCAAAGGCTTGCCACAGTTCAGGGATTCGAGGCGGGCGAGGAGGTCAGCGTTTTTTTCGATGGCGTTGGCGATGTCCAGCAAGAGCACCGAACGTTGCTGCGGCGTGGTCCGCGACCAGCCGGGAAATGCGCGATGGGCAGCGAGAATGGCCGCCTCGACCTGCTCGGTGCTGGCTTCCGCAATGGAGGTCAGGACTTCGCCAGTGGCCGGGTTGAGGATCGGCTCGACGAAGCCTTGTCCTGCGACCAATTCGCCGTCGATCAACAACGCGGTGAACAACGGGGTCTGCGCGCCAGCCATTTTTCGGGTTCTCTTTTCTTGTGTGGCCATGGTGCTCCCAGTGACTGAGGCCCGGCCGTCTTATATAGATGTAACAAGACTAGTCCGAGGCCCCGAGGTCGACAAATACTAAATACTGAAGGTGGCGTTCGATTAAATAGATGGCTTGCGTCCGCCGGGGGGTTGTTCCCGTGCAACGGTCAGGAAGGGGTCGACCAGGGCCGGTCGCGCGGTGCCTCGGCGCCAGGCCAGGCCGACATCGAGGGTCTGGCTCAAGTCGGCAATGGGCCGCGCTTCGATGATGTCACCCTCCAGCGACCAGGGGCGGTAGGTCATGTCCGGCTGAATGGATACGCCTAATCCCGCAGCAACCAGGCTTCGAACCGCTTCCGTCGATGCAGTTTTAAGCGTGATGCGCGGTTGCAGTCCGGCGCCGCTCCACATGCGGTGAGCGTTGCGGTCCATTTCATCGACATTCAGCTGAATCAATGGCTCGCGGGCGACGTCCGCCAGGTTGATGCTGTCGTGCTCCAGTAGCGGATGCTGGGCGGGCAGCCACAGGCGATGGGGCGAGTGCGTCAGCACTTCGGTTTGCAGTGCGTGTCGATCTTCCAGGTTGGAGAGGATCAACACCCCCACATCGATCTCGCCGCTGACCAGCAAATGCTCGATGTACGGGCGTTCATCTTCCATCACGCGCAGTTCGACGTTGGGGTAGGCGCGCTGAAAGCGGGTGAGCAAATCCGCCAGGTAATAACCGGCAACCAGGCTGGTCACGCCAATGATCAGTTGCCCGGCTACCTGATCGGTACTTTGTTGAAGGCTGCGCTTGGCATTGTCCACCGTCGCCAGGATCAGGTGCGCCTGACGCAGGAATTGGTGCCCCTGGTGGGTCAGCGTCATGCCCTTGGCGTGGCGATTGAACAGGCTGACGCCGATTTCCTGCTCCAGTTGCTGAATGGCCAGGGTCAGGGTGGATTGGGAGATGAAGGCGGTTTGCGCGGCGGCGGAGATGGAGCCGGTTTCGGCGACGGCGATGAAATGACGAATCTGACGCAAGGTCATCATGGAAAATTACCCGGTGGGCGGTTTTTATAGATTTAGCAGAGTGTATATCTTTTTTTTCGATGGTCTGCGGTCGCCTGTTCTTTCACGCGCAACATCTCGAAGCACTCTCACTTCCGGACGCCGGGCACTTTCGATCTAGGCTGGTGGCCTTAATGGTCCGGTTAACCCCATTTTTGGAGGCGGAAAATGAATACCCGTGGATTGCTCGATCAGTTGCTCAGGTCGGGTCAGGATATGTTGCAAAAAAAGGCCGGTGGCTCCCATAACAAAGCATCCAGCGGCGGATTGGGCGGTTTGCTGGGCGGATCCGCTGGGGCGGGTGGTCTCGGCGGGCTGCTGTCAGGTGCCGGTGGCGGTGCTTTGGCCGCTGGCGCGATGGGCCTGCTGCTGGGTAGCAAGAAGGGCCGCAATGTGGGTGGCAAGGTCTTGACCTACGGTGGCCTCGCAGCGCTGGGCGTCATTGCCTATAAGGCTTACGGCAACTGGCAGGCACAGCAGGGCGGCGCGGCGAAGACTGAACCGCAGACCCTGGACCGCTTGCCGCCGGCGCAAGTCGAGCTGCACAGCCAGGCAATCCTCAAGGCCCTGGTGGCGGCTGCCAAGGCCGACGGCCATGTCGATGAGCGCGAGCGGGCACTGATCGAGGGCGAGTTCACCAAACTCGACAATGATCAGGAGTTGCAACGCTGGCTGCACGACGAACTCAACAAGCCGTTGGACCCCACTGATGTCGCGCGCGCCGCCAGCACCCCGGAAATGGCTGCCGAGATGTACATCGCCAGCGTGATGCTGGTGGATGAAGAGAACTTCATGGAGAAGTCCTACCTGGATGAACTGGCTCGCCAGCTCAAGCTTGATCCGGGATTGAAGGCTGAACTGGAAAAGCAGGTGCGTCAGGCTTCGGTTTAAGCAACGCCCGTGAAGATCGTCTTACCCGTGTAGGAGTTGCCGAGGCTGCGATCTTTTGATCGTTTGCCGATATCGGCAGCTTCTTCACCCCCTATGACCAATCCATCACTCATTTCTGCCGAATCGCCACTAACACTCCTCGCCCCAGATAGCGGAAATTCCCATTCCATAGCCAATCCCGGTGTTTGCATGGCCAGGATGAGAAGTGGTGCGCATCCGTCTTATAAATGAAACACCGCCCTCGGCTATACTCCGCAACATTTGAAACGGCCCCGAGGAATGACTGTGAAGAACTGGACGTTGCGCCAACGCATTTTGGCGAGCTTTGCGGTAATTATCGCCATCATGTTTCTGATGGTCATCGTGTCCTATTCCCGTCTGCTGAAAATTGAAGAAAACGAAGCCAGCGTCCGTGATGACGCGCTTCCCGGGGTCTATTACAGCTCGATGATTCGCGGGGCCTGGTCCGACAGTTTCTTGCAGATCCAGGCAATGCTTGGCCTGAGAGAGGGGCAGGGTGTCACGGCTGAAGATGATGCTGAGTTCAAGCGCTTCGAGTCACGCCTGCAGGAGCAGATGAGTAACTATCTCGGCACTGTCACCACGGAGGAGGACAAGGCCGAATACGCCACCTTCGAAAAGCTCCATGAGAATTACACCAAAATCCTGGCTGGTGTTCTGGACCTGCATAAGCGCAATGAAGAAGTCGAAGCGATCAAGATGTTCAACGAACAGTTGATCCCGGCCTGGACCGCAGGTCGCGTGAAACTCAATGACATCATTCGCGAGAACAAGGCCGTGGCCGACAAAGACATGGCGGCCATCGATAACGCCGTGGCCACCGCAAAAATCATCATGGGCGTGTCCCTGCTGATTGCAGTGCTGGCCGCCGGCCTCTGCGGCCTGCTGCTGATGCGCGCAATCATGGCGCCGATGAACCGTATCGTGAAAATCCTCGAAATCATGCGTACCGGCGATCTCAGCGGCCGCCTGAACCTGGATCGCAAAGATGAATTCGGTGCCGTCGAAACCGGCTTCAACGACATGATGACCGAGCTGACCTCGCTGGTTTCCCAAGCCCAGCGCTCGTCAGTGCAGGTCACCACGTCGGTAACCGAAATCGCCGCCACGTCCAAGCAGCAGCAAGCGACTGCCACTGAAACAGCGGCGACGACCACTGAAATCGGCGCGACCTCCCGTGAAATCGCGGCCACTTCCCGTGACCTGGTTCGCACCATGACCGAAGTCTCCTCCGCCGCCGATCAGGCGTCGGTGCTGGCCGGCTCTGGTCAGCAAGGTCTGGCCCGCATGGAAGACACCATGCACTCGGTGATGGGCGCCGCCGACCTGGTCAACGCCAAACTGGCGATCCTCAATGAGAAGGCCGGCAACATCAATCAGGTGGTCGTGACCATCGTCAAAGTGGCCGACCAGACCAACCTCCTGTCCCTCAACGCCGCCATCGAAGCAGAGAAAGCCGGTGAATACGGCCGTGGCTTTGCCGTGGTTGCCACGGAAGTGCGCCGCCTGGCGGATCAGACCGCCGTGGCCACCTATGACATCGAGCAGATGGTGCGCGAGATCCAGTCGGCGGTGTCGGCCGGCGTCATGGGCATGGACAAGTTCTCCGAAGAAGTGCGCCGTGGCATGTCCGAGGTGCAGCAGGTCGGCGAGCAGTTGTCGCAGATCATCCATCAGGTTCAGGCGCTGGCACCGAGAGTGTTGATGGTCAACGAAGGCATGCAAGCCCAGGCTACGGGCGCGGAACAGATCAACCACGCGCTGGTGCAATTGGGCGATGCCAGCAGCCAGACCGTCGAGTCCCTGCGCCAGGCCAGCTTCGCCATCGATGAGCTGAGCCAGGTGGCCGTGGGTCTGCGCAGCGGCGTTTCGCGATTCAAAGTCTGATGAGCGAACTCGCGGCCAGGCGCGGCACCGTGATGCCGGCCAAACAGTCCCTGTTTCTGGTGTTTCGCATCAGCAACGAGCGCTATGCCCTGCAGGCCATCGAGGTGGCTGAAGTGCTGCCGCGCCTGCCATTGAAGCCGATAGCCAAGGCGCCGGACTGGGTCGCAGGGGTGTTTGCCTATCGCGGTGCGGTGGTGCCGGTGATCGACCTCAGTGCACTGACTTTCGGCGAACCGGCGCAGGTTCGCACCAGTACCCGATTGGTGCTTGTTCATTACCGTCCGAATGAAGCCGTTGCCCCGCAGTTGCTCGGGCTGATTCTGGAGCAAGCCACTGATACCTTGCGCTGCCACCCGACCGAGTTTCAAACGTACGGTCTGGACAATCGCCAGGCGCCTTATCTGGGGCCGGTAAGGGAAGATGCCCAGGGTTTGCTGCAGTGGGTGCGGGTCGCCGATTTGCTGGATGAACGGGTGCGCGGGTTGCTGTTTCCCTCGCCACCGCTGGATCCGGCACTGCTGGAGGAGCGGCCATGAGCAGCGATCAGCGATTTTTCGATTTCCTCAAGGAGCGTATCGGCCTCGACGTGACATCGGTGGGGTCAGCGATCATCGAGCGGGCAGTGCGCCAACGCAGCACCGCGAACAGTGACCTCACTGCCGATGCGTACTGGCACCGACTACAAGGTTCGCGGGACGAGCAGCAAGCGCTGATCGAAGCCGTGATCGTTCCCGAGACCTGGTTTTTCCGCTATCCGGAATCCTTCGCCACGTTGGCGAAGCTCGCGATCAAGCGGCTGAACGACATCAACAACATGCGCGCCCTGCGGATTCTCAGCTTGCCGTGTTCCACCGGTGAAGAGCCGTACTCCATTGCCATGTCGTTGCTCGATGCCGGTCTCAAGCCGCATCAGTTCAAAGTCGAAGGAATGGATGTCAGCCCGCTCTCGGTGGAAAAAGCCAGCCGCGCGCTGTACGGCAAGAACTCGTTTCGCGGTCAGGACATCGAGTTTCGCGATCGGTTTTTCACGCCCGACAATGAAGGCTATCGCCTCAGCGAGCGGGTACTGGAACAGGTGCGTTTGCAGGTCGGCAATGTGCTTGATCCCGCCCTGGCCAACGAGCCGGCCTATGATTTTGTATTCTGCCGAAATCTGCTGATCTATTTCGACCTGCCGACGCAACAACAGGTCTTTGAAGTCTTGAAGCGTCTGACCCACGTTGATGGCGTGCTGTTTATCGGCCCGGCCGAGGGCAGTCTGTTGGGGCGTTTCGGCATGCGTTCGATCGGCATCCCGCAGTCTTTTGCGTTCAGTCGCCAAAGCGCGCCCGAACCCCAGCCGGTTTTCGTGCCGACGCCGCTGCCGGTGCCGCGCCCTGTCCGCAACGTGACACCGCTACCGGTTCGCAGCCGGCCTTTTGCCGCCGTGGCGCCGCTGCCGGTTGTTACCAAAACCGGTCATTCGGATGCCGTCGCACTACTGGCGAACATCGCCGCCCTGGCCAACGAAGGCAAAAGCGCCGAGGCCCGGGCCGCGTGCGAACGTTATTTGCGCAGTCACGAACCGGTTGCCCAGGTGTTTTACTGGTTGGGATTGCTCAGCGATGTTGCCGGTAGCGCCCTTGAAGCCCAGGGGTTTTATCGCAAGGCGCTGTACCTTGAACCTCAACACCCCGACGCGTTGATGCACCTGGCAGCCTTGCTGCAATCCCAGGGCGACACGGCGGGCGCCAGACGATTGCAGGACCGCGCCGCCCGTAGCGAGCGCGCCGCTGACAGTGAGCGTAAACGATGAACGCCTCCGACGCCTTGAGCGTGACTCACGAAGATGCCCAGGCCATCGACGACTGCTGGAACCGCATCGGTGTCCATGGCGACAAGTCCTGCCCGCTGCTGAGCGAACACATTCATTGCCGCAACTGCGCTGTCTACTCGGCCGCTGCCACGCGTTTGCTCGATCGCTACGCCTTGCAGCAGGAAGACCGCGGACAGGTGTCCAGCGCGGTCGAAATCGATGTCAAAACCCGATCGCTGCTGATGTTCCGCCTCGGCGAAGAATGGCTCGGTCTGGCCACCCGTACCTTGGTGGAAGTGGCGCCGCTGCAGGCGATTCACTCGTTACCCCATCAACGCTCCCGGGCCTTGCTCGGTGTGGCCAACGTGCGCGGCGCGCTGGTGGCCTGCCTGTCGCTGGTTGAGCTGTTGGGGCTCGATGCGGTCGGCAGCGTGGCCTCCGGGGCGCGGGTGATGCCGCGCATGCTGATCATCGCCGCCAACGGTGGTCCCGTGGTGGTGCCGGTGGACGAGGTCGATGGCATTCATGCCATCGACGAGCGAATCCTCGACGCGGCGTCGCGCTCCGGTACGCAGGCCAGTAGCAAATACACCCATGGCGTGTTGCAGTTCAAAGGTCGCAGCCTGCGGTGGCTCGATGAAGAGCAACTGTTGTCCGCCGTGACCCGGAGCCTCACATGACCCCTGAACAGATGCGCGACGCCTCGTTGCTGGAACTGTTCAGCCTGGAAGCCGAAGCCCAGACGCAGGTGCTGAGCGCGGGCCTGCTGGCACTCGAGCGCGACCCGACCCAGGCCGATCACCTGGAATCGTGCATGCGTGCCGCGCACTCGCTCAAGGGCGCGGCGCGGATCGTCGGCGTCGATGCCGGTGTCAGCGTCGCCCACGTCATGGAAGATTGCCTGGTCAGCGCGCAGGAAGGACGTCTGTACCTTCGGCCTGAACACATCGACGCCTTGCTGCAAGGTACCGATCTGCTCATGCGCATTGCGACGCCTGATCACGCGCCGAGCCACGCAGACATTGAAGCCTATGTAGCGCTGATGACGCTGTTGCTGGACCCGCTCGCGCTGGCGCCACCGATCAGTACGCCCATCGCGCCGTTCATGGCCGAGCCTGAAACCGAAGCACCTGCGGCGCTGATCGAGGTGCTGATCCCGGTCGTCGAGACGCTGCCTGTGGCGGCCACCGAGCCGCCGCCGAAAAACAGGCGCACCACGGAAAATGGCGAGCGTGTCCTGCGGGTCACGGCCGAACGCTTGAACAGCCTGCTCGATCTGTCGAGCAAGTCCCTGGTGGAAACCCTGCGGCTCAAGCCGCATCTGGCGACCATGCAGCGCCTCAAACGCACGCAAAGCAACGGCTTGCGCGCACTGGAAAATCTCAATGTGCACCTCAAGGACCACGCCCTGAGCCTCGAAGCCCGGGAAGCCCTCGAGGATGCCCGTCGGTTGCTCGCGGAATCACAGCAGATGCTGGTGGAAAAAAACGCCGAGCTGGACGAGTTCGCCTGGCAGGCCAGTCAACGCGCCCAAGTGTTGTACGACACGGCGCTGGCGTGCCGCATGCGACCCTTCGCCGACGTGCTGACCGGGCAAGTGCGCATGGTCCGCGACCTCGGTCGCAGCCTGGGCAAACAGGTGCGGCTGGAGATCGAGGGCGAGAAAACCCAGGTCGATCGCGACGTATTGGAAAAACTCGAAGCGCCGCTGACTCATCTGCTGCGCAACGCTGTCGACCATGGCATCGAATCTGCGGAGCAGCGTCTGTTGGCCGGCAAGCCCGCTGAAGGCCTGATCCGACTGCGCGCCTCGCACCAGGCGGGTCTGCTGGTGCTGGAACTTAGCGATGACGGCAACGGCGTCGACCTGGAAAAGGTCCGCCGCAGCATCATCGAGCGTCAATTGTCCCCGGCGGAAACCGCCGCGCAGTTGAGTGAAGAAGAGCTGCTGACGTTCCTGTTCCTGCCGGGTTTCAGCTTGCGCGACAAGGTCACAGAGGTTTCCGGGCGCGGTGTCGGTCTGGATGCGGTCCAGCATATGGTCCGTCAGCTGCGGGGCGCGGTGGTGCTGGAACAGACGGCGGGCGAGGGCAGTCATTTCCACCTCGAAGTGCCGCTGACACTGTCAGTGGTGCGCAGCCTGGTGGTGGAGGTCGGTGACGAGGCGTATGCGTTTCCGCTGGCTCACATTGAACGCATGTGCGATCTCGAACCGGCGGACATCGTTCAGGTCGAGGGCCGTCAGCATTTCTGGCACGAAGGCCGACATGTCGGGTTGGTCGCGGCCAGCCAATTGCTGCAACGGCCGGCCAGCCAGAGTGCGCAGGAGACGCTCAAGGTCGTGGTCATCCGCGAGCGCGAGGCGATTTACGGCGTGGCTGTCGAGCGGTTCATCGGCGAACGCACCCTGGTGGTGCTGCCGCTCGACGAGCGGCTGGGCAAGGTGCAGGACATCTCCGCCGGGGCTTTGCTCGACGACGGTTCGGTGGTGTTGATCGTCGACGTTGAAGACATGCTGCGTTCGGTGGACAAGCTGCTCAATACCGGTCGCCTGGAGCGCATTGCGCGTCAGGGCAATCAGGTCGTCGAAGCGGCGCGCAAACGGATTCTGGTGGTCGACGACTCGCTGACGGTGCGCGAACTGCAGCGCAAACTGTTGCTCAATCGCGGCTACGATGTGGCCGTTGCGGTCGACGGAATGGATGGCTGGAATGCCCTGCGCTCGGAGGATTTCGATTTGCTCATTACGGACATCGACATGCCGCGCATGGACGGCATCGAACTGGTGTCGTTGTTGCGGCGGGACAACCGTCTGCAATCGCTGCCGGTAATGGTGGTGTCCTATAAAGATCGCGAAGAAGACCGCCGTCGTGGACTGGACGCGGGAGCCGACTATTATCTAGCCAAAGCCAGTTTTCATGACGATGCCCTGCTTGATGCAGTGGTTGAGCTCATCGGAGGAGCGCGGGCATGAAAATCGCAATCGTCAACGACATGCCCATGGCGGTAGAGGCTCTGCGCCGCGCCCTGGCATTCGAACCGGCGCATCAGGTGATCTGGGTTGCCAGCAATGGCGCCGAGGCGGTTCAGCGTTGCGCTGAAAACACGCCGGATCTGATCCTGATGGACCTGATCATGCCCGTGATGGATGGCGTCGAAGCCACCCGTCGGATCATGGCCGAGACCCCGTGCGCCATCGTGGTCGTCACCGTCGATCGCCAACAGAATGTGCATCGGGTTTTCGAGGCCATGGGGCATGGCGCGCTGGACGTCGTCGATACCCCGGCGCTCGGTGCCGGCAACGCCCAGGAAGCGGCGGCGCCGTTATTGCGCAAGATCATGAACATTGGCTGGCTGATCGGCGACAAAGGCAACCGGGAGCGTCCGGCGCCGAGTCCGCTGCGCAGTTCGGGTTCGCGGCAGCGGCTGATCGCCATCGGCTCGTCCGCTGGCGGGCCGGCTGCGCTGGAAGTGCTGCTTAAGGGGCTGCCACGGGACTTCCAGGCGGCCATTGTGCTGGTGCAGCACGTTGACCAGGTGTTTGCGGCCGGTATGGCCGAATGGCTCAGCAGTGCCAGTGGCCTCAACGTGCGCCTGGCCCAGGAAGGCGAGCCACCGCAAAGCGGAACAGTGCTGCTGGCCGGCACCAATCATCATATTCGCTTGTTGAAAAACGGTACGCTGGCGTACACCGCCGAACCGGTCAACGAGATTTATCGGCCCTCGATCGACGTGTTTTTCGAAAGCGTGGCCAATTACTGGAACGGTGATGCTGTCGGCGTGTTGCTGACGGGCATGGGGCGCGATGGCGCGCAGGGCCTCAAGCTCATGCGCCAGCAAGGCTACCTGACGATCGCTCAGGACCAACAAAGCAGTGCGGTTTACGGAATGCCCAAGGCAGCAGCGGCTATCGACGCCGCCTCGGAAATTCGCCCACTGGACAAGATCGCGCCACGATTGCTGGAGATTTTCGCTAAATGACGACTCTTGGCAGCAATCCTGGCTTAGGCAGTACTCAGGTGATCGCACATGAATGATTTACAGCTCGACGATTTCAAGACCGATGAAAACGCCGCCATGGTGTTGTTGGTGGACGATCAGGCGATGATCGGCGAGGCCGTGCGACGTGGGTTGTCGAATGAAGAAAATATCGACTTCCACTTTTGCGCGGACCCCCATCAGGCGATCGCCCAGGCGATTCGCATCAAGCCGACGGTGATCTTGCAGGATCTGGTGATGCCCGGTCTCGATGGTCTGAGCCTGGTACGCGAGTACCGCAATCACCCGGCGACCAAGGATATTCCGATCATTGTCCTGTCGACCAAGGAAGACCCGCTGATCAAAAGCGCGGCGTTCGCGGCGGGGGCCAACGATTATCTGGTGAAGTTGCCCGACAACATCGAGCTGGTGGCGCGCATCCGCTATCACTCGCGCTCCTACATGACCCTGTTGCAGCGTGACGCGGCTTACCGCGCATTGCGCGTGAGCCAGCAGCAACTGCTTGATACCAACCTGGTCCTGCAGCGGCTGATGAACTCCGACGGCCTGACCGGACTGTCGAACCGTCGTCACTTCGATGAGTACCTGGAGCTGGAATGGCGACGCTCGTTGCGTGACCAGACTCAGCTGTCGTTGTTGATGATCGATGTGGATTACTTCAAATCCTATAACGACAGCTTCGGTCATCTGGAAGGCGATGAGGCGCTGCGCAAGGTCGCCACGTCGATTCGCGACGCCAGCGCCCGTCCTTCGGACCTGCCGGCCCGTTACGGCGGTGAAGAGTTCGCGCTGGTGCTGCCCAACACGTCACCGGGTGGCGCGCGACTTGTGGCGGAAAAACTCCGGCAGACCGTCGCGGCCCTGAAAATCCCCCACAACGCACCGGCAGAAGGCTCGAGCCTGACCATCAGCATCGGCCTGTCGACCATCACCCCGCAGCAGGGCAGTGATTGCCGCCAACTGATCCTGGCGGCGGACAAGGGGCTGTATGCGGCGAAGAACAATGGGCGCAATCAGGTGGGGATTGCGTAACCCCGACCGGATGCAAAGGCCGGCAAATACCCCCTGTGGCGAGGGAGCTTGCTCCCGCTGGGCTGCGAAGCAGCCCCTCTTTTTCACAACATAAAGGGGACTGCTCCGCAGTCCAGCGGGAGCAAGCTCCCTCGCCACAGTTTCTACCCCGCGTTCGCTTTAATGATTCACCCCTAAAGCCGCCAGGCGGGCTGCCTTGACAGCCTGATTACGGTATACTCGCCGGCTTTCAAAAGTTCGCCAACGAGTGCTGCCCGCCATGGAAATCAACCCGATCCTTAACAGTATCAAGGACCTGTCCGAGCGCTCCGAAACTATTCGGGGGTATCTTTGACTACGATCAAAAGCATGAGCGTCTGACTGAAGTCAATCGCGAGCTTGAAGATCCGTCTGTCTGGAACAACCCGTCGTACGCTCAGGAACTGGGTCGCGAGCGCTCCCTGCTGGCCCAGATCGTCGAAACCCTCGACGAAATGCACAGCGGCCTGGCTGACGCCAAAGACCTGCTGCTGATGTCCGCCGAAGAAGAAGACCAGGCTGCCGTCGATGACGTCGCCGCCGAAGTCGAGCGCCTGCGCGAATCCCTGGAAAAACTCGAATTCCGTCGCATGTTCAGCGGTGAGATGGACGCCAACAACGCCTACCTGGACATCCAGGCCGGCTCTGGCGGTACCGAAGCCCAGGACTGGGCCAACATCCTGTTGCGCATGTACCTGCGCTGGGCTGACAAGCGCGGTTTCGACGCGACCATCATGGAACTGTCCGCCGGTGAAGTCGCCGGGATCAAGGGCGCTACCGTGCACATCAAGGGCGAGTACGCCTTTGGCTGGTTGCGTACCGAAATCGGCGTGCACCGCCTGGTTCGCAAGAGCCCGTTCGACTCTGGCAACCGTCGCCACACCTCGTTCTCGGCTGTGTTCGTGTCGCCGGAAATCGATGACAACATCGAAATCGACATCAATCCGTCGGACCTGCGCATCGACACCTACCGCTCCTCCGGTGCCGGTGGTCAGCACGTAAACACCACCGACTCGGCCGTACGTATCACTCACGTACCGTCCAACACCGTGGTGAGCTGCCAGAACGAACGCTCCCAGCACGCCAACAAAGACACCGCGATGAAAATGTTGCGGGCGCGCTTGTACGAGCAGGAAGTGCAGAAGCGCAATGCGGCCTCGCAAGCCCTGGAAGACACCAAGTCGGACATCGGCTGGGGTCACCAGATTCGCTCGTACGTGCTCGATGCCTCGCGGATCAAGGATTTGCGCACTAACATCGAACGCAGCGACTGCGACAAGGTGCTCGACGGCGACATCGACGAATACCTGGTGGCGAGCCTGAAGCAAGGCTTGTAAAGCATGCAGTACCGGATCGCGCTGGCACAGGCGATCCCTGTGGTAATGGCGGTGCAGCGATCCGACTTGCCCGCGATCCCCAGCCGAAGGCTGGGGACAACGAACCTGATGGAATATTTAAAGACATGAGCGACCAACAACTCGACCCGCAAGCCCTGCAACAGGAAGAAAACTCCCTGATCGCACTGCGCAAGGAAAAGCTGGCTGCCGAGCGCGCCAAGGGCAACGCCTTCCCGAACGACTTCCGCCGCGACAACTACTGCGATGCGCTGCAGAAGCAATACGCGGACAAGACCAAGGAAGAGCTGGCCGAGGCTGCGATTCCGGTCAAGGTTGCCGGTCGTATCATGCTCAACCGTGGCTCGTTCATGGTGATTCAGGACATGACCGGTCGAATCCAGGTCTACGTCAACCGCAAGACCCTGTCCGAAGAAACCCTGGCCGCGGTGAAAACCTGGGACATGGGCGACATCATTGCCGCCGAAGGCACCCTGGCCCGTTCCGGCAAGGGCGACCTTTACGTCGAAATGACCAACGTGCGCCTGCTGACCAAGTCCCTGCGTCCACTGCCGGACAAGCACCACGGCCTGACCGACACCGAGCAGCGCTACCGCCAGCGTTACGTTGACCTGATCGTCAACGAAGACGTGCGCCAGACGTTCCGCGTGCGCTCGCAAGTCATTGCTCACATCCGCACCTTCCTGATGCAGCGTGACTTCCTGGAAGTGGAAACGCCGATGCTGCAAACCATTCCGGGCGGCGCGGCAGCCAAGCCGTTCGAAACCCACCACAACGCATTGGACATGGGCATGTTCCTGCGTATCGCGCCGGAGCTGTACCTCAAGCGCCTCGTGGTAGGTGGTTTTGAGAAAGTGTTCGAGATCAACCGCAACTTCCGTAACGAAGGCGTTTCGACTCGTCACAACCCTGAATTCACCATGTTGGAGTTCTACCAGGCGTACGCCGACTACGAAGACAACATGGACCTGACCGAAGAACTGTTCCGTGAGCTGGCGCAGCTGGTTCTGGGCAGCACCGACGTGCCTTACGGCGACAAGGTGTTCCACTTCGGCGAACCGTTCGTGCGTCTGTCGGTGTTCGACTCGATCCTCAAGTACAACCCTGAGCTGACCGCCGACGACCTGAACGACATCGACAAGGCTCGCGCGATCGCCAAGAAAGCCGGCGCCAAGGTGCTGGGCTTCGAAGGCCTGGGCAAGCTGCAGGTGATGATTTTCGAAGAGCTGGTCGAGCACAAGCTGGAGCAGCCGCACTTCATTACCCAGTACCCGTTCGAAGTGTCGCCGCTGGCTCGTCGCAATGACGACAACCCGAACGTCACCGACCGTTTCGAGCTGTTCATCGGTGGTCGTGAAATCGCCAACGCCTACTCCGAGTTGAACGACGCGGAAGACCAGGCCGAGCGCTTCATGGCGCAGGTGGCCGACAAGGACGCCGGCGACGACGAAGCCATGCACTACGACGCCGACTTCGTTCGCGCGCTGGAGTACGGCATGCCGCCAACGGCCGGTGAAGGTATCGGCATCGACCGTCTGGTGATGCTGCTGACCAACTCCCCGTCGATCCGCGACGTGATCCTGTTCCCGCACATGCGGCCGCAAGCGTAAGTGTTTTAGTTAAAAAGCCGCCTTTCAAGGCGGCTTTTTATTGCCTGTCTGGTACAAACGTATCAACTTGTTACTTTCATGTGAGAGGAAATACCTGTCGTGATTCGTGCAATGGCTCAAGAAGGTGCAGCGGGTATCGCCACCGCGGTCGCTGAAAGTGTTCAGTACCAGGGTCGCAAGGCCAGCCGACAGGGCAGCGAGCAGCGTCGACAGGACATTCTCGATGCGGCCATGCGCATTGTCGTGCGCGAAGGCGTGCGGGCTGTACGTCATCGAGCAGTGGCCGCTGAAGCGGGCGTGCCGTTATCGGCGACGACCTACTATTTCAAAGACATCGACGACTTGCTCACCGATACCTTCGCTCAGTATGTGGAGCGCAGCGCGGCGTTTATGGCCAAGCTGTGGGTGAACAACGAAGGCCTGCTGCGCGATATGGTGGTCAGCGGCGACGGCAGCCCCGAGTCTCGCTCGCAGTTGGCGGATGATATTGCGCGCTTGATGGCGGACTATGTTCACCACCAATTGGTGAGCCGCCGCGAACATTTGATGGCCGAGCAGGCGTTTCGTCAGGAGGCGTTGTTGAACCCGCGCCTGGCGCA
This sequence comes from Pseudomonas sp. LBUM1643, assembly GCF_059716215.1. Classification (NCBI taxonomy): domain Bacteria; kingdom Pseudomonadati; phylum Pseudomonadota; class Gammaproteobacteria; order Pseudomonadales; family Pseudomonadaceae; genus Pseudomonas; species Pseudomonas sp. LBUM1643. The sequence goes on from NZ_CP166813.1 coordinate 1,243,783, forward strand.
GTTGGTGCGCTCGCATCAGCAAATTCTCCTGCAGGGTACGTGTCAGCTTTTCGAGGTGTTGGGTTCACGAGAGCCGCAACAGGACGCCAAGGTGTTGACGGCGATTATCGGACGGATGGAATATCAGGGCCTGCTCAACGACGCCGAGCCTGCTGCCGAAGCGGAAATGCTCGGTATTCTCAATCGTTACATGCATTTGGTACTCGCGTCGGTGTAACCCGCGATCGTGTGATCGACCCGGTCCCTACAGGAACGGTCAAGTAGTTTGATCGATGAGTGTTGTATTCATAGGGAGTGTTGAATGAAAACCTGGCGTGTCGTGGTGATCGCCTTGTCGTTCCTGCTGCTCAGTGGCTGCCTGGTGACCTTCAAGGAGCCACTGCCCGAAAGCGATCCCGCGCCTAAAGGTTTGCTCGGCAAATGGACCAGCACCAACGCCTGGGGCGAACCGATGAACTTGGAGCTCACGCGCCTGGGCGACAATCGTTATCAGGCCGTCAGCTATTTCAAGGCCAAACCCAAAACCCGCGAAGCCTATGCTTTCACCGTGTCGCGCCATGGCGATCGCTGGTACCTGTCAGCCAAAGTCCCGGCGCAATTTGGCGGGCATTTCATCATTGCCGGCTTCGAACTCAACGATCAGCATGAATTGGTGGTCTACAACCTCGATCTCGATCAGATCAAACAAGCCCTCGGCCAGAAAGTCTTCAGCGGCGAAGGCTTCCAGACCGACGACGGCGAGGGTGTGCTGATCGACTCCCGCATGGATCAGGTTTTCGCCTGGCTCGATGATCCGGCCAATTCCGATGTCTTCGTCGAAGCGGTGCGTTATCAGCGCCTGGCCAAAGCCAAATAAATTCAGTGTTTACGGTTTGACTACAGGAGTTTCGGGTGGACGATTACCAGCAGACGATACGCATTTTGTCCGATCGCATTGTGCTGGCACAGACACCGATTCGCGTCCTCGATGCGGTCAAGTGGGATGACAGCATCCGCAAGGGTTTTCTCAAGGCCAAAGGCAAGGAAATGCCGGCGGTGGACCGCGATTACTACCTTAATCGGCCGCTTTCCTTCGACTCCAGCAAAGTGAAGCTGGAGTTCCAGAACATCGAGCGCGACATCACCCGCCAGCTGGGCCAGTTCAACCCGGTCGGGCAAATCATGCGCCGCATGTGCAAGGAATACCGCATGGTGGTGCGCATGCTCGAAGCGCGCGGTACCGAGGATTTCGGGCTTATTTCCCAAGAACTGTACGGCGCTGCGTCCGACGCGTTCCACGCCGGTGATCCGACCTTGTCCGACCTGGGCTTGATGCTTTCCGATTACCTGAACAATATCGACGGCCGCGGCGACCTGAAAGACGAGCCGAAAACGCTCACCGCCAAGGACGCCGTGAATTTATTGCAAACCCGGTTGAGCAAAGTGTTTGGCGAGGCCGAGGAAACCATTCGCGTATTCGAGTCCGATGGCATTGTCGCGGACGCGGCGGCGGGTGCGGATTACATCAAGATCCGTACAGACGCGATGTTCAACGAGCGTGATGTGCGTGCTCTGGAAGTCCATGAAGGTCTGGTGCATGTCGGCACCACGCTGAACGGCCTGAACCAGCCGATCTGTACCTTTCTCTCCAAGGGCCCGCCTTCTTCGACGGTGACCCAGGAAGGCTTGGCGATCCTGATGGAAATCATCACCTTCGCCTCGTACCCGAGTCGCTTGCGCAAACTGACCAACCGCACCCGCGCCATTCACATGGTGGAGGAGGGGGCCGACTTCCTGCAGGTGTACGAATTCTTCCGTGAGCAAGGCTTCGAAATGCCGGAAAGCTACGGCAACGCCAGTCGCGTGTTCCGTGGCTCGGTGCCCAACGGTTTGCCATTTACCAAAGACTTGTCCTACCTCAAGGGCTTTATCATGGTTTACAACTACATTCAGTTGGCCGTGCGTAAGGGCAAGCTGGAGCAGATTCCGTTGCTGTTTTGTGGCAAGACTACGCTGGAAGACATGCGTACCCTGCGCCAGTTGGTGGATGAAGGCCTGGTGGTGCCGCCCAAGTATTTGCCTGAACAGTTCCGCGACATGAACGCGCTGTCGGCGTGGATGTGCTTCTCCAACTTCCTGAACCACCTGAGCCTGGACCGGATCGAAGCGGATTATTCCAATATTTTGTGAACAACAAATCCCCCTGTGGGAGTGAGCCTGCTCGCGATAGCGGCCTGACATTCAAAATGGATGTTGCCTGATACACCGCTATCGCGAGCAGGCTCACTCCCACAGGGAAGGTGTATTCCAACCTGCTTTAGCGAGGTTTCAACGGATGAGAATCCTCGGCATCCTTTGCCTTCTCCTGACCCTGGGCGGTTGCAGTTCGCTGCTGTTCTATCCGGAACCAGGCCAGTTGTTCACGCCGGAAAAAGCCAAACTCGATTACCGTGAAGTCACCCTGACCACCGCCGACGGCCTCAAGCTGAACGCCTGGTGGCTGCCCGCCAAAAAAGGTGTCGAGGTCAAAGGCACGGTGCTGCACCTGCACGGCAACGGTGGCAACTTGCCCATGCACCTCGGCGGGAGCTGGTGGTTGCCGGAAGAGGGTTACCAGGTGTTGCTGGTGGACTATCGCGGTTATGGCTTGTCCGAGGGTGAGCCGAGCTTGCCGGCGATCTATCAGGACATCGATGCCGCGTTCAAATGGCTCGATCAGGCGCCTGAGGTCAAAGGTAAACCGCTGATCCTTCTCGGCCAGAGTCTCGGTGGCTCGATGGCCGTGCATTACCTGGTCCAGCACCCGGAACGCCAGAAGCAACTCAAGGCGTTCGTGCTCGATGGCGTGCCTGCCAGCTACCGCAGCGTCGCCCAATTTGCCCTGAGTACGTCCTGGCTGACCTGGCCTTTTCAGGTGCCGCTGTCCTGGCTGGTGCCGGACGGTGACAGTGCGATCAACTCCATGGCTCAACTCAATGGCGTGCCGAAACTGATCTATCACAGCATCGACGATCCTATCGTGCCCCTTTCCAACGGCATCCGACTGTATCAAGCTGCGCCGCCGCCGCGAGTGCTGCAACTGACCCGTGGCGGTCATGTGCAGACGTTCGCCGACCCGGTCTGGCGCAAAGTCATGCTGCGTTACCTCGACGATCCGCAGCATTTCAACGGCCTGCGCCGCCTGGGTGAAATACCCAATTATCCGGCAACCCCGAATTCTGAAGATGAACCACCAGAGAGTCCGCAATGAGTGAAGAACGTAACGCCATCCCGCTGATCATCACCGGTATTTGCAGCATCCTCGGCACTGTCGCCGCCCTGTGGTGGTACGGCTACCTGCACTTCGCCAAACCCGAAGATGCGCTGCTGCTCAGCGACTTCACCATGCTCAAGACCGTGCCGGGCGAAGACTACAAAGTCTCCCTGGACCCGGCCCCGCAAGTTGCGCAGTGCATCGATGGGGTGCTGGTGCTGTTCGACACCGAGCAAAAAGGCCTGACCGGTGTGTTGATCAACGGCCAGAAAAAAGCAGTGCGGTGCATGGGGCAGGAAACGCCGCAGAAGCTGGAGCAATAACCTCTCCAAAAAGATCGCAGCCTCGTTTCACTCGACAGCCCCTACAGGGGCACGCGGCCTGCGTAGGAGCTGTCGAGTGAAACGAGGCTGCGATCTTTTGATCTTCAACAAAAAGCCCCGCCTGATCAGATCAGGCGGGGCTTTTAGTTACAGCGTGAAGCTTAGTTCGAGCTAACAGCCGAACGCGGGATCACTGGCTGGTTGTCGTTGGAAATGGTCACTTCCACGCGACGGTTCATCGCACGACCCGACACGCTGCCGTTTTCAGCAACCGGGTATTCCTTGCCATAACCCTGGGCAACGATGCGCGCTGGATCAACGCCCATTTTTACCAGCGCGGTACGCACGGATTCCGCGCGACGCTCGGACAGCGACTGATTGTAGTTCGCCGCACCGGTGCTGTCGGTATAGCCTTCGACAATCACCTTACGGTCCGGGTTTTCCTGGAGGAATTGCGCCAGTTTGTTGATGTTCACCAGACCGCTGGATTTCAGGTCAGCCTTGTTGGTGGCGAACAACACGTCACCAAAGGTCACCAGCGTACCGCGGTCGGTTTGCTTGGCGTTCAGGCTGTCCTGCAGCTGTTTGATCTGCTGATCGCGGGCATCCAAGCGGGCCTGGGCACGTTGGGCCGATGCGTTCTTCAGATTCGCTTCAGCCGTACGCAGGGCGATGGTCTGCTTCGCCACTTCGACACGCTGGTTGGTCAGGTAGGCCAGCTGATCGACAGTCGATGCGTCTTCTTTATCCAGGTAAGCCTTGTTGGCCTTGTCCAGGTAGTCACTGGCGTCCTTGGTTTCCAACGCTGCGACTTTGCTCGCTTGCGGGTTGGTCTGCAGACCGCTGTAGTTGGTGCGAGCGTTTTCCAGGTTCTGGTTCGGCGGCGTGGAGCAGGCAGCCAGAGCAACGCTTGCGGCCAGGAGAGCAGGGATCATCAATTGTTTACGCATAATAATTCGTCCTTTCTATCGATTAGAGCTTCAGGTCCGGGGTCGTGATGCGCGCTTACTGCACGGTGCGCTGACTTTCCTGACGCAGTTCCTGAACACCTTTCTGAGAGTCCTTCACAGCTTGTTCGGCTTTCATTGCCTGGGCTTTGCGTTCAGCTACGCGAGCGTCCCACTCAGCCTGTTGGGCCAGAGTTTTGGCTTCTTCGTATTTTTTGTCGTGCATGGCCAGCTCGGCTTGCTTGAGCTTGTCCTGCGCAGACTTCATTTCGACAGCGGCGAATTCGGTACCGCCAGCGCTCACAGCGCTGTTGACTGCAGATTCAGTCACGGCAAATTGTTCGGTCGGCGGGTTGCCGGCACAACCGGCCAGAACGAAGCTGGTGCCGATCGCAAGGGCAGCCATTTTCAGACCGCGCAGGTGGGTGAACGAAGATTTGGCAGTGCTGGTCGTCATGGTCTTCAACTCCATTGGAATTACTCCTGAAAAACTTAAAAATCCATCCTGGGCAAGGAGCCGTACCATTCATTTGCGAGGGCTTTTGAAACGGCCGTCCCAGGTGTGGTTACAGGGTACGACCCGAGGCGTTTTTCAAAAGTTCAGAGAAGATGGCCTATCGCCCGAAAAAACATTGATTGAGCCGAAAAGGCTCTAGATCGGGAACTTTGGCGGTGGGGAGTGGTATCGGCAGCCTTTTTGGAGCTCGGGACAACGCGGTTTTTGAGGATGCAAAAGCCAATGTGGGAGCGAGCCTGCTCGCGATAGCGGTTGTCGAGCCAACCTGTTTGTTGGTTGAAAAACCGCTATCGCGAGCAGGCTCACTCCCACAGGTTATGCGGGGGAATATCAGTGTTTTTGTTCGTCGCTACCCGATGCAAGATCGTGCAAATGACGACGGGACAAAGCGAGAAAACGCGGGGTCGGACCGACGTCTTCGTACAGTGGGTCACCTTCTTCATCGGTGGCCACGACAGTCGAACCCTTCACATACGGAAAGCTTTTTTCGAGCTCTTCCAGCGCGGCGCCAATCAGCTCGCCGAGCAGTTCTTCGGGTTGGCGTTTCGGGTACATCTCGGTGATCGCCGCCAATCGGGCTGCGGCCTCCATGTCCAGATGAATCTTGTAGCCCGTATCAGTCAGGCGACCTTTGGCGTTTTCTTCCCAATGCTGGGCAAGCTCGCGAATTTTCATAACGACCTCATTACGCGCCTGCTCGTGGCAGGCCGGGGAGTGTCCGCCTGTAGTCGGCGGTAAGCCGTTGTACGGCTTACTCTTCAGACTAGCTTTTACCCGTCAGGTTTAAAGTCCCTTCGTCGTTTGCTTGTAAGAACGGGTCTGGAGCGGCACTCTTGATGTTCGTGGCCGACCGGATTTTTCCCTGGAGAACTGCTGATGACCGATATTGATGCACGCTTGCGTGAGGACGTTCACCTGCTGGGTGAGCTGTTGGGCAACACCATTCGTGAGCAGTATGGGGACGGCTTCCTCGACAAGATCGAGCAGATCCGCAAGGGCGCCAAGGCGGATCGACGTGGATCGATGGACGCTGAGCTGAGCGCCAGCCTCAATCAATTGAGCGAAGACGAACTGCTGCCGGTCGCGCGGGCCTTCAACCAGTTTCTCAACCTGGCCAACATCGCCGAGCAGTACCAACTGATTCACCGTCGCGAGGAATCGCAACCCGCGCCGTTCGAGTCCCGGGTGTTGCCGGAGTTGCTGGCTCGCTTGCGCGCCGAAGGCCACGGCGCAGAATCCCTGGCGCGGCAGTTGGGGCGACTGGAAATCGAACTGGTCCTCACGGCCCACCCGACCGAAGTCGCGCGACGCACGCTCATTCAAAAATACGACGCCATCGCCGCACAACTGGCGGCTCAGGATCATCGCGACCTGACGACTGCCGAGCGCGAGCAGATCCAGTCGAAGCTGCAACGCCTGATCGCCGAAGCCTGGCACACCGAAGAAATCCGCCGCACGCGTCCGACGCCGGTGGACGAGGCGAAGTGGGGTTTCGCGGTGATCGAGCATTCGCTGTGGCAAGCCATCCCGAACTATTTGCGCAAGGCCGACAAAGCCCTGCATGACGCCACCGGCCTGCACCTTCCCCTCGAAGCGGCACCTATCCGCTTTGCTTCGTGGATGGGCGGCGACCGCGACGGCAACCCCAACGTCACCGCTGCCGTTACCCGCGAAGTGTTGCTGCTGGCGCGCTGGATGGCGGCGGATTTGTACGTGCGCGATATCGACCATCTGGCGGCTGAGTTGTCGATGCAGCAGGCCAGCGACGCGCTCAAAGCCAAGGCCGGAGACAGTGCAGAACCGTATCGAACGGTGCTCAAACAGCTGCGTGATCGGCTTCGCGCCACGCGTAACTGGGCACACGCTTCTCTGACGGCGACCACACCTGCAACCGCCGATGTGCTGCAAAACAACCGTGACCTGCTTGACCCGCTGGAGCTGTGCTACCAATCGCTGCATGAGTGCGGCATGGGCGTGATCGCCGACGGGCCGCTTCTCGATTGCTTGCGCCGCGCGGTGACGTTCGGGTTGTTCCTGGTGCGTCTCGATGTGCGCCAGGATTCGTCACGGCACTCGGCGGCCATGACCGAAATCACCGATTACCTCGGCCTTGGTCGGTACGAAGACTGGAGCGAAGAAGAGCGAATCGCGTTCCTGATGCGCGAGCTCAACAATCGGCGTCCGCTGTTGCCGGCGTATTTCAAACCGTCCGCTGACACCGCCGAAGTGCTGGCGACCTGCCGGGAAGTGGCCGCAGCACCGGGAGCGTCGCTGGGCTCTTACGTGATCTCCATGGCGGGTGCCGCCTCCGATGTATTGGCTGTGCAACTGTTGCTCAAGGAATCGGGCGTGTTGCGGCCGATGCGCGTGGTGCCGCTGTTCGAAACACTCGCCGACCTGGATAACGCCGGGCCGGTGATTGAAAAACTCTTGCTGCTGCCCGGCTACCGCGCACGCCTGCAAGGACCGCAGGAAGTGATGATTGGCTACTCCGACTCGGCCAAGGATGCCGGCACCACGGCAGCCGCCTGGGCGCAGTATCGGGCGCAGGAACGGCTGGTCGATATCTGCCGCGAGCAGCAAGTGGAACTGCTGTTGTTCCACGGTCGTGGCGGCACCGTCGGACGTGGCGGCGGCCCGGCTCACGCGGCGATTCTGTCGCAGCCACCGGGTTCAGTGGCGGGGCGGTTCCGAACCACCGAGCAGGGGGAAATGATCCGTTTCAAATTCGGGCTGCCGGACATCGCCGAACAAAACCTCAATCTCTACCTGGCGGCGGTGCTGGAGGCGACCTTGTTGCCGCCGCCACCACCGGAACCTGCGTGGCGTCATTTGATGGACGAATTGGCCGCTGACGGGGTAAGCGCCTATCGCGCCGTGGTGCGGGAGAATCCGCAGTTCGTCGAGTATTTCCGTCAATCCACTCCCGAACAGGAGCTTGGACGTCTGCCATTGGGCAGTCGCCCTGCCAAGCGCCGTGCCGGTGGTATCGAAAGCCTGCGGGCGATTCCCTGGATCTTCGGCTGGACCCAGACCCGCCTGATGCTGCCGGCGTGGCTCGGCTGGGAAGCGGCGCTGAGCAAGGCGCTGGAGCGAGGCGAGGGCGAGCTGCTGGGGCAGATGCGTGAACAGTGGCCGTTCTTCCGGACCCGGATCGATATGCTGGAAATGGTCCTGGCCAAGGCGGACGCCGATATTGCCCGGTCCTACGATGAGCGCCTCGTCGAACCGGATCTGCTACCGCTGGGCGCGCATTTACGCGACCTATTGTCGCAGGCCTGCGCGGTGGTCCTGGGTCTGACCGGCCAGTCGCAGCTACTGGCACATAGCCCTGCCACCCTCGAGTTCATCCGTTTGCGCAACACTTACCTTGACCCGCTACATCTATTGCAGGCGGAACTGTTGGCCCGTTCGCGGCAGCAGGAGGTGGCGCAAGGCAGCCCTGTAGAACAGGCATTACTGGTGTCTGTGGCGGGGATTGCGGCTGGTTTGCGTAACACGGGCTAACATTTTTGCCGTGGCGTCCGACACCCGTATCGGGTGTCGGTCGGCGGCATGACAGTCGTTAAAAAGTGCGGGCAGGCGACAGTTAATGATGGGGTTGCGACTTGGAGTACCGCGTCGCAAGCTCAGGCAAGGCGCGGGTTTCTCCGACTTTCGGCGGCTTGTGTGGGCAGGAACTGCTGTGTATCTTGATCAGCCTTTGGCCGTTTGGGCGGTCACGACCCTATTTTTGAGATTGGCCCCACGAGGCGAATCTGACGTTATCTATATAAAAAATTGAGGAGCACATCGATGCGCGTCATTCTGCTGGGAGCTCCCGGGGCCGGTAAAGGTACTCAGGCTAAGTTCATCACCGAGAAATTCGGCATTCCGCAAATCTCCACCGGCGACATGCTGCGTGCAGCCGTCAAGGCCGGCACCGAGCTGGGCTTGATCGCCAAAAGCGTCATGGACAGCGGTGGTCTGGTTTCAGACGACCTGATCATCAACCTGGTCAAGGAACGCATCAGCCAGGCTGATTGTGCCAACGGTTTCCTGTTCGACGGTTTCCCGCGCACCATCCCTCAGGCTGAAGCGCTGGTCAAAGCTGGCGTGGAGCTGGATCACGTGGTCGAAATCGCTGTCGACGATGAAGAAATCGTTCAGCGTATTGCCGGGCGTCGTGTTCACGAAGCCAGCGGTCGCGTGTACCACACCGTCTACAACCCGCCGAAAATCGCGGGCAAGGACGACATCACCGGTGAAGACCTGGTGCAGCGCAAGGACGACACCGAGGAAACGGTTCGTCATCGCCTGTCGGTCTACCATTCCCAGACCAAGCCACTGGTTGAGTTCTACCAGAAGCTGTCTGCCGCTACCGACGGCAAGCCGAAATACAGCCACATCGCTGGCGTCGGCTCGGTTGAAGCGATCACTGGCAAGGTGCTTGAAGCGCTGAGCTGATAACCGCTTGATCTTCTACGGCCCGCTTGCGGGCCGTAGTTGTTTATACTGACGCACTTTTTCTGACCTCTCTTACGGAAACATCGATGAGCACCTTGCTGGCCCTGGACACCGCGACTGAAGCTTGCTCCGTTGCATTGCTGCATGACGGCAAGGTTACGAGCCATTACGAGGTGATCCCGCGCCTGCATGCGCAGAAGCTGCTACCGATGATTCAGCAATTGCTGGCCGACGCCGGAATCACGCTGCAAGCGGTTGACGCCATCGCATTCGGCCGTGGCCCTGGTGCGTTCACGGGCGTGCGCATTGCCATTGGTGTTGTGCAGGGATTGGCGTTTGCCCTGGATCGCCCGGTGCTCCCGGTATCGAACCTCGCCGTGTTGGCACAGCGGGCCTTCCGTGAACACGGCGTGAGCCAGGTCGCGTCGGCAATCGATGCGCGGATGGATGAAGTGTATTGGGGCTGCTACCGCGAGACGGCGGGGGAGATGCGCCTGGTCGGCAATGAAGCGGTGTTGCCGCCGGAAGTCGCGGCATTGCCTGCCGATGCCAGTGGCAAATGGTTCGGCGCCGGGACCGGTTGGGGATATGCCGAGCGAATCGGCGTCAACCTGAACGGCCAGGATGCGGGCATGTTGCCGCACGCCGAAGACCTGTTGACCCTGGCGCGTTTCGCTTGGGCACGTGGTGAGGCGATTGTGGCGGATGAGGCGCAACCGGTTTACTTGCGCGATAAGGTGGCAACACCGAAAGCGCGTTGATTTACCCCTGATTATGTGGCGAGGGCGCTTGTTGTGGCGAGGGAGCTTGCTCCCGCTGGGCTGCGAAGCGGCCCCCAGTGACCGGCAACTGCACCGCGCACCCTGATCTTGCGACTGCTTCGCAGCCGGACGGGAGCAAGCTCCCTCGCCACAAAAACGGGTCTCGTATAGAACCAATCGTCAGTTTCCAGCCCCCGCTTTTAAACCTTTTGCCTTTTATGTGTTCTAGTTATCACTCGGCGGTTTGCGAAGGGCGTTGTGCGCCACTAAACTGCCATCATCGATACCGAGCATGACTTTATGCGTATAGACGGCTTCTCCTCTCAGTCCTACCCCATCAAGCGCCAACCGCGCAAAGGCACTGTGGTGGAAGACGAGACCGTTGATATCGACGGTGAGCTGGAGTTTCCCTCCGAAGAGCAACTGGCCGCCCGCGCCGCCAAAGCCTCCGCACAACGCCTGAGCAATCTCCCTGCCCGTCAGCAAGACATGCTTTATCACCGAGCCATGAGCAAAAGCGTCTCGATGGCCCTGGCCAGCTATCTCAGCACCGCCGGTTTTGTCGATTGGGATGCGGATGTGCTGGGCCTCGATCTGTACATCTGATGTTGTTGCCGTACTACCTGGGTTGCCCATCGTGGAGTGAAAGCGCCTGGCGCGACTATCTCTATCCGCAAGACGCCAAACCCGCCGAATTTCTGAATCTCTACACTCAAGTGTTCAACGCCGTGGAAGGCAATACGACTTTCTACGCGAGCCCGGCTGCCGACACCGTGCAGCGCTGGGCTGAAACCATGCCCGAGCACTTTCGCTTCACCGCCAAGTTTCCCGGCGACATCAGCCACAACGGGGACCTGCGCGAGCAACTGACCGCCGCTGAAACCTTCGTGCAATTGCTCAGCCCCCTCGGTGAGCGGGTGTCGCCACTGTGGCTGCAACTGGCAAAAAGCTTCACGCCTCAACGCTTGCCCGAACTGGCCGGTTTCATCGATGCGCTGGATCGACCACTGGCTGTCGAGGTGCGGCACCGGGATTTTTTCGCCAAGGGTGACGGCGAGCGCCTGCTCAATCGGCTGTTGCTGGATCGCGGTGTCGAGCGCATCTGCCTTGATCCCCGTGCACTGTTCAGCTGCACGTCGACCGATCCTTCGGTGCTGCATGCCCAATCCAAAAAGCCCAACGTCCCGACCCGTCCGGCAGCGTTCACGCAATGTCCGCAGGTGCGCTTCATTGGCCACCCGCAGCTTGAGGCGAATGATTCATTCCTGGTGCCTTGGGTCGAAAAAATAGCGCAGTGGATCGAGGAAGGGCGCACGCCTTATATCTTCCTGCACACCGCCGACAATCTGCAGGCCGCGAGACTCGCACAGCGGTTTCACGCGCAACTGATGATGCGTTTGCCTGGCTTGCCGGCGCTGCCTGAGCTATACAGAGAGCCCGCTGCGGAGCAACTTGGTTTGCTCTGAGGCGGGTTTTTCGTCCTTCTCAGGAGCCTGCCAAATGGATTCGCAAACCCTTCGAGCCCAAGCGTTCAAAGCGCTGCATGAACGTGACGGGGCTTTTGTCATTCCCAACCCGTGGGACGCCGGCTCGGCGAAAATGCTCGCCAGCCTGGGTTTCGAGGCGCTGGCAACCACCAGTGCCGGTTACGCCTTCTCCAACGCCCGCCCCGATGGCGGATTAACGCTGGACGACACCCTGGCAAACGTCCGGGCGATCGTTGCGGCGACGGATCTGCCGGTGGCGGTCGATCTGGAAAACGGCTTCGCTGACGACCCTGCTGAATGCGCGCAGAGTGTTTTGCGTGCTGCAGAGGCCGGTGCTGTCGGCGGTTCGATTGAAGACGCCACCGGGCGCGAAGACGCGCCGATCTATTGCTTTGAACACGCCGTCGCTCGTGTCAAAGCCGCCGTCGCCGCCGCGCGCAGTTTGCCTTTTCCTTTCATGCTGACGGCCCGGGCCGAGAACTTCCTGCATGGCAATCCCGATCTGGCAGACACGATCCGCCGCTTGCAGGCATTTGCCGAGGCGGGCGCCGACGTGTTGTATGCACCGGGTCTGCGCAGCGCTGAAGACGTGCTGGCAGTGGTCCGTGCCGTTGCGCCGAAACCGGTCAATGTACTGATGTCCGGTGGGCTCAAATTGACGGTCGAGGAGTTGAGCGAGATGGGCGTCAAACGCATCAGCGTCGGTTCGGCCCTGGCCCTGGCGGCCTATGGCGAGTTTTTCCGCGCAGCCGAAGAAATCAAGACGTCTGGCACATTCGGGTTCACCTCGAGGTCCATGCCCTACGCCAAGGCCAATCAGTTGTTCAAAGGCTGACGGTGGGGTTTCGGTGGTGGCTGTTGTTGCTGCTGTTGATCATCGGTGCGGGGGCCGTGGGTGTCTGGCGTGGGTGGATCTCGCTTGCGCCGCAATGGAACCCTTGGGCGCCGCTGGACGTGAAGGCGACGCCCAATGTGTTGACCCGCTACAAACTCATGCGCCTGCGCGATGATCCCCTGCTGTGTGATCAAGCCCTCGCCAGCTCGGGCCTGCGAGTGAGTCGACAAGCCGACAGCCCCGGCGCGGCCTGTCCGCTGATCAACACCCTGCGTGTGCAGGGCGGTGAGGTGGCCCTGAGCAGCAGCTTCCTCGCGAGTTGCCGACTGGCCGTCTCGTACGCGCTGTTCGAACACCACGCCCTGCAGCCTTCGGCTCAAGCCGTCTACGGGCAAGCAGTGACGCGTGTCGCCCATCTCGGCAGCTTTGCCTGCCGCAATGTCTACGGGCGCGAGAACGCTCGACGCAGTCAGCACGCATCGGCCGATGCCCTGGACATTGCCGGTTTTAAGCTGGCGGACGGTCGCTCGATCAGCGTGCTGAAGGATTGGCCGAAGGACAATCAGGACGCGCGGTTTTTACGCCAGGTCCGGGATAGCGCCTGCGAGATGTTCAGTGTGGTGTTGAGCCCGGACTACAACGCTGCCCATCGCAATCACTTTCATGTCGATGTTGGCCCGTGGTGGGTGTGTCGCTGAGGGCTACGCGGCGATGCGCAGGTTTTGCAGGACGATAGGGCGAGCCCAGCCGATATCGAAGTCAAAGTTCTTTTGCTGTTCAACCAGCTCCTGCGGCGCAAATGGCGGGAACGGTTTGTCCAGCAGATCGAGTTCGAATTCAGCGATGGGCAGGTGCAGCGCACGTGGCTGTGGTGCCGGGCCTGGCTCTGGCACGGGCTGGCCGGCGGTGAGCACGAGCGGTCGAACCCAGCCGCTCTCGAAGTCCTGCTGTTTCTGCTGCGCCGCAATTTCGTCGTCTGGAAACGGCGGGAAGGGCTTGTCTGCCAGGTCCATCTCGAACTCGGCGATCGGCAGGAAGAGCGGCTCTGGCGGGCGTACTTCGGTGTCTTTCACGTCACATTGACGCTGGGACATGATGTGCGCCAGCAGGTCGCTGCCGACGGTAGGTTCAACCGGGCTGTCGAGGTCGACGGTTGGGAAATCCAGCGAAGCGGGCAGCACCGCCTCCTTCGACTGATCGGCCAGGGCCCGGGCAAAAAAATCCTGCCAGAGGTGACTGACGCCGCTCAGTGCTTGGGAGTTTCGCAGGCTGTAATCGCCGTAGGGCGAGATAAAACCTGTGATGGTGGGTTGAATGTCTGACATTTCTCTCGGTCGACGCTCAGCTCTGGCAAAATGCTCGATAGTTTTGTTATCGGCCGTTTTTGCCGATCATTAATTTTTTGAGCGTTTTTTCCCATGATTGAGCAACCCGCGGCCTGCCGCATCCATGTCCAAGCCCTGAGCGAGACCTATCAGCCACAGGCCGAACAATGGGCCGAGCGCCTGGACTTGCCATTGCAGGTGGATGACGCTGAGTTCGCGCTGCAGGTCGGGGAGCAGGGCTTGCAGCTGCAACAGATCGGCCCGGACGCACCGGGGCCGGTGCGTGTGGATTTCGTTGAAGGCGGGGCGGCCCATCGCCGGCTGTTCGGCGGCGGCACCGGGCAGATGATTGCCAAGGCGGTCGGCATCGCTCAAGGCGTGCGGCCTCGCGTGCTGGACGCCACGGCGGGCCTGGGCAAGGACGCATTCGTGCTGGCGAGCCTGGGATGCGAGATGAGCCTGATCGAACGGCAGCCATTGATCGGTGCCTTGCTGGAGGACGGTCTGCTGCGCGGTGCTGAAGATTTTGACGTGGCGCCGATTGTGGCGCGCATGCGTTTGCTCAAGGGCAATTCGATCGAGGTGATGCGCAATTGGGAAGGCGAGCCGCCGCAGGTGATCTACCTCGACCCGATGTTCCCGCACCGTGAGAAAACGGCGTTGGTGAAGAAGGAAATGCGCCTGTTCCGGCCGTTGGTAGGGGACGATCAGGATGCGCCGGCCTTGCTCGAAGCGGCCTTAGCGTTGGCCAGCCATCGGGTGGTGGTCAAGCGTCCGCGCAAGGCCCCGTGTATCGAGGGGCCGAAGCCGAGCCATGCGCTGGACGGGAAATCGAGCCGATATGATATTTATCCGAAGAAGGCGCTCAAGTCTTAAGACCGAGTTGCTCCCATCGCGAGCAAGCTCACTCCTACAGGGGATTGAGCCTGCTCCGGGTAGCGTTCCGACGATGACGCCAGCTCTGACAATGGCTGATTTCAGGCTGTCGCGGGTCGATACGCCCGCATAAACAACCCCACCACTTCCTGCACATGGCTTTCCGCCGCATCCCCGGTCAGCGGCTCACCGCAGCCGTACAGCAAGCGAAAATTACCCGCGCCCTTGAGCAGGCAAAAGAAGTGCTCGGCCGCGTTGCGCGGCTTTTCGATGTGCAGCGCGCCACTCTGATCCACCTTGGCCAGCAAGCGCTCCATGCCATGCAGCATGCGCTCTGGTCCCGCTTCGAAGAAAATCAGTGAGAGTTTCGGGTCCTGGCTGCCCAGGGTCATCATCAATCGATGCAGGTTCACCGACTCATCGCTGTTGATCAGCTGATGAAAGCCGCGCGCGATGTTCAGCAGCACCTTTTCCACCGCGATGCCGTCCGGCAACTCGAAAAAATCCGGCGGCAATTGTTCTTCGCACTTGGCGACGACAGCGGCTGAGAACAGCGTTTCCTTGTCGTTGAAATGGCTGTAGACCGTCAGCTTCGACACGCCAGCCTCGGCTGCCACCGCGTCCATGCTGGTGTTCGCATAGCCATTGCTCAGAAACAGGATTTTCGCCGCATCGAGGATCGCCTGGCGTTTGGCCAGATCCTTGGGACGGCCCGGACCATTGGGGGCTGAAAGATTGTTCGACATTCTTCGCTTTAATACTGGACTGGTGAGTTTGCTATTAATAACATACTGGCCAGTATAATTATTCCAAGCACCATTAGCGAAAGGTCCTTCACCATGTTCCGCTATGCCTTGCCCCTCGCGTTGCCAGTCACTCTGGCTTTTTTATTGTCCGCGTGTGGGCACGAAGAGGCGCCCCAGGTCGCCGTTCGACCGGCCATGGTGGTGCAGCCAGAGCCTTCGGCGCAGGCCATGGAAAGTTATCCCGGTGAAGTGCGGGCTCGCTACGAGCCGGAGCTGGCGTTTCGCATTGGCGGCAAAGTCAGCCGACGACTGGTCGAGGAAGGGGACCGGGTCAAGGCCGATCAGCCCTTGGCGGAACTCGACCCTCAGGATGTGCGCCTGCAACTGGAAGCCACCCGTGCCCAGGTCACGGCGGCCGAAGCCAATCTCAATCTGGTGCGTGCCGAACGTGATCGCTACAAGACGCTGATGGAGCGTCAGATGATCAGCCGTTCGGCGTACGACAATGCCGAAAACCTTTACCGGTCCGGTGAAGCACGCCTCAAGCAAATCAAAGCCGAATTCAACGTATCGACCAACCAGGCCAGCTACGCCGTGCTGCGTGCGCCACAGGACGGTGTGGTGGCCAAGCGCGCGGTGGAAGTCGGGCAAGTCGTGGCGGCCGGGCAAACCCTGTTCACCCTCGCCACTGATGGCGAGCGTGAGGTGTTGATCAGCCTGCCGGAGCAAAACTTTGGCCGCTTCAAGGTGGGTCAGCCGGTGTCCGTGGAACTCTGGACGCAACCGGATCAACGGTTCGCCGGACGGATCCGCGAGCTGTCGCCTGCCGCTGACCCAAGGTCCCGCACCTTTGCCGCGCGTATCGCGTTTACTGCTGGCAAGGTGCCTGCCGAACTGGGTCAGAGTGCCCGGGTATTTATCCCGGCGGCGGACGTGGTGTCGCTGTCGGTGCCGCTCTCGGCGGTCACCGCGCAGGACGGTGCTACATACGTCTGGGTACTGGGTGCCAATAACACCCTGAAAAAAACACCGGTTCGGATCGGTGCATTCGGCGAGAAAACCGTACCGGTGCTCGAAGGCCTGAGTGTCAATGATTGGGTGGTCGCGGCCGGTGTTCATGTGCTTCACGACGGGCAGCAAGTGCGCCCGGTGGATCGCTCCAACCGTGTGGTCAATCTGGCGGACAAGGAGTAGGTCCCGATGGGTTTCAATCTTTCCGCCTGGGCGCTGCGCAATCGCCAGATCGTCCTGTTCCTGATGCTTTTGCTGGCAGTGGTCGGCGCGCTTTCCTACACCAAACTCGGACAAAGCGAAGATCCGCCGTTTACGTTCAAGGCGATGGTGATTCGTACGAATTGGCCCGGCGCTACGGCTCAGGAAGTGTCCCGCCAGGTCACCGAGCGCATTGAAAAGAAGCTGATGGAAACCGGCGAGTACGAGCGCATCGTGTCGTTCTCCCGTCCGGGCGAATCCCAGGTGACGTTCATCGCGCGCGATTCCATGCACTCGGTGGACATTCCCGAGCTCTGGTATCAGGTGCGCAAGAAAGTCAGCGATATTCGTCATACCCTGCCGCCCGGCATTCAGGGACCTTTCTTCAATGACGAATTCGGCACCACCTTCGGCAACATCTACGCGCTGACCGGTGACGGTTTCGATTACGCCGTGCTCAAGGATTACGCGGACCGTATCCAGATCCAGCTGCAACGGGTCAAGGATGTGGGCAAGGTCGACCTGCTGGGATTGCAGGACGAGAAGATCTGGATCGAGCTGTCCAACGTCAAACTCGCCACCCTCGGGTTGCCTCTGGCAGCGGTGCAGCAAGCCCTTGAAGAGCAGAACGCCGTGTCCACAGCCGGGTTCTTCGAAACCACCAGCGAGCGATTGCAGCTACGGGTGTCGGGGAGTTTTCAGACCGTCGACGAGATAAAAAACTTCCCTATTCGCGTCGGTGATCGCACGTTCCGCATCTCTGATGTGGCGGACGTGCGTCGTGGTTTCAACGATCCACCGGCGCCGCGCATGCGCTTCATGGCGCAGGACGCCATCGGTCTGGCCGTTGCGATGAAGTCTGGTGGCGACATTCTGGTGCTGGGCAAGGCACTGGAAGTCGAGTTCGATCGCATCCAGCAAAACCTTCCGGCGGGCATGCAATTGCGCAAGGTGTCGGACCAGCCCGCCGCCGTGAAAACCGGCGTCGGCGAGTTCATCCAAGTGCTGGTGGAGGCCTTGGCGATTGTTTTGCTGGTGAGTTTCTTCTCCCTGGGCGTGCGCACCGGCATGGTCGTGGCGCTGGCGATTCCACTGGTGCTGGCGATGACGTTTGCCTGCATGTATTACCTGGGCATCGGACTGCACAAGATTTCCCTGGGCGCGCTGGTGCTGGCGCTGGGGTTGCTGGTGGACGATGCGATCATCGCCGTGGAAATGATGGCGATCAAAATGGAGCAGGGTTTCGACCGGATAAAGGCAGCCAGTTATGCCTGGACCAGTACCGCATTCCCGATGCTCACCGGCACCTTGATCACGGCGGCCGGTTTTTTGCCGATCGCCACCGCGCAATCGGGGACGGGCGAATACACCCGTTCGATCTTCCAGGTCGTGACCATTGCGTTGATCGCGTCATGGATCGCCGCCGTGGTGTTCGTGCCGTATCTGGGGGAAAAGCTGCTGCCGGATCTGGCGAAGATTCATGCCGCCAAACACGGTGTCGGCCAACCGGACCCTTACGGCACACCGTTCTATCAGCGCGTCAGACGCCTGGTGGAGTGGTGTGTGCGCTGGCGCAAGACCGTGATCGTGCTGACCATTGTGTTGTTCGTCGGCTCCATCGCGCTCTTTCGCTTTGTGCCGCAGCAATTCTTTCCGGCATCGGGTCGTCTGGAGTTGATGGTCGATCTGAAGCTGGCCGAAGGTGCGTCGCTGAGCAACACCGCCGAGGAGGTCAAACGTCTTGAAGCGCTGCTCAAGGACAAGGCCGGCGTCGACAATTATGTCGCCTACGTGGGCACCGGCTCACCGCGTTTTTACCTGCCGCTGGATCAACAACTGCCTGCAGCGAGCTTCGCGCAATTTGTCGTCCTGGCCAAAACCATCGAGGAGCGAGAGAGCCTGCGCACCTGGCTGATCGAAACCCTTAACGAACAATTCCCGGCGTTGCGCTCGCGGGTCACGCGCCTGGAGAACGGTCCGCCCGTGGGCTATCCGGTGCAGTTGCGCGTGACCGGTGAGCACATCGAGGAAGTCCGCGAACTGGCACGCAAAGTCGCGGCGAAGGTTCGCGACAACCCGCATGTGGCCAACGTTCATCTGGACTGGGAAGAGCCGAGCAAAGTGGTGTACCTGAACGTCGATCAGGACCGTGCCCGGGCGCTTGGCGTCAGTACCGCGAACCTGTCGAAGTTTCTGCAAAGCTCCCTGACCGGCTCCAGTGTCAGCCAGTACCGCGAAGACAATGAATTGATCGAGATTCTGCTGCGCGGCACCTTGCACGAGCGCACCGAGTTGTCGTTGCTGCCAAGCCTCGCCGTGCCGACCGACAGCGGGCGCAGCGTGGCCCTGTCGCAGATCGCCACCCTGGAATACGGCTTCGAAGAAGGCATCATCTGGCACCGCAATCGCTTGCCGAATGTCACCGTCCGCGCCGACATCTACGGCAAGGAGCAACCGGCGACGCTGGTGGCGCAGATCATGCCGACGCTCGATCCGATTCGCGCAGAATTGCCGGACGGCTATCTGCTGGAGGTCGGCGGTACGGTGGAAGAGTCTGCCCGCGGGCAGAACTCGGTGAAGGCTGGCGTGCCGTTGTTCATCGTGGTCGTGCTGACGCTACTGATGCTGCAACTGCGCAGTTTCTCACGCACGGTGATGGTGTTCCTGACAGCGCCACTGGGATTGATCGGTGTGACCCTGTTTTTGCTGGTGTTCCGACAGCCGTTCGGCTTCGTCGCGATGCTCGGCACCATCGCGCTGTCCGGGATGATCATGCGTAACTCGGTGATTCTGGTGGACCAGATCGAGCAGGATATCGCCGCTGGACTGAAACCCTGGCAAGCGATCATCGAGGCCACTGTGCGACGCTTCCGGCCGATCGTGCTGACCGCGCTTGCGGCGGTGCTGGCGATGATTCCACTGTCACGCAGCGTGTTTTTCGGGCCGATGGCAGTGGCGATCATGGGCGGCCTGATCGTGGCGACAGCGTTGACGCTGTTGTTCCTGCCGGCGCTGTACGCCGCATGGTTCCGAATCAAAAAAGAACCTGCCTGACCCTGAAGCTGCGTAGGAGCTGCGTAGGCGCTGTGTAGGAGCTGTCGAGTGAAACGAGGCTGCGATCTTTTGATCTTGCCCTTCATAAAAACAAGATCAAAAGATCGCAGCCTGCGGCAGCTCCTACAGGGGGCTTTACAGCGTGCCGAAAACTTTCTTCGCCAGGCTGGTCGCGGCAGCAGCCGGGTTGTTGCGGATGGTTTCTTCCTGCTTGCCAATCATCTCGAACAAGCCGTTCAGCGCCTGCTCGGTCACGTAGCTCTCGATATTGGCGTTCTTGGCGTCAAGCACACCCAAGGTCGCTGCTTGTCCTGCAAACGAGTTGTACTGCTTCGCCAGGCCAACCTGATCGGTGGCTTGCTTGACGATGGGCAGGAACTTCGCACGAATCTGTTCGCGGCTGGTTTTGCTGAGGTACTGGGTGGCGGAGTCATTGCCACCGCTGAGAATGCCTTTGGCATCTTCAACACTCATTTTTTTCACGGCATCCACCAGAATCGGCTGGGCCTGGGTCACGGCCGTTTCAGCCGCTTTGTTCATGCTGGTTTCCAGTTGATCGACCTGACTACCCATGCCGAACTGTTTCATTTTGCTCGCGACTTTGCCCAGCTTGCCCGGCAGTTCGATTTTGACCTCGGGATTGTTGCTGAACCCACCCGGCGTTCCGAGTTGTTTGACTGCTACTTGAGCACCTTGGGTCAGGGCATCCTTGAGACCGCCGGTGGCGTCTTTTTGTGACAGGTCACTGAGCGACAGCGCCATGGCGTTGGCGCAGATCAGCAAACCTGCACACAGACCGGCGAAGCGAAGGGTGGGGCGGAGCATGGCGGCTTCCTTGTACTTGAATAGCGTTAGCGAACGGCGTCGACACGGATTTTCAACGGCTGCGGATCGCTGCCATCCAGTTGCACGGCGTGGTGTTCGGTGGTGATGAAGATCAGCTTGCCATCCACTTCGATGCGCGCACTGACCGAGTAGCGGTGGCCAGGATTGATCTGGACCGGATCGTAGCTGAGATGAAATGGCAGCGGCACCTGACCCTTGACCGGGCCTTTCTGTTCGTCGAGGACAAGCGCGGGCGCGTCGGCCAGCGATACGTCCTGCAAGCTCACCGTCAGGGTCGCGTTCGGCGGCAGGGCGATGCGTTGAAGGTAGAAGACTTCGCCGTCGAGGCTGGTTTTGGTGGCAGGCGCCATCGACTGACAGGCGCTCAGCAGGGTGGCGGCGGCCAAGAGAGAGAGTTTTTTCATCGGGTTATCCTCAATCATTGTGGGAGCGGGCAGGCTCACTCCCACACGTTTTCATCAGATCTCGGGTTGTGCGGCGATCTGGTCCGCCGCATCTTCACTGCGATGCAGCGCCACCTGACGGATCGACAAGCGAATTTCCGCAGGCAGAACACGTTTTGCCGCACCCTCGGCCAATTCGCCCAGCAGCTCGTGATAACTCAGCTTGCCGGCTTCGTCGCGGCGCAGCACGTCCAGGTCCAGCATCGTCTGGATGAAATGGCGGAACAGGCTCTTGTCGAAGAACTCCGGGGCGTTCAGCCCATGAAGGATCGACAGGCGCTGGGCCATGACCGTGCACAGGTCTTCGAGCTCTTCGGCACTGATGCTGTTCTGGCCGCTGTTGAGCAGCAGGGACACGGTCATGTAGAAGCGCTGCAAGGTCTGGGCGATGCTTTTCGACAGCAAGGTGAGCAGCACGAAATGCCGCGAACTTGGCGCAGGGCGCAGGTAGACATTGTTTTCGAAGCGCAGCAACCCTTGTTCAACGAAGGCTTCGAGCCATTGATCGACCACGGCATCCAGCTCGTCCAGGGACCAACGAATGAACAGTTCCGATTGCAGGTACGGATACAGCGCCCGGGTGTAGCGCAGGATTTGTTCGCGACTCATGCGTGACGCGCTCTGGAAGAAACTCGCAAGCAGCGCCGGCAGGGCAAAAATGTGCAGTACGTTGTTGCGGTAATAGGTCATCAGGACTGCATTCTGTTCGTCCAGATACAGAATTTTTCCGAGCGCATCGCTCTGCTCGGACAGCAGGTCCATGTCCTTCACATGTTCGATCAGCGCTCGCCCGTCACCTTCCGGCAGCGTGGTGTGCGGCGAGTATGGCACCTTGCGCAGCAGCGCCAGATAGAGGTCGAGTACGCGTGCCATGGCGCGATCGTCCAGGGCCAGGCGGGTGGTGGACAGTAAGGCCAGGGCCACCAGATTGACCGGGTTGATGGCGGCCGCTTCGTTCAGGTGCTGCGCGACTTTTCCCCCGAGACGATTGGTGGTTTCGTTGAGCCACGCCGGTTTGAATTGCGGCCCTAATTCCTGTTGGCGCCAGTCTGGCTGTTCGCTGTCGAGGAATTCCGCGAGTTTGATCGGCTCACCGAAGTTGACCGCTACCTGACCAAAGCGCTGCTTGAGGGCTCCGATGACTTTGAAGATGTCGAAGATCGACTCTTTCTTCTTGGTGGCGCCACGCAGTTCGCCCAGGTAAGTCCGGCCTTCCAGTACACGCTCGTACCCGATGTACACCGGAATAAAAACGATCGGCATGCGCGAAGAGCGCAGGAAGCTGCGCAGGGTGATCGCAAGCATCCCGGTTTTCGGTTGCAGCATGCGCCCGGTGCGCGAGCGGCCGCCTTCAACGAAGTACTCGACCGGGAAACCTTTGGTGAACAGCGTGTGCAGGTATTCGTTGAACACCGAGGTGTAGAGCGGGTTGCCCTTGAACGTACGGCGCATGAAAAACGCCCCGCCACGGCGCAAGAGACTGCCAATCACCGGCATGTTCAGGTTGATCCCGGCGGCAATGTGCGGCGGCGTCAGGCCATTGCGGAACAGCAGGTACGACAGCAGCAGGTAATCGATATGGCTGCGGTGGCAGGGCACATAAATGACCTCGTGGCCCTGGGCGACCTTCTGTACACCTTCGATGTGGTTGACCTTGATCCCGTCGTAGATCTTGTTCCAGAACCAGCTCAGCACCACTTCGAGGAAGCGGATCGCGGTGTAGGTGTAGTCCGAGGCAATCTCGTTGCCGTAACGCAGGGCCTGCGCCTTGGCTTTTTCGGGCGAGATATTTTCGCGCTCGGCTTCGTCGAGGATCGCCTGTTTCACCAGCGGCTGGTTGAGCAAGCCTTTGACCAGGTTGCGACGGTGGGAAATGTCGGGACCTATCACGGCGGCTTTCAGGTTGCGAAAGTGCACCCGAAGGATGCGCTGGGCCATGCGCACGGTGCGTTCGTGGCCTTTGTTGTGATCGATCAGTTCACGCAGGTGGATCGGCGCGGAGAACTGCACGCGCGTCTTGCGCCCCAACACGATGATGCTCAGCAGGCGACGCAGTCGCCCGGTGACCGCCCAACTGTCCGCGAACAGCAGTTTCCACGGGCTCGACTCACTGTCCGGCGACTGGCCCCAGAACACGCTGACCGGAATGATCTGCGCATCTTCGGCGGCATTCTGGCTCAGGGCGCTGACCAGGCGGGTGAGGGTCGGCGGTGCACCGCGTTTGTCCTGACGGCCAAGCCAGTCCGGTTCCGGCGTCAGGTAGAAGAACGCCGCAGGTTCCAGCAAATTGCCCACAGACACGGGTAGCACCGGGCGCGGCAGGCCGGCTTTGGTGCATTCGGTATCGACCACGGCAAGGTCGGTCAGCGAAGGGTTTTGCAGGACGTAGAACACCGGACGACTGCGGTCGAGGTTGAGGGTAAAGGACGACTGGTTGATCGTCTCCGAGCGAACCCAGAGGTACAGCAGTCGGCGCAAGGTGCCAAACACAAGACGACGGAACGGGGAGCGGGTCATACGGCTTCTGCATGAGTGAATAAAACCGAGCAGGTGCTCGGGCGGTGGATAGTGTGCCGGATTCATCGAAAATCGGCAAAAAAGCGGCTAAGTAAACTTGAGTTGAGAGTTTTTGCGTCTGTCATATACTCGCCCGCTCAACAATAAAAAGAAGGGGTACTGAGTTATGGCTGCGCGCGAGACCGGCAATGTGAAGTGGTTCAATGACGCCAAAGGCTACGGCTTTATCCAACGCGAAGACGGGGTAGACGTGTTCGTGCACTACCGCGCGATCCGCGGCGAAGGGCACCGTTCGCTGGCTGAAGGTCAGCAGGTTGAATATGCAGTGGTGACGGGGGAGAAGGGGTTGCAGGCTGAGGATGTCGTGGGTCTGTAAACTCCAAGATCAAAAGATCGCAGCCTGCGGCAGCTCCTACAGGTGTACACCTAACCCTGTAGAAGCTGCCGCAGGCTGCGATCTTTTTGGTTTTAAACGGTTTTCCAGGTGATCTCTTCTTCACCATCGGCACTGATGCGCATCCAGCGATCCGCGGTTTCCTCGCCTTCTTCCTCAACCCAGGTACCCGGAGCGCAACGCACTTCGACGTTGAGCGCGGCGAACGCAGCGCGGGCGCAGGCGATGTCGTCTTCCCACGGGGTCTGGTCACTTTCCAGGTACAGGCTGTTCCATTTTCCTACGGCTTTCGGCAGCCAGGTGACGGGCACATTGCCTGCCTTGCACTTGTAGGTCTGGCCTTTCTGTACCCAGTCGGTGCACGGGCCCAGCGCGGTGCCGAGCCAGGCTGCGATGGCCTTGTAGTCGACGTCAGCGTCTTTCAGGTAAATCTCGATATCGGGTTGGCGCATGGATGTCCTCACTGCGGGTCTGAAAAATCCATTCGCGGATTTAGCCGGCCTCAAGCCATTGCTCAAGACCAAAAATTAAAGGTTATTGCAGCACGAAATAATCGTAGCGCATGGAAACTGTGACTTCGAACGGCTCGACCTGATCAATGACCGCTGCCCGACGCTCAGCGCTGGCGCGCCAGCCGTGAGGTGTCATCGCCAACAGGTTCGCCCGGTCCTGACCCTTTTCCAGCGTCAGTTTGAATTCCAGAATCTCGCTGTGCTGCAGCGTCATGCCTTCCGGCACCAGCGCGAGGTGCTTGTCGTCGGTGTATTCACGGACTTCGTCGTACAGTCGTTCGCGTAATTCCATCAAATGCCCGCTGGTCGGCCCGACTTTCATCAAACCACCACCCTGGCTCAGCAGGCGCTTGGCTTCTTCCCAGTCCAACGGGCTGAAAACGCTGGCGAGAAACTGGCAACTGCCTGAAGCCATCGGTACGCGGGCCATGCTGGCGATCAACCAGGTCAGCTGCGGGTTACGTTTGCAGGCGCGCTTGACCGCTTCCCGGGAAATGTCCAACGCGTAGCCGTCAGCATTCGGCAAGGCCTGGGCGATTTGTGCGGTGTAGTAACCCTCGCCGCAACCAATGTCCAGCCACCGCTGTGGCGCGTACTGCGCCGCCAACTCCGCCAGACGCTTGGCCACCGGTGCGTAATGGCCGGCGTTGAGGAAATCGCGACGGGCTTCGACCATCGCCAGGTTATCCCCAGGGTCGCGGCTGTTCTTGTGCTGCACCGGCAGCAGGTTCAGGTAACCCTGCCGCGCGCGGTCGAAACGATGACCGGCGGGGCACGCCACGCCGTTCTCCACCGCATTCAGCGGTTCGCTGCAGATCGGGCAGGCCAGCATCAGGCGAGCAACTTGATCAGGGTCTGGTAGTAAATTTCGGTCAATACGTCGAGATCGGCGGCAAGTACGCGCTCGTTGATCTGGTGAATCGTGGCGTTGACCGGACCCAGTTCGACGACCTGTGTGCCCATGGTCGCAATGAAGCGACCGTCAGACGTGCCGCCGCTGGTGGAAGCCTTGGTCTCGCGACCGGTGACGTCCTTGATGCTCGATGCCACGGCATCCAGCAGCGCACCCGGCTCGGTGAGGAACGGCAGACCTGACAGCGCCCAGTCGACGTGCCAGTCCAGGCCGTGCTTGTCGAGGATGTCGGCGACGCGTTTCTGCAGGCCTTCAACGGTCGACTCGGTCGAGAAACGGAAGTTGAACACCGCCACCAGATCGCCCGGAATCACGTTGGTGGCGCCCGTGCCGGAATTCACGTTGGAAATCTGGAAGCTGGTCGGCGGGAAGAAATCGTTGCCGTGGTCCCAATGCTCGGCGGCCAGTTCAGCCAGGGCCGGGGCGGCGAGGTGAATCGGATTTTTCGCCAGGTGCGGGTAGGCCACGTGACCCTGCACACCACGCACGGTCAGTTTGGCACCGAGGGAGCCGCGGCGACCGTTCTTGACCACGTCACCGACCAGCGTGGTGCTCGACGGTTCGCCGACGATGCACCAGTCCAGACGCTCGTTACGCGCAGCGAGGCGTTCGACCACGGCCTTGGTGCCGTGGTGCGCCGGGCCTTCTTCGTCGCTGGTGATGAGGAAAGCCACGGACCCTTTATGGTCCGGGTAGTCGGTGACGAAACGCTCGGCCGCCACGGTCATGGCCGCGAGGCTGCCTTTCATGTCCGCCGCGCCTCGGCCACAGAGCATGCCGTGCTCGTCGATCAGCGCGTTGAACGGGTCGATCTGCCAGGCCTGCACCGGGCCGGTCGGCACGACGTCGGTGTGACCGGCGAAGCACAGCACCGGGCCGTCGTGTTTACCGTGAGTCGCCCAGAAGTTATCCACATCCTCGATGCGCATCGGTTCCAGCTTGAAACCGGCATCGCCCAGGCGCTGCATCATCTGCTTCTGGCAATCGGCGTCGACCGGCGTCACGGACGGACGACGGATCAGGTCGATGGCGAGTTGAAGGGTCGGCGAAAGGTCGGCGTGGGCCGTCATGAAAAACTCCGAGGTGTGCACGGTAAACCTGTAGGAGCTGCCGCAGGCTGCGATCTTTTGATTTTGCTTTTTGAAAAACCAGATCAAAAGATCGCAGCCTGCGGCAGCTCCTGCAGTGGAAAAGGGCGATCATTCTAAAGCAAAACGGCGGCCCGAAGGCCGCCGTTTGACGTTATCCAATAAAGGATTACGCCGTTGCCGGCTCAGGCTCCGCCGCCGGTTTTGGCAGCGAAGACAGGAACGCCATGATCAGCGCCGCCAGGTACGGCAGCGACTGCACCAGCAGCATGGTCACCCAGAAGCGCATGTCGTTGCTCGGCAAGCCGTTCACCAGGAAGATTCCCAGCGCAGCGCCCCACAGCAGCAACATGATGAACACTTCTTCACGCGCCTCGGAAATCGCGACCCAGAAGCCATGATTGTCGGCGTTTTTCGGTGTGCGGAAGAACGGAATGCTGCTGGTGAAGAACCCGTACAGCACCGCTTTGGCGATGGTGTGCGACAACGCCAGCCCAGCCAGGGCTGCACAGAACGCATCCTTGAGGTTGACCCCGACTGCACGACGGTACAGGAAGATGATCTTGCCAACCTTGAACACGAACAGCGCCAAGGGCGGGATCGCGAAAATCAGCAACGGTGGATCGACACGCTGCGGCACAATGATCATCGCGGCGGACCACAAAAGGGCACCCACGGTGAAGAAGATGTTCATGCCGTCGGCGACCCACGGCAACCAGCCCGCGAGGAAGTGATAACGCTGGCCGCGCGTCAGTTCGCTGCCCTTGCCGCGCAATAAACTGGCGGTGTGACGCTTGATGATCTGAATCGCGCCATAGGCCCAGCGGAAACGCTGTTTCTTGAAGTCGATAAAGGTATCGGGCATCAGCCCTTTGCCGTAGCTGGTGTGGTAATACGCCGCTGACAGGCCTTTCTCGAACACCCGCAGACCGAGCTCGGCGTCTTCACAGATGCACCAATCGGCCCAGCCCAACTCCTCCAGCACCGAGCGCCGGGTCATGGTCATGGTCCCGTGCTGGATGATCGCGTCACGGTCGTTACGGGTGACCATGCCGATATGGAAGAAGCCTTTATATTCCGCGTAGCAGAGCTTTTTGAAGGTGCTTTCGTTCTGATCGCGATAATCCTGTGGCGATTGCACCACGGCGATTTTCGGGTCGGCGAAGTGCGGCACCATGTGCTTGAGCCAGTTCGGGTCGACGCAGTAGTCCGAGTCGATCACCGCGATCACTTCAGCATCTTTGGCGGTATGCGGGATCAAGTAATTCAGCGCGCCACCCTTGAAACCGGCCAGCGGGGCGACGTGGAAGAACTTAAAGCGCGGGCCGAGGGTTTCACAGTAGGCCTGCACCGGTTCCCAGACCGCCGGATCCTTTGTGTTGTTGTCGATGATCAGGACTTCGAAATCCGGATAGTCGAGGTTGGCCAGGGCGTTGAGGGTCTGTTTGACCATCTCCGGCGGCTCGTTGTAGCAAGGCACGTGAATCGAGACTTTGGGTCTGTAATCCGAATCGCCCACTACGGGTAGGAATTCTCTTCGACGCTTGTGAGTCCAGACCGCTTCGGCCAGTTCGTGGGCCTCGGTCAGCAATACGATAAACACACCGAGCGCCCCGAGGGCGAGCAGGAACCCCACCGTCAGGCTGAACCAGGTGCTGTATTGCTGGCTGTAGTCGTAACCGATCCATACCAGCACCGAACCGCACAGGAAGGCAATGAAGGTCAGGAAGGTGCGGCCACGTTGACGCAGGGCCGAACCGTCGATCATCAACAAGGTCAGCGAGAGCAAGGCCAGGACTGCAGAACCGATCGCCAGCACACGCCATTGCGGGATCGCTACCACCGGGCCTTCGAAGTTGAATTTCTGTTGGCGTGCGGCGTTGAACACGCCCCAATACGCGCCTACTGAACCTTCGTCACTGGCTTTCCACGGCTGGTCGAACGCTTCGATCACGAAGTAGTTGAAGCCTTGGCGATTGAGTTTGTTAACCAGGGTGCGCAGGTAAATCGCCTGATCCGCCGGGCTGGCGTCGGTGCCGCCGCGCATACGGCCGTTGCTCGGCCAGCCAACCTCCGAAAGCAGGAGCGGTTTTTTCGGGAACATCTTCTTCAGATCGCGAGCGCGATCGAGGACGAACTGGCCGGCCTTGTCCACCGGGATAAACTCCCAGTACGGCAGGACGTGGGCAGCAATCAGGTCAACGTGCTTGGCCAGTTCCGGGTGCTCTTCCCAGACGTGCCATTGTTCGGAGGTGGTCACCGGAACTTTTACGGCCGCGCGGACGCGGTCCAGAATCACGCTCAGTTCCGCGGCAGTAATTTCCTTACGGAAGATAGCCTCGTTGCCTACAACCACGCGAACCACACTGCGGGAAGTGTTGGCAATTTCGATGGCACGCAGGATTTCTCGTTCATTGCGTTCCTGGTCCGGGCTGATCCAGATCCCCAAGGTCACGCGCAGGCCGAACTCTTCCGCCAGTTTGGGGATATCACCCAATGTGCCGTCTACCGAGTAAGTCCGGATGTTGTCCGTCAACTTGCTCATGATCTCCAGATCGCGACGCATTTCCTCGTCGGTCGGGTACTGGTCTTTTTGTGGGTACTGGCCTTGCTGAAACGGCGAGTAGGAAAAGCCGGAGATCTGTTCAGGCCAGTTAGGGGCAGTGACCGGGCGATTGATAAGTGCCCAGAAGCCGGTAAACAAGGCTGCGATGGCGAGCACCACGACCAGGTTGAGTCCAAATTTACGCGATGACATGGCTATTTCAGGTTCCAAAAAGGCTGTGGAACGAAGGTTTTGACGGTGACGGGGCTGCCTAGGAGCAGGGGCGCGCATCCTACACCGGGTGTTCACTGACCGTACAGCGAACAGGGAAATGCCTGACTTTTGGCACTGCACTTTCACATAAGTTCTTACACTTGTAGCCTTAAGTTTAAAACTTGTCGCTGCGAAGCCCTATAATGCGCGCCGGTTTTTGGGGTAATGGTCATGAGTACAGAAGATCCGCGTTTTGCAGGCATCGCCCGTTTGTATGGCATCGAAGGTCTCGCACGCCTGCGCGCGGCGCATGTGGCGATCGTCGGCGTCGGCGGCGTCGGTTCTTGGGCGGCGGAAGCCATCGCGCGGTGTGGTGTGGGCGAGATTTCCCTTTTTGACCTGGATGACGTCTGTGTCAGCAACGCCAACCGGCAGCTGCATGCGCTGGACAGCACCGTGGGCAAACCCAAGGTCGAGGTAATGGCTGAGCGTCTGCGCGGGATCAATCCCGGGTGCACCGTGCATGCGGTGGCGGACTTCGTGACCCGCGAAACCATGGCCGAATACATCACGCCGAACATCGATTGCGTGATCGACTGCATTGACAGCGTGAATGCCAAGGCTGCGTTGATCGCCTGGTGCAAACGTCGCAAGATCCAGATCATCACGACCGGTGGGGCGGGTGGGCAGATTGATCCGACGCTGATTCAAGTCTGCGACCTGAACCGCACGTTCAATGACCCGCTGGCTTCGAAAGTGCGTTCAACGCTACGTCGCGATTACAACTTCTCCCGCACCGTGACCCGCCACTACAGCGTGCCGTGCGTGTTCTCGACCGAGCAACTGCGCTACCCGAAACCGGATGGCAGCATTTGCCTGCAGAAGAGTTTCGTCGGGGATGGCGTGAAGCTGGACTGCGCGGGCGGGTTTGGTGCGGTGATGATGGTGACGGCGACGTTCGGGATGGTCGCGGCGACCAAGGCTGTGGACAAGATCGTGGCAGGGGTGCGGCGGCCGGCGGATCGGGTTAAGCCTCAAGCCTGACATCGAGTTCTATACGCTCAGCCGTGTAGCAGCTGTCGAGGCACGAGGCTGCGTTGCGTGTCCGCAGGACCGCCCTCGGGGCCGCTGCGCAGCCCAACGCAGCCTCGTACCTCGGCAGCTGCTACATACCTGGCAGCGATCGGGCCTACAGGGTTGTGGCAAGTTCATTCATTCGCTCAAGTACGGCATTGAGGCCATTGCTTCGAGAAGGGGAGAGTTGCCGGCTCAACCCCAGCTGACTGAACCACTCTGGTAAATCCACCTGCTGCAGCTCTGACGCCGACAACCCGTTAACCCGCGCCAGCAGTAACGCCACCAACCCGCGAATCAATCGCGCATCGCTGCTCGCCGCAAACTGCCAGTGCCCGTCGATTAACGTACCTACCAGCCACACCTGGCTCTCACAGCCATGCACCCGATTAGCGTCAACCTTGTCTGCATCGCTCAGTGCGGGCAGGCGGTCGCCCCATTGCATCAGCAGTCGCGCGCGTTGTTCCCAGCCAGCCGCATTCTGAAAAGTGTCCAGCGCAATAACCGCATCAGCAGGCAAACTCATCGCAGCATCTCCAGCGCCTGATCCAGCGCCTCAAAGAAGCGTTCCAGGTCTTCGGAATCGTTGTACAGCGCCAACGACACCCTGATCGCTCCGGCCAGTTCAAAGCTTTTCAGCAAAGGCATGGCGCAGTGATGGCCTGCGCGTACGGCGATGCCCTGCTCTGTCAGCAGATGGGCCACATCCGAGTTATGCACGCCTTCGGCGACAAAACTGACCAATGCCAGTTGCGGTTTTCCCAACAGGCGAATGCCGTTGCGTGCCTCAAGGCCCTTGAGCAGATACTCATGCAGCGCCGCTTCGTGGGCGGACACCGCGTCTTGATCGAGCCCGGCAAGATAATCCAGTGTCGCGCCCAGGCCAATCACACTGGCAATCGGCGGTGTGCCCGCTTCAAAACCCAGCGGCGCCGGGCGGAAGCGGGCGTCGTGGTAATTGGCGTCCAGCACCATTTCACCGCCGAACTGCCAGGGCCGCAGCTGTTCAAGGGCTTCAGTGCGCCCGAACAGCACACCCAGGCCATCGGGTCCGTAGAGCTTGTGGCTGGAAAACACATAGAAATCGCATCCCAGCGCCTGCACATCATGGCGACCATGCACCACGCCTTGAGCACCGTCGACCACGGTCAGCGCGTTGTGCGCCTTGGCCATGGCAAGCAACGAGGTCAACGGTTGCCAGGCGCCGAGCACATTGGACAACTGACTGACCGCCAGCAAGCGGGTGCGTGGGTTGATCAACTGCGCGGCGGCTGCAAGGTCAATCAAACCGTGGGCATCCAGCGGCAAGATCACCAGTTTCAGGTCCCGGCGCAGGGCCAGTTGCTGCCACGGCAGCAGGTTGGCGTGATGCTCCAGGGCGCTGATGACAATCTCATCGCCGGGGTTGAGCACGTGCTCCAGGCCATACGCCAGGAGGTTCAGTGCAGACGTTGCGCCGTGGGTGAAGATGATCTGCCCGCATTCGCCGACATTCAGCCATTGGGCGACTTTGCTACGGCTGTCCTCGAACGCCTGGGTGGCGTGGGCGCCGGGCAAGTGTTGCGCCCGATGCACGTTGGCCGCGCCATTGGCGTAGTAGTGCGCCAGAGCATCCAGCAGGGCTTGAGGTTTTTGTGTGGTGGCGGCGTTGTCCAGATAGGTCTGGTCTTGCCGTTGCAGCGCGGCGATGGCCGGAAAGTCGGCGCGCCAGGGAGAGGGAATCATCATGTTGTTCGGGCCCTGCTAAACATGGGCGGGGTGTACACCGGACCTTGTGGAAGCGAGTTTATGTGGTGAGGGAGCAAGCTCCCTCGCCACACAAACTCGCTCCCACAGGTGCGGAAGGCACTTAGTTGTGAGCGTGCAGCGCTTCGTTCAGTTCGATTGCCGATTTGTGGGTTTTGCACTCCACGGCACCGGTTTCCGAATTGCGGCGGAACAGCAGGTCAGGCTGGCCAGCCAGTTCGCGGGCCTTGACGACTTTGACCAGTTGGTTGTTTTCGTCCAGCAGCGCGACTTTGGTGCCAGCGGTGACGTACAGACCCGATTCAACGGTGTTGCGGTCGCCCAACGGGATACCGATACCGGCGTTGGCGCCGATCAGGCAGCCTTCGCCCACCTTGATCACAATGTTGCCGCCGCCCGACAAGGTGCCCATGGTCGAGCAACCGCCGCCCAGGTCCGAACCCTTGCCGACGAAAACGCCAGCCGACACGCGGCCTTCGATCATGCCCGGGCCTTCGGTGCCTGCGTTGAAGTTGACGAAACCTTCGTGCATCACGGTCGTGCCTTCACCGACATAAGCGCCCAGGCGAATACGGGCGGCGTCAGCGATACGCACGCCAGCCGGAACCACGTAATCAGTCATTTTCGGGAATTTATCCACCGAGAACACTTCGAGCAGTTCGCCGCGCAGACGCGCTTCAAGTTGATGCTCGGCCAGTTCGCTCAGGTCGATCGCGCCCTGGCTGGTCCAGGCCACGTTCGGCAGCAACGGGAACACACCGGCCAGGTTCAGGCCGTGTGGCTTGACCAGGCGATGGGACAGCAGGTGGAGTTTGAGGTAAGCCTCAGGCGTCGAGGTCAGTTGCGCATCGTCGGCCAGCAGGGTGGCAACCAGCGGTTTGTGGCTTTCGGCCAGGCGGGTCAGCAGCGCGGCCTGGGTCGCGTCGACGCCTTTGACGGCTTCAGCCAGTTGCGAGGCCTGGGCGGTGGTGAACGTGATGGCCTGGTTGCCTGCGGTGTAGCCCAGAATTGGCGCAATGGCGGCAACCAGTTCGGCGGACGGATTGAGCAGTGGCTGCGCGTAAAACACTTCCAGCCATGCGCCTTGACGGTTTTGAGTGCCGACACCAAAGGCCAGGCTGAACAGGGTAGTGGACATGTGAATACCTCTAACAAAATTGAACGGGCTGGCTTACTTGAGCGCTGCCGCGTAGATATCTGGCTTGAAGCCAATCAGGGTACGGTCACCGAGATCGAGCACCGGGCGCTTGATCATCGAAGGTTGTGCGAGCATCAGTTCGATGGCTTTCGCCTGGTCGAGATCGGCTTTGCGTTCGTCGTCGAGTTTGCGAAAGGTCGTGCCTGCACGGTTCAACACCACTTGCCAGCCGTGCTCATCGCACCACTGGGTCAGGTGTTCACGGTCGATACCGGCCGTTTTGTAATCATGGAAGTCATAGCTGACAGCGTGTTCATCGAGCCAGGTGCGCGCCTTTTTCATGGTGTCGCAGGCTTTGATGCCGAAAAGGTGCAACGTTTTACTTGAAACGGTCAAGGAATTGCCCCCTTTACAGGTGCTGGAAAAAAAAGGTGAAGGATTATGCCATGACCCTTCAGTTAAAACCCAAAACCCTGTGGGAGTGAGCCTGCTCGCGATGGCGATGTAACCGTCCAACATCGATATTGACTGACCCACCGCGATCGCGAGCAGGCTCGCTCTTACAGGGATATCAGACGGGCTGATACTCGCGATGCGACATTGGTACAACGGCCAGCCGCCAGTCTAAACGGCTAATATGGCACTTCAATGCTGTCGAATGTCCGGGAACCCTGCTTTATGCAAACCGCCTATACCGTCCTGATTCTGCTGATGCTGGTGAGCGTTTCACGCCTGGTGGGGCGAGTCATCCCGCTGCCGTTACCGCTGGTGCAAATCGGCGCCGGAGCCCTGCTGGCCTGGCCGACACTGGGTTTGCATGTGGCGCTGGATCCTGAATTGTTTCTATTTTTGTTTTTGCCGCCGCTGCTGTTCTCGGACGGCTGGCGCATGCCCAAGCGTGAACTGTGGCGGCTGCGCGGGCCGATTCTGATGCTGGCCGTAGGACTGGTGCTATTTACCGTTGTGGGCGCCGGATATTTCATTCATTGGCTGTTGCCGAGCATTCCGCTGCCGGTGGCATTTGCATTGGCTGCGGTGCTGTCACCGACAGATGCCGTGGCGGTGTCGGCGATTTCCCGTAATCGCCTGCCAACACCGTTGATGCACATGCTGCAGGGTGAAGCGTTAATGAACGACGCCTCGGGTCTGGTGACGTTCAAATTTGCCTTGGTCGCAGCAGTGACCGGCGTTTTCTCGCTGGCCAATGCAAGCCTGACGTTTGTGCTGGTGGCGGTCGGTGGGCTGGCCGTCGGCGTGGCGCTAAGTTGGCTGGTGGGGCGCTTGCGCTCCTGGATGATCGCTCGCGGCTGGGACGATCCGGCAACGCATGTGGTGTTCATGCTGTTGCTGCCGTTTGCGGCTTATGTCCTGGCTGAGCGCCTGGGTGCGTCGGGCATTCTGTCGGCCGTCGCGGCAGGGATGATGCAGAGCTGGCTCGACCTGTTGCCTCGGCAGACCAGTACTCGGCTGCTCAATCGTAGCGTCTGGTCATTGCTGGAGTTCGCGTTCAACGGCTTGATCTTTTTGCTCTTGGGCCTTCAGTTGCCCGACATCATCAAGGCGGTGGCCAGCCATGAGACATCGTTGTGGCCAACGCTGCTCTATCGCTGCCTGGACGTCCTGGCGATATTTCTGGTGCTGCTGGTGTTGCGGTTTGTCTGGGTGCAGAGCACGTGGCGCTTTTCCGGACTGCTGCGTCGCTGGCGCGGTAAGGATGAAATGACCCAAGTGCCTACCGCCCGATCCTGCTGGTTGCTGACAGTGGGCGGAGTACGAGGGGCGGTGACATTGGCGGGTGTGCTGTCGGTGCCAATGTTGATGGGGGGAGAGGCTTTTCCTGAGCGTGATTTGCTGATTTTTATCGCCGCCGGGGTGATTTTGCTGTCGTTGATTGCCGCCTGCATCGCGTTGCCGCTTTTGCTGCGTGGCATTGAAGTCAGCCCTGACGACAAGCGGCGCAGTGAAGTGCGTGACGCGTGGCGCAAAACGGCTGAAGCCGCGATTCAGGCGCTCGAGTCAGAGGAGGTCAATCCCCAGGATGCTGCCGAAACAGCGTTGGCAGCTGAATTGAGGGCGCGGATCATGTCCGAGTACCGGCATCAATTGGACGTGTTCAACGATTCGGCGGAAGCTCAGGCACTGGCATTTCAGATGGATTTGCTGGAGCGGCGCATGAGATTGAAGGCGCTGCGAGCGCAGCGCCTCGAGTTATATAAGCTCAGTCGTCATCATCAGATCGGCGACGATGTATTGCGCGAAGTGCTCGGGGAACTTGATATGAGCGAGGCAAATTTGGGCCAGATTAAATAATCCTCTATTTAGAGGTGGGGATATATTTTTCTTATATTGATCTTGTCTTGGTCGCTGATCGACAGGTTGTCGCCTACTTGCCAGTCTCCATAAGTGAGCTCGTTCGGAACTCTATAGTGCATGATGGATTTTTTATCGTAGGTGCCTGTGTAAGTGCGCGGGTCTTTGCTGACGTTGAATAAATTGATATCAACGTCTGTTTTGCTCCAACCCTGAGTGTCGCGGTAGAAGTCATAGACCTTTTCCTTGTTCCAGGGAATTCTGGCATGGGGGTGCAGATGTTCGTGCTCCAAACCCAGTGCGTGACCAAACTCATGCAGTAATGTGTGCTCAAAAGACCAATGGTCCGGTTTCGATGCGACGAGCAGAGTGGGTTGATCGGGAGGTGCTATCAAGGCATCGGTACCCAGGTAGGATTCATTGTGCTTTCCACCCAGGTAAAGCCGGATGTCGGCTGAGCGATTCTTTACAAAATCGAGCGCCAGGCTGTGGTGTGGGTCCCACTGTCTGATGATTCTTTCAACTCGATACTCCAGTTCGTCAGGTAGCGTTTCCATGAAGGAAACGGTAAGGGTTCGGCCATTGTTCCAAAACTTGCTGTAGGTGCCGACAGCACGTTTGCTTCGCTTGCCGGGTGACGTGGGTTCGGCATTTTTGGGTGTTTCTTTTATCGCCACGTCATATGACGCTAGTGTGCTAAGCGGTTGTATTAATTTAACGAATTGTTCGTTGTGCATAAGTCGCGTCCTTGTCGATTACAACAATCAGTCTCTTTCCAGGAGGTGTGATTTTATTAAGTTAAAGTTCAGGATAGTGCTGTTGTGGGTATAAGGGGTGGGTGGTGTTGTAAGCTGATATTGAAGAAAGTCCCGTGTCTGCATTGCACAGCACGGGACGTGTTATTTATTGCTTGCCAGTCACGAATGCCCGGATGCGTGTTGCTGCTTCTACACATTCCGCCAATGGCGCAACCAATGCCAGGCGTACTCGGCCTGCACCTGGATTGAAACCGTCTACTTCGCGGGACAGATAAGACCCTGGCACCACGGTCACGTGTTCTTCGCGGAACAGGTCGCGGCAAAACGCTTCGTCATCACCTTCAACATTTTGCCACAGGTAAAAACCACCGTCGGGGCGCTGCACGTCCATGACCGGGCTGAGAATCTGCAGCACCGCGTCGTATTTCTCGCGATAGAGGTCACGGTTGGCGCGTACATGTGCTTCGTCATTCCACGCGGCAATACTGGCAAGCTGGGTTTGCACCGGCATCGCGCAGCCGTGGTAGGTGCGATACAGCAGGAAGCCTTTGAGAATGTCTGCATCACCGGCCACGAAGCCAGAACGCAGGCCCGGCAGGTTGGAGCGCTTGGACAGGCTGTGGAACACCACGCAGCGTTTGAAGTCCTGGCGACCCAGCTCCACACACGCACTGAGCAGGCCGGCCGGCGGGGTTTGTTCGTCGAAGTACAGTTCGCTGTAGCACTCGTCCGCGGCGATCACGAAATCGTATTCGTCAGCCAGAGCGATGAGTTTTTTCAGGGTGTCGACCGGAATCAACGCACCGGTCGGGTTGCCTGGGGAGCACAGGAACAGGATCTGGCAGCGTTTCCAGATGTCCGGGGATACGGCCTCGAAATCCGGGTTGAAACCGTTTTCGTCAAGACAAGGCAGGTAGTGCGGCTTGGCTCCGGCGAGAAACGCCGCGCCTTCGTAGATCTGATAGAACGGGTTCGGACTGACGACCAGGGCGTCTTCGCCACGGTTGACGACGGTTTGCGTGAAGGCGAACAACGCCTCCCGGGTACCGTTGACCGGCAACACGTTGCGCGCCGGGTCGAGCCAGGCGGTCGGCACACTGAAGCGACGCTCGCACCAAGCCGTGATGGCTTCACGCAAAGCCGGTATGCCGAGGGTCGTCGGGTATACGGCCATCTGATCCAGATTGCTTGCCAAAGCCTCGGCCACAAAGCTCGGAGAACGGTGCTTGGGCTCGCCAATGGACAGGGCGATGGCGCGCTTGTCCGGGTTTGGCGTAACGCTGCCGAGCAGGGCGCGGAGCTTTTCGAAAGGGTAAGGCTGGAGCTGGTTCAGTGCGTTGTTCATGCCGGTCTCGTTCAATCCGGAAGTGACCCCTGTGGCGAGGAGATAAATCCACTCGCCACAGGGGGGCACTCCCACAGGGGGAATAGGTATTGTCAGATGCTGATGCGGGACAGTTTGATATCGGATTCCTGATTGACGGTCAGTTGTTCGACGATTGCATCCTGCAAGCGACTGCACAGCAACGGATCGGACAACGGCTGGTTGTTCGCGTCCGTAATAAAGAACACGTCTTCCACGCGTTCCCCCAGGGTGGCGATCTTGGCGTTCTGCAGGGACAGGTCGAATTCCAGGAAGATCGTACCGATCCGTGCCAACAGGCCAGGACGGTCCGGCGCGCTGAGTTCCAGCACCGTCACCGGCCGCTGGGCATCGTTATGAATCGTCACTTGAGGCGCAAATGCAAAGTGCTTCAGTTGTCGCGGCACCCGTCGCTGGATGATGGTCGGGTAGTCATCCGGGTTGCGCAGGGCTTCGGTCAAGCCATCGCGAATCTGTTTGACCCGTGCAGGATTATCGCCAATCGAGTCACCATCGGTGTCGAGCACGATGTAGGTGTCGAGGGTGAACTGGCTGCTGGAGGTGATAACCCGGGCGTCATGAATGTTCAGGTTGAGCTGGTCCATCGCTGCCACGGTCACAGCGAAGAAGTCGTGCTGGTCAGGTGCATAAATGAAGATCTGCGTGCCACCCTCGAATTCGCGCTGGGTGGTTTCCTTGATCAGCACCAATGGCCCGCCATCAGCCGGCTGCTGGAGGATCGCGTCACTGTGCCAGGCAACATCGCCGGCAGTGTGGCGCAGAAAATAGTCGTCACCCAATTGTGCCCACAGCTGTTCGACGTCGTCCGGATCGGTGCCGCCGCGGACCAGAATATCCAGGGCGGCACTTTGGGTCTGGCGGATCTGCTCTTCGCGATCCACAGGGTTTTCCAGGCCACGGCGCAAGGCGCGTTTGGTTTCGGTATAGAGCTGGCGCAACAGGCTCGCGCGCCAGGAGTTCCACAGCGTCGGGTTAGTGGCGTTGATGTCCGCAACAGTCAAGACGTACAGGTAATCCAGGTGGGTTTCATCACCGATGATCTGTGCGAAATCGTGGATCACTTGTGGATCGGACAAGTCCTTGCGCTGGGCGGTTGTCGACATCACCAGGTGGTTCTGCACCAGCCAGACGATCAGCCGGCTGTCCCACAACGGTAACTGGTGGCGCTGGCAGAAGGCCTCGGCATCCACCGCGCCGATTTCCGAGTGGTCGCCATGCCGGCCTTTGCCAATATCGTGATACAGGCCGGCCAGGTAGATTAGCTCCGGTTTGGGTAGCTTGCCCATGAGCTTGCTGGCCAGCGGGAATTTTTCCGACACCTGCGTGTACTGCAATTTGCGCAGGTGTTTGATGAGATTCAGGGTGTGGGCGTCGACCGTATAAATGTGAAACAGGTCGTGCTGCATCTGTCCGACAATGAAGCCGAACTCTGGTAGATAACGCCCGAGGATGCCGTAACGGTTCATCCGGCGCAGGTTGCGATGAATGCCGATCTTGCACTTGAACAGCTCGATAAACAGGCTGGTATTACGGATGTCGTTACGGAAATCGTCATCGATCAGGTGGCGGTGTTCACGCAGCAGACGAATGGTGTCTGCACGCACGCCTTTGATTTCCGGCTGCTGGGCCATCAGCACGAAGATTTCCAGCATCGCGAAGGGGGTTCGGCGGAAAACGTTGTCGTTGCGGGCCTCGATGTAGCCGTCGTGCAGCTGGAATCGTGAGTTGATCGGCTGCGGAGGCGCTTCGTCTTCCGGTGCGAGGATGACTTCCTCGAAGTGCTGGATGATCAGGTCGCTGAGCTGGGCAATGCTCATCACCACCCGATAATACTGCTGCATGAAGTTTTCAATGGCTTGCTTGGCGTCATCGCCCTCGAAGCCCAGCAACCCGGCAATGGAACGCTGGTGATCGAACAGCAGGCGGTCCTCGGAGCGACCCGCGAGCATGTGCAGGGCGTAACGGACTTTCCACAAGAATTCCTGGGACGAAGCCAGCAAGGCGTTTTCGCTTTCAACCAGAAAACCTTCGCCTGCCAGTGCGCGCAGGTTCAGGGTGCCGTATTCGCGGCGGGCGACCCAGAGAATCGTCTGAATATCGCGCAGGCCGCCGGGGGAGCCTTTGACGTTGGGTTCCAGGTTGTATTCGGTATCGTTGTACTTGTGGTGACGAGCCTTTTGCTCGGCGCGTTTGGCCAGGAAAAAGTCCTTGCTTGGCCACATGTGCGCGGTGCTGGTGACGTCAAGCATGCGCTGGCGCAAACGCTCGGGACCGCAGATGGTGCGGCTTTCCATGAGGTTGGTGACCACCGTCAGGTCGGCGCGGGCCTCGACGGCACACTCGTCCACGGATCGAACGCTCTGGCCGACTTCCAGACCGATGTCCCACAGCAGTGTCAGGAATCGCTCGATGGAGTCACGGAAAACTTCGTGGTCGGCGCTGTCGAGCAGGATCAGCAGGTCGATGTCGGAATAAGGATGAAGCTCACCCCGGCCGTAGCCGCCGACCGCAACCAGCGCGATGTCGGCGTCTTCGCTCCAGCTGAATTGTTCCCAGGCCTTTTGCAGGATGTTATCGACGAACCAGGCGCGATCCTCGATCAGCCGGCGAATGTCCCGGCCGCTGCGAAAGCGCCCGTCGAGCACCTCGCGGGCTTGGCGGATCGCCTTCTTGAAGGCGGCGATAGGGCTTGCCTTCAGGGCCAGTTCA
Source organism: Pseudomonas sp. LBUM1643 (assembly GCF_059716215.1). Taxonomy (NCBI): domain Bacteria; kingdom Pseudomonadati; phylum Pseudomonadota; class Gammaproteobacteria; order Pseudomonadales; family Pseudomonadaceae; genus Pseudomonas; species Pseudomonas sp. LBUM1643. The sequence continues at coordinate 1,284,134 of NZ_CP166813.1, forward strand.
GCCTGGAACTGGCCGCGGTCGAAGAGTTCTGGATCCACCTGCGGCATTGATCAGCTTTCCTTTCTGTAAGGCTAAGCGCTAAGGCTGAGAGCGATGCGGCCCTTGTTAAGCCGAAACGCGCGGGATGGTGTCATCGGCGCGAAGGGTGAAAATCTCGTAACCGGTTTCTGTCACTGCCAGGGTGTGTTCCCACTGTGCCGAAAGCTTGCGGTCCTTGGTGATCGCAGTCCAGCCGTCGCCCAGCACTTTGGTGTCGGCCTTGCCCTGGTTGATCATCGGCTCGATGGTGAAGGTCATGCCGGCTTTCAGCTCCATACCGGTGCCCGCGCGGCCGTAGTGCAGAATCTGCGGTTCTTCGTGGAACACCTTGCCGATGCCGTGGCCGCAGAATTCGCGGACTACCGAAAAACCATTCTTCTCGGCATGCTTCTGTATCACTTCGCCGATATCGCCGAGACGGCAGCCGGGCTTGACGATTTCAATGGCCTTGTACATGCATTCCTGGGTGATCTGCGACAGGCGCTCGGCCCAGAGGGGCACCGTGCCGACGTGGAACATGCGGCTGGTGTCGCCGTGGTAGCCGTCCTTGATCACGGTGACGTCGATGTTCAGCGTGTCGCCATCCTTGAGCGGCTTCTCGTTCGGGATCCCGTGGCAGACCACGTGATTGATCGAGGTGCAGATAGACTTCGGATAGCCTTTGTAGTTAAGCGGGGCAGGGATGGCTTGCTGCACATTGACGATGTAGTCGTGGCAGATGCGGTCCAGCTCTTCGGTGGTGACGCCTGGCTTGACATGTTCGGCAATCATTTCGAGCACGTCGGCGGCCAGTTTGCCGGCGACACGCATCTTTGCGATGTCCTCTGGAGTCTTGAGGGTGACGGTCATACAGGCTCTCTCTGCGCTCGACGGCGCTTAACTAATTCGGAATGGGCAGTGCGCGATCGATCTTCGCAGCCCTTAAAAACGCGATTCTAACAGACGATCAGCGCAAATCTGAGCCTCTGTGCATCGCATCTGTCTATAGATGGGCGCATTCTTGAGCGATTCCAAGGGCGAATAAAGGCGTGCGTCAGGATTTGAGAATCCGGGTTCCGTTTTTTGCAACCTTATGATATAAAATGCGCCGCTTTCCGGGGATACCCCGAAGAGCTTAAATCCACACACGTGTCGACACGATGACCTGGGTGCCTTCAGCTGATGCTGCTGGTTGGTCATTGGGATACGTGGAGGCCAAACCCGACTTATTAAGGAACTATCATGTCCCAAGTCAACATGCGCGATATGCTGAAGGCCGGTGTGCACTTCGGTCACCAAACCCGTTACTGGAACCCGAAAATGGGTAAATACATTTTCGGCGCGCGTAACAAGATCCACATCATCAACCTTGAAAAAACCCTGCCAATGTTCAACGAAGCTCTGACTTTCGTAGAGCGTCTGGCCCAGGGCAAAAACAAGATTCTGTTCGTCGGCACCAAGCGTTCCGCTGGCAAGATCGTTGCTGAAGAAGCAGCACGTTGCGGTTCGCCGTACGTCGATCACCGCTGGTTGGGCGGCATGCTGACCAACTTCAAAACCATCCGTGCTTCCATCAAGCGTCTGCGTGACCTTGAAGTTCAAGCCGAAGACGGTACTTTCGCCAAGCTGACCAAGAAAGAAGCGCTGATGCGCACTCGCGATCTTGAGAAGCTCGATCGTTCCCTGGGTGGTATCAAGGACATGGGCGGTCTGCCAGACGCACTGTTCGTTATCGACGTTGATCACGAGCGCATCGCGATCACCGAAGCCAACAAGCTGGGCATTCCGGTTATCGGCGTAGTCGATACCAACAGCAGCCCGGAAGGCGTTGACTACATCATCCCAGGCAACGATGACGCAATCCGCGCTATCCAGCTGTACATGGGTTCGATGGCTGATGCTGTAATCCGTGGTCGCAACCACGTTGCTGGCGGCACCGAGCAGTTCGTTGAAGAAGCTCCGGTAGCAGCAGCTGAGTAATTGACGCCTTGGCGTTGACTCAGTAAGCAAAAAGGGGGCTTGGCCCCCTTTTTGCCACCTCGAAAACCATCTGTCAGCGGCGCAGCTACAGCATTTGTAACGTGCAGCAGCTAACAAGGTGGTTCGGGAAGAATTGAACGCCCGTTCGATCGGGTGGAATGGTTGAAAACCTATCCAAGAGGAATTTTGAAATGGCAGAGATTACTGCAGCGTTGGTCAAAGAACTGCGCGAGCGTACCGGCGAAGGCATGATGGATTGCAAAAAGGCCTTGACCAAGGCTGGCGGCGACATCGAAAAAGCCATTGATGACATGCGTGCTTCGGGCGCCATCAAAGCTGCCAAGAAAGCTGGCAACGTTGCCGCTGAAGGCGCTATCGCGCTGAAAGAAGACGGTAAATCGGCCGTTCTGCTGGAAGTGAACTCGCAGACCGACTTCCTGGCTTTGCAGGACGACTTCAAGGCATTTGTTGCTTCCAGCGTTGAAAAAGCGTTCGCTGACAAGCTGACTGACGTCGCTCCACTGATCGCCGCTCAAGAAGCCGATCGTCTGGTTCTGGTCGGCAAGGTTGGCGAAAACGTCAACATCCGTCGTCTGGCACGCGTCGAAGGTGACGTTGTAGGTGGTTACCTGCACGGCAACAAGATCGGTGTTGTGGTTGCCCTTAAAGGCGGCAGCATCGAGCTGGCCAAAGACATCGCCATGCACGTAGCGGCGACCAACCCTGAATTCCTGCTGCCATCGGAAGTTTCCGCTGAAGCGGTCGAGCGTGAGAAGGGCGTGTTCCTGACCCTCAACGCTGACAAGATCGCCGGCAAGCCGGAAAACATCGTTGAAAACATGGTTAAAGGTCGTATCAGCAAGTTCCTGGCTGAAGCGAGCCTGGTAGAGCAGGCGTTCGTCAAGAACCCTGAAATCAAGGTTGGCGAACTGGCCAAGAAAGCCGGTGCTGAAATCGTTTCCTTCACCTACTTCAAAGTAGGCGATGGCATCGAGAAGCCGGTCGACAACTTCGCTGAAGAAGTTGCTGCCCAGCTGGCTGCCGCCAAGCAATAAGACAGTTTTCAACTGTCGCCCTGAAGAGGCTGCCCGCTCACGCGCGCAGCCTCTTTTCAGATGGGGCACCAATTTTTAATTGGTTTCCCCTTGGAACTGGCTTACAAAGCCATGTTCCGATGGCGCTGAAGCAGCGCCACGCTAGAGTGAACGCCAGCTGAAAACAGCTCGCAAAGAATTTTTTAAAATACGCCGCAGGAGAGATTCGCAATGGCTCAGCAGGGCAGTGGTTATCAGGCTCGCTATAAACGCATTCTACTCAAGCTTAGCGGCGAGGCCTTGATGGGCTCGGAAGAGTTCGGGATCGATCCCAAGGTGCTGGACCGCATGGCGCTGGAAGTTGGCCAACTGGTCGGCATCGGCGTCCAGGTCGGTCTGGTAATTGGCGGTGGCAACCTGTTCCGCGGTGCAGCGCTGAGCGCGGCCGGCATGGATCGGGTCACCGGTGACCACATGGGCATGCTGGCCACTGTGATGAACGCCTTGGCCATGCGCGACGCGCTGGAACGTGCCAATATCTCGGCCATCGTAATGTCGGCCATCTCCATGGTGGGCGTGACCGATCACTACGATCGTCGCAAAGCCATGCGCCACCTCAACGCCAAAGAAGTGGTCATTTTTGCTGCGGGTACCGGTAATCCGTTCTTCACCACGGATTCGGCAGCTTGCTTGCGTGCTATCGAAATCGATGCCGATGTCGTGCTCAAGGCGACCAAGGTCGATGGCGTCTACACCGCTGACCCATTCAAAGATCCGCATGCCGAGAAGTTCGATCATCTGACCTACGATGAAGTGCTGGATCGCAAGCTGGGCGTGATGGATTTGACGGCGATTTGTCTGTGCCGCGACCACAAGATGCCGCTGCGCGTATTTAATATGAACAAGCCCGGCGCCCTGCTGAATATCGTGCATGGCGGCGCTGAAGGGACCCTGATCGAGGAAGGCCAACAATGATCAACGAAATCAAGAAAGACGCTCAAGAGCGCATGCAGAAATCCCTGGACTCTCTGAACCATGCATTTGGTCAGATTCGTACCGGCAAGGCTCACCCAAGCATTCTGGGCAGCGTGATGGTGCCGTACTACGGCGCAGACACTTCCATCACCCAGGTGGCCAACATAACGGTCAAAGACTCCCGGACCCTTCAGGTCGTAGCGTTTGAGCGCAACATGCTCGCGGCGGTCGACAAGGCAATCCAGAGCGCCGGTTTGAACCTCAACCCGACCAACCTGGGCGAGTTGCTGTTGATCTCCATGCCTGCCCTGACTGAAGAAACCCGTAAGGGCTTCACCAAGCAGGCGCGCAGCGCCGCAGAAGACGCCCGTGTTGCTGTGCGCAACATTCGTCGCGATGCGCTTGGCGATCTCAAGAAACTGGTCAAGGACAAGGAAATCAGCGAAGACGAAGAACGTCGTGCTGCTGCCGATATCCAGAAGCTCACCGATAAGGCTGAGGCCGATATCGACGCGGCGACCAAGCAGAAAGAAGCGGACCTGATGGCCGTATAAGGGTCACGTTTTCATGGAAAAGACTAAGCAGACTGCACCCTTCGCGGTGCCGCGCCATGTCGCGATTATCATGGATGGTAATAACCGCTGGGCGAAAAAACGCTTTTTGCCCGGTGTCGCCGGGCATAAAGCGGGTGTTGACGCGGTTCGGGCGGTGATTGAAGTGTGTGCCGAGGCGAAGGTCGAGGTTCTGACCCTGTTCGCCTTCTCCAGCGAGAACTGGCAGCGTCCGGCAGATGAGGTCACCGCCTTGATGGAGTTATTCTTCAAGGCGCTGCGTCGTGAGGCCAAGCGCCTCAACGACAACAGCATCAGTTTGCGCATCATCGGTGACCGTTCGCGCTTCCACCCAGAGCTTCAGGCCGCTATGCGCGAGGCTGAAGCGATGACGGTGGGCGGCAACCGGCTCGTTCTGCAGATCGCTGCCAACTACGGTGGCCAGTGGGATATTGCTCAAGCGGCGCAGCGTCTGGCGCGTGAAGTTCAGGCAGGTCATCTGCGTCCGGAAGACATTACGCCGGATCTGCTGCAGACCTGTCTGGCCACGGGCGATCAGCCCATGCCTGACTTGTGCATCCGTACGGGTGGCGAACACCGCATCAGTAACTTCCTGCTGTGGCAGCTGGCTTACGCCGAGCTGTACTTCTCCGACCTGTTCTGGCCGGACTTCAAACACGACGCCATGCGCAAAGCGCTGGCCGATTTCGCTTCGCGCCAGCGCCGCTTCGGTAAAACGAGCGAGCAGGTTGAAGCTGGAGCCCGGGCTTAATGCTTAAACAACGAATCATCACAGCACTGATCCTGCTTCCAATTGCCCTATGCGGCTTCTTCCTCCTTGAAGGTTCCGGTTTCGCGCTATTCATCGGCCTGGTCGTGACCTTGGGTGCATGGGAGTGGGCTCGCCTGGCGGGCTTCGAGGAGCAGCCGATTCGCGTTGCCTATGCGGCGGTCGTCGCGGTGATGCTGTTCTTTATGCACATACTGCCCGGGCTGGCGCCATGGGTGTTGGGCGCTTCGGTGCTGTGGTGGGGCGTTGCGACCTACCTGGTGCTGACGTATCCACGTTCCAGCGGCCATTGGGCCAGTGCGGTCAGCAAGCTGGTGATCGGCTTGCTGGTGCTGCTGCCGGCTTGGCAAGGCTTGATCCTGATCAAACAGGAGCCTTTGGGGAACTGGCTGATCATGGCGGTCATGGTGTTGGTCTGGGGTGCTGATATCGGTGCCTACTTCTCCGGGCGTGCCTTTGGTAAGCGCAAGCTGGCGCCACAGGTCAGCCCTGGCAAGAGTTGGGAGGGTGTCTACGGCGGCCTGGCGCTAAGCCTGGTGATTACCGCAATCGTCGGTCTTGTTCGCGACTGGACGGTGGCGGAGCTGTTCAAAGGCTTGATGGGTGCCGCTGTGATCGTGTTTATCTCTGTCGTGGGCGACCTGACCGAGAGCATGTTCAAGCGCCAGTCCGGGATCAAGGACAGCAGTAATCTGCTGCCCGGTCACGGGGGTGTGCTGGATCGCATCGACAGTCTGACCGCGGCTATTCCAGTGTTTGCGGTGTTGTTGTGGATGGCGGCACCGTGAGCCGCCCGCAACTGATTACTGTCCTGGGTGCGACAGGTTCGATTGGTCTGAGCACGCTCGACGTCATCGCCCGTCATCCCGATCGATTCCAGGTGTTTGCCTTGAGCGGGTTCACCCGTTTGAGTGAGCTGCTGGCGCTGTGTATCAAGCATTTACCTCGGTTTGCCGTGGTGCCTGAGGTCGCTGCTGCTCGCACCCTGCAGGATGATCTTCGTGCCGCTGGCCTGTCGACACGCGTGTTGGTTGGCGAGAGAGGCTTGTGTCAGGTGGCCGCCGATCCAGAAGTGGACGCGGTCATGGCTGCGATCGTCGGTGCGGCGGGTTTGCGTCCGACCCTGGCGGCGGTCGAGGCTGGCAAGAAAATCCTGCTGGCCAATAAAGAAGCACTGGTGATGTCCGGTGCTCTGTTCATGCAGGCTGTGCGCAAAAGCGGGTCGGTGCTGTTGCCGATCGACAGCGAGCACAATGCAATCTTCCAGTGCATGCCGCGGGATTTCGCTCGTGGCCTGGGGCAGGTCGGTGTTCGTCGGATCTTGCTGACAGCGTCGGGCGGACCGTTCCGTCAGACGCCGCTCGCTGAATTGGTCCATGTGACGCCGGAACAAGCCTGTGCCCATCCTAACTGGTCCATGGGGCGCAAGATTTCCGTGGATTCGGCCAGCATGATGAACAAGGGGCTCGAGCTGATCGAAGCTTGCTGGTTGTTCGATGCCAAGCCGTCCCAGGTGGAAGTAGTAATTCACTCGCAAAGCGTGATTCATTCGTTGGTCGATTACATCGATGGTTCGGTACTGGCGCAGTTGGGCAATCCTGATATGCGCACGCCGATCGCCAACGCGCTGGCCTGGCCGGAACGAATCGACTCGGGCGTGGCGCCGCTGGATCTGTTTGCCATTGGCCGTCTGGATTTTCAGGCGCCCGATGAAGAGCGTTTCCCGTGCCTGCGCCTTGCGCGTCAGGCGGCAGAGGCGGGCGATAGTGCGCCAGCCATGCTGAACGCGGCGAATGAAGTGGCTGTCGCGGCGTTTCTCGATGGGCGGGTTCGTTACCTGGAAATCGCGAGTATCATCGAAGAAGTCTTGAATCTGGAGCCTGTCGTTGCGGTGAATGATCTCGAGGCAGTGTTCACGGCAGACGCCAAGGCGCGTGTGCTGTCAGAGCAATGGTTGAGTCGTCACGGGCGGTAGCCAGTGTTGCTTTACGTCGTGTCCATGCAGCACTGAACAGGAATGCGGAGAAAGTAAATGAGCGCGCTCTATATGATTGTCGGCACCCTGGTAGCGTTGGGTGTGCTGGTCACCTTCCACGAGTTCGGCCATTTCTGGGTCGCGCGTCGTTGTGGCGTAAAAGTGCTGCGTTTCTCCGTAGGCTTCGGTATGCCGCTGCTGCGCTGGCACGATAAGCAGGGTACGGAATTTGTGGTTGCCGCCATTCCTCTGGGTGGCTACGTCAAGATGCTGGATGAGCGCGAAGGCGAAGTGCCAGCCGATCAGCTCGATCAATCCTTCAACCGCAAAACCGTACGCCAGCGCATCGCTATCGTCTCGGCGGGCCCGATAGCCAACTTCTTGTTGGCGATGTTTTTTTTCTGGGTGCTTGCCATGCTGGGCAGCGACCAGGTGCGCCCGGTCATTGGTGGCGTCGAGTCGGGGAGCATCGCCGCCAAGGCGGGCCTGGCCGCAGGTCAGGAAATTGTTGCCATTGATGGCGAGCCGACTTCGGGTTGGGCCGCGGTCAATCTGCAATTGGTGCGCCGACTGGGGGAAAGCGGTTCGCTGCAGTTGCTGGTCCGCGACCAGGGCTCCACGGCTGATTCGCCTCGTGAGCTCGTGCTGGACAAGTGGCTGAAGGGTGCCGATGAGCCTGATCCGATTCGCTCGTTGGGTATTCGTCCGTGGCGTCCAGCGTTGCCGCCGGTACTGGCAGAAATCGACCCGAAAGGCCCGGCACAGGCCGCTGGCCTGAAGACTGGCGATCGATTGCTGGCCCTTGACGGCAAATCGTTCGATGACTGGCAGCAAGTGGTTGATACCGTTCGCTTGCGTCCTGATACCAAAATCCTGCTGCGCGTCGAGCGCGACGGTGCTCAAATCGACGTCCCGGTTACTCTCGCGGCTCGCGGTGAGAGCAAGGCGCCGAGCGGCTACCTCGGGGCGGGGGTGAAGGCTGTCGATTGGCCACCAGAGATGATCCGTGAAGTCAGTTTCGGTCCTCTGGCCGCGATTGGGGAGGGTGCTCGACGCACCTGGACCATGAGCGTACTGACCCTCGATTCGCTAAAGAAAATGTTGTTCGGTGAGCTCTCGGTAAAAAACTTGAGTGGACCGATAACCATTGCTAAAGTGGCGGGCGCTTCTGCCCAGTCGGGCGTCGCTGATTTCCTGAATTTCCTTGCTTATCTGAGTATTAGCCTGGGTGTTCTGAATTTGTTGCCCATTCCGGTACTGGATGGGGGGCATTTGTTGTTTTATCTGATCGAGTGGGCGCGTGGTCGCCCCCTTTCGGATCGGGTGCAGGGTTGGGGGATACAGATCGGCATCAGTTTGGTGGTCGGGGTGATGTTGCTCGCTCTGGTCAATGATTTGGGTCGTCTGTAACACTTCGCTGAATTGCGAATCTGCCGCATTTTGCGGCAGTTTGTTTATTGCCAGTTGGAATAAGAAAGGACTTCATGAAACGTCTGCTGCTAACTGCGGTTCTCACCGTATTGATGATCGCCGAAGTTCACGCCGAGTCCTTCACTATCTCTGATATTCGCGTCAATGGCCTCCAGCGGGTCTCCGCGGGTAGCGTCTTTGGTGCCTTGCCGTTGAACGTCGGCGAGCAGGCGGATGATCGTCGCCTGGTGGAATCCACTCGTGCGTTGTTCAAAACCGGTTTCTTTCAAGATATCCAGCTGGGCCGCGATGGCAACGTCCTGGTCATCACGGTAGTCGAGCGTCCGTCGGTCGCCAGTATCGAGATCGAAGGCAACAAGGCGATCTCCACTGAAGACCTGATGAAGGGCCTTAAACAGTCCGGTCTGGCCGAAGGCGAGATCTTCCAGCGTGCCACCCTTGAAGGCGTGCGTAACGAGCTGCAGCGTCAATACGTCGCTCAGGGCCGTTACTCGGCGACCGTCGATACCGAAGTGGTGCCGCAGCCGCGCAACCGTGTCGGGCTGAAGGTCAACATCAACGAAGGTACCGTCGCAGCTATCCAGCACATCAACGTGGTGGGTAACACCGTCTTCCCCGATGAAGACCTGATCGACCTGTTCGAACTCAAGACGACCAACTGGCTCTCGTTCTTCAAGAACGATGACAAGTATGCTCGGGAAAAGCTGTCCGGCGACCTGGAGCGTCTGCGTTCCTACTACCTGGACCGCGGCTATATCAACATGGATATCGCTTCGACCCAGGTGTCCATTACTCCGGACAAGAAGCACGTCTACATCACCGTTAACGTCAACGAAGGCGAGAAGTACACCGTTCGTGACGTCAAGCTGAGCGGTGACCTGAAAGTCCCTGTAGACCAGGTCAAGTCGCTTCTGCTGGTCCAGAAAGGTCAGGTGTTCTCGCGCAAGCTGATGACCACTACGTCCGAACTGATCACTCGCCGCTTGGGTAACGAGGGTTACACCTTCGCCAACGTCAACGGCGTACCGGTGCCTCACGACGATGACCACACCGTCGACATCACCTTCGCAGTCGATCCAGGCAAGCGCGCTTACGTCAATCGCATCAACTTCCGTGGCAACACCAAGTCGGAAGACGAAGTGCTGCGTCGTGAAATGCGTCAGATGGAAGGCGGTTGGGCTTCGACTTACCTGATTGACCAGTCCAAGACCCGTCTTGAGCGTCTGGGCTTCTTCAAGGAAGTGAACGTCGAAACGCCAGCAGTGCCAGGCGTCGACGATCAGGTTGATGTGAACTACAGCGTTGAAGAACAGGCTTCCGGTTCGATTACCGCCAGCGTCGGTTTCGCCCAGAGCGCCGGTTTGATCCTCGGTGGTTCGATCACCCAGAACAACTTCCTGGGTACCGGTAACAAGGTCAGCATCGGCTTGACCCGCAGTGAATACCAGAGCCGCTATAACTTCGGTTATGTCGACCCGTACTGGACCGCTGATGGCGTGAGCCTGGGTTACAACGCTTTCTATCGCACCACTGACTACGATGAACTCGATACCGACATCGCCAGCTATGCCGTAGACAGCTTGGGTGCTGGCGTGAGCGTGGGTTATCCGATCAGTGAGACTTCGCGACTGACCTTCGGATTGACGGCTCAACAGGACACGATCAAGACCGGCGTTTACACCGTTGACGAGATTTTCGACTTCGTTAACAAGGAAGGCGATCAGTACCTGAACTTCAAGGCTTCGGCCGGCTGGTCCGAGTCGACGTTGAACAAGGGTGTTCTAGCGACGCGTGGTCACTCCCAGAGTCTGACCCTGGAAGCCACGACCCCTGGCAGCGACCTGTCATTCTTCAAGCTTGATTACCGTGGCCAGTTGTTCCAGCCGCTGAGTGAAAACTACACCATGCGCCTGCACACCGAATTGGGTTATGGCGATGGTTACGGTTCGACTGATGGCTTGCCTTTCTATGAAAACTACTATGCTGGTGGTTTCAACTCGGTGCGTGGCTTCAAGGACAGTACCCTGGGGCCGCGCAGTACGCCGAGCCGTGGCGTGCTTGAGACGGGTAACAAGGGTACTCAATTCGACCCGGATCAGGATCCGCTGCCGTTCGGTGGTAACGTCCTGATCCAGGGCGGTGTGGAAGTCTTGTTCCCGCTGCCGTTTGTGAAAGATCAGCGCTCCCTGCGTACCTCGGTATTCTGGGATGTGGGTAACGTATTTGACTCCAAGTGCGAACAAACGACGAACGCCAATGTCGGGTCGACTTCCCAGACAAAATGCAACGACATCAGTCTGAGCAACATGGCCAGTTCCGTCGGTGTCGGTGTGACTTGGGTCACAGCACTGGGTCCGTTGAGCTTCGCCCTGGCAATGCCAGTGAAGAAACCGGATGACGCTGAGACTCAAGTGTTCCAATTCTCCCTCGGCCAGACGTTCTAAGCGTCTGACCCAAGATAACGACAATGGATTTTGTAGGAGTGCATCGTGCGTAAGTTGACTCAATTGGTTCTCCTGGCGACCGTACTGGTAGCAGGTCCGGCTTTTGCCGACATGAAAATCGCCGTTCTGAACTATCAAATGGCACTGCTGGAATCCGACGCGGCCAAGAAATACGCCGTGGATGCCGAGAAGAAGTTCGGTCCTCAACTGACCAAACTCAAGACTCTGGAAAGCAGCGCCAAGGGCATTCAGGATCGTCTGATGGCTGGTGGCGACAAAATGCAGCAAGGCGAGCGTGAGCGCCTGGAACTTGAATTCAAGCAAAAGGCCCGTGACTTCCAGTTCCAGTCCAAGGAATTGAATGAAGCCAAGGCCGTTGCCGACCGTGAAATGCTGAAGCAGCTCAAGCCGAAACTGGACAGCGCTGTGGAAGAAGTCATCAAGAAAGGTGCTTTTGACCTGGTCTTCGAGCGTGGTGCAGTGATTGATGTCAAACCTCAGTACGACATCACTCGCCAGGTCATCGAGCGCATGAATCAGCTGAAGTAATCCATGACAGCGACTATCAAGCTCGGCCAGTTGGCCGAGTTCCTCGGCGCCACACTGCGTGGCGACCCTGAGAAAGAAATTACTGGGCTAGCCACTTTGCAAGAGGCTGGCCCAGCTCAGTTGAGCTTTCTCGCAAACCCCCAGTACCGTAAATTCCTGGCGGACAGTCAGGCCGCAGCACTGTTGCTGAAGGCTGCTGACGCTGAAGGTTTCGCGGGTAATGTACTGGTGGTGCCTGATCCTTATCTGGCCTACGCGCGGGTTTCCCACCTGTTCGATCCTAAACCAAAGGCAGCTGCGGGCATTCATCCGACAGCCGTTGTGGCGGCGGATGCGGTGGTTGATCCGGCAGCCAGCATCGGTGCATTTGCGGTGATCGAAAGTGCTGCGCGCATTGCGGCCGGTGTCACCGTTGGCGCTCATTGCTTTATTGGCGCGCGCTGCGAAATTGGCGAGGGTGGCTGGCTGGCTCCACGAGTGACGCTTTACCACGACGTTCGCATCGGCAAGCGGGTAGTGATTCAGTCGGGCGCTGTACTGGGAGGCGAGGGTTTCGGTTTCGCCAACGAGAAAGGTGTGTGGCAGAAAATCGCCCAGATTGGAGGTGTTCTGGTCGGTGACGACGTGGAGATCGGCGTAAACACCGCCATCGACCGTGGTGCATTGGCCGATACTGTCCTTGGCAATGGTGTGAAACTCGACAATCAGATTCAGATTGCCCATAACGTCCAGATAGGTGATCACACCGCCATGGCAGCGTGCGTTGGGATTTCCGGCAGCACCAAGATCGGCAAGCACTGCATGCTTGCCGGTGGCGTAGGTCTGGTCGGGCATATCGAGATTTGCGACAACGTTTTCATTACCGGAATGACCATGGTGACCCACTCGATTACCGAGAAGGGCTCCTATTCTTCCGGTACGGCTATGCAACCCGCTGCCGAGTGGCGCAAAAGCGCGGCACGCATCCGTCAGCTCGATGACATCGCGCGGCGTCTGCGACAGCTGGAAAAGCGTGTAGGGGACGTGACCCCTGACGGTAATGCTTCATCAGATGGCTGATACCATTTCCATATCAAGTGTGCACAGCCGCTAGACTGCCTCCTTGATTTGCTAGAGGGGTGTGCGTCAGTCGCGCGCCCCCAATCTTTACATAGGCTTCCCCCCGAAATGATGGACATCAACGAGATTCGCGAATACCTGCCTCACCGTTACCCGTTCCTGCTGGTGGACCGGGTCGTGGATCTGGATGTGGAAGGCAAGCGCATTCGCGCCTACAAGAATGTCAGCATCAACGAACCGTTCTTCAATGGTCACTTCCCTGCGCATCCAATCATGCCGGGCGTTCTGATCATCGAAGCGATGGCTCAGGCTGCCGGGATCCTTGGTTTCAAGATGCTCGACGTGAAACCTGCCGATGGCACCCTTTACTATTTTGTCGGCTCCGACAAGCTGCGCTTCCGCCAGCCTGTACTGCCTGGCGATCAGTTGATCCTTGAAGCCAAATTCCTGAGCTGCAAGCGCCAGATCTGGAAGTTCGAGTGCCAGGCTTCGGTCGACGGCAAACCAGTTTGCTCCGCTGAAATCATCTGCGCGGAACGCAAGCTATGAGTTTGATTGACCCTCGCGCAATCATCGATCCGACGGCCATTCTGGCCGCCGACGTCGAGGTCGGCCCTTGGTCGATCATCGGCGCAGGTGTGGAAATAGGCGAGGGGACAGTGATCGGGCCACACGTGATTCTCAAGGGCCCGACCCGAATTGGTAAGCACAACCGCATCTATCAGTTTTCTTCGGTAGGTGAAGACACCCCTGATCTGAAATACAAGGGTGAAGAAACACGTCTGGTCATTGGTGACCATAACGTCATCCGCGAAGGCGTGACGATTCACCGTGGCACCATCCAGGACCGTTCGGAGACGACCCTGGGCGACCATAACCTGATCATGGCCTATGCCCACATCGGCCACGACAGCGTTATCGGAAACAATTGCATTCTGGTCAACAACACCGCATTGGCGGGCCATGTGCACGTCGAAGACTGGGCGATTCTTTCCGGTTTTACCCTGGTTCACCAGTATTGCCATATCGGCGCCCACAGCTTTTCCGGCATGGGTACAGCCATTGGCAAGGACGTTCCTGCTTACGTCACGGTGTTCGGCAACCCTGCCGAAGCACGCAGCATGAATTTCGAAGGCATGCGTCGTCGTGGTTTCAGTGAAGATGCGATCCATGCGCTGCGTCGTGCCTACAAAGTGGTTTACCGCCAGGGCCTGACGGTTGATCAGGCACTCGCCGAATTGGCCGAGCCTTCGGCACAGTTCCCGGAAGTTGCGGTGTTCCGTGACTCCATCCAGTCTTCGACTCGCGGCATAACTCGTTAATCATGGCTAATCTGCGTATTGCGCTGGTGGCGGGAGAGGCTTCCGGTGACATTCTGGGTGCGGGTCTCATGCGCGCACTCAAAGCTCAGCATCCAGCGGTCGAGTTCATCGGTGTCGGCGGCCCGTTGATGCAGGCCGAAGGCCTGACCTCGTATTTTCCAATGGAACGTCTGTCTGTCATGGGCCTGGTGGAAGTGCTGGGCCGGCTGCGCGAATTGCTCAAGCGCCGCAAAAAGCTGATCAACGACCTCATCGCCGAAAAGCCAGACGTGTTTATCGGCATTGACGCCCCTGACTTCAATCTCAACATCGAGCTCAAGCTGCGTCAGGCCGGGATCAAAACCGTGCATTACGTCAGCCCGTCCGTTTGGGCGTGGCGACAGAAGCGTGTGCTGAAGATTCGCGAGGGTTGCGACTTGATGCTGACGCTGTTCCCCTTCGAAGCGAAATTCTATGAAGAGAAGGGCGTGCCGGTGCGATTTGTTGGCCATTCGCTGGCCGATGCGATCCCGCTCGAAGCTGATCGTGCCGCAGCGCGGTCCGAACTTGGATTGCCGGATGGGCCTCTGGTCGCGTTGATGCCTGGCAGTCGCGGGGGCGAAGTCGGTCGTTTGGGGGCGTTGTTCCTCGATACTGCTCAGCGCCTGAGAGCCATGCGTCCGGGCGTTCGGTTCGTCATGCCGTGCGCCAACCCCGAGCGCCGCGCACAGCTTGAAGAGTTGCTGGCCGGTCGCGATCTACCGCTGACCTTGCTCAATGGCCAGTCTCACCTGGCATTGGCAGCGTGCGACGCGGTGTTGATTGCCTCCGGAACCGCTACGCTTGAAGCGTTGTTGTACAAGCGGCCTATGGTGGTGGCTTATCGGTTGGCGCCGCTGACGTTCTGGATTCTCAAGCGAATGGTAAAGAGTCCCTACGTATCCTTGCCGAACCTGTTGGCCCAACGCTTGTTGGTGCCCGAGTTGCTGCAGGATGATGCGACGGTCGAAGCGTTGGCCCAGACTTTGTCCCCATTGATTGAAGGCGGCGAAGAGCAGACTCGCGGTTTTGACGAAATCCACCGTACCTTGCGCCTGGACGCCTCCAATCAGGCGGCGGACGCGGTGCTGAAACTGATCGGCAAATCATAATGAGCAAAGTAAGCATGCAGATGGGCCTGGACTTCACGCTGGTCGCTGAAGTGGAAGACCTGGTGGCCGGCGTTGACGAGGTCGGTCGCGGTCCGCTCTGCGGTGCAGTGGTCACGGCAGCGGTGATCCTCGACCCGAATCGACCCATTCTGGGGTTGAACGACTCGAAGAAGCTCACCGAGGCTCGTCGTGAAAAGCTTTATGACGAGATCTGCGAAAAAGCCTTGAGCTGGTGCATCGCCCGGGCTGAAGTCGAGGAAATCGACGAGCTGAACATCCTTCACGCCACCATGCTCGCCATGCAGCGCGCAATCGAAGGCCTGCACATTCAGCCCAAGCTTGCGATGATCGATGGCAACCGTTGCCCCAAGTTGTCCATGCGCGCCGAAGCCGTCGTACAAGGCGACGGTAAAGTGCCGGCCATCGCGGCTGCGTCGATTCTGGCCAAGGTCAGTCGCGATCGTGAGATGGCGGCATTCGAATTGATTTACCCGGGTTATGGCATTGGCGGCCACAAGGGCTACCCAACTCCCGTTCATCTGGAAGCGTTGGCCCGACTGGGACCTACGCCGATTCACCGGCGCTCCTTTGCCCCGGTACGTCTGGCGTACGAGGCTCGGGAAAGTCTCATCGTGAGTTAGTTGCAAGGCTGATGTTTTTGCCAAGGCCCGGTACAATCCGGGCCTTGTTGTCTTTACGTTTTCAGACAGGATCACTATGCCGGCTTCATTCGTTCACCTGCGCCTGCACACTGAGTACTCCCTGGTCGACGGTCTGGTGCGGATCAAACCGCTGGTCAAGACGCTGGTCGGCATGAACATGCCTGCCGTAGCGGTCACCGACCAGAACAACATGTGTTCGCTGGTCAAATTTTATAAAGCCTCCATGGGCGCAGGCATCAAGCCGATCTGCGGTGCCGACCTGTGGCTGTCGAACAAGGATCCGGACAACGCCTTGAGCCGGATCAGCCTGCTGGCAATGAACGCCGTGGGTTACCGTAACCTCACCGAGCTCATTTCCCGAGGCTTCATTGACGGTCAGCGCAATGGCTCGATCATCATCGAGCGTGAGTGGGTTGCCGAGGCCAGCGAAGGCTTGATCATGTTGTCGGCTGCCAAAGAAGGCGAGATCGGCCTGGCGATGTTGAGCGGCAACCCGGCAGAGGCTGAAGCCCTGGCGCGCGAATGGATGACGGTGTTTCCGGATCGCTTCTATCTTGAAATCCAGCGTACCAATCGTCCGAACGATGAAGAGCAACTGCATGGCGCCGTGGCCCTGGCCGAGAAAATCGGTGCACCACTGGTGGCGACCAACGATGTGCGCTTCATCAAACAGGAAGATTTTGCCGCTCACGAGACCCGCGTTTGCATTGGTGAAGGCCGTGCCCTCGACGATCCTCGACGCTCGAAAAATTACAGCGATCAGCAGTACCTCAAAAGCGCCGAGGAAATGCATGAGCTGTTCAGTGACATTCCCGAAGCACTGGAAAACACTGTAGAGATCGCCAAGCGTTGCAACATCGAAGTGAAGCTGGGCAAGCACTTCCTGCCAAACTTCCCGATTCCCGATGGCATGACCATCGACGAGTACTTCCGCAAGGTCTCCTTCGATGGCCTCGAAGATCGCCTTAGCGTTCTTTTGCCCAAGGACACCACTGAAGACTACGACGCCAAGCGTCAGGTGTATGTCGATCGGCTGAATTTCGAGCTGGATATCATTATCCAGATGGGCTTCCCCGGTTACTTCCTGATCGTTATGGACTTTATCCAGTGGGCGAAGAGCAACGGCGTGCCGGTAGGTCCTGGTCGTGGATCGGGTGCCGGATCGCTGGTGGCCTATGTGCAGAAGATCACCGACCTTGATCCGCTGGAATACGACCTGCTGTTCGAACGTTTCCTTAACCCTGAACGGGTATCGATGCCCGACTTCGACGTCGACTTCTGCATGGACGGTCGTGACCGTGTCATCGAGTACGTTGCCGAAAAATACGGCCGTAACGCGGTAAGCCAGATCATCACGTTCGGTTCCATGGCGGCGAAAGCGGTGGTTCGTGACGTGGCGCGGGTGCAGGGCAAGTCCTACGGATTGGCGGATCGTCTGTCGAAGATGATCCCCTTCGAAGTCGGCATGACCCTTGAAAAAGCCTATGAGCAGGAAGAAATCCTGCGTGACTTCATCAAGGTCGATGAAGAGGCCGCCGAAATCTGGGAGATGGCCCGCAAGCTGGAAGGCGTTGTGCGTAACGTCGGCAAGCACGCGGGGGGTGTGGTTATCGCACCGACCAAGTTGACTGACTTCTCGCCGATCTATTGCGACGAGGCCGGTGATGGCCTGGTAACCCAGTTCGACAAGGATGACGTTGAGGCTGCCGGCCTTGTGAAGTTCGACTTCCTCGGTCTGCGCACGTTGACGGTCATCGATTGGGCGTTGAAAACCATCAACCGTGACCGCGCCAAGGTCGATGAAGCGCCGCTGGACATCGCGTTCATCCCGCTGGACGACAAGCCGACCTATCAACTGCTGCAAAAAGCCGAAACAACCGCGGTGTTCCAGCTTGAGTCGCGAGGCATGAAAGAGCTGATCAAAAAGCTCAAGCCCGACTGCCTGGAAGATTTGATCGCACTGGTGGCCCTGTTCCGTCCGGGGCCACTGCAATCGGGCATGGTGGATGACTTTATCAACCGAAAGCACGGTCGCGCCGAACTTGCGTACCCGCACTCGGATTACCAGTACGAAGGCCTGAAACCTGTCCTGGCCCCGACATACGGCATCATCCTGTATCAGGAACAGGTGATGCAGATTGCGCAGGTCATGGCCGGTTACACCCTCGGTGGTGCGGACATGCTGCGTCGGGCCATGGGTAAGAAAAAGCCCGAGGAAATGGCCAAGCAGCGCGGTGGTTTTATTGAGGGTTGTGCGACCAACAACATTGACGCGGACCTGGCCGGTAACATTTTCGACCTGGTAGAGAAATTCGCCGGTTACGGCTTCAACAAGTCTCACTCCGCTGCTTATGGCCTGGTGTCGTATCAGACGGCGTGGCTGAAAACGCATTACCCGGCGCCATTCATGGCGGCGGTGCTGTCGGCGGATATGCACAACACCGACAAGGTCGTGACCTTGATCGAAGAAATTCGCACCATGAAGCTGCGTCTCGACGCGCCGGATGTGAATACCTCCGAGTTCAAGTTCACGGTGAATGAAGAAGGCCGGATTATCTATGGCCTTGGCGCGATCAAGGGGGTGGGTGAGGGCCCGGTCGAAGCGATTACCGAAGCGCGGCAGGACGGCCCCTTCACGGATCTGTTCGATTTCTGCGCCCGGGTCGATCTCAAGCGTATCAACAAGCGCACCCTGGACGGTTTGATCCGCAGTGGTGCGCTGGATCGTCTGGGTCCTTATTTTCATGACGAACCCAAAGCCTATCAAGCGAGCATCGACCAGAATCGTGCGGTCTTGCTGAACGCGATGGAAGGGGCGATCAAGGCCGCCGAACAAACCGCTCGTACCCACGACAGTGGGCATGCCGACCTGTTTGGCGGGCTGTTTGTCGAGGAAGATGCCGACGTCTACGCCAATCATCGCAAGGCGAAGGAGTTGACCCTCAAGGAGCGCTTGAAGGGCGAAAAAGATACCTTGGGCCTGTACCTGACGGGGCATCCCATTGACGAATATGAAGGCGAGATCCGTCGTTTCGCCCGCCAGCGCATCATTGACCTGAAGCCGGCCCGGGATACTCAGACCGTCGCCGGGATGATCATCGCCCTGCGTGTGATGAAGAACAAAAAAGGCGACAAGATGGGGTTCATCACCCTCGACGATCGCTCTGGCCGGATCGAAGCCTCGCTGTTCGCCGAAGCATTCCACTCGGCGCAGTCGCTGTTGCAGACCGACGCGATGGTGGTGGTGGAGGGTGAAGTCAGCAACGATGACTTTTCCGGTGGCTTGCGGTTGCGGGTCAAGCGGGTAATGAGCATGGAGGATGCACGCACTAACCTGGCGGAAAGCTTGCGGTTGAAGCTGCAGACCAAAGACCTGAAAGGCGATCAGCTACGCTGGTTGGGCGAGTTGTTCAAGCGTCATCGCGGCGCGTGCCCGATCACCATGGAGTACACAAGCCCTGATGCGAAGGCCTTGCTGCAGTTCGGCGAGACCTGGCGAATCGACCCGGCGGATGCGTTGATTCAAGCCTTGCGTGACCAGTTCGGAAGAGACAACGTCTTCCTCCAATACCGTTAACGGTCAGGTGCCATTCTTCACCATTGGAACGAGCCCTGATCCAGACCCCAATTTTTAATCTCGACCTGAACGCGCCTGTCCCTTAAGGTAGGGCGCGAATAGACAACCGGCCGACCCAAGCTCACTTGGACGTCGACCCAAGACGGACGCCTATGAACCCGAATTTTCTAGATTTCGAACAGCCGATCGCCGACCTGCAAGCCAAGATCGAAGAGTTGCGCTTGGTCGGTAATGACAATTCGCTGAATATCGGCGATGAGATTTCCCGCCTTCAGGACAAAAGCAGCACGTTGACCGAAGACATCTTCGGCAAGTTGACGAGCTGGCAGATCGCGCGTCTGGCGCGTCACCCGAAACGTCCTTATACCCTGGACTACATCGAACACATCTTCACCGAGTTCGATGAACTGCACGGCGACCGTCATTTCTCCGACGACGCTGCCATCGTCGGTGGCATTGCCCGCCTGGATGATGAGCCGGTGATGATCATCGGTCACCAGAAAGGCCGGGAAGTGCGCGAGAAAGTGCGCCGCAACTTCGGCATGCCACGTCCCGAAGGCTATCGCAAAGCGTGCCGCCTGATGGAAATGGCCGAACGCTTCAAGATGCCGATCCTGACCTTCATCGATACCCCGGGTGCTTACCCTGGTATCGACGCTGAAGAGCGCAACCAGAGTGAAGCGATCGCCTGGAACCTGCGTGTGATGGCTCGCCTGAAAACCCCAATCATCGCTACCGTAATCGGTGAGGGTGGTTCAGGTGGTGCGCTGGCAATCGGCGTCTGCGATCAGTTGAACATGCTGCAGTATTCGACCTATGCGGTGATTTCGCCAGAAGGTTGCGCGTCGATTCTGTGGAAAACCGCCGAAAAGGCACCAGATGCTGCCGAAGCCATGGGCATCACTGCCGAGCGCCTGAAAGGCCTGGGTATCGTGGACAAGGTGATCGGCGAACCATTGGGCGGCGCGCATCGCGACCCGGCGGCGGCGGCGGCCTCGATCCGTGCCGAGCTGAGCTCGCAACTGGCGATGTTGAAGAAGTTCGACAACGAAGCACTGTTGACTCGTCGTTACGAGCGTTTGATGAGCTACGGTCTCTAAGCCGGGCGCGCAGTACCCATGTGGGAGCGAGCCTGCTCGCGATGAGGGTTTAACATTCAACGAGTCAGTTGGTCGTTAAACAGCAATCGCGAGCAGGCCAGCTCCCACATTTGATTTGTGCAAAGGGAAAGATATGAATCAGCCCAAGATTGATTTGCCTTCCCGGCTTCTGCTGAATCTAACCCCTTGGCGCAACGCCACAACCTGGCGCATCGCCTTCTCCGGTGGTCTCGACTCCACCGTCCTGCTACACCTTCTCGCGAACCTCGCGAAAACCGAATCCCTTCCGGCGTTAATCGCGATCCACGTCCACCATGGCCTTCAGGCTGCTGCTGACGCGTGGCCGGAGCATTGTCGGTCGGTCTGTGATGGGCTGGACGTACCGCTACAGGTGGTCCGCGTTCAGGTCCAGTCCGGTGCCAGTCTCGAGCGTGCAGCCCGTGAGGCGCGCTATGGCGCCTTCCGTGAAGCCATTCGAGCGAATGAATTGCTACTGACCGCGCAACACCGCGATGATCAGGCGGAAACCCTGTTGTTTCGGCTGCTGCGCGGAGCAGGGGTGAGGGGCTTGTCCGGCATGCCTGGCAAGCGAGTTCTGGGGCGCGGGCACCTTTTGCGTCCGTTGCTGGATATCCCGCGTGCCGAGCTTGAGGTTTACGCGGCTGAGCACCAGTTAAGCTGGATCGAAGACCCTTCGAACCAGGACCGACAGTTCTCGCGCAATTACCTGCGGCATCAAGTGTTCCCGGCCCTGACCGAGCGCTGGCCGCAAGCCGTGGCGACCATGGCTCGCAGCGCCGCGCATCTGAGCGAGGCGCAAGGGTTGCTCGATGACCTGGCGCGAATCGACCTGGCCAACGCCAGCGCCGAGAGTGATTTCGACTGGCTGGGCGTGCCGTCATTGGAGTTGGCGCCGCTGGAAGTACTTTCTGCTGCTCGCCAGCGCAACGCACTCAGTCATTGGCTCGTCGCGCTGACCCGGCTGCCTGACAGCGACCATTGGTCGGGTTGGGAAGATCTGCGAGATGCCGCCGTCGATGCCCACCCGATCTGGCGCCTGGCGGAGGGTGAGCTGCACCGGGCTGGCGGACGGATCTGGTGGTTGTCCGGTGGCTGGTTACGCCCTGTAGGCGACGCAGGTGGGTGGAACGATCCATCGCAACCGCTGGTGCTTCCGGAAAATGGTGTGCTCAGTTTCAGCGGTCAAAAGCCCGGTGGTCCGCTGCAAATCCGCTATCGTGAGGGAGGAGAAGTCATGGCTCTGCAGGATCGCGGTCATCGTGATCTGAAGCGCTTGCTCAACGAGAGGGGTGTTCCAGGCTTCGTCCGTGGCAGATTGCCGCTGCTCTACCGAGGCACGCAATTGCTGGCGGTGGCGAACCTGCGGGGTTTAAGTGGCAGCGAGCGCGAAGGCTGGCATTTGCATTGGGCCCCATTGAGCGAAGATCAAGGTTTGAGCTGAAAGGGGCTTTCCGGTAGACTACGCTCCCTTCTTGATACAACTTCTGTGGATTCGCCTGAATTGCAGGAGTTGCCGATTACCA
Source organism: Pseudomonas sp. LBUM1643 (assembly GCF_059716215.1). Classification (NCBI taxonomy): domain Bacteria; kingdom Pseudomonadati; phylum Pseudomonadota; class Gammaproteobacteria; order Pseudomonadales; family Pseudomonadaceae; genus Pseudomonas; species Pseudomonas sp. LBUM1643. The sequence goes on from NZ_CP166813.1 coordinate 1,306,275, forward strand.
AGCAGTCTTTGCTGGGCGATTCCAAAAAATGTGTAGCGAGCAACGTACCGGTGTTTCTTCTCCCGGTCTGTCCCAACGCGGCGGTTTTTTTGAAAGGTGCACTGTAATTAATGCAGGTGATCGGGGGCTTCGGCCTTCCTTCGCTTTCCCCGGCGGCTCGGACCGCTTTAACGCAGACTTCTAGGGTTTTTCATGACGCGCTACATATTCGTCACGGGCGGTGTTGTTTCTTCATTGGGGAAAGGCATTGCATCGGCTTCATTGGCGGCGATCCTGGAGGCGCGGGGACTTAAGGTCACCATGCTGAAGCTGGACCCGTACATCAACGTCGACCCGGGCACCATGAGCCCGTTCCAGCACGGTGAAGTGTTCGTCACCCACGACGGCGCCGAGACCGACCTGGACCTGGGGCACTACGAGCGGTTCATCCGCACGACCATGACCCAGAACAACAACTTCACCACTGGCCGTGTTTACGAACACGTCCTGCGCAAAGAGCGCCGTGGTGATTACCTGGGTGCAACCATCCAGGTGATTCCGCACATCACCGACGAAATCAAGCGCCGGATCATCAAGGGCGCCGGCGATGCCGACGTGGCCATGGTCGAGATCGGTGGCACCGTGGGTGACATCGAGTCGCAACCGTTCCTTGAAGCCATCCGTCAATTGCGTTTCGAAGTCGGCGCCAAGCGCGCGATGCTGATGCACCTGACGTTGGTGCCGTACATCGCCACCGCTGGCGAAACCAAAACCAAGCCTACCCAGCACTCGGTGAAGGAACTGCGCTCCATCGGCCTGCAACCAGACGTGCTGGTTTGCCGCTCCGATCACCCGATCGATATCTCCTCGCGTCGCAAGATCGCGCAATTTACCAACGTTGAAGAACGTGCGGTAATCGCGCTGGAAGACGCCGACACCATCTACAAGATCCCGGGCATCCTGCATTCTCAGGGCCTGGATGATTTTGTCGTCGAGCGTTTCGGCCTGCAATGTGGCGGTGCTGATCTTTCCGAGTGGGAAGCCGTGGTCGACGCCAAGCTCAACCCTGAGCATGAAGTCACCATCGCCATGGTCGGCAAGTACATGGAGCTGCTGGACGCCTACAAGTCGCTGATCGAAGCGATGAGTCACGCCGGCATCAGCAACCGTACCAAGGTCAACCTGCGCTACATCGACTCCGAAGACATCGAAAACCAGGGCACCGCGCTGCTGGAAGGCGTAGACGCAATCCTCGTACCGGGCGGTTTCGGTCTACGTGGCGTGGAAGGCAAGATCACCGCCGTTCAATATGCTCGTGAAAACAAGGTCCCGTATCTGGGTATCTGCCTGGGCATGCAAGTGGCTGTTATCGAGTTCGCTCGTAACGTGCTGGGCTGGAAAGACGCCAACTCCACCGAGTTCGATCGTGCCAGCGGTCATCCGGTCGTGGGCCTGATTACCGAGTGGGAAGATGCCACCGGCGCCGTTGAAATCCGTACCGAAGCATCCGATCTGGGCGGCACCATGCGCCTCGGTGCTCAGGATTGCCTGCTGGAAGCCGGTTCCCTGGTGCACGATTGCTATGCCAAGGACGTGATCGTCGAGCGTCATCGTCATCGCTATGAAGTAAACAACAACCTGTTGCCGCAACTGATCGAGGCCGGCCTGAAAATATCCGGTCGCTCCGGCGATGGTGCGCTGGTCGAAGTGGTTGAAGCACCGGATCATCCATGGTTCGTCGCTTGCCAGTTCCACCCTGAGTTCACTTCGACGCCGCGCGACGGTCACCCGTTGTTCAGCGGTTTCGTCAAAGCTGCTTTGGCTCAACACCAGAAGAAGGCGTAAACCTGATGGCACAGAAGATCATCCGCGTAGGCGATATCGAAATTGCCAACGACAAGCCAATGGTGCTGTTCGGTGGCATGAACGTGCTGGAAAGCCGCGACATGGCGATGCAGGTCTGCGAAGAATACGTGAAGGTTACCGAGAAACTCGGTATCCCTTACGTGTTCAAGGCCAGCTTCGACAAAGCCAACCGTTCTTCTGTGACCTCTTACCGTGGCCCGGGCCTGGAAGAAGGCATGCGGATCTTCCAGGACATCAAGCAAGCGTTCGGCGTGCCGATCATCACCGACGTCCACGAGCCTGATCAGGCTGCGGTCGTTGCCGAGGTCTGCGACATCATTCAGTTGCCGGCCTTCCTGTCGCGCCAGACCGACCTTGTGGTCGCGATGGCCAAGACTGGTGCGGTGATCAACATCAAGAAAGCCCAGTTCCTCGCCCCTCAGGAGATGAAACACATCCTGAACAAGTGCGTGGAAGCGGGTAATGATCAGTTGATTCTCTGCGAGCGTGGTTCGAGCTTCGGCTACAACAACCTGGTCGTCGACATGCTCGGCTTCGGCATCATGAAGCAGTTCGAGTACCCGGTATTCTTCGACGTGACCCATGCGCTGCAAATGCCTGGCGGTCGTTCCGACTCCGCTGGCGGCCGTCGCGCCCAGGTGACCGACCTGGCCAAGGCCGGTATCAGCCAATCGCTGGCCGGTTTGTTCCTCGAAGCCCACCCGGATCCGGACAACGCCAAATGCGACGGCCCTTGCGCCCTGCGTCTGGACAAACTGGAGCCATTTCTGGCCCAGCTCAAAGCGTTGGACGAACTGGTGAAGAGTTTTCCGACGGTAGAAACCGCGTAAACCTCAATTCTCCGGTAAAGTACCGCACGATTTAATGCTCAGGCCCTCGGGTCTGAGCGTTATCGTCCGCAAGTCTGCCCGCTGTACACCACTTGCCGACGGTAAAAGTTTTCCTCTAGCTGCGTCGTTTTCGTCAACTTTGGAGTGTTTACAACAATGGCAAAAATCGTCGACATCAAAGGTCGTGAAGTTCTCGACTCCCGTGGCAACCCCACCGTGGAAGCGGACGTGCTTCTCGATAACGGCATCATCGGCAGTGCTTGCGCGCCGTCCGGTGCTTCCACTGGCTCGCGTGAAGCGCTCGAGCTGCGTGATGGCGACAAGAGCCGTTACCTGGGCAAAGGCGTGCTCAAAGCCGTCGCCAACATCAACGGTCCGATTCGCGACCTGTTGAAAGGTATGGACCCAAGCGACCAGAAGGCGCTGGATCACGCGATGATCAAGCTCGACGGTACTGAAAACAAAGGCTCCCTGGGCGCTAACGCAATCCTCGCCGTTTCCCTGGCCGCGGCCAAGGCAGCAGCTCAGGACCAGGACCTGCCGCTGTACGCTCACATTGCCAACCTGAACGGCACTCCGGGTGTTTACTCGATGCCGGTTCCGATGATGAACATCATCAACGGTGGCGAGCACGCCGATAACAACGTCGACATCCAGGAATTCATGGTTCAGCCAGTTGGCGCCAAGTCTTTCTCGGAAGGTCTGCGCATGGGCACCGAGATTTTCCATCACCTCAAAGCCGTTCTGAAGGCCCGTGGCCTGAGCACTGCCGTCGGTGACGAAGGTGGTTTCGCACCTAACCTGGCTTCCAACGAAGACGCTTTGAAAGTGATCTCCGAAGCCGTGGCCAACGCCGGTTACACCCTGGGCACCGACGTCACCCTGGCTCTGGACTGCGCGGCCAGCGAGTTCTACGAAGACGGTAAGTACAACCTGTCCGGCGAAGGCCAGGTGTTCACCGCCGAAGGTTTCGCCGACTACCTGAAAGGTCTGACCGAGCGTTACCCGATCATCTCGATCGAAGACGGCCTGGACGAGTCCGACTGGGCTGGCTGGAAAATCCTCACCGACAAGATCGGCGAGAAAGTCCAACTGGTAGGTGACGACCTGTTCGTGACCAACACCAAGATCCTGAAAGAAGGCATCGATAAGAAGATCGCCAACTCGATCCTGATCAAGTTCAACCAGATCGGCACCCTGACCGAAACCCTGGAAGCCATCCAGATGGCCAAGGCCGCTGGTTACACCGCAGTGATCTCGCACCGCTCCGGGGAAACCGAAGATTCGACCATTGCCGACCTGGCGGTGGGCACCTCGGCTGGCCAGATCAAGACCGGCTCCCTGTGCCGCTCCGATCGCGTCTCCAAGTACAACCAACTGCTGCGTATCGAAGAGCAGTTGAACGGCAAAGCCAAGTACAACGGTCGCAGCGAGTTCCGCGGCTGATTGGTAAATAGAAAAAAAAGACACCGGATTGTGTCGGAAAAATCGCTACAGCGATGGATTTGCCACTAATCTGATGCCTTACTAGCACAAGCCTGGGTCTTCCAGGCTTCGTGCTATCAGAAGCTTAACGTTTTGGCATGGCTGTCCTTTTCACTGGAAACCCGATATTCGATGCGCAGTCCCAATTGGTTGTTCCTCGTCTTGCTCCTGCTGCTGGCTGGCCTGCAATACCGCCTTTGGGTGGGTAATGGCAGTCTGGCGCAAGTGGCCGAGCTGACTCAGCAGATTGCGGATCAGCATGCTGAGAACGAAGGATTGCTGGAGCGCAATCGGGTCATGGACGCCGAGGTCAGTGAGTTGAAAAAAGGCATGGAGACCGTCGAAGAGCGGGCTCGCCATGAGTTGGGCATGGTCAAGGACGGTGAAACCCTTTACCAATTGGCTCAATGAACACGTTGTTGCCGGCCTTCTGGGCCGTCATTCCTGCCGCGGGCATTGGTGCCCGTATGGCCGCAGACCGTCCCAAGCAGTATTTGCAATTGGGCGGGCTCACTATTCTCGAACACAGCCTCGGCTGTTTCCTTGATCACCCTGCCCTGAAAGGGTTGGTGGTCAGTCTTGCTGTTGATGATCCTTACTGGCCGAGCCTGGCATGTGCTGGCGACGCTCGTATTCTACGAGTGGATGGCGGTGCCGAACGATCCGGGTCTGTGCTCAATGCGCTTTTGCATCTGCATGCGCTAGGCGCTGAAGACGAGGATTGGGTGCTGGTTCACGATGCTGCCCGGCCGAACCTGAGCCGTGATGATCTGGACAAGTTGCTGAGTGAACTGGCTGACGATCCGGTTGGTGGGCTGCTGGCGATTCCGGCACGCGATACCTTGAAACGGGTCGACAAGCACGGTCGAGTTGTCGAAACCGTGGATCGCAGTGTGATCTGGCAAGCCTATACGCCGCAGATGTTTCGCCTGGGCGCATTGCATCGGGCGCTGGCCGATAGCCTGGTGGCCGACGCTGTCATTACCGATGAGGCTTCGGCGATGGAGTGGGCAGGCCTGGCACCGCGACTTATCGAAGGTCGATCCGACAACCTCAAGGTCACGCGTCCTGAAGACCTTGAATGGCTTCGCCAGCGTTGGGCTAACCGCCGTTAAAAGATCGCAGCCTCGTTGCACTCGACAGCTCCTACATTGTCTGCCATCACCGTACGGCACTTGTAGGAGCTGTCGAGTGCAACGAGGCTGCGATCTTTTGATCTTCAACCCTCAAACCCTGTACTCCGGCCTTAACGCCAACCCCTCCTTCAAGTAGTCCACCAACTTGCGCACCTTCGGTGACAGGTGTCGTTGCTGTGGATAAAGCGCCCACACGGCAGTGTTCGGCGGTTGGTGAGCATCCAGCAGCGAAATCAGTTCGCCGCTTTTCAGGTATTCCAGCACATAGTAGTCCGGCAACTGACATAAGCCCACGCCCTGTAGTGCCGCATCCAATACCGCTTGCCCGCTGTTGCAACGCCAGTTTCCCTGTACCCGCTGGGAAAATTCCCGTCCGTTCTGCTCCAGTTGCCAGAGATCAGTGCTGCCGATGAGGCAGTTATGCCGACTCAACTCCGACAGGCTGTGTGGGCGACCGTACCGTTCCAGGTAGGACGGCGATGCACACAAGTACATGCGCCTCGGCGCCAAGCGAGTTGCGACCAATCGAGAATCCTGCAGTCGACCCAGCCGGATCGCCAGGTCCAGGCCTTCATGCACCAGGTCGAGCTGTCGATTGCTCAGTTCGATGTCGATACGCAACTGCGGATAAAGCCCCATGAACCGGGTTACCAGCGGCACAATGAATCGTTCGCCATACGCTACCGCGCAGGTCATGCGCAGCATGCCCTTGGGCTCGCTGGTCAGGTCGCCGACCGCTCTCAATGCTTCTTCGCGTCCATCCTGCAGGCGTTGGCAATGTTGCAGGAAGGTTTGCCCAGCCTCCGTCAGCGTTACGCGGCGAGTGCTGCGGTAAAGCAACCGAGTCTGAAGGCGCTCTTCGAGGCGTGCTATTTGACGGCTGATATGGGAAGACGAAACTCCCAGGCGTTCTGCAGCTGCGGTGAACTGGCTGTTCTCGGCGACTGCGACGAATTCGTCGATACCTTCCCAGCGATTTTCCGACATGCGCGATTATCCCTGTGTGGCAATAATGTTTTGCTTTTGTCCGGATTATTCATCGTTAAGCGGTGTATTACACTCCCCATCTCGTTTTTATTCACTGGAGAAGCACATGATCAAGTCGCGCGCCGCCGTAGCCTTTGAAGCCAAGAAGCCCCTCGAGATCGTCGAAGTGGATGTCGCCATGCCGAAGGCCGGTGAAGTTCTCTTGCGTGTAGTTGCGTCCGGTGTCTGCCATACCGACGCTTACACTTTGTCCGGTGCTGATCCTGAAGGCATCTTCCCGTCGATTCTGGGTCACGAAGGCGGCGCAGTGGTTGAAGCCATTGGCGAGGGCGTGACGTCGGTCGCTGTGGGCGATCATGTGATTCCGCTGTACACCCCGGAATGCCGCCAGTGCAAATTCTGCCTGTCTGGTAAGACCAACCTGTGCCAGGCCATTCGTGCGACTCAGGGTAAAGGCTTGATGCCAGATGGCACTTCGCGTTTTTCCTACAAGGGCCAGTCGATTTTCCATTACATGGGCACCTCGACTTTCTCCGAATACACCGTGTTGCCGGAAATCTCCGTCGCCAAGATTCCTAAAGAAGCACCACTGGAAAAAGTCTGCCTGCTCGGTTGTGGTGTCACGACCGGTATCGGCGCCGTGCTCAATACCGCCAAAGTAAAACCAGGCGATACCGTCGCGATCTTCGGCCTGGGTGGCATTGGTCTCTCTGCGGTCATCGGTGCGGCCAAAGCCAAAGCTGCACGGATCATTGCCATCGACATCAACCCGGCCAAGTTCGAAATCGCCAAACAGCTCGGTGCAACCGAATGCGTCAACCCGAAAGATTTCGACCGTCCGATCCAGGAAGTCATCGTTGACATGACTGATGGCGGCGTCGATTTTTCCTTCGAATGCATCGGCAATGTCCAGCTGATGCGCGCTGCACTTGAGTGCTGCCATAAAGGGTGGGGCGAGTCGGTCATTATCGGTGTGGCCGGTGCGGGCCAGGAAATTTCTACCCGTCCATTTCAACTGGTCACCGGTCGCGTCTGGCGCGGTTCGGCGTTCGGCGGCGTGCGCGGTCGTACGGAATTGCCTAGCTATGTGGAAATGGCCGAGACCGGTGAGATCCCGCTGGATACCTTCATTACCCACACCATGGGCCTGGAAGATATCAACAAGGCGTTCGAACTGATGCATGAAGGCAAGAGCATCCGCTCGGTCATCCATTTCTGAGGTCGCTCATGAGCCTGGAAAATATCTCTTGCCAGAAAAGTTTCGGTGGCTGGCACAAACGTTACAAGCATCGTTCCGACGTGCTCGGCTGCGACATGGTGTTTGCGGTGTACCTGCCGCCACAAGCGGAGCTGGGCGGAAAACTGCCGGTCTTGTATTGGTTGTCCGGCCTGACCTGCACCGATGAGAACTTCATGCAAAAGGCCGGTGCCATGCGCATGGCGGCCGAGCTGGGTTTGATCATCGTCGCCCCGGATACCAGTCCTCGTGGTCCTGATGTGCCTGGAGACCCGGATGGAGCATGGGACTTCGGTCTTGGTGCGGGTTTTTATCTGAATGCCACCCAAGAACCCTGGTCCCGGCACTATCGGATGCATGACTATGTCGTGCAGGAATTGCCGGCATTGGTCGAAGCCCATTTCCCGGCGTCGGACAAGCGCGGTATCAGCGGCCACTCGATGGGCGGTCATGGTGCGCTGGTTTGCGCATTGCGTAATCCTGGACGTTATTTGTCGGTGTCGGCGTTTTCGCCAATTAACAACCCGATGGATTGCCCGTGGGGGCAGAAGGCGTTTTCCCGCTACCTGGGAGAAGACCGTTCGAAATGGCGCGAATGGGATGCCTGTGCGCTGATCGCCGAAGCTGACGAGAAGCTGCCGCTGCTGGTTGACCAAGGCGATCGCGACGACTTCCTGGCTACCCAGCTCAAGCCTGAAGCCTTGCAACAGGCGACTAAACTGGCTGGACATCCGCTGACGTTGCGCCTGCAACCCGGCTACGACCACAGCTATTTCTTCATCGCGAGTTTCATCGATGACCACTTGCAGCATCACGGGCGCGCCCTAGGCGTCTAATGCAGGTAGAATCACGCCCTGACAAAAATCGGGGCGTTTTTTTATGCGTATTGGCCACGGCTATGATGTGCACCGTTTCGCTGAAGGCGATTTCATTACTCTGGGCGGCGTGCGCATTGCACACGGCTTCGGGCTGCTCGCTCACTCCGACGGTGACGTCCTGCTGCACGCCTTGAGCGATGCGTTGCTCGGCGCTGCCGCGCTGGGCGATATCGGCAAGCATTTCCCGGACACCGACCCTACTTTCAAGGGCGCCGACAGCCGAGTGCTGTTGCGTCACGTCGTTGCATTGATCCATGCCAAGGGCTGGAAAGTCGGCAACGTCGATAACACCATTGTCGCCCAGGCGCCAAAAATGGCCCCGCATATCGAATCGATGCGCGCGTTGATTGCTGCGGATCTTCAAGTTGAGTTGGATCAAGTGAACGTGAAAGCTACCACCACCGAAAAGCTTGGCTTTGTCGGTCGCGAAGAAGGCATTGCCGTTCACGCCGTTGCCTTGTTGCTGCGCGCATGAACGAACTGCAATTGCTCGGCCCGCGGGCTTATGGTGAAGCGCTCGGCACCGCTGTATTGAAAGCCACCGCGGAAGATTTCCAGGTTGATGAAGTGCTTAACATCCCCCTCAGTGGCGATGGTGAACATTTGTGGATCTGGGTAGAAAAGCGCGGTTTGAACACCGAGGAAGCGGCCCGGCGGATCGCCAAGGCTGCAGGTGTTCCATTGCGCACTGTCAGTTACGCGGGACTCAAGGATCGTCAGGCATTGACTCGCCAATGGTTCAGCGTGCAACTGCCGGGCAAGGCTGATCCTGATTTGTCGGCAGCCGAAAACGACACACTCAAAATCCTCAAGACCGGAAGGCATAAACGCAAGTTGCAACGCGGGGCTCATTCAGCCAACGGTTTTACGTTGCGACTGACCCAGTTCGCTGGCGACAAAGAAGCGATTGAAGAGCGTTTGCAGCTGATCGTTAAACAAGGTGTCCCCAATTATTTCGGCGCCCAGCGTTTCGGGTTTGACGGCGGTAATGTGGTGGACGCCCGATCCTGGGCCGCGCGCAAGGCGTTGCCGGAGCAACGCAACGTGCGGTCACGTTTGCTCTCTACTGCGCGCAGCTTCCTGTTTAACCAAGTGCTGGCGGCACGCGTCGCTGAGGGAACCTGGGACCGTGCGCAGATCGGCGATCTGTTGGCGTTCACCGACAGTCGCAGTTTTTTTCCGGCAGGTGAAGCGGAGTGCAGTGATCCACGTCTGGCAATTCTGGATCTGCACCCGACAGGTCCACAGTGGGGCGAAGGTGACTCACCGGCCACTGGTGTTGTCCATGAACTGGAGCAGGCAATCGCCATTCGCGAAGCAGACTTGCGCGATTGGTTGGTTAACGCCGGAATGAGCCACGAACGTCGTATCCTTCGGCTGCCCATTGGTGGGTTGACGTGGCATTATCCCGAGCCTGACATTCTGCAACTGGAATTCGTCCTGCCGGCCGGATGCTTCGCCACCGTATTGGTGCGCGAGCTTGTCGATCTGGTGCCGGTGGGGCAGACGGACAGCCCATGCGTATTCTGATTTCTAACGACGATGGGGTAACCGCACCCGGTCTTGCCGCGCTTTATGCTGCGCTGGCGGATTACACCGAATGCGTGGTTATCGCCCCGGACCAGGACAAAAGCGGCGCCAGCAGCTCGCTGACGCTCGACCGTCCGTTGCATCCTCAAACACTCGCCAACGACTTCATCAGCATCAACGGCACACCCACCGATTGCGTTCACCTGGGCTTGAATGGCTTGCTGGAGCGTCAACCGGACATGGTGGTTTCCGGCATCAACCTGGGCGCTAACCTGGGGGACGATGTGCTGTATTCCGGCACGGTGGCGGCTGCTCTGGAAGGACGCTTCCTGGAACGTCCTTCGTTCGCATTTTCGCTGGTCTCACGGCAGGTGGAGAATCTTCCCACAGCGGCTTACTTTGCTCGCAAGCTGGTAGAAGCCCACGCTGACCTGGAGTTGCCCCCGCGCACGGTGCTGAACGTGAACATTCCCAACTTGCCGCTGGATCATATCCGCGGAATCCAGTTGACTCGCCTCGGGCATCGCGCTCGTGCCGCTGCTCCGATGAAAGTGGTAGATCCCCGTGGCAAATCCGGTTACTGGATCGCAGCAGCCGGCGACGCGGAAGACGGCGGCCCGGGAACCGATTTCCATGCGGTGATGCAGGGCTATGTTTCGATAACGCCGCTGCAACTGGATCGAACCTTCAATGATGCCTTCAGAAGTCTCGATGGCTGGCTGGAGGGTTTGCGCTGATGGCTCGTGAACACGACGACATTCTGCGTCGCGGCATCGGGATGACCTCCCAGCGTACCCGCGAGCGTCTGATTCAGCGCCTTTATGACGAGGGCCTTTCCAACGCCAAAGTGCTGGAGGTCATTCGCCGTACACCGAGACACCTGTTCGTCGACGAGGCTCTGGCCCATCGCGCCTACGAAGATACAGCGCTGCCGATCGGGCATAACCAGACCATTTCCCAGCCTTACATGGTGGCTCGCATGAGCGAGTTATTACTGGAAGCCGGGCCTTTGGACAAAGTGATGGAGATCGGCACCGGTTCGGGCTATCAGACCGCGGTACTTTCGCAACTGGTCGAGCGGGTCTTCTCGGTAGAACGCATCAAGGTTTTGCAAGACCGGGCCAAGGAGCGGCTGGTCGAATTAAACCTGCGTAACGTCGTGTTCCGCTGGGGTGATGGTTGGGAGGGCTGGCCAGCACTGGCGCCGTACAACGGCATCATCGTGACGGCGGTCGCGACTGATGTGCCACAGGCGCTGCTCGATCAACTCGCGCCTGGTGGCCGGCTGGTGATACCGGTGGGTTCTGGCGAGGTTCAACAACTGATGCTGATCATCCGTGAGGAGCAGGGTTTTTCCAGGCATGTCCTGGGTGCCGTTCGTTTCGTTCCTTTGCTGAATGGGCCACTGGCCTGAGCATTTGTTTCAATGCGATGAATTCTATTCGTTTGCCCCTGTCTTACAGCGGCAACACCAGTTTTAAACGGGATTCAACGTCGGTTAGCAAACGTGTGCCTCGCGTCATTAAAGGTAAACCCGGCGCAGCCCGTTATACTTGCGACACTTGAGCCGGATACGGCAATCCAAATTTTCAGCCACCACAAAGGGAGCGGCGGGTGAGTCTCACAGTCATTGCGCAGCGAATGGGTATAACGAGCTTTCAGCGCCTGGTGACTGGCCTTGTCTTGAGCACCTTGCTGGTCGGTTGTTCCAGCAATAAATCCAGTGACGTACGCGTCGTCGATCGGAACAAAGCAGCCGCTCAGCGTCCGGCAGTGACCACAGGTCAGTACGTCGTCCGACCCAAAGATACGATGTTCTCGATCGCCTTTCGCTATGGCTGGGACTACAAGGCGCTGGCCGCGCGAAACAATATTCCTGCGCCCTATACGATCCATCCGGGTCAGACAATTCGCTTTGACGGGCGCACTGGTTCAACACCGGCAGCGGTTGCCAGTTCGTCGAGTTCAACACCGTCGTCATCGAGTAAAACCACAGTCTTTCGTCGTCCGGTAAACGGTGCGGCAGCGGGAACAGCGGTCGTTGTACCGTCTGTCGCCAATAAGCCTGCACCTGCTCCGCTTCCGCCTGCGGGCCCAGCCCCGACCGGCTGGGGATGGCCATCTAATGGCATCCTGATTGGAAAATTCTCTTCAAACGGCAGTTTGAATAAAGGAATTGATATCGCCGGGGATTTGGGACAGCCTGTTTTAGCTGCGTCTGATGGGACGGTGGTATACGCCGGGAGTGGCTTAAGGGGCTACGGCGAATTAGTCATCATCAAACACAGCGATACCTACGTCAGTGCCTACGGACATAACCGCAGGCTGTTGGTTCGGGAGGGGCAGCAGGTCAAGGTCGGACAGACAATTGCCGAAATGGGGTCAACGGGTACAGACCGGGTGAAACTGCATTTTGAGATTCGCCGGCAAGGTAAACCAGTAGATCCGCTGCAATTCCTGCCACGTCGTTGATTTGTTACCAGCCTGTTCCGTCACGTAGAGGGAACAGGCTCCAGCGTTGCCAAGGATAAGGGCGCCGCTTGAGCTTGAGGTCGAACTCACCAAAGGACTATAACAATGGCTCTCAGTAAAGAAGTGCCGGAGTTTGACATCGACGATGAGGTTCTCCTGATGGAGACCGGCGTCGGCACGGATTCGATGTCGAATGATGAAGGGGCTGCTCCACCTTCCGTTCGTGCAAAATCCAAACACTCCGCCTCGCTTAAGCAACACAAGTATATTGACTACACGCGGGCGCTTGATGCCACGCAGTTGTATCTCAACGAAATCGGCTTTTCCCCTCTGTTATCCCCCGAAGAAGAAGTTCATTTTGCGCGTTTGTCGCAAAGTGGAGATCCGGCCGGGCGCAAACGCATGATTGAAAGTAACCTGCGGCTGGTGGTGAAAATCGCCCGGCGTTACGTTAATCGTGGGCTGTCGCTGCTGGACCTGATCGAAGAGGGCAACCTCGGGCTTATCCGGGCGGTGGAAAAATTCGACCCTGAGCGAGGCTTTCGCTTTTCGACCTACGCTACCTGGTGGATCCGTCAGACCATCGAGCGCGCAATCATGAATCAGACCCGGACCATCCGGTTGCCGATTCATGTGGTCAAAGAGCTGAACGTGTACCTTCGGGCTGCACGCGAGCTTACGCAAAAGCTCGACCATGAACCTTCCCCCGAAGAAATTGCCAACCTGCTGGAAAAACCGGTGGGAGAGGTCAAGCGCATGCTGGGCTTGAACGAGCGGGTTTCTTCGGTCGATGTCTCGCTGGGGCCGGATTCGGACAAGACCCTGCTGGACACGCTTACTGATGACCGTCCTACTGATCCCTGCGAACTTCTGCAGGACGACGACCTTTCACAAAGCATCGATCAATGGCTCTCAGAGCTGACCGACAAGCAGCGCGAAGTGGTTATTCGGCGCTTCGGTCTACGCGGACATGAGAGCAGCACCCTTGAAGATGTGGGCCTGGAAATCGGCCTGACTCGTGAACGGGTCAGACAGATTCAGGTTGAAGGTCTGAAGCGTCTTCGGGAGATCCTGGAGAAGAATGGCTTATCGAGCGAGTCGCTGTTTCAGTAAGCGAATCGCCAAGTAAGCAGCAAAAAGCCCCGACTGGTTCGGGGCTTTTTGTTGGCTGGAGTCCGGTGTGATGTAGCCCCATATTTGAGTCTGCTGTTGTAAGTCTTCGCTTACTCTTTTCGTAAGTGTTCGTTATTTTTACACCGTGCCAATCGGCCGTGCACTTCCATTGCTAAACCTATCTAGCTGACTTTTAAGGATAATTATCTTAATCGTCTTCGTCTTAGCGTTTCCGATGTGCGTTGGGGAGCAATTGCCGTCGACCGGGAACTCGCTAATATCCAACGTGTGTCAACGGATAGACACACCCTTCCAGGATGAAGGGAAAGGAAATCGCAGGAGCGATTCATCAGGATGATGAAAAAGGAATACAGGGACTAGGGAAAAAATGTGGGCGGGTCAAACCGCCCCTTTTTTTGCCCGTAGAAAAGCTAAAAGACCTGGAAAACAAAAAAGGCCCACAAGGGCCTTTTAGAGAACGCGGGGTAATCAGCGTTCGAGGTGTTCGATCTTGCCTGGCTTGCCATCCCATTCAGCGGAATCTGGCAAAGGATCTTTCCGTTCCGTGATATTCGGCCATATTTCGGCCAACTCCACGTTCAGCTGAATAAATTTTTCCATACCTGCAGGTACTTCATCTTCGGAGAAGATGGCCACAGCAGGGCATTCTGGTTCGCACAATGCGCAGTCGATGCACTCATCCGGGTGAATCACCAGGAAGTTCGGGCCTTCGTAAAAGCAGTCCACCGGACAGACTTCTACGCAGTCGGTGTACTTGCACTTGATGCAGTTGTCGGTGACGACGAAGGTCATTTCTAATTTTCTCCTCAGGCGGCGGCAGCGGAGCCCCTTCACGTTGGGGTCGCCGGGTTTGGGAGCGATAGTCTGCAGGCCAGGCTGTAGCCTGCAGCATCCCAAACCGCGCGAGATTCTAACAGCTTGCAAGCAACTGCGTTAGATCCGTGTCTTTAGTGCATAGAGCATTTCGAGTGCTTTACGGGGTGTCAGGTCATCCAGATCGATTTTGGCGAGTTCATCCAGCACCGGGTGCGGAAGACTGGCGAACATATCGCTCTGTAGCGGCGCGGCCGGTTTGCCTCTGGCTGGCTTTGGAACTTCGTGAGGCAGCGCGGTCGCTTCCAGGCGGCCAAGGTGTTCGCGGGCACGCACAATGACTTCGCTCGGCACGCCAGCCAATTGCGCAACAGCCAGGCCGTAGCTCTGACTGGCGGGACCTGGCAGAACGTGGTGCAGGAACACGATACGTTCGTTGTGCTCGGTGGCATTGAGGTGCACGTTCGCCACCAATGGCTGGGCCTCGGGTAACACCGTCAGCTCAAAGTAGTGGGTAGCAAACAAGGTATAAGCCCGCAGATACGCCAGGCGTTCAGCTGCCGCCCACGCCAGGGACAAACCGTCGAACGTGCTGGTGCCGCGACCAACTTCGTCCATCAGTACCAGGCTACGCTCGGTTGCGTTATGCAGAATGTTCGCGGTTTCGCTCATTTCGACCATGAAGGTCGAACGCCCGCCGGCGAGATCATCGCTGGAGCCGATACGCGTGAAGATGCGGTCCACCAGCGACAACTCGCAACTGGCTGCCGGGACAAAGCTGCCAATGTGGGCAAGCAGCACGATCAACGCGGTCTGGCGCATGTAAGTGGATTTACCGCCCATGTTCGGACCAGTGATCACGAGCATGCGAGTGTTGTCATCGAGGCTCAGGTCATTGGCCACGAACGGCGTGGTCAGGACCTGCTCGACCACCGGGTGACGGCCCTGGCTGATGCGCATGCACGGCTCTTCGACAAAGCGCGGGCAGTTCAGGTCCAGATTCAGCGCTCGCTCGGCGAGGTTGCTCAGCACATCCAGCTCGGCAAGTGCGGCGGCAGTGTCTTGCAGAGGCGGGAGTTGTGCGATCAGGTCTTCAAGTAATGCTTCGTAAAGCATCTTCTCGCGGGCCAAGGCGCGACTTTTGGCTGACAGCGCCTTGTCTTCGAACGCCTTCAGTTCCGGGGTGATGAAGCGTTCGGCGCCCTTGAGTGTCTGGCGGCGAATGTAATCTGCCGGGGCTGATTCGGCTTGCTTGCTCGGCAGTTCGATGAAGTAACCATGAATGCGGTTGTAGCCGACCTTCAGGTGCGACAGTCCCGTGCGGGCTTTCTCGCGTGCTTCGAGATCAATCAGGAACTGTCCGGCGTTCTCGCTGAGCGATTGCAAGTCATCGAGTTCACTGTCGTAGCCTGTTTTCAACACGCCACCATCACGGATGACCGCCGGCGGGTTGTCGATAATGGCTTTTTCCAGCAATGCCGCCAGTTCCGGATAGGTGCTGGTGGTGTTGGCCAATTGAATGATGTGTGGCGCTTCGAGCTCGGTCATCGCCACTTGCAGTTCAGGCAAGGCACCGAGTGCGTCCCGCAGGCGGGCAAGGTCTCGAGGACGGGCATTGCGCAGTCCGATACGTGCCAGAATCCGCTCTATGTCGCCGATTTCCTTGAGCTGCGGTTGCAGCTTTTCAAAACGGTAGCCGTCGAGCAGGCAGGTGATCGAAGTCTGGCGCGCCAGCAATACGGTCAGATCGCGCAGCGGGCGGTTCAGCCAGCGAGTCAGCAGGCGGCTGCCCATGGCGGTCTGGCAGCGGTCCACCACCGACTGCAAAGTGTTGTCGCGACCACCCGCCAGGTTGGTGTCCAGCTCCAGGTTGCGACGGCTTGCGCCATCCAGCACCACGGTGTCGTCAAGTCGTTCGTGACGCAGGCTACGTAAATGAGGCAAGGCCGTGCGCTGGGTTTCCTTGGCGTAGCTCAACAGGCACCCGGCAGCACCGATCGCCAGGGTCAGGTTCTCGCAGCCGAAGCCTTTCAGGTCCTGGGTGGAGAACTGCTGGCACAAACTTTTCAGCGCCGAGTCACGTTCGAAATCCCACGGTGCACGGCGACGAACCCCGCGACGCTTCTCCGCAGGCAGATCCCTTGGCCAGTCATCCGGGATCATCAGCTCTACCGGATTCACTCGCTCCAGTTCAGCCAGCAGGTTTTCCCAGCCTTTGATTTCCAGCACCGTGAAATTGCCGCTGGTGATGTCCAGTACCGCCAGGCCAAACAAACGTTCGTCACCCAGTACCGCGGCAATCAGGTTGTCGCGGCGCTCATCCAGCAGTGCCTCGTCACTGACCGTACCCGGCGTGATGATGCGCACCACTTGCCGATCGACGGGGCCTTTGCTGGTAGCCGGGTCGCCGACTTGCTCGCAAATCACCACCGACTCGCCGAGTTTCACCAGTTTCGCCAAATAGCCTTCTGCCGCGTGGTAAGGAATTCCACACATCGGAATAGCCTGCCCAGCGGACTGCCCACGGGCTGTCAGCGTGATGTCCAGCAGCTTGGCGGCCTTCTTCGCGTCTTCATAAAAGATCTCGTAGAAGTCGCCCATGCGGTAGAACATCAGCTGGTCGGGGTGCTGGTTCTTCAGGCGCCAGTACTGCTGCATCATCGGCGTGTGGGAGGACAGATCGGAGAGCGCTTTATTCATCGGATAGTTAGGCAAATTCGTTGAAAGGTGTAGGGCAAAGGAGGGACGTAGGCCCGGCTTTTCCGCGATGGGCGCAAGGTTACCATGTGCGGTCCGCTCGACGCAGGCATGAAAGCCGGGGGACGCATTAAGGCTGTTTTCTTCTGCCTCACATTTTGATTGATGCTGTGCCTTGCAAGCGCAATTTGCTCGTGTACGGTGGTTCTCATTCCGCCCGATCAGGAGATGACCGTGAAAGAAATCACCCAGCTCGCCGCTGAACTCGGCAGACGCTTGCAGGTTCTCAATGCCCACGTCACTACCGCCGAATCCTGTACCGGGGGCGGGATTGCGGAGGCAATCACCCGGATCCCGGGGAGCTCGGCGTGGTTTGAGGCCGGCTATGTCACATATTCCAACCGTCAGAAAACCGAGCAGCTGGATGTCCCTGACGAGCTGTTTTCGACCGTCGGAGCGGTCAGTCGCGAGGTGGTCGAAGCCATGGTAAAAGGCGCCCAGGCTAAAAGCCGGGCACGTTTTGCGGTGGCGGTCAGTGGTGTGGCGGGTCCCGACGGCGGGTCCCCGAGCAAGCCGGTCGGCACGGTTTGGCTGGCCTGGGGCGTCGGAGAGCAGTCATTCAGCGAGGTTCAGTACTTCGCCGGGAATCGTGACGAGGTCCGCCGACAAACGGTGAAGGCCGCGCTAGAGGGGCTGCTGCGTCACGCTGCTTTAGAAATCTCAAATCAGGGGTAGGCGATCCTGAATCCCTGTGGAATAATACTGTCTACTTATACAGGTGTTGGCCGTCAGGCCTTATTGATTACGTGAGGACTTTAATGGACGACAACAAGAAGAAAGCCTTGGCTGCGGCCCTGGGTCAGATCGAACGTCAATTCGGCAAGGGTGCCGTAATGCGTATGGGCGATCAGGACCGTCAGGCGATCCCGGCTATCTCCACTGGCTCTCTGGGTCTGGACATCGCGCTCGGCATTGGCGGTCTGCCAAAAGGTCGTATCGTTGAGATCTACGGTCCCGAATCCTCCGGTAAAACCACGCTCACACTGTCGGTGATCGCCCAGGCTCAAAAAGCCGGTGCGACCTGCGCATTTGTCGACGCCGAACACGCCCTCGACCCTGAGTACGCCGGCAAACTGGGCGTCAACGTCGATGACCTGCTGGTTTCCCAGCCGGACACCGGTGAGCAAGCTTTGGAAATCACCGACATGCTGGTGCGTTCCAACGCGGTTGACGTGATTATCGTCGACTCCGTGGCTGCGCTGGTTCCAAAGGCTGAAATCGAAGGTGAAATGGGTGATATGCACGTGGGCCTGCAAGCCCGCTTGATGTCCCAGGCGCTGCGTAAAATCACCGGCAACATCAAAAACGCCAACTGCCTGGTTATCTTCATCAACCAGATCCGTATGAAAATCGGTGTGATGTTCGGCAGCCCGGAAACCACCACCGGTGGTAACGCGCTGAAGTTCTACGCTTCGGTTCGACTGGACATCCGTCGTACTGGCGCGGTGAAAGAAGGTGACGAAGTCGTTGGTAGCGAAACCCGCGTAAAAGTTGTGAAGAACAAAGTGGCCTCGCCGTTCCGTCAGGCCGAGTTCCAGATTCTTTACGGCAAAGGCATCTATCTCAATGGCGAGATGATTGACCTGGGCGTTCTACACGGTTTTGTTGAAAAATCCGGTGCCTGGTATGCCTACAACGGCACCAAGATCGGCCAGGGTAAAGCCAACTCGGCGAAGTACCTGGCAGATAATCCGGACATCGCCGCGACGCTTGAGAAGCAACTGCGTGACAAGTTGCTGACTCCAGCGCCAGACGTTAAAGCATCGCCAGTCAAAGAGACTGCTGATGACCTGGCAGACGCTGATATCTGAATGATCTGATGACCGCCGTACTCGATACACTCGTCGCGGTGCGGCGAACTGCAATGGACCTGCTCGCGCGACGCGAGCACGGTCGAGTCGAGCTGACGCGTAAACTGCGTCAGCGCGGCGCTCTCCCTGAAATGATCGACATCGCACTTGACCGGTTGACGGAAGAGGGGTTGTTGTCCGAAGCCCGTTACCTCGAAAGTTTCGTTTCCTACCGAGCTCGATCTGGATACGGCCCTTTGCGTATTCGAGAAGAGTTGAGCCAGCGCGGCTTGCAACGTAATGATATCGAACTCGCTATACGCGAGAGCGGTATCAGCTGGCAGGCACAACTGGAAGACACTTGGCGACGCAAGTTCTCCGGACATTTGCCGATTGATGCTCGAGAACGTGCCAAACAGGGCAGGTTCCTGAGTTATCGCGGATATTCCATGGAAATGATCGGCCGGTTGTTCAGCGGTCGAGCAATGGACGATTAAACAAAATGGCCCGTTATTTCGATAACGGGCCATTTTTTTGTCTCATATCACCTTGGAAGGCTCACGCGCGCGCTGATGCGCCTGCGGTTTTGTCTGGGCCCAGTTTTCTGGCAGGTTGATGTAATCCACCAGTTCCCGCAGACGTCCGTGATCACGTGCGTTGAAGGTAAAGGCCAGTCTCGCCAGATGGCTGAACTGTTCTTCGTCGTGTTCTTCGCCACTGTAAACATGCTGATGGAAATGGTCGCTCAGGCACAGGTCGGCAAATGCCTCCTGCATGTGCTCAAGGGCCTGATCGCTGAGTTTATGATTCATGCGAATAACGAACTGGTGCTTGAGCCAGCGGCTGGAGTGGAAGTTGCTGTAGAACTGGTTGATCTGCTCCACCGCCTCTTCAGCGCTGTAAACCAGGCTCACCAGCTTCATGTCCGTGGGCAGGATGTAGCGATTTTCCTCCAACTGGTGGTGAATGAAATCCAGTGCACCTTGCCAGAACTTGCCACCTGGCGTATCCAGCAGTATCACGGGCACCAGCGGGCTTTTACCGGTCTGAATCAGCGTCAGCACTTCCAGCGCCTCGTCCAGCGTGCCGAATCCTCCAGGACAAAGAACCAGTGCATTGGCTTCCTTGACGAAGAACAGCTTGCGGGTGAAGAAGAAATGGAAGGACAGCAGATTGGCTGTGCCTTGTACCGTGGGGTTGGCGTGCTGTTCGAAAGGCAGGGTGATATTGAATCCCAGGCTATGTTCCAGACCGGCACCTTCGTGGGCTGCCGCCATGATGCCCCCGCCAGCACCTGTGATCACCATCATGTCCGAGCGCGCCAATGCAGCACCGAGTTCTCGAGCCAGGCCATAAAGAGGGTGTTCGATTGGCGTTCGGGCAGAGCCGTACACAGTCACTTTGCGTCGACCCTTGAACGGTTCAAGCACTCGGAAGGCATGCTCCAGTTCGCGCAGGGCTTGCAGGGTTATTTTGGCATTCCAGCGATTGTGATCTTCCTGAGCCATACGCAGCACGGTGAGGATCATGTCACGGTAAATCGGTATGTTCGGGCTGTTGGGTGAAACCAGGTTGAGTTGTTCTTCGACCTTGCTAGTGAGGTCATGGCCGCCTTCTGCAAAATGACGGCTAAGGAGGTCATTCGGTTGGTAAGGCATTCAGCTTCTCCTTGCATACAGGCTGTGTTTTTTTCGATGAATGAAAAAAACCTTCGCAACAAAACGCACAACGGGCTGCTCCTTTTCGGCCCTCAAATATAAAGGTGGATACGTTAAATCTAGTCCCTCGCGATCAGTTGCGCTGAATTGATCATTGCGCCGCAATGTCTTTCCTGGCAACCGCTTATTGAGGATATGCAAAGTGATTTCACCGCTCGTCTGAACGTGAGCTGAGCGTCCGTTACTCTGATTTACTAAATGACAGAGGTGTCACCAGACTTTTGCGTCCAGGGCACGACGCACGGTATAGGCAGTTCAAAGGATTTATCGCGCAATCAACGGCGAAGGGCAGGGAGGCGTCACACGATGGCCAGAGTTATTCTGGAGATCGATACGCAACTGTATCGATTGCTGAAATTATCAGCCGAGACCAATCATTTGAGTCTTGAGGAGGAGTGTTGCCGGCGTCTTGCGGGAGCCGAGCGACAGTCGCGGTATCTGCAGGCACTGGTAGCGGAGCTGCGCGCCGAGGATGAACAGCGGCGCGAGAACTCACGTTGATTACTTTTTCTTCTGAGTCGCTTTCGGGCAATCTGATTCCTGGAAGCTGGCGGAGCCCACAGCGCGATTGGTTTTCACCTCGGTAAAGTCGTAACGCATGACCGCCCCCTTGGCCATTAGCTTGCGGAATCCCGGATTCCGGCAGACAGAGGCGCCCAGCTGGAAGTACACCGCTTTCGGGTCAGATCGCATCTTCTCGGCGTGGCTGCTTTGCACGCTCAAGTGGTTGATCAGTACATTGCCTTCAGCGGTATAACCCTGGTCAAGAATATCTTCGTTGATCGCCCGTGGCGTGCCGACGCTGCTTTGAGCGGCAACGTTGCGCAGCTCTCGGTTGAGATTCTGCTCACTCAAAGACGCAGCCTGAGCACTGAAGGACGACGCTAGCAGAATGGCAGCGGTGGGAACGATAAGGCGCAGCATGAAACTCTCCTGGTTCAGTGACTGGTGCTTCGACCCGCCACATGACTGTGCGTTCAGTGGTCGCGAATTATAGGGGAGGTGGTCCGGACGGTACAGGCTTGTGCTGGCAGCTCTGATAAACTGCCGGCACTTATTACCCCGAGTGCCGTTCGTGTCGAGTTTTCCTGTCTGCCGGTGTCACCCACGATGAATCACGCCCCCAACGCCGTAGCCCGCTTGCGCGACCAACGTGAGGAGGAGGGTATCAAGCCGATTCAGGCGCGTGGCTGGAGAGCGCCCCGTTGCCGAGCCTGTCGTGTCATAGAGAGTCACTGCCTGTGCGCGTGGCGTCCGCAAGTCGACGCCCGCTCCGGCGTGTGCCTGATCATGACCAACAAGGAAGTTTTCAAGCCAAGCAACACTGGCTGGCTGATCGCTGACGTGATACGCGATAACCACGCTTTCATATGGTCTCGTACCGAAGTCGATCAGCAGCTTTTGTCCTTGTTATCTGACCCGCAATGGCAGCCGTATCTGGTGTTTCCCGGCGAGTACGTCGAACCCGAGCGCGTGACTAACAGTGTCGACGTCGATAGCACCAAACGCCCGCTGTTCATCTTGCTGGATGCCACCTGGACCGAAGCCAGGAAGATTTTCCGCAAGAGCCCGTATTTCGATCGGCTGCCGATCCTTAGCCTGCTGCCGGAAAAGCTCTCCCGTTACCGGCTGCGCCGCTCCACTCGCAGTGAGCATTTATGCACCGCCGAAGTGGCGGCTCTGTGTCTGGATCTTGCGGGCGATACCGATGCTGCGTCAGCGCTGGACGCTTATTTTGACGTGTTCAGCCAGCATTACCTTGATGCAAAACATCAGCTGGACATAAACGTTTCAACACCGGCCCACGCCGAGCTCATGCCTTATGTGCAGAGCACTGCGCCGGTGATGTGCTGAGCTTCGCCCATACTGCAACGACCGGGATGGCCATGTAACTTGACCACCCCGTCTTCGCTGGGCATGCTTGGCGCCGATTAGGGCGCGGCCAAAGTTTGATACACCGTATTTTTACGTGAAGAACCACGTTATTGGTGTTGAACGTGCCCTGTTGGTGCCGCTCCGTGGCGGCACCTTGAGTTGTTTGAAAAAACAGGATCATTTGAAAAATGGCCACATACGAAATCCTGATTGCCGACGATCACCCTCTTTTTCGTAGCGCGCTGCATCAAGCGTTGACCTTGGGCCTAGGTCCGGATGTCCGTTTGGTGGAAGTGGCGAGTATCGCCGAGCTGGAAACCCGCCTGGACGAAAAATCTGACTGGGATCTGGTGCTGCTGGACCTGAACATGCCCGGCGCCTATGGTTTTTCCGGGTTGGTGCTGCTGCGTGGTCAGTACCCGCAGATTCCCGTGGTCATGGTGTCAGCCCAGGAAGAAGCCTCGATCATGGTCAAGTCCCGTGAGTTCGGCGCCAGCGGTTTTATTCCGAAGTCCAGTGACCTAAGTGTCATTCAAAAAGCCGTGAAGGCTGTGTTGGATGGCGATGTATTCTGGCCCCCTCAAGCCTTCGAAGCCGTCAGTGTTTCTGATGAAGCCAAGGCCGCGAGTGAAGGGCTGGCAAGTCTGACACCCCAGCAGTTCCGGGTGTTGACGATGGTCTGTGAAGGGTTGCTCAATAAGCAGATTGCGTACGAGTTAAGTGTGTCGGAAGCGACCATCAAGGCTCATGTCACTGCCATCTTCCGTAAGCTCAATGTGCGGACCAGGACCCAGGCCGCGCTGCTCCTGCAACAACTTGAGTCAATTTCGAGTCACTAAAGCACGACATGTTCACGCTTTTTTGACTTCGCTTGATCTAGCTTTCCCACTTCTTTTTGGTTCAGTTGACTACTTTATGTCTCCTTTCAAAGGCCAGACCGGCCTAAAACGCATCCTTAACGCTTCAGGCTATTCACTGGACGGCCTGCGCGCTGCCTTCACTGGCGAGGCGGCTTTTCGTCAGCTCGTGTTGCTCAACGTCGTGCTCATCCCCTTGTCGTTCTTCTTGAACGTAAGCCGTGTCGAACAGGCGCTGCTGATTGCCGTGTGTCTGCTGGCATTGATTGTCGAGCTGCTCAATTCCGCGGTGGAAGCGGCCATCGATCGCATCTCTCTCGAATTGCACCCGCTGTCCAAGAACGCCAAGGACATGGGCAGCGCCGCTCAGTTTGTGGCGTTGACCATGATCGCTCTGGTGTGGGCTGTCATTCTGCTTTAAGCGATGTTGGGCAGGACGATCTCGTCGCTGCGCTGAACCCCGGCGGTGAAGGCGCGGCACAGATCGAGAAACTCGCGCATCGCTGACGTCTGGTATTTCTGTTTGTGCCAGATGAAATAGAACTGCCGCGCCAGGTCCAGGTCCGGCGTCTCGACCGGTACCAGGCTGCCACGCCTGAAAGCATCGCGCAGTGCCAGCCGCGAAATACAGCCAATCCCCAAGCCGGATTCCACAGCGCGTTTGATCGCCTCCGTGTGCTCAAGCTCCAGGCGAATGTTCAGAGCGCTGCGATGATGGCGCATGGCTTGGTCAAAGGTCAGGCGCGTGCCAGAGCCTTGCTCGCGCAAAATCCACGCCTCGTGGGACAGTTCTTCCATGGTCGCCGTGCCTTTTACGGCCAATGGATGCTGCGGTGCGCAGAACACCACCAACTCATCCTCGACCCAGCTTTGCACTTCGATGTCCGGATGGCTGCAGTCGCCTTCGATTAGACCCAGATCAATTTCATAGTGAGCGACTTGTTGCACGATATTGGCAGTGTTCTGCACGTGCAGCTTCACCTGGCTTTCCGGATGGCGCTGCATGAAGCTGCCGATCAGCAAAGTTGCCAGGTAATTACCGATGGTGAGTGTCGCGCCGACTGCCAGTGAGCCAAAACCGGATTTGCCATTAAGCAGGTCTTCGATCTCTTTGGCCTGATCTAGCAGTGCCACCGCTTGGGGCAATAGCTGTTTACCCAGGGCATTGAGGCTCAGCCGTTTGCCGGCACGGTCGAACAGCTGGCAGCTGCATTGACGCTCCAGCTCGGTGATTGAGGTGCTCGCCGCCGATTGCGAAAGGTTGAGCAGGCCCGCAGCACGGGACACGCTCTCCTGCTGGGCGACAGCGACGAATACTTGAAGTTGACGGAGAGTAAATCGCATATCGATATAACCGATAACCCTTATCTTAATAATCCATTTAACAGATATTGTCGCTGCGATTAGAATGCGATGCAATTGCGCACATCATCGGCGCAGGCAAAATCTCCAGGAGTCCCCCGTACATGAGCAACATGAACCACGAGCGTGTCCTCAGTGTTCATCACTGGAACGACACTCTGTTCAGCTTCAAGTGCACCCGCGATCCGGGCTTGCGCTTCGAGAACGGTCAGTTCGTGATGATCGGCCTGCAACAGCCCAATGGCCGCCCGCTTATGCGCGCTTACTCGATTGCCAGCCCGAACTGGGAAGAGCATCTCGAGTTTTTCAGCATCAAGGTGCCTGATGGTCCGTTGACTTCCCAGTTGCAGCACTTGAAGGAAGGCGACGAGATCATCATCAGCAAGAAGCCTACGGGTACGCTGGTGCTGGACGACTTGAAACCTGGCAAGCACTTGTACCTGCTCAGCACCGGTACCGGTCTGGCGCCTTTCATGAGCGTCATCCAGGACCCTGAAACTTACGAGCGTTTCGAAAAAGTGATCCTGTGCCACGGCGTGCGTTACGTCAACGAAGTCGCTTACCGCGAATTCATCACGGAGCATTTGCCGCAGAACGAGTTCTTCGGCGATGCGTTGCGTGACAAGTTGATCTACTACCCAACCGTGACCCGTGAGCCGTTCGAGAATGAAGGTCGTCTGACTGACCTGATGCGCAGCGGCAAGCTGTTCAGCGACATCGGCCTGCCACCGATCAACCCGCAGGACGACCGCGCCATGCTGTGCGGCAGCCCGAGCATGCTCGACGAGACCAGCGAAGTGTTGAACAGCTTCGGCCTGAAAGTCTCGCCGCGGATGCGCGAGCCGGGTGACTACCTGATCGAGCGTGCGTTCGTCGAGAAGTAAGTAACACGTATCACTGAAAAAGCCCCCATTGCCTGTGCAGTGGGGGCTTTTTTATGCCCGACGCAACCCCTGTAGGAGCTGCCGCAGGCTGCGATCTTTTGACCTTGATCTTCCGTCGACAAGAGCAAGATCAAAAGATCGCAGCCTTCGGCAGCTCCTACGGGTTGGGAACCGGGATCACTTCAAGCACGCGAATAACGCCTGATTCGGGGTAATGCCACCGCACATCCACATCCCAGAACTGCGCACCGTATTCCCGCTCAGGGACAGGCGTCTGATACGCCGGCCGTGGGTCCTGCGCCAAACATTGCTCAACCAGCTGGACCAAGGGCTCTTCCAGGCGCTGAGCATGCCCGTGAGCCTGTTGCAGTGCCGAGTCCGTCCACTGCACGGGAATCAATCGGGGGGCGGCACTGGCAATGCTGTTGGAGGCTGTGGCGATGATGTCGGCGTAGGGTACGTACGGTTTGATATCGAGAATCGGTGTGCCGTCCAGCAGGTCGATGCCGGAGATGAACAATCGATTGGCTTCGACCTTGTCGAGTTTAACCACGGATTGACCGATGCCATTGGGCCGATGCGTCGCGCGGGTGGCGAACACGCCCATGGACTTGTTGCCGCCAAGACGGGGCGGGCGGACTTTCAGCCTGGGTTTTTCTTCCAGCGCCTGATGGAACAGAAACAGCAGCCAGACGTGGCTGACCTGCTCCAGTCCCTGCACGGCGTCCCCCTGATCGAACGGCGCCACCAGTTCCAGTACGCCGCGAGCGGCCGGGGCCAGTTGCGGCTGGCGCGGGATGGCGAACTTTTCCTTGAAGCAGGAACGCACGAAGCCGATCGGAGAAACGCTGTAGGTCATGATGAGGGTCGAAGCGGGATGAGGGGTGGCATGATAACCCGATCGACCTCAGGATCGGTGCTGACTGTCAGTCCGCCATCGCGGGCAAGCCATGCTCCCACAGTGTTTAGCGGCGAACACACATTCATTTACCCCGCAAAACCTGTGGGAGCGGGCTCGCCCGCGATGGCCGCGCTGCCGATCTCAGAGACTGAAGCCACCATCCAGCGGGATAATATTCCCGGTCATGTACGCACCGGCAGTACTCGCCAGGCTGATGGCCAGCGCCGCCATCTCTTCCTCACGTCCCCAGCGCTTCATCGGAATCAACGCCGTATCTTGCGCCAGAGCCTGCTCGTCATCGCCAATGTGCTGCGTCATCTTGCTCGGGAAGCGTCCGGGTGCGATGACGTTGACGTTTATGTGCTGGCTGACCAGTTCACGCGCCAGAATTCGCGACAGTTGATGCAAAGCCGCTTTACTGGGGCCGTAGGCATAGGCCTGCTCGCCAAAGGATGAGATCCCCGCGACAGAGCCAATGTTGATGATTCGCGCCGGGTTCGCGGCTGAGCCGGCCTTTTTCAACAGCGGCAGGAACTGCTGAATGCAATTGAACACGGAGGTCACGTTGAGCTGCATAACCTTTTCCCAGCCCTTCACCGGGTAACTCTCAAGCGGTGCGCCCCATGTGGTGCCGGCGTTGTTCACCAGAATATCGAGGTGAGTGATTTGCTCACCCAGGCGCGTCGCCAGCTGCAGTACACCTTCTTCGGTGGCCAGATTGGCTGCCATCCAATGGCATTGGCCGAAGGCACTTAATTCCTCGGCGGTCTGCAGGCACGCCTCGGCATCCCGTGCGCAGACGTACACCGTCGCACCCGCTTCGACATAAGCCTTGGCGATCATTTTGCCGATACCACGGGTGCCGCCGGTCACCAGAGCGGTGCGGCCTTGCAGGGAAAAGTAGGGATGCATGGCGAGTCCTGAGAGCTGAGGGTCAATACACCCTAGTCGTCAGCCGTTGAAAGCGGAGCCACTATTTTTGCGAGGAATGGGGGAGCATATAGCTAAGCCCTGAACTGCCACCGCCCTCTGTAGGAGCTGCCGCAGGCTGCGATCTTTTGATCTGGATCTTAAAAGCAAGTCAAAAGATCGCAGCCTGCGGCAGCTCCTACAGAGGCTGCCACTGATTACTGCGGGCGAACGCGCAGGGTCAGGCCCTTGAGGAAATTGCGCAGCAACTGGTCACCGCAGGTACGGTAGTTGGTGTGGCCGAACTTGCGGAACAGCGCGCTCAACTCAGGCTTGGACACCGGGAACTCGGCGGCCTTGAGGATGGCGTGCATGTCGTCTTCCTTCAGTTCGAAGGCCACGCGCAGTTTCTTCAGGATGACGTTATTGGTGACCGGCACTTCGATCGGCTGCGGTGGACGGCTTTCGTCCTTGCCGCGCTTGAAGATCACCAGGCCGTCGAGGAAGTGCGCCATGACCTCGTCAGGGCAGCGTACGAAGCCTTCTTCGTCCTCTTCTTTCTTATCGAGATAGGTCAACAGGTCTTCCAGGGACACGTCCATGCCGCCGAGCTTGATGATCTCGATGACTTTCTTGTCGCTGATGTCGAGCATGTAGCGCACGCTGCGCAGTACGTCGTTGTGAATCATGGTGTGCAATCCTGATATTCAGCAGTGGGCGCCGCATAAACAGCGGCGCCGAAAATGTGTGGCGGCGAGAAAAGTCTTAGAACTTCTCTTTGCCGGACAGGTAGCGCCATTGCCCCACGGGCACTTTGCCGATGGACACGCCGCCAATACGGATTCGACGAATGGCGACGACCTTCAGGCCGACGGCCTGGCAGAACAGGGCGATCACGCCCGGCTGTGGATTCTTCATGGCGAAACGCAGGCGGTTCTCGTTCTGCCAGCTGGCTTTCACCGCCGGCAGCTCCTTGCCCTTGTAGGTCAGGCCGTGGTTCAGGCGGTTGAGGCCGTGAGCGACCATCTCGCCTTCAACTTCGACCACATACTCCTGCTCGATCTTGGCGGAGTCCGCTGTGAGCTTGCGCAGGATCTTCCAGTCCTGGGTGAACACCAGAAGACCACTGGCATTGGCCTGCAGATCGGTACTGGCGGTCAGGCGCAGGAAGTGACCTTTGAGCGGCCGCTTGCTGAAGCGGTGTTCTTCGCTCAGGGTTTCGGCGCTGATGGTCGCCATGGCCGTTTCCGCGTCCATCCCCGCTGCAACGTTGAACAGGATCGTCACCGGCTCCGGCGCGGTGGCCTTGGCTTCTGGATCGAGCTCGACTTTCTGGGTGTCGACCTTGAACTGCGGCTCGTCAATCACTTCGCCATCCACGGTGACCCAGCCGCCCTCGATGAACAGCTCAGCCTCCCGACGGGAACAGCCGACGAGTTCGATGAGGCGTTTGGAGAGACGAATCGGGTCAGTCATGACAGGGCCGTAACAAAAAAGGGGTGGGCATTGTACCTGCTGGGCGCCGGTTAATCCCGGCTCCATTTGCTGTAGGTGCTTTTAATGTGGGAGCTGGTTTGCCGGCGATGCAAGCGACACGGTTGTCTGTTGGGCCGAGTTGATGCTATCGCCGACAAGCCAGCTCCCACAGTGTTCAATGTTGGTTAGCCATTTCGCGTTATTTGTTGCGTCTGGCGTAACCGCATATGCAACAAGGGATAAGGCTGGCCCATGCCGTCATGCTCGGAGCGACCAATCACCTCAAAGCCCTGTTTGAAGTAGAACCCCAATGCCTGCGGATTCTGTTCGTTGACGTCCAGTTCATCGGCATTCAGGTGTTCCATGGCATAACGCAGCAGCTGTTTCCCCAGACCCTGGCCACGATGCGCCGGGTCGATGAAGAGCATCTCGATCTTGCCTGCCGCGACTCCGGCGAACCCGGTGATGCGTTGGCGTGAGTCCGTGGTGCAAATCAGCATGACCGCATCCAGATAGCGGGTCAGCACCAGGTTCTTCAGCAGTTCAATGTAACTGTCCGGGAGAAAGTCATGGGTCGCTCGCACCGAGGCTTCCCAGACTTGCACGAGTTCTTCGTAATCACTGTGTTTCGGTGTGTGGATAACCGAATGGTGGCGCATGGCCCAATGCCCCTTGCGAAGTGAATGAAAAGAATCCTTTCGTTACAAAACGATAGACGTAAAAAAGCCCCGCATCTCGTCAAGAAAGCAGGGCTTTTCATATTTTTTGCGTTTAGATCTGTTCAGCCCACAAGTCGTACTCGTCGGCGTCGGTCACTTTGCACCAGACCTTGTCGCCCGGCTTGAGGTTGCTGCCGTTGTCGATGAACACGTTACCGTCGATTTCCGGGGCGTCGAAGAAGCAGCGACCCACGGCGCCTTGCTCGTCGACTTCATCGACCAGCACTTCGATTTCACGGCCAACGCGCATTTGCAGGCGAGCCGAGCTGATGGCCTGCTGGTGGGCCATGAAGCGGTCCCAACGGTCTTGCTTGACGTCGTCCGGCACGATCGCCGCGTCCAGCAAGTTGGCCGGTGCACCTTCGACCGGCGAGTACTGGAAGCAGCCAACGCGATCGAGCTGGGCTTCGGTCAGCCAGTTCAGCAGGTATTGGAAGTCTTCCTCGGTTTCGCCAGGGAAGCCGACGATGAAGGTCGAACGGATGATCAGGTCCGGGCAGATCTCGCGCCAGTTCTTGATGCGCGCCAGGGTCTTGTCTTCGAAGGCCGGGCGTTTCATGGCTTTCAGGACTTTCGGGCTGGCGTGCTGGAACGGGATATCCAGGTACGGCAGGATTTTCCCGGCCGCCATCAAGGGGATCAGCTCGTCCACGTGCGGGTAAGGGTAAACGTAGTGCAAGCGCACCCAGACACCGAGGCTGCTCAAGGCTTCGCACAGTTCGGTCATGCGGGTCTTGACCGGCGCGCCGTTCCAGAAACCGGTGCGGTACTTCACGTCGACGCCGTAGGCACTGGTGTCCTGGGAGATCACCAACAGCTCTTTGACGCCGGCCTTGACCAGGCGCTGGGCCTCATCAAGCACATCACCCACCGGCCGGCTGACCAGTTTGCCGCGCATCGACGGGATGATGCAGAAGCTGCAGCTGTGGTTGCAGCCTTCGGAAATCTTCAGGTAGGCGTAGTGGCGCGGGGTCAGCTTGATGCCTTGAGGTGGCACCAGGTCGATCAGCGGGTTGTGATCCTGGCGCGGTGGCACGGCGTCGTGCACGGCGTTGACCACTTGCTCGTACTGCTGCGGACCGGTGACGGCCAGCACGCTCGGGTGCACGTTGCGGATGGCGCCTTCTTCGACACCCATGCAGCCGGTCACGATGACCTTGCCGTTTTCCTTGATCGCTTCACCGATCACTTCCAGGGATTCAGCCTTGGCCGAGTCGATGAAACCGCAGGTGTTGACCACCACGACGTCGGCGTCCTGATAAGTGGACACAACGTCATAACCTTCCATGCGCAGCTGGGTAAGGATGCGCTCGGAATCGACCAGTGCTTTGGGGCAACCCAGGGATACGAAGCCAACCTTTGGATTGGCCGGCGCAGGAGTGGTGGACATGTCTAACCTCGGTATTTGTGACGCCTCCAGCCGGGAACGGCAAGGCGACTGACGGGCACTTCGTGTGCCTCTGATCAAAAAGTGCGCAATTCTAGCGATCAGTCGTCCAGTTGACCAGCTTTATGCAGGGAAATACGACGAGTGCTGCGCTATGCTTCGCGCCGTTACGCTTTACCGAATTTTTATAGTCAATAAAACGTCTGTAACCGTAAGTAAAACAGCGCATGCTGCGTGGCAAAGCATAGTGCTTCTTCCAAAGAAGCCCAGTCTGGGTAGTAGGAGTGGTGGATGGGTCAGGCAAGTAGTCAGGCGGCAGGTGCCGAGCATTCGGTAGCAAAGCCGATAGGCATGCTGGTCGCGGCAGTCGGGGTGGTTTATGGCGATATCGGCACGAGCCCGCTGTATACCCTCAAAGAAGTGTTTTCCGGTGGCTATGGCGTACCGGTCAACCATGACGGTGTGTTGGGCATCCTGGCGTTGATCTTCTGGTCCCTGATCTGGGTCGTCTCGATCAAATACATGATGTTTGTCTTGCGCGCCGACAACCAGGGCGAAGGCGGGATCATGGCCTTGACGGCGCTGGCCCGGCGAGCAGCGGCGGGGCACCCGAAGCTGCGAGGCTTGCTGGTGGTGTGCGGGCTGATCGGTGCAGCGCTGTTCTACGGTGACAGCATGATCACACCGGCTATTTCGGTCCTTTCCGCGATTGAAGGCCTGGGGTTGGCATTCGATGGCATCGACCATTGGGTGGTGCCGCTGTCGCTGATCGTGCTGGTGGCGCTGTTCCTGATTCAGAGTCATGGCACTGCGCGGATCGGCATTCTTTTCGGGCCGATCATGGTGACCTGGTTTGTGGTGCTCGGGGCGCTCGGTGTCTACGGCATCATGCAACACCCGGAAGTCTTGAAGGCGATGAACCCTGTATGGGGCGTGCGCTTCTTCATCGTTCACCCGGGCATGGGTGTGGCGATCCTCGGTGCGGTGGTGCTGGCGTTGACCGGTGCCGAAGCGCTGTACGCCGACATGGGCCACTTTGGCCGCAAGCCGATTGCCCGTGCCTGGTTCATCCTGGTGCTGCCGGCGCTGGTGCTGAACTACTTCGGCCAGGGTGCGTTGCTGCTCGGTGATCCCGAAGCTGCACGCAACCCGTTCTACCTGTTGGCCCCGAGCTGGGCGTTGATTCCGTTGGTGGGGTTGTCGACCCTGGCCACGGTAATCGCCTCGCAGGCGGTGATTTCCGGTGCGTTCTCCTTGACTCGTCAGGCGATCCAGCTCGGCTACATTCCGCGCATGCACATCCGGCATACTTCCAGCGCCGAACAAGGCCAGATCTACATCGGCGCGGTTAACTGGGCGCTGATGGTCGGCGTGATTCTGCTGGTGCTAGGGTTCGAATCCTCGGGTGCACTGGCCTCGGCCTACGGTGTAGCGGTGACGGGCACGATGCTGATGACCACTATTCTGGTGTCGGCGGTGATCCTGCTCTTGTGGAAGTGGCCACCGATCCTCGCCGTGCCGGTGTTGCTCGGTTTCCTCTTGGTGGACGGTCTGTACTTCGCCGCCAACGTGCCAAAAATCGTACAGGGCGGTGCATTCCCGGTCATTGCCGGTATCGCGCTGTTTGTGCTGATGACCACCTGGAAGCGCGGCAAGCAACTGCTGGTCGAACGGCTGGATGAAGGCGGATTGCCGCTGCCGATCTTCATCAGCAGTATCCGCGTTCAACCACCGCATCGCGTGCAGGGCACCGCCGTGTTCCTGACCGCACGGCCGGACGCCGTGCCACACGCGCTGTTGCACAACCTGTTG
Organism: Pseudomonas sp. LBUM1643; assembly: GCF_059716215.1. NCBI lineage: Bacteria > Pseudomonadati > Pseudomonadota > Gammaproteobacteria > Pseudomonadales > Pseudomonadaceae > Pseudomonas > Pseudomonas sp. LBUM1643. The sequence goes on from NZ_CP166813.1 coordinate 1,339,069, forward strand.
CATAACCAGGTCCTGCACGAGCAAGTGGTGTTGCTGACTGTGGTGTACGAAGACATCCCGCGGGTGCCGCCGACCCGGCGCTTTGAGGTCGATTCCTACGGCGAAGGGTTCTTCCGGGTGATCCTGCATTTTGGCTTCGTCGACGAGCCGGACGTGCCGCAAGCGCTGAAGTTATGTCACCTCGATGATCTGGACTTCAGCCCGATGCGCACCACCTATTTCCTCAGCCGCGAGACCGTCATCGCCTCCAAGCTTGAAGGCATGGCGCGCTGGCGTGAGGCGCTGTTCGCCTTCATGTTGCAGAACGCCAACGGCAATTTGCGCTTCTTCAATCTGCCGCTGAATCGGGTGATTGAATTGGGGACGCAGGTCGAGATGTAAGCCACGCAACATCAAAAAGCCCCCGTTGCCATGAAGGCCGCGGGGGCTTTTTTGTGTCTGGCGTCTGATCAATGATCCCGCGAAGAACGCCGTGGGAGCGGCGGTGCGCCGATTTGATGTGCTCGCAATGACGGATGCAGTTCCAGCATTGATGTGACAGACAGTCCGCTATCGCGAGCAGGCTCGCTCCCACAAGGGATGTGTGGTGTGGGTCAATGTAAAAAGCCCCCGCAACCGTGAGGTAACGAGGGCTTTTTAAAGCGTCGTTCAGATCACTCCTGAGCCGTCTCATCCTTGGCTTGGCGCTTCTCGATGATATCCACCAGCCGCTGCGCCAGTTTCGGGTAGTTCTCGTCGAAGTGGTGGCCGCCGGGCAGCTTCATGGCTTCGCCCACCGCTGTTTTGTCGGTGCAGCCGCTTTCGTCGGTTTCCTCTTCACCGTAGATGCACACCACTTTTTCCGGTGGCAACTTGGCCATTTCCGGGCCGGTGGCGGCTTCTTTGCCGGCGTTGCCCAGCCAGCCTTCGACTTCGATTTCGAAGCTGCCAGTGCGGGCGAACGCCAGCAGGATGATTGCGTCGACGCGCTGTTGTTCTGATGGCTCCAGGCGGTTGTAGATCGCTGGCAGTACGTCGGCGCCGAAGGAGTAACCGGTCAGGATGAAGCGCTTGGTGCCCCATTTCTGCCGGTAGTGTTGCATCAGCTCGGCCAGATCCAGCGCACTTTGCTCGGGGCTCTTGTGCTGCCAGTAGTAGCGCAGGGTATCGATGCCAACTACCGGATAGCCGATCTTGGCCATCTCGCCCGCTACGTCGCGGTCGAGGTCGCGCCAGCCGCCATCGCCGGAAAGGAACAGGGTGACGGTGTCCTTGGCTTGGCCAGCCGGTACTTCAACCACCGGGATCTGCAAGCCACCGGCGGCCTTGTCGCCACCAACCAGGATTTTGCGAAGTTCGTTGTTCAGCACTTGCGGCAGGTTGATGTCGTAGTCGCTGATGCTGGTTTCGGCGTTGGGTTGATCGCGCACGAAGCCTGCGCTGGCGTCGTCCGGGTTATCGTTCCAGGCCACCAGCCAGTGGCCGTGGGCGGCGCTTTTCGGCAGCAGGTGGGTGCAGCCGGGCTTTTCCAGCGCCAGGTCGACTGACACCGCCTGGGCGTTGTCATCCTTCTGCTCGGACAGCCAGCGCCACGCCAGTACGGCGCCGGGGCCAATGCCGCTGACCAGGGTCGCCGGGCCTTTCAATTCCCGCAGGCCCGTTTGGAGTGCGCGACTTTGCAGCAGGCATTCCTTGGGCAAAATCACTTGAACAATCTGCGCCGAGCCAGAACGGCTCAGGGTCATCAGTTGTTGGTCGCTGAGTTTCTGGTCGTCGTTCACCGCCACCAGCACCTGAGCCGCCGGCGTGGTGCCAGGGATGACACGGGTCATGACGGTGCCATCGGCCGGTGTCAGCCGTTCGAGGGTCGGTGCCGGTGCCGGGCGTTTGAGGTACCAGTAACCACCACCGAGAATCAGGGCCAGCACTACCAGTGTGGCCAGTACATACCGCAGGGAGCGTTGAATCATCAGCGTTTCACCAATCCAGTCAAGCCGCCCGCAATCAGGGCAGCAGTGTCGGCCAGGGCTACCAGCGGATCGAGTCCGGCGGGCACGGCCATATAGCGGGGTTCCCAGTCAGGCTGGAATTTGTCTTTGAAGCGGCGTAAGCCTTGGAAGTTGTAGAGCTGCTCACCACGGCGGAAAACCATCGAGCCCAGACGCTGAGTCAGTGGTGCGCCACGACGGGGTTGCAACCCCGACAACGGCACCATGCCCAGGCTGAAGCGCGCGTATCCATGATTTTTATAATGTTGAATCAGACCGACCATCATGAATTCCATGGTCAGCTTTGGGGCGTCCGGGTGCGACCGCATCAGGTCGAGGCTCGCCAGGTCGTGGCCGAAGGTCTCGAGCAAGTTGGCAAACGCCACCGGGCGTCCTTCGAAACGAATGACGGCTACGCGGAAATGCTTGATGTAGTCATCGCTGAAACGGCCAAGGGAGAAGCCTTTCTCGCGCACGTTCTTGCCGGTCAGCCAGGCATCGGAAATCACCTTGAGCTCGTCCATCGGCGCCTGTCCAGGCTCGAAGATCTCCAGCGACAGGCCGTCGCGAGTTCCTCGGTTCCAGGTGTAACGCAGGTCCTTCATCTCTTTGCCCTTGGCTTCAAGGTCAAAGCGATGCAGGTCGACCCGGGCTTCTTCGCCCAGCTTGATCGCGGTCAGCCCGATGTCCATGTAGTACGGCAGGTTCTCGGCGCGCACTTGATAGAACACGGGGCGGGCGTGATGGATGTCGCACAGGTCACGGAACTGCCAGATCATCTCGGCCCGTTGCTGGGTTGGTCCGATCGGGTCGTACAACGCCACCAGGCTGCGTCCACGACGGGCGTACATCAAAAAGGCCTGGTCGTCGGGATGGAACAGCAACGCTTTGTCACCGGTCAGCGCGAGGCCACCATCCGGCTGGGAGGAAGCCATGAGGATCTTTATGGCCCTGTCCAGTTCGTCCTGTGTCGGCAGGTGGATCACCGGGCGCGCGGTGCGCAGCAGCCAGGTCAGGGAGACAACCACCAGCAACACCGCGGCGCCGAGCAGCGAGCGCAGACCCCGAGGTGCGTCGGCGTCGAGGGTGAACTGCCACCACAGTTGATGGCTGTAGGGAACGTCCTGATAGGCAAACAGCAGCAGCCAGATCGACGCTGCGAGCACGCAAACGCTGGCGACCAGGTACAGCGGCGAGAACGGTAATTCCGTCAGTCGGCTCGCGCGATAGAACGAGCGACGGAAAACCCCCAGCAGGCTGGCGGTCAGCGTCAGCAGGCAGGCTTCTTCCCAGTCGAACCCTTTGAGCAGGGAGAGCAGGGCGCCCACCAGCAACAAGATGGTCGTGAGCATCCACGCGGCAGAGAGACGGCGGCGCAGGCCTTGGGCCAGCAACAGGCAGAGCACGCCAATCAGGCTGGCGCCGAAGTGTGAGGCGTCGACCAGTCGATGAGGAATCAGAAAGCCAATGTGCTCCAGGCGGGTGTCAATTTCAGGCGTCACACCGGAGAACAACAGCACCACGCCCGACAGGAACACCAGTACCGCCAGAATCGGGGCGGCCAAACCGGACGCGACGCGCAGGGATTGACGGGATTGGAACAGACGCTGTCCTTCATTGATCAACAGGAATAAGCAGGCCACCAGCAAAGGAAGGATGACGTAAATCAACCGATAGAGCAGAAGTGCGGCCGCCAGCGGCGCGGCGCCGAGCTTATCGGCGAAGGCTGCCAGCAGGATCGCTTCGAATACGCCGACGCCGCCGGGTACATGGCTGAGCACTCCGGCCGCTAGCGCCAACAAGTAGACCAGCAAGAACGCCCCGAAGGGTGGGGCTTCGGGCAGTAACAAATAGAGCACGGTTGCGGCAGCTGCGACGTCCAGGGCAGTGATGATCAACTGCAGGAACGTCAGGCGACGGCCAGGCAGGCGCAACGTGCGGCGTCCAACCCTGACCAGCAGGTTGTCCTTATAAGGTTGTTCCGGCAGGCGACGGCGGTAGATGCCAATGGCCAATACGCTAAAGAGCAGCAGCACGGCGGCTGCAACCCCACCGAGTAGCGTCTCGGACAGCCCAAGGGCCGCAGAGGCTGCTGGCAGGTCGCTGAGCGTCGCCAGCGCTGCAAGTGGCGGCAGCGCGCAACCTAGCGAGAGGCTGGCGAACAGCGTCATATGCGCGACTTCCGAGGCCCCCAGGCCATGCCGTGCATATAGACGGTATCGAACCGAGCCACCCGAGAGCATCGACAAGCCGATCGCATTGCCGATCGCGAACGCGGTGAATCCGCCCAGTGCCAGGATTCGAGGCGCCAGTGTCACGCCGGCATAGCGACTGGCCGACCACTCATAGCCCAGCAATATGATGAAGCCGACCACGGTGGCTGCGAGTGCACCGAGTAATGCGGGCTTCGGTATTTCGAGGATCGAGTCATGCAGGGCGTAGAGGTCGAGTTCGCTCAACAGATGGCGACAGGCAATCAGCGCGATAGCGAACAGCAGCACCGTCACCGCCAGGCCGATAGGCTGGCGATATTTGCTGACCAGATCCAGCAGGCGCAGACGCTCTGCTTTGATCGGTTGTGTTGCTGTAACGGTGTCTTTTGGATCAGACGAGTTGGCGCGCATCAATCACCTCTTGGATTGTGCGCGACAGGATGGGGGTATCCAGCCAAGTTACCAATCCCTGTAGAAAAAAATAGTCACAAATATTAACGCCTCTCACCATCATCGGGTGATGGCACGTCATCAGGCGAAGAGGGGGGGCTGCCTGGGATCAGCTTAGTCTGAACTCGGCACGTTAGTGACCACTAACGGCGCACCTGCACGATGACAGATCATTGTTGCGAAAGGACTTTTTCAACAGATACAAAAAAGGCCACTCTTTCGAGTAGCCTTTTTTGATGTTTGGTTGCGGGAGCCGGATTTGAACCGACGACCTTCGGGTTATGAGCCCGACGAGCTACCAGACTGCTCCATCCCGCGTCTGTGTGGCGGCATTCTATAGAGATACGCCGGGGTGTCAACCGTTAATCCAGAAAGAAGCCAAATAAGCGTAAATGAGCGGGGTAGGAGCGAGCTTGCTCGCGAAAAACTCAAGGCCGCCGCGGGGTATCGGGTATCACGCATTTGCGTTCACGACTATAAAGTGCAAGCTCGCTTCTATAGTGGGTGTTTTCGACGCCCACAAAAAAGGCCACTCTTTCGAGTAGCCTTTTTTGATGTTTGGTTGCGGGAGCCGGATTTGAACCGACGACCTTCGGGTTATGAGCCCGACGAGCTACCAGACTGCTCCATCCCGCGTCTGTGTGTCGGCATTCTACAGAGGATCGCAGGTGTGTCAACCGTGAAATCCGAGAAAACCTGTGGTGGTTCAATCGCTTAGCTCAAAAAGAGTGCTGTAAAAGTGCCTGCAGGTCAGGCGCTACAAGGCTTTCAGCTCTATTGATGGATGGTTTTCGATTGAAAAAACAAATTCATCTTTTTTCCTACGCACGGAAAAGAAGATTCTGACCACTGGTGCTATATACAGGTGTGAGTGAGATACTGCCGATCCGACTCGCCGATACTCCTCACCACCTTTATATGAACCAGCGAAAAATCATCCACGTCGATTGTGATTGCTTCTATGCCGCCATCGAGATGCGTGACGAACCGAAGCTGGCCGGAAAACCCTTGGCCGTGGGTGGTTCGGCAGATCGGCGCGGGGTGATCGCCACCTGCAACTACGAAGCGCGGGCGTATGGCGTGCGTTCGGCCATGTCTTCCGGGCACGCGATGAAACTGTGCCCCGACCTGACGATCGTCAAGCCGCGCATGGACGCCTATAGAGAAGCGTCCAGGGAAATCCACACGATCTTTCGCGATTACACGGACCTGATCGAGCCGCTGTCCCTTGATGAGGCTTACCTGGATGTGTCGGACAGTGCGCATTTCGGCGGCAGTGCGACGCGCATCGCCCAGGAAATCCGTCGGCGTGTTTCCAATCAGCTGCACATTACGGTCTCGGCTGGCGTGGCGCCGAACAAGTTCTTGGCCAAGATTGCCAGCGACTGGAAGAAGCCGAACGGTTTGTTCGTCATCACGCCGGATCAGGTGGAGGACTTTGTCAGTGGTTTGCCGGTCAGCAAACTGCACGGGGTCGGCAAGGTGACCGCGGACAAGCTGGGCAGGCTGGGCATCGTCGATTGCTCGCATTTGCGCGAGTGGGACAAGTTGGCGCTGGTGCGCGAGTTCGGCAGCTTCGGTGAACGATTGTGGAGCCTGGCGCGTGGGATTGATGATCGACTGGTGCACAACGACAGTCGTCGCCAGTCAATCAGTGTCGAGAACACCTATGACGTGGATCTGCCGGATCTGGTGAGTTGCCTGGACAAGTTGCCCGAGTTGCTCGAAACGTTGAGTAACCGCATGTCGCGGATCGATAGCAGTTACCGGCCGGGCAAGCCTTTCGTCAAAGTAAAGTTTCATGATTTCACCCAGACCACGCTGGAGCAGGCCGGGGCAGGGCGAGATCTTGGGAGCTACCAATTATTGCTGACCCAGGCATTCAACCGCGGCGCGAAGCCGGTGCGGTTGCTGGGGATAGGGGTGAGGCTGGAGGATTTACGGGGCGGGTTTGAGCAGATGGAGTTGTTTGAGCGGTAGTTTTGCGGTGAATTTCCGAGCCTCTTCGTAAGCAGGCTCGCTCCCACATTAGACCGTGTTTATTTAGCAACTCGGTCAACTGTGGGAGCGAGCCTGCTCGCGAAGCTTTTGCTTTTAGTTCGGTCCCGGATCCGCCACCAAGCGCCCGGCATCCTTGGTCAGTGACTTGAGGAATTCGGTCTGTAGTTCAGGATCGTTGCGCGTCAATTCGATCAGGCTCTGTTCCAGCTCACTGGCTTCCTCTTCCAGACCCAGCTCCGACAGGCGCTTGACCCGGTGGACCCACTGGCTAACTTCATCGTCTTCGAGATCGTCGTAAATCAGTCCGTGAGCTTCCAGCAACTTTCCACGCAAAGAGCTGCTGACCATGAGGGGCAGATCAGTGTGCACATCGCCTTGGCCATCTTCGACGCTGATCAGAAGCCGACTCAGATGATTGATGTCATGTTCCGCGAACGGGCTGTCCAGCAGGTTCAGGCGTAAAACACCGTTCTTGTCGGTGGTCAGCTCAAACGTTTCCTTGCCGGCCTTGACCTGCACCGGACGCTCGCTCCACGGCAGGCTTGAGTACTCAGTACGCTTGTCCTGCTGGACTTCGTCGATGCCCGCCAGGTTCTGCTGTGCACGCCCATGGGATTGCACGTTCATGAACGGGTTAAGCCCGGCGAAACCGTAACTCAGCCAATCTTTGGTCACGCTGTCCGGCAGGTTGCCGAGAGCAAACACATTGACGACGTTCGCCCCCACGCCTGCCACGACCGCGACCGCACCCAGCGGAATTTCGTAAGCCTCCCGCCAGGGTTGGTAGGGGGTGTAGCGATCGTAGTGACGCGTCACTTCAAATTCGGTGACTTCGAACGTTTTCTGCTCGTGGATCTTCACCCGACGTTGTGGCAGCTCAAGCACCTTGGGCTCGCCGACATCGATCTGCAGGCTGTGATCGAGCAATTTGCGCTCGACACGTTCCTCGTGCTCGCTGCGTTGCGACATGTGATTGGCACAGCCGCTGACCAGCAGGGTGCCGCACAGGGCGGCACCACCGAGGCCTAAGGTGTTTCGCTTGAACATGACTTCTCTATCTGGTGTCAGCGGCGGATACGGGCCTGGAGGAAAGACAGCACGTCAGCAACCGGCAGCGCTTGCGCTTCAGGCTCGGTACGGCTCTTGTATTCCAGATTGCCTTCGGCGAGGCCGCGGTCACTGACCACGATCCGGTGAGGAATACCGATCAGTTCCATGTCCGCGAACTTGATGCCCGGGCTGGTTTTCTTGTCGCGGTCGTCCAGCAGCACTTCGAAGCCGGCAGACGTCAATTCTGCGTACAGCTTGTCAGTGGCTTCGCGAACCTGTTCGGTTTCGTAGCGCAAAGGGACCAGTGCAACCTGGAACGGGGCCAGCGTGTCGCTCCAGATGATCCCGTTGGCGTCGTTGTTCTGCTCGATGGCGGCAGCCACCACGCGGGAAACGCCGATGCCGTAGCAGCCCATTTCCAGGGTAACCGGCTTGCCGTTCTCGCCCAGCACTTCGCATTTCATCGCTTTGCTGTACTTGTTACCCAGCTGGAAGATGTGCCCGACTTCGATGCCGCGCTTGATTTCCAGTGTGCCTTTACCGTCCGGGCTAGGGTCACCCGCTACGACGTTGCGCAGGTCGGCGACGGTCGGAACTGGCAGATCGCGTTCCCAGTTCACGCCGAAGTAATGCTTGTCGTCGATGTTGGCACCGATACCGAAGTCGCTCATCAGCTCGACGGAGCGGTCGATGATGATTGGCAGCGGCAGGTTCAACGGGCCGAGCGAACCGGCGCCGGCGCCAATGGCGTCGCGCAGTTCGGATTCGGATGCCATGACCAGCGGGCTGGCAACGCCTGGCTGGTTCGCTGCCTTGATTTCATTCAGCTCGTGGTCGCCGCGGATGATCAAGGCAATCAGCTTGCCTTCTTCTTCAGCGTGGACCACGAGGGTCTTGATGGTCTTTTCGATCGGCAGGTTGAAGCCTTCGACCAGTTGCGCAATGGTCTTGGCGTTCGGTGTGTCGACCAGGCGCAGCTCTTCGGCCGGTGCTGCGCGGGAGGTTTCGCGGGGCACAGCTTCGGCTTTTTCGATGTTCGCGGCGTAGTCGGACCCATTGCTGAAGACGATGTCGTCTTCGCCGGATTCGGCCAGTACGTGGAATTCGTGGGAACCGGCGCCACCGATGGAACCGTTGTCAGCTTCAACCGGGCGGAATTTCAAGCCCAGGCGAGTGAACACGTTGCAGTAAGCCTGGTGCATGCGATCGTAGGTGGCCTGCAGCGAAGGCTGGTCAGCGTGGAACGAATACGCGTCCTTCATGATGAACTCGCGGCCGCGCATCAAACCGAAGCGTGGGCGGATTTCATCACGGAATTTGGTCTGAATCTGATACAGGTTGATGGGCAGCTGTTTGTAGCTGCTCAACTCGTTGCGCATCAGGTCGGTGATCACTTCTTCGTGAGTCGGGCCGGCGCAAAAATCGCGACCGTGACGATCCTTGAAGCGCAGCAGCTCGGGGCCGTACTCTTCCCAGCGACCGGATTCCTGCCACAGCTCAGCCGGTTGGGTGCTCGGCATCAACACTTCGAGAGAGCCCGCGGCGTTCATTTCTTCACGAACGACGGCTTCAACCTTGCGCATCACTCGCAGGCCCATGGGCAGCCAGGTGTACAGGCCCGAAGCGAGTTTGCGGATCATGCCGGCGCGCAGCATCAGCTGGTGGCTGATGACGACCGCGTCGGAAGGCGTTTCTTTCTGTGTGGCGAGCAAAAATTGACTGGTGCGCATGGTTGGCCGTTGTCGGTTGCTGATGACGAGAAATGACGGAGCATTGTACGGGCGAGATCCGCTGGCGTACAGGCGTGCGGTCGGTGGTGTCGCAGGGGCGCGTGAATCACCGCGCCCCTGCGAGACTTTGCGGGAAGCGTCCTAGGACTCTTCCGCTACCTGCGTAGGAATCGGATCCGGCGTGGGCGTCGGGCCCGCACGACGGCTTTCCTGGTACCAGTGCAAGATGATCAGCAGCAGCGTGGGAACGCCTAGCAGGGCGGTGATCAGGAAGAAATTGTGATAACCGAACTTTTCCACCATGACCCCTGAGTAGCCACCAATCAGGCGCGGTAACAACAGCATGATCGAGCTCAGCAAGGCGTATTGAGTGGCCGAGAACTTGAGGTTGGTGAGGCTCGACAGGTAGGCGACAAACGCTGAAGTCGCCAGCCCTGAGCTGAAGTTGTCCAGGGAGATGGTGGCGATCAGCATGTTCAGGTTGGCGCCCATGTCGGCGAGCATCAGGAACAGCAAGTTCGTGCCGGCCGAAGCAATACCGCCGATGAGCAGGATCGGCAAAATACCGAAACGAACGATCAGCAGGCCACCCATGCCGGCGCCAACGAGGGTCATGATCAGGCCGAAAATCTTGCTGACGCTGGCGATCTGATCCTTGGTGAAGCCCTGGTCGATGTAGAACACGTTGGCCATGACGCCCATTACCGTATCGGACATTCGATACGTGGCAATCAGGCCAAGCAGCAGGAACGCCTGCCAGCGGTAACGCAGGATGAAGTCGTTCACCGGCGTGAGTACCGGCGCGAGGCCGCGGCGGCCTACGGCGGACAAGCACATCAGGGTAAGTGTGGTGTAAAGGATCGCCCGCAGGAACGCGCGGTCCTGTAGCAGCAGGTCCAGCAGGCTCACGCCCTCGAACAGTACGCTGGCGAAATCAGTGTTGTAGAGCTGCGTAAACATGGCCGGTACGGACACCAGCAGCACGATCAGCACAAACACGGACATCAACTGATGCACAAAGGTGTAACGCCCGGCCTGAAGCTGAGTGCGCAGGGGGACCGGAGGCTCGCGCATGAACAGGGTGGTCAGCAGCGCTGGAATCATCAGGGCGCCGAACAACACATATGTGCCGGCCCAGGCCGAATGTTGATAGTTGAAGCCTGTGGAGCCGAAACCTTCTGCAAAGAACAGCGCGCCAGCGGTGGCCAGTAATGCGGCAATTCGATAGCCGGACATGTAGGCGGCGGCAAGCGCGGCCTGGCGACTGTCTTCGGCGATTTCCAGCCGATAGGCATCGACCGCGATGTCTTGCGTGGCCGAGGCGAAGGCAACGATGACCGCGATTGCGATCAACCAGGACAAGTGTTTTTGCGGGTCGCAGAAGCCCATCCCGATCAAGCCGAGGATCACCAGGGCCTGTGAAAGCACCAGCCAGGACCGTCGCCGACCGAGTTTGCCGAGGAATGGCAGGCGCCATTGATCCAGCAACGGTGACCAGACCCATTTAAAGGCGTAGGCCAGACCGATCAGGCTTGCATAGCCGATGGTTTCGCGAGCCACACCGGCTTCGCGCAACCAGACCGAAAGTGTTGAAAACACCAGCATGTACGGCAGGCCGGCGGCGAAACCCAGCAGCAACAGCACGAGTGTTGAAGGGCTGGCATAGGCGGCGAGCGCGGCGCGCCAGGTTTTACGGGGCATGGGCTGGAGTCTGCCTCAAGGTTACGGAAACAAAGCGCGCACTCTAACCGCTGTGCTCTACCGGACGCCAGCCATGGCGCTGAATATCAACACGATTATTCAGGATACTCACGCCTTCCTCGCGCAATCGAGCCCGCTGTTCATCCCCGGAAGCGCTGCCCACAGGCAGGCTGATCCGACCACCAGAACCGAGGACCCGGTGCCATGGCAGTTTCGTGTCACCGGGCAGCTGGCTTAGTGTGCGTCCGACATAGCGGGCGGCGCGACCGAGTCCAGCCAGTTCCGCCAGTTGACCATAGCTGACGACTTTGCCTTCGGGCACTTGAGCCAACGTCAGGTAGAGGGCCGTACGTCTGATTTGTGCGGCGCTTTCAATTTCAGTGGTCGGGTCTGTCACGTGCGCAGTTCCTGAAGAAGGGTCGCATTCCTGCCTTTAGAGTAAGTCCTGAATTGCCAGTTGAGAAATGAACTCAATAGAAATAGTCGGGTCAGTCCTTGCTAGGGTCTTATTCGTAAGGATAATGCCGACTTTTTTTCGCAAACTTGAGCCTGTATTTGCTTATGGTGTCCAGAACCCTGCTGTGCCTCGCTGTCTTCAGTGCCTCCACACCCTTGCTCGCCGACACCGTATGGTTAAAGAACGGTGACAAGCTGAGCGGCAAGATCACCCTGTTCGACGGCGGCAAGCTGTTGATTCAGACCGAGTACGCTGGCGCTATTCCGATTGACTGGAAACAGGTCAAAACGTTGGAAAGCGACCAGGAGTTGCTGGTCAAACAGGACGCTTATACCGGCGAAAAGGCCAAGTCACTGCATGCGGCAGATGATGGCAAGGTGATATTGGCCAATGGCGAGGCGCCCAAAACCGTCGAGCTGGCCAGCATCCAGCAGATCCTCAAGCCCAAGCCGGTGGTCGAAGACCTGGTGTGGAAAGGGAATGTCGACCTGGCGCTGGACTATCAGCGGGCAGAGAAAGACACCGATGACTACGACGTAGACTTCAAGACCACTGCTCGCCATGGCCGGTGGCGTCACACGGCAGAAGGCGAGTACAACCGGGAATTTCAGGATGATGTCGTCACGACTGACAACTGGCGTGGTGAGTACTCCCTCGACCGCTTCCTGACCGAAAAATGGTTCTGGCAGGGTCGCCTGGTCTACAAGCGTGACAAGGTTGAAGACCTTGCCCGCCAGCGCACCGTTGGTACGGGCCCTGGTTACCAGTTCTGGGATGACGAGTTGGGCGCATTCTCCCTGGGGTCGCTGGTCAACCGCACGGATTATGAATACTCCGACGGTGGCAAAGAGAACTTCTATTCCCTGGCGATGAAGTGGGACTACAACCGTTACCTGATCGGCAAGAAGGTGGAGTTCTTCACCAATGGCGAGGTGGGCAAGCCGCTGAGTGGAGTAGCGGATTACGCGCTGGATGCCGAAGTCGGGTTGCGCTACAAAGTGACCGACTGGGCGTCGCTTAACCTGAAGGCTGAGCGGGACATTATTTCCGGTAGCGATGAGGCTGACCTGAGCAAGACCCGTTACACCGCAGGGTTTGGCGTCGCCTGGTAAGCCGCTAGAAGATCAAAAGATCGCAGCCTGCGGCAGCTCCTACAGGGTAAAACACCCTATTCAATGTAGGAGCTGCCGCAAGCTGCGATCTTTTTTGTGCCTGGCAAAAACACACAGGCACAAAAAAGCCCCGCTTTTGAGGGCGGGGCCTTTTACTAAAGCAAGTACAAGTTAGATAACTTGAACTTCTTCAGCTTGCATGCCTTTCTGACCGCGGGTAGCGATGAAAGAAACCTGTTGGCCTTCTTTCAGGCTTTTGAAGCCGTCGGATTGGATAGCTTTGAAGTGAACGAACAGGTCGTCACCGGATTGTGGAGTGATGAAGCCGAAGCCTTTTTCATCGTTGAACCACTTAACGGTACCGGTTTGGCGATTAGACATGGTGTAACTCCTTGAACAAAGATAACTGCGACGCAGGAAGAACCCTGGCCGAGACTGAGTGCAAAGAGCAGGAAAAATTCTTGTAGATGGTTGGATCGAAATTCAACATATCGTGTAGAGATTCTCAGTGACACAAGCAGCACAGTGGCGCCACCTTAACCCTTTTTCCGGAACGTGCCAATGCTTCTTGCGAAGGTTTCTCTAATTTCGTGACTGACGGTGCAGCGAATTATCGTCAAGGCCCCGAAAAACGGGGGGAAGGCCGAGAATTGTACAGCGAACTTTGAACAGGCGGCGCGCGCCCGGTAAGATGCCGGACAGATTTTTTCCACCTCGCTATTCAGGACAACCGCCATGAGCATCAAATCGGACAAGTGGATTCGCCGCATGGCGCAAGAGCACGGCATGATCGATCCCTTTGTCGAGCGCCAGGTGCGCGGAGAGGGCGCCGACCGAGTGATTTCCTATGGTGTGTCGAGCTACGGCTACGACGTCCGTTGTGCCGATGAATTCAAAGTGTTCACCAACATCAATTCGGCAACCGTCGATCCGAAAAACTTCGATGAGAAGAGCTTTGTCGACGTCAAGAGCGATGTCTGCATCATCCCGCCGAACTCGTTCGCCCTCGCTCGCACCGTGGAGTTCTTTCGCATTCCGCGCAATGTGCTGACCATCTGCCTGGGTAAAAGCACCTATGCCCGTTGCGGCATTATCGTCAACGTAACGCCGCTCGAGCCTGAGTGGGAAGGTCACGTGACCCTGGAGTTCTCCAACACCACCACGTTGCCGGCGAAAATCTACGCCAACGAAGGTGTCGCACAGATGCTGTTCTTCGAATCCGACGAAGAGTGCGAAGTGTCCTACAAGGACCGTGGCGGCAAGTACCAGGGCCAACTGGGCGTCACCTTGCCTCGCACTTGAGTCATTGATCTGACGGGCAGTGGGAATTCTTGAGCGGGTAGACACTCTATTGAGTGTACTGCCCGGTTCGCGCACAGCGGACGGGGCCATTGCTCAGGAGTGCTCTAATGAAGATCGATCCGCGAATAAGTGCCGAACTGGCAAGGCTTGAGCCCAATCAGGTTGGCGTTTTGGCCTGGTCCTTGTTGGCACACCCGCCAATCAGCATGGCAGGGGGCATCCCCGGTCAGCCTGATCCTGATACCCCTAATGAACAACCCACCGAACCTGGCGAGCCAACCTTGCCGGATGAGCCACCACCCGCGCCTGTCGCTTGATGTCTCGCGCAAAAAAGGGTGTGTAGGAGCAAAGCTTGCTCGCGATAGCAGTCTTTCATTCAAGCGATGTTATTTGACTGGAAAAATGCCATCGCGAGCAAACTTTGCTCTACAGGTTCGGGTTCACCGGCCATATTTCGTTATCGCCAATGACGAATATTCTGCAACTGTCATCTCGCTCGACCTGATAGCCCCCTGTAAACGCGCCAAAGGCCGGCAGCAAGCTGATGGCTTCGCCGAGCCTGAAACACGCCAGCCGTAAACGCTGCCGACCTCGACCATTCAGCCGATAGACGGGATGTACGTGGCCCGCCAGCACGTGTCTGTCTGGGTGTGGCGTCGGCTCATGTTGCAGTGCAAACGGCCCCAGCAACAGTGGCTCGGGCACCACCCTGATGTTCAAAGACTTCGGAGGATCGCCGGCACGCTTGTCGTGATTGCCCCGGATCAGCGTCATGGGCAGGTCGATGTGCCGCCTGCGCCATTGCGCCAGGGCCTCTAGCGTGGCGCTGGCATGTGAGCCGGGTCCATGGAGAAAGTCCCCAAGAAAGATCAGCTGACGACAGGGCAGGGCGGCCAGCAATTGGTCCAGCACCGCAATGTTCTGCGACGTGGTGCCTTGAGGGACGGGTTGCCCAAGGCTCCGATAAGCCGCGGCCTTGCCGAAATGCACATCTGCAATCAACAGCGCTTGTTGCGCGGGCCAGTAAATCGCCTTCTCCGGCAGCAGCCAAAGGTCTTCACCGGCGACTCGAACGGGATAAGGCGTGCTCATCAGGCTTTCCCTGTTTCGGCGACTTTCTCCAGATCGCCGACCATGCGCCTGATGCGGTCTGAGAGCTTTTCCGAACTCATGCTTTCGCGCATGCGCTCGACCAACAATGGAAATCCGAGTGGCGTGGGACGCTTGATGTGATGCAGATCGAGCCTCAGCTCACTGATTCGTTCCAGGGTTTGCTCCAGGCGATCAACATCCAATTCCTCCCTTAATACCTCTTCCCCGGCCTGGGCCAGCAGAAGATTGTCGGCGTCGTACTGTTTGAACACCTCGAAAAACAGCCCGCTCGACGCTTGCACCTGGCGGGTGCTTTTCGGGGCGCCCGGATAGCCTGCGAACACCAGCCCGGCAATTCGCGCGATTTCACGGAAACGGCGTAAGGCCAATTCGCCGGCATTCAGGCTGGCGAGCACATCAGCCAGCAGATACTCAGGCGTCAACAGATCGCGATTCAGGTGTTCAGACCAATCCACATATGTGGCACTGAGCAGTTCCAGTCCGTAATCATTGACCGCAATTGAAAATGTTACCGGCAATCGTTGACTGACCCGCCACGCCAGCAAACTCGCCAGCCCCAAGTGAACCTGACGCCCCGCGAAGGGGTAGAGGAAAAGGTGCCAGCCTTCGCGGGACTTCAACGCTTCTGCCAGCAGGCTGGTATCGGTCGGCAGCGCAGACCAGCGTTGCTGCACGTCCAGTAAGGGGCGCAACGCCTTCATTTCCGGGCCGGCAAATTCACCTTGTGCCGCCTGACTGAAGCGCCTGACCACAGCATTCGCCAACTCGCTGGACAGTGGCATCCGCCCACCATTCCAGCGGGGCACCGCGGCTTTTTTAACCGTGCTGCGCTTGACGTAGGCGGTCATGTTTTCAACCCGCACCAACTCCAGCAACCGACCGGCGAACAGAAATCCGTCGCCAGGTTTGAGTCGTGCGATGAACCCCTCTTCAACACTGCCCAACTGCTTGCCACCGCCACCCTTGCTCCAGAATTTCAACTGGATGCTCGCATCGCTGACGATGGTACCGATGCTCATGCGGTGTCGGCGCGCCAATCGTGCATCGGGGACACGCCATACCCCATGTTCATCAGGTTCGGCCCGGCGATAATCCGGATAGGCCGTCAGAGAAAGCCCGCCATGGCGTACGAAAGCCAGCGCCCACACCCAGTCGGCCGGGCTCAGGTCGCGATAGGCCCAGGCACTGCGTACTTCTTCGTACAACTCGTCAGGCAAAAAACCGCCGCCCAGCGCCATGCTGACCAAGTGCTGCACCAACACGTCCAGAGATTTTTGCGGAGACCGACGCGGCTCGATCCGACGTTGTGCCACCGCGTCCTGGGCGGCGGCGGCCTCGATCAATTCAAGACTATGAGTCGGCACCAGCGTCACCCGCGACACCCGTCCCGGCGCATGACCGGAGCGACCCGCACGCTGCATCAGCCGCGCCACACCTTTGGCCGAGCCGATTTGCAGCACCCGTTCCACCGGCAGGAAGTCCACCCCCAAATCCAGGCTGGACGTGCAGACCACCGCTTTGAGCTGACCGTCCTTGAGCGCACGCTCGACCCAGTCACGGGTGTCCCGGGACAGCGAGCTGTGGTGCAGCGCGATCAATCCCGCCCAATCCGGTCGAGCTTCCAGCAACGCCTGATACCAGATCTCTGATTGAGCACGGGTGTTGGTGAACACTAGGGTGCTGGGGCTCGATTCAAGTTCCTCGACCACCTGGGGCAGCATCTTCAAACCGATGTGCCCGGCCCATGGAAAGCGTTCGATGGCGGGCGGTAGCAGTGTGTCGATCCGCAGTTCCTTGCCGTTCTGACCTTGAACACTAATGCCGCCCCCCTGTGGGATCAGGACCTGCTCGGCATGGGATTGATTACCCAGCGTTGCGGAAACGCCCCAGACAATCAGCTGCGGGTTCCAGCGGCGCAGTCGGGCGAGGGCCAGCTGCAGTTGCACGCCGCGCTTATTGCCCAGCAGTTCATGCCACTCATCCACCACCACCATGCGCAACGTTGATAACGCAGTGTGCGAATCGGCGCGGGCAAGCATCAGCGTCAAACTTTCCGGAGTGGTGATCAACGTAGTGGGCAGCCGCCGGCTTTGGCGCGCGCGCTCACTGCTGCTGGTGTCGCCGGTGCGCAGGCCTACGCTCCATGGAATCTGCAAGTCCTGCAGCGGTGCTTCCAGCGCGCGCGCGGTATCGGCCGCCAGTGCGCGCATGGGCGTTATCCACAGCACGGTGAGGGGTTCGGCAATCGGCTTGCGTTTGCGAGGGGCAACAATTGAAGGGGCAGTAGTGGCGTAGCGATTAAGCGCCGCAAACCAGAGTGCATAGGTTTTCCCGGCACCGGTACTGGCGTGAAGCAAACCGGAATGGCCCTCTTTTACGGCTTTCCACACCTGTTTCTGAAAGGCGAATGGCGTCCAGCCGCGCGCGGTGAACCATTGTTTAGCGAAGTTGGTAGAGGTTCCCATGCCGGCGGCGTGCGCTCTGAAAGTCTTCTTTCAGTGACCGCGGCAACCTACCAAAGGTTTAATGACACAACACGAACTGTAGGAGCTGTCGAGTGGAACGAGGCTGCGATCTTTTGATCTGGATATGAAACGATGTCAAAGAACAGGATCAAAAGATCGCAGCCTGCGGCAGCTCCTACAGGGGTTGAAGGTTACTTTAGATTACCGCTGAGGAACTGCTTCAGCCGTTCGCTTTTCGGATTGCCGAGTACTTCGTCGGGCGCACCTTCCTCTTCCACCAGCCCTTGATGCAGAAACAGCACCTGGCTCGAGACCTTGCGGGCAAAACTCATTTCGTGGGTCACCATGATCATGGTCCGGCCTTCTTCCGCCAGGCCCTGGATCACTTTCAGCACTTCCCCCACCAGTTCAGGGTCCAGCGCCGACGTCGGTTCGTCGAACAGCATGACTTCCGGTTCCATCGCCAGCGCACGGGCAATGGCCACCCGTTGTTGCTGCCCGCCGGACAGGAACGCCGGGTATTGATCGGCCACCCGTGCCGCCAGGCCCACCTTGTCGAGGTAACGTCGGGCACGATCTTCCGCTTCCTTCTTGTCGCAACCCAGCACACGGCGCGGGGCCATGCTGATGTTCTCCAGCACCGTCATGTGGCTCCACAGGTTGAAATGCTGGAATACCATGGCGAGGCGGGTGCGGATTTTCTGCAGTTCATCGGCATCGGCGACGTGCATGCCGTGGCGATCCTTGATCATGCGGATGGCCTGGCCGTCCAGGGTCATGGCGCCGTCGTTGGGTTGCTCGAGGAAATTGATGCAACGCAGGAAGGTACTTTTGCCCGAACCGCTGGCGCCGATCAGGCTGATGACGTCGCCAGTGTTGGCCTTGAGGGAAACACCTTTGAGCACTTCATGATCGCCATAGCTTTTATGCAGGCCTTCAATGGTCAGTTTGTACATGGGGCATGCATCCTCAAGGCGAAAGTAGGTAGCCGCTGCGATAGGCTTCAGTGCCCGCGACATGGGCGATCACCATGCCCGCAGTGGCCATGCGACGCAGCGAGCGGGCGTACATCAACCCGGCGGTCACGCAATGGACGGGGGTGACACGATCCAGGATCGGGTCAATGATTTCGGCAATCAGTTGCCCGGCCTCCAGGTATTCCCCTGGCAGCGCGGTGAACACCAGCAGCCCGCCGACAGGGGTGGTCACCGGTTCTACGCCTGCCAGTGGCGTGGCGGGGTAGGGCAATTCGGGCAGTGGTGCGGGTGCACCGGCGATGGCACCGAAATGGATCAGGTAATCAAGCACAGCCTGACAGTCGAGGCTTGCCAGCGGGTGATTGACGTCACCCTGGCCGCGCAACTCGACGGTGACCGAGAAACTGCCCAAGGGGATGTCGAACTGCTCACCGAAACGCTCCTTCAGTTGCCACCAGAGCAGGGTGAAGCACTCATCAAACGACTGGCCCCCGGAATCAGTGGCCAGCAGGCTGGCTTCGGCACCAATGTATCGGGCCAGTGGCTCGACTTGAGGCCAGGCTTCCGGCGTGGTGTAAAGGTGCGCGACCGCTTCGAAATCGCAATGCAGGTCCAGCACCATGTCGGCATCGCAGGCCAGCCGTTGCAAGGTCAGTCGCTGGGATTGCAGTTGAGTGCCGGCACTTTGTCGCAACAGCGCCTGGCGCAAACTGCGGCGGATCACTTCCAGGTTGTGCTGCGGATCATTGCCGAGCAGGCCTTCGATTTCGTTGCCGACTTCTTCGCTTAAATCGACGAACCAGCGGTTGAAGTTCTGGCCGCTTTCCAGCTCGTAGCGCCCCAGCGGCACGTCCATCAGCACCTGCTCAAGGCCGACCGGATTGGCGACGGGCACCAATACGATCTCACTGCGCAGGCGGCCAGCGGCTTCCAGCTCCGCCAGGCGCTGCTTGAGATGCCAGGCCACCAACATGCCGGGCATTTCGTCCGCATGCAGGGAGGACTGAATGTAGACCTTGCCGTTGGCCGATGAGGGGCCGAAATGAAAGCTGTGAATCTGTCGCGCGGTCCCGGGCAGTGGGGCCAGCAAGTCATGTATCTGGTGGCGCATTTGCTTTTATGTCCTGAAACAGGCGAGCTAGTGGGTCGGCCCGAGGAAGGCCAGCCATCGGCGTTCAGCGAGACGGAACAGGCCGACCAGCGCAAAGGTTACAGTCAGGTAGATCAGCGCAGCGATGCCAAAGGACTGGAAGGTCAGGAAGGTCGCCGAGTTGGCGTCCCGAGCAACTTTCAGTACATCCGGAATGGTTGCGGTGAAGGCCACCGTTGTCGAGTGCAGCATCAGGATCACTTCGTTGCTGTAATAAGGCAACGAACGGCGCAGGGCCGAAGGCATGATCACGTAGGCATATAGCTTCCAGCCTGTCAGACCGTAGGCTTTGGCCGCCTCGACTTCACCGTGGTTCATGCTGCGAATCGCCCCGGCAAAAATCTCCGTGGTGTACGCGCAGGTATTCAAGGCGAAGGCCAGGATCGTGCAGTTCATCGCATCGCGAAAGAACGCATCCAGTACCGGTTGGGCGCGGATCGCGGCCAGGCTGTAAATGCCGGTGTAGCAAATCAGCAACTGGATATAGAGCGGCGTACCGCGGAACAGGTAGGTATAGAACTGCACCGGCCAGCGCACGAAAGCGTTGGGCGAGACCCTGGCGATGGACAGCGGAATCGATACCAGAAAGCCGATGAAGATCGATGCGCTGAGCAGCCACAGGGTCATGGCCAGGCCAGTGATGTGGTAACCGTCGCTGTAAAGGAACGGTCTCCAGTATTCCTGCAGGAGCTCGATCATCGTACGGCCTCCCTGGAACCGGCGGCGTAGCGACGTTCAAGCCAGCGCAGGACGATGTTGGAAGCACTGGTGATCAGCAAGTAGATCACCGCTGCGAGCACCAGGAAGTAGAACAGCTGGTAGGTGCTTTTCCCGGCGTCCTGGGCAGCCTTGACCAGATCGGCCAGACCAATGATCGACACCAGCGCGGTGGCCTTGAGCATCACCATCCAGTTGTTGCCGATGCCCGGCAACGCAAAACGCATCATTTGCGGAAACACCACGATCCAGAAACGCTGGCCACGCTTGAGGCCATAGGCGGTCGCCGCTTCGATCTGGCCCCGCGGGACCGCGAGGATCGCGCCACGGAAGGTTTCGGTGAAGTACGCCCCATAAATGAAGCCCAGGGTAATGACCCCGGCGCTGAACGGGTTGATCTCGATGTATTCCCATTCCATGAAATCGGTAAACGACGTCAGCCAGGTTTGCAGGCTGTAGAAGATCAGCAGCATCAGCACCAGGTCCGGCACGCCGCGAATCAGCGTGGTGTATAGCTGGGCCGGAACGCGCACCAGTTTGACTTTCGACAGCTTGGCACTGGCGCCGAGCAAGCCGAGCAATACGGCCACCAGCAACGACAACACCGATAATTTGATGGTCATCCAGGTGCCTTCCATCAGCAACGGACCGAAGCCCTTGAGGCTGAAGGCAGAGAGCCCCAGGTTTTGTAAGAGGTTTTCGAACATAAATCAGCAACCTGATCAGGTAGAAAAAGCGCCCATCGCGAGATGGGCGCCGGGCATTATTTGCCGCTGTACAGATTCAGATCGCCAAAGTGTTTCTTCTGAATGGTGGCATAGGTGCCATCGTCGTGTAACGCTTTGATACCTTTATCCAAAAGTGCCTTCAGGTCTTTGTTACCTTTCGAGATACCGACAGCCGTTTTGGCTGGCAGCAATTCGCTGTCGACCGGCTTGCTGACGTCGTAATCAGCACCTTGTGGCGACTTCAGGAAGCCCAGTTCGGCCTGCAGCATGTCCTGGATGCCGGCGTCGAGACGACCGGAGGTCAGGTCGGAATACACCTGATCCTGATTCTGATAGGCCTGGGTTTTCACGCCAGCCTTGTCCAGAACGGCTTTGGCATAGGCTTCCTGGATGGTGCCTTGCTCGTAGCCGACGGTTTTCCCCTTCAGCGAAGCGACGTCTGCAGTGATGCCAGAACCCTTCTTGAATACATAGGCGGTCGGGCCGGAGAACAGTTCGCTGGAGAAGTCGATGACTTTTTCGCGAGCCGGAGTAACGGTCATCGAAGAAATCACACCGTCGAATTTGTTGGCTTTCAGGCCCGGAATCATGCCGTCGAAGTCACTTTCGACCCATTTGCATTTGACCTTCAGTTCGGCGCAGACCGCGTTCCCCAGATCGATATCAAAGCCAACCAGGTTGCCGTCGGCCGCTTTCGACTCAAACGGTGCGTAGGAAGGGTCGACGCCAAAACGCAGCTCCTTGTATTCCTTGGCCATGGCGGAACCGGCCGCCATGCACAATGCCAGTGCAGAAAGGGTCATTAATGCTTTTTTCATTATTCAATCCCTAAAAACCAATTTGAGCGCTCGTGGCGCAAATGAATTGTTACTGCAAAGCGTAAGACCTAAAGAAAGTAGCAATTTCTGAACCACACTGCCGAACAAGTGTTTTAAAAGGCGTTCAGCGAAATGCCAGAAGGGCGTTGTGCACTGAAATGGGCATGAGTTATTACCTGCACCAAATCAGATCAGCGAACGCAAATCTGTGGCGAGGGAGCTTGCTCCCGCTGAGCTGCGAAGCGGCCCTGAGTTCAGATTCACTTTCACCGATGATGCGACTGCTTCGCAGCCGAGCGGGAGCAAGCTCCCTCGCCACAGGAGGTTAGACTCGCTGATTTGACCAGGTGACGTTCAGCCCAAGAGATCTTGCAGGGTGGCCAGATTGTCAGCCTCATCCACCGACTTGTCCCGGCGCCAGCGCAGCATTCTCGGAAACCGCACGGCAATCCCGCTTTTGTGCCGCTTCGACAGGGCGATCCCCTCGAATCCCAGCTCAAACACCAGGCTCGGTTTAACGCTGCTCACCGGACCGAACTTCTCCACCGTGGTCTTGCGCACAATGCTGTCGACCTGACGCATTTCTTCATCGGTCAAGCCTGAGTACGCCTTGGCGAAGGGCACCAGCGTGCGCTCGCTCGCATCGGCGGGACCGTCCCAGACGGCGAAGGTGTAATCGCTGTACAAACTGGCCCGGCGACCATGGCCGCGTTGCGCGTAAATCAGCACCGCATCGACGCTGTACGGGTCGACTTTCCACTTCCACCAGACCCCCATATCCTTGGTTCGGCCAACCCCATACAGGGCGTCCCGGGCTTTTAGCATCATGCCCTCGACGCCCAGGCTGCGCGACGCTTCCCGCTGCCTGGCGAGGTCGAACCAGTCGTCGCCGGTGAGCACCGGCGAGGGGAGCAATACCGGGCTATCGCAGTCGGCAATCACTTGATCCAACTGGGCTCGACGCGCGGCCTGCGGTTGGTTGCGCCAGTCCTCGCCGGCCCATTCCAGCAGGTCGTAAGCGAGCACGACCACAGGCACCTCATCGAGTATTTTCTTGCCGAGGGTTTTACGGCCGATGCGCTGTTGCAGCAAAGCAAAGGGTTGCACCGACGGCGAGGAGGGCGCTTGTGGGTCAAACGCATCTTCGGTATCGGCTGTCGCGGCTTTCCAGGCGACGATTTCGCCGTCAATCACCGTGCCGTCGGGCAAGCCGTGAACCAGGCTGTCGAGTTCGGGAAAGCGTTCGGTGACCAATTCTTCACCGCGAGACCAGATCCACAGTCGACCTTCGCGCTTGACCACCTGCGCGCGGATGCCATCCCACTTCCATTCCACTTGCCATTGGCTGGCTGGGCCGAGCAATGCTTCGAATTGCTCAACCGGTTGCGACAGCGCATGTGCGAGAAAAAATGGATACGGCTGACCGCCACGTTGCGCATGTTCATCGGTTGATTCAGGGGCAATCAGCTTCAGGTAGCTGGCCGCGTCGGGACGGTTGGACAGGTCTGTGTAACCCACAAGACGCTGGGCAACGCGCTTGCTGTCCAGGTGCGCCATCGACGCCAGGGCCCGGGTGACCAGCAGCTTGGACACGCCAACACGAAAACTGCCCGTGATTAATTTGATGCACAGCATCAGGCTTGATCGGTCCAGTTGCGACCACAGTTTAGGCAGTTGTTCGGCGAGCACTTCAGGTGACTCACCGCGCAATGGCAGGAGTTTTTTTTCGATCCACACCGCGAGTCCGTCATCGGAGCTATGAACCGCTTCAGGCAGCACCAGTGAGATGGTTTCCGCCATATCGCCAACGGCCTGATAACTCTCTTCGAACAACCAGGGCGACAGCCCGGAAAAGGCGACCGCCAACTCGCGCAGGATTCGCACAGGGACCAATTGGCGAGGTCGCCCACCGGACAGGAAGTAAACCGCCCACGCGGCGTCTTCCGGTGCAGCCTGGGCAAAGTAGTGCTGCATCGCGGCCAGTTTGGCGTTGCTCGACGTCGTGGCATCGAGTTCGGCATACAACTGCGCAAAGGCTTTCATGGCAACACCTCGGCGCTTGCGGTCCCGGTCTCAGTTTCGGTGGCGTTGAGTTCTTCTTCATCGTCGCCGTATTCGGTGCTGAAGCCTTGGGCGTCGAGACCCTGTTCGCGTAAATGGCGGACCAGCACTGCGACAGAGCCATGGGTGACCATGACCCGTTGCGCGCCAGTCTGTTCGATGGCCCACAGCAGTCCCGGCCAGTCCGCGTGATCGGAAAGCACAAAACCACGATCAACCCCGCGCCGCCGTCGTGTTCCGCGCAATCGCATCCAGCCACTGGCGAAGCCGTCACTGTAGTCACCGAAGCGGCGCATCCACGTACTGCCCCCGGCCGACGGCGGGGCAATGACCAGCGCCTTGCGCATGATCGGGTCACTTTTCTTGATGTCCCCGGCATAAAGGGTCGGCGGAATGTACACGCCACTTTCCCGGTACACGCGGTTCAGGGGTTCCACCGCACCATGGGTCAGAATCGGACCCAGGCTGGCGTCGATGCCATGGAGAATGCGTTGCGCCTTGCCGAACGAGTAACAGAACAGCACGCTGGCTTTGTCCTCGGCGGCATTGGCTTGCCACCACTGATTGATCTCGGCGAACACCTGCGCCTGAGGCTGCCAGCGATAGATGGGAAGGCCGAAGGTCGATTCGGTGATGAAGGTGTGGCAGCGCACGGGTTCGAAAGGCGCACAGGTGCCATCGGGCTCGATTTTGTAGTCCCCCGACGCGACCCACACCTCGCCGCCGTACTCGAGACGCACCTGGGCCGAGCCGAGCACATGGCCTGCGGGGTGAAAACTCAGGGTGACGCCGTGGTGCAACAAGCGCTCGCCATACGCCAGTGTTTGCAGGTTGATGTCTTGTCCCAGGCGCGCTCGCAAAATCCCTTCGCCAGGTGCAGCGGCCAGGTAATGTTCATTGCCAGTGCGGGCGTGATCACCGTGAGCATGGGTGATGACCGACCGTTCCACGGGGCGCCACGGGTCAATATAGAAATCCCCGGCGGGACAGTACAGGCCTTCGGGGCGAGCGATAACAAGGTCCATGTCTGCTACCAAAATGGAGGGACTTGTTAGCTATGAGGATGGCGTGGGGCTGGAAGTTCTATCGAAAAGCACCCCTGTAGGAGTGAGCCTGCTCGCGATAGCGGTATATCAGCCACCGAATCAGTGGCTGATAGACCGCTATCGCGAGCAGGCTCACTCCTACATGGATTGCGTTATTTTCCGGGGGTGAGCGTCAACCGCGTTTTCCCGTACACCTTGTCAAAGTTCTGCGGCTGCAGGGGCAAGCTCATGTATTGCCCCTTGAGCCACGGATCAATGCTGTTGAGGTAGTTCGGGCTCGCCGGATTGCCGGACTGCCCGGTACTGTTCTGGCCCATCAGCGGTTCAGCCTGGCCGAAATCGACGATGAAGCGAATGGACGGTGCCAGCGTGGTGTTGAAATCCTGGCCCCACGCAAATGCCGAGGTGTTCAGCGTGGTGTGATCACCGCCGGCGGCGAGTGGACCACGGACAGTCTGGCCGCTGGCGTTTTTCCATTCATAACGGTGCAACTTGCCCCATTGCCAGGCCTTGTGATCTGCGCCCAGCAGACTGTCGCCGGCCGTGATGGCCGCGGCGAGGCTGCGGGCGAGGATCGCGGGTTTGTCTTCTTTCTGTGGTGTCCGAGCGTCATCCCAGAACGGACTGTCCTCGCGCTCCAACAGATGATCGGCCTGCGCCGCGTAGGACAGCTTGCTGTTGGCAATGAACGCTTTCCATGCCGGGCTGCTTTCCGGGCCCAATTCGTCGAGGAAAATCTGCTTCGTGCTTTCCTGTAGGAATAACTCATAAATCGCCGCGTCGGCGGACGTCGGGCTGAGCTTGCCGTCAAATGCCATCAACCGGGTAAAGGCCTCGCGGGCCTTATCTTTGTCTGCCGCGGGCAACGCTTCGATGGCCTGCTTGAGCGGCTGGGACATGCCTGGCGCGGCAAACATTTTCTTCAGTTTGGCGGCGAAGGTGGTGGTCTGGTCGTATTGCATGGCGATCAGGCTACGCGTGTCGTGTTTGCCCGCGTTGGCCAATTCAGCCATGCGTTCACCACGTTCGGGGGCCGACCAGGAGTTGGACAGCTGCATCCCGTAACCATGGGGGATGACGCGCTGGTTTGCAGTGCCGAGCCAACCCTGGGCCGGATCCTGATCGTAGGGGTGGAGCATCGGGTCGGCATAGCCGTCCCAATCGTAACGACCTTCCCAGCCTGGCGATGGCAACAGGCCTTCGCCTTCGCGGCGGTTCGGATAACGGCCGGTGACTTGCCAACCGATGTTACTGGCGTCGGCGAAGACCAGGTTCAGGGCAATGGCGCGGATTTCACGACTGGCGTCCGAGGCTTTCTCGACGTTCTGCGCCCGGGACAAGTCGAAAAACGCGTCCAGGCTCTTATCGTCGGTGAAGTTCGGCGTCTGCAACGCCAGGCCGAAACCGTTGGCCAGTGTGGTGCCTTGGGCACTGTTCAGCAGCGGGCCGTGACGGGTTTCGTACACCGCTTCGCGAACAGGCCGCTGACCTTTGACGAAGTAGGTTTCGTTGCGAACGATCACGGGCTGCCATTTGCCGCCAGCCTCGTAGGTGAGGCCGTTGCCTTGGCGTTTGATTTTTTCCAGGAACAGGTCCTGGTTGTCGCCCATGACCGTGGTCATGCTCCACGCCACTTTGCCGTTGAAACCGCCGAGGACCATTGGCAATCCAGCGATGGTCACCCCAGAGGCCTGGTATTTCGGGGCGCGAATCTGCACATAACTGAACAACGACGGCACGCCCAGCGGACCATGGCTGTCGCTCGCCAAGAGGCTTTTGCCGCTGCGGCTACGTTGCGGCGCGATTGCCCAGTTGTTCGATGAGGTGGCGCCGAGCAAATTCAGGTCCGAGAGTTGCGCCGTGGCTTTGCTGATGTCGGCGAGTCCCGGAATTTGCCCGTTGAGCTTGATGCCCTGGAGCTTTTCGGCCTCGGCGACCGGCAGTTTTTCATCGGGCGCAGACGGCGTCAGCCATGCCAGCTTGTCGCTGGTGACTGTCTGGGCCAGCATCAGCGAGGAAATTTCTTCCGGCAGGTTGGCCGATTGGCTGAAGTTCAGCAGGCAGAAAATCAGCGCGGAATCTTCCGGTTGCCAGTATTCGGGCTTGTAACCCGTGGCGGCGAGGTCAGCCGGCAGCTTGTCGCGGTAGCGGAACAGGTAGGCGTTGACGCCCCGGGCGTAGACTTCAAAGAAGCGCTTGAGGCGCGGTGAAGATGCTTTGTACAACTCACCCGCGCTTTTCTTCAGGTTGACGGCACGCATGTAGCGGTCGGCGTCCAGCAAGTCTGCGCCGGACATCTCCGCCAGACGGCCCTGCGCCAACAGCCTCAGGGTGACCATTTGCGTGATGCGGTCGCTGGCATGCACATAACCGAGGGCGAACAGTGCGTCGTGGAAGCTGTTGCTTTCGATCAACGGCATGCCCATGGCATTGCGACGTACCGAAACGTTTTGCGCCAGGCCCTTGAGCGGCTGCACGCCAGTGGTGGGCGGGAGGGTGTCCTGCGTGTTAAAGGTCTGACAACCGGTCAGGCTCAGAACACCGGCCACTGCTGCGGCAACGCCGAACCGGGGAAGAAAATGAGTAAGGGCTGGCGAGGCCATGGCAAAGCTCCTGCGGGGTGGTAACGCAATAAAGTCGCTACGTTAGTGAGCAGGAGGTGGGCGCGCAAGCGGGGCGAAAGGTTATTTCAGGATTTGTCTGCTAAACGTGAATGATCGCAGCTTGCAGCCACGCCTGCCGGGTGTCTTTGGACACCTGAAGCGCTGCCGCAAGTTGCGATTTATTGATCGTTCCCGATCAGGATTTAGGCGGATTGACTTTGGCTGCCAACGCATAGGCTTTCACCGTCGCTGGCCGTCCCTGAATGTGGTTGAACCAGCGCAGTACGTTCGGGAAGTCCTCCAGGTTCTGGCTCTGCCATTTGTGGGACACGATCCACGGATAGATCGCCATGTCCGCGATGCTGTACTCCTCGCCAGCGACAAACGCGTTGTTGGCCAACTGCTTGTCGAGTACGCCGTACAAACGCGCGGTTTCGTCGATATAGCGCTTGATCGCGTAGGGGATTTTTTCCGGGGCGAACTGGCTGAAGTGATGGTTTTGCCCAGCCATCGGTCCCAAACCGCCCATCTGCCAAAACAACCATTGCAACGCTTGCTGGCGACCGCGCAAATCTTTGGGCAGAAACTTGCCGGTTTTCTCGGCCAGGTACAGCAGGATTGCACCGGACTCGAACAGCGCCAACGGCTCACCGCCATCGATCGGCTCATGATCGACGATCGCGGGGATCTTGTTGTTTGGGGAGATTTTCAGGAATTCAGGTTTGAATTGATCGTTCTGGCTGATGTTGATCGGATGTACGTCATATGGCAGGCCGGCTTCTTCCAGGAAAATTGAAATCTTGTGGCCGTTGGGTGTGGTCCAGTAATACAGGTCGATCATGGAGTACTCCAAATCAAGGGACGTCGTTAGGGGCGAACGGCAACCGCTGGCATTAGGTCGTCCTGTCTGCGTTCGATGGCTTGCCTGTAAAAGGAAGTGATGCTGAAGTGCGTGGAATTCAATGACCCAGTGTGAGAAAAGTCGGCATGGAGCTAAAGACGAACGCAGCACTCATCATCATCGATCAGCAAAAAGGCATCCTGGAGCCCCGACTCGGTCCTCGCAACAATCCTCACGCCGAGGAGAGGATGCTTTTACTGCTGGGCCATTGGCGTCGCACCGGTCGCCCGGTCATTCACGTGCAACACCTGTCGCGCTCGCCGGATTCGGTTTTCTGGCCGCAGCAATCGGGCGTGGAGATTCAGGCACGGTTCGAACCTGCAGCCGGCGAACGGCTGATTCAAAAGCAGGTGCCGGACGCGTTTTGCGCGACGGGGCTGGAGGCGAGTTTGCGCCAGGAGGGGATTGAACAGTTGGTGATTGTGGGCGTGGCGACGAACAACTCGGTGGAGTCTACGGCGCGTACGGCCGGTAACCTGGGGTTTGACGCATGGGTGGCGGAGGATGCTTGTTTTACGTTCGACAAGGCTGATTATTTTGGCAAGGCGCATTCAGCCGAAGAAGTGCACGCAATGTCGCTGGGGAATTTGCATGGGGAATATGCGACGGTGGTGAGCACCGAGCAAATCCTGATGAACACCTGAACCTTGAACCTCTTTGGGAGCAAAGCTTGCTCGCGATAGCAGTACCGCGATCAATCAGATAGACCGGATCATCGTCCATCGCAAGCAAGCTTTGCTCCTACAAGGACATAGATCCGATGTGGGCGCGAGCCTGCTGGCGAAGGCGGTTCAACAGGCGATACGGAATATCGCCCGGTACATCACATCAAGCGCCGTGGCACTTCTTGAATTTCTTGCCATTGCCGCATGGGCAAGGATCGTTGCGGCCCACGTCTTTCAGGGCGTTGCGCACAGGCTCCTGGTGAGCGTGGCCGCAGTTCGGGCCGTGTACATGACCATGGTCGTGATCATGGTGGTCGTGATGCGCATGATCATGATCGTGGTTGCAGTCTGGGCCATGAACGTGGGGTTGCTGGGTCATCGGGTCTACTCCGGAATTAAATCGGCGGGGATTATTACGCCATTGCGCGCAACGTGCACGTAGTGCGCGATGAATAAACCGGTTTCCAGCTCTCCTTCCAGGCGATAGGGGATAGGGTGGTCAGGTTTTTCCAGCATTTTCACTACATCGCGGATCTTCGGCCACAGGTTGGTGCGGATCGGCACCTTGAAGTAAGCGCTTCGTTTTGGACCCACCGTAAACCAGTGCTCGTTCTCGCCTTCAGTCAGCAACATGTCGCCCAAATGAATGCGGTACTCAAGGCTTCGCACTGTCAGGTCACTGTCGTTGGGGTTATCAACGCGAAAGTGCAGCAGGAATTTTTGCTCCAGCAGCTTGGCTCGGATGACTTCAACCTTGACCAGATGCAACTGGGGCTCGGGCTCATCATCGCCGAACCATGACGCACAGCCGCCGAGCCCGAGCGCAAGACTCAGCGTCACCAAGTAGAGTACGAGTCGCCGGGTGATCATGGTGGTACTTCTCCTTGAACCTGAAACAACCGCCAAACCTGCGAGCACGTCCTGTAGCAGCTGCCGAGCCTGCGAGGCTGCGTTCGAGTGCGCAGCACTCGCCGACCATTTAGCGAGCGCTACGCACTCGAACGCAGCCTCGCAGGCTCGGCAGCTGCTACAGGTTTCTCATCTTAACTGCCGAAATAGCTCGCACAGCACTTCTTGAACTTCTGCCCGCTGGCGCAAGGGCAAGCATCGTTGCGCCCGGCCTTGAGTTGTACGGTGGGGTCGATGAAGTACCAGTGGGCAGCGTTCTGCACAAACGATGAGCGCTCGCGGTGGCTGTGTTCGCCCGTGCTGTCATGCCAGCGGGCGGTAAAGGTCACGAATGCGTGCTCCGGCTGACCGCCGAACACTTCGGAACTCTCCACCTCCAGACCCAGCCAGGTGCTTTGCGCGCTCCAGTTGCTGATGGACTGGCGATCCAGCCCTTCGCGTTGCGCGGGCAGGGTGGTCGCGACCAGATAGTCGATCAGGCCCAGCACATACGCACTGTAGCGCGAACGCATCAGGGCTTCGGCGCAGGGGGCCGGATGGCCGGCATGATAGTGACCGCAGCAGGCATCCAGCAGGGTGCCGCTGCCGCAAGGGCAAATAGAAGTACTCATCGCGTTACCACCAATATTTCCCGAAGTTTTCCGGATTGGCCCAGAACCGCGAGTTGAGCCAGTCGGGTACTTGCTTATAGTCAAGCAGATCGTAAGTGAAGAGGGTCAGCACCTGTTCGTCACGCTGAAAGCGTTCGCTGGCTTGCAGGGCCAGGGAGAAAAAATCCGTTTCCTGCCAGCCACTGGCCGGCAGGTCCGCCAGCACCGCTATTCGGCTGGCATTGAGGTTGCGGATTCCTCCCAGTAAATTCAGACCGGCGCGCTTGGGCAGGTGTTCCAGGCAATCGACTACCAGCGCTAGGTCGAAACGACGGGACGCCAGATCCGCCGGCAATGGACCGGGTGCCGCATGAGCGACACAGCTGTCAGGGTGCGCGAGCTTGAAGGCTTCAAGCGCGGGGAACTCACTGGCGCCAATCAAAAGAAGGCGCGCAGGGGCGTAACGATCCAGCAAAGCGGCCAGCGCCTGTTGCGGCGTGCGCGCAGAAATACCTGCAATCATCGAAGATCCTCAATCAGAGCTGCCAAGACTAGCCTGCCCGAAGGTCCGGGCCTAGCGCTCTATTAGGGTAAAAGCGTCGATCAACCGTGATCACGGCGTAAAACAGCTATGGCCTAATGCTGGCGGAGATTAAAACTCCGGTCTTTACTCCCTGAATCGGTTCTAAGCCGATCCCTCAGGAGAAAACTAGATGAGCATAGTTCGGACAGCATTACCCTTGGTTCTGCTAACCAGTGTGTTGACTGGTTGCGCAGGTTTGCAGAAAACCGACTGGCCGACCTGTGCGGCGGTCGGTGGTGTCGTAGGTGCTGGTCTCGGCGCGACCGAGAGCTCGGCATGGGCAGGGTATGGCGCGCTGCTCATCGGCGGCACGGCAGCAGCCTATTGCTGGGTTCACGGTGATGGCGACGAAGATGGCGATGGCGTGCCGGACAGCCGCGACAAGTGCCCGGGTACGCCTAGAGGCGTGCAGGTCGATGCCGACGGTTGCCCACCACCTGTGCCAGCGCCAGTTGTCGAAGAGGCTGTTGTGGTCAAGGAAGAAGTCATCGTCATTCGCGATGTTCACTTCCAGTTCGACAAAGCGACGCTTACGCCTTCCGATAAAGATGTCCTCAACAAAATCGCTTCTCGCCTGAAACAGGAATCTTCTACCGCGCAACTGACCGTCACCGGTCACACCGATAGCGTGGGCAGCGATGCCTACAACCAGAAACTGTCGGATAAACGTGCGCACTCGGTCGTTGAATACCTGATCCAGAGTGGCGTTCCACGTGCCAGCTTCGTGTCTGTTACCGGTGCCGGCGAAAGCCAGCCAGTGGCTGACAACAAAACGGCTGATGGCCGCGCGATGAACCGTCGCACGGAAATCAAAATCAACCGTTGACCGCCCTCGCACTCCGCGGCTTGTGCAGTCGCGGATGTGTGTCTTTACTCCTGTGTAACCGGTATGGGCCGGTAACACAGGAGCTTTCATAATGAGTGTTCTCACAAGGACCGTCTTGCCGGTTCTGCTGCTAGGCGGCCTGCTGACCGGTTGCGCGACTCACAGCGATGGCACTGCCCCGTTAAATCAACGTACCTGGCCAATCTGCAGCCTCATCGGCGGACTGGTCGGCGGAGGCCTGGGCGCGATCGAAAGTGCCGGCTGGGCAGGAGGAGGCGCAGCGCTCGGCATCCTGACGGGCGGCCTGATCTGCTACGCCCAGGATGGGGATGAAGATGACGATGGCGTTTTCGACCGTCGTGATCGCTGCCCTGATACACCCGCCAATACTCCGGTCGAACATCACGGTTGCCCGCTGCCGCAATACCCGGCCAGCGTGAAACCTGCCGAACCCGTGCAGTCCGAAGTCGTCACCTTGAGTGATGCGAACGATGTGTTGTTCGCCTTTAATAAATCCGACCTGACGCCCGCTGCACGCAGCGAACTCGATTCGCTGATGGCCAAGTTGCAAAACGCCGACGTGGTGAGCATCAAAGTGGTCGGCCACACCGACAGTGTCGGTTCGGATGCCTATAACCAGGCACTCTCTGAACGTCGCGCCAGCAGCGTGGCGGATTACCTGTTGAGCCAGGGCCTGGCGCCAAACAAACTCACCAGCGAAGGCAAGGGTGAAAGCGAGCCGATTGCCGATAATGAATCGGAAGAGGGCCGCGCGAAAAACCGTCGCGTGGAATTGCATATCAACCGCTGAGCCCCGTAGTAGAGCCGTCGGACGATAAAACAGATCGTCCGGACGGCCATTCGGCGGCCCTCATGAAGAATTTTCCGTTGCCCTCTGGCTTATCCCGCGTGGAAGCCGTTACTGTGCGCGCAAAGAATAATTCTCAGCGGGGGAGCGTATGAAGGTGATATGGGGACTAGGGAAGTTGTTGACCCTGCTGTTCTGGGCCGTGGTGGTGGTTAATTCGCTCACGCCGTTTGTTTATCCGCTGCAGGTGTTGGTCAATCTGGCCGGCGGCCTGCTGGCAATCCTTCATCTTCTGGAAGTGCTGCTGTGCAATCGCAGCCTCAAAGGTCGCGCCCATCCCTGGGCTGATCGCCTGAAGATTTTGTTTTTCGGCGTGTTCCACCTGCAAACCATTCCAGCTCCCACCGTATCGAAGGCTTCCCATGCGTAATCTCTGTCTGCTCGCGGCATTCATCAGCCCATTGGCTTGCGCCCAAGTGGTAAGCGTCGAAACCAACTCCCTGATGCGTTTACCCAATACGGCGAGCACCTTGCAGCTGGAACGTCTGGAAGTTGCCGACTACGGCACTTTGCTGATTCCTTCGAACGTGACCCAGGTCACCGTCGGCGAGTTGCACCTGGGACGCGACGCGCGCATCGCCATCGTGCCCGGCGAGCAGCCGCTGGACTTCAAAGTCATCCGCGCCCAATTGTCGGAAGGCAGCCAGATTACTGCGCGGGGTGCACCGGGCACTTACCTCAAGGCCGCGCGTTCGGGTCGCAATCTGAACGTGCAGATCAAGTCACTGAATGCGCCACAGTTGGTGGTGGACGCTCGCGGTGGTGCGGGCGCGCCAGGATTTGTCGGCCTTGACGGTGCGAACGGTCAGGCACCGGGTTGCACCTGGGGCCAGGCCGGTCGTGGTGCGGATGGCAGCGACGGCAGCGATGGTCAGGCGGGCGCGCCGGGGGCAATGGTCCGGTTGGAAGTGCCGCGTGATTACCCGGCTGAGCAGATCAAGGTCCAGGTAGCCGGCGGTGCAGGTGGCTTGGCGGGGCCTGGCGGAAAACCGGGTGCGGGTGGCAAGTCAAAAGGTTGCATCGTTTATCGCGCCGATGGCGGCAAGAGCGGCCGTCCAGGCGCCGATGGCCAGCCTGGGCCTGAAGGCGCCGCAGGTACAGTGACTGTTCAGCGTTTGTAAGAGCGACCAATCCCCTGTGGTGAGGGAGCGAACTTCCTCGCCACAGCTACCTGATCAGATTTACAACATCGGGCGAGCCGAAGCGATCGCCACCAGCAGCAGCCCGACGATCAGGTTGATCCCCACCAATCGACGAATTCTCCCCAGCACCGCAGCCCCTGCCGGCCAATCCTGAGCCGTCACGGCGGTGCGCAGTTCAGGCAACATCAGCGCCTGAATCCTGATAAACAGCGCTGTCATGACCACATAAAGTCCCATCATCACCTGTACATAACGCGGCGCGGCTTCAAATCCGGCGTACTGCAGATGAATCATGCCCACGCCGCTGATCGGCAACAGAATCACCGCGATCCAGACCCAGCGAAAAAAACCCTGGAACACTTCTACCCACAGCTTCAACCGGGCAGGGCCTTCCAGCGCCTTCATGGCGGCGGGGCGCAAGACCATCCAGGCGAAAAACATGCCGCCGACCCACACCAGGGCGGACAGGACATGCAGGGTGTAAACGATGCCAAAAGGTGTCATTGAGGTACTCCGTTCTGCGCGGGATTAATTAGCGGGGTATGATAGCCGCCGAACCAAACTACTGAAAATTTATCCAGCGTTTATAGCGCCCGACAATCCATGATCAGCACCGAACTCAAAACCACGATTCAGGGCGCCTACTCGCGTTTTCTCGAGGCCAAGAGCCTCAAGCCGCGCTACGGCCAACGCCTGATGATCGCCGAAATTGCCAAAGTCCTCGGTGACATCGACACCGACGACGAAGGCCGGCGCAGTGGCGACCCCGCGATTGTCGCGGTGGAAGCCGGCACCGGTACAGGTAAAACCGTGGCCTACAGCCTGGCGGCGATCCCGACTGCAAAAGCGGCTGGCAAGCGTCTGGTCATTGCCACGGCCACGGTGGCCCTGCAGGAGCAGATCGTCTACAAGGACTTGCCCGACCTCATGCGCAACAGCGGACTGAATTTCAGCTTCGCTCTGGCCAAGGGGCGCGGGCGCTACATGTGCCTGTCCAAGCTCGACATGCTGCTGCAGGAAGGTCATGCGCAAACCGCCACGGCGCAGCTGTTCGAAGAAGAAGGCTTCAAGATCGAGGTCGACGAGGCCAGTCAGAAGCTGTTCACCAGCATGATCGAAAAGCTCGCCGGCAATAAATGGGACGGCGACCGCGACAGTTGGTCCACCGCCCTGGAAGACGCCGACTGGGCGCGTCTGACCACCGATCACAGCCAGTGCACCAATCGTCATTGCCCTAACTTCGGCCAGTGCGCCTTCTACAAGGCCCGCGAAGGCATGGGCAAGGTCGACGTGATCGTCACGAACCACGATATGGTTCTGGCAGACCTCGCCTTGGGCGGCGGCGCGGTGCTACCGGACCCGCGCGACACCATCTACGTATTCGACGAAGGTCATCACCTGCCAGACAAGGCGATCGGTCACTTCGCCCATTACACACGTCTGCGTTCCACCGCCGACTGGCTGGAAACCACAGCCAAGAACCTCACCAAGCTGCTCGCCCAACACCCGCTGCCGGGTGACCTGGGCAAGCTGATCGAGCAGGTGCCGGAGCTGGCGCGGGAGATCAAGACCCAACAGCAGTTCATGTTCACCGCCTGCGAGCAGGTAGCCGATTTCAAACCCGGCGAAGACGTTGAAGGCCGCGAGCGGCCGCGTCATCGCTTCGTCGGCGGGGTGATTCCCGAGCACATGCGTGAAATGGGTGTCGAGCTGAAAAAGGGTTTCGCCCGTCTGACCGACGTGTTTACCCGACTCACTGAGCTGTTGAAAGAAGGCATGGATGGCGAGGTCAACATCGGCATCGCCAGCAACCAGGCTGAAGAGTGGTATCCGCTGTTCGGCAGCTTGTTGTCCCGTTGTTCAGGCAACTGGGAGTTGTGGACCGCCTTCACCGCCGAAGACCCGGAAGACAACCCGCCCATGGCCCGTTGGCTGACCCTGGCTGAAAGCGGTTCGCTGTTCGACATCGAGGTCAACGCCAGTCCGATCCTCGCCGCGGAGATGCTGCGTCGTAACCTGTGGAACGTGGCGTATGGCGCGCTGGTTACTTCGGCGACCCTGACCGCGCTCGGCACATTCGACCGTTTCCGCATGCGCGCCGGCCTGCCGAAAAAAGCCGTCACTGCCGTCGTCCCGAGCCCGTTTCACCATGCCGACGCTGGCGTGCTGCGGGTGCCGGACCTGAAAGCCGATCCACGGGATGCGCCTGCGCACACTGCTGCGATCATCCGTGATTTGCCACAACTGGTAGAAGGTTCGCGCGGCACCTTGGTGCTGTTTTCTTCGCGCAAACAGATGCAGGACGTTTTCGACGGTCTCGACCGCGACTGGCGCAAACAAGTGTTCATTCAAGGCAACCTGTCGAAACAGGAAACCCTGAACAAGCACAAGGCGCGAGTCGATGGCGGGGATTCGAGTGTGCTGTTCGGCCTGGCGAGTTTCGCCGAGGGCGTGGATTTGCCTGGGGCTTACTGCGAACACGTGGTCATCGCCAAGATTCCTTTTTCGGTGCCTGATGACCCGGTTGAAGCGGCCCTGGCCGAATGGATCGAAGCCCGTGGCGGTAATCCGTTCATGGAGATCTCCGTTCCGGACGCCTCTTTAAAACTGGTCCAGGCCTGTGGTCGATTGCTACGTACCGAAGAGGATCGCGGCACCATTACCTTGTTGGATCGACGCCTGGTCACTCAGCGTTACGGCAAGGCGATCCTCAATGCGTTGCCTCCTTTCCGTCGTGAAATTTCCTGATACACCGGTGGGCATTTATGCCCGCCGCGTTGTCTATCTCTCTGCCATCGCTTTTCCATTGGCCTATTGAAGGTCGTAAGGGAGAACTACGTTCCTATGATTCGCCGTTCGCTGCGCCATTCTTTACCAGCGGTTTTTACCCTGATGTTCGCAGCCCCTTTGCTGGCGGCTCCTGCCGGCCAGCAGACGCTGTTCAACTTTGTGCGTCCCGCTGACGTGGTACAAGTGGCGACTCAGGACGCCAGCCTGCCGCAATCCAATGCTGAGCAAACGGCCGAAGGCGAAGTGTTGCGCCGGGTAACGTTCAATCCCGTCGCGCAACCGACGTTGCGACTGACGCCGCAAAGTGGCGCCTGGGACTGGTCGCAGTCGGGCGTCATGAGCTTGCGGATTCAGAGCGCGATGAGTTGGGCCCTGACCCTCTACGTTAAAATTCAGAGTAACGATGGCAAGACCCTGATCAGCCGCGTCGATTTGCCGGCCGGACCTGCCCAAACGCTGCTGGTGCCGTTGCAACCGAGTTCACCGCTGAGCCTGGGCATGAAGGCCGGCCCCCCGATGCCGATAACGGTCGACGGTCAGCGGGTATTGCTGGCCAGCAGTGCCGGTGAGCTGGATCGCAGCCAGGTGGTGTCGGTGACCTTGTCGATGGATCAGCCGAAAGTCGCCCAGAGCATTCTGCTGGAACGCTTTGGTGTTCAGGACGGTGAGCCGGTCATTCAGGCGGCTTATGGCAATCTCGTGGACGCTTACGGTCAATCGACCCGAACCAAATGGCCGGAAAAAGTCAGCAGCGATGAGCAATTGAAAAGCGCTGCCGGCAAGGAACAGCAGCAGCTCAAAACCTGGCTGGCGGAACGCGAAAAGACGTCACTGGACACCTACGGTGGCTGGACCAAAGGGCCGGCGTTCAAGGCCAGCGGTTTCTTCCGTACCGAAAAACGCGACGGCCGTTGGTATCTGGTAACGCCTGAAGGGCATCCGTTTTATTCGCTGGGGGTCAACACCGTGACCCCGGACGTCAATCAGACTTACATCGCTGGTCGTGAGTGGATGTTCGAGTCCCTGCCAAAACCCGATGAGCCGCTGGCCAGCCATTACGGCGAAGGCGACAACCGCGGTGGTAATGGCGCGGATCAGGGACGTAGCTACAACTCGGGTCGCTGGTACGATTTCTATGGGGCTAACCTGCAGCGCTTATACGGCGATCCTTGCGCGCTGGGCAGCACCACCAAGGCCGGTATCGCCGAAGCGGCCAAAGCCGACGCAGTCGAGGCGACAGTCGAGAAGGCCGCAGAGCAACCGGCGGCGCCTTCAGTGGGTGAATCAGGTATCGCCGAAGCCGCCAAGTCCGATGCGGCGGAGGCGACTGCCGCCAAGGCGGTTGAACAAACCCCGGCGGCGCCTTGCAAAGCCGACCTTGATGAGCACCGCTGGATCAGCCACACCCTGGATCGGCTGCAAGCCTGGGGCTTCAACACGGTTGGCAACTGGAGCGCTCCGGCCCTGGCCGATTCTGAACGTGTGCCCTACACCTTGCCGCTGTCGATCGTCGGCGATTACACCAGCATCAGCACTGGGAGCGACTGGTGGGGCGGTATGCCCGATCCGTTTGATCCACGTTTCGCCATGGCCACCGAGCGAGCGGTCGCCATCGCCGCCCGGGATCACCGCGATGATCCATGGCTGATCGGTTACTTCGCCGACAATGAACTGGCCTGGGCCGGTCCGGGTGACGATCCGAAGGCTCGCTACGCGCTGGCGTATGGCACTTTGAAAATGACCACCGACGTGCCCGCCAAGCGTGCGTTCCTCAAGCAACTGCGGGACAAATATCGCAACCAGGCAGGCTTGTCCAAGGCCTGGGGTATTGATCTGCCGGCTTGGGAATTGATGGAAGATCCGGGCTTTGTTCCGCCGATACCAAACGCCGAACACCCGGAAATCGAAGCCGACTTCAAATATTTCCAGAAAGTCTTCGCCGATACCTACTTCAAGACGATCTCCGATTCGCTGAAATGGCACGCGCCCAATCAACTGCTACTCGGTGGCCGATTTGCTATCAGCACCCCGGAAGCGGTGGAGTCCTGCGCCCAGTATTGCGACGTGGTGAGCTTTAACATGTACACCCTGCAACCGCAGGACGGTTATGACTTCGAGAAGCTGCGCAGTCTGGACAAGCCGGTATTGATCACCGAATTCAATTTTGGCTCGGCCGATCGTGGCCCGTTCTGGGGCGGTGTGACGCAATTGGCAAAAGAAGAGGACCGTGGCCCGGCTTATGCGAACTTCCTTAAACAGGCGATGAGCGAACCGTCGATTGTCGGGGTCCACTGGTTCCAGTACCTCGATCAGCCGGTTACCGGTCGTCTGCTGGACGGCGAAAACGGTCACTTCGGGCTGGTAGGTATTACCGATGTGCCGTTCCAGGGCTTTGTCGACAGTGTGCGCAAAAGCAACCTGGCGACTGTCGATCAATTGGGAAAAGAGGCACAGAAGGCCAAGGTCGCAGCCGATAAAGCCAGTAACGATGCAGACGGCGGCCGCAAAGGCGATGCCGGCAAAGGTGCCGGGCAGGGTGCTGGTCATGCGGGTGGGCATTCCGGGAATGGCCATTAAGGGCGTTCGCAACAGTAGACGACCGTCGACCGCCTGGCCCGCACCTGTTCCCAAAACCGCCAATGGCTGGAACAATGCGGGCCACTTTGTAGAGCGTTGATGCGGGGGAGTTGCGGGTGCAGATTCAGGGTCATTACGAGCTTAAGTTCGAAGCTGTGCGCGCGGCATTCGCTGCGCTGTTCGACGATCCCCAGGAACGCGGTGCGGCGCTATGCATCCAGATCGGCGGAGAAACCGTCATCGACCTGTGGGCCGGTAGCGCCGACAAGGATGGCACCGAAGCCTGGCACAGCGACACTATTGCCAACCTGTTCTCCTGCACAAAGACGTTCACCGCGGTGACTGCCCTGCAGTTGGTCGCCGAGGGCAAGTTGCAGCTGGATGCTCCCGTCGCACGCTATTGGCCCGAGTTCGCTGCGGCCGGCAAAGAGTCGGTCACCCTGCGTCAGTTGCTCTGCCATCAGGCCGGCTTGCCAGCGTTGCGTGAACTGCTCGCACCGGAGGCCCTCTACGACTGGACAACCATGGTCGATGCCCTGGCCGCCGAAGCACCGTGGTGGATGCCGGGCACCGGTCACGGCTACGCCGCCATCACCTATGGCTGGCTGGTGGGCGAGTTGCTGCGTCGCGCCGACGGCCGAGGTCCAGGTGAATCGATCGTGGCGCGGGTCGCAAAGCCATTAGGGCTGGATTTCCACGTCGGTCTGGCCGACGAGGAATTCCACCGCGTGGCGCACATCGCTCGCGGCAAGGGCAACGTTGGCGATGCGGCGGCACAGCGCTTGCTGCAAGTGACGATGCGCGAACCGACGGCCATGACCACGCGAGCCTTCACCAATCCACCGTCCGTGCTGACCAGCACCAATAAACCCGAGTGGCGCAGAATGCAGCAGCCGGCCGCCAATGGTCACGGTAACGCTCGCAGCCTGGCCGGGTTCTACGCCGGTTTGCTCGACGGCAGCCTGCTGGAAAGCGAGATGCTCGATGAGCTGACCCGCGAGCACAGCCTCGGCGAAGACAAGACTTTGTTGACCCGTACTCGTTTCGGTCTGGGTTGCATGCTCGATCAACCGGATGTTCCCAACGCGACCTACGGCCTCGGCCCGCGCGCGTTCGGGCATCCAGGCGCCGGCGGTTCCATCGGTTTTGCTGACCCGGAACATGATGTGGCCTTCGGTTTTGTGACAAATACACTGGGGCCGTACGTCTTGATGGATCCACGCGCACAAAAGCTTGTGCGAGTACTGGCCACTTGTCTGTAAAACCCGCTCAAGGGGTCCGATATCGGAACCTGACAGCCTTTTCGGTTTCAAAGCGTCTGTTTATGCGGGCCAGCCTGGCCTGATTTTTTTATTACTTCATTTTGTGGATATCCAATGTCATCCAATAAAACCTTCGCCCTGGCCCTGTGCTTCGCTATCACCGGTTGCGCACAGACTCCACAAAATGATGCAGATGGCGGCAGTTGGTGGCAGTTCGGCTCGTCCGACAAAGTCGCGGCAAAAGAACCCGCTGCGGTACCAGCCCCTCTGAAGCCTGCTGCAACTGCTCCGGTCGCCAAGGCAGAAAGCGCTAACCCTTGGTACTGGCCATTCGGCTCCGAAGAAGTCCTCGACAAGAAGCCTGAAGTAAAACCTGAAGCCAAACCTGTTGAAGTGGCCAAGGCTGAAGCCGACGCAGGTGGCAAATGGTGGTGGCCGTTTGGAGGCAAGGAGCAAAACACTGCCAAGGTCGTACCGATGCCTGATCCTAAAGTCACTCAAGCCTGGCTCGACGACTATGAACCGCGCCTGCGCACGGCCATCAAGGACAGCAACCTGCAACTCGAGCGTCGGGAAAACGTTTTGGTAGTCACTGCGCCGGTAGAAGGTTCGTTCAATCCGGATCGTCCTGCCATGCTGCTGCCCGTCACGCTCGGTCCGTTCACCCGCGTGGCAAAGATCCTCGAAGTCGACCCCAAGACAGCCGTCCTCGTGCTCGGGCACAGTGATGCCTCCGGTGCCGCGCCAGCCAACGTGAAACTGAGCCAGGAACGTGCTCAGGCCGTCGCGGCGATCTTCCGCCTCAGTGGTCTGCAGCGTGATCGCCTGATGCTTCGCGGGATGGGCAGCGAAGCGCCGCGTGCTGCCAACGACAGCAATGAAGGTCGTGCCTTGAACCGTCGCGTCGAATTGTTGGTAACGCCGCAGAACACCATGGTGGCGTTGTTAAGCAAGTACAACATGCCTGCTCCGGCCCCCGTTCGCATGGTTGCCGCCCAAGATGTCAAGCCAGCGGTCGCGCCAGTGACTCCAGTACCTGCGGCGAAGAAAGCCGATGTACCGGCCGCGAAAAAAGCCCCGGCCAAGAAAGCCGCTGCCAAAGCGCCTGCGAAGAAAGCCCCGGCCAAAACCAAGACCCCGGCGAAAAAGACCGTGCCCGCCAAAGCCGCAGCCACTGACAAGAAAGTCGCCGCCGCTGATGCTACAAAGAAGTAATTCGTCAATTTAAAAGGAATGCACCATGACCCAGGGCCTGGCTGATATGCGTCGCGATTACACCCGGGACGGCCTGACCGAGGCACAAGCCCCGGCCGAGCCGTTCGGGCTGTTCCATCAGTGGTTTGCCGACGCGGTGAAAACCGAGCAGGCGCCAGTGGAGGCTAACGCCATGACCCTGGCGACCGTCGATGCTGACGGTCGACCGCATTGCCGAATCCTGTTGCTCAAGGGGTTGGACGACCAGGGCTTCACGTTCTTCACCAACTACGAGAGTGCCAAGGGTCAGCATCTGGCAGCGAACCCGTTCGCTGCCATGACCTTTTTCTGGCCAGCCCTGGAGCGTCAAGTGCGCATCGAAGGTCGAGTGGTGAAGGTCACGCCCGAAGAGTCTGACGCCTACTATCAGGTCCGGCCGCTGGGCAGTCGCCTGGGTGCCTGGGCTTCGCCGCAAAGCCGGGTGATCGCCGACCGTGACGAGCTGGAAGCACTTCTCAAGAACACCGAGCAGCGCTTCAGCGATACTCAGCCTCATTGCCCTGAACACTGGGGTGGTTATCGTCTATTACCGGAGCGCATCGAATTCTGGCAGGGCCGTCCGAGCCGTCTGCACGATCGCCTCAACTACCGCCAGCAGGGCGCCGACTGGATTCTTGAACGTCTGGCACCCTAAGCAGTCTACCGAGCGGGATACCCTGCCGCAGCGGCCTCCAGCCACTGCGGCAAGTCCCGGCGCTTGATCTTCCTGACTTGAGCGTTCGCCAGTTGCTGGAGCATGTAGGCTTTCTTGTCTTCATCGCCTCCGGCCAGGGCTAACGCCAGATCACGGTCCATCCAGCGTTTGATCCGCACGTACAACCACCAGTGGAAGTACAAACCGGCGACAGTGGTGACGACAATGACGAAGTAATCCATGAAAATCCTTGGGTCAGTGGCGCACATCTCGTAATTTGTCGCTACTGTGTGGTGAATTCGAGGGGTGCCTGTACATGCCCTGAATCAAACCACTTTTATCCGGGCGATGCCGTGACAGGCGTCATGCTGCGGAGTTTAATGAATACCTGTCCTTTGGAGTTGATGCTATGCGTAAGTCTGTTCTGTTGGTTGCTTCCTTTTCCACGATGGCGATGTTGCTCACCGGCTGCCAATCGAGCCTGACCGGTGACTCCTACTCCCGTGACGAAGCGCGTCGCGTGCAGACGATTCGCATGGGCACCATCGAAGCACTGCGCCCGGTAAAAATCGAAGGCACCAAAACCCCAATCGGTGGCGCTGCAGGTGCCGTGGTCGGTGGTGTAGGCGGCAGTGCAATCGGTGGCGGTAAAGGCAGCATCGTCGCAGCGGTCATCGGCGCAGTTGCCGGCGGCCTGCTGGGCTCGGCCACTGAAGAAGGCCTGACTCGCACCCAAGGCGTGGAAATCACCGTTCGCGAAGACGACGGCAGCATGCGCGCCTACGTGCAACAGGTTCAGGAAAACGAAGTGTTCCGTGTTGGCGAGCGTGTACGCATCGCCACCGTTGACGGCACGAGCCGCGTTTCGCACTAAGCGGAGCAGGGCAAAAGAAAACCCCGATCAGGTGACTGGTCGGGGTTTTGCTTTTTCAGGGATTGGCGACGGCTAACTTGCAGTAACGCATACCAATTGGACGATATGATTTACGTTCGTCAGTGTTGTACCGGTCCATTGCTCCAATACCTTCACCTGTTCCGGGGAAAGGTCGTACCCGTCGAACTCGTCCTCCGGTAGTTGCCAACTCATCAAGCTCTTAAGCTCGGAATACCGGTCAGACGGTACTTCCACGCTGAGAAGTAGATCCTCGGTCTGTCCGTCAAAGACTTCAACGACATGTTTCATTTTTCTACTCTCCTTGCCGGGTCGGCTGGTTTTGTCTGCTCTCCTGTGTTCGGGTCATACTCCCCCAGGTGTTTGCCTTGTTTGGTATAGAGCTCAACCTTGCCATGTTGTGAGTCCCACTCATAAATTCGTCCTGAAGGATCCTTCCAGCGCCGACGTTTACTACCTCCTCCG
The DNA here is from genome assembly GCF_059716215.1 of Pseudomonas sp. LBUM1643. Classification (NCBI taxonomy): domain Bacteria; kingdom Pseudomonadati; phylum Pseudomonadota; class Gammaproteobacteria; order Pseudomonadales; family Pseudomonadaceae; genus Pseudomonas; species Pseudomonas sp. LBUM1643. Next base: position 1,383,088 of record NZ_CP166813.1, read on the forward strand.
CGTACAGATGTTTTCAATGGAGCGGGCCTTACATCAGGGAAAGCAGGTAGAGTCGTTGGCGCAGGATGGTATCCAAAGTTACCCCCGGGTACGCTAACCACAATATAAACCGGCCTAACTCCCGACCCCACCGGAAACACAAGAATGAAATCCTTGTACTCAGGCGGATAGATGGGATTGACGATAATCTCGGCAGCCACGTCAGTCGGCGGATACACCCCGATATGCGGCGCTTGTGGTGCTGCCTGCAGAGCCGGGATTCCAAGAATGTCAGAGCCGTCCACCGTCGGCGTCCAGATCAGCTCAACACCGTCACCGAGCTCAGCAACTTGCTGGCTGCCCCGCGTACTGAACTGCACGACCTCGACCATTTCCCAATTTCGGTGCTTGCCGGTGTAGAAGCCATAACCCTTGAGGCTGCCGTCAGCTTGCTGTTCGACGTTTAGCCGAACGCGCGTACGGGCTTGTTTGAGAGCGCGCAGCTGTTCCTCGGAATAGAGCGCGCTATCGCCCAGGCTGGGCGTCCAAAACATCGCCACGACTCCTGTCAGAACAGCGCCCGTCGCAGCGCCAAGGGCTGCAACAGCACTCCCCGAACTGGCAAGAAACGGCGCGCGAAGCGCCAGTTGGCCAATGCCGAGCGAACCCACACTACCGCTGATTCGCTCCAGGTTCAGCAGTCCGTTACCGTCTACGTCGCGGGCTCCGAGCCACGCAATTTCTCCGTAATCCCGGAGGCTATCGACGGGCACCATTCCCGACGGGTATGAGTAGTCGATTACGGCGTCGGGCAAGTTGCAGGATTTGGCGAAGACGTATCCTGCGTGGACTACGGCGTCCTGTTTCACAGGCGTTGGAAGTCGGTCTTCAAAGGCTCGTTGACGAGCGAGCATCGCGTCGTAGGCGTGTTGTCTGGCGTCTCGCTCTGCCAGCTCCTTCGCCGTCATATCGCGATACGTGATGTGATGCCCGTCGCCTGACGGCGGGTTTTGAACCCGGGGAATGTCCTTGTGGCCAGCCACAGATTGTCCTTTCATTCGTCCATCGGCAGCCCCGAAGTGGGGCTGCGCGACGTTAACGAACGAGGGCGGTTGTGGCTGTAGGAAGAGTCTTGAATGACTCTAGGAGTTGTCGCTAGTTTTTCGACGCACAGCTCAAGGCTGCAATACCGCGCTTTTACGGCTTGCCGCCGCAGTCACCGCATAGCCAATCAATGCCGCCAGTATCGATCCGGTCAGAATCCCCATCCGGTCCATCCCCGCGTACTCGCTCACGCCCGGTTCGAATGCCAGGGAGCCAACGAACAAACTCATGGTGAAGCCGATGCCGCAGAGAATCGCCACACCTAGCACCTGGCCCCAGTTTGCCCCTTGGGGCAGGGCGGCAATGCCGGTTTTGACCGCCAGCCACGTCAGGCCATACACACCGAGGGTCTTGCCCAGCAGGAGGCCGATCGCGATGCCCATGGGTACATGGTGGGTGAAGCTTTCGGCGGTCACGCCACTCAGGGACAAGCCCGCGTTGGCGAAGGCGAACAATGGCAGGATGCCGTAGGCCACCCACGGGTGCAGGGCGTGTTCCAGGGTCAGCAGTGGTGACGGTTCGGCATTTTTGGTGCGCAACGGAATGCAAAACGCGAGGGTCACACCGGCCAGGGTGGCGTGAACGCCACTCTTGAGTACACACACCCAGAGGATCAGACCAATGATCATGTACGGCCCAAGCTTGACCACGCCAAGCCGGTTCATTGCGATGAGCGCCGCGATGCACGCGCCCGCCAGGGCCAGCGACAAGGTCGACAACGTTCCGGAGTAGAAGATCGCGATGACGATAATTGCCCCCAGGTCGTCGATAATCGCCAGGGTCATCAGGAACAGTTTCAGTGACACGGGCACGCGCTTGCCGAGCAAGGCGAGTACGCCGAGGGCGAAGGCGATGTCGGTGGCCATGGGGATGGCCCAACCATCGAGGGCTGCGGCGTTGTCACGGTTGAAGAACCAGTAGACCAACGCCGGGACGACCATGCCGCCAATCGCCGCGGCGCCTGGCAGGACAACCTGGGACGGCTTTGATAACTGGCCGTCGAGGACTTCGCGCTTCACTTCCAGGCCAATCAGCAGGAAGAACAGCGCCATGAGGCCGTCGTTGATCCACAGCAGAGCGGGTTTGGCGATTTGCAGCGCCCCAATCTGCGCGACAACAGGGGTCTCCAGAAAGCTGGTGTAAAGCCACGACAACGGGGAGTTGTTGATGATCAGCGCTAGCGCTGCGGCGGCGATCAACAACAGGCCGCTGGCAGCTTCCAACTGAAAGAAGCGTGTGAATGTGCTACGCAGAGGCAAAGTCACTCTCCAATGTAAGGTTCGAAAGGTGGCACACCGTAACCCGTGCCGTTAGTTGTTAAAACAAAAGTTATATTCTTTTTTGTTATATACCGTTACAGCTCGGATGCTTGGCGAAAAACCTGAGCCTAGCAGTTGCCGGGTGTATTGAACCTCAGCTGTACCTGTGCGCGATGTAGGTTTTTTCCTAAGCTTGTCGCTGAGCCTTGCAAAAGGACCGACTCTTGCCGATCCAACGAGAAAATCACCATGAGCGACAACCGACAGTGGGCTCGTGAAGCCATTCGGATCATTGAAGCGGACTTCCAGCGTAGCGCCGACACCCACCTGATCCCTCTGCCGTTGCCTGGATTTTCGGGCATCGAGTTGTATTTCAAGGATGAGTCCAGCCATCCCACGGGCAGCCTGAAACATCGGTTGGCGCGTTCGTTGTTCCTCTATGCGCTGTGTAACGGCTGGCTGAAACCAGGTGCTCCGGTGATCGAGGCGTCCAGCGGTTCGACGGCGATTTCCGAGGCGTACTTCGCCCGCATGTTGGGCCTGCCGTTTATTGCCGTGATGCCGGCGACCACGTCCAAAGAGAAGATTGCGCAAATTGCGTTCTACGGTGGCAAGAGCCACCTGGTAGACGATCCAACGCAGATTTATGCCGAATCCGAGCGGCTGGCACGTGAGCACGATGGACATTTCATTGACCAGTTCACCTATGCCGAACGCGCCACCGACTGGCGCGCGAACAACAATATCGCCGAGTCGATCTTCCATCAGATGCGTTTCGAATCTCACCCGGAACCGAGCTGGCTGATCTCCAGTCCTGGCACCGGTGGCACCACCGCGACCCTTGGCCGTTATGTGCGGTATCGCCAGCATTGTACCCGGGTGCTTTGCGCCGATGCCGAGCGCTCGGTGTTCTTTGACTACTACCTGACTGGGGACGCGAATCTGCGTCTGGATCATGGATCGCGGATTGAGGGGATTGGACGTCCCCGGGTGGAAGCGTCGTTTCTGCCCAAGGTGATCGATGCGATGGTCAAGGTGCCTGACGCCCTTTCACTGGCGGCGATGCATTACCTGGCGCAGCGTTTGGGGCGACATGTGGGTGGCTCAAGCGGGACCAACCTGATTGGCGCCTTGATGGCGGCGCAACAGATGGCGGCGGCGGGGGAGACGGGGTCGATCGTGGCGATTTTGTGTGATGGCGGCGAGCGCTACGCAGACACCTATTACGAACAGGATTGGCTCAAGGCGCAAGGGTACGCGTTGAGTGGCTTGATCGATGCCGTGGCCGCGAGTGCCGAGCGTGGTGAGCCGTTACCCGCGACCGTGTTGCGTGCCAACATCTGAGATTGTTCAGGCAATGAAACCAATGTGGGAGCGAGCCTGCTCGCGATGGCGATAGATCAGTCAACATCTCTGTTGAATGTCAGTCCGCCATCGCGAGCAGGCTCGCTCCCACAGGGAAACGTATCAGGCTTCGAGGCCGAGGATATCCCGCGCTACTGCTTCGGCAATCCGGATACCATCAACGCCGGCTGACAAAATCCCGCCCGCGTAACCTGCGCCTTCACCCGCTGGAAACAGACCTTTCACGTTCAGGCTCTGCATCGACTCATTCCGGGTAATCCGCAGCGGCGACGAGGTGCGGGTCTCGATCCCGGTCAACACCGCGTCGTGCAGCGAGTAACCGCGAATTTGCTTCTCGAACGCCGGCAGTGCTTCACGAATGGCTTCGATGGCGAACGCGGGTAAGGCCAATGCCAGATCACCCAGTGCAACGCCTGGTTTGTAAGACGGTTCAACACTGCCCAGTTCGGTGGACGGCTTGCCGGCAATGAAGTCGCCCACCAGTTGTGCGGGCGCTTCATAGTTGCTGCCACCGAGCACAAAGGCGTGAGACTCCAGACGCTCCTGCAACTCGATACCGGCCAGCGGGCCACCCGGGTAATCGACTTCCGGGGTGATGCCGACGACGATCCCGGAGTTGGCATTGCGCTCGTTACGCGAGTACTGGCTCATGCCGTTGGTGACCACACGCCCCGGCTCGGACGTTGCCGCCACCACGGTGCCGCCCGGGCACATGCAGAAGCTGTAGACCGAGCGGCCGTTCTTGGCGTGGTGCACCAGCTTGTAGTCGGCGGCGCCAAGTTTCGGGTGACCGGCGTACTTGCCCAGGCGCGCACGGTCGATCAGCGATTGCGGATGCTCGATGCGGAAACCCACCGAAAACGGCTTGGCTTCCATGAACACACCACGCCCGTGCAGCATGCGGAAGGTGTCCCGGGCACTGTGACCGAGGGCCAGGATCACGTGCTTGGAATGAATCTGTTCGCCGCCATTGAGCTCGACGCCGACCAGTTGGCCGTCCTCGATCAACACGTCGGTGACCCGCTGCTGGAAGCGCACTTCCCCGCCCAATGCGCGAATCTGCTCACGCATGTTTTCCACCACGCCGGTCAGACGGAACGTGCCGATGTGCGGTTTGCTGACATAGAGAATTTCATCGGGAGCGCCCGCTTTGACGAACTCGTGCAGGACTTTGCGACCGATGAATTTCGGGTCCTTGATCTGGCTATAGAGCTTGCCGTCAGAGAACGTCCCCGCGCCGCCTTCGCCGAATTGCACGTTGGACTCGGGGTTGAGCACGCTTTTACGCCACAGCCCCCACGTGTCCTTGGTGCGCTGGCGAACCTCGGTGCCACGCTCGAGGATGATCGGCTTGAAGCCCATCTGCGCGAGCAGCAGCCCGGCGAAGATTCCGCACGGGCCGAAACCGACGACAACCGGGCGTTGTTCGAGATCGGCCGGTGCCTGACCCACCACTTTGTAGCTGACATCCGGGGCCACGTTGACGTTGCGGTCGTCGGCGAACGTGTGCAGTACCGCAGCCTCATCGCGAACGTTGAGATCGATGGTGTAGATGAAGCACAGTTCGGAAGACTTTTTGCGCGCATCGTAGCTGCGCTTGAACAAGGTGAAATCGAGCAGGTCATCACTGGCGATGCCCAGGCGCTGCACGATGGCAGGGCGCAGGTCTTCTTCGGGATGGTCGATTGGCAGCTTCAGTTCGGTAATTCGTAACATGACGGGATCCGGTTCGCGGGGCGCACAACTGCGCCAAGGCGTTTGAAGGCCGCGATTATAAGCCCCAAACGCCGGTCCCGTGAGGCAAAAACGATCAGTCGTTGCGCGCCCCGCCGAAATACCCGCAGCCACGCTGCACTTGACCATCAATGCGCAACTCGGCACTCATGTGCTGGACGGCGCCGGTGGTGGCGTCGACGCAACGTTGCGGCGCGACCCAGAGCTCGATGTGCTGGTTATTGGCTTCAGTGCTGAGGTTGAAACGGCCATCGCCCAATTGTTCCTCGACGTAGGGCAGGGCCAGTGGGGGTTGACCTGCGCGGTCGATGACCATGCCTTTACCGCTGACTTTGACGTTCCACTCCGGCGTATGACCGGCGGCCCGAAGGATCAGCAGCTTCAGATTGGGATCGTCGCAAGCAGTGCCCGAGCGCTCGACGCGGTACAGCTGCTCAAGGTCGAGGCGGTTGCCATCGATCCGGCCGCGCACGTCGGCAAACAGTTTGCCCTGGGCATCGGCCAGGGTCGCGGCTTCTTGCAGCACGCTGGTGCCGCCCGTGTCATTGACCACGAAACTACGCGATTCATTGCACGGCTGGAACACCAGTTTGCCGTCCGCCGCTGTCAGTTGACCCTGCATGCGGGTCTGGCCCACATGGGCGGCGCTCTGTCGCTCGCCATCGAACAACTGGCAGGCGGCAAACAGCGGAAGGAGGGCAACAAGGACTAAGGAACGGGCAACACGCATCTTTGGTTCTCCAGACAAGTGCCGCCACGTTACTCAGCCTGACCGCTCATCACAACCCTGCCGGGCTTGGTATTTCAGCCTACATGGAAGGTCTGACCGGTTTGCAGGCCTTCCACACTTTTGGCGTAGGCCAATGCCACATCTGCTGCAGGCACCGGCTTGTAGCCGCGGAAATACGGCGCATAGCTGCCCATGGCTTCGAGCAATACGGTTGGGCTGATCGAGTTGACGCGCAAGCCACGCGGCAGTTCGATGGCGGCGGCGCGCACGAAGCTGTCGATGGCGCCGTTAACGAGTGCAGCCGAGGCGCCACTGCGAATCGGATCGTGGCTGAGTACGCCAGTGGTAAAGGTGAACGAGGCGCCATCGTTGGCGAATTCCCGGCCGATCAGCAGCAGATTGACCTGGCCCATCAGTTTGTCTTTCAGGCCCAAGGCAAAGCTGTCCGAGCTCATTTCGTCCAGTGGCGCGAAGGTGACGTTGCCGGCGGCGCAGACCAGTGCATCGAATTTGCCGGTTTGTTCGAACAGTTTGCGGATCGAGGCGCTGTCGCTGATATCAACATTGAAATCGCCACTGTTACGGCCAATACGAATGACCTCGTGACGCTGGGACAACTCTTTGTCGACGGCCGAACCGATGGTGCCGCCTGCGCCAATCAAAAGAATTTTCATCGTGCTGTTCCTCGAAGTGTTTGAACGAGGCTTCAGTCTAGAGTGGATTTTCCTGTTGATAAGCGTGCTAATAGGCAACCTTTGGTTTTCAAATGGAAACAATCCATGAGCGAAATGGATGACCTGGCGGCGTTCGCCGTGTTAATCGAAGCCGGCAGTTTTACCTTGGCAGCGCAGCAATTGGGTTGCAGCAAGGGCCAGCTTTCCAAGCGGATCAGCCTGTTGGAAACGCGGTTTTCCGTGGTCCTGCTGCAACGCACCACGCGGCGTTTGAGCCTGACGGCTGCAGGCGCGGCGTTGTTGCCGCAAGCCCAGGCGCTTGTCGTCCAGGTCGAGAGGGCACGTCAGGCATTGGCGCGATTGAAGGACGATATGGCCGGGCCGGTGCGTATGACGGTGCCAGTGTCGCTGGGGGAAACCTTCTTCGATGGCTTGTTGCTGGAGTTTTCCAGCAAGTACCCCGAGGTGCAGATTGAACTCGATCTGAGCAACAACTTTCGTGATTTGTCCCGGGACGGTTTTGACCTGGCGGTTCGCTCCGAAGTGGGCAACGACGAACGCCTGGTTTCCCGGCCGCTGCTGGCCTGGAACGAAATGACCTGCGCCAGCGCTGCCTACCTTGAGCAATTCGGCGAGCCGCAGACGCCTCAGGCACTGGTTGAACACCGTTGCCTGCTTAACAGCCATTACAGTGGCCGCGAAGAGTGGCTCTATCACCAGCAACACGAATTATTGCGGGTTCGCGTGTCCGGCCCGTTCGCCAGCAACCATTACAGCCTGCTGAAAAAAGCCGCACTGGCCGGCGCTGGGATTGCGCGATTACCGTCCTACTTGCTGCAAGCGGAATTGGCTGACGGTCGATTGCGCTGGCTCCTGCGTGATTATCAGACCCGTCGGATGCCGATGTACCTGGTGCATCCGTATCAGGGAGGGCTGCCTAAGCGCACTCAAGTGCTGGCGGACTATCTGATTGGCTGGTTCAAGCGCAGTGGCGAGGCGTTGGATCGACTTTAGCGGTGAATCTAAACCCCTGTAGGAGCTGCCGCAGGCTGCGATCTTTTGATCTTAAACAGAAGATCAAAAGATCGCAGCCTGCGGCAGCTCCTACAGGGTTTCTTCAAAGATTCTACTTGGCACAAAAAAACGGCCCGAAGGCCGTTTAGTGTTTACCGCAAAACCTCAACCACCCAGATACGCTTCGCGCACTTTCGGGTCGGTCAGCAGCGCTTCACCGGTGCCTTGCATCACCACCCGACCATTCTCGAGAACGTACGCGCGGTCAGCGATCTTCAGCGCCTGGTTGGCGTTCTGTTCCACCAGGAACACCGTCACACCGTCCTTGCGCAGCTGTTCGATGATGTCGAAGATCTGCTGGATGATGATCGGCGCCAGACCCAGCGAAGGCTCATCAAGCAGCAGCAGCTTGGGTTTGCTCATCAGCGCACGGCCGATGGCAAGCATCTGCTGTTCGCCGCCGGACATGGTGCCGCCGCGTTGGCTGAAACGCTCTTTCAGGCGTGGGAAAAGTCCGAGAACCTTGTCCATCTGTTCCTGATAATCGCCCTTGTCGGTGAAGAACCCACCCATGGCAAGGTTCTCTTCCACGGTCAGACGGGCAAACACCCGACGACCTTCCGGAACCACGGCAATGCTCTTGCGCATGATCTGCGCCGAACTCTGACCCACAAGCTCCTCACCCATGTAACGGATGCTTCCGCTGTGCGCTTGCGGCGAACCGCACAGCGTCATCAGCAGGGTGGACTTGCCGGCACCGTTGGCGCCGATCAGGGTAACGATTTCGCCCTGGCGGATCTCCACGTTGACGCTGTGCAGGGCCTGGATCTTTCCGTAGAAAGTGGAAACGTTTTCGAACTGCAGCATTTACGCTTCCCCCAGATAGGCTTTGATCACTTCAGGATTATCGCGGATCTGTTCCGGTGTACCGTCGGCCAGAGGGGTGCCCTGGTTGATCACGACGATGTGGTCGGAAATGCTCATGACCAGTTTCATGTCGTGTTCGATCAACAGCACGGTGACGTTGTGCTCTTCGCGAAGCACGCTGATCAGCGCCTTGAGGTCTTCGGTTTCCTTTGGGTTCAGGCCGGCGGCTGGTTCGTCGAGCATGAGGATCCGTGGACGGGTCATCATGCAGCGGGCGATTTCCAGACGACGCTGCTGACCGTAGGCCAGGGTGCCGGCGGTACGGTTGGCGAACTCTTTGAGGTTGACCTTATCCAGCCAGTACTCGGCAAACTCCATGGCCTCGCGTTCACTTTTACGGAACGACGGGGTCTTGAACAGGCCTGCCAGGAAGTTGGTGTTGAGGTGGCGGTGCTGGGCGATCAAGAGGTTCTCGACCGCTGTCATGTCCTTGAACAGACGCACGTTCTGGAAGGTCCGCACCACACCCTTGCGGGCGATTTCGTGACCGGCCAGGCCTTCGATGGCTTGGCCGTCCAGCAGGATGCTGCCACCGCTCGGTTTGTAGAAACCGGTCAGGCAGTTAAACACCGTGGTCTTGCCCGCGCCGTTAGGACCGATCAGGGCAACGACCTGCTTTTCCTTCACGGTCAGGGCCACGCCGTTGACCGCCAGCAAACCGCCGAAGCGCATGCTCAGATTTTCGACTTTCAGGATCTCGCGACTCATTTGCGCAGCTCCATGTGAGGACGTTGCATGGGCAGCAGACCTTGAGGGCGCCAGATCATCATCAGCACCATCAAGGCGCCGAACATCAACATGCGGTATTCGCTGAACTCACGCATCATTTCCGGCAGCAGGATCATGACGACGGCGGCGAGAATCACCCCAAGCTGGGAACCCATGCCACCCAATACGACGATGGCGAGAATGATCGCCGACTCGATAAAGGTGAACGACTCCGGTGTCACCAATCCTTGGCGAGCCGCGAAGAAGCTACCGGCGAAACCGGCGAAACTCGCCCCCAGGGTGAAGGCCGACAGCTTGATGACCGTAGGATTGAGACCCAGCGCACGGCAGGCAATTTCGTCTTCACGCAGTGCTTCCCACGCGCGGCCGATCGGCATGCGCAACAAGCGGTTGATGACGAAGAGCGCACCCAGGGCAAGCAGCAAGGCAACCAGGTAGAGGAAGATCACCTTGTTGATCGAGTTGTATTCCAGCCCGAAGTACTCGTGGAACGTCTGCATGCCTTCGGCCGCTTTGCGTTCGAAGGTCAGGCCGAAGAACGTCGGTTTCTCGATGTTGCTGATGCCGTTCGGGCCACCGGTGATGCTGGTCAGGTTACGCAGGAACAGTCGGATGATTTCACCGAAGCCCAAGGTCACGATCGCCAGGTAATCACCGCGCAAACGCAGCACGGGGAAGCCGAGCAGGAAGCCGAAAGTGGCCGCCATCAGACCGGCGACCGGCAGGCAAACCCAGAAGCTCCAGCCAAGGTAGTGCGACAACAGCGCATAGCTGTAGGCGCCCACGGCGTAGAAACCCACGTAACCCAGGTCGAGCAGTCCGGCCAGCCCGACCACGATGTTCAGGCCCAGGCCGAGCATCACGTAGATCAGGATCAGGGTCGCGATGTCGACAGCGCCCCGAGAACCGAAGAACGGCCACACCAGGGCTCCGACGATCAACGCAATGATGATCCAGCGCTGGGTGGTCGGCAGGGTCAGGAAGTTGCTGGCCTTGGCCGGAATCAACGGCATGCTCGGCGAGGATTTCCAGGCCTTGCTGATGGTGTCGTTGAACAGCACCCGCAAAAACATCAGTACCGAGCAGATCGCAATGATCGCCAGGGTCATGTTGCTGGTGCCGTGAACTTCCAGGTTGATGCCGACGATGGTCAGTTTCAGACCCAGTACCGGGTAGGCCACAGCCCATACCAGCAGAGCGCTGAACAGCGCCTGTTTGAGATTCCTAGTCATACTTTTTCAACCTCCGGACGGCCCAAAATGCCGGTCGGCCGGAATAACAGGACCAGAACCAATAAGCCGAATGCCACGACGTCCTTGTACTGGTCGCCGAAGATATCGGCACCAAAGGCTTCTGCCACGCCAAGCACCAGCCCGCCGAGCATGGCGCCGGGGATGCTGCCGATACCGCCAAGTACTGCGGCGGTGAAGGCCTTGAGGCCGACGAGGAAACCGGCGTTCGGGTTGATCACGCCATATTGCATGCTCAGCAGTACGGCCGCGATGGCCGCCAGCGCAGCACCAATGACGAAGGTCAGGGCGATGATGTTGTTGGTGTTGATACCCAGCAGGTTAGCCATCTTGATGTCTTCGGCGCAGGCGCGGCAGGCGCGACCCAGACGAGATCGGGAGATGAACATCGTCAAGCCGAGCATGGCGATCAGCGTCACCACGAACACCACTATTTGCATGTAGGAAATCAGCACTTCTTGTGCGCCACCTGGCCCGAAGGAGAGATTACCGGGGATCAGGTTGGGGATGGATTTGTCCTTGGAGTCTTGCGCCAGCAGAACGGTGTTCTGCAGGAAAATCGACATGCCGATAGCCGAAATCAGCGGAATCAGACGGTTACTGCCGCGCAAGGGGCGGTAGGCGATCCGTTCGATGCTGTAGCCGTAGGCACTGCAGACGACGATGCTCGCGATAAAACCTGCGGTCATCAAGAGCGGGACACTGTCGAGTCCCATCATGGCAAGGCCCGCAATGGCGATGAACGCCACGTAAGAGCCGATCATGTACACCTCGCCGTGGGCGAAGTTGATCATTCCAATGATGCCGTAAACCATCGTATAGCCGATGGCGATCAGGGCATACGTGCTGCCAACGGTCAGACCGTTAACCAGCTGTTGGAAAAAGTGATAGATGTCAGGCATTACAGCGCTCCTAAAAACCTGATACGCATTTCACTGGTGGAGTCATTTTCCCGCTCGAGCCCCGTGGATCTGCATCCACTTCGAATTCGAGGTTTGCCAGCGAACCGCTGATGACGGTTTTGAGATTTTCAGGTGGGGAGACTTGCGGATCACGCAAGCGCGGCCCATACGTTCGTAAAATAAAGCCCACGGCACGCCGTGGGCTTTATTGGCAGTCAGTCAGGCAGCCTTACTGAGGCGAAACTTCAGTTTTAGGTTTGCCGAAGTGCCACTCGTAAACCACGAATTTGAAGTCTTTCAGGTCACCCTTGGCGTCGAAGCTCAGGTCGCCAGTCGGGGTCTTGAAAGTACCTGCATGGATGGCAGCAGCCACTTTTGCAGGGTCTTCGCTCTTGGCGGCAACGATGCCACCGGCGATGACTTCAACAGCGGAGTAGGAAGGGAACACGAACGGACCGCTTGGATCTTCTTTCTTCGCTTTGAAGGCGTCAGCCAAAGCGATGTTGGCTGGATCCTGGTCGAACGATTTCGGCAGGGTTACCAACAGGCCTTCGGAAGCATCCTTGGCAATCTGGGAGATCGAGTCGTTACCCACGCCTTCCGGACCCATGAACTTGGCTTTCAGGCCTTTTTCCTGGGATTGACGCAGGATCAGACCCAGTTCCGGGTGGTAGCCGCCGTAGTAGACGAAATCGACGTTGGCTTGCTTGAGCTTGGAAATCATCGAAGAGAAATCCTTGTCGCCGGCGTTGATGCCTTCGAACACGGCAACCTTGACGCCTTTGCTTTCCAGGGTTTTCTTCACGGCGGTGGCAATGCCTTCGCCGTATTGCTGTTTGTCGTGCAGAACAGCAACGATTTTCGGTTTCACGTGATCAGCGATGTAGTTACCGGCGGCAGGGCCCTGGGCGCTGTCCAGACCGATGGTGCGGAACACCATTTTGTAACCACGGGAGGTGATGTCCGGGCTGGTGGCAGCCGGGGTGATCATGATCACGCCTTCGTCTTCGTAGATGTCCGAAGCCGGTTGAGTGGAGCTGGAGCACAGGTGGCCAACCACGAACTTGACGCCGTCGTTAACGACTTTGTTCGCGACCGCTACCGCTTGTTTCGGATCACAGGCGTCATCGTATTCAACGGCTTCGAGTTTCTTGCCGTCCACGCCGCCTTTGGCGTTGATCTGTTCGATGGCCATTTTGGCGCCACTGAACTGCATGTCGCCGTATTGGGCTACAGGGCCGGTTTTAGGGCCGGCGATGCCGATCTTGATGGTGTCAGCTGCGAACGAATGGCTGGCAACCCCGGCCAGAACCATAGCGGCAAACAGTTTGGAAATCTGCTTAGTAGCCTTAGTCATAGTGCTCCACTCTTACTGTTGTAGTTTTTATAGTCCTGGCGCCGTAGCAGCAGAACCGGGTCAGATATCTTCGATATCCTCCGGAAAATGCCCCCGGCAACTGTACCGGTACAGTGTAGAGCGCCGATTGTCAGCCTGGGAAGGCAGCGCCGGGGGGCAAAACCAGAGGGTGTCGCTTTATTGAAAGAAAAGTACAGAATCGCGGCGGGATGTTAGCTGGCTAATAGCTTGATTCACCTGCATTCCTTGGCGTTCCTGCTTTTTCATTCGATGTCGCAAATTGCATCCGGGTTTTTCTGCCGGACCACCAACGTTATTATTCGCGTCGATTTCTTTTCCGGACAGAACCCATGAATCAAGAACCTAGCACCCTCTATGCCAAGCTGCTTGGTGAAACCGCATCTATCACCTGGAAAGAGCTGGAGCCGTTCTTCGCCAAGGGTGCCCTGTTATGGGTCGACCCGACGCTGGATTTGATCGCTGCCGCCGAAGCCGTAGCATCGGATGAAGGGGAGAAAGTGGCTGCCTGGTTGGCTGCTGACACACTCGCCAAGCTGTCTGAATCGCGGGCGCTGGATCTATTTGAACGAGATCCGCAGCTGTGGGCGGTGGTGGTTTCCCCCTGGATTTTGATTCAGGAAAGGGCGACGGACTGAAGGCGTGCGCTAAATTGGTGCATTGATGGCGCGATCAAAAGTGTGTAGCCGAGTAGCGTGATGGCATGTTGCCGTGGAGAAACACCACAGAAGGGTTTGGGCGAGGGTGACGTATACGTAACGGGAACAGTTTATTGAGCTGCCAAAAGGCTGATTAATTGTTTCTGAATGTAGGCAAAGTGTGCCTATCGAGGTGGTAACGCGAACAGGTTTTTGATCCTGTAGCGAGTTGCGTCGATGCCTGCTTCGCCGTTAGTCCACAGTAATAGGCAATCCAAAATAAAAAAGGAGACCAGATAATGGCAACGCTACCTTCCCTCGGGTTCGCCGGTATCGGATTGATGGGTTTACCGATGTGCCGGCGATTGCTGGCCGCGGGTTATCCGCTTACGGTCTGGAATCGTAATCCCGCCAAATGCGCGCCGTTGGTTGAAGCCGGCGCAAGGCAAGTCGCCACGCCAGCCGAGTTATGCCAGCACGCGGACGTTGTGATGCTGTGTCTGGCGAACACTGCCGTGGTGCGGGAGGTGGTTTTCGGCGTTGCGGGCGTTGCCGAAGGCGCGAAAAGCGGCCAGCTGTTGGTCGATTTTTCCAGCCTAGAACCTACGGCAACAAGGGAAATGGCGACGTCCCTTGCCGAAAAATGCGCTATGAATTGGCTGGATGCGCCAGTGTCAGGTGGAGTGGTCGGGGCCGAGGCGGGGAGCCTGGCAATCATGGTCGGCGGCGACGTTGCAGATCTGGAGCGAGTCAAGCCAGTGATGCTGCAGCTCGGTCAACGCGTGACGCACATGGGCGCCGTCGGGGCAGGGCAGGTGACCAAGGCCTGCAACCAGATGATCGTCGCCTGCAATGCCTTGGTGATTGCCGAAGTCGTAGCGTTGGCCGAACGCTCCGGTGTTGATGCCAGCCTCATCGCCGAGGCGCTGGCCGGTGGTTTTGCCGATTCAAAACCCTTGCAGATCCTCGCGCCGCAGATGGCCCATAGCCGTTTCGAGCCCGTGAAGTGGCACGTTCGCACGTTACTCAAGGATCTCGACACCGCCGTGAAGTTCTCCCACGAACAGGGTTCGGCAACGCCGATCAGCGGACTGGCCGCGCAATTGATGCGACTACACGGGAGTAAGGGTTTTCTGGAAAAAGATCCGTCGACGTTAGTGCAGATGTACCGCGAGCCAGACTCGAAGGAATGATTATCTGCGTGTGCTTGCGCTGGTTGATTTCATTCAACACGGGAAGCAGTTCAATCAGCGGGACGGGGCGACTGAGCAGATAACCCTGAACGAAATCACAATCGTAACGTTCCAGGAATTCGTACTGTTCGAGCGTCTCGACGCCTTCGGTTACGACCTGCAAGTGCAGGGTGTGGGCCATGACGATGATTGCCTGGACGATCTCCATGTCCTGGGTTGACTGGGGAATGTCCTGGATGAACGAGCGATCGATCTTCAGCGTGTTGAGCGGCAAGCGCTTCAAATAGGCGAGGGATGAATAACCGGTGCCAAAGTCGTCGATCGACAGCGACACACCCAACGCTCGAATCTGGCGCAGCAGCACCAGCGTATTGGCGATGTTGCCCATCAGCGCGTTTTCGGTGACCTCCAGTTCCAGCCGTTGCGGAGCGACCCCGGCGGTCCGCAGCGCTCGTTCGATTTCATCGGCCAACTCTTCGCGTGCCAGATTGAGGGGAGAGCAGTTCACGGCGATCTTGAGCTCCTCGCAGCCCTGACGCGACAACTCGCTCAAGTCCTCACAGGCTTTGCGCAGCACCCAGTTATCCAGTTCGGCGATCAAGCCGTTGGCTTCGGCGATGGCAATGAATCGATCCGGCGCTAGTAATCCGTGAACAGGATGCTGCCAGCGAACCAGCGCCTCAAGCTTGCTCACCTGGCCGGTTTTCAGGTCATAGATTGGTTGGTAGTAGAGCATCAGGCCGCTGTTTTCGCGCAGGGCGTTGCGCATTTCTTCTTCCAGCTGCAGCTCAAGCGTGGCTCGGGTTTTCAGATTGGCGCTGAAGAAGTTCAGGCTGTTGCGGCCATTCCCCTTGGATTGATAGAGCGCCAGGTCGGCATTCTTCAACAGTTCTTCGCAGGTCCTGCCGTCCTCGGGAAATACGCTGATACCGATGCTGGTGGTCATGACCATCCGCCGCCCCGACAGCTCAATGGGCTCTTTCATCTTCAGCATGATGCGTTGCGCCATGTGCCGCGCTTCTTCATGGTCGTGCAGACTAATGAGGATGCAGAACTCGTCGCCCCCAAAACGCGCCACGACATCGTCATGGCCGCGTACCGAGCTTTTGATGTGGCTGGCCAGTACTTTAAGCAACTCGTCACCGGCGTCATGGCCGAGGCTGTCGTTGATCCGCTTGAAATGGTCGATGTCCAGAAACATCACGGCGAGCATGCCGTCTTCGAGGGTTTTTTCGATGAGTTTTTCCGCGAAAATCTGATTGAAACCGCGACGATTGACCAGATTGGTCAACGCATCGTAGTGCGCCACTTGCTGCAGCGACATGCGAGCCTGGTCCAGTTGCGTGAGCAGTGCATTGACCCGTTGCAGGTCGAGCTCTTTGTGCTGCAGCTTTTTGTCCGCCAGCGCCGCACTGATGCTGCTGGCGATAATCAGCAGCGTCATGACGGCCACTGTCAGGCCTAATTGTGCGTGATCATTTTCCCCGGGTGGTGTCAGGATGCTGCCAGCAGGCAGCACCAGGTTGAACGCCGCCATACCGGTGAAATGCATGCTGAAAAGGCCGGCCCCAAGCACCAGACTGGCACCATATTTAAGCAGCTTATGGGGTAGACCGGTGCCGCTGCGCAAACGGCTTGCGATCCAGAGCGTTGCCAGGCTGGCACCCATGGCAATCACGATCGACAGGCTGAACAGTTTCGGCTCAAAGGACGCCAGCGCAGCTGAACGCATGGCACCCATGCCCACGTAATGCATGGCAGCGATGCCCAACCCGATACAGATCGATGCCTTCAGGTACTGCCACAGGTTCTGGTGCGGTTGGCTGAGAGTGTGCATCACCAGCCACGCGGCGAGCAGGGCGATCAGCAGAGAGACGAGGGTGATCGGCAAGGCGTAATGAATTTCGATAGGCGCCTCAAACGCCAGCATGCCGATGAAATGCATGGCCCAGATACCACCTGCCAGGCAGGCGGCCCCTACCAGGCGCCAGATCCGCTGAGACTCGGCTTTCTCGGCATGACTCACCCGTTCGGCCATATCCAGTGTGGCAAAACAGCCTGCGCAAGCGACCAGATACGCCAGCAACACTAGAAAAGGATTGTGTGTGCAACTGAGGATTACCTGCCCACTTTTTGGTAGCTCGGTAATGAAATGCAACCCAAGCCATCCCATAGCGTTTCCCGTTGTCATCATCCCGGCGGGCGCCAGGGGTGCTGGCGAGTTGTCTTGGAGTATAGAAGCCGTGCATGAACCGCATGCAGTAGTGGCAGTTTGGCCTCAATCGTTTTGGAATGAGACTTAGAGCGTTTGGAAATAATTAGAGACTTACGCTGCTCCTGCTTACATGGCGGCATATCAGCTTAACGAATAATTACAGACAGTCTTCGTGGGGCTGACTAGATTGCAGGTTCCGGGGGCAGTGACGCCCCATAACAATAAAAGAGACGGACCCATGCAGAACTCGACCCAAGCGGCGAATGCCTGGCGCATTCTGTTCCTGTTGTTTCTGGCCAATCTGTTCAACTTCTTCGACCGTACGATTCCGGCGATCATCATCGAGCCGATCCGTATGGAATGGCACCTCAGCGACTTTCAGCTGGGGATCATCGGAACCGCGTTTACCATCGTTTATGCGATTGCCGGACTGCCGTTGGGGCGGATGGCCGACACGGGTTCGCGGGCAAAATTAATGGGCTGGGGGTTGGCGGTCTGGAGCGGGCTGACCGCTGTCAACGGGATGGTTGGCAGCTTCTGGAGCTTCCTGATCGTGCGCATGGGCATCGGCATCGGGGAAGCCAGCTATGCACCTGCCGCCAACTCGCTGATTGGCGATTTGTTTCCGGCTCACCGTCGTGCACGGGCGATGGGTATTTTCATGCTCGGTTTGCCCCTTGGATTGTTGTTGGCGTTTTTCACCATCGGCTGGATGGTGAAGGCGTTCGACAGTTGGCGCGCGCCTTTCTTCATCGCGGCGGTACCAGGTCTGGTCCTGGCGGTCTTCATGTTTTTCATCAAGGAACCTAAACGGGGCGCCGCGGAAAGCGTGCAGGTCTCGCAAGAGCGTGTGGACCGGCCAATCCGCCGCGTCCTGGCGGTACCCACTTTTCTCTGGCTGGTGATGGCGGGGCTCTGCTTCAACTTCGCGACCTATGCCTGCAACTCGTTTCTGGTGCCGATGCTGCAGCGTTATTTCCTGATGCCCTTGCATGAAGCCGCGGTAGCCACCGGGATTATCGTTGGGGTAACCGGGCTGTTCGGACTGACATTGGGTGGCTGGGTGGCTGACAAGATCCACCAGCGTGTTGCGAATGGACGGCTGCTGTTTGCGGCGTTCAGCCTGATTATCTCGTCGGTGTGCACCGCCTGGGCACTGCACGCGGGAAGAATCGAGATCGGTGTGTTTGTCGCGGTGTTCAGCGTGGGTTGGTTGTTCGCCTACAACTTCTACACCTGCGTCTACACGGCGATTCAGGACGTGGTCGAGCCGCGTTTACGGGCGACGGCGATGGCGCTCTTCTTTGCCGGGCTGTACTTGCTGGGAGGTGGCCTGGGGCCGGTGGTGGTGGGCGGTTTGTCCGATCACTTTGCCCATACCGCCATGCTGGCGTCGGGCGCCGAGCAAATGACCGAGGCGTTCAAGGCCGTTGGCCTGCATGACGCGATGTACCTGATCCCGGTAGCGCTGTTCTTCACGATGGTGTTTCTGTTCATGGCCTCGCGGTGCTTCGTGCGCGATGCCAAGCGGATGAAGGATGGGTTGGTCGCGGTGGTGGAGCCTGGAGGGGGTGTGGCGACGGCCTGATCAACAGCAGATCGAACCGTAGGAGCAGATTGTCCCGCTTGAACCGAAAAAAAGGCCCGCATCGCTGCGGGCCTTTTTTTTACAGCGGTACAGCGGGGGGCTTAGCCCGCCACCAGCACCCGGATCGCTTCCAGTCGCAACGCGGCCTTGTCCAGCATGGCCAGGCCTTGCTCGCGTTGTTTGCGCAGGGCAACCAGTTCGCTGTCGCGTACGGTCGGGTTGACCGCTTGCAAGGCGGTCAGGCGTGCCAGTTCTTCGTCGGTGTCGGCGGCCAGACGACGCTGGGCCTCGGCCACACGTTCAGCGTGACGCGGGAAGATTTTCTCTTCACCGGCGTTGATCCGTGGCGTCAGTTGATCGCGTTGGGCCTGGATGAACTTGTTGGCGCTGGCGCGAGGTACGCTTTCGAGCTGATCGTTGAGGGTCTCGAACGACACGCGGGCCGACAGGTCGTTACCATTTGCATCGAGCAGGCAGCGCAGGGCGGCGGGCGGCAGGTAACGGCCCAGCTGCAGCGAACGCGGGGCAACCACTTCGCTGACGTAGAGCAGTTCCAGCAACACGGTGCCAGGTTTCAGCGCCTTGTTCTTGATCAATGCCACGGCGGTATTGCCCATGGAACCGGACAACACCAGGTCCATGCCGCCCTGAACCATCGGGTGCTCCCAGGTGATGAACTGCATGTCTTCGCGAGACAGCGCCTGGTTGCGGTCGTAAGTGATGGTCACGCCTTCGTCGTCGCCCAGCGGGAAGCTGGCGTCGAGCATTTTTTCGCTCGGTTTGAGGATCAGTGCGTTTTCCGAATGGTCTTCACTGTCGATGCCGAATGCATCGAACAGGGTTTCCATATAGATCGGCAGGGTGAACTGGTCGTCTTGCTCGAGAATGGCCTCGACCAGCGCATCGCCTTCGCCTGAGCCACCCGAGTTGAGTTCCAGCAAGCGGTCACGACCGGTGTGCAGCTCGGCTTCCAGACGCTCACGCTCGGCACGGGCCTCGTCGATCAGCGCTTGCCACTCGCCATCGTCGGCATTTTCCAGCAACGGCAGCAGACGCGGGCCGAACTGATGCTGCAGTGCGTTGCCGGTCGGACAGGTGTTGAGGAACGCATTCAATGCCTCGTGGTACCACTGGAACAGTCGCTCTTGCGGGCTGGTTTCCAGGTATGGCACGTGCAGTTCGATGATGTGCTTCTGGCCGATCCGGTCCAGACGACCAATACGTTGCTCCAGCAAGTCCGGGTGCGCAGGCAGGTCGAACAGCACCAGGTGGTGCGAGAACTGGAAGTTGCGACCTTCACTGCCGATTTCCGAGCAGATCAGTACTTGTGCGCCAAATTCTTCGTCGGCGAAGTAAGCGGCTGCACGGTCACGTTCGAGAATGTTCATGCCTTCGTGGAAGACGGTCGCCGGGATGCCGGAACGCACGCGCAGGGCGTCTTCCAGATCCATCGCGGTTTCGGCGTGGGCGCAAATCACCAGCACCTTGGTGCGCTTGAGCATTTTCAGCTGGTCAATCAGCCACTCGACGCGTGGATCAAACTTCCACCAGCGCTCTTCTTCGTTAGCATCCGGTTGGGCCTGGAAACTGACTTCCGGGTATAGCTCGGCGTGATCGCCCAGCGGCAGTTCGAGGTACTCGTCCGGGCACGGCAGCGGGTACGGATGCAGTTTGCGCTCCGGGAAACCCTGCACGGCGGCGCGGGTGTTACGGAACAGCACTCGACCGGTGCCATGGCGGTCCAGCAGTTCGCGGACAAGACGCGCACTGGCTTCGGTGTCGCCGTCGTTGACCGCAGTCAGCAGCGCTTCACCTTCGTTACCGAGGAAGCCATGGATGGTCTTGTGCGCTTCAGGCGACAGGCGCCCTTTGTCCAGCAGCTCCTGAACGGCTTCGGCCACCGGGCGATAGTTTTCGCTCTCGGCGCGGAAGGCATGCAGGTCGTGGAAACGGTTAGGATCGAGCAGACGCAGACGGGCGAAGTGACTGTCCTGACCCAGTTGCTCAGGGGTGGCGGTCAACAACAGCACACCCGGAATGACTTCAGCCAGTTGCTCGACCAGCGAATACTCACGGCTGGCTTTTTCTTCATGCCAGACCAGGTGGTGAGCTTCGTCGACGACCAGCAGGTCCCATCCGGCAGCGAACAGCGCATCCTGGGCTTTTTCGTCTTCTACCAGCCATTCGAGGGCGACCAGTGCAAGCTGGGTGTCTTCGAACGGGTTGGCGGCATCGCTTTCGATAAAGCGTTCTTCGTCGAACAGCGCGACCTGAAGATTAAAGCGGCGGCGCATCTCGACCAGCCATTGGTGCTGCAGGTTCTCTGGAACCAGGATCAGCACACGGTTGGCGCGACCCGACAGCAGTTGGCGATGGATCACCAGGCCCGCTTCGATGGTCTTGCCCAGGCCTACTTCGTCCGCCAGCAGTACCCGTGGCGCGATACGGTCAGCGACTTCGCGGGCAATGTGCAGCTGGTGCGCGATCGGTTGCGCACGTACGCCGCCCAGGCCCCACAGCGAGGATTGCAACTGGCGGCTGGTGTGTTCCAGCGTGTGGTAGCGCAGGGAGAACCAGGGCAACGGGTCAATCTGGCCCGCGAACAGACGGTCGCTGGCCAGACGGAACTGAATAAAGTTCGATAGTTGGGTTTCAGGCAGGGTGACGACTTCGTTTTGCGCGTTGAGCCCGTGATAAACCAGAAGGCCATCGACATCGTCGACTTCGCGTACGGTCAGTTTCCAGCCTTCGAAGTGAGTGATCGAGTCACCCGGCGAAAACCTCACGCGAGTGAGGGGCGCATTCCGTAGCGCGTACTGGCGAGTATCGCCAGTGGCCGGGTAGAGCACGGTCAACAAGCGGCCGTCCTGTGCCAGAACGGTGCCTAAACCCAGCTCGGCTTCGCTGTCACTGATCCAGCGTTGCCCCGGTTGATACTGCTGCGCCATGCTGCCTGACTCCCACCTTGAAAAAGCGGGCTATCTTAACGGAATGAAGGCTTCAGGGCCAAAAGACTCTCATAAAAACTCAAGGTATTACGATAGTGCATCAAGGCAAAGGTGCAGGTCTGGGGCACCAATAGGTGTTAACCGGGTCACAGTTTGCGACCGATGGCTCAAGTCGCCATCCGCGCAGCCGACAGCCTGCTGACAGGAGACCAATAATTATGCTGCCACCGATGCTTCCCTTAAGTGCCGTGCCGATCACTTCACAGCAGGACCCGGTTCGCCAGCGCCCGGATATTGCGCCCGTCGCCCCGGTGCAGCAAACCTCCAGTGAAAGCACCATCGATCTGCAACAGCGCGATCCTGAAGAAGCTGCTTTCCAGTTGCGTGAAGAGCAGCGTCGCCAGCAACAGCGGGAAAAACGCCGGCGTGAGGCTGAGGGAGATCTCGATCAGCATCTGCCGATTCCGGGTTACGAACTCAACGCCGACAATACCGTCCCGGTTGCACCCTTGATTGAGGACGAGCCTCGCCAAGGTTTGTGGGTCGATATCGAGATCTGAGGCTGCCGGCTGGTCAGCTCTTTCGTCAGGCCTCATTATTGGTACATCCTTGCCTGCAAACGCGGCACTTGTATTTCACCGACGCGATGTACTGAACGCCATGAGCCAAGACGACAAGCTGATCGACCTCAACACCGAACGTGCCAAGCGTGTACATGACCTCAATGAAAAGCGCCTGAATGAAGTACGTCAGGCTTTCGAGCAGGCCATGCCACTCGGAAAACCAAAGAAAAAGCCGAAAAACAAACCGAAAAAGCGTTGAATCCCCCTGCATCGGTTGATGCAGGTCAGTTTTTATCCCTCCTTTCGCGCCCAGTCGCGGCGTTATTGACCCCGGTCAATTTTCACTCCTGCCTGATTGGTTAACTTAGCCCCATCGCAACAGGGCAAGTGCAGGAGGCCAGTCATGTTTTTCGACAACGTGGTGATCGCCGGAGTGCTGACAGTCGGCCTCATGGTTCTGTTTTTTGCAGGGTTTGGATTTTTTATCTGGAAGGATTCACAGAAACGGAAAAAACCGTAGGTCTTTCTGGAAGCAATGAGCACGCAAGGCATTTTGGGCAACTTCGGTTGCCCTTTTTTTTCGCCTGAAATTCAGGATCTGTGGTGTTTGTAATAGTGCAGACATAAAAAAAGGCGCGAACCTCACGGAACGCGCCTTTCTATTTGTGTAGCTTTTATCAGCTACCCAGTGCCTTCGACGCCAGCCAGAACAGGCCAGCCGACAGGGCCACCGTGGCGGGCAGGGTCAGTACCCAGGCCAGCAGGATGGTTTTAACCGTTCCGCCTTGCAGGCCGCTTTTGTTGGCGACCATGGTGCCCGCTACGCCCGAAGACAGGACGTGGGTGGTGGACACCGGCAGGCTGAAGATGTTGGCCATGCCGATCAGGCTTGCGGTGGTGATTTGCGCAGACATGCCTTGAGAGTAGGTCATGCCTTGCTTGCCGATTTTCTCGCCGATGGTCAGTACCACACGTTTCCAGCCAACCATGGTGCCCAGGCCCAGGGCCAGGGCTACCGCCAGAATCACCCAGAAAGGGGCGTATTCAGTGGTGGTTGTCAGGTCTTTGCGCAATTTGTCCAGGTCAGCCTTTTCACGGGCATCCAGGCCTGGCAGCTTGCCGACTTTCTTCGCCGTGTCGTCCAGGCAGAGCAAGTAGCGACGCACTTCAATGCGGCTGTCCGACGTCAGCGAATGGTAGTCCGAGACGCCTTTGAGGGTGCCGAGCAGGGCGGTGATGGTCGGTTCGGTCTGTTGCGGGTTGCAACGGAATTTCTCCGGAAGATCGCCATCCACGCTTTTGCCCAGGGCCAGGTACTCGCCCAGCGTATCGGCATTGCGCTTGTAGAACTGGCTCAAGTGC
This sequence comes from Pseudomonas sp. LBUM1643, assembly GCF_059716215.1. Lineage (NCBI taxonomy): Bacteria > Pseudomonadati > Pseudomonadota > Gammaproteobacteria > Pseudomonadales > Pseudomonadaceae > Pseudomonas > Pseudomonas sp. LBUM1643. Next base: position 1,406,637 of record NZ_CP166813.1, read on the forward strand.
AACGTCGCGTCGCGGGTGCGCTCGATCTGGTAGGTAGTGCTGCCCAGGTCGAGTACGAACTGCGCCGGCACGATACCGATCAACACCAACATGATCAGGCCGATACCTTTCTGGCCATCGTTGGAACCGTGCACGAAGCTCACGGCCATGGCTGAAATCACCAATACCAGGCGGTTCCAGAACGGTGGGTGCTTCTTGTCGTCGATCTTGCGGCGCTGTTCCGGCGTCTTGTGCATCTTCGACAGCGGACGCCACCATTTAAGGCCGATCAGAATCAAGGCCGCGACCAGGAAACCCGCCATCGGCGAGAACACCAGGGAGGCGCCGATATCGATCGCTTTCTGCCAGTTCACACCGTCAGCCAGCGGGATATCGTTGATCAGGGCGTTGGCGAGGCCGACACCGAGGATCGAACCGATCAGCGTATGGGAGCTGGAGGCCGGAATACCGAAGTACCAGGTGCCCAGGTTCCACGTGATGGCGGCGGCGAGCAGCGAGAACACCATGGCGAGTCCGTGACCGGTGTTCACATTGATCAGCAGTTCTACCGGCAACAGGTGGACGATGGCATACGCCACGCCAACACCGCCCAGCAACACGCCGAGAAAGTTGAACACACCGGAAAAGAACACCGCCAGATGAGGCGGCATGGCTTTGGTGTAGATAACGGTGGCCACCGCGTTAGCGGTGTCATGAAAGCCGTTGATGAACTCGAAGGCGAGGACAAAGGCCAGGGCGAGCAAGAGGCTCACAAGCACCCAAGCATCTAGTCCGCTGAATAAATCGATCATGAAGGTTTTCTGACCCGGTCATAAGGGGGCGCGATTATGCCAGAAAAGACTGCTAATCGATGCACTAGCTGCTCATCGGTAACATTCTTCAACGAATTAGTTTGTGACGATAGCCCACACTCGAAACGTTTGCCGGATTTTTCAAGCCATTGAATTGACTGGGAAAGACCGCAGGCACAGGGGTTTCGCTCAAGAACGCGAGAGGCTCGAATGCGTGTATGAAATATCTGAGAAGAGGGTCAGAAATGAGCCCGCTGCCTCATCCGATCGGTGAGGTTGCCGCTGCCCGCTTGTAACGGGCGCGAAAGGCATCATCGATACAGCCCGCTTTTAACGGGTGTAACTGCAGACCCTTGAAAGGATCAAAACCTTGAAGTCACGGCTCTTCGGCTTTGAGTTCCTTTTCCATCTTCTGCAGTTCCTGGGTAAATGCCTGATCCTGAACGGTGGCGCGTTTACGCCAAGGCTTGCGTTCTGGTTCGGGCTGGGCGGCGTAGGTGGTAACTTCCCCGCCGTAAACTTCCTTGTAGCGTTGTTCCTGGCGCTCAAGTTCCGCGCGCAGTTCGTCTTTCGTCACAGTGCTACCTGTTTGAGTTGAGATAAATTCTGGTGAAACGCACTGCGCAAGTACAGTGGCCACGTCTTCAACACAAGCCTGCCAAGGCTTTGTTTACGTCGCGATCAAGACTTCCATTTTGCAGGCGGCCACGGCACCAGAGATACACATCTGACGTAGCATCAGTCTCCTGTTTCAGCGAGCGCGTTGGCGAAGCATATGAAATGAGCGTCAGGCGCTTGCTGCTGGCAGCGGCGATGGAACATCGCACCACCGGGTGGCGGAATCGGCAGGTGAAAAGCCATTCGCCAGTGAATTGTATTATAGCGGTCGATTCGAAGAACACTATCGCCAACGAGTTAAATGTAGATTTTCCGGTGTGATTGTTTTGTGACGGGCAAGTTTTGGGCAACTAATGTGTCTGGGTATGTCACTTTGTTGCGCTGACTTTCTGACGCCATTAAGTCGGGCAAGTTCGCACCCGCATCGGTCATTAAGTTTTACTCCCACACGGTCCGTAAATCCAGCGGGCATCGTTCCACATGGCGGCGTGTTGCCCAGGGTAAAGCAATTGCGATTATCGGTTGATGGTTCGATAATCGCCCAATCTCGCTGCGCCAGGCTTGTGCGTCGACCCGCAGCCGCTTGTAATGCCTGTTGATTCGTGTGGAAAGGACCTGATATGAACGATCAAATGCGCAATTCCTTCGCCTCGGTGGCGCCGCCCATTGTTGCCTCCCCCGCGAAGCGAATACAGGCCCTGACCGGCGATCCGGACTTCATGACGTCCCTGGCCCGCGGTCTGGCCGTGGTGCAGGCGTTCCAGGAACGCAAACGCCACCTGACCATCGCCCAAATCAGCCACCGCACGGAAATCCCCCGCGCCGCTGTGCGACGTTGCCTGCACACGCTGATCAAACTCGGCTACGCCACCACTGACGGTCGCACCTATTCGTTGCTTCCGAAAGTATTGACCCTCGGTCATGCCTACTTGTCCTCGACGCCGCTGGCAGTCTCGGCCCAGCCGTATCTGGATCGCATGAGCGAGCAACTTCACGAGGCCTGCAACATGGCGACACTGGAGGGCAACGACATCCTGTACATCGCCCGTTCGGCGACGACCCAACGGTTGATTTCCGTGGACCTGTCGGTGGGCGGGCGTCTACCGGCGTATTGCACTTCCATGGGCAGGATTCTTCTCGCCGCGCTGGACGACACTTCGCTGCGCGAGAACCTCGATCACGCTGAACTGCAGGCCAAGACCAGCCGCACCTTGCACACACCGGAGGCGTTACTCGAATGCCTGCAGGAAGTACGACGACAAGGTTGGTGCATCGTCGATCAGGAGCTGGAGCAGGGTCTGCGCTCGATCGCCGTGCCGGTGTACGACGCCTCCGGGCAAGTCGTCGCGGCCTTGAACGTCAGCACCCACGCCGGCCGGGTGAGTCGTAACGAGCTGGAGCAACGGTTCCTGCCAGGCCTCCTCAGCGCCAGCCGTGACCTCAGCGCACAACTTTTCGCATAGACCCGCCTAAGATGTTCGATAAACGCACAGACTCGCGTTTATCGAATTGACGCTCTTTCCCCGGGATCATTAATGTCGCGGCAGCGCCAGCCTCAGCTGGCACCTGTTCGACTGCGTTCTTGCGTGGATAAAAATAATGAACCAGCCTCAGTCTGCTGTAGGAAACTGCCTCGACGTGCAGTCCTTCATCAATGCTCAACCCATTTCGCGCTACCAGTGGCGAGTGGTGATCCTCTGTTTTCTGATTGTCTTCCTCGATGGCCTCGATACCGCGGCCATGGGATTTATCGCTCCAGCCCTGTCGCAGGATTGGGGGATCGACCGCGCCAGCCTCGGCCCGGTAATGAGTGCCGCGTTGATCGGCATGGTGTTTGGCGCACTGGGTTCCGGCCCTTTGGCTGACCGCTTCGGGCGAAAAGTCGTACTGGTGGGCGCGGTGCTGTTGTTTGGCGCCTTCAGCCTGGCGTCGGCTTACAGCACCAACGTCGATCAACTGCTGGTGTTGCGTTTCCTGACCGGGTTGGGACTGGGCGCCGGGATGCCGAACGCCACCACGCTGCTTTCCGAATACACCCCGGAGCGCAAGAAATCATTGCTGGTGACCAGCATGTTCTGCGGCTTCAACCTCGGTATGGCCGGCGGCGGGTTTATCTCGGCCAAACTGATTCCGATGTTTGGCTGGCACAGCTTGCTGTTGATAGGCGGGATTCTGCCGCTGATCCTTGCCGTGGTGCTGTTGTTCTGGCTGCCGGAGTCGGCGCGCTACCTCGTCGTGCGCAATCGCGGTACGGACAAAGTACGCAAAACCCTGTCGCCCATTGATCCTGCCGTTGTGGCCCTGGCGTCCAGCTTCAGTGTGCCGGAGCAAAAAACCGTGAAAGCACGCAATGTGTTCGCGGTGATCTTCTCCGGCACCTACAGCGCCGGCACGTTGTTGTTATGGCTGACCTACTTCATGGGCCTGGTGATCGTTTACCTGCTGACCAGCTGGTTGCCGACACTGATGCGTGACAGTGGCGCGAGCATGGAACAGGCGGCATTCATTGGTGCGCTGTTTCAGTTTGGCGGTGTGTTGAGTGCGGTGGGCGTGGGGTGGGCCATGGATCGGTTCAATCCGCACAAAGTCATTGGCACTTTCTACCTGTTGGCCGGGGTGTTTGCCTACGCCGTGGGGCAGAGCCTGGGCAACATTACGATCCTGGCCACGCTGGTGCTGATTGCCGGCATGTGCGTCAACGGTGCGCAATCGGCGATGCCATCCCTGGCCGCGCGGTTTTACCCGACTCAAGGGCGGGCGACCGGTGTGTCGTGGATGCTCGGTATCGGCCGATTCGGCGCGATTCTCGGCGCCTGGATGGGCGCGACGCTGCTGGGCCTGGGCTGGAATTTCGAGCAGGTGTTGACGGCGCTGGTGATTCCGGCGGCGGTGGCAACGGTTGCGGTGGTGATCAAGGGCGTGGTCAGTCACGCGGATGCGACTTGAAGCCTTGATCCAGATTTTCTGGTGAGTTCAATGGCCTCTTCGCGGGCAAGCCACGCTCCCACATGAAAACGCGATCCCCTGTGGAAGCGTGGCTTGCCCGCGATGCTTTCAGCAATCGATAGCCAAACATCAAAGTGTTCGATAAACGAACACTCAGTCGATTATCGGATTGTTTGACGTTTTTCAGAGGCTTACTCTTCAGTCATTCCGGCGCTGCGCATCGCGCCTTTTTCTTCCACTGTCGGTTGATAATAAAACGGGAGCTTGCCCCATGGCTGAAATCCTTTCGCTGCACGACGCGGTGAAGCAATTCGTAAATGACGGCGATACCGTCGCGCTCGAAGGCTTCACTCATCTGATTCCTACGGCGGCGGGTCACGAGATCATTCGCCAGGGCAAGAAAGATCTGACGCTGGTGCGAATGACGCCTGACTTGATCTATGACCAGTTGATCGGTGCCGGGTGTGCGCGCAAGTTGATTTTCTCCTGGGGCGGCAATCCGGGTGTCGGTTCGTTGCACCGGCTGCGCGATGCGGTCGAGAAGCAATGGCCTCACGCACTGGAGATTGAAGAACACAGCCACGCCGATCTGGCCAATGCCTACGTCGCCGGCGCTTCGGGCCTGCCTTTCGCAGTGCTTCGCGCGTATGCCGGCTCCGACCTGCCGAAGGTCAACCCGCTGATCAAAACCGTCACTTGCCCCTTCACCGGTGAAGTGCTGGCCGCGGTGCCTTCGGTACGCCCTGACATCACCGTGATTCATGCGCAGAAAGCCGACCGCAAGGGCAACGTGTTGCTCTGGGGCATTCTCGGCGTGCAGAAAGAAGCCGCGTTGGCCGCCAAGCGTTGCATCGTCACCGTCGAAGAAATCGTCGATGACCTTAATGCGCCGATGAACGCCTGTGTGTTGCCGACCTGGGCGTTGAGCGCGGTCTGCCATGTACCTGGCGGGGCGCACCCGTCCTACGCCCACGGCTACAACGAGCGTGACAATCGTTTCTATCAGGCGTGGGACCCGATTGCCCGCGACCGTGAAACCTTCACTGCGTGGATTAACGAGTACATCCATGGCTGCGCTGACTTCAGCGAGTTCCAGGCCAAGCTGGCCGCTGCTTCGGAGGCGAAGTAATGACTTACACCACCAATGAAATGATGACCGTCGCCGCCGCTCGCCGCCTGAAAAACGGTTCGGTGTGCTTCGTCGGCATCGGCCTGCCATCGAAAGCGGCCAACCTGGCACGCCTGACGTCTTCGCCTGACGTCGTCCTTATCTATGAGTCGGGTCCGATTGGCGCCAAGCCGAGCGTATTGCCGCTGTCGATTGGTGATGGCGAACTGGCGGAAACGGCCGACACCGTCGTCCCGACCGGTGAGATTTTTCGCTACTGGCTGCAGGGTGGTCGTATTGACGTCGGCTTCCTCGGCGCTGCGCAAGTCGATCGCTTTGGCAACATCAACACCACGGTCGTTGGCGATTACCACGCGCCGAAAGTCCGCCTGCCGGGTGCCGGCGGTGCTCCAGAAATCGCTGGTTCCGCCAAAAGCGTGTTGATCATTCTCAAGCAATCGGCACGCTCTTTCGTCGACAAACTCGACTTCATTACCTCCGTCGGCCATGGCGAGGGTGGCGATTCGCGCAAGCGTCTGGGCCTGCCGGGCGCCGGCCCTGTCGGCATCATCACTGACCTGTGCATCATGGAGCCGGAAGCGGATACCCATGAATTTGTGGTCACCGCGCTGCACCCCGGCGTGACACGTGAGCAAGTCGTCGCGGCCACCGGTTGGGCGATTCGCTTCGCCGATACGGTAGAAAGCACGGCTGAGCCGACCGAGGTTGAACTCAAAGCACTCAGGGATCTGGAAGCCCGCACCGCCGCCGCCCACGGCCAAGCACCCGGAGAAGCCTGATGCGTGACGTTTATATCTGCGACGCGATTCGCACCCCCATCGGCCGGTTCGGCGGTGGTCTGTCCTCGGTCCGTGCCGACGACCTGGCCGCCGTGCCGATCAAGGCACTGATGGCGCGCAATCCATCGGTGGACTGGAGCGCGGTGGACGAGGTGTTCCTCGGCTGTGCCAACCAGGCCGGCGAAGACAATCGCAACGTCGCGCGCATGGCGCTACTGCTGGCAGGTCTTCCGGAGAGCATTCCGGGTGTGACCCTCAATCGTCTCTGCGCCTCCGGCATGGACGCCATCGGCACTGCCTTTCGCGCCATTGCCAGCGGCGAGATGGAGCTGGCGATTGCCGGCGGCGTCGAATCGATGTCCCGCGCGCCGTTCGTGATGGGCAAGGCTGACGCCGCGTTCTCGCGCAACATGAAGCTGGAAGACACCACCATTGGCTGGCGCTTCATCAATCCGTTGATGAAAGCGCAATACGGTGTCGATGCGATGCCGCAGACCGCTGACAACGTGGCTGACGACTACGAAGTGTCCCGCGAAGATCAGGACGCTTTCGCACTGCGCAGTCAGCAGCGGACAGCCGCCGCGCAAGCTGCAGGCTTTTTCGCTGAGGAAATCGTCGAAGTGCGCATCGCCCACAAGAAGGGTGAAACCGTTGTCAGCCAGGATGAGCATCCACGCGCCGACACCACCCTGGAAACCCTGGCGAAACTCAAACCGGTCAATGGTCCGGACAAAACCGTGACCGCCGGCAATGCGTCCGGGGTCAACGACGGTGCGGCGGCGCTGATTCTGGCGTCTGCCGAAGCCGTGAAGAAGCACGGGCTGACCGCTCGAGCCAAGGTGCTGGGCATGTCCAGCGCCGGTGTCGCGCCTAGGGTCATGGGCATCGGCCCTGTACCGGCGGTGCGCAAATTGACCGAGCGCCTCGGCCTGGCCGTCAGCGATTTCGACGTCATCGAACTCAACGAAGCGTTCGCCAGCCAGGGCTTGGCGGTGTTGCGTGAACTGGGTTTGGCGGACGACGCCGCTCAGGTCAACCCGAACGGTGGCGCGATTGCCTTGGGCCATCCCCTGGGCATGAGCGGCGCGCGACTGGTATTGACGGCGTTGCACCAGTTGGAGAAAACCGGTGGCAAGAAAGCACTGGCAACCATGTGTGTCGGTGTGGGCCAGGGTCTGGCCTTGGCAATCGAACGCGTCTGACGTGCAGCCGTGACTAACAAGAACAGAGGAAAGCGTAATGTCTGACAAGCCTGGTTACCGCCGCCCACAAGAGGGCACTCAGCCGGACTACCTGCACCCGGCCTATCAATCCACCAACCGTCGCTCGCCATCCAAGCCGTTGGTGTTTTTGCCGCATTCGCTGTCGGAAATCACCGGCCCGACCATCGGTGCCGAGCGTATCAAAGAGCAGGACAATGACCTGACCGCACAGCATTCAGGTGAGCCGCAGGGCGAACGCATCATCATTCATGGCCGTGTGCTGGACGAAAACGGATTGCCGGTGCCCGGAATTCTGGTGGAGATCTGGCAGGCCAACGCCGCAGGGCGCTACAACCATGCTCGCGACGTGCACGACGCACCGCTGGACCCGAACTTCACAGGTACCGGACGCACCGTGACCGACGCTGATGGCTGGTATCAGTTCCAGACCATCAAGCCTGGCGCCTACCCATGGGGCAACCACCACAACGCGTGGCGCCCGGCGCATATCCACTTTTCGCTGTTCGGGCCCAGCATCCTGACGCGCCTGGTCACCCAGATGTATTTTCCCGGCGACCCGCTGCTGGCCTATGACCCGATCTACAACTGCGTACCGGACACGAGTGCCAAAGAGCGCCTGATCGCCAGTTTCGACCTGGAAAAAACCATTCCTTCCTACGCCCTCGGTTATCGCTGGGACATCGTCTTGCGCGGCCGCGAAGCCACGCCGATGGAGAAATAAGATGACGCTGAACGCGACCACGTCCCACACCGTCGGACCGTACTACCACATCGGCCTGACCTGGCTGAACCGCGAAGACCTGACCGTCGAGCAAACCCTTGGCGAGCGCGTGGCGATCACCGGGCAAGTGGTGGACGGCAATGGCGATGTCGTTAACGACGCCATGCTGGAAGTGTGGCAGGCCAATGCGGCCGGCAAATATGCCCACCCTGAAGACGATCAAGAGAAACCGCTGGACCCGAACTTCGAAGGCTTTGGCCGTGTGCCGGTGGATGCAGAAGGGCGCTTCCGTTTCACCACCATCAAGCCCGGCGCGGTGGAAGGCTTGAAAGGCACGACCCAGGCGCCGCATTTGGTGGTGCTGGTGTTTGCTCGAGGGCTGGTGAAGCACTTGCTGACACGGATTTACTTTGATGGCGAGCCGGCCAATGTCGAAGATCCGTTACTGGAATGCGTTCCTGCGGATCGCCGCCAGACATTGATGGCCAAGCAGGATGCTTCAGGTGTTTATCAGTGGAATGTGATTTTGCAGGGCACCGACGCGGAGACGGTGTTTTTCGATTATTGAGATCAAAAGATCGCAGCCTGCGGCAGCTCCTACACTGGTACGGCGTGCTTTCTGTAGGAGCTGCCGCAGGCTGCGATCTTTTGATGTTTTGGTGCCGTGGAACGGGACTGTTGCGAAGTGTGTCTAGACTGTCACTGTCCCCAAAGAGTGAAAAACAATGACAACCCCCACCGCTACTCCAGCGCACTACACCGGTGAAGAGCGCAGCAAAAGGATCTTTGCGATCGTTGGCGCCTCGTCCGGCAACCTCGTCGAATGGTTCGACTTCTACGTCTACGCCTTTTGCGCGATCTATTTCGCCCCGGCCTTTTTCCCGTCCGATAACCCGACCGTGCAGTTGGTAAACACCGCTGGCGTGTTCGCGGCCGGGTTCCTGATGAGGCCGATTGGCGGCTGGATTTTCGGTCGTGTTGCAGATAAGCACGGGCGCAAGAATTCGATGCTGATTTCGATTCTGATGATGTGCTTTGGCTCGTTGCTGATCGCGTGCCTGCCGACCTATAAGGACATCGGCGTTTGGGCACCGATCATGTTGTTGTTCGCGCGTTTGCTCCAGGGCTTGTCCGTGGGCGGGGAGTACGGCACCACCGCGACCTACATGAGCGAAGTCGCGCTCAAGGGCCAGCGTGGTTTCTTCGCCTCGTTCCAGTACGTGACGCTGATTGGCGGGCAGTTGCTGGCGGTGTCGCTGGTGGTGGTCCTGCAACAGTTTCTCACCGAAGATGACCTGCGTGCCTACGGCTGGCGGATCCCGTTCGTGGTCGGCGCCGTGGCCGCGTTGATCTCGCTGTTCCTGCGTCGTTCGCTCAAGGAAACCTCAAGCAAGGAAATGCGCGAAAACAAAGACGCCGGCAGCATCCGCGCATTGTTTCGTGATCACAAAGCCGCGTTCATCACCGTGCTGGGTTACACCGCCGGTGGTTCGTTGATTTTCTACACCTTCACGACGTACATGCAGAAGTACCTGGTGAACACGGCCGGAATGCACGCCAAGACCGCCAGCTACATCATGACCGGCGCGCTGTTCCTCTATATGTGCATGCAACCGCTGTTCGGCATGCTCGCGGACAAGATTGGCCGACGTAGTTCGATGCTCTGGTTCGGTGCCCTGGGGACCCTGTTCACCGTGCCTATCCTCCTGAGCCTGAAAAGTGTCAGCAGTCCGTTCCTGGCCTTTGTCCTGATTACCGTGGCCTTGGCGATCGTCAGTTTTTACACCTCCATCAGCGGGCTGGTGAAAGCCGAAATGTTTCCGCCTGAAGTGCGTGCCCTGGGCGTCGGCCTGGCGTATGCGGTGGCGAATGCGATCTTCGGCGGGTCGGCAGAGTACGTCGCCCTGAGCCTTAAAGCCGTGGGCATGGAAAACTCGTTCTACTGGTACGTGACGGTGATGATGGCGGTGGCGTTCCTGTTCAGCTTGCGCCTGCCGAAACAGGCGAAATACCTGCACCACGACCTCTGATTTTTACGCGTGGGCCACGTCGGCCCACGCCCTCAGGAACTGTTTATGAACGAGCGACCGGGCAATCAATTGTTCGATGCCTATTTCACTGCCCGCGATATGCGTGAGGTGTTCTGCGATCAGGGCCGGGTTCAGGCCATGCTTGATTTCGAATCGGCGCTGGCCCGGGCTGAAGCTCGTGTCGGGTTAATCCCGCAGTCAGCGGTTGCCCCGATTGAAGCGGCGTGCCTGGCAGGTCTTTACGATTTTACGGTGCTCGGCGAGGCGATCGCCACGGCGGGCAATTCAGCGATTCCTTTGGTGAAAGTGCTGGGCAAACAGGTTGCGGCACAGGATGCCGAAGCCGAGCGTTATGTGCATCTGGGCGCGACGAGTCAGGACGTGATGGACACCGGCCTGGTGCTGCAGCTTCGTCGTGCGCTGGAATTGATCGAACATGATCTGGCGCAACTGGCGCAAACGCTGGCAACCCAAGCCCAGCGGTATGTCGCCACGCCACTGGCCGGTCGCACCTGGCTGCAACACGCGACACCGGTCACCCTGGGCATGAAAATCGCCGGTTGGCTGGGCGCGGTAACCCGTAGCCGTCAGCGCCTGCAAGAACTCAAACCGCGGTTGCTGGTGCTGCAATTTGGTGGCGCATCCGGAACCCTTGCCGCCCTCGGCGAACAGGCGATGCCGATTGCCCAGGCACTGGCCGATGAACTGCATCTGACGTTGCCCGAACAGCCCTGGCACACCCAGCGTGATCGTCTCGTGGAATTTGGTTCGGTGCTGGGATTGATCGCAGGCAGTCTCGGCAAGCTGGGGCGCGACATCAGCCTGTTGATGCAAACCGAGGCCGGCGAAGTGTTCGAGCCTTCTGCGCCGGGCAAGGGTGGTTCGTCGACCATGCCGCATAAGCGCAACCCGGTCGGCGCGGCGGTGCTGATTGGTGCAGCAACCCGGGTTCCCGGTTTGCTCTCGACCCTGTTCAGCGCCATGCCCCAGGAGCACGAGCGCAGCCTGGGCCTGTGGCATGCCGAGTGGGAAACGTTGCCGGAGATTTGCTGCCTGGTGTCGGGCAGTCTCAAGCAGGCGGTGCTGGTGGCGGACGGGCTGGAAGTCGATGCCGACCGCATGGCCCGTAACCTCAATCTGACCCAGGGGCTGGTACTCGCCGAAGCGGTCAGCATCGTCCTCGCCCAACGGGTCGGCCGCGACACTGCGCATCACTTGCTCGAGCAGTGCTGCAAGCGTGCCGTCGCCGAGCAGCGTCATTTGCGCGCGGTCCTGGGCGATGAGCCGCAAGTGACCGCCGAGCTTTCTGCAACTGAACTCGATCATCTGCTGAACCCGGCCCATTACCTCGGTCAGGCCCATACCTGGGTCGAACGAGCGGTGGCTGAACATGTTGCGTTTTCTGCCTGAAGGAGATTGCTGTGGCTTTCGTACAACTCGCCGATGGCGAACTGCATTACCAACTCGATGGACCGGTCGATGCGCCGGTGCTGGTGCTGTCCAACTCGCTGGGCACTGACCTGCACATGTGGGATGCACAAATTCCGGCGTTCACCGAGCATTTCCGTGTGCTGCGTTTCGATACCCGTGGTCACGGCCAGTCACTGGTGACCCCAGGGCCTTACACCATCGAACAACTGGGTCACGACGTGCTGGCACTGCTGGATGCGTTGCACATCGAGCGTGCGCATTTCTGTGGTTTGTCCATGGGCGGGTTGATTGGCCAGTGGCTGGGGATCAACGCCGGTCATCGTCTGCTCAAGCTGGTGGTGTGCAATACCGCGGCGAAAATTGGCGATCCGTCGATCTGGAATCCGCGCATCGAAATGGTGTTGCGTGATGGCAAGGCGGCCATGGTCGCGCTGCGCGATGCATCGATTGCGCGCTGGTTCACGCCGGACTTTGCCGAGGCCAATCCGGCGGTGGCCAGCAGAATCACCGACATGCTGGCGGCCACGTCACCTGAAGGTTACGCGGCCAATTGCGCGGCTGTACGCGATGCCGATTTCCGTGAGCAGTTGTCGTCGATCAAGGTCCCGCTGCTGGTGATTGCCGGCACTGAAGACGCGGTCACGCCACCGGCCGGTGGGCACTTCATTCAACAGCATGTGCTCGGCGCCGAGTATGCGCAGTTCTACGCGGCGCACCTGTCCAACGTTCAGGCCGGCGCTGCGTTCAGCGGGCAGGTCGTGGCGTTTTTGTCAGCAGATTAAGGGGATGGTTGTGGACGAGAAACAACGTTACGACGAGGGCCTGAAGGTCCGTCGTGCGGTACTGGGCGACGCCCATGTCGACCGCAGCCTGAACGCCCTGACCGAGTTCAACTCGGAGTTTCAGGAAATGATCACCCGCCACGCCTGGGGTGACATCTGGACCCGTCCGGGCCTGCCGCGTCACACCCGCAGCCTGATCACCATCGCCATGCTGATCGGCATGAACCGCAACGAAGAACTGAAGCTGCACCTGCGTGCCGCCGCCAACAACGGCGTGACCCGTGGCGAGATCAAGGAAGTGATCATGCAGAGCGCGATCTACTGCGGTATCCCGGCGGCAAATGCGACGTTCCATTTGGCGGAATCGGTGTGGGACGAGTTGGGGGTTGAATCGCGGGAGTGATCATCGGGATTTTTTGTGGAATGAACTGACGCCATCGCGAGCAGGCTCGCTCCCACAGGGGATCTCCAGTGAACGCGAAATTTTCTATCACACCGGAGCAATGTGGGAGCGAGCCTGCTCGCGATAGCGGTCTGCCAGGCGCATTAAATATCGACTGACACAGCCTCTTCGCGAGCAAGCCTTGCTCCTACAGGTTTACAACAGGCTGATCGGGTAGCTGACGATCACGCGGTTCTCATCAAACTCGTTGTCGCTGTAGTCCCGGCGCATGGTCGAGTTGCGCCATTTCACGTTTAAATCCTTCAATGCGCCGCTTTGTACGGTGTAGCCCAATTCGCTTTCGCGCCCCCATTCCTTGCCGTCGGTCACTGTGCCGGTGTGCACGTTGTCGCCGCTGATGTAGCGATTCATCAGGGTCAGGCCGGGAACGCCGAGGGCAACGAAGTTGTAGTCATGGCGCAGTTGCCAGGATTTTTCCTGGGCGTTGTCGTAGCTGGCGTTGTAGCTGTCGTTGGCCAACGTACCGCCGCTGGTGCCGTTGACGCGCATCCAGGCGCTGTCGCCGGTCAGCTTCTGCACACCGACGTAGAAGGTGTTGCCTCCGTATTTGGCCGAGAACAGGCCAGACCAGGTCTTGTTATCCAGATCGCCGGCCCGGGCGCTCCCGTCTTCCTTGCCGTAAAAGAACCCCAGATTGGCGCCCAAGGTCCAGTCACCGAAGGGCTGGCTGTGGATCAGGTTGACGAATTGCTGGCTGTAGATGTCCTTGAGTTCGGCGTTCCACAGCGCGATCTGGGTGCGCTTCTCGTTGAAAACGTACTCGCCGCCCTGGAAGTTGAAGCGGTCGGAAGTGAAGCCCGCTTTGCCGGTCATCGACATGTCGCTCATGCTGCTGTCATCTCGCGGGCTGTTGGCGCGGAACTGGCCACCATAAAGCGTCAGTCCGTTGATTTCCTTCGAGGTGATCTGGCCCCCACGGAAGGTTTGCGGCAGGGAGCGCCCGTCGTCCGAACGCAGGATCGGCAGCACCGGCATCCATTCGCCGACCTTCACTTCGGTCTGAGACAGTTTTGCCTTGAACGCGACATTGGTGCGACCGAAATTGTCTGCCGGACGACCATCATGGTCCAGCGGCAACAACTGCGTTCCACCGGTGCCCTTGCCTCCGTCGAGCTTCACCGAGTACAGCCCCAGCACATCCATACCAAACCCGATCGTGCCCTGGGTGAAACCGGATTTCGCGTCGAGGATGAAACTCTGCGTCCACTCCTCAGCCTTGCCCTGGGCCTTGGTCGGGTTGGTGAAGTTGCGATTGATGTAGAAGTTGCGCAGGTTCAGGTTGACCTTGGCGTCTTCGACAAAACCTGCATCTTCAGCCTGGGCTGGAAGGGCCGCGCTGGCCAGGGCGACGACAATCAGACTGGGAACGAAGTACTGCGCGGAGGAAGGCGTCATGGGCTCGGGTCTCTCTAATTCTTGGGGATGAAACGGGTAATGCCGCGACCTTTGGGGTTGCAGACAACCATCGGAAATCAGGACAAAAACGAACGGGATCAGCCGGACAGGGCAGGGCGCGGGGGCATGAAGTAGAACCTGATGTTATTTGTCTTGTGCGCAGAATGGTGCGGGGAATGTACTGGATGGTTCAATTCTTAAAAGCAGGTTTTGGGCGATTATCGAACGCAACATGGTTTTGGGTTTTTTTGTGTAGGGGCTGGCCTCATCGCTAGCAGGCTAGCTCCCACATTGAACTCCATTCTTTCTGCAGAAACCCGGTTCCGTGGGGGAGCCAGCCTGCTGGCGATGGGGTCATAAAGAACAGCACACCCTTCTTCCTGCAGAAACCCGGTTCCCTGTGGGAGCTAGCCTGCTGGCGATGGGCCATAACGAACAACACACCTTTTCCGTCGCCAACAAAAAGCCCACCAAGAGGTGGGCTTCAAGTTGACTCACAGCGCTATCAGAACAACTTCATCTTCGGCGCTTCTTCTTTCAACGGCTCGTTCCTGGCCGTCTGCTCATTCCAGCCACCGCCCAGTGCCTTGTACAGATTGACCGCATTGACCAGTTGCGCCAGACGGTCGGTGATCAATACCTGTTGGGCACTGAACAGCTGGCGCTGGGCATCGAGGAAGGTCAGGTTGCTGTCGACGCCAATGCGATAACGACGCTCGGCCAGACGGTAGTAGTCCTGGTTGGCGGTGACGAAATCACGCTGGGCCTTCAGTTGCTCGGTGTAGGTCTGGCGGGCGGCCAGGCCGTCAGCGACTTCCTGGAAGGCCGTTTGAATGGACTTCTCGTAGTTCGCCACGCCGATGTCTTTCTGGATTTTCGAGTAATCCAGGCTGGCGCGCAGGCTGCCGGCATTGAAGATCGGCAAATTGATTTGCGGCTGGAACAACCAGGTTCCCGACCCGCCCTTGAACAGACCCGAAAGGTCCGGGCTCAGGGAACCGGCGTTAGCGGTCAGGCTGATGCTCGGGAAGAACGCAGCCCGTGCAGCGCCGATGTTGGCGTTGGCAGCCTTGAGGTTGTACTCGGCTTGCAGGATGTCCGGACGACGTTGCAGCAAGTCCGACGGCAAGCCAGGCGGTACGTCGCTCAACAAGTCATCAGACAGCGGCTTGGCGGCTTGCAGGTTGGCCGGGATACCGGTACCGAGCAGCAGCACCAGGCTGTTTTCATCCTGAGCGACCTGACGGGTGTACTTCGCCAGTTGGGCACGGGCGTTTTCCACCGAGGTGCGCGACTGAGCGAGGTCCAGTGCCGAGGCTACACCCACTTCGTTACTGCGAGCGGTGAGCTTGTAGCTCTCCTGGAACGCGCCGAGGGTGTCCTGGGTCACCTTGAGCAGTTCTTTGTCCGCCTGCCAGGTCAGGTAGGCATTGGCCACGCTGCCCACAAGGCTGATCTGAGTGCTACGACGGCCTTCTTCGGTCGCGAAGTACTGCTGCAGGGCTTGTTCGCTCAGGCTGCGAACCCGACCGAACAGGTCGAGTTCATAGGCGCTGATGCCGACCGTGGCCGAGTACGAGCTGACAATGCCTGCTTCACCCGTTTGCGAAGCGTCCGCCGGAACACGCTGGCGGCTGCCGGTGCCATTGGCCGAAACGGCCGGGAACAGGTCCGCACGCTGAATGCGGTACTGCGCCGCGAAGGCATCGATATTCAGGGCTGCGACACGCAGGTCCCGGTTGTTTTCCAGAGCGACCTGGATCAGCTGTTGCAGTGCCGGATCATGGAAAAACTGCTTCCAGCCTTGTTCGGCAGCGGCCTGATTCGGCGCCTGGGCCGGCGAGTACGCCGGGCCCTGCGGGAATTCGCTCGGGACCGGTGCAGCGGGCTGCTGATAATCAGGTATCAGCGAGCAGCCACTGAGCACGAACGCGGCAACGGCTAGGGAGAGTAGCGACTTGCTCATTGGCCAGCCTCTTTAGGAGTTTCGATTGCGTCATCTTCATCGGTTTTTTTGCGCTGACCGATGGACGACACGGTGACGAAGAACAGGGGTACCCAGAAAATTGCCAGGACCGTGGCCGTGATCATACCGCCAATAACCCCGGTACCGATGGCGTGTTGGCTACCTGAACCTGCACCCGTGGAAATCGCCAGTGGAACCACACCCAGAACGAAGGCCAGGGAGGTCATGATGATCGGGCGCAAACGCATGCGGCAGGCTTCGATCGCGGCATCGCGCAGGCTCTTGCCCTGTTCATGCAGTTCCTTGGCGAATTCCACGATCAGGATGGCGTTTTTCGCCGCCAGACCGATGGTCGTCAACAGGCCCACCTGGAAGTAAACGTCGTTGGACAGGCCCCGCAGGCTGGTCGCTAGCAGCGCACCGATGATCCCCAATGGCACCACCAACATCACTGCGATCGGGATCGACCAGCTCTCATACAACGCCGCCAGGCACAGGAACACCATCAGCAGCGACAACGCGTACAACGCTGGAGCCTGGGAGCCGGACAGCCGTTCTTCATACGACAGGCCGGTCCAGGAAATACCGACACCCGCCGGCAGTTTCTTCGCCAGCGCTTCGACTTCAGCCATGGCTTCACCGGTGGAGTAGCCCGGAGCCGGAGAACCGAGGATTTCCATCGCTTCCACACCGTTGTAACGCGACAGCTTCGGAGCACCGTAGATCCACTGACCCTTGGCAAAAGCCGAGAAGGGCACCATGGTTCCTTCAGCGTTGCGTACGTACCACTTCTTGATGTCTTCCGGGCTCATCCGCGAGTTTGGCTGACCTTGCACGTACACCTTCTTCACGCGACCACGGTCGATGAAGTCGTTGACGTAGCTACTGCCCAAGGCAATCGAAAGGGTGCTGTTGATGTCGGTGAGGGTAATGCCCAGGGCACTGGCCTTTTCGTCATCGATTTCCAGTTGGTACTGCGGTTCGTCGTTCAGTCCGTTTGGACGTACCTGATAGAGCACTTTGCTCTGGGCCGCCATGCCAAGGAACTGGTTGCGCGCCTCCATCAGCTTCTCGTGACCGATACCGGCACGGTCTTGCAGGAACACGTCGAAACCGGTGGCGTTACCCAATTCAAGTACCGCTGGCGGTGCGAAGGCAAACACCATGGCATCGCGGAAGCTGAAGAAGTGTTGCTGGGCGCGGGCGGCGAGTTTGAACACGCTGTTTTCCGCATCCCTTTCGCCCCACGGCTTGAGCATGATGAACGCAAGGCCCGAGCTCTGGCCACGACCGGCAAAGTTGAAGCCGTTGACCGTGAACACCGAGGCGACTGCACTGGATTCTTTATCCAGCAGGTAGGAGCGCATCTCGTCGATCACCACCTGGGTCCGCTCGGCACTTGAGCCGGCCGGGGTCTGCACCTGGGCAAACAGTACACCTTGGTCCTCTTCCGGCAGGAACGCCGTCGGGATGCGGGTGAACAGCCAGATCATGCCGACCACGATGATCAGGTACGCCAGCAAGTACGGTGCCTTGTGCGTGAGCATGTTGCCCACGCCGCGTTCGTAGCTTTTCACGCCGCGATCGAAGCTGCGGTTGAACCAGCCGAAGAAGCCGCGTTTCGGGGTGCCGTGCTCGCCTTTCGGAATGGCCTTGAGCATGGTGGCGCACAGCGCCGGGGTGAAGATCAGGGCAACCAGCACCGACAAGGCCATGGCCGATACGATGGTGATCGAGAACTGTTTGTAGATCACGCCCGTGGAGCCGCTGAAGAACGCCATCGGCAGCAGTACCGCCGACAGAACCAGGGCAATACCGACCAGTGCACCCTGGATCTGCCCCATGGATTTCTTGGTGGCCTCCTTGGGTGAAAGGCCTTCTTCGCTCATGACCCGCTCGACGTTCTCCACCACGACGATGGCGTCATCCACCAGCAAGCCGATGGCGAGAACCATACCGAACATGGTCAGGGTGTTGATGCTGAAACCAAAGGCCGCAAGGATCCCGAACGTACCGAGCAATACAACCGGTACAGTCATCGTGGTGATGACGGTGGCGCGGAAGTTTTGCAGGAACAGGAACATCACCAGGAACACCAGCACGATCGCTTCGACCAGGGTTTCAACCACACCCTTGATCGACTCGGTCACGACTGGCGTCGTGTCGTACGGGAACACCACTTCCATGCCTTGCGGGAAGAACGGCTTGAGCGTGTCGATGGTGTTGCGCAGTGCTTTTGCGGTGTCGAGGGCGTTGGCACCGTTGGCCAGTTTTACCGCCAGACCGGAAGCCGGTGCGCCGTTGAACTGGGCATTGATGCTGTAGTTCTCACCGCCCAGGCCGACGTCAGCGACGTCCGACAGGCGCACTTGCGAACCGTCCTTGTTGACCTTGAGCAGGATCTTGTTGAACTGCTCGGCAGTCTGCAGGCGGGTCTTGCCGATGATGGTGGCGTTCAACTGCTGGCCAGGCGCCGCAGGCAGGCCGCCCAGTTGCCCGGAGGACACCTGGATGTTCTGTGCAGCAATGGCGGCTTTGACGTCCACCGGGGTCAGGTTGAAGTTGTTCAACTTGGCCGGGTCGAGCCAGACCCGCATCGCGTACTGCGAACCGAAGACCTGGAAGTCACCGACACCGGCGGTCCGGGAGATCGGGTCCTGCATGTTCGACACGATGTAGTTGGACAGGTCGTCCTTGGTCATGCTGCCGTCGCGCGACACCACGCCGATGACCAACAGGAAGTTTTTCACTGCCTTGGTCACGCGGATTCCCTGTTGCTGCACTTCTTGCGGCAGCAGCGGGGTGGCCAGGTTCAGTTTGTTCTGGACCTGAACCTGCGCGGTATCGGAGTTGGTGCCCTGCTCGAAGGTCGCGGTAATGGTCATGCTGCCGTCGGAGTTACTTTCCGAGGAGACATAACGCAGGTTATCGATACCGTTGAGCTGTTGCTCGATCACTTGCACCACGGTGTCCTGCACGGTTTGTGCAGAAGCGCCAGGGTACGTTACCTGGATCGCAATGGCCGGTGGCGCAATGCTCGGGTATTGATTGATCGGCAGTTTGAGGATCGATAGTGCCCCGACCAGCATGATCACCAGGGCAATTACCCAGGCGAAAATCGGACGGTCGATAAAAAATTTCGACATGGGTTACTCCCCTTTGCCGCTGGAAGCCTTATCAGCTGCCTGTGCGGGGACCGGGTTCTTGGTGCCTACGTTAGTCGCTTCAGTCGGCTTGACTTCAACGCCTGGTTTGACGAATTGCAGCCCTTCGGTGATCAGGCGATCGCCGGCCTTGAGGCCATCTTCGATCAACCATTGGCTACCCACCGTGCGACTGGCCTTGAGTTGGCGCAGCTCAACCTTGTTGTCCGGCCCGACGACCAGCGCGGTCGGCGTGCCTTTGAGGTCACGGGTCACGCCTTGTTGCGGAGCCAGAATGGCGGCGCTGTTCACACCAGCCTGCAGCTGTGCGTGCACGAACATACCCGGCAGCAGCGTGTGATCAGGGTTCGGGAATACCGCGCGCAGGGTGACGGAACCGGTGGTCTGGTCAACCGAGACTTCGGAGAACTCGAGTTTGCCTTCCAGCTTGTATTGGCTGCCGTCTTCGAGGGTCAGTTTGACGGCGGCGGCGGTGTCGCCCGCCTTTTGCAGGCGACCGCTTTCCAGCTCGCGGCGCAGCTCAAGCAACTCGACGGAAGACTGGGTCACGTCGACATAGATCGGATCGAGTTGCTGGATCACCGCCATGGCGTCGACCTGGCCACTGGTGACCAGGGCGCCTTCGGTCACGTTGGAGCGACCGATGCGACCGGACAGAGGTGCATACACTTTGGTGTAGCGAACATTAATCTGCGCGGTCTGCAGCGCCGCTTCGGATTGCATCCGGTTGGCGACGGCCGTGTCGTATTCCTGACGGCTCACGGCCTGCTCGTTGACCAGTAGCTTGTAACGGTCAGCGATCGACTTGGTTTGTTGCAGGTTGGCTTGGGCGCTTTTCAGCGTAGCTTCATAGACTGCCGGATCGATCTGATACAGCTGCTGGCCGGCCTTGACGTCGCCGCCTTCCTTGAACAGTCGCTTGAGAATGATGCCGTTGACCTGAGGGCGAACTTCGGCAATTCGGTACGCACTGGTGCGGCCCGGAAGCTCGGAAGTCAGGGTGAAAGCTTGCGGTTGCAGAGTCACGACGCCGACCTGAGGAGGTGGTGCGGCCGGTGGCGCCTCTTCCTTTTTACATCCGCTGAGTAGCGATGCGAGGGCGACGGCAGTGACCAGAGCGGTAACAGCTGGCTTGAATTGCATGAAAATCCTCGGGTCAGGCGCGCAAATTGCGCACAAGAAAATGTGGAAAGTAAAAAATGTGCGCTGAGTGGATAAGTAGCTTGCTAAGTAATATACTTACGTTCATGGTTGTTTGTAAATACCTTGGCTGTGTACTCATCCAGTTACAAATGCCGCCAGAAGGTTCGAATTGTAGGCCGTAGACGAGTCCCAAGAGCGCTCGCTGCATTTTTATTCAGCGGATATTCAGACACCGTTGAAGCATCCTGATTGAGGTTGTACTGCCATGGTCCGTCGTACCAAAGAGGAAGCCCAGGAAACGCGTAGCCAGATACTCGAAGCGGCAGAGAAAGCCTTTTTTGAGCGAGGCGTGGCGCGCACGACCCTGGCCGACATCGCAACCCTGGCCGGCGTCACGCGCGGGGCCATCTACTGGCATTTCAGCAATAAGGCCGATCTGGTGCAGGCCATGCTCGATACCTTGCATGAACCGCTGGATGAAATGGCCAAAGCCAGTGAAAGCGAGGACGAACTCGACCCGCTGGGCTGCATGCGCAAGCTGCTGATTCATTTGTTTCATCAAGTTGCTCTGGACCCGAAAACCCGACGCATCAATGAAATCCTGTTTCATAAATGCGAATTCACCGATGAAATGTGCGACCTGCGCCAGCAGCGCCAGGCCGCCAGCCTGGACTGCAACGTGCGGATCGGACTCGCCTTGCGTAATGCAGTGAATCGCGGGCAATTGCCGGAAAATCTCGACACCGCCCGTGCCGCCATCAGTCTGCATGCTTATATCGATGGCATCCTGTATCAGTGGCTGCTCACGCCGGACAGTTTTGAACTGCATATCGAAGCCGAGCGTTGGGCCGATACAGGGTTGGAAATGCTGCGCTTGAGTCCCAGCCTGCGCAAATGAAACAAAATGCGTAATTGCTGCTGGTTGTGTCAAGGCAGGGGCGGTAAAGATAAATTTCCGTACCTTGCGAAATTGGGGGCTTTTATATACGTGCGCTTGCCAAGTTGACAGGTCGAGTGCTACGTATTTTGTAGGGTTTTTGTATCGCGCACGTAAAACCGGGGTGCGGAACCCACTGATCTTCGTGGCGATTGCATCAACAAAGGTGAAAGCACAGGGCTCGTTACCCAATGTTGGCTGTCATGCAATAGGGGTAGGGGTAAACGCTACTTTTGCCCGTCAATTCCGAGAAAGTACACACCTGCGTTTGCCCGACGGAGTACGCGTCGTGTTCCCAGAAAAAATCGGTTGCCGGTGCCCGCGATCCAAGCCTTCTGCGCCAGCAATACAAAAAGGCCGTCCGTAAACGAAACGCCTGCCTGTAATTGGTGTAGACCGCTTGGGCGCTGAAGACGATTTTTTTATGTCGTAGTCGATGTTGATGTCTTGCGGCAATTGCGGGTTCCCCTTCAGCGTCAGTACGGTCCGACTGTCAGGCAGTAATTTGGAGGGGAATCCTTCGGTTGGCGGCTCGGCTGTAAGATCGTCGCGCCAGAAAATAGAGGGCGAACAATTGATAATGATCAGGGTCGCCGTCAGTGTATTTTTTCCTGTGGTATCCATGGAGTACTTCCTTGTACTGTTAAAACGCGTACGCGTTCTGTGTTTCATCTTCTGTAAGGCTGGAAGCCCGCTCTTTCGAAACGGGCTTGTGGTTGGCGAATGAAGTTTTTCTGGTTTGGCTCTATGGATTAATGTAACTCGGGCGGCCAGCAGCAGTGCTCATCGTCCAGCGCCTTCTTTACATTGCCAGTTTTTTTCTTGTGCAGATTTTCCTGGCCCTTGAGTGGATGCTTTTCGGAGGAAACGTCTGCCGGGACTTTAAAGTCATCGTTTTCCGCTGTCAGGCTGGCGTGCGGAAAATCCTTCGTGTTTTCGTTGCTCATATCAATTCCTTTTGAATAAGTAGTGAAGGGTTAGTATTTACACAACTGTGCAACGGTGTTGTGTACCGGGCTTTAACGGCTTCGGTAGACATAATAGACGACGTTGTTGTCGTCTAAGTCAAATCGTTTTGATGAGAGGGTTTTTCGATCTGTTCGGTATTTAAAGGCTGCCCATTTGTTGTCAGCCTCAAGGTTTACTCAATGGCTTAGCTATTGATTTTAATACCGTGGCTTTATTAATGGGGTGATCCAACGGTTGTAGCGGTAACGCTTTGCTGAGGGTTAACTGGGTGGATAATTATTCAATATAAAAAAGCCCCGTCTCTTTCGAGGCGAGGCTTTTTTGTGTTCTTGGCAATTTACATTATTGGATAATCGATATAACCAACGGGCCCCTTGGCATAGAACAGTTCCGGACGGGCCTCATTAAGTGGCGCATCCGCTTTCAGACGTGCTGGCAAATCCGGGTTGGCAATGAACGGAACACCGAATGCAACGGCGTCGGCCTTGCCGCTGGCCAACCAGGCGTTTGCGCTTTCCTTGGTGAAGCTTTCGTTGACGATGTAAGGACCGCCGAAGGCTTCTTTCAATTGTGGGCCCAGGCTGTCGGCGCCTTCTTTCTCGCGGGAGCAGATAAAGGCGATGCCGCGCTTGCCCAGTTCACGGGCGACGTAGGTGAAAGTCTCGGCGAGGTTGTCGTCACCCATGTCATGCAGGTCGGCGCGAGGTGACAGGTGCACGCCCACGCGGCCAGCGCCCCAAACTTCGATGGCCGCGTCGGTGACTTCCAGCAGCAGGCGAGCACGGTTTTCCAGGGAGCCACCGTAGTGGTCGGTGCGCTGGTTGGTGCTGCTTTGCAGGAACTGGTCGAGCAGGTAGCCGTTGGCGCCGTGAATTTCCACGCCGTCGAAACCAGCGGCCTTGGCGTTTTCGGCACCGGTGCGGTAGGCATCGACGATGTCGGCGATTTCAGCGGTTTCCAGAGCGCGCGGGGTCGGGTAATCAGCCATTGGGCGAACCAGGCTGACGTGGCCTTTGGGCTGGATCGCGCTCGGTGCGACTGGGGTTTCGCCGTTCAAATACATCTCATGGGAGATCCGGCCAACGTGCCACAGCTGCAGGAAAATTTTGCCACCGGCGCCGTGGATCGCTTTGGTTACATTGCTCCAGCCACGTACCTGATCGTTGGACCAGATGCCTGGTGTATCCGGGTAACCGACGCCTATTGGGGTAACCGAAGTGGCCTCGCTGAGGATCAGGCCAGCCGAGGCGCGCTGGACGTAGTATTCGGCCATCAGCGCGTTGGGTACTCGGCCTTCGTCGGCGCGGCAACGGGTCAGCGGGGCCATGATGATGCGGTTGGCCAACTCGATGTCGCCCAGTTTGATCGGATCGAAAATTGTCGTCATGAAATACAACCTCGTAAAAAATTAGTGGGTAGCAGGGGCCAGCTCGGCATTGCCGCTCTGACGGAAAGTAATCAGGGTCACCAGCAGGGCGAGTACTGCCAATGCGGCGGCCGCCAGTGGCACGCTGGTCAGGCCGAAACCGTTGGCGATGACGCTGCCACCGACCCAGGCGCCCAAGGCGTTGCCGACGTTGAATGCGCCGATGTTCAGGGTCGAGACCAGGTTTGGCGCTGCCTTGCCGAAGGTCACTACGTTGATTTGCAGCGCGGGCACGGCAGCGAACGAAGCGGTGGCCCAGAGGAACAAGGTGATTTCGGTCGGGATTACCGCAACGCTGGTCCAGGTCAATACAGTCGATATGACAGCCATCGAGATGAAGACACCGATCAAAGTGGCCGCCAGGCGTTTGTCGGCCAGTTTGCCGCCGATGATGTTGCCTACGGTCAGGCCCAGGCCGATCAGCAGCAGGGTCCAGGTCACGCCTTTTGGCGAGATGCCGGTGACGTCGCCGAGCAGCGGAGCGATGTAAGTGAAGAGGGTGAACATCGAGGCTGCGAACAATGCGGTCATGCTCAAGGACAGCCAGATGCCGGCGCCTTTGAGGGCGCGCAGCTCGGCGCGCATGTCGAGTTTCTCTTCATCGCGCTTGGCTGGCAGAAAGCGGATCAGACCGATCAAGGCGATGACCCCGATGACCGTGACGGCCCAGAAGGTCGAGCGCCAGCCGGCTTCCTGACCGAGTGCGGTGCCCAGAGGAACGCCCAGTACGTTGGCCAGCGTCAGGCCGGTGAACATCAACGCCACGGCCGACGCGCGCTTGTTGGCAGGCACTAGATTGGCCGCCACGACCGAACCGATGCCGAAGAATGCACCGTGGCAGAGGGCCGTCACCACACGGGCAAACATCAGTACGTTGTAGTCACTGGCCAATGCACACAGCAGATTGCCGATGATGAAAATGCCCATCAACGCCACCAGGGCGGCCTTGCGCGGTAATTTCGCGGTGGCCAGTGCCATGAACGGTGCACCGATGGCCACGCCGAGGGCGTAACCGGTCACCAGCCAGCCTGCGCTGGGGATCGAGACGCCGAGGTCCGCCGCCACATCAGGCAGCAGGCCCATGATGACGAACTCGGTGGTGCCGATGGCGAAGGCGCTCAAGGCCAGAATAAGGAGCGAGAGGGGCATCGTTGATTCCTTGTCGGCTTGCTGACGTTAAGGGTCAGAGCTCTTTGCTGAAGGTGCTGAGGAACGCCTGAATGGTTTCCTCGTTACGTTTGAAGAAGTGCCATTGGCCGACTTTTCGGCTGCTGATCAGGCCGGCGCGTTGCAGGACCGCCAGGTGGGCAGATACGGTAGATTGCGACAAGCCGCACCGTTGATCGATCTGACCGGCGCAGACGCCATGCTCGTTGCTGTGGGACTGGTCGGGAAATTCGACGGTAGGGTCTTTGAGCCAGTGCAGGATTTCTCGCCGTACTGGGTGTGCCAGGGCTTTTATTATTTCGTCGAGATTGAGGGTCATGGTGTGGGCTCGTGATGAGTAAAACGCTATATCGCGATGAGGCGAACTTTAAATCGCTATTTCGCGATACACAAATATGATTTTGGTCTGAAGACCGCATAATTCGCTATATCGGGTTATAACGATACGTTGGGTGTAACGACACAAGTGCGCAGTGCTAAGCTGCTCGTCATGAATTATCTCGCACATCTGCATCTCGGTGGCCAGCGCCCCGGTCAATTGCTCGGCAGCCTGTATGGCGATTTCGTCAAAGGTCGGCTGCAAGGGCAGTTTGAGCCCGAGGTTGAAGCGGCTATCCAGCTGCATCGCAGCATCGACGTTTATACCGATCGCCATCCTTTGGTGGATGTCTCGTTGTCGCGGTTTTCCGTGACACGCAGGCGCTACGCCGGGATCGTCCTCGACGTGTTTTTCGACCATTGCCTGGCGCGGGACTGGACGCTGTATGCCGACCGACCGCTGACGCAATTCACCTCCAATGTGTATCGCGTGCTGTCCGCCGAGTCACAATTGCCGGAGCGACTGGCAAAAATTGCCCCGCACATGATGGCGCACGACTGGTTGGGTTCTTACCGGGAATTTGATGTGCTGGAGCAGGTGTTGCGAGGGATCTCGCGCCGGTTGACCCGGCCCGAGGAGCTGGCGGGGGCGATGCAGGAGTTGCGGGTGTTGTATGAGCCGTTGAGCGAAGATTTCCGCTTGTTTTATCCGCAGCTGCAGGATTTTGCGCGTAATTATCCTTCAACATAAACCTACTGTAAAAGCTAACGCCACACGCTACCTGTGGCGAGGGAGCTTGCTCCCGCTGGGCTGCGCAGCAGTCCCCTGCTTCTCAGGTAAAAGAGGGGGGGCGCTTCGCGACCCAGCGGGAGCAAGCTCCCTCGCCACGGTTTTTGTTGTCCAGTGGGTATGGGGTCAGGCGGCGATTAGCTCGCCCGCACGACGCGGTTCTGCCGGTTTCATCACTTCACCAAACAACGCCTTCTGCACCGCCTGCTGCGCTTCAAACGCCAGCGCTGCGCGTTCCCGTCCTTCGCAGGCGATCGGCTTGAGCAAATGAATCTCCACATCTCCCCGATCATTGGCAAACAAGCGCATCAGGTGCGAGAGCAAATCATCATCACCAATGAACGGCGCCAAGGTGTCGAGTTCGCCATCGCGCAAATACCGGATCGCTAGCGGTTGCAGCTTCACTTCGGAATCAATCGCCGCTGACAGCAAGCGACCATGGAAGGTGCGCAACGAACGGCCATCGGTGGTGGTGCCTTCCGGAAACATCAGCAGCGGATGCGCGTGCTGCAAGTGTCGGGTCATCTGTTTGCGGATCAATTGGCTGTCGCCCGATCCACGACGGATAAACAGGCTCCCGGCCTTCGCCGCCAACCAGCCTGCCACCGGCCAGGTGCGCACTTCGGCTTTGGACAGGAACGACATCGGCGTGAGCATTCCCAGCAGCGGAATATCGGTCCAGGAAACGTGGTTGCTGACCCACAGCATCGGTGCTTCAGGCAGTTCGCCGTGGACGGTCACGCGAAAGGGCAGGGCATTGCTCAGTCGTGCCATGAAAAACCGCGACCAGCGTTGCCGGCGGACCATCGAATGAGCGATCCCCAGCCGCTCGAACAGACCGAACACGCCGGCCATGGTCAAGCCCAGTGTCACCACGATCAGCACTCGCGCAATCCGCGCGTACACCCGCAAACGACTCATCACATGGCCGCCTTGAAGTGCTTGGCATAACGCGGGCACAGCTCATCGCGCTTGAGCAGGATAAACACGTCGGCGACCTGGAAATCTTCATCCCAGCACGGTTCGCCGCAGATCTTCGCGCCCAGGCGCATGTAGGCCTTGAGCAGTGGTGGCATTTCGGCGATGACGTTGGACGGGAGGTCCAGAACCGGCAGCGGTTTCTTCGGCTCGGCCCGCAAGTGTTCGGTGCACAGGTAACGCTCGCGCAGGCGCTGCATGATGGCGTGGGCCTGAATGCCACCGTCCTGCATCGGGATGCTGGCGCAGCCCATCAGGTAGCTGTAACCGCCCTGATTCAGCACTTCGGCCAATTCACCCCAGAGTACGGCGATGGTGCCGCCGTTGCGGTAGGCCGGGTCGACGCAAGTGCGACCGATTTCCAGAATCGGTCCCTGCAAGTGAACCAGGCCGTGCAGGCTGAATTCTTCTTCGCTGTAGAACTTGCCCAGGCTGCTGGCGGCCTGGTGATCGAGCAACCGCGTGGTCGCCACCAGACGTCCGGTATTCAGATCGCGCACGCCGATGTGAGCGCAGTGAACGTCGTAGTCATCCATGTCCAGACCCCGCTCGGCGCCCTTCAACTTGGCGTTGAATTCGCCGCTGAAGACGTTGAAGCGCAAAGCCTGGGCTTCCAGCAACGCCTCGGCGCCTACCAGGCGTTCGGCATGCAGTCGGCGTTCGTTGCCGGTGTCGCGGATACGGGCGATCTGAGTCATTGCGAATCTCCGTGCGGGCTGGGCACCCGTCTTGGGTGGCAGTCGATCGACTTTCTTTATGCAGCCGTGTTGTGCAAAGTCAGGCTATGTAGCCCCGGTGTCATCGCCATTAAGCTTTGGTGATGCTTATATGACAGCCCATGAGGAACCTCCCATGCCCTGGCAAAACCTGTTGAACCGTCGTGACCGCGTGCCCGCCAATCCGGACCTGGCGGAAGGTTTCGCGACCTTGTTGCATCAGCTGGGTGCCGTCACGCCGTTTGAATTGGCAGTGGCGGGCGGTCGGTTGATGGCGACACCGGGATTGGCGTTTCTGGTGGGCTATCAAGCAGCGTTACGCATGCTCTGGCCGAGCGCGCCGCTGAGCCTGGGTGCGTTTTGCGCGACCGAGCAGCGCAGACTTCGGGCGGCAGACATGCAGACTCGATTGACCGACTTGCGCGTGAGCGGGCGCAAGGATTTCGTCACCGCAGGCGATGCCGCTGACTGGCTGTTGATCGCCGCGCGCAGCGAGCAACCTGGCGACGAACCGCGCTTGAGTCTGGCGGTGGTCTATCCCGGTGAGCCAGGTGTGCGCCTGGAAAAACTCCCGGCAATCGCGTTGATGCCGGACATCAGTCATGGCCGGCTATTTCTCGATAACGCCCAGTGCGAATTGCTGGCGGGGGATGGCTGGGACGCCTACGTCAAACCCTTCCGCACCCTGGAGGATGTCTACGTGCTGAGTGCCATGACGGCATGGCTGTTGGGTGTTGGGCAAGACAGTGACTGGCCGCAAACGCTGCAACTGCGTTTGCTGGCGCAACTGGCCGGGTGCGCGGAAGTCAGCCGCCAGGCACCGAACAACACCGCCGGGCATGTGTTGCTGGGCGGGTTGTTTGCGCAGTTCGACGGGCTCAAGACTGAGGTGCATCAGGCCCTGAAAGGTGGTCCGCAGCACTGGGCGGCGATGTGGCAGAGGGATCAGGCGGTGATGGACTTGGCGGCGGGGGCTCGGGAGAGGCGGTTGGCCAAAGCCCTGAACACCGCCCTGTAGGAGCTGCCGCAGGCTGCGATCTTTTGATCTTGATTGTTTGAAGTTCAAGATCAAAAGATCGCAGCCTGCGGCAGCTCCTACAAGGACCGAGTGAATGTCATGAAGCTCGACTAGGCTCTCCAGGCCTTCCTGTCGAGCCCCTAATTATGTTCAAAGGCTTGTTCCTGTTTTTCATATTCTTGTTTAGCTTCTCGGCCCACGCAGAAAACTGGCCCGCCGAGCAATGGTCGACCGGCCCGACCATCACCGGCCCGGCACTTCAAGCCTTGGAGGCCTACGCCTTCCCATCGCGCGATGACGTCACTCGAAAAGGTATCCGCACCGACGCCTTGCTGGTGATCCGCGACGGTCAATTGATCTACGAGCGCTACGCTGCGCCGACTACCGCCGAGACCCCGCACCTGACCTGGTCCATCAGCAAAAGCCTGATGGCCACGGTCTTTGGTGTGGCCTATGGCGAGGGCCTGTTCCGGCTCCAGGACCCGGCGCTGAAATTCTATCCCGCGCTGAACAAGCACCCGGACCTGACCCTGGCCGACCTGCTGCACTGGGCTTCAGGCCTGGACTGGCAGGAAGACTATGAATATGCGCCGCTGAAGTCTTCGGTGGTGGCGATGCTCTATACACGTGGTCACGCTGACATGGCCGCGTTCACCGCCAACCATGACCCGTATGCCAGACCCGGTCAGGCGTTTCGTTACTCCAGCGGCGACAGCAACCTGTTGTCTGCCGCACTGAAAAACATCGTCAGTCCGGCACGCTACCCGGACTATCCATGGACAGCCTTGTTCGAGCCGCTTGGCATTCGTCACGCCGTGTGGGAAACCGATGCTGCCGGCACCTTCGTCGCCTCCTCCTATGCCTATCTCACGGCTCGGGACCTGGCGCGAGTGGGCCTGTTGATGGCCCGCAACGGTCGTTGGGGCGAGCGGCAACTGCTGCCCAAGGACTGGGTCGCCTTCAACCGCGAACCATTCGCCCGCTATCACGCCCATCAGGACGAGGCTGTGCCCGGTGGTCATTGGTGGCTCAATCGCGGGGTGGAGGGCGCCGCACAACCCTGGCCCGATGCACCCGCCGATACCTTCGCCGCACTGGGCCATTGGGGCCAGGCGATGTACGTGATTCCCAGTGAAAACCTAGTGATCGTGCGTTACGGCGATGATCGTGATGGCAGTTATCAACACAACGAATTGCTCAAGCTCGCGCTCAAGGCCTTTGCCGAGAAGGTGCAGCCATGAACAACTTCATTCGCCGCCGACCATTCAGCGCGTTCTTTCTGGTCCTGCTGCTCGCCTTGCTCGGCTGGATCTGGCAGGAGCGTGTAGCGCTGTGGGCGTTCCCGGACATCATCAGCGCTTACACCGCCAAGGAATATTGCTCGTGCCGCTACGTTATCAACAACGACGCCGAGTATTGCCACAGTTATGTGAAGCAGTGGCTGCCCACCAGTGGCTTTATCGATGACACCGCCAGGAAGCGCGTGACCATCAGCGGCATGGGGCGCAGCAACAGTGCGGCGTGGATCAGCGACCGCCAAGGTTGCCAACTCAACCCCTGAACACCGCCATCTCTGTAGCAGCTGGCGAAGCCTGCGTTCGGCGGCGAAGCCGTCGCCAATCCGGCCACATAGGTCTACCTGAAACTCCGCAGCGCCTGGTTTTACGACGGCTTCGCCGCCGAACGCAGGCTTCGCCAGCTGCTACAGGGTTGCTGCGCCAGGTGTGACACAGGGGTTTTGCTAATCAGGTTCCACGCAGTGGAACCACATTCGATTGTCCTCACGCGCGACTCGCGGTTATCTGGCGGTGAGCGCGACCTGCCTTGATGTGTCGCGAAATTGCAGCGAACAAAAAGAACGGGAATACACCCGGCCCGAGGAAGATTTTCATGACCCGACATCAGCACATCTTTGCCTGGCTTAGCGACGTCGCCAGCGACCTGCACGCCACCCGCCAAGACATCCACGCGCACCCCGAACTCGGTTTCGAAGAAAATCGTACCTCGGCGCTGGTGGCAAAATCCCTCACCGAATGGGGTTACGAGGTGCATACCGGCGTCGGCAAGACCGGTGTAGTCGGCGTCCTGCGCAACGGCAGCAGTTCACGCAAACTGGGGTTGCGGGCCGACATGGACGCCTTGCCGATCGTCGAGAATACCGGCGCGGCTTACAGCAGCCGCCATCAGGGTTGCATGCACGCTTGTGGTCATGACGGCCACACCACGATGCTGTTGGGTGCGGCGCGTTACCTGGCGGCGACCCGTCAGTTCGACGGCACTTTGACCTTGATTTTCCAGCCCGCCGAAGAAGGCCAGGGCGGCGCCGAAGCGATGCTCGCCGATGGCCTTTTGGAACGCTTTCCTTGCGATGCGCTGTTTGGCATGCACAACATGCCGGGGCTGTCGGCCGGTCACTTGGGTTTTCGCGAAGGACCGATGATGGCCTCGCAGGATTTGCTGACCGTCATCATCGAAGGTGTCGGCGGGCACGGTTCCATGCCGCATCTGTCGGTCGACCCGCTGGTGGCAGCGGCCAGTGTGGTCATGGCCCTGCAAACCGTGGTTGCGCGCAATATCGATGCGCAGCAAGCGGCGGTGGTGACGGTCGGTGCATTGCAGGCCGGTGAGGCGGCCAACGTCATACCGCAGCAGGCAATCCTGCGCTTGAGCCTGCGCGCGCTGAACGCAGAGGTGCGTGAGCTGACGCTTGAAAGAGTGTGCGCGATCATCGAATCCCAGGCCCGCAGTTTCGGCTGCAGCTCGCACATCGAACATCGCCCGGCCTACCCGGTGTTGGTCAACCACGCCGCCGAAACCGAGTTCGCCCGGCAGGTCGGTGTCGAGCTGCTCGGTGCGGACGCCGTGGACGGCAACACGCCAAAACTCATGGGCAGCGAAGACTTCGCCTGGATGTTGCAACGCTGCCCCGGCGCTTACCTGTTCATCGGTAACGGCGTTTCGCGGCCAATGGTCCACAACCCCCGCTACGACTTCAACGACGACATCCTGCTGACCGGCGCGGCGTATTGGGGCGCGCTGACCGAGAGCTGGCTCAAGTCCGCCTGACGATCTGACTTTCTACTGCCGCTGGATCAGGTGCGCCTGGTTGCGCCCGCTATCACCCAAAAGGTTTTTGGAGAGTTCCCCATGCAGACTTCGAGCACAGGCGTTTCGCGCACCCGTCAGGTGGTCGCGGCCGTTATCGGCAATGCCCTGGAATGGTATGACTTCATTGTTTACGGCTTTCTGGCGAGCATTATTGCGCGGCAGTTTTTTCCGTCGGAGGACGAATACGCGTCCCTGCTGATGGCACTGGCGACGTTTGGCGTCGGGTTTTTCATGCGCCCCGTGGGCGGGATTTTGTTGGGCATGTATTCCGACCGCAAAGGACGCAAAGCGGCGATGCAAATGATCATCCGCCTGATGACGGTGTCCATCGCGCTGATCGCCTTCGCGCCGAATTACGCCGCCATCGGTATGGGCGCGCCGCTGTTGATCGTGGTTGCCCGGATGCTGCAAGGCTTCGCCACGGGCGGTGAATACGCCAGTGCCACGGCGTTCCTGGTGGAGAGTGCGCCGGCACACAGGAAGGGCTTGTACGGTTCATGGCAATTGGTCGGGCAATGTCTGGCGGTGTTTTCCGGGGCGGGGATGGTGGCATTGTTCACGCACCTTTTGTCCCCCGAGGCGCTGGACAGTTGGGGCTGGCGGATACCGTTCATGATCGGTTTGCTGATCGGCCCGGTGGGCTTGTGGATTCGCAAGCACATGGAGGAACCGGAAGAGTTTCTTGAAGCGCGTAAACAGGCCAAAGGCGCGAGCCCGAGTTTGCTGCAAGTGCTCCGCGAGCATCGGCGCAGCATTCTGGTGTCGATGGGTCTGGCCTGCGGCGCAACGGTGTCGTTTTACGTGGTGCTGGTCAACATGCCGACCTTCGCCCACAAGAGCCTCGGCCTGCCGTTGGATCAGGTGCTGTTGGTGCAGATGCTTGCCGTCGCGGTGATGACTGTGGTCATTCCTTTGTCCGGTGCGCTGTCGGACCGGCTCGGTCGACGCCCGGTGTTGATGGCGTTTACGTTGGCGTTTTTTCTGATGGTTTATCCACTGTATGTCTGGGTGGCGGCGGCGCCGTCGGTGGAGCGTCTGCTGGTGATGCAACTCTTGTTATGCAGCGCGATCGGCGGCTTCTATGGTCCGGCGCCGACGGCGCTGGCCGAGCAGTTTCCCATCGAAGTGCGCTCCACCGGGGTGTCGGTGGCCTACAACGTCGCGGTCATGGTTTTCGGCGGGTTCGCCCCACTGATCGTCACCTGGCTCAGCAAGGTTCTGGCGACACCCGTGGCGCCAGCCTTCTACGTACTGTTCGCTTGTGTGCTGACGCTGTTGGGCACTTACTGCATGCATGAAGCACCACGCACCCTTAGATCCGCTGCGCTTAACCTTGAGGTGAAACCTTGAGCATCAACCCGATTGCTGAAATGGACGCCGATGCGTTGTCCCAAGCGATTCACGCCCGGCAGGTGTCCTGTCGGGAAGTGATGCAGGCATACCTGGCGCAGATCGAGCGTTTCAATCCACAGGTCAATGCGCTGGTCTCGCTGCGCCCGGCCGAGGCATTGCTGGCCGAAGCCGACGGCTGCGACCACGAGCTGGACCGGGGCCAGTCCCGTGGCTGGATGCACGGCATGCCGCAAGCGGTCAAGGACCTGGCGGCCACCGCGGGTGTGCGCACGACCATGGGCTCGCCGCTGTTTGCCGAGCACGTCCCGCAGAACGACGCCATCAGCGTGGCGCGGGTTCGCGACTGTGGGGCGATCATCATAGGCAAGACCAACGTCCCGGAATTCGGTCTCGGCTCGCAGACTTACAACAGCGTGTTCGGCACCACTACAAACGCCTACGACCCGACGCTGATTGCTGGCGGTAGCAGCGGTGGGGCGGCGGTGGCGCTGGCATTGCGCATGCTGCCGGTAGCCGACGGCAGCGACATGATGGGTTCGCTGCGCAACCCGGCGGCGTTCAATAACGTTTTTGGTTTCCGACCATCCCAGGGCCGCGTGCCCCATGGTCCGGCGCCGGACGTGTTCGTCCAGCAACTGGCCACCGAAGGGCCGATGGGCCGCAGCGTCACCGATGTTGCCCGTTTGTTGAGTACGCAGGCCGGTTACGACACGCGCGTGCCGTTGTCGCTCACGCAGAACCCGCAGATTTTTGCCGAACCCTTGGCGAAAGATTTCGGCGACGTGAGGATTGGCTGGTTGGGTGACTACAACGGTTATCTGCCGATGGAAAATGGCGTATTGACCCTGTGCGAATCGGCGCTGGAGGATTTCACTGCACTGGGTTGCAAGGTTGAAGCCTGTCTGCCGGATTTCTCCATGGAGCGCTTGTGGCAAACCTGGCTGGTGCATCGGCACTGGTTGGTACAAGGCAGCCTCGGCGCGTTGTACGCCGACCCGCAAAAACGCGACCTGCTCAAACCCGAGGCGCAATGGGAAATCGAAGGCGGGTTGCGGCTGACGGCGGCGGATGTTTACCAGGCATCGGCCAGTCGCAGCGACTGGTACCGGGCGTTGAACTCATTGTTCGAACGTTACGACTTTCTGCTGTTGCCCACCGCCCAAGTGTTCCCTTTTGATGCGCAAACCCCTTGGCCGCGCGTCGTCGGTGGGCAGACCATGGACACTTATCATCGCTGGATGGAGGTGGTGATCGGCCCGACCCTGGCCGGGTTACCCAGCATGAACGTGCCGGTCGGTTTCAATCCGTCAGGGTTGCCCATGGGCCTGCAAATCATTGGCCCGGCCCAGGCTGACCTGGCGGTGTTGCAACTGGCGTATGCCCATGAGCAACTGACCCAATGGGTCATGCGCCGGCCGCCGGACTGTTTGAAAAATGCCTGAACGCGCCAAGCGGGCCCGCATCTTGCTGCATAAAGCGATCATCCATCCGGACTATTCCAGGAGGTCGAATACATGGACAGCAAGGCAGAAACCGGCAGCGTACGTTCCGTCGAGCGCGCCTTGGCGATTGTCGAGTTGCTGGGCGAGCATCAGGCATTGGGGCTGGAGGAGTTGCATTATCTGACGTCGCTGCCCAAGGCCACGGTGTCGCGCATGTTGCTCACCTTGCAGGAGCAAGGCTGGCTCTATCGCGGCTTGAGCGACCGGCGTTATCGGCTGTGCGCCAAGCGCCTGTTTGGCGACAGCCAGCAGCGGTTCAAGCGGCGCCTGGTGGAAAGCGCTGCGCCGCTGTTGCTCGAGTTGAGCGAGCGCACCGGGTTGGTGGCCGACTTGTCGAGCTTCGACGGCGACCGCGTGGAGGTCATGGAAAGCGCCATCCCCTCGGTGCTGCGCAAGCGCTATCCGAATAACTGCCAGATCGTCGGTCAGCATGCCAGCCTGTTTCATTCGGCCATGGGGCGGGCGTGCCTGGGTGAGCTGGAAACCCATGAAGTGGAACGCCTGGCCGGTCGTGAGCAGTTAACCGACGAGACCCTGTTCAGAGCCAGTGAGCAGGTGTTGCACCAAGGCTTTGGACAGCGCACCGAAGGTTACTGGGAATACCCGGTGCGCCTGCCGTTCCTGATTCGGGCGGTGGCACTGCCGATCCATGCCGATGGCCGACTGGTCGGCAGCATGGCGCTGCACTGGCCGATGGATCAGGCCCCCGTAGAGCGAGTGCTAAGCCTGCACCTCAGCAGCCTGGCGGCCACCATCGGCGATGTACAATACGCATTAGCCTGAAATACACACCCCCTGTAGGAGCCAACGCAGGCTTCGGCAGCGGCTACAAGTTTGCATTTGTTTCGTGGGCGGTTAAGGTTCGTTCAGGTTTATCTGCCCACGAGTCCCTATGTTCACGCGGTCCCTCTCTAAACACCTCGCTTTTGTCCTGCTGGCCGGCACCACGCTGTCGGCCCAGGCCAACTGGTACCTCGATGGCGAGTCCTCGCGGTTGTCGTTCATCAGCACCAAAAATGCCCACATTTCCGAAGTGCAGCGCTTTCTGGTGCTGCACGGCAAGGTTGATCCCAAAGGCCTGGCCGAGGTGGAAGTCGAGCTGGAGTCGGTGAACAGCGGCATACCGTTGCGCGACGAGCGCATGCGCAAGGACCTGTTCGAGATTCAGACGTTTCCCGAAGCGTTGATCACCGCGCAAATCGATCTGCGCCCGATCAACGATCTCGCGCCTGGTGCACAACTTGAATTGCGCTTGCCAGTGACGGTCAATCTTCACGGTAAAACCCACCAGTACAACGCCGAGCTGCTGGCGACCCGTCTCGATGATCGACGTTTCCAGGTGGTGACGCTCGAGCCTTTGGTGATCAATGCCGAAGACTTCGACCTGGCACCCGGTCTGGAACGGTTGCGCAACGTCGCCGGATTGTCGGCGATCAGTCTGTCGGTGCCGGTGGGTGCGGTACTGATTTTCACGGCGCGCTGACATGGCCGGCGCGATCTTTCCCTGGCGTGAAGGCAACAGCTTCGAACTGCTGATCGACGGCCCGCAGTTCTTTCCGCGAATGCTGGTGGCAATTGCCCGCGCCGAGGAGCAGGTCGAACTCGAGCTGTACCTGGTCGAGGCGGGCGCGTGCGCCGAGGCCATGGTGCAAGCGTTGATCCAGGCCGCCGAGCGTGGCGTGCGCGTGCGTTGTCTGTTCGATGATTACGGCAGCCTTGCCTTCACCCTGACCCTGCGGCAGCGATTGATGGCGGCGGGCGTAGAGCTGCGTTTCTACAACCGTTTGAGCTGGCGGCGCTGGGTGGGCAATTTCTATCGCGATCACCGCAAGCTGTTGCTGGTGGACCAGAGCCTGGCGGTAGTCGGGGGCACGGGGGTCACCGATGAGTTCTGGACGCCGGGCGAAGATGTCAGCGAGTGGCACGAAGTGATGGTGGAAATCACCGGCCCCCTGGTAATCGACTGGCAACTGCTGTTCGACCGCCAGTGGATCGCCAACCGCCATCGTCGTGCCTGGAAGCCCGCCTCGCATTTCGGTTTGCCGCGACTGCCGCGCATACCGTCCACGGGCGAGGGCATGGGCCGGGTGGCGTACGCCGACGCCCGCCAGCACCGCGATATCCTGCAGTCGCTGGTTCGCGCGCTGAACAGCGGGCAGAAACGGATCTGGCTGGCCACGCCGTATTTCCTGCCGACCTGGAAAGTCCGTCGCTCACTGCGCCGCGCCGCATCACGAGGGATTGATGTGCGCCTGTTGCTCACCGGGCCGCGTACCGATCATCCATCGGTCCGTTACGCCGGCCATCGTTATTACCCGCGCCTGCTCAAGGCGGGGGTGAAAATCTTCGAATATCAGCCGTGTTTCCTGCACCTGAAAATGGTCTTGATCGACGATTGGGTCAGCATCGGCTCGTGCAATTTCGATCACTGGAACCTGCGTTTCAATCTGGAAGCCAACCTTGAGGCGCTTGATCCTGGCCTGACCCGGGCAGTGGCGGCGAGCTTCGAGAAGGATTTTGCGTTGAGCCAGGAGGTGAGCCTGGAGGCATGGCAACGCCGGCCGCTGTGGCGGCGGGTCAAGCAAAGGATCTGGGGATGGGTGGATCGGCTGGTGGTGAATCTGCTGGATCGGCGGGGATAGGCAAGATCAAAAGATCGCAGCCTCGTTTCACTCGACAGCTCCTACAGGGGAATGTGTACATCTGTAGGAGCTGTCGAGTGAAACGAGGCTGCGATCTTTTGCTTTTCGCTTCTTACAGCAACTCAAAACTCTGCTGCGTCACGTCCTGTGAATCCAGGCCGATCTGCACGTTGAACTTGCCAGGCTCCGCCACGTACTTGAGCTGTGCGTTGAAGAACTTCAGGTCATCCTCGGTGATGGTGAAGTGCACGACTTTCTGTTCGCCGGCCTTGAGCATGATTTTCTGGAAGTTCTTCAGCTCCTTCACGGGGCGAATCATCGAGCCGGTAACGTCCTGCAGGTACAACTGCACCACGGTTTCGCCATCACGCTTGCCCGTGTTTTTCACCATGACGCTGGCATCGAGCTTCCCGGTCTTGTTCAGCGTGGTCGACGACAACGCCATGTCGGTCAGGCTGAAATCGGTGTAGCTCAAGCCGAAACCGAACGGGAACAGGGGGCCGGTGGTGTCATCGAAATACTGCGAGGTGTAGTTGCCCGGTTTGCCCGGCGTAAACGGCCGGCCAATGCTCAGGTGGTTGTAGTAAGTCGGAATCTGACCCACCGAGCGAGGGAAGGTGATCGGCAGTTTGCCCGACGGGTTGTAGTCGCCGAACAGCACGTCGGCGATGGCGTTGCCGCCCTCGGTACCGCTGAACCAGGTTTCCAGAATCGCGTCGGCCTGGTCTCTCTCTTCGAGAATCGACAGCGGACGGCCGTTCATCAACACCAGCACCAGCGGTTTGCCCGTGGCTTTCAGGGCCTTGATCAGCTCGCGCTGGTTAGCCGGGATGTCCAGGTCGGTGCGGCTGGAGGATTCGTGGGACATGCCACGGGATTCACCCACGGCGGCGACAACCACGTCAGCGTCCTTGGCAGCTTTGACAGCCTCATCGATCAGCACTTGAGCCGAGCGTGGATCGTCTACCACTTCCGGTGCATCAAAGTTGAGGAAGTTCAGGTAATCGAGGACCTTCTTGTCGCTGGTGATGTTGGCGCCACGGGCATAAATCAGCTTCGATTGCCCGCCCAGCGCGGTGGTCATGCCATCGAACAGGGTGACGGATTGCGCAGGTTTACCGGCGGCTGCCCAGCTGCCCATCATGTCGATCGGCGCCTTGGCCAACGGACCGACCAGAGCGATCTTCGCGGTTTTCTTCAGCGGCAGGGTTTCACCCTGGTTCTTCAACAGCACCAGGCTACGGCGCGCAACATCACGCGCCTCGGCGCGGTGCAGGCGGCTTTCGGCGTAGGTGTCGGCCGGGTCATCCTCGGCCTTGCCGATGCGCA
This sequence comes from Pseudomonas sp. LBUM1643, assembly GCF_059716215.1. Lineage (NCBI taxonomy): Bacteria > Pseudomonadati > Pseudomonadota > Gammaproteobacteria > Pseudomonadales > Pseudomonadaceae > Pseudomonas > Pseudomonas sp. LBUM1643. Next base: position 1,445,471 of record NZ_CP166813.1, read on the forward strand.
GGTACGGGTCCTTGAACAGGCCCATGTCGTACTTGGCAGCGAGGACTTCACGCACGGCGTTGTCGATGTCGCTCTGCTCGATCTCGCCGGCTTTCAACAGTCCCGGCAGCTCCTTGCCATAGAGGGTGTCGTTCATGCTCATGTCGATGCCGGCCTTGATCGCCAGCTTCGCGGCTTCGCGGCCATCAGCGGCAACGCCGTGCTTGATCAGCTCGAAAATCGCCCCGTGGTCGCTGACCGTCAGGCCCTTGAAGCCCCACTCCTTGCGCAGCAGGTCGTTCATCAGCCAGGTGTTGGCAGTGGCCGGCACGCCATTGATCGAGTTCAGCGCGACCATGACTCCGCCAGCACCGGCGTCGATGGCGGCGCGGTAGGGCGGCAGGTAGTCCTGGTACATTTTGACCGGGCTCATGTCGACGACGTTGTAGTCGCGACCACCCTCGACGGCGCCGTACAAGGCAAAGTGTTTGACGCTGGCCATGATGCTGTCGGCGGCGTTCGCGCCAGTACCCTGGAAGGCCCTGACCATGACCCCGGCAATGCGCGACACCAGGTAGGTGTCTTCGCCGAAACCTTCGGAAGTACGGCCCCAGCGCGGATCGCGGGAGACGTCGACCATCGGTGCGAACGTGATGTCGAGGCTGTCGGCGGCGGCTTCCTTGGCGGCGATGCGCCCGGACAGGCCGATGGCGTCCATGTCCCAGCTCGACGCCAGGGCGATGGGGATCGGGAAAATGGTGCGGTGGCCGTGGATCACGTCATAGGCGAAAAACATAGGGATCTTCAACCGGCTGCGCATGGCCGCGTCCTGCATCGGACGGTTTTCCGGGCGGGTGATCGAGTTGAACGTGCCGCCGATGTTGCCGGCGGCGATTTCCTTGCGGATCATCTCGCGTGGCATTTCCGGGCCTATGCTGATCAGGCGTAGCTGGCCGATTTTTTCATCGAGGGTCATCTGCTTCATCAGGTTATTGATGAAGGCGTCCTTGTTTTCCAGAGGTGCGGGCGTCGTGGCGGCCAGTACGGTATGACTGGCCAGACTGACGAACAGGCCCAGCAAACACAGCTTCTTCATGAATAGTTTTCTCGAAAGCCTAAACGGCAGTGACGACGCGCCGGTCAGCCAAAATTTAGGGAGCGACTATTGTTGTTCAGGTAAATGCAGCAAACTTCTGAACTGTTTTAATCCTGGAGCATCTTTTAGCCCATCGGCTGGATGCAATCCAGTGGCGGCGCCGATTATGCCCCAAGAGCCGTGTTCAAAGTTCGCAGGTTGTTTTTTCAACGGAATGTGCAAGGGAGCGTCAACCGAATGAACGTACGACACCATTATCGATCGAGCCTGCAAGTGGCAGCGATGCTGTTGCTGACCACGCTGCTGGCGGGTTGCGGCATCAACAACATTCCCACCCTCGATGAGCAGGCCAAAGCCGCCTGGGGCCAGGTGCAGAACCAGTACCAGCGTCGCGCCGACCTGATCCCCAATCTGGTGGAGACCGTGAAGGGCTATGCCAGGCATGAGGAAGAAACCCTGACCGCGGTGATCGAAGCCCGGGCCAAGGCCACGTCTATTCAGGTAGATGCCAGCACCCTCGATAATCCGGAAAAGCTCAAGCAGTTCCAGCAGGCGCAGGATCAGCTGACCGGTGCACTGAGCCGGCTGATGGTGGTGTCGGAGCGTTATCCGGACCTCAAGGCCAATCAGAATTTCCTGGCGTTGCAATCGCAGCTCGAAGGCACCGAGAACCGTATCGCGGTCGCTCGTCGTGATTTCATTCTGGCGGTGCAGAAGTACAACACCGAGATTCGAACCTTCCCGGGTCGCCTCTGGCATAGCGTGATGTACAGCGATTTGCCGATCCGCGAAACCTTCGAGGCAACCAGCCCCGATGCGGACAAAGCACCTCAAGTGAAATTCTGACCGGGTGTATGCATGGCACCCTGTAGGAGCTGCCGCAGGCTGCGATCTTTTGATCTTGTTTTTGAAGATCAAGATCAAAAGATCGCAGCCTGCGGCAGCTCCTACGCAGGGCAGACTGACTTTAGGGTTGTTTTGATGCTGGTGCACAAATGAGGTTGCCAATGCGCGTGTTGAAAGTTGGCCTGGTGCTGCTGCTTTGGGTGTTCGCCCTGACGGCACAGGCCGAGTTGAAATTTCCCCAGCTGACCGGGCGGGTGGTCGATAACGCCGGGATGATTGATCCCTCCGTGCGCGACCAGCTGACCCAGCAGCTCCAGGCCCATGAGAAAGCCACTGGCGAGCAATTGGTGGTGGTCACGGTGCCGGATCTGCAGGGCACTGATATCGCGGACTTCGGTTATCAGCTAGGTCGCTACTGGGGCATTGGCCAGAAGGACAAGAACAACGGCGCGCTGTTGATCGTTGCGCGGGATGATCGCAAGCTGCGCATCGAAGTCGGTTATGGGCTGGAAGATCGCCTGACTGACGCGCAGAGCTCGGTGATCATCAATCAGGTGATCACGCCATCGTTCAAGACCGGCAACTTCAGCAAAGGCATCAGCGACGGTGTCGCCGCCATGCTGGTGGTGCTGGGTGGCAATCCGCTCGATGAACCGTCCACGGTGTATGAATCCAAAGGCGATCCGGGTGCTGACTTCGTGTCGCGGCATCCCGGGGTGTTCGTGTTTCTGGTGATGCTGTTCATCCTGGTGGTGTTCGTCTGCCAAATGCTCGGCATCATGCCCAGCGGTGGTGGTCGAGGCGGTTCGGGAGGCGGATTCGGCGGTGGCGGATTTGGTGGCGGTGGAGGCGGGGGCTTCAGCGGTGGCGGGGGCAGTTTCGGGGGCGGCGGTTCGTCGGGCGGCTGGTGAGAAAAATAATGAGCGAGCGTCTTTGAAATGGCATTACTGAATGAACACGAACAACGCAAAGTCGCCGAAGCGATTGCCCGTGTCGAGCGCGATACGGACGCCGAGCTGGTGACCGTGCTCGCCGCCCGCGCCGACGACTACGCGTATATCCCTTTGTTATGGGCCAGCCTGCTGGCGCTGGTGGTGCCGGGTGTCGTGCACTACCTGACCGGCTGGCTGACCCTGCACAGTCTGCTGTTGGTGCAATGGGCCAGTTTTATCGTGCTGTGCCTGGTGTTCCGCATCCCCAAAATCACCACCCGCCTGATCCCGCGTTCAGTGCGTCATTGGCGGGCCTCGAACCTGGCGCGTCGGCAGTTCCTCGAGCAGAACCTGCATCACACAGTGGGAGGCACCGGCATGCTGATCTTTGTTTGCGAAGCCGAGCGTTATGTCGAGATTCTGGTGGATGAAGGCATCTCCAGCCGGCTCGACAACCAGAGCTGGGATGACATTGTGTCGGCGTTCACGTTGCAGGTTAAGCAGGGGCAGACGCTGCAGGGTTTCGTAACGTGCGTCGAAGCCTGCGGCGAGTTGCTGAAAGTGCATGTGCCGGTGACGCACGTTAGGAACGAATTGCCGAATCGGCTGGTGGTGTTGGGCTGAATATCACCGCTCAGTTGTACACCTGCGCGCTACAAACCCATCCCGTTGTTTGAGCTCTGGCTTGTCTTCAACATCTCTTTCCATTAACGAACGCCCTGCATCGGGCGTTCTGACCTGGAGGGAGGTTTTGTCATGTCAACGAATCAACCGCTCGACCCTTTTTTATGTGCCTCGCTCAATGGTGAAGAGCGTTTTCCCGCACAACTGACGGCAAAAGAAACCGAAACCTTGCTGTGGTGCTTTCAAGGTAAAACGTCATGGGAGATAGCCAGAATCCAGAACTGCTCGGAGTCGACGGTCAACTTTCACTTCACCAATATCCGTCGCAAGTTCGCCGTCAGTTCACGCAGTGCGGCCCTGCTCAAGGCGATTGAGTTGGGCTTCATCAACGTGGATAAGAGTGAACCGGGAGGCTCTGATGAGCGTCACTGATTCAGCCTATAACAGTGTCGGCGGACTGCTGTTGGGGCTGGGTATCGGCACACTGCCCTCTATCGACGGTGAGGCGCTCTTCGGTGCCGCACTCGGCGCATGGCTCGTCACCACGACTCGCAGTAACTTCAAGGCCTGGCAACGTATCGGCTCGTTATTGTTATCGGCGGGGGTGGGCTACCTGTTCACCCCTGTCGCGTTGCCGCTGGCCCCTTTTCTGACCGGGGGCGTGACGGCGTTTCTCTGTGCACTGATCGTCATTCCCCTCAGCATCAAGGTCATGCAATGGATTGATGGCGTCGGTATTGGTGAAATCATCCGGCACCTGAGAGGGCGAGGGTGATGAGTGGTGCAATGACGCTCCTGGTGTTCATTACGGGTATTGCTCATTTGCTGAGCGCATTCAGGCTGGCCTGTTATCGGCGAGACGAAGCACGTCGTTGTTGGCGAGACGGACTGATGATCAGTTTGTGTGGAAGCCTGTTTTGCCTGGCGGGCATGGACGTACTGCTAACGTTTACGCCCGTCAGCCCATGGCATGCAGGAATCAGTGTCCTGGCGTGCGCGCTGATTTTCCGTAGCGGCGGAAACATCATGGTGTTGTGGTATGCATTGAAATAAAGAGTGCGGGGACTCTACTGCGTTAAGTGTCATTAACGGGTTGAAGCGCCGACAGGATAGAGGACATTTCCGCCAGCTTGAGTTCCAGATCGCGCAAGCGCGTCTTTTCTTCAAGTGCGCGTTGTATGACACAGCGATCATCGTCGTCGAGCAGTCGCCACAGTGCGAGCATTGTATTTTCGCGCAGGGTGCTTTCCTGGTTGGTTTCGAGGGTGTCGACGTGCGGTTGCCGCAGCATCGGCCCTTCGCCCAGCAATAACCAGTCGAGAGAGATGCCCCGCGCTTGCGCCAAATCTATGCATAATGAGTACGGTGTGCTGTCGCGACCCTTCCAGCTGCTAAGGGTCTGTGGGCTTATTTGTAGCGCTGAAGACAGCGAGGCATCGGTGGTTGTGCCAGTAATTTGCTTCAGGCGAGCCAAGACAGCTTGTGATTTTTTGCTACGCAATTTGAGCCTCTTCCTTTTGACATATGCTTTTTGAGTACCTAACGTATGCGCAATGAGTTTTTTTTATCTTGTGAGTAATCAAACTTCAACTATGAGTCAGAAGAACACGATGTCGAAACTTCCTAATGGTATCAGGGTGATTTCCTACGAGCTTGGCTTGTACCCATTACGTGACTGCCCGATTCACTTCCTTGCGTCTGGCAGACGTTATTCGCATGACCGGACCAGGGCGATCAGTGCTTCAAACAGTATTGCGTTTGATCAAGTTGATTACCACCAGATGACCGCCGGGAGTCAAGCATGAGTACCTACAAAATGGTGTGCCCGCACTGCCTGAGCCGGATGCGCATTCGAACCAGCGAAGGGCGTCACATATTCCTGCGCGTGGCTTATCTGCAATGCACGTCCGAAGCTTGCGGCTGGTCGGTGCGGGCCGAGTTCGAAATGACCCATGAATTGTCTCCCAGTGGTATGCCCAATCCCGCTGTGCGTTTGCCGTTCGCCGGGCCGGACCTTCGCAGCGCCGCCCGGCCCGTTGTGGTCAGCCCCGCGTCGCCAGAATTGCACCCGGAGTCCTGAGCATGACGGAAGTTGATGAGTACTTTGAACTGCATGAGGATTTGCTGGATATAGCCCGCTCGTTCCTGGCTCGACATCAGACCGATGCATTGATCGATGACCAGGTGTTGTTCTGTCGCGCCGTCAAGCACTTGCAGGATCTTGATGTGCCGATGCATTTGGCGGAAAGGCTGGTCAGTCATGCCTATGGCCTCCTCAAATCCAGCAACGACCGCCGCCGCCTGGATATGGATGCCAGCACGGAAACCATCGCAGTAATCACTGATCCGGCCAATGGCCTGACCTGGGCGGTACCGGTGGGGTTGATCGTCAAATACATTATCAATTCGCCGAATAATCGCAAACTTCGCCTGGTTGAACCCTGAAATCAGTGATCGAACATTCAGGTCTTGGGACGGTGCGACCAGGGCCTGAAAAAATAACACCGTGCCCTAAGTCTCCATCCCCCCTAAAATAAAGGCCATTCCCGATCCGCATTGCCCGAGGCCGTTACTTTCATGTCCATCATCGCTACTCCTGCCAGTCTCGCGCCGGATCACCACGCTCAATTCGTTGATCTGCTGCAATCGAGCCTCAATCAGAACGCTTTCATTAAACTGGTGTTGGCCAAGTATGTCGGCCCCGAGGCGGACTTGCAGCGACTCATCGTCAAGCAGCTTACAGTCAAAGATCAGGCTTGCCTGTCCTTCGTTTATCGCTACAAAACCCGCGACATCACCAAAAACCTGCCCCTTGCCGAAGGTGTAGAGGTACTCGCCGCGCTGTTGCCTGACTCGTTTAAAAATGCACATTTGCTGTCATTGACCGATGAAGTCCAGCTCGAATACAGCAAAAAGGGCAAAAGCTCGCTGTTCAAGAGTAAACCTCAGCAATTGCGGGAAGTGCCGTCCGCTGAGCACAACCGCGAGAAAAACCGCTTCCTCGACTTGAATCGGCCGTTCCTCGCCGATCTGGGCGTGACCAACAAGCAACACGAACTCATTCCGGCGATGTCGCGGAAATGGAAGCAGATCAACAAGTTCATCGAAGTGTTCAGCCATGCGCTGACCACCTCGCCGCTGGCATTGGACAAGCCGGTTCAAGTGGCTGATTTCGGCTCGGGCAAGGGCTATCTGACGTTCGCCATCCATGACTACCTGCGCAACACCTTGAAAGCCGAAGGCGTGGTGACCGGCGTCGAATTGCGTGAAGACATGGTCACGCTGTGCAATGCGGCTGCCGAAAAACTCGAACATCCGGGGTTGGTGTTCAAGTGCGGGGATGTGCGCAGCGTCGCGCCGAGCGAGCTGGACGTGATGATCGCGCTGCATGCTTGCGACATTGCCACCGATTACGCGATCCATACCGGTATCCGCTCCGGCGCCTCGATCATCATGTGTTCGCCGTGCTGCCACAAACAGATTCGCCTGCAAATCCAGAGCCCGGCGCTGCTCAAGCCGATGCTTCAATACGGTCTGCATTTGGGCCAGCAGGCCGAGATGGTGACTGACAGTCTGCGGGCGTTGTTTCTTGAGGCTTGTGGATACGAGACCAAGGTGTTCGAGTTCATCTCCCTGGACCACACCAACAAGAACAAAATGATCCTGGCGGTCAAACGTGCCGAGCCGGTGGACCCGGCTCAGTTGCTGGTGAAGATTCAGGAGCTGAAGGATTTCTACCACATCAGCGAGCATTGCCTGGAAACCCTGTTGCGGGCTGACGGGTACCTTTGATCCTGTGGGGGCGAGCCCGCTCGTAAATGGCGGGCTGACTTCAACGGTTATGTTGTGTGCGATGTCCCCTTCGGGATCAGGCTTGCTCCCGCCGTTGACTGGACGGCGGTCTTGCGCCCCAGCATCACCGTCACGATCACCCCGGCGGCAAACAGCCAGGTGATCGGCTCGATGTGTTCGCCGAAGAACAGCGCTGAAAAGGCGATGGTGAAGAAGATCTGCAGCAACTGGATCTGACTGACGCGAGCAATGCCGCCCATCGCCAAGCCGGCGTACCAGGCAAAAAAACCGATGAACTGCGAGAACAGCGAGACGTAGCCAAACGCCCACCAGGTCTTGGCTGATATTGCACCCTGGTGCTGCAACGCCAGGTAAGTCACTGGCCCGATCAGCAGCGGGGTCGACAGCACTAGTGCCCAGCAGATCACCTGCCAGCCCCCCATCTCCTTGGCCAACCGGCCGCCTTCGGCGTAACCCAACCCGCCCACGGCAATCGCGCCGAGCATCAACAAGTCCCCCGCCTGGATACTGCCGGCACCGCTGATCAGCGCATAACCGAGCACCAGCGCACTGCCCAGGGCGGCGCAGGCCCAGAATGCTTTCGAGGGGCGTTCGTGGGACAACCATGCGGCATACAGCGCGACGCACAGAGGCTGTAACCCATTGACCAGCGCGCCGTGGGATGCGGGCAAGGTTTGCATGGCCCAGGCTGACAGGACCGGGAAGCCGAGGATCACGCCGGCGATCACCAGCGTCAGGCCCTTGAACTGTTTCCACGTCGGCCATTTCTCGCGGTACCACAACAACAGCAGCGCCGCCGGAACCGCGGCGACCAGCGCTCGGCCCAGACCGTTAAGCAGCGGATGCATTTCCTGCACGACGATGCGCGTGAAGGGCAGGGTAAGGCTGAAGATCACAACGCCGAGCAGACCGAGGGCCATGCCGGTGTTTTCGCGTGAGGACATGATGGCAACCAGAATCGAAGGTGACGGGAGTCGTCTTATCTAGCCATAAAACAGGAGCTTTGGCGCTTACAGCCAGGCGCAGAAGTATCCGTACAGTTGAGGGTAATCCCTGTGGCGAGGGAGTTCACTCCCGCTCGGCTGCGCAGCAGTCGTAAAACCTGTTGGTGCGGTGTGTCTGAAGAATGTCGGGGGCCGCTTCGCAGCCCAGCGGAAGTGAACTCCCTCGCCACAAAGGCCGCGTCGTCCGTAGTAGGTGGTTATTACCCGTCTCCGCGGATTAGGACTACTTTGAATATTCAATGCATTCCCCAAAGGAGCCCTCCCCATGGCCGCTAAAAAAATTCTGATGCTGGTCGGCGATTACGTCGAGGATTACGAAGTGATGGTGCCGTTCCAGGCGCTGCTGATGGTCGGCCACACGGTGCACGCCGTTTGCCCGGACAAAACTGCAGGCCAGACTGTACGTACCGCGATCCATGACTTCGAAGGCGACCAGACCTACAGCGAAAAACCGGGTCATTTGTTTGCGCTTAACTTCGACTTCGCCAAGGTCGCGGAAGCCGACTACGATGCGCTTCTCATCCCCGGCGGTCGCGCGCCTGAGTACCTGCGCCTGAACGACAAAGTCCTTGAACTGGTGCGAGCGTTCGATAAGGCCGCAAAACCGATCGCCGCCGTATGCCACGGTGCACAACTGCTGGCGGCGGCGGGAGTTCTCGAAGGTCGCGAGTGCAGCGCTTACCCGGCCTGCGCGCCGGAAGTGCGTCTGGCGGGCGGTACGTTCATCGATATCCCGGTGACGCAAGGTCACGTTCAAGGCAATCTGGCGACGGCTCCAGCCTGGCCGGCCCATCCGAACTGGCTGGCCGGCTTCCTCGGATTGCTGGGTACCAAAATCACGCTGTAACGAGGGATATTTTCATGTGCGAGCTCTACGTCAAAGCCGATCCGATTCTCTACGAATCGCGCTCCCGCTCGCTGCGCATCTGCGGGGTGGTCACCACCCTGCGGCTGGAAAACCAGTTCTGGGACATCCTCAGCGAAATTGCCGAGGCGGATGGCATGACCACCAATCACCTGATCGCCAAGCTGTATGAGGAGGTGATGGACTACCGTGGCGAGGTGGTGAATTTCGCTTCGTTTTTGCGGGTGAGTTGTACGCGGTATTTGAGCCAGCGACGGGGGCAGGCGCCGGAGTTGTCGGTGGTGCGGGTGGCGGTGAAGTAGCGCAGACCGTATCGACCCCATCGCGGGCAAGCCCACAGGGATCACATAGAACCTGTGGGAGCGGGCTTGCCCGCGATGGGGCCGGTACAGGCGACAAAAATCTCGGCCTGGTCTTTACTCTGAAGCGCGAACCCTCTCATGTGCCAAGGAGAAAAGAGCATGTCTGGATGGTATGAACTGAGCAAAACCAGCAACGGCCAATACCGGTTTGTGCTGAAGGCGGCCAACGCGGAAACCATTCTTACCAGCGAGCACTACACCAGCCGCAGCGCTGCCGATGGAGGCATTGCTTCGGTCCAGAAGAACAGCCAGATGGATGAGCGTTACGAGAGAAAGACCACCAAGGATGGCCATCCTTATTTCAACCTGAAGGCCGGCAACCACGAGATCATTGGCAGCAGCGAGGCTTACTCCTCCGCCGCCGCGCTGGAGAAAGGCATCGCCAGCGTCAAGGCCAACGGGCCGACGACAGTGATCAAGGACAAGACCCTGCCAGTGCTCTGAACTCAACACACAACCCCATGTGGGAGTGAGCCTGCTCGCGATGACGGTGGGGCATTCAACAGAAATGTTGAATGTTATGGCCTCATCGCGAGCAGGCTCGCTCCCACATGGGTTGTGTATTTGCCTTTGGATCAGCGCAACGCCTTCAACAACTCCTGCAACTGACCACATCCCGCTTCACTCAGCGGAAAAACCGGCAACCGCGGATCGCCCGCGTCCAGCCCAGTCGCGCGCAAACCCGCCTTGATCGTCGCCGGCAACCCACCCTTCAGAATGAAATCCAGCAGCGGCAACTGGCGATAGAACAGTGCTCGCGCCTTGGTCAGATCGTTGGCCAGTACGGCTTCATACAGATCAAGATTGAGCTGCGGGATCAGGTTCGGCGCCGCCGTGCACCAGCCTTTCGCACCCGCCGCAAAAGCCTCCAGTGCCAGTGGATTGCAGCCGTTATAGAAAGGCACCTGACCTTCGCCCAGCAACTGCAGTTTGTGCATGCGCTGAATATCGCCAGTGCTTTCCTTGACCATGGTCACGTTGTCCACGGCGTTGAAAATCCGCAGGATCAAGTCCACTGACATGTCGGTGCCGCTGGTGGCCGGGTTGTTGTAGAGCATGATCGGCAAGTCGATGCTGTCGCCGATGGCGCGATAGTGCGCAAGGATTTCCGCTTCGCTGAGTTTCCAGTAGGAGGCAGGCAGCACCATCACCACGTCGGCGCCGTGGGTTTGCGCATAGCGGGCACGGCGGACGGCTTTCGCGGTCGTCAGGTCGGACACGCTGACGATGGTCGGCACGCGTTTGGCCACGTGCTTGATACTGAACTCGCTGACCTGATCCCACTCCGCGTCGCTCAAGTAAGCGCCTTCTCCGGTACTGCCCAGCGGCGCGATGGCGTGCACGCCACCATCGATCAGACGGTCGATGGAGCGCCCGAGCGCGTCGAGATCGACGCCTTCGCCGTTAGCGGTGAACGGGGTGATGGTGTAACCGATAATGCCGTGAATAGTGGGGGTCGACATGGTGTGTCTCCTGCAGGAAATAGGTGGATTCAGTTCAGGCAATCGGCGTGCTGGCGCAGGTTCTGCCGAGCGTAGTAGTTGAAGGCGGCACCGTGGCGCTTGGGTTTGGAAATCCAGTCGTGGGCTTCGCGTCCCAGTTGCGCAATGATCGGCTTGATCGTTCCCGCGCTCATCGCCAGCAGTTGCAGCCTGGCGGCGCGTTCGATCAATTGTGCAATGACACAGGCCTCTTCAATGGTCGTGCCCGTGGACAACTGACCATGGTGCGATAGCAGGATCGCCCGCTTGTCGCCAAGAGCACCGGCAATCAGCTCGCCTTCTTCATTCCCCACCGGCACACCCGGCCAGCCTTCGAGAAAGGCACAGTCGTCGTAGAGCGGGCAGAGGTCCATGTGGGAAATCTGCAGCGGTACCTCGAGCATCGACAGCGCCGCAACGTGGGTCGGATGGGTGTGAATGATGCAGTTCACATCGGGCCGGGCGCGGTACACCCAACTGTGAAACCGGTTGGCCGGGTTGGGCATGCCGTGGCCTTCCAGTACTTCCAGGTCTTCGTTGACCAGCAGCAGGTTGCTCGCGGTGATCTCGTCGAAACCCAGACCCAGTTGCTGGGTGTAGTAGGTACCTGGCTGTGGGCCGCGGGCAGTGATCTGGCCGGCCAGGCCAGAATCGTGGCCATTTTCGAACAGAATACGGCAGGTCAGTGCCAGCTTTTGCCGGTCGGTCCACGTATTATCCGCCAGGGTATTTTGCATCTGCGTCAGCGCTTGCTTGACCAGTTGGTCTTTGGGTAGTGCTAATGTCCGGGCCATATCGGTGTCCTTCGTTCGGTTCATGCAAATGACACTAAATAGGCTATATGACACAAAGTGTCATTGGCAAGGATAAAACGTCGCTCCCTTGATGGATTAATCGCTCTACATGTCTATCCGTTTGAAATTATTGAGAAAAAAACTTGGTGTAACGCTGGAGGCTTTGGCCGAGAAATCCGGCATGACCAAGAGTTATCTGTCGAAGGTCGAGCGGGGCTTGAACACGCCGTCGATCGCGGCTGCGTTGAAACTGGCCAAGGCGCTGAACGTGAAGGTCGAGGAGCTGTTCTCCGACGACAACGTCAGTCTCGACAGCTACAGCCTGGTGCGCAGCGATGAGCGCCAGTCCCTGGCCGCCAATGACCAGAGTCCCGGTTACGCCGTGCTGGCTCATCAGGTGAGTGAGCGCAGTCTGCTGCCGTTCATCATTTATCCGCCCACCGAATTCGTCGACAAGGCGTTCAAGGAGCACACCGGGGAGGAGTTTTTATTCGTCCACGAAGGGCAGGTGGAAGTGGATTTCATGAATGAGCGGGTGCTGCTCAACCGTGGGGATGCGCTGCACTTCAATGCGCAGAAACCTCACCGGATCCGGTCAGTGGGTGAGGTTCTGGCGCAGTTGCTGGTGGTGGTGCATAGCAGCGAAGAGTGAAGGTGATGCCTGTAGCAGCTGGCGCAGCCTGCGTTCGACTGCGAAGCAGTCGTGATTTATCGGCAGTGTGCCAGATGGACAGCGTCGTACGGATTGGCGACTGCTGCGCAGTCGAACGCAGCCTCGCAAGCTCGACGGCTGCTACGGGTATGAATCGGTGCTACAAGGATCGCTTCATACCTCAACCGGGACCGTCAGCCTGGAACTCCCCAGCGGATGCGTCTTGGAATCAAAAAACCGCAACTCGCTGCCCGTGCCCTCGAACACCTTCGCGTAATGCCGTTTCTGGTGCTGAACGAATGCCTTACTGCGTGGCTTGATCGAGATGGCGACCACCTTCGGTCTTGCCTGGCGCAGTGCATGAATAATGTGACTGTCCTGTTCGCCCAGGGCATGACCGAAGAGGCACAGCCCCTCTTCATGACCGAGTAACTGGTCGTAGCAGAACGACAGATAATCCGAGCTGCGAATGGTCTTGAGCTTGTCCTGCGACGGGCCTTCGTTGACGAACAGCGGTACATCGTCCAGCGTCTTGATCGTATTGTTGATCGCGAAACTGCCCAGCAAGGTGCCCTCGGTCGACATCAGCTTGCGCGCGGTGCCGTCCTGATTGCGCACCAGGTGCAACCCGCCGTGCAGGTACAGCAAACGGGTTTTCTCGGTGGCCGTGCGGCTCAGATCAAAACCCGGTTCGGCGCCCTGGAACAGGTCGGTGATCGAATCCGGCTGATGCTGAATGGCCCAATAGTTGAGCAAGTCGTAATTGGTGGTGAACACCGTCCGGTAACGGGCCAGTTCCTGACTGATGGTCGCCAGGGTCGCCGGCACCACCAGTCGCCAGGGGATATGCACCGCATGCACGGTGTTGATCAGCGCTTCCTTGATCGCGTAGTAGCGATTGCGCGGCGCGGCGGAGCTGACGGCCAGGGCCTTGTTCACGCGACTAGTGGTTTTCAGTGCGCTGAGGACTTGCTCGAAGCTACGCGTCTGCATCGCCTCGAACACGCTGAGCTCGGACTGGCTCAGGGGTTTTTCTTCGACGGTGCGGGCGTTTTCGAACAGCGAGTCGTAGCCGAAATCGTCCCACACCGCGCGGCTGGCGCCGTTGCCCAACAGCAAGCCGCTGAACGTAGCGGTGGTGCGCAAGGCGTTCCAGTCTTCAAGTTGGGCATCAACATCCTGGAAATCGGTCATTGCGTTGGTCGTCTCGAAAGCAAAAGGTCTGATGGGCGGCGACTTTATCACGACCCGACGTTGAGCCAGATCAAGTTACCGCACCCTGGATGAGTTGATCCTGTCGGTATCCGCTGGATTGTCTTTGTCGATTCGGCACCCGTCAGGAGATTCGCTCATGAGCAGCACCTTTTTTATTCCCGCCGTAAACATCATGGGCATCGGCTGCCTCGACGAAGCCATGGTCGCCATTGGCAAATATGGCTTTCGCAAGGCGCTGATCGTCACCGATACCGGGCTGGCCAAGGCTGGCGTGGCGGCAATGATCGCCGGCAAGCTGGCGGAACTGGACATTGACTCGGTTATTTTCGACGGCGCCAAACCTAATCCGAGCATCGCCAATGTCGAGCTTGGCCTTGGTCTGCTCAAGGAAAGTCAGTGTGATTTCGTGGTGTCCCTGGGCGGCGGTTCGCCCCATGACTGCGCTAAAGGCATCGCTCTGTGCGCGACCAACGGCGGGCAGATTCGCGACTATGAAGGCGTCGATCAATCTACCCGGCCGCAACTGCCGCTGATCGCCATCAACACCACCGCCGGCACCGCCAGCGAGATGACCCGCTTCTGCATCATCACCGACGAATCGCGCCACGTGAAAATGGCCATCGTCGACCGCAACGTCACGCCGCTGCTGTCGGTCAACGATCCGGCACTGATGGTTGCCATGCCCAAAAGCCTGACCGCTGCCACCGGTATGGACGCACTGACTCACGCCATCGAAGCCTATGTGTCCACCGCCGCCAACCCGATCACCGATGCCTGTGCGTTGAAGGCCATCACCTTGATCAGCAACAACCTGCGCCTGGCCGTGCGCGACGGCCGCGACCTGGCGGCACGGGAAAACATGGCCTACGCGCAGTTCCTCGCGGGCATGGCGTTCAACAACGCGTCACTGGGTTTCGTCCATGCCATGGCGCACCAGTTGGGCGGGTTCTACGACTTGCCTCACGGCGTATGCAACGCCGTGCTGCTGCCGCACGTGCAGAGCTTTAACGCGCTGGTCTGCGCCGATCGCCTGACCGATGTGGCCCATGCGATGGGTGCCGACACTCGCGGGTGCAGCCCGGAAGAGGGCGCTCAAGCGGCCATTACGGCCATTCGCACTCTGTCCCACGACGTGGAAATTCCCGCCGGTTTGCGTGAACTCGGCGCCAGGCTCAACGACATTCCTGTCCTCGCCACCAACGCTCTCAAGGACGCTTGCGGCCTGACCAATCCCCGGACGGCGGATCAGCGTCAGATCGAGGAGATTTTCCGCAGCGCGTTTTAAGCTGTTTTATGGCTGGGCGCGAGCTTTACGCAGAGCATCGCGCCCAACGCCAGCAAGGTGCAGAGCAATGATAATGGCCAGGCGTGTTCGCTTGCGATCAGGCTGGCAATCGCGCCGATCACAGCGGCCATCAACTGGTGAATGAAGCCGCTGAGCGCCATCGCATAGGCACCGCCGACCGGCGAACCATCGTTGGCCAATGACAGGCTGATCGGGTAGTTCAACGATTGACCGAACACTGCAACGCAGTAGGGCAACCAGAACAGCAGTGCGATTGAAGTACCCAAGAAGCTGCCCAGCAACATTACCGCACTCCCGGCCAATATCAGCCCTACACCGGCCGCCATCATGGGTCGTTGGCCGGTGCGAAGCACGAAGCCATTCACTGCCAAAGCCCCCAAAAAATACGCCGCGCTGATGGGCCAACCCAACAGTCCGTAATCCACCGCCGACCAGTTGAATGGACCTTGCAGAATCAGCGGCGCTGCCGTGTTGAACGCGATGATCACCCCATAACCGAGACCACCGGCGAGGGCCGGCAACACAAAGGCCCGGTCACACACAATTCGCCCGTAACTCCGCCAGGCGGATGACTGGACGCTGTCCTCGTCTCGAATGGGAAACGTGACACGCGCTACACCCATCGCCATCAAAAGACTCACACTGCCCAACAGATAAAAAATGGCGGACCAACCTAACGTCACCTGAATGATTGACCCCAGGTACTGACCTATCCCCAGCGCTACTACGAAAGAGATCGAAATCCAGGACAGCGCTTTAGCCAGCAGGTCACCGCGAAAGCTGTCGCGGATCAGCACCCGGGCCATCACCGAAATGCCGCTCGCGCCAATGCCCTGAACAAGTCTTAACGCTAAGAATGATTCAAGTGTCTGGCCCAGAGGCAGGGCGAGGTTTGCGACCCCGTAGATACCCAGTGCCGCGAGCAATACCGGTTTTCGTCCGATGCGTTGGCTGAGGCTGCCCCAGAACAACATCGGCAGCGCCATACCGATGAGATAAACCGCCAGCCCCCACGAAACCTGCGAGGCATCGGCAGACAGATGCCGGGCCATTTCCGGCAATGCCGGCAGGTAAATACTCATGCCCAACTGGGCGAGGAAAACCGTGCTGCAGGTGACGAGGAGGGTGGTGCTGCTTTTCATGTAAAACCTTGGCACTGATCGGCAGGAATTTTGATTGCGGCAAGACTACACCCGGCGGCCGGGCCAACGACGAATAATCCAATGCTCCTTTTTACCTTTACAAGGAGTCAGGTTTGCTGGCGAAGACGGACTGGCCTCCGCCCTGCCACGCCAGGGTTTTCCCCTCAACCCGCGGTCACCAGCGTTTTACCCGGACTGGCACTGAACTGGATCAGCACCACCCCGGCAATCAACAACGCCGCCCCCAAAACGCGCGGCAAGGTCATTTGCCGTTCCACCAAACCGAACAACCCAAAGTGGTCCAGCACCAGTGATGCAACCACTTGTCCTGCCAGCGCCAGCGCGATAAACCCCGACGCCCCCAACTTGGGCAATAGCATCAGCGCCAACGAAATAAAGCACACGCCAAACGCACCGCCGGCCCACATCCATAACGGCGCCTTGGTAATGAATGCCAACGTTGGCAAGGGCAAGCGCATCGCCACGATCACCGGCAACAACACCGCAATGCTGACCAATAACGAGGCAAGCGTTGCCCATAACGGATGTCCGAGGCCTCTGCCGAGATTGGCATTGATTGCACTCTGAAAGGGCACCACCGCCCCGGCTATCACGGCCAACAGCAGCAGGCCGGCCCAATGCAACGTAGTCATGATGAAACTCCAGCAGGTTTTGCTGGACTCTAGAGTATTCGTCGCGCAGATTTAAATTCCAAATTGCTATGCAGAACATGCATCAGATGAATGACCTTAGGCGCATTGACCTTAACTTGCTGGTGATCCTTGACGCTTTGCTCATGGAGCAACACGTCACCCGCGCAGCCGAGCGCCTGCACCTCAGTCAACCGGCGGTCAGCCATGCGTTGGCGCGGCTGCGTGATCTGCTCGGCGATCCGTTGCTGGTGCGAGCCGGTGCCACGCTGGTGCCAACGCCGCGGGCGCTGGAGTTGGTCACGCCCCTGGCCGAAGTGCTTGCACAGGTGCAATCGCTGCTGGCGCCGAACACGTTCGATCCGGCCACCGCCAAACGCACTTTTCGCCTGGCCATGTCCGATTACGGAGCTGCGATCGTCTTACCGGGGCTGGTTCGAACCTTGCGGCGTGATGCACCGGGGATCGATCTGCAGATCAGCCATGCCAGTCGCGAAGGGATGCTCGATGCCGTGTTGAATGGCGACATCGACATGGCGGCCGGGGTCTTTCCGGAGATACCGAACGAACTGCGCAGCACGGCGTTGTTCGATGAGCATTACGTGTGCCTGGTCGACCGTAACAGCCTGCCAACCGGTGGTGAGCTGGACCTGCCGACATACCTTTCACGACCTCACGTTCTGCTGGAGATGCGCGGCAGTGGCACACCGGAAATCGAACGGACCCTGACGGCACTGCGCGCTCGCCGACGTGTGTCGATCAGCCTGCCGCACTGGAGCGTGGCGCCTGCGTTCATCAGCGCTACGGATCTGATTCTCACGGTGGCCTCTCGCGCGGTGAGCAGCGTTGATGAGCGGTCATTGATCGTGGTGCCGCCGCCGTTCAAGATTCCCGCGTTTACCTTTGTGCTGGCGTGGCATAAACGGCGGAGCGGGGATCAGGCGTTGAATTGGCTAAAGGATGAAATCGAGCGATTAATGGTCTGCGACGCCCCGCCTGTATCCCTCTAGCTCAACAAACGCAGTAGACTCGCGAGCATTCAGCGCACCTCGAACAGGAGTTCCCATGACCGCCTCTTTGCTACTGGCCGTTCTTGCTTCGGGCTTTATCTATGGCATTACTCCGGGCCCCGGCGTGCTGGCAGTGTTAGGCATTGGTGCCGCACGCGGACGGCGGGCCGGGGCGGGGTTTCTCTGCGGGCATTTACTGGGCGATGTGGTCTGGTGCAGCACGGCGCTGATCGCGATTGTCGGCGCGCGGGAAATTGGCAGCACGGCGTTCGACGTGCTGGGCGTGATCAGCGGTCTTTATCTGTTCTGGCTTGGATTGCGCGCCGTACGTGCCAAACGCAGCAGTGCCGAAGTGCCCCAAGGACCAGCGCGGCAGCCGTTCTGGCATGGCATTCTGTTCGGGCTGACCAATCCCAAAGCGTACCCGGTGGCGGTGGCGACGTTCACCGCACTCCTGTCCAGTCGTGCAGAGTTGCTGCACTGGTCGATGTTGCCCTGGTTGATCGCCTTGAGTTTCGTGGGTGGCCTTATTGCCTACGCTATCCTCATTGGCATCGTCGGCGCCCGGCAGGTACGCACCTTGTACCAGCGTCATGAACTGTTGATCACCCGGTTGTGCGGGGTAATGTTTATCGGTTTCGCCATCAATGCTCTGGTGCATGCAGTGCCAGGCCTGGTGGCGAGCAAGACTTGAATCTGATCGCAGGGCACCATGGAAAGCAGAAATTCCGCGCCGCTGGCGAGCTACATTGATCTATTGCTGGACGCCGTGTGTGCGGTCGATAAACAAGGTCGCTTCGTGTTTGTCAGCGCGGCCTGCGAACAGGTTTTTGGCTACACCCCCGATGAGTTGATCGGCCAGGCGATGATCGATCTGGTGCATCCGGCCGATCGACAGCGGACCCTCGACGCTGCGCGGGAGATCATGGGCGGCGAGCCCAAGCTGAATTTCGAAAACCGCTACCTGCGCAAGGACGGTCGGGTGGTGCATATCCTCTGGTCGGCCCGCTGGTCGGAAGTCGATCAGCTGCGCATTGCCGTGGCCCGCGATATCACCGGGCGCAAGCAGGCCGAATCACGGCAGGCGGCGTTGTACGCGATCTCCGAAGCGGCCCATGCCGCAGAAGATTTGCTGGCATTGTTCAAGCGTATCCATTTGCTGATCGGTGAATGGTTGCCGGCGATGAATTTCTCCGTGGCCTTGTATGACGAGCACTGTTCACAGCTGAATTTCCCCTATCACGTCGATGACCTTGAGCCGCAACCCGAGCAGCCGGGGACGGTCACCGGGCGCTTGTGCGCAGAGGTCATTCGCAGCGGTCAACCGATACTGCTGACCCCGGATCAAGGCAACGCTCCTGCGGGGTTCGAGGCGTTGGTGGCGGGCCAGGAATCTCCCTGCTGGTTGGGCGTACCGCTGAACTCGCAAAACGGCACCATTGGTGCCCTGATCGTCAAAAGTGTTGCGGGCGGCGAGCGCTACACCGAGCAGGACAAGGAATTGCTGCAGTTTGTGTGTGCCCAGGTGGCCACCGCGATCGAGCGCAAGCAACTTCATGCCCGCCTCGAACGCATGGCGCAGTACGACGCACTGACTCAACTGCCCAATCGCGCGTTACTCCGTGACCGTCTGAAAAGTTCGCTGACATTGGCTCAAATGGACGGTGGTCGCATGGCGCTGCTGTACGTCGATCTCGACCGCTTCAAGGAGGTCAACGACAACCATGGCCATTCGGTGGGCGATATGTTGCTGCAAGCGGTGGCCAATCGGCTAAAGGGCTGCGTGCGCGAAACCGACACGGTGGCCCGCATCGGGGGCGACGAGTTCGTGGTTTTGCTGCACAGCATTCATGCTGCGGAAGACGCCGACAAAGTCGCGAAGAAAATCCGTCAGGTATTGGCGCAGCCACTGCGCCTGGACGGCCACAGCTTGACCATTCGGACCAGCATTGGCGTCGCGCTGTACCCTGAGCACGGCACTGAAGAGAAGCAGCTGTTCAGACATGCCGATGAAGCGATGTACACCGCCAAGCGCCAGCATCACCTGCGCCTCGACGCCTGAAAAACGGCCACCGTTCGTCGCAGCGTTTGTAGCTTTTCTAAACCTTTTGGGGCTGGGAAATTCTGATCCTATGCGGGCTCCTGCTCGCCGCGATCATTACCAAGAGGTAGAGAATCATGCCTAATTCAAGAAACTCGAACTCGGGAAACTTCGCCAACGATCGAACGAAGGCGTCTGAAGCCGGTCGCAAAGGTGGGAAAACAACCACCACGACTGTCGATAAAGACCCTGCGAAACCCGATATGGGCCGCAAAGGTGGTCAGAAGTCCAAGTAGTCGGTGAAGGTTGTTTTGATTGAGAGGCGGGGGCGAAAGCTCCCGCTTGAATTTTTTGTCAGAGGAGGGCGCGACCATGAGCCGGATGGCCACCCGTATACGCAATGCCAGTTTAGTCACGATATTGGGGCTCTTTGCCAGCAGTGCTTTTGCACAATCGCCCGCTGAATTCATCAACGATGCTTCCGCCAAAGGCATGGCCGACATCGAAGCCAGCCGCCTGGCGCATCAGAAATCCGAATCCAAAGAAGTAAAGGACTACACCATTGTGGTCATCAATGACCGCACCACTGCCAATCAGCATTTGGCGAAGATCGCCAAGCAACTGGATTTGCCAGTGGCCCCGCGCGAAGAAGTGGTGAGTGAAGCTCAAAGCCTGATGCCGGAGTTGCAGGACGGCGCATCCTTTGACAAGGCATACGCAGCCAGTCAGGTGAAAACTACCGAAGAGGCCATCGAGCAACTGCAGCAGCAAGCGCAGACGACCGATGTGCCGGAAATCAAAGCCTTCGCCGAAGAAACCCTGCCCAAACTGCAAAATCATCTGCAGATGGCCAAGGCACTTCAAGCCAGCCGCTAATGGCTCTCATACAAACGGCGCAGGATTACCTGCGCCGTTTTTTTTGCATCAGCAGTCGTTCAGGTCTGTTTTGCGCTTGCTTGAAGCAGCCAGGCCTTCCAGCGCATGAACATCTTTCTCACCCATGGCGCGATAGTGTTTGCGCAGTGCTTCCAGTTGCTTGAGATCGAGCAATTCAAGCCCGAGCATCGCGTTTTGCGCTTCCTTGTTCACCCGCAGTAATTCATCGATCTTCAAGTGCAGGATGTCGGTGTCGCGGTTTTGAGTGTTCTGGATCAGGAAGACCATCAGGAACGTGATGATCGTGGTCGAGGTATTGATGATCAGCTGCCAGGTGTCGTTGTAACTGAAAATCGGCCCGCTTAACCCCCAGAGAAAAATAAGAATCAACGCGCCCATGAACGTCTTTGGACTACCGGCCCACAAAGCGAGCTTCTGCGAGATTTTTGCGAATTTCATTGCCGTCTTCCTTATAGGGATGCGCCTGACATTTGAGACAGCGCCGGCATGCTGAAAATTCTGCTTACAATTGCGAATTATGAAAGAGACGCAACAAAACGGCTTTCGAGACAGTCACTACTCTAGTCACTCGAATTTGGAGAATCACATGAACGTCGCTCGCCTGTTTTGCCTTTCCTGCTGCCTGTTTGTTCTGCAAGGCTGCTTTGATAATTCGGATAACGAAACCAAGGACAATACAGATGGCACCAAATCTTCGGTGCAGATGCAGGAGAAGGGGGATAAATAGCCGTTCCTTTGTGGGGTTTGCTGGCGGATTCTCTCTCGTCATGAGGGTGAATTCGCCATGATCGCCGAATCTTTGGCGGGCATCTTTCTTTTCGACGGTTTGTGACTAGTATCAATGGCAGTCAATTTGCCAGCATGCAAATAGTGCATTGAAACCAGTGGAAGAGGTCACGCATGGAGTTTTTTGAAAAGCTAACAAGCTTAGCGGCCAAAGTTCGTCTACAGAGCGCAGCCATTCAAACCGAAGAAGCGACCAAAAACGCTTTCGTCATGCCCTTTATTAGTACGGTGCTAGGCTACGATGTTTTTGATCCAACGGAGGTGACTCCTGAGTTCGTTTGTGATGTTGGAACGAAGAAGGGTGAGAAGATCGACTATGCAATCATGAAAGGAGGTGAGGTTCAGATACTCATTGAGTGTAAAAAGATAGGTGAGTCGCTGCACATCAATCATGCTTCGCAGCTATTCCGTTATTTCCATGTCACCAGTGCCAGAATTTCTATCCTCACGAATGGCCAGGTCTACAAATTTTTTACTGATCTCGATGCTCCGAATAAAATGGATGAAAAACCATTTTTGGAGCTCGATTTGCTGGATATTGATGAGTATTCCGTTCCCGAGTTGGTCAAGCTCACAAAATCTGCATTCGACGTGGACTCGATCATCAGCGCAGCGGGTGAATTGAAGTACGTTAGCCAAATTAAAAAGGTGATTGCCTCTCAGGTAAGCAAGCCAGATGACGACTTTGTCAAAGTCTTCGCCTCTCGAGTCTACGACGGCGTAATAACGCAAAAAGTACGCGAGCAATTTCATGAACTGACAAGAAAAGCGGTTGCGCAGTTTCTCAACGACCAAATCAACGATCGGCTCAAGTCTGCCATGAGTGGTGCTATTCAGCCTGCTTTGGCTTCTCTGCCAGTGTCTTCCAGCGACTCAGAACGACAAGATATACGGGATGAGTCGGAGGACAAGGTTTTGACAACACTGGAGGAGCTCGAGGGGTATCACATCGTCCGTGCAGTGGTTAGATCTGTAGTCGATGCAAAACGGATTGTTCAACGTGACACCCAGAGTTACTTCGGCATCCTGCTCGACGACAATAACCGCAAGCCGATCTGTCGTTTGCATTTCAATCGCTCGCAAAAGTACATCGGTATATTCGACGAAGAGAAGAATGAAACCCGGCACGCGATTGCATCGATAGATAATATTTATGATTACTCTGATCAACTGAAGAAAACAGTTGGGTATTACGAATAGAGTGATTTCGGAAAAATTAAAACCGGCTACGGAGCCGGTTTTTTTTCTTGAAATTCAGGGAGTTTTTCCCGGGGCGTGATAGAGCGGCATATCGTTCGAGGTATCGTAGCCAATCGATGTCCGCATTTGACTGCTATTTCGCACCGACAGGAGAACGCAATGAGTTGGTCCGCCAAACAATACGTCGCTTTTGAAGATGAACGCACGCGCCCGGCGCGAGACTTGCTCGCCGTCGTTCCGCCCATGGACGCGCGTTCCGCTATCGACATCGGCTGCGGCCCCGGCAATTCGACCGAGTTGCTGGTGGAGCGCTTTGCCAACGCCACAGTGCGTGGCGTCGACAGTTCGACCGACATGATCGAAGCCGCGCGCAAGCGCTTGCCACAAGTGCAATTCGATACCGTTGATATCGGCACCTGGGACGAAAGCGGCCCGTTCGACGTGATTTTTGCCAACGCGGTGCTGCAGTGGCTGCCCGATCATGCAACGTTGCTGCCTGCGTTGGTGAACAAGCTTGCACCGGGTGGCAGCCTGGCGATTCAGATGCCCGACAATCTCAATGAGCCGTCGCACCGTTTGATGCGCGAAGTTGCCGCCGATGGTCCATGGGCCAGCAAGTTGGCGGACGCCGCTGGGCAACGCACGGAAGTGGCCAGTGCCAGCGATTACTACTCAATGCTGCGACCGCATTGCGCACGCGTCGATGTGTGGCGCACCACCTACCATCATCCCCTGGCGGGCGGTGCGTCGGGGGTGGTCGAGTGGTTCAAGGGCAGCGGGTTGCGACCATTTCTCGAACCGCTGGATGAAGCGGAAAAGGCGCAGTACCTCAAGCAGTACCTGGCCGCGATCGAGCAGGTTTACCCGACGCTGAGCGACGGCTCGGTGCTGTTGCCGTTCCCGCGTTTGTTTCTGGTGGCGACTCGCTAATCCTGAGGGACGAATAACGCTGTAGGTTATTTGTCCCTTCGTTTGACGCTCAGGTAATCAAAGAGAAACGAAGCGAAACCGAACAACCCAATCATCGAAATGATCATGATCCCCAACTCTGAATTGTCCATGCTGATCTCTAGTGGAAAGATGAGCTGGCAGGTTAAGGCATCTCCGGTCGCGCTAAATGTCGCGCTACGCTTTCTTTACTGGCTCTCTGCAATCCATACGCAAAAATTACGCGTATGGGGCGGACTGACCCGCCTCCTCATAGCCTCCTCATCCCTGCTGCAGCACCTTGAGTGCCGCAGACTAGGAGGGAGGAGGGAGGCGCGCGGCGGCTGGGTCGGGTTTCTGTATTGCAGGATTTTGCCGGATGCAAAGACCGGCTAATTGCGCTGATGGCTGAGAAATTCGGAAGCGATGCGCGCGCTTTATGTAGCAGCTGGCGAAGCCTGCGTCCGACTGCGAAGCAGTCGTAAACCTGAGTGCGAGGTCTTCCTGAAACACCGTGCCGCATGAATTTACGACTGCTTCGCAGTCGGACGCAGGCTTCGCCAGCTGCTACAAAAAAGCATGTTTCGGCTAGAGCATCCCGTCGTTGGTCATTGTCTGATTGCCGAATTTGATGTCGTTGATCACCAGGCGATCACCAAATCCCAGGCACAAAAAAACCGGCCATCGATACCGGTTTTTTTCTTTGTCTGCATCCCAAGTTAAAAAACAACCTGAGATCAAAATTCGATTGGAGCGGGTGAAGGGAATCGAACCCTCGTTATCAGCTTGGGAAGCTGGAGTAATGCCATTATACGACACCCGCTCAGAGCGGCTGACTTTGTACCAGATGTGCGCCGGGAAATGAAGTTTTTCTTTAGGCGCGATCACTTGAATACGGGTGAGGACAACGCACAAACCAAGTGGCGGTCTATCGCGGGCAAGCCTTGCTCCCACAGAAGCGGTAGCGTCCAGGCAAGCAGGCTTGCTCGCGATGACTCTGTTTCAGATGGCCAGTGCATGTTGGTCCTGGACGTAGTGGTAACGCGTTCGGCTTTCATGTGGCGAAGGCTGCAGGAAACCCAGCAGTGCGTTACGGCTGTCACGGCAGGCGGCTTTGTGTTCCATGTCGAGGAAGTGACCGGTCGCCTCAAGCGTGGTGAAGGTGCTGTGTTGTACGTGATTGGCGAACAACCGTGCGCCATCGGCGGCGGTGTATTCGTCCCATTCGCCGTTCAGGAACAACACCGGCACGTTGATTTTTTCCGATGCTTTGAGGAAGCACTGGCGGTCGCTGTGCAGCAGGTCGTTGATGTGGAAGTGCATCTGCCCGTATTCATGATCGGCCAGGCTGCTGACGTGGCGATAGTTGAAGCGCTTGAACAGCGATGGCAAGTGCTTGCCGATGGTGCTGTTCACCAGGTTGCCGACCCGGTCGCCATCGCGGCTGCCGAGGCAGTCAACGCCGCGCTCGAGGTAGTCGAGCATGTGCGCGTTGATCTCCGGGGAGAACGAGCTGATCACGGCTTTTTCGATGCGTCGTGGCCGTTGGGCGAGGGCGACCAGCGTCGCGGCGCCACCCCAGGAAAACGACAGCACGTGCTCGGCGGCGAAGTGGTCGATCAGCTCCAGGAGGATCTGTCCTTCGACGTCCTTGGTCAGCAGTTTCTCGTGCAGGTTGTGTGCTTTCGACTTGCCCGCGTAGGGCTGGTCGTAGCAGACCACGTTGAATTGCGGATGAAGGTTTTTCACGGTTTGTGCAAACGACGCAGTCGTGGCCATCGAGCCGTTGACCAAAATAATGGTCTTCTCTGCGGCGTCTGCGCGATAGAACTCCGTGTAGACCCGATACTGACCCTGTATATCCAGCACAGCGATTTCTGGCCTCATGTCGTAAGACTCCTGGCAAGCGGGTATGCGCGCAAATGAGATTGCACGAGCTTTGTGACAGGTAGGCATACGCCTGGAACTTGATAGGCCCATGTCGATCCGGTGAAGCAGGTCGACGGGTATTATTATTGGCGGGCAGTCTGCCGGTCTGAGGCGGAACCTGAGGGTTCTCTAACCGGCAAAAAGTTTCTTAGAAGTATGTTGTGACTCGTCAGTCACATTTCGGCTGACGTCCTGATATAAGCAGGGCGGAAAGCTTCGCGCAAGTGCCTTTCGTAAATTGTTCGACAACTTCTGCTCAGCGGTAGGCTGCTTAGATCAATTGGATCTCTTCGTCGCTCAGCGGGCGGTATTCGCCCGGTTTGAGTGACGGGTCGAGCACCAGGGGGCCCATTTTTTCGCGGTGCAGGCGCAGCACTTTGTTGTTGAAGTGTCCGAACATGCGCTTCACCTGGTGGTAACGACCCTCGACGATGCTCAGCCGAGCAGACGTTGGTCCGAGCACGAGCAGATCGGCGGGCAGGGTGGTGAGGTCTTCGAAAGCGAAGTACATGCCCTCGGCAAACTTTAGCGCGTACTCCGGGCCAATCACTTGCTCGGTCTCGACGAAGTACACCTTGGGCAGTTTGGTCTGCGGCTGGGTCAGGCGGCGCGACCAGCTGCCATCGTTGGTGATCAGCATCAAACCGGTGGTGTTGAAGTCCAGGCGTCCGGCGATGTGCAGTTCATCCTTGTCCGGTTCGTGGATCAGGTCGAGGACCGTCGGGTGCTGAGGGTCACGGGTGGCGCTGACGCAATCTTGCGGTTTGTGCAGCATGAAATGGCGCACAGGTTTGCCGACTTGCAAGACCTCGTTATCCACCTCGACACGGCTGAACTCCCGGACTTCGGCATGGGGGTCGCTGACGATTTTTCCGTCAAGCCGCACGCGTTTTTCCACCAGCAACAGGCGCACCTGCTTTCGGTTGAAGCACGGCAGGTTGCTGAGGAAACGGTCGACACGCATGACGGGGGATCGGCAGGAAAAGGGCTTTGTATCTTACGGGATCGGCCGGGCGGCTGCTTGCAGTTGCGCCTCGACCTGCGCGCAGCGTGGGCAGAGACAGGACTTGTCGCGCAACTCGGCAGGCAACGCCTGGAGCACGGCCGGATCGATGCTGACGCCGTAGCACCAGCAGGCCCGATCGGCGGTTCGCGGGTCGGCCAGGGTGCAAGCGTTGGAGGCACCGCAGGCCGGGCAGGTATCTGGTTTATTCATAAACGGAGTGAGATTTTTCCACGCAGGTGCGGTTACGGCCGGTTTGCTTGGCCCGGTACATTGCATGATCCGCCCGGGACAGCAGCGCGTGCAAGGTGTCTTCAGGCTGCAAGGTGGTGAGGCCGATGCTGACGGTCAGCTTCAATGCCTGATCGTTGTACGCATACTGCTGTTGCTCGACGTGCTGACGAATTTTCTCGGCAATCATCAGGCCGGTTTCACCATCAGTGTCCTTGAGCAACACGATGAATTCTTCACCGCCCCAGCGGCAGACAATGTCGGAGTGACGCAGGCAACTTTCCAGGTCCCGTGCGAACCCGATCAGCACCTGATCCCCCGCGAGGTGACCGTAGGTGTCGTTCAAGGCTTTGAAGTGGTCCAGGTCGAGCAGCAACGCGGTCAGCGGTTTCGGTTCTCGCTGGGCTTCGTGCATGGCTTGTGCTGCCAGCAAGTCGAAGCCTCGGCGATTGGGTAAATCGGTCAGGCTGTCGAGGGTGGCCTGAGCGTGGATTCGCGCCTGATAGCGCTTGATCACCCGGTTCAACAGGGTCAATACGATCAGCGTGATAAGCAGGCAGATCAGCAAATTGAGGTACAGCGACTGGCGGATTTCATTGAGCGCGCCGTCTTCACGCTTGTCGACAAACAGGTACCAGTTGAGCTCCGGAATAAACCGCACGTTGAGGAAATGACCCTGGCCATGGACGGAATATTCATAGGTGCCGCTGTGGGGTTTGGGCAACTGGCTAACCAGGCTTTTCATGCTGTCGAGTTCGCCAAGGGTCTTGCCGATGTGCGCGCCCTCGGGGCCACCTTCGGCACCGGTCAGTACCAGGCGTCCGAAGGTGTCGACGAAGTACACGCTGCGTTGATAGCGCTGCTGGTATTTGTCGATCAGCTTGATCACTGCATCAACCGTCAAACCGACACCCGCCGCGCCGATGAACCGGTTGTTGTAGTCGTAGACCTTGTAGTTGATGAAGAACGTCAGGTTGTCCTTGTTGGCCAGGTCCGGATCGACATTGATCTCGTAGGGATCGGCCATGTCCCGTACTCTGAAGTACCAGGCGTCCCGGGGCTCGGTGGCTTTGATCTGCTTGAGTACACCCTTGGCCTGGTAGTAGGTCAGGCTGGTGTTGGAGATGAAGAAGGCGGTAAAGGCGCCGTAGTGCGTCATGACCTCGTTGAGGTAACGGGTCATCTGCTCTGGATTCTGCTCACCGTTGACGACCCAGTCGCGCATGAACGTGTCCCGCGACATCATCGAGGAGATGAGAATGGGGCGGACGAGGTCTTTCTGGATTTCCGAGTAGACCGTGTCAGATGTCAGCGGCAGTTCGGTGTTGACGATGCTGTCGCGGATCGACGCTCGCGAGGCGTAATAGCTGAGAAAGGACGTCGCCAGAAAGCCTGCACCCAGCAGCGCAATCAGTGTAAGAACCAACGAACGTTGCGAATACAGCGGCGAGCGAAGCGGCATGACAGTTCCATTGGCAGTGATCCGGGTGGGAGGCATTCTAATGGGACTGCGGGGAAATAACTGCTGGATTTGTGGGGTGAATTGGCTTGGATTAGGAGCAGCGGTACCAACCCAAACACCCCACATCTCAAAATCTACTCGCCATTAAATCCCGCTGGAGGTTCGGGGCCGCAACCGCCGGCCAACCACGTCCAACACATCACACCCATCCCGCAACGGTAGGGCGCAGAGCAACGCAAAATCACTAAGAATGAAAGACTGACACTCGATCGATCCGCGCATGGAAAGGTTTTCCAGCACTTGGGTAACGGCGTGAATTCGGTAATTGGCTGCGTCGACCAGGACGTCGAGGGGTGCTTGGGTATCGATGAAGAGGGTGGGCATATCGTCGCAGTTGCTGGTGAGGGGTTTGAAGCGGTTTTCGGGGTGCGGGGTTGGTTTTATGTAGGGTGGATCGGGATGAAGTGTTTTCATTTGAAAGCCCTAAAGGAAGAATTGGAGCTGCCGTAAGCCTTCCTACAAGCTTGGGTGGCAGCTATGCGCGGGGTAGGAATATCGAGACCTTTAGAGCAAAACTCGACCACACCGAAGCGTGCCCGCGCATAACCGCCGCAACAGATTTTACGGACGCATGTGAATGGCCGCAATTTTTGCTTCGACGACGATGTAGCTCTAACGGTCTTGAAGGGTTCCTACACCCTGCCACTGCAATAGCAGCGACCGCCAAAGATTATCGTTGGAGTTCATGTCGCACCAGTTCATGAACATAGACAGAAATTGAAGGAAACGTCCGACGACCTTGTCCAGAAATTTCGTACGGTCCTACAACCGACTGCTTCACCAAGTGGATTGGTCTTCGTTGCTGGCCTTATACAGATCTTCTCTCCACTCAATAGTCGCCAATCGGAAAATGTCTGCAAAAAAGGCCCTTGTGTCCTTCATTTCGTCCCAACCGTAGGGAAATGACGAATATGCTTCCGGGTCGTATTGAAGTAACGATTGAAAATCATAGTTTTTGTTTTCGAGTGCCTCCATCAAGCACTTATGAAGCAAATATTTGTGGCGGTATGATTTTCGTGAGGGTAAGCAATAGTTCAGTATGATTTTTTCTCTATCGACTGGATCGTTTGGATCAAGCTGTTCCAGGGTGGCTCCTAAAGTTTCTTCGCGGTCATAGATATCTAACCCACCCAGAAAAAATGCAGGAGTTGGGTGGAAGGGTAGTCCATCATCTTTATCAATAAACATTTTTCGTCTACCTGGTTGGAAACAAGGTAAATGGTATGCCGGTTTCTTTGTCGAACTTCATTTCGAATCCGTGCATTTCAATTAATCTTGGGTTCTGTGGTGAGTTTGAATTGGGGACGTAACCTTCGCCGGCACCCGGTAACCTCATGCGCACAATATCGTTTAAATTACCATCTTTGCCCGTAAACTGCGTAAGCCCTCTCTCCGATCTAGTTATTGCAAGGTTGTATGCTGTCAACATTAAGTCATGACTGTAAAATCTGGAGCTTGGATTGCCTCTTCTATGATAAGGAGTAATACCAGTAATCGGATTCGTGCCGTCAATAGCTCTCTGTTTAAAGGCAGTATCTGGAACCTCCGGACCATGCTTCTCCATCATATGCATCCCTTGACTTTTATTCAGTCTGTGTAGCTCTTCTTTGGCTTTTTGTTCCTTAGCGCTTAACTTGGGCTTAGGTAACTTTTGTTCGCCCTCATCAACCTTAACGCCACTTACATCATCTGGAACCGAACACCCCGGCCTCCCCGGCGGCGGACAACTCAACCCCAGCGGATCCACCCACCCCGTCGGATTCGGCGTGTACTGGTACTGGTTCAGCCCACCCGCCAACTTGATCGGGTCGGGCGTCAAATACCGTCCAACATCCGGATTGTAGTAGCGATGCCGGTTGTAGTGCAGGCCGCTTTCGGCGTCGAAGTATTGCCCTTGAAAGCGTAGCGGCTGCTCCAGCTGCTCACCGCCGCCGTGTTGAAGACGACTGACTTTGCCGTAGGCGTTGTACTTCGCCGACCAGACGATTTCGCCGCTGAAATCCGTCAGTTCCTGCGGTGTGCCGAGGTGATCCAGTTGGTAATAGAACGGACAGGCCTTGCGTGGGCCTTTGCCGTCGAGCATGGCCAGCGGGCGGAAGCTGCCGGGTTCGTAGAGGTAGCTGCGGTAGTGGCTTTTGCTGCTTTCGGCGACGAGGTTGTCGCCTTGCCAGAAAAATTCGGTGGTGAGGCCGTCGACGGTTTTGGCGATGCGGCGGCCGAAGGCGTCGTAGCGGTAGCTGGCGGTGCGGCCGTCTGGGCGAGTAAGGCCGATCAGGCGGTGTTGGCAGTCGTAGCGGTATTCGGTGACGAGCTTTTGCGCGGTGCCGCGGCGTTCGCGGATGAGGTTGCCGAAGGCGTCGTAGTCGTAGTGGCGGTCGCCCTGCATCAGCAGGCGGTTGCCTTTGACGGACGGCTTGCCGACGCGGTCCTGCATGAACAGGTTGCCCGCCGGGTCGTGGGCGAAGGTTTCCGGGTCGTCGTCGCGCGCGTGGTTGACGCGGGTCAGGCGGTTTTGCGGGTCGTACTGGTAACTGCGGCGGCCGTGGCGGGTGTCGGAAATCAGTTCGAGGTTGCCGTTGACGCTGTAGGAATAATCGCGGCGATACAGCGGTTGTTGCGGTTTGCCGATGGCGTGGGCGGTCAGGCGACCTTGATCGTCGTAGGCGTAGTCGCTGAGCAGCAGTCCTTGTTGACGTTGCTGTTCGCGGCCACCGACAACGTGATGCGCTGTCAGCCGGGCGCCATTAAGGTCGATGCCGGTGAGCGCGCCACCCGCCGCGTGGTGGTAGTCGAGGACGCTGTTGTCCGGCAGGCGCACGCGGTTGAGCTGGCCGCAGGCGTCGTAGCCATAGCGCAAGGTGCCCCAGCTCTGGTGTTCGGTGATCAGCCGGTCCTGGCGGTCGTACTCGAATTCCAGCGGGTGGTCGTGGCCGTCGTCGACGCTGGTCAGGCGGCCGAGGCTGTCGTAGTGATAGGTAACGCACGTGCCGTCGGCTAGGGTCTTGACCTGCAAGCGTCCGGCCGCATCGCGCTGATACCCGGTGACCAGTTGTGAGCCGTCCTCGCCAAATTCGGTCTTCTCCAGCAGGTGGCCGTTGAGGTCGTAGTTGTAGGCAGTGCGCAGGCCGTCGAAGCCGGTTTCCTGTCGGATCAGTCCGTTGGCGGTGTAGTCCAGGTGGTACTTTTCGCCGGACTCGTTCTCGATTTCCGTCAGCAACAACTGTGCGTTGTCGTAGCGATAGCGCAGCTGCGAACCGTCCGGATTGATCCGGCAGCTGACCAGGTGCAGGTCCTCGACATACTCGTAACGCGTGACCTGGCCCAGTTCATCGGTGGCAGAGGTGAGCGTGCCGTAGGCGTTGTAGCTGAAGGAACGGGTGGCGCCGGAGGGTGAGGTGCTGTGGATCAGTCGGCCAACGGCGTCCCATTGCGAATGCGTGACGGCGCCGTGTTCGTCCTCTTGGGTAATCCGCCGCCCCAGTGCATCGTAGGAAAACTTCCGCGTGCCACCCTCTGGAAGGGTTTCTTCAACGAGCTGACCCAGCGCATTCCAGACCAACAGATGACGGCTGTGATCCGGGTAACGGATCGACAGCAAGCGCCCTTGGGCGTCGTAGCGGTAGTGCGTGGCATGACCGTCCGGGTCGATGGCTTCAGTGACATCGCCCTGGGCATTGCGCAGGTATTTCCATTCGGCCTTGCCACGAAAGCGCGCGTGCAGGAAACCGTTCCGGTACTCGTAGGCCGTTGGCTCGTCTTGCGGCGGAATCAACGCCACCAGCCGTCCGGCCTCGTCGTAGTGATACTCGGTCACCGCGCCCAGCGGGTCCCGCTCCGCCACTAACCGACCCTGATCGTCGTAGGACTTGAAGTGTTCGCCGCCATCCAGTTCGACTTTGCGCACCAGCCGCGCCCGGTCGTCGTGGACGTACACCTCTTCGCTGCCATCGAGGTTCTTGACCGTGACGCTGCCCTGGTCATCCCAGACGTACTGCGCATCCATCTGCGCAAACGAGGCCCAGTGACGGATGCAACGAGCAGCCTTGCCGGACCGTTCCCACGCCCAGAAGAAACTCGCCCCACCGGCCAGTTGCCGCTGCAGGATGACGTGCTCGTCGTCATAGCGATAACGCTCACTCTCCTCAGCGGCGTTGGTCGCTTCGATCAGGTGCTGGTGTTCGTCGTAGCGATAGCGCACCAGCGTCTGCTCGGTCACCCAGCCCTGGGCCACGGTGGGCGCCGGGGTGAGCCGCTGGTAGTCGACGGCGATCAGGTGGCGGCGGTCGTAACGCAACAACAAGGCGCGACCGGCGCCGTTATCCACGCGCTCGAGGCGGCCGTGGTAATCGTGGGTCAGGTGCAGGCGGTTGTCGTAGGCGTCGCTGATCGCGCTCAGCCGACCGTTGATGAAGTGGTAAAAACGCGGTGCGTCGCCGGCCTGGGCAAGGATCAGCTCTTCTGGGGCATCGCCGAGAAAGATCGCCGCCCGCGACAGGCTGTTGTGGATCGCTGGGCGTTCGGTGCTGGGCAAGGGGAAGGGCGTGCGACGGTTTTCGTGGTCGATCCAGATGACCTCGTCGCCGTCGATTTCCAGCCGGTGGGAGAGGCTGTGGCTCCAGCCGAAACCCAGGCCGACATCGAGCTCGGCGGCGCTGGTGCGGTAGAGGCGGGTGAAGTCGAAGGGGAGAAGGCCGTCGAGCGTGCCGTCGGTGAGGGTCAGCAGTTCTTCGCCGGTGACCATCGACACCGGGCAGCCGTTTTTGCAGGTGGACGCCACGCAGGTGGCGGCGTCGTCGTTAGGGTTTTTCGCCTGCTTTGAAGCGTCGTTGCGGTGTTCGTTTTGCTTCAGCGTGGTGTTCTTGCGGGCGTTCCAGTTGAGCAGCAGGCGACCCTGATTCGCGCCGGCGGCAATGCCGCGTGCGGCGACGGCCTTATAGTCGTCGACGTAGGTCATGAACGTTTTGAGGAGGTCGAAGATGGCTTTGACGAAGCCCAGGGCGGCATTGACGATCCGAGCGCCGTAGTGGGCCAGGCGTATGCTCAAGTAAGCGACGCCGGCGCCGGCAAACGTCAGGACCACGCCAATCAGGATATCGATCAGCAGTTGCACCACCCCAGTGGCCATCGCTTCGGCCGTGTTGCCCGCGAGTACGCTGGGCGGCAGCATTTCCCACCACAGACTGGCCGTGCGCAGGAGCAAACACAGCGCCGCTTCGTCACTGACCAGCAGCTGGACCTGGGCCATGGCTTTCGGTGCTGACTGCGCCAACTTGGCCAGTTCATCCGCGCCACTGCCCAAACGTTCAGCGAACTTGCCGGGATTCTGAAGGATCTCCGAGAGCAGACTCAGGCTGTCCCACACCCCAATGACCGCCGCCCAACTCCCCGCAAGAACGCCATTCCCCGCCGCCGCAAACACCGACTGCGACCACTGCGGCTTGAATCCTTGCCACTCCTTGCGCAGCCAGTCCTCCAGTTGCCGGGTCAGTCCGTCGTAAGACTTAAACAGCGCATTAACCTGATCCTTTGTCACCGCACTCTGCACATGCACCCGGTAAAACTTCCCGGGAACACCTTCGAACAATCCTTTACCGTGCTCATCAAGCGTGACCGGCGTGCGCTGGCCACCCTCGACCGCAATCACATCAACCTGAATGCCCCCCAACGGAATGTCATACACCGACTCGAACTTGCTCTCGATCTGCAGAATCCCGTTCTCGGGGCATTGCGCCACCGTGGAGATATAGTCATCGTCGCGACGACCCACCACCGTGGTTACATCGCCGAGCTTGATCTGCCGATCCATGTCCAGAAGCGAGGGCATGTCCGTCGCGTGACTGACCCTGTCGGCAGCCCGGCTGAACCAGTGATCGAGCTGCTGGCGATACAGCGTCAGGGTGTTGGGGAAGTCGTCGAGTGCCTGCTCGATGCGCGCAATGTGCTCCATCAGCGCACCGCAACGAACGAAGGCGAACACACAATCGGGTCGAACATGAGCAGTCCCTCGCGCAGGAAAATTGGCGCGGGAGACTGTGCGGGGGATCAGAGAGGAAAGAAGTCAGGCGGGGTAGGTGTGGTCGGTAGGAAGATTCGCTGAATAGCGTGTTTCAGAAGCTACCAGGTGCTGCGAATGTTTGATCTTGTTCGTGAGAAGCAAGATCAAAAGATCGCAGCCTGCGGCAGCTCCTACAGTGGGTGTTGTGTCAGGCGAGGGTTTTAAGGTAGGCGCGCCATCCGCCTAAAGGGCTGATATCAACTGCGCCCTCCAACCCGTAATTCTCACAAATGAACCCGCTCTCCCAGCGCCCATCCGCGAGTTGCACTTTGCCCAACCCCAACGGCGCTGGAATCCCGGTCAGGAATGAACCCAGCTCACTGCTCGGCAATTCCCAGACCTCCACCGCGATCGCCACGCCGCCGTTCTTCACCCGAACCATGCCGGGGCGCAATGGCGGCCCGCCGGCCAGGGCATACAACTGATAGTCCGGCGAACTGAACGTCGTCTCGACCAATGTCGCCCCGCGCCGTTTCAGTTGCCAGTTCAACGCCAGGCCATCCAGGTGCGCCCCGCACACCACCAGTCGTGCGCGGTCGTTGCGAGCGACCGTCGTTGGTGCTGATAGCGTTGAACCTTGATGACGCTGCAACGCATCCGCCACGCTCAACAAGTACTGGTCGGTGAACACCCGCCCGAACAGCGTTACACCCCACGGCAAACCATTGCCCATGACGCCGCTCGGCACGGCGACGGCCGCGTAGTCGAGCAGGTTCATGAAGTTGGTGTAGTAACCCAATTGGGCGTTGCGCAATACGGGTTCGGCTTCCAGTTCGGCCAGCGTCACCGGGCGGCCGATGGTTGGCGTGATGACGCAGTCGAGGTCCTCCAGTGCCTTGTCGCACAGCGCCTTGAGGGCTTGCAGGCGATACTGGGCGCGGAACGTTTGTACGCCGGTCACCGCCGGCGCCTTGGCAAGCACGGCACGAATCACCGGCAGCACGGCTTCGGGATTGGTCTCCATCAGCTCCCCGGTGACGCTGTAGCGTTCGGCTACCCAAGGCCCTTCATAGAGCAGGCGGGCAGCTTCGAGGAACGGCGACAAATCCAGCTCCACTGCTTCACCACCCAAGGCCTTGAGCTGGTCGATGGCATCACCGAACAACAGCGGGCCTTCGGGGCAGCCGAAGAATTGCAGGTCCTGCGCACGGGGTACTCCGAAACGAAATGGACGGGGCGCACCGAACGCCGAGCCGTCATTCCAAAGCGGGTTGCTGCGGCTGTACTCGTCCCGAGGATCAAGCTGCGCGGTCAGCGCCAATAGCTGGCTGGCTTCCCGAGCAGTCGCCGTGAAAGTGGTCACGCAATCGAGCGTGCGGCAGGCCGGAACGACACCCGCGGTGGAGATCAGGCCTTTGCTGGCTTTCAATCCGACCAGATTGTTCAGCGCCGCCGGTACCCGTCCGGAGCCCGCCGTGTCGGTGCCCAGGGAAAAGCTCGCCACACCGAGTGCGACGGCCAGCGAAGAACCGGCGCTGGAACCCCCCGATGGATACTCCGGCAACACGCTGTTGGGGCACGCGCCGTAGGGGGATCGACTGCCATTGAGGCCGGTAGCGAACTGGTCGAGATTGGTCTTGCCCAACGGGATCGCCCCCAGCGCGAGCAACTGCTCGATGATGGTCGCCGAGCGCTCTGGCACATAGGCAAATGCCGGGCACGCGGCAGTGGTGGGGATGCCCGCCAAATCGATGTTGTCCTTGATCGCGAAGGGCACGCCGAACAACGGCAGGCTGTCGATGGTTTGATCATCGAGGGCGGCCAGATAGGGCTCCAGTTCCTCGACGCTGAGCAAGTGGATGAACAGGTGATAGTCCGGGTTCAGCGCTGCCGCTTTGTCGCGCAGGCTCAGCAGCAGTTGCCGAGGCGTGATACTGCCGTCGCGGTAGGCATTACGCAGGGCGTCGAGTTGCAGATTGATGTTCATGGCGTTGATCCTTTTAGAAATGGTTTCAGTCGAGTTCCAGCACCACGACACGCTGCCCGGCGCGCACCGCCGAACCCGGTTGCACGCGAATCTCGCGCACCACCCCAGCCATGGGTGCCAATAGCGGAATTTCCATCTTCATCGACTCCAGAATCACCAGCACGTCGCCGGCCTGAACCCGGCTGCCGGTTTCAACCTGAACCTGCCAGAGGTTGCCGGCGATGTGGCTGTCGACGCTCTGTTGACCACTGGCCAGTGGTGCATCTTCGGTCACTTCAGGGGCGAGTTCTTCACTGTCGAAATGCGCCTGGCCACTGGCGATCCAGCGCTCGCGCTCGGCGTTGAAGGCGCCTTTTTGCTGATCGCGAAACGCGGCGATGGTCTCCGTTTCCTTCGCCAGGAACGTCTGGTAATCCGCCAGGTTCAGCTGGCTGTGTTCGATGTTCAAATCGAAACGCCCGAGCGGAAAGTCCCGGCGGATGCGCAGCAGTTCATCGGCGCTGACCGGGTAAAAACGGATCTGGTCGAAGAAGCGCAGCAACCATGGTTTGCCATCGAATGCGGCGACTTCGCGATAACGGTTCCACATCTGCAAAGTGCGACCGACGAACTGATATCCCCCGGGACCTTCCATGCCGTACACGCACATATAGGCCCCTCCGATACCCACCGAATTCTCGGCGGTCCAGGTTCGCGCGGGGTTGTATTTGGTGGTCACCAGGCGGTGCCGCGGGTCGAGCGGCGTAGCGACCGGGGCGCCGAGGTAGACGTCGCCCAGGCCCATGACCAGGTAGCTGGCGTCGAACACCGTGCGCTGCACTTCGTCGAGATTGGGCAGGTCGTTGATGCGGCGGATGAACTCCAGGTTGCTCGGGCACCACGGTGCGTCCTTGCGCACGGTGGTCATGTATTTTTCGATCGCCAGCTGACAGGCAGGATCATCCCATGACAGGGGCAGATGGACGATGCGCGACGGGACTTGCAGATCCCTGGCGGCACACACGGCGTCCCATTCACCGGCGACGATGCCGAGCAAATCCGCCAGCGGCAGTTGTTCGGGTTGGTAGTGCACCTGCAGTGAGCGGATGCCGGGCGTCAGATCAATCACGCTGTGCAGGTGTTTGCTTTCCAGTGCCTGCATGAGGGCGTGGGCGCGAAAGCGCAGCACGAGATCGAGCTCGGGGGCGCCGATTTCCAGCAGTAGATGCGTGTCGCCGGAGAGGCGTGCAACCAGCCGGGTATCGTCCTGGCCAATGTCCAGAACCACCGGAGACACGACCCCCTGGGGAAGCACAGACCCTGTGGCGAGCGAGCTTGCTCGCGCTGGGTCGCGAAGCGGCCCCGAGTCCTGATCCCCCATTGTTTCTGATAGACCTGGCGACTGCTTCGCACTCGAGCGGGAGTAAACTCCCTCGCCACAAAAGCGCTGCGTTGCAAGTGCTCGAGCGGTCCTTAGATCGACGGGGAGGAACTGCACTTTGTCGCCGGCCTTGAGTTGCCCCAGTTGCCAGAGGTCCGCTTCGATCACCGTCACAGGGCAGACAAAACCGCCGAGGCTCGGGCCGTCCGGGCCGAGGATCACCGGCATGTCACCGGTGAAATCCACCGCGCCGATGGCATACGGATTGTCATGAATATTCGACGGATGCAGCCCGGCTTCGCCGCCATCAGCCCGCACCCATTGCGGCTTCGGTCCGATCAGGCGCACACCGGTTCGGCTGGAGTTGAAATGCACCTCCCACTGAGTGGCAAAGAAGGTGCCGATGTAGTCTTCGGTGAAGTATTCCGGCGCGCCGTGCGGGCCGTAAATCACCCGGATTTGCCGTACGCCTGGCAGCTCGGTGACCTGTTCTTCGGGCAATAGATCGCCATGATTACGGTCACCTAAGGCAGGGATATGCAACACATCCCCCGCCCGTAAAGCCCGCCCGCCGTGCCCACCAAACTGGCCAAGGGTGAAGGTGCTTTTGCTGCCCAGGTAATCCGGAACCTGAAGGCCCCCACGCACGCACAAATAGCTGCGGGCGCCCGCGCCGGCGATCGTGCCGAGGCTTAACGTGGCGCCCGCCGGAATCAGCAACGTCGTGTTCATCGCCACCGTTTCGCCGTTCAACGCTAGCGGAATCACGGCCCCGGTGACCGCCACCACCGCCTCGCAATTGAAGCGCAGCAACGGCCCGCTCATGGTGATTTCGAGCGCCGCGGCACCTTCGTCGTTACCCAGCAGACGATTACCCAAGCGCAGCGCGCGACTGTCCATCGGCCCCGACGGCGGCACGCCCACGGCCCAATAACCAAGACGGCCGGGATAGTCCTGCACGCTGGTTTGGGTCCCCGCGCTGAGCACCTCGAACGTGTTGGCCTGATAGACCAGATCTTCCAGGCAGCGAGTCCACGGCTGGCCGCTGGCAAAGGGCGCGTCGAGCAGGATTTGCCGCAGATAATCGCGGTTGGTTTCCACGCCATACAACACGCTGTCGCCCAATGCCTGATGCAGATCGGCGCCTGCTTCTGCACGGGTCGGCGCCCAGCAGATGACCTTGGCGATCATCGGATCGAAGTACGGCGGGATCTCGCAACCTGCCTCGACCCAGGTGTCGATGCGCAACTGTTTACCATCGGCGGCAGGGAAATGAACGGCCGTCAGCAAGCCTGGGCTTGGCTGGAAATCCCGCCCTGGATCTTCGGCGTAGAGGCGTGCCTGGATGGCATGGCCGTCGGGTTTCAAACCTTGGCTCAATTCGCTCAGGGGCGGCAGATCACCGGCCGCCAGCGCCACCATCCACCGCACCAGATCCACGCCCCACACTTGTTCGGTGACACCGTGTTCGACCTGCAAACGGGTATTCACTTCAAGGAAGTAGAAACGCCGGGCTTCGCTGTCGAACACAAACTCCACGGTGCCGGCGCTGCGGTAGTTGACCGCTTTGGCCAGCTTGATCGCTGCGGCACACAGCTCATCGGCCATGCCATCGGGCAGGTTGGGCGCAGGGGTCTCTTCAAGCACTTTCTGATTGCGACGCTGGACGGAGCAATCGCGCACCCCGAGGGCAATGACTTCGCCTTGACCGTCGCCGAACACCTGAACCTCAAGGTGCCTGGCGCGCTGAATGTACTTCTCGATAAACACGCCAGCGTCGCTGAAGTTGTTCTGGCCAAGACGCTTGACCGTTTCAAAGGATTCGCTCAATTCGGCCGCGCTGCGGCAGACGCGCATACCGATGCCGCCACCGCCGGCGGTGCTTTTGAGCATCACCGGATAGCCGACGTGTTCGCCGGCAATCAATGCCGCGTCGAGGCTGTCGAGCAGCTCGGTGCCTTCGAGCATTGGCACGCCATGCTGTTTGGCCAGGGCGCGTGCGGTGTGCTTGAGGCCGAACACGCGCAGTTGCTCTGGCGTCGGGCCGATGAACGCGATGTTGGCCGCTTCGCAGGCTTCGGCGAACGCAGTGTTTTCCGAGAGGAAGCCGTAGCCGGGATGGATCGCCGTGGCGCCGGTTGCCCGGGCGATGGCGAGAATCTTGTCGACGGCCAGGTACGTGCCAGCGGCAGCGCCTTCGCCGAGGCTGTGAGCTTCATCGGCCTGCAGGATGTGCAAGCTGGCGACATCAGCTTCGGAATACACGGCGACGCCTTTGACCTGCAGTTCACGCAGGGTGCGCAGAATGCGGCAGGCAATGGCGCCACGGTTGGCAATCAGGACTTTTTCGAACATGGCATAACCCCCGGAGGCGATTGCGCATCAGCCTCGACCTGGGATGCGGGCCGTCCCGCAGTTTTTCGAAGTGCACCCGGGCCGTCCCGGATGAAAGAAATCCACGCTTTTTGTGGCGAGGGAGCTTGTCGAATCGTCGCACCGTCCCGTGCGGCTGCGCAGCAGTCGTAAACCAATCAATGCGGTGTATCAGATACAGCCGAGAAGCCGGGTTTGGGGCCGCTTCGCGACCCAGCGGGACGGTGCGACGATTCGACAAGCTCCCTCGCCACAGGGGGTTAGTGGTGGTCTCTAGGTTTCAGGCACTGCCCGGAGCGGGCCTGGCACAGGGTGAACAGCCATTTACGCAACCGCGTCAATTTCAGTTCCATACCAGAATCTCCGCAGGGGTCGGGTTGTAGGCGTTGCACGGGTTGTTCAGTTGCGGGCAGTTGGAAATCAGCACAATCACGTCCATCTCGGCGCGCAGGTCGACGTATTTGCCTGGCGCTGAAATCCCGTCTTCGAAGGTCAGTCCGCCGTCCGCCGTGACCGGTACGTTCATGAAGAAATTGATGTTCGGCCCGATGTCGCCCTTGCCCAGTCGCCCATCGTGGACGCAGGCGCGCAGGTAGTTGTCGCGGCAGCTGTGCATGTAGCGTTTTTCCAGGGCGTAGCGCACGGTGTTGCTTTCTTGTGCGCAGGCACCGCCGAGGGTGTCGTGGCGTCCGCAGGTGTCGGCGACGATGGTCAGCATTGGTTTGCCGAGGTTGGAATAGAGCACGCTGCCAGTGCTCAGGTAGACGCTGTTCTGCCGGCGCAACGTGCGCTGTACGTCGTAGCGTTCTTTCGGATTGGCCACGCTGTAGAACAGGGTGTCGACGGCTTGATTGCCTTCCAGATCGAGGATGCGCAGGGTCTGGCCAGCTTTGACCTCTGTCAGGAAGGGTTCGCCAGCCGGCACAGTGGCGCGATACACGGCGGTTTCTGGCAGCCTGTTTGGGGTGGCGGCAGCGGTTGCAATAGCGAGTGACATGGCAGCGATCCTCAGGCGAACAGACGGTCGGTGTTGATGAACCCGCGCTCGTTTTCCGGGCGCGAAGTGCGGCAGTGTTCGGCGACGCTGGCGTCAGCGTTCATCCAGCTGAGCTTCAGTGGTTTCGGTGCGTAGTCAGGGGAAGGATCCATCGGGTGTTGCAAGGCGGTGAGCACCACCAGCGTGTCCATCGGTGCGTACAACTCGATGTAGTCACCGGCCTTGGCGTTGCCCTCGACAAAGTGAAAACGACCGTCTTCATCGACGTTCACCCGGCTGAAAAGATTGAGCGTCATCAGCAAGTCGGACAGGCCCAACCCCCATTTGCCCAGCTCCACCAACAGGTTGTCGGTGCCGTTGCGAAAGAAGCCGTTGCGCAGTTCCTGATAGCGCCCGGCGCCGTATTTTTGCGCGACTTCTTCAGCGCAGAGCACGCCGCCGAGGCTGTCGCTCCAGCCACAGGTATCGGCGGTAATGGCGGCCAGCACGCGGCCCATGTCCGAGTACAGGCAATGGCCGGTGGTGAGCTTGGCGGTGTGTTGGCACTTGAGGCTGTCGGGCAGGTTCAGGCGCTCGGTTTTTT
The DNA here is from genome assembly GCF_059716215.1 of Pseudomonas sp. LBUM1643. Classification (NCBI taxonomy): domain Bacteria; kingdom Pseudomonadati; phylum Pseudomonadota; class Gammaproteobacteria; order Pseudomonadales; family Pseudomonadaceae; genus Pseudomonas; species Pseudomonas sp. LBUM1643. Next base: position 1,487,073 of record NZ_CP166813.1, read on the forward strand.
CTTTCGCGTTAAGCAACGTCAGGCTGACATTCGCACCGCCGCGCAGGTCGGTCAGGCGCAGCAGTTGGCCGCGCTTCATGATGAAAGAACGATGGCCGCCGCCAGGGAGTATTTCTTCGGCGAAGACCGGGAACAGCTGGGTCGAATCAGTCATGTGCAAATTCCTCTAAGCGGTACGAAGCAGGCCTGCCAACGGTGTCGGCAAGGCGTCGACGGCGGCGCGATGGACGCGGCGGTCGCTGTTCAACGGGATGTCGTAGGTGATGCGCGCGCCATAGGCGCCGGGGGCGTGCGGGTCGACGCGGACCTTGTCGAACACCAGCAAACGCGTGCCCAGGCTGAAGCCTTCGGTCAGGTCATGGGTGACCATGAACACCGTCAATTGCGTCTCGCGCCAAAGCTCCAGCAGCAGGCTGTGCATGTCTTTGCGGATGCCCGGATCAAGGGCGCCGAAGGGCTCGTCGAGCAGCAAGACGCGCGGCTTCATGATCAGCGCCTGAGCGATGGCCAGTCGTTGTTGCATGCCGCCGGACAGCTGCGCCGGATACCTGTCCAGCGCATGACCGAGGCCGACTTTGCGCAGCAGAACCGAGGCCTGTTCGCGGGCGTCTTTTTTGGCGCTGCCGAACAAGCGACCGAGCAACGGCGAGCGGGGCAGTTCCAGGCCGACGGCGACGTTGTCCAGCACTGTCAGGTGCGGGAACACCGAATAGCGCTGGAACACCACGCCCCGGCTCGAATCCGGTTCGCTGGCCAAAGCCTGGCCGTCGAGCAGGATCTCTCCGCGGCTGGCGCGTTCCTGGCCGAGCAACAGGCGCAGGAAGGTCGACTTGCCGCAACCGGATGCGCCGACCAAGGTGCAGAACTCGCCTTCGTTGACGTTCAGGTTCAAGCCTTCGAGCACCACCTGATCGGCGTATTGCTGCCAGACGTTTTTCACCGTGATAAAGCTCATGCGCGGGCTCCTTTGGAACTCATTTGGAGGCACCTTCATGCCAAGGGAACGCACGCCGGGTCAGGCGCTTGAGGCCCCAATCCATCAGCCAGGCGAGCAGGGTGATCCACGCCACGTACGGCAGGATCACGTCCATCGCCAGGTAACGGCGCACCAGGAAAATCCGGTAACCGAGACCGTCGGTGGAGGCAATGGCTTCTGCGGCGATGAGGAACAACCACGCCGAGCCCAGCATCAGGCGCAACGAGATCAACAGGCGCGGCAGCAATTGCGGCAGCACCACGCGCAACATCAAGGTCCAGGTGGACGCGCCGAGGGTCTGGGCCTTGATCAACAGTTCGACCGGAATTTCCCGGGCGCGCTGTTCCAGGTCACGGGCCAGGCAAGGGGTGATGCCGATCACGATCAACATCACTTTCGACAATTCGCCCAGTCCGAACACGATGAACAGAATCGGCAGGATCGCCAGCGGTGGCACCATCGACAGCACTGTCAGCAAGGGGGACAGCGGTGCCCCAAACAGCGGTAGCGTGCCGGCGGCGATGCCCAGGCAAAGCCCGGCAATCGCGCTGATGCCCAGGCCGATGGCCAGGCGCCGCAGGCTGGACGCGGTGTCCTGCCACAGCAGGTAGTCCCCGGTGCGGGTATCCGCAGTGAACGCCAGGCGTTTGACCGCGTCGGTCATTTGCACGGCGCTGGGCAGCAGCTTGTCGTTGGGGTTGTCCATCAGCCGCTCTGCCGAGCCCATGAAGTAGGCGAACAGCACCAGGGCGAAGGGCAGGATCACCAGTAACAGGCGACTCGGGCGATCCGGGTGGCGATTGATCAGGCGCATGGCCATGTCCTCCTGATTACAGCTTGGCGTCGGCCGCCATCTGCACGTAGCTCGGGTCGAAGCGCAGCTTGAGGTTGGCTTTGTCGCCACTGGTCACGCCGTTGGCGAAGGCCATGCCGACGGCGCTGGTGTCTTTCGCGCCTTCACCCAGCAAGCCGTGCTGGAACGAGAATTCGGCGACCTTGCGCATGGTGTCCGGCAATTGTTTGCTGGTGGTGAAGGCGAGGGCCTCCTGCGGTGTGGCGAACAATTTGGTGGTGTCGAGTTGAGACTGGAAGCCGGCCAAATCTGTGCCTGATGCTTTGGCCATGTGTTCAAGCGCAGCTTTGCTGGCGGCATTTTTCGCGTTCATCAACTCGACCACTTCGAACCACGCACCGGTCAACGCTTTGCCCAGGGCCGGGTTGTCTTTGAGCGTGGCGCTGTTGACCACCATCATGTCCATGATTTCGCCGGGGATCTGGCTGGAATTGAAGACTTCGGTCACACCGGGCTTGGCCTTGATGTCCGAGAGCATCGGGTTCCAGGTGGTGACGGCGTTGACTTGATCCGTGTTAAAAGCCGCCGAGATGTCGGCGTCGGAGGTGTTCACCACTTTCAAATCTTTCTCGGCGAGATCGACGGAATCCAGCGCCCGGGCGAGCAGATAGTGGGACACCGACAGTTCGACCAGATTGACGTCCATCCCTTTTAGGTCGGTGACTTTTTTGCCCTCGCCTTTAAGTACGATGCCGTCATTGCCATTGGAGAAGTCGCTGACGATCAGCGCGGTGCTGTCGACGCCGCCGGCCGCGGGGATGGTCAGCGCGTCCATGTTAGTCATGGTGCAACCGTCGAACTGGCCGGCGGTGTATTGATTGATGGATTCGACGTAGTCATTGAGCTGCACCACATCGATCTTGATGCCGTACTTCTTCGCCCATTTGTCGACGATGCCTTGGCTACCCGCGTATTCCCAGGGCATCCAGCCGGCGTAGATAGTCCAGCAGACGCTGAAGTGGTCTTTTTGCGCGGCTTGGGATGAGAGGCTCACGAAGGCTGCGAATGCAGCGGCGAGCAGGGTGGGTAAACGATGCTGGGACATGGTGGTTCTCCAGTTGATCAAGGGCGGACAGGAGGCAACGCGGCACCGCTAGCGGTGGCTTGTCTCCCGGGCTTTTGTCCCGCCGTGTAACCTCAACTGGAGGTCGCCAACTCTCGGACCAGTCACTCGCCTTAGCGAGCCGGAACCCTAGTCAGCCATTGCAAATTGTGGTGCCGCGAACCTGTAGTGACTCCTGCACGGGGATTGTTAAAGCGAGAGACGTGCCAAGTCCGTCTGAAGGCTCTAGCGTGGGCGTTCAGATGCGTGGTCGATAGAGGATGCAGGGGGGATTGCCTTGGGATGGTGCAGAGGTGCACCGCAATGGAACGTCCACACTGCTGATACGAGGGGCGGTGTCATGTAGCCAATCCACATTGATCATTTCGGCGGTGGATACATCCGCCTGCACCATGAATCAGCGAGTGAATGGATGAAAAACCTTTCATCGGCTAGATGTTTCAACTTGTTGCTGGGGCGCACCAGATTCTGAAATCGATGTCTTATCTTTCGACAGTCACCGAATAATTGACTGTCGCCTGCCAGCGTCGCTGGTATGGCTCACTCGCGGTCCAGGAGGCCGCCATGCTCTGTCGAAAACAGCTCCGCCGAATTCTTCTTATTGCAGTAGTGGGATTGTCCTTAGGGGCGTGCGTGCCTTATTCCGATGGAGGATCCAGCTACTACAGTTCCGAGGTCTACACCTCGCCAGCACCTGCCTATTATTCAAGTGGCGCCACCTACTATTCGGGCGGCGGAGGCTATTACACCCAGCCTCGCCGGTACTACGCCCCACCGGCGCGGTACTACCAGCCAACCCCTCGGCATTACTACCAGCCGCGGGTTTATCAACCGGCACCGCGCTATTACCAGTCGGCGCCACGAGCGGACTATCGAGCTCATCAGAATCATGGGTGGGACGGCCGCAATCGCGGTGGGAACAATGACTATCGTGGGGGAGGGCGTAACAATAATCACGGTGGACGAGGCGATCACAACGGCCGTGGCGACAATGGTGGACGGGGTGGTCATCGCTGATTCAACGTTGTAAGAAAATTGTGGGAGCGAGCCTGCTGGCGATTGCGATGTATCAGTTGTCTTAAAGATGGCTGATACGCCGCTATCGCGAGCAGGGTCGCTCCCACACTTCGTTTAGTATTCCCCCAGATCCGCCAACGGATGCCGGCCTTCCCACGCCTTGTGGAAGTGCGCTTCGACCACAGCATCCGGCACGGTGTTGATGTCCGGCCAATGCCAGTGCGGCTTCTGATCCTTGTCGATCAACCGTGCCCGCACACCTTCGCTGAACTCGGGGTGTCGGCAGCAGTTGAGGCTCAGGGTGTATTCCATCTGGAAAACCTGCGCGAGCGACAGGTGTCGGGCGCGGATGATCTGCTCCCACACCAGGTGCGCGGTCAGCGGTGAACCTTCGCTCATGGTTCGGGCGGCACGACTGAGCAACAGGTCCGTTTGATCGCGCTGTTGGCTGATGGCCTTCCAGGCGCAACGTACGTCGCTGACATCCAGAAGCTCGTCGATTTGCTGGCGTCGCGGCAGCCATTGAGCTTCGGGCATTTGCCCAAGAGCTTCCTGTTGCAGGGCCTTGAGCAGGCTGTTGAGCTGCATCGATGTCTGCTCCTGCCAATTCAACTGCAGCAGGCCTTCAATCAGCTGTTCCTGTTGTTCATCGAGCAGGAAGCGGTCCGCCAGGTCCAGATCAATGGCATCGCGACCATTCATGTGTGCACCGGTCAGCCCGAGAAACAACCCGAGCTTGCCGGGCAGGCGGGACAGGAACCAGCTGGCGCCAACATCGGGATAGAGGCCAATACTGATTTCCGGCATCGCCAAGCGACTGCTGGGCGTGACAATCCGGATACTCGCGCCTTGCAGCAGACCCATGCCGCCGCCGAGCACATAGCCGTGTCCCCAGCAGATCAGCGGTTTGGGATAGGTGTGCAGGTTGAAGTCCAATCGGTATTCCGCGGCAAAGAACTGCGCAGCCAGGGGCGGTACTTCACCTGGATGCGCGCGGCAGGCTTCTACCAGACTACGGACTTCGCCGCCGGCGCAGAATGCCTTGGCCCCGTTGCCGCGCAGCAGCACGCAGACGATTTGCGGTTCCTTGGCCCAGGCGTCCAGTTGATCGCTCAGGGCGTTGATCATCGGCAACGACAGGGCGTTCAGGGACTTTTCGGCATCCAGGCTTGCTACGCCGATGCGTGCGCCGTCGGTGCCGGTGAGTTCTTCGAAGTGCAGATTCATCGTGACCTCGATCGGGAATTTGAGCGTTCAGTATGATCGCTGTGCAAGAAAGTGCCGGTTCTGCGTCAGATCAATTGACAAGCGTGATGGGCCTTCTTAGGGTTCGCCCCATTGTTTTTGCCGGATGTAACCATGACTGCTGACGACCGTATCAAACTCGAACCGAGCTGGAAGGAGGCACTGCGTGCTGAGTTCGACCAGCCCTACATGACAGAGTTGCGCAATTTCCTGCAACAGGAACGTGCGGCGGGCAAGGAGATCTATCCGCCGGGACCGATGATTTTCAATGCGCTCAACTCGACGCCGCTGGACAAGGTGAAAGTCGTCATCCTGGGGCAGGATCCGTATCACGGCCCGGGCCAGGCCCATGGCTTGTGTTTCTCGGTGCAGCCGGGCGTGCCGGCGCCGCCTTCGCTGGTGAACATCTATAAAGAGTTGAAGCGCGACCTGAACATCGACATCCCCAGCCATGGCTACCTGCAAAGCTGGGCCGATCAAGGCGTGCTGATGATCAACACCACCATGACGGTGGAGCGGGCGAGTGCCAATGCGCACAAGGACAAGGGCTGGCAGTTTTTCACGGACCGGATCATCGAGGTGGTCAGCCAGCATCAGCCGCATCTGGTGTTCATGCTGTGGGGCGCACATGCCCAGAGTAAACAGAAACTGATCGATGCCACCAAGCACCTGGTGCTGACGTCGGTGCATCCATCGCCGCTGTCGGCTTATCGTGGGTTTTTGGGCTGCGGGCATTTCAGCCGGACCAATAAATTTCTTGAGCAGAATGGCGAGACGCCAATTGAGTGGCGGTTGCCACCGGTTTGAAAAGCATCGCCAGCAGGCTGGCTCCGACATTGGTTTACGGTTTTCACATAACCTGCGGGAGCCAGCCTGCTGGCGATGAATTCAACTCGGTCTTTACTCTGGACTGCGGTTCCAGTACTTGAACAACGGCTCTGCCAGAAACAACACAAACAACAGCCGCATCACCTGCATCGCCGTCACCAACGGTACCGACAGTTGCAGGGTCTCCGCCGTGAGGCTCATCTCGGCAATGCCGCCGGGCATCATGCCCAGTGTCAGCGAACGCAAATCCAGGTGGGTCAGCGCACTCAACCCCAGCGCCGCCAGGGTTGCGATCAACATGGTCAGCACCGTGCCGATCAAGGTGCGCCCCATGAACGATGGTGCGCGACGGAAAAACTGTCGATTGAAGTGACAACCCAAGCCGCTGCCGATCAGCCATTGGCCAATCTGGCTGCCGCCGTCGGGCAATCCGATGTGCAGATCCCAACCAATGCTCACCGCCGCACTCACCAGCAAAGGGCCGAACAGCCACGGGTTGGGTTGACGAAGACGTTCCCACAGCCAGGCAGCCAAGGCACCTGCCGGGAAAAGAACGGCCAGCCACCACCAGTTGACAGCAGAAGGGTGAAACACCGGTGCTCCGTCGCCCAGCAAATACTTGAACGCAGCCGGTACACACAGAACCACCACCAAGACCCGCAAACTTTGCCCGGCCGCGACACGACTGAGCACTGCACCGTTGCGGGCGCCGAGGTTGACCATCTCGCCTGAACCGCCTGGCATGCTGGAAAAAAACGCGGTGGCGCGATCTTCACCGGTACGGCGCATCAACCAGACCCCCACCACGGCGGACAGACTGGTGACCAACGCACCGAAGAAGATCAAACCGAAGTGGCTCAGCACCTGCTCCATCACCACCGGGGTGAAGTGCAGGCCGATACCGATACCGACCACCCACTGGCCGCATTTGCGGCCACCAGGGATTTCCGCCAGCTGCCAGGGTGTCAGGCAGCGCACCAGGATGATCGCCAGCAACGAGCCGACCATCCACGGCAATGGCCAGCCGATCAGACTGGCAAGGTAACCGCCCAGCGCGCCGACTAGCGGCGTACCCCACCAGGCGTTGAACGGTGTGCGATCAGACATCGGCGACAACGCGCCGGGCGACTGAACGTTTGCGCCAGATGCGCAGAAGCGGCATCAGCAACATCACTGCGGTCAGTACCCAGACACCGAACGTGATCGGGCTCGACCAGAGGATTTCCAGCGCACCGTTGGAAATCGACAAGGCGCGACGCAGGTTCTGTTCCATCAGGCCGCCGAGGATGAAGCCCAGCAGGACCGGTGACAGCGGGAAGTCCAGCTTGCGCAGGATGTAACCGAAGATACCGATCCCGATCATCAGGAACAGGTCGAACGTGGTGGCGTGCACCGCGTAGACGCCGATCCCGGTAATGATGGCGATCACGGGCACCAGTGCCCAGTTCGGCACGGCAAGGATGCGGGTGAAGATGCGGATCATCGGGATGTTGAGGATCACGAGCATGATGTTGGCGATGAACAACGACGCGATCAGGCCCCAGACGATGTCCGGTTGTTGTTGAAACAGCAGCGGGCCCGGGGTGATGTTGTACAGCGACAGCGCGCCGATCATCACCGCCGTGGTGCCCGAACCTGGAACGCCGAGGGTCAGCATCGGTACGAGTGCGCCGCAAGCCGACGCGCCGATAGCGGTTTCCGGTGCCGCGAGACCGCGCATGTCGCCCTGGCCGAACGTCCCTTTGGCGCCCGCGATGCGTTTTTCGGTCATGTAGGCCACGGCGCTGGCGAGGGTGGCGCCGGCACCGGGCAGCACGCCCATGATGAAACCCAGCAAGCCGCAACGAATGTTCACCACGAACACCGATGACGCTTCCTTGAAGTTGAACATCATCCGGCCGGTGGCTTTCACCGCTTCCTGGCCGCGATGGGTTTTTTCCAGCAGCAGCAGGATTTCGCTGATGGAAAACAGGCCCAGTACCAGCACGACAAACTGAATGCCGTCAGTCAGGTGGATGTTGTCTCCGGTGAATCGATACACGCCGCTGTTGGCATCGATCCCGACCGTCGACAGGAACAGACCGATCAAGGCGGCAATAAACGTCTTCAACGGACGATCGCCGGCCATGCCGCCCAGGCAGACAATCGCGAAGACCATCAGTACGAAGTATTCCGCCGGCCCGAAGGCAATCGCCCATTTCGCCAGCAGCGGGGCGAACAGCACCATGCCGCAGGTGGCAATGAACGCACCGATGAATGAGCTCCACGCCGACAGCGACAGTGCTACGCCGGCCAGGCCTTTGCGGGCCATCGGGTAACCGTCGAGGGTCGTCATCACGGTGGATGCTTCGCCCGGGATGTTCAGGAGGATCGAGCTGATCCGGCCGCCGTATTCACAGCCCAGGTACACAGCTGCCAACAAAATGAGCGCTGACTCTGGCGGCAAGCCAAGGGCGAATGCGATCGGGATCAACAACGCTACGCCGTTGATCGGTCCCAGGCCCGGCAACAGGCCGACGACCGTACCGATCAGGGTGCCGCAAAGTGCCGTTACCAGGTTGTACGGGCTCAGCGCGACGCCGAAACCCTGGCCCAAATAACCAAAAGTATCCATATCAGTTCTCCAGAACGTCGAGCAGGCCCAGAGGCAGCGGCACGTCCATCAACTTGTCGAACAGCAGGTAGAGACCAATGCTCATCAGCGTCGTCACGACGATGCTCGGCCCCCAGCGACCGCCATACAGGCGCGCCATCGGAATGCCGATCAGGATGCTGCTGAGAATGAAGCCCAGTGGCTCGAACAAGCCGGCGAAAATCAGTAGCAGTACGACGCAGATGCCGATTTTGGTCAGGGTTTCGCGGTCGAGTTTCGGGGCTTCTTCGCTGTGCACGATGGGCGTCGGGCGAAACAGCATGTACAGCAAGCCAACGCCCATCAGCCCGAGCATCAGCAATGGAAAGGCCCGCGGCCCCACCGGTTCGTAGGAAAAAGCGGCCTGGTACGGCCATGCCATCAGTGCCAGGCCGACGCAGGCCAGCAACAGCACCGAAGCAAAAATGCGTTGTAAGAGCATGAGGAACTCCTGTGCCGCGCCCCCTCGATCATCGGGGACGCAGCCGCTGGACAGAGGCGATTACTGAATCAGGCCGAATTCTTTGGCCAGCACTTTGTAATCCGACACTTGCTTCTTCACGTACGTGTCCAGTTCCGGACCGGTCATGGCGAACGGGAACAGTTCGCGCTGATCGCGCAGCTTGGCGAACTCTTCGGAAGCGAGCAGTTTGTCGAAGGAGTCTTTCCACCAGGCGTAGTCTTCATCGCTGACTTTTGGCCCGAGGTAGAAGCCGCGAACCACCGGCCAGACGATGTCGTAGCCTTGCTCCTTAGCCGTCGGAATGTCTTTCATTTCCGGCTCGTCCAGGCGTTTTTCGGAGAACACGGCCAACAGGCGCATGTCGCCGCTCTGGATGTGCGGCATGGAGTCGGAGATGTCCGTGCTGCCGACCTGGATATGGCCGCCGAGCAGTGCCGTGGCGATTTCACCGCCGCCTTCGAGGGCAACGTAACGCAGGTCGCGCGGATTGATGCCGGCTGCTTTGGCGATCAGCGCGGTTTGCATCCAGTCCTGACTGCCGACGGTGCCGCCGGAACCAATGACGACTTTGCTCGGGTCTTTTTTCAGTGACTGGACCAGGTCGTCCAGGGTCTTGTAGGGCGAGTCGTTTTTCACGGCGATGGCGCCGTAGCTGGTGCCGACAGCGGCCAGCCAGCGCACGGCGTTCTCATCGAAACGACCGAATTTGCCTTGCGCCAGGTTCAACAATGAGCCGCTGGACCACGCCACCAGGGTGCCGGCATCGGCCGGACGTTGAGCGACCACCGCGTTGTAGGCCACAGCGCCTACGCCGCCGGGCATGTAGGTCACACGCATCGGTTTGCTCAGCAGCTTTTCGTTGACCAGCGCGCTTTGCACCAGTTTGCAGGTGAGGTCGAAACCACCGCCTGGCGAGGCTGGGGCAATGCATTCCGGGCGTTTTGGTTCGGCCATCAGTTGGCCGGCAAAAAGCATGCAGCTCGCGGCGAGGGCGAAACGGCGCAGTGATCGATTCATGATGTCTCCACAGGAGTTATTGTTTTTCGAGATGGGTCAGGCGAGGCGGGTTCGCACCGTGCAACCGGTAGCGGCGCTGGCAAGCGGTGGAGATTCAGGGAAAGAGTAGGGCGGGACAGCCTGGCGCTGTAATAACGGCATGGTGCAGTACCTCGGTTATTGTTCTTATTGGCGAAAACGCATCGGGGCGTTTTTCGGGAGCTACATTTCAAAGCACGAGATGATGGCTTGCAGTCGAAACCATCCGTGGGCCGACTCTAACGGCTCAACCTTTCACTAACCTTTCAGCAGCCTTTCACGGTTTTCGGGCTTCACAGCGACGGATGCGGCTGTAAACTTCGCGCCAAAGAATGGCGTCGACCATCCCTGAACGAGGTAATGATCCATGCGTGTCCTGCTCGTCGAAGACCATCTGCAGCTCGCTGAAAGTGTCGCTCAGGCGCTTAAAAGCACAGGTCTGACTGTGGACGTTTTGCACGATGGCGTGGCCGCTGACCTGGCCTTGAGCAGCGAGGAATATGCCATGGCGATTCTCGACGTCGGTCTGCCGCGCATGGATGGTTTCGAAGTGCTGGCGCGTCTGCGTTCTCGGGGCAAAAACCTGCCGGTGTTGATGCTGACCGCGCGCAGCGACGTCAAGGATCGGGTCCATGGCTTGAACCTCGGTGCCGATGATTATCTGGCCAAACCTTTCGAGCTGACGGAACTCGAAGCGCGCGTCAAAGCCTTGTTGCGGCGCAGTGTACTGGGCGGCGAACGGCAGCAGACTTGCGGGGTGCTGGTCTATGATCTGGACACTCGACGCTTCACCCTCGGCGAAGAATTACTGACGCTGACTTCTCGCGAGCAAGCGGTACTTGAAGCGTTGATCGCGCGCCCCGGTCGGGTGATGAGCAAGGAGCAGCTGGCCTCTCAGGTGTTCGGGCTGGATGAAGAAGCCAGCCCGGATGCCATCGAAATCTATGTCCACCGTTTGCGCAAAAAACTCGACGGCCACCCGGTCGCCATCGTGACCTTCCGCGGTCTCGGCTATTTGCTGGAAAGTCGTGATGCATAAGCCCAGCAGCCTGCGTTGGCGGTTGCTGTGGAACCTCGCGCTGTTGCTGGTGGTGTTGATGCTGGCCAGTGGATTGAGTGCTTACTGGAACGGGCGCGAAGCCGCCGACACCGCTTATGACCGCACGTTGCTGGCCTCTGCGCGAACCATCGCCGCAGGTGTTTCGCAGCGCGACGGTACGCTCAGCGCCGATGTGCCTTATGTGGCCCTCGATACTTTCGCTTACGACAGTGCCGGGCGCATTTTTTACCTGGTCAACGACATCCACCAGAATTTGATTTCAGGTTACGAAAACCTTCCACCGCCGCCGCCGGGAACACCTCGCACGGATGACTATCCCGCACTGGCGCGCTTCTACAACGCCAAGTATCAAGGCCAGAACGTCCGTGTGGTCAGCCTGCTCAAGCCGGTAAGCGAGCCGAACATGAACGGCATGGCGGAGATTCGTGTCGCAGAAACCGATGAGGCACGGGTCAGCATGGCGCGCAGCCTGGCGGCGGATACTTTGCTGCGGTTGGGGATGCTGGCGATCGGTGCGCTGCTGATGGTGTGGTTTGCGGTCAGTGCGGCATTGCGTCCGCTGGAGCGTTTGCGCAACGCGGTGGAAGAGCGTCAGCCAGACGATTTGCGGCCGTTGCCGTTGGTGGAAGTGCAGCATGAGTTGTGGCCATTGGTGCGCGCGCTCAATCACTTTACCGAACGGCTGCGCGGACAGTTCGAGCGTCAGGCGCAGTTCATTGCCGATGCCGCCCATGAGTTGCGTACACCTTTGGCAGCGCTCAAGGCGCGACTTGAATTGGGTCTGCGCTCAACCGAACCGCAGACGTGGCGCAGCACGCTGGAAACGGCGGCCCAAGGTACAGATCGCCTGACTCACCTGGCCAATCAGCTGCTGTCGCTGGCGCGGGTTGAAAACGGGGCGCGTGCGATTGCCGAAGGTGGCGCGCAATTACTCGATCTCAGTCAGTTGGCTCGCGAGCTGGGCATGGCCATGGCGCCACTGGCTCATGCGCGCGGGGTGGCGTTGGCATTGGAGGCGGACGAACCGGTGTGGCTGCGCGGTGAGCCGACGCTGTTGAATGAGTTGTTGAGCAACCTGGTGGATAACGCGCTGGCTCACACGCCGCCGGGCGGCAACGTGATTTTGCGGGTGACGCCGCCTGCGGTGCTGGAGGTTGAGGACGATGGCCCTGGCATTCCACTCGAAGAGCGCGAGCGCGTGTTCGAGCGCTTTTATCGGCGCAATCAGCAAGTGGCCGGCTCGGGATTGGGGTTGGCGATTGTTGGGGAGATCTGTCGTGCGCACCTGGCGCAGATCAGCCTGCACGATGGCGAGCAGGCCGGGTTGAAGGTGCGGGTGAGTTTTATTGCGGGGTGAGGTTTAGTCAAAATCAGTGTGGCGAGGGAGCTTGCTCCCGTTGGACCGCGCAGCGGCCCCAGGACAACTCACTGCCTATATTCAGGGGGCTGCAGCTCAAAGATGACGACTGCTGCGCAGCCGAGCGGGAGCAAGCTCCCTCGCCACAGTGATCAGTAAAACATCGACCGCGATGCTTCCAGATCCTGGCAGACGGCCAAATTGTCCGGGTCGATCCCCAGCTTCTTGAAAGCCGGCACGTCGAACGCATTCACCCGCGCAATCGGATGGTCGGTGCCCTTGTGGCAGTACAAGCTTGCGACTTGCACCAGATCCACATAATCCACTCGCTCGGAATCGCGCTGGAAGTCCAGGTACTGTCCTGGCAAATTCACCAGCTTTTCCGGGAAGTCCCAGACCCTGAGCAGCTTGTCGCCGATCAACGGGTGAATCTGGTCGATCACGTGGTTGAGGCTGATGGAGTCAGCCAGCAGTTCGTTGTGATCTTCAGCGTACGTGAGGATCGGCAGTACGCCGATCTGGTGCACCAGCCCGCCGAGTGCTGCCTGATCCGGTTTGAGCTGGGTGTAGCGGCGGCACAGTGCATAGCTGATGCCGGCAATTTCCAGGCTCTTGCGCCAGACGTCGCGCATTTTCTGCTCAACCACGTCAGAGCGGGCATTGAAAATCTGCTCCATGACCAGGCCGATGGCCAGGTTGCTGCTGTAGTTGACGCCCAGGCGAGTGATGGCCGTGTGCAGGTCGGTCACTTCCTGAGCCGCGCGCAGCAGGGGGCTATTAACGACCTTGATCAGTCGCGCCGACAACGCGGTATCGCGGCCGATCACTTTGCTCAGGGCGCTGACGCTGATTTCCGGATCTTCAGCGGCCTTGCGAATCTGCAGGGCCACTTCCGGTAATGTTGGCAGAACCAGGTCATCATTGTTGATGGCCGCAACCAAATCCTGTTGGACCTTATCCGCCAGCTCGCTCATTTCGTCTTTCCAGGGGTATTGCGACAAGTGCTGCCTTCAACGCTGGATTTCGCGGTCGCGATCCAGTTGATAAGGCAGGTCGAGCATTTGCAAGGCAGGCCCTTCAAGCGCGCCGAGGTGGATATTGCCACCTTCTGCTGCTTCGGCTTGCAACACCGCCAGGAGTTCAATGTTTTGCTCGGTGCGTGCAGCAATGACCACTTCGCCGATGGAGCTGGCGTGGGTCGGCGAGAAAAGTTGTGCGCCGGGTTCGGGCAGTTCGCTGGCATCCAGCTGCAAGCGGTACAGACGGCGCTTGAGTTTGCCGAGGTATTGCATGCGCGCGACGATTTCCTGGCCGGTGTAGCAGCCTTTCTTGAAACTGACGCCACCGACGGCTTGCAGATTGAGCATCTGCGGGATGAACAGCTCGCGGGTAGCGGGCATGACCTGACCGATCCCTGCGCGGATCTGTCCGAGCAGCCATTGATTCAGATCGCGTTCGGGCAGAACGGCGGACAGCTTGCTTTTGATGTCATCAGCTTTATCGACGGCGACCCAGAGCTCGGCGCGGTTCGGCGAAACACGGATGGCGATCAGGCCGTCGTTGCGGACCACGCTGTCGGTGTCCGCTGGCAAGGCGAGGCCCAGTCCGGTAAGCGCGTCATCGCCATGATCAACGCCGAAACGAACCCAGGCGTGGCTTTCATCGGTCAGCTTTGATTTGGAAAACACCGCGTATTTTTTCAGATCCGCCAGTTGCGGCTCCAACAGCTCTGTCGCCATCGCCAGCAGAACGCCATCACCTTCGAGCAGGATGCGGAAACTCGACTGCATGCGGCCTTTCTGGGTACAGCGGGCGCCAAGGCTGGCTTGGGTGTCACTCAGGTAATTGAGGTTGCAGGTCAATTGGCCTTGCAGGAATTTGCTGGCGTCCGCGCCTCGAACCGCGAGAACGCCTTCGTGGGACAGGGTGCAGAAAAAAGCGGAATCGGCCATGGGTCATCGCAGGGTAAAGAGTCTGGGGGACATCATAAGGGCGCGCTCTTGAAATGGGTAGTTCACAAAAGCGGCGTATTGACCGACCAAAGCCGACTGTTCGCCCGGACACGGGGCTGTATACTTGCGGCCTATTTGAGGAGCGCTCCATGGTCGAAGATGTTGAACTGAATCGCCTCTACTGGCACAGCCGCCGCGGCATGCTTGAGCTTGACGTGCTGCTGGTACCATTCGTAAAGGAAGTTTATCCGCACTTGAACCAGGTTGATCGCGACTGCTACGTCAGGCTGCTGGAGTGTGAAGATCAGGACATGTTCGGCTGGTTCATGGAGCGGGCCGAATCGGAAGATCCGGAGCTTCAGCGCATGGTTCGCATGATCCTGGATCGTGTCCAGCCAAAGTAATTCGTTTGAATGCCGCTGGCATGCCTCACGGCAGTTGCTGGCGGCTTATCTGATCGCCCAGCTGCTCGCGCTGGGTTCGCTTTTCCTGCTTTTTATTCCCCTCTGGGCAAGTCTGCTCGGCGCTTTAGCCTGTCTGATACATGGCGCATGGGTGCTGCCTCGGCAGATTTTGCTCAGTCATCCCCAGGCTTTTCGCGGTTTGCGTCGTGACGCCGACGGCTGGCAGTTATGGAATCAGGCGGCGGGTTGGCAGTCGGTACAGCTACGGCCGGACAGCCTGGCATTGCCATTGGTGGTGGTGCTGCGTTTTCGTCTGAGGGGGGAGCGGCGTGTGCGGTCGGTCTGTGTGCCTCGGGATTCGCAGGCGGCGGATGTGCACCGACGCCTGCGGGTTCGGCTCAAGTTCAGTCGACGTAGGTGGGCGGCACCAGAATAGTGTCCAGGGCGACCGGCAGCATGTTCGGGTAGTCGAGCGTGTAATGCAGGCCGCGACTTTCCTTGCGTTCCATCGCTGAGCAGATCATCAGCTCGGCTACTTGGGCCAGGTTGCGCAACTCGATCAAATCCCGGCTGACCTTGTAGTTGCTGTAGAACTCGTCGATTTCATCGAGCAGCAGGCGCACGCGGTGTTGCGCTCGCTGCAAGCGTTTGTTGGTGCGCACGATGCCGACGTAGTCCCACATGAATCGCCTCAATTCATCCCAGTTGTGCGCAATGATTACGTCTTCGTCGGAGTCGGTGACCTGGCTCGCATCCCAGACGGGCAGGGCGATCGGGATCGATACGGCGGGCAACTGTTCAAGAATGTCCGCCGCAGCCGACCGCGCGTACACAAAACACTCCAGCAACGAATTGCTGGCCATGCGGTTGGCGCCGTGCAGGCCGGTGAAGCTGGTTTCGCCAATGGCGTACAGACCGGGCACGTCGGTGCGACCGTTCTGATCAACCATCACGCCGCCGCAGGTGTAGTGCGCGGCCGGGACCACTGGAATTGGCTGCTTGGTAATGTCGATGGAAAACTCGAGGCAGCGTTCGTAGACCGTCGGGAAGTGCGTCTTGATGAACGCCTCGGGCTTGTGGCTGATGTCCAGGTAGACGCAGTCAACACCCAAACGCTTCATTTCATGGTCGATGGCCCTGGCGACGATGTCCCGTGGCGCCAGTTCGGCTCTTGGGTCGAAGCGGTGCATGAAGCGTTCGCCATTAGGCAGTTTCAGGTGCGCACCTTCACCGCGCAGGGCTTCGGTGATCAGGAAACTCTTGGCTTGAGGGTGATACAGGCAGGTGGGGTGGAACTGGTTGAATTCCAGGTTCGCCACTCGGCAGCCCGAACGCCAGGCCATGGCAATGCCGTCGCCGCAGGCACCGTCGGGGTTGCTGGTATAGAGGTAGACCTTGGCGGCACCGCCGGACGCGAGAATCACAAAGCGGGCGCCGTAGGTATCGACTTCGCCAGTGCCGCGATTGAGGACATAGGCGCCGAGGCAGCGATCGCCTTCCAGACCCAGGCGTTTCTCAGTGATCAGGTCGACCGCAACCCGCTGCTCCAGCAGTTCGATGTTGGGTCGTTGCCTGGCTTTGTCGAGCAAGGTTCTGAAAATCGCGGCGCCGGTGGCATCGGCTGCATGGATGATGCGTCGATGACTGTGCCCGCCTTCGCGAGTCAGATGGAATTCGAATCCGCCGTCTTCGGTGCCGGATTGTTCGTCGCGGGTAAAGGGTACGCCTTGGTCGATCAGCCACTGAATGGCTTCTTTACTGTGCTCGACGGTAAAACGTACAGCGTCTTCGTGGCACAGGCCCCCACCGGCATTGAGCGTGTCGTCGACGTGAGACTCAACGGTGTCGGTGTCATCCAGGACGGCAGCAACACCTCCCTGGGCCCAGAACGTCGAGCCATTGGCGAGGTCGCCTTTGCTCAGAACGGCGATGCGCAGATGACCGGGCAAGGTCAGCGCAAGGCTCAAACCGGCAGCGCCGCTGCCAATTACCAGAACATCGTGTTGAAACTGTTGGCTCATTTCAGGATTCCGCTCAATGCGACCCGGGTCGGGGTTGGCGCAAAACTCCCGCAACGGCGAGTCAAGGCAGCCACACAGCCCACTAGTATATAGAGGGGGGGAGCGGCACAATAGCCGAGCCTATATGGCATTGTGAAACTACTGTGACGGAAATCATCGGACGCTTCGTCGGATGTTTTTTTGACCGGTTCGGCGACAGCTGGACTGTATCGTGGATTTAACAGTCTTTTTCTGTTCATATCCGCACAATGTCGGTTCGCATGGCTATAAATATTTGGAACTTTTGCCAAAGGGCCAAGATCAATAGACCGTTGCCCGAATCAAGGGACAGTGTCGGCTTCAACGCGGGATCTGTGGTTGGATCCTTGCCGGCGAATCCGATGAAAAGACTATTCGCGCAGCCGGGCTAGCCCGCGCTGCGCTTTTCGTGCGTGCCAAATCAGAGCCCGCAGGAAACTTGCCTGGAGGGGGAGAACTTTTGCGAAAAGCCCGAGTCTATGTTTGCAAGTCTGGTCGTTTAGTTATGCAAGCCTCCTCCGAGCTTATCGAGGAGTGTTCATGCTAACCCAGGAAGAGGATCAGCAGCTGGTCGAGCGCGTTCAACGCGGCGACAAGCGCGCTTTCGATCTGTTAGTGCTGAAGTACCAGCACAAAATTCTCGGGTTGATCGTGCGTTTCGTGCACGACACCCATGAAGCCCAGGATGTGGCGCAGGAAGCCTTTATCAAGGCTTACCGCGCACTTGGAAATTTTCGCGGAGACAGCGCGTTTTACACGTGGCTTTACCGCATCGCCATCAACACGGCGAAGAATTATCTGGTTTCACGCGGCCGCCGGCCGCCGGATAGCGATGTAAGTTCCGAGGATGCAGAGTTCTACGATGGCGATCATGGCCTCAAGGATCTCGAGTCACCAGAACGTGCGTTGCTGCGGGATGAGATCGAAGGCACCGTCCATCGAACCATTCAGCAACTTCCAGAAGATTTGCGTACGGCCTTAACTTTACGTGAATTTGATGGTCTGAGTTACGAGGACATTGCGGCAGTCATGCAGTGTCCGGTGGGTACCGTGCGCTCCCGGATTTTCCGCGCTCGGGAAGCCATCGATAAAGCCCTGCAGCCGTTGTTGCAGGAAAACTAAAGACAGCGGCGATAGCCAAGAGAGGAACGCCATGAGTCGTGAAGCCCTGCAGGAATCGCTGTCCGCAGTGATGGATAACGAAGCGGACGAACTGGAATTGCGTCGGGTACTAAATGCCTTCGACGATGTTGAAACCCGTGAAACCTGGGCTCGTTACCAAATCGCTCGGGCAGTCATGCACAAGGATCTGCTGCTTCCACGCCTGGATATCGCGGCGGCCGTCTCGGCAGCTCTGGCTGACGAAACCGTACCGGTAAAAGCAACCCGTGGTCCTTGGCGTAGCCTGGGTCGCCTGGCAGTTGCTGCATCCGTTACCGTTGCCGTTTTGGCCGGTGTTCGCCTGTATAACCAGGACGAAATTGCCGGTGTCGAACTGGCTCAGCAATCCAACCAGCCGACGTTGGCCGTTCCTCAGGTCAAGGGTCCAGCTGTTTTGGCAGGCTATAATGAGAGCTCGGAAGCGACTGGTCCGATGGTCAATGGCGTTCTGCAAGGTCAGCCAGGCTGGCACGATCAGCGTTTGCCAAGCTATTTGCGCCAACACGCGCAACAGGCTGCCTTGAAAGGCACTGAAAGTGCACTGCCGTATGCTCGTGCAGCAAGCTTGGAAAACCGTTAAGGAGGATCATGCGCGCCATACCTCTACTTTCGCTTCTGCTCAGTGGCTGGTTCGTTGTTCCAGCCCATGCCGATGAAGCCCAGGACTGGTTGACCCGCCTGGGCCAAGCTGAGCAACAGCAAAGCTTCTACGGTACTTTCGTTTACGAGCGTAACGGTAGTTTTTCTACCCACAACATCTGGCACCGCGTCCAGGATGGCAAGGTCCGCGAGCGTTTACTGCAGCTCGACGGTTCGGCTCAGGAAGTCGTGCGTGTTGATGGACATACTCAATGCGTCAGCGGCACCCTGATTGCGGGGCTTGGGGATTCTCCAAATTCCACCGCTCGTGCACTCGACCCTCAAAAGCTCAAGAATTGGTATGACCTTGCCGTCATCGGCAAGTCGCGTGTGGCTGGGCGTCCGGCGGTGATCGTTTCGCTGACGCCGCGTGATCAGCATCGATATGGTTTTGAGCTGCATCTGGATAAAGAAACCGGCCTGCCGCTTAAATCGTTGTTATTGAACGATAAGGGCCAGTTGCTGGAGCGGTTTCAGTTCACTCAGCTGAACACTGCAGATGTCCCCTCTGACAGCGACTTGCTGGCGGGGACTGATTGCAAGACCGTTAACCTGGACAGTGACAAGGCTTCGGCTGCCAAGGTGACCCAAGCCTGGCATTCGGATTGGTTACCTCCGGGCTTCGAATTGACAAGTAGCAGTGCTCGAAAAGACCCTGAAACCAAAACCCAGGTCAACAGCCTGCTGTATGACGACGGGCTTGCTCGTTTTTCGGTGTTCCTCGAGCCGTTGAACGGTGCAACTGTCACCGATACGCGCACCCAGCTAGGGCCGACCGTTGCCGTTTCTCGGCGCTTGACCACCCCTCAAGGCGAAATGATGGTGACCGTAGTCGGTGAAATTCCAATCGGCACCGCAGAACGGATTGCGCTGTCCATGCGCACCGATGCCACTGCAACCAAGTAGTGAGCCGATATCGAAATGTTTGGTGAGCATTTCAATTTGCAAATACCCCCAAAGTTTTTTATAGGTCAGGGCCTCTCGGCTCTGGCCTTGTTTGTTGTTCCCGGAACAAAAATACCGGCGTATCGTTCCCGGTGTTCCTTGCTCCATATCGCTTAACCATGCTCGTCGTAACGGGAGCCGTATGTCGATACCACGCTTGAAGTCTTACCTTTCCATCTTTGCTACCGTGCTGGTGCTCGGTCAGGCGGTTGCTGTCCAGGCGGCCGAATTGCCTGACTTCACGCAACTGGTCGAGCAAGCCTCGCCCGCCGTTGTGAACATCAGTACCACGCAGAAATTGCCGGACCGTAAAGTGTCCAGTGAGGATATGCCCGACCTTGAAGGCTTGCCGCCGATGTTGCGCGAGTTCTTTGAGCGCGGTATGCCTCAGCCTCGCACGCCTCGTTCACCAAGGGGTGATCGCCAGCAGGCCCAATCCCTGGGGTCTGGTTTCATCATCTCGTCTGATGGCTACATCCTCACCAACAACCACGTAATTGCCGATGCCGACGAAATTCTGGTTCGTCTCGCCGACCGCAGTGAATTGAAAGCCAAGCTGATCGGCACCGATCCACGTTCTGACGTGGCGCTGCTGAAAATCGAAGGCAAGGATCTGCCGGTACTCAAGCTCGGCAAATCCCAGGACCTGAAAGCTGGCCAGTGGGTCGTAGCCATCGGCTCACCTTTCGGTTTTGACCACACGGTGACGCAAGGTATTGTCAGCGCCATCGGTCGTAGCCTGCCGAACGAAAACTACGTGCCGTTCATCCAGACCGACGTGCCGATCAATCCGGGTAACTCGGGTGGCCCGCTCTTCAACCTGAATGGTGAAGTAGTGGGTATCAACTCGCAGATCTACACCCGCTCCGGCGGCTTCATGGGCGTGTCGTTTGCAATCCCGATCGACGTGGCCATGGATGTGTCCAATCAGTTGAAAAGCGGTGGGAAAGTCAGCCGTGGCTGGTTGGGTGTAGTGATTCAGGAAGTCAACAAGGACCTGGCCGAGTCGTTCGGTCTTGATAAGCCGGCCGGCGCACTGGTCGCGCAGATCCAGGACGATGGCCCGGCTGCCAAGGGTGACTTGCGAGTCGGTGACGTGATCCTCAGCATGAACGGTCAGCCGATCGTCATGTCTGCCGATTTGCCACACCTGGTCGGTGCGTTGAAAGCGGGCTCGAAGGCCAAGCTTGAAGTGATTCGTGACGGTAAGCGTCAGGATGTCGAGCTGACCGTTGGCGCCATTCCAGAAGAAGGAAAAGAGCTGGATGCCTTGCCGAAATCAGGTGTTGAGCGCAGCAGCAATCGCCTGGGTGTTTCGGTGGCCGAGCTGACCGATGAACAGAAGAAGACGTTTGATCTCAAAGGCGGCGTAGTCATCAAGGAAGTCCAGGACGGTCCTGCCTCCCTGATCGGCTTGAAGCCTAATGATGTGATCACTCACCTGAACAATCAGGCGATTGGTTCCACCAAGGAGTTCACTGAGATCGCCAAGGCATTGCCGAAGAATCGCTCGGTGTCGATGCGAGTCCTGCGTCAAGGTCGCGCGAGCTTCATTACCTTCAAACTGGCTGAATAAACCGGTTGTTGGCTCAATAAAAAACCGCCTCGAAAGAGGCGGTTTTTTTGTGTCCGGTGATCCCACTGTAGCCACGGCTACATCCGCTCAGCCCATCATGTCCTTGACCATGCGCTCCTGCTCCATCAACTCGCGTTGGCGAGCGTCGATTCGCGAAGCCAGCGGGAAGTTGCTGCCGGCCTTGCGTTTGGCAAAGTCCAGCTGCTGGATGGCCTGACGATAGTCGCCCACAAGGGCAAAGTATTCAGCACGTGCCTGATGCAGGCCGATGATATTGCCAGACAGGCCACGAGTCTCGGCCACCTGATACCACACGTCCGGATCATCCGGGCGCGATTTAAGCAGGCCTTCGAGGGCTTTTTCAGCATCGGCGGCGCGATTCTGTTTCAGCAACAGGTCGACACGCACCTGGTTCAGCGGATAGTTGCCGGGGTACTGGGCCAGCATGCGATCAACCCGCGACTGAGCATCCGCCAGACGATTGTTGGTGATGTCCAGGTCCACCTGCGCCAGGTTGTAGATGATCTCGTTCGGCGCCTTGTCCAGCAGCAGCTTGAGACTCTCCCGCGCTTCATTCAGCTGGCCACCCTTGATCTGGGCGATTGCCAAACCATAGCGCGCAACGTCGTTTTTCGGATTCTCATCAAGCTGGGCCCGGAAGCGTTTCGCACCAAGACCTGGTGTTTCTTCGTAGATCAGTTGAACCCGTGCACGAATCAGCTGATAACGCAGGGTGTCTTCTATACCGCCGGGCTTGGCCTGTTCTGCACGGTTTCGGGTGTCGGCAATACGCGATTCGGTGACCGGGTGAGTCAGCAGGAATTCCGGTGGTTTGGCGTCGAAGCGGTATTGACGCCCCAGACGTTCGAACATGCTTGGCATCGAGCGCGGGTCATACCCGGCTTTTTCCAGGTTGAGAATGCCAATGCGGTCGGCTTCCTGTTCATTCTGGCGCGAGAAGCGCCGCTGTTCCTGGATCGCCGCTGCCTGCGTGCCGGCAATCGCCGCGATACCGGCATCGCCGGCACCTGCCGCAGCAATCACGATCCCGGCCAGCAGTGCAGCCATCATTGGCACCTGCATGCGCTGTTGTGCTTCAACACCGCGAGCAAAGTGGCGTTGCGACAAGTGAGCCAGTTCGTGAGCGAGTACCGAGGCATATTCGCCTTCGGTCTGGGCATTGAGAAACAAACCGCCGTTGACCCCAACGATCCCGCCCGGCGCCGCAAAGGCGTTGAGCTGCGGGCTGTTGATCAGGATGAATTCCAGGCGCCGGTCATTGACCTGGCTGGTTTCGACCAACCGGTAGACGCTGGATTCGACGTAGTCCTTGAGCTGAGGATCGTTGAGCTGCGAGACCTGGCTGCGCAACAGGGCAAGCCAGGCGCGGCCCAGTTGGTATTCCTGTTGCGGCGAGACGATGGCAGAACTGGCGTCGCCGAGTGACGGCAGGTCGTCGGCGAAGCCCGGAGAGGCGAGCAGGCAAGCGAGCGTCAGCAGGGTAGGGCGCAAAAAAGTCATGCACAAAGCCTTAGTCGACAAAGACCTTACTGTAGCCGGACACTTCGCTTCGGACCAGATATTCTAATCCGCTCAATCGTCTGACCCGGAGTGACGCAATGACCGACGCTGTAGCCCATGATGCCGAACTGGACGCCAGTGGCTTGAATTGCCCGTTACCGCTGCTCAAGGCCAAGCTGGAACTCAATCGCATGGCCAGCGGCGCGGTACTCAAGGTGATCGCCACCGATGCGGGTTCACAGCGCGACTTCCGCACCTTTGCTCGTTTGGCCGGTCATACGCTGCTTCGCGAGGAAGATGAAGCAGGCGTATACCGCTACTGGTTGAAAAAAGCCTGAAAACCGCAGCGTTCGTTTCTAAGGATTTTTGATGTTCAAAGTGTTACGCGACTGGATCCAGCGCTATTTTTCCGATGAAGAAGCGGTGGTGTTGGCGGTCCTGCTGTTTCTGGCGTTCACCGCTGTATTGACCCTGGGCGGCATGCTCGCGCCCGTGCTGGCTGGCATGGTGCTGGCGTACCTGATGCAAGGGTTGGTGGTAACCCTCGAACGCCTGCGCGTGCCCGGTGGGGCGGCTGTGGGATTGGTGTTCGCGCTGTTCATGGGGGTGTTGCTGGTGTTCATCGTGGTGGTGTTGCCGTTGCTCTGGCATCAGCTGATCACACTGTTCAACGAGCTTCCCGGCATGCTCGCAAAATGGCAGTCGTTGCTGTTGCTGCTGCCGGAGCGCTACCCGCATCTGGTGTCTGATGAGCAAGTGTTGCGGGCCATAGAAGTGGCGCGAGGCGAGATCGGCAATTTCGGCCAGTGGGCGCTCACGTTCTCCCTGTCGAGCTTGCCGCTGCTGGTGAACATCATGATCTACCTGGTGCTGGTGCCGATCCTGGTGTTTTTCTTTCTCAAGGACCGGGAAATGATCGGCCAGTGGGTGCGCGGCTATCTGCCTCGCGAGCGGGCGCTGATCACCCGTGTCGCCCATGAAATGAATCGACAGATTGCCAACTACATTCGCGGCAAGGTCATCGAGATCTTCATTTGTGGTGGCGTGACCTACATCGGCTTCGTCGTTCTGGGGCTCAACTATGCGGCGTTGCTCGCGCTGTTGGTGGGTGTGTCGGTGGTCGTGCCGTACGTCGGCGCTGTGGTGGTGACCGTGCCGGTACTGCTGATTGCGCTGTTCCAGTGGGGCTGGAGCGATCAGTTCATCTATTTGATGGCGGTCTACGGAATCATCCAGGTCCTGGACGGCAACGTACTTGTACCACTGCTGTTCTCGGAAGCCGTGAACCTGCATCCGGTGGCAATCATCTGTGCGGTGCTGTTGTTCGGAGGGCTGTGGGGATTTTGGGGCGTGTTCTTTGCGATTCCGCTCGCGACGCTGTTCAAGGCTGTGCTGGATGCCTGGCCTCGGAAGGAACCGGTGGTGGCGCCGCTGCTTTAAGCGTCATTCTTGGTTCTTAAATGAGCCTGAGGGCCTCATCGCGAGCAGGTCGAATCGTCGCACCGTCGCTCCTACATTAGTTCGCGTATGAACGGACAACGCGATCAACAGTGGGAGCAAAGCTTGCCCGCGATGGCGTCCTGAAGGACGCCAGAAAACTCAGGCCTTGTTCAGCGCCTGAGCCGCCGCCAAAACGGCATCCACATGCCCCGGCACTTTCACGCCACGCCATTCCTGACGCAGCACGCCATCCTTGTCGATCAGGAACGTGCTGCGATCAACACCCATGTATTCCTTGCCATACAGCTTCTTCAGCTTGATCACATCGAACAGCTGGCAAAGGGCTTCTTCCTTGTCGCTGATCAGCTCGAAGTTGAACGCTTGCTTGGCCTTGAAGTTTTCATGGGATTTCAGGCTGTCACGGGACACGCCGAACACTTCAGTGTTGGCAGCCTTGAACGCGTCAAGCTGATCACGAAAACCTTGACCCTGAGTCGTGCAACCCGGCGTGCTGTCCTTCGGATAGAAGTAGATCACCACCTGCTTGCCTTTGAGACTGGCGAGGCTGACGGTCTGCCCGCTGGTGGCAGGCGCTTCGAAGTCGGCAACCGGTTGGTCGATGGCAACGGCCATGAAAAGCTTCCTTACATTGGGTTTTGTGGGCGCCACGGTTCGATCAGGGCATCCAGGTTCAGCGCGTCGGCAAAATCCAGGAACTGATCGCGCAACCAGCTGATCTGCACGCCGGCAGGCAACGTCACGGTAAACGTGGCATTGAGCATGGTGCCGCCGGTTTGAGGTGCCTGATAGGTGTCGCAGGTCAGGTTTTCCAGCTCGACGTTGTGGTCCATGAAGAACTGGCACAGCTCGTTGATGATGTCCGAGCGATAAGCCGAGCTGACATAAGCGACGTACGGCAGGGCCTGGGGACGATTCTCCAGGGCCGCACTGCGCACTACGTTGACGGTGAAAGCGTGCTTCTTGGCCAGGCTCGGCAGGCTGCCTTCCAGACGCGCCAGGGCGTCCCAGCTGCCGGAAATCTCGAGGACCAACGCGCTGCATTCGCCATGACGCGTCAGGCGAGAGGTGACCACGGCGCAGCGATTTTCATGGCTGGCGCGGCACAGGACGTTAGTCAGCTCCATAGGGTTGGCGCCGAGGGCACTGATGACAAGGAATTGTTCGCGAACTGTGGGGGTGGACATGCAGCATTCCTAAAGCGATGAGCGGTCGATACTTCGATGGGCTCTTATTACCGGAAACGGGCCTGCGGATGCGAATTCAGAAAACCCGAGTGGCAGGTTGCAACGTGCTCCAGTGTGGCAAGAGCGAAGGGTGGCAACGCTGGATCGGGGCTTGTGATGCCGAAAAAGGAGGCTGAAACACGGCGTACGAGCTTATCAGTACCGATCAAAGTCTGAAGGGTAGCGAAAAGCAGCGCCAAGGGGAATGGCAGCAGCGCAGTACTTCGCTTGTACAAGCATCTTGGCGCCAGTACCATTACCGCTCTCTTTTTCCGGCAGGAGCGGTTGCATGATTGCGGGCAGTATGGTGGCACTGGTCACACCCATGGATGCACAGGGTAGTCTCGACTGGGACAGCCTGAGCAAACTGGTGGACTTTCACCTGCAAAACGGCACCCACGCCATCGTGGCGGTCGGTACTACAGGTGAATCGGCCACCCTCGACGTGAACGAGCACATCGAAGTGATTCGCTTCGTGGTGAAGCAGGTTGCGGGGCGCATCCCGGTGATCGCCGGCACAGGTGCCAACTCCACGCGCGAAGCCATCGAGCTGACCAGCAATGCGAAGTCTGCCGGTGCCGATGCCTGCCTGCTGGTGACTCCGTATTACAACAAGCCGACTCAGGAAGGCCTTTACCAGCACTTCAAAGCCATCGCCGAAGCCGTCGACATTCCGCAGATCCTGTACAACGTGCCAGGCCGGACGGCATGCGACATGTTGACCGAGACGGTGATCCGCCTGTCGACAGTCAAAAACATCATCGGCATCAAGGAAGCCACCGGCGACCTGAAGCGTGCCAAAGCCATCATCGACGGCGTGAGCGACGACTTCCTGGTGATTTCGGGTGACGATCCTACGGCTGTCGAGCTGATCCTGCTGGGCGGCAAGGGCAATATTTCCGTTACTGCCAACGTTGCCCCGCGTGACATGGCCGACCTGTGCAACGCCGCGTTGAAAGGCGATGCCGTCACGGCCCGTGCGATCCATGAAAAGCTGATGCCGCTCAATAAAACCCTGTTTATCGAATCCAACCCTATTCCCGTGAAATGGGCACTGCATGAAATGGGCTTGATGCCGGACGGTATCCGTCTGCCGCTCACCTGGCTCAGCACTGCCTGTCACGAACCGCTGCGGCAGGCCATGCGCCAGTCCGGCGTCCTGGTTTAATTGAGGAAGCACTACGCATGAAGCGATTGGCCGGACTTTCCGCACTTGCCTTGATCATCTCCAGCACCAGTGGCTGCGGATGGGTCTGGGGCCCGGAAGGTTATTTCCGTGACCGTGGTAGCGATTACCTCGAAGCGCAACAGACTGCACCGATGCAATTGCCGCCGGATGTCACCACTGCCAAACGTCTGGATCCGCTCTTGCCGATCCCGCGCAACGTGGCTGATGACACCGTCAAAGGTGAATACATCGTTCCTCGTCCGCAACCGCTGACGGCATCGGCTGATGCCAGCGCCTACTCGCTGCAGAAGAGCGGTGATACGCGCTGGATCGTTGCCCAGAACCCGCCGGCCGAAGCTTGGCCAGTGGCGGTGCAATTCTTCCAGGACAACGGTTTCCGTCTGGACGAACAGCGCCCGCAAACCGGTGAATTCACCACCACCTGGCAGCATTCCGACGAACTGTCCGCCGCCATGGCCAAGCGCCTGAGCGCCGCAGGTGTCAGCACTGACAGCGAAACCCGCGTGCGGGTGCGCATCGAGCCAGGCGTGCAGCGCAACACCAGTGAAATCTATGTGGTGAGCGCCGAGCGTCCTGCTGGCAGTACCGCAGACGTAGACTTCCCTAACCGTTCGGTCAACACCGGGCTGGATGCTGCTCTGGTAGATGACATGCTCGCGAGCATGAGCCGCATTTCCGAGAAGGGCGGCTCCGTCTCCATGCTGGCCTCCCGTGATTTCGATACCCCTAACCGCGTCAGCCTGAGCGAAGACGGTAGCGGTAACCCGGTACTGAACGTCGGTCCTGACCTGGATCGCGCCTGGTCGAGCGTCGGCCGTGCGCTGGAACAAGGCGAATGGCGCGTTGAAGACATCAACCGCAGCCTGGGCCTGTACTACATCAACTTGTCTGAGAAGGCCGAGAAGAAGGACGACAAGCCTGGTTTCTTCAGCAGCCTGTTTGGCAGTGCGCCGAGCAAGGAAGAAGTTGAAGCCCGTGCCGAGCGTTATCAGGTTCGCCTGAGCAAGGTTGGCGAGAACGTCCAGGTCACCGTCGAGAAGAACATCAACACCGTCGCGCCTGCAGAGGTTGCGCGCAAAGTGTTGAGCGTTATTCAGGACAACTTGGGCTGATCACATGCGCTTTGCCGTTCTCGGCAGCGGTAGCCAAGGGAACGGCACGCTGATCGCCAGCGCTGACACGTATGTGCTGGTGGATTGTGGTTTCTCTCTTCGGGAAACCGAAAAACGCCTGTTGCGCCTGGGTGTAAACCCGGCGCAACTGAGCGCGATACTCGTAACCCACGAACATGCCGACCACGTGCATGGCGTGGGTTTACTGTCTCGGCGTTACAATCTGCCTGTCTACCTCAGTCGCGGCACCCTGCGCGGGATGCGCAAACCGATTGAACCTGCTGGCCTTCTGGCTGGCGGCGAGCAACTGCAGATCGGCGCTCTGAGCATCGGCGTCATTGCCGTGGCCCACGATGCACAGGAGCCGACGCAGTACGTCTTCAGCGATGGTGAGCGGCGCTTCGGCCTGTTGACCGACCTGGGCTCGTACTGCAACAAAGTGCTGGACGGCTATCGGGACCTCGATGCGTTGATGATCGAGTCCAACCATTGCCGTGACATGCTGGCTCGCGGTCACTACCCGTACTTTCTCAAGCAGCGGGTAGGCGGGGAATTGGGACATTTGAACAACCACCAGGCGGCATTCCTGGTGTCCGAGTTGGGCTGGCAAGGCCTGCAACACCTGGTCCTGGCCCATCTGAGCAGCAAGAACAACCTGCCGCAGCTGGCCCGGCAATGTTTTGTCGACACCCTCGGGTGCGATCCGGACTGGCTGCAACTGGCCGATCAAGATTCAGGGCTCGACTGGCGACATATCGCCTAGCCCACCTACTTAGCAAGCGGAGCCCATCATGGAAAAACGTGAAGAACTCTACCGCGGCAAAGCCAAATCGGTTTTCAAGACCGACGACGCTGACCGCTTGATCCTGCTGTTTCGCAACGACACCTCGGCGTTCGACGGCAAGCGCATCGAACAGCTCGACCGCAAAGGCATGGTGAACAACAAGTTCAACGCCTTCATCATGCAGAAACTCGAAGCGGCCGGCGTGCCGACCCAGTTCGACAAGCTGCTCGGCGACAACGAATGCCTGGTGAAAAAACTCGACATGATCCCGGTCGAGTGTGTCGTGCGTAACTACGCCGCGGGCAGCCTGGTCAAGCGCCTGGGTGTCGAAGAAGGCATGAAGCTCAACCCTTACACCTTCGAACTGTTCCTGAAGGACGACGCCAAGGGCGACCCGTTCATCAACGAATCCCACGTCGTGGCATTCGGTTGGGGCACCGCCGAGCAATTGGTTCGCATGAAAGAACTGTCGCTCAAGGTCAACGAAGTCCTGAATAAACTGTTTGACGACGCCGGCCTGCTGCTGGTCGACTTCAAACTCGAATTCGGCGTGTTCAGCGACGGCTCCATCGTCCTGGGCGACGAATTCAGCCCGGACGGCTGCCGCCTGTGGGACAAGGCTACCGGCAAGAAAATGGACAAGGACCGCTTCCGTCAGGGCCTCGGTGACGTCATCGAAGCCTACGAAGAAGTCGCCAACCGTCTGGGCGTACCGCTTTAATCGACGCAAGCATCTGATAGCACAGAAATATTTCGCTTAGGGGGTTCGCTTCCGGCAAAAGTGTTGTTATGATGCGCGCCGTTGGAGAGATGCCAGAGTGGCCGAATGGGACGGATTCGAAATCCGTTGTACCTTCACCGGTACCTAGGGTTCGAATCCCTATCTCTCCGCCATACATAGAAAAGCCCCATAGATCAAGGTCTTGGGGCTTTTTGCATTCTGCGATTCTACGTAGCGATTCTACGTAAATACTTGCCGCTACAGACCCTCCTGAGCGCTCCTGTAGCGCGTACCTTCCAGTCGTACACAGCCCCCAATTGATCGCCCTCAGCCCGCCTGTAGAGTCGTGGGGCGTAACTTCGTCAGCGCAATGGATGAGCTGGAAGCGCACAAGGGGACCACGAGTGAGAAGCCTGTGCAGCTCGTGCCAACCAAGCCGGGAGAGTGAGTCGTACAGCAGCGCGACATCTGTATTAAAGTCAAAAACTTCCAGTTCTACGAATAGACATCACCGGGTGCTCCCTGATGAATCAGCCTTCAATTTAGCAGCTTTTCTTGCTAATCGGACCTTGGCACTCGTCAAAGGACGTCGTACATAGGCAAGTGATGGCGGTTTGCAATAATTGCGGATAGTCTGAGGGTGCTACAGGACGTTACGGCATGACAATGTGCTGACTAGTTTGATTAAGTTGAGGGCGGGTATGGACAAGCTTTTGATTAACGGCGGTAAGGAATATATCTCTGTAGATGTACTACCAGATTTCTGTCCGATATGTCATTTTGGCGTTAATCCTAATTTCATAACAGGCTTCCGTTGCGATTCTAGTGAAAATGTGGATGTTTTGTACGTATGTCCCAAAACTGACTGTAAAAAAATGTTTATAGCGTCATATAGAATGGATTTTATGAAGGGGAGTTTTTTATTGAGGTCATTGCTGCCTCGAACACCCAAAGCCGTTGCTGTTGTTCAGGAGATTGCAGATATATCACCGCAGTTTGCGGAAATTTTTAAGCAGGCGTCTCAAGCTGAATCTTATGGCTTGGGGGAAATAGCCGGAGTTGGATTCAGGAAGTCTCTAGAGTATCTCATTAAAGATTATTGTACCGCTCAGAATCCCGAAAAAGAAGAAGATATTAAAAAGCGTCCGATTGCACAGGTGATTGAAGTTTTCGTTTCAAATGAGAATGTTAAGCAGTGTGCTAAGCGGGCGATTTGGCTGGGCAATGATGAAACCCACTACGTGAGGAAGTGGGGAGGTAAAGATATCAAGGATTTGAAGTTGTTGATTCAAGTTACTGTTAACTGGATTCAGCAGGAAGTGATTACAAAGAAACTACTAGAGGATATGCAATAGATTGTAATTGCTGCGGAGCGTTACGTATGGTCGTTGAGTTAACTTACACTGCAGTTTGCCGTAACAATAAACTATTCATATTTGATGGTCTGAGTGAAGGCGAAAGTCAGACTGGGCGTCGCCTGCATGAAGATGTTACTGACTTCGCAAACAGCATAGGTCGATACCAATACTGTACACGATACGTAATCAAAAATAGAACTATGCTGGTAGCCGTCTTGAAGGCTATGGAGAATGAATGCAAGGCCGGGGTTTTGCTGCCGGCTTTACATTTTGAATGCCATGGAGATGAGGAGAAAGGCTTGTTACTTGCTTCCAGTAATGAGTTTATACCATGGCCTGAATTAGCCGCCCTCATCGCTCCACTCAATGCTGTTACCCGGAATAACATTGCTGTTGTGCTCGCGTCGTGTCACGGCTTTACGCTTTGGAGGTCAGTAAATATAAAAGCTTCCTGCCCATTCCATTTCATGATTGCACCCAATCAAGAGATTAGTGCAGGTGCCATTCATGATTCTCTTCTTCCATTTTATAAGGAGGTCATATCAACCGGAGATCTGAGTTCGGCACTCCCACAGCTTGATAGTAAATTCCAACGCTTCATTGCAGGTGAATGGTTTTATTCAATAATCGCTTCTTTTTTTACTCACAACTACAGTTTGAAAGACAAGGAAGAGATCATGAGCCGGATGATTGACAATGAAGTGGCCAAAGCGGGCTACTCCAACCGCCAGTTGATTCGGAAAAGCAGGGTGAGAATCAAGAAGTTCCTTAAAGATCCCCGGGTTTTTTATCAAGCAGTAGAGAAGCTCTTCTTTTATGGGCAAATGCAAGTGCCCTACGAAGATTTTAAAAGATTCGTAGACTCTCAGAAAGGTACACCATAACCCGACCCGCGAGTTGTGAGTAACTTTGATGCTCGTCTGACTCTCAGTTTGAAAGAGTAATGCATAGCGATTAACGTTGGTATTTGGCACGATCACAGAAAATCTCTCCATCTCCTTTATTAAGGATGAGGAGGAGCTTGTTTCGGTAGTTTTATTGGGTGCAGTCGCGAGCGTTAGCGATGTAACTCACTCAATGCAATGCCTCTTGACAAAACAGGGTCAGCAGGCGTATAAAGGCCACTCTTTCCAGCAGTCCGCACCGAACGTTCTCGACATACCCAGTGTATTGTCAGGCGTCGGTTTTCTGCCGTCTGGAATTTGACCCTAATCAATCCACAACGGGGCATCTGCCTATGAATTGAACCGAATACAGGAGATACAAAGATGAGTAACCAATTGCACCTTTCGAAACAATGTCACACCAGCAATATTGATGGTTTCCAAGTCGATCAGGAGACCGGAGAAATCTACGGTGAGTACATCACCAATCCATACTCAGTTACAGCTGATCCGCTCAAGCCAGAACTTAGCAAATGCCGAAGCGTTGACGACTTTCGCGACTTTCTTGAACATGTCGATCTACGCACACTTCCCAGATTTTCCAGATTTGATCTCATAGATGCACAAGATCACGCTCTGGGTCAGTGGAAACGAACCGGTGTGGATTGTCGTATCACCCTTCCAATGATGAATACCCTTTGCACTCTTCATGGCCTTGTAAAGTACGCAAACATCATTGTGATGACTAAGGCAGCCTTAGCGAAGGTGTTAGGCGTCGCCGAATCCAACCTGACCAAGAAACTTTCACCTCTCGTCAATGCCAAGCTATTGAGGGTGTGTACCTCTCGTGACGGCATCCGCAAAGGTGAGATCAAGCTTCTGGTCAACCCTCGCCTGATCTTCCGTGGATTCGACAATGTTCGAGAAGCGTATGTAGAGGGATGGTACTTAGAAGAGGCGAGAAATAGCTGCCCACTCATTGGGCGAGTCAGCGTAGCCGCTGCTGCGTAAGAATCTTAAAAAAATTACGCGAAAAATGGGCTGCAAGCCTTTGTATTCAAGGGGTAGTCAAAAGTCCTCCTATATATAAAGAACTTTCTCAGTGCGGAGCACTACAGTTTAAACACGTTGATGGACAATAGCCGCATCGTCCCGATTCAGGATCAGCCCACCGTCAAATACAATAATATCAACACACATCAAAGCTCTTCGCTTTTGATCTGCTACACCGAAGAAGGTGACGTGCAATAGCTGTCAGCGACCGCTGACGGGGTGACTACTGAATGCGTCCGCGTTCGTTTATGCACCGAAGCAAAAGGCAAGATCAAAGGCAAGAGCTAGATTTTTGTTTATTTGTATTTGTGTCGAGGTACACCCGAAGGGTAGTCGGCGATCACGCCATAGCTGAGTCAAGATGAAAGCTAAACGCTTTCGGTGCGACCACTCCTAATGGGGTAACAGCCTATAGCAGAGCTATGAACCCGTACCGCCGAATGAAAATCCCTATTTGGTTGGGATTTGCTCTCGCTTTGCCGCTACACTCGAATCTCCTCAAAGAGGTGACACGGATGGCCAAGAAGAGTAACGAAGATGACAAAATCCCACGCGATCACTCTGTAATTGGCCGTGCTATTGGAGTGATCGACCATTTCACCATCAGTTACGATGCTGACACTGGTGTTCCTCATATCCACGAACTCGATCCTGCGTCTCTGCGTAGCGAGATTTCCTACCAGAAGAAAAATGGCAAAGACAAAGTAGTCTATTCAACACCAGTTGAAGACTTCTGTGCATTGGGCGAAAGCTTCATAGAACAGTTACAGAAGAAGTTCGATTACCTGATTGCCGTGGATACAAATACCATAAAAGAACCGCCACGCACCAACGGGTGCAGGATTAGCGTTGCTGCCAGTTGTGCAATACCGATTCCGTTGTCCGAAGTAACTGATCAGGTTGCATTCAATCCGGTAGGCGCTCATTTTATTTATGATTCTGGGCCTGTGGTCAATGCTGAGCCTTTGGGCTGGCATTTGATAATACAAAAGCTTTCGCATATTCCGTCTTTGAGTGCCAAGCGCATCGGTATCATTGTGGATAGTGAGCTGGGTCTACACCTCGATATCAACGCTCGTAACATCCCCTACTATGGTGCGCATATTCTCCCCTCCAACATGACCCTGATCTACGCTTCCAGCGATAAACCGGAGATATTCGCCAACGCCATGCTCAAGCATTGTGACTCCATGGCAGAAAGGATAATCGAGGATTTCAGGAAGAAAGACCCTGATTTAATCTTCCGCATGGAGGGTCAGAAGTTTGGTACTGCCACTTGCATCCCTATCAATGTTAAACCATCTTCCATGCCGATTATCTATGGGAAGGCGCCTGACCCTACCCAGAAATAATATTGCTCGCCGCCCATACTAACGCCGTCCAGCTGGAGCCTAGAGCAAGCATGAGCCAACCCAATTCATTCGCGCTCAAGGTGTTTCCTGCTCCAGTGAGCTGCTGGCCTCTGGTGATGAAGATGAAGGCAACAAAGTAGTAACGTCAGTATCGACAACACTCGGCGTAAACCACGCAAAGACACCCACACCGCTATCAGCCATAGCGCAGCAGCAAGCAACATGATCACGGCCAAGGTTCGGGTTTTCACGGTGTCCTCCTGTTGTCGATTGTGCCGACTGAGAGCGCTGGAGAATGATTTTAGTTCATGGGTGAAACCCCGACGGAAACCTCAGGGAAACCCTGATTAACCCCATGGAAACCATGCTCCTATTCCCGGTTATAACCACGCTACTGGTTAGACCATCGGCCTATATGCCAGTGTATACGCGGGGTCTGGTGAATTTACTAAGCCGGACTCTGAGATTCATCCCACATATTGGGACAATTATTAAAAATGCAGTTTTCCGCGCCGAATCACCAAATTCTGCAAAACGGCCACACCCACCGAGGACGACAGTCATGCCAGACAAAGACGAAGCCAACATCGCCACAGCAGATGCGCTCACATTGCTTTTGCAAAATCAACACGCCTTGGGCGGGGCTCTTGAAGAGATTACCAAGTGGCTTTCCGAGAACGGGGTGGGGAGTGTCGCCGCCAACGCTCTGTCCGCCATGGAGACATTGGACACAAACGCCAAGGCCCTCACCGATGCGATCAACCAACTACGCAAATCCTAGGTATCATCAAACGACCGTTAAACGATACCGTCTATCCGATACCTATGCCGGTATCATCAAGTGCGGGTTTACGCGTTGTTGATACCAATGCAATATGATCCCTCCATTGTTGATACCTCGGAGGGTGAGAAAATGAGCCGTCTATTCGGATACGGTCGTGTCAGTACGACAGAACAGAACACCGACAACCAACTAGTAGCGCTCACCTCCAAAGGTTTCGATATCCAGCCTGCTCGCTGGTTCTCCGAACAAATCAGTGGTGGTGTGCCAGCTCTCCAGCGTCCCCAGTTCAGCAAGATGGTCGAGCGCATGGAAGCAGGCGATACGTTGGTGGTGTTGAAGCTGGATCGATTGGGCCGGGACGTGCAAGACGTGCTCGGCACAGTGTCCCAGTTGGCTACTGCTGGTATCCATGTCCGTAGCCTCGATCTCGATGGCGTAGACCTCACCAGCGCAGCCGGGAAGCTCCAGCTAACCGTTCTCGCAGCAGTTGCAGCCTTTGAGCGTGATCGCATCAAGGAACGCACCAGAGAGGGCCTTGCACGGTCTGACAAGAAGGGTGGTCGTCCGGTGGCTGTAGACACTACGGAAGCAGTGCAGAAGCTCAAGGCTAAAGGCATGACACAGGCTCAGGCAGCAGCCGAACTGATGGTGAGCTTGCCAACGATCAAGAGACATTGGAACAAGGTTTGAAGTAGGCGTGTAGCCTCTTAACAGCCCGCCTAGAGCGGGCTTTGTCGTCTCTGATATCATGTGATTCAGATTGCTACAACGTGGCCTGTAGAGCCTTGGAGAGCGCCACAGGGGGGGTAGGTTATTTCTGAATTTCAGGTGTTTGGATAACCCATTGTCGTTCGGCGTTAAGCACCGCTAGCATTTCGCTGGAAAATCCGCTGTTGATACAATCCTTCCCTGTGCTCGCTTGCACCGTTATTCTGGGGACAGTCCAGAGGTGCAGGTGAGCCACCAGATTATTTTCCAGCGGTAAAACTCAAGTCAAAACGAAGTTGGTTGGTTTTTCCAGCAAAAATTTAACTTCTATGATTATTAATATTGAATGCGTGGTATGTTTTGGTATGAATTATCATTCAATATAGATTGTAGTTGAGTTTAACTTCTTTTAGTGTTGAGCTAAATTCTTGGTTTGATTTAAGATATTCTGTAGGTGGAAGTCCTGTAAATTGAGCGGAAAGCATAATGAGTCGTAGTAGAGAAAAATCTGTAAAGTTTATCAATGTAAGATAGTGAGACTTTCTATCCTCTGCAGAGAACTCATTGGCGTCGCTTAATTTTTCGGAGATAAGCTTCACAATGTTGTAAAAGGTCCTTGTGAGGCCATAAATTTGATCGGTAGGATCAGCCGCCTCTAAGTATGCGTTGACAATTTCGACATCAAAGCTTTCTCTCAAGCGTTCCACTTCTGTTTCAATAACGATAACCGCTTCAACTCCCATTCTTTTGGAAAGGGATTGATATGATACATCGTTAACTTTTAAAGAGTTAAATAGTTCTCTTTGAGAAGCGATCATATGGAATAGCTGGGTTTCAAATGATCGCAGTTTTTCAGTCTTTCTAGTATTTTTTACTTCTTCTCTCAAACCTATGTTCGCTTCATTCTGGAGGCTGAGAGATTTTATGATGAATACCAGCGACGTGAAGCTTAAAATAGGATTGATTAAGCCGCCTACAAAGTCTCCTAGCTGTCCCCATGCTTCTGGCTCATCTGAGATTACATAACTCAACTTTACGTAAAAATTAAGCACGTATGACAAGCAAACGATTGCAATAAGGGTGATCGCGATGAAGATGTATCTATTGGTCTTCATGGAGTCCGGCTACTACATATTTAATGACTTTGTCGTCAAAGCGTTTAATAGGATACACCTCGATTTCCAAATATTTCCAACGTTCTATCTCAATTCCATTGTTGTAGTCTAGATTTTCTGAGAATCTTTTTTTGGTGGCAAACCTAACTTCCCTGTAGACTTTTTCGAAGCCGAATGCGATGGTCTCTTCTTCGTCCTGAATTTGTAAACGTCCATTTCCGGTATTAGTGTTGAATCGTCGTACGGCTGCGATGATAGTTTCTCTCACATCCGAGCGTACCGCCTCCAATGCGTGTGCTGTGGTCTCGTCAAATTCGGCAATCAATATCTTTTGTACTGAGTTTTTTCGAAAGTTAACCTTGACGTCATATCCGAATTTTTTCGAAACTTCATGTGCGTCTTTCATAATTGAAGTTCGTAGTTGTCTGACAAGTCTTTCAGCATTGTCACCGAGACTCTCAACTATTTTTTCCGCTTTTGCGGATAGTTCCTTAGTTTCTAAGTCTAGAGCTTCGTTCATAAAGAAGGCCATCAGCTCTGCGAAAGCCGCATTGCCAATTTTTCGATACTCCTTTTTTAGCTCTTCATCAGAGATGTTCAGGCTGAAGATTTGACCGTAAGAACCCTCGAACGTTTTTTTTAGCATTGTCCGAACATTGCTCTTACTGTTTTTTCGCTGGGGAACATTGCCAGTGAGTAGCGTTTCCGCAATAGTTCTTGTCGCGTCAGAAACACCTTGTAAGGTGTCGAGGCCGGTTTTCATGTCTACTTCGTAGTCAGGTGTCTCAATTACGACGTCGAAATTTATTGCCATGATGCAGTTGTCCTCAGGTGCCAGCAATGCTCACATTGCCCCTAGCTAAAAATCCCGTCCTTGGAAGCCTCCATGCCAACTGTGGATCTCGGCTACCTCAGAAAATAATGGCGCTAGGCCATCTTTTCGTAGTTATACTTTAACCTTTACGTTAGCGCACGTCCGTTTTTAGATTTTACCTCTCAGCTTCAAACCCGTCGGTATGGCGGGCAGCTTCGCGACGGCGTCGAACTTCTGTTTCGGTGATGAACCATCCGAGTACACATCGAAAGTCACCGTGCCGGTTTCATGGCCCACAAGCTCCTTGATCAGCCTGTCTGCCACGTCTGCTCGCACCAACTGGGTGATTACCGTTGCACGGATCGAATGGAACACGCGGGTTCTATCAAAGCCCATGGCCGTCTTCAACCTACCGAATGCTTTGCTCAGTGCATCCGAACGAATCCCGTATTTGTTGTTGCTGTCGGTAGGCACCAGATAGCCGTCCGTGGAAGCTTTGGCGAGTCGATCCACGAGCGCCGTTAGCTTGGGATGCACTGGCACTTGCCGAATGCCTGCAACGGTTTTCGAATCCACGATATCGAACATCTTCACCCCATCGACGGAGATCAGGTGTTCGTTGCGAAGCTGGCACAGTTCCTCGATCCGAGCGCCGGTATATGCACCCAGCTGTATCAAGTCTGGGAGGGCGCCTAGATTCTGTTCCTTCGCTGCTTTGTACAGGGTGCCGACTTCCTCGATGGTGAAAGCCTTCCGTTTTGCGTCAAGCTTGGCCTTGCCTTTGAGTGTAGGTAGCGTGTGTTTCTCGAATGGGTTCACGTGCCCTTTGAAGGTCTGTCGCCACTGTGGCTCATGCTGCATCGCCCATTGCCAGAACTGACTACCGGCAAGCAAATACTGTTGCTTGGTCTTGCTGCTGAGCTTCATGCCCTGTAGCCATGCACTCGCAGAATCAAAGTCGAGCTTGGTGCTGGTGGTTTGCAGATGCTCCGACAGATTCAACAGCTTCGACTCTTGTTGATTCACCGTCTTTAGGGCTACGTGATGCTCAAGCCTGTAAGTGCGGAACGATGCTAAACGCGCTGTCGTGATTGGCGACCGAGCCTTGTAGCTAGCGGGGTCTTTGACCAGTGTTTCCAGTTCCTCGCCCTGCTCGCTGGTGAGCTTGTAGTCAGTGCCAAGGAGCTTTTGCAGCATTTCCTTGAGTCCTCGATTCAGTTCATCCTGAATCTTGATACGTCCCTCGATACCATCCTTGAGGTGATCGCCTACAAGCATCCGTATGGATTCCTTGAACCGGGGGCTGTTCATCAGCTTCGCTTTGAAAGCTGGATCGACATATGGCAAGGGTGGGGCAGGCTCGCCAACGAGTGCTCTCTTCTGGCCGAGCGTCAGCGCATCTAAATCCTCAACAGTCAGAACCACTTCTTCCTGCCAGCCGTCTCCCAGTTGCTTGCCTTCGCGTGCGGCTTTTATCTGGCTCTTCCATGCGTGCAGGATGGGCAATCGGCGGAGTAGGGCTTCTGGGCGTGATCCGGTTTTGAGCGACAGCGATAGAATGCGACGACCACCGAAAGCCTCTCGCACGTCCTTGGGAACATCCATACGCACGTGGTAGGTGCCGCCCTGAAGTTCGAGGTTGTTGGCTTTGGGCATGGTCGATTTCTCCGCTAGTTTCTACGTAATTATTCTACGTAAAATCACCGTGGAAGCCAGTAATTACAGAGTTTGTTGGGCTTCGTGTCTAAGTATGGTGAGTCCCTATCTCTCCGCCATTACATAGAAAAAGCCCCGTAGCTGAAAAGTTACGGGGCTTTTTCGTTTTCCGATGGTGCAGTTCTGATGCACTGGCAACACCTCTAAGCGTGAGATCGGGCGCCTGCCACCGCATCAGTGCCTGGCGCCAGAAATCACGCAAGCCCCATACTTGGATACTCACAAAGCTCGCGCAATTAACGGAGTAGTTGTCACGATGATTTTGGTTGTTGAAGGTATCAGCGCCAGCGGGAAAACCACCTGGTGCGCCAGGCATGGAGGGCAACAGGTCATTGCTGAAAACGGCCGTCTTGAAGATGTGCCGGATCGGAAAAAAGATCCCGTAGAAGCCGCCACTTTTTGGGCAGAGCGAAACGTGGAGCGCTGGCAAAAGGCGCTGGCGATGGAAGACATTTCTTCGTGGGCTTTGTGTGACAGCGACCCCCTCAAGCTCCACTACATTTGGTGTCTTTGGCAGATTGGCGAGGCGAGCGAACGCGACTGGCAATTCGAGTTGAACGCCACGAGAGAAACGATCGCGCAAGGACGAATTGGCTTTGCTGACTGTTACATTGTTGGTCGCATCGATCCTCAGCTTGCGCGCGAGAGAGCCAAAGCCGACACCACCCGTCGACGGAGTGGCTTCGAGCTGCACGTACGCCTGCAGCAAGCACTGCTGACCTGGTACTCAGCCATCAATGAAGTGCTTCCCGGCAGAGTGCGATTCGGTTTCCCTGCAGCAATGCCAACCTTGGAAAACCTTGATGGGCGATATGCATTGGCGGCCTTTGATCAAATGATTGAATTGCTCCCACAACCTGCTGACGTCGCTTAGCCGTACGAAAATTCAGCGCATCCCGAAGAAAACATACCTCCCCAAGACGCTTGATTTACCCACCTTCGTAGTCCTTGTTCTCCTGAGTAATCAACCCAAGCTCCTGGAAATATCCCCTGACACTGAACCCCGCTACCCGGACAGATCTTCATCTACTCTGGTTTTCGCAGATCACGCATCTGTCCTCACCAGTAATCGCAAGGAGCGAACAATGTATTTTGAGATCTACAGGCAGACCCGTGGCACAGAACAGACGGGCAAAGGCCAATGGCGGTGGCGTTTGAGGGCGGGAAACCATGAAACGATTGCCAGCGGGGAGTCCTATATCAATAAGGCTGACTGCGTGCATGCCATCAATTTGATCATCGGGACTGACGGTCAGACTCCGGTTAAGGAAATTTAGATGTCACTCGGTGGAGCTGCTCGATCAGAGCAGCTCCACTGCCAATTTTTTTGGCTTAAGGCTGCGTGTACCCCAGTTTCCTCTTGATCAGCTCGTACACGTCCTGATGGGTGGAGTTGTGCAAGGAGTTATCCTTGCAAGCAGACGCCAGGAAGGTTTTGACCTCTTCCTTCGCATGAGGGTAAAGCCCCGCCACGTAGTCGGCCTCGTGTGCCTGAGTGCAGTTGAAGTGCTTGTCGTCTTTTGCTTTGTCTCTAGCCATGATGAAACTCCTTTCAAGTTCTGATGATTGTTGATGCCAGGGCGTTTATGCCCCAAACGTTGCTGAGCTTAGGGGCAAATTTGAGTCATGTCTGGCGATCAGAAAAATCAGGAAGAAGATGTCAGAAGAAACTGGCGTTCGCCATAGAGTTAAACGAAAAAGCTCAGCAATTAAACAAATCATTGAGCTTTTGTTTCCCGCGATCGTTGCGATTTCCGAGCCTAGTCAAAGCTGCGCCCAATGGCTTCGCCCGTAAAAAAGAAGGTGGTAGAATGGAGTTGCCTCGTAATTTAAGTTAGCGTCTTTCCTATGTGTCGGAACACAATCATAGCAAAGATAAATAATAAACCGGCGATCCACGGCAGAATTAGCTTGTTTCTGAGATTGGTTGGCATATTCGAAAGTTCCTCTGCGTCGATCATTCCGCGTCTCTCAAAATATTTTGGTGCTAAAAACATCAGGGCTATCGGACCGTTTCTTGCGACTTTTCCAAATATTCCAAAGCTTTCGAAAGTTTTTCGATTGTTCTCTACGAATTTGCTTTTCTTTAAGTGACTTTCGGCTAGTTCAGTTAGTTTGTGTGCTGCAATAAAGATCCAAATGGCGGTCAACAGTTGTCCGGAAATTATAGATATCCCGGCGATGATAAAAGTTAAAATACTCATTGTGATGAGTTTTCATAGATAATCTCGCCGAGATTCTCTCCGTTTTCGGCACCGAATTCGCCTGCCGCCCAACCTCCCAAACCTCCACCGACCAATGCGCAGGCGAAAAGGCTACCTCCGAACGTGACTGGACTAAATGCGACAGCGCAACCAGCAATAGCCACTGTGGTTCCGATTGTGCCACCAAGTATTCCACCAGCTATGCCCCCCGCCAACTTGCCACCCTCCGTATATTTGGCCTTTCGGCACTCTTGTTCTCGACCACTGGAGCACGCTGTGTAGATAGATGTCCCGGCTGCTGCGACGTTTAGGCCAACTCCCAGGTATGTGCCTTTTTTTATCAGGCTCGAAGCTTTCGCCACACCGCTGATCGTGTCCGCGTAGCCCGTGATGATTCCCTTATGTAAAAAGCTCTTGGTAGAGATCCCAAGCATATTTTTGATTGGACCTTGGTTCCGCATCCCTGAACCATAGCCCGCAAAGCTTTTCAATTGTCTGTCGAGTTTGTCAAACAGCACTCTGCGCCTTGAGTAAAAATCATCTCTACTCTGCTTTGTACCACTCCTCAATTGTTCGTTATGTGCTGCTTCAATATCGAGCAGGGTGCTCTGGATGCCCTCAAGGTGTTTGCTCCATGCACCACCCACCGTACCAATACCAAGTGAAGAGTAGCCGAGCATTTTAGTCAAAAATTGGTGGTTTTCAATTAGGAAGCCATCACTTTGCATTCCGTTTGTCATTAGTGCGATATGGGTTTCAGAAGCTTTTCGCATATAAAAAGCTTCTTCAGTCGTACAAGACGGGGTCGAGTTATCCCCGATAATTACAATCTCACCCGGCAATACCACGGTGTTGAAAATATGCGCGTTCAGAATGTCGAATTTTCGGCTCGCATTTTTTCCAAGCTGTAGATTCGATTTCAAATACGAATAGGGTTGCACTCGTGGATTAATAAAGCTGTAGACCTCAGACATAAGTTAACGCCTCAGGAATATTTTCTGTTATTAATTCGGTCCCAACCACCTGCGACGTTACCTCCCCCAGCGCCATCCGCGCGTTTTTGCTGAGTGTAAGTCGTTTTGATACGCCCATAGTTCAAACTGATCGTTTCGGTTGGGACGCCATCGTTCGCAACTTGCGAGTAATTTGAAATAATCACTTCTTCAAGTGTGATCTCAAAATATTTTAATTTATCTCCGCCCGCCCTGTGTAGGGACAAAACTACTTCTTTCAGGTGCTCGCCTGCACAGCTGGCTTCGATCAGCTTGCAGCTGGATTTGTCCAGAAGTTTGGTAATGGTTAAATCGGTGACGGTCGTTCGACCTGAGGAAGCCCCTCCCGCGGAGCTTGCGGTAGCCGAAGTGCTCTGATGGGTGCCAAAGCTGTAACCTGTAGTTTCTATCCAGTCCTTGTGCTGCTCATCCAGAGCTTCACCGGGAATACCTTCTATCTTCAGGTATGCGTCGAATGCCATTTCCTTTTGTCCTTGTCGTGATAATTATTTAACAGTGAATCATTAGGATCTCGTGGGCGCAGATCTTAAGTGTTAAATAAACTCCCGCCAGTAGTTGGGAAAAATCAGGAAGTGACTGTAGGAAAAAACTTCGTTCCCCCATCTAAAAAAAAGCCCCGAAACTAACAAAGCTCCGAGGCCTTTCCATCGCATCCACTCCGTCAAAACGTAGGCGGCGTAATCACCCAAATCACCACCGCATCCACGTCCCCAGGATTGCCATACCGATGCGGCTCCTGACTGGAAAAACTGAAACTATCTCCCTCACTCAACTGAAAGTGCCGTTCCCCCACCCACAACTCAAAACTCCCCGACAGCAAATACCCGGCTTCTTCCCCTTCATGGCTGTAACTTTGCTGGCTGTAGGTGCCGGGCGGAAAACGTGAGTGCAGCATCTCCAATTGCCGGTTCGGTTGCGGTGTCAGCAACTGATCAACAATCCCGTCTTCGTAATGCACGCTCATTCGCGTGTTCTTGCGCACCACCACACCATTGTCCTCCGGCGCGGTGTTGGCTTCGCTGGCGAAGAACCACTGGATGGTCACGCCCAGGCTGCGGGCGATATTGAACAGGGCAGGGATGGAGGGGTAAGCCAGGTTGCGTTCTAGCTGGCTGATGTACCCCGCCGTCAGTTCGCTCATTTGCGCCAGTTCAGCCAGGGTCATGCCCCGGCGTTTGCGCAGGCCGCGAATGCGCGTACCCAGGAACTGCGGCTCTGCCGGGGAGCTGTCCTGTGTGGGCGCGCTGCGGGCAGGCGGCATCTTGCTGCTGTTGCTCATGGCGTGCTCCGAACCGGGGTGAGGCTCGCGCGCGAGCCTGCGTGTAAAAGCCCCGGAGTATAAAACAGGCTCAAAGCTCCCAGGCGACTTTCAAACCTTCGTAAATCGCCTCTTCGGCGGTGCGCGGTGCCAGGCAGTCGCCGATGCGCCGAATCTCCACCAGGCCTTGCAGTTCTGCGCCGAGGGTATCGACGGGTTGATGTCCCTGACAGAGCACCAGCGTGTCGACGTTTTCGAACAGCATCGGCTCGCCGCTGGCGGTGTGCTGCAGGTAAACGGTGTTGTCGTCGCAACCATACAGTCGCGCATACGGCGTAATCGGAATGCCCAGTTTGTGCAGTTCGCCAGCCAGTTGATCGCGCACGTACAGCGGCAGGTTTTCCCCGCAGTGCGTGCCGTTCACCGCGAGTTGCACCTGATGCCCTGCGCGGACCAATCGTTCGGCAATACCGGGGCCGATCCAGTCGCAACGCCAATCGACCACCACCACCGAACGCCCGATCTGCACGTCATCGCGCAGTACTTGCCAGGCGTCTACAACCTGCAACTCGCCGCCGCGTTCGAAGG
Organism: Pseudomonas sp. LBUM1643; assembly: GCF_059716215.1. Taxonomy (NCBI): domain Bacteria; kingdom Pseudomonadati; phylum Pseudomonadota; class Gammaproteobacteria; order Pseudomonadales; family Pseudomonadaceae; genus Pseudomonas; species Pseudomonas sp. LBUM1643. The sequence goes on from NZ_CP166813.1 coordinate 1,531,176, forward strand.
CCGGCCAATAAGGCTCGGCGCCTGTCGCGACGATCACCATGTCGGGGCGCTCGCGCTCCACCAATGCCCGGTCGACACGGGTGTTGCGCACGACGCGTACGCCGGCCAATTCCATCTCCCGTTGCAGGTTGGTGCTGGCGCCGCCGAATTCACTGCGCCGGGGTAAAAGCTGCGCCAGCAGAACCTGGCCGCCCAGCTGCGAACTGGCCTCATAGAGGGTGACGTCGTGCCCACGCTGAGCGGCGACCGCAGCGGCTTTCATCCCGGCAGGTCCGCCGCCGGCAATCATGATGCGTTTACGCTGCCCCGTGGGTTGCTGCTGGCCAAAGATCAGCTCGCGCCCGGTCTCCGGAGCTTGAATGCAGGAGATCGGCAGACCTTTATGGAAGTGGCCGATGCACGCCTGATTGCAGGCGATGCACGCCCGTACATCCTCGACGTGCCCGCTGTCGGTCTTGTTGGGCATTTGCGGGTCGCAGATGAGTGCGCGGGTCATGCCGCAGACGTCGGCCTGACCGCGCGCCAGGATCAACTCGGCTTCCTGAGGTTGATTGATGCGTCCGGTGACGAACAGCGGGATCGACAGGCTGGCCTTGAACGTCCCTGCCTCCTTGGCCAGGTAGGCGGCTTCGATGGCCATTGGCGGCACGATGTGCACTGCGCCACCCAGCGACGCCGATGTTCCCGCGACGATGTGCACGTAATCCAGCAGTGGTTGCAGCGACTGTACGGCGGCCAGGGATTCGTCCTCGGTCAGCCCTTCGGGATCCCGCTCATCGGCGGAGATGCGCAGGCCAATGATGAAATGTTCGTCGGTGCTGGCGCGCACTGACGCAATCACTTCACGCAGGAAACGCAGTCGCTGTTCCAGCTCGCCGTTGTAGCCGTCGGTGCGACGGTTGACCCGCGGGTTGATGAATTGCGCCGGCAGATAGCCATGGCTGGCGACCACTTCCACGCCATCGATCCCGGCCTGATACAGACGTTTCGCCGCAGCACCGTAACCGGCGACGATCTCGTCGATCATCACCTGATCCAGCGCCCGTGGCATCACCCGAAACCGCTCGTTGGGCACCGCTGAAGCGGAGTAGGCAACCGCCAGCAGGCCATCACTGGATTCCATGATCTCACGCCCCGGATGGAACACCTGCGACAGCACCACCGTGCCGTGTTCATGACAGGTTTGCGCCAGTTTGCGGTAACCCTCGATGCACGCGTCATCGGTGGCCATCAGCACGTGGGAGGTGTAACGGGCGCTGTCATGCACACCGGCCACTTGCAGCACGATCAGCCCGGCACCGCCTTCAGCTCGCGCTTTGTGGTACGCGATCAATTGATCATTGACCAGATTGTCGGTGGGCATCGAGGTGTCGTGACCGCTCGACATGATGCGGTTTTTCAGGCGTTTTCCACGCAACTGCAACGGTTCGAAAAGGTGCGCAAACGCGCTGGACGAGGTCGGCATGGTGCAGGTACTCCAGGCAGGCTGAAGCCGAAAGGCCGTTTTTCGGCAATTATTATTTTTCTATAAGAATTTACCTCCAGTAAAAAATCAACAGATTTCTTTACTGGTGGCTTTTTGTCGGATCAACGGGCAGAAGTGTTCGAGCGGGTTGTAATAACGAACTTACATGCTGTTACTTGACTTACACAGGACGATCAAATCTCAACATCTTAGTGCTATTCATGACAAGAACAGCCTGCCTAACATTGTCGGGTAGAGGCGTGACAGACAACAATAATAAACAAAGCCCTGAGGTCTACAATGAAGCTGCGTTCCGTATTAGGTGTCGTTGTCTTTTCGGTGTCCGGAAGTTATTTGAAAGTGCAGGCGGAAGAATCCTCTGGTGGTTTTATTGAGGACAGTACGGCAAAAATTATCGCAAGAAACATGTATTTTAATCGAAACTCGCTGTCCCATTATCCCGATGCTCGAGGATGGGGGCAGGGTTTCCAGATGGACTATCAATCCGGATTTACCCAAGGGCAGGTCGGATTCGGCATTGATGCAAGTGCCTACACCGCTTACAAACTGGACGGTGGTCGCGGTACGGTTGGAACAGGGATGTTTCCTGCTGACGGTGACGGTGAAAGAACCGAGTCATCAACATTCAATGCGTCGGTAAAAATGAAAGTGTCGAACACGGTTTTAAAGTACGGCGACTTGCGTCCTTATAACCCGGTGTTCGCAACGCCCGACCTGCGACTGATGCCCATGACCACCCGAGGCATCCAGTTGTTAAGTGATGATATCGACAAGGTCAGCATTGATATCGGGCACTTTTACTCCTCAAGAGGCTATACAAGCACTGGCCACGACGGTGGTTTCATTGCCGGCTACGCCGGGGTAGAAGCCGGCGATGTGGATTACGCCGGTTTCACTTACACGCCTGTGGAAGAAGGCAGCGTCGGCTTCTATACCTCTCGTGCGCAGGATCTGTGGCGCCAGTACTACGTCAACGGAAATTACAGCCTGGCGTTGGGTACCGAACAATCCCTGAGCTTCGACTTCAACCTGTATCGCTCTCTGGATGAGGGCCAGGCTCGCGCCGGAGACATCAACGTAACGGCCTGGTCGCTATCGAGCGCTTACGCCAATGGTCCGCACACGGTCACGGCGTCTTATCAAAAAATTCATGGCAGTCAGCCGTTCGACTATTTGGCGGCGTCGGATGGTACTTTCATGGACTCTATCTACCTGGCCAACTCTTCGCAGTACGGGGATTTCAACGGTCCCGGGGAACAGTCGGTTGGATTAGCGTATGAATATGATTTTGGCTCGACGGGTTTCTTACATACCACGTTGTCGTTCAAATATATTTATGGGTTTGATATTGATAACGAAAAAGTCGATCCGGATGGACTCTATGCATACTTCGCTCATGCGGATAAGCAAATAGAGCGAGATGTGGACCTTAAGACCGTTGTTGAAAGTGGTCCGTTGAAAGATCTGTCTGTTCGAGTGCGGTATGCCGATCACGCTTATACGGGTGACAGCGTCAAACAGCTAAGAATCATCACCCAGTACCCGATCGATATTTTTTGATGTGTGTGGCTGCGTCCTATAAAAATAAAAGAGGTTTCACATGAAGAGCTTTCAGATCAAATCCATCGCATTGGCGATAACGCTCTCGTCGCTGGCGTTATCCGCGCACGCCGATACCCTATACATCCATGCCGGTCGCTTGATTGATGTAGAGCGGGGCAAGGTGCTCAACGATCAGCGCATCAAGGTGGATGGCGATCGCATCGTGGCCGTGGAACCGTGGAGCGCGCCACCGGCCGACAGCCAGGTGATTGATTGGTCGACCAAGACTGTCTTGCCGGGACTGATCGATATGCACACGCATATTTCCGACTGGGACATGACCAACAACGTGGCTGAACCGCTCCTGCACTCGCCTCAGGATGTAGCGTTGATGGGCGCCAAACATGCCTACCAGACACTGCGCGCAGGCTTCACGACGGTGCATGACCTGGGCACCTACCGGGCATTTACCGACGTCGCACTGCGCGATGCGATCAATGCCAACCGCGTGTTGGGCCCACGCATGAACGTCGTCGGGGCTTACATCACAGTGGCGGGCGGCGGTGGCGAGGTGACAGGTTTTGCACCCGGCGTGGAGATCCCAGCAGACATGCGAGTCGGTGTCTACAAAGATGCCAACGACGCAAAACTCAAGACCCGGTATATGTTTCAGCACGGCGTAGACACCATCAAAATGATGGGCACCGGCTCTGTGCTGGCCGAAGGTACCGAGCCGGGCCAGATGGAAATGACCGAAGAAGAAATGCGCGCCGTGGTGCAGGAAGCCAAGGTTCACAAGAGCTACGCCACCGTCCATGCCCATGGCGCAGAGGGTATCAAGGCCGCCATTCGCGCCGGCGTGAAATCTGTTGAACATGCCTCGCTGCTGGATGATGAAGGCATAAAAATGGCGAAAGACAACGGCACTTACCTGGTGATGGACATCTACAACGGTGACTACATCGACGAAGTGGGCCACAAGGAAAACTGGCCTGAGAGTTACCTGCGCAAGAACACCGAAACCACCGATGTGCAGCGCCAGGCCTTTCGTAAAGCCGTCAAGGCCGGGGTGAAAATCGCCTACGGCACCGATGCCGGTGTGTACCCGATTGGCACAAACGCAAAACAGTTTGCGTACATGGTGAAGTACGGCATGACCCCTATGCAGGCTATCCAGTCCGCAACCGTGGTGGCCGCTGACCTGCTCAATTGGCAGCAGGATGTTGGGGCCATCAGTGCCGGTCGATTTGCCGACCTGATTGCCGTGGACGGTGATCCAATCGCAGACATCTCGATCCTTGAGAAAACGCCCGTTGTCATGAAGGGCGGTGCGATTGTTCCTCCAAACATACTTCCCGATATGTAAACACGATCAACATCTGGAGTCGGCGAGGGTAGTTGCTGTACAGTCGTTCAGTTCGTGAACGGCTCGCTCAGGGCTCAACTCTCGCCTCCAGGAACGTCCTCCAATGACACAGGAAGTCCGATTCTCCAGAATGGCGCCAGAACTGCGCAAAACCAATCTCATCGAGGCAACGCTCGTTTGCCTCAAGCGCCATGGCTTTCAGGGCGCCTCCATACGCAAGATTTCCGCCGAGGCCGGTGTCTCCGTCGGCCTCATCAGTCATCACTATTCCGGCAAAGACGAACTGGTCGCAGAAGCCTATCTGGCGGTGACCGGCCGGGTCATGGGCTTGTTACGCGCCGCGATGGAGCAGGCAGCACCTAATGCCCGCGAGCGTTTTTCGGCCTTCTTCCGGGGCTCGTTTTCCGCTGAACTGCTGGACCCGCAACTGCTCGATGCCTGGCTGGCGTTCTGGGGCGCGGTGAAGACGGCGGAGGCGATCAACCTTGCGCACGAACACTCCTACGGCGAGTACCGCGGCATCCTGCGCAAAGTGCTGAACGAACTGGCACAGGAGGAGGGCTGGGAAAACTTTGATTCCGACCTGGCGGCCATCAGCCTCAGTGCATTGCTCGACGGCTTGTGGCTGGAATCCGGACTGAACCCCGGCACCTTCACCCCGGAACAGGGCATCCAGATTTGTGAAGCCTGGGTCGATGGATTGCAAGCCGGCGGTCGACAGAGATTTTGCGTCCAGACGACGGGCTGTTGATCGATCGTTCAGCAGTGGATACTCTCTGGCGCCAGTGCAGGAAAAAACTCTAATAAGAAACACGCCTTCGGGCATAAGCAGGACACCTAGCGATGACTCCTCGGGTATTGATCGTCGACGACGATCCGCTGATTCGCGAACTGCTGCAGGCCTACCTGTCCCAGGAAGGTTATGAAGTGCATTGCGCCGCCACCGCGGAACTGGCCGAAACCTTTCTGGCGAGCCATTCCGTCGACCTGGTGATGCTCGATATCCGCTTGCCGGGCAAGGACGGCCTGACCCTGACCCGAGAACTGCGGGTCCGCTCGGAGGTCGGGATCATTCTGATCACCGGTCGCAACGATGAAATCGATCGTATCGTCGGCCTTGAGTGCGGCGCCGATGATTACGTGATCAAACCCCTCAATCCACGCGAACTGGTCTCCCGGGCGAAGAACCTGATTCGCCGGGTTCGTCATGCCCATACGCCGCAACCGGTGACGAGCATTTCCCGGCCCGTCAAACAGTTCGCGGCCTGGGCGCTAGACACCGATCGCCGACGGTTGATCGACCAGACCGGCTGCGAAACCCTGCTCACCCACGGCGAGTATCAGCTACTCAGCGTGTTCCTGCGCAACAGCGGCCACACCTTGAGCCGCGATCAGTTGATGGACCAGATCCGCAACCGGGAATGGGTGCCCAACGACCGCTCCATCGACGTGCTGGTCGGACGCTTGCGCCGCAAGTTGCACGACGACCCGGCCGAGCCGCAATTGATCATTACCATCCATGGCGCCGGTTATCTGTTCACCGCCAGCGCGGCGGCCTGAGCACCATGTGGCGATGGTTTTGGCTGCTGTTGACGCTGGCGACTTGCAATGTGATGGCTGCGCAAACAGTTCGCTATTGCGACTACCCGGTGTACCCGCCAATTTCCTGGAGCGATGGCACACACGTGCGTGGCGTCGCCCCCAATGTCATCAAGAAACTGTTCGGGGAATTGGGTTACGACGTCGAGATCGTCGAACTCGACAACTGGAATCGCTGCGTGCTGGACGCTGCCGAGGGCCGGGTCGACGTGGTGCTGATGTACCAAACCGCGGAGCGCGAGCAGCGCATGGTTTTCTCGACAGTGCCGGTGTTGCGCGAAGACGTCGCCGTGTTCATCAACCCCCAGCACCCGGTAAAGATCGAACGCCTGGAAGACCTGGCCAACTACCGGGGCGGGATGTTGTTCGGTGAAAGCTACGGTGTGGCTTTCGACCGCTTCGTCGCCGAGCATCAGAACTTCGAAAGGGTCTCTGACAGCCGGCAGAACTTCGGAAAACTGATTCGCGGACGCATCGACTTCATCGTTTCCGAGCGCCGCACCGGACAGATGCGTGTGGAGACCTTGCCGGGGGCGCAGGACATCGTCGCCTTGCCCGAATCCTTTGGCGTGGATTATCTGCGCGTAGCCGTATCACGCCGTTCTCCACTGGCCAGCCGAATGCCGGACATCGACACACAGTTGCAGCGCATGGTCGACTCAGGAGAGATCGACCGTTTGCTTCATGAAAGTGAAATCACCTACCGCGACATGATCAACCTGCCGGCAAACTCGCCATGATTCGAGTGCGGCCGGTCGGACTGCTACGGCGTCTCCTGCTGTTTATTCTGTTGTTCAGCCTGTGCTTCACCGTGCTGGCGAGCAGCGTGCAGCTGTACTTCGAATACCGCCGCGAGATGCGTGAAATCGACTCGCGAATGGAGCTGATCCGCGCGGGCTACCTGGCCAGTCTCGAGCGCAGTCTCTGGGACCTGAACCAGGATCAACTGAATGTGCAATTGCGTGGTCTGGTGGACTTTTCCGACGTGGCGCGTGTTCGCTTGATCAGCCCTGATTTTGATTTGTTGCAAGGTAACCCGAACCCGGTGGGGCCATTACGTATCGAGCGTTTTGAACTGGACTACCAGCCTCCGTCAGGGCCGTTGCGCCATTTGGGTCAGCTGGAAGTCAGCACTGACCTTGGCGCGGTGCACGAACGCCTTTACACCACCGGGTTGACCAGCCTGTTGTGGATGAGCGTGTTTCTGTGCGGACTGGCCGTGACGCTGTCGGGGTTGTTTTATCGTTTGGTCACGCGGCACCTGCAAGTGATGGCCGACTTCGCCCGCCGTATCGCGGTAGGTGAATGGCACGAGCCATTGCATCTGGATAAAGCGCGCCACCCTGACGAAGACGAAATCGACACCGTGGCCTACGCGCTGGACGACATGCGTCGAGCGATACTCAGCGATATCGCCCGGCGCGAAACCGATCGATTGGCCCTGCAGACCAACCGCGATGAACTGCAGCGAAGGGTCGAGCGCCGAACCGCCAGCCTGATGCGCGCCAAGGACGAAGCGGAAGCGGCCAATCTCGCCAAGTCGCGTTTCCTCGCGACCATGAGCCACGAACTGCGCACACCGCTTAACGGCATTCTTGGTATGGCCGAATTGCTGCGCGACGCCCGTCTGGACGAGCGCGACGGCAAACGTCTGGATGCGTTGTACAAGGCTGGCGAAGGGTTGCTGTCGATCCTCAACGAGGTGCTGTATTTCGCCCGGCTGGAAGAGGGCGAAAGTCATCCCGAGCCGGTCAATTTTTCCCTGCGGCAATTGCTCGACGAAGTGTTGACGCTGCTTGAGCCACGGGCATCGAGCAACGACACGATGCTGCAATGCCGGGTCGATCCCCAGGTGGCGGACCGACATCTTGGGGCCGAGCAATTCCTGCGTCAGGTGCTCAGTAACTTGCTGGCGAATGCGATCAAGTTCACCGAAGGCGGCGAGGTCACGGTGGAGGTCATCCTGCTGCCTGCCGTTTCTGATCACGCTGCTCAGTGGCTGCGCGTGAGCGTGACCGACAACGGTATCGGCATCGCGCCGGCGATGCAGGAAAAGATCTTCGAACGCTTCACCCAGGCCAGTGAAGAAGTCGCGCAACGCTTCGGCGGCACGGGGCTCGGGCTGGCGATCAGCAAGCACCTGGTGGAGCAGTTGGGCGGGCGGATCGGCGTTGACAGTGAAGTCGGGCGGGGCAGCTGTTTCTGGTTTGAACTGGCGTTGCAACCGACCGCTGCGGTGGCCAGTGTGAGGCTGAGCAGCGTCCCGGGCCGCGCGCTGAACATTCTGGTGGTCGAGGACGTGGCGCTGAACCGCGAAGTGGTCAACGGATTGTTGCGGCGGGACGGGCATCAGGTCTGGTTCGCCGAAGAAGCCCGGCAGGCACTGACGCTATGCACTGCGCAGAGGTTCGATTTGATCCTGCTCGACGTGCATTTGCCTGGCATCAGCGGCGTCGAGTTGTGCAAACAGCTGCGCAGTGAGGACGGGCCCAATCGCCACAGCCGAATCTTCGCCCTGACCGCCAGCGTGCAGCCGGCCCTGGTGCGCGGCTACCTGGATGCCGGCATGGACGCCATCCTCGCCAAACCGCTGAAGCTCGACAATCTGCGTCAGGCATTGTCCGGTCAATTGCCGTTGCCGGTGCCGCAACGTGATGACGACGCGATGGATTGGCCGCTGCTGGACACGCATCGCACCTTGCTCGGAGAACAGAAACTCCTGGGCTTGCTGGAGGTGTTGCGCGACTCGATCAAGCAGCACAGCGAAGCACTGACGGAAGCCATTGATGCCGGCGATTGCACCGAGGTCGCGCACCTGGCGCACCGGTTGGCCGGCAGCAGCGATTCGCTTGGGTTCCGCGCATTGGCCAACGTACTGCGAGCGCTGGAGGAGGCGGCGATAATCAATGACGAAGCGGCGTTGCGAGTGCTGGCACCGCAGGTTCATGAGCAACTGCGGCACTCCCGCCAGACCTTGCGCGAACTGTTACACGCCTGACGTACAAGTTTGTTACGACTTTTTACATCTTTGATCCTTGCGTACAACTCCAGCTTACATGGTCTTCCAATAATCGACGGCAACCGCCGCAAGCGGTCTTCGAAGCTTATTGGAGATAATAATAATGAAACGCCGTAATGCTGACTCTTCCCCGCGCCGTGACGTCCTGTCATTCGCCATGCACCTCGTCAATTACTGAGGTGCCGATATGAGCAAAACTATCGAACGCGAAGGCATCCACCTCACCCGAGCCCTGAAAAGCCGGCATATTTTCATGTTGTCGCTGGGCGGCGTGATCGGCACCGGATTGTTCATGGGGTCTGGCGTCATCATCAATCAAAGTGGCCCGGTGGGCGCAATTCTGGCTTACCTGGTCGCCGGTTTCCTGATGTACCTGGTGATGGTCTGCCTGGGCGAACTGTCCGTACAAATGCCAGTGTCGGGATCCTTCCAGACCCACGCCACCAAATTCATCGGACCGGCCACAGGCTTCATGATTGGCTGGGTGTACTGGATGAGCTGGGCCACCACCGTCGGCCTGGAATTCACCGCCGCAGGCATGTTGATGCAGCGCTGGTTTCCAGACATCCCGATCTGGTACTGGTCAGCATTGTTCGTGGCAGTGTTGTTCGGCCTGAATGCGCTGGCGACCCGTGCCTTCGGTGAGGCGGAGTACTGGTTCTCCGGCATCAAGGTCGCGGCGATTCTCGGGTTCATCGTGGTCGGTATCCTGGTGATCTTCGGCGCTATCCCGTTGACCAGCGGCGCACCGGCGCCTCTGTTGACGAACCTGATGGGCGACTCGCTGTTCCCCCACGGCCTGTCGGCGGTGTTCGCGGTGATGATGACCGTGGTCTACGCGTTCCAGGGGTGCGAAATCATGGGGGTGGCGGCTGGCGAAACCGATCAGCCGGAAAAAAGCATTCCCCGTGCGGTCCGCAATGTCGTGTTTCGTGTGTTGATATTCTATGTGCTGGCCATCGTGGTGCTCTCGGCCATTGTTCCGTGGGAGCAGGCGGGGCTGATGGAAAGTCCGTTCGTGCAGGTGTTCGACATGGTCGGCATTCCGTACGCCGCCGACTTGATGAACTTTGTGATCCTTACCGCGATTCTGTCGGTGGGTAACTCGGGTCTGTATGCGTCGACGCGCATTTTGTGGGCCATGTCGAAAACCGGCATGGCGCCAAGAGGCCTGTCGACGTTGAGCAAACGTGGCGTGCCATTGCGGGCGCTGAGCATCACCCTGTGCTTCGCGCTCGTGTCACTGATGACCAGCTTCATTGCGGCGGACACGTTGTTCATGGTGTTGATGGCGGTCAGTGGCATGTCGGGCACCGTGACCTGGATCGTCATCGCGCTGGCGCAGTACAAATTCCGCAAAGCCTTCCTGCGTGATGGCGGAAAACTCAGCGACCTGAAATACCGTGCGCCGTTGTTCCCGCTGATTCCGCTGACGTGTATTGCACTGTGCTGCTCGCTGTTTGTGTTCCTGGCACTGGATGAGACGCAACGTCCTTCGCTGTATTGGGGCTTTGGTTTCATCATGGTCTGCTACAGCGCTTATTTCCTGATCTACCGTAAACGCCAAGGCGTGCTGGCGCCGAGCTTGCCGACCGTGTAACTGCGCAAGCGCAAACTGAAAAACGCGACGGATGACCGTCGCGTTTTTTTATGTCCGCAAAATCGAGATGACCCTCTCTCCCAACCCAACCCAACCCAACCCAACCCAACCCAATCCCCTGTAGGAGCTGTCGAGTGAAACGAGGCTGCGATCTTTTGACTTTTGCCGTTCCGTTCGCAATCACAGCAACCACGGTATCGACCGCAGAAAAGAAAGTTCAAAAGATCGCAGCCTCGTTTCACTCGACAGCTCCTACAGGGGGGAGGCGCAGGTATCAGCAATCGGGGATTTGGCCCCTTGGTGTACCCAGTTGTTCAAAGTTGTAACAAACCCATCCCTGATTTCGCCTTTTCAAATAAAAAAGCCTTTAAAAACAAAAACATAGTTTATTAGCGCAGCTGTTACAGCCGTTCATCCCCCCAATTGCCGCCTTACTGAACACTCGTTTAGTATGGCCGCAAGTCGCATCACCTCATTCCAATCAAAATAATTCGAGGACTCGCAATGACTACTCAACCTTCTTTGCTCAGCCAGGTCGAAGCAGGCGTTGCCTGGATCACCCTCAATCGCACCGCTCAGCGCAACGCGCTGGACATCCCGACCCTGAAAAACCTCCACGCCCTGCTCGACGAATTCAACGCCGATCCTGCCGTGCGTGTTGTCGTTTTGACCGGCAGCGGCCGCAGTTTCTGTGCCGGTGCCGACCTCGCTGAATGGGCCGAAGCGGAAGCCCGTGGCGCGCTCGAAAGCTACGGCTGGACCGAAACCGCCCACGCCCTGATGAGCCGGCTGTACAGCCTGGAAAAACCGACCATTGCTGCGATCAATGGCACCGCTGTGGGCGCCGGGATGGACCTGACGCTGTGCTGCGACCTGCGCATCGCCGCGCAAACGGCACGCTTCAAGGCCGGCTACACCAGCATGGCGTACTCCCCGGACGCCGGTGCCAGCTGGCACCTGCCTCGCCTGATCGGTACCGAACAAGCCAAGCGCCTGCTGTTTCTCGATGAGTTGTGGGGGGCAGACCGTGCCCTGGCGACCGGACTGGTGGGTGAAGTGTGCGCCGACGAGCAACTGCTCGACGTCGCCGGTGAGTTGGCAACCCGCCTGGCCCACGGCCCGACCTTCGCCTTCGTCCAGACCAAAAAACTCATGCGCGAAGGCGACCGGCGCAGCCTGCCGGAACAACTGCAAGCCGAGCTCGCCGCCGGCCTGCTCTGCGGTCGCAGCGAGGACGGCGCCGAGGCCTTGCGCGCTTCCGTGGAAAAACGCCCGGCCCGGTTTGTCGGTCGATAAAACCGCTTCTGCCTTGCACCTCTAACCCGCATACGAACAACAGGTAGCACCCATGAATTTCCAACTGACCCAAGAACAAGAAATGTTGGTGGACGCAGTACGCAGCTTCGTTGCCAAAGAGCTGCTGCCTCACGAGGATGCGGTTGATCGTGCCGACGAAGTCTCCCCGGAATTGGCGGCCGAGATCCGCGGCAAGGCCATCGCCGCAGGATTCTATGCCTTCAACATGCCGGAAGAAGTCGGCGGTGGCGGTCTCGATTACCTGTCCCAGGCGCTGATCGAGCGGGAGCTGTCCAAGGTGTCATGGGCGCTGCACGTGTTCGTTGCACGTCCTTCAAAAATCCTCATGGCGTGTACCGGCAGCCAGATTGGCGACTACCTGCTGCCGTGCATTCAAGGCGAGAAAATCGACTGCTTCGCGCTCACCGAACCGGGTGCCGGTTCTGATGCCAATGCGATCAAAACCCGTGCCGTGCGCGACGGTGATGACTTCGTCCTGAACGGCAGCAAGCACTTCATCAGCCACGCTGGCCACGCCGATTTCGCCATCGTTTTTGCGGTCACCGACACCTACGAACACAACGGCAAAAAGCGCAACGCCGTGACCTCGTTCCTGGTGGATCGCGACACGCCGGGCATGACCATCCGCCGTGGCCCCAAATGCGTGAGCAACCGCGGTTACCACACCTTCGAAATGTTCTTCGACGACTGCCGCGTACCCGCGAGCAAAGTCCTGGGTGAAGTCGGCAAGGGCTGGGAAGTGGCCAACGCCTGGCTGACGGCCGGGCGCGTGATGGTCGCCGCCAACTGCGTCGGCCAGGCCCAGCGGGCACTCGACGTGTCGCTGCAATGGGCGGCGGATCGCAAGCAGTTCGGGCAGCCGATCGGTAGCTACCAGGGCATCTCGTTCAAGCTCGCGGACATGGCCACGCAGATTCGCGCGGCAGAGCTTCTGACCCTGCACACCGCCTGGAAAATGGACCAGGGCACCATGACCGACGGCGAGGCCGGCATGGCCAAACTGTTCGCCAGTGAAGTGCTCGGTCGCGCGGCTGATGAGGCGGTGCAGATCTTCGGCGGCATGGGCCTGATGGATGAAGGACCGGTGGAGCGTATCTGGCGTAACGCGCGGATCGAGCGGATCTGGGAAGGCACCTCGGAAATCCAGCGTCACATCATTTCCCGCGAGCTACTGCGGCCGCTGCTGCGCTGACCGGCCTGGAGAACAAGCATGTCGCAGACTATTCGTGAAAACCTCAAACGCCTGCTTGCGCCGCGCCACCTGGCGTTCGTCGGTGGCCGCAGCATGGCGCGCGCGCTCAAGCGCTGTGCCGAAGGTGGCTACCAGGGGCAAATGTGGCTGGTGAATCCGCAACATGAAAGCCTTGAAGGTGTGCCCTGTGTGCGCAGCATCGCAGATCTGCCCTGTGGCCCGGACGCGGTGTTCGTCGCCACCAATCGCGAGCTGACCCTGACCGCCGTGGCGCAGCTGGCGGCAAAGGGCGCGGGCGGCGCCATCTGTTACGCCTCCGGGTTCGCCGAGACCGGCGCGCAAGGTCAGGCCCTGCAGCAACAGTTGCTTGAGGCGGCCGGCGACATGGCCCTGCTCGGTCCCAACTGCTACGGCCTGCTCGACTACCTGCACAGCTCGGCGTTATGGCCGGTGGCCCATGGCGGCAAGCCGGTGGAGAAGGGTGTCGCCGTGCTGACCCAGAGCGGCAACTTTGCCTACAACCTGTCCATGAGCGACCGCTCGCTGCCGGTTGCGTACATGGCGTCGGTGGGTAATCAGGCACAACTGGGCGTCGCTGAATTGATGGACGTGCTGCTAGACGAACCTCGGGTCACCGCCATCGGCCTGCACATGGAAGGGCTGAAAAACGTTCCGGGATTTGCCCGGGCCGCGCACAAGGCGCTGGAAAAGGGCATTCCGATTATTGCCCTGAAAACCGGTGTGTCGCAGATCGGCGCCGAACTCGCGCTCAGCCACACCAGTTCGCTGTCCGGTTCCGATGCGCTGTACGACAGCCTTTTCGCACGTCTTGGCGTGATCCGCGTCAGTGGCCCGGTGAGCTTTGTCGAAACGCTCAAGGCCGCTGCGTGCGGAAAATTGCCCTCGGGCAATAGCCTGATTGCACTGGCCTGTTCCGGTGGCGACGCCGGGCTGATTGCCGACTATGCCGAACGCAACGACCTGACGTTGCCCAAGCTCGATGAAGCTCAGCGCGAAGAGCTGGCCCAGGTTCTGCCGAGCTACGCCAACCTGGTCAATCCGCTGGATTTCACCACGGCGATCTGGGGTGACGGCGAAGCCCTGAACCGCATGCTCGACAGCGCCCTGCGCACCGAGGCCGATGCGGCCATGCTGGTGCTCGATTACCCGACGGAGTCCACCGGTGAACGCAAGGAATGCGACCTGTTGCTGGAGCTTTACTGCGCCGCGCTGGTCCGTCACGGCAAGACTGGTTTTGTCACCTCGGCCTTCCCTGAACTGCTGCCAGCCAGCGCGCGTGAATTGCTGCATGCCCGAGGCGTCGCTGCGCTGCAAGGTGTGGAAGATGGGCTGACCGCCTGGGGACTGATCGCCGGTTATCAGCGCAACCGTGAGGCGCTGCTCGCGCTGGGTGAATCGGCACTCGTGCCGTTGTGCCCACAGGCACTGGAGGGGGAGGGTCGCTTGCTCAACGAGTGGGACTCCAAACAGGCGCTGCGTGCCTTCGGCCTGCCGACACCCAACGGTGTACTGAGCACGCCGGAAAAGGCACTGACCGACGCCAACGCGTTGGGTTACCCGCTGGTGCTCAAAGCCGTCAGCGCGCAGCTGCCGCACAAAACCGAAGCCGGTGCCGTCGCACTCAATTTGAAGGATGGCGCAGCCCTGACCGCCGCGCTGGAAAAGATGCGCGCGAGCATCGCCGATTACGCGCCGCAGGTGCCCTTCGATCAGGTGTTGCTGGAACCCATGGCGTCAGCGCCACTGGCTGAATTGATCGTCGGCATCAAACGCGAAAATGACTTCGGCCTGGCGCTCGTGATCGGCGCTGGCGGCATTCTGGTGGAGCTGCTCAAGGACAGTCGCAGCCTGCTGCTGCCGACCACCGATGGTGCCATTCGCGCCGCGTTGCTGAGCCTGCGCAGTGCCGCATTGCTGCAAGGTTTTCGCGGTCGTGAAGCGGCTGACCTGGAGGCGCTGGTCGGGGCCATTCGCGCGGTGGCCGATTACGCCTGCGAGAACGCCGATCAATTGCTGGAACTCGATGTGAACCCATTGTTGGTCGGTGCCCATGGCACGACTGCGGTCGACGCGTTGATTCGCCTTGGCCACGAGTGAGGATATGAACATGCAAACCACGACATTGACCGGCGGCCAGGCCCTGGTCCGTCTGCTGGCCAACTACGGCGTCGACACCGTGTTCGGCATTCCCGGCGTGCACACGCTGGAACTGTATCGCGGCCTGCCGGGCAGCGGCATTC
Source organism: Pseudomonas sp. LBUM1643 (assembly GCF_059716215.1). Classification (NCBI taxonomy): domain Bacteria; kingdom Pseudomonadati; phylum Pseudomonadota; class Gammaproteobacteria; order Pseudomonadales; family Pseudomonadaceae; genus Pseudomonas; species Pseudomonas sp. LBUM1643. Next base: position 1,546,558 of record NZ_CP166813.1, read on the forward strand.
GCCACGTCCTGACCCGCCATGAACAAGGCGCCAGTTTCATGGCCGACGGGTATGCCCGCGTCAGTGGCAAACCGGGTGTGTGCTTCATCATCACCGGGCCGGGCGTGACCAACGCCGCGACCGGTATCGGCCAGGCGTACGCCGACTCGATTCCGATGCTGGTGATCTCCAGCGTCAACCACACGGCCAGCCTCGGAAAAGGCTGGGGATGCCTGCACGAAACCCAGGATCAGCGCGCCATGACCGCGCCGATCACGGCGTTCTCGGCGGTTGCGTTAAGCGCCGAGGACCTGCCCGAGCTGATCGCCCGTGCCTACGCCGTGTTCGACAGCGAACGCCCGCGCCCGGTGCACATCTCGGTACCGCTGGACGTGCTGTCAGCGCAAGTGACCCGCGACTGGAGTAATGACGTTGTGCGCCGTCCGGGTCGTGGCCCGGCTTCGACCCGCGCATTGGACGAAGCCGTCGCCACGCTGCAAAACGCCAAACGGCCGATGATCATTGCCGGTGGCGGCGCACTCAATGCGGCGCAGGAACTGCAGACACTGAGCACCCAGTTGGCCGCGCCATTGTTCACCAGCGTTGCAGGCAAAGGCTTGCTGCCACCGGACGCGCCGCTCAACGCCGGCTCGTCCCTGTGCGTGGAGCCTGGCTGGAACCTGATCGCCGAAGCTGATGTGGTGTTGGCAGTCGGTACTGAAATGGCCGATACCGATTTCTGGCGCGAGCGCTTGCCGCTCAACGCCCAACTGCTGCGCGTGGACATCGACCCGCGCAAGTTCAACGACTTCTACCCCTGCGCGGTGGCGCTGCAAGGCGATGCGCAGCAGACCCTCGCGGGCTTGATTGAGCGCCTGCCCTCCGCACCCCGCGATGCCTCGGCGGCGATTGACGCGGTCACCCGGTTGCGTGAGGCCGTCAAAAACGGCCACGGTCCGTTGCAGTCGATTCACCAGGCCATTCTCGAGCGCGTCGCTGCCGAGTTGCCGCTCAATGCCTTCATCAGCACCGACATGACCCAGCTCGCCTACACCGGCAATTACGCCTTCGACAGCCTGGCGCCGCGCAGCTGGTTGCACCCGACCGGCTACGGCACCTTGGGTTATGGCCTGCCGGCGGGTATCGGCGCCAAGTTCGGTGCGCCAACGCGACCTGGCCTGGTGCTGGTCGGCGACGGTGGTTTTCTCTACACCGCACAGGAACTGGCGACGGCGGTGGAGGAACTGGACAGCCCGCTGGTGGTGCTGCTGTGGAACAACGACGCCCTGGGGCAGATTCGCGACGACATGCTGGGCCTGGACATCGAGCCGATCGGCGTGCTGCCACGCAATCCGGACTTTGCCGCCCTGGGCCGCGCGTTCGGTTGCACCGTGACCCAGCCGCAAAGCCTGGCCGAACTGCAAACCGATTTGCGCCATGGCTTCAAGCGTAACGGCGTCACGCTGATCGAACTCAAGCATGCCTGTGCGCATTGATTTCCATTTTTCGGCGCTTTTCAAAAGGAGCAGGCCATGCGCTTTTCCGATCTGACACAACGAATCTCCGGTGACGGTGCTGCCGCGTGGGACATTCATTACCGCGCCCTGGCACTGCAAGAGCAGGGCGAAGACATCCTGCTGCTGTCGGTGGGCGATCCGGATTTCGACACACCGGTGCCGATCGTTCAGGCCGCCATCGACAGCTTGTTGAACGGCAACACTCACTACGCCGATGTCCGTGGCAAACGTGCCCTGCGTGAAAGCATCGCCCGGCGTCATCAGCAGCGCAGCGGTCAGGCCGTATCTGCCGATGAAGTCACGGTGTTGGCCGGCGCCCAATGCGCACTGTTTTGCGTCGCCCAGTGCGTGCTCAACCCCGGGGATGAAGTGATCGTCGCCGAGCCGATGTACGTGACCTACGAAGCGGTGTTCGGGGCGTGCGGGGCGGTGGTGATTCCGGTGCCGGTGCGTCCGGAAAATGGCTTTCGGGTGTTGCCCGAAGACGTCGCGGCGCGCATCACTCCGCGCACTCGCGCCCTGGCGCTGAACAGCCCGCACAACCCGTCCGGTGCCAGCCTCCCGCGGAGCACGTGGCAGGCACTGGCCGAACTGTGCATCGCCCACGACCTGTGGCTGATTTCCGATGAGGTCTACAGCGAATTGCTGTTCGAGGGTGAGCACATCAGTCCGGCCAGTTTGCCGGGCATGGCTGAGCGCACCGCGACGCTCAACAGCCTGTCGAAATCCCACGCCATGACTGGTTGGCGCGTGGGTTGGGTGGTCGCGCCGCCAGCGCTGTCCACGCACCTGGAAAACCTCGCGCTGTGCATGCTGTACGGCTCACCCGACTTCATCCAGGACGCCGCTATCGTGGCGCTGGACAGCCAGCTTCCAGAGCTCGACGCCATGCGTGAAGCCTATCGCCAGCGCCGCGACCTGGTCTGCGAAAGCCTCGCCGATTGCCGGGGTCTGCGTGCCTTGAAACCTGATGGCGGGATGTTCGTGATGGTCGACATTCGTGACACCGGGCTTAGCGCACAGGCCTTCGCCAATCGCCTGCTCGACCGTCATGGCGTCTCGGTGCTGGCCGGTGAAGCGTTCGGCCCGAGCGCGGCCGGGCATATTCGCTTGGGGCTGGTGGTGAACGCGCAAGCCTTGAGTGATGCCTGCCAGCGCATCGCACGTTGTGCCAGTGAACTGATGGAGACGCCGATTTATGCATGACTACACCACACTGTTTATCGATGGCCGCTGGCAGACCCCGTCTGGGCAAGGTATCGCCGAGGTCATCAACCCGGCCACCGAAGCCGTCGCAGGGTCGGTGCCGCTGGGCGATGAGCGCGATGTCGACCACGCGGTAGCCGCCGCCCGTCGCGCCTTTGTTTCATGGTCGCGCACGCCTTCGAACGTACGCGCCGGCTACATTCGCGCCCTCGCCGAGCAACTGCGTCAACGTGCCGACGAGATGGCCTCGGTGATCACCGCCGAGCTGGGGATGCCGGTGCAATGGTGCCGTTCGGTTCAGGTCGACGGGCCGATCGAAGGGCTCGAGCAATACATCGAACTCGCAGGCCTGATGGACGAAGTGCGCGAGGTCGGCAACTCGTTGGTGATTCGCGAAGCGGTGGGCGTGTGCGCGTTCATCAATCCGTGGAATTACCCGCTGCACCAACTGATCGGCAAACTCGCCCCGGCACTCGCCGCCGGTTGCACCGTGGTGGTCAAGCCCAGTCAGGAAACCCCGTTGCACGCGTTTTTGCTGGCGCAGATGATTGAAGCGATCGGCTTGCCGGCGGGCGTGTTCAACCTGGTCAGCGGGCCCGGTTCGAAGGTCGGTGAAGCCCTGGCCAAACACCCGGACGTGGACATGGTGTCGTTCACCGGCTCCACCGGCGCGGGCGTACGGGTGGCGCAAGCTGCGGCACCTTCGGTCAAGCGCGTATGCCTGGAACTGGGGGGCAAGTCGGCGCTGCTGATTGCCGAGGACGCCGACCTGGCCGCCGCCGTGCGCTACGGCGTGCAGGACGTGATGATCAACTCCGGGCAGACCTGCACCGCGTTGACCCGCATGTTGCTGCCGGCCAGTCGCTACGCCGAAGCCGTGGAACTGGCGATTGCCGAAACCCAAAGCTTGAGCATGGGTGATCCGCTGGACCCGCAAAGCTTCCTCGGGCCGATGTGTTCGGCGGCCCAACGGCGCACGGTACTCGATTACATCCAGACCGGTCTGCAGGAAGGTGCGCGATTGGTGTGCGGTGGCGAAGCGGCGCAAGAATTCGAGCGCGGTTTCTATGTCAGTCCGACGGTGTTCGCGGATGTCGATAACCGCATGCGCATCGCCCAGGAAGAAATTTTCGGCCCGGTGCTGTGCCTGATTCCCTACGACGACGAAGCGCAGGCAATCCAGATCGCCAACGATTCACCGTTCGGCCTGTCCAGCGGTGTCTGGGCCGGCAGTCACGAGCGGGCCTTGAACCTGGGGCGGCAACTGCGCGCGGGGCAGTGCTTTCTCAATGGCGCGGCGTTCAATTATCAAGCGCCGTTCGGTGGCTACAAACAATCGGGCAATGGCCGTGAATGGGGGGAGGAGGGGCTCAACGAATTCGTCGAAGTGAAGGCGATTCAGGTGTGAGTCCTGATGAGGTAAACGATTGACGCACCGGGCCAGGGCCCGGTGCTTTGCGTGGTTTCGAACCGATATTTCATTACTTTTGGCAGCGTTTGATCAGGGGCAATGCAATGAGCGATAACAACAACAAAATTACTCAAGCGAACCAGACTTTCAGTTTTCCTCGCAGAGACTTTCTGAAATACAGCGCCACGGCAGCAGCAGTCGCCGGCGCGTTTTCCATGGGCTTGCCGATGGGGGCCTTCGCCGAGGAAGCAACGCCAAAACCAGGCGGCGTCTTGCGCCTCGGGCTGGCCGGTGGCAGCACCACGGACTCTCGGGACCCCGGCACCTGGGTCGATACCTTCACCTTCGTCGGCTTCTCCGCGATCTATAACACCCTCACCGAAATCGCCGTGGACGGCACGGCAATTCCGGAACTGGCCGAGAGCTGGACCTCGACACCGGACGCACGCATCTGGACCTTCAAGTTGCGTCCGGGCGTGACCTTCCACAACGGCAAAACCCTGACGGCCGAGGACGTCGTTGCTTCGATCCAGCATCACCTCGGTGAAAAATCCACGTCCGCCGCCAAGACTGTATTGGGCGACGTCGCCAAGGTCAGCGCCCAAGGCACCGACAGCGTGGTGTTCGAATTGCACTCGGGTAACGCCGACTTCTCGTATGTGGTCGCCGATTACCATCTGGTGATCATGCCGAGCAAAGACGGCGTGCCGGATTGGCAGGCCGGCATCGGTACCGGTGGCTATCGCCTCAAGGATTTCGAACCGGGTGTGCGCATGGGCCTGGAGCGCAGCCCCGACTACTGGAAACCTGGCCGCGCGCATTTCGCCAGTGCCGAACTGCTTGGGATTGCCGACGGCGCCGCGCGCATCAATGCGCTGGTCACCGGGCAGGTCGATGTGATCAACAAGGTCGACCTGAAAACCGTGGCATTGCTCAAGCGCAATCCAAACCTGGTGATCGAAGAAACCAAAGGCGCCCAGCACTACACCTTCCCGATGCTGTGCGACGCCCAGCAGTTCCAGGACAACAATGTTCGCATGGCCATGAAACACGCCGTCAACCGCGAGACGCTGCTGGCGTCGGTGCTGTATGGCTATGGCCTGGTGGGTAACGATCACCCGATCCAGCCCGGCAGCCGTTTCATCAACACAGCGCTGGAACAACGGACCTACGACCCGGACAAGTCGCGTTTCTACTTGCGCCAGGCCGGTGTCGATTCTCTGAAAGTCCGCTTGCAAGCCTCCGACGCCGCTTACTCCGGCGCGGTGGATGCATCGGTCCTGTTCAAGGAGCAGGCACGCCAGGCAGGGATCGACATTGATGTGGTCCGCGAACCCGTCGATGGCTACTTCTCCAACGTCTGGATGAAACAGCCGTTCACCACTTCGTTCTGGTACAGCAGCCTGACGGCCGACCGCATGTTCAGCATCGGTTACGCCAAGGGCGCCGCCTGGAACGAAACGCACTGGGACAACTCGCGCTTCAACCAGTTGCTCAACGCTGCCCGGGGCGAGATGAACGAGCCGCTGCGTCGCGAGATGTACAACGAAATGCAGTCGCTGTGCCGGGATGACGGCGGGGCGATCGTGCCGTTGTTCGCCAGTTCAGTGGCGGCGCGTTCAAAACGGGTCGCGCATGGCGGACAAACCGCGCCGTATGGCGAACTGGACGGCCTGCGCGTCATCGAGCGCTGGTGGCAGGCGTAAAGATCTTCCGACCACCGAAGATCAAATGTGGGAGCGGGCTTGCTCGCGAAGCGGTGTGTCATTCAACGCCCATGTTGAATGTAAAACCATCGCGAGCAGGCTCGCTCCCACATTAGAAATTTGCTGTGTGCAATAGCGTGCCCACTTCAAGGAACTGCACGATGAACAGTATTTTAAAATTGCTGGCGCAACGTCTGGCACTCGGCCTGTTATCGCTGTTCGCGGTATCGGTCATCATTTTCCTGGCCGTCGGCATGCTCCCGGGAGACATCGCCCAGGCCATGCTCGGCCAGTCCGCCACGCCGGAAACCGTGGCGGCCTATCGCACTCAACTGGGTCTGGACCTCCCACCGCTCACCCGCTTCGGGCACTGGATCTGGAACGTGGTGCAAGGTGATCTTGGCGTCTCCCTGGCCAATCAACGGCCCATCGCCGATCTCGTCGCTTCGCGCCTGGGCAACACCTTCAGCCTGGCGCTGCTGGCCGCGCTGGTGTCAGTGCCGCTGGCCCTGTTGCTGGGCATGCTCGCAGCGCTCTATCGCAACAGCTGGTTCGACCGCGTGCTCAACACCTCGGCCTTGAGCGCGGTGTCGTTTCCCGAGTTCTTCGTTGCCTATCTCCTGATCCTGGTGTTCGCGGTAAAGCTCAACTGGTTCCCGAGCATCTCCAACCTCGCGCCCGACGCCTCGCTGGGCACGATACTGGAACGTTCGGTGTTGCCAGTCGCCACCCTGAGCCTGGTGGTGATTGCGCAGATGATGCGCATGACGCGCGCCTCGTTGATCAACCTGTTGGCCAGCCCCTACATCGAGATGGCGCGGCTCAAAGGCATCAGCCAGTCCCGCATCATCTTCCGTCACGCTTTACCCAACGCCCTGGCGCCCATCGTCAACGTGGTCGCGCTGAACCTCGCGTACCTGGTGGTGGGCGTGGTGGTGGTCGAAGTGGTGTTCGTCTATCCGGGCCTCGGCCAATTACTGGTGGACTCGGTGGCCAAGCGCGACATCCCGGTGGTTCAGGCGTGCAGCCTGATTTTCGCCGCGACCTACATCCTGCTCAACACCTCCGCCGATGTGCTGTCCATCGCCAGCAACCCACGCCTGATGCATCCGAAGGGGTAGTACATGAGCCTGCTCAAACAGATATTCCGGGCGCCTGCGAGCGCCAAGTTCGGCCTGCTGGTGATCGTCCTGTACATCCTCGTCGCGCTGTTCGCCCCGATCCTGGCGCCCTATGGCGAAACCCAGGTGGTGGGCGAAGGTTTTGCGCCCTGGAGCAGCCAGTTCCTGCTGGGCACCGACAACCTCGGTCGCGACATGTTGAGCCGCCTGCTCTACGGTGCGCGCAATACCCTGGGCATCGCCTTCCTGACCACGACGCTGGCGTTCCTGCTCGGCGGCTTGAGCGGGTTGATCGCTGCGATCAAGGGTGGTTGGGTGGATCAGGGATTGTCGCGGGTGGTGGACATCCTGATGGCGATTCCGCAGTTGATCTTCGCCTTGCTGATCCTCAGCGTGGTCGGCACCACGGCTACGTCGCTGGTGCTGGTGATCGCCCTGCTGGACGCCACTCGGGTGTTCCGCCTGTCACGGGCAGTGGCGATGAACGTGGTGGTGCAGGACTTCGTCGAAGCCGCGCGCCTGCGGGGTGAAGGCCTGTGGTGGCTGGTGACGCGCGAAGTGTTGCCCAACGCCGCCGCCCCCTTGATTGCCGAATTCGGCCTGCGATTCTGCTTTGTGTTTTTGTTCATCAGCGCGCTGTCCTTTCTCGGCCTGGGCATTCAACCGCCGACCGCCGATTGGGGCAGCATGGTGCGCGACAACGCGGTGCTGATTACCTTCGGCGACATCAGTCCATTGCTGCCAGCCCTGGCGGTGGCGTTGATCACCGTCAGCGTGAACTTCGTCGTCGACTGGATGCTGCATAAATCCAGCGGCCTCAAGGAGTGCTGAACATGACCACGCTCAACAATGAAAAGCCGCTGCTGGAAATACGTGATCTGCACATCGAAGGTCATTACGAGGATGCATGGCATCCGCTGATCAAAGGCATCGACCTGACCCTGCAACGAGGTGAAGTGCTGGGGCTGATTGGCGAGTCGGGTGCCGGCAAATCGACCCTGGGTCTGGCCTCCATGGGGTACACCCGGGACGGTTGCAGGATCACGGGCGGCTCGGTGCATTTCGATGGCATCGACCTGCTGCAGGCCAAACCTGAAGCGCTGCGCAAATTGCGTGGCCTGCGCATTGCTTATGTGGCGCAAAGCGCGGCGGCGTCGTTCAACCCGGCCCATCGACTCATCGACCAGCACGTCGAAACGGCAGTCAAGAACGGCGGCATGAGCCGGGCACAGGCCATGGCGGAAGCGGTGGAGCTGTATCGGGCACTGCGTTTGCCCAACCCGGAACAAATCGGCCAGCGTTATCCGCACCAGGTCTCCGGCGGGCAGTTGCAGCGGGTAATGACGGCCATGGCGATGGCGTGCCACCCGGACCTGATCATCTTCGACGAGCCGACCACCGCCCTCGACGTCACCACACAAATTGAAGTGCTGGCGGCCATTCGCGATGCCGTGGCGACCTTCGGCAGCGCGGCGATCTACATCAGTCACGACCTGGCGGTGGTGGCGCAGATGGCCGACCGCATCATGGTTCTGCGTCACGGCAAGCTGGTCGAAGAAGCCGAAACGCGCACCATGCTCGCCGATCCTCAAGAGGACTACACCAAATCGCTGTGGGCGGTGCGCAGTTTTCACACCGAACCCAAGCCATGCCCCCAGCAGGAAAAACCGCTGCTGGAATTGCGCATGAGCTGCGCCAGTTACGGCCATCAACCGGTGCTGCACGATGTCTCGTTGAGCCTGTACCGCGGCCAGACCCTGGCGGTCATCGGCGAGTCCGGCAGCGGCAAGAGTTCCACCGCACGGCTGATCACCGGCCTGCTGGCGCCGACTTCCGGCCAGGTGCTGTACGACGGCGAAGTGCTGCCGGCAGACTTTCGCCAACGCAGCAAAGAGCAACTGCGGCGCATCCAGATGATCTACCAGATCCCCGATACGGCGTTGAATCCGCGTCAGCGCATCGTCGACATCATCGGCCGGCCATTGACGTTTTACCTGGGCCTCAAAGGCAAGGCGATGCGCGCGCGGGTGGCCGAGTTGCTGGAAATGATCGAACTCGATCCTGCGACGTTCATGGAGCGCCAACCCCGGGAGTTGTCCGGCGGGCAGAAGCAACGGGTGTGCATCGCCCGCGCGTTGGCGGCCGATCCGCAATTGATCATCTGCGATGAAGTGACGTCGGCGCTGGATCAACTGGTGGCCGAAGGCGTGCTCAAACTGCTCAACCGGATTCAACAGCAATTGGGCGTCTCCTACCTGTTCATCACCCATGATGTCGCCACCGTGCGGGCGATCGCCGATGAGGTACTGGTGATGCAGCGGGGCAGGGTGGTCGACCACGGTTCGCGCAGTGCGATTTTCACGCCGCCACACAAGGATTACACCGGGCTGTTGTTTTCATCCGAACCGCAAATGGACCCCGACTGGCTTGACCGGTTGCTGGCCTCGCGGGCGGAGTTATCTACTCAGACACTCTCTTCCAACACCAAGCTTGAAAGCGTTTAAGGAACTGCCATGAAAGTACTGATCGTTCACGCTCATCCGGAGCCGAACTCCTTCACCGCCGCCCTGCGTGACCAGGCTGTCGCCACTCTCGAAGCCCAAGGGCATGAGGTCAAGGTCAGTGACCTGTACGCCATGAACTGGAACCCGGTAGCCAGCGCCGAGGACTTTTCCTCGCGGGAAAACCCGGAGTACCTGGTCTATGCCCTGGAGCAACGCCTGGGCGTCAAGAGCCAGTCGTTGGCGCCGGACATCCAGCAGGAACTCGACAAGCTGCTGTGGGCTGACCTGCTGATCCTCAACTTCCCGATTTTCTGGTTCTCGACCCCGGCGATTCTCAAGGGCTGGATTGATCGCGTGCTGGTGTCCGGTGTCTGCTACGGCGGCAAGCGCTTCTACGATCAGGGCGGCTTGAGCGGCAAGAAAGCGCTGGTGACCGTTACCTTGGGCGGACGAGAGCATATGTTCGGCGACGGCGCGATTCACGGTCCGCTGGAAGACATGCTGCGCCCGATCCTGCGCGGCACGCTGGCGTACGTCGGCTTCGACGTCCTGCAGCCATTCGTGGCCTGGCACGTGCCGTACATCAGCGACGATGCTCGCAAGGGGTTTTTGCAGGATTACGCGCAGCGTCTGGATCACTTGAGCGACGAGCAACCGCTGACGTTCCCGCGTCTGTCGCAGTTCGATGAGGCGCTGTATCCGCTGCCTGTCTGAGCGGGAAATCCCCGAGCTGCAGTGAGGCGAGTTGCACTCCGGTGATCATGCCGATGGACGTTACCCCCCGGCCTTCCTAAACTGGCAACAGTCTGGGGACGGGGGGCAATGGATGAATCGCAATGAGCTACGCAAGGCCGACATCAATCTGATGGTGGTGTTCGAGACATTGATGCTCGAGCGCAACGTCACCCGGGTCGCCGAGAAACTGTTTCTCGGCCAGCCGACCATCAGTTCGGCACTCAACCGTTTACGGGCCATGTTCAACGATCCGTTGTTCATCCGCGTCGGTCACCGCATGGAGCCCACGGCCCGAGCGGAAGAGCTGATCAAGTACCTCTCGCCAGCCCTGGATTCACTGTCGATCGCCCTGAGCCTGACCCACGATTTCGATCCTGCAATCAGCACCATGACCTTCCGCATCGGCTTGTCCGATGACGTCGAGTTCGGCCTGTTGCCACCGCTGTTGCGAGTCTTGCGCCAGGAAGCACCGAAGGTGGTGTTCGTGGTTCAGCATGTCGATTACTGGCGCATTCCCGACCTGCTGGCGTCTGGTGACATTACCGTCGGTATCAGCCAGACCCGCGGCCTCCCGGCCAATGCCAAGCGCAAACTGTTGCGGCACATCCAGCCCAGCATCTTGCGCGCCGATGCCTCCGACACACCGCTGACCCTCGATGAGTATTGCTCACGTCCTCATGTGCTGGTTTCCCACACTGCCAACGTCAGTGGCTACGCCGATGAATGGCTGGCAGAGATCGGGCGTACGCGCCAGGTCGTGCTGTCCGTGCCGCAATACAGCGCACTGCCGGCCTTGCTGGCCGGCACCGACCTGATCGCCAGTTTGCCGGACTACACCGCCGAAGCCATGGCGGCATCCGGACTGCTGTTCAAAGAGCCGTTCCCGTTCAAGACACCCACCCTGGACCTGTCGATGGTGTGGCTCAGCCACGTCGACACCGACCCTGCCGAACGCTGGCTGCGCAAGCGCCTGGAAACCTTCATGAGCGATCGGGAACTGGTACCCACCCCGCCTTGAGTCGGACAACTCTGTGATATACGTAGGACCTTTCCGCCACCCTTCAGGAGCACCGTCATGCCCCACCTGCACATGGAATACACCGCCAACCTGCCCGGCCTGAACGCCGATGTGGCCCTGATCCGGCTCAACAACACCCTGGTGGGTTCCGGTCAGTTTGCGTCTGAATTCGACATCAAAAGCCGCGCGGTGAAGGTCGACACGTTCAAGGTGGGCACGGCAATGGGTGAGCGAGCGTTCGTGCACGTGAAACTCGCGTTACTCAGCGGACGTTCGCCGCAGATCAAGCTGCAATTGTCCGAGAGTCTTTTGGCGGTGGTGCAGGATCTGTGTGAATGGCCGGCGGGGGTGGAAGTGCAGGTGTGTGTGGAGATTCTGGATATTGATCGGGAGTCGTATACGAAGATGGCGATCAGTCTTTAACTCTGCTTTTCAGAGCATGCCCAGACGATTTGCTCACGCAACCAGGCGTTCGCGTTGTCTTTATCAACGCGCTGACACCACTGCATATCGAGGCTAAACCCCGGTAACCCTGGCGGGGCTTCGCAGACAGCAAATCCCGAATCACTCGCCAGCAATTGCTGTATCCGCCGCGGTAACGTCACCACAAAGTCCGTCCCGGTGATCATCTTCAATGCCGCGCCATAGCTATTCGCCCGCGCAACGATCTGCCGTTTCTGCCCTTGTTGCGCCAACCAGCCATCGACCATGTTGGTGGTGGATGTCCACGGCGTTGGAAACACATGCCGGCGTTCGACGAACTCGTCCAGGCTTAAGCGCGATCCATTGCGTGCTGCGCGACTATCAAAGACACACACCAGATCATCTTCCAGCAAGGTCTCGGATCTGAAGTCGCCGTGGCTGCGATGAAAGTCCGGGCCGAAGCACATCACCAGGTCGAGGCTGCCGTCACGTAGCGCTTCGACCGGAATGTCGGTGTCGAACTTGTGCATGTTGACCATCACCGGCCAATCCGCGGAAGCAAAACGCTTCAACAGCCGTGGCAGGATCAACTGCTCGAAGTATTCCGGTGCGCAGAGGTTGAACGTGACGGGTTGCGATGTCGGGTCGAAGGTGGCGTCGCCGGCGTGGCACAGGTTGATGTGTTCCAGGATCTTAAGCACGTGTGGGTACATGCGGTCGGCTTTGTAGGTGGGGTGCATGCCCGTGCGGGTGTTGACGAACAACTCGTCGTCGAAACTGGCTCGCAGTTTTTTCAGGCAGTAACTCACGGTCGACTGGCTGACGCAGAGGGTCTCGGACGTACCCGTGACGTGCTTCTGCTCATACAGGGTGACGAACACCATGAAGTCCTGCATGTCGAGTTTTCTAAGCGCGTTACTGTTGAGCATCCATTGCCTCTCGCTGCGCGTCCTGCATTGGTGAGCGCATGACTGTGCGAAAGATCCTAACGGAACGAAGGAGTCAGGTGAACGCTTTGTCGGAATTCAGCTGTGAGCGACGGCTGGACAGCAACAACGCCAACATGCCAGCGGCTACCAGCACTGCACCGACGATTTCCTGAGGCAGCGGCGACTGACGCAGCCACAGCCAATGGAAAAGCGTAATGAACAGTGTGCTCAGGTAAATGTAGGAAATGACCGAGGAGGGCGCGATGACGCCAATGGCCCGGTGCAACAGCCAGAAGGTGGCAAGGGTGGCGAACAGCGCCAGGTAGATAAGCCAGTAAAGGTCATTGAGGGTCAATAACGGCGCCGTGCGCCAACCGCCGCTGAAGCCACACAACGCCAACAAAAATACGGCGCCGAACAGCATGTTCCAGAAGGTCATGGCCACCGGCCCGCGCCCCTTCAGATTGTTGGCCTTGAGCCGCTGACTCAGGGGTGAGTAGAGCGCCATCGCCAGGCAACCCACGCCATACACCAGCATCGCGTAGAGCGACGGCCATTCGCCGGGACCGGACCCCTTGAGCACCAGCAACACCGCGCCGCCGGCCGCTATCAGCATCGGCAGTACTTGTCGTTTCTGGCGCTCGTCGGGCATCAGTACGGCTTCAAACAGCAGGGTCAACAAAGGCACCAGCGTGTACATCGTTCCGGTATTCACCGCCGAGGTGTAGCGCAGCGCTTCGAACAGCGAACCGAAATACACCGCCAGCAACAAGCCGAGCGCGGCATGGCTGATCAGTCCTCGGACGGTCATGGCGGTGTCGCCCTTGAACAGCAACAGCGGCAGGAACACCACGGCGCAGAGCAGCAGGCGCAGGGCGGTGAGCAGGATCGGGTCGATGGCCTGACTGACCTGCGCCGCCGCGGAAAACGAGCCTGCGATCAGCAGCGCCCAGAGCAGCATGCCGAAGTGGGCGCTGGCGAAAGAGTGTTTCATGCAGGTGTGCCCCGGTCAGTGAATGTGGCGGGCGTAATGCCGCGGATCGAAACGCAGGACCATCAGGATCATCAACGCCATGACCCCGGTCAGCGACCACCAGGCCCATTCGAAACTGCCAAGCTGATCGCGGATCATGCCGGCGATCAGGGGGGACAGGCCGGCGATCAGGTAGCCGATGCCTTGTACGAACGCGGTCAGGCCACCAGCGCGCTGCGGGCTGTCCAGGTGATCCATCGACACGATCAGGCTCATCGGGAACAGCCCGCCGATACCCAGCCCCAGCAGGCAGGGCCACAGCAGGCTCAGGTATTGCGGGCTGAGGATGAGTCCACAGAAACCGGCCATGATCAGCACCAACAACACCACCAGCACCCGACGTCGGTCACGACTGCGGTTGGCAATGGCGGGCGTCACCAGGCCGGATATCACTTCCATGGCGGTGAGAAATCCCAGCAGCAATCCGGCGTTTTGTTCGCTCCAGCCTTTTTCCATGTAATACGGTGCAAGCCAGGCCAGCACACAGGTGTAGGACGCTGTGCCCAGGCCGAAAAAAATGGCGAGTAGCCAGGCGCGGGAATTGCCGAAAAAGGAGGCATTGCTGGAGGGTTTCGATTCCAGCGCGGGCCTCTGTGCAGGTTGTGCAATCCAGAACAGCAATGCCACCAGCGCCAGCACGGCCCAGATCGCCAGGCCCGCGCGCCAGCTGCTGGTGTGCGTCATCACCAACGGCGCGAAGGAGGCGGCGATGGCTGCGCCGCCCATGATCGAGGTGACGTAGAGGCCCATGCACAGGGCAACGTTATCGCGGAAACGGGATTTGATCAGCGCCGGCATCAGCGCCTGGATCAAGGCGATACCGACGCCTGCAATCACGGCGCTGAGGATCAGTTCCGCCGCAGAGTCGAGGAACAGCCGTGAAGCGGTGGCCAGGCCGATGATCAACAATGACAGCACCACCGTGCGCTGCTCGCCCAGTCGCTGGCTGACTTTAATGCCGAAGAACATGGCCAGCCCCATCGCCATCACCGGCAACATGGTGAGTAACGACGCCAGGCTGAAGCTCAGTACGATGTCGCCGCGAATGGCTGACAGCAGAGGACCGACGGCGGCCATGGAAGGGCGCAGATTAAGGGCGACCAGAACAATGCCAAGCATCAACAAGACGGCGGGGCGGGTGATTGCGCGAACGTGTTCCATCAATCGGACCTTGAATGAAAGGAAACGATTAGGCGCGCGAGGGCCGAAACGCCGCAAATCAGAAAGTCCGCACCACTATTTAAAAACTAAATACCGCTCGGGAAAACACCGCCATCTATGAAAACCACACCGACCCTGTAGCAGCTGCCGAGCCTGCGAGGCTGCGTCCGGCTGCGAAGCAGTCGTAATCCAGGTGACGCGATCCATCTGAATTACGCATCGTCTGATTTCACGACTGCTTCGCAGCCGGACGCAGCCTCGCAGGCTCGGCAGCTGCTACAAGGGCGAAAAGGCTCCGATTGTTTAGCCAATCCGCACCCAAAGTTCTTCAAATGCCGATTGAACGACGCAACCGCCCGTGTGACGCTGCTGCATCTGTTCTCTGCGGTCTCTTCTATGGACGGTTGCGCCGTCACACTTCCATCCGATCTAGCCTTCTGGGCGCTGTGGCACTGCCGTCACGCGCGCCCGCCGGATTCCTGCGTTTCCCGTTGATTGTTCTTACAGGTCTCGACTGATTCGTCGGGATCAACAGGGCAGCGCTTGCGCGTTTGCCTGACACGGAAACAAGAGAATTCCCATGAGCAGTGCCACGATTCCCTTCGCCACAAAACAAGAAGCCCTGACCTTTCTGGAACAGAACCCGGATATCGAGATGTTCGAACTGTTCATCCTCGACAACAACGGCGTCCCTCGGGGCAAGTTGCTCCATCGCGATGAACTGCTGGCGGTGTACGACAGCGGGCGACCGTTGCCGAGCACCATTCTGGGACTGACCATTAACGGCGATGACGTTGAAAACTCTGGCCTGGTGTGGGACGTGGGCGACATCGATTGTCGGGCATACCCGGTCAGTGGCAGTTTGACGCGCATGCCGTGGCGTTTGATCCCGACGGCGGCGGTGCAGGTCAGCATGCACCCGACAGAAGGGATGCCGGCGACCATTGCCGATCCGCGGCATTTACTGGCGAAGGTCATCGATGGCCTGCAGGCTGACGGTTACTACCCGGTCATGGCGGCGGAACTCGAGTTCTATTTGCTGGATCAGCAACGCGACAGCAACGGTCGTCCGCAACCTGCGCGAGACGTCGATGGTGGTCGCCCGCGTGGCACTCAGGTGTATGGCCTGCGTGAACTGGAGCAGATCGAGCCGTTTCTGGCCGACCTCTACAGTGCCTGCAAACTCCAGGGCATTCCCGCCCGCACGGCGATCTCCGAGTACGCACCGGGGCAAGTGGAAATTACCCTCGAACACCGCACCGACGCGTTGCAGGCGATGGACGAAGCGGTGCGTTACAAGCGCCTGGTCAAGGGTGTCGCGCACAAGCACGGGATGACAGCGTGCTTCATGGCCAAACCCTTCGATGACCTCGCTGGCACCGGCATGCACATGCACGTCAGCCTGGCGGACAAGGACGGGAACAACCTGTTCGCCAGCGAAGCCCCGGACGGCACGCCGCTGCTTAAACACGCGGTCGGCGGAATGCTCAGTACCTTGCTCGACTCGTTGCTGTTGTTTTGCCCGAACGCCAACTCTTACCGCCGCTTCCAGACCAACAGCTATGCGCCGCTGGCGGCCACCTGGGGCGTGGACAACCGCACCGTCAGTTTGCGCGTGCCCGGCGGACCGGCGTTCTCCCGACACATCGAGCACCGCATCTGTGGGGCCGACGCCAACCCTTACCTGGCCGCTGCAGCGATTCTGGCCGGTATTCATCGAGGCATTCGTGAACAACTCGACCCTGGTGCGCCAGTGGAGGGCAACGGTTACGCCCAGGCGACGGAACTGCTGCCGACCGATTGGCTGACCACCCTGCGGGCACTTGAAGGTTCGACGTGGGCCCGTGAAGCATTCGGCGGCGAGTTTCTCGGTGTTTACCTGGCGGTGAAACGTGCCGAGTATCGGCAGTTCATGGGCGAGGTAGGGGAACAGGACTGGCGTTGGTACTTACATCAAGCCTGAACAAAAGCTGAACCATTCTCAAATAAGTTAAAAGTTTTGGCCTAGTGCCATCAGCCAACTAATCGTTGGCTTCTTTTTCACAAAAAATTGATGGTTGGCTGCCTAAAGTTAGTGTTGTCGCGGTAAATGAAATTTTCACATTTACCGCAGGCACTTCTTTCAGGAACAGCCAACCATCATGTTGAAGTTAAAAGCCGTTCGCCCCGAGTGGGTGACTCTGATTGCCAGCGCGTTTTTATTAACGGGTTTCAATTTCGTGCTCTGGCAGCACCTGTTCGACATCACCACCGCAGACGGCAAGGGCATCGTCATGCGCGTGGCGTTCGGGCTGATGATCCTGGCGGCGTTCAACATCGTATTGACCCTGCTGGCTTTCCGGCCGGTCTTGAAACCCGTGTTGACGCTGATTTTCATGTGCAGTGCCGGCGTGGCTTATTTCATGAGCCAATATGGCGTGCTGATGGACATCGGTATGCTGCGCAACTTCGCACAAACCAACGCCACAGAAGTGCGTGACTTACTGTCGGTAAAGTTGCTGGTCTATATATTATTTCTCGGTGTTTTGCCGTCCTGGTTGTTATGGAGAGTTCCGGTTAGTTACCGTCGTTGGCACCGTGAGTTAGTCAGCAAAGTTCTGGTGAGCGTTGCGTCGGTTGCCGTCATCGGCGGTGTCGCGCTGATTAACTATCAGGGCCTGTCCTCACTGTTTCGCAATCACCATGAATTGCGCCTGATGGTCGTACCGAGTAACTACATCGGTGCGTCAGTGGGCTTTCTGCGTGAGCAAGTCGTGTCGGCACGGCAACCCTTTGTCAAGATCGGTGAAGACGCCCAGCGCAACCCGGCCTGGGAAACCCATGGGCGCAAATCCCTGACGGTGCTGGTCGTGGGTGAAAGTGCTCGTGCGGAAAACTTCGGCATCCTCGGTTACGACCGCGATACCACGCCAACACTGGATAAAGAGCCGGGGCTGATCGCTTTCACCGATGTGCATTCCTGCGGTACGGAAACAGCCGTTTCGGTGCCCTGCATGTTTTCCAATATGGGCCGCAAGGACTACAACGCCAGCAAGGCGAAAAACGAGGAAGGCCTACTGGACGTGCTCAAGCGGGCGGGCCTAGACGTGATCTGGCGTGACAATCAATCCGGCTGCAAGGGTACGTGCGACCGCGTGACCCTTGACGATGTGAGTAATCTGAAAGACCCGGTGCTGTGCGCCAATAGCGAATGTCGCGATGAGATTCTCCTGCAGGGTCTGCAGCATTTCATCGACAACCTGGACAAGGACACCGTGCTGGTCCTGCACCAGATGGGTAGTCACGGTCCGGAATACTTCAAGCGTTATCCGAAAGAATACGAACGCTTCACACCGGTTTGTGAGAGCAATGCGCTGAATAATTGCAGTCGCGAAAGTATCGTGAACGGGTACGACAACACGCTGGTCTATACCGACCATGTGCTGTCGTCACTGATTGATGTGCTGCGTAGCAACCAGGACAAAGTTGATACCGCCATGCTCTACCTGTCGGACCACGGAGAATCCCTGGGCGAGTACAACCTGTTCCTCCACGGCACGCCCTACATGCTGGCGCCGGAACAACAGAAGCGCGTGGCGATGCTGGCCTGGTTCTCCGACAGTTATCAAAAATCGTTCTCGGTAGATACCCATTGCCTGCAACTGAGTCGGGAAAAACCCTTGAGCCAGGACAACCTGTTCCATTCGATGCTCGGGCTGCTGGAAGTCAGCAGCAAGGTCTACAACCAGGACCTGGATATGTTCGCCGGTTGCCGTGGCGCCGTGATCGATGGCGTCCTGGCCAAAGAGTAAGTGCTCGACCTTTTTTCACGCGACGGCCGCTAATCGGCGGCCGGTACTTATTTCCCGAAGAGTCATGCACATGTCCGCGTTGCCACCCTCTGCTGTCGAGCTTGAGTTCGCCCGGCGCTACGACCAGGAACATGCCCGCGTCTGCCGACAGGCGCAACCGCGTGGTCTGGCGGAGCGTTTGACGTTCTGGCGGTCCGAGCAACTGGTGCGTCACGCGTTGAAAGTGGCGGGCGAACCGGGACTGATCCTGGATGTGGCCTGCGGTGCGGGGCGGTTCTGGCCAGTGTTGGCCGAACATGCCAACCGGGTGATTCTTGCCTGCGATCCGTCCCAGGACATGCTCAATCACGCCCAGACCCACCATCCGCACGACGTGCTCAAACGGATCAAGACGTTTCAGAGTTCTGCGTTTTTGATTGGCTTGTCAGCGAATGCGGTCGACAGCATTTTTTGCATGCAACTGTTTCAGCATATCGACGGTGCCGAGTATCGGCTGGCCATGCTCAAGGAGTTTCATCGGGTCGGTCGCGATACGGTCATTGTCGCGGTGCGGGTCGAAGCCCGATTCAAGGGGCTGCGATCCCGCTCGCAGGTCTCACCCGCACAAGGACCGGTCAGCCGGGCCGAGGTAGAAGCCCAGTTCAAGGAAGCCGGTTTGCGCATCGTCAGTCATCAGGACTATCTGCCCGGTTGCATGGGGATGCGGGTCTACGTCCTTCGTAAGGCTAGTTAACGCCCGCCTGTCAGACATTTCTTGCTGCCAGGTGCGTCTTTTCGCTAAAGCTCTTGTTCAGTGGATGCGCGGAAATCGCCGGTCGCGATATATACTGCGCGCCATTCTTCAAGGGAGAGCCGTGTGGCCATCGATATTCACTGGATTCGCGACAACGATAGCCTCGGTCAGTTTTGCGCCGAGTGGCAGAAACTGCCATTCGTTGCCCTCGACACCGAATTCATGCGGGTCGACACCTTTTATCCGATTGCAGGCTTGCTGCAGATCGGTGATGGCGTACGCGCTTACCTGATTGACCCGCTGACCATCGACAACTGGCAGCCGCTGGCCGCGTTGCTGGAAAACCCGGCCGTGGTCAAAGTCGTTCACGCCTGCAGTGAAGACCTCGAAGTGTTGCTGCGCCTGACCGGCAGTCTGCCGGCTCCGCTGTTCGACACCCAGCTGGCCGCCGCCTACCTGAACCTCGGGTTCTCCATGGGCTATTCGCGGTTGGTGCAGGAAGTGCTCGGCATCGACCTGCCCAAGGGCGAAACCCGTTCCGACTGGCTGCAACGCCCGCTTTCCGACACTCAGATCAGCTATGCCGCCGAAGATGCCCTGCACCTGGCGGAAGTTTTCGTACGCATGCGTCCGAAGCTGTCTGACGACAAGTACAACTGGGTGTTGGAAGACGGCGCTGAACTGGTCGCCAACCTGCGCCGCGAGGTGGACCCCTACGAGCTCTATCGCGAAGCGAAGCTGGCCTGGAAACTGTCCCGCGCCCAACTCGCCGTATTGCGTGAACTGTGCGCCTGGCGTGAGCGCGAAGCCCGCGCCCGCGATCTGCCGCGCAACCGTATCGTCCGCGAACATTCCCTGTGGCCATTGGCACGTACCCAGCCGGATAGCCTCGGTGCCCTGGGGAAGATCGAAGACATGCACCCGCGTACCGTGCGTCAGGATGGCGAGTTTCTGCTTGATCTGATCAAGCGCTCTGGCAGTGTGTCGCCTGATCAGTGGCCGCCCGCCGTGCCTGAGCCGTTGCCGGTGGATGCTGCTGCGTTGATCAAGCAGTTGCGCGCGATCGGTCAGGCTGAAGCCGAGCGCCTGAACATCGCGCCGGAATTGATGCTGCGCAAGAAAACCCTGGAAGCGCTGCTCAAGAGCGGCTACCCCGATGGTCCTTACCAATTGCCTGATTCGCTGCGTGGCTGGCGCCGCGAATTGATGGGCCAAGCGCTGCTCGACAGCCTGGCCACGCCCGGAGAACAGCCTTGAAACGTATTTGCTCCATCTACCGAAGCCTGAAGAAAAACGAGATGTACCTCTATGTGCTCAAAAGCGATGCACTGGAGCGTGTCCCGGAATCGCTGATGGCCGCCTTCGGCAAACCCCATCATGCGTTCGACCTGGTGCTGACCCCCGAGCGCAAATTGTCGCGCGAGGACATCACCGTGGTCCTGGAGAATCTCGAGAAGCAGGGTTACCACCTGCAGATGCCGCCGGCTGAGGACGAGTACATCGAACACCTGCCGGAAGAGTTGCTGCGACGCAACGATCCGATGTGATCGGCTGGGGCGCTTCACATCACCTGTGAAGCGTCCTCTCTTGAAAGACTGGAACTGAATTCTTGCCGATGGCCGCGATGACGGAGCACGACTCCGCCGACGGTCGTCTGCGCTGCTTTTGAAAGGTTTGAACCATGCGCGTTCTGATTGCTGAACACGACCACCCCGTGTATGCCCAACTGTTGCGTCAGGCTGCGCCTGAGCTGGAAGTACTGACCAGCGGTGACTCTGCCGAACTGGCCAGCCTGGCGGCGGATTGTCCGATCTGGCTCGGACAGCCGGATCTGCTGGCCACCCTGTTGCGTCAGGGGCATGAACCTCAATGGCTGCAATCGACCTGGGCGGGCATTACGCCGTTGCTGGCCGACGGCTTGCCACGCCACTATCGCCTGACTCGCGCGGTAGGGATTTTTGGCCAGGTCATGGCGGAATACGTCCTCACCTACATGCTCGGCCACGAGCGTGAAGTGCTGCCCCGGCTGGTCAGCCAGGTCGAGCGCAAGTGGGATAACCGCCAGGGCCAGAGCCTGGCAGGTCGCAAGGTATTGATCGTCGGTACGGGCGACATCGGCCAGACGGTGGCGCAGTTTCTGCAGCCATTTGGGGTGGAGCTCTACGGCATCGCCAGCGAGGCTCGCGAGCAGGCCCCGTTCAAGCAAGTGGGCGTGCTGGCGGACTTGCCGCGCCTGGTCGGTGAAGTGGATTACGTGATCAACCTGCTGCCAAACACCCCCAATACCCACGACCTGTACGACGCTGCGCTGTTCAAGCTGTTCAAGCCAACCGGCTTGTTCATCAACGTTGGACGCGGCGTGGCGGTGGTCGATGCGGACCTGGTCGAAGCCTTGAAAGAAGGGCATCTGGCCGGCGCCGTGATCGATGTCTGCCGTCAGGAACCGCTGCCGCAACGTCATCCGTTCTGGACGGCGTGGGGGCTGTTGCTGACCGGGCACAGCTCGGCACCGACTTCGCCTTCGATGATGGTGAATCTGTTTGTCGAAAACCTGCGGGCGTATCAGGCGGGCGAAGCGTTGCGCGGGGAAGTGGATTTCGATCGCGGATATTGAATCCTCACGGAGCCCTGTGGGAGCGAGCCTGCTCGCGATTGCGGTCGAACAGGCAACTTAAATGTTGAATGTGCTGGCCTCATCGTGAGCAGGCTCACTCCCACATTTCGTTTTGCGATGTGATTAAAGGCTGAAATCACCCTCGGCAACCAGCTCGCTCAACGGACGACGCGGGCTCGGTACTTCACGCGCTTGCAGGTAGTCCGCCAGGGTCGACTTGTCACCCAGCTTGCCCACCGCAACCGCCGCATGCAGCGCATAGCCCTCGGGAATGTTCAGCTCCTTGCGGGTCAGTTCCTGATCAAAACCGGCCATGCCGTGGGTGTGCCAGCCGCTGATGCTCGCCTGCAGCGCCAGATGGCCCCAGGCCGAACCCGTGTCGAAGGTGTGCCACAAGGCTGGCGTTTCTTCGGTTGCGCCGGGTGCGGTAAAGGTGGTTTTCGAGATGACAATCACCAATGCCGACGCATGTTGCGCCCAACCCCGGTTGAATTCGTTCAGCAGACCCAGATAACGCTCCCAGTTTGGCGTGTCGCGACGGGCGTACAGAAACCGCCACGGCTGAGAGTTGTAAGCCGACGGCGCCCAGCGAGCGGCTTCGAAGAAGCTCAGCAGGGTTTCTTCAGGAATGGCTCCGCCGGTAAAGGCACGGGGCGACCAGCGATCAGTGAACTGTGGGTGGATGACGTAATCGGCAACGCGAGGGTTGTTACTCATGCAGAGATTCCTTGCTACGTGTGAGTCAGAAAATCGAATGAAAACCGGCGGGCGCAGTTGGGCTGGGCGATGAGGTTTTTCGTGAGCCTGGCACTTCATCTGAATGCAACGCGGTCGGGCGTTAATGGCACGCAGATCTGGCTCGATGCGATTCGCAAAACTACTTGGCGGCGCCCTGGCTGACAAGTCCCGATCTACCGGCAGTCGCCAATGCTTGGCCCGCGAGGCTGCGCGCACTAGACTGGCGGCCTTTTCACCACCTGATGTCGATGCTCGAACCCATGGCCACCCACGTCGAACCGTTCTGGAAACACAAAACCCTCGATCAACTCGATCAGAAGGAATGGGAATCGCTGTGCGACGGTTGTGGCCTGTGCTGCCTGCAAAAGCTCGAAGACGAAGACGACAACAGCGTTTATTACACCCGAATCGCCTGCAAACTGCTGGATCTGAAAACCTGCCAGTGCAGCGATTACCCCAATCGCCGTGAGTCGGTGCCGGACTGCATCCAGCTCACGCCGGGCAAAGCCGACGAGTTCAAATGGCTGCCACCCACTTGCGGTTATCGCCTGGTCAGTGAAGGCAAGGACCTGCCATTCTGGCATCACCTGGTGAGCGGTGATCGCGATGCGGTGCACCACGAACGAATTTCACAATCGGGACGCATGCTCGCCGAAGGCAGCGTGGCCGAGGACGATTGGGAAGACCATCTGATTTTTCGCGCAGGGTAAGGTCAAGCGCCGGATGTTTTAACCTTTCACGAAGGAGTGTGTATGGCTGTGGGATTGCGGCTGGCGTTGGCGGTTGGGTTACTGGCCCTGAGTTCGTCCGTGTGGGCAGCGAAGAAGGTCGATCTGGATTATCACGTACGCCTGTTGCCACAAAGCGATCAGGCGGAGGTGCGGTTGACCCTGGCCCAAGGCTCGGCGGTTCGCAGTCTGGATTTCGATCTCGGTGATGGCAGCCATTACAGCGATTTCAAGGCCGACGGCCAATGGCAGCTCAGCCCTGGCAAGCACACGCGTGGCGTCTGGCGCCCCATTGCGGACAAGGCCAGCCTGACCTACCGCGTGCGCATCAGCCACGGGCGCAAGAGTGGCAGCTTCGACACACGCATGACGCCGACCTGGGCACTGATGCGCGGCGATGATCTGGTTCCCGCCGCGAAGCTCGATCAGCAGGACGGTATCGAACTGGTTTCGCGCCTTGAATTCGAATTGCCCAACGGCTGGAAAAGTGTAGAAACCTCCTGGCCGAGGATCGGCAAAAACAAATTCCGCATCGATAACGTCTCCCGCCTGTTTGACCGACCCACGGGCTGGATGCTCGCCGGCCACCTCGGCACGCGTCGCACACGCCTGGGGGAAACCGAAGTGACGGTTGCTTCGCCTCAGGGGCAGGGCATGCGGCGCATGGATGTGCTGACGTTGCTGACGTTTGTCTGGCCGCAGGTACAGGCTGTATTTCCCCGTCATCCCACCAAGCTGCTGATTGTCGGCGCGAACGACCCGATGTGGCGCGGCAGCCTTGCCGCGCGGGAATCGATCTACCTGAACACGCGTCTGCCGCTGGTCAGCGAAAATGGCTCGAGCGCGCTGGTGCGCGAGTTGGCCCAGGTGTTCGGACGCATCAACGACAAGCAGCGCAGCGACTGGATCAGCGAGGGGTTTGCCGAGTATTACGCCATCGAACTGGTGCGGCGCGCCGGCGGCATGAGTGATGAGCGGTATGCGAACTTGCAGAAGAAATTGGCCAGGGATGGCCAGAAAGTCTCGACCTTGCGGGGGGAACAGGTCAATTCGGCACAGGTTGGCAAAGCGGTGTTGTTGCTGAGTGAGCTGGATCAGGAGATCCGGATCAAGACGCGTAACAAGCGGTCGCTGGATGATGTGCTGCGCGGGGCGATGCGTCTGGAGAGTGTCGACACCAGAGAATTTGTGCAACTTGCCGAAAGCGTCATCGGCGAACCTTCCAAAGTCCTCGATAGCGAGTTGCTCGAGTAAAAATCAAAAGATCGCAGCCTGCGGCAGCTCCTACAGGGGTTCGAGTACTCACCTAACTGTAGGAGCTGCCGCAGGCTGCGATCTTTTGATCTTAAAAAATCAAACCCCGGTTTTAGGGGATTTCAACGAATCATTTCCGGTGACCGTCGCGGTGTTGGTCGCCGCCTCGGCATTCGCCTTCAATCGGCTCAACTCTTCCCCGGCCCGCTCAATCTTCGCCCGCACGTTGTTCATGTCCTGACGGCTTTTTTCCAGCAGGCTTTTGGCCGAACTGTGCCCGGTAATGCCACGTGCCAGCGCCACGCCGCCAATCGCCACTTGAATCAGACCGAAAATACCGCCACGGCGCAGGCCTTTGCCCATCATCACGACACCACCGGCGAGGGAACAGATGCGCTCCCAGCCATGGACGTTCTGGTCCGGGTAGGTCTGGAACGGGGTGGATTCGATGCGTTCTACGCGTTTGAGTTCGCTCATGATCTGTCTCCTGGCGGAAATGGCTGCTTCAAGAATAGATAATTAAGCTGACTGCCGAAGCGGCCGGCTTGTTCCATTGGATGTGCGGCGATTCAGCGGAATTTCGGCCCCGAGCGGGTATTCAGGCCCTTGGCCATGCGGTCATAGAGCACGACATTGACCGTGGCAGCGAGGTTCATGCAGCCGGTAGTCGGGATGTACACCACGTCTTCGCACCAGTCGCGAATCTCTTTATCCAGCGAGCCGTCTTCCGGGCCGAAGATGTACAGCGCGCGGTCCGGGTGGGTGTATTCGGGCAGCGGGCGGGCGCCTTCAACCAGTTCCACGGCGACCGGTACGCAATTGAGCGGCAGGATTTTCTTAAGGTCATCGATGCCGATCAGCGGGATGTCGTAATGGACGCGCTTGGTGTCGGTAACGAAGTCGGCGGCGCGTTCATAACGCTTGCCGGTGTAGAACACTGAGGCCACGCCATAGCAGCCGGCGGCGCGCATGACCGAACCGACGTTTTCCGGTGATTTGGGGTTATACAAACCAATGCAGCTGTACCGTTTGTCTGCCACGAGCGGGGTGCCTTCGGGGAAAAAACGGCGATTATACGGGGATTGGGGGAGGGGTGTTTGGTTTGAGATTGATGGTGTCTGGCCTGCCCTCATCGCGAGCAGGCTCGCTCCCACAATGGATCTTCAGTGCTCACAAATACTTTGGGCACAGGTGATTGCCTGTCGGGACAGGCAGGTCCCCAGTGGATCTTCAGTGTTCGCAAATATCCAGGTCACAAAAGATCCCCTGTAGGAGCGAGCCTGCTCGCGATAGGGCCCGCCCAGGCACTGAAGATATTAATCTTCCTTCTTCATCAACCCAGCCAACGCCGAAAACGGGTTATGCGTCGCCTTGGCAATTTTCGGCGAGCCCAACGACCCCTCGCTGAAATACTGCTGGTCGGTGTAACGCGAGTGCTCGTTATCGTGGCAGTACAGGCACAGCAACTCCCAGTTCGAACCGTCCTGCGGGTTGTTGTCATGGTTATGGTCGCGGTGATGCACGGTCAGTTCGCTCAGGCGCTTGCCGGAAAACTCACGGGCGCAGCGGCCGCACACGTGCGGGTACATCTTCAGAGCCTTGTCGCGGTAACCCATTTCCTTGTCGCGCTGGTTATCGGCAAGGATGCGGTCCAACTTCGACGTGTTGGTTGGAGGCGTTGACGAACTCATGGGTTCACCTTTGTAAAAAGACTAATGACGGTTATAGAGGGAGTTTAGCTCAGCCCTTGAGCTTCTCGGCAATCCAGATGGTATGGCGGGTCCCTTTGTTTCCGTGGGCGAAGACCTGCACTTCCTCGGCCTTGAAGCCGGCTTTTTTCAGTTTGTCGGAAAACTGCCGATCGGCGCTTGCCGACCAGACGGCCAGCACGCCTTTAGGGCGCAGTGCCTTGGCGCAGGCACTCAACCCACCCGCAGAGTACAGCCAGCTGTTGGCTTTTTGGGTCAGGCCTTCAGGGCCGTTGTCGACGTCGAGCATGATCGCGTCAAAGCCCTGGGGTTCGGCTTGCAGGACCTTGGCCACGTCTTCCATGCGGATGACGGTGCGCGGGTCGAGCAGCGGGTTGCCGGCCTTCTCGCCGAGCGGTCCGCGGTTCCATTCAACGACACCGGGCACCAGTTCGGCGACGACCACTTGCGCGGTTTTGCCCAGGTGCTTGAGGGCCGAGGCGAGGGTGAAGCCCATGCCCAGGCCACCTATCAATACCCGCGAGTCCGGCCGGCCGGCGACCTTGCGGCAGGGAATCTCCGCCAGGGCATCTTCCGAACCATGCATGCGGGTATTCATCAGCTGCCCGCCATCGCCGCCCTGGATCTTGATGACGAAATCCTCACCGTATTCGAACAGGCACAGGGCACCGCCATTTTCAGGAATCGGAGTGGTGTCGAGCAGTACGAAACGTTTCATGAGGCTCTCTTGAGAAGATTGGGCATTGGGGAGGGCAAACACACGCAGTTGGGAGTAGCCTGCAAAAAGACAACAAGGCTAACGGAGCCATTGATGAAGCGCACCATTCTAACGGTCATTGCCTTGGCCGCGCTCTCGATTCCTGCAGTGCAGGCCCAGGAGCTGCAAGTCATTCCCACCAGTCCCGCGCCGATGTCCGGTTCACCTGGCACCGCGACACCGACACCGTACCCGCAGATTACCCCGACCAGTGTGCCGAGGGCCGGTCCTGGCAGTGGCAGCGCGCCCTTGTTGCCGCGGATTGAAATGCCCAATCCGCCCAAGGACCAGACCTTGCCGGGGCTTGAGCAGAACAACACCAGAATCAAATCCCCTGGCGGTTAAATTTGCTGGGACAGCAGCTGTCCATCCGCCATGCGCAGGCGTTTGGAAAGTGAAACGGCAAGGGCGCGGATGATCTTGGCGGCGATTTTTGGCGAATCGTTGAGCATCTTCTCCAGCGAATCCTTGCCCAGGTTAAGCAACTGACAGTCGCTCGCCGCCACGCAACTGGCCGAGCGGCGTTCACCATCCAGCACAGCCATTTCGCCGAACGCCCGGCCGCTGCGCAAGGTGGCCATGGTCACGGCTTGCCCGTCACTGTTGGTCTTCTGTACGGCCACCTGGCCGCTGTGGATGATGCACATGAAGCTGCCGGCATCGCCCTCGTGGAAAATCACTTCGCCCTCGGGGACGGTACTGATACTGAAGTAGCCGGACGCCGCCGCGAAGTCCGCTGGCAGCAAGTGATCGAAGAGGCCGCAATCCATCAGCCAGTAGCGGATTTCGTTGTTCAACTGAGTGTTTTCTGACATGTCGTTGTGTCTTTATCGGGTTCTATTGCGGGTTCAGGCCTGACGACACCAATGATGCGGAGTACCACAACCCTGTAGCAGCTGGCGAAGCCTGCGTTCGGCTGCGCAGCAGTCGTAAAACCAGTCACCGTGGTTTTCCATTTACACCGCGTTATCCGAATTTACGACTGCTGCGCAGCCGAACGCAGGCTTCGCCAGCTGCTACAGGGGTTGCGTCAGGCAGGGCTTGGTGTGCGGGTATTAACACCCGCACGCCGGGCCAACTTCCTCAGGCAATCCCCAGCACCTTGAAGACAAATGCGTATTCCAGCGCGACGTCACGCAATCCCTGATAACGCCCGCTCATCCCGCCATGTCCGGCGCCCAGTTCGGTCTTGAGCAACAGCGGATTCGTGTCGGTTTTGGTCGCGCGCAACTTGGCCACCCATTTGGCCGCTTCCCAATACTGCACGCGGCTGTCGTTGTAGCCGGCGATCACCAGTGTCGCCGGGTAGGCTTGGGCGGTGACGTTTTCATAAGGAGCGTAAGCCTTGATCCGCTCGTAAACCTCCGGCTCTTCGGGATTGCCCCACTCGTCGTATTCGGTGACGGTCAGCGGCAGGTCCGGGTCGAGCATCGTGTTCAGCACGTCGACGAACGGCACTTCAGCAATCGCAGCGCCGAACAGATCCGGGCGCTGATTGAGCACCGCACCGATCAACAAGCCACCCGCGCTGCCGCCACTGATCGCCAGTTGCGGGGCGGTGGTGTAGCCGTTGGCGATCAAGTGTTCGGCACACGCGATGAAGTCGCTGAAGGTGTTGTGCTTGTGTTCCTGCTTGCCTGCGCGATACCAGGCTTCGCCCAGTTCACCGCCGCCGCGCACATGCGCAATCGCAAACGCCACGCCGCGATCCAGCAGGCTCAGGCGTGCGTGGGAGAACCAAGGGTCGAGACTTTCGCCGTAAGCGCCGTAGCCGTAGAGATAAAGCGGTGTCGGGTTGCCCAGCGCTTCGCGTTTGACCACCAGGCTGATGGGCACTTGCGTCCCGTCGGGCGCGGTCGCCCATAGGCGCTGACTGACGTAGGCATCGGCATCGAACGGACCCAGTACCGGGGTTTGCTTGAGGACTTTCTGCTCGCCATTCGCCAATTCCAGCTGGCGGATTTGCGCCGGTCGGTTCAACGCTTCATAGCGCAGGCGGATGCGCTCGCTGACGAACTCCAGGCTGTTCTGTACATGCAGGCTGTAGGCCGCATCCGGCAGGTTGACGCGGTAGCTTGGCAGGTCTTGCGGGTGAACCTCGATGATGGGCAAACCGCCTTCGCGCAGGCTCAGGGTCAAGGCCCCCGCGTTGAGGCTCATGCCCTCGATCATCGTGGTATCGCTGTGCGGGATCAGTTTCTGCCAATCGGCCTCGGTCGGTGCAACGCCGGTATCGACGGCGCGGTACAGCGCGAAGTTGATCCCGTCGCGGTTGGTGCGAATGAACCAGGTCCATTCACCGTCGAGCGCGCCGTGATCGACATCGTATTCATGATCTTCCACGCGTGGTGCAACACAGGTGAACGCTTGCTGGGGCTGAGCAGCGTCGAGGACCCACACTTCACTGGTGGTCTTGCTGCCCAATGCCAGCAGCAATTGCAGCTCGGAACTCGAGCGATAGCAATGGAGGAAGAATCGACCGTCCGTCTCATGGAACACTTCTTCGGCCGCAGTGCCATCCAGTCGATAGCGGAACAGCTTGTGCGGGCGATGGGTGTCGTCCAGTTCGCCGAAAAACAGCGTCAGGCTGTCGTTGGCCCAGGTCATGCTGCCATCGCAGTCCTGGAACTCCAGCTCACTGACCCGGCCACAGGACAGTTCCTTCACGAACAGCGTGTACACCTCATCACCCGTGGAATCGATGCTGTAGGCCAGGCGCTGGTGGTCCGGGCTGATGCTGAACGCCCCAAGAGAGAAGAAACCGCCGTTGGCCAGTTCGTTCGGGTCCAGTAGCAGCTGTTCCTGACTTTCATCCAGCTGCAGGCCGTCATCGGCCGGGCGCGGGCAGCGGTAATGGCGCGCGTACTCGTCGCCAGCGGTGGTGCGGGTGTAATACAGATACGGACCCCACGGGGAGGGCAGGGACAGGTCAGTCTCGAGGATCCGGCCCTTGATTTCTTCGAACAGGGTTTCACGCAGTTCGGCTTGATCGGCGGTCTGCGCTTCCTGATAGCGGTTCTCAGCCTTCAAATAGTCGAGCACCGCGTCGGTGTCCCGCTCCTGCAACCAGGCATACGGGTCGGAACCTTCAGCCCGGTGGGCTATGGGTGCATCGGAAACGTTGGCGGATAGGGGCATGAAGGGCTCTCGGGCAATTAGCGCAATAGGGTTTCGCAACCTGTGGGAGCGAGCCTGCTCGCGATGGGGCCAGCACAATCAACATTGTCGTTGACTGACGCACCGCCTTCGCGAGCAGGCTCGCTCCCACAGGGATTAAGCTTGGGACAAGCCTGATGGGTGAAAAGTCGTTACTATAAGCGCCTCTTTGCCTCCCTTGCCATGGACACCATGACCGAGAACGACTATCTGATCGCTTGGGGCCTCTACGCCTTCGCCGCTATAGGCTGCCTGTTGGTGTGGATGCGCCTGACCCGCTGGATGTGGCGCTGGCTACGCGAGCCGCTGCGGCTGCTGGTGGCCGTGTTGCTGTTCAGCCCGACCATTATTGATCCCGTGAAGGAAAAAGTTGCACCGGCGATCGCCATTACCGCCCTCGACCTGATGTTCAAAGTCGGTAATAACGCCTGGCGGGCGATTTCCGACCTGTTCATGTACGGGATGATCGCCTTCGCCATCTACCTCATCTTTGTGGCTATACGCTTCCCTATCGAGCGCGCCGCCAACGCTCGCAAGGAACAGGCCGCCGCTGCACGGGAAGCTGCCCGGGCGGAAGAACCTGAAGATGAGCATCTGTTCGGCGGTGCCGGGGATGATCGTTACGGCCGTCCACCGCTACCGAGCAACCCTCAGCGTATGCGGGTTGAACCGCGTTTGTAATACTGGCCCCAGCTTTTCATCGAGAGACCGAGCATGTGTGAGTTATTGGGCATGAGCGCCAATGTCCCGACCGATATCGTGTTCAGCTTCACGGGGCTGATGCAGCGCGGCGGACGTACCGGCCCGCACCGTGACGGTTGGGGTATCGCGTTCTATGAAGGTCGCGGGTTGCGCTTGTTTCAGGATCCGGCGGCGAGCTGCGAGTCTGAAGTGGCGAATCTGGTGCAGCGCTATCCGATCAAGAGCGAAGTGGTCATCGGGCACATTCGCCAGGCCAACGTCGGCAAGGTCTGCCTGTCCAACACTCACCCGTTCGTCCGCGAGCTGTGGGGACGCAACTGGTGTTTCGCCCACAACGGCCAATTGGCGGATTTTCAACCGATCACCAGCTTCTACCGTCCCGTGGGCGATACCGACAGCGAAGCGGCGTTCTGTGACTTGCTTAACCGCGTGCGCGCCGCCTTTCCTGAGCCGGTCGACGTCGAAGAACTGTTGCCCGACCTGGTCGCCGCCTGCGCTGAATACCGCAATAAAGGCGTCTTCAACTGCCTGCTCAGTGATGGCGACTGGCTGTTTTGTTACTGCTCGACCAAACTTGCCCAGATTACCCGCCGCGCACCGTTTGGCCCGGCGCGCTTGAAAGATGTCGATGTGATCGTCGACTTCCAGGCCGAAACCACGCCCAACGACGTGGTGACCGTGATTGCCACCGAACCCTTGACCGAAAACGAAACCTGGACCCGGTACGAACCGGGCCAATGGAGCCTGTGGCGACGCGGTGAATGCGTCAGCCAGGGCAAGACCCAATAAGGACCGTCCCGATGTTGCTCAGTTATGTACGACTGGTATTGTTCGCGGCGGGCCTGTTGATCGGCGTGCAGGTGCCGGGTTTCATCAGCGATTACGCCAAGCGGGTCGAAGCGCATCTGATTGAGGCGCAGACCGGCTTGAGCGGTTTTCAAGGCACCGCCAATCAGTTCTTCAAAGGCGACATGCAGGCACTGGTCGCGCATTACCGCGCCAGTGAAGACCCGATATTCCGCAGCGACGCCGACAGCCTGAGCACCTTGCTCACCCGCCAGATCGCCCTCGATAAACAGTTCCAGGCCATGCAGGGCCCGTGGTACATCCGCGTCCTGCAAGTGGCCCTGGCCGCCGATCCGGATATCCGCAAGGAAACCTGGAATGGTTACAGCTACCAGATTCTGCTGACCCCGGAAGCGATGATCTGGGGCATGAGCGGCGCCTTGCTGCTGTCGTTCGGAATCGAATGCCTGTTCCGCCTGATCGACTGGGTGGTGCTGGGCGGCAAGCGCCTGCGCCAGAGTCGGCCGATTGAAGATCGGGATGTGCGGGGGTTGTAACTAGATTGCACCAGATACACCCAATTCCCTGTAGCAGCTGGCGCAGCCTGCGTTCGACTGCGAAGCAGTCGCTGTCCAGGCACCGTGATACCGGTTTGAAAATCAGGTCCGCTTCGCGCCCCAACGCAGGCTTCGCCAGCTGCTACAGGTTGTCGTGAGGCTTGACTGATCGGCATGCCTGCTTAACTTTCACCAATCTACCGAATAACTCATGCTCAGCGTCCGGCCTTGAGCGTTCGCGTAAGGCGCTCGCGCATTGGCTTGAGCAAACAGGTTTTTGTACGTGCGGTCAGTCAGGTTGTACACCCCGCCTTCAAGACGCCCGACCGGCAAGTGCACCGAACCGAGTAAATCCACCAGCGTATAGCCATTGATGTCTCGCCCGTTGTTGTCCTTGGCGGCGGCATCGTAGTTGGCCAGGCGCATGCCTTGCAGACGCAGGGCGTAATCATCCTTGGCGTAGCCGGCAAACAACGTGGTTTTAGCGGGTGAAATACGGGTGGCCGGCAGGTCGATCCATTTGCCGTTCTGTTCGGTTTCCCCTTTGGCCCAGGCGTATGTGCCGCCGAGCGACCAGTCATCAGTGACACGATACGTCAGGCTGCTTTCGATACCTCGAACCCGCTCTTTCTGATTGATCAGACGTAAAACCCGATTATTGGCATCGTAGAACTGGGTCACATCCGACGTGTTTTCATACGCCGTGACATCGGCTTGCCACTGGCTCCAGTTGCCACGCCAGCCCAGTTCATAACTGTCCACTTTGATTGCTTGAGCATTGAGGCTCTGGATGTCGAATGTGCTGCTGACATCGCGCATGAAGCGCTGGATGTCTGGCAGCGAAAACCCCTGGCTGTAATTGACGAAGAGGTCCTGGTTTTCGCTCAGGTGATACACCGCGCCCAGGTTATACAGCGTGGCGCTGTACTGAAGGGTGTCGCCGGGCAACGTAGCGCGTACTCCCGTCTGAACGATTTCACCGTAAGCAATACTGTCGGCGACCTCGCTTTTGATCCATTCACGGCGAATACCGCCACGCAACGTCCAATCACCGATTTCCCATGACATCTGCCCGAAAAGCGCTTTGGTGGTGGTTTCGATGTCAGGTCCCATTTCGTAGGTCGTGCCGGTTTTTGTGTAGGTCAAACCATTGAGCGTGTACTGGTCGCCACGCTGGCGCGAACGCTCGTGATCGTAGTCGGCGCCCCACACCAGATTACCCGTGGCATTGCCAATTGATGGAAGCGCCGAGTCAATGGCTGCACGCAGGCCGTAGACATCCTGCACGCTGTTGTTGTCGGCTATGCCGGCCTTGCCCCGCGACAGGTCCGGAAAAAACAGCGCGTCGGCCTTGCGCCAGTAGCTTTCCAGTTGCAGACCCTGGTTGTAGAAGTCCTTGTCGGTGTAATTGAGGTTGACTGCCTGATTATGGGTATAAGGCTGATCGCCCAGTTTCAGTCCCTTGACCGCAACGGCTTGCTGCCGGTTTCTCGGGTCTTTGGTGTAGTCGGTATCTTGCTGGTCCTTGTAGTTCTGCAGCGACAGGCTGAGTTTCTTGTCAGCATCCAGCTCATACCCGAATCGACCTTGCAGGTCATAGGTTTCGGTGTCCATGTTGCTGCCCTGGGACGTGTCCTGAGGGATACGCTTGCCGCTGCCGTCGTATTGGTCGTTGCGCTGGGTCAGGTCGGCGGACACGTACCAGTCCAGCGCATCCCTGCGCCCGGTCGCGCTCTGGAAGACTTCATAGGCGAGGCCTTTTGCATTGAAGTGGTTGCCGCTGCTCAGGCCCAACTTGCTGCTATAGGCGATGTCCTGACCCTGATTACGCTTGGTGATGATATTGATGATGCCGCCTGAGGCACCGGCACCGTAGACGCTGCTGGCGCCGGAGATCACTTCGATGCGTTCGATGCTCGCCGGCGCAACGCTGTTGAGCTGACGAAAATTATCGCGCGTGGCGTTCTGTGACACGCCATCGATCAGCACCAGCATGTTGCGCCCGCGCAGGGTCTGTCCAAAGTTGCTCATTCCGCCGCTGGAAGGTGCAAGCCCGGGAACCAGTTGCCCGAGAATGTCGGAGACCCGACGACCTGCGCCGCTTTGCTCGCGGACCTGCTGTTCATCGATGACCTGCACAGAGCCAGGAATCGAGGCAATGCTCACTTCGTTGCGTGTAGCGGAAACGACGGTGGCCTGAATGTCCAGGGTGCCGGGCGGCGGCTCGATCTCCTCGGCGAGGCTGGAGGGGCTGAAAGCGCCGAGCAGGGGAATAAGGTACGAAAGTCTGGATTGGGTCATGTTGTGGTCTTTTTTTATGATTGAAGTGGTAGAAAGCGTTTTGCTGCCGGGTGCTGAGGCGAGCTAACGAATCCAGCGAATCCCGAAAGCAGCCAGTGCGTAAGCCACCGCTACCAGCCAGAAACTGTGAGCCAGGCCGATCACACCCATGCCGACGCCGCCGACAACAACGCCTAGCAAGGCACCGGCTTTTGCCGCGCTGTTTCCAAGGCCCAAGGCAAAACCGAGTTGATTTGGGGTGACGGTGCAGGCGATCAATGCATAAGCGACGGGAAGCAGGGCGCCTTGCCAGATGCCCCAGATGAGCCGGCTGACGAGAAAACCCATCCATTCGTTAGCCAGTGCTGTCGCGGCGAGCGTCAGGGCGCAAAGCCAGGCCACACTTTCGATAACGCGCAAGGTTTGAGCCGGCGCCCAACGATCGAACAAGCGCCCCCACATCGGTGCGGACAGTGCAAGGGTCGCGGCGCTTGCCGCGTAAGTGGCCCCGATCAGCCAATTGGGTGCTTGTAAAATGTCGGCGACATACAGGGCGTAAAACGGCTGCGGTATCGTCTTCGCGGCCTGGATCAGTACGATCACCAGCAGCATCGAGCCGAGCCAGCCTTTGGGCAGATTCACGGGCGCAACAGGTTTTTCACGCGAACCTCGAGTGGTGTCGGCCGGCAGGAAAAGACTTCCCGCCGCGCACACGAGGCACATCGCCGTGGCGCCATAAAAAAGAAGGGCAACTGCACATATCAGGGTTGATCAGTTTCTCTCGAAACAGCGCCTGCATCAGGCGCTGAAAGCTCCGTTGGATGGCGGGTTCCAGCGCTTTCATCAGATGGTCAAGCGTGATGCGATGGCTCTGAAACGCCTCTGTTTCGAGGGCTTCACTCCAGTGCGTGAGCAATTGCTGCTGTAGTTGCGTGTAGGCGCGCATCGAGTTCGACTCCTTGTCGACAGTCGTTAGCTGAAAGCGCGCAAAGAGTATTATTTTTCGAAAACAATGGTAATGAAGACGATTCCTATTATCGTGTAGGAGGCTTCCTGTTCATACGTTTGGTAACGGTTTGCTCAAGCGGACATACCCTTCACCCACCTGCTGCGCATACGCCTCCAGCACCTGCTGACACAACGCCACAATCTCCTCGACCCATTCCACGCCCACCCGCCACGACACCACCACCTGCAAGTTCGGCGGCCGTTGATCGACGTTCAACAGCGTCAGTTCACCCCGCGCCAATTCCTCGGCGACCAGCACCGGCGGCAATGCACCGATACCAAAGCCATCGCGCAGCAAACGGGTGATGGCCGACACCGAATTCACGCAATTCAGCCGCGGCGCCATCACTCCATTCGCTTGCATCAGGCTCAAAATATCCTGATGCGGATGGGAGTTTTTCGAGTAGGTGATGATCCGTTCCCGCGCGAGGTCGGCGATGCCCGAATACTCCCGGTTGTAGAGGGAATTGCTGGCCGCGATCCAGCCAATGGGATGACTGGCCAGCTCCAGGCTGCGTACGCTTTCCTGGCGCAGCAGATCGGTTTGCAGGATCACGTCTAGAAAGCCTTTTTGCAGCTGATCGCAGAGATTGAGCGAGGTATCGGCGACCAACTCGATTTCCACCAGCGGATAGTGGTCCGTCATCTGCGCCACCAACGGGCTGAGCCAGGTGTGAATCACCGTGTCCATCACGCCGATGCGGATCCGTCCGACTTTGCAGGAACGGGTCTCGATCGAGTGCTTGAGCGCCTGCATGGTGTCCATCATCTGCTCGGCGTATTCGAGTACTTTCAGGCCTTCGGGCGTCAGGCTGACGCCGCGAGAATCGCGCAGGAACAATTTCACGCCAAGCTCGGTTTCGAGCACCGCGATCCGGCTGGAAATCGATGCTTGAGTGGTGAACAGCTTGTCTGCCGTCAGGCGGAAACTCTTGAGTCGGGCAACCCAGACAAACGTCTCGAGAAACTTCAAGTTCATGGAATCAACTCGCGGGCTTGAATCGGGGGATAAATTTTTCTTATGCCTAAGGCGGGTTTTTATTAGTTGGACGCAGTAGGGGCGGGCGTCCAAAAATCGACGCATCCGGTTCCCACGATAGGCGTCGTCGGGGCTCAGAACAATACCAATAAAATTTGCGCGGAGATTCGCCATGAGTGCGCCCGACACGCTCGATACCCCGAAGGCCACGGCTCGCCCGGGACCATTCGACTGGTATCACAACATCAATCAGCAGGAACGTCGCACCTTCTGGAGCTGCAAGATCGGCTATGGCCTGGACGGCATGGACACCCAGATGCTCAGCTTCGTGGTGCCCACCCTGATTGCCATGTGGGGCATTACTACCGGTGAAGCCGGGCTGATTCACACCAGTACCTTGATCGCTTCGGCCATTGGCGGCTGGGTGGCGGGGATTCTGTCCGATCGCATCGGTCGCGTTCGCACCTTGCAGCTGACGGTGCTGTGGTTCGCCTTCTTCACCTTCCTCTGCGGCTTTGCGCAAAACTACGAACAACTGCTGATCAGCCGCACGTTGATGGGCTTCGGTTTCGGCGGCGAATGGACCGCTGGCGCGGTGTTGATGGGCGAAGTGATTCGCGCCAAGGACCGTGGCAAAGCAGTGGGCATGGTGCAGTCGGGATGGGCGCTGGGATGGGGCCTGACGGCAATTCTGTATGCGTTGCTGTTCTCGGTATTACCGCCAGAGGACGCCTGGCGCGCGTTGTTCATCCTGGGGATTGTGCCAGCGATTTTCGTGATTTTCGTTCGACGGCTGGTCAAGGACCCGGAGATTTATCGCGAAGCCAAGGCCAGGCAGGAACCGGGTAATCAGGCGAAGTTTTACGAGATCTTCGCTCCCGGAATCCTGTTCACCACGATTCGCGCTTCGGTGCTGACCACGGGCGCACTCGGCGGTTACTACGCCATCACCTCCTGGTTGCCGACTTTTCTGAAGAACGAGCGCGGCTTGAGCGTGCTCGGTACGGGCGGCTATCTGGCGATGGTGATCGTCGGCTCCTACGTCGGCTATGTCATCAGCGCGTATTTGACTGACATCCTCGGCCGCAAGAAAAACTTCATTCTGTTTGCCGTCGGCTCTTTCACCATTGTGCTGCTCTATACCCAGTTGCCCGTCAGTAATGGCGTGATGCTCTGGCTAGGCTTCCCGCTGGGCTTCTTTGCCTCGGGGATTTTCAGCGGCATGGGGGCGTTTCTCACGGAGCTGTTTCCGACACGGATTCGCGGTTCGGGCCAGGGCTTTTGCTACAACATCGGCCGGGCGCTGGCGGCATTGTTTCCGCTGTTGATCGGCTTGCTAAGCCAGAAGGTACCGTTGAGCGTAGGTATCGGGGCGTTTGCGGCAGTGTCCTACGGGGTGGTAATACTCGCGGCATTGAGTCTGCCGGAAACACGTGGCAAGCAATTGGATGCGCAGTAATCTGCCTGCATCTGAAAAGAATAAAGCCTACAGGAGTGTTCACCGTGAGCCGCCTGCTATTGAACTGCGACATCGGCGAGAGTTTCGGCAACTGGACCATGGGTCTGGACGCCGAGGTCATGCCCTTCATTGATTGCGCCAACATTGCCTGCGGCTTTCACGCCGGCGACCCGAGCATCATGCGCAAGACCGTCAGCCTGGCCGTGAGCAATGGCGTGCTGATCGGTGCGCATCCGGCTTATCAGGACCTGGTGGGTTTTGGTCGGCGTTCCATGGCTTACACCGCCGAGGAACTGCAAGACATCCTGCATTACCAGATCGGTGCACTGGATGGCATTTGCCGCGCTCAGGGCGGGCGGGTGAGCTACGTCAAACCCCACGGCGCGATGTACAACGACATGATGGCCAACCCCGCGCAATTGCGAGCGGTGCTGCAGGCGGTAGCCGCGTATGACCGGACGCTGCCGCTGATGCTGATGGCGACTCGTGACAACAGCGTCGCGCAGCAGCTTGGCAATGAATACGGCATCACGCTGTGGTTCGAAGCGTTCGCCGATCGCGCCTACGACAGCGCGGGCAGGCTTGTTTCGCGTCAACAGCCAGGCGCCGTGCACCATGACCCGGAAAAAATCATCGAACAGGCGCTGACCATTGCCCGGGGCGGCGACCTCACTGCCAGCGATGGCAGTGCCTTGCATCTGCAGGCCAACACCCTTTGCGTTCATGGCGACAACAGCAGTTCTGTCGCTGCCGTGCGACGTATCCGCGAAGCCCTCGATCAGCAGCGTGCGTCATGAAGCTGCGGGTGGAAGTGGTGGCGCTGGATTGCCTGATGGTCCGCCTGTTCGATGAGATCGCAGAGGCCAACATGCCCTGGATGCTCGCGGCCAGCGAAAGTCTGCGGACGGCGTTCGCCGGGCATCTGATCGACCTGGTGCCGTCCTACACAACCTTGATGGTGCATTACGACCTCAGCGCATTGAATCCGTCCCAGGCTCGAGAGTTGATCAGCGCCGCGTTGATCGATCTGTCGCCCAACGCGCGCACCCGCGGCACCTGTCATGTATTGCCGGTCTGGTATGACCTGATCGTCGGCCCGGAGTTGAACCTGTTATCGCAACGCAGCGGGTTGGCGGTGGCTGACGTGATCCGCCGTCACAGCGAGCATGAATATCAAGTATTCGCCCTGGGCTTCGCGCCGGGATTTGCCTTCATGGGGCTGGTCGAGGAAGTGCTGGCGGCGCCGCGTCTGGATACGCCACGGAAAAAAGTCGCGGCCGGCAGCGTGGGTATTGCCGAGCGGCAGACTGCGGCCTACCCGGTCGTGTCGCCCGGTGGCTGGAACCTGATCGGCCGAACCCCGGCCAAATTGTTCGACCGTGAACGCGATGGCTACAGCCTGATGCAACCGGGCGATACGGTGCGCTTCGAGGCGATCAGTCACGCCGAGTTCCTCAACCTGGGTGGCGATGACACGCCACTGGAGGCACAGGCATGAGCCATCTATCGATTGAAGCAAGCACACCGTTGTGCCTGTTGCAGGACGCAGGTCGGTTCGGCGTGCGGCATCTGGGTGTGACACAGGGCGGGGCGCTGGATTGGCGTTCGATGTCGTGGGCGAACTGGCTGCTGGGCAATGAGCTGGATGCCCCGGTGATAGAAATCACCCTCGGCGGGTTTACCGTGGTCGCGCAAGAGGATTGCGTGCTGGCGCTTGCCGGAGCGGACCTCGGCGCCCAAGTGGATGGCGAGGCGCTGGCGCCATGGCGCAGTTTCAGGCTGAACAAGGGGCAGCGCCTGCAACTGACTCAGCCGCTGCTTGGGGCTCGGGCTTATTTGGCGGCACCGGGAGGGTTTGATGCGCCGAAGGTATTGGGCAGCAGTTCAACCGTGGTTCGAGAGGCGCTTGGCGGGCTGGACGCAATGGGTCGGGCGCTGGCCAAGGGCGCGCAGTTGAGTTATCGGGGGAGCTCGCTGTTACTGCTGCGAGAATTGCCTTCGACACATCGACCGGACTTCCACCAGAACAGGCCGTTGGACCTGGTACTGGGCGCGCAGATTGGCGAGTTCAGCGGGCAGAGCTCGTTCGATGCGTTCAACACTGTCTGGACCCTGGACAGCCGCGCGGACCGGATGGGCATTCGCTTGCTGGGAACGGCGCTGGAGTATCAGGGCAAGCCAATGATCTCCGAAGGCATCCCGCTCGGTGCCGTTCAGGTGCCGCCGGATGGTCAGCCGATTGTGCTGCTCAATGATCGGCAGACCATTGGCGGGTATCCACGATTGGGCGCATTGACGCCGTTGGCGTTGGCGCATTTGGCTCAGTGTTTGCCGGGGGCGAAGGTGCGCTTACGGCCGGTGGTGCAGGAAGCGGCGCATCGGGAGCAGATCCAGTACCTGAAACGCTTCTAATTGTGGCGAGGGAGCTTGCTCCCGCTGGGCTGCGAAGCAGCCCCGCACTTTTACGTGACAAAGCAAGGGGCTGCTGCGCAGCCCAGCGGGAGTGAACTCCCTCGCCACAAATGTCATGCATTATTTGGACAGATACCGCATCCCTTCCTCCAACCCCCGCAACGTCAGCGGGTACATCTGATCATCAATCAAGTCCCTCACGATGTTGGTCGATGAGGTATAGCCCCACGTATCTTTCGGGTAAGGATTGATCCAGATGACCTTCTTGTACTTCTCCATGAACCGCTGCATCCACACGTAACCGGCTTCTTCGTTCCAGTGTTCGACGCTGCCGCCGGCCTGGGTGATTTCATACGGCGCCATGGCGGCATCACCGATGAAGATCACTTTGTAGTCGGCACCGTACTTGTGCAGCAAGTCCTGGGTCGACGTGCGCTCGGAAGTACGGCGCATGTTGTTCTTCCACACCGACTCATAAATGAAGTTGTGGAAGTAGAAGTACTCCAGATGCTTGAACTCGGTCTTGCAGGCCGAGAACAACTCCTCGCAGATTTTTACATGGGCGTCCATCGAGCCGCCGATGTCGAACAGCAACAACAGCTTCACGGTATTGCGCCGCTCCGGACGCATCTGGATGTTCAGCAGCCCGGCATCACGCGCGGTGTGGTCGATGGTGCCATCGATGTCCAGTTCCTCCGCCGCACCCTGGCGGGCGAATTTGCGCAGGCGCCGCAGCGCGACCTTGATGTTGCGCGTGCCCAGCTCGACCGAGTCATCGAGGTTTTTGTACTCGCGCTGATCCCAGACCTTGACCGCCTTGCCCTGACGTTTGCCTGCATCGCCTACCCGAATGCCTTCCGGGTTGAAGCCACCGGAACCGAACGGGCTGGTACCGCCAGTGCCGATCCACTTGTTGCCACCGGCATGGCGTTCCTTCTGTTCTTCCAGGCGTTTCTTGAATTCCTCGATGAGCTTGTCCAGACCGCCCAGGGACTGGATCGCGGCCCGTTCTTCGTCGGTCAGGGAACGCTCGAATTCCTTGCGCAACCAGTCTTCAGGAATCAATGCCTGAAGGTGATCGTCGAGCTTTTCCAGGCCGTTGAAATACGCACCGAACGCTCGGTCAAACTTGTCGAAATGCTTTTCGTCCTTTACCAGAATCGCCCGGGACAGGTAATAGAACTCGTCCATATCGGCGAAGGTCACGCGCTGTTTCAGCGCGTTGATCAGGTCCAGCAGCTCACGCACCGAGACCGGAACCTTGGCAGCACGCATTTCATTGAACAGGTTGAGCAGCATGGCTATCGCCCTCTATCTTGTTAAAAGAGGGATCAGCGAGTGCCGCGACGGCTCATGAACGCCAGGCGCTCAAGCAATTGCACGTCCTGTTCGTTCTTCACCAAAGCGCCGGCCAGGGGCGGAATGGCCTTGGTCGGATCACGTTCACGCAGCACCGCTTCGCCAATGTTGTCGGCCATCAGCAGCTTCAGCCAATCCACCAGTTCGGAGGTCGATGGCTTCTTTTTCAGACCAGGCACTTTGCGCACGTCGAAGAACACGTCCAGCGCTTCGCTTACCAGCTCTTTCTTGATGTCCGGGTAGTGCACGTCGACGATTTTCTGCAGCGTGGTGCGATCTGGGAAGGCGATGTAATGGAAGAAGCAACGGCGCAGGAAAGCGTCCGGCAGCTCTTTCTCGTTGTTGGAGGTAATGATGATGATCGGGCGTTTCTTGGCCTTGATGGTCTCGTCGATCTCGTAAACGTAGAACTCCATCTTGTCGAGTTCTTGCAGCAGGTCGTTCGGGAACTCGATATCGGCCTTGTCGATTTCATCGATCAGCAGGATCACCCGCTCGTCGGACTCGAAAGCCTCCCACAGCTTGCCCTTTTTCAGGTAGTTGCGAACGTCGTGGACCTTGTCCGTGCCCAGTTGCGAGTCGCGCAGGCGGCTGACCGCGTCATACTCGTACAGGCCCTGATGGGCCTTGGTGGTGGACTTGATGTGCCAGGTGATCAGCTTGGCGCCAAAGGATTCGGCCAGTTGCTCGGCGAGCATGGTCTTGCCGGTGCCTGGCTCGCCCTTGACCAGCAGTGGCCGCTCCAGGGTGATGGCGGCGTTGACCGCCAGCTTCAGGTCATCGGTGGCGACATAGGCCTGGGTGCCTTCGAACTTCATCGGGTAATCCTCGAACGGTGACGCCGACCTGGACGATGCAGGGCGGGGCGGGCGAATTCATTGTGATGCCCGACTATAACTCGCAGGCCGGTCGACTGTGAACGCAGACGGCTTATTCAGTCTCTGAATGGCGCGTCACTTCCTGACTTGTTGCGAGGCGGCGCAATAACTACCGTTACGCAAAAAACCTAACCCGCCTCCGGCTTCGGCCGCTCGTACCGGGCATTGAACGCCTGGACGAAACCGTTGCGCAAAATCTGTAAAAACGCCTGAAATGCGCTGATGTCCTGGCGATGCACGTTGCCGCTGAGCTCCACGCGTGTGGCAAACTGGTTCTTGACCTGGTTCTTCAGCACCGTTTCGGAGCCCCCGACGATGGCTTCCCAGATTGAGCGGAAGATCCCTTTGTCCTTGTTCTCCACGTCCTGCTGCCAGTTGAAAACGTCAACGTCTTTTAACAACGGTTTGATGTAGCCCTTGAGCCGCCCCTTGTTAGCCTCGGCTTCAATCACCACATCGCCATGACCGGCATTGAAGTCGAACTTGCCATAGGCCGACGCAAAGTCATTCATGCGCTTGAGTTCGATGTCCCTGGCCCGCAGGCGAAATTCGAAATCCTCGAAATTGCTTAACGGGTCGAACGTGGCGGTGGTTTCCAGCGGTGCATGCCCGAGCAACAGTGCTTTGCCTTCAAAGCGAGCGTCACGTTTGCCTTCCTTATCAACCACGTTGGTCAGGTTGTAGATGCTGGCATTCACCTGGGTCGCGTTCATGTTCACCGGCGGCTTGGAGTTGAAGTTGCGAAAACTGATCTTGCCGTCATGTATCCGGACTTCGTCCAGGGTGATCGGCAACAGTTTGCTCAACTGAGCGCGCCAGTCAGTACCCTGACCGGTCTGGGAGTTCTGTTTGTTGGCACCGCCGTCGACGAAGTTCACTTCGGGATTGAAGAACTGCGCCTGGGCCACCACCGCATGGTCGGACCAGAGCGAGTGCCAGCTCACGGCCAAGTCGATCAGCGGCGCATTGACGAACGGGACCGGGACCTTGCCGTCAACCTTGACGATTTTAAGCCCGTTGATTTTGTAGGCGCCGCGCCACCACGCCAGGTCGACGTCGGTGATCTGGCCGCGGTAGTCGCCCATGTCCGCCAGCTTGTCGTTCAGGTAGTCGCGCACCAGATAGGGCAGGGCGATATGCAGCGCTATCAGCAGTACGACGAGGCCTGCGAGGGACCACAAGGGCCAACTGTAACGACGTTTCATGATGGCAAATCTCCGGCGATGTAAAGCCATTGACTGTTCTTATTACAGGACGTTCGACCTGACTGGACGACCACGAGCAACAGGCTTACCTTTGAGCGCTATTTCAACGCTGTACAAGGACCCAGCCATGAGCCGTATCTACGCTGACAACGCCCATTCCATTGGCAATACGCCGCTGGTGCAAATCAACCGGATCGCTCCGCGCGGCGTCACCATCCTGGCCAAGATCGAAGGGCGCAACCCGGGTTATTCGGTCAAATGCCGGATCGGTGCCAACATGATCTGGGACGCGGAAAGCTCCGGAAAACTCAAGCCCGGCATGACCATCGTCGAACCCACCTCCGGCAATACCGGCATCGGCCTGGCCTTCGTGGCGGCCGCACGGGGTTACAAGCTGATGCTGACCATGCCGGCCTCCATGAGTATCGAACGCCGCAAGGTGCTCAAGGCCCTGGGTGCCGAGCTGGTGTTGACCGAACCGGCCAAGGGCATGAAAGGCGCCATTGAAAAGGCGGCCGAAATCGTTGCCAGCAATCCCTCCGTGTTCTTCATGCCGGCGCAGTTCGAGAATC
Organism: Pseudomonas sp. LBUM1643; assembly: GCF_059716215.1. Lineage (NCBI taxonomy): Bacteria > Pseudomonadati > Pseudomonadota > Gammaproteobacteria > Pseudomonadales > Pseudomonadaceae > Pseudomonas > Pseudomonas sp. LBUM1643. Next base: position 1,590,978 of record NZ_CP166813.1, read on the forward strand.
CGGCCAACCCGGCCATCCATGAAAAAACCACCGGGCCAGAGATCTGGAACGACACTGACGGTGCCGTCGATGTACTGGTGGCTGGCGTTGGAACCGGTGGAACTATTACCGGCGTTTCGCGGTATATCAAGAATACTCAGGGTAAACCCATTATCTCGGTAGCCGTGGAGCCGGTCGTGTCCCCGGTGATCACGCAAGCGCTGGCGGGTGAAGAAATCAAGCCGAGTCCGCACAAGATCCAGGGCATCGGTGCTGGTTTCGTGCCGAAAAACCTGGACCTGTCGATCGTCGATAGGGTTGAGCTGGTGACGGATGATGAGTCCAAAGCCATGGCGCTGCGCCTGATGCAGGAAGAAGGGATCCTGTGCGGTATCTCCTGCGGTGCTGCCATGGCAGTGGCGGTTAGATTGGCCGAAACGCCGGAAATGCAGGGCAAGACGATCGTGGTGATTTTACCGGACTCTGGCGAGCGCTACCTGTCGAGCATGTTGTTCAGCGATCTGTTTACCGATCAGGAAAACCAGGCGTAGGAGACTAGTACCTGCCCATCAGGAATTGCGCAGGCAAACGTGCTTTTTGTTGCAGCCAACGCAGGCTGCGCCAGCTGCTACAGATAGTAAGCCGGATTTGAAATAGGAACGGGGGCTGACTCAGGTCAGCCCCCGTTCAGGAATCCCGTGATATGAAGTGTTTTGTTACGCAATCTTCAATACTGAATGTTGAATAAAGTGGGTTTTTCCAGAGGCCGGTAGTGATTATCATGGCCGGCTGCCACGTCGGGTAAATGGCGTTGCGCAGAGTTGCCTATTCTCAAGGAGTTGTTGATGACCTTTTCCTTTGCCGCGAAGGCGTCGCTGTTGTTGCTGTTTTTGGGCAGCACCCTCTATGTGCATTTGCGCGGCAAGGCGCGATTGCCTGTCCTGCGTCAGTTCGTCAACCACTCAGCCTTGTTCGCCCCTTATAACGCCTTGATGTATGTGTTCTCCGGCGTGCCGTCCAAACCTTATCTGGACCGCAGTAAATTCCCGGAGCTGGACGTGCTCAAGGACAACTGGGAAGTCATCCGTGACGAAGCGATGCACCTGTTTGACGAGGGCTATATTCGCGCCGCGGAAAAGAATAACGACGCCGGTTTTGGCTCTTTCTTCAAGAAGGGCTGGAAGCGTTTCTACCTCAAGTGGTACGACAAACCGCTGCCTTCTGCCGAAGCCCTGTGCCCGAAAACGGTGGCACTGGTCAGCAGCATCCCCAACGTCAAAGGCGCGATGTTCGCGCTGCTCCCCGGGGGGAGTCACCTGAACCCGCACCGTGATCCGTTCGCGGGCTCCCTGCGTTATCACCTGGGTCTGTCGACACCTAATTCCGACAGCTGCCGGATCTTCGTCGACGGCCAGGAATACGCCTGGCGGGACGGCGAAGACGTGATGTTCGATGAGACTTATGTCCACTGGGTCAAGAATGAAACCGAAAAGACTCGAGTGATCCTGTTCTGTGACATCGAGCGACCGCTCAGCAATCGCTTCATGACCCGTATCAACCGCTACATCAGTGGCTGGCTCGGCCGCGCCACTGCGCCGCAGAACCTTGATGACGAACGTGTTGGCGGGATCAATCAGGTGTACGCCTGGAGCAAGAACTCCAGCGACCGGTTCAGTGGTGTGATCAAACAGTGGAAGCGTCGTCATCCCAAGGCTTACCGAGTGCTGCGACCGGTATTGGCGGTGGTGGTGTTGGTGGCGTTGGGGTATTGGCTGTTTGGATAAAGTCGAGCACAAAATACAACCGCTCCCTGCGAGAAATACCATTCCCTCAGACGCGACACTTTACCTGTGGCGAGGGAGCTTGCTCCCGCTGGGCTGCGCAGCAGTCCCCTGCTTTTCAGGTAAAAGAGCGGGGCCGCTTCGCGACCCAGCGGGACGGTGCGACGATTCGACAAGCTCCCTCGCCACAATTAGCCTGTCGCGCTTGAGCGAGCAGTGATTGCAATCTGTACCCACCGCTGGTTATAGTCGCCGCTCGGTGTTCTCCAACCCGCCGTCCACTCATCAAAAAAGATCAGCCCATGCCAGCTTCCTTCCTCAACGCGGTAGTCGATTCAGCGGTCAACGCTGGCGTCGTGCCTTGCGGGAATCAGCAGCCTGTGCAGATCAGTCATTACCCCCCACCTGTTCGTAGCACGCCGGTGTACGCAGTCGTATCACCGCCGGGCGTCGGCGTTTCGGGCTGATCAGCTTCGTTTTGCTGTTCCCCGCGCCCGCCTGAAAAAACCTACTGAACTTCAGCTTCGGCTGGATTGGCTTTTTGCCTGACTACAGGTGGTATTCATGTTTGTCCTTTCGAAAAAAACCGCGCTCGCGGCGGCGTCCACGAGCCTGTTCGTTCTGCTGTGGAGCAGCGGGGCGATCTTCTCCAAATGGGGGCTGGCCCACGCGTCACCCTTTGCCTTTCTGCTCATTCGCTTCGCCATTGCTCTCTGTGGATTGGCGCTGCTGACGCCGTTGCTCAGGCTGAAACTGCCCAAGGGCGGCAAGCCGATGTTGTATGCGATGGCCACGGGCGTGGTGCTGTTGGGGGCCTATCAGATTTTTTATCTGCTGGCCCTGGACCTCAAAGTCACGCCTGGCGTCATGGCGACGATCATGGGCGTGCAGCCGATCCTGACCGTGGTGATCATGGAGCGGCAGCGCTCCATCAGCCGGATGTTCGGGCTGACGTTGGGACTGGCCGGATTGATCATGGTGGTTTACCAAGGTATCGGCCTGGCCGGGATGTCGCTGGCCGGCATGGTCTTCGGCCTGCTGGCGCTGGCGAGCATGACGTTCGGTTCGATCATGCAAAAGCGCATCACTGAATATCCCCTCGGCACGTTGCCTGTGCAATACCTCGCGGGCCTGTTGCTGTGCGGGATTTTCGTGCCGTTCCAGCCATTTCACTTCGAGCACAGCAGCGGGTTCATCGTGCCGGTGTTGTGGATGGGGTTGGTGGTCTCGGTGCTGGCGACGTTGCTGCTGTACCGCTTGATCGCTCGGGGCAATCTGGTGAATGTCACCAGTCTGTTTTACCTGGTGCCCGCGGTGACGGCGGTGATGGATTACCTGTTTTTCGGTAATCGGTTGGCGACGCTGAGCATGCTGGGCATGTTGCTCATCATCGTCGGGCTGGTGTTTGTGTTCCGTAAAACCACATAAACCCATCCCCCTGTAGGAGCTGTCGAGTGAAACGAGGCTGCGATCTTTTGATTTTTAAAAGCAAGATCAAAAGATCGCAGCCTCGTTTCACTCGACAGCTCCTACAGGGGAGGGTACCTATCCAGAGCCTGGTCGGCCGCCGGGCCTTTTTTATTTGGTCAGCGCGTGCTCGGCCCGCACCGAATTCATGAACGCCTGCATGGCCGATGATTGAATGCGATGCCGCCGGGTGATCAGACCAAAAGGCGGCAGCCGCGCTTCGAACTTGATCGGCAACACCGCCAGCAAGTCTCGACCGGCATAATCCTCGACCACCGACACCGGCGTGACACCGAGCATGTCGGTCTGCTGGATCAACGACAGCAGGGTCATGATCGACGTGGTTTCGACAATGCTGCTGGGGATATCCACCCGCGCATTGTGGAACACCTGATTGATGATCGCGCGCATCGGGCTTGGCTGCTGCTGCAGCACCCAGGTCATGTTCTGCAATTCGGCCCAGCTCAGTTGTGTCTCTTTTGCCAACGGATTATGCGCGCCGGCGATGACGCACAACGCCTCTTCGCCGAGGCTGTCGAACAGCAATTCTTCGGCCCGGGCACCCGCCGGAATCCGCCCCAGTACGATGTCCAGTTGATCCTGCAACAACGCCTGCACCAGCACGTCGCTGGTGTCGACCTGGATGCTCATGGACAACCGGGGATGGCTTTGTTTCAAGGTCGCGATGGTTCGGGTCAACAGCCCCGAGGCCAGCGCGGGGATCGCGCCGACGGCAACCCGACCCAGATTGCCGGACTGGAGCGCCACCAGTTCTTCGCGCATGCCGCTGAGTTCGGCGAACACCATGCGGGCGTAATAGGTGACGGTTTCCCCGAACGGGGTAGCGCGCATGCCCCGAGGCAGACGTTCGAAGAGCTCGACGCCCAGCAGGTCCTCGGCTTCATGGAGCATCTTGGTTGCGGCGGGTTGGGTCATGCCGATGTGGTCAGCGGCGCGGCGCAACGAACCGAATTCCTCCAACGCGAGCATCAGCCGCAATTGGCGCAGACGCAGTCGACTGTGGATCACATTGGCTTCTGGAATTCGGGTCATGGGCTCGACTCGCAAAAAAGACTGCGGCAAGCCTGACAACAATTGTCAGGCGTTGCCAGCATTGCTGTGTCACAGCACCGATTTTGGTTTGGCGACAGCGGGTTTGCGCAAGCCCATCAGGGTTTGCAATGCCTTGGAAATCAGTGGCCAGAACAGCATCAGCAGCGCCGCCGTCGTCAGGCAACCCACCAACGGGTTGGACCAGAAAATCCCCAGTTGTCCGTCTGAGAACAGCATCGATTGACGAAACGCATCTTCAGCCTTGTCCCCCAGAACAGCGGCCAGTACCAGTGGCGCAATCGGGTAACCGAGCTTCTTGAACAGGTACCCCAGCGCACCGAAGCCCAGCATCAGCACCACGTCGAAGAACGAGTTGTGCACCGAGTACGCACCAATGGTGCAGACCATAATGATGATCGGCGCAATGATGGAAAACGGAATGCGCAGGATCGAAGCGAACAATGGCACCGTGGCCAATACCACGATCAGGCTCACGACGTTACCCAGGTACATGCTGGCAATCAGTCCCCAGACGAAATCGTGCTGCTCGACGAACAGCGTCGGCCCAGGGTGCAGGCCCCAGATCATCAACCCGCCAAGCATCACTGCCGCCGTGGCAGAACCGGGAATGCCCAGGGTCAGCATCGGCAGCAGGGCACTGGTGCCCGCTGCATGGTCTGCGGTCTCCGGGGCAATCACGCCTTCGAGTTCGCCCTTGCCGAAGTTGTCGCGGTTCTTCGAGAAGCGTCGCGCCAGGCTGTAGCTCATGAACGATGCCGCCGTCGGACCGCCAGGCGTAATGCCCATCCAGCAACCCACCAGCGTGCTGCGCAAAATGGTCCACCAGTAACGCGGCAACTTGGCCCAGGTACGCAGTATCACCATCGGTGTGATACGCGCATGCTCGCCGCGAAAAACCAGGCCTTCCTCGACGGTGCAGAGAATTTCACCGATACCGAACAGGCCGATCACCGCCACTTCGAAACTGATGCCGGTCATGAGGGCCGGTTGATCGAAAGTCAGGCGCAGGTTACCTGACACAGTGTCCATGCCAACTGCGGCCATGGCGAAACCGATCATCATGGCGACCACGGTTTTCAGCGGTGGATTTTTGCTCATGCCAATGAATGTGCAGAACGCCAACAGGTACACCGCAAAGAATTCCGGCGAACTGAAGGACATGGCGAATGCGGCAATACGCGTCGACAAAAAGGTCAGCAGCAACACGCCAGCCAGCGCGCCGATCAGTGCCGAGCTGAACGCTGCGGTGAGGGCTTCGGCGGCGCGACCTTCACGGGCCATCGGATAGCCGTCGAAGGTGGTCGCCACCGATGAGGGCTCACCGGGTATGTTGAACAGGATCGAGGTGATCGAGCCGCCAAACAGCGCGCCCCAATACATGCACGACAACAGGATGATCGCCGAAACCGGCGACATGGTGAACGTCAGCGGCAACAGCAGCGCCACGCCATTAGGAGCACCCAGACCGGGCAACACGCCGACCAGAATGCCCAGCAGCACGCCGATCACCATCAGGCCGATATGGCCCGGGGTCAGGATCAGGTTCATGCCTTGCAACAGGGAATCGAACTCGCTCATTTGAAAGATCTCCCGACCTGGGCAATCCAGTCGCCCATCGGGCCGGCATCCAGCGGGACCTTGAACCACAGTGCGAAAATCAGATAGCTGGCAAGCACGGCACCGAGGGACACGGTGGCGATCATCAACTTGCTGTAGGGCTGGGTACGGACCTTGTCACGCCACATGAACCAGGCGATGAAACAGGCTGAGGCGACATAAATGCCCGTCAACGGCATGGCCGCCACGAACAGCGCAATCGGGATAAACACCGATATCACTTGCTTGAACGCGCTTCGGCTGACGAATGAAATGCTCAGGGCTTGCCAGCGCACCAGGGTCAATACGCCGTTGCCCACACTGGCCGCGCTCAACATCAGGCCGATGTAGAAGGGGAAGTAACCCGGCTCGGGGCCGGAATCGCCCCAGCCGATACCTTGTTCGATACTGCCAAACATCACCACCGCGCCGATCAGCGTGGTGAACAATGTCAGGCCGAGTTCGACCCAGCGGGTGCCGACCAACGCGGGTGAATCCGAAGAATGAGACATGAAAGCACCTCCAGAAGGTGACGGCCGTGCGCAGGCGGACGGCCGTGGGCAACTCAGTTTTTCAGCCAGCCGGCTTCCTTGAACACCGGGGTCACGCGAGCGGTGTCTTTTTCAATGTAGGCGGTCAGTGGCTCGCCCTCGAGGAAGGTCGGCACCAGAGCGTTCTGTTTGACGTACGCCTTGAATTCAGGCGTCTCGGTGACTTTGCGCATCAACTCGACATAGAACGCGCGCTGTTCGGCGGTGACTTCGCCAGGCATGAACACGGTGCGCGGGAAGCGGTACTGATCGACTCCCAGGCCTTCTTCATGGCACGTCGGCACATCGGCCCACGACTTGTCGCCAGCGACTTTCTCGGTGTAGGCCATGCGCTCTTTACTGAACACGCAAAGCGGCTCGACCTGATCGCCACGCCATTGGCTGATGCTTTCGCTGGGATTGTTGACGTTGGCGGCGATGTGTTTGCCGGCCAGTTGAGTGGCCGCTTCACTGCCGCTTTTGAACGGGATGTACACCAGTTTGCTGTTGGTGGTCTGGTTCAGCAGCAGGGTAAGGGTCTGGTCGACATCCTTGGACTGACTGCCGCCCATGCGCAGGTTCGACGGGTCAGCCTTGACGGCTTCATAGAATCCCTTGGCGTCCTTCCAGGGCGCCCCTTTGTAACTCCAGAGGATGAAGTCGTCTTCAGCCACTGCCGCCACGGGGGTCAGTTCCTGCCATTGATAACCGAGCTTGGATACCAGGGGCAGCAGGTAGATGTTGTTGGTGCCGATCACCAGTTTTTCGGGATCGCCTTTGTTCATTTTCAGGTCGAGAAAGGCTTCGGCGCCATTGCCGCCACCCTTGTTGAGGACGATGGTATTAACGTCGAGCAGTTTGTGAGTGGTGATGATCGACTGGATCAGACGGCCGAGCTGGTCGGTGCCGCCACCAGGACCGCCGGCGACGACGATTTCGACGTTCTTGTCCGGTTGCCAGGCCGCGTGAGCGAGTGCAGGAAGGGCGCCGGCGGCGACCAGTGTGCAGCCAAGAAACAGACGGGACGTACGACGGACGAATGCATTTCGCATGGAAGGGCCTCGTTTTTGTAGTTGTTATGAGTGACTTGTCTGCGCTCGAAAGCCGCAAGCCTGGTCCGAGTGTGGGAAGGTGTTTGCCTCGCGTCTAGTCAAAACAATACATACACCGATAGCCTGTAGTTATAGGTCGTAACATCGAAAATGACAGTTTTCCCTCAGAGCGTTGTGCCAGAGCATTTTGCGATGAAAAGCGGTCGCTGCGGGGCAGTGAAAGCGCGGTGAAAGCAGGGTATGCAATAACCCAAGGCTATCGCCTGATTTCAAGTATTGATTAGACGGTTATCACTGGGCCTTCGATAGTGCTCACCAGGCGCCGTATAAAACGGTGTCGTTGCATCCACAAAAATAATAAACAGAGGTACGCACCATGGCTCGTCCCAGTGCTTCCCTGCATCTGCCTGGCGCAGATGTTCAGTCAGCGGCAGTGACAGCGGCAACACCGCAGGCGACCACTCGCACCGCCAGCCATGTGCGCTGGAAAATCTTCGCGATTGTGTTCGCGTTGACCATGGTCAACCTGATCGACCGGGTGTCGTTGTCCATCGCGATGCCGACCATCGCCCATGAATTTTCTCTGTCACCGAGCATGCAAGGACTGATCCTCAGCAGTTTCTTCTGGGCGTATGCCTTACTGCAAATTCCTGGCGGCTGGCTGATCGATCGCTTCGGTCCGCACCGCGTCATCAGCTGGTCCACCGGGTTATGGGGCACCTTTCAGGTGATCGCGGCATTCGCCACGGGAGGGCTGTCATTGTTGTTCGCCCGGGTTGCCCTGGGCGCCGCAGAGGCCCCGTTGTTTCCCTCCGGCGGCAAGCTGATCTCCTTGTGGCTGGCCCCAAGCGAGCGCAGCCGTGGCGCGGTGCTGATGGACAGCGGCAGCCCGTTGGGCGTGGCGGTTGGCGGGTTGATCATTGCCTACCTGATCGCATCGCTGGACTCCTGGCGCCTGGCCTTTGTGATTGCCGGCATCGCGACACTGGTGCTGGCCTGGGTGGCGCAACGTTACCTGCGCGATGACCCGGCCACGCACCCGCAGGTGAACGCCGAAGAGCTTGAGAAGATCAACGCCGGACGCGCCACCCCTGCCGCTGAGGCCGCGCGAATTCCGGTCAAAGGCCTGGGCATTGCCGCGCGTTCCCTGAGCGGATTGCTGATCGGTCGCGCCAGCTGGGCGATGGTGTATTTCGGGCTGCTGACCTGGGGGCCAAGCTACCTGGCACAGGCCCGCGGGTTCGATATCAAAGGCATCGGCGCCGCCACCTTCGTGATCTTTGTGTGCGGCGCACTGGGTTCGTTGACCGGCGGTTTCCTCTGCGACGGCCTGATCCGCAAGGGCGTCAGCCGAGGAGTTGCGGTCAAGAGCCTGCTGGCGTTTTCCGGTCTGGTGGCCTTGGGTGCATTCCTGTTGCTGCCGACCCTGAGCGATCCTTTTGCAGCCGTGGCGCTGTTGGCCATGACCGCCTTTTTTCTTATGTGGGGCAGCCTCTACTGGAGCTTCCCGGCGTTGTTGGCCGCGCCGGCACGGGTCGGTTTGATCGGCGGCGTGATGAATATGGCGGGCAGTACCGGCGGCATCGCGGTGCCGATTCTGGTGGGCGTGATCCTGCAGATGTCGGGTGGTTTTGCGCCGGTCCTGGGTTTCTTTGCGGTGTGCTCGGCGATCTTCGTGCTGGCTACGCTGTTCATCAGTCTCGATGAGGTGCGTCATGGGTGAGGTGTGGAACGGCCCGATTATCGATGCCCATCATCATTTCTGGGACCCTGCAATCAACGACCATCCCTGGCTCGCCCCGGAGGCCAATATTGCGTTTCGCTACGGCGACTACAGTGCGATCAAGCGCCGTTATTTTCCCGACGATTACTTCGCTGATGCCGGTCCTCATCACGTCGTGCAAACGGTGTACATCGAGACCGAATGGAACCCGCAGGACCCGATTGGCGAAACCCGCTTCATTGAGGGCCTGGCCGCTCGCTATGGCGTACCGAATGCGATCGTGGCGCAAGCCTGGCTCGATCACCCGGACGCCATTGCGGTCCTGACCGAACAGGCCGGGTTCAAGTGCGTACGCAGCGTGCGTCACAAGCCTGGCGGACCCAGTACCCCAGAGCAAGTGGGTCATGTGCGCAGCTTGATGAGTGATGAGCGCTGGCGTCGCGGTTACGCCGCGCTGGAAGGGCTGGGGCTGCATTTTGATTTGCAGTCACCCTGGTGGAACCTGCACGAGGCCGAACGTTTGGCCCGGGATTTTCCTCGCACCACGCTGATTCTCAACCACGCCGGTTTGCCCAATGACCGTAGCGCCGAAGGCTTGGCGGGGTGGCGACTGGCGATGTCGCGACTGGCCCAGTGGCCCAACGTGCAGGTGAAGGTTTCCGGACTCGGTCAGGCCGGCCAGCCTTGGCGCGCCAAGGACAACGCCTGGATCGTGCGCGAAGTCATCGCAATGTTTGGCACCGATCGAGTGATGTTCGCCAGCAACTTTCCGGTGGACAGCCTGTGCGGTTCGTTCGATGACATTTACAGCGGATTCAAATCCATCGTGGCTGATCTGCCGAGCGCCGATCAGCAACGACTTTTCTACAGTAACGCGCAGCGGGTTTATCGCTGCGAGCCTTGCGCCATTGAGCGGACATGGCCAGAACCCTTGAGGAGTGAAGCATGAACAAGACAACCATCGCCATGGTCCTGGGTGACCCGGCGGGCATCGGCCCGGAACTGATCGCACGCCTGCTTGCGGAGCCTGCCGTACGCAGCCAGGCCAATGTGATTTTGATTGCCGACGAGGCGGAAATGCAGCGCGGGATGCGCATTGCCGGCGTGGAGTTTCCCTACCGTCGTGTGGCGTCGCTGGAGCAGTTGTCGTTCACCGATGACACGCCGTTGTTCTACGATTTTCGCGGCGACACCCTGGGAGAGTTTCCCCGCAGTGAAGCCAGCGTCATCGGTGGTCGCTACAGCCTCGATACCCTGGAAAAAGCGCTGCGCCTGACCGAGGCCGGGACGACCGATGCCGTGCTGTTCGGGCCACTGAACAAGACTTCGCTGCACATGGCTGGCATGGCGCATAACGACGAGTTGCACTGGTTCGCCGAGCTGCTGGATTTCCACGGGCCGTTCTGCGAATTCAATGTGCTCGATAACCTCTGGACGTCGCGGGTCACGTCCCATGTGGCCTTGTCCGAAGTCCCGGGCATGCTGACTCAAGCGCGTGTGGTGGAGGCGATTCAGCTGATCGACACCGCGCTCAAACGCAATGGTCTGGAAAAACCACGCATCGGCGTCTGCGGCTTGAACCCGCACAACGGTGACAACGGTTCGTTCGGTCGCGAGGAGCTGGACATCATCGGCCCGGCGGTTCGTTCAGCGCAGGAACTCGGTATTGCCGCAGACGGACCTTATCCGGGGGATACGATTTTCCTAAAGGTTCAGGGCGATGCCAGTGTCTTCGACGCGGTCGTGACCATGTACCACGACCAGGGCCAGATCGCGATCAAGTTGATGGGATTCTCCCGCGGCGTGACCGTGCAGGGCGGCCTGCCGATCCCGATCACCACCCCGGCCCACGGCACCGCGTTCGACATCGCCGGCCAGGGCAAGGCCAACGTCGGTGCAATCCGCCAGGCGTTCGAGATTGCCTGCCGGATGGGGACCAACAGCTACTGATCCTCGATCGCTAAACCAACAGAAATCTCCTGTGGGAGTGAGCCTGCTCGCGATAGCGCAGTGTCAGACGGCATATATGTCAGCTGACACGGCCCCATCGCGAGCAGGCTCGCTCCCACAGTGATGGGTGGTGCTAGCGGGCTCTGTGATCAACGCATTACCCCTGTGGGAGTGAGCTTGCTCGCGATAGCGGAGTGTCAGACGGCATATATGTCAGCTGACACTGCCCCATCGCGAGCAGGCTCGCTCCCACATTTTTTTGTGGAAAACCTGATAACCCTACTTGGCCCATAACCCGTTGTTGCGATCACCTCAGGTTATCGTCGGATACGCATAAGTGATTATCCGCCACCCCCTGGCGCTGGCTACAGTCGGTCCATCGAATGCCTGGAGCCCGCCATCCGAGCGGCTTTGCGCACACGACCCAACAATGACAAGAAACCGGCAGCGCAAGGAAACTGTATTCATGAAAATCAAAGCGATCCGTACCCGCGTTTTCGAGTGGAAAGGCAAAGTCGTTCCCCCTCAAGCGCACTTCTGCACCAATGCCAGCGACATCCTGTTCGAGCGTGGCGATGCCATGGGCTCGTTCCGTTTCCATGGTTGGCTGGTGGTGGAAGTCGAGACCGATACCGGTCTTGTCGGCATCGGTAACTGCGCCCTGGCCCCGCGTGTCGCCAAGGAAATCATCGACACTTACCTGGCCCCGATCGCCATTGGCGAAGACCCGTTCGACAACGAATACATCTGGCAGAAAATGTACCGCCAGAGCCACGCCTGGGGCCGCAAAGGCATCGGCATGGCGGCCATCTCGGCGATCGACATCGCCATCTGGGACATCATGGGTAAAGCCGTGAACAAGCCGGTGTTCAAGCTGCTCGGTGGACGCACCAAGGAAAAGATCTGGACCTACGCCTCCAAGCTCTACGCCAACGACAACCTTGACCTGTTCCTCGAAGAAGCCCAGGGCTATCTGAACCAGGGTTTCACCGCGCTGAAAATGCGTTTCGGCTACGGTCCGAAAGACGGCCCGGCGGGCATGCGCAAGAACATCGAACAAGTGCGCGCGCTGCGTGAACTGGCCGGTCCTGACGTCGATATCATGCTCGAATGCTACATGGGCTGGACCTTGGAATATGCCCGCCGGATGTTGCCAAAACTCGCCGAATTCGAACCACGCTGGCTCGAAGAACCGGTGATCGCCGATGACATCGAAGGCTACATCGAACTGAAAAAAATGGGGATCATGCCGATCTCGGGCGGTGAGCACGAATTCACCTCCTACGGCTTCAAGGATCTGCTGGAACGTCGCGCCATCGACGTGATCCAGTACGACACCAACCGCGTCGGCGGCATCACCGCTGCGCGCAAGATCAACGCCATGGCTGAAGCCTGGTCGGTGCCGGTGATCCCTCACGCCGGGCAGATGCACAACTACCACCTGACCATGTCCACCACCGCGTCGCCGATGGCCGAGTTCTTCCCGGTATTCGACGTTGAAGTCGGCAACGAACTCTTCTATTACGTGTTCAAGGGCGAGCCGCAACCGGTCAACGGTTACATCCAGCTCGACGACAACACGCCGGGCCTGGGCCTGGAAATTTCCGATGAATACTTGAGCGACTTCAACATCATCGAATGACCGTGTAGTGGAACTCCTGTGGTGAGGGGATTTATCCCCGTTGGGCTGCGAAGCGGCCCCAGCACCCATTCAGACGGACTGGGTTGGACCGGATTCACGACTGCTTCGCAGCCGAACGGGGTGATGCGGCATTCCGATAAATCCCCTCGCCACAGAACGGATAAATCTCCTCGTCAAAATCATGACTTTCCGGAGGGCCGACATGCGCCTGATTCAATTTGAAAACTCAGCCGGCGAACGCCAGGTCGGCCTCGTCGATGGGGCACAGGTCCAGGTGCTGCTGAATACGCGCAGCACCCGTGAACTGGCACTCGCGGCGATCCGCGCCAATCGCAGCCTGCAGGAAGAAGCCGCAACGCGCGGCACCGTGCCGGGCCCGGACTACGCGCAACTGCTGCAGCAGGGCAACGTCCTGCCGCCGCTGGATCACGAAGACCCGGCCCATTGCCTGATCAGTGGCACCGGCCTGACCCATCTGGGCAGCGCATCGGCGCGGGACAAGATGCACCAGCAAGAAGGTGCGGTTGAAGCCGGCATGACCGACACCATGCGCATTTTCAAATGGGGTCTGGAAGGTGGGAAGCCAGAAGCTGGCCAGGTCGGGGCGCAACCGGAATGGTTCTACAAGGGCGACGGCAGCATCGTCGTGCGACCCGGTGCAGACTTCCCGGTGCCGCCGTTCGCCGAAGACGCCGGCGAGGAGCCGGAACTGACCGGCCTCTATGTCATTGGTGACGATGGCCTGCCGTACCGCGTCGGTTATGCCTTGGGCAACGAGTTCTCCGACCATGTGATGGAGCGGCGTAATTACCTGTACCTCGCGCACTCGAAGCTGCGCTTTTGCGCCTACGGTCCGGAACTGCGCGTCGGTGAGTTGCCCCGGCATCTGGCCGGCACCAGCCGCATCAAACGCAACGGCGAAGTGATCTGGGAAAAAGAGTTTCTCAGCGGCGAAGACAACATGTGCCACAGCCTCGCCAACCTTGAATTCCATCACTTCAAATACGCCCAGTTTTTGCGTCCGGGGGATGTTCACGTGCATTACTTCGGCACCGCCACGCTGTCGTTCGCCGACGGGGTCAAAACCCAACCGGGTGATCGGTTCCAGATCAGCCTCGACGCGTTCGGTGCGCCCCTGGAAAACGGCATTGGCGAGAGCTCCCAGCCGTTGGCCATCGGCCAGGTGCGTGCGCTTTAAGTCTTCAATTACCGGTTTTTTTACCCGGTCAAGGAACCTCCCATGAACACGTTATCAGGACACAACTACATCGGTGGCCGTCGCAGCGCCAACGGGACATTGCAGCTGCAAAGCCTCGATGCAACCACGGGCGAGCCGCTCCCCGGTACCTTCTTTCAAGCCAGCGAAGCGGAAGTGGACGCCGCCGCCAAGGCTGCAGCCGCTGCGTACCCGATCTATCGCAACGTCAGCGCCGACAGGCGTGCGTTGTTCCTGGAGGCGATCGCCGATGAAATCGACGCCTTGGGTGATGACTTCGTCGCGACTGTTTGCCGTGAAACGGCATTGCCGGCGGGGCGCATTCAGGGTGAGCGCGGACGTACCAGTGGCCAGATGCGCCTGTTCGCCAAGGTCCTGCGTCGCGGCGATTTCTATGGCGCGCGCATCGACCAGGCATTGCCGGATCGCCAGCCGTTGCCGCGTCCGGATCTGCGCCAGTACCGCATCGCGTTGGGGCCGGTGGCCGTGTTCGGAGCCAGCAACTTTCCGCTGGCTTTTTCCACGGCCGGTGGCGATACCGCTTCGGCGCTCGCCGCCGGATGCCCAGTGGTGTTCAAGGCGCACAGCGGGCACATGGCAACTGCTGAATGGGTGGCGGATGCAATCATCCGCGCGGCCGAACGTACCGAAATGCCTGCGGGCGTGTTCAACATGATCTTTGGCGGTGGCGTCGGTGAGTGGCTGGTCAAGCATCCGGCGATCCAGGCGGTGGGCTTCACCGGGTCACTCAAGGGCGGCAATGCGTTGAGCCATATGGCAGCGAGCCGACCACAGCCGATCCCGGTGTTTGCCGAGATGTCGAGCATCAACCCAGTGTTCCTGCTGCCCGAAGCACTCAAGGTGCGTGGCGAACAGATTGCCGCGCAGCTCGCCGGTTCGGTGACCTTGGGGTGTGGTCAGTTCTGCACCAATCCGGGCCTGGTCATCGGCCTGCGTTCGCCGCAGTTCAGCCTGTTTCTGGAGACGTTTTGCGCAAGCATGAACCAGCAGCCGGCGCAAACCATGCTCAATGCCGGCGCGTTGGGCAGCTACAGCCGAGGCCTTGCCGAACTGCACGAGCATCCGGGTGTAACGCACCTCGCGGGCAAACCGCAGCAGGGAAATCAGGCGCAACCGCAGGTGTTCCAGGCGGATGTCGGCCTGCTGCTCAGAGGCGAAGAGTTGCTTCAGGAAGAAGTGTTCGGACCCACCACCATCGTCATCGAAGTAGAGGATCAGGCACAGTTGGCGGCGGCCTTGCACGGCTTGCGCGGGCAACTGACGGCGACGCTGATCGGCGAGTCTGATGAGCTGCTGGCGTACCGTTGGCTGGCCGAATCGCTGCAGGAAAAAGTAGGGCGAATCCTGCTCAATGGCTATCCGACCGGGGTCGAGGTGTGTGAAGCCATGGTGCACGGCGGGCCGTACCCGGCGACATCCGATTCGCGCGGGACATCGGTCGGCACGCTGGCCATTGACCGATTCTTGCGGCCGGTGTGCTTCCAGAATTACCCGGACGCCTTGCTGCCCGAGGCGTTGCAGAATGCCAATCCGCTAGGGATTCGGCGGTTGGTGGATGGGGAGGTGAGTCAGTCGGCTTTGTAGTGTCTTGGCTATCGCCATCGTCGGAACGCCGCCCGGAGCCGGCTCGCTCCCACAGGAAACTCCAGGGTTCACAAATTTTGTGTTCACTGAAGATCCAATGTGGGAGCGAGCCGGCTCCGGGCGGCGTTCCGACGATGGCGGCATCAGCCTCAACAAATTACTTGGCCGTCACCACCGCCGGCTTCAACACCAGCCACAACGCCACCGCAATCAACACCCCGCCATAAATGTGCGCCATCGACAAAGGCTCATCCAGCAACATCGCCCCCCACAACACCCCGAACGGCGGAATCATGAAGGTCACGGTCATCGACTTCACCGGACCGATGGACGTGAGCAGGCGGAAGTAAACAATGTACGCAAATGCCGTGCAGCCCAGCCCCAACCCCAGCAACGACAACCAGACATTCCAGCCACCCCAGTTCGCCGGCGGCTCGCTGATAACGCTGTAGCCGAACAGCGGCAGCAGGAACAACGTCGCCCCCAGCATGCTGCCCAGCGCCGAGAGACGGCTGTCGAGGCCGCCGGCCTGATCCAGCCAGCGACGGGCGAGGAACCCGGCGAAGCCATAGCAGGTGGTTGCCAGCAGGCAGGCGAGGGCGCCCATCAGCAGTTGCAGGTCAAATGCCACCGGACCGGCACGGGTCAGGATGCCAACGCCAAACAGGCCCAGGAATACGCCACCCAGCTTGGCGCCGGTGAGTTTTTCACTGAAGAACAGGCCGCCAATCAACACCCCCATCAACGGTGTCGTGGCATTGAAAATCGCCGAGTACCCGGCAGGCAACACTTGCGCCGCCACGGAATACAGCGTCGCGGGAATCCCGGAATTGATTACCCCGAGCAACATCACGGTCTTGAGTTTGCCCTTGAAATCCCAGCTGATACGCATCAGCCCCAGAATCACCAGCAGGCCGACAGCCGCGATCGATACACGGAAAAATGCGGTCGGAACAGTGCCAATCACCGGGGCGATGATGCGCATGAACAGAAAGCTCGCTCCCCAGATGGCGGCCAGCGACAGCAAACGGACAATATCGACGGGGCTCATGGGGCACTCTTTGCTTGATGGGGACGGGAGTGTTGCTGAGTGAGTGGTCTGTCGCAACCGAAAAACGGGCATTTAATCAGAGCAGGGGGCGTGAGCCGATCACTGAGCGCCAGACCCGCCTCGGACTCGCGTCGGGAGGCAAAGCTGTCTGAACCCGGATCACCGCAAAATTACGCTTCTCCTGCACCCGGTTAACTGGCTAAGCTCAGGGCTCCGAATTCCCGCAGAGGTCTCACCATGGCGCAGCAATGGCCAGCCGCCGACATCGCCCGAATGATCCTCGAGGGCTTTGACGATTACCGCGAGCATTTCCGCCAGATCACCGACGGCGCCCGGGCTCGATTCGAGCAGGCCCAGTGGCAGGAGACGCAATCGGCCTCGGCCGCGCGGATCAATCTGTACGAAGAAAAAGTCAGCGAAACCGTAGAACGCCTGCGTATCGCCTTCGACAGCGACACGCTGGACGTCAGCTGCTGGCCACTGGTCAAGAGCGCCTACATCAAGCTGATCGACCTGCGCTTCGACGATGAACTGTCCGAGACCTGGTACAACTCGATCTTCTGCGGGCTGTTCAGCCATGACCTGATCAGTGACGGCTGCATGTTCATCCACACCACCCGGCCGAGCCTGCGTCGGGCCCGGGCCGCACAAACCCGCACCTACAAACCCCAAGGGCAGCTCTCCGGCATGCTGGAGAGCATCTTTGCCGACTACCGTTTCAGCGAGGATTACGCTGATCTGGCCGGCGACCTGCGCCGTCTCGAAGCGCAATTACGTGAGAACCTGCCGGACTGGGTGTGCAAGGACCCGGACCTGAGCGTTGAACTGTTCTCCTCCGTGCTCTACCGCAACAAAGGCGCCTACCTGGTGGGACGGATTTACACCCAGGACGAGCAATGGCCGTTGGTGATTCCATTGCTGCACCGCGAAGGTCGCGGCATCCAGATCGATGCGCTGATCACCGATGAAGCCGATGTGTCGATCATCTTCTCGTTCACCCGGTCGTATTTCATGGTGGATGTACCGGTGCCAGCGGAGTTTATCGGTTTCCTCAAGCGCATCCTGCCGGGCAAGCACATCGCCGAGCTGTACACCTCGATCGGTTTCTACAAACACGGCAAGTCCGAGTTCTATCGAGCGCTGATCAACCACCTGGCGAGCACCGACGATCAGTTCATCATGGCCCCCGGCGTGCGCGGCATGGTGATGAGTGTGTTCACCCTGCCGGGTTTCAATACCGTATTCAAAATCATCAAGGACCGTTTCTCGCCGTCGAAAAACGTCGACCGTGCGACGGTGATCGAGAAGTATCGGCTGGTGAAAAGTGTCGACCGGGTCGGGCGCATGGCCGATACCCAGGAATTCGCCGATTTCCGCTTTCCGTTGAGCAAGTTCGATCCGGCGTGTCTGGAAGAATTGCTGGAAGTGGCGGCTTCCACGGTGTCGGTGGAAGACGACACGGTGCTGATTCGCCACTGCTGGACCGAACGGCGGATGACGCCGCTCAACCTGTACCTGGAAAACGCCAACGACGATCAGGTCCGCGAGGCGCTGGAGGATTATGGCCTGGCGATCAAGCAACTGGCGGCGGCGAATATTTTTCCCGGCGACATGCTGCTGAAGAACTTCGGCGTTACGCGTCACGGCCGGGTGGTGTTTTATGACTACGACGAAATCTGCTTCCTGACGGAAGCCAACTTTCGCCACATCCCGCAGCCGCGCACGCCGGAGGATGAGATGGCGTCCGAGCCGTGGTACTCGATCGGTCCGCTGGACGTGTTTCCCGAGGAATTTCCACCGTTCCTGTTTGCCGATTCCGGGCAGCGCAGGCTGTTCGATCAGTTGCATGGCGAGCTGTACAACGCCGATTACTGGAAAAGCCTTCAGGAAGCCATCCGCGCCGGCAAGGTGATCGATGTGTTCCCGTATAGACGCAAGGGCTTCGACAGCGAGTAATTGGTTCAGTGAGCAACCTGTGGCGAGGGAGCTTGCTCCCGCTGGGCTGCGAAGCGGCCCTTAAAGAGGGACTGCTGCGCAGTCCAACGGGAGCGAGCTCCCTCGCCACAAAAGTGGGTTGCATTCGTCGCTATGGCCCCAAATCTGCGACAATCCGCCCACTGCGCCACTAGCCGACTGAATTGCGTACCTGATGACCGACGAATCGCCCTCCATCGACAAACTGCTGAAAAACCTCGATCACGCCATGCTCGCCGACCGCCACCGGCTGCGGCGGCAGTTGCTTGAGCTGCGCAAGAAACCTGATGAAGCCAAGCTGGCTCAGTGGGTGGCGCGCATGCAGGCGTCCTGTGATCAGGTGCTGGCGCGGCGTGCCAGCCTGCCGGTGGTGCGTTATGACGACAGCCTGCCAATCGCCGCCAAGCGCGACGAAATCAAAGAGGCGCTGCTCAAGCATCAGGTGCTGATCATTGCCGGCGAAACCGGTTCGGGCAAGACCACCCAGTTGCCGAAAATCTGCCTGGAAATCGGTCGCGGCCAGTACGGCCTCATTGGTCACACCCAGCCCCGTCGAATCGCTGCACGCAGTGTGGCGAGCCGGGTTGCGGAAGAACTCGGTACGCCGTTGGGTGCGTTGGTCGGTTATCAGGTGCGGTTCGAGGATCAAAGCGATTCCAACACCCTGATCAAACTGATGACCGACGGCATCCTGCTGGCGGAAACACAGAACGACCGCTACCTCGAACGCTACGACACGATCATCGTCGACGAAGCCCACGAACGCAGCCTGAACATCGATTTCCTGCTCGGCTACCTGAAAACCCTGCTGCCCCGTCGCCCAGACCTGAAAGTCATCATCACATCGGCAACCATCGATCTGGAGCGTTTTTCCAGGCATTTCGATGATGCACCGATTGTTGAAGTCTCCGGCCGCACCTTCCCGGTAGAGACCTGGTATCGCCCGCTGACCCTGGAGCAGGACGAAGAGGGTAACCGCGTCGAGGACGACCTGACCGTGGATCAGGCAATCCTCGCGACACTGGACGAGATCGCCGCGTTCGAACGCAGTGAACGCAAGAGCCCCGGTGATGTGCTGGTGTTTTTGCCCGGCGAGCGGGAGATTCGCGACGCCGCCGACATGTTGCGCAAGGCGCAGCTCAAGCACACCGAAATCCTGCCCTTGTACGCGCGGTTGTCCCCGACGGAACAGCAGCGGATTTTCCAGTCGCACCCCGGTCGTCGAGTGGTCCTGGCGACCAACGTCGCGGAAACGTCGTTGACCGTACCGGGCATTCGTTACGTGATCGACAGCGGCACGGCGCGCATCAGCCGTTACAGCTACCGCGCCAAGGTCCAGCGCCTGCCCATCGAAGCCATTTCCCAGGCCAGCGCCAACCAGCGCAAAGGTCGTTGCGGACGGGTCGAACCGGGCATTTGCATCCGCCTGTATGGCGAAGAAGATTTCATGGGCCGTCCGGAATTTACCGACCCGGAAATCCTGCGTACCAACCTCGCCGCCGTGATCCTGCAGATGCTGCATCTGCGCCTTGGCGAGATTACTGATTTCCCGTTTATCGAACCACCGGATGGCAAGGCCATCAGCGACGGTTTCAACCTGCTGCAAGAACTCTCGGCGGTGGACCGCAACAGTCAACTGACCCCGCTCGGTCGTCAATTGGCACGGCTGCCGGTGGATCCGCGCATGGGCCGCATGTTGCTGGAAGCGGCCAAGCTCGGCAGCTTGCAGGAAGTGCTGATCGTTGCCAGCGCCATGTCGATCCAGGACCCGCGCGAGCGTCCGCCGGAGCGTCAACAGGCTGCGGACCAGGCCCACGCGCAATGGAAAGACGTCGACTCGGACTTCGCCGGGCTGGTCAATCTGTGGCGTGGTTTCGAGGAACAGCGCCAGGCGCTGACAGCGAGTCCGCTGCGTAACTGGTGTCGCAAGAACTTCCTCAACTACCTGCGGTTGCGCGAATGGCGCGACTCCCATCGCCAGTTGAGCCTGATCTGCCGCGACATGCAGCTAAGCCTCAACAAGGAGCCGGCGGATTATCCGAAGCTGCACAAAGCCGTACTCTCGGGGTTGCTCAGTCAGATCGGCCAGAAAACCGAAGACGGTGATTACCTCGGAGCCCGTCAGCGGCGCTTCTGGATTCATCCCTCGTCGGGCCTCGGCAAGAAGCGTCCGCAATGGTTGATGGCCGCTGAGCTTGTGGAAACGACCAAGCTGTATGCGCGCATGGTCGCCAAGATCGACGCCGACTGGATCGAACCGCTGGCCGGGCACCTGATCAAGAAAAACCACTTCGAACCCCATTGGGAGAAGAAGCGCGGACAAGTCGTGGCGTTCGAGCAGATCACCTTGTTCGGGCTGATCGTGGTCGGTCGCCGGCCGGTGCATTACGGGCCGATTGATCCGGTGGTGTCCCGTGAGTTTTTCATTCGCGAAGGGCTGGTGCGGGGCGAGATTCAATCGAAGGCCAAATGCCTGAGCGCCAACCAGAAACTTCTTGAACAGCTCGACGAACTGGAAGCGAAGGCCCGTCGTCGCGACATTCTGGCCGACGAAGAAACCCTGTTCGCGTTCTACGATGCGCGGCTGCCGGCGGAGATTCACCAGACCGCGACGTTCGACAGCTGGTACCGCGTCAACAGCCAGAAAGACCCGCAGCTGCTGATCATGCGCGAGGAAGACGTACTGGCTCGCGAAGCCAGCGAAGTCACCGCGCAGCATTACCCGGACACCTTGCACATTGGCGATCTGGAACTGGCACTGAGTTACCACTTCGAACCCAACCATCCCCGCGACGGGGTGACCCTGCGCGTGCCGGCACCCTTGTTGCCGATGTTGCCTCCGGAACGGCTGGAGTGGCTGGTGCCGGGTGTGATCGAGGCCAAATGCATCGCGCTGGTGCGCAACCTGCCCAAGGCCCTGCGCAAAAACTTCGTCCCGGTACCGGATTTCGTCAAAGCGGCGTTGCAGCGCATGACTTTTGCGGAAGGCTCATTGCCCCAGGCGCTGGGACGTGAACTGCTGCGCATGACCGGTGCGCGGGTCAGTGATGAAGCCTGGGCCGAAGCGGCGCAACAGGTCGACAGTCATTTGCGCATGAACCTGGAAATCGTCGACGGCCAGGGCAAGTTCCTCGGTGAAGGGCGTGATCTGGCGGAGCTGACGGCACGTTTCGCCGAAGCCAGTCAGGCCGCACTGGCCGTCCCACAAACCGCTAAAAGCCAGCAACCGGTGGAGGCGAAAGTCTTTGCCGCGGTGGCGGAGAAAACCCAGCAGAAGATCGCCGGGCTGTCGATGACGGTCTATCCCGCGCTGGTGGAAGAGAACGGAACGGTCAAGGAAGGGCGGTTCTCCACGCCGGCCGAAGCCGAGTTCCAGCATCGACGCGCGTTGCAGCGGTTGCTGATGCAGCAGTTGGCGGAACCGGCGAAGTTTCTGCGTGGCAAGTTGCCGGGACTGACCGAGCTGGGCCTGATGTACCGCGACATGGGGCGTATCGACAGTCTGGTGGAAGACATTCTGTTGGCCAGCCTCGACAGCTGCATTCTTGAGGGTGAAGACCCGTTGCCCCGTGACGGCGCTGGATTGGCCGCGCTGGCCGAGCGCAAACGTGGTGGCTGGACCGAGCATGCCGAACGCCTGGCGAAGTTGACGCTGGAGATTCTCAAGCTCTGGCACGGGTTGCAGAAACGCTTCAAGGGCAAGATTGATCTGGCTCAGGCTGTGGCGCTCAACGATATCAAGCAGCAACTGAGTCATCTGGTGTATCCGGGGTTCGTCCGCGAAACGCCGATGCAGTGGCTCAAGGAGTTGCCGCGTTACCTGAAAGCGGTCGAGCAACGTTTCGAGAAAATAGGCGCGCAGGTGCAGCGGGATCGAGTCTGGAGCGGTGAGTTGTCGGGCCTGTGGGCTCAATACCAGGCCCGCGCCAGCAAACACGCCCAGGAAGGCAAGCGCGATCCGCAGCTTGAGCTGTATCGCTGGTGGCTGGAGGAGTACCGGGTTTCCCTGTTTGCCCAGCAACTGGGGACCAAGGTGCCGATCTCGGACAAGCGCCTGAACAAGCAGTGGAGCCAGGTGGAGCCTTAGCAGGACCGCTGAAGATGCGAGCTTTGTGGCGAGGGGATTTATCCCCGTTGGGCGGCGAAGCCGCCCCAAAAGCATTGCGATCAAATGAATCAGGTACACCGTGGGGTGACGGTTTTACGACTGCTCCGCAGCCGAACGGGGATAAATCCCCTCGCCACACAGGCGCCAAACACGTTTGCTGTTGCTTTAGCAAATAAGGCCAAAACCCCACGTTTATGGCAAACTTCGCGCCTATAAACGCCGGCCCCGCGGTTTTGAGCCTTCACGGCTGCGGGCGGGTCGGAATAAAGCGATGCCAGGTTTGCGTCCCCCGGATGGGAATAGACCCTTTGTGCGTTGGTACGTCGGTACCAATGCTTTCTGCCTGATCAGATTAGAGAAACGACCATGCATAACGTCGTCATCAGCGGCACCGGCCTGTACACCCCGGCCAACAGCATTTCCAATGAAGAGCTGGTGCAGTCTTTCAACGCTTACGTTGCGCAGTTCAACGCCGACAACGCCGAAGCGATCGCCCGTGGTGAAGTCGAAGCCTTGACCGAATCCAGTGCCGCGTTTATCGAAAAAGCCTCTGGCATCAAAAGCCGTTTTGTCATGGACAAGGACGGCATCCTCGACCCGCAACGCATGGCGCCACGCCTGCCGGAACGCTCGAATGACGAGTGGTCGGTGTTGTGCCAGATGGCCATCGGCGCCGCCGAGCAAGCCTTGCAGCGCGCGGGCAAAACCGCGGCGGACATCGACGGCGTGATCGTCGCCTGTTCCAACCTGCAACGCGCCTATCCGGCCATCGCCATCGAAGTCCAGGAAGCGCTGGGCATCCAGGGTTTCGGTTTTGACATGAACGTGGCGTGCTCTTCGGCGACCTTCGGTATCCAGGCCGCCGCCAACAGCGTGCAACTGGGCCAGGCCCGGGCGATCCTGATGGTCAACCCGGAAGTCTGCACCGGTCACCTGAACTTCCGCGACCGTGACAGCCACTTCATCTTTGGTGATGCGGCGACTGCCGTGATCATCGAGCGCGCTGATCTGGCAACGTCCGAATATCAGTTCGATGTGGTCAGCACCAAACTGCTCACCAAGTTCTCCAATAACATCCGCAATAACTTTGGCTTCCTCAACCGCGCGGCGGAAGAGGGCATCGGCGCCAAGGACAAGCTGTTCGTGCAGGAAGGCCGCAAGGTGTTCCGCGACGTATGCCCGATGGTCGCGGAGCTGATCGCTACGCACCTGGAAGAGAATTCGCTGAACATTGCTGACGTGAAACGCTTCTGGCTGCACCAGGCCAACCTCAGCATGAACCACCTTATCGTGAAGAAACTGCTGGGCCGCGAAGCCACCGAAGAAGAAGCTCCGGTGATTCTCGACACCTACGCCAACACCAGCTCCGCCGGCTCGGTGATCGCGTTTCACAAAAACCAGGATGACCTCGCGCCAGGTTCGCTGGCCGTGCTCAGTTCGTTCGGGGCGGGCTATTCGATTGGTAGTGTGATTTTGCGTAAGCGTTGATCGCGGCTGATTTTTTTAGGACCGCTTCGCGCTCCAGCGCGAGCAAGCTCGCTCGCCACAGGGATTTGTGGTGGGTTTTTGTGGCGAGGGAGCTTGTCGAATCGTCGCACCGTCCCGCTCGGGTGCGAAGCAGCCGCAAAAATGGTTGACGCGGTATGTCTGGAAAATCGCGACGGCTGATTTTGGGACCGCTTCGCGCTCCAGCGCGAGCAAGCTCGCTCGCCACAGGTTTCTGGGCAGGAAATGAAAACAGCCTGGCATTGAAGCATCGGACGGATGATGGGGACCGATGAGTCAATGCCATGCTGTAAAAACACCTCGGGCTTCCTTGCCCGAGTGCTGTAGCGGAGTTATCAGAACTTGGCTTCAGCATCCAGTTGCAGGGTGTTGATGTCCGAGTCTCTCAAGCCGGCGCTGGCGTTGGTGTAGTCGGAGTTGGCCATGAAGTACGTCGCACCCAGGGCGAAGTTCTTGTCGATTTCGTAGCTCACTTTCAACTTGCTGCCACGGGAACCGGTGAAGCCGTTGGCGAAGTCGGAGTCGGTGAAGGCGCCAACCACGGCGTTGCGCTGCACATCGCGGTAGTTGTAGTCCACTGCGAAGCCGTAGAACTTGGTCTTCACACCTGCCAGCCAGCCCATGTCCTGATCGTTGCTGGCGTCGTCGTTGTTGACGATCTGGCCATACAACGACAGCGGCATTGGCAGCCCGCCGATATCCAGCTGACCAAAGCCTTCGTACAGTTTGAATTGCTCGCCCGGACTGTTGCCGTTGACGGCCAGTGCGCACGGAGCGGTGACGGCGCCAGTCGTCGGGCAAGCACTGCTGTCATCGTTGTCGTAGGCGTAAAGGCTGCCGCCCAAGGTCATTTTGAGGTTGTCGGTGATCGCGAAACGCGCGCCCAATTGGCCAGCGTACAGACGCAGGTCGTGTTTGAATTGCACGCCTTCGCCGTCGACGTTGTCCTTGAGGGTGTAGTGACCGGCGCTACCGAACAGTTCGGTGCTGCCGCCCAGTGGGTACTTGTAGGTCACTGCCAGACCTTCCGGGCTGATGTCGCTATCCCAGATGATGTCGCCCATGCTCACCCACTGTTGCGGCATCTTGCCGGCAACGAGGTGCAGGTTCTTGATCGCGTCAGGGTGGTAGTCGACGTAACCCTGGTCCAGCCAGATCGACTTCTTGTCGAAGTAGTTGTTCAGGTCCTGGTTGGTGGAACGCGCGTCGTCGCTGCTGCCGGTGGCGATGCGGATACCGGTGTCTACCTGCGGGTTGATCTCGGTGTACGCACCCAGACGGGCACGAATGCGCTGGCGGTCCGAGTCTCTGTTGTTGGAAACGCCATCGTTCTTGATGGTTTCCTGGCGGAAACGCACGTCGCCTTTGAACTGGGTCTTGGCGGCCCACGCCAGTTTCTGGTCGAAGGCGCTCAGCGTGTCGGTTTTCTTCGCGGTGGCTGCGATCTGCTCGTTGGTCTCTTGCTGAGCCTGACGGGCGATCTGCTGGTCTTTCTGATCCCTGGCCAACTCGGCTTGCAGCTCGCCGTACTGCGCGTTGGTAATCGAGCCGTTTGCCTTGAGCATGTCGAGCAGTTTGGCGTCGACTGCGGCGCTGGCCGGAACACTCATGGCCAGCAGCAGTCCGCCACACAGGGCTGCCGCAGTTTTCGTGGAAGCAAGACGCATATCAATCTCCGAAGATGAGAGTGGATGACTGAGCCATCCAGGGCACAACCGACCATTGATGGACGGAAAACAGTGGCCGGGTTAGAACCCGACGCTCTAAAAACAGGCGCCAGTATCGCGATGGTTTATGACAGTGCAGTGGCAAAGTGATGGCGTTGCGATGACGATACAAAGTTCTCTGAAAACCCTTTTCCAGAGCACTGCGGTCGGATAGGTCGTGTAGGTTGCTGCGCGATAAGCGATACTCGCGGAGCTTTCACGCATTAGGTGAAGAGGAATTTATGCCGCTGCAACGACTGGAAAACCTGTCCGACATTTCACCGCGCAACTGGGATGCCCTGGTGCCGGACGCTCAGCCGTTTCTACGTCACGCCTTCCTCAGTGCCTTGGAGGACAGCGGCAGCGTTGGCCCTCATACCGGCTGGCAACCCGAGCATTTGTTGCACATCGAGGGCGATCGGCTGATCGCTGCGCTGCCCGGTTATCGCAAGTGGCACTCCTACGGCGAGTACGTCTTCGATCACGCCTGGGCGGATGCCTGCGAGCGCGCCGGCATCGACTATTACCCCAAGCTGTTGACTGCGGTGCCGTTCAGCCCGGTCAGTGGTCCGCGGCTGTTGGCGGCCACGGTGGAAGACGGCTTCGAACTGCTCAAGAGCCTGCCGGGATACCTTGAGATCGAAGGGCTTTCCAGCGCCCACATCAACTTCACCGATCCGTTCACCGACGCCGCATTGGCCGAGCAACCGGGCTGGCTGCAGCGGATTGGCTGTCAGTATCACTGGCAGAATCGCGGGTACCGGGATTTTCAGGATTTCCTCGACGTCCTCAGTTCGCGCAAGCGCAAGCAGATGCGCAAGGAGCGCGAGCAGGTGGCGGGGCAGGGGATTGATTTCGAATGGCTCGAGGGATCGCAACTGACTGAGGTGCAGTGGGATTTTGTCTATGCCTGCTACGCCAATACCTACGCAGTGCGTCGGCAAGCGCCATACCTGACGCGGGAGTTTTTCAGTCTGCTGGCCGAGCGCATGCCGCAAGCCATACGCGTGGTGCTGGCAAAACAAGGCTCACGGCCGGTGGCAATGGCCTTCAGCCTGGTGGGCGGTGGCAGTTTTTACGGACGTTACTGGGGCTGTCTGGCGGAGTTCGACCGCTTGCACTTCGAGACGTGTTTCTACCAGGGCATGGATTATGCGATTGCCAATGGCTTTCAGCGCTTCGACGCAGGGGCTCAAGGCGAGCACAAATTGATACGTGGCTTTGAACCGGTGATCACCCATTCCTGGCACTACTTGCGGCATCCAGGCCTGAAGGCGGCGGTCAAAGACTTCCTGCACCAGGAGCGTTTGGGGGTGCTGGCCTATGCCGAAGAAGCGAGGACCGCGCTGCCGTATCGGCAAGCGTGATCCTCGCTCCGGGGGCTAAGTGCCTTCCTTGCCCAGCCAGCGGTATGTCACGCCGCCAACCACGGCGCCGAGCAGCGGCGCCACCCAGAACATCCACAACTGCGCCAAGGCCCAGCCGCCAACGATCAGTGCCGGGCCGGTACTGCGGGCCGGGTTGACCGAGGTGTTGGTCACGGGGATCGAGATCAGGTGGATCAGCGTCAGCGCCAGGCCGATGGCGATGGGCGCCAGCCCTGGCGGTGCTCGTTTGTCAGTGGCACCGAGGATGATCAGCACGAACATCGCCGTCATCACCAGTTCGCAGACAAACCCTGCGGCCATCGAGTACTTGCCGGGTGAGTGTTCGCCGTAGCCGTTGGAGGCCAGGCCCGCTGACAGGTCGAACCCTTCTTTGCCGCTGGCGATGTAGTAGAGCAGCGCGGCAGCGATGACCCCGCCGATCACCTGGGCAATGATGTAGGCGGGCAATTCCTTGGCGGGGAATCGACCGCCGACGAACAAACCAACGGAGACCGCGGGGTTGAGGTGGCATCCGGAAATGTGGCCAATGGCGAAGGCCATGGTCAGCACCGTCAGGCCAAACGCCAGGGCCACACCCAGCACCCCGATTCCAAGCGGAGAAGACGCGGCCAGAACCGCACTGCCGCAACCCCCCAACACCAGCCAGAACGTACCTAACAACTCAGTGACTGAACGTTTGAACAGAGACATGAGAGCGTCCTTGATAGGCTTCCTATCGAGACTGCATCGAGTTATGCATCCTGCAAACTTACGACAGGCTCATCTCCAGAACCTTGGCTGAGTACAGCAGGGTTTTTACGGAACGCCAGTGCTGGGAAAAACCGCCAGGGCCCGTGGTGAGGGGCGTGTGGCGGTTTTTATGAGCCGGCGCGATCCATGTAGCAGCTGGCGAAGCCTGCGTTCGAGTGCGCAGCAGTCGTCAGTTCAGACCTCGCAGTATTGCAGGCCGAACCTCGCGACTGCTGCGCACTCGAACGCAGGCTTCGCCAGCTGCTACAAGGAATCGCGTCGGCCATTGCTTTATCGCAAGGGATCGCGTCGTTAAGGGGCATCGCGTTATCACAAGTGATTGCGACTAATCGATCCCCACAAACCCACCCGTCTGATGCTGCCACAACCGCGCATACAGGCCGCCATGGGCCAGCAGTTCCGCGTGGCTGCCGGTTTCGGCGATCTTGCCGTTCTCCAGCACCACCAGCCGGTCCATCCGGGCAATGGTCGAAAGCCGGTGCGCGATGGCGATCACGGTTTTACCCTGCATCAGGGTTTCCAGGCTTTCCTGGATCGCGGCTTCGACTTCCGAATCCAGTGCCGAGGTCGCTTCGTCCATGATCAGGATTGGCGCGTCCTTGAGCAGCACGCGGGCAATGGCGATCCGTTGACGTTGGCCGCCTGAGAGTTTCACCCCGCGCTCACCGACATGCGCGTCAAAACCGGTTCGACCTTCGGCGTCCGACAGCAACGGAATGAACTCGTCGGCACGGGCTTTGTGCACCGCTTCCCAGAGTTCGGCGTCGGTAGCGTCGGGCTTGCCGTACAGCAGATTATCGCGGATCGAGCGGTGCAGCAGCGAGGTGTCCTGGGTGATCATGCCGATGCGCTCGCGCAGGCTTTCCTGGCCAACGTCGGCGATGTTCTGACCGTCGATGAGAATCCGCCCGCCCTCTACGTCATAGAGACGCAGCAGCAGATTCACCAAGGTGGATTTACCGGCGCCAGACGGACCGATCAGGCCAATTTTCTCGCCGGGTTTTATCGTCAGATTGAGATCGCCGATGATTCCGCTTTTTTTGCCGTAATGGAAATCGACGTGTTCGAAACGAACCTCACCACGGGGCACGGTCAGCGGTTTGGCCTGATCGCGGTCGGTGACGCTGACCGGTTGCGCGATGGTCTGCAAACCGTCCTGAACCATGCCGATGTTTTCGAAGATGCCGTTGACCACCCACATGATCCAGCCGGACATGTTGACGATGCGAATCACCAGGCCCGTCGCCAGGGCAATCGCTCCGACCGAGATCAGCGATTGCGTCCACAACCACAGCGCCAGGCCGGTGGTGCCGACGATCAGCAAGCCATTCATGCTCGTAATCACGACGTCCATGCTGGTGACGACGCGGCCGGCGAGCTGGGCTTTGACGGTCTGTTCTTCGATGGCTTCCTTGGCGTATTGCTGTTCGAAATTGGTGTGGGCGAACAGCTTCAGCGTGGTGATGTTGGTATAGCCATCAACAATGCGACCCATGAGTTTGGAGCGCGCATCGGAGGACACCACCGAGCGCTCCTTGACCCGGGGGACGAAGTAGCAAAGCGCGCCAATGTAGGCGGCGATCCAGGTCAGCAACGGGATCATCAGGCGCCAGTCGGCTTCGGCGAACAGCACCAGTGAACTGACTGCATAGATCAGCACATGCCAGAGCGCGTCCACCGCTTGCACGGCCGAATCGCGTAGCGAGTTACCGGTCTGCATGATGCGTTGGGCGATGCGGCCGGCGAAGTCGTTCTGGAAGAAATTGAGGCTCTGTTTGAGCACGTAACTGTGGTTCTGCCAGCGAATCAGGCTGGTCATGCCGGGGCTCAGCGTTTGATGAACCAGCAGGTCATGGAGGCCGACGAATATCGGCCGAAAAACCAGGGCAACCACCGCCATCCAGGCCAGCTCGATGCCGTGTTCCTGGAAGAAATTGACGTTGGGCGTGCCTTGGGTCAGGTCGATGATGCGACTCAGGTAGCTGAACAGTGCGACTTCGATCAGTGCACCGATCAGGCCGACGACCAACAGGGCGGCGAAACTCGGCCAGACCTGCTTGAGGTAATAGGTATAGAAGGGGAGAACCCGATCCGGCGGAGCCGCCGTCGGTGCGTCGCGGAAAATGTCGATCAGTTGTTCAAAACGGCGATAAAGCATCGGATCTCCGCCCGCGCTCGGGCTTTTCCTTGAACGGTGTGAGCGACGCCGCTATACGGTCGCCGCTCATACATCAGGTGAAGCTTAGTCGATGACCTTGGCCGACTTGATGAACACAGGATCGGCTGGCACGTCTTTCATGCCGCCGCGGCTGGTGGTCGGCGAATTGACGATGATGTCCACAATGTCCATGCCTTTGACGACCTTGCCGAAGACTGCGTAGCCATCACCCTGGTCGAGGAAATCGTTGTCCTTGACGTTGATGAAGAACTGGCTGGTGGCCGAATCCGGCGCCGAGGTACGGGCCATGGACAAGGTGCCACGAACGTTGACCAGGCCATTCTTGTGCTCGTTCTTGATCGGCGCCTTGGTTTCTTTCTGTTGCATCTGTTGAGTGAAACCACCGCCCTGGACCATGAAGCCCGGGATCACACGGTGGAAAATCGTGTTGTTGTAGAAACCGCTGTTCACGTAATCAACGAAGTTCTTGGTACTGATCGGTGCCTTGACCGGGTCCAGTTCGATTTCGATCTGGCCATTGGTGGTTTCCAGCAGCACATGGGGAGCCTTGGCAGGTGTCGCGGCCATCAGGTTGGCGGCGAACAGAACGGTGCCAGCGGCGAGGGCGATTTTTTTCAGCATGGGTCAGTGATCCTGAGTGTGGTGGTGTCGACTTCGGTGAGAAACTCGAGCAGGGTTTGATTGAAGTGTTCCGGCTGATCAAGCGGCGTGGCGTGGCGTGAATCGGCGATTACCACCAGTCGCGCATTGGGCAGCAGTTTTACATAGTTCTCTTTTAGCGCGACCGGTGTGTAGTCACGGTCGGCGCTGACGATGAGGGTTGGACAGGACACCTTCGAAAGTCGTTCCTGAACACCCCAGCCGACAATGGCATCGAAGCTGGCGAGATAAGCATGTTTGTCGTTTTTTGCCCAGCGTTCGGCCATTTTTTGACGAAGGGCGGCCTGTTCCGACTTTGGAAACAGCTTGCCGCCCAGGGCCTTGCCGATGGTCTCCAGGCTGAGGACTCGCATCAGGCTCCAGCGTTTGAACCACTGCCAGTAATCGTCGCGGCTGCGTAATTTGACCTGAGGTCCGCTGTTGACGATGCACAGGCTCTTTAACAGTTGCGGCTGATCCACTGCCAGCTGGAAGCCGATCATCCCGCCCATGGACAGTCCCACGTAATGCACCGGGCCAAGGTTCAAGTGCTCGATCAGCGCCACCAGATCCGCGCTGAACCCGGCGATGCTGTAGCGCTCGCGCGGCTTGTCGGAGCGTCCGTGGCCGCGCACATCGGGAACGATCACCCGGTAGCGGGCTGACAGCGCCGGGATCTGCATCTCCCAATCCAGGGTGCTGGAGCCGAGACCATGGACCAGCAGCAAAGGGGTGCCGTGGCCGTATTCCTCATAGTGCAGGTTGCAACCTTCGTGTTCGAAATAGGCCATGCAGTCACTCCATGTCAGGCTTGTTCAGGGGCGGCGAACGGCGCATCCAGCGGCGCGGTATCGAAGGTACGCAGCAGGTCGATGAGAATTTGCGTTGCCGGGCCCAGGGGTTTGTCCTTGTTCGAATACAGATAGAAGCTTGGATTACGACTTCCACCCTGATCCAACGGTAGCAGCTTGAGCGAACCTTCCTTGAGTTCCCGTTCGATCATATGCCGAGGCAGCCAGGCAAACCCCAGCCCGCTGCTGACAAACGTAGCGGCCGTGGCCAGGCTGCCCACGGTCCAGCGCTGTTCGGCACCCAGCCAGCCGACGTCCCGTGGCTGTTGGCGACCGGAGTCGCGAATGACCACTTGCATCTGGCTTTCCAGGTCCTGGAAATTCAGTTCACGGTTAAGCCGGTGCAAGGGATGATCGGGATGAGCGACGGCGACGAATTCTACGTCGCTTAATTCCGCGCCCAGATATCCGGGAATACTGAAACCGGTGATGGCCAGGTCGGCCACGCCTTCGAGCAACACTTCTTCCACACCCGACAATACTTCTTCGCGCAGACGCACCCGGCAACCGCGGCTTTGCGGCATGAACGCGGTCAAGGCGCGCACGAGGCGGGCGCTTGGGTAGGCGGCGTCGACCACCAGCCGCACTTCCGCTTCCCAGCCTTGCTCCATGTGGTGGGCCAGGTCTTCCAGCTGACTGGCCTGCTTGACCAGTTGCCGGGAGCGGCGCAGCAATACGCCGCCCGCTTCGGTCAACACGGCCTTGCGGCCATCGATACGCAGCAGCGGCACGCCGAGCTGGTCCTGCATGCGCGCCACGGTATAGCTGACCGACGATTGCGAGCGGTGCAGCGCTTCGGCGGCCTGGGCGAAACCTCCGTGATCGACCACGGCCTGTAGCGTTCGCCATTGATCAAGGGTCACGCGGGGCGCTTTCATGTTGAGCTCCTCTTGTCCTAAGCTGGCGGTCCTTACTGGAGACTGCCGAATGAAAAAACTTTGTTGTGTCGTGTCAGGTTGCGTATTGCTGGCGATGCTGCCGTTGACGGCTTTTGCTTATCCGATCGATGTGCAGAAACAGTTGAATGGTTTGAGCATCGACTACAACGCCTACGACACGGATAACGACATCGCGTCCATTCAGGTCAACAACTACGGCACAACCGATGCCACCTGTAAGGTAGTTTTCAGCAATGGCCCCGAAGCGCCCCGCACCCGCAAGATCGATGTGCCGGCTGGCAAACACAAAAATGCGACTGCCAAGTTCACCCGCACCATCATCAAAATGCGCATCGACCTGACCTGCACGCCGAAATAGTCCGGAATCCGGAGGCCGAGGAAGATGTTGCAGGAGTGAGCCTGCTCGCGATAGCGGTGTGTCAGGTGCAGAGATGTTCATGACACACCGCTATCGCGAGCAGGCTCACTCCTACAGGATGCAGGCTCATCCTCATCGGTATGCTCTGGTTATAAACGAATTTATTGATGGGTTATAGCAGTTATTTGCGCTTTTTCATCGATATGGTTCTGTTTAACCTTCACTCCATCGCCTTACAGCATTCTCAGATGGAGCCTACATCCCATGTCACGCGTTCTGATCATCGAAAGCAGCGCCCGTCAGCAAGACTCGGTTTCCCGTCAACTGACCCAGACCTTCATCAGCCAATGGAAAGCCGCGCACCCGGCTGACCAGATCACCGTACGTGACCTGGCCGTCAACCCGGTGCCGCACCTGGACATCAACCTGTTGGGTGGCTGGATGAAGCCTGCCGAGCAACGCAATGACATCGAGCAGGTTTCCCTGGAGCGCTCCAACCAGCTGACCGACGAACTGCTCGCTGCCGACGTGTTGGTCATGGCCGCGCCGATGTACAACTTCGCGATTCCGAGCACCCTCAAAGCCTGGCTCGACCATGTGCTGCGTGCCGGCGTGACCTTCAAGTACACCGACACCGGCCCTCAGGGTTTGCTCTCTGGCAAGCGTGCTTATGTACTGACTGCGCGCGGCGGTATCTACGCTGGCGGCCCGGCGGATCATCAGGAACCGTACCTGCGTCAGGTCATGGCGTTCATCGGTATTCACGACGTGACCTTTATTCACGCTGAAGGCATGAACCTGGGCGGTGACTTCCAGGAGAAGGGCCTCAACCAGGCCAACGCCAAGCTTTCGCAGGTCGCCTGACCGTTTAATCGCCAGATAATCGCTGGATGTTCTAGTGACCTGGCGCAACCCTTCAAGCCTGTACGCGCATCGACCTCCCTTTGCACTTGTTGCTCCTGAGTGCTGCAGCCCGATTGAACGCTTTAGCGAGATCGGGCTTTTTTTTGCCTGAAATTTAGTGAAACGGCACAGATCCTTGTGGGAGCTGAGCTTGCTCGCGATGGCGGTGTGTCACTGGGTATCAATAGTGGATGTGCCGCCGTCATCGCGAGCAAGCTCGGCTCCCACAGGGTTTTGGGGTTCTCGCGATAACGGGCAAAACCCGCTATCGTCGCCGCCATTCAAAATGAGGCGCACATGGGCTATCTACTTTTTGTCACGCTGATTCAGGCGTTTTCCTTCAGCCTGATCGGCGAATACCTGGCTGGGCATGTCGACAGTTACTTCGCGGTATTGGTGCGTGTGGTGCTGGCGGGACTGGTGTTCATCCCCCTGACCCGCTGGCGTTCGGTGGAACCTGCGTTCATGCGCGGCATGTTGCTGATCGGTGCGCTGCAGTTCGGCGTGACGTACGTCTGCCTGTACCTGAGTTTCCGCGTGTTGACGGTACCGGAAGTGTTGCTGTTCACCATCCTCACGCCGTTACACGTGACTTTGATCGAGGATGCGCTGAATCGGCGCTTCAATCCTTGGGCGCTGGTGGCGGCGTTGGTGGCGGTGCTCGGCGCCGCGGTGATTCGCTACGACCGGATCAATCCGGACTTCTTCATGGGCTTCCTGCTGCTGCAACTGGCCAACTTCACCTATGCCGCCGGGCAGGTACTTTATAAGCATCTGGTGGCGCGGCACCCGAGCGATCTGCCCCATTACCGGCGTTTTGGTTACTTCTACCTGGGTGCACTGGCGGTGGCGTTGCCGGCATTTCTATTGTTCGGCAAACAAAATTTCCTGCCCGAAGCACCCCTGCAATGGGGCGTGCTGGTGTTCCTGGGCCTGGTCTCCACCGCGCTCGGGTTGTACTGGTGGAACAAGGGCGCCTGCATGGTCAACGGCGGCACGCTGGCCGTGATGAACAACCTGCATGTGCCGGTGGGGTTGCTGATCAACTTGCTGATCTGGAATCAGCATGAGGAATTGGGGCGGTTGTTTTTCGGGGGGATGGTGATTCTGGCAGCGGTGTGGATCAGCCGGTTGGGTATCAAACCACACGCTCAACCCGTGTAGGAGCTGGCGCAGCCTGCGATCTTTTGATCTTGAAAATCAAAAGATCGCAGGCTGCGCCAGCTCCTACAGGGTTTTTCAGAGGCTACATGATCTGTTTTTCTTGCTCGGGGATGTGGCTTGCGCCGAGTATTGCCGGAAGTAAACCGGCCCTGAGGTCGCTACCGCTGGGCTGCTGATAAAGGCTCAAGCCAAACTCCGGCAGCACCGCCAGCAGGTAATCGAAAATATCCCCCTGGATCCGCTCGTAATCAGCCCACGCCGTGGTGCCAGTGAAGCAGTAAATCTCCAGCGGTATGCCCTGGGCCGTGGTCTGCATCTGGCGGACCATGCAGGTCATGTTCGGCTGAATCTCCGGGTGGCTCTTCAAATACGCCAGCGCGTACGCGCGGAAAGTGCCGAGGTTGGTCATTCGCCGACGGTTGGCCGACATTGCCGCGACATTGCCCTGTGCTGCGTTCCAGGCCTTCAGTTCGGCCTGCTTGCGGCCGATGTAATCCGTCAACAGGTGTACCTGAGACAGGCGCTGCTCCTCGTCATCACGCAGAAAGCGCACGCCGCTGGCGTCGATGAACAGACTGCGCTTGATCCTGCGCCCACCGGACTGCTGCATGCCGCGCCAGTTCTTGAACGACTCGGACATCAGGCGCCAGGTCGGGATCGACACGATCGTCTTATCGAAATTCTGTACTTTCACCGTGTGCAAGGTGATGTCCACCACATCGCCGTCGGCGCCGACTTGCGGCATTTCAATCCAGTCGCCGACCCGCAACATGTCGTTGCTGGTCAGCTGCACGCTGGCGACGAACGACAGCAGGGTGTCCTTGTAGACCAACAGAATCACCGCCGACATGGCACCCAGACCGGACAGCAGCAACAACGGCGAGCGATCGATCAGCGTGGCAACGATGATGATCGCGCCAAACACGTACAAGACCATTTTTGTCAGTTGTATGTAGCCTTTGATCGAACGCGTGCGGGCGTGTTCGGTGCGTGCGTAGATGTCCAGCAGTGCGCTGAGCAGGGCGCTGAAGGCCAGCAGCAGGAACAGAATGGTGAATGCCAGCGCGACATTGCCGAGGAAGATCAGGCTGGTCTTGCTCAGCTCCGGCACCAGGTGCAGGCCGAACTGAATCACCAGCGATGGCGTCATTTGCGCCAGTCGATGGAAAACCTTGTTGTGGCGCAGGTCGTTCAGCCAATGCAGTGCCGGTTGGCGACCGAGCAACTTGGCCGCGTGTAAAATCAGGTAACGCGCCACTCGTCCGAGGACCAGCGCAATCACCAGCAACACCATCAGCGCCAGGCTTGAATGCAGGAGCGGGTGCTGATCAAGCGCCCCCCAAAGGTCTTGGACGTTGAGCCAGAGCTGTTTGATATCCATAAGCAAAAACGGTTCTTCTGTAGGACGCGACAGGGCGATTAGAGCATTTAAGACGCTTTGTATTACGTCTGGAGACAAATAAGGCAACAAAATAACCACTGATTAGCGCCGTTTGTATAAAGAAACTCGGCCTCGGCGCTCGAAACCGTTACCCTATGCAGCTGTTTTTTTGTATTTCTCCGAGGTAGCACCCGTGTTTTCCCAATTCGCCCTGCACGAACGCCTGCTCAAAGCCGTGGCCGAGCTTAAATTTGTCGAGCCAACGCCTGTGCAAGCAGCGGCTATTCCGCTGGCGCTCCAAGGGCGTGACCTGCGGGTGACAGCGCAAACCGGTAGCGGCAAAACCGCTGCTTTCGTTTTGCCGATCCTCAACCGTCTGATCGGTCCGGCCAAGGTTCGCGT
This sequence comes from Pseudomonas sp. LBUM1643, assembly GCF_059716215.1. Classification (NCBI taxonomy): domain Bacteria; kingdom Pseudomonadati; phylum Pseudomonadota; class Gammaproteobacteria; order Pseudomonadales; family Pseudomonadaceae; genus Pseudomonas; species Pseudomonas sp. LBUM1643. The sequence continues at coordinate 1,627,852 of NZ_CP166813.1, forward strand.
CAGCATTAAGACCCTGATCCTGCTGCCGACCCGCGAGCTGGCCCAGCAGACCATCAAGGAAGTCGAGCGCTTCGCGCAGTTCACGTTCATCAAGTCCGGCCTGATCACCGGCGGTGAAGACTTCAAGGTCCAGGCCGCCATGCTGCGCAAGGTGCCGGACATCCTGATCGGTACGCCGGGCCGGATGATCGAGCAACTGAACGCCGGCAACCTCGACCTGAAAGAAGTCGAAGTACTGGTGCTCGACGAAGCCGACCGCATGCTCGACATGGGTTTTGCCGAAGACGTCCAGCGTCTGGTCGAAGAGTGCACCAACCGTCAGCAGACCATGCTGTTCTCTGCCACCACCGGTGGTTCGGGCCTGCGCGAAATGGTTGCCAAGGTGCTGAACAACCCAGAGCACCTGCAACTCAATAACGTCAGTGACCTGAATGCGACGACCCGTCAGCAGATCATCACGGCTGACCACAACCAGCACAAAGAACAAATCGTGAACTGGCTGCTGGCCAACGAGACCTATCAGAAGGCCATCGTATTCACCAACACCCGTGCCATGGCCGACCGCATCTACGGTCGCCTGGTGGCTCAGGACTACAAAGCGTTTGTCCTGCACGGCGATAAGGACCAGAAAGACCGCAAACTGGCGATTGACCGTCTGAAGCAGGGCGGCGTGAAGATCCTGGTTGCCACCGACGTTGCTGCTCGCGGCCTCGACGTGGAAGGTCTGGACCTGGTCATCAACTTCGACATGCCACGCAGCGGCGACGAATACGTGCACCGTATCGGTCGTACTGGCCGCGCCGGCAACGATGGCCTGGCCATTTCGTTGATCTGCCATGGCGACTGGAACCTGATGTCGAGCGTCGAGCGCTACCTCAAGCAGAGCTTCGAGCGCCGCACCATCAAGGAAGTCAAAGGCACCTACGGCGGACCGAAAAAGGTCAAGGCTTCGGGCAAGGCTGTTGGCGTGAAGAAGAAAAAGGTCGACGCCAAGGGTGACAAGAAGAAAACCGGCGCCAAGGCGCCCACCAAGCGCAAGATCGCCAATCGGCCGAAAACTGACGCCTTGTCGCTGGTCAGCAAGGACGGCATGGCGCCGCTCAAACGCCGCAAGCCGGAAGCGCCGGCTGCTGAATAAGCACGTTTAGCGCCCCATAAAAAAACCCGGACCGATGTCCGGGTTTTTTTACGTCAAAAGATCGCAGGCTGCGCCAGCTCCTACAGGGAATTGCAATCTCATGTAGGAGCTGGCGCAGCCTGCGATCTTTTGATCTGTTCTTTTAGCCTTCAGCCTTCTTCTCAGCCGAACCCAATTCCTTCAGCCGCTGATCAATCAACTGACACTTGTCCGGCAAGTCCGCGCTGGCCGTTCCCAGGTCCATTTTCTGCAGTTCGGCATTGATCTCCTTGGCTTTCGCCGGATTCTGCTCGGTCAGCTTGGTGACTTCCTTGGCCAGTTGTTCGCGCTTGGCGGTGGCTTCCTCGGGCGTGCAGGCCCAAACGGGCAGGGCGCACGCGAGGGTGGCGGCGAGGGTGAGTTTCAGCAGGGTTTTCATGGGCAGGCCTCAGTTCCGGTTAAGGCGGGATAACTGGTTGAGGGTTGAAAACACCAAAAAGTTCATCAGCACCGCTCGCCCATCGCTGCTAGCTGTGACAGCAACTTGAGGACGCCTTTTCTTCATAGCGGTCGTGATGCCGCACCCACTCCATGATTTCCTCCTCATTGCGCCCCTTCGGCGTCAGATCCAGGTAGTTGTAGGCGCCGACCAACATGTCCAGGCCGCGGGCATAGGTGGAATAGGTGTGGAAGATCTCTCCCGCGTCGTTGCGATAAAAGACGCTGAGGCCGGGGAGTTCTTCTTCCGCGCCCTCGGATTTTTCGTAGTTGTAGGTGGACGTGCCGGCGGCGACTTCGTCTGCGCGGGCGGAGACGCCAAAGTCATAGTTGAAATCGCATCCGGCTGACGATACCCAGTCGAATTTCCAGCCCATGCGTCGTTTAAAGTCCTGAAATTCGGCAAACGGCGCATGAGAGACCGCGACCACCGCAATGTCATGATGCGCCAGGTGCTGATTGGCGCCGTCAATGTGGTCGGACAGGAATGAGCAGCCGGAGCAACCCTCTTTCCAGCCCTCACCAAACATGAAGTGATAGATGACCAATTGACTGCGCCCGTCAAACAGATCGGCGAGTTTTAATTCGCCATTGGGCCCCTGAAAGCGGTAGTCCTTGTCGATTTTTACCCAGGGCAGCGCGCGGCGTTCAGCGCTGAGTTTGTCCCGTTCCCTGGTAAAGGCTTTTTCGTTAGCCAGGTGTTGTCGGCGGGCGGCGAGCCATTCTTCTCGGGACACGACCGGGTGATTCTGAACGTTCATGAGAGATTCTCCTGCGAGCAGCGGGGAGGTGACTTACACAGACTAGTCGTTGCGCCCTGGCGTGATTCGACATGCCGCCGGTCGGCGTGGTTGAAAACCTCGGCTGAACGGCTGCCCAACGCGCAGGTCACACTTTATGAAGGCCATCTCACTCTCTGGCTTGGAGGTTGAATCAGGATGACGACTTATAACTGGGATCTAATCGAGCGCCTGCTGCACGAAGTGCAAAACGGCGCGAGCAGCTTTACGCCACGACCTTACGCCGAGCAGTACGCCGCGGAAAAAGCCTCGGAAGGCGAACAAACTGAAAACCTCGATCACCTGAAAGCGGTGGCAGGCGAGTATGAAAAGTTACTGCTGGAGCGCGGATATATTGAACCTCGGCCTGAAGAGCAGGGCGGTACAGGCTCGAATTACATTTTGACGCCCCGTGGCTCGAGCCTGTTGAGCCTGATCGACAGCAGCATTCCGGGCAAGGATCATCCACGGCAGGTGCTGGATGAGCAGGAAGATGCGCTGGATGAGCTGACATTTGATGAAGTAGCGTCGAAAGCGCAGATTGCCTGAATATTTCAGACGCTCAGGGTGGGAGCGAGCCTGCTCGCGATGGCGGTGTTTCAATGAACATCGTTGTCGCCTGCCAAACCGCTATCGCGAGCAGGCTCGCTCCCACATTGGTCCTGGGTTGAGATTAATTTTGTTGTGCGGCCTTTAAACATTTCAAGTCGTTGAAATCCTTCCTCACCCCATCGATCTTTTTCAGCAAACGCTGACGTTGCACCGGCGTGCTCTCTGCCATCAAATCAACAAACAATCCCCGCGCCTGGGCTTCTGTTTTGGCATAGGCCTCGCGGTAGGCCGGCGTCCACAAACTCTCGCGATTCACCAGAAGCGTCTCGATTCTTTGTGGGAATTCGGGACTTTGCCGTTGCGCAACGGCTGCGCTGAATTGCTTCTGCCAATGAACGCGGTTGGCGATCCATTGGGTGTTCTGGTCACCCAAGGCCGTTGACCAGGCGATGACACGTTGCCGTTGGGTTTCACTCAAGGGGCCGAGCCAGTCGTCCAGGCGCTTTTCCATCCGCTGCGCACGCTCTTTGATCTGCTGATCGAGAGACGGTTTGAGGTATTCCTCCTGGCGTTTGCGCTGATCCTTGGCGAACGCGTCGTTCATCTCCGCGACTTGTTTGTCGTCCAGTCCTTTCAACAACTCAATGGCCGACGGGGTGATTTCACGAGCGGTCTGGGCGATGGCCGCTTTGGCTTCCTGGGTGCGGGCTTGCAGGGCGGCATCGGTCACCTGATTGGTTTCCACCATCCCCTGTAACCGGTCCAGCCAATCCAGGTAGCCGGGCAACTGCGTGGTGCAATGCCAGCTCAGGTGCTCCTTGAGGCGTTCGTTGAACCAGCCTTTCTGCTCGCCGTTCATGTCCAGGTAGTCGCTGAGCGTCCACGGGATGATCACATCGAGGTTGCGATAGGCCAGCCCGACGCGACTGCAGGCGCCGAGAGCAAGGCTGAGGGTGATAACGACGGCGAGATATTTTAACCAGCGCGACATGGGCGAGTCCTTGCGAAAGCCTGGCTTCTTGAGGGGATGCTCATGTGAACGCAGGATGAGCCTCGCAGTTCAGCCTATCAATAAAAGGCGCGTTCAGCCTTGAGGGTCACCAGGCCGTCGCACTGGCTGTTGTGCCCGGAATAGGCGGAGCAGTCGTTGCCGCTGAGGTTGGAATCGCTATAGATCAGGTCCAGGTCAATGCCCATGAACGGGCGAGACAGTTGCACCGACCAATCGGTGAAGCGGCCTATGTAGCCGCCATCGACGGAAACTGGCGCGTTGAGCTGGTGGGTGGTGTATTTCATGCTGATCCCGATGCCAAAGGGCTGGTTGCCGCCAAGATCTGCGAAGACGGTGCTGTTCTGTTTGTCCGGGTCGTTGCTGAAGGCCGCGCCGAATCGGCTGCCCAGAAACGTCAGGCCGCCGAAAAGCTCCTGGCTGTCGAGCGTGTCCACTTTCGGATAGCTGTAATGGATCATGCCGACTTCGTAGCCGAGGGTTTGGTCGAAGGGTTGTTTAAAACCTACGTAGGAATCCACCTCGAGGTTTTTTCCCGGACTCAGCCCCATGCTCGGCGCCCATTGGCCCACATAGAATCCGCTGTCGTGACTCAGGTCCAGGCCTCCATGGAAGGAACCGGTGCTGGCGGGTTTGACCAGCCCTTGAGCCATGCTGCGGCTTGGGGTCGTGCCGAGTTTCAGGTCGAAGTCGCCCAATTCACGCTGAAAAATTTGCGCATTGGCGACCGAGCACGACAGCAAGGTGCCGAGCAATATGAGGGGGGGCTTGAGCATGCGTCACTCCATGAACAGCGAGGAGCAGGAACCAAAAACCTACGCAAACGCTTGATCTAGACGTGTGCAAGCATACCGGCGAATGCTCGGCTTCGAAGGCCGTTCGTCGATTTTTGAAATATTGATTTGTTTGGGAGGGTGTTGCGGGGAGGTTCCAGTCCAGGCGCTTTGAAGCTCAAAGCACCCAGGGACCAGTTGCAGCGGGTGTTACTTTTTGCCCAGCGTGATCTGCTTGGACGGGCCGAACGTCTGGCCGCTGACGCCTTTGGCAATTTGCTGGATTTCGCCGCCAGACTTGAGGAACGCAGCGATCTGGTTGTTGATCGATTCGCTGGTTTCAACGGCTGGAGCAGGCTTTGCTTTGCTGTTGGATGCTTTTACACGCATGGCGGCCATTAACCTGTAGAAAATTAACTTGGCCATGCATCGTACAGGAAATACTTGACAATTGCTTGGCAAATATCCCTCTGAAACTCTGGAGCCGGGCTGAAGTGTCGTCGGGAAACTGTCTTCGTAATATCACCCTAAGCTGCTGTTTTAACTAAAAACGTGCCTCTGAAAAATGCGATTTATAGCGGCGATGCCAGAGCAATATTCATCTGCATGTCAGACGAGTGGCCGCTCTGTCCCTGAAATCCGAAAAAACCAGTCCTTAGACCAGATTTTCTGTCGCCGCTGGACCGGCCGGTGAGCGCGGCCCGCAAAACCGGGTAGAATGCCGCCCACGCAATGAGGGTATTGGACATGGCTTTAGTCGGGCGTTACAACAGTTTGCAAGTGGTTAAACACACTAACTTCGGTTTATATCTGGACGGTGGCGCGGACGGCGAAATCCTTCTGCCTAATCGTTATATTCCCAAAGATATTCCCAGCGAAGATGAAGACTGGCTCAACGTTTTTATTTACCTGGACAGCGATGACAAACTCATCGCAACGACTGAAAAACCGAAAGTTCAAGTCGGTGACTTCGCCAGTTTGAAAGTAGTTGAAGTCAACAGCATTGGTGTCTTCCTGGATTGGGGTTTGCCCAAGGATCTGCTGCTGCCGTATTCGGAAGAAAAACGTCAGATGACGGCTGGCGAGTATGTCGTGGTGCACGTTTATCTCGATAAACACACCCGCCGCATCACCGCGACGGCACGTCTGGATCGCTACCTGGACAAGACCCCGGCCAACTACACGCCGGGCCAGGAAGTGAATTTGCTGGTAGCCGAAGCGACCGATATGGGCTTCAAGGCGATCATCAACAACAAGCACTGGGGCTTGATTCACAAGAATGAAATCTTCAAGTTCATGCGTGCCGGTAAAGAAGAGAAGGGTTTCATCAAGGAAGTCCGTCCCGACGGCAAGATCAGCTTGAGCCTGCAACCGGTTGGCGAAGAAGCCGCCACCAGCCTCAACTCGAAGATCCTCGCCAAGTTGCGTGAAAACAACGGCAGCCTGCCGGTCAGCGACAAGAGCGATCCGACCGTGATCAGCAGCCTGTTTGGCGTTAGCAAAGGCAACTTCAAGAAAGCCATCGGTGCGTTGTACAAGAACGGCCAGATCGTGATTCATGCGGATCGCATTGAACTAAGCTGACCTCGACACGGCCTCCTGTAGGCGCTGTCCGTAGCAGCGCCTACATTGGCTTTGGGGTCGCAAATCATGAAAAGAATGTTGTTTGCCTACGCAGGCACCTTGCTGGCGTTTCTCGTGCTCGACGGCCTCTGGCTGGGCGTGCTGATGGCGCGCACGTATCGGTCATTGATCGGTTCGCTGATGCTCGACCGGCCGCTGCTGGCCCCGGCTGCGGTCTTCTACCTCCTGTATGTGCTCGGTTGCGTGGTGTTCGTCGTGCTGCCGGCGACGAGCTGGCAACGTGCGGCGGGTATGGGCGCGTTGTTGGGGCTGGTCGCATACGGCACCTATGACCTGAGCAACTGGGCGACCCTGAAGGGATGGTCTGCGCAGCTGGCCTTGATGGACATGGCGTGGGGCGCGCTGCTGACCTGTGTTGCGTGCACCGTTGGCTATTGGGCAATGCGCAAAGCCGGGTGATGACGCAACCAGAGATTCAAATGTCTCTTGCAGACGCTATTTCCTGCCCGATTGGTTAATAATCGAACGTATAATTTTTCGCCCCGACGCCATTGCTCAATGGAGGGTCGAGGCTTTGCGTTGACTGACGAGTTTCTGCCATGGATTGTGTTGTCGAGGTGTTCCGGTGAGCGCCACCCGGCGTAGCGCCGATGGGTTCGCCCTGCAAGTCATGCTCGGTTTATGCCTGATTTGGGGTGTCCAGCAGGTCATGATCAAATGGGCGGCGCCGGATATTGCCCCGGTCATGCAAGCAGCGGGGCGGTCGGGCATTTCCGCCGTGCTCGTAGGATTGTTGATCTGCTGGAAAGGCGGCTGGGACCAGGTAAGTGCCACCTGGCGCGGCGGTTTGCTGGCCGGTGCGCTGTTCGGGCTGGAGTTTTTTTTCATTTCCGAAGGCCTGCAACTGACGACAGCGGCCCACATGTCCGTCTTTCTGTACACCGCCCCCATTTTTACGGCGCTGGGCGTGAACTGGCTATTGCCCAGCGAACGTCTGAGGCCGGTGCAATGGCTGGGCATCTTTCTGTCCTTTATTGGCATCGCCGTCGCGTTCGCCGGTGGCGTTTCCTGGGACAACCTCGATCGGCGCATGTTGATGGGGGACGCGTTGGGCGTACTGGCTGGCGCTGCGTGGGGCGCGACAACCGTGGTAGTGCGCGCTTCGCGTCTATCAGAAGCACCGGTGACCCTGACGCTGTTTTATCAATTGATGGTCGGCTTCGTCGGCCTGCTGCTGATTGCGATCATCAGCGGCCAGGTGACACATGTCAGCCTGACCACCGTTGCGGTGGCCAGCGTGCTGTTTCAGGGGCTGATCGTCTCGTTCTTCAGCTACCTGACATGGTTCTGGCTGCTGCGCCGCTACATGGCGGCAAACCTGGCTGTGTTTTCGTTCATGACGCCGTTGTTCGGTGTCACCTTCGGCGTTGTGCTGTTGGGCGAAGAATTGAGCCTGAACTTCGTCATTGGCGCGGTACTGGTATTGCTTGGCATCACGTTTGTCAGTGCTGAGCAGTGGGTACGCCGTCGTTTGCGCAAAGCCCTCGGGCAGTCGTGACCGCACTGATCGACAGTACGCCCGCGATCAGCAGGCCACTGCCGGCGAAGATCAATGCGGCTTGCAGGCCGCCACTGAAATGGCTGCTCAGCGCGGCCAGCAACGGGCCGGCGAGCTGACCCACGGCAAAGCAGGCGGTCAGCAATCCGGCGTTGCGCTGCGTGGCGTGTGGCGCCAGCTCCCGGGAGCGTTGCATCACCAATTGCATGCAGGCCAGGAAAGGTGTGCCACACAAGATGACGCCCAGCGCCAGGCCCAGGCCGCTGCCCAGCAGGCAAGCGAAAACCCCTGCCGCTTGCAGCAACAATGTCGCCATCAACCAATGCCGCGTAGCGTCCGGATTGTGCCGACGCAAACTGACCACGACCACGCCAGTCGCTGCCGCCAGTCCAAAGCAGGGCCAGAACAGGTCGGCCTGCCATTGCCCATGAAATTGCGCATTGGCCATTTGCGACAGGAATGTGGCCGGGATGATGTAGCCCAGGCCATACAAGCCATAGATCACGCCTAGGCGGCCGATGCCCGGGGTGCCTGTGGGGACGTCATTGATCGGTGTCGTGACGTTCGCGACTTGCTGCGGCAAAAAGGGCAGGATCGCCAACAACATCACCAACCCGACGCCGGCATACACCAGCCACAGCGTCGCGGACGTCTGGCCCAGCAGGTTCGAGGCCAGCGCCAACAGTCCTGTCAGAAAAATACCCAGGCCGGGTCCGGCAAATACCAGCGCACCGAGTCGTGGGCGACCGGCTGCCGCTGCCAATGGCTGGCTCAATGCGGTGATCATGACCAAGACCCAGGCGCTGGCGACGCCGGTGCCGAAGCGCAATAGCAGATGGGACCAGAAACCACTGGCCCAGAAAGACGCCAGGGTCAGCAGCACACACAGCCACAAACCGCCCAAAAGACGTCGGCGAACCTGCTCAGGGCGTCGGGAAAACATGGCGTCCACGGCACCGACGAAATAGCCCAGGTAGTTTGCGGCAGCAATCAGGCCCGCGGCGGTCAGGTCTATCTGACCTTCGCTGATCAAATGCGGTAATTGCGGGGTGAGGGCGAAACGGCCGATGCCCATGGCCATCATGAGCGCGATGAAACTGGCGAGTAAGCGAATCAGGGGAGACATGGTTTGAGTTCCGGCAGAGGATCAATGACCGTCAGGCTAGGACTGATTGACTTTCTTTAAAAATGAATAATAGTGAGTAACTTGTTCTTATTTGGAGAATGGCGTGGAATTCAGTCAATTGCGGATCTTTCAGGCCGTCGCCGAAGAAGGCTCGATCACCCGAGCGGCTGAGCGCCTGCACCGCGTACCGTCGAACCTGTCGACCCGGCTCAGGCAGCTGGAAGAGCAGCTCGGTGTCGAACTTTTCGTCCGCGAGCGTCAACGTTTGCAACTGTCCCCTGCGGGAAAAGTCCTGTTGGACTACACCGCCAGGCTGTTTAGCCTGCACGACGAAGCACAGGCCGCCGTGCAGGGCGGGGAGCCGGCTGGCGACTTCGTGCTTGGCACGATGTACAGCACCGCCGCCATCCACCTTCCAGCGTTGCTGGCGCGCTATCACCGCAGTTACCCGGCGGTGAACCTGCAAGTTCAGTCAGGGCCCAGCGGAGAATTACTTGAAGGCTTACAGACCGGCCGGCTCGATGCGGCGCTGGTGGACGGTCCGCTGGAACTGGCCGGGCTCGACGGCGTGCCGTTATGCGACGAGCGGTTGGTGCTGATCAGCGAGGCTGATCATCCACCCGTGCGCAGTGCCCTGGATGTGGAGGGGCGTTCGGTGTTCACGTTCCGCCAGGGCTGCTCATACCGCATGCGACTGGAAGCCTGGTTCGCCCATGACCACGCGGCCATGGGACGGGCGATGGAGATTGAGTCTTATCCAGGGATGCTCGCGTGTGTGATCGCAGGCTCTGGTGTGGCGCTGATGTCAGAGTCGATGCTGGCCAGCCTGCCGGGGCGCGAAAGCGTGGCGGTGCACCCATTGTCCGAGCCGTTCGCGAGCGCGACCACTTGGTTGATGTGGCGCAAAGGCATGGTGGGTGCCAATCTGAATGCGTGGATCGAACAGCAACAAACGGTCTATCCGTCGGCAACACATCCGGTTCAGGCGATTGCTTGAGCTCTCACTTAATGATTTGGATCAATTCAGTAACAGATCATTGCGACTTTTGCCGAGCATTACGTAGGACTTCGGACTATTATCAGTGCGAAGCGGCTACAGAATTCCGGCCGCTCGGCACTACCCTGAAGGGGGCACCATGAAAGAGAAAATCCAAAATTGGCTGCACGACCTGGGTGTCGCACTCGGTTTGATCGAACCGCCTCTGCAACCTGTGCCAATCCGTACTGACGACGAGCAGCGTCGACGCCAGCCACGCCGCCGGTAATACAGACGAAGGCCTGTTGTAGCGAGTGCGCTCACTGTGGCAAGGGAGTTTACTGTGGCGAGGGAGTTCACTCCCGCTGGGCTGCGCAGCAGCCCCATTTCACCGCCAACATCTATCTGATAGAACAGAAAAAGCTTACGACTGCTTCGCCGCCGAGCGGGACGGTGCGACGATTCGATGAACTCCCTCGCCACAGTTCCGTTCCGTCAGTGCTTTAGGTAAAACATTCCTCCAGGTTCGGTTCCGTCAGTGCTCTAGGTAAAACACTCCACCTGGCTCGACTCCGTCAGTATCCTAGGTGAAATATTCCATCAGATCCGGTTCCCGCCAAAGGCATTGGCGAAACACTCCTCAATGCCTCTCTATCTCAATTAAAAAACGGCTCAAGTCATTGGCCGTTTTTGCGTTTCTGAGCATCTGATCTTCCTCACCCGTAAACGCGGTCAATCCCAGCTCATCCTCCAAATGGAAGATCAGCTCTTCAATTTCCTCTTTATCCAGTCCCAACGCCTCCAGGCTCGCGTTGTCGTCGAAGTCATCCTGAGATTCCAGTAAGCGGCTGATAAAGCGATGCACGGCGGCACGAATGGCGGCTCTTTTCATGGTTGTTCTTCGAGGGCGTTATTGTTGTTTTCCCTGGTGTTGAGTACAGCAGGCTTGCGCTACTCAAGCCCTGCCGCTCGTCTGCGCAGTACTTTTCTGCAGACGAAAAAAAACGGGTGTGGCAACCGACGCCACACCCGTCGAAGAAAACATCAAGGCATTCTTTTCAGATTAAAGTGCGCTCGCCACCATGGTCGGGCGACGGGACATCAGGCTGACCACCACGAAACTCACCAGGCCGACGCCCAGGCTGTAGTAGATCGGCGTGTTGGCATCCAGACCATCCTTGAACATGAACACGAGTGCAGTGGCAAAGCCCATGCCCATACTGGCGATGGCCCCTGCGGTGGTTGCACGTTTCCAGAAGATCGCCCCCATCAGCGGAATCAGCATGCCGCCCACCAACAGGTTGTAGGCCAGCGTCAGTGCGCTGATCACATCGTTGACGACCAGTGCGATGCCGAGCACCACGATGCCGGTCAGGAAGGTGAACAGACGGTTGATGCGCAGGCTCGACTGTTTACCGCCACGCAGTTTCGGCAGCAGGTCTTCGGTCAAGGTGGTGGAGGCGGCCAGCAGGCCGGCGCTGGCAGTGGACATCATCGCTGCCAGGGCCGCTGCGATCACCAGGCCACGGATGCCGTCCGGCAAGGACAGTTTGACGATGGCGGCGAAGGCGTTGTTGACGTTGTCCAGGTCCGGAATCAGCACGTGAGCGGCCATACCGATCAGGGCGCAGGCCAGTCCGTAGAGGATGCAATAGAACCCGGCGAAGGTGCCGGCGTACTGGGCAATCTTTGCGGTCTTGACGGTGAACACGCGCTGCCAGATGTCCTGGCCGATCAGGATCCCGAAGAAGTAGATCATGAAGTACGTGATGATGGTGTCCCAGCCGATGGTGGTGAAGCTGAAGGCGGTCGCCGGCAGTTTCAGCACCAACTCGTCCCAGCCGCCAACGCGGTACAGGCAGATGGGCAACAGGATGAACATCAGGCCAACCGTCTTGATCACGAACTGGACAATGTCGGTCAGGGTCAGGGACCACATGCCGCCAATGGCCGAATAGACCACAACCACGCCACCGCCGAGCACTACCGACATCCAGAATGGCAGGCCGAACAGCACTTGCAGCACGGTGCCGATGGCGAGGATCGAGGTCACGCCGATCATCAAGGCGTAAGCCAGCATGATCGCCGCGCTCGCCGAGCGGGCCATCGGGTTGTAGCGTTTTTCCAGGACCTGGGTAACGGTGTAGATCTTCAGCTTCAACAGCGGTTTGGCGAGGAACAGGTTCAGCGCCACGATCCCGCAACCCAGTGCGGCGCAGAGCCAGAAACCGGAGATGCCATGGACGTAGCCCAGGCGCACGGTGCCGACGGTGGATGCACCACCCAGCACAGTCGCGGCCATAGTGCCCATGTACAGGGTCGGGCCGAGGTTACGACCGGCGACCAGGTAGTCTTCGTTGGTCTTGGCCTTGCGCATGCCGAAGTAGCCGAGAACCAGCATCGCGGCGGCGTAGATGAGTACGACGAATAAATCCAAAGCCATGATGGCGTGTCTCCGATTGTCTTTTTTATGGTGAGGCTGAAAAGCAATGTGGCAATCAGGCCGTTTTTTGTGGCGAGGGAGCTTGCTCCCGCTGGGCTACGAAGTAGCCCCAAATCCTGCAACCGCGTTTCTTCATGAGAAACACCGTTAGCCTGTTTTGCGTCTGCTTCGCAGTCGAGCGGGAGCAAGCTCCCTCGCCACAGAGGTTCCGTTAACCACCGTTTTTTCGAATCAGGCGACTGGCCGCATCGCCGATTTAACGAGCGAATCCGTGCCCTTGCTGCGTGAATCATTCGGCCCGAACACAGCAGCCGATTCCGGAAACAGGGTCAGCAGTGCCAGATACACCACCGACGCCAGGCCCAGCGTGACCGGCAGGCTGATGTCGATACCGTCGGCGAGATTGCCCAACGGTCCGACAAACTGGCCCGGCAGGTTCACAAAGCACAAACCCACCAGGGCACTCGGGATCCAGGCTCCCAGGCCACGCCAGTTCCAGCCGTGGGTGAACCAGTAGCGGCCACCTTTCTCGCCGCGAGTAAACACCTGCAGGTCATCCGGGCAGTAGAAGCCGCGACGCACCAGCAGACCGATGATCATGATCACCATCCACGGGGTGGTGCAGGTGATGATCAGCACGGCGAAGGTCGACACGCTCTGTACCAGATTGGCCGCGAAGCGTCCGATGAAGATGAAGGCGATCGACATCACGCCAATCAGCAACGTCGCCTTGACCCGCGACAGCACGCGTGGAAACACGCTGGACATGTCCAGCCCGGTGCCATAGAGGGACGTGGTGCCCGTGGACATGCCGCCGATCACGGCGATCAGGCACACCGGTAAAAAGAACCAGCTCGGGGAAACCGCCAGCAGCCCGCCCACGTAGTTGTTAGCCGCGATGTAATCCGGCGCCTTGATCGCAACGATCGTGGCGGTGGCGAGGCCAAACAGGAAGGGGATGAGGGTGGCGATTTGTGCGCCGACCACGGCGAGCATGATTCGACCTTTCGGGGTGTCCCGCGGAATGTACCGCGACCAGTCACCCAGGAACGCCCCGAAGGAAATCGGGTTGCTCATGGCAACCAGTGCCGCGCCGATGAAGGCCGCCCAGAAACCGGCCTGACCCATGGCGACAGTGCCGGCGAAATGGCTGTCGAACGTCGGAGCGAACGCGAAGATGCCGAGCAGGAACAGCGCGCTGGCAGCCCACACCGCAATGCGGTTGACCCACAACATGAAGCGGAAACCGTAGATGCACACGGTCAACACCAGGATCGCGAACAGACCGTAGGCCAGACCCAATGTCAGGTCGGTTTCCGGCAGGCCGATCAAGCGTTTGGCGCCACCAATCAACGCATCGCCCGAACTCCAGACCGACAGCGAGAAGAAGGCGATGGCGGTCAACAGCGACAAGAACGAGCCGACGATCCGCCCGTGCACGCCAAAATGCGCACCGGAAGACACGGCGTTGTTGGTGCCATTGATCGGGCCGAACAGGCCCATGGGTGCAAGGATCAGCGCGCCCAGCAATACGCCCAGCACAATCGCCCAGACACCGGCCTGAAACGACAGTCCGAACAACACCGGGAAACTGCCAAGCACTGCGGTAGCAAAGGTATTGGCGCCGCCGAAGATCAAGCGAAACAGGTCGCTGGGTCGGGCGTCACGCTCATGATCCGGAATCTGTTCGACCCCGTTTGTTTCAATGCTGCTAAGGCTTTTTTCTTTGTTGTTGTTATTCATGATCTGCTCCGATCATAAAGGCGCGCTCATCGTGCGTGAGCGTCACCTGTTTGGCTAAGGGGGTGGCAGCCCTTCCGGCATGGCGGACAAATGTTCGTGACAGGCCAGCCATAGGCCTTGTTGTTCTTGGCCAGACGTTTGTTTCTTGAAAACAATCGTCTCGCGCTCCTGGCTGAAGTGTTGCTCCCCTTGCATGCGCAGCTCGGTGGCCACGTCATGGATGAAAATCGCCACATCACCTTGCAGGCTGACAAAGGCTTTGCTTGAAGTGCACGACAGCACTTCGAAGCCATCCTCCGAGCGCCAGGTGTCCCACAACGCCTGGTAGGCATCGCGCGACAGCAGGGGCTGTTCGAGGGTGTAGAACACGAAGCTGGCATCGACGCTGAACGCGCCGAAATAGGCTTCGCGATCATTACGGGCGAAGGCCGACACCAGATTGGCGGCGGCTTTCAGTACCTGATCGCGTTCGTTCATGACCGATCCTCAGCGGTGGACCACGCCTGGCAGTACGCAGAGCATTTCGTACAGCAGGTTCGCGGCCAGCAGCGAGGTGTTACCGGTGGTGTCGTAAGCGGGCGAGACTTCTACCAGATCGCAACCCACCAGGTCGAGGCCTTGGCAGCCACGCACGATCTCGATTGCCTGAATGGTCGTCAGACCACCGATTTCCGGGGTGCCGGTACCGGGTGCCCAGGCTGGGTCGATGCCGTCGATGTCGAAACTCAGGTACACCGGGCCACCGCCGACTTTCTCGCGAACTTCAGCCATCAAGGGGGCCAGGGATTTGTGCCAGCACTCTTCGGCCTGGACCACGCGGAAACCCTGTTTACGGCTCCAGTTGAAGTCGTCAGCGGTATAGCCCTGGGCGCGCAGACCAATCTGTACCACGCGATCCGGATCCAGCAGGCCTTCTTCGACGGCACGACGGAAGGTGGTGCCGTGGGCGATTTTCTCGCCGAACATGTGATCGTTCACATCGGCGTGGGCGTCGATGTGCACCAGGCCG
Source organism: Pseudomonas sp. LBUM1643 (assembly GCF_059716215.1). Lineage (NCBI taxonomy): Bacteria > Pseudomonadati > Pseudomonadota > Gammaproteobacteria > Pseudomonadales > Pseudomonadaceae > Pseudomonas > Pseudomonas sp. LBUM1643. Next base: position 1,643,019 of record NZ_CP166813.1, read on the forward strand.
ACCTTGCCGTGCTTCTTGTGAATGGCACGCAGGATCGGCAGGGTGATGGTGTGATCGCCGCCCAGGGTTAGCGGGATCACGTCGTGTTCGAGGATGTTGTCGTAGGATTCTTCGATGATCCGCACGGCATCCAGCAGATTGAAAGTGTTGATCGCGACGTCGCCGATGTCGGCCACCGACAGGGAGTCGAACGGCGCAGCACCGGTCGCCATGTTGTAAGGTCGGATCATCACCGATTCAGCGCGGATTTCGCGAGGCCCGAAACGGGTGCCAGGGCGAAGCGAGGTACCGATGTCCAGCGGGACGCCAACAAAGGCAGCATCCAGGCCAGCAGCGGTCGGCAAATGGGGGAGTCGCATCATGGTGGCGATGCCGCCGAAGCGCGGCATTTCGTTGCCGCCCAGTGGTTGGTGAAGAATCTTGTCCACGGGTAGGGCCTCATCGTCGTTGTTTTATTTATGTCGGTTACGCCGTTCACGCAAGCCACGGGTACCGCTGTGGGCCGATTCTGCGAAATGTAGTGCCCGGGAAGAATCGCTACGGGCAAATACTTAGTTCAGATTTTTCTAAACTAATGACGGGAGGGGCGATAGACTTGAAATGCCTTTGTAGCAGCTGTCGAGCCTGCGAGGCTGCGTTCGGCTGCGCAGCAGTCGTGAAACCCACACCGAAGTGTTTCAGTAAAACCTCGTAGACAGAATCACGACTGCTGCGCAGCCGAACGCAGCCTCGCAGGCTCGACAGCTGCTACATAGAGCCTGTCGTTTACATGTGTTTTTTGCTGGAGCCCCCCCATGGCCAACGCTTTACCCGACCTGAAACTATTGCGCATCTTCGTCAGCGTGGTCCGTCATCAGGGGTTCGCCACTGCCCAGCATGAGCTCAACCTTTCCACGTCGGCGATCAGCACCTACATGAGCCAGCTCGAGGCTGCGCTTGGCCTGGTGCTCTGCCATCGCGGTCGTGGTGGTTTCAGCCTGACCAGCAAGGGCGAACTGTTTCATCAGGAAACCTTGCGCCTGTTGGCCGAGCTCGAAGGTTTCGAGCAATACGCCGCGGCCCTCAAAGGCGAGCTGCGTGGCACGCTGAACCTGGGGGTGATCGACTCTACCGTCAGCGACAAGGCCTTGCCCTTCGCCGAAGCCATCGGCGCCTACAGCCAGGAACACCCGGCGGTGCATTTGCACCTGTCGGTCATGAGCCCATATGAGCTGCAACTCGGCGTGCAGGACAATCGCCTCGACCTGGCCATCGGTGCTTTCTCGACGCGCATGAGCGGTCTGGTCTACATGCCGCTGTACCGTGAACAGCACTGGTTGTATTGCAGCAGTCGCCATCCGCTGTTCACCGAACGACGTATTCCCGAGCAAGTCATCACCCAGCAGCGCATGGTCGGGCGCGGTTACTGGAGCCAGGCGGAACTGGCGCGTCATGGCTTCAAACACAGCGCGGCGACGGTGGAGAGTATGGAGGCGCAGTTGATTCTGGTGCTGTCGGGCGCCTACATCGGTTATTTGCCGGAGCATTACGCCCAGGCCTGGGCCGACAAGGGCGATTTGCGCGTGCTGTTGCCGGCGACGTTCGGCTATCAGGCGCCATTTTCGATGATCGTGCGCCGTGGCCGCAGCCGTGAACCACTGATCCAGACCTTCCGTGATTTGCTAAAAGCACAGCTCAATCAGGCTGCTTAAAGGAAAAGGAAGCATGTCCAGAATCCAATGCCCACGCTGCCTGCGCCCGCAAACCCATTGCCTGTGCCCACTGATCCCGCACCTCGATAGCCGCACCCGGGTGTTGCTGTTACAGCATCCCAGTGAAGTGAGCCATGCGCTGAACACGGCACGGTTGGCGGCATTGGGGCTGAAGAATGCCGAGCTGATCGTCGGCGAAGTATTCGAGGATTTGCCGGCGCTGTTGGATCGACCGGGCTATCGGGCGCGATTGCTGTTTCCTGCCGATGACGCGCAGACGTTGCAGGCGTACGCCGAAAACGAAGAACCGCTATTACTGGTCGTGCCGGACGGTACCTGGCGCAAGGCGCGCAAAATGCTGCACCTCAATCCGCTGCTGGCAGCGTTGCCCCGGGTGACCCTGGCTGAGGGCGGGGTGTCGCGGTATCGATTGCGCAAGGCGCCGGGACCGGGTGCGTTGTCGACGGTTGAAGCGATCGTCCAGGCCTTGCAAACGCTGGAAGCACCGAGCTCTTTCGAGCCGTTGTTGAAGCCGTTCGAGGCGTTGATCGAGGGGCAGATTGCGGCGATGGGGGAGGATACCTTTCAGCGTAATCATGGGCCGAGATAGGTGTTGCTTGTGCTGGCCTGATCGCTAGCAGGCTAGCTCCCACAGTTGATCAGTTGAAAGCACAAATTATTTGATCGCTCCAAATCCTCTGTGGGAGCTAGCCTGCTAGCGATAGCCATCCCACAGTCAATGAAGATTCTGGCCTGACCTACCTCTCGCGCATCGCCTCGGTCCGCGCCTTGAGCACCGGTTTAAGCAGGTAATCCAACACGCTTTTCTCCCCGGTAATGATATCCACCGTCGCCACCATCCCGGGAATGATCAGCAAGGGTTTCACGTCCCCTCCCAGGTGATTCTTGTCGGTCCTTACCTGGATCAGATAAAAGCTGTTGCCCTTGTCGTCGGTAATGGTGTCCGCCCCGATCAACTCCAGCTTCGCACTCAACCCGCCATAGATCGTGTAGTCGTAGGCGCTGAATTTGACCATGGCTTTCTGGCCGGGGTGCAGGAATGCCACGTCTTGCGGCCGGACCTTGGCTTCGATCAGCAGGTTGTCTTCCAGGGGCACGATTTCCACCATGTCACTGCCCGGCTGCACCACGCCGCCAATGGTGTTGACCTTCAGCACCTTGATAATTCCGTGCACCGGCGACACCACCGTGGTGCGGGTGACGCGGTCGTCGATGGCAATGCTCGATGCCGTGATTTTCGACAGGTCGGTGCGTTTCTCATTCAACTCTTTGGCTGCGTCAGAGCGAAAAGACTGTTCCGACTCGTCGATCTTGCTTTTGATTTCGTTGATCGCCGATTCGGCGCGGGGAATCGCCAGGGTCGTGGCATTCAGCGAGCCGCGTATCTCCACGGCGCTGCGTTTGAGGCGCAGGATTTCCACCGGGGACACCGCACCGGTTCCCACCAGTGGCGCGGACATGTTCATCTCTTGTTGCAGCAGCGCCAGGCTCGAACTGAATTGACCCTGTTTGGAGCGAAATTCCGCCAGTTCCTGGGTTTTTTGCCGAAGTTGCTCGCTCAGGGTGCGCTGTTCGCTGGCCAGTCGACGTTGCCGTTGTTCGTACAGGGAGCGTTCGTCCTCGGCCACTTGCGGTGCCTTGGCAATCACCTCTTCCGACAGCTTGAAAGGTCGTCCTTCGGCCTCGGCAGATAACCGTTCAACCTGCGCCGTCAATGCATAACGGTCCGCCTCGCTTTCACCCTTGTTCGACAGAAAGCGCGTGTCATCCAGGCGCAGCAATTTGTCGCCCTTGTTCACCATTTGCCCTTCGCGCACGAAGATTTCAGTGACGATGCCGCCTTCCAGGTTCTGGATCACCTGCACCTTGCTTGACGGGATCGCCTTGCCTTCACCCATGGTGACTTCCTGCAACACGGCAAACTTGGCCCAGACCACCGCGCTGATAAGCAGTCCGGCCGCCAGCCACACGGTGATCCGCGACCAGCGCGGTGAGTCCTGCAACGCGGCGCCGGCGGTTTCCGGCATGAATTCGCTTTCGGCACTTTTGCTGAAGCTGCCGAAGTAGCCGCGATCCTTTGAAGCGTCGGACGATGTACCAGCCATGGGCTACTCCTAGACCGCCGCAGAGCCGACACGGCCCTTGCGCAGTGCATCGATGACCGCTTCTTTCGGACCGTCGGCGACGATCCGACCGTTGTCGAGGACTACCAGACGATCTACGAGGCTGAGCATGGACGTACGGTGGGTCACCAGCAGCAAGGTTTTGCCCTGGACCCAGCTGTGCAGTTTTTGCCGCAGGACGTCTTCGCTGCTGTTGTCCATGGCGCTGGTGGGTTCGTCGAGCAGCATGATCGGCGGGTCGAGCAGCAAGGCTCGGGCCAGCAGCACGGCTTGACGCTGACCACCGGAAAGCAGTTGACCACGTTCACCCACGGGCCGGTCGAAACCCTGTGGATGCGAGCGGGCGAGTTCGGTCACGCCGGTTAGCTCCGCCACTTCGAGCATTCTGGAGTCGCTGATGTAGCGGGCACCCAGGGTCAGGTTGTCGCGCAGGCTGCCAGCCAGCAGCGGCAGGTCATGGGCGACGTAGCCGATCTGCTGGCGCAGGTCGGCGACGTCGAGTTGCCGCAGGTCCAGACCGTCGAGCAGCAGTTGACCTTCTTCGGGCTCATAGAAACCCATGACCAACCGCGCCAAGGTGCTTTTCCCCGAGCCGCTGCGGCCGATGATGCCGATGCGCTCACCGGGTTTCATGCTGAAACTGACGTTGTGCAGCGCCGGGGCATTCTGTCCGTTGTAGTGGAAGGTCACGTTGCTGACGTCCAGGGCGCCTTGCAGTTGCGTGCGCTCCAGTGGCCGCTGTTTGCCGTCGCGTTCCTGCGGCAGCCCCATCAGCGCATCGGTGCTTTTCATCGTCAGTTGCGCTTGCTGGTAGCGCGTGATCAACCCGGCAATCTGCCCCAGTGGCGCGAGTACCCGACTGCCCAGCATGTAGGTCGCCACCAGTGCGCCGACGCTGAGGTTGCCGGCAATGATGCTGTAGACCCCGGCGACGATGGTCGCCATACCCGAAAACTGCTGGATGAACAGCGTGCCGTTGGTGGCCATTGCCGAGAGGTTGCGCGCATGGCTGTCGAGGCGGGTGAGGGCGCCGTGGGTGCTTTCCCATTTGTGCTGGCGCTCGCTTTCAGCGCTGCAGGCCTTGAGGGTTTCCAGCCCGCCGAGGGTTTCGATCAACAAGGCCTGACGTTCGGCGCCCAGGCTCAGGCTTTTCTGCACGGTGTCGCGCAGGCGGACCTGAATCACCATGGCGAAAATGATGGTGATCGGGAACGCCAGCATCGGAATGACCACCAGCCAGCCACCGAGCAAGCCGATCACCACCAGCATCAGTACGGCGAAGGGCAGGTCGATCAGGCTGGTGAGCGTGACCGCCGTGAGGAATTCGCGCAGGCCCTGGAAATCATGAATGCTTTGGGCAAACCCACCGATCGTGGCGGGTCGCGATTTCATCGACATGCCGGTAATGCGTTCGAACAGGGTGGCCGACAGAATCACGTCGGTTTTCTTGCCCGCCGTGTCCAGCAAATGCGCGCGGACCACGCGCAGGACCAGCTCGAAACCGGTGCCGATCAGCAAACCGATGGACAGCACCCACAGCGTGGACGTTGCCTGGTTTGGCACCACCCGGTCGTAGGTCTGCATCACGAACAGCGGCACCATCAAACCCAGCAGGTTGATCAGGAAGCTCGCCAGGATCGCATCGCTGTACAACCATTTCGACAGTTTCAGCGTGTCGCGAAACCACGCCTCGACGCGCGGCACCAGCGGTGAGCGCAAGTCTTCGAGTTCATGGCGCGGCCGGGCGAACAACGCCTGGCCACTGTAGTTTTCAGCCAGCTCTTCACGGCTGACCCATTGTTCCCCGCCGTCGGCTTCGCTGGGCAGGATCAGCAAGCGGCCGTCGTCGCCGAAGCGCCGCAGAATCGCGGTACGACCGTTGTTGAGGATCAGCATCACAGGGAGGTTGAGGGGGGAAATGTCGGCCAGTTCACGACGCAGCAAGCGCGCCTGCAAACTTGCCCGGGCCGCTGCGCGTGGCAGCAGGTCCAGGCTCAGGCGTTGCTTGTTCAACGGCAGGCCGGCACTGAGACTGGCGCGACTGACAGTCGCACCGTGGAGTTTGCAGAGGATCAACAGACCATCAAGAAGGGGGTCATCGAAGCTAAGACGCGGATCGACACCGATGTTGCCGGGTTCCATGCTGGTCACATTGATCGCTCCAGTTGAACTGTCACATCAATACAAATCCCTGAAGCAACTCCGCAGGCGGCGATCTTTTGATTTTTTTTTTTCAGAATCACATCAAAAGATCGTCCGAACGCGGCCCGAACCCGTGGGGTTATCTCAGTTCAGGCAAACGAGCTTCGTTTTTCACTTCCGACTGGGCGATCGCATCGGCAGGCAATACCACACGCTGCTTGCTCAACAACTGACCCATGTTCGCCAGCACGCGGTACATCGAGTATTCCTCGGTGTAGCGCACTTCGGTGTAGCGACGGTTGGCGTTGTAGAGCTCGTTTTCACTGTCGAGCAGGTCGAGCAGGGTCCGTTGGCCGAGGCCGAACTGATCCTGGTACGCCATACGTACACGCTTGGTTGTCTCGGCGTATTCGCGGGCGGTCGGCGTTTGCTTCTTCGCGTTGAGCATGGCGTTCCACGCCAGGTGGATGTTCTCGTTGAGCTGGCGCAGGGCGTTGTTGCGGATGTCCATCGCCTGGTTGATCTGGTGCGCATTGGACTGCAGGCGGGCCTTGTCGCTGCCGCCGCGGAACAGGTTGTAGTTCATCACCACACCGACGCGCCACTCGTTATCGTGACCTTCGTCGCCTTGCACGTTGTTGTTCGCGCCCACCGCTGCTTCGGCGTCGAAGCGTGGAAAGAACGGCGACTTGGCAACTTCGTACTGGCTTTCGGCGGATTGCACATCGGCCTGAGCGGATTTCAGGTACGGGTTGTTATCCACCATGCTCTGCTGGGCTTCAGTCAAGGTGGCAGGCAATTCGCCGCGAGTCGATGGCAGGGTTTCCAGCTCATCCGGCAGGCGCCCTACAACGCTGAAGAAATTCGATTCGGCATCGGCCAGATCCACTTCAGCGGTGTCGAGGTTGTTTTGCGCCAGTGCCCGACGAGCGGTGGACTGGTCGGAGTCGGCGGTGCTGCCGATACCGCGCTCGGTCCGCAGACCGATCTGGTCGTTGACCCGAAGGTGGGCTTGCAGGTTGTTTTTGGCCAGGGTCACCAGTTCGCGACGCTTGAGCACTTCGAGGTAGACCTCGATGGTGCGCAGTGCCAGGTCCTGGGCGGTGCCTTGCGCGTAATAGGCGCGGGAGTTGACCACGCCCTTGGTGCGCTCGACTTCGTTGGCCGTGTTGAAGCCGTCGAACAGCATCTGCCGCAGACGCAGCTCGGATTGGGTGTAGGTCAGGATCTCGGTGTGGTGATTGCCCAGCGCACGTGTGTTGGTGTTATCGCTGTACCCGCGCCCGTATGCGGCGTTCAGGTCGACCGATGGATAAAAGCCCCCTTTGGCGATTTTGACTTCTTCGTCCGCGGACAGACGCGAGTCCACGCGTGAAGCCAGTTCCGGGTGTGTGGCAATAGTGCTCTGAATCGCCTCGGTCAACGACATGGCGTTAGCCTGAGATGTGCAGGCCATTGCCAGCAGGATCGCGCTGCAGAGGGGGGTTAAAACGCGCATGGATGAATCTCCCTGAGTCCTAATGATGCTTATCAGTCGCCAAATATTTGACGGCATTTATAGTGAAAACCGTTTCAAGCTTGTAACAACACAGCTAAGAACATTCTAGCGCATAGCTAAGAAATATTTCTCATAAGCCTTATGCCAAAAAAAACTTATGCGCTCCGAAAAATCCAGCACATTGTTCTCTCGTGGAACCCTTGTATTACGAGCTCTAGGGAGCTTGCAAGGGCAAAATTTAAGTTCCATCCATTTATCGATAAAGGACGAAGAGGTGCTGGAGGGGAGGGAGGCGGGGCAGTTGAGGGGGTGACATTTTTTTGTCACTTTACTGATTCAAGACTGTTACGCATCGCTCGGAGATGATCATTTCTGCCAAACGGGATCCCAAAGTCGTTGATTACATTGGGTTTGTCCGATTCCGGCGCAGGTCATCGATGAGCGACAGGCTTGGCGAGAGTGTCGCCAGGGCAGCGGCTTACGTAACGTAAATCACGCTGTCCGGCAGGTGTTTTCGCAAAGCGGCTCGCTTCAGACATGGGCACTTTCTTCGCAAAAAAATTTGGTTGCCGGCACTGGTTGGCAACAGAGGAGATGCACATGGCTACGCTCATCGGTACCGTCTCGAAGGTCATTGGTCAGGTGTTCGCGGTCGCGGGTGATGGCACCCGACGCGCACTGGTTGAAGGAGATCGGCTGTTTGCCGGCGATCAACTGGTCACCGGCGCGGAAGGGGCGGTGGCGGTGCATTTGAAAAATGGCCAGGAACTGACACTCGGACGTGGCAGCAGCCTGCAAATGACCTCCCAGTTGCTCGCGCACCAAGCGCCCCACGTGGATACGCCCGAGACCCTCACGCCGAGCGAAGCGCAGCTCACCGACGTCGAAAAACTGCAAAAAGCCATTGCGGCCGGCGAAGACCCGACTCAGACCGGTGAAGCCACCGCAGCCGGGCCTACCGGCACCAATGCCTCCGGCGCGCTGGGCGGCGGTCACAGTTTCGTGCTGCTGGAAGAAGTGGCGGGTCGAGTCGATCCGACCATCGGCTTCCCGACAGCGGGCTTCAATGGCATTCCGGAGTTTCCGCTGGAACGTCATTTCGCCGATCTCAATGACAACGTCAACAACGACGATACACCTCCGGTCATCGTCCCGCCGCCACCGGAAGTGAACAATCCTGTCACCCTCGGCGGTCTCAATACGACCGGTGGTGAACTGACCCTCAATGAAGCCAATCTGCCTGACGGCTCGGCCAGCGACCCGGCGGCGCTGACCCAGAATGGCACCTTCACCGTGAACGCTGCCGACGGCCTGCTGAACCTCAGCATTGGCGGCATCAGCGTGTTCAGCGGCGGCGTGGCTTCAGGCTTTCCGCAATCGATCACGACCCAGTTGGGCAATACCCTGACCATCAACGGTTACAACCCGGCAACGGGCGTGGTCAGTTACAGCTACACCCTCAATGGCAACGACACCCATTCGGCCGGCGATGGCGCCAATAACCTGAGTGAACAATTCACCGTGGTCGCCAGCGATACCAATGGCGATACCGCTACTGGCACCCTGGACATCAACATCACCGACGATGCGCCCAAGGCGGTCGATGACAGCAACGCCAACACAGCATCGGAAACCCTGGTGACTTTGACCGGCAGCGTGCTGCCCAACGACATGCAGGGCGCCGACCGTATTCCAACCGGCCCCAACAGCGGGCCGGTGATCGGCGGCACCTTCACCGGCACGTACGGCACCCTCGTGCTCAATCCAAACGGTACTTACACCTACACGCTGAACACCGATGACGCGGACTTCAAGGCGCTGCACGGCGGCGGCAGCGGGACGGAAAATTTCGTCTACACCCTGACCGACTCGGACGGCGATACCAGCACTGCGACGCTGGTGTTGAACATTCACAACAACGACGACCCGGTGACGATTGGCGGGCTAGGCGTGTTCGGTGGCGAGGTCACCGTCTACGAAAAAAACCTCGGCGACGGCAGTGCACCGGACTCCACGGCGCTGACTCAAAGCGGCACCTTCACCATCACCGCGCTGGATGGCGTGCAAACCCTCACTGTCGGCGGCATCAGTGTGGTGGTCGGCGGCGTGAGCGCAGGCTTCCCGCAATCGGTTGTCACACCGTTGGGCAGCACGCTGACGGTCACCGGTTTCGATCCAGCCACCGGCGTGGTCAGCTACAGCTACACCCTGGCCGATAACGAAACCCATCCGAATGCTAACGGCACCAACAATCTGCCTGAGCAATTTGCCGTCACCGTGGTGGACGACAACGGCACCACGGCGAATGGCACACTCGACGTCAACATCGTCGATGACGTGCCCAAAGCCGTGGACGACAGCAACGCCGGCACCGCATCGGAAACCTTGCTGAGCCTCAGCGGCAACGTGTTGACCAACGACGTGCAAGGAGCCGACCGTGTCGTCACCGGCGAGAATGCCGGCCCGATCACCCCCGGCACTTTCAACGGTGTTTACGGCACCCTGGTGCTCAACGCCAACGGCACTTACACCTACACCCTGAACATTAGCGATGCCGATTTCAAAGCCCTGCACGGCGGTGGCGACGGGACGGAAACGTTCGCCTACACCCTCACCGATGCGGACGGCGATACCAGCACCGCGAACCTCGTTTTGCAGATCCATAACAACGACGACCCGGTGACCATCGACGGCCTCAGCGTCAACGGCGGCGAGTTGACCGTCTACGAAAAAAACCTCGGCGACGGCAGCGCACCGGATGCCAATGCGCTGACCCAAAGCGGCACCTTTACCATCACCGCACTGGATGGCGTGCAAACCCTCACTGTCGGCGGCATCAGTGTGGTGGTCGGCGGCGTGAGCGCAGGCTTCCCGCAATCGGTTGTCACACCGTTGGGCAGCACGCTGACGGTCACCGGTTTCGATCCAGCCACCGGCGTGGTCAGCTACAGCTACACCCTGGCCGATAACGAAACCCATCCGAATGCGAACGGCACCAACAACCTGCCTGAGCAATTTGCCGTCACCGTGGTTGACGACAACGGCACCACGGCTAATGGCACGCTCGACGTCAACATCGTCGATGACGTGCCCAAAGGCGTGGACGACAGCAACGCCGGCACCGCATCGGAAACCTTGCTGAGCCTCAACGGCAACGTGCTGACCAACGACGTGCAAGGCGCCGACCGTGTCGTCACCGGCGAGAATGCCGGCCCGATCACCCCTGGCACTTTCAACGGTGTTTACGGCACCCTGGTGCTCAACGCCAACGGCACTTACACCTACACCCTGAACATCAGCGATGCCGATTTCAAAGCCCTGCACGGCGGTGGCGACGGGACGGAAACGTTCGCCTACACCATCACCGATGCGGACGGCGATACCAGCACCGCGAACCTCGTTTTGCAGATCCATAACAACGACGACCCGGTGACCATCGACGGCCTCAGCGTCAACGGCGGCGAGTTGACCGTCTACGAAAAAAACCTCGGCGACGGCAGTGCACCGGACTCCACGGCGCTGACTCAAAGCGGCACCTTCACCATCACCGCGCTGGATGGCGTGCAAACCCTCACTGTCGGCGGCATCAGTGTGGTGGTCGGTGGCGTGAGCGCCGGCTTCCCGCAATCGGTTGTCTCCCCGTTGGGCAGCACGCTGACTGTCACCGGTTACAACCCGGACACCGGCGTGGTCAGCTACAGCTACACCCTGGCCGATAACGAAACCCATCCGAATGCTAACGGCACCAACAATCTGCCTGAGCAATTTGCCGTAACCGTGGTGGACGACAACGGCACCACGGCTAATGGCACGCTCGACGTCAACATCGTCGATGACGTGCCCAAAGCCGTGGACGACAGCAACGCCGGCACCGCATCGGAAACCTCGCTGAGCCTCAACGGCAACGTGCTGACCAACGACGTGCAAGGCGCCGACCGTGTCGTGACCGGCGAGAATGCCGGCCCGATCACCCCCGGCACCTTCACCGGCGTTTACGGCACCCTGGTGCTCAACGCCAACGGCACTTACACCTACACCTTGAACATTAGCGATGCCGATTTCAAAGCCCTGCACGGCGGTGGCGACGGGACGGAAACGTTCGCCTACACCCTCACCGATGCGGACGGCGATACCAGCACCGCGAACCTCGTTTTGCAGATCCATAACAACGACGACCCGGTGACCATCGGTGGTTTGAACGTGAACGGTGGCGAACTCACCGTCTACGAGAAAAACCTCGACTGGGGAACCAGCCCTGACACGCCTGCATTGACCCAGACCGGCACCTTCACCGTGACCGCGCTCGATGGACTGCAAACCCTGACCGTGGGCGGTTATGCAGTGATGAGCGGCGGCGTGGTCTCCGGTTTGCCGCACACCATCGTCACTCCGCTGGGCAGCTACCTGACCATTACCGGTTTTGATCAGGTCACCGGCGTGGTCAGCTACAGCTACACCTTGCTGGGTTCCGAAACCCATCCAAACGCGGACGGTGCGAACAGCATCAGCGAAAACTTCCAGGTGGTGGCGACCGACTCCGATGGCAGCTCTGCTTCGGGCGAGATCAACGTCAACATCGTTGATGACCTGCCGAGCGCGAAGCCGGATTCGGCCCATGTCGATGAAGGCGGTACGGTCAGCGGCAATGTGCTCGACAACGACATTGGAGGCTCCGACGGTCCGGCGGCCAGTGGTGCCGTGGTCGGCGTGCGCGCCGGTAGCGATACGTCGACTTCGGCCAGTGGCGGGCTCAACACCAACATTAACGGCGCCTACGGTTACCTGACCCTGGACGCCAATGGCAACGCGACCTATCACAGCAATCCGAACTCGGTCGGCACGCCGGGTGCTACCGACGTGTTCACCTACACCGTGCGTGATGCCGATGGCGATGAAAGCACCACCACCATCACCATCGATGTCTGCAATAGCAAAATCCTCGCGGCGTCGGACACCGATGTGACGGTCTACGAAAAAGCCCTGGACCTGACCAAGGATGGCAACGATCTGGCAGCAGGTACTGTCGCCGGCAGCGAGCCTGGCAACACCGGTGAAACCGCTTCCGGAACACTGGTTGGCTCGGTCACTGGCGCCGTCGGTGCGATCACCTATGCATTGGTGGGCAGTGCGACGGGTAACTATGGCCAGATTCAGCTCAACGCCGACGGTAGCTACACCTACACCCTGACTTCGCCGGCGAGCACTACGCCTCACGCCAACGACGGCGCGAACACCCTGACTGAAAGCTTCACCTACCTCGCGACGGATTCGCTGGGCAACACCACCACCAGCACCATCGTGGTGAGCATCGTCGATGACGTGCCAAAGGCAGTGGATGACACGAACGCGAAGACGGCTTCGGAATCCCTGGTGACCCTCGACGGCAGCGTGCTGACCAACGATGTGCAAGGCGCCGACCGGGTCGTGACAGGCGACAATGCAGGCCCGGTTACACCCGGTACCTTCAACGGTGTTTACGGCAGCCTGGTGCTCAATGCCAACGGCACTTACACCTACACCCTGAACACCAACGACGCTGATTTCAAAGGCCTGAAGGGCGGTGGTAGCGGGACGGAAACCTTCACCTACACCCTCACCGATTCGGACGGCGATACCAGCACGGCGAACCTCGTTCTGCAGATCCATAACAACGACGATCCGGTGGTCATCGGCGGCTTGAACGTCAATGGGGGCGAAGTCACCGTCTACGAGAAAAACCTCGGTTGGGGCACCAGCCCTGACACGCCGGCACTGACCCAGACCGGCACCTTCACCGTGACTGCGCTCGATGGTCTGCAAAACCTGAGAGTGGGTGGTTTCGCCGTGATGAGCGATGGCGTGGTTTCCGGTTTGCCGCACACCATCGTCACCCCGCTGGGCAGCTACCTAACCATCACCGGTTTTGATCAAGTCACCGGCGTGGTCAGCTACAGCTACACCTTGCTGGGCAGCGAAACCCATCCAAACGCGGACGGTGCGAACAGCATCAGCGAAAACTTCCAGGTGGTGGCGACCGACTCCGACGGCAGTTCCGCTTCGGGCGAGATCAACGTCAACATCGTCGATGACCTGCCGAGCGCGAAGCCTGATTCGGCCCATGTGCAGGAAGGCGGTACGGTCAGCGGCAATGTGCTCGACAACGACATCAGTGGCTCCGACGGTCCGGCGGCCGGTGGTGCGGTGGTGGGCGTGCGCGCTGGCGGCAACACCTCAACCTCGATCAGTGGCGGGCTTAATACCAACATCAACGGCAACTACGGTTACCTGACCCTGGACGCCAATGGCAACGCGACCTATCACAGCAACCCGAACTCGGTCGGCACGCCGGGTGCGACCGACGTGTTCACCTACACCGTGCGCGATGCCGATGGCGATGAAAGCACCACCACCATCACCATCGATGTCTGCAACAGCAAACTGCTCGCGGCGTCGGACACCGATGTAACGGTCTTCGAAAAAGCCCTGGACCTGACCAAGGATGGCAATGACCTGGCAGCAGGTACCGTGATCGGCAGCGAGCCGGGCAACACTGGCGAAACCTCTGCGGGAACACTGGTTGGCTCGGTCACCGGCGCGTCCGGCGCAGTCACCTACACCTTGGTCAGTAATGCCACCGGCACCTACGGGCAGATGCTCCTCAACGCCGACGGCACTTACACCTACACCCTGACCTCGGCACCGAAAACGTCGCCGAACGCTAACGACGGGGCGAACACCCTGAGCGAAAGCTTCACCTACAAAGCGACCGATGCCCTGGGCAATAGCACCACCAGCACAATTGTGGTGAACATCGTCGATGACGTGCCCAAGGCGGCCGCCTCGGAACGCGCAGTGGCTGCCGTGGAAATCGATTCCAACCTGCTGTTGGTGATCGACGTGTCCGGCAGTATGGCCGACGCTTCGGGTGTACCGGGCCTGTCACGTTTGGCCCTCGCCAAGCAGGCAATCAGTGCCTTGCTCGACAAGTACGACGACCTGGGCGACGTGAAGGTGCAGATCGTGACCTTCAGCAGCAACGCCACCGACAAGACCTCGATCTGGGTCGACGTGGCCACCGCCAAGTCGATCATTTCCGGCCTGACGGCGGGCGGCGGCACCAACTACGATGCCGCTGTGGCCACCATGAAGCAGGCGTTCGACACCGCCGGCAAACTGACCGGTGCGCAGAACATCGGTTACTTCTTCTCCGACGGTAAACCCAACGAAGGCGACATCAGCGCCTCCGACGAGGCTTCGCTGAAAGCCTTTCTCGACGCCAATGGCATCAAGAACTACGCCATTGGCCTGGGCAGCGGCGTCAGCAACGCCTACCTGGACCCGGTTGCCTATGACGGCAGCACCCACACCAATACCAACGCGGTAGTGGTAACCGACCTCAACCAACTCAACTCGGTACTCTCGGGTACCGTGCAGGGCGCGCCGGTCACTGGCACGTTGCTGGAGGGCGGTACGTTCGGTGCCGATGGCGGTTTCATCAAGACCATTGTGGTCGATGGCACCACCTACACCTATGACCCGAAAGACCTCGGCAACCAGGGTTCGCTGAAATTCACCGGCGGGGCCAACCACGGTACGTTCAACACCGTGGACAATTCGCTGAGCATCGCCACCAATAATGGCGGCACGCTGGTCATCAAACTCGACACGGGCGAATACAGCTACACCTCGCAAAAAGCCACTTCGGTGGTGATCACCGAAAACATCGGCTTCACCGTCAGTGACAACGATGGCGACCTGGCCAGCTCGACCCTGGTGGTCAAAGTCGTTCCGAACGCGGCACCGGTGGCGGTGGATGACCACATCATCACCAACGTTCTGTCCAGCAGCGTTGTAGTACCGGGCGAATTGCTGCTGGCCAACGACACTGATCCTGAGGGCGATCCGCTGACTGCCACGCCGACCACGTTCAACACAGGTTGGGCGGCGAAGGGCGCGGATTTTGTCGGCACAGGTGCGAAAGGCTTCTCCGGAACCGGCAACAACGCGGCGAACCAGAACCTGGCGGACGTGCGCGCTCTGTTCGCAGCCAACACGGCAGCGATGACGGCGGTACTGGTCGTCAGCGGATACCTGGGCGGTGTCACCACGGCCAACGCGAATGATGAAGACCTCATCACCGTAAAACTGAAAGAGGGTGAAACCCTTAATCTGGACCACAACCTGGCGGCCGGCCACATCGCCCTGGAGTACTCGCTCAATGGCGGCCCGTTCGTGTCCATCGCCGATGGCGGAACCATTACCGCAGCGGCTGACGGCACCTATCAGATCCATGTCACCAACATCAATAACGCCAGTGGCAGCAATCCCACGGGGGCGGAAAATTATCAGCTGAAAATGACCGTCAACTACGCCGGGGCTCACGACATCACTCCGGATGCTCACGGCAGTTACACCGCCAACGACAGCCATGGTGGCAGCGACGGGGCAAACGTGACCATCAGCTATCAGGACGGCCACACCCTCACCGGTACGGCGGGCGATGACGTGTTGGTGGCCGGCGCGGGCAACAACATCCTCAATGCCGGCGACGGCAACGACGTGCTGACTGCGGGCAGTGGCAACAATGAGCTGCACGGTGGCGCCGGCAATGACTTGCTGTTCAGCGGAACCGGCAATGACCTGCTGGATGGCGGCACCGGCACCGACACCGTGAGCTACGCCCATGCCACCAGCGGCGTCACGGTGGACCTGAGCTTGCTGACAGCGCAAAACACCGGCGGCGCCGGCACCGACACCTTGACCGGGCTCGAGAACCTGACGGGCTCCAACTTCAATGACAGCCTGACCGGGGACAACAACAGCAACGTCATTAACGGTGGTTTGGGCGATGACATCCTCAAGGGCGGTGGCGGCGATGACTTCCTGATCGGTGGCCTGGGCAACAACACCCTGACGGGCGGTGCCGGTGCGGACACCTTCCAGTGGCTCAAAGGCAATTCCGGGCACGACGTGGTCACCGATTTCACCCCTGGCACCGACAAGCTCGACCTGTCGCAATTGCTGCAGGGTGAAAACGGCACCACCGCTTCGCTGGATGATTACCTGCACTTCAAAGTCATTGGCAGCGGCGCTTCGGTGCTGACCAGCATCGACGTCAGCGCCATGGCTGGCGCCACGCCGAACCAGACGATCGATCTGGCGGGCGTCAACCTGGCCAGCCATTACGGCGTCACGCCGGGCGCTGGTGGTGTGGTGGCTGGGGGGCATGACACGGCGACGATCATCAACGGCATGTTGAATGACCATTCGCTGAAGGTGGATACCGTTTGATGCAAGGCTGAAACGACAAAACCCGCCATTCCTGTAGATAGGGAATGGCGGGTTTTTGTTTGTCTGGGGTTTCAGTATTGCGCTTCAGCCTATATCGCGAGCAGGCTCACTCCTACAAGGGTTGGTGAACCAGTACCCTTGTAGGAGTGAGCCTGCTCGCGATGAACGATGACGCGGTTTCCAAACGAACACTCACATCGGCTCAGGCGGCCCGATCAACCGCCCCATCACCCCGAACACCCCCAGCTCCTTGATCGTTTCAAACTCGCCGCGCGTCTCCACTCGCTCCGCAATCAACGGCAGATCGATGCTGTTGGTCGCGCGAAAAATGGCATCGATGAACAGTCGCTTGTCACTCTGCTCATCGATCCCGCGAATGTAGGCTCCGTCAATTTTCAGGTAGGCCAGGCCCAGTTGAGTGAGGTTGCCGATCTGGCTGAAGCTGCCACCGAAATGTTGCAGGCCGATTCGATAGCCGGTGTTCAGCAGGCTGTGACTCAAACGTTGCAGTTCAAGCGGAGGCGGCAGTTGGCGTTCGTCGATTTCCAGGGTCAGCAACGGTGCCAGCTCAGGCAGCGATTCGAGCATGCCGAGGATTTTTTGCAGTTGCACCGGGTCGCGCAGGGTGCTGCCGGACAGGCTCAAAGCCAATGGCCAGCGGTTGACGATGAGGTAGTCGAGGGTCGCCTCAAGCATCGCAAGGTCCATTCGCGCCGACCAGCCGAGACGCTCGATCCACGGCAGGAAATGCCCGGCGGCGATGGCCACGCCCTGCGGATCGAGCAGACGGGCCAGAACCTTGTGGTGCAACACCTGACTGGTGTCGGCGCACTGCACGACAGGCTGGAAGTACAGCTGCATGTGGCCGTGGGTCAATGCGTCATCGATCCAGGTTCGCCAGTCGTGTTGGGACTGGTTGGGTGCGGTCGTGTCATCGGTAAGGTGTGTCCACGGCCGCTCGGGGCGCTGCCGGGCCTCGGTCAGGGCTTGATCGAGACGCAGCAAGACATCGCCGGGCGGTTCGCCCGGGTGGTAAGCGACGATGCCCAGGTGCGCCACGGGCATGCAGTCGCTGGCACCGGTCAGGCGCAGGTTTTCGAGGGTGGCGCTGATTTCACTCGCCACGCGTGCAGCGTCTGCGTTGTCCATGCCGGGTATCAACAGGCTGAACTCGCCCCCGCGATTGCGCGCTGCCAGCCACTTGCTGCGTTCCGGTTGTTGCGTCAATCGCTTGAGCAATTCGGCCACACTGCTGATCAACTCATCGGTGCGCTGACCACCCAGGCGTTGATTCAGCCCCGCCAGGTCGTTGATCTGCAGCATCAGCAAATGACCGTCGCTGCTTTGTTCGGAGATCAGCAGATGGTTCGCCAGGTGTTCATCCAGCAAGCGCCGATTGGCGAGGCCCGTCAGGTTGTCCTGATAGGACTCGGCCCGCATTTTTTCGCTGCGCGCCGCCTCTTCGGCAAACAGTGCCTTGAGCTTTTCGACCATTTGATTCATGGCCAATACCACGCGCTTCAACTCTGGCGTGCGCGGCAATTTAGGCAAGCTCAGAAACTCGCGTTTGCTGATGGCTTCTGCCTGTTTAACCATCTTGTCCAGCGGTCGCAGCTGTCGACGCAGCAACCAACCACCGAACACCGCGCTGAGCAGCCCGCAAATCAATAACCAGATCAGGCTGCCAAGGGTGCTGTCCCAGAGTTTGGCCAGGGCGAACTGCGGGTTGCTCAACACTTCAACCCGCGCCGCCTGTTCCCAGCCGCGCATGATCAGCGCTTCGCCCGCCTGGGGGCGCAAGTCGACCAGGCTGATGAACCAGCCGGGAACGTCTTCGGCATAAGCACGTACGTTGCGTTCCACCAGCACCTGCTCATCGGCGATGCTGATGACCCGAATGCTGTTGAAGTAGCCGCTGTCGAAAATCGAGCTGACCATCAGTTCGACCATAGCCGGGTCATCGATTTGCGCCGTCAACGACAGTCCCAACGCCGTGGCCGCGTCCTGGGCGTGAGAGCGCAACTGCCCGAGCATCTGGTCGCGGGAGCTTTCCAGGCTGACAAAAAAACTGCCGCTGAACGCCACCAGCAGGAACAGGCAGATGGCGAGAAACAATTGTTTGCGCAGTGACATGAGACGCTCCTTGCGGTGATGACTAGCCGTCGCCCACGGCGAACCCTTCGGTTTGCATTTTTTTCAAGACGTCCTGCCAGCGCGATAACTTCTTCGAGTCGCTGGAGCGTTTGCCGCCGTTTGCGCCGGGCAGGTACAGGCCTTCGGCGTTGAAGGCGTACACCGGCAACAGATCTTTGCGTTGGGAGGCGGGGCGGATTTCGCCGATCAGGTTGTCCAGCACCAACGGGGCGGCCGTGGGCGTGCTGTAGTACGTCAGCACCATGTGTGCCTGATTCTGGGTCAGGGCCTTGACGTAGGTGATGCGCAGTTTTTCGCTGGGAATGCCGAGCTCGCGCAGGCTGAAGTATTTCGCCAGGGCGTAGTCCTCGCAATCGGCTTTGCCCTTGATCAGGGACTCGACGGGGGTGGCCCAGTAGTCGGTCTGACCCCAGATGCGGGAGTCGTCCTGAAAGGTCAACTGCTGATTGAAGAAGCTATTCACCGCGGTGAGCTGCTCGCGCTCGGATTGATTGCGTTCGCTCTGCAGCAACTGGCCCCAGGCCTCGATTCGTTTTTGCGCCGGACCGAGAGGGCCGTAGCGTGTTTCGGCGGTTTGCAGGATCCGCGTGAAACTCCAGTCGGCAAAGACATTGCCCAGGCCTGCCAAAAGCAAACCTGTCAGCAGCAGCCATCCGCCGAACCGAAGTCGGAGCGTTGACCATCCTGGACTACGCCGGCGACGAGGCATATTAGGCTGCTCGGGTGCAGATGCGTGAAGTCTAGGCGGTGTTTTTAGCGGGGGAGGGTTGATCGTCGGCCTGTAAAGCAAAAGATCTCAGGGCTTGTGCAGCGTCTTTTGCCGAAGAATATAAATCGTCACCAGCACCGCGCTGGTCAGCATGAAGCCGCGGGCCCAGGGCAGGGGCACCAGGTAGCAGGAGAACAGGATGCTCACCCACATCAGCCCGATGGCGTAGACCTTGCCTTTGAGCGGGATGCCGTTGCCCTCGAGGTAGTCGCGAATCCATGGCCCAAGCCGTGGGTGCTCCACCAGCCAATGGTAAAAGCGTGGCGAACTGCGGGCGAAACAGGCGGCCGCCAGCAGGAGGAAAGGCGTGGTGGGCAAAACCGGCAGGAAAATCCCGATCACCCCCAACGCTACGCTGAGCCAGCCGATTGCCAGCAGCACGTAGCGCAACATCAGGGAGCGGTTGCCTATGGGGTTGTCCATAGGCAGAACCTTAGTGGTGACGTGGCTTGAGGATCGCCGGTTTTTCGTCTGGCGCTTGGCACAGCAGGTACAGCGCGGTCAGCGCTTCCGGGATCTGCACGATCATGTCGTCCATCAGGTTGGCGTCTTTGGCGATGTCTTCGAACTCGGGTTGTTCGTCGAACAGGCCCGAACCCACCATGATCGGCAGCAGCATCTCGCTGACTTCGTCTTCGGCGGTTTCGAACCAGGCCGCTTCGCGCAGGAACACGCCTTCCATGAAACCGATGCACCAGCCGCGCAGGTCGGAATCATCCGGGTCTTCGCCCAGGTCAAGCTCGCAAGGCAGTTCAAACTCTTCATCCGAGGCCAGCTGGCGAGCGATGTGAGCCTTGAGCGCGATCAGTGTGGATTCGATGGCTTCACGCTCGGTGTCATCAGCGTAATGTGGCTCTTCGGCGAACAGCGCGTCGATCCACTCACGGTCCGGCACGGTTTCGGAACAGATCGACAGGGCGGTGAGATAACCGTGGGCGGCCACGTAGTCCAGCGCCTCGTCATGCAGTTCATCGGCGTCGAGGAAGACTTGCAGGCGGGTAAGTTGCTCAGCGAAGGACATTAAAGGGCTACCTTGGGAATTAAACAGATGCGGGAATTCTAGGCCTTCTTGAGCAGTCAGGCCAGCCGCGCGGCATATTTGCGCTCGATACGCACGACCTGTCCCCTGTAGGAGCTGCCGAAGGCTGCGATCTTTTGATCTTGCTTTTTAAAGACAGGATCAAAAGATCGCAGCCTTCGGCAGCTCCTACAGGGGATCAGTGTTTGTCCTAATGTGTCTTCTCAGCGGCACCCTTTGAAGAGGAGGCGTCGGGTATACTCCCGCGTTTTGTGATGCCCTGCTGGCGTTGCGGCTGAGATGTGAAGCGTCATGCAATGCGCACTTACGATTCGTTGGTGCAATCTGCGTGGTTCTGAACCAGCCTTGCGGGGATGTTTCGGTGATTTTTGGAGTTTTTATGCTCGAACAGGCTCAACGCGTCCTCAAGGACATCTTCGGCTACGACAGTTTCCGTGGCCGCCAGGGTGCAATCATTGAGCGCGTGGCCAACGGCGGTGACGCCCTGGTGCTGATGCCTACCGGTGGTGGCAAATCGTTGTGCTTCCAGGTGCCCGCGCTGTTGCGTGAAGGCCTGGCGGTGGTGGTGTCGCCCCTGATCGCGCTGATGGACGATCAGGTGGCCACCCTCGAAGAGCTGGGCGTCGCTGCCGCTGCATTGAACTCGACCTTGAGCGCCGAGCAGCAACGAGACCTGGCAGCGCGTATCAAGCGTGGCGAGGTGAAGATGCTGTACCTCGCCCCCGAGCGCCTGGTTCAGCCGCGCATGCTGGCTTTTCTGCAAAGTCTCGAAATCTCCCTGTTCGCCATCGACGAAGCGCATTGCGTCTCCCAGTGGGGCCACGACTTCCGCCGTGAATACCTGCAACTGGGCCAGTTGGCGGAGCTGTTCCCCAACGTCCCGCGCATTGCATTGACCGCCACGGCCGACAAGCGCACCCGCGAAGAAATCGTCGATCGCCTGCACCTGCAGGATGCAGAACGCTTCCTGTCGAGTTTCGACCGCCCCAATATTTTCTACCGCATCGTTCCCAAGGAGCAGCCGCGCAAGCAGTTGCTGGCGTTCCTTGCCGAGCGGCGCAGCGATGCCGGGATCGTCTACT
Organism: Pseudomonas sp. LBUM1643; assembly: GCF_059716215.1. Classification (NCBI taxonomy): domain Bacteria; kingdom Pseudomonadati; phylum Pseudomonadota; class Gammaproteobacteria; order Pseudomonadales; family Pseudomonadaceae; genus Pseudomonas; species Pseudomonas sp. LBUM1643. The sequence goes on from NZ_CP166813.1 coordinate 1,664,808, forward strand.
GCCTGTCACGCAAGAAGGTTGACGAAGTCGCCGTGTTTCTCAGTGAACAGGGCTTCCCGGCACTGCCGTATCACGCCGGATTACCCAACGAAACCCGGTCCCATCACCAGAAGCGCTTCCTTAACGAAGAAGGGCTGATCATGGTGGCCACCGTGGCGTTCGGCATGGGCATCGACAAGCCAAACGTGCGTTTTGTCGCTCACCTGGACCTGCCGAAATCCCTGGAAGCCTACTATCAGGAAACCGGGCGGGGTGGCCGTGATGGCCTGCCGGCGGACGCCTGGATGGCGTATGGCCTGCAAGATGTGGTGATGCTCAAGCAGATGCTGCAGAACTCCGAAGGCGATGAGCGCCACAAACGCCTTGAACATCACAAGCTCGACGCCATGCTCTCGCTTTGCGAAGAAACCCGCTGCCGTCGTCAAACCTTGCTGGCTTACTTCGACGAAGACATGCCGGAGCCGTGCGGCCATTGCGACAACTGCGTCGATGGCGTGCAGACCTGGGACGCCACCGAGCCGGCCCGGCAGGCGCTCTCGGCCATCTACCGCACCGGCCAGCGCTATGGCGTCGGGCATCTGGTGGATGTATTGCTGGGCAAGGACAACGAGAAGGTCCGCAGCTTTGGCCATCAGCATCTGTCGGTCTATGGGGTCGGCAAGGCGATGGGGGAGAGCGAATGGCGCTCCCTGTTTCGTCAGCTGGTGGCCCGTGGTCTGGCCGATATTGACCTCGAAGGGTACGGTGGTCTGCGTTTGAGTGACACGTGCCGGCCGTTGCTCAAGGGCGAAGTCACACTGGAGCTGCGCCGCGACCTCAAGCCGCAAACCACCGCGAAGAGCAGCAAGAGCCCGGCGAGCCAACTGGTTCGTGGCGAAGAGCGCGAGCAGTGGGAAGCGTTGCGCGCCCTGCGTCGCAAGCTCGCCGAAGAGCATGGGGTGCCGCCGTACGTTATCTTCCCGGATTCGACGCTGCTCGAAATGCTGCGCAGCCAGCCGACCTCTCTGGCGGAAATGGCCAGGGTCAGTGGTGTGGGTGCACGCAAGCTGGAGCGTTACGGCGAGGCCTTCCTCGAAGTGCTCGGCGGCCAGGTCGAAGCGCCGAAAGTGGTGGCCGACGTGCGCCACGAGCTGATCACGCTGGCCCGTGCCGGCATGACTCCGATGCAGATCGCAGGCCAGCTGCAATGTTCGGAGAAGAACGTCTACACCATGCTCGCCGAGGCGATTGGCAAGCAGCAGTTGTCGGTGGAGCAAGCCCTGGACCTGCCCGAGGATTTGATGGGCGAGATTCAGGATGCTTTCCTGGACGGTGAAGGGGAGTTGCCACCCGTTGCGGAAATTATTCCGCTGTTTGCCGGGCGGGTACCTGAGGGCGTTTTGTACTGTGTTCGGGCGGCACTTCAGTCAGAATTTGAAATTTAAATGACCCGTTACATTGATGTAACGATTCAGTACATAGCAACCCTTGCTTAGCGCCAACGGCCATGCTTAGCTGACTAATAATTAGGTTTTCTCTATTTCAGTCTAACCATGAGTTTTTTATGCCGTTAACCGACCAACACCGTTTTGGCATGCAATTAGCCCAAATGTCCCGAGGCTGGCGCGCCGAACTCGACCGTCGCCTTGCCGGCCTTGGGTTGTCCCAGGCGCGCTGGCTGGTGCTGTTGCACCTGGCTCGTTTCGAGGACGCGCCTACTCAGCGTGAATTGGCGCAAAGCGTTGGCGTCGAAGGGCCAACCCTGGCTCGACTCCTCGACAGTCTGGAAGGCCAGGGCCTGGTCCAGCGCCAATCGGTTCTGGAAGACCGTCGAGCGAAAAAAATCGTGCTTTGTGCCCCGGCCCGCCCGTTGATAGAACAGATTGAGACCATCGCCAACCAACTGCGCCAGGAACTGTTCGATGGCGTCGACGAGGCGGATTTGAAGATTTGCATGCGCGTCCACGGACACATACTGGCCAACCTGGAAAAATCTTGAGGCATTGCCTCCCGCAGGATTTTTGAGATACCCCGTTCGGCAGACTATAAAGAACTACTAGGCAATATCGCGTTCGTACCGGATGTGCGAACGCGTACAGGTTGGTTCTGGTTATCTAAGGGATGCTCATGCTCGAGAGTTGGCACGTTGTAGTACGGTATTGCGCCAGACTGGTTTTGGTCGGTGTTGCTGTCAGTTACTCGGCATTGGCCCCCGCGCTGGGGTTGGGTGACATCACCCTGCATTCGGCACTGAATCAGCCGTTGCGCGCAGACATCGCCCTGGTGGATGCCGCAGGACTGGAAGAGGGCGACCTATCGGTCAGCCTGGCGACGGCGGATGAATTCAGTCGTGCCGGTATCGAGCGCGTGTTCTTTCTCAATGACCTGAAATTCACGCCGATCCTTCGTGGTAATCGCAGCGTGATCCGGGTCAGTTCCAACAAGGTGGTCAACGAACCCTTCCTGAATTTTCTGGTGCAGCTCAACCAGCCCAACGGACGCGTGCTGCGCGAGTACACGGTGTTGATCGATCCGCCTGGCGCTCCGGGAATTGTCCCGGTCGTCGATGAGCCGGTGGCCAGCGCGGCAAATTCCCCGTTCCCCAGTGTCAAACCTGCAACTGCAGCGCCTGCTGCGGCGAAAAAAACGGCGCCAGCACCCAAAGTCGAACCTGTCGCAGTTACTCCGGCGATCGATCCCGTCGCCGAACAGTTGGCTGCCAGCGTGCTGCAAAATCAGCAACTCCAGGTGACCATCAGCGAGCTCAATACAAAACTTCAGGCCCAGGTCGAGCAGATCGCCGGCCAGAAAAAGCAGGTCACCGAGCTGCAAACCCAATTGGCAGAAATCAAGCAGGCGCCGCCAGTCGTGCCGGTCGCTGTGGCACCCGCTCCAGTCGCCGTGGAAGAACCCGAGGCCAGTCGTTGGCCACTTGTTTTGGGGTTGCTGGGTTTGGTTGGGTTGGTCGTCCTTTGGCTGTTTCTCCGGCGACAACGCCAGCGGGCCGAGGTCTCTACAGAGGCCTCACCCGTTACGCCGTCTCGACATGAACCGGTACTGGATCAGGCTGCGGCACCCGCTGTCATGGCTACCATGCTGAAACCCGCTCCCGATCGACATGATGAAAGCCCTGCAGGCGATGTGCTTGAAGGCGTGGGTATCTATATGGCCTATGGACGATTTTCCGAGGCCGCGGGTTTGTTGCACGAGGCATTGGCCAAGGATCCACAACGAAAGGATCTGGCCTTGCAATTGTTGGAGGTTCTGGGGAAACATGGCGGCGTAGCCGCCTATGAAACTCAAGAAAACAACCTGCGTGACGCCGGTGTTGACGAACAAACCCTTCAGGAAATTCGTGGTCGTCATCCCAAGCTGAACACTTTGGCGCCGATGGCTGCTGTAACGATGGCGGCTGCACCGATCATCGCGATTGCGACACCCACACCCGCGGCGCCGGTCGTAGCGCCCAACGATGACTTCCAGTTGAATCTCGACGACCTGTCGATGGACGCCAACTGGGATCTGATCAGTCCCTTCGACAACGCTCCATCCCCGGCAAAGCTCACTGAAACGCCGCATGCGGATGAGCCTGCGTTCACCTCCAACCTTCACGTCTTGCCCGATGTGTTCGAAATGCCTGACGAGCCGGCGTCGGACGACACAGAGCTTGAATGGAGCGCCGAACCGGATGCGCAATCGCTGGATGACGATTTTCTTGCCGAGTTCAGCGATCCCGACCAGTCCCTGGAGCTTGAGCCGCTGAATCTGGAGCCAGATAACGCCGGCAAGCTCGAACAGGCGCAGACCTGCATCGATGACGGCGACCTGGACAGTGCAATCGAGCTGTTGAACGAGCTGCTCAAAGAGGGCGACGAACCGCTCAAACAGACTGCCCGGAGCTTACTGGCGGGTATCCGCTGAAAGGTTTTCAAAAGACTAAAACGTCTGCCCCAGATTCAGATAAACCGCCTGTTCATCCGCATCGTTGAAGCCATAACTGAAATTCAGCGGCCCCAAGGGCGTGTCGAATCCGATGAACACGCTGGCCGCGTTGATGTAGCCGCTGTCGAATTCATTGTCATTGTTCCACGCCCGACCACGCTCCAGCGAACCGCCGACGTACAGCGGGAAGTCCAGCGGCAGGTAGGAACGCGGGGTCAGGCGTCGGTAATAAACCCCGCGCATCAGGCTGATGTTCTGCCCCGAAATGGCGTCTTCTCTAAAGCCCGACAGTTGCCGTGCGCCGCCGAGCAGGAAGCTTGAGGTGACCACGTTGGCGTCGTTCAGCGTGCGGCCATAACGACCGCCGAGAATGAAGGTGTCCGGGCCGCTGCTCAGGGCTTTGTCCAGTTTGAATTCCCATTGCCGATATCGCTTGTCCGAGCCCAGCCCTGGCTCGTACTGACGGAACGCCAGGCCGATGTCTTCGCCTTCATGAGGGAAGTAGACGTTGTCCAGTGAGTCGAACGAGTACTTGAGCTCATAGAACCCCTCATTGAAACTTTCGCTCGGCAAGTCCTGATCGCCAATGCGCACGTCCGCCTTGCCCCAGGCTTCGCCGACACCGAAACGCACCTCGCCGCTGTTGCCGATTTGGCGACCGACGTTCAGGCCGAAGCCGTAGCGCTCAACGCGATATTGCGCGATAGGGTCGTTTTCGAGGACAGCCTCGACGTTCTGCGCATCGAAGGCCGCATAGGGCGCGATGAAGTAACGCGAACCGACATCCAGCGGCTGATAGAACTCGCTGTAGAGTTCTTGCCGGTCACCTATCTGCACGCGGGTCAGCCATTCGGCACCCATGCGGTTGATACCGTTGACCCGATAGCTGGCACCCAGGTTAAACGCACTGTCGCCCCGCATGTCGTCTGAAAGATTCAGGCCGACGCGCAAATAATCCGTCCCGCTGCGCTTGCCCCGGGCGCTGATGATAAGGGTGTGGTCCTTGCCCTTGTGAGCGACGCGATACTGTACCTGCTCGAAGTAATCCAGCCCGTACAGCGTGCCCATGTCGGTTTGCAGGCGGCCCAGGTCCAGGGGTTCACCGATGTGCTGGCGGATGTAGTAACGAATGACGTCGTCGCCGACTTTCGAATCGTTTTCGACCTTGATCGCGGTGATGATCGGTGTGCGCTGACTCGGCGCGCGCGCAGCGTTCAGTTCTTCATCCAGTGACTGCGCGGGTTTGAGTTTTGTCAGGCGGGCATCGAGGATCCGCGTGGCGCGATAGCCGGCGTCGATCATTTCCTGAGCCCGGCCAAAGTCGGTGACGCCGAAGCTTGCCAGTGATGGCTGGATCAATATGTCGTCTTGATGCAGGGCGGCGAGTTGTTCTTCGGAGTTGCGGCGGGTCATCAGGGTGATGGACTGGTTCAAGACATCGACCACCGTGACCAGTTGTTTGCGATTACGCAGTGGTGTGCCGATGTCGACCACAATGGCAATGTCCACGCCCATTTCCCGGGCGACATCCAAGGGGATGTTGTCGGTCATGCCGCCATCCACCAATAAGCGGCCGTCCATTTCGACCGGTGCAAACACGGCCGGAATCGACATGCTGGCGCGAATCACCTGGGGCAGGTGACCCTTGCGGAACACCACTTTTTCACCGCTGGCAATGTCGGTCGCGACCGCCCGGAACGGAATCGGCAGCTTGTCGAAATCCCGGGTATCACTGGCGTGGGCCAGCAGACTTTCCAGGAGCAGTGCGAGGTTCTGGCCCTGAATGACGCCCAGGGGCAGACCCAGACTGCCGTCGTCGCGAAAGCTCAGTTTCTGTTTGACGAGGAAGTCGCGGTCATCCTGTTTGCGCCGGAACGGTACATCCTCCCGTGGCGGTGCATCGGACAGGGCTTGCTGCCAATCGATGTTCAGGGCGAGCTTCTCCAGCTCATCGATCTTGTATCCCGACGCATAAAGCCCGCCGACCACCGCCCCCATGCTGGTCCCGGCGATTGCATCGATCTGGATCCCTTGCTCCTCAAGCGCCTTGAGCACGCCGATATGCGCCAGGCCACGGGCGGCACCACCGGACAGCACCAGGCCGACTTTCGGTCGAGGTGTTTCAGCGGCCTGAACGATCAAGGGCAGGAGGCAGAGCAGCAGGCAGGACAACAGATGGCGCATCATGAATCTCGGGACGAGCGAAAAAGGCCGCTATTATAGCGGCGCCCTCTGTCTCAGGAGTTTTGTCGATCATGACTGCAAGTAAACCGGAAATCATCATCACTTATTGCACGCAGTGTCAGTGGCTCCTGCGCGCCGCCTGGCTGGCGCAGGAACTGCTCAGTACCTTTGGCGATGACCTGGGGAAAGTGTCGCTGGTGCCCGGTACCGGTGGGGTCTTTCACATCTTTTGTGACGATGTGCAGCTCTGGGAGCGCAAGGCCGACGGCGGCTTTCCCGAGGCCAAAGTATTGAAGCAGCGGGTCCGTGACCGGATTGATCCGGACCGCGATCTGGGCCACAACGACCGCACTCAGTGAGACGCGGCCTCTGCTGCGACGACCTTCTTGTTTGATCCGCCTGAAAGCCGGCTCGATACCACGATCGCCACAATGATCAGCGCACCGCCGATCAGCATGCGCAGCGTCGGATTTTCATCGAACAGCAGCCATGCCACGGTGATGCCGTAGACCGGCTCCAGGGTGAATACCACCGCAGCCGTTCGCGCCTTGATCACCGCGAGACTGGCAACGAACAGGCTGTGAGCGACGCCCGTGCAGAACACCCCGAGCAGCCCGATCCACAGCCAGTCCAGGGCGCGAACTTCGCTCAATTGCGGTGCCGCAACCGGCAGCAGGCACAGCGCGACCACCACGTTCTGACACAGCGCTGCCTGCACCGGCGGGATGCGCCCCGAGCTGGCGCGGTTGGTCAATGAAAGCAGGGCGAACAGCAAGCCGGATGCGATGGCCCACAACAGGCCCGTGGTGGCTCCGCTGGCCAGATCGAAGTCAGGCGTGACCAACACCAGTCCGACACTCACCAGCACCACCAGCAGGATTTCGTTAGCGCGAATGCGTTCGCGGAAAATCAGTCCTTCGAGGATCACGGTGAATGCCGGGAAGCTGGCGAAACCCAAGGTGGCAATCGCCACCCCGGCGACCTTCACGGCGATGAAAAAACTTACCCAGTGTCCGGCCAGCAACAAGCCGCTGAGCAGCAGTCGACGCCAGTCCACCGTTTGGAGTTTGCGCCACGGTGTATCACTGGCGAATCGCGCAAACACCGCCAGTGCCAGTACGGCGAAAGCCGCGCGACCGAAAACGATGACGGCGGGAGAGGCTGCGGCGAGTTTGCCGAACACACCGGTCAGGCCGAACATCAATGCGCCGATATGCAGGGCGCCTAAAGCAGTACGGGGAGTCATTGCGATCCTTGAGAAACCTGTTGAACCGGGCCGACCCATTCATCAAAGATAAACGCGGTCCCCTGTAGGAGCTGCCGAAGGCTGCGATCTTTTGATCTTTTCAAGATCGATGAAAGAAAGATCAAAAGATCGCAGCCTGCGGCAGCTCCTACATTGAATCGTGTGAAGGCCGTCATGTCTGTCGTCAGGCTACTGTCATTTGTCGCCAGCCTCGCGTCGCAATGCCCCGGGCGAGGCGCCGAATTCCCTCAGCACCGCTGCCGCGAAGGCACTTTGAGAGCTGTAGCCAACCTGACTGGCGATCTCGCCAATGGGCAACGCCGACCCGCGTAACAAGTCGACGGCCCGGTGCAGGCGGCGGCTGCGTATGTAGTCCATCGGCGTCTGTCCGCACTCGGCAACAAACCGCGCATGCAACCGGGCGCTGGACAATCCGGCAACACGGGCGAGGTCGGCCACTTGCAATGGGTAAGCCGCGTGCTGATCGATGTGTGCGTTCAGCGCAGCGTAGGGCAGACGCCGGCCACCCACGGTCTCGGGTCTGGCGTTATTGAGGCTCGCTAGCAACAGCACCGCGCCCTGTTGCGCGATCACCGGATCGTTGACCTGGCTTCCCGCCAGCCAGCTCACTAACTGACTCTGTCCCGCGTCCAGTGGCAGGCGTCCGGCGTTGTCGAGCAGGCGCCGGCTGGCTTCGGCGTGATCGCCCAGGGACTGTGAAACCCATTGGTCGCTCGGCACGTCCAGCACCAGGCACCGACTGCCATTGGCGCTGCCGCAGGCATGGTGAAAACCCGACGGTACCACCACAAAACTTTGCTGGACGACCTGACTGCCATGCCCGCCGACTTCGAAGTCCAGCGCGCCCGACAGCCCGAACACCAGTTGCGCGTGGTCGTGGCTGTGGACAATCAGGTCTTCTGTGTAGTGGCGTAGCGTGAGGATCGGTCTCATCGCAGGTCTCCCGGGCAAGGTTGTCAGTCTACACCGAGGTTACTGCAGCGCGCTGTCACAGGACTGACGCGCACCTGTCATGGACGGTTCACCCGGCCGGCGCACAGTTGCAAAAACAATCGCAGAGGGTTGCCCATGACCAGCGCCGAGTTCGTCAAACCCAGTCGCAAGCAGCGTGTGCGTACCTTGTGGATTTCCGACGTGCACCTGGGTACCCGGGATTGCCAGGCCGAGCACCTGTCGCAGTTTCTCAAGCGCTACCACACGGACAAAATCTACCTGGTCGGTGACATCATCGATGGCTGGAAACTGCGCGGCGGCATGTACTGGCCTCAGGCGCACACCAACGTGATTCGACGGCTGCTGACGATGAGCAAGCGCGGCACCGAAGTGATCTACGTCACCGGTAATCACGACGAATTCCTGCGCCGTTATTCCAAGTTGATTCTGGGCAACATCCATCTGGTGGACGAGGCGGTGCACGTCACGGCCGACGGTCGACATCTGTTGGTGATCCACGGTGATCAGTTCGATGTGATCACCCGCTATCACCGTTGGCTGGCCTTTCTCGGCGACTCGGCTTACGAATTTACCCTGACCCTCAACCGCTGGCTCAACCATTGGCGTGCACGGTATGGCTACGGGTATTGGTCGTTGTCGGCGTACCTCAAACACAAGGTAAAAACAGCGGTCAGCTTCATCAGCGACTTCGAAGAAGCCATCGCCCACGAGTGTGTGAAGCGCGAGTTGCACGGTGTGGTGTGCGGGCACATCCACCATGCCGAGATCCGCAAGGTCGGCGGGGTGGATTACCTCAATTGCGGGGATTGGGTGGAGTCATGCACGGCGTTGATCGAGCATTGGGACGGGTCGATCGAGTTGTACCGGTTGGCGGACGCGCAGGCGCGGGAGTCCGGGTTGAAGGCGGTGAAAGTAGCGGAGCCCGCTTAGAATTTGCAGTATCAGGGCCGGCCTCATCGCGAGCAGGCTCGCTCCCACATTGGGCCTTCAGTGTTCATCGATACGGTGCGTCACCGAAGAAACCCTGTGGGAGCGAGCCTGCTCGCGATGGACCGCGAAGTGGTCCCGGGATTAATCAGGCTGGCGCATGCTCTTCCATGGCCGCCTTGTAGATCGAGTTCCTGGGCTGCGCAAACAGCCGCTCCATCATCGGTTCGAAGAAGCTCAATGGCAGCGTGTCATACGCCGGATCAAACGCCGCAGCATCGTATTTGGCACAAAACTCGATCGTCGCTTGATACTGCGGATGCTGGCTGAATTGCTCGCGCAAATGCCTGTCCATCCCCAGGTGGTGAAAGAAGTAATAGCCCTGGAAAATCCCGTGCTTCTCGACCATCCACAAGTTTTCCGGGCTGACAAATGGCTTGAGGATCGCCGCCGCGATGTCCGGATGATTGTAGGAACCCAACGTATCGCCAATGTCATGCAGCAACGCACAGACCACATATTCCTCGTCGCGGCCATCGCGCCAGGCGCGACTGGCGGTTTGCAGGGAATGAGTCAGGCGATCCACAGGGAAGCCACCGAAATCACCTTCCAGCAACTTCAGGTGCGCCACGATCCGCTTCGGCAACTGCCGCGCGTAAGCACTGAAATCGGCGGCGATAATGGCCCAGTCTTCCTGGGTGCCGTCTTTCATGTGGGTGAAGCGGGCGTTGGCATTCATCGGTTTTCCTCGTGTGACGGTTGTGCACCTAGAACGGCACGCGACCCAGGATCATGTCGCGGTACATGACGAAATCGCCGAACAGGCTGTAAAGCGGGTGTTGAAAGGTGGCGGGACGATTCTTTTCGAAAAAGAAATGTCCGGCCCAGGCGAAGCTGTAACCGGCCAGCGGAAGCGCCAACAAGAGCCACCAAGCGCCTTTAGCAATGGTCAGCGCCAGGATTAAAATAACCAGGGACGTACCGATGAAGTGCAATCGTCGGCAAGTACTGTCGCTGTGCTCACTGAGGTAATACGGGTAGAACTCAGCGAAGCTGTTGAAACGCTTGGTGTTTTCCACGACTGCGATCTCTGTGGTTATTGTTCTGACGGCAAGTTGTTCTGCGGGTAGCTTATTTGAGTCTAGAGTGATCATTGGCATCAGCCAGTGACAATGGGCGCCACTTTAGTATCCTTCGGGAAATTTGCCGCGGTAGACGGCTCACCAAGACAGAAAACGCCATGAGCGAACGAACGACTTCTGCAAGCTGGGCGATGGGGATTGTCAAAGCACTGGAGATGGACGGCCTGGATTGCCGGGTTCTGTTCAAGCAGCTAGGGCTCGACTACGCATCACTGAATGATCCTGATGCGCGCTTCCCTCAAGACTCCATGACACGACTGTGGCAGCGTGCGGTCGAGCTGTCCGGCAACCCGGCGATCGGCCTGAACATGGGCAAGGTGGTGCGACCGGCCTCCTTTCATGTCGCGGGCTACGCTTTGATGTCCAGCCAGACCCTCGCCGAGGGCTTTCAGCGGCTGGTGCGGTATCAGCGGATCATCGCAGAAAGTGCAGACCTGAGTTTTCGTCTGCTGGATGAGGGGTATGCGCTGATTCTGACGGTGCATGGCGACCACTTGCCGCCGACCCGGCAAAGTGCCGAAGCTTCACTGGCCTGCGCCTTGGGGCTGTGCAGCTGGCTGACCGGACGTACCTTGCAGCCGCGCAAAGTGGTGTTTCAGGGGGCTCACCCCGCCAACCTTGAACCCTATAAACAAGCTTTCCACGCGCCGCTGGTGTTCGACGCGCCGTATGACGCGCTGATCTTCGAGCGTGCCGACATGGAGGCGCCACTGCCGACCGCCAACGAGGCCATGGCGCTGTTGCATGACCGGTTTGCCGGCGAGTACCTGGCGCGCTTTTCCGAGAGTCGCGTGACCCACAAGGCGCGGCAGGTATTGTGCCGTTTGCTGCCGAGAGGCGAACCCAAGCGCGATGCCGTGGCGCAGACGCTGCACCTGTCGCAGCGAACCCTGCAGCGACGACTGCAGGAAGAAGGCACCAGCTTTCAGACGCTGCTGGACGACACCCGGCGCGAGCTGGCCGAGCAGTACCTGGCGCAACCGACCATGACCCTTCTGGAAATTGCCTACCTGTTGGGATTCGCTGACCCGAGTAATTTTTTCCGCGCTTTTCGACGATGGTTCGACGCCACCCCAGGCGAATACCGGGCGCGGCTGTCGGGCATGCCTGCGCCGGTCAGTGACGCCAAAACGCCGGTATACACAGAACGAACACCGTAATGATCTCGAGTCGGCCCAGCAGCATGCCGAACGACAGAATCCATTTGGCAGCGTCCGGCAACGTCGCGAAATTGCCCGCAGGGCCAATGGTCTCGCCGAGCCCCGGGCCGACGCCTGACACGGTACTGGCCGCGCCGGTCAACGCCGTCATCCAGTCCACGCCGAGCAGCGACAGCAGCAGGGCGATCACGCAGATGGTGATGGCGAAGAAGAACGAAAAGGTCAGAATCGAACGCACGATCTCTTCGTCGAGACGGTGACCGTTGTACTTTTGCTTGATCACCGCACGTGGGTGGATCAACTGGTTAAGGTTGGCCTTGAGCAGGATGTAGGCCACCTGGAAGCGGAAAATCTTGATCCCGCCGGCGGTCGATCCCGAGCAGCCACCGACAAAGCCCAGATAAAAGAACAACATTAGCGAGAAATTACCCCACAAGCTGTAGTCCCCCAGCGCGAAACCCGTGGTGGTTACCACCGAGGTCACGTTCAGCGCCACGTGCCGCAAGGCCTCCAGCCAGTGCAACTGAGTCGTCCACCAGTACCAGGTGCTGAGTACCAGCCAGGTCACCAGCAACATGCCGAGCAAGCCTTGGACCTGTTGATCCTTGATCAACGCCCGACGGTTGCCGCGTAACGTTGCCACGTACAGGGTGAACGGCAGGCTGCCGAGGATCATGATGACGATCGCCACCCAGTGCACCGCGGGTTGCGTCCAGTTGGCCAGTGATTTGTCGGACGTCGAGAAGCCGCCGGTGGAGATCGCCGACATTGCGTGGTTGATCGCGTCGAACGGGCTCATTCCGGCCCACCAGAACGCCAGGCTGCCGAGAATGGTGATGCCGACGTAAGCTGCCACGATCAGGCGCGCCACCATATGAGAGCGGGGCATGACCTTTTCAGAGCGGTCCGAGGACTCCGTCTGGAACAGGCGCATGCCGCCGATGCGCAGCAACGGCAGAATCGCTACCGCCATGCCGATAAAGCCGATACCGCCGATCCAGTGCAGCAATGAGCGCCACATCAGGATGCCGGGTGACATGGTGTCCAGGCCGTTGAGTACCGTCGCACCGGTGGCGGTGATCCCGGACATGCTTTCGAAGAACGAGTCGGTGTAACTGATGTGTTGGGTCAGCAGGAACGGCAGCGCGGCGAAGATGCACACCACCAGCCAGCTGCTGACCGTCAGCAGGTACATGTCCCGGGGCCGCAGGTGCACGTGTTCGGGACGACCGGGGATGACCAGGGCCAGACCGGCGACAAACGTGATCATGCTGGCCCACAGGAAGGATGGCAGGTCGCTGGTGCGGTCGAAGATCAGCAGCGTGGCCATGGGCACGACCATGGCGATGGCCAGCGTGATCAGGAAGATGCCGATGATGAAACCAATTGTCCGTAAGGTCGGCAACGCCATGAAGTCCGCTCGGGCTGAAATAGGGAAGGGCGCCATTCTACCCGCGGGGCAGGGCATGTAAACCGGCATCCCTGCGGCACTTACCGCTAGAATAGCCAATCATTTTTAAAGGAGGTGGCCGATGCAGGCTCTCGACGCTTTGCTCAACCGTGTTTCCGTTCCCCGATTGCTCGAGCCGGCGCCGACCGCAGAGCAGCGTGAAGTGCTGTTTGCCGCCGCCATGCGTGCGCCGGACCATGGTCATTTGCAGCCGTGGCGCTTCCTGACCGTCGAAGGCGCAGCACGCGAGCAAATGGGCGAGCTGCTGGCCGAGGCCGCGAAGCTGCAGGACGGTGAAGTGTCCGACGCCGCGCTGGACAAGGCGCGTAACGGTCCGCTGCGTGCGCCGTTGGTGGTCGTGGTGATCGCGCGTTTGCAGGATCACGTCAAATACCCCAAGTCCGAGCAATTGCTGGCTGCGGGCTGTGCAGCCCACGGGATTCTGCTGGCGGCTTATGCCCAAGGCATTGGCGCAGTGTGGCGCACTGGTGAGCTGGCGTATTCGGCCCATGTGGCCAAAGGGTTGGGGCTGGCGGAAGGGGAGGAAGTGATCGCGTTTCTTTATCTGGGGACACCGCAGAAAGAACCGCGCATTGCGGAGAAAGTCGACCTCGCGGAATTTGTCAGCGCCTGGCCTGCTAACGTTTGAAGATCAAGAGATCGCAGCCTCGTTTCACTCGACAGCTCCTACAGGGATGTGTGTGAACCTGCCTTCACCTGTAGGAGCTGTCGAGTGAAACGAGGCTGCGATCTTTTTGTATCAACTCCGCATTACGGTTGGACTGTGGCTCCCGGTGCCAACGGTAATTCCAGGCTGGCCACGAACCCGCCGTCCGGGTGATTGGCCAGCACCAGACTCCCGCCATGTCGCTCCGCCGCCCGCCGCGCAATCGCCAGGCCCAAACCGTGGCCTGCCGCTGTCTGCCCCGGCGCTCGATAAAACGGCTCACCCAATTGGCCCAGGTGTTCGACCTCGACACCCGGCCCATGGTCGCGAACACTGACCACAATCCGCTCTCCCTGACGTGCTGCGTGCATTTCAATCGGCTGACCTGGCGGGTTGAAGCGCTGGGCGTTGCGCAGCAGATTGTCCACGGCGCGTTCGATCATCGTCGGCCAGCCTTTGAGGTTCAGCGGCGATTCGGCTTCCAAACGCACGGTCTGCTCCGGCGAACCGAGCTGGGCGTCTTTTTGCAGGGTGTGCAGCAGCGCATTGAGATCAATGTCTTCAGCGCTGGCGTTGTCGGCGTCAACCCGCGCCAATACCAGGATTTCGCTGATCAGGGCTTCGAGTCGGTCGCATTCGCGCGTCAGACGCGGCCAGAGTCTTTCGCGTTCTTCAGGGTTCGCCCGCTCGGCCAGTGCCAGGGCAATGCGCAGTCGGGCGAGCGGCGAGCGCAGTTCGTGGGAAACGTCACGCAACAATTGCCGCTGACTGCCGATCAGGCTTTGCAGGCGTGCGCCCATACGGTTGAAGTCGTTGGCCAGCACGCCGAACTCGTCGCGACGATTGGCCAGTTTGACCAGGCTGTTTTGCTGATACGTGGTTTGCCCGAGATCATGCACCGCGCCGCGCAGACGGCTGAGCGGACGCGTGATGGACAGTGTCACGAGCAGGCTGAACAAGGTCAGCACCACCAGCGCAATCCCCAGCGCACTCAATGGCCAGAGCAGGCTTTCGCGATGCCATGAATCGAGTTCCGGGTGCGGGATGCGGTAGATCAACAGGTAGGTGTTGCCGGTTTTTTCGCTGGTGTATTCATCGGTCAGACGACGCCACGGCAGACGGCGATCACCATCGTTCTGGCGCGCTTCGAAGGCGGCCGCCCGGCGTGGAAACGTGCCGCGAACCACCGGATCACCGCTCTCGTTGAGCACTTGAACGTCGATGTGATACTGGCGTTTGCGCTGCTCGAGAATGTCCTGGGCCGCTTCCTCACCCTGAGCTTCGTAGGTTTGTGTCCACTGTTCTGCCAGGGTATTGAGCCCCGGGTGGCGGCTGAGTATCCAGGCGTCCTGATTCAGCATGTGCCCCAGCAGAATGGAGAGACCTGCAACCAGAGCGATGGCCAGCCAGAAGCTGGCCAGAATACGCCAGAACAATGAGCGCACAGAAAATCCTCGAACAAACGCAGATCCCCTGTATGAGCGAGCCTGCTCGCGATAGCGCAGTGTCAGTCGATTAGCTTGGTTTGACACACCGCTATCGTCGGAACGCCGCCCGGAGCAGGCTCACTCCTACAAGGGTTTTGAATAGAGTCAGACCCAACGGTTGAGGCCGTTGGGTCCATGGGTCAGCTCATTATTGCGCTTTTTGCGGTTGTTGCGCTTTCCAGGCCTTGAACTCGGCCCATTCGGCGCGACGCTCTGCCTGTTTCTTCTGGATCTCGTCGAATTGCTTCACTTGATCCGGTTTCAGCAGGGCGCGTACATCCGCCTCGGCTTTTTTGTGATTGGTCGCCATTTCGTCTTTCATGGCTTTCTGGTCGGCTGGCGAGAGTTTCTCCAGGTACTTGTCGACCACTTGCTTACGCTCGTGCATCTGCTCGCCCATGATCTTGCGGATCTGTTCGCGCTGTTCGCGGCTCAGGTCCAGCTGGCTGTACGGGCCTTTGCCGTGCCTGTCATGCATCTGACCGCCGTGGCGTGGACCGTCCATCGGGCCACCCATCGGGCCTGTGCCTTCAGGCATCGCCATGGCAACGGTTGGCAGGGCGGTAGCGAACATCAGAGCGATAAGAGTCTTGCGCATGGTGAATCTCCTTGTCTCGTTCCCGGTACGTTCCGGATGAGTACAGATTACGGAGATCAAGGTCAGCGGCGGTCAGCGGAGCGTAAAGCTTGGGTAAAGACGGTTTCGGACCGTCCTTACAAACTCCGAGTCTCCGATTTCTTTTTTACGACGCATAACCTGTAGCAGCTGCCGAGCCTGCGAGGCTGCGTTCGAGTGCGCAGCGCTCGCCAGTTCGACGAATGCTGCGCATCCGAACGCAGCCTCGCAGGCTCGGCAGCTGCTACAGGAGACAACGCAGCACCTGCAGGGGCGAGTTTTAAAGGCTGTAGTAGTAACCGCGGCTGCGCAGGGCAACGATGCGAGGGCGGCCGTCGGGGTGCGGGCCGATTTTTTTGCGCAGGTTGCTGACGTGCATGTCCAGGCTGCGGTCGTACAGGGTCAGCTTGCGACCGAGGGCGATTTGCGCCAGTTCCTGTTTGTCCAGCGGTTCGCCGGGCTGCTTGAGCAGCGCTTCGAGCAGGCGGCTTTCCGAGACTGTGAGGGTGAATTCCTGTTCATCGATGCTGACCACGCCACGCACCGGGCTGAAGCACAGGTCACCCAGCTCTACCTGACTGGTCACGGCCACCGGATGGCTGCGACGCAACACTGCGCGCAGGCGGGCGGTCAGTTCCCGAGGATCGCAGGGCTTGGCCAGATAATCGTCAGCGCCAAGTTCCAGGCCCAGGATGCGGTCCAGCGGTTCCCCACGGGCTGACAGCATCAGCACTGGCAGGTCCGGGTGATCGCTACGCAATTGTTTGAGCAATTCCAGGCCGCTGCCGTCCGGGAGCATCACATCCAGCACCACGGCTGCCGGCGAAGTTTCAGCCAACGCGCGGCGGGCGCTTTGGCCGTCGTGGCACGCACGGACCTGAAAGCCTTCCTGGCTCAGCCAACTGCCCAGGAGCTCACACAGTTCCTGGTCATCATCAATTAATAACAACTCGCTCATGAATCACTCAATTTAACCATTGCCGACGTTTTCGACTTGCACCACTGGCGAAGATACCGCAGAGCAGTGCCAACAGTGCAACTCCCGCTCCCGTGACGAACCACTGTTGTTGATCGGTCAACAGACGCGGCTGCTGGGGGCTGGCCTGTGCTTCCTTGAGTTGCAGCTTGAGGCGCTGGTTCTCTTGGCGCAATCGGCTCAGTTGGGCGCTTTCGCGTTCGCCATCGTTACTTTGCAATTGTTTGCTCAGTACTTCTCGTTGCTGCTCGCTTGCCTGCAAACGTTGCTGCAGTTCGCTGATCTGGCTGCCGGCACTCGGGGAAACGGGCGTCGAACCGGCGCTCTCTTCACCTTGGGCGGTGCCCACCACCGACAACGTTACCAATATCAGACACAACGGACCCTTGCGCATCGCGACTCCTGATTCCAATCGGGTTATTGGGCAAGTTGTCGGCAGGCAAACGGGAATAATGAGCGATTGAGAGCACGATGAACCCACAAAGGTTCATCGTGCAGGAGCGTATCAGGGCAGAACTTGCTTGAACGGCTTGACCGAAACGTTGGCGTACACGCCGGCGGCGATGTACGGATCGGCGTCGGCCCAGGTCTGGGCGGCGCTCAGGGAATCGAATTCGGCAACGATCAGGCTGCCGGTGAAGCCCGCTGCGCCCGGATCATTGCTGTCGACCGCCGGGTGTGGGCCGGCCAATACGATACGGCCTTCGCCCTTGAGCTGTTGCAGGCGCTCGAGGTGCGCAGGTCGCGCGGCCAGGCGGGCTTCCAGGGAGTTGGCGACGTCTGTGGCAATGATTGCGTAAAGCATGTCAGTCCTCGGTTTTTGGAGTTGTGGTATCGGCGTCGTGCAGGTGGCGGGACAAGTAAATGCCCTGGCCGACCAGGAACAGCAAGGTCATGCCCAGGCTACCGAAGACCTTGAAGTCGACCCAGTAGCTCTGGAATGTGAAGGCGACGAACAGGTTGGCCGCACCGCAGAACAGGAAAAACGCGATCCAGGCAATGTTCAGGCGGGTCCAGACCGGATCCGGCAGCGTCAGCGCGTGGCCCATGATGCGTTTGATCAGCAGGCGGTCACCGATGAAGTGGCTGCCGATGAATGCCAGGGCGAACAGCCAGTTGACCACGGGCGCTTTCCATTTAAGGAAGGTCTCGCTGTGGAAGGCCAGGGTCAGGCTACCGAAGACCAGGCAGGCGATGAGGGTCAGCCACTGGCTCTTCTCCAGCTTACGCTGAGTGATGAACAGCGCGCCGTACACCACCAGGGAACTGATGATCAGCATGGCGGTGGCGCTGTAGATACCGCCTACAGTCAACTCATGGCCGGCGATGTCGACGACCCGGGGATCGAGTTTGTAGACGATGAAAAACAGGAGAAGCGGGATGAAATCGATGAATTGTTTCACAGTGGCAGCCAGAAGCAGGATGTGGCGGCATAATAACAAACATATGGGCGCGCGATAGCGCCAGCTGATTTGAGGTAATACATCCCCGTGAATGTTGATTTGCACTGCCATAGCACGGCCTCCGACGGCGCACTGGCGCCCAGGGTTTTGGTCGAGCGTGCGTTCGAGAAAGGCGTGCGAGTCCTGGCCTTGACCGATCACGACACCCTCGAAGGGCTCGATGAGGCCCGTACGACGGCAACGGCGCTGGGGATGCAGTTGGTCAACGGCGTCGAATTGTCCTGCACCTGGGGCGGTGCCACCATCCACGTGCTGGGCTACGGTTTCGATGTCAACGCGCCTTCATTGGTCGAAGCCATCGCCAAACTGCACGATGGTCGCTGGCTACGGTCCGAAGAGATAAGCCGCAAGCTCGCACTCAAGGGCATGCCCGGAGCGCTGGAGGGCGCCCGGGCCATTCAGCAGGAACTGGGTGACAGCGGCAATGCGCCGGCCCGTCCGCATTTCGCTGACTGGATGGTGCGCGAAGGTTTCGTCAAGGACCGCGCTGAAGCGTTCCGCAAATGGCTGGGTGCCGGCAAGCTGGGGGACGTCAAGCAGCATTGGCCGACTCTCGAGGAGACCGTCGAAACCCTACGGGCCGCGAAGGCCTGGGTGAGCCTCGCGCATCCCTGGCACTACGATTTCACTCGCAGCAAACGTCGTCGGCTGATTTCTGACTATATTCAAGCAGGGGGCCACGCAATCGAAGTGGTCAATGGCCATCAGCCTGCAGAGCAAGTGGGTAGCCTGGCGATTCTTGCCCGTGAGTTCGGTCTGCTGGTCAGTGCCGGCAGTGATTTTCATGGCCCTGGAGGCTGGTCCGAGATCGGTGAATATCGCCCGCTCCCGGAGGATCTGCCACCACTTTGGTGTCGATTCAAACATGACCCAATTATTGCCGCCGTCTGAACAGGTAGAAAATGTGAGTCAATTTTTCCAGATTCATCCGGAAAACCCGCAAGCGCGCCTGATCAAACAGGCTGTCGAGATCATCCGCAAAGGCGGGGTGGTGATTTATCCCACAGACTCGTCCTACGCCATTGGTTGCCAGATCGGCGACAAGAATGCCGTGGAGCGCGTGCGCCGATTGAGACAGCTGGATGAAAAGCACAACTTTGCGCTGATTTGCAGTGACCTGTCGCAGTTGGGCCTGTTCGCCAAGATCGATACCGGCACCTTCCGGTTGCTCAAGGCCCATTTGCCGGGGCCTTACACCTTCATTCTCAACGCCACCCGCGAAGTCCCGCGGCTGTTGCTGCACCCGAAAAAACGCACCATCGGCCTGCGCGTGCCGAGCCATCCAATTGCCCTGGCATTACTGGAAGAGCTGGGTGAGCCCTTGATGAGCGTGACGCTGATCATGCCGGGGGACACCGATCCACTGACGGATCCTTACGAAATGCGGCAGATGCTTGAACATCAGGTCGACCTGATCATTGACGGCGGCTTTGGCGGGATCAAGGCGTCCACCGTGATCAACCTCGCCGATGGCGAACCGGAAGTCATTCGTGTCGGTTGTGGCGACCCTGCGCCGTTCATGGCCGAGGCCTAGATGTCTGCAGTAGAACCCGTCGACAGTCAGGCCGGTGCCCAGCAAGAGCTGCCTTTCGCCATGGTCTATGGCCAGGCGGTCATGGAAATGCCGCTGGACCTGTACATTCCGCCTGATGCCCTGGAAGTCTTCCTCGAAGCGTTCGAAGGTCCACTCGACCTGTTGCTGTACCTGATCCGCAAACAGAACATCAACATCCTCGATATCCCGGTGGCGGAAATTACCCGTCAGTACATGGGCTATGTCGAGTTGATGCAGACGGTGCGCCTGGAGCTGGCCGCCGAGTATCTGGTGATGGCTGCGATGCTGGCCGAAATCAAATCGCGGATGCTGTTGCCCCGTGCAGAATCGATTGAAGCCGAAGAAGACGACCCGCGCGCCGAGCTGATCCGCCGCTTGCAGGAGTACGAGCGTTTCAAGGCGGCGGCTGAAGGCATTGATGGTCTCAGTCGTGTAGGTCGTGATGTTGTGGTGCCCAAGCTCGATGCCCCCGAGGCGCGTGCGCGCAAGCTGGTGCCGGACGTGAGCCTGGAAGAGTTGCTGATGTCCATGGCCGAGGTCCTGCGCCGTGGCGATATGTTCGAAAGTCACCAGGTCAGTCGTGAGGCGTTGTCCACGCGAGAACGCATGAGTGATGTACTGGAGCGGCTCAAGGGCGGTGGTTTCGTGCCCTTTGTCGAGCTGTTCACTGCCGAAGAAGGGCGCCTGGGGGTGGTGGTGACCTTTATGGCGATCCTCGAATTGGTCAAGGAATCCCTGGTCGAGCTGGTGCAGAATGAGCCGTTCGCGGCGATCCACGTGCGGGCCCGAGCCGAATAACGAGTTGAATCATGAACCTGACTGAACCACGCGAGCTGGCGCCATTGCTTGAAGCCTTTCTGTTGGCCTCGGGAAAGCCGCAATCGCTTGAACGCCTGTTCGAACTCTTTGAAGAGGGTGAGCGACCAGAACCGCCCGTTTTCAAGAAAGCGCTGACGATCCTGGCCAAGTCCTGTGACGGCCGCGCCTTCGAGCTGAAGGAGGTTGCCTCGGGCTATCGCTTGCAGATTCGCGAAACATTCTCGCCGTGGGTCGGCCGCTTGTGGGAAGAGCGCCCCCAGCGTTACTCCCGCGCCATGCTCGAAACCATGGCGCTCATCGCCTATCGCCAACCCATTACCCGGGGTGAAATCGAGGACGTGCGGGGCGTGGCGGTCAACAGTCACATCGTCAAGACGCTGCTTGAACGCGAGTGGATCCGCATCGTCGGCTACTGTGACGTGCCCGGAAAACCGGCGATGTTCGCGACCACCAAGGTGTTTCTCGATCACTTCAACCTGAAGAACCTCGACGATCTGCCGCCGCTGGCGGAGCTGCGAGAGCTGGAACCGGATCCAGTGCTTGATTTCGACGATGCTCCGGTGCCCGCGAGTCTGCAGGCGTTGGCGGATGCCAGTGCCGAACAGGAAGAGCCGAAGGAAGAAACCAGCTTCCATACGCTATTGCTGGAGCTGGACACCATGGAAGACGGGATCAAGACCGACTTCGATGACCTCCTGCGCGATGGGGCGGTAACTCAGAGCGAAGAGTTTCAGGATCAACCTGAACCTGGGATTGAAGTTGAACTTGAGGTTGAGGTCGAGCCTGAACCTGCGATTGAAGTTGAACTTCAGGCAGAGCCTGACGACACACTTGAAGAGGAACAGGACGACGATGTGCTCGGCGTTGCCGAAGCTCGCGAGAAACTCCTGGCCGCCGTCGCTGCCCTTGAACAGCAAAAGCCCGAGCCCGAGTTAAGCGACGAAGAAGCCGAAGCCCGCGCCCTGGCCGAAGCAATTGAAGCCGAACGCCGCGAATTCGAAGACTGACCCAAACCCTGCGTGCAATGAAGATCCTTGTGGGAGCGGGCTTGCCCGCGATGAGGGCGTGCCAGTCGACATTCTTGCTGCCTGACCCACCGCGATCGCGGACAAGCTCGCTCCCACAGGGTTTTGTGTTACCTGGAGTATGTGATGAGCTCAACCAAAGACCCCTGCATCAGCATCTGCAAATTCACCGACGATATCTGCGTCGGCTGCGGTCGCAGCAAGCGCGAGATCAAGGCCTGGAAGAAACTCGACAAGGTCGACAAACGTTCGGTGCTCGCCGAAGCGGCACTGCGCTTGATCAAGCTCGGCGCCACCGGTCGGCGGAAAAGCAAATAACCTTGCATCAATCAGCTAGTCTCTGATGCGCGAACGCCGTCATGAGCGTATGATTCGCGACCCTTCGGCGACTGCTTCGCCAAAGTACCCAGATTTACATCGCTTCAGGTCGCTCAATTCAGGGCTTCCTGAACAGACCACACCGGGAGGTGCCCAGATGAGTATCAACGACCAGAAAGACGACCAGGAAATCGGCCCAGCAGGCGAAAAACTGCAGAAAGTCCTCGCCCGTATCGGCGTCGGCTCGCGCCGTGACGTAGAAGCCTGGATCAGCCACGGCCGCATCAAGGTCAATGGCAAAGACGCCACCCTCGGTCAGCGCGTCGACCTGCATGACGCCATCACCATCGATGGCAAGGTGATCAAGCGCGAAGAAGCCGCCGAGTCGGTGCGCCGTGTGATCATGTACAACAAGCCCGACGGTGAGATCTGCACCCGTAACGACCCGGAAGGCCGTCCAACCGTATTCGACAAGATGCCGCGCCCGAAAGAAGGCCGCTGGATCAACATCGGTCGTCTGGACATCAACACTACCGGTCTGCTGATGTTTACCACCGACGGTGAACTCGCCAACCGCCTGATGCACCCGTCCTACGAAATGGACCGTGAATACGCGGTGCGTGTTCGTGGTGAAGTCGATGACGAGATGATCGAGCGTTTGAAAGCGGGCGTCGTCCTCGAAGACGGTCCGGCCAAGTTCACCGACATCAAGCAGGCACCAGGAGGCGAAGGCTTCAACCACTGGTACCACTGCGTGGTGATGGAAGGTCGTAACCGCGAAGTTCGTCGTCTGTGGGAATCCCAGGGCCTGGTGGTCAGCCGCCTGAAGCGCGTGCGTTTCGGTCCGGTGTTCCTCAACTCCGACCTGCCGATGGGCCGCTGGCGCGAAATGAGCCAGTACGAAGTCGACATTCTGAGTGCTGAAGTGGGCTTGACCCCAGTGGCCATGCCGCAGATGAACGCCAAGAGCAAAGACAAGCTCGAGCGTATGCAACGTAAATCGTCCCGTCCGATGGGCACTACCGAGCGCGTACGCACACTGCGTCCTGCGGCAGGCGCACCGGCTGCCGGTCCTCGTCCAGCCCGTGAGCCGCATATCGAAGGCGAACGTCCTGCCCGCAAACCGGCAGCGCCTCGTGCCGATGGCGAGCGCGGTCCACGCACTCCGCGTCCGGCCAACGGTCGCACTGAACGTGGCGAAGGCCGCGGCGCGCCTACGGGCGGTCGCAGTGATCGCGGCGCACCGGCTGGTCGTGGTGAATCAGGTCGTGGAACGCCAGTGGCGGATCGTCCGACCGATACCAAGCGTCCGGCCAAGCCTGCGCCGAAAAAACGCCCAGGCATCGTTCTGGTCGACAAAGACGCGCCATCGGGCAAGCGTCGTGGTGCGCCAGCCGGTTCGGGCCAGCGTCCGGGCTTCGGTCGCCGCAAGCCTGAGTAATCGGTAAGCGGCACATGAAAAACGCCAACCTTCGGGTTGGCGTTTTTTTTTGCCGCCTTTAATGATGTGGTGAATTCAAGGGCCTCTTCGCGAGCAAGCCCGCGCCCACATTGATTCAAGATGTACCAGAGAGTGCGTACGCCCATTTACCCTGTGAGAGCCGAGCTTGCTCGCGATGGCGTCTGCGGCCATTCCATCCAATTGCGGAATGGAAAACCTGCGTTACGGCCTGTAACGAAAAACTTACGAAATTCCCCGATTCATCCAGCGCAATCGACACTTCCTGAATTCTGTAAGGAATTCCTTCCGTCGGGCGCTTCGATGACCCCTCGCCAGCGCTCTGGCCCGCTTGTTTCAGCCTCCATAGAAGGATCAGATGCGCCCCATGCCTGCCGTGCAGGTGCATAAAAACAAGGAGGCGCAATGAACGCCGTGATCCATCTTCATCTCCCCAAGGGACGTTTTCTTACCGTTCCCGTCGATGACCCGCAAAGGTCTGACTCAATTTTTGCATTCTCCCGGCAGCTCCTGGGCGGACACACGCAATCCCGGCAAATGACACGCTGATCCAGTGATGTCTGGCAGCAGGGGGTTACAGGTGTACAATGCGCCGCGTTTTAACTGTGACCTCCTGCGCATCTGCGCAAACCTCAGGGCTATCCGCCTTGTTCACTCCGCTGCGCCACAAGCGTGTCGGGTTCGATTTCGTCACAGATAAAAACAAACAGGTGACGCATGAACGTTGTAAATACGCTGAACTCCTGGTGCCTGCGCTGGGGTTTGATCGGCGCTGCTTGAAATCGCAACTGAGCAGCATCGTCTACTGAACATCATCAAACCTTGCGTGAGACCCTTTTCATGAGTGGACAAAACTCGCATTCAGGCGAGCTGAAGCGCGGCCTGAAAAATCGCCACATTCAACTGATCGCCCTCGGTGGCGCCATCGGTACCGGGTTGTTCCTGGGCTCGGCCGGCGTGCTGAAATCTGCTGGCCCGTCGATGATCCTCGGCTATGCCATCTGCGGCTTCATCGCTTTCATGATCATGCGCCAACTGGGCGAAATGATCGTCGAAGAGCCGGTGGCCGGTTCTTTCAGCCACTTTGCGCACAAGTACTGGGGTGGTTTCGCCGGCTTCCTGTCGGGCTGGAACTGCTGGATTCTGTACATCCTGGTGGGCATGTCGGAACTGACCGCGGTCGGCAAGTACATTCACTATTGGGCGCCGGACATCCCGACCTGGGTCTCTGCTGCCGGATTCTTCGTACTGATCAACCTGATCAACCTGGCGAACGTCAAAGTCTTTGGCGAGGCCGAATTCTGGTTCGCAATCATCAAGGTCGTGGCCATCGTCGGCATGATTGCGCTGGGCAGCTACCTGCTGGTCAGCGGCAACGGCGGTCCGCAAGCATCGGTGACCAACCTGTGGGTCCATGGCGGCTTTTTCCCGAACGGGATTAGCGGCTTGGTCATGGCCATGGCGATCATCATGTTCTCCTTCGGCGGCCTGGAAATGCTCGGTTTCACCGCAGCAGAAGCCGACAAGCCGAAAACCGTGATCCCGAAAGCCATCAACCAGGTGATCTACCGGATCCTGATTTTCTACATCGGCGCACTGGTCATTCTGCTGTCGCTGACACCGTGGGACAGCTTGCTGGCCACCCTGAATGCTTCCGGCGATTCCTACAGCGGCAGCCCGTTCGTGCAGGTGTTCTCGATGCTTGGCAGCAGCACAGCCGCGCACATCCTGAACTTTGTCGTGCTGACCGCCGCATTGTCGGTCTACAACAGCGGCACCTACTGCAACAGCCGTATGTTGCTGGGCATGGCCGAGCAGGGTGATGCGCCCAAGGTCCTGGCGAAGATCGACAAGCGTGGCGTACCAGTACGCTCGATCCTGGCTTCGGCAGCGGTGACATTGATTGCCGTGCTGCTGAACTACCTGATCCCGCACAGTGCGCTTGAGCTGTTGATGTCACTGGTAGTGGCCACTTTGGTAATCAACTGGGCGATGATCAGCTTCTCGCACTTCAAGTTCCGCCAGCACATGAACAAGACCCAACAAACGCCGCTGTTCAAGGCGCTGTGGTACCCCTACGGTAACTACATCTGCCTGGCGTTCGTGGTGTTCATCCTGGGTGTGATGCTGCTGATTCCTGGCATCCAGATCTCGGTCTACGCGATTCCGGTGTGGGTTGCGTTCATGTGGATCTGCTACGGCATCAAGAACAAGCGCACCGCCCGGCATGCATTGCAGCCCGCTGTGAAGTAAAGCAACGCGCAGAAACCACAAACCCGGCCATGTGCCGGGTTTGTTGTCTTTGCCGCAGCAATCACCTTGCACCCTGTAGGAGCTGTCGAGTGCAACGAGGCTGCGATCTTTTGATCTTTGGCGATTGTGAAATTGCCGAAGATCGAGATCAAAAGATCGCAGCCTCGTTGCACTCGACAGCTCCTACAGTGGTTCGTGACGGCATTCGCGGTATCCTGCACGTTCTGAATACGGACGCTTTCCATGCTGGTGATTTCCAACAACGTGCATCTGCCGGATGCCGAGATCGAGTTGACCGCCATCCGCGCCCAGGGCGCCGGTGGACAGAACGTCAACAAGGTTTCCAGTGCCATGCACCTGCGCTTCGACATCCCGGCCTCGTCCTTGCCCGAATTCTACAAAGAACGCCTGCTGGCGCTGCGTGACAGTCGCATTACCAGCGAAGGCGTGCTGATCATCAAGGCCCAGCAATACCGGACGCAGGAGGCCAATCGCGCCGATGCGCTGGAGCGGTTGATCGAGTTGATACTTAGCGCCACCAAGGTCGAAAAGAAACGCCGGCCGACCAAGCCGACGCTGGGTTCGAAGAAGCGTCGACTGGAATCCAAGACCAAGCGCGGCAGCATCAAGGCCGGGCGAGGGAAGGTCGATTTCTAGCGAGCGCCACGCTCTTCACGGTATTTTTCATCAAGGTACCTGGGCGCCTGGCGGTACAGGTAAACACTCAAACCCAAACCACTTAACGCGGCAATGGCGGCGAACAGGAAGATCGAGGCAAAACCGAAACCTGCTGCAATGGCACCCGCCAAAGGTCCGGTAATTCCCAGCGACAAGTCGATGAACAGCGAGTAAGCACCGACCGCCGCCCCACGGCTTGAAGCCGGAACCAGGTTCACCGCTTCTACGCCAAGCGCCGGGAACACCAGCGAAAAGCCGAATCCGCTCAGTGCTGCGCCGGCCAGTGCCCAGTGGGCGTCCGGCGCCAACCACAGCAACAGCAAGCCCAGGGTTTCCACTGAGAGACAGGCAATCGCCACGCGAAAGCCGCCGAGGCGATTGATCAGGTTGCCGAACAGCAATCGAGCACCAATGAAACTGGCGCCGAACAGGCTCAGGCAAAGCACCGCGTTGTCCCAGTTTTGCGTGGCGTAATACAGGGTGATGAACGTGGCGATGGTGCCGAACCCGATCGAGCCCAGTGCCAGACCGCAGCCATGGGGCAACACTCGCCCCAGCACGTGCATGAACGGCAAGCGTTCACCGACGACAATCGGCGCGGCGGTTTTTGGCCAGGCCAGCGCCAGGCCGAGAACGGCCAACAGCACAATGCTCACGCCCATGCTCCACAAGCCCCACTCCCTCACCAGCAACACGCCCAGCGGCGCGCCAACGGCCAATGCGCCGTAGCTGGCAATGCCGTTCCAGGAAATCACCTTGGCGGTGTTCGCTGCGCCGACGCGTCCAATGCCCCAGCCTATCGATCCCGAGCCCACCAGGCTTTCCGCGCTGCCGAGGACCAGGCGACCGATCAGCAGGCTGACGAGGCTAAGCGCCGGCAGGCTTTGAGTCCACGCCGAGATCAGCATGAACACGCCGCTTAAACCACAACCGGCGAGGCCATACATCACCGCGAGTTTGCTGCCTTTGTTGTCGATGATCTTCCCGGCATACGGCCGGCTGAGCAGGGTGGCGAGGTATTGCACGCTGATCACCAGACCGGCGATCACGGCGCCGAAACCCAGGTCACTGTGGACGTAGCCAGGCAATACGGCCAGGGGAATGCCGATATTCAGGTAGCCAATAAAGGTGAACAGAACGATGGAGACAACTTGCAGCGTGACCGCCAGGGGGCGCTGGTTTTCAGACATGGGTAAAGGTCCACGGGAAAGCAGGATAGATAGGCAGCTTATGATAGCGGCGCGAGCGGCCGCAGGTCGTGAAAAAGTAAAACTATTTGCCGGATGGCTGATCAGGGTTTGGCAGGGGCAACCAGTTGCGTCGTGACCAGGGCGGCCAGGGCATTTTCTTCGCTGCCGAAACGGGCGAGCAGGGCGGCTTGTTTTTCGGGGGAGAGGCGATTCCAGATCTCGATCATTTTCTCGGCGGTGCCGATCAATGCGCTGGCTTGCTCTTCGCTGAATTCGTCAGACATGGGGGGCTCGGGTTTCAGGCAGTGTGGAAAGCGCATGTTAGCGCTTTCCACACGGTCTGGTAGTGCGGTGTATCAGTCTTCGCTGTCAGCCTTGCGACTGTCAGTGGCTTCTGTCGGCTCGGGCTGTTGGGCGCCGGCTTGTTGCGTGGTTGTCTGCTCAGTTTCGTGCAGGCTTGGGAAGGGGAGATTAGGGATCTCGTGCATGGTTCGCGCTCCTCGCAAAGTCTGTTGATAGATCTGGTAGATCCGCGCTTTTACAAAGCTTGCGCAGGATACAGCAGGAGAAATGACAAATAGACTTTTATCTGGGATTTCTGCGACAGATGGCCGCAGGGGGATTCGCCGAGTGCGGAACCGTGGATCCTGCGATCATCCTCTGTAGGAGCTGTCGAGCCTGCGAGGCTGCGATCTTTTGATGTTTTTAAGGGCAACATCAAAAGATCGCAGCCTCGCAGGCTCGACAGCTCCTACAGGGATATGAGTGCGACCTTACAGCTTCGCAGGCTCCGAAGCTGCAAGAAGGGTTACTTGCAGACTTCAGCGATGGCTTCGGCCAGCAGGTCCAGGCGCGTAGCGTCTATTCCTGCCACGTTCGCCCGGCCAGTACCGACCATGTAGACGCTGTGATGATCACGCAGGTTCTTCACCTGCTCAGGCGTCAGGCCGGTGTAGGAGAACATCCCCCGTTGCACCCCGATGTGCGCGAAACGTTCACGCAATCCGTGAGGCTCGAGCGCTTCGACCAGGCCACTGCGCAGTTGGGCGATACGCAAACGCATGGCCTCCACTTCGTCGGCCCACAGGCTTTTCAGTTCTGGATCGCCAAGAATGGTCGCTACCACCGCGGCGCCATGATCCGGCGGCGTCGACCACAGGTTGCGGGCAATGTTGGCCAGCTGGCTGCGAACATCCACCAACTTGTCAGCGGTTTTCGCGCAAACAATCAGCGCGCCAGTGCGATCCCGATACAGGCCGAAGTTCTTCGAGCACGAACTGGTGATCAGTACTTCCGGCAACTCGGCAGCGAACAGTCGGGTCGACCAGGCATCCTGCTCCAGACCATCGCCAAAACCCTGGTAGGCGAAGTCGATCAGCGGCAACAAATTGCGACTGCGCACGATGTCCAGCACGCGACGCCAGTCTTCATGGGACAGATCGAAGCCGGTCGGGTTGTGGCAGCAAGCGTGCAGCAACACCACATCGCCCGTGGGTACTTCATTAAGCACCGCCAGCATCGCCTCGACGTCGAGACGGTTGTCTTGGCCGACGTAAGGGTAGTGGCTGACCTTGATCCCGGCTGCCGCGAAGATGGTTTCGTGAATCGGCCAAGTCGGATTGCTCAGCCAGACACCACGCCCCGGAAGGCATTGGGCGATGAAGTCCGCGCTCAGGCGCAGTGCTCCAGTGCCACCCGGTGTCTGAGTCGCGCCGGCCCGTTGTCCAGCGATCAGCGCGGAATCCGCACCCAGCACCAACTCGTTGATCGCCTTGCCAAACGCCGGCTCGCCATGACCACCGATATAGGTCTTGGTCGACTGACGGTCGACCAGCCTCGCCTCGGCCAGTTTCACCGCTTGCGGAATGGGCGTCAGGCCTTGAGCGTCTTTGTAGACGCCCACGCCGAGGTCGAATTTGCGCGGATTAGCGTCCTGCGCATAAGCCTCCATCAACCCGAGGATCGGATCGCCGGGCACCCGGCCGATGGCGTCGAAGTGCATTACTTACGGCCCTCGGCGTCCTTGGCCACTTCGTCAGTGCGCGCGGCCATGATGAAGTCATTGCGGTGCAGGCCTTTGATGGAGTGGCTCCACCAGGTCACGGTGACTTTGCCCCACTCGGTCAGCAGGCCCGGGTGGTGACCTTCAGCCTCAGAGATCTCGCCGACCGCATTGGTGAATGCCAGTGCGTGCTTGAAATTCTTGAACAGGAAGACTTTTTCCAGCTGCATGATGCTGTCGCGAACTTCGATGTTCCAGTCTGGAATCTGCTTGATCAGTACCGGCAATTCTTCGTCGCTGACTTGAGGAGCGCCGGCTTGGCAGGCTTCGCAGTGGGCTTGGTTCAGAGCGTTCATGGTGTATTCCTGAATTCGATTCTTGTTGGAAATTACTATCTTTGCGCGCAACTCGCGAGCGGGATCTGCTCAGGCCGCTTTGGGCTTGGGCGGAAATTTCGGTGCGTGCAAACCAAGCTGCATGCCTTGCTGGACCATGCCCATGATGTCTTCGTGGGCCAGGTCGAACAGGCGCTTGAGGTTGGGCAGGACAAAGTACAGCGGCTGCAGAATGTCGATGCGGTAAGGCGTGCGCATGCATTCCAGCGGGTCGAAGGCCTGATGTTCCGGCTCGTCCGAGAGGCAGTAAACGGTTTCTTTCGGCGAAGAGAGGATGCCGCCGCCATAGATTCGCTGGCCTTGAGGCGTGTCGACCAGGCCGAACTCAATGGTCATCCAGTAAAGACGCGCCAGGTACACGCGTTCTTCCTTGCTCGCCTGCAGGCCGAGTTTGCCGTAGGTGTGGGTAAATTCGGCGAACCAGGGGTTGGTCAGCAGCGGACAGTGACCAAAGATCTCATGGAAAATGTCCGGCTCCTGGAGGTAATCCAGTTCTTCACGGGTACGAATGAAGGTCGCGACGGGGAACTGCTTGTTGGCCAGCAATTCGAAAAACGTCTGGAAGGGAATCAGTGCCGGAACGCGGGCGACTTGCCAGCCGGTGGTTTCACCGAGGACCTTGTTGATTTCGCCGAGTTGAGGAATGCGGTCGTGGGGCAGACCGAGTTTTTCGATACCGTCCAGATATTCCTGGCACGCACGACCTTCGATCACTTTCAGTTGGCGAGTGATCAGCGTGTTCCACACCGCATGTTCTTCGGCGGGGTAATCGATAAAACCTTGCGCATCGGGCTCGCGAGCCACGTATTGCGTCTGCTTCATGCTGCTCTCCTGCTAGGGAATTTCGTTCTTGTTATGTCCAGCTATGGAGTTAGAAATAACCCAAGGTGCGAGGCGATGCAGCTGCAGGTAGTAGCAGCAAGTAGGAAAATTCTTATCAAATCGTAAAGTTTTCGTTACGGATTTCCTGCTGTGGCGCAGTTATTGAGTTTTTCGAGTTTGAAAAGCGTCGTAGGTGTCACATAATCTTGACGACTATCTGCGCGCTTAGTCAGAAAGGTCGGGCGCTAACCTTGGGGGAGCCAGTCTGCTGGCGATAGCGGTGTTTCATTCGACATCAACATCGACAGATGAGACGTCATCGCCAGCAGGCTGGCTCCCACAGGTCAATCATCGTTTATCAGGTCTTTCATATGCGTATCAAAGTCCATTGCCAGAACCGCATCGGCATTCTGCGCGACATTCTCAACCTGCTGGTGGAGTACGGGATCAACGTCGCTCGCGGCGAAGTGGGTGGTGAGCATGGGAATGCGATCTACCTGCACTGCCCAAACCTGATCAACCTGCAGTTCCAGGCGTTGCGTGCGAAATTTGAATCCATCGCCGGTGTATTTGGCGTCAAGCGTGTAGGGCTGATGCCCAGCGAGCGTCGGCACATGGAGCTCAATGCCTTGCTCGGTGCGCTGGAATTTCCGGTGTTGTCGATCGACATGGGCGGCTCGATCGTGGCGGCCAATCGTGCGGCAGCGCAGTTGCTCGGCGTGCGGGTGGACGAAGTGCCGGGCATTCCCTTGTCCCGTTACGCAGAGGATTTCGACCTGCCAGAACTTGTCCGCGCCAACAAGTCGCGGATCAACGGGTTGCGAGTGAAGGTAAAAGGCGATGTGTTCCTGGCGGACATCGCACCGCTGCAATCGGAGCACGATGACAGCGAAGCCATGGCCGGCGCAGTACTCACGCTGCACCGCGCGGATCGGGTGGGCGAGCGCATCTACAACGTGCGCAAGCAGGAATTGCGCGGGTTCGACAGCATTTTCCAAAGCTCGAAAGTGATGGCCGCCGTGGTCCGCGAAGCCCGACGCATGGCACCGCTGGATGCGCCACTATTAATAGAGGGCGAAACCGGCACCGGCAAGGAGCTGTTGGCGCGGGCTTGCCACCTGGCCAGTCCACGCGGTCAATCGCCGCTGATGGCGCTCAACTGTGCCGGCCTGCCAGAGTCCATGGCCGAAACTGAACTGTTCGGCTACGGTCCCGGCGCCTTCGAAGGCGCGCGGGCTGAAGGCAAGCTCGGGCTGCTGGAATTGACGGCGGGCGGTACGTTGTTTCTCGATGGCGTCGGCGAAATGAGCCCGCGCTTGCAGGTGAAATTGCTGCGCTTCTTGCAGGACGGATGCTTCCGTCGTGTCGGCAGCGATGAAGAGGTTTACCTCGATGTACGAGTGATTTGCGCAACCCAGGTGGATTTGTCCGAACTGTGCGCGCGCGGTGAGTTTCGCCAGGACCTGTACCACCGCTTGAATGTACTGTCGCTGCACATCCCGCCGCTGCGCGAATGCCTGGATGGTCTGACGCCGCTGGTTGAGCACTTCCTTGATCAGGCCAGTCGGCAGATCGGCTGCCCGTTGCCGAAGTTGGCGCCAGCGGCCATGGAGCGGCTCAGTCATTACCATTGGCCCGGTAATGTGCGGCAGCTGGAGAACGTCTTGTTCCAGGCGGTTTCCCTGTGTGAAGGCGGCACCGTCAAGGCTGAACATATTCGTCTGCCGGACTATGGCGTGCGTCAGCCCCTTGGCGATTTTTCGCTGGAAGGCGGGTTGGACGACATCGTCGGCCGGTTTGAAAAGGCAGTGCTGGAGCGCCTGTATTCCGAGCATCCAAGCAGCCGACAGCTGGGCAAGCGGTTGGGGGTTTCACACACCACGATTGCCAACAAGTTGCGGGAGTATGAGGTGGGCAAGGACAGCAGCATTTAAGATCAAAAGATCGCAGCCTCGTTGCACTCGACAGCTCCTGCATGGGATCGCGTGTTTACGTGTAGGCGCTGTCGAGTGCAACGAGGCTGCGATTTTTTGATCCGTTGCCGCGTAGCGGCATAACACCGCCGGTTTTTCGTCTTCTCTACATTCCTCCTTTCCTCGTAAAACCCCTCAAGTCCTTTGTTTGCCGGGTCCGGTGCCGCCAGAAAAAAGTTGGTCTGCAAATTGCTTATGGCTCAGCAGTACAGCAGTGGGCGGCAAACGTCCGGCATGCAGAGGAAAGAGTGTGGACAAGTACCTTTATGTAGCGATGACCGGCGCCAGCCAGAATGCATTGGCGCAAAAGGCTCATGCGAACAACCTGGCGAACATCTCCACCAACGGTTTTCAGAAAGACCTGGAGCAAGCGCGCTCGATGCCGGTGTTCGGCGACAGCTTTCCGGCGCGTGCGTTTGCCATGTCCGAGCGTCCGGCCACCGACTTCTCCGCCGGCTCCCTGGTGGAAACCGGTCGTGACCTCGATGTCGCGGTTCAGGGCAATGGCTGGATTGCCGTGCAAAACCCCGATGGCGGTGAAAGCTATGTGCGCACCGGCAGCCTGAACGTCGACGCGCTAGGCGTGCTGCGAGCCGGCAACGGTATGCCGGTGATGGGCAACGGTGGACCGATTGCCGTGCCGCCCGAGCAACAGATCGAAGTTGGCGAGGACGGCACCATCAGCATCCGTGCGATGGGCGAAGGCCCGCGAGTGATGGCCGAAGTCGACCGCATCAAGCTGGTCAACCCTGACTTCAAGAACATGACCAAAGGCCTGGATGGTTCGATCCATACCAAGGACGGCAAGCCGGCTCAAGCCGATGCTGGCGTGAAACTGGTGTCCGGTTTCCTCGAGTCGAGCAACGTCAATGCTGTCGAGGAAATGACCTCGGTGCTGGCGCTGGCCAAGCAATTCGAATTGCACATCAAGATGATGAACACCGCCAAGGAAGACGACCAGGCCATGGCTCGGGTCTTGCAGATCAGCTAATTACCAGAACGTCGCGCCGTAAAACAGGCGCACGAGGAGAATCGAATGCTTCCGGCTCTATGGGTTGCCAAAACAGGTTTGTCCGCCCAGGACACCAACCTGACCACCATTTCCAACAACCTGGCCAACGTGTCGACCACGGGTTTCAAACGTGATCGCGCCGAATTCCAGGACCTGCTCTATCAGATCAAACGCCAGCCAGGCGCCCAGTCGACCCAGGACAGCGAACTGCCGTCGGGTCTGCAAGTGGGTACCGGTGTGCGCATCGTCGGCACCCAGAAAAACTTCACCGCCGGCAGCCTGCAAACCACCGAGCAGCCATTGGACATGGCTATCGACGGTCGCGGTTTCTTCCAGATTCTGCAGCCGGACGGCACCACGTCCTACACCCGTGACGGTACTTTCCATCTGGACTCCAACGGCCAGATCGTCAACGCCAGCGGTTTCGCCCTGGAGCCGGCCATTGTCATCCCGAACGATGCCCAGACCTTCACTGTCGGTCGCGACGGTACCGTGTCCGTCACCGTTCCTGGCAACGCCGCGTCCCAGGTGATCGGCAACCTGCAAACCGCCGACTTCATCAACCCGGCCGGCCTGCAAGCCGTGGGTAACAACCTGTTCCTCGAAACTGCTGCCAGTGGCGCGCCGCAAGTCGGTACGCCGGGCCTCGCCGGTTTCGGCACCACGCTGCAGAACACCCTGGAAACGTCCAACGTCAGCACCGTTGAGGAGATGGTCAACATGATCACTACCCAGCGCGCCTACGAGATGAACTCCAAGGTGATCTCCACCGCCGACCAGATGCTCTCGTTCGTAACGCAGAATCTGTAATCAAGTCTATGAGGCGACCATGAGGTCGCCTGCAACACCGTGAGGTAGGGTCATGAATCGCTTTGTATCTGTTCTGGCACTGAGTGGGATCACCGCGCTCGCGGGCTGCGTCGCCCCGACGCCCAAGCCCAATGACCCTTATTACGCTCCGGTGTTGCCGCGCACGCCGCTACCGGCTGCCGCCAATAACGGCTCGATCTATCAGGCCGGTTTCGAACAGAACCTGTACAGCGACCGCAAGGCTTTCCGGGTCGGTGACATCATTACCATCACCTTGAACGAGCGGACACAGGCGAGCAAAAACGCCAACTCGCAGGTGGGCAAGACCAGCAAGACCGACATCGGGCTGAGCTCGTTTTTCGGTGGTGGCCTGAGCACCAATGACCCGGTGGGTGGTGGTGACCTGAGCCTGGACGTCGGTTATGCCGGCGACCGCGCCACCAAGGGCGATAGCAAGTCGGGGCAGAGCAACAGCCTGACCGGTTCGATCACCGTGACCGTTGCCGACGTGCTGCCAAACGGCATCATCGCCGTGCGCGGAGAGAAGTGGCTGACCCTCAACACCGGCGATGAGCTGGTGCGGATCGCCGGCATGGTCCGGGCAGATGACATCGCCACTGACAACACCGTTTCCTCGACCCGTGTCGCCGATGCACGCATCACCTACTCGGGCACTGGTGCCTTTGCCGATGCGAGTCAGCCAGGCTGGTTCGACCGTTTCTTCCTCAGCCCGCTGTTCCCTTTCTAGGTGGCCATCTTGAAGCTTAAACATCTGACGGTGGCCGCCCTGTTGTTGTCCGCGGCCTTCAGCGCTCAAGCCGAGCGGCTGAAGGACATCGCCAGTATTTCCGGCGTGCGTTCCAACCAATTGATCGGCTACGGCCTGGTGGTCGGGCTTAACGGTACCGGTGACCAGACAACACAGACCCCGTTCACCCTGCAGACCTTCAACAACATGCTCTCGCAGTTCGGCATCAAGGTGCCGCCGGGTTCGGGCAACGTGCAGTTGAAAAACGTCGCTGCGGTGTCAATCAGCGCCGATTTGCCAGCCTTCGCCAAGCCCGGTCAGCAGGTTGATATCACCGTCTCGTCCATCGGTAACTCCAAGAGCCTGCGTGGCGGCACCTTGCTGCTGACGCCGCTTAAAGGGATCGACGGTAATGTCTACGCCATCGCCCAGGGCAACCTGGTGGTGGGTGGTTTTGATGCGGAAGGTCGCGATGGTTCTAAGATCACTGTCAACGTCCCGTCGGCCGGTCGCATCCCTGGCGGTGCGTCGGTTGAACGCTCGGTGCCGAGCGGCTTCAACCAGGGCAACAGCCTGACCCTGAACCTTAACCGTTCGGACTTCACCACGGCGAAGCGCATCGTCGACAAGATCAACAACATGCTCGGCCCTGGCGTCGCCCAGGCCATCGACGGCGGTTCGATTCGCGTCAGTGCGCCACTGGATCCGAGCCAGCGTGTCGACTACCTGTCGATCATCGAGAACCTCGAAGTCGATCCTGGTCAGGCGGTGGCCAAAGTCATCATCAATTCCCGCACGGGCACTATCGTGATCGGCCAGAACGTAAAGGTTTCCCCGGCAGCCGTGACGCACGGCAGCCTGACCGTGACCATTACCGAAGACCCGATCGTCAGCCAGCCCGGCCCTCTGTCCAACGGTCAGACGGCGGTCGTGCCGCGCTCGCGGGTCAACGCCCAGCAGGAAGCCAAGCCGATGTTCAAATTCGGGCCGGGCACCACCCTCGACGAAATCGTTCGCGCGGTTAACCAGGTCGGCGCGGCACCGGGTGACTTGATGGCGATCCTCGAAGCATTGAAACAGGCCGGCGCGTTGCAAGCCGATCTGATCGTGATCTGAGGACGGCGACCATGGATATGTACAAGAGCGGTCTGGTCAGCAGCAGCGATTCGGGTTCCTACTCGGACCTGAATCGACTGAACCAGCTCAAGGTCGGCGACAAGAACAGCGATGGCAACATGCGCAAGGTTGCGCAGGAGTTCGAGTCGCTGTTCCTGGGAGAAATGCTCAAGTCCATGCGCTCCGCCACTAACACGCTGGGGCAGGACAACCCGCTCAACACGCCTGAAGCCAAGCAGTACCAGGAAATGTACGACCAGCAACTGGCGGTTTCCATGTCCCGCGAGGGCGGTGGCATTGGTCTGGCCGACGTGTTGATGCGCCAGATGTCGAAGAACAAACCGATGGCGCCGGGCGAGGCTGCTGCAGCGTCCGCCGCCAAGCAGGCCGAAGCGAAAGCTGCCGTGGAAACGCCGATTGCTGCCGGCACGGTCGCCATCAATGGACCGTTGTCACGCGTCAATGGACAGCGTCCGCTGTGGGCTTCGCGTTCGATCCATGCGCCGCAGGCAGCAGGCGAGGGCGCGCACCGCAATGACATGGCGTTGATCAATCAGCGTCGATTGGCGTTGCCGCCGAAACTGGCGGATCGCTTGCTCGCCGGACTGGTGCCGTCAGCATCGACCCCGGCAGCGAAAGCCACCTCGGCGATCAACAAAATCGAAGTGCCGCAAACCAGCACAACCGGTTCCGGCTCGCTCTATAACGGCGATTGGCTGACGGCGCAAACCGAGGCGCCGTCGACCGGCCGTCTGCAGATTTACGGCCGGGCCATGGCGCAGATTCCGCTGGCACCGCCGAAGAAAGCGTTCAGCTCCGCCGACGAATTCGTCAATGCCATGTTGCCCATGGCCAAGGAAGCGGCCGATCGCATTGGTGTCGATCCACGCTACCTGGTGGCCCAGGCCGCGCTCGAAACCGGTTGGGGCAAATCGGTCATGCGCGCCCAGGATGGCAGCAGCAGTCACAACCTGTTCGGCATCAAGGCCAGCAGTAGCTGGAAGGGCGATTCGGCGCGGGCCATCACCAGTGAATTCAGGAATGGCGAGATGGTCAAGGAGACGGCGCAGTTCCGTTCCTACGACTCGTACAAGGACAGCTTCCACGACCTGGTGACGTTGTTGCAAAGCAACAATCGTTATCAAGATGTCGTGAAGTCGGCCGATAACCCGGAACAATTTGTACGCGAGTTGCAGAAGGCCGGTTATGCAACCGACCCGAACTACGCAAGCAAGATTTCGCAGATAGCCAAGCAGATGACGAGTTATCAGAACTACGCTGCGGCGGGCGTTTCCACCACGCCTATATAGGCACAAGGTATAAGGTCTGAACCATGAGTTTGCTCAATATCGGGATGTCGGGGCTCAACGCCAGTCAGGTGTCGCTGGCGACCGTCGGCAACAACATTGCCAACGCCAACACCGCTGGCTATTCACGCCAGCAGACCATTCAGAGCAGCAATACATCCAATCTGAGTGGCGGCGTGTTCATCGGCAGCGGTACGACCCTGGCGGACGTGCGTCGGGTCTATAACGCTTATCTCGATCAACAGCTGCAGACCAGCACGTCGCTGAGCAATGATGCCAACGCCTACCTTGAGCAAGTGAACCCGCTCGACAAGCTCTTCTCCGACAAGACCACGGGGATCAGCGCGGTCTTGAGCAGCTTCTTTTCGTCGGTACAAACGTCCGCCGCTACCCCAAGCGATACGGCTGCCCGGCAACTGCTGCTGACCAATGCACAGACGTTGAGCAACCGCTTCAACGCCTTGGCCTCGCAGATGCAACAACAGAACGAGGGCATCAACAGCCAGTTGACGACGATGACCGAGAAGGTCAACCAGTTGACGTCCTCCATTGCCTCGCTGAACAAGCAGATTTCCCAGGCCAGCAGCTCGACCGGCAGCGGCCCGAGCAACTTGCTCGATGCGCGTAACGAAGCGGTCCGCACACTCAATGAACTGGTCGGCGTGACGGTTCAGGAGCAGAACGGCAGTTACAACATCTCCCTGGGGACGGGCCAATCGCTGGTGTTGGGCAATACGTCCAACACCCTCACGACGGCCCGAACCGGGATCGACAAGAGTCAGTTGACCATCCAGGTGAACTCCCCATCTTCAGTCACTGATGTGACCTCCGTTGTCAGCGGCGGCAAGATCGGTGGTTTGCTGCGCTATCGCGATGACGTGCTGGTCCCGGCAATGAATGACCTGGGCCGTACGGCGATTGTGGTTGCCGACAAGATCAACCGCCAGTTGGGGCAGGGGCTCGATGCCAATGGCGAGTTTGGTTCATCGCTGTTCTCCAGCATCAACAGCTTGACCGCTATCAGTCAGCGCAGCCTGGCGTCGTCGAACAACAGTACCGGTTCCGGCAACCTGGATGTCACCATCACCAATTCCAGTGCGCTGACGACGTTTGACTATCAGGTAACGTTTACAGCGGCGGACAAGTACACGGTCAAGCGCTCCGACGGCAAGGACATGGGAGCTTTCGACCTGTCCCCGGCGGCAGAAATCGACGGTTTCAAACTTGATCTGAACGGTGGTGGTCTGAGCGCGGGTGACTCGTTCAAGGTGATCCCGACCCGGACCGGCGCAAGCAGCATCACCACCCAGATGACCGACTCGAACAAGCTCGCCTTCGCCGGTGCGCTGGTTGCGACCAGTAACACGGGCAACGGCGGTACCGGTGCGCTGACTCCGCCGGCGTTGACCATTCCGATGGATATCTATGGCGGCGCGGATCTGGCTGCGCTGCAAGACGGCATCAAGAATTC
This sequence comes from Pseudomonas sp. LBUM1643, assembly GCF_059716215.1. Taxonomy (NCBI): domain Bacteria; kingdom Pseudomonadati; phylum Pseudomonadota; class Gammaproteobacteria; order Pseudomonadales; family Pseudomonadaceae; genus Pseudomonas; species Pseudomonas sp. LBUM1643. The sequence goes on from NZ_CP166813.1 coordinate 1,703,975, forward strand.
CATGCCCGTGACGCTGACCTTCAAAGACGCCGCAGGCGGGAGCCAGGGCTACGAAGTGTTCAACTCGAAAGGGCAGAGCATCGGCACCGGCACCATCGTGCCGGGCCAGGGCAACGACCTGACGATCAACGTGCCGATGCTCGATTCTTCGGGTGCCGTGATTCCAGGTAAGTCGTTCTCCTTCAACACCACGGTCAGTGGCTCGCCTTCGAAGAACGACAAGTACGAAGTCGCGTTCAACGTCGATGGCAAGAAAGACAACCGCAACGCCAACGAACTGTTGGGTTTGCAGACCAAGGCAACGGTCGGCGTCACTGGCGGCAACGCCGGCATGAGCATGACCACCGCCTACAGCCGGCTGGTGGAACAGGTCGGCGCCAAGGCCAGTCAGGCCCTGGGTGACAGCACCGCCAGTGGCGCAATCCTGGCCCGGGCCAAGTCCGAAGTCGGTTCCGTCTCCCAGGTCAACCTGGATGACGAAGCCGCCGATCTGGTCAAGTTCCAGCAGTACTACACCGCGTCGTCGCAGATTATCAAGGCCGCGCAAGAAACCTTCAGCACGCTGATCAATAGTCTTTAAGGGAGTTTTCGACGATGCGTATTTCTACTGCCCAGTACTTTGAGACGAGTGCGGCCAAGTACCAGAATAATTTCTCTTCGGTGGTCAAGACTCAGGAACAGATCAGTTCTGGAGATCGCATTCAGACGGCTGGTGACGATCCTGTGGGCGCCGCGAAGTTGCTGATGCTGCAACAGCAGAAAGACATGCTGGGCCAATACAGCACCAATATCGGCAGTATCAAAAACACGCTGGCGAACGAAGAAAGCGTGCTGGATAGCATCAACACGGCGCTGCAGCGTGCTCGTGAGTTGACGCTGAGTGCGGGTGATGGTGGCAAGAGCGATGCGGATCGCAAATCGATCGCGGCAGAACTTGGCGAGATCGAAGCTAACGTCCTGAGTTTGCTCAATAGCAAGGACCCGTCCGGTAATTACTTGTTCGCGGGTTCGAAGACTACAACGCAACCTTATGTGCGCAACAACGACGGCACCTACACCTACCAGGGGGACGATACCCAACTCAGTCTGCAGATCTCGGACACCCTGTCCATTGCCACCAGTGATACCGGAAAGAGCATCCTCGAATCGGCGATAAATTCGGGACGCACCCAGGCAATCCTTGATCCGTCCAAGCCCAATGACGGCACGGTTTCAGTATCTGCCGGCCTGTTGACTTCCAATGCGGCCTACACCAAGAACTTCTCTGCCGGCGAGCCTTACGAGCTGAAGTTTATCGACAGCACACACTTCAGCATCGCCGATAAAGACGGCAATGACGTGACTTCCGAGGTGTCCGGGAATGGCACGTTCGACTCGAAGAAAGAAGGCAGCGCCAGCATCAATTTGCGCGGCGTGCAGTTCGATATCACGCTGCGACTCAAGGCTCCAATTGATCCCGCGACCACGCTGCCAATGACGCCTGACGCTGAGGTCAAGGATCATATTTTCACGTTGGGCAGCAAGCCCGACAGCTTCAACGCATCCCGTACACCCAGCAACGCATCGACCGCGCAAGTCACGGGTTCCGGTGTTGCTGATCAAGCGGCCTACGTCAACGGGTTCCCCAGCAGCGGTGTGGTCGTCAAGTTCACCGATGCCACCAACTATAAGGTGTACGCCCAGCCGATGAGTGCAGACAGCAAGTCGATTGGCGATGGTGTGCTGACGGCGGGCTCTATCACGGTGGCAGGCGTCAAACTCGATTTCACAGGTTCTCCAGGCGCTGATGATCAGTTCGTCGTGGGTGCCAGCGGCCATAAGACCCAGAGTGCGCTCGACACGTTGAGCCAGTTGCGCCAAGCGCTGGAAACGCCTTCCGACGGTGACGTCATGGCGCAGATCAAGCTCAAGGACGCGTTGAATTCGGCCATTGGCAACCTGAACAACTCCAGTGAGCAAATCCTGAGTGTTCAGGGCGCAATCGGTGCGCGCTTGAACTCGGTGGATATTGCCAATACCGAGAACATCAGCCTCAGTCTATCCAATGCCAGTACCCAGGTAGCCATTGGTAGTACCGATATCGCAACCGCTTCGATCGACCTGGCTTTTCAGCAATCGCTGCTGCAGGCATCGCAATTGGCATTCGTGAAAATCTCTCAGTTGAGCCTGTTCAACAAATTGTGATCCTCTCTTGATAGCCGGCATCCCAGGTGTCGGCTATGTCTTCTTTATCCCTTCTTGACCCTTGAATCGGTACTTTTTGTCATTCAGCAGGCGACTGATCGCTTGTTTGTGGCTGGATGTTTGGCACAAGGCACGCATAATGCGTGACCTGCGAGTCATAAAGCGCATCTTCACTGTATTGTGTAAAAAAGGATGGGCAGGGGGCTGACCCCTGTCGGGCGTGTTTTCAGGATTTCTGAAGCGCCTGCGCCGTATTTTTTCGCTCGGTGAAATCCAGTATTGTCAGTACCTCTCGGTCTTGCGAGCGGTGATCTCCAGCTATTTAGTATTGGGAAGCCACAATGATTGGCATAAAAAGCATTGCTAGCTACGTGCCAGCGAGTGGGCTGGATAATTACGCTCAGGGCGCGAAGTTCGAGAAGGATGAAGAGTTCATCCTCGGGAAAATCGGTTCGGCGTTCCTGCCGCGCAAGGATCCGGCTCAGGAAACATCCGACCTCTGTGTCGAAGCGGCCAATGCCTTGTTTGCGAACAATCCTCAGCTGGATCGTCAATCCATCGACGTGCTGATTGTCGTCACCCAAAACGGTGACGAAGAAGGCTTGCCGCACACCTCGGCCATCGTTCAGGACAAGTTGGGCCTGTCGACCAATGTTGCGGCGTTCGACATCTCCCTGGGTTGCTCGGGCTATGTCTACGGCATCTATGCCATCAAGGGCTTCATGGAAGCCGCAGGCTTGAAGAATGGCCTGCTGATCACCGCCGACCCGTATTCGAAGATCGTCGATCCGGAAGATCGCAACACCACGATGTTGTTCGGTGATGCCGCTACCGCTACCTGGATGGGCGAAGACGCAACCTGGCAGCTTGGCAAAGCCAAGTTTGGTACCGACGGTTCCGGCGCACCTCATTTGAAGGTCACAGACGGTGTGTTCTATATGAACGGGCGCCAGGTCTTCAACTTTGCCTTGCTCAAGGTGCCAGCGCATTTGCACGAGTTGCTGAACGAGTCGGGCCTGACGTCTCAGGATGTCGACGCGTTCTGCATTCACCAGGGCAGCGCCGCCATCGTCGACGCTGTGGCGCGACGTTTCGAAGGCGAGCCGGAGAAGTTCATCAAGGACATGGTCGAGACCGGCAACACCGTGTCGTCGAGCATTCCGCTGCTGCTGGAAAAGCACATGTTCGACTCCAGCTGGAAGCGCGTGGCAATCAGCGGTTTCGGCGTAGGCCTGTCCTGGGGATCGGCGATTATTCATCGCCCCTGACGCGCCAGTTAATTAACGCCAAAAAAACGCCCATGACCGCGAGGTCATGGGCGTTTTTGCATTCCGGGGCTCTGATCTAAGGCCTTGAAATTCAAGGAGTGGCACGGTGCTAGTAAATAAAATCAAAAAAACGCTCAAGCAACCTGCTTTCACGACGATAACTATTACGAAGGTTCTCTAGGCCACACCCGGCGGTTGCCAGGGCCGGAAGCCGCAGTATCCAACCAACGAGGAATTCGTCATGGCTTTATCAGTAAACACCAACATTACATCGTTGACCGTTCAGCGGAACCTGAACAAAGCCGGCGATGCCCTGGGCACCTCGATGACCCGTCTGTCTTCCGGCCTGAAAATCAACAGCGCTAAAGACGATGCCGCCGGCATGCAGATCGCCAACCGTCTGACCTCCCAAGTCAAAGGCATGACCGTTGCGATCAACAACGCAAACAACGGTACTTCCATCGCCCAGACCGCTGAAGGCGCGATGCAAGAATCGACCAACATTCTGCAACGTCTGCGTGAGTTGGCTCTGAACTCCGCGAACGGTGACAAATCCCAGGCTGACCGTGATTCCCTGCAACAGGAATTCACCGCTAAAGTCGGCGAGCTGACTCGTATCGCTGCTACCACTACTTTCGGTGGTCGTAACCTGCTCGACGGTACCTTCCAGAACGTTGGCTTCCAGATCGGTTCCGACGCTAACCAGACCATCTCGTTCGGCATGAGCGACATCAGCGCTACTGGTTTGAAAGGTACTTACAGCGAAGCAACTGTTGCTGGTTCGTTGACTTCCCTGTCGGCTTCGGTGACTGGTAATCCGGTTACTCTGCCAGGCGGCACGCCTGCTGTAACAACTACTGTTCTTGACAGCGCTACCGGTAATGCTACCTGGGGTACCATTCCAGCTGGTGGCGAAACGCTGACTATCAATACCAAAGCAGTAAGCATTACCGCTGGTATGACTCTGGCGAATGCTGTATTGGCAATTAACGGCACAGCGGGTGTCGGAGTTACTGCAAGCGATGATGGTACTGGTAAGCTTAAGCTGGAATCTACTACAGGTTCGGCAATTACCCTTGCTGGTAACACTGCAAACATGGGTATGGCTACACCAGCAGTAGTTGTCGGTAGCTCTACCACCACACCTGCAGTTCCAGGAAAATTGGACGCTAAAGCTGAAATCAATATCAACGGTAAAGACGTTGCTTTTGCTGTTAACGATACTATGGCTGCCATCGCCACCAAGATTAACACTGCCAACACCGGTGCAACTGCAACCGGCGTAGCGGCTACAGTTTCCGCTGAAGGCCGCCTCGAGCTGACTTCTGCTGACGGCAAAGCAATCAAACTGGGCAACGGTACTACTGCAGCAAACGCGAATGGTGGTGCAGGCGCACTAGCCAAGCTGGGCCTCTCTGCAGGTAGCACTGAAGCCAAGCTGACTACAGCTACTTCGGTTAGCCTAAACGGTACTGAAGTTAAGTTCACTGCTGGTTCGACCATGGCAGACATTGTGTCCTCCATCAATAGTGCAAGCACTGGCGTTACCGCAAGCACCAACAAAGACGACAACTCTCTGGAGTTGTTCTCTACCAAAGACATCACCATTGCTGATGGCAGCACTGGCAAAGGCCTGGCGACTCTGGGTCTGACCACTGCATCTACCGCGCCAACAGTCGCAGTAAAAATGGAAACCACCGTTGCTGATCTGAGCGTTCTGACTTCAGCCAGCGCTCAGCAAACCATCCAGGCTCTGGACGGCGCGATTCAGCAGATCGACACCCAACGTTCGCAGCTGGGTGCTGTTCAAAACCGTTTCACCAGCACCGTTGCCAACCTGCAAAGCATCTCGGAAAACTCCACCGCAGCCCGTAGCCGCGTACAGGACGCCGACTTCGCTTCCGAAGCCGCCGAGCTGACCAAGCAACAAACCCTGCAACAGGCTTCCACCGCGATCCTGTCCCAGGCTAACCAACTGCCATCCGCTGTACTGAAGCTGCTTCAGTAATATCGGTAGCGTTTAACTAACGGAAGGGCGCGTACGTGCCCTTCCGTTTTTTCGGTTTTGAGGTGATGACATGGATATGAGCATTAAGCTGAACGCGCATTACCCGGCTGCCGCGAAACAAGCGGCTAGCGCCTCTGTCACTCTGGCACCGCCAGTGGTCGAGCAAGAGCCCGCCGCCACTGAAGACACCAAGCGAGTGGCGCTGGAAAAGGCCGTGACCGATATTCGCGAGTTCGTGCAATCGACTCAGCGAAACCTGGATTTTTCCATCGATGATTCCACTGGCAGGGTAGTGGTCAAGGTGGTCGCTACGGAAAGTGGCGAAGTCATTCGGCAGATTCCCTCGGAAACTGCTTTGAAGCTTGCCCAGAATTTAAGTGATGCCAGCAGCCTGCTGTTTGATACGAAGGCCTGAGCTGGCATGAAATGTGTTTCTGACTGCTGCCAAGGCGATGTACGCCAATAAAGCGGCAGCCACAGGACAAGGAGATTACAGATGGCGAGTTCAACGATTACCGGCGTGGGGTCGGGCTACGACACTCAGGGTATTGTGAAAGCCTTAGTTGGTGCGGAAAAGGCACCCAAGCAGACGCAGATCACCAACCAGCAGAAAGACACGACCATTCAATTGTCGGCTGTCGGCACCGTGAAGGGTGCGCTGGACACCTACCGCGCTGCACTCGCCAAACTGAACAATCTGTCCGCTTTCAATGGACTCGCTGCTTCCACGTCCGAAGAAAAAAACGTCAAGGTTACCCTCGGCGACGGCGCCTCCAGCGGCAAGTATGTGGTTGTGGTGCAGGATCTCGCGACCTCGTCGAAAATCACCAGCAAAGTATTTGCCGGGGGCGCGACGGGCGCAGCCAATCCGGGTACTGAGGCTCAGACGCTGACGATTACCCAGTCCGGCAAAAGTTATGATGTGTCGATTCCTGGTGGCGCTAGCCTTAGTCAGGTGCGCGAGTCGATCAACACTCAGCTCTCGGCGCAAGGCATCAGTGCGAACGTCTTGAGCGATGCCAATGGTGCGCGCCTGGTGATCGGCTCCACCAACAGTGGCGCGGGTACCGACATCACGTTGAGTGGTAGTTCGGATCTGGCCATGGGCTATGACGCTGGTGCGGCAGCCAAGAACGCCAAGTACACCATCGATGGTGTCGCCATGGAGTCGACCTCCAACAAGGTGACTTCAGCTATCAGTGGCGTAAGCCTGGAACTCGTCGCCAGTGACAAGGACAAGCCTATCACCATCAGCGTGGACAGCAACGCTGCCACCCTGAAGACCTCGGTCCAGTCATTCGTCTCGGCCTACAACGCGCTGATGACCAGCATCAACACCCAGACCAAGGTTACCGCTACCGGTGACTCCGCGACCACCACGGCCGGTGCGCTGACCGGTGATGCGTCCATGCGCCAGCTGGTTGCCAGCCTGCGAAGCGAACTGGTCAACAGCTCGGGTTCGAGTGCCATGAGCGGACTGTCGCAGATGGGTATTACCACTGACCAGAAAACCGGCTTGCTGTCCCTGGATGACAAGGCGTGGGACAAGGCTGTGGTCAAGGGCTCTGCGGATATCGCCAAGCTATTCACCGGTGATAAAGGTTTGATCACCCGCATGAATAAGGCCACAGACACCTATGTCGGTGCGACCGGTCTGCTTGCTTCGCGCGTGACGGATTTGAATACCAAGTTGACGGACCTGACGACTCAGCAGTCGGACCTTGATCGTCGCATGGACAGCTTGCAGACGTCCCTGACGGCCAAGTACACCGCAATGGACAGTCTGATCGCCAAGATCAACGCCAGCAGCTCCAGCATCATGACCACGCTTAACTCGCTGAATAATCCGAAGTCGGATTGATGATGGGGGCGTTGAAACGCCCTGTAGAACAGCGTGTGAGTGGTCCGGATTTTTTGGCTTTGGATTAAAGTTTTATGCGACACAGTCGACAAAATGGTTAGAGAAACTTTTTTGCCTGTGGCCTGTAACGAGGTAGCAACATGAACCCTATGAGAGCCCTTCGCCAGTATCAGAAGGTCAATTCCCACGCCCAGATATCCGAGGCCAGCCCGCATCGGTTGATTCAACTGCTGCTTGAAGGCGGCCTGGATCGACTGGCTCAGGCCAAGGGCGCATTGGCCCGCGGTGATATTGCCCAGAAATGCCTGCTGATCACCAAGGCGATCGACATCATAACCGGTCTGCGTCAGGGCCTCGACGCGGAGAAGGCGGAAGACCCGGCCACGATCGAACAGCTCGACAGTCTGTACGAGTACATGAATGCGCGGTTGGTGCAGGCGAATGTCAGCAACGACACGCAGATCATCGATGAAGTCATGCAGCTGTTGGTTACGGTAAAAAGCGGCTGGGATGCCATCGCAACCCAATAGGCCCACAAGCCTGAGGAACGACGCCATGAGTCAAGCACTGCAACGGATTGAAGAAACCCGCGAAGCGCTCATTGATGCGCTGGCCGAGCGTAACTGGGATGCGATCGGCGAGCTGGATGTGGCCTGCCGCGAATGCGTGGACGAGGTGCTGAGTGAAGCGCCGATCGATGAGGAAGCGCTGCGGACCAATCTGGAGAGTTTGCTGGCGGTCTATAAAGATTTATTGACGGTGACGATGGGTGAGCGTCAGGCGATAGTCGACGAGATGTCGCAGATCACTCAAGCGAAGAGCGCTGCAAAGGTTTACCATCTGTTTGGTTAATTAATTCCCGGTTAATCCAGACAATGTGCGCCATAAATTTGACTGTGCACGGTTTTTTGACTTAACTAGTGGCTGTTCACCGATATCACGCGTCTACAGGCTTAACGGTCTGCAAGCGTCTAGCTTGCCCACTCATTTCGGGCACCGAGTTGACTAGGGAAGTTGCTATTGCATGTGGCGTGAAACCAAAATTCTGCTAATTGATGACGATAGCGTCCGCCGCCGCGACCTGGCGGTGATTTTAAATTTTCTCGGTGAAGAAAATTTTCCCTGCGGAAGCCATGACTGGCAGCAGGCTGTCGGCTCTTTGTCGTCTAGTCGTGAAGTGATCTGTGTCCTCATCGGGACGGTCAATGCTCCTGGCGCACTTTTGGGCTTGTTAAAGACACTCTCAACCTGGGATGAGTTCCTTCCGGTTTTGTTGATGGGCGATAATTCTTCCGTCGACTTGCCTGAAGACCAGCGTCGCCGAGTGCTTTCGACCCTTGAAATGCCGCCCAGCTACAGCAAATTGCTCGATTCGCTGCACCGTGCCCAGGTCTATCGCGAGATGTATGACCAGGCCCGCGAGCGCGGTCGTCATCGCGAACCCAATCTTTTCCGCAGTCTTGTCGGCACCAGCCGGGCGATTCAACACGTCCGTCAGATGATGCAGCAAGTCGCCGATACCGACGCCAGTGTGTTGATCCTGGGCGAGTCCGGCACCGGCAAGGAAGTGGTTGCGCGCAACTTGCACTATCACTCCAAGCGTCGTGACGCTCCATTCGTTCCAGTCAATTGCGGGGCGATCCCGGCCGAGTTGCTGGAAAGCGAACTGTTCGGCCACGAGAAGGGTGCGTTCACCGGAGCGATCACCAGCCGTGCCGGGCGCTTTGAGCTGGCCAACGGTGGCACGCTGTTCCTCGACGAAATCGGCGACATGCCGCTGCCGATGCAGGTCAAGCTGCTGCGCGTGTTGCAGGAACGTACTTTCGAGCGCGTGGGCAGTAACAAGACCCAGAGCGTGGATGTGCGCATCATTGCCGCGACCCACAAGAATCTCGAAAGCATGATCGAGATCGGCACCTTCCGCGAAGACTTGTACTACCGCCTGAATGTGTTCCCGATCGAAATGGCGCCGTTGCGCGAGCGTGTCGAAGACATCCCGTTGCTGATGAACGAGTTGATCTCGCGCATGGAGCACGAGAAGCGTGGTTCGATCCGTTTCAATTCTGCAGCCATCATGTCGCTATGCCGTCACGGCTGGCCCGGCAACGTCCGCGAGCTCGCCAATCTGGTGGAGCGCATGGCGATCATGCACCCGTACGGGGTGATCGGCGTGGTCGAGTTGCCGAAGAAATTCCGCTACGTCGACGACGAAGACGAGCAATTGGTCGACAGTTTGCGCAGTGACCTGGAAGAGCGGGTGGCCATCAACGGCCATACCCCGGACTTCTCGGTGAATGCCTTGCTGCCGCCGGAAGGCCTGGACTTGAAAGACTACCTCGGTGGTCTTGAGCAGGGGCTGATTCAGCAGGCGCTGGATGATGCCAATGGCATCGTGGCGCGTGCTGCCGAGCGCTTGCGTATTCGTCGCACCACCCTGGTGGAAAAGATGCGCAAATACGGTATGAGCCGTCGTGACGGTGATGAACAGGCAGATGATTGACGCCTGTTTGGCCCTCCTGTAGGAGCGAGCTTGCTCGCGATGCATTCAAAGGCACCGCGTTCAACCAGTAAGCACGCGTTATCGTTAACGATTTTCGCGAGCAAGCTCGCTCCTACAGTAGGCGGTTTTTTTAGGCACGGGTATTGCTACATCCCTCGCAACGTTCCGTTTAACTGACGGTCAGCCAAGCGAGAGTGCACGATGCCCCAAGCCGCCCAGATGTCTCCTGTCCCTGACGCTTCGGGGCTATCGTCGTCCGCAGAGCAGGCAAACCGGCTTGGCCTTGAGCAGTCGTTTGCCCTGTTCAGTCAGATGTCGAATCAGCTGACCGACTCTTACAGCATGCTCGAAGCCCGGGTGACCGAGCTCAAAGGCGAGCTGGAAGTGGTCAGCGCTCAGCGCATGCAGGAACTGGCGGAAAAAGAACGCCTCGCCAATCGCCTGCAAAACCTCCTTGATCTGTTGCCCGGTGGCGTCATCGTCATCGATGCTCAGGGCATCGTGCGCGAAGCCAACCCCGCTGCGTGTGAGCTGCTCGGCCTGCCGCTCGAAGGCGAGCTGTGGCGCCATGTCATTGCTCGCTGCTTTGCGCCCCGTGAAGACGACGGGCATGAAATCTCGCTCAAGGATGGTCGGCGTTTGTCGATCTCCACTCGCTCGCTCGACGCCGAACCGGGTCAGTTGGTGTTGCTCAATGACCTGACTGAAACCCGCCATCTGCAAGATCAGCTCGCCCGTCATGAACGCCTGTCGTCGCTCGGGCGGATGGTCGCATCGCTGGCCCATCAGATTCGTACCCCTTTGTCCGCCGCGTTGCTTTACGCCAGTCATTTGACCGAGCAGGAACTGCCCGTCGCCACTCAGCAACGCTTTGCCGGGCGCCTGAAAGAACGTCTGCATGAGCTGGAGCACCAAGTGCGAGACATGCTGATCTTCGCCCGTGGCGAGCTGCCGCTGACGGATCGCGTTACGCCAAAAATGCTCATGCAATCGCTGCAAGCGGCGGCACTTGCTCATGTGCAGGATTTGCCGATTCGCTGGCAGTGCGACAGTCATGTCGGGGAGTTGTTGTGCAATCGCGACACCCTGGTCGGCGCGATCCTCAACCTGATCGAGAACGCCATTCAAGCCAGTGCCGGTGATGTGCGCTTGAAGGTCCATCTCTATACCCGTGATAACAACCTGCGCGTGTCGGTCAGTGACAGCGGCAGTGGCATAGAGCCAAACGTGCTGGCGCGTCTGGGCGAGCCTTTTTTTACCACTAAAAACACCGGAACCGGCCTGGGCCTGACCGTGGTCAAGGCGGTGGCCCGCGCTCATCAGGGAGAATTGCTGCTGCGCTCGCGACCGGGTCGCGGAACGTGTGCGCAGGTCATCCTGCCGCTTTTTTCGGGTGAAAAGAGCATCGATCAGGGAGCGGAGTGAAGAACATGGGGATCAAGGTTTTACTGGTCGAGGACGACCGCGCGTTACGCGAAGCACTGGCCGATACATTGCTGCTCGCGGGGCACGATTACACCGCCGTCGGTTCGGCGGAGGAAGCACTCACGGCCGTTGGCAAGGACGCATTCAATCTGGTGCTCAGCGACGTCAACATGCCGGGCATGGATGGCCATCAGTTGCTGAGTCTGCTGCGAGCGCGCCAGCCACAACTGCCGGTGCTGCTGATGACCGCCCATGGCGCTGTCGAGCGTGCAGTCGATGCGATGCGGCAGGGCGCGGCGGATTATCTGGTAAAGCCCTTCGAACCCAAGGCGCTGCTCGATCTGGTGGCTAGGCATGCCCTGGGCAGTCTCGGCGCGGCCGAGAGCGAAGGCCCGATCGCGTTCGAGCCAGCCAGCGCACAGTTGCTTGAACTGGCAGCCCGGGTGGCGCGCAGTGATTCGACCGTGCTCATCTCCGGCGAGTCCGGGACCGGCAAGGAAGTGCTCGCGCGATACATCCACCAGCATTCCCATCGTGCCAGCCAGCCGTTCATTGCGATCAACTGCGCCGCGATCCCGGACAACATGCTGGAGGCCACGCTGTTCGGTCATGAAAAAGGCTCGTTCACCGGTGCCATCGCTGCGCAGGCAGGCAAGTTCGAGCAGGCCGATGGCGGCACGATTCTGCTCGACGAAATTTCCGAAATGCCTTTGAGCCTTCAGGCCAAGCTGTTGCGCGTGTTGCAGGAGCGCGAAGTCGAGCGGGTCGGCGCGCGCAAGCCGATCACGCTGGACATTCGGGTGGTAGCGACCACTAACCGCGACCTCGCGGCGGAAGTGGCAGCAGGCCGTTTCCGTGAAGATCTTTACTATCGTCTGTCGGTGTTTCCGCTGGCATGGCGTCCGCTGCGCGAGCGCACCGCCGACATACTGCCGCTGGCCGAGCGTCTTTTGGCCAAACACGTCAATAAAATGAAGCATGCCGCGGCGAAGCTATCGCCCGAAGCTCAAGCGTGTCTGATCGGTTATCCGTGGCCTGGCAACGTGCGCGAATTGGATAACGCGATTCAGCGAGCACTGATTCTGCAGCAGGGCGGGTTGATTCAGCCTCAGGATTTCTGCCTGTCCGGTCCTGTGGCCTGTGCGCCGTTGACGGTTATGGCACCGGCTGCGCGAGTGATTGAAGTCGAGGTCGAAACGGCGGGGGCGCTGGGCGATGACCTGCGGCGCCGTGAATTCCAGATGATCATCGACACCTTGCGCGCCGAGCGTGGTCGCCGCAAGGAAGCCGCCGAACGCCTGGGCATAAGCCCGCGCACGTTGCGCTACAAGCTGGCGCAAATGCGCGACGCCGGAATGGACGTGGAGGCCTACCTGTTCGCCACTTGAAACTGCTTCTTGTAGCAGCTGGCGAAGCCTGCGTCCGATTGCGCAGCAGTCGTTAGTTTTTGTGCATGCGGTCTTTCATATACGCCGCGTCAAATGAATAAACGACTGCTGCGCAGCCGGACGCAGGCTTCGCCAGCTGCTACAGGGTGAGTCGAGATTTCAAATGTTGAAAGGTGCTGAAAGGGCTTTTGTATGACATAGCCACGGAGCTGGCACCCTTGTTGCTAATACCTGACTACCCGCCGAGTGAGCGTCAAAAAATTGCGGGTCGCCAGCGACGTCAAAAGAGAGAAACCATGAGCCAAGGTATTGAATTTAATCGGTTGATGCTGGATATGCGTGCCATGCAAATGGACGCAATGTCTGCGCCGAAATCGACTGCCGCCGTCCCTCAATTGCCGGGCAACAGTTTCTCCGACATGCTCGGTCAGGCCGTCAATAAAGTGAACGAAACCCAGCAGGCCTCCAGCCAGCTGTCCACCGCATTCGAGATCGGCAAGAGCGGCGTCGATTTGACCGACGTGATGATCGCCAAAGAAAAAGCCGGTGTGTCTTTCCAGGCTATTACCCAAGTCCGTAACAAGCTGGTTCAGGCGTACCAAGACATCATGCAGATGCCGGTTTAAGGACGATATTGAGTCATGGCAGAAGCAGCCTCTGATAACGTTCCGGCCAAGGCCACTCCAATAGACGGTAAACCGCCGCTGTTCGGGTTGTCCTTCCTGGAAAACCTCTCCGAGATGACCATGTTGCGTCAGGTAGGCCTGTTGGTCGGTCTGGCAGCGAGCGTGGCGATTGGCTTCGCCGTGGTGTTGTGGTCCCAGCAGCCGGACTACCGGCCTTTGTACGGCAGCCTTGCCGGTATGGACGCCAAGCAGGTCATGGATACCCTGGCCGCCTCTGATATTCCCTACACCGTTGAACCGAATTCCGGTGCCTTGCTGGTCAAGGCCGAAGACTTGTCCCGTGCGCGGCTCAAACTCGCGGGCGCTGGTGTCACTCCCAGCGACGGCAACATCGGTTTTGAAATCCTCGACAAGGACCAGGGCCTGGGCACCAGCCAGTTCATGGAAGCGACCCGTTATCGTCGCGGCCTTGAAGGTGAACTGGCCCGAACCATCTCCAGTCTGAACAACGTCAAGGGTGCCCGCGTGCACCTGGCGATCCCGAAAAGCTCGGTGTTCGTGCGCGATGAGCGCAAGCCCAGCGCGTCGGTGTTGATCGAACTGTATTCCGGCCGCTCCCTGGAGCCTGGCCAGGTACTGGCGATTATCAATCTGGTGGCAACCAGCGTCCCCGAGCTCAGCAAATCCCAGGTCACCGTGGTCGATCAAAAGGGCAACCTGCTGTCGGATCAGGCGGAAAACTCCGAATTGACCATGGCGGGCAAGCAATTCGATTACAGCCGTCGCATGGAAAGCATGCTCACTCAGCGCGTGCATAACATCCTGCAGCCGGTGCTGGGCAACGACCGCTACAAGGCCGAAGTCTCGGCCGATGTGGATTTCAGCGCCGTCGAGTCGACCTCCGAGCAGTTCAATCCGGACCAACCGGCGTTGCGCAGCGAACAGTCGGTGAACGAACAGCGTACCGCCAGCAACGGTCCACAAGGCGTCCCGGGTGCCCTGAGCAACCAGCCGCCGTCGCCAGCGTCTGCCCCCGCAACGACCGGTGGCGCTACCGCGTCGGCCGGCATGGTTCAGCCAGGTCAGCCTCTGCTGGATGCCAACGGTCAGCAAATCATGGACCCGGCCACTGGCCAGCCAATGCTCGCACCGTATCCAGCAGACAAGCGTCAACAATCCACCAAGAATTTCGAACTCGACCGTTCCATCAGCCACACCAAACAGCAACAGGGCCGTTTGAATCGCCTGTCGGTGTCGGTCGTGGTGGACGATCAGGTCAAGATCAACCCGGCCAACGGTGAAACTTCTCGCGCGCCATGGACTGCCGATGAATTGGCGCGCTTCACACGCCTGGTGCAGGACGCGGTCGGTTTCGATGCCAGCCGTGGCGACAGTGTCAGCGTGATCAACATGCCGTTCTCCGCCGAGCGCGGCGAAGTGATCGCCGATGTGCCGTTCTATTCCCAGCCGTGGTTCTGGGATGTGATCAAGCAAGTGCTGGGTGTACTGTTCATTCTGGTGCTGGTGTTCGGCGTGTTACGTCCGGTGCTCAACAACATCACCAATGGCGGCAAAGGCAAGCAATTGGCCGGCATCGGCAGTGACGTGGAATTGGGTGGCATGGGCGGCCTCGATGGCGACCTGGCTAACGACCGCGTCAGCCTTGGCGGTCCGCAAAGCATCCTGCTGCCAAGTCCTAGCGAAGGCTATGACGCACAGTTGAATGCAATCAAGAGTCTGGTGGCAGAAGATCCGGGTCGCGTGGCCCAGGTCGTGAAAGAGTGGATTAACGCAGATGAGTGATAACCGAGCCGTTGCCGCCAAACTGTCCAAGGTCGACAAAGCCGCGATTCTGCTGCTGTCCCTGGGCTCAACCGATGCTGCGCAGGTGTTACGCCACATGGGCCCGAAAGAGGTTCAGCGCGTGGGCGTGGCGATGGCGCAGATGGGCAACGTGCACCGCGAGCAGGTCGAGCAGGTGATGAGCGAGTTTGTCGACATCGTCGGCGACCAGACCAGCCTGGGCGTCGGTTCTGACGACTATGTGCGCAAAATGCTCACCCAGGCCTTGGGCGAAGACAAGGCCAACGGCCTGATCGACCGGATTCTTCTGGGCGGCAACACCAGTGGTCTCGACAGCCTGAAGTGGATGGAACCACGCGCCGTCGCCGACGTGATCCGTTACGAGCACCCGCAGATCCAGGCGATCGTGGTGGCGTATCTCGACCCGGACCAGGCCGGTGAAGTGCTGGGCAACTTCGACCACAAGGTGCGCCTCGACATCATCTTGCGGGTATCCTCGCTGAACACCGTTCAGCCTGCTGCCCTGAAAGAACTCAACCAGATTCTCGAGAAGCAGTTCTCCGGCAACTCGAATGCTTCGCGCACCAACCTGGGTGGCATCAAGCGCGCAGCCGACATCATGAACTTCCTCGACAGCTCGATCGAAGGTCAGTTGATGGACTCGATCCGCGAAGTCGACGAAGACCTGTCCGGTCAGATCGAAGACCTCATGTTCGTGTTCAACAACCTGGCCGATGTCGACGACCGCGGGATTCAGGCATTGCTGCGCGAAGTGTCCTCCGATGTGTTGGTGCTGGCCCTCAAAGGGTCGGACGAAAACGTCAAGGAAAAGATCTTCAAGAACATGTCCAAACGAGCGGCCGAACTGTTGCGCGACGACCTCGAGGCCAAAGGCCCGGTGCGCGTCAGCGACGTGGAAACTGCACAGAAAGAAATCCTCACTATTGCCCGCCGTATGGCCGAAGCCGGAGAAATCGTTCTCGGCGGGAAGGGCGGCGAAGAGATGATCTAAGGTCACTATGTCGACCAAACATGATGAGTCCCAGACCGACCTGATCCGTGCCAAGGACGTCAGCGGTGTTGATATCTGGTCGTTACCCAGTTTCGACCCGTACGTCCCTGAACCCGAGCCGGAGCCTGAACCCGAGCCGCCGGAAATGGAGGAAGTGCCGCTGGATGAAGTCCAGCCGCTGACCCTCGAAGAGCTCGAGAGCATTCGCCAGGAGGCCTACAACGAAGGCTTCGCCACAGGCGAGCGGGAAGGCTTTCACAGCACGACGCTCAAGGTCCGTCAGGAAGCCGATGCAGCCCTGACGGCGAAAATCGGTGCGCTGGAAAAACTCATGGGCAATCTGTTCGAGCCCATCGCCGAACAGGACACTCAGATCGAGAAGTCCCTGGTCGATCTCGTTAAACACATCACCAAACAAGTAATTCAGCGCGAGCTGGCCATCGACTCGACGCAGCTGGAACACGTTATGCGGGAGGCGCTCAAGCTGTTGCCGCTGGGCGTGGGCAATGTGCGTCTGTACATCAATCCCCAGGATTTCGAACAGGTCAAAGCCCTGCGCGAGCGTCATGAAGAGACCTGGCGCATCGTCGAGGACGAGGCGTTGTTGCCTGGCGGTTGCCGGGTCGAGACAGAGCACAGTCGCATCGATGCCACCGTCGAAACCCGTCTCGCACGGGTCATGGACAAGCTGTTCGATCAGTTGCACGAGCAGGCCTTGCACCCCGCGGCGCCGGACCTGAAAGTGGAACTGTCGGGTGCCAGCCAGCCAGCGGTTGCATCGGCAGCGGACGAACCTGATGCGCCTTGATCGCACCAGCTTCGCCAAACGCCTGGGCAGTTATGCCGAGGTCACCGAACTGTCTGGCGGACCGATCCTTGAAGGCCGCTTGCTGCGCATGGTCGGCCTGACCCTTGAAGCCGAAGGCTTGCGCGCCGCCATGGGCAGCCGCTGCATGGTCATCAACGACGACAGTTATCAGCCGGTGCAGGTCGAAGCCGAAGTCATGGGCTTTTCCGGCAGCAAGGTCTTTCTGATGCCGGTGGGCAGCGTTGCCGGCATTGCCCCGGGTGCCCGAGTGGTGCCGTTGGCGGATGCCGGGCGTTTGCCGATGGGCATGAGCATGCTGGGTCGGGTGCTCGACGGCGCCGGTCGTGCGCTGGACGGCAAAGGCGGAATGAAGGCTGAAGACTGGGTGCCGATGGACGGCCCGACCATCAACCCGCTCAAACGTGAACCCATCAGCGAACCGCTGGACGTGGGCATTCGTTCCATCAACGGTTTGTTGACGGTTGGTCGCGGCCAGCGGCTCGGCCTTTTTGCCGGTACCGGCGTAGGCAAGAGTGTGCTGTTGGGCATGATGACCCGCTTCACCGAGGCCGACATTGTCGTCGTTGGCCTGATCGGTGAGCGGGGACGTGAAGTTAAAGAGTTCATCGAACACATCCTCGGTGAAGAAGGCCTCAAGCGCTCCGTCGTCGTTGCCTCCCCGGCGGACGACGCGCCGCTGATGCGCTTGCGGGCTGCCATGTACTGCACGCGTATCGCCGAATATTTTCGCGACAAGGGCAAGAACGTCCTGTTGCTGATGGACTCCCTGACCCGTTTCGCCCAGGCCCAGCGTGAAATCGCACTGGCCATCGGCGAGCCGCCCGCGACCAAGGGTTATCCGCCCTCGGTGTTCGCCAAACTGCCGAAACTGGTGGAGCGCGCCGGTAATGCCGAGAAGGGCGGTGGTTCGATTACGGCGTTCTACACCGTGCTGTCCGAAGGCGATGACCAGCAGGACCCGATTGCCGACTCCGCGCGGGGCGTGCTCGATGGTCACATCGTTTTGTCCAGGCGACTGGCCGAAGAAGGCCATTACCCGGCCATCGATATCGAAGCGTCCATCAGCCGGGTCATGCCCTCGGTGGTTTCGCCGGAGCACATGACGCGCGCCCAGTACTTCAAGCAGCTGTGGTCGCGCTATCAACAGAGCCGCGATTTGATCAGTGTCGGCGCCTACGTGGCCGGCGGCGACCGGGAGACCGATCTAGCGATTGCCTTGCAGCCGCAACTGGTCAAATACCTGCGCCAGGGCCTGAACGACAACATCAACCTCGGCGAAAGCGAAGCCTACCTCGGCTCGATCTTCGCCCCCGCGGCCGGCGGTTAACCGGTCATGGCCCAGAGCCGAGCGTCACGCCTGGCACCCGTGGTTGAGATGGCCGAAAAGGTCGAGAAAGCCGCGGTGCAGCGTTTGGGGCACTTTCAAGGACAGGTCCGTCTGGCAGAAAGCAAACTCGCCGACCTCGAAGCTTTTCGCCTCGACTACCAGGAACAATGGATCGTGCGCGGCAGCAGTGGCGTTTCAGGCCAGTGGCTGCTGGGCTATCAAGGCTTCCTGGCGCAACTGGGCACCGCCATCGACCAGCAGCGCCAGAGTCTGGCCTGGCACCAGAACAATCTGAACAAGGCACGGGATACCTGGCAGCAGGCCTACGCCCGGGTTGAAGGGTTGCGCAAGCTGGTGCTGCGCTACATGGATGAGGCGCGGCGCCTGGAAGACAAGCGCGAGCAAAAGCTGCTGGATGAACTGTCCCAGCGATTGCCGCGCGAGAGTCCGTATTAATCGGATCTTGCCCTGGTCCCCACCAGGTGCTAAACCTCTTAAACAATCGCCATGACAAGGAAGCCGTTCAATGTCAGTCGTTACCGAAGTCTCCCAGGATGGACAGAAACTGACGATATCGATCAAGGGACGATTCGATTTCGCCAAACATCAGGAATTTCGTGAATCCTACGAAAACCTCACTCCGAAGCCCGAATCCTTCGAAGTCAATTTGAAGGACGCTACCTACCTCGACAGTTCTGCCCTCGGCATGTTGCTGCTGTTGCGGGATCACGCAGGCGGCGAGAATGCCGAAATCACCCTGTCTAACGCCAATGCCGATGTGCGAAAAATTCTCGCCATCTCCAACTTCGAACAAATCTTCGACGTGGCGTGAGCGCCGTGCAATCGCCGTTCGAGTCGCTTACGGTATTGATCGCTGAAGACAGCGCGGCCGATCGCCTGCTGCTGTCGACGATTGTCCGTCGTCAGGGCCATGAAGTGTTGACTGCCGCCAACGGTGCCGAGGCGGTCGAAGTGTTTCGCCTGCAACGGCCGCAATTGGTGTTGATGGACGCGATGATGCCCGTGATGGACGGTTTCGAAGCTGCGCAGCAGATCAAGGCGCTGGCGGGCGAGACCCTGGTGCCAATCATCTTCCTCACGTCATTGACTGAAAGCGAAGGGCTGGCCCGATGCCTTGAGGCGGGGGGCGATGATTTCCTGGCAAAGCCTTACAACCAGGTGATTCTGGCCGCCAAGATCAAGGCAATGGACCGTTTGCGTAGATTGCAGGCCACCGTCCTCCAGCAGCGTGACCAGATCGCCAGGCACCATAACTATTTGCTCAACGAACAACGCGTTGCCAAGGCCGTGTTCGATAAAGTGGCCCATTCCGGCTGCCTGAATGCCCCCAATATCCGCTATCTGCAATCGCCCTATGCATTGTTCAACGGCGATTTGCTGCTGGCCGCGTTTACTCCGGCTGGCGACATGCATGTGCTGTTGGGGGATTTCACCGGCCATGGTTTGCCGGCCGCAGTGGGCGCCATGCCGCTGGCCGAAGTTTTTTACGGCATGACCGCCAAGGGTTATGGACTGTCGGAAACCCTGCGCGAGATGAACGCCAAGCTCAAGCGCATCCTGCCCGTCGATATGTTCTGCTGCGCGACGCTGTTGTGCCTGAGTTTCCAGCGACGCTCGGTGGAGGTCTGGAATGGCGGTATGCCCGATGGGTATCTGCACAACATCGCCAGCGATGAACGCACGCCGTTGACTGCCCGGCATCTGCCGCTGGGCGTATTGAGCCCGGAAACCTTTGATGATCGAACCGAAGTGTTCCCCATGGCGGTCGGGGATCGGGTGTTCCTGTTGTCTGACGGCGTGATTGATACCTGCGATGCCAACGAACAATTATTTGGTGTAGAGCGGTTGCATCAGGTGTTCGCTGCCAATCGGCAGCCGGAGGAGCTGTTCGAACAGATCGAGCAAGCACTGCGGGATTTTCGCGGCGAAGCCCGGGACGATGTCAGCATGGTCGAGGTGAGTCTGCTGGACGCCACACAAATGCGTCCGCCGACCCTGGTCTATTCCGACAGCGGGCAATCCTGTCCTCTGGACTGGTCGGTCAGTTTCGAGTTCCGGGCGGCCTCGCTTAAACGCTTCAATCCGTTGCCGTATCTGTTGCAGTTGTTGCTTGAGGTCCACGGCCTGCGTGCGCAAAGCGGTGCGCTCTATAGCGTATTGGCCGAACTGTATTCCAATGCCCTGGAGCATGGCGTGCTGGGGCTGGATTCCAGTCTCAAGCGCGATGCTTCGGGTTTCGCCCGTTATTACCAGGAGCGCAATGCGCGTCTCGATGCTTTGCACAGTGGTTACGTGCGAGTCCATTTGGAGGTTGTGCCGACGGGTGAGGGCGGGTGCCTGTCGATTCGCGTCGAAGACAGCGGGAAGGGTTTCGATATCGCGCGGGTGATGGAACGACCCGCCGAAAATGTCCGTTTGTCGGGGCGTGGCGTCAATCTGGTCCAGCAATTGGGGCGTAACGCCAGTTGGTCCGACAATGGTCGAAGTGCTCGCGTAGAGTTTTTCTGGGACGCTCTGGCATAATCCCGCCCATTCTTGATCAAGGAGTGAACAAGTGGATGACCCACATCTGAATCGCGACGTATTGGTCGCCTTGCAGGAAGTCATGGAGGACGAGTATCCAA
This sequence comes from Pseudomonas sp. LBUM1643, assembly GCF_059716215.1. NCBI lineage: Bacteria > Pseudomonadati > Pseudomonadota > Gammaproteobacteria > Pseudomonadales > Pseudomonadaceae > Pseudomonas > Pseudomonas sp. LBUM1643. Next base: position 1,724,851 of record NZ_CP166813.1, read on the forward strand.
TGTTGCTGGATACGTTTCTCGCCGATTCCGAAGAGCGGTTGAATCTTTTGCGTCAGCAGAAAGATGCCGAGCAACTGATGGAAACTGCCCATAGTTTCAAAGGCAGTAGCAGCAACATGGGCGCCTTCCGGCTGGCTGATTTATGCCATGAACTGGAACATCGCGCCAAGGACCATACCCCTTCAGATCTCGCAAAACTCATCGGTGAAATCGACCGGGAGTTTGCTGTTGTGCGTCCTCTTTATGAGGCTGAGCGTCAACGTTCCCTCTGCGAAAAAGCCACCGTTCGGCGCTTGTAAAGGGTTGCACTCGAAACTGGCGCGACCCTTGCAGTATCTGCCACTACTTGTACCTACCTTCCCAGTGCGGCGGAGACAGCGTTATGCCCGTTAGTCAAAATTTGCTACTTCAGGCCGCCGCAAAGGCCAAGACCCAACCCGTCACCGCCAATCCTCTGGCGTCCCCTGCCGAGCCCGCCGACAAGGCCTCCAGCTTCTCTCAGGTGTATGCCTCACAAGGCCGCAACAAGTCCTCTGCCGTCGTCGACGGACTGAACCGGCAGTTGCGCGATAAAGTCCCTGACGGTCCCGGAAAAAAAGACTTCGGCAATGACAAGCCTGCCGCCGCAAAGCCTGCGGTTGCCGATAGCGGCAAATCCTTGCCTGCCGACAAACCCAAGCAGGCCGATGACAAGGTCGCCAGCGACGACACAACAGACGCCGGTCCTCCAGTCGCAACCGCAGTTGACCCGGTAGTCGATCCAGCCTCGGCGCAAGCCGCTCAGGCTCCGGCAGCGGAAACGGCGGCAAGCCCCGAGCCAGCGCAGGATGCAACTGTCGCCGCGGCGTTGGCGGCGAGTCTGGTACCTGCGGAGTCGGATTTCGATCCTGAAGCCGATCCCCTGGATGCACTGCCCGCCGTGCGCATGGCCATGGAACAGAGCGGGCATGTTTCCGCCTCCAGTCAGGCTCAGCCCAAAGCGTCTTCAGCGCAGGCGTTGGCTGACGGCGAGCAGACCTCGGCGCAAAACTTCGCGGCGGGTCTGGCCAATATGCTGGACGTGCAAGGCGACAAGGACAGCACCAGCCGTGAAGGTGAAAAGTCATTCAACGGCCTGATCGATGACGGTCTCAAAGACCTCAAGTCCGCGACCAGCGACACACGTGTGGACGATTTTGCCACCCGCCTGGCAGCGTTGACGCAGGCCGCTACACCGAAGACCGCCAATGCGCTGCCGGTGAATCAACCGATCGCGATGCATCAGAGCGGCTGGACAGAGGAAGTGGTCAACCGGGTCATGTACCTGTCCAGCGCCAACTTGAAGGCGGCTGATATTCAGTTGCAACCCGCCGAACTGGGGCGTCTCGACATTCGGGTGAACATGGTGCCGGATCAGCAGACCCAGGTAACGTTCATGAGCGCGCATCCCGGTGTTCGTGAAGCGCTGGACGGCCAGATGCACCGCTTGCGAGAGATGTTTGTGCAGCAGGGGATGGGGCAGGTTGACGTCAACGTTTCCGACCAGTCTCGCGGCCAGGGGCAGGATCAGCCGCAACAGAGTCAAAGTGGCCGCACATCCGCCAGCGGTGGTCGCCTCGATTCAATGGACGACGAACACTCGCCGGCAGTGGCGGAAGTCGCCGCGGCCACCACCAGCGTCATCGGCTCCAGCGCCGTCGACTACTACGCCTGATAAAAAAATCGCAGCCTTCGGCAGCTCCTGCGGGTATACACGATCCCAATGTAGGAGCTGCCGAAGGCTGCGATCTTTTGATCTTCAACTCCACCCGTTTCCCCATCCCCACTTCTGGCATAACACTTGCTCTTCCCTTGCCGTGCAACTGTGAAACCCCGAATAGTGACGGATTATTGGCATGGCGAAGAGCGACGCAGCAGTAAAAGACCCTGCAACCAAAGGCAAACTCAAGATGATCATCTTGATCGTGGTGGCGCTGCTGCTGGCGATCGGTTTGTCCGTGGGCGCGACCTGGTTCTTCATGCACAGCGCCGAGAGCAAGCCTGCTGCCGCTGCTGAAACCGCCGTTGTCGGAAAGCAGGCCGCCATCTTCGAGCCGCTGCTTCCCGCATTCGTGGCCAACTACAACCAGAACGGCCGCCAACGCTACATGCAGGTGAGCATCACCATGATGGGCCGCAATCAAGCGGATATCGACGCACTTAAAGTACACATGCCGGTCATCCGCAATAACCTGGTCATGCTGTTCTCCGGTCAGGACTTCGCCACGCTGGCGTCGCCGGTCGGTCAGGAAATGCTGCGGCAGAAGGCCACCGCCAGCGTCCAGGAAGTGGCGCAGAAAGAACTCGGCAAGGTCGCCATCGAACAGTTGCTTTTCACTAATTTCGTACTGCAGTAGGAACACGACATGGCCGTGCAGGACCTGCTGTCCCAGGATGAGATCGATGCGCTGTTGCATGGCGTCGACGATGGTCTGGTAGAGACCGATAACGCTGCCGAACCCGGCGCCGTCAAAAGCTATGACCTGACCAGTCAGGATCGCATCGTCCGCGGACGCATGCCGACCCTGGAGATGATCAACGAGCGTTTCGCCCGTTACACCCGCATCAGCATGTTCAACCTGTTGCGCCGCTCAGCTGACGTTGCCGTCGGCGGTGTGCAGGTCATGAAGTTCGGCGAATACGTGCACTCGCTGTACGTCCCGACCAGTCTCAATCTGGTCAAGATCAAACCGTTGCGCGGCACTGCGCTGTTCATCCTCGACGCCAAGCTGGTGTTCAAGCTGGTGGACAACTTCTTCGGCGGCGATGGCCGTCACGCGAAGATTGAAGGGCGTGAATTTACCCCGACTGAATTGCGCGTGGTGCGCATGGTGCTGGAGCAGGCCTTCATCGATTTGAAGGAAGCCTGGCAAGCCATCATGGAAGTGAATTTCGAGTACATCAACTCGGAAGTAAACCCGGCCATGGCCAACATCGTCGGGCCGAGTGAGGCCATCGTCGTGTCGACCTTCCACATCGAGCTCGATGGCGGTGGCGGCGACCTGCACATCACCATGCCGTATTCGATGATCGAGCCGGTGCGCGAAATGCTCGACGCGGGCTTCCAGTCGGATCTCGACGATCAGGACGAACGCTGGGTCAACGCCCTGCGTCAGGACGTGCTGGACGTCGACGTGCCGATCGGTGCCACCGTTGCCCGCCGCCAGCTGCGCCTGCGGGACATCCTGCACATGCAGCCGGGGGACATCATCCCGGTCGAGATGCCGGAAGAAATGATCATGCGCGCCAATGGCGTGCCTGCGTTCAAGGTCAAGATGGGCTCGCACAAAGGCAATCTCGCGTTGCAGGTGATCGAGCCGATCGAGCGCCGCTGACCGGCGCGTTGCACATTCGCTTTTAACTGACGGCTTCCATTTGAAATGGGTGCCCGCCGAGGACACATGATGGCTAACGATATGAACACCCAGGACGACCAGGCGCTGGCTGATGAATGGGCTGCTGCCCTTGAAGAAGCGGGTGACGGGCAGGACGACATTGACGCCTTGCTGGCCGCCGACGCCGCCACTTCGCCGTCCAGCCGTTTGCCAATGGAAGAGTTCGGCAGCGTGCCAAAAAACAACGGGCCGGTGACGCTGGATGGTCCAAACCTGGACGTGATCCTCGACATCCCGGTATCGATTTCCATGGAAGTGGGCAGCACCGACATCAATATTCGTAACTTGCTGCAGCTCAACCAGGGTTCGGTGATCGAACTGGATCGCCTGGCCGGCGAGCCGCTGGACGTGCTGGTGAACGGCACGCTCATCGCTCACGGTGAAGTGGTGGTGGTCAACGAGAAGTTCGGCATCCGCCTGACCGACGTGATCAGCCCAAGCGAACGTATCAAGAAGCTGCGCTAAGTGAACAAGGTTCTGAGTGTTCTGCTGGCCTTGCCATTTGGCGCGCTGGCCGCCGAGCCGGTGGCCACGGTTGCTGCTGCGGCGCCTGCGGTGAGCAGCGGTGTGGCAGGGCAATTGACGCAACTGGTGTTCGGCTTGCTGCTGGTGCTGGGGCTGATCTTCTTCCTCGCCTGGCTGTTGCGCCGCGTGCAGCAGGCAGGACCGGCCGGCAAAGGGCAGGTCATCGAGCTGATTGGCTCCCGCGCGCTGGGGCCTCGCGACCGTCTGATGCTGGTACAGGTCGGCAACGAGCAGATTTTGCTCGGCCTCAGCCCGGGCACTATCACCGCGTTGCACGTCCTCAAGGAGCCCGTGCAGGTGCCCAGCGCTACTGAAAAAGCGACCCCGGAGTTTGCCCAGCGTTTGTTGGAGCTGATGGGCAAGGATCAGAAGGATAAGAAGTAATGGGTGCGTTACGCATCGTCTTGACGCTGGCCCTGATGCTGGCTGCGCCGCTGGCGTTTGCCGCGGATCCATTGTCGATCCCGGCGATCACCCTGGGCACCAACGCCGATGGCGCTCAGGAATATTCGGTCAGCCTGCAGATCCTGCTGATCATGACCGCGCTGAGTTTTATCCCGGCGTTCGTCATGCTCATGACCAGTTTCACCCGGATCATCATTGTCTTCTCGATCCTGCGCCAGGCCCTTGGCCTGCAACAGACGCCATCGAACCAGATTCTGACGGGCATGGCGTTGTTCCTGACGATGTTCATCATGGCGCCGGTTTTCGACCGGGTTAACCAGGATGCGTTGCAACCCTATCTGGCGGAAAAACTGACCGCCCAGGATGCCGTGGCCAAGGCTCAGGTGCCGATCAAGGATTTCATGCTGGCCCAGACACGCAGCAGTGATCTGGAGCTGTTCATGCGCTTGTCCAAACGTACGGACATCGCTTCGCCGGATCAGGCCCCGCTGACCATTCTGGTGCCGGCCTTCGTGACCTCTGAGCTGAAGACCGCGTTCCAGATCGGCTTCATGATCTTTATTCCGTTCCTGATCATCGACCTGGTCGTCGCCAGTGTGCTGATGGCCATGGGGATGATGATGTTGTCGCCGCTGATCATTTCCCTGCCGTTCAAGATCATGCTGTTCGTGCTGGTGGATGGCTGGGCGCTGATCATCGGCACGCTGGCCAGCAGCTTCGGCGGTGTTTCGCCATGACGCCGGAAGTCGCGGTAGACATCTTCAGGGAAGCGCTGTGGCTGACCACCATGATGGTGGCTGTACTGGTGATCCCGAGTCTGCTGGTGGGTTTGCTGGTGGCGATGTTCCAGGCCGCGACCCAGATCAACGAACAGACCTTGAGCTTTCTGCCGCGCCTGCTGGTGATGCTGGTGACCCTGATCGTGGCGGGCCCGTGGCTGGTGCAGACCTTCATGGAATACATCCTGCAGTTGTACGGCAGTATTCCCCAGGTTATCGGCTAAGCCATGCAATCGCTGCTGCAGCTGACCGATACCCAGATCAGCACGTGGGTAGCCACGTTCATGTTGCCGCTGTTCCGCGTGGGCGCACTGCTGATGGTCATGCCTATCGTTGGCACGACACTGGTGCCAAAGCGTGTGCGCCTGTATTTCGCGTTAGCCATCACCGTCGTGATTGCCCCTGGCCTGCCGCCCATGCCTCCGGTCAACGCGCTGGACCTGAGCGGGTGGCTGTTGATCGCCGAGCAGATCATCATCGGCGCGATATTCGGGTTTGCGTTGCAGCTGTTTTTTCAGGCGTTCGTGGTAGCCGGGCAGATCGTTTCCATTCAGATGGGCATGGGATTCGCGTCAATGGTCGACCCCACCAACGGCGTCTCGGTCGCGGTGATCGGACAGTTTTTCACCATGCTGGTGACGTTGCTGTTCCTGTCCATGAACGGCCATTTGGTGGTCTTCGAAATCCTCACTGAAAGCTTCACCACGTTGCCGGTTGGCAGCGGGTTGATGGTCAATCATTTCTGGGAGCTGGCCGGCAAGCTCGGTTGGGTGCTGGGGGCCGCGCTGTTACTGGTGTTGCCGGCGATAACGGCGCTGCTGGTGGTCAATATCGCGTTTGGCGTAATGACCCGGGCGGCGCCGCAGCTCAACATTTTCTCCATCGGTTTTCCGCTCACGCTTGTACTCGGCTTGCTCATCGTCTGGGTCGGGTTGGCGGACATCATCAATCAGTACCAACCGCTGGCCTCTGAGGCCTTGCAATGGTTACGCGAACTGGCACGGGCACGCTGAGATATGTCAGAGAGCGAAAGCGGTCAGGACAAAACAGAAGACCCCACGGAGAAAAAGAAAAAGGACGCCCGTGAGAAGGGCGAGATCGCGCGCTCCAAAGAGCTCAACACTTTGGCGATCATGCTCGCCGGTTCCGGTGCGCTACTGATCTTCGGTGGGGCGCTGGCTCAGGACCTGATGGAACTGATGCGGATGAACTTTTCGTTGTCGCGGGAAGTGGTGCTCGACCAGGGCGCGATGGGCGCCTACCTCATGCATTCAGGACTGATTGCCCTGCTGGCGATTCAACCGGTGATGATTACCTTGCTGCTGGCGGCACTGATCGGTCCTATTTCCCTGGGTGGCTGGTTATTTTCCGCCGGCACCATGGCCCCCAAATTCAGCCGCATGAACCCCGGCGCAGGGCTCAAGCGGATGTTCTCATCCAAGGCCGTGATAGAGCTGCTAAAGGCCTTGGCGAAGTTTTTCATTATCCTGTTCGTGGCGCTGGCCGTGCTGTCAGCGGACATCGACGACCTGCTGCGCATCGCCCATGAACCGCTGGACATGGCCATCATTCACAGCCTGCAAGTCGTCGGCTGGAGTTCATTGTGGATGGCCTGCGGCCTGATCATCATCGCCGCCGTGGACGTGCCGTTTCAGCTCTGGGAAAGCGCCAAGAAACTGAAGATGACCAAACAGGAAATCCGCGACGAGCACAAGGATCAGGAAGGGCGACCGGAGGTCAAGCAACGGATTCGCCAACTGCAGCGGGACATGTCCCAGCGCCGAATGATGGCAGCGATCCCCGATGCTGACGTGGTCATCACCAACCCGACCCACTACGCCGTTGCGCTCAAGTACGACCCGGACAAGGGCGGGGCGCCGATGCTCGTGGCCAAAGGCAGTGATTTCCTGGCGTTGAAAATGCGTGAGATTGCGGTGGCCAATAATGTGCTGTTGCTGGAGTCGCCAGCGCTGGCGCGGTCGATTTATTACTCCACGGAGCTGGAACAGGAAATCCCGGGCGGGCTCTATCTGGCCGTTGCGCAAGTACTGGCCTACGTCTACCAGATCCGCCAGTACCGCGCGGGCAAAGGCAAACGGCCTGATCCGCTCAAGGATGATTTGCCGATTCCGCCGGATCTGCGCCGCGATTCCTGAGAGACGCGCCTGTAGCCGCTGCCGAACCTGCGTTCGAGGACGAAGTACTCGCCAGGGATTAAACGACTGCTACGCATCCGCAGGCAAAATCGATTGCTTCGGTACGCATTAAGTGTCGAGCCAGATACTTACTTTTACCACCTGTCTGGTGCTCTGGGTTCATGCGTTGGATTTGCTGAGGCCCGGCCATGCAACAAAGATCCTCCGAGAACCCCCTCTGTTTAAACCCCCCGCAAAAGTTGGAAGGCTTCTTGCAGTAGCCGCTCTGCGCCTGCTTCTGGCGTCAAAAGTTTGCTTTAAGGGACGGGGAAAAACCGGTGGATCGCTCTCAGTTACTCAACACTGCTCGCACAAACGTTGCCGATCTAAGTCGGGGCAATCTGGGCGTGCCGTTGTTGTTGCTGGTCATGCTGGCGATGATGATGTTGCCGATCCCGCCGTTCCTGCTGGACGTGTTTTTCACGTTCAACATTGCGCTGTCGATCGTCGTTCTGCTGGTGTGCGTGTACGCCTTGCGGCCACTGGATTTCGCGGTGTTCCCTACCATCCTGTTGGTGGCAACGTTGTTGCGGCTGGCATTGAACGTCGCTTCGACGCGGGTGGTGATGCTGCACGGTCAGGACGGTCATGCCTCCGCGGGCAAGGTGATCCAGGCGTTCGGTGAGGTGGTGATCGGCGGCAACTACGTGGTGGGTATCGTGGTTTTCGCCATCTTGATGATCATCAACTTCGTCGTGGTGACCAAAGGTGCCGGGCGGATTTCCGAGGTGAGTGCGCGCTTCACCCTCGACGCGATGCCCGGCAAGCAAATGGCCATCGACGCCGATTTGAACGCCGGGCTGATCGATCAGAACCAGGCGAAAATGCGCCGTACGGAAGTGGCCCAGGAGGCTGAGTTCTACGGTTCCATGGACGGTGCCAGCAAATTCGTCCGTGGTGACGCCATCGCCGGCCTGCTGATTCTGTTCATCAACCTGATCGGCGGCATGGCGGTCGGTATTTTCCAGCACGGCATGAGCTTTGGCGATGCCGGCAAGGTTTATGCGCTGCTGACCATCGGTGACGGTTTGGTGGCGCAATTGCCATCACTGCTGCTGTCCACTGCCGCGGCCATCATGGTGACCCGTGCTTCCGGTTCGGAAGACATGGGCAAGCAGATCAATCGCCAGATGTTCGCCTCGCCCAAGGCGTTGGCGGTGGCAGCGGGTTTGATGGCCGTGATGGGGCTGGTGCCCGGCATGCCACACTTTTCCTTCCTGAGCATGGCCGCAGTGGCGGCTGGCGGGGCATACCTGTTCTGGAAAAAGCAGAACAGCGTCAAGGTTCAGGCCCTGCAAGAGGTGGCGCGTCAGCAGGAGCTGCTGCCATCACCGGCCCGGGCACAGGAAACCAAGGAACTTGGCTGGGATGACGTGACCCCGATCGACATGATAGGCCTGGAAGTCGGCTACCGCCTGATTCCGTTGGTGGACCGTAACCAGGGTGGTCAGTTGCTGGCGCGGATCAAGGGCGTGCGTAAAAAGTTGTCTCAGGATCTGGGCTTTCTGATGCCGACTGTGCATATACGTGACAACCTCGACCTCGCACCGAGTGCTTATCGCCTGACCCTCATGGGGGTGATTCTGGCCGAGGCCGAGATTTACCCGGATCGGGAACTCGCCATTAACCCCGGCCAGGTCTATGGGACGCTCAACGGCATCACCGCCAAAGATCCGGCTTTTGGACTGGAGGCCGTCTGGATTGAAGTCAGTCAGCGTGCCCAGGCGCAATCTCTTGGTTACACTGTGGTCGATGCCAGTACAGTAGTGGCAACCCACTTGAACCAGATCCTGTACAAGCACTCCAGTGAGCTGATCGGGCACGAGGAAGTGCAGCAACTCATGCAATTGCTGGCCAAAAGCTCGCCGAAACTGGCGGAAGAGCTGGTGCCGGGCGTGGTGTCGCTGTCGCAGTTGCTAAAGGTCTTGCAAGCGTTGCTGGCCGAGCAAGTGCCGGTACGGGACATTCGCAGCATTGCCGAGGCCATCGCCAACAACGCCGCCAAGAGTCAAGATACCGCCGCTCTGGTCGCCGCTGTGCGCGTCGGCGTATCCCGCGCAATCGTCCAAAGCATTGTAGGCACTGACTCCGAGCTGCCAGTTATCACGCTGGAGCCAAGGTTGGAACAGATATTGCTCAATAGTCTTCAGAAGGCAGGGCAAGGCTCGGAAGAGGGAGTTCTGCTGGAGCCAAGCATGGCTGAGAAATTGCAACGCTCGTTGATCGATGCGGCGCAGCGTCAGGAAATGCAAGGTCAACCGGTGATTCTGCTGGTAGCCGGTCCGGTTCGCGCGATGCTCTCGCGATTTGGCCGACTGGCAGTCCCGGGTTTGCACGTGTTGGCGTATCAGGAAATTCCTGACAACAAGCAAGTGACCATCGTTGCGACAGTAGGGCCCAACGGCTGAGGTAGTGGTTTATGCAAGTTAAGCGTTTTTTCGCCGCCGATATGCGTCAGGCCATGAAACTGGTTCGCGATGAGCTGGGCGCCGATGCGGCCATCATTGGCAACCGCCGCATCGCGGGTGGCGTGGAGCTGACTGCCGCCCTGGATTACAAACTGTCGGCGCTGGCGCCGCGTGTTCCGAACATGGAACTTGAAGACGAGTTGCGCAAGACCCAATCGCGGATCGTCACCGCTCAGGCCGAACTGAGCCTGCGCAGCGAGGGCGAGAGCGACAAGAGCACCAATCGCCAGTTGTTCGCCGGCCTGCCGCTGACTGCTGCCGAACCGCTGATCGAACCGACTTATACAGAACCTCCACGACCTGCGCCGGCACCTGCTGCGACTGGCGGCGTCGACCCTCGCGCATTCGACTCGATGCGATTCGAGCTCAACAGCCTGCGTGAACTGATGGAAGTACAGCTTGGGTCCTTAGCTTGGAACCAGTTGCAGGGCAGCCGTCCGGCCCAGGCCAACCTGTGGCGTCGTCTGCAACGCATCGGCCTCTCCGGCCCGTTATCCCGTGATCTGCTGGCAATGATCACTGGCATTGACGAGCCACGTCAGGCCTGGCGCATGTTGCTGGCGCACCTGGCGCGCATGATTGCCACACCGGAAATCGAGCCGCTGGAAGAGGGCGGTATCATTGCCATGGTCGGCCCTGCCGGCATGGGCAAAACCACGACCCTGGCCAAGCTCGCCGCGCGTTACGTGCTCAAGTACGGCGCGCAGAACATCGCGCTGGTGAGCATGGACAGCTACCGAATCGGTGCGCAGGAACAGCTCAAGACCCTTGGCCGCATCCTCAATGTCCCGGTCACTCACGTCGACCCGGGGCAATCGCTGGTGCAGGCGCTGGATCCCCTGCTGCGCAAACGCGTGGTGCTGATCGATACCGCAGGCCTTCAGGCCAGCGATCCGGCACTGCGCATGCAACTGGAAAGCCTGGCCGGGCGTGGCATCAAATCGAAAAATTATCTGGTTCTGGCAACGACCAGCCAGAAACAGGTTCTAACCGCCGCTTATCACAGTTACAAGCGCTGCGGGCTCGCCGGCTGCATCCTGACTAAACTGGATGAAACGGCAAGTCTGGGCGAGGTGTTGAGCCTGGCCATCAGTCATGAACTGCCGGTGGCCTATCTGACCGATGGCCCGCGGATTCCGGATGATTTGCATCTGCCGCGTCGTCATCAGCTGGTCAGTCGCGCGGTCAGCGTGCAAATGCAGGAAGAACCCAGCGAAGAAGCCATGGCTGACATGTTCGCTGATATTTACCACAGCCCGACCAAGCAGGTTAGCTGAGGTATTAATGAATAGTTTTTGTACCTACATCGATGGTCTGCCATGCATTGTTCCATTTGTGAACGCGCAGCCAGTAATGTGGCCTCCGTCTATGCAAGACAAGGTAAAGAAATAACATGGGCAGCATGCATCCCGTACAGGTTATCGCGGTGACCGGCGGCAAAGGTGGCGTCGGGAAAACTAACGTGTCAGTGAACTTGTCCCTGGCTCTAGCAGAGCTCGGCCGGCGCGTCATGCTTCTGGACGCCGACCTCGGACTGGCTAACGTCGACGTTCTACTCGGACTGACACCCAAACGTACCCTGGCCGACGTGATCGAAGGCCGCTGCGAGCTACGCGACGTCCTGTTGCAAGGCCCGGGCGGCATTCGTATCGTTCCGGCCGCGTCCGGCACACAGAGCATGGTTCATCTGACCCCGGCGCAACACGCCGGCCTGATCCAGGCCTTCAGCGATATCGGCGATAACCTCGACGTGCTCGTGATCGACACGGCGGCGGGCATCGGCGACTCGGTCGTCAGTTTCGTCCGCGCCGCTCAGGAAGTCCTGCTGGTGGTCTGCGATGAGCCGACCTCGATCACTGACGCCTACGCCCTGATCAAACTGCTCAACCGTGATTACGGCATGAACCGTTTCCGTGTTCTGGCCAACATGGCCCAGAGCCCGCAAGAAGGTCGCAACCTGTTCGCCAAGTTGACCAAGGTCACGGATCGTTTCCTCGACGTCGCCTTACAATACGTCGGTGCGGTGCCGTACGACGAAAGCGTACGCAAGGCTGTGCAGAAGCAGCGCGCCGTGTATGAAGCATTCCCGCGCTCCAAGTGTTCGCTGGCCTTCAAGGCGATCGCGCAAAAGGTCGACACCTGGCCATTGCCTGCCAACCCGCGTGGGCATCTGGAGTTCTTCGTGGAGCGCCTCGTGCAACAAACTGCAGGACCCGTGCTATGACCGCCAGTGGCTATAACCTCTATAAAAAATCGGCCCGTGATGCGCAGTACGAGCTGATCGAGCGTTACGCGCCACTGGTAAAACGCATTGCCTACCACTTGTTGGCGCGTCTGCCGGCCAGTGTGCAGGTCGAAGATCTGATCCAGGCCGGGATGATCGGCTTGCTTGAAGTGTCGACCAAATATGACGCCAGCAAGGGCGCTAGTTTCGAGACGTACGCGGGCATACGCATCCGCGGCGCGATGCTCGATGAAGTACGCAAGGGGGACTGGGCGCCACGTTCGGTCCACCGAAATACCCGGATGGTCAGCGACGCCATTCGCTCGATTGAAGCTAAAACCGGTCGCGACGCTAAAGATCACGAAGTTGCGGCCGAACTCCAATTGAGTCTTGACGATTATTACGGGATTTTGAACGACACCTTGGGCAGTCGGTTATTCAGTTTCGACGATCTGTTACAAGACGGCGAACACGAAGGACTGCACGAGGATGGCGCCAGTGCTCATCTCGAGCCGTCGCGCGATCTGGAAGATGAACGCTTCCAGGCAGCGCTGGCGGACGCGATTGCCAATTTGCCGGAGCGTGAGCGACTGGTGTTGGCGCTGTACTACGACGAAGAGCTCAATCTCAAGGAAATCGGTGAGGTCCTGGGGGTTAGCGAATCGCGGGTCAGCCAGTTACACAGCCAGTGCGCGGCCCGTTTGCGGGGGCGTTTGGGGGAGTGGCGAGCGCGCTGAAGGCAGTGTGGGGACACTGCGAGCGAGGCTGGTGGGTTCTGTACGCACCGGTCTCGATCTGCTGTGCTCCAGACAGTCATCGAATGCTTTGCCGGATTGAATGAAATGGCGTGTCCAGGTGCTGGACGCGTTTAAGACTGCTTGGAGGTCGAATTGGACAAGAACATGAAAATCCTCATCGTTGATGACTTCTCAACGATGCGGCGGATCATAAAAAACCTGTTGCGTGACCTTGGGTTCACCAACACGGTCGAGGCTGACGATGGCACCACTGCCATTCCGGTCCTCAACAGCGGCAGCATCGACTTTCTGGTAACGGACTGGAACATGCCGGGCATGACCGGTATCGATCTGCTGCGCCACGTGCGCGCCGATGAAAGGCTCAAGCATCTTCCGGTGCTGATGGTTACCGCTGAAGCCAAGCGCGAGCAGATCATCGAAGCAGCCCAGGCCGGTGTAAACGGCTATGTGGTCAAGCCCTTCACGGCCCAGGCGTTAAAAGAAAAAATCGAAAAGATTTTCGAACGCATTGGTTGAGCAACTGCGCCACGGGGGAGCTATGGAGCAAAATGAAATTTCACAGGGCGATTTCGAATCGACCCTGAAAAAACATGCGGTCGAATTGGTCGAAAGCCTTGAAAAAGGCAAGTTCGGCGACGCAGTACAACTGATCCATGAGCTCAACCAGACCCGTGATCGTGGCCTGTACCAGGAAGTGGGCAAGCTCACTCGCGAGTTGCATAGCGCGATCGTCAATTTCCAGATTGACCCGAACATGCCACAGGCCGAGGAAGTCTCGCAGATCACGGACGCTACTGAACGTCTGGGGTATGTGGTCAAGCTGACCGAAGCGGCGGCCAACCGCACCATGGACCTCGTTGAAAACGCCACGCCGCTGGTCACCAGCCTGGGCAATGAAGCCGAGGCGCTGAGCGCGGATTGGGGACGGTTCATGCGCCGTGAAGTCGGTGCCGAGGAGTTCCGCGAACTCGCCCGGCGCGTAGACGGTTTTCTCACGCGCAGCAGCGAAGACAACCGCGTCGTAACGAGCAACCTCAACGATATTCTGCTCGCTCAGGATTACCAGGACCTCACCGGTCAGGTCATCAAGCGCGTGACTCAATTGGTCACCGAAGTTGAAAGCAACCTGCTCAAGCTCGTGCTGATGGCCAGTCAGGTGGACCGCTTTGCGGGCATCGAACATGACCGTCAAGCGATGCTGGCTGAAAAAGATCCACAAAAACATCTCTCTCAGGGTGAAGGTCCGCAGATTCATGCCGATAAAAGAGAAGACGTTGTGTCCGGTCAGGACGATGTGGACGATTTGCTATCCAGCCTTGGATTTTAGACCTGTAGGAGCACCCCATTAATGAGCTTCGGCGCCGATGAAGAGATCCTTCAGGATTTCCTGGTTGAGGCCGGCGAGATTCTAGAGCTACTGTCCGAACAGCTGGTCGAGCTTGAAAGTCGACCGGATGATGCGGACTTGCTCAATGCAATTTTTCGCGGTTTTCACACTGTAAAAGGGGGCGCCGGCTTCCTCCAGCTCAACGAGTTGGTGGAGTGCTGTCACATCGCCGAGAACGTCTTCGACATCCTGCGCAAGGGTGAGCGTCGCGTCGACTCGGAATTGATGGACGTGGTTCTCGAAGCACTGGATGCGGTGAACGGTATGTTCACCGAAGTCCGCGAGCGCAGCCCGATCACGGCTGCGACGCCTGAACTGCTGGCGGCACTGGCCCGCCTGGCTGAACCGCAGTCGTCCGACGAAGCGGTGCCGGTTGTCGACGTGGCACCGGTTGCTGAAAGCGATTCAGGTGACATTACCGACAACGAATTCGAGCAACTGCTGGACTCCCTGAATGCCGTCAAGGCGCAGGCCGAGGCCGCGCCTGTTGCTCCGGCACCGATCAGCAACGCTGGCGCAACCAGCGATGAAATCACCGATGCCGAGTTCGAGTCATTGCTCGATCAGTTGCACGGTAAAGGCCAGTTCGCCGTTGATGCCGTGGTTCCGCCTGCAGCTCCCGCAGCTCCCGCGGCTCCTAAGGCGGCAGGCGATAGCTCCGACATTACCGACGAAGAATTTGAAGCACTGCTGGACCAGCTCCACGGCAAGGGCAACTTTGCGGTTGAAGCGCTGGAGTCGGCGATTGCTTCGGCGCCTGTGCCGGCCGCTCCGTCTGCAGCCGCAGTAGGCAGTGATCTGATCTCCGATCACGAGTTCGAAGCGCTGCTCGATGAATTGCATGGCAAAGGCAAGTTCACTGAAGTCGGTACCGCTACCGGCGCCAGTGCATCGGTTGCCACGCCGGTCGCCAAGGCAGCAGCCCCCAAGCCGGTTGCCAAAGCTCCCGAGCCAAAAGCCGAAGTGGCGAAGCCCGCTCCTGCTCGTGCTCAAGCTGCTCCGCCGGCGGATAAGCCCGCCAGCGAAGCCGAGACCACCGTGCGGGTCGATACCGCGCGTCTCGATGAAATCATGAACATGGTCGGCGAACTGGTACTGGTGCGTAACCGCCTGGTCCGACTCGGCGCCAACAGTGCCGATGAGGCCATGTCCAAGGCGGTGTCGAACCTCGATGTGGTCACCGCTGACCTGCAAACCGCGGTCATGAAGACCCGGATGCAACCGATCAAGAAAGTCTTCGGGCGCTTCCCGCGCCTGGTTCGCGACCTGGCTCGCCAGCTCAAGAAAGAGATCAACCTTGAGCTGGTCGGCGAAGAAACCGACCTCGACAAGAACCTCGTCGAGGCCCTGGCCGATCCGCTGGTCCACTTGGTGCGCAACGCCGTCGACCACGGTATCGAATCTCCGGAAGAACGCGAAGCATCGGGCAAGTCCCGGGGCGGCAAAGTGATCCTGGCGGCGGAGCAGGAAGGCGACCATATCCTGCTGTCGATCTCCGATGACGGCAAAGGCATGGACCCTAATGTCCTGCGTTCCATCGCGGTAAAGCGCGGTGTGATGGACAAGGATGCGGCCGATCGCCTGAGCGACACCGAGTGCTACAACCTGATTTTCGCGCCGGGATTCTCGACCAAAACCGAGATCTCCGACGTGTCGGGTCGTGGCGTGGGAATGGACGTGGTGAAAACCAAGATTTCCCAGCTCAACGGTTCGATCAACATCTACTCGGCCAAGGGCCAGGGTTCGAAGATCGTCATCAAGGTCCCGTTGACTCTGGCGATCATGCCGACGCTGATGGTCATGTTGGGCAATCAGGCGTTCGCGTTCCCTCTGGTGAACGTCAACGAGATCTTCCACCTCGACCTGTCGCGCACCAACGTGGTCGACGGTCAGGAAGTGGTGATCGTGCGCGACAAGGCACTGCCACTGTTCTACCTCAAGCGCTGGCTGGTCGCTTCCGCCGCTCATGAAGAGCAGCGCGAGGGCCACGTGGTGATCCTTTCGGTGGGTACACAGCGGATCGGCTTCGTCGTCGATCAACTGGTAGGCCAGGAAGAGGTGGTCATCAAGCCATTGGGCAAAATGCTCCAGGGAACCCCGGGCATGTCGGGCGCCACCATCACTGGTGACGGTCGCATTGCGCTGATTCTCGATGTCCCGAGCATGCTCAAGCGTTACGCCACACGGCGTATTTGATTCTGGTGGAGCGGGGCGACTGAGCCTCGCTCCGTCTAACGGAGTGTTTATGGCAGTCAAAGTCCTGGTGGTGGATGATTCGGGTTTTTTCCGCCGCCGCGTCTCGGAAATTCTTTCAGCGGATCCGAACATCCAGGTCGTCGGTACGGCGACCAACGGAAAAGAGGCGATCGACCAGGCGCTGGCCCTCAAGCCAGACGTGATCACCATGGACTACGAGATGCCAATGATGGACGGCATCACGGCAGTGCGGCACATCATGCAGCGCTGCCCGACGCCGGTGTTGATGTTCTCCTCGCTGACGCACGAAGGCGCCCGGGTCACCCTGGATGCACTCGACGCCGGCGCGGTGGATTTCCTGCCGAAAAACTTCGAGGACATCTCGCGCAATCCGGACAAGGTCAAGCAGCTGCTGTGCGAGAAGATCCATACCATCTCGCGCAGTAATCGCCGTGCCGCCACCTACAGCGCGCCTGCCCCCGTCGTCGCTACCGTTGCGCCACCTGCGCCTTCGAGCGTTGGTAGTTACGGCAGCAGTGCGCCTGCACGTTCGGCACCGATTCCAATTCGTACTCCCGCACCTGCATCGTCTGCGCCGTCGTCGCCGGCACCCAAACGCAAAGCCTACAAACTGGTTGCCATCGGCACGTCCACTGGCGGGCCGGTGGCCTTGCAGCGCGTCTTGACCCAATTGCCGGCCAGCTTCCCGGCACCCATCGTGTTGATTCAGCACATGCCCGCCGCGTTCACCAAGGCGTTCGCCGAGCGTCTGGACAAGCTTTGCCGCATCACCGTCAAGGAAGCAGAGGATGGCGACATCCTGCGTCCGGGACTGGCGTTGTTGGCACCCGGCGGCAAGCAGATGATGATCGATGGCCGTGGTGCGGTGAAAATCCTCCCGGGTGACGAGCGTCTGAACTACAAGCCCTGCGTGGACATCACCTTCGGTTCTGCGGCCAAGTCCTACGGTGACAAAGTTCTGGCGGTGGTACTGACCGGCATGGGCGCCGATGGCCGTGAAGGGGCACGCTTGCTTAAACAGGGTGGTAGCTCGATCTGGGCTCAGGATGAAGCCAGTTGCGTGATCTATGGCATGCCGATGGCCATCGTCAAAGCTGAACTCGCCGACGCGGTGTATGGCCTGGACGAGATTGGCAAGCACCTGGTCGAGGCCTGCATCTGATGGACGTTTTAAGCCTCATCGGGATCATCATGGCGTTCGTTGCCATTATTGGCGGCAACTACCTTGAAGGCGGCCACCTCGGCGCGCTGGCTAACGGCCCGGCGGCGTTGATCGTCATCGGCGGCACCGTCGGTGCGGCGCTGTTACAGTCGCCGATGAGTGCCTTCAAGCGTGCCATGCAGATTCTGGTCTGGATTCTTTTTCCGCCTCGCGTGGACCTGGCCGGCGGCGTTGATCGCGTCGTCAACTGGAGCCTGACCGCTCGCAAGGAAGGCTTGCTCGGACTGGAAGGGGTGGCCGACGCCGAACCTGACAACTATTCGCGCAAGGGCCTGCAACTGCTGGTGGACGGTGCCGAACCGGAAGCCATTCGCAGCATCCTGGAAGTGGATTTCTACACCCAGGAAAGCCGTGATATAGAGGCCGCCAAGGTCTTCGAAAGCATGGGCGGCTACGCGCCGACCATCGGTATTATCGGCGCCGTCATGGGCCTGATCCACGTCATGGGCAACCTGGCCGATCCGTCGCAATTGGGCAACGGCATTGCCGTCGCCTTCGTCGCCACCATCTACGGCGTGGCCAGTGCCAACCTGGTGTTGCTGCCGATCGCTGCGAAACTCAAGGCCATCGCCTTACGACAGTCGCGTTATCGCGAAATGTTGCTGGAAGGCATTCTGTCGATCGCCGAAGGTGAAAACCCTCGCTCTATCGAGTTGAAGCTTCAGGGCTTCATGGATTGATGGGAGACATGGACGATGGCTCGTCGCCGACAACCTGAAGAACACGTTAACCATGAACGCTGGCTCGTTTCCTACGCCGACTTCATTACGTTGCTGTTCGCGTTCTTCGTGGTCATGTACTCGATCTCTTCAATTAACGAAGGCAAGTACAAGGTGATTTCCGAGGCGTTGATCGGCGTCTTCAACGATGCCGACCGGTCCCTGAAACCCATCCCTATCGGCGATGAACGGCCCAGGACCGTGACCCCGGCCAAGCCGCTGGTCAAGGATAGCGAGCAGGTCGACGCCGGTATCGCCCAGGCGTCCAACGATCCGCTCAAAAGCATTGCCGACGACATCAGTGCAGCGTTCGGCGACCTGATCAGTTCCAATCAGATGACTGTGCGCGGCAACGAGTTGTGGATCGAGATCGAACTCAATTCCAGCCTGTTGTTCGGCAGCGGCGACGCCATGCCCAGCGACGTGGCCTTCAGCATCATCGACAAGGTCGGGGTAATTCTGAAGCCGTTCGACAACCCGATTCATGTTGAAGGCTTTACCGACGATCAACCGATCCGCACCGCACAATATCCAACCAATTGGGAGCTGTCTTCCGCTCGGTCGGCGAGCATCGTGCGCATGCTGGCGATGCAGGGTGTGAACCCGGGTCGCCTGGCCTCGGTGGGTTACGGCGAATTCCAGCCGGTGGCCAACAACGCTACGGCTGAGGGGCGTGCGCGCAACCGCCGCGTGGTCCTGGTGGTTTCACGAAATCTCGATGTACGTCGCAGCCTCACCAGCACCGGAACCGCGAATGCGCAACCGGATGCCGCATTGAAGCGGGCTGGCACACAAACTGCACCTGCACCGGTCAAGCCGCCGGGACGAGAGAGCGCCGTCAATTCTCCGTCACCCGCATTAATACGCTGAGCTATTTCTCGGTCGGCATTTTCGGCCGGGAGGAACAATCTGAATGAGAGTCTGGGCAGTCGCCAATCAAAAGGGTGGTGTTGGTAAAACCACTTCCTCCATTGCTTTAGCCGGGTTGCTGGCCGAGGCGGGCAAGCGCGTGGTCGTGGTCGATCTCGATCCCCACGGCTCTATGACCAGCTATTTCGGCTATGACCCCGACAGCCTGGAACACAGCTGCTACGACCTGTTCCTGCACAAGGGCAGTGTTCCGACCGGGTTGCCCGGCCAACTGCTGTTACCGACCAGCCATGAGAGCATTTCGCTATTGCCCTCAAGCACCGCACTGGCAACCCTTGAGCGCCAGTCGCCGGGGCAGAGTGGTTTGGGCCTGGTGATCGCCAAGAGTCTGGCGCAGCTGTGGCAGGACTTTGATTACGCCGTGATCGACAGCCCGCCGCTGCTGGGTGTGCTGATGGTCAATGCCCTCGCTGCCAGCCAGCAATTGGTGATTCCGGTGCAGACCGAGCATCTGGCCGTCAAAGGCCTTGAACGCATGGTCAACACCCTGGCGATGATCAACCGTTCACGTAAACAACCGCTGCCTTTCAGTATCGTGCCGACCTTGTTCGACCGTCGCACCCAGGCGTCCCTTGGCACCCTGCGAGTGCTGCGCGACATGTACCCGGAAGAAATCTGGCAAGGCTATATCCCGGTCGATACACGTTTGCGCGACGCGAGCCGTGCCGGTCTGACGCCTTCACAATTCGACGGCAAGAGCCGCGGTGTTCTTGCATACCGCTCGTTGCTCAAACACTTGCTGGCGCAGCAACTTGTACCGGCGGTGGCCTGAATGAATGCAATCCCTGTAGGAGCTTCCGCAGGCTGCGATCTTTTGATCTGCGGTGGCTTCGAAAAGATCAGGATCAAAAGATCGCAGCCTGCGGCAGCTCCTACAGGGGGGGTGTGTCAGTGAATCGGCCGGTCAAGCTCACTTCGCGCCCGCAGATGGCATTGCAGTCCTATCTGGACAGCTTGCTGCAGGATGCGACCGAAGAGTTGCCTCCGGAGGTCGAAGCGCTCGCCGACGTCATCGAGGTTGTCGAAGCTGTCGAGGTAGAAGCTGCGCTGGACAAGTTCCAGGCCGCGGTGCTCGAAGAGCAGGCCCGGGATGCGTACCCATCGCCTGCAGTTCTCGCCCCTGCGGTGCAAGCGGCCGTAGTGGTCATCGACGCACCGGCCCCGGTTGTGGCACCGGTATCGACCATAGCTCCGCTGCTGCAAACCCTTGTGCCACCGGTTGTAGATGTCCACCTGCCACCCGGCACTACGCCACCGCCTGTGGCATCCGGCGGTCGCCCATCCTGGGCTGCCGAGCCATTCGAATGCCTGTTGTTCGATGTGGCCGGGCTAACACTGGCCGTGCCGCTGGTGTGCCTGGGTTCGATTTACTCGCTGGAAGGTCACGAGCTGACACCGCTGTTCGGTCAGCCAGAGTGGTTCCTCGGCATATTGCCAAGCCAGGCCGGCAACCTGAAAGTTCTCGACACCGCACGTTGGGTGATGCCCGACCGCTATCGCGACGATTTCCGCCAGGGCTTGCAGTACGTGATCTCGGTTCAGGGGTACGAATGGGGGTTGGCCGTGCATCAGGTCAGCCGCTCCTTGCGCCTGGACCCGAATGAAATCAAATGGCGCAGTAACCGGGGCCAGCGCCCTTGGCTGGCCGGAACAGTGATTGAACACATGTGTGCGTTGCTCGATGTCTCCGAACTGGCCGAACTGATCGCCAGCGGTGGAGCAAAGCACATGGGCGGCAAAAAGCCCGCTCACAAGCCGACATAACAAACAGGTGACGGTCCATCAAGGGCCGCTGCACGGAACACACACCGCCAGGGCGGTTTTTCGAGGGGTCAGGGTATGAATGACAAGGCAACAGCTGCAAAGGGTTCCGAGGATCCGATCCTGCAATGGGTAACCTTCAAGCTGGACAATGAAACCTACGGCATCAACGTGATGCGCGTTCAGGAAGTCCTGCGCTACACCGAAATCGCCCCGGTCCCGGGTGCCCCAAGCTACGTGCTCGGCATCATCAACCTGCGCGGTAACGTGGTCACCGTGATCGACACCCGTCAGCGCTTCGGCCTGATGAACGCCGAGATCAGCGACAATACCCGTATCGTTATTATTGAAGCCGACAAGCAAGTTGTCGGGATCATGGTCGATAGCGTGGCCGAAGTGGTGTACCTGCGTCAGTCGGAAATCGAAACCGCGCCGAACGTCGGTAATGAAGAGTCCGCCAAATTCATTCAAGGCGTGTGCAACAAGAACAACGAACTGCTGATCCTGGTCGAGCTCGACAAGATGATGAGCGAAGAAGAATGGTCGGACCTGGAGAACATCTGATTGATTCTTGAGGTAGCGGTCATTGTCCTGTTCCTTTTATGGGCAGGCACGCTGGCAATGTTCCTGGCCTACATTCGCGCGCAAAAGCTGGTCGCCGCGCAACAGGTCCAGGGCGATGCGCTACGCGATCAGCGCATCAAGGACCTGACCCGGCGTGTTGAGAATTACCAGGACGGTAACGTGCGCATGGGGCAGGAACTGCAGGAATTGCGCGCGGTGGTCGGGCCCTTGCCGGACAAGCTGGCTCAACTCGAACAGCGCGACCCCTCGAGCCTCTCATTCGCCCAGGCGGCTCGCCTGGTGGGAATGGGGGCCAGCGTCGATGAACTGACTCAGTCGTGCGGCTTGACCCAGGCTGAGGCGGAGTTGATGAGCAAGTTGCACAAGAACTGAAAGATCAAAAGATCGCAGCCTCGTTTCACTCGACAGCCCCTACAAGGCGTACGCCATCTTCAATGTAGGAGCTGTCGAGTGAAACGAGGCTGCGATCTTTTTTGCAACACCCAATCAATAATCATCCCCGCGATCGGTGATGTCTTTCTCTACCGCAGGCGCATCCGGATCGTGTCCCGCCGGAAACTTACCCTTCAGCGTCCACGCGAACGCAATGATCTCGGCAATCGTGCGGTACAACTCCTCCGGAATACTTTCCCCCAACTCCATCCGCGCCAGCAGCTTCACCAGCTCGGCGTTCTCATAGATGGGCACCTCATAATCACGGGCAAGCTTCAAAATGGCCTCGGCCAGCGCATCGTCACCTTTCGCCGTGAGGGTAGGGGCGTGGGTGCCGTCGTATTTGAGCGCAATGGCCTGGCGCGGGGCGTTTGAGGTTTTCATGCGTTTTCGTCGACCCAGCGCTGCTCGAGACGGGTTTGGGGGCCTTGGGGTGGTGTGCCGAGGTGGCAATCGATGTCGCCGACGTTAAGCCCCGAATCAAGCAGGCGCTTACGCAGTGCGACCAGATTGCTTTCGATCAGGCTGGCGGTGTAAGGCCGCTCGGCCCAAAGCTGGCTGGACAGACTGCCACTGATCAGCTGTGCCTGGACCTGTAATGGCCCGAGTGGCTCCATATCGAACGCCAGCTCGACACGCCAGAGTTGTTGCTTGGGCTGGCGCTCCTCGGGACGTTCTTTCGGTTGCTCTTTCTCTGGTGCGTCTTCGCGCTGGAATTTGACTTGCAGCGGCACGATGTCCTGCAGGTTGCGCATCGGAATCTCCAGCTGCCAGGTACTCATCAGCCGTCCATCGGCGGTGACACCGGTCTGCTCCAGACTCGACAATTGATGGCTTTGCAAACGCGAGACCGCAGCCGCCGCCAGACGCAGCAGGTGTTCGAGATCGTCCTCGCCATCGCCGCTTTTCAGAAGGCGTTCGGGCACAGGGAAACTGGTGGGCGACGGCTTGGCACTGACCTGGCCGAGCATGCCGAGGGCGTTACGCACAAAGCTCGGCATCGCCTGGGCAAGGGTATTCGCGGCGATAATCGCGTTGAGGTTGGTGTTGGACGCCAGGCCCGGAGTGAGTTGGGCAATAAGCCTGAGCAGATCGCCTTTCATGTCGGGCGCGAGTGTCGGGTTTTGCCCGGTCAGCAGTTTCGACTCGAGGAACACGCCGCTGTTGGCCAATGCCAGGGCCAGACCTTTTGCGCTACTCAATTGATGAATGTCCGGGAGACCGGCCAGTAATTTGTCCACGGCCGCTCGCAGGTCACTGGAGGTTTGCCCCGAGTCCGGCAGGTTCTGCAGCAGTTTGAGCAGGCCATCGAGCGAGCCTTGCCGGCTCGTTTGGCTGGCCAGTTGTTGCGTGACCGCCAACTGCTCCGAGCGATTGCTCAGGGGGACGAATTTCAGGGTCTGGCTGTCCTGCACCAAAGCGCTCAGTAACGTCCCGATGCGCAAGGGTGTCGGGCTATCGATGCTCAGGGTGCTGCCACTCAGCGCGGTGTTGAGCAGGCTCACCATCGAACGGAACACTGTTGGCTGGCCAGGGACCTGCGGCATCACCTGAGAGGTCAGGACTTTACCTTGCAACAAGGTGCCCGCCGGCAGTTGCGCCGTATCGAGGCGCGTGAGGCTGGCAGCGCTTGAGGCAATGGCCTGTTGCAGCGTAATGGCCAGATTGCCGGCCGAGGGCTGGGTAATCGCCAGGTTGCTCCCCTGGGGCAACGGCTGTGCGCTGGTGGCTTGCAGGGTGGTCTGGCGACCGTTGGCCAGGGTGATCTTCAGCAGCAGTTGAAACGCCTGATCCGCCTGCTTGAGCGACAGCACCTCGGCATTGGCGGATTGACCGGCCGAGATCAAACCCTCCATGGGGGTCAACAGCTTCAGCAGTTCACCGCTGGACCCTTGGGGACGCGAAGTCGCCGGTGAGTTCTGCGGGAGCGGGAGGATGTTCATTTCGCCTGTCATACGCGGTCACAACCTGAGGAAATTGCACTCTTTAGAGTAGGAGATGGCATGTATAATGCCGCCCCGTCGTCTTCGGGGCGCTGAAAACATTGCAAATGTTTGACGCAGCTCTCTATGACGGGCCGCCAATGCATCTATCCTGCATTCTCTTTAGCGGCCGCAATACCGCCGACTTGAACCGTAAAGGCCCGTAATCTCTTGACCAGTCCTGTCCTGCAAACCGTTGCCCTTGCCTGTGAGCGAGACCTTCGGCTGCTCTTCGAAAATCTCGAATTGAGACTGGCTAGTGGCGAAATGTTGCAGATAAGTGGCCCCAACGGCAGTGGCAAGACCAGTCTTCTGCGGCTGCTCTCGGGCTTGATGCAACCGACTGCCGGTCAAGTGCTGCTTAACGGCCAGCCGCTCAATGAGCAACGCAACGAACTGGCGCGCAACCTTTTGTGGATCGGCCATGCCGCCGGAATCAAGGACCTGCTGACGCCGGAAGAGAACCTGAGCTGGCTCTGCGCGCTGCATCAGCCGGCTGCCCATGACGCCATCTGGCAAGCACTGGACGCGGTCGGGCTGCGCGGTTTCGAGGACGTTCCGTGCCATTCGCTTTCCGCTGGCCAGCAACGCCGAGTGGCGCTGGCCCGGTTGTACCTGGACAGCCCGCCGCTGTGGATTCTGGACGAGCCTTTCACCGCGCTTGATAAACAGGGCGTGGCCCAACTCGAAGAACACCTGGCTGCCCACTGTGAGCGCGGCGGGATGGTGGTATTGACGACTCACCACACACTGAGCCGAATGCCGGCCGGTTATCGCGACATTGATCTGGGGAACTGGGCCGTATGAGTGTTTTCGGCCTGTTGGTGGCCCGCGAAGCCCGTTTGCTGTTTCGCCGTCCTGCGGAGTTGGCCAATCCGTTGGTTTTCTTTGCAATCGTCGTTGCGCTGTTCCCTTTGGCGGTCGGACCCGAGTCTCAATTGTTGCAAACCTTGTCTCCGGGGCTGGTCTGGGTAGCCGCCCTTTTATCGGTTTTGCTCTCGCTGGACGGGCTTTTCCGCAGTGATTTCGAAGACGGTTCGCTTGAACAGTGGGTCCTTTCGTCGCACCCCCTGCCTCTTCTGGTTTTGGCCAAGGTGCTGGCACACTGGGCGTTCTCTGGCCTGGCACTGGTATTGCTCGCGCCATTGCTGGCGTTGATGCTCGGTTTGCCTGCCGCCTGTCTGCCCGTATTGCTGCTTTCTTTATTGCTGGGTACACCGGTACTGAGCCTGCTCGGTGCGGTGGGCGCAGCGTTGACCGTGGGACTCAAGCGGGGCGGCCTGTTGCTGGCGCTGCTGATTCTTCCGCTGTATATCCCGGTATTGATTCTTGGCAGTGGCGCATTGCAGGCGGCATTGCAGGGTATGCCGGCGACCGGTTATCTCTTGTGGCTTGGTAGCCTGACCGCCCTGGCGATAACACTGACACCCTTTGCAATAGCTGCTGGCCTGAAGATCAGCGTCGGCGAATAATGAGGTCTGGTCAGAAATTGATCAGTAAAGACCCTTGGCTGCTCGTGATGGCGAGCAGCAACCGTGATGGAAACAGTAATGAACTGGACCTGGTTTCATAAGCTCGGCTCACCCAAATGGTTCTACGGCATCAGTGGCAAAATGCTGCCGTGGCTGAGTGTCGCGGCATTGCTGCTGATCGGCGTCGGCGTCGTGTGGGGCCTCGCCTTCGCGCCGCCTGACTACCAGCAAGGCAACAGCTTTCGCATCATCTACATCCATGTTCCGGCCGCCATGCTGGCCCAGTCCGTCTACGTGATGTTGGCTGTGTGCGGTATCGTCGGGCTGGTCTGGAAGATGAAACTGGCCGACGTTGCCCTGCAATGCGCCGCCCCCATCGGTGCCTGGATGACGGCCGTGGCGCTGGTTACCGGCGCGATCTGGGGTAAACCGACCTGGGGTTCGTGGTGGGTCTGGGATGCACGACTTACGTCGATGCTTATTCTGCTGTTTCTGTACTTCGGTCTCATTGCGCTGGGCAATGCCATCAGCAATCGTGACAGTGCCGCCAAGGCGTGTGCGGTGTTGGCGATTGTCGGCGTGATCAACATTCCGATCATCAAGTACTCGGTGGAGTGGTGGAACACCCTGCACCAGGGCGCGACCTTTACGCTCACCGAAAAACCGGCAATGCCTGCTGAAATGTGGCTGCCGCTGCTGCTGACGGTGCTGGGTTTCTACTGTTTCTTTGGCGCGGTGCTATTGCTGCGCATGCGCCTTGAAGTGCTCAAGCGCGAATCCCGCGCCAGCTGGGTAAAGGCCGAAGTGCAGAACAGCCTGGAGGCCGTTCGATGAGTTTTGCTTCATTCGGCGACTTCATCGCCATGGGCCATCATGGCCTGTATGTCTGGTCGGCCTACGGCATCTGCCTGGCGGTACTGGCCCTTAACGTGGCGGCGCCGATCCTGGCCCGCAAGCGGTATCTGCAACAAGAGGCGCGTCGTCTGCGCCGGGAGAACGGCAAGTGAATCCGCTGCGCAAAAAGCGTCTTATCATCATTCTCGCGATTCTGGTCGGTGTCGGCGCTGCCGTCGGCCTGGCCCTGAGCGCCCTGCAGCAGAACATCAACCTGTTTTACACCCCTACCCAGATCGCCAGCGGTGAAGCCCCGCTGGACACGCGCATTCGCGCGGGCGGCATGGTCGAGAAAGGTTCGCTGCAACGGTCCGGCGATTCGCTGGACGTTAAATTCAACGTCACCGACTTCAACAAAACCGTGACCATCAGCTACCGCGGCATCCTTCCTGATCTGTTCCGCGAAGGGCAGGGCATCGTGGCCCTGGGCAAGCTCAACGCGGATGGCGTAGTGGTGGCTGATGAAGTGCTGGCCAAGCACGACGAGAAGTACATGCCGCCGGAAGTTACCAAAGCCCTGAAAGACAGTGGCATGTCGGCACCTACTCCTGCGAAAGAGGGTTAATAGATGACTTCTGCGATCTTTATCCCTGAACTGGGTCAATTGGCGATGATCCTGGCGCTGTGTTTCGCGCTGGTTCAGTCCATCGTCCCGTTGCTCGGCGCCTGGCGCGGTGACCGTCTGTGGATGAGCCTGGCCCAGCCGGCCGCCTGGGGCCAGTTCACATTTCTGGCGTTTGCGTTCGGTTGTCTGACCTACGCATTCATGACTGACGACTTCTCTGTGGATTACGTCGCCAGCAACTCCAACAGCGCTTTGCCGTGGTACTACAAGTTCAGTGCTGTCTGGGGCGCGCACGAAGGTTCGTTGCTGCTCTGGGCGTTGATCCTCGGCGGCTGGACCTTCGCGGTGTCGGTGTTTTCGCGGCAATTGCCGCAAGTGATGCTGGCCCGGGTGTTGGCAGTGATGGGCATGATCAGCACCGGTTTCCTGCTTTTCCTGATCCTCACCTCCAACCCGTTCGCCCGTATCCTGCCGCAGATTCCAACAGACGGTCGCGACCTTAACCCCTTGCTGCAAGATATCGGCCTGATCGTCCACCCGCCGATGCTCTACATGGGCTACGTCGGATTTTCCGTGGCCTTTGCATTTGCCATTGCCGCGTTGCTGGGTGGCCGTCTCGATGCGGCCTGGGCGCGCTGGTCCCGTCCGTGGACAATCGTCGCCTGGGCCTTCCTCGGCATCGGCATCACGCTGGGTTCCTGGTGGGCCTACTACGAACTCGGCTGGGGCGGCTGGTGGTTCTGGGACCCGGTAGAAAACGCCTCCTTCATGCCTTGGCTGGTGGGCACCGCGCTGATTCACTCGTTGGCGGTCACGGAAAAACGTGGTGTGTTCAAAAGCTGGACGGTGTTGCTGGCCATCGCGGCCTTCTCGCTGAGTCTGCTAGGTACGTTCCTCGTGCGTTCAGGCGTGTTGACGTCGGTGCATGCCTTCGCGTCCGACCCTGAGCGTGGCGTGTTCATCCTGATCTTCCTGTTGTTTGTGGTGGGTGGCTCGCTGACGCTGTTCGCCCTGCGTGCGCCGGTGGTGAAGAGCCAGGTCGGCTTCAACCTGTGGTCCCGGGAAACGTTGCTGTTGGGCAACAACCTGGTGCTGGTGGTCGCGGCTTCGATGATCCTGCTCGGTACCCTGTACCCGTTGATTCTCGACGCGATGACCGGTGCCAAGTTGTCGGTGGGTCCGCCGTACTTCAATGCGCTGTTCATCCCGTTGATGGCGTTGCTGATGGTAGTGATGGCCGTCGGCATGCTGGTGCGCTGGAAGGACACCCCGGTCAAATGGCTGGTAGGCATGCTGACCCCGGTGTTGCTCGGTAGCGCCGCGTTGGCCGTGGTGGCCGGTATCGCTTATGGCGATTTCAACTGGGCGGTGATCGCGACGTTCATGCTCGCGGCCTGGGTGTTGCTGGCTGGCGTACGGGACATCTTCGACAAAACACGTCACAAAGGCCTGATCAAGGGCTTGCCGACACTGACCCGCAGCTATTGGGGCATGCAGATTGCGCACCTGGGTATCGCCGTGTGCGCCCTGGGTGTCGTGCTGTCGAGCCAGAACAGCGCCGAGCGCGACCTGCGCCTGGCACCGGGCGAGTCCATGGACCTGGCCGGGTATCAGTTCGTGTTCGAAGGCGCCAAGCACTTCGAAGGTCCGAACTTCACCTCCGACAAAGGCACGGTGCGGGTTATCCGCAACGGCACGGAAATCAGCGTGCTGCACCCGGAAAAACGCCTCTACACCGTCCAGAATTCGGTGATGACCGAAGCAGGGATCGACGCCGGGTTCACCCGTGACCTCTACGTCGCCCTTGGCGAACCGCTGGGCGATGGTGCCTGGGCTGTGCGGGTTCACGTCAAACCGTTCGTGCGCTGGATCTGGTTCGGCGGACTGCTGACTGGTTTTGGTGGATTGCTGGCGGCAATGGATCGCCGTTACCGGGTCAAGGTGAAAAGCCGCGTGCGTGAAGCACTGGGCATGACAGGAGCCACGGCATGAGACGTTGGTTGATGCTGTTGCCACTGGCGATTTTTCTGGTGGTGGCTGTTTTCCTTTACCGAGGCCTGTACCTGGATCCGGCCGAGTTACCTTCGGCGATGATCAACAAGCCGTTTCCGGAGTTTTCCCTACCAGCGGTGCAGGGAGATAAAACCCTGACCAAGGCTGACATTCTGGGCAAACCGGCGTTGGTCAACGTGTGGGGCACCTGGTGCATCTCCTGCCGGGTCGAGCATCCGGTGCTGAACAAGCTCGCCGAGCAGGGCGTGGTGATCTACGGCATCAATTACAAGGACGTCAACGCTGACGCCTTGAAGTGGCTGGCAGAGTTCCACAATCCGTATCAGCTGGACATCCGTGACGATGAAGGCACGTTGGGCCTGAACCTCGGTGTGTACGGTGCCCCGGAAACCTTCTTCATCGACGCCAAGGGCATCATCCGCGACAAGTTCGTCGGTGTGATCGATGAGCAGGTCTGGCGCGAAAAACTGGCCGCCAAGTATCAGGCGCTGGTCGATGAGGCCAAGCCATGAAGCGCTGGATTGCCGCTGCCGTTCTAGGGTTGTGCATGGCGGGCGTGGCTCACGCCGCCATCGACACCTACGAGTTCGCCAAAGAAGGCGATCGTGAACGCTTTCGTGAGCTGACCAAGGAACTGCGTTGCCCCAAGTGCCAGAATCAGGACATCGCTGATTCAAACGCACCGATCGCCGCCGACCTGCGCAAAGAGATTTTCCGCATGCTTGGCGAGGGCAAGGACAATCAGCAGATCATCGACTTCATGGTCGATCGCTATGGTGATTTCGTCCGCTACAAACCCGCCTTGAATGCCAAGACCGCGCTGCTCTGGTTCGGTCCTGCCGGCTTGCTGCTGGGCGGTTTTGTGATCATCTTCGTGATTGTCCGTCGTCGCCGCGTCCAGCGCACTGATGCCCCGGACTCGCTATCTGCCGAGGAGCGCGAGCGCCTCGACCACCTGTTGGATAAAAACCAAGAATGATTGATTTCTGGCTTGCTGCAGGTCTGCTGCTTCTGGTTGCCCTGAGTTTTCTGTTGATCCCTGTGTTGCGTGGCCGTCGTGCCCAGCTGAAAGAGGATCGTACGGCCCTGAACGTCGCGTTGTATCAAGAGCGCGTGGCTGAGTTGCAGACTCAGCAGGAAGAAGGCGTGCTCAACGCCGCGCAGATGGACACCGGTCGTGCCGAAGCGGCCCGTGAATTGCTGGCCGACACCGAGGGCGTTGCCGCACCACGCGTATCGCGGCTGGGCAAACCATTGCCATTGCTGGCGGCGATTCTGGTGCCGGTGCTGGGCTTGGGTTTGTACCTGCATTTTGGTGCCAGCGACAAAGTCGAGCTGACCCGCGAGTTCTCGCAAGCGCCAAAATCGATGGAAGAAATGACCCTTCGTCTGGAGCGGGCCGTCGCGGCTCAACCGGATTCGGCAGAAGGCATGTACTTCCTGGGCCGTACCTACATGGCTCAGGATCGTCCCGGCGACGCTGCGAAGATGTTCGAGCGCACCGTGAACCTGGCCGGCCGGCAGCCCGAGTTGCTTGGCCAATGGGCTCAGGCCCAGTATTTCGCCGACGGTAAAAAGTGGTCTGACAAGGTTCAGGCGCTGACCGACGAAGCGTTGAAAGCCGATCCCAAGGAAGTCACCAGCCTCGGTCTGCTGGGTATTGCTGCCTTCGAAAGCGAGCGATATCAGGACGCCATCGACTACTGGAACCGCCTGCTCGCGCAGTTGCCTGCGCAGGACAATTCCCGCAGTGCGCTGGAAGGCGGAATCGCCCGGGCTACCGAGAAACTTGAAGCCAGTGGCGGCAAAGTCGCCCAGGCACCTGTGGCCAAAGCGCCAGCGCTGCTGAAAGTCACCGTTGACCTCGCGCCGGCGCTCAAGGCGAAGGTCCAACCGGGGGACAGCGTGTTCATTTTCGCCCGCGCTACTTCGGGTCCGCCGGCACCCTTGGCTGCCAAGCGTCTGACCGTTGCCGACTTGCCGGTGACTGTCGAGTTGGGTGATGCAGACGCAATGATGCCGCAGTTGAAACTGTCGAACTTCCCTGAAGTCCAACTGGTTGCGCGCATTTCCCGCGCCGGCCAACCGACTGCCGGTGAATGGGTCGGTCGCAGCCAGCCTCTGGCCAGCAGCAGCACCGCGCCGCAAAAACTGACCATCGACAGTCCGGACAAATAACAGTCCGGGACAACAAAGGAAGCGCCTATGATCGCCATCGCTCGTATCACCCTCATCACCATGGTCATGGGGTTAAGCGCATGTGCGGTCCAGCGGCCGGAGCCAACGCAAACGCCGCTGCCACCGATCCCGCCCTCGCAGCCCCGCCCGACGCCCTCGACGTCGCCAGCGCCGAGCAAGCCGAGCATTCCGGCCAAGCCCGCCAAACCGTTGCCGCGAACGTCCGCAAGCTTCGCGCCGCCACCGGGGGGCAACAGTCATTGGGATGCCAAGCTAGGCGTCTATGTGCTGGATGATCAGACCAACACGTTCTATCGCCAGCGCACTTACTATCGGTGGAACAACGGCTGGAGCCGCTCGATCAGCCCGAATGGGCCATGGGAAGACACGGACATCCATGGCGTGCCGGGTGGTTTGGGACGGCAATTCGGACAGTAATACAAATGCAAAAGCGGTGCGCATAGTTCGTGGCGAGGGGATTTATCCCCGTTGGGTTGCGAAGCAACCCCAAAAAGCTGCTACCGAGGTGTATCGAGTACACCGCGTTCGTTGGTTTTACGACTGCTTCGCAGCCGAACGGGGATAAATCCCCTCGCCACAAACGAAGAGGGTGTTTTGATGGCGGGCAGGATGATCTATCTCATCGGACCTTCAGGTTCGGGCAAGGACAGCCTGCTGGATGCCGCACGAGCGCCTTTGGCCGAGCGAAGCTGTCGCATTGTGCGGCGCGTCATCACCCGCTCGGCGGAAGCCGTGGGGGAGGCGGCGCTAGGCGTCAGCGTGGAAGAGTTCATGGCGCTTGAGGCGCGGGGTGGATTTGCCCTCAGCTGGCGCGCCAATGGCCTGGCGTACGGCATTCCACGGGACATCGACGATTGGCTGGCGGCGGGCCACGACGTGCTGGTCAATGGCTCCCGCGGTCATTTACCGGCGACGCGCCTGCGTTATCCGAACCTGCTGGTGCTGTTACTAACCGTGGACCAAGCCGTGCTGCGTCAGCGCTTGCTGGCACGGGGACGTGAATCGGTCGACGAGATTGACGCACGATTGGCACGCAATGCGCGTTTCAGTGAACAACTGCTCGTAGAGCACGATCCGGCGTTGTGCGTGATCGACAATTCCGGAGTGCTGGAGCATACGGTCGAACGCTTGCTGAGCTGCATTGATCGATTGCACCGGTAAATCATCGTCTTGCTAAATCCTGAAGGTTTCACCCTCTCATTCAGCCCCTGCGCGATCCTTGAGTGTCATGCGG
This sequence comes from Pseudomonas sp. LBUM1643, assembly GCF_059716215.1. Lineage (NCBI taxonomy): Bacteria > Pseudomonadati > Pseudomonadota > Gammaproteobacteria > Pseudomonadales > Pseudomonadaceae > Pseudomonas > Pseudomonas sp. LBUM1643. Next base: position 1,757,230 of record NZ_CP166813.1, read on the forward strand.
GATTGCTATCCAATCACACGCGGTAAAACAACCGAGCGTCGTCATCCGGATTTTTGTGCTTGAGTAAAGATAACTCTAGGGTTACTTTTATTTGGGCGTGGCAAGGAGGCGAGCGGTGCAGAGCAGGTTATTGATAAAGGAGTTGGAGGCGGCGGGTTGGGTGCTTGATCGTCTTACTGGCAGCCATCATGTTTTCACTCACCGTTACAACCCGAACACGATTCCCGTCCCCCACCCGAAAAAGGATTTGCCGGTCGGGACGGTCAAAAGCATCAGGAAGCGCGCCGACCTTCAGTACCCGGCCGTCAGCAACGCAGGAGTTCCATAATGCAATATCCAATCTGTATTGAGTGGGGCGACGAGAACACTGCCATCGGCATCCAGATCCCCGATATTCCCGGCGCCGTCACCGCCGGGGATAGTTTTGAAGATGCCTACAACGCGGCTGTCGAGATTGCCCACATCATGCTGCAGGAGATTGCAGGAGGCGGGGAGGCGATTCCCATGCCAACTTCAGCAGCTGCGCACCGTGGCAATCCAGACTATGCCGACATGGGGTGGGGAATGCTGGAGCTGGATATCTCGCCGTACATGGGCAAGACCGAGAAAGTCAACGTGACGTTACCCGGTTATGTCATCCAGCGGATCGACCGGTATGTGCGAGAGCACAATATCAAAAGCCGCTCTTCCTTTCTGGCAGATGCCGCGATGGAGAAGCTGGTTCGCTACTGAAGGGTGTCAGGTATTTATCATTCGCGGGCAGCCGGGATGCTGCAGGAGCGATCGGTGCACAGATCGGTTTGCCCGCGATGTTTCTTTTACGCCGCCGCCAGTGATTCCTTGCGGGGAACACTCAAGAACCGCAACAGCGCCAACAGCGGAAATGCGCTGCCGACAATCACGATCCACAACCAGCCGCCATGCTCGTACACCGCACTGGCCACCGAAGAGCCGAACGCGCCGCCAATAAAGATGCTGGTCATGTACAGCGCATTCAGGCGACTGCGGCTCTTGGCGTCGAGCGCATAGACCGCACGTTGGCCAAGCACCATGTTCATCTGCACACAGAAGTCGAGCACCACGCCCGTCACCGCCAGGCCGATGACGCTGTAGACCGGGTGGATGAAGGCTGGAAGAAAGCTCAGGCTGGCGAACACCAGCGCCAGCAGAGAGGCGATACGGGTATGACCCGCGTCGGCCAGCCTTCCGGCGATCGGGGCCGCGATGGCGCCGATGGCCCCGACCAGGGCAAAAATCGCAATCTGGGTTTGCGACAAACCGTGATTGCGCGCCAGTTCCAGCGGCACGGCGGTCCAGAACAGGCTGAAGGTTGCGAACATGCAGCCCTGGTAGAAAGCACGTTGACGCAGCACCGGTTGTGTACGCAGCAGAGTCCAGAGCGAGCCCAGCAGCTGACCATAAGTAGCGCTGTGATCAGGCTCACGCTTGGGGATGGTCAGGGCCAGCACAAGGCTGATCGCCGCCATCAACACCGCCGCAATCACGAACATCGCCCGCCAGCCGAAGTGATCAGCCACCACGCTGGACACTGGTCGCGCCAGCAAAATTCCTAGCAACAAACCGCCCATGATCCCGCCGACCACCCGTCCGCGGGTTTCTTCCGGCGCCAGGTGCGCCGCCAGTGGAATCAGGATCTGTACCGACACCGAACTGAACCCCACCAGCAGTGAAATCAACAGGAACACGTTCGGCTGATCCGTAAACGCTGCGCCCAGCAAACTGGCAATCGCCACCAGTGTGGTGATGATCATCAGGCGGCGGTTTTCCAGCAGATCGCCCAGCGGGACGAGGAAGAACAGACCTAACGCGTAACCAATCTGGGTCAGCGAAACAATCAGGCTGGCCATGGTGCTGGTCAGGCCGATGTCCGGTGCGATCAGGCCGATGATCGGCTGGGCGTAGTAGATGTTGGCCACAATCGCGCCGCAGCAAAAGGCGAAAAGCAGCACCATGCCTCGGGTCATTGTCGCCGTGCCGGTGGGCACTGAGGTTGCTGGGTTCATAACGTGTCTCGCTGAACAATAGGGGACTGCATGCAGGCTAGGCTGCAGGCTGAAACGGCGAAAGAGTGGTTGGACTAATAGTGATCATTCCCTTGCGGAATGAGTGCTGCCCAGTTGCGGATTGATTTCGAGGCTTGATGATACATTCACTTACATCCTGTTCGATAGCGTGCTTATCTTCTCTCTTCCCGATTCAATAACCGGAGGCGCTGCCATGAACGCAATGTTCCGTCACCTGATCCGCGGTGTGTCAGCTTTTGCGATGATTGCCCTGTTCACCGCGGGTCTTGCCCAGGCTGAGGATGCACCGGGAATGCGTATTGGCGTGCGCGGCGAGATCACGGGCGTCAGTCCCGACGTGTTGAAAGTCCACGTGAACAGTGGCGAAAACGTGGTGATCAACCTGAGCAAGGACACCAAGGTGCGTGCCGTCACGTTGGCCAATATCGAAGACATCAAACCCGGCAGTTACATCGGCTCGGCGGCCGTGCCGCAGGAAGACGGCACCCTCAAGGCGCTGGAAGTCCACGTCTTCCCGCCGGAACTGGCGGGCAGCGGCGACGGTCATCGGTCGTTCGATCTGGTCAAGGGCAGCAGCATGACCAACGGCAGTGTGGGTGATTTGGTGGTCAGCAATGGCCGGGTGTTGACCGTTAACTACAAGGGCGGCCAACAGAAGATTCTGGTGCCCGAGGACGTGCCGATCGTAAACCTGGTACCCGGGGATCGAAGCCTGCTGAAAGTGGGGGTGAAGATCGTGACCTTCGTCACCCAAAGCGCTGATGGCACGCTAACGGCTCAATCGATCTCGGCCGGCAAGGACGGCGTCACACCGCCGATGTAGGCCACCCCTGCAGGGTAGAAACTTTGCATTTCACTCTGTAGGAAATCTGTAGGAGCTGTCGAGTGAAACGAGGCTGCGATCTTTTGATGTTGTTTTTAGAGCAAGATCAAAAGATCGCAGCCTCGTTTCACTCGACAGCTCCTACAGGTCCCCGCGTTCATTTCTACATTTCCACGCCTGCCCGCGAAGGCGGTCTGACAAACACCGCATCATTTGCGTGTAGGCAGGAGGCTACGTCACCTTGCGTCGTTGCCTACAACTACTTCAGAATCCGCCGGCTTGTGCGCCTTGGACGCCTTCCGTAGTTTGCTTTCCGTCACTGCTCATCAGTGATCGGGTTTCGCAGCTCGGGTCAATCAAGGCGCTCAGCGCCACCGTTTCGTTCAGTTGGCGCTTTTTCTTCGCCTACTGCATTGCGTTATGGCGGCTGTGCGCGGGAGATCTTCGGGTCTGCCGGGTTCCTTGATTCCCGGTCTGCGAACCTGCGTACAGCTGCCACCTCCCTTCGTTTCGCAGCGAACCGTGGCGGCTCCACTAATCAAGGAGCATCACCATGTTCAAACCAACCCCCAACCCCCCGGAATCAGACCGCGAAAGCACTGCCCCCGACGCTTCAGGCAATTGCGCGACTCCCCATGAAACCCTTGAGGATTACCTCAAGTCCTCCGCCCGCAAAAACGCCGATACCCCCTATAAACCCAACACGATGTTCATGATCGCGCCCGATATCGACACCGAAACCTTGCTCGCCCACGCCTGCGAATCCCTGGCCTCGGCGAATGTCATGGCCAGTGATCTGGCGGGGTTTCTACAGGGGCCCTACCGCAATGCACTGCTGGGGATTGCGCAGGTCATCATGCTGGCCGAACTGGCAGTGAATCGAGCGCTGGATAACATCGATCCTCGGGAATAATCCGCTAAACCGCGTGGAGAGGGGCTAAATCCTCTCACCACAAAAATCGCGGGACGCAGGTCTAACATTTCCAGATATTGCGGTCGGTGGGTTCGGGGTAGATCTCGCGATGGGGTTGGTTTAGGTTCCCCCGATTCGCTAAACGAACAGGGAGTTTTCCATGCCGATATCAACGATCAACCCGTCGACCGTCTTCAATTCGCTTCAATATGGTTTCAGTCAGGCTGTAGAGTCGGGCAGTGGTCGTCGCGTGCTGTTGTCGGGTCAGGTGGGTGTCGATGAGCAGGAGCGTATCGTGGCGGGAGGCCTTTACGAGCAAACGGTGAAAGCCTTTGAGAATATCGAAAGCATCCTGGCTGAGATCGGTGGAGACCTGTCTCATGTGGTCATGATGCGGATCTACATCGCCGAATCTGCGCGAAATGAACAGGATCAGATCACCCGCGTATTGCTGGAGCGGTTTGCGGCCAATCCACCTGCATCTTCGTGGATCATCGTCAGTGGGCTTTCATTGCCAGAATGGCTGATCGAGATTGAGGTTGAGGCGGTTGTTCCTTGATGGCGCCGTGAACTGAGTCCTGAAACAGGTTTACCCTAACGCCTGGCGCACCAGCGAATTGGAGCAGAACCTCAACCCCTTGTAGGAGCTGTCGAGTGAAACGAGGCTGCGATCTTTTGATCTTTTCTTTAAAACAAGATCAAAAGATCGCAGCCTCGTTTCACTCGACAGCTCCTACACAGCTCCTGCAGGTGCCGGGTTATTGAGGACGAGACAAACCCACAAAAAAGGCGACCTTCTCTGGTCGCCTTTTCGTTACCGCATCAGCGATTACTGACCGCTGTAGATCTGATCAAAAACCCCACCGTCATTGAAGTGAGTTTTCTGCACGGTGCGCCAGTCACCGAAGGTCTTCTCTACCGAAAGGAAGTCCACTTTCGGGAAGCGATCGGTGTACTTGGCCAGCACGGCCGGGTCACGCGGGCGCAGGTAGTTGGCCGCGGCAATTTCCTGGCCTTGCGGCGACCACAGGTATTTCAGGTATTCCTCGGCGGCGGCGCGGGTGCCTTTCTTGTCGACGACTTTGTCGACCACCGACACGGGCGGCTCGGCTTCGGCAGAGACGCTTGGGTAGATGACTTCAAACTGATCGCGACCGAACTCGCGGGCAATCATTTCCGCTTCGTTTTCGAAGGTCACCAGCACGTCGCCGATCTGGTTGGTCATGAAGGTAGTGGTGGCTGCACGGCCGCCGGTGTCCAGCACAGGCGCTTGCTTGAAGAGCTTGCCGACGAAGTCTTTGGCTTTGCTCTCGTCGCCGCCGTTTTTCAGCACGTAGCCCCAGGCCGAGAGGTAGGTGTAGCGCCCGTTACCCGAGGTTTTCGGGTTTGGCACGATGACTTGCACGCCATCCTTGAGCAGGTCCGGCCAGTCTTTCAGGGCTTTCGGGTTGCCCTTGCGGACGATGAACACGGTGGCCGAGGTGAACGGTGCGCTGTTGTTCGGCAGGCGGGTGACCCAGTTGTCCGGGACCAGTTTGCCGTTGTCGGCGAGGGCATTGATGTCGGTGGCCATGTTCATGGTGATGACGTCAGCCGGCAGGCCGTCGATGACCGAGCGTGCCTGTTTGCTGGAGCCGCCGAATGACATCTGCAGGGTGATGTTTTCGTTGTGCTCGGCCTGCCAGTGTTTCTGGAAAGCAGTGTTGTAGTCCTTGTAGAAATCGCGCATCACGTCGTAGGAAACGTTAAGCAGGGTCGGTGCGGCCTGAGCCATGCTGGTCAGTGCCAGGCCAGCGGCCAGAAGTGAGGCGCCAAAGATTTTTTTCACTGCGCATTCCTTGTTCTATAAATATTTTTTTTGTAGGAGCTGCCGCAGGCTGCGATCTTTTGATTTTGATCCAATTGGATCGCTGAGAAACAAGATCAAAAGATCGCAGCCTTCGGCAGCTCCTACAGGTTATTTATGAGTCATTAACATAGGTGTTGCCACCGTTTTGCCAGCGACTATAACGGCAGCCGCATAGTCCTTTAAAGATTAAAAAGCTCTTTGCTTATTCCATTTTCTTGAACAGTTGATTGCCGCACCGCGAGCAGAACGCCGCGCCCGCCTCGTGGCTGTTTTTCTTGCACACCGGGCAGTCGTGTTGCAGCTGTTCACCGCGCATGGCGTTGGCCAGTTCGGCGGTGAAAATCCCCGTCGGCACGGCGATGATCGAGTAACCGGTGATCATCACCAGTGACGAAATCACTTGGCCCAAGGGCGTCTTCGGCACGATATCGCCAAAGCCCACGGTGGTCAGCGTCACGATGGCCCAATAGATGCCTTTTGGGATACTGGTGAAGCCGTGCTCCGGGCCTTCGATTACGTACATCAGTGTGCCGAACACGGTCACCAGCGTGCACACGCTGACCAGGAACACCACGATCTTCTGCTTGCTGCCGCGCAGCGCCGACATCAGGTAGTTGGCTTGCTTGAGGTAGGGGCTGAGCTTGAGAACGCGGAAAATCCGCAGCATCCGAATGATCCGGATGATCAGCAGGTACTGCGCGTCGGCGTAGTACAGCGCGAGGATGCCGGGCACGATTGCCAGCAAATCCACCAACCCGTAAAAGCTGAAGGCATAGCGCAACGGTTTGGGTGAGCAATACAACCGCAAGCCATACTCAATGGCGAAAATTATTGTGAAGCCCCACTCGATATACGCCAGCACGTTGGCGTAGTTCTGGTGGATCGAGTCGATGCTGTCGAGCATCACAATCACAATGCTGGCAAGGATGATCAACAGCAAAATGCCGTCGAAGCGCCGTCCCGCCTTGGTGTCGCTCTGGAAAACCATGACGTAAAGCTCTTCACGCCAGTTTCTGCTGCTGTCCATGGATACCGCCTGAACCAATGATCAGCGAAGCCTAGGTTGATTCTCCTCCAGAGTGCAAGGCGTACGGGCAACAGAGGTCTTGCTGCGTATTTGGACAACTGAGCGGATCAGCCAGCATGCGAGGATGAACGGCGCGGTCAGCGTGGGCAGACCGAGGGTGGCAAATACCGGCGTGAGCAACAGCGCCGTGGCGATACCGGCCAGTGGCAACCAGGGCTTTTCGCGCTGCGAGCTGAAGGCGAGGGCGGCGAGCACGGCGTTGTAGCCACCGAGGCCGATCAAAGCGGTGTAGAAGTCGTGATGCAGCAGGCTCCAGCCCATGCCCGCGACAGACGCCAGCAACGCCCAGCAGAACGCGCGGCGATCAGCGATCAGCAAACCTGTCGCAATCATCGCCCCGGCCAGTGGATGACCGAGGAACATCACCTGGCCGAGGCCTTTGAACGGAGCGGCGAGCATGTTCTGCGTGTTGACTTCGATCAGGTGCGCGGTGGTCGAGGGCGTGGCGAAACACAGCAGCAACCAGCCCAGGCCCACGAAGGGCGCCGTATAGGCCGGCACGTATTGGCTGAAGCGCACGCGTTTGAGCCATTGCTGAGTCAGCATTGCACTCAATCCACCCGCTGCGATGATCAGCGGGGGTAACAGCGCTGACCAGGGGAAATACAGGCTCAGTAGTAAACCGAGCAGGACACCGTTGTAGCTGAACAGCCCGGCCTGGCGATCGGCCTTGGCGTAACCGCGACGTTGCGCGGTGAGCAATCCGGCGACGCCACCCAGCAGCGCACCGCCGAGCAGGGTTGGCGCGGTAAAGAGAATGGCCAACAGGCACAGCAGACCGCACAGCGGATGACGCTGGAGGAAGATCTGACTGAATCCGTTGAGCAGGGCAGTCGCCCAGTCGGGGCAGTGGGTGTTGAAGTGGTTGGCAGGCATTTTTATTGTGTGTCAGGGGAATGTGGCGCCTGAATCGCCAGCAGGCTGGCTCCCACACTGAATCTGCGTTCAGTCTTGATTATGTGATCGACACAAAACCAATGTGGGAGCCAGCCTGCTGGCGATGAGGCCAATATAGGCGTTCTAGATCAACGTCTCGATACGCAACGAGTTAGTCGACCCAGGTTGCCCAAAGGGCACACCCGCGGTGATCAACAGCGTATCGCCACGCTGAGCCATGCCCTGCGCTTGCGCGATCTCCAGTGCCGTCGAGCACACTTCATCCACCTGGCGCAGCCGGTCATTGACTACCGAGTGCACGCCCCACGCCACGGTCAAGCGGCGCGCGGCCTGCAGGTTCGGTGTGAGGTTGAGAATCGGCACCGTCGGACGCTCGCGCGCCGCACGCAAACTGGACGTCCCTGACTCGCTGTAATTCACCAGCACCGCCACCGGCAACACGTTGCTGATACGACGAATCGCACAGCTGATCGCATCGGAAGCGGTGGCCTCGGCTTTCGGCCGACTCACGTCCAATTGAGTCTGGTAGTCCGGGCCGTTTTCCACCTGGCGGATGATCTTGCTCATCATCTGCACGGCTTCCAGCGGGTACTCGCCGGACGCAGTTTCCGCCGACAGCATCACCGCGTCAGCCCCTTCAGCCACGGCGTTGGCAACATCGGTCACCTCGGCGCGGGTCGGGGCAGGGGAGAAGCGCATCGATTCGAGCATCTGCGTCGCCACGACCACCGGTTTGCCGAGCTGACGGCAGATGGTGATGATGTTCTTCTGAATCTGCGGCACGCTTTCGGCAGGCACTTCAACGCCAAGATCGCCGCGCGCCACCATGATCGCGTCGCTCAGCTCAGCGATTTCGCGCAATTGAGTGACCGCCGATGGCTTCTCGATCTTGGCCATCAGAAACGCTTTGTCGCCGATCAATGTGCGGGCTTCGCGAATGTCTTCCGGACGTTGCACAAACGACAGCGCCACCCAGTCCACGCCCAGTTCCAGGCCGAAGCTCAAGTCGCGACGATCTTTGGCGGTCAGCGGGCTCAGTTCCAGCACCGCCTGCGGCACATTCACGCCTTTGCGGTCCGACAGCTCACCGCCGTTCAGCACGGTGGTATCGATGGCGTCGGCGTATTTGGTGACCACCCGCAGGCGCAGCTTGCCGTCATCGAGCAGCAGGTCCATGCCCGGCTCCAGCGCGGCGATGATTTCCGGGTGGGGCAGGTTAACGCGGCGCTGATCACCCGGTGTCGGGTCCAGGTCCAAGCGCAATGCCTGGCCACGCACCAGTTGCACTTTGCCCTCGGCGAACTTGCCGACCCGCAGTTTCGGGCCTTGCAGGTCCATCAGAATGCCCAGCGGGTAGTTCAGCTGGCGTTCGACTTCACGAATCCACTGATAACGCTGCGCATGATCCGCGTGATCGCCGTGGCTGAAATTCAGACGGAAAATGTTGACCCCGGCCTCGACCAGCTCACGGATGTCGTCGATGCCATCGGTGGCCGGGCCGAGGGTGGCGAGAATTTTGACCTTTTTGTCAGGCGTCATTTTTAGGGCTCTCGAGAATCAGGATGGCGCGGAAGTCATTGACGTTGGTGCGGGTCGGCTCGGTAACGATCAGGGCGTCGAGTGCCTCGAAGTAGCCGTAGCCATTGTTGTTGTCCAGCTCATCGCTGGCGCTCAGACCCAGCGCGGCGGCGCGGGCGTAGCTGTCGGGGGTCATGATGGCGCCGGCATTGTCTTCGGAACCGTCGATGCCGTCGGTATCACCGGCCAGGGCGTAGACGCCGGGCAAGCCTTTGAGGCTGTCGGTCAGGCTCAGCAGGAACTCGGCGTTGCGTCCGCCACGGCCATTGCCGCGCACGGTCACGGTGGTTTCACCACCGGAAAGGATCACGCACGGTGCTGGCAGCGGTTGACCATGCAGCACCACTTGGCGCGCGATGCCGGCGTGAACCTTGGCCACTTCCCGGGACTCGCCTTCCAGGTCGCCGAGGATCAGCGGGCTGAAACCGGCCTGACGTGCTTTCACCGCTGCCGCTTCAAGCGACTGCTGGGGCCGGGCGATCAGCTGGAAATGACTGCGTGCCAGGCTTGGATCGCCCGGTTTGACGGTTTCCGATTCCGGGCTGTTCAGCCAGTCGCGTACGGATGCCGGGACGTCGATGCCATAGCGCTTGAGGATTGCCAGCGCTTCGGCGGAGGTGCTTGGGTCGGCCACGGTCGGGCCGGAGGCGATGACCGTGGCGAGGTCGCCCGGCACATCGGAAATCGCATAGGTATAAACAGTGGCAGGCCAGCAGGCCTTGCCAAGACGGCCACCTTTGATCGCCGAGAGGTGCTTGCGCACGCAATTCATCTCGCCGATGGTGGCGCCGGATTTGAGCAGGGCTTTGTTGATCGACTGTTTGTCGGCGAGGGTAATCCCGGCCGCTGGCAGGGCCAGCAATGCAGAACCACCGCCTGACAGCAGGAAGATCACGCGGTCGTCTTCGGTCAGGTTGCTGACCAGTTCCAGTACGCGCTTGGCGACGGCCAGACCGGCAGCGTCAGGCACCGGGTGGGCAGCTTCGACCACTTCGATTTTTTCGCACGGGGCGCCGTGGCCGTAGCGGGTAACGACCAGGCCGCTGACTTCACCCTGCCAGCAACGCTCGACGACTTGGGCCATGGCGGCGGCAGCTTTGCCGGCGCCAATGACGATCACCCGCCCGCTGCGATCAGTGGGCAAGTGAGCTTCGAGGACTTGTTGAGGATGGGCCGCGTCGATGGCGGTAGCGAACAGGTCGCGAAGAAATTGTTGCGGATCGATCGACATGGCGAGCTCCCGGAATTCTTGTTTTTGGAGGTGGAGCAGCTCTGATCCTTGTGGGAGCCAGCCTGCTGGCGATTCAGGCGCTGAGGTCTACCAGACACACCGCGTTGATTTCATCGCTAGCAGGCTAGCTCCTACAGGTTCAGGCAGGGCTTATTTATCGCGAATCGAGAAATTCGCCATGTGTTCCAGACCTTTGATCAGCGCCGAGTGATCCCAGTTGCTGCCGCCGATGGCCGCGCAGGTGCTGAACACTTGCTGGGTGTTAGCGGTGTTCGGCAGGTTGATGCCCAACTCGCGAGCACCGGCCAGGGCCAGGTTCAGGTCTTTCTGGTGCAGGCTGATGCGGAAGCCCGGATCAAAGGTGCCTTTGATCATGCGCTCGCCGTGCACTTCGAGGATTTTCGACGAGGCGAAACCGCCCATCAGCGCTTCACGCACCTTGGCTGGATCGGCACCGTTTTTCGACGCGAACAACAGGGCTTCGGCGACGGCCTGGATGTTCAGTGCAACGATGATCTGGTTAGCCACTTTCGCGGTTTGACCGTCGCCATTGCCACCGACCAGGGTGATGTTCTTGCCCATGGCCTGGAACAGCGGCAGTACGCGTTCAAAGGCATCGGCATCGCCGCCGACCATGATGCTCAGGGTCGCGGCTTTGGCGCCGACTTCACCGCCGGACACCGGCGCGTCGAGGTACTGGGCGCCTTTTTCGTTGATTTTCGCAGCGAAGGCTTTGGTGGCGGTGGGCGAGATCGAGCTCATGTCGATCACGACTTTGCCTTTGCCAACACCGGCGGCGATGCCGTCAGCGCGGAACAGCACGTCGTCGACCTGCGGGGTGTCCGGCACCATGACAATGATGAATTCAGCTTCCTGAGCGACTTCTTTCGGGTTCGCCAGGGCGACGGCGCCAGCGGCGATCAGGTCGGCGGGCGCAGCGTCGTGGTGTTGCGACAGGAACAGGCTGTGACCGGCTTTCTGCAGGTTCAACGCCATTGGGTGGCCCATGATGCCAGTGCCGATAAATCCGATTTTAGCCATGAGAAATTCCTCTTATTGTCTTGCTCCCGACCCTGAGTCGGTGAGCTTTGTGGCGAGGGGATTTATCCCCGTTGGGCAGCGAAGCGGCCCTTCTTTTTCGGCGATTCAGTCAGACCGCATTTATAGGTTTCACGACTGCTGCGCAGCCGAACGGGGATGAATCCCCTCACCACAAGGGCCCGACATCAATCTCAGATCGCGTTGTGGGTTTTGAGCCAGCCCAGGCCGGCTTCAGTGGTGGTCAGCGGTTTGTATTCACAGCCGACCCATCCCTGATAACCGATGCGGTCCAGGTGTTCGAACAGGAAGCGGTAATTGATTTCACCGGTGCCAGGTTCGTTGCGTCCCGGGTTATCGGCCAACTGGATATGGTTGATCTCGCCCAGGTGCGCAGCCATGGTGCGGGCCAGGTCGCCCTCCATGATTTGCATGTGATAGATGTCATATTGCAGGAACAGATTGGCACTGCCGACCTGTTCGCGAATCGACAGGGCTTGCGCCGTGTTGTTCAGGTAGAACCCCGGGATGTCGCGGGTGTTGATCGCCTCCATCACCAGTTTGATGCCCGCCGCCTGCAGCTTGTCGGCTGCGTACTTGAGGTTGGTGACAAAGGTTTTTTCGACCGTGGCGTCGTCGACACCTTGTGGACGAATACCGGCCAGGCAGTTGATCTGGGTGTTGCCCAACACTTGCGCGTAGGCGATGGCCAGGTCGACACCGGCGCGGAATTCTTCCACCCGATCCGGCAGGCACGCGATGCCGCGTTCGCCCTTGGCCCAGTCACCGGCCGGCAAGTTGAACAGCACTTGGGTCAGGCCATTGGCGTCGAGAGTGGCTTTGATTTCAGCCGAGCTGAAATCGTAAGGAAACAGGTACTCGACACCACTGAAACCAGCCTTGGCGGCAGCTTCGAAACGGGCAAGGAAATCCTGTTCGGTGAACAGCATGGACAGGTTGGCTGCGAAACGCGGCATGGTGGTCTCCTGTAAGTTCAGTTCCCTGTAGCAGCTGTCGAGGTACGAGGCTGCGTTGGGCTGCGAAGCGGCCCCCGACGGCGGTCCTGCGGACACGCAACGCAGCCTCGTGCCTCGGCAGCTGCTACAGGTACAAGGTCGTTCTTAATCCAACAACGAAATCGCAGTCGGTGCGTCGTTGCCGACCAGCGCCAGGTCTTCGAATTCGTTGACGGCGTTGATCTCGGTGCCCATGGAAATGTTGGTCACGCGCTCCAGAATAATCTCGACGATGACGGGCACCTTGAACTCTTCGATCAGTTCCTGAGCCTTGCGCAGGGCAGGCTGGATCTGATCAGGTTCGAACACACGCAGTGCCTTGCAGCCCAGACCTTCGGCCACTGCGACGTGGTCGACACCGTAACCGTTGAGTTCCGGAGCGTTCAGGTTATCGAAGGACAGCTGCACGCAGTAGTCCATATCGAAACCGCGCTGCGCCTGACGAATCAGCCCCAGGTACGAGTTGTTTACCACAACATGAATGTACGGCAGCTTGAACTGCGCGCCCACGGCCAATTCTTCGATCATGAACTGGAAATCATAGTCGCCCGACAGCGCCACGACCTTGCGGGTCGGATCTGCCTTGACCACGCCCAGCGCGGCCGGGATGGTCCAGCCCAGCGGGCCGGCCTGGCCGCAGTTGATCCAGTGGCGAGGCTTATAGACGTGCAGGAACTGTGCGCCGGCAATCTGCGACAGACCAATGGTGCTGACGTAGCAGGTGTCTTTGCCGAACACCTGGTTCATCTCTTCGTAAACGCGTTGCGGCTTGACCGGTACGTTATCGAAGTGAGTCTTGCGGTGCAGGCTGGCTTTACGCTGTTGGCAATCTTGCAGCCAGGCGCTGCGGTTTTTCAGTTTGCCGGCAGCTTGCCACTCGCGAGCAACTTCGATGAACACGGTCAGCGCGGCAGCGGCGTCGGAAACGATGCCCAGGTCCGGGGTGAACACGCGGCCGATCTGGGTGGGTTCGATGTCGACGTGAATGAATTTGCGGCCTTCGGTGTAAACGTCAATCGAACCGGTGTGGCGGTTGGCCCAACGGTTGCCGACGCCCAGCACCAGATCGGACTTGAGCATTGTCGCGTTGCCGTAACGATGCGAGGTCTGCAGGCCCACCATACCCACCATCAACGGGTGATCGTCCGGGATAGTGCCCCAGCCCATCAGGGTCGGGATAACCGGGATACCGGTCAGTTCAGCGAACTCGACCAACAGGTCGGCCGCATCGGCATTGATGATGCCACCACCGGCAACCAGCAATGGACGCTCAGCTTGATCGAGCATGGCCAGGGCCTTCTCGATTTGCACGCGATTCGCGGTCGGCTTGGCCAGCGGCAGTGGCTCGTAGGCGTCGATGTCGAATTCGATTTCAGCCATCTGCACGTCGAACGGCAGGTCGATCAGCACGGGGCCTGGACGGCCGGAGCGCATTTCGTAGAAGGCTTTCTGGAACGCGTAGGGCACCTGGCCCGGCTCCATGACGGTGGTCGACCACTTGGTGACAGGTTTGACGATTGCGGTGATGTCGACGGCCTGGAAGTCTTCCTTATGCATACGGGCGCGAGGTGCTTGCCCGGTAATGCAGAGGATCGGGATCGAGTCGGCCGAGGCGCTGTAGAGCCCGGTGACCATGTCCGTACCGGCAGGGCCGGAAGTGCCGATGCACACGCCGATGTTGCCAGCCTTGGTGCGGGTGTAGCCCTCAGCCATGTGCGAGGCGCCTTCAACGTGGCGAGCGAGGACGTGATCGATGCCACCGACCTTCTGCAGGGCGGAGTACAGCGGGTTGATCGCGGCGCCGGGGATGCCAAAAGCGGTATCAACCCCTTCACGGCGCATCACCAGAACGGCGGCTTCGATTGCTCTCATTTTGCTCATGGTTTTGTGCCTCTTACGTTTTGTAATTGTATACAAGTGGCTTTGCGCAGAGTGTATTCACGGCGGACGGCGCAGGTCAATCCATTTTCTCAAGCGAGTGTTTCATTCGTCGGAAGCCCGTTCTGCTGTGGCTTTTCGTCGCATGTCGCGCTTTTCGATAATTATTGTATACAAAAAAATAATTCATTGTGTTCTATTTGTTGCATCGGACTGCGGCACTTCGGCGCAGTCCACTGGCTTTCCCTATAACAAAATGAGGACGGCACCATGAGCGCTTTAACCTTGAAAGTTGCAATCAACCTGACCAGTCAGGCCATCTCCGCTGCGCGTGCAATCAACGCAGCGCCTTTAACCATCGCCGTGCTGGACGCCGGCGGCCACCTTATCTCCCTGCAGCGCGAAGACGGCGCCAGCCTGCTACGCCCGCAAATAGCCATCGGCAAAGCGTGGGGCGCCATCGCCCTGGGCAAAGGCTCTCGCCTGCTGGCACTGGACGCCCAGCAACGACCGGCCTTCATCGCGGCATTGAATAGCCTTGGGCAGGGCAGCGTCGTGCCGGCACCGGGTGGTGTGCTCGTGCGGGATCAGGACGGAAATGTGCTGGGGGCGGTGGGGATCAGCGGGGATTTGTCGGACGTTGATGAACAGTGCGCGATCAATGCGATTGAGGCATTGGGGTTGCGGGCGGATGCGGGGGTGAGTGCTTGATTTTGTAGTGACTGATCTATCGCCATCGCCAGCAGGCTGGCTCCCACAGGAAAATATCTGAGTGACAGAGATCAATTGTGGGAGCCAGCCTGCTGGCGATGGCGGACTATCAGACACATCCAGCTAAATGTCTGCCCCGCCCTTGGGTTATGTCAGGTCTAGCCTTCCTCATGAATTAATCATGCTAGGGGCAAAGGAATGCCGGATTTACCCGCTTCAAACCGCTTACGCATTGGCCGATTTGCCGAGCCAAACCGCATCTATCTTTTGACCGCCAACACGCTCGCCAGAAAACCTGTTTTCAAGGATTTCATCTTGGGCAGATTGGTCGTCGCGCAGTTTCGCGCGGCACAAGACCAAGGCTGCGTTAACTCATTAGCCTGGGTCGTTATGCCCGATCACTTTCATTGGCTGGTCGAGTTACAGCAGGGGTCGTTGGGCGACCTGATGCAAAAGACTAAATCACTGAGCACCCAGGCAGTGAACCGGTTCACTGGCCGCAAGATCGCTCTCTGGCAAAAAGGCTTTCACGACCGGGCTCTGCGGCGAGAGGAGGATTTGGTAAAAGTGGCTCGGTATGTCGTGGCCAACCCGTTGCGGGCTGGACTGGTGGAGAAGCTTGGCGACTATCCGCTGTGGGATGCCATTTGGGTTTGAGCTGAAACCGAGTTGTCTTCATCGCTAGCAGGCTAGCTCCCACAGGGGATCTATAGCGCTCACAAATCCCCTGTGGGAGCTAGCCTGCTAGCGAAAAAGTCACCGCAATCTTAATGGTCCGGCTCACACCCCTTCAACACCAACCGGATAATCGTCTGTGCTGCCGCTTCATAATCTTCTTCATCCAGCTTGGCCTTGCCGGTAATGGCAGTGATCTGCCAGTCGAAGTCGGCGTACGTCTGGGTTGCTGCCCAGATGCTGAACATCAGGTGATTGGGGTCGATGGTTGCGATCTGGCCGCGGTCGATCCAGGTCTGGATGCAGTCAATGTTGTGCTTGGCCTGGCTGTTGAGCTGTTCGACCAGATCCGCACTTAAGTGTGGGGCACCGTGCATGATTTCGCTGGCGAACACCTTGGAGGCAAAAGGCAGGTCGCGGGAGATGCGGATTTTCGAGCGGATGTAGCCGCTCAGCACTTCACTGGGCACACCGTCGGCGTTGAATGGCGTCGAGGCCTGCAGAATCGGCTCGATGATGCTTTCCAGGACCTCGCGGTAGAGGTTTTCCTTGGATTTGAAGTAGTAGTAGACGTTGGGCTTGGGCAATCCCGCCTTGGCGGCGATGTCACTGGTTTTGGTCGCAGCGAAGCCCTTGTCGGCAAATTCTTCACTGGCGGCACGCAGGATCAGTTCTTTGTTGCGCTCGCGGATAGTGCTCATAAACCCGGTGGTTCCTTGCCTGTGCTGGCGGTTGCGCATGGTAGCACCGGCTTCGCGCGGCGCTCAAGAATGCCCCGCCGCGTCGTGGGCAGGCTATGCTGCGCAGCATTCACTCTTCGAAGGAAAACTCATTCATGGCAGGAAGCAGTTTGCTGTTGCTGATCGACGACATCGCCGCAGTACTCGACGATGTGGCGTTGATGACCAAAATGGCTGCCAAAAAGACCGCTGGCGTACTCGGTGACGACCTGGCGCTCAATGCCCAGCAAGTGTCCGGCGTGCGGGCCGAGCGGGAAATTCCGGTGGTCTGGGCTGTCGCCAAGGGGTCGTTTCTCAACAAATTGATCCTGGTGCCATCGGCGCTGGCCATCAGTGCATTCATTCCCTGGCTGGTCACACCGTTGTTGATGGTCGGTGGCGCTTACCTGTGTTTTGAAGGTTTCGAGAAACTCGCGCACAAATTCCTGCACAGCAAGGCCGAGGATCAGGCCGAGCATGCACAGCTGGTTGAAGCCGTAGCCGATCCGGCGACCGATCTTGTGGCGTTCGAAAAGGACAAGATCAAGGGTGCCATTCGCACCGACTTCATTCTGTCCGCGGAAATCATCGCCATTACCCTGGGCACCGTGGCGGGCGCTTCGCTGACCCAGCAGGTCATCGTGCTATCGGGCATTGCCATTGTGATGACGGTGGGTGTCTATGGGCTGGTGGCAGGCATCGTCAAACTTGACGATCTCGGCCTGTGGCTGACCCAGAAGCCCGGTCAGATGGCCAAAAGCATTGGCAACGGCATTCTGCGCGCGGCGCCTTACATGATGAAAAGCCTGTCGGTGATTGGTACGGCGGCGATGTTTTTGGTCGGCGGCGGGATTCTGACTCATGGCGTGCCGGTGATTCATCACTGGATCGAAAGCGTCAGCGCAAGTGCTGGCGGGGCTGGTTTTATCGTGCCGATGTTGCTGAATGCCGTGGCGGGGATTGTGGCGGGTGCGGTGGTATTGGCCGGCGTGATGGCTGTGAGTAAGATCTGGAAGGCGCTGAAGAGTTAAACCTGTAGGAGTGAGCCTGCTCGCGAGGCGGTGTGTCAGTCAACATTAACGTTGAATGTCATATCGCTATCGCGAGCAGGCTCACTCCTACAGGGAATATGTGGTGTTGTTAACTGCATGAAAAAGGCCATTCGATTCGCATCGAATGGCCTTTTTTTGTTGCCGCCGGTTTTATTCGGCGATCTGCAACTTGCGCGACTCGGTGTACACGTAGCGCACTTTCTCGTACTCGAATGGCGAGTTCAGCTGACCGTAGCGGAAGCTGGTCTGGTAGCGGCGGTCAACGCCGCGCAGCACCCAGACTTCAGGATGGTTCGAGCTGACTTCCGAGACGTTCAGGAAGTTGATCGCCGACTCGGCAGTGAAGTCCACGGCCAGGCCACCGGTGTCACGGATGTTGGAAGGACCGAGGATCGGCAGCACGAAGTACGCGCCGCCCGGCACGCCGTAGAAGCCCAGCGTCTGGCCGAAGTCTTCACTCTGGCGCGGCAGGCCCATGGCGGTGGCAGGGTCCCAAAGGCCTGCGATGCCGATGGTGGTGTTGAGTAGCAGACGTGCGGTGGTTTCCATCGAGCGCTTGCCTTTGAACTGCAGCAGGCTGTTCAACAGGTTCGGCACATCGCCGATGTTGTTGAAGAAGTTGCTGACGCCGGTGCGCAGGAAGCTCGGGGTGATGTAGCGATAGCCATCGACGACCGGCAGGAACACCCATTGGTCAAAGCGGTAGTTGAAGTGGTAAACGCGACGGTTCCACTCTTCCAGCGGGTCGTAGACGTTCAGCGCGTTGAGCGTCGAGCGTTCGAACTCGCGCTGATCCAGCCCCGGGTTGAAGGTGAGTTTGCTCAGCGGCTCCTTGAAGCCGTCACTGTCGACGACGACAGGGGCGTTGGCTTTGCTGTTGTCGGCATTGGCGACGCCTGCACAGAGTAACGCTGCGATAAGCAGGAGATATTTAGCCACGGAAGAACTCCAGCATGGCGTCGCTGTTGACGCGGTAATTAAGGTTGCCGCAATGGCCGCCCAATGGGTAAACGGTCAGGCGGTCGCCGAAGGTCTTGCGCAGGAAACCGAGGTCGCCCGGGCCGAGGATGACGTCGTCGGCGTTGTGCATGACGGAGATTTTCGGGCTGTCGCGCAGGTAATCCTTGAGCGCATACAAGCTGACCTGGTCGATCAGTTGCAGCAGGCTGCCGCCGTCAGTGCGGGCGCGCCACATCGGGATGACCTGTTCGGTGATGTAGCAATCGAAGTCGCACTGCAGCGCACGCTTGAGGAATGGCGTGAGGCTGGTGCCTTCGGTGATCGGGTATTTCGGGGGGGTGATCAGGCCGCGGCGGTTGATCAGGTCCGAGGTAAAGGCAATATCGGCAGCCGAGAAACGGAACGAAGTGCCGATCAGCATGGCCATCTGTTCGTTGGTCAGGTGCTGTTTGGACTGCTGGAAGTCGTAGAGCAGCGCATCGTTGAGGTCGATGTAGCCTTTTTGCTGGAAGTAGCGGGTCAGTTTGTTCAACACCAGTTCATAGAACGTCGTGCTGTTGTTGATGCCCTTCACCTCGGTCTGAACGAGTTTGTCCAGATTGGTGATGGAGGTGTAGAGGTTGACCGGCGGGTTGAGCAGCAGAACTTTCTTGAAGTTGAAGCTGCGACGGGTTTCGTCCAGGTGCGCGACGAACGCGGCATCCAGTGCGCCGAGGCTGTAGCCCGTCAGGTAATACTCGGTAACCGGCACTTTCGGGTTTTGTGCTCGAACCGCTTGCATCACCCGGTACATGTCTTCGGCATCTTCCTTGGTGATGCCCGGGGTCGCGAAGCGTGAAGCGGCGCTGATGAAGTCGAAGCTTGTCGGCGACGACAACTGCACGACGTGGTAACCCGCTTTGTAGTAGAGCTTCTTCAGGTACTCGTTAAGGCTGCTGTCATAGCGCGCACCGGTGCCGGCGATCAGGAAGATCAGCGGCGCCGCTTTATCCTGGGTCGCGATACGGTAGGTCAGTTTTTTTACCGCCCAGAAGTTATCCGGCAGTTCGAAGGCGCGCTCCGGTCGCAGGGTAATGCTGCGATCCTCCTGATTGATGTCGTCGTCCAGCGGCAGCTCCGGACGCAGGTCCGGTGGGGTCGTGGCAATGGTCGCCTCGAACGGGTTGGTCAAGGGGTAGCCATAACTGGCGGCGTCGATGTCGACCGCCAGTGCGGACGCACTCAAAATAAGGCCGCCAAACAGGGCGGCGAAGCGCAAGGAACGGAGCATGACTAGATCCCTTAGAGGAAGGTGCCGGATGAAGTTCGCAGGCTATGACCACAGGTTCGGTGCCAAAGTGCCACGCATCGGCACCAAACTGGCTTAATTCCGGGTAATAGAAGCTGGACGATACACTTTGCGGCTGTTTCATGACTAGTTATCTGTTACGCGCGTTTGCTTAAAGCCGCGAGGGGATTAAGCTGGCCGCCGTTTTCGTCTATTGGAGTGCTCCATGTCTCGCCGTCTGCCCGTGATTTTGCTGCTTGTTTTGCTGCCGATATGGCTGGCCGCCAGTTATGGCGCGCGTTATGGCTTCATGGAGGATGCGCAATGGGTCGGGCTTTGCGTGGATGAGGCGAATCGTTGGGAGTGTCAGGTTCGTTCGAACCTGGGCTTGATGATTCATTTCAACGTGTTGGGCTGGTCAGCGGTCGCGGCGGCTGTGATCGGTTTCTTGCTGCCGGGGCGGGCAGGGTGGTGGTTGGCGGTGCTGGCGCTGGTGTTGGGGTTCCCGGCGTTGGCTTTATACAACACGACGCTGGCTGTGTTTGCGGTGGTGATTGCTGCTTTGCGGTTGGTCAGGGCGCCTCGTACTGTTTAATAGTCAGTCATCGCGAGCAGGCTCACTCCTACATTTTGACCGTGTCCAACAGGCGGGCGCGGTCAAAATGTAGGAGTGAGCCTGCTCGCGAGCAGGCCGGTAAGGTTGGCAAATGTCCCATCTAACATAGTCAGGTTGCAGCTTCTACCTAACAGTTCTGATAGTAGACAGCCCTTCTGATAACTCCGAATCTAGCTATCCAACCCTGGATATGAAACGGAGCAACGCCATGACTGTTCAGCGAGAGACGTTGCTCTGCCGCTATCAATACGACCCGCTGGATCGGGTGATGAATTGCGCGCCCTTGAATCAGGACGGTGTTCAGCGCTTTTATCGGAAAAATCGTCTGAGTACTGAGATCCAGGGGTCGGTGCGGTACTCGGTGTTCGAGCACGAATCGCAGCTCATGGCGCAGCAACAGCGTGAGGCGGGGCGGGTGGACTGCGCTTTGCTCGCCACTGATTTGCAACGCTCGGTGTTGCATATGGTTGCTGTTGGTGAGCATCAACGGCCTGTTTATGCTCCCTATGGTCATCGATCACCTGAAAGCGGTCTGAGCAGTCTTTTGGGTTTCAATGGTGAGCGACGGGATCCGGTCACCGGGCATTATTTGCTGGGGAACGGGTATCGCGCGTTTAACCCGGTGTTGATGCGATTCAACAGCCCGGACAGTTTGAGTCCGTTTGGGAAGGGTGGGGTGAATGCTTATGCGTATTGCGCTTGGGATCCGGTCAACATGGTGGACCCGATGGGGGAGTTTGCATTATTTGCTCGAGGAGTTTCGCAACTTACATCTGCGGCACATTCGGCCTCCCGGCAAATTGGAAAAGGCCTGAGCGCAATGAAAAAAAGCGTGATAGGTCGCTTGAATAAAGCACCGAAATCGCCTCGGCCTGGGCATGGGCCGTTGACTACGATCGAGTCAGGCCGGCAGGGGCTAACGAAGACAGTACCCAAAAAACAAAGCGCCCAGGTAAAGGAGGCGATGGCAAAAGCGAATGAATTGAATTTTTATGATGTGGGAGCAAAATATCAACGCGCCGCATTACCAATCGCTATAAACGAACCGAGAGCGGCGCAATTGCAGCGCATAGCTAAAGCAAAGCAATTTCCGGAGGTCATAAAATATAACTTCCCTGCGGATTACCCTAAATCTCTTTCCGAATTTCAACTGGCTGATAGGAATCTAGGCAACGCAGTTTTGGATCATGTATTGCAATTCCCTGGAGAATTAATGCATACAGAGTCGCTAGTAGCATTAATAAGAAGGGTGTGACCAAACCGAAATAATTAAGGGATTGGCCTTGTCGTCAACCCCTGCGAACCCGCAAACACCGCCACAACGCCGCCACCATCAACACACTCACCAGCGCCCAACCCCAGGCCTGCTGGTTCTGCAGCCCTTCACGAAACAACTGCGGCGCAATGCCAGCGCCCACAATGAAGGTCAGCAATGCAATCTCCCGGCGCGGCACGTTCACCGGGCGGCACAGGTAGACCAGTGCCGGGACGATGAACGCCATGCTCGGGAAGCTGCGATAGCGCGGGTCGAAGACCAGTTCCAGCATCGTCACCGCTGCCGCGAAGCCTGCGAACGCAACCAGCCAACCCGCCCGGCGTTCAAGCACGTTAAACGCACTATCACGCCAGCCGGTACGGGCACTCAAGGTCAGCGCGGCATGGACCAGTACCAGTAAGTTCAACGCCGTCAGCAACCCGACCCACAACCATTCACTGGTGAACCGTGTAGTGACCCGTGCCAGGTCGCCCCAGGCGCCAATCGAGCAGGCGGCCAGCGCGCCGAGCAGCGGTAGAACCAGAGCTGCACGAGTGCTGCGTACGCGGCCGCCAAGGATCAGCGTGCCCAGAAAGATCAAGCTGCCCACAACCAGCCACTGCGACCAGTACGGCACATTCGACACCGGACCCGCCAATACGCCTTTGTCCTGGCGATCTGCATCGAACAGTCCCCAGTAACCACCCACCGCGCCTTCACTCGCGCGTTTCCACGGCTGGTCAAACGCCTCGATCAGGTTGTAATGCCAGCCTTGTTGTTCGGCCATCGCGACGAAGCCCCGAATGAATTTCGCCTCGTTGACCCGGCTTGGCAATGCGGTCTCGCGCTGACGGCCTTCGCTCGGCCAACCGGTTTCGCCGATCACTACATCTTTTGGAGCGAACTTGTTGCCGAATACTTGTCGCACTTCGGCGACATGCTGGAGGGCTGCATCAATGTTCGAAGGTTCATCTTCCCAATACGGCAGCAGGTGAATCGTCAGGAAGTCCACCGCCGGCGCGATTTCCGGGTGCTTGAGCCAGAACTCCCAGACGTCGGCGTAAGTGACAGGCTGTTTGACCTGGCTTTTGACTTTATTGATCAACCTGGCCAGTTGCGCACCGGTCACTTCCTTACGCAGCAAGGCTTCGTTGCCGACGATGACCGAGGTCACCACGTCCGCGTTGGCGTTGGCCGAGGCGATCAGCAGGTCCACTTCTTTCTCGGTGTCCACCGGGTTGCTGTTGACCCAGGCACCGATCATCAGCTTCAGACCATGTTTGCGCGCCAGATCGGGCAGGGCTTCGAGGCCGGTCATCGAGTATGTGCGGATGCATTCAAATCGGGTGGCCAGCAGCGCGAGGTCCGCGTCCATGCGCTCGGGGCGCAATTTGAACGGCACGTCAAACGGCGACTGGTCTTTGTCGAACGGGGTGTAGGAGGCGCATTGCAACTTGTGCGTCGCGCTGGCCACGTCGGGCAGGATCACGGGTTTGCCCAGGCCGTACCAGAAACCACCCAAGGCAAACAGCCCCAGCAGGCAAGCGAACAGGTAGGCAAAAAAAGGAAATCGGGTAGTCGCGGACATGGTCAGGCCGTGTGGGAGCAAAGCCGCGCATGTTACCTGCATTTGCCTCGCGCTTGGTGGCGTACATGGTTTTGACATGCAAAGTTCGGGCGGATCGGCCTGTGTGCTTTGCCCGGTCAGGGTTAATGGCGTTCTGATGTCGTTTCTCGATGCCTTGAGGTCGCTGGCAGAGAAGGTCGCAGTTGTCGTGAGGTTGATGATCAAGGCATCAGCGCGTTTATAGAGACATCGCGCTGATGATCCAACGAGTTTGCAGTGAAGCGTGATGGGCGCACGGCGCACCAAAACAATACGTTGACGCGACTCGGCATCCGTCGAGCGCAGCACTTTCGGGGAAGTAACGATGAAGATGCGACGACTTTTAGGCGCGGGTGCCGCTCTGGTGCTTGCGATTGGCTCCACAATGGCCAATGCCGAGAGCAAAACCCTGAGCATCGGTTATGTCGACGGATGGTCCGACAGCGTCGCGACCACGCATGTGGCCGCCGAGGTGATCAAGCAGAAGCTGGGTTATGACGTGAAACTCCAGGCGGTGGCGACCGGGATCATGTGGCAGGGCGTGGCAACCGGCAAACTCGACGCCATGCTGTCCGCGTGGCTGCCGGTGACTCACGGCGACTACTGGACCAAGAACAAGGACCA
The DNA here is from genome assembly GCF_059716215.1 of Pseudomonas sp. LBUM1643. NCBI lineage: Bacteria > Pseudomonadati > Pseudomonadota > Gammaproteobacteria > Pseudomonadales > Pseudomonadaceae > Pseudomonas > Pseudomonas sp. LBUM1643. The sequence continues at coordinate 1,781,070 of NZ_CP166813.1, forward strand.
GGTCGTCGACTACGGCCCGAACTTCAAGGACGCCAAAATCGGCTTGATCGTGCCGGAATACGTCAAAGCCAAGTCGATTGAGGACCTGAAAACCGACGATAGCTTCAAAGGTCGCATTGTTGGCATCGACGCAGGGTCGGGCGTGATGCTCAAGACCGATCAGGCCATCAAGGATTACGGACTGACCAACTACACCCTCAAGGCCAGTTCCGGCGCTGGCATGATTGCCGAGCTGACCCGTGCCGAGAAGAAAAACGAATCCATTGCCGTCACCGGTTGGGTGCCGCACTGGATGTTCGCGAAGTGGAAACTGCGCTTCCTCGACGACCCGAAAGGCGTTTATGGCGCAGCTGAAACCGTTAACAGCATCGGCAGCAAAGAGCTGGCGACCAAAGCACCGGAAGTGGCCAAGTTCCTGAAGAACTTCCAGTGGGCGTCGAAAGACGAAATCGGCGAAGTCATGTTGGCGATTCAGGATGGCGCCAAGCCGGATGCAGCGGCGAAGGATTGGGTTGCCAAACACCCGGAGCGTGTTGCTGACTGGATTAAATAACAGTCACCTCGTTTAACCCTGTGGGAGCGAGCCTGCTCGCGATTGCGGTGCATCAGTCAGCAATGATGTTGACGGTTGCACCGCTGTCGCGAGCCGGCTCGCTCCCACATTTATTTCTGTGTGCTGGAGTTTGGCGAGTCTGTCATGTCGTTCTAATACTAAGGTCGTCTGGAACCTGGCCCGCAGCCGCATAGAGTGGATAACGTTCCAACAATAATCTGTGCTGCGAGGATAAAAACAATGAACGACAGCATTTACCTCTCGATTCAAAACAGCCCGCGCTTCAAGGAGCTGGTTAGTAAACGAGAAAAGTTCGCCTGGATTCTTTCGGCGATCATGCTTGGGCTTTACTCCGGATTCATCCTTCTGATTGCTTACGGGCCGCATGTACTGGGGGCGAAAATCAGTCCTGAGTCATCGATTACCTGGGGCATTCCGATCGGTGTCGGGTTGATTCTCTCAGCCTTTATCTTGACCGCTATTTATGTTCGACGCGCCAATGGCGAATTCGACGACCTGAACAATGCGATTCTCAAGGAGGCTCAGCAATGATCCGGCGTCTGATGGCTCTATTGAGCATTGCAGCCTTTGCGCCTGGCGCGTGGGCGGCTGAAGCCCTGACGGGCGAAGTGCACAAACAACCGCTGAACATCCCCGCGATCCTCATGTTCGTGGCGTTCGTCGGCGCAACGTTGTACATCACATACTGGGCCTCGAAGAAGAACAATTCGGCAGCCGACTACTATGCAGCGGGTGGCAAGATCACCGGCTTTCAGAACGGTCTGGCCATTGCCGGTGACTACATGTCGGCTGCGTCTTTCCTGGGTATTTCTGCCCTGGTGTTCACGTCCGGCTACGACGGCCTGATCTACTCGATCGGCTTCCTGGTGGGCTGGCCAATCATTCTGTTCCTGATCGCCGAACGTCTGCGCAACCTGGGTAAATACACCTTTGCCGACGTGGCGTCCTACCGCCTTGGGCAAACCCAGATTCGCTCGCTGTCCGCGTGCGGTTCGCTGGTGGTGGTGGCGTTCTACCTGATCGCGCAAATGGTCGGCGCCGGCAAGCTGATCCAGCTGCTGTTCGGTCTCGACTATCATGTTGCAGTGATCCTGGTCGGCATCCTGATGTGCATGTATGTGTTGTTCGGCGGCATGCTGGCGACCACGTGGGTGCAGATCATCAAGGCTGTCTTGCTGCTGTCCGGTGCCTCGTTCATGGCGCTGATGGTCATGAAGCACGTCAACTTCGATTTCAACGCACTGTTCTCCGAAGCCATCAAGGTTCACCCGAAAGGTGACGCGATCATGAGCCCGGGCGGTCTGGTGAAAGACCCGGTCTCTGCGTTCTCCCTGGGTCTGGCGCTGATGTTCGGTACCGCTGGCCTGCCGCACATTCTGATGCGCTTCTTCACCGTGAGTGATGCGAAAGAAGCTCGCAAGAGCGTGCTGTACGCGACAGGTTTCATTGGCTACTTCTATATCCTGACGTTCATCATCGGCTTCGGCGCGATCCTGCTTGTCAGCACCAACCCTGCCTTCAAAGATGCTGCCGGCGCACTGTTGGGCGGCAACAACATGGCGGCGGTGCACCTGGCCAACGCGGTCGGCGGCAGTATCTTCCTGGGCTTCATCTCGGCAGTAGCGTTCGCGACCATTCTGGCAGTAGTTGCCGGTCTGACCCTGGCCGGTGCTTCGGCGGTGTCCCACGACCTGTATGCCAGTGTGATCAAGAAGGGCAAGGCTAACGAGAAGGATGAAATTCGCGTCTCGAAAATCACCACTATCGCTTTGGCAGTGCTGGCTATCGGTCTGGGCATTCTGTTCGAAAGCCAGAACATCGCGTTCATGGTGGGCCTGGCGTTCTCCATCGCGGCGAGCTGTAACTTCCCGGTGCTGTTGCTTTCCATGTACTGGAAGAAGCTCACCACGCGTGGTGCGATGATCGGCGGCTGGCTGGGTCTGATCAGCGCTGTTGGTTTGATGGTGCTCGGTCCGACCATCTGGGTGCAGATCCTGCATCACGAGAAGGCTATCTTCCCGTATGAGTACCCTGCGTTGTTCTCGATGGCCATTGCGTTTGTGGGGATCTGGTTCTTCTCGGTCACTGACAAATCCGCGGCAGGCGTCAAGGAACGGGCGTTGTTCTTCCCGCAATTTGTTCGTTCGCAGACAGGTTTGGGGGCGAGTGGGGCGGTTTCGCACTAAGGCTTCAGGTTTGTTTGAGTAAGGTGGGTTAAACAGAAATGCCCCGATCGAGAGATCGGGGCATTTTTGTTTCCGTCTGAAGGGTGTGTGTCGCCGGATTTGACCTTATCGCCAGCAGGCTGGCTTCCACATTGGATGCGTGCTCCCTGTGGGAGCCAGCCTGCTGGCGATAGCGATGCTTCAGTCGCTGCGTGAACCCCAGGCAAACAAAAACGGCCTCCTGCTCTTTATATAAAAGCAGGAGGCCGTTTTCGGTACTGCAAAAGACGTTATCGCAAGACAGGTCTTATTTGCGGTCTTCCAGCTTGGTGATGTCACGCGACTCGTAGCCGGTGTACAGCTGGCGCGGGCGGCCAATCTTGTACGGGCTGGAGAGCATTTCTTTCCAGTGGGAGATCCAGCCGACGGTCCGCGCCAGGGCGAAGATTACGGTGAACATGCTGGTTGGAATGCCGATCGCCTTGAGGATGATCCCCGAGTAGAAGTCGACGTTCGGGTACAGCGAGCGTTCGATGAAGTAAGGGTCGGTCAGGGCGATCTCTTCCAGGCGCATGGCCAGTTCGAGTTGCGGATCGTTGTTGATGCCCAGCTCTTTCAGTACTTCGTCGCAGGTCTGCTTCATCACGGTGGCGCGAGGGTCGCGGTTTTTGTAAACCCGGTGACCGAAGCCCATCAGTTTGAACGGATCGTTCTTGTCCTTGGCCTTGGCGATGAACTTGTCGATGTTCGACACATCGCCAATTTCATCCAGCATGGTCAGAACAGCTTCGTTCGCGCCGCCGTGAGCAGGGCCCCACAGTGCAGCGATACCGGCGGCGATGCAGGCGAACGGGTTGGCACCCGAAGAGCCGGCCAGACGTACGGTGGAAGTCGATGCGTTTTGCTCGTGGTCGGCATGGAGGATGAAGATCCGGTCCATGGCCTTGGCGAGTACCGGGCTGATCGGTTTGATCTCGCACGGGGTGTTGAACATCATGTGCAGGAAGTTTTCCGCGTACGTCAGGTCGTTGCGCGGGTACATCATGGGTTGACCCATGGAGTACTTGTAAACCATCGCTGCCAGGGTCGGCATCTTGGCAACCAGGCGGATCGCGGAGATTTCGCGATGCTGCGGGTTATTGATGTCGAGGGAGTCGTGGTAGAAGGCCGAGAGGGCGCCGACTACGCCGCACATGACGGCCATCGGGTGGGCGTCGCGACGGAAGCCGTTGAAGAAGGTCTTCAGCTGCTCGTGAACCATGGTGTGGTTCTTGACGGTGCTGACGAACTGGGCCTTCTGTTCTGCGGTCGGCAATTCGCCGTTGAGCAGCAGATAGCAGGTTTCCAGGTAGTCCGACTTTTCAGCCAACTGCTCGATCGGGTAACCGCGGTGCAACAGAATGCCGTTGTCGCCGTCGATATAGGTGATCTTCGACTCGCAGGAGGCGGTCGACATGAAACCAGGGTCAAAGGTGAAACGGCCCGTGGCCGTCAGGCCCCGAACATCGATAACATCGGGACCAACGGTGCCGGTTAAAATGGGCAGCTCGACGGGGGCTGCGCCCTCGATGATCAACTGCGCTTTTTTGTCAGCCATGTGGCCTCCTATTTATGCTTGAAATCATCAGACAGACCCCCCACGCAGGGCCCGCACCACTATAGTGAGATAAATTCGAATGTCAATTTGCCTAAAGTCTTGCTCCAGAAGGCTTTAACCGTACTTTTTCCTCGAAATTGCCTGCCATTTACGCCTTTTATCCAACTTGTGCAATGCGCTATTAGGGGAAGGTGAACGCGTTGTCATTAGTAGCCTAACTGTCTATACTCGGCCACCGACCGCCAGGGGCTTTTGGGCCTGCTTTATTGGGGGTCGCATCCCTGGGTGGTGGTTACCTGACCAGTGCACTCCCCAACAACTTTGCCCTGATTGTTAGGGGCTCTTCAGTGTGAAAAAAAAGCCGTGAAAAGCCAACGACCTGTAAACCTAGACCTAAGGACCATCAAACTCCCCATCACCGGCGTTACGTCGTTTCTTCACCGTGTTTCCGGCATCATCCTCTTCCTGGGCCTTGGCTTCATGCTTTATGCATTGGGCAAGTCTCTGGGTTCCGAGGAAGGTTTTGCCGACGTGAAGGCAACCTTGACCAGCCCGCTGGCCAAGTTCGTAGCATGGGGCCTCCTGTCCGCTCTTCTGTATCACCTGGTAGCCGGTGTGCGCCACTTGATCATGGATATGGGCATCGGTGAGACGCTGGAAGGCGGCCGCCTGGGCTCGAAAATTATCATCGCCGTTTCCGTGGTGTTGATCGTTCTGGCAGGAGTTTGGATATGGTAACCAGCGTTACGAACCTTTCGCGTTCCGGCCTTTATGACTGGATGGCGCAACGTGTGTCTGCGGTCGTTCTCGCGGCTTATTTCATCTTCCTGATCGGATACCTCGCTGCGAACCCGGGCATTGGCTACGACCAATGGCACGGCCTGTTCGCCCACAACGGGATGCGTATCTTCAGTCTGCTGGCCCTTGTGGCCTTGGGCGCTCACGCCTGGGTCGGCATGTGGACCATCGCGACCGACTACCTGACGCCGATGGCGCTGGGCAAGTCCGCGACTGCAGTACGTTTCCTTTTCCAGGCAGTATGCGGCGTTGCGATGTTCGCTTACTTCGTCTGGGGTGTGCAGATTCTCTGGGGTATCTGATTCATGGCTAACATTCCAACGATTTCTTTCGACGCCATCATTATTGGTGGTGGCGGTGCCGGCATGCGCGCAGCGCTTCAACTGGCGCAGGGCGGTCACAAGACTGCCGTGATCACCAAGGTTTTCCCGACCCGTTCGCACACTGTGTCCGCCCAGGGTGGCATTACCTGCGCCATCGCTTCGGCCGATCCGAACGATGACTGGCGCTGGCACATGTACGATACCGTCAAGGGTTCCGACTATATCGGTGACCAGGATGCTATCGAATACATGTGTCAGGAAGGCCCTGCTGCGGTCTTTGAACTGGACCACATGGGTCTGCCGTTCTCCCGTACCGAACAAGGACGTATCTACCAGCGTCCATTCGGCGGTCAGTCGAAGGATTACGGTAAAGGTGGCCAGGCTGCCCGTACCTGCGCCGCTTCCGACCGTACCGGTCACGCGCTGCTGCACACCCTTTATCAGGGCAACCTGAAAGCGGGCACCACGTTCCTGAACGAGTACTACGCGGTTGATCTGGTGAAGAACGCGCAAGGCGAATTCGTCGGCGTGATCGCCATCTGCATCGAAACCGGCGAGACCAGCTACATTCGCGCCAAGGCCACCGTGCTGGCGACGGGCGGTGCCGGTCGCATCTACTCGTCTACCACCAATGCCCTGATCAACACCGGTGACGGCGTCGGCATGGCCCTGCGTGCTGGCGTTCCGGTGCAAGACATCGAAATGTGGCAGTTCCACCCGACCGGTATTGCCGGCGCTGGTGTACTGGTGACTGAAGGTTGCCGTGGTGAAGGTGGTTACCTCATCAACAAGCACGGCGAGCGTTTCATGGAGCGCTACGCTCCGAACGCCAAAGACCTTGCCGGTCGTGACGTTGTTGCCCGCTCAATGGTCAAGGAAATCATCGCCGGTAACGGTTGCGGTCCGAATGGCGACCACGTACTGCTCAAGCTCGATCACCTGGGCGAAGAAGTACTGCACAGCCGCCTGCCTGGCATCTGCGAACTGTCCAAGACCTTTGCTCACGTTGACCCGGTTGTTGCTCCGGTTCCGGTTGTTCCGACTTGCCACTATATGATGGGCGGTGTTCCGACCAACATTCATGGCCAGGCGATCACCCAGGATGCCGAAGGCGTCGACACCATCATCCCTGGTCTGTTCGCAGTGGGTGAAGTGGCTTGCGTATCGGTTCACGGTGCCAACCGTCTGGGCGGCAACTCGTTGCTCGACCTGGTTGTGTTCGGTCGTGCGGCCGGTCTGCACCTGGAAAAAGCGCTGACTGACGGCATCGAATACGATGACGCTACCGACGCCAACATCGAAACCGCCCTGGCGCGTCTGTCCGCTCTGAACGAGCGTACCGATGGTGAAGACGTGGCAACCCTGCGTCGCGAGCTGCAGAGCTGCATGCAGAACTACTTCGGTGTATTCCGTACCGGCGAATACATGCAGAAGGGTATTGCCCAGCTGGCTGACCTGCGCGTGCGCATCGCCAACGTCAAGATCAACGATAAGTCGCAGGCGTTCAACACTGCGCGTATCGAAGCGCTGGAACTGCAAAACCTGCTGGAAGTGGCCGAAGCCACCGCCATCGCTGCAGAAATCCGTAAAGAGTCCCGCGGTGCTCACGCCCGTGAAGACTTTGAAGACCGCGACGATGAAAACTGGCTGTGCCACACCTTGTTCTTCCCGGGTGACAAGCGCGTTACCAAACGTGCCGTGAACTTCTCGCCGAAAACTGTTCCGACTTTTGAACCTAAGATTCGGACTTATTAAGGGTGGCCGCCATGTTGAAAGTCAGCGTTTATCGTTACAACCCTGATCAGGACGCCGCGCCGTTCATGCAGGAGTTCCAGGTTGATACCGGTGGTAAAGACCTGATGGTGCTGGACGTGCTGGCCCTGATCAAAGAGCAGGACGAAGGTTTCTCCTATCGTCGCTCTTGCCGTGAAGGTGTTTGCGGTTCCGACGGCATGAACATCAACGGCAAAAACGGTCTGGCGTGCGTAACGCCGCTGTCCGCTGTCGTAAAAGGTAACAAGTTGGTTGTTCGTCCACTGCCAGGTTTGCCGGTCATTCGTGACCTGGTCGTCGATATGAGCATCTTCTACAAGCAATACGAGAAGGTGAAACCTTACCTGCAGAACGACACGCCGGCTCCGGCCATCGAGCGTCTGCAGTCCCCTGAAGAGCGTGAAAAGCTCGACGGTCTGTACGAGTGCATCCTGTGCGCTTGCTGCTCGACCTCTTGCCCGTCCTTCTGGTGGAACCCGGACAAGTTCCTGGGTCCAGCTGCCCTGCTGCAAGCGTACCGCTTCCTGGCAGACAGCCGTGATACCAAGACGTCCGAGCGTCTGGCTTCGCTGGATGACCCGTTCAGCGTATTCCGCTGCCGCGGGATCATGAACTGCGTCAACGTATGTCCGAAAGGCCTGAACCCGACTAAGGCCATCGGTCACATTCGTAACATGCTTCTGCAAAGCGGCGTGTGATACAGCAGTAGTACCCGCAAGACCGCTGTACCCGTAGATGCTACGGCGCAGGCTTCAACCGGCGCCGTAGTTTTAACCTGAGCAGCAGCCCATAAAGCTGCGGCTCTTATTTTGAAGAAATGAGACAAGCAGGGGCATCCGGGCTGGTACCCGGACTATCAGCGTGATCCAAGGTGGCTTGTTTTAGTCGCTGCATTCGGACTTCTGCAAGCGTGCTCGGTATCGACGCCGGTGGTGTTCCCCTAACCGAGGGTGACCAAGCATGCAAGAAAGCGTGATGCAGCGCATGTGGAACAGCGCCTACCTATCCGGTAGTAACGCTGCCTATGTGGAAGAGCTCTACGAGCTCTACCTGCACGACCCTAACGCTGTGCCAGAAGAGTGGCGCACCTACTTCCAGAAGTTGCCTGCTGACGGCAACACTGCCACCGATGTTTCGCACTCCACAATTCGCGATCATTTCGTCTTGCTGGCAAAGAACCAGCGCCGCGCACAACCGGTTTCCGCCGGCAGCGTGAGCAGTGAGCACGAGAAGAAGCAAGTTGAAGTGCTGCGATTGATTCAGGCTTACCGTATGCGTGGCCACCAGGCAGCCCAGCTTGACCCGCTGGGGCTGTGGCAGCGTCCTGCACCTGCAGACCTGTCGATCAATCATTACGGCTTGACCAATGCCGATCTTGATACGACCTTCCGTGCCGGAGACCTGTTCATCGGCAAAGAGGAAGCGAGCCTACGCGAAATTCACGAAGCGTTGCAGCAGACATATTGCCGCACCATCGGCGCTGAATTTACGCACATCACCGATTCCGAGCAGCGCCAGTGGTTCCAGCAGCGCCTGGAAAGCGTGCGTGGCCGTCCGACGTACTCCGCCGATATCAAGAGCCATCTGCTTGAGCGCGTGACTGCCGGTGAAGGCCTGGAAAAATACCTGGGTACCAAATACCCGGGCACCAAGCGTTTCGGTCTGGAAGGCGGCGAGAGCCTGATTCCGATGCTCGACGAACTGATCCAGCGTTCCGGTTCCTACGGCACCAAGGAAATCGTCATCGGCATGGCCCACCGTGGCCGTCTGAACGTTCTGGTCAACACCTTCGGCAAGAACCCGCGCGAGCTGTTCGACGAGTTCGAAGGCAAGAAGAAGGTCGAGCTGGGTTCCGGTGACGTTAAATACCACCAGGGCTTCTCGTCCAACGTGATGACCACCGGTGGTGAAGTTCACCTGGCCATGGCGTTCAACCCGTCCCACCTGGAAATCGTTTCCCCGGTGGTCGAGGGTTCGGTTCGCGCCCGTCAGGATCGTCGTAACGACCCTACCGGCGAGAAGGTTCTGCCGATCTCCATCCACGGTGACGCGGCATTCGCCGGTCAGGGCGTGGTGATGGAAACCTTCCAGATGTCGCAGACCCGCGGTTTCAAAACCGGCGGCACTGTGCACATCGTGATCAACAACCAGGTTGGTTTCACTATCAGCAACCCGCTGGACTCGCGTTCCACCGAGTACGCCACCGACGTTGCCAAAATGATCCAGGCGCCGATCCTCCATGTGAATGGTGATGATCCGGAAGCCGTGTTGTTCGTTACCCAACTGGCCATTGATTACCGCATGCAGTTCAAGCGTGACGTGGTGATCGACCTCGTCTGCTACCGTCGTCGCGGCCACAACGAGGCCGACGAGCCGAGCGGCACCCAGCCGATCATGTATCAGCAGATCACCAAGCAGCGCACCACCCGTGAGCTGTACGCCGATCGTCTGACCCAGGGCGGTGTGGTCGACGCAGAGCGTGTTCAGGCGAAAGTCGACGAATACCGCAATGCGCTGGACAACGGTCTGCATGTTGTAAAAAGCCTGGTCAAAGAGCCGAACAAAGAGTTGTTCGTGGACTGGCGTCCGTATCTGGGCCACGCCTGGACCGCGCGTCACGACACTCGCTTCGATCTGAAAACCTTGCAGGAACTGTCCGCCAAGCTGCTGGAAATTCCAGAAGGCTTCGTGGTTCAGCGCCAGGTCTCGAAAATCTACGAAGACCGTCAGAAGATGCAAGTCGGCGGCCTGCCGATCAACTGGGGTTACGCCGAAACCATGGCGTACGCGACCCTGGCGTTCGAAGGTCACCCGATCCGCATGACGGGTCAGGACATCGGTCGCGGTACGTTCTCGCACCGTCACGCTGTCTTGCACAACCAGAAAGACGCGGGCACCTACATCCCGTTGCAAAACCTGTACAAGGGCCAGCCACGTTTCGATCTGTACGATTCGTTCCTGTCCGAAGAAGCCGTACTGGCGTTCGAATACGGTTACTCGACCACCACGCCTGAGGCGCTGGTGATCTGGGAAGCCCAGTTCGGCGACTTCGCCAACGGTGCCCAGGTGGTTATCGACCAGTTCATCACCAGTGGCGAGCACAAGTGGGGCCGTCTTTGCGGTCTGACCATGCTGCTGCCGCACGGTTATGAAGGTCAGGGTCCGGAGCACTCTTCGGCTCGTCTGGAGCGTTACCTGCAGCTGTGCGCCGAGCACAACATTCAGGTAGCCGTACCGACTACGCCGGCTCAGATCTACCACTTGCTGCGTCGTCAGGTGATCCGCCCGCTGCGCAAGCCGTTGATCGTGCTGACTCCAAAGTCGCTGTTGCGTCACAAACTGGCCGTGTCGACCCTGGAAGATCTGGCCGAAGGTTCGTTCCAGACCGTTATCCCGGAAATCGATGTTCAAGACCCGAAAAAGGTCGAGCGCATTGTTCTGTGCAGCGGCAAGGTCTACTACGACCTGCTGGAAAAACGCCGTGCCGAAGGTCGTGACGACATCGCCGTCGTGCGTATCGAGCAGCTGTACCCATTCCCTGAGGACGACTTGAACGAAGTCCTGGCTCCGTACACCAACCTCAAACATATCGTTTGGTGTCAGGAAGAGCCGATGAACCAGGGTGCCTGGTACTGCAGCCAGCATCACATGCGCCGCATCGTTGGCAATCACAACAAGGCACTCGTACTCGAGTACGCCGGTCGTGACGCTTCCGCTGCACCTGCTTGTGGTTATGCATCGATGCACGCCGAACAGCAGGAAAAACTGCTGCAAGACGCCTTTACTGTTTAACGCCTTCGCGCACCTGAAACCGAATTTAAGGACCCACAGATAATGGCTATCGAAATCAAAGCCCCCACTTTCCCGGAATCGGTTGCCGATGGCACCGTTGCCACCTGGCACAAACAACCGGGCGACGCTGTAAAGCGTGATGACCTGATCGTCGATATCGAAACCGACAAGGTTGTTCTGGAAGTGTTGGCTACCGCTGACGGCGTGCTGGGCGCTATCGTCAAGAACGAAGGCGACACCGTTCTGTCCGACGAAGTCCTGGGCTCCATCGAAGCGGGCGGCGCTGCTGCCGCTCCAGCTGCCGCCGCAGCACCTGCTGCTGCACAAGCTGCTGCTCCTGCCGCTGAAGGCGAAGACGATCCTGTTGCTGCACCGGCTGCTCGCAAGCTGGCTGAAGAAAACGGCATCAACATCTCCTCCGTTGCCGGTACTGGCAAAGGCGGTCGTGTGACCAAGGAAGACGTGGTTGCAGCTGTAGCCGCCAAGAAATCCGCACCTGCTGCCGCGCCTGCGAAGGCTGCTGCACCGGCCGCCGCTGCTCCGGTTTTCGCCGCTGGCGACCGCATCGAGAAGCGCGTTCCGATGACCCGCGTGCGGGCCACCGTTGCCAAGCGTCTGGTTGAAGCTCAATCGAACATGGCAATGCTGACTACGTTCAACGAAGTCGACATGACTGAAGTCATGGCGCTGCGTTCGAAGTACAAGGATCTCTTCGAGAAGAGCCATAACGGCGTACGCCTGGGCTTCATGTCGTTCTTCGTCAAGGCGGCTACCGAAGCGCTGAAACGCTTCCCGGCTGTCAACGCGTCGATCGACGGTGCCGACATCGTTTACCACGGCTACGCCGACGTCGGTGTTGCTGTTTCCAGCGACCGCGGCCTGGTTGTACCGGTTCTGCGTAACGCCGAACTGATGAGTCTGGCTGAAATCGAAGGCGGCATCGCCACCTTCGGCAAGAAGGCTCGTGACGGCAAACTGTCCATGGACGAAATGACCGGCGGCACTTTCACCATCACCAACGGTGGTACCTTCGGTTCGATGATGTCGACCCCGATCGTCAACCCGCCGCAGGCGGCTATCCTGGGCATGCATAATATTCTGCAGCGTCCTATGGCGATCAACGGTCAGGTCGTTATCCGTCCGATGATGTACCTGGCTCTGTCCTACGATCACCGTCTGATCGATGGCAAAGAAGCTGTGACCTTCCTGGTTACCATCAAGAACCTGCTGGAAGACCCGGCTCGTTTGCTGCTGGATATCTGATAGAAGCGGCTGCAGGTCTCAAGCTTCAAGCGGCAAGAAATTGCGGCTTGGCTTGAGGCTTGCGGCTTCAAGCTTGTTGCCAAAAGAGGATTTTTTGAATGTCGCAGAAATTTGACGTAGTAGTGATCGGCGCGGGCCCTGGCGGCTATGTGGCTGCCATCAAAGCAGCGCAGCTGGGTCTCTCGACGGCCTGCATCGAGAAATACACCGACGGCGAAGGGAAACTCGCGCTGGGCGGTACTTGCCTGAACGTCGGCTGCATTCCATCCAAGGCGCTGCTGGACAGCTCCTGGAAATACAAGGAAGCCAAAGAAGGCTTCGCGATCCACGGTATCAATCACGCTGGCGTGACCATGGACGTGGCTGCAATGGTTGGCCGTAAAGCCAACATCGTCAAAGGCCTGACCTCTGGCGTTGCAACCCTGTTCAAGGCAAACGGCGTAACTTCCCTGCAAGGCCACGGCAAACTGCTGGCCGGCAAGCGCGTTGAGCTGACCAAGCCAGACGGCACCGTTGAAATCATCGAAGCCGAGAACGTGATTCTGGCTTCGGGCTCGCGCCCGATCGATATTCCACCGGCTCCTGTTGACCAGAACGTGATCGTCGATTCGACGGGCGCACTGGAATTCCAGTCCGTGCCTAAGCGCCTGGGCGTGATCGGCGCTGGCGTCATCGGCCTGGAACTGGGTTCGGTATGGTCGCGTCTTGGTTCCCAGGTCGTCGTTCTGGAAGCGCTGGAGAAGTTCCTGCCGGCCGCTGACGAAGCGGTTTCCAAGGAAGCCTTCAAGACCCTGACCAAACAAGGTCTGGACATCAAGCTGGGCGCTCGCGTTACCGGTTCCAAAGTGAACGGCGACGAAGTCGTTGTGAACTACACCGATGCCAATGGCGAACAGAACATCACGTTCGACAAGCTGATCGTTGCCGTTGGTCGCCGTCCAGTGACCACCGAACTGTTGGCTGCCGACAGCGGTGTGAACATTGACGAGCGCGGTTTCGTTTTCGTTGACGACCAGTGCGCTACCAGCGTTCCGGGCGTTTACGCGATCGGTGACGTGGTTCGCGGCATGATGCTGGCGCACAAGGCGTCCGAAGAAGGCATCATGGTTGTTGAGCGCATCAAGGGCCACAAAGCCCAAATCAACTATGACCTGATCCCGTCTGTTATTTATACTCACCCGGAAATCGCATGGGTGGGTAAAACCGAGCAGACCTTGAAAGCCGAAGGCGTTGAAGTTAACGTCGGCACTTTCCCGTTCGCCGCTTCTGGCCGTGCCATGGCAGCCAACGATACCGGTGGTTTCGTCAAGGTCATCGCCGATGCCAAGACTGACCGCGTATTGGGCGTTCACGTAATTGGCCCGAGCGCTGCAGAACTGGTTCAGCAGGGCGCGATCGGTATGGAATTCGGCACCAGCGCTGAAGACCTGGGCATGATGGTTTTCTCCCATCCGACCCTGTCTGAAGCCTTGCACGAAGCAGCTCTGGCTGTGAATGGCGGCGCCATCCACATCGCCAACCGCAAGAAGCGTTAAGACAATAAGAAACCACGGCGGTTTAGCCCGTCGTGAGCCTTGCATGCAAAGCTCACCGCGGAACATCCGCTGGACGCAGTCTTGCGTAGCTGCACCGGTTGTCCGGAAAGGCTACGCAAGCAGCAGTCACAGGTGGTGCGGCACTTGAACAAGTGCAGCACCGAATGCGCAGTACCTAACGAAGACGGTAATAAGCATGAATCTTCACGAGTATCAGGGTAAGCAGCTGTTCGCTGAGTACGGCCTGCCAGTATCCCAGGGTTTCGCCGTAGACACCCCGGAAGCAGCAGCAGAAGCTTGCGACAAAATCGGTGGTACCGAGTGGGTTGTCAAAGCCCAGGTCCACGCTGGTGGTCGCGGTAAAGCGGGCGGCGTAAAGCTGGTTCGCAGCAAAGAAGACGCCAAGGCATTCGCACAGCAGTGGCTGGGCAAGCGTCTGGTGACTTACCAGACTGATGCCAATGGTCAGCCAGTCACCAAGATCCTGGTTGAATCGTGCACTGATATCGCTAAAGAGCTGTACCTGGGCGCTGTCGTTGACCGTTCCAGCCGTCGTATCGTGTTCATGGCTTCCACCGAAGGTGGCGTGGACATCGAGAAGATCGCTCACGACACGCCTGAAAAAATTCTGAAGGCCACTATCGATCCACTGGTTGGCGCTCAGCCATTCCAGGGTCGCGAGCTGGCATTCCAGCTGGGTCTGGAAGGCAAGCAGGTTGCTCAGTTCGCCAAGATCTTCGTAGGTCTGGCCAAACTGTTCAAGGATCACGACCTGGCTCTGCTGGAAGTGAACCCGCTGGTGATCAAGGCTGACGGCGATCTGCATTGCCTCGACGCCAAGATCAACATCGACGCCAACGCCATGTACCGTCAGCCTAAGCTGAAGACTTTCCACGATCCGTCGCAAGACGATCCGCGCGAAGCGCACGCTGCCAAGTTCGAACTGAACTACGTAGCACTGGAAGGCAACATCGGTTGCATGGTCAACGGTGCTGGCCTGGCCATGGGTACCATGGACATCGTCAACCTGCATGGCGGCAAACCAGCCAACTTCCTCGACGTGGGCGGCGGTGCTACCAAAGAACGCGTTACCGAAGCGTTCAAGATCATCCTGTCCGACACTAACGTCGCTGCAGTATTGGTCAACATCTTCGGCGGCATCGTTCGTTGCGACATGATTGCCGAAGGCATCATCGGCGCTGTGAAAGAAGTCGGCGTGAAAATCCCGGTTGTTGTTCGCCTTGAAGGCAACAACGCTGAGCTGGGCGCTAAAGTACTGGCAGAAAGCGGTTTGAACATCATCGCTGCTACCAGCCTGACCGACGCTGCTCAACAAGTTGTCAAAGCTGCGGAGGGCAAATAATGAGCGTCCTGATCAATAAAGACACCAAAGTTATCTGCCAGGGTATTACCGGTTCGCAAGGTAGTTTCCACACCCAGCAAGCCATCGAATACGGCACCAAGATGGTCGGTGGCGTTACGCCTGGTAAAGGCGGCACCGAACACCTGGGTCTGCCAGTGTTCAACACTGTGAAAGACGCTGTAGCTGCCACTGGCGCCACCGCCAGTGTGATCTACGTTCCAGCTCCTTTCTGCAAAGACTCGATCCTGGAAGCTGCTTTCGGCGGCATCAAGCTGATCGTTTGCATCACCGAAGGCATTCCTACCCTGGACATGCTGGACGCCAAAGTTAAGTGCGACGAGCTGGGCGTAGTCCTGATCGGCCCTAACTGCCCAGGCGTGATCACCCCAGGCGAATGCAAGATCGGCATCATGCCAGGTCACATTCACTTGCCAGGCAAGGTCGGTATCGTTTCCCGTTCCGGCACCCTGACCTACGAAGCTGTGAAGCAGACTACTGACGCCGGTTTCGGTCAGTCGACTTGCGTCGGCATCGGTGGTGACCCGATCCCGGGTTCGAACTTCATCGACATCCTGAAGCTGTTCCAGGAAGACCCGAAGACCGAAGCGATCGTTATGATCGGTGAGATCGGCGGTTCGGCTGAAGAAGAAGCGGCTGCCTACATCAAGGCACACGTGACCAAGCCGGTTGTTTCCTACATCGCTGGTGTGACTGCCCCTGCGGGCAAGCGCATGGGCCATGCTGGCGCAATCATCTCTGGCGGCAAAGGCACAGCAGACGAGAAGTTTGCTGCCCTGGAAGACGCAGGCGTTAAAACCGTGCGTTCGCTGGCAGACATCGGCAAGGCTTTGTCCGAGCTGACCGGTTGGGCGATCAAATAAGCTTCGTGCTTGGCTGACGCTTCACCAAACAAAGGCCACCTTCGGGTGGCCTTTGTTGTTTCCGGGGTTTGCGTTGCCAGTGACTTTTGTGGCGAGGGAGCTTGCTCCCGCTGGGTTGCGAAGCGACCCCAAAACCGGCCATCGAAGTTTGCCTGGTACACCGCATGAACTGGTTTTACGACCGCTTCGCAGCCGGGCGGGAGCAAGCTCCCTCGCCACATGGGCCGGTGCAAGTAAATTAGATATGTAAATGCGACATGGAATTGTCGTGTATCGGATAGTTCGCCCTCTAACAGTGCGTTCGTCACCCAAATTCGTTAGGCTAGCCGCCATTTTTGCGTCAGCGTCCCACAAGGAAGCGTCGCGCTAAAAGGGTCAGTCCTATGCGGACCGACAGCATTTCCCTCACCCATAAGGGAAATCCCTCTCTAAATTCCGATTCAGTAGTGTGGTATTTCCTTAATGAAAGTGTTGAAAGGCCAGGACATCCTGGCACTTGGTTTTATGACGTTTGCCCTGTTTGTCGGGGCTGGCAATATCATCTTCCCACCTATCGTCGGTTTGCAGTCCGGGCCTCATGTCTGGATGGCGGCGCTAGGGTTCCTGATCACAGCAGTCGGTTTGCCGGTCATCACCGTTGTAGCCCTGGCCAAGGTCGGCGGCGCCATGGATGCGTTGAGCAGCCCGATCGGTAAAGTCGCCGGGGGCTTGCTGGCCGCCGCGTGCTACCTCGCTGTAGGCCCTTTGTTCGCCACTCCGCGAACCGCTACCGTGTCGTTCGAAGTCGGCTTGGCACCACTGACCGGTGAAAGCCCGCTGGCGCTGTTCCTCTATAGCTCGGTGTACTTCCTGCTCGTGTTCTTCATTTCGCTCTATCCAGGCCGTCTGCTGGATACCGTAGGAAGGTTCCTCGCGCCGCTGAAGATCATTGCCCTGGCGGCACTCGGCATTGCGGCATTTGCTTTGCCTGCCGGTGATGTCGGTGTGGCCACGCCGGAATACGTGGCGGCTCCATTCTCCCAAGGCTTTATCAATGGTTACCTGACCATGGATACGCTGGGTGCGCTGGTGTTCGGCATTGTGATCGTCAACGCCATCCGCTCTCGTGGCGTTGATTCGCCGGTACTGATTACCCGTTACGCGATTATTGCAGGGCTGATTGCCGGCGTGGGCCTGGCGCTGGTTTACGTCAGTCTGTTCCGTCTTGGGTCGGGCAGCCATGAAGTGGCGGCCGGTGCTACCAACGGTGCGGCAGTGCTGCACGCCTATGTTCAACACACCTTCGGTTCGCTGGGCAGCGGTTTCCTTGCGGTACTGATCTCGTTGGCGTGCCTGGTCACAGCGGTCGGCCTGACCTGCGCTTGTGCCGAGTACTTCAGCCGTGTGCTGCCACTGTCTTACAAGACCCTGGTGATCATCCTGGCGGCGTTCTCCCTCCTGGTGTCCAACCTGGGGCTCACCAAGCTGATTGCGTTCTCGATCCCGGTCCTTACCGCCATCTACCCGCCATGCATCGCGCTGGTGGCGTTGAGCTTCTGCAAAGACTTCTGGCATGAACAGGGCCGCATAGTCGGTCCGGTGATGCTGGTGTCGTTCATCTTCGGCCTGATCGATGCGCTTAAAGGTGCAGGTCTCGCGGACTGGATGCCTGCGCAGTTGTCCCACTTGCCGCTCAGCGAGCAAGGTTTGGCGTGGCTGGTTCCATCGGTCATGACGCTGGTTGTCGCAGTGGTGTGCGATCGCCTGCTGGGCAAACGCGAAGAAGCGTTGGCTTAAGCGTCCTCAAGGCCCGTCACAAACGGGCGGCGAACACACAGGGAAATGCCCCGTATCAATCGATGCGGGGCATTTTTTTTGCAAACGGTGCAGTGTCTTTTTCCCTGATCTATCGTCGAACCACTGCCAGTAAGCGCTAGGCTTACCGACGCCACTACATCACAAGGACCTGCATGTCGTTCATCCACGCCAACCTGATCCATCTTCTCGCCGCGCTCTGGTTTGTCATCTGCTGGGGCGGCTACACCCGTTATGCCACGTGGAAAGGCCGCGACACCGCCTGCCTGGCCAGTGTGCTGCATCTGTATCGTGAAGACTGGATGCGCCGCATGCTCTTGCGCGACAACCGTATTGCCGACGCCAGTGTGATTGGCAACCTGGAACGTAATGCATCGTTCTTCGCCTCCAGCACGCTGATTATTCTGGCCGGTATCCTCACCGTGCTGGGTGCGTCCGAAAGGGCGGTGTCGTTGCTGGCGGATATTCCGATGGTGCAACAGGCGTCCCAAGGCATGTCAGAGATCAAGCTGCTGTGTCTGGCAATGGTTTTTGTCTATGCGTTCTTCACGTTCAGCTGGTGCATGCGGCAATACAACTTTGCGGCCATCCTGGTCGGCTCGGCCCCCATGGTCGGTGAACGGCATGTGTCCGAGCAGGAACGAAAGGCTTTCGCCGCCCGCGCTGCGCGTGTCATTTCGATGGCTGCCAACCAGTTCAATTTCGGACTGCGCTCCTATTACTTTGGCATGACGATGCTGGCCTGGTTTGTCAGCCCGTGGTTGTTCATGCTGTTGAGTACCGGTGTGGTGCTGGTGCTGTACCGACGCGAGTTTCATTCTGACGTTCTCGACGTGATGGTCTATACCCCTACAGAGGCGCCCTTGCCTGAAGCGAACAAAGAGGCTGTTTGATGAGTATTCCGTTTTGGTGTGTGTTTATCAGCGCATTGCTTATTTATGTGGCGCGCATGCCCGTCGCCAAAGCAATGAAAGAGCAGGGCGGTTACAACAATCACCTGCCGCGCCAGCAACAGGCTCAACTCACCGGGTTCGGTGCGCGTGCAGTGGCTGCTCATCAGAACAGCATTGAAGCGTTCATTTTGTTTGCCGTCGGTGTCTTGATGGCTCACACCACGCAAACGGCGGGATGGTTGATTGATTCGCTGGCCATCATCTTTGTTATTTTCCGCATCATCTATCTGCTGTGCTATTGGGGCGATCTGGCCTGGCAACGCAGTCTGGTATGGATCGTCGGCTTAGTGTGTTCTTTGTTACTGATGATTAGTCCGACTTTTAGAACTATTTTGCTGTAACCCTAAAGCCAAATCGCAGACAAAAGAAAACCCGCACTTGGCGGGTTTTCTTTGCGACGCTAAAAACGATTTAGTTTTTAGGTGCTTCTTTTGCAGCTGCTTCGTTCGATTCAGCCTGAGCTTTGGCAGCTTCGGCGTTTTCTTTCGCTGCGTCGTTCACTTTATCCTGAGCTTTGTTCATGTCTTGCTGAGCTTGCTCAGCATGTTGGTTAGCATCTTGAGCTTTGTCCTCGGATTTTTTATCGCAGGCTGCGAGACCGAGGGAAGCGGTCAACATCAAGGCAATAGCTAAAGTCTTCTGCATGGGGTGTTTCTCCTTATGGAAAATATCTACTGGCCTTTCGAGCACAGCCGTCAGCGTTAAGTTCCTCAATTCTCACAGATATATAAGATTATTCTGACGGGAACTTTTGCCCGATCTCATGGGTATGACGAACGAGCATCTAAATGGAGTTTTAATCATGGCTGAAAACCCTGTTTTTGAGCGTGCCACGCGATTTCTTTCCGCATTGCGTCACTGTCAGGTGCTCGGGCTACGCGTTCACAGCGCGAGCAATGAAGGGCTCACCGTCATCCTGCCTTACAGCCCGCAGATTGTCGGGAACCCGCAAACCGGCGTTATCCATGGCGGCGCTCTGACCTCGCTGATGGACACGGCCTGCGGCATGTCCACGTTGTGCGTACTGCCCGAATTCGAAGTCTGCCCGACACTCGACCTGCGTATCGATTACATGCACGCCGCTGAGCCCCATAAAGATGTCTATGGTTTCGCCCAATGCTATCGAGTGACTACCGATGTGATCTTCGCCCGCGGTTTTGCCTATCAGGACGATCCCGAACAGCCTATTGCCCATGTCGTCGGCACGTTCATGCGCATGGGCACGGCCATTAAAGGCACAAAAGGTTTTGGTGGCGCGATCGCCAGCGGTACGAAATGAGGAGTGCGAAATGACTGACACTATCAAGGATCAGCTTAAGCAAGCCCATGAGCAGGGGGATTACGCTCCGCTCCTGGAGTTGATTCCCTACGCCAGGCTGATCGGTGTCGAATGTTCGCGCGTAGGGGATGAATTACTGTTCCGCCTGCCGGCCAATAAAGACAACATCGGAAACCCTTTGCTACCGGCCATCCATGGTGGCGTGATTGCCGGTTTCATGGAGCTGTCCGCAGCGCTGCACCTACTGATTTTCACCGGTTCGCCGGAAGTCCCGAAGATTATCGACTTTTCTCTCGACTATTTGCGTGCAGGGCACTTCCGCGACACATGGGCTCGTTGTCAGGTTGCCCGTCAAGGCCGCCGTGTTGCCAACGTGGCGATTACCGCCTGGCAAAGCACCGAAGCCGAACCCATCGCGACGGCGCGCGCCCACTTCAAAATCGAAGAGCCCTTGAAATCCTGATCACTGCCCCCAACTTTGATGACAACCCGCCGTCGACCCTGAAGGTCACGGCCACTGCCATCTGATTGGAGTTTGATGACCATGAGTGTGGAAACTCAAAAGGAAACCCTGGGCTTCCAGACCGAGGTGAAGCAGCTGCTGCACCTCATGATCCATTCGCTGTATTCCAACAAGGAAATTTTCCTTCGCGAATTGATCTCGAACGCCTCTGACGCTGTCGACAAATTACGTTTTGAAGCCCTGGCCAAGCCAGAGCTGCTGGAAGGCGGCGCGGAACTTAAAATCCGTGTGAGCTTCGACAAGGACGCTAAGACCGTCACGCTCGAAGACAACGGTATCGGTCTGAACCGCGAAGAGGCGATTGCTCACCTGGGCACCATCGCCAAGTCCGGCACCGCTGACTTCATGAAGCACCTGTCGGGCGATCAGAAGAAAGATTCGCACCTGATTGGTCAATTTGGTGTTGGTTTCTACTCTGCATTCATCGTCGCCGATAAGGTTGACGTGTTCAGCCGTCGTGCCGGTGATGCTGCCAGCGAAGGCGTGCATTGGTCGTCCAAGGGCGAAGGTGACTTTGAAGTTGCCACCATCGAAAAGGCTGACCGTGGTACTCGCATCGTCCTGCACCTGAAATCCGGTGAAGACGAATTCGCCGATGGCTGGCGTTTGCGCAACATCATCAAGAAGTACTCCGATCACATTGCCTTGCCGATCGAGTTGCCAAAAGAAGTGGCAGCTGTTGAAGGTGAGGAGGCTCCGGCCGTTGAGTGGGAAACCGTCAACCGCGCCAGCGCCCTGTGGACTCGCCCTCGCAACGAAGTGAAGGACGAGGAATACCAGGAGTTCTACAAGCACATTGCTCATGATTTCGAGAATCCGCTGAGCTGGAGCCACAACAAGGTCGAAGGCAAGCTGGAATACAGCTCGTTGCTTTATGTACCGGCCCGTGCTCCGTTCGACCTGTACCAGCGTGAAGCGCCGAAAGGCCTGAAGCTGTATGTGCAGCGCGTGTTCGTCATGGATCAGGCTGAGTCGTTCCTTCCGTTGTACCTGCGCTTCATCAAAGGCGTGGTCGATTCCAATGATCTGTCGCTGAACGTGTCGCGGGAAATCCTGCAGAAAGACCCGATCATCGACTCCATGAAGTCGGCGCTGACCAAGCGCGTTCTGGACATGCTGGAAAAACTGGCGAAAAACGATCCTGAGCAATACAAGGGTTTCTGGAAGAACTTCGGTCAGGTCATGAAAGAAGGCCCGGCAGAAGACTTCGCCAACAAAGAGAAAATTGCAGGCCTGCTGCGTTTTGCATCCACTCAGGGTGAAGAAGGCGAGCAAGTGGTTTCCCTGGCTGAATACCTGGCTCGCGCCAAGGAAGGTCAGGACAAGATCTACTACCTGACCGGCGAAACCTACGCACAAGTCAAAAACAGCCCGCACCTGGAAGTCTTCCGCAAGAAAGGCATCGAAGTGCTGCTGTTGACCGATCGCATCGACGAGTGGCTGATGAGCTACCTCAGCGACTTCGACGGCAAGACCTTTGTCGACGTGGCACGTGGTGACCTGGATCTCGGCAATCTGGACTCGGAAGAGGACAAGAAGGCCGCTGAAGAAGTCGCCAAGTCCAAAGAAGGTCTGGTTGAGCGTCTGAAATCGGCACTGGGTGACTCGGTTGCTGAAGTGCGGGTTTCCCATCGCCTGACCGATTCTCCGGCGATTCTGGCCATCGGCGAGCAGGACCTGGGCCTGCAGATGCGTCAGATTCTGGAAGCCAGTGGGCAGAAGGTTCCGGATTCGAAGCCGATCTTCGAATTCAACCCGGCTCACCCGTTGATCGAGAAACTCGACAATGAGCAGAGCGACGAGCGCTTCGGCGATCTATCGCACATTCTGTTCGATCAGGCGGCCCTGGCAGCCGGCGACAGCTTGAAGGATCCGGCCGCTTACGTGCGCCGTCTCAACAAGCTGTTGGTTGAACTGTCGGCTTGATCGCGTTGTAAAAAAACCCGCTTCGGCGGGTTTTTTTATGTCGGTCACTTTGTAGCAGCTGCCGAGCCTGCGAGGCTGCGTCGGCTCCGGGGTCGCGCTCGACCGTAGCAGTCGTAAAACCTGTACGCGAGGTCTTATTAAAAATCCGCGCTGCCTGATTTTACGACTGCTCCGGTCGAGCGCGACCCCGGAGCCGACGCAGCCTCGCAGGCTCGGCAGCTGCTACAGGGGCTGTGTCGATTTATGGGGACTTCACAAGGGCGTTGGTTCGCTTCGGTGTTTCGGTAGTTCGATCCGCTCACTTTCCCCCGGCACTGTCGGCCACTCTCCGGCCGCCCAGCGTCGCCGCGCTTCGTCTATTGCCGCCGGGTCGCTCGCCACAAAATTCCAGTTGATCCTGCGTGGCCCATCCAGTGGGGCGCCGCCGAACAACACCGCATGACAGTCGCTCTCGGCGAATAGTGTCAGCTCTTCTCCCGCAGGTAGCACCACCAATGAATTCAACTCCAGACGCTCACCGTCCAGATAGGCATCGCCGCTCAATACGTATAAAGCGCGTTCTTCATGCTCTGTCGGAATCAGCAAGGTCGTAGCTGTCTGAAGGTTCAATTCGGCATACAGCGTAGGAGAAAGCACGGGTACCGGCGATTCCAGGCAAAAACCTGTTCCCGCAATCATCCTGATTTTCACCCCCAGGTTATCGCTGACCGGCAAGGTAGCAGCCGGGTGATGGCTGTAATGCCCCGGCCCCTGCTCGTGAGCCTTGGGAGATGCGAGCCAGATCTGCAGGCCGTGCATCGTGAAGCCGCTTTCCCTCAATGCTTCAGGGGTACGCTCGACGTGGGCAATGGCGCTGCCCGCGGTCATCCAGCTGACATCGCCAGCCGCGACAACCTGGTCGGAACCGAGACTGTCTTTGTGCTGGATTTGCCCCTGGAACAGATAGGTGAGGGTGGATAAGCCGATGTGTGGATGCTGGCGGATGTTCATGCCTTTACCCGGTTGGTAAACCGTTTCAAGCATGTGGTCGAAAAATACAAAGGGCCCGACGCTGCGGCATTTCGCGGAGGGCAGTGGGCGCAGAATCGGTTGGCCTTCGACATCTTCGGCGCGAGGGCGAATCACAAGCGGAGTATTCATCGTGCATTCCAGGCTGAGCGGGTGACGCGAAGAGCATAACCCGCTCGCTCAGCCTTTGCTGTTACTGGCTGAATGCGCCTTCTGACAGGTGAGTTTCGATACTGACGTCAGTGGTGGTCATGAGCTTGTGGATCGGGCAACGATCAGCCACCCGGTGCAGTTCATCACGCTGTGCATCAGTGAGCACACCTTTGAGAGTCAATTTGACGTGCAAGGCGTATTTGCCTTTTTGTTCTTCGCTGTTGTCGCGTTTGACCTCGACCGTAACGCCGGTCAGCGGAATGTCTTTCTTTTTGGCGTACATCTTCAAGGTCAGGGCTTTGCAGGCGCCCAGGGCAGCGTCGAAATAATCGTGCGGTTCCGGCGCCGAGCCTTCGCCGCCGGCAGACGTGGGTACATCGGCAAATAACTCGTGTTCATCGATTTGTACACTGTGACGGAAACCTTCGGCGGATACAGTGTTAACGGTAACTGTCATGGGAAACCTCGTAGGCAGTGGGAAAGTCATTCGATCAAAAGACCTTGAAGTTATAGAGCATTCTTACAGGTGCGCGTTCCACTTTCCTGTCAGATGAACCTCGAACCGCGCGACGGGGTCTACGCTGTTCCTGCCTTCTGGAGATCGCCCGTGCATTTGTTTCGACTCAGCGTTGCTTGCCTGTTGGCTATTTCAAGTGCGGGGGCCAATGCGCGCGAATATGCCTACAGCGATGCGCATCTGCATTACGTGGATTTTTTCCAGGAAACGGCGGGCATGCCGAAATTGCTGAAGGCCATGTCGGATAATCGAATTGAGCATGTGATGATTTCCGGCATCCCCGTCGCCAAGAAATGGCACGAAGACGAGCCGAAACGCCCGCGCTATTACGCAGGTGATGACGCCGATGCTTACTGGTACAGCGCCACTGACGTGATCGTCGCCGCAGCAGTGAACAAACTGACGGCCGAACAGCGCCAGCACTTTCATCCGTTCCTGTCTGGCTTCAATCCCAACGATAAAAACTCCGCCGCGCACATTCAGCGCATGCTCGATCTCAATCCAGGCTTGTGGCAGGGCATCGGCGAAGTATTCACCCGGCACGATGACCTGACGGCGCTGACGTCCGGCGACACGCCTCGTGCGAACAACGAAGCCATGACACGAATCTATCACCTGGCCGCGGAGAACGACCTGCCGGTGATGGTGCATTCCAACATCACGTCCAAGCGTGAGAGAAATCCGTTGTATCTGTCAGAAATCGAAGAACCGTTGCGCAACCATCCGCATACCCGGTTCATCTGGGCTCATGCGGGCACCAGCGCGGAAATCCATCGGCACCAGGTCCAGCTGGATTTTCTACTGCCGACCCTGACACGGATGCTGGAAAAGTACCCCAATCTGTTTATAGACCTGTCGTGGAGCGTGCTCACACCTTATTTGCTGGATGAGAAGGGCAAGCCTCGGGAGGCATGGTTGAAGCTGGTGGAGCGCTTCCCGGAGCGCTTCATGCTTGGCTCTGACGTGGTAGGACGTTTCAACAAGCTCGGCAAGGAAATGCGCAGCTTTGATCCGTTTCTCGATGCGTTGCCGGAAGGCGTCGCCAGAAAGGTCGCACGGGATAATTTCCTGGCAATCCTGCCGCGAACGGTTCCTCGATAACAGCATTCCCTCGCCGCCCTTGTAGGAGCTGTCGAGTGCAACGAGGCTGCGATCTTTTGATTTTGTTTTTAAAGATCAAAAGATCGCAGCCTCGTTGCACTCGACAGCTCCTACAGGAGTGAGGTTACAGGGGGTTATTCCGGGATCGAATGGCAACAGGCAAAAAAAAGCCCCGCATTGGCGGGGCTTTTCTCGTCGACTCGGCTTAGCTGCCTTTGACAGCCTTACCATTGACGGTACCGTCGAGGAGCATGATGTTGTACTCCTTGCCGTCGGTTTCAACCTGTTGCAGGCGAACCAGCAGGTAATCCCAATCCTTGGCGAACCACAGCACGGTGATGCGCTTGCTTTGTGTCGGATCACGTACGCGTTCAACCTTGATCGCATCGATCTGACCGGCCTTGGTGTCGACTTTTTCCGAGCCCAGCACGCGGAAGTCGTAGGTATCGACTTCGCCATCATCGACAACCTGATAGCTCATGCTTTTCTTGCCGGCAGCGACGTCATGCTGCAGCGCCAGCTGATACGTGGACTTGTCGACCATGCCGCGGTTGAGCGGTAGCTTGACCGGGTCACCACGATCGGTGCCTGTGACCATTTTGGTGGTCCAGTCAAAATCCAGGTCAGCCTTCTTGGCCTTGCCCAGTCCACCACGTTCGAAGTGGTAGGACTGCGGGAGCAGGGTGTCCTTGTCCAGCGTCAGGGTGCTTTCTTCGGACAGGCTGGCGATCATCATCGAAGCTTTGAAACTGAGCTTCCAGACGCCGTTGGCTTCCTTGGTCAGGCTGCGTGACGCCGTGCCGCTCATGGGAAGCTGCTTCCAGTCGGCGGTGTAGCTGGCGGAGAAAGGTTGAAGTTCTGCAGCCTGCGCAAACGGCAGGGCGAGCAGAGCGCAAGCGAAGAGCAGGGCGCGACGCATAATATCTCCTAGGTTCGAATCAAGTGGCCGCTGGCTGCGAGCAGCTGCCCGTCCAGTAAAGCACCTTGCTCGCCGAGAGATAAACGACCTTCGGCAAACCAGCGTACGGCCATCGGGTAGATCAGGTGTTCCTGGGTATGGACCCGCTGCGCAAGACTCTGCGGCGAATCGTGTAACTCTACCGGTATTACTGCCTGTACGACCAGTGGTCCGCCATCGAGTTCCTCGGTGACAAAGTGCACGGAGCAGCCGTGTTCGGTATCGCCGGCTTCCAGCGCGCGCTGATGGGTGTGTAACCCTTTGTATTTGGGCAGCAGCGAGGGATGGATATTGAGCAGTCGACCCGCGTAGTGGCGGACAAAATCAGCGCTGAGAATGCGCATGAAACCGGCCAGTACCACGAGTTTTGGGTTGAAGGCGTCGATCAGTTCGATCAGCGCGGCATCGAAGGCTTCGCGGCCCTCGAAAGCCTTGTGATCCAGGGAGCGGGTGTCGATACCCGCATCCCTGGCGCGTTGCAGGCCGTACGCGTCGGCGCGGTTGGAAATCACCGCAGCGATACGGACCGGGCTGTCGCCGGTCCGTGTGCTGTCGATCAAGGCCTGCAAGTTACTGCCGGTGCCGGACAGCAGCACCACCACATCACAGGTCTGGGACATCAATGAGCCTTGAGGTTCTTCAGTTCAACCTGAGCCGCGCCTTCGGCAGCGGTGGAGATCTGGCCGATAACCCAAGGCTGCTCGCCGGCTTCACGCAAAACGTTCAGCGCGTTTTCTACGTGCTCTTGAGCAACGCAGATCACCATGCCAACGCCGCAATTCAGCACGCGGTGCATTTCGTTTTCGTCGACGTTGCCTTTTTCCTGCAGCCAGTCGAACACGGCAGGGCGGGTCCAGCTCGCCACGTCAACCACGGCTTGAGCGCCTTTTGGCAGAACGCGCGGAATGTTGTCCAGCAGGCCACCACCGGTGATGTGGGCCATGGCTTTGACCGCGCCGGTGTCCTTGATCAGCTTGAGCAACGGCTTGACGTAGATGCGGGTCGGGGCCATCAGCAGGTCGGTCAGCGGTTTGCCGTCGAGCTGGATGTTTTCGATGTCTGCACCCGACACTTCGATGATCTTGCGGATCAGCGAGTAGCCGTTGGAGTGCGGGCCGGAAGAAGGCAGCGCGAGCAGGGCATCGCCGGCAGCGACTTTCGAGCCGTCGATGATTTCGGATTTTTCCACGACGCCGACGCAGAAGCCGGCCAGGTCGTAGTCTTCGCCTTCGTACATGCCAGGCATTTCAGCAGTTTCGCCGCCGACCAGGGAGCAGCCGGACAGTTCGCAGCCAGCGCCGATACCCGTGACAACCTGGGTCGCGGTTTCGACGTTCAGTTTGCCGGTGGCATAGTAGTCGAGGAAGAACAGCGGCTCGGCGCCGCACACCACCAGGTCGTTGACGCACATGGCGACCAGGTCGATGCCGATGCTGTCGTGCTTGTTCAGGTTCAGCGCCAGACGCAGCTTGGTGCCGACGCCGTCAGTGCCGGAAACCAGAACAGGCTGCTTGTAGCCGGCCGGGATTTCGCAGAGGGCGCCGAAACCGCCCAGGCCGCCCATGACTTCCGGGCGCGCAGTGCGCTTGGCGACGCTCTTGATGCGTTCGACCAATGCTTCACCGGCGTCGATGTCTACACCGGCGTCCTTGTAGCTCAGGGAGGGTTGCTTGCTCATGATCCAGGCCTTTAGGGGGGATTCAGGGGTAACGACCGAGTCCAGCGGGACCGCAGAAACAGACGAAGGCGAGTGCCGTTCGCGAATTTCAGTGGGCCCGGCTGTTGCCGGTCTGCGAAGGCGCGCGATTTTATCAGGCTTGAGGGGCAGCGGCCATCCTCAGGCCGACGGCAGGGGCATATCAGCCAAAAAAAACCGTCATATCTCGTTTTGGTCGCATCCTTCATGGCTGTATAAGGTATCGCTATTAACCGTCTATCGTTATGACAGTGCAAAAACATCCCGGGGTCGGGTGAATGTTTTGTCGGGGAGCGTGGTCACAGCCTTGCTCATTCGGTTCACGCGGCCTGTTCCAGCCGCTCTCGTCGTCAGGAATCTTCCATGCGTTCTTTTTCGAAATTTTTGCTTGCAGGCTGTTTGTCTTTGTTCAGCCTGGCGAGTCATGCCGAAACCCTGAAAAGTCTTTATCAGGTTCGCCAGCCGGTCAGTGGTCAATCGCCTGAAATCCGTGATCAGGCGACTCAGGAGGCACTGGATACCCTGGTGTTGCGCCTGACGGGTGATCCCAAGGCTGCGCAGAACCCGGGGTTGGCGGCCATCCGCAAGGACCCTCAGCAAATCATCAGTCAGTACGGTTTCGAGGCTGGACCGCCGGAAGTGCTCAAGGTTGATTTTGACCCGGCGACCACCGAGCAGGCATTGCGTCGCGCGGGCCTGTCGTTGTGGGGCGCCAATCGACCCTCGATCCTGGGTTGGTGGTTGAACGATGCCACCGAGGGTTCGAGTCTGGTCGGTGATGGCCAGGCCGCCGCCGTGCCACTGCGTCGTGCGGCACAGCATCGCGGTCTGCCGTTGCGTTTGCCGTTGGCGGACCTGAGTGAGCAGCTGGTCGCTACAGCGCCGAATCTTGAGGGCACAGATGCGGCACCCCTGCGTGGTGCATCGGAACGTTACAACGCGGATGCGTTGCTCGCGGTGCATGCGCGGGAAGAAGGCGGCCAATGGCAGGCCAAGTGGAATTTGTGGATGGGCGACAAAAAAGAAGCGGGCAGCGTACAGGGCGCCGATCAGGCCGCAGTGGCTGACGCTGTGATGCTGGCGGTCAATGAACGCCTTGCGCCGCGATTTGTCGTCAAGCCGGGGGCTTCGGGCGAGCAACTGCTGGAAGTACAGGGCATGAATCTGGAGCGCTATGCGGCGCTCGGGCGGTTGCTGGAGCCCTTCGGCATGCGTCTGCAGAGTGTGGATGGCGACCGGATTCTCTATCGGGTCAAAGGTAGCGCCGAGCAGTTGAAGGCTCAGTTGTCCCTGGCGAAATTGCAGGAACTTCCGGCCGGTGAAGCACCCGCTCCAGTCCCACCGGTACAACCTGCCGTCGAGGGTTCCGCCCCTGCGGCAGCACCCATCCCGGCACCAACACCGCAGTTGCGTTTTCGCTGGTAGTTTTTCTTTCCTTTTCCTTATATAGAAGCAAGCAGGAGTGGTTCATGGCCGATACGCGGCGTTGGTTCTGGTTGGGTGGGGTTGTCCTGCTCTGCGCGTTTGTCTGGCTCTTGCATCCGATCCTGACGCCATTTCTGGTAGCGCTGCTGCTGGCCTATCTGTTCGATCCCCTGGTGGATCGACTGGAGAAGGCTGGCCTGTCCCGAACCTGGGGCGTGGTGGCGGTGTTCGCGTTGTTCACGTTGATCTTCACCACACTGTTGCTGGTGTTGGTGCCAATGCTCGCCAAGCAACTGTTCCGCTTGTACGAGTTGGCGCCGCAGATGCTCGACTGGCTGCAGCACACAGCATTGCCCTGGGCGCAATCGAAGTTTGGCTTGTCTGACGGCTTCTGGAAGTTCGACAAGCTCAAAGCTGCGATCAGCGAGCATATGGGCCAGACCACTGACATTGTTGGCGTGGTGTTGAGTCAGGCGACAGCCTCGAGCCTCGCGGTGATCGGCTGGCTGGCGAATCTGGTGCTGATTCCTGTGGTGAGTTTCTACCTGCTGCGGGACTGGGACCTCATGATGGCCAAGATCCGCAGCCTGCTGCCGCGAGATCGTGAAGAACGCATCGTGACCCTGGCAGGCGAATGCCACGAAGTCCTGGGGGCGTTCGTGCGTGGGCAATTGCTGGTCATGGTGGCGCTGGGCGTTATCTATGCCGCGGGCTTGATGCTGATCGGTCTTGAGTTGGGGTTGTTGATCGGTCTGATTGCCGGCCTCGCCGCCATCGTGCCTTACATGGGGTTTGTCATCGGGATCGGTGCGGCGTTGGTCGCGGGCTTGTTCCAGTTCGGAGGTGACCTGTATCCCATGATCGGCATCGTCGCGGTGTTCATGGTGGGTCAAGCGCTGGAAGGTATGGTGCTGACACCGTTGCTGGTGGGGGACCGAATCGGCCTGCACCCGGTTGCGGTGATTTTTGCGATTCTGGCGGGGGGTGAACTGTTCGGTTTCACCGGCATTCTGCTGGCGTTGCCGGTGGCTGCGGTGATCATGGTGCTTGTGCGCCATATGCATGATTTGTATAAGGATTCAGAAATCTACAGCGGCGAGGACGAACCCGAGCTTTAACGCTCACGTATGGTTCATCACCACTCGCCCGGTCACGTGCCGGGCGGGTGTGCATTCGCTGGGTGGCTGTCGCATTCACCGCCAAAGAAACTGTCATAAAACCAGTGCGTTAACGCAAACCTTTGATTTTGCTTGTGGTCTGTCGCATTGTGCGGCCCGCGTCACGGGTATAAACTTCGCAAACTTTACATAGAGGCCACTAACGGTTCCCTCGGAACTGTTCAGTCAGCATGAAACCGATTCAGCTGCCCCTAGGTGTGCGTCTGCGTGATGACGCCACCTTTATCAATTACTACCCAGGCGCCAATGCCGCTGCACTCGGCTATGTCGAGCGGCTCTGCGAAGCCGACGCCGGCTGGACTGAAAGCCTGATTTATCTGTGGGGCAAGGACGGGGTAGGGCGTACGCACCTGTTGCAAGCAGCCTGTTTGCGCTTCGAACAGTTGGGCGAGCCGGCGGTGTATCTGCCGTTGGCAGAGCTGCTGGATCGCGGCATCGAAATCCTCGATAACCTCGAACAATACGAACTGGTCTGCCTCGATGATTTGCAGGCGGTCGCCGGGCGTGCCGATTGGGAAGAGGCGCTGTTCCATTTGTTCAACCGTTTGCGCGACAGCGGTCGGCGCCTGCTGATTGCCGCGTCGACGTCTCCGCGTGAATTGCCGGTGAAGCTGGCGGATCTCAAGTCCCGGCTGACGCTGGCCTTGATCTTCCAGATGCGTCCGCTCTCCGATGAAGACAAATTGCGCGCATTGCAACTGCGCGCTTCCCGCCGCGGCCTGCACCTGACGGATGAAGTCGGGCATTTTATTTTGACCCGCGGCACCCGCAGTATGAGTGCGTTGTTCGAACTGCTTGAGCGACTCGATCAGGCCTCTCTTCAAGCTCAGCGCAAGCTGACAATTCCGTTTCTAAAAGAAACTCTGGGTTGGTAAAACCACCGTTCTGCAGGGCTTTGGGCACATTTCAGGCGTCAGACATTCCGCTGTCCTACACGTTGTAGGCTGCGAGAGTGTCTAAATGGGGCTTTAGCGCTTAGATGTAAACGCGAAACCGAAAAGTCACATAAAGTTCGATAGAATTTGCAAATGAGGATGATAGCGGGCATAGTCTCGGCTTCTTTACAACTATCAGCCACGGTCGTGCCCATGCTAAATCGCTTCGCACCCCTCGTGCCTCTCGCACTCGTTACCCTGTTGTTCGGTTGCGCTGCTCACTCTCCAGTTTCCGAGCAGACGTCACAGCAGCAGCAACAGTTCAAAAACACTGTTACCGCCCAAGCTTCTTCCGTTCAATACCTGGAAGAGATGGCCACCGAAAAAGAACTGGCGACCTTTGCTGATGGCAAGTCGTACCAGCTTCCGGTTCTGGCCGACAGCATTCTCGAACGTGGCATGTCCCTGATCGGTACCCGTTACCGTTTTGGCGGTACCTCTGAAGCCGGTTTCGATTGCAGCGGTTTCATCGGCTACCTGTTTCGTGAAGAGGCCGGCATGAACCTGCCGCGCTCCACTCGCGAAATGATCAACGTTGATGCTCCGCTGGTCTCCCGTAACAACCTCAAGCCAGGTGACCTGCTGTTCTTCGCCACCAATGGTCGTCGCGGTCGCGTCAGCCATGCCGGTATCTATCTGGGCGATGACCAGTTTATCCACTCCAGCAGCCGCCGCAGCGGTGGTGTTCGGGTTGATAGCCTGGGCGACAGCTACTGGAGCAAAACCTTTATTGAAGCCAAGCGCGCACTCGCGATGGCTCCGACTGTGGTCACGGCGCGCAAGTAAGCTCACAGTTTGTAAGGTGAACTTAAAGTCTTACTTGAAGTTTGCCGTATAGCGTCTAGAATCCTGATCTATTATTGATGGCAAACCGCCTGCGTTACGCGCAGGCGGTTTTCTTTTCTGCCGTTTCGGTGGAAATAGCCGCAGCCAGATCAGGATGTTCTGCTTATGACGACGTCGGCCCGCCTCACCCTCCTGCTCTTAGCAGCGTTGCTCAGCGCTTGCGCCAGCCGCACTCCACCGCCAGCCGCACCGGTTATTCGCGCTCCCATCGTATTTGGTCCTGCCCAACCTTTTTCGCCTGAGGCGGAAGACGTGCTGTTTCGTGCGTTGGGCCTGGTGGGAACGCCTTATCGCTGGGGCGGCAACACGCCGGACTCGGGGTTTGATTGCAGTGGACTGATTGGCTACGTCTACCATGATGTCGCTGGTATTACCCTGCCACGTACCACCCGCGAGATGATCGGCATGCAAGCCGCCAGCGTCGGCAAGGAAGGGCTGCAAACCGGGGATCTGATCTTTTTCGCCACCAACGGTGGTTCCCAGGTCAGCCATGCCGGGATCTATGTAGGTGAAGGCCGCTTCGTTCATGCGCCAGCCACTGGCGGTACGGTGAAGCTGGACAGCCTGTCCAAGGCTTATTGGCAGAAGGCATACCTGAGCGCCAAGCGAGTCCTGCAGCCGGAACACCTGGCACGCAATCCGTAACAGGCGTCCGTTGCGCCCAAAAAGATTAAGGTTGGACAAAAAAAAATCGCAGCTGTCTGCAGTACCTGAATGGACGAACCTACGTCCCCAGAAGCTGCCGATAGCTGCGATTTTTTTTGACCTTATTTAACTGCCGACACCCGCCACACTTTGTTCCCTACGTCATCTGCCACCAGCAAAGCACCCTGCTGATCGATCACCACGCCTACTGGCCGGCCCATGGCTTTTTCGTCTTCATTAAGGAAGCCAGTCAGGACATCGACCGGCTGCCCGGTAGGCTTGCCCGCGCTGAACGGCACGAAAATCACTTTATAACCGCTGTGCGGCTTGCGATTCCATGAGCCGTGCTGACCAATGAACGCGCCTTCCTTGAACTGGGCTGGCAGTGTGTTGCCTTGCGCAAACGTCAGGCCGAGGGAGGCGGTGTGTGGGCCTACCGCATAATCTGGAGCAATCGCCTTGGCCACCAGGTCGGGGTTTTGTGGCTCAACGCGAACGTCTACATGTTGGCCGTAATAGCTGAACGGCCAGCCATAAAAGGCCCCGTCCTTGACCGAGGTGATGTAGTCCGGCACCAGGTCACTGCCGATTTCGTCACGTTCGTTGACAGCGGTCCATAACGCGCCGCTATCCGGCTCCCAGGCCATGCCGTTGGGATTGCGCAGGCCCGAAGCGAAAATTCGGTGATTGCCGGTCGCGCGATCCACTTCCCAAATGGCCGCGCGGCCTTCTTCCTTGTCCATTCCGTTTTCCGCGACGTTGCTGTTGGAGCCAACGGTGACGTAAAGCTTGTTGCCATCCTTGCTGGCGATAACGTTTTTGGTCCAGTGATGGTTCAGCGTACCACCCGGCAAGTCGACCACTTTGATCGGTTGCGATTTGATCGCCGTGTCACCGTCTGCATAGTGGAAACGCAACAAGCGGTCGGTGTCGGCGACATACAGATCATTGCCGACCAGGGTCATGCCGAAGGGCGAATTCAGGTTCTCCAGAAACACGGTGCGGGTTTCAGCAATGCCGTCGTGATCCTTGTCCCGCAGCAGCGTGATGCGATTTGGACTTGGGACGCCAGCCCCCGCGCGTCCCATGACGGTCTTCATGACCCAGCCTTTTATGCCTTTGCCATCATCGGGCTTTGGCGGTGCGTTGGTTTCCGCCACCAGCACATCACCATTGGGCAGCACGTAGAGCCAGCGTGGGTGATCGAGCCCTTCGGCAAATGCCGCCACCTGCGTGCCGGCCGCGGCTGTCGGTTTGGCACCGTCAGCCCAGCCGACGGCCGGGGCGATGTTCACCGTCGGTATCAGGGTCTTGTTCGGTTCTGGCAGCTTGGGTGACGGACCGGTGCCGTCGGAGACTTGCAGGCTGGAGGTTTCACCGCAGGCGACGAGACCTCCGGCGAGCGCGATGACGAGAACGAGCTGGGGTTTGCGCATGCTGATCTTCCCTTTAAATGCATTGACCTGATCAGTAGAGAAGCGCAAATGTGCGATGGTTCAACGGGGCACAATCAATCAAACGATCTGCGGCAGTTATTCGCGCAGACAAGTCCCGTCTTTAATTGACGCTCCACCCCCAACCCTCTAACCTTCGCGGCTTGTTTCAGGTGCTCTGTGACGTCGTCGACAGAGTGAAACAGGGAAGCCGGTGAGTGATCGCTTTGTTGCACGAAGCTTCGCGATCCCGGCGCTGCCCCCGCAACGGTAAATGAGTAAAAACTGCGCCTTGTGCCACTGTGTCGATTATCGGTATGGGAAGGCGCGCAGTTCGGCGTCAAGCCGCTCATGAGCCCGGAGACCGGCCTGATCCATCCAGCGGCATCACGGTGGGCGATGCCAGGCTTTTTGCCGTCTATTCTTGTGCCTGCCCGCCGTTATCCAGCCCCAACGGAGAGCTTCCCCATGACTGATACCCCTGATCGCGACGAACGCCACCTGGCGCGCATGTTGCGCAAAAAAGCCGTGATCGACGAACGCATCGCCAACTCCCCGAATGAATGCGGCCTGCTGCTGGTGCTCACCGGCAACGGCAAGGGCAAAAGCAGCTCGGCGTTCGGCATGCTTGCCCGGTCCATGGGGCATGGTATGCAGTGTGGTGTAGTGCAGTTCATCAAGGGGCGTAACAGCACCGGTGAAGAACTGTTCTTCCGCCGCTTTCCGGAGCAGGTGCGTTTTCATGTGATGGGCGAAGGTTTCACCTGGGAAACCCAGGACCGTCAGCGTGACATTGCTGCTGCCGAAGCGGCGTGGGCAGTTTCTCGTGAATTGTTGCGCGATCCGTCGATAGGTCTGGTGGTGCTGGACGAGTTGAACATCGCGCTCAAGCACGGCTATCTCGACCTCGATCAGGTACTCAGCGATTTGCAGGCCCGCCCGCCGATGCAGCACGTCGTGGTAACCGGGCGCGGCGCCAAACCGGAAATGATTGAACTGGCTGACACCGTGACCGAAATGGGCGTGATCAAGCATGCGTTCCAGGCCGGGATCAAAGCGCAAAAAGGCGTCGAATTGTGAATCAACCCCGTCATTGCCCCGCGGTACTCATCGCCGCGCCGGCCTCCGGTCAGGGCAAGACCACCGTCACCGCTGCGCTGGCCCGTTTGCATCGCAATCAGGGGCGCAAGGTCCGCGTATTCAAATGCGGTCCGGACTTTCTGGACCCGATGATTCTCGAGCGCGCCAGCGGTTCGCCGGTCTATCAACTGGACATGTGGATGGTTGGCGAGCAGGACAGCCGTCGGCTCCTGTGGGAAGCCGCGGGTGAGGCAGACCTGATCCTCATTGAAGGCGTCATGGGGCTGTTCGACGGCACACCGTCCAGTGCCGATCTGTCGCGGCATTTCGGTGTGCCGGTGCTGGCCGTGATCGACGGCACGGCCATGGCGCAGACCTTTGGTGCGCTGGCGTTGGGGTTGGCGCGGTATCAGCCAAACTTGCCGTTTGCCGGCGTATTGGCCAATCGGGTCGGTACCTTGCGCCATGCGCAGTTGCTCGAAGGCAGCCTGACGGAAGGGTTGCGTTGGTACGGCGCATTGTCCAGAGAAACCGGGATTCAATTGCCGAGCCGGCATCTCGGCCTGGTGCAAGCGAGTGAGTTGAACGACCTGGACCTGCGCCTCGATGCCGCAGCCGATGCACTGGCTGGCAGTTGCGAAGTTGCGTTGCCCCCGGCGGTGGAATTCGCCGCGCCGGATGTGATCGTCGCCGAGCCCTTGCTGGCGGGCGTGCGGATTGCCGTGGCCCGTGATGAAGCGTTCGCTTTCACCTATGGCGCGAGCCTGGATTTACTGAGGGCCATGGGTGCCGAGTTGCTGTTTTTCTCGCCGATCCGGGACGCCCATTTGCCCGACGCGGACAGCCTGTATCTGCCAGGCGGTTATCCCGAATTGCACCATGTAACACTGTCACAGAACACCTCGATGCTGAATGCGATTCGTGCTCACCATAGCGCTGGTAAACCACTGCTGGCCGAGTGTGGCGGCATGTTGTACCTGCTCGACTCATTGACCGATGTCGACGGCACGCGCGCGAAGCTGGTCGGCTTGTTGGCGGGAGATGCAGTGATGCAAAAGCGACTGGCGGCGCTGGCGTTGCAGGCGGTCGATTTGCCCGAAGGCTCACTGCGCGGGCATACCTATCACCACTCTTTGACCAGCACCGAGCTTCAACCGATCGCCCGTGGGCTGAGCCCGAACGGTGGGCGCGGGGCCGAGGCGGTTTATCGTGAGGGGCGGATGACGGCTTCTTACGTGCATTTTTACTTTCCGTCGAATCCGTCCGCGATTGCTGCACTGTTTGCGCCTGACCGTGAAGTAGCCATCGCTGGCAAGTCGAGTCGTCGCACCGCAGCTCTCACAGTTGATCACCTGCTCCTTGTGGGAGCTGGCTTGCCAGCGAACAGGCCATGACCGACAACACATTTTCTGAAGCCGAACGCGATGCAGTCTATCGAGCCATCGCCGAACGCCGCGACATGCGCCACTTCAGCGGTGGCACCGTCGAGCCCGAACAGCTGCAACGCTTGCTCCAGGCCGCCCACCAGGCGCCCAGTGTCGGCTTGATGCAGCCTTGGCGTTTCATTCGCATCAGCGACCGGGCCTTGCGTGGCCAGATTCAATCGCTGGTGGAAGAAGAGCGCATTCGCACTGCCGAAGCCCTGGGCGAGCGCACCGACGAATTCATGAAGCTCAAAGTCGAAGGCATCAACGACTGTGCCGAAGTCCTGGTTGCCGCGCTGATGGACGATCGTGAGCGGCATATTTTCGGCCGTCGGACCTTGCCGGAAATGGACCTCGCCTCAGTGTCCTGCGCGATCCAGAACCTGTGGCTGGCGTCTCGTGCCGAAGGGTTGGGCATGGGCTGGGTGTCGCTGTTCGAACCCCAGGCCCTGGCGGATTTGCTGGACATGCCAGAAGGCGCCAAACCGGTTGCCGTGTTGTGCCTGGGCCC
The DNA here is from genome assembly GCF_059716215.1 of Pseudomonas sp. LBUM1643. NCBI lineage: Bacteria > Pseudomonadati > Pseudomonadota > Gammaproteobacteria > Pseudomonadales > Pseudomonadaceae > Pseudomonas > Pseudomonas sp. LBUM1643. The sequence goes on from NZ_CP166813.1 coordinate 1,818,519, forward strand.
GGTGAAAGCGTTTTATCCAGCGCCAATGCTGGTGCTCGAAGGTTGGGTGCAGGCGCGTCCGCTGAGTGAACTGCTGTATGAAAATGTGTGGGGAGTGAGTCAATGAGTGTGGCGTTGTTGAGTGTCGCCGCCGTGGCGCTGGATGCGCTGCTGGGTGAACCGAAACGCTGGCATCCGCTGGTGGCGTTCGGCCGATTTGCCGACCGCATCGAGCAACGTTTCAACAGTGGTGGACGCGGCTGGCGTAGCCATGGCGTGACCGCCTGGGTGATAGCTGTGCTGCCGCTGACCGTGTTGGCGACGGCATTTTCCTGGGCGCCTTATGTCGGCTGGATCGTGGAGATTCTCGCGCTCTATTGCGCGCTTGGCATGCGCAGTCTCGGCGAGCATGTCGAGCCCGTGGCCAAGGCCCTGCGCAGCGATGATCTGGAAGAGGCGCGCAAACGCGTGGGGTATCTGGTCAGTCGCCAAACCAGCGAACTGGATAAAACCGAAGTCGCCCGCGCCGCGACCGAATCCGTATTGGAAAACGGCAGTGATGCGGTGTTTGCTGCGCTGTTCTGGTTTGCCGTGGCCGGCGCGCCGGGCGTGGTGCTCTACCGTTTGAGCAACACCCTGGACGCCATGTGGGGTTATCGCAACGAACGCTTCGAGCGGTTTGGCTGGGCGGCGGCGAAGATAGACGACGTGCTCAATTACATTCCGGCACGGCTGGTGGCATTGACTTACGCCCTGTTGGGGAAAACCCGGCTTGCATTGAAATGCTGGCGCACCCAAGGGCCGACCTGGGACAGTCCGAACGCCGGTCCGGTGATGGCAGCCGGTGCTGGCGCGCTTGGGGTCGAGTTGGGCGGGGCGGCGATCTATCACGGTGAATTGCATCAGCGCCCGCCGCTGGGTGAAGGTGAGCCTGCGAGTGCCGACTCCATTGATCGAGGCTGGCAATTGGTCCAGCGCGGGGTATGGTTGTGGCTGTTGATTCTCTGCGTGGGTGCTGAATTTTATGCTTGAACACGGTGGCCGTTTACGCAAGGCGGCGCTCGAGTACGGCATCGCCGAAGCGGATTGGCTCGACCTGTCCAGTGGGCTCGCACCCTGGCCGTTCCCGGTCCCGGAGATCCCTTTGCAGGCCTGGGCACGTCTGCCTGAAACTGACGACGGTCTGGAACAGGCCGCCTGCGATTATTACGGGGCCGTTCAAGTGCTGCCGGTGGCCGGCTCGCAAATGGCGATCCAGCTGCTGCCGCGTTTACGTCGCTCCGGCAAGGTCGGCGTGCTGTCGCCCTGTTACGCCGAACACGCCGAAGCGTGGCGCCGCAGCGGCTATATCGTGCGCGAGGTACTTGAACAGGAGGTCGACTTCTATATCGACAATCTGGATGTGCTGGTGGTGGTCAACCCGAATAACCCCACAGGATTGAGTCTGACGCCGAATCGCTTGCTCGACTGGCACGCGCGACTGGCACAGCGCGGTGGTTGGCTGGTGGTGGACGAGGCATTCATGGACAACACGCCGCAGCTCAGCCTGGCACCGTATGCCCATCAAGTGGGTTTGATCATATTGCGTTCCTTCGGCAAGTTTTTCGGCCTGGCCGGTGTGCGGCTGGGGTTCGTCCTGGCTGAGCGAAAGCTGCTCAAATTACTCGCGGAGCAAGTGGGGCCGTGGGCGGTCAGCGGACCGACTCGCGTGCTCGGCCAGGCGTGCTTACGGGATGTCGAAGGGCACGCTCACCAGCGTAAACGCACGGACGAAGCTGGCAAACGCCTGGCGCAATTGCTTGAACAGTATGGTTTTGCGCCCCATGGCGGTTGCGCACTGTTCCAGTGGTTGATGATCGAGCGCGCTGCAGAACTGCATGAATTCATGGCCCGGCGCGGAATTCTGCTGCGGTTGTTCACCCACAACAGCAGCCTGCGATTCGGTTTGCCCGCCGATGAAGCAGACTGGGTCCGGCTGGAGCAATCGCTTCAAGCCTTCGTCAAGGAAACGCAATGACCACGCTGATGGTGCAAGGCACTACGTCCGATGCCGGTAAAAGCACCCTGGTGACGGCGCTTTGTCGTTGGGTGGTGCGCCAAGGGGTAAGCGTTGTGCCGTTCAAGCCGCAGAACATGGCGTTGAACAGTGCAGTGACTGCCGATGGCGGCGAGATCGGGCGCGCGCAGGCGGTGCAGGCACAGGCTGCCCACCTGGAACCCCACACCGACATGAACCCGGTGCTGCTCAAACCCAACAGCGACACCGGTGCCCAGGTGATCATCCATGGGCGGGCGGTGACGACCATGAACGCCGTCGCCTATCACGACTACAAAGCCATCGCCATGCAAGCCGTACTGGCCTCCCATGCTCGCTTGAGTGCGGCGTATCCGGTGGTGATGGTGGAAGGGGCAGGGTCGCCGGCGGAGATCAATCTGCGCGCCGGCGACATTGCCAACATGGGCTTTGCCGAAGCGGTCGATTGCCCGGTGGTGTTGATTGCCGATATCAACCGTGGCGGCGTTTTCGCGCATCTGGTGGGCACGCTGGAACTGCTGTCCGCCAGTGAACAGGCGCGGGTGAAAGGCTTCATCATCAATCGCTTTCGCGGTGACATTGCGTTGTTGCAGCCTGGTCTGGACTGGCTGGAGGCGCGCACTGGCAAACCGGTGATCGGCGTGCTGCCCTATGTGATGGACTTGCACCTGGAAGCCGAAGACGGCATCGACCAGCGTCAGACCGTTAAGGCAGAGCAGGTGTTGAAAGTCGTGGTGCCGGTTCTGCCGCGCATCAGCAACCACACTGATTTCGACCCGCTGCGCCTGCATCCCCAAGTTGATCTGCAGTTCATTGGCCCCGGCCAACCGATTCCACCGGCTGACCTGATTATTCTCCCTGGGTCGAAAAGCGTGCGCAGTGACCTCGCGTTCCTGCGCGCCAATGGCTGGGACACCGCGATCGCCCGTCATCTGCGTTATGGCGGAAAATTGCTGGGTATCTGTGGTGGCCTGCAGATGCTCGGTGAGCAGGTGCATGATCCGCTTGGCCTCGAAGGCGCGCCGGGTTCCAGTGCCGGTTTGGGTTTGCTGGCGTTCGAAACCCAGCTCGAAGAAGAGAAGCAGCTGCGCAATGTGCGCGGGCGCCTGATGCTGGAAGACGCTGTCGTCAGTGGTTATGAAATTCATGCCGGGGTGACCACCGGGCCGGCGCTGGAGAACGCTGCGGTGCAGCTCGACGATGGTCGCTGCGACGGTGCGCAAAGTGTTGATGGGCAGGTGTTTGGCACCTATCTGCATGGTCTGTTCGAATCACCGGCGGCATGCAGTGCGCTGCTGCGCTGGGCGGGATTGGAGGATGTGCAGGACGTGGATTATCACGGGTTGCGTGAGCGGGATATCGAGCGGTTGGCGGATCTGGTGGAGCAGCATCTGGATACAGCGTTGTTGCGTCAGCTCTGTGGTTTCCAAGTTGACCGGGCCGGCCTCATCGCGAGCAGGCTCACTCCCACTGGAGATCTGCAGTGGACATAAAATTTGTGTTCACCATCAATCATCTGTGGGAGCGAGCCTGCTCGCGATAAGGCCCGATGCCTCACCGAAGATTTCAAGGAATAAACCATGCTCCAACTGATCCTCGGCGGTGCCCGCTCCGGCAAAAGCCGCCTGGCCGAAAAGCTCGCTTCTGACAGCAAACTGGCGGTGACCTATATCGCCACCAGCCAGCCTCTGGATGGTGAAATGAGCCAGCGGGTGCTCCATCACCGCGCGCGTCGTCCAGCCGAATGGGCGCTGATCGAAGAACCCCTTGAGCTCGCTCGCGTGCTGCGTGAAACCGCTGGCGCCGACCGCTGCCTGCTGGTCGATTGCCTGACCTTGTGGCTAACCAATCTGCTGATGCTCGACGATGCCGAACGGCTGACGGTCGAGCGTGAAGCGCTGCTGGATTGCCTGGCGTCGCTGCCGGGTGAAATCATTTTTGTCAGCAACGAGACCGGAATGGGCGTCGTGCCGCTGGGCGAATTGACGCGTCGCTATGTCGATGAAGCCGGTTGGCTGCATCAAGCCTTGGCCGAACGCTGCCAGCGCGTCGTACTGACTGTCGCCGGTCTGCCCCTGACTTTGAAAGGAACCGCGTTATGACTCAATCCTGGTGGCTGAACCCTTGCAAGTCCATCGACGCCCAGAGCATCGAACAGGCTGAGGCCCGGCAACAACAGCTGACCAAGCCCGCGGGTTCTCTCGGTCGTCTCGAGTCGGTGGCGGTGCAACTGGCGGGGATGCAGGGGCAGGTCAAACCCTCCCTCGATCAACTGTGGATCGCCATATTTGCCGGTGACCACGGTGTGGTTGCCGAAGGTGTGTCTGCTTTTCCCCAGGAAGTGACCGGGCAGATGCTGCACAACTTCGTCAGCGGCGGTGCGGCGATCAGTGTGCTGGCGCGTCAGTTGGGCGCTTCGCTGGAAGTGGTGGACCTGGGCACCGTCAATCCGGCGCTGAATTTGCCTGGTGTACGCCACTTGAACATCGGTCCCGGTACGGCGAATTTTGTAGAAGCTGCGGCCATGACTCAAACCCAGGGTGAACTTGCGCTGCAGGCGGGACGCGACAGTGTGCAGCGAGCACTGGCGGCGGGTGCGCAATTGTTCATCGGTGGCGAAATGGGCATCGGCAACACCACCGCAGCCAGTGCATTAGCCTGCGCGCTGCTCGATTGCCCGGTGGTGTACCTCACCGGGCCGGGCACCGGGCTGAACGCAGCGGGCGTCAGCCATAAAGCCCAGGTCATCGAGCGCGCATTGGCGTTGCACAATGCTCAGCGTGGCGATGCCTTGCAGACGCTGTTCAACCTCGGCGGTTTCGAAATCGCAGCACTGGTCGGCGCCTATCTGGCGTGTGCGCAGGAAGGCGTTGCAGTGCTGGTGGACGGTTTCATTTGCAGTGTTGCCGCGTTGGTGGCGGTGCGGTTGAACCCGCAATCTCGTCCTTGGCTGTTGTTCGGTCATCGTGGCGCCGAGCCGGGTCATCGGTACGTGCTGGAAGCGCTGGGTGCTGAACCGCTGCTGGACCTCGGTCTGCGCCTGGGCGAGGGCAGTGGTGCGGCGTTGGCCGTGCCGTTGCTGCGTCTGGCCTGCGACCTCCACGGCCAGATGGCGACTTTCGCCGAAGCCGCCGTCGCGGACCGTCCGGCATGACCTTGCGGCTCGATCTGTTGCGTCACGGCGAAACCGAACTCGGCGGCGGCTTGCGCGGCAGTCTCGACGACGCGTTGACTGACACCGGCTGGGCGCAGATGCGCGGGGCCGTCATCGAGCAAGGCCCGTGGGACCGTCTGGTCAGTTCGCCGTTGCAGCGTTGCGCGCGGTTTGCCCACGAACTCGGTGCGCAATTGGGCTTGCCGGTGCAACTCGAAAAAGATCTGCAGGAGCTGCATTTCGGTGCCTGGGAAGGGCAGAGTGCCTTGGCGCTGATGGAGACCGACGCCGAAGCGTTGGGCCAGTTCTGGGCTGACCCCTATTCGTTCACACCGCCTCAGGGCGAGCCCGTCGTGGACTTTTCGGCGCGGGTATTGGCGGCAGTCCAGCGTCTGCACGCGGCCTATGCGGGGGAGCGGGTGCTGTTGATCAGTCACGGAGGCGTCATGCGGTTGTTGCTGGCTCAGGCCCGGGGATTACCGCGCGAGCAATTGCTCAACGTTGAAGTCGGGCACGGCGCGTTGTTTTCGCTGGCGGTCGAGCCCGGCGGCTTATTGCGGGAAGCGAGCTGAAGATGCTGCCATTCTGGATTGCCTTGCAGTTCCTGAGCAGCTTGCCGATTCGTCTGCCGGGCATGCCGGCGCCGCAGGAACTCGGGCGGTCGTTGCTTTTCTATCCGCTGGTGGGGCTGCTGTTTGGTGTGATTCTGTGGGCGATGAACTGGCTTTTGCTTGGTACGCCATTGTTGCTTCACGCCGCATTGCTGCTGACGACTTGGGTATCGCTCAGCGGCGCTTTACACCTTGATGGCCTTGCCGACAGCGCCGATGCGTGGCTCGGAGGATTCGGTGATCGAGAGCGCACCCTGACGATCATGAAGGACCCGCGAAGCGGGCCGATTGCCGTGGTGACGCTGGTGCTGGTGTTGCTGCTCAAGTTCGCTGCGTTGCTGGCGTTGATCGAACAGCATCACGGCCTTGTCCTGATCATCGTTCCGCTGATGGGGCGCGCTGCATTGCTGGGGTTGTTCCTGACCACGCCTTATGTGCGTGCAGGCGGATTGGGGCAGGCGCTGGCTGATCATTTGCCGCGATTGGCCGGTAAGCGTGTGCTGGCGCTGAGTGCGTTGGCCTGCGTACTGATTGCGGGTTTGAGCGGTGTTGTTGCGCTGGTGCTGGCGGCGCTGGTGTTTGTCTGGCTGCGACAGGTGATGCTGCGGCGATTGGGTGGGGCGACGGGGGATACGGCGGGCGCGATGCTGGAGCTGCTTGAGGTCGCGGTGTTGGTCGGCGTGGCGTTGATCTGAGACTGGCGTATTGACCTTTTCGTTGGCGCTTTCGGGTGAAACGAGGCTGCGATCTTTCTGCCTGACCTTATCTGTAACTTGATTTAACTGACTCGCGGGTATATACACGCATCATGCTCGACTCCCAATGTTTATGTATCAACCTGCGTCGCGCCGCTCGTGGCGTCAGCAGGCATTACGACGGCGCTCTCGATGGCTTCGGGATCAACGTCGCCCAGTATTCTCTTCTGTGCAATCTGCAGCGCCTCGATCAGCCGAGTATTTCCACTTTGGCTGAAGCCATGGGCCTTGATCGCAGCACCTTGGGGCGCAACCTTCGGGTGCTTGAGGGGGAAGGCCTGGTGATGCTGGTTGAGGGCGAGGACATGCGCAATCGCATCGTCAGGCTCACCGATGCCGGGGCTGACCGCCTCGCAGCGGCCCTTCCGGCCTGGGAAGCGGCGCAGCAGCGACTGGTTGAACGTCTGGGCACCGAGAAGCGTGAAATCTTGCTGAAATTGCTGGATGAACTGGCTTGAGGCCAGTTTGTTCAGTCTTAAGCGGGTATATACCCGCGACCGGAGAACAAGAATGACATCGATGTGGCGTACGTGTGGTTGGGTTCTGTTGGGGAGTGCGCTGATCCTGGCGTTATCGCTGGGTGTGCGACACGGTTTCGGGCTGTTTCTCGCGCCGATGAGTGCCGAGTTCGGCTGGGGGCGTGAAACGTTCGCCTTCGCCATTGCCTTGCAGAATTTGATCTGGGGGCTCGCGCAGCCTTTCACTGGCGCCCTGGCTGATCGCTTTGGTGCGGCGAAAGTGGTGCTCATCGGGGGCATTTTGTACGCGGTGGGTCTGGTGTGCATGGGGCTGTCCGATTCGGCGCTGACCCTGTCCCTGAGTGCCGGATTGCTGATTGGTATCGGTCTCTCGGGTACGTCGTTCTCGGTGATTCTCGGCGTGGTCGGGCGCGCAGTGCCGCCTGAGAAGCGCAGTATGGGTATGGGCATCGCCAGTGCCGCCGGCTCCTTCGGTCAGTTCGCCATGTTGCCGGGCACCCTGGGATTGATCGGTTGGCTTGGCTGGTCCGCGGCTTTGTTGGTGCTGGGACTGCTGGTGGCGTTGATCGTGCCGCTGGTGAGTATGCTCAAGGACAAACCGCTGCCAACGCTGGGTCATGAGCAAAGCCTCTCTGAAGCGCTTCGCGAGGCCTGTTCCCATTCGGGTTTCTGGCTGTTGGCGTTCGGCTTTTTTGTCTGTGGTTTCCAGGTCGTATTCATCGGCGTACACCTGCCGGCCTATCTGGTGGATCAGCACCTGCCTGCCACCGTCGGCACTACCGTTTTGGCACTCATCGGGCTGTTCAATATTTTCGGTACCTATAGCGCCGGATGGCTGGGTGGACGGATGTCCAAGCCCCGTTTGCTGACCGGTTTGTACCTGTTGCGGGCCGTGGTGATCGGGCTGTTCCTGTGGGCGCCGGTGACCACGACGACCGCGTACCTGTTCGGCATGGCGATGGGGTTTCTGTGGCTGTCGACCGTTCCGTTGACCAACGGCACCGTGGCCACCTTGTTTGGTGTGCGAAACCTGTCCATGCTCGGAGGGATTGTTTTCCTCTTTCACCAGCTGGGTTCCTTCCTCGGAGGCTGGTTGGGCGGGGTGGTGTATGACCGGACCGGGAGCTATGACTTGATTTGGCAGGTAGCGATTCTCTTGAGCCTGTTGGCGGCAGCGCTGAATTGGCCCGTTCGTGAGCAGCCTGTGGCGCGCCTGCAAACCCAGCTGAGTGCGCTATGAACAGACTCTGGCCGCGCATCCTCCTGGCGGGCGCTGGCACGTTGCTGCTGGCACTGGTGTGGTGGGGTTGGCATCAGGGCGGACTGGCGCTGATGCAGTTGGGCATGGGCGCTTGCTAGCAGGGCGTCAGGACGAGTAACTTCTTCCTGACGATCTTCTCAAGGATGCACGGTTATGCAGATGCGCTGGCTTGCAGTTCCCGCGTTACTGGTTGCGTTTTGTGGTGTGGCCCAAGCGGCGGAATGTCCGGAATTGTTGCAAGGTTCGTTGCCGAAACTGCGTGCCAAGGAATCAATCGACCTGTGCCAGCGCTTTGCGGGCAAACCATTGGTGGTGGTCAATACCGCGAGCTTCTGTGGGTTCGCCCCGCAATTCAAAAGTCTTGAGGCGTTGAATCAGCGATATAAGGCTCAAGGCCTGGAGGTGATCGGCGTACCTTCCAATGACTTCAAGCAAGAGTCCAAGGACGGTGCTGAGACCGCCAAGGTCTGCTACGTGAACTACGGCGTGACGTTCACCATGACCGAACCGCAGAACGTCCGCGGCGCCGATGCGACTCATCTGTTCAAGGTGCTCGCCGAACAGACCAGCGCCCCGAAGTGGAATTTCTATAAGTATGTGGTCGATCGCCAAGGCAAGGTGATCGCCAATTTCTCCAGCCTGACCAAGCCCGACGATCCGGAATTCATTGCCGCGGTGGAGAAAGCCCTGGCTTCGCAACCCTGATCGCCACCCACTAAAAAGCCCCGGCTCTTAGCAAGAGAGCGGGGCTTTTTTGATTCAGGTGGCGAGCCGTTCAGGTTCGCCGTGAATCATCAGAAGCGGTAGGTTGCACCCACACCGAAACCGTTCGCCCAGTTTTCGTACTTGGCGTTGTAAGTCTGACCACGGTCGTTGCTGTTGTTAACCTTGACCGAATCTTCACGCAGGTACGAATACGCTACGTCGATGGTCAGGTCGTCGGTCGGGCTCCAGCCAGCGCCCAGGCTGAAAATCTTGCGATCGCCAGTCGGGATGCGTGGGGAGCGGTCTTCGTTGTTGGTCGGTGCCTGGTCGAAGGACAGGCCGGTACGCAGCACCCATTGCTTGTTCAGCTGATAGGACGCGCCGATGGCGTGAGCCCAGGTGTCGTGCCAGTTCTGTTCTTCGGTGATGGTCCCGAATTGACCATTGAGGACCGCAGGAACGCCGCTGTTTTCAACGGTGATCTCTTTCAAACGGCTCCAGCGAGTCCAGGTGCTGCCTGCGTAGAGGGTCCACTGGTCATCCAGTTTGTGCGTGACCGAGAAGTCCACCGACTCAGGCGTCGTCAGGTCCAGGGAGGCATCGTACTTCTGGCTAGGGTTTTGACCGATCAGGCCCAGGACGTTGTAATTGACCTTGGTGTTGCCTTCGAGCTTGTACTTCACTTTCGAGTGGTAAGTCAGGCCGAGGCGGGTGCTGTCGGTGGCTTGAACCAGCACGCCGATGTTGTAGCCCAGCGCGGTGTCGTCACCCTTGATCTTGACTTCGCCATCTGGCGCGGCCTGGGTGATCGACAGGTTCGATTCCAGCTTGCCGTCGATACGGTTGATGGTCGGACCGAAACCGATGGACACCTTGTCGTTGAAGGCGTAGCTGACAGTCGGTTGCAGGGTCACGATTTTAACGTCGCTCTTGCTGCCGAAGTAACGGCCAGCGAAGCCTTGCTCGTAGTCGGTCACCAGGCCGAACGGAGCGTAGATGCCCACACCGACTGCCCAATGGTCGTCGATTGGCTTGACGTAGTAGCCCATAGGTACGGCGATGAAGGGAACCATGTCGCCTTTGTTGCTGCCGCCGTTCGGGCTGGAGCTGGCGTTGCTGATATCGGTGTGTGCGTCGAGCATTGCAGCGCCGCCGGTGACTTGTTCGCGCTTGATGCGCGACATGCCGGCAGGGTTGCCAAAAATGGTGCTTGCGTCATCGGCAGAGGAAGATCGCCCGGCAAAACCTGTACCCATCCCGCTGATACTTTGTTCGTTGATGGCAAAGCCAGCTGCAAAGATCTGGGTGGATGCCAGGGTAACGGCGAGGCTAAGGGTGGTTTTGAGCATTACTTTTTTCATTATTAGAACTCCTGGTGATCACCGGGGCGAAAATTACCAACATTTTCGTCCCAGCGCTATAGGCTGTATCGCTTGAGTTAGAGCGGTTTTGTAGGACAATCCGACCGGATTCGCGACCTGTTGAGCGATCTTGTGAAATGGGCGGATCAGCAGGCGACCTGATTCAAAGTTGAAACACAGGTTTGCCAGGCGCAGGTGAAGTCTCTAAGACGTCCTTGGGGCTGGAAGGTCTGGCGCCAGATTCGGGCCATTCCCAGCAGGTCGTCTGCTTCGGGGAGCGAGGTGTTTTGTTCTTCGACCAGCAGCCAGGCGATGGCAGTGGCGTAACGCAGGTTGACGGTCAATTCCAGGTGCGGGCTGCTAAGGAAAGCATGTTGACTCGCCAGGCCTCTTACCAGGCTGGCGCGTTCCGGATCGAGGGCCAGATAATGGTCCCAGAGCGCTTGATGACGGGGTTCGGCGATTCGGTAGAGGCCATGGCCGCGGCGGTCATGAAGGGCGGATCCGAGGGCAGACTGGCTGGCGGCGATGCCCAGCAACAGGGATTCGGCAGTTGCGCTATGACGCCCGAGATAGAGCAAGGTCGGACGGATCACATAACGGCACAGTTCGCTGGCAGCGATACCCATAAAGCCCTCGAAACATAAAGTGGGCGGCGATGCCTGAAGGGGCCTTGGCAGCAGTGAATCGACTCAGGCTCGCCGGAAGCGGATCACGCCGCTTGAGTTGAAGTGTAGTGTCATATTCACGCTGTAAAGGCCTGTTTTTAAAATATTTCCGGCGCGGAGTTATAACCGTTATATCGGTTAGTACTTAGGCCTTGGCGACGACAAGGGAAATATCAGGCAATAAAAAGCCCTGCTATTGAAGCAGGGCTTTTGAGGTTTTCAGCCTTTCTGGCGTATCAGGCAACCAGTGCCTGACGGGTACGATCGATCACGGCCTGCAGCGGTTCTGCGCTGGAGTATTGATCGGGGTACAGGCGTTCGCTGTGACGAGCGATACCGTGTTCGTTAACCAGTGTGAAGCTGAAGCAGCCTTTGCGAGCGGCCATGATCAGGCAGTTCATTGGTGCAAAAGCGTTGGTTAAGGTGCGAATTGCATCTTGGGTGTGGATTTGAGTAGTCATTATTGGGTGTTCCTACAAGCGACACGGATAAGAGCCGTGCAAAATTAAAACGTTCCAGTGACGACGACCACCGTTGGTCGAACGAAGAACCCGACTGGAACAAAGCAGCCAGTTTGAAGCGCTGATAATTGGCGCGCTTGGGCTGGCAGGTAGGTACTTAGGAGGGCAGGCAACACATCAAGGGCAAAGGTTCTGGGCCCGGGGTGAAGATCCTGATCAATTTGCAGGCTGGTTCGTTCAGAGTAAGTGAGCTTGGCAACACCCTTTGCTTTTGATTCAAAGGCTGTGTTGACACAAGGTTTACCTGGAAACCATCGAGGTGGTCGATCCCGCTTGTTCGGTGGAGGCTTCCTTTGGGAAGGCTGACCGGGGGGATTTGTTCGACCAGAATTGACTTTCAGCTTGGTACTAACGCCGCGGATACTAACGGATTGAATTTGAGAATGGAAGTGTGTTAGCAAAAAAGATTGCCATTGAGCGCATTGGAAAGGGGCAGGCGGACGCTGATTTCCGGTGATTGCGCAGGCCGTAGCCCGTCATCCGACGGCTGGTGCGCCGTTTTGCGGCCGGCTTGGATCAACGTGATGCACGGTAAACCGAGGGTTATCCCCAGCTTCATCCATCAAAATGCGTCAAAAAAGCGCACCGATATAACCGCCTTGCAGGTACTTGTGCACATTAGTTGCGAACGTTGTCACCCCGCTGTCATCTTGCCTTCAAACGCAGTGGGTGCCTGTAACCAAAATTTAAGTCAATGAAAAACATCGCTTTTTTTTACTGGTGAAAAAATCGTCAGTTTGACTGCGAGCCCCATTCCACAGGGGTTTGCGAGAGTTCAAGGGCGGTTGTCCACTGACTTATCCACAGCTTCTGTGGATTGTCCCGAGCGCTTGCTCTAGGACGGGCGTGCCGGGTTTTTTTAGGCTTTACCTGTAAGAAAAAAAGAGTAGAGTGGCGCGCCTTCCGATCTGCCCTACAGTGTTTTATGAAGTTTCGTTCAGTATCAGTTTCCGTAACCACTCCACCGACTGCTGTTACCCCACCCAAACGCTTTTCAATGCGTGTGGCCGAGTGGCTACTGGACAGCCCGCGCCTTAGCGAAAATACCAACGTCAAACACTTTGCCGGACGCCTGCTCAAGCAACCGGCGCGTGAAGGTATCGTGGCGGCGCAAAGCCGCCTCGGCCAGTTGATGTGCCGCGAATGTGGCAACGCCCGGGACCGTCGTATCGGCCAGGACCTGTTGCGCCAGGCGGCACGGGCAGGTGATCGACGCGCCCAGCGCGAGCTAGGCCTGGCCGAAGACTGAGCTGTCCAAGACCTGACGCCTTGGTTAACCTTCAGGCTTTATCGAATTAGCAGGAGTGGCTATGGCTATGGACTTGACCAGCATATTGCTTGGTCTGGCAGGTGCGGCATTGCCATTGTTGGTAATGGCCTGGCAACTGCAGCGTCGCGCGAGCACCCTTCAGTCAGAGGTAGCACTGCTGCAAGAGCGCTTGTCCACAGCCCAGCTGGCGCAGGATGGATTGAACGCCCAGCTCGACGCCTGTCGCGATGAAATCGGTGATTTGAGTCAGGTCAACACCCTGCGGCAATCGGATCTGGCGGCTTTGCGTCGTGAAGTCGAGCTGCTGCAGATCGAACGCGATGACGCACGCGATGCATCGCACGCATGGAATATCGAACGTGCCGGCAAAGAGGCAGATTTGCGTCGCCTCGACGCGCAGACCGCTTCGCTCAACGCCGAGCTGCGGGAGCAGCGGGAAAGCCACCAGCAGCGTCTCAATGACCTGCAAGGCTCGCGAGACGAGCTACGTGCGCAGTTTGCCGAGTTGGCGGGCAAGATTTTCGATGAGCGTGAGCAGCGTTTTGCCGAATCCAGCCAGCAACGTCTTGGTCAACTGCTCGATCCGTTGAAAGAACGCATTCAGTCCTTTGAAAAGCGCGTTGAGGAAAGCTACCAGGCGGAAGCGCGAGAGCGTTTCTCCCTGGCCAAGGAGCTCGAGCGCCTGCAGCAGTTGAACCTGCGGTTGAGCGACGAGGCGACGAACCTTACCCGCGCCCTGAAGGGGCAGAAGACTCAAGGCAACTGGGGCGAGCTGATTCTTGAGCGCGTGCTGGAGCACGCAGGACTGGAAAAGGGCCGTGAGTACCAGACTCAGGTCAATCTGAAAGGCCCGGACGGCGAGCGTTTTCAGCCGGACGTGATCATTTATCTGCCGGGTGACAAGCAGGTGGTGGTCGACTCCAAGGTCAGTCTTACGGCCTATCAGCAATACGTCGCGGCCGAAGACGATGCCATCGGCCAGATCGCCATCAAGCAACACGTGCTGTCCCTGCGCAATCACGTGAAAGGCTTGGCGGGCAAGGATTACAAGCGGCTGGACGGCTTGCACAGCCTGGATTTCGTCCTGCTTTTCGTGCCGATAGAAGCGGCGTTTTCCGCGGCACTGCAGTCCGAGCCAACGCTGTTTCAGGAGGCGTTCGACCGCAATATCGTGATCGTCAGTCCGACAACCTTGCTCGCCACGCTGCGTGTCATCGACAGCCTGTGGAAGCAGGAGCGCCAAAGCCAGAACGCTCGGGAAATTGCCGAGCGGGCGGGTTGGCTGTACGACAAATTCGTGTTGTTCATTCAGGATCTGGATGAAGTCGGCAATCGCCTGCAGCAGTTGGACAAAGCCTACAGTTCGGCGCGTAACAAGCTGACAGAGGGCCGTGGCAACCTGGTGAGTCGCAGTGAACAGCTCAAGTTGCTGGGCGCGCGGGCGAGCAAGAGTCTGCCAGCTGATTTGCTGGAGCGGGCGATGACGGATGTGGACGGATTGGCTGAGTTGCCAGAATAAAGATCAAAAGATCGCAGCCTTCGGCAGCTCCTACAGATGCACGTAGATCCCTGTAGGAGCTGCCGAAGGCTGCGATCTTTTAGGGCTTACAACGGCAGATGTCGACTCAATAACGCCCGCAGCGCCGCCGGCTTCACTGGTTTCGCCAGGTAATCCAGCCCCGCCGCATGCACCTGGGCCACCGTCTCCGGCCGGCCATCAGCGCTGATCACTACGCCCGGCACAGGCTCACCCAGACGGGTTCGCAGCCACGCCATCAGGTCCGTCCCGGTTTCACCATCATCCAGGTGATAATCCACCAGCGCCAACTGCGGACGTACGCCTTCATTGAGCAACGCGGCGCATTCTTCACGATTGCGCGCCGTCCAGACCTGGCAACCCCAACGGGTCAGCAAACTGTTCATGCCGATCAAGATGCTGTCTTCATTATCGATACACAGCACCTGAGCCCCGCTGAGCAATTTACCGTTGAGTTCGGCGACTTTGACGGGCATTGCGGTTTGCGTTCGGGCCAACGGCACGCGGACGCTGAACACACTGCCGCGACCCGGCCAGGAGCGTACCTGCAAGGTATGTCCCAGAACGCGGCATAACCCGTCAGCGATCGCCAGCCCGAGCCCAAGGCCTTTCTCGGCACGCGTCTGGTGACTGTCGAGGCGTTTGAACTCTTCGAAAATCACCTTTTGCTTGTCTTCCGGAATGCCCGGCCCGCGGTCCCACACTTCCAGGCTCAGCTCGCCTTTGTGTCGCCGAACACCTAGCAACACCGGCCCTTTGGCGTAGCGAAAGGCGTTGGTGAGGAAGTTTTGCAGAATTCGCCTCAGCAATTTGCTGTCGCTTTCGACACGCAGCGAACTGCCTCTGATGCGGAAATTCAGACCTTGGTCCCGAGCCAGCGCTTTGAATTCCGCACCGAGAATGTCGAAGAGCTCGTTAAGCACGAACGGTTTTGAATCGGGATTTATCTTGCCGTTTTCCAGGCGGGAAATGTCCAGAAGGTCGCTGATCAGGTCTTCGGCCGAACGTAGCGAGGTGTCGAGGTGTTGCACCAGTTTCTGGGCATCTGCGGACAGGCCGTCGTCCTGGTGGGAAAGGGCGGCTGAAAACAGTCGAGCAGCGTTCAGTGGTTGCATCAAGTCATGGCTGACGGCGGCCAGAAACCGGGTTTTCGACTGGTTCGCGGACTCGGCGGTGCCTTTGGCTTCGGTCAGGGCCACGTTCAATTGCGACAGTTCATGAGTACGTTCGGTGACGCGACGCTCCAGGCCTTCATTGGCTTCAGTCAGCGCCTGCTCGGCCTCGCGAAACGCGGTGATGTCGGTGAAACTCATGACGAAGCCGCCGCCCGGCATCGGGTTGCCGATCAGCTCGATCACCCGCCCATTCGGAAACAGTCTCTCAGACGTGTGGGCGCGGCCCTGGCGCATCCAGTGCAGGCGCCTGGCGACGTGCACTTCGGCCTCCCCTGGGCCGCACAGGCCACGCTCGGCGTTATGGCGAATGATGTCTGCGATGGGGCGACCGACGCTGATCAATCCATCCGGATAGTTGAACAATTCCAGGTAGCGACGGTTCCACGCCACCAACTTGAGCGACTGGTCGACCACGCTGATGCCCTGGGTAATGTTCTCGATCGCGCCTTGCAGCAATGCACGGTTGAATTGCAGGACTTCAGAGGCTTCGTCGGCGATTCGCACGACATCCTCGAGTTGCATTTCACGACCTTCAATGGCCGCCTTCACCACGGCGCGCGTCGATGAAGCGCCCAGTACACCTGCCAGCAGGCGTTCGGTGTGTGCGATCCACTCGCCGTCGGCATTCTGGTTCGGATTGAAGCCTTTGCCTTGGCGATAGGCGAAGCGGATGAAGCTCTGACGAGCGCGTTCCTCACCGACAAAGCGTGCCGCGAGTTGCAGCAAGTCGTCGATCTGTACGGCCAGCATTGAGCGTGCGCTTGGGCGTGCACTGATTTCCTGTCCGATAAAACGACCGGCCTGCCAGTGTTCCGACACCCGCGTGCGTGACAGCACCGAGACCCAGGCGAACAGCGTGAAGTTGGCCGCCAGCGATAACACCACGCCCTGGGTCAGCGGAGTCAGTGGCAGATTCAGCGGGTTGCTGTGCAGCCATGCCAGTCCCGGGAAGGTGTTGAGCGACCAACCCAGGCTGTGGGCGGCAATGGGCAGGATCAGGGTGTAGAACCAAATAAATGTCCCGGCGGCGAGGCCGGCGAACACACCTCGGCGGTTGGCCTGTTTCCAGTACAGCGCGCCGAGCATGGCCGGGGCCAGTTGGGTCACCGCAGCGAAGGCGATCTGGCCAATGGTCGCCAGGCTCGCGGTGGAGCCCAGCAAGCGATAGCTGACATACGCCAGGAGCAGAATCACCACGATGCTGACGCGACGTACCGACAGCATCCACTGACGGAACACTTCGAATGGACGCTCGGCATTGTTGCGGCGCAATAGCCATGGCAACAGCATGTCGTTGGAGACCATGGTCGACAGCGCCACGCTGGCGACGATCACCATGCCGGTCGCGGCCGAGGCGCCACCAATAAACGCCAGGAGTGCCAGGGCAGGGTGGGACTGGGCCAGCGGCAGGCTGATAACGAACGAGTCTGGCAGCACCGAGCTGGGCAGCAACATCTGACCTGCCAGTGCGATGGGTACGACAAACAGAGCCGCGAGTGCCAGGTAGGCGGGAAACACCCACTTTGCCAGGCGTAAGTCCTGAGGCTCGATGTTCTCGACCACGGTCACGTGGAATTGCCGGGGCAGGCAGATAATCGCCATCATCGCGACACCGGTCTGGACAACCATGGACGGCCAGTTGATCGTTTCCTTCCAGTATTGCTCCAGCCGCGGGGCAAGCATGGCCTGATTGAACAGGTCGTCGAATCCGTCGTAGAGGCCATAGGTCACGAATGCACCGACGGCAAGAAAAGCGAAGAGCTTGACCAGCGACTCGAACGCGATCGCCAGAACCATGCCCCGGTGGTGTTCCGTGGCATCGAGGTTGCGGGTACCGAACACGATGGTGAACAGCGCAAGCACCAGCGACACGATCAGCGCCGTGTCCTGGGCGCGTACACCCATCGCGTCAGCACCAGCGCCGATCAGCAAATTCACGCCGAGCACGATGCCTTTGAGTTGCAAAGCGATATAGGGCAAGACCCCGACCAGGCAGATCAGCGCAACGACCACGGCCAGCGACTGGGATTTGCCGTAGCGCGCAGCGATAAAGTCGGCGATGGAGGTGATGTTCTCCTGTTTGCTGATCATCACCATTTTCTGCAGGACCCAAGGGGCGCAGACCAGCAACAGGATCGGCCCGAGGTAGATTGGCAGGAACGACCAGAGTTGTTCGGCGGCCTGGCCTACGGCCCCGAAAAAAGTCCAGCTGGTGCAATAGACCGCCAGCGACAGGCTGTACACCCAGGCACGCACGCGCGGTGGCAACGGCGCGGCGCGGCGGTCACCGTAGAAGGCGATAGCGAACATGATGGCCATGTAGGCCAGGGCGACGGCGGCGATCAGCCCGCTGGACAGCGACATGAGAACTCCAGACAAAAGACACCCGGGACTCCAGCCCGGTCAGACAGTCTCGCACGATGTCGGGGGTTCGTCAGTGTCGACCAAGGTCGAGGCGTGGCGGGGTGTCGCAGGGTAGAAAGGCCGGTAGTTTTTCTGGTGTTTTTGCGGGCCTTATCGCGAGCTCGCTTGCGATGACGTCGTCACTGATCCAGCGCGATCTCGAGCAACGTGTGCAATTCCTCAACCTCAAGCGCCTTCTCTGAAAATAGAATGCGAAAAACGGTTGGCGCCGCCACCAGATTGATCAGCCGGTCAACGCTCGGCTTCGGCACATCGGGGTAGCGATCCAGAATCGTCTGCAACTGCGCGCCAATGATCGTCACACAGTAACCGGGTGTAAGGCTGGATTGAACATCGCGCAGCATGTTGCGACCGGGTTCGGAACTCATCTCGTCCAGATATTGCTCGGCCCATGCCCGTACATCACCGCGCAAGCTGCCGGTGTTGGCGGGCTCGCCATCCGGCTGCATACGCGCCAGGGCAACGTCGGCCAGCAACACGGACAAATCGCCCCAACGCCGATAAATGGTCGACGGCGTAACCCCTGCACGGGCAGCGATCTGCGGCACGGTCACGGTTGAGCGCTCCTGTTCTTCCAGAAGTTCGCGGACCGCCGAGTGAATCGACTCTTGCACCCGGGCGCTGCGGCCGCCGGGGCGTAAACCTTCTTTAATAGCCATGCATCGGACCTTAACACAAAGAATTTGCTTTAAGGGCTGGTCAGTAGCACACTCCGCAAAAGCAAAATATTAGCTTTTACGGAGACAGTCCATGCCCAGCTCAGCCTCACAAAAGACCAGCCTGTGGTTTCTGGCGTTTACCTTACTCAGTTTTCTGGCAGCTTCCACCGCGCCGACGCCCCTCTATCACTTGTACCAGGAACATCTCCAGTTCTCGGCCGCAACCCTGACAGTGATTTTTGGTGTCTACGCCATCAGCTTGCTGGTGGCGCTGCTGACCGTCGGTTCGCTGTCGGACTTCCTCGGACGAAAACCGGTCATTTTCGCAGCGGTTTTACTGAACATGCTCGCGATGTTGCTTTTTATCAATGCCGACAGTGTCCCGTGGCTGATCGCCGCCAGGGTGCTGCAGGGATTTGCCACCGGGATGGCGACAGCGGTGCTGAGTGCGGCGCTGCTGGACACTGATCGTCAGCAAGGCCCGTTGGTCAATAGCGTTGCGCCACTGCTGGGGATGGCAATGGGCGCGATGGGGTGCGGCTTGCTGGCCGAATTCGCGCCACTACCGTTGCAGCTCACCTATTGGGTACTGCTAGTGCTGTTCGTAATGCAGGCCCTGTACGTGTGGCGGCTGCCGGAAAGCGTCAGTCGGCAACCGGGTGCCTTGGCTTCGCTGCGCCCGACCTTGCACGTTCCGACTCAGGCCCGGCGTGCGCTATGGCGAGTGTTGCCCATCGACATCGCCGTGTGGGCACTGGGTGGTTTTTACGCCTCGCTGGCACCGTCGCTGGTGCGCACCGCCACCGGATCGACTTCGAACCTGATCGGTGGTGCAACGGTCGCCGCATTGACGGTCACGGGCGCCCTGATGATCTACACGTTGCGTAACCGTCCTGCCGACAAGGTTCTGCAGTTGGGCGCCAGCCTGTTGCCGGTGGGCGTCGCGTTGATTTTGATCGCCGTACACAGTGCGAGCCTGTCGCTGTTTTTCGTGGGGACGCTGGTGGCGGGCTGTGGCTTCGGCGCGGGTTTTCTAGGTGCATTACGCAGTGTTGTGCCGCTGGCACTGCCCCATGAACGAGCGGGGTTGATGTCGGCGTTTTATGTGCTCAGTTATCTGGCGTTCTGCTTGCCATCGTTGTTGGCGGGCAATCTGACGCGGACCTTCGGTCTGGTGGCAACCACTGATGGGTATGGCGCTGTGCTGATTATTCTGTCAGTGGGCGCACTGCTCACGTTGATGCGCCAGCGCTCGTATATCTGCAAAACAGATAACAGTTAGAGATATTACCCGTTATATAGATATTCGATTCGGTTCTACCATGGCTTCCACCTCACCAGAGGACAGGAGACCGCCATGACATGCACTCACGCCAAAACCGGCATCAAACCTTTCAGCCACCTCCAACACCCGCGCGAAGTGATTCGCCAATTCACTCCGAACTGGTTCGCCGCCACCATGGGTACAGGCGTTCTGGCTTTGGCGTTGGCGCAGGTGCCTGTCGCCATCCCCGGCTTGCACGCCCTCGCCGAAGCGCTGTGGCTGTTCAATATTTTCCTGTTCGTGCTATTCACCGTCCTCTATGCGGCGCGCTGGACGTTGTTCTTCGATGAGGCACGGCGGATCTTCGGGCACTCAACGGTATCGATGTTCTTCGGCACCATTCCCATGGGGCTGGCAACGATCATTAACGGTTTTCTGGTGTTCGGCCTGCCGCGGTGGGGCGATGGCGTGATTCATATCGCCGAAGTGTTGTGGTGGTTGGATGTGGCGATGTCCCTGGCGTGCGGGGTGTTGATCCCTTACATGATGTTTACGCGCCAGGAACACAGCATTGACCAGATGACGGCGGTCTGGCTGTTACCGGTGGTCGCTGCGGAAGTTGCAGCGGCCAGCGGGGGCTTGCTCGCACCGCATCTTGTCGACGCCCATTCGCAGCTGGTGATGCTGGTGACCAGCTACGTCCTTTGGGCGTTTTCCCTGCCGGTAGCCTTCAGCATTCTGACGATCCTGTTGCTGCGCATGGCGCTGCATAAATTGCCCCACGAAAACATGGCCGCTTCGAGCTGGCTCGCGCTGGGTCCCATCGGTACTGGGGCGCTCGGGATGTTGCTGCTGGGCGCCGATGCACCGGCGATCTTCGCGTCCAACGGTTTACCGGGTGTCGGTGAAATCGCTGCCGGACTGGGGCTGGTGGCGGGCATTACGCTATGGGGATTCGGCCTGTGGTGGATGCTGATAGCCGTGTTGATCACCGTCCGTTACCTGCGGGCCGGTATTCCTTTCAATCTGGGCTGGTGGGGCTTTACCTTCCCGCTGGGCGTGTATTCGCTGGCGACGTTGAAACTGGCCAGCACTTTGAATCTGGCGTTCTTCGAGGTCTTCGGATGCGTGCTGGTGGGATTGCTGACGCTCATGTGGCTGATCGTCAGCAAACGTACGGTGCGGGGAGCCTGGCGAGGCGAGCTGTTTGTCTCACCCTGTATTGCAGGATTGAAGAAATAACCGGCGAAGATTAGGTAATGTGTGGCCTGGATCGAGCTTCGGCATTCCAATGTCTGTATCCACGCCACTCTTTACTGCAAAAGGGACACACGGAAGATGAGCCACCCCTCACAGTTCACCTTGCTTCGCACCCGCCGTTTCCTGCCTTTTTTCGTGACCCAGTCGCTTGGGGCGTTCAACGACAACATCTTCAAGCAGTCACTGATCCTCGCCATTCTTTACAAATTGACCATCGACGGTGATCGTTCGATTTGGGTCAATCTCTGTGCATTACTGTTCATCCTGCCGTTCTTCCTGTTCTCGGCGTTGGCGGGTCAGTTTGGCGAGAAGTTCGCCAAGGACGCATTGATCCGTCTGATCAAGCTTGGGGAAATCGCCATCATGGCGGTCGGTGCGGTCGGCTTCATGTTCGATCATCTGTCGTTGATGCTGGTGGCGCTGTTCGCCATGGGCACTCACTCGGCGCTGTTCGGGCCGGTGAAGTATTCGATACTGCCCCAGGCCTTGCGTGAGGAAGAGCTGGTCGGCGGCAATGGACTGGTCGAGATGGGAACGTTCCTGGCGATCCTCGCCGGAACCATCGGCGCCGGCATCATGCTGTCATCCACTCATTACGCTCCCATCGTTTCTACCGCGATTATTGGCATCGCCGTACTCGGCTATCTTGCCAGCCGCAGCATTCCTCGCGCGGCGGCCTCATCGCCGAACATGCGCCTGAACTGGAACATTTTCAGTGAGTCCTGGGCCACCTTGAAGCTTGGCCTCGGACAGACGCCAGCGGTGTCGCGCTCCATTGTCGGCAACTCGTGGTTCTGGTTCGTCGGGGCGATTTATCTGACGCAGATCCCGGCGTATGCCAAGGAATGGATGCACGGCGACGAAACCGTGGTGACCCTTATTCTGACGGTGTTCTCGGTGGGTATCGCGCTCGGCTCGATGCTCTGCGAGAAGCTCTCGGGCCGAAAGGTCGAGATCGGCCTGGTGCCGTTCGGATCGTTCGGCCTGACGGTTTTCGGACTACTGCTGTGGTGGCATTCCGGTGGAATCCCGGACAGCGTCGCGGGCCACGGCTGGCTCGAAGTGCTGGGGTTCGGGCACACCTGGCTGGTGCTGTTCGACATTCTCGGTCTGGGTGTATTCGGCGGTTTCTACATCGTGCCGCTTTACGCGCTCATCCAGTCCCGTACTGCCGAGAACGAGCGGGCGCGCGTGATAGCCGCCAACAACATTCTTAACGCGCTGTTCATGGTGGTCTCGGCGATTGTATCCATCGTGCTGCTGAGCATGGTCAAGCTGTCGATCCCCCAGCTGTTCTTGGTGGTGTCACTGCTGAACATCGGCGTGAATGCCTACATTTTCAGCATTGTTCCCGAATTCACCATGCGTTTCATGATCTGGCTGCTGAGCCATTCCATGTACCGTGTCGAGCATCGAAATTTGCAGCTGATTCCCGATGAGGGGGCGGCGTTGCTGGTCTGTAATCATGTGTCGTTCGTCGATGCGTTGCTCATTGGTGGTGCGGTGCGTCGGCCGATTCGCTTTGTGATGTATTACAAGATCTACAACCTGCCGGTGTTGAACTTTATCTTCCGCACGGCCGGCACGATTCCGATCGCGGGGCGCCAGGAAGACATCCAGATCTACGAAAAGGCTTTCAAGCGGATTGCTCAATATCTGAAGGATGGCGAGTTGGTGTGTATCTTTCCGGAGGGCAAGCTGACTACGGATGGCGAGATCAACGAGTTCAAGGGCGGGTTGACGCGGATTCTCGAAGAGACACCGGTGCCAGTGATCCCGTTGGCGTTGCAGGGGTTGTGGGGGAGTTTTTTCAGTCGCGATCCGGACAAAGGTGTGTTTCGTCGGTTGTGGTCGCGGGTGACGCTGGTCGCCGGACCGGCAGTGCCGGTTGAAGCTGCGGAGCCAGCCAAATTGCAAGGTCTGGTGGGGGCATTACGCGGCGCTGTGCGCTGATTCATTCTTTCGCGGGCCGCCCTGAACGCGTGCCCGCTGGGGGGATTTAGCCCGCCATCGCCAACCGGTTGCGTCCCTCGCGCTTGGCCACGTACAGCGCACTGTCGGCGCGGCGCAACAGGCTTTCGGCCGACTCTCCAGGCAACAAGGTTGAACAACCAAGGCTGACCGTCAGTTCGACCGACTTGCCGTCGGCCGAATACTCTTTGGCCTGCGTCGCAAAACGCAGCCGTTCGCCCACCAGGGCCGCGGCTTCACGGCCAGTGTTGGACAGCAGGATCAAAAACTCTTCACCGCCGAAACGGAACACCATGTCTACGTTGCGCAGTTGGCTTTTGATCGCGGCGGCGACGGCTTTGAGGACATCATCACCGGCACTGTGACCATGGTTGTCATTGACGCGTTTGAAGTGATCGATGTCCAGCATCAACAGCGATAAAGGCTGCAGGTGACGGCGCGACATGTCGATTTCCCGTTGCAACGTCTGGTCCATGGCAATGCGGTTACCGGTATCAGTCAGCGGATCGCGTAATGCACTTTGGGTGGCGGCCCGGTAGAGCAGGGTGTTGCGCATCGGAAACAGCAGTGCAGACAACAGGGACTCGAGATGACCCTGTTCCTGATCGCTGAAACGCTGATTGCGGCGAAAAACCAACTCTCCCAGATGCTCACCTTCATGGCTGAGGCTGTAACTGATCGAATGATGACCGCGCTGGCCGAATTCCAGGCGCAGATCAGTGGCCTTGTGTTCGTAGCTCAAGGCGTCGAGCGGTACCAATCGTTGAATTTCGCGGAAAAAGAGACCGAGTATGCGTTGCGGCTCAAGGCTGGTCTGAAGTTGCAGGCAGAGCTGTTGACGCAACTGCGCAAGGCTGACCGGTCTTTCCAGAATCGGGGGCTGCTGTCCAAAGCCCAGGCGTTGCAATTTCGCGCTATCGAAGTCAATCGCGTTGGTCTGGGATGGTGATTTCATATGGCATGCGCCCCTAAGCAGCAAGACAGTCTTACAAGCTGGGTGAGAGCGGCGTTGGGCAGCGCATCATACTGGTCCATCAGTCCCGTAGGACGTTTGAATCAAGTCTAGTCCGCTTTGGCGACGATTATTAACCTATCGACTTACGCATCGCCCGATGTGCCTTCACTCGGCGTGTCTGAGCAAAATTAGAGCGAAAGTCGTGCCATTCAGTTCAGTCGATTTAAAAGCTTTTGAAATCAATAGGCTGAGTATTTGATCGGGCGGTTTTGGCAAATTAGGTGACGGTTGTTTGACGAAGAACTCGTGCATTTGCGACGGCTGTTACGCACCGCGACGGGAAGTCGCCGCGATGCGTAGGGCGACGCACGGTGTTACTGGGCGTTGAATGCCTGACCGTTGACGCCGGTGCTGTCCGGCCCCATCAGGTAGAGGTAGACCGGCATGATCTCCTCGGGTGTCGGGTTGTTCAGCGGGTTTTCACCAGGGTAAGCCTGGGCACGCATGCTGGTGCGAGTTGCGCCGGGATTAATGCTGTTGGAACGCATCGGGGCGACTGTATCGACCTCGTCAGCGAGCGTTTGCATCAGGCCTTCGGTGGCGAACTTGGAGACGCCATAGGCCCCCCAATACGCCCGGCCTTTACGTCCTACGCTGCTGGACGTGAACACAACCGACGCATCCGCAGACAGCTTGAGCAATGGCAAGAGGGTACTGGTGAGCATGAACATGGCGTTGACGTTGACGTGCATGACGCGCATGAAATTTTCGCCGGACAACTGTTCGATCGGCGTGCGCGGACCAATGATCGACGCGTTGTGCAGCAAGCCATCGAGGTGACCGAATTCGGTTTCGATCATCGCTGCCAGCTCATCGTATTGATGGGGCAGGGCGGTTTCGAGGTTGAACGGGATCACGGCCGGTTGTGCATGGCCGGCGGCTTCGATTTCATCGTAGACCTGGGTCAGGTTGGCTTCTGTCTTGCCCAGCAGCAACACGGTGGCGCCGTGAGCGGCGTAGGTCTTGGCGGCAGCAGCGCCGATGCCACGGCCAGCGCCGGTGACCAGAATGACCCGGCCTTTGAGCAGGTCGGGACGGGCGGAATAATCAAACATAAAAAAACCTCAACAAAATCGTGCATCGAACTAGTGGCGAGGGGATTCATCCCCGTTCGGCTGCGAAGCAGTCGTAAATCGTTGCATGCCGCGTATCTGACCGACAGCAATGACGGGCTTGGGGTCGCTTCGCAACCCAGCGGGGCGGTGCGACGTTTCGCTGAATCCCCTCGCCACAGAAGCATCCTTCAGCCAGTCAGGTCAGCACCCACACAAGGCGCTATCCAGCACCTTGCGCAACTCCAGGGGATGATCAACCACCACATCTGCGCCCCAGTGCCGCGGGTTGTCGTCTGGGTGGATGTAGCCATAGGTCACTGCAGCCGTTTTGGTGCCGGCATCGCGACCGGACTCGATATCGCGCAGGTCGTCACCCACAAACAACACGCTCGCCGGATCCAGGTCGAGCATCTTGCAGGCCAGAATCAGCGGTTCCGGATCCGGCTTGCTGTTCTTCACGTGGTCAGGGCAGATCAACAACGCCGAACGCTCGGCCAACCCCAGTTGCTGCATGATCGGCTCGGCGAACCGCAGGGGCTTGTTGGTGACCACTCCCCAGATCAAATTGGCTTTTTCGATATCGGCCAGCAGTTCACCCATGCCGTCGAACAATTTGCTGTGAACGGCACACCCTTTGACGTAGCGATCCAGGAACTCCAGACGAAGCTCCTCGAAGCCAGGCGATTCCGGGTCCATGGAAAAGGTCACTGCGACCATCGCCTTGGCGCCACCGGAAATCTCGTCCCGAATGTGCTTGTCGTTCATCGGCGGCATGCCGCGGTCGGCACGCATCGCCTGACAGATGGCGATAAAGTCCGGCGCGGTGTCGAGCAGCGTGCCGTCCATGTCAAAAAGGACTGCTCTGATACGCATCGGCTTACTCCTCGCGCAGGGTCTGGATCATGTAGTTGACGTCCACATCGGAGGCCAGTTTGTAGTGCTTGGTCAGCGGGTTGTAAGTCAGCCCGATGATGTCCTTGACGGTCAGGCCGGCCATGCGGCTCCAGGCACCGAGCTCCGAAGGGCGGATGAATTTCTTGAAATCATGGGTGCCACGCGGCAACAGCTTCATGATGTATTCAGCGCCGACAATGGCGAACAGGTAGGCTTTCGGGTTGCGATTGATCGTGGAGAAGAATACCTGGCCGCCCGGCTTGACCATCTTGTAGCAAGCGCGGATCACGGAGGACGGGTCCGGCACGTGTTCGAGCATTTCCAGGCAAGTGACTACGTCGAATTGCTCGGGCATTTCTTCCGCCAAGGCTTCGGCGGTGATCTGCCGGTATTCGACCGTCACGCCCGACTCCAGTTGATGCAGCTGCGCCACCGCCAGCGGTGCTTCGCCCATGTCGATGCCCATGACGGTCGCGCCGCGTTGGGCCATGGCCTCGCTCAGAATGCCGCCGCCGCAACCGACGTCGAGGACTTTCTTGCCGGCCAGTTGGACCCTTTCGTCAATCCAGTTGACTCGCAGCGGGTTGATGTCGTGCAGCGGTTTGAACTCGCTCTCGCGGTCCCACCAGCGATGGGCCAGGGCTTCGAATTTGGCGATTTCGGCGTAGTCGACGTTGCTCATGGTTCAGTCCTCTAAAACTTGAAAAATCCTGTTGCCCCGGCAGGTGCCCCGGGGTGCTTACGATTCGGTATGGCCGCTGATCCGCTGGCCCCAGGCCTTGGCGGTAGCGCACAACTGTTCTTCATCCAGACGGGTCAATCGACGGTCGTCGAGCAGTTGCTTGCCGGCCACCCACAGGTGTTTTACGCAATCGCGGCCGGTGGCATATATAAGCTGTGAAACCGGGTCATAGATGGGTTGCTGGGCCAGGCCGGACAGGTCAAAGGCGACAATGTCCGCGGCCTTGCCGACTTCCAGCGATCCTACCTCGGCCTCGATCCCCATTGACCGGGCGCCGTTCAGCGTGGCCATGCGCAATGCGCGGTGCGCGTCGAGTGCGGTGGCAGAGCCCGCGACGGCTTTGGCCAGCAACGCGGCGGTGCGGGTTTCGCCCAGCAAATCCAGATCATTGTTACTGGCGGCGCCATCGGTGCCGATGGCCACATTGACGCCGGCCTGCCACAGACGCTCGACCGGACAAAAGCCGCTGGCCAGTTTCAGGTTCGACTCCGGGCAGTGAATAACGTTGGTGTTGCTTTCTACCAGCAATGCCAGGTCGTCGTCGCTGATCTGAGTCATGTGCACCGCCTGGAAGCGCGGTCCCAGCAAGCCCAGGCGGCCGAGACGAGCGAGAGGACGTTCACCGGTCTGGTCGACCGCCTGTTGCACTTCGAATGCAGTCTCGTGGACGTGCATGTGAATCGAAGCGTCCAGTTCTTCAGCGATCACCCGGATCTTCTCCAGGTTTTCGTCGCACACGGTGTAGGGCGCATGCGGGCCGAAAGTAATCCTGATGCGTTCGTGGTGCTTGAGGTCGCCGAACAATTCCACGCCCTGACGAATGGCTTCGTCCGCCGTGCTTGCGCCTGGAATGGGAAAGTCGAGGATCGGAATCGCGATTTGTGCGCGAATGCCACTGTTGTGCACGCGCTCGCTGGCGACCTTCGGGAAGAAGTACATGTCAGAGAAACAGGTAATGCCGCCTTTGATCTGCTCGGCAATCGCCAGATCGGTACCGTCACGTACGAACGCTTCGTCGACCCACTTGGCTTCAGCCGGCCAGATGTGGTTTTCCAGCCAGGTCATCAGTGGCAGATCGTCAGCCAGGCCGCGGAACAGTGTCATTGCCGCATGGCCGTGCGCATTGATCAGGCCGGGGCAGACCAGCATGTCCGGCAGTTCGCGCACTTCGGTCGCATCAAGCTTGAGTGCGGTGGCGCGTGGGCCGATAAAAACGATGCGCCCGTCGCGGATGCCGATGGCATGCTCCTTGAGGACAACGCCTGCGGGTTCGACAGGTACCAACCAGGTCGGCAGCAGCAACAGGTCGAGCGCAGCGGGAGTGTTCGGCATCGAAGATCGGTTCCAGTGCTTTTGTAAAGGATGGCGAAGTATACCCGAGCGTCTTCGCCGGGGGCTCGCTATAATCGGCGGCTTTGTTACTGAGTACGGGGTGTGGGATGCGCGATCGACTGTTGGCTGCGGAGAAGGTAAAGGCCATCGATTGGCGTGATGGCGCCCTGTACCTGCTGGATCAGCGCGTTTTACCGTTCGAGGAAACCTGGATCGCCTGCACCAGCGCCGCCGGCGTGGCCGAGGCCATTCGCTCGATGGTGGTGAGGGGTGCTCCGGCCATTGGCATCAGCGTCGCCTACGGCGTGGTGCTGGCAGCCCGCGCCCGGTTTGCCGAAGGAGGCGACTGGCAGGCGGCGCTGGAAGCTGATTTTGCACTGCTGGCGGACTCCCGGCCAACGGCGGTCAATCTGTTCTGGGCGCTGGGCCGCATGCGCGACCGCCTGGAACGCTTGAAGAATCACGCCGATCCACTGGCAGTGCTGGAAGCCGAGGCAATCGCCATTCATGAAAGCGATCGGGAAGCCAACCTGACCATGGCGCAGCTGGGTGTGGACCTGATCCGCAAGCATCAGGGAAACGCTCAGGCGATTCTGACTCACTGCAACACCGGCGCGCTGGCCACCGGCGGCTTCGGCACCGCATTGGGGGTGATTCGCGGAGCGTTCATCGAAGGTATGGTCGAGCGCGTTTACGCCGATGAAACCCGCCCATGGCTTCAAGGCTCGCGCTTGACCGCGTGGGAGTTGGCCAACGAAGGCATTCCCGTCACGGTCAATGCCGACTCTGCTGCAGCCCACATCATGAAAACCAAGGGCATTACCTGGGTGATCGTGGGCGCCGACCGGATCACCGCCAATGGCGACGTGGCCAACAAGATCGGTACCTATCAGCTGGCAGTGAACGCCATGCACCACGGCGTGCGCTTCATGGTCGTGGCCCCGAGTTCAACCATCGACATGAACCTGGCCAGTGGCGACGACATTCCCATTGAAGAGCGCGACGGTCGCGAATTGCTGGAAGTGGGTGGCAAGCGCGTCGGCGCGGACGTGGATGCGTTCAATCCGGTATTCGACGTGACCCCTGCGGACCTGATTGATGTCATCGTCACCGAAAAAGGCATTGTCGAGCGGCCAGACACCGCGAAAATGGCACAGTTGATGTGCCGCAAGCGTCTGCATTGATTTTCGTAGCGTCTGAAAGGACGTCATCGCCAGCAGGCTGGCTCCCACAGGGTTTGTGATCGACTTAGATCTAATGTGGGAGCCAGCCTGCTGGCGATTGGGGGCTGAAAGTCAATAAACAACCTTAATTCGGTCGCCAATTCGGCATTCGCAGTAGCTCTAAGCCTCTCTGATCCCCTTCAAGCCTGTCACCGGTCAACTAACTATGCTCCATGCGCATCAGAGGGATAGGTGCGTGGCGGCTCTTGTGATAACATCCGGCGTTTTCCGAGGCAGTCCCGCGGGGTTGTCTTTACTGCGCAAATCCATGGCACAACTCGTTGATTTGTCGTAAGTCGGTGTATGGCACTCCAGCCTGCAGCGGCGAGCTTCGTTCGTCCCATATGGATGTGACGAGGTTTCACCAGAAAAAGGAATCAGGCTTCTCATGGGCGAACTGGCCAAAGAAATCCTCCCGGTCAATATCGAAGACGAGCTGAAGCAGTCCTACCTCGACTACGCAATGAGCGTAATTGTCGGGCGGGCACTGCCGGATGCGCGCGATGGCTTGAAGCCCGTGCACCGGCGTGTGCTGTTCGCGATGAGCGAGCTGGGCAACGACTTCAACAAGCCGTACAAGAAATCTGCCCGTGTTGTCGGTGACGTGATCGGTAAGTATCACCCGCACGGTGATACCGCGGTGTACGACACCATCGTTCGTATGGCGCAGCCGTTCTCGCTGCGTTACCTGCTGGTGGACGGGCAGGGCAACTTCGGTTCGGTGGACGGCGACAACGCCGCGGCCATGCGATACACCGAAGTGCGCATGACCAAGCTGGCGCACGAGCTGCTGGCTGACCTGCACAAAGAAACCGTGGACTGGGTGCCGAACTACGACGGCACCGAAATGATCCCGGCGGTCATGCCGACCCGTATTCCCAACCTGTTGGTCAACGGCTCCAGCGGCATCGCCGTGGGCATGGCCACCAACATCCCGCCGCACAACCTCGGTGAAGTCATCGACGGTTGCCTGGCACTCATCGACAACCCCGAGTTGACCATCGATGAGCTGATGCAATACATCCCCGGTCCGGACTTCCCGACCGCTGCGATCATCAACGGTCGTGCCGGCATCATCGAAGCCTACCGTACCGGTCGCGGCCGCATTTACATGCGCGCCCGCTCGACGATCGAAGACATCGACAAGGTCGGTGGCCGTCAGCAGATCGTCATCACCGAACTCCCTTACCAGCTGAACAAGGCCCGTCTGATCGAGAAGATCGCCGAGCTGGTCAAAGAGAAGAAGCTGGAAGGCATCACTGAATTGCGCGACGAGTCCGACAAGGACGGTATGCGCGTCGTGATCGAGCTGCGTCGTGGCGAAGTGCCTGAGGTGATCCTCAACAACCTCTACGCCCAGACCCAGCTGCAAGCGGTGTTCGGCATCAACATCGTTGCGCTGATCGACGGCCGTCCGCGGATCCTGAACCTCAAGGACCTGCTGGAAGCCTTCGTTCGCCACCGTCGTGAAGTAGTTACCCGTCGTACCGTGTTCGAACTGCGTAAGGCGCGCGAACGGGGTCACATCCTTGAAGGTCAAGCGGTAGCTCTGTCGAACATTGATCCGGTCATCGCCCTGATCAAGGCTTCGCCGACGCCGTCGGAAGCCAAGGAAGCGCTGATCAAGACCGCGTGGGAATCTTCCGCTGTGGTCGCGATGGTCGAGCGCGCCGGTGCGGACTCTTGCCGTCCAGAGACCCTGGACCCGCAATACGGTCTGCGCGAAGGCAAGTACTTCCTGTCGCCAGAACAGGCGCAAGCCATTCTCGAGCTGCGTCTGCACCGCCTGACCGGTCTGGAACACGAGAAGCTGCTGGCCGAGTATCAAGAGATCCTCAACCAGATCGGCGAGCTGATCCGCATCCTCAACAGCGCCACGCGCCTGATGGAAGTGATCCGCGAAGAGCTGGAAGTGATCCGCGCCGAATACGGCGATGTGCGTCGCACCGAAATTCTTGATGCCCGTCTCGACCTGACTCTGGGTGACATGATCCCGGAAGAAGAGCGCGTCGTGACCATCTCCCACGGTGGCTATGCCAAGACCCAGCCATTGGCTGCGTACCAGGCCCAGCGTCGTGGCGGTAAAGGAAAATCGGCTACTGGCGTCAAGGATGAGGACTACATCGCTCACCTGCTGGTCGCCAACAGTCATACCACGCTCTTGCTGTTCTCCAGCAAAGGCAAGGTGTACTGGCTGAAAACCTACGAAATCCCGGAAGCCTCCCGCGCGGCCCGTGGTCGTCCGCTGGTCAACCTGCTGCCGCTGGACAGTGATGAATACATCACCACCATGCTGCCGGTCGAGGAGTACACCGAAGGTCACTTCATCTTCATGGCCACCGCCAAAGGCACCGTGAAGAAGACCCCGCTGGAATCCTTCAGCCGTCAACGCAGCGTCGGTCTGATCGCGCTGGAGCTGGACGAAGGTGACGTACTGATTTCTGCCGCCATTACCGATGGCGAGCGCGAAGTCATGCTGTTCTCCGACGGCGGTAAAGTGACTCGCTTCAAGGAAACCGACGTCCGCGCCATGGGCCGTACTGCTCGCGGTGTTCGCGGCATGCGTCTGCCAGAAGGCCAGAAGTTGATTTCCATGCTGATCCCCGAAGAAGGCAGCGAAATCCTCACCGCTTCGGCGCGTGGTTACGGCAAGCGCACGGCGATCAGTGAGTTCCCTGAGTACAAGCGTGGCGGTCAGGGCGTTATCGCCATGGTCAGCAACGACCGTAACGGCCGTCTGGTCGGTGCGGTCCAGGTGCTCGATGGCGAGGAAATCATGCTGATTTCCGACCAGGGCACGCTGGTTCGTACCCGTGTCGACGAAGTGTCGAGCCTGGGTCGTAATACTCAGGGCGTGACCCTGATCAAGCTGGCCAGCGATGAAACACTGGTTGGTCTGGAGCGGGTTCAGGAACCGTCGGAAGTCGAAGGCGAAGAGCTGGAAGACGGTGAAGAGGGTGCAGTGTTCGACGGTGATGTCGTGATCGACGACAACGTTGCCGAAGACCAGCAACTCGACGCCGCAGC
The DNA here is from genome assembly GCF_059716215.1 of Pseudomonas sp. LBUM1643. Taxonomy (NCBI): domain Bacteria; kingdom Pseudomonadati; phylum Pseudomonadota; class Gammaproteobacteria; order Pseudomonadales; family Pseudomonadaceae; genus Pseudomonas; species Pseudomonas sp. LBUM1643. The sequence goes on from NZ_CP166813.1 coordinate 1,850,896, forward strand.
CGACGAAGAACCGCAGGAATAAGCGGACAAGCAGGGGGCGGATGAGAATTCGCCCCCTTGTTGTTTGTCCGAACGGAAAATTTCGATATCAGTGGAGATCCCTTGTGGGAGCGAGCCTGCTCGCGATGCAGGCGCTGCGGTACCTCTGAAATACCGCGGTGATGCATTCGCGAGCAGGCTCGCTCCCACAGGTTTTCTGCTTCGGCAGGAACTCTGTGTCGATTGATGTTGTGATTTATTGCGTGATACCACCAAATCAGAGCGAGATTGGATGTGAGCAAGAGAGCCTATAACTTCTGTGCCGGTCCTGCGGCGCTTCCCGAAGCTGTCCTGAAGCGCGCTCAGGGTGAACTCCTTGATTGGCACGGCAAAGGCCTGTCGGTCATGGAAATGAGCCATCGTAGTGATGAGTTCGTGTCCATTGCCACCAAGGCCGAGCAGGATCTGCGTGATCTGCTGAATATCCCCTCGAACTATAAAGTGCTGTTTCTGCAGGGCGGCGCCAGCCAGCAATTTGCTCAGATCCCTCTGAACCTGTTGCCGGAAAACGGCACGGCCGACTATATCGATACCGGTATCTGGTCGCAGAAAGCCATCGAAGAGGCTTCGCGCTACGGTCACGTCAATGTTGCCGGTACCGCCAAGCCCTACGACTATTTTGCAATTCCCGGTCAGAACGAATGGAAGCTGTCGAAAGACGCGGCCTACGTTCACTACGCACCGAACGAAACCATCGGTGGCCTGGAGTTTCAGTGGATTCCGCAAACCGGTGATGTTCCGCTGGTCGCCGACATGTCCTCGGACATCCTTTCGCGCCCGGTGGATGTGTCGCGCTTCGGCATGATTTACGCCGGCGCACAGAAAAACATCGGCCCTAGCGGCATCGTGGTGAACATCGTTCGCGAAGACCTGTTGGGTCGCGCCCGTTCCCTGTGCCCGACCATGCTCGATTACAAGGTCGCGGCCGATAACGGCTCGATGTACAACACTCCGCCAACGCTGGCCTGGTACTTGTCTGGTCTGGTATTCGAGTGGCTGAAAGAGCAGGGTGGTGTTGAAGCCATCGGCAAGCTCAATGAAGTGAAGCAGCGCACGCTGTACGAATTCATCGACGCCAGCGGCCTGTACAGCAACCCGATCAACACGTCGGACCGCTCGTGGATGAACGTGCCGTTCCGCCTGGCGGACGACCGTCTGGACAAGCCGTTCCTGGCCGGTGCCGAAGAGCGTGGCCTGCTGAACCTCAAGGGTCACCGTTCCGTAGGGGGCATGCGCGCCTCCATCTATAACGCCGTGGACATCGTTGCGGTCAACGCACTGATTTCGTACATGGCAGAGTTCGAGAAGGAACACGGCTAATGTCTGAGCAAGAACTCAAGGCACTGCGCGTTCGCATTGACGCTCTGGACACCAAGGTCCTGGAGCTGATCAGTGAGCGCGCGCGCTGCGCCCAGGAAGTTGCGCGAGTAAAGATGGCCTCGCTGGCCGAAGGCGAAGTGCCGGTGTTCTATCGTCCCGAGCGTGAAGCTCAGGTGCTCAAGCGAGTGATGGAGCGCAACCAGGGGCCGCTGGGCAATGAAGAGATGGCGAGGCTGTTCCGCGAAATCATGTCTTCGTGCCTGGCGCTCGAGCAGCCGCTGAAAGTGGCTTACCTCGGCCCCGAAGGTACCTTCACTCAAGCGGCGGCCATGAAGCATTTTGGCCACGCAGTGATCAGCAAGCCAATGGCGGCAATCGACGAAGTCTTCCGTGAAGTCGCGGCGGGTGCGGTGAATTTCGGCGTGGTTCCGGTGGAAAATTCCACCGAAGGCGCGGTTAACCACACCCTCGACAGCTTCCTTGAGCATGACATGGTCATTTGTGGCGAAGTCGAGTTGCGGATTCACCATCACCTTCTGGTGGGCGAAAACACCAAGACCGACAGCATCAGCCGCATCTATTCCCATGCCCAGTCCCTGGCCCAGTGCCGCAAGTGGCTGGACGCCCATTATCCGAATGTCGAGCGTGTGGCGGTGTCCAGCAACGCCGAAGCGGCGAAACGGGTCAAGGGTGAGTGGAACTCGGCGGCAATTGCCGGCGACATGGCGGCCGGTCTTTACGGGCTGACCCGTCTGGCCGAGAAAATCGAGGATCGCCCGGACAACTCCACGCGTTTCCTGATGATCGGCAGCCAGGAAGTGCCGCCGACCGGCGACGACAAGACTTCGATCATTGTTTCCATGAGCAACAAGCCCGGCGCGCTCCACGAGTTGCTGGTGCCTTTCCACGACAATGGCATCGACTTGACGCGAATCGAGACGCGCCCTTCGCGCAGCGGTAAATGGACCTACGTGTTCTTTATCGACTTCGTCGGCCACCACCGCGATCCATTGATCAAAGGTGTATTGGAAAAGATCAGTCAGGAAGCAGTAGCACTTAAAGTGCTCGGTTCCTACCCGAAAGCAGTTCTCTAAGGGCGACAGCAAAATGAGTGGTGACTTCCTCGCTCTGGCACAGCCGGGCGTGCAACAACTTTCGCCTTACGTTCCGGGCAAACCCGTGGACGAGCTGGCGCGTGAGCTGGACATCGATCCGGCCAGCATCGTCAAACTGGCGAGTAACGAAAATCCGTTGGGTGCCAGCCCCAAAGCTTTGGCTGCGATTCGCGAAGAGCTGGCCGAGCTGACCCGTTATCCAGACGGCAACGGTTTCGCGCTTAAAACCCTGCTGGCCGACCAGTGCCGCGTCGAACTGAATCAAGTGACGTTGGGCAACGGTTCCAACGACATTCTGGAGCTGGTCGCGCGCGCCTATCTGGCGCCCGGTTTGAACGCAGTGTTCAGTGAGCACGCATTTGCGGTGTATCCAATCGTGACCCAGGCTGTGGGTGCTGATGCGCGTGTGATTCCTGCTAAAGACTGGGGGCATGACCTTTCGGCCATGCTGGCGGCAATCGACGCCAATACACGCGTGATCTTTATCGCCAACCCGAACAATCCAACCGGGACCTGGTTCGGTGCCGAAGCGCTGGACGAGTTCCTGCAGGATGTACCGGAGCACGTCCTGGTGGTGCTGGACGAGGCGTACATCGAATACGCCGAAGGCAGTGACCTGCCGGACGGTCTGGACTACCTGGCGGCTTATCCGAACCTGCTGGTTTCGCGCACATTCTCCAAGGCCTACGGTCTGGCGGCGCTGCGCGTGGGTTATGGCTTGTCTACCGCCGTGGTGGCAGACGTGTTGAACCGTGTCCGTCAACCGTTCAACGTCAACAGCCTGGCTCTGGCTGCAGCCTGTGCCGCGCTGCAAGATACCGATTACCTGGCTGAAAGCCGTCGTCTGAATGACGCGGGCATGCAGCAACTGGAGGCGGGATTTCGCGAACTGGGGTTGAGCTGGATTGAGTCCAAAGGCAACTTCATTTGCGTCGATCTGGGGCGTGTTGCTGCTCCGGTGTTCCAGGGCTTGCTGCGCGAGGGCGTGATCGTGCGTCCGGTGGCGAACTACGGAATGCCCAACCACCTGCGCATCACCATCGGCCTGCCGGCGGAAAACAGCCGCTTCCTCGAGGCGTTGACCAAGGTTCTGGCTCGTGGTTGATGTCACTGCACTGCAATCTGCTGAACCTATGATCGGTCGCCTGGTGGTGGTCGGTCTGGGATTGATCGGCGGTTCGTTTGCCAAGGGTTTGCGTGAAAGCGGCGTTTGTCGGGAAGTGGTCGGTGTCGATCTCGATCCGCAATCGCGCAAGCTGGCGGTTGAGTTGGGTGTGGTGGATCGCTGTGAAGAAGATCTGGCTGTTGCATGTCAGGGTGCGGACGTCATTCAGTTGGCCGTGCCGATCCTTGCCATGGAAAAAATGCTCGGCCGTCTGGCGGGCATGGATCTGGGGCAAGCGATTCTCACCGACGTCGGCAGTGCCAAGGGCAACGTCGTGCGCGCGGCAACCGAAGCGTTTGGCGGCATGCCGGCGCGCTTTGTGCCGGGCCATCCGATTGCCGGTTCCGAGCAGAGCGGGGTGGAGGCCTCCAATGCCGAATTGTTCCGTCGCCACAAAGTGATTCTGACGCCGCTGGATCAAACCGATCCGGCAGCCCTGGCAGTGGTCGACCGGTTGTGGCGCGCACTGGGTGCCGATGTCGAGCACATGCAGGTCGAGCGCCATGATGAAGTGCTGGCAGCGACCAGCCATTTGCCGCACTTGCTGGCGTTCGGTTTGGTCGATTCGTTGGCCAAGCGCAATGAAAATCTTGAGATCTTCCGTTACGCTGCCGGCGGTTTCCGCGATTTCACAAGAATCGCCGGAAGCGATCCGGTCATGTGGCACGACATCTTCCTCGCCAACCGCGAGGCTGTCCTGCGCACACTCGATACATTTCGCAGCGACCTCGACGCCTTGCGCGACGCGGTCGATGCAGGGGATGGGCACCAATTGTTGGGCGTCTTCACTCGCGCCCGGGTTGCTCGCGAACATTTCAGTAAAATCCTGGCCCGCCGGGCTTATGTGGACGCTATGAACTCCAACGACCTGATTTTCCTGGGACAACCTGGTGGCCGCCTGACTGGGCGGATTCGTGTACCGGGTGATAAATCGATTTCCCACCGCTCGATCATGCTGGGTTCCCTGGCCGAAGGCGTCACTGAAGTCGAAGGCTTCCTTGAGGGCGAAGACGCACTGGCGACCTTGCAAGCGTTCCGCGACATGGGCGTCGTGATCGAAGGTCCGCACCACGGTCGCGTGACCATCCACGGCGTCGGCCTGCATGGCCTGAAGCCTGCGCCGGGCCCGATCTATCTGGGCAACTCCGGCACTTCGATGCGTCTGCTGTCCGGTCTTCTGGCCGCGCAGAGCTTCGACAGCACCCTGACCGGTGATGCCTCGCTATCCAAGCGCCCGATGAACCGCGTGGCCAACCCGCTGCGGGAAATGGGTGCCGTTATCGAGACTGCTGCTGAAGGTCGTCCACCGATGGTTATTCGTGGTGGCAACAAGCTTAAAGGCCTGACTTACACCATGCCGATGGCCAGCGCCCAGGTGAAATCCTGTCTGCTGCTGGCGGGTCTGTATGCCGAGGGCAAGACTACCGTTACCGAGCCTGCGCCAACCCGCGACCATACCGAACGCATGCTGCGCGGCTTCGGATATCCGGTGACCGTCGACGGCGCTACGGCGTCGGTCGAGTCTGGCCATAAGCTCACCGCGACCCACATTGAAGTACCGGGCGACATCTCGTCGTCGGCGTTCTTCCTGGTGGCGGCTTCGATTGCTGAAGGTTCCGAGCTGGTGCTCGAGCACGTCGGCATCAACCCGACGCGCACCGGCGTGATCGATATCCTGCGTCTGATGGGCGCTGATATCACTCTGGAAAACCAGCGTGAAGTCGGTGGCGAGCCCGTCGCTGACCTGCGCGTTCGTGCAGCTAAACTGAAAGGTATCGAGATTCCGGAAGAGCTGGTTCCGCTGGCGATCGACGAATTCCCGGTATTGTTCATCGCGGCTGCGTGTGCTGAAGGTCGAACCATCCTGCGTGGGGCCGAAGAGCTGCGCGTCAAGGAATCGGACCGTATCCAGGTCATGGCGGATGGCTTGCTGGCGCTTGGCGTCAAATGCGAACCCACTCCGGACGGCATCATTATTGATGGTGGCCTGATCGGCGGCGGCGAAGTGCACGGTCACGGCGATCACAGGATTGCCATGGCATTCAGTGTTGCCTCGCTGCGCGCTACCGCGCCGATCCGCATCCATGATTGTGCGAACGTCGCGACGTCGTTCCCCAACTTCCTAGCGCTTTGCGCGCAGGTCGGCATCCGCGTTGCTCTAGAGGCTCAGTCGTGAACATCAAGCCACCGGTCATCACCATCGACGGCCCAAGCGGGTCGGGCAAGGGCACTATCGCCGGTATTCTGGCCAAGCGTCTTGGCTGGTGTCTGCTGGATTCCGGTGCGTTGTACCGTCTGCTGGCATTCGCTGCGCGCAATCATGGCGTTGACTTGACCAACGAAGAGTCGCTGAAGCTGTTGGCGGCTCATCTGGACGTGCAGTTCGTCGGCGCGACGGAAGGTCATCCGCAGCGAATCATCCTCGAAGGTGATGACGTCACTGATGATTTGCGCAATGAGCAGGTTGGCGCGTGGGCCTCGCAAGTGGCCGCGTTGCCGGCCGTGCGCGACGCTTTGCTGCAGCGCCAGCGGGCGTTTCAGGAGGCTCCGGGCCTGGTGGCCGATGGGCGCGACATGGGCACCGTGGTTTTTCCGGATGCGCCGCTGAAGATATTCCTCACTGCCAGTGCCGAGGAGCGTGCGCGCCGTCGATACTTGCAGTTGAAGGGCAAAGTCGATGGTGTTAGTCTGTCGAGTCTGCTAGATGAGATACGTGTCCGCGATGAGCGTGACACCCAGCGAGCGGTAGCCCCGCTCAAGCCGGCGGCTGACGCCATCCAGCTGGATTCCACGGAATTATCCATCGATCAGGTGCTGGAACGCATCATGAGCGAAATCGCAATCCGCGATATCGCCGGGTGACCAAGAAGCGCAGCAGGGGACCAGTCAAAGTCCTGCGGTGCTTCTTTAAATGAACGTAACCCACGTCGTCTGGGATGTGGAGATGGGCGTATTCTTCGCCCTTATACTCAGGAATTAAAATGAGCGAAAGCTTTGCGGAACTCTTTGAAGAAAGCCTAAAAACCCTGAACCTTCAGGCAGGCTCCATCATCACCGGTGTTATCGTTGATATCGATTACCAAGCTCGCTGGGTAACCGTTCACGCTGGCCTGAAGTCTGAAGCACTCATCCCGCTTGAGCAGTTCTACAACGACGCTGGCGATCTGACTATCAATGTCGGTGACGAAGTTCACGTTGCTCTGGACTCGGTTGAAGACGGCTTTGGTGAAACCAAGCTGTCCCGTGAAAAAGCCAAGCGCGCTGAATGCTGGATTGTTCTGGAAGCAGCCTTCGCAGCCGAAGAAGTGGTCAAGGGCGTTATCAACGGTAAGGTTAAAGGCGGCTTCACTGTCGACGTTAACGGCATCCGTGCGTTCCTGCCAGGTTCTCTGGTTGACGTTCGTCCAGTGCGCGACACCACGCACCTGGAAGGCAAAGAGCTGGAATTCAAGGTCATCAAGCTCGACCAGAAACGCAACAACGTTGTCGTTTCCCGTCGTAGCGTCCTCGAAGCCGAGAACTCCGCTGAGCGTGAAGCTCTGCTGGAATCCCTGCAGGAAGGTCAACAAGTCAAAGGTATCGTCAAAAACCTCACCGATTACGGCGCATTCGTCGATCTGGGTGGCGTCGATGGCCTGCTGCACATTACCGACATGGCTTGGAAGCGTATCAAGCATCCTTCCGAAATCGTCAACGTTGGCGACGAGATCGATGTCAAGGTTCTGAAATACGATCGCGAACGCAATCGTGTTTCCCTGGGCCTGAAGCAACTGGGCGAAGATCCATGGGTTGCTATCAAAGCCCGTTACCCAGAAAGCACTCGCGTTACCGCTCGTGTAACCAACCTGACCGACTACGGCTGCTTCGCTGAGCTGGAAGAAGGCGTTGAAGGTCTGGTACACGTTTCCGAAATGGACTGGACCAACAAGAACATCCACCCTTCGAAAGTCGTACAAGTCGGCGACGAAGTGGAAGTTATGGTTCTGGACATCGACGAAGAGCGTCGTCGTATCTCCCTCGGCATCAAACAGTGCAAATCTAACCCATGGGAAGATTTCTCTGGCCAGTTCAACAAGGGCGATAAAATCTCCGGCACCATCAAGTCGATCACCGATTTCGGTATCTTCATTGGTCTGGACGGCGGCATCGACGGTCTGGTTCACCTGTCCGACATCTCCTGGAACGAAGTGGGCGAAGAAGCCGTTCGCCGCTTCAAGAAGGGCGACGAGCTGGACACCGTTATCCTGTCGGTTGACCCAGAGCGCGAGCGTATCTCCCTGGGTATCAAGCAACTGGAAAGCGATCCGTTCTCCGAGTACGTTCAAGAGAACGACAAAGGCGCAATCGTTAAAGGCATCGTGAAAGAAGTTGACGCTAAAGGCGCCATCATCACTCTGGCCGACGATATCGAAGCGACTCTGAAAGCCTCCGAAATCAGCCGTGACCGCGTTGAAGACGCGCGCAACGTTCTGAAAGAAGGCCAGGAAGTAGAAGCCAAGATCATCAGCGTTGACCGCAAGAGCCGCGTAATCCAGCTCTCCATCAAGTCGAAAGACGATGCTGAAGAGAAAGAAGCAATCCAGAGCCTGCGCGACAAGCCAGCGACTTCGGAACCTGCTGCTGGTCCTACCACTCTGGGCGACCTGTTGCGTGCACAAATGGAAAAACAGAACTAAGTTCTGTCAGACCATAGAAAAAGGGCGACTTCGGTCGCCCTTTTTTGTGGCTGCGATTTGGCACCAACGCAGCATGGTAGACCGTTACACGCCAGGTCATCTTTGATGTCTCCTGTCCGGCATTCCACCTTGAACCAATCCCCTTCCAAAATTGTCCCTTTCTTTAACAGGATCAATTGCTTAATTGCAGCTAGTCTATAACCCAAGGTGCACATGCCTTCCGGTAGGCTGCCTGACAATAAGGAAGTGGATGAACAAGCTCATTGTCGTAGTAGTAGCGGTACTGACATTGGCGGGCTGTACCACAAGTGCCAAGACGCATGCCGTCCGTGGAGTCAGTGGAATAGAGATTGATTGTTCGGGTTTGGGGTCGGGGTGGGAGAAGTGCCAGAAACGCGCAGCGAGGGAATGCAAGGCCTCGGGTTACAAGGTGGTTGCAAGATCCGATGATGCCAAAGAGGAGGATGAATTCCCTTTCGGCTTTAATCCTGCGGGTTATCTGACACGCACGATGCTGGTTATCTGTCGGTAGTGGATGAAGGCATCATCTGACGCCTGATGCGCTGAAATAACGCGGCTTATTCCCCGTGAAGATATGTCGAAGCCTGGACTGTTCAAATAGCTCCGAGCGTGCTAAAACCTTTGAAGCGCTGATCTAGCTGCTTGAAAAAGAAGGGAAAAATATGACGAAGTCGGAGTTGATCGAACGAATTGTCACCCATCAAGGGCTGCTCTCATCCAAGGATGTGGAGCTGGCCATCAAGACCATGCTTGAACAAATGTCCCAATGCCTGGCTACTGGCGATCGTATCGAGATCCGTGGCTTTGGTAGCTTCTCCTTGCACTACCGCGCACCGCGGGTAGGGCGTAATCCCAAGACCGGGCAGTCGGTTAGCCTGGATGGGAAGTTTGTTCCTCATTTCAAGCCGGGGAAGGAGCTGCGGGATCGGGTTAATGAGGATGAGGAAGAGGGGCTTTGACAGCCTTTTTATTTCGAGGAATTGCTGATGCATAATTTGAAGCGGGCACTGCTCGCCATATTTGCCCTGTTGTTGGTTTTGGTAATACTGGCGTTCGTGCTCGAAAATCAGCAATCGGTTGCCTTGCTATTTCTCGGCTGGTCAGGCCCGCAATTGCCCGTAGCGTTGTTGATGATTCTTGCGCTCCTCGTGGGAATGGTGATCGGGCCGGTTTTGAGTTTGTTGCTCGGCCGCAGGTCTATGCGTTCCCGTAAGTACGTTGGCTGATTGCGGCTAGCGCCAGACAACGAATTAAACTTTGCCCGCTGCTTGTCTACATCCATTAGTAAAACCGTCATTAAGCTGTAAAATGCTTCGCTTGCCCGAAAGCGGCAAGTTCTGGTGTCGGGCAGGCTGATTCTGCCAGAAGCCTCGGGTCATCCTGAGCTTTTGCATTCATGGATTAGACAGTGCTCGGTTGGCGGCCCTGTCGGTAACTCAAGGGTATAAGTTCGCGTGAAAATTCTAGTAACCGGCGGTGCCGGATTTATCGGTTCGGCGGTCATCCGTCATATCATCTCCAACACTAACGACTCGGTTGTTAACGTTGATAAGCTTACTTATGCCGGTAACCTTGAATCCTTGAGTAGCGTCAGTCGTGACTCTCGCTATGTGTTTGAACGTGTAGACATATGCGACCGCGACCAGATTGATCGAGTCATTCGTGAACATCAACCGGATGCCATCATGCACCTGGCTGCAGAGTCACACGTTGATCGTTCGATAACCGGACCATCCGAGTTTATCCAGACCAACATCATTGGCACCTACACATTGCTCGAAGCTGCACGCCAATACTGGGTGTCGCTGGACGATGAACGCAAAGCCATTTTCCGTTTTCATCACATTTCGACTGACGAGGTTTACGGAGATCTGGAAGGTCCGGAAGACCTCTTCACCGAAACCACACCCTACCAGCCGAGCTCGCCTTACTCGGCCAGCAAGGCTAGCTCAGATCACCTTGTTCGCGCCTGGGCCCGTACCTACGGCCTGCCGACCCTCGTTACAAACTGCTCGAACAACTACGGGCCGTACCACTTCCCCGAAAAACTGATCCCGCTGATCATCCTTAATGCATTGGAAGGCAAGCCGCTACCAGTGTATGGCAAAGGCAATCAAGTGCGTGACTGGCTCTATGTCGAAGACCACGCCCGCGCATTGTATAAAGTCCTGACTGAAGGCGTGATTGGCGAGACATATAACATTGGTGGTCATAACGAAAAGCAAAACATTGAAGTCGTGCACGCGCTGTGTGCGTTGCTCGATGAGTTGCGTCCAGATTCCGCGCATCGTCCGCACGCCAGCTTGATCACGTATGTTCAGGACCGTCCAGGGCATGATCAGCGTTATGCGATCGATGCCAGCAAAATCCAGCTCGAATTGGGCTGGAGCCCGGAAGAAACCTTTGAAACCGGTATCCGTAAAACGGTTGAATGGTATCTCAGTAATACAGAGTGGGTTTCTCACGTGAAAAGCGGAAGCTATCAGCAGTGGATTAGTGAGAACTACAGCTCGCGAGGATAAACTAGATTTAATTTGCAGTGACGGAATTTCGATTGGCTGCAAATTAAAAAATTTTTATTAAATAAAAACCTATCAGTTCGTTGCAAAGATAGGGGATGTGTTTTTAGTGATTTTTAGAGGGCTAACAAGGTATGCAGAATTACTCCGCTACATCCCAAGGTTCGAATGAGGTCGACCTGAGGGTGTTAATGGTTGCTCTTTGGCGTCAGCGATTAGTTGTAGTTGGAGCTGTGATACTGACAACAGCGATTGCAGCGGCCTATGCGTTTCTTAGTACACCTATTTATGAAGCAAAAGTGGTCGTCGTTCCCCCAACACAAAATGATGTTGTGAACTATAATTATGGTCGAACAGCGGAAAATGAACTTGCGCCATTTTCAGTAAAAGATGTGTATGCGGTTTTCCTTCGAAATTTGCAGGCCGAGTCGCTTCGGCGTGAGTTTTTCAATAAGGTTTATTTGCCTTCCTTGTCAGAGTCGGAACGAAAAAAATCGTTGGAAACTTTGTATAACGATTTTACCAAAGTGCTGACGGTGGCTTTAGCAGGGAAAGATAATCCAGATCGTTACGCCGTGGTGGCAAAAGATGAACATCCGGACCAGGCTGTTATATTGATTGGCAAGTATATTGGCCGTGCAAGCGAACTAGCAAAAAAAGAAATGATCAAAAACATTTCTAGTGAGGCGGATGTCCTCGCTCGTAATCTTCAGCAGCAGATCGTTTCAATTCGTGAAGTTGGATTAAAGGCCCGTGAAGATTCAATAACCAAACTGCGCGAAGCATTGGTAGTAGCGGAAGCAATCGGTTTAGAGAAGCCTCCAATAGTCAGCGGGAACACAGAAGTAAAGGTTGCTGGAAGCTTGGATGAACAGCCACTTTATATGCGTGGGACCAAGGCTCTGAAAGCTGAAATTGAAAACCTGGAAACACGAAAGTCGGATGATCCTTTTATCAACAAGCTTCGGGTTTTACAGACTAAATCCAAGTTTTATACCGACCTCGAGTCAAATATTCGGAATGTTGAAGTATTCAGAATGGATGGCCAGGTAGAACTCCCGGATAGTCCTGTTCAACCTAAAAAAGCGCTAGTGCTGGTGCTTGGCATATTGTTGGGGTTGATATTGGGTGTGATATTTGCCCTGTTTCGGATGTTTTTTACAAGCGAAAAGAACATTCTGTCTCGCAATTGACGAAAGCTATAAGTTACGAAGTAAGATTTCGTCGAAATTTCAAGATGTTGTGCAGGTATTCTGCGCAACATTTTTCGGATATTTGCTCCAAGGCGGCGATAAGAATGATATCGGAAGTCTCAGCGTCGGATTAATAGAATAAAATTTTTAAGATGGTTTTAATAGTTGGTTAAGTAAAACTCGACGCGGGGGTTGAGAATTTCTTCTACCTCATCGCGATTTGTTCTATGTTCAGAATCAAAAAAGCTATGTTTAGTATCGCTGAAGATTCCTGGCAAGCAGTGTTGTTGATACAAGCACATATCAGTTCTTCGCCATATTCTAAAAGGCTATGAATTTAGCATTAGGGAGAAAATATGAAAGGTATTATTTTGGCTGGCGGCTCAGGGACTAGATTGTATCCCATTACCAAAGGCGTTTCGAAACAACTGCTACCGATCTACGATAAGCCTATGATTTTTTATCCATTGTCAGTCCTGATGCTCGCAGGAATTAGGGATATTCTGGTTATTACAACGGCGGAAGATCTCAATGGTTTCCAGCGCTTACTTGGTGATGGAAGTCAAATTGGAATAACTCTGGAATACGCTGTTCAGGATAAACCGGATGGTTTGGCACAAGCATTCCTTATAGGTGAAAATTTTATAGGTAATGATCGGGTATGCCTGGTTTTGGGAGACAATATTTTTTATGGGCAAGGGTTCACTCCATTGCTTCGGTCTGCAGTCAATCTCGAGCGTGGCGCTACTGTATTCGGTTATCAGGTTAAGGATCCGGAACGATTTGGTGTAGTACAGTTTGACAGTAATAAACGTGCAATATCCATTGAAGAGAAGCCTAGTAAACCTAAGTCAAATTTCGCGGTGACAGGTCTGTATTTTTACGACAACGATGTCATCGAGATTGCCAAACAAGTGAAACCTTCAGAGCGCGGAGAACTGGAAATCACCAGTATCAATCAAGCTTATCTGGATCGCGGTGATCTACAAGTGGAACTGTTAGGGCGTGGATTTGCCTGGTTAGACACCGGCACTCACGAAAGTCTTCTAGAGGCATCGCACTTCGTCGAAACCATTGAGAAACGTCAAGGGTACAAGATCGCGTGCCTTGAAGAAATTGCATTTAATAATGGATGGCTAACCGCTGACCAATTGTTAAAAATAGGTACTGAATTGAGCAAAAATAGCTACGGGCAGTACTTGATCAGTATTGCTAGCGAGTCTCAAAAATAGTAATGAACTAGTCAATATGCTCAGGCCTTAACATAAGCCAGTACAATGTTGTGGCCTGTGTACATTGCCGCTTACATACTAAGTCTCTTTTTTGGCTGATGAGGCGATCTGCCAGTGTTAGGCTGTGCGCGGTCGTTTCAACATGATATTGAGTTAAATTTAGTATTACATATTACTGTGACAACTGGTATTCGGCAATATGCAAAAATCTGCCATCCGATTGTCCTCTAGCAACGTGCTGTTTATAAAATCATCTTGGTTGCTACTTCTCTTCCTACGGATATCATACGCTATCGGCATGATTCGCGTGGATTGTTGAGCTTGCTGCATCAAATATAGGACCTCGCTGAAATTTACCCTTAACTGGCTGCATACCTTTCAGGCATCTAGCGCTGGAATAATCCAAAAAGTTTACTAAAATACGATCATGAGCGCTTGGTTGCGATGTTACTTTTTGGATACTAGGTGATCGTGTTGCTCGTCTTGGGTTACTCGGTGACCGCTTCGATCACCGTGCTTCGTCCAATCTTCTGTGTTCAGCAGATCGGTAAATCTGTAGTCTCTACAACAATTGTTGAACTCCAAGTTTTTTGTAACCACATCAAACAAAAGGATATGCGATAAAAATGAGCGAGCCTAAAGACTATTTTGTGCACTCTCACGGCTTATGCGAGACCCCGAATGTTGGGAGAGGCTCGCGAGTCTGGGCATTCACACATATCTTGCCAGGCGCTACAATCGGTGAGAACTGTAATGTGTGTGATCACGTTTTTATCGAAAATGACGTTGTTATTGGTGATCGAGTAACCATTAAATGCGGTGTTCAAATTTGGGACGGAATTACCATCGCGGACGATGTGTTCATCGGTCCAAACGCGACATTCACTAATGATATGTTTCCAAGAAGTAAAGTCTACCCAGAGAAATACGAAAGAACCGTTATTTGTAAAGGCGCATCCCTGGGCGCCAACTGTACAATACTTCCAGGCGTAACAGTTGGTGAAAATGCAATGGTCGGCGCCGGAGCTGTGGTCACTCGCTCAGTCCCGCCAAACGTAACTGTTATTGGTAATCCTGCAAGAATATTGAAAACTAATTAGTAATAGATTTAGCGCAAAATCATTTAAATTGTCGTGCCTGGTTTATTGATTACCGGCTCCTGTTCCCCAGGGGCCTTTTCATTACGGTAGATCCTTTCCCGATGCCAATGGGCTGCTGTTCAGGTACGTGAGCTTTGTTCATTTTCACGGCGGATTATCGAGACACCTAGCGATATTCATCGTAGTCAGAAGTATTCCGAAGGATCGCTTGCATTATAATGTAGAGCTGATCCGCTTCTGATTTGCGCCGCATCCAGCCACAGCCTGCTTCAGGGGGGGTAATGGTGCGGCCCGCGTACTGCTAGTCGCCGCCAAACCACTTCAATACCGCGCGTGCAACCTCTCGTACGTCAACAGAAGACGCGCGGCATCCAGCCACGCACTCCACGCCGCCGTATGGCTCGCGTCAGTGATTTCGAGTTAGCCTTGATGGCATTGACTACGTCATTATCGTACTGCTTCAGACCGAAACATCGAACATCGATGGAGTAATTCATATAGGATCTATTAATCGCATATTGAAGGAATTAATCAATGCAATTGAGCTCAAAAACCATAAAGTTAAGGCTTGTTGAAGAAGTCGATGCCGAATTTATTGTTGGTTTACGTACCGACGTTGCATATAACAAGCACCTTTCTGGTGTCAGTGGAGATATCAACGCCCAGGTTAAGTGGGTAAAAGACTATAAAAAAGACGAGGCAAATGGTACGCAGTTTTATTTCATAATTGAGAGGAACGATGGGGTTCGATGCGGTACTGTTCGGATATATGACATTAGAGCCGATTCTTTCAGCTGGGGTAGTTGGATTCTAAACGAAGACAAAACACGCTACTCTGCAATAGAAAGCGCATTTCTCGTCTACAGTTTTGGATTCGACCACCTTGGATTTGAAAAAAGTCACTTCGAGGTTAGAAAGGGCAACGAGAAAGTCATTTCCTTTCACAAGAAGATGGGCGCTCAATACACTGGTGAGACAGAAAATGAATACCTTTACTACATTACAAAACAAGCGGTTGAAATCTCTCGACTAAAACTTGCAAGGATGATCCAGTGATTTTGTTATTTGAAAATATGCTGATCTTGAACAGTAATTTATATCTTTCCAATACCTTTCGCCGTATTTTCGCGTCTGCTTGGCAGTTATGTCGGTGGTAATTGCTATTTGCGAGTCTTTTAACTACTTTCTGCGGTCTCAAGCAATATGCAAATTTTCAAGTTAGACCTCCTCCGAAGTCAACACCGCATTAATTCGGCCTGTCGAAGTGTGTAAATAGGTACTTGTTGTTTCAGGCACTGGGCACTTAACATTATCAGACTCGGCCAGAAGCGCCCAGCATAGAAGTCGTTCCTTAACTTGTGACCAGAAGCTTCAGCTTCTGGTCACAATCGATAATTACGACACCAAGGACGCACGCATTTCGGCAGCATTTTCCTTGAGTTGGTTTTTTCAAAATATGGTAGGGGCGCAAGCAAAATCTGCTTCAGGCATGGAGTTCCCGATCAATGCTTAAAGTCCACACACGTTGCTTGCCTTTTTATTTCATCCGGTCTGAGGCAGACGAAAACTGTAGCGGCGTAAAAAATTACTCCCCCGTATGGCTGTATATGCAAAGGACCTGCAAACAACATATTTACTAGAATTAATAAGTAAATAAAGATAGAAACTTTTATAACTGTATGAGAGTAACTCTGAGGAACACAATAATTTCCAAGCTTCTTAAGCCGCCACAAAATAAAAAATGCCAACATAGAAAACGCTAGAAGATTTAAAATACCCCCAATGAACAGCAGGTCAAAAATCCCGTTATGCGCCATCGGATAATCTGGAAACCCCAGAGTGCCCGAACCTCCTACCATCCCCACACCAAAAATTAATCCGGAAGATCCATGCATCTCATACAACTGTGAAGGCAAAAACCATAGCCGATCAAGTAAACTCTGAGCGAATGTCACATCTGATGCGCCTGAGCCTTCTTTAAATCTAAAAATGTTATCTACAGTTGCCACTACATAACTAACCTCTAGAAAGTAGAATACGAAGATCAATAAAGGCAGGATGAAAACGACGAAACCGACAATCTTTAGCTTATTGATCATTGCGCCGGAAAAAAACAAAAGCATGAAAAATAATGCAATGTTTACAATGGCAGCTTTCTGTAATGTACAGAGCATGGCAATTATAACAATCACTAACGAACAGTTTCTAACAGTCTTGTTATCAAACAAAAAGTATATAATCGGTAAAGCTAAGCCACCGAAAATTCCATATGCGGTTAGATTGCCTGCCAGTGAGGAGAATCGCACGAGGCCTTCACGTTCAGAAGCCTCGGGGAACCAGGATATTGCGCCAAAAACAATCTGATAAAATATCGAAAATCCACCAAATATAATGAAAATTGAAAAAACCTTGAGTAAAAATACGTAGTGAGCAGTGCTCTTTATTGCGTAAATACAGAATAATGCAAAGGGGATCATGTAAAGATACCTTGCGAATGAAATTGTATAACTTTCATCGGGGTACCATAGGGAGGAGTAAGTCAAAGGTAACAAGTAAGATAAAATAAATAGAAGTAGCGCGTAAAAACCAACGCTGTCAACCTTTGTCTTGTTAAGTGAATATAATAAAAAACCGGAAACAGAAATTATAAGTGGAAGTCCGGAATATAATTCAGATATGTTCCTGAGTGTGTGGAGTAAATAAGATCCTACTGCAAAAAAAATGAAGAAATAATCTTGCGGGCTTATTTCTTTTCTGATGTTATCCATAAATATGCCCAAATAAAGTATTGAGATTGCTTAAGTGAGCCATCTTTGGAGTGTCTAGGTCGTCGACGGTAAGTTGATTATTATTTGATGGCTTCATCATTCGGTGCCTGTTCGTCGTTCGTCTGGTAAGCTCTGATCGAGAGTATAGAGGCCTGGTATTGAGCAGGTCTCGATTAGTTTGATTTTCAATTAAAGCCGGGAAAAATTTATTCAATTGCCAGGCTCTCCAAGTACATTGCGAGATGATGGCTGGACACAATATAAGTCGCAATCTGTAATATCGATCCGAATCTTGGAAATCTGTCTGCTAAACTATTTTCTTCAGTGAGTTTTTTATAGAGCGAAATAGCCAGCTAGAGAAAGGCAGAGCGCCAAGTGAGTGAATTAATCGAGGGGCGTGACCTCCCGCTTTCTTGTAAATCTCAATATATTTGGTCAAAGCGAATTTGTTTTTCACTAGGATTGCGTTGTAGATAATGCCAAGTAAGAATCTTTTGCGACCTTTGTTGCACGCAGCTACAACTTTCGGATCCTTGCCATACTTTTCCTCAACAAGATCTAACGTTTGTAGAAAATTGTCAGCATATGAAAAAATTTTGTGGCCGATATTGTTATCATGTTTTCTATAAATAGAAAGAACTTCGTTTAGTCGAATAACTTTACCTTTAGAGCTTATTTCGATGAACAGTAACCAGTCACAAGCCGTAGAGATTTTTTCGTTGAATCCACCAGCAGGTATGGCCGCTCTGGCAACCATGGGGACTGGCCCTGGAATTTGAGCGCCATAGTTCGCCATCATTTCATAGAAATTCGTGACTATATCCTTCGCTCTGTCACCTACGGTCCCAGTGATTACACCATTTTTCAGAATATGGCAGGGGTGGTAACAAAAAACCACTTCTGGATCAGCTATAAAAGCTTCAACCTGTCGACTGATTTTTGTTGGGTATAAGATGTCATCTCCACCCATGAATGCTACAAGTTCGCCTGAGCAATTTGAAAGTGCAACATTTGAGTTTTTAACAATACCTTGGTTAATTGGGTTCAAAATCAAATTTATTTTATCAGGATGTTTATCTTTGAATCCCGCCAAAATTTCAGCTGTCCCATCGGTAGATCCGTCGTCAGAGATCACTATCTCGATATTGCTATAATCTTGTGCTAGGCAAGACAACACAGCTTCTTCTATCAGAGTGCACTGGTTGTACGAAATCATAAATATGCTGACTTTCGGGGAATTGCTAATCATATCGAGCCCGCTAAGTAAAAAATTAAATTTGTTGTGTTATTTTCTGAAGGTAGCGTCGCACAAAATATGCCATAACGAGCCAGTAGGCGGCATAGTTCACCGCGTGAGCAACAGCTACTCCTTCTAGCCCCATTACTCCAGTAAACATCCAGGTGAGTGCAACAAACCCGGCTGCGAACACAATCTCAGTGACAATAAATAGCTTGAACATTGCCTTCCCTAACATCAGGTAGGCCAGTATCCAACTACCGATTTTCAAGGTGTCACCCAACATCTGCCATGCGAATAATTCGCGCATAGGGGCAAAATCTTGGGTGAACAGCAGCATAATAATCAGGTCGCGTAGCAAGTATATAATCAGGCCGCATGCTGCTGCGACGGGAAGGACGATTTTGTAGCCTTGGATGATTTCTTTTTTTATTTCCGTAGATTGTTTCAATTCGGAAAGTCTGGGTAAGTAATACACGCTCAATGTGGTAGTAACTAGCATTAAGTAAGCTGTGCTAAGGCGCCAGAGTGCCTCCCAGTAACCTGCCGCGTTCCAGCCGAACGTTTCGCCTAGATGGTTGCGGACCAGAATGTGGCTGACTGGCACGCATGCGGCAGAGGTCAGCGCCATTAATGTGTATTTGCCAAGGTTGATCACTGTCGTCTTGTCGACGCCGCCCACCAGGAACCGTATTTTGAACCAAGGGGCTTTGTAGCAGATAAACAACGTGACGAAAAAACTGATCGATTGGTATATGGCCAATGCAACCAGTGCGCCATAGAGGCCTAGCTGAATGGCCATAACCGTGGTCACCAGCAATGCGAAAATGCTGCCCGCAATATTGGCGATTACATAGCGAACTATTTCTTTTTTACCATTGAGTATCGCGAGTAAGAGGGTATTAAAAGTAAAGAGTACCAACGTTGCAGAAAACCATAGGAACACGCCGCCATAGCTGGCATCTTTCAAAAACCAGATCGCAAGTGTCTGGTTGAAAAGGGCTAATATCAGCCCTGTTGCTACCGAGCCAGCTAATGCAATAGTTCCAGCGGTCCGCCACACCAAATGCTGCTTGGGTTCGTCGTCAAAATACTCTGCGGTGTATCTTGTGACACCATTATTAATCGCCCCACTCGCAAAAGTGGTAATCATCTGCACCGCATTCTGAAACTGACCTATTGCGGCGTATCCAGATGGCCCGACGTAGACCGCGAGAATTTTGTTTATACCTAACAACGTCAAGATCTTTATGATGACAGCAATGCCATTGAGCAGGCTGGTCTTTATTAGGGTCATACTCAGCCGACCTTAAGAGGAAAAGCTGTTGCAGGCTTCTACAACCTGGGCAGCCTCTTCGAGAGTGAGTGTCGGACCCATCGGTAGACTCAAAACCTGCTGGTGAATCTTCTCCGTAATGGGAAAGCTCATTGCATTTAGTTGCGGATAAGCCTGTTGTTGATGCGGTGGTATCGGATAATGGATCAGGGTTTGCACACCCTTACTCAACAAATGCTGTTGCAATGCGTCGCGTCGCTCGCAACGGATCACGAATAAGTGCCAAACGTGTGAGGTCAGGCTAAGCGGGGAGTCAGTAATTGTCAGCGGTAGGGTAATCGCAGGATTCACAATGCCTTTAATATATAGCTCGGCAATTCGGCGTCGGTGTGAAGTCTGTTCATCTAGATATTTTAATTTTACGCTGAGCATCGCCGCCTGAATCTCATCAAGTCGGCTATTAACACCTTGATGTAGATTCTTGTATTTTTCATGTGAACCATAATTACGCAATGCACGGAGTGTCTGCGCCAGTTCATCGTCATTTGTGGTAATGGCACCAGCATCACCGAGCGCACCAAGGTTCTTGCCAGGGTAGAAACTGAATCCAGCGGCGTCGCCCCAATTGCCCGCTTTGCGACCTTCGATGCTTGCTCCGTGGGCTTGGGCGCAGTCTTCGAGCACCAACAGGTCGTGTTGCTTGGCAATATCGAGAAGCGCAGGCATATCAGCTAATTGGCCGTACAAGTGCACCGGCAGGATTGCGCGAGTTCTTGTAGTAATTGCTAGTTTTACCTTCTTCGGGCACAAATTGTAACTGGCTTCGATTGGTTCGACTAATACCGGCACAAGATTATTTTCAGTGATGGCGAGAATACTTGCGATGTAGGTGTTGGATGGCACGATGACTTCGTCACCATCCTTTAGCTTGGAGAGTTCCTTCCACGCGCGCAGAGTCAGTATCAACGCATCTAAACCGTTAGCGACCCCAATACAATGCTTGCTACCGCAATAGTCAGCAAACTCGCTCTCAAAACGGGCCAGTTCGCTTCCAGCGATGTACCACCCGGAGTCAATCACACGGGTGCAGGCCTCAATGAGCTCAGCACGCGCATTTGAGTTAATTTTTTTAAGATCTAGAAAATTGATCATTTTTATATCCGGTTTGTTAGCGTGCGAGAGCAATTAAATTGATTCAATACTGTTGGTAAAGACTTCATAATCACGAATATAGTCGCCTTCATCGTAGTGTTCACTAGCGAAGACGAGCAGCACACAGTCAGGGCTGAAATCGTGCATTTCATGCCACACCATGGCGTCGATGACCATCCCTTTTGTCGGTGAGTCGAGCCACTCATCAATGCGTTGTTTGCCGTCGTCCAAAATCATTCGGCATCGGCCACTTACGCATACTGCAACTTGCTGAAGTAGTCGGTGAGCATGAAACCCGCGAGCCACCCCCGCTTGAGTACCAAAAATGTAATACGCACGTTTTATCTCGAACGGGATTGTTTTAGACCCTTCCAAGATGACAAGTGAGCCACGTGCATCACCAATATGTGGAAAATCTACCCATTTGAGCAAACTCATGTTGCTACTCCAGTAAGTTTCAAAAGTACTGCACAAAATTTTTGTTCGCCGTCGAAGGCACCAACCAAAACTGGGAATTCATTATTAAACAAAAATTATTGGGTGCGATTTCTACCAAATAAACCGCAAAGCACGCTAATGATTTCAACGTCTGCACGAATTTTAAGGTTTCCGTGTGCGCTCCAGCGCCGTTAGGTTTTGAGTCATACAAGGATACCTTCCCGCAGCGCGGCATTCCGACCCGCATTGAACCGATAGATTTATTAAGGTTGATGGTTTCAGACTTGTCACCTGATCTGGGCTGTGGAGCCAATGCATCAGCTTGGATCCCGGGCAGCGGCAGGGGGGCGGAACCTACCTCAATAGGCGAGTAGCGCGGACTGAAGGTGTGGGCTGCGATTCCGCAGGCCTCAGTGGGACTTTTCAAAGCCTCGCAATTCGGTCCTGGAGTCATTTGGGAAATAGATTGGTAGCGTTGCGAGTTGATGCTTTGCCTGGCCAACGCCGATTTATGAATTTCACCGTTGCGGAGGTGCTTGCGAAGGTTAAAGGATGCAGGGCCGAAGGCGATGGCATTCACGAGTCAGATCCAACTGAAATCGGCTTCCTAGCACCGTTGACAGGGAGGCAACGATCCTTGAAGCCTTTTGCTGTCTTGCCCTGCGCGTTTCCTCTGAGCGAATGAGGAGCAGTTCGGGATAAGGCTGTGCTTCGTTTCCGGCACTATAGAATTCATAGCATTCTGTAAGCAGATAATGATATTACACTTCTCTACAAAGCCTGGGCAACCGGAAGAAGTAAGGAGAGCTAGGTCGGAGAGCAAAGGTGGTGAAAAGGTGTCAATTCACCTCCAGCCGGCGCTCGTAATTGCCCGAATCGCGTCCGAGGACGATCGTCGGCGGGACGAAGCTCGTTTAAGAGCAGATCGGATGCTTTGCATGCTCTGGAGATGAGACGGTTCCCTCCAGTAACGCGACGTGGTGGCAGGCTGAACCGGGCACGACAACGACCTTTTTGAGTCTCTGAGGCAGCTCACTAAATTACTCCTTGCCAGATGAGGCATTTAAAGCCCCAAAAGCTTGGTGGTACGGCTTTTTGCTAGCTTTGGATTAGTCTTAATCGGCGAAGAGATCTTCTTCAAAAATCCCAGGATGGTATGGTAAAGTTTCGTATATTTTTTCGGGAAGGTTCAGTGTGGAAAATTTTGCAAACAAGACATTGCTAATCAGCGGCGGCACTGGATCCTTCGGAAATGCCGTTTTAAAGCGTTTCCTCAGCAGCGAAATTGCGGAGATTCGCATTTTCAGTCGCGATGAAAAAAAGCAAGATGACATGCGCAAACGCTATGCCCATCCCAAGCTTAAGTTCTATATTGGCGACGTACGGGACTATCAAAGTATTCTGACTGCTACCCGTGGCGTTGATTACATATTCCATGCTGCAGCACTTAAGCAAGTACCATCCTGTGAGTTTCACCCGATGGAAGCGGTCAAGACCAATGTTATCGGTACTGATAACGTGCTTGAGGCTGCGATTCAAAACGGCGTCAAGCGAGTTGTCTGCCTGAGTACCGACAAGGCCGTCTATCCAATCAATGCCATGGGTATTTCCAAGGCAATGATGGAGAAGGTTATGGTCGCGAAGTCTCGCAATGTTGATGAAACAAAAACGGTAATATGCGGCACTCGTTACGGCAACGTGATGGCTTCGAGAGGCTCGGTTATTCCCCTGTTTATCGAGCAGATACGTGAAGGGAAGCCGCTGTCCATCACTGATCCTAATATGACTCGCTTCATGATGACCTTGGCGGATGCGGTCGATTTGGTTTTGTACGCTTTTGAGCACGGCAACAATGGTGATCTTTTTGTACAAAAAGCGCCTGCTGCAACGGTTGAGACGCTGGCTCGCGCATTGACGGTAATGGTAGGAAAGCCAGAGCATCCGATTCAGATCATTGGCACTCGTCACGGCGAGAAACTTTATGAGGCTTTGCTAAGTCGTGAAGAAATGGCCTGTGCCGAAGACATGGGGGACTACTTCCGAGTACCACCGGATTTGCGTGATTTGAATTACAGCAAGTTTGTTGAGCAGGGGGAGGAGAAAATTTCTCACATGGAAGATTACAATTCGCATAATACCGAGCGTCTGGACGTTGAAGGTATGCAGCGTTTGCTTCTCAAGCTCGAGTTCATGAAAGCGATTCAGCGCGGTGAACATGCAGTAGCTGAGGAATAAGGCATGAAAGTATTGATCACCGGTGCCAATGGGTTCATTGGCAAGAATCTTGTTGCTCATTTACAAGAGAGAAATGATGTCGAAGTGCTGACGTTTTGTCACGAAGATGACATGACCTCCCTGGATGCACTCGTCATGGAAGTGGATTTTATTTTTCACTTGGCCGGGATCAATCGACCTCAAAGTGTCGACGAATTCAAAACCGGGAACACTGACTTGACCAAAGCCTTGTGTGCTTCGGTGGCGGCCAGTGGTCGAAATATTCCTGTGGTTTACACTTCCTCTATTCAGGCTGAACTGGATAATGCCTACGGCTCCAGTAAGCGTGATGCCGAACAGGCTCTAACTGCACTTTCCGCAGAGAATGGAGTTGATGTACACATTTTTCGGTTGCCCAATGTTTTTGGCAAGTGGGCTCGTCCAAATTACAATTCTGCCGTCGCGACGTTTTGCCATAATATCGTTAACGGCTTGCCTATCAGTATCAACGACGCCAATGCGAAAATTTCGTTGGTTTATATTGATGATGTCGTAAGCAGTTTCATTGCTGTCATGGATGGCAAACATCCTGCCGGTTCTACCGCAGTTGTCGAGCCGAACTATTCCATTTCCGTTGGAGAGCTCTCTTCAGTGCTTTATGCATTCAAGGAGAGTCGCGAGTCGATGATTACCGAGCGGGTCGGCACCGGCCTCGTACGGGCGCTGTATTCTACTTACCTCAGTTATATGCCCCCGGCAGCGTTTACCTACAAGGTTCCGAAGCATGGGGACGCCCGCGGCGTATTCGTCGAAATGCTCAAGACCAAGGATTCGGGGCAGTTTTCATATTTTACCGCACATCCCGGCATCACGCGCGGGGGGCATTATCACCATTCGAAAACTGAAAAATTCCTGGTTGTCAAGGGCAAGGCTTGTTTTCGCTTCCGGCATATTGTGTCGGGCGAGTTCTACGAATTGTTCACTGATGGTGAGACGCCTGAAATCGTCGAGACCGTACCCGGGTGGAGCCACGACATCACTAACGTGGGTGATGAAGAAATGGTTGTCATGCTGTGGGCTAACGAAATCTTTGATCGTGAGCTTCCGGATACTTACACGATGGCAGTCGGCACCCAGGCCTGAGCGCATAAGGAACTAGCATTACAATGAAAAAATTGAAGATTGTTACTGTCGTAGGCACACGCCCTGAGATCATCCGCTTGTCACGCGTCATGGCTGCTCTGGATAAGTATTGTGACCACGTACTGGTCCACACCGGGCAGAACTATGACTACGAACTCAATGAGATTTTTTTCCAGGACCTGGGCATTCGCAAGCCAGATCATTTTCTCAATGCGGCGGGTAGCAGTGGTGCGGAAACAATCGGGAACGTGATCATTGCTGTCGATCGTGTCCTTGCGTCCGTTCAGCCTGAGGCGCTTTTAGTGCTGGGCGATACCAATAGTTGCATGGCTGTTATTCCTGCAAAGCGCCGCAAAATCCCGACATTCCATATGGAAGCTGGCAATCGCTGCTTCGATATGCGCGTGCCTGAAGAAATCAATCGTCGCATTGTGGATCATACCGCTGACATCAACCTCACCTACAGCACTATCGCCCGCGATTACTTGCTCAAGGAAGGTCTGTCGCCCGACATGGTCATCAAAACCGGCAGTCCAATGTTTGAGGTTTTGAACCATTATCGTGATGGGATCGAGTCTTCGGATGTCCTGACTCGTTTAGGGCTTGAAGCCGGTAAGTTTTTTGTCGTCAGTGCTCACCGCGAAGAGAACATCGACTCTGACAAAAACCTCCTGAAACTGGTGGATGTTCTCAACACCGTTGCCACAACCTTTGGTTTTCCGGTCATTGTTTCGACCCACCCACGCACTCAGAAACGTGTGGATGCCATGGGCATTGTGTTTCATGAAAATGTGAAACTTCTGAAGCCCTTGGGATTCAAAGACTACAACAAGCTGCAGCTGGAATCGAAAGCGGTACTTTCTGACAGCGGCACCATCAGTGAAGAGTCTTCGATACTGAATTTTCCCGCGCTGAACATTCGTGAGGCACACGAGCGTCCTGAAGGCATGGAAGAGGCTGCGGTAATGATGGTGGGGCTTGAAGTCGAGCGGGTATTACAAGGGCTGATGGTCCTTGATTCCCAAGCATCAGGCGAGGAGCGTACCTTGCGTCTGGTTGCAGATTACAGCATGCCAAATGTATCCGAAAAAGTAGCGCGGATCGTTCACAGTTACACTGACTATGTCAATCGAATCGTCTGGAAACGCTATTAATTCGAGTTTTGATCATGCCTGAGAAGAAGTTGAGGATCCTGGTGGTTACGCAGTATTTTTGGCCAGAAAATATGCGTATAAACGATTTGGTTCGTGATTTTACTGATAAGGGACACTCGGTCACAGTACTGACTGGTTTGCCCAACTACCCTGAAGGCGAAGTTTTCGCAGAGTTCAAGGCAGCGCCAGAACGTTTTAATACCTACTATGGTGCCAGGATTGAGCGCGTTCCGATGCTCCCTCGGGGCAAACGTAGCATCAATTTGATACTCAACTATCTCAGCTTCTTTACCAGTGCATCAGTTGTCGGTGCCTATAAGCTGCGCGGCGAGCGCTACGATGCCGTTTTTGTCTACGCGGTATCACCCATAATGGCTGCCATACCAGCGCTGGTCATCGGTCGGTTGAAAAAGGCCCCGGTTTTCGTCTGGGTTCTGGATCTCTGGCCCGAAACACTCAGAGCGGTAGGTGTTTTAAAGAAACCAGCGCTGTTATCAATCGTCGGAAAAATGGTTTCGTGGATTTATAATCGTACTGATTATTTGCTGATGCAGTCGCACGGATTTTTCGACAACGTAAAAAAATACTGCACGAAAGATATTGCTTCCGAACGGCTGGTCTATTTTCCTAGTTGGGCCGAAGACGATTTTTCCGGGGCTACTCCAACCGAGTCGACGTTATTGGCACGTGATGATTCGGTCTTTACGGTAGTTTTCGCTGGAAATCTCGGAGAGGCTCAAGATTTCCCTGCTGTGTTGGACGCAGCGCAAGCACTCGTTGGCGAGGTAGCTGTGCGCTGGGTAATCGTCGGCGATGGGCGTATGAGTGACTGGCTGAGTCAACAGGTCCAGGCCAGAGGGCTCACAAATGTCCTGTTGCTGGGGAGACATCCCCTGGACGAGATGCCGGCACTGTTCGCTTGCGCGGATGCACTGCTGGTGTCGCTCAAGACCAATGACGTTTTTGAGAAAACAATACCGGGGAAAGTGCAGGCTTACCTCGCATCTGGCCGGCCGCTTCTTGGGATGATCAACGGAGAGGCCGCGAGAGTTATTGTTGAGTCCGGTGCCGGCCTCACATGCTCCTCTGGCGATGCGAAAGGTTTGGCAGAGATTACGTCGACCTTGGCCAGGAGTGATGCAGGTGAGTTACAGGCAATGAGTCAGTCCGGTCGTCGATATTACTTGAGTAATTATTCGAAGCCTTTGCTTCTCGCCCGTCTTGAAGATCTTTTCCGAACCGCAACTTTAAGAAAGGCCGGTCATTAATGTCGAATTCTATTTTATTGACCGGGGCGACCGGCTTCGTCGGTGGCGCCATTCTCAAGCGCCTGTGCAACGACAGGATACAACCGGTCGTGGCGGTGGTTCGGGGTGAGTCTCAGATCAAGGTGCAAGACGTTTCGACGTTGCGTATCGACAGCTTTGATGGCACAACCCCGTGGGAAGGAAAGCTCGCTGGTTCTAGTGTGATTATTCACTCAGCGGCTCGGGTTCATGTCATGAATGATGCTGAGTCCGACCCGTTGGCTGCGTTCCGCAAGGTTAATGTCGAAGGTACGTTGAATTTGGCGCGGCAGGCGGCCGCTTCAGGGGTACAGCGTTTTATTTTTATCAGCTCAATCAAAGTCAACGGGGAAGGGACCGCATCAGGCACAGCTTATACCGCTGATGATGCACCTGCTCCGGTAGACCCCTATGGCATTTCGAAAATGGAAGCTGAGCAGGGGCTTCGGAAAATAGCAGCGGAAACCGCGATGGAGGTCGTTATTATCCGTCCGGTCCTGGTTTACGGACCTGGGGTCAAAGCTAATTTCCTTAGCATGATGCGCTGGTTGAGCAAGGGTATACCTTTGCCTTTTGGAGCGATCAACAACAGTCGAAGCCTTGTTGCGCTGGATAATCTCGTGGATTTGGTCATCACCTGTATCGATCACCCCGCGGCCGCGAATCAAACCTTCCTCGTGAGTGACGGAGAGGACTTATCCACGACGGTTCTGCTCAGTAAGATGGCAAACGCACTTGAAAAACCGGCTAGACTCATCCCGGTGCCTAGTTGGCTACTGCAGGGCGGCGCCCTGTTACTGGGTAAAAAAGGGCTTTCCCAGCGACTATGCGGATCGCTGCAAGTCGATATTACGAAGACTCGCACTCTATTAAGCTGGACGCCGCCTATCAATGTTGATGAGGCTTTAGCGGCTACTGCATTACATTTTCGGGAACATCAATAATAATGATTTACTTGTGGTTAATTCCGGCTGTTGCGGTTCTTTCCTTGGGACTGACTGCAGCGTTACGTCGTTATGCGCTCAGCCGAAGCATTATCGATATCCCCAACGCACGTAGTTCACACTCTGTCCCAACGCCACGCGGTGGCGGGGTGGCAATCGTGATCGCTTTTCTTCTGTCGCTACCTGTTCTGGGATTAATGGACCTGGTTCCATGGCCGCAGTTGCTCGGCTTAGGCGGGGCCGGTGCTTTGGTCGCTGTCGTCGGATTTATGGATGACCACGGACACATTGCAGCTCGTTGGCGACTACTTGGCCATTTTAGTGCAGGTATTTGGGCGCTGTTCTGGTTGGGGGGCTTTCCACCTTTGGTGGTGTTTGGCATGAGCGTAGACCTGCACTGGTTTGGCCATGTTCTTGCGGCAATCTATTTAGTCTGGATCCTCAATCTGTACAACTTCATGGACGGCATTGACGGGATTGCGAGCGTTGAAGCTTTATGCGCCTGCCTTGGCGCCTGTTTGCTGTATTGGGTCAATGGCACTCCCGCATTGATCTGGGGGCCGCTGATTTTGGCTATGGCGGTTCTAGGCTTTCTTTATTGGAATTTTCCACCAGCGCGCATTTTTATGGGAGATGCAGGCAGTGGATTCCTCGGCGTTACTCTAGGCGTGTTGTCTCTTCAGGCCGCCTGGGAGTCGTCAGCGCTATTTTGGGCCTGGTTGATTCTTTTAGGGGTCTTCATAGTCGATGCCACGTTTACTTTGTTACGTCGATTGATCCGTGGCGACAAAGTCTATGAGGCTCACCGTAGTCACGCTTACCAATTCGCTTCTCGTCATTTTGGCAAGCATTTACCCGTCACCCTGGCGGTAGGTGCAATTAATCTGTTTTGGTTGTTGCCCATAGCGTTCTGCGTAACCTACTGGGGGCTTGATGGCGCACTTGGTCTGGCCATCGCTTATTTCCCATTGATAATTCTCGCTGTGAAATATCACGCCGGGGAGCTTGAGCGCTCCGTTCCCGCATCTGCTGATTGAGCCTCCGGTACTGATTTAGCAGGTGTCGGTCGTGTTTGAAACGGTACAATGATTGAGTCATAGCCAGGTTAGGAGCGGGACAAGGTGGTTGAAACGTTAATGGATAGGTTGCGAGCTTTTCTACTGGGGCTGCCTCGCCGCCATAAGCGACTGATACAGGTTACGACCGATGTTGTTTTGGTTTGGGCTGCACTTTGGCTGGCTTTTGTCGTTCGCCTTGGCATTGACGAGATGGTGAACCCCTTTGTTGTCCATCTTTGGCTTTTCGTCAGTGCGCCGATCGTTGCGATACCGCTGTTCATCCGTTTCGGCATGTATCGAGCGGTCATGCGCTATTTCGGCAATGACGCGCTGATTGCCATTATCAAGGCAGTCACCTTGTCATCCCTGATTCTTGGGGTAATCGTTTACTGGTACAGCAACCACCAGAATCTCGTCCCTCGCTCCATCATCTTCAATTATTGGTGGCTGAGCCTGATCATGATTGGCGGCTTGCGCTTGGCAATGCGTCAGTATTTCCTGGGGGACTGGTTCACTGCAGTTCAGCATGTTCCGTTTGCCAATCGGGACAATGGCCTGCCCAGAGTGGCGATTTATGGCGCTGGTGCTGCGGGAAATCAGCTCGTCGCGGCATTGCGGATGGGGCGGGTCATGCGGCCGGTGGCGTTTATTGATGATGACAGCGGCATAGCCGAGCGCATTATCTCAGGCTTGCATGTCTATAAGCCCAAGCACATTCAACGAATGATCGATGTCACAGGAGCCCAAGAGATTCTGCTCGCGATTCCGTCGTCGAATAGAGGACGTCGTCGCGAAATCCTCACCTTCCTTGAAGGCTTTCCTTTGCACGTTCGAAGCGTGCCTGGTTTTATGGATCTGGCAAGCGGCCGAGTAAAGGTCGACGACATTCAGGAGGTCGATATCGCTGACTTGCTGGGTCGGGACTCGGTGCCCGCACAAGCTGAGTTGCTCGAACATTGCATCAAAGGGCAGTCGGTTCTTGTCACCGGGGCTGGTGGCTCCATCGGTTCAGAGCTTTGTCGTCAGATACTGGTTTTGCGTCCGACAACACTTTTACTGTTTGATCATAGTGAATTTAATCTCTACAGCATCGTGTCTGAACTTGAACAGCGCATCGCGCGCGAATCATTGCCAGTTCGTCTGCTGCCAATTCTTGGTTCTGTCCGCAATCCGGACAAACTGCTCGACGTGATGAAAACCTGGCACGTAGACACGGTCTACCATGCGGCGGCTTACAAACACGTGCCGATGGTCGAGCACAACATTGCCGAAGGCGTTCTTAACAATGTGATTGGCACGCTCAACACCGCCCAAGCTGCGCTCCAGGCCGGCGTTGCAAACTTTGTGCTGATCTCAACTGATAAAGCCGTGCGGCCGACCAATGTAATGGGCAGCACCAAGCGCCTTGCTGAATTGACCTTGCAGGCATTAAGCCACGAGGTTGCACCGGTGCTCTTTGGTGATACGGGCAATGTCTCGCGTGTTAACAAAACACGCTTCACGATGGTCCGGTTCGGTAATGTGCTTGGGTCTTCCGGTTCGGTTATTCCGCTGTTCCACAAACAGATAAAGTCGGGTGGGCCGCTTACCGTTACCCATCCGAAGATCACTCGTTATTTCATGACCATCCCCGAAGCGGCACAACTGGTGATCCAGGCAGGTTCCATGGGGCAGGGCGGTGATGTTTTTGTTCTGGACATGGGCGAACCCGTGAAAATCGTGGAGCTGGCCGAAAAGATGATTCATCTGTCCGGCCTAAGTGTTCGCTCGGAAAAAAACGTGCAGGGTGACATTTCCATTGAGTTCACAGGTTTGCGTCCCGGAGAAAAGCTGTACGAGGAATTGTTGATCGGTGACAACGTCTCCGCCACACAACACCCAATGATTATGAGCGCTAATGAAGATCATCTGCCTTGGGATGTACTCAAGTCCAAGCTGATCGAATTGCTCGGTGCCGTTGATCAGGATGACTATGCCCGGGTCCGTCAGCTCTTGCGCGAAACCGTCAGCGGCTACGCCCCCGACGGCGAGATCGTCGACTGGATCTACCAGCAACGTCGTCTCGAACCCTGATTGTTTCACATCCCGCAATAGACACACTTTTGACAGGCTCCATACATCGCCTAGATTTGGGAGGCAGCTTCGGAAAAGCTGCTTTCCTAATCGATGTCATGGAGCTTCAAATATGCGTACCGGTTACCTCTCCTCTCTGATTTTTGCCCTGCTCACCAGCCTCTCGATCAGCGCCACTGCTGCGCCCGCAGCCAAGCCCGAGACTGGCAATCCTCCTGCAGTGATGGAAGCTGCTCCAAAGGAAATGTCAGGCAAAGTCGACCTCAATGGTGCCGACGCGCCAACTTTGCAGCGCGAACTGACAGGTGTTGGTGAAGCAAAGGCCCAGGCAATTGTTGCGTATCGCGATATGAACGGGCCGTTTGCATCCGTTGATGAGCTGCTGGAAGTGAAGGGGATCGGCAAAGCGATTCTGGATAAAAACCGTGAGAAGCTCGAGGTGAACTAAGCTGATTGTTCAGCGCTAGGAAGGCCGGTCATTGACCGGCCTTTTTTCGTTATGGCGCAGCACAAAATTCATGTGCAATTTAAGGAGAGCCACTCGGCAAGGCACCTCCTTTCGTCGGCACCTAAAAAATTACGACTATCATATCTACTTTGGATTATGCCTATAATAAATAGGTCTTCCAACGAGCCACTCATACGTTCTCGCCCTCAGCCTCTCCCCAGGAGCACCCTTTATGAACTCTCCCAAAGCCCAAGGAACCGCTCTCGTCACCGGTGCATCCTCCGGCATCGGTGCGATATACGCCGAGCGCCTGGCCGCCCGTGGTTTTGACCTGCTCCTGGTCGCACGCGACCAAGAGCGCCTCGACGCAGCCGCAACCAGGCTGCGCACAGAGCACGGCATACAAGTCGAAGTGCTCAAGGCGGATCTGACGCGGAAGGACGACGTGTTAAAACTCGAACAGCGCCTGCGCAGCGATTCCAGTATCAGCCTCCTGCTAAACAATGCCGGCGTCGCGGCCGATGGTCTGCTGGCCAACTCCGACATGGACCAGCTTGAGCGTTTGATCCAGCTCAACATCACGGCAGTCACGCGCTTGGCCTCGGCGGCGGCGGCAAGTTTTTCCAAGGCGGGTCGTGGGACGATCATCAACATTGCTTCGGTCGTGGCATTGTTTCCCGAGCGCTTCAACGCGACTTACAGCGCCAGCAAGGCATATGTGTTAAGTCTGACCCAGTCGTTAAACGCCGAACTGGACGGCACTGGTGTCAAGGTCCAGGCCGTATTGCCAGGGGTGACGCGCACCGAAATCTGGGAGCGTTCCGGTATCGATGCGACGCAAATTCCTGCGGATATGGTGATGGAAGCAGGTGAAATGGTAGATGCGGCGTTGTCTGGTCTGGACCAAGGTGAGCTGATCACCATTCCGTCATTGCCGAACGCTGGCGATTGGGAAGCCTTTGTAGCGGCGCGTCATGTGATGGCGCCGAACCTGTCTAAAAGCAAGGCGGCCACGCGTTACAAGTGAGGCGCCATGAATCGGATCGAGGTGTGTGCGGTATGAGTGATCGTCGAATAGTTGTAACGGGTATGGGTCTGGTGTCGCCTTTGGGCAGCGATGTTCAAGCGGTCTGGGAGCGCCTTCTGGCCGGGCAATCCGGGTTGCGTATTTTGCCGGAGGAGGTGGTTGCGGATTTGCCCGCCAGGGTGGGCGGCGTGGTGCCGACGCTGGCTGAAGATGCCGAGGCGGGGTTTGATCCGGATCGGGCGACGCCTCCTAAAGAACAGAAGAAGATGGATCGCTTTATTCTGTTTGCGATGGAAGCGGCGCGTCAGGCGCTGGAGCAGTCGGGTTGGCAAGCGGTGGACGCCACCGCTCAGGAGCGCACTGCAACCATTATCGGTTCAGGCGTTGGCGGTTTCGGCGCTATTGCGGATGCGGTGCGCACCACCGACAGCCGTGGGCCTCGGCGTTTATCACCGTTCACTATTCCATCGTTCCTGGTCAATCTCGCTGCAGGTCATGTGTCGATTCAGCACGGGTTCAAGGGCCCTTTGGGTGCTCCGGTGACGGCTTGCGCGGCTGGGGTGCAGGCGATTGGTGACGCCGCGCGGTTGATTCGCAGCGGTGAGGCGGACATTGCAGTCTGTGGTGGTGCCGAAGCTGCAATCGATCGCGTTAGTCTTGCCGGATTTGCTGCTGCTCGCGCCTTGTCCAGTGGTTACAACGACACACCTGAGCGTGCGTCGCGGCCATTCGACAGTGGCCGCGATGGCTTTGTCATGGGGGAGGGCTCAGGCCTTCTGGTGATCGAGTCTTTGGAACATGCGTTGGCTCGTGGTGCTCAACCATTGGCAGAATTGGTCGGTTACGGCACCAGCGCTGATGCTTATCACCTGACCGCAGGCCCTGAAGACGGCAGTGGTGCAAGGCGGGCAATGTCGCTGGCGTTGGCACAAGCCGGCATATCGCCGGCGCAGGTGCAGCATCTCAATGCTCACGCGACGTCGACACCGGTCGGTGATCTGGGGGAGTTGGCGGCCATCAAGTCGTTGTTCGGTACCGACAATAAAATTGCGGTGACATCGACCAAATCCGCAACAGGGCATTTACTTGGCGCAGCGGGCGGGATCGAGGCAATCTTCACGTTGTTGGCGATTCGCGATCAAGTGGTTCCCGCGACGCTCAATTTTGAAAATCCTGACCCGGCAGCACAAGGCGTGGACATCGTTCATGGTAAGGCGCGCCCGATGGCCATCGAGTATGCCTTGTCCAACGGCTTCGGGTTTGGCGGGGTCAACGCCAGCGTGCTGTTCAAGCGCTGGCAGGGTTAATCCTGCGATCGCTTGAGGTGATTGCGAGTGACGTCGAGAATCCGCCGGGCCAGTTCGGGATTCTCGACGCTGCGTGACAGCAGCAGTGCGCCGACCAGCGTCGACATGATGACAATGCTGCGATCTTCGGCGTCGTCACCGTCCAGCGTTCCTTGCACCTGCTCCAACCTTGCATTGAGGATGGCATCGGAGGTTGCGCTGGGCTGTCCGCGCAGGCCCAGTTCCGATGACATGGTTGGGAGCGGGCAACCCTGATGCGGCGATGTCTGATGCCATTCGGAGAGATAGCGGTCGATGAAGGCTTCAAGCGGCCGTTCCTCGGCAAACAACATGGCGCAAACGCCTTCCACTTCTTCGCCCGCAGCTTGCAGCGCCTTTTCTACCAGTTCGTCCTTGGAGGCGAAGTGCGAGTAAAAGCCACCGTGAGTCAGGCCCAAAGCTTTCATCAAGGGTTGCAGGCCAGTGGCGCCAATCCCATCGCGGCGAAAGCGTGCAGCAGCTTCCTTGATGATACGTTGGTGGGTTTGGGCTTTGTGATCCTGCGAGTAACGCATCTGACATCTCCACGGCAATGCGTCAGTTTAACCAACGAAACATAGATGGTGACTGTACTTCTACTTCTAAAAAAGCACACAGATGCTTCGAATCGAATTCCGGATATTTAGTTGCTGGCACGAATAGTGATTACTCGTTTGCCGACTGACCACTGAGGCCGTCGAACTTGCGCGGCGTTCACTGACTGAGGATTCGTGCCATGTACAAATACTATCCAGCGGCCTATCAGGTCAGCAAAGGCTCTGCGTTGCAGGTTGATACTGCCTTTTACGACCGGATTCGCGAGGCGAAGGACGGGCGCACGCTGGTCGAACAGTTCGAGGTACCCATTCGCACCGGCCGCGCCTGGAATGTGCCGGCCGGACATGTGTTTCGTGTGACCACACCCGTCGGGCCACAAGTCGGGGACTTCAACGTATGGAACGCCAATGATCCTCGGGAACGCTTGTGGGCAGCACGTACCCGGCAACTGCAGGGCGCTCATGTCAGCACTCATGACCGGCTCTGGTCGAACCTGCCTTTTTTACGGCCATTGGTGACCATTACGGATGACAGTCTGGCCGGTTACGGCATCGACGAACATGGTGGACGCCTGCACGATTTACTCGGTACTCGCTGCGACCCGTATGTGAACAAAATGCTCACGGGTGAGGACTTTAATCATCACTGTCATTCGAACCTGACTCGCGCTGTGCTGCCCCATGGCCTGACAGAGTTCGATGTGCATGACGTGCTGAATATTTTTCAGTGCACCGGTCTCAATCATGACGATATGTACTTCATGAAGGCGTGTCCGGCGCAGAGGGGCGATTACCTGGAGTTCTTTGCCGAGATCGATCTGCTGTGCGCACTTTCGACCTGTCCGGGCGGCGATTTGTCATTGGCCATGTGGGGGCCGGATGCACAGGATCCGCTGAGCGTGTGTCGTCCGCTGGGCGTCGAGATTTATCGGTTGGAAGATGCGTTGCTGGAAGGCTGGAGCCAGCCGGAGCGTGCGGCGTACAACGGGATGCATGGCTTGCAGATGGCTAAAGCCGATTGGGAAAAGTAGAAACGCAATGTGGCGAGAGAGCCGAGTCCCTCGCCACATTTACACTTCAGCGGTCTTTCGCTTCCTTGGCATCCATTTCCGCATTGCGTTCGGCGACGCGTTTCCGTTGCTCTTCGGTTAGATCGACCTTGGTGGCGGTGTCGCGCAACATCATCAAACCACCAACGATCGAGCCGATTGCAACGACCAGAATCAACCAGGCATACCAGGGCATAGGGCTCTCCTTGAGGGGCAGGCCGGTGGGCGGATTTCGCCAACCGATCGTGCATACCACTTTGAGCGATTTATTTTCGCAGTGGTTCCATTCTATGCCTGATACGACTTACGCATACCCCTGTGGGAGCTGCCGCAGGCTGCGATCTTTTGATCTTGGCATGATCACTCTCACTGAAGATCAAAAGATCGCAGTCTGCGGCAGCTCCTACAGGGGTTGCACTACCAGCCTTGCGGCGAGTTGGACCGGTTGTTACAAACCGGTCAACATCGCATCCGCCGGCGCATCGGCACGCAGTTGCGCCGTCAGCATGAAGTACACAAATCCCACCGCCATGAACCCCAGGAAGATCAACCCGATCAGCGTGTTGAACCATGCCATCGCCACCAGGCACACCACCGCCAGCAGCAGCGCAATGAACGGCACCAGGGGATAGCATGGCGCGCGGAACGTCCGCTCGAGATTCGGTTCTGTTTTACGCAGTTTGAACAGGCTGAGCATGCTCATGATGTACATCACGATGGCGCCGAACACCGCCATGGTGATCATCGCCGCCGTCAGGGTCATTCCGCCGAGGTTGATCAATCCGTCACTGTAAATCGCGGCGATTCCGATCACGCCGCCAGCAATGATTGCCCGGTGCGGGGTCTGGAAACGGGAGAGTTTGGCCAGGGATTTAGGCAGATAACCGGCCCGGGCCAACGCGAAGAATTGCCGTGAGTAACCCAGGATGATCCCGTGGAAACTCGCTACCAGGCCGAACAAGCCGATCCAGACCAGCATGTGCAACCAGCCGGAGCTTTCGCCAACCACGGTTTTCATGGCTTGCGGCAGCGGATCGTTGATGTTCGACAAAGTGCGCCAGTCGCCAACGCCTCCCGCAAAGAACATCACCCCCATCGCCAGTACCACCAGGGTCAGGATGCCGCTGATGTAAGCTTTTGGAATCGTGCGTTTTGGGTCCTTGGCTTCTTCAGCCGCCATGGCCGCGCCTTCGATGGCCAGGAAGAACCAGATGGCGAAAGGGATCGCTGCGAACATCCCGGCAATCGCCGGCGCTCCGAACACATCAGACCCCGCCCAGCCGTTGAGAGCAAAGTTGCTGAAGCTGAACGCCGGCGCGACCACGCCCATGAACACCAGCAATTCCGCGACCGCAAGTACACAGACCACCAGTTCAAAGGTAGCGGCCAGTTTCACCCCGAGAATATTCAGCCCCATGAACACGATGTACGCCCCCACGGCAGCGTGTTTCGGATCGAGAGCGGGGAACTGCACGTTCAGGTAAGCGCCGATTGCCAATGCAATCGCCGGCGGGGCGAAAACGAATTCGATCAGTGTCGCCAGCCCGGCAATCAAACCACCTTTTTCGCCAAAAGCACGACGGCTGTAGGCAAAGGGACCACCGGCATGGGGTATCGCGGTGGTCAGCTCGGTAAAACTGAAGATGAAGCAGGTGTACATCGTGGCGATCATGAAGGATGTCACCAGAAAACCGAGTGTACCGGCCACGCCCCAGCCATAACTCCAACCGAAATACTCACCGGAAATCACCAGCCCGACCGCAATGCCCCAGAGGTGCAGCGTGCCGAGCGTGGGTTTGAGTTGTGTGTTCATGCGCTTGCTCCCTGAACGGTTTGGAAAGCTCGGGGAGGGCGCGTGCAGTGGGCGTGCCAGTGTGGGTTTGTACGTCGTAAAGCGCCGAAAGGCGTCGTATCGAGGATGTTCGACACTGGATGTGGGCTGGATGTGGGCGAATGCATGCGCCAGTTGGGAGCGTGCATGTCTGCGATGCCGTCTTCGCGAGCATGCACGCCACAGGTGACCAGCGTGTCCTAAATGATTTGCTCAGCCAGACACTCGCGCAGCGCAACTGACCATTCAGGCTGACTCACACCCCATTCCCGTTGCAGACGCGTGCAGTCCAGTCTCGAATTTAGCGGGCGGACCGCCGGCGTCGGATACTCACTGGAAGGGATAGGCAGTAGCTTCGCGCAAGACGCTCCCTGTTCGCGTAACGCATCGCCGATGGCCTGGGCGAACCCGAACCACGATGTTTCACCCTGGGCGGTCAAGTGGTAAGTACCCCAAGCGCCTGCATCGCCGGACTGCCAGCGCTCAATCAGCGCGAGGGTGCTGTTGGCGATGGTGCCGGCCCAGGTAGGCGCGCCAACCT
The DNA here is from genome assembly GCF_059716215.1 of Pseudomonas sp. LBUM1643. NCBI lineage: Bacteria > Pseudomonadati > Pseudomonadota > Gammaproteobacteria > Pseudomonadales > Pseudomonadaceae > Pseudomonas > Pseudomonas sp. LBUM1643. The sequence continues at coordinate 1,888,797 of NZ_CP166813.1, forward strand.
GATCGGCCACAACGCGCAATTCCGGCTTTTCCTGTATCAAGCGTTGCATGGTCAGCAGGAAATTGCGCCCGTGTGCCGAATACACCCAACTGGTGCGCAGAATCAGGTGTTGCCCACGCTTCTCTGTGATTGCCCGCTCGCCTGCCAGCTTGCTTTTACCGTAGACGCCGAGGGGATTGGGGGCATCTTCCTCCGTGTAGGGAGTACCCTTCCTGCCATCGAACACGTAATCGGTCGAGTAATGAATTAGCGGGACGCCGAGCGCCAACGCCTCCTCGGCGAGGATCCCTGGTGCGACACCGTTGATGGCATACGCAACTTCTGGCTCGCTTTCCGCCAGGTCCACCGCCGTGTGGGCCGCCGCGTTGATGATCAGGTCGGGACGCACCCGTTGAACCTGGTGCCGAATCTGATCCGGTTGTGCCAGATCCAGCTGATCTCGTCCCAATACGACCAACTCACCCACTGCTCCAACGCGCTGCTGCAATTTCCGGGAGACCTGACCGTACTGGCCAATGATGAGTATTCTCATGGGAACACGTCAGCCTCTAGAAAGAGGTGGCCATTTTGATCCTTGGACGACAGCTGAGGGGCTTCGTCCAGCTGCCAATCGATTGCAAGGGTTGGATCGTCCCAACGAATGCAGCGTTCGGCGGAGGGCGTGTAATAGTCCGTGGTCTTGTAGAGAAACTCGGCAAATTCGCTCACTACCAAAAACCCATGGGCAAAACCTTCAGGTACCCAGAGTTGCCGATGGTTTTCGGCGGACAAACGCACGGCCTCCCATTGACCGAAGCTCGGCGAGCTGCGACGTATATCCACCACGACATCGAGCACTTCACCGGCAGTCACACGCACCAGTTTTCCCTGCGTGTTTTGCAGTTGGTAGTGCAAGCCTCGCAGCACTCCCTTCTGGGAGCGGGAGTGGTTGTCTTGAACGAACCGGGTGTTCAAACCGGTCGCTTTATGAAACGCCTGGGCGTTGTAGCTTTCGTAGAAAAACCCGCGTTCGTCACCGAACACTTTCGGTTCGATGATTAATACACCGGGCAGTGTGGTTTCAATTACATTCATTGTTCTTTCCCTGCGAACATGGAGGGGGGCTGGCTGTAGCCCGTTTTGCCGAAGTAACCGGAGTTCGAGCAGAAACTCACGACTGATCCGAATCGGGCGTCGGCGGACCCGCCAGCCAGAACGATTCCTACCATCATGCCAGTAGCTCCCGAGGACTGATGGCGCCGAGGCGTTCACCCTGATAGCTGCCATCTTGAACGCGGCGGCACCATTCCAGATTGTCCAGATACCACTGAACGGTCTTGCGCAGACCGGTTTCGAATGTCTCTTCAGGCACCCAGACTAACTCGCGTTCGATTTTGCTGGCGTCGATTGCGTAACGCTGGTCGTGCCCCGGGCGATCCCGGACGAACGTAATCAAGTCTGCGTACTGCGCAACACCTTCAGGTTTATGCGGCGCCAGTTCTTCGAGCAGGGCGCAAATGCCACGCACCACGTCAATGTTCTTTTGTTCGTTATGCCCACCGATGTTGTAGGTCTGACCGACTGTGCCTTCGGTTACGACCTTCAAAAGTGCGCGTGCGTGATCCTCGACAAACAACCAGTCTCGTACCTGCAGACCGTTGCCATACACCGGGAGTGGTTTGCCGGCCAGGGCGTTCAGGATCACCAGCGGAATCAGTTTTTCCGGAAAGTGGAACGGTCCGTAGTTGTTAGAGCAGTTGGTCAGCAATACCGGCAGCCCGTAGGTCCGCTGCCAGGCGCGGACCAGATGATCGGAGGCTGCCTTGCTGGCAGAGTAGGGGGAGCTGGGGGCGTAGGGTGTCGTTTCCGTGAAAAGGTCATCGACGCCATGCAGGTCGCCATAGACTTCGTCGGTAGAGATGTGATGGAAGCGGAACGCGCTTTTTTCAGGTTCCGCGAGGGACTGCCAGTAAGCGCGGGTAGCTTCCAGCAGGCTGTACGTGCCGACGATGTTGGTCTGGATGAAATCCGAAGGACCGTCGATGGAGCGGTCGACATGAGACTCCGCCGCCAGGTGCATGATTGCGTGAGGCTGGAAGCGCAAAAGTATTGCACTCACGGTCGCCTGATCAACGATATCGGCCTGAACGAATTCGTAGCGCGTGTCTGTAGCAATGCTGCTCAGCGATTCGAGGTTGCCGGCATAGGTCAGCTTGTCCAGGTTGAGCACTTCATGTCCGGTGTGCCGAATAAGCTCGCGAATCAGTGCCGAGCCAATGAAACCGGCGCCGCCGGTGATGAGGATACGCATGTAAGCCAGCCTTTTTCCTGTAAATCGAAGACGCGAATGCGCATAGCTTGTCGGCAGGAGCGAGGTGGCGCAAGCGTGCAGTGGGGCGCAGCTGTGTAACACCCCCATAAACCCACTCTTTACACCTTCTTTACGCCCCGCCACACCCCTCGATCTCGCACCTTTACACCCTCCCTCCCGACAATACCTCCACACGCGGCAATACGCCGTAACACGGAGAATTTCCATGAGCGTTCTGGACGGAGTGTCGCTGCTGCTGGCAGTGGGACTGTTCATTTATCTGTTGGTTGCGCTTTTGCGCGCGGACCGGAACTAGGAGCGGCTATGCACAGTTATGACTATTGGCTGATCCTCGCCTTCTTCGCCATCGTGCTGATACCGGCGCCGTTTCTGGGGCGTTTCTACTACAAGGTGATGGAAGGGCAGCGTACCTGGCTGACTCCGATTCTCGGTCCGGTGGAGCGCGGCTGTTATCGCGTGGCGGGCGTTGATCCGCAGGTCGAGCAGAGCTGGCAGAAGTACACCCTGGCCTTGCTCGCCTTCAACCTCGCAGGTTTCTTGCTGTTGTTTGCGATTCTGTTGTTCCAGGATTACCTGCCACTCAACCCTCAGAACCTGCCGGGCCAGGAGTGGACGCAAGCGTTCAATACCGCCGTCAGCTTCATGACCAACACCAACTGGCAGTCGTACAGCGGTGAAGCCACGCTCAGCTACCTGAGCCAGATGGTCGGCCTCACCGTGCAGAACTTCGTCAGCGCCGCCACCGGTCTCGCTGTGCTGGTTGCGTTGTGTCGCGGTATCGGTCGCAAGTCGGCTCAAACCCTGGGCAACTTCTGGGTCGACATGACCCGCGCCACCCTCTACGGCCTGCTCCCGCTGTGCCTGCTGCTGGCGCTGTTTCTGGTCTGGCAGGGCGTGCCGCAAACCTTCGCTCACTACGTGAATGCCGTGACGATGCAAGGTGTCGACCAAGTGATTCCGCTCGGTCCGGCTGCGAGCCAGATTGCGATCAAGCAACTGGGTACCAATGGCGGTGGCTTCTTCGGGGTCAACTCGGCGCACCCGTTCGAGAACCCGACGGCGTGGAGCAACCTGTTCGAGGTGTCGTCGATCATCCTGATTCCGGTCGCGCTGGTGTTCACCTTCGGTCATTACGTGAAGGACCTGCGTCAGAGCCGCGCGATTATCGCCTGCATGCTGGCGCTGTTCCTGATCGGTGGCGCCACGTCGTTGTGGGCGGAGTACCAACCCAATCCAACCCTGAACAACGTCGCCGTCGAACAGACTGCGCCGCTGGAAGGCAAGGAAGCACGCTTTGGTACAACCGCTACGGTGCTGTGGTCGGTGACCACGACGGCGGCATCCAACGGCTCGGTCAATGGCATGCACGACAGCCTCAACCCGCTGAGCGGCATGGTTGCGATGGTCAACATGATGGTCGGCGAAGTGATCTTCGGCGGCGTTGGCGCCGGGCTCTACGGCATGTTGCTCAACGTACTGATCGCGGTGTTTCTCGCCGGCCTGATGATCGGTCGCACGCCGGAATACCTCGGCAAGAAACTGGCGGCCCGGGAAGTCCAGTTACTGGTGGTGACCTTGCTGGTAATGCCGGTGGGTGTGCTGGTGCTTGGCGCTATCGCGGCGAGTCTGCCGGGTCCGGTCGCTGCGGTGAGTAACCCTGGCGCTCACGGATTCAGCCAGTTGCTTTACGCCTACACCTCGGCCAGTGCCAACAACGGCTCTGCATTTGGCGGTTTTGGAGCTAACACCGCGTTCCACAACCTGATGCTTGGCCTGGGCATGTTGATCGGTCGTTTCGGCTACATCCTTCCGGTGCTGGCGTTGGCTGGCAGCCTGGCGATGAAGAAATCCGCCCCGATCGGCCAGAACAGCTTTCCGACCCATGGCCCGCTGTTCGTGACCTTGCTGACGGTGACCATTTTGCTGGTGGGCGGCCTGACGTTCCTGCCAACCCTGGCGCTGGGCCCGATTGCCGAACACTTGAGCATGGGCTTCTGAGCCTGGTTTTTTTAAGGAGCTGATGATGAATATGCCCGCAATCAAACCGGCCGCCGCCAAGGCACCGGAACAACCGAAAACCGCGATCTCGGCCCTCTGGCGCCCGGCGCTGGTGCAAGCTTTCGTCAAGCTCGACCCACGCCAGCTGCAGCGTGCGCCAGTGATGCTGGTCGTCGAACTGACCGCGATCCTGACCACCTTTCTGTGCTTCATTCCAGATGCGGCGGTGCCCACTTTCGTCGCGGCGCAAATCGCCTTGTGGCTGTGGTTTACCGTGCTGTTCGCCAACTTCGCAGAAGCCTTGGCTGAAGGACGCGGCAAGGCCCGCGCCGACAGCCTGAAAGCCGGCAGCGAAGGTTTGAGCGCTCGACGCAAGACCGCCAATGGCACCTTCCAGGTCGTGCCCGCCACCAGCCTGCGCAAGGACGACGTGGTACGCGTCGAAGCGGGGGAAATGATCCCCGGCGACGGTGAAGTCATCGAAGGCATTGCGGCGGTCAACGAAGCGGCGATTACCGGTGAATCCGCACCTGTGATTCGAGAGTCCGGCGGCGACCGTTCGGCGGTGACCGGCAACACTCGTCTGGTTTCGGACTGGCTGCTGGTGCGGATCACCGCCAACCCCGGTGAGTCGACTCTGGACCGCATGATCGCCTTGGTCGAAGGCGCCAAACGCCAGAAAACCCCGAACGAAGTAGCGCTCGACATCCTGTTGATCGGCCTGACGCTGATCTTCCTGCTGGTGGTCGTCACCCTGCAACCGTTCGCCCACTTCGCCAATGGCAGCCTGCCGCTGGTGTTCCTGGTGGCGTTATTGGTCACGCTGATTCCGACGACCATTGGCGGTCTGTTGTCCGCCATCGGGATCGCCGGCATGGACCGACTGGTGCGCCTGAACGTGATCGCCAAGTCCGGTCGTGCCGTGGAAGCGGCGGGGGACGTACACGTTTTGCTGCTGGACAAGACGGGCACCATCACCTTCGGCAACCGTCGCTGCACCGCTGTGTATGCGGCGCCAGGGGTGAGCAGCAAGGAACTGGCGGAGGGTGCGTTGTTCGCCTCCCTGGCGGACGACACGGCGGAAGGCAAGTCCATCGTCGAGTACCTGCGCGGCCTTCACCCACAACCAGAGCCATCCGCTGAAACCCTGACGGCGGTGCCCTTCAGCGCCGAGACTCGCCTGTCCGGTGTCGACTATCAGGGCCGCGTGTATCGCAAAGGTGCAGTGGATTCGTTGCTGGCATTCGTCGGCCTGAAACGCGCTGATCTTGCACCGGCGCTGTCCCGGGAAATCGACAAGATTGCCCAGAGTGGCGGCACACCGTTGCTGGTCTGCGCCGACGGTAAATTGCTCGGTGCAATTCACCTCAAGGACGTGGTCAAGCCCGGTATCCGTGAGCGTTTTGCCGAGTTGCGCAAACTGGGAATTCGCACGGTCATGGTCACCGGCGACAACCCGTTGACCGCTGCGGCGATTGCGGCAGAGGCGGGCGTCGATGACGTACTGGCCGAGGCCACACCTGAGAAAAAACTGGCGCGCATTCGTCACGAGCAAAACGACGGCCGACTGGTCGCCATGTGCGGCGACGGCGCCAACGATGCACCGGCGCTGGCCCAGGCGGACGTCGGCATGGCGATGAACGACGGGACACAAGCGGCTCGCGAGGCGGCGAACATGGTCGACCTCGACAGCGACCCGACCAAGCTGCTGGACGTGGTGCAAATCGGCAAGGAGCTGCTGGTGACGCGCGGTGCGCTGACAACGTTTTCCATCGCCAACGACGTGGCCAAATACTTCGCGATCTTGCCGGCGTTGTTCGCTTCGATCTACCCGCAACTGGGCGTGTTGAACGTCATGCACCTGACCAGCCCGCAGAGCGCGATTCTGTCGGCGATTGTGTTCAACGCCTTGATCATTGTGGTGCTGATACCGCTGGCGTTGCGCGGCGTGCGGGTGCAAGCGGCGAGTGCGGCGGCGCTGTTGCGACGCAACCTGTTGATCTATGGCTTGGGCGGATTACTGGTGCCGTTCGTGGGGATCAAGGCGATTGACATGTTGCTGACGGCATTGCATCTGGTTTGACCGTGACTGGCCGGTGCGGTGGTGTTTTTGTGGCGAGGGAGCTTGTCGAATCGTCGCACCGTCCCGCTGGGCTGCGAAGCAGCCCCTATCCCAGTCCACCGCATCTGTTCAGGCTCACCGCGCTTGCCGTTTTGACGACTGCTTCGCAGTCGAGCGGGAGCAAGCTCCCTCGCCACAGGATGTGTGTCCCTGATAAATGCTTTTAAATTTCGAGGATTTTGAAATGTCCACAATGATACGTCCGGCCCTGAGCCTGTTGGTCCTCATGACCCTGATCACAGGCGTCGCCTACCCACTGGTTGTCACCGGCGTGGCCCAGGTCGCTTTCCCCGACCAGGCCAACGGCAGCCTCGTACGCGACGAGGCCGGCAAGGTCCGGGGCTCTTCGCTGATCGCTCAGGATTTCACCGGTGACAGCTGGTTCCATCCACGTCCATCCGCGGGTGCCTTTGCCACAATTTCGAGCAGCGCCAGCAACCTCTCGCCAAGCAATCCGGCCCTGGCCACTCGGGTGATCGACGACGCCAGCAAGCTGCTGGTGCCGGGGCAGGGACCGGTGCCTTTGGCGCTGCTCACTACTTCTGGCAGCGGCCTCGACCCGCACTTGCCACCGGCAGCGATTAGCTATCAACTGGCGCGTGTTGCGGCGGCGCGGAATCTGCCGGTGTCTACGCTTGAGCAATTGATGAATGCAAACATCGAGCAGCCCCTGGTAGGACCGCCGGTGGTGAATGTGTTGGCGCTGAACATGGCGCTCGAGAACCTGTAGATCGTGGTGCCGTCATCGCGAGCAGGCTCGCTCCTACATTGGATCTGTGGCGGACAAAGGATCCTCTGTCACATAGGATTCATGTGCACTGAAGATCCCATGTGGGAGCGAGCCTGCTCGCGATGACGGCTGGACAATCACCACATCCTTACCTGAAAAAAGAGAAATGAAAGCATGAGCGACTCCGGCCGAGCCGACGCACTGTTAGCCGATTTACCCCGCGATGGCCGTGGCCGGCTCAAAGTATTCCTCGGCGCCGCACCCGGTGTCGGCAAGACCTACGCCATGCTGCAAGCGGCGCATACCCAGTTGCGCCAGGGCGTGAAAGTCATCGCGGGCGTGGTTGAAACTCACGGTCGCGCCGAGACCGAAGCGCTGCTCGGTGGCCTGCCTCAACAGCCGTTGGTGCGCTCGGAGTACCGGGGCGTCATGCTCGAGGAAATGGACCTCGACGGTTTGCTCGCGGCCAAGCCGAAACTGGTGCTGGTTGACGAACTGGCCCACAGCAACGCCCCCGGCAGTCGCCACGCGAAACGCTGGCAGGACATTCAGGAACTGCTCGCTGCCGGCATCGACGTGTTCACCACGGTCAACGTCCAGCACTTGGAAAGCCTCAACGATCAAGTGCGTGGTATCACCGGCGTGCAGGTTCGCGAAACGTTGCCGGACTGGGTGCTGCAGGAAGCCTACGAGCTGCTGCTGATCGATCTGCCGCCCCGCGAGTTGCTGGAGCGTCTGCGCGACGGCAAGGTCTACGTGCCGGAACAGGCCCGCGCCGCCATCGATGCCTTCTTCACCCAGACCAACCTCACCGCCCTGCGTGAACTGGCCATGCAAACCGCTGCCGCCCAGGTCGACGACGATCTGGCCCAGGGATATCGCCAGCTTGGCCAGGCAGCGCCTGCCGTGCGCGGGCGTTTGCTGGTGGGTGTCGACGGTGATCAACAGGCCGAGCGCCTGGTGCGTCACGCCAGCCGGGTCGCCCAGCGGCGGCATCTGCCGTGGAGCCTGGTGCATGTGGACAACGGCAGCGTGCGCGACGAGCAGTCACGCCTGCGCCTGCAAAGTGCCCAGCAACTGGCCGAACGCCTGGGCGGAGAGGTGGTGCTGCTACGGGCTGGAGAAGTCGCGAAAACCCTGATCCAGCATGCTGCCGAGCGCCGCGCCAGCCTGGTGCTGGTCGGTCAATCCCGGCAACGTTTGCGTCGACGTTTGTTCGGCGGCGGTCTGGCTTCACGCTTGTTGCGCGATGCCCGTGGATTGGAAATCAATGTCCTCGACAGCGATCACGAACTGCACGCGCCACGCCAGCGATCGCCACAGACGCTGGTGTGGTTTGATTACGCATTGGCGCTGGTGGCGACGTTGCTCGCCAGTGCGCTGGCCTGGGGCGTGGCAAGCGTGTTGCCGCTGCCGAACATCTCGCTGGTGTTCCTCGCGGCGGTGTTGCTGGTGGCGGTGCGCAGCAGCCTCGGCCCGGCGCTGGCTTGCGCGGCCATGTCGTTTCTGACCTATGACTTCCTGTTCATCCCGCCCAATTTTTCCTTCAGCATCCAGCGCGAAGAAGACGTGCTGACCTTGCTGTTCTTTCTGCTGATGGCCGCGCTCACGGGCAATCTCGCGGCGCGCCAACGGCGACAGCTGCAGGCGCTGCGCGACACGCAGGAAGAGACCAGCGAATTGCTCGACCTGTCGCGCAAATTGACGGCCGCAACCGATCGCCAGGCAGTGGTCAGCGCGGCGGCGCAGCACCTCAATGGCTGGAGCGATGTTCAACTCTGCCTGCTCAATCAGGACGGGCAGGGCGGCTGGAAGGTCGAAACCGGTGGCCCGTTGACCTTCTCCGAGGCCGAACGCGCGGCGGCTGATTGGGCCTGGCAGCACGATCAACCGGCAGGCGCGGGCACCGGCACGCTGCCATTTGGGCGCTGGTGGTGGTGGCCGCTGTCGGTGGAAGACGGTCCGCTGGCGTTGCTCGGCGTCTGCGCCAAAGAAGGTCAGACCTTGAGCGGCCAGCGTCGGCGTTTGCTCACTGCATTGAGCCAGCCCCTGGCTCAGGCGCTGGCCCGGGCGCAACTGGCTGAGGACCTGGAAGCCGCACGCCTGCACGGCGAAACCGAGCAACTGCGCAGCGCCTTGCTGGCCTCGGTGTCCCATGATTTGCGCACGCCGCTGACGTCCATGCGCGGCAGCATCGACAGCCTGTTGGCGCTGGGTGAAGCCATCCCGCTGGAGGATCGTCGCGAACTCCTCGAAGGCACGCGCGATGAAGCCGAGCGTCTGGATCGCTACATTCAGAACCTGCTCGACATGACCCGTCTCGGCCACGGCGCGCTGAAGCTGGCGCGGGATTGGGTGTCGCCGGCGGACATTGTCGGCAGTTCGCTGAACCGCCTGCGCGCCGTTCTGGCGCCGTTGCAGGTGAGCACCGAAGTGCCGGCGCAGCTGCCTCTGTTGTTCGTCCACGCCGCGCTGATCGAACAGGCGCTGGTCAATGTGCTGGAAAATGCCGCGCGTTTTTCACCGGCTCACGGGCGACTGTTGCTGCGTGCCGGTGCCGACGACAGTGAATTGTTTTTCTCGGTCAGCGATGAAGGGCCCGGTATTCCGGAAGAAGAGCGAGCGAAGATTTTCGACATGTTCTACACCGCCGCACGCGGTGATCGGGGCGGGCAGGGGACCGGTCTGGGATTGGCGATTTGTCAGGGGATGGTCGGTGCCCACGGTGGGCGCATCAGTGTCGCCGACGGGATAGAAGGGCGCGGCACCTGCATCACCCTGCACTTGCCTCTGCAAGAACAGCCTTCATTTGAAGCTGAGCGCTGAAGATGAAGCCTGATACCCTTTGCACATTCCCCTGCTGCGATCAGAAACCATGAACCAGACCGCGACCATTTTGGTCATCGACGACGAACCGCAGATCCGCAAATTCCTGCGTATCAGTCTCGTGTCCCAAGGCTACAAAGTGCTGGAAGCCGGTACCGGTACTGAAGGGTTGGCGCAGGCTGCATTGAACAAACCGGACTTGCTGGTGCTCGACCTTGGCCTGCCGGACATGGACGGTCAGCAGGTGCTGCGCGAGTTTCGCGAGTGGTCGGCGGTGCCGGTGCTGGTGCTGTCGGTACGCGCCAGCGAAGGGCAGAAAGTCGAAGCGCTGGACGGCGGTGCGAATGATTACGTGACCAAGCCCTTTGGCATCCAGGAGTTTTTGGCGCGGGTGCGTGCGTTGCTGCGTCAGGCGCCGGCGGGTGAAGCACAGCAAGCGGCACTGACCTTCGGGCCGTTGACCGTGGACCTGGCGTATCGCCGGGTGTTGCTCGATGGCGTCGAAGTCGCCCTTACCCGCAAGGAATACGCGGTGCTCGCACAGCTGGCACGGCATCCAGGGCGGGTCATTACCCAGCAGCAATTGTTGAAGGATATCTGGGGGCCGACGCATACCGAAGACAGTCACTATTTGCGCATTGTCGTCGGGCATTTGCGGCAGAAGCTGGCGGATGATCCGACACAGCCAAGGTTCATCCTGACCGAGGCAGGGGTTGGGTACCGACTGTTGAGTGAAGATAGCCTTTAGATTTTGCAATGAATGATCCGGCCCCATCGCCAGCAGGCTGGCTCCCACAGTGAATCTTCAGTGCTCAAAAATTCCCTGTGGGAGCCAGCCTGCTGGCGATGAGGCCCAGTCATTCACCGAGGATCTTCAGTGCTCAAAAAATTTCCTGTAGGAGCCAGCCTGCTGGCGATGAGGCCCTGACATTCACCGAGGATCTTCAGTGCTCAAAAATCCCCTGTAGGAGCCAGCCTGCTGGCGATGAGGCCCTGACATTCACCGAGGATCTTCAGTGCTCAAAAATCCCCTGTGGGAGCCAGCCTGCTGGCGATGAGGCCCAGTCATTCACCGAGGATCTTCAGTGCTCAAAAATCCCCTGTGGGAGCCAGCCTGCTGGCGATGAGGCCCTGACATTCACCGAGGATCTTCAGGGCTCAAAAATTCCCTGTGGGAGCCAGCCTGCTGGCGATGAGGCCCTGACATTCACCGAGGATCTTCAAGAATCCCGCGACTGCTCAGCCTCATACCGATCCATCGTATCCCGAGCAATCTCCCGTCCCAGGGCGATCAATTCCGGCGCCTTGTAGAACTCGAAAAAACGGCACACCCGCTTCGGCACGTTGATCAGGATATCCGGCGGATAGCCGGCAATCTTGTACTGCGCCAGCGACGTCTGCATCACTTCGAAACTCTGGTTGATCAAATCCAGCAGGGAAGCCGGCCCCACGTTATCGATGATGAAAGAACCGGTAGCCGACTTCGGCGCGCCCGTGGATTCCGGTGCCGCAGCCGGTTGCTGCGCTTCCGGCTCGGCGGACTCGATCCACGGATTGATGTCCGCCCCTTCCGCTTTCAGCGCTTCCTGTTCCAGCGCGAGCAATTGCTCCGCCTGCTTACGGCGGAACGGCAGCTTGGAACCCAGGGAATTGATCAAACTGTCGAAGCGACTTTTGAACGCTGCCGGCCGCTGGATCACGGGCAGTTTATAGTGACCCTGGTTGGTGGAGTTGAGGTTGACCGCAATGATCAGATCACAATGGCTCGACACCACCGGTACGATCGGTAAAGGGTTGAGAATGCCGCCGTCCACCAGCATGCGATTGCCCTGCATGACCGGCGTGAACAGGCTGGGGATCGCCGCTGACGCCCGCATCGCCTGATGCAGGCAGCCTTCCTGGAACCAGATTTCCTGCTGATTCGTCAGGTCGGTGGCCACGGCCGTGTACGGAATGCGCAGGTCTTCAATATTGATCTCGCCGACGATCTTGCGGATCTGCCCGAACACCTTCTCGCCACGAATTGCTCCCAGGCGGAAACTGACGTCCACCAGCCGCAAGACGTCGAGGTAATCCAGGCTCTCGATCCAGTCGCGGTAATCGTTGAGTTTGCCCGCTGCGTAGATCCCGCCAACCACTGCTCCCATGGAGCAACCGGCGATGCACGCGATGTCATAACCCCGTCGTTCGATCTCTTCGATGACACCGATATGGGCATAGCCCCGGGCGCCACCTGAGCCCAGTACCAGTGCGACACGCTTTTTCATGAATCGCCCTCGTCTGACAAGGTTCAACAATGCACCCAACGGGGGGCAGGCTACAATCGCCAAGGTCGCTCGAGAGGGTGAAGACGTCGTTTTTTCGACACCCCATGGCGCCAGATAAGTATCCTCGCCAGCGCTGCAGTTTCAGCAGTGGGGCCAAGGCACTTTTCCCGCGCCAGACCGTCTTACCTGCACGACTGTTTACCTATCTTTGAGGTGTGAGTAATGAAAGCCTGGATCTGTGTGCCCCTGATTGCCCTTGCGCTCGCCGGATGTGCCGGCAAAACCGCATACCGCGAAAGCTGCGGTAGCGGTATCGATGCGGCGTGGCATGAGCTGGACCTGGCCAAGGCCGAGGGTTTCGCCGGTACGGTCAGTTACTCCAAGGCGCTGTCCCTGCTGACGGGCGCCAAGACTCAGCAGCAGTTCGAGGCGTACGAAGGCTGCACCAAAAAGGCCGAGAAAGCGCGCTTCTACATTCGTGAGTCACGCGCCGGGCGTTAAGGCATGACGTGATGATCGGGGGCCATTCGATTCAGGGAGAAAGCGATGTCTGCATTGGTTGATCGGTTAGTGGCTCAGGTACTGGGCATTGAAATCCGTCTGATGGCCTGTCAGGCGCGCTTGAATGCCCGAACGGATCCGGAAGCGTTGCATGACCTGCGCACCACGGTGCGCCGTTTGCGCAGTTTATTGCGACCGCTGCGCGGATTGCCGGGTGTCGAGCAGCTGGAAGTGCCGGCGTCGGGGGTTGGCGACCTGACCACACCGCTACGTGATCGGGAAGTGCTGGCGGCCTATCTGCTTGAGCATGATCAACCGGAAGCGGCGCAGCGGCGCATGGCGCAGATGGCCGAAGCCTATCCCGCCGTGGCTGCGAGTCCCGAGCTTGCGCAGCTGCTGATGATCATCGATGCGTTTTCGCGCTTTCTTCGGGCCTCCCAACGTCAGGGTTTGCTCAAGGGATTGCGCACACGCGTTGAAAAACGCCTGGCCAAACAGTGGAAGAAGCTCGATGAAGCGCTGCACGATCCGGCCCATGACCGTCATCGGTTGCGCTTGCTGATCAAGCGCGTGCGCTATGGCATCGAATCCTATCCCGAGCTGGATCGCCTGCCGAAAGCGGCGATGCCGCGCCTGAAATCGGCTCAAGGAGCGTTGGGCGATTGGCACGATTGCTGGCAATGGCTGGCCCGTGCCGAAGAGGAAGCGGATCTGCAACCGTGCGTTGCGACCTGGCACAAAACCATGGCCGAGGCTGAACGTCGCGCAGACCGGGTGCTCGACAAACTCAGCGCTGCCTGCTTCAAATCCTGAAACCACACGGTTTCTTGTAGGAGCATGGGCTGCGTTCGAACGATCTTATACACGCGGTCCCTGTAGGAGCTGCCGAAGGCTGCGATCTTTTGATCTTCGACGTATTGGATGGCGCACAAGATCAAAAGATCGCAGCCTTCGGCAGCTCCTACAGTTGGTCTGCGCTCGAGCTGCATCTAAGGCTCATCTGTCAGTGCTTTTGGCCGGTATAAGCGCTGTATCGCCATCTCTGGCTGGTTAACATTCCTCCATTCTTTTCTGCTCCGAGGTCTTCATGCGTTTTTCCGATCTGCTCGACGCCGTCCGCAGCCAGCCGCTGGAGCTGTCTATTCCGGCTGAATGGGCTCAAGGGCGCGCCAGTTTCGGTGGCCTTGTCGCCGCGCTGCAATATGAAGCCATGCGCGCCAAGGTGCCGGCCGATCGCCCGGTACGATCGCTGGCAATCACCTTTGTCGGGCCGGTCGAGCCAGACGTGCCGGTCAGTTTTGAAGTGGATGTCTTGCGCGAAGGCAAGGCTGTCAGTCAGGTGCTGGGCCGGGCCATGCAGAAGGGGCAGGTCGTGACGCTGATCCAGGGCAGCTTCGGTGCGTCGCGCCCGTCGGAAGTGTCGGTACTCGCCGAACCTGCTCCGGAAATGAAGCACTGGGACAACTGCCAGGAGTTACCGTATATCAAGGGGATCACCCCGGAATTCATGCGCCATCTGGCGATGCGCTGGAGCGTCGGTGGCCTGCCGTTCACCGGCAACACATCGCGCGAAATGGGCGGTTGGGTACGGTTGCGCGGGGACGTGAAAGAAGAGCCTGTCAGCGAGTCGCACATCCTGGCGCTGGTCGATGCCTGGCCGCCGGCATTGTTGCCGCACCTGAAAAAACCGGCGATGGGCAGCACGCTGACCTGGACCATCGAATTCGTCCAGCCGATCCTTGAACTGAGCACGCTGGACTGGTGCAAGTACCTCGTTGACATCGAATACGCCGCCGACGGCTACGGTCATGCGGCCGCGAAACTGTGGAGCGCGGAAGGTCAGTTGATCGCAATGAGCCGGCAGACCGTGACGATTTTCGCCTGATCAATGGCGGCGGTGGCGCTCACGCCAGGCGCGCCACCAGCCGCCACTGAGGAAAAACCTCGGGAAGGTCACGAACTGCTCGACAAACAGACGCGACAGCGCATCTTTGCGATCACTGAAAGGTTCAGCGGCTTGCTCTTCGAGCTTGTGGCCATGGCGCTGAAGGGCCAGCGCTGCCAGCAGGCCGATGACGCCAATGGCGATGTTCACCAGGCTCAAGCCGAAGACCCCGGAAACAATCAGCAGAAACGCCACGATAAACAGCGGCACGGCAATCAGGTGCAGCACCAGATTGGTCGGGTGCTGATGATTGTTCGGGTACGCACGCCATTGCCAGGCAGGAAGGTTGGGATGACGTTTACCCATGATGTTTCTCCTCAATCCGTGTTGAACACATGATTGAAGGATAGGCCCGCCGGAGAGGGGCGGCGAATCGAGGTTGGCTATCGATGTGATAGCTATCATGGGCAGGGTAGATTCTGATCGCGCCCGTCAACACAAAACAAACTGTAGGAGCGAGCCTGCTCGCGATGGCGTCCTGTCAGTCGACAACATCTTTGCCTGACCCTCCGCCATCGCGAGCAGGCTCACTCCTACAAGATTCGTGGCGTTTTCATGTATTGCAGTCGACACAAAACAAACTGTGGGAGCTTGCTCGCGAAGGGCCCCTTACAGCTTGAGCTGCCCTATAGCCTTACTCAATTCCCCCGCCAATGCCGCCAACTCATTGCTGGTAGTCGCCGAATTGACGGTCTGCGCCACCGTGTTCTCGGTCACGTCCCGGATACTCACCACCGCCCGGTTCATTTCCTCCGCCACCTGGCTCTGCTGCTCGGCCGCCACTGCGATCTGCGTATTGCTTTCACGCATCTGCGCCACGGCGCTGGTGATTTGCGCCAGTGCCGCGCCGGCCTCCAGCGCTTGTTGCACGCACTCATCAGCCTTGAGCGAACTGTCCTGCATGAAATCTACGGCGTCGCGGGTCCCGGCTTGCAGCGCCGAGACCATGATCGTGATCTCGTCTGTCGAAGACTGGACACGCTTGGCCAGGTTACGCACTTCGTCCGCGACCACCGCAAAACCGCGGCCCATTTCACCGGCGCGGGCCGCTTCAATGGCGGCGTTCAGTGCTAACAGGTTGGTCTGCTCGGCGATGCTGTGAATCACCCCGACCACGCCGTTGATCTTCTGACTGTCCTCGGCCAGGCGCTGAATCATCCCGGCGGTTTGCTGCACCCCTGAAGACAACCCGGCAATCGATAGCTGCACCCGACTGACCACGGCCTGACCGCTGCCGGCCAGGGTGTCAGCGGTTTGCGAGAGGTCGCGGGTTGCGCCGGCGTGCTGGGCGATGTGATAAACGGTGGCGGTCATTTCGTTGATTGCGGTGGCGGCCTGATCAGTTTCACTTTGCTGGCCGAGCATGCCGTGACGCACCTCGTCCATGCTCGACGCCAGACGCGCTGCGCCGTCATCCAGGTGCCGAGCAGTGCTGGCAACGGTGGTGACCACGCGCTGATAACCGGCCTGCATCGCGTTGAACGCACTAGCCATCTGCCCGACCTCATCGGTGCAAGCCAGTGGTACACGCGCGGACAGGTCGCCGGTTTTTTCGACATGCAGCATCACGTCTTTCAACGTATTGAGTTGGCTGAGCAGGAAGCGGATCAACAACTGCGACGCGCCCAGCATGGCCAGCATCAGGATGAACACCGCCACCGCATAGTTGGCGAACCGTTCGCCGAACACCTGGGTCAGGCTCGGGCCATACGCAACCAGCGCCACGGATTGGCCGTCGGCCCGGGTGAAGACGTCGGCGCCCATCAGTGGATTATCGCCAAGCACCGGCATCGAATTGATTTCGACCCAGCCATTGGCGCCGGCCAGTTCATGTACGGGTTGGCTCTCCAGCATCGGTGTTTCGCCACGCTTGAACGTCAGCAGGTTATCGACCTTGGGCAGTGGTTGCCCGGCAGGCCAGGCATTAAGCAATTGAGCCTGTGCCTGGGCTGACGCCTGGGCGGCGTGACTGCGCGCCTGTTGTTCGAGTTGTACGGCATACAACACCAGCAACAGGGTGGTGACAAAGGCGACGGCGTTGACCGCCCAGAATTTGTACTTCAACGAGATGTTGCTAAGCCAGGCACCCATGGAGGTCTTCTCTGATAGCGGAAACAGTTTCGGCAAGGTGCCATTATTGTGCCGCTACTGAGGCCGACGAATCTTGATGTGCGTCAAGGTTCCCTGCGAGGCCGTGTACGGGAATTGCCGGGCGTTATGCGCTATCCTTCGCGCCTTCAAAACTCCCTCGCTACAGGATTCCATCCCATGAAAGCCGCACTCGTTGAACTCATCACTAAAATCAGCTCCGGGTGCATGAGCGATGACGAAATCCTCAAGGTGGCAGACGAAGCGGCCCAGGCCTACGCCGATCCAGAGGCGTTTCTGACGGCCAATCCGGACATCAACTACGACGACACCTTCCCGATTTCGTTGGGCGAATGGGTGGTGGTGGGCAGTCTGCCGGAGACCGTGTTGTTTCAGGCAGACACCTACATGGATCTGTTCGCCCAGATCGTCGCCTCGTTCGGCCCGGGTGTGGATTTCAATATCAAGCCCAAGCAGCTCGCAAAAACCGAGGCCCTGACCGCGCTTAATCGCATTCAGGTGCAAATGGGCAGCATGAACAAAGAGAATGGCGGCTATGTGCTGATGAACTTCAGCCAGTTGCTCGATGACGAGCTGCAAGTGGTGCTCGTGTTCGGCAATGATGTACCGCGCGTGCTTGAGCTGTGCGCCAAAATCGGCATTACCGCCGCGCCATCCCTGGAAGCGCTCAAAGTCGCCATCCACGTTTAAGTCAGCAAACGGCTAATAAAACGGAACCCTCGTGAGGGCCGGCTATCCTAAGAGTGCAAACCACTCTTAGGGAGCGTCACCATGGGTTCCACGTTCAACGGTCTGATTGGCCTGATTATTCTCGCCCTGGACATCTGGGCCATCATCAACGTACTGAAAAGTGGCGCATCAACCGGCATGAAAATCGTCTGGGTGCTGCTGATCCTGCTGCTGCCGGTTCTGGGCCTGATTATCTGGGCCATCGCCGGGCCACGGGGTAACGTGCGGATCTGATCGAACATTCGATCCCACACCTGGCCCCTGTAGGAGTGAGCCTGCTCGCGATCGCGATCTGTCTGTCACATGCTTGCTGAATATACCGCCGTCATCGCAAGCAGGCTCGCTCCCACACGTTCTATTTTTTCATGTCGGCGCGCATCCGTTTGAACGATCACTCAGCGTAAAAGTCCAGATACATGTAAGCCCACTTGCGGGTTTTATCGAGGAGGCAGTGATGCAAAAGTGGAAAATCACTTTCGTGGATGATCACGGTGAAACAGTCGACGAAGTCTTTGAGTGCGACGAGTGCCCGGACAACGAGCACGCCGCCAAACTCATCAAGGCCCGTCTCCTACCTGTCGCTGCCGAACTGGATCTAAACGATCTGGAAGGGCGAACCGATGATGCGAGCGTCAAAAGTCTCAAAACCCAGAACAGCATACAAATCCTCGGCATTACTCCCGTCTGATACATCTCCTGTCACATTCATAACAGGCCTTGGCAGCTGCTCGGTCAAAGGGCTACTCTGCAAGCGAGATCAGCGATTGGATCGCTAAGGTCTGGTCTTGTCAGCTACATGCTTGTTCCCATCGGCAACCTGGTTGCCGTATCGCCCTCACCAATCGGCTGAGGGCGTCGGGAGTACGGAAAGTCTATCCATCGGATTCAGGAGGACGTTTCATGAGCACAGCCTATCAAGAAGACATCAGCAGCAGCGTGCTGCGCCGCATGAAAGAAGGCGGTTTCGACTTTTCAAAATTCCATCCCATCGAGTTCTACGCCATTTTTCCCGACGAGGAGCGGGCTCGCAGAGCAGCAGGTCACTACCGTGGTGAATCCTTGAATGCGCAAATCAGTGTGCGCGATGACGGCGCCTGGGCGCTGGAACTGAGCAAGGTCATGTACGCCACCTACGATGACATTGGCGATTTCGAGCAGGGTTTCGAGGCGGTGGTTGAGCCTCTGGGCGGCATCATCGAAGGATGGGGCGTGAAGCAGGAGGTACGAGGGCTACTCGCATAACACTATGAACAGCAACATTACTCAGCAACGGCTGACCTTTGGGTTGGCCGTTTTCGTTTTCGGGATTTAAAGATCAAAAGATCGCAGCCTCGTTGCACTCGACAGCTCCTACAGGGTGCGGCGCGTTTCTTTTGATCTTGTCTTTGATTCATAACATTTCAAAAGGCAAAAAAAGCCGCCCAAAACAGGCGGCTAAAAGGGAAGTTCGGTGAGCTTTTCCAGCGAATGCGCCAATTATCCGCGGCCTCAGCCAAGCAGTGAAATCAACTCTGACTATGCTGGTGATAGCGACAGCATTGCTTCGCAATGGAGCGGGGGCGATCAGGTTGGGGCATTTGCCGCACAGGATTGGTGCGGTATGGCCGGGGCGTTTATCCAACCGATTGATATCAAAGCGTTTATGCCGATGGCACGGGCCTTGCGATGCCTAGATGTCCGGGTGACAAGGAGTACGGCATGATCCGCACCTATTTTGATGAAATGTACGATGCCGGCGGCCAGGTCCGCCCGCATTATCGGGAGTTTGCCCGCTGGCTTGCCGAGACGCCTGAAGAGCTTCTGGCGCAACGTCGACGCGAGGCCGATCTGTTGTTTCACCGCGCCGGAATTACCTTCACGCTCTACGGTGACGAGCAGGGAACAGAGCGTCTGATTCCTTTCGACACCATCCCGCGCAGCATTCCTGCCAGCGAGTGGCG
Organism: Pseudomonas sp. LBUM1643; assembly: GCF_059716215.1. Classification (NCBI taxonomy): domain Bacteria; kingdom Pseudomonadati; phylum Pseudomonadota; class Gammaproteobacteria; order Pseudomonadales; family Pseudomonadaceae; genus Pseudomonas; species Pseudomonas sp. LBUM1643. The sequence continues at coordinate 1,908,275 of NZ_CP166813.1, forward strand.
CGTCGTGGAGCGCGGCTGCATTCAGCGGGTCAAGGCGTTGAACATGTTCCTCGCCGACCTCTATCACGAGCAGCGCATCATCAAGGCCGGCATTATTCCGGCCGAGCAGGTGCTGGCCAACGAGCAGTACCAGTTGGCGATGCAAGGGCTGGATCTGCACCGGGATATCTATAGCCACATCTCCGGCGTCGATCTGGTGCGTGACGGCGACGGCACCTACTACGTACTCGAAGACAATCTTCGAACGCCGAGCGGCGTCAGCTACATGCTCGAAGACCGCAAGATGATGATGCGACTGTTCCCGGAACTGTTTTCGGCCCAGCGCATTGCCCCCATCGACCACTATCCCAACCTGCTGCTCGACACGCTGAAAAGCTCCAGCCCGATCGATAACCCGAGCGTCGTGGTGCTGACGCCGGGGCGCTTCAACAGTGCATTTTTCGAGCATGCGTTTCTGGCGCGGGAAATGGGCGTTGAGCTGGTGGAAGGCGCGGACCTGTTCGTACGGGACGACAAGGTGTTCATGCGCACCACCGACGGACCAAAAGCCGTCGACGTGATTTACCGTCGTCTCGACGATGCGTTTCTCGATCCGCTGGCGTTCAACCCGGACTCGATGCTCGGCGTGCCGGGGCTGCTGTCGTCCTACCGCTCGGGCAACGTGGTGCTGGCGAACGCCATCGGCACCGGGGTGGCGGACGACAAGTCGGTGTACCCCTTTGTCACCGACATGATCCGCTTTTATCTGGATGAAGAGCCGATCCTGAAAAATGTGCCAACGTTCCAGTGCCGTAATCCTTCTGAACTTTCCCACGTGCTGACCAATCTTCCAGATCTGGTGGTCAAGGAAACCCAGGGGTCCGGCGGCTACGGAATGCTGGTCGGGCCAGCGGCGACCGCGGCGGAAATCGAGTTGTTCCGCGCACGCATCAAGGCCAAGCCCCATGCGTACATCGCGCAGCCGACCTTGTCGCTGTCGACCTGTCCGACCTTTGTTGAAAACGGCATCGCTCCACGCCACATCGACTTGCGTCCATTTGTATTGTCTGGCCGGGAAACCCGGGTCGTGCCCGGTGGTTTGACCCGTGTCGCCCTGCGCGAAGGCTCTTTGGTGGTGAATTCCTCCCAGGGCGGCGGAACCAAGGACACCTGGGTAGTCGAGGATTGAAGGAAGCTTGCCATGTTAAGTAGAACTGCCTCGGATCTGTATTGGATGTCGCGTTACCTGGAGCGGGCGGAGAACCTCGCACGGATGCTCGACATCAGTTACTCCCTGTCACTGATGCCGCAGGATGGCCGCGGTGACGGGTTGCACGAACTCGCGATGCCGCTGCTGATCACCGGCACCCTGGACGATTACCTCGAGCGCCACGGCGATCTGCATGCCGAACGCTTGCTGCACTTCTTCGCCCTGGACGCTGCCAACCCGGCGAGCATCTACAGCTGCCTGGGCGCGGCGAGGGCGAGTGCCCATGCAGTGCGTGGCCGAATCACCGCTGACATGTGGGAAAACATCAACGCCACCTGGCTGGAAATTCGCGGGATTGCCGATCAGGGCTTGAGTCGCTACGGCATGAGCCGTTTCTGCGAATGGATCAAGGAGCGTTCTCACCTGTTTCGCGGAGCGTCCTACGGCACGATCATGCGCAACGATGCCTTCCGGTTCATTCGCCTGGGCACCTTCATCGAACGGGCGGACAACACGCTGCGCCTGCTCGACGCCCGATACGAAATGGCCGGTGATCAGGCAGAAGCTGTCAGCGACGGCACGGCCCACGCGTATTACCAGTGGAGCGCATTGTTACGGGCCTTGTCGTCCTTCGAGGCGTACACCGAAATCTACCGCGACGCACCCGGTGCCCGGCACGTGGCCGAGTTGCTATTGCTGCGTGCGGACGTTCCACGATCCCTGCGCGCCTGCACTGAAGAAATCGACCAGATCCTTGCCCAGTTACCGGGAGCCAACGGCCGCCCCGCGCAACGCCTGGCCGCGGAAATGGATGCACGCCTGCGCTACACCGGCATCAACGAAATTCTCGACGAAGGCCTGCACGCCTGGCTGACCGAGTTCATCCCTCTGGTGCGCCAGTTGGGTAATGCCATACACACTTCTTACCTGGAGGCTGCATGAGACTTTCCATTAGCCACGAGACCACCTATCACTACGAAGATCAGGTGCGGGCGAGCATCCAGTACCTGCGGCTGACACCCCACGACAGCGAGCGTCAGCACGTGCTCAGCTGGCAACTCGACCTGCCGCGCCCGGTGCGTGCGCAACTGGATCCGTTCGGCAATATTCTGCACGTGCTGACCATGGACGAGCCCCATGAGGCGATCATCATTGGCGCCCGTGGCCAGGTCGATATCGACGAGCTGCGAGAAGCCGAACACGAGAGTCAATCGGCGCTGCCGTTCCTGCGATTCACGCGCTTGACCGAGCCTGACGAAGCCTTGCGTGCTTTCGCTGACAAAGAGTGCAAAAAGCGTCGGGATCGCACGGCGTTGATCGACCTGATGCATGGCTTGAACGCCTACATGACGTACACGCCAGGTTCTACCGAAGTCGACACCAGCGCTGCTCAGGCCTTCGCCGGACGTTCTGGCGTTTGCCAGGATCACACCCACGCTTTCCTCGCCTGCGCCCGTAGCCTGGGCATTCCGGCGCGTTATGTCTCGGGATATCTGTACAGCGAGAACAGCGAGCACCTGGCGAGTCACGCCTGGGCGGAAGCCTGGCTGGATGACGCGTGGTACAGCTTCGACGTGACTAACGAGCTGGCACGACCTGAACGGCATTTGAAACTGGCGGTAGGGCTGGATTATCTGGACGCGTGCCCGGTACGCGGAATGCGCCGGGGCGGCGGGAGTGAACAGATGCACGCGAAGGTGTTTGTATCGCCGACGCCGATGCCGTTTATCTCGGTGCAGGAACAGTAATTTCTGACGCAATTGCACGGTGCACACCTAACTCTAATGTTCACCGACGATCCCTTGTAGGAGCTGACGAGTGAAACGAGGCTGCGATCTTTTGATCTTTTTTTTAAAGATCAAGGTCAAAAGATCGCAGCCTTTCCCGAAGGTGTCTGCTCACGAGGACGCCGGCCCAGGCAACCTGATATCAGGGCTTAACCTTGCGCCCGACCATGTGCTTCAAATACCCCACCAACATCTCAAGATCCCCGTCCGGCAACACCTGCGTCGTAAATCCGGGCATCTTCGCCTGCGGCCACTGCCGCAGACTCTGTGGATCACGGATATACCGTTTCAGGAAATCAGCCCCAAAGTACTCGGTAGGGTTAAACGGAATGTTCAGGTCCGGCCCAAACTGCGAATCCCCGGCGCCGTTCAATCGATGACAGGCCAGGCAGTTTTTCTGAAACAACGCAAACCCCTGGTTCACCGGGTCGTCCGCTTTCAACGCAGGATCAGGTAACAGGGCAGGGAAGCGCTCGGCCACAGTTGCCAGTTGTTTGATGCTTGCCACCTCGAATGGCCACTGTTCAGGGCTGATATTGCCGGCCTGCGGATCCGTCCAGACCAGATAAAACGGCCCCGCACTGTGCTTGCCCTCCGACAGCGCCGGCCAGGGCTTGGTCGGGTCTTCAATCGCCAGCCACGCCCTGGCGCCCTTGTCATTGAGCAACGGCCCGGCGGCCAACTCAGCGGCGAAACCGTCCAGCGCCACGGCTTGCAGATGGTCGTCAGGCTTGATGCCTGTCAACAACGCCGCCAGTGGCACCGCGCGATAGGTCATCTCACGCTTGTAGGAAACGTCGCTGGCGATTGTGATGGTCTGGACCTTCGGGTGCTGGAGCAGCTCCTCGGTTTGCCAGGTACGACGGTTCGCGCCCAGCTGCAGATCCAGCTGTGCGGCGAAGAGGGGCGTGCTGAGCAGCAAGGCCCCGAGCAGAATAAGCGGTTTCAAAAGATCGCCGTCCATGTCGTGGGAGTGCCGCAAAGGTTGGCACACCCACGTCGGCCCGGGTAGGGAGCCATTCACATTTTCATGAGGCGATAAAATAGTTGCGCCGTATTTTAAAAACTTTCTAGCCAATCACCTTGGTCAGGTTCGGCAAGATCAACAACAGCGTGGTGGCGAAAAGAATGAGCCCGGCTTGACGTACTTTCGATTGTTTGAACATGGCTTGACCGCCTTTATTGTTATTTCCTGATGCCTGCCTGCATTGCTTCCATGACGGCAGAGCGATTCACTTCCTGTCTGACGAGCGCCTCGGCAAAACCCGACGACAACTTCGTACATGTTCACCTTAGGGCCCGCGTCACCCGTGGCTTAGATCCATTTCATATGAATATATCGCCCAAGGCTTTTAAAAAGATATGAGGCGCATTGCCAGCTTCTTTGCCGCCCTTTTGCTAGACAGCTCGCTGACCTGAAACGGTTAATCCGGTAGCTCACTACCGTCCGTCTGAGCGTGTCCGTCAATCTCGCTGAGCGTTGTGGTCATTGAATCCATGGCTGCTCGGCATAAGGTGAAGGCTCGTTAAAAGATCAAAAGATCGCAGCCTGCGGCAGCTCCTACATGAAAACGCGATCCCCTGTAGGAGCTGCCGCAGGCTGCGATCTTTTGATCTCCCAAACCAACAACAAAAAAACGAGGACGTCATGACCGAAGCTTTGATTTTCGACGCGTTGCGCACGCCCCGGGGCAAGGGCAAGGCTGATGGCGCCTTGCACAGCGTCAAACCGGTGAATCTGGTGGCCGGGTTGCTGACGGCGTTGCAACAACGCACGTCCCTGGACACCAGTCAGGTCGACGACGTGGTTCTGGGCTGTGTGACGCCCATCGGTGATCAAGGCTCGGACATTGCCAAGACCGCGACACAGGTGGCGGACTGGGACGTGAGCGTCGCGGGTGTGCAGATCAACCGCTTCTGCGCATCGGGACTGGAAGCCGTGAACCTCGGCGCAATGAAAGTGCGTTCCGGTTTCGAAGACCTGGTGGTGGTCGGCGGCGTCGAGTCGATGTCTCGCGTACCGATGGGCAGCGACGGCGGCGCCTGGGCCCTGGACCCTGAGACCAACCTGCACAGCCACTTCACGCCGCAGGGCGTAGGGGCTGACCTGATCGCGACGCTAGAAGGTTTCAGCCGTCAGGATGTCGATGCCTACGCGCTGCATTCGCAGCAGAAGGCTGCACGGGCTCGGGCGGACGGTTCCTTCAACAAGTCACTGGTGCCAGTGCGCGATCAGAACGGAATCCTCCTGCTGGATCACGACGAATTCATCCGCGCCGAATCGACGCTGGAAGGCCTTGGCAAGCTCAAGCCAAGCTTCGAAATGATGGGGCAAATGGGTTTCGACGCCACGGCGCTCAGGGTCTACAGCCATGTGGAGCGGATCAATCACGTTCACACGCCGGGCAACAGTTCCGGGATCGTTGATGGCGCAGCGCTGATGCTGATCGGTTCTGAGGCGAAGGGCAGGGCGTTGGGCTTGCAACCGCGGGCGCGAATTGTCGCCACAGCGGTCACCAGCACCGATCCGACGATCATGCTGACAGGACCGGCGCCGGCCACGCGCAAAGCCCTGGCCAAGGCCGGGTTACGGGCCGAAGACATCGACTTGTACGAGGTCAACGAAGCCTTCGCGTCCGTGGTGTTGAAATTCATCAAGGACATGGCCATCGATCCGCAAAAGGTCAACGTCAACGGCGGTTCCATCGCCATGGGCCATCCCTTGGGCGCCACTGGCTGCGCGATTCTCGGCACCTTGCTCGATGAACTGGAAGCCCGGCACTTGCGCTATGGCCTCGCGACGCTGTGCGTCGGTGGCGGCATGGGCATTGCCACCATCATCGAACGCCTCTGAGCCCCGAATTCAAGGAAAATTGCCATGACCGAAGCCATCCGTTACGACAAGGGCCAGGACCAGATCGTCGTCCTGACCATCGACATGCCGGGCCAGAGCGCCAACACCATGAACGCGGTCTACCGCGAAGCCATGGCCGCCTGTGTCGCCCGATTGGTTGCTGAAAAAGACTCGATTGCCGGCGTCATCATCACCTCGGCCAAGAAAACGTTCTTCGCCGGTGGCGACCTCAATGAACTGATCAAGGTCGGCAAGCCCGAAGCCAAGGCTTTCTACGACATGGTGCTGACCCTCAAAGGCCAGCTGCGCACCTTGGAAACTCTCGGCAAACCGGTGGTCGCGGCGATCAATGGCGCGGCCCTGGGTGGCGGCTGGGAAATCTGCCTGGCGTGTCATCACCGCGTCGCGCTGGACGACTCTTCCGTACAACTCGGTTTACCTGAAGTCACCCTCGGCCTCCTGCCGGGTGGCGGCGGGGTAGTGCGTATGGTGCGCATGCTGGGGATCGAAAAGGCTTTGCCGTACCTGCTCGAAGGCAAGAAAGTCCGGCCGCAACAGGCGTTGCAGGCCGGTTTGATCGACGAGTTGGCAACGGACATTCACGAGTTGATGAGCAAGGCCCGCGCCTGGATTCTGGCCAATCCGGCCGTTGTGCAGCGCTGGGACGTGAAGGGCTACCAGATTCCCGGCGGCACGCCTTCGCATCCAAAAGTCGCGCAAATGCTGGCCATTGCGCCGTCGATCCTGCGCAGCAAAACCCAGGGTTGCTTGCCCGCACCGGAAAAAATTCTCTGCGCGGCAGTCGAAGGGGCGCAGGTCGATTTCGATACGGCGCACCTGATCGAAACCCGCTACTTCACTGAATTGACCACCGGCCAGGTTTCGAAAAACCTGATCGGCACGTTCTGGTTCCAACTCAACGAAATCAACGCCGGCGGCTCGCGACCTCAGGGTTTCGCGCCTTATGTGACGAAAAAAGTCGGTGTGTTGGGTGCCGGGATGATGGGCGCCGGTATCGCGTTCGTCAGCGCCTCGGCGGGGATAGACGTGGTGCTCAAGGACATCACGCTGGCAGCTGCGCAGAAGGGCAAGGATCACTCGGCGGCCTTGCTCGACAAGAAGGTCGCTCGCGGGCAGATGCTCCCCGAGCAACGGGAAGCGATTCTGGCGCGGATTCTACCGACGCAAAACGATGCTGATCTGGCCGGTTGCGACCTGATCATCGAAGCAGTGTTTGAGGATCGTGAGCTCAAGGCCAAGGTTTCCAGCGCCGCGCAAGAAATCGTCGGGGTGGACGCGGTCATCGCTTCCAACACTTCGACCTTGCCCATCAGCGGCCTCGCCACTGCCGTTGCGGACCAGACGAAGTTTATCGGCCTGCACTTCTTCAGCCCTGTCGAAAAAATGCCCCTGGTGGAAATCATCAAAGGCCTCAACACCAGCGATGAAACCCTGGCCCGCGGCTTCGATTTTGTCCTGCAAATCAAAAAAACCCCGATTGTAGTGAACGACAGTCGCGGCTTTTTCACCTCTCGCGTCTTCGGTACGTTCACCAACGAAGGCATCGCCATGCTCGGCGAAGGTGTCAGCGCGCCGATGATCGAAACCGAGGCGCGCAAAGCCGGGATGCCCATCGGGCCGCTGGCGATCTCCGATGAGGTGTCCCTGAGCCTGATGAGCCATATTCGCCAGCAAACCGCCAAGGACCTGCAGGCCGAAGGGAAGCCTCTGTTCGAGCACCCGGCGTTCGCGGTGATCGACCTGTTGCTTAATGAATACAAGCGTCCTGGCAAAGCCGGGGGTGGTGGTTTCTATGAGTACCCCGCCGGCGGACAGAAGCACCTGTGGCCAGAACTGAAATCGCGTTTCGAGAAAGCCGACGGGCAGATTTCACCCAAGGACGTGCGTGATCGGTTGTTGTTCGTGCAGGCCCTGGAAACGGTGCGTTGCGTGGAAGAGGGCGTGCTGACCTCCACGGCGGATGCCAATGTCGGTTCGGTGTTCGGTATCGGCTTTGCAGCATGGACCGGAGGCGCGCTGCAGTTCATCAATCAGTACGGCGTGAAGGACTTCGTCGCCCGTGCGCAATACCTGGCCGAGCAGTATGGAGAGCGTTTCGCGCCACCGGCATTGCTGCTGGAGAAGGCGGCGCAGGGAAGGAAGTTCTAAGGGAGGATGACGCTTACGGGGCTTGCCTTGTTGCCGTGTTTCGAGGCAGGCTCTGGGGTGTGCATTATTCCCATCACGTGTCAGGTATTTTTTATGTCGTTACGCATCTGCATTCTGGAAACCGACATCCTGCGTCCGGAACTGGTCGACCAATATCAGGGTTACGGGCAGATGTTCCAGCGTCTGTTCACGCAGCAGCCTATCGCGGCCGACTTCACGGTCTACAACGTCATGCAGGGCGAATACCCCAGTGACGACCTGACCTTCGACGCGTATCTGGTTACGGGCAGCAAGGCTGACTCCTTCGGCACCGACCCGTGGATCGAAACCCTCAGGACGTATCTGCTGAACCGCTACGAGCGCGGCGACAAATTGCTGGGCGTGTGCTTCGGTCATCAGTTGCTGGCGCTGTTGCTGGGTGGCAAGAGCGAGCGAGCCACCCAAGGCTGGGGCGTCGGCACGCACAACTACAAACTGGCGGCCAAGGCGCCGTGGATGAGTCCGGTGGTGGAAGAGCTGACGTTGTTGATCAGTCACCAGGACCAGGTCACTGCACTCCCGGAAAATGCCACCGTGATCGCGTCCAGCGACTTCTGCCCGTTTGCGGCGTACCACATCAACGATCAGGTGCTGTGCTTCCAGGGCCATCCGGAATTCATTCACGATTACTCCCGGGCCTTGCTGGATATCCGTCAGCAAGCGCTGGGCGAGCAGATTTACCAGAAAGGTGTAGCGAGTCTTGAGCATCAGCACCACGGTGCCACTGTGGCGGAATGGATGATGCGGTTTGTGGCGCACAAGCCTGAAGCCAAAGCAGTTTAAAGCGGTCTGAGCAGCTGTGGCGAGGTCCCTCGCCACACGCGCTTTTTCAGAGCCAACCCGATTTCTTGAAACTCGCCCACAAACTCACGCACCCCACGGCAATAAACCCCAGCACCGCAAAATATCCGTAGTGCCAGGTCAGCTCCGGCATGTTCTGGAAGTTCATCCCGTAAATCCCGGCCACTGCAGTCGGAAACGCCAGGATCGCCGCCCACGCTGCGAACTTGCGCTGCACCACGCTTTGGCGCGACGCCTCCAGCAGTACCCCCACCTCAATCGTCTGGCTGGCAATGTCCGCCAGGGTGGTCAGGTCTTCCATCTGACGCGTGACGTGGATCTGCACATCGCGAAAATACGGGCGCATGTTCTTGTCGATGAATGGAAAACTCAGCTTCTGCAACTCCTCACCGATCTCCACCATCGGCGCTGCATAACGACGCAGGCGAAGTACATCGCGGCGAAGGCCGTGGAGCTTCTGGATATCGCGCTCGTTCAGCGCACTGCACAACACGTTACGCTCCAGCTCATCGATCTCGGCATGAATCGCTTCGCCCACGGGCTGATAGTTCTCGATCACAAAGTCGAGGATGGCATAGAGGACGAAATCCTCGCCATGCTCCAGCAGCAACGGGCGTGCTTCGCAGCGCTGCCGGACATAGGCGTAGGAAGCCGAATGGCCGTTGCGTGCAGTGATGATGTAACCGTTGCCGGCAAAGATATGGGTCTCGATGAACTCGAGTTTTCCCTGATCGTCACGGATGGGCGAATAGGTGACGATAAACAGCGCATCGCCAAAGCTCTCGAGCTTCGGGCGGCTGTGTTTTTCCAGGGCATCTTCGATGGCCAGTTCGTGCAGGTTGAACTGCCGTTGCAGGTTGGTCAGTTCCTGAGCGCTGGGCTCTTCAAGGCCGATCCAGACAAAGTGGTCAGGCTTTGCAGCCCAGGCAGCGCCTTCGTCCAGGGTGATATTAGTGACTTTCTTACCCGCGCTGTAAACCGCAGCAGCAACAACTCTACCCATGATGTTTGTTCACTTCTTCTTGGCAGTTTTTTAGTGGCAAATGGCCGTGGCAGGCAGTGATCAGCTTAGCCTTGTCTGCAGGTTGAGAGTCAGCAAAATCGGGAGAGTTCGCGGGCAAAAGAAAACCCGCACAGGGCGGGTTTGTTTTCAGACGGCTTGCAGTTGCCGGTCCATCGTGGCGATGCACTCGCGCATCTGCTCCCGGCATTGGGCGATCAGTAGGGGCATGTCATCCAGGCTCATTCCCGCTGTAGGAATGGCCGGCAACGAGCGAATCAGAATCTTCCCACTGTTCCAGCGGTTCAATCGCATGTGCTTGACGTAACTGCTGACGCACACCGGAATGATCGGCACACCGGCAGCGATCGCCATCTGGAAAGCGCCTTTTTTGAACGGCAGCAGGTCTTCGCCCAGATTGCGCGTGCCTTCCGGAAACACCCAGATCGAGGTGTCCTTGTTTTGCAGGGTATGGGTAGTGGTCAGCATCGACTGGCGCGCCTTATGCGCATTGCCGCGATCGATCAACACATTGCCGGCCAGCCAGAACAACTGGCCGAACAGCGGCACCCACTTCAGGCTCTTCTTGCCGATACACACGGTGCGACGGGGCACCACGTTGCCGAGCACAAAAAGATCATAGTTGGACTGATGGTTGGCGATGATCACGCAACTGTCTTGCTTGTCCATCAGGGGGCCAACTTCAGCCTTCACCCGCAGGCGCAAAATGCACATGGCCGGCCACGCGTATAAACGCGCGCACAAGCGGCTGTTGTCCGGATTGAACGGGCGGCACACACCGAGCATCACACCCAGCACACCCGCCAGGATAAAGTGCAGGCCCATCAATAACATACGAAACACAAACAGCATCTACAGGCCCACCGCGACGAAAGGTGGCGCAGTGTACGGATGTGCACTCTATTCAGCAATTGCCGCTATAGAGGTAGGAGATAGGCGATGTTTGAGCGCATGTTTCCGACTTATAGGTCAGACGTGTTCTAGAGCGGTGGAAGGCTTTTCAACACAGGGTGTAAGAAAAAGCCCGACACGACGGTCGGGCTTTTCTGTGGAGCATTCGTTCCCGGAATAACCTGCCACCTGTAGGAGCTGTCGAGTGAAACGAGGCTGCGATCTTTTGATCTTTTCTTTAAACAAGATCAAAAGATCGCAGCCTCGTTTCACTCGACAGCTCCTACAAGGGGGCGGTGGTGCTCCGGGCGTCAGGGTGGACCAGCTGCAAACCTGTTTCAGGACTAGACAGCAGCGTTGGACTTAACCCAAATGCTCCTGATCCTGAACGATCGCGCTGTCCAGCGTATCGAGCAACGCTTTGCGCACTTTGAGCTTGGTGTTCTTGTGCGCGGTCATGTTGATCTTCTTCAACTGACGAGCCGCCGCCAGTGCGGTGGTCTGCAATTCATCCGCCGAGACCACCACGTCGAGGAAACCTGCATCAACCGCGCTCTGCGGATTGAACATCTCGCCATTGATGACCGAGCGATGGAACGCCGACTTACGCAGGCGATCACGAGCGAGTTCGATGCCGGCGTGGTGCATCGTCATGCCGATCTGCACTTCATTCAGACCAATGCTGAAGGCGCCTTCGACGCCAATGCGGTAATCCGCCGACAGCAGCAGGAACGCACCTTTAGCCACAGCATGCCCTGGGCACGCCACGATCACCGGGAAAGGGTGCGCCAACAGGCGACGGGCCAATGTTGAACCTGCGGTCACCAGCGCCACGGCTTCTTTCGGACCCGATGTCATCACCTTCAAGTCATAACCGCCCGACAGAATGCCGGGTGTACCAGTGATGATCACCACAGCGCGATCAGTCACGGCCTGATCCAGCGCAGCGTTAAACGCAGCAATCACGTCCGGCGAGATGGCATTGACCTTGCCATTGCTCAAGGTCAGGGTCGCGATACCGTCTTCGAGGTGGTAGGAAATCAACTCACTCATGACGCTATTCCTTGTATGAAAGTTGAAGCAGACGTTACCCACCGTCGCAGGCCAGGTAAAGCGCCGTGACTGACTCGCCAGTCACCCTTTACCCACGCGCCAGGCTTGGCCAGCCACACCCGGCAGACCTTCGCCTCTATATAGGGGAGCGTGCCGAGCCGGAGAATGGCAGGTTTGCCATGGCGTGCAGACAGCCGGAACCACTAAATCGCTAACCGCATGAAAATTCTGAAAAAAATATTTGCCATCGGAAAAGCTTTCGACTACATTAGCGCGCCTCGACAGACAGAACTTGTTTGAAGAGATACGGTGAAGTGTCCGAGTGGCTTAAGGAGCACGCCTGGAAAGTGTGTATACAAGAAATTGTATCGAGAGTTCGAATCTCTCCTTCACCGCCACATTAAGTAAACACAAACCCCTGATTTTCCTAGAGAAAGTCGGGGGTTTGTGGTTTCTGGCGTCTGAAAAAAGGCCGTATGGGAACAAGCTGCAAATGAAGTGCTAGTTGGGATTGGACTGCCCTGACCTGGTTCGTGGCGTTACGCGAAGTTCGCCCGTTGGTTCACTACCAAAAGGGCTGCTTTTAAATGTCCGTGACTTACTGACCGCTTAAAGTCCGGAACCTGCACTGGGCCCTCGACGGCCAGTGATGCGCTGTCGGCATTGTGGAGTGAGTCAGAATTAGTGTCATGACAGAAACCTTGCAGGCATAAATTGTTGTGCATACAATAAATCCATGCAAATAACCTTCGACCCTGCCAAGCGTGACAAAACCCTGATCGAGCGCGGCGTTGATTTTGCAGACGCGGGTGCCGTTTTTTCCGGGCATCACTTCACTGGCGAAGACACCCGACAGGAATACGGGGAAGTCCGCTTTATCACCGTGGGGCTGCTGATCGGTCGCATGGTTGTCATTGTCTGGACACCTCGCGGCGAGGCCCGCCGCATTATCTCTATGAGGAAAGCGAATGAACGCGAACAAGCTCATTACCGAAGCCGACTGGGTTGACCCCGACGATGCGCCAGAGCTTACAGATGCTTTCTTTAAGCATGCTGACGAGTTCAAAGGCACCCAGCTTGTCCGGCGCGGCAGGCCCAAGTCCGACGTGGTGCGCGAGCGGATCACGATACGGTTGGAGTCGGACGTGCTGGCTCAATTCAAGGCATCTGGTCCAGGCTGGCAAACGCGGATGAATGCCGCACTGGCTGACTGGCTGAAGACACATAGTCCAAGTGAATTGAAAGCTTAGGCACCGACCGACTCAGACTGGAGAAAGTCTGGCGTTGTTACAGATCGGGACAATAGCGCGGGAACGGTGATAAGCCGTTACCCGCGTTTTTTTTAGTGCGCTGTTTGTGCGATCCTCTTTGATCGTGATCTGCTATTGCAATTGGATTGATCGGTACTGTCGCTACCGTCACTGCAGTGTTGATCAAACTGCTTTGACGCCGGCCTGAAACGCCGCCAAGAATTTACCGAATGGACTCGAACTCATGCCCAGCTTTTCAAACTCACACCCCTTCATTATCAAATCAGCGGCCGTTCTGTTGATCGCCTTTTTTTCATCGACTGCCACCGCGTCCACGCCCACGACTTTTCCCGACGCCGCAGCCACCGACCCCGCGAAACTGGGCTGGATGGTCGGCTCACCACCGCCCGCCGATCGCACTGTGCGTTTCGAAGATGGCAGCTATTTCCAGTTTCCGGCAATGCGCTGGAGTGTCTCGAATTTCCGACAGTTGATGCCAACGATCAACGTTTCTCGCGGCCTTGGCGCGCCTGTTGCGATGGAAAGCGCGCTGCGCAAGGACATTGACGCGATCAGCTTTACGCCGCTGGGCGCAAAGGAGGCGATGACCTGGGAGCAATCCCTTGCCGCCACTTACACCGACGGCATTGTGGTGATGCACCGTGGGAAAATTGTCTACGAGCGTTATTTCGGCATCCTCAAGCCGGACGGTCAGCACGCCGCGATGTCCGTGACCAAGTCCGTAGTCGGCACCCTGGGTGCCATGTTGGTAGCAGAGGGGCGGATCGACCCCAATAAGCGTGTGGCCGAGTATGTGCCCGAGTTGGCGAGTTCTGCGTTTGGTAACGCCACGGTGCGCCAGGTGCTCGACATGACCACGGGCCTCAAGTACAGCGAGGATTACGCCGACCCGAACGCGGAGGTCTGGGCTCATGCAAACGCCGGGAGTCCGTTGCCCAAGCCCAAGGATTACACCGGTCCGAGAAGTTACTACGAGTTCTTGCAGACGGTAAAACCGCAGGGCGAACACGGTGACGCCTTCGCTTACAAGACCATCAACACCGACGTCCTGGGCTGGGTGATCGCTCGGGTGACCGGGCGCAACGTCGCGCAGTTGCTGTCGGAACGAATCTGGAGTCGCCTGGGAGCGGAGCAGGATGCGTATTTCACCGTGGATTCAATCGGGACGCCTTTCGCCGGTGGTGGATTGAATACTGGTTTGCGCGATCTGGCCCGCTTCGGCGAGATGCTGCGCAACGATGGTCAATTCAATGGGCAGCAAATCGTCCCCAAGGCGGTGGTCGAGGATATCCGTCGCGGAGCCGATAAACAGGCTTTCGCCAAGGCGGGCTACGACCTGTTGAAAGGTTGGAGCTATCGGTCGATGTGGTGGGTAACGGACAAGAAGGGCGGAGCATTCATGGCGCGAGGCGTCTATGGGCAGCGCATCTATGTGGACCCTAAGGACGAGCTGGTCATCGTTCGCTACGCCTCCCACCCAGTGGCGGCTAACTCGGCCAATGATCCGGTGACGTTGCCGGCATTCGAGGCGCTGGCTCGACATTTGTCCAAATAAAAAAGTGGTCCATTCGTCGGGCATGAAGCCATCTGAATGACAGGTCCAGTAATGACCGGCTAGTCTCAAAATCCTTGGTGGTCGATATTTTTCGGGCAGATAGGGCTTGCCGGTGTCGATCCCGCTTTTGAAGGGGCGAGAAGATGACTGAACCGTATATCGAAGACGACGGGTCCGAGTTTCCGATCAACAATTGCGTGCAGTGTGGCCAGACGGAGTACGTAGCGAGCTTTGGTGAAGATCAAATCAAAGTCGGCAAGATGAAAGCCATGGTGCGGCCCGGGCCTAAGGCCAAGTTTTTACCCAAGGTAGCGGCACCGTCCAGGAAGTAAGCAACCATTCGCCAAACCCCGTCATCGAGCGGGGTTTTTTATAACTTAAGAAAATGTCACAGAGCGTGTTTCAGCCAGGATCTTTCACAAACTTTTCACACGACCCTACGTACTCTCAGCTCATCCGTTAGAAAGCAACACCTAGCCCGTTCCCCAGCGGGCTTTTTTTTGCCTGTCATAAAACCTTTTCAAAAAATGCTGTCCAACCGTCGCCTATTTCGAAGAACGGAGGATATGTGTGGACGTTTCCTCCGCTGAGGCATTCAATGCCCGGCTTTCGGTTCCCCCCTATTTTTTGAGGTTTTCGTCATGCGTTTAACACTGCCCGCTCTGGTTATGGGTCTTTTGGTTGCTCAAGGCGCAATGGCGGCCGGTGACGGCACCGCTGCAATCGGTGGTGGTCTGGGCGGCGCGCTGGGCAACGTAGTAGGCCAAAGCATGGGCGGCAGCACCGGCGCAGCGATCGGCGCGGGCGTCGCAGGCGCAGCCGGCAGCGCCGTTGCCGCGCGTAAAGGCAGCCGCACCAAAGCGGCCATTGGTGGCGGTGTCGGTGCAGCAGGCGGCTCGGTGATCGGCAACAGCCTCGGCGGCAAGACCGGTTCCACCATTGGCGCAGGTTTGGGCGGTGCGTTGGGCGGCGGCGTCGGCAGCAACCTCGCCAAGGGCCACAAGCGTCACTGATCCTGATCGATCAAAACAAAAACCCGGCCTTGTGCCGGGTTTTTGCGTTTATGAACGTTTCGCTCGTCAGAGCCTCGAATGCTCTATAACCCCAAGCGAACAAGAGGTGCACCATGTCCACCGAAGGCAAGGAAGTGGGCGGCTTTAGCCGTCATCGTTTGACGTTGTCTGCATTTGTACTGGGAGTGTTCTTCGCTCAAGGGGCGCTGGCGGCCGGCGACGGCACTGCGGCGGTTGGCGGTGGTCTTGGCGGAGCACTGGGTAATGTCGTCGGTGGGCAGATGGGCGGCAGCACCGGGGCGGCGATCGGTGCCGGTGTCGGCGGCGCGGCCGGTAGTGCTGTCGGCGCCCCCAAAGGTAGCCGAACTGAAGCGGCCGTTGGCGGTGGCTTGGGCTCGGCGGGCGGCTCAGTGATCGGTAACAGCCTGGGCGGCTCCACCGGTTCGACCATTGGCGCGGGCCTCGGCGGCGCGGCGGGTGGCGCGGTCGGTAATAACCTGGGCAGTGATAACGGCAGCTCCCATTCCGGCGGCGGCCACAAAAATAAACATAAACACAAGAACAAGCATCGCTAATTCACGCCGATCCGTGCGAGGTATGACATGACGCCTGAAACCGAAGGTAGAGAAGAGAAAGGCCCAAGCGGTGTTCCCTACATCAACGATCCGAATAAAGGGCAGGATCTCAATGACCCTGGTAACGAAGATCCGGGATCACTCATGGACGACGCTACCGTACCGCTTAACGATTCCGATGATGCGGGCGATGTAGGAAATACAGAGTATGAAGAAGAGGATTTAGACGAAGACGAGCAGTAGTTAGCAGACCGATCGTCCGCCTGATCGAACCCCGCGCTGCGCAATCTTCTCGAACTTTCAGGGCCTGTTCCTTCAGGCCCCTTGAGAGGTGCTCCATGAACTCAGACCCGAATGTCTCCGACGTCGACGAAACCCCCGAATACCCATTGCCATCTCCCACTGACTCATTAAGCCGTGATCAACGTCCACCGGACGATGAAACGGCCGTTGAGCAAGTCCCGAATGACGATGTCAAGCGTGGCGACGTGGAAGCCAGCCCCGATGATCCCGATATAGCCGGTGATGATGCCTCTGGTGAACCCAGCTGAAACGCGCAGGATCTTAGTGCCGCTCGTCGATTGAGTGGCACCTTTAAAAATCGAACGCTGCCAGACATCAGGACAGTGTCTTTTAAAGGAGATGCATCATGAACAGGTCAACGTTGACAGCCATGACAATGGCCGGCGTGTTGTCGGTCAGTTCGTTGATGGCGTTTGGTCAATCTTCCGGCAACGATGCGCCGGTCGATAAAGGCGGCATGCCACCGTCTACTGAAATGAACGCGGGTTCTGCGAGCGGAAATGCCTTGCCACCCGGCAGTATTGATAGTGGGAATGCAGGGGATGCGAATGGGAGTAGTACAAGTCCTGGGACCGGAAGTGGGTCGATGAGTGGTGGGAGTTCGATGGGGAGTGGGGCTGGGAGTGGGTCTGAGGATTCGAGTGGTTCTGGAGCCAGCGGTAGTAGTTCTGGCGGTGCAAGTAGTGGTGGTGGGGCGGGTGGATGAATGAGGCCGACTAAGTAGTCCGGCTTCTGCTGGGCTAGCCTGCCGAGATTTTGCCTTTTTAATTATGCATTGTCAGAATTCATCCAGCGCATGTAAAAGGCTTTCTGTAATGAGGGTCGTAGATCAAGTCGCTTTCTTCATAATCGATAAGGATATTGTTGTATCGAATAAAACTCTTGATATTATTATTGTTTGGAAAGTGATTCGATCCATTTTTTATAAAACTTTCTTTGTTCTTCAATGTTATTTGTGATATCGGTATCTTCGTAGTCGAAAATGTTGACTATATCTTCATCATCTGTAGATTTCCCGAATGCGACCTCATAGGCTAAAACGCCAGCGGACATTTGCGAGGACATACGGGAGGTGTGAACATTTATTTTTGCGCCTTTGCATAAAAATTTTATGTTCGGGAAATCGGCTCGTAACAGACCAAAGCATTCATAAATATCTTCTTCTTTGTAAGTTTTTCTTAAATTGTCCTCCATTAAAAAAGTCAGTTCGCGATTTTTTCGATCGCACATAATTAACGCTTTTTCTAGTTTTCCGTTGACTATTATTGATATTTCTATTGTTTTCATGGTTTCTTCCTGTAGGGGTTAATGATTGAGTATCCTTTGTAGCTACCATCCTCATTGACTGGAGTAGCACCTACAATGTCCCTGCTATCTATTCCAGCAGGGACAGCGATTTCCACCTCATTTTTGTGTGGTGAAATTAAGCCAAGCTTTTTATTAACATCTATGCCGTGAACGTCTTTCAATACATAAATAAATCCATCTTCCATTCCTTGGCCCGTTGCAAAATTTCTGGCCTGATTTATTGAGGGTGTTGTACTGATATAGATACTCGGAGGATTTCTGTTGTTTCGAGCGTGTAAGTAGAGGTCCATACTCATTCCTAGGGGTTCAAATCCGGTTTCGAATATCTCCTTCGGGTCACGGGTGTCCCCTCGGTACGTATATCGACTCTTTGGTTTAGGCGATGGACGCTTCGGCCCACCCTCATCAACCCCAACCTTCCCAGCCGGATCCTCATCCCCAAACGACGGCTTCTTACACCCATCCCGTCCCGGACAGTCGTTCAACCCCAGCGGATCAACCCATCCCGTCGGATTCCTCGTGTACTGATACCCGTTCAGCCCGCCCGCCAACCGTTTCGGGTCCGGAGTGAGGTATCGCCCGACATCCGGATTGTAGTAGCGATGCCGGTTGTAGTGCAGGCCGGTTTCGGCGTCGAAATACTGGCCCTGAAACCTCAGCGGTTGATCGAGAACCTGATGCGTGTCGCGGTTCAGTCGGGTCAGGCGGCCGTAAGCGGTGTATTGGGCGGCCCAGACGATTTCGCCACTGTAGTCGGTCAGTTCCTGCGGTGTGCCGAGGTGGTCGAGTTGGTAGTAATACGGGCAGGCTTTGCGCGGGCCTTTGCCGTCGAGCATCGCCAATGGCCGGAAGGTGCCGGGTTCGTAGACGTAGCTGCGGTAGTGCCCGGCGCTGCTTTCGGCGACGAGGTTGTCGCCTTGCCAGAAGAATTCGGTGGTGTTGCCATCGACGGTCTTGCTGATCCGGCGGCCAAAGGCATCGTATCGATAGGTGGCCTCCGTGCCATTGGGCAGGGTGATGCCAATCAGTCGATGCTGGCAGTCGTAGCGGTACTCGGTCACCAGTGTCGGCGCAGTACCCCGGCGCTTGCGGATCAAATTCCCGAAGGCGTCGTAGGTGTATTGGCGATTGCCTTGCTTGAGCAGGCGGTGGCTTTTGACCGTGATCGGCCCTGGACGATCGAGCATCAGCAGGTTGCCTGCCGGGTCGTGAACGAAGCTTTCCGGTTGGTGCTCGCGGGAGTGGTGGACGCGGATCAGGCGGTCAAGAAAGTCGTGTTGATAGCTGCGCTTGCCGTTTCGGGTGTCAGCAATGCTGTCGAGGTTGCCGTTGGCGCTGTAGGAATAATCTCGGCGGTAAAGAGGGCGTGATGGCTGGCCGATAGCGTGAGCGGTCAATCGACCCTGGTCGTCGTACTCGTAATCGCTAGTGAGCAAACCTTGCTGGCGCTGCCGTTCACGCCCGGCAACAAATGCGTGGGACGACAACCGCGATCCGTTGAGATCAATGGCGGCGAGTGCGCCACCTTTGGCAAGATGAAAGTCGAGTTTGCTGTGGTCCGGCAGGCGTATGTGATTGAGTTGGCCGCAGGCGTTGTAGCGGTAACGCAACGTGCCCCAGCCCTGATGCTCGGTGACCAGGCGATCCTGTTCGTCGTACTCGAATTCCAGCGGGTGATCGTTGTCGTCGACACGGGTCAGTCGGCCGAGCGCGTCGTAGTGGTACTCGATCTTGTTCCCGTCCGGCAACGTCTTGACCAGTAGCCGGCCAGCGGAATTGCGGTGATAGCCGGTCACTAGTTGCGAGTCGTCGTCGCCGAACTCGGTTTTTTGCAGTAAGTGCCCACTCAGGTCATAGGCATAGGCGGTGCGTCGACCATCGAACCCGGTTTCCTGTCGGATCAATCCGCCAGGCCAGTAGTCCAGCTGATACTTTTCGCCTGATTCGTTTTCGATCTCGGTCAGCAGCAGTCGGGCATTGTCATAGCGATACTTGAGTTGCGATCCGTCGGGATTGATCCGGCGACTGACCCGATGCAAATCTGCGGCGTACTCAAAACGCGTGACGCGGCCCAGCTCGCAACGTTCCCCGGTGATCTTGCCGTACGCGTTGTAGGTGAAAGCGCGGCTGGCACCTGAAGGGAAGGTGGTTTGCAGCAGACGTCCTACAGCGTCCCATTCATACCGGGTGACGCCGCCGTGTTCGTCCTGATCGGTAATCCGACGCCCCAGGCAGTCGTAGGAAAACTGTCGTTGGCCTCCTGTTGGCAAGGTCTCTTCAACCAATTGCCCCAAGGCATTTCGTACAAAGGTATGGCCGCTGCTGTCCGGGTAGCGGATCAACAACAACTGTCCCTTTATGTCGTAGTGGTAATAGGTGGAGTGCCCCCCGGGATCGGTCGCCCGGGTCACATCGCCCTGAGCATTGCGCTGATACCTCCAGACCGCGTTTGCGCGATGGTGTGCGTGCAGGAAGCCGTTCCGGTATTCGTAGGAAGTGGGTTCGTCTTCGGGGGGAATATGAGCAATCAGCCGTCCGACTTCGTCATAGCGGTATTCGGTTATCGCGCCGAGTGGGGTCTGTTCGGCCGTGAGCCGTCCTTTGGCGTCATAGGTGTTCAGATGCTCGCCGCCATCGGCCTCAACCCGGCGTATCAGCCGAGCCTGTTCGTCATGCCGGTAAATCTCTTCGCTACCATCGGCGTTCTTAACCACTACCTCGCCGTTGTCGTCCCAGAGGTAACGCGTGTCCATCTGGGAAAAGCTCGCCCAATGCCTGATGCATCGCGCCGCCTTGCCGGATCTTTCCCACTCCCAAAAGAAACTTGCCCCACCGGCCAATTGCCGTTGAAGAATGACGTTGTGGTCGTCGTAGTCGTACCGTTCGCTTTCGTTGGCCGCGTTGTTTGCAGTCACCAGGCGATGACAAGCGTCATAGTGGTACGTCGCCAGAACTTGTTCGGTGCGCCACGCGTCTTGCAGCGTGGGTGCCGGATGAAAGCTCTGATAGTCGACGGCGATCAGGTGTCGACGGTCCCAGCGCAACCGCAGTGAGCGGCCGGCTCCATTGTCCAGGCGTTCGATTCTGTTCGCGAAATCGCGCTGCACCGTCAGACGGTTGCCATAAGCATCGCTGATCGTCGCCAACTGCCCTGCACGGAAATGGAAAAAGCGCGTGGTCTCACCGGCCAGGGCGAGAATCAGTTCCTGCGAATCGTCCCCTTTGTAAATGGCGGCACGGGACAGGCTGTTGTGAATCGCCGGACGTTCGGCATTTGGCAGGGGAAACGTCGTGCGCCGGTTTTCGTGGTCGGTCCAGATGACATGGTCTGCATCGATGTGCAGCGAATGGGACAGGGAATGACTCCAGCCGAAGCCGAGCCCGCAATCGATGTCTGCTGCGCTGGTGCGATAGAGCCGGGTGAAGTCGAACGGCAAAATGCCGTCCAGCGAACCATCGATCAGCGTGAGCAACTCTTCGCCGGTGACCATCGACACGGGGCAGCCATTGGTGCACGTCAGCGGCCCACAATCAGCGCTGTCACCATTGGGGTTTTTCGCTTGGTCGGGGGCGTCGTCCTGGCGTTCTTGTTTGCTTAATCGGGTTTTGGCGACGGAGGTGTGGCGGGCGATGACTAACGGATTTTCCACCCGAACAACCTTTGAGTCGGCAGCGCGAATTGTTAGCGGCATCGAAGCCGCGGGCTTCAATGGGAAATTTCGCGCATTGACCATCAAGGGTTTGAGTGCGTCTGCGTGAGCACTCAGGTCGGACCGGTTAGTGAGTTCCGTCAGTCGCAGACTGGCTGCTGCCAGCCATTGCCTGGCGCGTGGTGACTCGACCTTGCCCAGCACTTTGCTGCTGATGCCGACGTTTAAACCTGCCGGGCCTGTTAAACAGGTCAGCAGGAAGCCAATCAATAGTTCGGTGCGAATTTGCGCGACGACTTCGGCGATGTATTGCGGCGGCAGCATACGCAGCCAACTGGTGAACGCGGCGAGATGTATGAACATCAACGGCTCGTCACTCAGCATCAACAACAGGCTGGCGATGGCCTCTGCAGAGGCGTTGAGCAGGGTATCGAGTTCGCCCTCGGTCAGGTATTCGAGCAGCTTCTGACTGTTGGTTTGCAGGTCGGCGATCAAGCCATAGACCTGCTTCACGCCATCCCATAAACCGAAAAATGACTGCTCGAAACCACGCCAGTCGGCCTGTTGCAGCATGCCGTAACGCTGGCTGAAACCCGCTTCGGAAAACCCTGCCCATAAGGGCTCGAACTCCGCTGTCCACTCGTTGCGCAGCCAACCTTCCAGATTGCTGATTACGTTCTGGTAGGAGGCATAAAGTGCTTTGACGTGTTGCGTGGAAACGTTCGGGAAAAAAGTGATGCGGTAACGCTCGCCGCGCCAGCATTCAGGTATTTCGAGGATGCCGCTGGGGCCGATGGTGTGGTGAGTCGGCGCGCCATAGCTGATCTCACCGTCTCGCCCCAGGATCATCAGTTCGAGCGTCAATGGCGTATTGCCGATCGGGACAAAGCGCACAGTTTCGAACCGGTGCACCAGAGTCAAAGGACCGCTTGCGGGGCAGGTGGTGACGGTAGAACTGACCGTTGAATGAGTCGGCGCGCTGAGCTGAAGCTCTTCACCTAGCTCGAAGACTTGCTCGACCTCCAGTGCAGAGCCTGTCCAATAACTTTCCGCCCAGGACTCGTAGTCGTTGAGACAAAGTCGAAAGTCAGCGATCAGCGCTTCGACGTCGGGTTGCGCGGGGTTCATGGCGGCAACGACCAGAAGGCCGATGGCGTTGTTCAAGGCCAAAACCTTGTCAGGATCGAACATTCGCAGCCTCTCGCGCCTACTGATTAAATTTCGCGAGACTTTGCGTGGGATGCGGGAGGAAAGAAGTCGGGGAAAGCGACGGGTGCTGTAGGGGGAATCGCCAAATGACGTCGTCAAAGTGGTGAGCGATTCTTCACCCGTCTGTCATTGTTCGTTGCTCTATGCCGCCCACGCTCGATATGCTGCTGAACCCTTTAATCAAATCCGGATCCGGCCGTACGTTTGCCGCATTGGGATGTCATTGAAAACGGATCAGATGCGATGAATGCACCGCTGAACGACATCGGCCCGATCAAGGCCGTGATTTTCGATATGGACGGCTTGCTGCTGGACACCGAGGGCATTTACACCGAAGTCACGTCCATCATCGCGCAGCGTTATGGCCGTACCTTCGACTGGAGCGTCAAACAGAACATCATTGGCCGTGGTGCCGGTGATTTGGCGCGTTACGTGGTCGAGGCGCTGGACCTGCCGATCACCGCCGAAGAGTTTCTGCAGATTCGCGAGCCACTGATGCGCGAGCGTTTTCCGACCGCGCTGGCGATGCCGGGTGCGCAGGAACTGGTTCGGCATTTGAATGCCAACAACATTCCTATCGCGGTCGGCACCAGCTCTTCGCGTCAGTCGTTTGGCCAGAAAACCACTCTGCACCGTGAATGGTTTGCGCTGTTCGATTTCATCGTGACGGCCGATGACCCGGAAGTCGGCGCAGCCAAACCGGCACCGGACATTTTCCTGACCGCGGCGCGGCGCTTGGGTGTCGCACCGGAGGATTGCCTGGTGTTCGAGGATTCGCCCTTCGGTGTCACCGCGGCGAAAGCGGCGGGGATGAGCGCCATTGCGATTCCGGATGAGGCGATGGCCGACGAAAAATACGCACACGCTGACGGGATTCTTCGTACGTTGAAGGCTTTCAGACCGGCCGACTGTGGTTTGCCGGCGCTTGAGTGGGCATAAACCCGAGTGTTTAGTCCTGAAATAGGTTCACCTGTTTCAGGGCAAGACACTGCGTTCAGCGCATACACGTAGAACGATTCCAGCTGATGAATGCAACAGGTCCGCACGTCCGTGCATTGGCCTCGTACTCTCCCCACCGCACTACCGTATTGGAACTGCACCTCACCCCCCCCTGTAGGAGCTGTCGAGTGCAACGAGGCTGCGATCTTTTGATCTTGTTTTGTCACGGGCGAGGTCAAAAGATCGCAGCCTCGTTGCACTCGACAGCTCCTACAGGTTCGGGGCTATTGTGAGACGAGACGGCGCATAAAAAGGCCGGCGACCTGATCAGGGGCGCCGGCTTTTTTTTGTGCGGTTGAAACGATCAGGCGCCGAAACCACCGTCGATGGTCAGGCTGGCACCGGTGATGTAGCCCGCTTCAGGTCCCACCAGATAGGCGACGAAACTGGCGATTTCATCCGCTTTGCCGTAACGGCCCACCGCCATCAACGGGATCAGGCTTTCAGCGAAGTCACCGCTGGCGGGATTCATGTCGGTGTCCACCGGGCCTGGTTGCACGTTGTTGATGGTGATGCCACGTGGACCGAGGTCGCGCGCCAGGCCTTTGGTCAGTCCGACCAGTGCCGATTTGCTCATCGCGTAGGGACCGCCACCGGCGAAGGGCATGCGGTCGGCGTTGGTGCTGCCGATGTTGATGATGCGACCACCTTCGGTCATGTGTTTGGCGGCGGCCTGCGTGGCAATGAACACGCTGCGCACGTTGATGGCCAGTGTCTGGTCGAAGTCTTCAAGTTTGAAATCTTCCAGCGGCGCAACTGCCAGTACGCCGGCGTTGTTGACCAGAATATCCAGGCGGCCAAATGCTTTGACGGTCTGGTCGACAGCGCTGCGAATGGCTTCGGCATCGGCGCTGTCGGCCTTGATGGCGAGGGCCTTGCCGCCGTTGGCCGTGAGGCTGTTCTGCAATTCTTCGGCTTTTGCGGTGGAGCTTACGTAAGTGAAGGCAACGGTCGCGCCTTCAGCGGCCAGGCGTTTGACAATGGCTGCGCCGATGCCGCGAGACCCGCCTTGAATCAAAGCCACTTTGCCGCTGAGGTTCTGAGTAGTCATGTTGATCTCCAAAGTCCCGAGGCGAGATGTCTCGGTTGATGGAGCCTAGTATCGATTCATGATTACAGTCTGAGTAGACGGTAATTGCGATAGTCTGTGTAAACCAGAAGTTTATAGTGGCGCCTATGGAAACCTTCAGCAGTATCGAATGCTTCGTGCGTAGCGCCGAGGTCGGCAGCTTTGCCGAAGCCGCTAGACGCTTGAGCCTGACCCCGGCGGCAGTGGGCAAGAGTGTCGCCAAGCTTGAAGCGCGGCTGGGAGTTCGGCTGTTCCAGCGCAGCACCCGAAGTCTGACGTTGACCGAGGCCGGTCATCTGTTTCTCGGCGAAGTCAGCGCCAGTTTGCACACCATCCAGAACGCCGTCGCCAATCTTGCCAGTGCTGAAGGGCGGCCGGCCGGCACGCTGAAAGTCAGCATGGGCACCGTGTTCGGTCGGCTGTACATCGTGCCGATGCTGGGTGAGTTTTTGCGACGCTTCCCGGCGATTAATCCGGACTGGCATTTCGATAACCGTCAGGTCGATCTGATCGGCCAGGGATTCGATGCGGCAATAGGCGGCGGCTTCGAGCTGCCGCAGGGGGTGGTGGCGCGCAAGCTGACACCGGCCCATCGGGTGCTGGTGGCCTCAGCCGACTACCTGGATGCGCATGAATTGATTGGCGAGCCTGATGATCTTAAACATCACGACGGCATCCTGATTCGTTCACCGCAAACAGGTCGCGTGCGCTCATGGCAGTTGACCAGTCGCACCCAGCAACACAGCCCGCTGACGCTCAAGGCGCGGATGACGATGAGCGATTCGGAGGCCGCATGCGCCACGGCGACCCAGGGTTTGGGCATCGCGCTGGTGAGCATGCCGTTTGCCACCGGGTATCTGGAAGCAGGCACCTTGCGGCGGGTGTTGCCGGATTGGTACGTCGATGATGGCAACATCTCCCTTTATTACGCGGAGCACAAACTGCTACCGGGCAAGACCCGGGCGTTTGTCGATTTTGTGATCGAGCAGTTTGCGGAGCAAGGGTTAGGGCAGCGGTTTAGTGCGGTTTAAGACTGGCTAAAGACCGAGGCGCTGCCATCGCTAGCAGGCTAGCTCCCACAGGGGATTTGTGAACGACGCAGATCCAGTGTGGTAGCTCCCATACAGAGGATTTGTGAGCGACGCAGATCCAGTGTGGTAGCTCCCACACAGGGGATTTGTGAGCGATGCAAATCCAGTGTGGGAGCTAGCCTGCTAGCGATGAACGATCACGCGGTCTACCGAGCAAACCGCCCCGGCCAGCCAATGATGGTTTTCGGCCGCGGCGTCGCATAAGTCCGTACCTTCGACGTCGACAACCCCAATCGCACCAAAGATTCGGCGATGGTCACCGCCGCCGTCACGCCATCAATCACGGGCACTCCGGTGCGTCGACGAATCTGCTCATCCAGCCCGGCCATGCCGCCGCAGCCCAGGCAAATCACTTCAGCCTTGTCTTGAGTGACCGCCAATTCGGCCTGATGCACGATGGCTTCCAGCGCCCGTTGCGGCTCGTGTTCCAGCTCCAGGACCGCCAAACCACTGGCCCGTACGGACGCGCAGCGGTCCCAGAGCCCCGACAGTTTCAACCGATCCTCGATCAGCGGCACGGTGCGGTCGAGGGTGGTGACTACCGAATAGGCATGCCCAAGGAACATCGCAGTACTCGCCGCCGCGTCGGTGATGTCCACCACCGGTACGTTGAGCAATTCCTGCAAACCTTCGCGCCCGTGCTCGCCGTAACCGGCCTGGATCACTGCATCGAAGGGTTCGTCGTAGGACATCACCCGGTCCATGACCGCGATGGCCGCGAGGTAACTCTCGAAATTGCCCTCGACCGAGTCGGCACCGAAATACGGGGTCAGGCCGATGATTTCAGTACCCGGGGCAGCCACGGACTGCGCCGAGCGCGTGATGGCCTGGGTGATGGATTCGGTAGTGTTGACGTTGACCACGAGAATTCGCATGAGAAGTCCTTAAAGCGGGGCAGTTCTGCGGCCCGATGCTGTCGGGCCGCCGGGGGGATTTAGTGGCTGACGTTGTCGACCGCGATGGATTCACCGCTGACGTCGGCGTAATGAGGCTGACGTTTGGCGATGATCAGGTAGAGCATTCCGGCGATCCCGGCACCGATCAGCCAGGAGAAGGGCGACACGCTGTGGAATCCCGGTACCAGCGCCAGCACGATGGCGATCAGTGCCGCAGGAATGAACGCCGCCACTGCGCGTAAATTGACGCCGCGGCTGTAGTAATAAGCGCCGTTGGGGTCTTCGCTGTACAACTGCGGCACGTTGACCTGACCTTTTCGTACAAGCCAGTAGTCGACCATGATCACCCCGTACAACGGGCCGAGCAGGGCGCCCAGACCGGAGAGGAAGTACACAATCACCAGCGGACTGTTATAGAGGTTCCACGGCAGGATCAGCACGGCGATGGTCGCGCTGATCAATCCGGCACGGCGAAAGGTCAGGTATTTAGGTGCCAGATTGCTCAGCACGAACGCCGGGGCCACGAAGTTGGCCATGATATTGACCGCCACGGTCACGATCAGGAATGCCAGGCAGCCCAGCACCAGGAAGAAGGTGTTGGGGATCGAGGCGATGATCTCGGTCGGGCTTTTCGATGACCCGGCCATTGATCTGAAATTGCGCACCGCAGAGCAGGACGGTGATGGCCGCGAACACCAGAATATTCACCGGCAATCCCCAGAAGTTTCCTACCTTGATCGTCTTGCGGCAGGGCGAGGAGCGGGCGAAGTCGCAGAAGTTGAGGATCAGGGTGCCGTAGATGGCCAGCCACAGTGCACCGCCAGCGAAGATGTTGCGCCACATCTCGCTGCCGGTCAGAGGCTCGCGGATGGACCAGGCAATGGTCGCGTCGGCCTGGGTGTACATCCACGCCGCCAGCGCTGCAACCGTCAGCAGAATCACTGGCCCGGCAAACGCCTCGTAGCGTCTAACCATCTCCATCCCGTAAGCCAGAATGCCCAATTGCACCAACCAGATCGCGACGAAACACACCCAGCCCAGGCTCGACAGGCCGAGGAACAGGTTGTGATCGTAGTCGGCAAAGCCAGGGTGTACGGCGGTCAGCAACACACGCAAGACCACCGACGCCAGGTAGGTCTGAATTCCGAACCAGGCGATGGCGATAACGGCGCGGATCAATGCAGGAATCTGCGCCCCGTGAATGCCGAAACTGATCCGGCTGATCACCGGAAATGGCACACCGGTTTTCTGGCCCATGTAGCCGGAGAGGTTCATGAAGCTGTACACGAGCGCCGCACCGATACCCAGGGACAACAAAATCTGCCAGCCACCCAGCCCCAGCGCATACAGCCCGATGGCGAAGGAGTAGTTGGCGATGTTGTGCACGTCATTGGTCCACAGGGCGAAAATACTGTAGCGACCCCAGCGTCGACCTTCGGCCTTGGTCGGGGCGAGGTCCTTGTTGTGCAAGCGCGGGCTTAGCACGACCGGGTCCTGAAACGTCTGATCGTGGGTAGCAGGAGTGGGGGGAGAGGAGGGTAGATCCAGCGCGATGTTCTTGTTTAAGAGGCTAGTACGCATTCCGGCAGGCTCCTGAAGCTTGGCGTCGCGATGACTGTGCTTGAGCGTTGGCTCGACAAATCTTCGTCGCGTGCAATAAGCATCATTGGTTACGGGGCATCTGCAGCCTGTACGGGATAGGGCGCTTCAGGCGTGCGGATCTAGAGTGTGTGTATGTTTTGATTTGTGTTGTATACAAAACATGTATGCACTCAAGCCAGATCTATGCCAGTTAGCGATATATAAAAAGTCGTTGTAATTTCGTTTTGTTATCTGATTTTGATAAGTGCAGGAAATTAAAGAAAAATAAATTGACCGATTGAACAGGTATTTATTTTTTTAGTGCGGGATATGGGAAAAGCCGACGGGGAAGGTCAGTCAGGAGGGATGTAACTTTTCAGGGCGCTAAAACAAAAAGTGCACACATAAATGGCACCGATGGTGACATTCGTGTGTACACATTTATAAGATCAAAAGATCGCAGGCTTCGCCAGCTCCTACAGGGGGCGATGTACATCTGTAGGACCTGTCGCAGGCTGCGATTTTCAGGCTTTCGATTTGCTGATGATGTTCCCCGCATGCAATCCGCATTCTTTCTGCGTCGCTTCTTCCCACCACCAGCGGCCTTCTCGCTCGTGCTGGTTCGGGAGGACCGGGCGGGTGCAGGGTTCGCAGCCGATGCTGATAAAGCCGCGTTCATGCAGGCTGTTGTATGGCAGCTCAAGCATGCGGATGTAGCCCCAGATCTCTTCACTGGTCATTTGCGCCAGCGGGTTGAATTTGTACAGGGTGCGTTCCGGGGTGGAAAACGCGGTATCGATTTCCATCACGGCGACAGCGCTGCGCGTGCCGGGGCTCTGATCGCGACGCTGGCCGGTCGCCCAAGCGGTCACGCCAGACAGTTTGCGCCGCAGCGGCTCGATCTTGCGGATGCCGCAGCATTCGCCATGGCCATCCTTGTAGAAGCTGAACAGGCCTTTTTCCTTCACGAACGGTTCAAGTTTCGTGTAGTCCGGCGAGACCAGTTCGATGTCGATCTTGTAGTGCTCGCGCACCTGATCGATAAAGCGGTAGGTCTCGGGGTGCAAGCGGCCGGTGTCGAGGCTGAACACTTTGACGTTCTTGTTCAGCTTCCAGGCCATGTCCACCAGCACCACGTCTTCGGCGCCGCTGAAAGATATCCACAGGTCATCGCCAAACTCGGCGAACGCGAGTTTCAGGATGTCCTGTGCAGATTTATTGGCATAGGTCGTGGCGAGTTCCACGACATCGAACGATGGGCTCATCAGGGCGGCTTCCTACAGGTCGGTGGCGCTGGGCGCTCTATATGGGCCAGATGGTAACAAAATCCGGCAGCCGCTGGCGCGCCCTCTGCGTTGCGCCGGCCCGTGCGAGTCGCTAGAGTTCGGCAGTCTTTTTACTCGCTCGACTCAATAAACAATACAAATGGGAGTGTCTTGTGGAAATTGCCTGTCTGGATCTTGAAGGTGTATTGGTCCCGGAAATCTGGATCGCCTTCGCCGAAAAAACCGGGATTGAATCCCTCAAGGCCACTACCCGGGACATTCCCGACTACGACGTGCTGATGAAGCAGCGCTTGCGGATTCTCGACGAGCACGGCCTCAAGCTTGCCGATATCCAGGAAGTGATCGCCACGCTCAAGCCGCTGGACGGCGCTGTCGAGTTCGTCAACTGGCTGCGTGAACGCTTTCAGGTGGTGATTCTTTCGGATACGTTTTACGAGTTTTCCCAGCCGCTGATGCGTCAACTGGGCTTCCCGACCTTGCTCTGCCACCGTTTGATTACCGACGATACCGGTCGGGTGACGAGCTACCAGTTGCGGCAGAGAGACCCCAAGCGCCAGTCGGTTCTGGCCTTCAAGAGTCTCTACTATCGCGTGATCGCGGCGGGAGATTCGTACAACGACACCACCATGCTGGGTGAAGCGGATGCGGGGATTCTGTTCCATGCGCCGGATAACGTGATTCGCGAGTTCCCGCAGTTCCCGGCGGTGCATACCTTTGAAGAGCTGAAGCAGGAATTCATCAAGGCGTCGAACCGGGCGCTCAGCCTGTAGCTGTCTGGGAGCTGTGTAAGAGCCCCGTTGGACCCCTGTTGAACACCTGTAGGAGCTGTCGAGTGAAACGAGGCTGCGATCTTTTGATCTTAAAAAACAAAGTCAAAAGATCGCAGCCTCGTTTCACTCGACAGCTCCTACATGACTCCTGCAGATTCTTGCAGGTCTCTTACAGGTTTCGCAGGGTGTCGAGCAGCACCTTCACCTTGGTAATCGACTCCTGATACTCCGCTTCCCACTGCGAATCCGCGACGATCCCGCCACCGCCCCAGCAACACACCTGTCCATCCTTGACCAACAAACTGCGAATCGCGATGGAGCTGTCCATCTCGCCACGCACGTCCAGGTACAACAAAGAACCGCAGTACAACCCGCGCCGGGTGGGCTCCAGCTCATCGATGATCTGCATCGCGCGTATTTTCGGTGCGCCGGTGATCGAGCCGCCGGGAAAGCTGCCGGCGATCAGGTCCAGCGCGTCCCGGTCGTCCGCCAGCTCGCCGGTGACGCTGCTCACCAGGTGATGCACGTTCGGGTAGCTTTCGAGGCTGAACAACTCCGGCACCCGCACCGAACCGATGCGACAGGTTCGCCCGAGGTCGTTGCGCAGCAGGTCGACGATCATCAGGTTCTCTGCCCGGTCCTTGGGGCTGGCCAGTAGTTCGGCGGCATTGGCTGCGTCTTCAGCGTCAGTCAGGCCCCGTGGACGGGTGCCTTTGATTGGACGGGTTTCTACCTGGCGTTCGCTGACTTTAACGAAGCGTTCTGGCGACAGACTGAGGACCGCGCCACCGTCGGGCAAACTCTGGAACCCGGAAAAAGGCGTCGGGCATGCCGCGCGCAACGCGCAGTAAGCCGCCCAGGGGTCACCTGAGCACTGTGCGCGGAACCGCTGGGCGAAGTTGACCTGGTAGCAGTCACCGGCCTGGATGTAGTGCTGGATGCGCGCCAGCGCCTGGCGATATTCGTCGGCGCTCAGGTCGGCGCTCATCGGACCGTTTAGCTTGAAGGGCTCGACTGCATGAGCCGCATGCTGGCTGAACAGCGCGATCAACCGTTGGCGCTCGGTGTCGCCCAGTTTCGGGTGAAACACCAGTTGGCTGGTTGCGCAATCGTGGTCGCTAATCAGCGCCCATGCATATAAACCAAATCGCGCGTCGGGCAGGTTCAGGTCGTCCTGGGCCTGGCTTGGAAGGTTTTCCAGGTGCCGGCCGAAGTCGTAGCTGAGGTAACCGATCAGGCCCCCGGCGAAGGGCAGGTCCAGAGGCGCAGTCGCTGCACCGAGTTGTGCCAGCTGGTCGCGCAGGCGTTGCAGGAAATCGCTGCCGCTTTCGTCAGGCAGCACCGCCAATTCTTCCAGCGGCCAGGCGCTGAGCAGATCATAGCGACCGCGATCAGCGATGGGCCGGCCACTGTCGAGCAGCACGGCACCGGGGGCGTGACGAATCACCGCGAAGTACTCGGCGGGGTTGGCGCAATAGGGCAGCGGGTGTACGGAACAGGTCAACATGGGAGGGGCAGATCAGCCATCGAGGCGGGGTGGCGATTGTAGTCCTCTCGGGGAATTGCTCCTAGAGGGGATGTCGGGGATTGGCAGATTGAGCGCCCGTTCGTTCCCGGGTGGAGTGCTTTGGTGGCTGTCAGGCAGCCATCGCGAGCAGGCTCACTCCTACAAGGATTGCGTGAACCTTTGTAGGAGTGAGCCTGCTCGCGATAGCCGCGCCACGGTCACGGATCAGCCTTCTACCGGGGGAATATGCCCGAACATCTCCTGAACGAACGCAACCCGCTCTTCGACAGTTTCAGTCACACCGCGGGCCTTCAGGTCTTCCAGCCGCGCCTCGACCGCATGGGTACGCAGCGTCAGGCCGCAATCGTTGGCAATCTGAATGTTCAACCCAGGCCTGGCATTCAGCTCAAGAATCAGCGGACCCTTTTCCTGATCGAGCACCATGTCCACACCGATGTAACCTAGCCCGCAGAGCTCATAGCAACCGGCCGCGAGCTTCATGAAACCGTCCCAGTAGGGCAGTTGCACGCCGTCCACCGCGTTGGTGGTGTCGGGGTGTTTGGTGATGATGTTGTTCAGCCAGGTACCGCGCAAGGTCAGGCCTGTGGCGAGGTCGACACCCACGCCGATGGCGCCCTGGTGCAGGTTGGCCTTGCCGCCGGACTGGCGAGTTGGCAGGCGCAGCATGGCCATGACCGGGTAGCCCATCAGCACGATGATGCGGATATCCGGCACGCCTTCGTAGCTGATGCTTTTGAAGATCTGGTCCGGGATCACCCGGTATTCGATCAGCGCACGGTCACGGTGGCCACCCAAGGAGTACAGGCCGGTGAGGATGCTGGAGACATGGTGCTCGATTTCCTCGTGACTGATGATCTTGCCGGACACCGTGCGATAGCGGCCCTCGAAGCGGTCGGCAATCACAATGATGCCGTCACCGCCCGCGCCTTGGGCCGGTTTGATCACGAAATCGCTGCGTCCGCCGATGATCTCGTCGAGCTTGTCGATTTCTTTCTCGGTGGAAATCACGCCATACAGTTCCGGCACATGAATGCCGGCAGCACTGGCGCGTTCCTTGGTGATGATCTTGTCATCGACAATCGGGTACAGGCTGCGCTTGTTGTACTTGAGTACATAGTCCGCGTTGCGCCGATTGATCCCCATGATGCCCCGGGCTTCCAGGGCCTTCCAGGTCTTCCAGAAACCGAACATCAGGCGTCAGCCTTCTTCAGGAACGCCTTGAAACGCACCAGTTCAGTCAGGCGGTAGCCGCGATAGCGACCCATCGCCAGCATGAAGCCCACCAGGATCAGCAGGATCGCCGGGAAGGTGAACACGAAGTAAACCAGTTCCGGCACGCTCATGATCAGGTGCGCCAGGGAGGCGGCGAACAGCGTGCCGATCGCTACTTTCATGGCATGACCGCCGCCACGTTCTTCCCAGGTGATCGACAGGCGTTCAATGGTCATGGTCAGGATCACCATCGGGAACAACGCCACCGACAGCCCGCGTTCGAGGCCCAGCTTGTGACTGAACAGGCTGATGGCCGCGATCAGCACCACCACGAACGTCAGGACCACGGACAGCCTCGGCAACATCTGCAGCTTCAGGTGTTCAAGGTAGGAACGCAGGGACAGCCCCAGCGCCGTGATGATGGTGAACAGCACGATCCCGAAGCCGAGCTGCGTCTCCCGGAAGGCGAGGGCAATCAGCACCGGGGTAAAGGTACCCAGGGTCTGCAGGCCGATCAGGTTGCGCAGGATCAGGATCACCAGCACGCCGATCGGGATCATCACCATGATCATGAACGTCTGCTGGGTCTGCAGCGGCAGGCCGTATAGCGAATATTCGAGGAAGTTGGCGTCGGTGTTTTCGTCCGTCAGCTTGGCCAGGCGAATGGCGTTCATTTCACTGTTGTTCAGGCTGAACGTCACGTTGGCTTTTTTGCCGCCATCGACGGTGATCAGGTTTTCGTCACCGGTCCACCACAGCAGGCGATCAGTCGGCAGGCCCTGTTCGCCGGTTTCCGGGTTGAAGTACAGCCAATCGGTGCCATTGAAGCTGCGCAGCCACAGTTCAGGGGTTTGCGGTTGGTCAGCCACCAGGCGAATGGTGTGGACTTTTTCTATCGGTACATGGGCGATGGACAGCAGCAATTCGACGATACGCGCCTTGTGCACGGTGGACGGATCGCCACCCAGCAGCAGTTTCACGTTGTCGTCATTGAGGTTGTTGACCCGCTTGATCGCTTCGCCAATGAAGGTTTCGACGTCGGCCGAGTGCTGGCGAATCGGCGCGAGCAGGGCTTCGGCGGCGATTTTTTCCGGGCCTTCCACCACGATGCTGTCGCGGAACGTCGGGCCTTTGATCTTGGCTTTCTCACCGGTGTAACGCTTGGTCAGCACCAGACGGTAATACAGCGTCTGGTTGCCCTTGGCCCGGCGTGCCGACCAGGTGACCTTGCGGTTACCGTCGACACGGTTCACGGCCACGCCGTAGTTATTGGAGATGAAGCTCTCGTTGAGGCTGACGTAATCGCGGCTCAGCGGCGGCACGAACATCTGGATCTTGACCGGGTCTTTGGCACTGGCGACGAACTCGACCTTGGCGTCGATGTTCCACAAGTCGTCGGTAGCGTCTTCGGTCACGGGAATGCCGAGCACGAAAATCTGATAGGCCGTAACTGAAATGCCCAGCACCACCAGGATGGCGATCAGGATTTTCAGATGGAGGGTAAGAGAGCGCATTGGAATTACTCTGCGGTATGTGCGTCGGTGGCGCAGGCGGGTTTGCCAGCAGCGTATTTAAGACTGGGGTCGACCAGCGCATCGAAGCGCTTCAAGGCTTCGGAGCCGATCAAGAGCGGGTATTGGAAGGCGCTGCGGTCGGTTAGGTTCACTTCGATGCTGCGTAAAGCCGAGCCCATGCAGATATCCAGCTCGATCACCGGACGAGCGGTGTACTTCTTGCCCTCTTCGGGGTCGTAGTCGCCGGCGCGTCGTTTGATCTTGCTGACGCGTGCCAGCGGTCGCTCGATCGGGTGCGAATGTGCGGCATCGATGGCCAGATAGAAGCGCACCCAGGACTCGCCATTGCGTTTGAAGCGCTTGATGTCGCGGGCACTTAATGAGGCGGTTTTCGCGCCGGTGTCGAGTTTGGCGGCGACTTCCAGGTCGATGCCATCCAGAGACGCGTATTCATTAAGGCCGTACACGGTCTTCTCTCCCGCCACAGCGAAACCGGGCAGGCAAAGAAGATAAAGGAATGTCGGGAAGGGCTTGAGTCTCATAAATCCTGGTGCGCAGCGGTCCGTGTTTCGATTCAAGGCCCTGGCATCGCTGCGCAAGCTCCCTCGTATGCCTGTCAGCCAATGATGACAGGCAGTGCAGATGTCACAAACAAATGCGGGCGGCATTCTAGCACGGTGGTTTTATGGCGCCACCGCTGGCAGGGGGCTATAACCTTCCTTGTGCCGGTTTGGCATGCTAGAGGCGTTTATTAGACGATTGTCGACAATCTCTATTTTTCCTTTGACTGTTAGTCCTGTTTTCGCTAGTTTTTGCGGCATCCGCTTTCAAGGTGTCGACAATATGCTGGATCAACTCGATCCCCCGGTCATGGCTCAAGACGATTCGGAGACGCTCTCCGAGAACGTCTTCCGGCGCATTCAGGCGGCCATCGTCAAGGGCGAAATTGCCCCCGGTAGCAAAATCTCCGAGCCAGAGCTGGCGCGCACCTATGGCATCAGCCGCGGCCCGCTGCGTGAAGCCATCCACCGCCTGGAAGGCCAGCGCCTGCTGGTGCGCATACCGCATGTCGGGGCGAGGGTGGTGTCGCTCAACCATGCCGAGCTGGTGGAACTCTACGAAATCCGCGAATCCCTGGAAGGCATGGCGTGCCGGCTGGCAGCCGAGCGCATGAGCGTTGAAGAAATCGACGAACTGCGCCGGGTGCTGGAAACCCATGAACGCGACGCAGCGTTTCAGGCCGGTGTCGGCTATTACCAGCAGGAAGGCGATTTCGACTTTCACTACCGAATCATTCAGGGCAGCGGTAACCGCACCCTGACCCAGATGCTGTGCGGCGAGCTCTATCAGTTGGTGCGCATGTACCGCATCCAGTTCTCCACCACGCCCAACCGTCCGCGGCAGGCGTTCGCCGAACACCACAGAATTCTCGATGCCATCGCCGACCGTGACGGTGAACTGGCCGAATTGTTGATGCGCCGTCACATCGGCGCCTCCAAACGCAATATCGCCCGTCACTACCAGGACGGCGCTAACCCGACAGCCACAGAACGAGGTGAGTCATGAGTTCCAACAAGAGCACTCCAGGCCAGCGTTTCCGCGATGCGGTCGCCAGCGAGCATCCGCTGCAAGTCGTTGGCGCGATCAACGCCAACCACGCATTGCTGGCCAAGCGCGCCGGCTTCAAGGCGATTTACCTGTCGGGTGGCGGGGTGGCTGCCGGTTCCCTGGGCGTGCCTGACCTGGGCATTACCGGCCTGGATGATGTGCTGACCGACGTGCGTCGTATCACCGACGTTTGCGATCTGCCGTTGCTGGTGGACGTGGACACCGGTTTCGGTTCCTCGGCGTTCAACGTGGCGCGCACCGTGAAGTCGATGATCAAGTTCGGCGCTGCAGCGATCCACATCGAAGACCAGGTCGGCGCCAAGCGCTGTGGCCATCGTCCAAACAAAGAAATCGTGTCCCTGCAGGAAATGGTCGACCGCATCAAAGCCGCCGTCGATGCGCGCACCGATGACAGCTTCGTGATCATGGCACGTACCGACGCCCTGGCGGTGGAAGGCCTGGAGTCGGCACTGGATCGCGCTGCGGCGTGCATTGAGGCGGGCGCCGACATGATTTTCCCGGAAGCCATCACCGAGCTGGACATGTACAAACTGTTCGCCAACCGCGTGAAAGCGCCGATCCTGGCCAACATCACAGAGTTCGGCGCAACGCCGCTGTACACCACCGAACAACTGGCTGGCGCCGATGTGTCCCTGGTGCTGTACCCGCTGTCGGCCTTCCGCGCGATGAACAAGGCCGCGGAAAACGTCTACACCGCGATCCGCCGCGACGGCACGCAACAGAACGTCATCGACACCATGCAGACTCGCATGGAGCTTTACGATCGCATCGATTACCACACCTTCGAGCAGAAGCTCGATGCGTTGTTTGCTGCGAAGAAGTAAGGATCAAAAGATCGCAGCCTCGTTGCACTCGACAGCTCCTGCAGGGATGTTGTCAACCGCGCTCCTGTAGGAGCTGTCGAGCGGAGCGAGGCTGCGATCTTTTCGGCATTACCCGAACAACCTGATGAATCAAAATTTGCCGATTCCTAAACAAATTCAAAAAATACTGGAGGCAGAAATGGCCGAAGCAAAAGTACTCAGTGGCGCCGGGCTCCGTGGCCAGGTTGCCGGACAAACCGCACTGTCCACCGTGGGCCAGTCCGGTGCAGGTCTGACCTATCGTGGTTACGACGTTCGTGAACTGGCGGCAGACGCGCAGTTTGAAGAAGTCGCTTACCTGCTGCTCTACGGCGAGCTGCCGACCAAGGCGCAACTGAACGAATACATCGCCAAGCTGAGCAAACTGCGCGACCTGCCGCAAGCACTGAAAGAAGTGCTGGAGCGCATCCCCGCTGACGCCCACCCAATGGACGTGATGCGCACCGGTTGCTCGTTCCTCGGCAACCTGGAACCTGAGAAAGACTTCTCCGAGCAACACGACAAGACCGACCGTCTGCTGGCCGCGTTCCCGGCGATCATGACCTACTGGTATCGCTTCAGCCACGAAGGCAAGCGCATCGATTGCGTGAGCGACGAGCAGTCCATTGGCGGTCACTTCCTGCACCTGCTGCACGGCAAGAAGCCGAGCGAGTTGCACGTCAAGGTGATGAACGTTTCGCTGATCCTGTACGCAGAGCACGAGTTCAACGCTTCGACCTTCACTGCACGTGTTTGCGCGTCGACCTTGTCCGATCTGTATTCCTGCATCACCGCTGCCATCGGCTCCCTGCGTGGTCCGCTGCACGGCGGCGCCAACGAAGCTGCGATGGAAATGATCGAACGCTTCAGCTCGCCGGAAGACGCAGTCAAAGGCACCCTCGGCATGCTCGAGCGCAAGGACAAGATCATGGGCTTCGGTCACGCGATCTATAAAGACAACGATCCGCGCAACGAGGTGATCAAGGGCTGGTCGAAAAAACTCGCTGACGAAGTGGGCGACAAAGTGTTGTTCCCGGTTTCCGAAGCCATCGACAAGACCATGTGGGAGCAGAAAAAACTGTTCCCGAACGCTGACTTCTACCATGCCTCGGCGTACCACTTCATGGGCATTCCGACCAAGTTGTTCACCCCGATTTTCGTTTGCTCGCGCCTGACCGGCTGGGCAGCGCACGTGTACGAACAACGTGCCAACAACCGCATCATCCGTCCGAGCGCCGAGTACATCGGCGTCGAACAGCGCAAGTTCGTGCCAATCGAACAACGCTGAATGGTGAGGAGCGCACTGGCTGCTGAATGAACCGGGAACCCTGTAGGAGCTGTCGCAGGCTGCGATCTTTTGATCTTCAGCGATTTTGAATCGCCAGAGCTCAAGATCAAAAGATCGCAGCCTGCGGCAGCTCCTACACGGATCGGTGTCAGATCAGCATCAGTAGCAGGCTCCACCTCGTAAAACCACCGTGACCGAGTCCTGACGATGAACACTGAATTCCGCAAACCACTGCCTGGCAGCCATCTGGATTACTTCGACGTCCGCGCGGCTGTCGAAGCCATTCAACCTGGCGCCTACGACACCCTGCCGTATACCTCCCGCGTGCTAGCGGAAAACCTGGTGCGTCGCTGTGACCCGGCCACGCTCACCGAATCCCTCAAGCAATTCATCGAGCGCAAGCGCGACCTCGATTTCCCCTGGTTTCCTGCTCGCGTGGTGTGCCACGACATTCTCGGCCAGACCGCTCTGGTCGACCTCGCCGGCCTGCGTGATGCCATCGCCTTGCAAGGCGGTGATCCGGCGCAAGTTAACCCTGTGGTGCCGACCCAACTGATCGTCGACCACTCCCTGGCCGTTGAGCGCGGTGGCTTCGATCCAGAGGCGTTCGAGAAAAACCGCGCCATCGAAGACCGTCGCAACGAAGACCGTTTCCACTTCATCAACTGGACCAAGAAGGCGTTCAAGAACGTCGACGTGATCCCGCCGGGCAACGGCATCATGCACCAGATCAACCTGGAGAAAATGTCTCCGGTGATCCAGGTGCGTGACGGCGTAGCATTCCCTGATACCTGCGTTGGCACCGACAGCCACACCCCGCACGTCGATGCGCTGGGCGTGATCGCCATCGGCGTGGGTGGTCTGGAAGCCGAGAGCGTCATGCTCGGTCGTGCATCGTGGATGCGTCTGCCAGAAAGCGTCGGCGTTGAGCTGACCGGCAAGCTGCAACCAGGCATCACCGCCACCGACATGGTGCTGGCACTGACCGAGTTCCTGCGCAAGCAAAAAGTGGTCGGCGCATGGCTGGAATTCTTCGGTGAAGGCGCTTCCGCGCTGACCTTGGGCGACCGCGCAACCATCTCCAACATGGCCCCGGAATACGGCGCCACTGCCGCGATGTTCTACATCGATCAGCAGACCATCGACTACCTCAAACTCACTGGCCGTGAAGACGAGCAGGTGCAGCTTGTAGAGCACTATGCCAAGACCACAGGCCTCTGGGCTGACAGCCTGAAAGGTGCGCAATACGAGCGCGGGTTAACTTTCAACCTGTCCTCGGTGGTGCGCAACATGGCAGGCCCGAGCAACCCGCATGCCCGCGTCGCGACGTCCGATCTCGCGGCTCAAGGTATTTCCGGGCAATGGGATGACGTGCCGGGCCAGATGCCGGATGGCGCGGTGATCATCGCCGCCATCACCAGCTGCACCAACACCAGTAACCCGCGCAACGTGATCGCCGCCGGCCTGCTGGCGCGCAATGCCAACAAGCTCGGCCTGACCCGTAAGCCATGGGTGAAATCGTCCCTGGCGCCGGGTTCGAAAACCGTCGCGCTGTACCTCGATGAAGCCGGCCTGACCGACGAACTCGAGCAGCTCGGTTTCGGCGTGGTGGCGTTCGCGTGCACCACCTGCAACGGCATGTCCGGTGCACTGGATCCGGTGATCCAGCAAGAGATCATCGACCGCGATCTGTACGCCACAGCCGTACTGTCCGGTAACCGCAACTTCGATGGCCGGATTCACCCGTACGCCAAGAATGCGTTCCTCGCTTCGCCACCGTTGGTGGTGGCTTACGCCATCGCCGGGACCATCCGTTTCGATATCGAAAAAGACGTGCTGGGTCTGGATGCCGAAGGTCGGGAAATCCGCCTGAAAGACATCTGGCCGAGCGACGAAGAGATCGATGCGGTGGTCAAGGCATCGGTCAAGCCGGAGCAGTTCCGCCAGGTCTACATCCCGATGTTCGCCATCCACGAAGACACCGGCCCGAAAGTGACGCCGCTGTACGACTGGCGCGAGATGAGCACCTACATCCGTCGTCCGCCGTACTGGGAAGGCGCATTGGCCGGCGCACGTCCGCTCAAGGGCATGCGCCCGCTGGCGGTACTGCCGGACAACATCACCACCGATCACCTGTCGCCGTCGAACGCGATCATGCTCGACAGCGCCGCGGGTGAATACCTGGCGAAAATGGGCTTGCCGGAAGAGGACTTCAACTCTTACGCGACTCACCGTGGTGACCACCTGACCGCCCAGCGCGCGACCTTCGCCAACCCGAAACTGTTCAACGAAATGGTCGTGGAAAACGGCAAGGTCAAGCAGGGCTCGCTCGCTCGCGTCGAGCCGGAAGGCCAGGTCATGCGCATGTGGGAAGCGATTGAAACCTACATGGAGCGCAAGCAGCCGCTGATCATTATTGCCGGCGCTGACTACGGTCAGGGTTCGTCCCGCGACTGGGCCGCCAAAGGTGTACGTCTGGCGGGTGTGGAAGCGATTGCCGCCGAAGGCTTCGAGCGCATTCACCGTACCAACCTGGTGGGCATGGGCGTGTTGCCGCTGGAGTTCAAACCGGGCACCAACCGTCACACCCTGGCCATCGATGGCAGCGAAACCTACGATGTGATCGGCCAACGCACGCCGCGCGCCGAGCTGACGCTGGTGATCAATCGCAAGAACGGCGAACGCGTCGAAGTGCCGGTGATGTGCCGCCTCGACACCGCCGAAGAAGTGTCAATCTATGAAGCGGGCGGCGTGTTGCAACGCTTCGCCCAGGACTTCCTCGAAGAGTCGGCGGTCGCCGTCTAACACACGCAGTGCTGACACGGGACTTCAGGTCCCGTGTCTGCTCAAAGGGAACACTATGGCTCACGCACCTCAGATCAAGATTCCTGCCACCTACATGCGTGGCGGCACCAGTAAAGGCGTGTTCTTCAGCCTGCAAGACTTGCCGGAAGCGGCACAGGTTCCGGGCCCTGCCCGAGACGCATTGTTGTTGCGCGTGATCGGCAGCCCGGACCCGTATGACAAGCAAATCGACGGCATGGGTGGCGCAACGTCCAGCACCAGCAAAACCGTGATCCTGTCGAAAAGCATGAAGGCCGACCACGACGTCGACTATCTGTTTGGTCAGGTGTCCATCGACAAACCTTTCGTGGACTGGAGCGGCAACTGCGGCAACCTGTCGGCGGCAGTCGGTTCGTTTGCTATCAGCAACGGTCTGGTGGACGCCAGCCGCATTCCGCATAACGGCGTTGCCGTGGTTCGCGTGTGGCAGGCCAACATCGGCAAGACCATCATCGCCCATGTGCCGATCACCAACGGTGAGGTGCAGGAAACCGGCGATTTCGAACTCGACGGCGTGACCTTTCCGGCCGCCGAAGTGCAGGTCGAATTCATGGACCCGGCGGCGGAAGAAGAGGGTGGCGGCGGTTCGATGTTCCCGACCGGCAACCTCGTGGATGACCTGGAAGTACCTGGTGTCGGGACCTTCAAGGCGACCCTGATCAACGCGGGCATTCCGACCATTTTCGTCAATGCCGAAGACATTGGTTACACCGGCACCGAATTGCAGGGCGCCATCAACGGTGACCCGAAAGCCTTGGCGATGTTCGAAACCATTCGGGCCTATGGCGCGTTGCGCATGGGGCTGATCAAGGACCTGGACGAAGCGGCCAAGCGTCAGCACACGCCGAAAGTCGCGTTCGTTGCCAAACCCGCCGAATACGTTTCTTCCAGCGGCAAGGCGATCAAGGCTGGAGATGTCGACCTGCTGGTGCGCGCATTGTCGATGGGCAAGTTGCACCACGCAATGATGGGGACTGCAGCAGTCGCCATCGGCACGGCTGCCGCGATTTCCGGCACGTTGGTGAACCTTGCAGCGGGCGGCACCGAGCGCAATGCCGTGCGTTTCGGTCATCCGTCGGGCACCTTGCGCGTCGGCGCCGAAGCCAGTCAGGTCAACGGCGAATGGACCGTGAAAAAAGCCATCATGAGCCGCAGTGCGCGGGTGTTGATGGAAGGTTACGTCCGGGTGCCGGGTGATTCTTTCTGACTGACACATCCCTGTAGATCTGTAGGTCTGCAGACCTGTAGACCTGTAGGTCCGTAGGTCCGTAGGTCCGTAGGTCCGTAGGCCCGTAGACCTGTAGGAGCTGTCGAGTGAAACGAGGCTGCGATCTTTTGATCTGGTTTTTTTTAACAGCAAGATCAAAAGATCGCAGCCTCGTTTCACTCGACAGCTCCTACAGGCCTACAGGGAATGGCATTTCGATAATAAGAATGATGTAACCGTCTACCTGAACCGAGGTCCCATCAACGAACCACTTCACGAGTGAATCGAACATGAGCGCCAACGTCGACCAGAACAACCGCCCCGACTACGACACTGTCCTGCAGGACATTGCCGACTATGTCCTGAACTTCAAGATCGAGTCCAGAGAAGCACTGGACACTGCCCGAAATTGCCTGATCGACACCCTCGGTTGCGGCCTCCTGGCCCTGCGTTTCCCCGAATGCACCAAACACCTGGGCCCCATCGTGGACGGCACCGTCGTGCCTTTTGGCGCTCGGGTGCCCGGCACCAGCTACCGACTCGACCCGGTGAAAGCCGCATGGGACATCGGCTGTATCGTGCGCTGGCTCGATTACAACGACACCTGGCTCGCTGCCGAATGGGGCCATCCGTCCGATAACCTCGGTGGCATTCTCGCGGTCGCCGATCACCTCTCGCAAAAGCGCCTGGCCAATGGCGACGCACCGCTCACCGTCCGTGCCG
Source organism: Pseudomonas sp. LBUM1643 (assembly GCF_059716215.1). Classification (NCBI taxonomy): domain Bacteria; kingdom Pseudomonadati; phylum Pseudomonadota; class Gammaproteobacteria; order Pseudomonadales; family Pseudomonadaceae; genus Pseudomonas; species Pseudomonas sp. LBUM1643. The sequence continues at coordinate 1,951,442 of NZ_CP166813.1, forward strand.
TGCTCGAAGCCATGATCATGGCTCACGAAATTCAGGGCGTGATCGCATTGGAAAATTCCTTCAATCGCGTGGGTCTTGATCACGTCATTCTGGTGAAAGTGGCATCGACCGCCGTCACCGCCAAGCTCATGGGCGCCAATCGCGAGCAACTGTTGTCGGCGTTGTCCCATGCGTTCGCCGATGGTCAGGCCCTGCGCACTTATCGGCACGCGCCGAACGCCGGTTCACGGAAATCCTGGGCAGCCGGCGACGCCACCAGTCGGGGTGTGCGCCTGGCCGATATCGCCATGCGCGGCGAGATGGGGATTCCCGGTGTTTTGACCGCCCGGCAGTGGGGCTTTTACGACGTACTGTTCAGTCACACCAACAATGATCTGGCCGTTAAACCGCAAGACAAGCGCGCCTTCAGTTTCTCGCGCCCGTATGGCAGCTACGTCATGGAAAACGTGCTGTTCAAGATCAGTTTTCCCGCAGAGTTTCACGCGCAGACGGCCTGTGAAGCGGCCGTGACCTTGCATCCGCACGTGCGAAATCGCCTGCATGAAATCGACAGGATCGTCATCACCACCCATGAATCGGCGATCCGTATCATTTCCAAGGTCGGCCCGCTGGCCAACGCGGCCGACCGCGACCATTGCATTCAGTACATGACCGCAGTGCCGTTGGCGTTCGGCAATCTGGTGGCCGAGCAATACGAAGATGATTTTCACGCGGCGCATCCGATCATCGATGTGCTGCGCGACAAGATGGTCATCGTCGAAAACCCGCAATACACCCGCGAGTACCTGGAGCCCGACAAACGCTCCATCGCCAATGCGATCCAGGTGTTTTTCAAGGACGGTTCGAGCACCGAAAATGTGCTGGTGGAATACCCGATTGGCCACCGCCGCCGACGCACCGATGGCATCCCGCTGCTGGAGGACAAGTTCAAGGCCAACCTGGCGACGCGGTTTACTGCTCAGCGCAGTGCCGAGATCTTTGCCTTGTGCAAGGATCAGGCTGCGCTGGAGAAAACCCCCGTCAACCGTTTCGTAGATCTGTTCGTCCTTTAGCCGAACAACACATCCCCTGTAGGAGCTGCCGCAGGCTGCGATCTTTTGATCTTGATTTATAAGATCAAAAGATCGCAGCCTCGTTTCACTCGACAGCTCCTACAGGGGGAGACGTGTTCAGGTTTTCAGCCACTTTTCCACAGGCATTTTGGTGATGGCGAACCCGGTCAGCAGGATCGCCGAATACAGCATCAATTCCCGCGAAATACTCTGCCCTTCGTACCACGCGCCGATGATTACGGCGAACACCGGGAAGATGATGAACACAAACGACAAAATGATCGGGCTCAGCCGTTTGAGCAGCAGGAAATAAACAATGAATCCACCCACCGACGCCACCAGTCCGAGGTAGAGCAGGGCGCTCCATGAGCGCAGGCTTATGTCAGCAAATACGGGGGTTTCAAATTGCAGGCCCGCCACAAACAGCATCAACCCGGCAATGCCGATGGGCAATGTGTTGTAGGTGATCACGCTGATGGCGTTGCCGTGTTTTTTGGTCACCACGTAGCACAGCGCATGCATCACTGCCGCGCCGAGAATTGCCAACACACCAAACAGCTCCGCGTGATCCAGGTGCAGGCCCTGGCCGCGAATGATCATGAACAGGCTGCCAAAGCCGATGGCGATCCCCAACACTTGTGATGGGTAGATTTTCTCCCGCAGAAACAGCGCGGAAAAGATCAGGATGAACACGGGCATGCAACTGAACAGCAGCGCTGTCAGGCCGGACGAAACGTGCATCTCGCCGTAGTTCAGCAAGTAGTAGGGCAGGCTGAAATACGCCAGCGTGACGAACACGAAAAACCAGCGACTTTTCTTCGGAAACAGCAGCGGTTCACGACGTATCAGCGCAAAGCTCAAAAACAACGGAAAGGCAATCAGGAAGCGAAGGCCCGCGGCTGTCAGCGGCGGCACACTTTCGACCGCAATTTTAATCCCCAGCCAGGTGGTGCCCCAGCTCAGGCAAACAATCAGGAACAGCGCACTGGTGACCCATGCGGCCATCCGCTGTTTTGCAGTGCTTGAAGCGGCGGGAATGGCAATGGACATGATGTAACTCCTGGAAGCTGGAATTGACCTGATGGTGGAATAGGTCTATCCCTGATTGAACCTGTTTCAAGCACGCTATTCGGGGCTGTAATGACTGTCAAAGTAAGTATTGCCATGGTGTCAATCCTGCGCGACGGCCTCGCCAATGGCGTGGGCGTGAAATACAAACGCCTGGCTGACGCCGTTCAGAAAGGAATCGAAGAAGGGTTGATCGATGCGGGTAGCAAGCTGCCGCCCCACCGGCTGCTGGCCGATAGCCTGGGTGTCACCATCGGCACGATCAGCCGAGCTTATGGCGAGTTGGAACGTGTGGGATTGGTCGTGGCCCGTGTAGGAGACGGCACTTACGTCCGTCAACGCGGGATGGAGCGGCCGAGAGACAGCGGGTTTCGCAATGTCAGCGATGAGCCGCAAGCCTTCCTCGATATGAGTCGGAATCAACCGATCCCGGGGCAGGAAGCTGGCTTCCTGAGCCAAAGCCTGCAAGCGCTGGCCAGTGATCCACGCACCTTGCAGCAGTTGACCGGGTATACCGCTGAGAGTGGACTACTGAGGCATCGGGAGGCGGGTGCGCGGTGGCTGAGTCATCAGGCATTTGTCCCGAGCGCCGAACAAGTCGTGTGCGTCAACGGTGGCCAGCACGGCCTGTTATGCGCGCTGATGGGCTTGCTCAAGGCTGGCGACACCTTGGTGACTGAGCATCTGACTTACCCAGGATTGATTGGTGTCGCTCGCCAACTGGGGATCAAGCTGATGGGTGCCGAGATGGATGGCGAAGGATTGCTGCCCTCGTCGCTGGAGGACATTTGCCGTCAGCATCGGGTGTCTGCGTTGTACTGCACGCCGACCCTCCAGAATCCTACCGCTGCAGTGATGTCCGTCCCACGAAGGGAGGCGATTGCCGAGGTGTGTCGGCAGCACAATTTATTGATTTTCGAAGATGAGGCTCACGCCGTTTTGGCACGGCAACGTCCGTTGCCGCTAAGTGACTTCGCCCCGGAGCGCTCGGTGTTGATCGGCAGCCTGAGCAAGGCGGTTTCGGCGGGTTTACGGATCGGTTTTTTACATGCGCCACAACCGTTGATCGGGCGTTTGCACGCGGCGGTTCGTGGGACAAGCTGGATGGCGAATCCATTGGCAATGGAGGTGGCGAGCCGATGGATAGAAAACGGGACCGCCGAGCAGCTGTTGGGTCAGCAGATTGCGGAAATTACCCGGCGCAAAGAGCTGGTCAGTGGCGCACTGGAGGGGCTGGTCTATACGTCCCATGCCCACAGCCCGCACTTCTGGATCGAGTTGCCCGAGCCTTGGCGGGCCTCGCAAATCGCCGCTGAGCTTAAGGAAAAAAATTATCTGGTGGCGACCGCGGAGGCGTTTGCAGTCGGGCATGCGGCGGTGCCGCAATGTATTCGGGCGAGTGTGTGTAATTCGGCGGGGGATGACCGGTTGCTGGTAAGTGGATTTCACGCGTTGGCAGCGGCACTGACGGAGACCGTGTAATCGTTCATCGTCGGAATGCCGCCCGGGCTTGCCCCGGGCGGCGCTCCGACGATGGCGGTTTTGCAGGCGCTAAAGAACTACTTGAACCGCCGCTCCACCCCTTTCTCCACCAGAATTTTCGCCGATATCTCCTCCACCGAGAAATGCGTGGAGTTGATGTGCGGGATGTTCTCGCGGCGGAACAGGTTTTCCACTTCGCGCACTTCGAATTCGCACTGGGCGTAGCTCGAGTAACGGCTGTTGGGCTTGCGCTCATTGCGGATCGCGGTGAGGCGGTCCGGGTCGATGGTCAGGCCGAAGAGCTTGTGCTGGTGGGCGCGCAGGGCGGCCGGAAGTTGCAGGCGTTCCATGTCGTCTTCGGTCAGCGGATAGTTGGCCGCACGGATACCGAATTGCATGGCCATGTACAGGCAGGTCGGCGTCTTTCCGCAACGCGACACGCCGACCAGAATCAGGTCGGCCTTGTCGTAGTAGTGCGTGCGGGCACCGTCATCGTTGTCCAGGGCAAAGTTCACGGCCTCGATGCGCTCCATGTAATTGGAGTTGGTGCCGATCGAATGGGATTTGCCGACGGTATAGGAAGAATGCTCGGTCAGTTCCTGCTCGAGCGGCGCCAGGAACGTCGAGAAAATGTCGATCATGAAACCATTGGAGGTTGCGAGGATCTCACGGATGTCCTGATTGACGATGGTGTCGAAAATGATGGGCCGGAAGCCGTCGGTTTCGGCGGCTTTGTTGATTTGTTGTACCATGGCCCGCGCTTTATCCACGTTGTCGATGTACGGTCGCGTGAATTTGCTGAAGGTAATGTTTTCGAACTGCGCCAGAAGGCTTTGGCCGAGGGTTTCGGCTGTGATGCCGGTGCCGTCGGAAATAAAGAAAGCAGATCGTTTCATTTGCACCTTGGGCCTTAAGCTAATGAGCATTCTTGGATATGATAGGCGCGATTTGCTGGCCGCCAGTGGTCAGCATTCTCACTTATTTTCCAGGTCCAGGCCATATAGCCCGCAAACGCTCCTTTTGAGCAGCCGGCTTCTGAGCTTTTCCAACACAGTTAGTGGAGAGATCACCTTGGTAGAGTACGTAGTTTCCCTCGACAAGCTCGGCAAAGACGACGTTGAGCACGTGGGGGGCAAGAACGCATCCCTGGGCGAGATGATCAGTAACCTTGCAGGTGCCGGTGTATCGGTGCCCGGTGGCTTCGCCACGACAGCTCAGGCTTATCGTGATTTTCTGGAACTGAGCGGCCTTAACGATCAGATCCATGCCGCCCTCGACGCCCTGGACGTCGATGATGTCAACGCCCTCGCCAAGACCGGTGCCCAGATCCGTCAATGGATCATGGAAGCCGAGTTCCCCGAGAAGCTCAACGCCGAGATCCGCACCGCGTTCGCCACGCTGTCGGCCGGCAACCCTGACATGGCTGTGGCCGTGCGCTCTTCCGCTACTGCAGAAGACTTGCCGGACGCTTCCTTTGCCGGTCAGCAGGAAACTTTCCTGAACATCCGTGGCGTCGAAAACGTCATTCGCGCCGCCAAGGAAGTGTTCGCGTCGCTGTTCAATGACCGCGCCATTTCCTACCGTGTGCACCAGGGCTTCGACCACAAGCTGGTGGCCCTGTCGGCCGGTGTGCAGCGCATGGTTCGTTCCGAAACCGGCACCGCCGGCGTGATGTTTACCCTCGACACCGAGTCGGGCTTCCGTGACGTGGTGTTCATCACCGGCGCCTACGGCCTGGGTGAGACCGTTGTTCAAGGCGCGGTGAACCCGGATGAGTTCTATGTCCACAAAGGCACGCTGGCAGCCGGTCGTCCGGCCATCCTGCGTCGCAACCTGGGCAGCAAGGCCATCAAGATGATCTACGGCGAAGTCGCCACGGCCGGCAAATCGGTCAAGACCATCGACGTCGACAAGGCTGATCGCGCACGGTTCTGCCTGAGCGACGCCGAAGTCAGCGAACTGGCCAAGCAAGCGATGATCATCGAGAAGCACTACAAGTGCCCGATGGACATCGAATGGGCCAAAGACGGCGACGACGGCAAGCTCTACATCGTTCAGGCCCGTCCTGAAACCGTGAAGAGCCGCACCCAGGCCAACGTCATGGAACGTTACCTGTTGAAAGAAACCGGCACCGTACTGGTTGAAGGTCGCGCCATCGGCCAGCGCATCGGCGCCGGTAAGGTCCGCATCATCAAGGACGTGTCCGAGATGGACAAGGTCCAGCCAGGCGACGTACTGGTTTCCGACATGACCGACCCGGACTGGGAACCGGTCATGAAGCGCGCCAGCGCCATCGTCACCAACCGTGGCGGCCGTACCTGCCACGCGGCGATCATCGCTCGCGAGCTGGGCATCCCGGCCGTGGTCGGTTGCGGCAACGCTACCCAACTGTTGAAAGACGGCCAGGGTGTCACCGTTTCCTGCGCTGAAGGCGATACCGGCTACATCTTCGAAGGCGAACTGGGCTTCGATATCAAGAAAAACTCCGTCGATGCCATGCCTGATCTGCCGTTCAAGATCATGATGAACGTCGGCAACCCGGATCGCGCCTTCGACTTCGCGCAACTGCCGAACGCGGGTGTGGGCCTGGCCCGTCTGGAATTCATCATCAACCGCATGATCGGCGTGCACCCCAAGGCGCTGCTGAACTACGCCGGGCTGCCGCAGGACATCAAGGACAGCGTCGACAAGCGCATTGCCGGCTACGACGATCCAGTCGGTTTCTACGTCGAGAAGCTGGTTGAAGGCATCAGCACCCTGGCTGCTGCGTTCACACCGAAAAAAGTCATCGTGCGTCTTTCGGACTTCAAGTCCAACGAATACGCGAACCTGATCGGCGGCAAGCTCTACGAGCCGGAAGAAGAAAACCCGATGCTGGGCTTCCGTGGCGCTTCGCGTTACATCAGCGAATCGTTCCGTGACTGCTTCGAACTCGAATGCCGCGCCCTCAAGCGCGTGCGCAACGAGATGGGTCTGACCAACGTTGAAATCATGGTGCCGTTCGTCCGCACCCTGGGCGAAGCGAGCCAGGTCATCGATCTGTTGGCGGAAAACGGTCTGAAGCGTGGCGAGAACGGCCTGCGCATCATCATGATGTGCGAACTGCCGTCCAACGCGATCCTGGCTGAAGAATTCCTCGAGTTCTTCGACGGTTTCTCCATTGGCTCCAACGACCTGACCCAACTGACCTTGGGCCTGGACCGTGACTCCGGCATCATCGCGCACCTGTTCGATGAGCGTAATCCGGCGGTCAAGAAGCTGCTGGCCAACGCCATTGCCGCTTGCAACAAGGCTGGCAAGTACATCGGTATCTGCGGTCAGGGTCCTTCGGACCATCCGGACCTCGCCAAGTGGCTGATGGAGCAGGGCATCGAAAGTGTTTCGCTGAACCCTGATTCCGTACTGGAAACCTGGTTCTTCCTGGCTGAAGGTCAAGCTGCAGTCTAATGGTTTGATTGGGTAATCTGTGGCGAGGGAGCTTGCTCCCGCTTGAGTGCGCAGCACTCACATTAACCGGCACTGGCTGTCGGATTTTGGGGTTGCTGCGCAGCCAGGCGCGAGCAAGCTCGCTCGCCACAGGTGAACAATCGTGTGGTCATCTTCAGATAATCAAGTAGGGCGGGCTCCTCTGGATGCCGCCCTTTTTTGTGCAAGAGCATTATGCAAAGCAGCAGCAACCTATTTCCTGTCGCCCTGATCAGCGCCGAGCGGCGCGGTGATCTGAGCGAAGACGTCTATCGTTTGAAACCCGCCAACAGCCCTGACGGCACCGTCGAGCTGGCTGTGACACGGCTTGGCATGGCGGACGAGTCATCCGTGCGCGGCGTGCCGGTCATTTTGCTGCATGGCAGCTTTTCCAATCGACGGTTCTGGTTTTCCCCGAAAGGGTTGGGCCTGGGTGCTTATCTGACGCGCCTCGGTTTTGATGTATGGATTCCGGAGATGCGTGGTCACGGCCTGTCTCAGCGCAACCAGAGCTATCGCAAGAATCGTGTTGCCGACTACGCCCGTTACGATCTGCCTGCCATCGGTGCCTTCGTGCACGAGCAGAGTGGTCAGGCGCCTCACTGGATCGGCCATTCACTGGGCGGCATCACCCTCGCAGCGGCGCTGGGAGGGCAGTACATTGACGAGTCTGTCGTGGCTTCGGCGGCGTTCTTTGGTACTCAGGTCAGCCGTACCTACTGGCCGCTGAAGATTCCGCCAGTGGAGTGGAGCGGACGCTTCATTCTCAAGCGTTTTGCCCAACTGTCGGGTTCTCGCCTCAAGCGCGGCCCGGAAGACGAGCCCATTGGTCTGGCCCTGGAAAGCATGCGCTGGTATGGCCTGTTCGGGCGTTTTGGCGACGCGGACAAGGACTGGTGGGCAGGGCTGGCCGACGTTCACGTGCCGGTGCTGACCGTCAGTGCCGCGGGCGATCATCAGGACCCGACGTGGGCGTGTCGCAAGCTGTTCGATCAGATCGGCTCCGAGAACAAGCAATTTATCAACCTGGGACGTGAACAAGGCTTCGGTGACAATTTTGGTCATGTCGAGATGCTGGTCAGCAAAGCGGCCCAGACCGAGGTCTGGCCGCTGGTGGCGCGATGGCTGGCGGATCAGCAGGCACCTTTACTGAGTCAGAACCCGGATCTGGCCACGGCAAGCTGACGCCAATGCTCTAACAAGGGCATTTCGCTCTGATCGGCTTGCGGCTAAGATATGACGCATCAAGCTGTTCCGGTCACTTTGCGACATCCTCGATTGTCTTCCTCTTTACAGGAGTTTCTCGATGAACCATTACATCACGCCTGACTTGTGCGACGCCTATCCAGAGCTGGTACAGGTGCTGGAACCGATGTTCAGCAATTTCGGAGGCCGTGATTCCTTCGGCGGCGAGATCGTTACCGTCAAGTGCTTCGAAGACAACTCGCGGGTGAAGGAACAGGTCGAACTCAAAGGCGATGGCAAGGTGTTGGTTGTCGACGGTGGCGGTTCCCTGCGTCATGCGCTGCTGGGCGACATGCTGGCTGAAAAAGCCGCCAAGAACGGTTGGGAAGGGCTGGTGATCTACGGTTGCATCCGCGACGTCGATATCATCGCGCAGACCGATCTGGGCGTGCAGGCGCTTGCCAGCCACCCGAGAAAGTCCGACCGACGCGGCCTCGGCGACCTCAATGTCGCGGTGACGTTCGCTGGCGTCACCTTCCATCCAGGCCACTACATCTATGCGGACAACAACGGCGTGATCATCTCGCCAAGCCCGCTGAAAATGCCTGAATAGGCACCGTTGGTTCTGGTTTCGAGGCTGGGGTGAGGATGTTCGAGGAAGAAAACGCGCAATGGGGGCTGGTGCATGCTCTGGTGCTGGATGGAAAAGGCGGTGCGCGTTCGATAGCCCGGACTGAGCTCGACGAGTTGCAGCTGCAGGCCCATGAAAGCCTGTGGCTGCACTGGGATCGCAGTCACCCGCAAACCCAGACCTGGCTACGCAAAGACAGTGGCCTGAGTGAATTCAGTTGTGACCTGCTGCTCGAAGAAAACACCCGGCCGCGGCTGTTGCCGTTGCCGGATTTCGAGTTGCTGCTGTTTTTGCGCGGGGTCAACCTCAACCCGGGTGCCGAGCCGGAAGACATGGTCTCGGTACGGATTTTCGGATCGGCGCAACGGGTCATTTCTCTGCGTCTGCGTCCTTTAAGAGCCACTGACGAATTGCTGGTGCAGCTGACGGAAGGCAAAGGTCCGAAAACCGCTTCCGAACTCATCCTTTATATGTCGCAGTACCTCACCAACAAGGTGCAGGATCTGGTCAGTTGCCTCTCGGAAGTGGTCGATGAGGAAGAGGAAAAACTGGATGCCGACGAACGGTACACTCCCGAACACGGCGCCATTTTGCAGATCCGTCGCAGGGCTGCAGCGTTGAAGCGATTCCTTGCTCCGCAGCGCGATATTTTCGGTCAGCTGACGCGTATAAAACTGCCCTGGTTTGTCGACGACGACGGTGATTACTGGAACGAACTGAACAATAGCCTGACCCGTTATCTGGAAGAGCTGGAATTGACGCGGGAGCGGGTGGGCCTGGTCCTGGAGGCTGAAGACAGGCGATTGAGCGTGCGCATGAATCGCACGATGTATCGCTTCGGGATCATCACCGGGATCTTTTTGCCGATGAGTTTTCTGACCGGTCTGTTGGGTATCAACGTTGGCGGAATTCCATTCTCCGCGAGCCCTTATGGCTTCCTGATTGCTTGCCTGATGATGGTCTCGGTAGCGCTCGGGCAATGGTGGTTATTCCGACGTTTGCGTTGGGTCTGACTATGCGTCATGTGACCCGGCCAAATTTGATCGCGTCTTTCACAGACATCACGAGAGGTGCGTATGCACGATCCGTTTGAACAGTCTTTGCGCGACATGCTCAAGGCATCACCGTCCACCCGGGACGACGATGCGTGCCTTGGCCGTGTACTGAAAACCGCCAACCGCCAGGTCGGTGCCGGTGATCTGTTCAGCCTGCTGGGCCGCTGGTTGCCCGCGCTGATGATCGCCCTGAATAACGGATCGGCCCACATTTCGCCGGTTTCCCGTCACCGCAAACCTACTGTTCGCACTGCTGATAAGGCTGATTGAATATGGAACTTGATCTCTGGACTCAGAGCCTCGTCACTGCAATGACTGCGTTGTGGACCAAGATTGCGAACTTCATCCCGAACCTGTTCGGCGCACTGGTTGTGCTGCTGTTGGGTTTCGTGGTGGCCAAGTTGCTGGACACTTTGCTCTCCAAATTGTTGGCCAAACTGGGCCTTGATCGCCTGATGGGAGGCACCGGGCTGACCAAGCTGCTGTCCCGCGCCGGCCTGCAGGTACCGATCTCCACACTGATCGGCAAGATCGTCTATTGGTTCGTTCTGCTGATTTTTCTTGTTTCTGCTGCGGAATCTCTTGGACTTGAGCGAGTCTCAGCTACGCTGGATATGCTTGCGCTGTATTTGCCGAAGGTATTCGGCGCCGCGCTGGTGTTGCTGGTAGGGGTTTTGCTGGCGCAACTGGCCAATGGCCTGGTGCGTGGCGCGGCTGAAGGTGTAGGGCTGGATTATGCGTCGGGCCTGGGGCGAATCGCTCAGGGCTTGGTCATCATCATCAGTATTTCGGTCGCGATCAGCCAGTTGGAGGTCAAGACTGACCTGCTCAACCATGTGATTGTGATTGTATTGATTACCGTTGGTCTGGCTGTAGCGCTGGCCATGGGATTGGGAAGCCGGGAAATTGCCGGTCAGATTCTTGCGGGAATCTATGTGCGTGAGTTGTATCAGGTTGGGCAAGAAGTGCGTGTTGGCGAGGTCGAAGGTCAGATCGAAGAGATCGGCACGGTTAAAACCACATTGCTGACCGACGAGGGTGAGCTAGTCTCTCTCTCCAATCGGATTCTCCTGGAGCAGCATGTGAGTAGCCGCTAATCCGGCAAACCCTGCTAATGTATGCCGCCGCGAAATGTCCTGAAAAGGCTGCGGCGGACATTGACCTGACTGTCGGCCCGACTTGTTTTGAATAAAGCTCAATCGCTCTCCACGCGCTACGACCCCCGCGAGCTCTCTGATGAGGAGTTGGTCGCGCGCTCGCATACCGAGCTGTTTCACGTAACGCGCGCCTATGAAGAATTGATGCGGCGTTACCAACGAACATTATTTAACGTCTGTGCACGATATCTTGGGAACGATCGCGACGCAGACGATGTCTGTCAGGAAGTGATGTTGAAGGTGTTGTATGGACTGAAGAACTTCGAGGGGAAATCGAAGTTCAAGACATGGCTATATAGCATCACGTACAACGAATGCATCACGCAGTATCGGAAGGAACGGCGAAAGCGTCGCTTGATGGATGCTTTGAGTCTTGACCCCCTCGAGGAAGCGTCTGAAGAAAAGGCGCCGAACCCTGAGGAAAAGGGCGGACTTGATCGCTGGCTGGTGTATGTGAACCCGATCGACCGCGAAATTCTGGTGCTACGATTTGTCGCAGAGCTGGAATTTCAGGAGATCGCAGACATCATGCACATGGGTTTGAGTGCGACAAAAATGCGTTACAAACGTGCTCTAGACAAATTGCGTGAGAAATTTGCAGGCGTCGCTGAAACTTAGTTCAGCGCAAATATCTCTTACGTGTAGGCAAGTTCTGATAGACTTGCCGCCGAGTTGTCCCCCGGTTTGCGGGACTGCTTCACAATCACCAGATGGGGATTTAACGGATGAAACTGAAAAACACCTTGGGCTTGGCCATTGGTTCTCTTATTGCTGCCACTTCGTTCGGCGCTCTGGCACAAGGCCAAGGCGCAGTTGAAATCGAAGGCTTCGCTAAGAAAGAACAATTCGACAGCGCTCGTAACTTCAAGAACAACGGCAACCTCTTCGGCGGTTCCGTAGGTTACTTCCTGACCGACGACGTTGAACTGCGTCTGGGCTACGACGAAGTGCACAACGTTCGTTCCGATAGCGGCCAGAACATCAAGGGCGCCAACACCGCTCTGGACGCTCTGTACCACTTCAACAACCCAGGCGACATGGTCCGTCCATACGTCTCGGCTGGTTTCTCCGATCAGAGCATCGATCAGAACGGCTCGAACGGTCGTAACCGTTCCACCTTCGCCAACGTTGGCGGCGGTGCCAAGCTGTACTTCACCGAGAACTTCTACGCCCGTGCTGGCGTTGAAGCTCAATACAACATCGACCAGGGCGACACCGAGTGGGCTCCTAGCGTCGGTATCGGTGTGAACTTCGGTGGCGGCTCCAAGCCTGCTGCTGCTCCAGTTCCAGCGCCAGCTGAAGTCTGCTCCGACAGCGACAACGACGGCGTGTGCGACAACGTTGACAAGTGCCCGGACACCCCAGCCAACGTAACTGTTGACGCTGATGGCTGCCCAGCAGTTGCTGAAGTTGTTCGTGTAGAGCTGGACGTTAAGTTCGATTTCGACAAATCTGTTGTTAAAACCAACAGCTACGGCGACATCAAGAACCTGGCTGACTTCATGAAGCAGTACCCATCCACCACCACTACTGTTGAAGGTCACACTGACTCCGTCGGTCCTGACGCTTACAACCAGAAACTGTCTGAGCGTCGTGCAAACGCCGTTAAGCAAGTTCTGACCAACCAGTACGGTGTTGAATCGTCCCGCGTTCAGTCTGTTGGCTACGGCGAATCCCGCCCAGTTGCTGACAACAAAACTGAAGCTGGTCGCGCTGTAAACCGTCGCGTAGAAGCGCAGGTTGAAGCTCAAGCTAAGTAATTAGCTCGCAGCTCTGAGAAAAGCCCGGCTTAGGCCGGGCTTTTCTTTGCCTGCGATTTGGGTTTTCGGCGTCGGCTGGACGCTTGGGGTGGCGCGAAAAGATCGCAGCCTCGGTGCCCTCGACAGCTCCTACAGGGTTTTATGTCAGAGCCGGATTGCATCCCAAACTTGCCTCAATCTGCTTGTAGGAGCTGTCGAGTGAAACGAGGCTGCGATCTCTTGATCTGATCACAACCCGCTACAGCACCGATGACCAAGATAGCCGGGCTCCTGAGCTCGAACGCCAGGGCGTCGCCCTCCATTGCTGTCAGATCGCTCCGACATTCCCGCTGTTCTGGCAATGACGCATTTTCAATCATCGCCACCGGCGTCGCCGCCGCCATTCCCCCTGCGAGCAATTGCTCCCGAATCTCGCTCAGCTTCGCCACCCCCATGTAAATCACTAGCGTTGTTCCCCCTTGTGCCAGTGCCTGCCAGTTCAATCGGCTGCCGTCCCTGGTATGGGCAGTCACCAGTGTCACGCCTCGAGCCACTCCGCGCAGGGTCAACGGAATGTCGCATTGCGTCGCTCCGGCGAGTCCCGCTGTGATGCCATTGACCAACTCAACCTCTACACCCTGTTCACGTAGCCACCGGGCTTCCTCGCCGCCTCGACCAAAAATGCACGGATCACCGCCTTTTAGCCGCACCACGCATTTACCTTGTCGCGCATAACGCAGCATCAAACGATGAATGAATGCCTGAGGCGTCGAGCGACAGCCACCGCGCTTGCCCACGGGGATAATCCGCGCGCCTGCGCAATGCTCCAGCACAGCGACATTGACCAGATCATCGATCAGCACCACATCCGCTTCCCTCAATGCCCTTACGGCCTTGAGCGTCAGCAATTCCGGATCGCCCGGGCCTGCACCCACCAGCCAGACTTTTGCGTTCATAGGGTTATCCTCAAGAAAGTGAAAGTGATCGGCTGCGACAAGACATCGGCGTTAGCCATGCAGCGTCCACAAAAGAATCGCCAGATTCACAGCCAACGAGACCAGTGCCAACGTGCGCCAGACCTTCAACGGCTCGCGCTCCAGTAACGGCCTGGGCCGCACGCTCAAGCTGTGCCGTTCTCCCTGTTCCAGCAGCAACAACCATTCTTCTGCTGTTTCAAACCGATGTTCCGGGTCCTTCGCGACGGCGCGTTCAAGACTTTGCGCGATCCACTCAGGCAGATCGGGCCGATAGCGGCTGGCGCTGACCGGCGCGCCAAAACGCGGACGCTGAAACGCTTCGATTTCACCGTAGGGGTGGTGTCCGGTGAGCAGGAAGTACAACGTCACGCCCACTGAATAGAGGTCCTGTTGCGGCGTCGGAGGTGTTCCACCAAAGGCTTCCGGCGCGATGTAACTTGGCGTTCCTGGCAGCGCTGAAGGCAGGTCTTCGGACAAACCCGAACAGTAGGCGAGGCCGAAATCCAGCAAGCGCAATTCCCCATCGTCCCCCAGCAGCAGGTTTTCGGGCTTGATGTCGCGGTGCAGGATCTGCCGCCGATGCAGCATGCCGACCGCTCGCAGCAGCCGCTCAGCCAGTTCCAGCCACTGGGCCAGCGGTAGGGGGCCGACCTCGGCGTGCAGTTTTGCCAGGGTAGATCCGGAATATTCGCGCATCACGTAGTACAAATGCTGACGCTGGCTGACCCCATGGACTTCAGGAAAATGCCGCCCGGCGACGCGCTTCAGAAACCATTCTTCCGAGAGCAACGCCTGACCGGCCTGGTGATCATCATGCAGTCGCCCCGGCAAGGTTTTCAGCAGCCAGGGCTGGTGTTGCCCATCACGTACCCGATAGAGCAGCGACTGCTGGCTCTGGCCAATGACCCCCTCGACTTGCCAGCCCTCAAACGTCTGCCCCGGCTTGAGTGCCGGCGGCAGGGGCCATTGCTGCAAATGAATCAGCGCATCGCCAATGCTGGTTTCACCCAGGGCATCGACACGCACCACCAGGGCGCTGGCATTGTCCTGGCTGCCGGCCAGGTGCGCAGCGTTGACGAGGGTTTGCGCAGCGCTGTGCACATCCGGTTGATCGCGCAGAATCGCAGCGATCACGGTGTCACCGAGCACAGCCCAGACACCATCGCTGAGCAACACAAAGCACTCATCAAGGCGCAGTTCACCGTCAAGAAAATCAACAACCAGATGCTGATCAAGCCCCATGGCGCGCTTGAGCACATGCTGCATGCCCGGTTGATCCCAGACATGATCCTCACTGATCCTCTGAATCTGCCCAGCGTGCCAGCGGTAAACCCGACAGTCGCCGACGTGGGCCAGGGTAAAGCGCCTGCCGCGCAGCACCAGCGCACTGACAGTGGTCAGAAGCGGTTGGCCCCCACCATTTGCCTGTAGCCACCGGTTCTGCGCCAGCAATAGGCGATCCAAGGACTCGGCGACGCCCCAGGTTTCGGGGGTGGCGTAGTAATCCAGCGCCAGGGCCTGCAAGGTAGAGCGCGCCGCGAGACCGCCGTCGAGGCACTGGCTGACCCCGTCAGCAATCGCGAACAGATACCCCTTGCTCGCCGCCAGCGTCGGGTCCGGCGTGACCAGGCGCACGGCGTCCTGATTCTCCTCGCGAGGGCCGACGGCGCTGGCTTCGGCGAAACTCAATTGCAGGCTCATGAAGACGTCAGACCCGCGCAGCCGTCACTGCGGCAGAACCCCAGGTGGTTCTCCAGCGACGTTTCACCCCGTGCAGACCAAACCAGGCCAGCACGCCCAGGCTGGCGAACAACCACAACGCCAACTGATAGCTGCCGGTGCTCTGCTTGATTGCGCCCATGCCGGCTGCCAATGCAAATCCACCAATGCCGCCGGCCATGCCGATCAAACCGGTCATCACGCCGATTTCCCGGCGAAAACGCTGCGGCACCAATTGGAACACTGCGCCGTTCCCCGCACCCAAACCGAGCATGGTGCAGACGAACAGGGCCAGGGCCGCATAGGAGCTGGGCAAATTGAATCCCACTGCCGCAATACAAATCGCGGCCACCGTGTACATCCCCAGCAGGGTGCGAATACCGCCGAAACGATCCGCCAGAGCGCCGCCCAACGGACGCATCAAACTGCCGCCGAATACGCAGGCGGCGGTGTAGTACCCGGCAGTGACCGGGCTGAGGCCGTATTGGTCGTTGAAGTAGCCGGGCAGGGCGCTGGCCAGGCCGATGAAGCCGCCGAACGTCACGCTGTAGAAAAACATGAACCACCAGCTGTCCCGGTCACCCAAGGCTTTGAAATAGTCCGACACCGACTTGGCTTTCGGCCGCTCTGGCGCGTTCTTCGCCAGCCACGCAAAGACGATGAGCGTCAGGATCAGCGGGATCAGTGCGAAACCGAAGACATTGCTCCAGCCAAACGCCGCCGCCAGCACCGGGGCGATCAGTGCGGCGAGCACCGTGCCGGAGTTGCCCGCACCGGCAATGCCCATGGCTTTGCCTTGATGCTGAGGCGGATACCACTGCGAGGCTAGCGGAAGGGCCACGGCGAAAGACGCGCCGGCCATGCCGAGAAACAGGCCCAGGATCAGCGCTTGCTCGTAGCTGTGAATACCCAGCTTCCAGGCGCCAAATAACGCGCAAATGACGATTACCTGTCCGATCAGTCCGGCGGTTTTGGGTGACAGCCGATCAGCCAGCAGGCCCATCACAAAGCGCAATACCGCCCCGGCCAGAATCGGTGTTGCAACCACGAGCCCGCGCTGTTGAGTGGTCAGGTGCAAGTCTGCGGCGATCTGTACGGCCAACGGGCCGAGCAGGTACCAGACCATGAAGCTCAGATCGAAATAGAGAAAGGCCGCGAACAGTGTCGGGGTATGGCCTGATTTCCAGAAGCTTGAATTCATCGCGCACCTCAGCTGTTAAAAGGAGTCATGAGCTAACAGATGGCACGCCGCAAAACGGCCGCACCACCGGCCCGTTTTTAAGGGGCCAAAACAAAAAAACGCCGCCACCGGATTTGCCATGGGCAAACAAGGTGAGCGACGTCTTTGTCGTAGGTGGGGCAACCGCCGTTGGTTACCTGTGAGGATTACTTAGCGAGATTTGTGCCAATAGTTCGTAGTGATGGCTGTAGAAGGTTCGTTGTGGCGAGGGAGCTCGCTCCCGCCGGCGACGCCGTCGTAACTCCAGCCATCGTGTTTACCTGAATCCACGCGGAGGCTTGTTTTGGGGCCGCTACGCAGCCCAGCGGGACGGTGCGGCGATCCGATAAACTCCCTCGCCACAGGGGCGGTGAGTCAACCCAACAACTCACTCATCGCGATAATCTGCTCCGCCACCTGAATCAGCTTCTGCTGTCGGCTCATGGCCTGACGGCGCATCAGGGTGTAGGCGTCCTCCTCGTTACAGTCCTTCATCTTCATCAGCAGCCCTTTGGCCAGCTCTATACGCTTGCGCTCGGCCAGTTGCTGGTCACGCGCATGCAGTTGAGCACGCAACGCCTGATCGCTCTCAAAACGCGCCATGGCCACGTCCAGGATGGGTTGCAGGCGTTGTGCGTGAATGCCTTCGACAATGTAGGCGCTCACACCGGACTTGATCGCCTGACGCATTACGCCGGGGTCGTGCTCGTCGGTAAACATCACAATCGGCCGCGGTTGGTCACGGCTCACCAGCACCACTTGCTCCATGACATCGCGGCTCGGTGACTCGGTATCGATCAGAATCACATCCGGGCGCACCGTTTCGACGCGTGAAGGCAAGTCAATGGTCAGCCCCGACTCGTCGATCACCTCGAATCCGGCTTCAGTCAGGGCAGCTTTCAGGCGGCCGACTTTTTTTGCGGTGTCGTTGATCAGCAGGATACGCAACATGTTCGCACTCTCCTGTCAGCGGCTGGCGAATCGGTGCGAGCGGTCGCTCATGGCGTGCAGTTTGAAGCTGCGGGCATAACCCGCCGGGTCCGAGCCGTCCCAGTGCTTGCCGTCGATCAACTGGCTGCTGCGCATGTCGTTGTCCCCGACCGCGACGCCAATCCCCATGGCCGCCTCGCGATACACGTCCAATTGCTGCACCTGACGCGCCACCGCCAGGTAATCCGGGTCGTCGTGCAACAAGCCCCAGCGACGGAACTGGGTCATGAACCACATGCCATCGGACAGGTACGGCAGATTCACCTCACCCCCGCCATGGAAACGCAAGGCATGCGGGTCTTGCCAGCGATGACCGAGCCCGTCGTCATAGTCGCCAAGCAAACGCGGTTCGATGCAGTCCAGCGGTGCATCCAGATACTGCGGGGCACTAAGCAATTGCGCGGTACTGCGGCGGTTTTCGGTGCTGGCCTCAATGAAACGGCTGGCCGCCAGAATCGCCCTCACCAAAGCCCGGGCCGTATTGGGGTATTGCTCAACGAACGCGCGGGTGCAGCCGAGGACTTTCTCCGGGTGATCGGGCCAGATGGTCTGGGTCGTCGCCAGGGTGAATCCCAGGTTCTGGTTGACCGCACTGGCGGACCACGGCTCGCCCACGCAGAACCCGTCGATGCGTCCCGCTTGCAGATGCGCAACCATTTGCGGTGGCGGCACCACCACACTGTCGACGTCCCGCAAGGGATGAATGCCCTGACTTGCCAGCCAGTAATACAGCCACATCGCGTGGGTGCCGGTTGGAAATGTCTGGGCAAAGGTGAGTTTTGGGCGACTTTGGTGCACGTGTCGATCCAGTGCCTCAGGACTGGTCACGCCCAAGGCTTGCAGGCCATGGGAAAGATTGATGCTCTGACCATTTTGATTAAGGCCCATCAGTACCGCCATGTCGGTCGGCGCCACGCCACCTATCCCCAGGTGCACCGCATAAATCAAGCCGTACAGGCTGTGCGCGGCATCCAGTTCACCGCTGACCAGTTTGTCGCGAAGGTTGGCCCAGGATGATTGGCGCTTGAGATTCAGGGTCAACCCGAACGGCTGCGCGAAGCCCTGAGTGGTGGCGACCACCACTGAAGCGCAGTCACTCAGCGCCATGAAACCGAGGTTGATGTCGGTTTTTTCCGGGGCGTCGCTGCCGTTGACCCAAGCCAGCGGGCCAGCTGATGGTTCATTCATCGATTGTGCACCTTCCAAAAAAATGGCGTCGTCCAGGCTTCCTGCGCAAGCAAAGCCGGGTAACGACGCCATTGTCCTTCCACTCATTCCGACGTTGGCATGAGCGCTGATGAATGTGTTGGTGCAAGGCATATGCCAGCGAGCCCACCATCAGCTTTCCATCAGGATTTAACGCGCCGCGTCTCGCATCCTGCCGCCCATTCCAACGCTACGTTGCAAAGGAGGCCGGTGTGCAGATCCAGAGCGATTGCCCCATGACATTGCCCGATGTTCGCCTCAATGATCGGGTGCTGCACCTGCGTGTCGCCGATCGCCCTGTTCGCCTGACGTCCACCCACTGCCCGTTGTCCTGCTCGCTGCCCGCGGGTTGGCAGGGATTGATCGTGCTGGACGGTGCGATTGAGCTGAGCGGCGGCACCGTACAGATGCGGACAATGGCAGAGGCAACCCTGATGAAGCTGCAGGTCTTTATCGACCTGGGAGATACGCTGATCGCCAAGGTCTCGCGTCCGTTTCCCTGGGCGGTGCTGGCGGTGGCCGATGAAACCGTCCGATGCGACAAGGCGCTTGAGCGCTGGTACATCGAACAGGCCCTGGCCGGGAGTTCCGCTTACCAGGCTTTTGCCCGCCAGCTACGAAACAACGAGAGCTACGGGCTGGTTCGATTCCTGGTCGAGCAGGGCACCCACAGCGAAAAACTGTCTGCACTGGCGCAGCGTTATGGCGTCTCGGTATCGCACTTTCGACGGTTGTGCCAACACGCGCTGGGGAGTGCGGCCAAGCCTGCATTACGCGGCTGGCGAGCGGCTCAGGCGTTATTGAACATGAGTCTTGAAGACGGTTCGCTGACAGATGTGGCACTGGAATTCGGCTATGCCTCGTCTTCGCATTTCTCCAAGGAAATCCGCGAGCTGGTGGGTTTCTCACCCAGCAGTCTGGCGGACATCACCGACCTTTCAAGCAAGTGAACCGATGATTTCCCGTTTCTTTGTCGTGCTGATTTTGCCAGCGCTAATAAGCGCTGCACTGACCCTTGCACCCGTGACCGCGCTGGCCCAGGGCGGTGCGTACGTCGCTCGCGAGCAAAGCGTTCGGACTTTCTTTACCGAGTTATCGGGCCCGCTGGGTAAAACGGTTGTGGTGAGCAAGGCCGCCGCCGCGAAGCGGATTTCCGGTGAATTCGAACTGGGCTCGGCGCAGAAGACCTTCGAAAGAATCACCGCTCAGATGGGGCTGATCTGGTACAGCGATGGCCAATCGATTTACGTGTATGACGGCTCGGAAGTCAAAAGCTCGATGGCGTCTTTGCAAACCCTGACCGTCAGCAGGCTTCAGGGCTTCCTGAAACAGTCCGGGCTGCACGATGCCCGCTATCCAATGCGTCATGACGGCCTGCGCACGTTCCACATTTCCGGGCCTCCGATCTACGTTGACCTGGTGATGCAGGCCGCGCAGCTGATGGATAACCAGCGTTCGGATTTGCTACTGGGCAAACAGCAGATCGGCGTTATCCAGGTGCATAACACGTTTGTGGGTGACCGTAAATATGAACTGCGTGATGACAAGGTGATCATCCCCGGCCTCGCAACCGTCATCGAGCAGCTGCTCAGGGGTGAGAAGAGTGATGTCGAGCCCTTGGTGGCGCAAAACCCTGCACAAACATCGCAAGTTCTGATGCCGGCCTTTCCCCTCGAAGGCCTGGCGACTTCGCCTTCAACTGATGACCCCACGGCACCACGCATTTTTGCGCGGGAGATGTCCGCCGGGAACATCCGGGTGGTGGCCTACCCCGACACCAACAGCCTGCTGGTCAAGGGCCTGCCGGAACAGGTGCGCTTCATCGAAAACCTGGTGACCGCGCTGGATACGCCGAAACGACACGTGGAGTTGTCACTGTGGATCATCGATCTGCACAAGGACGAACTCAATCAGCTGGGCATCGAATGGCAAGGCGCGGTGAAAGTCGGTAGCCAGTTTTCCGCATCGCTCAATGCCGGCTCGGCGACCACGCTCGACGGCGTGTCGTTCGTCGCGCAGATCATGGCGCTGGAGCGCACTAGCCGCGCCAACGTGGTCGCACGGCCCGTGATCCTCACCCAGGAAAACGTCCCGGCGATCTTCGACAACAACCGCACTTTCTATGCCCCCTTGATTGGCGAACGCAACGTCGATTTACAGCACGTGACTTACGGCACCTTGATTAACGTGTTGCCGCGTTTCGCCAAAGCTGACGAGATCGAGATGTCGCTCGATATCGAAGACGGCAACGAAGTCGAAAGTGCCGGCGACAGCGAGCGCCCGAATGCTTTGCCAACGGTTGGCCGCACGCGCATCAGTACCGTGGCAAGAGTCCCACATGGCAAGAGCCTCTTGGTCGGCGGGTTTACTCGCGACGACCACAGCGAACAGATCGGACGCATCCCGGTGTTGGGTTCGATTCCATGGATCGGAAGGCTCTTCAGTTACCGCCAGAACCGCTCGGCGAATACCGTGCGGGTGTTCCTGATACAGCCCAAGGAAATCACCAGCGAACTGCAACCTGACAGCATCGATCCCGCCACGCGCCTGATGACACCCGAGCAACATGAGCGCTTGCGGCGTTCATATCTGCGCGCAGGGCAGAACTGATGCTGCCGGTTGGATCCTCAGGCGGGCGGGCCGCGCAAGCTCGACTGAACAGCGAAAAAGCCGCTGAACACCCTCAGCCTCAGGCCAATGCCGACGTGGAGGCAGACGAAACCGGCACGGCCGCCGCTACCCAGCGATTTGTGCAGATGAGCGATGAAATGTCGGCAGCATTGGCGCAGTTTCGAGGCCGGCGACATTTTGAGCTCAAGTCCGAGTCGCTGACAGAAAGCTTTGAACGGGTGCTGGAAGACGACACCGTCGCCAAGGCTCGGCAGTTGTTCAGTCTGGCGCGGCTGGGGGACAAACCCGTGGCGTGGTTGCTGCAAATGGCGCGCAGCCTGTTCCCTGATGACAGTGATCTGGCCTTGGTGTTGCGTGAGTTGCTACGTCGTAAAAAGCTCGATGTAAGCACGCGTCAACGGCTCGAAACGCTGTTGCAATCGGTGCTCGAACAGAGCTCGCCCAAGCGCATGAAAGCCGGCATCAACGCTGCCTTGAAAGCCCGGATGTTCGGCAAGGCGATTGCCGTGCGGGCGGGAGTTCTGCGCGAAACCTACCGGGATTTTCTGGAGTCCGACGAAGGCCCGGTCAGTTGTTACCAGGACTGGATCGCGATGTATGGCGAGGCCCGGCGCATGACGGTCCTGGCGTTTATCGAGGCGGCCTTGCTGACCGATATCAGTGCTCAGGACCCCAGTTGTTCGCGCAGGGAATTCGGCGAGTTGCTGACCCGGCTGACGGCACTTAAGCGCCTGCGCTCAGCGGAAGCGGGGTTTATCGCAAGCGTGCTCGGTGATCGCCTGATCCGCCAGCACAACGCCGAGGAACGCGATTGGCTGGTGTTCCTGCTCGGCCTGCTGACCTATCCCGATGAGCTCGACCAGTTGTTGCTCGGTGCGCTGGGTGAAAGCGTTCTGCTGAGCCTGCACCGCGAGCGCTCGTCGCTGCTACAGGTGGTGCGTCTGCACAGCCTGCTGCTGCCGCCCGAGCTGTTTTGCGATGAGGAAGCACCGCAGCGTCTGGCGCGCCTGTTCAGTCAATTGGCGGACATCGCCTTCGCCCACGAATGCATTGAACGACGTCGCCTCGCCGCCGGTTTTCAAGGACTCTGATTTTCCATGCTCAATCAATTTCTGCGCAGCGTCAGCGCGCGCCCGGAACTGCTGATCCTGACGTTGATGGTGATGATCATCGCCATGCTGATCATCCCGTTGCCGACCGCGCTGGTGGATTTTCTGATCGGCCTGAACATCGTTATATCGCTGCTGGTGTTCATGGGCTCGTTCTACATCGAACGCATCCTCAGCTTCTCCACGTTCCCGGCCTTGCTGCTGTTGACCACGCTGTTTCGCCTGGCACTGTCGATCAGCACCAGCCGGTTGATCCTGAGCCAGGCCGACGCCGGGGACATCATCGCCTCGTTCGGCGAGTTCGTGATCGGCGAAAGCCTGGTGGTCGGCTTCGTCATCTTCTCAATCGTCACCATCGTCCAGTTCATCGTCATCACCAAGGGCTCGGAACGGGTCGCCGAAGTCGCCGCACGCTTTTCTCTCGACGGCATGCCCGGCAAGCAAATGAGCATCGACGGCGACCTCAAGGCCGGCGCCCTGACCGCTGAAGAAGCCAAGGAAAAACGCAGCGTGCTGGAGCGCGAAAGCCAGCTATATGGCTCTTTCGACGGCGCGATGAAGTTCATCAAAGGAGATGCGATCGCCGGCATCATCATCATTTTTGTCAACTTCATTGGCGGCATGGCCATTGGCGTCGGGCAGATGGGTATGGACATGTCCACGGCCTTGTCGACCTACACCTTGCTGACCATCAGCGATGGTCTGGTGGCGCAGATTCCTGCATTGCTGATCGCCATCGGCGCCGGTTTCATCGTCACCCGGGTCAATGGTGATGACAGCAATCTGGGGCGCAACATGCTCGCGCAGATGCTCGGTAACCCGTTTGTGTTAGGGGTGACGGCGGTGCTGGCGGTGGGCGTGGGGTTGTTGCCGGGCTTTCCGTTGATGACTTTTCTACCGATCGCGGTGGTGTTGGGGTTGGTGGTGTTTTTCCGGCATCGCAAGGCTTCACGACTTGCCGGACCACCGGTTGAATCCAATGCCACTGTCGCCACGCCGGGGGAGGCGCCAACCGAACTGGGCCTGCTGGAGGACATCGACAGTATTGCTACGGAAACCGTCCCGTTGATGTTGTTGGTGCCCACTTCACGCCTGCACGAGCTCGACACCGCTCGTTTGGCAGCGCGCTTTCGCAGCCAGTTTTTCGTCGACTACGGACTGCGAATTCCCGAGCCGCAGATACGCGGCAGTGACGCTTTATCCGCGCATCAGGTGGCGGTGCTGATCAATGAAGTGCGCGCCGACCAATTCGATATTCATTTCGATCACTGGCGGTTACTCGACTATTCGCCAGAACTGGAGCCGTTAGGTTTTTCACTGATACGAGGTGCCGACGGCCATCAGCGAGGGGGCATCTGGATCACGGCCGATGACAAGGATCGGGTGCAGCAGTTGGGCTATCAACTGCGACCGGCTTACGACGAATGCTACCGCTGCCTGGTGACGTTGCTGGCGCGCAACATCCAGGAATTTTTCGGCGTGCAGGAAACCAAGCAGCTGCTCGACGAAATGGAAAGCCGTTACCCCGATCTGCTCAAGGAGGTCTACCGCCACGTCACCGTGCAGAAGATCGCCGAGGTCCTGCAACGGCTGATTGGCGAACGCATTTCAGTGCGCAACATGAAGCTGATTCTCGAATCGCTGGCCCATTGGGCCTCGCGGGAAAAGGACGTGTTGGCCCTCGTCGAGCACGTCCGTGGCGCGATGGCGCGCTACATCAGCAACAAATTCGCCCATGGCAATGACCTGCGTGTGTTGCTGCTGTCGCCGGAGTTTGAAGACGTGGTGCGCAAGGGCATTCGGCAAACCTCGGGCGGCAGTTTCATCAATCTCGAACCCGCCGAAGCGGAGGAGTTGATGGACCGTCTGAGCGTCGGCCTGGACAGCCTGCACATTGCGCAAAAAGACATGGTGGTGCTGTGTTCGATCGATGTGCGGCGCTACATCAAGAAGCTGATCGAAGGAAAGTTTCGCGAACTGGACGTGATGTCGTTCGGCGAAATTTCCGAAACGATCTCGGTCAATGTTATCAAGACGCTGTAAGGAAACGATCTTTATGAAACACCTGGATATTGCCGAACTGTTGCGCGAAGCACTGCGGCACAGCGGCTGCACGGACCAGCAATTGGGGCAGTTCGACAGCCACAGCACCATCGAAATGCACATGAAGGATTTGCCCGCTATCAACGTCGGCCATGTGGAGGAAGAGGTGTGGGTCTGGGCCAGTGTGACGGAGATCGGGCCTCAGCTATTGAGGCATGCGGCCGCCGATTTGTTGCAGATTCTACTTCAGGGCTGTCCCTGGTCCCGCAGTGGGCAATTGCATCTGTGCGAGGTGGAAGGGCAGCTTGAACTGCGACTCTTGAGTAATGAAAAAGCCCTGAGCGATGCCGTGCATTTCGCCCAGGCCCTGGACCACTTTGTGGCAGTGCTGGAAGAACTGTGCGGCATCCTGCGTTTATGAATACCTGGCTAGAGCGACGAGCCGCGCACCCTTTGCGCCTGAGCGGACCCTTGATTGAGGCGGCATTGGTCGACGTGGTCATCGGCGAAGTGTGCGAGGTGCGTCAACACTGGCGATCACCGCAATTGGCCGCTCGGGCGCAAGTCATCGGCTTCAAGCCTGGGGCAGTACTGCTCAGTCTGCTGGGGGATGCCCGAGGGCTTTGCCGGGAATCGATGATTGTGCCGACAGGCTCTGTGCTGCGCCTCGCCTGCAGTGATGCGTTGCTCGGCAGCGTGGTGGATCCTCACGGCAACATCGTCGAGCGCCTGGCGCCGACCTCTGCTGTTCACGAGCAGGACTACCCGGTAGACGCCGAGCCGCCTGCGTACCAACAGCGTCGGCCAGTAGCCGTGCCACTGACCACAGGCATCCGCGTCATCGATGGTTTGCTGACCTGTGGTGTCGGTCAGCGCATCGGCATTTTTGCGGCCGCTGGATCGGGCAAGACATCGTTGATCAACATGCTGATCAGCCACACCGAAGCAGACGTCTTCGTCATTGGCCTGATCGGCGAGCGCGGGCGTGAGGTGACCGAGTTTGTCGAGCATCTGCGCCAGTCCGACAAGCGCGCACGCTGTGTGGTGGTGTTCGCGACCTCGGATTTCTCCTCGGTGGATCGTTGCAACGCAGCCCTTCAGGCGACGACCATCGCCGAGTATTTTCGTGACAAGGGACAGCGCGTCGTCCTGCTGCTGGACTCGTTGACCCGCTACGCCCGGGCTCGCCGCGATCTGGCGTTGGCCGCTGGCGAAGCACCGGCTCGACGCGGCTACCCGGCGTCGGTGTTCGATGCCCTGCCGCGTTTGCTGGAACGGCCCGGTGTGACCGCTGAAGGCAGCATCACTGCCTTCTACACGGTACTGCTGGAAAGCGACGATGAACCGGATCCGATGGCCGAGGAGATTCGCTCGATTCTCGACGGACACGTCTACCTCAGCCGTGATCTGGCCGCCAAGGGACATTTTCCAGCCATCGATGTGCTGCGCAGCGTCAGCCGTGTCGCGACACAAGTGACCAACGCGCAGGTCCAGCAACTGGCGTCTTCAACGCGGGACGTTATGGCGCGCCTTGAGCAGCTGCAGATTTTCCTCGACCTGGGGGAATACACCCCGGGCGCCAATGCAGCCAATGACCACGCCATGCAACGCCGTGATGCTTTGACTCAGTGGCTGCGTCAGCCGACGGGCGAATGCACCGAACCAGACGCCACCCTGCGGAGCCTGCATGAACTCATTGCCTGATACGCGCCGCCTGCTGAGTTTCAGCGAGATGCGCCAGCACCGTTGCGAACAGGCGTTGATGCGCACGCAACGACAGGCACAGCCGCTGCGCCAGGAGTTGGCAGATTTCACTGAACAGACCGTCGCGCTGCATAACCTTTTGGCGAGTCATCGCGCTGAAGCTTGCATTCTGGATCACGGGCAACTGCTGGCGCTGTTGCGACGTCAGGCCATCATTCGCCGGCAGATTCATATGCTGCAGCTGGACCGCGACCGTGTGGAGGAGCAATGCAGGCAGATCGATCAATCGTTGCAAACGCAACGCGAGCAACTGCGTGTCGCAGGGCAAAAACACGACAAATATAAACGGGTTGTTCAGCAGATGACGCGTGCACAAAGGCTTGAACGTGTACGCCGGGAAGAACGGGAAGTGGAAGACATGGCCGGAGTGCAGCGATGAATGAGGTGTCGACGGTTTCACGGCTGCCGGTCCGGCCTGTTGAGTCGGGTGCGCAGGGGCGCGTGGACGAGCTTGCAGACAAGCTTGTTCCGGTTGAGGAGGAGCAACTGCCACAAGGCGTGGCGGATCTGGTTGCAACAATGATCTGGCATCAGCGGCCACTGATGGGGATGGGCCGTGGGGAAACCTTTCAACGCCGAGCGCCTGATCAAGGTATGGATGAGCGTTCTTTGCAAGAACCGCGCATTCGGTCGGCGGTCCTTGATCAGTTGCTACACGTGCAACGTCTGCAGGTTGCCGTCTCGCAGATGGGCAAGAGCGTGATGCCAATACCCACTCCAACGGCGACTCCGTTACCAAAATCTGAAGTGGCTTTGCCGTTGCTGTCAGCGATCGAGCGCAGCGCAACTCAAATCGACCCGGTGGCGCTTGATCAACCATTGCCGCCCGTCGAGCCGGCAGCCCCCGACCACCCCATTGAAACCCACCCCAAAACGCTGCCCGTCGCTTACGGCGTGACCAACATCCCCTCACTTGCTTTGCCAGTCACAGTGTCAGCCCCGGCCCCGGCATCACCACCGGTGCCCATGCTCGACCTCGCCCTGGAAGAAGCCGCAGCGCCGACCCGTGAGTTTCTCCAGGTTCCGTTCAACAAAGGCGCTGCCCACGGTCAAGTCACGATCACCCGACTGCCGGGCGAATCGATCCAGAACCTGGTGCTCAGCCCCAGCAGCTCTCAAGTCTTCGAACAGTTGCGCGAACCTTTCGAGCAGGTTCCGGACGCCCATTGGCGGCTAAATGATCATCGGGATGAGCAACAGCATCAGGGCTCCCGACAATCGCCGGACGATGAACAGGAACAACCACAGGAAACGGTACCTTGAAGCCGCTGGCTTTACGCCGTGTCGATGAACGGCTGCATGCGCGCACTCAGGCTGTCTATCGCTGGCAGGGCGCTGGCCATTGCGCGGGGTTGAGCTTGCCGCAGGCGCAGACCGGGTATCTACGGTTTAGCGCCAAGGGCGAGCGGGGCGACTGGCAAGGTCTGATTCTGGCCCGTGACTGGCTGCATTGTTCGCTGCCGCAACTGGCGTCACTGCTGACCGTCGAGTGCTCGCTCACAAGCATCGTCTCTTTGTTTCGTGCTGTCCCTCGACCGCTGCCCCAGACACAGGATGAACTGCACTACGAGCGTCTTGCAGGCATCGAGTTGATCGACTCACAGGTCTTGCCGACGCAGGCGTTGCCCTGGATCGACACCCCTGCGGGTCGGCTGTGGTTGTTGATTCTGCCCTCTGAGCACTGGCCAGAAAAATCGTCGCAATCACGTGCATGGCTGAGCGATTTACCGCTGCGCCTGCAACTGATTCTGGGAGCCAGCAACATCAGTCGCTCAAGCCACGCACGCCTCGCGCAGGGCGATGTGCTGCGGATCACTGAACTGACTCGCCAGTGCTGGCTGGCGAACCGAAGCATCGGCGTTTTCTCGTTCACCAAAGAGGGTTTACACATGGAATCAACGGTTGACGATTCAAGTCAGCAATCCGGCTGCGATACCGTGCTGGAGAAATTACCGGTTCGTCTGGAGTTTGTTCTGGCCACCCACGATATCGAACTGGGCACCCTGCAAAACATCATTGCCGGCCAACTTATCCCGCTGGCCGCTGACACCGAAATGCACATCGAGGTGCGCTCCCACGGCAAGCGGGTCGCGCGAGGAGAACTGGTCCAGCTGGACGGTCAATTGGGTGTCGAATTGCTCGAGGTTTATCGGAACGTCACCGATGAATGACGTCTCACTGATTGCGTTGCTGGCCTTTGCTTCGCTGCTGCCATTCCTGGTGGCGGCGGGCACCTGCTACATCAAGTTTTCCATCGTGTTTGTCATCGTGCGCAACGCGTTGGGATTGCAGCAGGTGCCGTCGAACATGTCCCTCAATGCCATTGCGCTGATGCTCGCGATTTTCGTGATGACGCCGGTGTTGAAGCAGGGCTACGGCTATTACAAGGACGAGCAGGTGGCCTTCACCGACATTGAATCCGTGGTGAATTTTGCCGAGAACGGCCTGGGTGGCTACAAGGATTACCTGCGCAAATACACCGACCCGGAACTGGCGCTGTTCTTCGAACGAGCGCAAAGGGTGCAGGGTGAAACCGAAGAGCGCCTGCCGGATGATGACGAGCTCGAACCCTCGCTGTTCGCCTTGTTACCGGCCTATGCGCTGAGTGAAATCAAAAGCGCGTTCAAGATTGGCTTTTATCTTTACCTGCCCTTCGTGATCGTCGATCTGGTGATCTCCAGCATCCTGCTGGCGCTGGGCATGATGATGATGAGCCCGGTGATCATCTCGGTGCCGATCAAGCTGGTGTTGTTTGTGGCGCTGGATGGCTGGGCGCTACTGTCTACCGGGCTGGTCAAGCAATACCTGACCCTGCTGACATAGGCGCGCGCGATGAACGATCTGGTTTATGCCGGCAATAAAACCCTGTACCTGATTCTGCTAATGGTGGCCTGGCCGATCATCGTCGCGACGGTGGTCGGGCTGGTGGTCGGTCTGGTTCAAACCGTCACTCAGCTACAAGAGCAGACGCTGCCGTTCGGCTTCAAATTGATGGCGGTCGCCGGGTGTCTGTTTCTGTTGTCCGGGTGGTACGGCGAGACTCTGCTGGATTTCAGCCGCGAAGTCATGCGCCTGGCCTTGAGTTAGACCCATGACGGTGACGCTGTTTTTCGATCTGTACGCGTTAATGGCTGCAGCCGTGCTGGGCGTTGCGCGGCTGGCTCCGATTTTCTTCATGCTGCCGTTCCTGAACAGTGGCGTGCTGACCGGGGCGCCGCGTCAGGCGGTCATCGTGCTGGTGGCGCTGGGGTTCTGGACGTACGTCGGCGTACCACTGCCCGCGCTCGATGGACTGGCGTTCTTTGGTCTGATACTGCGCGAGGCCGGTATCGGCGTGTTGCTGGGATGTCTGTTGTGCTGGCCGTTCTGGGTGCTGCATGCCATGGGTAACCTCATCGACAACCAGCGCGGTGCGATGCTCAGCAGCACGGTGGACCCGGCCAACGGCGTCGATACCTCGGAGCTGGCAAACTTTCTTCAGCTATTTGCCGCGGCGGTCTACCTCGAAGGCGGGGGCATGCTGTTGATGCTCGAAACAGTCGGTCACAGTTACCGCATCTGCGCGCCGGTGAACGGCTGTGAGATGAATCTACCCTCGATCATCAATTTGCTCGATGCCTTGGTCAGCAAGACATTGGTGATCAGCTCCCCGGTGGTTGCCACGCTGCTGATCAGTGAAGCGCTGCTGGGTTTGCTCTCGCGCTATGCGCCACAAATGAACGCCTTCTCCGTGTCACTGACGGTCAAGAGCCTGGTGGCGCTGGTGGTGTTGATGCTGTATTTCGGTGCGCACCTGCCGGATGAAATCCTGCGCATGGGGGTTAAATCCCACTCGCTGGAGCACTACCTGGAAGCGGAGGGCCGTGATGTCGTCCAGCGCCTCGAAGACTGAAAAGCCCACCAACAAAAAGTTGCGGGATGCCGCGCGCAAGGGGCAGACATTCAAGGCCAAGGACCTGGTGGTTACCTGCCTGACGATGTGTGGCATCACCTACATGGTGTTCAACAGCTCGCTGCTGGAAGTCATGGAAGTCTATCGGCGCATCATCGCCAGTGACTTTGACGCCGACCTGCAAAAGTACTCGGCGATGCTGGTGCTCGTTGGTCTGAAAGCGTTATTGCCCCTGCTCCTGGTGTGCGTCCTGACCAGTGCGTTACCCGCGTTGCTGCAAAGCGGTTTTGCGCTGGCCAGTGAAGCGTTGAAACTCAACCTGGGCGCATTGAACCCGATCAATGGGTTCAAGAAACTGTTCAGCCTGCGCACGGTCAAGGACACCGTCAAAGCGCTGCTGTACCTGGGCAGTTTCGCGCTGGCGCTGTGGATTGTGTGGGTCACCCAACGGCAACTGCTGTTCGCCCAGTTGTATGCCCAGGCACCGGATCTGTTCGCGATCTGGGGGCGTTTACTGCTGGTGCTGCTGCTGGCGTTTCTGGGGTGCGCGCTGCTGATCGTGGTGCTCGATGCGCTCAGCGAATACTGGCTGTTCATGAAAGACCAGATGATGGACAAGGACGCGGTCAAGCGCGAGCGCAAGGAGCAGGACGGCAATCCCGAGATCAAGAGCCGTCGGCGTGACCTGCACATGGAGTTGCTGTCGGAACAGGTCAAGTCCGATGTGCGCAACTCACGCATGATCATCGCCAACCCGACGCACATCGCAATCGGTGTGTATTTCCGCCCCGAAATTACCCTGCTGCCCTTCATCTCGCTGATGGAAACCAACCAGCGCGCGCTCGCCGTGCGGGCGTATGCCGAAAAAGTCGGGGTGCCCGTCATCAACGACGTCGCCCTGGCGCGGCGGATCTTCAAAACCCACCAGCGTTACAGCTTCCTCCAGGTGCAGGAAGTCGAAGAAGTACTGCGCCTGCTGATCTGGCTCGAACAGGTCGAGCAAGCCTGAGCCCATCCCTTTTTCCTTCCATCCGAACGCCGACATGAGCGCTATTTGGCAGCGTGCAGGTTGGCGCTTTGGCTCAATGCAGGCGTCAGCGGCGCTGACGTTTTTTCAGGAGTGTGGCTGATGAGTCGCGACAAACAACAAGATGAAGAAGTGGCCCTGCAAATCGTCGATGCGGTGCTCGCAGGCGCGCCGTTGAAGGACGTGCAGGGCATCAGTGACGAACACATGGATGGCCTGTATGCCTTTGCCTACCAGTTCTATGAACAGGGGCGGCTGGACGATGCGGAAAAGTTCTTTCACTTCCTGTGCATCTACGACTTTTACAACAGCCATTACTGGATGGGACTGGCCGCAGTGCACCAACTCAAACAGAACCATCAGAAAGCCATCGACCTGTACGCCATTGCGTTCGCTCAAGGCAAGAATGAGTACCGGCCAATGCTTTACACCGGCCAGTGTCAACTCGCCTTGGGCAAGGTCGGCAAAGCCCGGCTGTGTTTTGAGTACGTACTCGAGCAGGCCCCTGAAGACGATCTGCGAAAACAGGCACAGGTCTATCTGCAAGCCCTGAGCCACATTGAAAAGGACTGTTCGGAGGACTGAACATGAGTGAAATCAGAACTACATTTAACCCATTTTCAACCGGTACGCTCAGCCGTGCCGAGGCGTTCGAAATCTACGGAAAGGCCGCCAGTCAGGCGGCCAGAACAGTCGATTACCAGAAGGCAGGGCAGGAGGCGCTGGCCGGTTTGATGTCGGTGAACTACGCCGGTGAACACGGTCACTCCGCCGCAGGTTCCGGGCGCCCCCAGTTATACGCACCACCACCGCGCGCGGACGGCAACAAACCGGAAACCAACGGTGACCTGTTCACCTTGTTGATGGCGATGATCAGCGAGTTGTTCAGCGAGGTTGACGTCAACAAACTGAAAAATCGCCTGGCCATGCTGCAAACCATGGCCGGCGCCCGGCAGCAGGGTCATGAAAAGCTGGGCGCTGAATATCAGGCCGCTGTCGACGCTTTGGCGGCCGCTGAAGAAGTCGTCGGCGGCAGTCAGGAGAAACTTGAGAAGTTGCGCGAGCGGGTTCAGCATTTCCAGGGCCTGCTGGATGACAGCGAAGCCCGACTGGCCGAGCTTGATCCGGAATCGCCGGAGTATGCGAAGGAGTTGGCGCTGCGCGACTTGCTCAAAGGTGATCTGGCCGCACACAAAGAGGTCTTTCAAAAAGCCACCGATGCCCATCTGAAACTGATCGAGATCGCTAACGCGGCCGCCAAAACACTGCTGGTCGTGGCTACAAAAGTGCAGGAAACGGGGCTCGGTGTTCCAGGGATCAAAGAGACGCAAGAGAAGGCACTGAGCAGCAGCGCACTGGCATTGCTCAACAGACTGAAGATCATCGAGTTACTCGGCGAGTCGGCCCAGAACAAAGAGGAGTTGAACCAGGCGCTCTTTCTCGAGTTGCAGGCCAAACTTCAGGAACACATGAAGCTGGAGTCGGAAAAGTACCTGGAAGAAGTGCGCAAGGCCGAGGCGTTGCAAAAAACCATGGGCTGCATCGGCGTGATTGTGGGCGCCTTGTTGACCGTCGCCACTATTGCCGCTGGAGTGTTGACCGCCAACCCGGTATTGATCGCGGTGGGTGTCATCGGTGCTGCAGTGATGATTGCCGATGCGGTGGTCAAGGAGGCCACCGGCGTGTCGTTCATGGCCGAAGCCATGAAGCCCTTGACCACAGTGATGCAGGAAGCCATCAAGCTGTTTACGGATCTCTATACCAGGCTGTTGATCGGGTTGGGCGTAGACCCTGAAACGGCGAAGGACATCGCGCAAATCGCCGGCATGATCCAGGGCATTGCCGCCACCCTGGCGGCCGTTGTACTGGTTGCCATCGTCGGGGTCCAGGTGATCGGGCCGATCGTCAGCGCCGTCGCTTCGAAACTGGCGTCAGTGATTGCCCAGGCCGCCCCTGCGGCAATGCAGGCACTCAAGCAGGTGGCGTCATCGGTCGGCAATTCGCTGACCCAAATGCTGACGCAATTGCGCAGTTTGATCACCAACGGCGCTGATCCGGTCACCCTGGCTCGCTATGCGGCCAACCTCGAAATCGCCCAGGCACTGACCGAGTTCGGCAGCGTAACCGTGCAGGGCGGGTTGCAAGTGGCCAGTGGCAATCATCAGGCCCAGGCAGCGTTGCACTTGGCAGACGTGAAGGTGCGCATGGCGATCAGCGAAGAGATCACCGGCTACCTCACGCGACTGGTCGAGGACTACGGCACTGCGATGCGCGACAGAACCCGGCAGATCGAACAGGTGTTTGCTGATATGCAACGCAGCCATTCGGTGAACCTGCAGATGGTCCGGCACGTTTGAAATCATAGAAGGAGTTCGTCATGTTTTCGATTAACGCTGCACAGCCTTCGGCTCATCCCAGAGAAATTGATCCACTGGATGCTGGTCTCAATGAGCTGGTCGCCCAAGAGCAGCATTCGAATGATCGCAAAAGAAAAGCGTTGAGTGACCCGGCGTTGCTCGGGGGCATCGCGAAGGACCAAGTTCTTGAGCACCGCGGCGTCACCCCGACAGCGGCCCAACTGGAAAGCGCTATCGATGCGTACCAACCCTCGGCGTCCGATTGGCAAGACTTCGTCGCGGCCACACTGATGCAAAAGGAAGAGGTGCGCGACAGTCTGGCGTTCGATCCGGGTGCATGGGAGAAGCACGCCAATGTATTGGTTGCCGCCATCATCGCGCTGAACATCGCACGGGTGACCAATGCCGAACTGCGCGGGCATTTCAGCATCATGGCCGCCGATGCCGCCAAGTCCCAGGGCGCTGCCATCGTGGAGTCGGGCAAGGCCGCGCTGTACAGCGCGATCACTGCCGCGGTGGTGTCTGGTGCAATCGCCGGATTCGCCATGCTCAAAACCTTTTAGGGACAAGGGCTCAAACATGCGGATATCGACCTGCACAAGCGAAATTCCCTTGATGCCAACAACATCGAGCGAGACCTGAAAAGCGATCGCACGCGCGATGATTGGGATCCCGAGACGACTTACAAAATAACGGTATTCGATGATTTCGGCAGGTCCAAAACGATGGACTTCAAACCCAAGGGCACAACGCTGAACCCACAGGAACAAGCCTGGTTCGACGGTGAAATCCTGAAAGCCCAAAAGGTCAGCCAGACGTCGGACTGGCTGAGCCTGGGCGGCATGAAGGGCATCGAAAAGAAACTCGAGATCGGTCGAGCACTCAACGCAATGTCCATGAGCATGAGTCAGGTGGTGTCCAGTCTGGTCCGCATGAAGGAACACGCCGCGAGGGAAGAAGAAGTGCTGCAGCAAAGCGCGCAGAACACCCAAAAGAGCCTGAGTGACGAAGTCGGACAGAAAGACTCGGCCGATGCGGCGTTGCTGCAAAAGCTGATGGACATGGTGATGCAGCTTTTCCAATCGCGGATTGAAGTCATTGGCTTGCCGGCGCGCGGCTAATCGGGGGATGAAATGAGAATAACGGACTCCACCGCACCCTCTGGCCGCCCGCCTGACGATCCCAACGAAGGAATGAACGCTGGCGTAGCGGCTGAAATTCCGTCTGAAGTTCCGGTGGCAATGGCGCTTGTTCAATCGCTTGATCGTTCATTGGCAGTGCTGGCGCGTTATCTGGAAAACATGCTCAGGTGCCAGCCGAACCCCACTAAGGTAGTTGATGAACTGTGGAACGGCGGATCAGCACAAAGTCTTATCGCAGAGTTTGTTGAGCAGGTTGAGATCAAGCGTATGCGATCTCAACTGTGGGCTCAGAAGTTCCAGGACTGCTGTTTGGTGATGAGGGATGTGATCGGCACGCTAACTGATGAGCAACGACAGCAAGTGGTACTCGAGCAAAGCCGTATTTTGGGTGAGCTGGGCAGCGGACCCGTTCCCGCAGAAATGGCCGATGCATTCGATGCCGTTATTAACTCGCCGAATGACTTCTTCGACAAACTGCTCGAGCTGATAGACCTGATCAAAAACGGTTACCTGGCCGGTTATGAACACCTGATAAAAGCGTACTCGGATTTCTTTGCCGGCTTCAATAAAGAAATCACCGCCAAGATGCAAGAATGGATCGAAGGGGCGAATGAAGGGAAAGAGGTCAAGGTCAATGCCGGAGAAATCAGGCTGGCGCTGGACGCACTTATCCGCAAGTACTCTCACCCCAATCCAGCTTCAGTGCTATTTCCGGCACCTGGCATGGACGGTGCGAGCAGGGAAGAAGCGGACAATTGGCGCAAGGCGTTGGGCTTGCCTGAAAGCTGCCTCATGCAAAACGCCGACGGCACGTTTAGCGTTGTCATGGACTTGGGGCCTCTGACGATCATGAGAGACAGCCTTCCACCCAATCTGGGTTGGGTCATCTGGGACACTGCAAGATTTCAGGGATGGCAAACCGGGTTTAACGCTCAGGAAGAACGGCTGAAAAACATGCTGCAGTCGTTCACGCAGAAGTATTCGAATGCCAACTCGTATCATGACAATTTCAACAAGACGTTGTCGTCGCACCTTAATCAGTTTGCGGACATGTTGAAGGCGATGTTGAATTTCTAAAGTGCGAATAGAAATCCAGTGAGCTAAATGAAAAAGGGGGCGCTGCGCGGGTTCATTCGAGCCGGTGTGGCGTCTTTCTTGGCGTTGGAGATGACACGTGATGAACATGAAAGTTGCTGAACTGAATATCGAATCGCAGGTGATAAAAGTAGTCTCGGACTACTTTTCGGTTGGCCGTCGAAACATAGAGAGCGGCTCGCGTTTAGTAGAAGATTTGTATGTCGATTCCATGAGTCTGGTCGAAATAGTCATGGCACTTAACGAGACATTTGAAGTGGAGCTGCCTGCCGCAGGGGTCGAGCAATGGAAAACAGTGGCCGACATCGTCAGTTTGGTGCGGGCCCACTGCGAACGCTGAAAGATCGACGTTTGATAGTGGCGGGTGGTATCTGATCCTACAAAACGGGTTGTATTTTCCCCCTGCATAAAGCTCTTTGTCCTACGGAATACTTTTTACCTACTTTCTATAGTCCTGCCGCTTGTCATCATCAAGCCTGGTTACACCCAGGCTTGATCGCGATTCAGTACCTTCCTATAGAGATTTTTCCAAGTATGGACAGTGCAACTGATCAAACGCCGTTCAGGTCGTTCGTTTTTGGCGAATGGCTGCTGCAAAGCGATGGAACGCTGATGCAAGAAGATAAAGGAATACACGTCCCTCCTAAAGAATTGAGTGTACTGCGGCTGCTGCTCGGATCGGCCGGCACGGTGATCAGCAAGGATCATCTGCTGGATGTCGTATGGCCCGAGGCCGATGCCGCCGAGGAGTCGTTGACGCGGTGTATCTATGCATTACGCAAGTTGTTCAAGGAAAACAAAGGCTTTATCGCCACGGTGTACGGTCAGGGTTATCGGTTCACCTGCCCTGTGGTTGAGCTCGATTCACCTGCCGAGTCAATACTCCCAGTGCCAACGCTCGCCGTATTGCCTTTTCGAGGCATGGACGAGGCTGACGCACTGGACTTGCAAGACGCGATGATTTGTCAATTTGCGACGGCGTTTGCCGACGTCGTGCAGGTCATGCCTTCCAGCCTGACGGCCGCCTATGACTATCCGATCGACGTGCAGCATTGGGTGTCACGGTCATCCCCGGACTATTACCTGAGTGGCCGTTGCGCTGGACAGGGGGAGCATCAGCAATGGTCGATCGAGCTGATTCGTGGGTGTAATCACATGCTGATTCATAGCCAGGTCTTAGCCGGCGACGGGTTGGACGCACGTCTTGACGAGCTGACTTGCCTGATCGCGCAGCGTCTGACAGGGGGGCGTGTTGCAGGCAGTTCGTGTTCTTCGTATCCGGCGGCCGTGGCCTACCTGGGCGGTGTATGCAGCGTGCAGCGGCACACCCCTCAAAGCCT
Source organism: Pseudomonas sp. LBUM1643 (assembly GCF_059716215.1). Lineage (NCBI taxonomy): Bacteria > Pseudomonadati > Pseudomonadota > Gammaproteobacteria > Pseudomonadales > Pseudomonadaceae > Pseudomonas > Pseudomonas sp. LBUM1643. Next base: position 1,988,787 of record NZ_CP166813.1, read on the forward strand.
GCGCGATGCCGTTGTTCAATTCAGGCAGTGCAGGCAGCTGGCGAGTCGTTATGCGCCGCCGCTTTGTGGTTTGGCCGACGCTTGGCTGGGGCAGGCGATGCTGGGCGCCTGTGAGGTGCAGCGCGCTGTAGAAGAAGCTGACTCGGCGATCTCCAAGGCGGTGTCGCTGGACCCTTGCAGTACGCCGGCGTTGATCCGGTTGGCCTTGTTGACCAGTTTGCATGGTTGCGAGGAGGCGGCGCAGGTGTTGTTTCGCCGATGCCTGTTGGCGTCCGATGAGGCTGACGTGCATTACTTTCACGCCTGGCATCACTGGTTTTGGCGACGTAACGATCAAGCGACCCTGTCCATTGAGAAATGCCTGCGGCTTGACCCGGATTGCGTGCGTGCGCAGGTGCTACAAGTGCGTATCGCGCTGACAGGCAACCCGCAAAACGCGGCGCTGATGGCGCGCCAGCGTCTGCAGCAAGGCGCATCGGGGCATCCCTTGCTGGTGATGTTGCATGCGGCGACATTGGCGTATTTCGGTCAGTACGAGGCCGCCTGGTATGAACTTGAACAGGCCGCATTAACGGACATCGCGGTCGGAGAGCAAGGCCTGGCCGCCTGGAACGTGCTCTTTGGGGTCAACCCGCTCACTGCCCGCAATCAGTATGCAAACTGGCTGCGGTCGGGACGCTCTCGGGTCGCTGTGTTGTCTTCGCCACTACGACCTGGCGGGGTGGAGGGAGCGCTGGTCTCACCACGCTGGAGATCGTTGCAGCGACAAACGCCGGTATGCAGTTCACCTGTACGCAACGTGCCTTCGTTCGGCAGTGGATTGCGTCAGGCATGACATGGCAGCGAGCACTGGGGTTGGTGGTGTTTGCCTGTCTTGGAATCGGGCAGGCGCACGCGTTCTGTTGGGGGAGGGCCGGTCAGTTGCACGGGATCGAGCCTGAACTGCTTCAGGCCATCGCCGACGTGGAATCGGAGCAACGCGCGGACGCGATAAACACAAACGCCGACGGCAGTCGCGATATCGGTCTGATGCAGATCAATAGCTGGCACCTGCCTGGTTTGCGTACCCAAGGGATTACCGAGCAGCGGTTGCTGGATGAGCCCTGCCTCTCGGTTGAAGTCGGCGCTTCAGTGCTGGCCGGTTTCATTTCCCGATACGGCTACAACTGGACAGCCGTCGGCGCGTACAACGCCGGCAATGCCCCGGAGCGCCAGACAGCACGACTTCGCTACGCGCGAAAGGTATGGGCGCGTTACCAGGTGCTGACCCGCAAAGTTCCTGCACGGTCGCAACGAGAGGAGCGCAGGGGTCATTCTGATCGAGAGCATTCGCGATCAGCAGAATTCGATCAGGATCATCCCGGGTGATGTTTTTAGGATGGGGCTCACTCACGGTCTGGAACTTGATAGGTGACGGATATGTCGGCCCCCCCATTGCAACCCTGTGTACTACGGATCCTGAACGGTCCGCTGCAAGGGTGCGAGTTCCCGATCAGTGAGCCATGCACGTTGTTCATTGTGGCGCCGCTGGACCTCCTGGGAAACGCGACCTGCCCGGTCAGCGTGCCAGCGGATGCGATTTTCGTTCCTCTGGAACACGGGGGATGCAATTTCGAAGTGCTGCTGGATGAAAGCGGCGTGCAGTTGCGACGGCTCGATGAATCGGCGCAAACGCGGCAGTTTGTCTTTCAGCGCAGCGAACACGTGGGTGGGTTGCACATAGGTTTACATGCGCAAGACGAGCACTGGGCACCGGAGCCCATTGAGTCGCAGCCCAAGCCTTCACCTCAGGAAGTCGCTCGCCCGTGGCAGCGAAAGATCGTCGCCAAATGGCTCAGTGGCGGGTTGGCGCTGGGCTTGTTGGTGGCCTCGGTCGGCGTGTGGTCGGTGCCTGCACACACACCCGAGACCGATGTCCGCCAACTCATTGCCGGCGTCAGTGCCGAGGTAGAGGTGGTGCACGGACGCGACAAAACGGTTTACGTCTTTGTGGCATCCGAACGAGACGCTGGCTGGAGCCGGCAAGTGTTAATGCGCAACAACCTGCTGAGCGCGAAAGTGCTGGTGATGGATCAGGAACGTCAACGGCTGGAGAAACGCCTGGTCGACCATGATCCGCAACTGGCCTGGCACTCACTGGACCTGAAGAACCCCTCGATACCGCGGCTGCTGGTCAGCGCGCAACGCAATGTGCTCTCGCCTGATACTCAAAAAAGATTGCTCGATGTCCTGCTCCAGGCGGCGCCCTATGCCCGGGATGTGGCGGTACAGATACAGGACGACCATTTGCTGGCAGATCTTGCCGAGCAGGGTTTGCAACGTCTGTCGCTGGGGTTCAGCCGTGTTGAGTACGGTGACAGTGTCACGTTTGCCGTTGCAGGCAATTTGCAGGATTCCGAGTTGGCTGCCGCGCGCCACTACGTCGACGGATTTTACCGGCAGTGGGGTGATCGCTACGTGCACTTCACTGTCGAGCTCAAAGACGATTCGCTCAAGGGCAAGTCGTTCCAGACCGGCCCTCAGGGCTTCATCAAGATGACTTCATCGTCTTGGCATTTTCCGACAAAACTATAAAAGGTGACTTATGGCTGGTCCCGGTATTCCCGAATTCCCGATTCAATTCCCTGATGACTTCCTCGGTCGTCAATCCGAAGCCTTCGAAAACGGTGCAAGGAGCCTCAAGGATGCACTGGATCTGGCGCTTGAGGCACTCAAGGATGATGCCTCTGATCCGGCAAAGCTGGCGGCTTACCAGACGGCATTTTCGTCCTACACGGTATTCCGTAACGCCCAGACCAACACGGTCAAGGGCTTCAAGGACATCGACATGGCGATCATCCAGGCGGCTCGCTGATTTTTCCTGACGGGTCATTGTTGCCTGACGGTGTCCACTTTAATGAGTGCAGTGCATGACTATCCAAAGCCTCTCTTCTTCCGTTATCGAACGGACCGCAATCGTTGAGCTGCGCGGCCCCCAGGAAGGCCCGACGGTTTCGCTCGAGAGTCGATTGCTTGAAGCCTTCGCCAGTTCCGCGGTGAGCAGCGGCCAGGAGGTTGCGTCGATCAACTCGCTGATGCAAAGCCCTGATATCACCAGCCCTGAAGCGTTGGCCCGTCTGCAGGAGCAGGTTGGGCAATACAACGTGGACATCAATCTGCTTAACGTGCTGGTACGCAAGGCCGTGGGCACGGCCGAAACCCTGTTGCGTGCGTCATGAAGGCAGGCGCGCTGCTGATGTTTTTGTGTGTCGCGCTGCTGGGTTGCCGGCAGCCCAGCCTGCTTGAAGGGCTGGACCAGCAACAGGCGAACGAAGTGCTTTCGGTACTGCAGCGCAACAACATTACGGCGACAAAGGTGGACGCTGGGAAGACTGGTTATTCGGTGAAGATCAACCAGGTCGATTTCTCGGCAGCCGTCGATTTGCTCAACCTGTATTCATTGCCTTCAAGACCTCGGGTGCAGGTCGCGGAAATGTTCCCCAGTGACTCGCTGGTAGCCTCTCCCCGCGCCGAGAAAGCCCGGCTTTATTCGGCGCTGGAGCAGCGGATCGAACAATCGCTGGGGGTGCTGGAAGGTGTGGTGTCGGCGCGGGTACATGTCAGTTACGACCTGGATGCCGGAGAAGGAGGGCGCAAGGCTGCGCCCATTCATTTGTCTGCCGTGGCGGTTCATGAGCGAGACATCGATCCGCAACTGTTGATCACCGATATCAAGCGCTTCCTCAAAAACAGTTTTGCGGGCGTTGAGTACGAAAACATCTCGGTGGTTCTGACAAAGCGATCGCCGACGCAGCATGTAGCGCCGTTAGTCAGCGCTGCGGCGGATGATTCGCGCTGGTTGTGGGGAATGGCGTTGTTTGCGGCGCTGTTTTTTGCTGGCGCTGGGGTTTTTGGGTATCGACAGTTGAGTGGGGTGACCCGTGACATCGAGCGCTGAACGTTGGCAGCAAATTTTCGCCGAACCGCTGGACTATCTGCACGCTCAGCGCCTGTCTGTTCCGACAGGGTTCGAGGCATCTGATGCCAGGAGCGTGCTCAATCAGATCGTGCTCGAAGGCCTCGCGTTGCAAGGTCCGTGGCCAGCGATGCCGCTCAGTGGCGTTGCCAGCGTGTGGGTTCGGCAATGGCGACAAATGCCCCGGATCGCGTCGTTGATTGGCGCCTGGCGACTGTTTCCCCAGCTGGCCCGAGGCGGGCTCTTGCAGCAGTTGCCATTGTCGTTGCGCCGGTTCGCCAGTTGTAATCCCGGGCCCCGTATCAGCGGGCCGCTCCAATCGTCCCTCCCGCTGATGCAGCAAATCGACGCCGCGGGCTTCAATGCGTTATCGGGTTGGTTCGATGGTGTGCCGGCGCTGTTGCTTGAGCGCCTGTCGTTGCAGTTTTCTCCACAGGTGGTTGATCTGCACAGGCAATGGCCCGTCGCAGAGCCTGACCTGGCCCTTTTTTTTTTGGCGGTACAGCATGCTCGACTCCATCCGAACCCTGACTGACGTGCCCCATTCAAGCGATGCACGCACTGCACGCGAAGACATCGTCGCCGCGCGTCAGCGACGCGCTTTGCAACAGCAGGCCCAAGACTGGGCACGTGAATGCGTCGAACAGGCCGGCCGTGACGCCGATGCAATCCGTGCCCACGCTTTTCAACAAGGTTACGCCGAGGGCATCTTGAGAGCGGCTGAAGACTTGGCGAGTGGTCTGCTTGAGTCGCAGGCGCTGGGCGAGCAATTGCGCCGCGAACTCGCACAGGCTTCCCGCCAGTTGCTAGGCGATTTATTGAGTCGCGGCGAATGGCTGGACGAGATGCTGGAACGTTGGCTGGCGGAACAACCGAGCCAGCCCGATACGGTGCTGCAGGTCTTGCTGCCGGTGCGCTGCAAATCACAAGGCAATGAACTGCGCCAGCGCTTGCAAGCCCTCTGGCCCGGCGCACTGGTGCTTGAGTATCAAGCGCAGGAACGCTATGTGCTGCGCCTCGGCGATCAACTGCTCGAGTTTGATATCGAAGCGAGCTGCCAGCGATTGCATCCGCGATTGTTGTCTCTTTTGAAGAACCTGCCCGAGTCGGTTCGTGCGCTCGATGGGGCGTCGATTCAGCGACTCGGTGAGGTGTGTTCGAGCTTTGGTGGGCGTGCGCGATGAGGATCGACGCAATGATGAAATCGCCCCTGGTCGAGGACAGTCGGGTTTCGGGGGTTGAGGCGTTGGAGTCTCGTTTGTTGCGGGCCAGTGAGGAGGTGATGGGTAGCAAGCGACCCGATCCCGAGATTGACTTGCTTATTCAACAGCTATGGATAATGGAGGGGCAGGGCGAAAAAGCTATCTATGACTACCTCAGATCTTTACGGGGAGAGGGGGGCGACATGCCCGCGTATCCGACTACCAAAGCGCTGATGACAGTGACGAATCAGGTCATGGTTCGTTTGTTTCAGGAAGGGTTGCACAAGTCCAAATTGTACAAGGAGGTCTCAGGCGCCAACGGCCTGGCCTTCGCGTTGGATATGTTCGTCAGGAATACCCTGCGTGTGTTTGATCCACCAGATGAGGATTCGTGGGAAAAGAGTGAGTGGTGAAACACCGAATGCGTCCAGCAAGCACTAGTGGACGCATACGGTTGCCTGCGCTTCTTATTCTTCAGGCGGGTTGCCCTCGTGAGCGTATAGGAATCCGGGATATCCGGCGAAAGCAACGGCAGCGACTACCGCATTGACAGCGTGATTAGTGGCCGAAGCGGACAATCCCAAGCCGCCGAAGTATGTTCCTGCCGATATCGCGGCGCCCATGAGGAATTGGCCGAAAGAAGTACGTATCGCCCCCGTGGTCAATAATTGATCTGCCACCTGTGAAGCAGTGGGGATGCGTGGAGCGAAATGGATTCGATATCCATCGGCCGACTTTTCGCTTTGAAACGCATGCATTATTTCCCCCCCCACCACTTTGCTAACAACTTCTGCGGCGCCGTTGTAGGCACCACGTAAAACATCCTGTCCGAAAATCGGTTCAAGAGATTGAACGATCTGTTCGGGGCTGCGTTGAGTCACGTTTGACCTCAACTGCAAATCCGCGGAACGCTCCATCCAGGCCATTAGTTGAGCCCCTAGCCCGCTGTCTGCGACAGAGGGATCGGGAGTGCCTGACATGGCATAACCGGCACCAGAGTTGGGAGCAGTCCTGTCCATGGCAGTGCCCGCAAGGAACTGAAGCGCTGCGTACAAGCCTCCATTGGCCACCGTACCTGCACCCGTGGTCTGTGAGTTGTCGCTGGTTTTGAAGAACAGCTGTGACAGGTCGTTAGCCAAGGTATAAAGGGCCATCTGTGGACCAAATGAAGCAAGGGCGGGAAGGGCTTGCGGTACTGCCAATGCAGCCGCGAAAGCTGCCAGCGACAATGACAATGTGGCAAGGCGGGCTAGTCGCGTTTCGGTGTTCGCCGTTCCGTTGTATTCATCTCTGATCGCGCCAACAATGTTCATGGCTGGGCCAATCAGCAGGGAAATGCCGCCTATCATGCTGCGTGTCAATGGGGCGGTGCCGTTGGATTGCAAGCTTTTTTCAATAGCAAATCCGAGCAATTGCCTGGTCGTTGTAAGGATGCCTACGATCAGGCCTGTTTGAAGGCTGGCGATTGATAGGTTACTGGCCAGTCGTCCTGAAGTGCTTTCAAACTCGTTGTTTCCTAGCTTGCACAGCGTTGCACCTAGAGCGTCTAAAAGTATTTGGGCGCGTTGTAAATAGGTGCTGCTATCAGTTAAATGTTGCGAGTCTTCAAAAAAACCCAAGTCAATTTCCAGAAGGGTGCCGTCTGTTAACGATCCTGATTTTGTAAGGTTCTCTAAGCCCCTGATGTCACCTGAAAATGCTTGATCGAGGTTCTGCACCAACTCGTCGGTGACGACACGCTCTTCGGAATTGTCGAGCATATCGATAACGACATAATCCACTGCCTTGCGGGCGCCCTCAAGCAGGCTTAAATCGTTTCCCTGCAGTGCGTTATTAGGCGCGTTGATATCGGACACCTGGTCGCACATTGCAGCGTCGAGGTCTTGAGAGGAGACGCCCATCTCCACAATGGTGTGGTCTCTACGCTGCTGAACTACCGATTCCGGAGCGTCCAGTTGGCGAGAGCTTGCAGAAGAAATACTTGATCCGATGCGAATTTCAGACATCTTCTTTTCCTGTCGTGGCGATTGTGCTGGCGCTTGTATAGCCGTCTGAATCATCGACACTCGATGGCGTTGCCGCTATCAAATAACGCTCCTGTTCCTCGCGCACGCCCCTCCACCCCGGCTATAATCGTGGCCACTTTTCGTAGCCCAGAGTCAAACCCGCCCATGTACACCCTGGCCCGTCAGCTGTTGTTCAAACTTTCCCCGGAAACCTCCCACGATCTGTCCCTGGACCTGATCGGCGCGGGCGGGCGTCTGGGGCTCAACGGCTTGCTGTGCAAGGCGCCGGCGAAAAAGCCGGTGACGGTCATGGGCCTGGATTTCCCCAACCCGGTGGGGCTGGCGGCTGGCCTGGACAAGAACGGTGCGGCCATCGACGGTTTTGCCCAGTTGGGTTTTGGTTTCGTCGAAATCGGCACCATCACCCCGCGTGCGCAGCCCGGTAATCCGAAACCACGGATTTTCCGTCTGCCGGAAGCCGAGGCGATCATCAATCGCATGGGGTTCAACAACCTTGGCGTCGATCATCTGTTGGCCCGAGTGGCGGCCGCGAAGTACAAGGGTGTGCTGGGCATCAACATCGGCAAGAACTTCGATACCCCGGTTGAACGAGCCGTCGATGACTACCTGATCTGCCTGGACAAGGTCTACGCCCACGCCAGCTACATCACCGTTAACGTCAGCTCGCCGAACACGCCAGGCCTGCGCAGCCTGCAATTTGGTGATTCGCTCAAGCAATTGCTGGCCGATCTGGCCGCACGCCGTGCTGAACTGGCGTTGCGTCACGGCAAACACGTACCGCTGGCGATCAAGATCGCGCCGGACATGACCGACGAAGAAACCGTTCAGGTTGCGCAAGCGTTGATCGAAACCGGAATGGACGCGGTCATCGCGACCAACACCACCCTAAGCCGTGTTGGCGTCGAAGGCATGGAACATGGTGACGAGGCGGGCGGTCTGTCTGGCGCGCCGGTTCGTGAGAAGAGCACCCACACCGTGAAGGTACTGGCGTCGGAATTGGCCGGTCGCTTGCCGATCATCGCCGTGGGCGGGATCACCGAAGGCAAGCACGCAGCAGAGAAAATCGCCGCGGGTGCGAGCCTGGTGCAGATCTACTCGGGTTTCATCTATAAAGGCCCGGCGTTGATTCGTGAGTCTGTCGACGCAATTGCTTCCCTGAGATAACCGATTGATGGGGGCGCCCAATAAATCGCGGCCTGCTCGGTCAATGTAGGAGCTGCCGCAGGCTGCGATTTTTTGATCTTTTGGTTTTTGTGTTGGTGCGTGAATTATCCGAGAGCAAGATCAAAAGATCGCAGCCTGCGGCAGCTCCTACAGGAATTGTGTGAAGTCAGTGCCTTAACCGATGCGGATTTTTGAAAAACAGGCATAAAAAAGGGCTCCTCGAAGGAGCCCCTGGGCCGAAGCCCGCCGCCCGGATGGGGCGTGCGTGGTTAAGGTATTCAGTAATCAGATTGTCGTGTCGGAGTGTTAAGCCCTGTAAATTAGCCGACGGCGTGAAGTTCGTTGAGTCTGTGGATTCCCGCAGTGCCGGTCATACCGTCCCAGTTGTCGCCGCGTCCTTCTCGCCAGCCGTTAATCCAGGCTTGGCGTACCGACGGTAGAGTAAATGGGCAAAGCTCACGGGATTTGCCACCAACGCCATATTGATATCCGCGCAAAAATGCTCTTTCCAACGGATCACGCTTAAGTCTTCTCATAGGGTGTTGCCCTCACTTGTTGACTGTAGGTATCGCGTTGACCTCTATCGAGGTCTGGCAGAAAAAACTCCTGCCGTTGGGGGCTCGCTGCCGGCGTCGCGAGCCAAGTTGTTGACGTCGTTGCGGCGTCAACCTGTGTTGAGTTCTAACCAATGCGTCACATAGAGGGAATGATCGTTTTGTCATAAGGACGTAACCATTAAGGTGGTATGGCCATAAGTAACGCGATGTTTACACGCGTTTATTGACCAAACCCCGGTATGATCGGCCCCGCGCAGGATGACGGTGCTAATCCTTTAACGAGAACGCCTCGCGTTGCGATGAGGCATTATTCGACGAAGGGTCGCCTTATGACATTTTGTTTCCCCAACTTTTTTACCTGTCTTTGCATCTAAGCTCCTTTAACCGAGCAGCAAGGGTGGGACGGCACACCTTCGTGCCACGCGGGCGTTCTTTTAGAAAAACGCCTGATTGAAAACCGGACCGGCAATGCGTTGCCCGTTCACTCGCTAAAGGCTTTGAAATTCCAATGTCCGACCAATTTGAAATCTTCCTCACTTGCCCAAAAGGCCTTGAAGGCCTGCTTATCGAGGAAGCCGTCGGGCTTGGCCTTGAAGAAGCACGTGAACACACCTCTGCCGTGCGCGGCATGGCCACCATGGAAACCGCTTATCGTCTTTGCCTGTGGTCGCGTCTGGCGAACCGGGTGCTGCTGGTGCTCAAGCGTTTCCCGATGAAGGACGCTGAAGACCTGTACCACGGCGTGCTCGATATCGAGTGGCAAGACCACATGCTCAACGACGGCACCCTGGCGGTCGAGTTCAGCGGTCACGGCTCGGGCATCGACAACACCCACTTCGGCGCCTTGAAAGTCAAAGACGCCATCGTCGACAAACTGCGTACGCCGCAAGGCGATCGTCCATCGATCGACAAGCTCAACCCGGACTTGCGCATTCACCTGCGCCTGGACCGCGGCGAAGCGATCCTCTCTCTCGACCTCTCGGGCCACAGCCTGCACCAGCGCGGTTACCGCTTGCAGCAAGGTGCTGCACCGTTGAAGGAAAACCTCGCGGCAGCGATCCTGATCCGTTCCGGCTGGCCTCGCATTGCAGCCGATGGCGGCGCACTGGCTGACCCGATGTGCGGTGTGGGTACGTTCCTCGTCGAAGCGGCAATGATTGCCGCCGATATGGCACCGAACCTGCGTCGCGAGCAGTGGGGCTTTACGGCCTGGCTCGGTCACGTCCCGGCGCTGTGGAAAAAGCTGCATGAAGAAGCCACCGAGCGCGCGGCTGCCGGTCTGGCCAAGCCACCGCTGTGGATTCGTGGTTACGAGGCTGACCCGCGCCTGATTCAACCGGGCCGCAACAACGTCGAACGTGCCGGGTTGAGCGAGTGGATCAAGATCTACCAGGGCGAAGTCGGCACGTTCGAGCCGCGCCCGGACCAGAACCAGAAAGGTCTGGTCATCTGCAACCCGCCGTACGGCGAGCGTCTGGGTGACGAGGCGAGCTTGCTCTATCTCTACCAGAACCTCGGCGAACGTCTGCGTCAGGCGTGCCTGAACTGGGAGGCCGCCGTGTTCACCGGCGCCCCGGACCTGGGCAAGCGCATGGGCATCCGCAGCCACAAGCAATATTCGTTCTGGAACGGCGCCTTGCCGTGCAAGTTGCTGCTGATCAAGGTCACACCCGACCAGTTCGTCACAGGCGAGCGCCGCACGCCGGAGCAACGTCAGATCGAGCGCGAGCAGGCTGAAGTCGAAGTCGCCGGCAATGACGTGGTACCGGGCAAGTACGAGAAGTACAACAAGAACGGCAACCCGATCAAACCTGCCCCTGTGGTGATCGAACAGCCGCGCTTGAGCGAAGGCGGGCAGATGTTCGCCAATCGTCTGCAAAAAAACCTCAAGGCGCTGGGCAAGTGGGTCAAGCGTGAAGGTATCGACTGCTACCGTGTCTACGATGCCGACATGCCGGAATACTCCATGGCCATCGACCTGTATCAGGATTGGGTCCACGTCCAGGAATACGCCGCGCCGAAATCCATCGATCCGGAAAAAGCTTCGGCGCGCATGTTCGATGCCCTGGCTGCCATTCCGCAGGCCCTGAACGTCGACAAGAGCCGTGTCGTGGTCAAGCGCCGCGAACGTCAGAGCGGCACCAAGCAGTACGAGCGTCAGGCGGCACAGGGCAAGTTCGTCGAGGTCAACGAGGGTGGCGTCAAGCTGCTGGTGAACCTTACCGATTACCTCGATACCGGCCTGTTCCTCGATCACCGGCCAATGCGCATGCGGATTCAGAAAGAGGCGGCCGGCAAGCGGTTCCTCAACCTGTATTGCTACACCGCGACCGCCAGCGTTCATGCGGCCAAGGGTGGCGCGCGCAGCACCACCAGTGTCGACCTGTCGAAAACCTACCTCGACTGGGCGCGTCGCAACCTGTCGCTGAACGGTTTCTCTGACAAGAACCGTCTGGAGCAGGGCGACGTGATGGTCTGGCTGGACGCCTGCCGTGACGAGTACGACCTGATTTTCATCGACCCGCCGACCTTCTCCAACTCCAAGCGCATGGAAGGCATTTTCGACGTGCAGCGTGACCAGGTGCAGTTGATCGACCTGGCCATGGCGCGCCTGGCGCCGGGTGGGGTGTTGTACTTCTCCAATAACTTCCGCAAGTTCGAACTCGAGCCCAACCTGAGCGAACGCTACGCGGTAGAAGAAATCACGGCCAAGACCATCGATCCGGATTTCGCCCGTAACGGCAAGATCCACCGCGCCTGGAAAATCATGGCGCGCTGACACCTGGATTCACTGTAGGAGCTGCCGCAGGCTGCGATCTTTTGATCTTGTTTTAAAGAAAAGATCAAAAGATCGCAGCCTCGTTTCACTCGACAGCTCCTACAGGGGCATCCGCAGCAAAAGGTGCAGTTGCGAGTACAGCGCTGGTCAAATTAGTGGCTAATAGCTATAACTCAACTCAGGGCCATTGAGCTTTCCCGGCGCTTGGCGTTTTGAGTTTGCCTCTATGTCGTTGCACGTCATGCGCCCAAAGATCCTGGGTTTTATCAGTGAAGATGCTTCGGCCTGGCTGGTCGCGCTGCTGGTATTGCTCGTCGGCGGCATTCTCACGGGGCTGCTGGCCTGGTCGACACTGAATCTGTTTCACCATCAATTGCGGCAACGCTTCCAACTGCTCGCCAGTGAACGTTACAGCCGTATCGAAGAACGTTTTGAAGATCAGGAACAGCGCCTGGACGGGTTGCGCCGGTTCTTTGCCAATTCCGACACGGTATCCCGCGAGGAATTCGACGGTTACGCCAGGCCACTGTTGCATCGCACCCAAGCTTATTCATGGGCGCCGCGGATCTCCCGTGCCGCGCGGCCTGCGTTTGAGCGCGCGGTGCAGGAAGAAGGGTTGAGCGAGTTTCGTGTTCGCGAACTGGATGCTACCGGGCAGTTGCAAACGGCTGCTGAGCGGGACGAGTACGCTCCGGTGCTGTACACCCAGACTCAAAGCCGTCTTCCCACCCCCCTGGGATTCGATTTGCTTGCGCAACCGTTGCGCCGCGCCACGCTGGAGCGGGCCGACAGCCATGGTGGCATGGCGGTGTCGCAACCTCTTTATCTGCTGGGGATTGAGCCGACCTATGCCCGGGGAATCCTGCTGGTGGCACCGGTCAGCCGGCAGCCGGCGGCGGGGGTTATACCGGATGGTTACGTCATGGCCGTGATCAGCATGCGCCAACTGCTTGCGGATGGATTGCCGGAGGATAACCACGATTTTCTCTCGGTGCGCATTCTTGATCTGTCCACCGGGGATCAGCATGAAGTGCTGTACGAGTCGAGCAATACGCCCGCCGTCAGCGAACTGTCATCGACGCAGCTGATCCGTCTGGCTGACCATGATTATCAGGTTGAAATGCGGCCCAGTACCTCGTTTCTGCAAGCCAACCATTCTTCGGTGAGCAGCCTGGTGGTGTTGGGCAGCTTGCTCAGTCTGCTGCTCAGCGCCTTGCTTTATGTGTTGGTCAGCCAACGTCAGCGGGCGTTGAAACTGGTCGAGCAACGGACCCAGGAACTGCGCGCCCGCGAGCAGGAATTACGTGGCACCCACGGCCAGCTGCGTGGCGTGCTGAACGCCGCAACGCAGGTAGCGATCATTGCCACCGACCTGCGCGGCGTCATCACCACGTTTAACGCCGGTGCCGAATCCATGCTCGGCTATACCAATGCTGAAGTGGTGGGGCACATGACCCTGGAGAATTTGCATCTGCCCAGGGAGTTGGCGGCACGTTCGGCGGAGTTGAGCGCGCGATATGGCAAGCCGATTCCGACCTGTCAGGCGATGCTGGTCGAGGGCGGTGAGGAGGGTGGTCACGAAGCGCGGGAATGGACGCTGGTGCGCAGCGATGGCAGCTACCTTGCGGTGAATATGTTGGCGACGCCGGTGCTCGACGAACAGGGCCTGTGGGTCGGACACCTGGCGATCTGCATCGACATCACCGAACGCAAGCGCGTCCACGAAGCGCTGGCGGCGCGTGACCTGCTGCTGAAGAAACTCAGTGCCCATGTGCCGGGCGGGATCTACCAGTTCAAGATGGAATTCGACGGGCGTTTCAGTGTGATCTACGCCAGTGACGGGATTCGCGAGATCTACGAACTGGAACCGGATGTGTTGCTGCTCAATGCCGAAGCGATCTTCACCCGGATTCATCCGCAAGACACCACGCGGGTGCGCGCCTCGATCCGCGCTTCGGCGGACAACCTGAGCCCGTGGCGCGAGGAGTATCGCGTGCAGTTGCCCCTGCGTGGGCTGCGCTGGGTCCGTGGCGAGGCAACGCCTGAGGAACTGCCGGGCGGCGGCGTGCTGTGGCATGGCTACATTTCGGACATCTCCGACCTTAAACGCGTGGAAGAAGAACTGCGGGCGCTGTCGGTGACGGATTCCCTGACGGGTATTCACAACCGCCGCTACTTCCAGGAGCGCCTGACCACCGAAATGGCCAGGGTCGAGCGGGGTGGCGGCGAGTTGTCGGTGATCATGCTCGATGTCGATCACTTCAAACGGATTAATGACCAGCACGGTCACGCGGTCGGTGACCGGGTGCTGCAGGCCGTGTGCGAACGTATCGGTCATCGCCTGCGTCGCACGGATGTGTTTTGTCGTTTGGGAGGCGAGGAATTCATGGTGCTCTGCCCGGACATCGGTGGCGAGCACGCGCATGTGCTGGCATTACAGCTATGGCAGGAGCTGCGCAGTTCGCCGATTGACGGCGTCGGGATCGTTACGGCGAGTTTCGGTGTGGCCAGCTGGCGAGCTGGAGAGGGCGCGGATGCGCTGCTTTTGCGGGCGGATTCGGGCGTATATGCGGCCAAGCTTGCGGGGCGAGACAGGGTTGAGGCAGAAATGAATTAGGTGGATCAAAAGATCGCAGCCTCGTTTCACTCGACAGCTCCTACAGGGGTACGGATATACCGATGAACCTGTAGGAGCTGTCGAGTGAAACGAGGCTGCGATCTTTTGATCTTGGTCGATTAAAGAACCGAAGCCGTCTCTGGCAATTTCGGCTGGCGATACAAGTCCAGCAGCACCTGATCCAGCACCGACGATGCGCCAAAAGGAGCCTTGTCGTTGAGGATCGCGACCACCGCCCAGGTATTGCCGTTGATGTCGCGGCTGAAGCCGGAGATCGCTCGAACGGTGTTCAGGGTGCCGGTCTTGACGTGCGCTTCACCGCGCATCGCGGTGGTCTTCAAGCGCTTGCGCATGGTGCCGTCGGTGCCGGCAATCGGCATCGAGCTGATGAACTCTGCGGCGTACGGGCTGCGCCAGGCGGCCTGCAGCATCGCCGCCATTTCCCGGGCGCTGACTCGCTCGGCGCGGGACAGGCCGGAGCCGTTCTCCATGATGAGGTGCGGCGCGGTGATGCCTTTCTTCGCCAGCCACTGACGAACCACGCGCTGGGCAGCCTTGGCGTCGTCGCCATCGGCTTCGGTGCGGAACCGCTGGCCCAGGCTCAGGAACAGCTGCTGTGCCATGGTGTTGTTACTGTATTTGTTGACATCGCGGATGATTTCCGCCAGGTCCGGCGAAAAAGCGCGGGCCAGCAATTTGGCATTTTTCGGCGTAGGCGCCAGAACGTCCTTGCCCTGAATGCTGCCGCCCAGCTCTTTCCAGATGGCCCGGACCGCACCGGCGGTGTAGGTCGCGTGGTCCAGCAGCGACAGGTACGTCTGGGAGCTGCAGCCATCGCCCAACTGGCCGCCAACCGTCACGGTCACGCTGCCATCGGGTTGGGTCACCGGGTTGTAGCGTACGCCGCCGGTGCACTGCTTGGAGTTGATGGCCTTGACCTGGTTTTCGATACGGATCGAGGCAATCGGTGGCTCGACCGATACCAGTACCCGGCCGTTGTCATTGCGGGCCACAAAGCGCAGCGCCTTGAGGTTGACCATCAGCGAGTCAGGCTTAACCAGGAACGGTTTGTTCTCGTCGTTGCCGTCATCGTTGAACTCGGGCAGTTGCGGTTGCGTGAAGAAATTGCGGTCCAGCACCAGGTCGCCGGTGATCTGCGTGACGCCATTGGCGCGCAGGTCACGCATCAGCAACCAGAGTTTTTCCATGTTCAGCTTCGGATCGCCGCCACCTTTAAGGAAGAGGTTGCCGTTGAGAATGCCGCCGCTGAGGGTGCCGTCGGTGTAGAACTCGGTTTTCCACTGGTGGTTCGGGCCGAGCATTTCCAGCGCCGCGTAAGTGGTGACCAGCTTCATGGTCGACGCCGGGTTGACCGAGACGTCCGCATTGAAAATGGTCGGCGTGCCCGGGCCGTTGAGGGGGATCAGCACCAGTGACAGGGCGTTGTCCTGCAGTTTGCTGGCCTTGAGGGCCTTTTCAACGTTGGGAGTCAAGCCGGTATTAATGGGCGCAGCGCAAAGCGGGAGGGCCAATGGGAGAAGTAAACCGGCCAGCAACAATGGACGCAAAGATTTGATCATATGAAATAGAACCCTACAGCCGAGGGGAAAAAGACGAGGGCATGAAGATAAATTCCCTCAGTAGTCATGAAAGTGTCGGCATTATGCCCCAAGGTGTAGCGGCTTGTGCCGTGACCTGGCCCGCTAATAAGCTATTTTTTTACCGACGGTAGCTCGCCGCGCCCAGAGAGTCGGGCAATTGGCGGCTTAAACTGCTAAAGTGCCGCCCGTTATTACTTATGAGGATTGTTCCAATGGCGACTAACCGTTCCCAGCGTCTGCGCAAAAAACTGTGCGTCGATGAATTTCAAGAGCTGGGTTTCGAACTGAACCTGGATTTCAAAGAAGATTTGGCTGATGAAGCCATTGATGCTTTCCTCGACGCGTTCCTGCAAGAAGCCATGGAAGCCAACGGTCTGGGTTATGTCGGCGGCGACGACTTCGGTCTGGTTTGCCTGCAGAAACGTGGCTCGGTATCTGAAGAGCAGCGCGCTGCTGTTGAAGCCTGGCTCAAAGGCCGCAGCGAACTGACCGAAGCAACCGTCAGCCCGCTGATCGACGTCTGGTACCCGGAAAAGCCAATCAATCCGGTAGCTTGATGTCAGAAAAAACGGCGACCCAAGGGTCGCCGTTTTTTTATGCGAAGATCAAAAGATCGCAGCCTCGTTTCACTCGACAGCTCCTACACAGCTCCCGCATCGATTGCGTTCATCCTGTAGGAGCTGTCGAGTGAAACGAGGCTGCGATCTTTTGCTTTTCAGGCCTTACGCCAATTCAAGATCACTAACGTCACCACCCCCGCCACAATCCCCCAAAATGCCGAACCGATGGAAAACAGCGTCAGCCCCGATGCCGTCACCATGAACGTGATCAACGCCGCCTCGCGCTCCTTCACTTCGCTCATAGCAATGCTCAGCCCATTGATGATCGAGCCGAACAACGCCAGCGCCGCAATCGACAGCACCAATTCTTTGGGCAGCGCGGCAAACAACGCCGCGAGCGTTGCGCCGAACACACCGGCGATCCCGTAGAAAATCCCGCACCAGACCGCCGCCGTGTAGCGTTTGTTGCGATCTTCGTGGGCATGCGGTCCGGTGCAGATCGCTGCGCTGATGGCGGCCAGGTTGATCCCGTGTGAACCAAACGGTGCCAGCAGCAGCGAGGCGATGCCGGTGGTGGTGATCAGCGGTGACGCGGGCACGTTGTACCCGTCGGCGCGCAATACGGCGATCCCGGGCATGTTTTGCGAGGTCATGGCCACGACAAACAATGGAATGCCGATGCTGATGGTGGCCGCCAGGGAGAAATGCGGCGTGGTCCACACAGGCGTCGCTACTTCCAGGTGGAAGCCACTGAAATCCAGCAGCCCCATGAATCCTGACAGGGCCGTTCCGATCAACAGCGCAGCCAGCACGGCATAACGCGGCGACAGGCGCTTGATCACCAGATAAGTGAAGAACATGCCCAACACCAGCGCAGTACGATGCTGCGCCGCGACGAAGATTTCACTGCCGATCTTGAACAGAATCCCCGCCAGCAACGCCGCCGCCAGGGAAGCCGGGATCTTTTTGACCAGGCGCTCGAAGCTGCCGGTCAAACCACAAATCGTGACCAGTACGGCGCAGGTGATGTAGGCGCCAATGGCTTCGCCGTAGCTGACGCCGCCCAGGCTGGTGATCAGCAAGGCCGCGCCGGGGGTCGACCAGGCGATGGTGATGGGCGTCCGATAGCGCAGGGACAAGCCGATCGAGCACACCGCCATGCCAATCGAGATCGCCCAGATCCACGACGAAATTTGCCCGCTGGTCAGGCCGGCGGCTTGGCCGGCCTGGAACATCAACACCAAGGAGCTGGTGTAGCCGGTCATCATGGCGATGAAGCCGGCGACGATCGCCGAAGGTGACGTATCGGCCAGAGGGCGGAGCTGCGTGTGCGTGGCGTCGTTCATGACGGGGTGTTCCTTTTGTTCTGGTGAAGATGTCCGTAGTAACGTCGTCCAGGGTAGGCGCTATGCAGGACCTTGTAGGGCCGTGTAGGGCCGTGTAGGACCTTGTAGGAGCTGTCGAGTGAAACGAGGCTGCGATCTTTTGATGTGGTTTTTAAACGCAAGATCAAAAGATCGCAGCCTCGTTTCACTCGACAGCTCCTACAAGGTCCTACAAGCGCCTACGAGCGCCTAAGTAGTTCCTGCACGTTCCAACGCTCCTACAGGATTCTGCGATCAAGCCTAAACTCAAAAGTATCCCTTCGTTGCAATACAGCGGAGGCGACAAACAGCCGTACAGTCGTGTTGCCACCATCCATTGTGTACAATCGCGGTGTTTTTTACGCGATACTTGCCAGCGACCCACTGTGCCGTATTACAGTCACGGTCAATTCGCCGCAGTTCTCCCGACTCGAGTGCCCATGAACGAACAGTTGCAGCCCCTCAAGAAACAACCGCGAGCAGGCAAAGCCGGCCGCAGCGGTACCCAGGACGATATTGTCTACGCGCATATCTTCGAGGCCATCCTCGAACAGCGTCTGGCGCCCGGCACCAAGTTGAGCGAAGAAGCGCTGGGGGAAATTTTCGGGGTCAGTCGCACCATCATTCGCCGTGCGCTGTCGCGCCTGGCCCATGAAGGGGTTGTGCTGCTGCGTCCGAATCGCGGCGCCGTCGTTGCCAGCCCGAGTGTCGAAGAGGCACGGCAGGTGTTCCTGGCCCGGCGTCTGGTGGAGCGAGCGATCACCGAGCTGGCGGTTCAGCACGCTACAGCCGAGCAGATCGCCGAGCTGCGTCAGATGGTCAATGACGAGCGCGACAGCTTTTCCCGTGGCGATCGGGGTGCTGGTATCCGTCTGTCGGGCGAATTCCACCTGAAGCTGGCTGAAGCGGCAAAAAATGCCCCCCTGATCAGCTTCCAGCGCAGCCTGGTGTCGCAGACCTCGTTGATCATTGCCCAGTACGAAAGCGGCAACCGATCCCACTGCTCATACGACGAGCACACCCAGTTGATCGACGCCATCGAAGCGCGCAATGGTGAGCTGGCGGTGGATTTGATGATGCACCACATGGATCACATCGACAGCAAGCTCAACCTTGACGAAGAAAGTGCGTCGGATGATTTGCATGCGGTGTTCTCGCATTTGTTGCAGACCAAGAAGCCTGGGCGTTCGTCGGCAAAGCTTTAAGTTGAACCGAGTCGCGCCCATCGCCAGCAGGCTGGCTCCCACAGGGTTTGGAGTCGCACGCAAATCTGGTGAACCCCAAAAATCCCATAGGGTTTGAGGTCGCACGCAAATCTGGTGAACCCCAAAAATCCCATAGGGTTTGAGGTCGCACACAAATCTTGTGAACCCCACAAATCACTGTGGGAGCCAGCCTGCTGGCGATGGCGGCAGAACAGGCAATAAAAATCCCCCGGGCTGAAAAGCGGCGGGGGATTTTTTATGCCTGAAGACTTAGCGCTGATGCACCAGCGCACCCGCCGCATATGTCTGCAGCACCGTCCGGTCATCGCCCAGCGTCATCAGTACAAACAACGTCTCGGCAATGTTGTTGGCCTGCTTCAAGCGATAGCTGAGCAGCGGCGTAGCGTTGTAATCCAGCACCAGGAAATCCGCGTCGGTGCCCGGCAACAACGTGCCGATCTTGTCTTCCAGACGCAGCGCACGGGCACCGCCCAAGGTCGCCAGGTACAAGGATTTGAACGGGCTCAGTCGTGCGCCTTGCAGTTGCATGACTTTGTACGCTTCATTCAACGTTTGCAGCAGCGAGAAACTGGTACCACCGCCGACGTCCGTCCCCAAACCAACGTTCAGTTTGTGCTTCTCGGCCATCGGCAGGTTGAACAGGCCGCTGCCGAGGAAGAAGTTCGACGTCGGGCAAAAAGCAATGGCCGAACCGGTTTCTGCCAGTCGCGCGCACTCGTCGTCGCACAGGTGCACGCCGTGAGCGAATACCGAGCGCTCGCCCAGCAATTGGTAGTGATCGTAGACGTCCAGGTAGCCTTTACGCTCCGGGAACAGTTCCTTGACCCACTCGACTTCCTTGAGGTTTTCGCTGATGTGGGTCTGCATGTACAGGCCAGGGAACTCGCTGAGCAATTGACCGGCGAGGGTCAACTGTTCGGGCGTACTGGTCGGGGCAAAACGCGGCGTGACCGCGTAGTGCAAGCGGCCCTTGCCGTGCCAGCGCTCGATCAACGCCTTGCTTTCCACGTAGCTGGATTCCGCGGTGTCGGTCAGGTAGTCCGGCGCGTTGCGGTCCATCATCACTTTGCCGGCGATCATGCGCAGGTCCAGCTGCTCGGCAGCCTCGAAGAACGAGTTCACAGATTGCGGGTGCACGCTGCCAAATACCAGTGCCGTGGTGGTGCCGTTGCGCAGCAATTCCTTGATGAAAATGTCCGCGACTTCGTCAGCGTGAGCCTTGTCGGCGAACTGGCTTTCGCACGGGAACGTGTAGGTGTTGAGCCAGTCCAGCAGTTGCTCGCCGTAGGCACCGACCATGCCGGTTTGCGGCAAGTGAATGTGGGTGTCGATGAAACCCGGGGTGATCAGGGCGTCCTGATAGTGGGCGATGTCGATATCGGCCGGCAGGGTCGGCAGCAATTCGCTGGCGTGGCCTATGGCGCTGATCTGGCCGTTATCGACCACCAGCAAGCCGTCCTCGAAATACTCGTAGGAGGCTTCGATGCCCACCTCGGCAGGATCGGCGATGCTGTGCAGGATGGCGGCGCGGTAGGCTTTTCGAGTCAGAGGCATTGTCGTTCTCAATTCGTGGCTTTCAGGTTTGAAGCGTGGCTGCGACGTGATGCTGGCAGCAGCTTGGCAATCGGTTCGGCGCTGGACGTTTGCTGGCCGAAACTGGCGTTGTAGGTGGCGATGATTTCGCCCGCGATGGAGATGGCGATTTCCACAGGCAACTTGCCTTTGACTTCGCCGATGCCCATCGGGCAGCGCATGCGTTGCAGCACGGCGCTGTCGAAACCGCGATCACGCAGGCGGTGTTCGAACTTCACTCGTTTGGTCTTCGAACCGATCAGGCCAAAGTAAGTGAAGTCGTTGCGCTTGAGGATTGCGGCGGTGAGTTCGAGGTCGAGCTGGTGATTATGGGTCATGACGATGCAATAACTGCCGGCGGGCAAATCGTCGATTTCATCCACCGGTTCTTCGGCGACGATCTTGCGCACGCCGTGGGGGATCTGCTCAGGGAACTCCGCATCCCGCGAGTCGATCCAGCGCACGCGACAGGGCAGGCTCGCCAGCAGCGGCACCAGTGCACGGCCTACATGGCCGGCGCCGAACACGGCGATCTGCGCCTGGACCTGGCCCATGGGTTCAAACAGCAACACGGTCACGCCGCCACAGCATTGGCCCAGGCTGGCACCTAGGCTGAAGCGCTCCAGGTGCGTGTCCTGCTTGCCACTGGCGAGCATTTCCCGGCCGATCTGCATGGCCTTGTATTCCAGGTGCCCGCCACCGATGGTGTCGAACGTCTGGTGGGCACTAATGACCATCTTCGAGCCGGCATTGCGTGGCGTCGAGCCGAGCTCTTCGATGATTGTCACCAAGACGCAAGGTTCGCCGCGGTTTTGCAGGTCGGCGAGGGCGTCGATCCAGTTGTACATATTCCACCTCGACATCTGTGTAGTCTGTTCGGGCCTCATCGCCAGCAGGCTGGCTCCCACCTTTGGATCTCTGTTAGCCACAAAATGTGTGCTCACTAAAAATCCACTGTGGGAGCTAGCCTGCTAGCGATTGGAGGCGGCTCGGTCTTAAAGCGAAGCCAACTCCGGCTCGGCCTCAACCGCCTTCGCCACCTTCAACTGACGCATCTGCTCACAGCCCCACAACACTCGCTCCGGGGTCGCCGGCGCGTCGATGTTGGGTTGATGTTTGTAGTCGCCCAGACTCGCCACCGCATCCTTGATCGCACACCATGCCGCGATGCCAAGCATGAACGGTGGTTCGCCCACCGCTTTGGAATGGAACACCGTGTCTTCCGGGTTCTTGCGGTTTTCCACCAGCTTCACCCGCAGGTCCAGCGGCATGTCCGCGACCGCCGGTATCTTGTAGCTGGCCGGGCCGTTGGTCATCAGCTTGCCCTTGTTGTTCCACACCAGCTCTTCCATGGTCAGCCAGCCCATGCCCTGGATGAAACCGCCCTCGACCTGACCGATGTCGATGGCCGGGTTCAGCGAGGCTCCGACGTCGTGAAGAATGTCGGTGCGCAGCATTTTGTACTCGCCGGTCAGGGTGTCGATGATCACTTCGCAACAGGCTGCGCCAAACGCAAAGTAATAGAACGGCCGACCACGTGCCTGGCTGCGGTCATAGAAGATTTTCGGGGTCTTGTAGAAGCCGGTGCTCGACAGCGAAACCTGGGCGAAATAGGCCTGTTGGATTAGCGCTTCGAAGGTCAGGATGTGATCGCGAACCCGCACGTGACCGTTGTGAAATTCCACGTCCTCTTCGCTGACCTTGTATTGACGAGCAGCGAATTCGACCAGGCGTTGCTTGATGATCTGCGCAGCATTTTGCGCGGCTTTGCCGTTCAGGTCAGCACCGCTGGAAGCCGCGGTCGGCGAGGTGTTCGGGACCTTGTCGGTGTTGGTGGCGGTGATTTGCACGCGGTCGATTTCGACTTGAAAGACCTCGGCCACGACTTGCGCAACCTTGATGTTCAAGCCTTGGCCCATTTCGGTGCCGCCATGGTTCAGGTGGATGCTGCCGTCGGTGTAGACGTGGATTAGCGCACCGGCCTGGTTGAGGAAGCTGGCGGTGAAGGAAATACCGAATTTCACCGGGGTCAGCGCCAGGCCTTTTTTCAGGATCGGGCTGTTGGCGTTGTAGCGGCGAATCGCTTCGCGACGCTCGGCGTACTGGCTGCTTTCTTCCAGCTCAGCGGTCATTTCCTCGAGCATGTTGTGCTCGACGGTCTGGTAGTAGTGGGTGACGTTACGCTCGGTTTTGCCGTAGTAATTGGCCTTGCGCACCGCCAACGGATCGAGGCCCAGATGGCGGGCAATCGCGTCCATCACTTCTTCAATGGCGACCATGCCTTGCGGACCACCGAAGCCACGATAAGCCGTGTTCGATGCGGTGTTGGTCTTGCAGCGGTGACCGTTGATGGTCGCGTCGCCCAGGTAGTACGAGTTGTCGGCGTGGAACATTGCACGGTCGACAATCGAGGCCGAAAGATCCGGCGAGCAACCGCAGTTACCGGCCAGTTCCAGAGCAATCCCGTGCAGGCGACCGGTGCTGTCGAAGCCGACGTCATACTCGACGTAGAACGGGTGGCGCTTGCCGGTCATCAGCATGTCTTCCACACGCGGCAGGCGCATCTTGGTCGGCTGGCCAGTGAGGTGCGCGATGACCGCGCACAGGCACGCCGGGCTCGCCGCCTGGGTTTCCTTGCCGCCAAAACCACCGCCCATGCGACGCATGTCGACGACAATCTTGTTCATCGAAACGTCCAGCACTTCAGCGACAAGCTTCTGCACTTCGGTGGGGTTCTGGGTCGAGCAGTAGACGATCATCCCGCCGTCTTCAGTCGGCATCACCGAAGAGATCTGGGTTTCCAGGTAAAAGTGCTCCTGGCCGCCGATGTGCAGCGTGCCTTGAATGCGATGTTCAGCGGACGCCAATGCGGTGGCCGAATCACCCCGCTGATGGGTATGGCTGTCGAGCACGAAGTGACGTTTGCGCAGGGCTTCGACGACATCCAGCACCGGTTCGAGGTCTTCGTATTCGATGATTGCGGCCATGGCGGCTTTGCGTGCGGTTTCCAGGTCTTTCGCCGCCACGGCGAGCACCGGTTGACCGACGAACTGCACGTCATCGATGGCCAGCAGTGGATCGCCTGGCAGCAACGGGCCGATGTCTTTCAGGCCCGGCACGTCTTCATGGGTGATGGCGATGCGCACGCCTTCGAAGGCGTAGCAGGGCGTGGTGTCGATGCTGATGATTTTCGCGTGGGCGCGGTCCGAAAGCCGGGCGTAAACGTGCAGCTGGTTGGGGAATTCCAGACGGTCGTCGATGTACTGCGCTTCGCCCGAGACGTGCTTGGCGGCGCTGTCATGCTTGACGCTGCGGCCGACACCGGTGGTCAGGTCCTTGGCGAACAGTTCAGCCAGTTCGGCTTGGGTCTTCTCTACAGCGTGATGATTAGACATAAGCGGTCACCCGAGTCTCGATGTGCGGTGTTTGCAGTTCGATGAAGTATTTGCGCAGCAGGTTTTGCGCGCTAAGCAGGCGGTACTCCTTGCTGGCGCGGAAGTCCGACAGCGGCGTGAAGTCTTCGCCCAGAGCGGCGCAGGCACGTTCCACGGTGGCGTGGTTGAACGGCGAGCCGAGCAAAACGGCCTCACAGCTTTTTGCGCGTTTCGGCGTGGCGGCCATGCCACCGAAGGCGACGCGGGCGTCAGCGATTACGCCGTTTTCGATGCGCAGATTGAACGCGGCGCACACGGCGGAAATGTCATCGTCCAGGCGCTTGGAAACCTTATAGGCGCGGAACAGTTGTTCGACGCTGGCGCGGGGCACAATGATCTTTTCGATGAACTCACTTTCCTGACGCGCCGTGACGCGGTAATCGATGAAGTAATCTTCCAGCGCCATCGTGCGCCGGGTTTCGCCCTTGCACAGCACGATCTGCGCGCCCAGGGCGATCAGCAGGGGCGGTGAGTCACCGATCGGCGAGGCGTTACCGATGTTGCCGCCGAGCGTGCCCTGGTTGCGAATTTGCAAAGACGCGAAGCGCTGCAGCAAATCGCCAAAGTCCGGGTATTCGGATTTCAACGCTTCGTAGCAATCGGAAAGGGCGGTCGCGGCACCGATTTCCAGACGGTCGTCGAAGCGTTCGATGCGCTTCATCTCGGCGACGTTGCCGACGTAGATCATCACCGGCAATGTACGGTGGAATTGCGTGACTTCGAGCGCCAGATCAGTACCGCCCGCCAGCAGGCGAGCTTGTGGGTACGCATCATAGAGGTCGGCCAGGTCGGCCACGGTCAGCGGCACCAGGCAGCGCTTGTCACCGCTGTTGAGTTCGCCGATGTCGGTGGGCGCGATGGCTTTCAGACGGGCGATGGTGTCGGCTTCGCGAGCGTCGAATTGGTCCGGCTGTTTACCGCAGCAAGACTGCTCGGCGGCTTCCAGGATCGGGCGATACCCGGTGCAGCGACACAAGTTGCCGGCCAGGGCTTCGTGGGCTTTGTGCGAGTCTGGTTGGTCGCTGTTCTTTTGCAGCGCGAACAGTGACATCACGAAACCTGGGGTGCAAAAACCACACTGCGAACCATGGCACTCGACCATGGCTTTCTGCACGCTGTGCAGTTCGCCTTTGTGTTTGAGATCCTCGACGCTGATCAGCTGTTTGCCGTGCAGCGACGACACAAACGTCAGGCACGAGTTGAGGCTGCGATAGCGAATGTGCTCACGGCCGTCGTCATCCGTCTGCAATTCGCCGACCACCACGGTGCAGGCGCCGCAGTCACCGCTGGCGCAGCCTTCTTTGGTACCGGGTTTGCCCACATGGTCGCGCAGATAATTGAGCACGGTCAGGTTTGGGTCCAGGGCGTGCTCGCTACGGAGTTCCTGGTTAAGTAAAAACTGGATCACGGAAGGCCTCGCAGACTCATTATTGTTGTTAACCGCTTTGAACCGAATTTATCAGGTCTGACTTTTCGGTCAATGATTTTCTGACTTAAAGGTCAGGAAAACACGTTTTGGCGATCAACAACGCGTTCCATCAGTATTGACCCTCTCGGGATTACCTGCTTTTTTGCTGGAATCGTGCCAAAAACCGCTGAGTGGGCACTCCGCCATAACCCCTCATGTGCGCTACACTGCGCCGCCTGTGCAGATCGAAAGAGTTTGAAGGACAATCATGACGTTCAAGGCGCCGGATAGCCTCGCCGAGCAAATTGCTCACCACCTCGCCGAACGCATCATTCGCGGTGAAATGAAGCCCGGGGAGCGGATCCAGGAACAGAAGGTCACGCTGGCCCTCAATGTCAGTCGCGGCTCGGTCCGTGAGGCCTTGTTGATCCTCGAACGCCGCCATCTGATCGCCATCCTGCCGCGACGGGGCGCGCACGTTACCGAGTTGACGGCGCACAAGGTGCAGAGCCTGTGCACATTGATGAGCGAGCTTTATATCCTGCTCGGCAACGCGGTCGCCGCCGGCTGGAAAGTCCAGGCCGACATGGCGCCGTTCGTGCAGATCCAGCAGCGTCTGACCGACAGTTTCGAGCGCCAGGACATCCGCACTTTTGTGGATGACAGCTTCAATGTGATGCGCGCCGCGTATCCGTTCGCCAACAACCCGTACTTGCAGGAAACCGTCGAAAATCTGCAACCGGCCATGAGCCGTGCGTATTTTCTCGCCCTCGATCAGCGCAAGGCATCGATGAGCGAGTTTCTTGAGCTGTTTGAACGCTTGCTCGCCGCCGTGCTGGCGCGTGACTTTGCGCAAATCCGTGAAGTGCTGACCGCCTATGGCCAACGCAGCTGCGACCTGGTGGTTTCCGCCCTGACGGACGCCTAAGCGTGCGGCTCAAGTGCATCAAGCTGGCGGGGTTCAAATCCTTCGTCGACCCGACCACGGTGAACTTCCCCAGTAACATGGCGGCGGTGGTCGGGCCCAATGGTTGCGGGAAGTCGAACATTATCGACGCCGTTCGTTGGGTGATGGGCGAGAGCTCGGCCAAGAACCTGCGCGGCGAGTCGATGACCGACGTCATCTTCAACGGCTCCACCAGCCGAAAGCCCGTGAGCCAGGCGAGCATCGAACTGGTGTTCGACAACTCCGACGGCACGCTGCTGGGCGAATACGCCGCCTATGCGGAAATTTCCATTCGCCGCAAAGTGACCCGCGACAGCCAGACCACCTATTACCTCAACGGCACCAAATGCCGTCGTCGCGACATCACCGACATCTTCCTCGGCACCGGCCTCGGGCCGCGCAGCTACTCGATCATCGAGCAGGGGATGATCTCCAAGCTGATCGAGTCCAAGCCCGAAGACCTGCGCAATTTTATTGAAGAAGCGGCGGGCATTTCCAAGTACAAGGAGCGCCGACGCGAGACCGAAAACCGCATTCGTCGCACCCATGAAAACCTCGAGCGCCTGACTGACCTGCGTGAAGAGCTGACCCGTCAACTCGAGCGCTTGCATCGCCAGGCCGAGTCGGCCAGGAAGTATCAGGAATACAAAGGCGAGGAGCGTCAGCTCAAGGCCCAACTGTCGGCCTTGCGCTGGCAGGCGTTGAACGATCAGGTCGGCCAGCGCGAGGCGATCATCGGCACCCAGGAAGTCACCTTCGAAGCCTTGGTCGCCGAGCAGCGCAACGCTGACGCGAGTATCGAACGCCTGCGTGACGGGCACCACGATCTGTCCGAGCGCTTCAATCTGGTGCAAGGGCGCTTCTATTCGGTCGGTGGCGATATCGCCCGGGTCGAACAGAGTATTCAGCACGGTCAGCAACGGTTGCGCCAACTGCAGGACGACCTCAAAGAAGCCGAACGCGCGCGCCTGGAAACCGAATCACACCTGGGCCATGACCGCACGCTGCTGCTGACCCTCGGCGAAGAGCTGGACATGCTCACCCCGGAACAGGAAGTCACCAGCGCAGCCGCTGAAGAAGCTGCTGCGGCGCTGGAAGAATCCGAAACCACCATGCACGGCTGGCAGGAGCAGTGGGACACGTTCAACCTGACGGCTGCCGAGCCCCGTCGTCAGGCCGAAGTTCAGCAGTCGCGCATCCAGCAGCTGGAAACCAGCATGGAGCGTCTGGCCGATCGACAGAAGCGTCTTGGCGAAGAGCGCGCGTTGCTCTCGGCAGACCCGGAAGACGCCGCGATCATGGAACTCAGCGAGCAACTGGCCGCCAGTGAAGCAACGCTGGAAGACTTGCAGGCCAGTGAAGAGGCCCAGGTCGAACGCCTCGAACAACTGCGCCAGGAATTGCAGCTTGCGCTACAGAATCAGCAACAGGCACAAGGTGATCTGCAGCGTCTTAACGGGCGCCTTGCATCGCTTGAGGCCTTGCAGCAAGCAGCGCTTGATCCTGGCACCGGCACCGCTGAATGGCTGCGCGAGCAGCACCTGGCGGATCGTCCGCGCCTGGCCGAAGGCCTCAAGGTTGAAGCCGGTTGGGAGCTGGCGGTGGAAACCGTCCTGGGTGCCGACCTGCAAGCGGTGCTGGTGGATGATTTCGGTGATTACGACCTGGCCGGGTTCGCCCAAGGCGATCTGCGCTTGCTCAGTCCGGCCAGTGACGGGCTGCGTGTTGCCGGCAGTTTGCTCGACAAGGTTGAGGCGCTGATCGATCTGTCGCCCTGGCTGGGACAGGTCAAACCGGTAGAAAACCTCGAACAAGCCCTGGCCCAGCGCAGTCAACTGAGCACAGGCCAGAGCCTGATCAGTCGCGACGGGTATTGGGTCGGCCGGCACTTTCTGCGCGTGCGTCGGGCCAGTGAAGCGGAAAGCGGCGTGTTGGCTCGCGGTCAGGAAATCCAGCGCTTGAGCATCGAGCGAGAAGAGCGCGAAGCCACGGTCGAAACCCTGGAAACCCACCTGCAAACTCTCAGGGCACAGCAGCGTCAGCAGGAAAACGGCCGCGAACATTTGCGTCGCTTGCTGCAAGACGAAGCGCGTCAGCAAGGTGAATTGAAAGCCCAATTGTCCGCCGGCAAAGCCAAGGTCGAGCAATTGACGCTGCGCCGCACGCGTCTGGATGAAGAACTCACCGAACTCGCAGAGCAACGTTCACAGGAACACGAAAACATCGGCGAGGCGCGCCTGCAATTGCAAGAGGCCCTCGACAGCATGGCCCTCGACACCGAGCAACGCGAGCTGCTGATGGCCCAGCGCGACAGCCTGCGCGAACGGCTTGATCGCGTTCGGCAGGAAGCCCGTCAGCATAAGGATCATGCGCATCAGTTGGCGGTGCGACTGGGGTCGCTAAAGGCCCAGCACGATTCGACACGGCAGGCATTGGAACGACTGGAAATGCAGTCCGAACGCCTGACCGAAAAGCGCGAGCAATTGAGCCTTAATCTGGAGGAGGGCGAGGCTCCGCTGGAAGAGCTGCGCCTCAAGCTCGAAGAGTTGCTCGACAAGCGCATGACCGTCGACGAAGAACTCAAGACCGCGCAGATCGCCCTGGAAGACGCCGACCGCGAATTGCGCGAGGCCGAGAAGCGCCGCACCCAGGCCGAACAACAATCCCAGCTGATTCGCAGTCAACTGGAAATGCAACGTATGGAATGGCAAGCGCTGACGGTGCGCCGCAAGACCCTGCAGGATCAGTTGCTGGAAGACGGCTATGACCTGCACGGCGTGCTTGCCACGCTGACGGCAGAGGCCAACGAAAAGGACGCCGAAGAAGAACTCGAACGCATTGCTGCACGGATCCAGCGCCTGGGTGCGATCAACCTCGCGGCCATTGACGAATACACGCAGCAATCCGAGCGTAAGCACTATCTCGATGCGCAAAACGACGATCTGGTCGAAGCGCTCGACACCCTCGAGAACGTGATTCGCAAGATCGACAAGGAAACCCGTAACCGCTTCAAAGATACCTTTGATCAGATCAATGGCGGTTTACAGGCGCTTTTCCCAAAAGTTTTCGGTGGCGGACGCGCGTATTTGGAACTGACGGGCGAAGATCTACTCGATACAGGGGTAACGATCATGGCGCAGCCGCCAGGAAAGAAGAACAGCACCATCCATTTGCTCTCCGGTGGCGAAAAGGCCCTGACCGCATTGGCCCTGGTTTTTGCGATCTTCAAGCTCAATCCTGCGCCGTTCTGCATGCTCGATGAAGTGGATGCGCCTTTGGATGACGCGAACGTTGGACGCTATGCACGGCTGGTAAAAGAGATGTCGCAGACGGTGCAGTTCATCTACATCACCCACAACAAGATCGCCATGGAAATGGCCGATCAACTGATGGGGGTGACGATGCACGAACCGGGCTGTTCGCGACTGGTGGCGGTGGATGTCGAAGAGGCGATGGCGTTGGTGGACGCCTAGCAGCGCAGCCACAAGCTGCAAGCTTTGAGCGGTCAGTGATGAGCTTGCAGCACCTGGCGTGGAGCTTGTAGCTGCGAAGCCCTGTAAAGTTGCCTTTGGTCGTGCTAGTTTAATATCAATTTTTCGTATGCGTGGGCAAAACGCCTGTCAGAACATAGAGTTGGCGCCACGTTTTAAAGCGGTTTGCGAGTTGTAAACCCCTTATTTTTCAGCATTTTTTATAGAGGCACGGGATTACATGGAAATCGGTCTGCGCGAGTGGCTGATCGTCATCGGCATTATTGTCATTGCCGGTATTCTTTTCGATGGCTGGCGCCGTATGCGCGGCGGCAAGGGGAAACTGAAGTTTCGTCTTGATCGAAACCTGTCCAATTTGCCGGACGAGGACTCCAGCGCCGAGCTGTTGGGCCCGCCTCGCGTCCTGGATACCCATAAGGAACCGCAACTGGACGAGCATGATCTGCCGTCGGTGAGCATGCCTGCCCGTGAAGCCCGTGAATCGGGTTCCAAGCGTGGCAAACGGGGCCACGGCGAGCCTTCCCAGGGCGATCTGAACCTCAACCTGGACCTGGACGGCGGACCGAGCTTCAGCAGTCGTGACGATGATTTCCCGGATGATACCAAGCCGTCTCGCGCTGCCGTCGAGCGAGAGCAGCCGCAAGCTGAAGAGGTGTTGGTGATCAGTGTGATCTGCCGCGACGCCGCTGGCTTCAAAGGCCCGGCGCTGTTGCAGAACATTCTGGAAAGCGGCCTGCGTTTCGGCGAAATGGACATTTTCCACCGTCACGAAAGCATGGCCGGCAATGGCGAAGTCCTGTTCTCGATGGCCAACGCCGTCAAGCCAGGCATCTTCGACCTGGACGACATCGATCATTTCAGCACGCCGGCTGTGAGTTTCTTCCTCGGGCTGCCAGGTCCTCGTCATCCCAAGCAAGCCTTTGACGTGATGGTGGCAGCAGCTCGCAAGCTGTCCCAGGAGCTCAATGGTGAACTCAAGGACGACCAGCGCAGCGTGCTGACCGCCCAGACGATCGAGCATTACCGTCAGCGCATCGTTGAATTCGAACGTCGTGCCCTGACCCAGAAACGATAAAGGCGAAAGATCGCAGCCTCGACAGCTTCTAAATAGCACCTGCAGAGTCGCGATCCCTGTAGGAGCTGTCGAGTGAAACGAGGCTGCGATCTTTTGGTCTTAAATTGATAGAACAGAGCAGCCTCGGCTGCTTTTTTGCTTTATGAGAGAACACCCATGACCGCCGCCAAAAACCGCATTCAAGCGCTGCGCGCTGAGCTGGATCAGCACAACTATCGCTATCACGTGCTGGACGAGCCGAGCATTCCGGACGCCGAG
Source organism: Pseudomonas sp. LBUM1643 (assembly GCF_059716215.1). Taxonomy (NCBI): domain Bacteria; kingdom Pseudomonadati; phylum Pseudomonadota; class Gammaproteobacteria; order Pseudomonadales; family Pseudomonadaceae; genus Pseudomonas; species Pseudomonas sp. LBUM1643. The sequence continues at coordinate 2,020,023 of NZ_CP166813.1, forward strand.
TACGATCGGTTGTTCCATGAGCTCAAGGCCCTCGAAGCAGCCCATCCCGAATTGATCACCAGCGACTCGCCCACACAGCGAGTGGGCAGCGCGGCGCTGTCGGCGTTCACTCAGGTGCGCCACGAAGTGCCGATGCTCAGTCTCGGTAACGCCTTCGAAGAAAACGACATGCGCGAATTCGATCGCCGGGTCACTGAAGGACTGGACCTGCCGGTCGGCGACCTGTTGGGTGGCGGGGCGGCGGTGGAGTACAGCTGCGAACCCAAGCTCGATGGCCTGGCGGTCAGTCTGTTGTATCAGGACGGCGTGCTGGTGCGCGGCGCCACGCGCGGCGATGGCACCACCGGTGAAGACATCAGCATCAACGTGCGCACCGTGCGCAATATCCCGCTCAAGCTGCAGGGCACCGGCTGGCCCGCCACCCTGGAAGTGCGCGGCGAGGTCTTCATGTCCAAGGCCGGTTTCGAGCGGCTCAACGCCACGCAACTGGAAGTCGGCGGCAAGACCTTTGCCAACCCGCGCAACGCCGCGGCCGGCAGTTTGCGGCAGCTCGATTCAAAGATCACCGCCAACCGTCCACTGGAATTCTGCTGCTACGGCATCGGCCAGGTGTCGGCAGACATCGCCGACACCCACATCGGTAACCTGAAGCAGCTTCAGGCGTGGGGCATGCCGATCAGTCGTGAGCTGAAACTCGCCCATGGCATCGATGAGTGCCTGGATTACTACCGCGACATCGGTGAGCGCCGCAACGATCTGGCTTATGAAATCGATGGCGTGGTCTTCAAGGTCAACAGCATTGCTTCGCAGCGTGAGCTGGGTTTCCGCGCGCGCGAACCGCGCTGGGCGATTGCCCATAAATTCCCGGCGATGGAAGAACTCACCGAGTTGCTCGACGTGGAATTCCAGGTCGGTCGCACCGGCGCGGTCACGCCCGTGGCGCGCTTGAAACCGGTCAAGGTGGCCGGCGTCACCGTGGCCAACGCCACCCTGCACAACATGGATGAAGTGGCGCGCCTGGGCTTGATGATTGGCGACACGGTGATCATCCGCCGTGCCGGTGATGTGATCCCGCAAGTGGTGCAAGTGGTTCTTGAGCGTCGTCCTGACGATGCGCGGCCGGTGCACATTCCGCAGCAGTGCCCTGTCTGCGGCTCCCACGTCGAGCGCACGCAACTGGTCAAACGCAGCAAGGGTCGTGAGACCGTCAGTGAAGGCGCGGTGTATCGCTGTGTCGGTCGCCTGGCCTGCGGTGCGCAACTCAAACAGGCGATTATCCATTTCGTCTCCCGTCGTGCTTTGGACATTGAGGGGCTGGGCGACAAGAGCGTCGAGCAACTGGTGGATGAAGGCCTGGTGAATTCGCCCGCCGACCTGTACGCCCTGACGTTCGAACAGGTCGTCGACCTGGAAGGCTTCGCCGAGCTGTCCAGTAAAAAACTGCTCAGCGCCATCGAAGACAGCAAGAAACCGAGTCTGGCGCGCTTTATCTACGCCCTCGGGATTCCCGATGTCGGCGAAGAGACGGCCAAGGTGCTGGCGCGTTCTCTCGGCTCGCTGGAGCGTGTGCAGCAGGCTTTGCCACAGGTGCTCACCTACTTGCCGGATGTCGGCCTGGAAGTGGCTCATGAGATTCATAGCTTCTTCGAAGACACGCATAACCAGCAGGTGATCGCTGATCTGCTTAAGCACGGCATGCAGATTCAGGATCAAGGTGAGCTGGGCGCCGAGTTTGCCGCCAGCACCACCCTGGGTGGTTTCCTCGACAAGCTGCACATTCCTTCGGTGGGCCCGGGCGGTGCGCAGAAGCTGGCGGACAAGTTTGGTTCGCTGGAAGCGGTGATGAACGCCGACTGGCTGGACATGCGTCAGACGCTGCCGGAGAAACAGGCGAATTCGGTTCGGGAGTTTTTTGCAGTCGTTGAAAATCGACAGATCGCTGAAGCTGCCGAGAAGCAACTGCGCGATTTCGGTATGCATTGGCAGAGCGAGAAGAAAGTGGTTGAAGGCTTGCCGCTGGCAGGGCAAACCTGGGTGCTGACCGGCTCGCTCGAGTTGATGAGTCGCGATGTAGCCAAGGACAAGCTGGAAAGTCTGGGTGCCAAGGTGGCGGGTTCGGTGTCGGCGAAGACTCATTGCGTGGTGGCCGGTCCGGGTGCCGGTTCGAAGTTGGCCAAGGCGAATGAGTTGGGGTTGAAGGTGCTGGATGAAGAGGCGTTTGTCGCCTACCTGAAAGATCACGGCATCGCTGTCGGGGATTGAACACATAAGATCAAAAGATCGCAGCCTGCGGCAGCTCCTACAGGGACGTGTATGCAATTCGTGGGCGGTACGACGCACACAGGTATGTAGAGCATTTCACTGAACGGCGCGTCACCGCTCGTGTAGGAGCTGCCGCAGGCTGCGATCTTTTGATTTCACCCTCCAAAGCGTTGGAACGATCTTCTTGCGGCAATGATCTAGTCTTGGCAAGCCCCAGGGAGAGATCGCCATGTACCGCTTCTTCGAACAACTCAGCTCGCGCATCGCCGCACCTTTCATCAGTGAAAGCTCGCGCAACAGCAAGGTGTGGCAATGTCGCTGCGGGCAGGCGCTGTTCTTTCGCAACAGCCAGTGCCTGGCGTGTTCGGCAATGCTCGGGTATCAGCCGGAGAAAAGCCGGCTATCCTCGTTGCAGCCAGGGCCGCAAGTCGATACCTGGGTCCTCGACGCCGAGCCCGACGCGGGGCTGTTCCGTCGCTGTGCCAACCTCGATTCTCCTGCCGCCTGTAACTGGTTGCTGGCGGCGGATGACCACAATGCGTTATGCATCGCCTGCAGCCTGAACCACACCATCCCCGATCTCTCCATTCCCGAGAACCCTGAGCGCTGGCGCAAGGTCGAGACGGCCAAGCGTCGCCTGGTCGCTCAACTGGTCAGCCTCGGTTTGCAGGTGATTCCCAAAACCGTCGACGAACAGACGGGTCTGGCTTTCGATTTCATCGGCGTCGATCTCGAAGGCACGCCACCGACAACCGGCCACGCCAACGGCCTGATCACCCTGGACATCAAGGAAGCCGACGATGTCCACCGCGAGAAAATCCGTGTGCAGATGCACGAGCCGTATCGCACGTTGCTCGGACATTTCCGTCATGAGGTCGGGCATTACTACTGGGACCGCTTGATCGCCAACAGTCACTGGCTGGAGCCCTTCAGAAGCCTGTTCGGTGATGAGCGGGAGAGCTATGCCGACGCGCTGGAGCGCCATTACCAGCAAGGTGCGCCACTGGACTGGCAGCAACATGCTGTCAGTGCCTACGCCACCATGCATCCGTGGGAAGACTGGGCCGAAACCTGGGCTCACTACCTGCACATGATGGACGCGGTGGACACCGCCCTCGGGTTTGGCATGAGCGCCCGGGAAATGGATTTCGACTACCAGCCGTTTCCCCCCGAAACCTTATATGACCCACAGCACCCCGGTGGCGCCGCGTTCCTGTCGTTCGTGAACGCGTGGATCGAACTCGCGGGCATGCTCAACGAGCTGTCGAGCAGCATGGGCCAGCCGGATTTCTATCCGTTCGTCCTGCCGCCGGCGGTGATCGCCAAGCTGCACTTCATTCACCTGGTGATTCAGGAGGAGGGTGGCAAAGCCGATGAGGTGGTGCAGGATTTGTAACCGTGTATCCGTCCCCGAATTCACCCCGTTCCCTGTAGCAGCTGCCGAGCCTGCGAGGCTGCGTCCGGCTGCGCAGCAGTCGTAAAACCTCACAACGCGGTTTATCTGATAGACCGTAGCGCCAGAATTTACGACTGCTGCGCAGCCGGACGCAGCCTCGCAGGCTCGACAGCTGCTACAGGTATTGTGTGTATCCGGGTGTATTGCTTGCGATTTCAGCAATAGCGCATGTCATTGACCGGCCTCATATTTTTTAATCTGCTCGAACGGTTGTAACTTCGTCTCAGATAGGTACAATGGCGCGGCTCGCCGTCAGGTGAGCGTCGTTATGGTGACCCCATCGGTCCCCCCGCAACGATTACCCGTGAACCTGGTCAGATCCGGAAGGAAGCAGCCACAGCGGGAACATTGTGTGCCGGGGTGTGGCTGGTGGGGTTGCCTCCATAACGCACCGCGAGAGTCCTCTCGCGTTATCTGAAAAAATACTTTTATGCTGTTTCTGCCATGGGCGTTGTCCAGGCGGCGTTTTGCTGTGTCCGGGTTTTGACTTCAGGGCTAAGGCTGGCCGATGTACAGGCGGATGATGTCGTCGATCTCCCCGGACATTTTCATCCGCACCAACGTACGCAGAATCCGTTGCACAGGCACCTTGTGGTCGTTGCGCACGTAGCAACCCACGCGCTGTTCCTGCAGCAATGCCACGCTTTGCAGGTGCCGCTCAGGCAGCAGGCGCTGGTTGAACCAATCCAGTGCCCACTGATTACTCACCGCATAGCGATAGCGTCCCGCCATGAGCTTTTCCAGCACCTGTTCCTGATTGCGGGCGTCTTCGCGCTGCAATTTGTCCGCGTCGAACAACGGTTGCAGGGTGGGGTAGGTGTAGCTGCGGACGGTGCCGATGGATTGCCGTGGCAACTGTGCCGGAATCACCGCGGTCAGCGGGTCTGGCCGGCTGATCAGCACGTCAGGCTGAACCCAGAGCGGGATGCTCCAGATGTAATCGCCGGACTGATTCGGCAGCCAGGACTGCGCGGCATAGCAGCGCACGTCGACCTCGCCGTGCTCCATGGCGCTCTGCACCCGCGCCCGGGGCAGTACATGAAATTCGGCAGGGACACCCACTTGGGTCGCCAGGCTCAACATCACGTCGTACAAAATGCCCTGCGTCGGCCGTCCCGATTCGAATTGCACCATCGGCATGCTCCAGCTATCGGGCACCACGAAGCGCAACGGCGCTTCTGCAGCTACGCCACTCAAACTGATCAGGCACAATGCCCCCAAGGCACACCGCATAAACGCTCCGGTACGGCTGAATCCCGAGCCTTTGAAAGCGCCCTGAATGCATCTTAGCCAGATTAGACGAGCACACCGGATGCAATTTTAGCCTTGCTCCGCTAGCATTAGCCGCTTCTGCTTCCCAGTGGCGACGGTTTTCGATGAGTTATCAGGTTCTTGCACGTAAATGGCGTCCGCGCTCGTTCCGCGAAATGGTCGGCCAGACCCATGTGCTCAAGGCTCTGATCAATGCCTTGGACAGCCAGCGGCTGCACCACGCCTACCTGTTTACCGGTACGCGCGGGGTCGGCAAGACCACCATCGCGCGGATCATCGCCAAATGCCTGAACTGTGAAACGGGCATCACCTCGACGCCTTGCGGCGAGTGTTCGGTGTGCCGCGAGATCGACGAAGGCCGCTTTGTCGACCTGATCGAGATCGACGCCGCGAGCCGGACCAAGGTCGAGGACACCCGCGAGCTGCTCGACAACGTGCAATACGCGCCAAGCCGTGGTCGCTTCAAGGTCTACCTGATCGACGAAGTGCACATGCTCTCCAGCCATTCCTTCAATGCGCTGCTGAAAACACTCGAAGAGCCGCCGCCCTACGTCAAGTTCATCCTGGCGACCACCGACCCGCAGAAACTTCCTGCAACGATTCTGTCGCGGTGCCTGCAGTTCTCCCTGAAAAACATGACGCCGGAACGTGTGGTCGAGCATTTGACCCACGTCTTGGGCGTCGAAAACGTGCCGTTTGAAGACGATGCCCTGTGGTTGCTGGGTCGCGCTGCCGACGGTTCGATGCGCGATGCCATGAGCCTGACCGATCAGGCCATTGCTTTCGGTGAAGGCAAGGTCATGGCGGCGGACGTGCGGGCGATGCTCGGTACCCTCGACCACGGTCAGGTCTTCGACGTTCTGCATTCGCTGATCGAAGGCGATGCCAAGGCGTTGCTCGAAGCCGTCCGTCACCTGGCCGAGCAAGGCCCGGACTGGAATGGCGTGCTCTCGGAAATTCTCAACGTACTGCACCGTGTCGCGATTGCCCAGGCCTTGCCTGAAGGCGTCGACAACGGTCACGGCGACCGTGACCGGGTGCTCGCCCTGGCCCAGGCCTTGCCGGCTGAAGACGTGCAGTTTTATTACCAGATGGGCCTGATCGGTCGTCGCGATCTACCGCTGGCGCCAGACCCTCGTGGCGGTTTCGAAATGGTCCTGCTGCGAATGCTCGCCTTCCGACCGGCGGACACGGCGGACGCCCCGAGGCAACCGCTAAAGCCAGTGGGGATCAGCCAGGCCACAGTTGATTCCGCAAATTCAGTGGCTGCCGCGCCGGTTGTTGCGCCGGTAGTCGCTGCGGCAGTTGCACCGGTCATCCCTGCGCCTGTTGCTGCGCCAGTGCCAGTGCCAGTGCCAGTGCCTCAGCCAGTCGCGCCCGTTGTCGTGCCTGAGCCGGTGGTTGAGCCTGTAGCCGTCGAAGCCGTTATCGACCTGCCCTGGAATGACCCGGTCGAACCTGAAGTCATTCAGCAGCCCGCCGTCGAGCCCATGCTGGATACCGCCAGTGAGCAGCCCGAACTGCCGCCGATGCCTCTGCCGACGCCCGACAGCGTTGTGCCGGACGCGCCAGAGTGGGCGGCTGCACCGATTCCTGAGCCCACCGTGGCGCAAGTCGATGCCGCCACCCCGGGCGTGGACCTCGATGACGAGCCGCCACTGGATGAGGACTACATCGAGCCAGACATCGACTCGGCCTACAGCTACCTCGACGAATTGGCCAGCGAGCATGCCGCCGAGCCGGCGCCGGAGCCCGAGCCAGAACCGGCTGCCATGCCCGCCACCGGCCTGGCGCTGCAATGGCTTGAACTGTTCCCGAAATTGCCGATTTCCGGCATGACGGGCAGCATCGCCGCCAACTGCACGTTGATTTCGGTCGAGGGCGACCACTGGTTGATGCACCTGGACCCGGCCCACAGCGCCTTGTTCAACGCCACCCAGCAGCGTCGTCTCAACGATGCCTTGAACCAGTACCACGGGCGTACGCTGTCCCTGAGCATGGAATTGATCAAGCCCGAGCAGGAAACCCCTGCGCAGGCTGCGTCCCGGCGACGGGTCAACCGTCAGCGCGAGGCGGAGGAGTCGATCCACGGTGATCCGTTCATCCAGCAAATGATGCAGCAGTTCGGTGCGGTCATCCGTAACGATACTATTGAACCTGTCGAAGCCCTGGTCAGTCAGGGCTAATAACTGAAGGTGTTCGGCCGCACGCGTCGGACGCCGTTTTTATCCAAGTACTTTTGAGGTGATTCCCATGATGAAAGGTGGCATGGCCGGCCTGATGAAGCAGGCGCAGCAGATGCAGGAAAAAATGGCCAAGATGCAGGAAGAGCTGGCCAACGCCGAAGTCACCGGTAAAGCCGGTGGCGATATGGTCACCGTGGTCATGACCGGTCGTCACGACGTGAAGCGCGTGACCATCGACCCAAGCATGGTTGAAGGCCTGAGCGAAGACGACAGGGAAATGCTGGAGGCTGTTTTCGCCGCTGCCGTAAACGACGCCGTCCGCAAGATCGAAGCCAATAGCCAGGACAAAATGTCCGGCGTAACCGCGGGCATGCAACTGCCACCGGGTATGAAACTGCCATTCTGATTCGCCAAAACGCGTCAGATCGGCTACAAAAAAATGCCAGGCATCGCGCCTGGCATTTTTGTTTCGGCCTGATGAGATTCGGTGTCCATGACGCCGTAATCGCGAGCAGGCTCACTCCCACAGGTGACCGAGTTCCAATGTGGGAGTGAGCCTGCTCGCGATGAAGTCGACCCGGTCTCGGGCAGAAACATCGAACGCCATACCGCTACAACGGTCTGCTCCCTATACCCGCAAATTCACGATCAAGGAGAAGCTCACATGCCAGACGCATTGACCCTCAACCAACGTATCGTCCTGGCGTCGCGCCCGACAGGCGCGCCGACGCCGGAGAATTTCCGCCTGGAGCGCGAAGCACTGCCCGACCTGGCCGACGGTCAGCTGCTGCTCAAGACCCTCTACCTGTCGCTTGATCCCTACATGCGCGGACGCATGAGTGATGCACCGTCCTACGCCGCTCCGGTCGAAATCGACGAAGTCATGACCGGTGGCGCTGTCAGCCGGGTCGAGCGCTCGCGTAATCCGAAATTCCAGGAAGGTGATCTGGTGGTCGGCGCGACGGGCTGGCAAAGCCACAGCATCAGCGACGGGCGCAATGTCATCCCGGTGCCGTCCGGGCTGCCGAGCCCGTCGATGGCGCTGGGTGTGCTCGGCATGCCGGGGATGACGGCGTATATGGGGCTGATGGACATCGGCCAACCCAAGGCCGGCGAGACGCTGGTGGTCGCTGCCGCGTCTGGCGCCGTGGGTTCTGTGGTCGGCCAGGTGGCGAAGATCAAAGGTTTGCGCGTGGTAGGTGTAGCCGGTGGCGCAGAGAAGTGCCGGTATGTAGTCGAAGAGCTGGGGTTTGATGCCTGCATCGACCACAAGGCCGAGAATTTCGCTCATGAGCTGGCGCTGGCATGCCCCAAAGGCGTCGACATCTATTACGAAAACGTCGGTGGCAAAGTGTTCGATGCAGTGCTGCCGCTGCTGAATGCCAAAGCGCGGATTCCTCTGTGCGGCCTGATTGCCGGCTACAACGCCCATGAAGCGCCCACTGGCCCGGATCGCCTGCCGCAATTGCAACGTACGCTGCTGACCAAGCGCGTGCGTATTCAGGGCTTCATCGTGTTTGACGACTACGGTGATCGCCAGCCGGAATTCGTCAGCGCCATGGCGCCGTGGGTCCGTGATGGCAAGGTGAAATTCCGTGAAGACGTAGTCGACGGCCTGGAAAGCGCCCCCGAGGCGTTCATCGGTCTCCTGGAAGGACGCAACTTCGGCAAACTGGTGGTACGGGTCGCTCAAGACTGAGTAATTGACGCTAAAGAGAGGCGCGGGTATAAACCGCGTCTCGTTGATTTGTCGGACGTTTCCCCATGAGCTTCAGCCCTTTGATTCGCCAACTGATCGATGCCCTGCGAACGTTGCCGGGTGTGGGTCAGAAAACCGCCCAGCGCATGGCGTTGCAGTTGCTCGAGCGTGATCGCAGCGGCGGCTCGCGACTGGCCTTGGCGCTCAGCCAGGCCATGGAAGGGGTCGGTCACTGCCGAATGTGCCGCACGTTGACCGAAGAAGACCTGTGCCCGCAATGCGCGGACACCCGTCGTGACGACACCTTGCTCTGTGTAGTGGAAGGACCGATGGATGTCTACGCCGTGGAGCAGACCGGTTTCCGAGGGCGCTATTTCGTGCTCAAGGGCCATTTGTCGCCCCTTGATGGATTGGGGCCAGAGGCCATCGGGATTCCGCAGCTACTGGCGCGCATCGAAGAGGCCGGCACATTTACCGAAGTCATCCTGGCCACCAACCCGACGGTGGAAGGTGAAGCCACGGCGCACTACATCGCCCAACTCCTTAGCAACAAAGGCCTGATCGCTTCGCGGATTGCCCACGGCGTACCGTTGGGCGGAGAGCTGGAGCTGGTGGATGGCGGCACGCTGGCGCATTCGTTTGCAGGGCGTAAGCCGATCGCGTTGTAGTGCCTGCACTGACGCCATCGCTAGCAGGCTAGCTCCCACACAGGATTTAGGGTGCTCACAAATTTTTTGTGGGAGCTAGCCTGCTAGCGATGCAAACACCTCGGCCCATCTGAATCACACATTCCAGTTGAAAACCAAGCAAGCGCTCGGTTAACTTCGCTGAACCTTCAGTGGAGTTCGCCGATGCCTGCCTTTCAGGAATACTTCGATCCCAGCCACCAACTGGTCCGCGACAGCGTCAGACGTTTCGTCGAACGCGAGATTCTTCCGGACATCGACCAGTGGGAAGAGGCCGAAAACTTTCCCCGCGAGCTCTACCTCAAGGCCGGCGCAGCGGGCATTTTAGGGATCGGTTATCCCGAGACGTTGGGCGGCTCCCATGAAGGCGATCTGTTCGCCAAAATCGCTGCCAGCGAAGAGTTGATGCGCTGCGGTTCAGGTGGATTGGTGGCGGGACTCGGCTCGCTGGACATCGGTCTGCCGCCGATTCTCAAGTGGGCCAGGCCCGAAGTCCGTGATCGCGTGGTGCCACTGGTGCTGACTGGCGAAAAGATCAGCGCCCTGGCCGTCACCGAGCCCAGCGGTGGCTCAGACGTCGCCAACCTGCAAACCCGCGCTGTGCGCGACGGTGACTTTTACCGGGTGAGCGGCAGCAAAACCTTTATCACCAGTGGCGTACGTGCGGATTTTTACACCGTCGCGGTGCGTACGGGCGATCCCGGTTTCGGTGGCATCAGCCTGCTGCTGATCGAAAAAGGTACCCCCGGTTTCACGGTCGGTCGCCAACTCAAGAAAATGGGCTGGTGGGCGTCAGACACTGCCGAGCTGTTCTTCGATGATTGCCGGATACCCGTAGGAAATTTGATCGGCGCCGAGAACATGGGCTTTGCCTGCATCATGGGCAACTTCCAGAGTGAGCGCCTTGCACTCGCATTGATGGCCAACATGACCGCACAACTTGCCCTCGAAGAGAGCCTGAAATGGGCCCGTCAGCGTGAGGCGTTCGGCAAACCCATCGGCAAGTTCCAGGTCCTCAAGCACCGCCTTGCTGAAATGGCCACGGCGCTGGAAGTCTCCCGGGAATTCACCTACCGCCAGGCGGCGAAAATGGCGGCGGGGAGGAGTGTGATCAAAGAGATTTCCATGGCCAAGAATTTCGCGACCGACACGGCGGATCGCATCACTAACGATGCAGTGCAGATTCTGGGGGGGATGGGGTACATGCGTGACAGTCTGGTTGAGCGGCTGTACCGGGATAACCGGATCCTGTCGATCGGTGGGGGGACGCGGGAAGTGATGAACGAGATTATCAGTAAACAGATGGGGCTTTGAGGGGCATTTGTGGTGTTGCGGCTGACGCTATCGCGAGCAGGCTCACTCCCACATTGAATCGCTGTCGTACACGAAACCCGGTTACGACACGAATCAATTGTGGGAGTGAGCCTGTTCTGGGCGGCATTCCGACGATGAGGCCCTTGAGGCTGCCGCTTACTTATCCGTCAACGCAAACTGCGTCAGGCAAAACGTAGGAATACCCATATCTTCCAGCCGCTGCGATCCACCCAGTTCCGGCAGGTCAATAATCGCCGCCGCTTCATGAACCCGTGCGCCCATGCGGCGAATAAGGTTTGCCGCTGCAATCAGGGTACCGCCGGTCGCGATCAGGTCATCGAACATCACCACCGAATCGCCTTCGCACAGGCTGTCCGCGTGCACTTCCAGAAAGGCTTCGCCGTACTCGGTCGCATAACCTTCGGCCAGCACATCAGCAGGCAATTTGCCTTGCTTGCGGAACAACACCAGCGGCTTGTTCAACTGATAGGCCAGTACCGAACCAATCAGGAAACCGCGCGCGTCCATCGCACCGATGTGCGTGAAATCGACCTCGACATAGCGGTGGGCGAAGCTGTCCATCACCAGGCGCAAGGCCGTCGGTGACTGGAACAGGGGAGTGATGTCACGAAAGATAACGCCCGGCTTCGGGAAGTCGATCACGGGGCGAATCAGGGATTTGATGTCGAAGGAGTCGAAGACCATCGTCGAGGTGTCCTGGCAGGCTGCAAACGTCGCAGTATAACGGCGGCTGAACCGTTTCGCTCAGCCGCCATCGCTGAATCAGCCGTCGAGTGAACCGCCGGCCAGCGCGCACAGCTGGATCGGGTCCAGGATGTGGATTTCCTTGCCTTCAGCGGCGATCAGCTCGTTTTGCTGGAAGCGCGTGAACACCCGGGACACGGTTTCCACCGCCAGACCCAGGTAATTACCGATTTCGTTGCGCGACATGCTCAGGCGGAACTGGTTGGCCGAAAAACCCCGGGCGCGGAAGCGGGCCGAGAGGTTGACCAGGAACGTGGCGATGCGCTCGTCTGCGGTTTTCTTCGACAGCAGCAGCATCATTTGTTGATCGTCGCGGATTTCGCGGCTCATCACGCGCATCAGCTGGCGGCGCAACTGAGGCAATTGCACCGACAATTCGTCGAGGCGATCGAACGGGATTTCGCACACCGAGGTGGTTTCCATGGCTTGTGCCGAAACCGGGTGCTTTTCGGTGTCCATGCCCGACAGGCCGACCAGTTCGCTCGGCAAGTGGAAACCGGTGAGTTGCTCTTCGCCGCCATCGCTCAGGCTGAAGGTCTTCAGGGCGCCGGAGCGAACTGCATAAACGGAATCGAACGTGTCGCCCTGGCGAAACAGGAACTCGCCTTTTTTCAACGGGCGGCCACGTTTAACGATGTCGTCCAGCGCATCCATGTCTTCCAGATTCAGCGAAAGTGGAAGGCACAGAGGGGCCAGGCTGCAATCCTTGCAATGGGCCTGGTTATGAGCGCGCAGCTTAACTGGCTCGGACATTTCTTCAATCCTTGTGGGAAAAAACACACATAAGACGTAAGGGTAACCCACGAGAGGACATTCAGGCCAGTCCGCGGCAATTTTGCCGTAAGCGCTAAATCACCCGCGAAAATCGCTGGCGGTTTTGCTGCTCCAGATACGCGTCGAACACCATGCACACCGAGCGCACCAGCAATCGCCCAGCGGGTAGCACGTTGATCCTGTCGTTATCGAGTTCGATCAAGCCGTCCTTGGCCATGGCTTGCAGCTGTGGCCAGAGTTCGCCGAAGTAGTCGCGAAAATCAATGTTGAACGCCCGCTCTATCTCGGAAAACTCCAGATTGAACGTGCAGATCAGCTGCTGGATGACGGCGCGGCGTACACGGTCATCGGCATTGCACAGCAGGCCGCGATTGGTGGCCAGTTGAGAAGAGGCGAGGGCGTTCCGGTACTGATTGAGATCGCTGCTGTTCTGGCAGTACAGGTCACCGATCTGACTGATGGCCGAGACGCCCAGGCCAATCAAATCGCAATGGCCGTGGGTGGTATAGCCCTGGAAATTGCGTTGCAGGGTCGATTCTTCCTGGGCAATCGCCAGCTCGTCGTCGGGCAGGGCGAAGTGATCCATGCCGATGTAGCGATAACCGGCAGCGGTCAGTTGTTCGATCGTGCGCTGCAGCATCGCAAGCTTCTGTGCCGGCGTCGGCAGTTCGTCACTGTTGATTCGCCGTTGTGGCATGAAGCGTTCGGGCAAATGCGCGTAGTTGAACACTGAGAGGCGATCGGGCTGCAGCGCGATCACTTCTTCGACGGTGCGGGCAAAGTTTTCCGGTGTCTGCCTCGGCAAGCCGTAGATCAGGTCGATGTTGATCGAACGAAATTGCAGGGTGCGCGCCGCGTCGATGACTGCGCGGGTCTCTTCCAGGCTTTGCAGGCGATTCACCGCTCGCTGCACGGCGGGGTCGAGGTCTTGCACGCCAATGCTGACCCGGTTGAAGCCCAATTCGCGCAGCAACCCCATGGTGGACCAGTCGGCTTCGCGTGGGTCGATTTCAATCCCGTAATCACCGGAATCGTCGTCCAGCAAATTGAAGTATTTACGCAGGTGCGCCATCAACTGGCGCAGCTCGTCATGACTGAGAAAGGTCGGCGTGCCGCCGCCGAAGTGCAACTGCTCGACCTTTTGCGCCGGGTCGAGGTGGCACGCAATCAGCTGGATTTCCTGCTCCAGGCGCTGCAAATAAGGCAGGGCCCGCCCGCGATCCTTGGTGATGACTTTGTTGCAGGCGCAGTAGTAGCAAATGTTCGCGCAAAACGGCACGTGCACATACACCGACAACGGGCGCAGGGCCTTGCGGCTTTCGCGCAGTGCATGGAACAGGTCGAACGTGCCGACCAGCCCGTCAAATTGCACAGCGGTCGGATAAGAGGTGTAGCGCGGTCCCGCCAGGTCATAACGGCGGATCAGATCGGTGTCCCAACGAATGGCGTCGAGCAACATGCGGGCGTTCCCCCGGATAGGCTGGCAGTGTTGGCGAGTCTAGGGGGCGGGGCGTTGGGGCATCTTGATTTGCATCAAGAGTCGGGATGTGTGTTGCAGGTGATGGCCCCATCGTCGGAACGCCGCCCGGACCAAGCTCGGCTCCCACAGGGATTTGTGTCCGGAGAACATCAACCTGTAGCAGCTGCCGAAGGCTGCGTCCGGCGGCGAAGCCGTCGTCAAACCATTCACCTAGGACTGTCGGGAAAACTGCATCGACCGTGGCGAGGACTTCGGTCGAGCGCGACCCCGGCTCGGACGCAGCCTTCGGCAGCTGCTACAGGGGGCGATGTGCAGCACTGGGTCAGTGGCCCATGAGCCAGTGTTGATGCGGTCCGGGCAATGTCCACAGGCCGAACAGTATCACCAGCAGTCCGCCGGTCATGCGCACGCTGCGTTTACGCAACAGTGCCGTTACCCTTTCGGCCGCCAGCCCCGTGGCGAGCAGTACGGGCCAGGTGCCGAGCCCGAACGCGAGCATCAGCAATGCACTGTCCAGCGCATTGCCCTGGCTCGCCGCCCACAACAGCGTGCTGTAAACCAGGCCGCACGGCAGCCACCCCCACAGCGCGCCCAGCAGCAAGGCCCGAGGCAGGCTCGACACCGGCAGCAGTTTGTTGGCAACCGGCTGAATATGCCGCCACAGGCCGCGACCGAGGCTTTCGATGCGCGTCAGTCCACTCCACCAGCCCGCCAGGTACAGTCCCATGGCGATCAGCAACAACCCGGCAATGACCCGCATGAACATCGCCGCCGGACTGTTGGCGACTGCCCACCCGGCCAGGCCAATCAGCAAGCCAGCTGTCGCGTAGCTGAGGATGCGTCCCAGGTTATACGCCAGCAACAGCCGGAAGCGTCGGCTGCGCTGCTCCTTGGGAATCGCCAGGGTCAGCGCGCCCATCAGGCCGCCACACATGCCCAGGCAATGCCCGCCACCGAGCAGGCCCAGGATGACCGCAGACACCAGCAGTGGCGCCAAATCAAGCATGGGGCGGTGCCTTGTCTTCCGGTTTGGTCGGGTGGCCGCTGACTTCGTCGACGGCCGCCTGGTGTTTAGGGTCCTGGTCGTCGAACAGAATGCTGTGGGCCGGGCCGTCGAGGTCGTCGTACTGACCGCTGTCGACTGCCCAGAAGAAGATGTAAATCGCGATGCCCACGATCAGCAGCGCGGCCGGGATCATCACGTATAAGGCTGGCATGGGTTCAACTCCATGCCCGCGCGGCTCAGGCCGGCAGCGGGCGGGTTTCTGGCGTGGCGCTGACGGTCGGCGTACTCGGCAGGCGAGTCAGGCGCAACGCGTTCAGCACCACGGTCAACGAACTGATGGACATGCCGATCGCGGCCCAGACCGGCGTGATCCAGCCGAGGGCGGCGAACGGCAACATGAGGCCATTGTACAACCCGGCCCACAATAGATTCTCGATGATCACCCGACGGGTTCGCCGAGCCAGACTGAAGGCCTGTACCAGTGCATCCAGACGGTTCGACAGCAACACGGCATCCGCGCTGGTTTTTGCCAGATCGGTGGCCGATCCCATGGCGACGCTGATGTCCGCCGCGGCGAGCACTGGCACATCGTTGACCCCGTCTCCGAGCATCAACACTTTGCGGCCTTCCTTGTGCAGTTGTCGCAGGACCTGCAGTTTGTCGTCCGGCCGCAAGCCGCCACGGGCTTCATCGATGCCCAATTCGGCGGCAACGCTGGCGACCATCGGCGAACTGTCACCGGACAGCAATAGCGTGCGCCAGCCACGGGCCTTGCACGCGGCGAGCAACGCCGGGGCGTCGGCGCGCAAGCGGTCGTCAAGTACAAACCAGGCCAAAGGACCGTGGCGGTCGCCGAGCAGCAGCCATTGTCCGGCTTCATCGGGCATGACGGGTACGGCGGCGCCACTGAGTTCGCACACAAATCCCGGTTGGCCGATGCGCAGGCGCTGTTCACCCACCCGGCCTTCGAGGCCAAGGCCCGGCGTGCTGTGCACCTCTTCGGCGGCCAGAGGCGCACGGCCGAAAGCTCGGGCGATCGGATGTTCGGAGCGGTTTTCCAGCGCGGCGGCCAGGCTCAGGCATTGATCGCTGTCGAGTGCGCCGAGGGGGCGGATCGACCGCAGCGCCAGGCGACCCTCAGTGAGGGTGCCTGTCTTGTCGAAGATCACGGTGTCGATCTGGTTCAAGCCTTCCAGCACATGGCCGCGTGTCAACAGCAGGCCCAGTTTGTGCAGCGTACCGGTGGCGGCGGTGAGCGCGGTCGGCGTGGCCAGAGAGAGGGCGCACGGGCAGGTCGCCACGAGCATCGCCAAGACAATCCAGAACGCTCGCGACGAATCCAGCTCCCACCACACCAGGCCGATGACGGCGACGGCAATCAGCGACAGCAACAAAAACCATTGCGCGGCGCGGTCGGCGATTTCCGCCAGACGCGGCTTTTCGGCCTGGGCGCGGTCCAGCAATCGGACGATGGCAGAGAGGCGTGTGTCCTGGCCCAGCGCCAGGACTTGCACCGTCAGCGCGCCTTCGACGTTCAGCGTGCCGGCTGTCACCGCATCGCCTTGGATGCGTGGCTGTGGCAGGTATTCGCCGGTCAGCAGGGACTCGTCGACACTCGACTGACCGTCGAGGATCTTGCCGTCGGCCGGCAGGATCGCACCGGGATGCACCAGAACCTGATCGCCTACCCGCAGTTCGCTCAGCAGGATGCGTTCGCTCTGGCCGTCGGCACCGAGCCGCAGGCAAGACGCGGGCAGCAGGTTCACGAGTTGAGCGGTAGCGGCGGCCGTGCGTTCTCGGGCTCGGCGTTCCAGGTAGCGGCCGGCCAGCAGGAACAAGGCGAACATGCCGACCGCATCGAAATACAGTTCGCCGACGCCGGTTATGGAGGTCCAGATCCCGGCGATGTAGGCGCTGCCGATGGCCAGCGACACCGAGACGTCCATGGTCAGGTGGCGAGTCCGCAGGTCGCGCATGGCGCCCTTGAAGAACGGCGCGCAGCTGTAGAACACAATCGGTGTGGTGAGGAACAGGGCGACCCAGCGCAGGATGGTGTGCAGCTCGGGGCTCAGGTCTATGTTGAATTCCGGCCAGGTGGCCATGGTCGCCATCATTGCCTGGAACCACAGCAGCCCGGCGACGCCGAGCTGGCGCAAGGCCAGACGGTTTTCGCTGGCCAGTTGTTCGCTGGCGCGATCGGCTTGATAGGGGTGAGCGGCGTAACCGACGTGGCGCAATTCACTGAGCACCTGGCTCAGCGGCAGTTGTGCATCGGCCCAGCGCACATGCAGGCGATGGTTCGACAGGTTGAGACGGGCTTCGGCGACTGCCGGCAAGGCGCGCAGGTGTTTCTCGATCAGCCAGCCGCACGCCGCGCAACTGATGCCTTCCATCAGCAGGGTGGTTTCAGCGAGATCGCCGTCGTGGCGCACGAAGGGTTTTTGCACATCGGCGCGATCGTAGAGCGCCAGTTCATCGACCAGTTGCACCGGCAAGGCTTCGGGGTTGGCCGAGGCTTCGCTGCGATGCTGGTAATAGCTTTCCAGGCCCCCGGCGACGATTGCCTCGGCCACGGCCTGACAACCCGGGCAGCAGAACTCGCGGGTTTCCCCGAGGACGGCTGCGGTGAAGCGGCTGCCGGCCGGGACGGGCAGGGCGCAGTGGTAGCAGGGGGTGGGTGTAGTCATTGGGGAAATCTATATCGTCCGGGAGGGCCTCTTACCTGTAGGCCTGTAGGCCTGTAGGAGCTGTCGAGTGAAACGAGGCTGCGATCTTTTGATCTTTATCGTTTAGAAGCAAGATCAAAAGATCGCAGCCTCGTTTCACTCGACAGCTCCTACAGGCTCCTACAGGCTCCTTCAGGTATCTAAAAGGCTCCTTATTTCTTCAGGTCTTCAGCACCCTGCAATGGCTCGTCGCCCAGCAGCAGGTCCTTGTCATGGCTGACCTGTTCTTCCTCGAACATGCGCCAGGTTGTTCCATCTTGCACGCCCAGCAGTTCCACAAAACGACGACCTTCGACCTTGTCGTTCACCTGGCCAATGTAACGGCCTTGTTCGGTGTCGCTCTGGGTCAGGGTGATCTTGCGGTCTTTCTCCGGCTGGGTCGGGGAGATCAGGTTGAGTTCCAGGGTTTTCGGCTGGCTGTTACCGCTCAGGTGCAGGTCGACTTCGCCGGTGACGCCATCCAGATGGACCTTGGCTCGTAGTTGCAGGGTCTGCGCCAGCAGCTCACGGTCCAGAGAACGGTTGATGCCCTTGCCGGCCTCGTAGTAGTTGTCGTTGACCAGGTTGTCCGGGTTATTCACCGCAATGGTCACCATGGACAGGGTCAAGGTCACCGAGCAGGCCAGAATGGCGATGATGATCCACGGCCAAAGGTGCTTGTACCAGGGACTTGCGGCGTTTGCTGCGGGCATGTTCATTTCTCTCAACGAATTTGTGGGCCGATGAATCGGCTCTTGGCTTCAACGTGGACACTGTCGTCATCGGCATCCTTGAGGATGAATTTCACCTCGTTGGTGCTCGATGGCAGTTGTTCCGGTGCGCTCGACAGCTCCACCGGCTGGCTGAAAATCTCGCCGGCGGCGACCTTGATCTCACGCTTGCCTTGCAGCTTGAGGTCCGGCAGACCGGTGGCTTCCAGCACGTACGTGTGGTCGCGCTGGTCCTTGTTCATGATCTTCAGGCTGTAGACGTTTTCGATCCGGCCTTCGGCGTTTTCGCGGTACAGCACGCGGTCCTTGCTGACGTCGAAACCCACCAGCGAGCGCATGAAGAACGCGCCGACCAACAAGCTGATCATCGCCAGCAGCACCACGGCATAGCCGATCAGGCGCGGGCGCAGTTTATGGGTTTTCTGGCCGGACAGGTTGTGCTCGGTGGTGTAGCTGATCAGGCCGCGCGGATAGTCCATTTTGTCCATGATGCTGTCGCAGGCATCGATGCAGGCGGCACAGCCGATGCATTCGATCTGCAGGCCGTCACGAATGTCGATCCCGGTCGGGCAGACCTGGACGCACATGGTGCAATCGATGCAATCGCCCAGGCCCTGGGCCTTGTAGTCGATGCCTTTCTTGCGCGGGCCACGGGCTTCGCCGCGACGCGGGTCGTAGGACACGATCAGGGTGTCCTTGTCGAACATCACGCTCTGGAATCGCGCGTACGGGCACATGTAGATGCACACCTGCTCGCGCAACCAGCCGGCGTTGCCATAGGTGGCGAGGGTGAAGAAGCCCACCCAGAAATACGACCAGCCATCGGCCTGGCCGGTGAAGAAATCGATGACCAGTTCGCGGATTGGCGAGAAGTAGCCGACAAAGGTCATGCCGGTGACGAAACCGATCAACAGCCACATCGCGTGCTTGCTGAATTTTCGCAGGAACTTGTTGGCGCTCATCGGCGCCTTGTCGAGCTTGATGCGCTGGTTGCGGTCGCCTTCGGTGACCTTCTCGCACCACATGAAAATCCAGGTCCAGACGCTTTGCGGACAGGTGTAGCCGCACCAGACGCGCCCGGCGTACACGGTAATGAAGAACAGGCCGAAGGCGCTGACGATCAGAATCCCCGACAGCAGAATGAAGTCCTGGGGCCAGAAGGTTGCGCCGAAGATAAAGAATTTACGTTCCGGCAGGTTCCACCAGACGGCCTGATGGCCCGACCAGTTCAGCCAGACGGTGCCGAAATACAACAGGAACAATAAGGCGCCGCCCATCATCCGCAGATTGCGGAACAGTCCGGTGAAAGCGCGTGTGTAGATCTTTTCTCGAGAGGCGTAGAGGTCGACGCTGTTGTTCGCGTTCTTGGTGGGCGGTGTGACGTCGTGTACCGGAATCTGGTTGCTCATCATTGCATCCCACGGCAGTGGAAAAATGCCGCGGTCAGTACATGCCGACCGCGGTCAAAAAGAGGTGTTGCAGTGGCGCAATGATACGCCTGTCGCTCTAGCCCGAGGGTGCGACCTTTGGTCGCGTTGGGGAAAAATCGTGAATGGTGTAGCAGATGTAACAAAACATGATGCAGGTCAATTGACTATAGTCGAACGTCCTGTGCAGCGTTCAAGGCAGACGTCCGCCGCCGAGGCTATCAATACCGCCGGAACCACCCACACCGCCCGTACTGCGTTTTTTGCCATTTCCGCTCTCAGGGGCAGCAAAATTGGCGCGACGATTTGAAACTGCTGCGGATGTATCTGCTTGCGCAGGAACTACTTGCGCGCTGTTCTCCAACGAAACATCCCGTTCCGGAGCGATCTCCAGGGTCTTTTCTGGTTCTGGAATACTACAGGTCGCGGGTTGGTTTTCTATTTCTTTAGACATTTGATGAACTCCTTGTTTATTGATGAGGTACTTCCTTGTCCTTCACTACCCACATGGCAGAACGTGTCTGTTGGTCGGTCATCAGGAGGTTTCAAGCTATCGAAGTCTCCCTGCCCAGCCTACCGAATAAAGGTTTCAGTGTATGAACCAGGGGTTCATCCAGCTCCAAACAAAACGGCCCCGCCAATTCACATTGGCGGGGCCGTTTTTTATTGCATCAAGCGTTACTGAGCGTCTGCCGCCGGAGCTTTCTCACCGTGAGACAAGCTGTAGACGTAAGCGGCCAGCAAGTGAACCTTGTCGTTACCTTGCAGCTGTTCCTGCGCAGGCATCTGGCCCTGACGGCCGTAACGGATGGTCTGCTGCAGTTGAGCGAAGCTCGAGCCGTAGATGAACGCGCCCGGGTGAGTCAGGTCAGGTGCGCCCATCGCCGGGGTGCCTTTACCGGCCGGACCGTGGCACGCCACGCAGTTGCCAGCGAAAATTTTCTGGCCAGCAGCCGGGTCGGCCTTGGTGCCTTCCGGCAGCTTGCGACCATCGAGGTTGGTCAGAACGAACGCAGCCACGTCCGCAACGCCTTGCTCGCCGATCACTTCAGCCCACGCCGGCATCACGGCGTGACGACCGCCCATGATGGTGGTCTTGATGGTTTCCGGTTCGCCGCCCCAGCGCCAGTCGGCGTCGGTCAGGTTAGGGAAGCCATAAGCGCCTTTGGCGTCGGAACCGTGGCAGACCGAGCAGTTGGAGGCGAACAGACGGCCACCCATCTTCAGGGCTTGCGGGTCCTTGGCGACTTCTTCAATCGGCATGGAGGCGAATTTGGCGAAGATCGGACCGAACCTGGCGTCCGACTTGGCCATTTCCTTTTCCCACTCGTGAACGCCGGTCCAGCCGGTCTGGCCGTTGGCGAACGCGGTCTGTTTCTCGTTATCGAGGTAGTTGTACCCCGGCAACAGGCCTTTCCAGTTACCCAGGCCCGGGTACAGCACCAGGTAACCCAGGGCGAAGATGATGGTGCCCACGAACAGCATGAACCACCATTTCGGCAGTGGGTTGTCGTACTCCTCGATCCCGTCGAAGGAGTGTCCAACCGTTTCTTCCGTCTGTTCGCTGCGCTGACCCTTGCGGGTGGACAGCAGCAGCCAGGTCAGGGCGAAGATGGTGCCGAGACTGAGGACTGTGACGTACAGACTCCAGAACGTAGTCATTCTTTGTTACTCCTAGAAGCTTGCTCGACGTGCTTGATGGCTTCGGGATCATCCGCGAAAGGCAGCAAGGTCGCGTCTTCAAACTCCGACTTGCGCTTGGGGCTAAACACCCACAACGCCAGACCGATGAAGGCCACCATCACAACAACGGTGCCCAGGCCACGAATCATCCCGATATCCATCTAAATCACCGTTTGCTTTTGATGATGGTGCCCAGGCCTTGCAGATAGGCCACCAGCGCGTCCATTTCGGTTTTGCCCTTCACAGCATCCTTGGCGCCGGCGATGTCTTCGTCGGTGTAAGGGACGCCGAGCGTGCGCAAGACTTCCATTTTCTTGGCGGTGTCTTTGCCGTCGAGCTTGTTTTCCACGAGGAACGGGTAGGCCGGCATTTTCGACTCAGGCACGACGTTGCGCGGGTTGTACAAGTGCGCACGCTGCCAGTCATCGGAGTAACGACCGCCGACACGGGCCAGGTCCGGACCGGTACGTTTGGAACCCCACAGGAACGGGTGGTCCCAGACGCTTTCACCGGCGACCGAGTAGTGGCCGTAGCGTTCGGTTTCAGCACGGAACGGGCGGATCATCTGCGAGTGGCAGCCGACACAACCGTTGGCGATATAAACGTCGCGTCCTTCCAGTTCAAGGGCGGTGCGAGGCTTCATGCCTTCGACCGGCTTGTTGGTGACGTCCTGGAAAAACAGCGGAACGATCTGGGTCAGGCCGCCGATGCTGACGGCGATAACCATGAAGAAGGCCAGCAGGCCAATATTCTTCTCGACTGCTTCATGCTTCATCAGTGAGCTCCAACTACAGCAATCTGTGCGGCGGCTTCGGCTTCAGCCGGGTTCGAGGCACGTACGGTACGCCATACGTTGTAGGCCATGAACAGCATGCCGCTGGCGAAGAACGCACCGCCCAGGGCGCGGACGATGAAACCAGGGTGGCTGGCTTGCAGCGCTTCGACGAACGAGTAGGTGAGGGTGCCGTCATCGTTGATTGCACGCCACATCAGACCCTGGGTGATGCCGTTGACCCACATCGAAGCGATGTACAGAACGGTACCGATGGTCGCGAGCCAGAAGTGCGTGTTGATCAGGCCGATGCTGTGCATCTGCGCGCGACCGAACAGTTTCGGGATCATGTGGTAGATGGCGCCGATGGAGATCATCGCTACCCAGCCCAAAGCACCGGCGTGTACGTGGCCGATGGTCCAGTCGGTGTAGTGCGACAGCGAGTTGACGGTCTTGATGGCCATCATCGGGCCTTCGAAGGTCGACATGCCGTAGAAGGCCAGGGACACCACGAGGAAGCGCAGGATCGGGTCGGTGCGCAGCTTATGCCAGGCGCCCGACAGGGTCATCATGCCGTTGATCATGCCGCCCCAGCTCGGAGCCAGCAGGATGATCGACATCGCCATGCCCAGGGACTGAGCCCAGTCCGGCAGTGCGGTGTAGTGCAGGTGGTGCGGACCGGCCCAGATGTACAGGGTGATCAGCGCCCAGAAGTGCACGATCGACAGGCGATAGGAGTAGATCGGACGTTCGGCCTGCTTCGGCACGAAGTAGTACATCATCCCCAGGAAGCCGGTGGTCAGGAAGAAACCTACCGCATTGTGGCCGTACCACCACTGGATCATGGCGTCCGTCGCACCCGAGTAAGCCGAGTAGGACTTGAAGAAGCTGACCGGCAGGGAGGCGTGGTTGACGATGTGCAGCATCGCCGTCACGACGATGAAGGCACCGTAGAACCAGTTACCCACATAGATGTGCTTGGTCTTGCGCTTGACGATGGTACCGAAGAACACCAGCGCATAAACAATCCAGACGACTGCCAGCAGAATAGCCAGTGGCCATTCCAGTTCGGCGTATTCCTTGGTGGTGGTGTAACCCAGCGGCAAGGTAACGATGGCGCCGATGATCACCGCTTGCCATCCCCAGAAGTGGAAGGCCGCGAGGCTGTCGGAAATCAGTCGCGTTTGGCAGGTTCGCTGCACGACGTAATAAGAAGTGGCAAACAGTGCACATCCACCGAAGGCGAAAATCACCAGGTTGGTGTGCAGCGGGCGCAGGCGTCCAAAGCTCGTCCATGCCAGACCGAAGTTCAATTCCGGCCAGACCAGTTGCGAGGCGATGAAGACACCGAGCCCCATGCCAAGGATCCCCCAGACCACCGTCATGATGGCGAACTGGCGGACTACCTTATAGTTATAAGCAGTCGGACTGATTGCTGTGCTCATTCTAAGGTTCCACGGTTTGGGTGTTTTATTAGGAGTAAAAATCGGCCGCAAGTATGTAGAAAGCGGGGGGTCATTGCAACGCGCCATGACCTGGGTCAATGCTTTCAAAAGCTGATTCTGCGGCCTTTCCATGCGCTGCGTAAGGACAAAATTGCCAATGAGCAAATTGTCCCGGCGGGTGAACAAGGCAAGGGGTTGGGGTCGGATGTAACAGGGTGTGTTCAAACGCAACGATCAGGTGACAGGTAGCATTTTGCACGACAGCCGGTATCTACCAGCCTTTGCGGCCTGTCATCGATAAAATGTGTCGAACGCATCGAGCCTAATCGACCTGGAACCGGCTAATGCCAGCCCCCAACGGAGCAAGCTTAGACCCGAATTCGGGGAACCGAAAGGCTGACCAAGGGAGGGTGCGACACTTGGTCGCAAAGGGGCAGGGAACTGCCGCATCCGGGTGAATGCGGCAGTAGAGCGGTCGAGAGTTATTCGCGTTTGCCTTCAGCTTGCAAACGTTCGGTGTCCAGACCTTGGGACAGGCTGTACACATATGCCGCCAGCAGTTGCACCTTGTCGTTGCCGAGCAACTCGTTCTGCGCCGGCATATGGCCCTGGCGACCATGGCGAATGGTCTGTTGCAGTTGCGCCAGGCTCGTGCCGTAGATGAAGCCCGCAGGGTGGGTCAAGTTCGGCGCGCCCATGGCTTCAGTGCCCTGGCCGTTTGCTCCGTGACAGGCCACACACGTGGTGCTGAACGCCTGCTGCCCGGCCTGCAAATCAGCCGTGCTGTCTTCGGGCAACGGCAGGCCGGCCAGTTCGTGACGCACGTAAGCCGCCACGTTCTTTACGCCAGCTTCGCCGAGGATCTCGCCCCAGGCCGGCATCGCCGCCATGCGACCGCCCATGATGGTGGTCTTGATCATCTCGGCGTCGCCGCCCCAGCGCCAGTCACTGTCCGCCAGGTTAGGAAAACCGAACGCGCCCTTGGCATCCGAGCCGTGGCAAACCGAACAGTTGGACGCAAACAGGCGGCCACCCATTTTCAGCGCTTGCGGGTCTTTGGCGACTTCTTCCAGGGGCATCGCCGAGAATTTGGCGTAGATCGGACCAAACTTCGCATCAGCCTTGGCCATCTCCTTTTCCCATTCGTGCACACCGGTCCAGCCATCTTCATAGCCGGGCAGGATGCCTTTCCAGTTGCCCAGGCCGGGGTACAGCACCAGGTAACCCACGGCGAACACCAAGGTGCCGGCGAACAGCATGAACCACCACTGCGGCAAGGGGTTGTCGTACTCCTCGATGCCGTCAAAGCTGTGGCCCATGGTCTGGTCCACGCTGCCCTTGGTTTCACCCTTGCGGGTGCCGATCAGCAGCCAGGTCAGGCCGATCAGGCTGCCAATGGTCAGTACGCAGATCCACGTACTCCAGAAGGTGGTCATGGCCGGGTACTCCTTGTTGTTGCAGGTTCTGGGGTCTTGTCAGGTTGCGGCTCGTCGGCGAACGGCAGCATGCGGGCTTCGGCAAATGCCTTGCTGCGCTTGCTGTTGAACACCCACAGCGTCAGGCCGATGAAGGCCATAAAGACCACGACCGTGCCCAGGCCGCGGATCATTCCAGTGCTCATTACGCTCAGTATTTCAAAGGGCATGGCCATGGCTCACCTCTTGCTCTTGATGGCAGTGCCGAGCACTTGCAGGTAGGCGACCAGGGCGTCCATTTCGGTCTTGCCCTTGAGCGATTCCGTGGCCCCGGCGATGTCCTCGTCGGTGTACGGCACGCCAAGGGTGCGCATGGTGCGGATCTTGGTTTCGGTGTGACTGCTGTCCAGCTGATTCGCCACCAGCCATGGGTAGGCCGGCATTTTCGATTCAGGCACCACGTTGCGCGGGTTGTACAAGTGCGCGCGGTGCCAGTCTTCGGAGTAACGACCGCCAACCCGTGCGAGGTCCGGACCGGTGCGCTTGGAGCCCCACAGAAACGGGTGATCCCAGACGCTTTCACCAGCCACCGAGTAATGCCCGTAGCGTTCGGTCTCGGCGCGAAACGGCCGGATCATCTGCGAATGGCAACCCACACACCCTTCACGGATGTAAATGTCGCGACCTTCCAGCTGCAGCGCGGTATAGGGCTTCATGCCTTCCACCGGTTTATTGGTCACGTCCTGAAAGAACAGCGGGACGATCTGGGTCAGGCCCCCAATGCTCACGGCCAGGACCATCAGCAACATCAGCAGGCCGACGTTTTTTTCGATTGTTTCGTGTTTCATGGCGGACTCCTCAGGCCATCTGCGCGGCAGCGGCAACTTCGGCAGGCTGCGAGGCCCGCACGGTGCGCCAGGTGTTGTAAGCCATCAGCAACATGCCGCTGAAGAAGATCGCACCGCCTATCAGACGCACGACGAAGCCTGGGTGGCTGGCCACCAGGGTTTCGACGAAGGAGTAGGTCAGCGTGCCGTCTTCATTGATTGCGCGCCACATGAGGCCCTGGGCGATGCCGTTGACCCACATCGAGGCGATGTAGAGCACGGTGCCGATGGTCGCGAGCCAGAAGTGCGCGTTGATCAGGCCGATGCTATGCATCTGCGGCCGGCCGAAGATTTTCGGGATCATGTGGTACAGCGCGCCGATGGAAATCATCGCTACCCAGCCGAGGGCGCCGGCGTGTACGTGGCCGATGGTCCAGTCGGTGTAGTGGGAGAGGGCGTTGACGGTCTTGATCGCCATCATCGGACCTTCAAAGGTCGACATGCCGTAGAACGCCAGCGACACCACCAGGAAACGCAGGATCGGGTCGCTGCGCAACTTATGCCAGGCGCCCGAGAGCGTCATCATCCCGTTGATCATCCCGCCCCAGCTCGGTGCCAGCAGGATCAGCGACATCACCATGCCCAGGGACTGTGCCCAGTCCGGCAGCGCGGTGTAATGCAAATGGTGCGGACCGGCCCAGATGTACAGGGTGATCAACGCCCAGAAGTGCACGATCGACAGGCGATAGGAATACACCGGACGCTCGGCCTGTTTCGGCACGAAGTAATACATCATCCCGAGGAAACCGGCGGTGAGGAAAAAGCCCACGGCGTTGTGGCCGTACCACCATTGCACCATCGCATCGGTCGCGCCGGCATACGCCGAGTAGGACTTGGTGAAGCTCACCGGCAACTCGGCATTGTTGACGATGTGCAGAATCGCCACGGTGATGATGAACGCACCGAAGAACCAGTTACCCACATAGATGTGCTTGGTCTTGCGCTTGGCCAGGGTACCGAAGAACACAATGGCGTAGGCGACCCAGACGATGGTGATCAGGATGTCGATCGGCCATTCCAGTTCGGCGTATTCCTTGGAACTGGTGTAGCCCAGCGGCAGGCTGATGGCCGCCAGCAGGATCACCAGTTGCCAGCCCCAGAAGCAGAACGCGGCAATTTTCGGCGCGAACAGCTGCGTTTGGCAGGTACGTTGCACCGAATAGAACGAACTGGCGAACAGGGCGCAACCGCCGAAAGCGAAGATCACCGCGTTGGTGTGCAAAGGACGCAGGCGACCGAAGCTGGTCCACGGCAAATTGAAGTTGAGTTCGGGCCAGACCAACTGGGCAGCGAGAAAAACCCCGAGCCCCATGCCGACGATGCCCCACACCACCGTCATAATGGCGAATTGGCGGACCACCTTGTAGTTGTAGGCGGTACTGATAGAAGTGTTCATGGTTCCCCATCCACGGTTCAGCCGAAGTGAGCGCGCTGGCAACAAAAAGCAGCGCGTCCTTCGCCTGGAGTTATAGGCAGACTAAAAGCGAGGCAAGCATGGACAAAGAGCACAAGGCCAGTATTGACGGGGATCAATGGGCGCAGTGCCTGCGTGAAAAGGGATGGTTGTGGAATGCGGCGGTGGCGCCGGCCTCGGCGACGCTGATTCTGGCCCATGGCGCGGGTGCACCGATGGACAGCACCTGGATGAACGACATGGCTGCACGCCTCGCGGCTCAAGGCATCAACGTCCTGCGCTTCGAGTTTCCGTACATGGCGCAGCGGCGTATCGATGGGGGTAAACGTCCGCCCAATCCGGCACCCAAACTGATGGAATGCTGGCGCGAGGTGTACGCCCTGGTGCGACGCCATGTCGCTGGGCCGCTGGCCATTGGCGGCAAGTCCATGGGCGGGCGCATGGCGAGTTTATTGGCGGATGAGCTGGGTGCTGATGCGCTGGTGTGTCTGGGGTATCCGTTTTATGCCGTGGGCAAACCGGAGAAGCCGCGGGTCGAGCATTTGGCGGGATTGAAAACGCCGACGCTGATCGTGCAAGGCGAACGGGATGCGCTGGGAAACCGCGAGGCAGTTGAAGGGTATGACCTGTCACCGAACATCGAAGTGTTCTGGCTGGTGGCGGGGGATCATGACTTGAAACCGTTGAAGGTTTCGGGGTTTACCCATGAGCAGCATTTGCAGGCGGCGGCGGAGAAAGTGGCGGCATTTCTGCAGTGATGTTCGTGATGGCCTCATCGCTAGCAGGCTAGCTCCCACAGTGGTTGATCGTGTACCCGATCCCATAATCAACACAAAACACCTGTGGGAGCTAGCCTGCTAGCGATGACGGCCTGGCAGCCACCAAATCTCTCCCAAATGCCCCAACGATCAAACTGTGGGAGCCGAGCTTGCTCGCGATAGCAATCTACAGGCCACCACCACTTTCAACTGACAACAAAAAACCCGGAAGCTCACGCCGTCCGGGTTTTTGCCACGCCCAGCAAACCTACCGATTAAACCGCTCAACCAGCGAATACTGGGTACTGGCCGTCTTCGTCAGCTCCTCACTCAACAACGCCGAGTGCTGAGCCTGCTCTGAAGTCTGATCCGCCAGCAACGAAATATTGCTGATGTTGCGACTGATCTCCTCAGCCACAGCGCTCTGCTCTTCAGTCGCCGCCGCAATTTGTGTGGTCATGTCGGTAATATTCGCCACCGCCTCACTGATCCCCACCAGCGCCTGATCCGCTTCCAGCACCCGCGCAACCCCTTCCTCAGCCTGACGATGCCCGGCCTCCATGGTCTGCACGGCGGTACTGGCCGTTTGCTGAAGCTTGGCAATCAACGCATGAATCTGCCCGGTCGACTCGCTGGTGCGCTGTGCCAGTTGACGCACTTCATCCGCCACCACCGCAAAGCCACGACCCATCTCACCGGCACGCGCCGCTTCAATCGCAGCGTTCAACGCCAACAGATTCGTCTGGTCAGCGATGCCCTTGATCACATCCACCACACCACCGATCTCATCACTGTCCTTGGCCAGCTGAGTCACGGTCATCCCGGTTTCCCCAACCACCACCGACAAGCGTTGAATGGCATCACGGGTCTCCCCGGCGATATCACGACCACGACCGGTCAGGCGATTGGCTTCCTGCGTCGCATCCGCCGTGCGCTGCACATGGCTGGCGACTTCTTGAGTCGTCGCGGCCATCTGATTAACAGCGGTCGCCACTTGCTCGGTCTCAACCCGTTGACGCTCCAGCCCTGTCGAACTTTTATGCGCCAGCGTATCGGACTGCTTCGCCTGCTCGGTCAAATGCTCGGCGGTATCCTGCAAACGGGTCAGGCAGGTTTTCAGACGCGCTTCCTGACTCAGGATCGACATCTCCAGACGCGCCTGAGCCCCGCGACTGTCTGTGTACATCTGGGCAATCAACGGATCAGACGTGGTCTGCTCAGCCAGGCGCAACAGACGCTTGAGGCCGCGCTGCTGCCAGCTCAAACCCATCAAACCCAACGGCACCGACAAACCGGCAGCGAGCGCAAAACCCCAATGCGAGTTGAGCGACGCACCAATCATGAAACTCAACTGACTGACCAGAATGAACGGCAACCAATCCTGCAGAACCGGCAGCCACTTATCCGTGGAAGGCACCGCCGACTTGCCCTGATTGATGCGCTGATACAGTGCCTCGGCACGGCGAATCTGCTCAGCCGTCGGCTTGACCCGCACCGACTCGAAACCCACCACCTGATTGCCGTCGAACACCGGCGTCACATAGGCGTTCACCCAATAGTGATCACCGTTCTGGCAACGGTTCTTGACGATGCCCATCCAGGGCTGGCCTTGCTTGAGCGTGCCCCACATGTGCGCGAACACCGCCGCCGGCACGTCCGGGTGACGCACCAGGTTATGCGGCGCACGGATCAAGTCCTCGCGAGAAAACCCGCTGATCTCGACGAAAGCGTCGTTGCAGTAAGTGATCACGCCCTTGGCATCGGTCGTGGAAATCAACCGCTGCTGAGCCGGGAAGGTCCGTTCGCGTTGGGTAATGGGCTGGTTGTTACGCATGGCTATTCGATCCGTGAGGCTTTGACAGGGTGTCGGCGCTGTTACGGATTTATTGAGTTTTATTTTATGCCGACACCCAGAACCCCAACCTACGCACAAACCTGTAGCAGCTGGCGAAGCCTGCGTTCGACTGCGAAGCAGTCGCGAGACCTGCATGTACGGTTTACCTGACACACCGCGTGCTCAGGTTTGACGACTGCTTCGCAGCCGAACGCAGGCTCCGCCAGCTGCTACACACTGCGTTTAATCAATACTCGTCGGACGCGGCCGCAACCGCCGCCCAACCACCTCCAATACATCACACCCATCCCGCAACGGTAGGGCGCAGAGCAACGCAAAATCACTAAGAATGAAAGACTGACACTCAATCGACCCGCGCATGGACAGGTTTTCCAGCACTTGGGTAACGGCGTTAATTCGGTAATTGGCTGCGTCGATCAGAACGTCGAGCGGGGCTTGGGTATCGACGAAGAGGGTGGGCATGTCGTCGCAGTTGCTGGTGAGGGGTTTGAAGCGGTTTTCGGGGTGGGGGGTTGGTTTTATGTAGGGTGGATCGGGGGTTACTGATGGCATCTTTCGAACTCCTAACGTGTGGGCCGGCCGCCGCCATCAATCGCTTCCACGCAAAGGGTGGCGGCTGTACGTGGGTGTGGAAGACCGGGACGTTAGGCACCCGGCGCGCTCGAAAGCGCCCCGCGCACAGCCACCATAAAACACTGACGAATACGTCGAGCTGGTAGCGTATGACGCGCCTAACGATGAAGGGCTTCCACACCCTGCCACTGCATGTGCAGCGACAACGAAAGACTATCTATGGAGATCACTGCGCACCAGTTCATGCAAACCGCTAAAACTTGAAGGAAATCTCCGACGACCACGTCTCCGAAATTCTTCGGTTGTAGGACTGTCGTCGTGGTCTGAGCTACACCTCCAGCATTTACGGCGTACAAGACTGTGCGGCCGATCGAAATGGAATGAAGTCAGAATAAGAGGAGATTTAGGTAGGAAAATTCGCTTAATACGATTTGCTCGAAAAGAGCCAAGCTTTACAATCGAACGATGAAGAATAGCGCTCCATTAAACCGTCTGCGGGAGACATGACATCTGAGTTGGAGTGATTATTAAAAAAGAATCACCTTTCTTTGTCATCATTATGTGATGCCTTCCAACTCAGATACCTGTCGGAGTAATAGATAGATCTTTAGCTTTCCAATGTCTCTGCACCAACCGCTCCAATACAAGAAAGTCTCATGATGTTTTCAAAAATGTAAATAACCATCGTTATTCCTGCCAATCCAAAACTTAAAAAAATCAGGTTTTTCTTTCGCAGGTTATTTTTTCAATGCTTCCGTCTGATACGGAGGATTTTTTGAATTAAAACATCCTGCTATCGCGCCCCGTTCCTTTCGCGGACTATAGAACTCGTGAATGCTTAGAATTGCTCGTCATTAAGGTAAACAGACGGGTTACGAAGGCTCAAAAATGCAGCGGTGAATTCAATATGGGAGTCATCCGTTACACCTGATATTTTAAAGCGAGCCCCGATTTTCTCTATTTTAATTTTGATACTCGAATTGTGAGGTAGATTTTTCAATAGTAAGTCGTCAACTTCACTGCAGGTAATCCCAATGCGGCAGGTGTTGAATCCCATATTTGTCCATTTTATAGGTGGTCGGTCGGGTAGTTCCTTGATATCAAAAGCCATGGTGATTTGAGGGCTTCTACTGTCTATGATTAACGAAAATAATTTTATCTCTTCAATTTTTACATTATAGGTAAAGACCATGTTGAAAAAAGTGCTGCCGTCTAGCTCGTTCCAGTTGTCCATTTGTTATCTCTTAAAAGGGTAGTGTGCTTTTGTGTTTGTAACTTTTCCGGTTCTGGGGTTGTCAATGGGGCGTATATTGAAGTGTGGTCCTTGATCTCCAGTTTTATCACTTGAGCTAAATTTGTGACCTGCTGCATGATCTTGTATTATCAACACAAATCCATCCTCTCGAGTAAATTGGTACTCCCTCGTCGTTATTGGCATTCCATGAGAATTTAGAATATTTTTCTCATTTATATCAGTCATGCCTACATAAGTGAATTGCATTGATCGGCCGCTGAGCTCGTCGAGTTGTAGATCGGGGTGCTGGCTCTTCGGTATTCCGGCATCGGATTTTGCTTGTCTGAATGCACCTCGCCTTGAAACATCTGGAAGGGCCGGTTCACCAGGGTTTGCGCACGCGACCAGCTGATTACGTTTTGGGGGACAATTGGAACTCAACCCCAGTGGATCCACCCAACCCGTCGGGTTCGGCGTGTACTGGTACTGATTCAGCCCACCCGCCAGCTTGATCGGGTCTGGCGTCAAATACCGGCCAACATCCGGATTGTAGTAGCGATGCCGGTTGTAGTGCAGGCCGCTTTCGGCGTCGAAGTATTGCCCTTGAAACCGCAGCGGCTGCTCTAGCTGTTCACCGCCGCTGTGTTGTAGACGACTGACTTTGCCGTAGGCGTTGTACTTCGCTGACCAGACGATTTCGCCGCTGAAATCCGTCAGTTCCTGCGGTGTGCCGAGGTGATCCAGTTGGTAATAGAACGGACAGGCCTTGCGTGGGCCTTTGCCGTCGAGCATGGCCAGTGGGCGGAAGCTGCCGGGTTCGTAGAGGTAGCTGCGGTAGTGGTTTTTGCTGCTTTCGGCGACGAGGTTGTCGCCTTGCCAGAAGAATTCGGTGGTGTGGCCGTCGACGGTTTTGGCGATGCGGCGGCCGAAGGCGTCGTAGCGGTAGCTGGCTGTTTGACCGTCCGGGCGGGTGAGGCCGATCAGGCGGTGTTGGCAGTCGTAGCGGTATTCGGTGACGAGTTTTTGCGCAGTGCCGCGGCGTTCGCGGATCAGGTTGCCGAAGGCGTCGTAGTCGTAGTGGCGGTCGCCCTGCATCAGCAGGCGGTTGCCTTTGACGGTGGGTTTGCCGACGCGGTCCTGCATCAGCAGATTGCCGGCGGGGTCGTGGGCGAAGGTTTCCGGGTCGTCGTCGCGGGCGTGGTTGACGCGGGTCAGGCGGTTTTGCGGGTCGTACTGGTAGCTGCGGCGGCCGTGGCGGGTGTCGGAAATCAGTTCGAGGTTGCCGTTGGCGCCGTAGGAGTAATCGCGGCGATACAGCGGTTGTTGCGGTTTGCCGATGGCGTGGGCGGTCAGGCGACCTTGATCGTCGTAGGCATAGTCGCTGAGCAGCAGGCCTTGTTGACGTTGCTGTTCGCGGCCGCCGACAACGTGATGCGCTGTCAGCCGGGCGCCATTAAGGTCGATGCCCGTGAGCGCACCGCCCGCCGCGTGGTGGTAATCGAGGACGCTGTTGTCCGGCAGGCGCAATCGGTTGAGCTGGCCGCAGGCGTCGTAGCCATAGCGCAAGGTGCCCCAGCTCTGGTGTTCGGTGATCAGCCGGTCCTGGCGGTCGTACTCGAATTCCAGCGGGTGGTCGTGGCCATCGTCGACACTGGTCAGTCGGCCGAGGCTGTCGTAGTGATAGGCCACGCACGTGCCGTCGGCTAGGGTCTTGACCTGCAAGCGTCCGGCCGCATTGCGCTGATACCCGGTGACCAGTTGCGAGCCGTCCTCGCCAAACTCGGTCTTCTCCAGCAGGTGCCCGTTGAGGTCGTAGTCGTAGGCGGTGCGCAGGCCGTCGAAGCCGGTTTCCTGTCGGATCAATCCGTTGGCGGTGTAGTCCAGGTGGTACTTTTCGCCGGACTCGTTCTCGATCTCCGTCAGCAACAACTGCGCGTTGTCGTAGCGATAGCGCAGCTGCGAACCGTCCGGATTGATCCGGCGGCTGACCAGGTGCAGGTCCTCGACATACTCGTAACGCGTGACCTGGCCCAGCTCGTCGGTGGCAGAGGTGAGCGTGCCGTAGGCGTTGTAGCTGTAAGCGCGGGTGGCGCCACTCGGCAGGGTGGTGTGGGTCAGTCTGCCAACGGCGTCCCATTGCGAATGCGTGACGGCGCCGTGTTCGTCCTCTTGGGTAAGCCGCCGCCCCAGCGCATCGTAGGAAAATTTCCGCGTGCCACCCTCTGGAAGGGTTTCTTCAACGAGCTGACCCAGCGCATTCCAGACCAACAGATGACGGCTGTGATCCGGGTAACGGATCGACAGCAAGCGCCCTTGGGCGTCGTAGCGGTAGTGCGTGGTGTGACCATCCGGGTCGATGGCTTCGGTGACATCGCCCTGGGCATTGCGCAGATACTTCCACTCGGTCTTGCCACGAAAGCGTGCGTGCAGGAAACCGTTTCGGTATTCGTAGGCTGTTGGCGTGTCTTCTGGCGGAATCAGCGCCACCAGCCGCCCGGCGTCGTCGTAGTGGTACTCGGTGACCGCGCCCAGCGGGTCCTGCTCGGCGATCAGGCGACCCTGATCGTCGTAGGACTTGAGGTGTTCGCCGCCATCCAGCTCGACCTTGCGCACCAGCCGCGCCCGGTCGTCGTGGACGTACACCTCTTCGCTGCCATCGAGGTTCTTGACCGTGACGCTGCCCTGGTCATCCCAGACGTACTGCGCATCCATCTGCGCAAACGAGGCCCAGTGACGGATGCAGCGGGCGGCTTTACCGGACCGTTCCCACGCCCAGAAGAAACTTGCCCCACCGGCCAGTTGCCGCTGCAGGATCACGTGCTGATCGTCATAGCGATAACGCTCGCTTTCCTCGGCAGCGTTGGTCGCTTCGATCAGGTGCTGGTGTTCGTCGTAGCGATAGCGCACCAGCGTCTGCTCGGTCACCCAGCCCTGGGCCACGGTGGGCGCCGGGGTGAGCCGCTGGTAGTCGACGGCGATCAGGTGGCGGCGGTCGTAACGCAACAACAAGGCGCGACCGGCGCCGTTATCCACGCGCTCGAGGCGGCCGTGGTAGTCGTGGGTCAGGTGCAGGCGGTTGTCGTAGGCGTCGCTGATCGCGTTCAACCGACCGTTGATGAAATGGTAAAAACGCGGTGCGTCGCCGGCCTGGGCAAGGATCAGTTCTTCAGGGGCATCACCGAGAAAGATTGCCGCCCGCGACAGGCTGTTGTGGATCGCCGGGCGTTCGGTGCTGGGCAAGGGGAAGGGCGTGCGACGGTTTTCGTGGTCGATCCAGATGACCTCGTCGCCGTCGATTTCCAGCCGATGGGAGAGGCTGTGGCTCCAGCCGAAACCCAGGCCGACATCGAGCTCGGCGGCGCTGGTGCGGTAGAGGCGGGTGAAGTCGAATGGGAGAAGGCCGTCGAGCGTGCCGTCGGTGAGGGTCAGCAGTTCTTCGCCGGTGACCATCGACACCGGGCAGCCGTTTTTGCAGGTGGACGCCACGCAGGTGGCGGCGTCGTCGTTAGGGTTTTTCGCCTGCTTTGAAGCGTCGTTGCGGTGTTCGTTTTGCTTCAGCGTGGTGTTCTTGCGGGCGTTCCAGTTGAGCAGCAGGCGACCCTGATTCGCGCCGGCGGCAATGCCGCGTGCGGCGACGGCTTTGTAGTCGTGGACGTATTGGCTGATCGAATTAAGAGTGTGATAAGTCGCCTTGACGAATCGCAGCGCAAGGCCGGCCAGTACCGAGCCGTACTTCAGTCCGCGAAATGCCAGATAGGCCGCAGCGATTGGTATTCCTACCCCGGTGCTCGCCAGGGCCAGCGCGATGAGCGTATCGATGAGTACCTGTCCGACCAATTCTCCTGCGGCACCCGCCATCTCACTGGGCGGCAGCATCTCCCACCACAAACTGGCTGAGCGCAGCAGCAAACACAGCACCGCTTCATCGCTCGCCAGCAGCATGGCTTTTTCCATTGCTGCGGGAGACTCTCGAGCCAGAGTAATCAGCGATTGCGCACTGCTGCCCAGCCGCTCAAGGTGTTTTTCAGGATCCTTAAGAATGTCGAAGACCAGGCTGATGGTGTCCCACACCCCAACAATCGCCGCCCAACTTCCGGCCAGCATTCCATTCCCCGCCGCCGCAAACACCGACTGCGACCACTGCGGCTTGAACCCTTGCCACTCCTTGCGCAGCCAGTCTTCAAGTTGCCCGGTCAGTCCGTCGTAAGACTTGAACAGCGCATCAACCTGATCCTTCGTCACCGCACTTTGCACATGCACCCGGTAAAACTTCCCGGGGATACCTTCGAACTGCCCCTTGCCGTGCGCATTAAGCGTGACCGACTTGCGCTCGCCACCCTCGACCGCAATCACATCAACCTGAATGTTCCCCAGCGGAACGTCATACACCGACTCGAACGTGCTCTCGATCAGCAGAATCCCGCCGCTCGGGCACTGCGCCACCGTGGAGATAAAGTCGTCATCACGACGACCGACCACCGTGGTGCTATCACCGAGCTTGATCTGCCGATCCATGTCCAGAAGCGAGGGCATGTCCGTCGCGTGACTGACCGTGTCGGCGGCGCGGCTGAACCAGTGATCGAGCTGCTGGCGATACAGCGTCAGCGTGTTGGGGAAGTCGTCGAGTGCCTGCTCGATGCGCGCAATGTGCTCCATCAGCGCACCGCAACGAACGAAGGCGAACACACAATCGGGTCGAACATGAGCAGTCCCTCGCGCAGGAAAAATGGCGCGGGAGACTGTGCGGGGGATCAGCGGGGAAAGAAGTCAGGCGGGGTAGGCGTTGTTAGTAGGAAAATTCGCTAAATGACTTCGAAACTATTGTTCTGCTCTGCCATTCAAGTGCATGCAGGATGTTTCCCGATCACGCATAGTGCGGCTCACAGACAAAGCTCTAAAGCGAGCGTCCAGACGGGCTTTAAGGCAAGGCGTAGCCGTGACGGTAATGAATACTGTCTCTCAAATGACAAAAGGGGTAAGCAGGTGGCGGTGGATCTGAAAAATGACGCGAATCTAAAAGCGGGTTGTGAAGCGGTCCTGACTCAGCATCGTGGGTTGTCCTGGTATCAGAACTGGCTGGCAAGCCTGTCGGAGTTTCTGCAGAAAGTTCAGAACGCCACTCACGCTGAGTTTTGCAGTACGCAGATTCAAACGGAGTTGTGGGAGAGTGAAACCTTATGCCGCAACGGGAGGGGCTTGATCAGTGCGTCCGACGCTATTCACACGCCCTCCATCGCCGAATGCCTTTGGGATATCCGCACATCGCTTGAAGAAATCGACCCGCAACAGCATGACCAAGTGTTGAAAGACGGCTGGCAGGCGCTGAGTCGATTGGTCGACACTCCAATCAGCCAACGCAATACTCGGCTGAAAAAGAACAGACTCTTCGCCGCGCTGTGTCCGTCCAGGTTGACGACGATCGCTCACATTTCGAAGCTGCGTACATTGGCGATGTGGCTCGGTATACGGGAGGGAGAGGGTGATCTGTCACTGCATCATCTCGTGCGCGATCGCCTGGATCATGTCCTGGGCGACAAGGTTGATGGGCTATCCACGCAAGCACTGGAGCGCATGACCTTGCCGTGGTTGCTCTACCTGAACTACCTCCAGGATCAGGAAGCTGAGGCTACTGAAATCGTAGATATCAATACAGGCCACGAGCGACTCAATCCCTTGCCTGATGAAAGCCGCAACTTTGGAATGCGTGAGATCAAAGAGGGGCTCGCGGATGTTACGGCCATCATCAAATTCGCCAAAGGGGGCTGCAAGCGTGCAGCCCTTCTACAACACATGCAAAAAGTCAAAACTGCAAACGGCAAGACAAGCTTGCAAAATCACCTCCACAATTTATTTAAATGGGGGGTGATAAAAGAGCGAGATGATGAGATCCATTTGACGCCGCGAGGTGAAGGCCTTGTGGAAACAGGCGAGCCCGATGAAATCTCTGATTGGCTGCTGACCCGCGTGGTCGGATTTGATCACATGCTTGTTGCAATGGGCAGCCAAGCAATGTCCAACTCTGATACGTTCAATTTGCTGAATAGTATTAGATCGGAATCGCCTGGCAACGGAGCTGCCTCCAACGTGACCTTCTGGTTGGAAAAAATGCAGTTAGCCGAGAAAAAAACGCACGACAAGTTGCACCTGACAGAGTTAGGTAAAACCTGGGCAGCGCAGATTTACTGGCTCCCGCAATCACAGCCCTCGCAAGCGAAGGACCCCGACGTTCCATTGGCCGCTCCGGATCAGGAGCCCACTCCGTATCAGCGTCCATCACCGCAAACCATCCACGATAGCCTCCCGAAAAGCACCGCCTTCTCGCTCAATCAGGTAGCTCGCCTCGACGCCGGACTCTGGAGTCATCCACGCCGACATTTTGCAGTACTCACCGGGTTGAGCGGTTCGGGCAAAACGTTGCTGGCGCGGGGATACGCGCATGCGTTACACCAAGGGCAACCCGATCCAGCCCTCTACCTGCTGACAATCCCTGTCCAGCCCGGCTGGCACGATCCCTCCTGCGTACTCGGTTACATCAACCCGTTGGACAGCGACAGTTATGTCCGTACGGCGTTTGTCGATTTTCTACTCAAAGCCAGCGACGACCCCGAACGCCCGTACACGGTGGTGCTCGATGAAATGAACCTGTCTCACCCGGAGCAGTACTTCGCGCCACTGCTGTCGGCGATGGAAACCGGCGATCACATTGAATTCCATGCCCAGGACGAAGATATCAGCGGCGTGCCCCGGAGCATTGCGTACCCGGCTAATCTGCTGATTATCGGCACCGTTAACATGGATGAAACCACCCACGGGCTGAGCGATAAAGTGCTCGATCGGGCGGCTGTGATGGAGTTCTGGGACATCGATGTCGACGCGTTCCCGGGCTGGCAAACCAGCAACCTGCGCGAACATCAAGTCACCCACGTGCGCGACACACTCAAAGGCCTGGTCAAGGCCTTGCGCCCGACACGGCTGCATTTCGGTTGGCGCACCATTCATGACGTCATCGGCTACATCGAGCAGGCCGAGACCGGCGGCGTAATTGATTTCGACGCGGCGCTGGATCAAGCCATCTACGCCAAGGTCCTGCCCAAACTCCGCGGAGAAGATTCGCAGCGCCTGCAGGATGCATTCGCCGACTGCATCGCCCTATTAGGAGACAGGCCGTTGCCGGAATCCACCGCAAAACTCGTCGAGTTGCAGGATGACCTGCACTTCCTCGGCACTGCCCGATTCTGGCGATGAACCATGGCCGTTATCCAATGCATCGATAAGCAGGGCAGTGCATTCGCCGTCAGCCCTGACGTGCCCGCATCGGGGTTCATGGAGCTGGGCACCTATTATTTCGAGGTAGTCCCCCGGTGGCGTTTGTTCGTCGACGATGAGCCGCTGCAAACCATTCGCCATGGCACGTTCGATGCGTGGCAATGGAAGCCGATGTTCTATGCCGGCAAGGTATTCGCGGAGCTGGTGGACGAGGGGGGCGCCGTCGTTGCGACCTACCATTTCGATGTGGCACCGGACCAGAGCAAAGTCGGCGAAACGACGTTCGCCGCCATGCTCGACGAGATCATCGCCTTCGATTCACGCCTGCTGCTAGGCGATGAATACGCGCAGCGGGACATCGGTCGAGAAGGGCGGGTCAATGATCCGCACCTCAGCTTCGCAAGGCTCAAGCGATACGGCCCGACCTTGCTGACGGCGCTCACCGATGTCATACGCAAGCCGCTCACCCGGCTGCGCCGAGATCGTACGTTACGGCCTGCGCATCAGTTACGCCGTATCGATCATCAGACTCTGCGTCGTGCCCTGCAGGATCCAGCTGCCGCAGCGCTGCTCTATCACCGAGCGCAAACGAACACTGGCGCAAAGCCCCTGCAATTTGATGTGCCCAGCGTGTTCGAAGACCTGGACAACCCGGCTAACCAGGCCATGGCCGTCTTGCTTGATGAAACGTTACGCCGCTGTCGACAGGTCATTGCAGACTTGCAAACACTACTGAGTCGGGAGCGCGACACCGGCGCCCGTTCCGCCCTGGCCCCAAGACTTGGCAGGCGCATCGAATACGTGGAAGGCCTGCACAGAGCACTGAGGAAGATTCAACGCCGGGAACCGTTTTGCTCCCTGCGCCACCGCCGAATCACCGCCGCAGGGCTCAACGCCATCTCTGCCCACCCGGTCTATGCACGCGCATACCGTTACGGTTGGTATGTCCTGCGTCCAGGTATCGACGGCAGCAGCGATGGAGAGCGCCTGTGGATCAGTCCCACGTGGGAAGTCTATGAGCGATGGTGCTACCTCAAGGTCGTTGCCACCTTGAAGTCTCTCTATCCCGAACTGACTTGGACACACCATTGGCCCAGCACGCGAGTGGATGTCATCCGCTGCACAGGTAAAGGCAACGACACTCAGGTCGATGTGTGGCTACAGGTACGCTGCCCAGCATTCGACCAGCCAAAAAATCAGGGTTTTTCCAGCGTGTCGGGTGAGCGCTATCCCGACATCGTCGTAACAGTGAAAGGCCCGCAGGGGTGCAAGTTCATCGTGATGGACGCCAAGTACCGGGTCACGCGCACTGCGGTGCTGGACGCAATGGAATCTGCGCACTTGTATCGCGATTGTTTGCGCTGGGATGGGAGGAGGCCGGACAGGGCGGTATTACTGGTCCCGCGTGAGGGCGGTGCTCCGTGGTTGGAGGCGATGGAATATCAAGAGGAGAATCAGGTGGGTGTCACCGTGCTCGGGGATGAAAGCAATGGGTTGGTCGAGATGCTGCGGTCACTGGGAATGATGCCCGGTGATGCGGATTTATCCGCCCTGAAAGATATGGATGCTGAGATCACGGTCGAAGCCACTGACTGACATATCCATACGCCCAAAAACAACTGTGGGAGCGGGCTTGCTCGCGAAGGCGGTGTGTCAATCAACATCACTGACGACTGATATACCGCCTACGTCGGCGCCGCATAGTCGACTCAGCTCGAAAGCGCTATGTCACTTGTGGGATAATCATCCGTTGCAACACCTTCATGCCCACTGCATACCTGCCTTGAGCACATCCACAAGAGATGAGCTAACCAACAAGGCAAATTTTCGAGGCGAGGAAACCATTCCTCCCGAACTTTTCAATGGATTTTAAAGATGTCTAATGGACGTATTCTGATCACTGGGGGCGCTGGTTTCATCGGCTCCCATCTAACTGATGTATTACTTGCCAAAGGTTACACAGTCAGAATTCTTGACGACCTCTCGACTGGTAAGCGTAGCAATCTCCCGCTAGACAATCCAAGAGTGGAATTGATCGTAGGCGACGTGGCTGATGCTGACGTCGTTGCACGCGCGATGGTTGATTGCCAGGCAGTCGCACACCTTGCAGCTGTGGCTTCGGTCCAGGCTTCCGTCGACGATCCGGTACGCACACATCAAAGTAATTTCGTAGGGACGCTGAACGTTTGCGAAGCCATGCGGCAAGCCAACGTCAAACGGGTGGTTTTTGCCTCCAGTGCAGCGGTGTACGGTAACAATGGTGAAGGGTTCGCTATTGACGAAGACACGCCTAAAGCACCGTTGACACCCTATGCTTCGGACAAGTTGGCAAGTGAGTATTACTTCGACTTCTACCGACGCCAGCACGCGTTGGAGCCTGTCGTCTTTCGCTTCTTCAATATTTTTGGGCCTCGCCAAGACCCGTCTTCGCCGTACTCCGGCGTGATCAGTATCTTTAGCGAGCGCGCACAGAAAGGCTTGCCCATCACGATTTTCGGAGACGGCGAACAGACCCGTGATTTTTTCTACGTAGAAGATTTGGTGGGGTTGTTGGTGCAGGCGTTAGAAGCACCACACGTTGAGGTTGGAGCAATCAACGTGGGTATGAACCACGCGACTTCATTAACGCAGATGCTCGAAGTATTGGCCGAGGTGCTAGGTGAGATTCCACCTGTTAGCCACAGTCCGGCAAGAGCGGGAGATATTCGCCATTCACGCGCGAATAATGATCGACTACTGAAAAGATTCAAGCTGGCTGAGACGACGCCGATGAGCGTCGGTCTAGCGAAATTGCTAGGGAAAGAGGCATGCTGATCAGCAGGGTGGAGCGGTAACAAAAAGTCTGGCCACGGTTTTTCAAACGTGGCCAGACTTTTCTAAGCGTCCTACGGAGTAGCTTTAAGCTTCATGTAGCAGGAGTCGATTGGAGCTTTTTTAGTTTCGAGTTCAAATAACCACGCCACACCAAAATCACAACCATCCCGCACAACACCCCAGTAGCATTAGCCACCATATCCCCCCAGGACGCTGTCCGCAGCGGCATCAAGCTTTGCTCAAGCTCGATCAGCATCGAACCTACCAACGGCCAGAATAGCAACCAGCCAAGCCGGGTGCCTGGGAACGCCAAATAAGCACTCACCGTCAGACAAGCGAACCCGGCCCAGTGATGCAGCTTGTCCTGATTTTCGAACACCTGCGGCACCGGCTCGCCGCGCATCCCGGCGACGCACAGCACCAGCAGGATCACGAAAAACGCCAGCTTGGGCAGGGCACGTAGTATCCGCTGCTTCATTCAGTGACCTTGTAGAAGTTGTTGTGGAACAGGTCGATGTTGCGACGCTCAGTTAGGGAGTACAGCGAGTAGCTGCGACCCAAGGAAGCGCCACCGTCTCGAGTCAACGGCGTCCAGGCTAGGTTCGCTCGACGTGTAGTGGAACTGGCCATCAATTCGTCGAACGGAATCGAGAAGTAGATGCCCTTACCGAAGCTACCTTCGCCGTATTCTTCCTTGGTGGCATTAGTCACCGTCACCCAGCCCCCAAACCGCACGCCGTTGGCGAACTCGCGGGACAAGTCCAAGGTGACGCCGTAGTCCTTAGCCAAATAGCGGCCGACGCTTACTGCCCCCAGAATATCCTGGAAGGCGCTGCGATAGTAAAGTGTCGCATTGCCGGTGATCGTGCTGTAGTCACGCAGGCCAAAGCCCTGATCGAAATCACGCTGCTTAACCCAATTCATATCCACGCCAACAGCCCAGCGTTCGCCCATCGGACGATACAGCACCTCACTGCCGACACCGGCGAACATCGACTCAAGATAGCCGCCATACACCATGCCGTAGAGGTCTTCATCCAGCTGCTTGACCTTGTTTAGCTGGAAGGTCGGCATCGTGACCTCCGACGTCGTCATGTACTGACGCAAGTCTGTCCGCACACGCGGCAGTCCGCTGGGTGCGTCGTACTTGAATTTGTCGAAGTTGTTGATCAGGTTCGCGCTCAGCGTACCGCTCCACCACAGATCGGGCTGGAAGCGATACTCGGCACTCAAGTCCGCACTGAATTGGTACAGCAGGAACCCGTCAGGACCGCCGACGTTCTGTTTGTAGCCAAGACCCAAACCGTAAGTGAACGGATCCGGCTTCTGCGCGAACAGGGTTTTTTCCTGATGTGGCACCGGCACGTTCATCTCGGTCACACGACGCAAGTCTTCCAGAGGGCGATCCTCTTGGATCACTTCACGGAAGGTGTCACGGGGCAGGCTGACTTCTTCGACTGGAAGGCTGTAACGCGTATCGACCATCGTGAACCAGTTGATCTGGTCGTTGACGCTGTTGTCGAGGATGCGCGATGCACGGCCGACGGCTTTCGGGGTGTGGAAATAGCGACCCTGTTCGCCGTAGACGATCAGCTCGGAATCGCGCTGGGTAATTTTCGAAACGGTGTAGCCCGCGTTGTTTTGCAAGCGCTTGGCGACGCCGGCCCATTGGACATCCGTTGGCGCGGTGGTCGGTTTGACGTCCGGCACGGGTTCCGGCTTGGGGTCGAAGCTTTTGGTTGGCGCTTTGCGGGTGGCGAAGTTGGTGTGCAGGGTGATGCCAAACATGGCGGTGTTGCCGCGTTCCCAGGCTGCGTGGAGATCTACCCAATCGTTGGCTTTGAAAACGAAGCCTAGGTTGATTGGGGAATCTTGGATCTGGTTGTTATCCTGTGGCTCGTGTTGGTAATCGTTGCCTTCGTATTCGAGCTTTATGGACAGCGGGTCCCAAGGTGTTTGGTAGTTCACACCGCCAAAGAACGATGGGGAGCCACGGAAGTAGCTGTTACCGTTAAAGTTACCCGCTTGGGTGCCTGAGTCTGGTCGTGTGTCGAATTTGTCATCCAACCAGCCCAACGGGTTATCCATATCGCCACGGTTCCCGATATAGCCCCAGGCTAAGCCCAGGCTAAGATCGAAATTCCCCATCCGTTTGTTACCAACAAAATACTCACTGGAAAACAGACCGGTACCACCCACGTCACGTGCACCTAATGCAATTTGCGGCATCCAGTGGCTTTCCTCGAGCAGACGCACTTTGGCATCGATCGCCTTATCTTTGTAACTCTGACTACCACTCAGGGACTCAGGACCGTAATCCCGGTTACTAATCGAGGTGTAGCGAAACGATCCTTCAAGCCAATCGAAAGGCTGGAAGGACACGCTGTAACGACTGTAAGGGTCAGTGCGGCTGGCTGTCAGAGATAACTCGCCGGCTGGCGCCATTCGCGCGGTGGGTGTTTGCAACAGACCTACACCACCAAAATCGCTTTGCGTATAGCGCGGTTCGGCTACTG
This sequence comes from Pseudomonas sp. LBUM1643, assembly GCF_059716215.1. Classification (NCBI taxonomy): domain Bacteria; kingdom Pseudomonadati; phylum Pseudomonadota; class Gammaproteobacteria; order Pseudomonadales; family Pseudomonadaceae; genus Pseudomonas; species Pseudomonas sp. LBUM1643. The sequence goes on from NZ_CP166813.1 coordinate 2,064,418, forward strand.
CCCAAGCACTACAGCCGAGCAGGAGACAAGGGATAAAGTGATACTTCATGGCTTCACCTCCAGCAGCGGCTGGGTGGCGATAAAAGCAGCCATTTCGGCATTCAGATCAGGCGTAGGGTCGCCTTTCGCAGTGCTGTGCACTGGGACATAGATGCGTGCGCCTGGGGCTGGCGGTACAGACTTGGTTTCATTCCAAAGCGCAATGCCTTCCTGGAAAACACGTCCATCCGGCTGGATAACGAAGAGCACATCTTTGTCAGCACCAGCGTCACGTTGGCAATTTTTCAGATAGCTGATTGCCGGCTGCAATGCCTGGTACGGAAGATCGCATTCGCCTTGTACTGCCCCAACAACTCGTACCGTAGTAGGACGAGGAGGGTAGAGCAGTACATCGCCATTGCTCAGGTAGGGATTGTCCCCACGGTTCAGTTCAACACGCACCGGATCGAGTTGAGCCACCCTGCGTCCGGTAACCGGCATCGCTTGCACCTTGGCAATCATGCGTTCAGCCAGTTCAGCCAACTCGATTTCGTCATCTTGCAACGCGTTGCTTTTAACAGTCGCGAGATCGAAGAGCACGCCCAACTTCAGTCGTTCCTGCGCGTTGCGTAATGGAGTATGCAACCACGCAGCGCCGAGCAGATACGCCTTAGGACTCACTTGAGCTGGCAGTAAAACGTCATGCAAGCGAGTCCCTTCCTGGAACGAGTAGCGTCCAGGTTTGGCGGCATCGCCCTGCACGGTGACCAGCGAGTCAGCATTTACGGCAAAAGTCATGAGCAGGCTGCAGCAAAGCAGCCAGGAGGAACGAGGAATCATTGCACTACCGGCTTATTCGGGCGCACTTGAACAATGCGTAGGGGCAATTCGGGGGTCAGATGTTGCACGCTGGCCATGATGAAGCCGTCGGCAGGGTCAACCCAGTACTGGTTCCGCGCAGTGAAGCCGAGACCTTCCATGGTGATGTCCTCGTCAACGCGCAGTAACTCAACGTCGCGGTCGAGGATATGCACGGTTTCCAGGCCCTTTTTCTCAAAGCGACTGGTGAGGGTCACACCCATCCGGTAACCGTCGACAAAGTCGACCTGACGGCGGGTCTGCAGGCCATCGACAACGCGGTGCAAGCCAGTTTTAAAAGGTGACTCGCCGTCGAAGCGAGTGCCATCGAGGTTGTTGTTAAAACCAACACTGCGAATGGCCAAGCCGTCCTCAAGCATCAGAATTTGGCGAGTCGACGCCATCCAGAAACCAACTCCATCCTGCTGACGCACCAATGCCATAACGGCTTCACCCGTAGGGGCCGCAATGGTGATCTGGTAGTACGGGGTTGCATCCACCTGTTGGCGGGTGAGCTCCAAGGGCTCAGGACCTTCGAAAGCGGCCTTGAGCGTGTCCATGGAAGCGGTCATTAACGGGTTGCAGGCGCTCACCAGCAGGGAGGCCACCGAGAGGGTGGCCAGTCGCAAAAATTTCACAAGACATCCAATTCTTAGTTTTCGCTGCCCATGTCATCTTGAATCGCTACACCGGTACGCAGCAGGTTGGCAGTTGGGAAAACCTGGCTGATGAAGCGGTTCCAGCGCGTGACATCTGCGGGGCCAACATAGACTACGTCCTGCGGCTTCAATTTGAAGTGCTGAGCCAGGGCGAACGCGGAAGGCGATTTGAGATCGATCTGGAAAACCTTGACTGGTTCGTCCGCGAGATTCTCAACGCCACGGATCACGTAGACCTCTTTGCCGCTGGAGGTTTCCTGACGCAAGCCACCAACACTGCCTAATGCGTCGGTGAGATTCATGTTTGTGCCTTTAAAAACAAGTGGTCGGGCAGACGTAACCTCACCAAGCAAGTAAACCTTTTTCTGATCGTTATACGGGAGGTGGAGTTGGTCGCCGTCTTTGAGATAAAGGTTGTGCAAGGCAGAGTTCTTGCGATTGAGAGTGTCGAGGTCGATGACGTACTCACGACCATCGCGTTTTAATACCAAGCCGGAAATATCGGCCGAACCGGCTTGTACCGAACCTTGCCCAACGGCTTCTAATAGACTCATAGGCGTATTAGTGATGGGTAATTGACCTGTTTTTCCAAAAGCGCCAGACAGTACGACTTTTTGGCTTACAAAGCGCAACATGCTGACGTCCACTTGGGGGTCGGCGACAACTCTGGTGAGTCGTGAAGCAATTATCGACCTTAACTCTTCAATCGTTTTCCCGGCGGCATCAATGTTCCCGACGTAAGGATAAAAGAGCGAGCCATCAGGACGAACCAAGCGCCCGTTTGCTTCAATTTGCTGCTGAGGACCGGAAGGGGCGGTTAGCTCGGGGTGATCCCAAACGGTAATGTAGATAAGGTCTCCGGCTCCAATTCGGTACTCGCTGGGTTGAAAACGCAATAGTTCGGGCGCGATAACATTTGAGTGATCGGCTGAGGTCTCGATTGCCACTAGTTTCGGAGTGATCGGTATCAACTCAATTCGGCTGCTTTCCGGTGAGCCTTCTCGTACCAGATTGCCCGTGTCCATGTGCTGACCAGGGGAAAATATGCAGCCTTGCAGGGTCAGGCCAACCAGCATGGCCAAGGGAAGCGCGCGATTCATTGTCGAAATTGCTCGAGGGAATAGGCAAAACAAAACCTCCCAGCAGGGCTGGGAGGTTAGCGTATCGAACTTTACGGGGAGACTATTACTAGTTTGTACCGGTGGTGCCGGTCGTGCCAGTAGTACCAGTAGTGCCGGTTGTACCAGGGGTACCGTCGTTACCGCCGCCACCGCCGCTGTTAGAGGCAGCAACGCCAACAGCAATGAGACCAGCGCCCACAGCCAAGCCTGTGCCTACTGTCACGCCACCGGCGATAGGTGTCGACAAGCTGAGTGGGGCGGACGTTTCAGGCGTCGTAGCGGCCTTCGCAGGGACCGTTTCAGCAGCCATCAATGGCAGGCTGATCGAGGTTACGAGGGCAAGCGCCAATAGCTTTTTCATATTTGAGCTCCTTGAAAGGATGATCCTTGATGGTTATAGGATTAAGGGTATTGCAGTAAGTGTCTGAAAAGCAAGCTAGAGGTGTCATCTAGTACTTAAGAATTTGAGCTGGCGAAGGCAACGGGCCCGATGAGCGCCACTTTTGTCCGAATTACACCTTCCAGCCCTCCTTGGGCCCGATGCAGACGGGGAGATGCATCGGCGAGCTTACGCCGCAACCAGCCAAATCTGTGTGCCCACCGGTGATCAGTGCGAAGCGCACAATAATACACCGTGTGAACAAGGGATTAATACATCTTGTGGAATTAGCAACGTCTGTCGGCCAATCTAGCTTTACACACTTCACGGTTGAACTTGCGGTAGCCGATTTGGAAAATCACCAGCTACGCACCGTTAGCTATTATTTTCACCATGCAGTCGCTTGGTTGATCGCGCTCGGTTGAAAATAGGTAATTTTCCAAGTTTAAAAATTTAACTCCATTCGGAAGGGCAATCTTTTTTCCAATCATGAAAAGCTGATTCTAACGTGTAAACGTATTGATAGCTATTTTCAACCAAAAAGCTTGGATAAATATTATTAGAACGAATTAGTTTCTGTATTCTAACGGGGCTAAATGGATGTTTTACACGTAAAGGTTTAGCTATGACATCGATGCAATGAGCTACTGCAAACAGAAGAAAAGGAGGAAGGTTAAAAATTTTTCGCTGTAAATCTGTCACCTTGCAAACAGTATCCACGTACTCTTGGATAGAGGGGCCAGGGTTCATAGACATGTTAAAAAGTGAAAAGTTTTTTGCCTGAACTTTTTGCCTTTCCAAAACCCAGATTAGGGCTTCGCATAATTCTTTTACGTATGTCCCCGCCTTTCTAGTGGTACGATTTCCCATGTAGAAGAAATATCTATGAATTACTGCTTTGATGAGTCGAGAGACATTTCCCCCCTCTCCCGGGCCAAAGACAACGCCAGGCCTTACAATAACTAAATTGCGACGAGTTTCATCCTTGGCAAGCCAGGTTTGATGAATTTTCTCTGCAATTAATTTAGAGCTTCCATAAGGTGTTTTTGGGGTGGGTAATGAATATTCGTCTCTGCGATCTTCGCTAGGTCCGTAAGGTGAAATAGAACTAGTGAATATAATCTGATTGCAACTAACTGACTCTGCCCAATTGCAAACATTTTCAGCTCCCAATAAATTGGTTTCGAAGTACTCGAAGTCATTGTGCCCAGGCTCACGATGAATGGCTGCAAAATTTGCAATCAGTTCAATAGGCTCGTCCGGGCTCCATTTTATGGGCTGTCGGACATCGCCTTTTACTTCTATTATCCGGGTATCTTCTTGAACTAGTTTCAATCTGTAGGGGAATGGCTTGTCTGCCACTTGCTCGATGTCAAACAAGTAAATTTTTTGATAACCCATACTGAGTAACTTTTTTGCAAAAAAGACGCCAATAAAGCCAGACCCACCAAAAATTACTGCGGTTTTCATACTGCACCTTCGAAATTACGATTTTTACGCCCATTTATCAGTATCGAATATAAGGACAAGGTTGATTCAGTCATGACATCGGATGTGAAGAGTTTATGAAAGCGATCTCGACCTTTTTCGCCCATTTTATTCAAAGTCAATGAGTCTGTGGAAATTAGAATATTGGAAATGTTATTAATGTCGGAAATGTCAAAGAGCAAGCCAGTCTGGCCATGAACGACGGCCTCAGGAAGTGAAGTGCAATCACTTGCTAGCACCGGAATACCCAAACTCATTGCTTCAAGAACAACCATTGGAAAACCCTCCCAACGACTTGGAAGTATAAGAGCGTCTGAGTGAATAAAGTATGGTTGCAGTGCTGCAGGGCTCATCCAGCCGAGATAGGTTATATTCTTTAAACGGGCATCGTCAGGGACTTCATTGCAACTTATCCCCGCGACGGTCAAGTGCACGTTCCTATCTTTTACACGTCGCATTGCCGAAAGCAATATATCAAAGCCCTTCGCTTGATCAAGTCTTCCTGCGAATAGAAAGTTTTTCTTCCCTTCCAAAGTAACGTAGGGCGAATCTGTAAGGGTTTTTGAAGCGTGAATTATAGGGGTGCCATTGTGTATGACATCGATTTTGCGTGGGTCGATACCGGATTTGATTGCGGAGTTTTTTTCATACTCGCTAACGCAAATAATCTTGTCAGTACACAATGATAATAGTCGCTCAAGATATGTGAACAACTTTCTTTTAAAATCTGATCCTTCCATCAGAAATGAAAAACCATGAGGGCAATATACAACCCTCGGTCTTCTGAAAGGCCGCATCATCAATAAGATCAACCTGCCGAGAATGCCCGCGAATGTGCTATGGAGATGTACTAAGTCAGGTTTTTGTTGCCAAATGGTTTTCGTGAAAGACACAGAAAAATTATATAGTGACGTTAAATTACGACCTGTCCGCGTATAAGGATGAAACGCATGATTCGGTACTTCGGTAAGAGTCGCCTGCAATGTCTTAGGAATTAAGCAGGATGACGAGGTAATACGTGTATCTAGTACTTGATTCTTTAGAAGCAAATGTAAAACAGTGGCAGTACCACCGATGTCGATCTCTGTTGCATGAACAATTTTCAAAAAAAAGCTCCTTGTGCCTCGGCTTTGTCAACTCAAAGGCATTCGATAATCTTAAGCGTGGAGTCGGTTAAAAAGTCACTCGATCTGCTGCAGTAGAACAGTTCGAATTTATAGAAGTTGTTAATAACTGATGCTGATGCATAAAGAATAATGAAAGCAACCCCTACGATTCTTAGGCTGTTACTTTTTCGTGTGTAAATATATACCGATATATAAAAAACTGAAATTACCAGAAAGTACAGATAGTACCTTGCAAAAAAATCAGTGATTTGCATGACAAAAAACAATAGGAGCGATAAATAAATGGTTAGCGCAAAAAGCGATTCTAGAGCGTAGTTCTCTTTCGCTGTAACATTTCTTGATTTTTGAGCTAGTCGCGAACATAGCTCTGATTTAGAAAACAGTACGATTGCCAGAATGATGAAAAAAGTGATTTTTGCGATCCCAGTCTCGTCGCTGATGAAGTCAACATATAAAGTTCGCTTCTTTTCGAGATATTCCCAGGAGAAAGAAAACATGTTCATTATTAGTGAAATAGTAAATCCTGCGGCATAAGAACAACCGAAGAAAAGCAAAGTGGTCTTTAGGCTTAATTTAAGGATTATATTTCGAGTTAAAAGATACGGCGCGAGAGCGAAAGCAGAAAAATGTGAAAATATCGACAAAAGCATGAATACGTATTTTCGTCTGCTGTTTTCTGAAATCACGATAAACATGAAAGAAAGGGCTAAGCCTTGCCTAATTGTATTGCCATATACATTGAAAAACACTGAGGATGATAAGAAAAACAAGAGAAAAGCGAGTGAAGCCCGTTGGTGCGTGCGAATGGCACCAATAGCTAATAAAATAAATGAGACTAGAAAAATCAGAGCGAAAGCATCGTTACGGGGTCCGAATAATTCGGCAGATATTTTTATGAGAAAAAAAGATACGAATTCAGGTTGAGTTGCAACTGACTGTAGGAAATCACTTCTTAGAAATTGATACATAAATTCTAGGTACAATTTCTTGTCATTGCCTGCAATTGCCCATCCAGATTTCGTCGAAATATAAGGAGTGAGCACTAATGCCGCGAGAGTTATTATCAATAAGACAATTAATCGCGCATTTTTTTCAGTCATTGCTAAATATAGTGAGCCGAATATCATCAACAACCACACCGTCATGAACGGCATTATTATTAATGAAACAACTATAGCTGCTAAGGTGATTAGCAATGTGAATGTAAGGCTTTTTTGATTACGCGAATACGCTGTGAAATTCATTCGTTACCGCTCTTCTATTACTTTTGCGATGTATGAATTTATATTTGAATTATCTATTACCGCATGCCAATCTAGTCCAGTGTAAGCAGTTTGGTCACATTTCCAAGAATCTATTTTCTCGAAGAGACTTGCTGAGAAAATTGCTTCATCCGAGATTATTGCCGGATAACGCAAGGTTTGGATAGCTAGGTTGTTGGAAGGACTGTCGTTGCATATGATAATTTTACCTTCTGCAGCGTACTCGATAAATTTCGTAGGCATTTGGTAATCATATGGGTATTTTTTGGGGATTCTGCAGATGCAATATTCACTATTTTTTACAATGATCAAAGCTTGCTTTTGAGTCATTTTCCCTGTGAAACTGACACCTGGTGCATTTTTGAATTCTGTGTGAATTTTTTGTTCTACATTTCCAACCAATATTAAGCTGTCGGTTTCTCTTCTTGATTTTATAAAGGCATTTATTACCAGATCCATGCCTCTATCCTTTGTAATCTCACCAATGTAACAAAAGGTTGCTTTTGGTAAAGAGGAGTCTGGTTTTATGTCATATATCCATTTTGGTACACCCATTGGTAGGTGTATAGACGGTACACGATCGCTAAATTTCATTGCACTTTCGATCATGTGGTTTTGATAGATTCTGAGATTCGGCTTTGGCATAGCTAATCGTTTAATAAGATCTTTAATTTTTGCATGCTTTCCTATTGAAAGTGACCTGTAATCATGGATTACATATTTTGCTTTAAGCGATCTAGGGTAAAATCCCATGATGCACCAAACTAAATATTCAGATTTATTTTTGATGGAGTTATATTCATCTAATGTACCATCTAGCATATAAGCTCGCCCCCCGAAGTATTCTTTGTATGCCGCTATCTCTGGATAAGCAGCTTTTCCAGGGTGTAAAAAAAATATCTGCATGATAAATACTGGCTCTATATTACAAAAAAATAAAAGCTATCGTGCTACTAAAGTTCGGCGTGCTGTCAAAATTTAAATTTTCCAAAAGTTAGAACGTATATACCCAGTCTGCTGATATCTTTAAGGCTAGTCCGCGCCCGAAATGAACGTAATACAGATGAAAAATAAAGTCCTCTTCCTGTATAAGGATCAGTAGTGTATCGCTTCATAAGTTCAGCGTTAGAAGTTAATTCGTTTCTAACTTTGACAAATGATTTTATTAGAGATGACCTGTTTTTCCTCCTAAGTTCGTCGTTCTTTGAAAGAATACCTAGGTGGGATTTAATTAGATCGATTTGTTGGCAAAGGTTAGAAATATCGTAAAAGTCTTTTGTTTCAGTTATTGATTCAGAGTTTTTGAAATAGTGGTATAAAGGCGAATTTACGCTTAAGCATGAGTTCGCATTTGCGACTGCAGAGAATAGGTAAAGCACATCTTCTGCGAAGGTTAAACGCTGCTCGATAAAAGAAAGGTGATCATAAGCCGAAATTGCTACGTTTCGAGCATACATTTTTCCTGGGGTGCCCCAGCTTGAGTTAGAAACATTACAAAAAACCGTGTTGAGAATTTCCTCTGGTACTCTGCAGTCGGCTGGAAGATTGCGTTTTAAGGCGGTGGCAGACGGTTTTGGAGAAACTTCGACGCCAAAAAAAATAATGTCTGGCAATATTGTTTTTGCTTGTTCATGCAGCTGAATCAGTGCCCCGCTTTTCAGACAGTCATCTGGGTCTAAAAATAAAATATAAGTGCCTTTTGCTTCATGCACCCCTTGTCTTCTCGCGAGGAAAGTCCCTTTGTTTAGCTGGCTATAAACAATTTTAACTCTTGGGTCGCGACTCACATAGCCCTCGGCTATTTTTATAGATTGGTCACTTCCGCAATCATCTACAACTATTATTTCAAACTCTGTAAACGACTGGTTAAGGCATGAGTCTAAGCATCGAGCAATGTATTTTTCGACATTATATGTAGGGAGAATTATAGAGAAAAAAGGTTTCGCTATAGGTAGTTGAATTTCCATGACTATTACCACCTATTTATATCAGCGAATTTTCTAGATATTTTTTAGAATAATCTCTTAATGCAGATAATTTAATCTCTACATCGGAGTAATCTATAATCTGCGAAATTTTGTTTGGGATATTAGCTGCTGAGCCATCGATAATAAGTCGAGACTCTAAATTCAGTACTTTTAACAATGAAGTAAATCTCGACAAACCGCGCTCTTTGTTAGCGATTACCAAGAAATCTTTATTGAAAATTATCGAGAAAACCATGCCGTGAAATGAGTCAGTTATTACGAAATCAGCAGTAGCGAAGTGACCTAACCATTGCTCAATGGTGTATGTCTGATGTTTTTGACTTGGATTGTAAATGCTTGAAACGTCGTAGCCTTCACCTAGCGCTGCCGCGGTTTCTTTTAGTATTGTATCTTTATAGTTTTCACCATCTAAAACGTAATTCAATAGCTTCATTTTTGATGACGCGGGAGGCTGCTCTAATACAGCCTCAAAAAAACTCTTGTCTAATAATAGTGTGGGATCTAGTACCTGCGTACATTTCGGACTTGAAAAAGTTTCACTGCAAACTTTGACGCCGCTTGATTCCCGTGTTGAAATTGCATGAAATTTGCTAAGTAGATGTGTTATTTTCTCGATTTTATCGGGTGCTTGCCAATGATCTTTCCCGAATGATGCTGCGTATGCAATTTTTTTTGTGCTGGGATTTTCAACAAAGTCTAAGAAGTAAGATTCGTAAAAGCCGTCATCAATATAGTCCATACGCCAGACTTGATCGCTCCCCACTATGACCGCGTCATAACCGGCGTCTTTAGTAACTTTTTTCAATTGACAATAGTTGTTTATGACTTGCGTTTGTTCAGGGAGGTGGCGGTCTATAAACGACCTGTGGAATTTTGTGTTGATATAGTTAGATCGATAACCTTTAAAGTCCTGATACGGAATTCGCTCAAAAACGTTTACCAGTATCCTTTTCCAAGTTGAACGGAAAGCATTTTTTTGTATGATTTGGACATCGAAGTTTTGGCTTTTTAAAAACTGATACAGAGCAAATGCTTGAAGCGTTCCACCGTAGTTTGTTTTTAGGGGAAGAGTGAGTAGTCCAATCTTTTTCATTTCGCTTCCTTTATAAAGGTATGTCTACAACACAACTATGTAATCTGTGATGTTACTTATCTGCTGGTAGTGGCGTAGATCTTCGCAGTCGTTAAATCACAAAAAACATATTTTTTATTGGCTCTTATAAACAGCATCGCCAAGATCGTGAAGGACAAAACTAATGATGCAGCTCCGGCGTGGACACCGAGCAACGGAATTAGGGATGTAGTTGCGAATACACTAATAACTGCTGTAATTCCCATATATTTTATTTTTCTTAACATGTGGGCGCCAGTAATTAATGTAGAGCCTGCGCTACTAGCGACATAAAATATGGGTATCACGAGAATTAAATAATTAATTATTTCGATAGATTTTTGGTATTTCAAACCAAATACATGCTCGATTAGTAAAGGGGTTATCATGTAAATGGTTGCGGCAATCAGTACGCCTATACCCCCCATTGCGTAGTTGCCTATTATATAGGTTCTATAAAGAAGGCTTCGATCATGGTGAGCCCAGCGATGCATTTTAGGTAGTAAAAATTTTTGGTAAATAATCCCTGGAAGAATAGCTGCTGCGGTTATGAGTGTGAAGCCCACGCTATAGTTGCCCGAAACTTCTGCTCCTAGAAAGTAATTAATTAATACGATGCTAAGTTGAAAATACACTAGATGAAAAAAACCCGAAACCCCAAAAGGCCATGATTCCTTAAAGACAACTATTGAGCTTATTCTCTCGCATGGCTGGGTATTAATTGAAGGCCGCTCGGAGTGACCCTTTAGATTTAGTGTACCTTTCTTTAATTGGTTGATTTTTATTATCGCAAAAGGAGCCATAATCATTGCTGTACATGCGAAGACTGCAGCTATCACTATTTCATTTATCTCGATTTTAAAAGCATATGTCGTCACTGCAAGTAAAAAAAGTTTGAGTATTGATTGTGTTAATTGCCATAGTGATAGCTGAAAATATTTCTCTTCTAATTGAAATATGCTTCCTATAAGCTCCGTAAATAAATTTGGAAGTATAATAAGCGACATCAAAACAGCTGCAATTATTAAATTGCTGGATTTCTGGATAGTGAATGCTAGTATTATTAATATTAGCCATGTTGATAATGTACTTATTCTTACAAAACGAAGAGTTGGAGTCACCCACCTTAATCCACCCCAACCGTATTGGCCGAATGTTTTTAAAAGATATTGTGAAACTCCAAATCCGGCAAGTGGGGCAAGTGTCGAAGTTAGGAAGAAGATAGCTGAATAATTACCTAGTACTTCGGGGGTAACACTCCTAGCGATGAATATATGCGTTATGAAACCCAAGCCTGAAGCGATCAATGACCCCAAAGAGATAATTAATAAATAAAACGAGTTTTTTTTAAGAGACACAAGTCATTTGCCACGTGATATAACGATTGATTAAATTTGTTATCGGTTTTTCAGTGTGACTGCATTGTCCTGTTATTATTTGCATTTCATACTGCAATTTCTTCCAGAGCCCTGCGTTCTGATTTCGGAACTACTGTACCCTCAGCAGCGTATCCAACCGCTAAATACATGACGATTCTTTCGTGCTCTGGAATATCACCAGTTTCATGGGCGAGTCTATCTGCGGTTGGGGATACACACCAGTTTAAGCAACATGATGAAATTCCTTTGCTTTGAAGAGCGAGAATAAGACTCATACTAAACAGGCCACCATCAACAAAGGGTTGATTTCTTTCGCTGGCGTCAAAAAAATATCGAGTGTCGGCGGTGATTATTAGTAATGTAGAGAGAAGGTGTCCAAATCCGCGATTACCGTTTTGGAAAGTCAATAGTTTAGATATTTGCGCCGGATCTTCGTATATTCGTACCCTGCAGGTTTGCCTGTTGCACACGCTTGGACTCTGATTGGAAATGCTAATACATTCTTTCAGGTCTTCGTTTTTTATTTTTTTTGGAAGATAATCTCTAACGCTTCTTCTGTTTAGCATTAATGTTGAAAATTCACTCCATAATAGATCGTTTGGTTTTCCAATCGCTATCGGGGTTTTGAAGTGGTGAAGAGGCGCAATGCACGTTTCCAGCACTGAATCGATTTGTGCAATGAAATTTCGATCTACATTCGTTGGTATAGAAACCTGATCTATAAAGGATCTATAGGTTCTCAGCGTTGCAATGGCGCCAAGAAATACGGGGTTTTCATTTTTAAAACCTAATTGATTCCAGCGTTGGATTAGTGCAATAGTAGCGAGCGTTGGTTGCTCGCCAAAGAACCGTTTTGGACCAGGCATACATAGGCCTTTTTCCAATTTGTGGTACTGAAATATTAACTCAGCACTAAGTTTTCCGTAGTCAGTCCCTGATGTTGGCCATTGCATGTATTTCCAAGATGTATTTATATCTCGAAGATAATAACTGATCTTTATTAGTCTCTTAATAAAAGGAATTACACCTGGGGCAAATCTTCGTAATGCTTTTTTTATACCTTTGAGAGGAGATAATGTCATGAGGTTTCCGTTATGCCGTCAAATTAGTAATTATTTGTCGGGTTGTATTGCTAGTGCGCGCATCTAATCATTTTTGTTTAAGACATGATACAGGCGTGTAGAAGATGCGGAGGTTTATAATAGCTGCTGTATAGGCGTCAAAGATAACGCTATTCGGTCAGTAAATATCTTTGGATAACAGCGTTATTGGGGTCTTAATCAATATTTTTATATCTAGCCACAGTGACCAATTATTTATATATGCCAGATCCAATTCGACGCGCTTCTCCATTTTGTCAATGGTTTCAGTTTCACCTCGAAATCCGCTGATTTGAGCCAAGCCTGTAATACCTGGCTTGATCCTGTGGCGGGCCATATAGGCGTCTATTTTACCAGTATAATAATCGTTATGCGCTATCGCGTGCGGGCGTGGTCCGACTAGTGACATACGCCCCTGAAGCGCATTGAATAGTTGCGGTAATTCGTCGATTGAGGTGCGTCGGATAAATTGTCCAACGCGTGTGATCCGGGGGTCGTCACGCTTTGCTTGCTTGACGTCCTGATCGTCATGCATCCGCATAGAGCGAAACTTCCAGACTTTAATTATCTTACCATTCCATCCGTGTCTTTTCTGTTTGAATAGAACCGGTCCTGGGGACGACATCTTTACGGCGATTGCCGTAGCAATGAGTACCGGGCTTAATAAGATAATAGCAACTAACGCGACGGAGCGATCCAAAAGAGTCTTGGAGAGTGCCGCGGTGGGATACGACGTCAGCGGACTTTCATTTAGGTGTATAGCCGGTAGTCCTTCGATTTCTGATACCGAGTGATTCAGAAGTATTAGGCTTTGTAGATCCGGAATCCAGATTACATCAACGCTAGAGTCCAGGAGATCGATATAAAGGCTCTCTATCTGCTCCGCCTCTGATAGAGGTAGTGCTATATAAAGTCGGCGGATGCGATGCGTTGCGATCAAGTCTCTGAGGTGGGCAAGATTACCTAGTAGAGGATACAGATTATTACTAGGTAGTGGGTGGTCGTGCACGGCGACCATTCCAATCAGCGGTTCGTTCTTTTGTTTAACTAGTTTATCCGCGAGGTCAAGTGCTAGCTCGCCGGTGCCCACGATAAGAGAAGTTCGTGCTGCTTGAAGTTTCTGTTGGTATCGTTTGGCCAGATTATGGAGTGGCACGTACAAGACGGCTTGTAGAGCAAAACCAGATAGTGCGAGAGTGATGATTACCTCTCGCGAAAAGAGTTCACTTGTCTTTGTTATAAATGCCATTACCATTAAACCGGAAAGCAGAGTCAACCATCCAGCAAGTAAGCGCCCTAGTCCGACCAGATATCCGTGCTGTTTATGGTAAACCTGCATCATTGAATATGCAGGTACAGAACCAAGCAGCATGAGTACACTAAGAATACGATATTGAGTATCCACTTCCCCTGTTTTAATGACTGCCAGTGCGCAGAGCAAGAGAATTAGAACGGATATTGCCGCTACCCATTGAGCCCAGAAGGTAAGTCCGCGGCCTGCTGGCATTGTGGTGTTGCGCTTGCGAATCAAGATAGTGTCCCTTGCGTTGAAATGGACATAGCCTTCCAAGCTATGCCCGCCGTGAGGAGCATTTAGCTCCGTTCAGCTGGAGTTACTGTTTGGGCCTGTGGCACAAACCGGTCGTTGTCGTGGCGAGCCCCTTATCCGTAGGAGGGGACGCACTTCGCCTTGGCCAATATCAAGGTTTTGGGCACGCTACCGCCCCAGGATTCACCGTTGGTTTCCTGAGAACGTGCGCCGTGGGTGCGACGTGAGCCGTATGCGCAAGCGCTGGCAATTTTTGGGGATGAGGATCAATCAGGCAGGCCGAGTCTGGGCTCGGTTAATGGCAAGCAGAGGAGATGAGTCTGTCCTTGACTGCTGCACAACGTGGGGTCTGTGCAATGGCATCCTGCCGGAGTGAGTTGTTACCCTCAGCCGACGGCGCATTTTACTGATTTGGTGGGAAAAGTGAAGGTAAAAACAGTTTTGTGTGAAAGATCCTACAGACGGAACTGTGTGTTTTGAGTAGTGGTTCACAAGGGTTGTATCTGGAGTGACCGGCAAGTCATAAATTTGGGTGTGGGAATAGTTGTTTTTGATGAGGCGGGGTTACATGGATGGGGGATTTCGGGGCGGGTTTGGTGAGTGGTATTGCGGGTAATTAGGGGATGTTGCTGGAGGCGTTGAAATCAAAAGATCGCAGCCTTCGGCAGCTCCTACAGGGGAGCAGTGGTAGTGGGATAGATAGGGGTTGTTTTTGTTTTTATAGAGAGTGGTATCAGGTTTTTTCTATTGCGCTGATTGGGACGCTAAGGGTGTGTTCGCGATGGAGGAGCTGCAGGAGAATCACGATGCGTTCGGCACCGTCATGGGAGAGGAAGATGGCCTCCAGTTCTTTATAGCTGCCGCTGGTGATGCGCACTTGGTCACCAGGTTCCAGTGCTATGGAGTCTTCGGTTGACGCGCAGAGTCGATTTTGACTTCGTTGTTGGAGTTGTTCGATGAGTCCATCAGCTACGGCGATCGGTTGTTTTCCGAATGTGACCAGTTGGTTGACTCCCCGAGTTGAGCGGATGGGGTGCCAGTTGTCGTTAAGCTGGTCGAGTTGGATAAACAGGTAGCCAGGGAACAATGACTCCACCGAAGTGGTGCGGCGGCCGCGTTGAATGCGTTCTACGTGTTGGGTGGGGCGGTAGCACTTGAAGGCTTGGCGCGTCAGGTTCTCCTCTGCGCGTGAGTCTTGTCGTGGCTTGCACTGGATCAGGTACCAGCGGGGTGGCGGGTGCTGAGGAGGCATGCGGAAAGCTCTCTTGGATAGATCAGGGCAGCGGCGCTGCCCTGAAATCTGGTGCTATTTATCTGAAGCGTATTCGTACTGGTAGTAGCTGTAGTTGCCATAGCCATAGGCTGAAGCTTTACGTTCAACAGCGTTGAAAATGGCGCCTTTCACGACGATACCGTTTTGTTCGAAGCGACGCTTGGTCACTTGAATTTCCTTGGCGGCGTTAACGCCGAAACGGGTCACGATAAGGCTTGTGCCAGCCTGCCGCCCAACAAGGGCTGCATCGGTTACCGCCAGGATAGGCGGGGTGTCGATGATAACCAGGTCGTACTCGCTACTCACTTTTTCCAGGAACTGGGTGAAATTACTGTGCATCAACAATTCCGATGGGTTCGGTGGGATTTGCCCGCGTGTTATGACGTGCAAGTTGGCCACTTCCGTCGAATGGGTCGCTGTGTTTAGGTCGATTTTGCCCGCCAGTAGGTCGGAAAGTCCGTTGCTCACATCAATTCGGAACAACTTGTTCAGATAGCCTTTACGCATGTCGGCATCGACCAGCAGCACCTTCTGCCCTGTTTGGGCGATGATGGCGGCCAGGTTGCACGATACGAAAGATTTACCTACGGCTGGACTGGGGCCGGAGATCATTAAGATGTTGTTCTTAGCTTCCAGAGTTGCGAAATGAAGACTTGTACGAAGACTCCGCAATGATTCTACAGCTAGATCAGCAGGGTTGTTGACGGCAAGTAGGAGTGAACCCGTAGTGGCTTGTAAGTTACCTTTCAGACTTGCCTCAATCAAAGATTGGCCTTTGCTAAGGGGGATTGACGCATAGACTGGAATGCCAAGTTGCTCAATGACCTCCGGATCTTCCACACCACGATTTATCGCCTTGCGGATCAGTACATAAGCAACGGCAATTAACCCGCCTAATAGTGTAGCTATCAGGACGATTAGTGTTTTCTTCGGTTTGACAGGTTTTTCGATATTTGCATCGGCGGAATCGATGACGCGCACGTTGCCTACGGTGCCGGCACGAACGATATCCAGCTCTTGAGTTTTGTTCAGTAGTTGCGTGTAGATTTCCGTAGTAACTTGCATGTCACGAGCTAGGCGCAGCAACTCCTGTTGGGTTTCTGGCAGGTTTTTTATTTTCTTTTCCAGTCCCCGCTTTTGTTGATCAAGTTGACCCATCTGCGTCATCAGTGCTTGATAGGCCGGATGTTCCCGAGTGAAGCGATGTTCCATTTCCGCCTGTTTTAATTTCAATTCAGAAATCAGTGTTTCCAATGCTACGATTTGATCGAGCACAGCTTTCGTCTCGATGGTGATGTCTACAGAACGGGCGCTTGTTTGATAAGCGTTGAGTTGGCCTTCTGCCTTTTCCAATTGTTTTCGTACATCCGGCAATTGGGTTCGCAGGAATTCAAGGCTTTGAGCGGCTTCGGCCGAATTTCGTTGGACGTTCTGCAACACATACAGTCGATTGATCTCATCCAATACTTTGTTTGCAAGATCAGGGTCTTCGTTTTCCAGGGATAACCCGATAATGCCAGATTCTTTGCCGCGCTCGCTCGCAGATACATCTTCTTGATATTGCAAGATTGTGCTTAGGCGACGTTGTTTGTTAACGCTAAATAGCGCCCCAGCGTTTGCGTTGAGTGCGGCTACTTGTAGCTTGAATCCATTCGCTTCAACCTTAGCGCCACTCTGACCACTCAAGATCGCTTCGTCGTCTTCATTGAACAGAGTAAACGCGTTGTTGCCGTCTGCGCGTAATGTCAGCGGTTTACCTAAAAAAGCGTCTGGCACGTCCAGTTGAAAAATGTCGAGTTTTTCACCGCCCCAAGTGAAGCTATTCAAACCCAATAGAGGTGGTGCTAAGTCGTTCGGGTTTTCCGGCTGAAAATGTCTGCTCAGAAAACGGCCAATCAACGGAAAGTAATTCGGCTCAACAATAATGTCGAGCTTTAGATTCTCTACCGCTTTTCCCAGTACCGCGCGAGATTTCAGGAGCTCAATTTCGGTCACCGCCGGAGAGGTTCCACCAAACATTTCACTCATTTCCGCCATGCCACCCAAAGCTGCCATGCCGCCCTTTTTTTCTTCGACCTGCACAAGTGCGTTAGCCTGGTAGATAGGTGTCGATAGCAAAGCGAAGGCAACACCAACCACGCAAAAAAACGCGGTAATGCCGATAATAATCCACTTACTATCAATCAAAGTACCGAATAGCGCGAGCAGATCGATGCTGTCATCGTCGTCGCTGTGATCCTGAATAGGTAGGCTGTTTTGGCTTGGCATGCGGGGTACTTTTACAAGAGGTGATTATAGTTTTTGCGACCAGCTGTCGACGCCTTGCGTCATCAACTGGTAGACGTGTTCGAAGGCGACTTTCTGCTGGCGGTACGGATCGGGAATTTCCTGATTGTTCTGCCATTTACCCAGCAGGAACGTCTTGCCGCGGACTTCCGGCGCCATGCGCGCGATGCTGTCCACGTGGCGTTGTTCCATGGTCAGTATTACATCGGCCTGTTGCAGCATTTCTCGAGTCAGTTGCCGACCTTTATGGTCTGGCAGGTCGCCGCCGTGTTCGCGCAGGACTTCCAGCGCGGTGGCGTCCATGGATTTGTCTACGAGGGCGCCGAGGCCGGCTGAGCTTATGACTTTGCCGCGATCAGCCAGCTTGCTTTTAAGCAGGGCTTCTACGGTGGGGCTGCGGCAGATGTTGCCGATGCATACGACCAGGATTTTATTGAACATAGGGCTGCGCTGGTTACGGAAACGAGTGTGTTGACCGCACAGGCAGCAGGAGGAGGGGGATGGAATTCCTTTCCAGCGCAACAGTACGGCCTTCTCCGGTGCACTACTGCTGCCGGGGCCATTTTAAAAGCGTGCACTCTAGTGGCGTAGGTGGGTAGGGTCAAGGCTCGATGGGAACTTTCTGTCATACGGGCGTTCGGTTCACCGCCTTGGCTATTCCGCCAGCATCGGGTACGTGAATAACCCGAAGTGCAGCAGATTCAAACCGAAGTGCGTGGCGATGGCGGCGGCCAGTCCGCCGAAGCGGTAGGCCAGCCCGTACCCGATGCCAGCGATAGTCGCCAGCAGTGCCCATTGCCACCCGGCGCCCCAATGGGCAAGACCGAAAATTGTTGCAGCAAGTAAAAGTGCGAAGTGCTCGCCGTAGGGCAGGTGTTTGAGTCGTTCGCCGAGGCTGCCCTGTATATAACCGCGAAACAGGGCTTCTTCGACCAGGGTGACGAGTAGAAGGTTGTTGAGGATCCAGATTCTGGCGACGTCGGGCCATTTGGGTGCCCAGTCGATGATGCCGAGTAGCCATGCGCTGGCGAGGGTGATCAGGGCTGTCAGGCTGAGGGTGATGGCACCTGTTTTCAGTGTTTGCGTGAATGAGCGCTGGGCGATGATCCATGGGCAGGCGAGCAGGAGCCAGAAGCCGAGGAGGGGTTTGT
The DNA here is from genome assembly GCF_059716215.1 of Pseudomonas sp. LBUM1643. NCBI lineage: Bacteria > Pseudomonadati > Pseudomonadota > Gammaproteobacteria > Pseudomonadales > Pseudomonadaceae > Pseudomonas > Pseudomonas sp. LBUM1643. The sequence goes on from NZ_CP166813.1 coordinate 2,083,128, forward strand.
CGAGGTTGAGGTACATCGAGAACGGGATGGCGTTTTCGGTGAAGCGCGTGGGCTCGATGACTTGGGCGTTGTGGAAACCGGGTAGGCAGTGCAGGGCCAAGGCGAGTGCGAGGAGGACGAAGAGGCTATGGCCGAGATAGCGGGCGTAGCGGTGGTTTTGGGGTTGGACGGCGATGCCTGCGAGGATGAGCAGGGTGATGGGGATGCTGGCCTGCAGGGACAGTTGACCGTAGGTGAGCGCCAGGACGTAGCCGGCGGTGAGCATGGTGAGGTACGGCCCGGGTAGGCGGAGCATGGGGGTCATCCTTGTGGTGCGCGAAGTCTCGTGTTTACACAGAAGCGAATACAGCGCGGCAATGAATCAGCATTTTCTTCTTCACTGCTGGTGACAAAAGATGTCGTTGGTACAGACGTTTATTGGGCCACGCAAGTGTCCGAGATTCAGTGCATCAGTCCTGCGGGAGGTGAAGCTTGGCCTCCATCGCGTCGTGCAAAATACGGACGATCTCGATGACCTGATCTTCGGCTAATCGATAAAAAATGACGTGCCGGGGGCGTTGCACCATGCCACTTGCCGCGGCGGCACGTCTGCGTGAATGGAACAGGTGAAAGCTTCTTAAACCGACGGTGATTTCGTCTCGCATGCTGGTACCTGTTCGGGTCGGCACCTGAGCCAGATCTTCCAGTGCTGTACGAAGAAGCTCCTGGTAGCGGACTCTGGCATTGGCCCCGAACTGCATTTGCGAGTGTTTAAGAATGTCGGAAATATCAGAGAGCGCTGTTTCAGAAATTCGATACTGCGCCACGCTCAATGGTTCTCTGCGACAGATTGGGCGGCCTGATTACCGATGTCTGCCAGGAGGCCGTCCAGATCCTCACTGCGAACATCAACAAAGCGGCCGCGTTCAAGATCCATCAACCCTAACGAGGTGGCCTGTCTCAGCGCGTCGAGCTTTGCGTCTTCTTCCGCTTCGCGCTGTTCCAGTAGGCGAAGGCCTTCGCGCAATACTTCGCTGGCATTTTGGTAGCGACCTGACAGAACGAGATCAGTGACGACCTTTTCTAAATGGTCGGTAAGCACGATGTTTCGGGTGGCCATGGCGCGCTCCAGTCGGGATGAAAGTTGGGGATGCCTAGATTGGCATATTATGCCAATGACGTTGAAAACGCATTATTGCCTTCGTCTCGGGATATCGGCGATGCTTCCAGCGAGGGTGCATGATTATTCAGTTGGATTAATTTTGAATCGAGCAACGAATTAGGAGCGACCCATCATGGCAACCAGCGCGAAAACCTGCTCTGGCACGGCTCACATCCCTGAGCAGTCGGCCCAAAAAGTCGATTTGACGGCAGAGCGTCTGTGGCGATCCAAAAACTTGATCGACAAGCTGGGTCAGCATAATTGCCTGACTCGCGAAGCGTTGGCCGATGTCGACTCTGGTCGAGTGATTGATCACCTGGATGTTCAGGCCTGGGCTGATAGCCTCAACACCGACACTCCGTTGCCGGTGCCGCGCTGATGGCGTTTAAAGTGGACAAATTACCCGACTTTACGAGTTTCTGGCATCGGTGAATCAAACAGCAGCCGCACGAACGGTGCAGCAACTCACGATTGCGCCGCTCACGCTATTGACTAACCCGCGCATTGGCGAGCGCCTGGAAGAGTTCGAACCACGAGATGTGCGTCAAATACAGATCGGCCATTACGAAATGCGTTACGAGATAGTGGATTCCACTATCTACCTGTTGCGCCTGTGGCACACCCGCGAGGATCGGTAGCGTCTGCTGCGCAGCCGAGCGGGAGTGAACTCCCTCGCCACAGGGGAATGGGGTGGGGCTTGAGGTTGGGATTCATCTCAAGCGCCTGCTTGGCTGATGGACCGATGTCGCGACAAGCTTTTGCTCCTACAGTCTTACAGATTGATTCAGGTGTGATGCCGAATAAATTCGGCTCGTTCTATTACCACTAAATCGGCGAGCAACGAAAATTTGCGACTGAGATGGGGATTAGAATTACTGGAATGAGTTGCTCCATTTCTGAAAAACGCAATCGATGCGTCAAAGGGAGCCACGACGAGCGTTCCATTATTGTATACAGGCGTCATATTCAGGTTCGGTACATCTAAATCTGGTACAGGTGAGGGGATGAACGGATAGTTGTTTCGTGCATGTTGATAATGCCGAAAGCTCGAATCCACGTCGAGTGTGCTTGGTTGAGAGGTGTAAGCTCCAGTAATGGGATTATTGCGATTTATTTGAGCGATAGTTTCATTAGCGCCAGTTGGGTTCGGCGTTCCTGAAATAGTATTTGTTCTAGCGGCAATTGTCGTCGTTGTTGGCGACGATGTGGACGGCTGAGTTCCGGTGGCTTTAGACGCTTTTGGTTTTGAGATGGATCGTGATGCATCTGACACTCTAGGCCGTTTTTTTGTCTGTGCTGCAACTGCTCTTGCTATTGCTATTACCATTGCGGCCCTTACAGGGCTATGCCCTGTGGGATCCTTCCGGTTCCTGGGATCACCTGCACAATATGCGTATGCATTCAATCCACCACCCCCAAACGGACTCCAACTGTCCGGGCTGTTAAACCGCATCAACATCGGATTGAACTGCCGATAACCGTTGCCCAAGTGATAGTGTCCGGTAGTCGGGTCCGGTCGTTCACCATTGAAGCCGAGTAAACTGAGTAGCCCGTTTTCCATCGGACGATGGCCGTAAGGTGTATATGCAAGGGAATGGGTTTGATTAATATCAAGTGTATTCAACACTGAGCGTTGTTGGTCAGTCGCTAGAAGGGCAGTGTTGGCTTCCGCCCCCTCAGGCTTTTGGCGCTGCGCTAAAAGTTGGTCGTCGTGCTGCATAATACTGCTTTGGATTGCGCCTTGTATTTCAGTGGAAAGGCGTGTTCTGCAGTAGAAGCGCTGGATGCGGGTCTGTTGACGAAGTGTGTACTCAACGAGGTGATCGAGCGGGTCGTAACGGTAGAGCGCCAGTTGGGTTTCATGAGGGAGAAAAAGCATTGGCTGAGCTCCATGGAAGGTTCAAATAAACCAAGCTGTCAGCATCATTCTTTTTTTAGTCGTTGCCTACTATCAGAACTGCTAGGTAGTACCGGCGTGGGAAGGAGAGGTTTTGCGGCTGCTACGGCTACGCAGCCGAGCGGGAGTGAACTCCCTCGCCACAGGGGATGGGCGGGGCCTGAGGTTAAGATTCGTCTCAAGAGCCTGGTTGGCTGATGGACCGATATCGCGAGCAAGCGTTTGCTCCGACAGTCTTGCGGTATGAAGGGACGCGCGTCGCGCGCGCCCCTTTCAGTCAAGTTATGACGCGATCAATTGCCGCAACACATAATGCAAAATCCCGCCCGATTTGAAGTACTCCACCTCGTTCAACGTATCAATCCGGCACAGCACGTCGATCTTCTCGCGGCTGCCGTCTTCCCGGGTGATGATCAATGTCAGGTTCATCCGTGGCGTCAGCTCCACGCCGGTCAAACCGAGGATGTCGATACGTTCCTTGCCGGTAAGGTTCAGGCTCTTGCGATTCTGATCCAGCTTGAATTGCAGCGGCAGCACGCCCATGCCCACCAGGTTAGACCGGTGGATCCGTTCGAAGCTTTCCGCAATGACGGCTTTCACTCCCAGTAAGTTCGTACCTTTGGCCGCCCAGTCACGGCTCGAGCCGGTGCCGTATTCCTGACCCGCTATGACCACTAAAGGCGTGCCGGCGGCCTGGTAGCGCATGGCGGCGTCGTAGATCGCGACCTTTTCTCCCGTAGGGATGTAGATCGTGTTGCCGCCTTCTTCGCCGCCGAGCATTTCGTTGCGGATGCGGATGTTGGCGAAGGTGCCGCGCATCATGACTTCGTGGTTGCCCCGACGGGAGCCGTAGGAGTTGAAGTCGCGGGGTTCCACGCCTTTGGCGCGCAGGTATTGGCCGGCGGGGCTGTCGACCTTGATGTTGCCGGCCGGTGAGATGTGGTCGGTGGTGACCGAGTCGCCGAGCAGGGCGAGGACGCGTGCGCCCGAGACGTCCTTGACCACGGGTGGCGGGCCGCCGATGTCGTCGAAGAACGGTGGGTGCTGGATGTAGGTCGAGTCGTCCTGCCAGACGTAGGTCGCGGCTTGCGGCACTTCGATGGCTTGCCACTGTTCGTCGCCGGCGAACACTTCGGCGTATTCCTTGTGGAACATGGCGGTGTTGACCTGGCTCACCGCGTCGGCGATTTCCTGGGTGCTGGGCCAGATGTCGCGCAGGTACACCGGGTTGCCGTCCTTGTCGTTGCCCAGCGGTTCGCTGCTGATGTCGGTGCGCACGGTGCCGGCCAGTGCGTAGGCGACGACCAGTGGCGGGGAGGCCAGCCAGTTGGTTTTCACCAGGGGGTGTACGCGGCCTTCGAAGTTGCGGTTGCCCGAGAGGACGGAGGCAACGGTGAGGTCGGCTTTCTGGATGGCTTTTTCAATCGGCTCCGGCAGTGGGCCGGAGTTGCCGATGCAGGTGGTGCAGCCGTAGCCGACCAGGGAGAAGCCGAGTTGATCAAGGTATTGCGTCAGTCCTGCGGCCTTGTAGTAGTCGGTGACGACTTTCGAGCCGGGCGCCAGTGAGCTTTTCACCCAGGGTTTGCGGGTGAGGCCTTTTTCCACGGCTTTTTTCGCCACCAGGCCGGCGGCCATCATCACGCTCGGATTGGAGGTGTTGGTGCAGGAGGTGATGGCGGCGATGACCACGGCGCCGTTTTTCAGGCGATAGGTGTGGCCGTCGTATTCGTAGTCTGTTTCGCCGACCAGGTCAGCGTTACCCACGGCGACACCACCGCCGCCTTCACTTTCCAGTCGGCCTTCTTCTTTGCTGGTGGGCTTGAATTGCAGGTCGATGAAGTCACTGAAGGCCTGCGCGACATTCGGCAGCGAGACGCGGTCTTGCGGACGTTTCGGGCCGGCGAGGCTGGCTTCGACGCTGGCCATGTCCAGGGCGAGGCTGTCGGTGAACGACGGTTCCTTGCCGGGCAGGCGCCACAGGCCCTGGGTTTTGCAATAGGCCTCGACCAGTTTGACGGTTTCCGGCGGGCGGCCGGACAGGCGCAGGTAGTCGAGGGTGACGTCGTCCACCGGGAAGAAGCCGCAGGTGGCGCCGTATTCCGGGGCCATGTTGGCGATGGTCGCGCGGTCTGCCAGCGGCAGGTCGGCGAGGCCGTCGCCGTAGAATTCGACGAATTTGCCGACAACGCCTTTTTTGCGCAGCATTTGGGTAACGGTCAGCACCAGGTCGGTGGCGGTGATGCCTTCCTTGAGCTTGCCGGTCAGTTTGAAGCCGATCACTTCCGGAATCAGCATCGACACCGGTTGGCCGAGCATCGCCGCTTCCGCTTCGATCCCGCCGACGCCCCAGCCGAGTACGCCGAGGCCGTTGATCATGGTGGTGTGGGAGTCGGTACCGACCAGGGTGTCGGGAAACGCGTAGGTGCGGCCGTCTTCGTCCTTGGTCCAGACCGTGCGGCCGAGGTATTCCAGGTTGACCTGGTGGCAGATGCCGGTGCCCGGTGGCACGACGCTGAAGTTGTCGAAGGCGCTCTGACCCCAGCGCAGGAAGGCGTAACGCTCGCCATTTCGCTGCATTTCGATGTCGACGTTCTGCTCGAACGCGCTGGCGCTGCCGAATTTGTCGACCATCACCGAGTGGTCGATCACCAGGTCGACGGGGGAGAGCGGGTTGATGCGTTGTGGGTCACCGCCGGCCTTGGCCATGGCGGCGCGCATGGCGGCCAGGTCGACCACGGCGGGAACGCCGGTGAAGTCTTGCATCAATACCCGCGCTGGGCGGTATTGGATTTCACGATCGGAGCGACGCTCCTTGAGCCAGGCGGCAATGGCCTTCAGGTCGGCGCCGGTGACAGTTTTTTCATCTTCCCAGCGCAGCAGGTTTTCCAGCAGCACTTTCAATGACATCGGCAGCTTGTCGAGATCACCGAGGCGTTTGGCAGCATCGGGCAGACTGAAATAATGGTAGGTCTTGTCGTCGATCTGCAGGGTTTTGAGGGTATTCAGGCTATCGAGGGACGGCATTACGATCACTCCTTATGATCCGCACGGCTACGGACTGAGGGGACGAACTGAGGTCTAAACCTAGTCCTCTTTGCGGCTTAAAGCTAATAACTGGACTCTATGGACAGGTCCAAGGTTCCGAACTCGGCTATCATGCGCCGGTTTTCGTGACAGGCTTTGCTTCAACGCAAGTCTGGGCATCGCGCAGTGGTTGAATTTCTCGCCATCTGCCCAGGAGTAAGAATGAACACCCTCTTTATGCATTGCCGGCCAGGCTTCGAAGGCGAAGTCTGTTCCGAGATATCCGAACATGCCGCACGCTTGAACGTGGCCGGTTATGCCAAGGCCAAGGCCGCCAGCGCCTTTGCCGAATTTATCTGCACCGAAGAAGACGGTGCCGCGCGCCTGATGCGCGGGCAGCGTTTCGCCGATCTGATCTTCCCGCGCCAGTGGGCTCGCGGGATCTTTATCGATCTGCCGGAAACCGATCGCATCAGCGTGATCCTCGCGCACATGAGGGATTTTCCGTTGTGCGGCAGCCTGTGGCTGGAGATGGTCGACACCAACGACGGCAAGGAACTGTCGAATTTCTGCAAGAAGTTCGAAGTTCACTTGCGCAAGGCGCTGATGGCTGCCGGCAAATTGGTGGAAGACCCGCTCAAGCCGCGGTTGCTGTTGACGTTCAAGAGCGGTCGCGAAGTGTTCATGGGGCTGGCGGAGTCGAACAACTCGGCGATGTGGCCGATGGGCATTCCGCGCCTGAAGTTTCCCCGTGACGCGCCAAGCCGTTCGACGCTGAAGCTGGAGGAGGCGTGGCACCACTTCATCCCGCGTGATCAGTGGGACGAGCGTTTGCACAGTGACATGACCGGCGTTGACCTGGGTGCTGCACCCGGTGGCTGGACCTGGCAGCTGGTCAACCGCGGCATGCTGGTGACGGCGATCGATAACGGGCCGATGGCTGAAAGCCTGATGGATACCGGGCTGGTGCAGCATTTGATGGCGGACGGTTTTACCTTCAAGCCCAAGCAGCCGGTGGACTGGATGGTGTGCGACATCGTCGAGAAGCCGGCGCGTAATGCCGCGATGCTGGAAGAATGGATTGGTGAAGGGCATTGCCGTGAGGCGGTGGTCAACCTGAAGTTGCCGATGAAGCAGCGGTATGCCGAGGTGAAACGCCTGCTGGAGCGGATTGCCGAAGGGTTCAAGGAACGCGGGATTCGGGTGGAGATTGGCTGTAAGCAGCTGTATCACGACCGTGAAGAAGTGACGTGCCATTTGCGCCGGATTGATGTGAAGAAGCCCAAGTCCCGGTAATTGCCTGGCAACTGTATGAGCGCTGTATGGGCTCTATATGAACACTGTATGAACACACTGTAGGAGCTGCCGAGTGAAACGAGGCTGCGATCTTTTGATCTTGCTCTTAAAAAACAAGATCAAAAGATCGCAGCCTCGTTTCACTCGGCAGCTCCTACAGGGGACCGTGTCATGCCATAGATGACCGAACACCCGACATTGCGCGACAATGTCGGCACGTTTCAGGAGTGAATCATGAGTGAAATGATTGATACGCCAGTTGACGGCACCCTCGACGCCACCGGCCTCAACTGCCCGGAACCGGTGATGATGCTGCACCAGCACATCCGTGACCTGGCGCCCGGTGGGCTGCTGAAGGTGATCGCCACCGACCCGTCGACCCGTCGCGACATCCCCAAGTTCTGCGTGTTTCTCGATCACGAGCTGATCGGCCAGCATGAAGAGGCAGGCACCTACCTCTACTGGATCCGCAAGAAACTCGCTTAACAACTGTGGGCGTTGGCTTGCCAGCGATGGCGATGTGGCAGCCGACATCATAGATCGAGCCGCCGCCATCGCCAGCAAAGCGGCGCCTGCAGGTCTGAATTACCCTGTCGAACGACTGATGCGGATCTGCTTGCGTGCACTGCGCGTCAAGCGGATCGACAGCATCAGCGCCGCGCAACTCAAGCCCACGATCAACCCCTGCCACAGCCCGCTCGGGCCGCTTGGCGCGCCTAACCAATCGGTCAGGCCCAGCGCGTAACCCACTGGCAAACCAATCCCCCAATACGCAAACAGCGTCAGGATCATCGTCACCCGCGTGTCCTGATAACCGCGCAATGCGCCGGCCGCCGTGACCTGGATCGCGTCGGAAAACTGGAACAGCGCCGAGTACACGATCAGCATCGCCGCGACATGAATCACCGTCGGGTCCGAGGTGTAGATGGTCGCGATGTGCTCGCGCAACAACAGCATCATGCTCGCCGAAATACACGCATACGCCAGCGCCGTGCCCATGCCGACACCGGCGGCAAAGCGCGCTTCACGTGGCTCCCGACGACCCAGTGCCTGGCCGACGCGCACGGTGACAGCCATGCCGAGGGAGTAGGGGATCATGAACACCAGGGAGCTGAAGTTGAGCGCGATCTGGTGGCCGGCGACGACTGTTGCGCCGAGGCTGCCGATCAGCAGGGCGATCACGGCGAAGATGCTCGATTCGGCGAACACCGCAATGCCGATAGGCAGGCCGATGCCCAGCAGGCGTTTGATCACCGACCATTGCGGCCAGTCGAAACGACTGAACAACTGACTCGACTGATACGCTGGCGCCCAACGCTCCCACCCGGCCATGCCGAGCGCCATCACCCACATCACGATCGCCGTGGCCCAGCCGCAACCGACCCCGCCCATGGCGGGCACACCGAAGTGGCCGTAGATGAAGATGTAGTTCAGCGGGATGTTCAGCGCCAGGCCGCACAGGCCGAGGACCATCGCCGGGCGCGTCCGCCCGAGGCCGTCACTGAAGCAGCGCAGCACGTGATAGAACGCAACGGCAGGCAGGCCGCTGGCGATGCCGTGCAGGTATTGCATGCAGGGGCCGATCAGCTCGGGATCGACGTTCATCAGGTGCAGGATCGGCTCGGCGCCGAGCAGCATGCCGGTGGCCATTACCCCGACGACCAATGCCAGCCACAGTGCCTGACGCACGATCGGGCCGATTTCGCTATGAGTGCCGGCGCCGAAGCGTTGGGCGACTTTCGGGGTGGTGGCCAGCAGGGTGCCGGTCATCAACAGAAAGACCGGGACCCAGATCGAGTTCCCCAGTGCCACCGCCGCCAGATCCCGAGGCCCGACGCGGCCGGCCATGACCGCATCGACGAAACCCATCGCTGTCGTGGCCAACTGCGCGACCATGATCGGCAGCGCCAGGCCGAGCAGGTTTTTCAGTTCCAGGCGGATGCGTTCGGGGCGGGTGAGAACGGTGGTGTTGTCGGTTACGGAGTTCAAGGGCGAAACGTCCAAAGGTATTGATGCGCGAGGCGGGGCATTCTACGCGTTGACGCTATGGTCAGGAAAACAGCTGTGTTGGGGATTTGTAATTGCCTCGCGCAGTTATCGGTAACCCCTGTGGCGAGGGGATTTATCCCCGTTGGGCTGCGAAGCAGTCCCAGAACCTGCTTAAGCGGTGTGTCTGATAACGTGGATTCAGTAACAGGGGCCGCTGCGCGACCCAACGGGGCGGTGCGACGTTTCGCTAAATCCCCTCACCACAGAGAAGTGGTGATCACAGGAAAAGTGGTGACAACAGGAGAAGTGGTGACCTCTAATGCCCGCTGGCCCAGCATGGCCATCTACGCCTACACTGCCGATCCCCCAAAGGAGCCCGCCATGCTGATTGTTGCCGACGAAAATATCCCGCTGCTCGACGCCTTCTTCGAACGTTTTGGCGAAATCCGCCGGGTGCCGGGGCGCTCCATTGACCGCGCAACGGTCGAGCAGGCCGACGTGTTGCTGGTGCGCTCCGTGACCAACGTCAACCGCGCATTGCTCGAAGGCAGCAAGGTGCGTTTTGTCGGTACGTGCACCATCGGCACCGATCACCTGGACCTGGATTACTTTCAGCAGGCCGGCATCACCTGGTCGAGCGCGCCCGGTTGCAACGCTCGAGGCGTGGTCGATTATGTCCTTGGCAGTCTGCTGACCCTGGCCGAAATCGAAGGCGTCGACCTGACTCGACGCACGTATGGCGTGGTCGGCGCCGGTGAAGTCGGCGGCCGATTGGTCAAGGTGTTGAAAGGGCTGGGCTGGAACGTGCTGGTCTGCGATCCGCCACGGCAAGCGGCGGAAGGCGGCGACTTCGTCAGCCTTGAGCGCATCATCGAGCAGTGCGATGTCATCAGTTTGCACACACCGCTGAAGAAACACGGTGCTCAGTCCACCTGGCACCTGTTCGATAAACACCGTCTGAATCAACTCAAGACCGGCACCTGGCTGATCAACGCCAGTCGCGGTGCAGTGGTCGATAACGCGGCCCTGCGCAACGTGTTGTTAGAGCGCGAAGATCTGCAAGCCGTGCTGGATGTCTGGGAGGGTGAGCCTGAGGTCGATGTGGCATTGGCCGATCTCTGCGTGCTGGCAACGCCGCACATTGCGGGCTACAGCCTTGATGGCAAACAGCGCGGGACGGCGCAGATTTATCAGGCGTATTGCGATTTCCTCGGTCAACCGGCGGAAGTCAGCCTGAGCGAATTGCTGCCGGCGCCTTGGCTGTCCCACGTGACCTTGAACGCTGAAAGTGATCCGGCCTGGGCATTGGCGATGCTGTGCCGTGGCGTGTACGACCCGCGCCGTGATGACGCGGATTTCCGCCGCAGTCTTGTCGGGACGGTGAACGAACAGCGGGCAGCGTTTGATGCGTTGCGCAAGCATTACCCGCAGCGGCGGGAGATTGATGGATTGCAGGTGCGGATTGAAGGGGAGTCGGCGCAGTTGCAGAAGATTGTGGCGGCGTTGGGGGCAACCCTAATCCAAGGGTAATATTTACCACTGTAGGAGCTGCCGAAGGCTGCGATCTTTTGATCTGGTTCTTGATTGTAAAAAACCAGAAGAAAGATCAAAAAATCGCAGCCTGCGGCAGCTCCTACAGGGGCATGTGTTCGGACCGGATACAGGACGGACACGCAAAAACCGCCCATAAAAAACCCGGCCATAAGGGCCGGGTCAAGAAGACGTTGGCTATATCAATCTTGTTTGGCAGGCTTGACCAATCGCTGTTCCAGTTCGCGGCACGCGTCCTGGATCATGTCTTCAGTGATCGGTACTTCGCGCCCTTGTGCATCAATAATCGAGCAACCCAGAGACTGGTCTGGCTGTGTACGAATCACTTCAATTTTGTCTTCGCTGCTGTTTTGCAAGGACATGGCCTGTCTCCTCATCAGGTTGTGTGCTTACTATAAAACCGCCCGGTGACCGGGTTGTGACAACTCCCTGCGATCATTCCTGAACGGCAGCATCAGTCCACCAGAAATATCGCAACGTTGCCAGCCGGACTTTAGACCAATAGCGTCTAGAGGCTAGGCTTTGCGGTCATAATTAACCTGACTCATTGTGATTTACAGAGTTCCTTCCTATCAACTGCGCCGTTGCGTATCTGGATGATTCCCATGCTTTCTGCTCGTCAACGCCGCGCCATTCGCCTGACAACCCGCTTTCTCGCGCCCTATCGCTGGCCGGCATTGGGTGCGTTGCTCGCGCTGATCGTCACCGCCGGTATCACGTTGTCGATGGGGCAGGGCATTCGGTTGTTGGTCGATCAGGGCTTCATGACCCAGTCGGCGCACTTGCTCAATCAGTCGATCGGGCTGTTCATGGTGTTGGTCGTGGGGTTGGCGATCGGTACGTTTGCGCGTTTCTACCTGGTGTCCTGGATCGGCGAGCGGGTGGTCGCGGACATTCGGCGGCAGGTGTTCAATCATCTGGTTTACCTGCACCCAGGGTTTTATGAAGACAACCGCAGCTCCGAGATCCAGTCCCGTCTGACGGCGGATACCACGCTGCTGCAATCGGTGATTGGTTCGTCGCTGTCGCTGTTCCTGCGCAACTTGCTGATGGTGATTGGCGGCATCGTTTTGCTGTTCATCACCAACCCCAAGCTCACCAGCATCGTTGTGGTGGCCTTGCCGTTGGTGATCGCGCCCATCCTGATTTTCGGCCGCCGGGTCCGCAATCTGTCTCGTATGAGCCAGGACCGCATTGCCGACATTGGCAGTTATGTATCCGAAACCCTGGGCCAGATCAAAACCGTGCAGGCTTACAACCATCAGGTCCAGGACGAAAAGCGGTTTGCCGTCACCGTGGAGCAGGCATTTGAGACTGCGCGTAAACGCATCTTCCAGCGCGCCTGGCTGATTACCCTGGTGATTGTGCTGGTGCTGGGCGCTGTGGGTGTGATGCTGTGGGTCGGTGGTATGGATGTGATCGCGGGGCGGATTTCCGCGGGTGAACTGGCCGCGTTTGTCTTCTACAGCCTGATCGTAGGCAGTGCGTTCGGCACCTTGAGCGAAGTGATTGGCGAACTGCAGCGCGCCGCCGGGGCCGCCGAACGAATCGCCGAACTGCTGCGCTCGGAAAACATCATTCAGCCACCGGTCACCGGGTTGGTGACGTTGCCTGAGCGGGTGAAGGGTGATCTGGTGCTGCAGGATGTGCGCTTTTCCTACCCGTCGCGTCCGCAAAGCTATGCGGTCGATGGCTTGAGCCTGACTATCAATGCCGGCGAAACCCTTGCGTTGGTCGGCCCATCAGGTGCTGGCAAGTCGACGGTGTATGACCTGCTGCTGCGATTCTACGACCCGGTCGAAGGGCGCATCCTGCTGGATGGCGTGCCGCTGACTCAACTCGATCCCCTCGACCTGCGCCGCTGTTTCGCCCTGGTCTCGCAGAGTCCTGCACTGTTTTTCGGCAGCGTTGAAGAGAACATTCGCTATGGCAACCCGGGCGCGACGCTGGCCCAGGTTCAGGAAGCCGCGAAAATCGCCTACGCTCACGACTTTATCGAACAGATGCCCGATGGCTATCAGACCCACCTCGGTGACGGTGGTCTCGGCTTGTCCGGCGGCCAGCGCCAACGCCTCGCCATCGCCCGCGCGCTGCTGGTGGACGCGCCAATCCTGCTGCTCGACGAAGCCACCAGCGCCCTCGACGCCCAAAGCGAACACCTGATTCAGCAAGCCTTGCCAAGCCTGATGAAAAACCGCACCACCCTGGTCATCGCCCATCGACTGGCCACGGTAAAAAATGCCGACCGGATCGCGGTGATGGACCAAGGGAAGTTGGTGGCGGTGGGGACGCATCAGGAGTTGATTGCAAGCAATGCGCTGTACGCGCGGTTGGCGGCGTTGCAGTTTAATGATGGTAAGGCCGAGTACGACATTCATGTGTAAGCCAGGTGTCTAGAGCTTGAATGAAGTCTGCTGCTGCACGGCTCTTCGGGCATTATGTCGGCTTGATAGAGATGCCTGGATTAAATATGAGTCGCTACCAACCACCGTTGACTCTCACCACAAGAATACTGACGCTGGTTGCCGAGATCAGTGAGCAGATCGGCCATCTTTCGGCTGTTGGTGATAGTCGGCAGACACCTCAACTGCGCCGTGGAAATCGTATCCGGACGATTCAGGCTTCGTTGGCGATAGAAAACAACACGCTCAGCATCGAGCAGGTGACTGCTGTTCTGGCAGGGAAGCGAGTCCTGGGGCTGCCGCGGGAAATCCAGGAAGTACACAACGCTTTTGCGGCCTACGAGGCCATGCCGGGCTGGCAGCCAGGTAGTCGGTCCGATTTACTTTGCGCCCACAAGTTATTGATGCACGGGCTGATTGATGATTGCGGACGATTTCGAAAATCGGGTGTTGGCATTTACCGTGGTGAACAACTGGTCCATATGGCCCCGCCACCCAGTCGTGTTGCGCACTTGATAGATGACTTGCTCGCCTGGCTGGTTGCTACTGACTGGCATCCGCTGATCATCAGTTGCGTATTTCACTACGAATTCGAATTCATTCACCCTTTTGCCGATGGCAATGGGCGCATGGGACGTCTCTGGCAGACCTTGATCCTCAGCCAGTGGCGCCCCGTCCTGGCGTATTTGCCGGTTGAAGCGGTAATTCGTGAGCAACAGGACGAGTACTACGCAGCATTGGCGGCTGCCGACAAATTAGCTGAATCGACCCCATTTGTTGAATTTATGCTTCAAGCACTCAGTGTCGCGCTTGCGGAAGCGGCTCGGAGTGAACCAGCAACCGACCAAGTAACCGACCAAGTAACCGACCAAGTAGCGAAACTGCTCTGGACACTTCATGGCGGCAGCGCTCTTAAGGTCAGTGAGTTGATGGCAGAGGTCGGATTGGCACATAAAGCGACTTTTCGGGCTAACTATCTCAAACCGGCGCTGGTCGCCGGTTTGATCGAAATGACTGATCCCGACTCGCCTAATAGTCCGGCTCAACGATATCGTTTGACCGAGACCGGCAAAGCTTCAGTGCGGACCCGATCTGCATAGGCGTTGTAGGCACCCAATATTTTTAACTCGCTTTTCGACGAGCCATAAAAAAATGCCCGCATCAATCGATGCGGGCATTTTCGTTATCGCGTCAGGCAAACATCATTGATCATCAAAATACCGCTCATGCCAATCCACCAGCGGCTGTGGCGAGTTGAGCTTTTGGCCGTAGATCACCGAGTACGACAATACGTTTTGCACGTACTGGCGGGTTTCGTCGAACGGGATGCTTTCAACCCATACGTCGAAGCTCAGGTGATCCGCGCCGCGCAACCATTGACGCACACGACCGGGGCCGGCGTTGTAGGCGGCGGAGGCGAGGACGCGGTTGCCGTTGAACTGGGCGTGGACCTGGCTCAGGTAAGCGGCGCCGAGCTGGATGTTCTTGTCCGGGTCGAGCACTTGCTGTGGCGAGGCCAATGGAATGCTGAACTTGCGTGCGGTTTCCTTGGCGGTGCCCGGCATCAACTGCATGAGTCCGGTGGCGCCCACGCCGGAGCGGGCGTCGTCCATGAAGGCACTTTCCTGGCGGGTGATGGCGAACACCCAGCTTGAGTGCAGGCCGCGGACCTTGGCTTCACGGACCAGCGTCTCGCGGTGAGCCATCGGGAAGCGGATGTCCAGGTCGTCCCAATACTGCGCCTGACTGATCGTGCGAATCGCCGGGAAGTACCATTTCAGGTCATAGGCAAGTTTGGCCTGGGCGACCATTTCGTCACGGTTGAAATGCCGGCTGACGTGGTACCACTCGCGACGACCATCGACGATTTGCCCGCGGGCGTGGAACTCCAGGGCGCGACGTACACCCGGTGTGTTGCGCACTTTATTGATCAGCGCCTGGCTCAACACTAGCGGCTTATTGACCAGCGAATAAGGTGACTGCGAACGATCCGCCGCGAGGAATCCGTAGAAGTCCCGCTCGCGGGCGAGGTTCTTGTAGAGCGCCTGCGATTCCGGGTTCTGTGGCTGCGCCAGTTCCAGGCTGCGGGCCTGCCAGTAGCGCCAGCGGTTGGTGGTCGCCAGGTCCTGGGGCAGGCGTCGGGTCAGCTGATACGCATCGTCCCAGCGGGCCAGGCGCAACAACAAGCGCAGACGCCATTCGGACACCGTGTTGTCGCGCAGTTCCGGGTCGTACTTGGTCATCACGTCCAGTGCACGGCTGTCGAAACGTCGTGCGAGGGTCAGGCCGATTTCCCGGGCGATCGCAACTTTTTCATCGCGAGAGAAATGCATGCTGCTGGCATAACCGTCGAGCAGGGCCATGGCCTTGTCCGGGTCCTGGCGGGCAAGACGACGCAGGCCGAGGCTGACGATGTCGGACATCGGCTCGTCCGCCGGGGTGAAGCGCGACGGCTGGTTCAGCAGTTCAGGTTTTTGCGCCACATCCACCAGCAAGCGACCGCGAGGGGCGAGGGTGGTCAAGCCGCTGATCAGGCTGTTGGCCAGCGGATAGTTGCGTGCCTGGGCGGCGAGCTTGGTGCGTTCCCAGCGTTTTTCTTCGGTCAGTTGACCATCGGCCGCCCACACACCGAACAAGCCATCGCACGCGGCGGGCAGGGATTTACCGGTCAGCCAGAGTTTGTTGGCGTTGGCGTAACCGACAGATTTCTGGTTACTGCTGATCTGGTACTGCGCGTTCAGGCAGTCCAGTTCAGTGAAATTGAGTTTGGGGTCGTAATACTTGACGAAGGTCGCCCATTCGCCACGATCGGCCAGCCAGCGCAACCAGCGCAGCTTCATCCAGTTGGCCTGGGGCAGGTCACCGTGTTCGGCGAGGAATTTCTCGATTTCGGCGTTGCTCGCGGTTTTCAGGCGTGCGGTCAGCTCGTCATAGGCCAGATACGGTTCCAGCGGATAATCGGCGAGGGCCTGGCTGTAGCGAAAATAAGGGCCGGTATCACCCTTGGCCAACGCACGCTTGGCTTCATCGTAATATTGGCGCTGGGTGGACAGGTCCACCGCCTGGGCTGACTGGATGGCAGTGGCGGAAAGAAGCAAACATGAAAAAAGACTGAAAAGGCGACTGCGCATGAGACATCCGGGCAGAGAAATCATGACAAGTGCGGACAGGACCCACACTGAATAATCTGTAGCTTAGCCTTTTGCCAGCAACGGGCGAAAGCTTTGCGGACCGGTTGGCATCAGTTCGCAACATTTGTCATGCAGAGTGCCTCGACAATGAAATTGCCGGCCTTTTGAAGCCTCAAGTCAGGTAGAATGCGCGCCCGGTTTTTGGAGAAGCTCATGACCCTGCTCAAATTCAGCGATGTGTCCCTTGCTTTCGGCGCTATGCCGTTGTTGGACAAGGTGTCCTGGCAGATCGCCCGTGGTGAGCGGGTGTGCATCATCGGCCGCAATGGCACTGGCAAGTCCAGCATGATGAAGCTCGTCAAGGGCGACCAGAAGCCCGATGAAGGCTCTGTCTGGCGTGCACCCGGTCTCAAGATTGGCGAATTGCCGCAAGAATTGCCGGTAGCCGACGAGCGGACCGTGTTCGACGTGGTGGCTGAAGGCCTGGACGGTGTTGGCGAGCTGCTCGCGCAGTATCACCACCTGAGCCAGAACATCGTCACCGACGCCGATCTGGACAAACTGATGCACGTCCAGCACGACCTCGAAGCCCGTGACGGCTGGCGTTTGCAGCAACTGGTCGACAGCACTTTGAGCCGTCTGCAGTTGCCGGCCGACAAGACCCTGTCGCAATTGTCCGGCGGCTGGCGTCGTCGCGTCCTGCTGGCCCAGGCCCTGGTTTCCGAACCGGACCTGTTGCTGCTCGACGAGCCAACCAACCACCTGGACATCGGTGCGATTGCCTGGCTTGAAGAAGCGTTGAAGGATTTCCAGGGCGCCGTGCTGTTCATCACGCACGACCGTTCTTTCCTGCAGAACCTCGCCACCCGCATCCTCGAACTGGATCGCGGCGGCCTGATCGACTGGAACGGCGACTACGCCAGCTTCCTCGTGCACAAAGAGGCCTCGCTGGCCGCTGAGGAAACCGCCAACGCGCTGTTCGACAAGAAGCTGGCCCAGGAAGAAGTCTGGATCCGCCAGGGTATCAAGGCCCGTCGCACCCGTAATGAAGGCCGCGTGCGCGCCTTGAAAGCCTTGCGCGTTGAGCGCAGTGAGCGTCGTGAGCGCACCGGCAAGGCCAACATTCAGCTGGACACTGCCGACAAGTCCGGCAAGCAGGTGATGGTCCTCGAGAACGTGAGTTTCGCTCACCCGGGCGGTCCGTTCCTGATCAAGGATTTCTCGATGGTCCTGACGCGTGGCGACCGTATCGGTCTGCTGGGCGCCAACGGTACCGGCAAGACCACGCTGCTGAAGCTGATGCTCAGCGGCCTGCAGCCAACCAGTGGCACAGTGGAAGAAGGGACGCGCATCGACGTGGCCTACTTCGACCAGCTGCGCCACCAGTTGGACCTGGAAAAAACCGTGATCGACAACGTGGCCGAAGGTCGCGACTTCATCGATATCGATGGCCAGAGCCGTCACGTGCTGAGCTACCTCGGCGACTTCCTGTTCAGCCCGCAGCGTGCCCGCACGCCGGTCAAGGCGCTGTCGGGTGGTGAGCGTGCGCGTCTGTTGCTGGCGAAGCTGTTCAGCAAGCCGGCGAACCTGCTGGTCCTCGACGAACCGACCAACGACCTCGACGTCGAAACACTCGAGTTGCTGGAAGAGGTCTTGCTGACCTTCAACGGCACCGTGCTGATGGTCAGTCACGACCGGGCATTCCTCGACAACGTTGTCACCAGCACCCTGGTCTTCGAAGGTGAAGGCAAGGTTCGTGAATACGTCGGTGGTTATCAGGACTGGCTGCGTCAGGGCGGCTCGCCGCGCCTGCTGGGCGTAACCGAGAGCAAATCCGGCAAGGCCGACCTGACCTCGGCAGTGGTGACGGCCGAAGCGGCACCCGTAGCTGCTGCGGTCGAAGCGCCAGTGGCGAAGAAAAAGCTCAGCTACAAGTTGCAGCGCGAGCTGGAAATGTTGCCGGCGCAGATCGAAGCCATGGAAAAGCAGATTGCGGCCGTTGAAGCGCAGATGGCGGACCCTGGTTTCTATCAGCGCCCGGCTGCGGAAACAGCAGCGGTGATCGCTCAGCTGGAACAGTTGCAGGCTGAACTCGACGTGATGGTCGAGCGTTGGGCCGAGCTGGATGCCTGATTGATCCTGTAATAAAAAAGCCCGGCGTTCAGTGATGAACGCCGGGCTTTTCGTAGGAGCTGCCGCAGGCTGCGATCTTTTGATCTATGGCTGATTTGAAGATCAAAAGATCGCAGCCTGCGGCAGCTCCTACAGGGGTTTTGTGTTGTCAGCTTTTGTTTTGCAGGCGCACCGCAAGTACGTCACAAGGCGCACCGTGGAGCACGTCATTGGCAGTGGAACCCAGCAGCAATGCCAGGCCGTGTCGGCCATGACTCCCCACTACGATCAGGTCGCAGGTTTGTTCCTTGGCCAGGTGATGAATCTCCTGGCGCGGCTGGCCGTAGGTCAGGTGGCTGTATTCCTTGGAAAGCTCAGGGTACTTCACGATCAACCGATCCAGGCGCTCGCGGGCCTGATCAAACTGCTGTTGCTGCAGTTGTGACAGGTCCATCGGCACGTCGCCACCAAAGGCCATGGCCATGGGTTCGACGATATGCACCAGGGACAACTTGGCACCATTGCTCACCGACAGTTCGCGAGCGCGATGGATTACAGGATCGCACTCTTCGGTTAGATCTACAGCGACCAGAATATGGTTGTAGGGCATGAGGTGCTCCTCCTGAGGATTGCAATATTGGTAAGTATGGCTGGTTTCAAGCGCATTGGTTCCAAAGTGACCCGGTGCGCTCATTTAAAAGCGGTGCCTTAAAAAAGGGGAGTACAGATATGACGGTCTGGATAGTGGTGTCAATCCTGTTAGTGGTTTTGAGTCCATTGGCATGGTTGCGACCCTCCCGTGGCCAGAGCGGTCGCATGGCCCTGCGCATGGAGGCCCGACGCATGGGATTGGCCATGCAACTGGCGCCGCAGGAGTGGCCACACTGGCTGAGTCAGGAGCCGCCCAGTCCGTGCGCGCAGTATCATCGTCCACGGCGCGGCAAGCAGCCGGCGTGCTGGATTTACTGGCAAAAGGCGCCGGGTGTCTGGGTGAATCAGTGGCAGGAGGTCTGCGAGGATCAGGTGCTGCTGAATTATTTCGAAAAATTGCCAGCCAACGTTTACAAGGTCGAGGCTGACAAGCAGATGATCGCTTTGTATTGGGGCGAGAAGGGCGAGCCAACCGTACTCCAACAGATCGATGCGACCCTGAAAGCGTTGGCCTGAACAGCGTCGAAATACCTGAAACCACTGAAACCTGTAGCAGCTGCCGAGCCTGCGAGGCTGCGTCCGGCTGCGCAGCAGCCGTAAGACCTGAAGATTCGGTTGTCCTGACACACCGCAGTGCCTGATTTTACGACTGCTGCGCAGCCGGACGCAGCCTCGCAGGCTCGACAGCTACTACAGGGTGTCCGGTGCGGTTCTGGTGGGAATTTTCTACGGGCAATAAAAAGCCCGACATCAACATCGGGCCGGGTTGGCCAGGCAGGCCGGAAAACGGTGTGGGCTGATCTTACGCCGGGCATTCGCCAATGCGTTGATATTTTTTCTTCCGCGTCCCGCCAGCGTAGCCTTTTAAACAAAGGCTGCTGCGAATTAGGGCGACTTTTCTAACTATTGATCCTATGAATGGCTTCGCATGCACCCGCGTGTTGAAGATCTTCGCGTCACGGAAATGACCACAAAGTCGCGTTTCAACCCGTATTTTGGGCGATTGACAATTGTCTGAAATTCCGTGAAGGTGACGTACCCAAATCAAACGGGCGTATGAATTGAGCGTTTGCATTGCAGATCGCTCCTACAGAATCCCGACTATCGCGTTGGCGGGTGTGTCGGGTGGATTGGCGTAGCATTGACGATGATCGTCCTGCCCAGCCATCCGCCTGCGTCCGACGTGTACTGTTCAGCTTCCATATCGTGGAGATCAGTTGATGATTTACGAAGGTAAAGCCATCACGGTTAAGGCTCTTGAAAGTGGCATCGTCGAACTGAAGTTCGACCTCAAGGGTGAGTCCGTCAACAAGTTCAACCGTCTAACCCTGAACGAACTGCGTCAGGCTGTAGACACCATCAAGGCAGATGCTTCGATCAAGGGTGTGATCGTCAGCAGCGGCAAGGACGTTTTCATCGTCGGCGCCGACATCACCGAATTTGTCGAGAACTTCAAGCTGCCTGATGCAGAGCTTGTTGCTGGCAACCTCGAAGCCAACAAGATTTTCAGCGATTTCGAAGACCTCAACGTCCCGACTGTGGCCGCGATCAACGGTATTGCATTGGGTGGCGGTCTGGAAATGTGCCTGGCGGCGGACTACCGCGTCATGTCCACCAAGGCCAAGATCGGTCTGCCGGAAGTCAAGCTGGGCATCTACCCGGGCTTCGGCGGTACTGTGCGTCTGCCGCGTCTGATCGGTGCCGATAACGCCATCGAGTGGATTGCTGCCGGCAAGGAAAACCGTCCTGAAGACGCGCTGAAAGTCGGCGCCGTGGACGCAGTGGTTGCCCCTGAGAAGCTGCAGGAAGCTGCCCTGGAACTGATCAAGCGCGCCATCTCCGGTGAGTTTGACTACAAGGCCAAACGTCAACCGAAGCTTGAGAAACTCAAGCTGAACGCGATCGAACAAATGATGGCTTTCGAAACCGCCAAAGGTTTCGTGGCCGGTCAGGCAGGCCCGAACTACCCGGCGCCAGTCGAAGCGATCAAGACGATCCAGAAAGCCGCGAACTTCGGTCGCGACAAGGCACTGGAGGTCGAAGCGGCTGGCTTCGTCAAACTGGCCAAGACCTCTGCTGCGCAGAGCTTGATCGGTCTGTTCCTGAACGATCAGGAACTGAAGAAAAAGGCCAAGGCCTACGACGAAATCGCCAAGGACGTGAAGCAGGCTGCCGTACTGGGCGCCGGCATCATGGGTGGCGGTATCGCTTATCAGTCGGCTTCCAAAGGTACGCCGATCCTGATGAAGGACATCAACGAGCACGGTATCGAGCAAGGGCTGGCTGAAGCCGCCAAGCTGCTGGTGAGCCGCGTTGACAAGGGTCGTATGACCGCTGCGAAAATGGCTGAAGTCCTTAACGGCATTCGTCCTACCCTGTCCTACGGTGATTTCGGTCACGTGGATCTGGTGGTTGAAGCGGTCGTCGAGAACCCTAAGGTCAAGCAGGCTGTTCTGGCTGAAGTCGAAGACAAGGTCAAAGAGGACACCATCCTCGCGTCCAACACCTCGACCATTTCCATCACCTTGCTGGCCAAAGCCCTCAAGCGCCCGGAAAACTTCGTCGGCATGCACTTCTTTAACCCGGTGCACATGATGCCGCTGGTTGAAGTGATTCGTGGCGAGAAGTCCAGCGAGCTGGCCGTTGCCACCACCGTTGCCTACGCCAAGAAAATGGGCAAGAACCCGATCGTCGTCAACGACTGCCCGGGCTTCCTGGTCAACCGCGTTCTGTTCCCGTACTTCGGCGGTTTCGCCAAGCTGGTCAGCGCCGGTGTGGACTTCGTCCGTATCGACAAGGTCATGGAAAAATTCGGCTGGCCGATGGGCCCGGCCTACCTGATGGACGTGGTCGGCATCGACACCGGACACCACGGTCGTGACGTGATGGCTGAAGGTTTCCCGGACCGCATGAAAGACGACCGCCGTTCGGCGATCGACGTCCTCTACGAAGCCAAGCGCCTGGGCCAGAAGAATGGCAAGGGCTTCTACGCCTACGAGACCGACAAGAAGGGCAAGCAGAAGAAAGTCGCCGATCCATCGGTACTGGAAGTGCTCAAGCCAATCGTTTACGAGCAGCGCGAAGTCACTGACGAAGACATCATCAACTGGATGATGATCCCGCTGTGCCTGGAAACCGTGCGTTGCCTGGAAGACGGCATCGTCGAAACCGCTGCCGAAGCCGACATGGGTCTGGTCTACGGTATTGGTTTCCCTCCATTCCGTGGCGGTGCGCTGCGCTACATCGACTCGGTCGGTGTTGCAGAGTTCGTTGCCCTGGCTGACCAGTACGCTGATTTGGGCGCGCTGTACCACCCGACCGCAAAACTGCGTGAAATGGCCAAAACCGGCCAACGGTTCTTCGGTTAAGCGTCCCAACACTTGAGCGAGAGTGAAATTTTATGAGCTTGAATCCAAGAGACGTCGTGATTGTCGACTTCGGTCGTACTCCGATGGGCCGCTCCAAGGGCGGCATGCACCGCAACACCCGCGCCGAAGACATGTCGGCGCACCTGATCAGCAAATTGCTGGAGCGCAACGTCAAAGTTGACCCGAGCGAAGTCGAAGACGTGATCTGGGGCTGCGTAAACCAGACCCTGGAGCAGGGCTGGAACATCGCTCGCATGGCGTCCCTGATGACGCAGATCCCGCACACCGCTGCCGGCCAGACCGTCAGCCGTCTGTGCGGCTCGTCGATGAGCGCGCTGCACACTGCCGCGCAAGCGATCATGACCGGCAACGGTGACGTGTTCGTGGTCGGCGGCGTCGAGCACATGGGTCACGTGAGCATGATGCACGGTGTCGATCCGAACCCGCACATGTCCCTGTACGCGGCGAAAGCCTCGGGCATGATGGGCCTGACCGCTGAAATGCTGGGCAAAATGCACGGCATCACCCGCGAACAACAGGACGCTTTCGGCGTGCGTTCCCACCAACTCGCCCACAAGGCGACGGTGGAAGGCAAGTTCAAAGACGAAATCATCCCGATGCAGGGCTATGACGAGAACGGTTTCCTGAAACTGTTCGACTACGACGAAACCATTCGTCCGGAAACCACCCTGGAAAGCCTGGCGGCTCTCAAGCCTGCTTTCAACCCGAAGGGCGGCACCGTGACAGCGGGTACGTCGTCGCAGATCACTGACGGTGCCTCGTGCATGATCGTGATGTCGGCGCAGCGTGCACAAGACCTGGGCATCCAGCCTTTGGCAGTGATTCGCTCGATGGCAGTGGCAGGTGTGGACCCGGCAATCATGGGCTATGGTCCAGTACCGGCTACACAGAAAGCGCTGAAGCGCGCGGGTCTGAGCATTAACGATATCGACTTCTTCGAGCTCAACGAAGCTTTCGCCGCACAGGCCCTGCCAGTGCTGAAAGATCTGAAAGTACTCGACAAGATGAACGAGAAGGTTAACCTGCACGGCGGCGCGATCGCCCTGGGTCACCCGTTCGGTTGCTCCGGTGCGCGTATCTCCGGCACTCTGCTGAACGTGATGAAGCAAAATGGCGGCAACCTCGGTGTTGCTACCATGTGCATTGGTCTCGGCCAAGGCATCTCCACCGTCTTCGAACGCGTTTAAGCATTTCGTTGATGGAAGCCGGGGCCAAGTGCCCCGGTTTTTGTTTTTCTGAATTTTTTTTATTTTATTTTTTGAAAAGATTTGTGCGAGGGCCAAACCATGTCGATATCACCTGGGCTCTACCAGCATTACAAAGGTCCGCAGTACCGCGTATTCAGTGTTGCGCGGCATTCGGAAACCGAAGAAGAAGTGGTCTTCTACCAAGCCCTGTATGGCGATTACGGCTTTTGGGTGCGCCCCTTGAGCATGTTCCTGGAGTCGGTCGAGGTTGACGGCGAACAGGTGCCACGCTTTGCTTTGGTGCAAGCCGAACCGAGCGTTTTTTCCAAGCCATAAGCCGAGTGCGCGCAGTACCCTGCGCTTGACCTCATCTTGTAGCCACTATATATAGCGGTGCCGCGTCAGGCGCCAACCGCCTTTCACTTCTAGAATTCAGGAATTTTCTGATCCATGGGCAAATCGCTGGTCATTGTGGAATCCCCGGCTAAGGCCAAGACCATCAACAAGTATCTGGGTAACCAATACGTGGTGAAGTCGAGTATCGGCCATATCCGAGACCTGCCCACCAGCGGTTCGGCTAGCGCCAGCAAAGAGCCAGCCGCCAAGCGCGGCAAGGCCGCCGCGGGTGAAGGTCCGGTGCTCACGCCGAAAGAGAAGTCGCGCAAGCAGCTGGTCTCGCGCATGGGCGTCGATCCCGAACATGGCTGGAAAGCCAAGTACGAGATCCTCCCGGGCAAGGAAAAGGTCATCGAAGAGCTGCGCCGGCTCGCCAAAGATGCTGACACCATCTATCTCGCAACCGACTTGGATCGCGAGGGGGAAGCCATTGCCTGGCACCTGCGCGAAGCCATCGGTGGTGATGACAGCCGCTACAAGCGCGTGGTGTTCAACGAAATTACCAAGAAGGCGATTCAGGAAGCCTTCTCCAAGCCGGGCGAACTGGACATCGACCGTGTAAACGCCCAGCAGGCGCGTCGTTTCCTCGATCGCGTCGTGGGTTACATGGTTTCGCCGCTGCTGTGGGCGAAGATCGCCCGTGGCCTGTCTGCCGGTCGTGTGCAATCGGTGGCCGTCAAGCTGGTGGTCGAACGTGAGCGCGAGATTCGTGCGTTCAACCCGGAAGAATACTGGGAAATCCACGCTGACCTCGGCACCGCCAAAGGCGCGACCGTACGCTTCGACGTTGCCCGTGAGAAAGGCGAAGCCTTCAAGCCGCTCAACGAAACCCAGGCCATGGCCGCGCTGGAGAAGCTCAAGGCTTCCAGCTACAGCATCGTCAAGCGTGAAGACAAGCCTACCAGCAGCAAGCCGTCCGCGCCGTTTATCACGTCGACCCTGCAACAGGCTGCGAGCAACCGCCTGGGCTTCGGCGTGAAGAAAACCATGATGATGGCCCAGCGTTTGTACGAAGCCGGCTACATCACTTACATGCGTACCGACTCCACCAACCTCTCGGCCGATGCCGTGACGATGGCGCGTAGCTATATTGAGACAGAATTCGGCAAGAAATACCTGCCGGAGAATCCGAACGTCTATAGCAGCAAGGAAGGCGCACAAGAGGCTCACGAAGCGATTCGTCCGTCCGACGCCAACACCGAGCCAAGCAAGCTGACGGGCATGGAGCGTGATGCAGAGCGGCTCTACGAGCTGATCTGGCGCCAGTTCCTCGCTTGCCAGATGCTGCCGGCCCAATACCTGTCGACCACGGTCACCGTGGGTGCAGACGACTTCGAGCTGCGCGCCAAGGGCCGTATTCTGAAGTTCGACGGTTACACCCGCGTCATGCCGCAAATCGCCAAGCCAGGCGACGACGATGTGTTGCCGGACATGGCCCAGGGCGATGCGATGAAGCTGATCAAGCTTGATCCGACCCAGCACTTCACCAAGCCGCCGGCGCGCTACTCGGAAGCGAGCCTGGTTAAAGAAATGGAAAAGCGCGGTATCGGTCGTCCTTCGACTTACGCGGCAATCATTTCGACCATCCAGGACCGTGGCTACGTTGCGCTGCATAACCGTCGTTTCTATTCGGAAAAGATGGGTGACATCGTCACCGAGCGTCTGTCCGAGAGCTTCTCCAACCTGATGGACTATGGCTTCACCGCCGGCATGGAAGAGAACCTCGACGACGTGGCCCAGGGCGAACGCGACTGGAAAAACGTGCTGGACGAGTTCTATGGTGACTTCAAGAAGAAACTCGAAGTTGCTGAAAGCGCCGAAGGCGGGATGCGCGCCAACCAGCCGGTAATGACTGACATTCCATGCGTGGTGTGCGGTCGTCCGATGCAGATTCGTACGGCATCGACCGGTGTGTTCCTCGGCTGCTCGGGCTACAGCCTGCCGCCGAAAGAGCGCTGCAAGGCCACTGTCAACCTGGTGCCGGGCGATGAAATCGCTGCGGACGACGAGGGTGAGTCGGAGTCGCTGGTATTGCGCGGCAAGCATCGCTGCCCGATCTGCAGTACGGCGATGGACGCTTACCTGCTCGACGAGAAGCGCAAGTTGCACATCTGCGGTAACAACCCGGATTGCGATGGCTACGAGATCGAGGAGGGCACTTACCGCATCAAGGGCTACGAAGGTCCGAGCCTGGAATGCGACAAGTGCGGCAGCGAGATGCAACTCAAGACCGGCCGTTTCGGCAAGTTCTTCGGTTGCACCAACGCGACGTGCAAGAACACCCGTAAGCTGCTGAAAAGCGGTGATGCGGCGCCGCCGAAGATGGACCCGGTGAAGATGCCTGAGCTGAAATGCGAAAAGGTCAACGACACCTACATCCTGCGCGACGGTGCGTCCGGCCTGTTCCTGGCGGCCAGTCAGTTCCCGAAAAACCGCGAGACACGTGCTCCGCTGGTGATGGAAATTGTCCCGCACAAGGACGAGATCGATCCGAAGTATCACTTCCTGTGTGAAGCGCCGCAGAAGGATCCGGACGGCTTGCCGGCAGTGATTCGTTACAGCCGCAAAACCAAGGAGCAATACGTTCAGACAGAAGTCGACGGCAAGCCGACTGGCTGGAAAGCGTATTACGACGGCGGCAAGTGGACTGTGGAAGACAAGCGTCCGGCTAAGGTCAAGGCTTGATCAGGCGCTAAACCAGGGGCTGTGAGGGGCCGACTTCGTCGGCCAGCGGGAGCAAGCTCCCTCGCCACAACAGCTCCCTTGCCACAACAGCTTTCCCGTCACAAAAGTCCGTTGCTACAAGAAGGCCGTATGACAACTCTCGGGTTTTCATGCGGCCTTTTTGTTTTGTGCTTGCGGGAAGCGAAGCGGATCCACGACACTGTCTGACCTGCGTGAAGCAATTATTTCGTTGTGGAGGCTGCCGTCATGGCCCACGAGCTCTATACCCGTACCAATCAGAAAATCTATTTCGCCGGCCTGTCGCTGGAAGCGCTGGCCAAAGCCGAAGAAGGGCGGGCAATGAACTCCCTGGCGCTGATTCAGGCCGGGCGCGAATCGGCGTTGTTCCACCTGTACGGTGCATTGTTGGGGCTTTGCCACGAAATCGCCGGTTTCTATCGTTTGCCGCAGGCCAATGCGCCACGCGCGGAAATGTTGCTGACTCGCGAAGTGCTTGAAGCGATCGCGATTCCTGAAATGGCCGAGATGGTCGAGCTGGCTCAGAATCCGGAAACCTGGTTGGCCCGTCTGCTTGCGGCCCATGCCGCTTTGTTTCAACCGCCTCGTGCTCCGCGCAAGCCCAAGGGCGATGTCACGCAGCCGCTGATTCTGGCGGTTAACCTGGATGAAGAAGAGGCGCCTCAAGAGCTGAGTCGAGATGAGCTCGAGAGTTGGCGGCAGAACCTGAAAGGTCTGGCGATCCGTTTTCGTGAGGGATTGAACGAGTGCTGATTGCCGGGGGCCCGGCGTGCAATTAACGGTGCTGCTGGTCAAGATCCCGAGCGAAGCATGACCGATGCCTATATAATCCCCGCCTTTCGTGGAGAACAGACTTTTATGCCAACGTCCTTTCTAGAAATTGTCGAGTTACCAGACGGCCGTATTGAGCTGCGCAGGGCCGAGGACGAGGGTTCTCTGGTTACTTTGGATTTCTCCGAGGATGCCAAAGCCTTTCTGCAAGGCCAGCATGTGGAAGTCGCCAAGGCGATGTTGAGTGTCGGTGTTCAGATGGCCGGGCGCATGGTTGAAGGCGAATTCGAGAAAGATGACGGGTCGCGGGTTCTGCACTGATCCCGCCCGTCGGTTTCCTGTCCTTCAATTCGGCTTCTCTATCCTTGGAGAAGCCCCGCGCAGTTTCGGGCGCGTAGCTTTTCTCGCTTAACCCAATCGAATGTTCAGGCTTTGTGCGTCCCCTATGCGGGCGGCGCTGATCAACTGTTGCCGTTGGGTTGTGTTCAGCGGGTTGATCCAGCTGACAACGGTGTGGCTGCGACCCAGTCGAAGCGCTTCACAGGTCAG
Organism: Pseudomonas sp. LBUM1643; assembly: GCF_059716215.1. NCBI lineage: Bacteria > Pseudomonadati > Pseudomonadota > Gammaproteobacteria > Pseudomonadales > Pseudomonadaceae > Pseudomonas > Pseudomonas sp. LBUM1643. Next base: position 2,111,317 of record NZ_CP166813.1, read on the forward strand.
TTGTTGAGCGCTCTGGGTGCCACGGGGTTGCAGCAGCAGGATGCGTTCGCGATTGAGTCCGGCGTCCCGCAACCAGGCCTGGGTCAGGCTGGCGGGCGGAGCGATCAGGGTCAGCCAGCGTGCATCCTGATCCTGGCTCAATTCCCTGAGGATCGGCGCGAGAAGGTTGAGGCAGTTCCCGGCCGCACCACGCAACGACAACTCACTGAAGACTTCCGGCTCGGCGCTCCAGGGCGACTCGACCACGTCCTTCAGAATCGGTGCCAACGGCTGCACCATGAACGCCTCGAACAACGGCAGTTGGGCTTGCTGTGATGTGTGTGGGAACTGCATAAAGCCTCCTTTAGCGGCGAATAACGCCAACACTCAAGCCTTCGATCACCAGTTCCTGATCTTTCAGGTTGACTTCGATAGGGGCGAATTCAGGGTTTTCGGCAATCAGCCAGACTTTGCTGCCATCGCGCTTGAAGCGCTTGACGGTCACTTCGTCGCCGATCCGGGCGACCACGATCTGGCCGTTGCGGGCTTCGCGGGTGGTGTGGACCGCCAGCAAGTCACCGTCGAAAATGCCGACGTCCTTCATGCTCATGCCGTGTACGCGCAGCAGGTAATCAGCGCGAGGATGGAAGAAGGCAGGGTTGATGTTGCAGGACTCTTCGATGTGCTGCTGGGCCAGGATCGGCGCACCGGCAGCAACCCGGCCAATGATCGGCAGGGTGGAATCGTCCGCCTTGGCTTCGAAGCCGGGGATACGAATACCGCGTGAAGCGCCGGGCGTCATTTCGATTGCACCCTTGCGGGCCAGCGCCTTGAGGTGCTCTTCCGCCGCATTGGGGGATTTGAAACCCAGTTCCTGAGCGATTTCCGCACGGGTCGGCGGGTAGCCGTTGTCTTCTAGGCAGCGTTTGATGAAGGCCAGAATCTCTGCTTGGCGTGGCGTCAGCTTTAGCATATTGATCGCTCTGTCTTTTTATACAGTGACTGGGATTATATACAGTGAAACGGTCTTGGCAATGCCCGTTTTTTTAGCTGCCGCTGGACGGTCGGTTTAGCCTCTGATTGAAGGTTTGCCGTTGTATGGTTAAATAGCTGACTGACCATTCCCAAAACGAACCGACAGGCTTGACAAGACATAGTCTGAAACGTATGTTTCAAACAAGTGTTTGTCAGGCGGAGTAGCCATGGCCCAGTCGGAAACCGTTGAACGCATTCTTGATGCTGCCGAGCAGTTGTTCGCGGAAAAAGGTTTCGCTGAAACCTCATTGCGCCTGATCACCAGCAAGGCCGGTGTCAATCTGGCGGCGGTGAACTATCACTTCGGGTCAAAGAAAGCGCTGATTCAAGCCGTCTTCTCGCGCTTTCTCGGGCCGTTCTGCCTGAGCCTCGATAAAGAGCTGGAGCGACGTCAGGCCAAGCCTGAGAACAAGCCGACGCTTGAGGAACTGCTGGAAATCCTCGTCGAGCAAGCCCTGGTGGTGCAGCCACGCAGCGGCAACGATCTCTCCATCTTCATGCGTTTACTCGGTTTGGCCTTCAGTCAAAGCCAGGGCCACTTGCGTCGTTATCTGGAAGACATGTACGGCAAGGTGTTCCGCCGCTACATGACGCTGGTAAACGAAGCCGCGCCGCGCATCCCGCCGATCGAACTGTTCTGGCGCGTGCACTTCATGCTGGGTGCCGCCGCGTTCAGCATGTCGGGCATTAAAGCGTTGCGCGCGATTGCCGAGACCGATTTCGGTGTTAATACCTCCATCGAGCAGGTCATGCGTCTGATGGTGCCGTTCCTGGCCGCTGGCATGCGTGCCGAAACCGGTGTGACCGACACGGCAATGGCCACCGCGCAGTTGCGTCCGCGCAGTAAATCGACGCCGGTTGCCGCCAAGGTTTAACCGCGCACGGGTGGGCGCGGCAGCTGACATCCGCTAAGCTAGCCGCCCATGCCCACTCTCGTTATGAACCCGCTCCCCATTGATACCGCCGACCTGCCGGGCCTTGCCCATGGCGGCGCATTCGCGCGAGCCGGATTTACTGTTATCAAGGAATCTCTATGACTGCTGGCCTGCAAGGCTCGTTGATGGTGGACGTCGCCGGTACCTGGCTGACGGCTGAAGATCGCCAGTTGCTGCGTCAGCCTGAAGTGGGTGGCCTGATCATTTTCGCCCGCAACATCGAGCACCCTCGTCAGGTCCGCGAGCTGAGTGCGGCGATCCGCGCCATCCGCCCCGACCTGTTGCTGGCGGTGGACCAGGAAGGCGGGCGCGTGCAACGGTTGCGTCAGGGCTTCGTGCGATTGCCGGCGATGCGTGCCATAGCCGACAACCCGAATGCCGAGTACCTGGCCGAGCAGTGCGGCTGGATCATGGCCACCGAAGTGCTCGCCGTTGGCCTTGACCTGAGTTTCGCCCCGGTGCTGGACCTGGATTACCAGCGCAGCGCCGTCGTGGGCACCCGTTCGTTTGAAGGTGATCCGGAGCGCGCTGCGCTGCTCGCCGGAGCCTTTATTCGCGGGATGAACAGCGCCGGTATGGCCGCCACCGGGAAGCACTTCCCTGGCCATGGCTGGGCCGAAGCGGATTCCCACGTCGCCATCCCTAACGATGAACGCAGCCTCGACGAAATCCGCGCCAACGATCTGGTGCCATTCGCCAAATTGAGCAAGCAACTGGCGGCAGTCATGCCAGCTCACGTGATTTACCCGCAAGTCGATTCCCAGCCCGCCGGATTCTCCCGGCGCTGGTTGCAGGACATTTTGCGCGGAGAGCTGCAATTTGATGGCGTGATCTTCAGCGATGACCTGTCCATGGCGGGTGCCCACGTGGTGGGCGACGCGGCAAGCCGTATTGAAGCCGCCCTGACAGCCGGGTGCGACATGGGCCTGGTGTGCAACGATCGCGCCGCCGCCGAACTTGCCCTGACTGCCGCGCAACGCTTGAAGGTCCAGCCTTCGCAGCGGATTGCACGGATGCGTGGCCAATCCCATGCCAACTCTGAATACCGTCAGAACCCGCGCTGGCTGGCAGCGGTCGGCGCGCTCAAAGAGGCTCAACTGATCGAGTGAGGATTTTTCGTCATGACGGTTTACGCAATTATCGGTGGTACCGGACTGAGTCAACTTGAAGGCTTGAGTATTCGTCAGTCACTGGCCGTGGACACGCCCTACGGCGCGCCCTCGGCCGAAGTGCAGATCGGTGAGTACGCTGGCAAGGACGTGTTGTTTCTGGCCCGCCATGGCCATCCTCATCGCTTGCCCCCGCATAAGGTGAACTACCGTGCAAACCTCTGGGCGCTGAAACAGGCGGGTGCCGAGGCCATTGTTGCGGTCAATGCAGTGGGCGGCATTCATGCCTCGATGGGCACGGGCCATTTCTGCGTGCCGCATCAGTTGATCGACTACACCAGCGGTCGCGAACACACCTATTTCGCCGATGATCTGGAACAGGTCACGCACATCGACTTCAGTTCTCCTTACAGTGAAGCGTTGCGTCAGCAATTGATTGCGGCGTTGGCGGCTGAAGGTGTCGACCACAGCAGTCAAGGTGTGTACGCCTGCACTCAGGGGCCGCGCCTGGAAACAATCGCCGAAATTGCAAAGCTGGAGCGTGATGGCTGCGATATCGTCGGCATGACCGGCATGCCGGAAGCGGCATTGGCTCGGGAGCTGGATCTGGATTACGCCTGTCTCGCGCTGGTGGTGAACCCGGCAGCGGGGAAGTCGGCGGCGGTGATCACCATGGCCGATATCGAGCAGGCATTGCGGGGCGGGATGCGGAAGGTTCAGTCGACGTTGGCGCGGGTGTTGAAGGGCTGAGTCAGGCTTTAAACCGGGTTGACTCCATCGCGAGCAGGCTCGCTCCCACAAGGTAATCACCGACCCTGTGGGAGCCGTCGCAGCCTGCGATTTTTATTTCTCCAGCTTATCCGGCAACGGCGCAAACAACGCCTCGATATCATCACTCTGCAACTTCCAGTCGCCGGCGCTGCGTCCATCCAGCACGCCAGCCGCCAGGTCGGATTTTTCTTTCTGCAGGTGCTGAATCTTCTCTTCCACGGTGCCCCGGGCAATCATCTTGTAGACGAAGACCGGTTTCTCCTGGCCTATTCGATATGCGCGGTCGGTCGCCTGATTTTCGGTCGCCGGGTTCCACCACGGGTCGTAGTGAATCACCGTGTCCGCTTCGGTGAGGTTCAGGCCGACACCCCCAGCCTTCAAGCTGATCAGAAAGATCTGCCGCTTGCCGCTTTGGAAGTCTTTCACCGGTGCGCGGCGGTCACGGGTTTGTCCGGTCAAAATCGCGTATTCGACGCCGCGTTTCTTCAGTTCGTCTTCGATCAGCGCCAGCATTGAGGTGAACTGCGAGAACAGCAGAATCCGCCGACCTTCTTCAAACAGCTCATCGAGCATTTCCATCAAACTGTCGAGCTTGCCCGACGTGCTCCCGCGGGTAGGCAGCACCGCGTCATTGACCAGACGCAAGTCGCAACACACCTGACGCAGCTTGAGCAGCGCTTCAAGAATGATGATCTGGCTACGCGCCACGCCTTTGCGGGTGATCTCGTCGCGGACCTTCTTGTCCATGGCCAGGCGCATGGCTTCGTAGACATCGCGCTGTGCTTCGTTGAGTTCGACCCAATGGATAATCTCGGTTTTCGGCGGCAATTCTGTCGCGACCTGTTCCTTGGTTCTGCGCAACAGGAACGGCTTGATCCGACCATTGAGGTGCTGAAGCCGGACTTCGCTGGCACGCTTTTCGATCGGTACGCGGTAATCGCGGTTGAAACTCTTGATGTCGCTCAGCCAGCCGGGCAGCAGGAAGTGAAACAGCGACCACAGTTCGCCGAGGTGGTTTTCCAGAGGCGTACCACTCAGGCACAGACGCTGGCGCGCGTTCAGCTCGCGGGCGGCCTGGGCGGCTTTGCTGTTGGGGTTCTTGATGTATTGCGCCTCATCCAGCACCAATACATGCAACGGCTGCGCGGACAGGCGTTCGACGTCTTTGGGCAGCAGCGCGTAAGTCGTCAGGATCAGGTCGTAATCGGCCAGGGTGTCGAAATGTTTTTTACGACTGGCACCGTACAGCGCCAACACCTTGAGCTGGGGCGTGAAATGCGCCGCCTCGTCCAGCCAGTTCGGAATCAAACTGGTGGGCATCACCACCATGCAGGGACGATCCAGGCGACCGGCATTTTTCTCACTGAGAACGTGTGCCAGAGTCTGTAGGGTTTTGCCCAGCCCCATGTCGTCCGCGAGAATTCCGCCGACTTCCAGTTGGCGCAGCGACTGCATCCAGCTCAGGCCTTCCAGCTGATAGGGGCGCAAGGTCGCGTTCAAACCTTGCGGCGCGGTCGCGGTGAAATCCTTGATGTCACGCAGGCGTTGGGCGAACGAGCGAATGTGCTCGCCACCTTCCCAGATCAGCGGCATGCCTTCCAGAGGATTCAATCGTGTGGCGTCGGCCTTGCTCAAGCGCAGCGTGGTTTCGCCCGGCTCTTGCAGGTAAAACTCGCCGAGGGTGGCCAGAACCGGTTTCAGCCGGCCGAAGGGCAGGGCGACCTGCAAAGGCCCGTACTCGGAATTCGGTCGATTGGGGATGTTCACCAGAATCAGCTCGTCGTCACGACGCCGGGCGAGGCGTTCCGGATTGAGAATTTCGGTGTGTGAACGCATCAGGTTCAACAGGATTGGCAGCAGGCTCAGGCGCTCGCCGTTGACGATGATGCCGAGCTCCAGATCGAACCAGTCCCGCTCGGGAGCCTGATCGACGGTGGCGTACCAGTCATCCACGGCGGTGAGGTCAAAACCGAAATCCTCATCGATCTGCAACTCCCAACCTTGGCTGCGCAGCTTCGGCAACTCGTTGAGCGTGAAGGTCAGCCAGGCACTGTCGTTGACCATCTCGAAGAGTTCGCCGGCGCTTTCCGGCAGGGCTTTGCTTTGCCGAGTGGCAATCTTGAAGCCGAGAATTCGCAGGTGTTCCCTGTAGGACTGTTCCACTTCCGGATGGCGTTTTATCCGCAGCGTTTGGGTTTCCTGGCGAATCAGCACATCGGCGTTCTTCTGTCCGGAAACGTATTCGTCCAGATAGTTGAAAGACAGCGCTGCACGGTGCTGGATATAGCGCTGCATTTTGCCGTTACGCGGTTCGAAGGCGCTGAACTCGATGCTCGCCAGCCACAGGCGCGGCACAGGCTGCACGTCATCCACCAGCACCTGTGGCGATGCTTTCGGGCTGCGGTTCTCCAGCACGGCGGAGAGTTTTTCCAGCAGCTCGGCGTCCTTGGCGGCGGCAGGGTAGGCGAGGGTTTCCTGCACCTGCAGCAGCACGGCGGCGCAGTGTTTGCAGTTGTTGCGCACAGGGCAACTGCAAGTGGCGTCGACCATCAGCAGCGTGGATTTGGCCGACTCGCGCAGACGAATCGTCTGACGGTAGACGTTGCCGCCCGAGCCTTCGCACGCCGCGACAATCGTGGCGTCGCCGACCTCGACGAACCTGACGCGATTTTCCAGCGCGTAGCGACGGCCGCGCTCCAGGCTCTGTTCCTTGAATCGACTGACCCAGGAAGGTGCCAGGGGTTTGCTCAGGGTCGGGGGCATAAAGACTTCAATCAGTCCGGAATTTCATCGGGGACTGGCCGAGGTGCAGGGGCGGTCAACGAAGTGATTTTGATCAGCAGGCCGAGGTGGCCGTTGTCGAGAAAGTTTAGCTGCCCGTTCTTGGTATGGCTTTCCTGCTTCAGGCGTTCGCTGGCAGTCACCAGGCCGTTGGCGTCGATCTGGTTGACCCAGAAGTCGGCGTCGACGTCGGTAAAGCGCCCCAGTTTGAGATTCAACGTGCCTTCGATCGGGAACTGACCGAACTGTTCCGCGCCGTCGCTGATCGCGATTTTGCTGGCCTCTTCGCCAAGGGTTTGCTGCCAGGCCTTATGCAAAAGCACTGTGTAATCGTTGCTGGCGGTGAGTTTCTCTACTTCGCCGTTCAACGTCGGTGTGCGCAGGCTGTCGGGGCTGACGCGTTGTGCGCCGGCGGCCCAGTCTTCCGGTGCCGCACGGCTGACGATGGCCGGCACGGCATTCTGCCGGACCAGAATCATTTCGACCTGATACAGATCGTCGGCAAACGCCGTGGGTGTGACCAGGGTCATCAACAAGGTCAGTGAGCGAAACAGGCGCATGCGGCGTCCTTCAAGCAGTTTTCGGAATGAGGCATTCAAGCAGCGCCTCTACAGTATTAAAGCGCTCTTCCGGGCGCTCCATCGGGACCATGAATTTGAACATCGTGGCGCCTTCGAACTTGTAGCGTTTGGGCTGGCCCTGGATCAGTTTGATCAGCGTCAGCGGGTCGACCGGCGTCTGCGCGGCGAACTCGATGCGGCCACCTTGCGGGCCACCATCGACTTTCTTGATGCCGAGCAATTCCGCCTGCAACTTCAGCGCTGTGATGCGAATCAGGTTCTTGGTCGGTTCCGGCAACAGGCCGAAGCGGTCGATCATCTCCACTTGCAGGTCCTTGAGGCCTTCCTCATCGGTGGCCGAGGCTATGCGCTTGTAGAGAATCAACCGGGCATGAACGTCCGGCAGGTAGTCTTCGGGAATCAACGCCGGTACCCGCAAATTGACTTCCGGACCGCCACCCAGGGGTTGATCGAGGTTCGGTTGTTCGCCCTTGCGGATCGATTTCACCGCGCGCTCGAGCATTTCCATGTACAGCGTGAAACCGACGGCCTGGATTTGTCCGCTCTGACCGTCGCCCAGCAGTTCACCGGCGCCTCGGATTTCCAGGTCGTTGGTGGCGAGCACGAAGCCCGCGCCCAGATCCTGGGTGTTGGCGATGGCTTCCAGACGCTTTTCCGCATCCGGCGTGATTTGCTGGCGCGGCGGTGTCAGCAGGTAGGCATACGCCTGGTGGTGACTGCGACCGACGCGACCGCGCAACTGGTGCAGCTGCGCCAGGCCGAATTTGTCGGCCCGCTCGATGATGATGGTGTTGGCGCTCGGCACGTCGATGCCGGTTTCGATGATGGTCGAGGCAATCAGCACGTTGAAACGCTTGTGATAGAAGTCGCTCATCACCTGTTCGAGTTCGCGCTCACGCATCTGTCCGTGACCGATGCCGATCCGTGCTTCCGGCACCAGTTCGGCCAGGTCGGCGGCACACTTTTCGATGGTCTTCACGTCGTTGTGCAGGTAGTAGACCTGACCGCCACGCAGCAACTCACGCAGCAGGGCCTCTTTGACCGTGCTCTTGTTTTGTTCCATGACGAAGGTGCGCACCGACAGGCGTCGCGCTGGCGGCGTGGCGATAATCGACAGGTCGCGCATGCCCGAGACGGCCATGTTCAGCGTCCGGGGAATCGGCGTCGCGGTGAGCGTGAGGATGTCGACTTCGCTGCGCAGGGCCTTGAGTTGTTCCTTCTGACGGACACCAAATCGGTGCTCTTCGTCGATGATCACCAGCCCCAGGTTTTTGATTTTGACGTCGTCCTGCAGCAGTTTGTGCGTACCGATAACGATGTCGATCTTGCCTTCGGCGAGGTCTGCAACGGCGGCGTTCACTTCCTTGGTCGACTTGAAGCGGCTCATCACTTCCACGGTCACCGGCCAGTCGGCGAAGCGGTCGCGGAAGCTGTTGTAGTGCTGTTGGGCGAGGAGGGTGGTCGGCACCAGAATCGCAACCTGGCGGCCGCCATGCACCGCGATAAAGGCGGCGCGCATCGCCACTTCGGTCTTGCCGAAACCCACGTCGCCGCAGACCAGGCGATCCATCGGTTTGGGCGCGAGCATGTCGGCGCGTACGGCGTCGATGGTGGTTTGCTGATCCGGGGTTTCTTCGAACGGGAAGCCGGCGCTGAAGGTCGCGTAATCGGCTTTCGGGTCTTCGAAGGCATGCCCCTCGCGAGCGGCGCGGCGCGCATAAATGTCGAGCAGTTCGGCGGCCACGTCGCGCACCTGTTCGGCAGCTTTGCGTTTGGCTTTCTGCCAGGTCTCGGAGCCGAGACGGTGCAGCGGGGCCAGTGCATCGTCGCTGCCGGTGTACCGGGCGATCAGGTGCAGGTTGGCGACCGGCACATACAGCTTTGCGCCTTCGGCGTACTGGAGCGTGAGGAACTCCGCTGCCTGGTCATCGATCTCCAGTGTCGCCAACCCGAGGTAGCGGCCCACGCCGTGATCGATGTGCACCACCGGAGCGCCTTCGCGCAGCTCGGTGAGGTTCTTGATAACGGCATCGTTGTTGGCATCGGCACGCTTTTCGCGACGCCGGCGCTGCATCACACGCTGGCCAAACAGCGGGCTTTCCGCCACCAGCGCCAAGGCTGGATTGTCGAGCACAAGGCCTTCGTCGAGCGGCGCAATGGTAATCGACAGGCGTTCCTTGCTTGCGACGAAATCAGGCCAGCTGTCGACGGTCTTCGGTCGCAGCTTCAGGCGTTCGAGCAATTCCAGCAGCACTTCGCGACGACCCGCAGACTCGGCAGTAAACAACACGCGGCCGGGGAACTCGTCGAGGAAGCCGGCCAGCGCCGCCAGTGGCTGAGTCGCCTTGGCTTCGATGGCCAGGTTGGGCAATTCGCGCGCCGGGAAGCGCTCGCGGCCGACGCCGGTCTCAATGTCTTGCTGGCTGGCAACCACACGCGGCCAGCTCTTGAGGCGTGCGAAGCAATCTTCCACCGGCAGAAACAACTCGGCGGGCGGCAATAAAGGACGCGCCGGATCGACGCGTCGCTCTTCATAGCGATTGCGCACATCGTTCCAGAAGTTTTCTGCGGCTTGCTCGATGCCTGGCAGGGAGAACACTTGTGTGTCCTGTGGCAGGTAATCGAACAAGGTTGAGGTTTCGTCGAAGAACAGCGGCAGGTAGTACTCGATACCGGCCGGCGTAATCCCGCTGCTCAGATCCTGAAAGATGGGGCAGCGACGGAAGTCGACATCGAAGCGCTCACGAAAACGCGCCTTGAAGCGAGTGACGGCATCTTTCTGCAGCGGGAACTCGCGTGCCGGCAACAGGCGGACGGTGTCCACCTTGTCTATGGAACGCTGGTTCTCCGGATCGAAGGTGCGCAGGGTTTCGATTTCGTCATCGAACAGATCGATGCGGAAGGGCAGTTTGCTGCCCATCGGAAACAGATCGATCAGCGAGCCACGTACAGTGAATTCGCCGTGCTCGTACACCGTATCGACATAGCGATAACCGCTGGCCTCGAGCCGGGTGCGCATTTGTTCGACATCCAGCTTTTGGCCGACGTCCAGAACAAGGCTGCTGCCCAGCAGGAATTTGGTCGGTGCCAGGCGATGCAGGGCCGTGGTGATCGGCACGACGAGCACGCCATGACTCAGCTCCGGCAGCCTGTACAAGGCGGCGATGCGCTGGGAAATGATGTCCTGGTGCGGCGAAAACAGATCGTAGGGCAGGGTTTCCCAGTCCGGGAAATGCAGTACTGGCAAGTCCGGGGCGAAGAAACTCAGCTCCTGTTCCAGCCGTTCGGCACTTTGGCTATCGGCTGTCAGCAGCAGGGTAAAGCGCTTGGCAGCGCTGGCAGCCTCGGCGATGGCCAGGCTCAGGGCGGCACCGGGCAGGTTGCCCCAATGCTGTTTACCTGCCGCGGCAGGGAGAATCGGTAGACGCAGAACGGGCACGGAAGGTTGAGCTCCAAGCGTTGCGACAAAGTCGGTAATTGTAGCGGTCCCGGGTGCCGCCTGTCAGTTGAAGACTGCGTCTATTACGCAGGTTTGGCGAAATGTAGTGGTAAAGACAAAAACCCGCTGTTTTTTGCAGTTTTTTGGGGATTATGTAGTGCCGAAATGGGTGAGTGTTACGGATGGTTACGGATAAGGCAGCGCTGTCTCTAAAAAATACGCAGCGCTGGAAGCCACGGTTTTACTGGGCTTTAGCGAGGCGTAATTTTTTTCGATGGGAATTTGTTACGGCCCGTTCGACAGGATCGCATTGCTACGTGACGGTTGGGGCGGCATAATGTAGCCCCTTTTTTCTGCCCCTACATGTGGAAGGTTCCCGTGACTCAGAAGCCCGACCAGTGTCTTGGTGAATGGATCGACCGTGAAGCACTCGCAGAAGCGATGATTCCGCTTATCGGTCAGCTCTACCGCAATAACAACGTGGTGAGCTCGATCTATGGCCGCAGCCTGATCAATCGTTCAGTCATTGCGATTCTCAAAGCTCACCGCTTTGCTCGTCATCGTCAGTCCGATGACAGCGAATTGTCCGTCCACGAAACATTCCCGCTGCTCAAAGCGATGAGCGAGCTCAAGCTCGGCGCCGCTTCGGTAGACCTGGGCAAGCTTGCGGTCAAGTTCAAGGCCGAAGGCAATGGCCGTACTGCCGAGCAGTTCGTCCGTGAAGAACTGGCCGACGTCGTTGGTCAGCAAAACGCTTCCGCTCGCAAAGGCACCGATGTTGTTCTTTACGGCTTCGGTCGTATCGGTCGTCTACTGGCGCGTATCCTGATCGAGAAAACCGGTGGTGGCGACGGCCTGCGTCTGCGCGCCATCGTTGTCCGCAAGGGCGCCGAGAACGATCTGGTCAAGCGTGCAAGCCTGCTGCGTCGTGACTCGGTTCATGGTCCGTTCGACGGCACCATCACCATCGATGAAGCCAACAGCACCATCACCGCCAACGGCAACCTGATCCAGGTTATCTACGCGAAGAACCCGACTGAAGTGGACTACACCCAGTACGGCATCAAAGACGCGCTGCTGGTGGACAACACCGGTGTATGGCGTGACGCCGACGGCCTGGGCCAGCACCTGGCCTGCCCGGGTATCGACCGCGTTGTTCTGACCGCGCCTGGCAAAGGCAAGCTGAAGAACATCGTTCACGGCATCAACCATGGCGAAATCACCGCTGACGACAAGATCGTTTCCGCCGCTTCCTGCACCACCAACGCCATCGTGCCGGTGCTGAAAGCTGTAAACGACAAGTTCGGCATCATCAACGGTCACGTTGAAACGGTTCACTCGTACACCAACGACCAGAACCTGATCGACAACTTCCACAAAGGCGATCGCCGTGGTCGTAGCGCCGCGTTGAACATGGTGATCACCGAGACCGGTGCTGCTACCGCTGCTGCCAAGGCATTGCCTGAGCTGGCCGGCAAGCTGACCGGTAACGCGATCCGCGTTCCGACGCCTAACGTGTCGATGGCCATTCTCAACCTGAACCTTGAGAAAGCCGCTACCCGCGAAGAGATGAACGAGTACCTGCGCTACATGGCGCTGCACTCCGATCTGCATAAGCAAATCGACTACGTCAATTCGCAGGAAGTGGTTTCCACTGACTTCGTTGGCTCGCGCCACGCAGGCGTTGTGGATGCTGAAGCGACCATCAGCCAGGACAACCGCGTTGTATTGTACGTTTGGTACGACAACGAGTTTGGCTACAGCTGCCAGGTTGTTCGCGTGATGGAAGACATGGCCGGTGTAAACCCGCCAGCGTTCCCACGCTAAGCGTCACAGGTAAATGAAAACGCCCCGGCACTTGTCGGGGCGTTTTTTTTATAACGTTTTAATCTGTTTGTTTTGAAATTAATGATTGTCTTGAACTCGATACAAAGTTCATTTCAGTAGTAAAAATAAAAACTACTAATAAAAATAAACAGTTGTCGCGCAAACGCGTGTGGATGATTGAAGCGGATCCAATCCAAAGCGCGGTACATATTTGGCGTCATTTAATTGCTCTGCACAAATGCTTGACACTCTAAAACACTGAATCTAGTGTCTTCCCTGTCGGCGTCCGCTCTTCCTCGGGCATCACAGGTTTTGCCGCCACTGCGTTTCGTGTATCTCTCCAACAAGACAGGAATCCCATTCCTGCTCACATCAAATAAATCCTGATAAGAAAGTGGCCGGCTTAGTTGCCGTCCATAAAGACTCTTTGTTTTTTCGCTCACCCTGCCAAAAGTGTTTCGCAGTCACGGCCTGCTATTGCCTGACTTTTACGCGGTTGGTCTATCGGGAGAGTTGAACATGGCTGAAGAGCGCTCAAAGCTATTGTCATTGTTACCGCGCCTGGTGGGTCTGGGCGTTCTTGGATTTATCATCTGGCTGTTGTTGTCGACGTTGTTGATGCCTTTGGTTTCGGCTTCCGCAACGCGGGCGATTTTAAATGCACCGGTAATTCTGCTCACCACACCGATTGACGGTGTGGTGAGCACGCTGGAGGTCAAACCGGGTGCGACGTTTGTGCAGGGACAGAAAATCGCGGTCGTGGAAAATCCTCGGGCCAATCAGGAAACATTGCTGACCTTGCAAACGCGACGATTGACCCTGGAGCAGCAGCTGTCCTCATCGGCGAGTCAGGCCGAGCACGATCAGCGGTATTACGAAGCGCTCGAAAGAACCAGCCAGCAGTACCAGACGGCGTTTCATACCCGCCAGCTGTTCACTCAAAGAGCCCTGAAAGCCGAGAACAGCGCTGCCAGCGCCCGGTTGATGGATGCTCAGGAAACCGTCGAACGCAATCTGGAGTTGTTTGTGCAGGGGGCAGTGAGTGGCGCGGTGGTCGCGTCATCCAAAGCCCAGTTGGCCTCATTGCAAGGCGCGGCCGAGTCGGTTCGCTCGCAATTACGCATCAACGATGGTGACGTCAGCGCCGCCAACAAGCAGGTTTACCTCGATCCGGATCAATTGAGGATGTTCGACCTCAGTGCGCAAATGACCACTTTGAAACTCAGCCTCGAGAATCAGGCGCGCAACCGGGCGACCTATCAACAGGAGCTCGACAACCTCAACCAACTGATCGAAACCGAGCAAAATCGGGTCAGGCTGATGGCCGGTTATGACGTGGTGGCGTATTCGCCGGGTACCGTCCAGGAGCTGTTGGCACCCCAGGGCACCCTGGTACAGGCCGGGTCGACCTTGTTGCGCGCCACCGATTGCGGTCAGAGCTACGTGATCGCGGTGTTTCCGGAACGCATGGCCAGCAAGATCGACCGCGACAGTGTGCTGACAGTGAAAATCCGCGGCCTGGATGAACCTCTCAAGGCCAGTGTGGTGCAGTTGTTGTCGAGCACGTCGGACATCCGCGCCAACACCTACAGCGTGCCGTTCCCCTATGCCGAGCAAAACTCGGTGTACGTGGTCGGGACGTTTGCTTCGGACCTGACGGACACCCAACGAGCCATGACTTGCAACCCGGGTTTGTGGGCCAGTGCCGAGGTATCGCGGCGATGAATAACGTCCTGAAGGGAATGGTCGGCGTGATGCTGATCACCAGTGGGGCGTCCGCACTGGCCGCTCAGGCTCGGCCGCAACTGGTGGCGATGACCTGCGCTGCGCTGGACCGGGCGGTGGCTTCACAACCTGCAGGCCCGGTGCTGTTGGCCAGTTATCCGCCGCTGGAGGGTCAACCTTCACCGATCCTGGCCCTGCGCGGCGTCGCCTTCACTTACGACAACGCGTTGGCGAGTATCGCGTTGTTCGCCTGTGGCAAAGCGGTGTCGGCGCGGCGGATAGCCGATGCCCTGGCGTTCGCGACGAATCACGATCCCGAGTATCAGGACGGCCGCTTGCGCAACGCCTACGCCGCCGGCCCGGTGGGTGCACCGTCGATGAAGTTACCGGGCTATTGGAGTACCGAACGTAACGCCTGGAATCAGGATGCCTATCAGGTCAGCAGTGCCACGGGCAATCAGGCGTGGGCCGCGTTGGCGTTGTTGGAGGCGTTTCGTCAGAGCGGGGAGGCGTCTTACCTCGAGGCCGCACGAAAAGCCCTGCAGTGGTCGCAGAAAAACACCTACGACGGGCAATCGCCAGCCGGCTTCAGCGGCGGCTATTACGGTTACTTTGCCCAGCAGGTCCAGCAGAACTGGAAGTCCACTGAGCACAATGTCGACCTGGCTGCCGCATGGTCGGCACTCAATGCGCTAGCGCCGGACCAGGCTTCGGCGCAACAGGCGCAGATCGCCCGGCAATTTGTCTCAAGCCAGTGGGACGCTAAAGAAGGGCGGTTTCTGATCGGCACCGGGGAAGACGGCCAGACATCCGACCGCATTCGCTCGGGGCTGGACGCGCAGATCTGGCCATTGATTGCCTTGCACGATCCGCCCAAGGATTGGCGTCGGGTGTTCGCGTTCATCGATCACGCTCACCGTGCTGGCGAAGGTTATGGCTTCAACCGCGACCCCGATGGGTTGTGGACCGAAGGCACCGCTCAAGCGGCTGCTGTCGCGCAGTTGAGTGGCCTGAGCGACATGGCCCAACCGCTATGGAGCGTGTTGTTAGCCCAGGAAGCCAGTAATGGCTGGCTCTTCGCAACACCGGCAGCGCGCATCAGTACCGGGCTGGCCATAGGTCCGGACTCCGTCACCAACGACTTTTTCTATTACCACCTGCCTCACTTGGGCGCCACGGCGTGGGCGGCGATTGCGGCCACCGGCGTCAATCCCTTTACTGGTTCGCTAGAGGCTGACTGACATGCAGGCACTGGACTCGCTGCAACTGCTGCAAATCAATTTCTGGACACTGGCGGCGGTGATTCTGTTCACCTGCCTCACGCATCGGGACCAATGGGCGGCGCGGGCAGGTTTCGGTGCCGTCACCGCGTTGTTGTTGCTCAACTACGCTGCTTGGCGGATTCGCGACACCTTGCCCGACAGCCACTCAGGCTTCGCCACGGTATGGGCGTATGCCTTTCTGTTTTTTGAAATGCTGGCGATCGGTTACACGCTGTTCTCCATTGTCGTCATGCTCTGCCGATCGGATCACAGCAAGGACGCGGACGCCGGCGAGCGAGAGTTGCGCGCCTGGGGTGTGGATGTGCCCGCCGTGGACGTGTTCATCGCCACCTACAACGAAGGCCTGGAGATCCTCGAAAAAACCATTATTGCCGCCCAGGCCATCGATTATCCCAACTTCACCATATGGGTGCTCGACGACACGCGTCGCGACTGGTTGCGCGATTACTGTGCCGAGGTGGGCGTGCAGTACGCGCGACGCCCGGATAACTCCTTCGCCAAGGCGGGCAATCTGAACAACGGCCTGCGTCAATCGGCGCTAGGCAGCAACGCGCCATACATACTGGTACTGGACGCCGACTTTGCCCCGCAGCAACCGATTCTGTTGCGCACGCTGGGGCTGTTCGATGACCCGAAAGTCGGCCTCGTGCAGACGCCGCAGTTCTATTACAACCCTGATCCGATCCAGCACAACCTCGGCACTTCAGCCTGTTGGGTCGATGAGCAGCGGGTGTTCTTCGACGTCTACCAGCCGGCGAAAGATGGGTGGGATGCAGCGTTCTGCGTCGGGACGTCCTTCGTCGTGCGGCGGGATTTAATCAACGAGATCGGTGGATTTCCGACAGGCTCGGTCTGCGAAGACATCTACACGACGTATCGACTCCTGCAAAAAGGCTACGTCACGCGCTGGTTGAATGAGCGTTTGTCGATTGGTTTGTCTGCCGAAGGTTTGACCGAGTACATCAATCAGCGTGGGCGTTGGTGCCTCGGAACCATCCAGGTGGCGCTGCTCAAGGACGGCCCGTTGCGGGGCAGCGGTTACACGCTCAATGACCGGTTGCACTACATCCACGGGCTGATGCACTGGTTTTCCAAGCCGTTCATTTTGATGATGCTGGTGTCCCCGGTGTTGTATTGGTACTTCGGCATTGCCGGGTTCTACGCCAATCCAGTGGATTTCCTTGCGTTCGGCATGCCGGCGCTGATCGCGTTCTGGGGATATGGCACCTGGGTCACGGATCGGCGCACCTTGCCGATTTTCACCGAGGTCACCCAGATCGTCGCCTCGCTGGCGGTCACGGCGACCATTGCCAGCGCCATGATCCGGCCCTTTGGACGTCCCTTCAAAGTCACCGCGAAAGGGCTCGACCGGACGAAAACAATGGTCCACTGGAAGCTCTTCGGCTTCTTTTTTGCCCTGACGCTGTTTTCACAGATCGGCGCGTACATCGCCATCAGCACGGCGGCCTCGTTCGACGGCAACATGCTGTTCAACCTTTGCTGGACGGTGGTCGCGCTGGTGTACAACCTGGCGACGCTGGTGGCTTGCGTCGACCGCCCACGGTTGCACGGCGAAGAGCGCTTCCCGTTCGACAAGCCCACCGGGTTCCGCTTCGGCGGCAAAGTCCTGCCCGGGCGTCTGGTGGATATTTCCCTCAGCGGCACGTCATTGAAATGTGCCTTCGCGTCCTCGATCAAGCCCGGGCTGCGCGGCCAACTGTGGATCGACAAACTGGGCTGGCTCGACGTCGAGGTGATGCGCAATCACGCCGACGATCAGTTGGGCTTGAGGTTTATCGACCTCGATGAGCCTCTGCGCCGGCAACTGATTGCGCGTCTGTTCAGCGACGCGACGATCAATGTGGTGAGCAAGGCCGAGCCGGCGCTGGCGTTCGGTACTTTACTGCGTCGGTCATTGCTTGGAGAAAAGCGTACGAAGCCGCGTTTGCCTGCGCAGGCCAAAGTTCCGTCCTACACGCCATTGCCAAGTTGGCGTCCGCTGCGTGTGCGCTCGCGGGAACCGGCACTGCCGCACATCAGTGTCGGACGTTCAGGTTTGTGGTCTTTGCTTCTTTCTCCCTTGCGAGCTTTGCTCGGCCAACGCCTGTAGGTGCGCGCCATGACGAACAGTTACTTACCCACTTCATGTTTCATGTTGTTACTACTCGGCGGCTGTTCCCTGGAGCCGACTTATGAGAAGCCCGATGCGCCCATCGACCAGCAGTGGCCAGCGAACACAGCGGGTGAGTGTTGCGCGGGCAAGCAGGCGTTCGACAAGGATTGGCACGGTTTTGTGGTCGATGATCGTCTGCGTCAACTGATCGAAATGGCACTGACCAACAATCGCAGCTTGCGACAGTTCGCAGCCAGCGTCGAAGAAGCGCGGGCCGGCTATGACAGCGCGCAGTCGGGACTTTTTCCTACGATTGGCATCGACACCTACGCGGGACGCAGCAAATTACCGCCGTTGGTGCGTACGCCGGGAGGCGGTGACAGCGCCGGCAGTATCGCCAACACGTTTCAGGCAACGGGTGGGTTCACGTCCTACGAGCTTGATCTGTTTGGTCTTATCCGCAGTCAACGCAACGCCGCCGGGGCGCGTTTCGAGGCGTCCGAAGCGGATTACCAGACGGCGCGCCTGGCATTGATTGGCGAAGTCGCCAGCACCTGGTTGAGTCTCAAGGCCAATCAGCATTTGCTTGATCTTGCACAGAACACCTACCAATCCCAGGACAAGTACGGACAACTGTTGCGTAAAAGTTTCAATCTCGGGTCCAGTGCGCGCATAGACGTTCACCAGGCGGATGCGCAAACGAATACCGCGGCGGTGCAGGTCAACACCTACCGCATGCAAGTGGCGCAGAACAGCAACGCGTTGCGGGTGCTGGTGGGGCAGCCGGTGCCGGTGGGTTTGTTGCCCACGGGTGTGCTCGGCGAGCAGTTGGCAACGCTCGACGTTCCGGCGGGTTTGCCGTCGTCGCTGGTCGAACGCCGGCCGGACATCATGTCTGCCGAAGCCCAGTTGCGAGCGGCCAACGCTGATATCGGCGCCGCTCGCAGTGCGTACTTTCCAACGTTTTCGCTGACCTCGGCGTTGGGCAGCCTGACGGGTGATTTTTCGCGGTTGCTCAGTGGCCCTGCGGAATTCTGGTCGGTGGCGTTGGCGGGGTCGTTGCCGTTGATTGACGGCGGTGCGCGGCGGGCGCAAGTGGATGCCAGTCATGCGCGGTTCGACGGTCGAACGGCGGCGTATGAAGCCACGGTGCAGAATGCGTTTCGTGAAGCAGCCGATGCGTTGAATGCGCGGCAGGAAATGCTTACGCAGGTGGAGTTCCAGAAAAAACTGGTAGGGGACTATCAAGAGGCGTATCGCCAGTCGCGTCTGCGTTTCGAGGCGGGGCTCGACAGCTATTTCTCGACCATGGATGCGCAGCGTTCGCTGTTTGACGCGCAGCAGAAGTGGGCGCAACTGGAGTTGGCGCGGGAGATTAACCAGGTGACGTTGTACAAGGCGTTGGGCGGGGGATGGAGTCGTTCGTTGAAGGTAGCGGAGCGGTGAGTTTGCGGTGAGTTTTCGGGCCTCATCGCGAGCAGGCTCGCTCCCAAAGATTATGCGCTAATTTTGAAATGGCGCACGAACCTGTGGGAGATTGCTCGCGATGGCGGCCTATCAGGCGCCGCCAACCACCGCCGCTTGCGCCGTCCGCAGTTCGTGCCGGTTACCCCGGAACAGCACCAGCGTCGCGATCAATCCCATCACCGCCGCGCCCGTGAGCCAGATCCCTGGCGCCGCCTTGTTATCCAGCACATGAATCAGGTACGTGCAGGCCGCCGGAGTGAAACCACCGAAGGTCGCGGTGGCCAGGCTGTAGGCCAAAGAGAAACCGGTCGTACGAACTTCCACCGGCATGATCTCGGTAAGCGCCACGACCATCGCGCCGTTGTACGAGCCGTACAGGAACGACAACCATAACTCGACGATCAGCAAATGACTGAAGCTCGGGTTTGCCACCAGCCATGACAGGGCAGGGTACGCAGTGAAAATCGCGAGAATCGTCGCCGCCAGGAGTAAGGGTTTTCGCCCGACCCTGTCGGACACAGCCCCCATCACCGGCAACCAGAAGAAATTCGACAGGCCGATGCACACCGTCACCAGCAATGCGTCCAGGTCCGACAAATGCAGCTCGGCTTTGCCGAAGGTCGGCGTGTAGGCCGTGATCAGGTAGAACGACACCGTGGTCATCACCACCAACGCCATACCGGCGATGACGATACCGAAATTCTGACCGATCGAGCGGATGATTTCCTGCAGGGTAGGGCGGTGTTTGCGCGCCTGGAACTCTGGTGTTTCTTCCAGCGAACGACGGATCACGAAGATCACGGGCACGATCATGCAGCCGATCAGGAACGGCACGCGCCAGCCCCAGTCACCCATTTGTTCCGGGCTGAGCCAGTGGTTCAAGCCCACCCCCAGCAAACCGGCAAAAACCACCGCCGCTTGCTGGCTGGCGGACTGCCAGCTGACAAAAAAGCCTTTGCGCCCGGGCGTGGAAATCTCGGCGAGGTACACCGACACACCACCGAGCTCAACGCCGGCGGAGAAACCTTGCAGCAGGCGTCCGAACAGCACGAGCAGCGGCGCCGCCACGCCTAATGTGGCGTATCCCGGCACGCAGGCAATCAGCACCGTGCCGGCTGCCATCATTGCCAGTGTGATGATCAGACCTTTGCGACGGCCATGACGGTCGATGTAGGCACCAAGGAAAATGGCGCCCAGCGGACGCATCAGGAAACCGGCGCCGAAGGTGGCGAGGGACAACATCAGCGAAGCGAAAGCGCTGTCGGCGGGGAAGAAGGTTTTGGCGATGGCCGTGGCGTAAAAGCCATAGACCATGAAGTCGAACATCTCGAGGAAGTTGCCGCTGACAACGCGAAAAATCGCCTTGCCTTTGCCCGTATTCGAGGACATTTGTACGTACTCACTTTTGGCTAGCTGGTTGGAAATCCTTGTTCTAGAGGCGTCCTCGGCGCTTTCAGGAAGCCAGGCTCCTTGGGCGAACAGTTTTGTAACGATATGTGTATAGAGATCGTTAGGCAACAACTAGTTAGCTTGCTGCTTAAACGTTATTGCCATTACGCGGGATGGATTGCGTACTGAAGGGAATGACAATGCGAGCTCCTGTAGGCGCTGCCGAAGGCCGCGATCTTTTGACTTTCAAGAGCAGGATCAAAAGATCGCAGCCTCGTTTCACTCGACAGCTCCTACAGGGGGGTGGTGCATACTGCTGGCCGTGATGGTGTGTCTGGGGTTCTTCAGGGGATGTGGGAATTGTTGAAACGGCGGTTGTATTGTCTTGTTGTGTTCAGCTTCATGCTGTCCGGCTGCGGCAATGGCGATTCCATGGAAAGCTTCAGCGGCCCGACCATGGGCAGCACGTATTCGATCAAATACCTGCGCCAGGCCGGTCTTCCCTCTCCAGCAGACGTGCAGGTCGACATGGAAAAAATCCTCGCCGAAGTCGATCAGCAGATGTCCACCTACCGCAGTGATTCCGACATCGAACGCTTCAACGATCTGCCCGCCAACCGCTGTCAGCACATGCCAGCGCCTGTCCTCAAGTTGATCCGCGTCGGTGAACAACTGTCGGAACAAAGCGAAGGTTCCTACGACTTGACGGTGGAGCCGCTGCTCAATCTCTGGGGTTTCGGCCCCCAGGCGCGAGAGGAGAAAGTCCCCGACGCCCAAGCGCTGGCGCAAGTACGCCAGCGAATCGGTTACCAACACCTGCGCATCGAGCGTGATCAACTGTGCAAGGACGCCGCAGTCGAAGTCGACTTCAACAGCATCGCCGCCGGTTATGCCGTTGACCGGATTGCCGCAAAGCTCGAGGCAATGGGCATCCACAACTACCTCGCCGAGGCCACCGGGGAGCTGAAGGCGGCGGGCAGGAAGCTCGATGGCTCACCCTGGCGGATCGCGCTGGAGGAACCTCGCGACGATCAGCAAGTCGCCCAGCGCATGATCAGTCTCGACGGGAACGGCGTGTCCACCTCCGGCGACTACCGTCATTATTTCGAGAAGGACGGCAGGCGGTATTCCCACACCTTTGATGCCCGCACGGGTGCTCCGGTGTCCCACTCGTTGGCGTCCGTCACAGTGATTGATCCTTCGGCCATGATGGCCGATGGCTTATCGACGCTGCTGCTGATTCTCGGACCCGTGCGCGGGTGGGACTACGCCGAAAAACACGACATCGGCGCATTTTTTGTGATTCGCACCGACAGCGGTTTCGTCACACGAACCAATCAGGCTTTCGAACGGTTGAGCACCGGAAAACCGAGTGATCATTGAGTCGCAAGCATTGAAAACTGGCGTTGTAGTGCAGGCAAAAGTAGCCTACGACGCGACCAAGGGTTAATGTGCGCGGCGTTGACGCTTCTATAGACTGTGTCCGGGTTCTGCATTGACCCCAAATTGTTCCTTCACGCCGCAGATCGGCGTGATTTAGCCGCAGGTGCCGATGGCGCCGCGGCCTGTTCTGAGGAGTACGCATGGCTGTCTACAACTACGACGTGGTGGTGCTGGGTTCTGGCCCGGCAGGAGAAGGCGCGGCAATGAACGCCGCCAAAGCAGGACGCAAGGTGGCGATGGTCGATAGTCGTCGTCAGGTCGGCGGCAACTGCACCCACCTGGGCACCATCCCGTCCAAGGCACTGCGTCACTCGGTCCGGCAGATCATGCAGTTCAACACCAACCCGATGTTCCGGGCGATTGGTGAGCCGCGCTGGTTCTCGTTCCCGGACGTGCTGAAAAGCGCTGAAAAAGTCATCTCCAAGCAAGTCGCTTCGCGCACCGGCTACTACGCCCGCAACCGCGTCGACGTGTTCTTCGGCACCGGCAGCTTCGCCGACGAGCAAACCATCGAAGTGGTCTGCGCCAATGGCGTCGTCGAAAAGCTGGTGGCCAAGCACATCATCATCGCCACCGGTTCGCGCCCTTATCGCCCGGCGGACATCGATTTCCACCACCCGCGTATCTACGATAGCGACACCATCCTCAGCCTCGGTCACACCCCGCGTAAACTCATCGTTTACGGCGCCGGCGTGATCGGTTGCGAGTACGCCTCGATCTTCAGTGGTCTGGGTGTGCTGGTCGAGCTGGTGGACAACCGCGGTCAGTTGCTTAGCTTCCTGGACTCGGAAATTTCCCAGGCCCTGAGCTACCACTTCAGCAACAACAACATCACGGTTCGCCACAACGAAGACTACGACCGCGTCGAAGGCGTGGACAACGGCGTGATCCTGCACCTCAAGTCCGGCAAGAAGATCAAGGCCGATGCCTTGCTCTGGTGCAACGGCCGTACCGGTAACACCGACCAGTTGGGTCTGGAAAACATCGGCGTGAAGGTCAACAGCCGTGGTCAGATCGAAGTGGACGAGTCCTACCGTACCTGCAAGCCGAATATCTACGGCGCCGGTGACGTGATCGGCTGGCCAAGCCTGGCCAGTGCCGCGCATGACCAGGGGCGTTCGGCCGCTGGCAGCATCGTGGATAACAACAGCTGGCGTTTTGTGAATGACGTGCCGACCGGTATCTACACCATTCCGGAAATCAGCTCGATCGGCAAGAACGAGCAGGAGCTGACCCAGGCCAAGGTGCCATACGAAGTGGGCAAGGCGTTCTTCAAGAGCATGGCGCGTGCGCAGATTGCCGGTGAGCCTCAAGGCATGCTGAAGATTCTGTTCCACCGCGAGACGCTGGAAGTGCTGGGCGTTCACTGCTTCGGTTATCAGGCGTCGGAGATCGTGCACATCGGTCAGGCGATCATGAGCCAGCCGGGTGACTTGAATACGCTGAAGTATTTTGTGAACACCACGTTCAACTACCCGACCATGGCCGAAGCCTATCGGGTAGCGGCGTACGATGGCCTCAACCGGCTTTTTTGAGCGGCTCCGGCCGGTGGCCTGAGCCGGCCGGGGAGACCGATTTCAGCAATTCTCGAGCGTGGCGCTGGCCAAACCGGGAAAGTCTGTAATCAGGCTGTCAACGCCGAAGTCGGCGAGTCTGCGCATTAGCGCGGGCTCGTTGACTGTCCACACCGACACATGCAGCCCTTGTCGCTGCGCCTTCTGCAGGCGTTCCGGCGTACACAGGGTCCAGTTCAGCGCCAGAATTTCACAGCCATAGCTTTGCGCGACCTTCAATGGGTCAAGCCAGGCGTATTCGGCCACCAGTCCGCGAGAAACATCCGGCACCAGGTCCAGCGCGGCTTTCAATACTTCACGGGAGCTCGAAGTGATGGTCACTTTGTCGAGCAGGCCGTGGCGTTGCGCCATTTCGCGAATCGCCAGTACGGTAGTCGCTGCGCGGGTGCGTGAAGCGCTTTTGACTTCCAGTTGCCAGTGCTCGAAATCACACTTCTCGAACAGTTCTTCCAGCGTTGGAATCGGGCATGGCTTGATCCAGCCAGGGCCGCCCTTGCGCGCGTCGTAGGTCGAAAGCTCTGCCGCCGAATGCTCGACGACCTTGCCGCGCCGGTCGGTGGTGCGCTTGAGGGTCGGGTCGTGGATGACCATCAGTTCGCCGTCCTTGGACAGGTGCAAGTCCAGCTCGCAACGGCGCACGCCGTGCTTGAGGCATTGCTGAAAGCTGGTCAGGGTGTTTTCCGGTGCTTCGCCTTTGGCGCCGCGATGGCCGTAGATGAGGGTCACGGTTCTTCCTTAAATTAGAGGCCTGATTCGTTTTGTTCGCGGGCCAGACGTCGTTCCTGGGCCTGCTTTTGCAAGATGTAGCGGGCCAGCAGTTGGCGCTGGGCGTCGGTCGGGATCTGGAATTCGGTGCCGATGTCGTAGCCGCCGCCCTTGGGATCACAATGGGTGACGCGAGCGCGCAGCAACAGGCCGAGGGCTTGAGGCATCAGCACCAGTTTGATCGACAGTTGTGCGCCGGCGGCAATCGGGGTGGGGTGCTGAAAGTCGATGCCACCTTCGGAAATGATCACGGGTTGTGGCTCGCCGATCTGGCCAAGCACGGTGACCGCGATCACCTGACTGAGCAAATCGATGCGTTTGTTCTGGGATTTCAGGAACGCCGCTAGGTTGCGGTCCCGCTCGCTGATCTGGCGCAACAGGTGCTGCGACTCGAATTCGCTCAGGTGCAATTCGCTGAGCAAGTTGAAGAGTGGAGAAGCATCCTGCAACACTTCCTGTCCTGCGGCCTCGGCAGCGGACAGGGGCCGAATTTCCAGTGCGATCATGTCCTCGATACGGTAGTATTCGCGGCGATCTTCTTCATCTAATGTCGACATGGCGAACCCATGGTAGCGGCGGTGGTCTGAGTGTAAAGCTGGTTATCGACCCCCGCCACAAGGACGTTCCTTTTCCCTCCGAACAAGCCCCGACATGTTCAGACCTCTCTTCGTATTTATTGGCACGCGTTATACCCGTGCAAAGCGTCGCAATCATTTTGTGTCATTCATTTCCCTGACCTCGATGATCGGGCTCGCCCTGGGCGTGGTCGTGATGATCGTCGTTCTGTCGGTCATGAATGGCTTCGATCATGAGATGCGCACCCGCGTGCTGGGCATGGTGCCCCACGCGACCATCGAGTCTGGTGAGCCGATCAACGACTGGCAAAGCCTGGCTGACAAGGTCAAACAGAACCCGCAGGTGACGGCCGTGGCGCCGTTTACTCAAATGCAGGGTTTGCTGACCAATAACGGCAAAGTCTCCAAGGTCCTGCTTAATGCCATCGATCCGGCACTGGAGCGCCAGGTCTCGATCATCGACAAGTTCATGCTGCAGGGCAAACTCGACGACCTGGCTCCGGGCAGTTTCGGCATCGTCATCGGTGACAAGGCTGCGGCCAAGCTGGGTGCGGCCATCGGCGACAAGCTGACATTTGTCGCCCCGGAAGTCACCGTCACCCCGGCCGGGATGTTCCCGCGCATGAAACGCTTCACCGTGGTGGGCATTTTCCATGTCGGCGCCGGTGAGATTGACGGTTACCTCGGCGTTACCAACCTGCAGGATCTGGCCAGGCTGCACCGCTGGAAACCGGATCAGGTACAGGGCATTCGCCTCAAGTTCGATGACCTGTTCCAGGCGCCGCGCACCGCGTGGAACATCGCCCAGCAGTTGGGGCAGGACCATTACTATGCTCGCGACTGGACCCGCACCCACGGCAATCTGTATCAGGCGATCCGCATGGAAAAAGCCATGATCGGCCTGCTGTTGCTGCTGATTGTGGCCGTGGCGGCGTTCAACATCATTTCCACGCTGGTGATGGTGGTGAATGACAAGAAAGGCGACATTGCGATTCTGCGTACCTTGGGCGCTACGCCGGGCACGATCATGCGCACGTTCATGGTGCAGGGCACGGTCATCGGCGTGGTCGGCACAGCGATTGGCGCTGTGGTCGGGATCTTTGCCGCCTTGAACGTCAGCGCCGCGATCTCGGCCCTCGAAGGGCTGATCGGCCACAAGTTCCTTAACGCCGATGTGTACTTTATTGATTACCTGCCGTCGCAAGTGCAGAGCCAGGACGTGTTGATGGTCTGCGCCGCCGCGTTGGTCCTGAGTTTCCTCGCCACCCTGTATCCAGCCTGGCGTGCCGCGCGCACCCAGCCTGCGGAGGCGCTACGTTATGAGTGAGTTGGGCATGAGTGAAAAAGCAATCCTGAGCTGCCGCAATCTGGGCAAGTCCTACGAGGAAGGCCCGGAATCGGTGGAGGTTCTGGCCGGCTTGCAACTGGAGTTGCACCCGGGCGAGCGTGTGGCGATTGTCGGCACTTCGGGTTCGGGCAAAAGTACCTTGCTGAACCTGTTGGGTGGCCTCGACACGCCGACCAAGGGCAGTGTGTGGCTGGACGGCGAAGAGCTGTCAGCACTGAGCGAGAAGAATCGCGGTCTGCTGCGTAACCGGTCCCTGGGGTTCGTGTACCAGTTTCACCATTTGCTGCCGGAATTCACCGCGCTGGAAAACGTCTGCATGCCGTTGCTGATCGGCAAGACGGCGATTCCGGAAGCGCGTCAGCGTGCGACGGCGTTGCTGGAGCGGGTAGGGCTGGGTCATCGCCTGGAGCACAAACCGTCCGAGCTGTCCGGTGGCGAACGCCAGCGCGTGGCGATTGCTCGCGCCTTGGTGAACAATCCGGGCCTGGTGATGCTCGACGAGCCGACCGGCAACCTCGACTCCCACACCGCGCAGGGCATTCAGGACTTGATGCTGGAGCTCAGCACCTCGATGCGCACGGCGTTCCTGGTGGTGACTCACGACATGAACCTGGCCCGCCAGATGGATCGCGTCCTGCATTTGCAGGAAGGTTGCCTGACCCCCATCTGACCGGCCCAAGCCCGACGTCACTGAACAGTGCGTCGGGTCTTTTATTTTTATACGGTGCCCAAGCGAATGTTCAGACCGTTATCGATCTTTATCGGCGCGCGCTATACCCGCGCCAAGCGTCGCAATCGCTTTGTTTCCTTCATCTCGATGACCTCGATGATCGGCCTCGCCCTCGGCGTGTTGGCGATGATTGTGGTGCTGTCGGTGATGAACGGATTTCAACGCGAGATGAGCTCGCGGATCCTCGGCATGGTGCCTCATGCGACCATCGTCGGCGTCAATCCGATTGATGATTGGCAACCGGTTGCCGCGGCGGCGATGAAAAATCCCGAAGTCACCGCCGCCGTGCCGTTCACCGAGATGGAAGGCATGCTGTCCTATAAGGGGACGATGCAGCCGATCCAGGTCAGCGGCGTCGACCCGGCGCTGGAAGGCAAGGTGTCGATCGTTGCCCAGCACATCGTCCAGGGGCGTCTGGATGACTTGAAGCCCGGTGAGTTCGGCGTGGTGATCGGCGAGATTACGGCGCGACGTTTCCGCTTGAACGTCGGCGACAAGATCACCCTGATCGTGCCGGAAGTCAGCACCGCGCCGGGGGGGATTACCCCACGGATGCAGCGCCTGAACGTGGTCGGTGTGTTCAAGGTCGGCGCCGAGCTGGACGGTTCGATGGCACTGATTCATGTGGCCGATGCTGCGCAAATGCAGCACTGGCAGCCGAATCAGGTACAAAGCGTGCGTCTGGCGGTGAAGGACCTGTATGCCGCGCCGAAAGTGTCCGGCGACATCGCCAGCGGTTTGGGTGCTGATTACCGGGCTGACGACTGGACCCACACCCAGGGCAGCCTGTTCAGCGCGATGAAGATGGAAAAAACCATGATCGGTCTGCTGTTGCTGATGATCGTCGCGGTGGCGGCGTTCAATATCATTGCCACCCTGATCATGGTGGTGAACGACAAAGGCGCGGACATCGCCATTCTGCGTACCATCGGCGCCACACCACGGCAGATCATGGCCATCTTCATGGTGCAGGGCACGGTGATCGGGATCGTCGGCACCTTGATCGGCGGCGTGTTGGGCGTGATTGCGGCGCTGAACGTCAGTGAGTTGGTGGGCTGGGTGGAGCGGGTGAGCGGGCAGCACATCTTCAGTTCGGATGTGTACTTTGTCAGTAACCTGCCTTCGGAACTGCAGGGCGGGGATGTGCTGCTGATCTGCTCGGCGGGATTTGTCCTGAGCTTTCTGGCCACGGTTTACCCGGCCTGGCGAGCGGCGAAGATCGAACCGGCTCACGCGTTGCGGTATTCGTAAAGCTTCAGTCCGCTATCGCGAGCAGGCTCGCTTCCACCGTGGAACGAGTTGAGCCACAGATTCATGGTCAACTCCGAAACCTGTGGGAGCCGACGGTGCGACGATTCGACTTGCTCGCGATGAGGCCGGCCCTGCTGGCCTCAATCTCCTCTGGGCAACTCAATCACAAAGCGCGTCAAGCCCTTCTCCGATTCACACCAGATCTGCCCGCCATGGGCACGTATGATCGAACGGGTGATCGCCAGCCCTAATCCCGCATGCTCACTACTGCCTTCCTGGCGTGCCGGATCAGCCCGGTAGAAACGATCAAACAACCTCGGCAACAACGCCTCGGCAACCTCGTCCCCCGTGTTCTCAATAGTCAGGCTCATCCCTTGCGGTTGATCAGCGATCCGCACCCGCACTTCGCCATCGACCGGCGTGAACCGCAACGCGTTATCCAGCAGATTGGAAAACGCCCGTCGCAACATGCTGCGATCGCCCACCATGCGTGCAGTGCCCTCGCGGCTCACTGTCACGTGGGAGTCATCGGCCAAAGGCGCAAAAAATTCCAGCAACACATCCACCTCGTCCGCCAGGTTCAGCGGTTCGCGACTGGGCATCAACAACCCGTGGTCCGCCTTGGCCAGGTACAGCATGTCGTTGACCAGTTGCGCCATCCATTGCAGCTCCTCGAGGTTGCTGTGCAGTGCTTCGCGATAGTCCTCGATCGGACGTGGGCGGGTGAGGGTGACTTGCGTGTGGATCAACAGGTTCGACAGCGGCGTGCGCAGTTCATGGGCAATGTCGGCGGAGAACGCTGAGAGCCGCTGAAAGGAGTCGTCCAGGCGCCCGAGCATGGCGTTGAAGTGGTGGGCCATTTCTGCGAGTTCTGGCGGCATGTTTTCTTCGGGCAAGCGCGCGTTGAGCGATTGCGCCGACACCCCGCGAGCCACCGCGCTCATGCGCCGCAATGGCCGCAACCCGCTGCGCGCCGCCCACGCGCCGAGCAACGCAGTGGCCAGCGCGGAGAGCCCGACAGTCAACCAGATCAAGTGCTGCATGCGCTGTAGAAAGTGCTGGTGGTGAGTGATGTCCAGCAACAGCGTCAGTTGCGGCGAATCGGGTTTGTCGGGGTAGAGTGGCGCGTTCAGGACGCGATAGTCCGTGCCATTACCCTTGAGGGTCGACAGGCCTGGTGTTTGCGGGAGTGTCTCGGGCAGGCGCGCCGAACTGTCGTACCAGCGCTGACCGTCGCTGCCCGTGATCCGCAAAGACAGATCAGCCTGTCGACTCAACTCATCTGCCAGTTTGACTTCGCTAGTGCTGGATTGAATGTCCTGCAGCGACCGGCGCAGGCCAATCAACTTGCCCTCCAGCAACTGTTGATCAAGCTCGATGAAGTGTGCCTCGCTGGCACGGTTGAACAGCACGCCAGCGAACAATGACACCACGGCCGTGCAGGCGGCAAACAACAGCGCCAGGCGGCTGCTCAAGGACAATCGACGCATCAGGCGGGGCGCTCTTCAAGGACGTAACCCATGCCGCGTACGGTATGAATCAATTTGTTGGGGAATTCATCATCGACTTTCAGGCGCAAGCGGCGGATGGCCACTTCGATGACGTTTGTGTCGCTGTCGAAATTCATGTCCCAGACCTGCGATGCAATCAACGACTTGGGCAGCACCTCACCCTGACGGCGCAACAGCATCTCCAGCAAGGCGAATTCCTTGGCGGTCAGGTCGATGCGCTGACCACTGCGTTCGACACGGCGGCGGATGAGGTCGAGGCGCAAGTCGGCCAGTTGCAGGCTGGTGTCCTGAGGTGGCGCACTGCCGCGTCGCAACAGGCTGCGGACTCTGGCCAGGAGCTCGGAAAAGGCGAACGGTTTGACGAGGTAGTCGTCGGCTCCCAGCTCCAGGCCATGAACCCTGTCTTCCACTGCGTCACGGGCGGTCAGAAACAGTACCGGCGTATCGAGCCCGGCACCGCGCACCGCTTGCAGGATCTGCCAGCCATCGCGACCGGGCAGCATCACGTCGAGGATCAACAGGGCGTAATCGCCACTCAATGCCAGCTGCTGACCCGTGCTGCCATCGGCCACCAGTTCGGTGGTGAACCCGGCCTCGGTCAAGCCCTGGCGCAAGTAGTGGCCGGTTTTCAGTTGGTCTTCGACGATCAGCAGTTTCATGGATAACTCGAGGCTAATGAAGCGAATGCTTTATACCGTGGGCAGCGCGAATGCAGGCCAACCTGACAAAGTTGTAATCTGGCTGTCAGGTTCAAGGCAGTGACAGCAGTTTAATGTCTTCTACAAGCTGAACCTTATCTTGTTGGAGTATGACTATGTTTTTGCGCAAACCTTTTCTGCTGTGCGCCTGTCTGTTGGCGCTGAGCACGCCGGCATGGGCAGCGCCCGCGCATACTTTCGATTTCGGTCAGCCGGCGCCAGCGTCCAAGGCGACTCGCAGCATTGAAGTGGTGATGGGCGATATGTCGTTCGACCCCAAAACCATCGATATCAAGGCAGGGGAAACGGTGCGCTTCGTGCTGGTGAATAAAGGCCAGCTGCTGCACGAATTCAACCTTGGTGACGCGGCGATGCATGCTCGCCATCAGCGGGAAATGCTGCAAATGCAGCAAAGCGGCATGCTGACGCCGACAGGCATGAAGAAAATAGACCACGGCTCCATGGGCAAAATGGATCACGGGATGAAGCACGACGACCCCAACAGCGTACTGGTGGAGCCCGGCAAAACCGCGGAGTTGACCTGGACGTTCAGCAAGGCCACCAACCTGGAATTTGCCTGCAATATTCCTGGTCATTACCAGGCGGGCATGGTCGGCAAGTTGACCGTCGACGCAGCTAAGTAAAACAAGGCGGAAACCGGGGTAGAGGAAAACCCTCTGTAACAGCACTCAAAGGCGGGAGCAAAGGCTGGTAGAATCGGCTGATTATTCAGTCAGGTTTCCGCCATGCATCCCGCAGCCGAACACTCGCCGCTGGGCAAATCCAGCGAATACATCGCCACGTACACACCGTCCCTGTTGTTCCCGATCCCGCGCACCGCGAAATGGGCCGAGCTGGGCCTGACCGCAGAAACCTTGCCTTATAAAGGTGTGGATTTCTGGAACTGCTTCGAGCTGTCCTGGTTGCTGCCATCGGGTAAGCCCGTCGTCGCGATCGGTGAGTTCAGCATCCCTGCGGATTCGCCGAATATCATCGAATCCAAGTCGTTCAAGCTGTATCTCAATTCGCTGAATCAGACGCCCTTCGCCGACACTTCGAGCCTCGAAACTGCGCTGGTCAGGGATTTGTCCGCCGCTGCCGGCAAACCGGTCGGCGTGCGCATCCGCAGCCTGAAAGACGTTGAAGCCGAAGGCGTGGTGGCATTGCCGGGCGTGTGCATTGACGATCTGGAGATCACTGTCAGCAACTACGAGCACCCACGCCCGGAGCTGTTGCGTTGTGACGATTCACGCATTGTGGAAGAGATTGTGCACAGCCATTTGCTCAAATCCAACTGCCCGGTGACCAGTCAACCGGACTGGGGCAGCGTGACCGTGGAATACCGCGGCGCGGCGCTGGATCACGCGAGTTTGCTGGAATACATCGTGAGTTTCCGCCAGCACTCGGATTTCCATGAGCAGTGCGTCGAGCGGATCTTCCTTGATCTGCAGCGGCTGTTGAAACCGGAGAAATTGACGGTGTATGCGCGCTACGTACGGCGCGGCGGGCTGGACATCAACCCGTATCGCAGCACTGAAGAGGTGCAACTGCCGAACCATCGTCTGGTTCGTCAGTAACGATCTTGTTTATGTAGCAGCTGGCGCAGCCTGCGTTTGGCTTCAACGCAGGCTTCGCCAGCTGCTAAAAAGGGCGCGCAGTTCAAAGTAATTTGTCGGTCGTTGAAAACAAAAAGCCCCACCATCACTGGCGGGGCTTTTTTGCATCTGACGGGGTTAGATCCCGATATTGCCCAGGGTCTGCACGATGTTGCGCAACGTGCCGGCAATGGCAGGGTGTTCGAGTTCGAAGCGTTCTACCGCCAGGTTTACACCGTCGGCAAGGCTGGTGTCTTGAGTCTTGGTCTCAAGCTCGATTTCCAGTTCGATCTGTTGCATCAACGCGTGAAGGTCCTCGCGCTCGGCTTCGGACAGTGGCGGATTCTGTTCCAATTGCTCGCGCAGAGTATTGAGCTGTTCTTGCAGTTCGCGGGCAGGCATGGCGTTCTTCCTTTTATCGATAGGCACTGGCATAGACCGCAGCAACATGCCAAAGGTCTATGGCTTGCCTCTAGATTAATCCACTCGCGTACAACCTGCATGTGTTCATGTTGGAGAGGCGGCGTTCAGGGCTTTTCGCCCTTGAGTCGGCGCTGATTGATGTCTGCCAGGCAGGTATCGAGGTCGCCCAGGTGATCGATCACTGAATGCACACCCAGGCCGAACAGCTGAACCGTCGCTTTGCCGCGTTTGATTTCGCGCTGTTGTGCCGTCAATGCTTGCCACTCAGCGGGTGCCAGCCCGCAGAGCGAACCGCAAGACGCCAGGCCAATCGTCCACAACCCGGCGTTCAGGCCCGATTGCAGCAGGCGCGGTTCTCCGCTGACCAGGACACACCCCTCCAGCCGATCAACGTTGAGCGACATCAACGCTTCCCAGCAGGCGTGAGGCGCCGGCCATGAATTGTTTGTTTCGATTTGTGTCGATGGTTTGACCCATTCCGGCAGTGCGAGGGCCAGGGAATGGCTGAGGGCTAGGGGCAATTCATCTACCCATGCGCATGGAATATGTTGGCGCTGCAGGCTGTGCAGGCTATCCAGTGCGCCGGGAGTCAGTTCGGCGTGTGTGGTGCAGAGGTCGCGGTGTTCACGGGTTCGGGCGCCGAAATCCACCAGGCAACCACTGAGACCAAACAAAACGGCGGTCAGGCGCGGAGCAACGAGGGGTAAGACTTCGGCGTGCGGCATATCAACGTCCCTGAAATAGTACGAGGCTATGCGTCGCCGATGACAGTTGAGTGACAATCAAGTGAATCGCCTGACATCGCCGCTGCCCTACAGCAGCGGACGCTGATGCTGCCTAAAGCGGCGTTTCCGTCTTATACTGTCGAGCTTAACGTCTGGGCCGTGAGCCCACGTCAGTACAATCCAAGGAGTTTTTCTATGCGCTGGAGCAATCTTCTAGCTCAGCTTTGTGTGTGTTCCAGCGTATTGCTGATTCCGTTTGTTGCTCAGGCAGCATCGGAAGATGACCCTTTGGAAAGCATCAACCGTCCGATCTACAAGTTCAACGATGTGCTCGACACCTATGCACTGAAGCCTTTGGCCCAGGGCTACCAGTACGTGACGCCGCAGTTCGTTGAAGACGGCATTCACAACTTCTTCAGAAACATCGGTGATGTTCGCAACCTGGCCAACGACGTGCTGCAAGCCAAACCGGCTGCGGCGGGTGTTGATACCGCGCGGTTGATCTTCAACACCACGTTTGGCTTGCTGGGCTTCATCGATGTCGGCACCCGAATGGGCCTGCAGCGCAACGACGAAGATTTCGGCCAGACACTCGGCTACTGGGGCATGCCTAGCGGTCCGTACCTGATGCTGCCGCTCTTGGGCCCGAGCACCCTGCGCGATGCGCCAGCGAAGTATGCTGACTCCTACGTCGGCGCTTATCGCTACGTCGACGATGTCGCAGCGCGTAACTCGTTCATGGCGCTGGATATTGTCGATACCCGTGCCAGCCTGTTGTCGGCCGAGAAGCTGATCAATGGCGACAAGTACATCTTCATCCGCAATGCGTACCTGCAAAACCGCGAATTCAGGGTCAAGGACGGTCAGGTCGAAGACGATTTTTGATTTCGACTGGTAAAACAAGGAAGGCGGCCATCAGGCCGCCTTCTTTCGTTTGAAATCGACGTTATTTCATCTTCAAGATTGTAAGCCCGAGTTTCTGGCTCCCGCCGTCCTGGTCCCTGACCCATACCACCTCGGTGTCGGCTTCAAGGCCCTTGAGGGCAGCATGTTCTGAATCTATCCGCACGCTCAACAGGTCGCCGACCTTGAACAAGCGGGGCGCTTCAACCTGCATGCCGCTGCTGGAAAGGTCGATACAGACGGCTGGAACCTCATCGCCCTCATGAATCAGCGCCACCTCGGCATCCACTCGCATGCGGATGAAATCGCGTTTTTCGCTATAGTCCCGATCGGTTTGACTCATGGGGTTCAACCTTCCATTGGGTTACGGTTTTGACAGTTCTTATAACTCCCGGTCATTTGACAAGTAAAGAGCTCAAGCGACCATCGCCGTATGCTTGAAACGCCCCGCGGATGGGAGTACCGTCTGCGCCTTAGAAGGGCACCTCTGGTGTAACTGTGTGTAGGGCAAATGCCTGAAAGCGGTGCGACAGAGAGGCTAGAAAGCGAATCCAGTAGTACGGTGAGGTTGAAAACCTGCCGGCTACGCCAACCTAATTCTGGCGCCGTTTGCCCACATGCCAAAAACCAGTGCCACGCTGCTGATAATCGATGATGACGAAGTAGTGCGCGCGAGCCTCGCCGCCTATTTGGAAGACAGTGGTTTCAGCGTCCTGCAGGCCAGCAATGGTCAGCAAGGTCTTCAGGTATTCGAGCAAGACAAGCCCGACTTGGTCATCTGCGATCTGCGTATGCCGCAGATGGGCGGACTCGAACTTATCCGTCAGGTCACCGAGCGTTCGCCGCAGACACCGGTGATCGTGGTTTCGGGCGCCGGCGTGATGAACGACGCGGTCGAGGCCCTGCGCCTGGGCGCGGCGGACTACCTGATCAAGCCTCTCGAAGACCTGGCCGTGCTCGAGCACTCTGTGCGCCGGGCTCTGGATCGTGCGCGCCTGCTGCTGGAAAACCAGCGCTACCGTGAAAAGCTGGAGAAGGCCAATCGCGAGCTCGAAGCCAGCCTGAACCTGCTCCAGGAAGACCAGAACGCCGGTCGCCAGGTGCAGATGAACATGCTGCCGGTGAGTCCGTGGACAATCGACGATTTCCAGTTTGCCCACCAGATCATCCCGTCGCTGTACCTCTCGGGTGATTTCGTTGACTACTTTCGGGTCGACGAGCGCCGT
The DNA here is from genome assembly GCF_059716215.1 of Pseudomonas sp. LBUM1643. Taxonomy (NCBI): domain Bacteria; kingdom Pseudomonadati; phylum Pseudomonadota; class Gammaproteobacteria; order Pseudomonadales; family Pseudomonadaceae; genus Pseudomonas; species Pseudomonas sp. LBUM1643. Next base: position 2,146,518 of record NZ_CP166813.1, read on the forward strand.
GTAGCGTTCTATCTGGCGGACGTTTCCGGTCACGGCGCTTCATCAGCCTTCGTTACCGTGCTGTTGAAGTTCATGACCACGCGCTTGCTGTTCGAATCCAAACGCAGCGGTACATTGCCCGAATTCAAGCCTTCAGAGGTGCTTGGTCATATCAACCGAGGCCTGATCAGCTGTAAGCTGGGTAAACACGTCACAATGGTCGGTGGAGTCATCGACGAGGAGACAGGTTTGTTGACCTATAGCATCGGTGGTCATTTACCGTTGCCTGTGTTGTACACACCGGACAGTGTTCGTTATCTGGAAGGGCGTGGTCTGCCCGTGGGCCTCTTCAATGAAGCCACTTACGAAGACCACGTACTGGAGCTGCCGCCGACGTTCAGCCTGACGCTGATGTCCGATGGCATTCTGGACCTTCTGCCAGAGCCTACACTCAAAGAAAAAGAGGCGGCGTTGCCCCAACGGGTCAAGGCTGCGGGCGGCACCCTGGATGGGTTGCGGCAGGTTTTTGGATTGGCCACGCTAGGGGAGATGCCGGATGATATCGCCCTGTTGGTGTTGAGCAGGAATCTTCAATGAGTACCGGTAGAATCCAGTTCGCCGAACAGGACGGCACCTTCGTTCTGAAGTTCGTCGGTGAAGTTCGCCTGACCCTATGTTCGGCGTTGGATGCGACTATTGAGCGGATCTTCACCGCGTTGAATTTCAACGCGATCGTGATCGACCTGACCGAAACCCGCAGCATCGACAGCACCACCCTTGGCCTGCTGGCCAAATTGTCGATCCTGTCGCGGCAAAAGGTCGGCCTGCTGCCGACCGTCGTGACCACCCACGAAGACATCACGCGTCTGCTGCAGTCCATGGGCTTCGAGCAAGTGTTCAACATCGTTGACCGCCCGATCCCATGCCCTGAATGCCTGACCGACTTGCCAGACCAGGATCAATCCGAAGAAATCGTGCGGATCAAGGTGCTCGAAGCACACAAGATCCTGATGGGCCTCAACGATTCCAACCGTGAAGCCTTCCACGACCTCGTGAACGCGCTAGAGCGGCACTGATTTCGGGTCATCCTGTGATCTGTGGCGAGGGAGCTTGTCGAATCGTCGCACCGTCCCGCTGGGGTGCGTAGCGCCCCCAAACCATCCCCGCGTCGCGTCAGACAGCCCCTGGCAAGCCAAATCAGCCTGAACCTCGCATCAATCCCAGCGCACAAAAAAAGGGCGAACCCACCAGGGTTCGCCCTTTTTGCATTGCCTTGAACTAGATCACAGCTTGGCTTGCAACAACGCCTCAAGCTTCTCCTGGTCCCGAGCAAACTGGCGAATGCCTTCCGCCAGTTTCTCTGTCGCCATCGCATCTTCGTTAGACAACCAGCGGAATTGCGCTTCGTTCAGGCTCAGACGCGCTTCCCCGGCATGCCCCGGCGCCAGTTTACGCTCTAGCTTGCCGTTGTCCGCCGCCAGTTTCTCCAGCAGTTCCGGGCTGATGGTCAGTCGATCGCACCCGGCCAGTTGCTCAATCTGATTCAGATTACGGAAGCTCGCGCCCATCACCACAGTCTTGTAGTCATTGGCTTTGTAGTAGTTGTAGATACGCGTCACCGACTGTACACCCGGGTCATCCGAGCCGGTGTAGTCATTGCCGTTGGCCTTTTTGTACCAGTCGTAGATACGGCCCACAAACGGCGAAATCAGAAACACGCCCGCATCGGCACACGCTGCGGCCTGAGCAAACGAAAACAGCAGCGTCAGGTTGGTCTGGATGCCTTCCTGCTCCAGCTTCTCAGCAGCACGGATGCCTTCCCAGGTGGACGCGATCTTGATCAGCACGCGGTCACGGCCAATGCCGGCCTTGTCGTACAGCTCGATCAGACGGTGCGCACGCTTCAATACGGCGTCAGTGTCGAACGACAGACGCGCATCCACTTCAGTGGAAATGCGCCCCGGTACAACCTTCAAAATCTCTTGACCTACCGCCACGCCAAAACGGTCGCTGGCCAGGCCGACGTCGCCCTTGCAGTCATGAACGCAAGCGTTCAGCAATTCGGCATAACCGGAAATGGCCGCCGCTTTCAGCAACAGGGAAGGGTTGGTGGTAGCGTCCACCGGTTTAACACGAGCGATCGCTTCGAAGTCGCCGGTATCGGCAACCACGGTAGTCATTTGTTTGAGTTGTTCCAGCTTGGAAGTCATGAGTTTGCTCTGTCCTTTGGATTTGATGACATTACCCGAGCGCTGACAGCCACTCAAGGGCGCGTGTACCTATCGAAGGCCCCAGCGGCAACAACCTGAAAACAGCTGTTTGAAAGGTGGGGCGCGGTGTTGATAAATACGATGCCGAAACAGTGAACAGGTTCAACCCGGGCGACCGTTAACGCCCCTCCAGCAACTCCGCCGCCTGATCCAGCAACGCCAAAGGCTCCTTGGCCTTGTGAATATCCACCGACAACAGCTGCCGAAACTTGCGCGCACCCGGAAAACCGGTGCCCAGCCCCAGCACATGCCGGGTGATATGGTGCATCGAACCACCCGCATCGATATGCGCGGCTATATAAGGACGCAACTGCGCCAGCGCCTCGGCCCGAGTGATCACCGGTGCCGTGCTGCCGAACAGCTGCTGATCCACCTCGGCCATCACATAAGGGTTGTGATACGCCTCACGACCCAGCATCACACCGTCGAACGTCTGCAAATGCTCGTGACAGGCTTCCAGCGTCTTGATCCCGCCGTTGAGAATAATCTCCAGTTCCGGAAAATCCGTCTTCAACCGCGCCGCCACGTCATAGCGTAGTGGGGGGATGTCGCGATTCTCCTTCGGCGACAGCCCCTCAAGAATCGCAATCCGCGCATGCACCGTAAAGCTCGTGCACCCGGCATCCCGCACCGTGCCAACGAAATCACACAACTGCTCGTAACTGTCCCGCCCATTGATCCCGATGCGATGCTTCACCGTCACAGGAATCGACACCGCATCGCGCATCGCCTTCACACAATCAGCCACCAACTGCGGATGCCCCATCAGCATCGCGCCAATCATATTGTTCTGCACCCGATCACTCGGGCAGCCAACGTTCAGATTGACCTCGTCATAACCATGCTCCTGAGCCATACGCGCGCACGCGGCCAGGTCCAGCGGAACGCTGCCACCGAGTTGCAGCGCAAGCGGGTGCTCGGCCTCGTTGTGGCGCAGGAAACGCTCGTGATCGCCGTTGAGCAAAGCGCCGGTGGTGACCATCTCGGTGTAGAGGAGGGCGTGCTTGGAGAGCAGGCGCAGGAAGAAGCGGCAATGGCGGTCAGTCCAATCCATCATCGGAGCAACAGAAAAGCGGCGGGACATTGGCGCAGGTGCAGCGGTGATTGGGAGCATGGGGAAATCTGGAGTCGGTGAGGCTGAGAGGTGGTGGAGTTTATCAGAGTTGAGGCGCTGAGCTTTGAGCGAGTCCTGCTTCCATGCCCTGTAGCAACGGGGTGGATTACGCGAGACAGTCATAAAACGGGCTGCTAGCATCCGGCTACCGAGTTTTTCGAGGAAGGGATTCCATGTTAAGAAAACCGCTCCATTCGCCCCCAGATCTCATCAATTTCACCTCCATCGTCGCCGCCGCGCAGCGGATATCTGGTTCAGTGATCCGCCCCCCAACTGTTTCGAGCCCTCGTCTGACTGAAAAGACCCAACGACCCGTCTTCCTCAAACTTGAAAACCTGCAGGTTGGCGGATCGTTCAAAGCCCGCGGCGTACTCAATAAATTCTCGGCATTGTCGGAAGATGTAAGCAGCGCAAAATTCGTTGCGGTCAGCGGCGGTAATTTTGGTATTGCCATCGGCGAGGCCGCGAAGCGCTTCGGTGCTGACGTGACGGTCATCGTCCCGAAGAGTGCGCCGTCGTCGTCGATTGAACGGATTCGCTCCTCTGGCAGTTCGGTCATTGTGGAAAGCGATGTTTATGCTGCGTTTTCCAGGGCGAAAGCGCTGGAGGAAGAGGGGTATGTGGTCATAGATGATTGCAGCGATACGCTGATCGCTGAAGGCCACGGAACGCTTGCCCTTGAGTTTATTGCCGATTGCCCTGCACTCACTGACGTCTTCGTTGCCGTCGGTGGCGGGGCGATGCTGGCGGGTGTGGCGACGGCGTTGAAGGCGATCAAACCCGACATTCGGATCTGGGGCGTCGAGACGGTCGGGGCGAGTTCCATGTACCAGGCTTTGCAGGCCGGAAAGCCGGTTGACGTCCAGATCAGTTCTATCATCTCAACGCTGGGCGTGCCCGTTATCGATGAACTGATGCTGGCCCACGCTCAACACTATGTAGAAGACATGGTGATCGTGACTGACCAGGAGGCGATCGAGGGCATGCTTGCCTTCGGAGAGGAGGCGGGATTATGGGTAGAGCTCGCGACTGGGGCGCTCATCCCTGCGGTAATTGCTACCGCACCAGAGCTTCCTGATAACGCAGTCATCGGCCTCGTGGTGTGCGGCGGAAATATATCGCATCAAGAGATGGGGAAGTGGGCGGACGCTCCGCGAATGTCCTGATTGTGCGAAAGCGGCCCTCCTGCTGTTGGGAGGGCGCTGAATTAGCGATTGCTTCGCAATCGGACGCAGGCTTCGCCAGCTGCTACAGGAGACGCATTGTTAGTTAGGGGCGGGCACTGCCAGCCATTGTCCCAGCACTTTCTGATAATTCCCGGAGACCTTGGCCAGGTGCAGCCATTGATCGACGTAAAGCTTCCAGGTCATGTCATCGCGAGGCAGCAAGTAGGCCTTTTCGCCGTACTGCATGAATTGAGTCGGATTCACCGCGCACAAACCAGGCTTGAGTTTTTGCTGGAACAACGCTTCCGACGCATCGGTAATCATCACGTCTGCTTTCTTGTCCAGCAGCTCCTGAAAGATGGTCACGTTGTCATGCAACCGCAGTTGCGCGTTGGGCAGGAAGGCATGAACAAACGCTTCGTTGGTACCGCCCGCCGGTTCAACTAAACGCACCGATGGCTGGTTGATCTGCTCGACTGTCTGGTACCGCGACTGATCTTCGCAGCGCACCAAGGGGATTTTGCCGTCGACATCAAGCGTGGTGCTGAAGAAGGCTTTCTTCTGGCGTTCCAGGGTGACGGAGATGCCGCCCATGCCGATGTCGCATTTGCCCGCGACCAGGTCAGGCATCAGGGTTTTCCAGGTGGTTGGCACCCATTCGACCTTTACGCCCAGGCTATCGGCCAGTGAGCGGGCCATGGCAATGTCGATGCCGGAGTATTCGCCGTCTTCGGCTTTGTACGTGTAGGGTTTGTAGTCGCCGGTCGTGCAGACGCGCAGTTGGCCCTGCTGCAGGACGCTGTCCAGATGAGAAGGGCCTTCCTGGGCCTGCACGCTAATGGACAGGGCGAGCAGGCTACCGAGTAGCATCGTGCTTTTCAGGTTGTTCATTATTTTTAGGCTTATTTGATGGTTCGGGTGAACCGATCAAACCATCAAAGCAGAGCAGAATCCAGCATTGAACTATGCCCTTTGGGGAAGGGCATAGTTCACAAGTAACCTATTTGCGATTGGTGGTTTTCCCGGCCGAGGCCACAGTGGCGCCGCTGCAATTAATATAAGAAGAAGATTTCAGCCAGCGTTGATCCGGGTAATACGAAAACAGCAACTGCCCATCTTTCATCGAATCAATCAGTCGGCGGGCAACCGCAGGTCGCACGGCCGGGCAACCCAGGCTTCTGCCGATCCGGCCATTGGCACGGGCCAGCACCGGGCTGACGTAGGGCGCGCCGTGGATGACGATGGCGCGGTCAAATGCGTTGTCATTGAAGCCGGGCTCCAGGCCTTCCATGCGAAGTGAATAGCCATTTTGGCCGACATAACTCGCCTGGGTGCGATACAACCCCAGACTGGTGGCGAAGCTTTCATTTTGATTGGAGAAGTTCACGGCCATGTTCTCGCCGCTGTTTCGGCCGTGGGCAACCAGTTCATGAAAAAGCAATTTGCGCTTTTTCAAATCGAACACCCACAGGCGTTGTTTGGTCGAAGGCAGTGAGTAATCGATCACGGCCAGACGCTGGGCAGGAATTGAGCCCTGGACTTGTGAGCATTGTGAAGCACGTACGGCGAGGTTTATAACAGTGGCGTTGGCATCGGGAGCGGCTTTGACGAGAGCGGCTGCAAGTGAATCGGCGTACGCTGCCGGTACTGAAAGGGATGTCAGCAGCAGGGCCGTGAATAACGAACGAATGCGGTCTCGCGCCATATAGATGTCTCATCGTGATAGTTTCGAGTCTAGCTGTTTGCGGGAAGCTAGCCGTTTAATTCGGGAGATTAAGGATTATCCATGGTGCAATTAACAAGGTTATTCGTCATAAGCCGCGTGTTTTTTATGGTCTTTCTGATCAGCGGTTCTGCGCTTGCAGAAAATTCGTCGATTGAGCCGACAATTGCTCCGAACATCCTTAGGGATGCAGCCGTCGACGACAACGTCGGCCAGGCGATTCAAGCGAAGCTTTCGCCACTTACCACAGCATTTCCGCCATTGCTGACTTCGTCGCGTTACAAGCGAGTCGATATCAGTCGCATGGTGCTGGATTTCTACTCCCATCGCGGTTACCGCGCGGCCTGGACAAACGAAAAGGACGTCGCGCAGTTGTTCACCAGCCTGCACGCCACTCAGGTTGAAGGGTTGAACCCGGCGGATTTTCACATTGATGAGCTGGCCAGGTCCCAGCCGTTGATGCAGGCCGAAACATCGACACCTGAGCAACGCGCTGCGTTTGATATTGCCGCGACCCACACATTCCTGACTGCGCTGCTGCAATTGCGCCGCGGCAAGGTCGATCCTTCTCGACTGGATATTCACTGGAATTTCGACCCGGCCGATGTCGATCCACGTGAAGACGTGAACAAGTTTTTCATCGCGCTCGATCAGCATGATGTGGCCAGCGCCTTTGCCCAGGCGCCGCCCCAAGAGGCCGTTTACGTGGGCTTGCGTGAAGGCTTGGCGCAGTTACGCAAGGTGCGCGAGATCGGTGGCTGGCCGAAAGTTGCCGAAGGTCAGTCGCTCAAACCGGGTATGGATTTACCTGCCATCGCGCAGTTACGAGCGCGGCTGGTGGCTGGCGGTTTTCTTGATCCGCGCCTGGCGCGGGGAACCCAGTACGACGCCGCCGTCACTGCGGCGGTGAAGAAGTATCAAACCGATCAATACCTTGGTGCCGATGGCGTGGCAGGGGCGACGACCCTGGCGGCGCTGAACGTGCCCGTGGACGCGCGTATCGATCAGGTGCGAGTGAACATGGAGCGCGCGCGTTGGCTGCTGTACAAGCTGCAAGGTACGTTCGTGATTGTCGATATCGCCGGGTACAAAGTGGCGATGTACCGTGACGGCAAACCGATCTGGCGCTCCCGGGTGCAGGTGGGTAAACCGTTTCGCAATACCCCGGTGTTTCAGGCCGAGATCACTTATGTCACGTTCAACCCGACCTGGACGGTGCCGCCGACGATTCTCAAGGAAGATGTAATTCCGAAGATCCAGAAGAACCCGGATTACCTCGCCGCGAACCGTATTCGAGTGATCGACCGGCAGGGCGCGGTGCTTGATCCGTCGAGCGTTGACTGGAGCAACCCGCGTGGCATCAGCCTGCGCCAGGACGCCGGTCCGGACAGCTCGTTGGGTCAGGTGGTTATCCGGTTCCCCAATGACTACGCAATTTATCTTCACGACACGCCACATCGCGAGTTGTTCTCCAAAACCGTGCGCGCCACCAGTTCGGGCTGCATTCGCGTAGAGAACCCGTTGCAACTGGTCGAGCTGTTGTTCAACGACCCGGTACATTGGGACAGTGCCGGTATTCAGAAACAGTTGGCCAATGGCAAGACGCAAAACATCAAGCTGCCGGTCAAAGTGCCGGTGTTGTTGGCGTACTGGACGGTGGACCTGAGTAAGGACGGTCGGGTGACTTTCAAACCCGATGTCTACGACTACGATTCGGCGGTCCTGAAGAGTTTGAATCTGCCGTCGAAATTACCCATTCTGGATTTGCTGCGGGCAGGAGCTCCCGCCGTGGTGATCAACCCGAAACAATAGGGGGCTGAATATGGATGTTGCGCAAAAAGCCAAGGAACTGCTCAAAAGTCCGCGACAGGTGCGTGACCTGGAAGAGTGCCGCAATGTTGAAAATGGCGCGGTTTTTATTATCGCTTCAGGTGCATCGGCCAAAGATTTTCCCCTGGCGAAGTATGCCGACGTGCCGATGATCACAATGAACGGGGCGATTTCGTTGTTTATCGGCTCTGGCGTCAAACCGTACTTTTACATCTGCTCGGATGACGCTTTCTACAGGGAGCAGCCCCGTCTGAGTGGGGAAGCGATGCGCCTTAGTCAGCGTGTGGCCGTGCCACAAAACCACATGTATTACGAGGCACTTGATCCTGCGGGTCAGCTGTATCTATTGACCCGTGCACCGAAACTTTCCTGGTTCGATCTGATGTGTCGACGCGACGAGGAGCTCATCAGAAGTCGAAAGTTGGGGGCGGGTCGCAATAGAAGCCTGGGGTTCAGCAAGAACCTCAAACGCGGTTTTTTTGATGCCCGCACCGTGGCCTATCTGGCGCTGCAAATTGCCTATCACGTGGGATTTACCAAAGTGTTTTTGGTGGGCGTCGATCTCGATCAGTCGGCGAATCGATTTTATGAAACGCCGGGCTCGTTCGTTTCACCTTGTACGCTGGACGAGCATTTTCATACCCGTATCCTGCCGTCGTTCAAGATCCTGTCGAAGTACGTCATGAACAAAGACTTTCAGGTCTACAACCTGTCCAGATCCTCAAGGATTCCCTCTGAACTGGTTCCCCGAGTGACGTTTGAGGACGTCGACAGGATGATTGCTGGTTAATCCCCCTGATGAAACCAAACCTGTAGCAGCTGGCGAAGCCTGCGTTCGGCTGCGCAGCAGTCGTAAACCTGAACGCGCGGTCGTCCTGAAATATCGCGCTGCTTGATTTTACGACTGCTGCGCAGCCGGACGCAGGCTTCGCCAGCTGCTACATAAAGCGGTTCAAGGTTCGCAGGTTGTTCCGCATAGTGTGATGCGATGCCTCTAAAGGACAATTGTCTCGTCACTAAGGCGTAGACTACGCTCACAAAAAACAAGGGCTTTGGGTCGGTGCCCACGCCTTGCCCTCTCAGGATGAGCTTTTGCCAATTCCCCTTCACGATCCGCTTCACACCCCCGGTGGTACGTTGAAACGATTACCGCTGCGTAAGGCAGCGGTATTGTTTATTGCGGCGGTCTGCCTGTGTCTCTGTGGTCTGTTGTACCTGCAACTGGAGCAGTCCCGCCGCCATGATCTGGCTGAAGCGCAGGTGGCATCGTCCAACCTGACCCGTGCCATGGCGCAGCAAGCCGAAGACACTTTCATGAAGGCCGACCTGGTACTGAGCAGCCTGGCCGACTGGATTCAGGCCGACGGCTACGGCGCCGCGCAGTTGCCACGCCTACGCAAAACCTTCGCGCGGCGAGTACTGACGCTGAATCAGTTGCACGGCATTTTTCTGTTCGACAAGCAGGGGCAGTGGGTGGTGACCTCGTTTGACGACCTGCCTCGCGGTGCGGGTGTGGCAGACCGTGAGTATTTCAAGTTTCACCAGCAGAACGTTTCATCTGTGGCTCACATCGGTCCGGCTATCCGCAGCAGGGAGAACGGAGAGTGGATCATTCCGGTGTCCAAGCGGGTGAACGACCGAAACGGCAAGTTCCAGGGCATCTTGATGGCCGGGATCAAGATGTCTTACTTCGATCAATTCTTCAAAAGCTTCAGCATTGATGACAACGGTTCGATGTTTCTGGCGCTGACCGATGGGACCTTACTGGCTCGACGACCGTTCGTGGAGGCACAGATCGGTACGTCATTGGCCCAGGGGGAAATCTTTCAGACATTGCTGCCCAAGGCATCCACCGGCAACGCCATGATCGGCTCTGTAGTGGACGGCATTGTGCGGTTGTACGGCTACCGTCAGCTGGACGCGTACCCGCTGGTCGTTTCCGCCGCTTCCTCCGAGGATGCGATTCTCAAGCATTGGTACGACACAGCGTTTCAATCCATCGTAATTGTCGCGCTGGTGTTGCTCGGTGTGGGGCTGTTCGGTTGGGTATTCATTCAGCAGGTACGCAATGGCGAACGCATCGAGACTGATTTGCGTGAGGCTCAGGAAGCCCTGGAGTTGATCGCGACCCATGACAGTCTCACCGGATTGGCCAACCGACGGCTGTTCGAGCGGGCGATGGACATCGAGTTCGGACGTGGGGCCCGCCAGGCGAGTTCATTGAGTCTGATCATGCTCGATATCGATTTCTTCAAGCGTTACAACGATACCTACGGGCACGTGGCCGGTGATCACTGCCTGGCTGAAGTGGCCCGGGCGATAAAGGGTTGCTGCCATCGTAAGGCCGATCTGGCGGTGCGTTACGGCGGGGAGGAGTTCGCGGTGTTGCTGCCGGACACGGACATTCGGGGGGGCGATGGTAATTGCCGAACAAATAAGACGCAGTGTCATCGACAAGAACATTAGCCACACCGGTTCGCCCACAGGCAATCTGACAGTGAGCCTGGGGTGCTATTCATTCGTGCCAACGGGGCGCGACAGTCTCGAAGTGTTCGTTGAGCGTGCAGACGCGGCGTTGTATCAGGCCAAACATTCAGGTCGCAATCGCGCCGCGGCGCTGTCGATGGAAGGCGGCGCAGAAGCGTTGATGCGGTCTGATCGTTGAGATGAGCGAGCCGGCGAACAAAGCAGCCGACAGTTAATTATCGACTGCCTTTACGCGTTCAGCTGCCTGTCCCACCTCCCGCGCCACCTGTTCCCCCACCGGCCGCACCGGTACCTCCGCCTGCGCCAGAGCCACTGGTGCCGCCGTTGGTATTAACGCCAGAGCCGCTTGATGAGCTCGATCCGCTGCTGCTACCCGACGTGCTGCCGGGTGCAGGGGCGCCTGTGGTGTTGTTGGGCGACATCGTCGAGCCACCGGTCGAACCTGATTTGGTACCGGTTGCATCAGCGCCATCGCCGGAGGCTGCATAAGTGGCGAAAGAAGCCGCGGATAACAAGCCTGCCAGTATCAGGGAAGAGATTTTGAGATTGATCATGGTACGTCTCCAAAAGTGAGTCGTTACCTGAAATTGGTGTCACGGACCGCGTAATTGGTGCCTTTTGGATGACGAGTGGTCGACCACGCCAAGAGCGCTTCATCCAGCCAGCTCATTACCCGGACGCAACCACCCAAACGCGCAGGTGTCACACGCTAGACACCTCGTTATTAGGAGCGTTGGTCCGTGAAAAAATTACGAATCGCCACCTTCAACGTCAACGGCATGCGTGCCCGACTGCCCAATCTGCTCGCCTGGCTGGAGCGCGAGAAGCCGGATATTGCTTGCTTGCAAGAGCTTAAATCGGTCGATAGTGCCTTTCCCGCCGCCGAGCTTGAGGCGGCCGGCTATGGCGCGATCTGGCAGGGCCAGTCGTCGTGGAACGGGGTGGCGATTCTGGCGCGGGATGCACAACCGCTGGAGAGTCGGCGAGGTTTGCCGGGCGATGACAGCGATACGCATAGCCGGTATCTGGAAGCCGCCGTCCATGGCGTTCTGGTGGGCTGCCTGTATCTGCCCAACGGCAACCCTCAGCCGGGACCGAAGTTCGACTACAAACTGGCCTGGTTCGAGCGGCTGATCGCGTATGCCCAGGACTTGCAGGCGAGTGACCATCCGGTGGTGCTGGCGGGCGATTACAACGTGGTGCCAACCGATCTGGACATCTACAACCCGCGCTCCTGGCTCAAGGATGCGTTGCTGCAACCACAAAGTCGTGAGTGTTATCAGCGCCTGCTCGATCAAGGCTGGACGGATTCCCTGCGTCATCTGTATCCGGAAGATCGGCTCTATACGTTTTGGGACTACTTCCGTCAGCACTGGCAGAAAAATTCCGGGCTGCGCATCGATCATCTGCTGCTTAACCCGGCCTTGAGTCCTTATCTGGAGGAGGCGGGCGTGGATGCCTGGGTGCGCAACGAACCCCATGCCAGCGACCATGCCCCAACGTGGATCAGGTTGGGCTCGCGCAAGCGCCGTTGAGGTTTTCTCGCAGGGCTATTGGCTAAATCAATTGTCGGTCCGATGAGCTTTTGGCCTATACCTGTGGCCCATCGGTGGAGCGATCCGCGGCCACTTCAAAAGGACTGAACAATGAGCGAGCCACGCCTGACACATCTCGCGCAGTACCTGCAACGACTCGGTTTCGACACCCCTCCGGCACCCACGCTGGAAACACTGCGCCTACTTCAATTGCGCCATACCGGCGCTTTTCCGTTCGAAAACCTGTCGACCCTGGCCGGCGAGCCGGTATTGATCGATTTGCCATCGATCGAGCGCAAATTGCTGCACGAAAGGCGGGGCGGTTACTGCTACGAACTCAACTGTCTGTTCCTGGTCTTGCTGCAAACGTTGGGCTTCAATGCGCGTGGCATTAGCGGTCGAGTGGTGATGGGGCAACCCGAAGGAGCGTGGACCGCCCGCACGCATCGTCTGAGTCTGGTCAGCCTGGAGGGTGTGCGCTACATCACTGATGTCGGTTTCGGTGGCATGGTCCCCACCGCGCCACTGCTGCTCGATTCACTTGCCGAACAGCTCACGCCGCATGAGCCGTATCGCATCGAGCAGCATGCCGATGGCTACACCCTCCGCGCCAACGTAGCGGGCGATTGGCGCGCGATGTACATCTTCGATCTGCAACGCCAGGAAGACATCGATTACGCCGTCGGCAACTGGTATGTCTCGACTCATCCTGAATCGTCTTTCACCAGGCAATTGATGGTGGCGCGGACTGGGGAAGGGTGGCGACGCACACTCAACAATGGCAGTTTTGCCATTCACCGGATGGGCGGTGAAAGCGAGCGGCATCAAGTGGCGGATCTGGATGAGTTGATTGATCTGCTGAAGACGGAATTCGGCATTCAAGTGCCGGCGCATGCGCGGTTGCGGCAAGTGTTGGAGCGGTTGATTCAGGGCGTATGAATACCTGTAGGACAGATAGAAAAAGGCAGCGCTGCTAAATCTGCCTTTGGTTGCCCATTACCGGCATCGGACTCAAGGCTTCATCACCCGATGGATTTCGTTGAGTGCCTCGGCCAGTTTTTTCTCGAGATTTTTCAGTTCAGCGGTCGTTATTCCTTCGTTGATATGCGGCGCATTGCCAACAGCGGTGTGTTGATCGAGACCGGCCGATTTGCCTTTCTCGTTGAGTAAGGCCTGGCGCAAGGTATTGTTGATAACCGTCTGATAGCCATAGCCCTCGCTCTCGGCCAAAGCGCGAGCAGCCTCTATAACCACATCATCGAGCATGATGGTGATTCGGGTTTTTCCTTTGCTGGATGCGATGGCTCCACGCTTGGCATTGCTGAAATCGTGTTCGTTTTTCATAGGTCAGGATTCCTGATAGCTGCGGCGCTCGTTTTTTGTGGCAACTCGCGCGGAAATGATTCGAACGAAATTCGGGTCCCGATAAGTGAACGCATCCACGAGCAAGCGCCCTTTGGCATCCATCCCCGTGATGATCCACCGCTGTTCGTCATGATGGTTGTCCTGCACCGTCATCGCTCGGTCGTCGTAAAACACCGCCTCCGTCTCCGCCAGGCTGATGCCTCGGTGCTTTAATTTGTTAGCCGCGTTCTTTGCCTTGTCATATTGAATTTCGAATGAGTTCATTATGCATACTTTATATGTATAAGCGAGGGGCGTCCGTGCCAACGGTCGCTGCGAGTGATGAAGATTAGCGGGGGAGGGAGGCGGGGCAGGCGGGATGTGTTTCAAGGATTTTTCTGGAGGAAAGGTCAGCGCGGGCGGAGGAAAATGGACATGTGTCCATTATCTGACTGGTGAGTTGTATACAACTCTATAGACATTTGTCCTGAGTCTTGCATACAGTGTGCGCAGAATAAAAACCAGGGAACCCCCCAACCATGAAAACGCCCCATGTTTCACACCAACGGCCCGAGGATGAAAATCTTGGAGTCGGCGCAAATATGGCTTATGGCCTGCAACACGTTCTGACCATGTACGGCGGTATCGTCGCAGTGCCATTGATTATTGGCCAGGCGGCCGGGCTTTCGCCGGCGGACATTGGTTTGTTGATTGCTGCTTCATTGTTTGCAGGGGGGCTGGCGACGTTACTCCAGACCCTTGGTTTACCGTTTTTCGGTTGTCAGTTGCCGCTGGTACAGGGCGTTTCCTTCTCTGGCGTTGCGACCATGGTGGCGATTGTCAGCAGTGGCGGGGAGGGTGGTTTCCAGTCGATCCTGGGGGCGGTCATTGCCGCGTCGTTGATCGGGTTGCTGATCACGCCGGTGTTCTCGCGCATCACGAAGTTTTTCCCGCCGTTGGTGACGGGCATCGTGATCACCACCATCGGCCTGACGCTGATGCCGGTGGCCGCGCGCTGGGCGATGGGCGGCAATAGCCATTCCCCTGACTTCGGCAGCATGGCGAACATTGGCCTGGCGGCGGTGACCCTGGTGTTGGTGCTGCTGTTGAGCAAGATTGGCAGCGCAACCATCTCCCGTCTGTCGATTCTGCTGGCGATGGTGATCGGTACCCTTCTCGCGGTGTTCCTCGGCATGGCGGACTTTTCGAACGTGGCCCAGGGCCCGATGTTCGGCTTCCCGACACCGTTCCACTTCGGCATGCCAACCTTCCACTTCGCCGCGATTCTGTCGATGTGCATCGTGGTGATGGTGACGCTGGTGGAAACCTCCGCCGACATTCTGGCCGTCGGTGAAATCATCGACACCAAAGTGGATTCCAAGCGCCTGGGGAATGGTCTGCGTGCCGACATGCTGTCGAGCATGATCGCCCCGATCTTCGGCTCATTCACTCAAAGTGCCTTCGCCCAGAACGTCGGGTTGGTGGCGGTGACCGGGATCAAGAGCCGCTTTGTGGTGGCCACGGGTGGTTTGTTCCTGGTGATCCTGGGTCTGCTGCCGTTCATGGGGCGGGTGATCGCCGCGGTGCCGACTTCGGTGCTCGGTGGTGCCGGTATCGTGCTGTTCGGTACGGTGGCGGCCAGCGGTATCCGTACCCTGTCGAAGGTCGACTATCGCAACAACGTCAACCTGATCATCGTTGCCACTTCCATCGGCTTCGGCATGATTCCTATCGCCGCACCCAACTTCTACGATCATTTCCCAAGCTGGTTCGCGACCATTTTCCATTCGGGCATCAGTTCGTCGGCGATCATGGCGATCGTGCTTAACCTGGCGTTCAACCACCTCACCGCAGGCAACTCCGACCAGCAATCGGTGTTTGCAGCAGGGACTGAGCGTGTTCTGCGATATCAGGATCTGGCAGCGTTGCGCGAAGGGGATTATTTCAGCGAAGGCAAGTTGCATGACTGCGACGGCAAGGAAATCCCGGTGATCGAGGTGGATCACGGGCACGGAGAACCACGGCCGGCGCATGCGAAAAGCAGTGAACATGTCTGACGTTCTCAGCGAATGAAAAAAGGCCGATCTGTGCATGACAGATCGGCCTTTTTATTACCCGGTCGTTATTGCTCGCTTTGCGTCCAGCGCCCCATCAACGTGTTGGACGGCCGCTGTTCATCCAGCAACTTCCTCGCCGTTTCCACCCCGGCCACCGGCAGCCCCTCAGGGTTCAACAGGCCAATCTGCACCAGCACACTGGCCTGGTCCCAGTAGATGTGCTCGTGGTACAGCTTGTCCCCGCGGAACTTGATCACCCCCAGCATCGGAATCTCGACGTACTTGCCGGTCGGTGCCACGTTGGGCAGCATCCAGTCGATTTCGGTGCTGTGGGTAAAGCACATGATGAATTCATCGACGATCTGCAGTGCACCGATGGTGCGGGAAATCGGGATGAGCTTCATGTCCGGCGGGTTGCCGTGGACAAAATGGTGCTGGTAGAAGCGGCTGAGTTCCTTGGCTCCAACACCGCCGGTCATGGTCGGAATATGGTTGACGTAGGGTTCGGCGACCATGGTTGCCATGGTGGCGGGCACGTCGCGGGTGTCGAACTCATGGCGAATGTGTTCTTCCCACAGGGCGGACAGATTGAAGTGCGGGCCGATCTCGCGCTTGAGTGCGGCGATGCTGCGTTCATGGGCCATCAGCGAGGCCGACCTGTCGAAGTGTGCGCTGCCGGCCCGGGCGAAGGCGTGGTCGACGCCTGGGTATACGTAGATTTCGGTTTTGTCGTTGCCGCCAAGGTGCTCGCTGATCCGGGCGCGTGCACTGGCGTCGCAGTAGCCATCGTTTTCGGCAAAATGCAGTACCAGGCGGCCCCTGAGGTTTTCCGACTCGTGCAGCAGGTGTTCGATGCCCATGCCGTAGTAGCCGACGGCGCAGGCCACATCGGTACGCGTGGCGGTCAGCCAGGCCAGTTTGCCGCCCATGCAGAACCCGACATAACCCAGGCCCGTGCCTTCGACTTCAGGCAATGCACGCAAGGCGGTGAAGCAGGCGTCGATGTCGCTGACGGCCTTGTCCATGTCCAGGCGCTGAAACAGATCAATGGCGACGGCAAAGTCCGCTTCGGTGTAGCCCAGGTCAACGCCCGGCTGCAGACGCCAGAACAGGTCCGGCACCAGCGCCACGTAGCCTTCCTCGGCATAGAAATCGGCCACCGCGCGCATGTTGGCGTTGACCCCGAAAATCTCCTGGCCGATCACCACGCCGGGGCCCTTGCCGCTGGCGGGCAGGGCCAGGTAAGCGCCGAACGTGGCGCTGCTGTCCGTTGCCTGGATCTCAATCATCTTGCCCATGTCATCTACCCCATTCGGTTATCAGGTTTTATTGGCTGTCACGGTGTTGCTGGAACCACACCCGCGGCGACACGCCACGGTCTGGCCCGAGAATCGAAAAGCCGCCGTCTACTGGCACATCGACACCGGTCATCCAGCTTGCACCGGCGCTGCACAGAAAAGCCACCACGCTGCCGATCTCATGGCCACGGCCGATGCGCCCGAGCGGGTGAAAAGGTGCTCCGACCCGATCCGCCAGGTCCGGGTCGTTGTCGCTGAAGTCGGCGACGCTGGGTGACCAGGTCCAGGCCGGGGATACGCTCAGCACCCGGATGTGCTCCGGGGCCAGGGTCATGGCCAGGTTCTTCGTCAATTGCAGGATGCCGGCCTTGGAGGCGGGGTACAGCGCGCGCCCGGCCGCGCCGAATTTGCCGCCGGTGCTGCCCATGTTGATGACTACCCCTCCGGCGGGCAGATGCACGGCGGCTTTCTGGGTAAAGATGGCCGCCGACACCAGATTGACGTTCAGGGTTTTCAGCCATTGTGCACGGTCCGAGGCCAGTCCCTGATCGGTGTACAGGCACGCGTTGTTGACCAGGATGTCGAGCCTGCCGAAGCGCTCCAGCGTGGCCGCGATGCACCCGTCGATGTCTTCGTCGCGCTCCACGTCGCAGGCTGAAAACGCGCAATCCATTGTTTGCGCCAATGCCTGGCCGGTGTCGGCGTTGCGCCCCACCAGCATCACTTGGGCGCCCTCGGCTAACAGTTGCCGTGCGATATCCAGCCCCAGCCCCTGAGTGCTGCCGGTGACAATCGCAACTTTGCCTTCGAGCATCATGACAAGTCCTCCAGTGCTTGCGTGACGGGGCTGATATGGGCGATCACCGCCATGCTCGCCAGCGAGGCCGCATGCATGCCGCTGTCTGCGCTGGCGCAGGCATCTGCCGCCACCGTCACCTCGAAACCGCAATCCACCGCATGGCGCACCGTGCTTTCCACCACGGAGTGGGTCGCCACGCCAGCGATCAGCAGGCGCGAAGGGTTGAACTGGTGCACCACGGTTTCCAGCGCCGAACCAAAAAAAGCGTTGATCCGGTGATGGGTGATGACGAACTCATTGCGGCTGTCCAGCGGCGCCAGGGCGCTGAAAAACTCCGCGCCCCAACTGCCTTCCCGGACCGCGCCGAGGCTGGCGACCGTGCGCAGGATCGGCGCGTTCTGGATCAGGTCACCGTAATCCGCACGGAACGCCACGCGCACGTGGACGATTGGCCAGCCCTTGGCGCGTGCGCCGGCGAGCAGTCTGCCGGCCGCGTCGAGCAGCGCAGCACGCGCGCGGTCATCGGCGCCCAGCCCGACCCGAATTTTGCCCTCCGGGTGCAATACGTCGTTTTGATAGTGCAGGGCGATCACCACCGGCGTATTCATCACACGAACACCTCAAGGTTGGCGAACACATCGTTGCAGTTGATGAGGTCCACGCGCTTGAGCTGGATCTGCCAGCCGCCACCGTCCTGGGCGGCCAGTTTATAGGTGTAGCGACCGGCGAGCTGGCGCTGTTCCAGACGCCATTCGCTGTACTGGAAGCTCGCGCTGATCACCAGCAGACCCTCGGCATCGAGCCCCTCGACCATCACGTTGCCGACCAGGTGCGCGGTTTGGGTCTGGGGTTGCTGGGACCAGTTGCGAGCGTTCTCCACCCGACGGATCCGCACCTCGCGCAGCATGCGGTCTTCCCAGAACAGCGAAATATGGTCGAACGGGTTGGCCTGCTCGTGCTTGTGCGGCACCCAGTACATACCGGTGTTGGTGAACAGCTTGTCCCATTCCCAGAAACGCCGCTCATCCAGCAGGCGCGCCTCCCGGTAAAGAAATTGTTCGAGCTGGCGCAGGGTCTCGACGGGCACATTGGCGGGGGTCAACTGGCGGGTGTCGACGTCGATTCGGCGGTCAAGCAGCATGGGTGCTCTCCTTGGCGATCAGCGTGGCGGTCATGAACTGTTTCCAGGCGGCGAACTGGTTGCGCATCGGCAGTTCGCTAGTGCCGTTGGTGGACACCGCGCCGTCGTCCAATGGCTGATCGGTACCGACGTAGCGGTGCATGCTGATCCACTCGCCAC
Source organism: Pseudomonas sp. LBUM1643 (assembly GCF_059716215.1). NCBI lineage: Bacteria > Pseudomonadati > Pseudomonadota > Gammaproteobacteria > Pseudomonadales > Pseudomonadaceae > Pseudomonas > Pseudomonas sp. LBUM1643. The sequence continues at coordinate 2,165,420 of NZ_CP166813.1, forward strand.
CGCGGGTCATGTTGCCTTCCTGGCAGCGCGCATAAACCTCAACATCGTCGGGCATCACGTTGGAGGAGGGCGAGTTGATGACGTTGGCGTAGGTCAGCGCGCGATCGAACACGGCCTCCGGTGCTCCCTTGCAGCGGAAGGTCTGGATCTCGACCATGGTCTGGTCGACGGCGATCGGGCGGATCACCCGGAACTGCATGAACACCGTGTGCGGGGAGCCGCTGCCGTAGATCACCGTGTTGTGGCGGTTCATGCCCAGGATTTCCTTGGCACGCTGTTCGCCGTAGGCCTGGCTCAGGCATTCGAAATGAGCGCGGGAGACCTCGTCGCGCTCGGCGGCGGCCGGGTCGAAGATGGCTTCCATGTAGCCGTGGCCGTTGTGGTAGGCGCGCAGTTCAAGCTTTTCCCAGAAGTCATAGGGCTCGCCGTTGCCGTCCATGATCAGCAGTTCGAAGGGCATTTCACCGATGGCTTCGGCTTCGCCACGCGCAGCGTCCACCGACGATTCGTGGGTCACGCGGGCGTGCATGGTGTCGTGCAGGTTCTCGTAGAACACCTTCCAGTTCGAGCGTTGCTTGACGCGGAAAATGCCGCCCGCCACTTCGACTTCACCGACTGGCGAGCGGTCGCAAAGGTTGTCGATGGAGGTGATGACGCCGCCCAGAAATGCTTTCAGGTCCGGTCCGAATGCTGCCTGGCTGGCAAACACAAACCCGCGATAGGTGTCGACGCGGGCCACGCTGGCCATGGAGAAGTCCGGGTGTTTGGGGTCGTAGCAGGTGCCTTCGAAACCGCTCTTGAGCGGCGCCGACAGATGCTGGCCGTCGAGCTTGAAGGTCCAGGCGTGGTACGGGCAGCGGAAGAATTTGCCGACACTGCCGTCGCCGTCGGCCACCAGTTTCGCGCCCTTGTGCGGGCAGCGGTTGTACAGCACGCTGACCTGCTGGTTGGCGCAGCGCACCATGATGACATCCTGATCGCCGATTCGCGTGGTGTGGTAGTCGCCGGGGTTCTTGACCTGGCTTTCATGGCCGACGTAGATCCAGGCGTTGCCGTAGATGCGCTCCATTTCCAGCTTGAACAGGGTCGGGTCGGTGTAGACGCTCTTGTGAACGCTGTCCTCGCGGATCAAGGCAGCGATTTGCTCATTGGTCGGTATCACGGGATGTCCTCGGCTTTTCACAGATCGAGCACCAGCAGCGCGCTGCTGGCACGGGAAACACAGGTACAGAAACTGCCACTGGCGCGGTCGCGCGCCGACAGGCAGATGTCGCGGTGATCGGGCTGACCGTCGATGACCTGGGCGACACACACGCCACAGTCACCCCGTCGGCAGTCGAACATCGGGTCCAGGCCAGCCTCGAGCATGGCGTCCAGCACGCTTTGCCCGGCGGCGACTTGCAGGCTCACGCCGCTCTCGCGCAGGTGCACCTCAAAACCGTGATCACCGGCCATTTCCAGGGCACCGCTGAACAGTTCGTAATGCAGGTGATCTTCGGCCCAACCCTGTTCGCGGGCGCAGGCCAGTACGCTGTTGAGCAGGGCGGTCGGGCCGCAGATGTAAAGGTGCAGGCCCGGTCTTGGCGAGGCCAGGATCGCGGCGGCCGGGAAGCGCTTTTGCGGGTCGCCGCCGCTGATCCAGCAGTGGTGGTCCAGGCAGGCGCGGGCCTCTGGCAGATACGCCATCTGTGCTTCATCACGACCGGCATAGTGCAGGGTGAACGGCTTGCCCGCTGCTTGCAGCGACCTGGCCATGCTCAGCATGGGCGTGATGCCGATGCCACCGGCGATCAGCAGGTCGTGTTCGGTGTTTTCACACAGCGGGAAGTGGTTGCGTGGTGCATCGGCCAGCAGTTCATCGCCGACCTTGAGCGAGTGCACCCAGCGGGATCCCCCTGTGCTCGTCTCTTCGAGCTGGACGGCGATTTCGTAGTGCTCGCCGTCGGGCAGGTTGACCAGGGAATAGGCTCGGCGTTGAGCGCGATGGCCAGGGACATGCAACTCAAGGTGCGCCCCGGCGGTGAAGCCCGGCAGTCTCTGCGCGCTGCTGGACACCAGCAACATGCGGCGGATTCTGGGGGTCAATAACTCGATCTGTTGGACCCTGAGCGAGAGGCTGGACATACGCAATTCCTGTCTGAATTCGTAGCCACTGTATGAAGCTTGAGGGGTTCAAAAAAGCCGCAAACGGCAAACCGGTATCCACTTCTGGCGAGAGTGATTACGATGCCGATCTTTCAAGCTGCACCGCAACCTGTAGCAGCTGGCGAAGCCTGCGTTCGGCTGCGTAGCAGTCGTGAATACTGAAATCCGATTCACTTGATGCACCGCACTGCCTGACCCAGCGACTGCTTCGCAGCCGAACGCAGGCTTCGCCAGCTGCTACAAGGATCGCGTGTTGGCTTCAGGGATCGGCATCAAAGCAATCGGATTAACGCTCTAGACAGGCGAGCAGGGCGCGCAACTGTTCGCCATCCGCCCAGGCCAGATCGTCCAGCACCGCAAAATGATGACACCCCGCAAGCTCGACAAGGCTCACGGCCTGCCCGGCCTCGCGACAGGCACTGGCGTAGTCGCGTGAGTGCCGGATCAGTTCCGGTAATTCATCCGCGCCTACGGTCAGCAATAACGGCGCGCCATCACCGATCAGCCGCTGCGGGCTGTAGCGCTGGATGTCTTCTGCGCTCAGTTGCAGCTTGTCGTTCAGCCAGCAGCGACTGATGAGGTCTAGCTCCATCAGGCCGCTGATGGGCATGGCCAGCGTCACCAGTGGATGCCCGCGATGCAGCGCAGTCAGATGCCCGCCCGCCGAGTGCCCGCACAGCACCACCTGCTGACCGATGTTCAAGGCTTCGCGATGCGCCCAAAGGTAGTCCAGTACTTTGCCGATTTGCCCGACGATGGTGCCCATGCTCGCCTCGGGCGCCAGGGTGTATTCCAGCAATCCGACATTGAACCCGGCTTCGATCAGGCCTTCGGCGACGAAGGCATAGTCGTCCTTGTCCGAGGCCTGCCAGTATCCGCCGTGAATGAACAGCAATGTCGGCGCCCCGACATCCGCCTGGGCGTACCAGTCGAAACGCTCGCGCAGGGCATCGCCATACGACACGTCTCGTTGCCAGGCATGGCTCGCGTAAGTCTCGGCGCTGCGCTGGCGAAAACGCTGCATGATCTGTGGAAAATCACCCACGGCAGCAACGTTGTTGTAGGCCTGATCGAGGTCCATGGCGGCTCACACTCCCAGGTAACGTTGCGACAGTTCGGGTTGTCCCGCCAGTTCCTGCGGTGTGCCGTCCCAGACCTGGCGTCCCTTTTCGATAATGTGATGACGGTCGACCACCCGCGCCATTTCCTTGAGGTTCTTGTCGATCACCAGAATCGTCTCGCCCTCGGCTTTGAGCGTGGCCATGCAATTCCAGATCTGCTCGCGAATGATCGGTGCCAGGCCTTCAGTGGCTTCGTCGAGAATCAGCAGGCTGGGGTTGGTCAGCAGTGCGCGGCCGACCACCAGCATCTGCTGCTCGCCGCCCGACAACGTGCGTGACAGCTGGTCCTGTCGCTCCAGCAAACGCGGGAACAGTTCATAGACCCGCGCCAGGTCCCACTTGCCCCGCGTGGCGGTGGCCAGCAGATTCTCCCGCACGCTCAAGGTGCCGAAGGCGCGGCGGCCCTCCGGCACCAGCCCCAGGCCCGCCTTGGCGATGCGAAAGGGCGCTGCACCGCGCATCTCCGTGCCGTTGATGCGGATGCTGCCGGCACTGGGCTTGAGCAATCCCATAATCGATTTCACCGTGGTGGTCTTGCCCATGCCGTTGCGACCGATCAGCGATACCACCTGGCCTTGCTCGATGCTCAGGTGCATGTCGAACAGCACCTGGCTCAAGCCGTAGCCCGCTTTCAAGCCTTGAACTTCAAGCATGTTCTTCTCCCAGGTAAGCGGCCCGCACTTGCGGATCGTTGCGCACTTGCTCGACGCTGCCGGTCAGCACCGTCTGCCCGTACACCAGCACCGTGATGCGGTCGGCGAGGGCGAACACCGCGTCCATGTCGTGTTCAACCAGCAGGATGGCGTAGCGGCCCTTGAGGCTGTGCAGCAGCTCGGTCATGCGTGCGGATTCGTCGGCACCCATCCCGGCCATCGGCTCATCGAGCAACAACACCGAAGCTTCCTGTGCCAGTGCCAAGGCGATCTCCAATTGCCGCCGTTCGCCATGGGACAGCTCGTGGACCGGGTCTTGCGCGCGAGGGCCCAGGCCCACCTGCTGCAAATAGCCCAGCGCCGGTTCCAGCAGGCGGGTGTCGCGGCTCAACGGACGCCACATGCCGAACGCTTTGCCTTCGCGGGCGGCGATGGCCAGGGCGATGTTCTCCAGCAGCGTAAACTCGGTGTACAGCTGACTGACCTGGAAAGCCCGCGCCAACCCCAGGCGCGGCCGCTGCCAGGCTGGTACGCGGGTGATGTCCTTGCCGTTGAGGTGGACCTGGCCCTGATCAGGGAAAATTTCCCCGGCGATCTGCGCGATCAGCGTGGATTTACCGGCGCCGTTAGGGCCGATGATGGCGTGCAACTCGCCCTTGGCCAGTTCAAGGCTGGCGCCGTTGGTGGCTTTCACCGCACCGAAAGACTTGTACAGATCACGAATCGACAGTTGTGAGTTCATGGGCGTGCCTCCACGGCGGCGTTCGGTTTGACGGCCACCACCCTCGGTTTGCGCTGCAACACGCCCAGCAGTAATCCGTAAACGCCTTTCTTGCCGAACAGCACCACCAGCAACAACAGGGGCCCGAAGATCAACATCCAGTGTTCGGTCCACTGGCTCAGCACCTGTTCAAGGCCCAGGTAGGCGGCCGCGCCCAGCAGAGGGCCGATCAGGGTCCCGACGCCGCCGAGGATCACCATCGCCATCAGCTCGCCGGACTTGTGCCAGGCGCCCATGTCGGGGCTGACAAACAGCGCGTAATTGGCCCACAGAATCCCTGCCAGACCACCGCCGGTGCCGGCAATCACAAACGCCGTCAGGCGATAGCGCAAGGGTTTGAAGCCCAGGCTGACGCTGCGTCGCTCGCTCTGCTTGAGCCCGCGCAGCACGTAACCAAAACGCGAATTGACCAGCCGCCGGCACAGCAGCAACCAGCCGGCCAGCAAGGCTACGCACAGGTAGTAGAAGTGGTTGGGGTCACCCAGATCGAGTGCGCCTAAGGTATTGCGCTGGTTGAGCAGAATGCCGTCGTCGCCGCCGTACAGCGACAGCGAGCCGAGCACGAAGTAGAGCATCTGGCCGAACGCCAGGGTGATCATGATGAACTGCACGCCGCTGGTGCGCAGCGACAGGTAACCCACCAGCAGCGAGAGCAGCGCGCAGACCAGCAGGGCCAGCGGCCACACCACCAGCGCGCTGTTGCTGCCTTGCCAGCCCCACAGCGGCATGCCTTGCGAGGTGTGAAAGGCAACGATGCCGACGATGTAACCGCCGAGGCTGAAGAACGCGGCATGGCCGAAGCTGACCATGGCGCCGTAACCGATCAGCAGGTCCAGGCTGATAGCCGCCATGCCGTAGATCGCCAGACGGGTGAAAAAGCTGACCAGATAAGGTTCGTGCAACCAGTGGGCCAGCAGTGGCATGCAGGCGAAGGTCGCCAGGCACGCAAGATCGATGATGAGACGGGGTGACATAACGTTCTCCTCAGGCGCGGGCCGGCAGCAGGCCGCGCGGGCGCACCAGCAGCACCAGGGCCATGACGATGTAGGCGCTGGCGGAAATCAGCCCGGCGCTCAGGGTGCTGCTGGTGTCGCTGGGCAGCAGTTGGTCCAGCAACGGCGGAATGTAGGCACGACCCAGGCTGTCGACCATGCCGATCAGCAAGGCGCCCACCAGCGCACCGCGTACCGAGCCGACGCCGCCGACGACGATGACCACAAAAGTGGTGATCAGGATCTTCTCGCCCATGCCGATCTCCACCGACAGCAACGGTGCCGCCATGAAACCGGCCAGCCCGCACAGCACGCAGCCAAAGACAAACACCAGGGTGTACAGCCGGGCGATGTTGACGCCCAGCGCACCGACCATTTCATGGTCGTCGGCACCGGCGCGAATCAGCATGCCCAGGCGCGTGTGGTTGATCAGCAGCCACATGCCGACCGCCACGAGCAGCCCGGCGGCGATGAACAGCAGCCGGCTGACCGGGTACATCAGCCCCGGCAGCACTTCGACAAAACTTGAATACCATTCAGGCGTGGGCATTGCCGGTGGGCTGCGGCCGAAGATCAGGGTCAGCAGTTCATTGCTGAAGAACACCACGGCCAGGGTCGCCAGCACCTGATCCAGGTGATCGCGTTGGTAGAGGCGGCGCATGATCGAGGTTTCGATCAGCGCGCCGTAGCAGGCCGAGCCGATCAGCGCGGCCAGGCCACCCAGCCAGAACGAACCGGTGGCCATGGCGGTGTAGGCGGCACAGAAGGCGCCCACCATGTAAAAGGCACCATGGGCCAGGTTGATCACACCCATGATGCCGAAAATCAGGGTCAGGCCTGAGGCCAGCAGAAACAGCAAGGCGCTGTATTGCAGGCCGTTGAGAATCTGTTCGAGCAATAACATGACTGCGTTCCTCATGAAAACGCCCCGCAGGTGTTCTGCAGGGCGAGGACGGGGCTCAGAGACCGGTCAGATCGAGCATTGAGCGGCGTAGCTGTCGACGTGGCGGGTCGCCAGGGTCTTGATCGGCACTTCGATCAGCTTGCCGTCGGCGCCGGTCTGCACTTGCAACAGGTACCAGTCGATGACCGGGTGCTGGTTCCGGGCGAAGCTGAAGTCACCGCGAATGGAGTCGAACTTGACGTTTTTCATCGCCTCGCGAAACGCCGGCTGGTCTTTCAGATTGCCCTGGGAGGTTTTCAGGGCGGCGCCGATGAGGCGTGCCGTGTCGTAGGTTTGAGCGGCATACACCGTAGGGACGCGCTTGTACTTCTCGGTGAAGGCCTTGATGAAGGCCTGGTTGGCCGGATTGTCCGATTGCGGGTTCCACAAGGTCACAACGTTGGTGCCCTTGGCCACGTCGCCGACCGCGGCGAGCATGCGTTCATCCATGGAGAACACCGGTACGACCATCGGGACCTGTGCCGACAGGCCCGAGCCGCCGTATTGCTTGGCGAAGTTGATACCGCCGCCGCCCGGATGAAACTGGAAGATTGCGTCCGGCGCCAGTGAACGCACGCGTGCCAGTTCTACCGAAAAGTCGAGCTGGTTGAGCTTGGTGTAGATCTCGGTCACTTCGCCCTTGTAGGTACGCTTGAAGCCGGCGAGCGCGTCACGGCCACCCTGATAGTTGGGCGCCAGGATCACCATTTTCTTGTAGCCCAGCTCGTTGGCGGCGACACCGGCCATCTCGTGGGGGGTGTCGTTCTGGTAGGAGCCGACGAAGTAGTTGGCCATGCACTTTTCGCCGGCAAGGGTCGAAGGTGCGGTGTTGTTGCTGACGTAGAACGCGTCCTTGGTGGTGGTGTTGATCACGGCCGCCAGCACGTTGGAAAAAATCACCCCGGTATACAACGAGATGCCGTCCAGGCTCATACGGTCGGCGATCTGCTTGGCCTTGGCCGGCTGCAGGCCATCGTCTTCCACAATGAGTTGCACCGGCACGCCGCCGAGCTTGCCGTCTTCCTGGTCGATCGCCAGCTGGAAGCCGTCGCGCGAGTCTTCGCCAAGGTAACCGGCGGGGGTGGAGAGGGTGGTGATGAAGCCGATTCGGACAGGCTCCACGGCCTGCGCAGCCGTCGCGGCGCAGAGGGAGGTTGCCAGACATGCACGCAATACCAGGTTTTTCATGAGGCGGCCTATGAAGTAGGTCGTGCCAACGCACGGTAGATGTCGATGAGGGCAGTGATGCAGTGTTCGGTCGGGCCGATTAATTGTTGTTATGGGGGGCGGTGTCAGCTGTTGCTCTCGGTGAACTTCTCCAGGTAAAGACGGCTTTGATCCAGGCCGTGTTGCTGGCGCCAGTCCTTGATCGACTCGACCATCGGCGGAGGGCCGCACAGGTACAGGTCGAACGGCTGGTCGCGCAGTTCGGCCAGGTCGAGGTGATCGGCGATGTAGCCGGTCTTGCCCGGCCAGTCGGGGTCGGGATTGCTGACCACTGGCGTAAAACGAAACCCCGGGATCCGTGCGGCATAGGCCTCGATGCGCGAGACCTCGCACAGGTCCGCGGCCTCGCGCACGCCGTAGTACAGGTGTACCGGGTGGCCGCAGCCTTGCTGATCGGCAATCTGCTCGAGCATGCCGAGGAACGCCGACAGCCCGGTGCCGCCGGCCACCATCACCAGCGGGCGGTCGATATGGCGCAAGTAGAAGGCACCCAGCGGCGCTTCCATGTGGATCACGTCTCCGACCTGGCAGCGATCACGCACGTAGTCCGTCATCACGCCGCTGGGCAGCAGCCGAATAAGAAACTGCAGGTGGCTGCTGCCCGGCGCGCAGGCAAAGGAATACGAACGCCGATGCTCGGTGCCCGGTACCTGCAGGCGGGCGTACTGGCCCGGCAAGTAGTCCAGCGCCGCACCCGCTGCGCCGACCTCCACATGCACGATGGCGGTGGTCGGAGAGACCTGCCGCACCTCGCTTACAGTGCCTTGCAGGCTGCTCGGGCCGTTGCTGCCGCAGAGGCTGGAATCGAAATCGAAATAGAAGGCAGCGTCCGACTGCACGCGCGTCTGGCAGGTCAGCACCTTGCGCTCGGCCAGGTCGCTGGCCGACAAGGCTTCATCGTCCACGTAGTCCTGGGTGTACTGCCCGGATTCACAGCGGCCCTGGCAGGTCGCGCAAACCCCTTCGCGGCAGTCCAACGGAATCTTGATCCCGCTGCGCAGGGCCGCGTCGAGCAGGATTTCATTGTTCTGCACGTTGCAGAAGAGTGTTTTGCCGTCGGCGAAATTGAAGGCGACCTTGTGCGTCATAAGCGTTAATCCGCAGGGTTCAAAGATGGTAGAAATCGAGCACGGAGTTGATCGTGTCGTTGAGCAGCACCACGTGTTTGCGGGCGATTTTCCAGCTCTCGCCGTCGGGGCGCAGGCGGTACGTGGCGCGGCCGAAGAATTGCTCGGCGGTCTGCATGCGGTAGTACAGGGTGCTCCAGTTGACGCGCACCTCCAGCTCATCGTCCTGCAGCGGCGCAATGCGCACGTTGCTGATCAGGTGCAAGGTGCGCGGCATCGGGATGGTCGACGCGGCCTTGCCGGTGCGAATGCGGAACACCCGGTCTTCCAGGCCGCCCCGGTTGGGGTAATAGATCAGCGACATGCCTTTTTTCGGGTCGGTGGTGTAGACGTGCTCCGAATCCCATTGCGGCAGGTGGAATTCGCTGTCGTCGCTGAACATGTCCAGGTAGGTGTCCCAGTCCTGGGCATCACAGGCCTCGACGTTGCGGTAAAGAAATTGCTCGACGCGGTATTGCAGTTGCGAATTCATGTTCACACCTCACGCAGTTTCAACGGTTGTTGTTCGGCCGCCTTGCGCGCCAGGCCTTCGAGCAAAAAGCGCTGCCAGTTGGCGTGCTGGTTGACGTACAGGCCTTCATGGGTGAATTCGGTGCCGGTCAGTGCCGGGGCGATGCCAATGGTCTCGCTGTTGGGAGTGGCGCCTTCGACCCACTTGCCATGGCCGCGGGAAATGTCGCTCCAGCGCTCCAGGCGGGCCTGGAAGCCGCGCTGGGCTTCACGGAACTCCACCAGGTCGTCAGGGGTACCCATGCCGGACACGTTGAAGAAATCTTCGAACTGGCGGATGCGGTTTTCCCGATCCGCATCCGATTCGCCGACCACGCCCAGGCAGAAGCTGTTGATCTCGGTCTTGTTCCAGGCCAGCGGACGGATGATCCGCAGCTGCGAGCTGATCTGGTCGAGGAAGAACATGCTCGGGTAGACGTTCAGGTTGCGCAGGCGATGCATCATCCACTCGGCCTTGCCCTGGCCGTGTTCCTTGACCAGGCGCGGCATGATGCTCGCGTAGCCCGGGCGCACGGCCGGGTTGGGCATGTCGCTGAACAGCAAGCTGTGGCCGTTGTGGAAGGCGAACCAGCCGTCGTCGGTTTCCTTGTCGCCAGCACCCAGCTTGCTGTAGTCCAGGGTGTCGCTGGCGCTTAGGCCTTTTTCGGCGTTGACCTGCTGGCGGTGCTGCACGGTGGCTACGTAGTTGTAGTGGACGGTGCTGACGTGATAACCGTCCAGGCCGTTCTCGTTCTGCAGTTTCCAGTTGCCTTCGTAGGTGTAGGCCGACTTGCCCGGCAGGACTTCGAGCTGACCGGTCGGCGACTGCGCCACCATCATGTCGAAGAACACCTTGGCGTCACCGAGGAAGTCTTCGAGGGTGTCGGTGCCTTCCACGTTGAGGCTGACGAACACAAAGCCGTTGTAGCTTTCGATACGGGCCTTTTTCAGGCCGCGGGTGGCCTTGTCGAAATCTTCGGGGTATTCGCCCGGCGCCTTGACCTTCACCAGTCGGCCGTCGCTTTTGTAGCACCAGGCGTGGAAGGGGCAGGTGAAGGTTGACTGGTTACCCTTGCCAACGCGGGTGAGGGTGGTGCCGCGGTGCTGGCAGGCATTGATCAGGGCGTTGAGACGACCTTCACCGTCGCGGGTGATGATCAGCGGCTGGCGCCCGGCACGCAGGGTCATGAAGTCGTGATTATTGGCGATTTCGCTTTCGTGGCAGGCGTAGATCCAGTTCTTCTCGAAAATCAGTTCCATTTCCAGATCGAACAATTGCGGGTCGGTAAACATATCGCGGGCAATACGATAAACACCGTCTTGCGGACGGAAGTCCAGGCAACTTTCTATGTAACTTTTCCACTGTTCGACACTTCGTGCAGTTGTCATATCCCGGTCCTCGGCCAATGGGCTAATTCATGGGTCCATTTAATGACGTGGTGGCGAGCACGGTCTATCCGGTTATTAGTGGAAACCCATCCGCAAAATAAGCTTTATTTTTGGTTGATAGCGCATTAGCCCAGTAAATACGGGCTTTTGTCGCGGCTGGCGGCTGAGCAATCGGCTAATTGTCTTTCAGTAACGGGATAGCCGTTGACGAACTTATTGCGGCTTAATTTCAATCGAAGCACCACCAGAGTGTCTCGCTGCAGGTCACTGGAAACTGCCATTGCTCATGGCCTTGGGTTCTGTGCCAGAAGGGCCTTCTATTAATGTTTGTTCTATACGCGGCAGGGGGAATAAATAATATGTTGGATAAAGCGTGGCTCATTCGGGGCGTTCAAACAGTTGGCTTGTTGACGCCATTATTGGCACAGGCGGATGTGGTCAGTGACAGCAAGCTGACGCTGGGGACCCGCAACTTTTACATCGATCGGGATTACAAGGAGAACAACCCTCCGCATTCTCGGGTGGGCAGCTGGACCCAGGGTTTCGACCTGCGTTTCGCTTCCGGCTATACCGAAGGCCCGGTGCAGTTCGGCCTCGATGCAGAGGCGCAATATGCCTATCGTCTGGACGGCGGTGGCGGGCGCGGTGATGACTCCATCATCCCCTACAGCCAAAGCCGTCAGGCGCAGGCCGATGACTATGGCCGTGGCGGTGTGACGTTGAAAATGCGCTACTCGAAAACCGAGCTGAAAGTCGGTGAGTTGCGGCCGTTTCTGCCCGTGGTGATCATTGACGACTCGCGCCAACTGGTCACGACCTATCGCGGTGCCTTGCTCGAGTCCAAGGAGGTCGACCGTCTGACATTGACCGCCGGACGGCTGACGGAGATCGGGGCGCGTAACTCCTCCAACTACGAAAAGCTGTATCTGCAGACCGGCTCCGGCGTGCGCCACGGCAGCGATGGCCTTAACCTCGCCGGCGCCAGCTATGCCTTCACCCCTTCGTTGACCGGCACCTACTTCTACGCGCAACTGGAAGACATCTACCAACAGCACTACCTGGGTATCACTCATCTGGCAGACCTGGGTGACGGTTATGGGCTGAAGACCGACCTGCGTTACTTCAACAACAACGAAGATGGCGACGCCCTCTACGGCGACATCGACAACCGTTCCTACGGCGCCATGACTTCGCTGAAAAAGGGCGGGCATCGGTTTGGCGTGGGCTACCAGCGTATGCTCGGCGACAGCAACTTCCCGACCTTGGGCGGTTATGTCCCGCAGCCGTTTCTGGTGAACTGGTCGCGGGTCGCGTTCATCAAGCCCAACGAAAAATCCTGGCAATTGCGTTATGACTACGACTTTGCCGCCCTCGGCGTCCCGGGGCTGACCTTCATGACCCGATACTTCAAGGGCACGTCGGTGGACCGCGGCGACAACCTCAGCCAGGCAGCGGAGCAGGAACGCAACCTGGTGCTGTCGTATGTGGTGCAAAGCGGCCCGCTCAAAGGCGTCGGTGTGGAGGCCGGCAATGTTGTCGCCAAATTCAGCCACGGTAATGACTGGGTGGAGAACCGCCTGATCACCACTTACACCTGGAAATTTTGGTAACGTCCTGCCCTCAAATCGAGCGCGGTTGGGCGCTGAAGTGACGCCTTGGGTAGCGCATTACCCAAGGCGTTGACCCTGACCGGCACCGTTGCTGTGCGCGTCAACGCCGCTTGATGCGCTCGATATCCAGATAGTGTCCGATTACTAGCCTGAAAATGCGGATATCGCCTGTTCGCACCGGCTGGGCATAGCCCTTGCTAATCCAATGAGAATACGCGCCGAAGAGCGTGTCGATGTTCATTGCCGTGGGTGTACTGAAATGACCGAACCAAACGTTGCCCAGTTTCGAGATATCCGTATAGACCGCTATGACCTGGCCGGCGCCCGTGCATGGATGGCCGGCATTTGCGGGCCGCACGAACTGCAGACCTCTCAACCGAACCGGATTCAGTTTCACCACAAGGCCAATGTGTTCAAGTCCATGTCCACGACCTTGGGCCGGATGGAGTACGGCACCGACGTGACCATCGGCGTCGAGGATGTCGAACACCTCAATTGCTACAGCCTCAGCCTGCCCATTCGCGGCGAGCAGGAGCTGATCAAGGACGGCCGCCGGTTGTACTCCAGTCAGGACCAGGGCCTGATCGTGACGCCCCACGAAACCCAGTCACTGAGCATGGCCGGCGATTGCCACAAAATCTCCGTGGTGATCACCCGCATGGCTATGCGTCAGACCCTCGAAGGCATGCTGCAGCGTCCACTGGAAACGCCGCTGAAATTCGAACCCGTGATGGATGCGGTCAACGGCGCCTCAGCCTCCTGGTGGCGGCTGGCCCGTCACTACATTGATGAGCTGGAGCGCGGTCACGACCTGTTCAATCAGGTGTATTTCACCCGCGATATCGAAAGCGCGCTGATCAAGGGCCTCATCCTTTCTCAGCCCAATAATTACAGTGCCGAGTTGCGTGAACAGCTGGGCGCCAAGTTGCCGTACTACCTGGTGCGCGCCAAGGACTTCATCGAAAGCAACGCCCGCGAAGACATGCACCTGGAAGACATCGAGGCGGCAGCAGGTGTGTCACGTTTCAAATTGTTCGAAGGCTTTCGCAAACACTTCGGCGTCTCCCCCATGGCTTACCTGAAAAAGTTTCGCCTCGGCGCCGTGCGCCAGGAAATCCTTGAAGACGCCTCGGTGCGCAACATCTCCGTGATCGCGATGTGCTGGGGATTTTCGCACCTGGGGCGATTCGCCAGCGAATACCGCAAGCTGTTCAACGAAACGCCCAGCAAAACCCTGCAACGCAGCGAAGCCCGTCGCAACCGGTCGCTTTGAAATGACGACTTTACAGGCGGCCACCGCCAACAGCGTCGGCCTGAACTTGTCGCTGATGTGCCGCGAGCCGGTCTTCACCAGCCGCTCGGCGCAGGAAACCCAGCGGTTGATGGGGCAAGCGCTGGTGGAACATGAGCTGGATTGGCCGCGAGGCGGTGTCGATACGGCGTTCTATCGCGGCAAGGTCGCCAGTTGCGAACTGTATGCGCTGCGCTACGGCGGCCAGGTTGAAATCCGCCCGCAGCCTTTCGAAGATTTCGTCTTGGTGCAGATGCCACTGCGCGGCAGCGCCACCCTGGAGTCTGACGGCATGGGTTTTAGCGTCAGTCCTGGAGAAGTGGCGATTCTGTCGCCGCGTGAGCAGGCCCGAGTGGTGTGGGAGGAGGGCTGCGAGCAACTGATCCTCAAACTGCCGCGGGCATTACTCGACGAGAGCCAGAGGGTGCTGGCCGATGACTTGCCATCGGGATTCAGATTGGCGCCGGTCAGCCGCCTGCAACGGCCGCTGGCGGTGCGCTGGTTTCGTCTGGTCAGCGAATTGCTGGAGCACCTGCCCGAGGGACTGGGGAGCACAACGCCTTCGCGCTGGTTACAGCATTTGGAGCAAAGCTTGCCGCTGTTTCTGCTCAGTCATTGCGGCGTTGCCCAACAAGCCTCGCCCTCGCTGCGTCAGCCCACGCTTCAATTGCATAAAATCGACGCCTGTATGCGCGAGCACCTTGCCCAGGGCATCAGCCTGGCTGAACTGGCGACAGCCGTGGGCATGAGCATTCGCAGTCTGAATACCCTGTGCCAGCGCGAATACGGCCAAAGTCCGATGGACCGCTTGCGTGGGTTGCGCCTTCAAGCCGCTCGGGAGTATTTACTGGCCAGGCCACACGCCAGCGTGACTGAGGTGGCGCTGGAGTTTGGCTTTGGGCACGTGGGGCGGTTTGCCAATTATTATCGGCAGCGTTTTGGAGAGTTGCCGAAACAAACGGTGAAGTCACAGGCGTGAGCCGGTCGAGATCCAGATCATCAGAAACGAAAAAACCCGCCAGGAGGCGGGTTTTTTTGGGCTTCAGAGAATGTGGACGCTTTCTCTGGAACCGTGTCTGGCTCCACGACCTGGACTCGAACCAGGGACCCAGTGATTAACAGTCACTTGCTCTACCAACTGAGCTATCGCGGAATGGCGTGTATGTTACTGATTCAAAAAGAGAAGTCAAGCATCTGTTGGTAACTTGATGGATTCATCGGGACGGACGGTGGTTTATCGGTTATTGGCGGTTACCAGAATCGGTTCAGAGGTCTACCATGGCCGCCCGGAAGTGGTTACACGCGCTGCCGGCCATTCGCCGAAAAGGTACGCGCCATGAATCACTCAGTCCTCCCGCCTCAAACTACCGAGGTGATCGCATGACGATCGCTCAGATCAGCCTGCCTAAAGGTGTCGGCCCGCACGCCGAGAAATTGTTCGATGCAATCACTCAGGCCAGCACGGCTGACGAATTGAATCGGGCGGGCGGTAAGGCTGAAGGCTTCGTCCTCGGCCTGGAAAGCACCAAGGCGATCAAAAGCCAGGTCGCTGAATCGCTCTATGTTGCCTATGACGACGCCGCCAGCCAGCGTGCAGCCGAACTGGCTTAACCGCCAAAGGTAAAGGTGCCGAGCATCAGCTTGGCGTACAGCATCGTGGCGGCCAGTTGCACCAGCCATAAGGCGAGGCCGCCGAGAAACACGCCAGCGGCCACTTGCATCACAAGGTTATTGCCGCGCTTGGCCGGGGTGCGAGGGACGAAATGGTCCAGTTCGTCACGGTCTGCGCGTAGGTCGTCGTTTTTCATATCGGCTCTCATAAGAAATCTCGGGTGTACTCAAAACCTGTGGAAGCGAGCGCTTTTGTGGCGAGGGAGCTTGCTCCCGCTGGGTCGCGAAGCGGCCCCAACGGCTTTGCGTCTGCTTCGCAGCCGAGCGGGAGCAAGCTCCCTCGCCACACAGGCACCCTCGTCACAGAGGCTCGCTCCCAGCTGATTTGTGTGGAGTTTAGAGGGCGGCGCCACTGCTTTGAGAATTATCTCTGACAAATAAAAAACGGGAAGCCATCTGGCTTCCCGTTTTTCGTATTACAGAATGACTCAGATCACCGCAACGATGGCCTTGGTCACCACATCGATGTTGCTCTGGTTCAGTGCAGCCACGCAGATACGGCCGGTGTCCAGGGCGTAGATGCCAAACTCGTTGCGCAGGCGGGTGACTTGCTCAACCGTCAGGCCGGAGTAGGAGAACATGCCGCGCTGACGACCCACGAAGCTGAAGTCACGCTGCGGGGCGTTTTTTGCCAGCAGGTCGACCATCTGGGTGCGCATGCCGCGAATGCGAAGGCGCATTTCAGCCAGTTCTTCTTCCCACTTCGCACGCAATTCCGGGCTGTTCAGCACGGCAGCGACAATGCTTGCGCCGTGGGTCGGCGGGTTGGAGTAGTTGGTGCGGATCACGCGTTTGACTTGCGAAAGCACGCGCGCGCTTTCTTCTTTCGATTCGCTGACGATCGACAGGGCGCCAACGCGCTCGCCGTACAGCGAGAAAGATTTGGAGAACGAGCTCGAGACAAAGAAGGTCAGGCCCGACTCGGCGAACAGGCGCACGGCGGCGGCGTCTTCGTCGATGCCATCGCCGAAACCTTGATACGCCATGTCGAGGAACGGCACGTGACCTTTGGCTTTCACCACTTCCAGGACGTTTTTCCAGTCTGCCGGGCTCAGGTCAACGCCGGTCGGGTTGTGGCAGCAAGCGTGCAGCACCACGATCGAACCGGACGGCAGGGCGTTCAGGTCTTCCAGCAGGCCCGTACGGTTGACGTCGTGAGTTGCCGCGTCGTAGTAGCGATAGTTCTGTACCGGGAAACCGGCGGTTTCGAACAGTGCGCGGTGGTTTTCCCAGCTTGGGTCGCTGATCGCCACAACAGCGTTCGGCAGCAACTGCTTGAGGAAGTCGGCACCGATTTTCAGTGCGCCGGTACCACCAACAGCCTGGGTGGTGATGACGCGGCCAGCAGCGATCAGCGGCGAGTCATTGCCGAACAGCAGTTTTTGCACGGCCTGGTCGTAGGCGGCGATACCGTCGATCGGCAAGTAGCCACGGGAAGCGTGTTGAGCGACGCGAATCGTCTCGGCTTCGACAACGGCGCGCAGGAGTGGAATTCGCCCCTCCTCGTTGCAGTAAACACCCACCCCCAGGTTGACCTTATTGGTACGGGTATCGGCGTTGAATGCTTCGTTGAGGCCCAGGATTGGATCGCGTGGTGCCATTTCGACAGCGGAGAACAGGCTCATTTTTGCGGCGGCTCTGAATGGAGAGTGGAGGGACGTGTCGCGCTCCAGCCGAATGCACTAGAGCGGTGCACAAACGGGGAGCTAGTATAGAGGCCATCTACGATTGAAGGCGACAGACGAATCGGCTTTTCGGGTAAGTTTTTTGGAATATTTTTCGACCGTTAGTCGAATGCCCGCGTCAAAGACTTCAAGGGATGTAGGACGTTTGCCTTGAAAGCGCGGGCAATCGACTCCACATTGAGCACAATCAAGTTTTTTCCTCGGGCGACGTCAGTCGTTTGCGGCCTTTCTCGTTGCTGCCGGTTTGACCGGGCTGGCGCGACTCCTTGCTCCGAGAACCATGAGGTATGCATGTCTGAATTTCAGCTAGTCACCCGCTTCGAGCCCGCCGGCGATCAGCCGGAAGCCATCCGCCTGATGGTCGAGGGCATCGAAGCCGGGCTCGCGCACCAGACGTTGCTCGGTGTGACCGGCTCGGGCAAGACCTTCAGCATCGCCAACGTCATCGCTCAGGTTCAGCGTCCAACCCTGGTGCTGGCGCCGAACAAGACCCTGGCCGCGCAGCTGTATGGCGAGTTCAAGGCGTTCTTTCCCAATAACGCCGTCGAGTATTTCGTTTCCTACTACGACTACTACCAGCCCGAAGCCTACGTGCCGTCCTCGGATACCTTCATCGAGAAAGACGCCTCGATCAACGACCACATCGAGCAGATGCGACTGTCCGCGACCAAAGCGTTGCTGGAACGCAAGGACGCGATCATCGTCACTACGGTGTCGTGCATCTACGGTCTGGGCAGTCCGGAGACCTATCTGAAGATGGTTTTGCACGTGGATCGTGGCGACAAACTTGATCAACGTGCTTTGCTGCGTCGCCTGGCGGACCTGCAATACACCCGCAACGACATGGAATTTGCCCGTGCGACCTTCCGGGTGCGCGGTGATGTGATCGATATTCACCCGGCGGAATCCGATTTCGAAGCCATTCGCATCGAGTTGTTCGATGACGAGGTCGAGAGCCTGTCAGCTTTCGATCCGTTGACGGGTGAAGTGATCCGCAAACTGCCGCGTTTCACGTTTTATCCGAAAAGCCACTACGTAACGCCGCGAGAAACCCTGCTCGGCGCCATCGAAGGGATCAAGGTCGAGTTGCAGGAGCGCCTGGACTATCTGCGTTCCAACAATAAGCTGGTGGAAGCGCAGCGGCTGGAGCAGCGCACCCGTTTTGACCTGGAGATGATCCTCGAGCTGGGCTACTGCAACGGCATCGAAAACTACTCGCGCTACCTCTCCGGCCGTGAGTCCGGCCAGGCGCCGCCTACCTTGTTCGATTACCTGCCGGCCGACGCCTTGCTGGTGATCGACGAATCCCACGTCAGCGTGCCGCAAGTGGGCGCGATGTATAAGGGCGACCGCTCCCGCAAAGAAACGCTGGTCGAGTACGGCTTCCGCCTGCCGTCGGCGCTGGATAACCGGCCGATGCGTTTCGATGAGTTCGAAAACATCAGCCCGCAAACCATCTTCGTTTCCGCCACGCCGGGTAACTATGAGGCGGAGCACGCCGGCCGCGTTGTCGAGCAATTGGTGCGTCCGACCGGCCTGGTGGATCCGCAAATCGAGATCCGTCCGGCATTGACCCAGGTCGACGATCTGCTGTCGGAAATCGGCAAGCGTGTAGCGCTGGGAGAACGGGTGTTGGTCACGACGTTGACCAAACGCATGTCCGAAGACCTCACCGATTACCTGGCGGATCATGGCGTGCGGGTGCGCTACCTGCACTCGGACATCGACACCGTGGAGCGGGTCGAAATCATTCGCGATCTGCGCCTGGGCACCTTCGATGTGCTGGTGGGGATCAACCTGCTGCGTGAAGGCCTGGACATGCCGGAGGTCTCGCTGGTGGCGATCCTCGATGCGGACAAGGAAGGCTTCCTGCGCTCCGAGCGCTCGTTGATCCAGACCATTGGGCGCGCGGCGCGTAACCTCAATGGCCGGGCGATTCTGTATGCGGACCGGATCACCGGTTCTATGGAGCGCGCGATAGGCGAAACCGAACGCCGGCGCGACAAGCAGATCGCGTTCAACCTGGCCAACGGCATCACGCCCAAGGGTGTGTTCAAGGACGTTGCCGACATCATGGAAGGCGCCACCGTGCCGGGTTCGCGCAGCAAGAAGCGCAAAGGCATGGCCAAGGCTGCCGAGGAAAGTGCCAAGTACGAAGCCGAACTGCGCTCGCCGGGCGAAGTCGCCAAGCGCATCAAGGCCCTGGAAGAGAAGATGTATCAGCTTGCGCGTGATCTGGAATTTGAGGCTGCGGCGCAGATGCGCGATGAAATCACCAAGTTGCGGGATCGGTTGATTGCTGTTTGATATTCGCGGTGCCTGGGCTGGCCTCATCGCGAGCAGGCTCACTCCTACAATGGGCTTCGCAACGTTCACTATCGCGTGAATACCCGAAAACCCTGCAGGAGTGAGCCTGCTCGCGATGGGGGCAACCCGGTTTCAATGAGCCTCGCCAGCCTTCAACCCCGCCGGCAACGCCTTGGTCAACAACACCGCGATCATGCTGATGCCAAGCGCAATCCCCACAAAATGAAACGCATCGTTGTACGCCATTATCGACGCCTGTTGATGGGCGATCTCGCTCAGCTTGCCCAGCGCCGCCGTTTCACTGCCGAACCTGTCCGCCATCGACGCCATTCGCTCGGCCACCTGCGGGTTGGTGGGCACCAGCGCCTCTCGTAAATAATCAAAGTACGTCTTCGTTCGCGCATCCAGCAGCGTGGCGAGGAGGGCGATGCCAATCGCGCCGCCCAGGTTACGCAGGATGTTGAACAGGCTCGATGCCGACCCCGCATCCTGGGGCAGGATGTAGGCGGTGGCGATCAACGAAATGGTGACCATGATCAACGGCTGGCCCAGCGCGCGAATAATTTGAATTTGATTGAACTGCGGCCCGGCAAAGTCCGGGTTCAGCACCCCTGACGAAAAACTCGCCAGCCCGAACAACCCGAAGCCCAAGGTGCACAACCACTTGGGCGAGATGTACTTCATCAGTTTCGGCACCAATGGAATCAGGAACAGCTGCGGAACGCCCATCCACATGATCACTTCGCCGATCTGCAAGGCGTTGTAGTTCTGGATCTGCGCCAGGTACAACGGCAGCAGGTAAATCGAACCGTACAGCCCGACGCCCATCCCGAGGCTGGAAATGCTCGATAGGCCGAAGTTGCGATTGCGCAAGATGCCGAGGTTGATCAGCGGATTGGGTTTGGACACTTGCACGATCACAAAAGTGATCAGACTGATCAGCGCAATGCTGCCCAGGGAAACGATCAGGCTCGATTCCAGCCAGTCCTTGCGATGGCCTTCCTCCAGAAAAACCTGCAAGCAACCGAGGCCGACACCCAGGGTGAGAATGCCCATGTAGTCCGTGCTTTTGAGCAGTTCCCAGTGTGCTTCCTTCTTCTCCAGGCCATACATCAGGCCGGCAATCATGATCAGGCCCGGTGGGATGTTGATGTAGAAAATGTACTCCCAGCCCCAGTTCTCAGTCAGCCAGCCGCCCAGCGTCGGGCCGATTGAAGGTGCAAACGTGGCGGTCATGGCAAACATCGCCATGCCTTTCGCGCGGTGGTGTTCGGGGAGTTTGATCAGCGTCAGGGTAAACGCCAGAGGGATCAGCGCGCCGCCCGTAAAGCCTTGCAGAGCGCGGAAAACGATCATGCTTTCCAGGCTCCAGGCCATCGAGCAGAGCAGCGAGGCCACGAGGAACCCCAGCGAAACCCACACCGCCAATCGTCGTGCCGAGAGCAACTGCACCAGCCAGGCGGTCAGCGGGATCATGATGATTTCCGCGACCAGGTAGGAGGTGGAAATCCACGAGCCCTCTTCGAGGGTGGCCGACAGTGCGCCTTGAATATCCTTGAGCGAAGAGTTGGTGATCTGGATATCAAGCACGGCCATGAAGGCGCCGAGCATCACACTCATGACCGCGATCCAGTCCCGCCGGGTCGGTTCGCCGACCGGGCGGATCAGTTGATCACCGGCCATCGTCAGGGGCGTCTTTGATGTTCACTTTGGCGGTGACCGACATGCCCGGGCGAATCTTGCCGTGCAGCGGATTGTCCGCGGCGAAGGTCAGTTTTACCGGAATCCGTTGTACGACTTTGGTGAAGTTGCCGGTCGCATTGTCCGGCGGCAGCAGGCTGAACTGTGCGCCCGAAGCGGCGAACAGGCTGTCGACCCGGGCTTCGATCGGGGTGTCGCTGTAAGCATCAAACGTCAGTTCGGCTTTCTGGCCAGGCTGCATGTGGCCGATCTGGGTTTCCTTGAAATTGGCCTGAATCCAGATGTCTTGATCCGGCACGATCGACAGCAGATAGGCGCCGGCCTGCACATATTGGCCATTGCGCGCGGCTCGTTGGCCGATCAGGCCGCTGATGGGCGCGTGGATTTCGCTGCGAGTGAGGTTCAGTTCTGCCTGGGCCAGGTCGGTTTTGGCGTTGGAGATCATCGCGTCCAGACGCTTGATTTCGGCGCTCAGGGCGTTGACTTGCTGGCGCTGACTTTGCGCATCCGCCTGGGCTTTGGTCACTTGCGAGCGTGCAATGTGATTGTCGGCGGAAAGGGTGGTGACCCGTTCTTCCGATACGTAGCCGGGTTTACGCAAGGTTTCGGCCCGGGATAAATCGATCTGCGAGCGGCTGAGGCTGGCCTGGCTGGAGGCGACCTGTGCATCGCTGGCGGCGATCTGGCTGGCTTGTTGAGTGAGTTTGCTCTGCGCTTGCAGGCGTTCGGCCTGGCGCGTGGCGAGGGTGGCGTTGGCCCGGTCGACGGCGAGGTGGAAATCATCGCCTTCAAGCTTGATCAGCAGCTGGCCTTTCTCGACGTGCTGGTTGTCTTGCACCAGCACCTCATCGATACGCGCCCCCAGTTGGCTCGAGACGCGGGTGATCTCGCCCTGCACATAGGCGTTGTCGGTGCTTTCGTAAAACCGTCCCTTGAAGAACCAGTGGGCAAAGAAGCCCCCGGCGATCAACAGGACGATCAACAGGAAAATAAACAGGCGACGCTTGAGTTGGGCAGGCATGGGGCAGACTGTAGTCGAGAAATTGTAAGGAAAGTTATCAGCCGGTGAATCTCGCATACAGCCGATAAACGGTAAATGCCAATGGCTGATATTTGGCCATTCACCGGGCTATCAGCACTTTGTAGACCCAACCTTGGCTTAAATGCCCTGCTGACTGGAGCCGGGCCGCTGTCGCCTGTTACCATTCGCCCTTTGTTTTATCTTCATTTCGAGACTTGCCATGACCACCGTCCGCACTCGCATCGCGCCATCGCCTACCGGGGATCCCCACGTAGGTACCGCTTACATCGCTTTGTTCAACTACTGCTTTGCCAAGCAGCATGGCGGTGAGTTCATCCTGCGGATTGAAGACACTGATCAATTGCGTTCGACCCGCGAGTCCGAACAACAGATTTTCGACGCCCTGCGCTGGTTGGGTATCGACTGGAGCGAAGGTCCGGACGTTGGCGGCCCGCACGGTCCTTATCGTCAAAGCGAGCGTGGCGAGATCTATCAGAAGTACTGCCAGCAACTGGTCGAAATGGGCCACGCGTTCCCGTGTTTCTGCACCAGCGACGAGCTGGACCAGATGCGCGCCGAGCAGATGGCGCGTGGCGAAACCCCGCGCTACGACGGCCGTGCGCTGCTGCTGTCTGCAGAGGAAGTCGCGCGCCGCCTGGCCGCTGGCGAACCTCATGTGATCCGCATGAAGGTGCCGAGCGAAGGCGTTTGCGTGGTTCCGGACATGCTGCGTGGCGACGTCGAGATCCCGTGGGATCGCATGGACATGCAAGTACTGATGAAGACCGACGGCCTGCCGACGTACTTCCTGGCCAACGTGGTCGATGACCACTTGATGGGCATCACCCACGTACTGCGCGGCGAAGAGTGGCTGCCTTCGGCGCCGAAACTGATCCTGCTCTACGAGTACTTCGGTTGGGAACAGCCGGAACTGTGCTACATGCCTCTGCTGCGTAACCCGGACAAGAGCAAGTTGTCCAAGCGCAAAAACCCGACCTCGGTGACGTTCTACGAGCGCATGGGCTTCATGCCGGAAGCGATGCTGAATTACCTGGGCCGCATGGGCTGGTCGATGCCGGACGAGCGTGAGAAGTTCTCGCTGCAGGAAATGGTCGACAACTTTGACCTGAAGCGTGTTTCCCTGGGCGGGCCGATTTTCGACATCGAGAAACTGTCCTGGCTCAACGGCCAGTGGCTGCGTGATCTGCCGGTGGAAGAGTTTGCTTCGCGCCTGCAGACCTGGGCACTGAATCCTGAATACATGATGAAGATCGCGCCGCACGTCCAGGGCCGGGTTGAAACGTTCAGCCAGGTCGCACCGCTGGCCGGCTTTTTCTTCGCTGGCGGCGTGAACCCGGATGCGAAGCTGTTTGAATCGAAGAAGCTGTCGAGCGATCAGGTGCGTCAGCTGATGCAGTTGATCCTGTGGAAGCTTGAGAGCCTGCGTCAATGGGAGAAGGACAGCATCACCGCGACGATTCAGGCGGTAGTCGAATCCCTGGAACTGAAGCTGCGTGACGCCATGCCACTTATGTTCGCCTCGATCACGGGCCAGGCCAGTTCGGTTTCGGTGCTTGATGCGATGGAGATCCTCGGGCCGGACCTGACCCGTTTCCGTCTGCGCCAGGCCATCGACTTGCTCGGTGGTGTGTCGAAGAAAGAAAACAAAGAGTGGGAAAAACTCTTGGGCAACATCGCCTGATTCGTTGCGGTTCCCGAAAAGATCGCAGGCTTCGCAAGCTCCTACATTTGGAATGCATTCCCCTGTAGGAGCTGCCGCAGGCTGCGATCTTTTGATCTTGCTGTTGCCAGCACCCCCATTTCCCGGGGGAAGGGCGGTAAGTGATTGTTATGTCGGCAAAAAACTTTGAAATATTTTAAAAATAAGTTTGACAGCCTTTCGATGCGCCATTAAGATTCGCCCCGTCCTCAGCGATGAGGGGCTATAGCTCAGCTGGGAGAGCGCTTGCATGGCATGCAAGAGGTCGACGGTTCGATCCCGTCTAGCTCCACCAATTTACACTTCAAGGTCTGGCCACACCGGCCTTGAAGCGATCAACACTCAGCGTTGATCTGTTGTATAGAAGGGTTTGCGTCCCCTTCGTCTAGTGGCCTAGGACACCGCCCTTTCACGGCGGTAACAGGGGTTCGAGTCCCCTAGGGGACGCCAGTTTTACAGAAGTGATGTTGCAAGATGTCACTCCGCCGCGAGGCGAAAAATCCGGGGCTTTAGCTCAGCTGGGAGAGCGCCTGCATGGCATGCAGGAGGTCAGCGGTTCGATCCCGCTAAGCTCCACCAATTTTACAGTTCAAGGTCTGGCCACACCGGCCTTGAATCGATCAGCTCTCAGCACTGATCAGTTGTATAGAAGGTTTTGCGTCCCCTTCGTCTAGTGGCCTAGGACACCGCCCTTTCACGGCGGTAACAGGGGTTCGAGTCCCCTAGGGGACGCCACGATTACCCGCTCTGCGGGATTTTATAAGGGTCATTCAATTATTGAATGGCCCTTTTGTTTGTCTGGCGTTTGGCCAAACCCCCAATTTCTCTCACACTGTTCTTCAGACCAGCGGTCACATCCACGACTTGCGGAAAATTATTATGAGAATAATATTCTAGTCGTAATATTCGGAGGCAACGATGAACGATAAAAAAGCTCAAACCCGCGAACGCATTCTCAAGGCCGCCAGCGCAGCGCTGATTCAGCGCGGCCCGGCCGAACCGAGCGTGGGCGAGGTGATGGGGGCGGCTGGCCTGACGGTTGGCGGCTTCTATGCGCACTTCGAAAGCAAGGACGCGATGATGCTGGAGGCGTTCAAACAGTTGCTCGGTCATCGTCGTGAACTGATCGCCGATATGGATGCCCAGTTGACTGGTGAAGAGCGGCGGGCGTTGGTCGCTGCATTTTATCTGTCACGCAAACACCGTGACTCTTCTGATTCTGCTTGCCCGATCCCGGCGTCTGTCGGCGAATTGGGCCGGCTGCCAGACGCGTTTCGTGTCGCGCTGAATGAGCACGTGGAGTTGATGGTCGCGCAGTTGGCGGCCAGTCCGGAAGACACAGAGAAAGCTTTGGCTGACATGGCCTTGATGGTGGGTGGTTTGGCTCTGGCGCGGGCGCTGGGGCCTGGAGAGTTGTCTGATCGATTGCTGCGCGCCGCGAAATCAGCGGTGCAATGACCTGAAGGCAAACGCCTGGGGAGTGAGAGCGATGAGCGCGTTAAAGTGGGTTCGTGGCGTTAATGGCACCTTGGGCTGGTTTGCACCGCAGTTGGTCGCAAGCAAAATGCGACTCGCATTCATGACCCCGCGCACGCGGCCCCCGCGTGATTGGGAGCTGCCGCTGCTGGCGAATTCCGAGCGCATCACGTTGCGCTTCGGTCTCTCGGCATTGCGTTGGGGGCAGGGTCCGGCGGTCTTGCTGATGCACGGTTGGGAAGGGCGCCCCACGCAGTTTGCCAGCCTGATCACCGCACTTGTAGAGGCCGGTTATAGCGTGGTTGCGCTGGATGGCCCGGCACATGGTCGTTCTCCGGGTAGAGAGGCAAATGTCGTGCTTTTCGCCCGCGCCATGCTCGAAGCCGCCGCCGAGTTGCCACCGCTGCGCGCCGTCATCGGCCATTCCATGGGGGGCGCCAGTGCGATGCTTGCCGTGCAGTTGGGCCTGCGCACTGAAACCCTGGTAACCATTGCCGCCCCGGCACGAATTCTTGGGGTCCTGCGTGGTTTTGCGCGCTACGTGCGGCTGCCGCCCAAAGCGCGCTCGGCATTCATTCGTCAGGTCGAGAACGACGTCGGCATGCGCGCCGCCACGCTGGATGTCGCGCACTATCAGCTCGACATGCCGGGCCTGATCGTCCATGCCGACGATGATGATTTTGTCCTGGCCAAAGAGTCTCAGCTGATCCATGAAGCCTGGTTCGACAGTCGCCTGTTGCGTCTGGAGGCGGGCGGTCATCAGCGAGTGCTGGCCGATCCTCGGGTCATTGAGGGCGTGTTATCACTGTTGGCCGGACGCAGCCTGCAATCACGCCAATCCGCTTGAGCATCCGTTACACTGCCTCGGTCAAAATTTTCTGACTGGGAGTGGGGCATGGGCTGGGATCGGGCAACGCCATTTATCATTGACCTGGAAGTGGGCGCCGAAGACATCGACGGGCTGGGGCACGCGAACAACGCGGTCTATGTGACCTGGCTCGAGCGTTGCGCCTGGCGGCACTCCCAGCGCCTGGGCCTGGATCTGGTCGAGTATCGGCGTCTTGACCGGGCGATGGCCGTTGTACGTCACGAGATCGATTACCTCGCGGCAGCCTATGAAGGCGACGAATTACAGTTGGCAACCTGGATTGTCGATTGGGACCAGCGCCTGAAAATGACCCGGCACTTTCAACTCAAGCGCCCCAGTGACAACACCACATTGCTCAGGGCGCAAACCACGTTCGTCTGTATCGAGCTGTCTACCGGCAAGCCCAAGCGCATGCCGGCAGAGTTTATCGAGGGCTACGGGCCGGCGTTGTTGTCGCAAGAATTGAACACCACCCAAATCTAGTGTGGGAGTGAGCCTGATCGCGATTCAGGCGGCGCGGTTTAGCCATTACACCGCGTCATCGTTTATCGCGAGCAGGCTCACTCCTACAAGGAATCTGCGATTCCCCGCGCAATCCAGTAAACTGCGGCACGTTTTTCGTCGAGTGTGTTTTTCATGCAAATTGCTTTGGCGCCCATGGAGGGGTTGGTCGACAACATCCTGCGGGACGTGCTGACTCGGGTGGGCGGTATCGATTGGTGCGTGACCGAATTCATCCGCATCAACGACCAGCTGCTCACGCCTGCCTATTACCACAAGTTCGGCCCTGAACTGCTGCACGGCGCAAAAACCGCTGCCGGCGTGCCCTTGCGCGTGCAGTTGCTGGGTTCCGACCCGGTTTGCCTGGCGGAAAATGCCGCGCTGGCCTGCGAGCTGGGCTCCCAGGTGATCGACCTTAACTTCGGTTGCCCGGCCAAAACCGTGAACAAATCCCGCGGTGGCGCCGTTCTGCTCAAAGAGCCTGAGCTGCTGAACCAGATCGTTGAACATGTGCGCCGCGCTGTTCCGGCTCACATCCCGGTCACCGCCAAAATGCGCCTGGGTTTCGACAGTCCTGACGGTTCGCTGGTCTGCGCCACGGCACTGGCCGAAGGCGGCGCGGCTCACATCGTCGTGCACGCGCGAACCAAGACCGACGGTTACAAGCCGCCCGCTCATTGGGAGTGGATCCCGCGTGTACAGGACGTGGTCAAGGTGCCCGTGTTCGCCAACGGCGATATCTGGAGCGTCGAAGACTGGCGCCGCTGCCGCGAAATCAGTGGCGTGGAAGACATCATGCTGGGGCGCGGCCTGGTGTCGCGTCCCGACCTGGCGCGTCAAATCGCTGCGGCGCGCGCCGGTAAAGACGTCGTCGAGATGACCTGGGCCGAACTGTTGCCGCTCATTCAAGACTTCTGGCTGCAAGCCAAGGCACAGATGACACCCCGCCAATCACCCGGCCGCCTGAAGCAATGGCTGGCGATGCTGACCCGAAACTACCCCGAAGCAGTCGAACTGTTCACCGTGCTGAGACGTGAAACCGAACTGGATCAGGTTTCGCGTTTATTGGGTTTGCAAGTTCGCGAAGCGGCCTGAAAAAATCTTCAAAAAACCTCTTGAAAAGTAATCAGTGGTCCTTATCTAAGGGTTACGCGATGCCGAATTCGGGTCGCGGAGACATAGAACCTTGCTGATTATTTTCAGGAGATTTTGAATCATGAGTACTGCATTTTCCCTGGCGCCCCTGTTCCGTTCCTCGGTCGGCTTCGATCGTTTCAACGACCTGTTTGAAACCGCCTTGCGCAACGAACCAGGCAGCACCTACCCGCCTTACAACGTTGAAAAACACGGCGACGATCAGTACCGCATCGTCGTAGCGGCAGCCGGTTTCCAGGAAGAAGACCTGGACCTGCAAGTCGAGAAGGGCGTGCTGACCATCAGTGGCGGCAAACGCGACGCAACCGAAGGCGTGACCTTCCTGCATCAAGGCATCGCCCAGCGTGCGTTCAAACTGTCGTTCCGCCTGGCGGACCACATCGAGATCAAAGCCGCCGACCTGCGTAATGGTCTGCTGAGCATTGACCTTCTGCGCGTCGTGCCGGAAGAAGCGAAAGCCAAGCGCATCCCGATCAATGGGACGCAGCAACCTGCTCTGCAGCATTGATTCAGAGCAATCAAGAAGGGCGCCGACGGCGCCCTTTTTTGTGTCTGTCGCTACATCATCGAAGGAGTTCCTGAAACGCCTCCACCGGCAACGGCCGGCTGTGCAAATACCCCTGATAAAAATGACAGCCCAGCCCCTGCAAAAACTCCAATTGCTCCGCTGTCTCAACTCCCTCTGCAATCACCTTCAACTCCAGGCTTCGGGCCATGGCGACAATGGCGCGGATGATTTCGGCGTCGTTGGGGTCGGTGGTCGCGTCGCGGATGAATGACTGGTCGATTTTCAGGGTGTCGACCGGCAGGCGCTTGAGGTAGGTCAAGGAGGAGTAACCGGTACCAAAGTCATCCATCGCGAAGCTCACGCCGAGTTTTTTCAGGCGCCGCATTTTGTTGATGGTGTCTTCCAGGTTCTGGATGACGATGCCTTCGGTGATCTCCAGTTTCAGCAGTGAGCAGGGCAGCCCATGGCTGCTGAGGCTGTGTTCGATGCGCTCGACAAAGTCGTTCTGGCGAAACTGTCGTGGGCTGATGTTCACGCACAGGCTGAAATCCAGCGGATCGATCAGACCCTGCGCCACCAATTGTTTAAAGGCTTCGCAGGCTTCGTCGACGATCCAGGTGCCGACCTCCAGGATCAGTCCGCTGTCTTCGAGCACTTTGATGAACTCGGTGGGCGATTGCGCGCCGAGTTCCGGGTGATTCCAGCGCACCAGCGCTTCCGCGCCGACGATGCGGTTATCCCTGGCGTCCACCTGGGGTTGGTAATGCACGCGAAACTCGCCCCTTGAAAGTGCCAGGCGCAGGTCGGTTTCCATGCGCAGGCGCTCGCTCGCAGCCTTCTGCATGGCGTTGTGGTACATCTGCGTGGTGTTGCGGCCTGAATCCTTGGCCCGATACAGCGCGATGTCCGCGCGTTTAAGCAGGTCGGTTGGCGTCGAGCCATGATCGGGAATCAAGGCGATACCGATACTCGGCGTCACTTGCAGACGCTGGCCGTCGAGGAACATCGGTTCCGACAGCAGTTCGCGCAAGGTGTCCGCCAACTCGCGCACCTGGGCACTGACTTCGTTGCGCGAGCCTTCCAGGCCGCTCAGCAGCACGACAAATTCATCGCCGCCCAGGCGCGCGACCGTGTCTTCCATGCGCACGCTGGCTTCAAGGCGCGCGGTGATGATTTTCAGCACCGTATCGCCGACCGGATGGCCGAGCGAATCGTTGATGTGCTTGAAGTGATCGAGATCGAGAAAGAGCAACGCACCCCGCAGGTTGTGGCGCTTGAGCAGGGCGATCTGTTGGCTGAGGCGATCCATCAGCAGTGCGCGGTTGGGCAGATTGGTCAGTGGATCGTGATAGGCCAGGTGACGGATCTGCGCTTCGGCGTTCTTCAGCAGGCTGACGTCACGCGCGGTCAACAGCAGGCACGCGGTTTCGTTAAGGGTGATCGGTTCTACCGAGACTTCGACGGTCAGCAATTCGCCCCGCTTGTTGCGCCCGAGCATCTCCTGGTGATGAACCCGACCTTTGAGCTGTAACTCGGCCAGCAGTGAGGACCGTTGTTTTTCTTCGGCCCAAATGCCCACCTGGTACACCGTCCGCCCGATGACTTCATCGGCGCGGTAACCGGTCAGTCGGCAGAACCCGTCATTGACCTCCAGATAACGTCCGGTGTCGCGCTCGGTGATGGTAATGGCGTCGGGGCTGGAGTGAAACGCCTTGGCGAACTTCTCTTCGCTGGCCTTGAGTGCCGCTTCGGAGCGCTGCTGTTGAGTGATGTCACGCAAATTGGTGACGATGCACGGCTGGTCGCCGACGCTGATCTGGCGACTGGAAATTACACAGGTCAACGACTGCCCGTTCTTGTGTTGAACGTGAATCGCCACGTTGCTCAATCCCTGTTCACGGATGACCTGTTCGATCCGCTGCAGGCTCTTGGACGAGGCGTCCCACAGACCGATCTCATCGGCGCTACGGCCGATCACATCGGCGGCGCTCCAGCCGAACGTCTGGGTAAAGCTGGAGTTGATTTCGATGAATTGGCCACTGTCCTGATGAGTGACACAAATCGGGTCCGGGCTGACCTGGAACAGCGTGGCGAATTTTTCTTCCGAGGCAATCAACTGCTGTTCGCGCTCCACCTGTTCGGTGATGTCCAGCAGGGTGCCAGCCATGCGCAAGGGCGCGCCATTTTCATCGCGATAGAGGCGGGCTCGGCTTTCCAGATAGCGCGAGGTACCGTCCGCCAATTGCACGCGATAGGTCAGCTGATAATTGCCGGCGGGACCTTCGCGCAAGCTGCGGTAGGCGTCACGCATGGTGTCGCGCTCTTCACCGGGCACGCCCTCGAAAAATTCGTCAAAGGACTCGTGGACGGGTTTGGCTTCCATCCCGTGCAGTTGCGCGGCGCGCGCCGAGCCGTAAAGCATGCCGCTGGGAATGTGCCAGTCCCAAGTGCCGAGTTGCGCAGAATCCAGTGCCAGGTCCAGGCGCTCCTGACTGTCTTTCAGGGCATGCTCGGCGGCCTTGCGTTCGGTGGTGTCGAGGAAGGTGCTCAGCAGATACGGTTGGCCTTCGAGCTCGACCTTTTGTGCGCTGAGGATGCCGTCGTGGATCTGCCCGTTGCTGGCGCGAAACTGCACTTCCATGCTGACCAGCTCGCCTTTGGCCTTGGTCGCTTTGACCAGGTGCTCGCGTTGTTCCGGGTGCACCCACAAGCCAAGCTCGAGGGTGGTGCGGCCAATGGCATCCTGCACGGGCCAGCCGAACAGGCTCTCGAAATACTGGTTGGCCTCGGTGATCAGGCCATCTTCCTGACGAGTCAGCAGCACCATGTTCGGGCACAGGTGAAACAGCGTTGCAAAGCGCTTCTCCGAGCTGGTCAGGGCTTGTTCACGCTGGCGCTGATGGGTGATTTCGCGGATTACGCCGATCATGCGTGGGTGTCCATCCTTGTCTGGCAGCAGGCTGCCATTGATTTCGAGCCAATGCAGGCTGCCATCGGGCCAGCGAATGCGGTGATGCATCGCCTGTGCCAGCGGTGCGCCGGCGATCACGGCGTTAAAGGCGCGGACGGTTTTTGCCCGATCCTCTGGCGGCAGCAGGTCGAGGTATTCCAGGTCGGCGGGCAATGGCGTGTGCGGGTCAAAGCCGAACAGCGCTTGTGTGCCCCGTGACCAGCTGATTTGCCCGCGTTCGATATCCCAATACCAGGCGCCCAAACGTGCACCGTTAAGGGCGGCCAGCAATTGCGGTGCGCTTTCCCAGCTCTGCTCTGACTGTTTTGGGTCAAGCGCCTGAATACGCGGCATTGGCGGAATTCGGTCAACAGATTTCGGCATTGGCAAGCCTTAAGCTGAGTGGGCGTTAGGCGCAGGGTCTCGCGGCTCTATAGGCGTAGCACACGTTAGCCATGAGTCCCTGGCCGATCGATTTGTGCATCCAGCAAGGCCATAAAGGCCCGTGCCGCATTCGACAGCGTCCGTTCGGTGTGCACGATATAGCCTAGCTGGCGAGTGAGCTGTATGCCCGGCAAAGGTATGCGCGCCACCTGATCATCGAGCATGGTGCGTGGCAATACGCTCCAGGCCAGGCCAATCGAGACCATCATCTTGATGGTTTCCAGGTAATTGGTGCTCATGGCGATGTTTGGCGTCAGGCCCTGCGCTTCGAACAGACGCTGGACGATGTGGTGGGTAAAGGTGTTGCCGCCGGGGAACACAGCCGGGTGCAGGGCAATGTCCGCCAGGCTGACGGCGCCGTTGCTGATGAGCGAATGTTCCGGCGCGACCACAAAGTCCAGCGGGTCGTCCCACACCGGTGTGGCCTTGACCAGCGAGTGGGGCTCTGGCGCAAGGGTGATGACCGCCAGCTCGGCGCGACCGTGGAGGATTTCCTCATAAGCCACTTCCGAATCGAGGAACTGAATATCCAGCGCGACCTGTGGGTAGCGTCGAGTGAACTCCCTTAATAAGGGCGGCAAACGGTGCAGGCCGATGTGGTGACTGGTGGCCAGGGTCAGGCGGCCCGTCACTTCGCCGGTCAGGTTGGTCAGGGCGCGGCGGGTATCGTCCAGCACATTGAGGATCTGATAAGCCCGCGGCAGCAGGGCGCGCCCGGCCTCGGTAAGACCGACTTCACGGCCCAGGCGATCGAACAGGCGCACCTTCAATTGCTGTTCCAGACCGGCGATACGTTTACTGATCGCGGGCTGGGTCAGGTGCAACCGTTCGCCTGCGCCAGAGAAGCTGCCGGTCTCGGCAATCGCGATAAAAGCATTCAGGTTGGCGAGGTCCATTTAGGTATTCCAGCTGGTTATCCAAAGCATAAAAAATATGAATTTGAGTTATTTAATGTAACCCCCTAGGATCGACCTCACAAGCCAAGGGGTTATTGAAAAAGCCCAGGGCATAGAAACAAGCTGATGAGGACCGTCTGATGGCCGGCAAAACGCTTTACGACAAGCTTTGGGATTCCCATGAAGTGAAACGGCGCGACGATGGGTCGTCGTTGATCTATATCGACCGCCACATCATCCATGAAGTGACTTCGCCCCAGGCTTTCGAAGGCCTGCGCCTGGCCGGGCGCAAGCCTTGGCGCGTCGACTCGATCATCGCTACCCCGGACCACAACGTGCCGACTACCCCGGATCGCAAGGGCGGGATCGAAGCGATCACCGACCAGGTCTCGCGTTTGCAGGTTCAGACCCTCGACGACTATTGCGACGAATATGGCATCACTGAATTCAAAATGAATGACGTGCGTCAGGGCATCGTTCACGTGATTGGTCCGGAGCAGGGCGCGACCTTGCCGGGCATGACCGTCGTCTGCGGCGACTCGCACACCTCGACCCACGGCGCGTTTGGCGCGTTGGCACACGGCATCGGCACCTCCGAGGTCGAGCATGTGTTCGCCACGCAGTGCCTGGTCGCCAAGAAAATGAAAAACATGCTGGTATCGGTCGAAGGCCAATTGCCGTTCGGCGTCACCGCCAAGGACATCGTGCTCGCGGTGATCGGCAAGATCGGCACCGCTGGCGGTAATGGCCATGCCATCGAGTTCGCTGGCAGCGCCATTCGCGATCTGTCGATCGAAGGCCGCATGACCATCTGCAACATGTCCATCGAAGCCGGCGCTCGGGTGGGGCTGGTCGCTGCGGACGAAAAAACCGTGGAATACGTCAAAGGCCGTCCATTCGCCCCGAAAGGTGCGGAATGGGACATGGCGGTCGAAGCCTGGAAAGACCTGGTGTCCGACGCTGATGCCAAGTTCGATACCGTGGTTGAACTCGACGCCACCCAGATCAAGCCGCAAGTCAGCTGGGGCACCTCGCCAGAGATGGTCCTGGCCGTTGATCAGAACGTGCCGGACCCGGCGAAGGAAATGGACCTGGTCAAGCGCGGTTCCATCGAACGCGCCTTGAAATACATGGGGTTGAGTGCCAATCAGGCCATCACCGATATCCAGCTGGACCGCGTATTCATTGGTTCGTGCACCAACTCGCGAATTGAAGACCTGCGCGCCGCGGCCGTCATCGCCAAGGGCCGCAAAGTCGCTTCGACTATCAAGCAGGCTATCGTCGTGCCGGGCTCGGGCCTGGTGAAGGCGCAGGCCGAGGCAGAAGGTCTGGACAAGATTTTCCTCGAAGCCGGTTTCGAGTGGCGTGAGCCGGGGTGCTCGATGTGCCTGGCGATGAACCCGGACCGTTTGGAGTCGGGCGAGCATTGCGCCTCGACCTCCAACCGCAACTTCGAAGGGCGTCAGGGCGCCGGTGGCCGTACGCACCTGGTGAGCCCGGCCATGGCCGCGGCAGCTGCCGTCAACGGTCGTTTCATCGACGTTCGCGAACTGATCTGAGGAACCGCACATGAGAGCTTTTACCCAACACACCGGTTTGGTCGCGCCATTGGACCGGGCCAACGTCGACACCGACCAGATCATTCCGAAGCAGTTTCTGAAGTCGATCAAGCGCACCGGGTTCGGTCCGAATCTGTTTGACGAGTGGCGCTATCTGGACGTGGGCTATGCCTACCAGGACAACTCCAAGCGTCCGCTGAACAAGGATTTCGTGCTCAACGCCGAGCGTTATCAGGGCGCCAGTGTGTTGCTGGCCCGTGAGAACTTCGGTTGTGGTTCCAGCCGTGAACACGCGCCGTGGGCCCTGGAAGAATACGGTTTCCGCAGCATCATCGCGCCGAGCTATGCCGACATCTTCTACAACAACAGCTTCAAGAACGGCTTGCTGCCGATCATCTTGAGTGACGCTGAGGTTGATGAGCTGTTCCAGCAGGTTGAGGCGAATCCTGGCTACGAGTTGACGGTCGACCTGCAAGCCCAGACCGTGACCCGGCCGGATGGCAAGGTCTACAGCTTCGAACTGGATGAATTCCGCAAGCATTGCCTGGTGAATGGTCTGGACGACATCGGCCTGACCTTGCAGGACCACGAGGCGATTGCGACGTTTGAAGGCAAGCACCGGGCGAGTCAGCCTTGGTTGTTTCGTGACGCGTAAATTAGCGTAAGGCGTGATGACGCCATCGCCAGCAGGCTGGCTCCCACATTGGATTTGCGGCGTTCACAAAACCCTGTGGGAGCTGGCTTGCCAGCGATGAGGCCCGACCAGGCAACACAAGGCTTAAACCCAAAAGGAAATCTTCATGACCAGCACCGCCCACAGTCAGGTTGTACAAAAGCAATTCGGTGAACAGGCCTCCGCCTACCTGAGCAGCGCCGTACACGCTCAAGGCACCGAATTCGCCTTGTTACAGGCGGAACTGGCAGGGCAGGGCGATGCACGGGTGCTGGACCTGGGGTGCGGCGCCGGGCACGTAAGTTTTCACGTGGCTTCGCTGGTCAAGGACGTGGTGGCTTACGACCTGTCGCAGCAGATGCTCGACGTGGTGGCCGGTGCTGCCGTTGACCGGGGCTTGAGCAACGTGTCGACGGTCCTTGGCGCCGCCGAGCGCCTGCCGTTCGACGACGGTGAATTCGACTTCGTCTTCAGCCGTTACTCCGCGCACCACTGGAGCGATCTGGGGTCGGCGCTGCGCGAAGTCCGTCGGGTACTGAAGCCGGGTGGCGTGGCGGCGTTCATCGATGTGTTGTCACCGGGCAGCCCGTTGTTCGACACTTACCTGCAAAGCGTCGAAGTGCTGCGCGACACTAGCCATGTGCGCGATTATTCCGCCGGTGAGTGGTTGCGTCAGGTCAGCGAGGCGGGGTTGCATGCCCGCAGCACTAGTCGTCAACGTCTGCGCCTGGAATACAACTCCTGGGTCGAACGCATGCGCACGCCACAGGTGATGCGCGCCGCGATCCGCGAATTGCAGCAGTCCATGGGCAACGAAGTGCGCGAATATTTTGAGATTGAGGCCGATGGTTCGTTCAGTACCGATGTGCTGGTTCTGATTGCAGAACGCTAAGCACTGAACGATAGCCGCCGGACGATAGAATTTTTCCGGGTGCGCCCAAGGGGCGCACCGACTGATGACATGAGGAAAGCATGAGCAAGCAGATTCTGATTCTCCCAGGTGACGGTATTGGCCCGGAAATCATGGCCGAAGCGGTCAAGGTGCTGGAGCTGGCTAACGACAAGTACAGCCTGGGCTTCGAATTCAGCCACGACGTGATCGGCGGCGCGGCCATCGACAAACATGGCGTGCCGCTGGCCGACGAAACCCTGGAGCGTGCCCGCGCGGCAGACGCTGTGTTGCTGGGCGCCGTGGGCGGCCCGAAATGGGACACCATCGAGCGTGATATCCGTCCAGAACGCGGTCTGCTGAAAATCCGTGCGCAACTGGGCCTGTTCGGCAACCTGCGTCCGGCGATCCTCTACCCGCAACTGGCCGACGCCTCCAGCTTGAAGCCGGAAATCGTTTCCGGTCTGGACATCCTGATCGTTCGCGAGCTGACCGGCGGCATCTACTTCGGCGCGCCACGCGGTACCCGCACCCTGGAAAACGGCGAGCGTCAGTCTTACGACACGCTGCCTTACAGTGAAAGCGAAATCCGCCGTATCGCCCGTGTCGGTTTTGACATGGCCATGGTGCGCGGCAAGAAGCTGTGCTCGGTGGACAAGGCCAACGTGCTGGCTTCCAGCCAGCTGTGGCGTGAAATCGTCGAAGAAGTGGCCAGGGATTACCCGGAAGTTGAACTGAGCCACATGTACGTCGACAACGCTGCCATGCAACTGGTGCGCGCACCCAAGCAGTTCGACGTGATCGTGACCGACAACCTGTTCGGCGACATCCTGTCCGACCAGGCTTCCATGTTGACCGGGTCCATTGGCATGCTGCCGTCGGCGTCCCTGGACACCAACAACAAGGGCATGTACGAGCCGTGCCACGGTTCGGCGCCGGACATCGCAGGCAAAGGCATTGCCAACCCGTTGGCGACCATTTTGTCGGTGTCGATGATGCTGCGTTACAGCTTCAACCAACAGGCTGCCGCTGATGCCATCGAGCAAGCCGTTAGCCTGGTTCTGGATCAAGGCCTGCGTACCGGCGACATCTGGTCGACGGGTTGCACTAAGGTCGGTACGCAGGAAATGGGCGACGCAGTAGTCGCCGCGCTGCGGAATCTGTAATCTCTCGGGCCCGCTGCCACTTTCAACGTCGAAAGCAGCGGCCCACTTTTTAAAGAAGGTGTAGTTGCGATGAAACGTGTAGGTCTGATCGGTTGGCGCGGTATGGTCGGTTCCGTGCTCATGCAGCGGATGCTGGAAGAGCAGGATTTCGATCTTATTGAGCCGGTGTTTTTCACCACTTCCAATGTCGGTGGCCAAGGCCCGTCCGTGGGCAAGGATATTGCGCCGCTCAAGGACGCTTACAGCATTGAAGAGCTGAAGACGCTTGACGTGATCCTGACCTGCCAGGGTGGCGACTACACCAGCGAAGTCTTCCCGAAACTGCGCGAAGCCGGCTGGCAGGGTTACTGGATCGACGCCGCTTCCAGCCTGCGCATGCAGGATGACGCGGTGATCGTGCTGGACCCGGTGAACCGCAAGGTCATCGACCAGCAGCTCGATGCAGGCACCAAGAACTACATCGGCGGCAACTGCACCGTCAGCCTGATGCTGATGGGCCTTGGCGGTCTGTTCGAAGCCGGTCTGGTGGAGTGGATGAGCGCCATGACCTATCAGGCGGCTTCCGGTGCCGGCGCGCAGAACATGCGTGAGCTGATCAAGCAAATGGGCGCAACCCACGCTTCTGTCGCTGATCAACTGGCGGATCCTGCCAGCGCCATCCTCGACATCGACCGTCGTGTGGCCGAAGCCATGCGCAGCGACGCGTACCCGACCGAAAACTTCGGCGTTCCGCTGGCCGGCAGCCTGATCCCGTGGATCGACAAGGAACTGCCGAACGGTCAGAGCCGCGAAGAGTGGAAAGCTCAGGCCGAGACCAACAAGATCCTCGGTCGCTTCAAGAACCCGATTCCGGTCGACGGTATCTGCGTGCGTATCGGCGCCATGCGCTGCCACAGCCAGGCGCTGACCATCAAGCTGAACAAAGACGTACCGATCGCCGATATCGAAGGGCTGATCAGCCAGCACAACCCTTGGGTCAAGCTGGTGCCGAACAGCCGTGAGAGCAGCATTCAGGAGCTGAGCCCGACGAAAGTCACCGGCACCCTGAATGTACCGGTTGGCCGTCTGCGCAAGCTGAACATGGGTTCGCAATTCGTCGGTGCCTTCACCGTCGGCGACCAGCTGTTGTGGGGCGCGGCCGAACCGCTGCGTCGCATGCTGCGGATTCTGCTTGAGCGTTGATCGATTGATGCAATGAAAGAGCCCGTGCCTTGAAAGAGGTGCGGGTTTTTTTATGTCTGAAGTTTCCCGGTAGTCTGGTCTGGCCTCATCGCTGGCAAGCCAGCTCCCACAGGTTTCATGGTGTACCCGGTTTTGTGCTTGAAACCATTCACTGTGGGAGCTGGCTTGCCAGCGATGGGGCCTTTACGGGCACCGTCGAATTGCCTGCATCCCCACCACCCGGTAAAGTGCCGCTCCCCCCGTTTCGCCAGAGGTAGAACCATGAGCCAGACCCTTGATATTGCCGTGATCGGCGCGACCGGTACTGTCGGCGAAACGCTTGTGCAGATTCTCGAAGAGCGCGACTTCCCGGTGGGCAACCTGCACCTGCTTGCCAGCAGCGAGTCCGCCGGGCATTCGGTGCCGTTTCGCGGCAAGAACGTACGCGTACGCGAAGTCGATGAGTTCGACTTCAGCAAGGTCCAGCTGGTGTTCTTCGCCGCCGGTCCCGCGGTCACTCTCAGCTTCGCCTCGCGCGCCACGGCTGCCGGCTGCTCGCTGATCGACCTGTCCGGCGCTTTGCCCGCCGATCAGGCACCGCAAGTCGTGCCTGAGGCCAACGGCGACATCCTCGTCGGGATGAAAAAGCCTTTCCAGGTCAGCAGCCCAAGTCCTTCGGCCACCACCCTGGCCGTGCTGCTGGCGCCGTTGCTCAGCATCATCGACCTGCAACGCATCCATCTGACGGCGAGTCTGGCGGTGTCAGCCCAGGGTCGTGAAGCCGTGACTGAACTGGCGCGGCAAACCGCCGAGCTGCTCAATGTACGTCCGCTGGAGCCAACGTTCTTTGATCGGCAGATGGCCTTCAACCTGCTGGCTCAGGTCGGCAAGCCGGATGAGCAGGGCCATACCTTGCTGGAAAAACGCCTGGTGCGCGAAGTGCGTCAGGTGTTGGCGCTGCCTTCGTTAAAGATTTCCGTTACGTGCATTCAAGCGCCGGTGTTTTTTGGCGATAGCTTTAGTGTGACTCTTCAGTCTTCGCGTGAAGTCGACCTGGCGAAAGTCAACGCCGCCCTGGAAGACGCGCCGGGCATCGAACTGGTAGAAGCCGGAGATTACCCGACAGCGGTGGGCGACGCGGTAGGGCAGGATGTGGTGTACGTCGGTCGGGTCCGCCGGGGAATTGACGACCCGTCGGAACTTAATGTCTGGCTGACGTCAGATAACGTACGCAAAGGTGCCGCGCTCAATGCTGTGCAGGTGGCTGAATTGTTGATAAAAGACCTAGCGTAAAAGATACTTGGCAACAATTTGTCGACTGAATCTGGCCGGGCGCTATGCTTGGCCGAAGTGCTGATCGCGAGTCACCCTTCGGGGCTTCGCGTGGCAAGAAAGAAAAGATCGCGCGCGACGACCCTTCGCCGCCGCGCGCAATGCCTTACGGCAGCGACTATCAACACCTTCTCGCTGGCCGAGGAATGTTCAAACAAAGGATGAGGCTATGGTTCAAGTTCGCAAACTGGTGTTAGCAATAGCGGCCGCCTCGGCGCTGTCCTCCGGTGTGGCGCATGCCCTCGGGCTCGGGGAGCTGACCCTGAAGTCGACGCTGAACCAGCCGCTGGTGGCGGAAATCGAGCTTCTTGATATCAAGGAGCTCACTGCTGCTGAAGTGGTGCCGAGCCTGGCCTCACCCGAAGATTTCGCCAAGGCCGGTGTCGACCGCCAGGCGTTTCTCAACGACCTGACCTTTACTCCGGTGCTCAACCCCGGCGGTAAAAGCATCCTGCGTGTGACATCCAGCAAGCCACTGTCCGAACCGATGGTGAAATTCCTGGTTCAGGTGATGTGGCCGAGCGGTCGATTGATGCGCGATTACAGCGTATTGCTCGATCCTTCAAAATTCTCGCCGCAGACCGCTGATGCGGCTGCTCAGCCTGCACCAACGCAAACCGTTGCGGCACCAGTCACCGGCGCAACCAAGTCCGCCCAGTACACCACCACGCCGCGCGATACCTTATGGGAAATCGCTGCAAAGGCGCGTAATGGCGGGTCGATCCAGCAGACCATGCTGGCCATCCAGGCACTGAACCCGGATGCCTTTATTGACGGCAACATCAACCGTTTGAAAACCGGTCAGGTGCTGCGTCTGCCGGATCAGGCGCAAAGCACCAATCTGCCGCAACCTAAAGCCATCGCCGAAGTCGCCGCACAGAACACGGCGTGGCGTCAGGGGCGTCGCTATGTACCCAAGGCGGGCGCTGGCCAGCAACAACTGGATGCCACTAACCGTCCTCGCGGTGATGGCGCGACCTCGCAAGCTCCCAAGGACAACTTGAGCCTGGTCTCGGCCGAGACGGGCAAGCCCGGTGCCAAAGGCGCTGCGGGCGATGCGAAGAAGTTGAGCAACAAGCTGGCGGTAACCCAGGAAAGCCTCGACACGACCCGTCGTGACAACGCCGAACTGAAAAGCCGCATGACCGATCTGCAAAGTCAGATGGACAAGCTGCAACGCCTGATCGAACTGAAGAACAACCAATTGGCCAAGTTGCAGGCTGAAGGCGCTGCAGACGCTCCGGTGGATGCAGGTGCGGCTGCCGCGCCAGCCATGTCGGCGGAACTGGCAGGCAGTCCAGCGGCAACGACGCCTGCCGAAGCCGTGCCGACAGCACCGGTGACACCCGCGTCAGCGCCTGAGGCTGTGGTGCCGGAAGCCGCGCTGGCACCCGCTGAAAAACCGGTCGAGCCGACGCCGGTTAAAACCACTGACGATCAGAAATTCAATGAGCTGCTGACCAATCCATGGTTGCTGGGCATGGTCGGCGGTGGCGCAGTCATCCTGCTGCTTCTGTTGCTGTTGCTGGC
The DNA here is from genome assembly GCF_059716215.1 of Pseudomonas sp. LBUM1643. Lineage (NCBI taxonomy): Bacteria > Pseudomonadati > Pseudomonadota > Gammaproteobacteria > Pseudomonadales > Pseudomonadaceae > Pseudomonas > Pseudomonas sp. LBUM1643. Next base: position 2,206,401 of record NZ_CP166813.1, read on the forward strand.
CCGTCGGCGCAAAGCTCAGCAAGAAGCTGAAAAGCATCTGCGCATGGCTCGCGCATTGTCCGAGGAGCAGGAATTCTCGGTCGATCACGATTTGCCGGAAAGCAGCTTCGAAGGTCTGGAAGTTCCGCCTGCAAGCGTGAAGCTCGCCACGGCGCCGGCTGTAGAGCCGACTCCAGCGCCTGTGCCTGCACCGGCGCCAGTGATCGCTCCGGTCATCGTAACGCCGCCAATCGCAGCGCCGCTGATCTCGCCAGCCGCCGAGCACAATGATGATGTGTTGGGTCGGGCGCAGTCGCACATTGCTGCCGGTCGCCTGAATCAGGCCGCCGCGATACTGGAAGATGGCATCAAGCAGGAGCCGCAACGCAGTGATTTGCGCTTGAAGCTGATGGAAGTCTACGGGCAGCAGGGCGATCGCGATGCGTTCGTCGCCCAGGAGCGCAAGCTGATTGCCAACGGCGACAACTTCGCTCAGGTCGAACAGTTGAAAAGCCGCTTCCCGGCCATGGCGCTCGTGGCGGCGGGTGGTGCTGCGGCTATCGCAGCGCAAATGGATGCCCAGTACGTCAAGGACCTGATGCTGGATGAGCCAGAGGCGCCTGCGCCAGTGGTGCCGGCTGATGACGAATTTGATCATGACTTCGACTTGAGCCTGGATGATCTGGAAACCGCTTCTCCGGCCGTTGTTTCTCCCGAAGCGAACCCCGTGGAAGATCTGGATGCATTCCCGTCTGACGATGATCTGAGCTTTGAGTCGGTGTTGCAGCAGCAGACTGATATCAAGGAAAACCTCGACGACCTGTCTGATTTTGATCTGGACATGGACCTCGGTGGTGAAGCTTCGCCAGCCACGTTGGCCGAAGATGATTTCCTGCTGAACCTGGACGACGATGCCAAGGATCTGCCGGTTGCGGAAGCGCCGAGTGTTCCGGAAGTGACACTGGACGATCTGGAATTGCCGGCCGACTTCGACCTGTCGCTGGCGGACGAAATGGACGCCCCCGTCGCTGCCGATGATTTGTCCGCCAAGCCTGACGATTTCAGCGCGGAGCTCGATCGTCTATCCCAGGACATCAGCGGGCCGACCTTTTCAGCGGAAGACGCCATGGCCTCTGCCGCTGACGAGCCTGAGTTCGACTTCCTTTCCGGTACCGACGAAGTGGCCACCAAACTCGATCTGGCCCAGGCCTACATCGACATGGGCGACAACGACGGTGCGCGGGACATCCTCAACGAGGTGGTGACCGAGGGTGATGACGGTCAGAAGAGCGAAGCGAAGGAAATGTTGTCGCGCCTCGCTTGAATGCTCGGTAAGTCGTAAAGAGAACGGCAGCCCATTGAGGCTGCCGTTTTTGTTTCTGCCGGGAGTGCGAGGGTGGTGGTGGTGGTGGTGGTGGTGGGATGGTCATCGCGGGCAAGCCCGCTCCCACAGTGATTTGCGCCGTTCACAAAACCTGTGGGAGCGGGCTTGCCCGCGATGAAGCCCTAACATTCAACACTGTGTCGACTGTTGCACTGGCATCCACCTCCCACAGCCTTATAATGCCCGCCTTTGCGTACATCAGCAGGCTGTCACTCCTTGGCAAATATAGATAATCCTGCCGCCGAAATGGCGGCCGACGGCTTTTTCCGGATCGCGTTGGGCGTTGAATACAAAGGCTCGCGTTATCGCGGCTGGCAGCGTCAGGCCTCCGGCGTGCTCACCGTGCAGGAAACCCTGGAAAAGGCGTTGTCGAAAGTCGCCGACTCGCCTGTCTCGCTGCTCTGCGCCGGTCGCACTGACGCCGGTGTGCACGCATGCGGACAGGTGGTGCATTTCGACACGCAGGTCGAGCGCTCTATGAAAGCCTGGGTCATGGGTGCCAACATCAACTTGCCCCACGACATCAGTGTCAGTTGGGCCAAGGCCATGCCGGCGGATTTTCATGCACGGTTCAAAGCCATTGCCCGGCGCTATCGCTACGTGATCTACAACGATCAGATCCGCCCGGCGCACCTGAACGATGAAATTACCTGGAACCACCGGCCCCTGGACGTCGACCGTATGGCCGAGGCGGCGCAGTACCTGGTGGGTACCCATGATTTCAGCGCTTTCCGCGCGGGTCAGTGCCAGGCCAAGTCGCCGATCAAGGAGCTTCACCACCTGCGAGTCACTCGCCACGGCAAAATGATCGTGCTGGACATCCGTGCCAGCGCGTTCCTGCACCACATGGTGCGCAACATTGCCGGCGTGCTGATGACCATCGGTGCCGGCGAGCGCCCGGTGGAGTGGATGAAAGAGGTGCTGGAGAGCCGAATCCGTCGTTCCGGCGGGGTGACCGCGCATCCTTTCGGCCTGTACCTGGTGCAGGTCGAATACCGCGATGAGTTCGAATTGCCGCAGCGTTACATTGGCCCGCACTTCTTGACCGGTTTCACCGAACTTGACGGCTGACGCCCTCGAACGCATTTGTTACCATCCGGGACTTTCTCGGATTTGCCTTGGGGTTCTATCGACATGTCAGCCGTTCGCAGCAAGATTTGCGGGATTACCCGCATAGAAGATGCGTTGGCAGCGGTAGAGGCCGGGGCGGATGCGATCGGATTCGTCTTCTATGCAAAAAGCCCGCGTGCCGTGACGTTTCAGCAAGCGCGAGACATTATCAAGGCGCTGCCGCCGTTCGTGACCACCGTGGGATTGTTCGTCAACGCCAGTCGTTGCGAGTTGGGCGAACTGCTCGACGCCGTGCCGCTGGATCTGTTGCAGTTCCATGGTGATGAAACGGCTGCGGATTGTGAAGGCTGGCACCGTCCGTACATCAAGGCGCTGCGGGTCAAGGCCGGTGACGACATTGCGGCCGCTTGCGATGCCTTTCCCAGTGCCAGCGGTATCCTGCTGGATGCCTATGTCGAGGGCGTACCTGGGGGAACCGGGGAAGCATTCGACTGGTCTCTGATACCTCAAGGGTTGAGCAAACCGATCATTTTGGCGGGTGGCCTGACACCGGACAACGTTGCCGAAGCGATTGCGCGGGTCCGGCCTTACGCGGTCGACGTCAGTGGCGGGGTAGAGGCGAGCAAGGGAATCAAGGATCACGCAAAGGTTCAGGCGTTCATCAAGGCAGTACGCGGCACGTTGATGTGACGGCTGGCACACTGCCGCCGTCCACAGGCATGGCTGAGGGTTTTTGGGTGGTACGCAGGTCACATTTTGCTGATCCGGCCATCCAGTCGATCATCGCCGCACATATGAATTTAGCTCAAGGGCATACGCGGGGCTGCGAACCAAAGTGTTCGAGCCGCCGGTACTGGAGAAAGAAAGCATGAGCAACTGGTTAGTAGACAAACTGATCCCTTCGATCATGCGTTCCGAGGTCAAGAAGAGCTCGGTGCCTGAAGGTCTGTGGCACAAATGCCCGTCTTGCGAGGCTGTGCTGTATCGTCCGGAGCTGGAAAAGACCCTGGACGTTTGCCCCAAGTGCAATCACCACATGCGTATCGGCGCCCGCGCCCGTATCGACATTTTCCTCGACGCCGAAGGCCGTGCCGAACTGGGCGCCGAGCTGGAGCCCGTCGACCGTCTGAAATTCCGTGACGGCAAGAAGTACAAGGATCGCCTGACCGCCGCACAGAAAGCGACCGGCGAAAAAGATGCCCTGATCTCCATGAGCGGCACGCTGCTGGGTATGCCGGTCGTGGTGTCGGCTTTCGAATTTTCCTTCATGGGCGGTTCGATGGGTGCCATCGTCGGTGAGCGCTTTGTACGCGCTGCCAACTACGCACTGGAAAACAAATGCCCGATGATCTGCTTCGCTGCCTCCGGCGGCGCGCGGATGCAGGAAGCCTTGATCTCCCTGATGCAAATGGCCAAGACCTCCGCGGTGCTGGCGCGTCTGCGTGAAGAAGGCATTCCGTTCATCTCGGTACTGACCGACCCTGTCTACGGCGGTGTTTCCGCCAGTCTGGCGATGCTGGGCGATGTGATCGTCGGCGAACCGAAAGCCCTGATCGGTTTTGCCGGTCCGCGCGTCATCGAACAGACCGTGCGTGAAAAATTGCCGGAAGGCTTCCAGCGCAGTGAGTTCCTGCTGGAACACGGCGCGATCGACATGATCATTCACCGTCAGGAACTGCGTCCGCGCCTGGGCAACCTGCTGGCACAGATGATGGGCCTGCCGACGCCTAAATTCGTCGCCGCACCTATCGAGCCAATCGTGGTTCCGCCGGTGCCTGCCAACATATGACCCAACGTACCCTTGGCGAGTGGCTCGCCTACCTTGAGCAGTTGCACCCTTCGGCCATCGACATGGGCCTGGAGCGCTCGCAACAGGTAGCGTCCCGCATGGGACTGGGCAAGCCGGCGCCTCGGGTGATCACGGTCACCGGCACCAACGGCAAGGGTTCCACCTGCGCATTTGTGGCTTCGTTGCTACGGTCGCAGGGCCTGAGCGTCGGCGTTTACAATTCTCCGCACCTGCTGCGTTATAACGAGCGGGTGCAGGTCAACGGCGTCGAAGCAACCGACGCCGAGCTGTGCGAAGCCTTTGCTGCAGTCGAGGCGGGCCGCGGCGACACTTCCCTGACGTACTTCGAAATGGGCACCCTGGCGGCGTTCTGGCTGTTTCAACAGGCCGGGCTTGACGCGGTGGTGCTCGAAGTCGGTCTGGGCGGGCGTCTGGATACAGTCAACGTGGTAGATGCCGACATGGCGCTGGTCACCAGCATTGGCGTCGATCATGCCGATTACCTGGGTGATACCCGGGAATCCGTGGCGTACGAAAAAGCCGGTATCTTCCGCCAGGGCGCGCCTGCGCTTTGCGGCGATCTGAATCCTCCACAACCTTTGCTTGATAAGGCGCGCGAGCTGGCTTGTCCGTTTTTCTTGCGCGGGCGTGATTTTGATCTGGGTGTGACCGATCATCACTGGCAATGGCGCGGTGTCGACGCTCAAGGGCAGGTGATTGAGCTGCGTGATCTGCCGTTGCTTGACCTGCCGATGGAAAACGCCGCGCTGGCGTTGCAGGCTTATCTGCTGATGGATCTGCCGTGGGTGGATGCACAGATTGTCGATGCCCTGAAGGCTACGCGGGTGGTAGGGCGTCTTGATCGCCGTCAGTTCGACTGGCAAGGCAAGCACCTGAGCCTGTTGCTGGACGTGGGCCATAATCCTCATGCGGCCGAGTACCTGGCTCGTCGACTGGCCAGTCGGCCACCGGCAGGCAAGCGTCTGGCCGTGTTCGGATTGCTGGCGGACAAGGATCTCGATGGTGTTGTGGGCGAGTTGAATGCTAGTGTCCAGCACTGGGCGGTTGCGCCGCTGGATTCGCCTCGGTCACGGCCAGTTGCCGATTTGCACGGGGTGTTGCAGAACCTTGGCGCTTCGGTAACGTCCTATGACAGCGTGGCTGCAGCCCTCGATGGGCAGTGTGCATTGGCCACGAGCGACGACGAGATTCTGTTGTTCGGATCATTTTATTGTGTCGCCGAGGCCCTTGAATGGTTGGCCCGGCGCTCCACGGAGGAAGCGGCAAATGGCATTGCTGGATAAAGCCTACAAACAGCGGATGGTCGGTGCCCTGGTTCTAGTGGCACTGGCGGTGATTTTCCTGCCGATGCTGTTTTCGCGTCAGGATGAACAGCGCCAGGTGAGCGTTGAGGCGCCCGCCGCACCGCAAGCACCTTCGATGCCGCAAGTGCAGGTCGAGCCCGTGGTCGTGCCCGAGCCGCAGACGCTTCCGCAAGAGCCGGTACCGAGCGATGAGGAAATCGCTCAGCAGGAAGAGCCTTCGGTGCCGATCGCTCCGACTGCCCCTGTCGCGCCTGCACCTGCTGCCAAACCCGCCGCCAAACCCGCCGCGCCGGCGCCTGTGCCAGCCATGGCGGCCAAGCCAAGCACGCCGCCTGCCCAACCGATCACCGCGGCCCCAGGCAAACCCGATACCACGCAAAGTCGCGTCGATGCCAATGGCCTGTCGGTCAGTTGGTCGGTGCAACTGGCCAGTCTGTCGAACCGAGCCAGCGCGGAAAGCCTGCAGAAATCCTTGCGCAGCCAAGGCTATAACGCCTACATCCGCACAGCGGACGGCAAGAACCGGGTATTCGTCGGGCCGCTGATTGAGCGCGCAGAAGCCGACCGTTTGCGCGACTTGCTAAGCCGCCAGCAGAACCTCAAGGGTTTTGTAGTGCGCTTCCAGCCTGAGCGCGGTTAAAACGGGCCGATCTCTGTAGCAGCTGGCGCAGCCTGCGTCCGGCTGCGAAGCAGCTGTCAATCCCGCTTGCACGGCGTGCCGGATAGACCCAATTGCCTGATTTTACGGCTCCTGCGCAGTCGGACGCAGGCTTCGCCAGCTGCTACAGGGGCGAGTGCAGTTTCGATAAGGGTTAAAACTATTGCCCCGATTTGAAATGCACTGACAATCGCAGCTTACCGATCAGCATGGGCTCTGCTAAAATGCGCCGCCTTATCCGTCTGTAGGCTGCACTGTGCCATTTACCTGGGTTGATTGGGCGATCGTTGCAATAGTCGCCATCTCCGCATTGATCAGTCTGAGCCGCGGCTTCGTCAAAGAAGCATTATCGCTGGTGACCTGGATCATCGCAGGAGTCGTCGCCTGGATGTTCGGTGGTTCATTGTCCGAGTACCTCGCCGGATACATAGAAACGCCATCGGCTCGTGTAATCACGGGCTGTGCCATCATGTTTGTCGCCACGTTAATCGTAGGCGCAATGATCAATTATCTTATCGGCGAGTTGGTTCGCGTCACCGGGCTATCCGGGACCGATCGATTTCTCGGCATGGCCTTCGGCGCAGCGCGTGGCGTGTTGCTGGTGGTCGTGGCGATCGGGCTGTTGAGCCTGGGGCCGGTACAGCAGGACGGGTGGTGGAAAGAATCACAGCTCGTGCCAAAGTTTCTATTGGTCGCAGACTGGTCCAAAAACCTGATTCTCGGGTGGAGCAGTCAGTGGCTTGCCAGCGGTATCAGCGTACCCGCTGAGATACCGTTCAAGGAGCACCTCTTGCCGACGGCCAAAACGCCTCAGTGAGTGTTGTTCAGTTCAGATCCATTAAGTAGGGGTTGCGTCGCATGTGTGGCATCGTCGGTATCGTCGGTAAGTCGAACGTCAATCAGGCGCTGTATGACGCGCTAACCGTGCTCCAGCACCGCGGCCAGGACGCTGCCGGTATCGTGACCAGCCATGATGGCCGGTTATTCCTGCGCAAGGACAATGGCCTGGTACGTGACGTGTTCCATCAGCGTCACATGCAGCGCCTTGTCGGGCACATGGGCATTGGCCATGTGCGTTACCCGACCGCAGGCAGCTCGACTTCGGCTGAAGCTCAACCGTTTTACGTCAACTCGCCTTACGGCATCACCCTGGCGCACAACGGTAACCTGACCAACGTTGAACAGCTGGCCAAGGAGATTTACGAATCTGACCTGCGCCACGTCAACACCAACTCTGATTCGGAAGTACTGCTGAACGTGTTCGCGCACGAGCTGGCCCAGCGCGGCAAGTTGCAGCCTACCGAAGAAGATGTATTTGCTGCCGTCACTGACGTGCACAACCGTTGCGTGGGTGGTTACGCGGTCGTTGCGATGGTGACCGGTTACGGTATCGTCGGTTTCCGCGACCCGCATGGCATCCGCCCGATTGTCTTCGGTCAGCGTCACACCGACGAAGGCGTCGAGTACATGATTGCCTCCGAAAGCGTCTCCCTGGACGTGCTCGGTTTCACCCTGATTCGCGACCTCGCGCCGGGCGAAGCGGTCTACATCACTGAAGACGGCAAGCTGCACACCCGTCAGTGCGCAAACAATCCGTCCCTGACTCCGTGCATCTTCGAACACGTCTACCTGGCGCGTCCGGACTCGATCATCGACGGCGTGTCGGTCTACAAGGCCCGTCTGCGCATGGGCGAGAAACTTGCCGAGAAGATCTTGCGCGAGCGTCCGGATCACGACATCGACGTGGTCATCCCGATCCCTGACACCAGCCGCACCGCAGCGCTCGAGCTGGCGAACCACTTGGGCGTCAAGTTCCGCGAAGGCTTCGTGAAGAACCGCTACATCGGCCGGACCTTCATCATGCCGGGCCAGGCTGCACGGAAAAAATCCGTACGCCAGAAGCTCAACGCCATCGAGCTGGAATTCCGCGGCAAGAACGTGATGCTGGTGGACGACTCGATCGTACGCGGCACCACGTGCAAGCAGATCATCCAGATGGCCCGCGAAGCGGGCGCCAAGAACGTTTACTTCTGCTCTGCGGCACCGGCCGTTCGCTACCCGAACGTCTATGGCATCGACATGCCGAGCGCTCACGAGCTGATCGCGCACAACCGTTCGACCCAGGACGTGGCGGATCTGATCGGCGCTGACTGGCTGATCTATCAGGACTTGCCCGACTTGATCGAAGCAGTCGGTGGCGGCAAGATCAAGATCGAGAAGTTCGATTGCGCAGTGTTCGACGGCCAGTACGTTACCGGCGACGTCGACGAGGCTTACCTGAACAAGATCGAGCAGGCTCGCAACGATGCCTCCAAGGTCAAGACGCAGGCAGTCAGTGCGATCATTGATCTGTATAACAACTGAGTAACTACCGGCCCTGAGGGGCCGGTTTTGTATCTACTAAAAGAGCAAGGCAAGGAGTGACAGCATGAGTCAGGATTGGGATGCCGGTCGGCTGGACAGCGACCTCGACGGCGTAGCGTTCGATACCCTGGCCGTACGCGCCGGTCAGCACCGTACGCCAGAAGGCGAACACGGTGATCCGATGTTCTTTACTTCCAGTTACGTGTTCCGCACCGCTGCCGATGCGGCGGCGCGTTTTGCCGGGGAAGTTCCGGGCAACGTTTACTCGCGCTACACCAACCCGACCGTGCGTGCGTTCGAAGAGCGTATTGCCGCGCTGGAAAGCGCCGAGCAGGCCGTGGCCACCGCCACCGGCATGGCTGCGATCATGGCTGTGGTGATGAGCCTGTGCAGCGCTGGCGACCATGTGTTGGTGTCTCGTAGTGTGTTTGGCTCGACCATCAGCCTGTTCGAAAAGTACTTCAAGCGCTTTGGAATCGAAGTCGATTACGTTCCCCTGGCGGATTTGTCCGGCTGGGATGCGGCGATCAAGCCCAACACCAAATTGCTGTTCGTCGAGTCTCCGTCCAATCCGCTGGCCGAACTGGTGGATATCACTGCGTTATCGGAAATCGCTCACGCCAAAGGCGCGATGCTGGTGGTCGACAACTGTTTCTGCACCCCGGCGTTGCAGCAGCCATTGAAACTCGGTGCAGACATCGTTGTGCACTCGGCGACCAAATTCATCGACGGCCAGGGTCGTTGCATGGGCGGTGTCGTTGCCGGTCGCAGCGAGCAGATGAAGGAAGTGGTCGGCTTCTTGCGCACCGCAGGCCCAACCCTGAGTCCGTTCAACGCCTGGATCTTCCTCAAGGGTCTTGAAACCCTGAACCTGCGGATGAAGGCCCATTGTGCCAACGCCCAGCAACTGGCCGAGTGGCTGGAACAGCAGGAAGGCATCGAGAAAGTCCATTACGCCGGGCTGAAAAGCCATCCTCAGCACGAACTGGCCCAGCGCCAGCAGAAGGGCTTTGGCGCGGTCGTGAGTTTCGAAGTCAAGGGTGGCAAAGAGGGCGCCTGGCGCTTTATCGATGCGACCCGACTGATTTCCATCACGGCTAACCTCGGTGACACCAAGACCACCATCACTCACCCAAGCACCACCTCCCACGGTCGTCTGGCGCCGCAGGAGCGTGAAGCGGCGGGTATTCGTGACAGCCTGATCCGCATCGCGGTCGGCCTCGAAGACGTGACAGACCTGCAAGCCGATCTGGCGCGCGGTCTGGCTGCGCTGTGATCGAATTGTCGACGCCGGGTACTGGCACCAATGGCCGCGTCGCGCTGGTCACGGGTGCTGCGCGGGGCATCGGTCTGGGGATATCGGCCTGGCTGGTCAGCGAAGGCTGGCAAGTCGTGCTGACCGACCTGGATCGGGTCCGCGGTTCGAAAGTGGCCAAGGTGCTGGGCGAAAACGCCTGGTTCATCGCCATGGACGTATCCAACGAGGGCCAGGTGGCGTTGGGTGTGGCTGAGGTCTTGGGGCAATTCGGCCGACTTGATGCGCTGGTGTGCAATGCGGCCATTGCCGATCCGCACAACATCACGCTGGAAAGCCTCGATCTGTCTTACTGGAATCGGGTGCTGGCGGTGAATCTCAGCGGGCCGATGCTGTTGGCGAAGCACTGCGCGCCTTACCTGCGAGCTCACAGCGGGGCTATCGTCAATCTGGCCTCGACCCGTGCCGGGCAGTCGGAACCTGACACTGAGGCGTACGCGGCGAGCAAGGGAGGGCTGTTGGCCCTGACTCATGCGCTGGCAATCAGCCTTGGGCCGGAGATTCGCGTCAATGCCGTCAGTCCGGGATGGATCGATACGCGTGACCCGTCTGCCCGCCGGGCCGAACCTCTCACCGATGCCGACCATTCCCAGCATCCGGCGGGCAGGGTAGGGACGGTCGAGTACGTGGCGGCGATGGTGGCGTGGCTGCTGTCGCGCAATGCAGGGTTCGTCACGGGCCAGGAGTTCGTGGTGGATGGCGGGATGACCAAGAAGATGATTTACAGCGAGTGACAGGGCTAGTGGATGTTCCGCCGTCATCGCGAGCAGGCTCACTCCCACAGGTGCAACGCGGACTATTGTGGGAGTGAGCCTGCTCGCGATAGCGGTCTGGCCGTCACCACGCTCACCAGCCACTGACGCGATTTTGTCTTTTTCAGAAAAACTTCAATCCTGCTATTGACTTAGGTTCGCTACCTGCGTAAATTTCGCGGCCTCGGAGATGCAAACCGGGTGATTAGCTCAGCTGGGAGAGCGTCTGCCTTACAAGCAGAATGTCGGCGGTTCGATCCCGTCATCACCCACCACTTCCGAGAGTCTTGCGAAAGCAAGATGGAAGCTTTTAAAAGCCTCCACCGACGCGCAGCGGTAGTTCAGTCGGTTAGAATACCGGCCTGTCACGCCGGGGGTCGCGGGTTCGAGTCCCGTCCGCTGCGCCATATTTGCGAAGCAGGTTTTACCTGGTTCGAGATTGACAAGCCTCGAAGCTTTCAGTCAGACGAGTTACTTGGACGCAAGTCCAAAGCGATACGCAGCGGTAGTTCAGTCGGTTAGAATACCGGCCTGTCACGCCGGGGGTCGCGGGTTCGAGTCCCGTCCGCTGCGCCATATCTGCTACAAGGCCCACTGAACGCCTTGGAGCTACGAAGAAAAGCCTCAGGCTGTCTTCGAGTCGATAGCAAAGACCCTGGTCGAAAGACCGGGGTTTTTTGTGTCTGCGATTCAACGTTTTCTCCCTCCCGACCCTCCTCATCCAGCCTTTCTGCTCAACTGACACATAAAGCGCTTCCTTCGCACGGCTGACATTAATTAGAATCACTCTCATTAACGATAACTCGTTGGCACAGGGCTTCTTGAGATGAGTGATGCAGTAATGCCAGAGGAGCAATCTTTCAACGACCTCTACCGCGATCATCGTGGTTGGCTGGAAGGCTGGTTGAGACGGCGCATGAGCAATGGCCATGATGCGGCGGATCTTAGCCAGGACACCTTCGTACGCTTACTCGCCAGCTCTCAGAGCATTGCTGATCTGCAAGAACCCCGTGCCTATCTGGCAACTGTCGGCAAACGGCTCCTGACCAATTTCTACAAGCGTCGCAGCCTGGAGCAGGCCTACCTCAATGCGCTGGCCCTCTTGCCTGAGGATTGTGTGCCATCCCCCGAGCAGCGCTGGATCCTCCTGGAAACCCTGCAAGCCCTCGATGAGTTGCTCGATGGATTGCCAAGGCCGGTGCGCAGGGCGTTTCTGTGGAGTCAATTGGAGGGTTTGACATATCAGGACATCGCCGAGCGCCTGAGCGTCTCGGAGCGCACGATCAAGCGCTACATGGCCCAGGCTTATGAACATTGCCTGCTGGTGATGCTGTGATCGGCTCAGCGCCGTCGGCTGAAGCCCGCCAAGTCGTACGGGTCGCTGCACAATGGCTGGCGCTTATGGAATCCGGTTCTGCCAATGAGCGGGATCGCGCCGAACTGCAGACCTGGCGAAACAGTCATTCGAGTCACGAGCAGGCCTGGCAGAAAGCCCAAGTCCTGCGTCAGCGCTTTACCGAGCTACCGTCAGCGCTGGCAATGGCCAGTCTCGATCGACCGCAGGAAAGCCGGCGTACCGTACTCAAGCGTGCCTTGGGGGCGGTGGCATTGGTGCCGGCTGCCTGGCTGATCAGTCGACAATTACCGCTGGATGTCTGGAGTGCCGACCTGCGAACCGCGACCGGGGAAGGCAAAACGGTCCGCTTGGCCGATGGCAGCTCGCTGCAACTGAACACCGCAAGCGCCGTCGATATCGATCTGACGAATCGGTGGCTGAAACTCGTCGAGGGCGAAATAGCGCTGAGCGTTCCTGGAACCCCGCCGTTGACCGTCCAGACCCACTTCGGGCAATTAATCGTCAGTCAGGGCGAAGTGTGCGTTCGTCAGGGGCAGGCGGGTTGCAAGGTGTCAGTCCTGAAAGGGGCGGTGCGATTGCAACCGTTGCGCGGACCGGATTTCTCGTTGCAAGCCGGCCAGCAAGTCAGTCTTAAAGCGGCGGGTGCGGGCGCTATTGAACCCTTTGACGTACTCGCCCCAGGCTGGCGTGAGGGTGTACTGATGGCGCAGAACCAACCCTTGGGTGATTTTTTGCGCGAGCTCAGCAGTTATCGTCCGGGCGTGTTGCGCTGGGAGCCAGAGCTGGAATCCCTGCGCGTGACCGGCAGTTTTCGTTTGCAAGATACCGACCGAATCCTGGCGCTGCTTGCTGCCAGCCTTCCTCTGGAGGTGCATTCGCGCACACGTTATTGGGTAACGCTGCTGCCGCGCAAAAATAGTGTTTAAGGCGTGTCCCCTTTTTTCGTATCGATTGTCATTCAAGGCAAGTGAACGAACCAAGAGAACTTTTTCAATGCCTGCAGTGTTCCCGTCCAGTCCGCGTTTGGTCCCCGCCAGCCGTCGTCCGTTGTTGCACTTGAGCCTGTTGTTGAGCCTGAGTGCGTGTCCGTTGTTCATCACCGCCGGTTGGGCTGAAGACGCGTCTCGACGCAGTTATCAGGTGCCGGCAGGAAGTCTCAGTGCCGCGCTGACGCGCTTCGCCGGGTTGGCTGGCGTCAATCTGTCGGTGGACCCGACACTGGTGGGCGGGCGCAGCAGCCCTGGTCTTGCCGGCGAGTTCGCGGTGGAGGAGGGCTTCGCTCGACTGTTGCAAGGTTCCGGTTTGCAACTGCAGCCGGTGGGCGAACAAGCGTACATCCTGACCCCGGCGCCAGAAGGCAGCAGCCTGCAACTGGCGCCGACCTCGATTCTCGGTGCCACGGGTGGGGCGGACGGCGAGGTATATGCCGGCGGCCAGGTTGCGCGACGCGGTTCGCAAGGATTGCTGGGCTCGAAAGACTTCATGGAAACGCCGTTCAGCATGACCACCTATACCAGTGAGGTGATCGAAAACCAGCAGGCTCGTACCTTGGGCGACTTGATCGCCAATGATCCGTCGGTTCGCGCCACCAACCCGGCGGGTGGCCGTTATGAGCAGTTCACCATCCGTGGGCTTAGCCTGTTCAACAGTGATGTTGCCTACAACGGCCTCTACGGCGTTCTGCCCACTTATACGATCGACATGGAGATGGCCGACCGCGTCGACATCCTCAAAGGTCCTACCCAGCTCATCAACGGTATCTCGCCTCGGGGCAGTGTGGGTGGCGGCATCAACGTGGTACCCAAGCGTGCCACCGACAAGCCGATCACTTCGTTCACCGGCAGTTACGCGTCCAACAACCAGCTCGGCGGCGCCGTGGATGTCGGTCGGCGCTTTGGTGAGGATGACAAGTTCGGCATCCGCTTCAATGGCGTGAAGCAGTCCGGCGACACCGAATGGGATCACCAGAGCGTCGATCGCGACATGGCTGTGCTGGGCCTGGATTTCCGTGGCGAGCGCCTGCGGCTCTCAACGGACATCGGGCACACCGAGCGTGACACTGATGCACCGCAGGAACGCGTACAGGTTGGCGCCAATGCCCAGGTTCCGCATGCCAGCGATGTCCGCCGCAACTATGCGCAGGCCTGGAGCAAGGCGCGCACCGAAGATACGTTCGGAACAGTGAACGGCGAATTCGACGTCAGCGATTCCGTCATGTTGTACGGCGGCGTGGGCGCGCGTAAAAGCAACCATGACTTTCTCCGTCATGCCGTCTCGGTCACTAACGACGCTGGGGACTTCAGCGTTCAACCTCGCGACTTCACCCGTGATGAAAATGTCCGGACGGCCACGGCAGGGGTACGCAACTGGTTTCATACCGGTCCGGTGAGCCATGAGGTCAATCTGGCTGCCAGCTACTTCTACATGGACTTTGAAAACGGCGGTGCCCGTTACGCCTCGGCCCCCAGCAACCTTTACGACCCGGTCGAAACACCGAAGCCTGGGACCCCGACGCGATTCGATTCAAAGGTGTACACCGAGAACCGCTTCAGCGGTGTCGCGTTGTCCGACACGCTGGGCTTCTTCGATGATCGGCTGCTGCTGACACTCGGCGCCCGCTGGCAGCGAGTGAAGGTCGACGACTGGTCGGATAACATCAAAGGCGACACCGCCTATGACGAGGAAAAAGTGTCGCCATCGGGTGGCATCCTGTTCAAAGCGACCGACAAGCTCTCGTTGTATGCCAACTACATGGAAGGCCTGAGTCAGGGCAAGATCGCGCCATCGACCTCGGTGAACGAGGACGAAATCTTCCCGCCGTTCATCAGCCGCCAGGTTGAGGTCGGCGCCAAGTATGACGCGGGCCCTTTTGCCGTGACCGCCGCAGTGTTCCGGATCAAGCAACCGGCCTACGAGACCAATGCCACGACTCGCGTCTTCGGCCCGAACGGCAAGCGTCAAAACGACGGTGTTGAAGTGAGCGTGTTTGGTGAACCGCTAACAGGGTTTCGCCTGCTCGGCGGTGTCATGTACATCGACAGCGAGTTGACCAGCACCACCAATGGCACGTTTGATGGCAACCGGGCGCCTGCCACGCCGAAATACAACGTCAACCTTGGTGCCGAGTGGGATGTGCCGACCGTGCAGGGCCTGACCTTGACCAGCCGCGGGATCTATTCCAGCTCGCAGTACCTGGACCAGTCCAACAACAAGGAAATCGACTCCTGGGAGCGTTTCGACGTGGGCGCACGTTATGCGTTCCGGGTCGACGAAAAAACCATCACCCTGCGTGGCAATATCGAGAACGTAGCCGACAAGCGCTACTGGAGTTCGGCGGGCGCATCGGATGACAGCGAGCCCGGCTTGACGCTATCGACCCCGCGTACTTACCTGCTGTCGGCGACTGTTGATTTCTGAATCTCGCGACTTGTAGCAGCTGTCGAGCCTGCGAGACTGCGTTCGGCTGCGCAGCAGCCGCTATGGGTCCACTCCGTTTTTTGGGAAACCGGGGTGTCTGGTTTGACGACTGTTACGCAGCCGAACGCAGTCTCGCAGGCTCGACAGCTGCTACAAGGATCGCATTCTGCGGCACTTGCTCGCCCACACCTCAGCGTGGGCTTTTTGATCGTTAATGCGGTGCAACGCCACATGACTTTGATCTTTCGGTCAGTTTTTTGTAACTGGTTGTTTGCCGCGAGCGCATAAACCTTTAAAGTTAACCTTTCGGTCAGCTTTGCACTGTCAACACAGCCCTTTGCTTCGTCCAAAAAGGGTTCCTGCAAGACTCGAGATTCCAGAACATAACCAGAAGGGCGGGCCTATAACCGCCCAGAGGATGATCCATGTCCAACCGTGATATATCCCGGCGTTCGTTCCTTCAGGGCGGGCTGGTGGCGGGTGTGAGCGTGACGCTTACACCGCTCAGTACCCAGGCGCTGGCAGCCTTGATGGAAAACAGCGTGACCGTGCCGTCCGAGCAATGGCTCGGCAACAATGGCAAGGCGCGCTCGCGTAACGATGCCTTGTCCAAGGTCTGCGGCAGCAAAGTCTTTGCCCGCGACATCCGCGCCAAGGACATGCCGGGCTGGCCGCAGCAGCAGGGCCATGCCATGTTGCTGAAAATCACCAAAGCTGATCGCATCTACGCAGGTTACGACCTGTCGTGGCTCGGTGCTGACTTGCAGCCTGACCGCATTGTCACCGCCGCCGACCTGGACAAGGACGGCATCGTCTTCCCGGAAGAGCACGCACCTGATCCGCTATTGCCGGAAGGCAAAGTGCCGATGTTCATCGGACACCCGGTGGCGATCCTGATCTGGAACGACTTCGAGCGCTTCCGTCAGGCCAAGGCCAAACTCAAATTCAATGACAAAGCGATTCGTTATGGCGCCCAGGTGCCTTTCTACGAAGGCGACCCCTACGGCAGCTTCCGCTACGTACGCGTCGGTGGCGCGACTTCGGCGGACGAGGATGAATTTGCCAGCCTCAAGGATTCGATCCTGTTCCCGATGCTGAAAAACCGTCGGCCGGTGTGGAATTCCCAGCCGGACCTGCACGGTAACCTGACTGAACGCGGACTGTTTTACGCCGACCGCATGAAGCAGCAGATCGAAACCCCGCCTGAAAACTGGCTGGTGTTCGACGAGCGCTACAAGACCCCATCGATCGAGCCGGCCGCGATGGAACCGGACAACGGCAACGGCTGGTACGATCCTGCGACCAAGACTCTGCATTTCGTCGTCGCCACGCAGTGCCCGCTGGAAGCCGCCACCGAGACAGCGAAGATGATCGCGCCGTCGCGTTTCGGCCTGGCCAACCTGAACATGCACCCTGGCTACACAGTCGGCTACGGCTCCAAAGACCACAACATCTTCGTCTACTACGCAGCCCTTGCTGCGTTGTACGGCGCCGGTGTGCCGGTGCGTTTGGCCAATGACCGTTACGAGCAGTTCCAGAGCGGCATCAAGCGTCACCCGTTCGACATCCGCTACCAGCTGGCGGTCGACAAGATCGATCACAGCTTCAAGATTTTCCGCGCCGAGATGAGTGTCGATGGCGGCGGACGAATCAACTACAGCCCTTCAGTGGCGGCGGTAGGCGCGACGGCGGCGCAGTCGATCTATTACATGCCGCAGAACGATTTGCAGGTCACGGCCTACCATTCCCGCGCGGTTGAGGCGGGCTCGATGCGTGGTTACGGCACGCTGCAAAGCATGGCGTCCACCGAGATGATGGTCGATGAAATCGCCGGTCGTCTTGGTATCGATGCCATCGACCTGCGCAAGAAAAACGCCATGGTCTCGGGTATGAAAAACACCCAGGGCGCGGTGCCGGCGGGTGCGTTGCGCCTGCACGAGATCCTCGACAAGGCGGCCGTGCACGACGTCTGGAAAAACCGCGATGCGATCAAGCAGCAGCGCGAAGCCCAGGACCCGGACAACTGGTACGGCGTCGGTTTCGCCATCTGCCAGAAAGACTTCGGCACCGGTTCCGAAGCGCCGATGGCCAGCATCGAATTCACCGCCGAAGGCCACGTGACCCTGCGTCACATCGGTATCGAAATCGGCACGGGCATGTCCACCTCGCAAGCCCTGGTGGTGGCGGATTTCATCGGCATCCCGGCGACTGAAGTGAAGACTGGCGAAACCGAATGGAAAGAGTTGCAGCTGATCACCGGCGGCAACCCGTACATCATGAGTCAGGCTGAACAGGACGGTTTCCTGCGCAATCCGCGCTGGGTCGGCAAGTTGGCCTCGGCGTCGTCGGCGACCAACTCCGCCTATTACTTCAGCCACGCCACCCGTGAAGCAGCGCGCGTGCTGTTCAACCACGGCTTATGGCCGGCAGCGCTACAGATCTGGGGCCAGGGCCCTTACGGCGGTCAGGCCAATCCTTATGTGGTGCGCCGCGAAGACGCCCATTGGGTCGACGGCAAACTCACCGCCAACGGCATGCAGCCGCTGAGCTTTGAACAGTTGGCAAAACACGCCCACGAAAAAGGTCTGGTGACCGGCGCCACGGTGCACGGTTTCAACCGCTGGAGCTGGGCCGAGGCTGAATACAGCATCGACGGCGTGCGCGAACGTCTGCCCCTCGATGGCCTGGCCGTGAAGTACGGTGACGGCGCACCGAAGGCAAAACTGGCGCAGATGACCAGCAACGGTTTCCACCTGCTGGATCGCCAGAACGTCCATTACCCGGACACCCAGTTGAACAACGCGGCGGTGACGTACTACAGCCCGGTTGCGACGCTGGTGGAATTGAAAGTGAACAAGGGCTCCGCCGAAGTGCAGGTGCTTAACCATCACTCCTGGGTCGAGTGCGGTCGAGTGCTGGTGGAAGAGTTGGTCAAGGGGCAGCTCGAAGGCGGGATCGCGATGGGCATCGGTCACGCGTTGCTGGAAGAGATGCCGCTGTACGAAGGCGGGCCGGGGGAGGGTGACTGGAACTTCAACCGTTACCGTTTGCCGATGGCGCGTCACGTAGCTGTGTGGAACCAGACGGCCGAAATCCTGCCGCCGCTGTCGCCGAGCGACCCGTCCAAGGGCATTGCCGAAGTGGTGATGATCCCGGTGGTGGGCGCCATCGGTAACGCCGTGGCTCATGCCATCGGTAAACGTGTTCGCGATCTGCCTATCACTTCTGCACGCATCAAGGAGGCCCTCAATGGCTAACCGTCCGCTTAAACTGACTCTCAACGGTCAATCCGTCGGCCCGGTGGACATCCCTGATGACCTGCCGATGATCGACTACCTGCACGAATACAAGAACCTCACGGGCTCCCGGCTGGGTTGCGGTCAGGGCATCTGTCACGCCTGCGTGGTGATTGTCGATAACCCGGACGGCACCAGCGAAGAAGTGCGCACCTGCATCACGGGTGCGCATTATTTCGAAGGCAAGAAAGTGCGGACCATCGAGGGACACGCGACCCGCGACGAGCAGGGCAAGGTCACCGAACTGAACCCGATCCAGCAGCGCTTTGTGGATGAGTTCGCGTTCCAGTGCAGCTACTGCGCGCCAGGTTTTGTGAACGCCGCGACTGTGTTGGTGGAGAAGCTTCAGCGTCAGCCAATCGTTAAGAGCCAGCTGGAACAGGTGATCGAGGACAGCCTCGGTCACCACGTCTGCCGCTGCACCGGCTACGTGCGCTATTACAGCGCCACGCGCAACGTGCTGACCGATCTTGGCCTGGTCAAGGAGGGTTAAGCATGAAGCATCTACTTTCCCGTCTGGCGTTGGCGGTCGGTCTGGCTGCACCGGTATTGCTGGTTCATGCGGATGATCAGATCAAGCGCGGTGAATACCTCGCGCGCGCTGCCGACTGCATGGCGTGCCACACCGCACCAGGTGGTGCGCCGTATGCGGGCGGTCTGCCGATTGTCTCGCCGTTCGGCACGATCTACGGCACCAACATCACCCCGAGTAAAGAGCACGGTATCGGCCTGTACAGCGATGACGAATTCTTCGCTGCACTGACCGAAGGCAAGCGTCGCGATGGTGCGAACCTGTACCCGGCGATGCCGTATACCTCGTACCACCTGATGCCGCGTGAAGACTCTGACGCGATCCACGCGTATATGAAAACGATCGAACCGATCGAGCGTGCGGCACCGGTCACCAGCCTGAGCTTTCCGTTCAACGTGCGCCTGGGGCTGATGGGCTGGAACATGCTCTATGGCAAGGACGTAAAACTGTTGCCCACCGAGGGCAAAAGCGAAGCGTTCAAGCGTGGCCAGTACATGGTTGACGTCCTCGGTCACTGTGGCGAATGCCACACGCCGCGCGGGTTGCCCGGCGCGATGCAACAGGACAAGCGCATGACCGGTGGTCTGCTCAATGGTTATCTGGCACCGAGCCTGCTGGCCAATGACCTGGCGGCGCGCGGCTGGAATCACCAGGACCTGAGTTCGTTTCTCAAGCACGGGATGAGCGCCCAGGGCACGATGTTCAACGAGATGTTCCCGGTGTTCCACAACAGCACCCAAGGCCTCACGGACCCGGACCTGGCGGCGATGGCGACTTACCTGCTCGGCGATCAACCGCCGGCAGCGAAGGTACTGACCGACGTACCGTTGGACAAACTCAGCGCCAGCGCCCAGCGCGGTCGTCAGGAATACCTGAACGTCTGCGCCGGTTGCCATGCCGTAGAGGGCGAGGGCAAGCCGCACATCGCGGTGGCCATGCGCGGTAATACCACCTTGCGCCTGGAAGATCCGCGCAACCTGTTGCGGGTGATCGAGGACGGGATTGGCGAACAGCAGTTCGTCGGCTTCGAGCGCATGCAACCGATGCCGGGCTTTGCCGACAAACTCAGCCAGGAACAGCTGGCCGATCTGCTCAATTACCTGCGTCAAGGTTGGGGTGGGCAAACCGGTGATCTGGCCGTCAGTGACGTGCAGAAGCTGCAAGCGCAAGCCCCTTTGGCCGAGCATAAGGCGCACTGATATGCAGCATCTCGATCTGCAAGTGGTGAGACGGGCGCTTGATTGGTCGGCGGCCGGTCAATGCGTGTGGCTGTGCACGGTGCTCGCCACCTACGGTTCGGCGCCTCGTGCGCCTGGCTCACTGCTGGCGGTGAACGCTGACGGACAATGGATCGGTTCGTTGTCGGGCGGCTGTGTCGAGGAAGACTTTCTCGAACGGGTCGCCGAGGGCGCATTTTCTGAGCCGGTCAATGTGGTGCGTTATGGCGAAGGCGATGATCCGCGCTCCCGGGTCAGCTTGCCCTGTGGCGGGATACTTGACGTGCTGGTGGAAAAGCTTGAGCCGGAGTGTGAGGTTCAGGCCCATCTACGCGAGCTTGAGTCGGCATTGTTGGGTCAGCGTCGGCTGATCCGCGAGGTCGATCTGGTCAGCGGTGCGCGCAGTCTGTTTGCCGATCGCGAGCAGGGTGTGCGCATCGAGCGTGAAGTCGATCGGGTTCGTGTGCGGATCGGGGCAGCTCAGCGATTGTTGCTGGCGGGTTACTCCAGCGTTGCTCAGGCGTGCGCGGAGTTTGCCGTCGGGCTGGGTTTCGAAGTGATTCTCTGCGATCCCCGGGACGAGGTGCTGGAAGGCGTGGTGCTGGAAAACGTCGACATTCGCCGGCAACTGCCCTCGGTGTTTATTGCCGATGGCGGATGCCACAGCGATACGGCGGTGGTGGCGCTGACCCACGACCCGCGTATCGATGATTTGGCGATGATGGAAGCGGTACGCACCGATGCGTTTTACATCGGCGTGATGGGGTCGATGCAGACGTCGCAAAAGCGCTTCGAGCGGTTGCGGCGCATTGGTGGACTGGGGGATGCCGAACTGTCGCGGATTCATGCGCCGATCGGGCTGAACCTGGGCAGCAAAACACCTGCTGAAATTGCCTTGGCGGTGCTCGCCGACATCCTGCGCATCCGCAGCGGAATTGCACGGGATCGGCTCTGACGACCTTCTCGACGGCGCTTGTGAAAGCGCCGGTTACATCAATGAATGACAAGCCTGTCAGAAACCGAACTTATCCCGCAGGCCGTAATACCAGGCCCCTAGCGCAGCGAACGGTGTGCGCAACAATTGGCCGCCAGGGAACGGGTAGTGCGGCAGATCCGCAAACGCATCAAAACGCTCGGCCTGACCGCGCAACGCTTCGGCCAGCACCTTGCCCGCCAGGTGCGTATAAGTCACGCCGTGGCCGCTGCAACCCTGGGAGTAGTAGATGTTGTCGCCCAACCGTCCCACCTGGGGCAGGCGCGACAGGGTGAGCAGGAAATTGCCGGTCCACGCGTAATCAATCTTCACGTCCTTGAGTTGCGGGAATGCCTTTGAGCATCTTCGGCCGAATGATCGCCTCGATGTTCGCCGGATCCCGCGCGCCATAGACTACGCCGCCACCGAAAATCAGGCGTTTGTCGCCCGTCAGACGGTAATAATCAAGCAGGTAGTTGCAGTCTTCGACACAGTAATCCTGAGGTAGCAAGCTGCTCGCCAAAGCCTCGCCCAACGGTTCGGTCGTAATGACCTGGGTACCGCAAGAGATCGATTTGGCCGCCAGTTCCGGCACCAGATTGCCGAGATAGGCGTTGCCCGCCACGATGATGAATTTGGCCCTTACCTTGCCCTGTGGCGTATGCACCACCGGATTCGCGCCACGCTCGATGCGTACCGCTGGCGACTGCTCATAAATCGTCCCGCCAAGTGACTCGACGGCTGCCGCTTCGCCCAGCGCCAGATTCAGCGGATGGATATGTCCACCACTCATGTCGAGCATGCCGCCGACATACTGATCGCAAGCCACTACTTCACGGATGCGTTTTTGATCCATCAGCTCGAGTTGCGTGTGGCCGAAACGTTCCCATAAACGCTTCTGGGATTCCAGGTGACCCATCTGCTTGGCGGTGACGGCTGCAAACACGCCACCGTCTTTCAGGTCGCACTGGATATTATAGGTGGCAACCCGCTCGCGAATGATCCGCCCGCCCTCGAACGCCATCTGACCCAGCAGTTGAGCCTGCTTGGGGCCGACACTGCGTTCGATCACATCGATGTCGCGACTGTAACTGTTAACAATCTGACCACCGTTGCGGCCCGACGCCCCAAAACCCACCTTGGCGGCTTCCAGCACCGTAACCTTGAACCCGCTCTCGAGCAAAAACAGGGCAGAAGACAACCCGGTGTAGCCGGCGCCAATCACACAGACGTCAGTCTCTACATCGTTCTGCAATGCCGGACGCGGAGGAACCGCACACGCCGATGCGGCGTAATAGGACTCTGGGTAGGGGGTGTTCGCCATCCTGCTGCCTCTGTGTTTAATATATTTTACGAGCGCTTCGATCCTACCCGAGTTAAAAATCGACCGCCAGCCACCGTAAAATCTTCTTCACGGTCGCGAAATTAAATATTTTGCATATTCATAGGGTTAGCTCGAAAAAAGGTGTTGACACCCTTTCGGAATTCCGTAGAATGCCGCCTCACAGCAGGCACGTAGCTCAGTTGGTTAGAGCACCACCTTGACATGGTGGGGGTCGTTGGTTCGAGTCCAATCGCGCCTACCAAACAAAATCCGCTCTGCTGGGCGGTCTAGAAGGGCTCACCGAAAGGTGGGCCCTTTTTTGTTGTCTGCGATTTGAATAACTTTTGCAAAACCTCAGTCGCGACGCCAGCGCGGCGCCTTTCTCCAAGTTCTTGATTTTGTTTTCATCGTGCCCGTTTTGTAGTGCTATCTGCATGCCTCATCAATGCCTGGATGTATTCCTGTGGGAATTTCTGCGGCACATAAAGCCATGCCCCTAAAGCGCGAATCTCGAAAAGCGGGATGCTCGCCGGCTGGCATGTTGTCGTAGACGTGAGCGTATTCCTGGTCTTGCTGAACTCTTGGTCAGGTAGCGCGGGGTTGCCAACGTCAAATGATCTTGGCGTCGATCTGCTCCCGCTGGCGGGTCTTGGACTTGGAGTAGATGAGATTCGCGGGCTACATGCGCCGCAATGTTGCCTGCTCCAACGCGCTGACCAAAGGGCTGGCGCACCGATTGCAACTGGTACCAAGCAAGGGCCCGCGGAATGACGTGTGAAAAGCCCTATGACGCGGTAGGCGGCTGAGCGGTATCGCTGACGTTCATCCCTGGTTCAAGTTCGCACGCTTTCACGCGGGCGGTGTCGATCAGAGAAGAGTAGTAACTGTCAGATCGTGTTGTCCTCGCCAGTTCGGCCAGGGCGCCCTCAGGCGAACTGAAAAATCCAGTCTGACTAAAATCCTGGCTTGCACAGTCGAACTGAAAGGCGCGATAGGACGTGAATTCTGGACCGCTTCTTTTCACCACTACATTGCGAACAGGCGAGTCGCCCATCACTCTGTCGATGGAGTATGCGGCGTAGTAATCGTCTGCGGCAGAAAGGGTATTGGCGGAATAAGTAACGGCGGCGAACAGAAGCGTGGCAAAGACTGCTGATGATTTCATTGCGCTCTTCCCTGACGAGGTTTCTAAGCTGAGACTGGTCAGCGACAGCATTGTAGAGCTGAAATATGACGAAACGGAATCGGTAAATGAGAAGAAATATCAGCTTATGTGTGTCGGCCGCCGAACGGTCATCATGGTCGCGTCATGCCTTGCTGATCTCTTTGGTTAGCTAGTCCGGGTTAACATTTCAAGTATCAGGTGAGCCCATGACAGCCAGGCAGTCTGACTGGAGGCGATCCGTCACGCTTTCTATCAGCCCCTCGCTCAGCGGGTGGCCTCTGAGGCATGAAAATTAAATCAAATTCGGGCTAATTTACCGGGAGGCGCAATCATGAATATGCTAATCAGACAGGCCGTCTTGAGCGATATCGAATGGTTGGTTCGTCTGGATCCTTTGGCGGCGGAAGAAAGTGGTCGCCGGGCATACATCGAGAAGGCAGTAGAGCAGTGCGAATGCCTGGTTGCATGTGAAAGAAGCAAACCTGATGTCCCGATTGGTTATGGATGCCTGGAAAAATGCTTTTTTGGGGAATGGTTCATAACCCTGGTAGTTGTTTCCAGCGCTCACCGACGTTCTGGGGTTGCCACGCAAATCATCACTCACTTGGAACATGGCGCCTCTGCAAAAAAAATCTTCACTTCTACCAACCTGTCGAATGTGGCCATGCAGCAGCTGTTGGTGCAGATTGGATTTGAATCCAGCGGCAGAATAGAGAACCTTGATCCAGGAGACCCAGAGCTCATCTTTGTGAAGTTTTTTGACAGTTAAACTTGGTGTTCTCTTGTTGAATTGAGCCTGCGTTTTAAGATGAAGCCAATTGCCCACCTAAGTTAGCTCAAGTCGCTCTAGCGCATAATCCTTACCCGCCAAGGTAAGCATATAGATGGTGGAGCCAAACGTACCCCGCGTCACATCCCGCTTCACAAGGCGTTTGACTTCCAGTTGCTTTAGACCCGATTCAACTTCCAGCGTGCTGAGTGAAACGAGTTTGCAAACCGAGTCAAAATTTGCAATTTTTCTGAAGTTCGCGTGATAGGCCAACGCTTCCATCAGTATCGTTTCGTTGTCTGTCAGCTGGGGAAACTGAGGGTTGTTTTTTTTGTAAACTCTTCGCTCTATCTCATGTAATTCGCCATACGCACGTTCAGTCGCGCGGGTGTAGTAAATTGCCACCGACAGAGAAACGATCAAAGGCGCGATCATCAGCAGCAGCCAGTTCGGCACTGGTGTTTCCAGCGAAAGCCAATCCCAGACACCTGACAGCCATCCCTCGGCATCTGTAAACAATTTCAAGTCGAAGTGAGTATCGAGCAGCTTTGTGACAACCCAAGCGACAAACAAGCCTCCGGCCGAGTAGGCCGTAGCCTTGAAAGCAAGAGGGGATCGCATGCCTTCTGCTGCCATGCTTTTCATCTCAGGTTGGGAGAGTTGGCATTATGAGCATAGCAGTGGAAGAGAGGCTCTCAAGCCATTGCACAGGCGGTGCCGATGACTTTTCGTCGGGCCTCTGCCGATGTTGCTTGGTCGTCTAATTACTCAGACTTGCTTCGCACTATCCTTCCTGCCTTAACCTCATCCGCGTAGAGACTGATTATTGCTTGCTGATCCTTCAGTAATGCCGAAATCTTGCCAAGCGCAATGGCTTCCTCAGGCGATTTGCCTCGGCCTGCCATGCTGCTCAACTCTGTCGCGCACCAGCCGATGATCGCGGTCGCATCTTCAAGGTCAAAAAACAGCTCTTGTTGGGCTGTTCTTGGGCCATCGAGCCCTTGTATTAGATCTGGCAACTGTTTGTCCGTCCGTTCGCGTCGCGGCTTTTAATGAGCCTGTGGTCGTTTTCAATGAAGCGTCTTAACCCTGCGACTCTCGCCAATCCTGATCCGGTCCAGCGCCCGATTTAGAGAGTCCAGCGCATCCAACAGGGCTTTCGCCTCGATTTCTCGGCCCTCTCCCCAAAGGCGCTCAGCCATTTTGTTCAAGGCCTGGATAGCTCTCTCAATTTCAGCGGCAGTTACTGCCACTGTACTGTTCACCTGTTTCTTCGGCATGCATCAACCCTTTCGCTGGACTCTCCGTATCTGTTTTTCGCACCGTTGGGGGTTCAGGCTATCAGTTCAACTTTACCGGTTGCCAAACGATAGATACCTCCCACTATTTTCAGTTTGCCTTTTGCGAGCGCGTCGGTCAGCAGGGGTGAGGCTTTTGTGAGGTGCTCGACCGAGTCTTTGACATTCTGCGCGGTCGCGTTTTCCACGATATCTCCGGGTTGCTTGATCACTGTCTCAATCGAGGATTTGAGAGCGTCAGTCAGTTTCGGGATGTGCCCCGGGAACACCGTTTGATCTTTAACAGCTTTTATGCCCGCTTCTATGGCGCCGCAGCGCTCATGCCCCAGCACCAGAATGAGTGGGGTTCCCAGCACGGCAACACCGTATTCAATACTAGCCAGGCCCTCGGCAGTGACAAAGTTGCCAGCGACGCGTACGGCGAAAAGATCACCTCGCGCGGTGTCGAAGGCGTACTCGGGTGCAATGCGCGAGTCAGAGCAACTCAGCACTGCCACGAACGGGTTCTGGCCGGAGACCAGCGCTTCGCGTTCGTCCTTGAAGTCGTGTGTCACTGAGTTACCGCTGACGTACCGATCATTTCCCTCCATTAACCGCTTAATCGCTTCATCCGGGTTGATGACGTTTTTCGGTTTTGGGGGGGCTGAAGGAATTGCCGCGGCCTGAATGCTTCGGTTGGGCAATATACCTGCAAGTAGCAGGGCGCCGGCCCCTAATCCGGCAAGGCGCAGAAAGTGGCGGCGCCCAGTGAGTTTTGCAGCAGGTTTCGGATCACATGGCTCACACATGATTATGTGTACTCGGTTCAGTGCGGTGGGAACAAGGGCTGTTGTATTTTGCCTGCAGGAACTTGTCGCACTGGCGTGTTGGAGTCCAGCGAGTCGCTGTAACGCCATGTATTTCTTCGGCTGCGCAGTCAGCCCGTTGAATTAAACCTGGCAGACGGCGACTACCAGAGCGGGTGCGCTACATCGTTTGATGGGCTACTACTGACAGACCGATTCAATTCGTCCTGCAAGGAGTATCTAGATGCTGACCCACTGGTTTCTGGCTGCAATACATCTGATAGCGTTTGGATTGGGTTTTTGGGCTGTGCTGTCGCGCGGTACGGCGTTCAGACGCTTGTCTGCGGGTATGGGGGAGGCTCGAAGCGTATTGAACGCGGATAACTTTTGGGGGATCTGCGCGGTCATTCTGCTTGTTACTGGCGGGATAAGAGCGTTTGGCGGGTATGAAAAGGGCACTGACTACTATCTTCAACAGCCACTTTTCCATTTGAAAATGACTTTATTTGTACTGATTTTGCTATTGGAAGTAGCGCCGATGGTGACGCTGATCAAGTGGCGGATTGCATTGGCGAAAGGCAGGGCTATCGATGACCGTCGTGCAAAGCTGTTTGCGCGAATCAGCCATGTCGAGGCGATGCTGGTGTTGCTGATGGTTGTAGCGGCCACGGGCATGGCGCGAGGGGTGGCATGAGGTTAGTCGGGGGCACAGCAGTCACGTTGCGCTTGAATCTTAGCCAGCCGTGGTTCGGAATGCGAACGGGCTGGCTACTGACTGCTGCGGAACTCAGTTTTGCGGTTTGTCCGGAGCGGTCAAACCAGCCTGAATGCGCTGGTAGATCTCCTCGCGGTGCACCGCAACGTCCTTCGGGGCGTTGATTCCAATCCTGACTTGCTGGCCGCTGACGCCGAGGATGGTGATCGTAATGTCATCGCCAATATTTATGCTTTCACCGACTTTGCGGGTGAGTATCAGCATGGTCTTCTCCTTGATTGCTTTGTAGGGCACCTGATTCGAACAGTGCAGAGGTCGGTGGTACGTATAGATTAGTGCGAAGTCTCACAGTTTGGGTGCCTCTTTCTGACGCGCAGATGCTGCATTAATTCCCAAGGCGTAACTATACAGAGGCCGCAACCATCATTCTCGTTGTTTTACGGCCATTTTGCGGCCCTAAAGAACTATTCATGAATGTTAAAATCCCGGCTTTTAGCCTTCAGAGGGAAGCGTCGTGCGCAAATTGGTCTTGGTAATCGCGGTACTGGCGTTAGCGGGATGCGGGGAAGGCAAGCGCGTTGAAGGGCAAAAGCCCCAGTCGGCGGTGTCGACCGCGCCGGTGACGGCTCCTTCACAGCAGTGGGATCTGGAAGTGCGGGGCGAAATTACCCAGGCAGTCAGCGATCTGAGTGGCTGGCTGATCGAACACAGTTTTGTTGCCAATGTCGTCAAGGAAAATGGCAAGACCCGCATTCTGATGGGACCTTTCAATTCGAAAGCGGAGGCCGAGGCCAAACAGGCAGAGGTCGCCGCTGCGCTCACCCGGGCGAAGAAGCAGAACATTCAACTGTTGGTGGTGGAGCATATGGCCGCGCAGTAACAGGCTTACGCCGGCACCGTTGGGCTGAAAAGTCTTAAAGGAATTGGGCGGTGACACGTTTCCAAACGTAGTCACTCTCGATTTCCTTTAGGAGTACCCCCGTGGCCTCCACGACCCCTTACAAGCTTTTCGACGCGGTCCTGCGTCAAAAATCCACGCTCAGTCCTCATCTTATGCGCGTCACGCTGGCCGGTCCGATGGTCGCCGAGATGGCGACCTGGGCGCCTGATCAGCGCGTGAAGCTGTTTTTTCCGGCTAACGACGGAACACCGTCCAGGCTTTCCCACGACGACGGTTGGTACGCGCGTTATCGCTCGATGCCGACAGAGCAACGTCCGGCAATGCGCACGTACACCATTCGACACTTGCGAGCCGAACAGGGTGAAGTCGACATTGACTTCGTACTGCACGGTGAAACCGGTCCGGCATCCCGTTGGGCCATTCATGCCATTGCGGGCGATCCGATTCAAATCGTCGCGCCAGACCAGCGCTTTTCTGCGCTGGACGCGGGAGGTTTCGAGTGGAAGCCACCGAAAAAACTCAAGCACCTGTTGCTGGTGGCAGACGCCACCGCGCTGCCTGCGGCTCTTGGGATTCTGGAAGAACAGTCAGCGCTCGCGGAGCCACCCGTGACTCAGGCTTTTTTTGAGGTGGACAGCCGGGATGATGCGCTGCCGGTTCCTGACTGGCCCGGACTTACCGTTCAGTGGCTGATTCGAGAGGACGTCACTGACGCAGCAGCGGGCTCGCTAATGGTCGAAGCGGTTCGCGGGGCTCATCTTCCGTCGACCTCATCACACATGGCTGGCGCGAGGGAGTTGGCCGAGGTCGATGTAGACGAAGATATTCTCTGGGAGACATCGGCAACGCCGGGCGAAGGTTTTTACGGTTGGATTGCCGGCGAAACGGTTGCGGTAATGGGTCTTCGCAAACATTTGATCAAGGAGCGTTGCATTGCCCGCGAGTGTCTTAATTTGATGGGTTACTGGCGCTACAACAAAGTCGGCGGCTAGAACGAAAAAAGGCCTCGAGGTTTATGCTCGAGGCCTTTGTATTCTTAGCCAGCCGTCAGCCGCAGGTTTTCATGTCCACCGGCCCGACAAACTCGTTGCCACGGCCCATGACGCACGCAACGGTTTGGTTGCGCTGAAGCTCCCAGGCCTGCACTGGATAGGTTTTGTTCCAGGCTTCGTAAAGCTGGCGGTCCTGTTTCGACAAGCGCAAACCGTACTGTTTACTCATATAGAAGTACGTCCGGGCAATCATGCCGCGTATTGAGGGACGCGGCATCACCTTCTTTGCCTTGAAGTCGACCTGAGTCAGGCACGAGCCGTATTGACCGGTTTGTACCGGCAGCCAGCCGAAACTGAAATTGCTCCGATCCCCGTTCACTTCGCCGATGCTGGGGACCAGGTTATGCAGATCGGCCTCGGCCTTCTGATAAATCGGGTCGTAGCGCGTGCAGTTCTTGCGTCCGCCCTCTTGCCAGCATTGGCGCTGATGGCCGATCTGCCAGGCCGGCACAATGTGCTCCCATTCAATGCGAGAAGCGCGTTTGGCACTTTTGCGCGGTACATAACCACAGGCCGCGAGGTTGACCTTGTTGCCGGTGTACTTGCAGCCGCAATAGAACTCGGTCGATTGCGGGGCATAGAGTTTCCAGGCGACTTTCTTGGCTTCTTCAAAGGTGCGAGGGGCAGCAGCTTGTGCGCTCATGGCGAAGAACAAAAACAGCAGAGTAAAAAAACGGACACTCATTGACTCAATCTTCCTTCGGCACAACCCAGAAAATCTGCACACCACCATCGTCGCGATAGGCGAGGGTGACGTTATCGTTTTCGTCGATTTCTTCCAGCAGTTGCTCCCACTCGTCCACCGGCTCTTCCGGCAGGCGAAAGATCAGCGCCGCTTTGGCTTTCTGAGCGGTAGGGGAATTGATGATTTTTTGAACGCGCATGCCCATGCGTGCATAGGCGTCTGGGGAGTCGGAAGTGGTGGCCACAAAATTATCCTTATTAAGCTGTACGTGCATACAGTATTAAACTGTAGGGATTATCGCAACTGCTTAAAATGCAAGAAAATCTTCTGACAGCGTTTTTCGTGGTTTGGTGTAGGACAGGAGAAATTTGTATCGAGGTGCCCGGCCGGAACCGGCCGGGCGAGGGTCAATCAGTATTCCCAGAACATCCGCTGCAGCTCTTTGCTGTCATTGGTCTTGGTCAGAGCGACCATGGCCAGGATGCGGGCTTTCTGTGGATTCAGGTCGTGAGCCACAACCCAGTCGTACTTGTCGTCTGGCTGTTCGGCGTTACGAAGGACGAAACCACCCGCATTGACGTGGGAAGAGCGAATGATTTGTACGCCGTCCTTGCGCAGGGCCTGCAGGGTAGGGACCACTCGCGAGGACACCGAACCGTTGCCCGTGCCAGCGTGAATGATCGCTTTCGCACCCGACTGCGCCAGGGCTTTGTAGGCAGTATCGCTTACGTTGCCATACGAATAGGCAATTTCGACGTCGGGCAAGCTCTTGATGGTTTTGATATCGAATTCCGAGTCCATGGTGTGGCGCTTGGCTGGCAAGCGGAACCAATAGGATTTGCCTTCAACCACCATCCCTAATGGTCCCCAGACACTCTTGAATGCTTCGGTCTTGATGTTGATCATCTTGCTGACATCACGACCCGACTGAATTTCGTCGTTCATGGTGACGAGCACGCCTTTGCCTCGCGCCTCTTTACTGCTAGCCACAGCTACGGCGTTGTACAGGTTCAACATGCCGTCGGCGGACATTGCGGTGCCTGGACGCATGGAGCCGACGACGATGATCGGCTTGTCGGTTTTTTCCACCAGGTTGAGGAAGTAAGCGGTTTCTTCGAGAGTGTCGGTGCCGTGGGTGATGACGATGCCATCAACGTCTTTGCTGTCGGCCAGTTCAGCCACTCGACGACCCAGTTGCAGCAAGTTGTCGTTGGTGATGCTCTCCGAGGCGATTTGCATGACTTGCTCGCCGCGAACATTGGCCAATTGACTCAGCTCCGGAACGCCGGCGATCAATTGCTCGATACCCACTTTCGCCGCTTGATAAGTCGCACTGTTGGCGGCGCTGGCGCCTGCGCCGGCAATGGTGCCGCCGGTGGCGAGGATCACCACGTTGGCGAGCTTCTGTTGGGTTTCAACTTCTTTTGCCTGGAGGGCAGTCGGCAGGAGGAGCAAAAGGGCCAAGGCGCCCGGTACAAAGGTCTTCAAAGCAGATGTCATTATTTTTCTCTCTAGTGGTGAGACGGTGCAGATTGCAGGTTCATCTAGATACGCCTCAGGTCGATCTGAACGCTTGAGGTGGAGGGGAAGGAGCAAGAGCTGTACCAGTCATGTCTAGCGTTAATTAAACAATGTAACTAAATGATATATAACAATTTTTTTGTTTTATACCGCCGTTTTATCGAAATGGATCGTCCGGCTTTCCGAACGTGCGCGCCTTTTCCGTTCGGTCCACCGAAAATTCCTACGCACTTTTTCCTGTGAGACATTTCACCCGCTCATGCTTGCCAAATCACCTCTAAAGAAACTCACGTAACGGTCGATGCCTCCATACGGATCTTTTTTGGGAGGGAGTTCAGATGTCGTTGACGATCAGTCCATCAAATGCAGTTTTGATCAATATTGGCGGTAAGGCGGCGACAGTCGATGCCCTGAATGACGATGCAACGGAAAAGGTTGCACCAGGCTCGGGACTGGAGAATGGCGATAAAAAACCGGTCGGGGCAGGGGGAGTGCATGGCGATTCAAAGACTGAAAGTACCGCCAGCACCCAAAGCATTACAGTGCAGATGCTGCTCAAACGGATGAAAGAGCTGCAGCAACAACTGCGCGAACAACAGCAACAGTTGGCGTCGACGCAGGCGGCGAAATTCGCGAATGCGGAAGCTAAAATGACGGCCATCGTGTCGATGCAACAAAGAATTATCCAAACCACGGCGGCGATTACTGAAGTAGCGGCGGCGTTGGCGGCGGAGCTAACCAAGGGTGCTGCTACCGGTAATCTGGTCAGCACCTCAGCTTGATTCAGTTGTCTTGCTTTTGCAGGCAGTCGCTAAAAATCGGTACGCTCGGTCGTTGACAAATCTCGGCCGGGTTCGCATAGTTCGGTCTACGCAAACGTTTGCGCAATGTTTCAGACGGGCTGATTGTCTCGATAAGCAGTGTGCAGCCTACGTCAGCGCAAGCGTTGCTCACAATAATCATAAGATCGGAGTGAATCCATGAAGCTGCCATTCGCTGGACGCCTTCTCGCTGTCGCTATGCTGGCTGCCGCATCCGCCGCGTTGCCTGTCTCATCGGCCTTCGCCGAAAGCCCTGAAAAACCGAAAGTCGCGCTGGTCATGAAATCGCTGGCCAACGAATTCTTCCTGACCATGGAAGACGGTGCCAAGGCTTACCAGAAAGATCATTCCGCAGATTTCGATCTGATCTCCAACGGCATCAAGGACGAGACCGACACCGCCGGACAAACGCGCATTGTCGAGCAAATGATCCTGGCCAAGGTCAACGCGCTGGTCATTGCACCCGCTGACTCCAAAGCCATGGTCCCGGTGATCAAGAAAGCGATCGATGCCGGTATCACCGTGATCAACATCGACAATCAACTCGATCCTGCCGTCGTCAAAAGCAAAAATATCACCGTGCCCTTTGTCGGTCCTGACAACCGCAAAGGCGCGCGTCTGGTCGGCGAGTATCTGGCCAAGCAACTGAAGGCCGGTGACGAAGTCGGCATCATTGAAGGCGTGTCCACCACTACCAATGCCCAAGCGCGCACCGCTGGATTCAAGGACGCGATGGAAGCCGCCCAGATCAAGGTCGTTTCGTTGCAGTCCGGTGACTGGGAAATCGACAAAGGCAACAAAGTGGCCGCCTCGATTCTCAGCGAGTACCCGCAAGTCAAAGCCCTGCTGGCAGGTAACGACAGCATGGCCGTCGGAGCTGTGTCTGCCGTGCGCGCAGCAGGCAAGGCTGGCAAGGTGCAAGTGGTCGGTTATGACAACATCAACGCGATCAAACCCATGCTTAAAGATGGCCGCGTGCTGGCCACTGCGGACCAGTTTGCCGCCAAGCAAGCTGTGTTCGGCATCGAAACGGCGTTGAAAATCATCAAGGGTGAGAAGGTCGACAGCGGTCCCAATGGCGTGATCGAAACTCCAGTCGAACTGGTGACCAAGTAGTCCTTCTGGTGACACTACGGTGCTCGCCCGTCTGGGCGAGTGCATGGAGATTTCTATGTCAGTTTCCGCCCCGAACGCTGTCCTCTCGGTCAGCGGCATCGGTAAGACCTACGCTCAACCGGTCCTGACCGGCATTGACCTGACGCTCATGCGCGGGGAAGTGCTGGCGCTGACTGGTGAAAACGGCGCGGGGAAAAGCACGCTGTCGAAGATCATCGGTGGGTTGGTGACGCCGACGACCGGCCAGATGCAGTTCCAGGGACAAGATTATCGCCCCGGCAGTCGGACCCAGGCTGAAGACCTGGGAATCCGCATGGTCATGCAAGAACTCAATCTGTTGCCGACCTTGTCGGTCGCGGAAAACCTGTTCCTCGATAACCTGCCCAGCCGCGGCGGCTGGATCAGTCGCAAG
This sequence comes from Pseudomonas sp. LBUM1643, assembly GCF_059716215.1. Taxonomy (NCBI): domain Bacteria; kingdom Pseudomonadati; phylum Pseudomonadota; class Gammaproteobacteria; order Pseudomonadales; family Pseudomonadaceae; genus Pseudomonas; species Pseudomonas sp. LBUM1643. Next base: position 2,240,394 of record NZ_CP166813.1, read on the forward strand.
CAGTTGCGCAAAGCGGCGATCGAAGCCATGGCCCAGGTCGGCCTGGACGCCATCGATCCGGACACGCTGGTGGGCGAGCTTGGCATCGGTCACCAGCAAATGGTGGAAATCGCCCGCAACCTGATCGGCGACTGCCACGTGTTGATCCTCGATGAGCCGACCGCCATGTTGACGGCCCGCGAAGTCGAAATGCTGTTCGAGCAGATCACCCGCCTGCAAGCGCGTGGCGTATCGATCATCTATATCTCGCATCGACTCGAAGAGCTGGCGCAAGTTGCCCAGCGTATTGCGGTACTGCGTGACGGCAATCTGGTCTGCATCGAACCGATGGCCAATTACAACAGCGAGCAACTGGTCACCTTGATGGTCGGCCGGGAGCTGGGCGAGCACATGGACATGGGGCCGCGCAACATTGGCGCCCCCGCGTTGACGGTCAAAGGGCTGACCCGTTCCGACAAGGTTCGCGACGTTTCTTTCGAAGTCCGTGCCGGTGAGATTTTCGGGGTTTCTGGTTTGATCGGGGCAGGGCGCACCGAGTTGCTGCGCCTGATTTTCGGCGCGGACATTGCCGACAGCGGCACGGTGGCGCTGGGTTCGCCGGCGCAGGTCGTCAGTATCCGCTCGCCAGCGGATGCCGTCGGTCACGGCATTGCCCTGATTACCGAAGACCGCAAAGGCGAAGGTTTGCTGCTGACTCAGTCGATCAGCGCCAACATAGCGTTGGGCAATATGCCGGTGATTTCCAGTGGCGGCATCGTCAACAATGGTGACGAAATGTCCCTGGCCCAACGCCAGATCGATGCCATGCGCATTCGCAGTTCCAGCCCGACGCAGCTGGTGTCGGAATTGTCCGGCGGTAACCAGCAGAAAGTCGTGATAGGCCGCTGGCTTGAGCGCGATTGTTCGGTGCTGCTGTTCGACGAGCCAACTCGCGGTATCGATGTGGGTGCAAAGTTCGACATCTATGCGTTGCTCGGTGAGCTGACTCGCCAGGGCAAAGCTCTGGTGGTCGTGTCCAGTGACCTGCGCGAACTGATGCTGATCTGTGACCGCATCGGCGTGCTGTCGGCGGGGCGCCTGATCGAAACCTTCGAGCGTGATACCTGGACCCAGGATGACTTGCTTGCAGCCGCGTTTGCCGGCTACCAAAAACGTGATGCGTTGCTCAACGAAGCGGCGCCAAGGGATCTTCCATGAAAACTGCAGTACCTGTCGGCAAACGTAGTGGCAACTTTTACGGCCTTGGCACCTATCTGGGGCTGGCCGGTGCCTTGCTGGCAATGATCGCGCTGTTCTCGGTCCTGAGCAGCCATTTCCTGTCCTACGACACGTTCAGCACCTTGGCCAACCAGATTCCGGACTTGATGGTGCTGGCCGTGGGCATGACCTTCGTGCTGATCATCGGCGGGATCGACCTGTCGGTGGGGTCGGTGCTGGCGCTCGCGGCGTCAGCGGTCAGCGTGGCGATTCTGGGCTGGGGCTGGAGCGTGCTGCCTGCAGCGCTGCTCGGCATGGCGGTCGCAGCGCTGGCAGGCACCATTACCGGTTCGATCACCGTCGCATGGCGTATTCCGTCGTTCATTGTGTCCCTGGGTGTGTTGGAAATGGCCCGCGGCGTGGCCTACCAGATGACCGGTTCGCGCACCGCGTACATCGGTGATTCTTTTGCATGGTTGTCCAACCCGATTGCATTTGGCATCTCGCCATCGTTCATCATCGCTTTGTTGATCATCATCATTGCTCAGGCAGTGTTGACCCGTACCGTGTTCGGTCGGTATCTGATCGGTATCGGCACCAATGAAGAAGCGGTGCGCCTGGCGGGGATCAATCCAAAGCCCTACAAAATTCTGGTGTTCAGTCTGATGGGGCTGCTGGCCGGTATTGCTGCACTGTTCCAGATTTCCCGGCTGGAAGCGGCGGATCCGAATGCCGGCTCCGGCCTGGAGTTGCAGGTGATCGCGGCGGTGGTGATCGGCGGCACCAGTTTGATGGGCGGACGGGGTTCGGTGATCAGTACCTTTTTCGGCGTTCTGATCATTTCCGTCCTGGCGGCCGGGCTGGCGCAGATCGGTGCAACGGAACCCACCAAACGGATCATCACCGGTGCGGTTATCGTGATCGCCGTGGTGCTGGATACTTATCGCAGTCAGCGCGCAAGCCGGCGGACCTGATTCATGGCAACTATCAAGGATGTCGCAGCGCTTGCAGGAATTTCCTACACCACGGTTTCTCACGTGGTGAACAAGACACGGCCGGTCAGTGAAGAAGTGCGGATCAAAGTCGAGGCGGCGATCAAGAGTCTCGACTACGTGCCCAGCGCGGTGGCCCGGTCATTGAAGGCGAAAACCACGGCGACCATCGGGTTGCTGGTGCCTAACAGCCTCAACCCGTACTTCGCCGAACTCGCGCGCGGCATCGAGGATTATTGTGAGCGCAATGGCTACTGCGTGATTCTTTGCAACTCCGACGATAACCCGGACAAGCAGCGCAGCTACCTACGGGTATTGCTGGAAAAGCGTATTGACGGACTGATCGTGGCATCGGCCGGTGGGGATGCCGGGCTGGCGGAAGGTCTCGCCGGTGTGCGCACCCCCATGGTGATTGTCGACCGCAATCTGGAAGGCGTGAATGCCGACCTGGTACGCATCGATCACGAATATGGTGCGTACCTGGCGACGCGTCATTTGCTGGAGCTCGGGCATCGGGACATTGCGACGATCGGCGGGCCGGCGAGTACCAGTGTGGCCCAGATGCGTCTGGCCGGTTTTAGCCGGGCCTTGAAAGAGGCGGGCGTCGACGTAGCGCCGGAGCGCAGGCTTGAAAGCGACTTCACCAGCACGGGAGGTTACAGCGCGGCTGCGATCCTGCTGGAAAACAATCCGCCCACCGCTATTTTCGCCGGTAACGACATGATCGGTATCGGTGTGTTGCGAGCCGCTGCCGAGCGCAATATTCGCGTGCCTAGCGAACTGTCGGTCATCGGTTTCGACGACATCCAGATGAGCCGTTATGTTTATCCGGCCTTGACGACCGTGGGGCAGTCGATCCTGCAGCTCGGGGAGATGGCCGCCGAAGTGCTTTTGCGAAGGATCGCCACACCGGACATGGCCACCGATCAACGGATCGTGACGCCCAGTATTGTCCTGCGAGAATCGACTGCGCCATTGGCCGGGGTGTTCTCGGAATATCGCTAAACCAGAATTGATGAGTAGTGACGAATGTCAGCAAAAGTAGTGGTAATAGGCAGCCTGAACATGGACCTGGTCACCCGGGCGCCAAGGCTGCCCCAAGGCGGCGAAACGCTGATCGGTAACTCCTTTGCCACAGTGTCCGGCGGCAAGGGCGCCAATCAGGCCGTGGCTGCAGCCAGGCTTGGTGCACAAGTGTCGATGGTCGGCTGCGTTGGAAACGATCCCTACGGCGAGGAGTTGCGCGGCGCGTTGCTCGCCGAGCAGATCGACTGCCAGGCGGTCACTTGCGTAGACGGGTCCAGCGGCGTGGCGCTGATCGTGGTCGATGACAACAGCCAGAACGCAATCGTGATCGTCGCAGGTGCCAACGGTGCGCTGACGCCTGCGGTCATCGGTTGCTTCGATCCCGTCCTGCAGGCTGCCGACGTGATCATCTGTCAGCTTGAGATCCCTGATGCCACCGTTGGTCACGCGCTCAAGCGCGGGCGAGAGCTGGGTAAAACCGTGATCCTCAACCCGGCGCCTGCCAGTCATCCGCTGCCAGCGGATTGGTATGCGGCCATCGATTACCTGATCCCCAATGAAAGCGAAGCCGCAGCCTTGAGCGGTTTGCCAGTGAACTCTCTGGAAACCGCCAAAGCTGCTGCCACTCGGCTGATTGCCTTGGGCGCCGGTAAAGTGATCATCACGCTCGGCGCTCAAGGCTCGCTGTTTGCCAGTGGCAGCCGCTTCGAACATTTTCCGGCGCCTCAGGTGAAGGCTGTCGACACCACGGCTGCTGGCGACACCTTTGTCGGTGGATTCGCCGCTGCACTGGCGACCGGTCAAAACGAAGTCGACGCGATCCGTTTCGGCCAGATTGCCGCTGCGCTATCGGTGACCCGAGCTGGCGCGCAACCTTCGATTCCCACGTTACTCGACGTACAGGCCTTTAAAACACAATGAAGAAGACACCTTTGCTCAACGTCGCGCTGTCGCGGCTGATCGCGTCACTCGGGCATGGCGACATGATCGTGATCGGCGATGCCGGTCTACCGGTGCCTGCAGGAGTGGAATTGATCGATCTGGCGTTGACCCACGGTATCCCGGACTTCACCAGTACCCTGAAGGTCGTGCTCAGTGAAATGCAGGTCGAAAGCCATGTGTTGGCCCAGGAGATTCTCGACAAAAAGCCGACGGCACTGGCGGCTTTGAACGAGCTGAATACCGCTGGCGATCTGGGACGGCGTGAGCTGCTCAGCCACGACCAATTCAAGGTGCTTAGCCGGCAAGCGCGAGCGGTGATTCGTACCGGCGAATGCCAGCCTTACTGCAACATCGTCCTGATATCGGGCGTTACGTTTTAACAGTCCTTTGACTCATTTTGTTTCCCCACGCACAAGGAGTGCGCTATGCACCGCTATGCTCAGAAACTGCACCAAATGCTTCGGAGTCTTCTGCTTTTGTCCCTGATTACTGCAACAAGCGCCCAGGCGGCGGAAAAAATCGATTTGATTATCGACACCGACCCAGGTGCGGATGACGTGGTTGCCTTGTTGTTCGCCCTGGCTTCGCCGGAAGAGCTGAGTATTCGTGCGCTGACCACCGTGGCCGGCAATGTGCGGCTGGACAAGACTTCCCGTAATGCGCGGCTGGCTCGTGAGTGGGCGGGGCGCGAAGAGGTGCCGGTCTATGCCGGTGCCCCGCGGCCGCTGATGCGGACTCCGATCTATGCCGAGAACATTCATGGCAAGGAGGGGCTGTCGGGTGTCACGGTGCACGAGCCCAAGAAAGGTCTGGCCGAGGGTAACGCGGTCAATTATCTGATCGATACCTTGAAAGCAGCCAAGCCCCACAGCATCACGATCGCCATGCTTGGCCCGCAGACCAACCTGGCACTGGCGCTGATCCAGGAGCCTGAAATCGTTCAGGGCATCAAGGAAGTGGTGATCATGGGCGGCGCCCATTTCAATGGGGGTAATATCACCCCGGTGGCCGAGTTCAACCTGTTCGCCGACCCGCAGGCTGCAGAAGTCGTGCTTAAAAGCGGCGTTAAGCTGACTTATCTGCCGCTGGATGTGACACATAAAATCCTCACCAGCGAGGCGCGCCTGAAACAGATTGCGGCACTCAACAACAACGCCAGCAAGCTGGTGGGCGATATTCTCAATGAATACGTCAAGGGCGATATGGAACACTACGGCATTCCCGGCGGCCCGGTGCATGACGCTACGGTGATCGCCTACCTGCTCAAGCCAGAGTTGTTCACGGGGCGTTCGGTCAACGTAGTGGTTGATAGCCGTGAAGGTCCGACCTTCGGCCAGACCATCGTCGACTGGTATGACGGCCTGAAAGCGCCGAAGAACGCCTTCTGGGTTGAGAGCGGGGATGCTCAGGGTTTCTTCGATCTGCTAACCCAGCGTCTGGCCCGCTTAAAATAAGATTCGCCCGCAGGTGCCAGCCTGCGGGGTTTTACCCTCGGCCTGACTGCGTCACACCTATATAGTCTGCCGGGTACTTTTCGAAGATCTGCGCGATAAATGTCCTCGCTGCTTCGGTACCAAGTTCCTTGACCAAAAGATCTATGCCGATAATTGCCAACTCTTCCGGGCTGCCGGGGCTGTAGGAGCTGTGACCCTGTGGCCACTTGGCTTTGATGTCGGCGTCGATACTTACGGTGGTCATGAAGGCGCTCGTGAAGTCGGGAATGTCTGGCTGTGGAGTTAACCATTTTGCGCGGCATTTGGCACTCCGACTTAGGCATGAGAAGAGGGCTATGCGACACTTGGCCTTTGTAGACTCTCCAAGGACCTCGTTGTGCAGATCGATTTGAACACACCTGACGGCTTGACCCTTGAGTCTGTCCGTCAACTCCTGGCCTCTGCCAGTGATGATGAGCACACTCAGCTGCGGGTGACCAAAGGCGGCATCGCCTACCTGTCTTCAGGTATCGTCGGCGGTACCGATATCGGTGGGCTGCTGTTTCGTCTGGAGACCTGGGCGAAAGGCTCCGGCTATGTCGGACGAGTCGCTGCCAGCGATGAGGTCTGGGTCATGCAAATCTTCAACGCGCTCAAGCAGAACTGGCCGAACCCGCCGTTCGACTACATCGACGTGTATTAAGGACTGTTCATATCCGGTCACGATTGAGGGATGAACAACTGTCCAGCGCTCGGGCAAACTCTGCGTTTAATTCGTTGAGGGCAAGGTGCTACCACGTTGGGTGAAACCAAACGTCGGAACGGTGGTCGCACAATCTCAGCATAACTATTGAAAAGAGGAGGCTGCATGCCTTGGAAGTTCGCGTCATTGGGTATTTTGTTGGGCGCCACGTTGCTGGCTGGTTGCAGCAGTACGTCTACCGAGTCGGCAACTGACCCTGTCACGACGACTGACGCAGGTCATAGCCGTTGCGAAGCAAAGGCAGCCGAATTCACCATCGGCAAAAAGGCTTCCGCTGAACTGCTGGAACAGGCGCGTACCCGCGCAGGCGCACAAAATGCCCGGTTTCTGATGCCCGACGACATGGTCACTCTGGAATACCGCTCCGACCGCTTGAACCTGAACACCGATGCCAATCGGGTGGTCACGCGCGTCAACTGCGGCTGATTGCTCCGGACTTTTGTTTGACCCATAAAAAACCCCGTCACATGGACGGGGTTTTTTTAGTGCGCCTGGAAATTACTCTGGGCGAACTTGAGCAGCTTGCATACCCTTTTGGCCTTTCTCAGCCACGAAGGAAACAGTCTGGCCTTCTTTCAGGCTTTTGAAACCGTCGCTTTCGATAGCTTTGAAGTGTACGAACAGGTCGTCACCGCCACCTTGAGGAGTGATGAAGCCGAAGCCTTTTTCATCGTTGAACCATTTAACGGTGCCGGTTTGGCGATTAGACATGGTGTATCTCCAAGAAACATATATTTTCAGTAGTACTGTGCTGCTCAGGCCAACTGGGCACACCGGGGTATCATAGTCGAAATGTTCGCTTTGGGAGCCCCCCGGAGGAGCTGTTTGCCCTGCCATCACGCTTTTCTTGTTGCTTGAATCGGCTGAAAGCCCCGGTTTAAAGGGCTTTCAGTCGAAAGTAAAGACGATAAAAAAAGCTGTAAAACCTGCATAAATTGTACGAAAAAACGATTTTCAGGGGCTTTTCATGGATCGCTGAGCCCCTCAAAGCACGTCTTTGCGCTTATTTTTTTGCCTTGTTATCGGCCTTGCAGGAAGAAATCTGGGTCAGTGCTTTTTGTTTCAGGGCATCACTGGCCTTGTTGTCCATCAATGCCTGAATGTCGCTGGCCGGGTACGACTTGATCGCATCAGCACCGCAAGCGCAGTGGGCTTTTGCCGCGGCTGCGCCAATCTGCGGGGTGGCCGCCTGGGTGCACTGAGCCATGTATTTCTCGCGCTCGCCCTTGGGCCAGTCGGCATGGGCAGTCAGCGGCAGCAGCAGGACTACGGGGGCGATGACGGCGAATAAACGATTCAGACGCATGCTGGGATGCTCCTTGTGGGTCAATGTCTTGTTATCTGAGGGGTAAAGCCGGGTTCAAGTTCAGCACTCTGGCACAAAAATGCCCGATCTGCCCTTGTCTATAGGCTCGTTGCATCGACGACCGTTCATCTGTGCTAGCATGCCCCGCTCGGGCGTTTGCAGGCTCCGGATGACCTTCAGTCCCGGCAGCGGCGAATGACCGAATAACCCTGATTTGAATCCCAGTCACTCTGGTTCGGTTTTCCGGTTGGCCGCAAGGCTCCTGCCGCTGTAAGGCAGGCGTTCGTTATTGAATGGCCTGGACCGGATCTTGTACTGGCTCATCCCAACCCACGTGACCTTTGGTAGGGGTCACCACTAGGAGAGGAGGCGCCATGCCAACTATTACTCTTCCCGACGGCAGTCAACGTTCATTCGATCACCCGGTTTCCGTAGCCGAGGTCGCCGCATCCATTGGTGCAGGTCTGGCCAAAGCCACTGTGGCCGGCAAGGTCAATGGCAAGCTGGTTGATGCCAGCGACATCATCGACAGCGATTCCACGCTGCAAATCATTACGCCAAAGGATGAAGAGGGGCTGGAGATCATTCGCCACTCTTGCGCCCACCTGGTTGGCCATGCGGTCAAGCAGTTGTACCCGACGGCCAAAATGGTCATCGGGCCGGTCATTGACGAAGGCTTCTATTACGACATCGCCTTCGAACGTCCTTTCACCCCGGACGACCTGGCCGCCATCGAACAGCGCATGCAACAGCTGATCGAGAAAGATTACGACGTGATCAAGAAAGTCACTCCGCGCGCCAAAGTGATCGAAGTGTTCAAGGCCCGCGGCGAAGACTACAAGCTGCGCCTGGTCGAGGACATGCCGAACGAGCAGGCCATGGGCCTGTACTATCACGAAGAATACGTCGACATGTGCCGCGGTCCGCACGTGCCGAACACGCGTTTCTTGAAGTCGTTCAAGCTGACCAAGTTGTCGGGCGCCTACTGGCGTGGCGATGCCAAGAACGAGCAATTGCAGCGCGTCTACGGCACTGCATGGGCCGACAAGAAGCAGCTGGCGGCTTACATCCAGCGCATCGAAGAAGCTGAAAAGCGCGATCACCGCAAGATCGGCAAGCGTCTGGGCCTGTTCCATACCCAGGAAGAGTCGCCGGGCATGGTGTTCTGGCACCCGAACGGCTGGACGCTGTACCAGGTGCTCGAGCAGTACATGCGCAAGGTTCAGCGCGACAACGGTTATCTGGAGATCAAGACTCCTCAGGTCGTTGACCGCAGCCTGTGGGAGAAATCCGGGCACTGGGCCAACTACGCCGACAACATGTTCACCACCCAATCGGAAAACCGCGATTACGCGATAAAACCGATGAACTGCCCTTGCCACGTGCAGGTGTTCAATCAGGGCCTGAAAAGCTACCGCGAGCTGCCGATGCGTCTGGCCGAGTTCGGTGCCTGCCACCGTAACGAGCCATCGGGTGCGTTGCACGGCATCATGCGCGTGCGTGCGTTCACTCAGGACGACGCCCACATCTTCTGCACCGAAGAGCAGATGCAGGCCGAATCTGCTGCGTTCATCAAGCTGACCATGGACGTCTACGCCGATTTCGGCTTCAAAGACGTCGAAATGAAGCTGTCCACTCGTCCGGAAAAACGCGTGGGTTCCGACGAACTGTGGGATCGCGCCGAAGCCGCTTTGGCTGCAGCCCTTGATAGTGCTGGCCTGCCGTACGATCTGCAGCCGGGAGAAGGGGCGTTCTACGGTCCGAAGATCGAGTTCTCGCTGAAAGATTGCCTTGGCCGTGTCTGGCAGTGTGGTACCCTTCAGCTCGATTTTAACCTGCCTGTCCGTCTGGGAGCCGAATACGTCTCCGAAGACAACAGTCGCAAGCACCCGGTTATGTTGCACCGGGCGATCCTCGGTTCCTTCGAACGTTTTGTCGGAATCCTGATCGAGCACTACGAGGGCGCGTTCCCTGCGTGGCTGGCTCCGACCCAGGCAGTGATTATGAATATCACTGATAAACAAGCGGATTTCGCTGCTGAAGTTGAAAAAACTCTCAACGAAAGCGGATTTCGTGCCAAGTCTGACTTGAGAAATGAAAAGATCGGCTTTAAAATCCGCGAGCATACTTTGCTCAAGGTTCCCTATCTCTTGGTTATCGGAGATCGGGAAGTCGAGATGCAGACTGTCGCTGTGCGTACTCGTGAAGGTGCTGACCTGGGCTCGATGCCCGTCGCCCAGTTCGCTGAGTTTCTCGCGCAAGCGGTTTCCCGGCGTGGTCGCCCAGATTCGGAGTAATTATTATTAAGCGTGAAATGAGACAAGATAAACGAGCTGCACCGAAAGCCCCGATCAACGAGAATATCTCGGCACGCGAGGTTCGGTTAATTGGGGCTGAAGGCGAGCAGCTTGGGATTGTGTCAATTGAAGACGCGCTTCTTAAGGCTGAAGAAGCCAAGCTCGATTTGGTGGAAATTTCCGCCGATGCAGTACCTCCTGTCTGCAAGCTGATGGACTACGGCAAATCGATCTTCGAAAAGAAGAAGCAGGTTGCCGCAGCCAAGAAGAACCAGAAGCAGATTCAGGTTAAAGAAATCAAGTTTCGTCCAGGGACGGAGGAAGGGGATTACCAGGTAAAACTGCGCAACCTGGTACGTTTCCTGAGTGATGGGGACAGGGCCAAGGTATCCTTGCGATTCCGCGGCCGTGAGATGGCCCACCAGGAGCTGGGGATGGAACTCCTCAAGCGAGTTGAAGGTGACTTGCTCGAGTACGGTTCGGTCGAACAGCATCCTAAGATGGAAGGACGCCAACTGATCATGGTCATCGCCCCGAAAAAGAAGAAGTAATCAATAGGGCACGGCAGGCCTTCTGATTATGTTTATCAACTGAATGCGGAGTATCCGAACATGCCAAAAATGAAAACTAAAAGTGGTGCTGCTAAGCGGTTTCTGAAAACTGCTAACGGTATCAAGCACAAGCACGCTTTCAAGAGCCACATCCTGACTAAAATGTCGACCAAGCGTAAGCGTCAACTGCGCGGTAGCAGCTTGCTGGCACCGTGTGACGTGGCAAAAGTCGAGCGCATGCTGCGCCTTCGTTAATTTAGTCAAGAATAGAGGAAGTAACTCATGGCTCGTGTAAAGCGTGGCGTCATTGCCCGTAAACGTCACAAAAAAATTCTGAAACTTGCTAAAGGCTACTACGGCGCTCGCTCGCGCGTATTCCGTGTTGCCAAGCAAGCGGTAATCAAGGCAGGCCAATACGCCTACCGTGACCGTCGTCAGAAAAAACGTCAGTTCCGCGCTCTGTGGATCGCTCGTATCAACGCTGGTGCACGTATCAACGGCCTGTCCTACAGCCGTTTCATCGCCGGCCTGAAAAAAGCGTCCATCGAGATCGACCGTAAGGTTCTGGCTGATCTGGCAGTGAACGAAAAAGCGGCGTTTGCTGCGATTGTCGAGAAAGCTAAAGCCACCTTGGCTTAAGTACCCCCGACAGTCACCCGGCCTCATCTCTGTGGGGCCAGGTGTTAAACGTCATAAATAGGGGAAGAGCCTTCAAGCTCTTCCCCTATTTTGTATCTGGAGTCTGTACATGGAAAACCTGGACGCGCTCGTCTCTCAAGCTCTAGAGGCTGTGCAAAGCGCTGAAGATATCAATGCCCTGGAGCAAATCCGGGTTCACTACCTTGGCAAAAAGGGCGAATTGACTCAGGTGATGAAGACCCTGGGGAATTTGCCGGCTGAAGAGCGTCCGCAAGTCGGCGCCCTGATCAACGTTGCCAAGGAGCGTGTCACAGAGGTTCTCAATGCCCGCAAGGCACTGTTTGAAGAGGCCGACCTGGCCGCCAAACTGTCTGCCGAGTCCATTGACGTGACCCTGCCTGGCCGTGGCCAGACCTCGGGTGGTCTGCATCCGGTTACTCGCACTCTGGAACGTATCGAACAGTTCTTCACCCACATTGGCTACGGCATCGCCGAAGGCCCCGAGGTCGAAGACGATTACCACAACTTTGAAGCGCTCAACATCCCAGGCCATCACCCGGCCCGGTCGATGCATGACACCTTCTATTTCAATGCCAACATGTTGCTGCGCACCCATACCTCACCGGTCCAGGTCCGCACCATGGAATCGAAACAGCCGCCGATCCGCATCGTCTGCCCAGGCCGTGTGTACCGTAGCGACTCGGATATCACTCACTCCCCGATGTTCCACCAGGTCGAAGGCCTGCTGGTCGACCGCGATATCAACTTCGCCGACCTGAAGGGCACCATCGAAGAGTTCCTGCGCGTGTTCTTCGAGAAAGAACTGGCAGTGCGTTTCCGTCCTTCGTATTTCCCGTTCACCGAGCCATCCGCCGAAGTCGACATGGAATGCGTGATGTGCAGCGGCAAAGGCTGCCGCGTCTGCAAGCAGACTGGCTGGCTGGAAGTGATGGGCTGCGGCATGGTTCACCCGAACGTGCTGCGCATGTCCGGGATCGACCCGGAAGAGTTTTCGGGCTTTGCCTTCGGCATGGGCGTTGAGCGTCTGGCCATGCTGCGTTACGGCGTGAACGACTTGCGTCTGTTCTTCGACAACGACTTGCGGTTCCTCGCGCAATTTCGCTAGTCGTAACGAATTCTTAGGAGAGCAGGATGAAATTCAGTGAACAATGGCTGCGTGGCTGGGTAAGCCCGCAGGTAAGTCGCGACGAGCTGGTTGCTCGTCTGTCGATGGCCGGTCTTGAGGTCGATAGCGTTACGCTGGCCGCCGGCGAATTCACCGGTGTGATCGTGGGCGAGGTGGTGAGCACCGAACAGCACCCGGACGCCGACAAGCTGCGTGTTTGCCAGGTCAGCAATGGCTCGGAGACTTTCCAGGTGGTATGCGGCGCGCCAAACGTGCGCCCGGGCCTGAAGATCCCGTTCGCCATGATCGGTGCCGAACTGCCGGGCGACTTCAAAATCAAGAAAGCCAAGCTGCGTGGCGTTGAATCCAACGGCATGCTGTGCTCGCAAGCCGAGCTGCAGGTCGGTGAAGGCAACGATGGCCTGATGGAATTGCCGGCGGATGCGCCGGTGGGCCAGGATATTCGTGAATACCTGAAACTCGACGACGCCAGCATCGAAGTCGACCTGACCCCGAACCGCGGCGACTGCCTGTCCCTGGCCGGCCTGGCTCGTGAAGTTGGCGCGCTGTATGACGCCGAAGTCACTCGCCCAGTCGTTGCCAGCGTTCCTGCCGTGCACGACGAAGTGCGCTCGGTTGAGGTGCTGGCCCCAGCGGCTTGCCCACGTTACCTGGGTCGTGTGATCCGTAACGTCGACTTGTCCAGGCCAACCCCGCTGTGGATGGTCGAGCGCCTGCGTCGTTCCGACGTGCGCAGCATCGACGCTGCCGTCGACATTACCAACTACGTAATGATTGAACTGGGTCAGCCGCTGCACGCCTTCGATCTCGCCGAAATCAATGGCGGCATCCGTGTGCGCATGGCCGAAGAAGGCGAGAAGCTGGTGCTGCTCGACGGTCAGGAAGTCAGCCTGCGTAGCGATACGCTGGTGATCGCCGACCACACCCGCGCCTTGGCAATCGCTGGCGTCATGGGCGGTGAGCATAGCGGCGTCAACACCGCGACGACTCGCGATATCTTCCTGGAAAGCGCGTTCTTCGATCAGATCGCTGTGGCTGGCAAGGCTCGTTCCTATGGCCTGCACACCGACGCCTCGCACCGCTACGAGCGTGGCGTGGATTGGCAACTGGCTCGTGAAGCCATGGAGCGCGCCACTGGCCTGCTGCTGGAAATCACCGGTGGTGAAGCTGGCCCGATCATCGAAACCGTCAGCGAACAGCACTTGCCATCGATCGCACCGGTGACTTTGCGCTCCCAGCGCATCACCCAGATGCTCGGCATGGAAATGGAATCGGCTGAAGTCGAGCGCTTGCTCAACGGCTTGGGCCTGAAGATTTCCGCCGATGGGGCAGGGCAGTGGCGCGTTGAAGTGCCAAGCCACCGCTTCGACATCAGCCTGGAAGTCGACCTGATCGAAGAGCTGGCCCGTCTCTACGGCTACAACCGCCTGCCGGTTCGTTACCCGCAAGCGCGCCTGGCGCCGCAAGCCAAGGCAGAAGCCCGCAGCGATCTGCCGGAACTGCGTCGTCTGCTGGTCGCCCGTGGTTACCAGGAAGCGATCACCTACAGCTTCATCGATCCGAAACAATTCGAGTTGTTTAATCCAGGTGTAGAGCCGCTGCTGCTGGCCAACCCGATTTCCAACGACATGGCCGCCATGCGTTCATCCCTGTGGCCAGGTCTGGTCAAGGCGCTTCAGCACAACCTGAACCGCCAACAGGACCGCGTCCGTCTGTTTGAAAGCGGTCTGCGCTTCGTCGGTCAGCTGGAAGGCTTGAAGCAAGAACCGATGTTGGCCGGAGTCGTGTGCGGTAGCCGTCTGCCGGAAGGTTGGGCGCAGGGTCGCGATGTCGTGGACTTCTTCGACGTCAAGGCTGACGTGGAAGCGGTGCTGGGTTTCGCCGGTGCTCTCGATTCGTTCACCTTCGTGCTGGGCAAACACCCTGCGCTGCACCCGGGTCAAACCGCGCGCATCGAACGAGAAGGTCGCCTGGTAGGTTTCGTCGGTGCTATCCACCCTGAATTATCGAAAACCCTCGGTCTCGACCGTCCGGTCTTCGTTTTCGAGCTGGTTCTGGCGGAGGTGGCGTTGGGCAAAATGCCTAAATTCCAGGAGTTATCGCGTTTTCCTGAAGTGCGTCGTGACCTCGCGCTGCTGGCCGACAAAGACGTCGCAGCCAGTGCCGTATTGGACGTAATCCGTGAAAATGCAGGCGAATGGCTGACAGACCTCAGGCTATTTGACGTGTATCAGGGTAAAGGCATTGATCCTGATAGAAAAAGCCTCGCCGTCGGCTTGACCTGGCAGCATCCATCGCGCACTCTTAATGACGATGAGGTGAATACCACGACACAAAACATCCTCACCTCGCTCGAACAAAGGTTGAACGCCACGTTAAGGAAGTGACGTATGGGGGCTCTGACGAAAGCTGAAATGGCGGAACGTCTGTATGAAGAGCTGGGCCTGAATAAACGGGAGGCCAAGGAATTGGTCGAACTGTTTTTTGAGGAAATCAGGCACGCTCTTGAAGACAACGAACAAGTCAAATTGTCCGGTTTCGGCAATTTCGACCTTCGGGACAAACGCCAGCGGCCTGGCCGCAATCCGAAAACGGGAGAAGAAATCCCGATCACGGCTCGCCGTGTGGTCACCTTTCGTCCAGGGCAGAAGTTGAAGGCCCGAGTTGAGGCTTATGCTGGAACCAAGTCATAACGACGAGCTACCCGTCATCCCAGGCAAACGCTACTTCACCATTGGTGAAGTTAGCGAGCTGTGCGCAGTAAAGCCGCACGTGCTGCGCTACTGGGAGCAGGAGTTTCCTCAACTCAACCCCGTCAAACGCCGCGGGAACCGCCGGTATTATCAGCGACAAGACGTGCTGATGATCCGGCAGATCCGCGCGCTCCTTTACGATCAGGGGTTCACCATCGGTGGCGCACGCTTGCGTTTATCCGGCGATGAAGCCAAAGACGACACCACTCAGTACAAGCAGATGATTCGGCAGATGATTGCTGAATTGGAAGATGTGCTGATTGTTCTCAAGAAATAATTTCTGCTTTTAAATACTTCCAGTTTTCAAAAGCTTGCGATATATTCTTGAGCGTCCTTCGAGATGAAGGACGTGTTTAACGCCTAGTCGGGGCGTAGCGCAGTCCGGTAGCGCACTAGCATGGGGTGCTAGGGGTCGAGTGTTCGAATCACTCCGTCCCGACCATATAATTCAAGGGGTTGCGAGATTTTATCTCGCGACCCTTTTTTATTTTTGTTCGTTTTTACCCCCCACAAAACCACTGGCTCTGGGTGGAATCCTCAGCTGATACAAAGGCCAGAGTTTGTCCCGGAAGGCACAAGAAGCACGTGTATGCGTCCAGAGGTGTAATTGCATCTCACTTGACCACCTAATTGCACCGCGACTGACCACCTGTTTGGATTCGACTTGACGAGGCTAGCGGCGGGCCTTCAACGCCTGGGTTCTTCACGGGCGTTCGCATCGTGACAAAAGCCTTGTAGCCTGACGATAGGCGATCAATCTTCACGTTCCATTCATTGCGAGACTGGAAGGGCGATAGCGCAGCGACAGCAGGCGGATGGCGTCCATCTGCCGCCGAGTCAAATCGTTCTACATCTATCTGATGAGGCGCGTTATTTGGCGTCGGAGGCAACGTCTTATCGAGTCTTGCGAGCAGCGGGTCGAGAAAAGAGCGGTATAGTTGTACGGTTGGCGCGACAACTACCGAGAAAAACGCCGCTATCCAGACCCCACAAGGGGTAGCGGGGCAGACTTTGGGCTTAAGTGCACTTTCTGTTCCGTTGCTCCCCAACCCCCAATGCCGTATTGAACGGCCAGTTGATGGATGACCTGCGGGTCTTCCATCAATCCTTCCCGCCCGGACGCCAAATCGGTGGTGCAGGAAGTTGCCCCGCAACACCAGTTAGTCTACAAGACGCTTGATCTACCGTTGCATATCGAGCTGAACACGCTCAGCCGAACCGTTGAGACGCAGGGTACGGTGAAGGCGTACCTGGCGTTGGCGCGGGAGCAATGAAGCCGTCTCGCCGTCGACCCTCCCGGCCTCAAGCTGCGTTCAACTTGCCGTATTGGCCGGAGAAGAACAGTAGCGGTCGCGCCTGTTCTGCTTCGACAAGCTCGACCACCTCAGCGATGTACAGTTGGTGGTCGCCGGCCGCATGGATCTGGACCACCCGAGCAACAATGTGGGCCAGGCTGCCCTCGATGATTGGCACGCCCTGAACCTTGTTCATGGCCACGTCCAGTCCCTCCACAGCACGCCCGGCGAAGTGGCCGCTAAGGTGCTCCTGTTGTTCGGTCAAAAAGTTCACGCCGTAACAGTCGCCTTGCTTGATGTGGTTGCAAAAGCGTGACTCGTTCTTGATCGACACCAGGATCAGTTGCGGCTCCAGTGACACCGACAGGAACGCATTGGCCGTCATACCTGCCGGTTGGTTTTCCCGTTCGTAGGTCACTACCGTTACACCCGTGGCAAAGCGGCCCATCACGCGGCGAAATTTGGCAGCGTCATTGTGTGCATTATTCATTGTCATTCTCCATTCGTTTGCCGAGCGGCCAGTGCGCGTGGCCGCCGCCTGAGTCGTGCTTTTACACCAGGGGTGTATTGGCCTCTTTGCCACACAGGATTCGCCCAAACAGTTCCAGATTGGTGGAGGTACACACCACACCGTGCAGATTGGCCACTCTTGCGTCGCGCCACAGGCGGTTGAATGGGTTGGAGGTGCCAGCCAGGGAACCGCCACTGGCGGTGGCCAGCAGGTCGACGCCTTCCCAGATCAGCTGGCTGGCATAACCGGTGTCGCGGCGGATGCGCGCGCGCGTTTGCCGGTCCATCGCCGAGCCGCCAGCGGCACAGGCGTCTATTTCGTCCACGCAGCGCTCCACGATCAAACGTGCAGCATCAAGCTTGGCCGAGGCTTCACCTACCTGCAGGTGGGTCACTGCTGCCTCATCCTGTTGGTTGTACCAGGTGTACTGGATGCCGCGGCCTGGTAGTTTAGTGAGAAAGGTTTCCATTGCTGCCTTGGCGATGCCCAATGCCGGGAAAACCAGGATGATTGCTAGCAGCGGGATGAACGCGCCACGATAAAGTGCTTCACCTTGCAAGTGTGTGGAGGCGTACTCGCCGGCGATGGCTTTGGACACCGAGGCGATGCGCTCATCGGGTACAAACAGATTTTTTACCGACACCGAGGTACTGCCGCTACCCCGAAGTGCCATGGTGTCCCAATCGTGCAGCAGGGTAATGTCCTGAATCGGGATGAGCGCCAGTCCTTGGTCTACGGTTTCGCCAGCATCATTGACGATCGGAATCCCCAGCATGTCCCACTGTGCGTGGTACACACCGCTGTTGAATCCCCACAGGCCTTCTTCGATGAGGATACCGCCTGCCTGGCGCTTGACCTTGGCTTTGCGTGGCGACAGCACGCCGCTGCTGCGCACCTTGCCGCCGCTGGCGAAGATGGGGTCGCTGACCACCTTGGGGTATAGGGTTGCGAGCATCCAGTTACAAATATTGATCAGCGCACAGGCCCAGCCGGCCGAGGCATCTCCACGGCCGATTTCGCTGACCACTTCCATGTAGGTCCTGACGCTTGTTTGCAGGCCTCCATGCTGGCGTGGAATCATCAGGTCGAAGGCGCCGATGGCGTCGAGGTCGGCCACTGTGTTTTCGGGCAGACGGGCCAGTTCATCGACTTCACGGGTACGCGAGCGCAAGGTCTCGACCAAACCGCTGGCGCGGGCAATAAGATCGTTGTTATCAACGTGAGCATCGACAATCGCATTGTGGAGGACGGCATTCATGGCTTTTCCTGTTATTGGGATTATTTGGATGAGCATGTGACACAATAGTGACGAATTCGTCACGGTGACAAATTCGATACTAATTAAAATATATTTTAACGGTCAAGATATATATTAATTTAGGCGAGTGCGATTTGATGCGAAAAGACATAACGCAAATGGAAAGTCCGGCCACAGTGAGCGAGGACATGGACGCACCGCAGGATCACCGAACCGTGACCGCTCGGCGCAAACGTGATGCGATGCGTGCCCGAATACTCTCGGCGACCATGGATTTGCTAGCCGACCCTGCAAAGGTTTCGGTCAGCATCGAGGATGTGGCCCGCATGGCGCAGATTTCCCGAGGAGCGTTCTACAAACACTTTGCTTCACTGGAGGATGCATTGGCTGCCATAGGCCAGGAAGCCACCGACGGCATGACCCTGCATATCCTGCCCGTGTATGACGTGCTGACTCATCCGTTGGAGCGCATCAGCACGGCGATGCGGCTTTTTCTGCTTCGTGCGCATACCGATCGCCGCTGGGCGGCGTTTTTCCTGAGGGCCGAGTTAGTGTTGCACCAGTCGATCCTGCTGGAGTACGTATTCGCCGACCTGGAGGCGGGGCGGCGCGCCCACTTGCTTGACCTACCCTCAATGCAGGCAGGCGTCGATGCTCTGATCGGCGCGACGCTGGAAGGGGTTCGTAGTATGACCCAGCGCAAAGTGGACGACCCGGAGGTCTACATCGACGCGGTAATTTTGATGGTGCTGCGCGGTTTCGGTGTGGCTAACGCGCAGGCGCAGGGGGCGGTGGCGTTTTCCAAGGTCTACCTGCAGGCGCGAGTGGCATCGGCTGCGGGTGACCCAGCGAGCCCCCAGACTAGTGCGCTTTGACTTTTCTACCGCTTGGCTATGGTGATCGTGTCGCCTGAATGATCTTGCGGCGATACCCCTCTCAAATCGAAACCTGAAAGCCAGGGGGGGGGGGCAGCGCAGCGATCATGGTAGGAGGGGTTATGAATCGGCAGCCACCGAAAACACATGAGGCGCTGAACGCGAGAACTCCAGGACCGTAAAACCTTGTGTGAGGTACGTGGCTGCTATCGTTATAGGGCAAACACCAGCCGCGATGAGCCCTCATGCTGCCAGGCGCTTTTCACATCCTCCAACGCGGAGGCAATCGACAAGCCGGCGCTGCCGATTGCCCGTAAAACCCCACCCACCGCCTGGACCAGGCCTGCGTTGGAAACGCTGCCCAGGCCGCTGCCCATCAGCTCAAGGCCGGAACTACGCAACAGTGAGCCTGGCAGATTAATGTTGTTGCCGGTCATAGAACCAATCTGCACAAATCGAATCCGTGGCTCACCTGAATGATGACCTTGCCCGGCAGCTGCATTCAGCAAGCATTCGGCAGAAAGTCCCCACAGGTAGTCGAGTACCACTCTGACTTTGTGCGTATGCATTGCTTCGAGGAAGGTGTCTTTTAATTCATCTGCCGGTGCATGAGAGGGATCACCAAGTCGGCTCCCAGCTCCCGCAATCCCTGGACACGTTGAGCGTTGCGACCGGTGACAATGACTGTTGCAGCACCAAGATGTTTCGCGATCTCAATCGCCAACCGCCCGGAAACGCCAGTTGCGCCATTGATCAATACGTTTTCGCCGGGAACAAATTTTGCCCGGTCGAGAAGGGCGTCCATTACGACATCCCGGGGTTACCAATTGCCGCCGCCGTGACGTCATCTACATCATCGGGAATGTCCACGCAGTTCTCCAGTTGCACAACACTTGTCTCAGCCATCGAACCGAACAGCTTTCGTGGAAAGGCGAAGTAGACTCGACGGCCGTCGGGCAGGATTCCAACGCCGTCCACACCGGAAACCAAGGGCAGTATCTTGCCGCTGCTGTAATGACGGCCACACGCCTGGGCTTTGACCAACTGGCTAAGTGCAGCGGCTCGAACCTGAACGAGCGTTTCGCCGGCCTCCGCTATCGGAGTGGTCAAATCGTCGTAACGCGGGGGCGCGTTGAAATCGTGGACTACGGCAGCTTTCATAAGCAATTCCTAAACAGAACGGGTGTAAGGGTGAGAAGGGTGAGAAGAGTTCAGGATTCGGTTTCAGGCGAATAGGCAATAAATTGCCGGGCGGCTTCAGCGTTCATATTGAGCGCCCAGTCAGGCTTGCTCGCCGTCAGGTCGCCACTCATCCACGACTGCAGATACGCCACGGAAAATGTCACGCCGGAGTCGCACATTTCAGCGCTGCAACCCAGGCTTGTCAGCGTCAGTCGCACGCAGGCATCCATGTATTGATTGGGTCGCTCTACACCTTGTTGAATGGCCTGTATGCCATGGGCTGAAGCGCCCATCAGAAAGTCTGTCGCCGCGTCGAGACGGTCAAACCTGAAGTCACCTGCGGCCTTACCGTTCTCAAGGTCCTTGGCCATGTATTCCGCGACCAGCGTGTTGTGCTGCCAGGCGTCTGCGCGCGTGACAAATCCGGCCCATTTTGGATCGAGAAGGGCACGCATCAGGAACAGCCTGGACGCCACAGCCGCACGCTGCCAAGGTTTGGTCAGAACGTCGTAGACCGGAAGGATGTCGGTGGTCATCTGGTTGTTGAGCTCCTGGCCGATAGCCACGAGCACTTGATCCAGCGAGTCGAAATAGTTGTAAAACGTGCCTCGCGATACGTTGGCTTCACGGATCACATCATCAATAACCGGAGGCGAGCCGCCCGGTGCCGCGAAAACACGCATCGCCGCGTCAAGCAATTTACTGCGCATGACCTCACGCTTCTTCTTGGCGACTCTGGGGCGGTGATCGGAAACAGCTGTATCGATTTCTGGTAGTTGCACGGTAGGGCCTCCTGCAATGACATCGTGTCAGAGTGACAATTTAAAGCTTATTTTTCAGAATGACAAATATGTCTAATTAAACCTTGCGCGGCGTAAATTCTTGTCCTACATTCAACTCAATTGTCGGAATGACAATATCGTCATAAAAATAACAGGAGACGAAAATGTTCAACCCCTCACGCCCCGCCGCCCGACCTCATCCAACGTCCCCTTGTGCCCGCTCGAACTGGTACACCAGCGTTTTCAAAAGCCATCGCGTCACGGCGTTTCCTCGCTGACAGCCAGATCCTGACGATTTAACCCTATCGGGTGAATGACCCGCACACGGCTGAGCAATCAACGCTCGCCGGGGTTTTCGCTCACCCGGAATTTATAAATGACATTTTAGTTCGTTATGACATTCGAGGTTGGTATGAGCACAGAAGTGATTTTTCAGAACGTCGATACCCTCACTGCCGTTGATCCGGCACCGACGCTGGCAGAGCTGGTCAAGCGCGCCGAGGCGCTGCAGCCGCTGCTGCGCCAAAACACGGCGGCCTGTGAAAAAGCGCGCCGTACATGTGACGAGAACATTGAGGCCATTCGTGAAGCAGGGCTGTTCCGGTTGATGGTGCCCAAGCGTTATGGCGGCTACGAAGGCACGCTACGTTCGCACCTCGAGGTGTCCGCGGCGCTGGGCGAAGCGTGTGGCGGCACCGCGTGGGTCGTCGCATTGACGAACGTGTGTGCCTGGTTCACCAGTCTGTTTTCGGAACAAGCGCAAAACGAGGTCTTCGGTGCTAATCCGGACGCACGCGTCGCCGGGGTGTTCAACGCGTCGCCGACCACTCGCCGGGTAGACGGTGGCCTGATTGTTTCTGGCAAGTGGTACTCGTCGTCGGGCAGCCTTCACGCTGACTGGGCGGTGGTCGGCGCCGAGGAGCGCGATACCAATGGCACTGTGGTCGCGCAATACCTGGCGCTGATGCCTAAAGCCGATTACAGCATTGACGACACCTGGTTCACCGTCGGCATGCGCGCGTCAGGCAGCAACTGCATCGTTGCAGATGAAGTGTTCGTACCCAATCATCGTCTGCTGAACATGGCGGGTGCGATCGAGGGTGAATACGCCACTGAGTTCAAGGATGAAACCGCTTACCGTGGGCTGTTTGTGCCCTTTGCTTCGTTGATTCTCAACGGCCCGCAACTCGGCCTGGGTCGCGCGGCGTTGAAGTACGTGATCGACAATGCGCCGCGCCGGGCCGTGGCTTACACCTCTTTCGAAAAACAAACTGATTCGGTGGTGTTCCAGACTCAGATCGCAGAAGCCGCCCTGAAGATTGACACCGCTCACCTGCGTGCTTTCCGCGCCACCGATGAGATGGACGCCGCCTCACGCCAAGGCACCAAGCTGGATAATTTGACCCGTGCGCGAATCCGCGCCGACGTTGGCCTGATCAACACCCTGATCACCGATGCAATCAACATCCTGTTGTCCGCGCACGGTGCCGGGAGCTTTTCCGAAGCCAGTCCGATGCAACGCTGGTGGCGTGACTCCAACACCGCCGCGCGCCATGCCGTGGCGCTGCCCGCGGTCGGGAACGAGCTCTATGGCAAGGCGCTGCTCGGCGTGGAAAACACCGTCACGCCGTTGATCTGACCGCCGCCACGAACCTGAGGATTTTCCTATGGACGCCAAACTCCTGCGCTCGGTCATGGGCCAGTTCGCCACCGGCGTGACCGTGGTGACCTTTGTCGCCGACGGCCACCCCGCGGGCATGACCGCCAATGCCTTTATGTCGGTCTCTCTGGAACCGCCGCTGATCCTGATTTCAATCCGCAACGCGTCGAGCTTCAACCAGTTTGTGGGTGAGGGCGTGCGGTTTGGGGTCAATTTTCTTGCCGAAAGCCAGCGTTGGCTGAGCGGCCATTTTGGTGGGCGGCCGGAGGAGGGCGCTGTGTTGCCCTTCTCCTACCACGGGGACACGCCATTGCTGGACGGCAGTCTCGTGCACCTCGTTGCCCGTACGGTCGACGTGCACCCGGCCGGTGACCACCTGCTCTACATCGGCGAGATCGAACATCTGCGCGTCGGCGCACAACGCAAGCCGCTACTTTTTTACAGCGGCCGCTACCACCAGATGCACGCCCGCGCGCCCAGCGCCGAATGGAGTGGTTGCGTCGACGTCTGGTGACGTCCGTCCGTAGCAATAAATAGGCGCCTGACACAACCCGATGAGGTATTCCGCGAGGAATGCCCAGGGGCAGTTCATGCCGATTAAATGTAAACCGAGTGATTTGCCATGACCGCTAGCATCCGAGAATTGCCTGTGCAAACAGACAACGACATCGATAAGCAGGAAACCCTCGAGTGGCTCGACGCGTTGGAAAGCATCGCCCTCCATGCAGGTTCCGAACGTGTGGATTTCCTTCTGCAACGTCTCGCTGAACATGCCAGCCACTTGGGTGTGCGGCGTTCCGCTCACCCCTATTCGCAGTATCAAAACAGTATCTCTCTGGACAAGCAGCCGGCCTATCTCGGCGATCTGGCGATGGAAGAGCGCATCACCTCGATCATCCGCTGGAATGCTTTGGCCATGGTGGCCCGGGCCAACAAGGCGTATGGCGAATTAGGCGGTCACATCGCCAGCTATGCATCGGCCGCGGAGATTTTCGAAGTCGGTTTCAACCATTTTTTTCGCGCCGACAATGCCGAATCGAAGGGCGACCTGGTCTACTTCCAACCGCACTCGGCGCCTGGCGTTTATGCGCGCGCATTTCTCGAAGGGCACCTTGATGAGGCGCAACTGGCGAAATATCGCCAGGAAGTGGATGGAGGCGGTTTGTGCTCCTACCCACACCCTTGGTTGATGCCGGACTTCTGGCAATTTCCGACCGGTTCGATGGGCATCGGCCCAATCAGCTCGATCTATCAGGCGCGCTTTCTGCGCTACCTGGAGCATCGCGTTATCGCTGACACCTCGACGCGACATGTCTGGGGGGTATTCGGCGATGGCGAGATGGACGAGCCGGAATCCATTGCTGCGCTCTCCCTCGCGGCGCGAGAAAACCTCGACAATCTGACGTTTATCATCAACTGCAACCTGCAACGCCTGGACGGGCCTGTGCGCGGCAACGGTCAGATTATCCAGGAGCTGGAGTCGCTGTTCAGTGGCGCCGGCTGGAACGTGATCAAGGTGGTCTGGGGCTCGGATTGGGATGCGTTGTTTGCGCGTGATCGCAACAACGTTTTGCTACGCCGCTTCGCCCACACCGTTGATGGCCAGTACCAGACCCTGGGTGCCAATGACGGCGCTTACAACCTCGAGCATTTCTTCGACCTCGATCCAGAGTTGCAGGCGTTGGTGTCGCACATGACGCCGCAGGAAATCGACGGGCTGCGCCGTGGCGGTCACGATTTTCGCAAGCTTTACGCCGCGTTTGCAGCCGCCAAACAGCATAACGGTCAGCCCACGGTGATCCTCGCCAAGACCAAAAAGGGCTATGGCATGGGATTGGCTGGCGAGTCGCGCAACACGTCGCACATGCAGAAAAAGCTCGACGTCGAGGCGCTCAAGGCATTCCGCGACCGCTTTGCGCTTCCGATGGATGACGAAGCGCTGGAAGAAATGCGCTTCTACAAACCCGCTGAAGACAGTGCAGAAATGCGCTACCTGCATGCCCGGCGCACCGAGCTGGGTGGCTACATGCCGCGTCGCAAGACTCAGGCTGATGCGCTGTCGGTGCCGCCGCTGGCCAGTTATGCGCAGTTCGCGCTGACCCCGGACGAGCGTGAAACGTCGACGACGACAGCGGTCGTGCGGTTGTTCACCAACCTGCTGAAGGACAAGCAATTGGGCCCGCGCATCGTGCCCATTGTCGCCGACGAGGCTCGCACCTTTGGCATGGCGAACTTGTTCCGGCAGATCGGAATCTACTCACCCGTCGGGCAGCTCTACGAACCGGAAGATGCCGGGGCGATGCTCTACTACAAAGAGTCCAGGGACGGTCAGCTGTTGGAAGAGGGCATCACCGAAGCCGGTGCCATTTCCTCCTGGGTGGCGGCAGCCACGTCCTACAGCGTCAACGGCATCACCATGTTGCCGTTCTACATCTACTACTCGATGTTTGGCTTTCAGCGCATCGGCGACTTGATCTGGGCTGCCGCCGATCAGCGTGCCCGCGGTTTCCTGATCGGCGCCACGGCCGGCCGCACCACGCTGTCCGGTGAAGGATTGCAGCACCAGGACGGCACCAGCCAACTGATCGCTTCCACGGTACCGAATTGCCGCGCCTACGATCCGGCATTCGCCAGTGAGGTCGCGGTGATCATCGATCATGGCAGCCGACGCATGCTCGAAGAGCAGCATGACGAGTTCTACTACCTGACGGTCACCAACGAGAATTACAGCCAGACGCCACTCACTGAAATCGATTACGACGCGGTGATCAAAGGCATGCGCTGTTTCGGTGATCGCGGCGACGAGGGCGTTGCCCCCGCCGTGCGTCTGCTTGGCTCGGGTTCGATCCTGCGCGAGGTCATCGCTGCCGCTGAATTGCTCGCCGAGGATTGGGGCGTCGCCAGCGAAATCTGGAGCGTCACCAGCTTCTCCGAGCTGGCACGCGAAGCCCGTGAAGTGGAGCGCAGTGCACTTTTTGGCGGCGAACTGCAGTCGCAGAGTTACGTGCAGCAATGCCTGTCCGGCGACGTGCCGGTTGTGGCCGCCACCGATTACGTACGCGGCTATGCGCAACTGATCGCCCCCTACATCCACGCGCCCTACATCGCCCTCGGCACCGATGGCTTCGGCCGCAGTGACACCCGCCCGGCCCTGCGCCGTTTCTTCGAGATGGATAGCCAGCACATCGCTGTCGCCGCATTGGCTGCCATTGATCCGCAAAAAGCGGCACAAGCCCGTGAGCGCTACGGCATCGACGTCGCCCTCGACGCCCCGTGGAACCGCTGAATCGAGAACAAGGAGACTGACTTATGCAACAACTCATGGTTCCCGATATTGGCGACTTTCAGAACCTGCCGGTGATCGATGTACTAATCAAACCCGGTGACAAGGTCTCGGTCGAGCAGGCGCTGATCACCCTTGAATCCGACAAGGCTGTGATGGATGTACCCAGCACCCGCGATTGCACGATTCGTGAGGTGCTGATCAAACCCGGTGACTGCGTTTCCAAAGGCAGTGTGATCGCGTACGTTGAGTTCGCCGACTCCGCCATTGCCCAGCCGGAGTTAGCGGCAGCACCTGCGCCAGTACCGGCGCTCGCAGCGGTTCCTGCTGCGGTGCCGGAGGTAGCCACGCCGGCGTCGATCCAAGTGGCGACACCTGATGCGGAAAAACCGCGTAGCGCATCGCTCGCGCTGGCCGGTCCCGCCGTGCGCAAGCTTGCACGTGAACTGGGTGTCGATCTGAATGACGTCAAGGCCAGCGATCCCAGAGGTCGGATTCAGCGTGACGACGTCAAGGCGTTCGTCAAGGCGCAGCGGGCCAATCCCGCGCCGGCGGCTGGCGTGGGCACGGGCCTCAATGTGCTGCCGTGGCCAGAAGTCGACTTCGCCAAATTCGGGCCGATCGAGCGTCGTCAGGTTTCTCGCATCAAGCGTCTCTCGGCGGCCAACCTGCATCGCAACTGGGTGAGCATTCCACACGTCACCAATCACAGCCAGACCGACATCAGCGATCTCGAATCGCTGCGTGTCCAGCTCAATCAGGAGGCGAAAGCGGGGCAGGCCAAGATCACCCTGCTGGCGTTCCTGATTAAGGCATGCGTGGCGGCGTTGCAGCGGTTCCCGCAGTTCAACGTCAGCCTGGAAGGCGATGAAATCGTACAGAAGCAATACTTCCACATCGGCTTCGCCGCAGACACCCCCAACGGTCTTGTGGTCCCGGTGATTCGCGATGCGGATCGCAAGGGGATCGCTGCGCTCGCCGCTGAAATGGCCGAGCTCTCGCAACTGGCACGAGACGGCAAGCTTTCCGGTGAGCAGATGCGTGGAGGCTGCTTCACGGTGTCGTCGCTGGGCGGGATCGGAGGCGGGCATTTCACCCCGATCATCAATGCTCCGGAAGTGGCGATCCTCGGCGTCGGCAAAGCCTCGATGCAACCTACGTGGGATGGTTCGACGTTCCAGCCACGCCTGCAACTGCCATTGTCGCTGTCATGGGATCACCGCGCGGTGGACGGCGCTGAAGCCGGCCGATTCCTCGCTTACCTGGCAACACTGTTGGCGGACTTCCGCCGTGTCTCGATCTGACTCGTCACAACAAAAACAAGGAGAACGAACATGACTGCACTGCAATCAACCGGCCTAGATACCGGCGCCCAACGCATCGCGCCGTTCAAGATGGCTCATCTGGTGTACCGCTGCGCCGATCGCAAATCCATGGTCGATTGGTACCGGAAAATATTCCAGGCCGACCTGGTGTTCGAGGACGACATTCTGACCTTTATCACCTATGACGATGAGCACCATCGCCTGGCCTTTTTTAACATGCCGGATCTGCCGGAAAAAACCGACAACATGGTCGGTGTTCATCACATTGCTTACAGCTACCAGAGCATTGGTGAAGTGTTGGCGACGTATGAACGCCTCAAGGGGCTCGACATCATGCCGGTCTGGACCATCAACCATGGCCCCACCACGTCGGTTTACTACCGCGACCCGGAAGGCAACGACATCGAGTTGCAGGTCGACAACTTCGCTGATGCCGCCGATGCCGCTGCCTTCTTTCATTCCGAGACCTTCGCCGCTAACCCGATTGGCACCGAATTCGATGCCGATGAACTGGTTGCGATGTGGCGTGCAGGCGCCAGCGATGAACAACTGTGCGCATTGGGCACTGCCGCCACTGGCGTAAACCTCGGCCCTCAATACAGGTAAACAGCATGAAACTGTGTACGTTCCAGATCCAGGATGGCAGCCCTGCTGTTGGTTTGGTTGTCGGTGAGAAGGTCATTCGCATCAGTGATCATTTCAACGCGGCACCCGCCAGCATGATCGAATTGATCAGCGCGTGGGCCGATTGGCGCGAGCCTCTGCAACAGTTGGCCGGGAGCGGTGCGAGGGGCATTGCACTTGATCAGGTCACGCTACTGGCACCGGTGCCGCGCCCGGGCAAGATCCTCGGCATCGGTCTCAATTATGCCGACCATGTCGAGGAGTCGGGCATGGACAGGCCGGCGGACCAGTTGTGGTTCGCGATGATGAGCACGGCGGCCAATGGTCCATTCGCGCCTGTCGATTTGCCGAAAGTGTCCGAGACCCTCGACTACGAAGCTGAAATGGTCTTCATCGTCGGGCAGCGCGGTCGCCATCTCACCCCGGAGACTGCGCGGACGGCGATCTTCGGTTACTGCGTCGGCAACGACGTCAGTGTCCGTGACTGGCAACTGCGCACTTCGCAATTCACCTTGGGCAAGTCGTTCGATACCCACGCGCCATTCGGCCCGTGGATCGTCACGGCTGATGAGATTGGCGATCCTCATCAACTGGGCATCAGATGCTTTGTGAATGATGAAAAGCGTCAGGAATCAAACACCAGCCAGCTGATTTTCGATTGCTACCAGCAAATCGAACACCTTTCCAAAGTCATGACCCTGGAGCCTGGCGATGTGATTTTCTCAGGTACGCCGGGGGGCGTCGGCGCGGGTTTCAAACCGGCACGCTGGCTACGCAAAGGCGATCGGGTACGTGTCGAGATCGACGGGCTGGGCGCCATCGAAAACGTGGTGCGTAGCGAGATTTGAGTGCTGCACGGCGAGGGCCGCGAGTGTGCAGCACGCGGCCCTTGTTATTTCCTTTCGGGAGAAACACCCATGAATGATCAAGCAATCGCCAACGCCATAATCGATTTGGAAAATGCTCGCTGTCGTGCATTGGTGGACGGCGATATCGGCGCTTTGGAAGAGCTCGTTGATGATCAGTTGGTGCATATCCATGCCACCGGCCAGGTCGACGATAAACCGGGTTACTTGCGGCTGGTCGAAACGGCCATCCGATTCTTGCGGGTGGAACGGCAGCAGGATTTTCACGTTCAGGTTCACAGCGACATCGCGATTGCCACCGGGCGTCTGGTGCAGAGCATCGAATTTCGCGCCACCGCAGAGCGTCGTGAAATGGATGTGATCACCACGCAAGTCTGGCTGCGCCGTGGTAACACGTGGCGCCAGATCAGTTTCCAGGCCACCAACCTCTAACCCCCACTTACGGCCCACCCCTAGAGGTGGGTTTCTGATAATAAGAACAAGAGACAGAAAATGAAAAACGTCAAAGTGAAAGCGCTTGGCGCGGTTCTGGCCGCCCTCGCGATGGTGAACTGCTATGCCGATGAAACTGAAAAGACCGGTGAAGGCACGTTATTTCGCAGTGTGTTCGGCGACAGCCTGGAGCGCGATTACGGCATCACCGTATCGAACCTGCTGGACATCGCCTACTCGCGCAATAACCGCTCAAACCATAAAGAGCGAGAAGACGGACTGAGCAATTTGCCCATCACGGGCATGTCTGATGAAGGGTTGGAATTGGGTAGCCTCCACCTTTTCGTCGATAAACAACTCAAGGGCAACTTCATCCCGCGCATCACTCCGCTGCCAGGGCCGAAGCCAGAAGATTTTTCTTTCGGTTTTACTGCCGAACTCAACTATGGTCGTAACTCGCAATTCGCCAGGACCTACGGTTGGGATATGGCGTTGGACATGAACGAGCAGATCAATTCCAAAGCCCAGCGTGACAAAGACTATTTTCTCTCGATCCCCAATTCAGCCGTGGAAATGTATGTCCCTTATGGCCCTGGTGTCAGTTTCATGGCCGGCGTATTTGGCCCGGCGATGGGCTATGAAATCCCGCCCAATGTGCGCTTTGCGCGAAACCCTTTCGCCAGCAAAACCTACGCCTTTGTCAGCGAGCCCGGCACCGTCGCCGGGGTGCTCGCCAGTAGCCGTGTCTACAACGGTAGCTCGGGTATTTTGGGGGTCGAGGTGGGGGTGGTGCAGGGTTGGAATAACCTTCGTGACAATAACGACGACAAGTCGCTGACGGGGGCGGTGCGCTGGCGCACGCAGGACATGAACACCTGGATCGATTACGAATTCATTGTCGGAAATGAACAGAATGACGACTTCAGTGACGTGCAGGCACCACCCTCGAGAATCGTTTCGCCGTCGGGGCAATTCAAGCAGCAACACTCGTTGAATGGCTGGCACAAATTTGACCAGTACTGGTCGATGGGCGCAGAAGTTGTGTATGGCCGCCAGAATGGGGATGGAAAAGCCTCGACGGTCGATGTCGTCAAGGGTCCAGGTTTCGACGGCGCTTCCTGGTGGGGAGCCAACGCGGTGGTGACCTATCAGGTTCAACCGCAGCTGTCCTGGTCCCTGCGGGGTGAACACTTCAGTGATCCCGATGGTTTTATCCTCTTCCCGACAACGACTGCCCGAGGTGACTTCAACGCGGTCACCACGGGGTTTCGTTATGACGTCAACAAGAACCTGTCGCTGCGCCCGGAATTTCGTTACGACTGGTTCGATGGTCGAGATCATGACCGTCCATACGGCAACGGTCGTGATCGTACGCAACTGAGCACGATGGTCGAGGCGCTCTATTATTTTTAGTACGGCTTCAACGCCATCGCTCTGTAGTGAACTCACCGAGCGATGGTTTTTTGCGCCTCTCAGAAGTACACCAGCGCTTCCACTGTAGCGGTCAACTGGTTGCGGGCATCGCCTTGACCAAACGGATGGGCATCGTCGCGGCCATTGAACCAGTCGTATCGCAACTCCGGCCGCAGGGTCAGGTATTTGTTGAAGTCGTAACGGGCCCCCGTCGTCAGTGCGTTAAACGCACCGCGAGCGGTGGAAGAGGGGAACAGGACGTAGCCGTCCGGGTCGTCGAAATGCTCGACGCGTACTGAGAACGACAAGTCCTTGCGTTGCTGGTAGGTCAGCACGACGTTGGCACCCCACCAATGCGCGCCATCAAAACCGGGTCCCGTGACGATGTCGACGGTAGAAGCCTTACCGTCTCCGTCCTGGTGGCCGTAGACCATTTCCCCACCCATCGACCATTGCTCATTGAACCGATGCCAGCCATTGAGCGAGTGCTGTTGCTTGAACTGGCCATCGGTTGAAATCAGTCGACCGCGCGGCGTCTGGATATCGCTGCGACTGTCGTTCTGTGAGTCGCCGACCAGAAACTCATAATCGATCCAGGTGTTCATGTCGGGCGTGCGCCAGCGCAACGCACCGAGCAGCGCCTTGCTGTCGTTGTTGTCGCGCAAGTTGCCCTGACCCTGAATCACCCCCAGTTCCGCACCGAACAGCATGCTGGAGTTGTTGATCAAGCGTTTGCCCAGCAGGAAGCCGGATACGGCGCCGGACTCGGTCATGAAGGCATAGGAGCGGCTGGCAAACGGGTTGCGTGCGGCACGGATGTTAGGTGGTATCTCGTAACCCAAACCTGAGCCAAAGATACCGGCGATCGCGGTGAACCCACCTGCATAGGGCAAGTAAGCGGTGGCGGCAATGTTGGGTACAGCCAGAAAATTCTGCTTGTCGCGCCGGGCCTTGTCCGCATCGTTATCGCCGGGCGAGTTGATGCCCCAATGCATATCCCAACCATACGTGCGCGCCTGCTGGGCATTACGACCATAGGCGGCTTCAAGGGTAAATCCGAAAGAGGCCTCGGTCGGCGCCGGCCCCGGCAATGGCGTGACACGGGGAACGAAGTTGGCCTTCAACGCTTTATCGGCAAACAGGTGAAGGGTGGCCAGTTCAAATCCTTCGTCCGAAAAGCCAGCGATCGGTGTGTTGGTTTGCCCTGACTTGCGGTCGTCGCGGGATGAGTTGTTATTGCGTGAGTAACCGGCGTCCAGCAGGCCGGACACTGTGATGCCGTAATCGCGCTCCAGAGAGTCGCCGACAATACTGCGAAACACGGTGCCTTCGCCGACGTCTGCACGCTGCCCGGCCAGGCAATGGCTTGTTGCGAGCGCGAGCAAAACCGCACCAAACGATTTGATGTTGATGTTCTTCATGGGGTTTCTCTTATTTTTGTTGGGGAAGCGGCCATTCGCTGGCCTCTCGCGGCGGCCGTCAGTTGGTAGCGGGTATTCCCGCGGCTCGGTTCAGGCGCCAGAAGCTGAAGATGCCAAGCGCCGCGATGGCGGCGGGAATGGCGGCGGCCACCAGCAGATCACTCGTGGACCACTGCAGGTGCAGCAATGTGGCGCCAATGAACGGTCCACAGATGCCGCCCAGGCGACCGACACCTAGCGTCCAGCCAGTACCGGTGGCGCGCAAGGCGGTCGGATAAAAAGTCGCGGTCATGGCGTTCAATGCCGCCTGGCCGCCGAGGATGCCAAAGCCTGCGACAGCGATAGTCAGGTAAGCGAGATTGATCGAAGCGTAGAAATGGCTGAACAAAAGAATGGCAATGGCAGACACGATAAACGTGGGCACCAGCACGGTGCCGAAGCCGCGGCGGTCGACAAACCAGCCCAGCAGCCAGCCGCCCGCCAGGCCACCCAGCCACATGGATGTGCCCGCAAGCACCGCTTGTGAAGGGGTGTGGCCTGCGCCGCTCATCAGTACCGGCGTCCATGAGGCGAGGAAGTACACGCAGAGCATGTTCATAAAGTTGATCAGCCACAGCAGCAGCGTGCCCGGCAGCCGACCTTCGGCGAACAATAGAGAGAACGACAGGCCTTTCTTGCGCGGTTCACCGATGACCAGGACAGTCTGCGGATCGATCTGCAGGCCAGGCTCAATGCGTTTCAGGATGGCCCTGACACGGTCGAGCTGGCGTGCACGCAGTACGCTCCATTGAAGCGATTCGGGCAGGGCAAAAAACATCAGCACACCCACGCACAACGGTGCGATGGCGCCCAGGTAGAACACCGCTTGCCAGCCGTACTGTGGAATCAGCGCGGCTGCAATAGCGCCGCCGACCAGGCCGCCGACCACCATGCCCGAAGACACCAGCGTCAACAGCGTGACGCGGTTGTGCCTCGGTGCAAATTCCGTCACCAGGGTAGCAACGTTCGGCACGATGGCACCCATGGCGATCCCGGTGAAAAACCGCAGCGTCATCAGGCCATCCACCGTCGTCGCGTGGGCGGTGAAAAACATCAAGACCGCCATCACCAGCGAGGCGGCTACCAGCACGGGTCGCCGACCCATGCGGTCAGCCACCGAGCCCAGCGCAAGCGACCCGATCAACATACCGAGCATGCTGATGCTGAACACCGGACCCAGGTTGGCTTTGGGAATACCCCAATCGGCAATGAGGCTGGGGGCTGCATAGGCCATGGCTTGAATATCGAAGCCATCGACGACCATGCACAGGAAGCATTGAACGAGCACAAGCAGCTGAAAGGCGCCCAACCGGCTTCTTTCGACGATCGCGCAGATGTCGAGTTGATTGTTCACAAGCAAATACCTCTGTTGTAATTATTTTCGGTAATAGCGGTGTTTGGTTTGCAATATCGGAACGAGTGGAGGGTGCGGATAAGCTCTCGGTTAAAAGGTTGGTAATCGCGGCTTGTCAGTCAGCGAGCCATGCGCGAGCTTCGGCCCGCATGCCTTGTTCAAGCTCACTGCCGCGAGTGGCAAACAGACGATTGAGTGGAAAACCGCTCTTATCCAACAGATAGGCCAGTGGCGCGTATTCACGCGGATAACGCGCTACGAGGTCACGATCAATCTCGACCAGGCCTTGTGGGAAAGTGAAGCTACCCATGTCATAGATGCTTTGGCGTTTGACCAGCTTCCACAGGCCTTCGCGTTTTTCGGCCAAGTCATAGAAACGGTTGTGTACGCTGCACCCCAGACCCAGCTTGACGTTTTCGGCCACGATTACCGCGTTGGTTTCGACAATGGCTTTATTGCCGTTGAAGGTCACCACCGGGGTGCCGATCAAGTGTTTGGTGCGCAGGTCGGAGTTGCCCATGCGCTTGGAGCCTTTGACAAACTCGGCGAACGGCCCTTCAAACCAGGTGATTTCAATGGTCCCGTCAGGATGAGCGAGGTTGGCCAACTCATCCCATTGGCCCAAGTCACGATGAATCCAGCCGGTGATCAGGTCAGTGATTTGAAACCGGTCTTCGAGGTAAGTCTGCATGAGGTGTCCTTGGCAGGTAACGGAGTGTCGGATTCAGCATCGTCCTCTGGACAGATAACTTCAAATAGATTGATATGAACGATCAATCATTAAATCTGATGAGGCTTACGGCAATGGATCTGCGGCATTTACGTTATTTTCTGGCTGTTGCCGAGGAAGGCCATTTTGGTCGGGCCGCCCAGCGTCTGCACATCGTTCAGTCCGCCCTGAGCATGCAAATCCGTTCCCTGGAGGAAGAACTCGGCGGGCCTCTGTTCTTGCGTACCAGCCGTCGCGTAGAGCTCACGGAGGCGGGTGCCCTGCTGCGTGCCGAAGCACAACGCACCCTCGATCAGGCGGCGCACGCCCAACAAGTGGTGCAGCGGTCTCTGCGCGGCGAAATGGGCACCGTACGGATTGGCTTCGCCGGCAACGCCGTGTTCAGTGGCAGGTTAATGGCCGACGTTCGCGCCTTTCGTAAGGCGTTCCCGGACGCGGAGG
Source organism: Pseudomonas sp. LBUM1643 (assembly GCF_059716215.1). Lineage (NCBI taxonomy): Bacteria > Pseudomonadati > Pseudomonadota > Gammaproteobacteria > Pseudomonadales > Pseudomonadaceae > Pseudomonas > Pseudomonas sp. LBUM1643. The sequence goes on from NZ_CP166813.1 coordinate 2,274,931, forward strand.
TCGTCCTGCGCGAGTTGGCGCCGCACCTGCAGGTCGAAGCTATTCAGAACGGCCAGCTGGATTTGGGGTATGCCCCCAGTCATGGCGGACAGGCTCTGGACACCGCACTCCTGTTTGAGCGAATTGGCACGTGGCCCTTGGTCGTTGCAATGCCCGAGGACCATCCGTTGGCCAATCAACAGCCCTTGCGCGTGCCGATGCTGGGTGCCGAGTCGTTGATCGTCTATGCCGCCCACGGTGCGGATGAACACATGCTTGCCGCGCTTCGCAAAGCACTGGGGCGTGAGCCCAAGGTTCAGCGCACCACCAGCACCTTGAGTGTGCTGGCATTGGTGGCCGCTGGAATGGGCGTAGCGCTGGTGCCCGAGCCGTTGACACAAGTGATGATTCCCGGCCTGATCTATCGAACCTTCGATGACGTCGAACCCCAAGCCGACCTGTTGCTCATCAGCCGTGTGAATGAAACGGCGGGTACGGTGCATGCGTTCCTGAAGGTGGCACGCCAGGGAGGAATGGCCGCTGCGACTCCAAGACAGTCCTGACTGGCAAGCTTCTCTTAGTCGTGCCAGCAGCGGTACCAGCCATTTTTCTCGCTGATGTGTAGCGGGGTCTGATACAGCTCTGACAAGTTTTCACTCGTCAGAATGTCGGCTTTTGGGCCGTCAGCAATAATTTGTCCTCGGTTGATCAGCACCACGCGGTCAATTTCGGGAATGATCTCGTCAACGTGGTGAGTGGTGATGATCAATGACCGGTCCTTACTGCAAAAGCTGCGCAACAGCGTCAGCATGGCCACGCTGGCGCCCATGTCCAGGCCATTGGAGGGCTCATCGAAAATCAACGCCTCGGGATGATGAACAAGTGCTCGGGCCAGCAGGAGACGCCGCCTCTGGCCCGTGGAAAGGCGCTGAAACATGCAGGCCTCTTCCTGCGCAATTCCGAGTCTGGTCATCATTGCCCGCGCCTGATCAACCTGGATATTCGTCGGTTGAAGGTGTTCATGACTGCCAATGGCACCGAAAAAACCGGAAACGACAACCTCTAATGCCGTGGTATAGGGCGTGTAGTTCTCTTGCAGGTCGTGCGAAACAAAACCGATCCTGTCCCGCAACTGCCAAAGATGAATCGTTTCGCTGTCAAAAAGCTTCAGGTAGCTGCCTTCCTGCGCAACGGGATACAGCTCCCGGTTTATCAGTTTAAGCAGGGTGCTTTTACCCGCGCCGTTGGGGCCCAGGATTGCCACGCGCTCGTGCGGTTCAATCTTCAACGACAACCGATTGAGCACCCGTGTCTGTTGTTGGTACGCGGTGACTTGGTGGAATTCGATCATGTATAAAACCTCGCGCAAAGAATGCTGAACGCCCGAGCTAGAGGCGAAACCTGTTGATGTGTCCGCGCAGACCCGTGGCCAGGAGCGACAGTTCTTCGCTGGTCGAATGAATCTGTACCGCGCCCGCCGAGGTTTGCACCGACAGATCACGAATGCTGATCAAGCTCCGGTCAATTTCCCGAGAGACTTGGGCTTGCTGCTCGGACGCGGTGGCGATGACGATGTTCATTTGACTGATTGACTCGACTGCAATGGTTACCTGTTGCAACGCCGAATCCGCCTCTTGAGCAATGCCTAAGGTTGAGTGGACACGATCCGTGCTCAGTTGCATGGACGACAATGTGTGCGCCGCCACGCTGCTTAGCTCGCTGACCATCTGTTCAATCTCACCCGTAGATTGCTGCGTGCGAAAAGCTAATGCCCGCACTTCCTCGGCGACGACGGCAAAACCTCTACCTGCTTCCCCCGCCCTGGCGGCTTCAATGGCCGCATTCAGCGCGAGAAGGTTAGTCTGCTCGGCAATAGACCGTATTACTTCAAGCACCCGGTTAATGCCGGACACGCTGCTTGCAAGTGCTTCTACGCGATCTGCGGTAATGGTAATGCGCTCCGCTAATAGTGAGAGCGACTCAAGCGTCTCGACGACTCGGGCTTTCCCGGTTTGTGCCGCCACATCCGTGGTTCGTGAAGCGTGTGCCGTTGCCGATGCATTTCTCGCGACTTCATCGACCGCAGCGGTCATTTCATTCACGGCCGTGGCGGCTTGCTCGATTTCCCTGTTCTGTTCCTGAAGCCCGTTCGTAGCGATCGCTATCACTGAATGAAATTGCTGCGAGGACGAAGCCAGCAGGGTGGAAGAGTCCGTTATACGCAGGACGGTGTCGTGAAGATTGCCCTGCATGGCCCTCAATGCTCGAAGCAATAAGGCTGGCTCATCGTTCCCCGTATCGTCGATTGAAGAGGTCAAATCACCTTGCGCAATGTTCTCCGCTACCTTCAGAGCGTCGAGCAGAGGCTGGTTAATACTTCTGGTGTAGAGCGTCGCCAACAGTACCGTCAGCAGGGCGGCCAGTGCCATTGCCGCAATGACCCCAGTCACGACTCGATCACCTGTCTGCTGTTCGTTTTCAGCGGCCTGGTGATAATGCTTCAGATAAAAATCCAGCAGTTGACCCGAGCTTGCACCCAGCTCCATGGCAAATTTATCGATAGGCCCATTGAGTATTTCTGTCGCTGCCTGCTGTTGACCCGCGGCTGCCAGGCGGATCACTTCAAGCTGTTCATGCCGGAACGCTTTCGAGGCGACCACGTAGCGTTCGAAGATTTCCTGCTCCGGCTTTTCGTGCAGGTGCGCGGCAAAATCATCTTGCTGCTGTCGAACGCTTTCGAGTACTTGCTTCAACGCAGTCTGATTGGCGGCCAAGGCAACGGGATCCTGTAGAACTACCATCCTGAAGGTCATTATTCCGGCTCGATCCTCCGTTGTGTTCAACGCTGCAAGCCGGATGATTGCGGGGACCCAGACCTCTCTGATGGCTTCGGACTGCACGCTCATTTGCTTGACCATACTCAATGAGAACAGGCCAAGCAGCAGGACGACCAAGCCAATCAAGCCAAAGCCGAAAATTGAGCGCGGTGCCAACTTCATTTTTCTGAAAAACAACGGATTTGTCCTCAAAGAAGGGGATCGCAGCGTGCGCATTGATGGATGCTTTGTTTTTTTGCCGCTGTCTTGGCGAACATCAGATGAGACGGCGCCGGCATGTGGCCGGCGCCTTACTTCGATGAAACGCTCAAGGGATAAATCAGCGCCGGGCGATCGTGGCGCCTGGCGCTGGCACGCTCATCGTGTGCGTGGCGCGGGAGAGCTGTTGTTGCGAACAAACAATCCCATTCCGACCTCCTGTCGCTCCCCGGGTGGAGAGTGAATTTTGTTAAACGCTGTCGATGCCTTCGACCCCAGGCTCGGCCACTCTGGCGGGTGCGGTTTCACGTAAACAGGTCGCGACCAGCAACCCGACCACCACCGCGCCGAGTGCCAGATACATCGTGTTTTCGATCCCGTGATGCTGTGCGATATAACCCGCGATAGCCGGCGCGACACCGCCGCCAAAAATCTCACCAATGCCCACCACCAACCCGGTAGCGGTAGATGTCAGCGCGGCCGGCACGGATTCACTGGTGAGTGGCCCGACCGTCATGCAGATCATGCTGAAGTTGAAGAAAATCGTCAGAAACAGTAGCGCGAACAACTTGACCGGCTCGGCACCAGTGCCCATCAGCAACCAAAGAAAGGCGCCGGTGGCGACGAACGATATGAGCACCACCGGTTTACGGCCGATGCGGTCTGACACGGCAGGCATGATCAATTGCCCGAGAAAACCACCCAGGCCGATGGCCGACATGACGAAGCCCATCTGCTGTACTTCCAGGTGCAAATAGTCCATCAAGTAGTTAGGCATCATCACGCTGATCACGAACAGGCAGGTCAGCATGCAGAACATGCCGACGATGTTCAGCAGTACGTTGCGATAGCGCAGGGCATCCAGCCAGCTCGGGCAGTCCACTGCGGCACTGGCTTCGGCTTTTTTCGCAGTGGCTGCGCGCGTTTCCCGCAAGTAACGGTACATCGCCAATGCCAGCAGGAAACCCGGCAGCGAAACGATCACGAACACCCAGCGCCACGAAGGCACGACGAGCAACAGCTGTGTGGCGAGAATGGGCGCGAGACCCAAGCCGAGGATCGGGAAAAACGCCTGCTGAATGCCGATGTTCATCCCGCGCCGGCGAGGATGCGATGACTCTGCCGTGGCCGCCAGAGCTGTTGGGGTGAAAGCGCCTTCGGAGATGCCCATGATCGCGCGGATCAGCATCAACCCGCCGATGCCGGTCGCCAAACCGGAAAGGCCTGCGAGCAGCGAAAACATCAGCACGGCCGGAATCAGCACTTTGCGTCGACCGATGCGATCGGACAGCCGCCCCATGAAAATCGAAGAAATGCCCCAGGCCAGGCCCAGTATCGCGGTCACGTTGCCCAGATCCTGATAGTTAAGGCCCAGGTCTTTCATCATCACCGGGAATAGCGGCAGGATGATGAACCGGTCCAGGCCCACGAGGCCGAAGCCCAAGGCCAGCAGAGCTACCGCTTTGAACTCGTAACGCACATCCCACGCATGCTTATTGTTATTCATGGTTGTTACTCGGGTGGAGTTGAGGGTTAGCGGCCGTATGCAAGCCCGGCCGCCAAGGGCTTAGAAATAAAACAGCGCTTCAACCAGGCCGGTCATCTGCGTGCTGTTGCGACCCGCGCCAAACGGGTGATCGTCGGCATTGCCATCGAACACGTCGTAACGCACTTCAGGGCGCAACGAGACGTACTTGTTCAGGTCATAGCGCAGGCCCGCAGTAAGGGCATTGAAATTGCCGCGAGCGGTAGAAACCGGCAGCAGGATGAACCCGTCGGGATCGGCAAAATGTTCGGCGCGCACCGAGTAGGAGAGGTCCGGGCGTTGCTGGTAGGTGAGCACCGCGTTGGCACCCCACCAATGGGCTCCATCGAAACCAGGGCCGTTGATGATGTCGACGGTTGTGGCCTTGCCGTCACCGTTCTGACGGCCATAAACCAGCTCGGCGCCCATCGACCAGTTTGAGTCGAAACGATGCCAGCCGTTGAGCGAGTGTTGTTGTTTGAACTGACCTTGTGGCGACACCAGGCGCGACGTTGGAGCCTGTACATCGCTGAAGCTGTCGTTCTGTTCATCGCCGAGGATGAACTCGTAGTCGATCCAGGTCTGCATGTCTGCGGTACGCCAACGCAGGGCCCCCATCATCGACTTCTGATCGTTGTTGTCGCGCAGGTTGTTCCAGCCCTGGACTACCCCCAGTTCGGCGCCGAGAAGCGACGATTCGCCGTTGTACAGTCGAGTGCCGAGCAGCACGCCACTTACGGTTCCCGGCTCGCTAACGAAGGCGTAAGTCTTGCTGGCAAACGGGTTACGCGCGGCACGAATGTTGGGCGGGATTTCGTAGCCCAAGGCCGGGCCGAATACCCCGGCCATGGCAGTTATTCCAGGGCCGTAAGGCAGGTAGGCGGTGGCGGCGATGTTGGGGATGGCAAGGAATTTCTGCTTGTCGCGCTGGGCCTTGGCGAGGTTGTCGTCACCGGGAGAATTAACGTCCCAGTGCATGTCCCAACCCGTGGTACGGGCGAACTGGGCATTACGCCCGTAGTTCATTTCGAAGGTAAATCCGAAGGATGCTTCGCTCGGCGCAGGACCTGGCAACGGTGTGATACGTGGCACCATGGTGCCCTTCAGTTGCTTGTCGACGAAAAGATGCAAACTACCCCATTCCAGCCCCTCGTCGGCGAAACCAACCACCGGGAGATTACTCAAACCGTCCTGACGCTCATCGTGTGTCGAGCGATTATTGCGAGAGTAAGCGGCGTCAAAAAGGCCTGAGACCTGAATCCCGTAATCCTTCTCCAGCGTGTCCCCAAACAGGCTACGAAACAGTGTGCCTTCACCCGTTTCAGGGGGCTCGGCTGCGTGTGTGTTGAGCGTTGCGAAGGCGGCCAGAACCGCACCAAGCGTTTTCACCTTGATGTTGATCATTATCTGTCTCTTGTTTTTTTTGTCAGAGTTTTAGAGAGAGGGGCGTCCATGCCACCGGGAAATCGTCTCAGGCGTGGCGGGCCTTTCCACCATTAACAACGTGGGGTTGGCTGCTTTGTTGCAATTGCTCGCGCAGGGAGTTGAGCAATTTGGGTAACGCGGACAGTTCTGCAACGCCGCCATAGCAGTAGTAGTCGGGGCGCACGATAAGGGCTTTGAGTCCGGCCTCGGCCATGAAGCGCAGGTATTTGCCGGAGACGTCGCGATAGATGCCTTTGCTGCTGTCAGCCGTTTGCGCGAGTCGAACGACTTTCAGATCGTAGTCATGGATGAAGCTCTGCTGCTCAGGCGTGAGCGATGCCAGAGGATCCTGGTCACCTCGGACAAGCAGGTGGAAACCGCGTCCAATAACTTCGTCATACCGGCTGACCTTGCCACCGATTTCGATCGAGCCGTGAACCCCAAGAATGCCGCGCAATTGGCCATCCTTCTGCAGTAAACCATCGGTTAAACCCGGGAACGGCGGCAGTGGTGCGACGTTGCCGCTCATATAGGCTGCATCGCGCTCGGCGGCCTTCACCGGGTCCGATACACAAACGACTTTACCCATGGCCATGGACGCTTCGATCACGGCGCGGATCTGCGGTTTGCGCTCCAGTGTGTAGCTGTCCAATAGGGTGTCGTCAGCCAAACCGCGCAGCAGCAAATCGAGACGCCAGGACAGGTTCCAAGCATCCCGTATCCCCGAGCACATGCCTTGGCCCATAAACGGCGGCATTACGTGGGCGGCGTCGCCAGCCAGCATTACTCGACCGCTGTGCCAGTTCGAGGCAATGCGTGAACGGAACTGGTAAACCGCATGGCGTACCAAGTCAGCGGTGTCCGGCGTCACCCAGCGCGACAGCAGCGACCAGACCTTGTCGGTGTCTTGCAAGTCTTCGATGGTTTCATGGGGCAGGCGCATGAATTCCCATCGGCGGTAACCGGGACCGCCAGGGACCATGGTGGTTGGTCGTTCGGGGTTGCACCATTGGCCGATGTCCGGCACATCCAGTTGCACCCCAGGCTTGGGTTGCAAGTCGACCACCAGCCAGTCTTCCTGAAAGCCCAGGTCCTGCCATTCAATGCCCAGCGACTGGCGCACGAAGCTGTTGGCGCCGTCGGCACCGATCACATAACGAGCCCGGACACTTTGCTGCTCTTCACCCAGTGAAAACTTGCCGTCTTCGCGAATGACCCGATTGAGAACCATATCGCAGCCTTGGGTGTCTTGTTTCAGTGCAGTTGCTTCCCAGCCCTGATGGACCTGCACGTTGCCGATGCTCTTGGCTTTGCTGTCCAGTGCGGCTTCCAGCGATGGCTGATTGAACAGGTAACCGAACGGCCCGTCACTGATGGATTCAGCCGACCAATCGATCTCTACCAGGACTTTCCAGTCAGCGTTGAACCACTGATAGCGTGCCGACGGCTGGGAGATTTTCGCCAGTTCTTCGCCAAGGCCCATGGAAAGGAAAATGCGGCGAATCTCATGATCGTAAAACACTGCCCGCGGGAGCGGGTAAAGCGCTGGCCAGCGTTCGAAGACGGCGACTGAATAACCCATTTGGCCCAATAGAATGGCCAGGGTCTGGCCCACGGGGCCGTAACCGGCAATGGCGACATCGACTGTAGTGTGCTGGTTCATGATCTGTGCCTCGTGTACTTCGCAATGATTTCCGGACATGGCCGGGCCTGTTGCGCGAACCAGGGAGGCTCGCGCAATACAGGAATTCCAGTTTTTTTAAACAATAAGCGGCAGGCGACTCAGGCAGGTGCCGGGGTATCCGCTTCAGTGTTGAAAATGAAGTTGTCCGGCACGTCCGGGCCCCAGAGGTACAGTGAGTTTTCCGGGGGGTAATCGCCAGCAGGCCATTCGCTACCTTCGGAGATGTAGTCCATGTCTGCCGAGTACTCGCAGAACGAACCCCACGGATCCTGCACGTAATGAAAGTAGTTAGAACCCAGGCAATGACGACCCGTGCCCCAGCCTTTCACGTGTCCCGCCGCTGCCATTTGCGAAGCGCCCGCGCCGACTTCATCAATGCTGTCGACTTCCCACGCAGCGTGGTGCCAACCCTTGGCGCTACTCTTGGCGAACGCCACCAGATGATGGTCGCAACCGTGCGCGGCATGACTGAAGGCGATAATGTCCATCGACTTGTCGGAGAGCTTCAAGCCCAGGGCCTGTTGGTAAAAGTGCAGCGCGCCAAGCACATCGGGGGTAAACAACAGGACATGGGACAAGCGGCGAGGGCGGACCTGCGCCATGGCGTCGCGGGTCGTCGCGCCGCGGCTGTTGGACGGGGTGATGCTGTTGTGGTGGTCGGACTTTTGATCGGGCATGGTTTTTTCGCCGACCTTCACCTGCAACAGGTTGCCGTCCGGGTCGCGAAACCACATTCCTGCTTCGGGACGATCTTCGAACAGCCCGCCAGCGGTTTCGATCTGCTGGCGTAACGCAGCGTAATCCTGCTCGTAGCAGTTGAAACTCAGATAGGCGAGGGACTTGGAGGCCGCAGGGAAAATTTTTGCCCAGACATGGCCGTCAGTTGCTCGTAAGAGAAGCTGGTTCTGTTCACGGAGAACGTCGAGGCCGAAGCTTTCGAAGAACTGGCAGGCTTCGTCCAGAGACGGGACGTTCAGCGCGTAATGATCGATTGAATGCACACCATGGGACACGCTCATGATTGCCTCCATTTTAATTATTCTTGTAGTGGGGCGCAGGGGCGAGGTCGGCCCCGCGCCAAGTTTGAAGCTGTGTCTGTTATCAGACTTCGTCGACAACCGGGTTGACCAGTTTGCCAATGCCCTCGATCAATATTTCGACCACATCGCCCGCTTTCAGATAAACCTTGGGATTCATGCCAAAACCAACGCCAGCCGGGGTGCCACTGACAATCACGTCGCCAGCTTCGAGAGTGACCGCTTCACTTAGCGTAGAGATGATGGTGGCGACGTCGAATAGCATGTCGTTGGTGTTGGCCGATTGTACAACCTTGCCGTTGACGCGTGTCTCAAGCAGCAAGCCTTTGCCACCCGCAGGCAACTCATCTGCGGTCACCAAAATCGGCCCGAATGCGCCGGTGTCATCGAAGTTTTTACCGACGGTCCACTGCGGCGAGATGAACTGGTAATCGCGTACCGAGCCTTCGTTGAACAGCGCATAACCGGCGACGTGTTCGAGTGCGTCTTCCTTGCGGATGTGACGGCCGCCGCTTTTCAGAACCACAGCCATTTCACCTTCGTAGTCGAGGGTGTCGGAGATGCGCGGACGAATCAGCGGTTTGTTATGGGCTGTCAGGCTGGAGTTCCAGCGAGGAAACAGGGTGGGGTAGGTTGGTTGAGCGTAAGGAGACTCTTTGGTGTGATCGGCGTAGTTCAGGCCGACGCAAACGATTTTGGTCGGACGCTCCATCAATGGCAGGTAAGCGTCTTCAGCGATTTCAACGATAGCGCCATTGGCCCCTTGGGCATGAGTGGTCAGATCGACACCTCGCGCCAACAACGACTCCAGCGTTTCGGTTCCCAGTACTCGTACGCCGTCGGCGGTGACGACACCCAGAACAGGTTGACCTTGATTGAGGAAGCGGACGTAGCGCATGACAGGTTTCTCTTGTTGATTTGATGGGCGCCGGTGGTGAAGGGCAGTACCGACTGCGTGTTGACAAAGCTAGAGCTAAAAAAATATACCGTCAACAAGAAAATATATATTTCAGATAATGTGAGAAATTATTCATCCTGTGTATGATTCGTGCAGACAAGCGAAAAATGGAGTCGACCTTGAATTCCCCTTTGATCAACTGGCAATCGGCCGAACCCACCGAAAAGCGCACCATGGCTTCGCAACTGGAAGAACGGATTCGCCAGGACATCATCAATGGCCAATTGGCTCCGGGCATTCGCCTGCGTCTCAAGGAATTGTCCGAAGCCTACGATGTCGGTGTGATTCCGCTGCGTGAAGCCTTGTCGCGCCTGGCCAGCAGTGGCTTTGTATCTGCCGCCGATCAGAAAGGTTTCAGTGTCGGCCGTATCTCTGCAGCAGAAATCGCCGACATCACCGCCGCGCGATTGCACATTGAATGCAAGGCGCTTGCCGATTCGATTCGTCAGGGTGATGTGGAGTGGGAGAGTCGTGTTCTTGCCGCTCACCACCGACTGGATCGCCTGACCATCGTCGAAGGCCCGGAGCGACTGCTAAAACCCGAGTGGGAAAAAGCTCACGAAGTATTCCACCAGGCGCTGATCTCCAGCTGCAATTCACCGACATTACTGCGGCTGTGCTCGTCACTGCGAGACCAGACAGCGCGCTATCGTTTTCTGTCGATGCACTATGCCGACAGCAGCGCACGTGATGTGCCCAACGAACACCGTCAGTTGATGGATGCTGCGCTGGCCAAAGATATCGACAAGGCTTGCGAATTGCTGTCCAGTCACTATCAGACCACGACCGACTCGGTGCTCGAACACGCACTACTGGGATAGCGGTGCCGTTCTCTCGATCAAGTTTTGTTGCGAAGCCTGGTGTGCCACAGGTTACGTAGATAAAACTAAATGACCGACATTTATCATTTGTGAGTGACCGCTGTTGGCTGATTTCTGCCGGGCACGACAGGCCGAAATCGACCTCACGCAAGCGCTCAGCGATGTCTACAAAACTTTAAATCTGACCTATGGGGTCGGCAGTGATCCAGAGGGGGGTGGGCTGGAAAAACATCATCGACTCGGTCGTTGGGTGCTCTTAGGTTGAGGACAGCACGGCGCTGAGCCGATCGCCCAGCAGGTTCCAGGCGCGTTTCTTCTCTTCGGCATAGTCGTGATGCAGGTAGTGGCGTCTCACCCGAGAACCCGCCAGCACATGGTTTTGGCAGCGATCTATCACGTCCAGGCTGACCCCCAACGCCTGCATCATGGTCGCGCCCGTGCGCCGTAGGTCATGCGGTGTCCAGTCGCCGTTCTGGCCGTCGGCAAGCACCAGCGTGTCATCATGACGCCGTCTGGAGAGAGCCTTGCGGTTTTTGAACCGGGCCTGACGGTCACCGACCTGCTTGCTCACCACTTTCACGTCCACATGCCCATCATCCTGCTTGTTGGGGAAGCACCACTGGGAATGTCCCGTCAGGCTCTTGAGTTCCTGAAAGAAATGCAGGGCGAAGGGGGAGAGGAAGACATGGTGGTCCTGTTTCTTGCCGCGTGTGCCTTTGACGTTTTCGCTGGGGAGGAACCAGGTCTGCTGGTCCAGATCGACATTTTTCCATTCGGCCTGGAGCAACTCGCCAATCCGGCACAGCGTGCCCAGGCTGATCCAGAGTGCGAGTTGGGTTTCTTTCTTTAGCGGCCGTATGCCGTCGTATTTTTGCCCGGCGGGGAGGGCGTTGTAATCGGCGGTCATTTGCTGGAAGCGGTTATGCAGTTCCAACAGCTCAGCCGGTGAAAGGATGCGGCTTCTTTCGGCCTCGTAGTCGGCTGGGATGAGAGGGGAGATGTCGACCAGTTCCGTCGGATCACCCTCGATCAATAAGGCCCGCCAAGGTTGGCGCTTTCTAGCCCAGCTAAACATCTGGGTGAGGTCGGCGAAGAAGCTGATGGCTTGCCGGTAAGCGCCGCGGTTGACCACGGCCCGGATCAGCGCCCGAACATCGTGTTCTGAAACATTGTTCACCGCTGTCTTGCCAAGTGCGGGTAAAAGGTCCTTGTTAAAGCGTCGTTGCAACTCGGCATTGCCGTCTTTGCGCGCCACGCCATCCAACAGCCAGGCCTTGGCCAGATCCTGGACGGTCAGTGTTTTCACCTTCGTCGTTTTTACTTGTTCAGCCTCTACGTTAGCAGCGGCGTATGCCTGTGCCTTGGCGGTTTTCTTGTGCTCGTTGGGATTGATTTGCTCATCAATAAGCGCGCGAGCCTGATTTCGAGCCTTGCGAATGTCCGTCAGAGATTTGCGCGGCCAGGACCCGCAGGCGTACTCTTTGTTCTGGTCGCCCCAGCGATAGCGATAGAAAAAGCTGACCGACACGCCGTCCTTACGCACGGAAATTCGACCGGCGAGATTGCCATCCTCCCGAAGGATTCGGCCGGCATCGTTGGCGGTCAGCGACTCGAGTTCTTTGATGGTGATTTTGGCCATAAAATGGGTTCCCCCTACTTTTACCCCCACAAAAACGTCGGCTCTTTATGGACGTTACTGGACTTTCGTAGAGCAGAACATCGCTGGAGCTCAAGTAAATACTCGCTTAGAAAAATCCAGAGTAAAATTTTGGAAGCTTTCAAGAAGTATGAAAAAGGAGATGGGGTGCTAGGGGTCGAGTGTTCGAATCACTCCGTCCTGACCATATAATTCAAGGGGTTGCGAGATTTTATCTTGCGACCCCTTTTTATTTTTAGGGGTTTTTACCCCCACAAAACGACTAGCTCTCGGTGGAATCCTCACCTCATTTGGAGGAGATGGGCGCAAGATTCTGTAAGGCACGGCGCTGAAGTCGAATTGGATGCCAAGGAGCTTCAGGCTGTGGTACTTGGTTTGCCTTGGCAACGCGTCGGCGCCGGTGGCGTCATCTCGGTGCTCTAAGCCAGTGATAACCTCTAGCCCGCGCAATTGGCCCATCAGTCTGTTGTCGCCCTAGCTCTCTCTGGCAAAATCGGCGGCAAGACTTCGCTGCAAATCTCGACAATCTGAACCCTGAAGAACTGCGCCCCCTGACGGCGCAGTTGATGCAGCGCGTCGAGACGATGGACAAGCAGATCAACCATCACAAATCGGTCAAAGAGAAACTGGCCCACGAGATCACGCTGCTCAATCGCTTCAAATTTGCCAAGCGCAGCAAGTAATTGAGCCCGGATCAGGCCAGCTTGCTCGACGACTTGATCGACACCGATATCGCCGCTATTGAAGCTGAACTTGAGGCGCTGCAACCGGCAGCAGTCGAAGCCAAAGTTCGCCAGCAGCCCAAGCGCGCGGCGCTGCCACCGCAGTTTCCTCGTACGCTGATCCATCACGAACTGGACAACAGCCACTGCCAGTGCGGCTGCACCGTTAAGCGCATCGGTGACGATGCCAGCGAAAAGCTCAACTAGACGCCCGGCGTCTTCACCGTCAAACGCCATATCCGCGGGAAAAGGGCGTGTGAACAGTGTGAAACACTGATCCAGGCGTCAGTACCGGTGCATGTCATCGGCAAGGGCAGACTGACGGCGGGCCTGCTGGCCCGTCATTGCTCAATAGGATTCTCACCAGACCCGACGAGCTTGAGGGCTCACTTACTGGTGTATTTCAGTGACAGACATGGTGAAGACCAGCCGGGATCTACCTGCATTGGCGTAGGAGTGTGGAACGTCCGTTTTTGCCACTGCGGAGCTTCCAGCAGGGATGACTAATTCGGTTTCCCCGACAACACATTTCAGTGTCCCTTTCTCCACATGGAACAATTCAAGTGTGCCCTGAGGGTGTGCTTGTGACGAAAAGGATTCACCTGGGAACATTTCCCAACGCCACAACTCAATCATGTTGGGCCCTGTCGTTCCTGCAAGAAGCCGGGCTGTCCCACCCAGATCACCGGTCCAGAGAGTAGGGATCTCCTGACTGTCGATAATGTGGGCAGCAGGGGCGTCCGTCACATTGACGATGTCTGCAACAGAAAGCCCCAGCGCTGCGGCGATTTTGCAAAGGATGCCAATGCTCGGGTTAGCCGTACATTTCTCAATTTCGACGACCATTCCTTTACTCACGCCTGAGCGACGGGATAGCTCATCCAACGTGATTTTCTGATTCTTTCGTGCCTGTTTGAGCGTGCGCGCAACTGCCAGGCTCACAGTCTGAGCATCAGCGCCAGGCGCGGTCGATATACCGGTATTTATGGTCATTGTTGATGATCATGAGAAAAAGATGAAAGGGATTCTCGACGCTTGCCGCTAGTGTCGTCAATCTGCTCTGTAGTTATGTCTGATCAGTCAGGTCGATATATTGACTTTTTTGGTCGCCAGTGGCTAGCATGAAACGACATGTGGATCACTGGAGATTTTTGATGCTGTCCGTACTGCCGTTAATTGACCAAACAGTTGCAGAGCTGGCACCGGGCTTCAGGGCGCTGAGCATCGTAGTGCGGGCTGCGCCCCTCACCAACCCTGGCGTTGCTCAAGAGGCCTTGGATCGCGCTTGCCTGTCAGTGTTGTCAGATGGACCCGGCTGGGGAGAAGCCCATCTGGCAGCATGGGCAGAGACCTTTCGAAAATTCGGGGCTAAGCCGCAACGTACGCCTTGCTCAGCCGAAGCGTTGCGCAAGCGGGTTTTGCGTGACGGCAGCTTGCCGAGCCTGGATCCCATAGTTGATCTCTACAATGCCATCAGTATCGAGTACGCGATCCCAGTAGGCGGGGAAAACATAGACGCCTATGTGGGCTCGCCGCAGCTCGTGGTCGCAGATGGCACTGAGCCTTTTGACACCATGAAAGTAGGTGCTGCAGCTTACGAGTATCCAGACGCCGGCGAAGTGGTATGGCGTGACGATAGAGGCGTGACATGCCGTCGTTGGAATTGGCGGCAAGGTGTCAGAACACGGCTGAGCGCTGATGCAAAACACATGTGGTTCATTCTGGAAAGTTTGCCGGCGATGCCTCTCGAAGCGCTGACGGAAGCAGGTGACAAGCTTATCGAAGGCCTGCAACTGATGATGCCAGGCGTTCAGATTGAAAGCTCACTGATTGGTCCTGGAGCCAATCAGTCAATAGACGAAGCCATGGAGTCATGAATGATGTTTACCGGCCTTAGTGCATTTCCTTTGACGCCTATGAATGAGCAAGGTGTGGATGAAAATGCCTTTACTCGTCTTGTTGAGCAACTGGCAGCAGCGAATGTCGACTCCATCGGTGCACTCGGATCTACCGGTAGCTATGCGTATCTTTCTCGGGCTGAGCGCTCTCGCGTTGCGCAGTTGGCAGTAGAGGCAGCGGGCAATGTGCCTGTCATGGTCAGCATTGGATCGCTACGCACGCGTGACGTGCTATTGCTGGCCGAGGAGGCACAAAAGGTGGGGGTCAAAGCCTTGTTGCTGCCACCTGTTTCCTATCAGAAGCTATCTGCGGAAGATGTCTTTTCGTTGTATGAAACGGTCACGGCCAATATCTCAGTTCCGCTATGTGTCTATGACAATCCCGGTACCACCCATTTCGAATTTACTGACGAGCTGCATGGGCGCATTGCCGAGTTGCCATATGTGAGCTCAATCAAAATCCCTGGCGTTCCTGAGGCACCCTATCTTGCCAAGGCACGCGTGGATCGTCTTCGAGAGCTGGTTCCGAACCACGTTACGATCGGGGTGAGCGGTGATGTCTTTGCAGCTGTCGGCATGAATGCTGGCTGTGACGCCTGGTACTCCGTCATGGGAGGGCTGTTCCCCAAGACGGCGCTAGCGATTACGCGAGCGGCATTGTCTGGTGATGCCCATGAGGCCACACGCCTTTCTGAATGCTTAAAACCACTCTGGTCGTTGTTCAGGCAATTTGGAGGTAGCTTTCGTGTCGTGGCGACTGCCGCAGAGCTTCGTGGATTTACCCAGCATCCAAGCGTGCCCCTGCCGCTCCGAACGATAAGTGGTGAAGGGCGTAAGCAAATTGCCGCGGTGATCGACGAGCTCGAACTGAACTGAGCCTGGCTTCTTACGTAGAAGGAGGACGCCTGCCCACCATGTTCCATGAGGCAGGCGAACAGGTTTCTAGCGTTTCAAAAACGTTGTGAAGTGGTCCTGGTGATCCTGCAGGATCTCGCGTGGCAAGATAGTTCCGATACCCCCTCGATGTTGCAGACCGTGGGAAAGCACATGCGCCAGGATTTGCTCCTTCGTCATGTTGCCTGGCTTCCCGTCCTTGAAAATAAACGCCACTGGACCAGACAACTCCATTGCGGTGACTGTTTTGGTGTAGTCAACAAACCATTGATTCGCTATGGAAAATTGTTCTTCTAGCTGAGTCAGGTTCGGCGGTTGGTCAGTCACGACGGAGTCAAATTCGTCTGGGTTTCCTTGCAGTCTGGCGATGAACAGCTGATCAACAATGTTGATGTGGCTGAGCCAGTACGTCGCTTTCGCCATTTCGTCTGGATAGGATTTCGCCGCCGGGGCTTTCAAGCATTTGAATAGCTCCTCCTCAGACCATGCCTTGTACTGGTAAAGCGAATGCAGAAGGTTCTTGGCACACATGGTTTTCTCCCGGATTTCTAAACTGACAGATGTCTTGTGCTATTCGATGAGGTAGCGCCAAAGGCCTCTTTGCGTATGGCTGAAAAAGGCTATTGGACAAATGGAATAGTCACTATATTGACTTTTATAGTCAATGGACGGAAGCTGGATGGCAAGCGATTTAAATCGTCGCATTGGATTTCAGCAGAGCACCGCCAGAGAGGCGGCTGGCTCAAAGATTGCGAGAGGGTGTCTCAGATTATGAAATACGTCAGCACGCGGACCCCTGGCAAAACATTCGAGTTCAGTGACGTGCTCATGGGCGCGTATGCACCAGATGGAGGGTTGTTCGTCCCTCTCAAGGTTCCTCGCTTCAAAAAGGAGGATCTCTCCAGGCTGGAATGGCTTCCTTTCCATGAACTGGCGCGCCATGTGATTGAACCGTTTATGGGTAGCTGGATCCCTCAAGATCACCTGTCTCAGATTCTCGAGGAGACGTTTGAATGCTTCAAAAGCAAAGCGGTTGCACCGCTTTACCAAACGGCGAGTAATGAGTGGATATTGGAATTGTTTCATGGGCCAGCAGGCGTCTATCAGGACTTTGGTCTCCAATTGATGGCTCGCCTGGTTGAGCACGGTTTACTGAAATCTGGAAAGAAAGCGCTTGTTGTAGGTTGCACCGGTGGAGACACAGGTGCTGCTGCTATAAAAGCTTTCTCTGGTATGCAAGGTGTGACCGTAATTGTGCTGCATCCCTCCAGAGGAATAACGGAAGAGCATAGACGCCGCTTATTGAGTACGGGTGAAAAAAACATAGTTAATGTTGCTGTCGAAGGGGATTATTCTGATTGCCATCGCCTCTGCGAACAGTTCTTCAAGCACAATAACGAAACGCAGCAGCTGATATCGTTCAATTCCGTGAATTGGATTCGAGTACTTGCACATCTTTCCTTCTATTTTTATTCGGCGCTTCAACTAGGGGCACCTAACAGAGAAGTTGCCTTCAGCGTACCCTCCGGGAATTTTGGTGCGCTGTATGCGGGCTACATTGCCAGGGAAATGGGGTTGCCGATCCGGCAATTGATCGTGGCCACCAATGCCAATGCGGGGTTGCATAACTTTCTCCAAACTAATCTCTACAGTCGTAATGAAATTCGCATTACCAATACCCCTAGTATGAACGTTTCACTGGCCTCGAATTTTGAACGTTTGCAATGGAGTATTCTTAACCGGTGCGGAGAAAAAGTAGCCCGAAATATGGAGTTATTAGAGGGCGAGGGTTCGATTCAGTTAGAGCAAGACGAATGGTTGGAGGCGCGTAAACTTTTCGACTCTCTGGCCGTGGAGGATTCGGATGCTTTCAGGAGCATTCATGAGGTGTTTGCGCAGAGTGGTTATCTGGTCAGTCCCAACACCGCAATTGGCCTGCGAGCTGCTCGTGTCAGCAGGCGCAGCTTGCTTATTCCGATGATCTGTCTGGCGACAACACGCCCATCGAAGAGTGCTGTAGTGACTGATGAATCAGACGCGCTGGGTGTCATCAAAGGGATCGGTGCTCCTCCTAGACCCGATTATAGATGCGTTTCAATTCCTAACGATGTTGGCGCACTTAAGCAGCTCATCGGGACGTTGTCCACAGACCCGGAGTCTCGCTCGTTATAAGTTTGGAGTTAGAGATGAAACGTGTTTTAGATAAAGTTGATGAGAAAATATTGGAAGAGCTCACGCGTAACGCGCGGCTTGCTCATAATGATATTGCAATGAAAGTTAACTTGTCCCGGAATGCGGTCAGGCTGCGGATTGAAAGATTGGAGCGCGATGGATACGTCAGGGGCTATACGATCATTAAAGGTATGCCCTCCACGGATGCCGGACCCATCAACGCGTTAATTTTCGTTTATCGTAAAGACAGGATGCGTGATGCTGAAGTTGTCCGTTCTGTTGTAGCAATACCTGAAGTCATCTCGTGCAATGTGATGAGTGGCGATCTTGATATTGTATTGACGGTCGAGGCTATGAGTTCAGATCGTATCCACAGGGTCTGGAGTGAAATCTCAGCGCTGCCAGGGGTTCTAAATACTGTGACTTCCTTCGTTTTATCCTGCACCAAGTAGTGTGGATAAAGCAAGGTGCGCTGCCGAACGAGCATTTTGCTCGCAATTACGTTCTGTTTGCCATATTCGTGAAAGTGCGTTGGCGACTTACTATTTCAGCACCAAAACATAACAATGAGATCTTTGTCGTGACTGAATATAAAATTGCTCTGCTTGGCTTCGGTGGCGTCAATCGCGCCCTCACTCAGCTAATCGCCGATAAGAACTCGCGCTGGGCGAATGAATTGGGTTTCAAACTGAAAATTGTCGGTGTCAGCGATCTTTATCTTGGCTCAATTATCAACAAAGACGGTCTGGATGCACATGAATTGGCCGCGGTACCTGCCGCCAAAGGTGGTTTCAGAACCTTGCCCGGCGGCAGTGCTGAGCCAGCTAACGAAACGGTCATCCGCTTCTCGGGTGCAGATATCGTTGCTGAGGCAACGTACACAAACCCCGTGGATGGGGAGCCAGCCACTACGTTCTGCCGCTGGGCTTTGGAGAAGGGCGCCAGCGTTGTGACCACCAACAAAGGGCCGGTGGCACTGCATGCTGATAGTTTGAAAGCGCTTGCAGAAAGCACCGGCGCCCGCTTCGAATTCGAAGGCGCGGTGATGAGCGGAACGCCGGTTATCCGTTTGGCCAAGGAGTCCTTGGCCGGTTCGGAAATCAACGGTTTCAAAGGGATCCTCAACGGTACGTCCAACTTTGTCCTTTCCAGCATGGAAACTGGTCTGGACTTCTCCGAGGCTGTCGCAAAGGCGCAGGAGTTGGGTTATGCCGAAGCTGATCCAACAGCGGATGTGGAAGGCCATGATGTACGTCTGAAGGTCGTCATTTTGGCGAATGAACTGCTGGGGGCAAAGCTCAAGCCTAGTGATGTCCTTTGCAAGGGTATTTCTGAAATTACCGCCAAAGATATTGCTGAGGCGACTAAAGCCAATGCCCGGTGGAAGCTTATCGGCAGTGCAGAGAAACGGAGTGATGGCTCGATCTCGGCCTCTGTTAGTCCTCAGTTATTGCTATCCAATGATGCACTCTGCGGTGTGAGTGGAGCGACCAACGCCATTACGTTTGATACCGCCATTCTCGGCCCTGTAACCGTGGTGGGCGCCGGTGCCGGTCGCTTTGAAACTGCCTTCGCCTTGCTCGCCGATATTGTGAGCATTCACAAGCACAAAACCCAGTCAGGTAAGTAATCATGAATAGCTTGAGTCTCTCACTCGCTGCTGATTATAAAGCCATTACGGTGCTTAGCCCGTTTGACGGTAGCAAGGTGGGTGAGGTGGCAGACATCCCTGCTTCATCAGCCACCACGATAGTCGACACGGCTATTTCGGGTGCCTTGATTGCCAAGGATCTGCCGCGACATGAACGTGCACGCATATTGGAAAAAGCTGCGTTCTCGGTTGAACGCGATAAGGATGCCTTTGCCAAACTGATTGTGGCTGAGTCGGGCAAAACGCTGAAGCAGGCGAGAAAGGAGGTGTTGCGCTGCGTTAATACCTTGAAGTTGTCGGCTGAGGAAGCCAAGCGTAATGCCGGCGAAGTGATCCCTTTCGATGCTTATGTCGGATCCGAATCTCGCCAGGGATGGTTCACTCGTGAGCCCCTTGGTGTAATCGTCGCGATCACGCCTTACAACGATCCCCTCAATCTAGTCGCACATAAACTTGGGCCAGCAATTGCGGGTGGAAATGCGGTTGTACTCAAACCGTCTGAGCTCACACCGCTATCAGCGATCAAGCTGGTGGATTGTCTTATCGATGCAGGCCTACCTCCAGTTGTTGTGACAGTCGCCACAGGAGGTGCTGCGCTGGGCAAGGCCTTGGTCGCGCACCGGGCGGTACGTATGGTTTCGTTCACGGGTGGCTTCGTCACGGGTGAACAAATCTCGCGTACAGCCGGGCTCAAGAAACTGGCGATGGACCTGGGAGGAAATGCCCCAGTCATCGTGATGGCCGATTGTGATTTGAATGAAACAGTCGACTCGTGTGTGTCGGGTGCTTTTTGGGCTGCCGGCCAAAATTGTATTGGTACCCAGCGGATTCTGATTGAGGCGCCGCTCTACGAAGCATTCAAAACACGCTTCGTTGAGAAAACCAGCCAGTTGATCGTGGGTAATCCTGCAGATGAGCAGACGGATGTCGGCCCGATGATTACTGAGGCGTCAGCCAAGCACACCGAGGAGGTGGTGAATGACTCCATCACGAAAGGCGCGACCTTGCTGTTTGGCAATGTACGCAACGGATCGCTGTATTCGCCCACTGTCCTGGAAAGTGTCGACCGGCACTGCAAGCTGTGGTGCGAAGAAGTGTTCAGCCCTGTCGTGATACTCCAGAGCGTAGGTTCCCTGGATGAGGCCCTGACGCTCGCCAATGAACCAGACTACAGCCTGCATGCTGGGATCTTCACCAGTAATTTGAATGTTGCGCTGAAGGCAGCCAAACGGCTTGAGGCTGGCGGCGTCATGATTAACGACTCCTCGGATTATCGATTCGACGCAATGCCTTTCGGTGGTTTCAAGTACGGGAGCATGGGCCGTGAAGGTGTGCGTTTCGCGTATGAAGATATGACGCAACCCAAAGTGGTTTGCATTAACGGCGTGAGTGGGAACTAAACAAGTCGCTCCTGTAGGGCTTGAAGCTTCAGCGTGATCCTTGGCGAGACTCTTCTGCCTTGAAGAGTCTCGTCCAGAATAAAAATAAAAGGTAACAGAGATGAGTATTAGCGATTTAAATCCTGCGCCAGAGCAGGCATCCCGTGTCGCTCGAAGAACAGACTTCAGCGCTGAGGAATCGGGTTACCAACAGGTGCTCAAGCCGCGCCAGGTTCAGATGATAGCCATTGGTGGTGCGATTGGCAGTGGTCTTTTCATGGGCGCTGGAGCGCGTCTTGCAGAGGCGGGGCCTTCTCTTGTTTTTGTCTTCGCTATATGTGGCTTCTTCGCCTGGTTCATTATTCGAGCTATGGGCGAGCTGGTGATGTACAGGCCTTCATCAGGTTCTTTTGTTTCTTACGCTCGAGAATTTTATGGTGAGAAATGGGCGTTTGCAGTTGGTTGGATGTACTGGACCGACTGGGTGATGGTGGCTATTGCAGACCTTACTGCTACCGCGCTCTATCTGAACTTTTTCAAGTCCTATGTACCCTTTATGGGGGACATTCCGCAGTGGTTGCTTGCACTTGCCGCGTTAGCGCTCGTCACCGCGATCAATCTGGTGTCGGTAAAGATTTTTGGCGAACTCGAGTTCTGGTTTGCCCTTATCAAAGTGGCTGCGTTGACTACGTTTCTGGGTGTAGGCGTGTATATGGTTCTATTTGGCACGCCACTCCCGGGACATGAAGTTGGATTCAAACTCATCGCAGACAATGGTGGATGGTTTCCTGCAGGGCTTTTGCCCGCAGTAATCATGATCCAAGGAGTGGTATTTGCCTACGGAAGTGTGGAGTTAGTCGGTACTGCCGCGGGTGAAGCCCAGGATGTCGCCAAAGTCATGCCTAAGGCCATTCGCGCAGTGGTGTTCCGCATCATTGTTTTCTATGTAGGCTCCATACTGCTATTGGCAATGCTGCTCCCACACACTGCATATTCAGCAGGCGTAAGTCCGTTTGTAACCTTTTTTGGATCACTGGGAATCAAGGGCGCGGATGCCATTATGAATATGGTCCTGATCACGGCGGCCGTTTCTTCTCTGAACGCGGGTATCTATTCAACCGGTCGAGTACTCCGTTCCCTGGCAATCAGCGGTTCAGCGCCTGGTTTTCTGGCGAAGATGAACCGTCAGGGTGTTCCATTCGCCGGCATCATGCTGACAACAGTTGCGTCCCTGATCGGGGTCTTTCTGAATGCAATTGTTCCGGGGGAAGCATTTGAAATTGCGTTGACCCTCACTGCTGTAATGCTGATTGGATCATGGTCAACGATCATTTTGTGCCAAATCAAGCTCTTCAAATATGCCCAGCTTGGGGAGTTGGAGCGACCGCAGTTTCGTATGCCTTTTGCTCCGTACAGTGGTTACGCCACGCTTATTTTCTTTGGTTTGGTGCTGATATTGATTGCGATGGATTATCCGGTTGGGACGTATTCAATTGCTTCGCTGCCAATCTACGCTGCGGTGTTGGTAGTCGGTTGGTACATGGTACGTGGTCGTGTGCGTGCGATTGAGTCTGGTGCACTGGTATTCGATGAGAACCAGGATTTGGTTCCGGCCGATCAGGCCCTCCACCACTCGCGTACTCCACTTCAAAATTGAACAAGCAAAACGACAATGCACTTTGGAGGAATATACCCATGCGTCCTGACAAGAAAAATCTCACCACGCTTTCTGCGGCAACACTGGCTGTTCATGGGGGCAACGTAATTGACACGACGACTGGCGCGGTGCGTACGCCATTAGTCATGGCCAACTCCTATCTACTGCCGGATGATCCTTCGACAATGGATTGGTCCAGCCCAGATGGCCTTGTGTATACCCGGAATCAAGGGCACAACCAAGTGTGCCTGGAGAAAAAGCTCGCAGCGCTGGAGGGGACTGAGTCTGGTGTTGTGTTTGCAACCGGCGTAGCTGCGTTGCATGCAGTGTTTTTTACTTTTTTGAAAAGTGGTGACCATGTCCTGGTTAGTGATGTCACCTATGAAGCCGTATGGCGGTTGTTCGCCGAACTTCTACCTGAACGCTATGGTATTGAGGCAACGTTTGTGGATATGGGCGATCTGGATGCTGTCCGGCAGGCATTCCGGCCCAATACAAAGCTGCTTCACACTGAAACGATCGCGAATCCTACGACCAAGGTAGCGGATATCGCTGCCTTGGCCGAGATTGCGCACGCTCAGGGCGCGTTGATCTCTGTAGATGCAACGTTTACACCGCCACCCTTTTTCCGCGCCAGTGAGCATGGTGTAGACCTGGTTGTTCATTCGTTGACCAAATACATTAACGGTCATGGTGACTCAATGGGTGGTGTGGTCTTGGGTTCTACCCAGATGATGAATCACATCAAGCACGACGCACTGGTTGACCTTGGCGCAACTATCTCGCCGTTCAATGCCTGGTTAATCATGCGGGGCTCAGTCACGCTGCCTTTGCGTTTGAAGCAGCACCTGAGCAATGCGGAAAAACTGGCCATATATCTCGAGTCAGATGACCGTATTGCCTATGTTTATTACCCGGGGCTAGCCTCTCATCCACAGCATGAATTA
This sequence comes from Pseudomonas sp. LBUM1643, assembly GCF_059716215.1. Taxonomy (NCBI): domain Bacteria; kingdom Pseudomonadati; phylum Pseudomonadota; class Gammaproteobacteria; order Pseudomonadales; family Pseudomonadaceae; genus Pseudomonas; species Pseudomonas sp. LBUM1643. The sequence continues at coordinate 2,298,372 of NZ_CP166813.1, forward strand.
GCTCAGCGGCAATTTGCCGGTCGTGGTTTTGGGGCGATGATGGCCTTCGCAGTGAAGGGCGACCCTGACACCCAGAATCGCTTTGTTTCTAACTTGCGCATTATCACTTCTGCCGTTTCGCTGGGGCATGATGAAACGCTCATTGTTCATGTGGGAGCAGAGGGGCGTGGTGGCTTCGATAAGTATCCCAAGGAGTTTCAGGAGTACGGCCACTTGCGTTTGTCGGTCGGGCTCGAGGACGCTGATGACCTGATAAAAGATATTTGCTTGGCCTTGGATGAAACTTTCAAGTTGATCTGATCATTAGTTGTAGTGTTGTGGCGTCACGCAAACAGGGTTTGGTCAACCCGTCTTTACCCCCGTGCACGCGGGGGTCTTTTTAATTCGATGATGAGTTTGCCATGTTGCGCCGGGTCTCCTCCGAAGCGCAAAGCGATCTATTTATTAATAACTTTTTAAAGGAGTCTAATTGTGGCTTGGATAAGTTTGATTGTTGCAGGATTGCTGGAGGTGGTATGGGCGTTTTCGATGAAGCAATCTGAAGGCTTTACGCGTGTAGTACCCACTGTCGTGACATTAGTTATGGTGGTAGCCAGCTTCGCCCTGCTCTCGTTCTCGATGAAAAGTCTTCCACTCGGTACCGCCTATACGATTTGGACAGGTATCGGGGCGGTTGGCGCTTTTTTGGTGGGCATCGCTTTCCTCGGAGAGCCTGCCAGCATGTTGCGGGTTGCTGCCGCAATTTTAATCGTCGGCGGTCTGTTGATGATGAAATTGGCCTCAGCATAAAGGCGCGAGCATTTTGCTCATGAGATTGATCAATTTGCCATATTTGTTAAGTCATAGTATTCAGGTAATGTTCAAGTTGAGGCGATCGCCTCAAAAATAACTTACAGAGTTATGTGTTAAAGCTGTCAAGCTCTTACTGCCCTTGAATCCAATTACAATACCTAGGGATGTACATATGAATTCGCTAAGAAAAATGTGTTTTATAGTGCTCTTTCCACTGTGCTTGAATGTGGCGTGGGCCAAAGACTACACAACGCTGCGCTTTGGCGTAGACGCTAATTATGCTCCATTTGAGTCCAAGGCGGCCGATGGCAGTCTGAAGGGATTCGACATTGATTTAGGTAATGCCATTTGTGCCAAGCTTCAAGTTAAGTGCATCTGGGTTGAAAGCGATTTTGATGGTTTGATCCCTGGCCTGAGAGCGGGCAAGTTTGACGGGATTCTCTCGTCCATGACGGTCACTCCTACGCGTGAAAAAGCCATCGATTTTTCTAACGAGCTGTTTTCCGGGTTTACTTCCTATGTATTCAAGAAAGGATCGGGACTGAGTGAAGATGTATCCTCGCTCAAAGGCAAAACGGTCGGTTACTTTCAGGGCAGCATTCAGGAAGCCTATGCAAAAGCCGTGCTGGACAAAGCCGGTGTAAAGATTCAGTCCTATCAAAATCAGGATCAAGTGTATTACGACCTGGTAGCAGGGCGGCTGGATGCGTCTATCCAGGACACACTGCAAGCCAAGCTTGGCTTTATAAATTCGCCGCAGGGCGCTGCCTACGAAATCAGTTCGTCAGTTGACAGCCCTTTACTCCCCTCGAAAACAGCGATCGGCATTGCCAAGGGCAATGCTGAACTCAAGGCGCAGCTGGATAAAGCGATCCAGGCGCTACACAACGACGGCACCTACGATTCGATCCAGCAGCAACATTTCGGCGATCTGAATCTCTACAGCGGCAAATAAACCCCTGACGCTCATCCGCTGGATGGGCGTTTATCGCTATAGGTTGCTGATCATGTTCGAAACACTATTAAGCGCACTGGGACTTTCTGCATTCAGCATGAAGGGCTTTGGCCCTCTGCTGTTGGAAGGCGCCTGGATGACCGTCAAGCTGTCTATTGCGTCATTGATGCTCAGCGTGTTGTTGGGTCTGGTCGGGGCCAGTGCCAAACTCTCCAGCGTCAAAGTGCTGCGTTTGTCTGCCCAGGTGTACACCACGCTGATCCGCGGTGTGCCGGACCTCGTGCTGATGCTGTTGATCTTCTACAGCCTGCAAACCTGGTTGACCCTACTGACCACCTCACTGGGCTGGAGTTACGTCGAGATCAATCCATTTGTTGCTGGAATCACGACCCTTGGATTTATCTATGGCGCCTATTTCACCGAAACTTTCCGTGGAGCAATGCTGGCAGTGCCCCGTGGCCAGGTTGAAGCAGCCACCGCTTATGGGTTGAGTCGCACTCAGCGTTTTCGTTTTGTGGTTTTCCCTCAAATGATGCGATTCGCCTTGCCGGGTCTTGGCAACAACTGGATGGTGATTCTCAAAGCCACTGCACTGGTGTCAATCATAGGCCTGGCTGACTTGGTGAAGGCCGCCCAGGATGCGGGAAAAAGCACCTACCAGCTGTTCTTTTTCCTGGTGCTGGCTGCTTTGACGTATCTGGTCATCACCAGCATCTCCAATTTGGTCCTGCGCTGCCTGGAACGGCACTACGCAGTGGGTTCACGGGAGGCGGTGCGATGATCGAACTTCTACAGGAGTACTGGAGGCCTTTCTTCTACAGCGATGGTCAGCAGATAACCGGGCTGGCCATGACATTGTGGCTGCTAAGTGCCTCACTGTTCATCGGCTTTATTGTGTCGATTCCGCTGTCCAACGCTCGAGTGTCGCCCAGGTTTTATGTGCGCTGGCCGGTGCAGTTTTACACCTATCTGTTCAGGGGGACGCCGCTCTACATCCAGTTGCTGATCTGCTACACCGGGATCTATAGCCTGGCTGCCATACGAGCGCAGCCGGTGCTTGATGCTTTTTTTCGCGATGCGATGAATTGCACCATTCTTGCCTTCGCACTGAATACTTGCGCCTACACCACGGAGATATTTGCGGGGGCTATTCGCAACATTGCCCATGGCGAAGTTGAGGCTGCGAAAGCTTACGGCCTCTCAGGTTGGAAGCTCTATGCGTTTGTGATCATGCCATCAGCCTTGCGTCGCTCGCTGCCGTATTACAGCAACGAAGTCATCCTGATGCTGCACTCGACCACGGTGGCGTTTACCGCAACTGTGCCGGACATTCTTAAAGTCGCCCGCGACGCGAACTCCGCGACCTTTTTGACCTTTCAATCGTTTGGGATTGCGGCACTTATTTACCTGGCGGTGACCTTTGCACTGGTCGGCCTGTTTCGAATCGCCGAGCGTCACTGGCTGGCTTTTCTTGGTCCGACTCACTGAGCCCAGTATCTGACACTGCTGCTCCAATCCGCGTTAGAGGATGATTGCAAACATGTACAAATTGACTGTTGAAGGGCTACACAAAAGTTACGGTAGCCATGAAGTACTCAAGGGCGTTTCCCTGCAAGCCAAAACAGGCGACGTGATCAGCCTGATCGGCGCCAGTGGCTCTGGAAAGAGTACTTTCCTGCGCTGCATTAATTTTCTCGAAACACCCAACGACGGTGCCATGAGTCTGGATGGCAAACCGATCTGCATGGTTAAAAACCATATGGGGCTGCGCGTGGCGGATGACAGTGAATTGCAACGATTGCGCACCCGCCTGGCCATGGTGTTCCAGCACTTCAACCTGTGGGGCCACATGACCGTGTTGGACAACATCACCATTGCACCACGGCGGGTGCTGGGTGTCAGCAAAAAGGATGCGGAAGATCGTGCCCGGCGATACTTGGAAAAGGTCGGGCTGCCGGCCCGTGTTGCCGATCAATTCCCTGCGTTTCTCTCTGGTGGTCAACAGCAACGGGTAGCCATCGCTCGCGCACTCGCGATGGAGCCTGAAGTCATGCTGTTCGACGAGCCTACATCGGCGCTGGATCCTGAAGTGGTGGGCGAAGTGCTGAAAGTCATCCAAGGGCTCGCAGAAGAAGGACGGACCATGATCATGGTGACCCATGAAATGGGTTTTGCCCGCAAGGTCTCGAACCAACTGCTGTTTCTTCATCAGGGTCTTGTCGAAGAGCAGGGCGGGCCAGAAATTCTGGATAACCCGCGCAGCGAGCGTCTGCAACAATTTCTGTCCAATGGACTGAAGTGAAAAACCTTCCGTATGAATAGTGGAAGTAAAGCCCTGAGGACTTTTGAAACTTTGGGGCGTATCGACGAGGCAATCATTGATGTGCTGCGCCACAACGGGCGCATCACTTATAGAAAACTCGCCTCACTTGTGCATTTGAGTGAGAGCCCTTGCCAGCAACGTGTACGTAAGTTGGAAAGGCTAGGGGTCATTCGTGGTTATGGTGCCTTCATCGATGAGCACAAGCTTTCACCTGGTTTATCTCTGCTGGTGCTGGTTGGATTGGCTGATGGCAAGGGGCTCGCCGCGCAAAAGGCGTTTGAAGCCGTAGTCGGTGCTTGCCCGCAGGTCATTGAGTGCCAACTCATCAGTGGTGCGCTTGATTACTGTCTGCGGATGCGTTGCCGGGATATGGAGCATTTCCGCTTGCTCACTGAACGTTGGTTGGAGAGTACTGAGCTGCATATTGAGAAACTGGCGGCCTATCCAGAGTTGGCCGTTATCAAGCACTCATCGACGCACCTTGGCATCGAATAACAACTACAACACTCCCGGTCTTCGGATACCACATGATGATTGCCAACCTGAAGTTCAGTCATAAGGTACTGCTTGCTGCATCGCTCGTCGTCGTCGCAGCGTTTTCCCTCTTTACGCTGTACAACGATTCGATCCAGCGCAAAACCATCCGCACGAACCTTGAAAACCACCTTGAAGAAATGAGCAAAATCACGGCGAGTAGCGTCCAGAGCCTACTACCGGCCAGTTGATGATGACGATTGCGACGCCGGTAAGCCGTGACGGCCAGACGCTTGGGGTGGTGGGAGGAGACCTGACACTGGATACATTGGCAACGATCGTCAGCTCACTCGATCTGGGCGGAATCGGATATGCCTTTTTGGTCAGTGCCGATGGCAAGGTATTGGTCCATCCGGACAAAGATAAGGTGATGACAACGCTGAGCGAGATCTTCCCGCAAAACCCTCCTACTCTCAGTACCCATATCAGTGAGACTGAGCAGGAAGGGGAACCTCGGATTTTGATGTTCTCCCCGATCGAGGGGTTGCCCTCGGTGAACTGGTACATCGCTTTATCGATCGACAAAAATAAAGCCTACGCAGCACCGACGGATTTTCGTATCTCGGCTTTGTTGGCCGCGTTTATAGCGGTAGTCGTCACGCTTTTACTGCTGGGTCTACTGATCAGTGTGTTAATGCGGCCGATTAAGGTGATGGGTAACGTCATGCGCGATATCGCTCAGGGAGAGGGTGATCTTACCCGATGGTTAGGGATTCACTCACGCCGGTCACAGGGTCTTCGGGGATTCCGGCACCTGGGGCGAAGTAGCGCGACGAAGTCGTACGTTTCGCCGGCAGCCGTGATCACCACACCGACCTGCCCCAGTTGCGCAAGCGTGTTGAGGTCCGGTTGATAGGCGCGAACATCCCTCTCGGTGGCAACCTGAATAAACACGTTCTCAAAGTTCTTGAAGTGACTGACGGCATTGTCGCGAAGCCGCGGAGCGATGCTATCGGGCAATTGAGTGGGGTGTTCCGGCTCAATGCATGGCAGGTCCAGCAGGTATTCGTTTCCCAATGCCTGCACTTTCAGATCACCCACTCGGGTGGAGAAGCATAACGGGCTGGGCACATCGTATCGGTTATCAATATATGGGCGGTGGCCAGCGTTGCGTGGCCACAGAAATTAACTTCAACAGTTGGGGTAAACCAGCGTAGCGCCCAGTGGTCTCCGGATGGCTTTACAAATGCGGTCTCTGCCAAGTTGTTTTCATTGGCAATCGATTGCATCAGTTGATCGGGTAGCCAGTCCTCCAGCAGCAGAACCGCCGCTGGATTACCACCGAATACGGTCTCGGAAAAAGCATCTACCTGGAACATTTTGAGCATCATACGCATCTCTTTTTATAATGACTTAAAGGTCAATATACCGACTGTACGTGAGCCGGGGGAATGCTATTTGTTTTCTGCTCGTTGTTTCAACTGCGTGAGAGCAGTAGCTTTATCCCTGCTGCACCGAACACAAGTGCAAGGGTTCCTTCAATCCAGCGCCGAGCCTTGCGGTAGCCTCGAATCATCGGTGCAGTGGAGAAGACAATCGCGTAGCCACAGAAGATTGTGATGCTCAATACGGCGCAACCGGCCAAGATAATTGCGACCGTCGTTGGGGTGGCTTCAGGGCCCAGGCCGAGGGTCATGGTTGCGATCCAGCCCAGCAGCGCCTTTGGGTTTGTGAGGTGCATGAGCAGGCCTCGTCGGTAGAGACTGAAGCCCGAAACAGTTGGCGCAGCAGCCATCATTTGTTCGATTCGCTTGTCAGAGGCAAGGGCAGAGCGGCCGGCTTTGATAGCGAGAAAAATAAGGTAGATTCCACCGATAATTTTCAGTGCGAAAAGCGCCTGTGCAAACTGCGCCAGAATGGCTGAAACGCCCGTGGCGGCCATTGAGCCCCAGAAAAAAGAGCCGCTGATTACACCGGCCGCCAGCAGCAACGCAGGCTTGCGTCCCTGGTGCATCGCGACGCCCATGATTCGCATATTGCTCGGCCCTGGGCTGGCTGCTCCGACGATGTATGCGGTAAACACGAGCAGCAGGTGATGAAAATCAAATGACATTGGTAACCCCTAAAACATACATTCCGGTCAGCAGCTTAAGTCTTTGCAACATGCCCGTCATTTCGTTATTCACTTAGATCCTCCGATCGAGTGGTTCAAACGCTGATACTCCGTGCAGCACTTAGCCAACTGCCGGCAGTTCAACGAGGGGGCGACAGCTTTCTCATTTGAGTCCTGCTCATTGTTCCGAAGGTGCTGAGGTTTGCGCCGGTCCAGGCCAGGCATGTTGAAGTGCTTCACTCACAAAACGGGTGAAGGCCCGCACCCGCGCGGTATGCCTCAGGTCCTGATGGGTGAGGACCCAAAGTCCCGTTTTAAGGGCGTTGAGTCCTACGTACGGGACCCGCTCAAGTCCGGGGGTTGAATCTCCCAAATAGCAGGGGAGTGCGGCTATTCCCAAGCCGCCCAGCGCAGCCTGCCTAAGGGTGACCAAAGAGTCGGCCTTGAAAACAATGGACGTTGCAGGAACGCTGGCACGCAGCCATTTCGCGATATCCATTTGACCGAGCGCGAGATCCGGTGCCAGCCAACGATTGAAGTGCGCTGGATCAACGCTCCCATGACGATCAGAAAAACCCCTGGCAGCATAAACGGCAAACCCGACATCAGCGATTCGCCTACCGATCAATGTGTCGGGAGGGCTGTCACCGGTTCGTATTGCTACATCTGCATGCCGTTGGGCCAGGTCGCTGATGAAATTCCCTGTGGTGACTTCAAGTGATATCTCGGGATGGAGCGCACTGAACCCTCCAAGTGCTCCCGGTAAAATGGATGCCATTAAAGTATCGCAGGTGGTAATGCGGAGTATGCCCTCCAATCGCAGATCCTTGCCTTCTAGTTTGCGGGACAGGTCGCTGACGGCGATATTCATGGTCTGTGCGGTCTGCAGTAATTCTTCTCCGGCGTCAGTCGTTGTGTAGCCGGTCGAGAGGCGTTCAAACAGTCGAAATGCATGAAGTTTTTCGAACGCATTGATACGCCGCAGCACCATGGTGTGATTAAGATGAAGCGCGCGTCCGGCAGCGGCAAAAGACTTGTGTTCGGCAACGGCAAGTATCAGGCGCAGATCGTCCCAGTCCCAAGTGTGCATATATGCAGTCCGTAATAGCTAAATTGCAGATTGTAGGGTTGCTGAGTACCCGCAACAATATATTCGGAAGGCAGCGCACTGTGCGCTGTCAGTATTATTTTGGAAGTTGTATGGACGATTATAAAAGTACCTCCTATGGTGTTTTATTTCTGCGCCTGACAGCGGGCATTGCGTTGCTGGCGCACTCTCTGTATTTAAAGGTTTTCGTTTTTAGAATGTCTGGTACTTCAATTTTTTTTGAGTCGATTGGCTTGCCGGGTGTGTTGGCGTGGCTGGTTCTCGCAGTTGAGGTCTCCACGGGTGCAATGCTGGTGCTGGGCTTTAAAACTCGCTATGCAGCTTTGGCGGCCATTCCTGTTTTGCTGGGTGCCACTTGGGTGCACTCGAGTAATGGCTGGCTGTTCAGCAATACCGGCGGGGGCTGGGAGTACCCGGCATTCTGGACGGCGGTGCTGATTGCTATCGCTCTGTGTGGCGATGGTGCTTATGCCGTAACGCGGCAGCGTGCATTGGATAAAAATGCCGCCAGCTGAAAAACCGAACAGACGTCCTGAGAAAACCAAGACCACTGCCTAGCCCGAAGCTCCGTTGCCAAGTGAGCCCTGGTGCGGTTTTTGGCCTGCTGGCGGATCAGCGCAACTCGGCGATGAAAAGCCACCCTGATGAGGTGGTTTTTCATCACGCGCGATGGGGCCGTTCGCTTCAGTCGACCAGTATTCGAATGTTTGATGTGCCCCACATGGTGTAAACGTCAGCAAGAAGTACACCGTTATTGATGTCTTCCAATTCAGCTTGTGTGATCTCCGCATCGCCTTGTTTGCCATAGAGCGTTACGGTGTCGCCGGGCTTGACATTTTTTATGTCGGTCACATCCACCATAACTGTGTTCATCGAGATTTTTCCGACCGTGGGCACTTTCACACCATCGATGACGACAAAAGACTTGTTGGTAAACACTCGGCGGTAGCCATCTGAGTAACCTACTGGGATGTTGGCGAGTCTGGAGTCTGGAGTCTCGAGTCAGTGTGAGGGTGCGGTCATAACCCACTGTGTTTCCGGCAGGATAAGTGTTGACGGCAGCAACCTTGCTTTTGAGTGACATGACGCGTTTCAGTTCGGCACGGCCGATCAAATCGCCGTAAAGCGCTCCGCCTACGCGCACCATGTCCAAGTGTGTTGCGGGGACGTCAAGCGTTGCGAACGAGTTGGCACAATGAACGGTGATTTCGTCACGGTTCAAGTGGGCTGTCTTGATGATCCAGTCCTGCTCCGACATGAACTTGTCATAGGCCTCCATGACGAAGGCCTTATCCTCGACGGCGAAGTGCGTCATGATCCCGGTGACCTTCAATCCCTTCATTGAGGTGATTTCCAGTACGTCTTTTTTTCCCTGCTCGGTGGCAAGCTCCAAGCCATTCCTGCTCATGGCACCCGCATTGGTAACCAGATGAATTTTGATGGGCTTGCCATTGTGTTCTGCCAGCGCGCTGATGGCTCGGGCTACCTGCGCATTGCCGATAAGCTCTTCAATCTCATAGGGCAATGCACTGACGATTTCTCCCTCCGTAGCTTGCCGAACGCGGATTATTTTTCCGGTGTAACCCTCTTTTCTGGCAATTCGCGCTTCTTCATTGCTCGCAATACCGATGCAATTAATGCCCGCTTCCATGATCGTCGGAATCAATAATGCAATACCGTGACCATAAGCGTCTGCTTTCATCACAGCGCACAAACTACTGCCTTTCGATAATCCGCCTTTTACGAATTCGATATTTTGCTTGAAAGCAGATTTACTGATCTCTAACCAGGCGTTTGTTTGGGCTATTGTTGTATTTATGTCCTGCTTGAAGTTGTACTCCTGTAGCAACGGTGCAGCGACAGCCTGAGTGCCGAGTGTAAGGAAACCAACAGCAACAAAGTGAGAAGATATTATTTTCATTATTTCATCCTTTGAGTTTTTTTTGTAGCGGTAGTTGGTGTCGTGTTGTTCACTCAATGCTACACCGCCAATAAACGGGTGCCAGTTGGCAAATAGCTTGTTGCATAGAGCGTTTTGCTCGTTGCAGCAAGCTAATTGCTCGTATGGGTTATTCTGAAGTTAGTATCATTACTGTTTCTGCCGGATGGGCGGCGGGGCGGTGTGGGAGCGGTTCGTGAGAAGGGAGTTGGTTTTCAATCGGCGCCGATATAAAGATCAATTCGTGGATTGTTTGTTGGTTTCTCCCTTGATACTTTAACTGAATCCGTTACTTCCATGGTTGACCGAAACCTATCATTTCTTGAGTTGAGAATCGGCCGTCGGTTGAGCGCGAATGCCAAGTCACAGCACGAATTTATTGCTGATATTGAGATCCGGAAAACTCTGGATGCGGTTCATCTATGAGGGTGTCGCGTCTCTGTCGCCGCGTACGCTGGAAAAGACAGCATCGACTCGTTTTGCGTGTGCTCGTAAGTTGAGGACAGCACGGCGCTGAGCCGATCGCCCAGCAGGTTCCAGGCGCGTTTCTTCTCTTCGGCATAGTCGTGATGCAGGTAGTGGCGTCTCACCCGAGAACCCGCCAGCACATGGTTTTGGCAGCGATCTATCACGTCCAGGCTGACCCCCAACGCCTGCATCATGGTCGCGCCCGTGCGCCGTAGGTCATGCGGTGTCCAGTCGCCGTTCTGGCCGTCAGCAAGGACCAGGGTATCGTCGTGACACCGTCTCGAGAGGGCCTTGCGGTTTTTGAATCGGGCCTGGCGATCGCCCACCTGTTTACTCGCCACCTTCACGTCTACATGCCCATCATCCTGCTTGTTCGGAAAGCACCACTGGGAGTCTCCCGTCAGGGTCTTGAGTTCCTGAAAGAAATGCAGAGCGAAGGGGGAGAGGAAGACATGGTGGTCTTGTTTCTTACCGCGCGTGCCTTTGACGTTTTCACTGGGGAGGAACCACGTTTGCCGCTCCAGATCGACATTTTTCCATTCGGCCTGCAGCAACTCGCCGATCCGGCACAAGGTGCCCAGGCTGATCCAGAGCGCGAGCTGCGTTTCCTTCTTTAGCGGCCGAATACCGTCGTATTTTTGGCCCGCGGGGAGGGCGTCGTAATCGGCGGTCATTTGCTGGAAGCGGTTGTGCAGTTCCAACAGCTCAGTCGGGGAAAGGATGCGGCTTCTTTCAGCTTCGTAGTCGGCAGGGATCAATGGGGAGATGTCGACCAGTTCAGTCGGATCACCCTCAACCAGTAACGCCCGCCAAGGTTGGCGCTTTCTAGCCCAGCTGAACATCTGGGTGAGGTCGGCGAAGAAGCTGATGGCTTGCCGGTGAGCGCTGCGGTTGACCACGGCCCGGATCAGCGCCCGAACATCGTGTTCGGAAACATTGTTCACCGCTGTCTTGGCAAGTGCTGGCAAAAGGTCCTTGTTAAAGCGTCGTTGCAACTCGGCATTGCCGTCTTTACGCGCCACGCCATCCAACAGCCAGGCCTTGGCCAGATCCTGGACGGTCAGTGTTTGGGCCTTCCGCGTCGTTTCCTGTTCGGCCTCTACGTTAGTCGCGGCGTGCGCCTGTGCCTTGGCTGTTTTCTTGTGCTCGTTGGGATTGATCTGCTCATCGATGAGCGCTCGAGCCTGGTTGCGTGCCTTGCGGATATCCGTCAGGGATTTGCGCGGCCAAGACCCGCAGGAGTACTCTTTGTTCTGCTCGCCCCAGCGATAACGATAGAAAAAGCTGACCGACACGCCGTCCTTACGGACTGAGACTCAACCGGCGAGATTGCCATCCTCCCTGAGGATTCGGCCGGCATCATCGGCGGTCAGCGACTCGAGTTCTTTGATGGTAATTTTGGCCATGTAATGGACTCCCCCTACTTTTACCCCCACAAAAACGTCGGCTCTTGGTGGACGTTACTGGACTCTCGTAGAGCAGAACACCGCTGGAGCTCAAGTAAATACTAGCTTAGAAAAATCCAGAGTAAAATTTTGGAAGCTTTCGAGAAGTATGAAAAAGGAGATGGGGTACTAGGGGTCGAGTGTTCGAATCACTCCGTCCCGACCATATAATTCAAGGGGTTGCGAGATTTTTTCTCGCGACCCCTTTTTGTTTTAGATCGTTTTTCCCCCTACCAATTCACTGGCTTTGGGTGGAATCCTCACCGCGCTCACGTGAATTGAAACCTCATTCGCAGTCTTCTCATGGGTAAGGCCGAAAAAAAATCACGGATTTTTACAATTGGTTTTTTGTTACTCGGAATGATACTGGCCGACAAAATTAGCAGTGCTTTAACGCCTCGTAAGGCTCACTTCTTTGGTTTGGGTCATGTGTACTTAACGGCGTTCTCGATCAGGTTGATGAGGACGAGTTCGCTCAATACCGTGTGTAAATCATCGTCAAGAGCGACCTGAAACGACTGCCTGCCCAGAATCGGCTGGACCTCGCGCAGGGCACTGCCCACGAGATCTTCGATAGGTTGCCACTGCTGATTCAGGACCACTTTGCTGGATTCGAGGCGTGCCATGTCCAGCCGGTTGTTGACCCGCGTATTTAAGTGCTGCGCAGATTCACCCAACGCTGTGGCGATCTCGATGGCTTCGCCAGTTAGGTCTTTGGCGATGTGAATGTAGTGAATCCGTTCGAGCTAGAGGTCAGCAAAAACGCGCAGGTATCGAGCAGGCGTCACTGCTCCGGCACTACCAACCACCTTGTGTCTCGCGGGTGCACTGCCAGTCACCCCCAATGTTTCCGCTCACAAGCATTAAGGCTTACATGCCTTATTAGAGTCTCATTCCCTTCGTTGTCCCCCTTAGAGTTCTTCCCCCCTCGTCAACGGGGGGGCACCGATTCTCAAAACGGTCAATCTGTTCAAGTTTGGCCGATGTCGAGCAGAGAAAAGTCTCGACACTCGACGCGGAAAAAAAGCGCCGACTTCCAATATCTCCTGAGGAGACACAATGAATCTTTGTCCTACCATGCTGCGCAGTGCGCTTGCTGCCACCGTCTTGTTATTGGCCAATCTGGCCACTGCGCAAACGCCTCCCCTGGAACATGACGCCAGCGAAGCCGCGCGTATTCAGAGCATCGCCGAAGAAGCCTATATCTACGGCCTGCCCATCGTGATGAATTATGGTGTGATGTATTCCTATGCCGTAGACAAAGGTTCGCCGCAGTACAAGGCGCCATTCAATCAATTGCACAACATCCCCCGCGTGTTCACACCGGAAGACAAGGCCGTGGTCACGGCCAACAGCGATACTCCCTATTCCTTCGCTTCGCTGGACCTGCGTGCCGAACCGATGGTGCTGAGCGTGCCGCCGGTAGAAAAAGGGCGCTATTACTCTGTGATGTTGTGTGACGGCAATACCTACAATTACGGGCTGATCGGCAGTATCGCCACCGCTGGCGAACCGGGCGACTATCTGGTCGTCGGCCCCGACTGGCAAGGCGAGACGCCCAAGGGCATCAAGAAGCTGTTTCGCTCGACGACGCAATTCTCGTTGGCGGGCTACCGCACGCAACTGTTTTCACCGCAAGACATCGAGAATGTCAAAGCCATACAAGCCGGCTACAAGGTGCAGCCCCTGTCGAGCTGGTTGAAGCAACCGGCGCCACCGGCTGCTCAGCCCCTTGATTTCCCGCCCGCAGACAGGGAATCCATCAAGAAAAACTTCTTTACCTATCTGGACTTCGCATTGCGCTTTGCGCCCGCTGCGCCTGAAGAAAAAGCCATCCGTGAAAAACTCGCGGGCATCGGTATCGGCAATGGCGAGACAGATCATTTCAAGCGCATCGCCGCCGTCTATGGCAAGGAACTCGCTGCCGGGGCCGCTGCCGGCGACCTGCGCATCAACCAGGGCATTGCGCACCACGGCCAGCCCATCAACGGTTGGATCCTCATGAACGAGGGCGGCGGCGATCGTCAGCGCTATAACGGCGATTGGCAGGCCCGCGCCGTCGTGGCCAAAGCGGGCATTTACGCCCTGGATGCCTCCGAAGCGCGCTATGCACTGACCCGTACGCTGCCCACTGGCGAGACGCTGGATGGTAATAAACACAAATACAGCCTGACGTTTGCCGCAGGTCAGTTACCACCGGCGAACGCGTTCTGGTCAGTGACCATGTACGACGGAGCCACGCAGTTGCTGGTTGCCAATCCGATCCAGCGCTATCTGATCAACTCGCCGATGCTGTCGAATATGCAGAAGAATGCCGACGGCTCGCTGACACTCCACATCCAGAAGGACTCACCGGGCAAGGACAAGGAAAGCAACTGGCTGCCTGCGCCCGACGGTCCGATCTACTTGGCGCTGCGCATCTATGGCCCGCAGGACAAGATGAATAAGTGGCAAGTACCACCACTGGTGCTTGCCGACTGAGCCATCCGCAGAGATCGGCGCTGGTGAACAGCGCCGACCACACTCGAGCCTGACAAAGACCGGTGGCCCCTTCACCGAACCTGTTCGATCTCGCTCGGCCGCCACGTTTTCGTGAAAAACGATTCAAGCGGGCTGTAGAGGCGCAGGATCGTGAACCAGCCCTTGTCAGGCGTGGTCTGAATCCAGTTACCCGCCTTGGCGTCGGCTGGCTTGGAAGGACCGAAATAGATCGTCGTGGAGCCATCCGCGTTCTCGACAGCCGCCGGTGAAGGGTAGGTCTGACTGCCTGCTCGTGGGTAGCGCTGCGGTGTCTGGAGCATGGAGCGCGTCTGGTTGTCGTAGACGGTGAACGACCAGAACTTGGCCGCTGGAATCTTCGGTGGCAGGGTCACCTTGTAGGTCTTGCCGCCATCAAAGGGATTCTTTTGCGCATCCGAGAAGCCCATGAGGTACTGCGAGCCCACGTTCGGCACTCGCATGATCATGCCCGGCGAATCCATGGTGTAGCCGTAATAGAAGGCTGTGCGCGAATCAAGCGTTCGGGCGCCTGTCGGTGGTAATGCCTTGAACAAGCCTTCCTTGGTGATCATTGGCGGCGGTGTCTCGAAGTCGAAACCGCCCTGCCATAGCATGTTGGCCCACATCGAATTCGGGTAGTAAGCCCAGCCGGGATAATCGGCAGCACGAAAGTTCAGTGATCGTCCCGCCGCATTGCCCACGGCCGCTGCGTCGGTGAGGATCTTTTTCATCCGCTCGTCCGGAGCAAAGGGCTTGCCCTTGACGATGCCAATGGCCGCCAGTTGGCCCAGGAGTTCCGGGTTGAACGAGGTGGCGGGTTCCAGCTGCACAAGCTTGTCCAGCGTCTCGTAATAGGCGAAGTCATTAGGAGGAATAGTGTTGAAAGATTTGCCGCTGCCTTCCACGAATTTTGTCGGCGGTATCGGCGGATTCGGCTCCAGCCTGATTTGGCCCGCCAGTGCCGTGGCAATGCTGGTGCCGTAGCCGCCTGGTGTGTAGGGATAAATTTTCAGCTTGTCTTTGATCAGGTCGACAGCAGGCTTGGGATCGTTGTTCTCCATAAAGGCACGAACGGCGTACAGCACATGGTTGGTTTTCGATCGGCCTACGAAGAAGCCACTGTCCGGAAGCGGACCCTCGTAGTCCGGCGGTACGATCAGGTATTTGCCGCCTTCACCCCGATCAGGGCCAGGTGCGCCAATGTCGATGATCCAGCCGAACCACATGTCATTTAGCGTGCCGAGCGACTTTGGTGGCACTTCAACCACCAGCGGCCCCTTTGTCAGATCGAGGACCGCGAGTGTATAGATAGTGTCGGCGTTGGCGGTGAGAAACAGCGATTGGGAGTCCATCAACTCGGAGAAGATGATCACCGTGTTGTCGTCTGCCCCAATGCTGTGGAAGCCCTCGCGAATCGCATAGGCTGATGCGCCTGAAAAACTGTTCATGAACGCATCTATGCCGCGAGTGAAAGCCAGGGTGTCGTAGACGTCCTGTGTGGTTTTTACGCTCGGTGCGCCGTCCTTGAACTCCAACGTACCGATACGAGTCTCGATGCGATCGGGTGTAGTGATTCCCGGGGGAATTTCGGTGGCCGCCTGCGCCGCGTTTATCACAGGTATCGCCAGCGCGGCAAAAGCTGCCAGAACGGTGATTGGTTTGAGAATTTGCGTCATGAAGTTCTCCCTGATGAATGCCAAATGCATTGACTACCCAAACTTAGGAACTAATGGCGCAGTGACATTTCTCAGGGCGCGGTCAATCACTCTCCTTGCGCTCTCGTCATCACTGAGGGTACTGACATTGATTCGCTCGGATGACCTTTTACAAATGTTGGGCACCATAGTCGGAGCAGCACAGTCTGCTTGATCGATTTTTCCAGCAAACCAAGCATAGGTGCACATTTGCCATTGCTCCAGCTCAATGGCACCGAAAGATACCCCCCGTGAGTGGGGGGGTGCGAAGTGCTTCAACCCCCTCTAATGCAACCATCTGTCCGGTAAAACCACGATTGGCGGCTTACTTGCGGTTATGACAGGGCGCAAATGGAAAATGTCGAATCATCAGCAATACTTCACTTCGCCATAAACACCGGTTGCGCTGTTACCTGATCGAAAGTGATTGAACATCATTAGAGAGGGACTTCATGCAGTCGAATAAAAGTGCGCTGTCTATTTCACTTGTTGGATTGTTGACACTCCTGGTGAGTGGGCGAGGTGTTGCTGGCGGGCTGATGCTGTATGAAACCGCCACGGATAATACCGGCCTGGCCAATGCCGGCGCAGCGGCGAGGGCGCAAGGCCCTTCGACCATTGTCAGCAATCCCGCAGGTCTGAGCTATCTAAGTGGCACTCAAATCACCGCCGGCGCGCAGGTCCTGTTCGGCAATCTATCGTTCGAACGCGACAGTGATACCAATACACCAGGCTCCGGCAGCGGCAACGTGCTTGATCCAATACCTGGCGCCAGTTTTTTCATCAGCCATCAGCTGGATGACCAGTGGTCCGTCGGATTCGGTTCCTATGGCGATTTTGGTCTCGCGGAAAACTTCGACAACGACTGGTCCGGACGTTATTTCGTGCAGAACGCGAGCATCGCCGGCTTGTCATTGGTGCCCAGCGTGGCTTATCGCTTCAATGAGCAATGGTCCGTCGGTGTCGGCGTGAAAGCCATGTACGGCATGCTGAAGTCAGAGGCTGCGATTGACCAGTCGCCCCTTGGTTTGACGGATCGTGCGGATGGTCAATACAAATACAAGGATAGCGATTGGGGTTATGGCGCCAACGTTGGCGTGATCTATGCCCCGCAACCGGGCACTCGTATCGGCCTGGCTTACACCAGTCAGGTCGATCTGGATTTCGAAGATCGCCTGGATGTGAAGAGCAGTGGTCCGCTGGTAAGTCGACTCAATGGAACCAATACCGAAATCGATCTGAAAGTACCGCAGACCGCCACCCTCAGCCTGTATCAGCAACTGGACCCGCAATGGGCGTTGCTGGCCTCGGTCAATTGGCAGGACTGGTCGAAATTCGGCGACATAGGCATCGACGTGGACACCAACGCCGGCGGTGCCCGGGCGACCACGATCGATGCGCATTACAAGGACACCTGTCAACTGGCCCTGGGCGCGCAATACCAGATGAACCTCGATTTGCTCTGGGACTTCGGTGTTGCCTATGACACCTCGGCCGTGTCCGATGGCAATCGCACGCTGACTGTGCCCATGGGCGCTTCCTGGCGCTTCGCCGCTGGCCTCACATATTCGCTGAATAAAGAGAGCGACCTGAACTTCAGTTGGGTCACCGTGTGGATGGGCGATATGTCCATCGACCAGACCAAATCCCTGTCCGGCAATCGCACTTCAGGCGAGTTCGACAACGCCTGGATTCAAGCCCTGACGGCCAACATGACTTGGCGCTACTGAACAGAGTCTGGTCATGTAGCACCTCAACCCCAAGGAGTATCGTGTTATGAGTCGTTCCCATAAATGGATCGTAGGTGTCGCACTCAGCAGCCTGTTGTTGGCAGGTTGTGTTTCAAAGGTCACCGAAAAAGAACAGTACTCCGGATTTCTCAAAAGTTATGACGGCTTGCAGGAAACAAAGTCCTCGAGCGGGGCAACGGTGATGCGTTGGGTTGCACCGGGGTTCCAGCCTTCGGCCTACTCGACCGTGGTGTTCGAGCGCCTGGAACTGTATCCGGCCCCGAAGCCGAATGAACGTGTGGATATGAAAACCTTGCAGGAGTTGCAGGCTTTCACCACTCAAAGCGCCAGGCAGGCGTTGGAGCAGAATTACCGGGTCGTTCCGAGCGCGAGGGACGTTCGCAAGGGCGAACGCGCACTGATCCTGCATGCGGCTATCACCGGCGTGACGGCTACAAACGAAGGCATGAAGTGGTACGAAGTGGTCCCCGTCGCCGCTGTAGTGGGGGCGACCCAGGCCGCGACCGGACATCGTGATCAGAACACCGAGTTGTATATCGAGGCTGATCTGGTTGATGCCAGCACCGGGCAACCGGTCGCCAAAGTCGTGCGCAAGGTCTTTGGGGAAAACCTGCAAAACACCAGTCAGAAAATCACGGCCAACGACTTCAAGGCGGCTATCAAGGCGATGACCGGCGATCTTCAATCGTTCCTCAAATAGGTGAGAGCGGATCTTTATTGGCCGAAATCCGAAGCACTTGAAGGCCGGTGGACCAAGCCAGTGTCAGCGCAAATCAAATAGCTTCGCGGCTGACGCAACAGACGATGTGGCGGATCAGGTTCAGCCGATCTGCCACATCGATCGGGAGTTCGACATGAACAAGCGCATTGAGCTGCCTCTGGTGTCACTTATCGCTTTGAACGTTTCCGTGAACAGCTTCGCGGACAGCCAGGCCGAGCTGGCCAAGCAGGCACTGAACCCGGTCGCGGCGCTGTACAGCTTGCCGATCCAGTACAACTGGAACCAGAAAATGGGGCCCAGCGGAGAAGGGATTCAGAGCGTGACCAATATTCAGCCGGTCTTACCGTTCAACCTGAACGAGGACTGGAACCTGATTTCCCGCACGATTCTGCCGATCATCGACCAGCATGGGCTGGTGCCGGGCGGTGGCGCCGATAAAAGCGGCGTAGGCGACACGTCGCAAAGCTTTTTCTTCTCGCCGAAAAAGCCAACCGAGGGTGGCTGGATCTGGGGGGTAGGGCCAGCATTGCTGTTGCCCACCGGCAGCGATGAATTACTCAGCAGCGAGCAGTGGGGACTAGGGCCGACGGCGGTCGCATTGAAGCAGGAACACGGCTGGACGACGGGTATTCTCGCCAACCACATCTGGTCGCTGGACAACAGCCCGCCCGATGACAAAGAAAAAGTGAACCAGACTTACCTGCAACCGTTTCTGGTGTACACCACGAAGACTTACACCAGTTTTGGCATTAACACCGAATCCACTTATGACTGGGAGGCCAAGGAATGGAATGTACCGATCAATCTGTTCGTGACTCAGTTGTTCAAGGTCGGCAAGCAACCCATGAGCCTCCAGATCGGACCACGCTATTGGGCAGACAGCCCTGAAGATGGCGCTCATGGCTGGGGATTTCGGATGGCGTATACGCTCCTGTTTCCAAAATAACAGGAATCGCTGCAAATTTTTCAGCGTTGCTTGAGTAATCACGGTCTACGGCCGAGCCCACTGTTCTGTATTAAGGCCTGAAGAAATGGATCACATAGAACCACAATTGATCCTCAAAACCACGCCGCCGCGCAGCCAGAAGTCGGCGCGGATCCGTAGCCGGTTGGCCCTCGATACCCCAGAGCTGACTGACAAGGTGGTGATCGCCGTTCACGCACCGGCAGGCTTTGGCAAGACGTTTCTGCTGACCCAGTGGCGCCGTGAGTGTCTGTCCTATGGTGCGGTGGTGGCCTGGTTGACCCTGGATGCGCATGACGACAGCCCCCGGTTTGTCCATGGGCTGGGCACAGCCATGGCGATTGGTAGTGGCCGGCCGTCCTTTGCTCGTGCCTTCGAACGTGTTCCGGGGCTTGGTCGTGACGAGTTCGAAGGCTTGACACAATGGTTGGCGGAAGTTGCCGATCTGGGCAGCGAGACCGTGTTGATCCTGGATGAAGCGGACGCCTTGCCCGAGGTGACAGTCAGCCATTCCCTGACCTACCTGTTGCATAACGCGCCAGCCAACCTGCGGGTCATCATGGCCTCGCGCGGGCGTTTGAATCTGCAAGTGGCTGACCTCACAGCACGGGGGCGGTACGCGACAATCACCAGGACAGCCTTGCGATTTGGCGTTGAAGAAGCGGTTGCGATACTCACGGCGCGCTTTGGCGCAAAGATCGACGCTGATCTCTGTGTACGCCTGCATGAGGTGACCGAGGGTTGGCCCCTGGGTTTGCAGCTGGCCATTTCGGCAATGGAAAAGAGCCCGAATCCAGGTGCGGCCATCGAAGAGTTGTCGAAATGCACTGGCGATATCCAGCGCTATTTCGTCGATAGCCTGGTGGCCCAACTCTCGGAAGAACAGGTCGGGTTCCTGACCGGGGTTGCCTTGCTTGAGATGGTTCATCCTTCTTTATGCGTCGCGCTCACAGGCAATCCGCGCGCAGAAGAGTTGCTCCAGGAACTGTGCGTCTCGACACCTATTTTCGTCGAGAGTGTCGACAGCGACTGGGTACGCATTCATCCGTTGGCCCGGGAGTTCCTTCTGGGCCGTTTTGAACAACTGCCCCCGGAACAGCGTCAGGGTGTTCACGAACGTGCCGCGGACTGGCTGCAACAGCACGAATTCCTGGAGCAGGCAGCGCGTCAGTATCTGTTGGCAGGTCTGCCCAACCCCGCTTACGCAATGATTGAAAAATGCTTGTATGAAGTAATGTTGCGTGGCCAATTCAGTCGAGTGCTGGAATGGATTGAAGAGCTTGAGCCCGAGGTTGTGCTGTCGCATCCGCGCATCTGCCTGGCCGCCGCGTGGGCGCTGGCGATGGGCGAGCGTCAGGCTGAAGCCGCACGACTGATTGCCGCCATCGAACAACATCCTTCCGCCGACGAGGCCACCCGATGCGAGGCTGCCGCCATTGAAACCGCAGCGGCTTATTTTGCCGATCGACCGGATGAGTCTTTGGCACTCATCTCACCTTGGGTTGATCGGTTGCCTTCGTTCCCGATCAAAGTGCAAGCCATTGTGGCGAATCAGATTGCCCGACTGACCCTGTCTCAAGGACAACCGGAAAAAGCCCGGCGGATCTTTCAACGCGCCCCCCTGTACGAATGGAGTTCCGGCCTGGATGCCATTCGCGGTTTCGGCGAGTGGGTGGTCGGCCTGACTTACCTGTGGGAAGGGCGAATGCTGTCGTCGGAAACGGCCTTGCGCGGCAGTCTTTTGCGGGCTGAGCGTGACATTGGCCGACGCAGCCCGATTGCCGTAATGATGGCCACTGCTCTGGCGACGGTAATGCTCGAGCGGGGGGAGACTCAGGAGGCCAGTACAGTATTGGCGAACCGGATGGACATGGTGGAGCGTCTCGCTTCGCCGGATGCGATTGTGCTGGGTTATATCACCGCATCCCGTCTGGCCTCGCTGCTGGGGCAGGGACATCGCGGGCAGGACCTTCTTGAAGCGTTGTTTGCCCTCGGAGAAGAGCGTGGCATTCCCAGGTTCTGCATGGCGTCACTGGGCGAGCAGATTCGTCTGCATGCCTTGCAGGGGCGCAGCGATACCTGTCAGGCGTTGCGGCGACGGCTGGACGCTGTTACGCCCATCGATGCCCGCGAAGCGTCCGGGTTGCTCGGTACGGAGCTGGTCTTGCTGGCGGGAGTAGCCAACGCTTATGTCCTGCTGGCCAAGCGGGATTGGGAGGCCATGCTCGTAGTGCTGGACAAGGTGAGTGACACAGCAGAGCGCTTGCGCCGCGGCCGGGAAATTGTCCAGATCAAACTACTCAAGGCATTGGCGCTCAGGGCGACGTCCGAAGAGGGAGAGGATTTCTTGCTCGAAGCGGTCAGTCTCGCACAAGAAAATGGTATGCAGCGCGTGGTGGAGGACACCCATCCAGACCTGACCAAATGGGTACAGGCGCTGCAGCGTAAAACTGTCCAGGCTGCCGCAGCAGGACCGGTGCCCATACCTGTTTCGGCAGCGGAGTCCACACTGTCGAGTGTTTCACCTAGTCGATTGCTGACACCCAAGGAACGCGAGGTATTGCAGCTGCTGGCTCGCAACCTGTCGAACAAGCAAATCGCCCTGGCCCTGAATGTCGGCGAGGAAACCGTGAAGTGGCACCTGAAAAACTTGTTTGGAAAATTCCAGGCCGGTACGCGGCAGCATGTCGTGGCGCGAGCGTACATGCTGGGGATCCTCGAAACAGCGGGCTGATGCCCTTCCACAGCGCAGGGTGATCCGTCCGGAACATCCTTCAAATCCCCCAATCCGATTTCCAGCCACCCCCCCTGTCAATGGGGGGTTGTGCTGTTCGGCTTCGCCATAGTCTGGCCCCAACAAGAGCGCCAATGCGCATCGGCAGGTGGGGATCAGGGTTTATGTCTGGAAAAGTGCTGGTCGCCGGCGCGGGAATGGCGCCGTTTCTGCCGCTGGGTGGCTGTGACAGTCACGCGACATTGGCGGGGCAGGCCATTTGTGCGGCGCTGGCCGATGCGCGAATCGACTATGACCTGGTCGATCAGGTGTTTACCTCCTGCGTCGACGGCGAAGCGGGTATTGCCGAGCAGATGCTGTCGCAGATCGGCTACTCCGGCGTGCCGGTTTTCAGTCTCGCCGATGGCTGCGCCTCTGCCAGCAGCGCGTTTCAGTTGGCCCGCAACAGTGTGCTGTGTGGTCAGGCTGAATGCGTGTTGGTGGTGGGTGTCGAGTGCATGCCTGCGCGTATTTCCAATCGTGAGTTCTTCGGTTTGAAAGAGCTCGCTCGGGATGGGGCGGCAACGGTCGTGCAGGGTGACAGCACCAGCGCTTTTATCGGGCGTCGACAGCACCCGGCGATGCTGTTCGCGGCCCAAACCAGTTGGCTGCTGACGCGGCTGGGCGTTGCCGAAAGCAGCTTCGACCACGTGCTGGAGCGGGCGCAAATTCAAGCCGGACTGAACCCATATGCCGTATTGAACCGTGTGCCGGATCGCGACGGCTGGCTTCCACCTTATCTGTGCCCGCCAGCCTGCGGTGCGGCGGCCGTGCTGATCTGCACGCCGGCCTTCGCATTGCGCTTCGGCGCGCGGGCGGACGTCGCCGTTTTGGCCAGTGTCAGAGGCAGTGACAGCACCTCGGAGCAGGAATCGGATTGCGTGCTGGATGTGCTGGGCCGGGCGACCACTCGGCGAGTGGCGCAGCAGGCTTATCAGCAGGCGGGACTTGGCGCGGAAGACATCGACGTGGCTGAGTTGCATGACCAAAGCGTCGGAGACTTCATGGTCAACAGTGTCGCGCTGGGCTTTTGCCGGGAGGAAGACATCGACCATTTTGTGCAGCTCAACGGCCCCTTGAAAGGCCAGATGAATGCAGTGAACCCGTCGGGCGGCTTGCTGGGGCGTGGACACGCTCCGGGGGCTACCGGGCTGGCGCAACTGGTCGAGCTGGTCTGGCACCTGCGCGGCATGGCCGACGGGCGGCAAATTGCCGGTGCGCGTACGGCTCTCCAGCACAGCACAGCCTTGGGCCGGGTAGTGTCGGTCAGCATTTTGCAGCGCACCTGAGAGGAGGCTCAGTGCACCGCGATTCACCCCATGACTTTTCGTAAACCATAGAGCAGGTGGCACGTTTGATGAACAAAAATAATAAGATCTGCCATGCAAACTTCCGCAAGAGGTTGCTGACCTCGGCCATTCTCACCGGCCTTGGCATTGCGCCTGTACACGCCGTCGAGATCAACACGGGAAATGAAGATTTTACGGTTCGTTTCGACAACACGCTGAAGTTCAACTACGCCCAGCGCGTGGAGTCGCCCAACAGCAAGTTGGCCAATTCCTGGAACAACAATGACGGGGATCGCAACTTCTCCTCCGGCAGTGCGGTTTCCCAGCGACTGGACGTGCTGTCCGAACTGGACGTGGTTTACAAAGAGAAACTCGGTTTCCGTGTCAGCGCCAACTCCTGGTACGACCACGCCTACGACGACATCGGCAGCGACAACGCTTCGACCAATCAGCTCAACAGCGGCCAGCCGGATTCCCGTCACCAGAGTGGTTACGCCGATCGCTATTACAACGGGCCTTCTTCGGAAATTCTCGACGCCTTCGTGTTCGGCAGTACGGAAGTCGGCGAGGAATCGCTGCTCAGCGGCAAGGCCGGCAAGCACACTGTTTATTGGGGCGAAAGCATTCTCGCCTTTGCTCATGGCAACAGTTACGGCCAGTCGGGTCTGGATTTGTCCAAGGCTCTGGCAGTGCCGGGAACAGAAGCCAAAGAGCTGTTCATTCCGCGCAATCAGTTGTCCACCAGCTTCACACTCAACCCGGAACTGACCCTCGCCACGCAGTACTTCCTGGATTGGGACGCGGCACGGTTGCCGGAGTCGGGCACTTACCTGGGGTTCAACGACGGCATTCAAAATGGCGGGCATAACCTGTCATCGATCGGCGGGCAGAATCCCCGTTTCGGTACGCCCGGCCCATTGGGCGCCAATCAGTTTCTGCGGCTTAACAACGGCCACACCTTCAAGCCAGACAAACAAGGTGACTTCGGCCTGATGGCCAAGTGGAGCCCAGAATGGCTGCAGGGCACGCTGGGTCTCTACTACCGCAAGACGTCCGATATTCTGCCCAACCTGGCGTTGCAGCCTGTCGCGGTAGGCCCGGCGCAACTGATCTCCAGCAATGCCGGCAGCTACAACCAGTTCTATGTCGATGACATCGATATCTACGGCATCAGCCTGTCGAAAAGCTTCGAAGGCGTCAGCGTGGGTTTCGACCTGAACTATCGCCACAACATGCCGCTGGCCAGCGTGCCGGCAACGGTCAATCCGGCGGCGGGTGCTGCGGGTCTGCCAGGCTTCATCAGCAATTTCGACGGCGACAACGGCGTGGCCCGCGGCAACACCGTTCACGCAGTACTCAACGGCTTGACCACCTTTGGCGACACGCCGGTCTGGGACAGCTCGAACTTGCTGGTCGAACTCGCCTACAGCCGCTGGCTGGACGTCACCGAGAACAAACAACTGTTCAAGGGCGAAGACTGGTATCGCGGTGTCGACAAGGTCACCAAGGACAACTACGTCCTGGGCGTCAACTTCACGCCGACCTGGTATCAGGTGTTCCCCGGCATCGATATGTTCCTGCCGATGACCTACAACGTTGGCCTCAACGGCAACTCGGCTATTCAGCTGGGGGGTAACGAGGACTCCGGCAGTTACTCGGTGGGCGTCGGCATGGACGTGCACAACCAGTACCGGTTTGACCTGAAATACGTCGACAACTTTGGCCCGTTCGACACCTGCGATTCCGCCGGTAGCGCGGGTGCACAAGGCGCGGGCGCCGCACCCGGGGCCAATGGTCAATACAACTGTGTACCGGGGCAGACCACTGCTTTCGGCGGTACGCCACCTCAGCTCAAGGATCGAGGCATGGTCACATTTACTTTTAAAACGACCATTTGATCGAAGTCTTTGCTTGATAGCAGGAGTTTCTCCATGAAGTTCGTCAACACGCTTTTGTTTACTGCCTTGACCGTTGCCATTTCAGGCGCGGCACACGCAGCCGTTTCCCCCGATGAAGCTGCCAAACTGGGTAGCAGCCTGACCGCTGTCGGCGCTGAAAGAGCCGGCAACGCCGACAACACCATTCCGGCCTACACCGGTGGTATCACCGCGCCGCCGGCCAGTTACCAGACGGGCAGTTCGTTTCGCCCTGACCCTTATGAGGCCGACAAGCCACGCGCGGTCATTGACGGTAAAAACATCGCTCAATACGCCGACAAACTAACCGCCACCACTCAAGAACTGCTCAAGCGTTACCCGACGTTCCGGGTCGATGTGTTTCCGACCCATCGCAGCGTTGCACTGCCTCAACGCTTGCTCGACAACACCGCAAAAAACGCCGTCGGCACCAAAACGCTAGAGGGCGGTGTAGCGCTGGAAAACGCGCTGCCGGGCGTGCCGTTCCCAATGCCGAAAGATGGCTATGAGGCGATGTGGAACCACCTGTTGCGCTATCAGGGTTACGCCACCAACCTCAAATACGATTCCTGGAACGTTGACGGTTCGGGCAGGGCGATTCTGGCCACCACCGGTAACGCTTATCTGGAATACACGCTCTACGATCCGAAACGGACGGAGCCGGCAAAAGAGACCGATCTGTTCTTCAAGACCAAACTCTATTACCAGGCCCCGGCCCGCCGCGCTGGTGAAGCCATCCTGGTGCAGGATGCCGTCAATCCGCTGAAAATGGAGCGTCGTGGCTGGCAGTACCTGCCGGGCCAGCGCCGCGTGAAACTCGCGCCGGACATCGCTTACGACACGCCGAACCCGGGCTCGGCCGGTGCCTCGACCTATGACGATGCCTGGGTGTTCAACGGTGCCATGGATCGCTATGACTTCAAGTTGGTAGGCAAGAAGGAAATGATCATTCCTTACAACACCTACAAGCTGAACTACCACAAGGAAGCGGCGGATATCACCACGCCGCACTTCGTCAACCCGGACTTGATGCGCTGGGAGCTGCATCGCGTATGGGTGGTCGAGGCCACGCTGAAACCCGGCAAGCGTCACATTTACAGCAAACGCACCTTCTACATTGACGAAGACAGCTGGATTGCCCTGGCCTCCGATGAATACGACGCCAGCGGCAAGCTGTACCGCGGTTCCTTTGCGCACATGGCTTACAGCTATGACGTGCAGGCGCCGAACTCCGACAACCACATGATTTATGACTTTGTCACCGGTAGCTACAACATCACCGGCGTCTATGGCCCGTATGGCGGCGTCAAGTACATCGACCCGCTTTCGAAAGCGCAGTGGGCACCTGAGTCATTGGCTGGCACGGGCATTCGCTAAGCCAAAGCCACAGGTGTTTTTTTGTCGCCGGCAGTGGACTCCTCGCTGCCCGGCGGCTTTTTTTGCCGAGTAAACCTCATGAATGCATTTAGATGGATAACGCTCGCTGCGCTGAGCGTGGCGGTGGCTGTGCCATTTACCCGATCTGTGGTCGCCGCGGACTTCGTCGATGTACTGTCGAGCCCCGCGATTCGGAGTGAAAAGGCGATTCGCGGGATGTTCACCGGGATGGCCAGTGCAGGTAAACGTCTGGTCGCCGTGGGCCAACGCGGCCATATTTTTTATTCAGATGATGCTGGCGTCAGCTGGCATCAGGCACAAGTGCCCGTGAGTTCCGATCTGGTGGCCGTGCAGTTCCCCAGCCCGACAGAGGGCTGGGCAGTTGGACACGACGGCGTGGTGTTGCACAGCGACAACAACGGTGAAACCTGGAAGCTTCAGCTCGATGGCCGTCAGGTCGGGCAGATCATGCTCGAACACTATCAGCGGCAACCGGAGCCGGACGACGCTTTACTGGCTGATGCCCAACGAATGATTGATGAAGGGGCGGATAAACCCTTTCTGGATGTGTGGTTCGCTGACGAGAAAACCGGCTACATCGTCGGCGCGTTCAACTTGATTTTCCGCACCGACGATGGCGGCCGGACCTGGGTTCCATTAATGGACCGCACCGACAATCCAGGCGCGCTGAATCTCTATGGGATGCGGGCAATCGGCAGTGACCTTTTCATTGCCGGCGA
Organism: Pseudomonas sp. LBUM1643; assembly: GCF_059716215.1. Taxonomy (NCBI): domain Bacteria; kingdom Pseudomonadati; phylum Pseudomonadota; class Gammaproteobacteria; order Pseudomonadales; family Pseudomonadaceae; genus Pseudomonas; species Pseudomonas sp. LBUM1643. The sequence goes on from NZ_CP166813.1 coordinate 2,325,713, forward strand.
GCAAGGCCTGGTGCTGAAGCTGGACCCTGCGACTCAACGATTCGTCAGCGTGCCTACGCCTTACAGCGGCAGCTATTTCGGCATCACCGGCAAACCGGGTGCAGTGCTCGTTTATGGCCTGCGGGGCAATGTCTACCGCAGCGTCGATCACGGCGCGAGCTGGGAAAAGGTCGAGCTGGGCGTGTCTTCAAGCATCACCGCCAGTACGGTCACAGCAGACGGCCGCATCATTCTGGTCAGCCAGGCCGGCCACGTGCTGGTGAGCGCCAACGACGGTGCAAGCTTCACGCAACAGCCACAAACACGCCTGGGTCCCGCCGCTGCGGTGCAGACCATTGCGTCAGGTTCCGTGGTGATTGCAGGCGCACAGGGCTTGCGCCAGTTGCCTCTTGAATGAGCCCACTTCACACAATAAAAAGAGACGAGCCACGTCATGGGTAATTACAACCTTGATACGATGCCGGTGATCCGAGAGCTCAAAGGCTTCGATGCACGCTCCGGCAATTTCCTTGAACGCCTGATTTTCAACAACCGCCTGTTGGTGGTACTGACCTGCCTGCTCGTAACGGTGCTGCTGAGTTATTTCGCGGCCACGCGGCTGACGCTCAATGCCAGCTTCGAAAAGATGATTCCGCAGAGTCAGCCGTACATCAAAAACTACCTGGAGAATCGCCAGTCCCTGCGTGGGCTGGGCAACACGGTGCGGGTGGTGGTGGAGAACACCGACGGCGACATCTACGACCCGAACTATCTGGAAGTGCTCAAACAGGTCAACGACACGTTGTTCCTGACGCCGGGCGTTGACCGCGCATGGGTGAAGTCGTTATGGACGCCGGCCGTACGCTGGACCGAGGTCACGGAGGAGGGCTTCCGTGGCGGCCCGGTGATGCCCGACTCCTACGACGGCTCAGCCAACGGCGTCGAGCAACTGCGCTTGAACATTGCCCGTTCCGGGATCATTGGCAGCCTGGTAGGCAACAACTTTAAATCGACCATGATTGTGGTGCCGCTGCTGGAGAAGGATCCCGTTACCGGCGCCGCCATCGACTATCACCAGTTCTCGCGCATGCTCGAAGAACAGCTGCGCAACAAATTCGAGTTCGACGGCAGCAACGCGGTACATAAAGCGGGCGAGGAGGGCAAAGGCCCGATCAAGATCCGCGTGATCGGCTTCGCCAAACTGGTCGGTGACCTGATCGATGGCCTGATGCTGATCATGCTGTACTTCGGTGCGGCCGCGTTGATCGCCACCGGCATCATCTATGCCTTCACCCGTTGCGTGCGCAGCACCACGCTGGTGATTCTGTGTTCGGCAGTGGCGGTGGTGTGGCAACTGGGCTTGATCACCTTGTTCGGTTACGCGCTTGACCCCTATTCGATCCTGGTGCCGTTTCTGGTGTTCGCCATTGGCGTTTCCCACGGCGCGCAGAAAATGAACGGGATCATGCAGGACGTGGGACGCGGCACGCACCAACTGATTGCCGCGCGTTATACCTTCCGCCGCTTGTTCCTCGCCGGACTCACCGCGCTGCTGGCCGATGCCGTGGGCTTTGCGGTGTTGATGCTGATCGACATCCCGGTGATCCAGGACCTGGCGGTCACCGCGAGCATTGGTGTGGCGGTGTTGATCTTCACCAATCTGGTGTTGCTACCGGTGCTGCTGTCCTATTGGGGTGTCAGCCAGAAAGCGGCGGCGCGCAGTTTGCGTCAGGAAAACAAGGAGCTCAAAGGCAAGGGGCTCGGCAGTCTGTGGAACCTGCTCGACCGATTTACCGAGCGCCGCTGGGCGACGGTGGCCGTGGTGGTTGCCGGATTACTGGCGGTGGGCGGCTTTGTGGTCAGCACGCACTTGAAGATCGGCGATCTTGACCCAGGTGCGCCCGAACTGCGCGCGGACTCACGCTACAACCGCGACAACGCCTACATCACCGCGAACTATTCGCTGTCCAGCGACCAGTTCGCGGTGATGGTCAAGACCGCCAGCGAAGGCTGCCTGAAATACGAAACCCTGGTGGAAGCCGATCGTCTCGGTTGGTTGTTGCAGCAGCAACCGGGTGTGCAAACCACTGTGTCATTGGTCAACGCGGTGCGGCAGATCACGGCCGGGTCCTACGAAGGGAACCCGAAAATGCTGACCATCGCGCGTAATCAGAACGTGCTGAACTACGGCGCGCAACAGGCCTCGGTGAACAACCCCGAACTGTTCGACAGCGACTGCTCGATGATGCCGGTGATTGCTTATCTCTCGGACCACAAGGCTGAAACCCTCGATCATGTGGTGAAGGTCGCCGATCAGTTCGCACGCGAACACAGCACCGATGATCGTCAGTTCATGCTCGCCGCCGGCAGCGCGGGAATCGAAGCGGCGACCAACATCGTAGTGCGAGACGCCAACCGCACCATGCTGTTTTACGTGTATGGCGCGGTGATCGTGCTGTGTTTCATCACCTTCCGCAGCTGGCGGGCCGTGGTGGTGGCTGTCGTGCCATTGATGCTGACGTCGATTCTCTGCGAGGCGTTGATGGTCTGGCTGGGCATGGGCGTCAAGGTCGCGACCTTGCCGGTGATCGCCTTGGGTGTCGGTATCGGTGTCGATTACGCGCTGTACCTGCTCAGCGTTCAGCTGGCGCAACAACGTGCCGGTCTGTCGTTGACCGAAGCCTACAAAAACTCCGTTGCGTTCACCGGCAAGGTTGTGGCGCTGGTTGGCATCACCCTGGCGGCAGGAGTTATCACCTGGGCCTGGTCGCCGATCAAATTCCAGGCCGACATGGGCATCCTGCTGACCTTCATGTTCATCTGGAACATGATTGGCGCCCTTGTGTTGATCCCGGCGTTGTCGCATTTCCTGCTCCGTCGCGTCCCTTGAAAATGGAAAACCACATGGCCATTCCCGAACTCAAAAACAAGAAAGTCATGATCACCGGTGCCGCCTCGGGCATCGGTCGTGCGGCGGCATTTGCATTTGCCCGCCGCGGAGCGCACATCATCGCCACCGACGTTAATCCACAGGCGTTGAAACAGCTCCAGGTCGACATCGTAGCCCTGGGCGGCATTTGCATGATCCATCAGCTCGATGTCTCAAATAACGAGGAGATGCGCGCGTTCTCCGAGCATCCCTATATGAAGCTGCGCCCGATCGATGTACTGATCAATAACGCCGGCATCGGTTATCTGGGCCAGTTTCTCCAGAGCGACCTGACCCACTGGCAGCGGGTCATGGACATCAACCTGATGGGCGTGGTGCATGGGTGCTATCACTTCATCCCGCAAATGATTCAGGCCGGCGGGGTGCGACAGGTGCTGAATGTGGCCTCGGCGGCGGGCATCTACCCCTCACCGACCATGGGCGCTTACGCCGCCTCCAAACATGCGGTATTCGGTTTCAGTGAGGTCCTGAAGATGGAACTGGCCGATTCCAATGTCCGTATTACCACGGTCTGCCCCGGCATCATCAATACCGCCATCACCCAATCGCGCAGCACTGTCTCGCCTTCCATCAGCGAAGAGCAGCTCGCACGACTGCAGGCTTACTACAAGGCCAAGGGTTGTGAGCCGGAGCTGGTCGCCGAGGCGATGGTTCGCGCCGTGCAAAAAGGCCAGGACCTGGTGCTGGTCGGGCCGTTTGCCAAACTGATCTTCCACCTCAAACGCCTGTCCCTGCGGCTGATGCGCCGGGTGATCCTCAGCGACGCCCGGAAGATCGGCTACCTGTGATCCGCGCAGACTCAAACAAGAATAAAAGGAACACAACACCATGCTGGGATTGATGCAGGATCAACCGTTGTTAATTTCTTCCGTTCTGGAACATGCGCTGAAGGCGCATCCACACACTGATATTGCCTCGCGCACGGCCGATGGTTCGGTCCATCACTGCACCTATGGCGATATTGGCCGCCGTGCAAAACAAGTGGCCAACGCACTGGTTGCACTCAATGTGCAGCCCGGTGACCGAATCGGCACCTTGGCGTGGAACGGTTATCGGCACATGGAACTGTACTTCGGCGTGTCGGGCATGGGCGCGGTGTTGCATACGATCAACCCGCGGTTGTTCGCCGAACAGATCGAATTCATCGCCAACCATGCCGAAGATCAGTACTTGATGTTCGACCTGTCGTTCGCCACGCTGGTCGAGCAAATTGCGCCTCATCTGAAAACGGTCAAAGGCTTCATTGCCCTGTGTGATCGCGACCAGATGCCGGCGATCTCGGTGTCGAACCTGATCTGTTATGAAGACCTGATCGCCGGGCACAGCAGCGATTTCGTCTGGCCGGAGTTCGATGAGCGCACCGCGTCATCGATGTGTTACACCTCGGGCACCACCGGTAATCCGAAGGGCGTGCTGTACTCGCACCGTTCTTCGATTCTGCATTCGTTGGCCCTTTGCACCTCGGATGGCTTTGGTTTGTCGGCGGCGGATTCGGCGTTGCTGGTCGTGCCGATGTTCCATGTCAATGCGTGGGGAATGCCTTACGCCGCGGCCATGTGCGGCGCCAAACTGGTATTGCCGGGTGCCGCGCTGGATGGTGAAAGCCTTTACTCGCTGATGCGCGATGAGCACGTCACCCTCGCGCTGGGCGTGCCGACGGTGTGGATGGCGTTGCAGCAACATGTAGAAGCGCAGGGGTTGCAACCGGCTGCCGAGCTCTGCCTGAACCGGGTGGTGATCGGCGGGGCCGCCGCGCCTCGAATCCAGGTCGAGACGTTTGAGACGATCTTCGACGCACGCGTCTTGCATGCGTGGGGCATGACCGAGATGTCGCCACTGGGTACCCTCTGCATTCCCTTGCCGAAGCACCGCGGCGCACCGCTCAATGAAGTGCTCGATTTGCAGGCCAAACAGGGGCGGGCGCTGTTTGGTGTGTCGATGAAGATTGTTGATGATCAGGGCGTTGAACTGCCACGCGATGGAAAGGCCTCCGGTCTGCTGCTGGTCAAAGGACCGTGGATTGCCAGTCAATACTATGGGGGTGAGGGCGGGCAGATTCTCAATAGCGAGGGCTGGCTCGATACCGGTGACATTGCAACCATCGATGCCGATGGCTACATGCAGATCACCGACCGCGCCAAGGACGTGATCAAGTCGGGGGGCGAGTGGATTTCCTCGATTGACCTGGAAAACGCTGCCGTCAGTCATCCGGCCGTCGCCGAAGCGGCGGTGATTGGCATCCCTCATCCGAAATGGCAGGAACGTCCCTTGTTGGTGGTGGTGCTCAAGCCCGGTAGAACCGCGAGCAAAGACGATCTGCTGAAAGTGCTGCAAAGCCGCGTGGCGAAGTGGTGGCTGCCGGACGATGTGGCCTTTGTCGAGACATTGCCGCATACCGCCACCGGGAAGTTGCAGAAAATGAAGCTGCGCGAGCAGTTCCGTGACTTCCGTTTTCAACAATAAGAGAGTCACTGTGGCGAGGGAGCTTGCTCCCGTCGGGCTGCGAAGCGGCCCTAAAAGAGGGATTGCTACGCAGTCCAGCGCGAGCAAGCGCCCTCGCCACAAGGTCTTGCGGCTATTTATCCAGCGGCACGATCAGTGGACCGGCGAAAGCCTGCATGATCAATGCCGCCGGTTGCTTGTGGCTCACCAGTTGGGCCATTGCGTTCATGTAGGGCGTCAGGTGGCGGAAGTATTTTTTGTAGCTTGGGCAGAGGTAGTTCAGGCCTGGCTCGCCATTTGGTGCATTCATGAAGCGGTTTTTCGGGCACTCGCCATGACAGGCGAAGCGGTAATCGCATTGCTGACAGTAAGCCGGCAGGGTCACTTCCTTGGCTGCGCCGAAGGCTTGTTGAGCGGGGGAGGCGAGTAGCACGGCGGGGTCATCGGTCTTCAGGTTGCCCAGCAGGTACTCGGGGTACATGTAGTGATCACAGGAATAGACGTTGCCGTCATGCTCCACGATCGCTGCTTTGCCGCAACGCGGACTGAACAGGCAGACCGAGGCTGGCAGCTGGCACCACGAGGCCAGTGCCCACTCGAAATTCATGACGTGAACCTCACCGACATCCTGACGTACCCACTCGTCAAAAATCTTGATGAGGAAGTCGCCATAAGCCTCTGGCCCGACGGTCTGCTCCGTCACCATCGCCGGCTCCGGCACCGCATGCAGGCGCAATTCCGGCGGGACCGCGAAGTGCAAGCCCTGACTGATTTGCGGGGCGTTCGGCTGGCGCTCCACCACCGGATTGAACTGGATATGACGAACACCTTCAGCCTTGAGGTAACGATAGATTTCCAACGGATGATGGGCGACATCGCGCGCCACGGTGACCAGCACATTGAAATCGACGCCGTAATGCTTGAGCAGTCCGAGCCCGCGCATGACCTCATCGAAACTGGAACGACCACGCTTGTCGGGGCGGTACAGGTCGTGGACGAAACGTGGACCATCGAGACTGATCCCGACCATGAAACGTTCGCGAGCCAGAAACTTGCACCAGTCATCACTGAGCAAGGTGCCGTTGGTTTGCAGGGTGTTGCGAATGACTTTGTTGCCCGCGAATTGACGTTGATACACGACTGCACGCTGGAAAAAATCCAGGCCGAGCAGCGTCGGCTCGCCGCCTTGCCAGGTGAATTCGACTTCGGGGGTGGTCTGGGCTTCGATGTAGCGCTGCACATACAAGCGCAACACGTCATCGGTCATGCTGAAGCGTTCCCGGGGCGGGTAAAGCTGTTCTTTTTCCAGATAGAAGCAGTAACTGCAATCGAGGTTGCAGATCGGCCCGACGGGCTTGGCCATGAGATGCAGGCCCTGGGGCGGGGTTTCGTGGGTAGGCATGGTGGCAACTGCGTTTGGACCGCCCGGCGGATCGCCGCGGTTCCAATGATAGAGGCTAGGCGGAGAACACATATTGGCCGCCCCCCATGATTGGGGGGCTGCGATGCTGCGAGTTTACTTGACCTCCTCGACCTCATAGTTCACGTAGCCAAACTCACTGCTGCGAGCCGCCACGTATTTGCCGTTTTGCTCGAAGACAGTGGCCTCGAAGGGCGAGCCGCCGAGGGTCGTCACCAGATGCCCGTCCTTGATCTCGTAACTGGCCGGAACGCCGAACTGGCCGCCGTGCAGCATGTTCAGGTATTCACCGTCTGAAGGTGGCTTGCCGTCAACGCTGATCACCGAGCGCTGCCCGTCGGAGCCATAAGCGATTTCGAAGGTCTGGCCGGTCACCGTGTTGCGGACCTTGATTGTTTTGCCCACCGCGAAGGCTTGCAATTGCTCATTGGTCAGCGCCTTGGCTCCTGCAGATTTCAGGTCATCAATTGTTTTTCCGTGTGCCGTCAGTTTGCCGTCCTCGGCGTTCGGCGAGTACCAGATCGGGGAGGTCCAGGCGCGTTCCTGCACAGTGGCCGAGACATCGGCAGGCGGCGGTACTTGCAACTTGGCCGCGTCGTAGGTGCTCCAGCGTGGTGTTGGGATCTGTAGCACGCGGGCGTAGTAGAACGCGTGCTGGGCCGGATCAAAATCTGGGTCGACCCAGATTTTTTTCAGCTCGGTGGCGCCAATGGTATTGGTGTAAGTGGCCTTGGACACATCGACCGTGGAGCCCACCGCCGGGACTTTTCCTGTGGACGGATCCGGTACTCGATCACCGGACCAGGCGACGTCGTAAACCTTCTCGAAGGTCTGCCCGTTTTTTGTCCAGCCCTTGATGATCTGGATCCGGTCGAGGTTGCCGTCATCAGCATCCTTGACCGCCCACACCACGAAGGACGGCGCGTCTTTACCGGGTTTTTCCGGCAGGTCACCGCCCATGGGAACACCCTTGGCGTAGGCGGCCTGCACCCAGTCTTTCTCGTTCCACAGGTTACTGTCGAAACCCCAGCCGCCAAACAAACGCACGGGAATGCGCACTCCGCTGGTGCCATACACTTCCTTGCGTTTCATGGCATCGAAAATCGACTCACGGGTGTTTTCTTCGGCCCAGACACCGGCGAGGCCGGAGGTGCTGGTTTGCAGTGCCGCCATGCCCGAGTTTTTCTTGCCGGAAAGCCGTAATTGCGGATCGCTGTCGGTAAACCCGTGGGAACCGAAGTTGTTGTTCTGTGCGTACGGAATCACCCCGTTGTGGGAGTCGCTGGCGCCCACTACCCCCATCTTGTAGGGGTTGAAGCCTTTGGCTTCTTGCAGGGCCATGCCGTTTTGCCAGGCTTGGCGGACGTAACTGCCATTGAGTTTGGAGGTGCTGTTGTCCAGGCCGATCAGGAAGCTCATGATTTCGTAGTTGGCAAACTCGTCGGTCGGCGACAGCTCCGGGTGGGTTTCGGAAGTGCCTTTGACCTGGTGGATTTCGGTCAACGATTCGTTGCGCATGCGTGTTTCGGCCCAGGCGGCATCGATGGGACGGCCACGGTCATCGACGTCTACCGGGAACATGAGACCGTTGCTGAGGTTGGCGTTGTGCGAGATCGCCAACACCTCATTGCCTTGCTTGCGCTGATCGTCCATCCAGCCCCAGAGATCCTCGGGCTTGTTCGAGTCAAGCGCGGTAAAGGGCAGGGCGGGGACCTTTTTCGAATCGCGAAAGAACACGTTGCGGTGCATGTTCTGGTTACTCGGCGCCGAGGTCCACTCATAGGCGACGAAGGTCGTGAACTTGCCGGGCTTGTAGTATTTGTCGGCGATGGCAACGGTTTGTTGCCAGATGCCGCCCGCGACCTTCGGGTCGATCAGCTCTTCAATTGGTTTGCCGCTGATACTGCCGGCAATCCATTTGAAGATCCGGTTGAAATCCTCCGGGGTTTTGGCGACCAGCTTTTTCGCGATGGGGAGTTTGCTGAAGTCCGATTTCGGATCGTTGGCCAGCGCGATCACGCCCACGTATTCCGAGTGATCGGTCACGCCATGGAAATCCAGCGGACGACCCTTGAGCTGCACTTCAAAGCCCATCGGATGCATGACTGGCATCCCCAACGAATATTTGTAAGCTTCTTCCGGTCCGACCAGATGATTACCAATCAGGTAGGCATCGATCGACCACGACGTATGCGAATGCGTCTGGCCAAAATAAACCTCACGATCCGGATTGCCGTCCGCCATGACCTGTGTGCTGACGGCGAGGGCGAGCAGGGCGAACCTGAACAGTGATGGTGCGGTAAGGTGATGATTGGTTTTCATAGTTCACGTCTCCGGAACACGGCAGTGACAGGACGGTGCAGTTCAGAACCAAAAACTCGAGACACGCTCGAAAAACCAGAAAGCGGCCAGCGTTCCCAGCCCATAGGAAGCCATCGGTTGGGCATACAGCAACGCAGGCCGTGGCAGTCGACAACGCAGCAACAGCGCCCGAAGGCTCAGCACCAGGGCGACGAACATCAATTGGCCGATCTCGACCCCGACGTTGAAGGTGAACAACGCTAACGGCAGGTCCTGTTGCGGCAAGCCGATTTGCGCCAGCGCACCGGCAAACCCAAACCCGTGCAGCAAGCCAAAACAGAAGGCCACGACCCAGGGCCATTGCGCCGTGAAGCTGGGTTCGCCGCGATTCTTGCGGGCGATTTCCACTGCCAGCAGCAAAATACTCAAGGCGATCGTCGCCTCGACCGGAGGGCCGGGAAGCCGCACGGCGCCCAGCGCGGCGAGCGCCAGGGTGATGGAGTGGGCGAGGGTGAACGCGGTGATGGTTTTGACCAGCATCCAGCCGTTGCGTACCAGCAGCAACAAACCAAACACGAACATCAAGTGATCGAAACCGCCGAGGATGTGCTCGATACCATGAACCAGAAACGCACCGGCCACCGAGAATGCTCCCGGCGTGGCGGCGATTTCTATCCAGGGTTGTGTGGGTTGGACGAGCGTGGTCGACAGGGTTCCGTCCAGGCGTGAAACACGCACCAGTACATCGGTGATGCTCGCTTGCAGGCCGATGAACTCGATACGCTGCCCGACCAGCCCTGCGGGACCCGTATCGATCACCCGGCGCTCGATCAGTGAATCGTTGAGTTCGCTTTCCACGGGTTCAACGACCGTTCGCACGCTGTCGGGAAACCTCAACGCGATCGGCAGGCGCATGCCTGAGAGCACCGGCGTGCGCCACAGCACGTCGTAGCGCCCAGCAGCGGTTTCGTTGATCTCCATATACGCGGGGCGGGATTCATGGGCGCTGGCCGAATGCCCCATGAACAGCAAAAGCAATAGCCACCACACAGAGCGACCCATCACGGTTGCTCCGTTTGCGTAGCGGCAATCCCGCTGGCGGCCGTCGGTATCATCACCACGACCTCATAGCGTGCCTTCAGCGCATCAAAGTGTGTGCGTTTCGATTCAGTACGTTGCTGCGAAAGCCAATCCGATTTCACCTGCTGCGCGACAGTTTCAAAGGGCGGTGCTGCCGGTTTTGACAGTGCGTCAATCCAAACCAGGTGCCAGCCAAAACCCGACTCCACCGGGCCGACCCATCTTCCCGTGGATTGTTTAAACAAGGCGAGAGCGAACTTTGAACCGAAGACCCGCGCCACTTGATCCTGCGATTGTTCGGCGTAAGCGTTTTTAAACATGAAGGCATCGCCTTCACCGCTGTTTTTATCCGACAGACTGGCCAGTGCTGCCTGGGCCTGTGCTTGCGCCTGCGAACCGCGCTTGTCCGAAGCGAAGAACACATGATGAAACGTCGCCAATGGCGGCGGCGCGTATTGATCCAGATGCTGGTTGTACCAGGCTTCCAGCACTCCCGGTGCAGGTTCTCGAAGGGCGGCGACGTCCTCTGCGAGAAAGTCCATTTTTTGCGCCAGTCGGCGGCGAATGATGGTGTCGTCTTTATCCAGCCCGAGTTTCAGCGCTTCGCGATAAAGAATTTCCTCTTTCACATACTCATCAACCATGCCTTGCAACTGCTGATCTGTGGGCGGCCGTTGCCACCGCGCCAACCAGGAAATTTCGATGCGACGAATATCATCCGCGGTAATTTCAATGCGTTGGGGATCTTCGTTGACCGTTGCGCTGTGCAAACCACCGTAGAGCACAAACAGTCCAAAACCGGCGATCAGGAAATGCAATAACGGTTCGCGAAGGCAGCGCTTGATAAAAGCAGATTTGGAATTTTTTGTTTCGGAGACGGCTAAGGTCATCACTTATTGCCCCACGCTTATATCGAATGTTTTCGATGCGAACTGGAGTATTGCCGCTTAGCTAAAACTTTCCACTGAGGCTAATCACGATAAGCACTAAGCCTTAGTCGAATTGGTATTAACGCAACAGACGCCGCCCGAATTAACCGGGCGGCGTTACAACTAAGGCCTATAAGTCACATGAACATTATTGACCTTGCCGTTGAAGGCGAAGGGCGCGCGGTCGAAGTAGTCGAGGGTGACGGGAGAGCCCAGGTCCTCAGCTACGTCGAAGGTTTCACTGGCGGTGAACGTCAGGGACGGAGTAAACGGCGTCACGCCTTTGGCAACTTCCTTCCCATTAAGCAGCAAGCTCAAGTTGGCTGGCGCACCGAGTTTGGCTGACGACATCGTGGTGAGTACTTCGATGCTGACTTTGCCGGCGGGTACTCGTTCGGTGGACCGGAGTTTGACGCGAGCAATGGCCAGGTCGTTGTATTCGTACACCAGGAAACCGTCATCCATGTACAGACTGACGCCGCCACCAATACCGCCCAAGGCGTACAGTACGCCGCTGGCGTTTGCCGGAACTTCGGCGTCCACGACAACCGTGCTGCTCTGGTTACGCAGATTAGGTGCGGCGAACTCAGGGAAGCGCTGGACGCGATCGCTGAAGTGCCACTCGTGCTGGGTGGTGCCAATACGCGCTGCCGGATTGAGGAACGGGTACAGACCGGCACCAATCGGGTAGACATGGTTAGCCTTGGCCTGCACGTCGAACTCCGCCTTCAGCTCAGCCAGTTTTTCCGGGTTGGCAGCAGCGACGTCTTTGGCCTGGGAGTAGTCATCTTGCAGATTGAACAGCAACCACTGATCCTTCTCGGGATTCCAGCCCATGAACTGTGCGAAGCCTTGTACCCAAGGTTTGCGCGGACCAAAAACCGAAGCCATCCAGCCATCCTTGTAAACGCCCCGACTGCCAAATACTTCAAAGTACTGCGCCAGCTTTTTCGACTTAACCTGAGCGTCATTGAAGGTGTAACGCATGCTCACGCCGTCAATCGGGTCCTGCACGATGCCGTTGACCTCTTTTGGCGGCGTGATCGACAGCACGTCGTAGACAGTCGGGGCGATATCGTTGACATGGTGGAATTGCCCGCGAACCTTGGCGTCTGCCTTGATTTGCTTCGGCCAGGAAACGGCCAGCGGCGTCCGCGTACCGCCAAAGTAACCGGCGACCAGTTTAGTGCCTACAAACGGTCCTGACCCTGCCCAGGCCCATGCGGCGTTGTACATGCTTTCAAGCTTGGGGCCACCGAGCGCAGACAAGCCGCCATACATCTCGTTGAGCACCTTGAGCTGTTGGTCTTTCGGTACTGGAATACCGTTCTGCGCCAGCAACTCGTTGATCGTGCCCTCCATGCCCTCGGACGATGCACCGTTGTCGCCGAAGACATAAAAGATCAGCGTGTTGTCCCGTTTTCCTTCGCGTTCCAGCTCGTCGAGAATTTTCCCGGCCTGGGTGTCCGCGTGTTCCAGGAAGCCGGCATACACCTCCATCAACCGTGCCTGATACTGTTTTTGCTCGGCTGACAAGCTATCCCAGGCCGGTAATTCCGCCGGGCGCGGGGTCAGGACCGCGTCCTGAGGGATAAAGCCCAGGGCTTTCTGACGAGCGAAGGTTTGCTCGCGATAGGCATCCCAGCCACCGTCAAATTTACCCTTGTATTTGTCTGCCCACTGCGCGTTCACCTGATGCGGGCCGTGCACGGCACCCGGCGTCCAGTACATAAAAAACGGCTTGTCCGGGGCGTAAGTTTTTTGATCCTGCAGCCAGTTCACAGCCTGATTCGCCAGGTCTTCACTGAGGTGATATTTCGGGTCGCGTGGTGGTTCGATCGGCGTAGTGTCGCGGTACAGGCGCGGCTCGTACTGGGAGGTTTCGCCGGCCAGGAAACCGTAGAAATGTTCAAAGCCGTAGGCGGTCGGCCAGCTATCGAATGGGCCGGCAGCCGTCGTTTCCATCGGCGGCGTGTTATGCCATTTGCCGAACGCAGCGGTGCTGTAGCCGTATTGCTTGAGCAATTCGGCCATAGTCGCCGAGCTTTTTGGAATCTTGCCGGTGTAGCCATCCCAATCGGTGGCCAGTTCAGCGATCACGCCGTTGCCGACGCGGTGGTGATTGCGCCCGGTCAGCAGTGCTGCACGGGTGGCGGAGCTGATGGCAGCGGTATGAAAGGCGTTGTAACGCACGCCGCTGTCGGCGACACGTGTCAGGGTCGGCGTGTGGATCGCGCCGCCGACAGTGTCGGACTGCGCGAAGCCCGCGTCATCGAGCATGATCACCAGAATGTTGGGTGCGTCGGCCGGCAGGTGGGATTGCTGCTGACGTTTCTGGTGCTTCGATTCTTGCAGCGTCGGTTTAGCGTCACTGGCCGAAGGCGCAGGCGGGAAGGGCAGTGAGTCCTGTGCGGATGCGACCGAGCTGGCCAGCAGCGCGCAGAGTTTCAAAGTGAAGCGCCCGACGGGTTGCAGCTTCTGGGACATGGATGTCTCCGTTTTTTTTTGTTTTTGCAACAACACAGCCGCCCGGTCGAAACCAGGCGTCTGCGAGACTGGAAGGCTGGTCAGACCGAAAAGCTGGTGATGTCTTTGGGCTCGATATCATTGGCTTTGCAGAACGCCAGATAACGCTCAACACTGGATTTCCAGTTTTCGATGGCGACAATGTTGTTGTTCTCGTCGTAATACAGCAGGTCACCCACGGTAATGTTCAGGGTAATGATTTCATCGCCATATTCAGTCAAACCGATCGGTGTGTGACTGGTGCCGGCGGTTTCGAACACCACGCCGCCTTGTTTCGAAATCCAATCGTGTTCCAGGTATTTCCAGGCACCCTTGATGGTGTAGACGACGACCGTACCGGAGTGATGATGCTTGGCCAGAGCAGTGCCCGACGGAGCCTTGAGCAAAGTGATGGTCTCGCCGCGAATCGGGTCGCACTTGAGGTATTTGATGAACACTTCATCGCTGTAAGGCGTGAACGGAACCCATGGCAGCTCGTCTGGGTCGATGGAGGCGGTGTCGATGTTTTCATAAAACATGCTTGTTGTTCTCATGTTGGGTGAAGGTTGTACACGGTGTTTGAAGAGGCATCCTGAAGGGAGGCTTCAATCATTACCCCCCTCTTGGCGAGGGGTTGCGACTAGTAGCATTTGGCCGCGGCGTAGCGGGTGCTGCTCAAGTAACGCCAGAACAGCAATGCAAAGACGATGTCGCCCGATGCCAGAACGGGCAGCTGCAACGGGATGCTGCCCGCCAGCCAATGCCCGAATACGAGGATGCCTACCATGATTTTCAGGAGCAGTCCGAGCACGATGTAGGGCCTGAAACGAACCGGATCGCGGCTGACCATCCAGTAGGCTCCGCCAAACATAACCACCAGCCCCATGGTGATTTGAATGAACAGAGCAGACGTCGGCGTGATCTCCAGTCCCATCAGATCGGCAACCGGACGCATGGCTATCAGCATTGGCAGGCCGGCGAGGACGTTGAAGCAAGCGGCGGACTTGAACAGTCCATTGGTGTATTTGGTTTGCATGATTCGTTTCCTCAGGCCATCAGTTTGAGCAGTTTTGGATAACTGTTCGGGAACAGTCGGCTGACCCAGAACACGGTTCTGGACTTGTTCCCGGTCATGATGCGTTTCGAGCCTCTGCGCAGGCCGTTGATAATGTCTGCGGCACACTCCTCAGGGGGGGTCAGCAGCATGCCGGCGGCGAGGGTCGCGAACGCCTCTTCTTCCGGACCGGCGGCCTTGCAGCGCCGGCTGGATTTTTCGATGTTGGTCTTGATGCCGCCGGGGTGAACACACACCGCGCGTACGCCAGTGTTCTCAAGCTCCGACCACAGGCATTCGGTCAAGCCGCGAATGGCGAACTTCGACATGTTGTAGGCACTCTGCATCGGATAGCCCAGCAAACCGAAAATACTGGAGATGTTGACGACGCAGCCTTCGCGCTGCTTCAGCATCATCGGCAAAAACGCCTTGGTGCCGTACAGCACACCCCACAGGTTGATGCCCAGTTGCCATTCGAACTCTTCGATCGAAGTGTTGTTGACCGTGCCGACAACCGTGGCGCCTGCATTGTTGATGACGTAGTGCGCGGTGCCAAAGTCGTGTTCTACCTCGGCGGCATGGGCCTGAAACGCCTCCCACGATGCCACGTCCAGGCGATAGCTTTTGGCTTCGCTACCCGCCGGAAGCCTTCTTACGGTTTCATTCAGACCGACACTGTTGATGTCCGAGAGCGCGAGGCGTGCACCGGCTCCTGCCAGTTGAATCGCCAGTTCCCGGCCGATACCGGAACCTGCGCCAGTAATGACCACCACTTTGTTTTGAAACATGTCTTTCTATCCTTCTTGTTTTGATGTTTCACCCGCCACCGCCCTTCGCAAGGGCTGGGGGGTTACTTACTGAGAATGTGAATGGCGACCGCGGCTTCTTCGATGCCTTGCAATCCACCACCGTTTTCCTGAATGGCATGGCGTGCGCCTTCGACCTGGCGTTTGCCGGCCTCACCGCGCAATTGCGTGACCAACTCGCAGAGCTGGCCGATGCCGGTAGCGCTGATGGGATGTCCCTTGGATTCGAGGCCGCCCGAGGTGTTGACCGGGATTCGCCCGCCGAGCGTAAAGTCGCCGCGTTCGGCACACGGTCCGCCCATGCCGGGTTCGGCCAGTCGCAAGTTTTCGACCTGGATGATTTCGCCCATCGCCGAAGCGTCATGGACTTCGGCGACATCGATGTCCTCCGGCCCCAGGCCCGCTAGATCGTAAGCGTGATCGGCCGCCCGTCGAGCGATGTTCAGTTCTGGCTGATCCAACCGACGATGGCTGAAGCTACGAATGACGCTGGCGGCGACCTTGATGCAGCGACTGCGATCCGCACCGATGCGTTTGAGTCCTTCCTCGGTGCACAGAATCGCCGCAGCGGCACCATCGGAAAGCGGTGCGCACATCGGCAAGGTGATCGGGTAGGTGATGGGGGGGGCCGCGAGGATTTCTTCGATGGTGAACGGCTTGCGAAACTGCGAAAACGCGTTGTGCACTGAATGGTTGTGGTTTTTGGCCGAGACCGCGGCGATTTGCCGTTGCGTGGTGCCGTACGTTTTCATGTGATAGCGGCACATGGCGGCATAGATCGCCATGAACCTGCTGTAGGGTTTGTCCGACTCCGAACCTTCTGGAATGTCGACGCCTTCCCCCATTTTTACCAGTGTCTGATAGTTCTCCTCGACACGAGACACGTCCCATCCGCCTTCGAAAATCTGGAAGGCTTTCAACTTGTCGGGGATGTTCATTTTTTCGGCGCCCAGTACAAGCGCAACATCGGTGGTTCCGGCCTGGAGACTTTGCACGGCAAGGTTGAACGCCGAACTGCCCGAGGCGCAGGCGTTTTCAATGTTGTAGACCGCAATGCCCTCGATGCCGATCTTGCTGAACACGACCTGGCCCGGAATGGAAATCTGGCCTTGCAACGGGCCGTTGGTCATCCCGGCATAAAAGGCAATGCCCAAATCCTTACGGCTGCAATTGGCGTCTTTCAGCGCGCCTTCTAGCGCTTCGCGCGCCAGGTCGTCGAGGCTGCGTTCCAGATGTCGACCGAAGACCGTCATCGCGATGCCGGCAATGTAAATAGTGCTCATGCAACTCTCCTGATGGACGCCGCATGACTGCGGCGCCATTTCATGATGGTGGGGGCGAGGGTCGGTGAATCAGATCTGACGTTGCGCGCCATCCCAGTAGCGGGCGCGCAGATCTTTCTTCAGCACCTTACCCACCGGGCTGCGGGGCAAGCTGTCGATGAAATCCACGGACTTGGGCGCCATGACGCCCCCCAGGCGGGCTTTGCACAGGTCGATGAGTTCCTGCGACGTGGCGGTCTGGCCGGGATTGAGTTCAACCACCGCCTTGACCGCCTCGCCCCATTTCTCATCGGGCACGCCTATCACGGCGCAGTCCTGCACGGCCGGATGGCTCCACAGCACTTGCTCGACTTCGCTCGGATAGACGTTGAAGCCGCCGGTGATGATCATGTCCTTCTTGCGATCGGTCAGGTGCAGGAAGCCTTCGGTGTCGATATGGCCGATGTCGCCCGTGTGCAGCCAGCCGCCGACAATGGTTTGCGCGGTCACTTCCGGCTGCTTGTAGTAACCCTTCATGATCAGGTCGCCGTGTACACAGATCTCACCGGTCTCACCACGGGCCAGAATCTGCCCGGCATCATTCATCACCTCGACCCGTATCAGAGGATTAGGGCGGCCGACCGAGGACAGGCGGCTGTCGCTGGCCAGTTCACCGTTCACCAGGTGCTCGTCCGGGCGCAGGTAGGCGATGCTAGCCGGGGCCTCGGTCTGACCGTAGCCACCCGTCATGATCGGGCCGAAGACTTCGATGGCTTTTTTCAGCTTCTCGACGGACATCGGTGCGGCGCCGTACAGCAGGTATTTGACCGAGGAGAAGTCGACGTTCTCGATCCCAGGGACTTCCAGAAGCCTGTAGATCACCGTCGGAGGCAGAAAGAATTCGCTGACCTTGTGTTGCGCAATGGACGCCAGCATCAGCGCCGGATCAGGCTTCGGGAGGACAACGACTGTGCCACCCTGCGCCGTGCACGGTACCGCCAGCAGGCCAGCGGTGTGGGTCATCGGTGCTGCGGCCATGTTCACCGGTTTAAGACCGTCGCGATAAGCACAGGCGAGCATGAAGTGCGCAATGAACGTTTGCGCGCTGCGGTGGGTATTCATCACGCCTTTCGGCTTGCCCGTGGTGCCGCCAGTCGGCGAGAGCATGACCACGTCGTCCATGTCGTACGCAACTTCCGGACGCGTCGACGGCTGCCCTGCGGTCCAGGTATCCAGCGACGGTGTATCGCCGTCGGTGGCGTCAATGCAGATCCAGTGCTTGATCTTCGGCAGGGCAGGTCGGATATCGGCCATCACGGCGGCGAATTCATGCTGGTAGAACATCACGTTACAATCGAACGCGTCGAGAATGTCGGTGTTTTCCTGAACGGGGTTGCGCCCGTTGACCGGAATCCACGTCATGTTTGCGCGCCACAGTCCCAGGGTGCAAGCCCAGGCCGTTACGTCATTGCCGGCCCAGATTGCGCCTTTGGTTTCCTTCGGCAGGTCCAGCGCCAGCAGCGCGTTGGCGAT
Organism: Pseudomonas sp. LBUM1643; assembly: GCF_059716215.1. Lineage (NCBI taxonomy): Bacteria > Pseudomonadati > Pseudomonadota > Gammaproteobacteria > Pseudomonadales > Pseudomonadaceae > Pseudomonas > Pseudomonas sp. LBUM1643. Next base: position 2,343,974 of record NZ_CP166813.1, read on the forward strand.
GCGGCAAGACAGTTCACCGATCTCATTAAAGGTAAAGGCACGCTCGCCCTGGATGTAGGCGATGGCGGCCGGATCCGTGCGCCAGCCGCGGTCGTAAAAATCGATAATAGCCATGTGAGTTCCTGAGTTGCAGGTCAGAGCTGGGTAACGGTGGCGCGAGCCAGACCACGTTCTTCAAGGAAGCCCAGCAGGTAGCGATGGCCAAAGGCTTTAGAGCCAGAGACGAAGCCGACCTTGTTGGTGTCGCCATCGATCAGTTTGATCGCCGCTGCAGTCTGCAAGGCGCCGGTGGCGATGTAAGCGGTGGCGCCATGCACGGTGGCGCGCACGGCGGACAGCTGGCCGCGGCCAATGGCGGTATCGACCATGCGTGTAATGGTGGTGCGCTCGCGCGGCGGCATGGTCGGCGTTGTCGACTGGACCATTTGCTGGATGACGGCGTCCTGCTGTTCAGGTGGCAGGAACTTGTACTCCGACTCCCACTTCTGGCCCACGGCATGCACCATTTTCATGACGTCGTTGTCGTAGAAGCCGACGCAGGAAACGCAGGAACGCACCCGTGGATCATTCTCGAAATACACCGGCAGCGAGGTGCCGCCCCATGGCAAGGCGAAGACCGGGGTCAAGAAGTCAGGCGAGGCGATGTTGAAGGAAGTGCCCATCGGGTGTGGTACGAGCTTTTTCTCCCACAGGTAGCATTGTTCGGAGCGAAACAGCTCGAAAATCGATGCGGTCGAGCCGACAGTGACACCGGCTGCGCCGCCACGCGGACCACGGCACAGTGTCGAGGTTTCCAGCGCGTCGATGCCCGGGTGTTCCAGGGCCAGTTCGGCGGCGATTTCAGCGTAGGTGTACATGTAGGACAGCGAGGGTGACACCACCAGACCGGCCTGGGCATACAGCTCGCCGAACTGCTCACGGACCTGGCGCATGTAGCCCTGTTCACCGGTGGTGTCGAGGTGATGGCAACCCGCTTTGAGTGCTGCTTCAACGGTGGTCAGACCGAAGTGGACGAACGGGCCGACGGTGTTGCAAACGACCTTGGCGCCTTTGAACGCGTGGGTGAGTGCTTCAACGGTGTGTTCCGCTTCGATGATTTCGTAGGTGGCCGATTCAAGACGAACCACCCGTTGCGCCATCATTTCTTGTGCGCGCCTGGCATTGCGAGCGACGGCCGTGAACGGGATGTTCTGGTCAATCAACCAGTCCATGGTCAGCATGCCGGTGTAACCGCTGGCGCCATAAACTACTACGGGGTATTTAGCCATTTCGTGTGATCTCTTGTTTTTGGAGTGTTGCTGGATAGGTTGCCGAGGTCAGTTCTGCGACCAGCCTTCGGCGTAAAGCTGCTGGCACAACAGGCCAACACGCATCGTGATGACGTAGTTCTCGCCGTCCTCGATCAGCGCCGAGCGCGCGTCGCGGAAAATCTTTTCGATCGGGTATTCTCGGGAAGTGCCCGCACCGCCGAATAACTGCAGGGCTTCGCTGGCGACCTTCATGCACTCTTCGGTGACGGTGACCTTCGCCGAGGCAGTGGCGTAGGGGTGGGAGTGCGGAGAAAGGCGGGCGTAGGCCAGCGAGCGACGCGCGACACCGCGTGCCAGCTCGATGCGGCGCATCATGTCGCCCAGGCGATAGCGGGTCAGTTGATGGTCAATCAGTAAGTGGCCACCTTGTTTGCGCTCGTGGCAATACTGCAAAGCCAGCTCGAAGGCCGAGCGGGCGACCCCAGTGAATACCTGCGACATGTGCGTGCCAGCGTAGGACCACGCTGAGGACTGGTTGCCGTAATACTCATCTTGCAGGGCAATCGCAAAGCGCCGTGGCACCTTCACGTTGTCGAAATAAACCTCACCTTGCGGCAAGGATCGCTGGCCGATTTTGTCCAGCGGCTTGCCACGTGAAACGCCCGGCAGGTCAAGCGGGATAATCACCGCCAGGCCATGGGGCCGACCGTCGGCATCGAAGTAACCATTGCCATAGTCGGCAGCGATATAAGCCAGCGCGACCTGAGCGACGGCACCGTTGGAAACCCAGGCTGAGCACTGCCCGTTAATGACGATGTCGTCGTTACCGACTTTCGCGCAGAGATTGCCCTTATTGCCGGTCTGGTCCTTCGGCCATTCACGCTTCATGTCGTACACCATGATGTCGCTGCCCTTGTCCGGATGAGTGATCATCCAGCAGCCAATCTTGCCGGTGCAGAGTTCCACCAGTTCCTGGTTGCCGACGGCCATGGCCATCTGCAAGGGGAAGCTGGCCGCGGCCAACGAAATGCCCAGGCCGGCGTCACCCCAGCCCATTTCTTCGCCAATCAACGACTCAAGACGAATGGCGACATCGGGTTCGAATTGAGAAAAGAAATCGGGATCAAGTCCCAGTTTCTCGGCTTCCTGATAAACCGTCCAAAAGGGTGAGCCTGGCGCGCAAACATCGGCGGCGCTCATTTTGTCGAGCTCCTGGCCGATGGGACGCAATACGTTTTTGGCGAATTGATGCACGGTCTGTTGAATGGCGCGCTCGACTTCGCTAAGCGGTGTTTCAAAACCGGTCAGTCCAACATCGGGTAGTTTCAAGCTATCGTGTAATTTGATCATGGGGTCTTTCCTCGCGATCTACAGCGCATGTGGCCACGTGTTGAGCGCCTCAGCGCAGAGAAGCAAAACTCACCTCAGGCCTGAAGCAGATGTTCCGGCTCGACTGGCAGTCGCTCGTAACGGGCATGTGCCTGCTGGGGTAGGAAAGTGACGTGATTTGTCTTGCTGCACCCCCCCATCGGCGAGGGGGGAGCAGCAGGGGGGGCGGGGGTGACCTACACCCTGGGCTTGCAAGCCAGCTCAGGATCACGAAGCGAGGAAGGATTGTTTGGTTTGCCAGGCGAAGCCGAATCAACTCGCCCCTGATAAAGCGCCTATGATTCTTCTGATGCGCTCAGAAGTTTTCGACTTGGCTGCGCAGGTCACAGACGTCCGCCAGGCAATCGTTATTGCTGCACAAAGATAAGGGTCGCCGCAGATTTAAGGAGATAACAATTGAGCTCCATCATCATCGGAGTAACTGTTTTCGCCTGCCTGTTCGGGGCCACACTAATCGGAATTCTGCTGCGCATTCGCCTACCGATTCACCATCTTGATGCCGAATCCAAGGACGTGATCCGCCTCGCAACGGCCGTTGTGGGAACGTTGTCCGCTCTCGCACTTGGGCTTCTAATTGCATCCGCCAAAACTGTCTATGACAACAACGAGACCGAGCTGCGGACATCGGCCGCACGCATCGTTCTTCTCGACAGAGTCATGGCACAGTATGGTCCCGAGACGGCGCAGGCGCGAATCCGTCTCCGTCAGTTGATTGAAACAAGGTTAAGCCAGGGGTGGGGTAATTCGTCCTCAAGGTCGGCCCTTGTCGATCCATTTGATGAGTCCCCAGGTATCGAGCCAATTCAGGTCGAACTCCGGGCGCTTAAGCCCAAAGACGAACCTCAACGGATGCTTCAGGTCCGCGCACTGGAAGTCAGCGGACACTTGGCGGAAGCGCATTGGATACTTGTCGAGAGCAGTACGGAAGGACTGCCGACTGCGTTTCTTGTCATCCTGACTTTCTGGCTGGCTTGGCTGTTCGCGACGTTTGGCCTCCAGGCTCCGGCAAATCCCACTGTTATCGGCGTCATGTGCATCTGCTCCATGTCGGTTGCCGCAGCGGTATTTCTGGTTGTCGACATGGCTCATCCTTACATCGGGGTGGTCCATGTTTCGGATGTCCCGTTGCGGTCTGCTCTCAAGCACATCGGTAAGTGATAGAGGTGTGAGGGCGGGGACCGGGCATTGGGGCAATCAGCGATTTTTTTCCCATTGATCATTGCTCATCGCCAGGCGAAAGCCGAGATGCGACATGGAATTCATTGGGTCCGCGCCCTGCCTGGCACTGGTTCGAAAGCTCGTGCAGTAGCTGTCGCTACATAGAAAGGATCCCCCTCGAATCACACGCTGCGGTGCGTTCGCGGTTACCCCGAGATCTGGGTCATAGCTGTCGGATGGGCCCACCGGGTTAAACACTACTTCACCCGCGGACTGACGCTTGAGCCCAACTTTAAACGCATCAGCACGATACCAATCGGCGACCCACTGCCAAACGTTCCCGGACATGTCATATAGCCCGTAAGCGTTAGGCCTGTAACTGCCTACCGGCTTGGTGCCGATCTTGAATTTGTTGCTGGCCCCGGACACGGGAAACGGTTGTGCCTCATTCCAGGTGTTGGCCATCTTTTCTCCATCAGGCGAGAAATCATTCCCCCACGCATAGTTCGCTTGTTCCAGTCCGCCTCTCGCGGCGTATTCCCATTCGGCCTCGGTCAGCAGGCGCTTATGAGCCCACGCTGCATACGCTTGTGCATCTTCGCGCGAAACCTGAACAACCGGATGGGTGTCCTTGCCCTCGATTGTACTGTCAGGGCCCAACGGGTGACGCCAGTCAGCGCCCGGGACAAATGCCCACCACTGACTGAAATCATTCAATGGGATGGGTCTGTCTGTGCCCACGAAAACCAATGCCCCAGGCACCATGACACTGTCATCCGGCTCAGGAGTACCCGGAGGTAACTGCACTTTCAGATCGTCCCATTCAGGTTTGCGTTCGGCGGTGGTGACGTAATGCGTTTCAGAAATGAAACGGGCGAAATCGGCATTGGTGACGTCGTAGCGGTCGATCCAATAGCCATCGAGTCGAACCTTGTGGGCCGGCCCCTCGTTGGGCCGCGCCTGCTTATGATCGCTACCCATCAAAAATTCGCCAGCAGGAAGCCAGACCATCTCCAGGGGGCCATTTTTTCCATCACCCAGTGTCAACGGTTCTGGACCGCGAAGGTGCTGATACACAGCAAAAGTCAGGCAGGCAGACACTATCCCGACTGCGACTAACGCGATGCCCAAGTGCTGTTTCCTGATAAGCATTTGCGCTCCCCTTATTTCAGGCTGCGACCATTGCTGAGCCTTCCTGGCATCAGGATCAGTTATAGGCGCCACGACTCTATTGTCAATGACCACTCAGGTTACGATCCGGGCGTTGAATTGACTGGCGAGAAAGAAAAATGGTTCTACACTCCAGAGCCTGGGGTGTGGGGGTTACAGGAGCTGGCCATGGCCAATGCAAGCTGGAATCGACCTTCATGGCTGCACACGCGAATCGGTGCAGGGCTGGCATTTGCCATGCTTGTGCTCTCGCCCGCCGACGCAGCGACTCCGCAAGTCAACGGTACGCCCGGTTCACCGAGCGCGACCACGACCATCGACGGCAGATATCTCCCGAACCCGCCCGCGGCATTCGGCGGCGTTATCAACCTCGATGCCACGACCTCGACGCCCTATTGGTCCCCGACCGTCGTACCGCCCAAAGACGCGCCGAATATCGTGTTGATCATCACCGACGACGTCGGCTTTGGTGCGCCCAGTACGTTCGGCGGCCTCATTCCGACGCCCACCATGGACCGCGTCGCGGCAGCGGGATTGCGCTTCACGCAATTCAATTCGACGGCACTGTGCTCGCCCACACGTGCAGCCTTGATCACCGGACGCAATCACCATTCAGTCGGCTTCGGCGTCATCACGGAAATTTCAACGGGATATCCCGGCTATAACAGCGTCATCACCAAGGACAAGGTGACCATTGGCAAAATCCTCAAGGACAACGGTTACGCAACTTCGTGGTTTGGCAAAAACCACAACACCCCGTCGTTCCAGATCAGCCAGGCCGGCCCGTTCGACCAATGGCCCATCGGCATGGGCTTTGATTACTTCTTCGGGTTCATGGGTGGCGAAACCAACCAGTGGCAACCGGGCAATCTGATGCGCAATACCACGCCGATCCATCCTTACGTCGGCAAACCGGGTTGGAACCTGATCACCGCGATGGCAGATGATGCCGTCAGCTACGTCAATGAATTGAACGCGCTCGATCCGAAGAAGCCGTTCTTTCTTTATTACGCGCCTGGCGGCACCCACGCGCCGCATCACCCGACGCCCGAATGGATCGCCAAGTTCAAGGGCAAATTCGACATGGGGTGGAACGCCGCACGCGACCAGATCTTCGCCAATCAGAAGCGCCTCGGCGTCATCCCGCAGGAAGCCAAGCTCACGCCTTGGCCGGACTCTCTGAAGAATTGGGACGAACTGCCGGCGGATGAGAAGAAACTGTATGCCCACCAGATGGAGGTCTATGCGGCCTACCTCGCGTACACCGACCATGAAATCGGCCGGGTGATCCAGGCGGTGGAGGACATCGGCAAGCTCGATAACACGCTGGTTATCTACATCAGCGGCGACAACGGCGGTAGCGCAGAAGGCACACCCAATGGCACACCGAACGAGATGACCACCTTCAACGGCATCAACGTACCGGTGGCCGACCAGATGAAATATCTCGACGTCTGGGGTTCGGACCAGACCTATCCGCATATGGCGGTAGGCTGGACCTGGACCATGGACACACCCTTCAAGTGGACCAAGCAAGTGGCGTCACATTTTGGCGGCACGCGCCAGGGCATGGCCATTTCCTGGCCGGATCGGATCAAGGATGCCGGCGGCATCCGAAACCAGTTTCACCACGTCATTGACATCGAGCCGACGATCCTCGAAGCCACCGGCATTGACGCGCCGCTCCAGGTAGACGGCATTGCACAAAAGCCCATCGAAGGCACGAGCATGGCTTACCTCTTCGACAAGCCGAATGCCGACAAGCCGACCACGCGCACCACGCAGTATTTCGAAATGCTCGGCCTGCGCGCGCTCTACCACGAGGGCTGGATGGCATCGACGACGCCCTACCGTGCACCTTGGGACATCACCGCGCAGCCGCCCAAGGACATCGTCAATGGCGTCAAATGGGAGCTGTACGACATCACCAAAGACTGGACGCAGAACGACGATGTCGCAGCAGCCAACCCTGCCAAACTCAAGGAACTCCAGGATTTGTTCTGGGTGGAAGCGAACAAGTATCAGGTGTTACCGCTCGACGCCTCCGGTTTCACCCGCGTCGTTGCGCAGCGCCCGAGCATCGTGGCCGGACGCACCGAGTTCAATTACCTGTCGCCAGTGACCGGCATTCTTCCAGGCAACGAGCCCAACATATTGAATAAGTCCTACGTCATTTCGGCTGACGTCATCGTTCCGCAAAGCGGCGGCGAAGGCGTGCTGGTGACGGACGGCGGCCGCTTCGGTGGTTATGCCCTCTACCTCCTGAAAGGCAAGCCGGTTTTCAGCTACAACCTTGAGGGCGTGGCGCAATTCCGTTGGGAAGGGACCGAGGCGCTTACTCCCGGAAAGCACGGCATCAGCTTCGACTTTAAATACGCTGGGCCGGGGTTCGGAAAAGGCGGCACCGGCGTGCTCTCGGTGGATGGCAAGCAAGTGGCGAGCCGTACGATCCCCAACAGTGTCCCGTTCGTCTTCGGCGTGGATGAAAGTTTCGACGTCGGCTCCGACACCGGTACCCCCGTCGATGACAAGGATTACCAGGTGCCGTTCGCGTTCACCGGCTCGCTGCACAAACTCTCCGTCAAGCTCGAACCGCCGCAGTTGAATGCTGCGGGCAAGGAGACAGCCCAGAACAAGGTCGGCAACAAAGACTAGGAACGCACGTGGGCCAACTCGCACGAGATAACCCGCGTCGTGAAAGCACACTTCCACCACCAAGTTCATTTGGGTAGTCAATGCAATAGACGTCTCTCGAGGAGAGCACTATGACGCACACGCTCAGACCACTGGCCGTACTGGCGACTTTGGTCGCGCTGGCCATTCCTGTAATGGCCGAGACGCAGGCCACCACCGAAATCCCCCCCGCGATCACCACGCCCGATCGCCTCGAGACTCGTATCGGCACGCTGGAATTCAAGGACGGCGCGCCGAGCGCAAAAACCGCTCAGGACGTCTATGACACCCTGGCCTTCACCCGTGGTATAGACGCGTTCATGAACAGTTTTTCGGGCGCCTCGGCCTATGCGGTTCGCGAGGGCTTCCACAGCATCGGGGCTGAGGACAACTCGGTGGTTATTTTCTCTGAGTTGATGGACTCCAAATCGCTCTTTCTTACCGCCAACGTCGATACGATCTATACGCTCGCGGTCCTCGACTTGACGAAGGGGCCGTTGGTGGTTGAGGTGCCACCGAAGGCGCTCGGCACGCTCAATGACATGTGGTTCGGCTGGATCATCGATATCGGCGCGCCCGGCCCTGATCGGGGCGAAGGAGGCAAATACCTGATCGTGCCGCCGGACTACGACGGTCCTCTTCCAGACAGCGGCTTCTTCGTGGGTCGATCGAAAACAAATCATGCTCTCTACGCCGTTCGCGCCTTCATGGAGAACAACGATCCTAAACCTGCTGTGGCCGAGATCAAAAAGTCGCTGAAGATCTACCCCTACACGCCGGGCGGATTTGGCACCAGCATTGCCACGGCACTCGAAGGCAACGTCAGGCTTGCGCCCAATCCACCGATACCGCCGACGAAGTTCGTTGAGGGGAGCGGCAAGTCATTCAATACAATCGCGCCTAACGACTTCACCTATTTCGAGATGATCGACAAACTCGTACAGCTGGAACCGGCCACCTCTTTCAACCCGGAACTCACTGGTCAGTTGGCCGCCATAGGTATCGTGAAGGGCAAACCCTTCAGTCCCGACGCCCGGATGAAGAAAATTCTCACCGACGCTGCGGCGGTGGGTAACGCGGCTGGCCGAGCGCTGAATTGGCGTGCCGCCGACTACCCTGGCTGGTCCCTTTATCCGAACTCGATGTGGGCCAACATGCTATGGCAAGGTGGCTTCGACTTCGAGACGCCGCCGCCGACGATCACCAAGGAAGGCTTGTTCAAAGCGCTGCCACCGACTGGCGCGCGGACCCTCGACTCACGCGCAGCCTTTTACTACGGCTACACCATGGATTCGCCGGGCATGATCATGCGACTGCCTAACGTTGGCTAGCAGTACCTCATGGGCTTCACTGATGCTGAAAAGAATCCCTTCGATGGCGGCAAGACCTACAAGGTGACCCTGCCGCCGAAGATCCCCGCAGCCAAATTCTGGTCGTTCACCGTCTACGACAACCAGACGCGGTCAATGCTTCAGACGCCGCAGCGCTACCCGCGCGCAGGCAGCCAGACTTACCCTACACCGACCGCCACTGAGAACGCGGATGGGTCCACGACAATCTTCTTCGGTCCTTCCAAGCCAACTGATGCAAAGCCAGGCAACTGGATTCAAACCATGCCCGACAAAGGATGGTTTACGCTCCTGCGCCTCTACAGCCCGCTTGAATCGTTCTTTACGAAAGAGTGGCGGCCGAGCGAGGTCGAACTGGTTAAGTGAGACTGACAATCTGTTTCAGCGGACGGCGCGAAGCGCCGCCGCTGCCAGTGTCTGCTATAGGTCCAAGTTGTGTAAAAACGGCATGGGCAACGTGGGCTATGTAGGCGCTGCCAATTTGCGATGCGTAGGTTTTTAGTTGCAGTTCTGACGGTGGCCGTATGGACAATGCCGAATCCTGAGCAATACTTCAGCTCACCATAATAAACGGTCGCGCAGTTACTTGATCGATAGCGATGAATCACGTAAGTGAGGGCATCATGCAGTCGAAAAAAACTCGCTGTCGATTACCGCCCTTGCACTGTTAACTCTCTTCTCCAGTGGGGGAGGTTTTGCAGGCGGACTCATGTTGTACGAGATCGCCACGGACAACACCGGGCTGGCCAATGCCGGCGCGGCAGCCAGGGCACAGGGCCCTTCGACCATCGCCAGTAACCCCGCAGGCTTGAGCTATCTGGCCGGCACCCAACTCAACGCAGGTGCTCAGATTCTCTTCGGCGACCTGGTGTTCGACCGAGACGGTGCAACCAATACTTCGGGTACCGGCAGCGGCAATGTGCTCGAGCCAATACCTGGCGGCAGTTTCTTCATCAGCCATCAGTTGGATGATCAATGGTCCGTGGGTTTCGGGTCCTATGGGGATTTCGGTCTCGCGGAAAATTACGACAACGACTGGTCTGGGCGTTATTTCGTGCAGAACGCCAGCATTGCGGGTTTGTCATTGGTACCCAGTGTCGCTTACCGCTTCAACGAGGAGTGGTCAGTGGGTATCGGCGTGAAAGCCATGTACGGCATGCTGAAATCCGAGGCCGCGATCGATCAGACGCCCCTTGGCCTGACGGATCGTGCTGACGGGCAATACGCACTGGGCGGTGGCTGGCAGATCTGCGAGCAGGCGGGGCAGGTGTGCAGCGGGGATTCTGGCGTACCCGTAGGCAGATACGCAAAGTCTTGCAGCTTTCAGGAAGTATTCTGTAAGGCACTTAAACACGGGCTGTGCTCCGTTATTTAACTACCAAAACGACGGGGCTGACATAGGCCAGAAATCAAACTCCCACGGCTGGACTCTTTTCCGCGGGACAGACTTGGAAAAGTCTAAATGCCAGTTTGGATCCAATCTGCTAGGATCTCTTCACCCGCCTGACTCTGGCTCTTTACCAGGCACGGATTGCCAGGCCAGAGTCGGGCGGGTTCTTGGCTACTCAGGCACATGGACAATGAGAAAAAAAACCGTATTCATCGCTTCGCTGGCTGTTTTATCGCTCATCCAGACATCACTGTCTTTCGCGGATAACGTCAACGGAAAAAACCTCTATTTACAGCGATGTGCCATGTGCCATGGAGCAGATATCAAGGGAACAGGCCCCTTGGCCAACAAGAGCAATCCTCCAACGCCTGACCTGACAACAACCGCTTTCAAAAAACGACTGAGTGATTACCCAGGCGTTATCGTGTCATCGATAATTCTTCGCCCAAACGGAGACTTGATTCTAAAAACCTTGCGCGAGAATGGCGTAAAGCTGTCGCCGCACGCATGGAGAGTTGAAGATTTCCGCGATTTGAATCAATACATGAGCACCGTGATTTCCAGAAATCGATGATGTCCAGAGGTGAGCTGGCTGAGGTTTTCATTGGCAGTCATCATCACCCGTCCCGTCGCCTGATCAGGCGAGCCCGGAAATGAAGACGCGCGCGGCACTGCCTTCGGTCGTTTCAATCGGATCAGTGGTGTCTGCACGCTGATCGCCAGCGTCCTCGCGGGTTGGCTATGGCAAACTACCGGATCAAACAGCACGTTCCTCATGGACGCATGGCTCGCCGCAGCCGCGCTGCTCCTGATGCTGTTCAAGAAAAATAATACGCTAGCAAACGTGGCTCCAGCAGCGTGCCGCAATTGGCCCTAAAAAGTTCTGCCCTCCCGGAAGACACTGCGTAGGCAGCCTGTTTCGCCCCCTACCATAACGGCGATGACCGGCTGCTTCTGTACTGACTTTCAACCTAAAATAAAAACGAATGGGGTGAGCAGCATGTCCGTACCTCAACAAACCCGATCGGAGAGCGCCAACGGCGGCCTGCAATCGGGACTCAAGCAACGTCACATGGCCATGATCGCCCTGGGTGGTGTCATCGGTGCCGGCCTGTTCGTCGGCAGCGGTGTGGTCATCCAGTCTGCGGGGCCCGCAGCCCTGGTGTCCTTTCTGGTCACCGGCGTACTGGTCATCCTGATCATGCGCATGCTCGGCGAGATGGCCTGTGCCCTGCCGACCGTCGGTTCCTTCTACGAATATGCACGTATGGCGTGGGCGGATCACAAGCAGACGAGCCAACTGGCCGGCTTCCTCACCGGCTGGATGTACTGGTATTTCTGGGTGATCGTCGTCGCCGTGGAAGCAGTGGCTGGCGCTTCGCTCATTCAGTTCTGGTTACCGGACGTACCGGCTTGGGGCATCAGCCTCACGTTGATGATCATTCTGACCCTCACCAACCTGTGCTCGGTCGCCTCGTTCGGCGAGTTCGAGTTCTGGTTTTCCTCGATCAAGGTGGCGGCCATCATGGTGTTCCTGCTGCTGGGCGGGTTGTACCTGTTAGGCATGTGGCCGACTGAAACCCATCACGGGTTGAGTTCGATGCTCAGTCACGGCGGCTTCATGCCCAACGGCATCGGCCCGGTGCTGACTGGCGCAGTGGCCGCGACCGGGTTCTATTTCGGCGCGGAGATCGTCACCGTGGCGGCCGCCGAATCGTCCGATCCGGTCCGCTCGGTGGCGCGGGCCACCAACTCGGTGATCACTCGCGTTCTGTTCTTTTACGTCGGCTCGATCCTGCTGGTGGTCACCCTGGTCCCTTGGGATTCGCCCGCCATGCTCACGCCGTATTCCAGCGCGCTGGCAGCCATGGGCTTCGACTGGGCTGCGCACGTGATGAACGCCATCGTGCTAACGGCCGTGTTGTCCTGTCTCAATTCGGGCATCTATGCGTCTTCGCGCATGCTGTTCGCACTGACCAAACGCGGCGACGCACCGCGCAGCCTGGCCAAGCTGTCCAAGAGCGGCGTACCGCGCCGGGCGATCTTCTTCGGCACGCTGTTCGGCTATCTGTCGGTGGTCATGTCGTACATATCGCCGGACACCATCTTCGCCTTCCTGGTCAACTCCTATGGCACCGTGGCGATCTTCGTCTATGTGCTGATCGCCCTGTCTCAGCTGCGCTTGCGAGCGAAGCTGGAACGCGAGGCGCCGGAGAAACTCAAGGTGCGGATGTGGTGCTATCCCTACCTGACCTACGTCGCCATCTTCGGCATGCTCGGTATCGTGACCGGCATGGCCTTCATACCCGATCAACGCATGCCGCTGGCATTGGGCGTCGTCAGCCTGGCGATTCTGATTCTGGCGTTCATCAGTCGCACCCTCTGGCGGCGGATCAAGGGCCTGCCGGAAATCGTACCGGTTAGCAGCTAGTCGTCAGGACTGAAAGGGATCTCAATAAAAGTCGCCGATTGGCGACTTTTTTTGTTTTCGGCGAATGGCATGTGTTCAGTGTGTTTTGATGCGGGGTAGGGGATGTCGCCTACCTTGTGGCGAGGGAGCTTGCTCCCGCTGGAGTGCGTAGCAGTCCTATTTTTTTTTGGGGCTGCTTCGCAACCCAGCGGGAGCAAGCTCCCTCGCCACAAGGTATTGTGATCACACTTGATTGATCGGTATTTCAGGCTCAGCAACGGCCCTTAAGCAGGCGCAGGATTTCGTCGAACACGGCATTGTCCAGGCTGCGCGACAGATCAAGCTCCAGGCTATTGCGATAGTAGGGGCTCAGATCCAGACCGACGCCGAGGGCATACAGCTCGATGCTGTGCTCCTGTTCGATCTGTCGTGCCACGTGCTTGAGGTGCAGGTCGAGGATGTCCTGCTGGTTGGTCTGGTGGGTCGCGCTGTCCATCGGGCAGCCGTCGGAGATGACGATCAGGATGCGTCGTCGTGCGTCGCGCTGCAGCAGCCGGTGACGCGCCCAGAGGAGCGCCTCGCCGTCGATGCCTTCGCGAAACAGATCCGACTTGAGCAGCGCGGCGATGGTTGGCCGGGCGCGGCGCCAGGACGTTTCGGCATCCTTGTAGACCACATGGCTCAGTTCGTTGAGCCGTCCCGGATTGGCGGGCTGGCCCATCGCGCGCCAGCGCTTCAAAGGGCGCCCGCCGTTCCATTGGCCGGTCGTGAATCCGAGGATTTCACTGCGTGCACCAGCCAGTTCCAGGGCACGACTGAAGGCGTCAGCCAGCAGGGCGACGTTGTCGATGTGGTTGCGCATGGAGCCGGAGTTGTCGATCAGCAGACTGACCAGGCAATCACTGTGCGGACGCTCCTGTTCGTGGCGAAAAATCTCCCGTTGCTCGGGGCTGATGATCAGGCGACTGAGGCGCCCGGCATCGATCTGTCCGTCGGTTTGGGCGAAGGCCCAGCCATCTCGACGAGGCGCCGACAACAGGGCGCCCAGGCGCTTGGCCAGGCGCGGCAGATTAAGGCCCTGACCCGCCAAACGGCGGTCGAGACGCTGGCGCAGTTCGCGCAACAATTCGGGCCGTACCAGGCTTGCTGCGTTGCGCTCGCAATCGTAGTCGCGGCTGAACACCTGATAGGTAAAGGCGTTGTTGCTGCCCCGTGGATTACCTTCGGCAGTGCCGCTGCTGTTGGCCTCACCCTCGCCATCCTGATCCACGTCGAGTAACAGGGCAAAGGCCAGGTGAGCCTTCTCGGTGATTTCCGAGACCTTGCGTTCGTCGTTCCCGAGCAATTCGGCATCCAGGTTCTCGATCAATTCCTGTGCCTTGGCGGCGATCACCAGGGCATGCCCGGAAAATTCCACCTGGTGATGGCGACAGCGACGCATCAGCCCGAAGGCCGCCCCGAAATGCCCCAGCAGGCTCAAGCGGGGTGCCTCAATCAGCATCTCCGTCTGTTCCCCGGCGCGGCCGCCACACAGCAGAATCCAGCTCATCTGCGCCAGGGTGAAGAGCAGCAGGCCGACGTGTCCCTCGGCCTGTCCAGCGTCAAGAAACTGCTGGCTCCACTGCTCGAAGCGCTGCAACAGATTGCGCCGCACACCGGGATGACAGTCGGCCACCAACGACTCGACGCGCAGTTGCTCAAGCAGTTCGAACACCAGCCGCGCGATGGGCTGCGCCGGAAGCACCTGGCGGACCAGGGCCGGATCGCTGTGTTTCAAACGCAGCGCCAGGCTGTCAGACACCCCGCGCCAGGCTCGACTCTCATCACGTTCCGGGTCTGGATGAAGGTGTGGCGCGCGCACCGGGAAGTGCCGTTCCTGCACTTCCAGACGGCCGCCGCGGTAACGAACGCGTGGCTCACCGGACAGTGCCCGCAGCGTCGCCGCACAGAGTTCCTCGAGTTGTTGCTGGCGTTTCTCGCGACGTGGAGGCGGGTTCATCGTGGTCTTCCTGTGCGGGTTCAGGCCAGTGCCAGCAGGGGGAACGCCGACTCGGTCAGCTCTTGGTCGAAACAGCGTTGGTAGTACTCGGCGACGACGGGCCGTTCCGCTTCGTCGCATTTGTTGAGGAATGACAGGCGGAACGCCAACGCCGGGTCGCTGAAAATCTCCATGTTCTCCGCCCAGGAAATCACGCAGCGTGGCGACATCAGGGTCGACAGGTCGCCGCTGGCGAAGCCTTGGCGCGTCAGGTCGGCCACCGCCACCATCTGCGTCAGCAATGGTTCGCCGTGTCGTGCTAGCAGGTGCGGCACCCGCGAGGCGACGATCGCGACTTCTTCAGCCTGGGGCAGGTAATTCAGGGTGGCGACGATGTTCCAGCGGTCCAGCTGCGCCTGATTGAGCACCTGGGTGCCGTTGTAAAGTCCGTTCAGGTTGCCCAGGCCAACGGTGTTGGCGGTCGCGAACAGGCGGAACGAAGGGTGCGGCAGGATCACCTGATTCTGGTCGAGCAGATTGAGCTTGCCGTCGCGTTCGAGGATGCGCTGAATCACGAACATCACATCCGGACGACCCGCGTCGTATTCATCGAAAATCAGCGCCATGGGCCGACGCAGGGCCCAGGGCAAAATACCTTCCTGGAACTCGGTGACCTGCTTGCCTTCACGCAGCACGATGCCGTCCTTGCCGATCAGGTCCAGACGGCTGATATGGCCGTCCAGGTTGACCCGGGTGCAAGGCCAGTTGAGCCGCGCCGCGACCTGTTCGATATGGGTCGACTTGCCGCTGCCATGCAAGCCTTGCAGCATCACCCGGCGATTGCGCGTGAAACCCGCGAGAATCGCCAGGGTGACTTCTGGATTGAAGCGATAGGCCGCGTCGATCTGCGGCACATGTTCGTCTGGCGTGAAAAACACAGGAACGCGCAGGCTGGAGTCGATACCGAACAACTCCCGTACAGGGACCAGGCGGCTGGCGGGTTCGAAGTTCAGGTCGGTCATGAATATCGCCTCGGGGGCCGGAAAGGAAGTCTTGATTCTAGGGAGGTGACCCGCGTTGGGGAGGGACCAGTTCCCGGCACCCGATGTGGCCAGTTGCAGTGACTGGCGCCACGGGTGGGCAGCGACTGGCCCTATGGTCCAGGGCGTTGGCGGCTAAGGATGGTCGCGCTAGTAAAACCCGTGGCGGTTGCCGCCGAACAACCTGGAGAGGTCAATCAGATGTCCGCCGATACCCTGACAATCAAGCTGGACCCGGAGCTCCTCGCACTCTTTCGCCGCTACGAGGCGCATATGCACATCACTCCGGAGTACTACATCGACGAACTGCTGGCCAAGACCCGGCCGACCCTGCAAGCAGTGGTGGAAGCGCTGGACGAAGCCGCTGGCGACCCCGAGGTACTGGCCAAGCTGTTTGGCCGCAGGATGGCCAGCCTGATGCAGCAGCAGGGCGAAAAGGTCAGTGCCTGAGACCGACTCAGCCGGGCTCTTTTTAGGCGCTGCCAAATACCTTTCAGGTGCTCCCTAATACTGTGGCGAGGGAGCTTGCTCCCGCTGGGCTGCGCAGCAGCCCCAATCAGGCGACTGCGGTCTTTCAGAAAAAACTCAGCGACCTTTTTGGGGCAGCTGCGCAGCCCAGCGGGAGCAAGCTCCCTCGCCACAGGTTCGGTGTGTGCTGCATAGGTTTAGTGTTCCAGAACCTCGTCCAGCGCCTGTTCGAAGGTGCTGACGGTGCGCTCGATATTGTGCAACTTGTCGAGCCCGAACAGACCGATGCGGAAGGTCTGGAAGTCGGCCGGTTCGTCGCATTGCAACGGCACGCCGGCCGCGATCTGCAGACCATGGGCGGCAAATTTCTTGCCGCTCTTGATCTCCGGATCATCGGTGTAGCTCACCACGACGCCCGGGGCCTCAAAGCCGGTTGCAGCCACGCTTTTGATGCCTTTGCCGGCCAACAGCGCGCGTACCCGGTCGCCCAGTGTCTGCTGTTCGGCGCGGACCTTTTCGAAGCCGTAGGCTTCGGTCTCTTTCATCACATCGTTAAAGCGTGCGAGGGCATCGCTGGGCATGGTTGCGTGGTAGGCGTGCCCGCCCTGTTCGTAGGCCTGCATGATCTGCAGCCATTTTTTCAGGTCACAGGCGAAGCTGCTGCTCTGCGTCTGCTCGATGCGCTCGAGGGCCAACGGACTGAACATCACCAAGGCGCAGCAGGGCGATGCGCTCCAGCCTTTTTGTGGTGCACTGATCAGCAGGTCGACCGCGCACTTCTGCATGTCGACCCACAGCGCGCCCGAGGCGATGCAGTCGAGCACGAACAGGCCACCCACCGCATGCACGGCGTCACCGACGGCGCGCAGGTAATCATCGGGAAGAATGATTCCCGAAGAAGTTTCAACGTGGGGAGCGAAGACAACGTGCGGCTTCTGCGCCTGAATGGCGGCCAGCACTTCGTCGAGGGGCGGCGGGGCGTAGGCGGCCTGGCGACCGGACTCGACCGGGCGGGCTTTGAGTACCGTGGTGGCAGCCGGGATGTTGCCCATCTCAAGGATCTGGCTCCAGCGATAGCTGAACCAGCCGTTGCGTATCACCAGGCATTGCCGGTCGCCGGCAAACTGCCGTGCCACCGCTTCCATGCCGAAGGTGCCGCTGCCGGGAACCACCGCAACGGCCTGGGCGTTGTAGACCTTTTTCAGGGTGCTGGAGATGTTGTTCATCACCCCTTGGAACGTCTGCGACATGTGGTTGAGCGAGCGGTCGGTGTAGACCACCGAGTACTCGACCAGTCCCTCGGGATCGACACTGGGATATAGCTTTGACATGGGTGACTCCTGTGGCAGAAATCTCATTGGTATCGACCCTGCCTCAAGCCTCGGCAAATGACAAGGTGGCCCGGGATCAAATTGCAGGACCTGCATACCAGGTCAGATCAGCGCTGGCAGCGCCTACTGGTGTACACCGACCCAATGTAGGAGCTGCCGAAGGCTGCGATCTTTTGATCTTGATTCACCGCTTGTTCAATCCCCGAGCAAGCGATCGGGGACGAACGCGCGAAGCTCAGTGCCCGTCATGAATCGGGCGATGCGCAGAGCTTAGCGGATCAGGCCGTCATGAGGAGGAGGTGCGCGGGGCAGCGCTTAATTCGGGCGTCATCTGCTCGCCTTTGCGCTGGCCGATCCACCGGGCGCAATAAGCACTGACGGCGCCCGCGAACAGTACGTAGAGACAGGTCGTCCAGGGTTGCCCGCCGCTGCTGCGCATCAACGCGGTGGCGATCATCGGCGTCAGGCCGCTGGCGAAAATGCCGGAGAATTGATAGACGAACGAGATGCCGGTGTAGCGCACTTTCGCGTCGAACAACTCACAGAACATGGCCGCCTCAGGTCCGTAGACTGCCGCATAAAAAATCCCGAAGGGCACCACAATGGCCATCCAGATCACAAACATGTCGCCCTGGCTGGTCATCATCAACCAGAACGCTGGAAACGCCGAGAGGGCGGTGATCAGCGATCCCCAGAAGTAAACGCGGGTGCGGCCAATACGATCGGACAAGGCGCCGAACATCGGGATGGTGAAGCACATCACCACCGCCGCGATCATCACCCCGATCAAGGCCTGGGAGCGCGGCAGGTTGAGGGTCTGGGTCAGGTAGCTGAGCGAGAATACGCCGAACACATTGAAGAACACGCCGTCGATGTAACGTGCGCCCATACCGGCCAATACGTTTTTCGGGTAGCGCTTCATCATGTCAACGAACGGAATGGCTGCTTCGGCGTTGGCCGCTTTGACCTTGGCGAACTCAGGGCTTTCCATCACATTCAGACGAATCCAGGTGCCAACGAACACCAGGCCTGCGCTGAGCAGAAAAGCGATGCGCCAGCCCCATTCGAGAAACTGCGTGTCCGTCAGGATGTAAGACAGCAACCCGACCACACCCGAGGCCAGGCACAAGCCGATGGCCAGGCCGATCTGCGGCAGGCTGGCGTAGAACCCGCGCTTGTGTTTCGGCGCGTACTCGAACGCCATCAGCACTGCGCCACCCCATTCGCCACCGAGGCCGATACCCTGGACGACGCGCAGCAGCAGTAGCAGGATCGGGGCCCAGATACCGATGCTGTCGTAACTGGGTACCAGACCAATCAGAAAGGTGGCCACGCCCATGATCATCATCGTCATGATCAGCATGCTTTTTCGACCAATCTTGTCGCCGAAGTGGCCGAAGATCACACCGCCGATAGGTCGGCTGAGAAAACCGACGGCGAACGTGCCGTAGGCCAGCATGGTGGAGACCAGGGGATCGTCGCTCGGGAAGTACAGATGGTTGAAGACGATGCCGGCGACGACACCGTAGAGGAAGAAGTCATACCACTCGATGGTGGCGCCAATGACACTTGCTATCACCACCTTGCGCACGGGATTTGGCGTGGACATCTCAGTATTCCTATTCTTGTATTTATAGGGAGGGTGAGCGCGAACGGCACGCGACTTTCACTGTTCCATCAGGACGCGACGGTGCTCAGTACCGGCGTCGGTGCCTCCGTGGCGTGAGGTGTGCGGGCACTGGGTTGCAGGCAGTCTTCGAGAATCATCGTCGAGGCCTTTTCGGCAATCATCACCACCGGAACGTTGGTGTTACCCGAAACCAGCGTCGGCATGATCGAGCAGTCGACTACGCGCAAGCCCTGCACGCCATGCACACGCAGGCGCGCATCCACCACGGAGAGCGGGTCGTCACCCATCTTGCAGGTCCCGGACGGGTGAAAAATGGTCGCGCCGTACTGACGGCAGAACTCCAGAATCTGCTCGTCGCTCTGGGTCTCGTTGCCAGGCCGATATTCGCTGCGAATCAACCGCTTCAACGGACCGGTCGCGGCCAGCTTGCGGGTGTAGCGCACCGCTGCAATCACCGTTTTGCGGTCCAGTTCGGTCGACAGGTAATTGGGCTGCATCGACGGCGGTTGCAGGGGATCGCTGGAGGTGATGCGCACATAGCCGCGGCTTTCGGGACGCAGTTGGCAAACCGACAGGGTGAAGCCCGAGAAGGGATGCACGCTGCCGCCGGCCGAGTCGGCGCTGAGGGTCCCGAAGTGATACTGAATGTCCGGTGTGTCGCTTTGCTCCAGCACCCGGGTGAACAACCCGCCCTGGTTGATGCCAATGGCCAGCGGGCCACTGCGGGTCAGCAGCCATTGCAGGCCCATGCGCAATTTTCGTAGTGGCGAACGCAGTTCATCGTTGGTGGTGATCGGTTGGGTGCATTCGTAGATCAAGCGAATCTGCAAATGGTCCTGCAGGTTTTCACCGACGCCCGGCAGCACATGAACCGGTGCAATATTGAATTTTTTCAGCAACGGCGAAGGACCGATGCCGGACAGTTGCAGTAACTGCGGTGACTGCAACGCCCCGGCGCTGAGTATCACTTCGCGCTTGGCTTTGACGGTCTGCGACTGACCGTTCTGGCGGTACTGGACGCCGACCGCACGGGTGCCTTCGAAGAGGATTTTTTCGGCTTGGGCTTGCGCCTCGATGGTCAGGTTCGGACGGCGCTTGGCAGGGTGCAGGTAGGCCACCGCGGTGCTGCAGCGCAATCCCCTGCGGGTGGTCAGTTGGTAGTAACCGACACCTTCCTGATCACCGGTGTTGAAGTCCGGGATGTGAGGCACGCCAAGTTCTTTGGCCGCGCCGATAAAGCCTTCAGTGAGGGGATGCCGGGCCTTGATGCTGGACGCCGAAAGCGGCCCGTCGGTGCCGCGAGTGGGGCCGGGGCCCAGGTCATTGGACTCGGCGCGGCGGAAGTAGGGCAGGACGTCGTCCCAGCCCCAGCCGGTGTTTCCGGCGCTGGCCCAGGCGTCGTAATCGGCGCGTTGGCCACGGATGAAAATGAGCCCGTTGATTGAACTGCAGCCACCGAACACCTTGCCGCGGGGCCAGTAGATGCGCCGGTCGTTCATGCCGGGGTCTGGATCGGTGTAGAAGCCCCAGTTGTAGACCGGGTGGAACATGGTTTTGGCGTAACCGATCGGGATGTGAATCCACGGATATCGATCCGCAGGTCCCGCCTCGAGTAAGCAGACGCTGTAGCGCCCGTGTTCGCTGAGTCTATTGGCCAGCACGCAGCCGGCTGAACCGGCGCCGACAATGACGAAGTCATAAGTACGTGACATCCGAAATCCTCTTTTTTATTGTTGTGAACCCGAATCGAGAATTGAAAATAGAACAATACATTCCATTTATATGGAGCCAGAGTTAGGGTGTTTGTGAGTCCACGGCGTATTTTTCGCGTCTTTTTTAACTAAGCTGCTAATAATTAATGAGTTATAGAGAAAGCGATTTTTTATCGGGGTTTTAATAATGGTACGAATCAGACCGAAATATGAGGAAGGCGTGCTGGAGCCGGTCGTCGGCGACAATCCGGATCGAAGTCTGCGTGCCTTGCTGTTACTGGAAGCGGTCGCCAATGCGGATGCGCCGATGTCACTCGCACAATTGAGCGATCGACTGGAGGCGCCCAAAGCCACCCTGTTGCGAATGCTCGTCGCGCTGGAACGGCTTGGCTATCTGTTGCGCGAAGTGGACGAGAAGGCCTACCTGCTCGGCCCACGCGCCAATCGCCTGGGGCTGTCGCTGTTGCGCAACGAAGTGGTGCTGCAGCGAAGCCGCCTGATTCTGCAGGCGTTGGTGCGGCAACTGGGTGAAACCTGCAACCTGACGGCGCTGGATGGCGAGTGTGTGATTTACATCGACCGCGTGGAAACACACGAGCCCCTGCGCCTGCATGTCGAGCCGGGTACCCATGTGCCGCTGCACTGCACCGCCAGCGGCAAGTTGTTTCTTTCACAGATGCCGGCGGAACGACGCAGTGCCGTGCTCAAGCACCTTGAGCTGACGCCTCAGACGGATCGCAGCATTACCGACATCGACCTGCTGGAAACCGAGCTGGAGCGCATCCGCGTACGCGGTGTAGGAATCGACAGTGAAGAGTTCGTCAGGGGAATGGTCGCCGTCGCCGTGCCCATTCTCAGTGTCGACGGTCATTGCCTCGCGGCGCTGGCCTGCCATGCGCCCACGGCACGCAAAAGCCTTGGCGACTTGATCGAACACATTCCCCGGTTACAGGCGGCGGCCGCGCAACTGGCCCTGGCCTTTGCACTGGATTCTTCCCAGGGTTGAGCAACGTTGATGATGGCTGGCATCACGCGTGGTCAATATCTGGTTCTAACGGCGAGCGCTGCTTGTTCTTAATTTCGACATCAGGGGTGGATCGGGCGGTGCTGCGTTGCGATGCCCAGTATTGCTCCTTCGTAAGTCGGTGCCTGGAGCGTGTCTCCTGCCCGGTGACCAACAATAAAAATGCACCAGTCGAGAGGTAAGCATGAAAACAACAGCTCACGAGTACGATGCAGTCGAGGCATTGGCCAGTGACCGCGCTCACGTCTGGCATCACCTGTCCCAGCACAAACCGCTGGAGCAGAACGATCCGCTGATGATCGTCGAAGGCAAGGGCATGCGCGTGCGGGACATCAAGGGCAACGAATTCCTGGATGCTGTCTCGGGTGGCGTGTGGACCGTCAACGTGGGTTATGGCCGCGAGAGTATCGCCGACGCGGTGCGCGATCAGCTGGCGAAGATGAATTTTTTCGCCAACTCCGCGGGCAACATTCCGGGCGCCTTGTTCGCCAAAAAACTGATCGAGAAGATGCCTGGCCTGAGCCGGGTGTACTACTCCAACTCCGGTTCCGAAGCCAACGAGAAGGCCTACAAGATCGTGCGGCAGATTGCGCACAAAAAGTACGGCGGCAAGAAACACAAGATCCTGTTCCGCGAGCGTGATTACCACGGCACAACCATTACGGCGCTGAGTTCCACCGGCCAGTTCGAACGCAAGAACCAGTACGGTCCGTTCACCCCGGGTTTCGTCGAGTTTCCACACTGCTGTGAGTACCGCTCGCAGTTCGGTGAAATCGCCGACTACGGCGTGCGCGCTGCCCTGCAGATGGAACGTGTCATCCTCGCCGAAGGACCGGATACCGTGGGGGCCGTGGTGCTTGAGCCGATCACCGCTGGCGGCGGTGTCATCACGCCGCCAGAAGGTTACTGGGAGACCATTCAGGCGATCTGCAAAAAGTACGACATTCTCCTGCACATTGACGAAGTGGTCTGCGGCCTGGGCCGTACCGGCAAGTGGTTTGGCTATCAGCATTACGGCATCAAGCCGGACATCGTCACCATGGCCAAGGGTGTGGCCAGCGGATACGCGGCGATCTCCTGCACCGTGACCACCGAGGAAGTGTTCGAAGCGTTCAAGGGGGAGGCCGATGACCGGATGGGTTACTTTCGCGACATCAGCACCTTCGGCGGCTGCACTGCAGGTCCGGCGGCGGCGCTGGAGAACATGCGCATCATCGAGGACGAGGGCTTGCTGGAGAACGTCACCCACATGGGCGAGTACTTCATGGGCCGCCTGCGTGAGTTGCAGGACAAGTATCCAATCATCGGTGATGTGCGCGGCAAGGGTCTGTTCTGTGGTCTGGAACTGGTCAAGGACCGCAAGACCAAGGAGCCGGTGGAGGAGAGCGTGCCGATTGCCATCGCCGCTGACTGCATGCGCCAGGGCGTAATGATCGGGCGTACCAACCGCAGCTTCGAGGAGTTCAACAATACCCTGTGCTTCGCCCCGGCGTTGATCGCCACACAAAAGGACCTGGATGAAATCATCACCGCCCTGGACAACGCTTTTGGCCGCCTTGCACCTCAGCCATAACGCTTAACGCTGCTGCTGCTGCCGCTGCCGCTGCTGCTGCTGAAATGCGATCCACTGTAGGAGCTGCCGCAGGCTGCGATCTTTTGATCTTGCTTTTGAAGCCAGGATCAAAAGATCGCAGCCTGCGGCAGCTCCTACAGTGGGCTTCGTTGGGGGTGGCGATTTTTGCATCTGCGGCGCTACAGGTTGTGCGCTGGATAGTCTTGCCGGGAGGTTGTTGCTAGTCTGCTGGCAATCGCCGCGTTAGCGCTGCCAGCGCTTGTCGTTCGTTCAGTCGAGGCCGCTATGTTCCAGTTGTTTCATTTGTCCGCCGGAAAAACCACCAACCTGCAGCAGCAACTGCGTGAGCAGATCGCCCAGGTGATTCTCAACGGCAATATTCCGCTCGACAGCCCGTTGCCCTCCAGTCGCAAGCTGGCCAAACAGCTGAACGTTGCACGCAACACGGTGGTGCTGGCCTACGAACACCTGCTCGACGACGGCTACCTGGTGGCCCGTGAGCGCAGCGGCTACTACGTCAATCCGGATATTCTGGCCAACAAGGTCGAGGCGCCGCGTGCGCGCCAGGATGAGGCCGCCAGCACCAGGCCGGACTGGTCGCAACGGCTCGTCATGCAACCTTCGCAGCAACGCAACATGAGCAAGCCACGGGATTGGCAGAATTATAAATACCCGTTTATCTACGGGCAGTTCGACCCGGCCCTGTTCCCCACCGCCAACTGGCGTGAATGCTGCCGCGATGCGGTGAGCATCCCGGCGATCCGTGACTGGGCGTCAGACCGCTTCGACAACGACGATCCTCTGCTGATGGAGCAGATCAGGACCCGCCTGTTGCCACGTCGTGGTGTCTGGGCCAAGCCTGAGCAGATCCTCGTCACGGTAGGTGCGCAGCACGCGCTGTACATGCTGGCGCGTCTGTTGTTGCGCCCCGACAGTCTGATGGGCATTGAAGAACCGGGCTACATGGACATCCGCAACATCGCCATGCTCAACCCCTCGAGAATCCAGCCGCTGGCGGTGGACAATCAGGGGCTGATATTGAGCGAGGAACTCAATGACTGCGATCTCATTTACACCACGCCCAGCCATCAGTGCCCGAGCACGGTCACCATGCCGTTGGAGCGCCGCTACGAATTGCTGCAGCGGGCCAACGAGCACGATTTTCTGATCATCGAGGACGACTACGAAAGCGAAACCAACTTCAAGGGCAGCCCGATTCCGGCCCTCAAGAGTCTGGACACCAATGATCGGGTACTTTACGTCGGCAGCCTGTCAAAAACCCTGGCGCCCGGTCTGCGGGTTGGCTATCTGGTAGGCCCCGAAGCCCTGATCCGCGAGGCGCGGGCGTTGCGTCGACTGATGGTGCGGCATCCGGCGGCGAACAATCAGCGCTCGGTGGCGCTGTTCCTCGAACGGGGTTACCACGACGCGTTGATCATGAGCCTGATGCGGGCTTACGAAGAGCGTCATCAGCAGATGGGCGAGGCCCTGCGTGAGTACCTGCCGGAGTCCTCCAAGGAGCCGAGCTTCGGCGGCTCCTGCTACTGGGTCAAAGGCCCCGACAACCTCGATGCGCGGCGTCTTCAGAAGGAAGCCGCCGAGCACGGCATCCTGATCGAGCCCGGAGATATTCACTTCATCGGTGAGCACCCGCCGCTCAACTACTTCCGCCTGGGCTACTCGTCGATCAACGCCGAGCGCATCCGCCCGGGGATCAAACTGCTGGCCGAGCTCATCCAGCGAATAAGCTGACCGTCACTCTATAGCGCAATGCTTTTCACTTAAGCCTGACACTGTAACTGTGGCGAGGGAGCTTGCTCCCGCTGGGCTGCGTAGCAGTCCTTCTTTTGGGGCCGCTTCGCAACCCAGCGGGAGCAAGCTCCCTCGCCACAGGGATCCTCATAGCCAATTTTTCTGCATGCCACCTGCGCTGATAACGGCGTGGGTTTTCGGCTTGCACGACGCCCATCGTGCACTGGCCGGGATCGTCTGTGCGCGCTGATAAATCTGGACCCAGCTGGCTCAACAGGTGGCCTTCAACTGGTCCTATCTGGCACCTCTCTCGACTCCTACTCTAGCCCCAAGGCAGCCAGTTCTCGCTTCAACGCGAACGTGAGACGGCTCCCTCGACCTGCCCCAACACTCCATCACAACAACAATCGGAGAGATCGGCATGCGTAAAGGACCTCACGTGAATCCCTGTGCGTCCATGTCGGTTAAAGGCTGAGCCCCGAGTCATTGGCGGCGCGGCCGCCGTACCTTAAGCAACGAGAGGAATATCGATATGCCACGCATGACCCCCAGCGAAGCAATGGTTGAAACACTGGTTGCCAACGGCGTCACCGACGTCTTCGGCATCATGGGTTCGGCCTTTATGGATGCGATGGATATTTTCGCTCCGGCCGGCATCCGTTTTATCCCGGTGGTGCACGAGCAGGGCGCCGGTCACATGGCTGACGGTTTCTCGCGGGTCAGTGGTCGTCACGGTGTGTGCATCGCGCAGAACGGTCCGGGCATCACCAACTTCGTGACCGCCATCGCCGCGGCGTATTGGGCGCACAGCCCGGTGGTCGTGATTACGCCGGAAACCGGCTCGATGAGTCAGGGCCTCGGTGGCTTCCAGGAAGCCCAGCAACTGCCGTTCTTCGAAACCATCACCAAGTACCAGGCGCACGTGCCCAATCCGGCGCGCATGGCTGAACTGACCGGTCGCTGCTTCGATCGGGCGATGCAGGAAAACGGTCCGACCCAGCTAAATATTCCGCGTGATTTCTTCTACGGCGACATCAATGTCGAGATCCCTACGCCGATCCGTATCGAGCGCAGCGCCGGTGGCGAGCAAAGCCTGGCTGAGGCTGCTCAGATTCTGGCAGCAGCCAAGTACCCGGTGATCATCTCCGGGGGCGGCGTGGTCATGGGTGACGCTGTCGACGCCTGTAAAGCACTTGCCGAATATCTCGGCGCACCAGTGGTCAACAGCTACCTGCACAACGACTCCTTCCCGGCCAGTCACCAACTGTGGTGCGGCCCGCTGGGCTACCAAGGTTCGAAGGCGGCCATGAAACTGCTGTCGCGCGCCGATGTGGTACTGGCGCTGGGCACTCGCCTGGGCCCGTTCGGCACCTTGCCGCAGCACGGTCTTGATTACTGGCCGAAGCAGGCCAAAGTGATCCAGATCGACTGCGACTCGAAAATGCTCGGCCTGGTGAAAAAAATCACGGTAGGCATCTGCGGCGACGCCAAGGCTGCGGCGGTCAATCTGCTGGGTCGTCTGGAGAACCTGGACGTGCAATGCCTGGAAAACAAGGGGGCGCGTGCCGAGGAAATCGCCAAGGAAAAATTCGACTGGGAAAGCGAGCTCAACGCCTGGATCCACGAGAAGGACGAATACTCGCTGGACATGATCAAAGAGCAAAGCGGCGAGGACGGCAACTACCTGCACCCGCGCCAGGTCCTGCGTGAACTGGAAAAAGCCATGCCGGCCGACGCCATGGTCTCCACGGACATCGGCAACATCAACTCGGTCTCCAACAGCTACCTGCGCTTCGAGAAACCACGTTCGTTCTTCGCCGCCATGAGCTTCGGCAACTGCGGCTACGCGCTGCCGACCATCATCGGCGCCAAGGTTGCAGCACCGCATCGCACCGCCATTTCCTATGCCGGTGACGGCGCCTGGGGCATGTCGATGATGGAAATCATGACCTGCGTGCGCGAGAACATTCCGGTCACTTCGATCGTGTTCCACAACCGTCAGTGGGGCGCGGAGAAGAAGAACCAGGTGGACTTCTACAACCGTCGCTTCGTGGCAGGCGAGCTGGAAAACCAGAGCTTCGCCGGCATCGCCCGCTCGATGGGTGCTGAAGGAGTCACCGTTGACCGTCTGGAAGATGTTGGCCCGGCGCTCATGGCCGCTTGCGAGGCACAAAAGGCCGGCAAGACCACGGTGATCGAGATCATGTGCACCCGTGAACTGGGCGATCCGTTCCGCCGCGATGCGCTGTCCAAGCCAGTGCGTTTCCTTGAGAAATACAAAGACTACGTTTGAGTGGTCAAGGTGTCCGGTGTGCGCCGGACACCTGCATTCAATGCCCATGGCGAGGGGAGTGAACTCCCTCGCCACAGGGGATCGCGGTTTCTACCGTGAACGACAAGGAATCCAATCATGTTGAGCACTATTCCACCGGAATGCCCGGCGTTCCTGCTTGATCGGGCCAAGGCACTGCCGCGCGTGGTCACGGCGGTGGTCAATCCGGTCAATCTGTTGAGTTTGAGCAGTGCCAAACGGGCGTGCGAGGAAGGGCTGATAGAACCGGTACTGGTCGGTGATCAGGCGCAGATCCATGCCCTGGCCGAAGAACTCGACTGGGACCTGCACGGCCTGCGTGTGATGCACGCCAGTGACGATGCACAGTGCGCTGAAGTTGCCTGCCTGCTGGCGGGCTCCGGTGACGCGGAAACGATCATGAAGGGGCATCTGCACACCGACATCCTCCTGCGCGCGGTACTCAAGCGTGAAGCCGGACTGCGCGGCCCCAGCCGTCTCAGTCATGTGTTTCACATGACACTGCCGGGCAGCGACAAAGCCCTGTCGATCACCGATGCGGTGATCAACGTGCAACCGACGATCATCGACAAGATCCATATCGCCCGCAACGCCATCGAGCTGATGCACGCCTTGGGCTATGAAAAGCCGCGCATGGCCGTGCTGTCCGGTACCGAGGAAGTGACGCGCAGCATGCCGTCCAGCCAGGATGCCGCCGAGCTGGCGAAACTGGCGGCAATCGGTGCCCTGGGCGATGCCTGCGTCGAGGGCCCGCTGGCGTTCGACAACGCGGTGTCGCTGGAAGCGGCGCGGATCAAAGGCATCAGCGGCGAGGTCGCGGGCCATGCCGATATCTTGCTGGTGCCGAACCTGGAAGCCGGTAATTTTCTGTTCAAACAAATGGTTTATTTCATGAGTGCCACGGCCGCCGGCCTGGTACTGGGCGCGCGGGTACCGATCATTCTTACCTCCCGTGCCGACCCGTTGGAAGCGCGCCTGGCGTCATGCGCACTGGCTTCCATTTTTATCGATTATCGTCGACAGACGCGCAGTCGCCTGCTGGCGGCTGGCTAAGCAATCATCCAAGGAGCACCACGATGGCTGTGCAACGTTATGGCTTTATCTTCAAGGCGCCAGGCATGCAGTTCCTCACCCATAACGGGCGCCTCGAGTCCGAGACCTTTGCCGCGACACTGTGCGGCGTTGCGAGTGTCGAGGAAGCGCTGCTGGTGGCGCAGGAATTGTTGACCCGGCATGTGCAATTGATCGAACTGTGCGGCGCCTTCACCGAGGCCGAAGTCGAGCAGATCCGCACAGCCATCGACGATCGGGTGCCAGTGGCCGCCGTGCAGTACAGCCCTGAAACACGAGAGCGCCTGCAGCAGTTGTCTGACTGAGTAGGCCCGCACCAACCGGACAAACCCATTCCTTTGTGGCGAGGGGATTTAGCGAAACGTCGCACCGCCCCGTTCGGCTGCGAAGCAGTCGTAAAACCTGTGTACGCGATGTACCTGAAACAACTCGGCGTTAGCTTTTGGGGCTGCTTCGCAGCCCAGCGCGGATAAATCCCCTCGCCACAGTTAACTCCCTCACCACAGTACCGGGCTCGCCTGAAAACTCTCCCTTTCCGGCGCGGCGTATCCGCGCTTGCGACCCGCTGCACTCCTACCGAAAAACACCACCACAGACTGGCCCCTAACACCACCTCGAGGTGGTCCTAATGAGGCGGCAACGTTTTCTCTAGCATCGAAATCCAGTGATTTCATAACCACAGGGTTTTGGTGAGCACATGACAATAAAACAACACCACACAATCCCCCCCGTGCGCAGTCAGTTGCCGGACACGGCGCAACCGTCGACGTCCTGGTTGGTACGCCGTCAGCAGAAAATCAGCCTGTTACTTCCGGGCATCATCGCCGCCATGGTGGTCGCCGCCAGCGCCACTTTCCTGTCCGAACATTACGGTGCCCCGGTGATGCTGATGGCCCTGTTGCTGGGCATGGCCCTGGGTTTTCTTTCTCAAGAGGGGCGTGCGGTCGCGGGGATTCGCTTCACCTCCAGCACCATCCTGCGGGGCGGCGTGGCGCTGCTGGGCATGCGCATCACCGTTGAGCAGATTCTCTCCCTGGGCGGGACGCTGATGGCGGTGGTCATTGGTGCGGTGTTCCTGACCATCACGTTCGGCATCATCCTCTCTAAAATGCTCGGCCAATCCCGGGACTTCGGTATTCTCAGCGGCGGCAGCGTGGGTATTTGCGGCGCCTCGGCGGCGCTGGCCATTTCCGCGGTATTGCCCCAGGACAAGGACAGCGAACGCAACATCATCTTCACCGTGATCAGCGTCACCGCGCTGAGCACCATCGCAATGATCGCCTATCCGCCAATCGCCCAATGGATCGGCCTGGACGCCCATCAGGCCGGGATCTTCCTCGGCGCAACCATTCACGACGTGGCCCAGGTGGTCGGTGCCGGCTACAGCATGTCGGAAGAGACCGGCGACACCGCGACCGTGGTCAAACTGTTGCGCGTGGCCATGCTGGTGCCGATCGTTTTCAGCCTGTCGCTGCTGCTGCGCAAGCGCGGTGATGGTGGTCCGCGCCCGGCACTTCCGTTGCCCTTGTTCATCATCTTCTTCGTGCTGTTTGTCGCCCTCAACAGCAGCGGCATTGCGTCGACGCAGATGCAGGCGTTGGCCGGCGATGTGTCGCGCTGGTGCCTGGTGACGGCGATTGCCGCCCTGGGCATGAAAACTTCACTCAAGGCACTGCTGGAAGTGGGCTGGCGTCCGGCGACCCTGCTCGTCAGTGAAACGCTGTTTCTCGCGACGATCATCCTGTTTGCGGTGAAGTGGCTGGGATGAGCCAGCGTCATGGGTGACTGACATCGCCCCGTCCGATCACCAGGCTGCCGCCGACACATTCACTGTGCGGCGGCATTCTGGTTTAACCCGCTAAAGGGGCATCATGAGCCTGCAAGTGCATCTGATTTTTCTTTGTTGTGTGGCCCTGGCAACCGTTGCCCAGAGCCTCACCGGCTTTGCCTTCGGCCTGATCCTGATGGGCCTGGTCGCGTCCCTGCACATGGTGCCGCTCTCCGAGGTGGCGGTGGTGATCAGCATCCTCACCCTGGGTAATGCCATGGGCACTTTGGGTGGTCCGAAACCGCAGCTGGACCGCGCGGTGCTGATGCCGGTGTTGCTCAGCAGTCTGCTCGGCGTCAGCCTGGGGGTGTGGGGGCTCGAGGCGCTGAGTGGTAGCCAGCTAACCTGGCTGCGCTTGCTGCTCGGCATATTGATCGTCGCGGCCAGCCTCATGCTGGTGGTGCAAAACAAACCGAAAAAACGCCTGTCACGCCAGCCTTCCTTCTGGCTGGCCGGCGGCCTGTGCGGACTGCTCAATGGCTTGTTCTCCAGCGGCGGGCCGCCGATTGTCTATCACCTGTATCGCCAGCCTTTGGGTTACGAAATCATCCGCAATACCCTGATCACGGTGTTTTCAGCGAACGCGGCGACGCGCCTTGGCCTGGTCGTCGCCCAGGGACAGATGCAGATGTCGACGTTGTTGTTGAGTGCCGAAGCATTACCGTTGGTGGTGCTGGTCAGTTGGCTGGTGCGCCGGTATCCGCCGAAGTTGTCGCCGCGTACGGTGCGATGGCTGGTCTTCGTGCTGATGGCGCTGGCGGGCGTCAGTTTGATCTGGGATTCAGTGCCGGGGCTGCTGGCCGCAACCTCGGCATGAATCCTGGTTGGACTTACTGATGCAGGATGAACGTCGCCAGGGTTTTCAGATCTTCCGGGCTTAGCTGTGCGAAAGGCGGCATGGGCATCTCCCCCCATTTTCCGGTACTGCCCTGTTGAATGCTCGATGCAATCCGGGTCAGTGCCTGCGGATCACTTGCGTACTTGGCCGCGACATCGTGATACGCCGGGCCTACCACCTTGTGATCAACCCCGTGGCAGGCCAGACACCCGTTGTTCTGCAGCAACGTCTTGGCGTCGACGTTTGCGACCGGTACCGCCGAAGGTTGGGCAGGCGGCGCATTCAAGGCCGTCTGCACCTCCGTGTCGCTGGCCTTGGCACTGCCATAAGTCACCGCAAGGTAGGCGCCGATAATGCTCACATCCTGATCGCTGATCGGAGCGCCATACACGTGTTGCATCTTGCTAGCCTCGGCTGTCCATTGCGCGAGGGTCATCCCGGGGGGCTGAAAGTTGATGTAATCGGCAGAGTGACAGGTGGAACATTTCTGCTGGGCCAATGCGTAGCCGGGCAGCTCACTGGGTTTGAATACGGCCGTTTCAGGCGGCAACTTGATCGACAAGGGCGCTGCGCTGGCCAGGGTTGCCAAACACACTTGGGCGGCGCAGAGCAGGGTGGTCAAACGTTTCATGCGGGCCTCCTCAAGCGACAGTCAGGTGGTAGGTTTCTACGACGTGGCGGCGGTAGCCTCCGGGGTTCCAGTCGGCTTGCAGCGGTTGCGTCTCGCCGACACTGTTACTGGCGCGCACCATCAACTGGGTGGCGCCCTTGGTGGAAAAAGTGATCGCCAGTGTCCACTCACGGAAAGAGAAACGGCCCAGGTCCTGCCCGAGTCGGGCTTCGCGCCAACGCTGCCCACCGTCACTCGACACTTCCACCTTGTTGACCCCCGCGCCGCCATCGAACGCTATGCCCTTGAGCTCCACGTTTTTTCCCTGCGGCAGAACGTCACCGTGCTGAAGGCTGGTGATGAAGCTGCGTACCGGCAACCTGGAAATCGGCAGTGTCTTCGCCGCCGTGGTGCCGGGGGCGACGCAAAAACAATCGTTGTCCGGAACGCGGTAACCCTTGGCCATGAAGAAGCCGTCAAAGGTGTGGTCCAGGACTTCGATCTCACTCAGGTGCTTGACCCAATACGTGCCGAAATAACCGGGTACCACCAGCCGTATCGGGTAACCGTTGAGGAAGGGCAAATCAGTGCCGTTCATGGACCAGGCGATCATGGGTTCGCCATCCATGGCATGGCTGATGTCCAGAGCCTTGATGAACTCCGGAGTGCTCGGCAGTACTGGCTTGTCGAGCCCACGGAAGGTCACTTGCGCGGCGCCTGCTTTCACGCCGGCCTTTTCCAGCACCGTCTTCAGCGGCACGCCCACCCACCGAGCATTGCCCATCGAACCGTTGCCCAATTGGGCACCGAACACGCGAGGCGAAAAATAGCCACGGCTGTTGCCCGAGCATTGATTGACGGCCACTACCTCGACCGGTTCGGCAAGGGCTTTGAGCTCTGCAAGGGACAGTGACAGCGGCGTGTCGACCGAACCTTTGATCGCCAATCGATAGCTGTCCGGATCGATGCTCAGCGGAAAATTGGCCAGGTGGTAACGCACGAAAAAGGCGTCATTGGGCGTGATCGGCCCCTCGTTGAAAACAGGGAAGGGCGTCTCCAGGTGCGGCGGGCGAGTGGTCACCAGGGTCAATGGTCGTTTCTGCGGATATTGCACCAGCGGCCGCGGGCCGGCAGCAAAGGTCACTTCATCAGGGTTTGTATCGGTGGTTTCGGTGGCTGCCTTGGCCAGGCTCGCCAGCGGAGAGGCCGCCACGGCCAGGGTCAAGGCATCGCGTAGAACGCGTCGGCGGCTGGGATTGCTGTTTTCTACAAAATTGAACTTCATCCTGCACTCTCTTTGGTTTTATTAATGAGATGCAATTGACCGCTTCCCGTCAGGGCAGCGAAGCGTCGGGTCATTCCCCCTATTGGATATTCACCGGAATTTGAAATCAGGTAACCCGCGCAAGTTTAGGGAAGATCCCCAGAAAGCTACCTTCGGGTCGTTGTGACTGAATGCATAGAGCCAGTTCATGCCCGGGTATTGGTCCTCAGCCCGCTCGGTATAGAAAGGTGTGCGCAGCTTTTCGGACGGCACCGTGGTGGAGTCCTCTTCAGACAGTCTTTGGGGTTCGAGAAGCTGTATTGGCGCAACACTTCAGTACGAAATATATTGCAACTTCCAGCGATGAAGAAAATAAGTAAGGATTAGCAAAAAATTGATATGACTGTCACTATCGCCCACCCTTCAGATTCCCGTTGATGCTCGCCATAAAGTGGCTGAACTACTCAAGTCTGATTGAGTGTGGGAGCGCTGTTGCGTACAGCCTGTTTTCTGGTAACGACATGAGTTCTGAAGCTAAATGAAATTACTACTTCATCCCGCCAGAGTCGTCGCCTTGGCTTTCCTCGCCGCGATAATGGCGGGCACTGTGATTCTGATGCAACCGCTATCCCAGGCTGAGGGTCTTGCTACCCCTTGGGTGACTGCATTCTTTACCGCGGTGTCGGCTGTCTGCGTCACCGGGTTGGTAGTCGTTGATACGGGTACGTACTGGTCTACCTTCGGCCAGGCGGTGATTCTGGTGCTGTTCCAGTTGGGTGGCTTCGGCATCATGACGGTGGCAACCCTGCTCGGCTTGATGGTCAACCGCAGCTTCCGTCTACGCTCCAAAATGGTCGCGCAACTGGAGTCACGATCCTTGGGGTTGGGCGACATTGCCAGCGTAGCCAAACTGGTGCTGGTGGTGACGTTCGCCCTGGAACTCATCACGACTTTATGGCTTACATCAAGATTACATTGGGCCTACGACCTGCCATGGGCCGATGCCGCGTGGAGCGGCCTGTTCCATGCGGTATCGGCTTTCAATAATGCGGGTTTTTCCATTTATCCCGACAGCCTGATGCGGTTTTCCTCGGATGCCTGGATCCTGTCGCCAATCATGGCTGCAATCATTATTGGCGGCATAGGCTTCCCCGTGTTGCACGACTTGCGCAACAGGTTCAACCAACCCCGTCGTTGGTCTCTACATTCCAAACTAACCTTGTCTGGAACGGCAATCCTGCTACTTGGGGGGTGGGCCACGCTGCTGTTGTTTGAGTGGTCTAACCCGGGAACCCTCGGCCCGATGGCATTAACCGATAAAATACTCTCGGCGTCATTCGCATCCGTTTCCGCACGTACCGCCGGATTCAACGCCATTGATATTGGCGCCTTGACCCGTGAAAGCTGGGCCGTGCACTACTTTCTGATGTTCGTCGGGGGCGGCAGCGCGGGAACGGCTGGCGGCGTCAAAGTCGGTACTGTTGCGATCCTTGCCTTGTTGGTCATTGCCGAAATTCGTGGACACACTGACAGCGAGGCATTTGGCCGGCGGGTCGGTGCACAAGCCCAACGTCAAGCTATTACAGTGCTTGTTCTGGGCAGTCTCATGATCGTGCTGGCGACGCTCTTTATCCTGCGTGAAACAGACATCCCCACCGACCAGGTGATCTTCGAGGTCATTTCAGCGTTTGGCACCGTCGGCTTGTCCACGGGTATCACCGCCGAACTCCCCACGTCGAGCCAGCTTGTGCTGACGCTGCTGATGTATGTCGGACGGGTCGGCACCATCACCCTGGCGGTGTCACTGGCGATGGGTGAACGTCGCATGCCCTACCGCTATCCAGAGGAGCAACCCATTGTTGGCTAAATTTCTATTTACCGATCAGTTTGCCTATTCCAAGGGGGATAGCGTGGTCGTGATCGGCCTGGGCCGCTTTGGCGGTTCCGTGGCTCAGTCGCTGATGCGACTGGGTCACGATGTGATGGGTATCGATCGAGAAGCCGCTCCTGTTTCTGACTGGGCCGACCTATTGACTCATGCGGTCCAGGCCGACTCCACCAACCTGATGGTCATGCGCCAACTCGGCGTTGCCGACTTTGCTCACGCCATTGTGGGTATTGGCACCGACATGGCAGCCAGCCTGCTGACCATTATGGCGCTGACCGAACTGGGCATTCCCGATATCTGGGTCAAGGCCCGGACTGCCGAGCATGGACAGATCGCCCAGCGCATCGGCGCTCATCATGTGGTCTACCCGGAGAAGGAAATGGGGGAGCGCGTAGCTCACCTCATTACCGGACGGATGATCGATTTCATCGAGTTCGACGACGGCTTTGCCATTGCCAAGATTCACTCCCCCTTGCCATGCCACAACACCACGCTCGCTGACGCCCAAATCCGTGAGAAATTCGGTGTGACGGTCGTGGGGTTGAAACGCGCCAGTCAAGACTTCCAGCACGCCACCCCTAAAACCCTGATCCTGCCCGGTGATCTGCTCATTGTGTCCGGCCCGACCCACCTGATCCAGAAATTTGCCGGCGTCTCAACCTAGCCGGAGAGTGACCCTGACCCCACTCAGGAAAGCGATTGCCGGGTCCAATGTTCCCGACTGATAAGGGTCGGCTTTATTACCAGCGAGCCGACCCTGGTCCTGGACGCGACGAGGTCAGGCGGTGCGTGCGTTGGTACTGGCCTGCACCGGCATCTCTGCGCAGGCGTTGGCTATTTCCCAGGCATCCCGAGGTTCGTCGAGGTCGCGGTTGAGGGTTTCCGGCGTCTTGAACGTGGCGTACAGGGTGATCAGCGTGAGCAGCGCCAGGTAGCAGGCAATCGGCAGCCAGGCGCCGACACCCGCAGCGGCGTCGCCGTCGTGGCTGGCCACCACCAGGGCGATGAGGCCGGCACCGATCATTGGCGCGATGCCCCCCGCGATCACGGCCGACACTTCACGGGCAATAGAAACCCCCATGTAGCGGTGACGCGAGCCGAACAACTCGGGCAACAACGCTGCCTGGGTGCCGAACATGCCCCAGGTCCCGATGCCCAGTGCGATTGAAATCGCAATGATGCTCGCCACCACATTGCCCTGGCTGAGTACCCACCACACCGGGAAGGCCAGCGCGAGCTGCACCAGCGCGAAGGCGCGGTAGACCACCACTCGACCAAAGCGATCACTGAGCTTGCCGGCAATCGGCACAGTCAGCGCGCCGAGGCTGGCGGCGCAGATCAGCGTCAGCACACCCACCGGTCCTTGCAGGCCGACCACGCCCACGATGTAGCTCACCGCCAGGGCCTGGTAAATCGATGAACCGCCGTTTTCCCCGAGGCGCAGACCGATGCCGATCAACAAGGTGGGTTTGGAGTGTTTCATCGCACTTTTCAGCGGGTTGTCGCAGACGCGCTTGAGCGCCTTGAGGCGGATGAAGGTCGGCGATTCCTTCAGTGACAGACGCATGTACAGGCCCAGTGCAACAATCACTACGCTGCTGAAGAACGGCACACGCCACAGCCCGCTCTCGATCACGTTGTCATTGCCGCTGACCACCAGGAAGTACACCAGCGCCGCGAGGATGGTGCCCAACTGGATACCGAGGAACGGCAGGGCCGCGTAGAAACCACGCCGGCCTTCGGGCGCGTACTCGGTCATCATCACGGCGGCGCCAGCCTGTTCGGCACCCGCGCCCAGCCCCTGTAGCAGACGCAGGATCACCAGCATCACCGGTGCCCAATAACCCACTTGATGGAAGGTGGGCAATGCACCGATGAGCGTGCTGGAAATGCCCATCAACAGCACCGTCGACGCGAGCACGAACTTGCGTCCGACGCGGTCACCGATCATGCCGAACAGCACGCCACCCAATGGCCGTATCGCAAAGCCCAGGAAGTAGGTGCCGAAGCTGGCGATCAGGCTCATGGCGCGGGTCTGTTCGGGAAAGAACAGCGGCCCGAAAATCAGCGCCGCAGCCAGGGTGTACAGCGCAAAGTCGTAGTACTCCAGGGCACTGCCCAGAGAGCAGGCCCAGGCTGCGCGGTGCAGGTCTTTCTTGCGCTCTGGCGCGTCGGGGATCAAGGCGATATCGGGTGCTGAATGATCGTGAGTCATGGGTGCCTCCAGGTGCCTTTATGGCATCTTGTTATTGACGGGTAGTTGGATGGCTTACAACTTCAACCGCTGTATTTCCTGGAGCATGGCCTGCTCCATGATGTCGATGGGTGCCTCTTTTGCGGTGTACAACTCGATTTGTCGACACGCCTGATGCACCAACATGCGGGTGCCGGCCACGGTGCGACATCCCAGCGCGTTGGCTTGCAGCAGCAGTGCGGTCTGCACCGGCATGAACGCCACATCCATGACGATCAGGTGACTGGCCAGGCGGCCGTCCAGCGGGTTGCTGTCCGGCTGCTTGAACCCCACGGACGTCGCGTTGATGACGATGTCGAAGGTCCCGGCCGTGAACGCTTCGACATGTCCGCCCCAGCGAGCGCCCAAATCCTCGGCCAAAGCAGCACCCCGTTCGATGCTGCGGTTGAACACCGTGACCTCGGCTGCTGCTTGCAAACAACCGTAAACCACCGCACGCGCCGCGCCGCCGGCACCGATCACGGCAACACGCTGGCCCTTGAGTTCGGTGACTTCCTCCAGAGCGCGGATGGCCCCCAGGTAATCGGTGTTGTAGCCGGTGAGTACGCCGTCGACGTTATTGATGGTGTTGACCGCGCCGATCACCTGGGCCGATTCGTCGATGGCATCCAGATGCGCGATCACCGCCGTTTTGTGGGGCATGGAGACGTTCATGCCGCGCACGCCCAGGGCGCGGATCGCGGCCACGGCGGCAACCGGGTCTTCGACGCCAAAGCAGACGAAGGTGTAGTCCAGGCCCAGCGCTGCGTAAGCCGCGTTGTGGATCTTTGCCGAGAGTGAAAACGGCGACCCCATGATGGAGCCGCAGAGGGTTGGCAGGGAGTGAGGCATGCTGGAGTCCTTGGCGTAAGAGTTAGACGACGCTGGTCAAGCCACCATCGACGAAAAGGGTCTGGCCGTTAACAAAGTCGGACGCTGAAGACGCGAGGAAAACGGCGGCGCCGCACAGTTCTTCGACATGGCCCCAGCGCCCGGCGGGAGTGCGTTTCACCAGCCATTCGCAGAAGGCCGGGTCGTCGACCAGTGCCTGGTTCAGCTCGGTCTGGAAATAGCCGGGGGCCAGGGCGTTGATCTGCAGGCCATGGCCGGCCCAGTCAGCGCACATGCCTCGGGTGAGCATGCGCACGGCGCCCTTGCTGGCGGCATAGGGCGAGATAGAAGGGCGTGCCAGCTCGCTTTGCACCGAGCCGATGTTGATGATCTTGCCGCGCCGGCGAGCAATCATGTGCCGGGCCACCGCCTTCGACACATTGAAGACGCCATCAAGGTTGGTGCTCATCAGGCGGTGCCAGTCTTCGGCACTGACGTCCTGGAGTGCCTGACGATGTTGCAACCCGGCGTTGTTGATCAGGATGTCGATGGGCCCCAGGCGGTTTTCCAGCGCATCGATGGCGGTGGCGACGGCCTGGTGGTCGGTCACGTCGAACACCGAATAATCGACATCCAGGCCCTCATCGCGCAACAGCGCGCAGGCACCTTGGGCGCGTGCGGGATCGCGGCCATTGAGCACCACCTGGGCGCCAGCCTGGGCCAGCCCGCGAGCCAGGGCCAGGCCAATGCCGCGTACCGAACCGGTGATCAGCGCTCGATGTCCGTTCAGACGAAAGCTGTCGATCATGGGTGTCTCCCTGTCCTGAATTCATGAATGGGCAATGGAGCCACTTTCAAC
This sequence comes from Pseudomonas sp. LBUM1643, assembly GCF_059716215.1. Lineage (NCBI taxonomy): Bacteria > Pseudomonadati > Pseudomonadota > Gammaproteobacteria > Pseudomonadales > Pseudomonadaceae > Pseudomonas > Pseudomonas sp. LBUM1643. The sequence continues at coordinate 2,383,004 of NZ_CP166813.1, forward strand.
CGCTATCGCGCTGGCACGCCAATCGTTTATGGTGATGCCGTGATCACCCCTCGTGATCACCAGGAAGCGGTACGCATCGGGAGGAAGCATGGAACTCAAGCATTTACGGGCGTTTTCGATCCTGGCTGAGGAGCTGCACTTCGGTCGTGCGGCGGCGCGGCTGCACATTGTCCAGCCGGCCTTGAGTGCGCAGATCCGTGCGCTGGAAGACGATGTTGGTGCGCAGTTGTTCGAGCGTGACCGGCACGGGGTCGAGTTGACCGAGGAGGGCGCGCTGTTCCTGCCCGAAGCCCTCGCAACGTTGCGCCAGGCCGGGCGCGCCCGCGAGGTGTTACAGCAAGCCGCAGCCGGAGAAGTCGGGGTGTTGCGCCTGGCGTTTGTGTCGTCGACGCTGTCGCATTTGTTGCCGATGCTCGTGCGCACGCTGGAGGAGCGCTACCCGCGCATCGAACTGGAACTCAAGGACATGCCTTCACTGCCTCAGGCCCGGGCGTTGCTGGACAATGCCCTGGACTTTGGCCTGGTTCGCTTGCCGCTGAACGTACCCGGCGTGCACACGCGCATGCTCTTCGAAGAATCCCTGGTGGTGGCGCTGCCGCAAGACAACCCGCTGTGCGCCAAGCGTCGCATACAGCCTCAAGACCTGGCCGAGTGCCCGGTGCTGGTACTGGCGCGCAAATTCGCCCCCGGTCTGTACGACCAGATGCTGGCCGGTTTTCAACGACGCAAGATCACCCTGACGATTGCCCGGGAAATGGGCGAGTTCACGACTCAGTTGGCCTTGGTGGCGGCCGGCCTCGGCATCGGCATCTTGCCCAGCGGTGCCGCATCGGCGCTCCCGGACGGTGTCGTGACGCGCCCCTTGGCACTGGCCATGAGCGGCGCCGGCATCGGCGTGGCCTGGACCGGTCTGGAAAACCCACGCAAACGTGCGCTGATGCAGGTGCTTGATGAGCTCTATCCAGTGAAGGGTAGTGACGCCAGTTAGGGTAACGATTCAATCAGTCTGCTGAACGCATATATTGTGGCGAGGGGATTCATCCCCGTTGGGCTGCGCAGCAGCCCCAAAAGCTGCAACAGAGGTGTATCCGGTACACCGCGTGCGATGGTTTTGGGGCCGCTGCGCAGCCCAACGGGGCGGTGCGACGTTTCGCTAAATCCCCTCGCCACAGGATTTCGCTCGCCTATCCCCTCACCACAGGATTTCGCCCGCCTGAAGACCGTTTGAGTGAACAACAAGCCCGGCCACTTCGCCGGGCTTTTTCTTGGGCAGAAGAGGTTGCTCATCTTCGGCAAATTTAAAAATCCCATATTATGGGTTTGTAATTCACATATTGAACTAAAACCGCCGCTGGTTTATGGTCAGCCGTAACCCAGTGATCCGACACCAGTCGGGCACCGAGAATAAAGACAATAAGAGGAATTCCCCCATGACTGGTCCTTCACTGGACGTCCGTCTGCATGCCAGCACCATGAAGAAGCTCAACCTGAAGCTGATTCCGTTCCTGATGCTGCTGTACATGGTGGCTTACATCGACAAGTCGAACATTTCGGTGGCGGCGTTGACGATGAATGCCGACCTCGGCCTCAGCCTGCGCATGTATGGCCTGGGTGTCGGGCTGTTCTTCCTCACCTACATCCTGTTTGAAGTGCCGAGCAGCCTGATCCTGACCAAGGTCGGTGCGCGGCGCTGGATCGCGCGGATCATGATTACCTGGGGCATCATTGCCGCCGGCATGAGCCTGATCCAGAGCGCCAACCAGCTGTATGTCATGCGCCTGCTGCTGGGCGCGGCCGAAGCTGGTTTCACCCCCGGGATCATCTACTACCTGTCGCAATGGTTTCCCCGCAGCGACCGCGCCAGGGCCATGTCGTGGTTCTACATTGGCGCGGCATTGGCGTCGGTGATTGGTCTGCCGATGTCCGGCGCCTTGTTGCACCTGGACGGCGTGCTGGGAGTCAACGGCTGGCGCTGGTTGTTCCTGCTCGAAGGCATTCCGGCGGTGGTGCTGGGTGTTGTGGTCTTGCGCTACATGCCTGACTCGCCGACCACCACCCACTGGCTGGACAGCGCGCAGAAAGCCTGGCTCAGCCGCACGTTGCAGGCCGAACAGGCGACCACCGTGATCTCTCACAAAGACGCCTGGCACGTGGCCTTCCGCAGCCGTCAGGTGTGGTTGCTGAGTCTGTTCTGGTTGCTGCAAGCGTTCGGGACCATCGGTGTGACACTGTTTCTGCCGCTGATCGTGCAGTCAGTCTCCAAACAGGGTTCGTTCGTCGTCAGCCTGTTGTCGGCGATGCCGTTTTTCCTGGCCTGCGTGTTCATGTACATCAACGGTCGTCATTCCGATCGTACCGGCGAGCGAGGCTGGCACTTGGGTGGGCCGCTGCTGCTGGCCGGGGTCATGCTCGGCCTGGCGGTGTTCACCGGCAACCAGTGGCTGGCGTACGTGCTGCTGGTGGTGGCGGTCGGTCTGAACTGGGCGGCGACGCCCGTGTTCTGGGCCACGACCACTGAATACCTGTCCGGCCCGGCGGCCGCCGTGTCGATTGCCTTGATCAACTCCATTGCCAACATTGCCGGCCTGGGTCTGCCGCCGGTCATGGGCTGGATCAAAGACGCCACCCACAGCTACGACTATGCCTTGCTGATGGTGGCTGCCGCGCTGATTGCAGGCGGTGTGCTGGGTCTTTATCTGGGCGGCCAACGCATCCGCAAAGTCACTACTGTTGCTGTCCAGGGAGGCATCGATGAAATCAACCGTGCTTAAAGTCGCGCGTCTGCCGGACATGCTCAGCGAGCGGCTGTATGCCGACTATGACGTGCTGGAAGGCAGTGAAAGTGGCGAAGAACTGGAGGCGGACAAGGTTCGGGGTATCCGCGCCTTGATCGCCAATGGCGAGTCAAGGGTGCAGGCCGGTTTGATCGAGCGCCTGCCGGATCTGCAAGTGATCGTCGTGTTTGGTGTCGGCTATGACGGTGTCGATGTTGAAGCTGCCCGGGCCCGTGGCATCGCGGTGACCCACACCCCCGATGTGCTCACCGACGACGTCGCCGATTTCGCCATGACCTTGATGCTGGGCACTGCCCGTCGTATTGCCCAGGCCGATCGCTTTGTGCGTGAGGGGCGTTGGCAACAGGGGCCTTTTGCGTTCACGCGCAAGGTCAGTGGCAAACGCCTGGGCATCGTTGGACTGGGTCGGATAGGCCAGGCAATTGCCCGGCGCGCCGCGTCTTTCGACATGCACATCAGCTACCACGGTCGACGTCCGCTGGCGGTGGATTATCCGTACTACGCGTCGGTCACCGAGCTGGCTGCGGCGGTGGATTTCCTGCTGATCGCCGTAGGGGGAGGGCGCTCGACTCATCATCTGATTAATGCCGGTGTGCTCGATGCCCTGGGCAGTCAAGGCATCCTCATCAACGTCGGGCGCGGCAGTGTGGTCGATGAAGCGGCGCTGGCACAGGCGTTGGCCGAGGGGCGTCTGCTGGGAGCGGGGCTGGACGTGTTCGAAGATGAGCCGAGGCCACACGCTAGCTTGCTGGACCTGGACAATGTGCTGCTCGCGCCGCATATGGCCAGTGCCACCTGGGACACGCGGCGGGCGATGTCGGAGTTGACGCTGGCCAACCTGGCCGCGCATTTTGCAGGTGAGCCGTTGCCGACGCCGGTCCCGGATTGATCGGTTGAGGTGATCGCCTCACATAGTCGTGCTGGCAGTACTCGGTGCGGGGGGATGAAGCGACAGTCACAGCTAAATGCCAGCAAGCTGTTATTTCTGCTCTTTCGATATGTTGTCTGTGCGGGCACAATGCGCATCCTTTTTTGGCTAACCTTGCCGGATGCCTCGAAATGATCAAAACGCCGTACTACCTCATCGATAAGCAGAAGCTTCTGGTCAACATGCAGAAGATCGCCTACGTGCGCGAACAGTCCGGGGCCAAGGCCCTGCTGGCACTCAAGTGCTTCGCCACCTGGTCGGTGTTCGACCTGATGCAGCAATACATGGACGGCACCACGTCGTCGTCGCTCTACGAGCTCAAGCTCGGTCGCCAGAAGTTCGAAGGTGAAGCGCACGCCTACAGCGTGGCCTGGGCCGACGATGAGATCGAGGAGATGCTCGATAACTGCGACAAGATCATCTTCAACTCCATCAGCCAGCTGCAACGCTTTGCCGAGCGCTCCGAAGGCAAGACCCGCGGCCTGCGCGTCAACCCGCAAGTGAGCAGCTCCGATTACCTGCTGGCCGACCCGGCGCGTCCGTTCAGCCGTCTGGGCGAATGGGACCCGGTGAAGATCGAAGGCGTCATCGACCAGATCTCCGGTTTCATGTTCCACAACAACTGCGAGAACGGCGACTTCAGCCTGTTCGACCAAATGCTCTGCACCATCGAAGAACGCTTCGGCGAGCTGCTGCACAAGGTCAGCTGGGTCAGTCTGGGCGGTGGCATTCACTTCACGGGTGAAGGCTATGCGCTGGACGCGTTCTGTGCGCGGCTCAAGGCGTTCTCGCAAAAGTATGGCGTGCAGGTCTATCTGGAACCGGGCGAAGCGGCGATCACCAACAGCGCCTCGCTGGAAGTCACCGTGCTCGACACCCTTTACAACGGCAAGCACCTGGCGGTGGTGGACAGCTCCATCGAAGCGCATTTGCTTGACCTGCTGATCTATCGCCTCAACGCCAAGCTGGCGCCGAGCGAGGGTGATCACACCTACATGGTGTGCGGCAAGTCGTGCCTGGCCGGGGACATCTTCGGCGAATACCAATTTGATCGTCCGCTGACCATCGGCGATCGACTGTCGTTCATCGACACGGCAGGCTACACCATGGTCAAGAAAAACTGGTTCAACGGCCTGAAAATGCCGTCCATCGTAGTGAAACAACTCGACGGTACAGTCGAAGTGGTTCGTGAATTTGGTTACGAAGACTACCTGTCCAGCCTTTCGTAAAGCGGACAGATAAGGAGTGATAAAGCAATTGAAAAAGAACGTTCTTATCATTGGTGCAGGAGGTGTCGCCAAGGTGGTGGCCCACAAGTGCGCGCAGCACAACGACGAACTCGGTCGTATCGCTATCGCGTCGCGCAACATCTCCAAATGCCAGGCCATCATCGACAGCATCAAGGCCAAGGGTAGCCTCAAAGTCCCCGCCGACATCAAGGCCTTCTCGCTGAACGCTCTGGATGTCGAAGCGACCAAGGCACTGATCCGCGAGACCCAATCGCAGATCGTGATCAACGTCGGCTCCGCGTTCCTCAACATGTCGGTGCTGCGTGCCTGCATCGATACCGGCGTGGCCTATCTGGACACCGCCATCCACGAAGAACCGGGCAAAGTCTGTGAAACACCGCCCTGGTACGGCAACTACGAGTGGAATCACCTCGAAGAATGCAAAGAGAAGAACATCACCGCGATCCTCGGTGTGGGCTTCGATCCGGGTGTGGTCAACGCATATGCCGCACTGGCACAGCAAACGTATTTCGACCGCATTGATTCGATCGATATTCTCGACGTCAATGCCGGCTCACATGGCAAATATTTCGCCACCAATTTTGACCCGGAAATCAATTTCCGTGAGTTCACCGGACAAGTGTGGAGCTGGCAGAACAGCCAGTGGACCAGCAACACGATGTTCGAAGTCAAACGCACCGACGATCTGCCTGTCGTCGGAGAGCAGAACCTGTACCTGACAGGTCACGATGAAGTGCACTCCCTGTCGAAAAACCTCGACGTGCCGAACGTGCGTTTCTGGATGAGCTTCGGCGAGCACTACATCAACGTGTTCACCGTGCTGAAGAACCTTGGCCTGCTCTCCGAGCAACCGGTCAAGACCGCTGAAGGCCTGGAAGTGGTGCCGCTCAAACTGGTCAAGGCCGTACTGCCTGATCCGGGTTCGCTGGCGCCTGGCTACACCGGCAAGACCTGCATTGGCGACCTGGTAAAGGGCACCAAGGACGGCAAGCCGCGCGAGGTGTTCATCTACAACGTGGCCGATCACGAGCAAGCCTACGCAGAAACCGACAGCCAGGGCATTTCCTACACCGCTGGCGTGCCACCTGTCGCCGCAGCGCTGCTGGTCGCCCGTGGCGAGTGGGATGTGCAGCGCATGGTCAACGTTGAAGAGTTGCCGGCTGAGCCGTTCCTCAAGGCCCTGGATGTCATGGGCTTGCCGACGCGCATCAAGGACGAAAATGGAGATCGTCCCTGGAACTGAAACCCCTGAGACTCCCGACATACCGGTGAGCCTCATTCAGTGCTCCGTTCGTCGATAAAAAAACGCCGCTCAATTGAGCGGCGTTTTTATTTGTCTTGTTTAGTCCTGAACCGCGGATACCCGTAGGAGCTGTCGAGTGAAACGAGGCTGCGATCTTTTGATTCTGTTTTTCAAAAGCAAGATCAAAAGATCGCAGCCTCGTTTCACTCGTCAGCTCCTACAGGAGTGAGGCTCTCGAATTTAGTGGTGCGCAGTCAGAGCGCGTAGCCCAGAACCTGCCCTGACTGGGATTCCTGCGACGCAACCATCAGATGCAACGGCATGCATTCGACTTCCATGCACACGATTTCAAACCCGCCCACTACCTGCACCTCTCGCTCCCCCAAAGTGGCTGCTTCATCGGCCAATGCCTTAGCCATTCTCGCGTGGTTCGCTGCGATTTCATTGAGAGTTGACACGTTCCGTCTCCCGGTGACTGACCTAGCCTAGCGCTGGCGTCCTTGATTGTTGATTTGAATGCCGTCGCGTCAGAATTACGTTGTTCTGGGCCAGCTATCTGCGTCCTTTGCAATCCTTGAGCCAGTCATGGTCAGAAAAGTGGCGCAGCCACCTTTGACCCGATGATCGGCATGTTCACGCCGATAACCGAAGCTTAGGTCAACTTTGCAAACTCACCTGAAAAACGTTTCACCCCCTTCATAGAAGAAACCTTTTTGTACGCATTAATATGACTTTATATCGGCGTCAATTTTTATCTCTAGTTCATGTAACCAAAAGCGATTGTCTTTAGCACAATTCATTTACTCCAACTTTCAGAACCTCAGCCATAAATAACAAAGTGCCATCACGCTCTTCGGCAAGGACTACGACAACCTTAAAAAAACAATTATTTGACGACAAAAAACAGTCATATCCTCCCTATTAAGTCGGTGATTAATCATGATCAAGATCATGGCCTGCTTTTTAATAGGAGCTGTACTCGCAGGATGCAACGGCATGGTAAAACCCGATTTTTCGGGGGCTGCCAACGATTCCTACTTCACGATTTTCTCAGGCTTTCCTCTTCCGTATATGTACATGGCGTCGGCCGTGCAATGGAATGAGGATTACGCCGTCACGACCCGGCATACGCCGCTGATTCCCAACGTGCAATACAGTTGCAGCACCGGCTGTGACCTCGTCTTCATCCGCCACAAAGCCAACGGCCACTACCCATCATGGCGCGCACCGCGGGTGGGCGAGGACATTACGGCCGTTGGGTCGAGCCCGTACATGGCCACCGCTACCGGCCGGGGCAAGGTGTACCAGGCGCCTTTTCTCAATACCGATGAACACAGTGGCGACCTCTATGCCATCCACGATGCTCCGCTGGTCAAGGGGATGTCCGGTGGCCCCGTAATTGCCAACGATGGCAGCGTCGTCGGTATTAATATGGGGTTCTATTCCACGACGTTAAACGATGTCAGTGCGCATCCCGGTGTAAAAGGCGCGCAACGGATCAGCGTTTTTATTCCCTATTCGATTATTCAACGTGAATGGCAATTGTTACAGGCTAAACTGGATAGTCCGCACGGGACGAAGTTTGCCGCCAAGTAGTAATCAAAGGTTGTTGACATGTGTAACGAGGGAGTGAACTCCCTCGTTACAGCTACGGTGTCGCTTCACAAGTCTTTCTTGTATTCCTGGTCGAGATGCTTGTCTTCCTTGTGACGTTCTTTATCGAGGTGCGTGTCCTCTTTGTCCATGACGTCTTCGTCATGTTTCACACCGTTATCGATCTCGTCGGCATCGTGATCGACACCTTTGTCAATTTCCCGATGGTCGTGGCGGACACCTTTTTCGAGAAGGTCTTCGGCGTGGGCAACCCCGACAAGGGTGAGGAGGCCTGCGACTAGCAGGGGCGCAATGAGCAGCGCTTTAAGCGTCTTCATGTCGTTCTCCGTTGCTGGAGCCAGCGATTGGGCGGTTGGATGAATCTCATATTCCTTAAAGGTATAAATAGATAATTATATATTCCTTTTAATGTTGGTTCGGTCGGTGCACTTTGGGGGCCTGCACATCCGTGCGAATAATCACGACACTTGCCAGGAAGCCTCAATATGACCATCAAAGCGATCAACGTCCGCAACCAGTTCAAGGGCGTCATCAAGGAAATCGTCGAAGGCGAAGTGGTGTCTGAAATCGACGTGCAAACCGCCTCCGGCATCGTCACCTCGGTGATCACCACGCGCTCGGTGCGCGACCTGGAATTGAAGGTCGGCAGCGAAGTGATTGCCTTCGTTAAATCCACCGAGGTGTCGATTGCCAAGTTGTAATCAGCCTCGCTTTATCGGTACTCGATGACGATGCCTTTGAGCTTGCGGCCCTCGATGGTTTCGATGTCGCGGCTCCACAGCGGACCGGTGACATAGCGGGCCACGGGCTGGATATGATCGTAGACCACCACCACCGCATCACCGCCGAGTTTGGCGGTTTCATCACGCAGCTTTTGTTCGACTTCGGTTATGGGAGGCGCGGGATCGATGCTGGCGTCGATGAGGATTTCACCGAGTCGGATAGGTGGGCTCAGGGGGCACGCCATACCCCTTGTAAGAGCAAAGGTTGCTCGCGATGGCGGCTTGATAGCCGATAGGTTTCTCGCTGATGCACCCGGATTAACTGTGGGAGCGAGCCTGCTCGCGATGGCATCCTGAGGGCCAACCCATATCCCGCAGATGCACTCGGATCAACTGTGGGAGACTCTATGTTGCCCGACAATCCCAATTTCTCAGGCCGACAGGTATTTTCTCTGATTTTTCATCAGGGCGAATGCCACTCGGCATTCCCTCGCTCCGGTCCTGCTCCCTGGGCCCGCCGCGATCGGCCATCCATGGCCGTGCGCGGCTAACCCGGCATCCATGCCGGGTTGCCCACTGCGCAGAACCTGCGCTCGGCCTGCCGAGGGGGCAAGAAGATCAAGATCAAAAGCAGATCAAATGCCAAAGCGAGGCGGCCTGCCAGCCGACCTGACTTTCGAAGCGCACGCGGTCACCTGTGGGAGCCGAGCTTGCTCGCGATGGCGGCCTCATAGCCGATCGATATCTTCCTGATGCACCCGAATCAAACTGTGGGAGTGAGCCTGCTCGCGATGGCTGCCTGATCGGCGGTGAGATTCTTGCTGGTGTACATATCCATTCCTGCGGTAACGGCTGCTATGGGTTTCGCTCTTACAGCGAGTCACTTGGAAGAGCGCCAAGTAACCAAACGCTCTTGCCCCTTTCGTACGGTGCCTCGCTTAGGCTCGGCATACCCTCGCTCCGGTCCTGCTCCGTGGGCCCGCCGCGATCGGCCATCCTTGGCCGTGCGCGGCTAACCCGGCATCCATGCCGGGTTGCCCACTGCGCAGAACCTGCGCTCGGCCTTCCCATGGGGCAAGAAAATCAAAAGCAGATCAAAAGCCGAAGCGAGGCGGCCTGACAGCCGACCTGACTTTCGAAGCGCACGCGGTCACCTGTGGGAGCCGAGCTTGCTCGCGATGACGGCCTCACAGCCGATCGATATTTTCCTGATGTACCCGGATCAAACTGTGGGAGTGAGCCTGCTCGCGATGGCTGCCTGATCGGCGGTGAGATTCTTGCTGGTGTACATATCCATTCCTGCGGTCACGGCTGCTATTGGTTTTAAGATCGCAGCCTCTTTTCACTCGACAGCTCCTGCATATCGGCGTTTTTCCAATGATTTCCCGCCATCGTTAACGTCCATCGCGAGCAAGCTCTGCTCCCACAGGGAAACGCACAGGCCTCAAGCGTCAGGTCGGCTGTCAGGCCGCCTCGATTTACTTTTGATTTTGATCTCAGGCGCCCCGTTAAACCACGCTGGCCGAACGCAGGTATTGCGCAGCGGGTAAACCGGCAAGGATGCCGGTTTAGCCGCGCTGGGCCAGGGATGGCCCATCGCGGCGACCCGCGGAGCAATGCCGGAGTGAGGGCACACCGAGCCTAGGCGAGGTGCCAAGTGGTGGGGCAAGAGCGTTTGGGTTACTTTTGCGCTTTTCAAAAGTGACTCGCTGTAAGAGCGAAACCCATAGCAGCCGTAACCGCAGGAATGGATATGTACACCAGCAAAAATCTCACCGCCAATCAGGCCGCCATCGCCGGCAAGCCAGCTCCCACAGTTTGATCCAGCTGCATCAGGGAAATACTCATCGCCTATCAGACCGCAATCGCAAACAAGCTTTGCTCCCACAGACGCCCAGCTCTATCACTCATCCTTCTCGCAATTCACCATCCACGCCACACCAAACCGATCGTTCAACATGCCAAACCGCGCCGCCCAGAACGTCTTTTCCAGAGGCATCTGCACGCTGCCATCCTCTTTCAGCGCATTAAAGACCCGCTCCGCCTCGGCAATGCTGTCGACATTCAGCGAGATCGAACACCCGGCCATGTCATCGGTGGGCCGATCCGGCGTCGTGTCCGAGCCCATGATCGCCTGATCACCCACCAGCAGCCGGGTGTGCATGATCAGGTTATGCAGATCCGCCGGAACATGTTCGCGGGCGGGGCTTTCACCGAAGGTCATCATCATTTCGATCTGACCTTGCAGCGCCTGGGCGTAAAAAGTGAAGGCGGCTTTGCAGTCGCCGTTGAAGATCAGGTAGGGATTGATTTTCATGTTTCAGCTCCCGGTCATTGAAGGGATCACACCGGTTTTGACGACGCGTTCGCCAGCCAACTCCGATGGACATTGACCCGGGTAGCAAAGCCCTAAATCGCAGCGAGTGCTGAGGTATTTTTAGATGTTTTTTCTATGGAAGAGGCGAGGCTTATTGCTTCATTCGCACGACGCGGTGCCAGCAAGCGTTCGATGGCGCCACTGACCATGTTCTCCAGCATTTCATCGCGCTCGAATTCCTCCAATGGAGCGTGCGTCAACCAGGTCGGCGCGCTGTTGAGTATCGACGCAATGGCATGACCGGCGGCCACCAGACCCTCGGCGCTGAAGCGTGATCGAACACCGAGCATCTTCAGCAATTTACGCTCGTACTGTTCGCGCAATTGCCGAACCCGCTCCTGCTGTTCGTCATTCAGGCAGCCGCTGTCGCGCTCTGCCAGACGGAAGTGCCAGGGCATTTCCTGATGCAGATTCAGGTGGGCGCGAATCAGCCCATGGAGCCGATCGCGTTTGGCCGGCGCCTTCTGTTCGATGCGTCCCACGGTCGCCAGCAGCTCTTCGTAAAACTCCTCGATCAGGTCGAGGAGCAAGTGCTGCTTGCTGGGGAAATGGTGATACAGCGAGCCGGGCGCGAGCCCCAGGCACGTCGCGAGTTCGCGCATGCCGACCTGACCGAAACCCTTGCTGGCAAACAGCTCCAGCACCTTGTCCCGGTATTCGGCGAAGCGCGAGCAACGCTCAGGCATAGGCATGAAAGCCACGCCCCGTTTTGCGTCCGAGGTAGCCGGCGGCGACCATTTCCTTGAGCAGTGGAGCAGGGCGGTATTTGCTGTCGTTGAACCCGTCATAGAAGGCTTCGAGAATGGCCAGTACGGTGTCCAGGCCGATCAGGTCTGCCAGTGCCAACGGACCAATCGGCTGGTTGCAGCCCAGGCGCATGCCAGCGTCGATGTCGTCGACGCTGGCCAGGCCTTCCTGGAACACCAGAATCGCTTCGTTGATCATGGGCACCAGAATCCGGTTCACCACGAAGCCCGGACGGTTGCCGGCGGTGATTGCGGTTTTGCCCAGCGTGGTCGCCATGTCCAGCGCGAGGGCGTGGGTCGCGTCGCTGGTTTGCAGGCCGCGAATCACTTCGATCAGCCCCATCACCGGCACCGGGTTGAAGAAGTGCAGGCCGATGAAACGCTCAGGGTGGTTGACGCTGGCAGCGAGTTGAGAGATGGACAGCGACGACGTGTTGGAGGCGATCACGCATTCGGTACTGACCTGTGCGGCAATCTGTTGCAGCACGCGCAGTTTCAGGTCGAGGTTTTCGGTGGCCGCTTCGATCACCAGTTGCACGTCCTGCAAGCGGCTGTAATCGGTGCTGGTGCCGATGCGCTCGAGGATGGCGAGTTTTTGCGCTTCGGTCAGGGTTTCCTTGGCGATCTGGCGATCAAGGTTCTTGCCGACCGTTGCGAGCGCTTTTTGCAGGGCGCTCTCGGAGATGTCGAGCAAGGTTACGTTGAAACCGGCCTGGGCGCAGACCTGGGCGATGCCGTTACCCATGGTGCCTGCGCCGATCACGCCAATGTTTTGCAGATTCATGTTCCAGTCCTTGCGATCAAACCGTGCGATACCTTGGCCGCCGTGGCAGCCGAAAGCGTACTATTGGCCGCGAGTCTAGAGCTGGCAGGGCCGTTGTCCTATGCCAAAACTGTTCAACGGCACTGGCGTTTTTTGCCATGCGGACACCGGGGAGTGAAACGTTCACATGCGGGAAAAGGACTCGGTCGCCGTCTACTTTGTGCAGGCCATGATTCATGAACTGGGCGCGCATCCACAACGTCTGGAAGCGGTGCTGCAAGAGGCTGGCATCGACCCGGCACTGATCAGGCAGCCCACGGCACGCGTGCCGGCGAGTGCCTTTGCAGCGTTGTGGCTGATTCAGATCCGCGAGCTCGACGATGAGTTCTTCGGGCTCGACTCCCATGGCATGCCACCGGGTGCCTTCGCGCTGATCTGCCGGGCGCTGATTCAGGAACCCGACCTGCACAAAGCCATGCGCCAATGCCTGGCCAATTTTTCCCTGTTCCTGCGGGATTTTCGCGGCACGCTGGCCGTGCGTGGCAAACGCGCGGTCATCAGCCTGGAATCACAGGCCAGAAGCGACGACGTCAGTCGCTTCGGCGAAGAGACGTTTCTGGTCCTGATGATCAGCCTGCTGTGCTGGCTGGGCGGGCGCCGTATCCCCATCGATCGCGCCGATTTTCGTCATGAGCGCGTACCCCTGAGCGACGACCGTCTGCTCTGGGGGCCGAACCTGACCTTCGGCGCCGAACGCACCGAGATCGAATTCGCCAGTCATTATCTGCGCTTGCCGGTGGTCCAGGACCTGGCGTCGCTGAAAGTATTCCTGCGCACGGCACCGCAATGGCTGGTGATCCGATTCCGCAACCAGCATGGCTTGGCCTCACAGGTGCATCAGCGTTTACGCAACAGTCGTTACAGCGAGTGGCCGACCCTGCAAGCCTTCGCCCTGGAACAGCACCTGAGCCCCAGCACCTTCCGGCGAAAACTCGAGCGAGAAGGTTGTTCGTATCAGGAGATCAAGGACGAAGTGCGGCGCGGCGTGGCGTTTGAGCAACTGCGCCAGAGCAATGCGAGCATCGGCGACATTGCCGAGCGCCTGGGATTTCAGGAACCGAGTGCATTTCATCGGGCGTTCAAGAAATGGACGGGGGAGAGTCCGGGGAAGTATCGGGCGCGGTTTCAGGAAGTGATTGGCGAAACGTCTGACAGACGCGACTGATTGAGCGCGACCCCGGTGATTTCATCCGTTTCGGGCTGTAGAGTCTTGGGCCTTAGTCTCTGTTCAACACCGTTGTGACAAGGACGCTGACCCCAAGGAACTGGAGCCCTAGACGTGACCGATATTGAAAGTCTCGAAAACAAACCAAAAACCCTAGTAACAAAACACTACGCGCAGCTGAGTCGCGGACTTCTTTGGCTGAATGAACGTGCTTGGCCATTGGGCGGCAGTATCTTGCTAATTTCAGGGTTGTACTTGTTTCAATATATCCAGGTAGAAAAAATACCTTTAAGTATTACTTCTTCCGCAGCGGTCGCAGCGTTACCTGCGATGTTTGCAATGTTGGTCTTTTTTATTGCGATGTTAGGCTCGTTGGTCGTAATGCCGGCATTCATAATGTTCCAACGGTTGAATGACTCTGGCGAACGGTTGAGTGATCATTTTAATTTTGAAAGTCGTAATTCGGTGTCGACTGCGCTTCGTCGCCGCTTGGCATCGCATTGGGGGTATGGGCTCCTATTGCTGGGGTTGCATGTTTGGTTCATTGGCGCCATGGCACCTTATGTCAAAAGTAATAGTTGGTGGATCGTTCTTGAAGGGGTGGTGGGTGCACTCATTTTATGGGGACATGTCAGGCTAATTACACGGGTATTGAAAACCAGAACATCTAAAGAGTTTCGGTTTGCCTGCGTGATATCGGCGTTTGTTCAATGGTTTGCAATCCTCAACGTCACCATTGTCGCCGCTCGCAGCGCCAGCGAATATGTGGATGATGTTTATTGGTTTATACCGTTCATGCTGATTGTGTTGGCTCTGCTGTGGCTGATTCAGTTAGCTGGCACTTATTTTGTTGTGGTGACGCGTCGCCATGAACATCCAGTTGCTCACGCAGTATTGGTAGGGATGGCTGTGATCTTCGTGTTAGGGCTGATTCCGCCGGTGAGCGCAAAACTGGCAGGCGTTACCCTCCAAATTCCATCCACCGGGGCTCGTAACTGCACGGTCATGACTTGGGCGCCAGGTACTCAGGTACTGGAATCGGTGAAGAGTCCAAACGATCCTGAACGCAGCGTTAAATTACGAGTCTTGGCCGAAGCCGATGGGATGTATATCGTTCGGCCCTGGCGCACAGAAACCAAGGCAGTACAGTTCATCCCGCGAACTAGCGTAACTGGGTTCGATGAGTGCTCACGTGATTTGAATACTGCCGACGCCCACTCGTCAACTTGATAGGAAGGAAATACGTGTTGAACATCAGCTGGGCGAGTTACCAGTTTGAGAAAAATCGGGAGCAGTAGGCGAGGGTTTCGCTCGATAAGATCAGTAGGTGGTTTAGCTGACGTACTATGTTGGATCACCCGCCATTATTTGCTGAGCCCGCCAACTTTATGCCAGTTGCTCTAAACCGCTTCACCACCTTGCTGGATCAGGCTCGACGCGCCTTGCTGCTGGTCTGGGGCACCTCGCGCGCGTTGTTTCTCGGCCTGGTGCTGGCCACTCTGGTCGCCGGTGTTCTGCCGGCGCTGGCGGCGTGGTTGGGCCAGCGCATCGTCGATGCCGTGGTGTTCGCGATGCAACTGCATGCCCAGCAGGGCAGTGCGCCATTGTGGCCGGTGGTGCGTTACGTGTTGTTCGAGGCTGGTGTGTTGGCGTTGTTGTCCGGGACTCAGCGGGCATTGTCCGTTCAGCAATCGTTGTTGCGGGTGCAGTTGGGGCAGAAGGTCAACACGATGATTCTGGAGAAGGCCCAGACGCTGTCGCTCGTGCAATTCGAGAATTCCGAGTTCTACGACAAACTGGTCCGGGTGCGGCGCGAGGCGTCGACCCGGCCGTTGGCATTGGTGATGAAGTCCCTGGGGTTGATCCAGAACCTGATCGTGCTGATCAGCTTCGGCGTATTGCTGGTGCATTTTTCGCCATGGGCGCTGGTGTTGCTGGTGGTCGGGGCGCTGCCGGTGTTCTTCGCCGAAGCGCATTTTTCCGGCGATGCCTTTCGCTTGTTTACCCGTCGTGCGCCGGAAAGCCGGCAGCAGAATTACATCGAGACGCTGCTCTCCCACGAGGCCTACATCAAAGAGGTCAAGCTGTTCGGCATTGCGCCCCTGTTGTTGCAGCGCTACCGCGATACCTTCACGCGTCTGTATGCCGAAGACCGCCGGCTGACCTTGCGCCGGGATGGCTGGGGTTTTGTCCTCGGATTGCTCGGCACGGGTGCGTTTTACCTGGCTTACGCCTGGGTCGTGGTCGACACCGTCCATGGCAACATCACCCTCGGTCAGATGACCATGTACCTGGTGCTGTTCAAGCAGGGGCAAACAGCGGTGAGCAGCAGCCTGAGCGCTATCAGTGGGCTGTACGAGGACGGTCTGTATCTGTCGAGCCTGTATGAATACCTGGCCGAGCCGGTGATTGTCGACACCGGGCACTTGACCGTGGGCGCAGTACCGGGCGATGGCTTGCGTTTCGAGAACGTCGGTTTCCGCTATCCGGGGGCGAGTCGCGCGGCCCTTGAAGGCATCGATTTGCACCTGGTGCCTGGCCATAGCGTCGCGCTGGTCGGGGAAAACGGTTCAGGCAAGACCACGCTGATCAAGTTGCTGACTCGCCTGTATCGCCCCGATCAAGGCCGTATTCTGCTGGACGGCAGCGACCTGAATACGTGGCAGGAAGAAGCGTTGCGGCGGCGCATCGGCGTGATTTTCCAGGACTACATCCGTTATCAATTCACCGTCGGTGAAAATATCGGCGTTGGCGATACGCAGGCGTTCAGCGATGAAATCCGTTGGCACGAAGCCGCCACTGAAGGCATGGCGGCGCCCTTCATCAAAGGCCTGGACCGAGGCTATGCCACGCAACTGGGACGGTGGTTTGCCGGCGGGCAGGAACTGTCGGGCGGGCAATGGCAGAAAGTCGCCTTGTCCCGCGCCTACATGCGCCGCGACGCCGACATCCTGATTCTCGACGAACCGACTTCGGCCCTTGATCCGGCGGCGGAAGCGGCGGTGTTCGAGCATTTCAGCCAGCACACCGAGGGGCGCATGACGTTGCTGATTTCTCACCGGTTTTCCAGCGTGCGCAATGCCGACCACATCCTGGTGCTGGACCAGGGCACGATTTTGGAGCGAGGCGATCACGACAGTCTGGTCGCCACCGGAGGGCGCTATGCGCAGCTGTTTCACTTGCAGGCGCAGGGCTATCGATAACCCTCAGGAATCGTGACCGCCGTGAGCTGTCGTTGGCCCGGCGACCTGCGGCGGCCTGGCTTTCATCAAGCCGTCGAGGGCCTGCCGGTACTGCGCACCACCCAGGCTCATGCTGTTGTTGTGCGTACCACCGGGCACCAGTAACAGGCGCTTGGGCTCGTTGGCGGCGTTGAAAAGTTGCTGACTGAAGCGCGATGGCATGAACTGATCGGCCAGGCCATGGACTACCAACAAGGGCATGTCGATGTCGACGATCTTGTCGATGGAGTCGAACTTCTGTGACAGCAGCCAGCGCACCGGCAGCCATTTCACCGGCAGATTACTGTCGGCTACCTGCGCCACCGCATCACCCAGCGAGGTGAATGTAGACTCGATCACCAGGCCGCGCACGGGGACCGGGCCGTGGTCTTTTTTCGCCTGAGCCGCCAGGTCTGCAGCGAGGTCGATGGCCACCGCGCCCCCGAGGGAATGGCCATAGATCAGGCGTTTGCTGGCATCCGGCTGCATGGCCGTGAAGCGCTCCCAGGCTGCTCGTGCATCCTCATAGACACTGGCTTCAGACGGCAAATCCCCCTTGCTTTGACCAAAGCCGCGGTAGTCGATGGCCAGCACTGAATAGCCCATGGCACGCAGTTGCTCGATGCGAAACGCCTGGCCGGTCAGGTTCCAGCGTACGCCGTGCAGATACAGGATCGACGGCGCATCACGACGCGCGGCCGGCCACCACCAGGCATGCAGGCTCTGACCTGCCTTGAAGCTGGCGGGTTTGATGTCGAATTCCTGAACGTCTTGCGGCAAACCGCGATACCAGCGGGCGGTGCCAGGCTCGATGCGAAACAGCAATTCGCGCTCTTTGTACTCAAGCACCCCGCAACTCGCCGGCAGGCCGACAATCAGCACGGCCATGCACGACAGCGACAGCCAGCGTCGGCGTAGAAGAGCGAGGAGGGAAGAGGTCATGTGTATCAATCACCGGCAAGACATCTGAAGTTCGGTTTTTAACAGAAGCGCGGCGCAGACGGGGAAATTATCGACAGACCGTGGCACCCACCCTGTTGCAGCTGCCGAGGCACGAGGCTGCGTTGCGTGTGCGCAGGACCGCCCTCGGGGGCCGCTGCGCAGCCCGACGCAGCCTCGTGCCTCGGCAGCTGCTACAGGGATCGCGATTACTGCACCTGCAACACAATCTTGCCGATGTGATCACCGGCTTCCATCCGCGCATGGGCCTGTGCAGCATCGGCCAGCGGGTAGACCTTGTCGATCATGGGCAGGCAGCGTCCGGCAGCCAGTACCGGCCAGACGTATTCGCGCAGCTGTTCGGCAATCGAGGCTTTTTCTTCGCGGGTGCGCGAGCGCATCAGGGAGCCGGTGATGGTCGCGCGCTTGCCCAAAATGGCCATGAGGTCGACGTCCTTGGCATGGGCCCCCCCCAGAAAGCCCAGCATCACCAGTCGACCTTCCATACCCAGTGCCGCGATGTTCTGATTAAGGTACGAGCCGCCCATGATGTCGAGGATCACGTTGACGCCCTTGCCAGCGGTTTTGTCCTGCACGACCTGAACAAAGTCCTGATCGCGATAGTTGATCGCCTCGGCCCCCAACTTACGAATCGCCGCGCACTTTTCTTCACTGCCGGCCGTGGCGAACGCCTTGACGCCGAATTCGCGGCACAGCATCAATGCGGTCGTGCCGATACCGCTGGTACCGCCATGGACCAATGCGCGCTGGCCTTTGCTGGCACCGCCGATGTCGAACAGGTTGGCCCACACCGTGAAGAACGTTTCCGGCACCGCCGCCGCGTGGACCCAATCCATTCCTTGAGGAATCGGCAGTGTCTGGCTGGCCGGTGCGACGCAGAATTGCGCATAACCGCCGCCGTTGGTCAGCGCACAGACCTTATCGCCCACGATGAACTCACTGACGCCCGCGCCGATGGCCACCACTTCACCGGCCACTTCCAGACCCGGGATCGGGCTCATACCGGGCTTCATCGGGTATTTGCCCGCACGCTGAATCACGTCAGGACGGTTGACGCCGGCCGCGTATACGCGAATCAGCACTTCGCCGGCGCCGGCGGTCGGCACGGGTTCCTGCCGGGGTTTCAGGACCTCCGGGCCGCCTGGTTCGGTGATTTCGATCAAGGTCATGGTCTGGGGCAAGGTCATTTTTGCTGTCCTGATTTGAAGGGTCCAGTAGATGGGACCGTGTATTTGGGGGGGAGGTCAAAAGATCGCAGCCTCGTTTCACTCGACAGCTCCTACAGGGGGCGGCAGGGGACGGCGGGGATTGGCGCTATCCTGCAGAAGCTGTCGAGCGAAGCGAGACTGCGATCTTTTGATCGTCAAAACCTCCAGCAACAACGCCACCACAATGGCCCCCGCTGCAATCTCGAACAACACCGCGTGATGGCCGCCGCTCACATTGAACAACGCCGAGTACGCAAACCCTGCGATTGCCTGGAACGTTGCGAACGACACCGTCGCGCGGCTCCAGGCAACCTGCTGCTGATGATGGCTCGGGATCAACTCATGCACCCGGGCCAGTGCCAGTGGAACAATGCCCGGCGGGAATGAACCCAGGATCACCGCCAGCACCGCGAGCGTAGTGAACGAGCTGGAGATCGACAGCAGCCCCACAGCAATCGCCTGCACCACCAGCACCAGGCGAATGCTCACCTTCGCCCCCAATTGATCCGCGAGAAAACCATAGCTCACCGGGCCGATGATCGCGCCAAGGCCGTACATGACCCAGATCAGCGCACCGACATGCGGTCCGGCACCCAGCCCGCGGGCCACGTAGTCGACCAGGAACACCATCGCCGGCACCAGCCCCGCAGCCATAAAAGCGTACTGGGCAAACAACAGGTACACGCCCGGATCCATCGGGTGCCTGGTCTCGTTGACCGATGCCAGTGCGCTCGCCACAGGTTTATCCGACGGCCAGCCAAACCAGCTTGCTGCCGTCAGCACCAGAGCCAACGCGCCAAGGCCGAACCAGGTTTGCTGCAAACCCAGGCTCAGCAGCGGCGGCACAAGGGTCCCGGAACCCGCAATGCCCAAGCCAATGCCCAGAAAAATCGCCCCGCTGGCCAGTCCTCGACGGGCTGCCGGTACGTGCGGCAACACAGTCGCGGCCACCAGCACCATGATCGCGCCACCGGCAACGCCCGACAGCAGGCGCCAGCCGAAGAACCAGCTCACTGACAAGGGAAAACCACAGGCAAAAAACGACAGGGTGACGATAAGCATCATAAGCCGCAGCGCGCTTTTGTTGGACGTGCGATGTGCCAGCGGCCGGCCGATCAGCGCGCCGATCAGGTAGCCCACCAGGTTGGCGGCGCCGAGGTAAACCACGTCACTGGCCGAAAACCAGTGCGCCTCAATCAACGAAGGAATCAACGGCGTATAGGCAAACCGCGCCAGGCCAATACTGACCAGGCTGGCGCAGAGTCCGGCGAAGATCGGCAGCCAGATCGCGCTCGGCGGGTGACTCGATGAGTTGTGCATGGCAAATGTCCTGAGAGGTTCTTCCGGCCTTCAGCCTATCCCGGATCTTTGATGCAATAACGCAGCGATTCTGCGTTATCGTGATGCATCGATGCATCAATGGGGGTGGTTATGAATTGGGATGACGCGCGGGTGTTCCTCGCGGTGTGCCGGGAATCGACGCTCAGGGGCGCGGCGCGGGTATTGGGGGTCGATCAGGCGACTGTTGGCCGTCGCATTACGTCGCTGGAAAAGGCTTTGAGCGCAACGTTGTTTCTGCGCACCTCAGAGGGTTACGTGCTGACGGCGGTCGGCGAAGCGGCGTTGCAGGCCGTGGAAAAAATGGAGCATTCCGCGCTGCAGCTGCAACGTCAGATTCAAGGACTGGATGACCGGCTGACGGGCACAGTCCGGGTCAGCACCACGGACTCCCTGGCCATCGATTTCCTGATCCCGGCGATTGCCCGGTTGCATACCCTGCACCCCGACGTGCGGGTGCAACTGGACGCTTCCACGCAGATTCTCAGCCTGGCCAAACGCGAGGCCGACATCGCCGTGCGTAACACCCGGCCGGAGAACCCGGACCTGATTGCCCGGCGAATTGCCCGGTGGCCAGTGGGGCTGTTTGCGTCGCAAACCTATGTCGATACCCACGGCCTGCCGCAACCGGGTTCGGCGTTCGAGGGGCATGACCTGGTGGTGTACCAGCCGTATCTGCAGGGCAACAAGGACATGACGCTGGTGTCGGAACCGGTGACCCGTGGGCGCATCGTCTCAAGCCTGAGTTCCGGCCTGTTGGTGCGCCGTTCCATTGCCGCGGGAATCGGGCTGGGGGAAATTCCGGTGTACATGGGAGAGAGGGACGGGCTGGTGCGGGTGTGGCCGGAGCGCACACGACCGGTGCCCTACGACGTGTGGCTGGTCACCCATGCGGATCTGCGACATACCGCACGGGTGCGCGCGGTCATCGATGAAGTGGTTGCGGGCTTTTCCGGAAGTGGTGAGTAACAAACAAATCCCCTGTAGCAGCTGCCGAGGTACGAGGCTGCGTTGGGCTGCGCAGCGGCCCCCGAGGGCGGTCCTGCGGACACGCAACGCAGCCTCGTGCCTCGGCAGCTGCTACAGGAGGACGCAAGGGTTCTACGGCATTTCAGGCAATTCCTGCGGCCGCAAATCAAACACCAGCACCTCGGCATCCACGCCGTTGCTCAACGTCAACACCTGCTCATTGCGAACGCGCACGCCATCGCCTTCCTGCAACTGCATGCCATTGAGCTCGACACTGCCACTGGCTACATGCACATAGGCGTATCGATTGGCGGCCAACTCGAGGGTGGCGCTTTCCTTGCCATCGATCAGCGCGGCATACACCCGTGCATCCTGACGCACCTTCAGCGAACCGTGGGTCCCTTCGGGTGAAATGATCAGCTGCAAGCGCCCGCGCTTTTTCTGAGTGCTGAAATGCTCCTGCTGATAGCGCGGTTTGGCGCCGCTGACGTCCGGCACGATCCAGATTTGCAGGAAGTGCACCGGGCGTGTCGCCGAGTGGTTGTATTCGCTGTGGGCGACGCCGTTGCCGGCACTCATCAACTGCACATCGCCAGGGCGAATCACCGAACCGGTGCCCAGGGTGTCCTTGTGTTCCAGCGCACCTTCGAGCACATAGGAGAAAATCTCCATGTCGCGATGGGGGTGCTGGCCGAAGCCTTTGCCGGCCGCCACACGGTCATCGTTGATCACCAGCAGGTCGGAAAAACCCTGCTCTTTGGGGTTGCGGTAGTTGGCAAAGGAAAAGGTGTGGAAGGACTTCAACCAACCGTGATTGGCCAAGCCGCGATCGGAAGCTTTGCGAAGGGTCAGCATGATGAATTCTCCTGTGTGGACGTTGATTCGTCCGAGTGAGGAGAAGGTTAATGGTTACTGGCGGATGCAATAAGTAGATGAAAATTGAAACACTGTCCCGTTGAGGTTGACAGTAATGTGCGGTGCATCACCTATTCCTGGCCGACGTCTGCGCTGTTTTTGGCCATAATGCACAGCACCCCAAGTTCGGTGTTCAGGCAGTTAACTCTTTTGACCTCAAAGAAATCCACCCCATGAAAACAGTGGCAATGGTGCTGTTCCCCGACTTTCTCCTGCTCGACATGGCCGGTCCGATGGAGGTGTTTTCCATCGCCAATCGATACCTGGCGCAAGATCAACGTTACGAACTGTCGACCATCGGCACCGAACATGGCGCACTGCGGGCTTCCAACGGCGTCAACATCACGGCGGATGTGCACATCGATCAAGCGGGCGACCGCTATGACCTGCTGCTGGTCCCCGGTGGGCCGGGCGCTTACAACGAAAAACACCCACCGTTGCTCGACTGGCTTCGGCGCGCGACCCATCGCGCCGGTCGATACGGTTCGATCTGCACCGGTGCGTTTGTACTCGGGCACGCCGGCTTGCTCGACGGGTATCGCGTGACCACTCACTGGCATTACACCGAACGGCTGATCAAGGGCTTCCCCAACGCGACCGTCGAGACTGATCAGATCTACGTGCAAGACCGCAACCTCATTACGTCCGGAGGCGTCACCGCCGGCATCGACCTGGCATTGGCTGTGGTGGCCGAAGACCACGGCAAGAAAGTCGCCCAGGACGTGGCGAAAGTGCTGTTGGTGGTGATGAAACGCCAAGGAGGCCAGGCGCAGTTCAGTCCGTTGATGGCGGCGGTGGCTCCTCACGAAACCGCCATCACACGGGTCCAGAACCATGTGCTTGAGCACCTCGATAAGCCCTTCAGCATCGAATGCATGGCCAGTCTGGCGGCCATGAGCCCCCGCCATTTCGCCAGGGTATTTGCCCGGGACGTGAACATGACGCCCATGGAATTCCTCCAGAGCGCACGCATCGACAATGCCAGAAACCTCTTGGAAACCAGTGAGTTGCCGCTCAAGACCGTCGCCTTCAAGAGCGGTTTCGGCAGTGTCCGGCACATGCGTTTCCTGTTCAGTGAAAAGCTCGGTTTGACCCCGACCCAGTACCGCGAACAGTTCAGCTAGGGGCAATTGTCCGTTGTGCGCACCGAGATGGCCGTGACGCTCCCATCGCCGCAGTTGTGCTGTCACCGATGCCTGCCAAGATAGATGAGAACCAATTGCAATGGAGGTGCGGGAATCCGGGTAAGCGTGCAATGGGTGCGCCGGACCAGATTTCAGCACGTGAAGTGCATGAACAGTCTCAGAGATTTGAACAGCGATACGGTGCTGCGATTCGGCCCTTACGCCTTTCACCTGCAACAACGGCTGATCCTGGAAGGTGACCGGCCTTTGCGCATGGGCGGTCGGGCGCTGGATATCTTGCAGGTGCTGGTCGAACATGCCGGCACCGTGGTCAGCAAAGACGAGCTGATCGCCCGGGTATGGCCGACTTCCGTGGTCGAAGAAATCAGCCTGCGCGTGCACATCGCGGCGTTGCGTCGGGCGCTGGGCGACGGGCAGAACGGCCACCACTACATCGTCAACGTACCTCAGCGCGGCTATAGCTTTGTTGCCCCGGTGCAGGCCGAGAGTGTGGAGGCGCTGGTCTCGTTCGAGACGGCGCACAAACCCCAGCACAATTTGCCCGCGCGCCTCACATCCGTGACGGGGCGGGATTCGATTGTCGGCAGTCTGGTCAGGCAGTTGCCGGTTCGGCGTCTCATGACCCTGGTCGGCCCCGGAGGTATCGGCAAGACCACCGTGGCATTGCGGGTCGCCGAACTGCTGTTGCAGCACTATCGCGATGGGGTCTGGCGGGTGGATTTCTCGGTGATCGAAGACCCGGCGCGGGTGGTCGATCAGTTGACGCAAAGCCTTGAATTGCCAGTCGGAACAACCCTGGATGTCCTGGCCCAGCGTCATGCCCTGCTGGTGTTCGACAATTGCGAGCACCTGCTGGAGCGTTGCCGGACGCTGGTCGATGATTTGCTGCAGGCGGCGCCTCGGCTGTCGATTCTGGTCACCAGCCGCGAACCTTTGCAGGCGGCGGGGGAGACCGTCCAGCGCCTGTCACCACTGGCCGTCCCACCGGCCTCGGCGATGCACAGCGTTGCCGAGGTCATGGGCTATTCGGCGGTGCAGCTGTTCGTCAGCCGGGCCCGTGCCCGTCAGCAAGGCTTTGCACTGCGTGAACAGGACCTCGAGGCGGTCCGAGAAATTTGTCGACGTCTCGATGGATTGCCGCTGGCCATCGAGCTGGCGGCGGCGCAAATCGACGCGTTGGCGTTGGTCGGGCTGCAGGCTCAGCTGGATAACGTTTTCCAGCTGCTGACCCAAGGGCGGCGCACCGCCGTGCCACGGCATCAAACCCTCAAGGCTGCGCTGGACTGGAGTTATGAACGGTTGAGTCAGACGGAGCAAACCCTGTTGCAACGCCTGGCCGTGTTCAACCTGTCGTTCACCCTCGATGCGGCCATCGGCGTAATCAGTTGCGAGGTGCTGAGCCCCGTCCGCTTGAAGGCGCTGATGGAACGGCTTGTCGCCCAATCGCTGCTGTCTCTGGAGCGGACCAACGGCACCGCGCGCTATCGCTTCCTCAACACCACGCGCACCTATGCCTTGGAGAAGCTCGAACACAGCGGCGAACTGCGTCTGTTCGAGGCGCGTTACGCCCATTACGTGAGCCGGGCGCGCTGGGTGTCAGGCGTGCAAGTGCCCCTGGAGCTCGTCCAGTAACTGCCGGACGTTGATCAGATCCGGTGTGGCAAACCCTTCGGTGTAACGCTCATAAATCGGCGACAGCAATTCATGCGCTTGCAGCCGTTTTCCCTGGCGTTGCCACAGCTGTGCCAAGGCCGTCGCGCTTCGCAGTTCCCACGCCAGCGCGCCCTGACTGCGCGCCACGTTCAACGCCCTGATCAAGATAGTCTCGGCCGTCTCAACCCTGCTGCAGGCGGCGGCTTCGGTCGGCGGATCCTCCGCCAATAGGGCCATTGCCCGGGCCCGTAAAATCTCCGCCGTACTCCAACCGGCCGCCCCCGTGTTCGCCCTCAGCACCAACGCCTCATCCACACACCCGGTGTCCAGCGTCACCATGATTTCGTTGATCAGCCCGGCACCGGGCAACGGGACGACCTTGACCTCGGTACCACCGATCACCTGCGCATAGTGTTGCGCCCAGTTGTAGAACAGCTGGACGGAATGCTTCTGGGCTTGCTCCAGCAGTAAGCGCAACAGTTCACGGGCAGTGCCGGTGTCGCCGTTGTACTGTGCGATCAGACAGCCCGCCAGCGCCAGGGTGTAGCAGATGGACGTGCCGTGATTGATCTGGATCGCGATGTCCAGTGCCTGCCGGGCCGTGCGCCAGGCTTGTTCCGGTTGGCCTTGCAGCCAGAGGATGCGCGCCAGAATCGTCAGCGAGGCCACGCTCTGATCGTATTGCACGCCAAAGCCGTGAGTGAAACGGTTGAGGTGGCCGCTCTGGGCCATGCGCTGGATCACCTGTTCAGCGTTCACCCGCGCCAGTCGCTGGTTGCCGGCGAAGTGCAGGGCCAGCACGCGCAAGCGGTGCGTGCTCAGGGACAACACTTCTTCGCCGTGCAGCCCCAACCGGTCGAATTGCTGGCTCTGCCCCAGCGCCATCTGATAGTGGCCGCAACTGAGGTTGACCGCCATGTATCCGGAGACCGCCCGCAGTTCACCGGCCACATCGTTGCACTGTCTGGCCAGGGATCGAGCGCTGACGAACGCTTCGATGGTTTCGGTCGTGCCGCCCTGGCTGTGGTAGCAGGAGCTGCCGAGCGCGAGCTTGAGGGTCATCTGCAACAGGGGTGAGGGCTCTGGCGTGGCGTCGAGCAGGATCAGTGCCTTGCGCACGTAAGTACCGTGTTCCTTGAGCAGCGACAGTTCCTGCCAGAGCGGAGTGGAGGTCGCCGTCAACTGGATGGCCAGCGCCTGGGGCCCCTCGGCGTTGAGGCCCCAGTCGAGGGCGGCGCGGATGTCCGCCAGGCTCCGGGCGTAGCGCTCGATCCACAGGTTTGTCGGGATCAGCTCCCAGTCTTGCGCGGCCTGGCTCATCAGCGCCAGAAAGCGTTCGGCATGGCGTTTGCGGGTATCCGGCAAGTCATGGGCCTGGTCGAGTTTTTCCAGTGCATAGCCACGGGTGGTGTCGAGCAAGCGGTAGAACACCTCTTCGTCACCGACCTCCACATTCAGCAGGGACTTGGCCACCAGTTGCGTGATCGAGCCGAACACTTCGCACGGTTCGATCTGTTCGCCGACGATCACTGCCGCTGCGGATTCCAGGGTAAAACCGCCCCTGAATACACCGAGGCGGCGCAGGCAGGTTTGCTCGCAGGGGCTGAGCAGTTCGAAGCCCCAATCCAGGGTCGCACGCAGGGTTTGATGGCGCGCCAGGCTCAGATGGGAACCCTGGGTCAGCAGCCGAAAACTGCTCTGCAGTTGGGTCAGCAAACCGCTCAGGCCGAAGCGACCCACTTGCGCCGCCGCCAGTTCGATGGCCAACGGAATGCCGTCCAGGCGGTGGCAGATGTCGATCAACAGCGGCAGGTCGGCGTCCGTCAGTTCAAAGCTGTCGTGGCTGGCCATGGCCCTTTCGACGAACAGTTGCAGCGCCGAAAACGTCAGCGCCTGATCTCGATCGAGCACCGCAATCGGCGGCGGGCAATCCAGTGATTCCAGACGTTGCACGAACTCGCCCTCGGCCCGCAAACCTTCCCGGCTGGTGGTCAGAATGTGCACGTGAGGGGCGCCGCGCAAAATGTCTTCGCAGAGCAGTGCAACGGCGTCGATCAGGTGTTCGCAGTTGTCGATCACCAGCAGCATTTGCCGCTCGCGCAGGAACGTTACCAGGCCGCTTATCGGCTCGGCATCGTGCAGGGACAAATCGAGCAGCGTGGCCAGGTGCGCGGTGATCATCAGCGGATCGTTGATCGGTGCCAGGTCCAGCAGACGTATCCCGTCGCGGTAACGCCCGATCAGTTGTTCGGCAACGCGCAGGGCCACGGTGGTCTTGCCGATACCACCGGGGCCGACCAGGGTAATGAAACGCTGGCGTACGAGTTGCGTCATCAGGTTGTCGACCAGCGTCTGGCGGCCGATCAGGCGGGTGTTACGCACGGGCAGGTTATGGCGACTCGGTTCGACCGCTTCACCGGCGCAATGGGACTCAACCTGTTCCAGGGAAAAAGGCGCGACAAAACTGTACCCGCGCTGGGCAACGGTGATGATGTAGCGCTGGCCAGCCTGGCCGTCGCCAAGGGCTTTGCGCAGCGCCGCCATGTGCACCCGCAGATTGATGTCTTCGACGACGCTTTTGGGCCACACCCCGGCGATCAGGTTCTGCTTGCTGACCACCTGTCCTGCATGTTCCAGCAGGATCAACAGAATATCCATGGCACGCCGACCCAGGCGCAGAGGCTGGTCGGCCTCAAGCACCAGACGTCGTCCAGGGTAGATCCGGTAAGGGCCGAAATGGATGGCCTGTGTGGGGGAAAGGGTCAACGGGACACTCCTGCTTGCATCCGTCTAGTACGCGGTTTTCGAGCATATTCCTCAGGTTTGGGCGCCAGTGCAACGAGCGGGCTGGATGACTCCCGGGTGTTCGTCGTGACCGGCGCCTTCACGCCATTGTCGCAGGCGCCGTATTGACTCAGCGTAGCGGTGGTCAGCGGCGCGTCCAGATGTTCGGCGCGCGATTGAAAATTAACAACGTTTAACTCGTCGCGGCGGGAGTCAGGGCCAAGACTCAGGACTGTGTGAACAGCGGGGCCGCGGTTGTGCGGTTTACGGATGTGCATCATTTTGGATCTGTCTCTGTAGGAGCTGTCGAGTGAAACGAGGCTGCGATCTTTTGATCTTGTTTTTAAAAGCCAAAGTCAAAAGATCGCAGCCTCGTTTCACTCGACAGCTCCTACGGGTTTTGCGGCTTTGCGGGTGCGCGTTGACGGCTTTGGTAGCCCGATACCGTCCAGCAACTCCACAGCCTGACAAGGAATTCCACCTCTCTGGAGCAACACCGGAATGAGCAATGTGGTGGTGGTCTATCACAGCGGCTACGGGCACACCCGGGTCATGGCCGAAGCCGTGGCGCTAGGCGTGGAGAGGCATTTGGGCAGTACGTGCCTGTTGGTTCCGGTGGAGGAGGTGGACGATCACTGGGACCGTCTGCACCGCGCCGACGCGATCATCTTTGGCGCCCCGACTTACATGGGCAGCGCCTCGGCGCCCTTCAAGGCCTTCATGGACGCCACGGCCGCGTTCTACCTGTCCCAACCCTGGCACGACAAGCTTGCCGCCGGCTTCACCAATTCCGGCTGCCTGTGCGGCGACAAACTCAACACCTTGCTGCAGATGGCGGTATTCGCCGCGCAGCATTCGATGATCTGGGTCGGCCTCGACCTGTTGCCCGCACGCTCCAGCACGGGGGTGTTCGAGGGGCAAATGAATCGCCTCGGCAGTTCGCTGGGCGCCATGTCCCAGTCCAACGTCGAGCAACCTCCCGAACAGGCGCCACCGCCTGAAGATCGCTGCACCGCCGCGCATCTGGGCGAACGCGTGGCGCGCCTTGCTGAACGCATGGCCCGTTCCTCGAATTGATCCATCCAATCCACGCAAAGGCTCGCGCTGGCAGAAACAACTGCGCCGTAATACCTGTAGCAGCAGCCTCGCAGGCTCGGCAGCTGCTACAGGATTTGTGTTGTCAGGGAATTGAGCGCGAGGTTTGGACGTTCAGGCTTCGTCGGGACTATCGAGCGTGAAGTTGAGACGTGTAGGCGGAGGACGCGAGCTGGCTGCGCACAGTCCGGCAGCGCCATGCAAACGGATTGATGCCTTCACTGCGGGTGAAGATGTGGCAGAAATGTGCCTGGTCACAGAAACCGCATTCCAGGCTGATTTGCGTCAGGGACAGGTCGGTGCTCTGGATCAGCTGCTTGGCACGGGAGATGCGCTGGTGACGAATCCAGTCCTGGGGCGAGAGCCCGGTGCTGCACTTGAAGGCGCGTGAAAAATGACTGCGCGAGAGGGCGCAGGCGCGCGCCAGTTCGGTCACTTCCACGGTTTCACCCAGACGCTCGAGAATCAGTTGCTTGGCCAGTTGTTCGCGCCACGGAGTCAGACCGCCGGTGTTTTTCTTTCGCGTTTCAGTGACTGCCGCGCGGGCGGTGTTTTGCTGAAAGTGAGCCATGGCAGAGGTCCGTGTCGGTGAAACTCATTCTTGTTCGCAAGGCTCTGACTGGCGAGTTAATCGTTGTTAATTTCACTTTTATGCCGGGCGCTCTCAAGCAAACTCAGACACAATCATCCTCCTCGCGCCTGGCTGAACACCTAAGGAACCTTGCCAATGAACCGTAATGATCTACGCCGCGTCGACATGAACCTGCTGGTCATTTTCGAGGCCTTGATGTTCGAAAAAAACCTGACACGTGTCGCCGAAAAACTCTTCATGGGGCAACCGGCGGTGAGTGCGGCGTTGGGTCGGTTACGGGACCTGTTCGACGATCCGTTGCTGCTGCGCAACGGCCGTGGCATGGAACCGACGGCGAGGGCGCTGGCGATTCTCAAGGAGCTGCAGCCGGCGATGGACACCATCTCGGGCGCCGTCAGCCGGGCCAAGGAGTTCGATCCGACGACCAGTAGCGATGTGTTTCGCATCGGGCTGTCGGACGATGCCGAGTTCGGTCTGTTTCCGCCGTTGTTAACGCACCTGCGTGAGGAAGCGCCGGGGATCATTGTGGTGGTGCGACGGGCGAACTTTTTGTTGATGCCGGCGTTACTGGCATCGGGGGAGATTTCCGTAGGGGTGAGTTACACCACGGACCTGCCGGCCAATGCCAAGCGCAAGACGTTGCGCGACATTCCCTGCAAGATTCTGCGCGGTGATAAAAGGCCGGGCCCACTGACGCTGGATGAGTACTGTGAGCGACCGCATGCGATGGTGTCGTTTTCGGGCGATCTGAGTGGCAACATCGATCTGGATCTGGCGAAGATCGGGCGTTGCCGGCGGGTGGTGTTGGGGGTGCCGCAGTTCAGTGGGTTGCGGGCGTTGCTGGCGGGCACCGAGATGATCGCTACGGTGCCGGATTATGCGGCGTTTGCGTTGGTTGAGGGGTGTGCGTTGCGTGCTGAGGATCCGCCTTTTCCGATTGAGGCGGCGCAGCTGTCGATGGCGTGGAGTGGGGTGCATGATAACGATCCGGCGGAGCGCTGGTTGCGGTCGCGGATCAGTGATTTCATGTCCAGGCCGTTGCCTATTCTGTCGTGATGAGGTGGTTTTCGGGGCGATCTGGCTCGTTGGTCTGAACCCGATCCCCTTGTAGGAGTGAGCCTGCTCGCGATGGCGGCCTGACAGCCGACCCGATTCATGCGGCTGTACTCGTTCCTGTGGGAGCTGGCTTGCCTGCGATGGCGGCCTGCCCCTCAACCTGATCCCATGAATGTACCCAGCCCAACTGTGGGAGCTAGCCTGCTAGCGATTGCGGTGACCCAGACACCACCTACACCGAGCTGAGCATCGACTCACTCCAGCCATGGTGCTTTTACACCTAACCCGAAAACAGCACACACATCCAATTTCCCCCGCGCCCATACCGGCACTATCCACTCATGTCCCGACTTGCATGTCGGGGTTTGTGCGTTTCTCCGGAGCCTTGCGTTATGCCTGAATCAAACTCACTCGACACGCCCGCAAAGGGCTTTGAGGAGGTCGTGACGCTGGTGGTCAAACACCGGGTCAAGGCCGGTTTTGAAGTGCCGTATGAAGCCTGGTTGCGCAATATCGTTGCCATTGCCGGGCAGCAGGAAGGGCACTTGGGCGTGGACGTGATTCGGGGCAAGAACGCCGGCCTGGATTTCTACACCTGCGTGCTGCGCTTTTGCTCCACGGAGGCGATGCAGCGCTGGCTCGACTCGCCGCAACGGCTGGCGTTGGTGAACGAAGCCACGCCGATGCTCGCCGACGGCGACCAGACCGAGGTCAACCCGGTCAACGAGTTCTGGTTCGCGCCGCAGGTCGACGCTTCAACGCCGCCGCCACGCTGGAAGCAGGCGGTGGTGACACTGTTGGTGATTCTGCCGCACACCTTGCTGGTGCCGCTGATCTGGGGGCCGGTGCTGCGACTCAATGCCTTTCTCTCCAGCTACTTCGTCGCGACTTTCCTGATCACCCTGACCATCGTGGTGTCGGTGGTTTACCTGTTTATGCCGATGGCGACGCGCCTGTTCGCGCCCTGGCTGTCCTCTTCCACTCAGCCAAAGGAAACGCGATGAACGCCGATCTGATTTTATTCAATGGCCAATTCCATACCGTTGACCGGGAAAACCCGCTCGCCAGCGCCGTGGCCATCAGCGAAGGCCGTTTCGTCGCGGTCGGGACCGATGCGCAGGCCATGGCGTTGCGGGGTGCAAATACCCAGGTGATCGACCTCAAGGGTCGTTGTGTGATCCCCGGTCTCAACGACTCACACTTGCACCTGATCCGCGGCGGTTTGAACTACAACCTCGAACTGCGCTGGGAAGGTGTGCCGTCCGTGGCCGATGCGCTGCGCATGCTCAAGGAACAGGCCGATCGCACGCCGACGCCGCAATGGGTGCGGGTAGTGGGTGGCTGGAACGAATTCCAGTTTGCCGAAAAGCGCATGCCGACCCTCGAAGAACTCAACCAGGCGGCGCCGGACACGCCGGTGTTCGTGCTGCACCTGTATGACCGTGCCTTGCTCAACCGAGCGGCGTTGCGCGTGGCCGGTTACACCCGCAACACGCCGAATCCGCCGGGTGGCGAGATTGTCCGTGATGCCAACGGCGATCCGACCGGCATGCTGGTGGCGCGTCCCAACGCGATGATTCTGTACTCGACGCTGGCCAAGGGGCCGAAGTTGCCGCTGGAGTATCAGGTCAACTCCACGCGCCAATTCATGCGTGAACTCAACCGTCTCGGCCTGACCAGTGCCATCGATGCCGGTGGCGGTTTCCAGAATTACCCGGACGATTACCAGGTGATCGAGCAGTTGGCGAAAGACCAGCAACTGACCATTCGCATCGCCTACAACCTGTTTACCCAGAAGCCCAAGGAAGAGCTGGCCGACTTCAAGAACTGGACCAGCAGCGTGACCCTGCATCAGGGCGATGACTTTTTGCGGCACAACGGCGCCGGGGAAATGCTGGTGTTCTCTGCGGCGGATTTCGAGGACTTCCTTGAGCCGCGTCCGGACCTGCCGCAAACCATGGAAGACGAACTGGAACCGGTGGTCCGCCATCTCGTTGAACAGCGCTGGCCGTTCCGCCTGCACGCCACCTACAACGAATCCATCAGTCGCATGCTCGACGTCTTCGAGAAGGTCAATCGCGACATTCCGTTCAATGGCTTGCCGTGGTTTTTCGATCACGCGGAAACCATCACCCCGCACAACATCGAGCGGGTGAGGGCGCTGGGCGGTGGCATTGCGATTCAGGATCGCATGGCGTTCCAGGGCGAATATTTTGTCGAGCGTTACGGCGCCAAAGCCGCCGAAGCAACGCCGCCGATCAAGCGCATGCTGGCCGAAGGTGTGCCGGTGGGCGCGGGCACCGACGCCACGCGGGTGTCGAGCTACAACCCGTGGACTTCCCTGTACTGGATGGTCAGCGGCCGTACCGTCGGTGGTCTGGAGCTGCATAGCGAGGGCCTTTCCCGGCAGACCGCGCTGGAGCTGTTTACCCACGGCAGCGCCTGGTTCTCTTCCGAACAGGGCAAGAAGGGCATGATCAAAGTCGGCCAGCTGGCTGACGTCGCGGCGCTCAGCGCAGACTTTTTCAGCGTCGATGAAGAAGCCATCAAGTGGATCGAATCGGTGTTGACCGTGGTGGGCGGCAAGGTGGTGTATGCCGCCGGTGATTTTGAAAAACTCGGGCCGGCCAGCGTCCCGGTGCTGCCGGACTGGTCGCCCGTGGTGAAAGTCCCCGGCCATTGGCGCCCGACCTCGCCGATGCAGGCCCAGGTTCACCATTGCAGCGGACCGTGCGGCGTACACGCCCACAGCCACGACCGGGCACGGTTATCGAACGCGCCAGTCAGCGATTTCGCCGGGTTCTGGGGCGCTTTCGGCTGCTCCTGTTTTGCCTTCTGACACTCACAAAAAAGCGTCGGCCGATCGCGTCGGCGCTGTCTGTAACACCCATCCATCGAGGAGTTTTACATGAGCAATGTGCCTTACAAACGCTTGAACAAAGACGACGCAGTTGTCCTGCTGGTGGACCACCAGACGGGCCTGATCTCGCTGGTTCAGGATTTCTCGCCGAACGAATTCAAGAACAACGTGCTGGCCTTGGGCGACGTGGCCAAGTTCTTCAAACTGCCGACGATCCTCACCACCAGCTTCGAAAATGGCCCGAACGGCCCGATGGTTCCAGAGTTGAAAGAGCAGTTCCCGGACGCGCCGTACATCCCGCGTCCAGGCCAGATCAATGCCTGGGACAACGAAGATTTCGTCAAGGCGGTCAAGGCCACTGGCCGTAAGCAGTTGATCATTGCCGGTGTGGTGACCGACGTGTGCGTGACCTTCCCGACGTTGTCGGCACTGGCTGAAGGGTTTGAAGTGTTCGTGGTGACTGATGCTTCCGGCACCTTCAACGAAACCGTGCAGCAAGCCGCCTGGGCGCGCATGGCTGCAGCCGGTGCACAACTGGTGAACTGGTTCTCGGTGGCTTGCGAGCTGCAGGGTGACTGGCGCAACGACATGGAAGGCCTGGCAAACCTGCTGTCGCCGCGCATTCCGAACTATCGCAATTTGATGAACAGCTATTCGGTGCTGACTTCGAAATAAGCGAGCACCAATAACAGTTTCAGGCAAGCACGATACTGTGGCGAGGGGATTTATCCCCGTTGGGCTGCGAAGCAGGCGCAAAACCATCATACGCGGTGTACCTGATACACCTCGGTTGCAGGTTTTGGGGCCGCTTCGCAGCCCAACGGGGATAAATCCCCTCGCCACAAATGTAATGCGTACAGCATTACGCCAATGCGCGGCACTCCTTATGTGGCCAGCTCCGGATCTACAGGTCTGCTCATACATTCTGGCGTTTTTGCAGCCAACTCAAAAAGCCGTTTTTCTTGATGTGCACCGGTTTGGCCATCAACGCCAAACGGCTGTTCTGCTGCCGCACGGCCTGCAATTTGTTCAACGCCTGACCCACTTCGCTGCGCTGCTCCATGCAGTTTCGGGTCAAGGATTTGTCGATCCGGTAGATGATGCACGAGGTCAACGTGGTGAACGTGGCCATGGATGGGGTGTCGGTCAGGATGCTCTGTTCGCCCATGACCTCGCTCGGCCCCATGCGTCCGGCTTCGGTGTGTCCGTCACCGTCGGGAACTGTCGCGCTGACCACGCCCGTGGCAATGACCATCAGGTTGTCCGGTACCTCGCCCAGTTCCAGCACCACCTGGCCGGCGGCGTACTGCTGCGCAACCATGGACCGTGCCAGTTCATCGCGTTCTTTTTCGCTCAGGGAGCGGAAAATTTTCACTTCGTCCAGCAAGGCACGTGCGCGCGTGGAGGGTTCGATCACACCGTCGAGCTGCCGGGAAATACCCGCCGCTTCCAGGTGCCGATGCGCCAGGTCGAACAGCTGATTACGCACTTCGCTTTTCTTGCCCAGCTCGGTAATGAAGCCGCTGGCCACGTATTCGGACATGGTTTCGCCAGCCTCCTTGAGCACGGCTTTCGGCGCCGGATTCAACAGCAGGCTGCTGCTGCCTTGAAGCGTGCGATCCAGTGCGTCGAGCACCCGGCGCGGGCGGATATGGTTGGGCACTTGAATGCTGATCGACACGCCGTGCATGTTGCTCGGCCGACTGAGGTTGACGATTTTTGCCTTGGCCGCCACCGAGTTCGGCACCACCGCCGTACTGCCGGCACTGGTCAGCAGGTGCGTGGCGCGCCAGTCGATGTCGAGTACCTTGCCTTCCACGCCGTCGATCACGATCCAGTCATCCACCTGATAAGGCTTGGTGGTGTTGAGTACGATGCCGGAAAACACATCACTCAAGGTGCTTTGCAGCGCCAGACCGACGACGATCGCCACCACGCCTGAAGTTGCGAGCAATCCCTTGACCGGCAGCTCCAGCACATAACCGGCCGCGGCGACGATGGCGATCAGAAACACCAGCGCGCCAATGACATCCTGCAGCAACCGACCGCTGTGACCGATGCGCCTCATCAGGATCAGGCCGATAACCTCGGTGAGTACTCGTGCCGCGTACAACCACCAGAGAATCCCCAACGCCGTGGCGCCTGTTTGCGCCACGGAATCATCGGCAAACAGCGGTGCCTGCAACGGGCTGACGCCAGCGTTGATGATGAGCGCGCTGAACACCAGAAACAGTGCCAGGCGCACACCCACGCGAACGACGCGGTGTTTGAACGGCGCGAGGTGCCAGAGCACCGTGTCGATCACCAGCAGCAGGGCGCTCAAGGAGAGCAGGTGGGCGAGGAGGAAGGACATGGAAAACTCCGAAGGAAAGTGAGAACACGTTCAATGTTGCAGCCGCTGAAAGATCTCCAAAGCCACCGCGATCCCTGTAGCAGCTGTCGAGCCTGCGAGGCTGCGTCCGGCTGCGAAGCAGTCGTAAAATCAGCTGATGCGGTCGTTCGAGAAGACCGTGTATACCGGTTTAACGACTGCTCCGCAGCCGGACGCAGCCTCGCAGGCTCGACAGCTGCTACAGGGGACCGGTGCAGCCTCGCAGCCTCGCGAGGTCGCAAGGAACTCAGTTCAGATGCGTCTTGAGTTCCAGTGCTGCCTGACGCACCGCCGCTTTCACTTCAGGAATCTGGCTCAGCGGATTCAGCAACCCGAAGTCGTGAATCATCCCGTTGTAGCGCACCGCCGTGACCGGCACACCCGCCGCATCCAGATGCCGGGCGTAGGCCTCGCCTTCATCACGCAGCACGTCGAACTCGGCAGTCTGTACCAGCGCGGCTGGCAGGCCTTTGAGCTGTTCGGCGCTGGCTTGTAATGGCGACGCATGGACCTGCGTGCGTTCGCCGGCGTCAGTGGTGTAGTTGTCCCAGAACCAGCTCATCATGCCCTTGGTCAAGAAATGGCCTTCGGCAAACTGCTGGTACGACCCGGTGTCGAACCGGGCGTCCGTCACCGGCCACATCAACAACTGGAAGCGCAATGCCGGCGTTTTCTGTTCCTTGGCCATCAACGCCACGACCGCCGCCATGTTGCCACCGACACTGTTGCCAGCCACCGCAAGGCGCTTGCCATCGACGCCGATCTCCTGGCCATGCTCGGCCACCCAGCGGGTGGCGGCGTAGGCCTGGTTGATCGCGGTCGGGTACTGCGCTTCCGGTGAAGGCGTGTAGTCGACGTACACCGCGACGGCACCGGAGCCGACGACCAGGTCGTGGATCAGACGCTGGTGAGTCGGGAAATCGCCCAACACCCAACCGCCACCGTGGAAGAACATGAACACCGGTAACTCACCCTTGACGTTGGCCGGACGAACGATTTTCAGGTTGATGGTTTGCCCGTCGATCTTGATGGCGCGGTCGCTGACGTCCACGCCCGACAGATCAACCTTCACTGAATTCTGCGCACCGGTCAGTACCGCACGGGCCTCTTTCGGGCTCAACTGCTCGAGGGGCTTGCCACCGCCGGCGGCGAGGGCTTCGAGGAAGGCTTGGGTGCTGTGTTCGACACCGGGGCTGCCCGCCGCAAACGCGCTGTTGACGGAGAGGGCGAGGAGGGAGGCGATCAGGGTTTTCTTGGCGAGGTTCATGCGGGCAAATCCTTTTAATGAGAGAGATGAGATCCCTGTAGGAGCTGTCGAGTGAAACGAGGCTGCGATCTTTTGATCGTGTTCTTCAGGATCAAGATCAGAAGATCACAGGCTCCGGCAGCGCCTGTGTCTACGGGGTGAACACAGATTAATAGGATGCCGATAAAGGAAAAAGCCGCTATAAAGTGTTTGACTGTCAACCAGGACGTGACAATGAACCCGTTCGAAGATATGCGTATTTTTTGCCAGGTGATGGACTCCGGAAGCTTCACCGCGGCGGCCGATCAGTTGGGGCTTTCCAAGCAATTCGTCAGCCGACGTTTGATGCAACTCGAAGAGCGTCTGGGGGTGCGGCTGCTCAACCGTTCCACCCGGCGTCTGGATGTCACGCCCCTGGGCCAGAGTTATTACGAGTCAGCCTTGCGCCTGCTCAGTGAAGTCGAGCAAGTGGAGCAGGGCATCGCCGGGCAGACCACGGAGCCGCGCGGCACGATTCGGGTGAGTGCACCGCTGTCGTTTGCCCTGGCCCATCTGGGGTGTTTGCTGCCGCTGTTTCTGAAGCGTTATCGCGACGTCACCGTAGAAGTCGACCTGAGTGATCGCCCGGTGGATTTGCTCAGTGAAGGGTACGATCTGGCATTGCGCATCGGAACACTGGAAGACTCGACGCTGATTGCTCGTCGCATCGCGTCCATCGAGCGTGTGTACTGCGCCAGCCCGGCGTATCTGGGCGAGCGCGGCACGCCGCTTAAGCCCGAAGATTTAATTGCCCACGATTGCCTGCCTTACGGTCATGGCCGTCAGGTGCAATGGCGTTTCGAAGGGCAGGGCAAACCGCTGGCCGTACAGGTCACCGGGCGGATGCGGGTCAACAACGGTGAGTTGCTCAAAGACGCAGCGATTGCGGGTATGGGGATTACGTACCTGCCGACGTTTATTGTCGGGGCGGCCTTGAAAGATGGCAGGCTGGTGCCGGTGCTGGATGAGTTTCGGCCGGAGTCGCTGACGTTGTCGGCGGTGTACCCGCAACATCGCCAGGGGTCGAGGCCCGTGCAGGCGTTGATCGAATTTTTGCGTGAGCGGCTGGATCGGGTTGAGGTATGAAGTTCACTAAAGCCCTTGTAGGAGCTGCCGCAGGCTGCGATCTTTTGATCTTTTTTTTCCGGATTCGATCGAGATCAGGATCAAAAGATCGCAGCCTTCGGCAGCTCCTACAGGGGTGAGTGGTGTTCGTGTGATCAGCGTGAGTCAGGACCTCTTGTCATCGCCTGGCTCACCGCCGACATGCACACCACGGTCGTCGCCGACTTCACCATTGGCATGAACGCCGCGGTCATCACCGACTTCACCCGCACGATGTACCCCGTGGTCATCACCGACTTCACCCGCACGATGTACCCCATGGTCATCCCCCGGCTCGTTGTGGGTGCCGTTGCGCCCGGACGAGGATGAGGCCGTGTTGCCGGAATGGCCCGAGCCATGGTCGCTGCCGCTATGACCGCTGCCGCTATTGCCGCCACTGCCGCTGTTGCCACCGCCGCCGCTGCCACTACTGCCTCCACCACCGCTTCCACCGTGACCGCCACCATTGCCGCCGCCGCTTCCGCCGCCGCCACCATTGCCGCCACCGCTTCCACCGTGACCGCCACCATTGCCGCCACCACCTCCACCGCCGTTTCCGCCACCACCGCCACTGCCGCCACCTCCGCCACTGCCGCCACTACCGCCTCCACCACCACCACCGTCTTTCGCGTGAGCACTCGACATACCGGAAAAGCTGTCCGGTACAAGAACCGTGGACGCCGACAGAACTGCGCCAATAGCCACTGCGAGCAAAAGCTTCTTCATGTGCATATCGATCACCGTCTTTTTTTCTGGGTCTATCAGTGAATACTCGAGGCGAGCTCGAATATGGGGATGTACATCAGGATGACGATCACCCCGATCAGCAGGCCGATGAAGGTCATGAGCAAGGGTTCGAACAGCCGCACGAACCATTCCAGCCATCGGCTGATTTCTTCATCGTAGAAGTCCGCGCTGCGCTCCATCATTTGCCCCAGGTTGCCGGACTGTTCCCCGGCACGCAGCAGGCGCAGGGACACGGGTGTCACCAGATGATTGAGTTCCAGAGAGGTCGACAGGGATTGCCCTTCGCGTACTCGCTCGCACGCCTGGTCCAGGCGGCAACGCGAAGCGACGTTGAGCTGGGCTCGGACCATGCCCATGGCCGTGACGAGGGGGATGCCGCCCTGCAGCAGAATGCCCAGGGAGCGGTAGAAACGCGCCAGTTCGTACATGACGATGCGCTGGTGGATGGTCGGGATTTTTTCGATCAGACGGTCAACGCCACGGCGAAAGCCCGGTTGACGTTGCAGGAACACCAGCGCCGCGACGATCGCGGCCAGGGTCCCGAAGAATTCGCTCTGGTGAGCGTGCAGGAACATCCCGCTGCTCATCAGCACCTGGGACAGCCACGGCAGATTGTCGCCCAGGCCTTCGAACACCAGGCTGAAGCGCGGCACCACATAACCCATCAAAAATAAAACCACGCCACCTCCCACCACCAGCAACAGCATGGGGTAGATCGAAGCGCTGACGATCTTCTGTCGAACCTCGTCCATGCGCTGGCGATAGCTGACATAGCGGCCCAGG
The DNA here is from genome assembly GCF_059716215.1 of Pseudomonas sp. LBUM1643. Lineage (NCBI taxonomy): Bacteria > Pseudomonadati > Pseudomonadota > Gammaproteobacteria > Pseudomonadales > Pseudomonadaceae > Pseudomonas > Pseudomonas sp. LBUM1643. The sequence goes on from NZ_CP166813.1 coordinate 2,422,753, forward strand.
GCATCGCCCACGGCGCCGGTCTTCTCGCTGGACTGTACCAGCGCCACGTAAAGCGCAGGGAAAACCGCCGACAACTGGCCCAGTGCCTGGGAGAACGATTTGCCCTCATACAAAAGGCGAACCAGCTCACTCAAGGTTTTGCGGGCCTGCGGGGCGTTTTCTTTTTCGGCGAGGCTTTCCAGCGCATCGATCAACGGCAGGCCCGCATTGAGCAGCGTGGTGAGTTCCTGGCTGAACAACACCAGGTTGAACGTCTCGCGCTTTTGCAAACGCAGTGCTCGCCAGTGTCGCTCGGCGTGCAGGCTCACCACGCGCAGGCCCTGGTCTTCGACGATGCGCCGGGCTTCGCTGTGGCCGGGCGCTTCGACAGTCATCGACACCACGCCGGCCTTGCCTACTGCCTTGAGATGAAAGCGCATGCTCGCCACTCCCGTCATTGCCAACTGGTGACTTCGGCGTTTTCGCCTTCGCCGCCGGGCTGGCCATCCTTGCCCATGGAGAGCAGGTCGTACTCGCCGTTTTCGCCGGGGTAGCGATAGGCGTAGTTACGCCCCCACGGGTCCTGCGGCAGTTTTTTCTGCAGATAAGGACCGGTCCAGCGGGTTTCGTCGCTCGGCGCGGTGACCAGCGCCTGCAAACCCTGTTCAGTGGACGGGTAATGGCCGACCTCCAGTCGGTACAGATCGAGGGCCTTGCCCAGGCCTTCTATTTGCGCCTTGGCCACTTTTACCTCCGAGCGGCCGAGCTGGGCGAAATACTTCGGCGCGACGATGCCGGCCAACAGCCCGAGCACCACCAGCACCACCAGCAATTCCAGGAGGGTAAACCCGCGTTGGGTACGCGGGGCACAACACAGACGCTGATTCATGATGACCTCACACAGTCGGCAGAAGGGTCGCTTTGATGGCTTATGCAATTGCCATGCTCAGGCCCCGACATTCTGCTGCAACCCCCGTCCTGCGGGCCTCTCCAGTTGCGGCACGGTGCTTGCGTAAGCCTCTTCCACGATCAGCCATTGGGGCATTACCCCCATTTTTCGGGGCAGGTCAGGGGAGGCACCATGATCAAATCTCTCACCGCTGGACTGCTTGGCGGGCTGCTGCTGACCGGCATCGTGCAAGCCGATGTGTTCGTTTCCGTGGACGCCAAGGGCGGCTACGTGTTGTCCAACGTTCATCGCCCCGGACGCCACTATGAGCGGGTGATTCGCGAGCCCGAACAAGTTCAGGTCAGCCTCGATCAACAGCCCCAGATGATTGCGGCCAGGCCCTATGCCGAGTTGGTGTCGGCGGCCGCGACCGCCAACCAGTTACCGGCGGCGCTGCTGCATGCGGTGATCCAGACCGAGTCCAGCTACAACTCCAGCGCTACCTCACCTGCAGGGGCGGGCGGGTTAATGCAATTGATGCCCGACACGGCCCGGGAGATGGGGGTCAAGGATGTCTACGATCCGAAAGCCAACATCCAGGGCGGCGCCAAATACCTCAAGCGTCTGATGACCCTGTTCGACAACGACATCGCCCTCGCCGTGGCGGCCTACAACGCCGGCCCGCAAGCGGTGCTCAGCCGTGGCGGAGTGATCCCGCCGTTCGCCGAAACCCAGCGTTATGTGCCCAGTGTCCTGCGCCAGTACCGGCGTTTGCAGGGGCTGGCGGTGGATGCGCCGTTGTGAGTGGGGGGTTGCCCCAACATTGGGGAATGCTCCCAGGATCACGGTGTTCCTGGCACCGCACATGCGCTGGATTTACGACTGCTGCGCAGCCGAGCGGGAGCAAGCTCCCTCGCCACATTTAATCATTCGGCGAGGATTATGAGGTGTGCCTGCCACCGCAATACCCGTGGCGAGGGAGCTTGCTCCCGCTGGGTTGCGAAGCAGCCCCAAATTCTTCTCTTCCCCCAATTTCTCAAGCCCCCCGAAAAGTGGGGGAATGGGTGGGGAATATCCCCCTACTTATCAAGTCGTTCATCTAACCATCTGAAAAATAAACAGATTATTTATGGCATGCAGATTGCTCAAAGAGATTTGTCAAGAATTGCTCCTAATGAGCATCTCCAGCGAGGCCCGTGATCATGACCGGCAAACCCAACTGTCATCATCTGCTTAATCTGCTGCTGTTTCTGGTGCCGATGTTCGGCCTGGAGATGGCACAGGCGGCCCTGCGCTGTGAGCGCAATCTGGTCGCAAATGTCGTGGCGCTGGATCAGCCGCTGATGTTCAACCGGCTCGGCGCACAGAACGTCAACGGGATGATGTTCGCCCTGCGCCGCGATGTGGTCGACGACCACAACAGGTCACTGGCCCAGGGTGGCACGGCGGTGCCGGGTAAGGTTTCGCTGCGGCCCGACAAGCGTCCGCGTCCGTTGGTGCTGCGTGTTGCGGCCGGCGATTGCCTGACCATCAACCTGCAGAACCTGCTGGCCTACCAAGCCAACCCCGGCAGCCATGACAGCGGCGAGGAAGAGGAAGGCGAAATCGAAGGTGAAGTGCAGATCGGTGAAGCCGACGACTTCAAGGTCGACGAGCAAGTCACTGACCGCCATGTCGGCTTCCAGGTCAACGGCATGCAGGCGGTCAACAGCATCGATGACATTGCCTCCTTCACCGGCCGCAATGCCAACACCCTGATTGCCCCCGGCGCAAGCCGCTCCTATACCTTGTACGCCGAACGCGAAGGCGCCTTTGCCGCCAGCAGCCGTGGCGCCACCTTCGGTGGTGAAGGTGATGCAGGTAACGTCGCCAACGGCCTGTTCGGCGAAGTGGTCGTGGTGCCCAAGGGCGGGCGCTCCTATCGCAACACCGTGACCGAAGAAGAAATGCGTCTGGCCAGCACCGGGCGTACCCCGACCGGTCAGCCCATCGTCGACTACCAGGCGCGCTACCCGCAACGCGAGCCGTGGATTCGTGAAGGCAAGGCGGGCACGCCGATCATCAACATGGTCGACGGCAACGAAATCATCTCCAGCGAAAGTGACGCGATCGTCATGGGCAGCAACGCCGACGGCAGCTTCCCGCCTTCGACCTATCCGCTGGAAGCTGTTGGCAAACGCAATCCGGCGTTGCCCAACCGGCTGGAACCGTTCCGCGATTTCGCCTCGCAGTTCCAGGATGAAACCGCTGCGACCCAGGCATTCCCGGCCTACTGGGCAGACCCGGTCATGGCCCACGTGCTGGAGCCGACCCGCGATTCGTTCATGATCAACTATGGCTCCGGCGGCATGGGTGCTGAAGTGGTCGCCAACCGCCTGGGCGTCGGGCCGATGCACGACTGCCTGTCCTGTGCCTATGAAGAATTCTTCCTCAGCTCGCACACCGTCGGCGACGTGGCGATGCTGGTGGACGTACCGGCCAACGCCGGGCTGGAAAACATTCGTCCCGGTGAAACGCCACGCGCCGACCAGATCGGGGTCAAAGCCACCATGGCGCTTTACCCGTCCGAGCCGTCGAACGTCAACCACAGCTACATCGGTGACTTCGTGAAATTCCGCAACACGCACAACGGTCACGAGCAGCATATCTTTCACCTGCACGGGCATCAGTGGCTGTTCAACCCCAACGATGACAACTCCGACTACGTGGATGCCCAGGGCATCGGCCCGGGCGCCGGCTACACCTATGAAATCGCCAACGGGGGTTCGGGCAACCGCAACCGCGTGGCCGGCGATGCGATCTATCACTGCCACTTCTATCCGCACTTCGCCCAAGGCATGTGGGCCATGTGGCGGGTGCATGACGTGTTTGAAGAAGGCACCAAACTCGAAGTCTCGCAGCAAGGCGACGACGGTTACCACAGCGAACCCTATGCCCTGCGCAGCGGCAAACCCGCGGCGGGCGCACGGGCCTTGCCCGATGGCGAAATCATCGCCGGTACGCCGATTCCAGCGGTCGTGCCGCTGCCCGGTAAAGCCATGGCGCCGATGCCAGGCAAGGTCGCGGTCGTACCGAAAATCGGGGAAACCCTGGTGGCCGGTCACGACGATGACGATGAAGAAGACGATGACGACCACCAAGGTGGCACCGGTGGCGCCCAGGCCATCGGTTCGCTGGCCCTGGTGGATCGCAGCGAAGCCAACCGCAATGCCGATGGCAGCCTGAAAAACCCAGGCTACCCATTCTGGATCGGCGGCATGGAAACCTCGGTCGGCCAGCGCCCACCGACTCCACCCCTGGACATGCTCGATGCCGCCAAGGCCCAAGCCTTGAAAACCAGCGGCAACGCACTGTGGGCCAACCTCGACCCGGCGCAGTCCGGTGGTTGGGATGGCGGTTTGGGCCGGCATTCGCTGGACGGTTTCTCCGCCGGCGGTGAAGCGCGTACCGTCACCACTTCGCTGGATTTCTCCAAGGAAGTTACCCGCGCCAAGCCGATCTACATGCCGGAAGAGGGCACCGAGGTCGAGCAGGCCGCCATGGCCTTCCACGCCAAGAAGGATCACCCCAGCTACGCTCTGCTACCAGGTAACCAGATCGTTGCGAAAGCCTTCCGCACCAACGGCGCCTTGCCTATCGCGGGCGCGCCGTATTACGAACCTTGCATGGACGATCGGCAAAAACGCCTGACCAGCAGCGCCGGCACCGGCGAGTTTGCCAGCGGCGAACGGGTCGACGGCATGTCCTACACCGGTTCCTCTACCTTTACTGCCGACCGTCCGCGCGTCTACAAAGCGGCGAACATCCAGTTCGATGCGGTGTACAACAAGGTCGGTTACCACTTCCCGCAAGCGCGCATTCTCGCCCTGTGGGAAGACGCCTGGCCGGTGATTACCAAGCAGCGCCCACCAGAGCCTCTGGTCATGCGCATGAACACCTTCGACTGCGTGCAATACCAGCAAACCAACCTGGTGCCAGCCGTCTATGAGATGGACGACTATCAGGTGCGCACGCCAACCGATGTGATTGGCCAGCACATTCACCTGCCTAAATGGGACCTGACCGCGGCCGACGGTTCGGCGAACGGCTGGAACTACGAAGACGGCGTGCTCTCCCCGGGTGCCGTGCAGGAGCGTATCCACGCGATTCGCGAGTTCAATCAGTGCCTGGGCGCCGATCCGCGTGATGGCACACCGGCCTGCCCGAAAGCCAAGAATCACCCGTTTTTCGGTCAATATGGCCGGGCGGACTGGGTCGGGGCGCGCACGGCGATGCAGCGCTGGTTCGTCGATCCGGTGGTCAACACCAAAGGCGTCGACCGTGGCCTGGGCACCATCTTCACCCATGACCACCTCGGCCCATCGACTCACCAACAGATTGGTCTGTACGCCACCGTCCTGGCCGAACCTGCCGGTTCCACCTGGTTCCACGCCGAAACCGGCGAGCAGCTGTACAGCGGCGCGCGGCAGGACGGCGGGCCGACTTCGTGGCAAGCGGTGGTGTCCACCGGTGACCTGGACGGCGACGGCAAGAACGACAGCTTCCGCGAGTTCTTCCTCGAGTACAGCGACTTCCAGCACGCCTATGAAGCCGGTGTGTATGTCGGCGCCGGGCCCAATGGCGTGCCGAATCCACAAGCGTTCCCGGCCACGGCTGACAGCTTCCGCTACGCCATCAACCCGCCTGTGCGCAACAACGCCAGCAACCTGCTGGACGGCATCATTGAAGTGCAGGGCGGCATAGTTCCGGGTTGCCCGAGCCGGCCTTGTCCGCAGGCAATTTCGGTCGATGACCCGGGCATGTTCGTCGTCAACTACCGCAACGAGCCCTTGGCGCTGCGGGTCTATGACCCGAACAAAATCGGCCCGGACGGCAAGCGCGGCATGCAGGCGGACGGCCTGGCCGGCGACCTCGCTTACGCCATGCAAAGCCGTACCGACCGTGCCATCGCGGCAATGAACCTGGCGCCAAACCAGGTCACTTCCGCGACCGGCCCAACCGGCGGCACCACGCTGTTCCCACCGCACATCAACCGTGGCGGCGCAGAAGCTGGCGACCCGTTCACCCCGATGTTGCGCACCTACACCGGTGACAACGTGCGCCTGCGGTTGCATGCCGGTGGCCACGAGGAGGAGCACAACGTGACCCTGCACGGGGTGAAATGGCTGCAGAGCGGTTCCGGCTTCGGCAACAGCTCCAACTCCGGCTGGCGCGCCTCGCAAATGGTCGGTATCTCCGAGCAGATGGGTTTCAACGCACCGGTCTCGATGCTCTCCAGTTCGGCGGCGACCACGGGGGACTACCTGTACTCGATGGACGCCTCGATTGAAGGCTACTGGAACGGAATCTGGGGCGTGATGCGCAACTACACGGCCCAACGCAGCGATCTGTTCGCCTTGCCGAACAATCCGAAACCGGCGGGCATGCGCAACACCGTCGCGTACGAGGGTTCCTGCCCACGGTACAGCGCCAACCCCAATGGCATAGGCACCCGGCCGACCGTGCAACGTAACTATGAAGTGGTCGCGGCGCTGGCTAACGACATCCTGCGCAACCCGTTGAACCTGGTCATCGGCGATCCCGCCGGTCTTGGCCAGCATGTCGGCGGCCCGTTGAATCCGGCGGGCGGCACCCTGGTGTTCAACTCGCGGGCGGTGAATATCCCGCAGGTCACGGTGGTCGACCCTGAAGACGGCGAAACCATCACCATCGGCGGGCAAAGCGGGCCTCTGCACGATCCAACCGCGATCCTGTATGTGCGCAAATCCGACCTCGACCCCACCACCGGCAAGATGAAACCGGGTGTACCGGTAGAGCCACTGGTACTGCGCGCAGCGGCGGGTGATTGCATCAACGTCACCCTGGAAAACCGCCTGCCGCTGGTCATGCCCGACCTGACCCAGACTGCCGTGATGCAAGGCCTGGTCAAGCGTGATCGCAACAGTGGCCAAGGTTCGACCATCTTCACCAACAACTTGATCCGGCCGTCCAGTCATGTGGGGCTGCATGCCCAGCTGCTGGCGTACGACATCACCAAATCCGACGGCACCAACGTCGGCGCCAACCCGCCCCAGACGGTTCCACCACGGGCCGGCAACACTGGCGCCTACCCGACGCGTACCTACCAGTACTACGCCGGGCACCTGGAGCGTGAAGGCAAACCCGTCACGCAACTGGGCCGCAGTGTCGACAACATCAACGCCACGGCGGTGGAGTTCGGCGGGCTGAGCATCACCCCGGCGGACGTGATCAAGCAGGGGCAGAAAGGCCTGGGTGGTGCCATGAGCATCCTGCCGGTCGGTGCGACCTGGGTCGAGGATGCCCGCAAGACCAACGCCACGGTCACGGCGCCAGGACAGGCGGTGTACCGCGACTTTGCGATGGTCTGGCAGAAAGCCTTGAACATGCGCTGGGCCAATGGCCGGCCGGTGGAAGGTATTGCCGCCGAAGGGTTCGGGGTGCCGACCGATCCGCAGGACAACTCGAGCATGGCCATCAACTACAAGGCCGAGCCGCTGTGGTTCCGCTTCGGCCTGGCGCCAGACGCACCGTTCGGACATGCCGGTGGTGCCGGTTACGGCGACGTACCTAACGCCCACATGGCCTACAGCAATGCGCTGATCGGCGGTGATCCGCAGACACCGGTGCTCTATGTGAAACCGGGGCAACCGTTCCGCACCCACATCCTGTTGCCGACCGGTGGCAGCCGTGGTTCGACCTTCCAGCTGGATGGTCACGTGTGGTCGGTCAACCCGTTCCAGTCGGAGAAGAGCGATATCGGTGGTTATCCGATGAATACCCCAGGGGTAGGGTCGGTGCGGTTCGGCTACAACCCGATGTCGATGTACATCGGTGCCCGTGAAAGCATTCTGCCAGCGGCGCACTTCAGCTTCATGCACCCGAGCGCCGGGGGCAGCAACGCCATACCAGGTGATTACCTGTACCGGGACTACGGCGCATACGGCAATACCTCCGGGTTGTGGGGCTTGTTGCGGGTGACAAACGAACCGGAACCGGCGCCCGCGCCGTAACGGGAGGAACGCTCTAACTGTGGCGAGGGAGCTTGCTCCCGCTGGGCTGCGCAGCGGCCCCAAAATTTTGCAGTCAATGTGTTTTTTGTGAGTGCTACGCACTCAAGCGGGAGCAAGCTCCCTCGCCACAGGGTAAGCGTCAGACAGGCACAGATCTGTAAGGGGAGAAGTGACATGAACAGGACCATCAAAGTCACCCGTGGCGTGCTGGTTGTTGCGGCGGCACTCGTCTGGCTCGGCGTGTCGCGCGCCATCTGCGCAGACATGCCCGCAGCGCCCGCTTCACTCGCGAATGCCTCACCTGGGTCTGCCGACCAGACCCTGGTGCGAGACGGCGTATCGATCGCATTGCAAGTGCGCCCCTTGGCCGAAGACGGCGTGCTGCGCGAAGGCGAGTTCGCCGACGTGCGCTTTCGCATCACCGACAGCGCCTCCGGTCAGCCACTGGCAGGCGTATCGCCGGGTGCCTGGCTCGACCCGGAAACCGTCGCGGCGGATCAGGCCCAGGGCCGGGAAAAGAGCTGCAAATCCCGGGTCGGGGTGTTCCTCAAATCCAGCATCGGCGCACGCCCCATGCTCGACCTCAATAGCTACTTCCTGCTGGTGATGAACCGTGATGCCAGCGTCTCGGTGGTCGACCCTTCGGTCTCAGTGGGTGGCATCACCAGCACCATGGCGCGCATCGACATCAAGCAACCTCCGATGGACTGGACCACCCCCAAGGACAACAAGCGGGTGTTCGTCTCGATGCCCACGGCGGGTGAAATCGCCGTGATCGACAGCGAGCAATTCAAACTCCTCGACTCGGTGCCTGCTGGCAGTAACCCGGTGCGTGTGGCACTGCAACCGGATGAGCGTTTGCTGTGGGTCGGCAACAACGCCAGGAGTGCCGAAGAGTCCGGGGTAACGGTCATCGACGCACGCAGCCTCAAGCCTCTCAAACACCTGGCGACGGGTGCCGGGCACCATGAAATCGCCTTCAGCAAGGACAGTCGCCACGCCTTCGTCAGCAACCGCGACGACGGCACCGTCAGCATCATCGACATCGCGAGCCTGACCATCAGCAAGCAACTCAAGACCGGTTCGCATCCGCTGTCCGTTGCCTACTCGCCGCTGTCCGAGGCGGTGTACGTGGCCGACGGCAAGGACGGCACGGTCACCGTGATCGACACCGCCAGCCTGGCGGTTCGCCGGGTGATCCAGCTCAAGCAGGGCCTCGGTCCGATGAGCTTCAGCGCCGACGGACGCTTCGCCATCGTGCTCAATACCCTGGAGAACCAGGCCTCGGTCATCGACGCCGCGACCAACTCGCTGATCCATGATCTGGACGTCTCCGCTGAACCCTTCCAGGTTGTGTTCACCAAGGCCTACGCCTACATCCGCGGCCTGGCCTCGGCCAAGGTCACCATGATCAACCTGTCGTCCCTGGGCGAAGGCCGCAAGCCGATAACCCAGGGCTTCGAAGCCGGTCCCCAGGCCCCACGCCTGGCGGGCGACCTGCCCTTGGCGTCAAGCCTGGCGGTGTCCCGGGATGACAACGCAGTGTTCGTGGTCAACCCCGTGGACAACACCACCTACTTTTACGCCGAAGGCATGAACGCACCGATGTCCGGTTACCCCAATCGCGGGCAAGTGGCGCGCGCGGCCATGGTCATCGACCGCAGTCTGCGCGAAGTCGAGCCGGGGCTGTACAGCGCGCGGGTCAAACTGCCGGTGGCCGGGCGATTCGACGTGGCGTTCCTGCTCAACCAGCCGAACATCATTCACTGCTTCACCACGCTGGTTGAGCCCTCCTTGAACTTCGCCAAGCAACCCGGTGTGCCAAAGGTCGAGTTCATGCTGGACAAATCCACCGCCGACCTCGGCAGCCCTTACGTCGTGCGCTTTCGCATCGTCCAGGGCCAGCAAAAAACCGAGCGCAGCGGGGTCAGGGACGTGAAGGTGCGTTACTTCCTCGCGCCGTCATCGAAGACCCGGACCGTCGCGGCGCTGGAAGTGGGCAACGGCGTATACGAAGCCCCGGTGACCCTCGACCAGAACGGCGCCTGGTACCTGCATGTGCGCGCGGCCTCATTGGGCGCGAGCTTCGACGACAAGACATTTGCCAGCGTCCGGGTACTCCCTGGCAACGCCCACTGAAGAGGACATCGACATGAACCGATTCGCACACTGTGGACTGCTGACGCTGTGCCTGCTGGCCAGTGGTATCGGTCAGGCCCTGGCTCACTCGGCCGATGAACACGCCGGGCACAACATGGCCGCCAAGAGCGCCAGCTCCGAAAACGCGCAGGTCAAGTTCGCCGACGTTGCCCTGGTGGATCAGGACGGCAAGGCCGTGCGCCTGGAAAAAGACCTGGTGACCAACAAGATCGTGGTCATGAGTTTCATCTACACCAGCTGCACCACCGTGTGCCCGGTGGTGTCGTCGATCATGGGCAAGGTGCAGAAACAGCTTGGCGCGCGGGTCGGCAGCGAGGTGCAGCTGGTGTCGATCAGCATCGACCCGCAGCGCGATGATCCCAAGCGCCTGAACGATTACGCCCGTGCCTTCCAGAACGGTCCTGGCTGGAGCTGGCTGACCGGCTCGACCCAATCGGTGAATGAAACCCTCAAGGGCCTGGGCAGCTTCAGCGGTGACTTCAAAAGCCATGCGCCGCTGATTCTGGTGGGCGATGGCAACAGCAGCCACTGGACGCGTTACTACGGTTTCACCGACCCGAGCGTGCTGATCCGTGAGGTCGAAAAACTCAGTGGTCAACGCAACACCCACGCCAGGCACACCGCCATTGCCATGGAGCAGCAGCCATGAGAGCACTCATTTTGATCGTCCTGACCATGTGCTTCTGCGCGTTCAGCTTGATGGCGCTGGCGCACGAGGGGCATGCAGAACCCGCACCCGCCGTGGCTGCCGCGCAGCCGGCCACGGGCACCCGTGATGCCAAGGCCTGGTTTACCGACACGCCGCTGCAGGACCAGAACGGCGAGACCCTGCGCTTCTACAGCGACGCGCTGCAAAACCGTGTGGTGCTGTTGAATGTGATTTTCACCAGTTGCAACGATGCCTGCCCGTTGATCACCCGCAAGCTCAAGGAGGTTCGTGAAGCACTGGGCGACAAGGCGGACGGCATCACCTTTATCTCCCTTACCAGTGATCCGCTGCGGGATACCCCGGCGGTACTCAAGGCTTACACCTTGAAACAAGGGGTAGACGACCCCCACTGGCTTTTTCTCACCGGCGACAAGGCGCAGATGGACCTGGTGCTCGGACGCATAGGCCAGATCGTGCCCACCCCCGAGCAGCACTCCACGCAGCTGATTGTCGGTGACGTAGCCAACAAGCGCTGGAGCAAGATCCGCCCCGATGCCCCGGCCGCCGCCATTGCCCAGCGCTTGCAGTTGCTGACAATGCCTGTGGTCGGCCGTTGAGTGCGCGCCATGAAAATTTCACTCGTCTTCGGCTTGTTGTTCCTTGGCAGCCTGCAGGTCGCTGCCCAGGAACTGCCGTTGAGCCCCAGCGAAAGTGCCGGTAAACGGCTGTTCCGCGAAGGGCTGTCGGCGAGCGGTGAACCGATCATGGCGCGGGTCGGCGCGGCGGGGATGCTGTTGCCCGCCACCAGCCTGCCGTGCGCCAACTGTCACGGTGCCGATGGCCTGGGTCGACCCGAAGGGGGCGTGCGACCACCGGACCTGAGCTGGCTTCGGCTCAGCAGCACCTATGGCCAGCAGCAGGTCAATGGCCGCGATTACCCGGCGTACACCGACGCCACGCTGTCCAGGGCGATCCAGGAAGGCCTGGACCCTGGCAATAATCGGCTTGACCCGGCCATGCCGCGTTTCGTCCTGTCGATGAACGATCAGCGCAACCTCACGGCCTACCTCAAGCGCCTGGCCGATGACCGCGATCCGGGGCTGGACCCGGAGACCGTGCACCTGGGCACCTTGTTACCGAGCCAGGGACCCTTGGCCGAGGAGGGGGCCACCGTGGCGGCGGTGCTTAACGGCAGCGTGGCGCGGATCAACCAGGCGGGTGGCATTCATGGCCGGCGGATACGCTTGACCATTCTTGATCCCGGACCGGATCGCGCCAGTGCGGAGCAGGCGCTGGATCAGTTGATCGAGCGGGAACAGGTGTTCGCCCTGGTCGCACCGATGGTGCCGGCACTGGACGCAGAGCTGGCGGCGCGACTGGAGCGCGCCCGAGTGCCGCTGATCGGTCCGCTGTCGCACCAGGGCATGTCCGGGACCAGCCGGCAGATCTTCGAGCCGTTGCCGGGTTTGCGCGAGCAAATGATCGCGCTGGCGGATTACGCCACCGGCGGATTGCGCGTGCTGCAGGGACCGACGCTGATCACCTATCCAGACGAACCCAATCAGCGTCAGGCGGCACAAACCCTCGGCCAGTATTTGCAAGACCACGCGTGGCAGAAAGTCCATCTGCAAGTCTATGACCCGGCACGGGACGACCTGCCATTGGGTTCGCGTTCGGTGTTCTACCTGGGCAGCGGTGGCGGGTTCAGACGCCTCGCCGAGCGCTTGCAGACCGCGGGGCAGGTGCCGTATTTGTTCGCCGCTTCGAATCAGGTGGCCGGGGACTTGTTCCAGGTGCCCAGCAGCTTTTCCCGACGGGTGTTCCTCGCTTATCCGTTCGTGCCCAGCGACTGGACGCGGGCCGGACGCCTGGCCCTGTCCAGGGTGCGCGAAACCCAAGGCCTGGGCGGCGAGCACGCGGTGCTGCAAGTAAGCGTTTTCAGCTCGATGCTGCTGTTCAGCGAAGGCATGAAGCAGACCGGGCGGGACGCCAGCCGCGAGAAGCTCATCAACGCGCTGGAAGGCCTGCACGACTTCGATACCGGGCTGACCCCGCTGATCAGTTTCGGCCCGGGCCGTCGCCTGGGCTTGAGTGGCGCCCATGTCGTCACCGTGGACCTGACCGACCAGCGCTTCTATCTGGTCGCCCCCTACAAACCCATTGCCGCGATGCCCTGACTGGAGGTCGACATGAAACTCAATACCTGGTTGATCCTGATGAGCCTGTGGGCGCCCGTCGCCTTCAGCAGCAATGGCCCGGCCGCTGCGCGGGTCAACGGCGAGGAGATTTCCGAGTTTCGCCTGGAGCGTTTTTTCGTCGAATACCTGGAAGATCAGGGGCGGGCAGTCGGCAGTATTCGCAACCCCACGGCCTACAAGCAGTTGCGGCGCAAGGCGCTGGACGCGTTGATCGACAAGGAATTGCTCTGGCAAGAGGCGGTGAAACGCGGGGTGGTGATCAGCGACGCCGTTGTCAAAGACCAGATCGATCAAACCCGCGAGGCTATGGGCGGCACCGAGGTGTTCGTCCGCCGACTGAATGATGCCGGTTTCGACGAAGCCGGTTTTACCGAGTACACCCGTCGCGAATTGGCGGCGCAACAGGTGTACGCCGAGCTCACTAAAGTCGACGCGCCGGACGAACAACAGGTCCGCGCTTTTTACGAGGAGCATCGCGCAGAAATGAGCCGGCCCGAGGAAGTCCAGGCCCGGCATATTCTGGTCAAAGTACCGCAAGGTGCCGATGCCGCCACAATCGAAGCCGCGCGACTACGCTTGTCAGAGATGCGAGTGAAGATCACTCAAGGTGCAGATTTTGCCAGTGTTGCCAGAAGCAGTTCCGAGGATGACTCCGCCAGCGCGGGCGGGGACCTGGGTTACTTTCCTCGGGGCCGGATGTTGCCGGAATTCGAAGCGACAGCTTTTTCCATGGCCGCAGGTGAGATCAGTGAGCCGGTGCGCACCTCCGTTGGGTGGCACCTGATTTATCTACAGAACCACCAGGAGGCGGCCGATGTCACACAGGAACAAGGGCTTGAAATGGTCAGGGCGTACCTTGCCCGACAGCAACAGACCCAGGCGCGCCTTCAGGCCTTGGCCGGACTTCGGTCAAGCAATCGAATCGAACGGATTGACGACGATTGAAGATTGTTCCCCAATAGTGGGGCAAAGCTTCAGGGTACATCCGTGCGCTTCCCCCGCCTTTGGGGGGTGGGGTACCTGGGCGAAAATGATTTTTTATACATATCAACGACATGCAGTGGTAAAAACACCGGCGCTCAGCCTGGCATGAAGTGTGCGTTAGCCTCAGTAAGGCGCGCACTCCACCAGGCTCACTCGGACCTGCGGTTACAAGGAGTCCACCTTGTTAAACAAAATACTGGTTGTTGAAGACGAACAGCTGCTTGCACAAAACCTCCAGGATTATCTGCAGGCGCAAGGGCTGGAAGTCCGGATAGCACACGAAGGTGCCAAGGCCATCGGCGAAGCCGCTGATTTTGCTCCCGACGTGATGGTGTTCGATTACCGCTTGCCCGATATGGAAGGTTTCGACGTTCTCGATGCTGTCCGCCAGAACAGGAAGTGTCATTTTGTACTGATCACAGGGCACCCAACCGCTGAAGTCTGTGAGCGGGCCCGGCAACTGGGAGTCAGTCATATCCTGTTCAAACCGTTTCCGTTGGCGGAATTGGCCCGTGCCGTGTGTGACCTTTTAGGGATGAAGCGCGAAGCGAGTACCGCTGAAGGATTCGTCGAACGACGCCAGAGCAGAATCGAGAGTTTCCCGCTGCAGTTGTACGACGGCAGTTGGGTGCTGGTAGATCGCCGACGAACGTCGGCCTCCATGGCACCAGACGACGAACAATTGCTCACCGGGGAGTAGTGGCGCGACAAGACGTTCCGGCCCCCACCGTAACTGCTCGCCGCGTCGACAGGGCTCAAAGCCCCCGGCGTTGGAGAGCATGCCATGGACCGTCTATCCCTTGCCGTAGAACCGGCGCTGTTGGACTGTGTACCGTCTCGTTTTTCCAGTGAGCAACTGGCCCAGGCCCGGTCCCGGGCGGCCACCTCCGGCGAGCGGGTCCTCGAAGCCCTCGGGGTACTCTGCGAACTGGCCCCCATGCCTTTCATCGAGTGCCTTGGCGCCACCCTGCATTACCCGGTGCTCGACACCGACACCCTGTTTCAAGCCACCCCGGTGTTCGACCGGGTTACCCTGGCTCAATGCCTCAAGCGCGAATTCATCCTGCTGCGTCACGACGAAGCGGTCATCGGCGTCTTCGCCGACCCCTTCGACACCGCGCGCCTGGCCTGGATCGATGACTGCCTGCACGGCGCACCGCTGTACCTGGTGCATGCCGATGACCTGAAAGCCTACCTGGCACGTCACGAAGAAAGCTTCCATGCCGTGGAATCGCTCAACGCCCAGGCCGACGCCGGGGTCGAGACCGACAAGCTGCAAAGCCTGTCCCTGACCAGCATCAGCGAAGACGCCAGTGTCGTCGTCAAGTTGGTCAACTCGACCCTGTACGACGCCCTGAAAATGCACGCCAGCGACATTCACCTCGGCACCACCGGCAGCGGCCTGGTGATCAAATACCGCATCGATGGTGTGCTCAACAACATCAGCAAGATCCAGGGCAGCGAGTTCGCCGAGCAGGTGATTTCCCGGGTCAAGGTCATGGCCGAACTGGACATCGGCGAAAAGCGCGTGCCCCAGGACGGTCGTTTCAAAATCGGCATCAGTGGCCGTCAGATCGACTTTCGGGTGTCGATCATGCCGAGCATTTTTGGTGAAGACGCGGTGCTGCGGGTGCTGGACAAACAGGACCTGGCCGACAAGGTCAGCGGCGTGCAATTGCAAGCCCTGGGCTTCGAAGATGAAACCCTGCGCCAGCTGCGTCGCCTCGCTGCCGAACCCTACGGCATGGTGCTGGTGACCGGCCCGACCGGCAGCGGTAAAACCACCACCCTCTACGCCATGATCACCGAGATCAACCACGGCGTGGACAAGATCATCACCATCGAAGATCCGGTCGAGTATCAGTTGCCGGGCGTGCTGCAAATCCCGGTCAATGAGAAAAAAGGCCTGACCTTCGCTCGCGGTCTGCGCTCGATCCTGCGCCACGACCCGGACAAGATCATGGTCGGTGAAATCCGTGACCCCGACACCGCACAAATCGCCGTGCAGTCGGCGCTCACCGGGCACCTGGTGTTCACCACCATTCACGCCAACAACGTGTTCGACGTGATTGGCCGTTTTACCCAGATGGAAATCGACCCCTACAGCCTCGTCTCGGCGCTCAACGCAGTGCTGGCCCAGCGCTTGATCCGCCTGGTCTGCGCCAGCTGCAGCGCACCGCATCACCCGACCGATGACGAGCTGCACCTCTCCGGGCTCGACCCGCAACAGGTCAGCGATTTCCACTTTGTCCACGGCAAGGGTTGCGGCAACTGCCGTGGCACCGGGTACCGCGGACGCACGGCGATTGCCGAGCTGCTGCACCTGGACGACGAGCTGCGGCAGATGATTGTCGAGCGTCAACCGATTTCGAAAATCAAGGCCCACGCGTGCAAACGTGGCTTGCGCCTGCTGCGCGAGTCAGCTCTGGAACTGGTGCAGGAAGGGCGTACCACGCTCGAGGAGATCAATCGTGTCACTTTTGTCTCGTGATCGTTTTGTCGCCGTGCTCGGCGCCAGTGGTGTCGGTCTGGGCCAGCGCCGTGGCAACGAAACCCTGTGGCTGGGCAGCGTCGGTTTTATCGACGAAGGCTTCCACGCCTGGGCCGTCGCCCTGGAAACCCTCGACCGCCTGCTGGGCGAACATGCGCCGGCCGGTGCGCAGTTGAGCGTGGTGGTCTCCGGGCACTTCAGCCGTTTCTGCCTGGTGCCCTGGAGCGATCAAATCAGCAGCCCTGCCGAGCTGCAAGGGTTCGCCCAGCTGTGCTTTGAAGACCTGTTCGGCGTGCCGACGCAACCCTGGAACCTGGTGTTGTCGGCTGAACCGGCAGGCTACGACCGCATTGCCGCCGCATTGCCGCAGGACTTGCTGGAGCGTCTGCGCACGATGGCCAGCGGCCGTGGGTTGCGCCTGCGTTCCGTGCAACCGTACCTGATGGCGGCGTTCAATCACTTCGATAAAAGCCTGGATGCCGGCGACTTCCTCTTCGTGGTCGCCGAGCCGGTGCGCAGTGTGCTGCTGGTGGCGCGGGAAGGGCGCTGGACTTCGGTGCGTTCGGTGGGCAGCAGCGACAGCGACGCCGCACTGAGCGCGTTGATCGGTCGTGAAAGCCAGCTGCAAGCGTCCACCAGCGAACGTCCGCTGAACGTTTACCTGCACGCTCCGGCGCGCCTCGATTCACACCCCGACGTACCCGGTGTGCACTTGCGCACCCTTGAAGAGGACCGGACAGCCGTACGCGATAGCCTGTACGTCATGTCCCGGGCGGTGGCCTGACATGCGCGCCCTGATGCTCGACTTCCAGCCGCGTCGCCGCTCGGGCCCTTTGGGCTGGAGCCTGCTGGCCGGCGGTGTGGTACTGACCCTGGCCTGTGTCGTGGTTCAACAACACGTCAGCGCCCAGGCCGCGCAACAGCAAGGTCACCTGCAAACCACCCAGCGCGTGCTGACCGGCGACGCCGGCGGCAAAGTCGGCCTGACCCCGGCCGAAACCCGCGAACAGGCACAAAACCTGGCTGAAATGCGCAAGGTCTCCCAGCAACTGCGGCGGCCG
Organism: Pseudomonas sp. LBUM1643; assembly: GCF_059716215.1. Taxonomy (NCBI): domain Bacteria; kingdom Pseudomonadati; phylum Pseudomonadota; class Gammaproteobacteria; order Pseudomonadales; family Pseudomonadaceae; genus Pseudomonas; species Pseudomonas sp. LBUM1643. The sequence continues at coordinate 2,440,195 of NZ_CP166813.1, forward strand.
TGGGAACGCCTGTTCGCCACCCTTGAAAGCCTGCCCCGGGACAACATTGCGCTGCTGACCCTGACGCCGGACGCCCGCAAAGGCCAGGTGCGCATCAGCGCCGAAGCGCGGGATCTGGACGCAATGCTCGACTTCCACCGCCGCCTCGAAGCCAGCGACGAGCTCTCCGATGTGTCGCTGCTCAGCCACGAAATCGTCGCCAACGTGCCGGAACACCCGGTGCAATTCAACCTGTCGGCTACCTGGGAGATTGGCGATGCAAATCCCTAAATTGATCGTTCACGAATACCTGCAAGGGCTGGGTGTGCCCGGTCTGGCGGGGCTGGCGCTGGTGCTGCTGGCAGTGGTGTATGGCTTGGCGGGCCTGATGCCGGACTGGCAGTCGTTGCAACAGCTCAGCCAGCAGACCCGCGAAGCCGGCGAATACCTGGCCAAGGTCGAAGAAGGCAGCATTGCCGCGCCGGTGCTGCCACAGCGTCAGCTCGACGACTTCCGCAGCAAGCTGCCGTCCCAGCCTCAGGCGACCGTCGCCATCGACAAGATCTACGCCTTGGCCGCCCAGGAACGCATCACCCTGGCGCGGGGTGAATATTCCCTGGGCATCGACCCCAAGACGCACCTGGCCCGCTATCAGATCCTGCTGCCGGTGCGCGGCAGCTACCCGCAACTGCGGCGTTTCCTGCACGCCTTGCTCGGCCAGTTGCCGGCCGTGGTGGTGGAAGACGTGGAGTTCCAGCGCAAGAAAATCGCCGACGCCGACCTGACCGGCCGGATCCGCATGACCCTTTACCTGTCGAGGTCATGATGAATACCAAACGCGCAGTGGGTTGGGTGGCGTTCTTCGCAGTGGCGGCAGCGCTGACCTGGGGGCCTGATTACTTCAAGCCGGCAGACGAGGGCGACGAGTCGGTCGCTGTCGTGGCCACCCCGGCCAAAACCACGGTTCGCGGCGCGTTGCCGGCGGCCGCATCAACCCCGGGTAAAGCATCGGAAATCAAGGACCTCAGCCCGGCAGGCGACCTGTTTGCCGCCCGCAGCTGGAAGGCGGCGCCGACCCTGGCCGTCGTCACCGAACAACCTGTCAACGTCACTCCGGTGGTGCAAGCCCCTAGCGCACCGGCCATGCCTTTCCAGTTCGTGGGAAGGCTGGATGACCGTTCGGACCTGCAAGTGTTTTTGCAGAACGGCGAAAAAATATACGTCGTGCGCAAAGGGGACGTGATCGACGAAACGTGGCGGATCGAAGGCATTTCCGACGTGGAACTGAGCTTCGTTTACCTGCCTTTGCATTTGTCTCAGACGCTGTCTGTGGGGAGCACGCAATGAACCGATCCCGTTTGCTGATAAGCCTTGTCTGCCTGTGTGCAGGGCTGGCTGCGTGCAGTTCCGCGCAAGTCGCCAAACAAGAGGCCTCCGACCTGATTGAGTCGGGACAATACGAAGCCGGTCTGGCCCGCATCGAGGAAGGCCTGCGTGAGAACCCACGCGACACCGAGCTGCACCTGGCCCTGAACAGCGGCCGTGCGCGCGCCGTGACGGCCTTGCTGACCCAGGCTGATATGGACCGCGTCCAGCGTGACTTTGCCTCGGCGCGCATGGGCTACGGCCGGGTGTTGACCATTGAGCCGAACAACCGTCGCGCCCAGGAGTCCCTGAGCCAGCTCGAACACATGCGCAGCCTGGACGAAAAGCTTGAACTGGCCCGTGGTGACCTGCGCCGTGGCGATATCTATGCAGCCGACCGCCAGGTTAAACAGATCCTCGAACTGGACCCGAAAAATGACGGCGCACTGGAGCTGCAAAGCAGCATCCGCCTGGTGCAGAGCCGCAACGTGGTGCAGTACCCACAGCTGCGTACGCGCCTTGATCGGCCCGTCACCCTGGAATTTCGTGATGCCAACCTGAAAACCATTTTCGAGGTGCTGTCCCAGGTGGCCGGGCTCAATTTCATCTTCGACAAGGACCTGCGCCCGGACATGAAAGCCACCATCTTCGTGCGTGACGTGCGCATCGAAGACGCCGTGGCGCTGCTGCTGCAACAGAACCAGTTGCACCAGAAAGTGGTGAACGAAAACACCCTGCTGATCTACCCGGATTCGCCGCAGAAGCTCAAGGATTATCAAGAGCTGGTGATGCGCACGTTCTACCTGACCAGCATCGACGCCAACACCGCGCTGAACATGATCAAGACCATGCTCAAGACCCGCGATGTGTTTGTCGATGAACGCCTCAACACCCTGACCATGCGCGACAGCGAAGACGCCATCCGCATGGCCGAGAAACTCCTGCAATCCCAGGATCAGTCCAACCCGGAAGTGGTGCTGGAAGTGGAAGTGATGGAAGTCGCTCGCCAACGCATTCTCGACCTCGGCCTGCAATGGCCCAACACCTTTGGCGTGCTCACCAGCGATGGTCAGCCGGTGTCGGTGCTTGATCAACTCAGAGGCATCAACTCCAGCCGTATCTCCATCTCGCCGTCGCCACAAGCCAAGATCAACGCCCAGGACAAGGACATCAACACCCTGGCCAGCCCGGTGATTCGGGTGAGCAACCGCGAGCAGGCGCGCATCCACATCGGTCAGCGCGTGCCCATCATCAGCGCCACCTCGGTGCCGTCGACGCAGGGCCCGGTGATCACCGAGAGCGTGACTTACCTGGACGTCGGTCTGAAGCTCGAAGTGCAGCCCATCGTGCACCTGAACAACGAAGTGGCGATCAAGATCGCCCTGGAAGTGAGTAACGCCACGCCGCTGGAACCGACCCGCCAGGGCACGATTCCGGTCCAGGTCGATACCCGCAACGCCCAGACCACCTTGCGCCTGCACGACGGCGAAACGCAGATTCTTGCCGGCCTGATGCGCAACGACCATGGCAGCAACGGCAACAAGATTCCGGGCCTGGGCGACATTCCGGGGCTGGGCCGCTTGTTCGGCAGCAATCGGGACGACGTCAGCAAATCGGAACTGGTGCTGTCGATCACCCCGCGGATCGTGCGCAACCTGCCGTACCAGAGTCCCTCGGACATGGAGTTCCCGACCGGCACTGAAACCAGCATGCACATTCAGGCACCGGACCGGTCGATGGACACGGCGATCCGCGCCGGAACCATGATCACGCCGGTCGCTTCCACCACCCCTCATGTCACTGTCGAGAAGCCTTGATCATGAACGCCTCGCAACGCGGTTTTACCCTGATCGAAGTCGTGGTGACGCTGGCCCTGATCGGCCTGTTGGCCGGCATGGCCGCGCCTCTGACCGAGACCGTGGTGCGCCGGGGTAAAGAGCAGGACCTGCGCACGGCGCTGTACCAGATACGCGATGCCATCGACGCCTACAAACGTGCGTTCGATGCCGGTTACATCGAGAAGTCGCTGAACAGCAGCGGCTACCCGCCGAACCTCAAAGTGCTGGTGGACGGCGTGCGTGATGTGCGCAGTGCCAAAGGCGCCAAGTTCTATTTTTTACGGCGCGTTCCCCACGACCCGCTGGCCACGGCCAAGCGTGACGACGAGGGCGGTTGGGGGCTGCGTTCCTATGACAGTTCGGCTGAAAACCCACGGGAAGGCGAGGACGTCTTTGACGTTTACTCCAAGGTCCGTGGCAAAGGACTCAACGGCGTCGCCTACCGGGAGTGGTGAGCTTATGCATCGGCAAAAAGGTTTTACCTTGCTGGAATTGATGGTGGTCATGGCAATCATCGCAACCCTGATGACCATTGCCTTGCCGCGCTATTTCAACAGCCTCGAGACATCGAAAGAGACCACCTTGCGCCAGAGCCTGTCGTCGATGCGCGAAGCCCTGGATCACTACTACGGCGACACCGGGCGCTACCCCGATTCCATCGATCAACTGGTGGAGCAGCGCTACCTGCGCAACCCGCCGATGGACCCGATTGCCGAACGCAAGGACACCTGGGTCATGGTCGCACCACCCGACGGAGTGGCGGGCGGCGTGGCGGATATCAAAAGCGGAGCCACAGGGAGGGCGCGTGATGGCAGCCTTTATTCCGAGTGGTAGGCCTTCGGGCGAAGACGGCTTCACCTACCTGGGTGTGCTGTTTCTGATCACGGTCATGGGCATGGGCCTGGCCAGTGCCGGCGAGCTGTGGTCGACCGCGTCGCGCCGGGACCGTGAAAAACAATTGCTGTGGGTCGGGACTCAATACGCCCAGGCATTGCGCAGCTATTACCGCAGTTCGCCAGGCCTGGCCCAGTACCCCAAAGAGCTTGAAGACCTGTTGCAAGACCAGCGTTTTCCGACGCCTAAACACCATATCCGCCAGCTGTACCCGGACCCGATCGGTGGCGGCGAATGGAACCTGCAACGGGGTTTTGACGGGCGCATCACCGGCATCAACAGCCCGTCTACGGAGAAGCCGCTCAAGCAGGTGGATTTCCCCAGTCAGTGGGCGGATTTCAACGGCATGGCGAGCTACAAGGACTGGCAGTTCGTGGCCGAGAAAGCCTTCCTCGAAGGCACCAACGGACCGGTCAAAGGCCAATCCGCGCAGCCTCAGGGGCTGCAGCCATGAACCGCTCATGGCTGGCCGCCTTGAGCCTGGTGCTGGTGATGCCTTTTGCCCAGGCCGGGGAAGAGGATGAAATGCTGGGCTTCATCGTCGACGACACGATTTCGCACATTGGCCACGAATTTTACTACTCGTTCAGTGAGCGCCTGCGCGCCACCAGCCCGATGGATTTCAACCTGGTGGTACGTGAACGACCCTCGGCACGCTGGGGCAGCCTGGTCACCGTGGAGTTTCAGCAGCGCCTGGTTTATCGGCGGTTCCTGCCGCCCAACACCGTGGACCTCAAGGACGACGCGTACAACGCCGCCGACTGGGTTCGCGGACAGATTGTCCAGCGCAAGCTGGAAGCCTTGTTGCAAGACACCACGGACCTTGAGAGGGACGAATTATGAAGACGAAGACGTTTTCGCAGCGCACCGCCATGTGGTTGCTCTGCCTTGGAAGTGGCGGCCTGGTCCAGGCGACCGAGTTGGTCTACACGCCGATCAACCCCTCGTTTGGCGGCAACCCGCTGAACGGCACCTGGCTGCTGAACAATGCCCAGGCGCAGAACGACTACGACGATCCCGACCTGAAAGATCGCACCTCGATCGCCGGGACTTCGGCCCTTGAACGCTTCAGCAGCCAGTTGCAATCGCGGCTGCTGGGGCAGTTGCTGGACAACATCTCCACTGGCAATACGGGGAGCCTGTCCACCGACGCATTTATCGTCAACGTTGTCGACGACTCTGGCGCACTGACTATCGAAGTGACCGACCGAGCGACCGGTGAAGTTTCGGAAATCCAGGTGAATGGCCTGGCTCCTTGAAGGAGCTGCGGGTCGATGGGGAGTGACGGACATGAAAAAAATAATCGTGCTAGGGATGCTGTTGGCGGCCTTACAGGGGTGCAGTCTGCGTGAGCCGATGTCGGCTGAGCAGGACACCGAAACCCCGACCCTGACCCCCAGGGCGTCGACGTATTACGACTTGCTGAACATGCCACGGCCCAAGGGTCGGTTGATGGCGGTGGTATATGGGTTCCGTGATCAGACCGGGCAGTACAAGCCGACGCCGGCCAGCTCGTTCTCGACCAGCGTGACCCAGGGTGCGGCGAGCATGCTGATGGATGCGATGCAGGCCAGTGGCTGGTTCGTGGTGCTGGAGCGTGAAGGGCTGCAGAACCTGCTGACCGAGCGCAAGATCATTCGCGCTTCACAGAAAAAACCGAATACACCGGTGAACATTCAGGCTGAACTGCCACCGCTGCAAGCGGCGAACATGATGCTGGAGGGCGGGATCATTGCTTACGACACCAACGTGCGCAGCGGCGGGGAAGGGGCGCGTTATCTGGGTATCGACATTTCCCGGGAGTATCGGGTGGATCAGGTGACGGTGAATTTGCGGGCGGTGGATGTGCGCAGTGGGCAGGTGCTGGCGAATGTGATGACCAGCAAGACCATTTACTCGGTGGCGCGCAGTGCCGGTGTGTTCAAGTTTATCGAGTTCAAGAAGTTGCTTGAGGCGGAGGTGGGTTACACCACGAACGAGCCGGCGCAGTTGTGTGTGTTGTCGGCGATCGAGGCGGCGGTTGGGCATTTGCTGGCGCAGGGGATTGAACGCAAGATGTGGCAGGTGGTGGGGGATAATTCGGTGCCGCCGCAGAATGAGACGCTGGATCGGTATTTGTCGCAGAACCGGGTAGCGCCGGAGGGTGAGGATGAGTGAGCCGAGGCGGCCTTCGGGTCGCCCTGTCTTTTGCGGATGTACCCCGATTCCTGTGGGAGCTGGCCTGCCAGCGATGGCGGCCTGACAGCCGACCATTTTTTTGCGGGTGTACATATCCGTTGCTGCGGTAACGGCCACTTAGGGTTTCGCCTGACGGCGACTCACTTTTTTTTCAAACGCCAAAAAAAGTAAGCAAAAAAAGGCTCGCCCCAAGCGTACAGCACCTCGCTCCGGGGCGGGTGGATCAAAAGCCAGATCAAGATCAAAAGCTTGCAGGCGAGCTAACGCTCGGCCTGTTGAGTGGTGAGAAGCGAAGCAGCTTGGCTCGTTTGCTCTTGAACTCCTGTAGGAACAAAGCTTGCTCGCGATGGCGGTCTGATTGTCGACCCGATCCATACGGATGTACTTAACCCACTGTGGGAGCTGGCTTGCCAGCGATGACGGTCTGACAGCCAACCTGATTTCCACGGATGTACCCGGTCAAACTGTGGGAGTGAGCCTGCTCGCGATGACGGCAGGACAGGCAATAAACATGTTCCTGCTGCCACGCGAACCCCTGTGGCGAGGGAGTTCACTCCCGCTGGACTGCGCAGCAGTCCCACTACCAGCCAACCGGGTTTGTCTGATACACCCGGAATACAGTTTTTGGGGCCGCTACGCAGCCCAGCGGGAGTGAACTCCCTCGCCACAGGGATCAGGAGAGTCAGACATAGTTGTAGGAGCAAATATCTATGATGTCAGACGGGGCTGTAGGACCAGGATTGAAACTACATCGTCTTGCGTCACTGCCTACAACTACGCCAGAATCCGCCGGCTTGTGCGCCTTGGCTCAGTTCTCTATCGTTTCCGGGTCGCTGCCAATTCAGCGATCGGGTTTAGCGATCCGGGTTTTACGTAGGCGCCACAACGCCCCAGTCTGAAGTGCAGCTTTTAGTGTCTGCGCTATTTGTCATGGCGGCTGTGCGTAGGAGACCTTCGTGTCTACCTGGGCTTCCTGTGTCCCGGATCGCTAACCTGCGTACAGCTGCCACCCTTACCTGTTCAGCGATAGGTCATGGTGGTTCAAGTTTTCATAGGAGACTTTCCATGCCAAAACCAACCCCCAAACCCCCCAAATCAAATAGCGAAAACACCACCCCCAACCCCGAATCCAGCCTCCACCTCAAAGCCGAAATCCTAAAAAAAACCACCCCCCATAACCCCAGCAAAATGTACGCAATCGTCGCGGACATGGACACCGAAAGCCTGCTGGCAAACGCCTGCGAATCCCTGGCATCGGCAAGCATCATGGCCAGCGATTTCGCCACCTTCCTGGAAGGTCCACAGCGCAGCATGTTGCTGGGTATCCAGCAGATCATCATGCTGGCCGACCTGGCCGTAAACCAGGCCCTGGACAACCTCGACCCCATAGCCTGAAGGCTCACCTCCCTGTGGTAGTGAACCCACCTGACTGCCGATGCAGTCCCTGAAATCACCCCAATCAACTGTAGGAGCTGTCGAGTGAAACGAGGCTGCGATCTTTTGATCTTTCAAAGCAGATCAAAAGATCGCAGCCTCGTTTCACTCGACAGCTCCTACAGGACCGTGTGAATCAAAAAAAACCGCGACTTCAGGGTCGCGGTTTTTTTACGCCCCTAAATCACTGCTGCAAAACAGTCGCCTGGTTAGCCGCCCCAAACTGCTGCACCGTCGCCATCTGATTCACCCCACTCTGATCCACATTGGCAATGCTCCCCGTCCCGCCCTGGGTCACATACGCCACGTTCATGCTGTCGGCCTGTTTAACCGTGATCTGGTTATCACTGCCATACAGCTACGAGGTATACGCCTGGTTTCCGGTGCCTGATTGGTCAAACTCGCCGTCGTGAATCACTCACAAAATTGCCTTTCTCCAATTTAGAGCCACCTCTGAAACCTAGCAGTTCTACTAGTTCCCGCCCGTGGCCATCCAGCAGATACTCAAACGCCCAGACCTTGAAAGCTCGGAGCGCCCCAATGTCTAATCAGCAACCCGCATTGCTCTGCCGCTATCGTTACGATCCGCTGGATCGTCTGATCAACCACACCCTGCCGGATACTCCCACGCTTCAGCGCTTTTATTGCAAAAACCGACTGGCTACCGAGATTCAGGGTGCCATGCAACATTCCATAGTCCAACACGGTGGCCAGCTATTGGCACAACAACAGCGTGAGGGTGATGTAGTTGATAACACGCTACTGGCAACCGATCAGCAGCGCTCGGTGCTGCATACGCTTGATAAAAACCATACGCCACAAACCATCGCCTACTCACCCTATGGTCATCGTCGTTTCGAAAGCGGCTTGAGCAGTTTGTTGGGCTTTACTGGCGAACGACCTGATCCAGTGACAAGGCATTATTTATTGGGTAACGGCTATCGGGCGTTTAATTCGGTGTTGATGCGATTTAATAGTCCAGATAGTTTAAGCCCGTTTGGAAAAGGCGGCTTGAATTCGTATGTGTACTGTATAGGCGATCCAGTGAACTTTGTGGATCCAACGGGGCACGTGATTACAATTCCCAAAATCCCCCGAATAACCCCTAATTCGTTTATCCCTAAAGTGAAAAATGTTCAGCCGATAAACTCGCTTGAAGGTCTCGATTACGATTCATTTTCGAAAATCTCTAAGTTTCTTGATCAATCGGATATGGATAATTTGGCAAAGACCTCGCATCAGTTAAATAAACACTCAGTGTTGGCTTCAGAATCGAATTTGAAGAGTCTTATAAGCCGGGCAAAGTCGGCTGGGGATAAAGTTCCTAGCACTAGGGGGAGGTTTAATTCTATTCGTGAAAGTGCGGAAGGAAAAATCGTTGAAGTGAGTTACGCAATACAAGGTATCGGCTCTTCTGCTTTTAAAAAATTGGATAATACAATCCAAGGGCCGAAAAGTCTGACACTACACCATGACAAAATCCGGAGAGGTCTTAAGTCTGGGATTCACAAGCGCGTCGCAATGAGTGAGGGAGATGGACGCGTTGTACGGGCATTGAACATCGAGCAAGCAGATGTATTGCTAAGTGCATTGGAAGGATCTGCGCTTTCTCTTAGGGAGACACCGTAATCATAAGTTCGCAGGTTGCTATCTGCCAGGCACCGAAATATTGATCGTACTATTTTGGGGAATGGCTTATAGCCGTTCCGCTCCTAAAGAACCGCAACATCAAAAAAAACCGCGACCCCAAGGCCGCGGTTTTTTTACGCCTGCCCAATCACTGCTGCAAAACAGTCGCCTGGTTAGCCGCCCCAAACTGCTGCACCGTCGCCATCTGGTTCACCCCACTCTGATCCACATTAGCCACGTTCCCCGTCCCGCCCTGGGTCACATACGCCACGTTCATGCTGTCGGCCTGTTTAACCGTGATCTGGTTGTCACTGCCATACATCTGATTGGTGAACGCCTGGTTACCGGTGCCGGACTGATCGAACTCGCTGCTGTTGCCCGAGCCATTGGAAGAGCCCTGAACAAGGTTGGTCGTACCGCGCTGGTCGGCGATGAGGATGTTGTCGCTGCCGTTCTGATCGAAGTACAGCTCGTTGTAGGAATCGGCCTGGCTGACCGTGGTTTTGTTGCCGGAACCGGACTGATGGGTGGTCATAATCTGGCCGACGCCGTCCTGGGTGAAGTTAGCCACGTTGCCGTTGCCGGACTGGGTGACGGTCGCGCGTTGGTTGGTGCCGAACTGGCCACCGGTTTGTGGGCCTTTCCAGTTGCTGGCGTAGACCTTGTTGTCGCTGCCCACCGAGGTGGCATTGAGCACGTGGCTGTCGCCGCTCTGGTAGGTGAAGTGCACGTTGCTGGTGCCCTGTTGGTACAGCGCCAGGGTCGAGCCGATGGATTCGAACTGGTCGGCGTAGATGGCGTTGAGGTCGCCGACTTGCAGGACCTGGGCAACGTTGTTCGAGCCGAAGCTCTGATCGACGATGGCTTCGTTGGCCCCGCCATATTGATTGACGAGGACCTGGCTGGCGGCCTGGCCGAACTGCCAGACTTCGCTGCCGTTCATGTCGCCGAACTGGTTGATGGTCACGGTGCCACCGACGCCGCTGCGCTGATCGCCATAGGCATAGTTGTTGGTGCCGGTCTGGTTGATCGCGATCTGGCCGCCCGAGTGACCTACCTGCTCGGCGGTGCCGTAGTTGGCGGTGCCGTATTGAGTGACCGTGGCGGTGTTGGCGTCCCCCAGTTCCATTTGTTCGATGTTGGCTTCGTTGCTGTCACCGAACTGGAAGGTGAACCCTGACGAGCCTTGCTGGCTGTCTTGGTACAGGAACGAGAAGTTGCCGCTGCCTTGCTGTTGTTGCACGGCCTGGTTGCCGGTCAGGCCGATGGACTGGCTGGCATGGGCGGTGTTGAGCGCACCGACTTGCTGCTGGACGATGGTGCTGCCGTCCTCGAACAGTTGCTCGGCGTAGCCGGCGTTGTAGTCGCCGGTCTGGTTCTGGTCGATAGTGCTGGTGGAAGTATCCTGCAGCGCCATCGCGTCGTTGCCCTGGCCGAACTGCTGCTGGGTGGCGGTGGCGAAGGGCGCCACGCTTTGTTTTACATTGGCGATGTTGGCATCACCGAATTGTCTCTGGGTCGAGACACTGTCGTCAGCCATGGCCTGGGCACTGACAATGACCAGGATGGCGGCGGTGAGGGGCGTCAGTTTGAACATGATGAAACCTCCAGGTAGTGCAGTGCTTTAGCGATATTGTTTGACCGAAACGCTCATGCCATTGCCGGACTGGGAAACGGCGCTGGAAAGCCCCGTGCCGGCCTGGTCGATGGAGGCGTCGTTGTTTTTGCCGTTTTGGGATATCTGCGCGCGGTTGTGGCTGCCGGTCTGGGTGATCTCGGCGTTGTTGCCCGAACCTTGCTGGTTGATCAATGCCATCAGGTCGTTGCCTTGCTGGAGGATGAAAGCCTCCTGATTACTTCCCGACTGGACGATGTTGCCGAGCAGCGACTGGCCGTTCTGGTTGACCAGTGCAACGTTGGCCTGTCCGTTCTGGTTGATCAGCGCTTGCTGCCCGATGGGCGGCGGCAATTCGCCGAGGTCGGCACCGGGTGCCAGGTCGTCGTTTTCCATCAAATCGTCGGCGCGCACACCCGCACTGCTGCAAAGCAGGAGCAGGCAGAGCAGGGCGGCGGTCGAAGTCTTCATGGCGTTGTCCTGTTTGAAGAGACCCGCCCCATCAACCCGTGGAGTTGATGGGGCGAGGGCTCAGTTCGCCGTTACGTTCACCGTGCGTACGGTGCCTTGGGACGAGGTGATGGTGGCGGTCGGGTTCGCCGACGGAATCACCGTTGTGCTGTTGCTCACCGTCAGCCTCCAGCGACCGGTCACCGGCACCGTGGTCGTGCCCAGGGTGACCGGGCCCGTCGGGGTGCTGACCTGCACGGTGATGGTGTTGCCAGTGATCACCGACGAGGTGCCGGTGAAGTCCCAGGTGAAGCGGTTATTGGAGCGTGCCGACACCGTGGCCGCAGTCACTGCGAAGTTTTCCGCAGCAGGCCGTGGCGAGACTTGCACGGTGACCGTCGCCGGGGCTGTCGACAGGGCGCCGAAGCTGTCCCGGGCGATGTAGGTGAAGGTCGTGGTGAAAGCCGTCGTCACAGTGGCCGGTGGGGTGTAGGTGAGCACCGTACCGTTGCTGCTGACGGTGCCGCGACCTGCCGCCGGTTGAGTGAAACTGTTCACCGCTAACGGCACGTTGCCTTCCGGATCGGTGTCGTTGGCCAGCACGCTGATCGGTACCGCCACGCCCAAGGTTGCAATGGCATCGTTGACGGCCACCGGTGCCTGGTTAGGCGCCACGGTAATGGTCACGGTCGCCGCAGCGGTCGAGGCCAGGCCTTTGATGTCTTGCGCCTTGTAGGTGAAGGTGGTGGTCAGCGGGGCGTTGACCACCGCAGGCGGGGTGTAGATCACCGCAGCCGCGCCGCTCAATGCCACAGTGCCTTGGCCCGCAGCCGGTTGGGTCAGCGCTGTGATGCTCAGCGGCGTGTTGCCGTCGGGATCACTGTCGTTGGTCAACAGGTTGAGGGTGATCGGCACGCCGAAGCTGGTGCTGCCGGTATCGGCGACGGCCAGCGGTGGCTGGTTTTCCCCGACGTTGGGGGCGCTGCCAACGACCACGACCGGCTCGGTGTCACTGCCGCCCGCAGCGGATTTCACCGTCACGGTAGCGGGTGGCTGGGACAGGTCGGCAATGGTGATTTTTTGCAGAGTGCCGGATTTCGACAGGCGTCCGTAGCCCTGGGCGACCATATCCGGCACCGCGACTTCGTCAGACGAGGTCGCTTCGATCAGCAGGCTGTGATTACTCCAGCTGTAGCGAGCGGTCTGGATTTTCACCACGTCGGTGAGCTTCTTCGACACCGCAGTCGGCCGGGTAGTCCCCGTCGGATTGGTGGCCGTGACCACCACCACCGACGGTACGTTGCCCGTGAGCTGCCGATGACCAAAGAACAGGCCGTTGTCGCCGGTCATGTTGACCAGGCACGGTGAAAGCGGCGGGCCGGGAACCAGGGCGACGGATTCGCGGAAGCACAGGTTCGCGCTGTTGCCCGATTTGCCAAAGACTTCCACCCGGGTGTTGCTGCCGGGGCCCGAAGACGCGCGATGGTAGGTGGCACGGTCTATTTCCACCGGCGTTTGCGCGCGGTCGTCGAGCACTTTGCCGGTCACGGTGAACAGGTTGGTCTGGATGGTCCCGGCCGGGCCCTGGATGCGTATGAAGTTGGTGTTGTTAGGACTGCCGGTCACCTGCTCGGTGAGGTTCGGATCGCCGACGAAAGTATCGACGGCCCCGGTGTCCGGGTTGACCTCGGTGTAGGGGCCATTGACGCTGCGCAGAAACGGCCCGATGTCGCCATTGAGCACGCCGCTGAAATTGCCCGGCGCACCGATGCCGATGTCGCGGGTCATGTTGATCGCGCGCCTGCCGGTGGTCGTGACGTTGATGGTTTCCACCCCGTACGGGTGAGTGATTGTATAGACGCCGGCGGTCGGCACCGTGACGCGGATGCGAATCCGCGCGAAGGAAACCTGGTCGCCATCGGCGGGGGTTTCAGCGCCAAATGCCGCCTCGACTGCGGCAACGTAGACTTCCAGTTCATACCCGCTGTTGCCGACTTGCGGGATCGCGGCTTCTGCGGTGAACCAGAACGCTTCGCCCGGCCAGTTGTCGGGGAAAACCATCGGCTGGGTGTCGTCATAGACGCCCGGTTCGGCCCCCAGCAGACACATATAGGACGGTGGATTGGTGGCCGGCACCCGCGAGCTTGTCGCCCGGGACTGGCACAGTTCCATCTTCAGTTGATTGCTGTCCTGATACCACATGGGGAATTTCCCCGTGGCAAAGGTATAAGGACCCGGGTCGACGGCGGCGAGTTGAGCGAACGCGCTGCCGGACAGCGATAGAGTCAGTCCCAGGGCGTTGAGCGCCAGGCGTGGCCAATTGTTCATGATGCCTCCTGATGAGGATCTGGGCATGTGGGCGTTCATTGCACGATGACCACTTCTTCGGTGTCGCTGCCGCCATTGGATGACGTCACACGAACCCGGGACGGTGGAATTGGCGAGATACCGGTGGCGAGGGTTTTAACCGCGCCTTCGCCACTAAGGGCGCCGATGGCGATTCCACTGCCCGAGGTTGCCGTGAGCACCGGCGGCGAGGTTTCATCGCTGGTGGAGGCCACAAGGGTCAGTTGCCCGGAACTCAGGCTGTACTCGGCGCGCTGGATCACCACCAGGTCGGTCAACGCCATGGACAAAGTGGTCGGCGTGCTGGTGGGAATTGCCACATGGTTGTCGGCAGTCACTTGCAGGAAGGTCGGCAAGGTCGGGTTCACCGACGATTGCGCGTACCAGTTGCCGGTGGTGTCGGCTTCGCTCAGGTTCAGCACGGGGGTGCTGCTGGTCAGAGTGACGGAGGCCGGTGGTGGCGGTGCCATCACGAAAACATCCTGCTGGGCCACCGGCGCACTTTCACCGGCCTTGCGCGAGTAGGTGCTGCGCTGGGTAATCAACGGGGTAGGGCGGGCCACGGTCGACAACTTGCCTGAGATGGAAAACAGCGTGGTGCGCAGGTCCAGGCCGTTGGGTCCTTCGATGCGTACGAAGTTGGTGTTGAAGGGGCTGCCGGTCACGGCTTCTTCGAGGTTCGGATCGCCAATGAATTGCTCGGCCGCACCGGTCAGGGGGTTAGTCTCGGTGTAGGGGCCGTTGACGCTGCGCAGGAACGGCCCGACATCGCCCCTGAGTGCGCCGTCGTAGGTTTTCGGCACACCGATGCCAATGTCCCGGGTCATGTTGATTGCGCGCCGCCCGGGGGTGTCGATGTTGAACACATCGACGCCATAGGGGTGCGTGATCACGTAGGTACCGGCCGTGGGCACGTCGACGCGAATGCGAACGCGGGCAAAGCTGACCTGGTCACCCTCGATCGGTTCTTCGGCGGCGAAGGCGGCTTCGATGGCCGTACCGAATGACAGGTCAACCCCCCGTGCCGCGTCGACGATGGCCGCGTCGGCGGTAAACCAGAACGCTTCGTCAGGAAAGTTGGTGGGGAAGACGATTGGCTGCGCGTCGTCGAACACGCCCGGCGTCGGCAGCAACGTGCACATGTAGGACGGAGCGCCGGGAGCACCGGGGGCTCGCGAGCTGACGGCCTTGGACAGGCACAGGTCCACGGTGCGTCCATGGGTGTCCTGATACCAGGCGGCAAAAGAGCCGTTGGCGGGTAGATAGGGGCCGGGATCGACCGCAAACAGCGCCGCCTGAGCGACACCTTGAGCTAGAGCACTGACGACCAGGACGGCCGCCGTTTTGGACAGTAAAGGGTGCATGAGTATTCCCTCTATCGGAGACCTGCCCCTGGGGGATGGGCCAGTTAAGAGGGGTTTTGGCAACTTCCATACCAACACACAAAAATCGCCCGCACAGGCCCGGCGTAAAGGCTTGCGCTGGCACACGGACGGCTTTTTGCGGAAAAACCCGACGGGCCCCTGCCCCCACAGTTGGGGGTAGATGGGGGCGGCGGGGAATGGGGAATAAGCAACACCCGGAATCGGGCAAACATCAGCGAGTGGGCTATAACCCTATAGGGGAAATCGTCGGGAACATCGTCAATGAATATGCCAACACAAACGCTCCAGTCCGAGCAGGGCGATGTCCGTTTGAGCACGCGAAAGCAGCCGTTCAATCTGCTGCGCTGGTTTTCGCTGATCAGCCTGGCGGTGATCGGCACGGTGGCAGTGGCGTTGGGGGCGGTTTCGACGCGGTTCGTGATTACCGAGAGCGTGCAGCGTGATGCGTTGCTGACCTCGCAGTTCATTCAGGCGATCGCGTCGGCCGAAGTACGTCACGTCTCGATCCCTCACGTACGAACCATGGGCGAGTTGCTCGACCCGCGCCAGGACAAGCATTTTCCCGACGTCGATCCGCTGGCACGCGCGGCGGCTCGCGGTGAGTTTCTGGACCACATCGAGCATTTGCCGGACGTGATCCTAGCCAACATTTATGCGCCTGACCGCACAGTGATCTGGTCGACCAACCCGGCATTGATGGGCACCACGATTCACGCCGATGAGGATCTGGAAGAAGCGTTCAAATCGAGGATTCCGGTGTCGGCCAGCTATCACGATGTCGACAAATCGCGCATGGAGCAGAAGTTCGTCACGCCACCGGAATACATCTTTATTGAAAACTACATTCCGCTGTTCGATGCCGACGGTGACAAGGTCACGGCGATGGTAGAGATCTACAAGGAACCCAAGGACCTGATCGATCGCATGGAGCGCGGACTGCTGCTGATCTGGCTGGCCACCGCGTTGGGCGGTGGCCTGATTTACCTGGGGCTGTACTGGATCGTGCGGCGTGCGGCGATTTTGCTGGCGGCGCAGCAGAAGCAATTGATCACCAACGAAACCTTTGTCGCCCTGGGTGAAATGTCTTCGGCGGTGGCCCACAGTTTGCGCAATCCGCTGGCGACCATCCGGTCCAGTGCTGAACTGGCCCTGGAGTTCGACGCTGGCGCAGCGCGCAAGAACATCAATGACATCATCGGTCAGGTGGACCGGATGTCGAAATGGGTGAGGGAGTTGCTGCAATCCTTGCGTCCGCTCAATGACGAAGCGGAGCCAGTGAACCTGGTTGCGGCGTTGCACGACAGCCTGATGGCGTTCGAGCACCAGATCGCCAAGGCCTCGATCCAGGTTGAGTTCGCGCCCGCGACGACCCCCATGGTGCTCAGCCAGCAGGTGCAGTTGTCCCAGATCCTCAACAGTGTGCTGTCCAACGCACTGGAAGCCATGGACAAGGGCGGCACGCTGAGTGTCCGGCTGGAGTCGACCGACGCTCAAGCGGTGAGCGTGGTGGTGAGCGACAACGGCAAGGGCATGACGGCGGAGCAACGCAAGATGGCGTTCCGTCCATTCTTCACCACCAAACAAGGCGGGCTGGGCGTTGGCCTGGTATTGGTCAAGCGGATCATGGAGCGGTTCGGTGGCTCCGTGAGGCTGGAAAGTCGCGAAGGCGAGGGCACCTGCGTTCGTCTGTCGTTCAAACTTACCCCCTGAAAACGGGTGTGAACCTTCCCCGGTAGCGGGTGTCATTCCCCAGTCGTTTTTTCAGTCATGGCACATTGATGTTGTTAAGCCATTGTTTTGTTAAGTATTAATACTTTTGTATAAATTTGTTACAAATATGGCGAGCTCTTTGCAAAACCACCAGCACCCCCTTCATGACTTCGAGGCGGCTGGTGATGGACATAAAAGCGCGGCACCCCTTCAAATGGTTCGGTCTGATGGCGCCTCTGAGCGTCGTCCTCACAGTCACCCTGGGCTCGGCGTCATTGCGCGCCAGCCCAATCGATGATGAACGACAGCCCGAACCCACGGATCCTTCGGCTTACTACGATGAACCCGAGGACAAGGCGGGCGCCTTGAACGCCATCCTGACCATGCCCGAGGCCAACGAAGATTCCTTCGACCTGCCCGATGGCGTCAAAGGCAGCCGAGCCACCACGCGCAAGGAAAACATCCTGCCGCCAGCGGTGCAGACCAGTTTCAACTACCCCACCAACGGCAAGCCGAGCCCATTGTTTGGCGCGCAGCCGTTCACGCAACAGCTGGTGCTGTTCGAAGAGTTCGGCCCGGAAAAACTCGACCCCACTACACCGGCGGCGCCGTTGCCATTTCCACCGGCGGCCATCGGTCCGGCGCCACAGCAAGACCCCACCAATGCGGCGCGCAGTGCGCCACCGAGCGCGGCACTTGATGCCTTCTTGCGCCAACCGGGGCTGACACCTTTCCCGAGCCAGTTCTCCAACGTGGTGGACCGCAACCCGTGGCAGGCGCAGATCGAATATTTCCTCAACCGGCACATCGGCTCGTCTGCCGAGGGCCGTCCACCAGGAAAGGGCTGGTCCCATCAGCGCTGGAACGAGTTTTACCCGCAATCGGCCTACAAGACCGTGCAGACTGGCGCGCGCGTCAATGGCGGCTTGCGTGACAGTCGTCAGATGCACGGCTATGCACTGGGTGAGTTCGGCCCTGGCGGCCTCTACCACAACGTCGCTGGCGTACCGGCAACCGATGGCACAGCCAAGGGCGTCGATGCGCGTTTCCATCCGAACATGCCGGTGCAGAATCACAATTCGGTGTGGACCTTCGACGGCACCCTGCCACCCAAATTGTTGATGGTGCGTTACGGACAGCCCGTGCTGATGCGCCACTACAACGGCCTGCCGATCGACCCGGCAGCGAACATGGGCTTTGGCCTGCACACCATCAGTACCCACGAACACAACGGTCACGCACCGGCGGAAAGCGACGGTTATGCCAACGCGTTTTTCTTCCCCGGCCAGTACTACGACTATCGCTGGCCGATCCAGTTGGCCGGTTATGACAGCATCAACACCGACGCCCACGATCCGCGTGCGGCGTTCCCTTGCGCGCCGGGCGAAACCCTGTGGACCAACGACCTCAGCCCGAGCCGCAAGACGTGCGAGAACGGCACGATCAAGATTCGTGGCGACTGGCGCGAAACCATGAGCACCCACTGGTTCCACGACCACATGCTCGATTTCACCGCGCAGAACGTCTACAAGGGCAACGCGGCAATGATGAATTACTACAGCGCCCTGGATCGCGGCAACGAGTCGGTCAACGACGGCGTCAACCTGCGTTTCCCCAGCGGCAGCGCCTTGCCATGGGGCAACCGCGACTATGACGTCAACCTGGTGTTCGCCGACAAGGCGTGGGATCAGAGCGGTCAACTGTGGTTCAACCCCTTCAACACCGACGGCTTCCTCGGTGACCAGATGCTGGTTAACTGGCAGTGGAAACCGACCCTTGATGTGCGTGCTCGCAGTTACCGGTTCCGCATCCTCAATGGCTCGGTGTCGCGCTACTTCAAGTTCGCCATCGTGCGCGAGATCAAGGGCTCCAGCGGTGAGTTCCAGGGGCCGAAGAACTCCGGGGTTTCCTACGCTCGCGTGCCGTTCCACATGATTGCCAACGACGGCAACATCATGGAGCACAGCGTGCCGTTCGACGGCACCATGGACCTGGACGCGGACGGCGATAAAAAGAATCACTTTGCGATTCTGCCGACCCAAGGCATCGCCGAACGCTTCGATATCATCGTCAACTTCGCGAAAAACGGTATCAAGCCAGGCGACAAGGTGTTCGTGGTCAACCTGCTGGCCCACGACGACGGCAAGGGGCCGAAAGAACCGATCGAGCTGGCGGATGTGCTCTCGGAAAAATACCTGGCGGTGATCAAGCAAAGCAGCAAAGGGCCGCAATGGGACAAGGGTGATCCGGGCGTGGGCAAGGTCATGCAGCTCAACGTCAAGGCCTACACCGGCCAGGACCTGGCCATGGACCCGGCGGCCTATGAACCGGCCAAACCGGGCAAGGCTGAAGGCATGGTTATGATCCCGCTGAAAATCCACCGCGACAACGCAGCCGATAAAGTGCTGCTGGCCCAGGCCCGTCACCGCACCTTCACTTACGGGCGCTCCGATGGCACCGATTCGGCGCCGTGGACCGTCAAGACCGACGGCGGTTTTGGCTTCCATATGGACCCACGTCGCTTGAACACGTCTATCCAGTTGGCCAGCGGTCCCACCGACGCCGGGGTGAATGGTTTCGGTACTCTGGAGGTGTGGAATATCAAAGCCGGCGGCAAGGGCTGGAGCCACCCGGTACACGTGCACTTCGAGGAAGGCATCATCCTCAGTCGTGGCGGCAAGGCGCCACCGGAATGGGAAAAATGGGCTCGCAAGGATGTGTACCGCATCGGCTCGGAAAGCGACGGCCTGGACAGCGTTGAATTCGCGATCAACTTCCGCGAATTCGCCGGGACGTACATGGAGCACTGTCACAACACCCAGCATGAAGACAACTCCATGCTGCTGCGCTGGGACATCGAGAAGCCGGGGCAATTCCAGTTGATGCCAACACCTCTGCCCAGCTGGGACGGCGTGCGCTATGTCAACTCGGCCGCGCTGCCTACCTTCCGTACCGGCGATGGCTTCGGGCCTCAAGTGACGGTGAAAAAATGAACCGCCGGGGAGCCGACAGGACATTGCACACGCCGCGCTCCCGCGCCCTGGGCATGCACCTTGTGCTGCTGCTGGTCACCTGCCTGCTGGGCAGTCAGGTGCTGGTGGCTCACGAGGTGGCATCACCGCCGACCGCGGCGGCGACACCCTGGGGCGGCGACTATTTCCCCAACACCCTGCTGACCGATCAGGACGGTCGGCAGGTGCGTTTTTTCGATGACCTGATCAAGGGCAAGGTGGTGGTGATCAATTTCATCTTCACCTCGTGCAGCGATTCCTGCCCGCTGGAAACCGCGCGCCTGCGTCAGGTGCAAACGTTGCTGGGTGACCGGGTCGGCAAGGACATCTTTTTCTACTCCATCAGCATCGATCCCTTGAGCGATACGCCTGAAGTGCTCAAGGCCTACGCACAGCGGTTCAAGGTCGGGCCGGGCTGGCAATTTCTCACCGGGGAATTCGCCGATGTCACCGAGCTGCGGCACAAGCTCGGTCTGTTCATCGAAGGCGTCGACAACGGCCGCAGCAAAGACCACAACCTGAGCCTGATCGTGGGTAACCAGGAAACCGGTCGCTGGATGAAGGCCTCACCCTTTGAGAATCCATGGATTCTGGCGGACCAACTGGCCAACACCTTGCAGAACTGGAAGCAACCCAGCATCGAAGAAAGCTACGCCGATGCGCCCGAGATCCGCCCGCCGAGTAACGGTGAAGAGCTGTTCCGGACCCGCTGCGCCTCGTGTCATAGCCTCGGCCCGCAAGACGGGCAGGGCATCGGCATGCGCAGCATCGGGCCGGACCTGATTGGTGTGACCCGTCAGCGCGATCCAGCCTGGCTGAATCGCTGGATTCGCGAGCCAGACCGCATGCTGGCGGAAAAGGACCCGATCGCCATAGAGCTGTTCGAACGCTTCGAAAAGATCCCGATGCCCAACCTGCGAATGGATGAAAAATCGGCGCAGTCCATCATCGATTTCTTGCAGGAAGAGACAGAGCGCCAGCAAACACTGGCCGCTCAAACACAATAGCGGCGAAATACTATCATTGGAGCGTCGGTGGCGATTAATGCCACCTACACTGATTGGAAATACCGCTGTAGAAGCAAAGCGGAATACGCCCATGCCGAGATCAGAACAACAAAAACTACCTGCGCCGGAACCGGCCGCAGCGCGTAAAGGCTGGCCCGTCCAGTTCAATCTGCTGCGCTGGTTTTCCGTCGGCAGTTTTTTGATCATCACGGGTGTGGCGTTGGGATTGGGTTTCATTTCCACGCGTTTCGTGGTCCAGGAGAGTATCGAACGTGACTCCATGCTGACTGCGCAATTCATCCAGGCCATTGGTGCGGCGGAAATCCGTCACGCGTCGATCAACCCCAACCGGACCATGGGCGAAATGCTCGACCCGCGAGATGACCATGCTTATCCCGACGTCGACCCCGAGACCCGGGCGAATGCGCGTATCGAGTTTCTCGACCACGTGGAGCGTCTGCCGGACATTCTGCTGGCCAACGTGTATGCCCTCGATCGCACGGTGGTGTGGTCGACCAACCCTCAGTTGATCGGTGTGCGTATCGAAGACGACGAAGAACTCGACGAATCCTTTGAAATGAAGGAGGCCGTCTCCACCAGTTACCACGAAGTCGATGACGAACGTCCTGAACAGCGACTGTTGCGCGAGCCCCAGTACCTGTTCATCGAAAACTACATTCCGATGTTCAATGCCGACAAAAGCAAAGTCATGGCCATGGTGGAAATCTACAAGGAACCGGTGGACCTGGTGGCGCGTATCCAGCGCGGCTTCAAGCTGATCTGGCTGGCGACCGCAGTGGGCGGCGCGGTGATCTATCTGGGGTTGTTCTGGATCGTGCGGCGGGCTGCCAGGTTGCTGCAGAGCCAGCAAACCCAATTGATCGCCAATGAAACCTTCGTCGCCTTGGGCGAGATGTCATCGGCGGTGGCTCACAGTTTGCGCAACCCGCTGGCAAACATCCGCTCCAGTGCCGAACTGGCCCAGGAAATTGCCAGCCAGAGTGCACAAAAAAACATTGGCGACATCATCAGTCAGGTTGATCGTATGTCCCGCTGGGTGCGCGAGCTGCTGGTGTCCTTGCGACCGGCCAATGATGACTCGGAAGCCGTCGACCTGATGCTCGCCCTCGACGATACGCTGAGCGCCTTTGACCCGCTGATCAAGCGTTCTAATGTCGAAGTGCGCTTCACGCCGCTGGCGGTCGAACCGATCGTCAGCCAGCGCGTGCTGCTCACGCAAATTCTCAATAGCCTGTTTGCCAATGCCCTGGAAGCCATGCCCAAGGGGGGCGTGTTGACCATCGAATTCGATGCATCCCAGGCCGGGTACCTGAGCATGACATTGAGCGATACCGGCAAAGGCATGACCGCGCAGCAGCAACAAATGGTCTTCAAGCCGTTCTTCACCACCAAACAAGGGGGGTTGGGGGTGGGCCTGGCGTTGGTCAAAAGAATAATGGAGCGTTTCGAAGGCTCGGTCGAACTGACCAGTCGAGAGCAGGAAGGAACTCGCGTCTGTCTCAACTTTAAAGTAGCAACGGGAGGGGAATATGGATCACAGCATACTGCTGGTCGAGGATGACGAACTTCTCGCCGAGAATATTCAGACCTACCTGGAGCGCAAGGACTTCGAGGTGACGGTCTGCCACTCGGCGGAAGATGCACTGGAGCAACTGCGCACGTTCACGCCGGACGTGGTGCTGACCGACAACTCCTTGCCGGGCATGAGCGGTCACGACCTGATCCAGAAGCTGCGCGTCAGCGCGCCGGACCTGAAAGTGATCATGATGACCGGCTACGGCAACGTCGAAGACGCCGTGGTGGCGATGAAAGAAGGGGCGTTCCATTACGTCACCAAACCGGTGGCCCTGCCGGAGCTCAAGTTGCTGCTGGACAAGGCCCTGGCGACTGACCGCATGGAACGTACGCTGTCGTTTTATCAAGAACGCGAAGCGCAGAAGTCCGGCGTGCAGGCCTTGATCGGCGATTCGGCACCCATGCAATACCTCAAAGGCACCATCGCGCAATTGCTCGACGCCGAGCGGCGCATGGCCAATACCGACCTGCCGCCCGTGTTGGTGGAAGGCGAGACCGGCACCGGTAAAGAACTGGTGGCGCGGGCACTGCATTTCGACGGGCCGCGCAGCAAAGGGCCGTTCATTGAGTTCAACTGCGCGTCGATTCCGTCCAACCTCGTGGAGTCCGAACTGTTCGGCCATGAGAAGGGCGCGTTCACCGACGCCAAGGACCGTCGCGTCGGGCTGGTGGAAGCCGCCGATGGCGGGACCTTGTTTCTCGATGAAGTGGGCGAGATGGACCTGCTGCTGCAGGCCAAGCTGCTCAAGCTGCTGGAAGACCGGACCATCCGCCGGGTTGGTTCGGTCAAGGAGCGCAAGGTCGACCTGCGGGTGATCAGCGCCACCAATTGCAACCTTGAACAGATGGTCCAGCAGGGCAAGTTTCGTCGCGACCTGTTTTTTCGGCTGCGGATCATCTCGATCAAGGTGCCGCGTCTGTATGCCCGTGGCGAAGACATCCTGTTGCTGGCCCGGCACTTCCTGGCCGCCCACGGTAAACGCTATGGCAAACCGAACCTGCATTTCAGCGACCATGCCGAAGAGCTGCTGCTGAGCTACAGCTGGCCGGGTAACGTGCGCGAATTGCGCAACATGCTCGAGCAGACCGTGCTGCTGGCCCAGAGCGACACCATTGCCGCGCATCAACTGAACGTGTGCCTGAGCCTGGTGGACGAGCCGCCCGTGTTGCAGGAGCCGCAACACTTCGAGCCGCGTCCGGCCTACAACGGCACCGAGTCAATGAACCTGCCGGAAGTGGAGCGCGACATGGTGCGCAAGATGCTCGACAAGACCGACTGGAACGTGACCAAGTCCGCACGCCTCCTGGGCCTGAGCCGTGACATGCTGCGCTACCGGATCGAAAAACTTGGCCTCTCGCGCCCGGACAAGCGCCAATGGTAGTCAGGTCACAACGACGGCCCCCGGCTGCGGCAGGCGAGCAAGCAGGTGGGGTCCTGGACTTCTTCGTTCACGTAGACGCCGCGTTCCGGGTCGTAGGAACGGATGAACACGCGAACGGTGGCGTCAGCGATCGTCGGCAGGCGCGAGTCGGAGAACGTGTGCTGGCTGGAAATCGGGATGAAGGTTTGCGGTGACGCCGGGATGTATGCCCCCGGCGGTATCGTGCTCAGAGACGGCGGGGAGGGGTGAGCGAATGGCTGGTCCGCGCCGTAGTACTGGAGCTCACTATTGGAAGTGTCGGTTTGCATCAGACTGTCATCGGCCTGAACGCCCTGGGCGGTGATGAGGCAGAACGCTAACGTAAACGTCAGTTTGGCTGTTTTCATGGCTGCACCTGCGTAACCGGTTTTGCTGCGTTTCCCCAAGGTCATTAACTATAGCTGGTGGGCAGCTACCCTGACTGTCAGCGCACGCGTTCCCCTGTAGGAGCTGCCGAAGGCTGCGATCTTTTGATCTTGCGCTTTAAAAACAAGATCAAAAGATCGCAGCCTCGTTTCACTCGACAGCTCCTACAGGGTTTTGTGTTAGGGATGGTCTCCGTCTCAAATCTAACGCCATCACCCTGTAGGAGCTGCCGAAGGCTGCGATCTTTTATCTTGCGCTTTAAAAACAAGATCAAAAGATCGCAGCCTCGTTTCACTCGACAGCTCCTACAGGGTTTTGTGTTAGGGATGGTCTCCGTCTCAAACCTAACGCCATCACCCTGTAGGAGCTGCCGAAGGCTGCGATCTTTTGATCTTGCGCTTTAAAAACAAGATCAAAAGATCGCAGCCTCGTTTCACTCGACAGCTCCTACAGGGTTTTGTGTTAGGGATGGTCTCCGTCTCAAATCTAACGCCATCACCCTGTAGGAGCTGCCGAAGGCTGCGATCTTTTGATCTTGCGCTTTAAAAAAAAGATCAAAAGATCGCAGCCTCGTTTCACTCGACAGCTCCTACGCAGGAAGAGTGTTCTCCAGTGGAAAACGGGGACGCCCGCCTTTACAACATTCCAACAAACCCCAAATGGGTATTTCCAGAGCGCTCACCTACACTCGTGGCCTTTCATCAAGACCGAAGTTCTGGAGCCTGCAATGGAAATGCCGACCAAAGAAACAGCCATCGCCAGCAACCGCGATGCGTGGAACGACTCTGCCCGTCATCACAAGGATTCCCCTGAATGGCCGGCATTGCTCGAGGCTGTCAGGCACAGCGATTTCAGTTGCATCGACGACACCTTGCGCGGGGTGTTGGAACAGGTCGGCGTGGCCGGCAAAGACGCCGTGCAAGTGGGCTGCAACAATGGCCGGGAAAGCCTCTCGCTGTTCGCATTGGGTGCCCGCAGCGTTGTCGGCATCGATCAGTCGCACGCCTTTCTCGATCAGGCCCGAGAACTCGCCGTCCGTTCACCCCATTCGGCGAAGTTCATCGAAGCCGACATCCATCACCTGCCCACCGAACTTCACGAACAATTCGACCTGGCGCTGATCACGATCGGGGTTTTGAACTGGATGCCGGACATCGCTGAATTCTTCCGCCACGTCGCGCAGATCCTCAAACC
The DNA here is from genome assembly GCF_059716215.1 of Pseudomonas sp. LBUM1643. Taxonomy (NCBI): domain Bacteria; kingdom Pseudomonadati; phylum Pseudomonadota; class Gammaproteobacteria; order Pseudomonadales; family Pseudomonadaceae; genus Pseudomonas; species Pseudomonas sp. LBUM1643. Next base: position 2,465,613 of record NZ_CP166813.1, read on the forward strand.
CGGTGGCGCATTGGTGATCTACGAAACCCATCCGTTCCTGGAAATGTTCGACCCCGAAGCAAACGATCCGTACCGCCCGGACAGTTCGTATTTTCGCAGCGAACCCTTCGTGCAAACCCAACCCATCGTCTACGAAGGCAAGGTCGAACAGCAGGCACCTGCGTCGTACTGGTTCGTGCACACACTGGGCGCCATGTTCAGCGGCGCCCTCGATGCCGGGTTGCGCATCAGTCATTTCAAGGAATACCCGCACTCCAACCGCGAAGAGCTGTATGACCGGTATGAGCAGCAGAAGGCCCAGTTGCCGTTGTGCTTTACCTGGGTGGGCATAAAAGGCTGATCGAGTGACGCCTTCGCGAGCAAGTCAGTTAGCAGAAACGGCGAGCGATGAGTAACCTGTGGCGAGGCGCGCGTCTGCTCGCCACAGGTTCAGTGTCACGTTTGGCTGCTTTGGAGTGAAAATGAAGAACACCGCTGTACTCGCCCTGCTGCTTGGCGCAGGACTGATCACCGCGCAGGCACAGGCGGCCGGCGATGCTGAAGCAGGGCAGAAACTCTTCAGCCGGATATGCGGCGGCTGCCACCAGGTCGGCGAGTCCGCGCGAGCGTCCTTTGGTCCGCAGCTCAACAACCTCTTCGGACGCCAGTCCGGCAGCACAACGGACTATCAGTATTCGGATGCTATGAAATCAGCCGGCATCGTCTGGACCCACGAGACACTCGCCGCTTACCTCGAGGCCCCCAAGAAAGTGGTCCCGGGGACCCGGATGATTTTCTGGGGGCTCAGCGACCCGGAAAAGGTCGAGGATGTGTTGGCGTACCTGCAGACGTTTCAGGAGAAGTGATTTGACGAGCGAAGGTCAAAACACATTCTATGGAGCAGCTGACGCCCCCCCCCTCTGTGGCGAGGGAGTTTACTCCCGCTGGGTCGCGAAGCGGCCCCACTCTTTAACCTGTAAAGCAGGGGGCTGCTGCGCAGCCCAGCGGGAGTAAACTCCCTCGCCACAGGGGGTTCGCCAGCAAAGGGATGGGGTTAAACGGATGACGTTTGCTCAACGATGGATGCCAAACCCCGATCACTGATCCGTCATACACAAATCCCCGGTAGCGCGAATGAGTGCCTGACCGTGCAACGTATCCTTGATCAGCCCCGACCGAGCCGTTGCCAGCCAGTCTGCGCAATTCGGGTCTTTGCGATAAGGCGCGAAGGCCGCGTAGTGCTGCATTAGTCTTTTTTGCAACTCATCCAGTTGGGGCCTGATCTGTTTGGCAAGGTCGGGCCTTGGCGTATCAGGCGCTTTGCCGGCCGCTTGCCAGTGGGCAAGCAACCCGTACTGAACCAGCTTGCTGGCTTCAATCTGCGCGGCAATCAGCTCAGCGACTTCATCCGGGTCCAGCTTGCGATCAATCGCCTGCTTTCTGGCGTTGGCAATGACCTGCGCTTCCCGCGTACTGTCCTGAGTCGGCTGGTGAGTGTCCCATTTGCTCAACGCGACGAGGTCAGCGAGGTTCAGCCGCTCGTTCATCGTCACCAGCAGCGGTTGCAGACTGGCAGGTGCTGGAGGAAGCGTATTGGCGTGGGCAGCACACACAAAAAAACCGGCAACGACACCGGTTAAAAGCTTTGAAAAGGAAGGGCAGAGGAGCATTGGCAAAAACCTCTTAAGCGCGGAATTTACGACTTAACAGTTATGTATCACAGGTGCGGCCGCGGCATTAAGTGGCGATTGAATGTTTCACCCACAAAAAAGCCCGGCTGATAAGGCCGGGCTTCTCGGTGAGTGTTGACGTAGAGCGGTACATCATACGGCGCGGCTTTCGATCAGACGATCCGAGCCACCTTCGGCCACACGGCGCTCGATCAAACGATCCGAACCACCTTCAGCCACACGGCGCTCGATCAGACGATCCGAACCACCTTCGGCAACGCGGCGTTCGATCAGACGATCCGAACCACCTTCAGCAACGCGGCGTTCGATCAAACGATCCGAACCACCTTCAGCCACACGGCGCTCGATCAGACGATCCGAACCACCTTCAGCAACGCGGCGCTCGATCAAACGATCCGAACCGCCTTCAGCGACGCGGCGCTCGATCAGACGATCCGAACCACCTTCAGCCACACGGCGCTCGATCAGACGATCCGAACCACCTTCAGCCACACGGCGTTCGATCAGACGATCCGAACCACCTTCAGCCACACGGCTTTCAATCAGGCGATCCGAACCACCTTCAGCGACAACCGGCTGAGTTGACGTGGCGGCAAAAGCGTTAACTGCGAAAACCGAAAAAGCGATGCTGAGGAGGGTCTGGCGTTTCATGATTGTGTGCTCCGGGGTGTTATTGGTTGGTATGGATGCGATGTTACGCCCCGGAATTTTTATGAGAACTTCATTGGAATGATGGTGACTATCGACGTCAGCAATGGTGATCCGAACTGCTCACAACCCTGTAGGAGCTGTCGAGTGGAACGAGGCTGCGATCTTTTGATCTGTTACAGCTACCACCCAGCTTTCAGTTGATATCATCCACCCCTGACAACCCGAGATGGATTTCATGCATTTACACGTCATACGCCACGGAGAAACCCTGGCTAACATCGAGAAGCGCTACCTCGGCACACTCGATGCACCACTCACCGAACGGGGCCGGCAACAAGCCCATGCACTCACGACACAATTGCCCGGCACCCTCGATGCCATCGTCGTGTCCCCCCGTCTCAGGGCCCAACAAACAGCCGAAATACTGAGCGCAGGCCTGAACATCCCACTGCAGACCATGGACTGCTTCGCGGAACGCAACGTTGGGGTTTTCGAAGGACTGACCCAGACCGAAGCCCGAGACCAGTACCCGCAACTGTGGTCGCAGAACATCACCCGTCAGTGGGATGCCGCACCGACGGGGGGTGAGTCGATTGCCGAAGTCGTGAGTCGCGTCAGAGACGGCCTCATTGAACTGGCCGCCCGGCATTCCACAGAAACCGTCGTGCTGGTCGCCCATGGCTTCGTGGCGAAGGTCATTCGGGCATTGGAGAAAGAGGATTTTTCGGATTTCTTCGAGTGGCAGCTGTCGAACGGAAGCGTGCTGGTGCTGGAAAACTTCCAAACCCCGTCGGCTACCGTTGATCGCCTGAAAAGCTCGATGCCTGTTTCCTGAGCCGAAAAACGGAGCCTCTCCTCGAAGTAATGCCAGTCAGCCGAGGTATAAATCCTGCGCCGGATTTTCTGTGGCCTAGCCGACTGGCATGGCCCTCCACTGCGTTAGTTTCCATTGCCCCCAGCCCAGAGGCTATCCTTCAGAACCCACCACCTCGCAGTCGAGACGGACCTCCCATCCAATGCAAACCCAGCCCCTCTGGAAAACCTACCTCCTTTTCCTCGCCCCCATGGTGCTCTCCAATTTCCTGCAATCCATGTCGGGCACGATCAACAGCATCTACATCGGCCAAATGCTCGGTACCCAGGCACTCGCCGCGGTGTCGGGCATGTTCCCCATCGTCTTCTTCTTCATCGCCCTGGTCATCGGCCTTGGCGCCGGCGCGAGCGTGCTGATCGGCCAGGCCTGGGGCGCGCGGGAGCTGCACATGGTCAAAGCCATCGCGGGCACCACGTTGTTGCTGGGCGCCATGATCGGCCTGACCGCTGCGGTGCTTGGCAGTGTGTTTGCACGCCCGGCCTTGCAGGGTTTGGGCACGCCGGTGGACGTGCTGGACGATGCCGTGGCCTACGCCCACGTGATGATGTGGATCATGCCGTCGCTGTTGGTCTACGTGCTGTTCACCCAGTTGCTGCGCGGAGTGAGCGATACGTTGTCGCCGTTGGTGGCATTGCTGGTGTCGACCTGTATCGGGTTGGCGCTGACGCCGGCGCTGATTCGCGGGTGGTTAGGGTTGCCGCCGATGGGGATTCAGAGCGCGGCCTATGCCGGGTTGGCGGGTAACCTGGCGGCGATGGGCTGGTTGGCGTGGCGGTTGATTTCCAGGGGGCATCCATTGGCCCCGGACCGGGAGATGTTTGCCGCGATGCGCCTCGACCGGGTGATTCTCGGCAAGGTGCTGCGCATCGGCCTGCCGACGGGATTGCAGATGGTGGTGCTGTCGCTGTCGGAACTGGTGATTCTGGCGCTGGTGAATCAGCATGGTTCCCAGGCGACGGCGGCGTATGGGGCGGTGACGCAGATCGTCAATTACGTGCAGTTTCCGGCCTTGTCGATTGCGATCACCGCATCGATCCTGGGCGCTCAGGCCATCGGGGCAGGACGCGTTGAACGCCTGGGGCCGATCCTGCGCACCGGGCTTTGGATCAATGTGTGCCTGACCGGCGGTTTGGTGCTGTTGGGTTATCTGTTATCGCACTGGTTGCTGGGCTTGTTCCTTACCGAAGATGCGACCCAGGTGATGGCCGAGCACTTGCTGCACATCATGCTCTGGAGCCTGTTGGTGTTCGGCTTCCAGGCGATCATCGGCGGCATCATGCGCGCCAGCGGCACGGTGTTGGTGCCGATGGCGATTTCGATTGTGTGCGTGCTGCTGGTGCAGTTGCCGGTGGCGTATCTGCTCGATGCGCAGTTCGGTTTGCAAGGGGTGTGGATGGCGTTTCCAGTGGCGTATCTGGGGATGCTGGCGTTGCAGACGACCTACTACACGTTCGTCTGGAAGCATCGCAAGATTGAACGGCTGGTGTAGCGCTGAGGTTGATGCCGACTCCTTTCGGATCGACAATCCAGAGTGACCCCATGAGGTGAACCGACAGGCGTGATCGCCTGGGGAGGTGTTCAAGTGAGTCCCTCATCGCCACTCATTTTGCAGGACCGGGCAGCGGCCGGCAGACGCCTGACAGAACCGCTGCGCCATTACGCGGACAGGCCCGATGTCATCGTCCTCGCCTTACCCCGAGGCGGGGTTCCGGTTGCGTACGAGGTGGCCACGGCCCTCAACCTTCGCCTCGACCTGATGCTGGTGCGCAAGCTCGGGGTGCCGTCCCAGCCAGAGCTCGCGATGGGGGCCATTGCCAGCGGCGGCATCCAGATTCTCAACGATCATGCCTTGCAGTTTCACCCGATTGACCGGGCGGTGTTCGAGGCCGTGGTCGCTCGGGAAACTCGGGAGTTGCTGCGCCGTGAGCAGGCTTACCGGGGAACGCGCGCACCCGTACAACTCAAGGATCAAGCCGTGATCCTGATCGACGATGGCCTGGCCACAGGTGCCTCGATGAGGGCGGCGATCCACGCGGTACGTACGCAGTCGCCGTCGCGCATTGTCGTCGCCGTGCCCGTGGCGCCGGTGGAGACCGCCGAAGCGTTGCGCCGCGAGGTAGACGAACTGATCTGCCCGATCACCCCCGAGTGGTTCACGTCGATCGGTCATTGGTACATGGATTTTTCCCAGACACCGGATGCCGAGGTGATCAGGCTGCTGCAACGCGCCTGGCAGCCGCGTGCGTAGTTCGGGTCTATCACTAAACCTGTGGTGAGCAAGCTTGCTCGCGCCGGGCAGCCGCGTGGGTAAATCCAGTCTGTCGACAAACCTGTGGCGAGCGAGCTTGCTCGCGCTGGGCAGCCGCGTAGGTAAATCCAGTCTGTCGACAAACCTGTGGCGAGCGAGCTTGCTCGCGCTGGGCAGCGAAGCGGCCCCCAAAACGCCCCCCGACAGATGGTCGGAAGCCTGCGCTTCGAGTGGAATAACCCGCTGTTCTTTGCTTTAGTCCACCTGTTGCCGTGCTGATCTGCACGGCTCTGAATCGGTAAGCAGAGCCTCGGCCGGAGAATCACATGACCTTTCGATTCCCGCGTTACGCCGCCTGTGCAGTAGCTCTGATGCTGGGCATGACGCCGCTCGCCGGCGCCACCGAATACACCCGCGTAAATCCCACCGCGAGCAAGATCAGTTTCACATTCAACCAGATGGGCTCCGAGGTGTACGGCACGTTTGGCAAATTCGAAGCCACCCTGGATTTCGACACCGCCAACCTGGCCGCAGCGCACACCAAACTGGTCATCGACATGGCCAGCATCGACGCGGGTAGTGAAGACGCCAATACCGAGTTGCAAAAGCCTGCCTGGTTCAACACCGCGGAATTTCCCCAAGGCATTTTCGAGTCGACCCAGGTGACTGACCTGGGCGATAACCGCTATGCCGTGAAAGGCAATCTGACGTTGAGGGGCATGACCCGCGAAGTGCAGGTGATGGTTGAGCTGAAGCCTGAGAGTGGCATCGGGCTGTTCAACGGTGAGTTTGTGCTCAAGCGCGACCACTTCAGGATCGGCGAAGGAGAGTGGGCGGACACCGTGGTGTCCAAGGACATCGATATCAAGTTTCGGGTCGTGGCGCCGGAGCATTGATCACAGTCTTTGTGCCGCTTGCTCTGCTGCAGGCCCTATCTGGACGGATTGTTCCGTAATCGAGACAGTCCTCGTCTTGCCAACCTCGCCGAATCAATGGCGGCCTGGCAGCCGACTAATTTCCCGCAGATGTACCCCGATCAACTGTGGGAGCCAGCCTGCTGGCGATGGAGGCTTGGCAGGCGGCGAGTTCCTTGAGGGTGTACTTATCAATTGCTGCGGTAACGACCACCGGCCTTCAAATCATCGGCGGCAACTTGTCCAGAATCTTGTCCAGCGTGATCGGATACTCCCTGACACGCGCTCCCGTCGCGTTGTAGATCGCATTGGCAATCGCCGCGCTCACCCCACACAACCCCAGCTCCCCAACGCCCTTGGCCTTCATCGGCGACGACATCGGGTCCACTTCATCGAGGAAGATCACCTCCTGATGCGGGATGTCGGCATGCACCGGTACTTCGTAGCCGGCCAGGTCATGATTGACGAAAAAACCGGCGCGTTTATCGACGGCCAGTTCCTCCATCAGCGCCGCGCCGACGCCCATGGTCATGGCGCCGATCACCTGGCTGCGGGCGGACGTCGGGTTGAGGATCCGCCCGGCGGCGCACACGGCCAACATGCGCCGCACGCGGGTTTCGCCGGTGGCGCTGTCGACCGCGACTTCGACAAAGTGCGCACCGAAGGTCGATTGCTGGTACTGCTTGCTCAGCTCGGCAAACTCGATTGAGTCTTCGGCAACCAGTTCGCTGGCCTGGGCGGCACTGCCCAATGGCACGCTTTTACCGGCGAAGCGCACTTCGCCATCGGCAAACACGGCTTCATCGGTGTTCATGTCGAGGCGCTGCGCAACAGCTTCGCGAAGCTTCATGCACGCGGCGTATACGCCGGCCGTCGAACAGTTGGCGCCAAACTGGCCGCCCGAGCCCGCCGACACCGGGAAACTGGAGTCCCCCAGGCGCACCACCACCTTGTCCAGCGGCACACCCATCATCTCCGCCGCCGTCTGGCCGATGATCGTATAGCTGCCGGTGCCGATGTCGGTCATGTCGGTTTCCACGGTGACGATGCCCTGATCGTTCAGCCGGACCCGCGCACCCGATTTCACCAGGTTGTTATTGCGAAACGCGACCCCGACGCCCATGCCGATCAACCAGCGCCCCTCCCGTTGCGTGCCCGGTTGCGGATGGCGTTTGCTCCAGCCAAAACGGGCCGCGCCGGTGCGCAGACACTCGATCAACTGCCGGGTGGAGTAGGGGCGCTTGGGGTTGGTAGGGTCGACCTGCGTGTCATTGCGCACGCGAAATTCGATGGGGTCCAGCTTGAGCTTTTCCGCCATCTCGTCCATGGCGATTTCCAGCGCCATCAGGCCGGGCGTTTCACCCGGTGCGCGCATGGCATTGCCTTCAGGCAGGTCCAGGGTCGAGAGCCGCATTGTCACCAGCCGATTCTCACCGGCGTACAACAATTTGCTCGGTTGCGCGGCCCGCTCGACCTTGCCACCGGGCAAGTCGCCCGACCAACCTTCATGGCCCATGGCGGTGATCTTGCCGTCGTGAGTAGCACCGATGCGGATGCGTTGGATGGTCGCCGGCCGGTGGGTGGAATTGTTGAACATCATTGGACGCGCCAGCGCGACTTTCACCGGCCTGCCAGACAGACGCGCGCCGAGGGCTGCGAGGACTGCATCGGAGCGAATAAACAGCTTTCCACCAAATCCGCCACCAATGTAGGGCGATATCAAGCGCACATTCTGCTTCGGCACGCCCAGGGTGGTGGCCAGGTCGGTGACGGACCAGTCAATCATCTGGTTCGAAGTCCACAGCGTGAGCTGGTCACCTTCCCAGGACGCCATCGACGCAAACGGCTCCATCATGGCGTGGGCCTGATCGGGGGTGGTGTAGGTCTGGTCCAGTTGCACCGGCGCCGCGGCGAACGCCCCGGCAAAATCCCCGTGGCTGACGTCCGGCATCTGATCCTTTGCTTCCACGCCTGACGCGCGGGTGCTGGCCAGATCGAAGGCGCCCTCGGCGCTTACATAATCCACCTTGACCCGTTCGGCAGCGGCGCGCGCCTGTTCAAAAGTTTCAGCGACCACCAGCGCGATGGCCTGGTGGTAGTGCTGGATATCCGGGCCGGCGAGCAGCCTGGCGGTGTTGTATTTCCCGAGGCCGAGTGTGCCGGCGTTGTCTGCCGTGACGATGGCGATCACACCAGGTGCTGCCTGGGCGTCGGCCAGATCCATCGACGCGATGCGCCCCTTGGCGATGCCCGAACCCACCACCACACCATAGGCCTGGTTTGGCACGGCGGTGTGGTGTTCGTAGGCATAAGGCGCCTGGCCGGTGGTTTTCAAAGGGCCTTCGATGCGCGTCGTGGGCTTGCCGACCACGTTCATCTGGTCGATGGGGTTGGTGGTGGCGGGGGTGTCGAATTTCATGCGTGAGCCCTCGCTTGGGCCATCACCGAGGCGAGCGTGCGCTCGACCAGTGTCAGCTTGAATGCGTTTTGCACGGTGGGCGTAGCGCCTGCGAGCAATTGATCGGTGACGGCTTTTGCGCCTTGGGACATCAGCGATTCGGCCGCTTCCACGCGCCACGGCTTGTGCGCGACACCACCGAGTGCGACACGCCCCGAACCGTCCGGTTGAATCACCACGCCGACCGAAACCAGCGCGAAGGCGTAGGACGCGCGGTCACGAACCTTCTGATAGATGTGCGTGCCACCCAGTGGCGCCGGCAGCGTGACCGCCGTAATCAGCTCGTGGGCGGCCAGTGATGTTTCGATGTTGGGTGTATTGCCAGGCAACCGGTGAAAGTCGGCCATCGCTATGACGCGAGTGGTGCCGTCGGGGCGGACGGTTTCCACCTGGGCATCGAGGGCGCGCATGGCCACTGCCATGTCGCTGGGGTGCGTGGCGATGCAGGCCTCGCTGACACCGATGATGCCGAGCGGGCGACTGAAGCCTGCGATGGCGGCACAGCCACTGCCGGGTTGGCGTTTGTTGCACGCCTGGTGGGTGTCATAAAAGTACGGGCAGCGGGTGCGTTGCAACAGGTTGCCGGCGGTGGTCGCCATGTTGCGCAATTGGCCGGAGGCGCCGGCGAGCAAGGCGCGGGACAGCAAACCGTAGTCCTTTCTGATCCGTGAGTCGGCGGCAAGGTCAGTGTTCCTGACCAATGCGCCGATCCTCAATCCGCCGTCGGGCGTCGCTTCGATTTTGTCGAGGGCCAGGCCGTTGACGTCGATCAGGTGCGTGGGTGTTTCGATGTCCAGTTTCATCAAGTCCAGCAGATTGGTGCCGCCGGCGATGAAACGTGAGCCGTCCACCTGTGCCGCCAGCGCGGCGGCTTCGGCGGGGGACTTGGTGCGTAAATAGGTAAAGGGCCTCATGCGCTGGCCTCCGCGACTTCGGTGATCGCTTCGATAATGTTGGAGTACGCGCCGCAGCGGCAGATGTTGCCGCTCATGCGTTCCTGGAATTCACTGGCGATCAGTTGCGGTTTATCCGTGAGACTCGGGCTGGCATGGCTGGGTATACCGTCGCGAATTTCACCCAGTACCGCGACCGCCGAACAGATCTGCCCGGGCGTGCAGTACCCGCACTGGTAACCGTCGTGCTTGATAAAAGCGGCCTGCATCGGGTGCAGTTTGTCGGGGGTGCCAAGGCCTTCGATGGTGGTGATGTTCGAACCTTCGTGCATCACCGCCAGCGTCAGGCAGGAGTTGATGCGCCGGCCATCGGCAATTACCGTGCACGCGCCGCACTGGCCGTGATCGCAGCCTTTCTTGGTGCCTGCCAGTTGCAGGTGTTCGCGTAACGTATCGAGCAACGTGGTGCGGGTATCGAGGTCGAGTTCTCTTAGTTGGCCATTGACGGTGAGGGACACCGTCGACTTGATCGGGCGTGCCGCGTTGGCGGCGCTGGCCTGGGCGCAGATGAAGGGCGGGAGCGCGAGCGCCGTGGCCGTTACGGCGCCGACAATCAGGAACGTGCGTCTGGATATCGAATGCGGGTCACGGTCGTCCATTGGTTCGGTTCCTAAGGTTGTCGACGTCGCCAAAACTCGTCAAAAGGAGTGACACCTGTGTATTCAGAAGGTTTTTGCGTTTTTCAGCTATAGAGTTATGCGTGTGATTCATGAATCGCACGGGAAAGGTTTTTATCGTTGCAGTCTAGTAAGGTTTGCTAAATCGATTAAGGGTGAAAATTGGCATGAAGTCATGAGGTGGTTTCATGAATGCATGTGCTTGCGAACAGGGTTTTTTGGGGGTGCTGACGGCTTCATCGCGAGCAGGCTCACTCCTACAATTGGATCTCGAATAGACGAAAGTCTGCTGTAGGAGTGAGCCTGCTCGCGATGACGCCGCTCCATGCGGCAAAACACTCACTGACCCACCACTCACGCCCAGCGCGTTATGATAGGCACCCCCAGCGAACACGCCCGCCCCAGAGTCAACACCACAATGCCCCAGATCACGCATTTCAAAACCCCGTGCCCTGAGCACTTCAACAGCCAGATCCTGCAGATGGTCGTCGACAACCTGACCGACATCAGCATGATCGCCATCCCCCCGAGCAACCTGTTGTACAACGTCTACCAGTACGCGATCGGCTTCGAGGTTCATCTGTACCTGGAGGCGCTGAACGGGGAGAAGGGAATTGCGGTGGAGTTACTCGTTGCCACCGACGAGGACGATCCGGAACAGGTCATCGGTTTCCTGTTGTACCTGCCGATCCAGGACGATCCCGAGGCGTGCGGCGTGGCTTACATGGCGGTTCACGCTAACCATCGGCGCCAGGGTGTGGCCCGGCGGATGCTGCGCGAAATGGTCGGCCGTTACCCGCACGCCGAACTGACATGCGCCGTGGCGAAAGTGCCGTGGTTCGAGTCCATGGGATTTCAGGTGGTGGGCGTGCGCGGCACCCAGGTGCTGATGAACACCCGTGACCACAGCAGCGACGGGTTGATGGGGTTGCTGGATGTGGGACCGATCTACAGTTCGCTGGAGGTGCGGCAGATTCACACCTACCTGCTGCAACTGCATGGCAAGCGGGCGATGGTTGACGCGGAGAAACAGCGTGATCGACATCTGGATCAGCTGACGTACAAGGCCAACGAGTTCGTTCGCGGGCGCAACGCAAAACCCCAGGGCTGATACCCATCTTCGCCGGACACCCCACCCTTGTAGGAGCTGTCGAGAGAAACGAGGCTGCGATCTTTTGATTTTTTTGCGATTCAATGGGCGCAGAAGATCAAAAGATCGCAGCCTCGTTTCTCTCGACAGCTCCTACAGTGGAGGTGTGATCGGCTTATGTGTGGGCCGGGAGTTGAAGCTCCGCACACAATCCACCCCCTTCACGATTACTCAAGGTCAGCGACCCACCCAATGCCAGCGCCAGTTGCTGGGCAATCGCCAGGCCCAGGCCCGTGCCACCGGTGCTGCGATTGCGTGAGTTTTCCACGCGGTAGAACGGTTCCAGTACGTGGGCGAGTTCTGCCTCTGCGATGCCCGGACCCCGGTCCATGACTTTCACCGACAGGCTGCCATCCGCTTTCGCTTGCACCTCCAGTTGCGCTGCACCGGCGAACTTCAGGGCGTTGTCCGTCAGATTGACCAGCACCCGCCGCAGCGCGTGCGGCCGGGTGTTGATCACCGCAGCGCTTTTGCCGTCGAGTGACACGTCCTTGCCCATGTCCTGATAATCGAACACCAGGCTGTCGAGGAACGAATCCAGATTGGTCCGGCAGATTTCTTCGGTAGCGCCATGCACGCTGCGCGCATAGGCGACACCCTCGCGCACCAGGTGCTCGATCTCGCCGAGGTCGTTCCAGAGCTTGTCCTTCTCGCTGGAATCGTCCATGAATTCGGCGCGCAATTTCATCCGCGTGATCGGGGTTTGCAGGTCGTGGGAAATGGCCGCCAGCAGCTGCATGCGTTCTTTCAGATAGGCCGCGATGCGCGCCTGCATGGCGTTGAACGCCTTGGCTGCATGGGCGACTTCGGTCGGGCCTTTTTCGTCCAGATGGACCGGGCGAGCGTTGGGGTCGAGGGTTTCGACTGCTTCCGAGAGGCGGGTGAGGGGCCGAATGGCGATCCTCACGGCCAGCCACGTGCACAAAATCAGCAGCGCCAGTTGCCCTGTCAGCACCATCGGCAGCCACGGCGACAACGGCACCATCGCCGGTCGGACGTCGATGGTCACCGGGTTGCCATCCGCCAGCTTAAGGTGCACCTGGAAGTGTTTTTGCGGGCCGGGAATATCGCTGTAAGTCATCGGGTAATCCTTGCCGATGGCTTCCTTGATCGAGGTCATGGCCATCGGCGAGTCGTGCATCGGTTCGCCCGGCGAGCCTTCATTGAGCAGGTATTGGTAATTGCGTCGATTGAGTTGTTGCAACCAGCCGGCACGCTCGTCCGCGGGCAAGCGGTCGAGTATCGCGATGGAGGTCGACACGTCGGTTTCCAGGTTGCCGAGCATGGTGGTTTTCGCGGTTTGATAACGCTCGTAGTACTGCACACCGAACGACAGCGCCTGCGCCAGGATCAACCCGATCAGAAAGATCAGCGAGAGTCGCGAGGCGAGGGTACGGGGCCAACGCATCGACAGGCTCATGCGGGTGCCCCGATGATTTCGACCGGCAGGGAAAACACATAGCCTTCACTGCGCACGGTCTTGATGTAGGCCGGTTCGCGGGCATCGTCCAGCAGGCGCTGGCGCAAGCGGCTGACCAGCAAGTCGATGGAACGGTCGAACAGGTCGGCGTCGCGGCCCTGGGTCAGGTTCAGCAATTGATCACGGTTGAGCACGCGCTGGGGATGGTCGAGGAACACCCGAAGCAAGCGGTACTCCGCGCCACTGAGCGCGACCATGGTGCCGTCCTCGTCCAGCAGATGCCGGGCCGAGGTGTCCAGGCGCCAGCGTCCGAAGGCCAGCAGGCGACCGCTTTCCGTCACCACCAGGTTCGGCGGCAGCATCCGCGTGCGGCGCAGCACGGCGCTGATTCGCGCGAGCAACTCACGGGCGGCGAACGGTTTGACCAGGTAATCGTCGGCGCCCATTTCCAGACCAATGATGCGGTCGGTTTCATCGTTGCGGGCGGTGAGCATCAGCACGGGAGTGGCCTTGTGTTTACCGGCGCGCAATTCGCGGCACAGCGTCAGGCCGTCTTCACCCGGCATCATGATGTCGAGCACGATCAGGTCCACCGGCGTGGACTCGAGGAAAGAACGCATCTGCCGGCCATCGGCGACGACGGTGGTGCGCAGGCCGTTCTTCTTCAGGTAGTTGCCGACCAGCTCGCGAATCTCGCGGTCGTCGTCGACGATCAGAATGTGATCAACGTGTTCCATGGGGCCAGGCCTCTATGAATGGGGAATGTCGCGCAGTCTATCGAGCCTTCGCGCGCGCGACTTCTGCCCTTTGTATTGCAGTGTATCCGGCCTGTGGACGGATACACGGGGACGTAAAAATCCCGATTTTCAGGGGGTTTGTATCGCTGTGTATCAAGAGGCGGTTCAGATACGTAGCGATTTATCCACGCCGGTTTTCGACACAGAGGGGATACCTCACGCGCTTTTAATGGGTTCCATCGAGGCAAACCAAACCGCCTCGGCTCAATTGAACGATTGACCCATTGAAGCCTTGAGGAAACCGCCATGAACACCAAAGCCATCTACGCCGCTTGCCTGTTTGCCGCCCTGAACATCTGCACCCTGTCGGCCCGTGCCGAAGCCGATGTCACCCCTGAAACTTACACCTACGGCACCCACCTGGACATCAAGAAAGTGATCTCGATGAAGCAGGACGCCACGCCTTCCTGCGGGATCGTCAATGCCCAACTGACCTACCTGGATTCCCAAGGCAAAACCAAGGTCCTGGACTACCGCAAGTTTGCTGACGGCTGCCAGGAAGACAACTGAGTTTTGCGATCACCCGTTACCCTTTTTTAACAGGAAGAACGCCATGAACAACGTCACCCGCTATTTGACCGCAATTGCCTTTTCCGTAGCCGGCGCGGCGGCTCACGCCAACGCGTCGGTTGAACAAAACACCTGTGGCAGTGCCACCTGCTTTCAACTGACGCCAGTGGCCGAGAAGGGCGGTAGCGCCTTGCTGGCCGCAGATGGTTCGAGCCGTACGCCGCAAGGGCAGATGGTGGCCGCAGACGGTTCGAGCCGTACACCGCAAGGGCAGATGGTGGCCGCAGATGGTTCGAGCCGTACACCGCAAGGCCAAATGGTGGCTGAGAACGGCGGAAGCCGGACACCTCAGGGGCAATTGATGGACAGCCAGATGGCCTGAGCCCCACCTCATTTATGCAGCCCACACCGACCACTGTAGGAGCGAGCCTGCTCGCGATGGCGGCTTACTAGCCAACGTTGATGTCGACTGACACGGCGCAATCGCGAGCAGGCTCACTCCCACAGGGGAATGTGTTAACCCGACTCGCTCAGTTCCAAGGTGACTACCATGTTCCTCATCGCTTTCCTGGGCGGTATTCTGACCGTCCTCAGCCCCTGCATCCTCCCGGTCGTGCCGTTCCTGTTTGCCGGTGTCGAACGCACACGCTCCTCGATCCTGCTGACGCTCGGCGGCATGGTCCTGACCTTTGCCCTGATCTCCAGCCTGGCGGTGGTCAGCAGCGAATGGGTGATCCAGGCCAACAACACCGGTCGGCACGTAGCGCTCGTGGTGATGGCGCTGTTCGCCCTGTCGCTGATTTCCGCCCGCGTCGGCGGATGGCTGGCACGGCCTTTTGTGCTGCTGGGTAACCGCCTCGACCCAAACACCCGAAAAATGTCCGGACCGCTGGGCTCGATCATGATCGGCGTCGCGACCGGTCTGCTGTGGGCACCCTGCGCCGGGCCGATACTCGGCGTGATTCTCACCGGCGCCATGCTGCAAGGCGCCAACGCCGGGACCAGTCTGTTGCTGGTGGCCTACGGCTTGGGCAGCGCCTTGTCGTTGGGAGCGTTGATCTTCGCCGGTCGCGGCCTGGTTAACCGCCTCAAAGCGTCGATTCCAGTGACGGGCTGGCTACGCCGAGGTGCCGGTGTAGCCGTGCTGGCCGCTGCCGCGGTGATCTCCACCGGCGCGGACAAAACACTGCTGGCGGGCACCTCGTCCGAAGGCGTCAGCAGCGTCGAGAAAAGCGTGCTGGAAACCGTGCCAAAGGTCGTCGATTACTTCGTCAGCAAGGTCAAGGCCGACGCGACCATGGACAACGCCAAAGGCGCCATGCCCTCGCTGTCCGGCGCAGTTGAATGGCTCAACTCGCCTGCACTGACCACCGAATCCTTGAAAGGCAAAGTGGTGCTGGTGGATTTCTGGACCTACGACTGCATCAACTGCCAGCACACCTTGCCGTACGTGAAGGACTGGGCGAAGAAATACGAGAAGGATGGCCTGGTGGTGATCGGCGTACACACCCCTGAATACGGGTTCGAACGCATCATCGACAACGTCAGGGATCAGGTGAAAAAGCTCGGCATCACCTACCCGGTAGCGATCGACAACAACTACGCCATCTGGCGCAACTTCGACAACCAGTACTGGCCGGCACATTACCTGATCGATGCCAAAGGCCAGGTGCGATACACCCACTTTGGGGAAGGTCGCTATGAGACGCAGGAACAGATGATTCAGCAGTTGCTGCAAGAGGCGAAGGCGCCTGCTGCGTAACCCTCGTGATACGCAAATACCGCGCACTACGCGTAACGCTCGCGCACTACGCGTAACACTGTAGGAGCTGCCGAAGGCTGCGATCTTTTGATCTGTAGCGACATCACTAATGCTAAAGATCAAAAGATCAAAAGATCAAAAGATCAAAAGATCGCAGCCTTCGGCAGCTCCTACAAGGGATCGTATTTCAGCCTTGGTCGACATTTTTGGCTCACAGGTCCCGCGCCATGAGCCATTGTTCTTTTCCCCATGCCTGAAAATTTTCCAGCACCGTCCACCCGCGTTTGGCGTAGTAGTCGCGCTTGTCCCGGGTGTGCAGATAAATCCTCGCCACGCCATTCGCCTTTGCCTGCGCACAAATACCCTCGATCAAACCTTCCGCCAATCCCTGGCCGCGCGCTTCGGGCGTAACGAACACGCAGGCCAGCCACGGACCAAGATCCGGCCGGTGCGCCAGATCCGCCTTAGCCAGCGCCGCGCCGCCCAGCAGTTGATCGTTGTCGAGTGCGATCAGGCAGTTCCAGTCACCGTTTGTTTGGCCATCGGCAAACTCCCGTTGCCAGTCGGGCAGGGGCTGTTCGGCGTATTCATAGTGGAACTGCTGGTGGATCCAGGCGGCGAAGGTGTCGCTGTGGTGCGGGTGGTGGATGATCCAGTCGAGGGTTGGTTGCATGGGGTGAGTCCTTTCCAGAGTCGTCGGCCCATCACAGCGCATTAGTCCACTGGCGGCAATCCCCGGGAGATCGTTGATAGCGACTCTCGGCACGAATGTTGGCGAAATTCTCGTTACTCAATGCCGTTGCTGCAACGCGGCAGCCTGGCAACGGCGCCACGCAGCGGGTGGCGATCCGAACTCACGTCTGAAGGCGCGACTGAACGCGGTGTCCGTCTGATAACCCACCTCCTCGGCGATACGGGCCAGCGAGGTATTGCTGCGGCTCAACAGATTGGCCGCCAACAACATCCGCCATTGCGTCAGGTACTGCATCGGCGAGCTGCCCACCAGTAGCTGAAAACGTTCGGCCAGCACTGACCTTGAGGTGCCGGCCGTGCGCGCCAGCTCTTCCAGGGTCCAGGCGTCTGCGGGGCGTTTGTGCAAGGCGTTCAGGGCTGAACCGACGATGCGGTCACTGACGCCCGCCAGCCATCCGGTGCGGCCTTCACCCTGTTCGTTCATGTACAGGCGCAGCACTTCGATGAACAACACTTCGGCCAGTTTCGCCAGCACACCTTCGCCACCCGGTCTGGGTGACCGGGCTTCAGCCAGCGCATAGCGAACCGAAGATTCAAGCCAGATACCGGCGTTCGATCCGCGCACATTGACCCTGACCACTGCCGGCAACCCGGTCAGCAGCATGCCCGCCAGTCGCGTATCGCACGCCAGGTACCCGCACACCAGGCGCGTGACGGCGCCGCCTCCGCCGTAACTCAATTGCCGCGGACGGCGCGCCAGGACTGCATCCAGCCGCGCACCACTTGCGGGTGGCAGGCCTGGTCGGGAGCTCATGCGATGGGCATCGCCCTGGGGGAAGACCACCACGTCGCCCGCGGTCAGCAGCAGCGGTGGGTCATCACCGAGCTCGACGTAACACTCGCCTTCGGTGATCAGGTGGAAGATCACCACCCGCTCGGCACCGGGCTCAAGAAAGGGCGCAGCGGTATCGGCGCTCGGCGACTGATAGCACCAAGGCGCGGTGAACCTGGCGTTGATGAAAATCGCGCCGACCAGGCGGACGACGCGCAGGGTCTGGGACAGGGCGTCCATGGTGAGTTTCTCGTTAAAGCGCCCATGTACGAAGGGTGGTTTAAGTGTGGCCCCCTCACCACGCAATGCGAATTCTCCGGACGATCGGACAAGCCTGGCCGACGATCGGGCAGGACGGCGCCGTCCGTCAGCGCGATAGTTTGCACACAGGGCGTCAGACCCTGTCCCAAAACAAGAATGAGAGGTTGTCATGCCAAAATTCGTTATTGAACGGGAGATTGCAGGCGCAGGAGCACTGTCGGAACGGGATTTGAAAGCCGCTGCGCAAAAGTCCTGCAGGACCTTGCGCGACTTGCCGCAGGTGCAGTGGCAGCAGAGTTATGTCACTGGCGACAAGCTCTATTGCGTGTACATCGCGCCGGATGAAGAGCAGATCAGGGAACACGCCAGGCAG
This sequence comes from Pseudomonas sp. LBUM1643, assembly GCF_059716215.1. NCBI lineage: Bacteria > Pseudomonadati > Pseudomonadota > Gammaproteobacteria > Pseudomonadales > Pseudomonadaceae > Pseudomonas > Pseudomonas sp. LBUM1643. Next base: position 2,483,796 of record NZ_CP166813.1, read on the forward strand.
AGCGGCTTTCCGGCCAATCGCATCTCCCAGGTGATGAACATCATCGATCCCACCACGGCTGAATAAGCCGCTGCGTCTCAACCCGCAACGGAGCGCAATTCATGAGTACACCCATTGATCTGACTGCCTTGAAAAACCGTCAAATGGCCTCGTGGGCCAGTGGCGACTACGCCGTGATCGGCACCACCTTGCAGATCGTCGGCGAGCAACTGGCGGAAGCCTGCGATTTGCTGTGCGATGAGCGCGTGCTGGACGTCGCGGCGGGTAACGGCAACGCGACACTGGCCGCCGCGCGTCGGGGCTGCAATGTCACCTCCACCGATTACGTGGCCGCCTTGTTGGAGCGCGGCGAAGACCGGGCGAGGGCGGAGCGGCTGGACGTGACGTTCCAGGTCGCCGACGCCGAAGCGTTGCCCTTTGAAAACGAGAGCTTCGACGCCGTGCTGTCGACTTTCGGGGTGATGTTCACCCCGGACCAGGCCAAAGCGGCCTCGGAACTGGCGCGCGTCTGTCGCCCCGGAGGGCGGATCGGCTTGGCCAACTGGACGCCCGAAGGCTTCGTCGGCCAGGTGTTCAAGACCCTGGGCCGGCACATGCCGCCTCCCGCGGGCGCGCAACCGCCTTCGCTGTGGGGCACCGAGGCCTGGCTGCATACGCACTTCGACGAGCGCGACTTTCTGGTCCAGGTCACGCAACGGACGTTCAACTTCCGCTACCGTTCGGCCGCGCATTTCATCGACACCTTCCGCACCTGGTATGGCCCGGTGCACAAGGCCTTCGCCGCGCTGCCAGCCGATGGCGCCAAGGCGCTGGAAAATGACCTGACCGAGTTGCTGACCCGCCTGAACCGGGCGGGAGACAAGTCACTGGTGGTGCCGAGTGAATACCTGGAAGTCGTGATCACGAGGCGTTAACGCGGTCGCTGATACATCGTACCTCGTAGATCACCCGCGGCTGTTGTGTACTCACGTGGGCGGTGTGCTCATGAAATGCACGCGGCTGTTGTGTACTCATGGGGGCGGGGTGCTCATGGAATGCACGCGGCTGTTGTGTACTCACGGGGCGGGGTACTCATGAAATGCACGCGGCTGTTGTGTGCTCATGGGGGGCGGGGTGCTCATGGAATACACGCGGGCCTCTGTAGGAGCTGTCGAGTGAAACGAGGCTGCGATCTTTTGATCTTGTTTTTAATGATCAAAATCAAAAGATCGCAGCCTCGTTTCACTCGACAGCTCCTACAGGGTGTTCATCAAGAGATCGCGGCCTTACACAAAGTGAACTCACGGGGCAGGGTACTCATGAAATGCACGCGGCTGTTGTGTACTCATGGGGGCGGGGTGCTCATGGAGTACACGCGGCTGTTGTGTACTCACGGGGGCGGGGTGCTCATGGAATACACGCGGCTGTTGTGTACTCATCGGGCCGGGGGGCTCATGAAATGCACGCGGGCCTCTGTAGGAGCTGTCGAGTGAAACGAGGCTGCGATCTTTTGATCTTGTTTTTAATGATCAAAATCAAAAGATCGCAGCCTCGTTTCACTCGACAGCTCCTACAGGGAACGCGTTCAAATAAGGGCAACGAGGGACCGCGTTAAAGCAATACCGGCGGGAGGCCGCCCCAGGCGCTTACTTGTGACGCGCCCCGTCAAACCACTCCAGCGCCGTACGCCAGATGCAGATGCCCAGGAAGTACGCCGACATCAGCAACCAGAGCCCCATCACCAACGGGTTGATGACCGGGTGATTGATGACCAGCGACAAGCTGCACAGCAACCAGATGGCGGTGACGGCGATGTTGATCGGCATGAATTTGCGCACGCGGAACGGGTGCAGGAATTTCATCCGTGTGACCGTCAGCAGTGCCAGGCCAATCACCGTGAGCAAGGTGATCCACGGCGACGGCGCAATGATGTACAGGCACAGCGCGACGACGTTCCAGGCAGCGGGGAAACCCTGGAAATAGTTGTCCTTGCTCTTCATGTTGACGTTGCAGAAGCAGAACAGCGACGAGACCAGAATCAACGACACTGTCAGCAGCAGCGTGTACTCCGGCAGCGGGATGTAACGGTAGATAAACAGTGCGGGGATAAACACGTACGTCAGGTAATCGATCACCAGATCGAGGATCGAGCCGTCGAAGCTCGGCAGCACCGATTGCACGTTGACCTTGCGCGCCAATGCGCCATCCAGACCATCGACGATCAGGGCGACGCCCAGCCACAGCAGGCAACTGGTCGGCTGGTTTTCAAGCAGGGCGAGGGTGGCGAGGAAGGCGGTGACCACGCCAGTGGCGGTAAAACCATGGGCGCCCCATGCTTTGAGCCTGGCGATGTGTAGGGTCGATATCACGGGGGCGTTCTCCAAAAAGTGAAGCAAGCCAGTCATCACCCTCAACAGAGAGGGCGGCGGCAAACCGGTTCGGGTTGCAGGTATCGACCGGAAATCCGGGAATAAGGTTCACCCACTGTAAATCTTAGCTGCGCCGCCAAAAAATACGCTGGATAAATCCACGGGTTTTCGCCCGTCTCCATTGGCACACCAAATGGCTTCGACGCAACGCATCCTGTGGCGAGGGAGCTCGCTCCCGCTGGGCTGCGCAGCAGCCCCAAAGAAAGGACTGCTGCGCAGCCCAGCGGGACGGTGCGACGATTCGATAAACTCCCTCGCCACAGGAATCTCCATGGTTTTTTCGCATTAATCAGACAGCCAGACGGTGGTGGCATATTTGCCTGTGCGTACTATCTTTTCTTCACCGAATTATTCCCTTTATAAAGGACGACGTCATGAACACCAGCGATCTGCTCGAACAACTGTTGCGGGCCGGTCAAGGCTCGGCGCAGCAACGTGGTGCCGCTCCGTCACAAGGCGGGATCGGCGGCGGTCTGGGTGGATTGCTCGGCGGACTGCTGGGCGGCGGTGCCGGTTCCAGCATGGGCGGTGGTGGCTTGGGTGGTTTGCTCGGTGGATTGCTGGGCGGTGGATCACCTGCATCCACATCACCCCGGACCCGGTCGAGCGGTGGCGGCATGAATTATGCTGCCCTGGCGTCATTGGGCATGATGGCATTCCAGGCGTATCAGGCCTGGCAGCGTAACCAGGCGTCGGCACCACAAGAAGCGCCACGCACCGTGGATTTATTGTCCGGCCCGGAAGTTGAAGACCACAGCCACGCGATCCTCCGGGCATTGATCGCAGCGGCAAAGGCCGATGGCCGGATCGACGACAGCGAGAAACAGTTGATCAGCAACGAACTCGCCCGCCACACCGACGATCCGCAATTGCAGCAATGGCTGGACGACGAAGTCGCGCGCCCACTGGACGCCGCCGATGTTGCGCAATCGGCGACGGACACTGGCATGGCCGCAGAAATGTACCTGGCCAGCGTCCTGCTGGTAGACGACCAACAGGACGCCGAGCGCACCTATCTGGATGAACTGGCCGCGGCGCTGAAAATAGAACCCGAACTGCAAGTGCACCTGGAAAAACAGGCCAAGTCAGGCTTGGCGTAGCCCTTAATCACCCTGTAATTGAATGGACTCGCCCTCGCTGTCGTTGGCTGTTTAGACTGCCACCGTGGCGCATTGACGCCTCGGCTTGGGCGAGTCCATTCAATTACAGGGTTCAGCAAATCCGGCTAGCGAGTTTCCTCCGACCCACCGCAACCGCAATTTCAATCAATCACCCTGTAGCAGCTGGCGAAGCCTGCGTCCGGCTGCGAAGCAGTCGTAAAACCAGTGCATGCGGTGGGTCAGGGAAAATGCGTTAGTCGGGTTTACGACTGCTGCGCAGCCGGACGCAGGCTTCGCCAGCTGCTACAGAGACCGGGGATCAGGAGGAGGATCGGGTATCCCCGGGATCTACGCTAACCACCTCACGTTCACCGCCACAAGCCCGTCTGTCCGGGCAATTTCAACGCCGATTGAATTTTTTTCCCGGCGCATCGCTCTGCTGAAGTAGAGACGTGTTGATTCAGCGTCCTGCCGCTGGCCATAGACCGAGAGATGCGCCCATGACTGCCCTGACAAGACTTGAATCGCAACCTGCCCGTGGACACCTGATTCCGACGGCCGGTTGCATCAAAAACACTTACGAACAGCTGCTGCTGAGCACCGACGAAGCGCAACGTCGCGCGCTGGCTGAGACTTTCCTGACCGAGCAACTCGAACTCGCCGCTGGCCTGCCCGAAGAGATGCCTCAGGACCTGTCCGCCCTGCAGGACTTCGTCGAACAACACTGCGTCGAAGTGGCTCACCAATACGCCGACTATCTGCAACAACGCAAAGCCGGCGGGCCGCGGAAATTTTTCAGCAACAAAGCCCATGCGTTGTTTTTCCTGCAGGCGGTGGGCCCCACCAAACTGGTGGACGGCGCGTGGCTGTACGGCCTGCTGCCACACTGGCGCGATCCGCGATTTGACGGACTGATTTGCACCTATCTCGAAGAATTGGGTGACGGTAATCCCGCGCAGAATCATGTGGTGATCTACCGAAAGCTGCTCGCAGAACACGGTCTGCAAGACACCAGCGCATTAACTGACGAACGTTACCTGCAAGGTGCGATTCAACTGGCACTGGGCGAACGCGCTGACCGGTTTCTGCCGGAAGTGATTGGCTATAACCTGGGCTACGAGCAGTTGCCACTTCATCTGTTGATCAGCGCCTATGAGCTCAGCGAGTTGGGCATCGACCCGTACTACTTCACCCTGCACGTCACCATCGACAATGCCAGCACCGGTCACGCCCAGAAAGCCGTCCAGGCAGTGCTGGACTTGCTGCCGGTAGAAGCTGACCGCGAGGCGTTTCTGCGCCGGGTTTCGGCGGGCTATCGGCTTAATGATCTGGGGCAGGGCAGTCGTGCAATTATCGAATCTTTCAACCTCTACGACGAGCTGCTCGGCATGCTCGAACGCAAGCGCCCGTTCGGCCAACACATGCATTCCGACTACTGCCGCTTTGAAGGCAAGACCGTCAATCAGTGGTTGTCATCGCAGGAACAGTTGCCCGGCTTTCTTGAGGTCATGGAAAACAAGGGCTGGATCAAGCGGCACCAGGACCCGCAAGCCAGCCGTTTCTGGCAAATGATCGTCGGTGACGGCGCCGCGATGTTCGGGGTGTTCAGCCCCTATGAAAAACAACTGCTGCACGACTGGATCGCTGGCGACTGGACGCCCGAACGAACACCCGCCTATCGACGCGTCACCCGAGTCAATACCACCCCGGCGTTGCCGGTTGGTGATCCTGATGTCCAGACCCTGCAAGCGTCACTGGAAGGATTGGACGATCACGCCCGGATGCAAGTGCTGATTCCGTGGCTGTCAGCCCATCGACATGCTCATCCGGCCGGCCTGTTGGCTACCCGGCGCTTCATCGAACTCAAATCCAGTCTGCGCTAGGGAGCCGCTCATGAATCAGGAAGAACAGCTGGGCGCTGACGAGTTAGTGCTGCTGCAACTGGGGCGGCGATTGCAGGCAGACGGTTATCGATTCATCACACCCACGCCAGTGACCCACCAGCGGGTCAATGATCGTGCGGCCGGTCAGCAGGCCCGAACGTTGCGCGACGTATTCGGTTGGTCGCGGCCATTCGAGCCCGGTCTGTTGCCGGCGCAAGAGCAAAAGCAATTGCAGCAGGCCGGTGTGCTCGAAGCAAGCCACGGGCAGCTGAAAAGCCGCGTGCGCTGGTCCAGCCTGGATGACCTGCTGTTCGTGCATTCGGGCTTTCCCACCGAAGCGGCTGATTCGGTGTTCTTTGGTCCTGACACCTATCGTTTTGCGCAATTGATTCATAGCCATCTGCAGCACAGTTTCGCCCCGATCAGGCGCGCTGTGGACATCGGCTGCGGCGCTGGCGTGGGGGCGATCGTGATTGCCCGCGCACGCCGTGAAGCCGAGGTGCTGGCCGTCGACATCAACCCGGCAGCCCTGCGACTGACGGCGGTCAACGCGGCGCTCGCCGAGGTCGCCAACGTCACGGTCGAGGCCAGTGATGTGCTGCAGGACGTTGAAGGCAATTTCGACTTGATCGTCGCCAATCCGCCTTACATGGCCGATCCCGCCGAACGTGCATATCGCCACGGGGGCGGCGCGTTTGGTGCGCAATTATCCCTGCGCATTGTCGAGCAAGCGCTGTATCGCCTGGCACCCGGTGGCTCACTGGTGTTGTACACGGGTGTGGCGATGATCGACGGGCGTGATCCGTTTCTTGAGGCGCTGACTTCGCGCCTGGAATCTCCGACGTTCGGCTGGACCTATCGCGAACTGGATCCCGATGTCTTCGGCGAAGAACTGTTGACGCCCGGTTATCAGCGAGTGGAGCGCATCGCAGTGGTCGCGCTGATCGTTACGCGCACGGGCCCAGGCATCGGGGGCCGCGTTGAATCGGTAGCAGGTGAATGAGCCATGAACAAGAATCTGGACGACTACAACCGCATGCGCGATTTTTCGGCGACCTCTGAACCGGCGGCGAAACGCTCACGCAAGAAAATCGCGAAAGACCATGCCCTGCAGTTCTGCATTCAGAAGCATGACGCCTCACGCCTGCACTATGACTTTCGTCTGGAACTCGATGGCGCGCTGAAAAGCTGGGCGGTGCCCAAGGGGCCGTCGCTGGACCCTAAGGTCAAGCGTCTGGCGGTGCATGTCGAGGACCATCCGATCGACTACGCCACGTTCGAGGGCAGCATTCCCGAGGGGCATTATGGCGCGGGTGACGTCATTGTCTGGGACCGTGGGGTGTGGATTCCGCAAGAGGATCCGGCCACCGCCTATGCCAAGGGCAAACTCAAATTCGAGCTGCAAGGTGAAAAGCTCGCGGGGTTGTGGAACCTGGTGCGCACGCACATGCCGGGCAAGCAGGAGCAATGGTTTCTGATCAAGCATCAGGACAATGCAGCCAAGCCCGAGAGCGATTACGACGTCGTCGCCGCCGAGCCCGACAGCGTGCTGAGTGACCGGACCATCGTGGCGAAAAAAGCGAAAGCGCCCGCCAAACCCAAACCGGTCAAGAAGCCTGCCCCCAAGGTCGCCACCCAAGCGCGTTCGGCGCAGTTGACGGGCGCCCACAAAGCCAAATTGCCCGACCTGATCAAACCCGAGCTCGCCACCCTCGTCGAAAAGGCGCCGGGGGGCGAATGGAGCTATGAGATCAAGTTCGATGGCTACCGGATCATGGCGCGCATCGACCACGGCACCGTTACGTTCTTCACGCGTAACGGTCATGACTGGACCCACAAGTTGCCAGCCCAGGCCGAGGCGGTGGCGGCGCTGGAACTTGAATCGGCCTGGCTCGACGGTGAAATGGTGGTGGCCAATGAGCAGGGCGTGCCGGATTTTCAGGCGCTGCAGAATGCGTTTGATTCGGGCAGTGGCGCCAACATCCTTTACTACCTGTTCGACATGCCTTACCTCAATGGCGTGGATTTGCGCGAAGTGCCTGTCGAGGAGCGGAGGGTGGCGCTGGCGACGGTGCTCAAACCCAGTAAAAACCCTTTGCTGCGCTTCTCAGATTCCTTCGGCGAGGCACCGGAGGCGCTGCTCAACAGTGCGTGCCAGATGCAGATGGAGGGCTTGATTGGTAAGCGCCTGGGGTCGCCCTATGTCTCGCGGCGGAGCAGTGACTGGATCAAGCTCAAGTGCAAGCATCGTCAGGAGTTTGTGGTCGTCGGCTTCACGGATCCGAAAGGCTCGCGCAATGCCTTCGGCGCCTTGTTGCTCGGTCTGCATGACCGCGACAGCGGTGAATTGCGCTACGCCGGCAAGGTCGGCACGGGGTTCAATGAAACCACGCTGAAAAGCATCTACGAACAGCTCTTGCCCTTGAAGGCGAAAAAAGCCTCGGTGGTGAATCCTCCCACCGGGTTCGACGCCAAGGGTGTGCACTGGCTCAAGCCCGTCTTGCTGGCGGAAATCGCCTTTGCCGAAATGACCAAGGACGGCTCCGTGCGCCATGCCGTGTTCCATGGGCTGCGTGACGATAAGCCGGCCAAAGACATCACCGAGGAGCGCCCGACCGTGGTGAAGAAAACCGCTGCAGAAAAACCCGCTGCGAAAGCTAAAAAGACAGCTCAAAAACCCGCTGCGGCGGGTAAGAAGACTGCAGCAGAAAAACCCGCACCTGCTGGAAAAAAGACTGCCAGCAAAAAAGCATCTGACGAAAAGGCTGCCCCCGCACCGTCACAGGCAGGCCTGGCAGAAGGCAAGGTACGCATCACTCATCCGGATCGGGTGATTGACGCCAGCAGTGGTACCACCAAGATGCAGTTGGCCGAATACTACGGTCGCGTCGCCGAATTCATCCTGCCCGAACTCAAGGACCGCCCGGTTGCACTGGTCCGTGCGCCGGATGGCATTGCTGGCGAACTGTTCTTCCAGAAAAACGCCGAACGCCTGGCGATTCCGGGTATTACCACGCTGGACAAGGCACTCACGGGGCAGCCGGTGATGATCATCAACAACGCCGAAGCGCTGATCGGTGCGGTGCAGATGAGCACCGTGGAACTGCACACCTGGAACGCCACGTCGGACAACCTCGACAAGCCGGACCGCTTCGTCCTCGACCTCGACCCGGACCCGGCGTTGCCGTGGAAAAGCATGGTCGAGGCGACGCAACTGACGCTCTCGGTGCTGGATGAACTGGGTCTCAAGGCGTTTCTCAAAACCAGTGGTGGCAAAGGCATTCACCTGGTGGTGCCGCTGACGCGCAAGCTCGGTTGGGACGAGGTCAAAGACTTCAGCCACGCGATTGTCAGCCACATGGCCAAACTGCTGCCGGAACGGTTTTCCGCCGTTTCCGGACCGAAAAACCGGGTCGGCCGGATCTTCATCGATTACCTTCGCAACGGTCTGGGTGCCACCACCATTTGCGCTTACGCCGTGCGCACCCGGGAAGGATTGCCGGTGTCGGTGCCGATCTTTCGGGAGGAAGTGGGCGAGTTGAAGGGCGGTAATCAGTGGAACGTGAATAATGTGCATGAGCGGTTGGCTGAGGTGGGGCATGAGCCGTGGGCAGACCTCAAGAAGACCCGGCAGACGATTACAGCCGAAATGCGGCGCAGGGTGGGTATGAAGAAGTAAGGCCGACACCGTTTTATTGTAGGAGCGAGCCTGCTCGCGATGGCGGACTGGCTGCTATGCAAGTGTTGACTGTGCAAATGTCATCGCGAGCAGGCTCACTCCTACAAGATCGCGGCGTTCAATGCCTTAAATGGTCGCTTGGATCTGGTGTGTTGGCTGCCCTTGTGGGTCTGCTTCGCAGCCCAGCGGGAGTAAACTCCCTCGCCACAGGGGTATTTGTGTTTCCTTGAATGGTGATGTGCCAAGTGCTTTTTGTGGCGAGGGAGCTTGCTCCCGCTGGGCTGCGCAGCAGCCCCAAAAACATACACTTCAGAAACTGCTGAAGGTCGCGGTCCCCAGCCCTTCAAGCATCCCGCAACAAGTCATTGGCATTCAGCAGCTCGTAAGCCACTTCAGGATTCTTCTCCAACCCCCGCCGAATCGCCGCCGGAATCGCCACACGCGTCTTGCGGCACAACCCTGGCAGTTCATTGATGGAGATGGCGATACCGCGCATGGTGCGCACTTCGTTAAAACCAGGCGCGATGTCGACGCGGATACCCAGTTGCTCATGCATCCGCCGCTGCAAACGCTCCAGATCGCTCAGACTCTGGAGATTTTCCAGACGCTCGACCAGGCGCTTTTCCTCGGCACGGGTCAGAAACAGAATGCGCACATCCGCGCCCGGTGTTTCCAGCAGCGGGTCACGCCCGCAATCGCAGGCGCCGGGCGGGCAGGGTTGGCGGATCACAAGTGTGGTCGTCATGGGGCAATCATAGAGCGCCGCGGTCGGATTTGCCCATAGGCTTGCTCGCGAAAGCGCTTTCCCGTCAGCCAAGAAGCCCCACAACGAAAAAGGCCGTCGCATCACACTGTGATGGACGGCCTCATGCACGGGGGAAAGCGTTACCTCACTTCAACACCAGCAGGCTGTAAACCCCATCCTCCGCTTCAATCCCGTGGGTGTCATGGGTGAAGCCCGGGAAGGATTTGTCAAAGTTTTCCAGCGCCTTCAGATAAGCCAGCAACGGCCCGTCCGCAGGCCCTGCGTTTTCACCCGGCATCAGCAATGGAATGCCCGGTGGATACGGCACAATACCGGTGGCGGCGATGCGGCCGGCGGCTTGGTCGAGGGTCACCAGTTCGACTTCGTTGCGGACCAGTTTTTCGTATGCTTCCACCGGGCTGAACTCGGCTTGCGGAAGCGTGCCGAAGGCCTGGGCCATGGCGGCCGTGGTCTTGTTCTTCTTCATGGCGGCGAAAATTTCGTTCGCGAGGTCCTTGAGGCCCATGCCCGCGTAGCGCTGCTGGTTGGCGGTCAACAGATCCGGCAGGCACAGCTCGAGTTCGACGTTGTCATCGTAATCGCGCTTGAAGTCGAGGAGGGCGTTGACCAGCGTGCCCCATTTGCCTTTGGTGATGCCGATGGAGAACAGGAAGAGGATGGTGAAATCGGTGGTTTTCTCGACCACGATCCCCTGGCGTCCGAGGTAGGCGGTGAGCACGCAGGCCGGAATGCCGAAGTCGAGCAAGTTGCCGTCGTCGCCCATGCCCGGGCTCAGGACCGACACCTTGATCGGGTCGAGCATGCAGTAGCCTTCTTCGATGTCGCCGAAACCGTGCCATACCTCGTTCGGGTGCAGGACCCAGCAGTTCGGCTCGGATTTCAGCAATACCGGATCGACTTCATGGAAAGGCACTGCCGCCGCGCCAACCTGCACGGTCGGTGGCTGCCAGCAGGTGAAGAACCACTGGTCGTTGCTCGCCATCTCGTGGTGCATGCGCGAGATGACCTGGCGGAAGCTGATGGCTTCTTCGATGGATTCAGTGGTCAGGATCTGCCCGCTGGGTGCTTCCATCATCGCCGAGCTGACGTCGCAGGACGCCATGATCGCGTAGTTGGGCGAGGTCGAGGCGTGCATCATGTACGACTCGTTGAAACGCCCGTGGGGGATCGGGTTACGGCCATTGCGCACGTGAATCATCGACGCCTGAGAGAGCGCAGCCAGCAGCTTGTGGGTCGATTGCGTGGCGAAAACGGTCGGACGCGATTCGTCGTGATCGTCCGGGCTGCCGTGCATGGCAAAGCGTTCGCGGTACAGCGGGTTGAACCGCGCATAACCGTACCAGGCTTCATCGAAATGCAGGCGATCGACACTTTTCCCCAGCAGTTCTTCGACGCGGGTGACGTTGTAGGTCAGGCCGTCGTATGTGGAGTTGGTGACGATGGCGTGGACCGGCGTCGGGTCGATGCCGTCCTTGACCAGCGGGTTGTTTGCGATGGCGGCTTTGACGCCTTCTGCACTCAGGGTTTGCGGCAGGATCGGACCGATGATGCCGTAGCGGTTGCGCGTCGGAACCAGGTAGGTCGGAATGGCACCCGACAAGGTCATCGCATGCTCGGCGGACTTGTGGCAGTTACGGTCGCACAGGGCGATCTGATTGCGCGTCACGCTGGCCATGAGAATGACGCGGTTGGACATCGACGACCCGTTGGTCACGTAATAGGTGCGATGCGCGCCAAACACTTTGGCGGCATAACGCTCGCCCTGGCCGATCGGGCCACTGTGATCGAGCAGCGAACCGAGTTCACCGACCGAAATCGACAGGTCGGAACGCAGCAGGTTCTCCCCGAAGAATTCGTAGAACGCACGGCCCGCCGTACTTTTCAGAAAGGCTGTGCCGCCGGCATGACCTGGCGTGTGCCACGAGTATTCATAGGACCGGGAGAACTTGACCAGCGCGCCGAACATCGGCGGCAGCGCGGCCTGACGATAGCGTTCGATGGCGGCCATGATGCGGCCGCTGAGGAAGCGGCTGGTGTCTTCCGGCAGCCAGATAAAGTCGTCTGCGTGCTGCATGACCACCAGCGGAATGCTCGACGCGGTGCTGCGGTCGCTGATCAAAAAGACCGGTACGCGGGTGTTGCGCTCACGCAGGGTGGTCAGCAGTTTGATGCATTCCTCGTGGCCTTCGCTGTCGTCCATTTCCCAGCTCAGCAGGACGCACTGGATGGCCGAGTCCGAGCGCAGGATCGACGTGGCGTCGCTCAGGCTTTCGGACATCAGCACGCTGATGGAACGTTCTTCAACGTCGTGGATTAGCTGATCCAGGGCACGGCCGAAGACAGTACGCTTGTCCGGTGGTGAACCCACCACCAGCGCAAGCATCCCGAGTGAGTGTTTATAGTCCGTCATTATCTAACCTCCAGAGTGGCCGTTTGCAGATTGTTCACCGGCACAGGTTCGCCGGTGATGTGCTGAGCGCTGACCGTTTGCGTCGGTACGCTGTTGTTGTGCGCTTCAAGTGCAATCAGGCGGTTGTTGACGAAGCTGAACAGGGTGTAGCCAAAGATGGTTGCGACACCGCCGAGCATGAGTGCCTGCTCGCCGGAACTGTACAGCGCCAGGTAGCTGTAGGCGGTTGCGACCCAGGCAATAATGTTGGTGGCCAGCGCCTTGCTTGGCGGTACGTTGGAGACTTTCTGGATGGTCATCAGGGCCGCCATGGACAGGATGTACGGCACCAGGTTGGTGACCACGGCGAGGTTGACCAGGGTGTCGAACTGCTTGCTCAGGTCCGGGCTGATCGTGAGCAGGCCGATCGCGGTTTGCAGGGCCAGCAGGATCAACATGCCGACAATCGGCGTGCCGGTTTTGGTGGCCTTGGCGAAGATCGGCAGGAAGTAACCGGTGTCCGCCGAGCTTTTGAACACCTGGGCGATGGTGAACTGCCAGCCCAGCAGCGAACCGATGCAGGCGAGGACCATCGCCCCCATGACGAGGTCGCCGATGAACGGGGTGAACATCTTGGCGAAAACCAGACCGAACGGCGCGGTGGAGGAGACGAGTTCCGGGTTGCTGACGATGCCGGCGATCACGTTGGTGGACACGATGTAGATCACTGCCGCACCGAGCGTACCGCCGAGTACCGCAATCGGTACGTTCTTCTCCGGGTTTTCCACGGCGTCGGTGTTGGCACACGCCGATTCAAGACCCAGGAACGCCCACAAGGTGATCGCCACCGAGGCGCCCGCCGCTTCCAGATACCCCATGTTGTGCGGGTTCCAGCCGGCGGCGTAAACGCTGCTGTCGAACCAGAACCAACCGATGGTGGACACCAGTACCACAGGCGCAATCACGCCCCAGACGGTGATCGAACCGATCCTGCCGGTGATCCGCGCGCCACCGAAGTTGGCGAACGTGGTGATCCAGAGCAGGGCGATGGTCGCCAGGCCTACTTGCAGCGAATCAAGCTTTATGTCGAACAGCGTCTGTATGTAGCCGACTGCCGTGATACTGATCGCCACGTTGGCAATCAACAGCGAGACCCCGTAGGTGTAGTTCGTGAGGTAGTTACCGGCTTTACCGAAGGTGTATTCGGCGTAGCCGCCCATGCCGCCTGTCTTGCGACTCAGCATCCCGCAGCGCGCAAACGCATAGGCCAGTGCAAGGGAGCCGGTGGCTGTGATCAGCCAGGAGAGGATGGAAATACCGCCGACCTCGGCGAGTTTGGTTGGCAACAAAATAATGCCTGAGCCCAACATGTTGACGGCCGTCAACATTGTCAGTTGCCCTACCGTCATCTTCTTTGCGACTGACATTCCGTTGCCTCATTTAAGAACTTTGGGAGTAGTAGCTATAGCTAAGTATTGGAATGTAGCAAGAAATGTCCTGCTCGTATCGAGAAGATTTCTCATCTGCATGTAAGGCATTTTACTGGCCCCGAACATTGAAACATTTGATCAAAATCAATTTAATTTCAGATTGTTAAGGTCGAATCTAAATGCGGAATGTGATGATCGCGCTACTGTCGTGCGGGTTGGCGAGCATGGCAGCACAGGGCGAGGCCAAGGAGCTGGTGCAAAATGACCGTTACATGTGCAGTTGGGGCGCGGGGACGGCCGCCAAGGCGCAGGAGTTGAAGCTGGCGGGCGTCTCGCTGTATGCCGCGCGGCAAAAGCTGCAAACCTATAAATTCAGCAAACCGTGGATGCGTATGTTGGCGATGGGCATTACGGAGCAGACCTACGACAGTCCGTCACGCATCAAGCCGGCGGCGATCAAGCAGAGTTTTTACGAGGACTGCTTGCGCTACAAGCTGGCGCGTAAATAGCAACCCGTTTGCTGGCGGCTGTAGGGAAACGCATGCTCCTGTGAATTTAAGATGTTTAGGAGCTATGTAGGACTATGTAGGGCCTCTGTAGGACTATGTAGGGCTCTGTAGGAGCTGTCGAGTGAAACGAGGCTGCGATCTTTTGATCTTGTCTTTTGAAAAACAAAAAACAAAAATCAAAAGATCGCAGCCTCGTTTCACTCGACAGCTCCTACAGTTTCTGCCGCTCATACACGTTCACACGTTCACACGTTCACACGTTCACACGTTCACACAGGTTCTACGGTTCTACAGCTCCTACAGGTTCTACAGTTGATCGGGGTGTGCCTTCGGGAACGTCCCCTATACTGATTCGTCCAACAGTTTCCCTACCCTTCACAGCGAGGAGAACGCACATGACCATCCGTATTGGCGACGAAGCACCGGATTTCACCGTCGAGAGCACCGAAGGCACCCTGCATTTCCACGAATGGATCGGCGACAAATGGGCCATCCTGTTTTCCCACCCCAAGGACTTCACCCCGGTGTGCACCACCGAGCTGGGTTACATGGCCGGACTGAAGCCCGAGTTCGACAAGCGCAACACCAAAATTGTCGGTCTCAGCGTCGACCCGGTCGGCAACCACACGAGTTGGGCCAAGGACATCGAGGAAACCCAGGGGCATGCGGTGAACTACCCCATGATCGGCGACGAGAACCTGGTGGTCGCCAAGCTCTACGACATGATCCACCCCAATGCCAGTGGCGGCACCCGGACTGCTGTCGATAACGCCACGGTACGTTCGGTGTTCATCATCGGTCCGGACAAGAAAATCAAGGCAATGCTGGTGTACCCGATGAGTGCCGGGCGCAACTTCGACGAAGTGCTGCGTCTGCTCGACGCCATTCAACTGAACGCCAAACACACCGTGGCGACCCCGGTGAACTGGCGTCCGGGCGATGACGTGATCATTCCGACGTCGGTCTCGGATGAGGACGCGAAAAAGAAATACCCGGACGGCTTCAAGACGGTGAAACCGTATCTGCGCACTGTGGCGCAACCCAAGTAACGTTCAATCAATGGCGTTGATCAACTCGGCGCGGTTTCTGGCTTTGCAGAACGGCGCCGAGGCTTCTTCGACCATCCCTTCAAGCCAGCGGTGAAACCCTGGCCTCAGTTGTTCATCCCGTCTTCAATCGCGATGCCTTGTGCGCGCATCGCCTTGATCAGCTCGGCACGCGTGCCGGGCAGGTTGAGCATGGTTTTTGCGCGCAGCTGCGTGACTTCTTCAGCACTGTAGGGCTGGTAATCGTCGGGCAGGCTTTTGCCGGCCATGCCGTCTTTGCGCATCAGCCAGTTGAGCAAATCCGCCAGCTGGGCATCGTTCAGCGCCGACTGTGACATACCCGGCACGCGCACGAGGAATTCGCGGCCACCCGGTACTTTCAGGAAATTGCCAACGAACCCGGTCATCCGAGGGGTGTCATTGGCGGGGGAACCCATGCCGTTGCCCAGGTGGCACCCGGCGCATTGCAGCTGGTAATTCACACCGACGCTGTACCCGGCGTCGGCGATGGGTTTTTGCGCTTCTTCGTTGCCCGGCGCGTGACGCTGAGCCGGGTTGGGAATGGCGCGGGCGTAGGCCAGCGGAGCGGTCATGACGCAGACCAGACCGAGGATTAGCAATGTGCGCATGAAAAACACCTCTGCAATTAACACCGATCCTATGTAGCAGCTGGCGAAGCCTGCGTCCGGCTGCGCAGCAGTCGTAAAATCAGCGCTCGCGGTGTTTCAGACAGACCTTGCAAGCCGGGTTTACGCCTGCTGCGCAGCCGGACGCAGGCTTCGCCAGCTGCTACAGTGGAGCATCGTCCGCCATGTGGATCGACAATAACCGTCGTTTGGCTAAGCAATCGACGGCCAGTGCCCACTAAACCGCGACGCCGCGGATGATCGAAACGGTGCAGTGATAGATGTGCGATTTGGCGGCCAGGCACCAGTTCACATCGTTGTTGTTGAACGGGCGGTAGGCCGGCTCTTCACTGTCGTTGCGGGTGCAGGCGCATTGGGCGCAGCTTTGTTTACCGCAGCAATCGTTGTACGAAATGATGTAGTCCTTGCCATCCGCCGGGTTGCGGCAGGTGCCGATCCAGGTGACCTGCGACGCTTCGGTGCCGGGCGGGCACGACGTCACCGAACCACCGCAGCAGGTGCACAGAAAGCCGTCGATGGAGCAGTAACGCCAGTAGTCGCAGCTGTTCGGATCACCGGGATCGCCGGCTTTCGGGTTATCGGCGGCCAGGGCCTTGCTGGTGCGATCCAGCGGCAACAGCAGGGGCAGCGCAGCCCCGGCGACCATCAGCGAGCCCATGCGCGCCAGCAGTTTGCGACGTGATGTGGTATCGGCAACGCGGCGCGACGAGCGCTCAAACAACAGATCCAGCAATTTCATAACAGTCTCCCTGCCTTATCAGTGGCTATGGCCGTGGCTGTGGTCATGCGCATGGGGATGCGGCTGGCTGTTCAGGTAGTCCTGCAGCGTGGCGCTTTTCAGATGCTCGACTTCGAACAGGCTGTCCAGATGTTCCCGGGAATTGACCAGGCCCTTGGCGCGCAGGGTGCCGGCCTTGTCGATCAGCGCCGCGTACGGCAGCTTGCCGATCTGATAGGTCATGCCCACTTGTGGCCCGACCACGTAGGTGACGTCGTCGAGTTTGTGTTCGCGGATCAGTGCTTGCTGGGCGTCCATATCGCCGTCACTGATGAACACCACGTCGAGACGATCAGCCTGTTCCTTCGCGATGGACTTGATGGCCGGCAACAGCGACTTGCAGATCGGGCAGGTCGGCGAGAGGAAGAACAGCAATTGTGATTTCTCACCGGCGTAACCGAAGTTCACCGGGCGACCGTGACGGTCGGAGGCCGTGACTTGCGGCGCAGGCTCGTTGACGGCCACGCCTTTGTCGACCATCAGAGCGCCCGCCGGGGCGATACGGCCGTGCAGTACGCCAATCTGACGCACCAGACCCATCACGGCGAAGGCCAGGGCCAACAGCAAAATCCAGAGCAACGCGTTGGAAACGATTAAGCCTTCCATTGATCACCTACCAATCAGTTTGTGCAGAAGAGGAGAGTTCGCCAGCAAGCCATCGGCTGCGGCGTATATCAGCAGCGCGACAGCGCTGGCGAAGAGGGTCACAAAGCCGTCGAAAACGTTCAGGTCGCGGACAATCGGCGCCACGCTGGCCAGCAACGCGAGGCCGACCAGCACGCTGTTGCGCAGCAGCAGGACAGGGCGCAACGGTTGCGCCTGGTCCGGGCCGGCACAGCCACAGTCGATGTCGCGACGACCGCGCCACAGGTTGATGCCGATAGCGGCGGCGTACAGCGCGATCAGGCTGGCGGCCGTCAACGCCGCCCATGATCGGCTGACCGGCACCAGCAGCGCGAAGGCGATTGCCAGTTCAAGTACCGGAATCACCCGTGCGCTCGGGCGCACCAGCGCCTCGGGCAACAGTTGATAGTCCGCCAGCTGTTTGGCAAAACGTGCCGGCGCGCGCAACTTGTGGGTCGCGGCGCTGGCCAGCAACACCGCAATGGCGAGTGCGCTGGCAATGATGAAGATCGGATCGATGTGCATGGCCGAACCTCGTTAGTAGCTCATGACCTGAGTCGCCGTCTTCGCGACTTTCGGCATGCTGCCCGTGAGCGTGTTGGATGTGAGGTCGAAGATCTGCAAGCCGCCTTCCACATCGGCACCGAGCAACAGCGGTTTGTCGTCGCCCGTCGCCTGCATGCTCCACACCGGAACCGGGGCTTGCAGGGTCGCCACTTTTTTCCGGGTGTTCAGATCGAAGACCCAGATCAGCGGGCTGGGGTCTTCCCACTTCATCGGTTCATGGGCGTCGTGCATCAGCACGTACAAGCGGTTGAGTTTTGGCGCGACTGCCATCAGTTGCCAGCCACCCGGCGCCCAGCCGGCTTTCTTTTCTTCATCGTTTGTCAGCGACCAGGACGGCAGGATCTTCGGCGCGTCGCCGGCGAAATCCACCGGGCGAACGGTGCCGGTCGTGGTGGTGAAGTAGTAGGTGTCGCCGACGTTGACGGCGCGCTCTACCAGCTTCTCCGCGTTGGGGTCGAAGAACGGCGTGCGGCTGCGCGCGGTTTCCAGGCCCTGATCATTCAACGTGACCACCTGCAAACTGCCGTCGCCGCACAACGAGGCGAAGCGGCGGTTACCGACGGGGTAGTTGAGCACGCAACCGGGGATGGCGATTTCCGAGGTCACTGCCTTGGCCTGGGTATCAACCACAGTGACCGAAGTCGATGGGGTGAAGTTGTAGACGTAGACAAAGCGGTCATCGCTGCTGGTCTTCAACCCGTAACGCTGGGTCAGCGACTCGGCGCGCTTGGTCGGAATCAACAGTTCCCAGGCCGGTGCCAGAGTCGAGGTGTCCCAGGCAGTCAGCACGTCGGTGCGTGCTCCGCGGGTGCCACGGGAGTAGAAGATGTCCGCGCTGTAGAGGGTTTTCTGATCGTGGCTGAGCGCCGAGGGCGCCGCAAAACCGGTCGGGACCATGCCAAGGATGCGTTTTTTGTCGGGGTCGACCACGGTGACACGACCCGCCACGAAACTCTCGAATTCGACATCGACGACAAATGCCCGGTGGGCCTCCGGCGGAAATGCCAGAACAGTCTGGCCGATCGTGTCAGCGGGCAAGTCCGCGCTGGCATTGTTCAAACCGAGTACGAGCAGGCTGATACCCAGCGCTGACTGTACGGTGATCCTGGTGGCTCGCATTAGGGGGAACTCCCTGAATTATTGTTCACGCGAATCGCGGGTGCAGAGGCAGATTTTTGCAGTTCGATTCTGCCCTGCCGGGGAAACGGGAGAATTGTTGTGGCTGCCAAGTGGTTGTGTGTCTGTGCCAGTCTTCAGGGCCGCATTTCGCCGAGCCGAAATTGCACCGGCTTCGCGAGCTCGCCACAGGATGGTGATTGTCTGGAAGAATGCCGGGGGCCGCTTCGCAGCCTAGCGGGACGGTGCGACGATTCGACGAGCTCCCTCGCCACGGGTTGGTGGTTGGCTGAAGGATTGGGTTGTGAGTTGGTTTTATGAAATCACTGACACGCCGCATCATTCAAACGCTTGCACTCCTTGTGGCGAGGGAGCTTGCTCCCGCTCGGCTGCGCAGCAGTCGCAAAACCGGCGGGCGCGGATTGGCTGGAAGAATGCCGGGGGCCGCTTCGCAGCCCAGCGGGAGCGAGCTCCCTCGCCACGGAATGGTGGTTGGCTGAAGGGGTGGAGTGTGGTTGGTTTTATGGAATCACTGACACACCGCGCCATTCAAACACCTGCACTCCTTGTGGCGAGGGGAAGGGAGAAGGTGAACACCGCGCCGCAAGGCGTCAGGTTCTGTGCCCAGATGTCGCCGCGGTGGCGCCCGATGATGTTTTTGCACAGCGCCAATCCAATGCCATTGCCACTGACCTTGGACGAGAAAAACCCGTCGAACAGCTTTTCCTGCGCCTCGGCCTGGATGCCCCGGCCGCTGTCTTCGATGCGCACCAATGCCGCGTCATCGCCCTGGCTGGCATGGATGCGCAGCAGGCGGCGTTCAACGGGCAGGTCGCTCATTTCTTCAATCGCATTGAACGCCAGGTTTAAGATCACCTGTCCGATCAACACCTTCTCGCAACTCACCCACAACGGCCGGTCGCTGGTGACAATCTCCACCCGGACTGCACTGGGGTCCGCCCGCAAGCTGATGAAGTAGCGGGTCTCGCATAACAGTTCGTTGAGGTCGATCAGCTCTTCGCTTTGCTCCAGTTTCACCACGTAATCGCGCACGCTTTTAATGATCAGCGACGCATGCTCGATCTGCCTGACGGCGTTCTGCAAACCCCAGGCCACGCCCTGGTCACCGGATTGATCCTTGCCCAGCCGAATCACCGCACCCTCAATGAAGTTGCGGGTTGCCGCCAGTGGCTGACTCAGTTCGTGGGCGATGGCCACGGCCATTTCGCCCATGGCGTTATAGCGGGCCAGGTATTCGAGTTTTTGCTCGCTCACTCGCCGGGCCTCTTCAGCGCGTACCTGTTCGGTGACGTCGCGAAACAGCAGCAGGTGGCCCACCAGGTCGTCTTCAATCTCGATAAAACGGCAGGTTGCCTCGTGCCAGCGCCATTCACCGTCGCGCCGTTGCACGTGGTAATGCACGCTGAACGGCGCGTGCTCCGGCGTTTCGTTGGCCAGTTGCGCGAGCAGGCGTTGATGCGAGGCATCGTCACACCAGTCGAGGAAGTTCTTGCCGATCAACTGGTGCTCTTCGCCCTTGAGCAGGTGCGCGCCGGAGTCGCTGATAAAACGGATATCACCCTGCGGACCGAGCACGGCAACGCCTTCGGCCAGGTCCTGCATGAACGCCTTGAGCCGGCTTTCGAAGCGCTTGAGATCACGTTTGACCTTGTCTTCCCTGGAAATATCGCGGAACTGCACCATCAGCACATCGCGGCCGTCCAGGTGGACCAGGGTCGCCACCGCCTCGGAAAGAATTTCCACCCCTTGCTTGGAGCGATAACACCATTCAATGGCGCGCTGGCCGGTGCGTGCGGCGCCTTCGAGCCAGCGTAAGCCCACCGAGCGCCGGTACTTGGGCGCGTCTCGGGTCATGTCCGGCGCTTTGAGCGGCGTCAGCTCTTCCAGGGTGAAACCCAGCGCGTTCAAGGCGGCGGTGTTCGCCCACAGAATCTCCTTGTTGTGGGCATCGTGAAGAATGATGCACAGCGGCATGGCTTCGATGAGGGTGTAGAAATCATTCGGTTTTGGCAGGTACATCGCGCGGCCCTTGGAGGCGGGAGGTTCCACTACGGGTGAGCGTGGAAGTATGGCTTTTTATACCGGCTTGCGCGTGGGGATGCGCTCAGAGGTTATCGGGGGAGGGCTAGGGGTTTTCTTTAGACCAGAGGCTATACGCCCCAATAGTGAGGCGCGGGTGCGGTTTTTACACTGAGCCTCAATGAAAGGCATCACACACCTCCCCTGTAGGAGCTGCCGGAGGCTGCGATCTTTTGATCCTGAAAAATCAAAATAAAGATCAAAAGATCGCAGCCTTCGGCAGCTCCAACAGTGATCGCGGCGCGGCGGCGTGTCGTTTACAGACGGAGGTGCGGCGTGGCCCCACCAACAATAAGCAAAACGGAGAAAGCCCATGCTGCGTTCAGCGGTTGCGCAACAAGACGCTCTGATCGGCGTTGACGAGAATGTCGTCGACAGCCACGCCTTTGCCAAGGTGCTGGAGGAAGTGCGCCAGCGTCGGGATGAATTCGACGCCGGCTCCCATGTGCCACGGGACATGATCGAGCGCTTCAAGCAGGTCGGCATCTACCGTGCGGCCACACCCAAATGCTTCGGTGGCGACGCGTTGGCGCCGGCACTTTTCCTCCAGATGATCGAACGCATCTCCGAAGCCGACGGCTCGGCGGGCTGGGTGGCCAGTTTCGGCAGCGCCGGTGTCTACCTCGCCGCTTTGCCGCGGGAAACCCTGGCGGAGCTCTACGCTGAAAGCCCGGACCTGGTATTCGCCGGCGGGCTGTTTCCGTTGCAACCGGCCGAGGCCGTCGAAGGCGGCTGGCAGGTCAACGGCACCTGGAAATTCGCCAGCGGCTGCAAAGGCGCTGACTTGCTGGGTGTCGGCATCGGTGCCGCTGGCGGCAAGCCTCGCACCGCCGTATTTCGGCCAGAGCAGGTCGAGATCGTCGAAAACTGGGAGGTGGTCGGTCTCAAAGGCACCGGCAGCCACGACCTGCGCGTCACGGATAAACGCGTTGATGAACGCTGGACCTTCATCCGTGGCGGCGCCGCAACCATCGACGAGCCGCTGTTCCGCTACCCCTCCATTGCCTACGCCGCGCAAGTACTGGCGGTGGTCAATCTCGGCCTGGCCCGTGCTGCGCTCGACGAAATCAGCCGCATGGCGGGCGGCAGTGGCATCACGGGTGCGCCGAAGTTGTCCGACCGCGCTTATGTCCGCATCGAAATCGCCAAGGCCGAAGCGCAACTGGCTGCCGCGCGCAGTTTTTTTTACGGCGCCACCGAACAGGTGTGGAACTCGATCGTCGCCGGCAACCCGGTCACGCCTGAACAGACCAGCCTGTTGCGCCTGTCCGCGATTCACGTGTCCCAGGCGGGTGCGCAAGTGGTGCAAAGCGCTTACAGCCTGGCCGGCACCACCGCCATTTACCTGCGCCATCCACTTCAGCGCTACCTGCGCGATTCGATGGTGGTCACCCAACACGCCTTTCTCAGCGAAGGCCTGTACGACGGCGCCGGCTCGGTGTTCCTCGGCGTACCACCGTTCCCTGGCTACATCTGAATTTTCCATTCAAGGATAAACCCCCATGTCCCAGACCACCCAAGAACCGTTGCGCGTCGTTTTTTGCATCGGCATCACCCAGAATTTTTTTGACCTGCCCACCGGCGAAGGCCTGAGCGTTTGGAAAGGTTTCAGCCAGATGATGGGCGACCTCGGCGCCATGCCGGGCATCACCGTGCTCGGCGCGATGGACGATGACCGCCTGATGGTGGGGCCGTCCACGACGTCGCCCTGGACCGTCTACATCATGGCCGACGTCGACTGCCACCAAACGGTGATCGACGCCTGCAATCTGTTCCGCACCACGCCGGTGAACGAGTACAGCCTGTGGCGCTATGCCAAGGTCGAAGCGCGCATCGGTCGTCCATTGACCATCCCTGAAGCAGCCCGGGTCTGAGCCATGAACGAGGCCTTGCTGCAGCGTCTCGAGACGCTCGAAGGGGAAAGCCAGGTGCGCCGTTTGATGGCGCGCTACATGGACCTGTGCGATGTGCCGAGGGCCGTGATCCAGGTTCATGAACTGGCGCAATTGTTTACCGTTGACGCGATCTGGGAAGGCGTCGGCAGCCAGACTGCACAGACCTTCGGCCAACACCGGGGGCGCGACGCAGTGGCCGCGTTTGTCGGGGGTTACCTGCCACCGTCGGATCACTTCCGGCTGAACCTGCATTACCTCACCAGCGAGTCGATTGTGGTCGACGGCAGCGGGGCGCAAGGGCAGTGGATCATGCAGCAGATTTCTACCTATGCCGATGGCCGCAACGAGTTGTTCGGCACGCGCTTGAACATCGATTTTCGTCGCGTCGAGGGTGTCTGGCTGATTACACATTTCCGCACGCAACGCTTGTTCAATACGGAGCTTTGCGCATGAGCATCTTTATCAGCGAATTCCTGCTCGGTGGCAGCGGCAAGCGCGTTGCCATCAAGGACTCCATCGACATCGCCGGCCACGCCACCCAATCCGGCAGCCGGGCCTTTGCCCACGCGTTGCCGGCCCTGCGCAACGCCGAGGTGGTCGATGCGATTCTCGCGGCGGGTTGGCAAATCGTCGGCAAGACCAACCTGCATGAGCTGGCGTTTGGCGTCACCGGCATCAACGACTTGACCGGCACACCGATCAATCCGCAGGCGCCGGACCGGGTGCCTGGCGGTTCGTCCAGCGGTTCGGCTGCCGCTGTTGCAGCGGGGCTGGCGGACATCGCCATCGGCACTGACACCGGCGGTTCGGTGCGGGTGCCAGCGGCCTGCTGCGGCATTGCCGGGCTGAAACCGACCTATGGCCGCGTCAGCCGCGTGGGTGCACATCCGGCCGCCTCCAGCCTCGATTGCGTGGGGCCTTTTGCGGCCAGCATGGATGACCTGATCGCGGCGATGCAGGTGATTTGCCCTGGTTTCCAGGCCCAGGGTTTGCCGTCGAGCAACGCCTCGGTGGGCTTTCTCGACGTGGCCTGCGATGCGCAGGTGCGAGCGTGCCTCGTCGCGGTCGCCGACCGTGCCGGCTGGCGCCGCAGCAGTGTGCAATTGAGTGAATTCGAAGCAGCGTTTACCGCCGGCCTGACGGTGATCAATGTTGAAAACTGGGCCGCGTTCGGCCACCTCACCGGCCAGGGCCTGATCGGTGCGGATGTCGAGATGCGCCTGTTGGCCGCCAGCCGCACCAGCGCTGCCGAACTGGCGCAAGCCGAACAGGTTCGCACGCGCTTCAGCCAGCAGGTGGATGCCGCGCTGGAGCAATTTGACGTGTTGCTGTTGCCGACGATGCCAAGCCTTCCTCCCACGCTGATCGAAGCCCGCAGCGCAAGCAAAGCCGTGGCCGGCATGACCCCGCTGGTTCGACCTTTCAACCTCAGTGGCCATCCGGCGCTGACGGTGCCGGTGGAACTCGATTGCGGCGGGTTGAAAGTCGGCCTTCAAATCGTCGGTCGAAAAGGCCAGGACGAACGGGTCTGCGCCTTCGGTGCGCAGCTGCAACACAGCATGGCCGGCGAACGTCCAGCCTTCCAGAAATCATAAAAAGAAGCCATGAGGAGAACCACATGAGCACTCATGAATATCGACTGATCGCCTCGTCGAAAAGCCCGGACGACCTGGTCCGGCATGACCGCGTCGACGTCTCGCTGTACAACGATCCAGCACTGTTCGAAGCCGAGCTGGAGAAGATTTTCTACCGCACCTGGGTGTGGGTCGCCCACGAAAGCGAAGTGCGCAACAGCGGCGACTTCAAGACCGCCACCATCGGCCGTCGTCCGGTGATTGTGGTGCGCGACAAGAAGAACACCATCAACGTGCTGGAAAACCGTTGCCGCCACCGTGGCGCCACCGTGTGCGAAAAGCACAAGGGCAACGCCACCGGTTTCACCTGCCCTTACCACAGCTGGTCCTATGGCCTGGACGGCAAGTTGCGTGCGCTGCCGTACCCGGATGGCTATGAGGGGATTCTGGAAAAGTCCGAACTGCCGCTGACCAGCCTGCGCGTCGAAAGCTACGCCGGGATGGTCTTCGCCAGCTACAACGACGAAATCGAACCGCTGGAAGAGTTCCTGGGCGGTGCGAAACACTGGATGGACCTGTTCATGAAGCAGGGCGCCGGTTACCCGATCAAGACCCAGGGCGAACACAAGTTCAGCTTCAAGGGCAACTGGAAGATCCAGCTGGAAAACACCACCGACGGTTACCACTTCCCGATCGTGCACAAGTCGTTCATGTCGTCGGTGGATGAAGAAACGTCGCAAATGCTCTCGTTCATGACCGATGAACAAGCAGTGACCCATTCCCTGGGCAACGGCCACAGCGTGATGGTGATGGTGCCGGAGCACGTCGATCTGGATCACGACGACGGCACCGAACAGTTGCAGGAGCGCTTCGCCCATGTGACCGAAGCATTGTCCAAAACCATGGAGCCGGCACAGGTACGGCGCATTGTGCGTTCGCTGCACGGTGCCGGTTTCAACCTGAACCTGTTCCCGAACGTCGCGATGTCGATGTCGTTTTTCCGCGTGCTGCGTCCGGTGTCGGTGACGGAAACCGAGATCCGTCACGTGGCCCTCGGCATGGATGGCGGCCCGGAAATCGCCAACCGCGAACGCATGCGCATCCACGAACATTTCCAGGGCCCGTTCGGTTTCGGCAGCCCCGACGATGCCGAAGCCTGGGATCGCGTGCAGCGCGGCTCGTATGCCGGCGTCGATGCGCCAATCCTGGTCAACCGCGGCCTGAACCGGGAAATCACTGCTGAAAATGGCGACAAGGTCAGCCACGCCACCGATGAAGGCGGCATGCGCGGTGCCTACGACATGTGGAAAAGGATGATGAGCCAATGAGCAATCACGACACCCTGAACGGTTTTTCCGGCCCGTTGGCCCAGGCCATCGAATTCATCTGGCGCGAAGCCGAACTGCTCGACCGCAAGCACTACGCCGAGTGGGCGACCTTGTGGAGCGACAACGGCCTGTACATCGTGCCGATCGACCCGGAGACCGAAGACTTCGAGGCGAACCTCAACTACGCCTACGACGATGCGCGCATGCGTGACCTGCGCATCGAACGCCTAACCGCCGGCTACTCGCCGTCGGCCGTGGACGCGGCGAAAACCATCCGCAGTGTCTCGCGTTTCCGTCTGGTGGAAGCGGCGGGCGACCTTGTTGAGGTCAACTCCGCACAGCTGCTGTACGCCTACAAGCGCGGCGTGCACACGCCGTTCGTGGCGGACCTGAACCACCGCATCCGCTTCACCAATGGCGTGCCGACCCTGGAACGCAAAGTCGTGCGGCTGATCAATTCCACCGACAGCCTGAGCGCGCTCGGCTTCCTTCTGTGAGGGCAACATCATGAGTCGAGTAGCCCTCGTAACGGGTGCTTCACGCGGATTGGGCGAGTGCATCGCCCGCCGTCTGCACGCGGCAGGTTATCGCGTCGGTCTGGCCGATGTGCGCCTCGACGGCGTGCAGCGTCTGGCCGCTGAACTTGATAGCAGCGGCGCGAGTGCCTTCGCCATCGAACTGGATGTGCGCAACAAGGCCGATTTCGTCCGGGCACGTGACCTGCTCGCCGAGCGTTGGGGTGGCACGGACATCCTGGTGAACAACGCCGGCGTATCGAAGGTGGCGGCGCTGATGGACATTACGCCCGAAGAGTTCGATGAGTCGATGGCGATCAACCTGCGCGGCACTTTCGTGGCGTGCCAGGTGTTCGGCGCGCACTTTGCCGAGCGTGGGTTTGGGCGCATCGTCAACATCGCCTCGCTGGCCGGGCAGAACGGCGGCACTGCCACCGGCGCGCATTACGCGGCGGCAAAGGGCGGTGTTGCGACGCTGACCAAGGTGTTTGCCCGTGAACTGGCGGCACAAGGCGTGACGGTCAACAGCCTCTCGCCGGGTCCGCTGGATTTGCCGGTGGTGCGTGAGTCTGTTGCGCCCGAGCGTCTGGAGCAGATTTTGAAAATGATTCCGGCAGGCACTCTCGGTGACCCTGAGTTCATCGCCGACGGCGTGTTGCTGTTGATCGCCGACAACGCTACCTCCGTCACGGGCGCATGCTGGGACATCAATGGCGGGTTGTTCATGCGCTGAGATTGGATGGGCTGATATGAACTGTGGCGAATGAACATTTGTGGCGAGGGGATTCATCCCCGTTGGGTGGCGCAGCCGCCCCAAAATCTCAGCAACCCTACAAATTTTACGACTGCTTCGCAGCCGAACGGGGATGAATCCCCTCGCCACAAAAGCTCGTTCACCACAAAAGTTCCCTCACCACAAAAGCTCTATAACCACAGCACCGTTTTCAACCTAAGGCTTTTTAATCGAAACAACCGTATTTCAGGTGACTCAATGATGAAGGTGAAGATCGAAAGGATCGTCGACGAAGCGCTGGATATCCGTTCCTTTCGCCTCGTGCGCAGTGACGGCCAGCCGCTCGACACTTATGAACCGGGCGCCCATGTCGACCTGACCGGGCCGACCGGGGTGACGCGTCAGTATTCGCTGTGCAGCCCGCCACAGGATCGCCGTGCGTACCTGGTGGCGGTCAAGAAAGAGGCACTATCGCGTGGTGGTTCACTGGCGCTGCACGAAAACGTGCAGGAAGGCATGGAGCTGGAAATGGGTGCGCCGCGCAGCCTGTTTCATCTCGATCCGAGTGCCACCGAGCACGTGCTTTTCGCGGCCGGGATTGGTGTCACGCCACTGTTGAGCATGGCCTATCGATTGACAGAAAGCGGTCAGCCGTATCGCCTGCATTACTTCGCTCGTTCGCCGGAGTACGCCGCTTTTACTGATCTGTTGGCCACCACGTTCGCCAACCACGTGCAGTTTCACTACGGCATCGAGCCCGCTGATCTGGACGCCGCGTTAAGTGAGTGCCTGAACCAGGCGGGCAGCGCCGCCCATGTCTATACCTGCGGCCCGGCGCCGTTCATGAACAAAGTGGTGGAAGTGGCCGCCCGCAGCCGCAGCGATGACGCCATTCATCTCGAACACTTTGCCGCCGATCCGGCCGCCAATGCCGGCCCCAGCGGCGGTTTTGAAGTCGAACTGTCCAGTTCCGGCGTGGTGCTTCAGGTGCCCGCCAGCACCAGCCTGGTCGATGTGCTGCAGGCCCACGGCTGCGACATCGATACCGAGTGTCGCGAGGGGATTTGCGGCACGTGCATCGTCGAGGTGCTGGACGGCGTGCCCGAGCACCGCGACAACTGTCTGTCGAACAAGGAAAAAGCCTCCAACAAGCAGATCTGCGCCTGTGTTTCCCGCGCTGTTTCCGCTCGTCTGGTATTGGACCTGTAATTGCATTGAACACTGGCAAGCGTAAGCCTGAGCCGGAAGAATAGCGCTCCGGCGGCCGTCGAAGGAGGAGCCAGCCAGGGATGACTATTTGCCGAACCGCTCGACGAAGCGGTCGAAAAATAACAATAAATACGCGTGAGGCTTTGCAGTGATGATGACTTCTTCGGCGGTTCGCAACGAGGCGTTCGAACATTGGTTAAACCAGGTCAACCAGGCGTGTGGGCGCTTCGATGCCCGCGCGCTGGACACGGATTTCTACGGTGAACTGGCGGAGTTTCGCAGTGGCGCGATCAACCTCAGTGTCGTCGATATGGCGCACGTGCACCTGTATCGCACCAGCAAGGACGTCAGTGTCAGCAGCGATGGTCATTACTACGCGGTGTTCCAGATGCGCGGCAGTTCGCAGCTGGAGCAGGTCGGTAACCGCGCTGAGCTGGGGTGTGGCGACATCGCCCTGATCGACGCCTGCCGCCCGAGCGACATGACCTACAACGACGATTCCCGGCAGTTGTCATTGATCCTGCCACGCCAGGTGGTCGAGCGTGGCTCGCACCTCAAAGCGCTCAACTGCGCCACCCGCATCGCGGCCACCACGCCACTGGCGACGATGGCCAACAAGCTGGTGCTGGAAACCCGGCAGCAGGAAAGCCTGGATATGCAGGAAAGCGAGGCGGTCCTCGATGCGCTGGTCAGCCTGTTGTTGCCGGGGATCAGTGCCCACGACAGTGGTGGGGATGCCCATGAGCGGCAGTTTCGCAAGATCATCGCCTACATCGACGAACACATCAGCACCGAAGAACTGTGCCCCGAACTGATCGCGCGCGAGGTGGGAATATCGGTGCGCGGTTTGTACCGGATGTTCTCCAAGCGCGGCCTGGTGGTGGCGCAATACATCAAGCACCGCCGCCTGGATTTCTGTGCGGAAAACCTGCGCCGCTCCCGTGATGAACAGAAGCTGTCGGCGCTGTGTTACGCCTGGGGATTTTCTGATTCCAGCTACTTCTCGTCAGCGTTCAAGTCACGCTTTGGCGTGTCACCCGGTGCGTATCGCAAGCGGTATAGCCAGAACTGACCACACATCCCCTGTAGGAGCTGCCGAAGGCTGCGATCTTTTGATTTTTCAAGATCAAAAGATCGTCCGAACGCGGCCCGAGCCTTCGGCAGCTCCTACAGGAATCTCCAGCGTACACAAATTAGTGTGGGAGCTAGCCTGCTCGCGATGGCGGAGTGTCAGGCGGCATGATTTTGGATGTGATGGCCTCATCGCTAGCAGGCTAGCTCCCACATTGGAATGGGGTGAACACACATTCTGTGTACGTCGCCGATTCCCTGTGGGAGCTAGCCTGCTAGCGATGGCGGCGTCATGATCGCCGCCAATCACTTAGTGCCGCACAGGCTCATCCGCCGGCAGATGCAGCACTTCTCTCACCAGCATGGCGATGCTGGTCACGCCCATTTTTTCCTTGATCTTGGTCCGGTGGACATCAACGGTTTTCACGCTGATGTTCAGTTCCCGGGCGATGACTTTGCTGGCCTTGCCATCCACCACCAGCATCAACACTTCGCGTTCCCTGCTGGTCAGCAAGGCCAGTTTGCCTTGCATGTGCTGGCGCTGCTGCTGATCGGCCTGGGCATGCACGGCGACCTTCAACGCCGCCTGGATGCGGTCGATCATCTGCTGCGGGTTATAGGGCTTTTCGACGAAGTCCAGCGCGCCGTTCTTCATGGCGGTCACCGACATCGGAATGTCACCATGGGCGGACACGAAGATGGTCGGCAGGGTGCTACCGCGCTGGTTGAGGATTTCCTGCAGTTGAAAGCCGCTGGTCTCCGGCATGCGCACGTCCAGCACCAGGCACGCGGGCTGTTTGGGATCGTACTGGCTGAGAAACTCTTCAGCGCCGGCAAAGCATTGCGCTTGCACGCTCACCGACTCCAGCAACCACGCCAGCGAGGTGCGCAGGTCTTTGTCGTCATCAACGATGTAAACAATCGGTTTGCGGTTTTCCATCAGGGGACTGCCACGAGAATTTCTAATTATTGTTTTCGCACGCGAGCACGCTGCGGCGGACATCAGCCCTCATCGGAGCCAGTCAGCAGAATACCCACTGCGAAGGGCCGTGACGATAAAGAAACCACCTAGTCGACTAGCGGAAAGCCAACCTCGTCATGGGGATCGTCAGGATGGTTGCGCACGCCGCCGGGCTTTAGTCTTGTTCCATCACCTACGGGCCGCGAACGGGCGGTCCTCCTGAAAGGAAGGGGCATCGACATGGCCGACCTGAGCCAGCAGCAAATCGACTTTCGCAACGCCATGGCGCAGTTGCCTGCCGCGGTGAACATCATCACCACCAACGGCCCCGGCGGACGCTGCGGCATCACCGCCAGCGCGGTGTGCTCGGTGACCGATTCGCCGCCGACTGTGTTGGTGTGCGTGAACCGTGGCAGCGCGACCCACGATGTATTTCGTGCGAACGGGCGCCTGTGCATCAACGTCCTGTGCGGCGAGCAAGAGGACCTGGCGCGACACTTTGCCGGGATGACCCAGGTGCCCATGGCGGAACGTTTTGCCTGGGATCTGTGGGACGGCGGTGAAACGGGTGTGCCGGTGCTGCGAGATGCGCTGGTGCAGCTGGAAGGGCGTATCAGTGAGTGCAAGGAAGTGGGGTCGCATTCGGTGATGTTCGTGGAGTTGTCGAAGGTGGGCGTGCGCGGGGAAGGGGATAGCCTGGTGTATTTCAATCGGCTGTTTCACCGATTGGAGCATGCGGCTGCGGCTTGCTGAGAGACAGCGTTATCGTTCTTCGCGGGCAAGTCACGCTCCCACAGGATTGTGTGGCGAATACACCCTTTTTGAACGCCGCAAAACCCTGTGGGAGCGTGGCTTGCCAGCGAAGGCGGTGTCCGTCGACATCAAAGCCACCCCACGCACACTCCCCAACATGTTCATCATCAACCCTGAGCGGGACGTCGAAACCCTCCTGGTTCACGCCTGCGAATCGCTGGCCTCGGCCAATGTCATGGCCATCGACCTGGCCGATCATCTGGAATGGCCGAGCCGCAACTCCCTGCTCGGCATCGCGCAAGTCATCATGCTCGGTGAACTGGCGGTGAACTGGCGGTGAACTGGCGGTGAACCGGGCGCTGGATCGATTCGAACCACCTCAACACTTGAATACCTAGACGCAACCTTCACGGCACAAACCCTGTAGCAGCTGGCGAAGCCTGCGTTCTTGTGGCGAGGGGATTTATCCCCGTTCGGCGACGTAGTCGCCGCGAAACCGGCACACGCGGTATGCCAGATTCATCTGGTCGCCCTGATTTGGGGTCGCTTCGCAACCCAACGGGGATAAATCCCCTCGCCACAAGGACGCAGCTTCGCCAGCTGCCATAAGGACGCAGCTTCGCCAGCTGCCCCAAGGACGCAGGCTTCGCCAGCTACTACAGGGGGCATAGTGCGCCATTGATGTGAAGGGCTTGCTTAGAACGTCGTGGCGAAAATCACCTGGCTGTAGAGGTTCTTGTCGTTGTTGCCCAGCTGCGTACCGCCCTGATCGGCGCTCTTGTCCGGCTGGAACAGGCCGATCAGCGGCATCACGCTAAGGTTTTCATTGACGTGCCATTCGGCGTACAGGTCGGCTTCGTGGCCATCGGCGTTGCCCAGGTTGCGATCGATGGTGTCGAAGTTGAAATACATCGCGCCGACCGTCAGGTTCTCAAGTGGCGAGACGCTGAACTTGACTTGCTGGATGCGCGCGTTGCTGTTGAACGGACCGGCATAGTTGCCTGCCACCTCACCCTGGAACCAGGTGCCGAAGCCACGACTGAAACCGTAGAACAGCGTGTCGTAGCCTTCCGAAAAACGGCTGTAGCGGTAGCTGACATAGGGCGACCAGGCCACGTCGGAAAAGGTCCAGCCGGCTTCCAGGTACCAGGCGTCTTCAGTCGAGGTGTGAGGCTTGTCCTGTCTGGCGTATTCACCGGAGAGGAACAGGTCTTTGACGCCGGCATTGCCGGTAGCGCGCAGGCTGTAGGTCTTCATGCCGTCGCGTTCGAGTTGAATCGGCGAGGCGTACTGCTCGTCGACGTCGGTGGTGTCGATGTAGGTCAAGCCGACGGTGCCGACGTCGGACACGTGTTCCAGCGTGCCAACGTACATTTCGGTCATGGCCTGGGCGCGGTTGTTGGATTTCAACCACATCAGGTCCCCACGCCAGCCTTCCTTGCCACCGATGCGCAACACGGCGGTCTCATCGAACGCCTTGCGCGCGGCCAGCCAGTAGGCGCCGCCACGGTTGAACTCACCGTCGGCCAGGCCCTTGCCCATGTTCAATGCGTCGCCATCAATCAGGAAACCATCACCGACCACGATGTTCTGGCGGCCGAAGGACAGGTCGATACCGTCGTCCCCCAAAACCGGGAACAGGTCTTTTGAACGCCAGCCCAGGTAAGCGTCTTCGAATTTTGTGGTGCGCTCCGAGCCATCGCTGAAACCCGCAGCATCGCCGTCGCCCCAGGTACCGGAGCTGAGCAGGTTCGCGGCGCCATACGCGGTACCCGCGCCAGCCAGACCCTTGTCAAAACTCAAACCGTATTTGAGATAGCCCTCGCGCCATGACGATGAGCCCTCGTCGAGACGGCCCGACAGCGAATAGTTTTCCTGGCTGTGGAAAATGCCGAAAACCGCTTCCAGGGTGGCGTTCAGGTGGGTGTCGTCGTCGGCGTACAGTTCATAGGCGCCGGCGTGACTGGCGCTGATCATCAGCGCGAGCGTCGAGAGGCGAAGCAAGGGGGACTTGAGCATCGTGTGGCATCCGTTCTTGTTCTTGAACGCAGGGTTGCGGTCTCTTTCGATACTACGGCCGTGAACTTTTTCGCCCTTTTGTGTGGTTGCCAAAGAGTTGGTTGTGCTTGCCAAAATGCAGTGCTGCATCAAACGTCCGTCGCGACGTGAAATCGCTTGTGGAGCTGTGTAGGCCTGTTGGCCTGTTAGCCTGTTAGCCTGTAGGACTGTAGGACTGTAGGAGCTGTCGAGTGAAACGAGGCTGCGATCTTTTGATCCTGTTTTTAAAGTGCAAGATCAAAAGATCGCAGCCTCGTTTCACTCGACAGCTCCTACAGACCTACAGACCTGCAGACCTACAGGCCAACGAGCCAACGAGCCAACGGTCAAACGGGCCAACGGGCCAACGGTCAAACGATCCAACGATCCTGCAGATGAGTGTTTGGCAGCCTCGCCAATACGACTGGCACGCAGGGAAAATCCTGCGCATCAATGACCATCGACAATCCGTACCAACCCAGCCGATGCCTCCCGCACCGGCCTTATCAGTGTTGGTGTTCGTCGACTGACGGGCACGCGGATTTCAAGGTCGTTTTCTTATGTTCACCTCGCTGCGATTGCCACTTTTCGGTCTGCTTTCACTCACCCTGGCCAGCGCCGCGTTCGCCGCAGACTGCACGCCGGACCAGGGCCACGGTGCCCAGGTGTTTGCCAATGAATGCGCGGTTTGCCATTCGGTCACCAAGGGCGATGCCGGCATGATGGGGCCGAACCTGGCGGGCGTGGTCGGGCGCAAATCCGGTTCGCTGGCAGGCTTCAACTATTCCCAGGCCATGCGCAACAAAGACATCAACTGGCAAGCCGAGAACATCGCGCAACTCATCACCCAGCCCCAGGCATTCGTGCCGGGGACTTACATGCCTTACATGGGGCTGGCTTCGGCGCAAGACCGTCAGGCGGTCGTGTGTTTCCTCAAAGAACAACAGTAATCAGCCGGTTTTCCGGTTGAACCACTCGACTGAGTCAAAGGTGATTTATGAGCAACGTTGAAATTCTGCCCCAGGTGGCTGCTTTCCTTGAGCGTCGTCATGGCTGCTTTATCGATGGTCAATGGGTGTTCGCCGAAGGGCAAAGCATCGCCGTGGTCAACCCGGCTACCGGACAAACCCTGTGCGAAACCCTCGATGCGCCGCTGGAAATCGTCGAGCAAGCCGTACAGTCCTCCCACAAGGCTTTCAAGTCCGGCGTCTGGTCGGGTTTGCGCCCGGCCGACCGCGAACGCATCCTGCTGAACTTCACCCGTCTGGTGGAAGAACACGCCGAGGAACTGGCCCAGCTGGAAACCCTCAGCCAAGGCAAGTCGATCAACATGGCCCGCGCGCTGGACCTGAATGCCACGGTCGAGTTCATGCGCTATATGTCCGGTTGGGCGACCAAGATCGAAGGCCAGACCTTTGACGTGTCGATCCCGCTGCCACCCGGCGCCAAGTTCACCGCCTTCACCAAACGTGAGCCGGTGGGTGTGGTGGTCGGGATCGTGCCGTGGAACTTCCCGCTGCTGATCGCCGCCTGGAAACTCATGCCGGCCCTGGCCACCGGTTGCACGGTGATTATCAAGCCCGCGATGGAAACCCCGCTGACTGCCATGCGCCTGGCCGAGCTGGCGCTGGAAGCAGGTATTCCAGCGGGCGTGTTCAACGTTGTGACCGGTGGCGGGGCCTCGGTGGGTGGCGTGCTGACGGCGCATCCGCTGGTCAGCAAAGTCTCCTTCACCGGCTCCACTGCCGTGGGCAAAAGTGTGGGGGTGGCATGCATGGCAAACATGACGCGCTTCGCCCTGGAGCTGGGCGGCAAGAACCCGATGATCGTGCTCGCCGATGCCGACATCGAAAAAGCCATTCAGGGCGCGATCCTCGGCGGCTTGCTGAACAGCGGCCAGGTCTGCGCGGCAGCTTCACGTTTTTACGTGCACCGTTCGATCCACGACCAGTTCGTCGAGGGCCTCGCGGCCGCGGTATCGGCCATGCCGATTGGCGCGGGCATGAACTGCAACGCGGCGATCAATCCGCTGGTGTCGCGCAAGCAGCAGCAAGGCGTGCTCAAACACATCGAACTGGCTCGACAGGAAGGTGCGCGGGTGGTATCCGGGGGCGAGTTGATTGAAGGCGATGGCTTCTACGTGCAGCCGACAATCCTCGCCGACATCGACCACAGCATGACCGTGGCGCGGGAAGAAGTGTTCGGCCCGGTGTTGGGCGTGATGCCGTTCGACGATGAAGACGCCGTCATCGCCCTGGCCAACGATAACCGCTACGGCCTCGCGGCGAGCTTGTGGACCAACGACCTGAGCAAAGCGATGAACCTGGTGCCACGCATCGAAGCCGGCACCGTGTGGGTCAACGCCCACGTCCTGCTCGACCCGGCGATGCCCTTTGGCGGGGTCAAGCAATCCGGCATGGGACGCGAATTCGGCCGTGCGGTGATCGAGGCGTACACCGAGCTGAAGTCGGTGTGTATTGCGCATTGATGTGGCTGCACGCGAGAGGCTGGGTTAGGGGCTGTGCATGAGGTGGTGGCGAGGGAGATAGCTCCCTCGCCACTATTTTTTTTTGATCTCGATAATCGTTTTAACCAGCAGTCCGATGTGGGTGCGATGGACTACCTCCTGCTCAGGCACAGGTTTTATCTTGCTTGTGCCAGCCATTTTCAAACTCAAGGTTGAGTTTATGAAGTTCATGGTCGAGGTCGTTGATCGTGTTTATGGCAGCCAGTAAATCTGCCTCCCCAGTCTTGGCTTCCAGGTATAGCCCACGCAAGTAGCGATCATTGACGGTCGGAATCTTGTCGGTCTTTTCCCAAATCGCCACCGCCTGGGAGGTGAGCCCGACAATATTGGCCAGCCGTTCTTGCGACAGGCCCAGCTCTTTGCGCAGGAAACGAAATTCAGCGCCGGTAAGCGCTGTCGGTTTTTGCGCGATTGTTTTGCCGATAAAGTCGTGAAGACCCTCGACATCCGTGATGGCAACAGACTCGCCATAGGCAGTCTCTTTCACCACGTAGCCGTTGCTGAGCCAGATGTTTGGCAGGCCGCTTTCAACGTAGTGGTACATAAAATTATTTCTCCTTTTGCATCGCGGTCACTACGACAAGGAATCTCCCGCTTTCATCGACATCAATCGCGCCGACAATCTGCAGGGGGGACCCTGCCCTGAACCAGGAAACACTAAATCTCCAATCACCTCCGGGTGCTTGATAAGGACCGTCGGTGATCTGTCCTCTGCGCAGACAATCCATGACATCAGGCATGGTTATCTCCCGCTCGATCATGCGCGAGCGTGCGTGTCTGGAGTAAAAGACACGCTCGGACTTCTCCGAAATCTCCCTGATTATTTCCCGGGCTTTCTTTCTCGACAGCGGAAACGGCAGTAGGTCAGTCATGAGTTATCTATAGTATTTATAGGTTCCGACAGCCTAAAGCTCAAGGATTAATTGTCAAAGCGCGGAAATAAAATGAGACACGTGGCAGAGTGCAAGCAGGATGCCCGAGGGTATAACCGGGCAAACGCTAGTGAGGCATCAAGGAGGTGCTCAATGCTTCAGCCAACAACGTCCGGTTTGGCTATTTTGACTCAGTCAATTTTCAGATCACTGGGTGTCGGCGCTGATTCGGCAGGCTTTGTCTTGCCACCGTGTCGGCATGCGGTGGTGTGTCTTGTCGATGGACTGGGTGCTGATCTGCTGAGTCGTTATGCCCACCGGGCGTCGTATCTTGGGTCGTTGTGGAACCGTGCGGAAGGGCAGGTGTTGCGCTCGGGCTTTCCGTCGACCACGGCTGCCAGCCTGGCTTCGCTGGCCACGGGAATAGATAGCGGTGGCCATGGGATTGTCGGCGCCGCTTTCAATCTGGATGAGGGGCAGTTCAATCCGTTGTCCTGGCAAGTCTGCGAGCCGGGCACGGGTGAGTTCCACCGGGCTGCTGGGGAGGATGATGTCGTGTTAGGCCGTTCGGCCTGGTTGGAGGGCGTGGCGAGCGGTGTGTCGATCAATGCGTTTTTGCCTGCTGCCATTGCGGATTCGTCTTACACGCGCAGGGTGTTCAAAGGCGCGGACGTGATTCCGGTTCGCGGCACTGACCATTTGATTGAGTGTTTTCGGTCACTTCCCAAGCGCACTCAACCGCAGATGTCGTATGTGTATTTCAGTGAACTCGACCATGTCGGGCATTTGCAGGGTCCGGGATCGGAACCTTGGCAGGCGGCGCTTCAAGACATTGATCGGCGAATTCAGCGTTTGCGTGAGTGCATTGATCAGGACACGGTACTCATCGTGACTGCTGACCATGGAATGACGACGCTGGACGAGGCCCGGGTGGTGGATTTTGATGTGAGCCCCGACCTGCAGAGGGGCGTGTCCAGTGTGTGCGCGGATATTCGCGCCAGGCATGTTTATCTGGACACTGCCATGGAGGCTGAAGTGTTGATGCGGTGGCGCGATGTTCTTGGGGCCCACTTCAGGGTGCACGCGCGAGAAGAAGCGGTTGCCCTTGGATTGTTTGGGCCGCAGGTGGCGGAGTCGGCTTACAGGCGCATCGGCGATCTGGTGGTGATTGCGGGCGAGGGTGCGGGATTGGTTCGATCCGTGCGCGAGCCGTTTCAGACATCCTGGATCGGGCATCACGGAGCGCTGACGGATGAAGAACAGGTTGTGCCGTTGATTGTCACGAAGGGCAGCAGGTAGTGGCCACGACGCAATTCCTGTAGGAGTGAGCCTGCTCGCGATCGCGGTCGTGTATTCGGTTAAGGCGTTGGCTGACACAGCCTCTTCCCGAGCAAGCTTTGCTCCTGCAAAGGGGAAGATAAATCCTTTGCCGTATGTCGGAGCCCAGGAACCGCTACGTGGCGCAACTACCCAACCATAACAACAGTTGGGAGTCCGGCCATGAATGACGATCGCAAGAAGCAAGCCCTGGAAGCCTGGTACCAGCTCCTCAAAGAGCCTGAAATCCGCATGGACAGCGAAGAGCAGTACGATGAATTGCTTAAGGCCGCCGATGAGATGGAGCGGGCCGGGCTCATTACCAGCAGCGAATGGCGCAGGCTGGTGCGCGAGGCAGGAACGGCGTTTGCGCAGGCGACCGAGGGCATCAGCGGGGGCACCTGATATCGGCGGGGGCACCTGATAAGGGAGAAATCGAAGCTGTAGGAACTGTGTAGGAGCTGTCGAGTGAAACGAGGCTGCGATCTTTTGATCTTGATCTTTAAAAACAAGATCAAAAGATCGCAGCCTCGTTTCACTCGACAGCTCCTACAGGGTTTCTACGTATGCAAGTGTTTACGCATTCACGCATTCACGCATTCACGCATTCACGTTTCAACGCACGCATACACCACCAACTCCACCAACATCTCCTCCCTGGCCAGGCCCGCCACCACCACGGCGGCCCGGTTAGGGTAGGGCGCGTTGAAGTAGTCGGTGTACAGCGCATTCACCGTCGCCAGGTAACTGCGGTCGGTGACGTAAATCAGCACCTGGGTCACCGCATCAAGCGAGCTGCCAGCGGCTTCAAGCGTGTGACGCAGATTGTCCAGGGTCTGTCGGGTCTGGGCTTCGATGCCACCCGTTACCACCTGGCCTTCACGGTCGATGGGGATTTGTGCGGTGTACAGCGTGCCGTTGCCGACGACGGCCCACTCCATCGGTGCGCGTGAGGCGAAGAGGTCGGTCTTGATCGCATATTTCATTGATGAATTCCTGAAGCGTTTTTAAAGAGTTTGATCAAGCGTCGCTGCTTTCACCGGCGCCCCGGCGCCGCGATTCTTCGGTGCTCTCCACCAGCACCCGTTCACCCAGCTTTTTCAACATCCCCCATACCTCGTCATCCACCTCCAGACCGTCCGCGAGCGACTGGCTGTGTTTGCCGGCCAGGCTGAGGCGTGGCAGCAGGGTGAAGTGGCGGGATATCAGCACATTGATGCTCTGTTCATCGCTCATGGCCGGTTGCGGCAGCTCATGCACCCGCAGTGAAGGATGACTGTCGCCGGCACTGAATGTCGCGACCAGCTCCTGACGCGCATCCCGCCAGTACACGCAAAAATTCAGGCCCTGATCGGCGCAGCGCGCAAGGTAGCCGAGCAGCAGGATGCGGTTATGGCAGTGACGAATCCGGATGAACGCGCTGCCGCCACGCAAGGCTTTGCTCACACCCAGCTCGACGGCTTGAGCGGCGCAGCGCAACACGCTCTGGCCATGAGCATCGAGGGTCAGTTGCGCGGCGTCTTCGTAGCAGGTTTCGATCGGTCGATCGACCTCGTCGTGAAGGAACGCGAGGGCTTTTTTCAGCGCGCCGATGCCGTCGAGCCCCTGTTGTTGCAGGCGGGCGATCATGTCGGCGGCGTCGTCGCAATCGCCGGGCGCAAAACCCAGGCCTTCGAACGCCTTGCGGCTGATCACCTGCACTTCGTTGAACGAAACACGCATCAGACTTCTCCGCTCAGTGTGGGCATGACGGCAAAATTCCAGTCATCGCTAAAAGGCTGGCCGATTTCACTCACTAAAGGTGCACCCTGAAACAAGGTGATTCGTACCCAGCGGCTGGATTTCGGATCGAACTTGCCCGCGCCGAAGAACGCCAGTTTGCAGCGCAGCAAGTCAATCGGCAGCATGCTGCGGTCCATCAGGTTGGCGCGGATTTCCCCGTAGGCGCAGCGGGCCATGCCTTGCAAGCGGCAGACCGTGCCTTTGAAGTGCGGTCGGGCCAGCAGAAAATGTGCGGTCAGCTGCTGCGGATGCTGTTCCATGTAGGCGATCAGTGCGGCGTGGCAGCGCTGGATGTTGTGCGCAATGCCCAGCTGCATTTCCTTTTCGGCGCCGGGCTCCATGGCGCGCTCGCCCAAACGCGGCTCCTCCTTTTCTGCGGAGCGATACCAGAAAAAATGATTGGCTTCGGGGTCGTTCAAGTCGAAATCCAGCGCCCAGCGGTAGTGGTCTTCGATCAGTGTGCGCAGCTCGGCCAGGGGCATGTCGGCGTTGAGTCGAAAGCCTTCCTTGACGGCCATCTGTTCGGCCAGCGGGTCCACCTGTTCCGGGTACAACTCCAGCAGCAGGCTGACCAGCAATTCCTGACAGCCCTTGCTGCCATGGATCTGGGCCCAGGCCTGGATGCGCGGCCAGAGGTCGGCGCAGACCGGCTGACTGTCGAACCACTCGACCAGCAAATCCAGATCCGCCAGGGTGCGCTGATCGATCACGCTTTGGCGCTGATCGTCAGTGACGCTCTGCTGCACATGCCGGCGTGCCCGCTCCAGCAAAGTCCGCATGCGCTGAACCTTGGGAAGATCGGCGGCTTGCTCCATGACCCGCGCCAGGGCGGTCTCTTTGGCCCATACCCATTGATTGACCAGTTGCGGGTGATTGACCAGGAACGGCGCCATGCCCAGCCCGGTGGAGTTGCCCACCCCGAGATAACGCTGCAGGGCAACATCCAGCCCGACGGCCCGTTGCGGATTGCGCGCCCGTGCCATGTGTTCGATCTGCTCGATGCTGAAGTGCCGCAGCAAGTACACCGTGAACATCTGAGCGCTGAACGGTTGCGTGAAATCCGCAGTGCCTTGCAGGCAGCTGAAATCGGCGATGCCGAACTTGCCGTTGCCGTACACGGCGGTGGTGCGATACAGGTAGCCGACTTCGGCGAGCTGTTGCGGTTGTGGCTGAACACCCTCGGCGAGGGCGCCGAGGAAGCGGTCGAAGTTGCGCAGGCTGCGGTTGGCCCGCGACAACACCAGTACGCGGGCATCAAACCGGCCGGCTTCCTGCAGCGGAACGTTGCGTCGCAAGTCCGCCAGTTGTTGCGCATCCACATCCCCGGCGACCAGGACAAAACTGACGTCCCACTGATCGGCGATCACCCGGTCACTGCGTTTTTCCGGCGGCAAATAAGCGGAGAAGATCACGCAATGGTAGTGCGCGTGAGGGGTGTCGATTCGATAGATCGCGGTGCCGAAGCCGTCGGCATCCAGGTCGAAACAGCTGCGCTGGATGCGCCATTGCTCGTTCATCATGCGGCGCATGCTGCTGCGTACGAAACTCAAACGACTCTGGAAATGGCTGCCCAGCCGATCAAGGTCCATGACCTGATCGGCAGGGCGCAGGGCCGGCGGCGTGGCTTCGGAAGGGGAATACGACATCGTGGTAATTCCTGAACGATTCATGGTCAGACTGCCTGTTCACGGGCCATGTGCCGGGCGATCTTTAGCGCATCCCACAGGGACGGCAGGATCAGGAGCGACACCGGAACGGCGGTGATCACGATAAACGATTGCAGTGCAGTAACGCCGCCCGAACCGATGGTGATCAACACGACAGCGGCCAGGCCCATGCCAATCGCCCAGAACGCCCGCAGCCATTTTTTCGGTTTGTCATTGCTCGACATCGCCATCGCCACGGTGAACGCCATGGCATCACCGTTGGTGGCGACCGAGATAAAGCTCAAGAACAGGAACAGCGCCGACACCAGGCCGCCCAGGGGCAGGTTTTGCGTGACGCCCAGCAGCAGCGACTCGGGTTGTGCACCGTTGGCGGTGACGATGCCCGGTGTTTGCAGTTCCATGCCGATGCCGGTTCCGCCGACCACGGTGAACCAGAACATGGTGACGATGGGCGCGATGATCGACAGGGTCATGATGACTTCGCGGATCGTGCGGCCACGGGAGATCTTGGCCACGTAGAGCGCCACCATCGGCGCGTAGCCAATGAACCAGCCCCAGTAGAATACCGTCCACCAGTCGAGCCATTTCGGATC
Source organism: Pseudomonas sp. LBUM1643 (assembly GCF_059716215.1). Classification (NCBI taxonomy): domain Bacteria; kingdom Pseudomonadati; phylum Pseudomonadota; class Gammaproteobacteria; order Pseudomonadales; family Pseudomonadaceae; genus Pseudomonas; species Pseudomonas sp. LBUM1643. The sequence continues at coordinate 2,525,672 of NZ_CP166813.1, forward strand.
GGCGCGGAACAGCGTCATCGGAATGAACTGCTCCAGGTGCAAGGCGAACGCCGTGGGGAAGCCGCCGAGGATGAACGCGGTCGGACCGAACACCACCATGAAAATCGCCAGGCCGATCATCAGCCATACGTTGATTTCACTGACGAAGCGGATGCCCTTGAGGCCCACCAGACAAGACGTGGTGTACATGACCGTGACCAGAATAATGGTGATGGCCTGGGTGGTCAGGTCGTTCTGGATGCCCCACACCGAGTGCAACGCGCTGCTGATTTGCAGGCCCAAAAAGCCAATGGGCCCGATGGTGCCGGCGACCACGGCGATGATGGACGTGGCGTCTGCCAGTGTACCGATCGGACCTTTAAGCGCACGTTCGCCCAGCAATGGGTAGAGCAGGGTGCGTGGCGCCAAGGGCAAGCCTTTGTCGTAATGCAGGTGCATCAGGACGATCGCCAGCAGGCTGCCCAGTACCGCCCAGGCGAGAAAACCCCAGTGCACGAAGGATTGCGCCAGTGCGACATGCGCCGCGGCTTCGGTGTGCGGCTGCACCCCGGCGAACAGCGGCGGCGGGCTGGCGAAGTGCATCATAGGTTCCGCGGCCGCCCAGAATGCACCGCCACCGGCGAGCAGCGCGCACATGATCACGGCGATCCAGTTGAAGGTGCTGGTGTCGGGTGGCTGGTCAATGCCACCCAGACGCACACGTCCGCATTTGCTGAAGCAGATGAACAGGCTGACGGCGAAGGTCAGCAGCATCAGGATTTGCCAGTACAGGCCGAAGAACTTCGTCGACCAGGCGAACAGCGTGTTGACCAGATTCGAGGTGCCTTCGATGTCGACCAGCGCGGCAATCAGGAAGGCGCCCAGGAAGCCGCCACTGATCAGGAACAGCGGCCAGTCGATGTCTTTTTTCGGCGTTGCAAGGGCCAGCGGCTGGCCGTCGGCTTGCAGTGTGGTGGATGTTTTCATGATGCCTCCAAAATACGCGCTTGAGGCTGTGCATCGCCGGTCGGGGAGATGAACGGGAGGCTATTGTTTTTGTTGTTCATGGTGTCCTCACGGTGGATATCAGGGGTCAGACGATTGCAGAAGTGGCGGTTTCCAGCAGACGCAGCCAGTTGAGTCCCATGATGTTGCGCACATCGTCCTCGGTGAATCCGCGCGCGCGCAGGCCCTGAGCGATCACCGGGAAATCCCGGCTGTCGCGGAACCATTGCAGCGGTGACGGCCAGTTGGCGTTGTCGGCCGATCCTTCGCCGTAGTCCTTGTCTTTGCTCCAGCGTCCGTTGCGCATCCATTCCAGTACGCTCAGGGGTTGTTGCTGGCACAGGTCGGTGCCGATGCCGATGTGCTCGACGCCCATCAGGTCGGCGGTGTTGGCGACCATGTCGCAGAACGACTCGAGGGTGCAGCCCGACGCGCCTTTGAGGTGAAACGGATAGGTACTGAAACCGAGCAGGCCGCCGGACTCGGCGATGCCGCGCAGGACGGCGTCGGATTTGTTGCGCTTGGCGGCGTGGAAGCTCGACGGGTTGGCGTGGGACACAATGACCGGCCGGCTCGACAACTCGATCGCTTCCAGGGTGCTGCGCTCGGCGCTGTGGGACATGTCGATCAGCATGCCGACGCGGTTCATTTCGCTGATCACCTGGCGGCCGAAGCGGCTGATACCGTTGTCTTCAGCCTCGTAGCAGCCGCTGGCCAGCAAGCTCTGGTTGTTGTAGGTGAGCTGCATTACCAGAACGCCCAACTGACGGAAGATCTCCACCAGGCTGATGTCGTCTTCGATGGGTGAGCAGTTCTGGAAGCCGAAGAAGATCCCGACGCGGCCTTCCTGGTGTGCCAGACGAATATCGGCCGCCTCGCGAACCGGACGGATCAGCTCGGGCCAGGTCTCGAAACGCCGGTTCCATTCGCCCAGTCGCGAGAGGGTTTCCCGGGCGTTTTCGTGGTACGCGATGGTCGCGTGCACGGCGCTCAGGCCACCGGTCTGCATCTGGCGAAAGATGTCTTCGCTCCAGTTGGAATATTGCAGGCCATCGATCATCAATAAGTCGTGCATGGTGATCTCCGATTCAGGGACGCACGTAGGTGGTCTTGACCACGGTGTAGAACTCGCGGGCGTACTGCCCCTGTTCACGCGGGCCGAAGCTCGAGTTTTTGCGACCGCCGAAGGGCACGTGGTAATCGGTGCCGGCGGTGGGCAGGTTGACCATCACGCAGCCGGTGCGGGCGCGGCGCTTGAAGTCACTGGCATGGCGCAGCGACTGGGTGATGATCCCCGCTGTCAGGCCGTACTCGGTGTCATTCAGCGTGGCGAGGGCCTGTTCGTAGTCGTCGACCCGGATCACGCAGGCAATCGGCCCGAAGACTTCTTCGCGGTTGATGCGCATGTCGTTGCGGCTGTTGATGAACAGCGCCGGGCGCATGTAGTGCCCGGCAGGTTCCAGTGCCAGCAACTCGCCGCCTTCGACCAGCGTGGCGCCTTCGGCCTTGGCCAGTTCCAGGTACTGCAGGTTCTGCTCCAGCTGGCGGGCTTCCGCGACCGGGCCGATGTGCACGCCTTGTTCGAGGGCATGGCCGACTTTCAGTTGGCGCATGCGGGCGGTCAGTGCCGCGACGAAGCGATCGTGAATTCCGTCGCAGACGATCAGGCGTGATGAGGCGGTGCACTTTTGACCGGTGCCGAAGAAGGCGCCGTTCAAGGCGCATTCAACGGCGATTTCCAGGTCGGCGTCGTCGAGTACGACCAAGGCATTCTTGCTGCCCATTTCCAGCTGGCAGCGCACCAAGTTGGTGGCCGTGGCCACCGCGACGCGGCGTCCGGTTTGCAGTGATCCGGTGAACGTCAGCGCATCGATATCCGCTGACTGGATCAGGCTTTCGCCCACGACACTGCCACTGCCCATGACCAGATTGAACGTGCCCGCTGGCAGCGCCTGGCGGCTGATGATTTCGGTGAGTACCCAGGCACTGGCCGGGACCAGGTTTGCCGGTTTGAACACCACCGCGTTCCCGAAAGCCAGGGCCGGGGCGATCTTCCAGGCAGCGGTGGCCATGGGGAAATTCCAGGGGGTGATGATGCCGACCACGCCCACCGGTTCGCGCTGCACTTCAATCTCGATACCAGGGCGCACGGACGCGGCGGTCTCGCCCATCTGGCGAAGCACTTCGGCGGCGTAGTAGTGGAAGAACTGGGCCGAGCGATTGACTTCGCCGATGCCCTCGGCGAGGGGTTTGCCTTCTTCCCGGGAGAGCAACTGGCCGAGCTCTTCCTTGCGCGCCATCAGCTCGTTGCCGATGGCCATCAGCACCTGTTGGCGCTGTTCCAGGCCGGTCGCTGCCCAGAGCGGCTGAGCGACACGGGCGGCGGCGATGGCGTTGTTGGTTTGTTCGGCGCTGGCTTGCTGGTATTCACCGATCAGGTCGGCGACGTCGGAAGGGCTGCGGTTGGCGATGACGCCCACACCTTCGCACCAGTCGCCAGCGATGTAGTTTTTATAAGTTTGCGTTGCCATGAGGAACCTCCGATTGCGTGGTTCCCATCTTGCGAGTATTAATCTGCAAATAAAAATTAATAATAGAAATGAAACGATAAGGAAAACTTACCATGCTGCCCGAGCTGAAAATCACCCAGCTGCGCTATTTCGTTCTCGTCGCGCAGCTCAAAAGTTTCCACGGCGCGGCTAAACAGGCCTATCGCACGCAGCCTGCGTTGTCCCTGGCTGTTCGTGAACTGGAGCAGAAGCTGGGGCAAGCGCTGTTCGAGAAGGGCGGCAAGACCGAGTTGACGCCCTTTGGCGAGCATTGCTTGCCGCTGTTCCAGGACTTGCTCGCGCACCACGATCGTATCGCCAGTGAGGTGAGCTTGCTGGCCCGGCACGAAATCGGCCAGGTCAGCATCGCTACCGTGCCTTCCGTGGCGAGCCGGTTATTGCCGCAACTGCTGGCGCGGTTTGTCAGCGAGCACCCGAAGATCCAGATCAGCATTCAGGACGGAAACGCGGACAGCGTGCAGCAACTGTTGTCCCAAGGTCAGGTGGATTTCGGCATCAGCAGTGTCTGGATGCCGGATGAGAACATTGAATTCGTTCCTATCCTGAGCGATCAAGTGGGCGTGGTGTGTCGCAAGGATCACCCGCTGGTTGCCCAGGGTGGAGCGTTGCATTGGTCTCGCTTGCAAGATTACCCGCTGGTGCGCAACGGCACCTCGCGTTTGCTCGAAGGCACGCAGGCGGCGGGGTTGCTGGAGAGCAGTCTGCTGTTTGTCTCCAACATGATTTCGCTGATCGCGATGCTTGAGGAGGGGATCGGCATAACCACGTTACCTTCGTTGGCGTTCCCGGTGGGCAATGAACAGTTGGTGTTCTTGCCGCTGGCGGAGCCGAAAGTCGAACGGCAGATCGGGATCCTGTGCCGCAAAGGTCGCAGCCTGTCGCCGGCGGCGGCGGAGTTGATGACGTTTTTGCGGGGGAATATGCAGGTGAAGTGAGAGAGGGTTGATAGCTTGCGGTGGCGTTGTATCAGGCGACATTGGTGCTGGATGACAGTCCGTCATCGCGAGCAGGCTCACTCCTACAATGGAATGTGTGGCCGTCCCCAAATTTTGCGTCCGCCGCAGTTCACTGTAGGAGCGAGCCTGCTCGCGATGAGGCCCACACATTCAACATCTCCATTGCCTGACACACCGCCATCGCTGGCAAGCCAGCTCCCACAGGGGATTTGTGGTGTGCCCAGATTTTGTGTCCGCCGCAGTTCAATGTAGGAGCGAGCCTGCTCGCGATGGGGCCCGTACATTCAACATCACCATTGCCTGATACACCGCCATCGCTGGCAAGCCAGCTCCCACAGGGGATTTGTGGTGTGCCCAGATTTTGCGTCCGCCGCAGTTCACTGTAGGAGCGAGCCTGCTCGCGATGGGGCCCGTACATTCAACATAACCATCGCCTGATACACCGCCATCGCTGGCAAGCCAGCTCCCGCAGGGGATTTGTGGTGTGCCCAGATTTTGCGTCCGCCGCAGTTCACTGTAGGAGCGAGCCTGCTCGCGATGGGGCCTGGATAGCGCCATAAATAGGGGAATGAGATGCCCTTGCGCCTGTGTACTACGCTGTCTGAAATCGACTCGCCATAAAAACAACAATCCAGGGAGATTCCCCCATGTTTGCTTCGGTCCATTCATTCCGCCGCTGCGTCGCTGTAGCCCTGACTGCTGCCGTTTTTGCCACACCGGCCTTCGCCCTGGACACCGTCAAGTTCATGGCTCCCGGCTCGGTTGGGGGCGGTTATGACCAGACCGCCAGGGTGCTGGGCAAGGCCATGGTGGAAGCTGGCACCGCCAAGTCCGCGACCTTCGAAAACAAGGGCGGTGCGGGCGGGACGTTGGGGCTGGCGCAGTTTGCCAACAGCACCAAGGGTGATCCGAACGCGTTGCTGGTGGTCGGTGCGATCATGGTCGCGGGCATTGAGCAGAACAAGCCGCAGATCAGCTTGAAAGACGTGACGCCGATTGCGCGGTTGTTCACCGAGTACAACGTGATCGCCGTGCGCAAGGAGTCGCCTTACAAAACCCTGGATGACCTGATCAAGGACTTCAAGGCCAACCCGCCCAGTGTGACGTTTGGTGGCGGCTCCAAGGGGTCGATCGATCACATCGGTATTGCCGAGTTGGCGAGCAAGCTGGATGTGCCGGTCAACAAGGTCAATTACGTAGCCTTCGCCGGTGGCGGTGAGGTGGTGGCGCAAGCCTTGGGTGGCCAGATCAAGGTCATCACGGGCGGCTATGCGGAGCTGGGTCAGTACATCAAGAACGGTCAGTTTCGGGTCCTGGCCATTGGCGCGCCGAATCGGGTCGAGGGCATTGATGCGCCGACGCTGAAAGAGAGCGGCTACGACGTGACGATCGGCAACTGGCGCGGTGTCTACGGTGCCGCGAACCTCACGCCCGAGCAGCGCCAGGCCGTCATCGAAGCGGTGGTGGCCGCCACTAAAAGCAAAACCTGGCAGGACAACATCCAGACCAATGCCTGGTCGCCAAGCATCTTGACCGGTGACGATTTCGGCAAATTTGTCGACGAAGAACACGTGCGGTTGCGCGCGATGCTGGTCAAGGTCGGGCTGCTTTGAAATGGCCGGTACTCGCTCGATAGTGCCCGCGCAACTGGCGATCGGCGTCGGCCTGATTGCCCTCAGTGCAACGCTGGCGCTCGGTGCCTATCGGTTTCCAGCCGAAATGGGCTTCGTCATTCTGGCGGCGTACGTCTATCCCTACGCGCTGGCGGCCTTCGTCGGCGTTGTCGGCCTGGTGTTGTGTTATCAGGCGGTGACCGGCGGCTTTCGCGATCTCGCCGACCATGAGGATGAATCGGCCCGCGCGCTGCCCGGTGGCAAGGCCGGTGTGGCGTGGGTGACGGCGGGGCTTGTCGCCGTGGCGTTGCTCATTGATGTCATCGGTTTTGTGTTGGCGGCCGCGTTGCTCTTTGCCTGTTCTGCCAGGGGATTCGGCAGTCGTCATCCGCTGCGAGACCTGGCCATCGGCATGGCCCTGACCTTGCCGATTTACTGGCTGTTCAACGCCGGACTCGGGGTTGCCCTGCCGCCGCTGGTCAACGCCTGGATCTGAGGAGATCGACAGCATGGACATTCTCTCGAGCCTGGCGATGGGTTTTTCAGCGGCGCTCACACCGATCAATCTGATGTGGGGTTTTATCGGGTGTTTGCTCGGCACCGCCATTGGCGTGTTGCCGGGTATCGGCCCGGCGCTGACAGTGGCCTTGCTGCTGCCGATCACTGCCAAGGTCGATCCGACCGGCGCGCTGATCATGTTCGCCGGGATCTACTACGGTGCGCAGTTCGGCGGCTCGACCACGTCCATCCTGCTCAACACTCCCGGCGAATCGTCGTCCATGGTCACGGCCCTGGAAGGCAACCTCATGGCCCGCAACGGTCGAGCCGGACCGGCGCTGGCCACGGCGGCGATCGGATCGTTTGTCGCCGGCACCATCGCCACCATCCTGCTGACCCTGTTTGCTCCGGTGGTCGCCCGGCTGGCGCTGAACTTCGGCCCGGCGGAGTATTTCGCGATTCTGGTGTTGTCGTTCACGACGGTTTCTGCGGTGCTCGGCGCTTCGATGTTGCGCGGCTTTGCGTCGTTGGGGCTGGGGTTGGCCATCGGCTTGATCGGCCTGGACTCGACCTCCGGGATCGCCCGCTACACCTTGGGCGTGCCGGAACTGGTGGACGGCATCGAAGTGGTGCTGGTGGCGGTCGGTCTGTTTGCGGTGGGGGAGGCGTTGTACAGCCTGCTGTATCAGAAAGAAGAAACCTCGGGCCGGCATCGCCTGACCTCGTTGTGGATGACCCGCGCGGACTGGAAGCGCTCGATTCCTGCCTGGTTGCGGGGCACGCTGATCGGCTTTCCCTTTGGCTCGATTCCGGCCGGCGGCGCGGAAATTCCGACCTTCCTGTCTTATTCCACCGAACGCAAACTCAGCAAGTACCCGAAGGAGTTTTCAGCGAACAAAGGCGAGGGTGCCATCGAAGGGGTCGCCGGGCCTGAAGCCGCGAACAATGCGAGCGCGACCGGTTCGCTGGTGCCGCTCTTGACCCTCGGCATCCCGACATCCGCCACGGCGGCGATATTGTTGGCGGCGTTCCAGAACTACAACCTGCAACCGGGGCCGATGCTCTTCGAAACGTCCGCCGACCTGGTCTGGACGCTGGTGGCTTCGCTGTACATCGGCAACGTCATTTTGCTGGTGTTGAACCTGCCGCTGGTGGGCCTGTGGGTCAAGCTGCTGCAGATCCCCAGACCGTACCTGAACGCCGGGATTCTGGTGTTTGCCACCATCGGCGTGTACGGCATGCGTCACTCGTCATTCGATCTGTTGCTGATGCTCGGGATTGGCTGGGGCGGGGTGTTGATGCGGCGGTTCGACTTTCCTGTGGCCCCGGTGATAGTCGGCATGTTGCTGGGGCCGATGGCGGAAAAACAGCTGCGCAACGCCTTGTCCATCAGCCAGGGCGACTGGCTGATTTTCGTCACGCAGCCCATATCGGCTGCGTTCCTGGCGTTGACACTGTTGGTGCTGGTGGTGCCGCATCTGCTGCATGCCCGGGGTATCAAGCTGCATGAGGATGATTGAGCAGGCTTAAAACTCCGGGGTGTATTTCACGCTGAACATCAGGTTGCGTGGATCGCCATAGTGGTTGTTGCCGTTGAGCTGGTTATACCCGGCCGTGATGTAGCTCTTGTCGAACAGGTTGTTGGCGTTGACCGCGAGGCCGATTTCCGGGGTGACCTGATAGCCGACACGCGCATTCCACACGGTGTAGCCCGGCACTTCATAGGTGTGTTCGTAACCCAGGGTGTGACTCTGGGTCGTGAAGCCCAGACCGGTGCTGAGGCGGCTGAAGTCGCCACTGAACTGGTAGTCGCTCCATACCCGCAACATGTGCTTGGGCGTCCAGGTGCTGAAGGTCTTGCCTTCGTTGTCCGGGTCGTCGAGGTACTTGGTCGTGTTGTAGGTGTAGCCGGCGAACAGTTGCAGGTTATCAAGTACTTCACCGCTGATTTCGGCATCGAGTCCCTGGCTGCGGACTTTCCCCGAGGCAGTGGAGCAGTACCAGCCGTCGCAGGCGAAGCCCGAGGCCACATCGTTGACTGCGCGGTTTTCCTGGTCGTAGCGGAACAGCGCCAGGGACGTATTGACCCGGCCATCCATCAACTCGCCCTTGAGGCCGACTTCGTAGTTGCTACCGATCACCGGTTTGAGCACCGAGCCGGCGACAGTGCGCGAAGTCTGGGGCTCGAACACGTCGGTGTAGCTGGCGTAGACCGCCCACTCGCGGTTCAGGTCATAAACGATGCCGGCGTAGGGCGTGACTTCACCGTTTTCGCTCATTTTGCTAGGGGCTTGGGGCGTAGCGAAATCTTCAAAAGCGTTCTGGGTCGATGACTTGTAGCTGTAGTCGTACCAGCTGACACGGGAGCCGAGCACCAGGGTGAGCGGTTCGATCGGCTTGACCCGCCAGCTGCCGTAGAGGCCTTTCTGGCTGATGTCGTACTTGCTGGGAGTGGCGCGACCACCCGGGGTGTTGAGTATTCCCTCGTAGCTGATCTCGGGACGATGGTGGTCGATGTCGAAGATCGTGTCGGTGCTGTTGTTGAAGGTGCGGGCGAATTTGTCGTCGGAATGCAGCTTGGAATAGTTGCTGCCGATCATGATTTCCTGCGGCATGGACAAGGCGTCGAAGCGCCCGGTGAGGTTCATGTCCAGGCCGATTTTGGTGGCATCGAAGTCCGAGACAAAGTCGGCATATTGCACGCCGCTGCCATCAGCATTGATGCTGGAGCCCGATGATTGCAGCCGTTGGTTCTTGGCGTCATTGTCTTCAGACATGTGCACGGCGCCGACCTTGAACGCCCAGTCGTCATTGAAACGGTGTTCCAGGTCCGCATAGACCGTGGTGACGTCAATTTGCGAGTGGTTCCAGGTCGAGCCGGTGAACGTCGAACGGGGCACGTTCACCATGCTGCCGTCGGCGTAGCGCGGCAGGCCACGGATCATCGGTCGCGACTCGGCTTCAGTGCGACTGACCGCCAGGCCCAGGGTGGTGTCTTCCCGCAGATCGAAGTCCAGTGCGCCGTACAGCGAATGGGTTTTGCTCCATTCGTAGTCGATGAACGAATGGCTGTCGTCCTCGTCGGCGACCAGGCGCCCACGGACCGTGCCGCTTTGATTCAGTGGGCCGCCAGCGTCCAGTTGCAGGCCGTAGCGGTCCCAGGAGCCGGCCTTGCCGGTGAGGGTCACGGTGGGCACAGATTGCCCGCGTTTGCGTACCAGGTTGATCGCCCCGCCCGGGCTGCCGGTGCCCTGGAGCAAACCTGATGCACCGCGCAGGATTTCCAGGCGATCAAAGAAAATCAGGTCCTGAGTCGCCCAGTTTCCCAGTGCATACGTGTTGCGCGGGATAGGGACGCCGTCGTATTGCCAGTCATCGATCTGGAAACCGCGCGATGTCAGGATCATGCCTTTGCCAACACCCTGAACCCCGACCAGACCGGTGGTGTGATTGGCGGCGTCCTTGAGGTCGGTCAAGTCCTGGTCGTCCATTTGCTTGCGGGTCATCACGGTGACCGACTGCGGTATTTCCTTGAGGGTGTGAGTGCCCTTGCCGATGGTCACTGCCCGTGCTGCGTAGGAGCCGGAACCTTCGGTGGTGGCGTCGACGCTGCGTTCAACGATGTTGGTCGCGCCCAATTGCAACGCCGCGCTGTTGTCCGGCGCCGGCTCGACGCTGAAGTTACCTTGACCGGTCACGCGCAATTGCAGTCCGCTGCCGGCCAGTGCCTTGTTCATCGCCTGCTCGGGGAGCATCTGGCCAACCACTGCTGGCGCCTGTTTGCCCTGTACCAGCACGGGCTCGAGGGAAACGATATGACCGCTTTGGCTGGCAATCGCATTCAACGTGGCAGCCAACGGTCCGGCCGGCAGGTTGAAACTCAGAGGTTGCGCCTGGGCCAGGGCTGGGCTGGCCAGGGTGGCAAGGGCAACGGCGACGGAAAGGGCGTGGGGCCACGGGTTGAACACAGCATTCTCCTGATGATTTGTAAGTGTCAGGAGATAGGTGGGATGAGAATCAAAAACCGGACACGAATAAGAATTATTTTTAAAAAATTTCAGGCATCGCTGTGGCCATGTGGCGACGGAGCTTGCTCCCGTTGGGCAGCGCAGCGGCCAAAAATAGTAGGCCTGCTGCGCAGTCCAGCGGGAGCAAGCTCCCTCGCCACAGGTTTCTCGGCGTGGCTTTTGGACGGTTACCTCGTCTCATTTGCTCGGATCAGCGTCAGCCAGGGACTGTAGCGATCCACCCGGATCGGCAGGGTTTCGGCCAGTGCATTGAAGGTCCTGTCCGGGTCGTCGAGGGGGAAGACACCCTGCACTCGCAGGTGACGAACCTCGGGTGCCACGCGGACAAACCCTCGGCTGTAAGGGCGCAATGCGTCGACGACCTGCTCAAGGGGTTCGTCGAGCACATTCAGCCGTCCGACCACCCAGTCGGCGCGAGCGCGTTGGTCGCCGATCATGGGCGTGATTTTTCCGCCCGCCAGCGTGGCTGACTGACCTTCCTGCAGCGTCCGGGTCGTGCCGTCCTGAAGCCGCACCTCGACCGAATGCTGCAGCACAATCACCCGAGTGGCGTCCTGTTCCTGAGCCACCAGGAATCGTGTCCCCAGCGCCTGCACTTCACCTTGGGCCGTGCGCACGCGCAATGGCCGGAGGGGATCGGGCGCCACCTGAATCACCAGTTCGCCGTGGCGCAGGACCACCAACCGTTGTTTGTCGTCGAAGCGCAGGTCCACGGCGCTGTTGGCGTTCAGGCTCAGACGACTGCCGTCCGCCAGATTGAAATCCTGCCGCTGGCCGCGCCCGGTGTGCAGGTCCGCCAGCAGTGAGTCTCCCAGCGGGCTGCGCGCGCCCAGCCACAGGCCGCCGCCGAGCAGCCCGAGACCGGCAATGACACGCAGCGCATCCCGTCGCGATCCATGGGGTTGAAGCAAAATTTGCCGGGCTTCACCGGCCTGACCGGGCAGACGCCGGTCCAGGGTGCGGACGGTGTTGAAGGACCCGCCAAGGCGTTCCTGCAAGGTCGTCCAGGCCTGCAGGTGTGCGGGGTCTGCCCCCAGCCAGGTATTGAAGCGCGCTTGCAAGGCGGCATCCGGCGTCGCGGCACGCAGCTTGACCATCCAGTCGATGGCCTGCTCGCTGACAGGGTCCAGGCGCCGTGTGCTCATGGCGTCAACTCACTCAGGTAGCACTGACGCAGGGCTTGTTTCATGTAGCGGCTGACCGTGCGTTCCGACAGCCCCAGTTTCTGCGCGATGGCCACGTAGCTCAGGCCGTCCAGCTGGCTGTAGAGGAAGGTGGCCTTGACGACCTGTGGCAAGCCGTCGATGGCCCGGTCGATGGCGACCAGGGCTTCGATCAGCAGCAGTTGTTCTTCGGGAGAGGGGGCCAGCGCTTCGGGCAGCAGGGACAGGCGCTCGACATAGGCCAGCTCCAGCTTGCGCCGCCGATGACGATCAAAAATCAGCCGCCGGGCAATAGTCGACAAATACGCGCGGGGTTGTTCGATGCTGTCGGGATCAACCCGCGCCGCCAGCAACTGGCAAAAGGTGTCGGCGGCGGTGTCCTCGGCGTCCGCGTGATTGCGCAGGCGCTGCTGGATATGCTGCAGCAGCCAGCGGTGGTGGTCGCTGAAAAAGAAGCCCAGCTTGCGGGTCGAAGAGGGTTGCACCGGTCGGCTTTCCAGATGTGAGTGAGAATCGCTCTCAATACTACCTGTGCGATGGTGGCGACTGCAATCACTCGATAGTGGCATTGGTCGGCGCCAGGGATGCAACGAATGCCCCGACAGGGCCTCATATGAAAACGAGCGCTGCCATTGAAGCGAGATGGCCGAGTGCGATTTTGAACCCAGACAACAGGTGATTGTTTTATGACGGCGGCGGAAAAAAACCATGTGTCCTGGCTGGTTGAACAATCGATGCTGCACGCGGCACGGCAGCGAGCCAAGCTCTACTCGGGCCAGGGTCGCCTGTGGCAGCAGCCCTACGCCCATACCCGGCCTCGGGATGCGTCGGCGCTGGCGTCGGTGTGGTTTACCGCGTATCCGGCGTCCATCATCACTCGCGAAGACGGTACCGTCCTCGAGGCGTTGGGCGATGAGACCCTGTGGCACGCGCTGTCGAGAATCGGCATCCAGGGCATTCACAATGGCCCGCTGAAGATGTCGGGCGGTTTGCGCGGCACGGAGCTGACACCGACCATCGATGGCAACTTTGACCGCATCAGTTTCGAGATCGACCCGCAACTGGGCACCGAGGCGCAGTTGCAGGCCCTGACCCGCATGGCTGCCGCGCACAACGCCGTGATCATCGACGACGTTATTCCATCCCACACCGGCAAAGGCGCGGATTTTCGCCTGGCCGAGATGGCGTATGAGGACTATCCGGGTCTCTACCACATGGTGGAAATTCGTGAGGAGGACTGGCCGCTGCTGCCGGACATTGCCGAAGGTCGCGACGCGCAGAACCTCAGCCCGCAGCAGGTCGACATCCTGCGGGACAAGCATTACATCGTCGGTCAGTTGCAACGAGTGATCTTCTTCGAACCCGGGGTCAAGGAAACCGACTGGAGTGCGACACCGGTAGTGATCGGCGTCGACGGTAAGCCGCGGCGTTGGGTGTACCTGCATTACTTCAAGGAAGGGCAGCCGTCGTTGAACTGGCTGGACCCGACGTTCGCCGCGCAGCAGATGATCATCGGCGATGCACTGCATGCCATCGACGTGATGGGCGCAAAGATTCTGCGTCTGGACGCCAACGGCTTTCTCGGCGTGGAGCGCAAGCTTGATGGCACCGCCTGGTCTGAAAGCCACCCGTTGTCGATCACCGGTAACCAGTTGCTGGCGGGGGCCATTCGCAAGGCCGGCGGCTTCAGTTTTCAGGAGCTGAACCTGACGGTCGACGACATTGCCGCCATGTCCCACGGCGGCGCGGACCTGTCTTATGACTTCATCACCCGCCCGGCTTATCAGCATGCCTTGCTGATGGGCGATACCGAATTCCTGCGCTTGATGCTGCGCCAGATGCACACCCTGGGCATTGATCCGGGCTCGCTGATCCACGCGTTGCAAAACCACGATGAACTGACCCTCGAGCTGGTGCATTTCTGGACGCTGCACGCCCATGACACCTACCTGTACCAGGGCCAGACCTTTCCCGGCAGCATCTTGCGCGAACATATTCGCGAGCAGATGTACGAACGTCTCGCCGGGGAGCATGCGCCCTATAACCTGAAATTCGTCACCAACGGTGTGTCGTGCACCACCGCCAGCATCATCACTGCGGCATTGGGGATTCGCGATCTCGACGCGATCACGGACGCGGATACCCAGCAAATTCGGCAGGTGCACCTGCTGTTGGTGATGTACAACGCCATGCAGCCGGGGGTGTTTGCCTTGTCGGGTTGGGACCTGGTCGGTGCATTGCCATTGCCGGCAGAACAGGTCGCGGACTTGATGCTCGATGGTGATACCCGCTGGATTCATCGCGGTGCCTACGATCTGGTGGACCTCAACCCGGACGCGCCATTGTCGGCGGGTCAGATGCCTCGTCCCAAGACCTTGTACGGCAGCTTGCCGACCCAATTGAAGGACCCGGACTCGTTTGCCTCGCAGCTGAAAAAGATCCTCGCCGCGCGCCGCGCTTATGACATTGCCGCCAGTCGCCAGATCCTCGTACCGGACGTGCAGCATCCGGGCCTGCTGATCATGGTTCACGAACTGCCGGCCGGCAAAGGCACGCAAATCACCGCGCTGAACTTTGGTTCGACGCCGATCACCGAAACCCTGCACCTGCCCAATATCGCACCGGGGCCGGTGGTCGATATCATCAATGAACGGGTGGAAGGCGACCTGACGCCTGAGGGCGACTTCACCATCACGCTGGATGCTTATGAAGGTCTGGCACTGCGGGTGGTCAGCAGTTCGCCGATGATTTAGCGGAGTGTGGGCTGTGTGGGATCTGTGTAGAAGCTGTGTAGGAGCTGACGAGTGAAACGAGGCTGCGATCTTTTGATCTTTTTTTAAAGATCAAGATCAAAAGATCGCAGCCTCGTTTCACTCGACAGCTCCTACAGGGGGCACCAGATTCTTCAGAGTCACTGCAGCCGTCAAATGTTACTCCTATCGAAAAAACTCCCCTGGCGTCTCGCCAAATTGCTGCCGAAACGCTGCGATAAACGCCGAGGTTGAATCATACCCGCAGGCCAGTGACACATCGGTAACCCGTGCGCCCTGTTCCAGGGGCGTCAGGGCGCCGAGCAGGCGCGAGCGTTGGCGCCATGCGCGGAACGTCAGGCCGGTGTCGCGCAGGAACAACCGGCTCAGGGTTTTCTCGCTCACGTCGAATTTCTGGCTCCAGTGAGCCAGCGTCGTCTGTTGTTCCGGGTGCAGTTGCAGGCTGTGATAAATCTGCCGCAATCGGCTGTCCTGAGGCAATGGCAACATCAAGTCTATCTGGGGCGCCTCGGCGAGCTGATCCAGCAGCACCTGCGTCAGCCGTCCCTGCGCGCCATCCTGCTCATACTCCACCGGGATCTTGCTGAACGCGTGGATCAGCTCCCGCAGCAGGTCGCTGACGCCGAGTACATGGCAGCGCTGCGGCGCCCAGGCCGTGACGCTGCAATCGAGGTACAGGCTGCGCATTTCCGTGCGCGGCGAACTGAAGACCCGGTGCGGCATGCCCGCCGGAATCCACACCGCACGCTCGGGCGGAGCAACGAAGCGTCCGGCACTGGTTTGCACTTCAAGCACGCCCTGGATCGCATATGACAATTGCACCCAAGGGTGGCTGTGGCGTCGGGTCAGCGCACGGTTCGGCAGCGATTCGGTACGTCCGTAGACAGGTCGCGGCAGGCTGGGAAGCCCGGGAATACTGCGTCTTACGCTTTTGTCATGTCCTTTTGGCGGCATCAGCTGGCTCATCGGCGTTAGTCGGTCATCGCCAGTCACGTTAGAGTCGTTCCCACGTCCTTGGCAACCCCCGGATATCTCTCTGATGACTCGCCCTCGTTTCCTCCCCGATAACTTCACCCTGACCCTGATCGGCGTGGTGATCCTCGCCAGCGTGCTGCCTGCCAGCGGGCAAGTCGCGGTCGGCTTTGGCTGGTTGACCAACAGTGCCATCGCGCTGCTGTTTTTTCTGCACGGTGCAAAGTTGTCCCGCGAGTCGATCATCGCCGGCGCTGGCCACTGGCGCCTGCACTTGCTGGTGTTCGGCCTGACGTTTGTGCTGTTTCCATTGCTCGGCCTGGCGCTCAAACCGCTGATGGCGCCCATGATCGGCGACGAACTTTACATGGGCATGCTCTACCTCTGCGCGCTGCCCGCCACAGTGCAGTCGGCCATTGCCTTCACCTCGCTGGCGCGGGGCAATATTCCGGCAGCGATCTGCAGTGCGGCGGCGTCCAGCCTGTTCGGGATTTTCCTGACGCCGTTGCTGGTCACGCTGATGCTTGACGTTCATGGCGATGGCGGCTCGACGCTCGATGCGATTTTGAAGATCAGCGTGCAATTGCTGTTGCCGTTTATTCTCGGGCAGATCGCGCGTCGCTGGATCGGCGCCTGGGTGGCGCGCAACAAAAGCTGGCTGAGGTTCGTTGATCAGGGGTCGATCCTGCTGGTGGTCTACGGGGCTTTCAGCGAGGCGGTGACCGAAGGCATCTGGCATCAGATTCCACTGTGGGAACTGGCGGGGCTGGTGGTCGTGTGCTGCATCTTGCTGGCGTTGGTCATCGTGGCGGCGACGGTGCTTGGCAAGGCTTTTGGCTTCAATCAGGAAGATCGCATCACCATACTTTTCTGCGGTTCGAAGAAAAGCCTGGCTACCGGCGTGCCCATGGCGCAGGTGCTGTTCGCCGGTAGCACCATTGGCGTGCTGATATTGCCGGTGATGCTGTTCCATCAGATTCAGTTGATGGTTTGCGCGGTGCTGGCGCAGCGTTACGCCAAACGCCCGGAAACGGTGGCCGAGATGATGGGGCAGGTGGATCCTTGATCGCCGACACACAGACTAATCCTCCGGGTCAGGCTGATCCTTGAATACACCCAAATAACCCTGTGGCGAGGGAGTTTACTCCCGCTGGGTTGCGCAGCGACCCCTCAGAAATGGGCCTGCTGCGCAGACCAGCGGGAGCAAGCTCCCTCGCCACGGGTTACGCGGTGATTCGCGTTTGGCAATTTCCAGTCCGGCCGGATGAAATGGCAGGTATAGCCACTGAACACCTCTGTGGCGAGGGAGCTTGCTCCCGCTGGACTGCGTAGCAGGCCCCTGCTTTTTAGGTGAAAGAGTGGGGTCGCTGCGCAACCCAGCGGGAGCAAGCTCCTTCACCACAGGTTATGCGGTGAATCGGGGATTATTCGGCGCGTTTTGGCAGTTTCCAGTTCGGTCGGATGAAATGGCAGGTATAGCCATTCGGATACTGTTCGAGGTAGTCCTGATGCTCGGGTTCGGCTTCCCAGAACGGTCCGGCAGGCGCGATTTCGGTGACGACCTTGTCGGGCCAGAGGCCTGACGCATCGGCGTCGGCCACGGTGTCTTCCGCGACTCGTTTCTGTTCCTCACTGAGGTAGAAGAGGGCAGAGCGGTAGCTGGTTCCCACATCGTTGCCCTGGCGATTCTTCGTTGTCGGATCATGGATCTGGAAGAAAAATTCGAGGATTTGCCGATAACTGATCTGGTCCGGATCGAATACGATTTCCAGCGCTTCGGCGTGGGTGCCGTGGTTGCGGTAGGTGGCGTTGGGCACGTCTCCACCCGAGTAACCCACCCGCGTGGACACCACGCCGGGGTAGCGTCGGAGCAGGTCTTGCATTCCCCAGAAGCAACCACCGGCGAGAATGGCGGTTTCAGTTCGCGTCGTCATTTTGCGGTTCTTCCCGTCAGTGAAATTGTGCTTATCAGGGCGCTGTGTGTTGGCTATTGGTCAGCGACCGGGCTGTTGAACGGGTCGGTGTAGCTGTTTGATACATGGACCCAGCAGTATAGATCGACTATACGAGCCTGATTCACCTCACGTATACCGATAAAAAACGCGCGGACAAGCGTAGGTTTTTCTTGCTTCCGGTAGTTCTAATGTCAGGCCAAATCAATCTAAAACGCGAACGCGTTTTTGCGAGGGCTTTGCTATTCTCAAACCTGTAGGTGAAGACGCAGACTGATGCGCAAGCGGATAGCGAGGAAACGCGGGGCAGCGTTCCGAAGGGTACACGGTTAGAAAGATCTCCGCGCTGAGATCCAGCCCTGATGCCGTGTGAAGCACTAGCGCACAAAACGCTTGTGTGGGAGTCCTGATAAACCTTGTAAGCCAGATACCAGCACTGGCCACCTACTCGAATTACAAGCCCGCCTCGCGCGGGCTTTTTCATCCCCCAAGATCCATTCCCGATGCACACCAACATCCTCCATCGTCCAAATATGGACATGGATTTTGGCCACTTCGATCTCCTTTTGGCCAACCTCGCACTGTGATCCGCCCTGACTGTCAGCAAGAATCGGAACAAGGACGCTTGTTGCCGAGCGCTCAGCGATATCAAAACCAACATCCGAGACTTCTTGCCCTTGGCTTTTTTCAAAACCGCTGCCGTGTACAGAACATAAAAACCGTCGTACTAACGTCACACTTGGGGAAAATCCATGGTCACGATGAAACGCATACTGGGCGCCACTGTGTGTGGGCTGACGCTGCTCGCCAGCGCCGTGCAGGCTGAACAGCGCGAGCTGAGGGTGTACAACTGGGCGGACTACATCCTGCCGTCCGTGCCCAAGGATTTCGCAAAGGACACCGGCATCAAAGTGACCTGGGACACCTTCGATACCAACGAGTCCCTGGAAGCCAAGCTGCTGACGGGCAACTCGGGGTACGACCTGGTGGTGCCCTCGAACCAATTCATCGAAACCCAGATCAAGGCGGGGGTTTTCCAGAAACTCGACAAGTCCAAACTGCCGAACTGGAGCCATCAAGACCCTGAATTGCTCAAGCTGCTGAACAAGAATGACCCCGGCAATCTGTACGGCGTGCCTTACATGTACGGCACCGTGCTGATCGGCTTCAACCCCGCCAAGGTCAAGGCCGCGCTGGGTGAAAATGCGCCGGTGGACAGTTGGGACCTGGTGTTCAAGCCCGAGAACATGGAAAAGCTCAAAGCCTGCGGCGTGGCGATGCTCGACTCACCGTCGGAAATCCTGCCGCTGGCTTTGCATTATCTGGGGCTGGATCCCAACAGCCAGAACCCGGACGACTATGAGAAAGCCAAGGCGTTGATGATGAAGATTCGGCCTTACGTCACTTACTTCAACTCCGCCAAGTACATGACCGACATCGCCAATGGTGATATCTGCGTCGCCATCGGCTACTCGGGCAGCTTCTACCAGTTTGGCAATCGCGCCAAAGAAGCCGGCAACGGTGTGGTGGTCGATTGGCGCTTGCCAAGAGAAGGCGCGCCGATCTGGTTTGACACCTTCGCGATTCCAAAAAGCGCGAAGAACGTCGAAGAGGCCCACGAGTTTCTCAACACGCTGCTGGACCCGAAAGTCATCGCACCCATCAGTGATTTCCTCGGCTATCCCAACGCCAACAAGGACTCGCTTGCGTTGATCAACAAGGACATCACCGGCAACCCGAACCTCACGCCGACCAGCGAAGCGCTTAAAACGCTGTATGTCGTGCAGCCCCTTCCGCAGAAGCTCGAACGCGTGCGTACGCGCGTCTGGACCAGCATCAAGTCCGACAAATAAAGCCAACACCCACACCGTTGCGCGTGGATGCGCATCGGTGTGGGGCAGGGCGCAATCAGAAGTAATCTGCGGCACGCCCCCCTTGCCCGACACACGCAAGATGCCGGAGCGCATGGCGAACTCTTCGATCCGGGTTGTAAACTGCTCCGGCAGAAGGCGTCGCCGCATTCATTTCTTCACCGGCCCGCCACCTCATTGACCCCTCACCAAGAGATTCCCATGGCAAACCACGACATCACCTACGTCCCCGATCCTGACGAGGATTCCATCTCGTCCGACGTCACCGGTTTCGGCGGGCTGCTGGTCTCCACGCAGATCCCTACCCGTGCCGACGGCAGCCTGGAACTGGGCGATATCACCTTGCAGAGCGAATGCACCCTGCAGGCACTCAAGGTTGCGCTGGAGCGCGCCGGCAGTTCCATGGATCGCGTCCTGCACCTGACCATCTACCTTACCGAAATGGCTGATCGCGCAGCCTTTAACGAGGTTTACAAACGCTTCTTCGCCAAACCCTGGCCAGTTCGTGCCGCCGTTGGCGTGGCGGCTCTGGCCGTGGAAGGCATGCGCGTGGAAGTGACGGCGATGGCAGCCAAGGGCTGAAACGGCGTGTTTGACGGTGGCGTCACTCAGCGAGCGCCGCCACCAGGACACGTTTCATCCGCGAGTTTGCCCCAGACTCGGCATGACGATGGTTGGCACTCGATGCCATGGACAACACGACTAAGGACCAGTGATGCCTCTGATATCGCAACGTGTAGAGATGGCACGCAACGGAACAAACGATAAGGTCATTTGCCGAATGGCGTCCGGTTGGGCAGTCATGGGCGACGTGCAATTTCTACCTGGGTACTGCCTCTTGCTACCCGACCCTGTCGTTCCAAGCCTGAACGATCTCGATGCTGAGGCCCGAGCGACCTACCTGCTCGACATGGCCCGCATCGGAGACGCGGTTTTGCAGGCCACCGCTGCACTTCGTATGAACTACGAGATATTGGGCAATTCGGAGCCTGAGCTGCATTGCCACATTTTTCCGCGTTACGCCTCAGAGCCGGAAAACAAACGCAAGATGCCCGTGTGGTTCTACGACTGGAAAACAGCGATCTCCTATTCAGAGGAGTTGCACGGAGAGTTGCGTAAAAGAATTGCCGGTTTGCTGCTTGAACGCGGATGACTTCAGTCGCCACAGAATCAGGCCATCAAGGATGCGCCTGCCCTGTGCCTCCTTGCTTGATATCCCCGCAAAAGATATCGACGTTGCCACTCTCCGGCGCCGTTCGTACCAGTATCGAGTACTCACCTGACAGCAGAACCGACAGCTCAACAGGTGCGGTTCTGGATAGAGTCCAGCCACGTATGGCCTCGCGCTCAGTGTTGACCTGATCATTGAGTGCATAGGCGACCGCGCCAGGTTGCTGGCAGCTGCCTTTGTTGATGAAGGTGTAGAGGCGCAAGGGCAGGGTGGTGCCGCCAGGCGCACCGCTGATAAAGAAACTGAGTCCGGTTTGCTTGTCCCAGCTGGTCAAGGTAACCGTGCCGATCTGACCGGTGTTCTGCCGGGTAGCCACCAGAGGAACAGTCACTCCATGGTCTGATGAAGTCGTACAGCCAGACAGGCTGACGGCGATCATCAGGACTGCGCATGAATGTCTGAGCTTCATTTGCAAACCTCCTGGGTTGAAGAACTGCAAGGGGAGATTAGCCGGTATAGCTCAATAATCCTCCGCGAGGTGGCAGGCGAACGTGGCAATGCATCACCTGTTCGCTGCCGTTAGAGGCAAGTGACTGTTTTAAAACAAAAAAAGATTTCGGTGGGGGCTTCCATGACGAACCGAAAATTGATAAATTCCCGCGCATTCCTGCACAGCGCCTTACGGAGCTGGTAGCGAACGCAGCAACTTTCCATGTTGCTCACACACTGAAAAAACAGAAACACCGTGCATCGCGCACATCGCAACAGATACAGGGGCGTCGCCAAGCGGTAAGGCAGCAGGTTTTGATCCTGCCATGCGTTGGTTCGAATCCAGCCGCCCCTGCCATTTCTCAATACCTATTCCTGTCTAAAATCCGTGATTAGCGTTCACTTCGACGCGCTCGCTTCCGATATTCCGTGTGAAAGGAAAATGGGTACATCAACGGATCCGAGAAGCTGGTGCAGCTCATAATCGGCTGCTGAGTTCCTGGGCACACCAGGCATCAATGTTGGCTTTTACCTTGTCGTTCAAATGCCCCGTCCAGATAGCCTGAGACGGCCCTTTCAGACGGTACAGAACTTGGAAACTCAGGTGACGCCTGAAGCGCCTGTACTTGGCAATATTGCGGGTGTCAATTTCATAACAGTGCCAGAGCAAGTTGATCACTGATTCGATATCCTCGTCGATGACCGAAGCAGCAATGACTATTTCCGATATCAAATAGGCGGCGTCGTGTGTGCCGCAACCTAATTGACCTTGCTCGAAATCTATTATTGCAATGCGTCCGTCTTCACAAATAATAATATTTCTGGAGTTCAAATCTCCATGCAATAAAGTCGCTTCTATTATCAAGTGTTCGTTTAGGAAAACATTGGCTTCCTCAAGGTTTTTGTTTTGTAAGAATTCGAAGGATTTTTGGTATTGAAGAATTGCTTTGTAGCGTTTGAACGCTTCACTGTTGATTTTTAGAACAGGAGTGTTCGAATTTCTTAATTCATGAAAGGATTTGAGCCATATTAAAACGTGTGAAACCCTTTCAACAGCAAAAGGGAATGTCGCTTGATTCACCATGTATTCGAACAGGTTAATCCCTTTGGCACCCTCCATGGCAATGGCTCTGTTTTCGAGATCCACGGCCATCAATCGAGGCACATACACGTTGCTCGTGACTACCGTTTGAGCTTGCTCATGCACGGCAACAGCAATTTCATACCGCTGTAGGGCGGTCGTTGGCTGGGGAGGAAAATTCAGGGCTTTAGCCTGGTCTGAAAACGATTTTATGTAGAAATGCTCCCCCGCCTTGATCACGCGATGCACGTCATTAAATAAACCTCCGTCCACCACGCAAGCAATATCATTGCGAGTCAGTTTAAGGGCTCTATAAAGTTTTTCGTGGCGCGGATTCAATTTTTTCACTCGGGACAATGCGTTATGACAGAGATTCCTGCAAACATATTGCTGGCCGAGGCTGTGCGTCAATAGCGAAAAAGATATAGGGAGTTCTGCTCGCTTTTTCTGTAGTCCGAAACCCTTAAGTAATACTCGTTATGCGTGGTAGGAAGTTACCTATGACTTTTTCCCTATCCATCATGGGCGGTAGACGTTTTGCTCCGGTTCTGCCCAACATATATAGCGACTACCCCCAATCTATCGCCCATCGGCGCATCCGTTTACGATGGGCCTTTCCACGGAGCGGAGGCACACCCAATGGATTATCAGATTCGACTTGCAGCAACCCCTGATGCAGCAGCAATCAGCCTCATAACGATCAGATCACTGCGTGAATCCAACGCGCAGGATTACCCGCACGACGTCATCGCACGAGTGGAGCAGGGGTTTTCCCCGCAAGGGATTCTTGGATTGATGGCGCAGCGGCAGGTCTATGTGGCGACGGTCGATCAACTGGTCGTCGCCACCGCCAGCCTGGATAAGGACGTGGTACGAAGCGTGTTTGTCGACCCGCACTATCAAGGGCGCGGCATCGGTCGGCAGCTCATGGCGGTCATTCATGTGGTGGCCGTCGATGCGGGCCTGGATGGTTTGCGGGTGCCGTCTTCGATCACTGCCGAGGGCTTTTATGCTGCGTTGGGGTATCGAAAAATTCGCGATGAGTTTCACGGTGACGAGCGCACGATCATCATGCACAAGCGTTTGATGAAGTAGCGAGGCCGGATCGGGGCCCCGCTGGTGTCGCTAACGAACGCTGATCACACCCGCTCCAGCGCCTGAGCCAGATCCGCTCGCAAGTCTTCCACATCTTCGACGCCCACCGACAAACGCACCAGCGCATCGCCAATGCCGAGTTGTGCGCGGGTGTCGGCGGGGATAGTGGCGTGGGTCATGATCGCCGGGTGTTCGATCAGGCTTTCGACGCCGCCCAGGCTCTCGGCCAGGGCGAAGATTTGCACGCTTTCGAGGAAGCGCCTGGCGCCTGCCAGATCACTGTTCAGATCAAGGGAGATCATGCCGCCGAAACCGCGCATTTGCCGCTGTGCCAGTTCGTGCTGAGGATGTGACGGCAGGCCCGGATAGTAGACGCGTGCGACTTGCGGTTGGCGTTCCAGCCATTGCGCCAGTTCCAGTGCGTTGCTGCAGTGGCGTTCCATGCGCAGCGCCAGGGTTTTTACGCCGCGCAGGGTGAGGAAGGCGTCGAACGGGCCGGCGATGGCGCCGACGGCGTTTTGCAGGAAGCCCAGGCGCTCGGCCAGTTCGGGGTTTTGTCCGACCACGGCGATGCCGCCGATCACGTCGGAGTGGCCGTTGAGGTATTTGGTGGTCGAGTGCAGGACGATGTCGAAGCCCAGTTCCAGCGGGCGCTGAATCCAGGGGCTGGCGAAGGTGTTGTCGGCCACGCAGATGATGCCTCGGGCACGGCAGAGGCGAGCGATGGCGGCGAGGTCGGTGAGGCGCAGCAGAGGATTGCTGGGCGTCTCGACCATGACCATCCGGGTGTCGTCCTGCAGCGAGGCTTCGAAGGCCGACAGGTCGGTCAGGTCGACGAAACTGAATCGGTGCCCGGCGCTGCGTCGACGGACCTTGTCGAACAGGCGGAAAGTGCCGCCGTAGAGGTCATTGCCGGAGACGATGTGTGCATTGGCGTCGAGCAGTTCGAGTACGGTAGAGATCGTGGCCAGCCCGGAGGCGAAGGCAAATGCCTGGGTGCCGCCTTCGAGGTCGGCGACGCAGCGTTCCAGGGCAAAACGCGTCGGGTTGTGTGAGCGGCCGTAGTCGAGACCTTTGTGCACGCCGGGGCTCTGTTGCAGGTAGGTGGAGTTGGCGTAGATCGGCGGCATCAACGCCCCGGTGGAAGGGTCAGGCGTCTGCCCGGCGTGGATCACGCGAGTGGCAAACGCATGCGACGGGGCGGTTTCATCGTGCTGACTCATGCAAGGGATCTCCGTAAATGATTGAGCAGGTCGACGCGAGTGATCAGGCCGTGGAACCCCGAAGCGTCGGCGATGATTGCCACCAGTCCGCGGTCGAGCTCCGCCTGGAGTTCTGCCAGGCCGGCGCCGGGCGGCAGGGTTTGCACCTTGTCGGTCATTGCGCTGGCGACGGTCATGCGAAAGTGCGACGCGTCTTCCTGCATGCCGAGCAGGATGTCGGATTCATCGATCACGCCGACCAGTTGTTGCCCGTTCACCAGCACCGGCAACTGCGAGACATCGGCCAGGCGCATGCGCTGGAAGGCCGTTAGCAGGGTGTCGTCCGGACCGACGCTGATCACCCGGCCATCTTCGAAACGCCGGGCGATCAGGTCGCGCAAATCGCCGTAGCGTTTGTACTGCAGCAGGCCTTGATCGTTCATCCACTGGTCGTTGTAAACCTTGGACAGGTAGCGGGTACCGGTGTCGCAGACGAAACTGACCACGCGCTTGGGCTCGGTTTGTTCGCGGCAGTAGCGCAACGCCGCCGCTAGAAGGGTGCCGGTGGAAGAACCACCGAGAATGCCTTCGGCGCGCAGCAGTTGGCGGGCGTGATCGAAGCTTTCTTCGTCGCTGATGGAGTAAGCCTTGCGCACACTGGAGAGGTCGGCAATCGACGGGATGAAATCTTCGCCGATGCCTTCGACGGCCCAGGACCCCGGCGTGCCGAGGGTGCCGCTGCGGCTGTACTCGGCCATCACCGAACCCACCGGGTCGGCCAGCACCATTTCGAGATCGGGTTGCACGCGGCTGAAAAAACGCGTCAATCCGGTCAGCGTGCCGGCGGAACCGACGCCGACCACGATGGCGTCCAGATCATGCTGGGTCTGCGCCCAGATTTCAGGCGCGGTGCTGCATTCGTGAGCGAGGGGGTTGGCCGGGTTGTTGAACTGGTCGGCGAAGAACGCGTCGGGAATGTCCTGAGCCAGGCGCGCGGCAACATCCTGGTAGTACTCGGGATGACCTTTGCCAACGTCGGAGCGGGTGATGTGCACTTCGGCGCCCATCGCCTTCAAGTGCAGCACTTTCTCGGTGGACATCTTGTCGGGGACCACCAGGACCACTCGATAACCCTTGGCACGGCCGACCAGGGCCAGGCCGAGGCCGGTGTTGCCGGCGGTGGCTTCGACGATAGTGCCGCCGGGTTTGAGGCGACCATCGCGTTCGGCGGCGTCGATCATCGCCAGGCCGATGCGATCCTTGATCGAACCGCCGGGGTTCTGTGATTCGAGTTTGAGAAACAGGGTACACGGGCCGGTATCGAAGCGGCTGACACGCACCAGTGGCGTGTTGCCGATCAGTTCGAGCACGGCAGGGCGGGAGTCGTTGGGCATGTCGTCACCTCGCTACTGAAATTCGCAATGGATGGACAGCATTTCGCTGCAAGTCATCGCACCAAAAACGGGCGACGTCTGGCATGGACCATAGGTCGGGATGGTGTCATTCGCAACTGTGGATGGCTGGCCGGTTGTGTGGGCAGATCAAAAGATCGCAGCCTCGTTTCACTCGACAGCTCCTACATGAAGCAGGCCGTGTCGCCGTATTGTTTCAATCGCAGTTCGTACAGGGCATAGGCCAGGGGTGCGGCTTCTATTCGATCGCAGTTCCTACAGGGAGCCGCACCTGTAGGAGCTGTCGAGTGCAACGAGGCTGCGATCTTTTACCGGATCACCCCAGACTCAACCCTTGCTCGCCGCCAGGTAAGCACCCAGCCGCTGCCCCATCTGTTCCCCCAGCGCCTGCAAGCCACTCAACGGTCGGACCATCACTTCGAAATCGACAATTTTTCCCTGTTCGTTGAACCGGATCATGTCGATGCCCTTGAGCTCTTTTCCGTTCACGTTGGCGCTGAACTCCAGCACGACATTCAAACCGTCCGCGGTAGCCAGTTCGCGGTGATATTTGAAGTCCTCGAAGACGTCGAACACCGTGGTGAGAATCATCGCCACCACGGCGGCACCGGGGTAGGGCGTGTGCGCCATCGGCGAGCGGAAGACCACGTCGGGTGCCAGCAATTCGGGCAAGGCCTGCAAATCAGCGTTGCCAATCATCTGGTGCCACTGGCTCAAGGTCGCCAAGGCGTTGGGGTGCAGGTTCAGTTCAGACATGTTCGACTCCTGTTTTTTTTGTTCTGCGGGGCCTGACGTTATACCAACCCTGATCTTCAAAGGGCAGGGGGGGTGATGCCCGAACATTTGCAATCCGCAGGCTTCATACCTAATATACGTTTCATATGCATTTCATATTAGGCAAGCCAATGGGTATCGTAAAAATTTCAGAGCACATGCACGAGAATCTGCGGGTCGCCAGCGATGCGTTGAGTCGCTCGATCAATGCCCAGGCCGAGCACTGGATGCGCATCGGCATGCTGGCGGAGCTCCATCCAAATCTTGATCACCGTGACATCTGTCGCTTGCTGATCCGTGCCGAACTGGCGGGGGGGCTTGATTTGAAGGCGTTGGGTTCGCTGGAGGCTTTTCCTCGGGCAGATCAGGTTCATGCGGCCACGGGAGCCAAGCAATGAAGGCGCACGTCCCGATCAACACGCCGGCACAAATAGCACTGTCCCGTGTGGCGGGCATGCTGGCCGCCGAGGTGCTGGCGATGATTGCACCGTACGTCAAGGCGGGAGTGACGACCGACGAACTTGATCAGCGTTGCCACGATTACATCGTCAATGTGCAGAAAGCCATTCCCGGAAATGTCGGCTATCACGGATTCCCCAAAACGGTCTGTGCGTCCGTGAACCACGTGGTCTGCCATGGCATCCCTTCGAAGACGCCACTGAAGGATGGCGACATCGTCAACATCGACATTGCCGTGGTGAAGGATGGCTGGTTCGGCGACACCAGCCGCATGTACTGCGTGGGAGATCCCGCTCCGGATGCGCTACGGCTGATCAACACCACTTATGAGGCGATGTGGGCCGGTATTCGCACGGTTCGCCCCGGCGCTACGCTGGGTGACATTGGTCACGCGATTCAGACGGTTGCGGAGAAAGACGGCTTCAGCGTCGTGCGCGAATACTGCGGTCACGGAATCGGCAAGGTTTATCACGATGAGCCGCAGATTCTTCACTATGGCTATCCCGGCCAGGGGATGACGCTCAAGGCCGGCATGATCTTTACCATCGAGCCCATGTTGAACGCCGGCAAACGCCACGTGAAAACCCTGGCGGATGGCTGGACCGTGGTCACCAAGGATCAGTCCCTCTCAGCGCAGTGGGAACACATGGTGGCGGTCACAGACGAGGGTTATCAGGTGTTGACGCCTTGGCCGGACAGTACCGACTGAAGCATTCTGCGCACCTCTTTAGCAGCCGCCGAATGCAGGCTTCGGCAGCTGATACAGGGAGTAGGGTGAAGACGTGTACGTACCGGCGGTCAGACGGTATGAATTATCTCGGATGGATTCACTCGATGAACGGTGGAGGTTTGCTTCGCAATGGCGGTGATATCCGCCCGGGGCGCACTCAATGACATCGGTAGACGACTTCAGAACCAAATCCCACGAACTTCTGATCGAACTGGACGCCGCTACGATGGCCATGATGCACCTGGTCTCCTCCAGATGTGTGTCTGGGCCCGTATGGGAAGAGGCGACTCAACGGCATCACGATGCTTATGAGGTCTGGAACACCTTTCTCAATGCGCCAGAGTCAGGGGCGAGCCCGGACGCTCTCTGACTTTTGCCAGGAGCGACCGGGTTTTTCAACTGCTTGAAGATCACCGAAGCGGACCGGGTTACCCAGTCCGCACGGCAAGGTCAGCTTTGGCAGAACCGGATCCGGTTACCGAAAGGATCGTAGACCTCGAGGATCTTTCCCCAGCCCTGTTCAACGATATCCGGCCGTCCGTATCCGTAGCGTTTGCCCTGCAATTCGTCTCGCAGCATTTCGATATTTTGCATCGGAACGAATATCGTCGAGCCAGGGCTCGCATCGCCATGATGCTCCGAGAGATGAAGGTGCAGACCGTTGCGGCTGATGCCCAGGTACAGCGGTAGATCGGCTTCGAAACGGTGTTCGAATTCGACGCTGAATCCCAGGAAATCCAGGTAAAACTCACGCGCCTTGGTCTCGTCAAACATCCGCAAAATCGGAATGGCTTTGTCGAACGTTATCCCGGGCGTGGCGTTTTCCTGTGGCAGCAGCGCTGATGCGGTGTTCCAGTCCTTGTAGCCCAACTGGTGCGCCACCGTTTCAAGCGCGGTGGCGTGGGACACCTCTTGATTGCGTACTTCCAGCGAAGTACGCAGCCGCTTGGCCATCTGCTTGGCTTGCTCGATTGAAATCATTGTTCCTCCTGTGGTCCAGGCATGTGGGTGCTCGCGTTGCCAAACCTCGACCGTCAAGAGAATCAACAGGATTTGGGGAGAAGAGATGCTTTCACCTGTCCTTTCGGAAGCGAGCGGCGGGCAGCATCGGCCCGGGCAGATGGTACATCACTCCCACAATTAGATCTTCGTATCCACTGCTAGAATTGTTGTCTCAGTTCTATCCTGGAGAACCAAGATGATCAGTAAAAATACGATTTGTCTCTGGTACGACGGCACGGCCCTGGATGCAGCGACGTTTTATGCCAAGACGTTCCCGGACAGTGCCGTAGGGGCTGTCAATCGGGCGCCGGGTGATTATCCGGCGGGCAAGCAGGGCGATGTCTTGACGGTTGAATTTACGGTGATGGGCATTCCTTGCCTGGGTCTGAACGGCGGGTCGGGGGTCACACACAACGAGGCGTTTTCATTTCAGGTGGCGACCGACGATCAGGCTGAAACGGACCGTTTGTGGGACGCGATCATCGGCAATGGCGGTAGGGAGAACGTCTGTGGCTGGTGCCAGGACAAGTGGGGTCTGTCATGGCAGATCACGCCACGCATCTTGTCGACGGCCATCGCCAGCCCTGATCGAGCGGCGGCCAAGCGTGCCTTCGAAGCGATGATGCAGATGAAAAAAATCGACGTCGCGGCGATAGAGGCGGCTCTGAAGGGGTGACCGGCGCTTGATCCGCACGATGTCGCGTACATGCCACAGGTTTTCAGAGGAGGTGCAGCATGGAGCGATTCAACGGTGGTTGCCTGTGTGGCAACGTCCGCCTCGAGGCGATTGGTCGGCCTTACCGGGTGGGCCTGTGTCATTGCCTCGACTGCCGTAAACACCACGGGGCCCTGTTTCATGCGAGCGCCATATTCCCTCAGGAGGCGGTGACCATCGAGGGCGAAACCCGGGACTACGCCGGCCGGTTTTTCTGCCCTCGTTGTGGTTCCTCTGTCTTTGCGCGCACCGACGACGAAATCGAAGTGAACCTGGGATCCCTCGATGCACCGGACCAACTCACGCCGACCTACGAGAGCTGGATCGTGCGGCGTGAGTCCTGGTTGCCGTCGTTTCCGTTGACGAGACGGTATGAGCGCGATCGTGAAAATCCGGGCCGACTGGAGGAGTAGGCCGCACCCCGTGTGCGACCATGCTATTGCGAGCGAATGGTGTTACTTGCTGGCCAGGTTTGCGCTGCTGATTCCGGTGACGCTCATCTACAACCTTACGGCTTCAAGGTCTTCAGCGGGAAAGTTCGCGCGGCGCATGATTGACTGCGACCGTTCAGCGCTGGGGCACCCAGTACTTTTGCACGGCGCCTTGCAGACCTTGCACGGGGTCCGTGTCGGGAAACGGCAGAGTGTCGATGCGCGCCAGTTGGGCCTGGGTGGGGGCCTCGCGACAGATATCGGCACGCTGTCCCGGCGGGTAAGCGCCGACGACCAGAAAGTCTTCGCTCGACTCCAGATTGCAGTGGCCGATACCGGCGGGCAGCAGCAGTACATCGCCTGAACTAACGTCAAGCACATGCCCGTCCGGGCCACCCAGCATCAGGCGTGCCTGGCCACTGGTGACGCCCAGCACTTCATGGCCTTCGGTGTGGTAGTGGTGATAGTTGTAAATCCCGTATCGCCATTGCGGCGGCCAGCCGTGGGTGCTGAACGTCTTTTCGAACAGTGCCGCCGGATCACTGCCTCCGATGGCAATCGCCTTGGTGTAGACAAGGACCGGCAGGCGTGGATTGTTGGGGACCCATTGGTTGCGTTCAAACATGAGGGTCTGGACGGTAGCTTTGACTGTTCCCGACGTATTCATAAGGTCTCCTTTCTCTCCCGGTAGGAGCAAAGCTTGCTCGCGGCCTGACAGGCACCTGATTTCCTGTGAATGTACCCGATCCCACTGTAGGAGCGAGCCTGCTCGCGATAGCGGCCTGACAGCCGACCATTCTCTCCCGAATGTCACCCGATCAAGTGTGGGAGCTGGCTTGCCAGCGATGGCAGCCTGATAGCCGACCGATTCTTCCCTGGTGTAACCGGATCAAACTGTGGGAGCTGGCTTGCCGGCGATGACGACATTATTGGCGGCGAGATTCTTGCGGGTGTACATATCCATTCCTGCGGTCATGGCTGCTATTGGTTTCGCTTTTACAGCGAGTCACTTTCGAAAAGCGCGAAAGTAACCAAAGCGCTCTTGCCCCTTTCGTCCGGTGCCTCGCCTGGGCTCGGCATACCCTCGCTCCGGTCCTGCTCCGTGGGCCCGCCGCGATCGGCCATCCATGGCCGTGCGCGGCTAACCCGGCATCCATGCCGGGTTGCCCACTGCGCAGAACCTGCGCTCGGCCTTCCGAGGGGGCAAGAAAGTCAACAGCAGATCAAAATCAAAAGCGAGGCGGCCTGACAGCCGACCTGACTTTCGAAGCGCACGCGTTCACCTGTGGGAGCCGAGCTTGCTCGCGATGGCGGGCTGACAGCCGATCCTTTTCTCCGATGTACCTGAATCGTAATCATTGCATTTGAAATGAGAGTACTGTGGGTCGGCAGCACACGACACACCGCACTGTCACGGAAGTCTGGAAGAAACACACCATTCAGGGACTACAGGGAATTATCGAATGAGCACGACCGATCAAGTGCATGACCACAGCAAGTACAGCGCGAAATGGCAGGAGCGTTTTGCGTTTTTCGATACATACGGTGCGCCCAATGCGCCGGGATACAAACCAGCACTCCAGCAGCTTCCCTTTAAACGGAAGATAACCATCAACTCAAACATTATCGCGTTCTTCTTTGGCCCGATTTACCTGTTTGTGCTGGGGCTGTGGAAGAAGAACCTGACGCTGATTGCGATCATTATTGCGCTCACCCTCGTGCTGGATGTTGTTTTCGCACTGGTCGAGTTCAGCTATGCCAAGCAGGTCAACTTTGGCGTAGGGTTTGCGATGAACATGTTGTATGCACTTTCCACAAACTACGCTTATTACCTTAAGGAACAGAAGGGCGAGCAGGGTTGGAATCCGTTCAAGGGCATGCGCTGGTAAGTCATCTGCACGAGCGCCTGCGAGCGGCAAGTCAACGTGTCCGCTGAGACTCGCCACTCGCGCGGGTCCGATCGACCAGGCGGATGCTGTTGCGTCCGCCGCGCTTGGATTCGTAAAGCGCGGCGTCACCTTGCTCGATCAAATGCCGCCAGGCTGGCAGGCGGCTGGTCGAACAGGCTGGCGCCGAGCGCGTGACAGTCGCGCCTCTGTGAAGCGCGCAACGCCCATCAGGAACAGCCAGTGAGCGGTCACCAGCAGGCTGTTGGCAAACCAGATGCCGATCAATAAAAGACCGCTTCCGCGCAGCAAGGCCAGGGTCGATCCCACAGTGATCGTCGCAAACCCTGCGCTCCAGAACAGCAACGAGGGCTCCCGAACGTTGCGCCACTCAATCGCCAGGTACGGCGCGGCGGCCGCTGCGAGGGCGATGGACAGTATTAATAGGGTGGGAGGGTCGAGCGCCATAGCCTGACGGGGTGACTGATTGGAAATGAAGGGCGCGATTGTAAGCGTTTAAGATGAATTTTCGCAGGGTTGGCCGTCGCCACGTATTCGTTGCTCCGCCACCAGCAAAAGCGACTGCGGCAGCGGACTTTGCGGGTGCTGGGGCTCTTGCACACTGGCGAGGCGAAAACCGGCCATGTCCAGCGCGTTGACCCAACTGGACAGGGTCCGGAAGTACCAGGGCATTGGCTGCCAATCCCCTTTGAACCCCTCGAACGTTTCTTCTCGCCACCCATCCTGATAGTCGCCCCCTGCTGCGGCCCATGGATGCAATGTCTGGATCAGCAGTGCGCCTCCAGGGGCGAGCAGGGCATTCATGGCGGTGAGCAGAGGAATGATGTCCTGATGCAGCAGGGCGAAGTTGGCGCAGATCACGTCGTACGCAGTGCCAATGTCGACCTTCGCCTCCACCAATTCTTCATAGCTTGCCAAATGCACCCGTGAGTCACCCGCCGCGCGCGCGGACTCGACCAGCATCGCATCGCCATCCACGCCGATCGCTTCGATGGACCGTTCGCTCAACGCGCGCAACAGCCAACCTTCACCGCACCCCAGGTCGAGCACGCGCTCGGGCTGACGGCACAGCACTGCCAGCACAATGGCCTGGTCGGTGACCTTGAGGCGGCTGTCGATGCTGCCGGTACGGATGGCCTCTATCCAGGAGTGGGCGTTGTGGTGCCAGCTGTGGAGGAGGGTGGATTCGGGATCATGCATTTCGCTGTCCGGTGTGGTTGCGTGGAGGAAAGAATAGGACAGGTACGCACGCAACGAGCATCAGTTTTGGCGCGATGTTTGCCGACCCTCCGAACGCACCACCAGCCAGATGCCCATCCCTGACACCGCCATGCCTGCGATCATTTGCCATGATAACGGTTCATCGAACATGGCCCAGGCCCAGAGCATCGTCACGGGTGGGCTCAAGTACAAGACGCTGGCGACCCGAGTGGCCGTGGCGCGGCGCAGGCAGATCCAGTAGAGCCCATACCCGCCGAGTGTCGATAAACCGACCGTCCACAGCACGCTCAGCGCAAACCCTGTGTTGGCTATTGGCATCAAGCTGCCCTGCGCGCCCTCGACGATGGCGAATGCCACGCTGGAGACCGCACATTGCAGCCAGAGATTGGGCAGCAGCCCCAGGGATTGCGAAGCGGGTAAATGCTTTTGCCAGAGCGTCGCCACAGCGAGCGACAGCATGCCCAGCAGCGGCAAGCCGTAAGCCCACAGAGGCGCGTTGCCCCATCCCAGCGCGCCATGGGTCACCAGCACCACCCCGATAAGGCCGATGACCAGCCCCACCCAGACTTGCCAGGCCATTCGTTGCCCAAGGACGACCGCCGCGAGCAAGGCCATGCCCATCGGCAGCAGGTCCGCGAACAGCGCCGCAAGTCCCGCTGGTACGCCCAGGGCAATACCTTGCACGACACCGGCCAGATAGCCCGCCATGGCCAGAAGGCCGATGCCTGCGTTTTTCAACAGCATGGCAAGCGAGGTCTGGCGCAATTGCCTGGCGACGAAAGGGAACAGGATGAGCGTGACTACGACGCAACGCCAAAACACCACTAGCAATGGCGGCGCGTAATCAAGCGAAAATCGCGCACCGACGAATCCTGAGCTCCACGTCAGAACCAGCCCGGCCTCAAGCAAGGGCAGGGGAAGCGTCTGGCGCCAGTCAGGCGTGGCTTGCTGATGACAGGAAATCGGAGTGTGCTGGTTCATCGCCACAGGCTACGAAATCAGCGTAATCTAATAAATCAAAATTAAATGCATGAGTCATTCACGAAGACGGAATCATGACAGCGATCCTCGATATCGAGCTGGTGCGTACCTTTCATGCGGTGGCGCGGATAGGCAAATTCAGTGCGGCAGCCGAGCAGCTGCACAAGAGCCCGGCAGCGGTGAGTGTGCATATCCAGCGACTTGAAGCGGTAGCCGGCGGCCGCTTGCTCAATCGCGATAATCAGTCAGTCTCCCTGACCGCGCTGGGCAAGCGCCTGCTGCTGTCGACGACAGAATTGCTGTGCACCCATGACCGGGTGCTGGCCGACCTGCATGGCACCCATTTGTCGGGGCGCATCACCCTGGGCGTGCCCGATGAGTACGCCACCCACGTAATCCGCGACATCCTGCCGACATTCGCCGCCGCCTGGCCCAACGTGGTGCTGGAGTTAAAGACAGCGCCCAGTTATGCGCTGCGTGATCAGGTACTGCGGGGAAGGCTTCAGGCCGCTGTGATTGCCCAACCCGAGGGGCAGTCGAGCGCGCAGGCGCAGTTACTGGTCTCCACCACGCCTGTCTGGGTGGGGCCGGCCAATACCCCGATGGCCACGACGGATCCACTGCCGCTGGCCGTGCATGCGGCGCAATGCCCTTATCGGCAAGCCATGATGGAATCGCTCAAGCACAGTGGCCGACGCGCTCGCGTGGTGCTGGAAAGCCCGTCTAATCAGGCCATCAAGGCCTGTGTGGAGGCCGGGCTGGCGATCAGTTTGATCGACCGCGCCCGTGTGACGGAAAACATGCAGATCCTCGACGGTTTTCCCGCCATACAGGCCCATGAGATTGTGTTCATGCGCTCGCTGGCATCAGAAGCCGATGAGGCGGTGGATCTGCTTGCCGATGCCATGCAGCAATGCTTTCGGCTTTAGTCAAGGTGTCACAGTCGATCGCCCGGGATAGTTCATGACGAACTGCACATGCGCCTTCACGCCGGTGGCGAGGGTGGCGTCATCGGCGGTGAAGTAAGGGCTGTGGTTGTTCGGCGCCTTGCTCATGTCCTGGCCTTCGGGCGTCGCGCCAAGGAACACGAACAGTCCGGGCACCTTTTGAGCGTAATAGGAGAAATCTTCGCTGGGTGACAATGACGCCTCAAGCCGCTCGACTTTGCCCGGTGCGGCCAGTTCAAGTGCCGGCACCATGGCCTCGGTGAGTTTCGGGTCGTTGGTGGTCACCGGTGCATTGTTCACGAGCAGCAGCTTGGCTTCGGTTTCATAAGCGCTGGCGATGCCGCTAACCAGTGGTGGCATTTTTTGCAGGAGGGTGTCGCGGATATCGGCGTTGTTGGTGCGAATGGTCCCGGTCATCTCCAGAGTTTCGGGGATGATATTTGCTGCCGAGCCGGAATTGATCGTACCGACGCTGATCACGCCCATACCCTTGGTCAGGTCGATGCGCCGGCTGACCAGGGTCTGCAAGCCGCTGATGATGCTCTGGCTGGTAACAATCGGATCGATCCCGGTCCAGGGCGCGGAGCCGTGGGTCTGCTGCCCCTTGAGCGTGATGCGGAACGAATCGCTGCTGTTGAGCACAGTCCCGGACTTGTAATAAAGGTGCCCGGTCGGGTATCCCGCCATCACGTGCACGCCGAATACCGCTTCGACCTTCGGTGAATCCAGGGCGCCATCGCGGATCATCGCTTGCGCGCCTATCAGGGTGTCGGTCTGGAATTCGTCCACGTCCGCAGCGCCTTCTTCGGCAGGCTGGAACAGGAACACCACCGTGCCGCGAACCTGATCCCGATGCTCGGCCAGTACCTTGGCGGCACCCAACAGCATCGCCGTATGGGTATCGTGGCCACAGGCGTGCATCACCGGCACGCTCTTGCCTAGCCTCACGCTGGTGGCCTGACTGGCAAAGGGAAGGTTGGTCATTTCCTTGACCGGCAACGCATCCATGTCGGCACGCAGGGCTACCACCGGACCGGGCAAACCACCTTTCAGGACACCGACGACGCCGGTCTTGCCGACTTGCGTGCGCACCTCGATGTTCGACGCCTTGAGACGCTCGGCGACCAGGGCAGCGGTTTTGACTTCGAGGTTTCCCAGTTCCGGATGCTGGTGGATGGTGTGACGCAGATCGATGACTTCCTGATTGACCGAGGTGACCGCTGGGTCCACCCAATTCAGGTCGGCGGCCTGGCTTGAAGTGGTGGCAACGGCAGCCAGCAAGGCCAGACATAAAGGGGTTTGGATCGGACGCTTCAAAGTGATTTCTCGCTTATGTTTTTGTTGTGGATACACAGTTGCAGCGCCCAAGGGTATGACGTGGTCAGCGAGGGGACAAAGGCAGTTGACCGGTAATCGCACAGCTTTTTGCTTTTTAGCAAACCACCCAATTCGGTGCATCATCGCGACACTCAAACGTGCTCGATACGGATAATGATCTGCAGAAACTGGCTATTGCCGACGAGAAACTGTTGGCTGTCAGGCCGTCATCGCGAGCAGGCTTGCTCCCACAGTGAACTGCGGCGAACACATAATCCGAGTAATCCACAAATCCCCTGTGGGAGCTGGCCTGCCAGCGATAGCGTTGTATCAGGCGAAGGTGATGTTGATTGTATGGGCCTCATCGCGAGCAGGCTTGCTCCCACAGTTGGATCTTCGCCGGGTGCAGGAATTGTGTGCGGCACCAACCCCCTGTGAGCTGAGCCTGCTCGCGATGAAGAGGGCGCATATGCAGGAGGAGATCTGTGCAAGAGCTCCAGCCCTGATCACGCTTCGCTGATTTTATTAACCCCGGTGATCTGCCCGTTCCAGATCATTTCATAATGGGCCGTCTGGATAATCTGTGAGACGGGCCTGGGTGTCATCAGCGCCCAGCAATAGCCACCTTGCAGGCGAACCGAGTGATAGCGAATGCCGGGGCAACGGGCCTCTTTAATGGCCTTGCCCAAACGATGAGAATGCGAGTAATCGTCCGGCGCATAGATCGGATCTGTACTCGCGATGGAGGTGGCATCTTTCATCGCCGTGTTGACGAAGGAGCAGGACAAGCCCCGGAATACAAACCGCTCATAGTTCAGGCCCCGGACTTTCGACCAGTACAGACCCTGGTGATGCTGCACTTCGGCGAGCGCGGTTTCCATGGACGCTGCCAGGTACAGCACGCCAAAGCTGCCATCGCTGAATCGTGAGCCGGCAGGGTTGACGTGGGTGAAGGGCGCTATTGCGTAAGAGCAGCCAGGAATACCGAAAGGGATCTCGCTTCGCGCAATCATCTCAAGCTGACCGACTTCGTTTTTCAGCCTGGGATTGGTGAGTGCCTGCAGTTGATACAGCACCTCGAATTCCTGGGCGTCAGCGACGTCATCGAACAGGTCGATGGGCGGGAATTTCGAGTTGACCAGCCGATAAGCCTGCAGCAGTTCGCCAGTGAACTCGGGCAGCTGCTTCAGCGTCACCATTGCGCGCCTCGCAGCACGTCGATGCGGCGGAAGGTTTCGTACAGCGAAATCATGTCGCCCTGAGACATGATGTCCAGCGGAGTACGCCCGTTGAAAAACTCGTTCTCATTAGGCATCGCCGGGAAGCCATACACATTTTCCGGATTATCAAACACCAGGCGCAGCGCCGCGTGGATGTTGAGCACAAAGCTGATGCGCTGCATCTGATCCGCATCCAGCAACACGGACCAATCAGGGTCGCGTTGCTTCGCGCGGGTATGGGTGCTGCGGGATATACGAAGGATCCGGCAGGCCTGTTCGCTGGAAGCACCCCACTTTTCGATGATGCCGACGGCCGCGCGAAGGCCGGTGACGCATTGGCTCTTGGAAAATGCTTGTGCTTGAAGGGTGACGGCCATGACAACGTCCTTAATTTTTAATCTATAGATCAATTTATAATCTTATTGAATCTACAGATCAAGCTGGGAAAAGAAAGTTCTGATGCGCATCAATGTTTACGGTCACCCGCCCCAACGATGTGTTTATTAACGTAGCGAGGCCTGACAGAGGGTGTAGTATCGAGTTCTGACCATCAGATATCAGTTTGCCATGACCGCGCAAAGCGAAGAGAGCCGTCAGATCGTAGCTTCTCTGGCGCACCGTGTGGGTCCAGACGCTGACATTGCCAGGATCGCCCAGGCGCTCGTTACCACCTTGCAGGATATGGGCGCAGCCCTCACGCCCATCATTGGCCATCAAGGGGTTGTCGCGCTTTATCGCCGCAGCATTCACCTGTGCGCCTCAAACCATCCACGTCTGGCCGGCACCTACGACAGTGTTCAGTCGACTCTGGATCTTATTGCCCTCAAGTCCGTGCTCGTTGAACAGAGCGAAACCGATGCGTTGTTTTTCGGTGAAGTGCTGCTGACCACGTTTTACGAGTTGTTGACAACGCTGATCGGGCCCTCGCTCACCGCACGTTTGCTTCGTGACGTGTGGGGACCTTCTTTGAGCGACACCCCTTCGCAGGAAATTTCGTCATGAGCTCCAAAGTAACGATCAACCGTCTGGCCACCGGCGTGCCAGGCCTGGACGAGGTGCTGGGTGGAGGTCTGCCGGAATTTTCGTTCAACCTGATCGCCGGCCCGCCAGGTTGCGGCAAAACCACCCTGGCGCACCAGATGATGTTCGCCCTGGCGACACCGGAACGCCCGGCGTTGTTCTTTACCGTGCTCGGCGAGCCGCCATTGAAGATGCTGCGTTACCAGCAGCAGTTCGACTTCTTCGACAGTGAAGCGATCAACCATTCGATTCGCTACATCAACCTGGCCGACGACACCCTGGCCGGTGACCTGGACGAAGTGCTGCGGCGCATTGTCAGCGAGGTGGAAACTCACACCCCGGCACTGGTGTTCGTCGACTCGTTCCGTTCTGTGGTGCTGGCCAGCCAGACCCAGGACAACCCGAACAACAATCTGCCGCAGTTCGTTCAGCAACTGGGCATGTTGATGACGACCTGGCAGGCGACGACCTTCCTGATCGGCGAGTACTTCACCGAAACCGACACCAACCCGATCTTCACGGTGGCCGATGGCCTGATCTGGCTGCGTCAAAGCGTTCAGCGCAACTCCATGGTCCGCAAGATGGAAATCATGAAGATGCGCGGCCAGCCGACGTTGCCGGGACTGCACACGTTCCGCATCGCCACGTCGGGGATCAAGGTCTTTGCGCCGGCGCCACTCAACCTGGCTGACACTCCATTGGAATACCCCGCCAAGCGCCTGAAGATGGGCGTGCCGCAACTCGACGACATGCTCGGTGGCGGGCTGCCTCGGGGTTATTCGCTGCTGGTGGCCGGGCCGTCGGGTTCGGGCAAAAGCATTCTGGCCGCCACCTTCCTCGCTGAAGGTGCGCGCAACGGTGAGACTGGCGTGATTGCAGTGTTTGAACAGCGTCCCAACCATTCGCAAAACGCTACGTTGGCCAACTTGATCCAGGCCGGCAAGGTGAGTCTGGTGGACAGTCGCGCTCCGGACCTGTCCATCGACGAAATCGTCCAGTTGCTGCTCAGCGAGATCGACCGGCTGAAAGCGACCCGCGTGGTGATCGATTCGCTGTCGGGCTTCGAACTGGCGCTGGCGCCGACCTTCCGGGAAGACTTTCGCGAGTCGCTGTCACGCATGGTCAATGCGTTGACCGGCGCGGGGGTCAGCGTGCTGATGACTTCGGAGCTTGAAGACCGCTACACCGACCTGCGATTCAGCCCCTACGGCACGGCGTTTCTCACCGACGCGATCATCGTGCAGCGCTACATTGAAGTGCAGAGCCGCTTGCTGCGCATCATGGCGGTGGTCAAGGTACGGGCCAGTGCTCACTCCGATGAGTTGCGTCTGTACAGCATCGACGAAAACGGGCTGAAGGTCGGTAACATGTTGCCCAATCAGGAAGGGTTGCTCGGTGGTCGCCCCACCCAGAAGCACACAGGCCTTGAAAATGGATGAGCCAAGATCATGAACGGGGCCGATAGCAGGAACGAGGAAGCGCTGGCAACTGCCGCTCGCGAATTGTTCCTGCTCGGTCAGAAAACCGTTGAAGCGCGAGCGGTGCTGGCTGCCCTGCAAAAGGAACTGACCGACACCAGTACCCGGCTGGTGGATCACCGGCAGGTGGAGCAGTTGCTCGAGGCCAATCAACAGCTGGTGCTGGCGATCCTGATGGCACAGTCCGATGCGGAAAAACCACATCGTACCGAGCAAGAGCAGCAGATGCTCCTCGAGATGCGCGAAGCCAACGAACAACTGGTGATCGCCGCCCTCAGCGCGCAACAATTGCAAGCTTCGGCTGAGCACTCGCTGGAGCAGCAACGCAACATCCTGACCTTCGTCGCCCACGAGTTGCGCAATCCGCTGACGCCCATCAGCATGATCGCCGGCCGGCTGGTACGCGTGCCAAGCGATGAGCTGCCGCGCATGCAGAAGTTGATTGAAGGGCAGGTGAAGCACATGTCACGACTGGTAGAAGACTTGCTCGATGCCTCCCGTGTCAGCACCGGGAAACTGCGCTTGAACCGATGCCTGATCGACATGCTGCCGATCATTGAAGACGCCATCGAGGTGTGCCGTCCGGTCATGACGGCTCACCATCTGCAGTTCATCTGCGAGTTGCCCGAACAGTCGTTGGCGGTCGATGGCGATCCCGTGCGCCTCACGCAAATTCTCGGCAACCTGCTGGGTAACGCCGCCAAGTACACCCCGGCGGGCGGCGTCGTGACGCTTGCAGTCACGGTCGAAGGTGACAGCCTGACGGTGAGCATTCGCGACGATGGCATCGGTATTTCGGCCAAGGCATTGCCGTTCATTTTCGAGCCATTCGTGCAGGACGTTCATGCCGTCGGCTTCAATGGGGCCGGCCTGGGCATTGGCCTGACGGTGGTGCGCGAATTGGTCGAGGCTCATGGCGGTACCGTGATCGGCATGAGCGATGGCGATGGCAAGGGCAGCGAGTTCGTGGTGACGTTACCTTTGGTAAGCCGTTAACGGTTCGTCAATCGGATACCACGACGCTTTCGACTCGACGTGCACGTGTTTTTGCTTCTTGATCAGAAGCGGCGTATCCAGCGTGCCGATGGCCACCGATACCCAGTCCGGAAAATCACCCTTCGAGTCAGACCAGAACAGTGAAGACCCGCACTCGCCACAAAACTGTCGCGCGACTCCTTCAGACGAATGAAAGGTCTTGAGCACGTGCATGCCCTGGTCAATCGACAGCGTTGAGCGAGGTGCGCTGGCATAGCTTGCAAACGCTGCCCCGTGACCCTTTCTGCATTGACTGCAATGGCAATGCGTAACGGCTTTCAGCGCGCCCGACACGTGATAGGTGACGGCGCCGCACAGGCAGCTTCCTCGGTGCAGTTCATCCATGATGCTCGTGATCCCGGGAGTTGAAAGGCGCTATTTTAGTGGCAAGAACCCTAACGGTTCTAATGTATTGTCCGTTTCCAGGGATTTTCATACCGGACAAGGAGTGCGCATGACACTGACCGCAGAACGCTTGATCGACATCGCCATGACCAACCCGGCAAACGCCGAGATACTCAAGCGTTTGCCCGCGCTTGGCCTGAACCAGTGCATGCTTACCGCAGGCTGTCTGTTTCAAGCGGTCTGGAACCATCAGGCCGAGCGTCCCGTCGCATGGGGCATCAAGGACTATGACGTTTTCTACTTTGATAAGGACGTGTCATGGGAGGCCGAGAACGACGTCATCCAGGCCGCCGGCGAACTGTTCCACGACCTCGATGTGAGCATTGAAATCAAGAACCAGGCGCGGGTTCACCTCTGGTACGGCGAGCGGTTTGGCGGGGCGTATCCCCAGCTGAACTCGGCGAAGGAGGGGGTTGATCGATACCTGATCGCGGGAACCTGTATCGGCGTCGATGTACTGACGGGCGAGGTGTATGCGCCTTACGGATTGAGTGACGTCGAGGAAGGTCTGTTGCGGATCAACCCGGTCAACCTTCAGCGGCATCTGTTTGAGCAAAAAGCCAGGAGTTATCAGGCGCGCTGGCCGTGGCTGAAAATTCTGGACCCGGAATGCGGGCTGTGATGAAGGTCGAACGCTGGACTCACGTTTTGGACGGCTGGAGAGATCAACTTGGAGTACATCGATTACGTTCAATGGCCTGCCATGGTGATGACAGTAGCTTCTGCCTGGTTTATCGGTTCGCAACGCGCGTACCGGCGAATGATCGCTTTTTGGGGATTCATCCTCAGCAATGCACTCTGGGTTATCTGGGGTCTTCACGCCGACGCCTATGCGCTGATCCTCCTTGAATGCATACTTTTGGGGATGAACGTCCGAGGCTTCAAGAAAAATTTCAATGCATCTAAATCATCTCACTGAGACCGGTCGCTCAGGTGACGTTTACCCCGCGTGACCTGAATAGGCTTCACATGTACGTGGGCTTAGGGCATGTCCTGGAAGGGGCCTGCGTACCTGCACCCCCGATTCCTTTTACAGGCCTGTTGCTGAGTGCGGACAGTAAAGAAAGCGATTTCGCTGACAACCGTCAGTCCTGAGACTGCTCGTTTTCTTTCCCTTTCGAGTTTTTCCTGAGTCCCCGAAGGTTCATGAGGAAAAGACAGACCTGCAAGACAATTAATGCATACGCCCCTGCATAGACTCCCCAAATCACCCACAATACGTTGCTCAAACTGAAGCATACAAACCCGATCATCCTTCGTCCTGGCCTCTGCGATCCGATTAGCCATGCGGCGAGCACGGTCACAACCATCGCTGGCCATTGAACCCAATCCAGATAAGTCAAAATATCCTCCGGGCACAGTTCCGTGAGCGAAATCGCTGTGCGCTGTCGTGCTAGTCAATCGGGCTTCTGATGGTTGGATGAGGCTTTCGATTTTCCCAGGATGTAGCAGGGGTGAAGCTGGCCATTAGGATGTGTCGTGACGACCACAGATATCAATAACCAGCCTTCGTGAAGCTTGAGGTTTGCTTCGTTGACTGTTAGCGCTTCCATGACTTGGATTGTCTCGGATATTTGCATGTCGTCTTTCTCGAATTCCGGGGATCAACCATTAGGCGCCGCGTACGGATAAGGGTTCCATACCACGTGACTCGCCACTGGATCGTTTGG
This sequence comes from Pseudomonas sp. LBUM1643, assembly GCF_059716215.1. Taxonomy (NCBI): domain Bacteria; kingdom Pseudomonadati; phylum Pseudomonadota; class Gammaproteobacteria; order Pseudomonadales; family Pseudomonadaceae; genus Pseudomonas; species Pseudomonas sp. LBUM1643. Next base: position 2,568,812 of record NZ_CP166813.1, read on the forward strand.
CGTCGTGCCAGGTCTACAGTCAGGATCGGGGGCATCGCGAGCCCAAAGGCGAAATCATGACGACGCACAGACTTACCATCAACGATGTTCAGTTGAACGTTTCAATCAGCGGGCAAGGCTCGCCGCTGCTCTTGCTCAACGGTTTGGGTGGCTTGATTCGAACCTTCGATTCCCTGCGTGATGAATTGGCGGACTACACGACCATTACGCTGGACGTGCCAGGCGTCGGTAAATCGCAAATGCCCCGCTGGCCGATGCGTCTGCCGCGCCACGCCGACTTGATCGCCGAAATGCTCAAGCAGTTGGGTATCGAACAGGTCGATCTGTTCGGCGTGAGTTGGGGCGGTGCCTTGGCGCAAGAGTTCGCCCTGCGTTACCCGGGCATGGTACGCCGGCTGATCCTGGCGGCGACTTCGGCTGGCCCGGCGTTGCTGGTGAAGCCTGCCGACATCGTGGATTTTTTTGGCAGGAGCAAAAAGGCCAAACCATGCAAACAAGCAGTCCCGCGCAATTCGATACAGACGCTGCTGCGCTTCGGTCTGGTTAACGGCATGCTCACGGTCAACCCGCGAACCTATTACCACCAGCTCACCGCCCTGGTCGGCTGGACAAGCCTGTTGAGGTTGTTCCGTCTGCGTCAGCGCACGCTGATTCTCACTGGCGAACGCGACACTCTGGTGCGGCTATACAACGCGCATATCCTGTGCCGCACCATTCGCTACGCCGAACTGCACGTCCTCACTGGGGAGGGGCATTTTTTCGTGGTCACCAGTGCCAGGCGAACCGCCGAAGCGATACGCGAATTCCTCTGCGAGCAGCACGGTGATGAAGAACCAGGTCACTTGGCGACTACGATCTAGAAACTCCCGGCACATCCATGTTTATTTTTCGCCAGGCCGCTTCGGAAAAGCTGTAGGCCGAAAAGGCAATCAACCCCAGCGCCATCACCATCAGAATCAAGGCGCCGGCTGGCAGGTTCTGGAGAGCATCAAGGGCTTCCTTCAAGCCTGGGGGATTCGTGGCTTTAAACCGGGAACCGCTCATCGCCAGAAGCAGGGCTATCTCGATAAACACCACGCCTCGGGCTATGAGTCCAAATCGAGACACCGGGCGTATGTAACGCATTACATCTTCGTCAGCCTCAAAGTACTTCTCGAAGGTCGCCTTCCATCCCTTGATGATGTGAGCAATGCCGACACCCAACGGGACGAGCGCAACGAGGTAGACCAGCACGTTCGAGTGATCCCAGGACAGAAGATGCGCCAGTAAATCCTTTGTGCCCTCACCTCCGGAACTGCCTGAACTCCGAAGGCCAGTGATGAGCAGGCCCAATGCAAAAAATGCCAGGGCACCGTTAACCAGACCTCCCGCCAACAGACCTGCACGAATCACCCAACCCTTGAGTTGCGTACCGTGATGATCGACGTCGCGAATCGCTTGCAGAACTCGCCACCCGGCGAAGGCCAGCAAACCGGCCACGACTAGACCGACCAGGACATATCCGAATGGCTGGCTTAACAGCGCCTCCAGGCTTTTGTGACTGTCTTTTGGTTTTGTCGAGTCATGAGCCGCCAACAGAGCGAAGATGCCAATGATCAGGTAAAGAACACCTCGGGCGGCATATCCGCCCCGAGCGAGTAAGACAAGTGTGTGTTGAGCGAGCATTGAATTATTTCCGATGAGTTATATAAGAGCAGACCCATCGCTTGGAGAGGGGTTCGATAAACCGATTTGTTTGAACGATGTTGAAGTGGCGGTAATCGATTGAACTAAGGAGAAAGACAACCCGGTTACTGAGCGAGGCCAATCACATGCCCCCTGTCTACGTCGGTTGTGCCGGCTGGAGCTTGCCTCGCGAGCATTGGCCGCTGTTCTCGGCTGACGGTACTCACCTGCAGCGATACGCATCGCAACTGACGGCGGTCGAAATCAACAGTTCGTTTTACCGCCCGCATCGACCTCAAACCTATGCACGCTGGGCCGAGTCAGTCCCGGCGACGTTCCGGTTTTCGGTCAAAATGCCAAAACTCATTACCCATGTTCAGCGCTTGCAGGACTGCGAGTCGTTGCTGGAGGAATTCCTGTCCCAATGCACTGCCCTCGGGGCGTCGCTGGGCTGTTTGCTGGTGCAGTTGCCGCCGTCGCTGGCCTATGACGAAGCCGTTGCCGGCGCATTCTTTAGCGCGTTGCGCCAGCGTTACGCTGGCTTGGTGGTGCTTGAGCCCCGGCACGACAGTTGGCTGAACGCCCACGCTCTGATGGTCGAACAGCGCATTGGACGCGTGGCGGCTGATCCATCGCCCATCCCGGGTGGCGACGCGCCGGGTGGCTGGCCGGGGATTCAGTACTGGCGCTGGCACGGTTCCCCGCGCATTTATCACAGCAACTATGAACGCGACCGGCTGGAAAATCTGGCGCAGCACATGCGCCAGGCGGCGAAAGCCGGGAGCGTGATCTGGTGCATCTTTGATAACACCGCTAGCGGTTTTGCAGTGAGTAATGCCATGACCTTGCGTGCCATGCTGGCCGACCCCGACCGCAGGTCGTAAAGAAACAGTCGTTTGGAAATCGCCTTCATTAACCCGTTCGCCCGGCCGATAACCTGTTCAGAGAAACCATCCACGCATGGTTTTACCCAACTGATCAGGAATGCACAAAGTGTCGATAAAATTACGCTTGATTTTGCTGATTGGCACCGGCCTGCTCACGGCCTTGATCATGAGCCTGGTCGGATACCTGGGTAATACACACATGGCGGGGGCGGTGAACGAAAACGAGGTCAGCATGGCCGCGCTGCGCAACCACCTTGAGGCCGACATGATGCATGACGCCCTGCGCGCCGACGTCTTGTCCGCGATGCTGGTGGGGTTGGGCAAAAGCACCAGCAGCAAAGCCGAGGTGCGCAGTTCCATCGACGAACATGCCGCGCGTTTTCATGAGGTGTTGGGCAATAACCTCAAGCTGCCGGTCAACGACACCATCAAAACGGGCCTGAACAAGGTCAAGCCCAGCCTCGATACCTACATCAGTGCGGCTGAACGCATTGTCGGGCTGGCGCTGGAAAATCCCGACGCAGCGCAAAAAGACCTGGGCACCTTCAACGCGGCGTTCAGCCAGCTCGAGGGGCAGATGGCCGCCCTCAGCGAGTTGATTGAAACCGATACCCAGCAGACCAGTGTCGGCACACAGCAAGCCATCAGCAACGCCAACATGGCCCTGGGTGGCGTACTCATCGCCAGTCTGTTGCTGCTGCTTGCCCAGGGACGCTGGGTGATGTTGAGCATCATGGGCCCGCTGCAATCGGCCAGTCGTATCGCCGACAGCATCGCCAGGGGCAATTTGAGTGAGCCGATTGTCGAGCCCACCGCAAATGACGAAGCCAGCACATTGATCCGCAGCCTGGCGACCATGCAGCGCGACCTGCGCGGCATGATCGAGGTGGTTCGCAGCAACGCTCACGGCGTGAGCGGCATGAGCGAGCGTCTGAGCAGTGGTTGTCACGAAGTGGCCGGCAGCAGTCAGCAGCAGAGCAGTGCCGCCAGCACCATGGCCGCAGCAGCCAGCGAGATGACCGCGAGTATCGAGGAAATCACCCGGCACGCCGAGCGCGCGCTGAACATGGCCAATCAAGCGGAAACACTGGCCAAGGATGGCGGCCGGGTGATCCATCAGGTGGTCAATGATATGGATGGCATCGCGCGTTCGGCGCAGCAGTCCGCTCAGGTCATTCGCACGCTGGACAAAGAGTCCGAAGGGATTTTCAGCATCATTCAGGTGATCAAGGGCATTGCCGATCAAACCAACCTGCTGGCACTGAACGCTGCCATTGAGGCCGCGCGCGCCGGTGAGCAGGGGCGCGGGTTTGCCGTGGTGGCCGACGAAGTCCGCAGCCTCGCGGGTCGCACCAGCGCCTCCACCCAGCAAATCGCCGACATGGTTGCGCGTATTCAGCAAAGCACTCGTGAAGCCGTCAGCAGCATGGAGGCCGGCGTTGCACAGGTCGACAAAGGCATGGCCGTCACCGCCGAGGTCGAGCGGGCGATCCGGGAAATTCTCGACGCCACGCTGAACACCACTCAACTGGTCAACGACATCAGCCGCACGATTGGCGAGCAAAGCCTGGCCAGCAACGAAATTGCCCATCAGGTGGAAATGATCGCCGGCATGTCTGAAGACAACAGTCGAGTCATCGGCCAGACCGCCACGACGACCGATGAACTGGCCACGTTGGCAGGCAAGCTGTCGCAGTCGGTGGATCGGTTCAGGCTTTGAGCTGGCGGCTACACATGAGGGAGGGTTGAGAGCAAAAAAACTAAACAATGTTTTTATATGCTCAAAAAAACATTTACAAGCAATCAGCATGCTGTGAATATGTCCGTGCGAATTTAAAAAAACAAAATCGCATGCGGCGCTGATCAAGGTCAGGCCATAACAAAAACGACATAAACACAGGCTTGAAGCCGGCTCTGCCCCTGGCCGGACTTTTCAGCGAAGGAGAACCTCTCCCGTGCATCGCATATTGAACAAATCTCTCTGCGTCACCCTGCAAGCCCTCGGCGTGGTCGCCCTCGGTGCTGCGTTTGCGCAGGCTCAGGCCAACACCACCTTGCGAGTCGGCCTCAACGCCGACATCCGCAGCACCGAGCCGGGCGTCAACCGTGACGAAAATACCGACACGGTCATGCTGCACATTGTCGAAGGTCTGGTGGCCCATCGCGAAGACGCGTCCGTCGGCCCCTTGCTGGCTCGGGAGGTTCAGGTCTCCGATGACGGCCTGACCTACACCTTCAAACTGCGCGAAGGGGTGCACTTTCATAACGGCGCCACGCTGAGTGCTGCCGACGTCAAGTGGACCTGGGAGCACTACCTCAACCCCAAGACCCAGTGGCGCTGCCTGGCGGAATTCGATGGGCGAGGCGGGGCGAAAATCACCAGCATTGCCACGCCCGATCCACTCACCGTGGTGTTCCAGCTTGACCAGCCAAGCGGGCTGTTTCTCGCGTCCATGGCGCGGCCGGATTGCGGCGGTGGCGGCATTCTGCACCCGGATTCAGTGGCAGCAGACGGCAAATGGAAGGCGCCCATCGGCACCGGTCCTTTTACCCTGGCGGACTGGAAACCGGGCCAGTCTGTGGAGTTGGCGCGTTTCAAGGATTACAGCGCCCGTGACGATGCCGGGCCGGACGGATTTACCGGCAAGAAGCAGGCGTTGGTCGACGTGCTGCGCTTCATGATCATTCCCGATGCTTCGTCGGCCAAGGCCGCCTTGCTCTCGAACAACATCGACTTGCTGCCCGACGTGACCGCCAGCGATGCCCAGGAGCTCAAGACACTGCCGGGGATTCAGGTCTCCGTCAGCCCGATCATGGCGATCTGCGGCCTGCTGTTCCAGACCAATGACCCGTTGCTCAAGGATGTGCGCATCCGTCAGGCGATTGCCCATTCCCTGGACTACGGACAAATGGTCACTGCCTTGTCCAACGGGCTGTCCGAGCCCAACAACTCGGCCGTTCCGCAGACCAGTGCCTTCTATAGCGCCGCCGCCAGGCAGGGCTATAAATACGATCCGCAGGAAGCTCAACGCCTGTTGAAAGAGGCGGGCTATCACGGTCAGCCGATCAAGATGATCGTCAACAAACGCTATCAGCAGATGTTCGACATGGGTGTACTGAGCCAGGCCATGGCGCAGGGCAGTGGCTTGAATATCGAGATGGAAACCCTGGAGTGGGGCACCCAGCTGGAGCGTTACCAGAGCGGTAACTACCAGATGATGTCGTTCTCCTATTCGTCCCGGCTGGACCCGGCACTGGGCTTCGATTCGCTGATGGGCGACAAGAGCAAGGAGCCGCGCAAGGTCTGGGACAACCCGCAAGCCCAGGCGCTGTTGCGTGATGCCGTGCGCCAGAGCGACACGGGTAAACGCCAGGCGTTGTTCGATCAGCTGCACAAGATGATGATTCAAGACACGCCGATGGTGATCATTTACAACGGCACCATCATTGGCGCGCTACGGGACAGCGTCCGTGGCTATCACTCCTGGCCGGTGGCCAAGCCTCGTCTGTGGGGCGTCAGCCTCGCGGCACAGTAAGGCGGAGTCTGATCATGTTGCGTTTTATCCTGCAAAAACTCGGGATGGCGATACCGACCCTGTTACTGATCTCGGTGATGGTGTTCGCATTGATTCGCCTCATCCCCGGTGACCCGGCACTGTTGATGCTCGGCGACATGGCCGACCCGCAGAGCCTGGCCGACATGCGCCAGAACCTGGGGCTGGATCACACGTTGGTGACCCAGTTTCTGATCTGGATCAAAGCCGTCCTCAGCGGCGACCTGGGGTTTTCCATCAGCACCAAACAAGCGGTATTGCCGCTGATTGTCGAGCGCTTCAGCGTCAGCGCCATCATCGTTCTGGTGTCTGTACTTCTGGCCACCCTGATCGCGGTGCCGGTCGGGCTGATCGCAGCGTGGAAGCAGAACAGCGCGCTGGACCTGGGGCTGGTCACCACGGCCACGCTGCTGCTGTCGATTCCCAGCTTCTGGCTCGGCTTGCTGTTGCTGCACGCCTTCGGCATCAAGCTCGGCTGGTTGCCGGTGGTGGGGTACGTCAGCTTTGCCGAAGCGCCCTGGAAAGCGATGAGTTACCTGGTGCTGCCGGTGGTCACCCTGACACTGGTCGAGCTGGGCGCGATCACTCGCATGGCCCGGGCCAGTACCATTGAAGTACTGCGCCTTGAGTACATTGCCCATGCCCGCGCCAAAGGCCTGTCCGAGCGTGCAGTGCTGTGGCGGCACGCCTTGCCTAATGCGTTTGCGCCGACCTGGACGCTGGTCGGGCTGATCCTGGGCAACCTTCTGGGCGGCATTGCAGTACTCGAAACCGTGTTCACGTTGCCGGGCATCGGCCGGCTGATGGTGGACGCGATTTTCGCCCGCGATTATCCGGTGCTGCAGGGCTGTCTGTTGCTGATCACCTTCATCTATGTGCTGGTCAACCTTTGTGTGGATCTGCTCTACCCGCTGTTCGATCCAAGGGTGAAGTTATGAGTTCGAATCTTCCCGTGGCACCCGCTGCCGGCGCCATGAAGACGCCCACAAAACCCCCGCGCGCCTGGCCACCAGCCAACGCGCTGATCGGTGGCAGCCTGCTGCTGATACTGATCTTCCTGGCTTTGCTGGGGCTGGTCTGGACGCCGTTCGATCCGCTGCGCATCGACCTGTTGTCGCGGTTCCAGGCGCCATCGGCCCTGCATTGGCTGGGTACCGATGAGTTCGGTCGCGACGTGTTCAGCCGGTTGCTGATCGGCGCCCGTACGAGCCTGTGGATCAGCTTGCTGACGGTCAGTGTTGCGGTCTTCGCCGGAACACTGATCGGCATGCTCGCCGGTTACCTGCGTGGCTGGACCGACCGCTTGCTGATGATGTTCAACGATGCGCTGCTGGCGTTTCCGGGCATCCTCATGGCGCTGGGCATCATGGCAATCATCGGTGCCAGCAAGTACGGCATCGTTCTGGCGCTGGGCATTGCCTACACGCCATCCGTGGTGCGGGTGGTGCGGGGCACGGTGCTGTCGCTGCGCGAGCTGGAATACATCGAAGCATCGCGCGTGATCGGCAACTCCGAGCTGTACACCATGCTGCGCCATATTGCGCCTAACTGCCTGGCGCCGCTGTGCGTGCTGGCGACCAGCATGTTCGGTTGGGCGCTGCTCTCGGAAAGCGCCTTGAGCTTCCTCGGGCTGGGCGTTCCACCACCGGCTGCGACCTGGGGCAACATGCTCGCCAGCAGTCGGCCGTACATCGCCTCGGCGCCTTGGCTGGGAATCTTCCCGGGGCTGTTCATCTGCCTGGCACTGTTGGCAATCAATCTGTTCGGCGATGCCCTGCGTGATCGTCTCGACCCCCGGATGAGGAAATGAGCATGTCAGCCGACAACGTTTTGCTGAACGTGGAAAACCTGAAAATTCGCGTGGGTGAGCATGGCACGCTGGCAGTTGACGACCTCAGCTTCAGCGTCGCACCGGGGGAGATTGTTGCCTTGGTTGGCGAGTCGGGCAGCGGCAAGACCATGGCTGCCCGGGCAGCGATCGGCCTGCTGCCCCAGCCGATGCAAGTCTGTGGCGGACGTCTGGATTTCCAGGGCCGCGATCTGGTCAACCTCGACACCGCGCAGCTTCGGGCCATTCGTGGGGCGAGTATCGGCATGGTGTTTCAGGAACCGATGGTGTCGCTCAATCCGGCCTTGAAGATCGGTCAGCAGATGAGTGAAGCCCTGCAGTTACACACCGATCTGAATGCCGCACAGATCCGCGAGCGCTGCGTGACGATGCTGCAACGCATCGGTATCAAAGACGCCGAACGTTGCCTGGAATCGTATCCGCATCAGTTCTCCGGCGGCATGCGCCAACGGATCATGCTGGCCTCGGTGATGCTGTTGCGTCCGGCCCTGTTGATTGCCGACGAGCCAACCACCGCATTGGACTGCCTGGCACAGCTGGACGTGATCGAGCTGATGCTCGAACTGACCCGGGAGCAAGGCACGGCGATCCTGTTCATCAGCCACGATCTGTCGCTGGTGGCGCGCTATGCCCACAAAGTGGTGGTGATGCGCCACGGCAAATCGGTAGAGCAAGGCACCATCCAGGACATCCTGCTGGCCCCCAAGGCCGAGTACACCCGACAGTTGCTGGAAGCGTTGCCCAGACGTGGTGAATTGGCGCCGCTTCCGGCCAGTAACGGGCCGTTGGTGGAAGTCGATCAGGTCTGTATCGAACATCCCGGACCCACCTCGTTCTGGGGTAAACGCCACTACAAGCGCGTTGTGCACTCGGCCAGTCTGGCCATTGCACCGGGCGAAACCCTGGCACTGGTGGGCGGCAGCGGGTCGGGAAAAACCACCCTTGGCCGATCGTTGGTAGGCTTGATCAAGCCCTGTTCCGGTGCAATACGCTTCAAGGGCGTGGACATCCTCAAAGCCGCCAATCGCACCCATCGATTGCAGTGTCAGATGATCTTTCAGGACCCTTATTCATCCCTCAATCCGCGGATGAAAATCGGTGAGATCCTGGCAGAGCCGTTGCGCCATGAGCCGGGGCTGAATGCGGATCAGCGGCGAGAACGTGTGGCGCAAACCCTGCGAGATGTCGGGCTGGCCGAGCAGTTTGTCGACCGGTTTGCGCACCAGCTCTCCGGGGGGCAACGCCAGCGTGTTGCGATTGGCCGGGCGCTGGTTCGCCACCCGCAACTGGTGATCGCTGACGAGCCGATTTCCGCCCTGGACATGACGATCCAGAAGCAGATTCTCGAGCTGTTCGAGCGCTTGCAGGCGCAGTACGGTTTTGCCTGTCTGTTCATTTCCCATGACCTGGCGGCCGTTGAACGCATTGCTCACCGCGTAGCCGTCATGCACCAGGGCGAAGTGGTGGAGGTGGGAGGGCGCGAGCAGATCTTCGACCGTCCGCAGCACCCGTATACGCGCCAGTTGCTCGCGGCGGCCAGCCCGTTGGAAAAACTCGTTGACGGCGGTTATCGAATACGACCTGCCAGCTTTTGATTTAACACCCTGACTGCACCCCGCGCGCCAGCCTCGACACTGGCGCGATGGGCGAAGTCATGCCTGAAAAAACAATAAGACCGACTCGACAATCACGACTGCCAGGAGCCAAGACAATGAATAACAACAACTTCAACCTGATTTTGAAGAGCGTGGGCCTGATGGGGGGCGGCCTCATGTGTGTGCCGGCCCAGGCCGATTTCATCAAGGAGAGCAAGGCTGATCTGGACCTGAAAAATTACTACTTCAATCGCGACTACCGTGAAGACGCCGGGCAATCGAAACGCGAGGAGTGGGCCCAGGGGTTCATCCTCAATCTGAAGTCGGGTTTCACCGAAGGCACCGTCGGCTTTGGGGTCGACGCGGTCGGCATGCTTGGCGTTAAACTCGACTCCAGCCCCGACCGCTCCGGTTCCGGCCTGCTGTCGCGAGACAACGAGCCAGAGCCCGGTCAACCGAGCTACGTTAAACGCGCCCACGATGAATACTCCAAGCTGGGTGTGACCGGGAAGATGCGCTTTGCCAAGAGCGAACTGCGCAGCGGTTACTTGCTGCCGGACCTGCCGACCTTGCAGCCCAACACCAGCCGATTGTTCCCGCAGACATTTCGCGGAACTCAGGTGACATCCGCCGACATCACCGGCCTGAACCTGAACGGTGGCCAGATTGACCGGACGAAGCAGCGCGAATCGACCGATTACCAAGACATGGGGCTGACCAGTCAAAGCGGCGCTTACAAGAGCTCGGCGAAAAGTGATCAGTTCCGCTTCATGGGGGGGGATTACAAGGTCAATCCGAACCTGACGCTGACGTATCACTTCGCTCAACTGGAAGACATCTACCAGCAGCATTACGTGGGGTTGAAGAACAGCTTTGCGCTGGGCGGCGGCACGTTGAAAACCGATATCCGTTACTTCGATGCGGACAAGGCGGGTGCGGGCCTGGCAGGCAAGGTCGATAACCGCGCGCTGAGTACGCGGGTGGCCTATAGCTACAAAGGACACAGCCTGGGCGGCGGTTATCAGGAACAGTTCGGTGATACGCCGTTCACCTATGTGGATGGCACTAATACCTATCTCTTTTCCGAGTATCAGCTGAGTAACTTCTCGCAGACCAATGAGCGGGTCTGGCATGCGCGTTACGACTTTGATTTTGCGGCTTTGGGTGTTCCGGGGCTGACGTTTTCGACGCGTTGGGCCAAGGGCGATCAGGCCCAGGTGTTGGGCTTTGCGGGGGAGGGGCGTGAGTGGGAGCGCGATATCGACCTGGGTTACGTGTTCCAGTCCGGGGCGCTCAAAGGGGTTTCTTTGCGGTGGCGCAATGGGTTGAGCAAGGCCAATTACCTGCGTGACATGAATGAAAACCGGCTGATCGTCGGTTACACCGTGGCGCTCTGGTAATGAGTGCGCTGTTGCTATGGCGGGTTGATAGGCAGCCACGGTTTGTCGGGCACACTCCGATCAACTGTGGGAGCTGGCTTGCTCGCGATGGCGGCCTGGCAGCCGCTGCATCCCTCAAAGATGTTCCGCATTCAAACTGTGGGAGCTGGCTTGCCAGCGATGGCGGTCTGGCAGCCGCCGCATCTCTCAAAGATGTTTCGCATTCAAACTGTAGGAGCGAGCTTGCTCGCGATGGCGGCCTGGCAGCCGCCGCATCTCTCAAGGATGTTCCGCATTTAAACTGTAGGAGCGAGCCTGCTCGCGATAGCGGCCTGGCAGCTGACAAATTTTTAGCTGGTGTACATATCCGTTTCTGCGGTAACGGCCTCCTATGGTTTCGCTCTTACAGCGAGTCACTTTTGGCAAACGCCGGAATGCCGGCCCAGCCCAAAGTAACCAAAAGGTCTTGCCCCACCATACGGCCCCTCGCTGGGGCTCGGTGTTCCCTCACTCCGGCATTGCTCCGGGGGCACGCCGCGATCGGCCATCCATGGCCGTGCGCGGCTAGCTCGGCATCCTTGCCGAGCTGCCCCCTGCGCAACGCCTGCGTTCGGCCTGCTGGAATGGGGCAGGTAGATCAAGAGCAAAAGCCAAAGCAACAGCAACAGCTTCGCGAGCAAGTCGACCTGTCGCACCGCTGCTCCCACTCGGGTTCGCGTGCGTTAAGCCTTGTTGCGCGCAACACCCATCTTGCTGGCCACTTCCAGATGTCGGTGCAGCAGGGTGGACGCCCATTCGTTATCCCCTTGCTCCAGGGCATCGAGGATCGCCAGGTGCTCGCGGCACGAGACCTTGACCCGTTCGACGTTGCTCGCCGAATGAAACTCGGTCAGACGCCGCAACCGGTTCTGTTGCTGGATCGCCTGCAGGATGTAGGTATTGCCGGACGCTGCCGCCAACAGCTCATGAAACTCGGCGTTGCTTTCAAAAAAACGCTGTCCGTCGACCTGTCCTTCAAGCAACTCGAGCTGGCGTTCGCGGCAGCGCCGGAACTGTTCCGGGTTGATCTTGAAGGTCGGTTCGAGCAAGCCGGAAGGCTCAAGCAGCATGCGAAAACGATAACTCTCGAAGCGGGTCTGCGGGCTGCTCAACGTCGGCAGGAACAACCAGCCATGCCCGTGTCGGCGCTGCATCACGCCCTCATCGGACAGGCGCAGCAAGCAGCGACGCAACACGCTTTTGCCCACGCCATAGCGCCGCAGCAGATCACTTTCGGAGATCTGGTCGGGCAGGACCTGGTTCAGGCGGTCATCGATCAGTCGGGTGTAAAGCTCGTCCTCCTCGTTGTGCAGCTCACTGACCTGCTGCGCAAGACCCGTAGCGGTTTGCAACGGCACGCGAAAGCCCTGTTGGGGCAACGGTTCGATCAGTTGCTGTTCGGCCAGGTACGACAACGCGCTGCGAATCGGCGAGCGGGACACGCCCAGGCGCTGCGTCAGTTCGACTTCCTTGAGATGGGTACCGGGTTGCAGGTCGCCCGACTGAATGGCGGAAAGAATCTGGCCGGCGACTTTGGTCTGCAGCGAGGTGAGTTGAGACATGGCGCGTGGTCGTTCCTGTGACAGGGGAGGGAAGGATACCCGAAAACTGCAAACAGCTTCGATGCGGCCTTAGGCGGAATTATAGGCAGCACAAATACATTTATGCAGCGATCAATAAATCTTTAACTGTATTATTTCGAATATAAAAACATTGCCGGTACATGAGCGGCAATTTTGAGGACGCTTTTTTATGACCTATGTACCCCTGCCCAGGGCCTTGCCTCATGAACGGGGCGTCGACGCCGGCGCCATCGTGGACTTTCTATCAGCGATCACCCGCGCCGACCTCGAAGTGCACAGCTTTATGCTCTACCGCCAAGGTGCGGTGGTGGCAGAGGCGTTCTGGCAGCCGTACTCGGCCCGGCGCATGCACGTGCAGCATTCAGCGACCAAGAGCTGGAGCGCCACTGCCGTCGGCCTGCTGGTCGACGATGGCCGCCTGAAGCTCGAGGACAAGGTAGTCAGTTTCTTCCCTGGATTGTGCCCGGTCGAGGTCAGCGCGAATCTCGCCGCCATGACCGTGGAAGACCTGCTGACCATGCGCACCGGGCACCAACGGGGCATTTCCGGTGGTGCCTGGCGCCACCTGCAAACCAGCTGGGTCGAGGCTTTTTTGCAAGAGCCGGTGGATGAACCGCCTGGCAAATCGTTCATCTACAGCAGCGCCTCGAGCTTCATGTTGTCGGCCATTGTCACCCGCGTGACCGGGCAAACCATGCACGCGCTGTTGCAGGAACGGGTGCTGGATCGACTGGGCCTGGACAAGCTCGAATGGGACCTCGCTCCCGGTGGGTTCAACTCCGGCGGTAACGGCCTGAGCTGTACCACTGAAGACTCGCTGAAGTTTGGTGTTCTGCACCTGAACAAGGGGCTGTGGGAAGGGCGCCAGCTGCTGTCGCCGGAATGGATCGCCAAGGCCACACGCAATCAGGTCGATGATGTCTGGATGGGCGAATTCGACGGCAAGCAGTACCTGCCCCGCAACAAGGATGCTGCCAATGAAGCCAAGCGTGAAGGCTATGGCTATCAATGGTGGATGACCCCGCATGGCGGTTACTACGCTTCGGGCGTTTTCGGTCAGTACTGCATCGTGTTGCCCGAACAGGACACCGTCATCGCATTCACTTGCGGCCTGCGCCTGGGCGAGCGGCGTTTGCACGCGGCCATCTGGGAACGGCTGTTTCCGGGGTTGGGACGTGAGGCAACGGATCCCCAGGCCAGCCAGGCCCAACTCGACGCGCTGATCGATGGCCTGCGTCTGCCCACGCTGCAGGGTGTGAGCGAATCGCCGCACGCCGCCGCACTGCAAGGTCGTTTTAGCATTGAGCCCAACGAGGACGGGGTTCGCGAACTGGCCTTCGATTTTCATGATGATTACTGCGATTTCAGTCTGGTCGACCACCGTGGCACCCACCGCCTGCGCGTCGGTTTGCAGCAGCCGGTCGAGTCCGTCACCAGCCTCACCGGCAATTATCTGCACCACCAATATCAACCGGAACAGACCCCGGTCATCGCTCACGCTCGCTGGACTGACGCGGGCGAATTGCGCATGGACTGGCGGTTTGTCGAAACCGCTTTTGGCGATCACGTCAGCTGCCGCCTGGAAGAGGGCCGCCTGCTGTTCGATCGCGGCGTCAACACCAATGCCGGATCGATGCAGCGCCCGACATTGACCGGTACCCGGATCTGAATTGCCTACGATTCAAGGAGCAAACCTGTGAACTACACCTCGACTTCGGCGCTGTGGGCGCCCTTTACGCCCATGCGTCAATTCAACCGCCAACCGATGCTGTTCGACAGCGCCGAGGGCATGCACTACACCACGACGGACGGCCGCCGGGTGCTGGACGCCATGGCCGGGCTCTGGTGTGTCAACGCCGGTCACGGACAGGCGCGTATTGTGGAAGCGATTCGTGAAGCGGCGGGGCGTCTGGACTTTGTTTCCTCGTTCAAGATGAGTCACCCGGCGGCGCTGGAAATGGCCGATCAATTAGTCGCGAAAGCGCCGGAGGGCCTCGATAAGGTGTTCTTCACCAACTCCGGTTCCGAGGCGGTGGACACCGCGCTGAAGATTGCCCGTGCGTACCATCAGGCTCGCGGCGACTGTCGCCGGACCAAGTTGATCGGCCGCGCCAAGGGGTATCACGGCATGGGCTTTGGTGGTCTGTCGGTTTCCGGGATAGGGCGTCAGAAGCGCGACTTCGGGCCGTTGCTGGGTGATGTCGCACACCTGCCGCTGCCTTACGACGCCAGCCTTCGATTCAGTGCCGGACAGCCTGAGCAAGGCGCGCACTACGCGGACGCCCTGCTGCAGCTGCTGGAGATCCATGACCCGGCCACGGTGGCGGCAGTGATTGTCGAACCGGTCACGGGGTCTGGCGGTGTCTACGCGCCGCCAGTCGGGTACCTGCAAAAGCTGCGCGAAATTTGCGACCGCCATGGTGTGCTGCTGATTTTCGACGAGGTGATTACCGGTTTCGGTCGACTGGGCGACAACTTCGGTGCACAGGTCTTTGGTGTGACGCCGGACTTGATGACCCTGGCGAAGGGCTTGACCAATGGCGCGGTGCCGATGGGCGGCGTGCTGGTGAGCGGTGCGGTGTACAACGCGTTCATGAACGGTCCCGAGCAGGCCATCGAGCTGATGCACGGTTATACCTATTCTGCGCACCCGCTGGCGTGTGCGGCGGGTCTGGCGACCTTGGCGGTGCATGAGGAACTGGGCATCAACGCTCATGTACAACGCATTGCGCCGACCTGGCAGAACACCGCGCTCGCCTTGCGTGAGCAGGGCCTGGTGCTGGACGTTCGCGCCATCGGCATGCTCTGCGCGGTAGAACTCAAGCCGCGTGACCAGGCACCGGGCGCGCGCGCTGCCGAGGTGGCCCAGCGCTGTTTCGATGCGGGTCTGCTCGTTCGTGCCTCGGGCGAAAATATCGTGTTGTCACCGCCGCTGATCGTCACCGAAGAGCAGATTGCCCTGATCTTCGACACCTTGCGCAGCGCCCTCGATCAAACCGCCTGAGGAGCAACGATGAACTACCTGGATTTCTACATCGACGGCGAGTGGGTCAAACCTGAAGGCGCCGCGACCCTGGAGGTGATCGACCCCTCGACCGAGCGGTCCGTCGGCGTTATCAGCCTGGGTTCGCGCGCTGATCTGGACCGCGCCGTGGCCGCCGCCAGACAGGCCTTCGCGGGCTATGCGCAATGGTCCCGTGAGCAGCGGCTGGAGCTGTTGGCGGCAATCATCGAGGGTTATGGAAAACACAGCGAGGCGTTGGCCGAGTGCGTGCACAAGGAGATGGGCGCGCCGCTGTCACTGGCGCGCAGCGCCCATGTCCCGGCGGGTCTGGGGCATCTGCGCCGGGCCTTCGAGGTCCTGCGCACGTATGACTTCGACCGACCCCATGGCACCACCCTGATCAGCCGCGAGCCGATCGGCGTGTGTGGCCTGATCACGCCGTGGAACTGGCCGCTTAACCAACTGACCTGCAAGCTGGCACCTGCGCTGGCGGCTGGCTGCACTTTGGTGCTCAAGCCCAGTGAAAAGGCCCCGCTCTCGGCCATGTTGCTGGCCGATATCCTTCATCAGGCCGGCGTGCCCAAAGGCGTGTTCAATCTGGTCAACGGCGACGGCCCGACCGTGGGTGACGGCATCGCCCGGCACCCTGACATCGACATGGTATCGTTCACCGGGTCCACGGGCGCGGGCATTGCCGTGGCCAAGGCTGCGGCGGATACGGTCAAGCGGGTCTCCCAGGAGCTGGGGGGCAAGTCGGCCAACCTGATTCTGGCCGATGCGGACATTGATTTGGCCGTTCGCCATGGGGTCAGCAGTTGTTTTCGCAACAGTGGGCAATCCTGTAATGCGCCGACCCGATTGTTGATTCCGCGCGCGCTGCAGCAGCAGGCCATCGAGATTGCCAGGCACGTCGCCGCCGAGGTCTGTTTCGATGACAGCCATCCGTCCACGGCCATCGGGCCGCTGGCCAATCAGGCGCAGTTCAAGCGGGTCCAGGCCTTGATCGACGCCGCCCTGCAACAAGGGGCGCACGCCGTGTGTGGCGGTGTTGGCCGCCCCGACGGCGTGTTGCAAGGCTATTACGTCAAGCCGACGGTATTCGCCGATGTCACTGCCGACATGCCGATCGCCCGGGAGGAAGTCTTCGGGCCAGTGCTGGTGATCATCCCGTATGACAGCGAAGACGAAGCGGTGGCCATCGCCAACGACAGCCCTTATGGGCTTTCGGGTTATGTCACTGCGGGTACGCTGGATCGCGCGCGGTCAGTCGCTCGGCGCTTGCGCACCGGAATGGTCCACCTCAATGGCAGTAAAGCCGACAACGGCGCGCCTTTCGGCGGCTACAAGCAATCAGGCAATGGTCGCGAGTGGGGCGTCTACGGGTTGGAGGACTACCTGGAAGTGAAATCGATATTCGGTTATCAGCCGAACGCCTAGGGGACCGAACCTGCTGGCAAAGGCAGCAGTTCGGTCCGTGCGGTACATCAGGTTAGAGGTACTTGTCCGTGACGGCGCCTTCCGAGGCGCTGGACACGGTCTTCGCATACTTGGCCAGCACCCCGCGTTTGTACCTGGATTCCGGCCGCACCCAGCGGGTCTTGCGCTCGGCCAGTTCAGTGTCGGAAACATCGACGGTGATCTGGCGGGTTTCGGCGTCAATGACAATCCTGTCGCCGTCTTCCACCAGCGCAATCGGACCGCCCTCGAACGCTTCAGGGGTGACATGCCCCACCACGAAGCCATGCGACCCTCCCGAAAAACGCCCATCCGTGATCAGTGCAACGTCCTTGCCCAATCCCTTGCCCATGATCGCTGAAGTCGGCGAGAGCATCTCGCGCATCCCCGGTCCGCCCTTGGGCCCTTCATAGCGGATGACGATCACGTCGCCAGCCTTGACTTCGCCGTTGAGAATGCCCGCCAGCGCGCCTTCCTCACCGTGGTAAACCCGCGCCGTGCCTGCAAAGCGCAGGCCTTCCTTGCCGGTGATCTTGGCCACTGCGCCGGTGGGGGCCAGGTTGCCGCGCAGCACCACCAGGTGTGAATCCTTTTTGACCGGCTTATCAAACGGCAGGATCACGTCCTGGCCCGCCGGGTAGTCGGGCACGTTTTGCAGGTTTTCCGCCAGCGTCTTACCGGTGACGGTCAGCGCATCGCCGTGCAACATGCCGGCGTCGAGCATGCGTTTCATCAACGGTTGAATGCCGCCGATCGCCACCAGCTCGCTCATCATGTATTGGCCGCTGGGACGCAGATCGGCCACCACCGGGGAGACCTTGCCCAACTCGACGAAATCATCCAGCGTCAGCTCGACCTCCACGGCATGTGCCATGGCCAACAGATGCAACACGGCATTGGTCGAGCCGGCGAGGGCGATCACCACGCGGATCGCATTTTCAAACGCCTTGCGGGTCATGATGTCCCGCGGTTTGAGGTCCAGCTTGAGCAGCTCCATGACCTGCTGGCCGGCGCGGAAACTGTCCGAGGCCTTGTCGCTGCCGTCCGCGTCCTGGGAACTGGACCCCGGCAAGCTCATGCCCAGCGCCTCGATGGCCGAGGCCATGGTGTTGGCCGTGTACATGCCGCCACAGGAGCCGGGGCCGGGGATGGCCACTTCCTCGATCTGCTTGACCTGAATCTCGTTGATGTCCCCGCGCGCCTGCTGGCCCACAGCCTCGAACACCGAGATGATATCGGTGTGGCCGGCGCCAGGTCGGATGGTGCCGCCGTAGACGAAGATCGACGGGCGATTCAACCGCGCCATGCCGATCAGGCAGCCCGGCATGTTCTTGTCGCAGCCGCCCACGGTGACCAGCCCGTCGAAGCCTTCGCAACCGGCCACCACTTCTATCGAATCAGCGATCACCTCCCGCGACACAAGCGAGTACTTCATGCCTTCGGTGCCATTGGCGATGCCGTCGGAGATAGTGATGGTGTTGAAAATCACGCCCTTGGCGCCGGCGGCATTCGCGCCGCGTTCGGCCTCGAGCGCCAGCTTGTCGATGTGCATGTTGCACGGCGTGACCATTGCCCAGGTCGAGGCAATCCCGATCTGCGGCTTCTTGAAATCGTCGTCGGTAAAACCTACCGCTCGCAGCATGGCGCGCCCGGGCGAGCGCTCTACACCGTCGACCACCTGGGAGGAATATTTGCGCAGATCGACTTCATCGCTCATCACGAGTCCTCATGGGTTCAATCGGAAAACGCTGAGTATAGTCGCCCGCCACACCCAGACCTGGCGGCGCCGGGGCAGTCAGCGCAAGGATTAACACGTCGCGAACAGACGCGCGGGTTCGCCCTGACGTGATATTCTTCGCATCAACTTGGTTTGACCTATTCAGTTTGCGTGTCCTCGAGACGCGCCAACAGAATCACTGTCGCTCAAGTAGCTGAAGCCAATAAAGATAAAAAACCAGTTCAGAAGGGACATATAAACTGAGGTCGATACAGTCAATCGGCCTTGTGTGCCCACCCTCCAATCCAGATGCACGAGCACCCCACGACATCCTGCCTGAATGCCGTGAAACATGGGGCTCGAGACTGAGGATGGCAGGGCGGATGGCGTTTTATCATAGGTGCTACAGATGTTTAAAAAAATGAACACGGCCCTGCTGGGGCTGGCTTTGTCGATGGGGATCACGTCCGTTCAAGCGGAAGAGGCAAAGAAAGTCGATGTACTGCTGATCGGCGGCGGCATCATGAGCGCGACCCTCGGTGTCTGGCTCAATGAGCTGGAACCGGGCACCTCGATGGAAATGATCGAGCGTCTTGACGGCGTCGCCCTCGAGAGCTCCAACGGCTGGAACAACGCCGGTACCGGGCACTCTGCCCTGGCCGAGCTGAACTACACCCCGGAAGACGAGAACGGCAAAGTCTCGATCCCGAAAGCCGTTGAAATCAACGAAGCGTTCCAGATCTCCCGTCAATTCTGGGCCTGGCAGGTTCAGCAAGGCGTGCTGAAGAATCCGCGTTCGTTCATCAACTCCACACCGCACATGAGCTTCGTCTGGGGCGATGACAACATCAAGTTCCTGAAGAAGCGCTACGAAGCGCTGCAAGCGAGCCCGCTGTTCGCTGGCATGCAGTACTCCGAAGACCCGGCTGTGATCAGGAAGTGGGTCCCGCTGATGATGGAAGGGCGTGACCCGAACCAGAAAATTGCGGCAACCTGGAGCCCGATCGGCACCGACGTGAACTTCGGCGAAATCACCCGTCAGTTCGTTGCGCACCTGCAGACCACGCCGAAATTCGACTTGAAGCTGTCCAGCGAAGTGCAGGACATCACCAAGAACGACGATGGCACCTGGCGCGTCAGCTACAAAAACCTGAAAGACGGCAGCAAGTCCGAAACCGACGCCAAGTTCGTGTTCATCGGCGCGGGCGGCGGTGCCCTGCACCTGCTGCAGAAGTCCGGCATTCCTGAAGCCAAGGAATACGCTGGCTTCCCGGTCGGCGGCTCGTTCCTTGTGACCGAAAACCCGACCATCGCCGAGCAACACCTGGCCAAGGCCTACGGCAAAGCGTCTGTCGGCGCACCACCGATGTCGGTTCCGCACCTGGACACCCGCGTCCTGGACGGCAAACGCGTGATTCTGTTTGGCCCATTCGCAACCTTCAGCACCAAGTTCCTGAAAGAAGGTTCGTACCTGGACCTGCTGACCACCACGACCACGCACAACGTGTGGCCGATGACCAAGGTTGGCATCAAGGAATACCCGTTGGTCGAGTACCTCGCCGGCCAGCTGATGCTGTCGGATGAAGACCGCCTCAACGCCCTGAAAGAATACTTCCCGAACGCCAAAGCCGAAGACTGGCGCCTGTGGCAAGCCGGCCAACGCGTGCAAATCATCAAGCGTGATGAAGCGGCCGGTGGCGTGCTGAAACTGGGCACCGAGATCGTCGCTTCCCAGGATGGCAGCATCGCTGGTCTGCTGGGCGCCTCGCCGGGTGCATCGACAGCCGCACCGATCATGCTGACCGTGCTGCAGAAGGTGTTCAAGGACAAGGTCGCTACCCCGGCCTGGCAGGAAAAGCTGCACCAGATCGTGCCGAGCTATGGCACTCAGCTCAACGGCAGTCCTGAGAAGGTTGCCGAAGAGTGGGCGTATACCGCCAAGGTATTGCAGCTGACTCCTCCGCCAGTGATGGATCAGATGGCAGCTCCGGCGGCTGCTCCGGTTGAAGCTGAAAAGGCTGCGCCGAAGGCCAATGCTGCGAGCGATATGGCTTTGTAATTTAAAAGCCCGGTTGTGAAGAAGCCCGCTGAACCGGTAATGGACAGCGGGCTTTTTTGTGGGTGCTCCGGATTAACCCGATACCTGTAGGAGCTGTCGAGTGCAACGAGGCTGCGATCTTTTGATTTTTTAAAGACAGGATCAACAAATCGCAGCCTCGTTGCACTCGACAGCTCCTACAGGGGTGGGGTTCTGCTCGAATTCGGTGGTGCGATTGGCAGAGCCCAAGGCTAACATCGCTGAGACGGGTAAGACTTGAACCTTCGCTAAAGTCAATTCTTGGGCGAAAATGACGACGGCTATTCAGTGCCTACACCGTTTCAGGCCGTCGGTTCGCTAACATTTTGGCTAACACTATGATTCATATAATTTTTTTGGTGGTCTGAAATACGACATACAATCGACGTTTCCCTGCCAAATTAGCGAGTTGAAATTTGAAAATTTTAAACGCTGACCGCTTTGATGATGTTGGCGACGACTTTGAATATGTATACCGCGGTGTCAACTATGTAATTCAGGACGAGGAGAGTTTTTTTCACGTTAGGATGTACGATGATGAAGCTAGAATGGCCACGCTGGTGCATCCCACAAAAAAACCCGCAATGGATGTCCTCAGAAGGTTGATAGTTTTTTTGCAATCCGAGTTAACTGTGGATGGATTCTCTCTGTATAGAGGCGAGCTGGGGCAATATACCGAGATTGATCTAAAAACATTGGCATTTCGGGAGTTCGATGCTTCCGCTAGGTGACGTCGAGTGCCTCTGAAACGTGTGAAAATGGATGTTGTGGTGACTGCCAGTTGAGCGTTGTGAACTAAAAATCATTTACATGCAATCACTAGGTTTCTTGTTATGACAGTACCCCCATAAAGCCCAAATTGATTTCCTGCCGTAGTGCTACCTTCATCACTGGGTTTTTCAAGGACGTCGTAACCGCGAGCACCACACAACTCTCCCGCTTTTTCATAACATTTACCCCAACTTAAAGCGCTGCCAGAACAGTCGATACTAAATCCCTGTCTTCCGTCTGAGGTGTAGGTTTTTGATGCCATAGCACAACCACCTAGACCCATGCTTGCGGCAAGAAAGATAAATATGAGTTTCATCGGGCGGCTCCAATCGCTGAAACGAGCAAATGAAGCATAGCTGTGGTACTCGTTTCGTCTATTGCAATACCAAGCACCACGAATCTGAACGAGATCAAAGGCCACTTACCATCCCATCAGCCCCCATGCAGGTAACGCGACACCCAGGGATAACGTAGTCGTGCTTCCAGCCACGGAGCTTGCACTTCGCAAGCCTCATCGCTAACCTTGCCTCGCCGCTGCAAATTCAGCGGACGGGTGTGGTAGCCCGGTTATTTCATAGACCCAGAACGCCTCAGGGCGTTTTTTATGCTGGCTGCTTTGTGGCGGCTGTGCATGGGAGGCTTCGGCCTGCCGGGTTCCTATGACCGGTCTACCACCCTGTGCACAGTCGCCTCCTCACTTTGCGTGGTAGCGGGTGAAGAGGAACTCACGTCATAGGAGTTCCAGCATGATCAAAGAAACCCCCAACCCTCCGGAGACGGATGGGCACACAGAAACCGAGTTCGAGTTTGAATCCCGCAAACCAGCGGTGGCAAAGCGCTGTGCTTCTCCGATGTTTATCATCGCGCCGGATGTACACAGTGAAATGTTACTGGCCCACGCCTGCGAAACACTCGCTTCAGCCAGCGTCATGGCCAGTGATTTGGCCTTTGTTCTCAGTGGGCCGAAATGCAATTTGGCATTGGGTATTCAACAGATGATTTCGTTGGCAGAGTTGTCGGTGAATCGGTTGCTGGATGAACTTGAACCTCAGAAATAGCTGATGGTCCTGGAAGGCCAGCAAGAGTAAGCCCGCTAAGCCGATGTGGTTAGCGGGCTTTTTTGTGGGCGTTAGTTTTTTAATGGTGCGGGTACAAGTAAGAAAGTTCTGACGGAAAATATAAAAATCAAAGTATGAAACTTCCTGTTTTGATAAACGGTGCCTGAAGTAATCCCGCGCTTTATTGTTTGAAAAAATCTGCCTGATTAGGGTGACGCATTAGAAGTTTCAACGCAGTTTGATGCCCGGTTTTTTTTCGGCCTCTCACTGCGTCAGCACTTCGTCCCTGTCAGGAAGACGCAGCATGGCGCTATGGAACATCGTGCCTACGTGGTTCGAAATAGAAGATCGCATGACCCAGGACATGGGGCATCAGGGCGGGCACGGCCGCATTCATATCAATGATTATGCTTCCTCCATAAGTCTGAACATTCGGCGGATCCACAATATCCGGACGGCGTTCACGCGCGCGGAATGGGAGGTCGCCAGGTCCTTGAGGCAACGCTTCTCAGACCTCGACATCTCCAGCGTCCTCACCGAATTGATCAGCGTCGTTAGTCAAATGGCAATGATCGTTGCCGGCAGTGTGTTGGCAGGCGGAGCCATTGGCGCGGGTGTAGGCGCTTTTGTCGGGGGTGTGGGCGCGATTCCGTCCGGTATGGCCGGCGCTGCAATGGGTTTGAAAGTCAGCACCTGGATACTGGGGGTACTCGGCCTGGTTTCCATTGCCGAGTTCTTCGTCGAAGGCTTGCCGCGCATTGGCGAGTACTACCTGGACGGCATCGACATCTCATGGAAAGGCACCCAGGGCGATGAGGGTCTACATCCCTTCAGCCGTGATGATCCTGCTGCCATCGACAGGGCCGCTCAGCACATCGCTCGAGGGCATGAAGAAGTCATCGTTCTGTTGTTGGGAGCCATCGTTGCCTACCTGACGCGAGGGCGGGGCAATGCCCAGGTACTTGCCAGCGAAATGCAGGCTAGCGCCAAAGGTGCACGGTTAGGGCAGTGGATGCTCAAGCATGAAGAGGCCCTGAAAAAACACCCGGACCTGCAACTGCCAACGTCACGCCAAGGTGCGTTTGGCCGACAAGAAACGCCATTGCCTACGCGCCGCCAACCTGAGCATCCATCACCGAAAAAACCGTTGGGCATGCCGGAACACAAGGTGCCATGCTTTAACGTGAGCAAGAAGCATGGGGAGAAGATTCCGGAGTTTGATCGGCAGCTGGCGGGCCAGGAAAAGGGGTTGAATGATCTGAGTGTGGATGAGTATTTGAGGGGGCGGGAGGCGTTTACGGCGAAGAATGTTGTGCGGGATCCGAAGGTTGCTGCGGAAGCTCGATACAGGCTTAGTTCAGATATGGCAGCAGAACTTCAAGAGACACTGAGGTTGAGCGGTGTACCTCTCGAACAGGCAAAAACACTAGCCATGGAGACAGTGTCGCAGAAAATGGCAACGTTGGCCGCCTTGCATAATCCCGACCTGCTCGCGGGAGGAAAGGACATTATCAGTGACTTTGGTGATCGGCGTATTAATTCAAGCATTGGTCCCCAATGGTCCAGCCGCATTGGCAGTCTGGACGCTGCCGCGGCCAGCGTGCCTGAGAATACTCGAGGCACCACAAAAATTAACGCAAAACTTGAAAGATGCAAATAAGGAGTCAGTGTTGGACGAGGATTATGATTTTTTTATCAAGAATTTTGGCCCTGCAACCACTCGGGAGGAAGTTCCTGAGTCGAGTGTGGACCGATATCGAAATAGGCTGCCAAATCAATTACTACAGTACTGGAAGGAGTATGGCTGGTGCGGGTTCTTGGATGGTTTGTTTTGGACAGTAAATCCTCAAGCCTACGAAGACATAATAGACCACTGGCTTGCTGATAAAGAATTTTACTCTCAGGATACTTATCATGTTATTGCGCGTAACGCATTTGGTTTACTTTATGTGTGGGGTGAAAATAGTGGTTATTGCTTGACTATTTCTAGTAGTTTAGGGCGCTACTCTTGGCGAACGTCTAAATTTAAAGGTGATAAGCTTGACTTTGGGGTTAGAGTGTTTTTTTCATCTATGACCCCCGAGTACAACGATTTCGGCGATCTTTTCATACCCTCTCTAAAAAGACTGGGAAAACTTAGGGCTGACGAAATGTACGGTCTAGTGCCGGCCCTCGCGCTGGGTGGATCGATAGATATAGAAAAAGTTGCAATAGTCAAAACTATAGAACATCTAGAATTTTTATCACAGCTCACACCACTAACCGATTGGGGGTTTCCGAAAATTTGATATATGTCGCCTGATTGTCACAAAGCCTCTCTAAAGGTTGAAGCAAGGAAACGTTTGTGGATGAGTTTTTTGCCTGCTTTCTTGAGGAATTTGCTCCTGAAATAGGGCGCCAGAAAGCTCCCGGTTCAAGCATGGTCCTGTACAGACACAGGCTACCCGAGCAATTACTTCAGTATTGGAATGAACATGGCTGGAGTGGCTATGCCGATGGGCTGTTCTGGACCGTAAACCCACAGTTTTACGAACCTCTGCTTAGCCATTGGTTAGTCGACGCGGAATTTTATGACAAAGACAATTATCACGTGATAGCACGTAGCGCTTTTGGAGACCTCTACGTATGGGGAGAGAAAAGCGGTTATTGCTTGACTATATCTGGCCCGCTGGCACGTTACTCATACCGTATTTCCATGTTTACCGGTGAGAAACTCGATTTTGGAGTAAAGGCATTCTTTTTGGCGATGAGTACGGAATCCAATGACTTTGCAGACATGTTTGAACTTGCCGTAAATAAACTGGGCAAATTGAGTAGCGACGAAATGTATGGATTCGTCCCCGTCCTGGCTCTCGGTGGTCCGATAGAGTTCAATAATCTACAGAAAGTAAAAGTTATCGAGCACCTCGACTTTCTGTCACAACTGACACCGCTAACCGACTGGGGCTTCCCGGAATATTAGACAATTCACAGATAATCGAGAAAACCCCGAAAAAAAGCCCCCTGGCACACTTCCAATCAGTGCCCGGCAATCACCAAACCACTGTCCCTGTCACCCTTCGGAAAACCATGCCCCCGCGCATTGAACGCGATGCAGAAACTAATCACCACCAGCACCAGCAACACCCAAGGAAAGGCACTCACGCCCAACTGGTCGAGCATCACCCCACCCAATAAGCCACCCACCGCAATCGCGCTGTTCCAGACCACCACATTCATGGAAAGCGCCACGTCCGCTCCCTTTCCCGCAGCGTCAGCCAGCGCAGTCTGGAGCAGAGTCCCGGCGCCACCGAAGGTCAGTCCCCAGACGAATACGCCGACAAGCATCGCGATGGCAGAGTGCGAGAACGCGCCGAACAGGACAGCAACGGCGGCAAAAGTCGCCAGGCTGGCGAGCACGGCAGTGCGCAGATGCCGATCGACCAGCCGGCTGGTGATCCAGATACTCGCGAGCGCAGCGACACCGAAAACCAGTAGCACCACGTCGACATTGCGGCTCAATCCTGCGGATGCGAGGAAGGGGGCGATGTAGGTGTAGAGAATGTTGTGCGCCAGCATCCAGGTCACGACAACGCCGAGTACTGACCGAACGCCCGGGGTGCAAAGCACCTGGCGCAGCGGCATGCGTTTTGACGAGGTGTGGCCCTGGTAGTCGGGGACTTTGATCAGCACCCACACGATCAGCCCAAGGGTTAATCCTGACATGAGCGCGAACGCCATTCGCCATCCCATCAGTCCGCCCAGCCAGGTGCCTAATGGCACGCCCAGCGATAGCGCGATCGGGGTGCCCACCATGGCCACCGCCAAGGCGCGACCCTGCAGGCGAGGGACAACCATGCGCCGTGCATAGCCCGCCAACAGGCTCCAGGCCAGGCCGGCAGAGGCGCCGGCGAAGAATCGGGCAATGAGTGTCAGCAGGTAATCCGAGGACAACGCCGTCAGGGTGTTGAACACCAGAAAGCCAAGAATCGTCGACAGCAGCACTGTGCGGCGCCGCCAGCCTTGCGTGGCGATCGTCAACGGAATAGCGGCCAGCAACGATCCCAGTGCGTAGACCGTCACCATTTGCCCGGCCAGTGGCTG
Source organism: Pseudomonas sp. LBUM1643 (assembly GCF_059716215.1). Lineage (NCBI taxonomy): Bacteria > Pseudomonadati > Pseudomonadota > Gammaproteobacteria > Pseudomonadales > Pseudomonadaceae > Pseudomonas > Pseudomonas sp. LBUM1643. Next base: position 2,595,528 of record NZ_CP166813.1, read on the forward strand.
TGAAACATTCAAGCCCGTGCCGATTTCCGGTAACAGGCCGGCGGGCAAGGTTTCGGTCACGATGCAGATAAATCCGGTCATGGCTAACGCCAGTAATGCGCCCAGCGGTAGTCGCTCGGCTTGCTGCTCATCAATCGTCATTCCATGCTCCAGGTGACTTATATATCGATCGATATAAATCTAGGGAGGTGGGCCCTCGTTGTCAACGACTTATGTATCGATTAGTATCGAACTCATGCAAACGGAGGATCGTATGGCACAGATGGGAAGACCGCGCACCTTCGACCGTGACGCGGCAATCGATCAGGCAATGAATCTGTTTTGGGAGCACGGCTACGATTCCACGTCGCTCAATCAGCTCAAAGCCACCATCGGCGGCGGCATTTCCGCACCGAGCTTTTATGCCGCATTTGGCTCAAAGGAAGCGCTGTTCAAAGAGGTCATGGCGCGGTACCTGAGCACGCATGGCCGCGTCACGGACAGCCTGTTCGATGACACGCTGGCGCCCAGGGATGCCATCGAACTGACCCTGCGTCGCTCCGCCAGAATGCAGACCGAAGTCGACCACCCCACAGGCTGTCTGGTTTCATTAGGCTGGATGAGCGCGTGCTCGGACGAGAGCAAAGCCATCTCGCAGCCACTCGCCCGGACAAGGGCTTTGAATCGGGCGGGAATCGTGAAATGCATCGAACGCGGCGTTGCCGAGGGGCAGTTGCGACCGACCGTCGACGTTGAAGCCCTGGCTACGATGTTCGACAGTTTTCTGTTGGGGCTTTCCACGCTGGCCAGAGATGGAGTTTCACATGCTTCGCTGGATGCCGCAGTGACGCAGGTGATGACCGTTTGGGATGCATCAACGAAGTAATAGCAATGTTCATCCTGAGCTCTGGCGCGGGTGCTCTGATCCGTATTTTTCATCGCTATCTGCCTCTGTAATGCACACAGATGCCCGCTCACAATAAGGGCACTTTCCGCGAGCAGGAGGCCCCGATGGGCAAGATGGCGATTTTCCTTGGTGGTTTTCTCGTATTGACCGTTTTGATCGGTGCGCTGGCGACGATTTCTCCCGTCTGATCATTGTCCGTGAAAAACAAAACGCCTCCACTCAGGGAGGCGTTTTGCGTTTTCAGGACTGCAGCATCACTTCAGATCAAAGCGATCCAGATTCATCACCTTCGTCCACGCCGCCACAAAGTCCTTCACGAACTGCTCCTTCGCATCGCTGCTGGCATACACCTCGGCAATCGCCCGCAACTGCGCATTCGATCCAAACACCAGATCGACACGCGTGCCGGTCCATTTCACTGCGCCCGTCTTGCGATCTCGACCCTCGAACTCTTGCGCATCATCCGAGACCGGCTTCCATTCCACGCTCATGTCCAGCAGGTTGGTAAAAAAGTCGTTGGTCAGCGCTTCCGGCTGCTGGGTAAACACGCCATGTCTGGTTTGGCCTACGTTGGTGTTCAGCACGCGCAGGCCGCCAATGAGCGCGGTCATTTCCGGTGCGGTGAGGGTCAGCAGTTGCGCCTTGTCGATCAGCAATGCCTCGGCTGGAACGCTGTAGCGGGTTTTGAGGTAATTACGGAAGCCATCGGCGGTGGGTTCGAGGAAGCCGAACGACTCGACGTCGGTCTGTTCCTGAGTCGCGTCCATCCTGCCTGGCGTGAACGGTACCGTGATGTTGACTCCCGCGTTTTTGGCGGCCTGCTCGATACCGGCGCTACCGGCCAGGACGATCAGGTCCGCGAGGGAGACTTTCTTGCCGCCGCTGCTGAAGTCACGCTGAATCCCTTCAAGTTTTGCGAGCACGCTCCCCAATTGTTCCGGCTGGTTGGCCTGCCAGGATTTCTGTGGTTCCAGGCGCAAGCGTCCACCGTTGGCGCCGCCGCGTTTGTCCGAACCACGGAAGGTCGAGGCGGCCGCCCATGCTGTCGATACAAGCTGCGAAACCGACAGACCGCTGGCTTGCAGTTTGCTCTTGAGTGCGGCGATGTCGCTGTCGTTGATCAGCTCATGGTCGACTTCTGGGATCGGGTCTTGCCACAGCAGTTCTTCGCCGGGCATTTCCGGGCCGAGGTAGCGCGAGAGGGGGCCCATGTCGCGGTGGATGAGTTTGTACCAGGCGCGGGCGAAGGCGTCGGCCAGTTGATCGGGATTGGCCAGGAAGCGCCGGGAGATCGGTTCGTAGATCGGGTCGAAGCGCAGCGCCAGGTCCGAGGTCAGCATGGTCGGGTTGCGGCGTTTGGAAGGGTCGTGGGCATCGGGAATGATGCCGGCGCCGGCGCCGTTTTTCGGGGTCCACTGGTGCGCGCCCGCCGGGCTTTTGGTCAGCTCCCATTCGAAGCCGAACAGGTTTTCCAGGTAGTTGTTGCTCCACTTGGTCGGCGTGGTGGTCCAGGTCACTTCCAGGCCGCTGGTGATGGTGTCCGGGCCTTTGCCGGTGCCGAAGCTGTTTTTCCAGCCGAAGCCTTGCTCTTCAAGACCGGCGGCTTCGGGTTCCGCCCCGACATTGTCCGCAGGGCCGGCGCCGTGCGTCTTGCCGAAGGCATGGCCGCCGGCGATCAGGGCCACGGTTTCTTCGTCATTCATGGCCATGCGGCCAAAGGTCTCGCGGATATCCAGGGCCGATCTGACCGGGTCCGGTTCGCCTTCCGGGCCTTCCGGGTTGACATAGATCAGGCCCATTTGCACGGCGGCGAGGGGTTTTTCCAGATGGCGGCCGGGTTCGACTCGGCTGTCTTCGTTTTCTCCAGGTTCGGCCACGAGTGGTCCTTCACCGGGTTCCTGCATGGGTTCCTTATGACCCTGATCGTAGCGGGTGTCGCCCGCCAGCCACTTGTTTTCCGAGCCCCAGTAGACGTCCTCATCCGGCTCCCAGACGTCTGGACGGCCACCGGAAAAACCGAAGGTCTTGAAATCCATGGATTCCAGCGCGACGTTACCGGTGAGAACGATCAGGTCGGCCCAGGAAATTTTACGGCCGTACTTCTGCTTGATCGGCCAGAGCAGCCGGCGCGCCTTGTCCAGGCTGACGTTGTCCGGCCAGCTGTTGAGCGGAGCGAAACGTTGCTGACCCGAGCCAGCGCCGCCACGTCCGTCGGCGGTGCGGTAGGTGCCGGCGCTGTGCCAGGCCATGCGAATGAACAGCGGCCCGTAGTGCCCGAAGTCTGCCGGCCACCAGTCTTGTGAGTCGGTCATCAGCGCGCGCAGGTCTTGCTTGAGCGCCTGAAAATCCAGAGTTTTGAATGCCTCGGCGTAATTGAAACCTTCGTCCAGGGGATCAGAAAGGGACGAATGCTGGTGCAGGATTTTCAGATTCAGTTGATTCGGCCACCAATCGCGGTTCGTCGTGCCACCGCCAGCGGCGTGGTTGAATGGGCATTTCGATTCATTTGCCATGTGTGAGCTACCTTTGGGTCGTGATCTTGCGGGCTATCCGCGCCTTGTGGACACGGGCAAGCGACGAGCGAAATCAATGACACAGGCTGCTGGGCCAGCAGTTCAATCAACTGGGTGATGTGACCGCGCGGGGGTGAAAAACAGCGGCAATCGGGTCGCCAGCGCGGAGGCCCACGGCAGGCTTAGTCATGTTTCAGACTCATTCCTGTCTCCTTATCAGCACTACTACGGCCGGCTTATGGCGCCAGCGCAGGACTAAGGTTAGACCCGACTCGGGAAGTCAGCTAATAGGTGCAGTGTTGGGGGGTGATAGGCAAAGTCTTTTAACCGGCGGTGCTGGTATTGCGCCTGCTGCGCAGCCGGACGCGGGTTGCGCCAGCTGCTACAGGTCTCAGTCAAGGCTGATGCTCGACGCAGTGCGCCGGGCATCCTTGGACTTCAGTTCACAACGAAGCCCGCACCGACGGGGTCGTTACGTTCGATGACCCAGCGTGACGTCCCCAGGATACTGGCGGTGCCTTTCACCGTAGGGCGTACCGCACGTGTCCCGTTGAGGTCCACTTCGCCGAGCAGGCAACCTTCGAAAGTGCCACTGCCCAGCAAACCTTCGGACAGGATAGGCTGGTTAAGGCCGAGTTTCCCTCGAGCCTCGAACATCGCCATCATCGCGCTGGTGCCGGTGCCCCCGGGAGATCGATCGAGCTGGCCGGCGCTGAATACGTGGACGTTCTTGTAGAACGCACCGTCGATGGTCGCCGGGTGCCAGAACGTAATGAAATTGAGATCGTTGATGTGCGCCTCGGTCGGGTGCTGGATCTTCAGCTGTTTCTGGATCTGGTCCCGTGCCAGCAACCCAAGGCGTGAAAGTTCGCTGCCATTTTCGGGGCTGATACGCAGGTCGCTGTTGGTCAGGTCGACAATACCGAAATAGTTGCCGCCCCAGACCAGGTCGGCTTTAAGGTCGCCGTAGCCCGGCAGGTGTACGGGAATGTCCTGGGCCGCGACATAAGCCGGCACGTTTTCGAAACGGGTCCAGAGTACGTTATCGCCTTCGGACGCCACTTCGGCGACAACCAGTCCCGCCGTGGTTTCGAAGCGGATTTTGGTGATGCCATCGGCGCCGCGCGGCACCAGGCCCAGGGCAACCATCGCCATACTCACGGCAATCGTGCCGTGGCCACACATGTGCGAATACACGCTGCCGTCCATGTAGATCAGGCCCGCGTCGTACTCACTGCTGGAAGGCGGGGTGAGGAAGACCCCGAACATGTCCTTGTGGCCGCGAGGTTCCTGCATCAGCGCTTTACGCAACCAGTCGTAGTTCTGTTCCAGAAAGGTACGCTTGGCCAGAATGCTGGAACCGGCGGGGTAGGGAATGCCGCTGTGCACGATGCACAGTGGTTCACCTTCGGTATGGGTATAGATCACATCGAACGTGTCTTGCATACGCATGACTGAACTCCTGGCTTTCGGGGTGTAGGTGTGGGGGGGTTATTTGCGTTCTGACAAAAGGTCGAGACCAATGCACAGATCGAGAATGATCACGGCGATGACCACCACGACAATGGTCGCGCCGGAGGCGGCGGCGATCGTTGGGTCGACGGTGTACTGCACGTAGTTGAAAAGCTTCACCGGGATGGTGTTGAGGTCCGGGGTCGTGTTGAAGATCGACAGCTCGACGTTGATCCATGACGAGATGAAGGCAAAGATTGACCCGGTGACAATCCCCGGCCTGATCTGCGGCAGCACCACATGAAAGAAGGTGGCCCACGGTGTTCCGCCCAGATCGCTTGATGCTTCCTCCAGCGCACGCTGCTCCGGTGTCAGCATCGACAGCACCGAGCGCAATACAAACGGCGAGATGATGATCGTGTGGCCGATCAGCAGTGCGAGAAAACTGCGGGTCAGTCCGAAGTAGCCGCCGAACTGCAACAGCGCCGCGCCCAGCACGATGTGCGGGAACACCAGCGGTGAAGTCAGGGCGGCCAAAATCGCGTTCTTGCCCGCAAATTCGTAACGCGCTATCGCCAGCGCGGCCGGCACGCTGAGCAATACGGCGACGAAGGTCGCGACCAGTGCCAGCACCGTACTGGTGGCAAACGAGGCCACGTAGCTCGGGTCGCTGAGCATCTTGGCGTACCAGTCCAGGGTCCAGCCTTGTGGCGGAAACGCCAGGAATGACGTGGCGGTGAACGAGACGCCCATGATCACCACCAGGGGCAGCAGCATGTAGCCGAGCACGGCCCAGGCGATCAGGCGAACCAGCATGCGAGTGATCATGAGTTGCTCCCTCTGATGCTGCCGACGCGTCCGGCCAGTCCGACCATGACCAGGGTGAAGATCAGCAGGACGACGCTCAGTGCGCCACCGTAGTTGAAGTCGAAGACCGAGCTGTACTGCTGGAAAATCAGCATCGAGAGCACGGAGATTCTTCCGCCCGACAGAAGCGCCGGCGTCACGTAGGCACTGGCCGCAAGGGTGAACACCATGATCGAGCCGGAAATGATTCCGGGCATGGTCAGCGGCAGGATCACGTGGAAAAAGGTCGCACGGGGGCTGGCACCGAGGTCGTCGGAGGCTTGCTCATAGGCCGGGTCGACCTGGGCCAGGGCGTTGCCGGCCGCCAGTACGATGAACGGTAGCAGGATGTACACCATGCCGATCAGGATGCCGAGCTCGGTGCCCAGAAAGCGCACCGGCGTATCGATCAGGCCGGTATCCAGCAAGCTCTGATTCACCAGGCCTTTGCGTCCCAGCAGGACCATCCAGCCGAACGAGCGCACGATGTTGCTGGTGAACATCGGCACCACCAGCAAGATCACACAGGCTCGGCGCCAGGCACGCCACTTCACGACACGCACCAGGTACCAGGCAAGCGGATAGCCAAGCACCAACGACACCAAAGTGGTCAACGCGGCGATGCGGAAGGTCACCAGAATCACATCCCAGTGGTACTGGTCGCCCAGCACGCGAATGTAGTGATCCAGCGTAAAGGCCTGGTCAGCGCCCTTGGTCAGACTGGCGAAAATCACCACTGCGAACGGTGCAAGAAAGAACGCGGTGAAAAAGGCCAGTGCCGCAAAGAGCATCAGCAACGGGGCGAGCGTCCTGCGTTTCATGACGACTCCCCGATCAAGTGCAAATGAGCAGGGTTGAAGCCCAGGCGCACGGCGCTGCCGGCCATCATGTCCGCCCGCGGAAAGCCCATGGTGCGTGCCACGATCAGTTGCCCGTCAATCAAGGTGTGGATCAGCGTGTGGCTGCCGACCGTGACGATATCGCTCACGGTGCCCTGGATTTCGCAACAACTGGTGGTCTCTGGGGTTGAGGCGTCCAGGACCTGCAGATGCTCGGGACGCAGGACGGCCACCCCTTGCTGAGCGATGTTCCTGGTATCGCGAGGCAGCGGTTTTGCGCGAATGTTCAGACGTATCTCGTCAGCACCAGTGGCCTGGTAGTCGATGAGGTTGGCCTCGCCAATGAAGTCCGCCACAAAGCGCGAAGCGGGTGCACTGTAGATTTCGCTGCTGGAACCGGTCTGTTCGATGCGGCCTGCGTTCATCACCACAATCCGGTCGGCGATAGTCATCGCTTCTTCCTGATCGTGGGTCACGAAAATGAACGCGATGCCGAGTTTCGCCTGCAGATGCTTGAGCTCCAGCTGCATGCGCTTGCGCAGCTTCATGTCCAGCGCAGAGAGCGGCTCGTCGAGCAACAGCAATTTGGGTTTATTGACGATGGCCCGTGCCAGTGCCACGCGTTGTTGCTGGCCGCCCGACATGCCGCGAGGGTAGCGATCGCTGAGCGCTTCCAGACCTACCATTGCCAGTGCTTCGCGAGCACGGTCTCGGGCTTCGGTGCGATTGACACCCTGGCGTCGCGGACCGTATGCGACGTTCTCCAGCACTGTCATGTGCGGAAACAGGGCGTAATTCTGAAACACAGTATTCAGTGGACGACGGTAGGGCGGCAGACGACTGACGTCCTGGCCATCGATCGTGATGGTCCCGGAGTCGGGTTGCATGAAGCCAGCGATAGAGCGCAGCAAAGTGGTTTTGCCGCAGCCGCTGGGGCCGAGCAGCACGATAAATTCGCCCTGCTCGATGTCCAGGTTGATCGTGTCCAATGCCTGGTAGGAACCAAAGTTTTTGCAGACGCTGTCGATGCTCAATAAAACTGACATTGCAGACCTCTTGAGCTATTTGGCGGTGACTTTGCGGTTCCAGTCATTGGTGACACTCGCGCGCTGCGCGTTGATCTGGGCCCAGTCGAACAGGCGCAGATCGCTGATCGATCCACCGGCGCCCCATGGCAACTTGCGAGCAACGTCTTCAGAGACTTCCACGCCTTTCACCGCTGGCCCCAGATAGAGCTTGCCGGCCAGGCAGGACGCCGCTTCCTGGGTCAGCGCGGTATTGATGAATTGCTCGGCGGCCTTGCTGTTGCGTGCGCCTTTGATCAGGTGCAAGCGAGCATCGGTTGCCCATGCACCTTCCTTGGGAATCGTGAAACCGATGGGCGCGCCCTTGTCGATCAAGTCCCAGGCACCGACGTTGAAATGCGCGCCGATAATGGCTTCACCACTTTGGAAGGCGTTGGTGGCGGCGCCCGAACTGTCGAAGAACAGTGCGGTGTCCAGAGCGCCGAGCTTGCTGTACAGCGGCGCCAGGTCGGACCGGTCAATACCCCAGACGTCAGCCATGAAGAATACGAACGGCACCCCGGAGGAGTTGGCCGGCGAGGGCAGGGCGATTGCACCGGCGTATTCGGGCTTCCACAGGTCCTTCCAGCTGGTCGGCGCTTCTTTTATGTCCTTGGTGTTATAGGTCAGGCCAAGGGAGTAGAAACCGCTGCTGACGGCGAAGGTGTGGCCGGCTTCGGAGTAAACGCCTTTATCGACAACGTTTTTCAGGTTGGGAATGGCGGCAGGGTCGAGGTCGGCGAGTACACCGGCCGCATACGCGAGCTCGCTGATTCCGCCATCCATCCAGGCCACATCAATCGTAGGGTTGGACTTTTGCTGCTGGAGTTTCGCCAGGGTCGTGGTTGAGGTACCGACTTCCGCCGCAACGGCAATCCCGGTAGCTTTCGTGAAAGGTTCTGCAACACAATTGAGGAAAGCATCCCCCCAGTTGCCGCCGTACAACGCGACCGTCAGCTTCTGCTGATCGGCCATGGCGCTTTGCGAGGAGATGCAGCCCGCCAGTGATAGCGCGACTGTGATTTTGTTCAGCGTTTTTATTCTCATCTCATGTCCTCTGGGGCGTAGTTGTACTGTTTCCCCTTGTCTGCATCTTGCTCGTAACGTCGATACGAGCGCTTGCACTCGGGGGTCTTAAAGTTGAATAGTTGGGTCATGCCCAAAATGACTCAGAATCATCAAGAACTCCACGCCGCGCCCGGGTCCCTTCCCGAGCCAAACGCGCGCCCGCAGTTATCGGTGGGGCTGGTCCTGCTGGATCAGTTCACGCTGGCGGCATTTTCGGGGTTCGTGGATGTGCTGCGGTTGTCCGCCGATGTCGGCGGCGCCAGTCGGCAGATCCATACCGCGTGGCGGGTGATGAGTGTCGACGGCTTGCCGCGAACTTCCAGCGCCGGCATCACACTGGAAGTTGCCGGTGGCCTGGCTGAGGACCTGGAGCAGTTCGATTACGTGGCCATTTGTGGCGGCAACGATTACCCCAACACGCACTTGCCCGTTCAGTTGCGCGACTGGTTGCAGCGCGCAGCGAACAGCCGTACCCGCTTGTTGGGTATTTGCACGGGCACCTTCGCGCTGGCACAAGCGGGCGTGGTGGGCAATCGGGCCGTGTGCGTGCACTGGAATGTGCTGGATGCGTTTCGTGCGAGGTTTCCGAAGACGCCTGCAGCCGTCGATCACCTGTTCATCGACGAGGGGGATTTGATTACATGCGCGGGATCAACGGCGGCGATTGACCTGGGGTTGTACCTGGTCGCCAGGCACTGCGGGCGCGAAAAGGCGCAGCAGGCCGTGCGGCATATGATGCTGCAGGGCATCCGCCAGGGACGGCAGCCACAGGCGCACTTCTATGCAAACCTGGCGGACATTAAGGACGAACGTGTCCGCCAGGCAGCGCACTACATCGAACAACGCATGGACAGCCTGCCGACGCTGGATGCCATTGCGCGGTATGTCGGCCTGGGCCGGCGCCAGCTGACCCGCGCGTTTCAACAATCCCTGGGCATTTCACCCATGGAGTTCCAACGTTCGCTGCGCGTGGAATACGGCAGCTGGCTGCTGGTGAACAGTCACAGCAGCATCACGCAAATTGCCATGGATTGCGGTTTCGCCGATGGCGCGCACTTTTCGCGGGAGTTTCGAACCCGCTTTGGCGTGTCTCCGCGTCAGTTTCAGCGCCAGGAGCGATCAGCCCTGCATGAGCAGTAGCTGGAGCAGCTGATTGAAGACGTTGATCGGACATGGGTTTCACTCCTCAATGCAGCAGCTAAGCTTGCCGTGAGATTGAGCTGCAAATGGGTGTGATTCTTGTGTTTGCGTTAGTGGCGAGATGCCACAATGGCGTTTTTTCGCAGCATCATGATCAGGCGGATCATATGGATGGGCTTGGGCTTCGATACGACCAGGAAAGCTATATAGCGCAGCAGGTACGCGCTGACCGGTTGCACCAGTTGTTTCACCAATCCGTCTCGGCAGTGTTCGGCAGTTATCTGGCGGCTATCATGCTGTGCTGGCTGTGCTGGGACAGCTTTGATCACAGCGTCGTTTATTGGTGGATTGCGATTCTGTCTGCATCGTCATTGCTACGGCTTGCCATGTTCATCGCCTATTTTCGCAGCCCCGACGTTGAGCGTACGCCGCAACGTTGGGAACGCACGTACTGGTTCACGCTGGTTCTCTCTGCCGGGATCTGGGGTGTTGGAGCGCTGGCGGTGATACCGGCCGATAATCTGTTGTCCCAGGCGCTGGTGATGCTGTTCGCGGTCGGGATGTCGGTGAGCGCGGTGTCCTGCTACTCGTCTTATAGCCACATGACGCTGGCGTCGATTGCGCTGGTGTTGCTGCCGTGCACTTCCTGGCTGCTGTTTCAATCGTCAACGATTCAGGTCGGCATGGCGCTGGCGGTTCTGGTGTTCGCCTCGTTTGTCGCTGGCGCGACACGCAAGCTGTCCGAAGCACTGGAAACGGCGTTTCGCCTGACCCGTGAGATGGAGCAGGCGCACAACATTTCCACCCGCGCGGCAAAGACCGACGAACTCACCGGATTAAACAATCGTCGAGCCTTTTTCGAGCATGCCCAGCAGTTGTACAGCCATTGCAAAAGCCACCGTTTACCGCTGTGTGTGGTGATGCTGGATATGGACCATTTCAAGCATATCAACGACACCTACGGGCATCAGGTCGGGGACCAGGTGTTGCGGCAAATGGGGGTGGTGATCAGCAAGTCTTTTCGGGCGACGGACGTGTATGGGCGCTTGGGGGGCGAGGAGTTTGCTGTGCTGCTCCCAGATACGTCCATTGAGGTAGCTCTGGATATTGCCGAGCAGGTGACGCGTTCGATTGCGGGTTCAATGACCGGGCCTGTTCACTGCATCACGGCCAGCCTGGGTGTGGCGTCGATGGAGGCTGGTGATCATGATTTGCACAGTGTGATGAATAACGCGGACAAGGCGCTGTACCGGGCGAAGGCGCGTGGGCGTAATCAGGTGGCGGTGTCTGAGTGAGGGCTGCAGGCATTTGGTTTGCTCGCGATAGCGGTCTGACAGTGGCCCATTTTTGGCGGATGTACCCGGATCCACTGTGGGAGATGGCTTGCCAGCGATGGCGGCCTGTCAGGCGATGAGTTTCCTGCAGGTGTACATATCCATTCCTGCGGTAACGGCCGCTATTGGTTTCGCTCTTACAGCGAGTCACTTGGAAGAGCGCCAAGTAACCAAACGCTCTTGCCCCTTTCGTCCGGTGCCTCGCCTGGGCTCGGCATACCCTCACTCCGGTCCTGCTCCGTGGGCCCGCCGCGATCGGCCATCCATGGCCGTGCGCGGCTAACCCGGCATCCATGCCGGGTTGCCCACTGCGCAGAACCTGCGATCGGCCTGCCGATGGGGCAAGAAGATCAAGATCAAAAGCAGATCAAAAACAAAGCGAGGCGGCCTGAGAGCCGACCTGACTTTCGAAGTTCACGCGTTCGCCTGTGGGAGCCGAGCTAGCTCGCGATGGCGGCCTGACAGCCGACCCTTTTCTTTGGATGTATCCGGATCAAACTGTGGGAGCTGGCCTGCCAGCGATGGCGGCCTGACAGCCGACCATTTTCTTTTCGGATTTACCCGGATCAAACTGTGGGAGCGAGCCTGCTCGCGATGACGGCCTGACAGTCGCTCATTTCTGGCAGATGCACCCCATTAATCCGGGAGCTGAAATCGCCGGCCTCAACGACTCAACTCGATTCAGCGGTATCGTCATCAAGCGTTTCGCCAACCGGTTCTTCTTGCCCCGGCAACTCAGTGATGACGCTGAAGTCGCTGACCTCGATAGCCCCCGTGCCGTAACCCAGAAGGTGGAAGGAGAACGCCTTGCGCGACTCGGGGTTGTCGAAGCTGAAGTCCATCTCCAGCGGTTGATCCGCCGTGACCTGCATTTGCTCTGGCATTCCAACTTGCACGTCCTGTTCGAACTCTTTGGTCTTGAGCAGGATGTAGGCGTTCTCTTGTAAATCGACCGAGCGCACGGTCAGGCGCACGCGCGTGTGCGAGCCTTTGGGCATTTCCAGGTATTGGGCGCCGATCAGGTTGTCTGCCCAGTCGTCCTTGATCTGCGCCTGCAGAGGAATGACTTCCGAGCTTCCAAACTGATAACGCTGGTTCAAGGGTGTCTGCATCAGTGTGCGATCCAGTGCCGTGGCTCTTGCGGTGATCTGCCTGGCACGCTGGCCGCCGTATTGGCCGAGGAATTTGGCGCGCTCGGCGATGAATCCTTCGCTGGCGTAGTACCGGCAGCGCTGTTGAAAGTCGCACTCGGTGAACGTGCCCTGGCCGTCGTGATAACGCAGGTTGCCGTTGGTGTACGACATGATCTCGCGGCCCGTGTCGTAGTTGCGAAACAGCGAACGGCCGCTCAGGGCTGAAGGAACGGGGAGGGCAAAGTAGTCGAGTATCGACGTACTCAAGTCCACATGCCCGTATACGCCGGTTTTGACCTGCGGCAACTGTGCCTGCTCGGGTGCCAGGGTCAGGTTGAAACCCCAGGATGAGGCAAGGCGGACGCCGTCGATGCCGTGGGACTCGTCGGAGGTGATCACGACCAGGGTGTCCTTGAGGACGCCTTGGCGTTCCAGGCCGTTGAGGAATTGATCGAGGGCATCATCCAGGTAGCCGACCGCCGCTTGCTTGGGCGTGTCATAGCGTTCCAGATAGTCTTCAGGCGCGGAATAAGGCTGGTGGGTGCCGACGGTCAACAGCGTCAGCATCCACGGCTTTTTCTGTTTTTTGAGTTCGCCAACGTAATCCAGCGCACCTTCGAAGAAGGCCTTGTCATCCTTGCCCCACGGGAAATCCAGGTACGAGGCATTGGTGAACCACTCAAGGCCCAGCGTCGTGTTGAAGCCGATGTGCGGCATGATCTTGTCTTTGGCCATGAAGCGCAGGCCGGCGCCTTGCAGATAATGGGTGGCGAAACCGTTTTTGCGCAGTTGCGCCGGCAGGCACGCCTGGTTGCGCTCGCTTTGGGTCAGCATCTCGACACCCTTGGGAGTGCCGTTGTCGAGTTTGTCGTAATCACCGCACAGCATGGCGTACAGGCCGCGGATGGTCTGGTGGCTGTGCAGCACGTAATCCGGGGTGTTCATGCCACGCTCGGCCCAGCGGCTGAGGTGCGGCATCAGGTTTTCCTGATAGCTGCTGTGCAAGGTCTGGCGATTGACCCCGACATAGGCGCCGGGAATGCCTTCGAGCGCGATGATCAATACGTTGCGCGCGCGTCCCGGCCCCGCCAGTAAACTTTCCCCGGACAAGTCCAGTTGGGTCAGCCCCGCCATTTGCGGCGGCACATCGACCACATCGCCCTCGAGCCATTCTTCGACGTTGATTTGAACGCTGCCCACACCCGCCGTCAGCAGCTGATGCGGCAGGTTGAACACGCGCCATTGGTCGGCGTCGGTGGGTTGCAAATGCTGAGCGCTCCAGTGCGCGATCAACAGCAGCAGCGGGGCAGTCCAGGCGTGGCGGGGCAGCGACGGGGACGGGGCGAAGGGGGCAAACCAGTGTGTGAGCAGCCACACGAACAGCCCGATCAATAACGTAGCGGCCAGCCACGGTTGGGCAAAACCACCCCCCGTGGAGTTTTCCAGAAACTGCGGGTCGATCAGGTAGTGCACGTCTGAAACGTTCGGCAGTCGGCCGACGGCGCTGACCAGCTCTGCGCTGGCTACTGTCAGGAAACCCCAGGGAAGCAATACCGCAAGCGCCAGCCACCAGGGGCGACGGTACAGCAGCACGACGAGCAGGCAGCCGATGCCTGCGTCGGAGAGGTAGCCGTGTGGATTTGACCAGCCCAGCGCTGCACGCAGGCACAACGGCACGATGAGAACCAGGCCGATGAGGGCGATGAGACGTGCGTAGGGTTTTTGCAACCCGAGACGGATGATGTTCACAAAATTTTTCTTCCAGCCACTAAATCGTCACACAAGTGTGCTGGATGGTATCAAGTGCCGGGCACGCTGGCCCGGATATATCAGGTCACACTTAAGTGGCCGGCACTTGATCAGGCGTTACTTTCGTACGTTCTGGTACAGCATCAACCGAGACGTTTCATGCATGCCACGGGTCAGTTGCACCAGGCGCTTGAACTCTTCGGGGTTTTGCCCCGCGACGTCGTCCAGTGGTGTCATCGAGGCCAGGTCATGCAGGGTCGGCGAGCTTCCGTCGTGTTCCATCTGCACCATGAAGTGTTGGGTGACGCCGGCAATCAGCGGGAACGTACCTTCGCGCAGCACCAGTGGCACCACACGTTCGCCTTCGGGGGCGGGTTGCTGGATATCCCGTCCCATGCCGCTGTTACGGAATTCCATCCCCGCCATGCCCGCGACGGTGGGCAGCAGGTCCACCAGCCCTACGGCTTCCTTGACCGCACGAGTGCCGATCAGGCCCGGTGCGTGGATGATCATTGGTACCGCGTTGCTTTCCAGTCCCAATTGCTCGTAAGCCGGCGCCAGGAAGGGGATCTGGGCGATGCGGGTGTTGTGGTCGCCAAACAGCACGAAAATGGTGTTTTCGTAATAGCCGCCGGCTTTGGCGATTTCCATCAGGCGCCCGATGTTGAAGTCCAGCAGGCGCACCGCGTTGTACTGCTCGACACTGCGCGAACCCGCGGCCTGCACTTCGGCCAGGGTCGGATGCTTCACCTCAAAACCATCGTTGGTCTTGGGAATGGTGAAGGGACGATGGTTGCCCGCGGTCTGCACATACGCAAAGAACGGTTTGTCCTTGGGCAGCGCCTGCAGGATCTGGTCGGTTTCCTTGAACAGGTCCAGGTCTGAAATCCCCCAGACATCCACCACCGGCGATTTCCAGTCGCGCTCTTCGAACAGGCGCACCCCATCGATGCTTTGCTTGATCAGCGCGTTCATATTGGCCCAGCCGGAGTTGCCGCCAATGGTGTAGATCTTCTCGTAATCGGTGAAGGCGTTGATCAGGGTGTTCTGCTGAGTGATCAGCGGATTGCGCGTCGCGGTTTCCTGGCGGGTGACGTCAGGCACGCCGGAGATGCTCGCCCAGACCGTTTTCGCAGTGCCGGTCACGGGCACATAGAAGTGCTCGAAGAACCAGCTCTGGGTGGCCAGGCGATCGATGTTGGGCGTCGGATTGATCGGGTTGCCATAGGCCCCGACGGCGCTGGTGCCGAGGGACTCGAGCATGACAAACATGACGTTGGGTGGTCGCGAGTCCGAGACCTTGTAGGGCTGCGGCGCCTGGTGACGGACAAAATTCAGGGTTTGCGGGTCCGGCTGATCGACGCCCAGGTAGTTGGACATCACCGCGTAGAGTTCGCGCACCTGG
This sequence comes from Pseudomonas sp. LBUM1643, assembly GCF_059716215.1. Lineage (NCBI taxonomy): Bacteria > Pseudomonadati > Pseudomonadota > Gammaproteobacteria > Pseudomonadales > Pseudomonadaceae > Pseudomonas > Pseudomonas sp. LBUM1643. The sequence continues at coordinate 2,610,957 of NZ_CP166813.1, forward strand.
GCTTCGTCGTAGCGCGACTGACCGACCTTGACCGTGTCATAGAGGAAGATCACCGGGTTCAGGCCCAGGGCAGCGACCTGGTTGTTGCCCGAGAAGAACGCATCGCTCCAGCGCAAGGGCACCGGGTTTTCCAGGTTCATGTTTTCCACACGGCCCAGAATTCCCAGCAGTACCAGCACCACCATTACGGCGCCGCCCCATGTCGCGGAGAGCTTACGAATAGGCTTGCGCGGACGATCCAGGGTGACCCGTTCCAGGCGCACCAGACCCAGGGTGACGAGCACCACGGTGGTCAGCCAGCCCAGGGAAATCCAGATCACCGGGTAGGTCTGCCAGACCATGTCGCGGGATATCTGCGCATCGTCGATGAAGCGCAGCACCGTGGCGTTGATCCTGACGCCCAGATACGCGTAATGACCAAAGTCGATGATGTAGATCAGCAGCAGGAGGCTCAGGGCGACGACCAGATACACCCGCGCAATCACGCGCAGCAGGCGGCTGGTGGTCAGGTTCCAGCGTGGGATCCAGGCCAGCAACGCCAGTGGCAGCATCACCAGAATGGCCAGTCGCAGGTCGAAACGAAAGCCGATACCCAGGGTTTCCAGAACGGCTTTTTCGCCACTCAGGGCACTGGCATCAAATCCGGAAAAACCGAAAAAGAACATCACCCGAAGCAGTGCAAACAACACAAACGCAATCGCGGTCGCGCCCAGCCAATAATGCAAGCGTCTCGATTGCAACCATCCCATCCTTGTTTCCCCTGTCAAAAAAATTGTTGAATCTGAAACGGATTTGCTGAAGTCAGCGAGCTGGACGGCGCTGCCGGATCAGCCAGCGACACGCCGCGCGCACGGCCAGGACCAGCAGGGCGCCGCAGCAATACAAGCCCAATAGCGGATCGACCAGATAGTCCCAGTAGTTGTGCGAAGGTTTGATCCCGAACATGAAAGCCAGGGTCGCGCCGGCCAGCATCGCGACCGCCAGGCCGTGGCGCAGGTAAAACAGGCCCAGCGTCAGCAAGGCGATGAACGTCAGCAAAATACGCGGGCTGTAGCCAAACCGGTACGGGTCCAGATAGCTGAGCCCCAGGGTCGCCGGGTACAGCACCAACGCCATCGCCGCGAAAATAATCAGTACGCTGATTTGACCGTGCTGCGCCGGGGGCAGGATGTCGAGGCGACGCAAGCAGCCCCACGCCATGAACAGCAGTGTGGTGATAGCCAGGTCGTCAATGTGGCTGCGCAGGTAGGCGGCCAGTGAGAGCCCGTCCAGCGGTAAGAAACTGGCGGCAAACAACGCGGCCAACAGCACCGATCGCCACATCCTGCTCAGCCCGAAACCGGGCAACAACAGGAAGATGATCATTGCGAAACTGAGATGGGCCTGCCACAGGTTGATCATTTGAGACGCTCGGACAGCCATGCATCGTTGAAGGTGACATGCTTGATGAAGGTGTTGTTCCAGGAATAAACCAGGTGATACATGCCGTCGGGACTGCGGATGAAATAGGGGTATTCGTATTCGAATTCACATCCTCGACTGGTACAGACACGCTTGTCGAGATTGCTCAGGAACTCCGCTTCCAGTGGCTGGCGAAGCGCGCCGCTGGAGTCGCGAAATTCGTGGCCGATAATTTCCTTATAGGCTTGAGGGGAAAACGGATTGCCCTGCGGATCGGGTGATTTGTCCAGATCACGCACCGAGCGCCAATCGTCCATTTTCGCATCGGTGCCGTAGAGGCTCAGCTTGAAACGCCCTTCCTGCAGGTCATTGAGTGCCACCAGCAAACCCTGTTCGGGCGTCGCCACGGCGGCCAGCGAGGAGTTCGGATTCGACGGGTCGAGCGGGTAGGGCTCACTCCAGGTTTGCCCGGCATCTTCGGTGCGGGTCGCCAATACGCGGTGGTGCGTTTCGCCGGCATAACGCAACAAGGCAATGCCGCGCTGTCCGTCCAGCGGCACCACCGTCGGCTGCAGCGAGTTGTTGCCACGACTGATGCGGTATTTATCGATCACGTTGCCGTCGGGACTCAGGTACAGGTATTCGGCGAACTTGCCCAGAAATTCGTGATAAACCGGCAGGCCGATGGATCCGTCGGCATGGAAGACCGGTGCCGAGCGAACCAGGGTGCTGATGTTCAGGAAGGGTGAGGTGATCAGCTGGCGCGGTGCGGACCAGTTTTCACCAAAGTCGTCCGACACCATCACATTCACTGCGCTGCCGGCCCATCCACCCATCGATACCGACACATAGAACAACCACAGGCGGTTGTCCGGCGCGAGTGCAACGACCGGGTTACCCAGTTTGCGGATGTATTTTCGGGTGCCCAGTTGGGTCGAATCCCTGGTCGCCAACACCCGTTCCGCGCCCCATTCGCCGGTTTTTGCATTGAACACGGCGGAGCGTACCTGCACGTCCGCGGCGCCTTCGCGCGTGCCGGCGAACCAGACGGACATCAGGCTGCCATCCGGCAGGGCGGTGACCGCGGAGGAATGCACGAAGTCCACCAGCCCGGAGGAGGCGAACCGGCTGGTGTAGATGGGCTTGGCGACTTTATCGGCCACGGCCATCGTCGGGCTCATCAGGGCGAAAGAAGAATGCACCGGGGCAGGGTGGGTCAACCATACGATTGCGAACAGGCAAACCAGGGCAAGGTAGGTCACAAAAACGGCAGGGCGGGGGCGTTTGATGCGCATAGGTACGGCTCGGCATCTCAGGGTTCGATCGAGCGCGGTAACCTATCATTGCTAGTCGCGATTCCGGTGTTTAGCCAGCAACGCTTTTGTAAGAAATTGTTTGCAAAGTCCGAGAGTGTTCAACAAAAACCCTCGAATGTGCGCTGAAACGGCTGATTTAGAGAGATCGTTTCGGATGTTTATGGTTTTGTCTGTCAGAAAAATCCTTATTTGCTTTAGACGTGTGGTTGCAATAGCCAAGGCGCTGGCCTTTGGGAACACCGACGAAGGCTGGCGCGATCAAGCATTAAATTCGTCGTCTCTCATCAAGCGTCCCCCCCAATGGAGCCGCTAGCCTGCCGCTGACTTTCATTTTTTAAAGCCGGGGCGCGGGTGATGGATAACGATCTTCAAGGGCAAGTGGTGGCGATTACCGGAGCATTCGGCAGTCTTGGACTGGCAGTGGCGCAGGCGGCGGCCGAACGGGGCGCGCAGGTGGTGATGATCGATCGGGCGAATGCGGCGCCTGAGCGTCTGACTCCCGCCTTGAAGGCTGCGATGCACCTGGGAGGCGTGGACCTGACCGACTCTAACGCCGCCAACCAAGCGATGGCCCAGATTGCAGAACGCTTTGGTCGACTCGATGCACTGGTCAACGTCGCAGGTGGTTTTCGCTGGGAAACCCTCGCTGACGGAGATCTTGCCAGTTGGGATTTTCTCTACCACATCAACCTGCGCACCGCGCTGACCACGACCAAGGCCGCGCTGCCGATGATCCTGCACAGTCCTGCGGGGCGCGTGGTGAACATCGGTGCCGGCGCGGCACAAAAAGCCGGCGCTGGAATGGGGGCCTACGCGGCTTCGAAATCTGGCGTTGCGAGGCTGACCGAAAGCCTGGCCGAAGAACTCAAAGACACACGGATCACCGTCAATGCCGTGTTGCCCAGCATCCTCGACACCGAGCCGAATCGGCGCGACATGCCGGATGCCGATCACACTCGCTGGGTCTCGCCGGACGCGCTGGCGGCGGTCATTGTGTTCCTGCTCAGCGCACAAGCGAGCGCCGTGACCGGAGCGTTGTTGCCCGTCAGCGGCCGGGTCTGAGCGGTGACTGGCCTACGACTGATGTCTTCTTTCGGGCGTCTGATAGACTCCGCGCGCTCAACGGTTTGCGACCCTGAAAACCGCAATGCTCAGAGAGAGCACTCACTCATCTGTCAGCAATCACATGGCCCCCGGATGCACTCATCAACCACCAGCGCCGCGTTTATCAACCATGTTCTGGAGATTGCGGCGAAACATGGCTGTGATCCTCAACGACTGATCCAGCAGACGGGTTTGTCGGCCTCGCAACTGGACGACCCAATCAAGCGCGTCGGTTTGTGCAAGCTGCGCGCCTTGTTCGCGGCCGCCGTTGAAACCAGCGGCCTGGCGCATTTCGGCCTGCTGGTCGGCGCGACCGTTCGGCCCGCCACCTATGGCGGTCTTGGCTACGTCGCGATGACCAGTGCCACGCTCGGCGAAGCGACGGCGATGATCCGGCGTTTTGGCAAGATGGTGTTCGACAACCCCTCCAGCCGAACCTACCTGACCATCAACGAGGGTGTGGCGATGCTCGAGGATCGGCGCATCACCGAGCTGGAACCCTACTGCGCCAGGCACATGGACTCGATCCTGTCGGGCTGGACGGCTTATGGGCGCTGGCTCACCGGTTCTGCCCCGGCGTTGGTTGAAGTGCACATGATGCACGCGCCGCCCGCCGACCCCGCGGAGTACGAACGCTTTTTCGGTTGCCCGGTGCGCTATAACAGCCGCACCAACGCGCTGCTGTTTCCAGTCGAAGCCTTGCAATTGCCCGTGTGTGGCGCGGATCGGCGCACCCACAAAAGCATGCTGCTGGAGGCGGAATTGCAGATGAACCATTCCTACGCATCGCTCTCGATTAGCCGCCGTGTGCGGGCTTTGCTGATGGAGCGCCTGGCCCATGGTGAGTCTCATCTGGAGGCGCTGGCCGATGAGATGGCCATGTCACCTCGCACGCTGCAGCGCAAGTTGGCCGCTGAGGACGAAAGCTTTTCCAGCATTCTTGAATCGGTTCGGCTGGAGCTGGCCGAGCATTATTTGCGCCTGTCTGACCTGAGCATCCTGAACATTGCGTTTGCGCTGGGCTTCTCCGAGTCCAGCGCCTTCAGCCATGCGTTTCGCCAGTCACGGGGTATTTCGCCAGGCGACTATCGCAAGCGTCACTCGCTGGACTGTGCGCAAGTCAACTTGGCGTCCATGAGCATTTAGGTTGGCGCGGTACATCAAGATGAAGGAGGTCGGGAACGCTAGTGTGCGCAGAGAATAAAAAGGAGGCCTCTGCATGCCCAATCCCATCGTCTACGCCGTACCGTTCTTCCTCGTCCTGTTGTTGCTGGAACTTTTGTTTGGCTGGGTGCGACGCCAGCAAACCTTTTCCCTCAGCGATACCCTGAGCAGTCTGTCCCTGGGCTTGAGCGGCCAGGTGATGAACGTGTTCGTCAAAGCCATCAACATCGGCGTATACGTGCTGGCCTATCAGTACCTGTCGCTGTTCGAGCTGTCGGCCCAACACTGGTGGGTCTGGGTGATCGGGCTGGTGGGGTATGACTTCTGCTACTACTGGACCCACCGCATGGGCCATGAAACCAACCTGATGTGGGCCTCGCACGTGGTGCATCACTCCAGCGAGGAATACAACTACGCCACGGCCCTGCGCCAATCGAGCACGGGGTTTCTGACCACCTGGCTGTTCTTTTGGCCGCTAGCGGTTATCGGCGTCCCACCGACGGTGTTCGTGATCAGCGGCGCGGTGAGCCTGGCCTACCAATTCTGGATTCACACGCGGCACATCGGCAGCCTTGGCTGGTTTGATCGCTGGTTCGCGTCACCGTCCAATCATCGCGTGCACCACGGCCAGAACGCGTATTGCGTGGACCGTAACTACGGCGCGATCCTGATGCTTTGGGATCACCTGTTCAAGACCTTCGCCGCTGAGCGTCCGGGCAACCAGGAGCCGATCATTTACGGCATTCACGGGCAGCTCAACAGTTGTGATCCGCTCAAGGCGAACCTGCATAAATATGCCGACCTGCTCGCCGATTTTCGTCTGGCCACTACCTGGAAAGAGCGCCTGCAACTCTGGGTGTCACCGCCTGGCTGGCGTCCTGCCGCTGCCCACGCGCTCGACCCGAAGCCCGCGCATGACCTGAGCCGGTTCCGCCTTTACCGCCCAAACCTGAATCGCGCAACGGCCGTTTATTGCCTGGCGCAGGTGATGCTGCTGTTCGTACTCGGGTTGCTGTTTATCGGCTTCGCTTTTGAGTTGCCGCTGCTCTGGCGGGTGCTGGGTGCGGCGTGGCTATTGGTATCGCTGTGGGTATTGGGCCGAAGCCTGGAAAACCATCCGGGACAGAGCCGCGCGCAATGGGTCTGGCTGAGTTCGTTGCCGGTGCCGATGGCACTCGGGCACTTCGCGCTCGGGTTGCCACTGGATCAGTTGTTGATGATCACCGGCATCACTGCAGCACTCCTGGCATTGCTGTTGATGCGATCCGGCAGACCCACCGTCGCGCTGGAGGTGTGAGCATGATTTTGCATGTTCTGGGTGAGCTGATACTCGCCAGCGTCTGCCTGTGGGCAGCCTTGCGGGCAATGATGCAAAGCGAAGGATGGCGAGTGTGCGGTTTCGTGTTGATGGCCCTCGGTGCGTTGACCGGGGCGCTGGAATACGCCGGGGTCAGTCAGGCGCAGTCCTGGCATCAATGGGCGGTGCAATGTTCATCGCACTGGAGCCTGCTGTTGATCGCAGTCGGCGCGCTGTCCGGAAGGCGGGGGAACGCCATGGTGGTGGCGATTGCCGCATTGCTTTGGACAGTGCCCGACGCCCTGGTGTTGGCCGCCAATCTGCTGGCATTGCTGGTGATTGGCTGGCGTGGCCGATCGCAGCGCTGGCCACTGGCGCTGATCGGTTGTGCGTTGTTCGTGGTGAGCGGTTTGTGGGTGGCCGGGCCGGGGAGCTGGCTGGGTATTCCACGGGTCGACCTGTATCACCTGGGCCTTGCGATCGCGGTTTTTTGCTGGATCAGGGCAGGGCTCCACGGTCGCTGGCCGGCGCCTCGACGCACGTTATATCCGACTGTTTGATCCACCGATTCACCCCGACGGCGCGCTGCGCCCGACCACAACAACAATAAGATTCAGACCATGGAGTAAGTCCGTATGGAGATCCTTTCCTCCACGCCGCGTGTGCACCGTATGCCCGGTGACGCCGGGTTCGCCCTGGCCAGCCTGTTGCCTTTGTTTCTGGCCGCTCAAGCCCATGCAGTCGAATTCAATCTGGCGGACAGCCGGATTTCCGGTTCGCTCGATACCACGGTGTCCTATGGCACGTTGTGGCGGGTTCAAGGCCAGGACAAATCCAACAACGACGTCAACAGCAACGACGGCAATCGCAACTTCAATCCGGGCCTGGTTTCCGAGGTCTACAAAATTACCTCCGAACTGGGGGCGACCTATGAAAACTATGGTGTGTTCGCCCGTGGCACGGCGTTTTACGACACGCAGATCATGGACAAACGCAACGACTACTACGACAACAACACACCGCCGCAGCCGAGCCAGACCTATCCCTACAACAACCGCTTCACCGAGCAGACCCGGGACAGCGCGGGGCATCGGGCGGAAATTCTCGACGCCTATGTCTACGGTAACTGGGATGTGGGTGACACGCCGTTGTCAGCGCGACTGGGGCGCCAGGTCTTTAACTGGGGAGAGGGGCTGTTCTATCGCGGCGGCGTCAACACCACCAACCCGGTGGATGGGGCGAAGTTTCGTTTGCCGGGTTCGGAGCTCAAGGAGGTCCTGATGCCGGTGGAGGCGGCCAGTTTCAATATTGGCTTGAGTGACAACCTGTCGATGGACGCCTTTTACCAATGGAACTGGAAGGAAAGCCGGATCGATCCGGTGGGGACTTTTTTCTCGGAAACCGACCTGTTTGCCGACGGTGGCAACACCTCGTATACCCGCGTGGGCGCACTCGCCAGCCCGACGTTCCAGAGCCTGTATCCGCAGCTCAGCACGGCCCACGTCGGCGGCTTGCAGGGCACGCAATACCTGGACTCGAGCGGCATGTTCAAGGTCGCTAACGTCGGCAGTGACATCAACGCCAAAAACGATGGCCAGTTCGGCGCCGCGTTCCGCTACATGGCCGAGCAACTGAACTCCACCGAGTTCGCGTTCTACTTCGTCAACTATCACGCCAAAGAACCGGCGATCTATGCCGATGTCGATCAGGCCTATGCCGGGCTGAACATCGACCAGTTGGCCGGTCTTGGCGGCTTTGCAAGCTACGCCGACCTGCGCGCAGCAGCACCGAGCAGTGCTGCCGCGCAACAGTTGCTGGGGCTGGTCAATGGCGCGGCAGCGGTGGACCTGGCCAACCAGGTCACGACCCGACGCGAGTACGTTGAAGACATTCGCATGTACGGTTTGAGTTTCAACACCACCGTGGGCGATGCCTCGGTGTTCGGTGAGCTGGCATACCGTCCCAACCTGCCGATCGGCGTCGCGACCACCAACGACTTGCTCGGCGACATGCTGGCGCAGGCGGCCCCCATGACCGCTGGCGCGCAGGTAGACATCGGTGGCAAGCGCGTGGGGATCAGGGACCAGATCCACAATTGTGAGCGGGTCGAGGCGTTCAACACGTCCATCGGTTCGCTGTACAACTTCGGGCCAAAGCTGAGCTTCGACTCGCTGTTTGGCATCGTCGAACTGGCCAGCGAGCAGGTTCGCGGCAGCAGCCTGCAATACCGTGCCTATGACGGCAGCGTCCGTTACTACTCCGGCCGACCCAATGGCGCCTATGCCTCGGGCTACGACCGCGACGATCAGATCAACCGCAACGCCTATGGCTACACGCTGGTCCTCAGCGGTACGTGGAACGATGTGTTTGCCGGCATCAACCTGTCGCCCTATGCCGTCTACAAGGACGACTTCGAAGGCAACTCCAGTCAGACCGGTAACTTCATCGAAGGGCGCAAGGCCTACACCCTGGGGCTCAAGGCCAACTACCTGAACAGCCTGGAAGCCGAGGTGCAATACACCAACTTCTATGGCGCCGGTAAAAACAACGCCGGGCGCGATCGCGACAACGTCGGGTTGAACATCAAGTACTCCCTCTAACAGTAAAAAAGCCCTGCATGTTTGCAGGGCAGGGTTCAAGGAGATTCAGGATGATGAAGATGCATTCGTTGATCGCGCTGGCGATCACATTGTCAGTCACCAGCGCAGTGGCCATGGCCGGCGTTTCGGCGCCGGAAGCGGCCAAACTGCAATCGAGCCTGACACCCATGGGCGCGGAAAAGGCCGGCAACGCGGCGGGCACGATTCCGCCCTGGACGGGCGGTATCACCCAAGCGCCCGCCGGGTACACGCCGGGCCAGCACCACCTCGATCCGTACGCCGGCGACAAACCGCTGTTCACCATCACCAAAGCCAATGTCGAGCAGTACAAGGACAATTTGTCGCCGGGTGAACTGGCGCTGTTCAAGACCTATCCCGACACGTTCCAGATGCCGGTCTATCCGACCCGCCGGTCTGCCTCGGCACCGAAATGGCTGTATGACAACACTGCGAAAAACGCCCTGTCCGCGAAGTTGGTAGAGGGCGGTAACGGCTTTGTTGATGCCTATGGTGGTGTTCCGTTCCCGATCCCGCAGAACGGGGTCGAGGTGTTGTGGAACCACATCGCCCGGTATCGTGGCAACTACATCGTGCGCCGTGCCTCCGAGGTGGCGGTGCAACGCAATGGCGCTTATTCGCTGGTGACGTCGCAGCAGGAAGCCTTGTTCAAGTACTACCTGCCCAACGGCAATTTCGCGGACCTGAAGAACATCCTGTTTTACTTCATGAGCTTTACCACCAGTCCCGCACGGCTGGCCGGCGGGGCCGCGCTGGTTCATGAAACGCTCGATCAGGTCGCCTCCCCGCGTCAGGCCTGGGCTTACAACGCTGGCCAGCGGCGCGTGCGTCGCGCACCGAGCCTGGCGTATGACACGCCGATCGCCGCCGCCGATGGCCTGCGTACGGCGGATGATACGGACATGTTCAACGGAGCACCGGACCGTTACGACTGGAAGCTGGTCGGTAAAAAAGAGCTCTACATTCCTTACAACAATTACAAGATCACCAGCCCTGAGGTGAAGTACAAGGACTTGCTGGCGGTGGGTCATCTCAACCCGGCGTACACCCGCTATGAACTGCATCGGGTGTGGGTGGTGGAGGGGACGCTCAAGGCGGGCGCGCGACATATCTATGCCAAGCGGGTGCTGTTTTTGGACGAGGACAGCTGGGGCGCGGCGCTGGTCGATCAATACGATGGCCGAGGGGAATTGTGGCGGGTGTCGATGGCTTATCTGAAGAATTTCTATGATTTGCCGACGACCTGGTCGGCGCTGGATGTGTTCCATGATCTCCAGGCGCGGCGTTATCACGTGCAGAATCTGGATAACGAGGAGACCAGTACGGTGGCGTTTAATCAGCCGATTCCCAATGACGATGATTTTTCGCCGGATGCAATGCGTCGGCGGGGGACGCGGTAGTACTCCAATTCTGTGTGGGAGCTGGCTGGTCGGGGCGCCGAACTTAACTGTGGGAGCAAAGCTTGCTCGCGATGGCGGCCTGACAGCCGACCATTTTTTTGCAGGGGTACGGCCTCCCGACGGGGCGGGTGGATCAAAAGCCAGATCAAGATCAAAAGCTTGCAGGCGAGCTAACGCTCGGTCTGTTGAGTGTTCGCGGGCCTGCGGCGGGAGAAAGTCGGGCCGCACTTTTAACTATTACCCGCGAGCCCTAAGCTGTGGCACCTACATTTGGATGGAGCCAAATCATGCTGTTAACCCACCGCCCCGTCAGCACTGACGATGTCCTGACGATTTGCAGCTTTCCTCAAACGCCACAAGAGTTGTTCTTCATGTTCCCCAAGGCGCAGTACCCGCTGACGGAGGAACAGTTGCAGACGTCCATCGCTCAACGCAGCGATTCGACCGTGGTTGAGGCGGATGGCTGTGTCGTAGGCTTTGCGAATTTCTATACGTTTGAACAAGACGGTCGTTGTGCCATTGGCAACGTGATCGTGTCACCGAAGGCCCGGGGCAAGGGGGTTGCCAGGTATCTGGTGGAGACGATGATCGCGATTGCGTTCGAACGGCATCGGGCTCGTGACGTAGAGCTTTCGTGCTTTAACGAAAATACGGCCGGCCTGTTGCTTTACCCCAAGCTCGGGTTCGAACCGTTTGCGGTAGAGGAGCGTTTGTCGCCGGACGGGCGAAGGGTGGCGTTGATCAATCTGCGGTTGGTCACTAAAGGCCAAGCACAGATCGCCGAGTGAAGGGATAAACCTTAAGACAAGCAAGTCCCGTGGCGAGCGAGTTTACTCGCGCTGGGCTGTGTAGCAGCCCCAAAAATCTGATGAACAATTAAATGATTTTTGGTGAGTGCTGCGCACTCAAGCGCGAGCAAGCTCGCTCGCCACAGGGTTCTCACTCACTCATCCACTCATCCACTCATTCACACAAGAACTCACTCAAGAACCCAGTCTTGACTGGAAGCTCTCGGTCCTGACTAGACTCACCATCAGGAACGAACCGAAGAGGTGACAAGCATGGCGCGATACAGATGGATTCGTTGATCAGGGCGGCGGCACGTGCGCTGGCCGCGGGCGATCCGCTCGGTGCGCTGGACCGGATTGCCCTGCGTGAGGATGCTCCGGCGCTCGCGCTGCGGGGCATCGCGATGGCGCAGCTGGGTGATCTGGTTCGGGCCAGGGAGTTAGTGCGCCGTGCCGCGCGGGCGTTCGGGCCGAAGGAAGCGTTGGCCCGTGCGCGCTGTCTGGTTGCCGAGGCCGAAATCGCCCTGGCCTCCCGGGACCTGGGGTGGCCGACCAAGGCACTGGAAGCGGCGCGGGTCGTGCTGGAGGCTCAGGGTGACCGGATCAACGCAGCCCATGCTCGGTATCTGCAGATTCGGCGTTTGTTGCTGGTCGGACGGCTCGATGACGCCCAGGGATTACTCGCAGACCTCGACCCGGCGCCATTGCCTCCCGCCTTGAGGACTGCCCATGAACTGGTCGTTGCAGGCATTGCGATCCGGCGACTGCAAACCGACAAGGCGCGTGCGGCGCTCGCACGGGCCGCCAATGCGGCGCAGGAGGCGGGCATTACGGCACTGACAGCCGAAGTGGAAAACGCCGCGCTCGTGCTCGACACCCCTGTTGCGCTGCTGATCGTCCGGGGAGCGGAACGGCCGATCCTGCTGGATGAAGTGGAGGCCTTGCTCGGTTCGACCGTGCTGGTCGTGGATGCCTGTCGATCGATTGTGCGCGGTGTCGGCATGTCAGTGTCCCTGGCCACGCGCGCGGTGTTGTTTTCCCTGGTTCGGGTACTGGCCGAAGCCTGGCCTGGCGATGTGTCCAGAGAAGTGCTGATTGCCCGGGCCTTCCGATTGAAGCTTGCCGATGAATCCCACCGCGCACGATTGCGCGTTGAAATCGGACGCCTGCGTGTTGCACTCAAGCCCCTGGCCGGGGTGAGCGCGACTAAACGCGGATTTGTGCTGGTGCCGCTGGTTTCATCTGAGGCAGTCCTGCTCGCGCCGCCCGTTGAAGAGAAGTACGCGTCAGTGTTCGCCTGCCTCGCGGACGGTGAGTCCTGGTCCAGTTCAGCCCTGGCACTGGCGCTTGGCGCCAGTCAGCGCACGGTGCAGCGCACGCTCGACAAGCTGTCGGCGGCAGGCAAGGTGCAGTCGTTCGGTCATGGTCGCGCCCGTCGCTGGATGACGCCGCCGGTGCCGGGTTTCGCGACGACCTTGTTACTCCCGGCACCACTTCCCGGTGATTAGGATGAACGTCACCAACCCGTGAAGAGGATCCGAAAATGAAACATTCAACCGCTGAAATTCTTCGTGAATATGGACCGTTTCCAGGCGTCGACAAGGTGCACGGCGTGACCTGGGACGGTCAGCATGTCTGGTTTGCCGTCGGTGAAAAACTCACCGCGCTCGACCCTGCGAACGGCCAGACCGTGCGCTCGATTGACGTCGCCGCGCACGCCGGTACGGCCTTCGACGGTGAGCACCTGTATCAGCTCGCCGAAGATCGCATCCAGAAGATTGACCCGCACACCGGTCGGGTGCTCAACACCATCCCGGCGCCGGGCGGTGGCAACGACTCTGGGCTGACCTGGGCTGAAGGTTCGCTGTGGGTCGGTGAATACCGTGAGCGCAAGATTCACCGGATTGATCCGGAGAGCGGGGCCATCTTGCGAACGCTGGAATCGAACCGTTTCGTCACCGGCGTGACCTGGGTCGAAGGGCAGCTTTGGCATGGGACGTGGGAGGGCGATGAAAGCGAGTTACGCCATATTGACGCCACGACGGGTGAGGTCCTGGAGAGCGCCAGGCTGCCGGATGGCGTCGGCGTGTCGGGGCTTGAGTCGGATGGAGGCGAGCGATTTTTCTGTGGCGGCGGAGGCAGTGCGAAGGTGAGGGTGGTTCGTCGGCCACGATAAATGTGCCTTGGATTCGAGGGCCTCATCGCGAGCAGGCTCGCTCCCACAGTGATCCTCGGTGAATACACATTTTGTGTACAACAGGGTCCCCTGTAGGAGTGAGCCTGCTCGCGATGGGGCCTTCACAAACACAGCAAAAATCAGCCCATGCCAACTGCCACAACAGCACTAACCGCACCCTCTCAATCAAAAATCCCACCTGACCGATAAACGGCATGACTGTCGTAAAAACGACCTGTTTGCGCTGAACGCGAACCACTGTGACTTTTCTGTTGAACGACTGTTCAGCTTCGACTATGTTGGTTCCCACTTCCCCGGCTGGTAGCGCGGGCTTGCGTTTCTTCATTTTGAACGAGGCACTTGCATGCGGTTTTCACCCTTTGTTGAACGGATTACAGGCGACGGCGTTGCCGCTTGGGATATCCACTACGCGGCGTACGAAGCCCAGCGCCGTGGCGAGGATGTGATCATCCTCAGCGTCGGCGACCCGGATTTCCCCACCCCTGATTTCATCACCGACGCCGCCATTCACGCCCTGCGCGAGGGCGACACCCACTACACCGAAATCGCAGGCCGCCTGGCCTTGCGCGAAGCCATCGCCGCCCGCTACACCACTTTGCTCCACCGCGAAGTACAAGCGCCTGACGTCATCCTGACGGCGGGGGCGCAGAACGCACTGTTCGCCGCCTCGCTGTGCTTGCTGACGAGTGGCGATGAAGTGATCGCCCTCGACCCGATGTACGTCACCTACGAGGCCACGCTCAAAGCTTCCGGCGCGACACTGGTGCGCGTCCCGTGTACGGCGGATTCCGGTTTCCGGCTCGACGCCGCGGTGCTGGCCAAGGCCATCACCCCGCGCACCAAGGCGATCTTCCTCTCCAACCCCAATAACCCCACCGGCGTTGTGCTCAACCGCGAAGAGCTGCAAGCCATTGCCGAACTGGCCATTGTCCATGACCTCTGGGTGGTGGTGGATGAGGTCTATGAAAGCCTGGCGTTCGAGCGCGAGCACTTGAGCCTGGCGGCGTTGCCAGGCATGGCCGAGCGTTGCGTGGTGATCGGCAGCCTGTCGAAATCCCACGCCATGACCGGCTGGCGCATCGGCTGGATCGTCGCCAATGAAACCCTGGTGGCCCATGTCGAAAACCTGGTGCTGAGCATGCTTTATGGCCTGCCGGGGTTTGTCATGGAGGCGGCACTCAAGGCGGTGCAGGCCCATGCCGACGTCACCCACGGCATGCGTGACATCTATCGCCGTCGTCGCGATCTGGTGGTGAACAGCCTGGCGGACTGTCCGGGTATTTCGGTGCTCAAACCCGACGCTGGCATGTTCGTGCTGATAGACGTGCGCAACACCGGCCTGACGTCGCTTGAATTCGCCTGGCGCCTGCTGCGCGAAGCGCATGTTTCGGTGCTGGATGCGGCGGCGTTCGGTGAACCGGCTCAAGGCTTCGTGCGGCTCTCGTTTACCCTCGGTGAAGAGCGACTGGCCCAGGCCTGTCAGCGGATTCGCAAGTTTGTCCTGGTGCTGAACGGCGAAGCGCCTCGGCCCGTGATCTCCCGCGTGACTTGTGAAGCGACTATCGAACCGGCCTCGTGCAAAACCATGATCGAAGTCGATCGCCTGCACAAACGCTTCGGCAATATCGAGGTGCTCAAAGGTGTCTCGTTGACGGCGCGCGAGGGTGAGGTGATCTCCCTGATTGGTGCCAGCGGCTCGGGCAAAAGTACCTTGCTGCGTTGCATCAACATGCTCGAAATACCGGACCAGGGACGCATTCTGGTGGACGGTGAAAGCATTCACCTGAACCAGAATCGGCCTGGCGCGCCCTTGGTTTCCGACGCCAAGCAGCTGGTGCGGATTCGCTCGAGCCTGGGCATGGTGTTCCAGAACTTCAACCTCTGGCCCCATCGCACGGTGCTGGAAAACCTCATCGAAGCGCCGACCCAGGTCTTGCGTGAAAGCCGGGCGGAGGCGACCGAGCGCGCCGAAGCCTTGCTCGAACGCGTAGGGCTTGCGGCCAAACGCAACGAGTACCCGGCGTTTCTCTCCGGGGGGCAGCAACAACGCGTCGCCATTGCCCGGGCCCTGGCCATGCGCCCCAAAGTCATGCTGTTCGATGAACCCACCTCGGCACTCGACCCGGAACTGGTCGGCGAAGTGCTACGGGTGATTCGCTCCCTCGCCGAAGAAGGCCGGACCATGATCCTGGTCACTCATGAGATGGCCTTCGCACGTGATGTCTCCTCCAAAGTCGCCTTTTTGCATCAAGGGTTGATCGAGGAAACCGGTTCGCCGGACGAAGTGTTCGTACACCCACGCAGCGAGCGCTGCCGACAATTCGTCAACGCTCATCAAACTCGCTAATACATAAAAAGACGGGAAAAAATCATGGGAAATCGACGTTTGGCAAACTGGATGACGGGCGTGGCATGCGTGCTGCTAGCCGGCATCAGCAGCGCTCAAGCTGCGCCGATCAGGTTCGCGGTGGCGGCTGAACCCTATCCGCCGTACACCGAGAAGCAGGCCAACGGTGAATGGAAAGGCTTTGAAGTCGACCTGATCCACAAGCTCTGCACCGAAATGAAAGCCGAATGCGAGATCAAGGAAGTAGCATGGGACGGGATCATTCCGTCGTTGCTGGCGAAGAAAATCGACGTGATTTTCTCCTCGATGTCCGTGACTGCAGAGCGCGAAAAACAGATCGCCTTCAGCAAGGCTTACTACGATTCGCTCATCGCGATTGTGGGGCCCAAGGGCGCCAAGGTGAGCAAGTACCCGGATGATTTGAAGGGCAAGATCATCGGCGTGCAGAACTCCACGGTCAGCGCCAGCTACCTGAAGGCCTACTACGAAAAAATCGCCGACGTGAAGTACTACGACACCCAGGATTCGGCCAACGCGGACCTGATCGCCGGTCGCATCGACCTGATGATGGCGGACGGCACGGCCATGACCGAGTTCGTCAAGACCCCGGACGCCAACAACCTCGAGTTCCTCGGCACAGTGCCCTATGACCCGATCTTCGGCAAAGGTGTCGGTGCCGGTCTGCGCAAGGACGACACCGATCTCAAGGCCCGACTGGACAAGGCGATCACCGCCCTGTTGGCGAGCAAGGACTACGACGACCTCTCCCAGAGCTACTTCGGCACCAGCGTGAAACCTGCTTTCTAGATGATCACAGTTCCAGGTGGGAGCGTGCCTGTGTGGTGAGGGGATAAATCCCCTCGCCACACAGGCTCTCACACACTGGGATTCAGGCAGGTTGTTGATTGCGAAACTGGGAGACCGAAATGCCGGAAATGTTCGCTTTGATCAATTTCACCGAACAAGGATGGGGTGGTGCGCTACTGAAGGGACTGTTGATGACCCTGCAGATCTCCGCAGGGGCATTTGTCGTCGGGCTGTTCATCGGCCTGGTAGTGGCCTGCCTCAAATTGGGCGCACCCAAACCGATCGCGGCGCTGATGCGCGGCTACACCACATTGTTCCGTGCGATTCCCGAGTTGCTGCTGATTCTGTTGCTGTACTACGTCGGCTCCATGCTCCTCAATTCACTGATGGCCAAGATGGGTTACGACGCGGTCAACGTCAGTGGTCCACTGGCCGCGATCCTGGTGCTGGGGCTGGTTCAGGGGGCTTACGCTTCGGAGATTTTCCGGGCGGCCATCCAGGCCATTCCCTATGGCCAGATCGAAGCGGCGAGGGCGTTTGGCCTCAGCGGTTTCGGGCTGTTCCGCCGCGTCACGTTGCCGATCATGGCGCCCTACGCAATGGCCGGGATGGCGAACCTGTGGATCAACCTGATCAAGGACAGTGCCCTGATCAGCGTGGTCGGCACCAACGAACTGCTGTACACCGCCAAGCAAGGCGCGGGTTCGACCCGTCACTACCTGTTGTTCTACCTCACGGCTGCGGCGATGTATTACGTGGTGACGCTGGCGTCCAATTACCTGTCCGGACGACTTGAACGACGCATCCGTCGCTGGATGCCTTTGGCTGAGTGAATGAAATGATTCCAGCGTGGATAGTTGAATACGCGGCCCTGTTGGGTCGGGGTCTGCAAACGACCATCACCATTTTGCTGATCTCCATGGTGTTCGGTTTCGTGTTGGCGGTGCTGGTGGCGCTGGCACGGATCTCGAAGAACAAAGTGATCGCCAGGGCCAGCCTGTTCTATACCAGCGTGTTGCGTGGCACGCCGCTGCTGATCCAGATCTACATTTTCTACTACGGACTCGGCAGCCTGTTTGCCCAGTTTCCGCTGATCCGTGGCAGCTTCTTCTGGCCGTACCTGCGTGACGGCTACTGGTACATCGTTTTCGCGCTGGTGCTGTCGGTGGGCGCGTATGTCGGAGAGGTGATCCGCGGTGGGTTGCTGGCAGTGCCCAAGGGTGAAATGGAAGCCGCGTCGGCCTTCGGCATGACCCAGCGCCAGGCTTTGTTGCGGGTACGCTTGCCTCGGGCGATGCGGTTGCTGTTGCCGACCCTCGCCGGGGAGACCGTGATGCTGCTCAAATCCACGGCACTGGCGTCGACCATTGCGATCATCGACCTGCTGGGCGCGGCCAACGTGGTGCGTGCGCAAACCCTGCAGGTCTACGAGCCGCTGCTGCTGGTGGCCGGTGTGTATGTCTGCCTGACGTTCCTGATCGAGGCGCTGTTCGCCTTCTTCGAGCGTCGCGGAACGCCAGTGCGCAGGTCCGTGTGATGAGCACGCCAGGGACGGTCGACCGGTCGTTGCAAGGTATTGGTCTGTGCACCTTGGGCTATGCGTTTCTGGCGTTGCAGGACGCGGTGATCAAGTGGCTGGTGGCCGATTATTCGGTGGTCACCATCCTGTTCTGGCGCAGCTTGTTCGTGGTGTTTGTGTGCCTGGTGGCGGGGCGCTTGCGGCTGGTGCAAAAAGCCTGGCGCTCGCCGAGCCGACGCCTGCTGGTGCAGCGTGGTTTGCTGTCGATTATCGCCTGGGTGCTGTATTACACGGCGGCCCGGGACCTGTCGCTGGCGGAGATGACCACGCTGTATTTCTCGGCGCCGATCATGGTCACGGTGTTGGCGGCGGTGTTCCTCAAGGAGCGCGCGAACGGCTGGCAGTGGTTCACCCTGATCGTCGGATTTGTCGGGGTGATCATCGCCTGCCGCCCCAGCAACATCGCCGAGCCATTGCCGGTGGTGCTGACGCTGCTGGCAGCCATGTGCTGGGCCTTCACTTACATCCAGTTGCGGCAGGTGGATGACCAGACGTCGGTGCTGGAGCAAATGCTCATCACCAACGTGGTGTTTGTGATCTGCATGACCGTGGCGCTGCCCTGGACCCACACGCCGTCGCCGACCCCGGCGTGGCTGGGGATGCTCGCGGCGGGCCTGGTGGGCGGTATCGGTCAGTACCTGTTGTTTGCGAGTTTCCGGCGGGCCACGGCGACGTTGCTGGCGCCGTTCGAGTACACAGGGCTGATCTGGGCGTTCCTGTTGTCGAGCCTGATCTGGGGCACGGTGATGGATGTGTCACTGATGATCGGCGCCGGGCTGATCGCGGTCAGCGGCACCCTGGCGATGATCTTTGGGCGTCACGCCTCACAGGACGTCGTCGGTGCTGAATGCTCCGTGACGCAACCCCTTTATCCAGCAGCGACAGATGTGGAGCCCGTTGGCGGGACTGAAGGTTTCGGGGTTGAGGCACCACTCGATCCAGAGTCCGTCGAGCATCGCCGATAGGCCGATGGCGGCCAGGTGCGTGTCGTGAATCACAAAGCCTTCGCTGGCGGCCAGGTCATCCAGGAGCTGGCGGAGCAAGTCGAGGTAGGCGCGGTAGCTTTTTTCGTGAGACTGGCTGACGTGTTCGGAATGGCGAATCAGGCTCCAGAACACCACCCAGGCGCCGAGCAAGTCGGGGTCCATGACCCGTGGCGCGAATGAACCGGTCAGGAACGCGTCCATCCTCGCGGCCGGCGTGTCGGCCTGCTCGATTTCCTGAAGCAGGGCCGTGGTCAGTTCGCTCGCGAGCTTCTGATAGGTGTCGGCGATCAACGCATCGATGCTGCCGAAATGATGGTTGAGCAAGCCAACGGACACGCCGGCCTCGGTGGCGATGCGGCGCACGGAGATACCGGCATGCCCGTCACGGACCAGGCAACGCAGCGTGGCAGCCACCAGCATTTCGCGGCGCTCGTCTGGTTCGGCGCGACGGTTTTTCGGAGCGGTAGTGGTCACAGGGACGTCCTTGGGTGCGGTTACTCGTTCGCGAGCTTAGTTGAACGTCTGTTCAATCACCAGCGGCGATGCACGGGTTTTTAACGGTCATGACGGGAGGACACGCGGATGGCGCAGGATATTTCGTTCAACGTTCGTAGCAACAACGGCGACCCGCTGCGGGTGGGTGCCTGGCGTTTCGAGGGCGATGGCAGTGGCCCCAAGGTGCACCTGCAAGCCGGGGTGCATGCCGATGAGATCGCCGGGATGCTGGTGTTGCACCTGTTGATGCAACGCCTGCAAGTGGCCGAGGCCGAAGGTCGGCTCAAGAGCCAGGTGACAGTGGTGCCCCAGGCCAATCCGCTGGGTATCGGGCAGTTTCGTCAGGGACGTCTGCTGGGCCGATTCCACGAGGCGACCGGCCATAACTTCAACCGCGGGTTCGACCAGTCCGCAGCGATGAATCCACCTTCGACGAATATCCAGGAATGGCAGAAAAGCCTGGTGCAACTGGCCTCCAGTGCAGACGTGATGCTCGACCTGCACACCGATGACGAGGCGCTGCCGTACCTCTACGTGCACCGCAGTTTCTGGCCCCGTGGCCGTGAGCTGGCGGTCGCGATGAAAATGGATGTGGCGATTATCTGGGACGACGGCGGCGATGGCTCATTTGAGGAAAGCATCATTGCGCCCTGGCTGCGCAAGGGCGTCAGCGAGCGGCAGATGGCGGCAACGCTGGAGCTGCGCGGGCAGGGCGATGTCAGCGACCGGTTTGCCGAACAGGATGCCGAGGGGCTCTATGCCTGGTTGTGCAGTTACGGGGTCATCGATGAGGCGCTGACGCCGGGTGACTGGCCCGTCGAAACCATGGAAATGGGGCAGATGGAGACCATCCTGGCCCCGCAACCGGGAGTGCTGATCTTTGAAAAAGACCTGGGGGATTTTGTCGAGGAAGGGCAGCGTTTTGCCCGAATTCTGCGGCGTCCCGGGGATCCGGCGTCAGAGGTGGTGTTGGTGGCCGAGCAAGCGGGGCGAATGGTGACGCGCTATCGCGATCGATTGGTGTCCCAGGGCATGGTCGTGGCGAAGTTCACCGGCAGCCGGGTGTCGCGCCATTGGCGTGGCGGGTTGCTGGATCCGAACTGACACCGTTCAGTCTGTAGCAGCTGCCGAGGCACGAGGCTGCGTTGCGTGTCCGCAGGACCGCCCTCGGGGGCCGCTGCGCAGCCCGACGCAGCCTCGTGCCTCGGCAGCTGCTACAAAGAGCGCGATCACGTGGTCTGCAAAATGTTGGCTCATGACGGCGATTGAAGGTGTCACCCGATTCTGAATCCTGTTAATTCCCCTGTAGCAGCTGCCGAGGCACGAGGCTGCGTTGCGTGTCCGCAGGACCGCCCTCGGGGGCCGCTTCGCAGCCTGACGCAGCCTCGTGCCTCGGCAGCTGCTACATGTGTTTTGGGCGTTACTGTCTGGTGTTTTTGCTTGACGCTGCCGGTTGTTCAGTGGGAAAAATGCGGGCAGGAACATCGATTGGATCCAAATTGCAGGCCAACGCTGGAATTAAGGACGATTCATGAAAACGCTTTTGTGTTTGCTGTTGGCCATCGCGGTCGGCACCGCGCTGCAGTCTGTGGGTGTGCCCCATGGGCTCTTGCTGGGCTCGATACTCTCAACCGCGATCATCGTCAGCCAGTCGGGTTTTTCTCCCACGCTGCGCTTCAGCCTTGGCTTCGTGCAAATCGTCCTGGGGATTGCGACCGGGTTGATGTTTCAGGCGTGGGACAACCAGGCCGTCGCGTCGCTGTTGCCCAGCCTTGGCCTGTTACTCCTGTGCCTGGTCGTTCAGGTCGGCATCGCCGGTTTGTGGCTGTACAAAGTCACTGGCTGGAACGTCAAAGACTCGCTGCTGGCGGTCTATCCGGGTGCGCTGGCTGCGGTGTTTGATTTGCTGGAGTCCGAGCGAGCGTCCAGCAAGGTGATCGTGGTGCATCTGGTCCGGCTGTTGTCCATCACGGTGCTGGTGAGCTTCTGCATTCCCGGCACACCTGGCCTGGCTGCTGCTGAAAGCAGTCCTTGGGTCTTGAGCACCGTACTGACACTGGCGTCACTGATCGTGCTGTGCCTTTTGTTGGGTCGCCTGTTGTTGCGATTTGGCGTTCCGGCACCGTTCATGCTGACGGCCATCGTCCTCACCGGTGTGTTCATCAAGGTGGGTTATCTGCAGACGTTCCACATGCCGCAATGGAGTGTCGATTTCGCGTCGGTCCTGCTCGGCGTGTTGATCGGCTCGAAGTTCCAGGACATCAGCTTCAAGGATCTCGTGCGTCACGGCAGGGCTGGACTGATCGGCGTGGTATTGATGTTGCTGGTGGCTGCGGCGTTCGCCGCCGTGGCCGGGAAAGTCCTCGGCAGCGACCCGCTCACGGCGTGGCTGGCGTACATGCCGGGCGCTATCGAGACCATCACCATTGTCGCGTTCAGTGGCGGGCTGAACGTGGTGTTCATCCTCTCTCATCACCTGGTGCGGATGGTGTTGCTGCATTTCGCGCCGGCCTTGCTGATCCAGGCGCGACGCTGGCGGGAAATGTCCGAGCGCTCCTGATTCGCCATGGCTGCGTGTATCAGCACGTATCAATCCCCCATGCAGCCAACTTCGAATACAACTCCGTAGCGCTCCTGACACGTGCGCGATACATGCAGGCCGTTGAATGAGGTCACCGCAACCGCGGCATTTATCGTGCACTGACTGGCTGCACTGACTGGAGAACCGCAATGTTCCGATTCGACTTCCCTAAAACCGCTGGCTCGCTTGGCTTGGCCGTTGCCGTTGCAACATTTGTCGCTTTCACCGGTTTTGCCCAGGCTCAAGAGGCTGCCATCGGCGTTGACCAGAGCGTGCCGGCGGCGAAAAGCTGGCAGACCGGCCTGCACCGCACAGACCTGCTGCACCGTGACCTCGACGTTCCAGAACGTGAAGTGATTCAGGTACGGGTGGATTTTGAACCGGGCGTGACATCGCCCAAACACGCCCATCCTGGTGTTGAAGTGGCCTACGTTCTGGACGGTACATTCGAGTATCAACTGGAAGGGCAGCCACCCGTGACGCTAAAGACCGGTGATTCGCTGTACATCCCGGCCGGGGTCGCGCATGTGGCGAAGAATGTGGGGGCGAATACGGGATCGGAACTGGCGACCTACATCGTCAAGAAAGGCCCGGCGCTGGTAGAAATCGTGAAGTGACGTAAAAAAAGGGCCCGGGCGACAGTGTTGGGAGCTGCATCGCCAAGGCCCGAAATCGTTGTGATCACGCGTGTATCGAAGGCCGCGCGGCGATCCATTTGGTAACGGTCGGGGCTTGCCATTGTTCAAGCGCATCAAGGACCGCGCAGGGGTCGGCGTTGAAGATCAGCATGTCGCTGTGTTCGGTTTTCATGAAGCCTTCCCTCACCGCATGGTCAAGCAGGCTGCGAACCGGGTCGAAGAAATGGCCGATGTTCAGGCAGGCCACACCTTTGTGGTGCTCACCCAGTTGGGTCAGCGTCGCCACTTCAAACAGCTCTTCGAAGGTACCCAAACCGCCGGGCAAGGCGATGAATGCATCCGCGCATTCACTCATGCGTGTCTTGCGGCTGCGCATGTCCGGTGTCACTTCATGTCGGGTCAGCTCGCCATGCAGGTGGCCGAGGTCGAACAGCAGTTGCGTGATGATGCCGACCACTTCGCCTCCCTCTGCGAGCACCGTGTCTGCCAGGACACCCATCAAACCCTTGTCTGTACCGCCATAGACCAGGCGTATGCCACGCTTCGCCATTTCCCGGCCCAGCGCCTGGGCACCTGCGATATAGGCGGGGTTGAAACCGTAGTTGGAACCGGAGAAGACAGCGATGCTGCGCAAGCGAGGTGAGGGCATGGGATTGTTTCCGGATGAGCGTCGGTGGCCATGATGCGGTTCGATGGCCATGATGCAGTTCGAAGGAGAGAGCCGGAAGGGCCAAGATCGGGCTAATCCACTGTGCCATGGTCGCAGCGAACGCTGCGGCGATCCAACAGGAGCGGCCATTATTTCGCGATGTACCAGACCCGAACGGCAGGAGCGAACCGCCTACATCAGTGCCAGAATCCGCGTCCCCAGCCGCTCGGCCGTTTCCTGCGAATCAATATTGGCAAAGCCCAGCAACAACGCAGCATCCCCTTTGCCACGGATACTCCAGTCACTCAGCGCCTCGGCATAGATTCCCGCCTGTCGCAGCCGCTCGACCAGCGCTCGATCGGACTGTTGCTGCGCCAATCGTAAAATCAGGTGCATGCCGCCCGGCTGCGCATCAATTCCAATATGCTCGCCCAGCGCTTTCTTGAGACCCTTCGCGGTCGCTTCCCGCCGCTCGCCATACAGCTTTCGCATTCGCTGGATGTGTCGCGCAAAATGCCCCTCGGTCACAAACGTCGCGACGATGGCCTGGGTGAGTTCCGGACAACCGCCCAGGAACACCTGACTCACCGCCTCGAACCGTTCGACCTGCGCTGGCGGCACCACCAGATAAGCCAGGCGGATACCGGGAAACAGCACCTTGCTGAACGTCCCGGAATACAGCACCCGACCATCGCGATCCAGGCTCTTGAGCGCCGGAAGTGGACGACTGATGTAGCGGTACTCGCCGTCGTAATCGTCCTCGACAATCCAGGCCTGTTCGCGGGCTGCCCATTCAAGCAACTCCAGACGCCGTGGCAAGGACAGCGACACGCACAGTGGGCTTTGGTGAGCCGGTGTGACGATCGCTGCGCGTGCGCCCATCGAGTCGTTTACACCTTGGGAGACCTGCATGCCGTGCAGGTCCACCGGAACCGGCACAACCTTCATCTGCAGATGTTCCAGCAACTGCCGGGTAGGCAGGTAGCCGGGGTCTTCCACCAGCACGCGATCCCCCGGTTCGAGCAACGCGTGGCTGATTAACGCCAGGGTGTTTCGGTATCCCGAGGTAATGAACACCTGGGACGGCGAGCAGGTGATGCCACGGGCGACCTGCAGGTAGGTGGCGATGGCCGTGCGCAATGATTCGAGCCCGTACACGGACGGATTGGCCATGTCCGCGACCTGCGTGGCGCGCACGCAGCGTGCGCCGATTTGCGACCAGATTTTCCTGGGGAACTCATCCAGTGCAGGCAGGGCCATCTGAAACGGCAACACCGGCGCCTTGTGCCTGATGGAGGTGCCGCCCGCCGAACGGACGGCCTGCTCCGTGGCGCGAGCCGGCGATCTGACGTTGATACCCGGCGCCACGACCGTGCCCGCCTGGCCACGAGGCTGGATGTAGCCCTCGGCGGTCAACAGTGAATACGCGGTATCGACGGTGCCCCGCGCCAGACCAAGTTCCTTCGCCAGCGCCCGGGCAGCGGGGATCCGTTCGCCGGGGGTGAGCACGCCGTCATTGATCGCGTCGCGAAATCGCCAGTAGATTTGCCGGTAAATCGGTTCTGTCGAGGAAGGATCCAGCGGTGAAAAACTGTTCATTGAAGTGCTCATCGGCCTCGCCAGGACAGGGGGTACCTATCGTTCAAAATACGCGAGCAGCGCCTGTTCTGTCTTGCTCCGGGCCAGTGCCACCGCTTCGGGACCCATCGCAGTGCCTTCAACGGAAAAGAACATCAGGTCATGCAGTCCGATCATACCCAGTACCGCCTTCAGATAGGGTGTCAGGAAGTCTGGCTGACGCGGCGTGACCCCACTGAACCGGCCGCCCGATGCCACCGCAACAAACACCGGTCGATCGCGCAGCAGGCTGGTTTTGCCTTGGGCGCCCACATTGAATGTGCGCCGAACACGGGCGATATGATCGATCCAGACTTTCAACGCCGCGGGGACGGTGAAGTTGTGCATGGGGGTCGCAATCACCACGATGTCGGCGGCGTCCAGTTCTTCAATCAGAAGGTCCGATCGGGCGATGGAACCTTGCCTGGAGGTATCGGCGTGGGACTGCTGCGAAGTCGCGTACGGCTCATCGACAAGCGGCAACTCACCACCACCCACCGCCCTGTGTACAAGCGTTGCAGTGGGATGGTCGTTCATCAGCAATCCTATGATGTTCTTCGACAGCTGATAACTTTCCGAAGCCTGCCCGCGAGGGCTGCACGTGATCTGCAAGATGTTCATGATTCACCTGTCTGTGGGTTGGCGTGTTTACAGGGAATCAGTCTAAGAGGCCTATGACCCACACCAAAGATCCAAGAATCGTATGAATGACCAGGCCATGATGGCCTATGTCTCAAGGCCATTCATGGACCTTACCAACCAGACCAAGACACCTCACGATGGAGTCCTCAACCCACCCACACAAGGATTCATCATGAGCAATCGACTCGACTACGCCAAAGCATCGCCTGAGGGCTACAAAGCCTTTGGCAGCGTTTATGTCAGCGTGCAAAACAGCGGTTTGTCCCACGAACTGATCGATCTTGTTTACCTTCGAGTGTCGCAAATAAACGGCTGCGCTTATTGCATCGACATGCATTCACGTGACCTGGTCAAACTCGGCGTCGGTGTCGAAAAACTTGTTCTGGTGCCCGTCTGGCGCGAGGCCGGTGCCGTATTCAACACTCGCGAGCGGGTCGCGCTTCGCTGGGCAGAAACCGTTACCCGGGTCGCTGAAACCGGCGTTCCCGATGAGGACTATCAAGCCGCTGCCGAAGAATTCAGTGACAAGGAACTGACCGACCTGACGTATGCGATCGGCCTGATGAACGCTTTCAATCGGTTCGGCGTGACCTTCCGCTCCAAACCCGCGGCTGCCGCCAACGTTTGATCAGCTGCAGCACTCGCTGAAACCTCTCATCACGTACCGCCAGGCGAGTGCCTGGCGAGTCAATCATCAGGTCTATTACTTATGGCATGGTCACTGTTGGGCATCGCCGGTGTTCTCGAAATCGCCTTTGCTTTTTTCATGAAAGGCTCCGACGGTTTCACGCGATTAACCCCCGGACTCCTGGCCGCCGTTACCGGCTTGTCGAGTGTCTTTCTGCTTTCACTGTCCTTGCGTTCGCTGCCCGTGGGCACGGCCTACGCGGTATGGACCGGCATCGGCGCGGCAGGTACGGCGATTCTCGGGATAGCCGTACTGGGTGATGCGGCAACCCCGTTGAGGCTCTTGTGCATCGTTTTGATTCTCGGCGGCGTGATTGGCCTCAAGCTGGTATCTGGCCAATGAGTTCACAGCCCGTCACCCAGCAGCCTGAGGTACTCAGGGCTGTCGGAAATCGAATTGTGCCCCACCTCCGGAATCACCTCCAACGCCGCCACACCCTTGGCGAAATGCTCGTATAACCGTTGCGTGCTCGAACCCGGTATGACCTCGTCCTGCCCGGCAGCGATCAACAGCGTCGGTATGTTGATGCGCGCGGCGTAGCGCCAGGATTCAAACCGGTCCCGCAACAGCCACTTCACCGGGAATATCGGGAACTGGCGCGCGGCAATTTCTTCGAGACTGTTATAAGGCGTAATCAGCACCAGACGTGCCGCCGGGCGCTGGCTGGCGAGGCGTATGGCCACGCCCGAACCCAGGCTGCGGCCCACCAGCGCAATGTGCGGGTGCTCGGCGTACACCTTGTCGAACAAGGCCACGGCATCACGCGCAATGGCGTCTTCCGACGGCGAGCCGGCGCTGCCGCCGTAGCCTCTGTAATTGAGAAAATAAAGGGCGTGATCAGGAAAGGCCTGGGCAAACGAGGGCATGTTACGAGACACGTCCTCGGCATTCCCGCCGAAATAGATCAGTGCATTGGGCCCGTCGTGCGCTCGCCAGGAAACCAGCACCTGCGTGCCCGCGTCCGAGAGCGTTAACAGCGGCGTCTCGACAGACCGAGGCTGCGGAAAGTAGATCAGCGCCCGTTGGAAGACCCACAGCCCGACACACAGCGCCAGGTACAACGCGACAACGATAACGGCAATGAACATTAGGACTCGCGGCATTCGGCTAACGTTAGGTGGCGGCATTGACGGCTCTGGGATTGAAGGTGGCGATCGCGTGATCGCCGTCAGAGTGTAGTCGACCGGTCGTGAGGCACGCCGATCCTGGCGGTGCAAAGAGGAGGGGATCGATGCCCGTCACCCTTAAATGGCTCACTGTTCAGCCCGCTGAAAAAACCGCGTTGATGCTGGGCTTTGCCTTTCACTTTTGCGTGCTTGCCAGTTATTACCTGGTACGGCCGCTGCGCGATGCGTTGGGGCTGGAGGGGGGCGCCGACCAGTTGCAGTGGCTGTTCACCGCTACTTTTGTGGTCATGTTGCTGATGGTTCCCCTCTACGGCGCACTGGTTTCCCGGCTGCCGGCCACGCGATTCGTGCCGCTGATCTACCGGCTGATTGCGCTGTCGATGCTGGTGTTCGGTGTGCTGATCGCCAATCGCGTCGCGCCGGTGACCGTCGGGCGTGTGTTCTTTGTGTGGATCAGTATCTACAACCTGTTCATCGTGACGATTTTCTGGAGCGTGTTGGTTGACCGCTTTTCCAATGAACAAGGGCGCAGGCTGTTCGGCTTCATTGCCGCCGGTGGCACGCTCGGAACCTTCATCGGGCCGTTGCTGGCCGCGACCATGGCTACCCGTCTCGGACCGGTGGCCCTCACGCTCGCTGCGGCCGTGCTGCTGGAGATCGCGGTGCGTTGCTACCGGGCTTTGCTGGCCCGCACCGCTTCACAGTCCGGCAAACAAGCGCTGGATGATCGGCGCCTGGGCGGCGGCATGCTGGCGGGTGTCACCCTGATCCTGCGTTGCCGATACCTGATGGGGCTGGTGCTGTTCATGTTGCTGCACACCAGTGCGGCGACGTTGTTGTATTTCGAACAGGGCCGGATCGTCGCAGGCAGCTACGCTGATGTGGCGAGCCGGACGCAATTTTTCGCTATTGTTGATCTGATCGTCTCGGCGTTGACCTTGCTGGTCCAGCTCGTGTTGACGGCGCCCCTGATACGGTTGATCGGCGTGGGCGGCGCACTGGCGGCACTGCCGCTGGCCACGATTGTGGCGTTCGCCGCCATGGCCCTGGCACCGGTGCCCGCGACCGTTGCCCTGGCCCAAGGGCTGCGTCGGGCGGTGGAATTTGCCGTGGTGCGGCCGGCGCGAGAAGTGTTGTGGACGGTGGTCAGCCGCGAAGAAAAGTACAAGGCCAAGAATGTGATCGAAACCCTGGTCTATCGCGGCGGTGATGCTGCCAGCGGCTGGCTGTCCGCCGGGTTGAGCGCATTGGGCGCGGGATTTGGTCTGGTGGCGGTGGTGATCGTGCCGTTTGCCGGGTTGTGGGGCGGTTTATGTTTCTGGCTGGCCAGGCGGCAAGAGCAGCGGGCGGCTGGCACACAGGTGGAAGGGGCATACGATGAACCACACTGACGGCATTACGCGTCGCCGATTACTCACGTTGGCTGCCGGTGTCTCGGCGGTCTTCACGTTCGATCACGCCACGGCGCAACCCTCGCCGCCGACCGCAACAGGAGGCAAGAACATGCAGACCCGAGCCATTCCTTCCAGCGCCGAGCCGCTGCCCATTGTCGGGCTGGGCACCTATCGCGGTTTCGATGTTGCCCCTGCAGACCCGGCCTACAAGCAGTTGCCCGCCGTGCTCAACGCGTTGTTCGAGAAGGGCGGGACACTGATCGACAGCTCGCCGATGTATGGCCGTGCCGAGCAGACCACCGGCGAATTGCTGTCGATCCATGAACCGCGCTCGCCGGCATTTCTGGCCACCAAAGTCTGGACGCGCGGACGTGAGGAGGGCATCGCGCAGATGGAGCAGTCGTTCCGGTTGCTGCAAACCGACCGGATTGATTTGATGCAGATTCATAATCTGCTGGACTGGAAAACCCACCTGCCGACGTTGCGGCAATGGAAGGAAGAAGGGCGCATCCGCTACATCGGTATCACCCATTACACGGCGTCGGCGTATGACGAAGTGGAGGCGGTGCTCAAGGCCGAAGCGCTGGATTTCCTGCAAATCAATTACGCGCTGGATGATCGCGGAGTCGAGAAGCGCATTCTGCCGCTGTGCCGCGAACGCGGTGTGGCGGTGATGTGCAATCGACCGTTTGGCGGCGGTGGTTTGATCTCGCGACTCAAAGGCAAACCGCTGCCGGGTTGGGCGGCGCAGGTGCAGGTCAATAGCTGGCCGCAGCTGGCGCTGAAGTTTTTGCTCTCGCACTCGGCGGTGACCTGCGTCATACCGGGCACCGGGAACCCGCGTTACATGGCCGACAATGCCGGGGCGGGATTCGGGCCGATGCTGACGGGGGCGCAGCGTGAGCAGTTGATTGATCTGGTGGGGTAGGGGGAGGGAGGAGGTTGAAGGTCAAAAGATCGCAGCCTCGTTTCACTCGACAGCTCCTACACAGCTCCTACACAGCTTCTGTGTTTGTCGCCAGATAAACAGTCTGTTGAATCACTGTTGGTGGGTAAACAGCCATTTCTTGTGGATCTGAGCTTATGCGCAAATAGCATTTAAAAATTATTTGTAAGAGCGTTATGGTCTATGGCAAACACCTTCAAGGATTCTCCGATGAACCTGTCCCGTTTCGTGCGCTGCCTGCTGGCCAGCGCATTGTTTGCCGCGCCGATCGCCTACGCGGCTGAGCCCGTCGTCCTGCACGTCGGTGATCAGAATTACTACAACGTCCGCGCCTCGGTCGAGGCTTCAGGCGTTTTAGATGGGGCACCGTATACCGTTGACTGGAAACACTTCCAGGCGGCCGCTCCGCTGGCGGAAGCGCTGAATACCGGCGCATTGGACCTGGGTTTTCTCGGCGATTCGGGATTTCTCTTCCTCGCCGCCAAGCAGGCGCCGGTGAAATTGATCGGTGTGTCGCGCCAGAACCCGGACACCATTGCATTGCTGGTGCCCAAGGATTCTCCGGTTAAAACCATTGCCGATCTCAAGGGCAAGAAGGTTGCCTATTGGCCCGGTGCCTGGAGTCAGCAACTGACCTTGCGCGCCCTTGAACAAGCCGACCTGCCGGAAAACTACGTCGACTTCATCAAGCTGATGCCGATCGATGCAGCCGCCGCGTTGCCCCAGGGCGCGCCATCGCCGATTTTTCGGTGCGCCTGAACAAGGTCGGTGCCTGGGTCTGATGCTGTTCACTTAGCGATCGTCAGACGAGCAGGATCCTGTGGCGAGGGGATTTATCCCCGTTTGGCTGCGAAGCAGCCCTATAAGCTGCAACCGAGATGCATTAGGTACACTGCGTGCGCTGGTTTTACGACTGCTGCGCAGCCGAACGGGGATAAATCCCCTCGCCACACGCCGACCTGTGGGCCAGGAAGGCCAACCTGGACCAGAACGTTTCGCGTCATTGGTTGCGTCAGGCACACATGACCGTCGGCCCGGTGGATGCGCAAGCTGCTGCGGATTTGCAGAGCACGGCGGACTTTCTGTTCAAGGTCAAGGCACTGCCGACAGCCTTGGCCACCGCGCCGATTATCGACCGTTCGTTTGATCGATCCTTTGCCCAATAGCTGACGGCCAGGCAGCGCTGGAACCAAACACTGTGTACCTTATCCAACCTCGGCCAGCAGCGAACTGCGGGCCGATAATGGATAAACGGGCGAAGGGTTTTTGCCATCAAACGTGACCGTAAGCGTCTGCCAAGGCAAAACATGAAACAGCTGTTCAAGGTTCTCGCTGCAATCGCCGTCGTTACCGGGCTTGCCGGTTGCATCGCCGCCCCCATCGAAATGACCCCGCAGACCGAACAACGTCTGCGCGGGCAAGCTCCGATCCGTTTTCTGCTGACCTTTGACGATGGTCCCAGTGCTTCGAGTTTCTGGAACCCGAGCATGACCGTGCTTGATAGCCTCGCGAACAATCCGTTGCAGCCGAACATCAAAGCGGTGTTCTTCGTCCAGACCCGGGCTTCTCGGGCGGGCGGCAGTGAGATCGGGCATCACGTCATGCGCCGCGAGCAGGCCGAAGGTCAGGTCCTGGGATTCCATACGGCTACGCCTGGGCATAGTAATCATCGCTCGCTCGATGACGTCGAGCTGGAGCAATCGCTCAGCAACGGCACCGCCGACATCGCGGCGATCACCGGCACGCCACCAACGCTGGTGCGCCCGCCGTTCTGGAATTACGACAAGCGTACGTTCGCGGCCTATCAACGCCACGGGTTGCAGGTGCTGCTGACGGACCTGAGTGCCAATGACGGCAAAATCTGGGGCTTTAACGCCAGTCCGCGGCGGCGGGCCAACATGCTGCGGCAGCTGTCAGTGGTGCGCGAGCGCATCGCGCTTGGCGAACTGCCGACGGTGGACGGGGTGATTCCGGTCGTCGTGACCTTCCACGACCTGAACCGCTACACCGCCCGGCACGCCCGCGAGTATCTGCAAATACTCATCGACAGCGCCAACACCACCGGGCTGAAACTGGCGCAGAAACCCTTTTACGACGATAAGGCCGAGCTGCAACGGGCGGCGATGGCGCGCACCGTCACGGACAGCTCCCAAGCGGTGCAGCTACCGGGTCTCTGGAACTGGATATGGGACGGGGATCGCCACTGATCAATGCCTGTAAATGAGAGGCACTTATCACTTTTTACTGGCGCAGGATTGGCCAAGGGCATCTATTCTCATTAAGTTCATCCGTCCAACTGCCGCCCGAGACGTCAGCCATGGTTCCTATTTCAGTCCTTTGCAACATTGTGGAGTGTGGTTTCACCCCGTTGTCCTGCGAATGCACGGAGAGCGGCGGATTGCTGCGTATTGAAGTGTTTGAACCTGATACCGGGCAGGTTGAACTGTTGATTTGCGGTGTCTCGACCGAGCAACTGACCAGCGTTCGCGCAATCTCCGAGCTGGTGGGCGAGTTGCGCTCGGAGATGAACGCCGGACGCCGGGCGTTTGCCGGGTGACCCTTTTGGGTCTGTAGGTCTGTAGGTCTGTAGGAGCTGTCGAGTGAAACGAGGCTGCGATCTTTTGATCTTGCCCCTTTAAAATCAAAAGATCGCAGCCTCGTTTCACTCGACAGCTCCTACAGGTTCAACAGGTTCAACAGGTTCAACAGGTCCTACAGTTTCGAAGGCGACAACTCCTCAATCATCCGCAAACAATGCCTCAACCCCGGTGATACATCCCCGACCCGTTGGCTGAGGATGATCGGCGACGTCGCGTTGTCTTCCAGCAGTGGGGTGAATCCGATGTCATCGCGGTGCAGCAGTTGCACCGACGCCGGCACCAGCGTGACGCCAATTCCAGCGCCCACCAGACCAATCGCCGTTTGCAGCTCGTTGGTCCATTGCGCCACATGAATGCTCACCCCATAGGATTCGAACAGCGCGATGACATGGTCGGCGTAGCTGGGCCGTGGGTTGACCGGGTACAGCACGAAGGGCTCTTTGGCCAGTTCGCGAAGGCTGATCGGCGCGCCCAATAAAGGATGGCCGGCGGGCAGGGCGGCGACCAGGCGGTCTTCGGTCAGCACGGTCTGGATGATGGCCGGATCATCAATGCGAATGCGTCCAAAGCCGATGTCGATCCGTCCGGCCTTGAGTGCCTGCACCTGTTGCAGCGTGGTCATTTCCGACAGCCCAAGCTCCAACTCTAGCGGCTCGCCACTGCGCAAGCGGCGGATCAGATCCGGCAGCACGCCATACAGGGTCGAAGGAGCGAAACCGATACCCAACCAGGTCTTTTCGCCCAGGCCGATCCGCCGGGTGTTGTCGCACACGTTGCCCAGTTGCTCGAGCAGGGCGCTGGAGTGTTCATGGAAAAACCGCCCGGCATCGGTCAGCTTCAGCGGGCGGCCACGCTCCAGTAGCAGCACACCGAGTTCGTCTTCCAGCTGCTGGATCTGCCGGCTCAGGGGCGGTTGCGCGATGTGCAGCAGTTCTGCAGCGCGGGTGAAATTAAGGGTTTGAGCCAGCACCTGAAAATAGCGCAGGTGACGCAGTTCCATGGGACCTCCATAAGCCTGTCGTTTTCATACCTTAAAGGTATCAAGTCAGACCAATTCTATATTGGCTTCCCGAAAAAAGCCGTACGAGAATCGGTTCCAGAACTTTAAGAACCTGACGGGTATTGAAATGCTTGCGACAGCCATTGAATCGATCGAGACGATCATCGTCGATCTGCCGACCATCCGCCCGCACAAGCTGGCGATGCATACCATGCAGAACCAGACACTGGTGATCATTCGTGTTCGCTGTGCCGATGGCATCGAAGGCATCGGTGAATCCACCACCATCGGTGGGCTGGCCTACGGCAATGAAAGCCCCGACAGCATCAAGACCAACATCGATCGCCATTTCGCGCCGCTGTTGCTCGGCCAGGACAGCGCCAACGTGAACGCCGCGATGTTGCGGCTGGAGCGCAGCATTCGTGGCAACACCTTCGCCAAGTCAGGCATCGAAACCGCCTTGCTCGACGCCCAGGGCAAACGCCTCGGCCTGCCGGTGAGCGAGCTGTTGGGCGGACGTGTGCGGGATGCGCTGCCAGTGGCCTGGACCCTGGCCAGCGGCGATACCGACAAGGACATCGCCGAAGCGGAAAAGATGCTCGACCTGCGCCGCCATCGGATCTTCAAACTGAAAATCGGTGCCGGCGAAGTCAATCGCGACCTCGCTCACGTCATCGCCATCAAGAAAGCCCTGGGCGACCGCGCCAGCGTGCGGGTCGATGTCAATCAGGCCTGGGACGAAGCTGTTGCTGTGCGCGCCTGCCGGATTCTGGGCACGAACGGCATCGATCTGATCGAGCAACCGATCTCGCGCAATAACCGCTCCGGCATGGTGCGCCTGAATGCCATGAGCCCGGCGCCGATCATGGCCGATGAATCCATCGAATGCGTGGAGGATGCCTTCAATCTGGCCCGCGAAGGCGCGGCGTCGATTTTCGCCTTGAAGATCGCCAAGAACGGCGGCCCTCGCGCGGTGCTGAAGACTGCGGCCATCGCCGAAGCGGCGGGTATCGGCCTGTACGGCGGGACCATGCTCGAAGGTGGTATTGGCACCATGGCGTCGGCCCATGCCTTCATCACATTGAACAAGCTGACCTGGGACACCGAGTTGTTCGGGCCGTTGCTGCTGACCGAGGACATCCTCAGCGAGCCGTTGGTCTACCGCGATTTCGAGCTGCACGTGCCAAAAACACCGGGCCTGGGCCTGAGTCTGGATGAAGAGCGCCTGGCGTTTTACCGTCGCGACAAGTCATCCACCGTTCTTCATCACGTCTGAGGAGTGCATCATGCTGTTCCACGTAAAAATGACCGTGAACCTGCCGGTCGACATGAACCCCGAACTGGCCGCCCGGCTGAAGGCTGACGAAAAGGCTTTCTCCCAGAGCCTGCAAGACCAAGGCAAGTGGCGTCACCTGTGGCGCATTGCCGGGCTCTATGCCAATTACAGCGTGTTCGACGTCGACAGCGTTCAGGAGCTGCATGACCTGCTGATGCAATTGCCGCTTTACCCGTACATGGCGATCGAAGTCACCGCGATGTGCCGGCATCCTTCGTCGATTCGCGAGGATGACCGCTGAGCCCAGCCTGCTCAGTTCGCTACGCTAATAATTACAAGATGAGGAACCACCATGAACGTCAAGATTTCCCACACTGCCGCTGCCCAGAAATTTCTCGAAGAAGCCAGCGGCCTGCAAAACGACGCCGGCAGCCCGCGCGTCAAAGCCCTGGTTTATCGCATCCTGCGTGACTCGGTGAACATCATCGAAGACCTGGCCGTGACGCCGGAAGAGTTCTGGAAAGCCGTCAACTACCTCAACGTGCTGGGCGCGCGTCAAGAGGCGGGGCTGGTAGTGGCCGGGTTGGGGCTGGAGCATTACCTCGACCTGCTGATGGACGCCGAAGACGAGGCGGCCGGCAAGGCTGGCGGCACGCCACGGACCATCGAAGGGCCGCTGTACGTGGCCGGTGCGCCGCTCTCTGACTTCGAAGCGCGACTGGATGATGGCGTGGATCCGGGTGTGACGCTGTTCATGCAAGGCCAGGTGCTCAACACCGCGGGCGAACCGCTGGCCGGCGCGGTCGTGGACGTCTGGCACGCCAATACTGGCGGCACCTACTCCTACTTCGATACCACCCAATCGGAATTCAACCTGCGCCGGCGCATCGTCACCGACGCCGAGGGTCGTTATCGCTTTCGCAGCATCGTGCCGTCGGGCTACGGCTGCCCGCCGGATGGTCCGACCCAGCAACTGCTCGATCAACTGGGGCGTCATGGTCAGCGGCCGGCGCACATTCACTTCTTCATTTCCGCGCCGGACCATCGCCACCTGACCACCCAGATCAACCTGGATGGCGATGAGTACCTGCATGACGATTTTGCCTATGCCACCCGTGATGAGCTGATCGCAAAAATCACCTTCAGTGAAGATCAGGCACGAGCAGCGGCGCACGGCGTGAGCGGTCGGTTTGCCGAGATCGAATTCGACTTCACCCTGCAGTCGTCCGCCCAACCGGACGAGCAACAGCGGCCTGAGCGGGTCCGCGCACTCGAGGATTGATTCGCGATATGAATTAACCTGAGGACCTGGTAGGAGCTGTCGAGTGAAACGAGGCTGCGATTTTTTGATGTTGTTTTTTCAGATCAAGGTCAAAAGATCGCAGCCTCGTTTCACTCGTCAGCTCCTACAGGTATTGTGCACACCGTTCTAGAATGACCCGATGCAACCTACAACAACAACGAGAATGCCCCGATGATGCACGCGCAGCTGTTGAGTCAGCGCAGCAGAGTATTCGACCACGCCGATCCTTATGCGGTGTCGGGTTACGTCAATCAGCATGTCGGTAATCACCACATTCTGATGCCTCGCGCGGGGCGTCCGCTGGCCAGTCTCGATCATCGTAAATTCGCCAGCCTCGACCTCTGCCGCATCAGCTACGGCGCCCCCGTGCGGGTGACGTCGGGTGCGCTGGACAGCATTTATCACTTGCAGGTGTTACTCGGTGGTCATTGCCTCTGGCGGGGGCATGGCGAGGAGCATTATTTCGCGCCGGGTGAACTGTTGTTGATCAACCCCGACGATCCGGTGGACCTGACCTATTCCGACGATTGCGAAAAATTCATTCTCAAAGTCCCGGCATTGCTGCTCGAATCCGTGTGCAACGAGCAGCGTTGGCATTACCCGGACCAAGGCGTGCGGTTTCTGGAGAATCGCTATCAGCTCAACGAGCTGGAAGGTTTTGTGGGGCTGCTGGCGATGATTTGCCAGGAGGCCGAGGCCACTGAGCAAATCCCCAAGGTGCAGGAGCATTACGCGCAGATCATTGTCAGCAAGATGCTGAGTTTGATGAAAACCAATGTCAGTCGCGTCAACCCGGGTTCGCCGTCGGCAACGTTCGAGGCGATTGCCGACTACATTGCGCGCAATCTCAAGCACGACATCGACAGCGAAGAACTGGCACGCCAGGCGCACATCAGCCTGCGTTCGTTGTACGGATTGTTCGAGCGCAACGCCGGCACCACGCCGAAAAACTACATCCGCCAGAAACGTCTGGAACGCATCAACGCCTGCCTGAGCGACCCCACCTGCAATGTGCGCAACGTCACGGAAGTGGCGATGGATTACGGCTTCCTGCATCTGGGCAGGTTCTCCAGCAGCTACCGCCAACAATTCGGCGAACTGCCTTCCGACACCCTCAAGCGCCGGCATTGATGTAACGACAACGCAAAACCTGTAGCAGCTGCCGAGCCTGCGAGGCTGCGTTCGAGTGCGCAGCGCTCGCAAAGTGGCAGGCGAATGCTGCGCATCCGAACGCAGCCTCGCAGGCTCGGCAGCTGCTACAGGAAAACCACGCAGTCTCGCGGGCTCGGCAGCTGCTACAGGGGGCGGCGCTGGTTTCTGTAATGCACAAAACGGATACAGGTCTGCACCCTTCGGATAGTCCGCCTCAACCCCCCGACCTAGCATGGCCCTGCCTGAATAAAAACAATGGAGGCGGCGGCCATGACCCTGCGACCCGAATACCTTCACTCCTTGCTTGAAGACAATCCAGAGCAAGGCATCTATCGCTGCAAGCGCGAGATGTTTACCGATCCACGCTTGTTCGACCTGGAGATGGAACACATCTTCGAAGGCAACTGGCTGTACCTCGCCCACGAAAGCCAGATCCCCAACAAGAACGATTTCTACACCACCACCATGGGGCGCCAGTCGATCTTTATCGCGCGCAACAAGGACGGTGAACTCAACGCGTTCATCAATGCCTGCAGTCACCGTGGCGCGACGCTTTGCCGGCACAAGTCCGGCAACAAGAGCTCCTACACCTGCCCATTCCACGGCTGGACCTTCAACACCTCCGGCAAGCTGCTCAAGGTCAAAGACCCGGCAGCGGCAGGCTACCCGGCGAGCTTCAACTGCGAAGGCTCCCACGACCTGACCAAAGTGGCCCGTTTCGAGTCCTATCGCGGCTTCCTGTTCGGCAGCCTCAAGGCCGATGTGGTGCCGTTGGTGGAGCACCTCGGCGAGTCAGCGAAAATAATCGACATGATCGTCGACCAGTCCGCCGACGGTCTTGAAGTGCTGCGCGGTTCCTCCAGCTACATCTACGAAGGCAACTGGAAACTCACCGCCGAAAACGGCGCCGATGGCTATCACGTCAGCTCCGTGCACTGGAACTACGCGGCCACGCAGAACCAGCGCAAGCAGCGCGAGGCCGGTGACAGCAACCCGACCATGAGCGCCGGTACCTGGGCCAAACAGGGCGGCGGTTTCTATTCCTTCGACAAGGGCCACATGCTGCTCTGGACCCGCTGGTCCAATCCCGAGGACCGTCCGCTGTACGAACGCCGCGACGAGTTGGCCAATGATTTTGGTAAAGCCCGTGCCGACTGGATGATCGAGAACTCGCGCAACCTGTGCCTGTACCCGAACGTGTACCTGATGGACCAGTTCAGCTCGCAGATCCGCATCGCCCGGCCGATTTCGGTCAACCGCACGGAAATCACCATCTATTGCATCGCCCCCAAAGGCGAAAGCGATCACGCGCGGTCGAGCCGAATCCGTCAGTACGAAGACTTCTTCAACGTCAGTGGCATGGCCACGCCGGACGATCTGGAAGAGTTCCGTTCCTGCCAGACCAGCTACCAAGGCAGCGTCACCACCTGGAACGACATGTCCCGGGGGGCTGAGCACTGGATTGAAGGAGCGGATGAAGCCGCGAAGGAGATTGACCTGCATCCGCTGCTCAGCGGCGTGCGTACCGAAGACGAAGGGCTGTTCGTGCTGCAGCACAAATACTGGCAGCAGACCATGCTCAAGGCCCTGGCCGCCGAGCAATCCGCGCTGATTGCCGTGGAGGAAGTGTGATGATCGCCACCTACGACACCGTGCGGGATTTTCTCTACCGTGAAGCGCGCTACCTCGACGACCGCCAGTGGGATGAATGGCTGGAGCTGTACGCGCCGGACGCGACCTTCTGGATGCCGTCCTGGGATGACAACGATGAGCTGACCGAAGACCCGCAGCGGGAGATCTCGCTGATCTGGTACGGCAACCGCACGGGGCTTGAAGATCGTGTATTCCGCATCAAGACCGAGCGTTCCAGCGCGAGCATTCCGGACACGCGCACCTCCCACAACATCAGCAACATCGAGCTGCTTGAACAGGTCGACGGGGTCTGCAAGGTGCGCTTCAACTGGC
Source organism: Pseudomonas sp. LBUM1643 (assembly GCF_059716215.1). NCBI lineage: Bacteria > Pseudomonadati > Pseudomonadota > Gammaproteobacteria > Pseudomonadales > Pseudomonadaceae > Pseudomonas > Pseudomonas sp. LBUM1643. The sequence goes on from NZ_CP166813.1 coordinate 2,650,034, forward strand.
ACACCCTGAGTTTCCGCTACAAGACCGTCGACAGCTATTTCGGCAGCAGTTTCTACACCCTCGACGTGCGCGGTGAAAACCCGCTTATCAAGGCCAAGAAAGTGATCCTGAAGAACGACTACGTTCGCCAGGTCATCGATGTTTACCACCTGTGAGGCAGCCGTCATGACGCATTCCATTGCATTGAATTTCGAAGACGGCGTCACTCGTTTCATCGACGCCAGTCCCCATGAAACCGTGGCGGATGCAGCCTACCGCCAAGGTATCAACATTCCGCTGGACTGCCGCGACGGCGCTTGCGGCACCTGCAAGTGTTTTGCCGAAGCCGGGCGCTATGACCTCGGCGAGGAATACATCGAAGACGCCCTCAGTGCCGATGAGGCCGAGCAAGGGTTTGTGCTGACCTGCCAGATGCGTGCGCAGAGCGATTGCGTGGTACGTGTGCCGACGTCTTCGGATGTCTGCCGTACGCGCCAGGCCAGTTACGACGGCACCATCAGCGCGGTGCGCCAGTTGTCCGACAGCACCATCGCGCTGTCGATCAAGGGCGAGGCGCTGAGCAAGCTGGCGTTCCTGCCAGGGCAGTATGTGAACCTCGCGATTCCCGGCAGCGAGCAGACGCGGGCCTATTCCTTTAGCTCGTTGCAGCGCGACGGTGAAGTCAGTTTCCTGATTCGCAACGTGCCTGGCGGCTTGATGAGCAGCTTCCTCACCGGCATGGCCAAGGCCGGCGACAGCATGAGCCTGGCCGGGCCATTGGGCAGTTTTTACCTGCGCGAGATCCGCCGTCCGCTGTTGCTGTTGGCCGGTGGCACCGGCTTGGCGCCCTTTACCGCGATGCTGGAAAAGATTGCCGAGCAGGGCAGTGAGCATGCGCTGCACCTGATCTATGGGGTGACGCATGATTTCGATCTGGTGGAACTCGATCGCCTGGAAGCCTTTGCCGCACGCATCCCGAATTTCAGCTTCAGCGCCTGCGTCGCCAGCCCTGACAGTCAGCACCCGTTGAAGGGCTACGTGACCCAACACATCGAACCGCGGCATTTGAACGACGGTGACGTGGACGTCTACCTGTGCGGCCCGCCGCCAATGGTCGAAGCGGTCAGCCAGTTCATCCGTGAACAAGGCATTGCCCCGGCGAATTTCTACTACGAGAAATTCGCTGCCAGCGCGGCCTGAATATCCACACCTCTTTGTGTAGGAGCCCTGTAGGAGCTGTCGAGTGAAACGAGGCTGCGATCTTTTGATCTTAAAAAATCAAAATCAAAAGATCTCAGCCTCGTTTCACTCGACAGCTCCTACAGGGGGCGTCTTGTTAATACGATTGGTTTCACGGGGTGCATATGAACAGATTTCACGAAAAAGTCGCGCTGATCACCGGTGCGGCCCAAGGCATCGGCCAGCGTGTCGCTGAGCGCATGGCGGAGCAAGGGGCACGCTTGATCCTGGTTGACCGCTCCGAGCGAGTGTTCGAGTTGCAACAGCAATTAGGCCAGGACAGCCTCGCGCTGACCGCCGATCTCGAGCAATACACCGAGTGCGGCCGTGTCATGCAGGCGGCGGTCGAGCGGTTTGGTCGACTCGACATCCTCATCAACAACGTCGGCGGCACGATATGGGCCAAGCCTTTCGAGCACTACGAGCCGTCGCAGATCGAGGCCGAAGTCCGCCGCTCGCTGTTTCCGACGCTGTGGTGCTGCCATGCCGCGCTGCCGTTCATGCTGGAGCAAGGCAGTGGTGCGATCGTCAACGTGTCCTCCATCGCCACGCGCAGCGTCAACCGTGTGCCCTACGGCGCGGCGAAGGGCGGGGTGAATGCCCTGACTGCCTGCCTGGCGTTTGAAACGGCTGGCCGGGGCGTGCGAGTCAACGCCACGGCCCCCGGTGGCACCGAAGCGCCGCCACGGGTGATACCGCGCAACAGCGCTGAACAAAGCGCAGAAGAGAAGGTGTGGTATCAGCAGATTGTCGATCAGACCCTCGACAGCAGTCTGATGAAGCGCTACGGAACGCTGGATGAGCAGGCCAGCGCTATTCTGTTTCTGGCCAGCGACGAAGCGTCTTACATCACCGGCATGGTCATGCCGGTGGGGGGCGGCGATCAGGGCTGATCCGGGGCGATTGAAACGGGTGCTACAAGCGGCGCCGAAACGCGTTGACGATTCGTAGCGTGGCGTCGTTTGTGTCGAGGTTGTTGACCGAATCCAGCGGATGCCAGACGCAGTCGACGATCTCATTTAAGGGGCGTGCGGCGTCGTAATTCACCACCGACGCCTCGTAGACGTGGTGACGGGTGTCGCCGGATTCCAGCTCCATCAGGTAGAGCATGTCGTCCACCCCGAGCCCGGTTTCTTCCTGAAGCTCGCGAACGGCGGCGGCCGCAGCGGTTTCGCCGCGCTCGACTTTTCCGCCGGGCAAGGTCCAGCGACAGCGGGATTTGCGCACCAGCAGGATGTGCCTGTCCTGCTCGCAGATGACGGTTGCGCGTACTTTCATAGGTATTTCCCATTGACCGGCTGTCACAATACAGACATAAAAGTGCAACAAGCGCGCCGGATCGAAACCGACGGTTTGATCGTTGGAGCTGTCAATCGTGCCGAAGTGCAATGTTATTCGCCGCGACGTCTGGTCGGCACCTTGGCGGGAGTCAGGTGTAAGGTAGGCACGTCAACCCTGGATATTCCTGCCTGAATGGAGGTGTACATGAGCGTTCCGATGTTGAACAAAATGCACATGAATGGTTACGACGTACTCAGCGTTAACAACGGCCCGTGGCGCGTATGCACCAAAAGTGACCGGCTTGGCGCTTTTCCCAGCCGAGAAGAGGCGCTGGCGTTTGCGGCAGCGTTACCGGCCTATCGCGCGCGATCGTCTCGAGCTGCCAATAATCAGTAGGTGAGAGAAGCATTAATGTGGCGAGGGAGTTTATCGAATCGTCGCACCGTCCCGCTGGACTGCGCAGCAGTCCCATCTTTTGGGGCCGCTGCGCAGCCCAGCGGGACGGTGCGACGATTCGATAAACTCCCTCGCCACAGTAAACTCCTTAGCAACACATACTCCCTCGCCCGAAAAACCCTTTCCGGTACCTAAGCAGCTTTGTTACGAGTAATGGTTTTGGCTTTCACCTCTTCGGCATACCCCGCCAGTCGTGCTTCGTCGCCCTGAAACAATTCGCACAATCGCTTGGCCGCCTCCGCGTCCACGTCATTGCCGGCCATGCGCAGTTGTTCTGCAATACGCAGCAACTCGACCGCCGACCATCGCAGATCCGAAGCGACGCCCTGCAGATCCCGTCGAAGTTGCTGTTCCGATTCGTTGAGCCACATGCTGACCTCCTGCAATAAATTCTCCGTTACGAAAGACTAGACCCAAATCAGAGGTGGGGCAGGGCGATGCCGTTTTCCCATGAGGCGCTGCCGTTGGTCGGGAGCGTTAATGCGAACGTGAATGCTGGATGTCGTACTAATAGCGAATGTTCGCAAGGGCGAGGCCACTCCAATGACGACCACTGATGATTTCAGGTTTCACGCCCATGAGCTGATCGTCGAGCTGGACGCGGCCACTACGGAAATGATGATGCTGATTTCGGCTCATCAGCTGAACGGCCCGGAATGGGAAAGGGTCACGCAGCGGCAACATGACGCCTATGAACGTTGGATGAAGTACCTCAACGAGAGGTCCTATCCGAATGCCGCGGAACCTTCCGATAACAAACCTGCTGACTAAGATCGCCTGAGCGAATGGATGTCTGCACCGCGACACGCTACATTTTCCTTTTCAGGAAAAGGAAGTGTCATGCGGATGCTTATTGCGGGAGTCATGTTGGTGTCGCTGGCGGGTTGCTCGTTGCCCGCTTCCGTGGTGCCAGGGGAGCCGAACGTCAGCAAGTACAGTGAGAAGCCGCCCAAGGAATACGCGGCGTGCGTGCTGCCGTTGTGGCAGAAGGAAGTCTCGAACACTAAACAGACCTCAATTTCCAACGGCTACCGAATCAATGCGCCGGGGATCATTACGGCCGACGAGATTCTGGACATCGTGAAGTCGAAGGACGGCAGCCGGGTTTCGTTGTATCAGGGGCCACCGTGGGCAAAATCGGGAGCACTGCGCCAGGCCGTGCGCGATTGTCTCTGAGGCTTAGTCAGTGATGTCGTTCACCGGGATGGCTTGCGGGTTCACGTTGCTTTTTTTCTCGCGACGTTCATTCATCCAGTTGTCCACCTGCTCACCGAACTCCGCTGGAGCCTTGCGTCCGACCTTTCTGGCGAGATCAAGAATGGTCTGCTGAGACAACGCCTCTTCCATGCGTTTTTGCGCATTCATCATCGCGCCGTGAACCGAGCAGGGACCATCAAGGGCCCACTCGGGCGCAGTCCCTTCGAACAGGGCGCAACGCCCGCGAATCTCCCGGCAATCGAAAATCAGCTTGCAACCGTCAATGGCGTTGACGATGTCGAGCAGACTGATTTCGTCCGAAGGCCGGGCCAGCTTGAACCCACCGCGTACGCCTTCAGTGGCGACCACCAGTTGTGCCTTGGCCAGTTTGGTGAAGATTTTCGCCAGATAGTCCAACGGCACGCCTTGCAGCTCGGCGAGATCGCGCACGCTCGCCTCACGGGTATCACCGCGATTGCCTACCAGAAAAATCAGGCAATGAATGCCGTACTCAACGCCTGCGCTGTAAAGAGACATTTTGATCTCCGACTAATGTTGTCGCCAATATTAGCAGCCGACCGGGAGCAGAACAATCACCGGGAATCCCCGCTCTAGCCAGTCATATGCGAAACGAACAATCGATACGGGTGATGGCAACCATCAAAAAATTCCGATTGCGTTTAATAACTCGGATCAATACAGTCGTAGTTGTTCGGTTGGCGATGCTCTTCAGCCAGCGAGACCTTTAACAATTTCAACACGCGGTTTTTTCCTGGAGTTAACGATGAAGCAGCACATTCTGGTAATCGGCGCAGGTTTCGGTGGTATGTGGACGGCCTTGAGCGCCACGCGCCTGTTCGATATTCACGGTCATGACGACGTTGAAGTCACCGTGCTGGCCCCGCAGGCCGAGCTGCGCGTGCGTCCGCGCTTCTACGAACCGAATGCACATCAACTGGCTGCGCCGCTTGGCGAGCTGTTCGATGCGGTCGGCGTGAAGTTCATCAAGGGCGCTGCCGAGACAATCGATGTGCAGAGCAAACAGGTGGGTTACCGCGATGATTCGGGCGTCCAGCAGGTTTGCAGCTACGACAAACTCGTTCTGGCCACTGGCAGCCGTCTCGCAGTGCCAAACACGGCGGGCGCGGTCGAGCATGCGTTTGATGTCGACCAGCTCGAAGAAGCCGTCCGCCTGGAAAACCATCTCAAATCCTTGAAGCACCTGCCGCAGAGCAAAGCGCGCAATACCGTCGTGGTCGCCGGTGGTGGTTTTACCGGTATTGAAACCGCAACCGAAATGCCCGCCCGACTGCGTGCCATCCTCGGCGACGCTGCCGACATCGACGTGATCATCGTTGATCGTGGTGAAAAAATCGGCGCGTCGATGGGGGCCGGAATCAGCGTTTCGATCGCCGAGGCCAGCGCTGAAGTGGGCGTTGAATGGCGCTTGAAGTCGTCAGTGGTTTCCGTCGATGAAAACGGCGTGACCCTGGACGACGGCCAGCGAATCGACGCTAAAACCGTGATCTGGACCACCGGCGTGCGCGCCAGCTCACTGACCGAACAAGTGCCCGGTGAGCGCGACGCGCTGGGTCGTTTGCATGTGGACAGCCATTTGAAGGTCATTGGCCAGGACGACATCTTCGCCACCGGTGACGTGGCCTATGCCGCCTCCGATGACATCGGCAACCACGCAATGATGACCTGCCAGCATGCGATCGTGTTGGGCCGTCATGCCGGTCACAACGTGGCCGCGCAGATCCTCGGCGTTGATCCGACCCCTTACAGCCAACCCAAGTACGTGACCTGTCTGGACCTGGGTGCCTGGGGCGCGGTGTACACCGAGGGCTGGGATCGCCAGGTGAAGTTGGTCAGGCAGGAAGGCAAGGCGCTGAAAACCCAGATCAACACCCAGTGGATCTACCCACCGGCGGCGGATCGTGAAAGTGCATGGGCGGCGGCGGATCCGTTGATTCCGATTGCTTGAGTGTTCGCCTGAGAAGTACCGCTCCCTCTAACGCTGTTTACTAAAAATTTCTAAGCGAATGAAATCCCGTGGCGAGGGAGCTTGCTCCCGTTGGGCCGCGAAGTGGCCCTCTAAAACAAGGACTGCTGCGCAGCCCAGCGGGAGCAAGCTCCCTCGCCACGGGAAACAGTGTTGCGTTTACGTAAGCGGTATTACCTCTATCGGGAGCGTGTCGCGTTCAAAATACTCAACATCACCTTGCCGTTATGAAATATCCCGTGTATTTTTTCATGAAATTTAAATAATAAAATTTCATGAGGCCCGCATGTTTCAGCAATCCGATCAGCACGTCGACAGTTACTACGCCCACACCTGCGCTGACCGTCTGATTGATCGCACCCCTCTGGAAGGCGAGCACGACACCGAAGTATTGATCATCGGCGCTGGCTTCAGCGGTCTGCACACGGCGCTGCGCCTGGCGTTGGCTGGTAAGCGGGTGACGGTGCTGGAAGCCAGTCGGGTCGCCTGGGCGGCGTCTGGACGCAATGGCGGGCAGGCGATTCTCGGATGGTCCTGTGACATGCCGCCCCTGGAAGCCGCGCTGGGTCTCGAACGCGCGCGGCGCTTGTGGGACGGTATGCGCTGGGCTGCCAGGGAATTGCGCGATTTGCCGGGTCGCCATTATTTCGATTGCGATTATCGCCCCGGCCACCTCTGGACGTCGGTGATGCCGCGACGGGTCAGTCTGCTGACGGAGTGGCAACACGAGGCCAGCCACAAGTGGGGCCATGATGGATTGCAGTTCATTGCCAAGGAGCAGTTGCCGCAATGGGTGGCCAGTGATCGTTATCAGGCCGGGCTGTTCGATCCAGAAGGCGGGCACCTCAATCCACTGAAACTCGCCCTCGGCCTGGCGGCTGCCATTGAACGTGCCGGTGGACGCATTCACGAACTCAGCAAGGCGACGAGCTATCGCGAAGAAAACGGACGCTTTGCCGTCGACACCGAGCGCGGGCGCATCCGCGCGGATGTGCTGGTGCTGGCGTGCAATGCCTACCTCGATCAACTGGATCCTCAGCTATCGAGTTGTGTTTTGCCAGTCGGTACTTATCAGGTGGCCACTGAGCCGCTGCCGGAAGAACTGGCCATCACGCTGCTACCGAGCAATGTGTGCGTGACCGACAACCAGTTCGTGCTCGATTATTTCCGCCGTACGCCGGATAACCGTCTGCTGTTCGGCGGTGGCTGCACCTACCTTGGGGGTATGCCCAAGGACATCGCCGCTGCGACCCGGCCGTATCTGGAACGCGTGTTTCCTCAACTCCAGGGCGTCGGTCTGGAATTTGCCTGGGGCGGGCACATCGACCTCACCCTCAAGCGCACGCCGGACATTGGCCGACGAGGTGATCTGTATTGGCTGCAAGGTTACTCCGGGCACGGCGTACTCCCGACCCTGGCCGGCGCTCGCGCGGTGTCCGATGCGATCCTCGGTCAACCGGATGAACTCGCGTTGTATCAGGGGCTGGTCAATGACCGTTTCCCCGGCGGCAAGTACATGGCCGCTCCCCTGGAAGCCATTGGCAAAGCCTGGTATCGCCTGCGCGACAGCCTCTGAACCGCACAATTTCTGGAAGCTATCTAGATGGACATGCAAGAAGAAATATCGGCGCTGGCGATCCTGATCCAGGACCTGCGCAAACACAAGAAGTACACGCTCAAGGACCTGGCGGACAAAATCGGCCGTTCCGTCGGCTTCCTCTCTCAGGTCGAGCGCGGCTTGTCCCGGCCCACGGTGGCCGACTTGACCGCCATCAGCGAAACCCTCGGCGTGCCGACCACCTATTTCTACAGTCTGCCCAAACCCATGGCCCTGCCGTGGGTGACCCGCCCGGACGAACGCCGCACGTTGTATTACGCCGACGGCATCACCGACATCCTCGTCTCGCCGAAAATGCGTGCGTCCTTCTCGATGCTCGAAAGCCGGCTAGAGGCGGGTGCCAGCAGTGGTGACCGGCACATGAACGACAGCTCGGAGCAGGGCGGTTATGTCCTCGAAGGCGAGCTGACGCTGTGGCTGGATGACGATCAACCGGTCACGTTGCGCACCGGCGACAGCTTCCAGCTGGCCAGTCATACCCACTGTCGTTACGGCAATCTCACCGACCAACTCACCCGCGTGCTCTGGGTTTACACCTGATAACAACAAGGAACATTACGATGGATGCTGTCTGCTCTGATCTGGTTGCTGAAGTGCGTGCGTTTCGCCAGCGCTTTCCGGATGTGCGATACGTTGACCTGATCGCCCTGGACATCCCGGGGCATTTTTACGGCAAGCGTTACCCGATCGAGATGCTCGAAAAAGTCGCCGCCGGAAGCGTGCTGAAACTGCCGCAGAACTGCGTGCTGCTGGGCACCCAGGGTGGGCTGTTCAAAATCGGCGATTATTGTTTCAACGATGGCGACCCGGACGCCGCGCGTCGACTGGTGCCTGGAACACTGAAACTGGTGAGTTGGGAAAAGCAACCGCTGGGGCAGATGCTGATTACCTCGGACGGCACTGCCAATCCGATCGAGTTCGAACCCCGTGAAGTGCTGGCGCAGGTGCTGCAACGGCTGAACCGCAAAGGGATCTTTCCGGTGGTGGCGTTCGAGCTGGAGTTCTATCTGTTCGACCGTCAACTGCGTGACGGCCTGCCGCAGTTCCCCCGTGATCCGCTGACCGACGATGCCGATGATCAGCCAAACATGCACATCGAGCGGCTGTCGCGATTTTCAACGGTGCTGGACGACATGGTCGAGACGGCGCGAGAGCAAGGCATCGAGACCACGGTGATCACGGCGGAGTTGGGGCCGGGGCAGTTCGAGATCAACTTCGGTCACCTGGACGATGGTTTGCGCGCGGCGGACTGGGCGGCGTTGTTCTGCCGAAGCAGCCGAGGCGTTGCCCTCAAGCACCATTACCGCGCCAGTTTCATGGCCAAGCCCTACGTGCAGCACCCCGGCAGCGGCATGCATGTGCACGTGAGTCTTTACGACGAAGCCGGGAACAACCTGCTGGCGGCCAATGATCAGCAACCCCTGCGGCATGCTGTTGCCGGCTGTCTTGAGGTGTTGCCTCACTGCATGCCGATCTTCGCGCCTAATCACAACGCCATGCGTCGTTTGAGCGGCACGGTGAATACCGCCACTCGAGCCAGTTGGGGCTTTGAAGATCGGGATGCCTGTTTGCGAGTGCCTGATTCAGACCTGAAAAACCTGCGCATTGAACACCGTTTGTCGGGTGCTGATGCGAACCCTTATCTGGTGTTGGCAGCCATTTTGGTTGGCTTGGAACAAGGGCTGGAAGCAGGCCAGGAACCGATCACTCCATTGAACGAAGATCGCAACAGCGGCATTGGTTTTCCGACCCAAATGCTTGAAGCGGTGCAGGCCATGCAAGGCTATGCGCCCGTTCGCGAAGGGTTGGGTGCGGAATTTGTGGACGTGTATTGCGAAAACAAACGCCAGGATCATTTGGCGTTCATGGAGGAAATCAGCGCGCGGGAATATCGTTGGTTCATGTAGTGGCATCCTTAAAAAATGTGTGGATATATAAGGACTTATAAACCTTAGTAACTTTATGGTTAATCAAAACATATTGTTACATGACGAAATATTCAGTAATATTCGCCCCGCGTTCACCACCACGGTTTATGCATTTTTAAGTCCCAGGCGTCCATCAGCTGCCTGGGATTTTTTTTGCCCGGGATTTGGCCCACCACTTTTCTCGTGGATGCGCTCCCACTTGGTAATAGGGAGAAACCTTGAGTGTCGAGCAGGCCCCTCACGGCAATGCTTCCCATTTGACCTGGGTTACCCCGGATTTTTCTGCGTGCAGGCGCAGCGCCGCAAAATCCTCCTGCGCATCATCGTCCCCATACACAAGGCCCACACCGGCGTGCAGGCAGGCGTAATACCAGGCATCGGCATCGGTCATGTATGAGTCGGGCTGGACGAACACCTGTCGGGCGTCGTTCAAGCGGTAAGTGATTTGAAAATGCAGGGCGCGCATCCGATTCTCCAGGCGAAGCCACTACGACCTTGCTGGCTCATCGCCAGTTCCCTTTCTTTTCGGATGCGCCGCCTGGATCACCGCGAGGCCTGCTCCAGTACAGGTCAGCCCTTCGATTCCTTGGTCCCGAGCACATCGCGGATGCTGTCCACGACGTTGCTGTCCTTGATCACGTCATTCAACCAACCCTCCAGCGGCATGTTGCCCCATTTGATCGCGCGTTCGATCAGGTAGGGGACAGGGCTCTGCGGTTCGGTTTGTTTGAAGAACTGGGCAATGCCCGCGAGCTGGGTGAACGCTTCGTCACGGGTCAGCGGGGTGGTGCGCAGCGGGGTGGTCGAGACGTCGTGTTGAATCTGGGTCATTGCAACACCTGCAGGTTGGTCGGCAGCGCTTTGCGCGAGGGCCTGAGCGGGAGCGACAGGTGCGGGATGCAGTTCGATCCCCCGGTCCTTGAGCAGCTTCTCGGCCAGTTGTCCTGCCCGGGACAGAACGTCAGACAGCGAAGCAAAGCTCGGCGCGTCGGCGCCGAAGAGTCGGTCAGCGGTGATCTGCAACTGTTGGCAGGCCTTCAGGCTGGCGCCAATCTCGCCGGCCTTCAGGCGCAGATGATCCGAGTCGGTGAGCACCACCGAGCGCTGGAAGACTTCGGCGTTGATCTTGCCTTCATCAATGGCGGCACGCATGGCCTGAGGGTTTTGCAGTGCCAGGTTTTCGACATGCCTGGATTCGTCATAACGAAGCAGGCCGAACAGTTGACCCTGGGTGATGGGCAATCCGCCGACGACATCGGCCAGGGACGTTTTCATCCACGCCAGGCGAGCGGCGCGTTCATCGACACCGTCTTCAAGGGACGGAAACAGGTCCGCCCAGAAAGCTTCAAGAATGCGTTCGGCCAGGGTCAGGCCGAAGGTGATACCCACGAAGTGGTATTTGTGCGCCAGGCCCTCGCTGAGCCAGGCAACGAGCATCAGGTCTTTGCTCTGTCGAGCCAGACCTTGTGCCGCCAGGGAGATGGTCAGATCCCAATCCGAAGATTTGAGGTCGGTTTGCCAATCGCCCTGGGTGAGGTAGTCGGGGTCTGCTCGACGCGCTTCTTTCACCTGATCGAACAAGGTGGAAAAGCTCAAGTCTTCACCGCTCCCCTCATTGATGGGCGCTGTCAGTTCGGCCAGCGAAAGGTCGTTGAGAAATTCAGACATAGTGAACTCTGATCAAAATAAAAGAACACCGCGCCTGAAGGACAGGCACGGTGCTTAACGCGGACCGCGTGCGCGGCCCGCCATTGCTGCAGACTTAAGCGAAAACCTTGTTGGCTGTGCGATCCCAGCCACCGGTGACGTTGCCGCCGCCCTGGCCATCGGCACGGCTCTGTTGGGTGTAAGTGGTTTTGATGCGCGCGAAGTTGAAGCTGATTTCTTCAATCGGCAGATCGCTTTCCGCTTCGTCCTTACCGCCCTGGCTACCGCCGGCAACGGTATTGACCGAAGCCACCACCACTTCTTCCAGGTTGTAGGTCAGGTAGGTGACCTTGTCGCCACCGGCACGGTTCACGTTCAGCTGGATCTTGGCGATGTGAGTGCCTTTGCAGCACGCTTCGAACAGCTTGGCAGTGGCTTTGTCGGCCGCTTTGCGAATGGTGAAGTTGCTCAAGACAACGCGTTCCGAAGAAGCACCGCCCGAAGAACTTGCTGTCGCAGAGGTGGCCTGGGTTGCGCCGAACTCGTAGCCCAGCACTTCGATCCAGTCCTTGTGCTTGTCGTCCAGTACTTCGCCAGGAATGCCGTCGATCTGGATGTATGCGTCAAATGCCATTTCTAATTTCTCCTTACCTACATTTAAACGGTGTGCCTGCGAGCAGTGCACAACCCTTCGTTTTAACCTCTTTGAAAACAATCAAAAGAGGTGTCTTGCCGTTGACCGGGCCTCAGATCGAGACAGCCCGGGCAGCGGTTTTTCTTCAGCAAGCGGGGCAGTGTCAGTTGACTGCCCGCACTTCGATTTCTACGCGCCGGTTAGGTTCCAGGCACTCGATAAGTTGGGCTCTTGATTGCTGCATATCGCACTTGACCAAGGGCTTGGTGCTGCCTTCACCGACCGCTTCGACCAACTCACCGGGAACGCCTTTGCCCACCAGGTACGTCTTGATGGTTTGCGCGCGTTGTTTGGAAACCTGCTTGTTGATTTGCGGGTCCCCCAGTTGATCGGCGTGGCCGGCGATGATGATCTTGCCAATGTCCGGCGTGCTCAACAGCTTGCCGGCGATGGCGCTCAGCTGGCTTTGGCCCGCGGTTTTCAGGCTTTGGAAGTCGGCACGGCCAAAGGCGAACAGTGTGTCCGACTCAAGCGTGATGGTTTCAATGGAACGCAACGACTGGGTCAGCAGGCTGTTGATGTAGTTACGCGAGCTGGACGTCAGGAAGGCGTTATCGAGAATCCGCGGCACGTCTTCTTCGTGGATCTGATCGCTGTAGAAGTTGATCTGCCGACTGGCAAATTCGTAATCCTGAGTGGCGCTTTCAGTGCCGTTGGAAGCACCGATGGTCTTGCCGGTCTGGCGGGCGATCGCCGGGTACCAGTAGTCCGGGATTTTCGCCTTCAGGAACGCCGGGTCAGCCTTCTCGCGCTGGGCTCGGGAGAGCATGACGTAGGTGTCCAGCGTGGTCTTGCCGAAGGCGGCGATGGATTGTGCACGGTTGTCGTCAGGCAGGGCCTTGGGTTCGACGCTGTCGATGCCGGTCACGGGCAGCAGTTGATTGGTGTTGCGCTGGTACACCTTGAGGGTGGTCAGCAGGTACAACGAGCGGGTCAGGTTGTCGGCCGTAGGCTTGAGCATCACGCTTTCCAGGCGATCGAAATACTGACTGCGCACCAGCGGCTCGACTTTGTAGCCCTGATACAGACCCAGGCGCATGCGCAGCGGCACGCCTTCACTGTGGTGTTGCGCGTAGTAATGAGCGGTCCAGAAACGCATGCGATCCAGGGTCTGCCACGCGGTGTATTGCCCTGTCGTCGCGGCGTCGGCAGTCGCCGCCTGGGCCAGCTCCGTGGAGATGCTCTGCACGGTGTTGCGATTGTTCACATAGGACCAGCCCAACAGGCCGCACAACAACGTCGCGACCAGGCCAGCGCCACCAATCCAGGCGGCCTTGCGCCGACGTTCGCGATGATTGGTGGTGTACAGCGCCACCAGATGCTGATCGGGGATGATGACTTTTCTGAACAGGCTGTTGATGAACAGCGGACGCGGTTGCGCATCGCCGCTGACAGTCTCCAGATCACTTTCCAGCGAGAAGCGCTCGGTGACCTGGCGTGCATGTCCACCCAGTTCAGGCTGGTCGGCGTCCAGCGCACTGGTGAAATAGAAGCCGCGCAGCAGTTCTGCCTTTTGATACGGATTGGCGCGCAACAGGGCGTCGACAAACAACTGCAGCCTCGGCTTCAGTGCTGCCAGCTCCAGCGGGAAGCGATACACCGCTGAATCCTGACGGGTGATCTGGATGTCCTGCGTCACCAATTGCTGGCTCGCCACCTGCTGCCAATAGGCAACCAGCTCATCCATGGCCACGCCGAATTGCTGGCCCCAATCGGCCTGCTCATAACCTTTATGGGCAAACGTCTTGCCCATGACTTCGCCACGGGCGACGTCATCCAGTTGACGGTAGAAGGGGGCAAAGCCGGGTACCAGGTCGCACTTGGTGAACACCAGGTACACCGGCAGCCGCACTTCCAGCAGCGCATGGGTCTCCTGAATGCGTTCGCGCAGGCGTTTGGCAATGCGTTCCTGATCGTCAAGGGACGCTTGCAGGATGTCGTGGATGCTGACGGTGACGATCAGGCCATTGAGTGGCCGACGCTGGCGGTGTTGGCGCAGCAGCTGGAGGAATGCCCGCCATTTACCGGCTTCTTCCTGGTTGTTCATGTAGCGCCCGGCGGTGTCCAGCAGGACGGCCTCGGAACTGAAAAACCAGTCGCAATTTCGTGTCCCGCCCAAACCCGCCACGCGAGCGCCTTCGCGTTCTGCATAAGGGAAGTTCAGGCCCGACTGATAGAGCATCGTACTTTTGCCGGCAGCCGGCTGTCCGATCACCAGGTACCAGGGCAGGGCGTACAACGCATCCTTGGGATTGCTGCCGCGCGGCTTGTTGCTGTGCAGGCGCTCGATGCTTTGCAACAAACGCTCGCGCAGCAGGCTGACTTCCTCGCGGTCCGCCGGGCTGGCATTGAGCACGGCCTGGTCGGCGTCATCGCGCAGCAGGCCTTCGAGGTTGTGGTGCCGGGACACCCCGCGATACATCAACAGCACGTAGCCCGACGAGAGCAGCAGGAACACACCGATGCCCGTCAGCAGGCTGTTCAGCGAGCTGAAGTCAAAGGCCCGGCCGATGCCCCACACCACAAAGATCGTGAGGAAAAAGGCGACCCCCAGAATGTAGGGTTGATACCGCAAGAAGTAATACTTGATCTTGTTCATACAGACTTCGAATCCAGGGCATCGACAAAACGGTCGATGACGTCATCAAGGGGACGGTCGATTTCAGGGAAAGCGTGTACCGGGTGGTGCTCGTCAAACGCGTCGAAAGACGCCAGCACGTCGTAGCTTTGCGAGCGCTCACCGATACCGGTCAGCACGCGATAGGCGTCGCTGGTGGTGCGTGATGCAAAGCAGATCAGCCTGGGGCGCATGAAGTCGTCGGCCAGCAGACTGATCTGCGGCACCGCGTTGCCGGGTGTCATGCGCGTCAGCCAGGTCACCCACAAATCGGCAGTGGGATTTTTCAAGCCCCTTTCCGCCGGCAACGGCAGGGCCATGCCGATCGGCGAGCCGTTTTGCAGAGGTCGTTTCAAGGCTTGCAGACGGGTGAGCACGGCATTGGTGACGAACTCCGGATACGAGCTTTCCAGCGCGGTTGCGATGTCGCGAAGGTTGAAGTTCACGAGGAATTTTGCGTGCACGCGCCGGAACAATTCGAAGTCCTGCAGTTGCAACGGGCGCAAGGCCTTGATGCGTTCGAACAGGACCGAGGTGCTTTCCCCTTGGGCGGCCATGTGCAGCAACGGCTTGATCTGCCCGCTGAACAGTTCGCCCAGGGTGAAGGGATTGACGAACGGCTCGGCGTCACTGGCTTTTACCGTCTGGAAAATGAAAAACGGATAGCGCCGCTGGCTGGAGTCCCTGGAGCTGATCAACCCGCCCAGCAACCAGTTGCCACTGCGTGCGCGGTAGCAGAAAAAGCACAGCGGCAAACCGTCGAACAGCGCTCGCCAATCCTCGCGATGCTGCAAGGCTGCCAAGGCACCTTGCAACCACGCATCGAACTCGCAGACGTCGTCAGATGCGCCGTGCAGGCTGACGAAGTCCGGGCTCGCGGGCACCTTGCCGAAGCAGCCAATCATTGGCTGCGTCCCTGATTCAAGGCGAGCATGCTCACTGGACCCGCCCGCCGGAAGCATTGAGTGAACTCAACGCTTTGACGTTGGCCAGGTCGGTCAGCTTGACCCCGCCATAGTTACGCACGGCGAGGCTGACCTGACCGCTGGCGGTGTTCCAGCTGAAACGTTGCTGGATGCCGTCTAGGTCACTGACGCGAGCGCTGTCGTTCATGCGCAACAGACCCCAGCGGCCCGGATAATCGAACACAGTGATGCGTTCGCCGGTCAGCGTGACCACGTCCATGCGAGCGCCGGGTGCGGTGGTGGTGCCCGGCCAGGAGAAGCGACTCCAGCTGGTCTTGCCGTTGCGGTAATGCTGCACCTGACCATCGAGGGTAAAGATGATGTCGGTGAAGTAAGCCGACGGTTCCAGCATGATCTCGAAGCCGTTTTCACGGTCCGACAAGCTGGCGATCACCTGACCCAGGGAGCTGGCCTTGTCGATGCTGTTGACCATGTTCGGATTGACCAGCGGCGTCGATTTGCTCGCGCTGCTCATGCCCAGGCCTTCACCACCGGAGAGGTTGCCGATTTCGTTGCGCTTGAAGTTCGGCAGCAAGCCGGACTCCGGGTCGACGAAACGCTGCAGATCCTTGACCGAAGCTTCATTGCGGCTGCCTGCTGCAATCGGGAAGCGGTGCGCCATGACCTGTTCCCAGGGCTTGGCGATCTGCTGCGCCCAGGCCTTGGCGATCTGTTCGCCGGCCGGGTCGCGCAGGGTTTCCCAGGTGAACTGGATCGGCAGACTGAACAGGCTTTGCAGCGAGGACGACAAGCCGCCCTGGCTGGTGTCGACGGTGGTCTCGACATAGTTGCGCACGCTGGTGACTTCGCTCGGCTGACCTTCCAGGGTCTCGCTGATCAATTGCTTGCTGCTTTTACCGACGTCCTGCGAGCGCTGGATGTTGTTCATCCGCACCTTGAGTTTGCGCAGCGCCGCGAGGTAGCGATCCATGATGGTGCTGTCCGCGCCCTCGGCGTTCTGCACGGCGAAAACCCGGGACACCGGCTCGAAACGCTTGGCCAGGCTGCCGTCATCCACCGCTGGCAGCGGCGAGATCAGCGCATTTGGCGAAGCGTCCGGGCCGTCGAAAATACCCGTGACCTTGCCCCAGAAACCGTCATCGCGCTTGATCCCGGTTTGTTGTGTTTCTCGCGGCGCCGGCACATCCCACTGGGTGTTGTCGTTGACGGCGGCCAGCAGGATTTTCACCGGCGAGTTCTGCACATCGCTGAGCAGCGACAGTTGCTGGGTCGCGTTGGCCATGTCGGTGAAGTGCCGCACGCCCACGCTATCGATGAAGCCGTACCAGGCTTGGGTGTAGTCACGCTTGTAGCGCGTCATGAATTCGCGGATGAAGTTGGCTTTTTGCACCAGGCTATCGCCACCTTCACCATCGAGTACCCAGTCCGATTCGTTGCGCAGGTTCCCTGACACCAGCTTGATCAGCTCCGGCTTCACGAATTGTTCCCAGCCCTGACGGGTGAAAATCGCCGGCACGGCTTCGGTGCCGTACAGCAGTTGACGCCCTGGCAGGGGCACCAGGTCGCTGAGGCCAAGCGCCGGAAACTGACGGCTGGATTCCAGTTGCAGGCGCAGGTATTCACGGTCTACCAGGGAGCTGGAGATCATGAACGACTTCAAGCTGTTACGGGTTTCGCTGATCAGTTGCTCGTTGCGTGGCAAAGTCGGCGCCTGACCATTCTTCAGCAGTTGCACGTAGACCGGCACGTTGTCCTGAATGACTTCAGCGCTGACAGGATTCTGCTCGCTGGCGGTATTGGCCCAGGCCGCCGGCAATGCGGCGCCGACGAACTCAGGCTCCGGGTGCGCATCGGGTTGGGTCAGCATCAGATACAGCTTGAGGGCGTTGTAGGACTCGATGATCGATGCAACCTGGCGTTCGTCCAGTCGGCCCAGCATTTCCTCGGACAACGACAACCCGCCCGTGGTCGCCGACAGATCGGCAGCGTCACTGGCGGTGGCCGGGTTGCGCAGCGCGGTCATTGCATCGCCGCGTGTCTTGCTCGCGGCGCCTTTGGCTGCGCCGCTCAAACGGCTGGTGACCTCACCGGTGCTGCGCGGGACGCCGCTCAAGCGGGTCGGCAGTTTCAGGCCCTGGACGCGAGCTTTGGCTGACGGGTTGCCAGCTTTGGCCGGCGCTGTCGCAAAGCTGTTTTGCGGGTCCATGGTTTTTGCGAACTCATTGAAGGCACGCATCTGCAATTGAAGTTGCAGCGTGACCGGCTCCAGTGCCTGGGTGCGCAGTTGCTGCAAATAAGCGTTCTGAGCGACGAGGTAAATGTCGTCACCCCGATAAAGACCTGCACTCAGTTGCAGCGGCACGCCTTTGACGCGGTGCTTTTCGATGACGGCAAGTTGATCGCGGAGCAATTCCAGCCCTTGGCCCGAGGCGAGCAATTGCGCCCGGTCCGGGGATTGCTGCAATTCATTCAACTGATCGCGCAACGAGGCCAGCCATTGACGGTTGTTCTGGAACGACAGGGCTTGCCAGCCGATGAACGCCAAGCCCGCCAGCAGCGCTACACCCAACACGACAGGGCTCAGGGACTTGTTCCGGCCGAAGCGCGACTGGTACAGCGTCAGGTCGCGGTCCGGAAAAATCACCCGGCGGAACGTATCGGTAATGAAGTAACTGCGGTCGCTGATCTTCTTGCCGCTGCTGTCGTTATCCAGGGCGGTTTCCGGCTGCAGGGCAAACGACTCGGCGAGGTCGTCTTCATAGACCTGGCTCAGTTGCTGATCGGTTTGCAGTGCGCTGGTGAAATACAGGCCGCGCAACAGCAGGGGCGAGCCGGCATGCCGGGTGTCGGCGAAGTGCTGGAGGAATTGCTCCAGCACCACAGACAGTTCGGAGAAATAGTTCGGGAAGTTCAGCAGCGCACTGTTGGCGTCCGCGCCCAACGCAATCATCTGCGCGTCGACGTGACGGCGGATATGGCTGTGCAGGTTGGCCAGCTTGGCATCCAGCACCGGGCGCAGGCCCTGGTTACGGATCTCCGACAAGCCGAACGTCATGCCCAGCGGTTGCTGGCGTTCATTCAGGTCCAGGCCTTCAAAGGCTTGGCTGAAGCCGGGCAACTGGTCGGTCTTGCTCAACATCAGGTAGATCGGTGGATTGGCGTCCAGGCAATCGGTGTATTCCTCGATGCGCGACACCAGCTGTGCCGCCAGCGCGTTACGCTCGTCAGCGCTGGCCGCCAGCAACTCCGGCAGGCTCACCACTAACACCAGGCCATTGACTGCCGCTTTGCTGCGTTGCTTTTTCAGCATCTTCAGGAAGGCGGCGAACTCGCTGGCGGACTGGTCGTCGCGCAGATACCGACCGGCCGTATCGATCATCACGGCCTCGGGGCTGAAGTACCAGTCGCAATGCTGCGTGCCGCTCTGGGTGTCGTTGGCGCTGTTGGCGATGCTCGCGGACAGGCCGGAACGGGTCAGCAGCGAGGTTTTGCCGGCACCGGACATGCCGATGACCAGGTACCACGGCAGGTCGGACAGGGCGGAAGCACCACCGCCACCGGCCGAGCGATCGGTACGCAGCATCGCGATGGCGTGCTTGAGGCGTTCGCGCAGCACTTGCTGATCGCGGAACTCACCGGTGGATTTGAGCGAGCGATCGACCTCGATCTGCACCAGGTTCTCAAGGTTGTGTTCAGCGCGGATTCGCTTGTACTGACGCAGCACAATGATCAGCAGGTAGAACGCACTGATGATCGCCATCGCTTCCAGCGTATAGCCCCGCAAGCCACTCACGTGCGGCGCCACGAACCAGCACACGGCCAGGCTCGCCAGCCACAGGACCGGGATGACGAACCAAAAACTTTTTAACAAGCGCAATAATGTCTTCATGTCTTCCTGACTCGATTACCTGACCTGGGATCAGGCACTGAACAGCTGGCTGATTTGTTCGGACAGTGCGGCTACGTCCTTGGCCAACAGCCAGTCCAGCGTCAGGTAAACCCCTACGCAGACCAGCGCAATGAGCGCCAGGTAGAGCCAAACGGGTACTTCGTGTCGAAGCATCTGCGAGACCTGGTCGGGCAATGCCCAGTCAGGTGAAAGCGCTTTGGGCGTTTTTTTATAACGGGCGATGTCCTGGCCCAGCGTGTTGGCCAGGTAACGCAGCTGGTCTTTCTGACCGAGGCTGAACTTGCCTTCGAAACCCAGCGCCAGGCACAGGTGGTACACCTCGAGCACGTCGAGGTTCTTTTTGACGTCGCTGCGCAGCGAATCGATTTTCTCGAAAAAGCCTTCACCCGCCAGGTGCACGCCGAAATAACGGAACTGCAGCGGCTGCAGCTCGAAGTGACGCCGCAGTTCGTTGTCGCCGGAGCGCAACACGCTTTCGTCGAGGAACGCGCACAAGGCGTATTGGGTGTCCTTGACCTGCTCAACGCTGTAGTTGGCGCTGCGGGCTTCGCGCTCCAGTGTCGAGAAAAAGTTGTCGACGCTCGCTTCGAAGGCCGTGACCGACGTCACTTGCCGGCCCTTGCGCACGATCAGCGCCATGCTGATGAAGTCTTGCACCAGGTCTTTCAAACCCGGTTTTTCGGTTGCGGCCGTCACGGCGCCTTGCATTACGGCTTCAGTCATTTGAGTACCGCCATCAGTTCAAGCTTGAGATTGGTAAAGGCGCTGGGTGCGTAAAAAGAGATGGCCTGGGCACTCATCATTCGTTCGTACACGCGGCCATGGGGCTCGATGGAGAAGTAGTGATTGTCCAGACGCACCGGAATCGCATTGGGCAAGCGGGTCGAGTGATTGAGCGTGACCCCCGGCATGGCGCTGTTGACCACAACTTCGATGTCTTCCGGCGAGCCCACCTTGAACGCGCGCGGCACCAGTTCCAGCAGGCTGGAGCCGGGCATGTCGGCGTGCACGGAAATATAGAAATCCGCCTCGGCCAGGCGCGGGTCGAGCAATTGGCCCTGCCAGTACGAAGGCTTGGTCTGGGTCAGGTTGATCACGACGCACTGGTTGGGCACGACGTTGTCGAGCAGCACCCGGATCATTTCATCGAGCTTGACCAGCGAGGCCGCCGGGTCGTGGTGGTCGTACTCGGGGATATCGTTGAGTTGCGTATCCAGCGAGAACGTCAGCAATCCACCGGCCAGTTCGGCCAGAAACAGATACAGGCGCTCGGGGTGCAGGCGGGGGTGAGCGAGCAGGTGCGCCAGGCTAGGGTGAGCCCGGTTGACCGTGTTCAGCAGCCAGAACAGCGTCACGTCGCTGGAGCCAAACTCGGCAATCTGATCCGCCCGTTCACGACGACGGCCCGACAGTGCCTTGCTTTTCGATTGCAGGGCGCCGAGCAGGCGTTTGCCCAGGCCGATCAGCGTTTCATGCGTACCGACGTGCAGCGTGGGGTGCACGAAGTGCGCATCGAGGTTGAACCCGCCGATGTTGTTGCGCGACAGGCGGGCGATCGGGCAATAGCTGTAACCGTCCAGATTGTCGCCGTCGATCAGCATCACGACGTTCAGGCGCAGGCTGGTGATTTCGTTTTCGAGGTCGCCTTCGTTCAAGTCCGGCAGGGTGTCGAACTGCTTGCGAAAACGGCGCGCGCTCTTCTGTTCCTGACCGTCTTCAACGTAGTTCATGCCGAAGGGCTCAGGCAGTTTCAGCGCGGCGTAGACCTTCAGGTCGTTGCCCTTGAGCAAGTCTTTCAAGTCTCGGGCGGCCGGCAGCGGATCATGCTGCGGCGCGTCGAACAGGCTACCGTCCGGGAACACCAGCTTCAGTCGTTTGAGTTGCAGAGAGCCGGTCGCGAGGGCTTCTTCGTCAACCTGGAGCATCTGCACGCCCCAATGAAACGGCGTGCTGCGCAGTGTCGACTCCGCCAACTGATGCTGGTGGAACTCATCCTGGTATTGGAAATGCTGCGGCAAAAGGAACATGCCTTCCGACCACATCACCCGGCTCTGCTTACTCATGAACGCCATCCAATAGAGAGTTTAATTTTGATTCGGTCGCTTTCTTCGCGGAGCTGGTCGCGGTGTCTTCCGCTTGCTGCAGGGCCGCGTCCTGAAGGCGTTGGGTCAAGGTGTTTTCTTCCGGCGAAGTGGCGGCCTGGGCGAGTTGTTCGGCGGTCTTGGGTCTGTTCAAGACGTCGACGCCAGCAACGGCCGTGACCGTGTTGTTGTCCACCAGCACCCGCAGGCCATCGGCGGAGAACCAGATGCCTTCTTTGCGCAGGGAGTTGGCATCAAACGCGACCTTCCAGCGACTGTCTTCATCCGAGCGGAAAAACGCGGCGACGCCGACATAGCTCGCGGCCTTGTTCAACGGCCAGCGGTCGACTTGACCCATGCCTGGCAGCAAGGTGATTTCGCGGTTCTCGATCAAGGTATTGCCGAGGGCTTTTTGCGGGTCGTCCCACAGGGAGTCGGCGTCGGTGGACGAAAAGCGCTCAAGCGAACTCAGCTGGTACACACGCATCACCACGGACAGCGGCTTGCCGGTTTCGTCGGGATTGAGCTGATTGCCGCCGTCGGACGTCAGGATGACCTTTTCGTTATCGTCGAACAGCATGTCGCCGGCCCACGTGTCGTCCACGCGCTTGCCGACACGGTCGGTGACGCCACAGGCCGTCAGCACCATCATCATGGCTGCGGCGATCAGGCATTTGGCAAATGCGGGTTGCGCAGAGCGCTTCCTTGCTTGTTGGTTATCCATGAGGGTTACCTTTAAATGCTCGTTCAGCACAGGCTGTAGGCGAAATCGCCGTCGCTGCCCAACTCGATCTTCAGACTTTGAATCGGCTTGTCCTGCGCCATCCGTTCCAGGACCCGTTGGGCCAGTTCCGGCATCAGGGTCTTCGACAGAATGTTGTCGATGTTGCGGGCGCCGCTGTCGACTTCCGTGCAACGCGATGCAATGGCTTTGACCAGCGCCTCGTCGTAGCTCAGGACCGCCTGATGATTGCGCTCGAAACGCTTGCGAATGCGCTCCAGCTTGAGCGCGACGATGCGCTCCAGAATGGCGTCCTTGACCGGGTAGTAGGGGACGATGGTCAGGCGACCGAGGAACGCGGGTTTGAACACCTGGTTCAGCTCGTCGCGCAGGCCTTCGACGATGTCTTCCGGCGTCGGTTGCTGCTCGGCGTTCAGGCACCACTGCATGATGCGATCAGTGCCGGTGTTGGACGTGAGGATGATCACGGTGTTGCGGAAGTTGATCTCCCGGCCTTCACCGTCATCCAGCACACCTTTGTCGAAGACCTGGAAAAACAGCTCGAGTACGTCCGGGTGGGCTTTTTCCACTTCATCCAGCAGCACCACGCTGTAAGGCTTGCGCCGTACCGCTTCGGTCAGCACGCCGCCTTCGCCATAGCCGACGTAACCCGGCGGCGATCCCTTGAGGCTCGAGACCGTGTGGGCTTCCTGGTACTCGGACATATTGATGGTGATGACGTTACGCTCGCCGCCGTACAGGGTGTCGGCCAGGGCCAGGGCGGTTTCGGTCTTGCCGACGCCGCTCGGGCCGAGCAACAGGAACACGCCGATGGGTTTGTTCGGGTCTTCCATGCGGGCCCGGGACACCTTGATGCGCTTGCCGATTTCATGCAGCGCGTGATCTTGTCCGAGCACGCGTTCGCCCAGCAGGGCAGGCAGGCGCTGGACGGTTTCGATCTCGTCGCGGAGCATTTTGCCCAACGGGATACCGGTCCAGCCGGAAATCACTTCGCCAATGGTTCCGCCGTCCACCAGGGCATGCACCAGTGGTTGTTCACCCTGGACGCTGGTCAATTCGGCACGCACAGCGGCAATCTCCCGGGCATCGGGCGCCTTGTTGTCCGGATGGCTGAGGGCGCCGAGTTTTTCCACCAGTTCCAGCTCACGCTGCCACTGTTGTTCCAGTGCGTCGCGGGTCTGCTGCTGTGCCTGCAGCTCGGTGTGCAGGGTGGCCAGGCGGCGCGCATGGTCGCTGCCTTTGGCGGCTTCCTGTTCCAGCACGGTGATCTCGGCCTGCAGGTTGTCGATCTGCCGCTTGCAGTCTTCGAGGGGTCCCGGTTGTGCAGACTGGCCCAGGGCGACTCGCGCGCAGGCCGTGTCCAGAACGCTCACGGCCTTGTCCGGCAACTGGCGGCCGGTGATGTAGCGATTGGACAGCCGCACGGCTTGCACCAGTGCTTCGTCCATTACCGTGACCTTGTGGTGATCCTGCATCTTGGCCAGCAGGCCGCGCAGCATGTGGATCGCCTTGTCTTCGTCCGGCTCTTCGACCTTCACCACCTGGAAGCGGCGGGCGAGTGCAGCGTCTTTCTCGAAGTACTTTTTGTATTCGGCCCAGGTCGTCGCGGCGATGGTGCGCAGTTCGCCCCGAGCCAAGGCTGGCTTGAGCAGATTGGCCGCGTCGTTCTGTCCGGCCTGACCACCGGACCCGATCAAGGTGTGTGCCTCGTCGATGAACAGGATGATTGGATGAAGGCTGCGTTTGGTTTCTTCGATGACGGATTTGAGACGGTTCTCAAACTCGCCTTTCACACCGGCACCGGCCTGGAGCAAGCCCAGGTCCAGGGTGTGAATGGCGACGTCTTTGAGTACCGACGGCACATCACCTTGAATGATGCGCAGCGCCAGGCCTTCCACCACGGCGGTTTTACCCACGCCGGCTTCACCGGTCAGGATCGGGTTGTTCTGGCGGCGGCGGGTCAGGATGTCGACCATCTGCCGGACCTCGAACTCACGGCCCAGCACCGGGTCAATCCGGCCTTCGCGAGCGCTTTGCGTCAGGTTGACGGTGTATTGATCGAGGGCCGGGGTCTTGCCGTTGCCTTTGACCGTGCTGCGGGTACTGACGTCTGCACCGGCCAGGGGTTTGGCCTGTTGCGATTCGGTGCTGCCTTCGACCAGCGCGCCAAGGTTCACGCGCAAATCGTCGGCATTGATTTTTTCCAGCTCCGGGGCGGAGGCGATCACCACCCGGCGCAGTTCGTCGTCATCGAGCAAAGCCTGCAACAGATAGCCGGTGCGAATCTGCCCCTGGCCGAATTCGATGGAGGCCAGCACCCAGGCCTGCTCGATCATGCGCGTGATGTGCGGCGACAACGCAGGCGTGCGGGTATTGCCCTTTTTGAAGGTCCCCAGCGCCGTCACCAGTTGCGCCTGCAGGCGATCGGGCACCACGTCGTAGTGACGCAGGATGACCGGCAGGTCGTTGTCGTTGCTGTCCAGCAACTGCAACAACAGGTGCTCGATTTCGACGTCGTAATGCTGTTCCGAGAGACACAGGGCCGCCGCACTTTCTGTCGCGGTGCGGCTGGTGTCGTTCAGTTTGGCAAACAGGGACTTCAGGTTCACAGGGAGACCCCATCAAAAGGAATGTGGAAGAGGGCGCAACGGGAGGGTTCCACGTCGACGCCAGGGCGTTTGAGCCAGCCGAGCCAGCCCAGTGACACGTTGCCCTGGCGACCGAGGCGGGCCGCGGGTACTGCTTCGGGTTTGAGCTTGGGTGCCAACTGGAAGTCCAGTTCGGCACCGACGTAGAACCGCACCAGTTCCACCAGTTTCTGGTAGTCCACGGTGCCGGGCTGGAAGCGTTGATAGTCGGACAGGTCCAGCGGGGCCGTCTCGATGCGTACGCACGATTGGTAGTCCCAGACACGGTTCCCGGCGACAGCGCTTTGTCCGAGCACCGCGTTCTTGCGACCCAGTTGCGTGCATTGGCTGGCATCGAGTTTCAACCAGCGACCGGCAAACGGCTTGACCTTGAACGGCAACGAAAAATAGAAGCTCAGCATGGCTTCGAGGTTCATCGCATTGCGTGGTTTCTGTGCGAACAGACCGGAAAAGTAGCTGAATAATTCGCGACGCAGGGGTGAGCCTTGCTTGTCGAATTTCTGCTTCTGCGCCTCGGGACCAAAGCCCACCAGATTGAGCAGGTAGCGATCAAAATCCGAGGTGCCGTTGCGTTCGTACTCGATGTAGAACTTGTATTTTTGCCACGCTTCGTAAAACAGCGTGGTCATGCGGTGGGAGAAAATATCGAGGAACGCATGGGCCGCGTCGTCCCGGTACTGGACGTGCCGTTCGATCAGCAGCTCGGTGTACGGGCGCGGCAGCACACCCGACGGCCCGACCAGTCCCATGAACGTGACTTGCACCTCGGACAGCGGCAGACCTGCCGCCGACACCTTGCCTTCACGCTCGAACTGCAAGTCGCTGACTTCGCTGGCAGGGAAGTTCAGGGACAGCTGTGAGCGAAAACGCAAAGGGTCTTCGTGCGGTCGGGTGTCCAGGTCCATGCGCCCGGTTCTGCTGTAATGCAGGCGGAGCAATCGCACCAATTGGAAAAATTCGAATCGGTGCGGCTCAGCCCGTGCCTGGTCGATCAGACCAGGGGTTGATCGCCGGTTCGAGGTGGCCATTGGACGACTCTCTTTTCGCGCTGCAAGGTGCGAAGGGTTAATTGGGTAAAGCTGTTCATGCTGCAGTACTGGCCAAAGAAGTGGTCCAGCACCATGCCGAACAAAAACACACCGCTGCCGGTGTACTGGCTTTCATCGAAATTCAGGGTGATGCCGACACCGCGCACGAAGTTCGGGCGCGGGTGACCGATGCGTGCCACCACCGGTTCGCTAGTGACCGAGACAATGCCGTTGATCTGTTTGCGGATCGCCGAAACGTTGCGGTAGTTGTAGAGCGACAGCAGCTCCAGCAGCACGTCGCGACCGCGGGACACCAGCGACATGTGGTTGAGCGACAAGTGCGAGATCAACCGCCAGATCACCCCGTTGCCCAGCGGCACGCGAGCGGTGGCGGTGGGTTTGCGCAAGCAACGGATGTCGCTGATGACCGAGTTGCCCGGAATACTGAAATCGCCGCGCTCGCCGCCGAACGGCAGCATCAAGGGCAGGTCGCGATTGCTGCAGGTCAGACGGATGCTCAAGGTGTCGTTGCTGGAATCCAGCAGTTCCAGCTCACGATCCACGACGCGGATAAACATGTTCGAGCCATCGCGCTGCTGGGTCTGTACCGGGCGACGCCGGGCAATCCAGAAGCTTTGGCCGGGACCTTGGTCGCCTCGCGGTTCGAAGAACGGATGGCAGGTGGCGACCTGGTCGATGCCGCCGACTTTGCGCACCCGACGCACGCGATCGATGGACACCACTTCCGCCGAGCTTTGCAGGCGCACGTCGGGCGTCACCGCGTACTCGTGCTGGGCGTGGGTCAGCTTGATCGGCTCGGCCTGCTGGCGGAACAGGTTGATGATCGGGGTGCAATTGAGCTTGAAGTTGTTGCGGCCGATGTTCTGCGTCAGACGCGCCAGGCGATCACTCAGGTCGTAATCGGAAAAGTAGAAGTTGATCTCGATTTTCTCGAGATTCTGGCCCGCCAACAGTCGTGCAAACCCCGACAGGTCGAAGAACATGAACTTGTCCGGGAAGGTGAAATATTCGTGCAGCAAGCGGTAACCCAGAAACGAGCGCTCCGAGTAATCCACCAGACCTTCGTCCAGACCGTAACCCACGGCTTTCAAGGCGTTCGCCGGCAACGTGATTTCGCGCGTGCGGCCCTGATCTTCGAAGCTCAACGTGGCTTTGGCCAGGTTGTTGAACAGCAACTCATACAGCTGCAGCATCAGGGTGCTTTCGCCGTCGAGGAAAAACCGCAGGCGGTCCAGCTCCATCTTGCCGAACATCACATCGGACGTGGCGCTCAGACCGATGCGCAGGCGTGCGACCAGGTCAGCGCTGTGGCCGTTGAACGCCGAACGCTCCATCTCGATGAACGAGGCTTGATGCACCGCTACCGGCCACAGTTCAACCGGGTAGCAGGTGCGGAATTTGCACACCACGCCATCAATCGGGTTGGCGCTGAGCTCGGTGTGTCGGGCCACGCGGAAGGCTTCGGTGACTTTTTCCTGCTTGCCCAGGTTGAACTCGACAATCGACATCGACGGGGTAGGGCGCAGGTAATGCGGGTACAGCACTTCGAGAAACGACTCGACGATTTCAGGCAACTCGTCATCGAGTTTTTTATGCACGCGTGCAGACAGGAACGAGAACGCTTCGATCAAGCGCTCGGTGTGCGGGTCTTCGCAGTTATCGCCCTCGATGAGCAACCGCGAAGCAATCTTCGGGTACTGACTCGCAAACTCCTGCCCTAAGAAGCGCAGGTGCGACAGTTCCTTTTCGTAATAGGGGAGCAGATCGTCGAGCATCAGTTGAGGTTCTGCACTTTGTATTCCTGGGTGTTGACCTGCAGCACCGCGTCGAAGGAAACCTGACGGGTGATGTCCTGCAGGCGCAGTACTGCGTCCACGCGAAAGGTCAGCATGCGTTGGCCGGTTTGTTGTGCGAGCAGTTGGACTTTGACGCTGCGAAACCGCCGGTCGCCGACGGAGATCGCCTTCTCCAGCTGGCGTTGAATCAGCAGGCGATCCTGCGGATCCAGCACACTGCGACTGGTGAAATCCGGCATGCCGTAGTCAAGGATGGTTCCGTTCAAATTGACGAAACCCTCCAGCTCGTTGGCGACCAGGGACTGGCGAGTGTTCACCAGTACCTCCAGGTCACGAACGATACTGGCCTTGTAATCGGCCAGCGAACACAAGCGTTGCGATGAGGCTTCCATGGACTGATGCGGATGATCGTCCAGCAATCGATCCAGCAACGATGGCAACAGCTTGTGTTGACTACTCATCTTGCCTCCTTGGCAATGATGCCGATCAGCCGCGAGTCGATTGCGGCAATTCGGCAACCAGACGCAACGAAGCGGTCAGCTCATCCAGTTGATAATGCGGACGCAGGTAGGTCACCGCCTTGTACACGCCTGGCTTGCCCGGAACCTCAAACACTTCGGCCCGCGCTTCGCGCAACGGGAACTTGGCTTTCGCTTCCTGGCTCGCGGTGTCGTCCAGCAACACGTAGCTCGACAGCCACTTGTTGAGGAACATCTCCACGTCCTTGCGCGAAGCGAAGCTGCCGATCTTGTCGCGCATGATCGCCTTCATGTAGTGAGCGATACGCGAGGTGGCGAAGATGTACTGCAACTGCGCCGAGAGACGGGCGTTGGCGTTGGCGATGTCGGTGTTGTAATGCTTCTGCTTTTGCGTCGACTGGGTGCCGAAGAACGCGGCGTAGTCGGTGCCTTTGCAGTGCACCAGCGGGATAAAACCGAGGTCCGACAGCTCTTTTTCACGGCGGTCGGTGATGGCGATTTCGGTCGGGCACTTGAGGGCGATTTCGCCGTCGTCGGTCTTGAATGTGTGAGTCGGCAGGCCTTCAACCAGACCGCCACCCTCGACACCGCGAATCGCGACACACCAGCCATAACGGGAGAACGCGTCGGTGACCCGGGTGCCCAGGGCGTAGGCGGCGTTCATCCACAGGTATTTGTTGTGGTCGCGACCGTCGACGCTTTCAACGAAGTTGAATTCTTCGACCGGCGTGGTATCCGGGCCATACGGCAGGCGACCCAGCACGTGCGGCAAGGTCAAACCGACGTAACGGGAATCTTCGGAAGCGCGGAACGACTTCCACTTGGCGTATTCGACGGTGTCGAAAATCTTTGCCAGGTCCCGTGGGCCGGACATGTCGGTAAACGAATCCCAGCCGAACAGCTCAGGCGAGGCCGCCGAGATGAACGGTGCGTGGGCCGCTGCGGCGACATGGGAAATCTCTTCCAGCAGGTACATGTCTTCCGGGCTGCGATTGAACTCGTAGTCACCCAGCAGCATGCCGAACGGTGCACCACCAAAGGTGCCGTATTCTTCTTCGTAGATCTTTTTGAACAGGGCGCTCTGGTCGAATTCGGAGGCTGCCTTGAGGTCGCGCACCAGGTCTTTCTTCGAGGCGTTGAGCAGTTGAATCTTCAGCGTGGTGCTGGTTTCGGTCTGGTCCACCTGATACTTCAGGCCACGCCACGACGCTTCCAGTTGCTGGAATTCGCGGGCATGCATGATTTCGTTCATCTGCTCGGAAAGCATCGCGTCGATTTCGGCGATGCGCGCGTCGAGCACGGCAATCAGGTCCTTGCTCGGCGTCATTTCGCCTTCCAGCACCTGGCCGACCAGTTCACCGATCAAGTCACGGGTACGGGTGCGCTCGGTCTCGGAGCGAGCCACGCGGCTTTCCGAAATGATGCTGTCGAGCAGTGAGGATTGCGGGGCGAAGTTTTCCACTTCAACCAATTCGCTGTCCTGTTGAGTCACGGTTTGCTTGTCGTTCATCTTCAGGCTCCTACTGTTTGCCATCGGTGGCTGGAACCGCGGCTTCGCGGCCGAATTCCTTGCCCAGCGTTTTCAACTTCTCAGTGTTCTGCAGCACGTCCATGAGCAGCTCTTCGAGCTTGTCATTGCCGCCCATCTTGTTGCGCAGATCAGCCAGCTTGTTGCGCACTTCCAGCAGTTTGCGCAGCGGCTCGACCTGCTTGACCACGTTCTGCGGCTCGAAGTCTTCGAGGGCATTGAAGTTGAGCTCGACGCCCAGCTGCGTGCCGTTCTTGGCCAGGGTGTTGTCGACCCGGTAAGTCAGGCGCGGCTTGATGCCCTTGAGCACACCGTTGAAGTTATCGCGGTCGATGAAGATGAACTTGCGGTCCTTGAGCTTCGGCAGCGGCTCCAGCGGGTTGCCGGAGAAATCGCCCAGCACACCGACGACAAAGGGCAGCTCTTTCTTTTCCTGAGCATCACCGATGTCCACGTCGTAAGTGATATGGACCCGAGGCGCGCGAACGCGATCGAGTTTGTGCTGGGTACTTTCCTTCTTCGCCATCGTCATCTCCTGGTGCGAACAAATTCGCTGCAAGTCATTTGCGTCTAGGCTCAACAGTCGGCCTGGCGCGTTACATTCCTTCGATCGTCAGCAGAAGGCGCTGACGGATTTCATCGTTCATTTCCAAAATATTCTCGTGGCCTACCAGCTCTTCGAAGCTGGTATTGCCGGCGATCTGGGTGCTGCTGCGGATCACCGCATCATCAGGCAGCTGGGCCCGTACGGGCGAACTGATCACGCAAAAGGGCAGGTCACCAAAGTCTTTCAACCGTTCGAAACTGACGGGAAAACGCAGGCCTTCCAGCAATCGGCTCAACCCCGGTGACTTGCTCAGGCAGTAGAACAGCACCAGGTAGTGCACGACGAAACGGTACAGCTCGGCGCTGCTGCGATTGGGGTCTTTGATGACGGTGCGAAAACGGGCCAGGTCAAACGAACTGAACCCGACCACCCAGCGCACAGGGCTGGTGATGCGAATGGATTGACCGCTCTGCGACAGCACCTTGTCGTACTCCAGCGGGAACAATTCCGGCGTCGTACTGATCAGGTTGAGGGGGACTTCAAGCTCATTGACCAGCTGGAACGGCGAGGCCGAACCGATGCGGTCGTACAGTTCCTTGAGCTCTTTGAAATGGTGCTGGGTCTCGCGCCCGCTGCTGCGTTGCGCGCCTTGCAGGTACTCACCGAAAAACGACTGCGGACGGATCAGCAATGCCAGGGTCGACAGGTAATCCGAAGCTTGCGTCTTGAGCGCATCGGAAATAGCCCGGGTCTGGCCTCGCAATTTGATCAGTGCTTCAACGTCAAACGCTTGAGTCATCGGTATTTATCGTCCTTGAACCTTTCACGATTGCTACCCGGATTATCCGGGAGCGTGAAGAGCCACTAATTTCTCGATTGAACACCTGTTCACACAGTGCGAGCCCTGATGTTTTTGACATCATTTATCGCACTGCCAGGAATAATTTCTTTGAATGCTGGCATATCAGTGTCGATTAGCCAGCAACGTGGTGTATGGCAACAATTGGCATACAAAAGTTCACGAGGGAGCGGATTTTTTCTCGTTTTTGATACATGCCGCAATGATGTCCGCTTGCCATTAGTCGGTGGTTCTGTCTTACAGACGGGTCTGAAACCCAGCAACTTCAAGGGTTTGAGGAGGGGTGTGGATCCAATTTTTAATTGAAATTAATTTCGAAAAAGGTGAAGCGGTTCACCTAATTTGGGTAATCCCGGTCGTTCGGTGGGATTTTAATTTCAGAAATGGCCGTTGAAAGTGATGGCTATACTGAGTAATTGCACTAAAAGAGCGCTATTTCGCATTTTGTAATGGGCAAAAAAAGGCTTTAATGGCTAAGGTTGGGAAGGTGAATAGGTTCACCCGCTAGCAACAGGGTTCCGTGTCGAGCACTATGCGGGGTCTCGGTGATCATTTTTGCCTCAAGCGTTATTAATGAAGTCGCAAAAATGCTATGGGTGAGGAAGACTTTCTGGTGGCATTCCATTCGGCAGCTGAATCTTCAAACCGCGGGCGATTTGATCGCCAATGTAGAGGGCAATCCCCAGTGCGCTGGCTAGTTCAGGGTCGTTGGGTTCAAACTCTCTGCCGATCCAGTCACCGAGAGTTAATTGGTGCAGTCTTGCTTTGTCTTTTTCAGTTCCCAGCAACACGTTTTTGATGAATTGCAATTGGATCAACGAGCTTGAGTAGATGTGGTATTCCGGGCACTTGTTGTATCCCCGGGCGGTGATTGCTATCGCATTGTCGATATAATCCAGGGCCGTTATTGGTGTTTTCAAGGAGGGCTCGCTTCCGGTTCCAGCGGTTTGATAGCTACGTGACGCCACGTAATCATCAAACATTTGAGCCTGTTCTCCTGTCTGGTCAGAGTTTCGAACAACGTGTTTTCTATAGCCAAGGAACTGTTCCGATTGTGGCCCATGAGTCAGTAGGGAAACAATGGCTGCACATTGGATGAGCCAATAGATTTCAAACGAGGATTCGGTGCCTCGACAAAAACCAAGATTTTCTGCCTGCTTGTACAAGTCAGCGGCCAGTTGGTCGGCGTTTTCGTGGTTTATCGTGTTCTGTGGTGTCAAACCGACCGGCTCATTCGCTATCACGAATACCCGATAGCGTTGTAGCAGAAGGGCATCAACAAGCGTCAAGTCCGGGCAAGCAGGCGGTGACAACGGTACAAAAACCTCCATTTCACGATTGATGGGTATCCAGGACAAGTTCCTCTCCACTTGGGAAGGCTCCTTG
This sequence comes from Pseudomonas sp. LBUM1643, assembly GCF_059716215.1. NCBI lineage: Bacteria > Pseudomonadati > Pseudomonadota > Gammaproteobacteria > Pseudomonadales > Pseudomonadaceae > Pseudomonas > Pseudomonas sp. LBUM1643. The sequence continues at coordinate 2,682,646 of NZ_CP166813.1, forward strand.
GCCATTTCGGTCAAGGGGACTTCTTCAACTACCTGCACCGTTGGGACGGGTGGAAGAACGGTTTTTTGCCTGAAAAGAGCTTTTAATTGATTCAGTAGCTTTAACATGGGAAAGCCCTCAGCGGTCCAATCAACGTTAATTATCGATATCTGTTCCCATCTTAATATTAAATGGCCGACCCTCTGTTATTTCCAGGCTTCTCAATCAGCAACTCGTCCAGTTCTCTGCGACGGCATTTCATAACGAAATCCACAGCAGCAACACTGTTCTGTTGAAAAAATTCGAAGCTTGCGTGATCTATTTCGTAATACTCCTCGTAGTCAATCATGCCGTTGCTAACTGGAAATGAAACGTAGAACCTTCCGGAGGTTTCATCGATTCCCAAGGAAAACAGTTCTTCGTGATTTACGTAAATGTCTTTGCATTTCAGATGTGTTCTCCGCCAAAAATTACCGCGTCCATTTCGTCATGCAGTGGAGCCCTCTCGAATAGTCTTTGGGCCAAGCCCTGGATATGCTCTGACCATGCGACTTGCGTGACCCATTCTTCCGGCATTCCCGATACTCCGTACAGCGCCCCGGCTATCTGGCCAGCGGTAGCTGCCACGCTGTCCGCATCATCCGCCAGATTGGCGGCCAGCAGGATCGCATCCTTGAAGTTATCCGTGTTCCACACCGCCCATAGTGCCGCTTCCAGCGTGTCGATGACGTAGCCGGAGGAACGGATTTGATCGCGGGTTTTTTGTTTGTACTCGCCTGCATTGATGATCAATGGTCGGGGGTACAGGGCTCTTGGCATTGGCGACAAGGCTTCTTCCTTGTCCGCACCGTTGAGAGCCAGGTGCAATTGTGCACCCAATAGTTCGCAGCCATTCACTGCCTCTACGGCCCGGTGGGTACATCGGCTCTGTGCCGCGCTTTCCCGCCAGGTGCCAGACAAGGTGTGGCGCCGGAAAATAGCGGTGGGTGCCAACCGAATGATTGACCCATTGCCAGCTGTCGATGGATGGTCATTACCGTACCAATCAACACCCTGTGCCAGTGACCCTTCCAGTGCAGCACGAGTGGCATTGCCAATATCGAAACACTTTCCGTTATGACTGTTCTCGCCGTTTTTGTACCAACGACAAAGCCGTTGTGAAAAGTCACGGAAGTCGAAATTGTTGTTTGCTACGTAAGTGTCCGCCAAGGCCAATGCCATGCTGGTATCGTCGGTCCATTCGCCCTTTTTCAGATTGAAGGGCCCGCCTCCCACCATGTCACTGACATGTTCGATATCACGGGGCAAGAATTCCAGCGTTGTACCTACCGCATCGCCAATCGCGAGCCCTAGCAGGCAACCCTTCGCACGGTCCAGTGCCTGTTCTTCAGTGAGGGTGCAAGGCCTGGAAGTCAGCCAGCCAGGCTTCTCGTTAGTTACCTTGGGGGCGTCCGGCTGCAACATGAAATCCATGCGCTGACGCAGCTGAGGAGAAGGGGGTGGGAGGAGATGATCGTAACGCTCAGTGTATTTGGAGAGCGCTTCGTCCGAGCTTCTCAAATCAATCATGGCTGCTCTCTAGTCTGGTGTGCTCTCAAAGATACGGCTTCCAGGCAACTCGGGCGAGGTCATAAGGATTTTGGTTTTCGATAAAATGTGTCCGTAAATCGGTAAAATGTGTGCACAGAGCCAATACATCGAAAACGTACCGATCATGATTGCGTACAGTACAAAAGCTAGAGCGCCCAGTCTGAAAGTCATAGGAGACATAAAAATTTTAGATGTGCGTAGTGGTTTGAGCACTTCAACCTATGACACTAACTGCAGGTTGGAAAACCGACTGCTGATAGTAACGTCAATCTTTACAATCGCCCGGTGCTAACGTGACTTCGGCAATGTTTTTCAAGTCAGCGCTGCTGTATTGGTAAGTGATTTTGTTGCCTAACGCTAGCACCAACAAATACGCGGTTTGGCTGCACAGGGATTTGTTTATTTGTTGGGCCAGATAGCTTTGATAATAAGCTTGCTCACCGGGACGACCTTCGTACCCCGACAGCGTCAATTTATAATGGACTGTTCGATCTGCGTACGTGATGTTGTCGATGCGTGTGGCTAAGTCGAGCATGATCGGTAACTGTTGCTGCTGCTGATTAACAACCTCGGCGAGTATTTTTTCCGCATCCGCCGCGTACAGGGGCGTCGTGAAAATCATTGCAGCGATGAAGGCCAAAGGGCCATGGCGGAAACAGGACGGCTTCAAACTGATCTCTCCCTGATGTGTGGTTGCGGCTGCAAAATTGACAGCCGCCCATGCTGACTGATCATCCGTGGTCACGCGTTCGCGCTGTTGTCAGTCAGGCTTCGAACCGCTGTTCTTCTTCTCTTCCATCTGCGCCTTGAGTCGACGCAGCGTCGGTGATTCTCCGCCGGTGAGTTCGATTTTGAACTCGGCGAAGGCATGCTCGAGCTCGGCGTACTGCTGCAAGCCTTCTTCGGTGAACAGGTAACGTCCTGGGATATCCCTCCACTCCATTGGAGCCCGAATCTGGCCACGTTCCGCCAGGATCAGCAGCGGTTCCAGCTCCACGGCCAGTTTTGCGGCGGCAGGGTCTTTTGCTTTCAGCGCGTCAATGGCTGCCCGTAGCTTCTGTGTCTTTTCTTTCAGTAGTTCAATATTCATACGGGGCTCTAGTTGGAGGTCGTGCCGATCAATTTTGGCACTCCCCACTCGGCACGGTTAGGTGTCAGGTATTGGAAGGCTTCGCCAGTGCGTTGGATCGCGCCGCTCAATTCTGTCGTAGGGGCGACTTTACTGACAAATACCTCGGTTGGCTTCAAAGGCGCCATCTCGAAGATGGAATAGCGGGGTGCCTCGCTGCCCAATGGCAAGCCGAACGAGTCGGCCAGCGTTCGCCCGGAACTGGTGGCTGCCTGCAGTTCCTCGTGGGTTGTGAAGAAAGGCGAGTAGGGGGAAACGCTCTGGCCTTCAGGCACAATCTTGATCAGGGGCGAATTGATCAACCGGACTTCTGGAATCGTCGAGCCTGATGCCACCTGGTCAAACGCTCGGGAGTAAATGGTGGTGGCGTCGGCATCCGGCGCCGCGGCTTGCAGCTTGCCCAACAGTTTCTCCCCGTCCGTAGTGTTCAGGAAGCTTTCGATCTGCTCGTTCGACAAGCCCTTGGTCTTGAAGGTCTGGACCTTCTTGATCTGGTCTTCCACGGACACGAAGTCGGGATCTTGCTTGGCGTAGTACTCGCGCATGGTCTCCGGTTCAGCCTTGGCAAGTGGCGTCGGCTCCTTCACCTGCAACTCAGCCTGAGCCAGCAACTTCTGCTCATTGCGCGCCAGCCAGCCCGCCAATTGCTTGTTCGATATCTCGGCCTGCAGCTTCGCGCTGCGTGTTGCGATGCTTTCCATGCTGCCCACGACGCCCGCTTTCACCTGGCCGCGTGTCAGGTAGGTGACGATGGCGGTGAGCAGCAGCAACACCAGTTGCTCCTGGCCCCGGGCCAGTTGTCGCGCTGCGCGTTCGGTGCGTTCCTGGACCAACGAGGCAGAGCCGCCGCTGGGGTCCAGGCCCGCGGGCTTCACGCCTTCTTCGGCGTGCCATGCAGTGGCAATGCCTTCCTGCAACGTGGAGAGGCAGGCGGGGAGGCCGTCGTAAAAATACTCAGCGATGGCCGACAAACCCAGGCCCATAAGAATCAGGTTACCGACTTGCAAGCCGATACCGGCCCCGGCAGCAGCTCCCGGTGCTGCGCCAATCCCGAACGCAAAGGCTCCTGCCGCACCGCCGGCGATAGTGCCAACCGCAACGCTGCCACCCAGAATCATCGACACTTCTTTGACCAGTTGCAGCAGCACGGGAAGGATCTGCTCGATTTCGATCGAGGCCCATTTGCGCTTGAGGTCCATCTGGATGATCGGGTAGGAGAGAGCAAATGCCCGGTTCACCGCATCGATGCGGTGGCCGCCCATGTAGCCATAGGCCTGGCTCGCGCCGTTGCCGACGCGTCGGGTGAAACCGTTCCAGTTGTCGTGAGCGCTCTGCAAGCCCTCGTTGACCCCCTGGTTCAATTCGCTGAATTTCTGATCGAGGTTGCGTTCGACGTCGGCCCAGCTGGGCACATTCGCTAAAAGATCCATTTACACATCACTGTCCTTGAAACATCCCAACCTAATCGTCTTGTAAAATTCGAACGCTTGCGACGGCTTGATTCCTCTGACTGGCCGATGGTGGCGTTGGTGCCGCTAGCGCATGATTTTCCCCAACTTTCACCCCGATGCCTTGGGTGCCAAAATCCAGATTTGCGTCTAAGCATGCTAAAGCTGATCGTCCGATAGGTTGACACCATCGGCTCAGCGGTGTCTCCTTTGGGCGATTGGGTGTACGTCCAAGCAACTGTGACCGGTTTCTCTTTTTTGAAACACTGTTAGCACTTTCCCATTTATCCGTTGTCTCAGCGGTTCAGTCTGGTGAGCCACACGGCTGCCGCCGCCAGCATGATGATTGGCGGAAGGCTATAGCCTATGTCCTACAGAATTCTAGGGGTGTAGTGCAGCTCGATGCGATGCCAACGGTAGGAACGTCTCGCTGGAAGCGTTAATTTTGGCGTCCCGATTGTAGTTCGCGAATACCTCGACTGGTCACTCCATCGCGCTGGTATTCCGGTCGAATCCAAGGATATATGCAGAAATATGGACATCACTAAGCTGCTTACACCGTCAAATTGCCAGCGATTGCAAGAAACTGATCTGCGTCGTGGGTGCGAATTATGGAGCACTACTGGGTCGATTGATGCCGCGGTTCAGAGCCTGAGCGGGCAGACAGTGAAGGAGCACACATGAGTAACTTTCTGACACCTCCCACTTCGGCCAGCATGCGATGTGAGCGCAGGCAGCCGGGCCTACTAGGGCGTGGGCAGCAGGGGTTTGCAGGCGAGTCTGCAATGGATTTCTACATGCAGCCTGGGCAATTCGCCGGAGAATACGCGACTGATGATTACACGGCTGCGGTATATCTGGTGCATCAACTGTCATCTCCCGACAAGGATATGAGCCCTGATGAATTCAGAAGTGCTGCTTTGCTGCTCCGTGAACTCCTGCAGAAACTGAAGTCCGCCACTAATATATCGGCTGAAGCGTTGCAAGCCCTGCAAGAGGCCGCCAAAAAAATTCCAGTAATTGGAGAACTGATGTTTTCGGGAGGTAACTTGCCCGGAACTATTGCAACTGCTGCAGGCGGCGTTATGGCGGCAGCCAAGGCCAGAAAAGTAACTGATTTACTAGATTTAACTGTTGAGCAGAAAACAAAGCTGATTTCTTGGGCCAATAGTCGGGGAGCCCCCGGCGCTCAGTCAGCTAGTAAAACGTTCAAAGGCAGTATTAAAATAATTTCCAAGAACGGTCAGTTGTTTTTCGAGATACCTGTAACTGCTATAGCGAAACATTATAAGATACTTGGTGAAGTTGGGCCGTCTGTCGCTCATCTCTCTGTCGGGAATACCAAGGCGGCACTGGCTCAACGTGCACATCTGCATGCGAATGGCGCTACTGGCATGTTGAAGTTCATGGGGGGGAATTCTGTCGGTGCTGCTCTGGCTGTAGGTCCGCAAGCATTTCTGGATTATTCAAGTTCGACTACAGGCACAGAGTTCTATAATAAGTCTGTTTACAGCCAGCCCACTAATATCCTGTCGGCTGCTGTAGGCGTCGGTTCCGGGTACGCCTTGGCAGGCGCCGCTGCCCTGTTAGCGGTTCCAGCAGCGCCATTAGTGGTGGTAGTGGCCGTTGGATTCGTTGCAGGTTTGGCAATGCAGTGGGCGATGGTGGAGTTCGGGGTGGATGAGGTGATTGGCAACGCGTTGAAGATTGAGAAGCCATAATGATTGACTCAGATAAGCTCAAAAAATTCACATGGTTTTTATTCGGTTTTTTTATTTTATTGTTCGCCTTTGGTCCTTCAGGGTTTAGGTATTTTTGGCCTATATATTTCGTGGTGTCTTTATCTGCATTTATGTGGACCTTGTATCTTGTCTATGCGTGTGAAAAATTTACTCTGTATATGACTTCGATACTTATTACGGTCGTAAGCGTCTTCTGTTTGTTCGCCTCCACCTCGGCTTATTTGGTTGCGGCCAAATTCTGGGGTAAGACAAGTATTGCTGCCCTCATGATGTGGCCTGTTCCAATAGGGATCGTGACGTTGACGTATTTGGTCCTGGCAAATGGCAAATCGTCATTTCATCCATTCGAATATGATGGAATCAAAGTCCAGCCACGTCCGCAAAACAAGCAAAAAACATCGGCCGCATATAGCCCTCTTTTGGTGGCCGGCGCAACCACCTTGGCGGCAAGTATTTTTACTAAAACAGCCGGCTTCCTCACTACCGGTATGGTTGTCCTATTTGGGATGCTAGCTGTTTCCATCACAATATTATTCTACGCACGCCACGTAATCAGAGGCCTGCGCACCCTCCGCATCCAAGAAAAAACCATGCCCATCCCCTACACCTTCATGCAAATCGACGAAATTCGCGAAGCGCGCAGTCGTTGGTGGTTGAGCAGATTGTTCAAGTGGGTCGCTTCCAGGCGTAAGTCGCCAAGTGCCTGATTTTCGATGATCACTACGTGCAGGCCGTTCAAGCCTGATGACGTGTTACCGGTTAAGGAGTAGTTGAAGCGATGGATCTTTCCTCACTGTTTTTGGCGCAGAACAGGCGCATGTTCAAGCTGACCATGGCCCTCAAGGGCGGCCAGGAGTTGTTGCTTGAATCCTTTGCCGGGAGTGAAGGTTTATCGACTGATTTCGGATTTCAGCTGGATCTGATTTCCGAGGACGCGAGCGTAAAACTCAAGTCCGCAATCGGCCAGGCCGCGACGATTGAAATAGAACTTGCTACCGGCGGTAGCCGTTATATCAACGGCCATGTGCTGAGCTTCGGGAACAACGGCAGTGATGGCGGCATGTCGCGCTACTCAGCCTATGTGGGTTCATGGTTGAGCTTGATTGCGCAGCGGTATGACTCTCAAATCTATCAGGATCAAACCGTAGAGCAGGTGATCAGGAAGGTATTTGGTCGCTACGAAGGTCTCGCGAAATACGAGTTCCGCGTCAGCCGTACACTCAAGCCACACAGCTATATCACTCAGTACCGTGAAAGCGACAGTCACTTCGTCATGCGGCTGCTTGAGCAAGAAGGGTTGTTCTTCTACTTCGAGCACACGGCCGACAGCCACATGCTCATCATCATGGACGACTCCAGCGTTCTGACGCCGCTGCCTGAGCAGCCGCAAGTGCGCTTCCACACAGCATCAGTGACTGAAAACTCTGACTCCATCACTCACTGGAGTTCCGCCCGGGAGTTCCAGGCCGGAAAGATCTCGGTGCAAACCTTCGATTATCGACAGCCCGGAAATCGGATTCCCGTCACGATGAACAGCCTCAATCAACAAGGTGATGTTCCGTCGTATGAAATCTTCGATTACATGGGGCAGTACACCCACGGCACGTATGAAGATGGCGAACTTCTGGTGCGTAACCGCATTGAGGCGCTCGAGCTCAAAGGCAAGACATTTGTCGGGTCAAGCAACTGTCGCGCTATGCGCCCAGGCAATACGTTTGAGCTGACGCAGCATTACGAGCATGACGCTGGCTCTGCCGATGACAGGCAGTTCCTGGTGATGAGCATCGAGCACCGCGGCAGCAACAATTACACCTCGGGAAGTCAGGCTGGCTACGGTAATAAATTTTATTGCGTGCGGAAAAAAATCAAATTCCGTCCACAGATGGACCTGCTCAAGCCTGCGATTTCCGGCCCACAAACCGCCATCATCGTCGGCCCGCCCGGCGAAGAAATCTACACTGACGAAATGGGCCGCGTGAAAGTGCAGTTCCACTGGGACCGCTACGGCGAGTTCAACGACAAAAGCTCCTGCTGGGTCCGCGTTGCTCAAGCCGGTGCCAGCGGCGGTTTCGGCAGCATTCAGATCCCCCGTGTCGGCGACGAAGTCGTGGTGGTCTTCCTCGACGGCAATCCTGATCGGCCGTTGATCATGGGTAGCCTGTACAACAGCAAGAACACACCACCGTGGTCGTTGCCGGCGAACAAGACGCAGAGCGGGTTTTTGACGCGGTCGATGAAGGGCGATGGCGGCACGGCGAACTTCTTTCGCTTTGAAGACAAGGCCGGCGCCGAGCAAGTCATCATGCACGCCGAGCGCAACATGGACACCGAGATCGAGGTCGATGAGACCCACAGTGTCGGTAGCAATCGCACGATCACTGTGGGTGGCACGCACACTGAAACGATCAAGAAAGACACGGTGATGAATGTCCAGGAAGGCTCGCTGACGATTCAGGTCGATAACCAGTTCATTCAGGTGAGTGCCAAGGAGCACATTATTTTGCAGGTCGGAGAAAGCAGCATCACGCTGACTCCGGCCGGCATTGAGATCAGAGGCAAGACGATCACCACTACCAGCACGGACACCACCCAAATCACCGGCTCCGAGGTTCGGATCAATGACTAGGGAATCGTGCCAATGACCAGAACCAGCCTCTATGACCGAATTTCCGCCAAGCGCATTGCGCTGGAGGAAGCGGCTCGTCTTGAACAGCAGAATGCACCGATAGTCGAAGCAGAGGCCGAGCCAGAACCTGTACCTGTGGTCGCCCTGCAAGACACGCCTAGCAGCTTCAACTTCGGCGGGTTCAATCTGGCATTTCCATCGGGTTTCAACTTCCGCGATATTCAGACAACCATCGAGCACGAAGGCGAGCCAATCATCCTGACGATCAATCGTCGCGATGTGGCGCAGGGCCAGAATCTTGAAAATCTTTTTGACGGCTCCGTGCAGGCGTTCCACACGATTTATCCGGGGCTGCGCATCATCCGTCAGCGCGAGTACAGCCTGGCAGGCAATGCCGCCAAGTGCGTGGATTTTCACTTCAAGACCGGTCACGCCGAACGCCATGGGCGTCTGGTGGGCGCCATCGTTCCTGTCGCCGGGCGTGACGAAGTGCAATGGCTGAATATTTCGTGCGTGATTGATCCGACCAAGCCTGCGCTGAGTCTATGGCTGGTTGATTTCGACAGCATGCTCGAAGGCCTCGCGGCCCGCTGATACCTAATTTTTTCGATTTCAGGAATTTACATCACATGGATTATGAATTGCAGGAAGGCAGCATCGCGTTGCCGCAGGGTTTTCAGGACCGCACGGTAAACATGTTTGTGCTGGGGGCGAGCATTCCTGCACCGCTGAGTATCACCATCTCCAGGGACATGCTCCTGCCGGCCGAGGTGCTCAAGGCCTACGTAGACCGCCAGGTAAAAATGCTCGCATCGAAACTGCGTGGCTACACCTTGCTGGGCAAAAAGACGGTCGAGCTTTCCAGCACTGCGCCGATTGATGGCATCCAGATCGATGCGTATTACATGACCGATGGTCGTCCGTTCTATCAGCGTCAGGCGGCATTCCTGATCGAGCCGGGCCGCGCAATCATTTTCTCCACCACGGCGCAGGCTGACTTCAGCAGTGAGCAGAATCAGAACTGGGCCGACCTGCTGGCCAGCTTCCAGCCTCGCCAGCCCGGCGCCAACAAGACCGACTCCAGCGAACAGGAGTAACGGTCATGTTCGAAGCCGCAAGGTTTGGCGACGAAATAAGCCACACCAGTGCCCTGGGCGGGTTTCTGATTGGGGCCGCGCTCGGGATTGCATTGATTGCCACGGTCGCTATCGCGACGTTCACCTGTGGGTTTGGTGTGGCGCTTTTGGCGGGTCTGGCCGCAGGCGTCGGAGGTAGCCTGTTGACTTTCCTGGGGGAGAAAATAGGCAGTAGTTTTTCCTCGCCCTCCGGGACCATCGTCATTGCGTCGGACAACGTATTCGTTAACAGTCGCAAGGCTGCCCATGTCGAAAAAAGCATTGGCGCCTGCGACAAGCATCCAGGTCCGGTACAGGTCGCAGAGGGTTCGACCAACGTTTTCATCAATGGCACTGCAGCGGCCCGAAAGGGCGACAAGATCACCTGCGGCGCAACGATCTCCAGCGGTTCGGATAACGTGCTCATCGGCGGCGGCACCCACCGCTACCTGCCGGTAGATGACGAGATTCCGGGCTGGCTGCGCACTACTGTCGATATTCTCATGGCGGTCGCCGGTGCGGCGGGCGGTATCGCTCAATTGATCAAGGCAGGGACACAGGCGGGCATGAAGGCCGTCATGCCCTGCGTGTTGAAATTCACCGCCGGGTTCGTCGCCGGTGAAGTGGCCAGCCGTTACGTCGTAGGACCGGCGATCGAGCGTGCAGTCGGCGGTTTGATCGGCAACCCTGTCGATGCCACCACCGGCCGCAAGGTCATCCCCGACGAAACCGATTTCAGCCTTCCGGGCCTGATGCCCATCGACTGGTCACGCTTCTACGCCAGTGACCTGACCGTCGACAGTGTGCTCGGCAAGGGTTGGGTGTTGCCTTGGGAACAAAGCCTGCGCCGCAGTGGCAGCTTCGTTTACCTGACCGACAATCAGGGGCGCACGGTGCCCTTCGTAGACGTCAAGCCGGGAGAGCGCATCTACAATCCGCACGAACAGGTGTATCTGGTCTGCACCGAAGGCGGTCACTACCTGCTGCAAACCCTCGACAACATCTTCTTTTACTTCGGCGAAGTGCCGGACGACAACAACCCTGTCCCGTTACAACGCATCGAAAATGCCCTCGGTCACTTCCTGCATTTCACCCGCACGGTCGACGGCACGCTGACCGACATCAGCGCCACCGGCGGCGTTCGTGTGCACCTGCATTACGACAACCCGCTGGGTCGCCTGACCGATGTCAAACGCGTTGTCGACAATCAGGCCGTCGAAACCCTGGTGCAGTATCGCTACGACGACAATGGCCAGCTTATCGAGGTGATCAATCGCAACAACGATTCGGTTCGCCGCTTCAGTTACGCCGACGGCGTCATGGCCAGTCACAGCAATGCCTTGGGCCTGACCTGCAATTACCGTTGGAATACCATCGCAGACCAACCTCGAGTGGTGGAACACTGGACCAGCGATGGCGAGCATTTCCATTTCCGCTACGACATAGCTGCCCGCACCACGTGGATCACCGATGTACTCGGGCGCGAAGCTGAACTTCATTACAACAGCGAAAACCGCGTCACCTCGAGCCGCGACTTCGGTGGCGAACACTACGTTATAGAGATCGACGACACCGGCAACATGACCGGACTTACATTGCCCGATGGCAATACCGTCAAGCTCAAGTACGACGAGTACGCTCGGCTGGTCGAAGAAACCGATCCGCTCGGGCGCAAGATCAAATACCAGCACCACCACCTGACGACCCTGGTCACCCAGGTCGACTACCCCGACGGCAGTACCTGGAAAGCCCGCTACGACGCCAAGGGCAACCTCATCGCCGAAGTCGATGCGCTGGGCAACAAGACCGAATACCTCAACAGCGACGACGGCCTGCCGCACACCATCATCGACGCCACGCAAAAATCCAAATACCTGTGGTGGAACACCCTGGCCCAGGTTGAGCGCTTTCAGGACTGCTCAGGCAAAAACACCCGGTACCGTTTCGACGAGCGCCACCACCTCGTCGCTGTCACCGATGCGCTGAACCAGACCACCACCCTGGAACGCAAACCTGACGGCGAAGTGCTACGCATCCAGCACCCGGACGGTAGCGCCGAATCCTTCACCTACAACGCCCTCGGCCAAGTGCTGACGCACACCGACGGCAAAGGCCAGACCACGCGCTTGCTACGTACCGCCCGAGGTCTGCCAAGCAGCCGCCAGGACGCCAAAGGCCAGCGCATCCGTTACGAGTACGACCAGGCCATTCGCCTGACTGCGCTGGTCAACGAAAATAACGCGGCTTACCAGTTTGCCTACGACGCCTCCGATCGGCTGATCGAAGAAAAACGCATCGACAACCTGACCCGCCAGTTCAGCTACAACCTCGGCGGGCATCTGACGCGGGTCAACGAAATCGGCTACGGTGAGCGCGCCGAACGACCACAACGTCAGACCGAATTCGAACGCGATTCCATCGGCCGACTGCTGGCCAAACTCAATGCCGACGCGCGTCAGGATTATGCCTACGACGACGCCGATCGCTTGCTCTCCATCGCGCGTCTGCCTACCGTCAACGGCAAGAAACTCGGCATTTCTGAAGAAAAGCTCGAATTTTCCTACGACTTGCTGGGCCGTCTGATCAAAGAGACCACCCCACAAGGCGCTCTGTCCTACGACTACGATCCGCTGAGTAACCTGACCACGCTGACCCTGCCCACCGGTCAACACCTGAACCACCTGTACTACGGCAGCGGCCACCTGCACCAACTCAACCTCGACGGCCAGCTCATCAGCGACATGGAGCGCGATGACCTGCACCGCGAGGTGTTGCGTACCCAGGGCAAACTCACCAGTTGTTTTGGCTATGACGCGATGGGCCGCAAGGCTTGGCAATTCGCCTCGACGTTGCCGGCGGAGAAACTGTCGCAGATTCTCAATCCCGGCATTCAACCCGAGCTGTTGGTGGAACACGCCTACAACCCGATTCACCGCCGTCACCAATACGATCCTGCCGGCGAACTCATCCGCACCCTCGACAAACTGCGCGGCGAGATCAAGTACGAGTACGAAGCCAACGGCCAGTTGCACAGCCGTGATACTGGCAAGCTGGTGGACAGTGAAGAGTTCCGATACGACGCGGCGGCAAACCGGCTGAACTTCAATACCAGTCAGTTTGATCACGTGAAAGACAACCGGATCAAGCAGTGGCGGGATCAGGAATATACCTACGATGCGTGGGGCAACCTGATTGAAAAACGCAGCGGGATCAGCCGGCTGCAGACGTTCACGTATGACTGCGAGAATCGGCTCGTCAGGGCTGAGACGCTGGTGAACGGTAAGCTGGAAAGCAGCGGCGCCTATCGCTATGACAGCCTGGGACGGCGTGTCGACAAGGTGTCGGAGGTCAACGGGGTCACCGAGCAGAAGCATTTTCTGTGGCAGGGTTTGCGCATGTTGCGTGAGGAGACGCCGGGGCAGAGTAGCCTCTACATTTACGAGCCGGGGAGTTATGCGCCGTTGGCGCGGGTGGATCAGGTCGAGGGTAGAGAGCAGGCGCTTTACTACTTCCATACTGACCAGATTGGTACACCGCTGGAAATGACTAACCGTGAGGGGCAGATTGTCTGGCAGGCGACGTACAAGGCGTGGGGGGCGGTGGAGCGTCTGGACGTCAACATAGTCGAGCAGAATCTGCGGTTTCAGGGTCAGTATTTCGATGATGAGACGGGGCTGCATTACAATACTTTTCGGTATTACGATCCGGAGGTAGGGCGGTTTATTACGCAGGATCCTATAGGATTGGCAGGGAGTTTTAACCTTTACTCATATGCTAAAAATTCTCTTGCTTACATCGACCCTCTAGGCTTGAGTGCCTGTTCTACAGTCGGTCGGCCTCGTGCCCAGCAGTACGCTGGTGTTAAGGATGCCTCTGCATACCTGAAAAGCAAAGGCGTTCCACGAACGTTTAGAAAGCAAGTTCTGGAATCCTTTGAAAAAGAGACTATTACTGTTAGGCCCGCCTCAGCGAACGAATATGGATTAAGATACTTTGATGGTGTTAATGCTAAGGCAGAAGGGCGATATTTATTTGAGGCGTTTCCTGCAACTAGAGAAAGCTTGGCTGTGAAAACGGAGTGGAACCAAATGACTAAAATCGCTCAGTTTAAAGTGTCGCCTGGATCGACTATTATCGAAGGTCGAGCCTCTGCGCAAGGCGTGGGATTGCCCGGAGGTCAGGTGCAAAAATATATTACTAATTTGTCAGATTTGTTGGCTCTATGAAAAACTTAAATAAAGCAATTCAAAAAATCGAGCGGGCTGTCGACGCCATCGAAGACGCGATATGTCAGAAAAGGCAAGATGTTCTTGCAGTTACAACTATAGATCAGCTTAATAAGTTTAAAGCATGTTTCTTGCGTGTTTTGAGCTTAATTTCATTGGGGGATATTCCCAAAAAAAATAGTCGCGAGCTCGGTATCGCCAGAATAATAGTAGACCAGTGGCCCTTTGATCTCGAGTTGGGATTGTTAATCGTTGAAGCGGAACAGGCCTACAAGAGTATATAGATCTGTTTGCTCAATGCTACGAAACTGGCCAGAAAGCTGGATCGTTGGCGTCAGGCGTTTAGATTCTGGTTGAGGCTTGGTTGAATTAGTAAAGATGAACTATTGAATTTGCTGCAGGAATTTCTCCCGGAATTTGCGGATCGTAGAGATCGAGCGCGCTGAAAGCTATTTGCATGCGATAATAAAAGTTACAAGTCGGTGATATGCGGATTGATAAATGATGATCTAGTGGGAAACCTAATAAAAAGTTCGCTGCGGGAGTGCCTGGAAATTTATAGTGATTATGAAAATCCCCTGCTTAAAAAATGGATTATGCACTAAAAGTTAGCGTCGTATATCGTGGCTAATCCTTGAGCATTAAAGGTTTTTCTGATGTCCAAGGTTTGGCGACGAAATAAGCCACACCAGTGCTCTGGGCGGGTTTCTGATTGGGGCCGCGCTCGGGATTGCATTGATTGCCACGGTCGCTATCGCGATGTTCACCTGTGGGTTTGGTGTGGCTCTTTTGGCGGGTCTGGCCGCAGGCGTCGGAGGTAGCCTGTTGACTTTCCTGGGGGAGAAAATAGGCAGTAGTTTTTCCTCGCCCTCCGGGACCATCGTCATTGCGTCGGACAACGTATTTGTTAACAGTCGCAAGGCTGCCCATGTCGAAAAAAGCATTGGCGCCTGCGACAAGCATCCAGGTCCGGTACAGGTCGCAGAGGGTTCGACCAACGTTTTCATCAATGGCACTGCAGCGGCCCGAAAGGGCGACAAGATCACCTACGGCGCAACGATCTCCAGCGGTTCGGATAACGTGCTCATCGGCGGCGGCACCCACCGCTACCTGCCGGTAGATGACGAGATTCCCGGCTGGCTGCGCACTACTGTCGATATTCTGATGGCGGTCGCCGGTGCGGCGGGCGGTATCGCTCAATTGATCAAGGCAGGGACACAGGCGGGCATGAAGGCCGTCATGCCCTGCGTGTTGAAATTCACCGCCGGGTTCGTCGCTGGTGAAGTGGCCAGCCGTTACGTCGTAGGACCGGCGATCGAGCGTGCAGTCGGCGGTCTGATCGGCAACCCTGTCGATGCCACCACC
This sequence comes from Pseudomonas sp. LBUM1643, assembly GCF_059716215.1. Classification (NCBI taxonomy): domain Bacteria; kingdom Pseudomonadati; phylum Pseudomonadota; class Gammaproteobacteria; order Pseudomonadales; family Pseudomonadaceae; genus Pseudomonas; species Pseudomonas sp. LBUM1643. The sequence continues at coordinate 2,697,866 of NZ_CP166813.1, forward strand.
GGCCGCAAGGTCATCCCCGACGAAACCGATTTCAGCCTTCCGGGCCTGATGCCCATCGACTGGTCACGCTTCTACGCCAGTGACCTGACCGTCGACAGTGTGCTCGGCAAGGGTTGGGTGTTGCCTTGGGAACAAAGCCTGCGCCGCAGTGGCAGCTTCGTTTACCTGACCGACAATCAGGGGCGCACGGTGCCCTTCGTAGACGTCAAGCCGGGCGAACGCATCTACAATCCGCACGAACAGGTGTATCTGGTCTGCACCGAAGGCGGTCACTACCTGCTGCAAACCCTCGACAACATCTTCTTTTACTTCGGCGAAGTGCCGGACGACAACAACCCTGTCCCGCTACAACGCCTCGAAAATGCCCTCGGTCACTTCCTGCATTTCACCCGCACGGTCGACGGCACGCTGACCGACATCAGTGCCACCGGCGGCGTTCGTGTGCACTTGCATTACGACAACCCGCTGGGTCGCCTGACCGATGTCAAACGCGTTGTCGACAATCAGGCCGTCGAAACCCTGGTGCAGTATCGCTACGACGACAATGGCCAGCTTATCGAGGTGATCAATCGCAACAACGATTCGGTCCGCCGCTTCAGTTACGCCGAAGGCGTCATGGCCAGTCACAGCAATGCTTTGGGCCTTACCTGCAATTACCGCTGGGAAACCATCGCAGAGCAACCTCGAGTGGTGGAACACTGGACCAGCGATGGCGAGCATTTCCATTTCCGCTACGACATAGCTGCCCGCACCACGTGGATCACCGATGTACTCGGGCGCGAAGCTGAACTTCATTACAACAGCGAAAACCGCGTCACCTCGAGCCGCGACTTCGGTGGCGAACACTACGTTATAGAGATCGACGACACCGGCAACATGACCGGACTTACATTGCCCGATGGCAATACCGTCAAGCTCAAGTACGACGAGTACGCTCGGCTGGTCGAAGAAACCGATCCGCTCGGGCGCAAGATCAAATACCAGCACCACCACCTGACGACCCTGGTCACCCAGGTCGACTACCCCGACGGCAGTACCTGGAAAGCCCGCTACGACGCCAAGGGCAACCTCATCGCCGAAGTCGATGCGCTGGGCAACAAGACCGAATACCTCAACAGCGACGACGGCCTGCCGCACACCATCATCGACGCCACGCAAAAATCCAAATACCTGTGGTGGAACACCCTGGCCCAGGTCGAACGCTTCCAGGATTGCTCGGGCAAAAACACCCGGTACCGTTTCGACGAACGTCATCACCTCGTCGCCGTCACCGATGCCCTGAACCAGACCACCACCCTGGAACGCAAACCCGACGGCGAAGTGCTGCGCATCCAGCACCCCGACGGCAGCGCCGAGTCCTTCACCTACAACGCCCTCGGCCAAGTGCTGACGCACACCGACGGCAAAGGCCAGACCACGCGCTTGCTACGTACCGCCCGAGGTCTGCCAAGCAGCCGCCAGGACGCCAAAGGCCAGCGCATCCGCTACGAATACGACCAGGCCATTCGCCTGACCGCGCTGGTCAACGAAAACAACGCGGCGTACCAGTTTGCCTACGACGCGTCCGATCGCCTGATCGAAGAAAAACGCATCGACAACCTGACCCGCCAGTTCAGCTATAACCCCGGCGGGCACCTGACCCGGGTCAACGAAATCGGCTACGGGGAACGCGCCGAACGCCCACAACGTCAGACCGAATTCGAACGCGATTCCATCGGCCGCCTGCTGGCCAAACTCAATGCCGATGCCCGCCAGGATTACACCTACGACGACGCCGATCGCTTGCTGTCCATCGAGCGTCTGCCTACCGTCAATGGCAAGAAACTCGGCATTTCTGAAGAAAAGCTCGAATTCTCCTACGACTTGCTAGGTCGCTTAATTAAAGAGACCACCCCACATGGCGCGCTGTCCTACGACTACGATCCGCTGAGTAACCTGACCACGCTGACCCTGCCCACCGGTCAACACCTGAACCACCTGTACTACGGCAGCGGCCACCTGCACCAACTCAACCTCGACGGCCAGCTCATCAGCGACATGGAGCGCGATGACCTGCACCGCGAGGTGTTACGCACTCAGGGCACGCTCACCAGTTGTTTTGGCTATGACGCGATGGGCCGCAAGGCTTGGCAATTCGCCTCGACGTTGCCGGCGGAGAAACTGTCGCAGATTCTCAATCCCGGCATTCAACCCGAGCTGTTGGTGGAACACGCCTACAACCCGATTCACCGCCGTCACCAATACGATCCTGCCGGCGAACTCATCCGCACCCTCGACAAACTGCGCGGCGAGATCAAGTACGAGTACGAAGCCAACGGCCAGTTGCACAGCCGTGATACTGGCAAGCTGGTGGACAGTGAGGAGTTCCGCTACGACGCGGCGGCGAATCGCCTGAACTTCAACACCAGTCAGTTTGATCACGTGAAAGACAACCGGATCAAGCAGTGGCGGGATCAGGAGTACACCTACGATGCGTGGGGCAACCTGATTGAAAAACGCAGCGGGATGAGCCGGCTGCAGACGTTCAGTTACGACTGTGAGAATCGGTTGGTTAAAGCTGAGACGCTTGTGGGCGGCAAGCTGGAAAGTACCGGGGCCTATCGTTATGACAGCTTGGGGCGTCGTGTCGCCAAGGTGTCGGAGGTCAACGGGGTCACCGAGCAGAAGCATTTTCTGTGGCAGGGCTTGCGCATGTTGCGTGAGGAAACGCCGGGGCAGAGTAGCCTTTATGTGTATGAGCCGGGGACTTATGCGCCACTTGCTCGGGTGGACCAGGAAGAGGGTGGGGAGCAGGCGCTTTATTACTTCCACACTGACCAGATCGGTACGCCGCTGGAGATGACTGACCGGGAAGGGCAGATTGTCTGGCAGGCGACGTATAAGGCGTGGGGTGCGGTGGAGCGTCTGGACGTCAATGTAGTCGAGCAGAATCTGCGGTTTCAGGGTCAGTATTTCGATGATGAGACGGGGCTGCATTACAATACGTTTAGGTATTACGATCCGGAGGTAGGGCGGTTTATAACGCAGGATCCGATTGGGTTGTTCGGGGGAGACAATCTCTACAGATATGTAGAGAATCCTATTGGATGGATTGATGTTTTGGGTCTTGCAAGCTCAAATCCTGGGGTGTACGACGTATTTTTTGAAGCAAGATTACCTACACGTGAAATGTATAGGTTGTCGGATCCCGTGCACTTTAGTGAGTCGAATAGACAGCTTTACTATGCAATGAAAAATGATCCGACTCTAAGGTCTCACCTAGAGGGGAAATATCCCGGAATTGAATCCCACGTTTCTCCTACTACACGTGGAACCTTCCGAGGAAAAGCTTTCCCAGGAACTACATGGCACCATCATGGCCAAGTTGGAGGTCTCCTACAGCTAGTCGACATGAAGGATCATAAATCAAGACATACGGATTATCATGCTAAAGGTGTTGGTGGTCGAAAGGGTTGGGGCGGCGGAAGTTCATGCAGGTAAATAAGGGAGTTTAGTTATGATCAGATATAAAAATTTTGGCTCTCTCCTTGCTGAAGTTGACAATCTTGACAAGTTCGGGACGTTGTTTGCATGTAAAAGCGGCTGGGCTGAGGATCCTAGTAATACTGAAATATTATTATTGCTTGGCGATGATGAGCTTGAAGATTTAGATGAGCGTGGCAACCCGGTGTTGGCCAATAAATATGGTGCAAGCTATTTTTTTGATGTGGAGATATTTCAGAGTGTGATCGACTTGCAAAGAAAGAACAACTCAAAGTCAAACGTTAACGACTATATTCATGCAATAAACTATTACCTTGAAAATGATGATTTTTATGAGGTGACTTAAATACAGTTACACATGGAGGTGAAGGGCGGGGACAGCATTTCGACGTAAAGACGGCGCTGTATCACTACGGAACACCAAAAGGGTTCCTCAGCGGGGCCGCGTTGATACCACTGTCACGACGTTTAGCCTGGTTGAAAAAACGCAGTGGGATTAACCGACTGTAGACGTTCACGCGGCTGCTGCGCACCGCCCGAGGCCTGCCAAGCAGCCGACAGGACGCCAAAGGCCAGCGCATCTGCTACGAATACGACCAGGCCATTCGCCTGACCGCGCTGGTCAACGAAAACAACGCTGCGTACCAGTTCGCCTACGACGCGTCCGATTGTCTGATCGAAGAAAAACGCATCGACAACCTGACTCGCCAGTTCAGCTACAACCTCGGCGGGCACCTGACACGGGTCAACGAAATCGGCTACGGCGAACGCGCCGAACGACCACAACGACAGACCGAATTCGAACGCGATTCCATCGGCTGACTGCTGGCCAAACTCAATGCCGACGCCCGCCAGGCTTACACCTACGACGACACCGATCGCTTGCTCTCCATCGAGCGCCTGCCGACCGCCAACGGCAAGAAACTCGGCTTCAGCGAAGAAACGTTCGAATTCTCCTACGGCTTATCGCCTAGCCAGCAACTTGCAAGTGCTATGGCTAGAGCGGGAAACACGGTTCCTAGCGGATACGCAGCGCACCATTTGATTCCTACTAACGTGCTCAATAAATCTAATTTGATTCAAGAAGCGATTAAGAGGGGAATATATAATCCGAATGGCGCTAGCAACGGATCGGCACTGCCAACTACCTCAGCGGAATCTCTTTCGAGTGGTAAACCTCTTCACAGTGGTGGGCATTTAGGATCTTACTATGACGCGGCTCGTAATCGGATTTTAATGGCTGAACAAAAAATCGGTAGTCTCGCACAAGCATCTGATAGCCAAATTCTTAAAAAAATTGGTGCTGTAGAACGCAGTATGAAAATGAGCTTAAGCGCTGATACTTTGCGCTTACAGAATACGGACCCGAGACCTAAAGGTACTCGCTCGACTTGTTAGGGGGTGTGACATGCAATACTATATTCTTCGACATGAGGATTTATCTGGTGGATTTATTGACGGCGATGTGGAATTTTCCCCCGCGCTTCCAGATTACTATCAGATAGGTAAAAAAATACTTGTGCCTGAGACTAAGGTTAGCCTTGTTTTAGATAAGCGTGTAAAAAAAATAAAATCCGATTTTTTCATTACAACTTGTGGTGCATTTTTTGTTTCAGAACAGATGAAAAATGTGATGGAGGAGCATAGGTTTGCCTCTGATTTGTTCCCCGTGGATGCTAAGTATTTCAGTGGAAAAACTACGGAGAAAAGATATTTTTTAATTCATGCTAATAGCAAAGTGGCATGCTTTGATTATCTCAATTCTGAATACTCCGGAAAGTCTATGGTTTTAGGTAGGCTTGCCAATGGCGAGCTCTCAGATGATTATAAGGTTAGGGGTATAAAAAAACTTTGCGTCGAAGAACAGAAAGTTGCGGAGTTGGATTTTTTCTTTGTTGATAAAATTATATGGATTGATCCTTTGGTTTCTGAGGCGTTTGTGAATATTGCGAAAATAAATGGTCTTGGATTGAATGTCCAAAAAATTTGCTAAAAGGCTAGATGTTAGAGAGCCAGGCACTAGAAAGTTAATTGAATTGCAAGATATATCTACAGTGATTCGTGCGAAGTAGGAGGCTTTAATGAATGATTTAGATTTCACGTTGTGCAGTATACCCATGCTTGCATCTAGAAATAAAAGCACGGCGTATCAAGAGCAAGTATTTCTGCGGTATACGGTGTTAATGCATTTTCTCAAATCGCACAGCTTGATTGATTTAGAGCCATTTGATGGTCGTGGCAATCTGAAGATGGACTTGATTTTGAAAAAATCCGATACCACCGCTCAGGGCCTTGAATTGTTCAAAAAAGTGATACCAGCTTGGCATACCTATGTAGATAAAGGTGGTGATGTAAATAATACGGACAAACTTGAAAAAGCCATTTTAAAATTGTCGTAATGAAGCCTCTTTGTAAATAACAGTGTGCAAGTTGTTAAGTTTCAATTGGCCCTGTAATTAATTTTAAGTCTCGTAAATTCTATTGCTGCTATTAAGTAAAGCATTTTAGATCCAGGATTGCTCGGGCAAAAACACCCGGTACCGTTTCGACGAACGTCATCACCTCGTCGCCGTCACCGATGCCCTGAACCAGACCACCACTCTGGAACGCAAACCCGACGGCGAAGTGCTGCGCATCCAGCACCCGGACGGCAGCGCCGAGTCCTTCACCTACAACGCCCTCGGCCAAGTGCTGACGCACACCGACGGCAAAGGCCAGACCACGCGCTTGCTACGTACCGCCCGAGGTCTGCCAAGCAGCCGCCAGGACGCCAAAGGCCAGCGCATCCGCTACGAATACGACCAGGCCATTCGCCTGACCGCGCTGGTCAACGAAAACAACGCGGCGTACCAGTTTGCCTACGACGCGTCCGATCGGCTGATCGAAGAAAAACGCATCGACAACCTGACCCGCCAGTTCAGCTACAACCTCGGCGGGCATCTGACGCGGGTCAACGAAATCGGCTACGGCGAACGCGGCGAACGTCCGCAGCGCAGTACCGAATTCGAACGCGATTCCATCGGCCGACTGCTGGCTAAACTCAATGCCGATGCCCGCCAGGATTATGCCTACGACGACGCCGATCGCTTGCTCTCCATCGCGCGCCTGCCTACCGCCAACGGCAAGAAACTCGGCATTTCTGAAGAAAAGCTCGAATTTTCCTACGACTTACTAGGTCGCTTAATTAAAGAGACCACTCCACATGGCGCGCTGTCCTACGACTACGACCCACTGAGTAACCTGACCACCCTGACTTTGCCCACCGGCCAGCACCTGAACCACCTGTACTACGGCAGCGGCCACCTGCACCAACTCAACCTCGACGGCCAGCTCATCAGCGACATGGAGCGCGATGACCTGCACCGCGAGGTGTTACGCACTCAGGGCACGCTCACCAGTTGTTTTGGCTATGACGCGATGGGCCGCAAGGCTTGGCAATTCGCCTCGACGTTGCCGGCAGAGAAACTTTCGCAAATCCACAATCCGGGTATTCAACCCGAGCTGTTGGTGGAGCACGCCTACAACCCGATCCATCGCCGTCATCAATACGATCCTGCCGGCGAACTCATCCGCACCCTCGACAAACTGCGCGGCGAGATCAAGTACGAGTACGAAGCCAACGGTCAACTGCATAGCCGTGATACCGGCAAGCTGGTGGACAGTGAAGAGTTCCGATACGACGCGGCGGCAAACCGGCTGAACTTCAATACCAGTCAGTTTGATCACGTCAAAGACAACCGGATCAAGCAGTGGCGGGATCAGGAATATACCTACGATGCGTGGGGCAACCTGATTGAAAAGCGTAGTGGCATGAGCCGGCTGCAGACGTTCAGCTATGACTGCGAGAATCGGTTGGTTAAGGCTGAGACCTTGGTCGGCGGCAAGCTGGAAAGTACCGGGGCTTATCGTTATGACAGCTTGGGACGTCGTGTCGCCAAGGTGTCGGAGGTCAACGGGGTCACCGAGCAGAAGCATTTTCTGTGGCAGGGTTTGCGCATGTTGCGCGAGGAGACGCCGGGGCAGAGCAGCCTTTATGTGTATGAGCCGGGGAGTTATGCGCCACTTGCTCGGGTGGACCAGGAAGAGGGTGGGGAGCAGACGCTTTATTACTTCCATACCGACCAGATTGGTACGCCGCTGGAGATGACTGACCGGGAAGGGCGGATTGTCTGGCAGGCGACGTACAAGGCTTGGGGTGCCCTCGAAACGCTGACGGTGAATGAGGTAGAGCAGAACCTGAGGTTTCAGGGGCAGTATTTTGATGACGAGACGGGGCTGCATTACAATACTTTTCGGTATTACGATCCGGAGGTGGGGCGGTTTATTACGCAGGATCCGATTGGGTTGGCAGGTGGATTCAACCTTTATCGATATGCTCCAAACGCGAATAGCTGGGCCGATCCATTAGGCTGGAGTTGCTGGGCGGCTAAAACTGTTGCAGGTCGAAAGGTGTATCAACGCAAAGATATATTTGACCCTAACTACGTTGATGATTTGGGAAGGACGAATGTTCAAAGGATGAGAAAGGGTGATGCACCGATAGGGAAGGATGGTGCTGAGGTTAATCTCCACCACCTAACCCAAGATGAGCCCGGGTCAATGGCCGAGATACTTAGTAGCTTTCACTCAAAAAATGATCGTGTGCTGCACATGTACTCTAATCAATGGGATAAAAGTTGGGTTGGGTCAGATGGCGTCAGACGGCTTTATAATAGCGCGCCACAAAGTATGAATCGCGGTCCTTTCAATACCTGGAAAAAGGGTTATTGGAAACTTAGATCACTGGATTTCTGAAGGTGGATATATGAATTATATTGATGCAATTGAAGCAGAAATTTATGCCTCTGGCGACGATCCTGCGTGTGCGGGTGCGGCGAGCGATGCCCTGATTGCTGAATTTGAAGCGGCGCTGGGAGTAAAGTTTCCTATGTCATACAAGTTGTTTCTTAAAAAGTTCGGTGCCATGTCATTCGCCGGGGATACTTATTATGGAATAACTAAAAGTGGCGTATTTGCTACAGCTGTCCCTAGCGTTTTGTTTGCTACAAAAACTGCGAGAGATAACGGAGATGCGGATGAAGCGATGATTGTAGTCAAGTCTACAGGCTACGGCCCTATTTATTCTATTGATACCTCTAGTTGCGACGCGGATGGCGAAGCAGCAGTAGTTATTACTGAGCTTTCCTTTAAACGAAGTGGGGAGAAAGTTAAGGTTGCTAACAGTTTTGAAGAGTTTTTTTGTGAGTCAGTTAGAAAGTCGATAGATGAGCTGTGATTCCCATAAGACATCATTTGAATGCCGAGTATCTTTCAGTGTAGTAGGCTTCGCGGGTCAAAAATATTCGATTTTTCGTAGATAAATTTTGCGGGAATTACCGCCCAACTGACCAAGGCGGGGACCCAGGCCGGTATGAAAGCGGTCATGCACTGCGTGCTGAAATTCACCGCCGGTTTCGTCGCCGGGGAAGTCGCCAGTCGGTACGTCGTAGGGCCGGCCATCGAGCGCGCAGTGGGCGGATGGTCGGCAACCTGACTCGCCAGTTCAGCTACAACCTCGGCGGGCACCTGACACGGGTCGACGAAATCGGCTACGGCGAACGCGCCGAACGACCACAACGACAGACCGAATTCGAACGCGATTCCATCGGTCGACTGCTGGCCAAACTCAACGCCGACGCGCGCCAGGACTACACCTACGACGACGCAGACCGCTTGCTGTCCATTGAGCGCCTGCCGACCGCTAACGGCAAGAAACTCGGGGTCAGCGAAGAAACACTGGAATTCTCCTACGACCTGCTGGGCCGTCTCATCAAAGAGACCACACCCCAAGGCGCGCTGTCCTACGACTAGTCCTACGACTACGATCCGCTGAGCAACCTGACCACGCTGACCCTGCCCACCGGCCAGCACCTGAACCACCTGTACTACGGCAGCGGCCACCTGCACCAACTCAACCTCGACGGCCAGCTCATCAGCGACATGGAGCGCGATGACCTGCACCGCGAGGTGTTACGCACCCAAGGCAAACTCACCAGTTGTTTCGGCTACGACGCCATGGGCCGCAAAGCCTGGCAATTCGCCTCGACGTTGCCGGCGGAGAAACTGTCGCAGATTCTCAATCCAGGTATTCAACCCGAGCTGCTGGTGGAGCACGCCTACAACCCGATTCACCGCCGTCACCAATACGATCCTGCCGGCGAACTCATTCGCACCCTCGACAAACTGCGCGGCGAGATCAAGTACGAGTACGAAGCCAACGGCCAGTTGCACAGCCGTGACACCGGCAAGTTGGTGGACAGTGAAGAGTTCCGATACGACGCGGCGGCGAACCGGCTGAACTTCAACACCAGTCAGTTTGATCACGTAAAGGACAATCGGATCAAGCAGTGGCGGGATCAGGAATATGCCTACGATGCCTGGGGCAACCTGATTGAAAAGCGTAGTGGGATGAGCCGGCTGCAGACGTTCAGCTATGACTGCGAGAATCGGTTGGTTAAGGCTGAGACCTTGGTCGGCGGTAAGCTGGAAAGTACCGGGGCTTATCGTTATGACAGCTTGGGACGTCGTGTCGCCAAGGTGTCGGAGATTAATGGGGTCACTGAACAGAAGCATTTTCTGTGGCAGGGCTTGCGCATGTTGCGTGAGGAAACGCCGGGGCAGAGTAGCCTGTATGTGTATGAGCCGGGGAGTTATGCGCCACTTGCTCGGGTGGACCAGGAAGAGGGTGGGGAGCAGACGCTTTACTACTTCCATACCGACCAGATTGGTACGCCGCTGGAGATGACTGACCAAGAGGGGCAGATTGTCTGGCAGGCGACGTACAAGGCGTGGGGTGCGGTGGAGCGTCTGGACGTCAACATAGTCGAGCAGAATCTGCGGTCTCAGGGGCAGTATTTCGATGATGAGACGGGGCTGCACTACAATACTTTTCGGTATTACGATCCGGGTGTGGGGCGGTTTATAACGCAGGATCCTATAAGTATTCTCGGTGGCGCCAACCTGTACCAATATGCCGTAAATCCTTTGGGATGGCTCGATCCGCTAGGGTGGGCTGGTAATCCTGCCAATGCTACCCACATTACCTACGAGGGGATAAAAAATGGTAAGCCTTACATCGGATATGCGAGCAAACCAGGTTTAGGACACGCGGCTCAAGATGTATTGGAATATAGATATTCTAGTACTGCTCATTTCGATGTTGCTCCGGAGGCTATATTTGTTGGTGATGGGCAAGCCGGTAAAGACACCGCACGAGGCCTCGAGCAGCGGATATTTGAGGAGCGAGGTGGTCTGGACGGTACATCGAACAAGCAAAATCCTGTAGGTAAAAATAACCCAAACAGAAATCGATATCTCACGGCTGCTGATAGTCATCAGGCGAGCGGTACCAGAACTAGCGGAGCAAAAGGGGTGGCATGTTGAGAAACTTGAAGTGGGAAGAAGGGGCAGTGCTAAGTATTCAGGTTGAAGAGGGGTTATTTACTCTGGCACAAATGAGAGTTAATCACCTCCTAGAAGTCTTCGATGTGTTTAGGTCAGATGAGGATTGGACTGGTGTTGATTTAAATTCATCTGAGATATTATTTTGTATATTTGTGTCTACGAAGAATATCAAAGGGATATTTTCAAGTCGAGTTGGTGACGCCGTAGTGCCAAATAGCCGTCCAGTTAAGAAGCGTATGTTATCTGCCATTTTTGGTGCGGCAGGGAGTATGGGAGCAAACCTTATTGATCTTTCTGAGGGGTATTCTAATATTGGCGCTGACCTCATTAAGGCGTCACTGACGCTTGAGAACGATTTAGACATAATTTATAACCATGAATTGTGCGGCATGGTCGGAAATCCTGAGAAAATATTAAAAAGGCTAAAGGTCTACCATGAAACTGGTGTGAACTGGGATGAGTCTAAGGTTTTTCTATTTCCTGATATTAAACCTCCGCAACCGTCCCGTTGACCATTCTCAAGGAGTTTTCCCGTGGATGCTACAGAAACAGCGGTTTTATATCAGCAGCTCGATTTTCTGGATGGGGATGAGGAGTTTTTGGATAAAGTCAGACCGGTAATGTTTGAGTTGGTGCTAAATCTAGAAGCTTTGCCATACTCAAGCTTCGGTAAAGGCGCGCTTCCCATGTTTAAACGTTGCATAGTCAGGCTAAATTCTTTCGAGGAAGACATTGAAACAGTGGAGCGGGAGTCATTGCTGGATGTTATTTATCGATTGGGAGAATTGGTAGGTTTAACTAGAGCTAGTGAGTTTGCTGAGGCATGGCGCGGTGATTGGTAGTAGGGTGGGTTGTGCATTTTCGATTAGATAGCTTGCTTCATGTTTATAGTTTTCCGAATTTTTTCTAAGCTCTTTTAAAATGTGTAAAGCAGGTGGTTGCCGACCTTGTCTCAGCCACCTGTTATCCCTGCTTTCATTGCGGCCTTTGCATGCGTTGGTAGAGTTAATTGGCATGGCTTTATAGCAATCATCTTCCGCAACATACAACAATATTTCGTTCAACTTCGCCGAAGTACTAACGACAACATCAACGTCCCGCTACAACGCCTCGAAAATGCGCTCGGTCACTTCCTGCATTTCACCCGCACGGTCGACGGCACGCTGACCGACATCAGCGCCACCGGCGGCATTCGTGTGCACCTGCATTACGACAACCCGCTGGGTCGCCTGACAGTGGCGGGATCAGGAATATACCTACGATGCTTGGGGCAACCTGATTGAAAAGCGCAGCGGGATGAGCCGGCTGCAGACGTTCAGTTACGACTGTGAAAATCGGTTGGTTAAGGCTGAGACGTTGGTGGGCGGCAAGCTGGAAAGTACCGGGGCTTATCGTTATGACAGCTTGGGACGTCGTGTTGCCAAGGTGTCGCAGGTCAACGGGGTCACGGAGCAGAAGCATTTTCTGTGGCTGGGCTGCAGACGTTGCTGGACGAGCCTTCGGGGAAGAGTAGCGTGTACGTGTAACCTAGTGGTTCTATGATGAAAAACCTCTTTATCAGGATGATGACTGCCTCTATGAGTAAGCGTAAAAGAAAGACACTTCCAAAGGATTTCGATCAACTGCTGGAGCACGCTCCGTTTGCCGACTTGATCGCAGTGTTCGATGTGTGCGAGCTCGAAGCCACTGGTGGTTACAGCAAAAGCACCGCGCTTGGTTTTTATAATTGCCCGGATGATCTGGTCCGGTGGCTGGTGGAGCAGGGCGCAGACGTTGATGCCCGTGACCAGTATCAGCGAACGGCCTTGCACCATCGTAGTTCGAGCGGGAAAGGAGGTGTCGATCTGCTGCTGGATCTAGGGGCCGAGATCGAGGCTCAGGATTATCAGGGCGACACACCGCTGCATGCGGCGATCAAGAGTCACAAGGCTGATGCACTCGCTGCCCTGATCCGCCGAGGCGCCAATACAACAGCTAGAAGTCGGCAGGGATACAGCCAGTTACACCTCACACTGCTCACGACGTCCAACGCCGACATTGAGGCCACTGCGAAAGTCACTCAGATCTTGTTAGAGGCAGGCTCGCAAGTCGATGACGCTATGCGCTCGGAGGTGCAGCGTATCGGCCGTGAATTCGAATTTCACCGGGCCGGCTTCAACCCTGATTACCTAGTGGCAACCGATGCAGCCCTTGCCACTCTCTATCGCCTTTTAAATGTCACTCCAGTTGCCGCGCGCAATACCCATGACGGTCAGGCTGCGATAGTCGTGACAGAGACTGACTGGCCTGCCCAGCATCAGCAATTGTGGGAACTGCTGGTCCCATCTTCTGGAGCAGCAACGACGGCGCAAGGTGAAGTCATCCGCATCAGTGGTCGTATCTCGATAGAGATCAACGATAACGGCTCGGCCAACTGGGACGCCGATTTCAAAAAAATGCTAAATGCGCTTGTAGGGCATATGGGCAGTGCCGTTCCCTTAAGTGACCTTGATCTGGCCGAAGCCCGCACGCTCGCTGCTGCAATGAAAAACGGTACCGATGCTGCCGAGCACAGCGATCGCCTCCGTGAACTGGCAGTATGCTGGGTCATTGCTAACCCGCTGCCAATGCCGTTGAGTACGCCTTCTTATAGACGATAAACATAGGCGCGATCCTTTCTTCGTTGCGGCGCTGCCCTGATGGTAGAGCGTTGAAATACGGCTCGTCCAAGCAGTTTACGATCCTCTATTGCATCTCCTCGACCGATGGAGGTTCCTCGAATGAGATCGAAGTGCCGGTAACTTAACGGCCCGGCAATCCCCTTCATGATCCGGAGGTGGGGTGGTAGATTGTGGGTTTAAATTATGAGTGATGTAGGGCTTATGGATATTAAGAGTTTTCTTGAAGATAAGTATGGTGATGTGGTAGCTAAAAGTTATGATATGTTTTTCTTTCAGCTAGAAACCAAAACATATGTAATTAACTATTGGTTAAGAGCGCGAGGAGATAATTCTAAATTGCTAGTTATCTCTCAAGACTTTATCGATGATGCATTGGCGGAAATTATTGTTGACTCAGTTCCTGTCCTGTCCTTAATGGATAAACCGGCGATATTCTCGATCGCCGCTGGTGAACACTCTTCTAGTTTGTTTACCCATATAATTGTTTTTCCACAAAATCACCATGGGGCTATGAAAGATGCAGGTATGGATCTTGATGATCTCTATTGGTGTGTTCCCATTTTCCGTTGTGAGTTTTCTGGCGAGGAAAGCGTCGAAGAGTTTATGAGTATGCGTGTAGATTTTGTGCCTGTTCTCGATTGGAAACGCACGATCCGTCCTAAAGTTAGCGTCTATTTTGACAATCCTAAAACTGGCGCAGGCGCCGACGAAGCTCGTGTCCTGGTCAAATATTCAACTCTGCTTCAAGAGGTTGACAATCTTGAAGGTGTTTCTAACGGCTTTATTGAGTTGGAAAACTATAAGGGAGAGGTTGTAGAGATTTTATCTCCTGCAAAAAGCGAATTTATTCTTATCCTGAACAGGGAGGAGGAGACTGCTATGTCCAAAGATGTATTAAAAGCCCATTTGGACGAGTTTGTGATGAGTTGAGCATATATGCGATGCTGGTGACTTGACGTCGCTGGTTTGCACACTGCTTCGGTGACCCAAACAGCTGGTAGCGAAAATTTAAAATTTCGTTGGGCTGTAGCGTGCGAAAACAAAGTTGTGCAGTAATCTTATTCCAAATTACCGATTTTTTGACTGATTATCAGTGGGTGCGTGTTAGATGAAAAATATTGATGACCTAAAGAAAAAAATCGGTGCAGAACTTGAAGGCTACACTATATACTTTTCTCCTGAAAGCGTTCCTGCAAATATTGACTTTCCTGTTGCTTGGGGAAACTTTGGCTTTGTTGATGGTAAAAATTCTCGTATTCCCGCTACGTGGGATCTCTTTGTAAATCACCTGCCGTGGGTGACCGCTTGGCTAGATACGTGTGTTTTAGGAACCTTTTTGGCTGTTAGTGATAAGCCTTATTTGCTGTATGTTTATCGTGAGGATGATGAGCTTAGTTTTTATATCGGCGGTGTACCGATTAAAGATGATGGCGAGTGGAGTGGAAAGCTTGCCTGTTTGAGTGACGACTTGAAGCGTTTTTATTGCACTTTACATGATGGCTTTGGATTTTATATCGGTTGCACTATGGGGCCGTCGCGCGCAGAAGACTTTGTGTGCATAGAGGATCTGTGCGATGAGGTTATACCAACCTTGCCTAGCTTAGTTGGCTTTTTTTCAAGCGGTGCTGGTGACTATTTAGCTGTTGAACTGAAATCCTCGGCTGATGAAGGTTATATTTGGTGGCATGAAAAACCAGAGTCTCCAGATAAAAATGTAAATGTTTGGGCTGTTATGGATACTTGGATGTCTATTTTTCTCGAGAACTCTGACTCTAACGAAATTATGTACGTTTAGTTTATTCACTGTGCTGCTTTTATCGACGGGCTAGTTGGTGGTGACGTGAACTGTGGTTTTTAACCAAGTATGGTGCTGATGAAATATTAGACTTCGTACGACGAAAACAACGCGGCCAATCAGTTTGTCTACGACGCCTCCGACCGTCTGGTCGAAGAAAAACGCCGACAACTGACTCGCCAGTTCAGCTACAACCTGGGCGGGCATCTGACGCGAGTCAACGAAGTCGGCTACGGCGAACGTACCGAACGCCCACAACGTCAGAACGAATTCGAACAAGGTGCCATCGGCCGACTTCTGGCCAAACTCAACGCCGACGCCCGTCAGGATTACACCTACGACGACGCCGATAGCTTGCTGTCCATCGCGCGCCTGCCTACTGCCAATGGCAAGAAGCTCGGCGGCAACGAAGAAACACTCGAATTCTCCTACGACTTGCTGGGCCGCCTGATCAAAGAGACCACATCCCAAGGCGTTCTGTCCTACGACTACGACCCACTGAGTAACCTGACCACCCTGACTTTGCCCACCGGCCAGCATCTGAACCACCTGTACTACGGCAGTGGCCACCTGCACCAACTCAACCTCGACGGCCAGCTCATCAGCGACATGGAGCGCGATGACCTGCACCGCGAGGTGCTGCGCACCCAAGGCAAACTCACCAGTTGTTTCGGCTGCGACGCCATGGGCCGCAAAGCCCGGCAATTCGCCTCAGCCCTGTCGGCGGAAACGCTCTCGCAGCGGTGCGTAGCTGCCCGGCTCGTAGAGGTGCAGACTGCTTCGCCCCAGCGCTTCCTCGTGCAACATCCGCAAGCCTTGCCACAGGAAATGCTTCGTTGACCACTTACACCTTGGCCACCCGTCGTCCCAGGCTGTCGTAGCGATAGGCACCGCTGCTTCCCAGCTTGCCATTCACCAACGTCTCGGCTTTGACCAGCCTATTCTCGCCGTCATTGCTGAGCGTCTACAGCCTGCGTCGCGGTCGTTCAACTGACCATTGGCTTCGTAGTCGTACGTGATCTCGCCGCGCAATTTGTCGAGGGTGCGGGTCAGTTCACCGGCGGGGTCGTACTGGTGACGGCGGTGGATCGAGTTGCAGGCGAGCTCCACCAGCAGTTGCGGCTGAATGCCGGATTTTGGTTTCAGGGGCAGTATTTCGACGACGAGACAGGGCTGCACTACAATACGTTTCGGTATTACGATCCGGGGGAAGGGGGGCAGTTTATTACGCAGGATCCGATACAGTTTGAGGGCATAATCATTACAGCCATGCTTCAAACGCGACTGCTTGGATGGGGCCGTGAAACGGTAGGGGGGAGATGTATATAGCACCAGAAAGTTGAAAAAGCCTTGGCTAAAATTTCGTAATGACAATGCTCCTCACAAGGTAAAACAGGCTAATGGAAGTTATTTCAATAAATACTGGCACTGCTACTGTCGCGGTATTTGATCTTGCGGCAATAAGACACAGGGTTTCAGATTCGCCGGACTGGTGGAGTATTGTAAAAGATGAAATTCAAGAAATAAATGACGGAAATATAGCTTTTTTGGGGATGGGGCAGGACGGTAGTTATAGAATAGCTATTGTCGACGACTTAGTTCGGGGCTTTGGAGCGTTGTATCTTGGCTTCCCTTCGGGACAGGTGTTTGTTGGCGCAGGAGAAGATACTACTGGCGGCGATCTGGAGCCTGACGGAACTGACGCTATTCAAGGGGCCGTATTGAATTTCAAACCGGGGAGCTATTTGATGAAATATAAAAAAACAGGAAGTGTTTTAGAATTGGCTTTCTCTCCGTCAGAAAAACGAAGTAATCAGTTTGAAGATTCGATAAGGCTGTGAAGTGAGTGGGTGTTTGAAATTCACTGCTGGTAAACGTAATGCTTTACCTGCAGCCCGTGTAACGGTCCCGATTTATTTGGGTGATGTATGATGATTTATTCGATTACGCAAGATGACAAGTATAAAACTCTGATTGATGCAGATCATGGTGAAGGTCTGCATGACTTCGCTACAAAGCTAGCGTTCGGTAGCAGCAGCTTGGAGTCTGATAATCGCGAGTATCGCGTCGTATACAACCCTGATGATAAAAAAAAAGTAGCGCTTTCTGATTTTTATACATTTTTCAGACCTGTCCTGGTCGTGTCGGCAAAAGCCTACGAAGAACTTGGATTTTTGCAAGTTTTCCCTCGCGTTAACATATCCGGACCACGTGCGGATGACGTGGCGTTATATGTTGCTGAGTTGCTATTAGATGTATTCGATTGTGAAGAATCTGATTATGATTATGATAAGGGCGAGGACGGTTACGTAGTTTATAAGGCCGTATTAAAAATGCCCAGAAACTACAGGGGCGAAATATTCCGAGTTTCTGAACGTCCGCAGGTGCTGTATGTCAGTCAAGTTTTCAAGGATGCTGTTGAATCGAACGGTCTTAACGGGCTTAGTTTTAGGGAGGTTGAACGGACTGGTTAAAAAGGCGCGGCAAAAGCGCTGAAAGCAAAAGATTTGCTAATGCAGGTGGCAGCAGTACCTGTCGATAATTAGAGGACAGCATGAAAGAACTCATAGGGTTTGCCGGTCTGTTGGCTAATATAGATAAATTACCTATCGTAGGATGGGTGTTTGTTAACACTCAGGTCGACAGGGCATCGTACGAAGCTTTGAGATCAGCCATTTTTTATGTGGCGGAAGATGATATAGAAGAGATTTATTTTGAAAAGTCCAAGCAGACATTTATTGAGTGCCCAATTTTTATGGATATCAAGTCTGTAGTCGATCGGAGCCCGAGTAAGCCGGACTTACAGGCGTACCTGGTAGCAACTATGTACTACATTGAAAACGATGACTTTTTTGAAAGACCGAATTTAATACAGATTTAGCTTCTTTCTTTCTTTCTTTCGTGTATTGAATGTGCTGTGTTGCTTATGAACTGGATAGGTTTCGTCGGGACCGAGATCATTGCATCTAGTAAGTATCAAGCATTCGCCTCGGTGCGCAATCGTGCCAAAACTGGGTGTCATGGCAAGTATCTCTCCCCGGTTTCATTTTTAAATTTTTGAGTGTGGGCCTATGTCGGTTTTAGCTATTGTGATTTGCGAGCCATCGCCCGATGCCAAAGCGCTCCTGAGGTTACATAAAGCTTTAGGAGTTTCTTTGCAATTGCTGAAGGATTCTTGGATAAACGGTAGACCGATTGTAGAGCTAGAGCTTTTCGAAGGACATTATAAACAAAGGTCTTCGACAATACGCTTGATTCTAAATATCATCTTGGAAGAGATGTTATGTGCAAAATTTTATGAGATTCCTTTTGGTGAGCGGTATTCCGATAATCTTCAACTCAAGACGTGGGAGATTGACATTGAAATAATGGTTGGTATTTTGGACGCGGCTGATATAGAAGTGAAGAGACAACTAGATAGTTAGCTGTTAGATTCCTGGGGGAGAAAATGTGAATGTTCGACATGCGAACAATCATGAGTAGTAATTCGCTGGCTTACTAAGGAGTATTTATGCGGGTCGATAATAAAGTAGTGGTGGCGTTATTTCATGAGTTGCTGGATAAAAATTTTGAGTATTATAGAGAGTCCTTGAGTCGGGTGGCTAATAATGATGGTGATCCTTTTGCTAAAGCCAGAGAGGCTTTGGCTAAGTTGAGTGAGCCAGACAGAGCTAATATTATAGATTTTTTTAAAGTTATTATCGCCGATAGTGCTTCAGTTGTGCTGGGCACGCTAGATGGTGTGCATTTTCCTGGTGAATTGGAGGGTGATTTTACTGTTTTGTATGATGGCGTGGAGATTCAAGGCGATCTCATGGATATTTTTGTAGGTAAAGCGCAGCAAGAAAATATATACGGGTAACTGAATGCATTAATAGTTGAAGCCTGGAATAATTGCAAAGAGTTCGCAGTGCATGGAATACTGAATATGACATTGTTAAGCCCAATTTCAAGGCGGCAGGAGGTACGGTGAAAACTACAGCGAAGATCGAATTATTTGAGTCAGGTATAGTTGTTTTCGATCCAGTTGCACTGAATGATTTCGTGATTAGTAACGCCATTCAATCCCACGATCTGTTCGATTTTTTTTTGAATAATGAAAAAGTTGGAAGGTGCGCAGTGGAAAGTGGGGTGGTTGTTCCTATTTATCAGGTCCCGCAAACAGAGTACAGCTTCTTTCTGAAGGGGGCAGGTGATGATTCAAATTTTAAAGGTGCGAAAGAAGTATTTTGTTATTCGGACATTCCCCTCAAAGTGGTTTCAGATCTTGTTGTGGTCGCAGATTTAAATGCGCTGAAGGATTGGGATGAAGTTTTTTTTATGAATTATAGAGCTGTGTGTGCTGATGGTTTGGGGAATAATGATTACTTGGACGTGGTGAGCGGGTTTTATGCGTTGAGTATTAAAGGTTTTAAAGGGTTGAACTATCCGTTCGTATCGCTAGGTTACGAGTTTGAGTTTAAGCCCGTTGGAAGTCTGTCGAGTATTTCTCTCGCTGCTACCACCGAGGATAGGGTTTTTTCAATTGTCTGAGAGTTTTCAGTTTATTCATGAACTTATTTTTGATAGACGCTCGGCTGGCCCCGTCGAGTAGATTGCAGCGCCCCCAGTCAGGTAGCGACGCTGGCTGAAAACAAGTTGGATAGCGCACGTGGCGTTGCAGTACGACTTTGCTTGCTGGATATTCACTACTGAAAGCAAACAAGATTGCTACTAATTTAAATAAGGATCGAAATGTCGCTGGTATACAAGACAGGTTTAAAACCTGTTGAGATTGATCTGATTGAATCAGAAATCAAGCGGACCTTCCCAGATGATTATAGGGCGTTTTTAATAGCAGCGAATGGCTGCTTTATGACAGCGCCTGAATATGCGCAGATTCAGCTAAGCGCTGTTGACGAAGGAACTATCAGCTTTGATCAACTTTTTGGGCTTTTACCAGGAGAGGATTGCAATGATTTAATCAGTTTTAATAAAGAGTTTGTTGATGAATTGGATTTTGTAGAAGAAGCGGTCGTTATAGGCGAGGATGGAGGGGGAAACCCTTACGTGATCATTGGGAAAGCCGGAAGTCAGGGTGTTTACTATTGGGACCGCACGCATCTCCATGAGTCGAATTCAAAAAACCAGTTTGATATTCCAGAGCAAAATGGAAGTGGTAATTTGTTTTTTATATCTGGAAGCTTTCGTGAGTTTCTCGATCTGGTAATCATGAGTGTGGGTGGAGCTGCAACCATCAGTCGGGACTGAAATAGAAGTTGTCTCGTACCGCGGCCCAGATATACCATCGGGCTGGGGCGCGTATTAACAGCCAAATTGAGCAAATGCTGAGCCTCTGCCGACTGTTACATTACGAGATTTCAATATGATTGATGTGGATGAAGAGATTATAAAAATAAGGAAATTTAATTTCTTTTCGAGCTTGGGTGTCAGCGAAAAGAAAGACAGCACATTAATATATATAGGCACCGTCAGAGAAGCTTTCGTGGAGCCTTCGGTGCAAGCGTTTGAGGGGCTCTATAATGATGTTAAATGGTTGCCTTCAGCCCCATGTCAGCCAGATCCTTTTTATAATCTACCCAAACCATCATCCGATCTTGTCGCGATGCGCATGAAAATTAATAAGGCAGTTTTGGCCGCGACGAACAATTTTGATAAAAGCAAGTTCCGATGTGCTCCGCATGATTTTAGCGTTGCAGCAAGAAATGGTGTGTGTTTTGCCTTTAGGCAGTATGTGTCTGAACAGTATTACGGTTTAGGTGATCATTGGGCAAGGATTGTGGCTCTGTATGGTAAAGGCCATTGGCCTATAGGTTATTTTGAGAATAAGTTGGTCGTTATTTGAGTTTTAGAAGTGGCAAGGCGGTGAAGTTGCCAGTTTAGCTATCCGAAATATGTCGAGTTGGGAGTTAGATATGGGTGAAATTAAGCAATGAACCAGGAAATTGAGCGTAAGATAATTTTTTTGCGGAGCCAATTGGATGAAGCTGATATGTTTCTTGGTGGTCCTGCGCGAGAAGAGGACATTGTAGCTCTCGGTTCAAGGGCCAAAATTGAATTTTCGGAAAATGTGCCTGATCAATATGTAGCGTTTCTTAAGTCGTATGATGGCTTGGTTTCGAGCGGTATTTTTATATTCAAGCCGGCCTCATAAATTTTTGGATAGTGATGGGTTTAGTCATTCATTTGTAGAGCAGAACGTAATGGCCCGAGATCTTGGGTTTATGAGCAAATTTCTCATTTTTGGTGAAAGTGATCAAGATGAGTACGTTTTTGATATCATAAGAAAAAAGTATCAGGTTCGAGATAAGCAAGCGTTTGATAATGTATTCGAAGAGTTTGATACGTTTGATGGTCTATTGCATTTTATGGTGGATTTGATAGGCGAACGATTGTGAAGTATTTGCGTCTCAATCTATTAGGCTTCATGTAGGGGCTTGAGCTTAACATTGGTCAATCAGAATGGTCATATGTAGCTTGCCATTAAGTAAGGAGTTAATAATTTAAAAATGCTAGATATCAATAGTTTGGAAGCAAGGTATACAAAAATTCATGGCGGCGAAGGGTGTCAGCCAGATGTCTTGCTCTCTATTGAAAATTTATTAGGTGTCAAGCTTCCATCCGACTTTGTGGCGATAGCAAAATTTTACAGCGGTGGCTTGTTAGGGGGGATAAGTCATCACGATGTTGGTATTGATGGTGACGCAACAAACATCGTGCGCGAAACATTTAGGTTGAGGCAGGCGATCGACCTGGCGCCAGAATTTATTGTGTTGGCAGAACCTTCAGAAAGCCTTATCGTATTAAATGTCTGTGGCGAGCCCGCTGTTATCTGGTGTGACAGTGCGGACGCGATGAATATAAGTTTGATGGCTTATGAGAATCCGCCGGATTACTGGTTTAGCTATGCCAGTTTCTTTTCGCACTTGCTGGATCAAGAGGGGCTTGAGCGTGGAGTTGCTGAGTAGTAGGTGATTTGTTTGTCATAAGACTTTAATAAAAATGAGCGTTAGTGCACGTATTGCCAACGTCTCCAGGCCGAAGCTAAGGTGTTGTCGTGTTTTATATTATCGAGCCAGAAATCGCAGGTGGATTGGGTGAAGGCACTATAATGGATAGCGCATCCCATCCCCCGACAGTATCCAGGCTGGAATATAAATTTTATGGTTGGTTGGGCGGCGAACTGCTGGAATCGTTTCCGTGTTTTATAGTGACTGAATCTGTGGCGTTGGAAATTATAAAGCGAAAGCTCACTGGATTCACCCTGGGTGAAGTACTGATTACCAAATCTGATGCGTTTTACGAGATGCAACCCTCGGTGGTTCTGCCGAATTTTTCTTGGTTAAAGGTTGAGGGTGACGCAGGTCTCTCAGATTTTGGTATCGCTAGTGACCACAGGTTAGTTGTTTCTATCGAAGCCAAGAAGGTATTGGGCAACTATGATTTGGGCGATGCCATTTTTGAAATCTATAATTGACGTGATTTTAACGAGAATGAAAGCAGTTCGCTGCTTGCCGCGAACAACCTCGTCGGAACGCCTCCCGGGCAAGGTCGTTCCAACGGGGGATGGACGAGTCGCCAGGCTTAACGCGAAATAATCCCATGATCAATCGCATACTTCACCAACGCCGCCGGTTTATCGATATTCAGCTTTCGACGAATACTCAATCGATGGGTCTCAACAGTCCGCACGCTGATATCCAGTTCCCGCGCCATTTCCTTGTTGTTCAACCCCTGGGCCATTTTGTACAGCACCTGACTTTCCCGAGGTGTCAGCTCAGTGTCGGTGCTTTTATCAGCGATCAGCCGTTGGGCAATTTCCGCGCTGTAGAACGATCCGCCGTTGGCGATGGCTTCGATGGCCGCGATGATTTCCCGGGACGGTGAGTTCTTGAGGACGTAGCCGCTGGCACCGGCGCGGACGGATTCGCTGACGTATTCATGATTGTCGTACATGCTCAGCACCAGCACTTTGAGCGTCGGGTAGCGGTTGCGCAGCAGCCGGGTGAGTTCCAGGCCGTTCATGTCTTTGAGGCCGATGTCGACCAGTACCAGATCTGGCTGGCAGCGGCCGACCATGTCGATTGCGTCTGCGCCGTTCTCGGCTTCGCCCACTACTTCCAGCGGTGCCATGACCGAGAGCAGGGCTTTGATGCCGTCGCGGACCAGGGAGTGATCGTCGACCAGGGCGACGCGGATCGGGGAGGGCAGGTTCATCGCGGCTTTTACTCTTGTTGTTGGGCGGGCGGTCAGCGTGTGGCGCCGGTGGGTTTCATTGGCAGCAGCACGTCCAGCTGGCTTCTTCCCGGTGTCGATATCAGGGCGAATTGGCCACCAAAATGTTCGACGCGTTCGCGGATGTTACGCAGGCCGATGCCGGTTTGGCGACGTTCGACCTGGGCGACGTTGAAGCCGATGCCGTCATCGACCACGCTCAGGCGTACGCCTTCTTTTGAGCCGTGCAGGGTAATCGCTACGTTTTTCGCCTGGGCATGGCGTTCGATGTTGGTCAGGCCTTCTTGCACGATGCGAAACAGCGAGACCGCGGCGCCGTCGACCAGATCACAGTCGAATTCGTTGTCGTTGTAGGTCACTTTCAGGCCGCTGCGTTGCTCGAATTCGGCGGCGAGCTGGCCGATGGCGGCGGGCAGGCCGAGGGTGTCGAGCAAGGATGAGCGCAGGTCGTGGGACAGGCTGCGGACTTCGCCAATGGCATCGCCGAGGCGTTCGGTGGCTTCTCGCAGGATGCTCAAGCCTTTGTCCTGACCGTTCTCCAGCACATGGCTGGCCAGCTCGAACTGGAACTTGATCGAGACCAGCACCTGGCTGATGCCGTCGTGCAACTCGCGGGAAACCCTGGAGCGTTCTTCTTCTTGCAGGCTGACGATGCGCTGGGTCAGGCGCTGGAGTTTCTTGTCGGCCAGTCGGTGTTCGCTGACGTTGAGTGTCATGCCGCTGGCGAAGACGAACAGCACCGCGACGAGGGCGACGGCGGCGATGGCCAGCATGGTTTTGCGGATGCCCTGGGCGACCTCGTCACGGGCTTGCTGGGTGGCGCGTTCGACGTCTTCCAGGTAGATGCCGGTGCCGAGCATCCAGCCCCAACGGTCGAGCATCACCACGTAGGCGAGCTTGTCGGTGACTTGTCCGGATGAGGGTTTGTTCCAGGCATAGCGCTGGAAACCCTCGCCGGATTCGGCACTTTTCAGCAAGGCCTGAATCACCGGCAGGCCGTGTGGGTCTTTCATGTCCCACAGGTATTGGCCGACCAGTTCCGACTGGCGCGCGTGCATCAGGCTGCGGCCCTCGCGGTCATAGACGAAGAAGTAGCCGTTGATGCCGAAGCTGAGTTTGCGCAATTCTTCCAGTACTTGTTGCTGCGCGTGGGCGTCGCCGTGGCCGTCGTCGTAGAGCGGGGCGATCAGGCTTTGCGCCATTTCCACGTAGTTTTTAAGCTCCGCGCGCTTGCTCGCCAGAATGCTGTCTTCGATGAGCTGCGCCTGCTGGTCACCGAGTTGGCGGTTCAGGGAAATCACCAGCGCACAGATGACCGCGATGGCCAGGACCAGCGGCAGGATGCCGAGCGCGACGATTTTGTGTTTGAGCTGCATCTGGGCTCCTGTCCGGGCCGAGGGGGAAAGCGAGGGCCCGGCATCATATGCCAAAGATACGCGGGTTCTGTAGCGCTGCTGGACGGAATGACTTGTGGCGGCGATGTCTGCGATCTGAAACATAACCCCTTGCAGGAGTGAGCCTGCTCGCGATGGCGGCGTATCAGAAGACATTGATGTTGCATGACACACCGCCATCGCGAGCAGGCTCACTCCTACAGGGGGTGTGTGTCTGGGCCTGTAAACGGGGGTGTCTACGTAGAACTACGTAGGCCGGTTGTACGTAGTTCTGCGGATTTATTTGTGGACGGCATGCGGGGATATTGGGCCAGCTCCGCACAGCGGACACAATTATAAAAATTACCGCCGCGGCCACGAGCTGTCGGCAGGAGACACACAATGCCCCGTCTGGCTAAACACCTCGCCTGGTTTGCCGTGGCTGTCCTGGGAGCGTTCGCGCTGAGTGTCGTGGCCCTGCGCCGCGGCGAAGCCATCAACGCCCTGTGGATCGTAGTCGCAGCAGTCGCTATCTACCTCGTCGCTTATCGCTATTACAGCCTGTTCATCGCCAACAAGGTGATGCAGCTCGACCCCAATCGGGCCACCCCCGCGGTGCTCAACAACGATGGTCTGGACTTCGTACCGACCAACAAGCACGTCCTCTTCGGTCACCACTTCGCTGCCATCGCTGGCGCGGGGCCTTTGGTCGGTCCGGTGTTGGCGGCACAAATGGGCTATCTGCCCGGCACGCTGTGGCTGATCGCCGGCGTGGTGCTGGCCGGTGCGGTTCAGGACTTCATGGTGCTGTTCCTCTCCACCCGCCGCAACGGTCGCTCATTGGGCGATATGGTCCGTGAGGAAATGGGCCGCATTCCTGGCACCATCGCGCTGTTTGGCTGCTTCCTGATCATGATCATCATCCTCGCGGTACTGGCGCTGATCGTGGTCAAGGCCCTGGCCGAGAGCCCGTGGGGCATGTTCACCGTGATGGCGACCGTGCCGATCGCGATGCTCATGGGCATCTACATGCGCTACATCCGCCCGGGCCGCATTGGCGAGATTTCGGTGGTGGGCGTGTTGCTGCTGCTGGGTTCGATCTGGCTGGGCGGGCAGATCGCCGCTGATCCGGTGTGGGCCAAGGCGTTTACCTTCACCGGGATCCAGATCACCTGGATGCTGATTGGTTACGGGTTTGTCGCCGCGGTGCTGCCGGTGTGGCTGATCCTGGCACCCCGTGACTACCTGTCGACCTTCCTGAAAATCGGCACCATCATGGCCCTGGCGATCGGCATCCTGGTGACCATGCCAGACCTGAAAATGCCAGCCCTGACCCAGTTCATCGACGGCACTGGCCCGGTGTGGAAAGGCGGTCTGTTCCCGTTCCTGTTTATCACCATCGCCTGCGGCGCGGTGTCGGGTTTCCATGCGCTGATTGCTTCCGGTACTACGCCGAAGTTGCTGGCCAGCGAAGGGCATGCCCGTTACATCGGTTACGGCGGCATGCTGATGGAATCCTTCGTGGCCATCATGGCGATGGTTGCTGCTTCGGTGATCGAGCCGGGTGTTTACTTCGCCATGAACAGCCCGGCGGCGATCGTCGGTTCCGATGCTGTGACGGTTGCGCAGACGGTTAGCAGCTGGGGCTTTGCGATCACGCCGGACGCGCTGGAAGCGGTGGCCCGGGATATCGGTGAAACCACCATTCTGGCCCGTGCCGGTGGTGCGCCGACCCTGGCTGTGGGCATCGCGCAAATCCTGCACCAGTTGCTGCCGGGTGAAAACACCATGGCGTTCTGGTACCACTTCGCGATTTTGTTTGAAGCGTTGTTTATTTTGACAGCGGTGGACGCCGGTACCCGTGCCGGGCGCTTCATGCTGCAGGACTTGCTCGGCTCGTTTGTGCCGGCGCTGAAACGCACCGAATCCTGGACTGCCAACCTGATCGCCACCGCCGGTTGCGTGGCGATGTGGGGCTACCTGCTGTATCAAGGCGTGATCGACCCATTGGGCGGCATCAACACCTTGTGGCCGCTGTTCGGTATCTCCAACCAGATGCTGGCGGGTATCGCGCTGATGCTGGCGACGGTCGTGCTGATCAAAATGAAACGTCAACGCTACGTCTGGGTGACCATGCTGCCCGCCGTCTGGCTGCTGATCTGCACCACCACGGCCGGTTTCATCAAGCTGTTCGACGCCAACCCGGCGATTGGTTTCCTGGCATTGGCCAAGAAGTACAGCGATGCGCTGGCCAATGGTCAGATCCTGGCTCCGGCCAAGGACATCAACCAGATGCAGCACGTGATCTACAACGCTTACACCAACGCTACGTTGACGGCGATGTTCCTGCTCGTGGTGTTCAGCATCCTGTTCTTTGCACTGAAAGTCGGTATTGCCGCCTGGGGTACGAAAGAGCGCACGGATAAAGAAGCACCGTTTCAGGCGCTGCCAGAGGCTTGAGTGAGGAGGGCACATGTTCAATGACTTGAGCCGCCTCGGTAAATACCTGGGGCAGGCTGCGCGCTTGATGGTGGGTATGCCTGACTACGATAACTACGTTGAGCATATGCAGAGCAAACACCCGGACAAGCCGGTGATGGATTACGAGATGTTCTTCCGGGAACGCCAGGAGGCGAGGTACGGGAGTAAGGCTGGGCCTAAGTGTTGTTGATGCGTTTGCCGGAATAGTAGCAAACCTGTGGGAGCTAGCCTGCTAGCGATGGCGGACTGTCAATCAAAAGTGATGTTGACTGTTCAGCCGCTATCGCTAGCAGGCTAGCTCCCACATTTGCTATCTGTGTATCCACTAACCAGGCGTATCAGCTACCGCCACTGCCACCGCTGCTGCTCCCGCCACCCGCCTTGTCAGCACCACCGGCTTTCGAACCGGCAGGTGTAGGGCCGCTGTCGGTAGTGCCGCCATCCGCGCCTTGTGGCAGGGAAGCAGCGTCCGGATCCGCATTAGTGGCTTTGGGCGCTGGATCACGGGTCTGGCTGGTGCCATCCGCAGAGGGCGATCCAGTGGTCGTTTCGCCCGCCGCAAAGGCGTGAAGCGAGCAGGCCGACATGATGCCTGCAAGCGTAAGTACCGCAATTTTTCTGTTCATCATGTTGAATCTTCCTTGCGAGTGGTTAACACAACATTGGAAGGATGAACGGGCCATAGGTGCGGGCCAGCGGACGAACGGTATCAACACTCAAATTCTGAAAACCACAAAGCCCTGAAATGTCAGGGCTTTGTCGTATTAGTGAGTTGTGTCTGCGCCGTTCAATCAACGCCGCAAGCGTATTTTCTGCCAGTTATCCGCACTGGTGAGCGTTCCCGTGTCGCCGCGCACTGAATACAAGGTGGCTCGATAGAAAGCAGTGAGGCGAGAGCAGTGCAGGCCACGAAGCTTTCGGTACGCCCATGTCCAACCATGCTTAGGTATGTCGCTCATACATTCCCCTATATCAAGATCATCCATTCCCTGAGGGTAGCAGGTTACTTCGTCGGTGTCGGGCGATTGGATCCAGTCGATGCCAGAGGGTCGCTGAGACCTTTGGACCGTCTAGGTGGCGCTTATCGACTGACGGCGACGATCAACATCATGGGGCGATGCACCTCATCGGCCAGGGCGGGGCGGGCAACGAGGTCCTCGGCTGAGGGTCCCCATTCGTTGATGTGGTCGAGCCTGAATCCCGTGTCGATCAACAGATTCAACAGCGTGCCCAGGGTACGATGCTGCTTGATCACATTGTTGCTCAGCCAGTTGGTCGAGCGCGGGCCCTCGACCTGGTAGTGGTCCACGGGCCATGTTTTGCCTTTGTGTTCGTCGACAATCCAGTCGGGGTGCAGCGAGGCCATGAAGATCGGGTGCTCGATCGAGAACACCAGTTTTCCTCCCGGCACCAGTGCTTGATACACCGTGCGCAGCAGTGCCGCCAGGTCAGTGATGTAGTGGAAGGTCAGCGAACTGTAGGCGAGGGTCAGGCTGGATGGCTCAAGTTCAAGGTGTTCGAGGTCAGCCTGACGGTAAGTGATACGCGGGTGATGATGCCGGGTCTCGGCACGCTCCAGCATCTTCTGCGAGACGTCCAGGCCGGTCACGCTGGCAGCGCCCTGTTCGGCGGCCCAGTCACTGAACCAGCCGTAGCCGCATCCAAGGTCCACGACTTTTTGCCCGGCCATTTGCGGTAGTAGCTCACGCAAGCTCGGCCATTCAGGCGCGCCTGCGAGTCCTTCAACGGAACGGGGCAGTTGGCTGTAACCCTCAAAAAATTCGGGGGTGTCATAGATGTTCTGCGTCACGTCTTGCCTCTCTCGATGAATCTCCGATGTGGGTCACAAGGGCAGCCTGCGCCAGGTCAGGCTGCCTGTATTTCAATGGTCATCGACAGCTCGATTAGCCGTCACCGGCTGCAATTCAATAACGCATTTCTACCGCCACGTACGCGCCAATCCCGTCACCCGGATACAACGCCGCAGTGTCCTGGCCTTTGGCGTCATACAGCGGTTGGACCGCGGTGACGTATTTTTTGTTCGCCAGGTTCTTCAGATCAAGCGACACCTTCCAGTCTTTGTTGGGGGTCTCGTAACCCACGTTCGCGCCAAAAATAGTGTAGGAGGGCGCGTAGAAACTGTTGGCGTAATCGACCGCCGTGCGGGACGCGGACTGCACGTTCACACCGGTGTAGAAACCTGTCGGGTGCTCGTACTGAACTTCACCCTGATACACATGTTTGGGGATGCCCGGCAGTTGGTTGTCACCGAAGGTCGGGTCATGACGGTAGTAGAAGTCGTTGTAGGTGTACACCTGGCGCCACGAGACCTGCTCGCCGCTGTCGCTTTCCCACAAACGCGTATTCAACCCGGCTTCAATGCCTTGGTGGATCGTTGGCGTCGCGTTGAAGGCGCCGGTCACCGCCGCGGCGGTCGAGGTAGCGGGGATCAGCTGAACGTTCAGCAATTCGTTCTTAACCCACGATCGATAGAGCGCCAGGCTGCCATCGAAAATGCCTTCGGAACCCTTGATGCCGACTTCCACCGTATTGGCTTTCTGCTCAACCAACGGACGCACGTATGGCGCGGTCGGACCGGAACCCGAATACTCCCAGGACGCCGGTGGATCCACCGAGCGGCTGACGTTGGCAAACACCTGCAGGTTCGGATTGAACTGGTACCGCACGCCGATGCGTGGCGCCAGGCTCCAGTTGTCGTAAGTCACATCGGTGGGGAACGCGGTGGTGTTGGGCACCAGCGATTCCTTCACGTTGGCGTGACGACGGACGTTGATGGCCGACAGGCCGGTGGTCAGCCACAGGTCATCGACCAGTTCCAGGTCATTGCCCAGCGAGAACACGTGATCGAACGAGGAGCCATAATCCACGAATTTGCGGGTCTGTTTGTTGGCGAACGTGGAATTGACTTCGCCCTTCAGATGCTCGGTGGAAGTGAAGGCCACACTCGAGCGGCTTTCATGGCCGAACCATTGATCCGTGCGGTCGTAATTGATCACGGCGCTGAGGTCATGCCAGTCCCAATAGCTCGGGTTACTGGGGCTGTTCGGGCTGTTGTTGTGAGCGTACTCGTAGTAGGACAAACCCACCGACAAGGTGGCGTCGTCGTCGAACGTGTAGGTGGTTTTGCTGCCGGCCCAGACGCTGCCCGGACGACGGCTGCCGGCACCGCTGGATGCGGCGGTTGCACTGGCGCGATCGCTGTGGTGCTTGACCTGATCCAGCGTGGTGGCGCTTGGGTCGTTGTGGTACTCGTCGCGGTAACGCAGCATCAGCTGGGTTTCCAGTTTTGGGCTGAACTTGTAGCCGAAGTTGGCGACCACCCCTTGGCTTTTCGAGAGGCTGTAGTCGCGGAATCCATCGCTGCGGTAATTGTCGGCGTTGACGTAGTAGTCGAAGGCACCCTCGACGCCACCAAAACTGGCGCTCTGTTTGTTGTAGCCATAGCTGCCAGTCTCAGCGCGCAGGCGCAGACCCGGCGCGGTGTAGCCAGTCTGGTTGACGAAGTTGATCGCGCCGCCCAGGCTCAAGGCCCCGTACTGGAAGGCGTTGGCACCGCGCAAGATTTCGGTGTAATTCACCCCGGAGCCGTTCAGAAACTCGTAAGGCGTGCCGCCGGGACCGGTGATGGGCAAACCGTTGAACAGAAATTTGATGCCCTCGCGGAAGTAACCCGGCGAGGTGTTGGCACCCGAGCCGCGAATGGAAATCTTCGCCGCGTCATTGCCGCCAGTGGATTGCACGAACACACCCGGCTGATAGGCGAGGGTGTCTTGCAGCGTCGCGGTCCGTCCTTTGGACACTTGCTCGCTGTCGACAATGCTGGTGCCGCCCGGTACTTCATCCAGCTGACTTTTTGCGGCCTCCACCGGTGTGATCTGCTGCCCCTTTACCGTGACCGTCTGAAGCTGTGGCTCGACCGATTTCGATGAACCGGTTGTTGTGGTTGATGTGTCATCCGCACGTACGACACCTGAGAGCAACAACGCAGAACCGAGTCCTACTGTTGTCAATCGGGTGGCCTGTCGGATGGCCTGCGGTAACTTTTGTAACGCTCCCCGGAATACTGAACGCATCAAGCTTAATCCCCAATGAATAGATAAATTCGTCTGAGCTTTCTATTCGTATAGTCATGCTTGATTGGCTCTAAGCAGTAACTGTGCCAATGGAATTGTTGGTTGAAATTCGCTGTTTAATGGCTTGCAGTGCAGCGATAACGTTGCTGCGCAATGATCTTTTATTTGAACCGCTGTTGGTGTGGCAACAGTTGGCGATCCCCTGCACATCCCGGTAGGCGCACAACTTGCTGGTGATGGCGGACCGATATTCAATATCGATGTTGACTGATACGACCTCATCGCGAGCAAGCTGTGCTCCTACAGGGCTGTCAGCTGTTTCTGGCGCAACAGTGAATGGACAGATTGCGAAATAACCGGCAGTTACTGGCTGGCAATAAATGCATATCGATATAAGTGTTTGTCATTAATAAAGGCCCAGGGGTTCGAATAATAAATCGACTAAACACCACAGAACAAAAGGCCTTGCGCAAGTAACAACCTCTGCAGCATTCGGCTATTAATAATCCAGTCTCGACGCTTATTAGTCCATGGCATGTTCAGTGCATACACACTTACAACTTCAGGTGTTTGCTGAATTCTATTAAGGACGCGTCATTGAGAACAGTCTTCAAACTCTCGGGCCTTATCGTTTTATCCCTCGCGATAAACGCCTGCTCGCCCACATCGGCTCCCCAGCCCGGCGCGCCGCAGGCTGACGGGACCGTGAACAATGGAATCATTTCCTACCCGGCGGCGGATTTTCACGAGTCGTCACCCGGTCGCAGCGGTGGAACCCTGAAAGTCTCGGCAGCCTCGGACGCCGGCAGTTTCGACATCCACGCCTTGTCCAACGGCAACATTCAATGGCTGGGCCGAATCCTGTTCGACTGCCTGGTGTATCAGGACGAGCATGGCAACATCAGCCCGTGGCTGGCGCGTTCCTGGGAGATCTCCGAAGACGGCAAGACCTACACCTTTCACCTGCGCGATGACGTGACGTTCAGCGATGGCGAAAAATTCAACGCCGCCGCGCTGCAAACCAACCTGGAACACATGCGTGATCCGGCGACCAAGTCGCCATTGGCAGCGGCGTACATCGCGCCTTACCTGGACGGCAAGGTCGTTGATGAGTACACCTTCGAAGCGCACCTGCGTGAGCCCTATACACCGTTTCTGGATGTGCTGGCCCAGTCCTGGCTAGGGATGATCTCGCCGAAGCAGATCCGTGAAGCGCCGAAAACCATTGCCGAACACCCCGTCGGCAGCGGCCCGTTCCTGCTCCAGAGCTACACCCGGGATCAGGGCGCTGTCTTTGTAAAACGCCCCGGCTATCACTGGGCGCCGGCGGTCACGCGCCACGTCGGTGAGGCCTACCTGGACCGTATCGAACTCAGTTATGTGCCCGAAGCGATGATCCGCTTCACCGCGCTGGAATCCGGGCAATCGGATTTCGCCCTGGATGCGCCGGCGCAGAACGCGGCTGCAATTCGCGCCAACCCTGAACTGATGATGCGCAGCCGTATTCGCAAAGGCAACCCGAGTCGCAGCATGACGTTCAACGTCGAGCAGCCTCCCTTTGATGACGTGCGGATACGTCGCGCAGTGGCCCGGGCAATTGATCGCGAAGGCCTGGCCTGGATTTCCGGTTTCGGCGAGTTCCTGAGCAAGGCTGATTTCCTCGCCGCCAACACGCGCTTCTATCAACCCCACAACGACGCCCTGGCGTATGACACCAGTGCCGCCAACGCCTTGCTCGACGACGCGGGATGGACCGGACGCGATGCTCAGGGGTACAGGACCAAAGACGGTCAGCGTCTCAAAGCGACCTTACTGACCTATGACAATCCGGCCTTTCCCGCCAGCGTGTCGGTGGCCATACAGGCCGATCTGAAAAAAGTCGGCTTCGACATGCCCATTGAAATGCTGCCCCTGACCCGCGTCACAGAGCGGCGCTATGCGGGCAAGTTTCAGGCCTTGGCCGCGGGTTACTGGCACACCAACACGCCTGATGGTTTGTTCGTGCTCTACCACAGCCAGTCAATCAGCACGGCGAAACTGATCGGCCAGAACGCCGGGCGTTTTCGCGACGATGAACTGGATCGCGTCCTCAGCGCCGCGCGTCGCTCTCGCGATCCGGTGGAGCTGCAGGCGCTTTACAGCAAGGCGCAACAGCGTCTGGTTGAAACAGTGCCCGCCGTGCCTTCGGTCGAAAGCCAGGTACTGACCGCGTATGGGCGTCAGGTCAAAGGCGTGATTTTCGACACGTCCCACAACGTTCCGTTTTTCACCAGCGTCTGGCTGGACCGGGGGCAACCATGAACCTGCTCAAACGTATTGCCTGGCGTCTGTTGGCGGGCATTGGTGTGTTGTGGGGGGCCGCCACCCTGACGTTTCTGGCGGTGAACTTCAGTGGTGGCGACACCGCGCTGGCGATCCTCGGTGGCCCGGATGCCTTGCCGACGCCGGAGTTGCTGGCCAGGGTGCGTGCCGAGTACGGACTGGATCAGCCATTGATCGTGCAATACGGCCATTACTTGCTGCGCCTGGCTCACGCCGACCTGGGCGAGTCGTATCGCTTGCGCATTCCGGTGTCGCAGGCGATCGGCGAACAGATCGGCGCGACCCTGCAATTGTCCGTCAGCGCAGCGTTGTTGGCGGTGGTGCTGGCGCTGGTCTGCGCGATCCTGACCGCCAACCGTTCGCGATGGGTTCGCTCGTTCGCGTCAGGCAGCGAGCTGGTTATTTCGTCCGCACCTTCATTCGTGATCGGCATCGTGCTGCTGTTGGTGTTTTCGTTTCATTGGCACTGGTTGCCACCGTCCGGGTCCGTGGGCTGGCGTTCGCTGATATTGCCTTCGGTAGCGCTGGCATTGCCAGTGGCGGCGGTGCTCACCCAACTGTTGCGCCAGTCCCTGGAAGACACCCTCGAACAGCCCTTTATCGCGATGGCCCGTGCCCGTGGACTGTCCGAAACCGCCGTGCGCCTGCGCCATGCCCTGCGTCATGCACTGGTGCCTTTAGTGACGCTGGCCGGGTTCATTTTTGCCAGCCTGCTGGGTGGCGCAGTGGTCATCGAACTGCTGTTCGCACGCCAGGGCATTGGCCGCTTGATGCTTGACGCCACCAGCAACAAAGACGTGCCCATGGTGTTGGGTGTGACCTTGCTCGCCGCCGCTGTTTACGTGGTGGTGAACCTGACTGTCGATTTGATCAACCGCTGGATCGACCCTCGGGCGGATCAAGCGTGAGTGTCTATGAAAAAGGAAAAATCATGAGTGCTGCGATTTCAATTGCTGTGACCGATGAAGACCTGAACCACCGGTTTGCCGAAGTATTTGCCCGCATCGCCGACACCGCTGTCGCTCGCGAGCAGCAACGCGAGTTGGCGCATGACGCGGTGACCTGGCTGCGCGAAGCGGGGTTCGGGGCGTTGCGGGTGCCCGCCTCCCAGGGTGGCCTGGGTGCCAGTCTGCCGCAGTTGTTTCGGCTGTTGATTGCCCTGGGCGAAGCCGATTCGAATCTGCCGCAGATCGTCCGTGCGCACTTCGGCTTCGTCGAAGGCCGGATGTCCAGCCGTGACGCCGATTCGCAGGATTACTGGCTGGGCAAAGTGGTCGACGGCCAGCTTTGGGGCGCGGCCATGGCCGAGCGCAGCGACACCACACGCAACTCGGTCACGCTCAGCGCCGTCGAGTCTGAAACGGGTGAGGCTGGCTGGCAGCTGGATGGCGAGAAGTACTACTGCACGGGCACGCTGTATGCCAACTGGATCGCCGCCGTGGCACTGGACGGCGATGACTTTGTCAGCGTCGCCGTGCCCACCGATGCACCGGGCGTGACGGTCGAGGATGACTGGGACGGTTTTGGCCAGCGTCTCACGGGCAGCGGCACCACGCGCTTCAAGGCGGTGAAGGTGCCGGCGCAGCACATCGTCCGTCGCTTCAAGAAGGACGAGCTGCGCGCCGAGTCTTACCTGACGGCCTTCTATCAGCTGTTCCATCTGGCGACGTTGGCCGGCATTGCCAATGCGGTGCTGCGTGATGCCACCGAATTCGTGCAAGGACGCACGCGGGCGTTTGGCGTGCCGGGGCAATCCAGTCCCAAGGATGATCCGTTGGTACAGCGTGTCATTGGGCGCCTGTCCAGCCTGGCCTATGCCGCGCGCACTCAGGTGTTGGCGGTGGCCCAGGTGCTGCAGGAAGTCCATGAAGCGGAGCAGGGCGGTACTGCCACCGAACAGCAGTACACCGAGGCGGAAATTCGCGCGTATCAGGCGCAACAGATCGTGCTTGAGCAAGTGCTGGAGGCCACGACCTTGTTGTTTGAGGTGGGCGGCGCTTCCGCTACCAGCGAGGCACGACGCTTTGATCGTCATTGGCGCAATGCGCGCACCCTGGCCTCGCACAACCCGGCGATCTACCGCGAGCGCGCCCTGGGCAATTACTACCTCAACAACATCAGCCCCAACGCCGCCTGGCGCCAACTGCAAGCGGCCGACGCCGAGAAGCAGGGCAGCGGCGCGCGTGACGAAGCGAGTGCCGTATGAGCAAGCCATCGAGCAATACCCGTGACGGGCAAATGAGCCTGGGCATGAACATCCTGGGCTTTGGTGCGCACTCCGGCGCCTGGCGTGCGGCAGAGGTGCCGGCCAACGCTTATCTGGACGTGGAGTACTACCGCAACATCGCGCGAATTTCGGAACGCGGCTGCCTGGATGCGATTTTCCTCGCCGATGGCCCGGCGTTGGCAGGCGACGTTGCCAGTCAGCCGGGCGGACGCCTGGAACCCACCGTGTTGCTGACCGCCGTGGCGCTGGCGACGCAGCGCATCGGGGTCATCGCCACGGCCTCCAGCACCTACAACGATCCGTACAACATCGCCCGCCGCTTTGCCTCGCTGGACTACATCAGCGGTGGTCGCGCGGCGTGGAACGTAGTGACCAACGCGGGTGATGCCGCTGCGCAAAACTTCGGCCTTGCCGGCGCGCCGCTGCACGTGGATCGCTATGCCCGCGCAGACGAATTCATCGACGTCACCGTCAAGTTATGGGACAGCTGGGAGGACGACGCGATCATCGGCGATGCACGTGCCGGACGTTTTGCCGACCCGAAAAAAGTCCACACCATCGACTTCGTCGGGCAGCACTTTTCCGTCAAAGGCCCTTTGAACGTGCCGCGTTCACCCCAGGGCCGGCCGGTGCTGGTCCAGGCCGGGTCGTCGGAGGGCGGCAAAGCCTTGGGCTCGCGTTACGCCGATGCGATTTTTACCACCCAGACCACTCTCGAAGACGGACAGCTGTTCTACGGCGAAATGAAGGAGCGGGCACTGGGCTGGGGACGCAATCCCGAGCACCTGAAAATCATGCCCGGCCTGTCGACCGTGATCGGCAGCACCGAAGCGGAGGCCCATGCACGCTTCGATGCACTCAATGCGTGGCACGGTGAACACGGCTTGCTGGAGCAGGTGGCAGGCCGGATCGGCATCGCTGCCAAGGAGCTCGATCCGGACGCGCCATTGCCTTGGGACCGTATCGGCTCGGTGGCTGATTTCGAGCGCGGTTCCCAGGGTTTCCTTGAGGCGCAACTCAATCTTGCCCGTCGGGAGAACCTCAGTATTCGCCAGCTTTCGCGGCGCATTCTGGTGGGTCACCGGTTGCTGGTGGGCACGCCGGAACAGGTCGCCGACACCTTGTCGCACTGGTTCCTGGCACATGCCGCAGACGGCTTCAACATCATGCCGGACATGTTCCCTTCCGGCGTCGAGATCTTTGTCGACGAGGTCGTGCCGCTGCTGCAACAACGCGGATTGTTCCGTCACGAGTACACCGGCAGCACGTTGCGCGAGCACCTCGGCTTGCCGTTTCCGACCAATCAATACGCGCTGCGGACCTGAACCCCGGCGTCTTCAACATTTCAATGAAAGGATGAACCATGCGTTACCGCCAATTGGGCAACAGTGATATCGAAATCAGTGTGCTGGGTCTGGGCACCATGACCTGGGGTCACCAGAACAGCGAAAGCGATGCGCATCAACAAATCGATCTGGCCCTGGCCGAAGGCGTCAATTTCATCGACACCGCCGAGATGTATCCCACGC
Source organism: Pseudomonas sp. LBUM1643 (assembly GCF_059716215.1). NCBI lineage: Bacteria > Pseudomonadati > Pseudomonadota > Gammaproteobacteria > Pseudomonadales > Pseudomonadaceae > Pseudomonas > Pseudomonas sp. LBUM1643. The sequence goes on from NZ_CP166813.1 coordinate 2,735,508, forward strand.
CGACCCGGGCTGAAACCTGGCGCACCACCGAGCGCTACATCGGCAGTTGGCTGGCCGCCAGCGGTGGTCGTGAGCGTATTGTCCTGGCCAGCAAAATCGCCGGCCCGGCTCGCGATCCTGCGGGTCAGCAGCATATTCGCGACGGTCTCAGCCGGCATGATCGCCGCAACATCGTCGAGGCGCTGGACGGCAGCCTCAAGCGCTTGAATACCGATTACCTGGACCTCTATCAACTGCACTGGCCAGACCGGAAAACCAACTTCTTCGGTCAGCGCGAATACCCTTATCTCGATGACGCTGACAGCGTCGCCATCGAGGAAACGCTGGAAGTACTGGCCGATCAGGTCAAGGCCGGCAAGGTCCGTCACATTGGCGTGTCCAACGAAACGCCGTGGGGCGTGGCTGAGTTCATCAAGCAAAGCGAGCGCCTCGGTCTGCCGCGGATTGTCAGCGTGCAGAACCCTTACAGTTTGCTCAATCGCCTGTACGAGGGCGGCCTCTCGGAGTTCAGCCATCGCGAGGGCGTCGGGCTGCTGGCGTACTCGCCCCTGGCGTTTGGTGCGCTGACCGGCAAATACCTGGGGGGCGCGCGTCCTGAGGGTTCACGGCTTTCGGCGGTCTATCGCACGTTCAATCGCTACGACAGCGCGTCGGCTCAGGAAGCCATCGCCGGTTACGTGCAGGTTGCGCAACAGCACAACATCAGCCCGGCGCAATTGGCACTCGCCTATGTCATCAGCAAGCCATTCGTTGCCAGTGCCCTGACCGGCCAGACAAGCCTTGCGCAGTTGCGCGACAACCTCGGTGCGCTGGACGTCGCCCTCAGCGAAGAGATTCAGGCGCAGGTCGCGGCCATCCACCAACGCATTCCCAATCCCGCGCCGTGACATGACGTGCGGGGAATGATCGGGTTCGAAAAAAGGAGCGGTGAATGGCGCAGACAATTGGAACGGTGATGACAGGGCCGGTGGTGGGCGTAGGGGGGCATCGCCCATTGCGTCTTGCCGGCCTGGGACGGTTGCGACCCGGTTTGTTACTGGCCGGGGTGTTCGTGGCACTTTTGCTGCTGGCGGCGGCGTTTCCAGCGGCGCTCGCTCCGTATGACCCGCTCGATGCGTCGGCGCGATTGGCCTTTCAGCCGCCCGGCAGCGTTCACTGGCTGGGCACCGATGAAAATGGTCGGGATGTGCTCAGCCGTTTGATCCACGGGGTGCGTTCATCATTGTTCATGGGCCTGGCTGCAACAGCGCTGGGCCTGGCATGGGGCGCGTTGCTGGGGTTGTTGTCGGGCCTTGGACCGCGTTGGCTGGACGCCGCGCTGATGCGCGCCATTGATGTGCTGCTGGCGTTTCCCGACCTGTTGCTGGCGCTGGTCATCATCACGTTCTTCGGTCAGGGCACTGCCAACCTGATTCTCGCCGTGGGCATTGCTGGTGTTCCCCGTTATGCACGACTGGTGCGGGCGCAAACGCTCAATGTGCGTAACGCCGGTTATGTCGAAGCGGCGGTCACCCTCGGGCAATCCCATCTGGCGGTGGTGCTGCGGCACATCCTGCCGAATGCGTTCAAACCTGTGCTGATCCTCGCCACCATCGGCATCGGTGGGACCATTACGGCGGGCGCGGCCCTGAGTTTCCTGGGGTTTGGTGCGCCGCCTCCCGCGCCGGAGTGGGGCGGGATGATGGCCATCGGTCGCAGCTTCCTGGCCAACGCTCCGTGGCTGGTCGCCTGGCCGGCGCTGGTCATCACCCTCACCGTCGTCTCCATCAGCGCCATTGGCCGCGAACTGCTGCGTCGCAGCGAAGGAAAACCTCTATGAATGCGAATATTCAGACCCTGGGTCCGTTGGTTGATATCCGTGATTTGACGGTGCGTTTCGGCGCGGCCGAACCGGTGCTGCACGGGGTCAGTGTGCAGGTGCATCGCGGCGAATGCCTGGCGCTGGTGGGGGAGTCGGGGTCCGGCAAAAGCGTGACCGCGCGGACCCTCGCCGGGCTTACCGGCCGGGGTGCACAGGTGCAGGCGGCCAAGCTGGCGTTTCAAGGCATCGACCTGCGTCAGCTCAATGAGCGGCAATGGCAGCGGCTGCGCGGCGCGAGCATCGGATTTGTCATGCAGGACGCGCTGGGTGCACTGGACCCGTTGCGCCGCGTCGGTGCCGAAATCGAAGAGCCATTGCAGTTGCACACGCCGCTGGGCCTGGAAGCACGACGCTTGCGGGTACTGGAGCTGCTGCGCAATGTCGGCGTGCCCGAGCCGGAACTGCGGGCCAGCCAATACCCGTGGCAGTTGTCCGGTGGCTTGCGGCAACGGGCGTTGATCGCGTCCGCCATCGCCTGTAACCCACGGCTGATCATTGCCGATGAACCCACCACGGCACTGGACGCGACGGTGCAGGCACAGGTCATCGCCTTGCTGGAAAGCTTGCGCGGCGAGGACAACGCGCTGTTGATGGTCAGTCACGACCTGTCCGTGGTGTCGCGCCTGGCGGACCGTGTGGCGGTGATGCGTCATGGGGTCATCGTTGAGCAGGGGACGACCGAGCAGGTGTTGCAGGACCCGCGTCATCCGTACACCCAGTCGCTGCTGCGGGCTGCCAGGGCCGTGCATTTTCAACCGGCGCGCAGGCTGCTCAGCGCGGTCGAAACCGAGCCGGAGCCGGTGGGCGAGGTGTTGCTGGAGGCGCGCGGGCTGTCGAAGTCGTACGTCGGCCCGGACCACCGTAGTCGTGCCGTCCTGAACCAGGTGTCGTTGCAGCTTCGTCGCGGTGAAACCCTGGGCATCGTCGGTGAGTCAGGCTCCGGCAAAACCACGTTGACCCGATTGATTCTGGGGCTGGAAACGGCCGATGTCGGCGATGTCTGGATCACCGGGCAACGCTGGTCGACGATGGACGCCACGCAAAAGCGTCAGGCGCGGCGTGCGGTACAGGTGGTGTTCCAGGACCCGCTTAACTCTTTCGATCCGCGCTACACGGTGCAACGGGTGTTGTTCGAAGCGTTGGCGGTGGCGAGGTTGCCGCGCCGCGATTGGCGCAGCCGGGCGCTCGAATTGCTCGATCTGGTGCGACTGGACGCCAGTGTGCTGACGCGCCGGCCGATTGAACTCTCCGGCGGGCAGCGACAACGCATCGCCATTGCCCGGGCGCTGGCGTCCCAACCGGAAATCCTGATCTGTGATGAGCCGGTGTCGGCGCTGGATGTTTCGGTGCAAGCGCAGATTCTCGAACTGCTCGACGACCTCAAGCGTCGTCTCGGGCTGGCCTGCCTGTTCATTTCCCATGACCTGGGTGTGATCAATCACGTGAGTGATCGCGTGTTGGTCATGAAGGACGGCGTGGTGGTGGAATCCGGCTCGGTGCGCGCGGTGTTTGACCGTCCGGCGCATGCTTACACACGGGCATTGATCGATGCGATTCCGACACTCGAAACCGAGTACACGCCGCCCGCGTTCTTTCTGCAGTTGGCGATCTGAGGGTCTGGTTTGAAAAGGAGTATGGATGGTGCCCAAGCAACTGCACGTCAACCTGTTTGAAATGAACTGTGTGAGCCACATCGTCCACGGATTGTGGGTGCACCCGGAGAACAATCGGCACCGCTTCAACGATCTGGACTACTGGACCGAGCTGGCGCAGTTGCTGGAATACGGCACGTTCGACGGGGTGTTTCTCGCCGATGTGATCGGCACTTACGATCGCTTCCGGGACGGCCCGGAAACTGCCCTGCGTGAAGGCATGCAGATCCCCAGCAATGATCCGCTGCTGGTGATTCCGGCGATGGCGGCGGTGACCCGAAACCTGGGGTTCGGTGCGACGTTTTCCACGACCTACGAACCACCCTTCGCCTTTGCCCGGCGCATGAGCACCCTGGACCATCTGACCAAGGGCCGGGTGGGCTGGAACATCGTCACCTCGTACCTGCCAAATGCGGCGCGCAACTTTGGCCACGACACGGAGGTCGTTCATGACCACCGCTATGAGATCGCTGATGAGTACCTGGATGTGCTGTACAAATTATGGGAAGGCTCCTGGGACGATGATGCGGTGATTCAGGACCGCGAACGGCGCGTCTACACCGACCCGAGCAAGGTGCGTTACATCGATCACGTCGGCGAGCACTTCAAAGTGGCCGGACCGCATTTGTGCCAGCCTTCCCGGCAGCGCACGCCGGTGTTGTTCCAGGCCACGGGTTCGCCAGCCGGTATCGAATTCGCCGGACGGCACGCTGAAGTGGTGTTCACCGGGGGCGCCGACACGGCGGGTGTACGGGCCAATATCCAGGCCATGCGGCAGAAGGCGATTGCCCATGAGCGTGATCCGGTGGGGTTGAAGTTCATTGTCATGGCCGGTGTGATCGTTGGTCGCACCGATGAAGAAGTCAGTCAGAAGCTCGACAGCTATCGCCGGCTGATGAGCGTTGAAGCGTCGCTGGCCCATGCGCAGTCGGCGGTCGACCTCACAGCTTATCCCCGAGAGTGGCTGATCAGTGACTTGATCAGCCGCGAGGTCAAGGGCTGGCAAAGCTTGCAACGCTACAACCCGACTTCGACGGTGGGTACGGTGTTGGCGCAATTTTCGGGGTTCAATCAGGAGCGTTTTTTTGTCGCGGGGACGCCGAGTGTGGTGGCGGATGAAATCGAGAAATGGCTGGATGTGGATGGCATCGACGGGATCAACCTGCGTCAGTACCTTTCGTTTGAAACGGCGCGGGATTTCATTGAGTTGGTGATTCCTGAATTGCGTCGCCGTGGTCGTTTTCGTGAGCGTTACAACGACGGGGAAACCCTGCGGGAGCGGTTGTTCGGAGCCGGGCAGGCGCGTTTGCCGGCCGACCATTTCGGCGCCCGGTACCGCGATCCCGCGGCGCTTGGGCAGCCGGCGCTGCCATTGCGGTTTTCGGATACGGATAGGTCGACACGATAGAAATCGGTCGGCGCTCGGGCCGTCATCGCGGGCACGCCGAACCCTGTAGGAGCTGTCGAGTGAAACGAGGCTGCGATCCTTTGATCTTGCTTTACAAGCTAACGTCAAAAGATCGCAGCCTCGTTTCACTCGACAGCTCCTACAGGGGACTTGTTTTAGATCAGAACGATTGGCTGACACTCGTCGCCACCGTCGCACCTCCGGGCCAACCTCTGCGGCCTGCACTTCTGTCAGGCTGTCATCGTCTGAATGTCGCGCGAGCTCGTTCAGCCAACTGTTGCCTCACCAACACTCGCCGCACACATTGTTCTTTCTGACGCCGCGCAGCGCCCCATCCTCCACTCAACCCCCCGTGTTTGCTGCCGCAAAAAACCGGCATGCCTTGTGCAATAGCCCTGTTCCCGGACTATAGGCATCAGGACCCATGCGAGCACTTGCCCCTTATTTGCGACTTTACGGCAGCCGACCCAGGTCGCTGTTCAAGCACACGCCCATTGTCGGTATCGCTGCGATGTGCAGTCTGTTGATTGGCTGCGGTCAGGGCGAGTCCACGGTGACTCGCAGCGATCAACCGGTCAGCGGCGGGACGTTGGTGTACGCCACTGACCGCGAACCCACGTGCCTTGATCCGCATGTGGGCGGCGACATGCCGCAGGTTTTCGTCGCGCAGCAGTACCTCGATTCGCTTGTTTCCATGGACGAGGAGGGCCGTATCGGTCCTTGGCTGGCAGAGCGCTGGGAGGTGTCCGCCGATGGTCTGGCGTACACCTTCCATTTGCGCAATGACGTGCGCTTCACCGATGGCACGCCGTTCAATGCTGCCGCGGTCAAGGCCAATCTGGATCACATGGCCAACCCGAAAACCCAGTCCAGCACGGCCGGTGGCTACATTCGCCAATACCGCAGCACCGACGTGCTGGATGACTCTACGGCGGTGGTGCACCTGGCGACGCCGTATGCCGCGTTTCTGGAAGTGCTGGCGCAAGGATTTCTCGGCATCCAGTCGCCCACCGCGTTGACGCGCTCTCGTGACGTGAACTGTGAAAGTCCGGTGGGCAGCGGCCCGTTCAAGGTCGTGCGTTGGGATCGTCAGAGCCAGGTAGAACTGGTGCGCAACCCGGATTACAACTGGGCGCCGCCCACGGCCAAACATCAAGGGCCGGCCTGGCTGGACCGTATTGTCTGGAAATTCATTCAAGAACCGTCGGTGCGTTTTGCGTCGCTACAGGCCGGCGAAGTGGACGTGATCGAGGCCTTGCCGCCGGAATCCCACGAAGCTGCCCGACGCAATCCAGACCTCGCGTTGATCATCGCCCAGCGTCCGGGTAACCCCACCAATGGCACGCTGAACATCACTCGCGCGCCGTTCAATGACCTGAAAGTGCGCGAAGCCTTTGTGCGCAGCGCGGATGTCGAGGGCGCGTTGAAAAGCGTGTACTTCAATGAGTTCCCGCGTGCAGGTGGGCCGCTCAGTTCAGCCACGCGTTTCTACAGCCCGGACTTCCAGAGCGCCCAGGATTACCAACCCGCCAGAGCCGCGCGGCTGTTGGATGAAGCGGGCTGGACCACGCGCGATGCCGAAGGTTACCGGACCCGGGACGGCAAGCGTTTGCAGGTTCACGTGATCATGGGCAATCGCACGCCGCCCTCTGAGTACACCCTCTGGGAGCAGGTCCAGGCGACCACGCGTCAAACCGGCTTTGAGTTGATCGTCGAGCAAATGAGCGACGTGCAGAGCACCAAGCGTCAGGCCGACTGGGATTACGACATCCGGCTGGGTTACTGGAACACCAACACCGCCGACGTGCTGCGGATCATCTTCGGCGCTGATTTCATCAGTCCCGCTGGCGTCGGCGGCTATCACCAGAACACCGCCGGGTACACCGATCCCCAATTCGAAGGGCTCGTCCAGGGTGCCTTGACCACTCAGGACGCCGAGCAACGCCGAGCGCTGTATTACCAGGCGCAGCAGCTGGCTTCGAGTCAGTACCTGCAATTGACCACCTACCCGCAGAGTTCGCGGCTGGGTATCTACAAGACGACTCAGGGCGTGCGCCTGGAGCCTTCTCTGGCGGTGACGTACCTCTATGACGCATGGGTGAACAAATGACGAGTGAATCGTTGGTCAACGAACTTCCCAACCCACGGCGCGAGCGTCTGTCTCGTTTGGGGCAACGCGCGCTATGGCGTTTGTCGGGTGGCGTGCTGGTGTTGTGGGCGGTGGCGACACTGACGTTTTTCGCCTTGCGCCTGATGCCGGGTGATCCGGTGCTGGCCATTCTCGGCGGTCCGAGTGGCAACCCGACAGCCGAAACCATCGCCGAGGCCACCCGTGAATACGGTTTGGACAAACCCTTGGCGGTTCAGTACGCGCTGTACCTGGGCCGTCTGGTTCAGGGGGACCTGGGGGTTTCCTATTCCCAGCACTTGCCGGTGACCCGCGTGCTCGCGGAACAGTCCTGGCCCACCCTGGAGCTGACCCTGACCTCGCTGGTGCTCGCCTGGATACTGGTGCTGGCGCTGACCGTGCTGACGGCGGGTCGTCGGCGATGGGTGTCGAGCCTGGCATCGCTGGCAGAAACCCTATCGGCGGCTCTCCCGCATTTCTGGCTCGGGATCTTGCTGCTGGCGGTGTTCGCCTTCGGCCTGCGGCTGTTCCCGCCCGCCGGCAGTGATGGTTGGCGCACTTTGGTGTTGCCGTCGGTGGCGTTGGCGATCCCGTTGGCCGGATTCATCGCACAGGTCACCCGTGAGTCCCTCGAACTGACCCTGGATCAACCCTTTGTGTTGACCGCCCGAACCCGTGGGCTGAGTGACACGGCGGTGCGTTTCAAACACGCGCTGCGCCACGCCGTATTGCCCGGCATCTCGTTGTCCGGCTGGGCGATTGGCGCCCTCATCAGTGGCGCCGTGGTGATTGAAGTGATCTTTTCCCGCAAGGGGCTTGGCCGTCAGTTGTACCAGGCGGTGCAGGCACAGGACCTGCCGCTGACCATCGGCATTAGCCTGGTGGTCGCCGCCGGGTACGTGCTGGCAAACATCCTCGTCGATCTGCTGTACCTCTGGGTCGACCCACGACAACAGGAGCACGCGGCATGAGTGAACTCCTCCTCGACACACCGCTGCCCGGCATCCGGGTTCAACGCACACCGCGCAAGTGGCGCCTTGGTCCTTTACTGGCCGTCAGCTTTCTTGCGTTTCTGATCATCGCAGCAGTGTTGCCGCAACTCTTCGCCCACAGCGATCCGTTGGCGATCGTTCCGCACGACGCTTTTCATCCACCAGGCTGGGCGCATTGGTTCGGCACTGATCAGTCCGGGCGCGACATCTTTTCCCGGGTGATCTACGGCACACGCCAATCGCTGTTCATCGGCCTGGCCGCCACGGCCTTGGCGATGTCGATTGCGATTGTGCTGGGATTGCTCGGCGGCCTGGGAGGCGCTTACCTGGACCGGGGCGTTGGCTGGTTGCTGGAAATTCTCTTCGCCTTCCCAAGCCTGATCCTCGCGCTGCTGTTCGTCGCGGTGTTTGGCAGCGGCATTGGTCCATTGATTGTCGCCACCGGATTGGGCGGTGCGCCTGGCTACGCGCGGATGGTGCGCGGCCAGGTGTTGGCGGTGCGCAACGCCGGCTATATCGAATCGGCAAAAGCCCTCGGCCATCCACCGCTGCGGATCATTACCCGCCAGCTTCTGCCCAACGCCATGCGCCCGCTGATCGTCACGCTGACCATGGGCGTTGGCCAGGCCATCGTATGGGCTTCGGCCTTGAGCTTTCTGGGTCTGGGTGCCCGTCCGCCCGCGCCGGAGTGGGGGACGATGCTCTCGATGGGGCGTGATTTCATTGCCAACGCCTGGTGGCTGACGTTTTTCCCAGGGCTGTTCATCGTCCTGACCACGCTGTCGACCACGGTCGCTGGCCGTTACCTGCAACAACGCCTGGAGGGCCGTCTCGCATGAGCGATAAACAGTTGATCGTCGAAGGCCTGTCCATCGAATTCGCAGGCCAGTCGGTGGTGCGCAACCTGTCGTTCACCCTCGCGCCGGGCAAGACCCTGGCGCTGGTGGGGGAGTCCGGTTCCGGCAAGAGCGTCACCGCCCGCAGCCTGATCGGTCTGGCGGGTGCCGGCGCGCGAGTGACCGCGCGCACCCTCAGTTACGGCGGACAGGATTTGCTCAGCTTGTCCGAACGCGGTTGGCGCGGCTTGCGCGGCAAGGGCATCGGTTTTGTGTTGCAGGATGCCCTGGTGTCGCTCGACCCATTGCGCCCGGTGGGCAAGGAAATCCTCGAAGTGCTCCAGACCCACGACTGGGGTGACCGCCGCAGTCGCCCGGAACGGGTCATCGAACTACTGGAAAAGGTCGGCGTGCCCGAGCCTCGGTTACGGGCCCGTCAACGTCCCGATCAACTGTCCGGCGGCCTGCGCCAACGCGCGCTGATCGCCAGTGCGCTGGCGCTGAGCCCCGGCCTGGTCATCGCGGACGAACCGACCACGGCCCTGGATGCCACGGTGCAGGCGCAAATTCTGCAAGTGCTGCAAGAAATCAAGGCACGGGGCGACTCGCTGCTGATCATCAGCCACGACCTGGCCGTGGTCGCGCAACTGGCCGATGAGGTGCTGGTGCTGCGCCACGGCGAAGTGGTCGAGCAAGGGCCGATGGACCAGGTGTTGCGTCATCCGCGCCATCCCTACACCCGAGCGTTGCTTGATGCGGTGCCCGCCGAGCATGCCCGGGGCACGCGCCTGTCGCCGGAGCGCAACACCGTAGTCGCGCCACCACGGCCCGGTGCGGACTCGCCGGTGGTGCTGAAGGCAACGCAACTGGGTAAACGTTACGTCGGCCCCGATCAGCAATCGCGTCAGGTGGTGGATGACGTCAGCTTTGAGCTGCGGGCCGGGCGCACGCTGGGGATCGTCGGCGAATCAGGATCGGGCAAAACCACGGTGGCCCGTATCGTCCTTGGCCTGCTGGAACCGGACGCCGGCCAGGTGCAGTTTCTCGATCAGCCCTGGTCAGGCGCCGGTCACGCACGCGTGCAGGAAAAGCACCGGCGGCTGTACCGACGGGACATCAGCGTGATTTATCAGGACCCTCTCAGTTCGTTCGACCCACGCTGGAGCGTCGGGCAGATTCTCGCCGATGCGCTGGACGTCGCCGGCATCGCGCCAGACCAACAGCCCGCACGGATCGCGCAACTGTTGGATCAAGTGCGTCTGCCCAAAGAGCTGGCGGTTCGACGGCCTTTGCAGCTGTCGGGCGGACAGCGTCAGCGCGTCGCTATTGCCCGGGCCATCGCGAGCAATCCTAAAGTCATTATCTGTGACGAACCGGTCTCGGCGCTGGATGTGTCGGTTCAGGCCCAGGTGCTGGACCTGCTGGCCGATCTGCAAGCGACCCTGGGGCTGGCGTATCTGTTCATCTCTCACGACCTGGGGGTGATCCGCCACGTCAGCGATGACGTGCTGGTGATGCGCCACGGCAAGGTCGTTGAAAGCGCCACGGTCGAGACGCTTTTTGAAAACCCGCAGCACGAGTACACCCGTCGACTGCTGGGGGCGGTGCCGCGTTTGCCGAGCGCCGAGACAACCCTGGTCGTGCCGCCGCTGGAACCGGAAGACGCGGCGTGGCTGTTTGATGAATCCCGGCTTTGGAAAATCGCCATTTAAGTTCGACCTTTGAACAAGGAACTGCCATGACTACGTTGACTGCTGTACCCAAGACACCGGTTGCTTCGGTGGAAGAACTCAATGCCCGTGCCGACCGTTTGTTGCCGCAGATCGCCGCAGGCGCGGCGCAACGTGAGCGTGATCGGCAATTGCCTTATGAGGCCGTGGCGCAGATCGCTCAGGCGGGTTTGTTCACCGTGCGGATCCCGACCCGCTTCGGGGGCGCCGGGGGTTCGGTCAAGGATGCGATTGCGTTGTTGATTCGAATCGCCTCGGCCGACTCCAATGTGGCCCAGGCACTGCGCCCTGGTTTCGGGTTTATCGAAGGGCTGCTGGCGTCACGCGCCGACGGGGCGGAGGGCGAACGTGAGCGCTGGTTCGAGCGTTATCTGCAGGGTGCTGTGGTCGGGAATGCCGGGTGGGAAGTGGGCGGTGCAAACGGTTCGATCAGCGCGCGGATCGTGCGTGACGGAGATCACTACCGCGCCACCGGCAGCAAGTATTACAGCACCGGATCGTTGTACGCGGACTGGGTCAGCGCCGTCGCCCTGGACGAGAACGAGCAACCGGTGTCGTTCATTCTTCCCCGTGATCGCAAGGGGCTGGAGTTGCTCGACGACTTCGACGCGATGGGCCAGCGCCTGACCGCCAGCGGCACCACCCATTTGCATGACGTGGAGGTGAAGGCCGACGAGATTCGCACGCGCACCGTGGAGGAGGGCAAGCGCACCATCGTCACGCCGTTTCTTCAAGTGTTCCTCGCGGCCGTGCAGGCGGGTATCGCGCGCAACGCGTTGAATGATGCGGTCGCGTTTGCCAATGATCATGCGCGCCCGATCAAGCACAGCACGGCCACGCGGTCGGTTGACGACCCTTATGTAGAACTCAGTGTCGGCGATATTTCGGCCCGCGCGTTCACGGCGGAAGCGGTGGTGTTGCGGGCTGCCGAAGCCATCGACCGGGCCTGGGCGGTCGACCTCGATCCGCAGGCCGTGGATCAGGCGGCGGTCGATGTCGCGCAGGCGCAATACATCGCGGCCGAGTCTGCGCTCAAGGCGGCAGAGCTGGTATTTGACGTGGGCGGCGCCTCTACAACAGGTCGTGCGCACAACCTGGACCGTCACTGGCGCAACGCGCGCACCGTGGCCAACCACAATCCTCGGCACTGGAAAGCGGCCGCCGTGGGTGCCTGGCAACTCAAAGGGACGCCGCCACCGACCTCGGGATTGTTTTGAGCATGGGCCGGACTGTGCGTCGAATGGGCGCCTCTATCAGGCGGATGACCCGAGGGCTTCATGGGCGCGACTGAACGCATCGATACGCTTGAACGGGTCGCCCTTCAACCTGTCAGCCCGGTGGCGGGCGCCAGCCTGCGCCGGGTGCCGATGATCATCGGCTGTGCCCTGTTCATGGAACTGATCGACGCCACGGCGGTGCTCACGGCGTTGCCGCAGATGGCCCGTGATTTCGGTGAGCCCAGCGTGCGCATGAACCTGGTGGTGTCGCTGTATTTGCTGGCGGTGGCGCTGTTCGTCCCGGTCAGTGGCTGGGCGGCGGATCGCTTCGGGCCTCGGCGTGTGTTCGTCAGTGCGATCGTGCTGTTCACCCTCGCATCGGTGGCCTGCGCCTGTTCGGGCTCGCTGTTGCAACTGTCGCTGGCGCGCATGGCGCAAGGGGCGGCCGGCGCAATGATGGTGCCGGTCGGACAGGTGATTCTGTTGCGCTGGTCGGCGCGGGAGAACCTATTGCGCGCGATGTCCTACCTGACGATTCCGGCGCTGATCGGGCCGGTTTTGGGGCCGCCTTTGGGCGGTTTGCTGGTGACCCTGTTGTCGTGGCACTGGATCTTCCTGATCAATGTGCCGATCGGCATATTGGGCATCGCGCTGGTGGTGCGCTACATCCCCGATTACCCCGGTTCGCGCGGGCGGCCACTGGACGTCCCCGGCCTTTTGCTCAGCGCGGTCGGCCTCGGCGGTCTGGTGTTTGGTTTCGAGGCATTCGGTCACGGCTTGCTGGCGCGGCAGTGGGCGATGCTGCTGATTGCGTTGGGGGTATCGAGTGCGTGGTTGTACGTCAGGCATGCCCGGCGTTCGGCGCATCCGCTGATTGATTTCTCCTTGCTGCGCATCCCGACCTTCGGGGTGAGTTTCTGGGGCGGCAACCTGATGCGTATCGGCAGTGCCTCCCAGCCATTTCTGTTGGTGCTGCTGTTCCAGTTGTGCTTTGGCCTGAACCCACTGGAAGCCGGTCTGTTGAGTTTTGCAGGCGGGGCAGGTGCGTTCCTGATGAAGTTGCTGGCGGTGCGAATCGTCAGCCGGTTCGGCTTCAGGCGCACGTTGATCGGCAATGCCGTGCTGACGGGGCTGACGATCATTGCCTGCGGGATGTTCGAAGTGTCCACCCCATACTGGATCGTCGTGCTGGTGTTGTTCGGCAGCGGCATCATCCGTTCGCTGCAGTTCAGCACGCTGGGCGCCTTGACCTATGCCGATGTGCCGCCGGAGCAGTCCAGCCGGGCAAGCAGCCTGTCGGCGATGACCATCCAGCTGACGATGAGTTTGTCAGTGGGCATCGCCGCTGCGTTGCTGAGCCTGATCATGTCCCTGCGCGGGCATGCCAGTCTCGAGCAAAGCGATGTGGCGCTGGTCATGGTGTTCGGTGGGGCGATGTGTGCCTTGTCAGGATTGGTGTTTCGCCGGCTTTCGCCATCGGCGGGTTCGGCCGTGTACGCCGGGCGTTCCGGCTGATCCGTTGTTTTTAGCTATTGAACCGGGCACCTCGTGTGCCCCTTTTTGCCTGAAAGCTGCGCGGCCACAGGCGTCATTCAGGAATGCCATCCGTCATGACCTCGTCTTTTTCACCTTTCACGCCCCGTGACCGCCGGCTGCACAACTGGAACGTCCAGCATTTGCCGGCCACGCCGGGTGCGTTCGTGCGTTTTTTTATCGGCAACTTCAAAGGCTGGTACGTGGCGATCCTGTTGCTGCAGATCGCTGCGGTGGTGTGCACCATCCTCATTCCGTGGGGGCTGGGCCAGATCACGCGCACGGTCAGCAACGGGCTGGAGGCCGAGCGCGCATTCGAGGTGCTGCAGTGGCCGTTGACCCTGTTCGGCGCTTTGCTGGTGCTGGAAGTGCTGTTTACCCGAGCTGCTGCGGGTTGCCACATTCACGTCTTGCCGTTGCAGCGGCGCACGGTCACGCATGTGGTCTTCGCCTACCTGCAGCAGCACTCGCATCGTTTCATCAGCAACGAATTTGCCGGCGCCCTGGCGCACCGGGTGTCCGAGATTGCGCTCGGGGTCAATCAGACCCTGAGCATCCTGCTGTTCGATCTCATCCCGCTGCTGGTCACGCTGAGCCTGGCCACGGTGTTGCTGTGGACGGCCTCGCCGCTGCTGGCGATGTTCATGGCGGGTTGGTCACTGCTGTTCATTGCCGTGTGTTATCTGCTGGCGCGCCGCAGCCATCCTCTGGCCCAACAATACTCGGCAGCGCGCAGCACCAGTTCGGGCAAAGTCGTCGACGCCGTGTCCAACCTCGCCAACATCCGCTTGTTTGCCCGTCATGCGTTCGAGCACAGCTATCTGGGCACGTTTCTGGACAAGGAAGTGGCCGCGGCGTATCGCTCGCTGGGGTACATGGAGAAGATCCGCTGGTTTCAAACCGGTTGTGGCGTGGTCCTCAAACTGGGGCTGTTGCTGGTGGCGCTGTACTTGTGGCGCACGCAGCGCATCGACATCGCCGCGTTTGTCATGTCGACCAGCCTCTCGCTGTTGATCATCAGCGACGTGGGGAATCTGTCCCGGCGTTTTCTGGAATTCTTCGAGGCGACCGGGAACATTGCCAACGGCGTGCGCACGCTGATTCGTCCGCACGAAGTGATTGACCGGCCCGGTGCGTCAGCCTTGCAGGTCAAGCGTGGCGATATCGAGTTTCGCGACGTTGGCTTCAGCTACGGTTCTGACCAGCCGATTTTCAGCCGCCTGAATATTGTGATTCCGGCGGGACAGAAAGTCGGGCTGGTGGGCTCTTCGGGGTCGGGTAAGTCGACCCTGCTCAATCTGCTGCTGCGCTTGTATGACGTGCAGCAGGGGGCGGTGCTGATTGACGGCGTGGATGTGCGCGATGCGACGCAACATTCGCTGCACCAGCAGATCGGCCTGATCCCGCAAGAGCCTGGCCTGTTCCACCGCAGCATTCGCGAGAACATTCATTACGGGCGCCTGGATGCCTCGATGGATGAGGTGGCCGAAGCGATCCATCGCGCGGGCGCCAGCGAGTTCATCGACAGTATGGAAGACGGTTATGAGTCGCTGGTGGGGGAGCGCGGCGTGAAGTTGTCGGGTGGTCAACGGCAACGGATTGCTATCGCGCGTGTGCTTCTGAAGAACGCGCCGATCCTGGTCATGGACGAGGCCACTTCAAGCCTGGACTCGATCACCGAGCGTTTCATTCAAGACAAACTGGACGAAATCATGGAAGACAAGACGGTGGTAGTGGTCGCACATCGGCTGTCCACCGTCGCCCATCTGGACCGCATTCTGGTGTTCGATAACGGCCGGGTGATCGAGGATGGCAGCCATGAGGAACTGCTGCGTCAGGGTGGGCAATATTCACGCCTGTGGAGTCGTCAGTTCAGTGCGGCTTTCGATGAAGCGGTGGTGTGATTTGATGGGGCGGCTGCTTTGGTTGCTCAAACGGACGTCTTCAAGACGTCAAGTGTTGTGAGCGAAACAGCCCTTCAGCAATGTGCACCGCTGCACCGCGATATAGGCTCGTATTTACCTGTTTTTACTGCGTTTTCTGCTGGCACGAACCCTGCAAAAGCTGAGGTGAGAGCGCGACTATACACATAGATGCTCCAACCATTAATCAGGCCAGGAGTATCGAAACGATGTGGCAGAAGTTTGAAGCACGCGCTCTGGGGCTGGACCCGTTCAAGACGGCATCCAGCCTGGGCATTCTGATGATGCTGGTTCAGGGCACTTGCGCGGCGGCTCAAGCGCAGCCGACAGGTCAGGACCCGACATTGGCCACGGTGGTGGTCACCGGAGCCCAGGCCACCGAGGTTCAGAAAGCTCAACGACAGCTGGAAAAAGTGGCGGGGCAGACCGCTGTGGTGGACAACCGGGAAATCGAACGCGGTCGGGCTGCCAATGCCGAGGACGTGCTGGCCTTGCAGCCGGGGGTGTTTGCCCAGGCCACCAGCGGGTCCGGCGCCAACAAGATTTCGATCCGTGGCTCGGGGCTCAATACGTTCTATCAAGGCTACGTGCTGGGGATCAAATTCCTGTTTGACGGGCTGCCGCTGACAGGGCCGGGCGGTACGCAGGAGGACATGCTCGACATGGCGTCGGTGGACCACACCGAAGTGCTGTACGGCGCCAACGCCTTCAACTATTCAGCGCTGTCACTGGGCGGCGCCATCAACTTCGTCAGCAAGACCGGTCGCACCGATCCGGGCAATTACGCGCGCTTCGAAGTCGGCAGTTTCGGCTATCGCAAGCAGCAATTGAGTACCGGCGGGGTGGTCGATAACAGCGACTACTACGTCAGTATTTTGCACAACGAGCGGGACGGTTATCAGGACAACACGCCCAACGAAGGGCAGGGCATCGTGGCCAACTTCGGGCATGTGTTCAACCCCAAGCTGGAAACGCGTTTTTTTGTGCGCTATCGCGAAGAGACGCTCACCCAGGGCAATACGCTGACCAAGTACCAGATCAAGCATGACCCAAAGAGCAACAACGTCCCGACCGGTCGACAGAAGGATGGATCGACCCTGCTGGGCAGCAAGACTACGTACACCTTCGACGACAATGCAAAGCTGGAAGTCGGCCTGGGTTATAACGATTACCCCTTGTACAACGGCTGGCGGTACTCCGCGACGCCCCAGGATTGGCGATCCAAGGACATCAACCTGACCCTGCGCTACCTGCGTACCGGCGATACATTCCTCGGTTTGCCCAGCGACAGCAACGTGACCTTCAGCAATACCCGCGCGTACCTGGCGGATGTGAAATCTCACGCCAAGGGCACCGACACCAAGCTGCAGGAAACCAACTACACGGGCTCGCGCGATACCGTGTTCTCTTTGGGCAACGAGCTGCAATTCGGCGAACGTACCTGGCTGTCCACCGGCCTGTCGTTTATCGATATCAAGCGCAAGGCGGAGATCGAATACACCACGGGCACCAACACCACGGCGTTTCCCAACGGGGTCGAGTACAACGAGCACGACATCGCCCCGCGCATCGGCTTGCGTTACCAGCTGACCCCGGAATTTGAAGTGTTCGGCAACGTCAGCCGCTCGATTGATCCGCCTGTGACCTGGCAGTTGGGCAGCACCGGGACGCCTTACATTCGTGATGTGCGGCCGCAGAAAGGCAACACGGTGGAGTTCGGTATTCGCGGCGGGCACGGCATTTTCGATGGCAGCCTGACGGTTTACCGCTCGTGGATTCAGAAAGAGCTTCTCTCGATCGTGGTGCGTCAGGCAACGGCCACGCAAGATCAACTGGTGGCCACGTCCAACGGCAGCGGGACCATTCACCAAGGGATCGAAGCGGGGCTGAATGCGCAGCTTTGGGAAGGTCAGAATGGCGACACGGTGACGTTGCGCCAGGCGTACACCTTCAACGATTTCCACTACCGGGACGACGACACGTTCGGCGGCAACGAGCTGCCAAGCTTGCCGCGCGAGGTCTATCAGGCCGAGCTTCAATATCGGCAAACCACTGGCTTTTACGCGCAACTGAATGCACGCGCCGCTTCCAGCTATTACGTCGATTTTGCCAACACCCTCAGCGCGCCGTCTTACACGATCTGGGGCGCAAAAGTGGGCTATGAAGCCCCGAGTAAAAAGTGGGAAGTGTTTCTGGACGCCCGTAACCTGACCAACGAGCGCTATGCCACGGCGGCAAACACTGCGTACGACGCCAAAGGTAACGACTCGGCGAACTTCTATCCGGGTGATGCTTTCAACGTCACCACGGGGGTGGCATTTCGCTTTTAGGTGAACGGGCCCAAAAAATTTACGCTTTTTTTACGGTCGATTCTGTTACTCGCAACGATACTGGCCGGCAAAATTGACAGTACTTTTAGTGTCCAGAAACGTGCCCTTGTCTCTGAATCAAAAAGCTATTTCAATAAAATCCACAATGGCCTTGAATCTCAAGGAATGCGTTTTCGGCCCTCTATACGCGAGATGTAGAAAGTGAGTGAAGCAGCGACCCTTGCCACTGAAGAGACCCATCGCAAAACGTCAGCGGCAGGACTGCTCGTCGCTGCCGTCGGGGTGGTGTACGGGGACATCGGCACCAGCCCCCTGTACACGCTCAAGGAAGTGTTTTCCGGCCATTACGGCGTCCAGGCCAACCACGACGGGGTGCTGGGTATTCTGTCGTTAATCTTCTGGTCATTGATCTGGGTGGTCTCGATCAAGTATGTGCTGTTCATTCTTCGCGCCAACAACCAGGGTGAAGGCGGGATCATGGCGCTGACGGCGTTGGCCCGGCGGGCGGCCGCGCCTTACCCGTACATGAGTAAGGTACTGGTTCTGCTTGGCCTGTTTGGTGCGGCGCTTTTTTACGGGGACAGCATGATCACCCCGGCGATTTCAGTGCTTTCTGCGGTTGAAGGACTGCAGCTGGCGTTTGACGGAATAGAGCACTGGGTTGTGCCCTTGTCCGTGATCGTGCTGGTGGCGCTGTTCTTGATACAGAAGCACGGCACGGCTCGCATCGGCATCCTGTTCGGCCCAGTGATGGTGCTGTGGTTTGTAGTGTTAGGCGCGCTGGGGATCCATGGCATTTTGCAGCGACCGGAAGTACTGCATGCGCTCAATCCATACTGGGGAGCGCATTTTTTTATCGCTCATCCGGGAATCGGTGTGGCGATTTTGGGTGCCGTCGTGTTGGCATTGACTGGTGCTGAAGCGCTGTATGCCGACATGGGCCACTTCGGTCGCAAGCCGATTTCTCGCGCCTGGTTCATCCTGGTGTTACCAGGGCTGGTACTCAACTATTTTGGCCAGGGAGCCTTGATCCTGGAAAATCCGGAGGCGGTGCGCAATCCGTTCTATCTGCTTGCGCCTGGCTGGGCACTGCTGCCGATGGTCGCGCTCTCCACCCTGGCGACCATCATCGCGTCCCAAGCCGTGATCTCGGGTGCTTTCTCCCTGACTCGTCAGGCGATCCAGCTTGGGTATGTCCCTCGCATGTTTATTCAGCACACCTCCAGTCAGGAGCAGGGACAGATTTACATCGGTACGGTTAACTGGGCGCTGATGGTTGGTGTCGTGCTGCTGGTGATCGGTTTCGAATCGTCCAGTGCGTTGGCCGCCGCCTATGGGGTCGCCGTGACAGGAACCATGTTGATCACCACGCTCCTGTCCTCGGCGGTCGTCCTGCTGCTATGGAAAACGCCGCGCTGGCTGGCCATCCCGATGCTGTTGGGTTTTCTACTGGTAGACACCCTGTACTTTGCGGCCAATGCACCAAAAATCTTCCAGGGCGGTGCGTTCCCTGTGATCGCTGGCATTGGCTTGTTCATTTTGATGACCACCTGGAAGCGGGGCCGAAAGATTATTGTCGAGCGGCTGGACGAAACTGCGCTTCCTCTACCCCTGTTCATCGGTAGCATCCGGACGCAGCCTCCTCATCGGGTGCAAGGGACGGCGGTTTTTCTGACGGCCAGGGCCGATGCTGTTCCTCATGCACTGCTGCACAACCTGCTGCATAACCAGGTTTTGCATGAGCAAGTGGTATTGCTCACCGTGGTGTCTGAAGACAGCCCTCGCGTGAGTGCTGAACGGCGGTTCGAGGTTGAAGCCTATGGTGAAGGCTTCTTCCGGGTCAGTCTGCATTTTGGTTTTATCGAGGAGCCCGATGTTCCTCAGGCATTGAGTCTCTGCCACCTGGCTGAGCTGGATTTCAGTCCGATGCGCACCACCTATTTCTTGAGCCGGGAAACGGTCATCCCGACCAAACGCATTGGCATGGCCCGCTGGCGAGAAAGCCTGTTCGCGTTTTTGCTCAAGAATGCCAACAGTAACCTGAAGTACTTCAAGTTGCCGTTGAATCGGGTGATAGAGCTGGGCACACAGGTTGAGATGTAAAGCGTCATCGGGTATCCAGCGGGGCTCATGGGCGGCGGCGCGAGAAGGTTGAAGCTGCCGCGTTGCCTGTGCAGCACCTCAAGCGTTCAATGCGGGCCATTCATGCCAGATGAACCCCGGGTCAGACGCTTGAGCGCAACGACCATCAGGCCTCCTGCAAGCAGCATTCCCGTGAGAAAAAGCGGATACGCCACCCACCACGGAACGGCCGAGGTCATCATGCTGAACTCGGACATGCCGCCGATGCTGGCGATCAGGTTGAGCGGCAGGAAAACCACATTGATCAGGGTCAGTTTGCGCAGCAGGTTGTTCATGGTGTTGTTCATCAAATTGCCGCGCGCATCGATCAGGCCGGCGAACACCCTGGAGTAGATTTCCGCCTGTTTGTTGCACTGGGTGTTTTCGATGATCAGATCGTCGATCAGCGCGATCGCCTCGGCGCTGAAGTGCTCTTTTTCTGCGTGGTTGCGCAACCGGGTCAGGACAGCACCATTGCTGTGAATCGCGTTGATGTAATAGATCAGGCTTTCGCTGAGGTTGAACATCTGGATCAGATGCCGATTCTCCATCGAGGTGTTGAACTTCTGCTGCAGTTCCCGAGCCACCATCTTGATCACCTTGAGGTGACCGAGGTAGTGGTGGAGGTTGTTGAACAGCATGTCCAGCAGCACATCCAGCGGCGTGTGCAAGGGGTGCCGTTCCCCCAGTCCGCTCAGTTGGGAGTCGTCGGTCGCAATGACGAGCAAGCGTGTTTTGGAGAACAACAGACCGAATGACGACACCTCAAACGTCAGGCTTTCTGCGCCTGAGTAACTTTCCGGACGCTTCCAGATCAGGAACAGATTATCCGGGTGGAACTCGATGCGTGAGACCTCGTCCGGATCCAGTGCCGAAGCCAGCGCGTGATCGTCCAGTTTGAAATCGCTGCGCAGCAGATCCCGTTCGGCGATGTCGGGATTGCTGAACAACATCACCTCGCCATTGAGGTGTTCGACCGGTAGCAACGCCCCATCGGCGAGTTGAAAAGGCTTGATCACATCTGGCCTCTGGCGTTATCGACTGGGAAAGTCAGGGTTTTGCAGGATGCGTGTCGAATAACGCATTCACCAGGCCTGGCCGCGACGTTTGAGTTCCAGGCGCCGGACGAACTCTTCCAGTACCAGTGAATACAAATCGTCCTGCAGGTAAGCGTCTTCGGTGCCGGCGTCCATGTTCGGGTTGTCGTTGACCTCGATCACCACCACCTTGTCGCCGGATTGCTTCAGGTCGACGCCATACAAACCATCACCAATGAGGTTGGCGGTCTTCACCGCCAGTTCGACCACCGCTCGCGGCGCCTCGTGGACCGCCAGGGTGCGGCATTCGCCGTTGATGTCCTGGCCCTTGGCTTTGTGGTTGTAGATCTGCCAATGACCTTTGGACATGAAGTACTGGCAGGCGAAAATCGGCTTGCGGTTGAGCACGCCGATGCGCCAGTCGTACTCGGTGTAAAAGAACTCCTGAGCCAGCAACAGCACCGAGTGTTCGAACAGCTCACAGGTGGCTTCCAGCAATGCTTGCTGGCTTTCGACCTTGATCACGCCACGGGAGAAACAACCATCGGGAATTTTCAGAACCAAGGGGAAGCCCAGGCGTTCACCGACTCGCTCGAAGTCTTCCGGTCGTTCCTTGTACAGAATCTCGGTGGCTGGCATGCCCAATTGGTGGCTTTTGAGCAGATCGGTCAGGTACACCTTGTTGGTACAGCGCAGGATTGAAGTGGGATCGTCCATCACCACCAGACCTTCACTTTCCGCCTTCTTGGCGAAGCGGTAGGTATGGTTATCCACGCTGGTGGTTTCGCGAATCAGCAGGGCGTCATACTCGGCGATTCGTGAGTAGTCTTTCTTTTCGATCAGATCGACATCGATACCCAGGCTTTTGCCGACCCGGATAAAACTCTCGAGTGCCTTTGCGTTGGAAGGCGGCAGCGCTTCTTGCGGGTCATGCAAAATGGCCAGGTCGTAGCGGGCCACGCGTGGTGAACGCGGCATTCGCCAGATCTTGCGACTGAAACTGTCCAGCGAGTTGGCGAATTGATCTTCCTGGTCGTCGCGCAATTTTTGCAAAACGCCGGACCTTATTCCCTCGATGCGCCAACTCGTGCTTTTACGGAACTCAATCAAGAGTATCGGACACGGGAATGTTTCGAATATTTGTCGCGCCAGTTCTTGCAACGGTTCAAGGTTGGTTTTACCGAAGTAAAGTGTCAGCGTGAATCCTTCGGTATTGCTGTAAAGGTGGTTGTTAAGTGCTTTGTCGAGTGCTTTGTCCAAATCATCCAGTGCCAGGCCATACAATGACTTTCGGGTCAGCTCACTGATAGTCCTTACTGATGGAATAACTTTATGGCCGCGGGCTTCCGCCAACAGTGAACAGTAATAGCCATGCCCGAGATACTTGTAGCTCCGGCACAGGTTAATCACCTGGACACGCTTGCCAATCTCGCTTTCAGGGGATTGCTCGAGGTACTCCTGGGCACTCATCACGTCTTCCGAAGGGGAGTAGGAAGCCCAGTCTTCTTTTCGTTCGACAATAATAACCACTTGGCTGGTTCTTCGAGGTTCGCCCGATAAATAAGTTGGGTTTGATATTGCTGTTAAGCGATTTTGCTCTGATACTTTGCGCAAGTAACCCTGTGCCGCTGACATAAGAGAAGGTCCGTTGGATAACAAGTCCTTATCTATTAAGCACGAAATTTCAAGGAAGTCTCGTTTCGTTACGCAACTTTTACGGCGGTTATATGAACCTGGTATTTCGCAACGCGACACACGATGATCTGGAGTCCCTGCTGGCGCTGGAAAACCAGTGCTTTACCTGCGATCGACTGACGCCGCGCAGTTTTCAGTGGATGATCAGCCGAGCCCATGCCAGCCTGATCGTTGCGCAAGCCGGCAGTCAACTGGTGGGCTACTGCCTGGTCCTGTTTCACCGTGGCACCTCCCTGGCGCGTCTGTACTCAATTGCTATCGCCACCCACAGTCGTGGCCTCGGGCTGGGAAAACGGCTGTTGGATCAGGCGGAGGATTGTGCTCGCGCACACGACTGTGCCTACCTGCGACTGGAAGTCCGACCGGATAATCCCGTCGCCATCAGTCTTTATGAGCGCAATGGATACCGACGCTTCGCTGTGGTTCACGACTACTACGAAGACCATGTGGATGCGCTGCGTCTGGAGAAGCGCATTCTGCAACATCGGGAAAGTCGAGAATTCCAGGTGCCTTATTACCAACAGACCACTGAATTTACCTGCGGCCCCGCTTGCCTCTTGATGGCCATGAGCGCACTGCAGCCAGATCGCATGATCGAGCGTAGGGACGAACTGCAAATCTGGCGTGAAGCCACGACGGTGTTCATGACGTCGGGGCACGGCGGTTGCAGTCCCCAAGGGTTGGCACTGGCGGCCTGGCGCCGTGGGTTTCGCGTACGCCTGCAAGTCAGTGTCACAGGACCGCTGTTTCTCGACGGCGTGCGCGACGAACATAAAAAAGAAGTCATGCGCCTGGTACACGAAGCGTTCTGCAGCGAGCTTTCGCACAGTGATGTGGAGCAGGTCAGCAGCAACCAGCTGGATCTGGCCCAGACGCTCAAGGCTGGCGGTCAACCCTTGGTGCTGATCAGCAGCTACCGACTGACGCGCTCAAAAGCCCCGCACTGGGTCATGGTCACTGACTATGATGAAGACTTCGTCTACCTGCATGACCCGGACATTGACCACAGTCAGCACCGACAGGCACTCGACTGCCAGCACCTTCCTGTCAGTCACAAGGCGTTCGACAAGATGTGTGCTTTCGGCGGCAACAAGTTGCGCGCCTCCGTGACGCTCTACGCACGCGAGCAGCCCCAGGCCTCCAGGGAAATGGGGGGAACGGCAACCTGAGGCTGCCGTTGTCTGTTGCCTGATCACATCCGGTCAGACGATCCCGGTCAGGTAATAGACGCCGATCACGAAAAACGCCGCGAGTATCTTGAAGATTGTCATGCCGAAAATGTCCTTGTAGGCCTGACGATGGGTCAACCCGGTCACCGCCAGCAAGGTAATCACGGCGCCGTTGTGGGGCAGGGTATCCATGCCTCCAGCGGCCATGGCCGCCACGCGGTGCATGACTTCCAGCGGGATGTGCGCTGCGTTGGCGGAGGCGATGAAGGTGTCTGACATGGCAGCAAGCGCAATGCTCATGCCGCCCGATGAAGACCCGGTGATCCCGGCCAGCAGGTTGATGGTGATGGCTTGGTTGACCAGGGGATTGGGAATGACCTTTAGCGCTTCAACCACGGCGACGAAGCCAGGCAACGCCGCAATAACGGCACCGAAACCGTATTCGGACGCGGTATTGAGGGTCGCAAGCATCGCGCCGCTGACGGCGGTGCGGCTACCTTCGGCCAGTTTGCGCACGATGGTCCGGTAGCTGAACACAAAAACGGTGACGATCCCGACCAGCAACGCTGCCTGCACCGACCAGATGGCGATCATCTTGGACACTTGGGTCTGGATGGGCGCCTTCAAGCCTGGCAGGTCGATTTCATAGAGGCTGCCATACCACTGTGGAATCCAGTGCGTGAACGCCAGGTTCATCACACCGACCAACACCAGGGGCAACAGCGCCACCAGCGGGTGGGGCAGGGCGATGTCCTGCGGTGTCTCCGGTTCATTGCGCAGATCGGTTCCGTAGCCTTCACCCGCACGTTGGGCTTTACGCCGCTGACGCTCGAGGTAGAGCATGCCGCCGATCAGCACGAACAACGAACCGATTACGCCCAACCAGGGGGCTGCCCAGGAAGTGGTGCCGAAAAACGTGGTCGGGATGATGTTCTGGATCTGCGGCGAACCGGGCAACGCATCCATGGTGAAGGTGAACGCGCCGAGGGCGATGGTCGCGGGCATGAGCCGCTTGGGAATGTTGCTTTGCCGGAACATTTCGGCCGCAAAGGGATAAACCGCGAACACCACCACAAACAGCGAAACGCCACCGTAGGTGAGCAGCGCGCAGACAAGGACAATCACCAGCATGGCCTGGCTGCTGCCCAGCACGTGAATGACGGATCTGACGATCGAACGGGAAAAACCGGACAGCTCGATCAGTTTGCCGAATACGGCGCCGAGCAAAAATACGGGGAAGTAGAGTTTGATGAAGCCGACCATCTTGTCCATGAAAATATCACTGAACGCAGGGGCAACCGCGCTGGGATCAGTGAGTAAAACGGCACCGAGTGCAGCAAGCGGCGCGAAGATAATGACGCTGTATCCCCGATAGGCAGCGAGCATTAACGCGAACAGCGCCAACAGGGCGATGATGACACTCATGGGATGTCCTTTGTGGCTGGGCCTGAAGCGCAGGGGTGGCGAGCGACGGGCTGCGCATTGGCTGTGATTTTTTGTTGTGGGGCCGCGCACGTGTCGCGGCCCTTTTTAGCCAGGCTGTTCTTACTCTGCGATACCGGCGTACGGCACATCCTTGTGACCGTAGCGACGGACGCGGATGTTGGCCTGTTCGCCGTGTCCGGAGAATCCTTCCAGCGCACACAGGCGTGAGCAGTACTCACCAATGAGCGCCGACGCTTCGTCAGTCATGACCTTTTGATAGGTGCAGGTCTTGATGAACTTGCCGACCCACAGGCCGCCCGTGTAACGCGCGGCTTTCTTGGTGGGCAGGGTATGGTTGGTGCCGATGGCCTTGTCGCCATAAGAGACGTTGGTGCGCGGCCCGAGGAACAGCGCGCCGTAGTTGCGCATGTTTTTCAGGAAGAAGTCCGGGTCATGGGTCATGACTTGTACGTGCTCGAACGCCAGGTCATTGGCGATGGCGAGCATTTCCTGTTCGTCTTGCGCCACGATGACTTCGCCAAAGCTTTCCCAGGCCTGACGGGCAATACCCGCAGTCGGCAGAATCTTCAGCAGACGCTCGATCTCGGCCATGGTCTCGCGCGCCAGTTTTTCCGACGTCGTCAGCAAGATTGCAGGCGAATCAGGGCCGTGTTCGGCTTGACCCAGCAAGTCGGTGGCGCAGATTTCACCGTCGACAGTTTCGTCGGCGATCACCAGCGTTTCGGTAGGGCCGGCGAACAAGTCGATGCCGACGCGGCCGAACAGTTGGCGTTTGGCTTCGGCGACAAACGCGTTGCCCGGGCCGACCAGCATATCGACCGGCGCAATCGATCTGGTGCCCAGGGCCATGGCGCCGATTGCCTGAATCCCGCCCAGGCAGTAGATCTCATCGGCGCCCGCCATGTGCTGCGCGGCAACAATTGCCGGAGCCGGCTTGCCATGGAAGGGTGGGGCGCAGGTGATGATGCGTGGCACGCCAGCCACCTTGGCCGTGATCACCGACATGTGCGCCGAAGCCAGCAGCGGGTATTTGCCCCCTGGCACATAGCAACCCGCCGCGTTGACTGGAATGTTTTTGTGGCCGAGGACGACGCCCGGCAGCGTTTCGACTTCCAGATCGCGCAGGCTATTGCGTTGGTGCTGGGCAAAATTGCGCACCTGGGTCTGGGCAAACTCGATGTCGGATATGTCGCGTTTGGTCAGCTGCGCCATGCATGCATCGATCTCGGCGCTGGTGAGACGGTAATCCTCACGGTCAAGGTTATCGAAGCGGATAGAGAGGTCTCGAATCGCGGCGTCGCCACGTTCTTCGATATCGGCGAGGGTCTTTTCGACGGTGTCACGCACTTCGCGGGCGGCCGATTTGATGACCGATGCTTCCGCACCTTTTTTGAGCCAGGTTGCCATGGGATGAATTCCTGAGTGTTGTTGTTTTTGGTATTGCATACGTATGCAATGTGCGACAATCCTAAGCCATTCCCGAGGAAGATGAAAAGGGGGCGGCGAAAAAAGACCGGAAATTTTTCAGGACAGGCTCAAGCGTCTGCGCGAAGAATCGGCAGGCAGCACACGCTGCAGTCAATGGCAGGTATGATCGGCATTTCGACTTTGGGCTGTGACGTAATGGCTGATTCCAATGACCAATCCCGGCATCCGATAACGGCTCACGATGTGGCCAGGTTGGCGGGTGTTTCCCAGTCTGCGGTCTCGCGAACCTTTACCAAGGGCGCCAGTGTTTCTCCAAAGACGCGACAGAAAGTCGAGGACGCGGCGACGGCCTTGGGTTATCGCCCGAACCAGTGGGCACGCTCGTTGATCAAGCGCCGCTCCAATCTGATCGGCGTGGTCGCGCCCAGTATGGAAAACCCGTTTTACTCAGCGGTGCTGGAGGCCTTGTCGGCGGCCTTCGAAGAGCTGGGTTATCGCGTGTTGCTGTTCTCCACCGCCAACCATGAAGACTCCGACCCGGTGCTCGAAGAAGTGCTGGGTTACCGCGTCGAGGCGCTGGTCCTGGTCTCGGCGAGCCTGTCTTCTCGGTTTGCCCAGGAATGCAAACAGAATGGTTTGCCTGTGGTGCTGCTTAACCGTAGAAATGACAGCACCAGTATCTCCAGCGTGACCAGTGACAACGCGCAGGGCAGCATGGAAATCGCGCAGTTTCTGGTGGCGGGTCGTCATCGTCAGCTGGCGTACATCGCCGGTAAGGAAAGCTCTTCGACCAGTCGCGACCGGGAAATCGGGTTTGTGGAGGCCCTGCAACGTCTCGGTCATCCTGCGCCGCAACGCGAAACGGGTCATTACACGTTTGACGGTGCAATGGACGCCACTCGCCGACTGCTGTCGAGCGCCCAGCCACCTGATGGCATTTTTTGCGCTAACGACATCATGGCGTTGGGCGCCATCAATGTCGCACGCGAGGAGTTCGGGCTAAAGCCGGGCCACGAAATTTCAATCGTCGGTTTCGATGACATTACCCTGGCCGCCTGGCCGGTTTTTTCGCTGACCACGTACGTTCAACCGGTTGCCGACATGGTCAGTCGCGCGGTCGGTATCATTTGCGCGCAACTGGAGAATCCCGATACGCCTGCGATTCAGGAGGTCGTTCGAGGGCAGTTGATCGTGCGCAACAGCTCGAAAATTCCGGCGGTGGGCGTCAAGCAGAAACCTGATTGCCGGGTATGGCAACCGCACGAGTAGGCTTCAAGTACCCGTCGAATCCGGCCAGGAATACACCGATGCCTCAACGCCGCTCGACCGTGATTGCTTTGCTGGTAGCCGTCACATCGCCTGCCGATCTGGCACGGGTGCTGAAACTGGATGCTCTCCGGTTTCCAGCGCGACTTTGCCCGCGCCACAGGAAACCGACATCCAGTCGCTGGTGGCCGGTTTTTCATCGGCAATCTCCATTTATCGTTTGAAAGTGTTGCTTTCCGTGCGTCTTCTACACTGACCTAGCCCTCTCGTGACCCGCTCCTCACGACGTCGGGCTCACCGCCTTTTGCACGTTTGCCGGTAACGCTTTTCAGCCTTTGCGGGTTGACGCAGGCACTGATAAGCAACCTGCAACCTCACACCCACCTGATCGCGAGGGGACACACGCCATGAACGCAATTACGACCAAAGACGGCACCCGGATTTTCTACAAGGATTGGGGCCCGAAAGACGCGACGCCCATCGTGTTTCACCACGGTTGGCCGTTGAGTGCGGATGACTGGGACAATCAGATGATGTTCTTCTTGCTCAAAGGCTACCGGGTGATTGCGCATGACCGTCGCGGACACGGGCGCTCGACCCAGACGTGGGAGGGCAACGAAATGGACACCTACACCGCCGATGTCATCGAGTTGACCGATGCGCTCGACCTCAAGGGCGCGATCCATGTCGGCCACTCGACCGGCGGCGGGGAAGTAGCACGCTACGCCGCGCGAGCCAAACCAGGACGCGTTGCCAAGGCCGTATTGATCAGCGCGGTTCCGCCCATCATGGTCAAGTCGGAAAAGAATCCTGGAGGTTTACCTCTGGAGGTGTTCGACGGTTTCCGTTCGGCATTGGTTGCCAGTCGTGCACAGTTTTACGTCGACGTGCCGGCGGGGCCGTTTTACGGTTTCAATCGACCCGGGGCCGAGGTTTCGCAAGGCATCATCGACAACTGGTGGCGCCAAGGCATGATGGGCGGTGCAAAAGCTCATTACGACTGCATCAAGGCGTTTTCCGAGACTGATTTCACCGAAGATTTGAAAGCGATTGAGGTGCCGACGCTGGTCATGCATGGCGAGGACGATCAAATCGTGCCGTTTGCAGACTCGGCGCCGCTTTCGGCCAAACTCTTGAGGCATGCCACGCTCAAAACGTACCCGGGCTTTCCTCACGGAATGCCGACGACCAACGCGGATCAGATCAATGCTGATTTGTTGGCGTTTATTCGCGGCTGAGGTTTTAGCGAGCGGCGTCGGCGGTTTCTCTGGCGAAAAAAAACACCCTGCGAAAGCTTGACCTTCGCAGGGTGCATTAAACCTCTCGATAAGCGGCGCTTTTCAGCACCTTTGAATCATCGGTTTTTTATTGCGGACCAAGCTTGTCGATCAGCGCTGCAAGCATTTCGTATTCTTGCGAGGTCAGGTCGGTGAGCGGGGCGCGTACCGGTCCTGCATCGTAACCGACGATTTTTGCGCCGGCCTTGACGATGCTCACGCCATAACCCTGGCAGCGATTACGAATGTCCAGGTAGGGCAGGAAGAAGTCGTCGATCAACTTGCCAACCGCTTCGTGATCTTCCCGAACGATGGCGTGATAGAAGTCCATTGCGGTTTTCGGGATGAAGTTGAACACCGCCGAAGAGTAGACCGGCACGCCCAGCGCCCGATAAGCCGCTGCATAGACTTCGGCGGTTGGCAGACCGCCCAGATAGGTCAGACGATCGCCAAGACGACGGCGGATCGACACCATCAGCTCGATATCACCCAGGCCGTCCTTGTAGCCGATCAGGTTCGGGCAGCGCTCGGCCAGACGTTCCAGCAACGAAGCGGTCAGGCGGCACACGTTACGGTTGTAGACCACCACACCGATCTTCACCGATTTGCAAACGGCTTCAACGTGGGCGGCAACGCCTTCCTGGCTGGCTTCGGTCAGGTAATGCGGTAGCAGCAGCAAGCCTTTGGCGCCCAGACGTTCGGCTTCCTGTGCGTATTCGATGGCTTGACGGGTCGAGCCGCCAACCCCGGCCAGGATCGGCACGCTGGTTGCGCAGGTGTCGACGGCGGTCTTGATGATTTCCGAGTATTCGCTGGCTGCCAGAGAGAAAAACTCGCCGGTGCCGCCTGCAGCGAACAGGGCGCTGGCGCCGTATGGGGCCAGCCACTCAAGGCGTTTAACGTAACCGGCGCGATGGAAATCGCCCTGGGCATTGAAGTCGGTCACCGGGAAAGACAGCAGGCCGGAGGAGAGGATCGATTTCAGTTCTTGTGGATTCATTGTTCGAAATGTCCTTATTAGCGTACGGAGAAATGTATCTGTGTTGTTGGTTGTTGTACGTCATCGTACAACCTAAAATGACAATGCTCAAGACGATCAGGCAGATTAAATTTCAGGGGTGGATTTGTTACTGCATCCGGGGGTGGCTGACCGTTCTCCAGCGAGGTTGCACAATCAGCGGAGCCCCGTGATCAATGCTGCAAGATCTTCGACAGGAAGCTGCGTGCGCGGTCCGTGCGAGGTGCACCGAAGAATTCTTCGGACTTCACATCTTCGATAATCTCGCCGCCATCCATGAACACAATGCGGTCAGCCACCTTGCGTGCGAAGCCCATTTCGTGGGTGACACACATCATGGTCATGCCCTCGTGGGCCAATTCGACCATCACGTCCAGCACTTCATTGACCATCTCGGGGTCGAGTGCCGAAGTGGGCTCATCGAACAGCATCGCGATCGGGTCCATGGCAAGGGCGCGAGCGATCGCTACCCGTTGCTGCTGACCACCGGACAACTGGATCGGATACTTTTGCGCATGACTCTTGAGCCCTACGCGCTCCAGCAACATCATGCTTTTTTTCGTCGCCGTGACGTGGTCCCGGCGCAATACCTTCATTTGTGCAAGGTTGAGGTTTTCGATGATGGTCAGGTGCCCAAAGAGTTCGAAATGCTGGAACACCATCCCTACACGCGCACGCAGTTTGGGCAAGTCCACACCCTTGCCGGTGACGGGCTGGCCTTCGATGAATATCTCGCCTTCCTGAACCGGTTCCAGCCCGTTCACGCACTTGATCAAGGTGCTTTTACCCGAGCCGGATGGCCCGCATACCACCATCACTTCGCCGCGAGAGAGTTGTGTGGTGCAGTTTTTCAGGACCTGAAAGTTGCCGTACCATTTACTCAGGTTTTTCATCTGGATCATGCTGTTTTCCCTATGTTTCTTTTCATGCGTTTAGTCAGGCTGGACAGCAAATAGCAGATCACCAGGTAGACGAGGGCGACGAACAAATACAGCTCGACCAGACGCCCGTCACGTTGGGCGAATTTGCTGGCCGCACCGGTGAAATCGGCGATGGACAGCACGTACACCAGCGACGTGTCCTGGAACAGGATGATGGTCTGGGTCAGCAACAGGGGCGCCATGCGGCGCAACGCCTGGGGCAGGATCACGTAGATCATCGCTTGCGACG
This sequence comes from Pseudomonas sp. LBUM1643, assembly GCF_059716215.1. Taxonomy (NCBI): domain Bacteria; kingdom Pseudomonadati; phylum Pseudomonadota; class Gammaproteobacteria; order Pseudomonadales; family Pseudomonadaceae; genus Pseudomonas; species Pseudomonas sp. LBUM1643. The sequence goes on from NZ_CP166813.1 coordinate 2,766,744, forward strand.
GCCGCAGGCCAAGGGCCGCTGCAGCTTGTTTCTGACCGCCGCTGATGCTCTGGATACCGCCACGAATGATCTCGCTGTAGTACGCCGCTTCAAACATGCAGAAGGTCACGAATGCGGTCACCACCGGGCCGATCTGCACTGGCCGTTCTGTGCTGAAAGCCATTTGCAGCAGCAAGGGCATCAGGAAGTAGAACCAGAAAATCACCAGGACCAGCGGAATGCTGCGCATCACGGTGACGTAGCCCAGTGCAAAGCCACGCAAGACGCGGTTGTGCGACAGGCGCATGAGTGCCAGCAAGGTGCCGGCGACAATCCCCACCGACATCGCCACCAGGGTCAGCAGCAAGGTAAATTTCAGGCCGCTCCACAGCGCCGGCATGGCCCTGACAATGACACTTGGATCTAGATCAAACATGACTTACCTCGTCGCGCCGCGAATGGTCAGTGAACGTTCGATATGACCCATGACGAAGGTCACCAGCAGCGAAATGACCACATAGATCACGGTCGCGGCAGTGAAGGCTTCGAAGGTATTGAACGAGTATTCGCTGACGTTGCGTGCTTGTGCGGTCAGCTCCATCAGGCCAATGGTCAGCGCCACGGATGAGTTCTTCAGGGTGTTCAGCGCTTCGGAAGTCAGTGGCGGGAACACCACCCGGATGGCCTGAGGCAGCAGCACCTGCAGGTACATCTGCGTCGGCCGCAAGCCCAGTGCCAATGCCGCGCCACGCTGGCCCGCGGCAACCGATTCGATGCCGGCCTTGAACAGTTCCGACAGCTTGGCCGAGGTGAACAGCGTCAGGGCGACGACAGCACTGAAGAAGGAGGGATAAGGCAAATCCTGCTTGAGGTAGTCACCGAGCGATATTGGCAGCAGTTCGGGCACGACGAAAAAACAGATGAACATCTGCACCAGCAGGGGGATGTTGCGGAACACTTCGGTGTACAGGTTGCACAACCACACGACGGGTCGCAGGGTCGTGGTGCGCAGGGTACCAATCAAGCCACCGATCAGGAACGCCAGGATGAACGCGACGAGGGTAGTCGCCAGCGTCCAGCTTGTGCCAGTGATCAGCCAATACAGATACGAAGACGTCTCTCCGGGCGCGGAGCCCCAGAAGACGCCCCAATTCCAGTTGTAATCCATGAAAACACCAACCTTGGTGAGGGTGCGCAGCCTGGAACAGCCCGCAGTACCGGCCAATCAGGCGCACTTGAATGGCTTGATTGGCGGGTATCGAGGCGTGTCCACCCGGCACAGTGACGGGGCGGGATCAGACGCCGGTATCGTTCGGGTTCGCGATGGCTTCTTTGAGTGCTTCGCTCATGGGCAGATTGATCACCGCATTCTTCGGAGGGATCGGCTGCTGGAACCATTTCGGATACTGGGTGTTGATCTCGCCGCTGCTGTAGAGGTTGCGCAGAACGTCATCGGCGAACGCCTTGAACTGCCCATCGTTTTTGCGAATGCCGATGGCATAAGGTTCAGCGGACATCGGCTCGGGGAGCAATGTATAGGCATCCGGGCTGCGACTTTGCGCGATGGTTGCCATCAGCTGCACGTCGTCATTGATGTAGGCAACGGCGCGACCCGTCTCCAGCATCAGGAAGGCTTCGCCGCCATCCTTGGCATTGAGGATCTTCAGGCCCAACGCTTTTTCGCGGTCGAGGTTCTTGGTGATCCATTCGCCGCTACCCCCAGTGATGACCACCACAGACTTGCCTTTGAGATCGGCAACGCTGTTGATGCCGGCGGTTTTTTTCACCGCGTATTTGGCGCTGGCCACGTAGCTGGTGAGCAGGAAACCGATTTGTTTCTGGCGCTCCACGGTGTTGGTGGTGACGCCGCATTCCAGATCGATGGTGCCGTTGATCAACAGAGGCGTACGAGTGGCTGCAACCACCGAGACGTACTCGGTCTTGAGGTTGGGTTCACCGACTTTGACTTTGATTTGATCGACGATTTTTTTGCACAGTTCAATGCTGTAGCCGATGGGCTGCTGGGCATCATTGAGGTAGGAGAAGGGCAACGACGCGTCGCGATAACCCAGGGTGACGGTGCCCAGTTCCTTGATTTTTTTCAGTGTTCCGGTGAGGTCGTCAGCCTGTGCAGCGCTGGTGCTCAGGCACGCAGCAACGATGAGGGCAAGCAGCTTTTTCTTCTGATCGAACATGGGGAATCTCCGATTTATTGTTATGGCAGCTATGGCACAGCGAAAGGCGAAGGCTTCAGCGCAAGGCTGCAAGCGCTTCACTGATTGAAACGACGGCTTTTCTTATTTGTTCGCGAGAGGTGGCAAACGACAATCGGAAGTAACCCGGCAAGCCGAACGCAAGTCCCGGTACTACGGCCACACCTGCTTGATCAAGCAGATAGGCGGACAGTTCGACGTCATCATTGATCACCCGACCTTGCGGGGTGCTGCGCCCCAGTAACTGGCTGCATTCGGGGAAGGCATAGAAGGCACCGGCCGGTGCGCTCAGGCGCAAGCCTTCGCACTGGCTCAGACCGTCCACGAGCAGGCGTCCGCGCTCGGCGTATTCGGCGGCACTCTGGCTGACAAAATCTTGCGGACCTTGAAGCGCAGCCCGGGACGCTTCCTGGGAAATCGCGCTGGCACCTGAGGTGCTCTGCGATTGAATCTTGCTGATCGCGGCAATCAGGGCTTTGGGGCCGGCGGCATAACCGATGCGCCAGCCAGTCATGGCATAGGCCTTGGCCACGCCATTGATCAGCAAAGTTCGTTCACGCAGTTGCGGGCAGGCGTTGCCAAACGAGACGAAGGGCTGATCAGCGAGTAACACGTGCTCGTAGATCTCGTCCGACATCACCAGGACGTTGGGGAAATCTTCCAGCACCTTGCCCAGCGCTTGCAGTTCGGCTTCGGAGTAGATGGCGCCACTGGGATTGGAGGGCGAGTTGAGGATCAGCCAGCGGGTTTTGCCGGTCAGTGCACCTTGCAGTGCCTCGGCGGTCAGCTTGAAGCCAACGTCGATGCCACAGGGAATGACCTGCGGGCTGCCACCGTTGAGCGTGACGATATCGGAGTAGGAAACCCAGTAGGGCGCGGGGATGATGACTTCGTCGCCGGCTTCCAGGGTCGCCATGAACGTGTTGAAGATGACTTGCTTGGCGCCGTTTCCGACGGTGATTTCATCAACGCTATAAGTCAGCCCGTTTTCCCGCTGGAACTTGCTGACAATCGCCTGGCGCAGGGCCAGGGTGCCTTGCGGCGCGGTGTAGCGGGTGTGGCCATCACGCATGGCCTGGTAAGCCGCTTCGACAATGTGTGCGGGGGTATCGAAGTCGGGTTCGCCGAGGCTCATGTCGACAATGTCGCGGCCTTGGCTGGCCAGCTCTTTGGCGCGCATGGAGATGACCATGCTGGGAGAGGAAGAGATCTGTTTGACGCGTTGACTTTCAAAGCTCATGAAAATGCCCGCCTTCCTTGGAGGTACGCCAGGTGTGATCTGGCGTACCGATGATGTTGTACGACGTAGTATGACATGACAAAAAAAGTTTTTGCAACGGCAGACAAACCCTAAATTTCGGGTAGGTGTGAATGATTGCAGGCTGGATTACAGAGGGGGGATGGGCGAGGGTGGTGCACGATAAAACACGAGGGTCATTGGAGCAGGTGCCGTGACGGCGACTTGGCTGCTCCCCCGACTTTTTCTACCGCAGTGATCGGCCTCTCATCAAAAACGTTCGTCGAATATTGCCGGCAAGGTGAGTTCCTTGACGAAGCTTGCGCAAGACAGACTCAAGACCATACGCACGACCTGCACGACGTCGTGCACGGGAATCGAGTGGCCTTCACCGCGCTGCTCGGCGAGCGCTCGTGGCGTGCTCAACGGGTCTTCGGTGTTCAGGTAGCCGAGGTTCAGACAGGTCACGCCCAGCCGTTGCTGCCGGTAGCCTTCGCGCAGCGCATCGGCGATCCCGCGCAATGCAAACTTGGAGGCGCCAAAGGTCACTTCTGGTCGTCCACTTTGTGGCAGGCCCGACGTCGAGCCGGTCAATATGATCCGCGGGTTTTTACTCTCGAGCAGCAGCGGAAGCAGGCGCTTTATCAGCAATATGGTCGAGGTGATGTTGCAGCTGACGATGGCCTCGACCTGGTCGTCCTGGTCAGCCAGGAAGTTGTAGGTGGAATCAAAGGCAAACTCTTCCCATATCCCCAGGTTGTAGATCAGCGTATCAAGCCCGCCATCCACCACCGCGTCCTTGATTATCTGCGCAGCCTTGGCGGGCGCACTCAGATCGGCTTCTACCCAGCGCAAATCGACACCGGCCTTGCTTACAAGATTTTCCGGGCGGCTACGAGAAACGCCAATCAAGGTGTCCCCGTGCTCGCCCAATCCTTCGATCAAAGCCCTGCCCAATCCTTTGCTTGCGCCGACCACCATGGTTTTCATTGACTGTCTCCTGACGTGATTGCAGATCGTGGGACGAGCATGCAAGCAAACATTTCAGGGCTGGGCCAGTCAGAGGTTGTTTCCAGATGTTCCTTGATTAGCGCTGAGCAATTCGAGCCGAAATCCACTCCCGGCTGTAAGCAAGCACGCTATCTGCTATGGCCGTCGGAAAGTGAATGAAGCCGTGGGGAGACGAGGGCAAGACGTGCACTTCCACAGGGGCCGATTTCATCCACCGATCAGCGAGATCGAGCGTGTCGTCCCTCAGAGGATCCAGTTCGCCGGCAAATAGGAGCGCAGGGGGAAAATCCGTAAAGTCGCCATACAGCGGTGACAAAGGAGGCCGCCGGCGTTGCTGGTCATTGAGACCGGGCGTGAGCATGCGAAACGCTTCAACCATACCAGGACCATCCAATACCAGCGTTTCAGCGGACGCTGCCCGGACACTCGAGGTTCCCGTCAAATCGTAAACGCCGTAATACAGCAGCGCGCCGCTCACCCGTTGAAGCAAGTGGGGCCATTGTTTCAGCGCCAGTAACGTTGCGGCAGCAAGGTGCGCTCCGGCTGATTCACCCACGACGATAACGGGCAGTTCAGCAAACTCATCACAGTCCTCGTTCAGCAGCCAGCGAGCAGCACACAGGCAGTCCTCCATCAAGCCTTCAATCGGCGTTGAGATGGCAAGCCGGTAGTCGACCGAGACGACTGTGACGTCGCACGTATTGACCATCGCCACGTTGAAGGCGTCATTCATCTGCGCATTGCCGATAACCCATCCACCTCCGTGGAAATCAAGCACGACGCCTTTTGCTTTACCTTTGGGCCTGATGATCCGCACGGGCACTGAAATGTCGCCGACACCCATCGTCTTCCGCTCAGCCTTGAGCCCATGCTTGAGCAATTGACCGGCGCCGCCTAGTTGGCTGGCGCGCAGCAGCGCCTGAATCACCCGAGGCGTAAAGCGATTACGGATTCGAAAGCGCGGCAACCAGGCAAGTTTCTTGTTGAAATCCCGAACCTGCGCCAAGTCCCGTTCGCTGGCAGGCCAAGGTGTTTTTAGCTCCGAGTTGGAATTGATCATCCGCGGTTATTGCGCAGGATGGAAAAATTCAACGCAGCGGCTACGCACAGCCACACAAGGTAAGGGAACAGGATAAGCCCCGTGATCAGGTCGAGCCGCAATGCCATCACCACCATTGCCGCGACCACGAGCCACAGCAGCGCCAGGATGACCATCGCGGCAAAAATGCGGTGCGCGCCGAAGAACACCGGTGTCCACAGCGTATTCAATGCAATCTGCGTCGCCCACAAAGCCAATACCACCTGGCTTCCGGGTATCAGGGTCAAGCGATACCCTGCCCAGGCAAGCAACAGATAGATAATCGACCAGGCCACCGGAAACAGCCAGTTGGGGGGTGTGAAGCCGGGTTTAACGAGCGATTCGTACCACTGGCCAGGTTTGAAAAGAAGGCCGGTGCTCGCTGCGGCACCGCAGGCCAGGAGAAAAATAAAAAAGGTCATTAGCTATCCTTGGCTGAAGCCAGCCGTCTGAGGGTGCCAAGCCATGTTGGCGTCATTAAAGAAGGACGCCCGGTGAAACGAAAAGTTTGAAACGGGTGATGAGATTTTTCTTTTGCGATGGCAGCAGTCGATCCATGACTGCTGCTCACGACCCCCGTTACAGTAATCTCTCAATGCGTATGATGGCGTGCTTTCATTACCGATAAGGAAATCGCCATGCTTCCCGACAAGGCTTGCGCAGTCGTTCTGTCTTCCGGGCAGCGCCCCAGGATTCTTCTGTTCCGTCATCCTCAGGCAGGGGTGCAACTGGTGAAGGGAAGTATTGAAAAGGGAGAGATGCCGGATCGAGCCGCCCTGCGTGAACTGGCGGAAGAGTCTGGTATAAGCGCCGCCACCATCGAAGACGATCTGGGGTGTTGGGATTGCGGTCATCAAGACCAGATCTGGTCGTTTCAACTGTGCCGGGCGGTTGGAGCGCTGCCTGAACGATGGTCGCATCAGACGCTTGATGACTTCGGTCACACCTTTGAGTTTTTCTGGGCTTCGATCGACGATTTGCCTTATGAGGATTGCCACCCGGTTTTTTGTCGAGCGCTCGTCTTCTTGTGCGAGGTTTTGGAAGCGCGTGGGCATTTGATGGACAGGCAGCGTTGATTCGACGGACGAACGCCTGCTTTCGGCTGTGAAGAGATCAACGAAAATGCGGTGATCTCTGAAAGGAGGGGCAAGCGGTCGGCAGGCCGACAGCAGGCGAGCCCAGTGTGAGTTGGTGCGATCGGCCAGTTCGCCGAGGCGAATGCGCAACTGCCCGGTTTTGTCGCGGCGCAGCTCCTTGACCAGCACCTCGATCGTCGCTTCGTAGTTGCGCTGCCAATCACGTGCGGTGTCCTCATCCCAGCCGAGGATCTGCCGATTGACCACCGACTTCAGCGCCAACCCAGTGCCGACCGTTTTGGTCACCTCCGTGTTGATCGCGCCGCCACCGATGGGGTTGTTTCGCTCCAGGTCGCGGCAACGCTCCCGTAGAGTCGGCAGATCGGGCAGCAGATCGGCAGCTGCACTTCCAGCCGATGGGTTCCAGGCACTGAGCGAGCGTTTGCGTTTGGAGGCGCCGCTGTAACCCCCCATTGCCGTCATCGTCATACGCGCCTGCATACGCTTGGCGCCGATCTCGGGACTCAACCAACTGATCGCCCGATCCAGCAACGTGGGCTCGGGAGACTTGATTGAACGCCTCATAACGGCGTGATCCCGCGCAGGACAATGCCGCGAGGGCGACCGCTGGCCAATCGATCCACCTGTTGCTGCCAGTAATCGATCATCTTGGTGATCTCTGCAGCGTCGGCGTAGTTCAGTTGGCGGGTGCCGATGCGGTAGCTCTGCTTCTGGCTGACCTTCATGCTTGCGTCGACTGGAACAACTATTCCTATTTGATGAGTGCAAAAGGGAGAGTTTTTGCTGGCGGTATGGTCGAGCGAAACCATCAGATGTTTTTTAGCAGCAACAGCTTCACGGGGATCAGTGGCATCAGTCTGGACGGGTCCACTACGTGGAATACCGCTTCGGGCACGCGTTACTACCGTGTGCAGCTCATTCTCGATGGTGGGCGGGCAGTTGGGCGTAACGGCACAGCAGCAGAAGTGAGCGTAGCTGTAACGAACGGGGGCTCAGGGGTCCGTTTGGATGTGGACTATGGCTACCGTATACCCGGTGGCGTACTGCGTGTTTTCTCCGGTGGTACACCTGGCCTATACGACAAGTTCGCAGAGATCCACGCCGTCAACACGGCTCGGGTATACGACAACGGCGGCGCAATCAACGGCGTTCCGTGGGTCGCGAGAGCTCCATCAGCACTGCCGGCAATTAACGACAGCATGGGGGAGTCTGAAATTCGTCTATCCGGAACCCGGGCTGTTTTCGTGGCCGCGAGCATACCTGTAACGGGGACTTGGGCTCAAAACGATGAGATCGAGCGGTCCAATGTTGCGGCGGGTGGTAAGCGCGGGAACATCAACATCACGGCGGGGGCGCCAGCCTTCAAGGCGTGGGGCGCCATCGACGCCTAAATATTCGGAATAGAAACAATCGCACGCCCGCTGACTATGCGGGCTTTTTTTTGCCTGGAGAAAAGTAATGATCGTATCCGAGAAAGACCGCGACATCCTCGCCCGTACGTTGTGGGGCGAGGCCCGCGGCGAATCCCTGACCGGCCAGATCGCCGTGGCCTGGACCATCTGCAACCGCGTGAACGACGGCAAGACCAAGTCATGGTGGGGGGAGGGCTATGCCGGCGTATGTCAGAAGCCGTACCAGTTCAGTTGCTGGAACAGGAACGACCCGAATTTTTCCTACCTGAGTGGCGCGAAGCCGATTCCCTTCCGTGAGCTCGCGCAAGCGCGGATTGCCGCTGACCAGGTGATCGATGGAAAGGTACCTGATCCCACCGGCGGTGCCACCCATTACTTCGCGACCACCATGCCCAAGCCACCGAACTGGGCGAAAGGCGCCAAGGAAACGTTGAGGCTCGGCCATCACATCTTCTTCAAGGACGTGCCGTGAACCCCGCAGCGCTGAAATTTGCGTTTACCAGGTCACGTTGAAGGCGCTGGCCTGAACCTTTCTCAACACCCGAGGCAACAAACTATGCAACTGATTAGTAATTGGAAAGATGCGTTGAAGTTGTCCAGCGTTCAGACAGGCGGCGCGATCGCGGCACTGGGTATGGCTGAACAGATGCTGCCTCAGTTGCAGGCGGTACTGCCGCCGGCAGCCTACGGCGTTCTGGGTATTCTGGTGATGCTGGCCCGAGTGATCCTGCAGCCAAAGTTGAGTAAGTAAGCATCAAAAAAGAGCGGTCGGTGTGGATGCGTCAACATCTAGACCGACCGCCGTCCTCGCAGATTTCCCCTGCAAGTCCAGCCAAGGCTCTTGCTTCGTGCACAAAGCGAATCGAGTCTGGCACCTGTTTATATATACAGTAAATGTCTTGCTTTCAATGTCCACACCTTTCACTATATGGACCCGCCTTACTAGCAGACCGCTGGGTATGGCGTCGACTTCCCGTTCGAGAACTACGAGCGGATGGCTGATTTCATGCGCAGCGCAAGGGCAAGGATAGTCAGCATCAACGACCACCCGGACATCCGTCGGGTGTTTGAGGGCTGTCACTACGAGATGCTGGACATCCGTTACTGCAATACCAATCAGCGACAGGGGAAGGTTGAGGTGAGTGGAGAACTGGTGATCATGAATTGGGGGCTGGAAGCCTGGAGCGGTTTATACTGATGTCGATTACCAGTTGATCGACCGGAGAGTGAACCACTAGATCATCCGTTTTTTACCACTGATTCGGTAGGGGGATAGGTATCAATTGTTCACCACTTTGGTGTAGAGTGGTGAGGAAATTTTGCAGGTAAGCATGTCATGTCAATACAGAGAAGACGGCAGGACGCTGGTGCTCATGAGCGTAGCGTTCGTGCATCCATCAGCTTTCCTGAAGAGCAGTACACCGTGCTGGAAAAGATCGCAGCGGAACATCGGGTCTCGCTTGCATGGGTGGTACGGGATGCGGTTGATGGGTATTTAAAGGCACGCTGGCCGCTTTTGGCGCAGGGCGGGAGCTCGGAAGAAACAAAATCTGATGCAGGGTAATGTGAATAGTATTTTTGAGAAAGATGGGGAAAAAATCCGAGTCCTTTCTTTATTCTCCGGATGTGGAGGAATGGATTTCGGTATCGAAGCTGCCGGCGGTCACATCGTTTTTGCGAATGATATCCTTAAGGATGCGTGCAAAACGTTGGAGAAGTATTTCCCCGATACGGACGTGAGAAATGGCGATATATCGCAGGTTCTTGCATTCCCGAGTGCGGATGTCGTGGTTGGGGGGTATCCGTGTCAGTCGTTTTCGATGGCTGGAAACAGGGATCCAGAGAAAGACGAGCGCACGAATCTTTACAAGCAGTTCTTGCGGGTAATTAATCTCGTCCGGCCTAAGTACTTCGTGGCTGAAAACGTTTCTGGATTGAAGCAGCTGGGGGCAGGTAGTTTTCTGGAAGAGCAAGAAACGGCCTACAGGCAGGAAGGGTATGTTGTCAGCCATCACCTAATTAATGCCAAGGCATATGGTGTCCCGCAATCGCGCAAGCGCCTAATCATCGTTGGCGTCAGGAAGGATCTAAATCAAATTTTCGAATTTCCGCCGGAAACGCACGGAAAACCGACAAAGAAAAATGCTGATCTGAAGCCTTATGCGTCTCACGGTGATGTGATTCTGGATCTGCCCCTGTGGCCAGAGGGTGAGTTCTATGAGCGTCCGCATGATCCGGAAGGCCACTTCTCTTGGTATTTCATGTCCCGGAATCGGAAAGCCAAATGGGTTGAGCCAGCCTATACAGTGGTTGCCAATTGGCGGCACATTACGTTGCATCCAGCTAGTCCTGTAATGAAACTGACATGGTCGAATTTGGCCGACGGTTGGAAACAAAGATGGGACTTCTCGGATGAATATGAGCACCTGGTCGCCGATCCTGCACGGCCTAAGCTGGAGCAGCCGAGACGTCTGTCTTGGAGGGAGTGTGCGCGTATCCAGACTTTCGGCCGTGATTTCGAGCCAGTCGGCGATACTGCGTCAAAGTTCACCCAGATAGGCAACGCCGTCCCTCCAATGCTTGCTGAGGCTATCTTCCGACATCTTTTCACAGGGGCTGGATTGAAGAGCACCGGGTAGGAAAGCTCAATAGGGATAGGGAAGACGCTGGCGGGAGTTCACTTGCTGCCAGCAATGGTACAACTTGGATTAATATTTACAGGATCGCCGCAGTGCCCAAAATTGCATTACAGCTCGTTAGCACGGTCTCTAACGCTTCTGAAGCGGCAGAGAATGAAGCTCAACTGCGGCACGAGCTTGAAGGTGCTCTTAAGAAAGCATGCGATGCGCGAGGTATCCCGTGGACACCTTTCCAGTTAGAGCGAGCGCTTAAGAAGGCTGGGAAACCCACGATATTTGCTGACGTCGCTCATGGCGCAGTGGTCATTGAATATAAAGCGCCGAAGTTGTTTGCCGGACGCCTTAATCGCGAGGCCGAGAAGGCTCGTGATCAAGCGGAGGAATACGCTGAATTGATTTCGGCTGAAGAAGGTCGGCGTCTTGAGGACTACATGTTGGTGATATGGGATGGATCCCATATTAGCTTCGGCAACTTTGACGAGGCGTGTGCGCAATGGGGCGGTGTCATTCCTTTCGATACTGGTTCGGCAAATCGGTTGTTGACGCTGTTGGAACAGAATGGTCGCCCACTGGTTCACCCTCAGCTTTTACAGGCATTGGTGGGGCCGGACTCTGAGTATGGGGTTGCGCTGATTCCCGAACTATATGGCAGCATATGTCAGGCAGAGTCTAGTTCCCAGACGTCTAAAGCAAAAATGCTGTTCACGGAGTGGCGTAGACTTTTCAGTCAAGTTGTCGGTTTTCAGCCGGAGAACATGAAGAAGCTGCTTGCTCGGCAGAAGATATCTCATGCTAAACCCTATGAAAAAAATCCTGCAGCTTACCTTTTTGCCCTGAACACCTACATCGCGATCATTGCCAAGGTCGTTGCTGCATGTGCTCTTCCTAAGCCGAGCCAAGATCTTTTGGATTCGACGGTCCCCATTGCCGAGCGTCTACGTGCGGTTGAGACGGGCGAGCTTTTTGAGCATTCGGGCATTCTCAATATGCTCAGCGGCGACTTTTTTTCTTGGTACTTGGATGATAGTAATTGGGAGGAGTACAGGCCTCACTTGGAGGCTTTGTTTGTAAGGCTTTCCGGCGTGGACTTCACCATCGCTAAAAAGCATCCTGATACGACACGGGATCTGTTTAAAGGGATATACGAACGATTTATCCCCCGTGAAGTTCGCCATGCACTCGGAGAGTTTTATACGCCGGACTGGCTCGCCGAGCACGGAATGGATCTGATTGAGTGGGGCGCGAAAGATTCTCTCACCGATCCCACATGTGGTTCTGGCACGTTCCTGTTAGAGGCGCTACGTCGGCGTCGGTTGGAGTATGGCGATGTCTCCACCGCGAGATCACTGCTCACTGGGCTGCATGGTATCGATCTAAATCCACTCGCGGTACTCACTGCTAAGGGGTCCCTGGCAGTATTTCTTTCTCCATTCTTGGATCCTGCTGATCCGATACGCTTACCTGTATACCTCGCTGATGCAGTCAACCCCGCCTGCGTGAGTAATGGTCTGTTCCCGAGCTATAGCTATGTCATGCAGACAGAGGTTGGTCCGAAGGAGTTCTCAGTTCCGCAGGCTATGATCGACCATTCTGAATTCTTTAAGGTATTCGCGAGGGTCAGAGTTCTGATAGATGCAGATATTGCTGCCGCTAAAATAAATAGCGCGATTCGACCTGATCTTGAGGGTATGGGACTGAGTGGTCGCGATATTGAAATTGTAGAAGCAACTGTCGGAAATTTGGTATCGCTCCATGAGCAAGGATGGAACGGAATTTGGTGCGCGGTTCTGGCTGATCGTTTTGCTGCGGGCGCCATCCCCCCATCGAGCCATGTCTGCGGCAATCCTCCATGGGTGAAATGGGGCAACCTACCTAAGGAGTACACCAAGACGATCAAGGAACAGTGCATAGAGCTTGGCATTTTCAGCAAGGGCAAGTGGGTGGGAGGTAACGCGGCGGATATTTCGACGGTAGTGACTTACCAAGCGATCAATCACTATCTGGCCCCCTCAGGGCGTCTTGGTTTTTTCTTGCCTGGTTCCGTCTTTACTACGCCTTCGAGCGCGGGTTTTCGGAGATTTTCAGTTGGCCCCAATGGCGTGAAATGCAAGGTGCTATTGGTTGAAAATTTTGATGCGATCAGTCCATTCGATGGTGTAACTAATATGCCTCGTTTCCTTGCTTTGGAAAGAGATGCCTCGACAGTTTTCCCGGTGCCATACCGTGTATGGACGACTGGTGATGTGCCGGTAGCGAAACTGCGGCGCTCAACTAGAGCTGAAGAATTTCGCCGGGATGCAAAGCAGATCGACGAGTTGGCTATTCCCGTGTCAGGTGGTGATGGAGGGAGGCCCTGGCTCACTGGGTCGAAGGAAGAGCATGTCGTTTACGGAAAAGTGTGTGCCGGGGCAGGTCAAACATACGAGGCTCGCAAGGGGGTGACGACGGACCTCAACGGTGCGTATTGGGTCTATGAGAAGGAGCAATGCGATGAAAATACCGTCACGGTACGAAATGCTGCTGTTATCGGGAAGACGAAAGGCATTCCCGAGATAACGGATCGCATTGAGGCCAAACATCTTTTTCCTCTGCTTAGAGGTCAAGGGGTAAGAGCGTTCTGCGCTGTTCCAGATGAGCAGCTACGTATCATTTTTCCTCAGCAGGAGAAGAATGGAGATCCTGAACTTGCGACTCATTCTCCGCTGGTATTCAGGTTTTTGAACCGTTTTAGGTTCCTTCTAGAAAATCGTTCAAGCTATAAGCTGTACCAGAAGAAGGAGGTGTTTTACTCCCTGTGGAGTACGGGGCCATACACGTTATCGCCTTATAAGGTTCTATGGCGCGAGATAGGTAAAACGTTCGCTGCCGCCTATGTAGGAAGTGCTTCTACTAGTTTTGCGGGCGAAAAAATAGTTATACCGGATCACAAACTTTACTTTATTCCTGTTGAAACGGAGGGGGAGGCAGCGTATTTAACTGGCTTTCTAAACGCTCCGATGATTTCCAGTACCGTTTCGGCTTTTGCCTCTCGGCTGAGCTTGGGGGTAAGTGTTACGAGTTATTTGAATATCCCGAATTTTGATGCAAATAACGCTGAAATTAGAGCGATACGAGATTTATCACTTAAAATTACAGCTAGATCTGGAGGTGCATCTGACAGCGAACTTCTCGATCTGGATACGCATGTCAAGGCGCTGTTGAAATTTTAACTGCGTACAAAGGCTAAGACTACGAAGAGGTAATCTGTGCGGTAGTGCGGTAGTGCGGTTGTGGTTTAAGGAGCAATCAGAACAATTCGGGTTCGCTAAAAACTACCATTAGTTAAAGTCCAGAGCCCCCGGGGTATTACCTGTTCAGAGATAGACGCAATGGTTTGGATTAAACGTCTCGGACGATCGTTGCAAATCCTCTGCATATGCCCTTGCATCAAATGAGTCCCGCTATGGTAAAGCTTGGACATAATGTATGAGAGTTTGAGAGTGATTCTCCTGTTCGTGTGATTAGCTATCGTGAGGCCGCTCGAATTCAGGGGTTTGGAGATTTAATTTTTCCTGAATCAGAAAACGTCTCTCAGATGCAACGATATACCTTAGTTGGAAATGCTGTTCCACCACCTCTATTTGAGGCAGTGTCGAAAGCTCTTCCTGATATTTGGTGATTATACTAACTCTAGTCTCTCGTCAAGAAAGTCAAAGAATAGTTGAGGCGGGGATACATGCGTCCAGTCTAGGTCGCCTCCTATTTTTTGAATAATTCGCAGTCTGTCATAGATTATTGTTGAGGCGATCTCACCGTCGACAGCCCATCCCCCATGATTGTTTCTAAAGCAGTGTGGAATGAAAATCAATTGCATCCATGGGTGGGATGGGTGAATCATTATGTTCAGTCGATCACGAGAAATTTCTGTTTGCTTGGTAACCCAATCCGTCCTTGAGCATGCACATTGACCAAGTGCGGAAGGGATGTTTCTCGTTTCATAATCATCCAGCCCCATCCATGCAACCAGATCTATGCCTCCATCTCCGCTATCCCGGCCTCTGAATGTCCTTTCGGTACATAGCCCTTGGGCTCCAAGATTAGTGGCTAGCTTATTAATTCTTTCTGCCTTAGTGCCGGTGTAATTGGTCTCATTTTTTCCGAAGGGCCGAATATTCGAGCCGGCAGGCCAGGAGCGCTCAAGGGCAATTAATGCCAGGCGCTCAAATGCGTCAGTTATGGTGCCTCTATTTTCCAAGAAGGGAAGGTTTGCACATAGAAGCAATAGCACATAAAGATGGTGGACTTGATCAAGTTCTTCCGGGGCGGAAAATGTCTTTGAGCTCCTATCTATCACGAAAGGATAGAATCCATCAAAGCTTTGTGAGCGCCATTCCAAATGACTAAAGCAGTCATCTAAAGCGGCGTCGCTAATGTTAGCGTCTCCAACGTCTTTGATCTGATCGGAAATGGTCTCTCGTGAGCAAATACGATCTTGCGTTAGCAGGCACAAAAGCTCTGCAAAGTCTGCCAGAGTGTGAATGTCTGAGTCGCGTGGCTTGTTAAGGGTGATCATGATCTACTCGATAGGATTCAAAAGGCCGTGCAGGGCTGCATGCAAAGCTGTGGATATTTTTTTAATCCGCCCTGCTTGCTCTATATCCGAGCTACTAATGCCATCTGCAACACTAAGAGTACTCATTGCGCTTTCGAGGCGCTCCTCAGTCTCCCTAAGAAGGTTACGCAGCGCCTCAAGTGGGCCGCTCGTATAGAGGTCAGCCATTTCCAAGGTCGTGCCACGACGGAGTTCATTAAGAGCTTGCTCATTATGGACTACGCGGGCAAGTTTTTCTAAGTTTCGAGACTCTCCAAGAGTTGTTGATCCGCGCGTTTTATCAAATATCCAACTAAAAAACTCAGTGAACTCTGGTTCTTTTAACCCATTGGCATCAACGTCTGACGCGGATGAGATTCCAATAAACTCACATATATTTTTATAGCCGATACCAGTAGTTAGGAGCGAGAATTGAATGTCGTCCTCTTCAAGCTTTATATGCGAGAGTAGGCCGCTGTCGCGCGCCTTTTCGACTAGAGTAAGTCCAGTTAGTAGCTTGGCAACGTAAGCGGATTTACTTCCGATTTCTTTTGCTAGTGCCTTATGTGCCTCTGCGTGGTCAGCTCCATGCCTTGCCCGAAGTTGTCGAAGATATCGGGCTTTTGCTAGTGCGTCCCATTCTTTAATACCGGTAATATGCCGATAGCCGAGATAGCTCAGTATGTCATTTCTGTCATCAAATTTTAAAGCGGAAATTAAAGTCGGCGCATTATTTGTAATCTGGCGCGCCTCATTTACTTGAGTTGGCTTTACTGGAGGTGTCACGTCGGGCTGGAGAAGCTTTAGAGCCCCGAGCCGTCTGTTACCTTCTACTACGGTCCAGCCGCCTGCCGCTCTAGGTACGACGAGTAATGGCTCCCCTGCGAAAAAACCATGCTCGCCGATAGATAGCATCAGCTCTATCAAGTTGCATTCAAGCAGTAAATATCTGATGACGTCTTCATCACCCTTATGCTTCAAGTTGTTCGGAAGTCGAGGGTTCTCCGGGTCGAAGTGAAGTTCACTGAGTGGGAGTTCTGAGAGTGAAGACATTTTTCAACTCGCTGTGAGTGGATGTTTTTTGTTGCCTTCGCGCATAGGCTAAGGCGGTGACATTTCACACATCACCTCGAGCACAGGGGATACTAGTTGAATACGAAGATAGCATCCAGTGCTGCCGCGTCATCATGTCGATGGTGTAAAAACCTGTTGGCCCCCTTTTCAGTCTCCACCCTAAAGCTTCCTTCCTTTACCGCATCGGCAAAGCCGTCATTAGGGCGCAATTATACTGACAGCTTTATCGCTGAAAGCTGCTTATCTGGAAACACGTATTCCTTCACTGGCGGACTGCCCGGCGACGCAGGCGGACAGCGCAAGTAGATGCCCGTCAGCAGCCATTGCCGCGAATGCTCCAGCACCTGGCGATCCAGTCCCGGCAACTCCGCGTTCTGTTGCGTTGGTTTAGGCGATTGTTCCGTCATGGCCCCCTTCATTTGCTATCTGTCCCTGGTTGCGTGTCAAGCCAATACAGCGGTCAACGATAGACCAGTCCGATCGGGTGGTAACCGGGCGATGTAAAAAGCGATGAGGCAGGCTCTTGCGAGGGGAGCAATGAGATTGCCTGTAATAGCGATTTACTTTGGCGGAAAGGGTAGGGTGGGGCGATCGGCAGGACGCCGGAGGGCAGAAAAAAGCGGAATAATTTTGTAACGCCCGCCCAATAGTTTTGTAACGCTTCGCGGGCAGAGGGCGTTTCTCCAAACCCCAGAAACGAAAAAGCCCCGAATAATCAGGGCTCTAACGTACAAATATGGCGGAGGCGATGGGATTCGAACTCATGGACCTGTTACAGTCGACGGTTTTCAAGACCGTTGCCTTAAACCACTCGGCCACACCTCCGTTGCGTTGCGGGCGCCATAATACCTGAATGAAACACACTGTCAAACTCTCTGCGTAGCTTGTTACAGAGTGTCTGTTATGATCTTTGCGACTGAACGTTTCAAACCAACAGGAGTGTCGCCATGCGCGAACAGGATTACGCAGTTAATAACAGCGTGCAGGCTGAGCAGCTAGAGGTTAGCCGCGTCCTGCGCAACACTTACGGCTTGCTCGCCCTCACCCTCGCATTCAGCGGCGTGATGGCGTTTGTCGCTCAACAGATGCGTGTCGGTTACCCGAACATTTTCGTGGTTCTGATCGGTTTCTATGGCCTTTTCTTCCTCACCAACAAACTACGTGATTCCGCGTGGGGCCTGGTGTCGGCCTTTGCCTTGACCGGTTTCATGGGATTCCTGCTCGGCCCGATCCTCAACCGTTACCTGGGTATGCAGGGCGGTGCCGAGGTTGTCAGTTCGGCTTTCGCGATGACCGCACTGGTGTTCGGTGGCCTTTCGGCCTACGTACTGATCACCCGTAAGGACATGAGCTTCCTCGGTGGTTTCATCACAGCAGGTTTCTTCGTGCTGCTGGGTGCGACGCTGGCAAGCTTCTTCTTCCAGATCAGCGGTTTGCAGTTGGCGATCAGCGCCGGTTTCGTGCTGTTCTCCTCGGTCTGCATTCTGTTCCAGACCAGCGCCATCATTCACGGCGGCGAGCGCAACTACATCATGGCGACCATCAGTCTGTATGTATCGATCTACAACCTGTTCATCAGCTTGTTGCAGCTGTTCGGCATCATGAGCCGCGATGATTAATCGCCGGCCATAAGTAAAAAACCCGCTCAGGCGGGTTTTTTATTGCCTGAAAATCCAGATGATCAGTTGACGATAATGCTGCCGTCGGCCTGCTGTCGGTAAATGGTGTAGGGCAGCATCAAGGTATCGAGTGCGCCGGAAAAGACTACATCGACCAGCAGTCCGAGTGGCGCATTGTCATATTTCTGCGCGTCCCGTCCTTCTTCCAGTGGTGCGAACAGAACGCAAAAATCATAGGTCACGCCGCTGTAGATTCGCGGGACTGCGCCGCAATAGCTCTTCTTTTGCTTGAGACTCTTGGCAGCAGACTCATCACCCATCATGACGGTTTGAACCGTGCCACACCCTGTCACCATCAATACTGCTGCCAGTACCATTACCTGAGTTTTCAAATTGCCATTCCCTAGCTGAAAAATCCTGAACATACCCATTGAAACCTGGCGTTTCACTTACGCCATCGGTGGTAATCGGCGTTTGACGGGTGTTTTCTTGACGATCGCCGTATTGGTTTCGGCATGGGTATTAAGGCGATCCAGCAGCGTATCAAGCTGTTCCATGGAACGCACATGCAGTCGCGCAATAAAGCAGTCGTCCCCAGTGACCTTGTCGCACTCGGTGAACTGTGGGATCGCCTGAATCTGCCGTTCAACTTCCTGCAGCTGGCCTGGCAGCGGGCGGATGCGCACGATGGCCTGCAGCTGATAACCGAAGCACTTGGGGTCGATCTCGACGGTATAGCCTGTGAGCACGCCCCGTTCTTCAAGACGCCGCAAACGTTCGGCGACACTAGGCGAAGACAAACCACTGATGTTCGCCAGCGCCTTGAGCGATCGCCGGGAATCCTCCATCAATGCCGTTATCAGCACTTGATCAATATCGTCGGTCACGGCGAAACCTCTCTTAGGCAATTAATCAAATCCGCCTTTATAAAAAAGGCAGATTCGAATTCTAGCCTGCTTTTTGCGCTGGAGAAGCCTGCGGGCGAATAGGCATACTTTGGGCTCAAATACAGGAGTCTAATGATGGACAACTCAATCCGTCGCGGTTCATCTGAAATGACCGCCGCCATGCTGATTTCCGGAACCATCGGCTGGTTCGTGCTGGTGTCCGGCCAACCGGTGCTGGACGTAGTGTTCTGGCGTTGCGTGTTCGGTGCCGGCACCTTGCTGCTGATCTGTGCGGCATTCGGCTTTTTACGTCGCAAAATCCTGACCCGAACCACGTTCCTGCTCGCCGTACTCAGCGGCATGGCGATTGTCGGCAATTGGGTGCTGTTGTTTGCGTCGTATTCCCGGGCATCGATAGCCATCGGGACAGCGGTCTACAACGTCCAGCCGTTCATGCTGGTGGGGCTGGCCGCGCTTTTCCTCAACGAGAAAATCACCCTGCAGAAGTTGTTCTGGCTGGGCATCTCGTTTCTGGGAATGCTGGCGATTGTGAGTGCGCACGGCACGCAGGGCGAGAGTGGCAATGACTACCTGTTGGGTATCGCACTGGCGCTGGGCGCTGCGTTTCTCTACGCCATTGCAGCGTTGATCATCAAGCGCCTGACCGGCACTCCGCCGCATTTGATTGCACTGGTCCAGGTCTGCACCGGCGTACTGTTGCTCGCGCCGTTCGCACACTTTTCGGCGCTGCCACAAGCGCCAAGCGCCTGGGCCAGTCTGGTCACTCTGGGCATCGTCCATACCGGTGTGATGTACGTATTGTTGTACGGCGCCATCCAGAAACTGCCGACAGCACTGACCGGCGCGCTGTCATTCATCTACCCGATCGCCGCGATATTTGTGGACTGGTTCGCCTTCGGCCATCGCCTGGAGCTCCTGCAGTGGTTCGGTGTCGCGGCAATCCTGCTGGCGGCGGCCGGCATGCAGCAGGGCTGGAGCCTGAAATTTCGCCGAGTAGTCGCCTGATGCCTGCCGCCAGCGGCTACGGACCGCCGTTTTAAGCGGGATCAAATACTCCAGCGCGGCGCAGTCCTGGCCAGGCGTTCGCGCATTTCATCAATGTTGGCGACCAGCTGCAAAATCAATAACCGGTACCCATCCAGAGGGCTGTAAACCGGTGCTTCAAGGCTCGCCTCCCGCGCCGGCTCCACGGGCCGATTGAGTCGCTGGTAGGAACCGGTTTTCAACGCCCGGGCCATGCCAACAAGCTGTACCCGAATCAACCGATGTTCAGCTTTCAATACCGATTGAAGTTGACCCATGGCCTGAGCGTCATTGGCGTCCGGCCGGGTGTTGGCCAGTATTTCCAAAGTGCTGACACACATCCGCAAGTTGCGTTGGAGGGCATCGAGCTCCGTCATGGAGATCCTCACTTCCTTGGACACCGACGGCATTAATGAGCGCAATTGCACCATCACCGTGTTCAGGCGGCCCATGAGTCTGAGGTGTTCATCATCGGTGACCGATTGGCCATTGATGATGCGCCCGTAGATCGTTGCGCAATCGCGCAATGAATCCGCCAGGTTGTAGCGCCAGGAAAACACTGCGTACAGCGGAAGGGCGAACGAAAACGCGAGCGCCAGGGCAATCCCGATCAGGATGTCCACCCCGCGCCACAAACCGTCGCTGAGCGGATTGTCGCCATGCCCCGCGACGATAAATACAGTGATACCCGCCAGCAGCGCGGTGTAACCCCCTTTGCCGATGGCGTGATACGAGAAAAAACCGCACACCACCGACATGACGAAATAGGTCAGCCACGGCATCCCGAGCCAGGTCTGTTGCAGCACCAGCAGCAAACCGATGCCGGCCCCGACCAAGGTGCCGATGGCCCGCTCGGCGGCTTTTTTGCCAATGTTGCCGTGGTGCTGCAAGCCGCCGATGACCACCAGCATCGTCACCGATGCCCATTCACCATGGGGCAGGTTAATGCCGGTGGTCAGCATGATCGAAGCCAGTAACCCAAGCGACACACGCACCGCGTGGATCAGTTTGGCGTGTTGATAGCGCCGATACGGATCCAGCAACGGACGCAACAACCGGCGCAACAGCGGTGGCAGTCGATGGGCTCTGATCATGCTAAGACCTGATCTCCTCAGAAGATGTAATCAGTGGTCAGGAAACTCGAACTGCGGCCGCTGATAATTTCGCTGATCAGCTCTTTGTTGGTTTCCTGGAACTTGGTGGCCACCAGCGTGCGGATCGAAAAAACCCTCAGCGCATCATGTACCGACAACGTGCCTTCGGCGGAATTTTTGCGCCCGTTGAACGGGTAGGTGTCCGGGCCGCGCTGGCACTGGGCGTTAAGGTTGATCCGGCCGACCTGGTTGGCAAAGGTGTCGACCAGCCTGCCGACTGCCACCGGATTGGTGCCGAAGATGCTCAGTTGCTGGCCGAAGTCAGACTCCAGCACGTAATCGATCACGGTATCCAGGTGACGGTACGGCACGATAGGAACGACCGGGCCGAACTGTTCTTCCTGATACACACGCATTTGCGGCGTGACCGGGAACAGCACGGCAGGGTAGAAGAACGAGGCGCGGGTTTCACCGCCGTTGGGGTTGACCACCTTCGCACCTTTGCTCTCGGCATCGGCCACCAGCGCGTGCAGGTAATCGACTTTACCCGACTCCGGCAAGGGCGTCAGGGCCACGCCGCTGTCCCATGGCATGCCCGGTTTGAGCGTGGCGAGCTTGGCGTTGAATTTCTCGATGAACGCGTCGACCACGTCTTCGTGAACAAAGAGGATTTTCAGCGCAGTGCAACGCTGGCCGTTGAAGGACAACGAGCCGGTGACGGCTTCGTTCACGGCGTTATCCAGATCGACTTCGGGCAACACGATGCCGGGATTCTTCGCGTCCAGACCCAGCGCCGCGCGCAAACGGTGTGGCTTGGGATGCAGCTTTTTAAGGTCGCTGGCGGCCTTGTTGGTGCCGATAAACGCAAAGATATCGATCTTTCCACTGGCCATCAGCGCACTGACGGTTTCGCGGCCGCTGCCGTAGATCACGTTGATCACCCCGGCCGGGAAGCTGTCGCGGAAGGCTTCCAGCAGCGGGCGGATCAGCAGGACACCGAGCTTGGCCGGTTTGAACACTACGGTGTTACCCATGATCAGCGCCGGAATCAGCGTGGTGAAAGTTTCGTTCAGCGGGTAGTTGTAAGGCCCCATGCACAGCGCCACGCCGAGCGGAACGCGGCGAATCTGTCCGAGTGTGTCCTGTTCCAGTTCAAACCGGCTGGAACGGCGATCGAGTTCCTTGAGGGCGTTGATGGTGTCGACGATGTAATCGCAGGTGCGGTCGAACTCTTTTTCCGAATCCTTGAGGTTCTTGCCGATCTCCCACATCAGCAACTTGACCACCGCCTCACGCTGTTCGCGCATGTGCCCGAGGAAGGTTTCAACGTGCTGAATGCGCTCGGCCACGCGCATGGTCGGCCATAGGCCCTGGCCTCGGTCATAGGCGCGGACAGCGGCGTCGAGGGCGGTCAATGCGGTCTCGGCGTCGAGCAGTGGCGTGCTGCCGAGGATCACCTGCTCATCACCTTGTTCATCGGTCAGGTACACCGGGCTGCGGACTTGAGCGAGCGGCCCCGACCAGATCTTCAGCTCGCCATCGACCAGGTACTCGCGCTGTTCGGTCGGGCCGTCGAGGCGGTATTTTTCCGGGACGCTGGCCGCGTCAGGAAACAGGTTGCCAAGGATATGTGCTGTGGACATGTCGCTACCCCATCTGGATTGTCTGATTCGCTGATGAATCGTTTTAGCAGACCTGCGCTTCGCTTGTCATGACTCATTTCGTCTCAGTGGCGAACAGGCAGGTTCCTTGGTGCTTGCGGTCATGGCCTCAGAAGCCCCCCTTGTTGGCCCCCAATGCCCTGAACCCTGCGGCACGGGTGCCTTAGTGTTGAGCTCTCCTTGCACACAATAAAAAGGTGCACCCGGCTGGCCGGAGCGCCAAAGAGAGGACCGTCATGCGGGCACTTCGATTCACGGGAAAGCCTAGCCTTTGTTTGGCGTTGGTGGGGTGCGCCTTCGTCGCGCTGCTCAGCGGTTGTGGTGAAGAGAAAAAAAGCCCGGCGACCCACGACCAAGCCGCCACCGCCCAACCGGGCGATCCCGCGCTGGCGCAGATTTACGACAACAGTTGCAAGCTCTGCCACGCCAATCCGGCGGCCGGAGCGCCATTGACCGGCGACAGAAATGCCTGGGAGCCACGGCTGCTCCAGGGCGCTGATACGCTGCTGGATCACGCCATCAACGGCTACAACGGCATGCCACCCATGGGCCAATGCGTGGAGTGTTCAGAGGAACAGTTCCTCGCGCTGATCAGCTTCATGGCCGGGCAAACCCTCCAACAATAACAACCCGGGGTGCACTTGATGACGATGGATTTAACACGGCGGCAATGGCTGCAGCGGGCAAGCATCATTGGCGCTTTCACGGCCCTGGGCAGCAGCCCGGCGCTCGCTGAATTGCTACGCGCACCGCGGCTGATCCCTTGGCGCAATTGGTCCGGCGCCCAGAGTTGTCTGCCGGCGGCGCGGCTGGCGCCCAAGCATCTCGATGAATTGACCCAGGTTGTCCGTCAGGCGCCCGGCAAGATTCGTCCAGTCGGTTCGGCGCACTCCTTCAGCGCGCTGGTGCCCACCGATGGCACGCTGTTGTCGCTGAGCTACTTCACCGGGTTGCTCGATCACGATGCCCAGA
This sequence comes from Pseudomonas sp. LBUM1643, assembly GCF_059716215.1. NCBI lineage: Bacteria > Pseudomonadati > Pseudomonadota > Gammaproteobacteria > Pseudomonadales > Pseudomonadaceae > Pseudomonas > Pseudomonas sp. LBUM1643. The sequence goes on from NZ_CP166813.1 coordinate 2,790,331, forward strand.
CCCTTCAGGCCGAGTTCGCCGCCGGCACGCCGATGTCGCAGATGGGTACACCGCTCAAGGGCATCGGGCAGGCGCTGCAGAACATGGCCGACATCGATTACCAGACCCTCGCCGGCGCGATTTCCACCTCGACCCACGGCACCGGCAAGCAGTTTCAATCCTATTCGGCGCATGTCTGCGGCCTGCAACTGGTGACCGCCAGCGGCGACGTTCTTGACTGCGACAGCACGCGCCATCCCGAGGTATTCAGCGCCGCCCGGGTGTCCCTCGGTGCCTTGGGCGTCGCTACCAGAATCCGCCTGCAAAACCGTCCGGCTTATCGCCTGAGGGAGCGCCAATGGATCGCCAAAACCGAAGAGCTGCTGGAAGACCTCGACAAGAACACCCGTGAAAATCAGCACTGGGAAATGCTCGTGGTGACCCATTCCGACTATGCCCTGTCAATCGCCCTGAACGAGACCGTCGACCCGGCCACGCCGCCGATCCCGGCAGACGAGGAGGGGGGTAACGAGTTCGTGAACCTGATCGAGAAGATCGATAAGTACGGCAGCGATTTTCCTGACCTGCGCCGAACCCTGCTCAACAACCTGCGCCACCTGGCCAGTTTCGATGATCGGGTGGGCGACTCCTTCGATATCTACGCCAACGTGCGCACGGTGCGCTTCAACGAAATGGAATACTCGGTCCCGGCGGAACACGGCCCGGCTTGTCTGCGGGAAATTCTAAAGTTGATTCAGGACAAGGACCTGCGCACCTGGTTTCCCATCGAGTACCGCTACGTCAAGGCCGATGACATTCCACTGAGCATGTTCGAAGGCCGGGACAGTTGCTCGATCTCGGTTCACCAGCATTACCAGATGGACCATCACAACTTTTTCGCTGTCATCGAGCCGATCTTCTGGAGGTACAACGGCCGGCCGCACTGGGGAAAATTGCACACGCTTAACGCAAGGAACCTGCAACCGCTGTATCCGCGCTGGCAGGAATTCATTCAGGTACGCCAGGCCCTCGACCCCAGCGGCAAATTCCTCAATGCGCACCTGGCATCCATCCTGGGGGTGAACCCATGAATCGGCGTCATTTCGTGATGGGAACGGTGGGTGTCGGGGTCTTGCTGGCCGGTGTCGCCGTGTGGTTGCGACCAGGGGACCGAGGTGGGCCCTACAGCGATTATTTTCGTGCGCTGAACCGCGAACTCAAGGTGCACGGGCCGATGCGGCCGGTGATGCTGATTGACCTGGATCGGCTCGATCACAACATCGATGTGGTGATGCAGTCGGTCAAGCGTGGGGGCAAACATCTGCGCCTGGTGGAAAAATCGTTACCGGCACCGGGTTTGCTGGCGTACATCGCCAAGCGCGCTGGCACACAGCGGTTGATGTCGTTTCATCAACCGTTTCTCAACCATGACGCCATGGCGTTTCCAGAGGCTGACATCCTGCTGGGCAAACCGTTGCCAGTACGCTCGGCGCAGTTGTTTTATCAAACGCACACCGGTCCGTTCGACCCGTCGAAGCAATTGCAGTGGCTGATCGATACGCCGCATCGCTTGCAGGAGTACCTGGCGCTGGCTCAGGGATTGGGCACGCGATTGCGGGTGAACATCGAGCTGGATGTCGGCCTGCATCGCGGCGGTGTAGGTGATGTGACGCAGCTGGGGCAGCTGCTGACGCTGATCAGCGCTAACCCGCAGCACCTGGAATTTGCGGGTTTCATGGGGTATGACCCGTTCGTGGGCATGGGCGTACCGGGTATTCTGGGTTCGCCTGAAGAGCTGTTCGCCAAGGTGATGGTGATCTACAACCGTTACGTCGATTTTACCCGTCGCGAGTACCCCGGTCTTTGGCATTCGGGGCTGACGCTCAACACCGCCGGCAGCCCCAGCTATCGCCTGCACGAGCAGGAGAAACTCAGCACCGAAGTATCGGTGGGAACTGCCATGCTCAAGCCCACTCATTACGATCTGCCGTCGCTGGTGGAGCATGTTCCGGCGGCTTACATCGCGACGCCTGTGCTCAAGAGCACCGGAGCGGTGAATATCCCGGCGCTGGATGACAAGTCGAAGCTGTTTTCGTGGTGGGACATCAATCAGCGCGAGACCTTTTTTATCTACGGCGGCAATTGGATGGCCGAGTTCGAATCGCCCAAGGGGCTGCAGAGCAACGGGGTATATGGCCGCAGTTCCAATCAGGAGATGGTCAATGGTTCGGCGGCGGTGGGGTTGGCGTTGGAGGATCAGGTGTTTTTGAGACCGACCCAGACAGAATCGGTGCTGTTGCAGTTCGGGGATTTGCTGGCGGTGCGCGGCGGCAAGATTGTCGACACCTGGCCCGTGTATTCCTGAGCCCTTGTAAAACCTTGTACCCCGGTTCGCCTCGTAGGAGCTGTGTAGGAGCTGTCGAGTGAAACGAGGCTGCGATCTTTTGATCTTAAAAATCAGGATCAAAAGATCGCAGCCTCATTTCACTCGACAGCTCCTACAGCTCCTACAGCTCCTACGAAGCCTGGCATTCACTCAAAACGCATACGGAATACTCACCTTCGCCCACAACATTTCCCCCTCGGGCCGGTTTTCCACGTCAAATTCCTTGGCCCAGCGAATCTCCGCGCTGGCGTATTTGAGGAAGGTCAGGTGCAACGCCGGGCCGATGGCGAACACCTGCCCGCGCACGCCGTCATTCACATCTTCGCCGTTGAACTGCACGGTTCTGCCGAACTGCTTGTCGTCGGTGGTCTGCTTCAAATAGTAGCCATTCAAGCCGAGCATCAGGTTGTCGGTGATCTTGTAACTGGCGGAATAATCGAAGTGAAAAATCTGCCCCGATTTGTAGTCGGTGTCCTTGTTCTTCTCGTTGAAGCTGTAAGTCGTCTTCATCGACAACTCGGTTCTCGGCGTCGGCAACCAGGTGAAGGAAAACAGCGGTTTGTAGGTGTAGAAGTTGTTGCTGGTGTTGGCGAGCCGGTCGACGCTGTATTCACCTGTCGGCACGGTGATTTCCACGGCAGCACCGAGGGTCAGGTTCTTGCCCATGTCCCAGAGAATGATTGGCGCGATGGTGGTGTCGCCCATGCCTTCGCGGGTGTCCTGCAAACCGAACACCGAGACTTCCTGTTTCAGCCACGGCTGCGCGATGTAACCGGCCAGACGCCCCCCGAATACCCGCACCGGGCTGAGGTAATCGATACGCGGAATGACCGCCGTGGATTCAATCTCGACATTGGGCACTTTGCCGCCCAGCGAGCTGATGTTCAGCTTGGTGGATGTGTAATGGTTGTAGTAGAGGTTGAAGGCCAGCATGTTGTCCGGGAGGCTGTTCACGTCCAGAGGCAACATGAAAAAGCCGTCGGTGCCAGGGCCAATGTTGTCTACGCCGGCCTCGGTGGCTAACGCCGGTAATTGAATGGCGCAGACACCCGCCAGGCCGACGGCCAGTCGCAAGGAAACGTTCATCCGGATCAGGTTCATGTGTGTACTCATTCTTATTGTGAGTGGTCGCGCCGGTGGCATGACGCCGGTGACCAGAGCCCCAGGGCATAGAAATAAGCTGTTAAGGCGAGCGCGGGCAGGGTATTGGCGGCCAGATAGGGGGCTTCTGCGGACAGCCTTCAAAGCCTGTGCTAACTTCCTTAGACATAACCGGTAACAAAAAATAAGAATCCAGACACGATCCGGAACGTATAGCGCCCATGCAGATGAAAGTAATCGATCCCACCTATGAACTGGCGCTGGTGTCGCCGTTTCTGTTGCAAACCCTGGCAGAAGTCGCGCAGCAAAAAGGCATCAACCCCGAGACCCTTTGCCGAGGGTTGGGCTTTACCCTCGAAGACCTGCAGGACCCGGCGCACCGCATTTCCTACCGCCAGGCCGTGGCGATGATTCAGCGTGCGTTGAAGGTGTTGCCGAACCGCGGTTTGGGGCTATGGGTCGGTGCGCAGAACGTACTCGGCACCCTCGGGCTTCTCGGCCATGTGCTGTCCCTGTGCAAAACCCTGCGGGATGCGTTCGAGCTGGGTATCCGTCATCAGCACACCTCCGGCGGCATCGCCGTATCGAGTGTCGAAGAAACGGCGGACCGGGTGCTCGTCGACGTCGAATGCCGGTTGCCGTTCGCCGACGTGCAGGTGTTCGCGGTCGAGGAGTTTTTCGCCAGTTTGCTGGTGTACGGCCGAGCGCTGGTGGGCGCGGATTTCAAGCCGATAGCCGTGGAGTTCGTGCACGCGGCGCCGGATTACCGGGCCGAGTACCACCATTGGCTGGGGCCGGATGTGCGCTTTGGCTGTCTGCAAAACCGCATGGTCATTGCCGCTCACTGGCTGGAGGTGTGCCTGCCCAATCATCATTCCCTGGCATTGCGTCAGGCGGTCAAATTGCTTGAGCTGGAGGCCGCGCAGATTCACCAGAAAATGGACTTGATCCAGGCGGTGGAGCGCGCGATTTCCCGCGACCTGACCGAGGGCAGCCACATCGAAAAAATTGCCGGTGACTTGAACATGAGCAGCCGTACCTTGCGTCGACGGCTCACCGAGCATGCGCTGACGTTCGAAACGTTACTGGAACAAGTACGCCAGGCGCGCACCATGAGCCTGTTGGGCAATCCGGAGATGTCCATCGAGCGCATTACCGAAGAAGTCGGCTACAGCGATGTGCGCAGTTTCCGTCGGGCGTTCAAGCGCTGGACCGGCATGAGTCCCACGGCGTTTCGCAACGAGGGTGCCGTCTTGCAATAACTTGGCCTTGGCGCTCAATAAAAAGGGCCGTATTTGCTGGCAAGTGGCTATCCGTTTACCAGACGTACGGTTATGCTCCACGCGTTTCCATTTGCCAATGATTACTAACCATAGTGACGCTATGAGCCAATCCGAGACGCGTGCGACTGTTCTAGAGATGTATCCGGAAGATTCCCGCGAGGCGGCGGCCCTGCTCAAGCAAGCCGTCCCATTGATGGTTCGTCATAACATCCCGCCCAACCCCGTGCACTACGCGCTCTGGTACACCTACAGCAAGGGCCAGGTGCCCGAGCTCAATCGGCAACTGGACAAGGTACTCAAGGATTTCGATCGCTTTCCTGCCGAGTCCGCATCGAAGCTGTTTCGCGACTACATCATTCGCGACGAGCTGGAAGATGCGCGCGCCGGCCAGCAGCAAGCGATCAATCTGGTCGACGACATGGCGCGGGACGTGTCGCGCAGTGTCGAAGGCAATCGCAACTTCCAGACCAGCCTCGTTCACTGCCTGGACATGCTCGAAGCGCCTACTAACGAGCGCTTGCCGGACATCTTGAGCGAACTGCAACAAAGCACCCGGCTCATGCAGAGCCAGCAGGAACACTTTCTATCCCAACTGCATTCCGCCCAGGACGAAATCAAGACCCTGCGCAGCAAACTCGAGCGCGCGCAACTGGCCGCGACGATCGATGGCCTGACCGAACTGCTCAATCGCGCGGCCTTCACCCGTGTGCTGGAACGGGCGCTGGGCAGACCATCGCGAGGCGTCGCTCTGGTGATGCTCGATATCGATCACTTCAAGCAATTCAATGACCAGTACGGCCATCCCTTGGGCGACCGGGTTCTCCAGCATGTCGCGCAAACCTTGCGCCACTCACTGCCCAACCACGCCAATGCCGCGCGTTACGGCGGAGAAGAATTCTGCGTGGTGCTGGAGCAATGCCCCGATCTCGCCAGCGCCCGGGCTTTCGCCGAGCAACTGCGCCTGAAGATCCAGTCGCTGCGAATCAAGGCGCGTGGCGACGGCAAGGTGCTGGACACCATAACGGCCTCGTTCGGTGTGGCGCTGGCAGTGCCCGACGACACCCTCGACAGCCTGCTGACCCGTGCGGATGACGCGTTGTATCAGGCCAAACGCAACGGTCGGAACCAGGTTATCTGAAAGAAGGGCCGGTCGAAGTCGGCGTTCAGGTGACGGTGATCGTCAGAAAATAGCGGCAGGAACCCGGACAAAACCGTTTCCTGTAGGAGCGAGCCTGCTCGCGAAGGCGGCGTGTCAGGCACCATCAATCCGAGTATGACGGCCTCATCGGATAGACCTCTTAAAAGCTTGCAACCGCCGCAGCGCAATGACCAACGCCAAGCCCATCAACATCAACGCTACGGCAAACGTGCTCTGCATCCCTTGTGCAATCGCATCGGGATGCGCGAGATTGCTCCCGGCAGAGCTTGATGCCAGCGCAAACACCGCGCCCAACGCAGCGGCGCCGGAGACCAGTCCCAGATTGCGCGACAAGTTGAGCAGACCCGAAATCACCCCTCGCTGGTCCGCTACGACATCTGCCATCACCGCAGTGTTGTTGGCCGTCTGGAACAGCGCGTACCCCAATGTGATGACAGCCACGGCCACCACATAGCCGCCGATGCCGAACTCCACCGGCGTTATCGATAACGCGCAGCACCCAATGACCATCGCTGCAAGCCCCGAGACAGTCATACGCCGAGCGCCGAACCGGTCGACAACGCGGCCCGCCGGCACCCCTGTCAGCGCAGCGACCACTGGCCCGACCGACATCACCAGGCCAACCCCGACGGCATCCAGTTCAAGTGCCTCTGACAAGTAAAAAGGCCCGACCACCAGCGTCGCCATCATCACCATGGTCACCAGCGCACTCATCGCCAGGCAGGCGCTCAAGTCTGGATCGCGGAACATTTTCAGGCGAATCAAGGGTGAGGCGACACGCTTTTCGATGGACACAAACATCCAGAGAGCAACACCCGCAAACACCAGCAGCGCACTGTTGAGCCATCCGAAACTGCCGCGCCCGATCGTCATCGCCAGCCCGTACGCCGTCAGCATGACCACGAACATCAACGTGCCCGGCACATCGAATCCACTGCGCCTGGCTCCGGATTCCGCGCTGTCGGCAGGGAGCCACCGATACGCGAGCCACCCTGTCAGCAGACCCAGTGGAACAGCGATCAGAAAGATCGCCCGCCAACCGAATCCATAAATCAAAAGACCACCCAATGTAGGCCCCATCGCGGTGCCGATGGCCGACATCGTCCCGAGCATCCCCATGGCCCTGCCGATCCCGGGTTTGGGCACGGCATCGCTTACAAACGCCAGGGTCAGCGCCATCATGATGGCGGCGCCAAGCCCCTGCAGCGCTCGGGCGGCGATCAATAGATTCAGGGTCGGCGCCACACCGCATAACACCGACGCCAGGGTAAACAGACCGATGCCGATCAGCAGTAAACGTCGGCGCCCCGTGATATCACCGAGCCGTCCGACACTGACAATCAACGCGGTGATGGCGAGGAGGTAGGCAATCACGACCCATTGCACCGACTGAAAGGGCGCGTTGAACGCTTCAGACAATGTCGGCAATCCCACGTTGGCAATGCTGGTCCCTAGCGACGAGAGCAACATCGAAAGGGAGAGACTGGTGAGCGTCCACCGTGTGGCGCCAGCCGATCGAGCGGCGGCAATCGTAGTCATTATCTGCGTCCTCTTTCTGACCACTCCCGAAGCGGGGCTGTCCGAAATCTACGCCCAGGCCTAACATGGCGGAAGACGCACGGTTTGCACTTTATCCATGCGCCAGACGCCATCTCCCACCTGCCTGGAGGCGAAGCATGCCTTTCCCCGATCTGAATTTGCTGATCACTCTGGATGTGCTGCTCGCTGAAGGCAGCGTCGCCCGCGCCGCCAAACGCCTGCGGCTCAGCCCCTCGGCGATGAGTCGCTCGCTGGCCCGTTTGCGCGAGACCACGGGCGATCCGCTTCTCGTCAGGGCAGGGCGCGGTTTGGTGCCGACCCCCCGGGCCATCGAATTGCGCGAGCGCGTCGGGCAGCTGGTGCAGGACGCCGAAGCTGTCCTTCGCCCGGCCGAACAGCCGGATCTGCAACACCTGAACCGCCTCTTTACCCTGCGCACCAGCGAGGGCTTTGTCGAAAACTTCGGCGCGCCGCTGATAGCACGCATCGCCGAGCAAGCCCCCGGTGTGCGACTGCGCTTCATGCACAAACCCGATAAGGACAGCACCGCGCTACGGGACGGTACCGTGGATCTGGAAACAGGCGTGGTCGGGAAGGGCGCAGGGCCGGAGTTGCGCACGCAGGGGCTGTTCCGTGATCGCTTCATTGGCGTCATGCGCGAAGACCACCCACTCGGCAAAGGCGACATCACGCCTGCTCGCTTTGCGGCGGGCGGGCACATCAGCATTTCCAGAAGGGGGTTGGATAAAGGACCGATTGATGACGCGCTGGCGGCGCTGCAACTCACACGCGACATCGTGACGACGGTCGCCGGTTTCTCGACCGCGCTGGCGCTCGCCAGGGGCACCGACCTGATCACCTGTGTTCCAGAGCGCCACACGCAAAGCCTGCGTGTCGGAATGCACAGCTTTGCGCTTCCCTTTGAAGTGCCGCCATTTACCGTCGCCATGCTTTGGCATCCGCGAATGGACGCCGACCCGGTGCATCGCTGGTTGCGCGGGTGTCTTAAAGAGGTGTGCGCGCCATCAGTCGTGGCCCGATAAATTGATCCGTTTGCTCTCTGAAAAAGAGGAAATGCCTGACATATAAGTTTTATCAAGAACGCCTTAATTCCCGTGCACCAGTGTCCAGGAAAGGTGTTTCGCAGGAGCCTGCTGAAGCCGTTGGACACTCGATGAACAGACAGAATCGAGGAGCTTCACCGTGGCAAAACCGCTGGATTTTACGTCTCAGGCTCAGGCCGCTGTGCAGGGTGACTACACCCTGAAAAAACCCAGTGGTCGTTCTTGGGTGTCGGAGTTTCCAACCAGTACGCGTCTTGATGATCTGAGCCCGGCCTTTGGTTCGTCAGCCCTTTCCTTCATCAGAGCCCTTCAAGCAGCAGGTGCGAGCGTAAACATCGCCGCCACGTTGCGTCCTGCCCAGCGCGCATTCCTGATGCACTGGGCCTGGAAAATCTTAAATGCGGACGCAGACCCGAAGACCATCCCGACCCGCGAGGGCGTGAACATCGCGTGGGGCCACGTAGACGAAAAGGGCGAATTTTGTAGCGAGCGATCCATCGCCGCCGCCCGGGAAATGGTGGATGCCTATGGCCTGAAAAAACTGAGAGTTGCCCCGGCGCTGAGGTCACGACACATCGAGGGGAATGCCATTGATATGGCCATTTCCTGGGCGGGAACGCTTTCTATAGCGGACGCCTTGGGCACGACCGTTCACATCACGACAGCGCCCAGGACAGGAATGAATACGGACTTGCACGCGGTGGCTATCACTTACGGCGTCATCAAGTTCAAGGGCGGCGACAAGGACATACCTCATTGGTCAACTGATGGATGCTGAACTCACGCCAGCTCCTAAAACGTGAACCGACGCGCGGTATCCAGAGCCACTTCCTTGTCCAATAGGTGCTCAACCAACACATCATTCAAAAACCGAAACTGGTCATTCAGCCCCACCACTTCATTACTGAAATGATTAGCGGCGGCCGGCATCAGCAACGCTTCGAAATTTTTGTCGAACACCAGCGAAATCGCCTGGCGCGGAACAACCTGCTGGGAATAGTAGTTATTACCAAAAACCGGAAAGCTCACGGAGAGAGTGACGGCGTGGATCATGATGGCTGCTCCTCGGTCTGATCGACGTCCAGAACGATGTAAGAAAAAAGCGTCAGGGTGACAGCGGTCAGGGCCAGGCAAGTCAGAAGATGAATCAGCATGATGAACCCCTCCGTTACGGGATTTGTTGACGGGATAAGGTGATCCTACGCTGACGGATTTTTTGCGGAAGGCATTCGGGACGATGGTGGTTATCGATGGGAATGATGGTAAGGAGGGGTGGTGTTTTGACTGGCCCCTGATGATCCGGCATCGATGCCAACTGGCACGGCCCCATCGCGAGCAGGCTCACTCCCACAGGTTTCGGCGGTGTACGCCAATGCTGTGACCCACAAAGATCCCTGTGGGAGTGAGCCTGCTCGCGATAGCGGTCTTGCATCCAATACCGACATCGACTGACACGGCCCCATCGCGAGCAGGCTCGCTCCCACAGGTTTCGGCGGTGTATGCGAATGCTGTGACCGACAAAGATCCTTGTGGGAGTGAGCCTGCTCGCGATAGCGGCCTACAGATTCGACACCGGACCAAGGACAGACCCAGACCTCCACCTATACTCAAACCAGTACCCCTTCGACCGCCGATCCTTACGGTCGGCGTAACATTTTCGGGAAGCCGCGACCTTGAACCTGCGTTCGCTGATCGTTGCCGTGCTGTTGGTCGTGGCGGGTTGCGCCACGCCTACGCGTGCGCCTCTTACCGCGCCACCGGTCATCGTTTCCCAGGCCACCTGGCAGCAAGTGGACCGGGACATTGTCGCGGCATCACGATCGGCCACCGAACAGGCCAAGGTCTTTGCGCGCGGGTCCATGGATCATTGGCGCACACGCGTTTACGAACAGACCGAAGAGAATTTCATTCCGTGGTTCAGCAGTTACTGGGCCCAGGAATGGATGTCGATGAAAGTCAGCTGGTACACCATCAGCGCCAAAGGCGAGCAGGACGCGTCGGCCAAGCGTCTGGCGGCGTATTTGCTGGAGGAATACCAGGAACGTGTCCTGGCACCGGTGGCGGTTGAGATAGACCCGGACGCGATTCTTCATCAGGCCACCGAGTTTTATGTGCAGCTCATTGGCCAGCAACTGCAGGTCATCTCCCAGCGCTACGGCGTGCCGATGGACCAGCTCAATGCCCGCGTCAACAAGATCCCCGCCATCGCGCTGGGCCCACCCTCTGCCCGGGATGCCTCGCTCTATCAGGTCATCCATACCGACCTGAATATGCTCCCGGCGTTTTCCGCGCTGATCGACAAGATCCACACCGCGGGCGGCGACAAGGGCGTCGGCTCGACCGATACCGCCATGGCGCCTGTGGCCAAACGCGCCAGTCAGCGGATGGAAGCCGAAATGGCCCCGCGCGGGGCGGCCAGTGCGGTGGCGGCGGCGGCAGGGAGGCTGGCGGGAGGATTGATTACTGTCGGCGTCGCGGGCATTCGCGCAATTATCCAGGCCAGTGACCGGCCTGACAGCGAGGCGCTGATTCGCAGCAGCCTGGGCAATACGTTCGACAAAGCCTGGGTGAAGCTGGTGCAGAACCCGACGACCGGTGTGATGGCCGGGACGTTGTACATGGCGGCGCAAGTTGAAGGGAATCTGGCGGGGGCCGTCGAAGCACCGTCGGTCAGTTCGGGTGGCGGGTCTGTCGACTGGAGCCCGACGGAATCGACTAACCAGCAGATCGACCCTCTACCCCCCGCAGGAGAATGACCATGTCTTACGTTGATGGCTTCATTGCAGCAGTCCCAACGGCCAATCGGGAAAAATTCAAAAAACACGCCGAGTCGGCGGCCGTCATTTTCAAAGAAAACGGTGCCTTGAGCGTCGTTGAATGTTGGGGCGATGACGTGCCCGACGGCAAGGTCACCTCGTTCCCCATGGCGGTCAAGCTCAAGGACGACGAAACCGTGGTGTTTTCCTGGATCGTATGGCCCGACAAAGGCACCCGCGATGCCGGAATGAACAAGCTCATGTCCGACCCGCGTATGCAGCCGGACGTCAACCCGATGCCGTTCGACGGTCAGCGCATGGTATTCGGCGGTTTCAACGTGATCGTGCAAGCCTGACGCCCGTCGCAGGATCACTCCGATGAAGGGGTGATCCTGCAGCTCTTGCGATTGCGGATCTCGCTGTCCGTAGGTCGTTCCCGGATAAATTCGAAACGCGGTTCACCTTCGCTATAGTGAACCAGCCATCCCCAGTCCAGCTCGGACTCATCCTGACCGGGTCGCGGCGGCATTGCCCACCACGGCTCCTTGCTGATGATCTCTCGCATGGTCACCTCCCGTTGATTCGGTTGTCTGAACTATAACTTGCCCACCAGGAGCTGCCAGGCATGAGCGACGAATCCCATGAGCCGTCCAAACGGCTGTTTTTTGCGCTGGACTGCGCACCCGCGCAACGCCGGGCGATAGCGCAGTGGCGTAACGCGCTGCAACTCAGGACAGGCCGTCCGGTGCCTGCGGAAAATTTCCACCTGACGCTGTTGTTTCTCGGCTCGGTCAATGCGGCGCAGATCGCCGATGTCTGCAGCGCCGCCGGCAAGGTTCGCGTGCCCGGTGAGCCATTGCGGGTCGAACTGGATCGGCTGGATGCCTGGCGCAGGGCAGGGGCGCTGGTGCTGGCATCAGAGCAGGCGCCGCCCGCGTTGCTACGTCTGGTGTATGCGCTGGAGCAGGCGATGCTGCCGTTCGGATTCGAGGAGACGTCCAAGGACTTTAGGCCGCACCTGACCTTGATGCGCGACTACCGGGCGCCGGTGCCCGAGTCGACGACGCCGCCGACGTTTTTCCTGCATGCCGATCACTTCGCCCTGTTCGAATCCCATAAAGGCCGTTATCGGGCACTCGCGCAGTGGCCGTTGATACCGTAACGTCAGCCACAAAAAAAGGCGCCCGAGGGCGCCCAAATCCACCTTGACCGAGGAAGCCAGGTGAGGCCGTTCTTCATCAGAGAAAGGCAGCGGTGGTAAGGCGCTGCGGGAACGGAAAACGTGTTGTCCGGATGCACATCTCCCCCTGTAGGAGCTGCCGGAGGCTGCGATCTTTTGATCTTTGATGGCTTGATGAAGAAAGATCAAAAGATCGCAGCCTGCGGCAGCTCCTACAATGATTTGCGTTGCGACGCGCACCCTGTGTGTGGGCTTGCTCGCGAAGGCGAAGGCGAAGGCGAAGGCGAAGTCAGCTTCAGCGAGAAGTCCAGGTTGTTCACTTACCGAGCTTCACCCGAGTCCAACCCCGAGTCATCACCCGCTGAATACCAATCGGCAAATCCGGAATCGCATACAACGTCGCGATCACGTCTTGCGGCGGATACGACCCCGGATCATCACGAATCGCCTCATCCACCAAGGGCGTAGCCGCCGCGTTGGCATTACTGTAGCCAATGTTGTTGGTGATCTCGGCGATGATGTCCGGGCGCATCAGGAAGTTCATGAACAGGTAAGCGTTCTCGACGTTCGCCGCATCGCGGGGGATGGCAACCATGTCATAGAAACTGCCGGCACCTTCTTTCGGAATGCTGTAGTCAATCTTCACTTTATCGCCGGCTTCCTTGGCGCGGGCCTTGGCCTGCAGCACATCGCCGGAGTAACCGACTGCCACGCAGATGTTGCCGTTGGCCAGGTCGGAGATGTACTTCGAGGAGTGGAAATACGCCACCGACGGGCGAATCTTCATGAACAGTGCTTCGGCTTCAGCGATCTGAGCCTTGTCCTGGGAATTCACCGCATAACCCAGATAGTGCAGGGCAGCCGGCAACATTTCCGTTGGCGAATCGAGGAAGCTGATACCGCAGGCTTTAAGTTTTTCGGCGTTTTCCGGTTTGAACAACAGGTCCCAGGAGTTGGTCGGGGCATTGCCGCCGAGCACTTCCTTGACCTTGTCCGGATTGAACCCGATACCGATCGAGCCCCACATGTACGGGAAGGCGTGACCGTTGTCCGGATCGCTGGCAGAGGCGTTTTTCAGCAACACCGGGTTCAGGTTTTTCCAGTTCGACAGCTTCGACTTGTCCAGTTCCTGATAGACGCCAGCCTTGATCTGCTTGGCCAGAAAACTGTTCGACGGCACGACGATGTCATAGCCGGATTTGCCGGCAAGCAGCCGGGCTTCGAGGGTTTCATTGCTGTCGAACACATCGTAGGTCACACGGATGCCGGTCTCGTCTTCGAACTTTTTGACGGTGTCCGGGGCGATGTAATCCGACCAGTTGTAGACGCGCAGTACCTTGTCATTGGCCTGGGCGCCTGTGGCGATCGCGCCGAATAAGGACAGTGTCAGCAAAGTCCTGCCAAGCATTTTCATCGAGTACAACTCCATTCTTTTTATTCAAAATCACACAGCAAAGATGCAGTGAACACACAACCTGTTAAGCAAACACAAACCCTGGTGTAAAACATCAATCCTGTGGCGAGGGAGCTTGCTCCCGCTTGAGTGCGCAGCACTCACGAAAAATTGGCAGGATGGCCGGAATTTTCGGGGTCGCTTCGCAACCCAGCGCGAGCAAGCTCGCTCGCCACAGGAGCGTGTTCACGTCCGATGACATCAGGCGGTAGCACCCGCCAATGACTTACCAGGCTGCCACGACTCACTGGCCGTCTGATCCATCGCTTCCTGAATAGCACGCTTACGGCTCGCTTCAGCACGACGGCTGAAGTACCAGACCATGAACGTCACAATCGAGACCGCCAACAAAATCAGGCTGGCAACCGCGTTGATCTCAGGCTTCACACCCAGACGAACCGCCGAGAACACTTCCATCGGCAGGGTCGTCGACCCCGGCCCCGACACGAAGCTCGCCAGCACCAGATCATCCAGCGACAAGGCAAACGACATCATGCCGCCCGCCGCCAGTGACGGCGCGATCATCGGAATGGTGATCAGGAAAAACACCTTGAACGGCTTCGCACCGAGGTCCATGGCCGCTTCTTCGATGGACAGGTCCAGCTCGCGAAGGCGGGCGGAGACTACCACTGCGACATAGGCGGCACAAAACGTGGTGTGGGCGATCCAGATCGTGACGATGCCACGCTCCATCGGCCAACCGATCAACTGCGCCATGGCCACGAACAGCAGCAACAGCGACAGACCGGTGATCACTTCCGGCATCACCAACGGCGCGGTCACCAGGCCACCGAACAACGTGCGACCCTTGAAGCGTGTCACGCGGGTCAGCACGAACGCCGCCAATGTCCCCAGTGCCACCGCCGCCACCGCCGTGTAGCAGGCGATTTCCAGCGAGCGCACCACCGAGCCCATCAGTTGAGTGTTGTCGAGCAGGCCGGCGTACCACTTGAATGACCAGCCGCCCCACACCGTCACCAGCTTCGAGGCGTTGAACGAGTAGATCACCAGAATCAGCATCGGCAGGTAGATAAACGACAGGCCGAAAACCAGCATGAACTTTGAAAATCCGAAGCGTTTCATCCTCGTGCCTCCATCTCTTTGGCCTGGCTGCGGTTAAACAGCAGAATCGGCACAATCAGAATCAACAGCATCACCACCGCCAGGGCAGACGCCACCGGCCAATCGCGATTGTTGAAGAACTCTTGCCACAGCACGCGACCGATCATCAGCGTCTCCGGGCCACCGAGCAGCTCGGGAATCACGAACTCACCGACCACCGGAATGAACACCAGCATGCAACCGGCGATGATGCCGTTCTTGGCCAGCGGCACGGTGATTTTCCAGAAGTTGTTGAAGTTGCTCGAACCCAGGTCCTGCGCCGCTTCCAGCAGGCTGCCATCGTGCTTGACCAGGTTGGCGTACAGCGGCAAAACCATGAACGGCAAGTACGCGTACACCACACCGATATAAACGGCGGTGTTGGTGTTGAGGATCTCGATCGGGTGCGACGTCAGGCCGGTCCACATCAGGAACGCGTTAAGCAAACCGTTGTTGCTGAGGATGCCCATCCACGCATACACACGGATCAGGATCGCGGTCCAGGTCGGCATCATGATCAGCAGCAGCAAGACGTTTTGCGATTCCTTGCTCGCCTTGGTGATTGCGTAAGCCATCGGGAAACCGATCACCAGGCACATCACCGTACTGAGCAACGCCACTTTCAACGAACCGAGGTACGCCGAGATGTACAACTCATCCTGAGTCAGCAACGAGTAGTTGCCGAGGTTAAGCAGCAACTGGAATTTCTGCTCGGCGAAAGTGTAGATCTCCGAGTACGGCGGAATCGCCAGGGCCGCTTCTGAGAAGCTGATCTTCATCACCAAAAAGAACGGCAGCATGAAGAACAGAAACAGCCAGATGAACGGAATGCCGATGACCAGTTTTCGCCCGCTGGGGACCAGTCTCAGGAATTGCTGATTGAAGGTTCTCATGCGCGCAGTACCACGCCGCTGTCGTCTTCCCACCACACGTAGACCTGGTCGTCCCAGGTCGGACGTGCGCCGCGGCGTTCGGCGTTGGCCATGAACGACTGCACGACTTTGCCGCCCGGCAGCTGCACATAAAACACCGAATGACCGCCGAGGTAGGCGATGTCATGCACCTTGCCCACGGACCAGTTGTAGCGGGTGTCTGGCTTGATGGTGCTGACCAGCATTTTTTCCGGGCGGATCGCGTAGGTGATCGACTTGTCCTGCACCGACGTGCTGACGCCGTGACCGACGTAGATCTTCTGCTCAAGGTCCGGGCTGTGAATGATCGCATGACCTTCAAGGTCTTCAACAACCGTGCCTTCGAAAGCGTTCACGTTGCCAATGAACTCGCAGACCATGCGGCTGACCGGTGCTTCGTAGATGTCGACCGGGCTGCCGATCTGGGCGATCCAGCCCAGGTGCATGATCGCAATGCGCTGGGCCATGGTCATGGCCTCTTCCTGATCGTGGGTCACCATCACGCAGGTCACGCCGACGCGCTCGATGATTTCCACCAGCTCAAGCTGCATCTGCGAACGCAGTTTCTTGTCCAGCGCCCCCATCGGTTCATCGAGCAGCAACAGCTTCGGACGCTTGGCCAAAGAGCGAGCCAACGCCACACGCTGACGCTGACCGCCGGACAGTTGGTGAGGTTTGCGCTTGGCGTACTGGGTCATGTGCACCAGTCGCAGCATCTCTTCCACACGGGCGTCGATTTCACTGGAGGACAGCCGATCCTGCTTCAGGCCGAAGGCAATGTTCTGCGCCACCGTCATGTGCGGGAACAAGGCGTACGACTGGAACATCATGTTGATCGGCCGCTCGTATGGCGGCATGTCGGTGATGTCCACACCGTCGAGCAGGATACGTCCTTCGGTAGGGCGCTCGAAGCCTGCGAGCATGCGCAGCAGCGTCGATTTACCGGAGCCGGAACCGCCAAGCAGGGCGAAGATTTCGCCTTGATGGATCTCAAGCGAGACGTCATCCACTGCGACGGTTTCGTCGAATTTCTTGGTGACGCGGTCGACTTTCACCAGCACCTTTTTCGGTGCCTGGTGACCTTCAAGAGCCTTCCTGTAAATGCTGGAGGCGTTTGCCATGTGAAACTCCCAACAGGTTTCAGTCGTCGGGCCAACGCGGCCTGACTTAATAGTGAATTGCAAGCCCGGAGGTTGCGATGCCATCCAATTCAAACGCGGTTCCCTGTAGGAGCTGCCGAAGGCTGCGATCTTTTGATGTTGCTCTTCAAGATCCAGATCAAAAGATCGCAGCCTTCGGCAGCTCCTACAGGGCATTGCGCATGAGTTGCAGGTACCTGCTACTCGGGCCTATTCGGCGCCGCCGTCCTGGCTGCCTGGGTCGTACTTGTTGTTATTGCAATGTGTTGTTTTCACAAGTCACGGATGCGCAAAGGCGCACCCGCCAGACTCGCGGGGGCAGTAATTAAGTTGATCGTCTGTTTAAGTCAGCGCGCGTTACGCAGCGCAGCCCGTCGCCGGCACGCATCGCCGAACGCCTGGAAAATACTCAAATAGGGAGGGTTTGAAAGCACCTGCCATTCCGGGTGCCATTGCACGCCGACGGCAAAGGTGCGGCTGTGCTCCACCGAAATCGCCTCGATCAATCCGTCCGGCGCAACCGCCTCGCAGCGCAGGCCAGGACCCAGTCGGTCGATGCCCTGGCTGTGAATCGAATTGACCATGAACCCGGCGGGCAACTTCAGCGCTTCAAACACACCCCCTGGCTGAACCGTCACGGCATGAGCCGGTGCGTATTGCACGGCCAGTTCCGGGTGATCCGCCTCGCGGTGATCGAGCATGCCCGGCAGCTCATGCACCTTCTGATGCAGGCTGCCACCAAACGCGACGTTCATTTCCTGAAAGCCACGGCAGATGCCGAGCACCGGAACGCCCGCCGCAATGGCTGCACGTAATAAGGGGAGGGTGGTGGCATCCCGCGCCGGATCGTGATCCGTGCCGGGCGCACTGTCCGGGCCTTGATAGTGGAAAGGTTCCACATTCGAAGGTGAACCGGTCAGCAACAGACCGTCGAACTGCGCGAGCAGATCCTCGATTTCAGTCAGTTCGCCTAATGAAGGAATGACCACGGGCAACCCCAAAGCCGCGACGCTGACAGCACGCAAGTACTTGTCGCCGCTGACGTGGTAGGGGTGCAGGCCAATCTGTTTGACGCATGCAGTAACGCCGATCAATGGCTTGAATGCCATTTTTATCACCTCGAAGTTTCACACTTGAACGAGCTTTTCCGGAGCTTAGCCTTGTTGATTTTAATTAACAACTCTCATGTAAAAAATTCTAAACGCCGCGCGTCTGATCCTCAGGATTTACGCGGCGTGCGGGACCAATTTGGCACTCTAGTCCCCATTAAACGCCCGAAAATAAAGGTTGATAGGCCAAGTGTTCGCTATTGACTTCACTTTGTCTTTCGGATTGACTGAGCTCGCAACAAGGTAGTGAACATAATAATTAACAGCTAATAGGTGCATCATGTCGGTCCCTCTGCGTACCGTTCAACTCAACGAAGCAAACGCATTCCTTAAGAAATATCCTGAGGTTTTGTACGTCGACCTTCTGATTGCGGATATGAACGGTGTGGTGCGCGGCAAGCGCATCGAACGCACCAGTCTTCATAAGGTTTACGAAAAAGGCATCAACCTTCCGGCCTCGCTCTTCGCTCTGGACATCAACGGTTCCACGGTGGAAAGCACCGGCCTGGGTCTGGACATCGGCGACTCTGACCGGATCTGCTTCCCCATCCCTGGCACCCTGAGCATCGAGCCGTGGCAGAAGCGCCCAACCGCTCAATTGCTGATGACCATGCACGAACTGGAAGGCCAGGCGTTCTTCGCCGACCCACGGGAAGTGCTGGCCAATGTCGTGCGTAAGTTCGATGACATGGGCCTGACCATCTGTGCAGCGTTTGAACTGGAGTTCTACCTGATCGACCAGGACAACGTGAACGGTCGGCCGCAGTCGCCGCGCTCGCCGGTTTCAGGCAAGCGTCCGGTGTCGACCCAGGTCTACCTGATCGATGACCTGGACGAGTACGTCGACTGCCTGCAAGACATCCTCGAAGGCGCGAAAGAGCAGGGCATTCCTGCGGACGCCATCGTCAAGGAAAGCGCCCCGGCGCAATTCGAAGTGAACCTGCACCACGTCTCCGACCCTATAAAGGCCTGCGACTACGCGGTGTTGCTCAAGCGTCTGGTGAAGAACATCGCCTACGACCACGAGATGGACACCACCTTCATGGCCAAGCCGTATCCGGGCCAGGCGGGTAATGGTCTGCACGTGCACATTTCGATTCTCGACAAAGAAGGCAATAACATCTTTGCCAGCGAGGATCCCGAGCAGAACGCCGCGCTGCGACACGCGATCGGCGGTGTGCTCGAGACCCTGCCGGCGCAGATGGCGTTCCTCTGCCCGAACGTCAACTCGTACCGCCGCTTTGGCGCGCAGTTCTACGTGCCGAACTCGCCAAGCTGGGGCATCGACAACCGTACCGTGGCAGTGCGTGTGCCGACCGGTTCGCCGGACTCCGTGCGCATCGAACACCGCGTAGCCGGTGCCGACGCCAACCCGTACCTGCTGATGGCGTCAGTCCTGGCCGGTATTCACCACGGCCTGACCAACGAAATCGAGCCGGGTGCACCGGTCGAAGGCAACAGCTACGAGCAGAACGAACAGAGCCTGCCCAATAACCTGCGCGATGCCCTGCGCGAGCTGGACGACAGCGAAGTCATGGCGCGTTACATCGATCCGCTGTACATCGACGTGTTCGTGGCGTGCAAGGAAAGCGAACTGGCCGAGTTCGAAAACTCCATCTCGGACCTTGAGTACAACTGGTACTTGCACACCGTCTAACGACGGGCAATAAACCCTGTAGGAGCTGCCGAAGGCTGCGATCTTTTGATTTTGCTTTTTGAGATCAAGATCAAAAGATCGCAGCCTTCGGCAGCTCCTACAGGGGGATTGCATTCCAGGTTTTAAAAGACAGGTGCCAGCCTGACGATCACCTATTCCCCTGCGTCGAGTCACAACAATGACAAACACTCGCAGCGACTGGGAGCAACGCTTCCAGTCCCTAACAATAGAAAGCCGCGCCTTCATCGACGGCCAATACCGCCCGGCACTCAGCGGTGACACCTTCGAATGCATCAGCCCGGTCGACGGCCGTTTCCTGGCCAACGTCGCCAGCACTGACGAAGCCGACGCCAACGCGGCAGTCGCCGTCGCGCGCCGCACCTTCGAATCCGGCATCTGGGCCAATCTCGCCCCGGCCGAGCGCAAGCGCATCCTGATCCGCTTCGCCGACCTCATCCTGGCCAACCAGGAAGAACTCGCCTTGCTCGAAACCCTCGACATGGGCAAGCCGATCAACGACTCGATGAACATCGACATCCCGGCGACCGCCAACGCGATCCGCTGGAGCGCCGAAGCCATCGACAAGATCTACGACGAAGTCGCCGCCACGCCCCACGACCAGCTCGGCCTGATCACCCGCGAGCCGGCAGGTGTGGTCGCCGCCATCGTGCCGTGGAACTTCCCGCTGATCATGGCCAGCTGGAAGTTCGCTCCAGCCCTGGCAGCCGGTAACTCGTTCATCCTCAAGCCGTCGGAAAAGTCGCCACTGACGGCCATCCGCATCGCCCAGCTTGCGCTGGATGCGGGCATCCCGAAAGGTGTGTTCAACGTGCTGCCAGGCTTCGGTCACACCGTCGGCAAGGCGCTGGCGTTGCACATGGACGTCGACGTTCTGGCGTTCACCGGCTCGACCGCGATTGCCAAGCAACTGTTGATCTACGCCGGCCAAAGCAACATGAAACGCGTCTGGCTCGAAGCAGGGGGGAAGAGTCCGAACGTGGTGTTCGCCGACGCGCCGGATTTGCGCGCGGCGGCACAAGCCGCAGCCGGCGCGATCGCCTTCAACCAGGGCGAGGTCTGCACCGCCGGTTCGCGCTTGCTGGTGGAACGCTCGATTCGCGAGCAGTTCATTCCGCTGTTGGTGGAAGCGCTGCAAGCCTGGAAACCGGGGCACGCTCTGAATCCGGAAACCACGGTTGGCGCGGTCGTCGATCAGCGTCAACTGGACAACGTGTTGCGCTACATCCAGGTCGGTAAAGACCAGGGCGCGCAACTGATCGCGGGCGGCAGCCGTACCCTCGAAGACACCGGCGGCCTGTACGTGGAACCGGCCATTTTCGACGGCGTCACCAACGCCATGACCATCGCCCGTGAAGAAATCTTCGGCCCAGTGTTGTCGCTGATCACCTTCGACACGGTCGAAGAAGCCCTGACCATTGCCAACGACAGCATCTTCGGACTGGCCGCCGGCGTCTGGACCAGCAACCTGAGCAAGGCCCACACCTTTGCGCGCGGTTTGCGCGCCGGTAGTGTCTGGGTCAACCAGTACGACGGCGGCGACATGACCGCGCCGTTCGGCGGGTACAAGCAGTCGGGTAATGGACGGGACAAATCGCTGCACGCGTTCGATAAATACACCGAACTCAAAGCGACCTGGATCAAGCTCTAATACTTCTACAACGGCGGTCGCAGGCTTGCTTGCGACCTTCGGAGAAACCTATGAAACAAACCCATGTAAACAGCTACTACGCCGCCACCCGCAACTTCACCGGTGATTTCCCGGTGCTGGAACAGGCCGTGGACTGCGACGTCTGCATCATCGGCGCCGGCTACACCGGCCTGTCTTCGGCGCTGTTCCTGGCTGAATCCGGCTACAGCGTCACCGTGCTCGAAGCCGCCAAAGTCGGTTTCGGTGCCAGCGGTCGCAACGGCGGTCAACTGGTCAACTCCTATAGCCGCGACGTCGATGTGATCGAAGAGCGCTACGGCGACAAAACCGCCGAAGTACTCGGCAGCATGATCTTCGAAGGCGCCGACATCATTCGTCAGCGCATACAACACTACGACATTCAGTGCGACTACAAGCCCGGTGGCATTTTTGCTGCGCTGAACAAAAAGCAACTCAAAGGCCTGGCCGAGCAGAAAAGCAGCTGGGAACGCTACGGCAACAAGAACCTGAAAATGCTCGATGCGGCCGACATCAAGCGCGAAGTCGGTTGCGACAACTACGTCGGCGGCCTGCTCGACATGCAGGGCGGCCACATCCATCCGCTGAACCTGGCCCTTGGCGAAGCCTCGGCCATCATCGGCCTGGGCGGCAAGATCTACGAACAATCGGCCGCAGTGGAAATCACCTACGGCGAACCGATTACCGTACGCACCGCCAAAGGCGTGGTCCGCGCCAAATACCTGCTGATCGCCGGTAACGCCTACCTGCCGCAAGACCTCGACAGCCGCGTCACGCGTAAAAGCATGCCGTGCGGATCGCAAATCGTCGTCACCGAACCGTTGTCCGAAAAGGTGGCGCGCAGCCTGATCAAAAACAACTACTGCGTCGAAGACTGCAACTACCTGCTCGACTACTACCGCCTCACCGCCGACAACCGCCTGTTGTACGGCGGCGGCGTGGTCTACGGCGCCCGCGAACCGGACGACATCGAACAACTGATCAAGCCGAAGATCCTCAAGACCTTCCCGCAACTCAAGGACGTGAAAATCGACTACCGCTGGACCGGCAACTTCCTGCTGACCATGTCGCGCATGCCGCAGTTCGGCCGTATCGAGAAAAACGCCTACTACATGCAAGGCTACAGCGGCCACGGCGTCACCTGCTCGCACCTGGCCGGCAAACTGATCTCGGAAATGATCCGCGGCGACGCCGAACGCTTCGACGCGTTCGCCTCGCTCCCGCACATGCCAATGATCGGCGGCCGCACCTTCCAGGCCCCGCTCACCGCCATGGGCGCCGCGTATTACGCGCTGCGCGATCGATTCGGGATCTAAGCCACACCAGCGATCAAAATGTGGGAGCGAGCCTACTCGCGATGAGGCCATATCAGCCGCTATTGATGTAGCTGACACACCGCTATCGCTAGCAGGCTAGCTCCCACAGAGATCCAGTTTGAGCAAAAAATCCACGGCCAACCGGGACCAAACTGTAGGAGTGAGCCTGCTCGCGAAGAGTCCATACCAGCCGCCATCAATCCCGACTGACATCCAGGGACCGCCATTTCACCCACCCATTCATCGAACCTGCTGAGCAACACCACCAAACGTGATTTAATACCCGACTTTCAAATTTCCGGGACAGGGAAGCGGTACCTTCGCGGCCAAAAGTCGCCCGCCATCCACCCCCATAACCCTTAAGTTTTCCTCACATAAGGCTGTCATGGACACGGGCTCACGACTCAAACTAGTACGCGAAAGCTACAAACTCTCCCAGCGCGAGCTGGCCCGGCGTAGCGGCGTCACCAATGCCACCATCTCCCTGATCGAGCAAAATCGCGTCAGTCCCTCCGTCAGCTCCCTGAAAAAACTGCTCGAAGGCATTCCCATGTCTCTGGCGGATTTCTTCACCTTTGATCAGCCACCACGTGAACATCAGTACGTATTCCGCGCCAACGAACAGCCGGACCTCGGCCGCCATGGCCTGCGGTTGCTGTTGATTGGGGCCTCGGTGCCAAGCCGGCAGATGCGATTGTTGCGCGAGCAATACGCGCCAGGGGCGAGCTCGGGGGAAGAGCCGATCGTGCACTCGGAAGGCGAGGAGTGTGGGCTGGTTACGCGGGGTACGGTTGAGCTGACGGTAGACGGCCAGATTAGTGTTCTCAATGCGGGTGACGGTTACTACTTCCCGACAACGCTGCCGCATCGGTTTCGCAACATCGGCCAGGACGAAGCAGAAATCATCAGCGCCAACACCCCGGCTAACTTCTGATATCAAACCGGACGCCTACCTGTACGCGGCACCGTACCTGTGGCGAGGGGATTTATCCCCGTTCGGCTGCGCAGCAGTCGTCAAACCATCACACGCGGTGTACCTGATACACCGCGGTTGCAGGTTTGCGACTGCTGCGCAGCCGAGCGGGGATAAATCCCCTCTCCACAAATGTATGCCTGCCGCTTAAGTGAACAGCCCGCGAAAAGACGGGTTTTTTTTCGACTGGAGTTTTTCACTGCCCCTGTGGCGTATCAATCCCCCGCTGCTCGATCACCCGAAACACGTCGCTCACATCCTGGACCAGGATCCGGGCGATGTTGGTCACGGTGTTGATGTCGTCTTCGGCAGCATCGGGGTGGCCGGTGCAGGCCATCAGGTGGAGGTATTTGAGGACGGCGTTGAGGCGTTCGCTGACGCAGTTGTGTAGTTCGCGCAGCGGGGCGTCGCTGTCGATGAGGAGGACGGGGTAGTCGGAGGCGAATTGGGACATGGGGGTGAAGCGGCGCGGCGGGTTTTGGTTTGTCATGATTTTTAGTCCTAGAAAGATGAATCACAACCGTCATATCCAATTCACAGACGAACAACGACTGTGTCGAGGAAGTGACGATACTCGGTGTCTTCTTTTAGGGCTGCGAAACCCCGCCACTAACGACTGTCAGCGACGGGGCGAACTATATGTGGCAGTTTTTCCGTCTGCAAACGGGTGTGTAGGACGTCAGGTGGTTCTTGCGGTGATGGTCGAGACTGCAATTCGATGCTTAGCAGTTGTAGTGTCAGAATTCGTTTTTGTCAGATGAACCTTGCATACTGGATTGATGGCTGCTGTGCAGCCGAACGTAGGCTTCGCCAACTGCTACAGGATGTGGGCACGTTTAGGATTTCGGCGGGGTTGGGGCGGCTTCTCTGCCCAGCGGAAGCGAGTTCCCTCACCGACATGGGTAATTTCCTACGCGATTTTCGGACGTCAAAATCAAAAGATCGCAGCCTTCGGCAGCTCCTACATTGATTGGCTGCATACCTGTGGCTGCCCGGAACAACAAAGCCCCGAGTTTTCGGGGCTTTGTTTTATAAAGATTTCGAAATCTTAGAATTAAGTTAAGTCCCGTCCCTGCGCTACTGCCTGGCCTGCGGCGAATGCGGATTCTGAGCCGTGTGCTTCGGCCCTGCCAGCGCCCACGCTACCAGCCCAAACAGCGGCACAAACACGATTACCACTATCCACACCAGCTTGTTGCTCGATTTCCCCTCGGCTTTACGCACCCGATTAATCGCCCACAACTCGACCAGCACCAGAACTGCCGCGAGTACGATCCAGATCGTTTCGATTTGCATTAGCCACCTCCTGATAGTCATTCAGTTAGGTGGCCTGAGGCGCGCAGGGTTCAATTTACTGGTGTGCAAAGTTCCACCAGCGTTCCGTCCGGGCAGCGAACGTAAGAGACCGTCTGACCCCAGGGTTTGAGGAGCGGGGCGGCTATTTCGATGGCACCTGCGTTCAGGGCTTTGGCATGGGCGATGGTGACGTCTTCGGTGACCAGGCCGACTTCCATGCCCAGCGGTTTGATCGAGCTGTGGGCCGAAACGTGGCCGCTGCTGAAGTTCATGGCAGCGAGCTCATCGGCGGCGAAGGCCAGGGCGGTGTCACCGGTTTCGAGTTCGCCGTAGGTGTTGGATTCGTGGAGAAAGCGCGTGGTGAGGCCGAATGCGGTTTCGAAGAATCGCAGTGAGGCGGGAACGTCAGCGACGTAGATGATCAGATAGCCGAATTTCATGGACGAACACTCCTTGTTGAGAAATTGGGGCATGAATGTAGCAGATTGGGTCGCAAGTCAGTCGTTCAGAAAGCGCCTTGAAGTCTGGTCGGAAGCGTTCCAGTGCGCGGACGGGCCCGAGGCTGGGTGTGTCGTAGGCCAGGACCGTCTTGGCGATTAAGATGCAAGTACGCCTCAGCACTAAATTGACTTGTCACGGTCAATAATTCCCGCAGATCGTCAGCGGTCCTCCTGCCTGGAGCCGACCGGTTCTACTTCGGTGGTTTGATCAAGGAAAGTGAAAGGATGCTCGCCGCAATGTAACTAGCCACTGCCTCATTGAGTCTCGGTGAATCGCGACTCGCCGCACGTTTTTCCTCTATTCAATACAAAGAATTCAAAGCATGAACCTTCGCAAAATTGCAGTTGGGCTGTCGGCCCTTGTTTTGCTCTCGAACGGCGCGCAAGCCCGCAGCCTGTTTGATCTCCTTAAACCGCCCGCCGAGCACCAGCAACACACGTCCCGTTCGGGTTCGATCAATCAGAACTCGGCGCTGGACCTCTATTCAAACAAACAGAAACAGGCCTCTTTTGATGGCTGTGCAGACCTGTTTCCGGCGGCGAAACCGATCAATCTCGCCACCGTACCTGCAACCATGAAACCCCTGGCCCTGTGTTCCGATAACTTTGCGGTGCTGTACTCGCAAACCAGCAAGACGCCGATGGTCGTCGTCGAACGCCTCAATTCAGCCCTGTTGCAGGACGCCAAAGGCGAGGAGCGCACCAACCAGTTCTACCCGGATCCGCGTATCCCCAAGAGCGGGCGGGCAGAGTTGAGCGACTATCGCAGCCAACACCCGGCCGTGGACCGTGGGCACCAATCGCCGGCCGCCGATGCACCGAGCCCTAATGCCATGGCTCAATCCTTCGCGCTGTCGAACATGGTGCCGCAGGACCCGACGAACAATCGGAAGATCTGGAGCAAAGTCGAATCGGACGTCAGAAAGTTTGCGAAGCGCGCCGATGGCAATGTGTTTGTCTTTACCGGCCCGTTGTTTGACCAAGGCCACACCACCATCGGCAACAACAAGGTCTGGGTCCCGACTCGCCTGTTCAAGCTGGTTTACGACGCATCCTCCAAACGTGCCTGGGCCTACGTGTTACCGAACGCTGAAACCCGTATCGAGAAGCCGATGGATTACGACACGTTCGTGAAGAGTACCGGGCTGAAGTTGTTGGGCAATCTACCGGTTACAGGGTCTGTCGGGCGCACTTGATGGCTTGATGGGTGACACTCCCAAGTCTCGAAGCACAAAAAAACCCGCATCGTCGTGCGGGTTTTTTTTTACTTGAAATCGACGAGCTCTCCCTTACAAAGCGTTCGCCAGTTTTCCGCTCGACAGGCGACGCTTGTACGCCGTGTCACGGTTTGCCAGCCAATAGTAGAGCGGCGAAGTGATCAACAGGCCCACCAACCACGACAAGTCAGCCCCGTTGATATGTTCCGAAATCGGCCCGACGTACAGCGGCGTGTTCATGAACGGAATCTGCACCACGATGCCAATCGCGTACGCCAACAACGCTTGCGGGTTGTATCGTCCGTAAATCCCGCCATCCACCTGGAAGATCGAGTTGATGTCGTACTTGCCTTTGTGAATCGCGTAGAAGTCGATCAGGTTGATCGCGGTCCACGGCACCAGGACTACGAGCAACACCAGCACCATGTCGACGAAGTGGCCGATGAAATCCGCCGAGGCACCGACAGCGGCAAAGCAGCAGCCGGCGAGGACGATGATCGAGATGACGGCGCGGCTTTTGGCCGTGGGGATCCAGCGGTAGGCGAAGGTTTGCACCAGGGTGATCAGCGACAACACGGCGCCGTAGAGGTTAAGGGCGTTGTGGCTGATGACGCTGAGCAGGAACAGCACCAGCATCAACGGGCCGATGGAACCGGTGGCGAGTTTGACGGCGTCCATGGTGTCCATGCCGACCGGCGTGGCGAGGACCGCGACGGCGCCGAAGATGAACGAGAGGCTGGAGCCGAGCACGGTGCCCAGGTACGTGGTCCAGAAGGTCCTTGCCACCGGTACATCGGCCGGCAGGTAGCGTGAGTAGTCGGAAACATACGGCGCGAAGGCGATCTGCCAGAGCGCGGCGAGGGAAACAGTGGCCAGCCAGCCCGAGATGTTGAAGCTGCCGCGAGTGAGGAAGTCGGCGGTCTGTACGTGGGTGAAGATGTAGCCGAAACCCAGCACGATGCCGGCGCCGAGTACCCAGGTACCGATGCGGTTGAGCACGTGGATGAAGCGGTAACCGATGATGCCGATGATGCCCGATCCCACGGCGCCGATGACGATGCCCACCGGTACCGGAATGGTATCGACCACACCGTGCAGGGACTTGCCGGCAAGGACGATGTTGGACGCGAAGAAGCCGATGTACATGATGCCGGCGATCAGCACCACCAGCAGCGCGCCGAGTGAACCGAACTGCGCACGGCTCTGGATCATTTGCGGTATGCCCATCTGCGGGCCTTGCGCCGAGTGCAGCGCCATCAGCACGCCGCCGACCAGGTGACCCACGAGGATAGCGACGATGCCCCACACCAGGTTCAGGTGGAACAGCTGCACGCCGAGGGCGCCGGTGACGATGGGCAGCGGCGCGATGTTACCGCCGAACCAGAGGGTGAACAGGTCCCTTGTCTTTCCATGGCGATCTTCGGGTGGCACGTATCCTATCGTGTGTTTTTCGATGAGCGGGGCGGACGTTGTTGCGCAGGTGACCATGACGAACTCCAAGGCAAAGTGAGTACGTTTTCGTACTTCGGTGAGCGCCGCGCGAACGACGCTTTTCTTGTTGGAGTGATGATGGGCGGTGGGGGGAGAGAGATAAATTAGTAAGTTTGTTGCTACAGACGTTAAAAAAAGTATGCCCGTGGATCAGGTGGGTCCGGTATTTTTCAGCGGGGTCACACGGCTGCGAAATCCCTAAATTTGGTCCCCTTTTTTGCGAGCACCGCGGTGCCCTGTAGGAGCTGTCGAGTGAAACGAGGCTGCGATCTTTTGATCTTGTTTTTCAAGAGCAAAGTCAAAAGATCGCAGCCTCGTTTCACTCGACAGCTCCTACAGGGAGTGGTGTTGATTAATCAGTTGCTGATTGATCGCAGCATCTGTTGCAGCATCGCGTCGCAGCCATTCAATTGTTCCAGGCTGACAAACTCGTCCGGTTTATGCCCCTGATCCATACTGCCGGGGCCGCAGACGACGGTGGGTATGCCTGCCGCGTCGAATAGACCGCCCTCTGTCCCGAACGCCACGGTGCCGAACTCTCGGGAACCGGAGAATGCAGCAATCAACTCAGCCGCTTCGCTGTGCGCATCAGTCGCCAAGCCGGGATAGGCCGACAACTCGCTGAAACGAATCTCGCTCTGCTCACTCACCGCGCGCATACGGGGCAGCACTTGCTGTTCGGCAAAGGCCTGCAGTTCCTGCGCTACGTCACTGGGATCATGGGAAGGCAGGGTGCGAATTTCGAAGTCGAAGCGGCAATCCGCCGGCACGATGTTCAGCGCCTTCCCACCGGAAATGACACCGGTCTGCACCGTACTGAAGGGCGGATCGAAACGAACGTCGTGATGCTCGGGCGCCTTGAGGCGATGGCCAATCCGGCCCAGTTCACTGATCAACTCGGCGGCGTATTCAATCGCGTTGACCCCGAGCGGCGCATACGCGGAATGACAGGCCTCGCCATGAACATCGCAACGCATCGCGAGCTTGCCTTTGTGGCCCAGCACCGGCTTCAACTCGGTCGGCTCGCCGATGATGCAGAGCATCGGTTTGACCGGGCGCTTTTCCAGTTCCGACAGCAACGAACGAACGCCCAGACAACCCACTTCTTCATCGTACGACAGCGCAATGTGCACCGGCTTTTTCAGGTCGGCCCGCACCAGTGATGGAACCAGGGCGAGCACACAGGCGATATAGCCTTTCATATCCGCTGCGCCACGCCCGTACAGCTTGCCGTCACGCTCGGTCAGCTCGAAGGGCGGCAGGGTCCACGGCTGGCCATCGACCGGCACTACATCGGTGTGCCCGGACAAGACAATGCCCGGCAGTTGCGCAGGGCCGATGGTCGCGAACAGATTGGCCTTGCTGCGCTGTTCGTTGTAGATCAGCTCACAGGGCACATCAAAATCCGCGAGGTAATCGCGCACGAATTCGATCAGGTGCAGGTTTGATTCGCGGCTGGTGGTATCGAACGCCACCAGGGTTTTCAGCAAGTCGAGGCTGGTGCTCATCGATCGTCTCCGGCGACTCCGTAGCCTGGGGATTTGTCGGGCGCGAGGGCGCGGTCGATGTAGTCCTGTACCTGCGGTCGATAGGCGTCCCAGAGTTTTTCCAGTTCGGCGATCGGGTTTTCATCAGCCCAGTCGACCCGCAGGTTGATGATCGGCCAGGTCAGCTCACCGACCACTACCATTGCGGCGGAATGCACCGGTCCGGCTTCACCGCCTGCTGCAATAGCGGCGTTCATGGCGGCGAGCAAGCGGTCAGCCAGCTGACCTTCGCCCTGCTCGAACGCGTTGACCATCGCTTCGATGACGGCGCGGTCCGCGAGCATGTTTCCCGCCGCGACACACTGCTCACCGGATACGGCATTGTGATTGCCCAGGGTCTCGCTGCCGCTGAAATGCGCGGTGCGGCCGAGATGATCGATGGCGGTGATCTGTCGGTACTGGCTGTAACCGTTGCGCGTCAGCACCTTGTCCATCGCCTCGGCAGGCGCCAGGCCTTGTTCCATCAGGGCGAGGGTTTCCGGGCCAAGGGAGGGCAGGGTGATGTTCTGCGTCGAGACCGCGCCGACACCGGGCAGCAGCCATGGGCAGCGGGCGCCGACGGCGATGCTGGAGGAGCTGATGGCGATGCCGAACTGGCCGGTTTCGGGGCAACGGGCGGCGATGGAGAAGGTCATGGTTTGATTCCTTGGTTATAGCCCTGACGGGTGCGTGTCTGAAAGGGCGCCATCGCGGGCAAGCGCGCTCCCACAGGGATTGGCAGCGGCCACAAAATGTGTGCACGACGACTTACCCTGTGGGAGCGAGCTTGCTCGCGATAGCCGCAACTCGGTCCTCCCGATTACTCAGGAATCACCGCAATCACATCAATCTCCATCAACCATTGCGGCTGCCCCAACGCCGATACCACCAGTCCGGTCGAAATCGGAAACACACCTTTGAGCCACTTTCCGACTTCCTGATACACCGGCTCGCGATAACGCGGATCGATCAAATAGGTCGTGGTTTTAACAATGTGACTCAAGTCGCTGCCGGCCTCTTCCAGCAACTGCTTGACGTTACGCATCGCCTGTTCGGTCTGCGCGCGCGGGTCACCGAGGCCGACCAGTTTGCCCTCGAAGTCGGTCCCGACCTGGCCACGGACATACACCGTGTTGCCGGCGCGTACGGCCTGGCAAAGGTCGTTGTCCAGGCTCTGGTTTGGGTAGGTTTCCTTGGTGTTGAACATGCGAATACGGGTATGGGTTGGCGTGGACATGTGTGGCTCCTGAAGAAAGAATTAAGCACTGACCGGCGTTTTAGCCGCGACCGCAAGTGGCTCGGCCTGACGTTGAGCGGCATCGTGGTAGTCCAGGTATGAACGCTGGATGGCGATGTGATCGGCCACGTATTTGGCGTCGTGCCAGACGCCCCAAATGAACGAAGAACCCCGACGGGATTGCCACGGCAGGCCGAGGAAATAAATGCCTGGCTCGCTGGCGACACCGCGCTGATGCTGTGGTTTTCCGTGGTCATCGAAGGCATCAACCTTCAGCCAGCTGTAATCTGTGGCGAAACCGGTGGCCCAGATGATCGACGTCACGCCGGCCTTGGCCAGGTCGAGTTCCAGAATCGGGTGGGTGACGCATTCCGGGTCCGGAAACGTGTGCCGCGCCTCTGGCTCTTCCGGCAGGTCCAGGCCATTGCGTTCGATGTAGGCGTCAGCAGCATTCAACAGCGCCAGGTAGTTCTCGTCACCGCGCGCCAGGTTATCGGCCAGATTCGGCTGGAAGGTCGCCACCGCTCCATTGAACGCCTGGGTCAGCCCTACCAGCGTCATCCCGCGATGGGCCAGCCCCCGGAAATCCACCGTGCGCCCGCCATGGGCACCGCTGACCGCGATGGTCACGTGTTCCCGACCAGGCTTCATGGCCGCCTGATCCCACTCGCCGAGCACACCCAGCCACCAGCAGAAATCACGGTTGCGATAAGCGCGAGGAGGGCGATCGTGTGCGCCCACAGACAGGTAGACCTTCTTGCCGGCGCGCTGCAATTCATCGGCGATCTGCACCCCCGACGAACCTGCGCCGACCACCAGCACGGCACCCTCGGGCAGCTGCGCAGGGTTACGGTAGTCAGCGGAATGGATCTGCAGGAACGGCACGTCTCTCGGTGCGATCGGCGGGATGACCGGACGCTGGAACGGCCCGGTAGCCGCGACGACACGGTTGGCTTCGATCACGCCCTCGGAGGTTTCGATGGTAAAGCCCGGACGTCCGATATTGCGCTCGACCTTCAGTACATCCACGCCGGTACGGACGGGGGCGTTGAATTTCTTTGCGTACGCTTCGAAGTAATCGGCTACCCGCTCTTTCGGGGCGAAGCCGTCGGGGCTGAGGTCGTCGAACTCAAGACCGGGAAAGCGATCGTGCCACGCCGGACCGTTGGCCACCAACGAGTCCCAGCGCCCGGTGCGCCAGCGCTCGGCAATACGGTTGCGCTCCAGCACCAGGTGCGGCACGCCGAGTTTGCTCAGGTGCTCACTCATCGCCACGCCAGCCTGACCGGCGCCCACAATCAGCGTGTCTGTTTTTATTGTTTCAGTGGTCATCTCTCTACCCTTCGATGTGGGATTCAGGCGGTTATGGCCTGCCATCTCTTGGGCTCAAGACTAGGGATCACCCCGGTATCGGTAAAATATTATTAAGCTGGCATTTGAGTATAAATAACTGATGCAGAGTGTTTTGTTCCCCGTGACGGGTAGGAGCAGTGCGCATCAGCCGCTAATGACAGAGGTGTCTGTCAGGGTTTTCTATTTTTACGTAGGAATGTTCTGGATTTTGTCCGAAGGGTGGAATGGCTGCGTCGGATGGTCCATCGTTTGCGCCACTGAAAGGATTTTTGTCACGGCAATGATTGTCGTGTGTATGTCTGGAGGCGGTGATGACGTCAAGCAGTTTTCAAAACGAAGTGCCCAAGGCACGGGTCAACATAAAACTCGATTTGCATACCGGCGGTGCGCAGAAAAAAGTCGAGTTGCCATTGAAGTTAATGGTGATGGGTGATTACAGCAACGGCAAAGAGCAGCGGGTAATCTCGGAACGCACCAAAATCGGCATCAACAAAAATAATTTCGACAGCGTACTGGCCCAGTTTTCCCCGGACCTGAAGCTGGCGGTAAAAAACACCCTCGTGGATGACAGCGCCGAAAGCCCGGTCGAATTGAATTTTCAAAGCATGAAGGATTTCGAGCCTGAGCAGGTGGCCCGGCAGATCCCGCAACTGCGCGCACTGCTGGCCATGCGCAACCTGTTGCGCGACCTCAAGTCGAACTTGCTGGACAACGCCACCTTTCGACACGAACTGGAGCGCATCCTCAAAGATGATGCACTGAGTGATGAGCTGCGAGCTGAATTGGCCGCCTTGGCACCCCAGGAAAGTCGTTAATTCACTTCGGATTATTTAAAGGGAATTTTTTCGTAATGAACACAGAAAGTTCTAACGTGCAATCGCGCGGCGCTACAGTGTTGTCTGAAGAAAGCAAAGGCGTTTATAGCGCCCTGTTTGGCAAGATCAATCTCAGTCCAATTACAACATTGGGCGGAATCGAAGTTTTTCAAAATGCCGAAGCACTTTCTGAAGCCTCTGTCGATGAACGGGTAACAGCTGCCGTCAGTGTATTCATGAATCTGCTCAAACAGTCCGCGCAGAAAGTCGAGCGTCTGGACAAGACGCTACTGGATGAACACATAGCGTCGCTGGATGCACAGATCAGCCGCCAGCTTGATGCTGTCATGCACCACCCTGATTTCCAGCGAGTGGAATCCACATGGCGCGGTGTCAAATCGTTGGTCGATCAGACGGATTTCCGCCAGAACGTCCGTATCGAATTGCTGGATGTCAGCAAGGATCACCTGGTCCAGGACTTCGAGGACGCACCGGAAATCGCCCAGAGTGGTTTGTATGTTCATACCTATATCCAGGAATACGACACGCCGGGTGGTGAGCCGATAGCGGCGGCCATTTCCAACTACGAATTCGACCGCAGTCCACAGGACATTGCCCTGTTGCGCAATATTTCCAAGGTGTCGGCGGCAGCGCATATGCCTTTCATAGGTTCTGTCGGTCCCGCTTTTTTCGGCAAAAAATCGATGGAAGAAGTTGCGGCCATCAAGGACATCGGCAACTACTTTGACCGTGCGGAATACATCAAGTGGAAGGCCTTCCGCGATAGCGATGACGCGCGCTACATCGGCTTGCTCATGCCGCGCGTGCTGGGCCGACTGCCTTATGGCCCGGACACCATTCCAGTGCGCAGCTTCAATTACATCGAAAGCGTCAAGGGGCCGGATCACGACAAGTACCTGTGGACCAATGCCTCGTTTGCCTTCGCTGCAAACATGGTGAAGAGCTTTATTGCCAATGGCTGGTGCGTGCAGATTCGGGGCCCTCAGTCGGGTGGCGCCGTCACCGAGTTGCCAATCCACTTGTACGATCTGGGTACCGGGAACCAGGTGAAAATTCCATCGGAAGTGATGATTCCGGAGACCCGCGAATTTGAATTCGCCAACCTCGGCTTCATTCCACTCTCCTATTACAAGAATCGCGATTACGCCTGTTTCTTCTCGGCCAACTCGACCCAGAAGCCGGCGTTGTACGACACGGCGGACGCCACCGCCAACAGTCGGATCAACGCACGATTGCCCTACATCTTCCTGCTCTCGCGCATTGCTCACTATTTGAAGCTGATCCAGCGCGAGAACATCGGTACGACCAAGGATCGTCGTTTACTGGAACTGGAACTGAACAAATGGATCGGCAGCCTGGTGACTGAAATGACGGATCCGGGTGACGACTTGCAGGCGTCGCACCCGCTGCGCGATGCGAAAGTCACGGTAGAAGACATCGAAGACAATCCAGGCTTTTTCCGCGTCAAGTTGTATGCCGTACCGCATTTCCAGGTGGAAGGCATGGACGTCAATTTGTCCCTGGTTTCGCAGATGCCCAAGGCGAAGGCCTAAGCCCCTTCGACCCCAATCACTTCGTAGGGAAACGACGTAATGAAGATAGACCGCCCCTTATGGGTCGCGGGGGCTCTGTTGTCTCCGCAGCAATTCCAGCAGCAGGCGCGCTGGGAAGCCTGGGCCAACGAGCGACTCGCGCATTTGTCCCTGGTGCATCCCTGGGGCGTTCAGGCCGTGGCGTTTGACCTGCAAGCACTGCGATTGGGCAAGCTCAAAGCCACTCAGCTGTGCCTGCGCATGCCCGATGGCACCTTGATCGATACCGATTATATAGACCGGCTGCCACCGGGGCTGGAGTTGACCAGCCTGCTGCCCGATGACGTTCAGAACCCGATATTGGTGTTGGCATTGCCACTGGAACAAGCCAATGGCAACAACTGCCTGTTCGATGCCACCAGGGCAGATCGGCCGATCCGCTATCGCCAGGCCTGGCGTGATGTGCAGGACATTTATGCCGACGAGGTGCAATCGATCGCCGTTCTGGAGCACATGCTGAGCCTGCGCTTCGATCACGACGAGAACGGCGATTACCTGACATGTCCCGTTGCACGTCTGGTGCGCGACGGGCAGGGCGGATGGAGCCTCGATCCAGCCTATGTGCCGCCGCTGCTCAGCTTCGCTGCTCATCCTGGCTTGCTGGTCCAGTTCGACAACCTGCTGACCCAGCTGGCTGCCAAGCGCCAACGACTGATGGGCATGCGCCGGGAGAGCAACCAGCGCATGGCAGACTTTGCCGTGGCCGACGTATCGCTGTTCTGGTTACTCAACGCCCTGAACACCTACCAACCGGTACTGATGGACTTCAAGGCCTGGCCCGCGCGACATCCCGAGCAGGTCTACCTGGAATTGACGAAGCTGGCCGGCGGCTTGCTGACCTTTTCCCTGGAACACGATCTCGACCAGATACCCGCGTACCGGCACGAGCACCTGGAAGCGGTGTTCCCGCCGTTGATGCGCATGATCTCCACGCTGCTCGAGGCGAGTCTTCCTTCGCGGGTTGTTGCACTGACATTGGAGAACAGCAGTGCCAACCGTTGGCAGGTCACCCTCAATGATGCCCGACTGCGGGAACGTGATAGCGCGGACTTCTATCTCTCCGTGCGGTGCCGGCTGCCAGCGGTTGAACTGCAAGGCCAGTTCCCGCGCCTGTGCAAGGTCGGTACCCCGGATGATGTCGATCATCTGATCAACGCCGCGCTCGATGGTGTGCCGTTGCAATCACTCAGCCACGTGCCGGCGGCCATCCCCCTGCGTCTGGAGAACCAGTACTTCGCCCTTGATCTGAGCCACCCCAAGGGGCAAGCCATGCTGGCGGCAGGGGTTTGTGCATTCTACGTCCCGAGCACTCTGGTCGACGTGAAGCTTGAACTGTTCGCGGTGCTGCGCACATGAACCTGAACCCATCCAACGACCCTACGTTGATGTCCGTGGATATCGACGCCCTGTTGCAGGACAGCTACCTGCTGGTCGTGGAGCTGCGACAGGGGGCTTGCGCGCTGAACACAGACAAACTGTCGGCGCTTTGCATCAAGCAGATCGAACTCGTTCGCCGCCTGCTCAAAGAGGCAGGCCTGAGCTCGCGCAGCATCGACCACATCAGCCATGCTCAATGCGCTTTGCTGGATGAAACCGTGCTGGGTCGCGGTAAGGATGAAGACCATGCCAAATGGGCACGCAAGCCCTTGCAGGCAAGGTTTTTCAACCGTCATCAGGCCGGTGAGTTTCTGTATGAAGACATGCGCGAAGTGCTGCGCGAACCTTCGGCCGACCTGCATGTGCTGACAGCCTTTCATCGAGTGCTGATGCTCGGTTTTCAGGGCCGTTATCGTGATGAGAACGACCCCGAACGTGAACAACTGGTAGTTGCCCTGGCAGCCCGTGTAGCGCCTTTGAAACTCAGTCATACGTTAACGACCCACATTAATGTGGGGCGCCGGATGAAGGCGTTTTACTGGTTGCGTTCGCCATTGGCTCATGTACTGGCGGCCAGCCTGCTGCTCGTGGGCGTCTGGTGGGGGCTGGATCATCTGTTGAATGGCGTCATCGCCTCGCTCTCATCGGTCGAGGCGTGAGGAGCAAATGACGCTCAAACTCAAAAAAGCACTGTTGCTGTGGACTGGTGCGCTTGCGTTGGCGCTGCTGGCCTTTCTCCCGCTTGCAGGCTGGGGACAGGTATTCACGGCGTTGACGGTGATGTGTGGCGTCGCGCTCGCCTGGATTCAGGCAGTACGTCGGGCTTCGCGCCAGCGCCAACGCCTGGAGTTTGCGCACAGATTGACGCTGCCTCCAGCGGCTTACCGCCAGCCCGTAATACTGGTGTGCGGTGACGGCCTGGATGGCCTGTTTGGTGCGACAGCCGACGAACAACCCGCGCTACGCGTGACCGAACACGGATGTTATTTGCGGGTATCTCATCTGGAGCAACTGCCGCACTTGACCGACAGCATCATGGCCGTGCGGCCGCAATGGTGCGGTCAGCTCAGTGTGATGTTCGTTGCCAACCCGGCTGAACACACTGATGCCGCGATGCTGGCCGGGCAGGTGCATGCGTTCAGCTATCAGTGGGCACAGAGTCGCAAGCACGGCCTGGCGCTGCCGCTTCTGCTGGTGAGCTATCTGCAAGCCTCACGAGGCGAGGGTCGCTGGTTCAGCTGGGAATCAGGCCAATCGAATTCACGTGTTTACGAGGCCGGCGCTTGCCACAGCCTGGGAGAATGGCAACGTCAAATTTTCAACGGCGTGGCGACGACCCATCGCTTCCAGACAAGCGTGCAACTCGACAGTGCAGCGGCCTGGCTGGCTGATCACGTCATGCCACATTTGACGGCCTATAAACGCCATGCTGTCGGCCCGCCGACGGTCAGTGCGATCACGCTCGTGCCGGCATTGCCCCATAGCGTGAAAGGCAACCTGTGGCAGCAATGGCTGCGTGACAAGGGTGCGCTAGTAGAACACGCGCCAGCGGTCGGCACGTCTCTGC
Source organism: Pseudomonas sp. LBUM1643 (assembly GCF_059716215.1). Taxonomy (NCBI): domain Bacteria; kingdom Pseudomonadati; phylum Pseudomonadota; class Gammaproteobacteria; order Pseudomonadales; family Pseudomonadaceae; genus Pseudomonas; species Pseudomonas sp. LBUM1643. The sequence continues at coordinate 2,828,116 of NZ_CP166813.1, forward strand.
CGTTTCCCGACCCCTTGCTGCATTTGCTTCCCACGAAGGTTCAACGATCTCCAGTGCATCGCGCCGGTGTGATCGCCATGTGGTTGTTCACCGCCGCAGGTGTCATGGCCTTGGCCAGCTCCGCCTGGCAGAACACGTTGCTGCTACGCCAGGTCAGTGACGACCTGCGCCGTTACACGACCATTGCGCCGTTAGAGCACCGTGACAGGCCCGGTTTTGTCCTGCGTGAAGAGGCATTGAGTGCTCTACGCGAGGACGCAGCGCGTCTGGACAGTTACTACCGGGAAGGTGAGCCACTTGCATTAGGACTAGGGCTGTATCGCGGTGAAATTCTGCGAGCCCGGCTGCTGTCGACGATTGCCGGTCACCGTGAACTCTCGGCGGGACCAATGCCCGTGGGAGCACCCAGGCCGGTGCGGCTGAACAGCCTGTCGCTGTTCCGCACCGGTAGCGCACAACTCAAGCCTGAGTCGACCAAGGTACTGATCGATGCCTTGAACGACATCAAGGCTCAGCCTGGCTGGTTGATTGTCATCACCGGGCACACCGACGCCGTTGGCAGTGACGATCACAATCTAAAGCTCTCCCGAGACCGCGCCTCGGCGGTGCACGACTGGATGCGCCAAATGGGTGGCATCCCAGACAACTGTTTTGCAGTTCAGGGCATTGGCAAAAGCCAACCCATCGCCAGCAATGACACCGAAGCCGGACGCTCGGCCAACCGTCGCGTCGATATCCGTCTGGTGCCGGAAGTGGGGGCGTGCGAGTTCCCCACGGCGGGACCAGACCTGCAACCCCCTGTCGCCCTACGCGACATTCATCCAAGAAAAGGAGTTTCACATGGCAATTCCGGTTTACCTGTGGCTGAAAGATGACGGCGGCGCCGACATCAAAGGGTCGGTGGACGTACAGAAACGTCAGGGGAGTATTGAGGTGGTCGCCCAGGACCATAGCCTTTATATCCCGACCGACAACAACACGGGCAAGTTGACCGGGACGCGGGTGCACACCCCGTTCCTCTTTACCAAGGAAATCGACTCATCCAGTCCGTATCTCTACAAGGCGGTGACCACCGGACAGACGCTCAAGAGCGCCGAGTTCAAGTGGTACCGCATTGATGAAGGCGGCGAGGAGGTCGAGTACTTCATCACCAAGCTGGAAAACGTAAAGGTCGTGAAAGTCGCGCCAAAAATGCACGACGTCAAGGACCCGGCCAAGGAGAAGCACAACCACCTGGAACAGGTTGAGTTGCGTTACGAAAAGGTCACCTGGACCTACAAGGACGGCAACATCATCCACTCCGATTCCTGGAACGAACGCCAGAGCGCCTGATGCAACAGGTCCGGCAGACAGGTTCAAGTCTGCCGGGCCTCTGGTGTGCAGGGTTGAGCGTCTGTTCGCGGGCGCTCAGCCAAACACATCAAGCGCCAGGCTTATTGCTTGCCCCGACGACACCTCGCGAATACCGAACAAGGATGTAACGCATGACACAGAATTCCACGCGTTTGCTTCGCCGCCTCAATCCCTACTGCGCCCAGGCGCTCAGTGCGGCGGCTTCGTTGTGTCAAAGCCGTGCTCATGCACAGGTCAGCATCGAGCACTGGCTGCTCAAGTTGCTGGAGCAAGGCGAGGGCGACCTGACCCTCATTGCCCGACGTTACGAATGGGATATGGATGCCCTCTGGCGTGGCCTGCTGGACCATCTCGATACGCTGCCGCGCAGTGTGCAGAGCAAGCCGCAGCTAGATGGCAAGCTGCAGGAACTGATCAGAAGTGCCTGGTTGCGGGCGTCACTCGAAGGTCACGCAAACCTGCGATCGGCACATGTGCTCGGCGCCTTGCTGGAAGCTCCCAACCTGCTCGCATGCGACGCCGCCTGGCCCTTGCTCAGCCTTGGCCAAATTCAGCTGCAACGATTGTTCCCCTTCCTGGATCAACATTCCGAAGAGCGCCCGGAGGTGCAGCAGCCAGAGGGCCTTGGCGACGCAGACGTGCTTGAACCGCTCGCCACTTCGCCAACATGTGACGCCCGGAGCGAAGCTTTGCAGACGGTTCTGGACAAGTTCACCCAGGACATCACCGCCAAAGCCAGGGCAGGGCACATCGATCCCGTATTCGGTCGCGATGATGAGATCCGTCAGGTCATCGACATCCTCAGTCGCCGGCGCAAGAACAATCCAATCCTGGTCGGCGATCCTGGAGTTGGCAAGACCGCATTGGTCGAAGGCCTGGCGTTACGCATTGCCGAGGGCAATGTGCCCGACAGCCTGAAACCGGTGAGTGTGCGCACCCTGGACCTGGGATTGCTTCAGGCGGGGGCGGGGGTCAAAGGCGAGTTCGAACAGCGGCTGAAAAATGTCATTGATGCCGTACAGCAATCGGCTGATCCGGTACTGCTGTTTATCGATGAAGCCCATACCCTGATCGGCGCCGGCAACCAGGCAGGCGGCGCCGACGCTGCCAATTTGCTTAAGCCTGCCCTGGCTCGGGGCGAGTTGCGCACCATCGCCGCCACCACCTGGAGCGAGTACAAGCAGTACTTTGAGCGTGATGCCGCCCTGGAACGGCGCTTTCAAATGGTCAAGGTAGACGAACCGGATGACGCTAATGCCTGCCTCATGTTACGAGGTCTCAAAGCCCGTTATGCCAGTCATCACGGCGTGCACATCCAGGATGCGGCGGTTCAGGCGGCGGTCAATCTGTCGCGGCGTTATCTGACGGGTAGACAGTTGCCGGATAAAGCCATTGATCTGCTCGACACCGCCAGTGCGCGGGTGCGCATGAACCGCGATTGCGAACCTCAGGCACTGGTCCGGATCAAGGCAGGCCTGGCAGCTCTGGAACTGGAACGACAGGCGCATGAAGAGGACGTGCGGCTTTGCGGCGGTACTTCAAGCGAACGCCTCAACATGATCGCCACGCAAGAAGCCGAACTCCTTCAACAGCAAACTGACCTGCTGAGGCAATACCGATTTGAACGCTCTCTGACCCGGCAATTGCTTGACGCACGCCAGACCGAGCATCCGCCGTTAAGCGTCCGCGCACAGGTGCAGCGGCAACTCGTCGAGATCCAGGGCGAACAACCGTTACTCTCTCTGGATGTCGGCGTGCGCGATGTGGCCGAAGTCATTGCCGACTGGACCGGCGTGCCCATGGGCAGTCTGCTCAAGGACGAACAGACCAGCCTGTTGGCTCTGGAACATCAGTTGAACGAGCGGGTCATTGGCCAGGAGTCCGCGCTGAGTGCGCTGGCCCAACGCCTGCGTGCAGCCAAGACTGGCCTGACGGAAGAAAAGGCCCCGTTGGGGGTATTCCTGCTGGTGGGCACCAGTGGCGTCGGCAAGACCGAAACCGCCCTGGCCTTGGCCGACTGCCTGTTTGGTGGCGAGAAATCGCTGATCATCTTGAACCTTTCCGAGTATCAGGAAGCTCACACGGTCAGCCAGCTCAAAGGTTCGCCGCCGGGTTACGTCGGTTACGGCCAGGGCGGTGTATTGACCGAAGCAGTGCGACAGCGGCCCTACAGCATCGTATTGCTTGATGAAGTGGAAAAGGCCCACCGCGACGTCCTGAACCTGTTCTATCAAGTCTTTGATCGTGGCTTCATGCGCGATGGCGAAGGGCGCGAAATCGACTTTCGCAACACCGTCATTCTCATGACCTCCAATCTTGGCAGCGATGTGCTGCAAGCGGGACTTCAGGAGCAACCCGAAGCATCGGACAGTACCCTGCACGAATGGCTGCGGCCAACCCTGCGTGAGCATTTTCAACCGGCGTTGCTGGCGCGTTTTCAAACCCTGGTTTATCGGCCTTTGCAACCCGAGGCACTCAAACAAATTGTTGCGCTGAAACTCGCTCGGGTCGCCAACCGCCTGCAGCGCCATTACGGCCTGAGCTGTGAGATCGACGAGTCACTGAAGGATGCGTTGGTAGCCGCCTGCTTACTACCCGACACCGGCGCCCGCAACGTCGACAGTCTGCTCAACCAGCAGATCCTGCCCGTTCTCAGTCAGCAATTACTGCAGCGTCAGGCCGCCAAACAAAAAACCCGCAGCGTCACCCTCAGCCATAGCGACGATGAAGGCATCACCCTCTGTTTCGCCGACGCAATGAGCGCGGATATGCCTGTCGTGACGGAGGCCTGAACATGCTCACCCAACTGCCCGCTTTCTTCGACCACAGCCGCCACAAACTCGAGGTCCGTCGCGTCGATTTACCCCTCGACGTCCTGGCCTTCCACGGTGAAGAACGCCTCAGCCAACCCTTCACCTACCTCATCGAATTCACCTCCACTCAACTCGACATCGGCGCCGAGCAGCTGCTCAACAAACACGCCCAGTTCAGCCTCTTCGCCGCCGTGCCACCGCTGTTCATCCGCGGCCTGCCCAAGCCCGAAATCAACCCCCTGCGCACCTTGCGCGGGGTCATCACCGGCTTCAAGCGCCTGTCCGGTTCCAACGACGAAGCCCGCTACGAAATCACCCTGCAACCGCGCCTCGCCCGGCTGGGCAGGGGCCAACAGTGCCGCATCTACCAGCATCAATCCGTGCCGGAAATCGTCGAGCACATCCTGCGCAGTCGTCACGACTTCGAAGGCCAGGACTTCCTTTTCCACCTGCACCGCGACTACCCCAAGCGCGAGCAGGTGATGCAGTTCGGCGAAAGCGACCTGGCCTTCATCGACCGCCTGCTGGCTGAAGTCGGCATCTGGTACCGCTTCACCAGCGACGATCGCCTGCACATCGACGTCGTCGAATTCCACGACGACCAACGCGCCTACCAGTTCGACGTCGAACTGCCGTACCGCCCGCCCTCCGGCCTCAACAGCCACCAGCAAGACGGCGTCTGGCAGCTGCAATCGAGCCACGCCGTGGTCGAACAACACGTCAACATCCGCGCCTACCACCACCGTGACGCCCGCGCCCATCTGGACGGCGAAATCGACCAGACCCGTGGCGCCCCGACCACCTACGGCGAGGCCTACCACTACGCCGAACCCTACACCGTGCTCGGCGACCGCTACGACCAGGACGAAGACCTGCAAAGCGAAAGCGGCTACTTCTACGCCCGCCTGCGCCACGAACGCTACCTCAATGCCCAGACCCGGCTCAGCGGCATCAGCAGCAGCGCCACCCTGGCACCCGGCCAGGTGCTGAAAATCTCCGGCGGCGCGCCCCAGGCCTTCGAGTCCGGCAGCGTCATCACCCAACTGATCACCCAGGCCGCCCGTGACCGCAGCTTCGAAGCGCACTTCCAGGCCATCCCCTACTCGCAAACCGTGTGCTTTCGTCCACCGCTGCCGGCCAAACCACAAATCGCCGGCACCATCCCCGCCCGCATCACCAACCCCCAGGCCAACGACCCGTACGCCGAAATCGACCTCGAAGGCCGCTACCGGGTCAACTTCCTGTTCGACCGCGACACCTGGAACCCCGGCCTGGAAAGCATGTGGCTACGCCTCGCCCGACCCTACGCCGGCGACACCCACGGCCTGCACCTGCCACTGATCGCCGGCACCGAAGTGGCCATTGCCTTCGAGCAAGGCGACCCGGACCGCCCCTACATCGCCCACGCACTGCACGACAGCCAGCACCCGGATCACGTCACCCTGGCCAAACGCGACCACAGCCGAAATGTGCTGCGCACGCCGGCCAACAACAAGTTGCGCATGGAGGACCGGCGAGGGCAGGAGCACGTCAAGCTCAGTACGGAATATGGTGGGAAAAGTCAGCTGAATCTGGGGCATCTGGTGGATGCCAAGAAGCAGAAACGGGGGGAGGGGTTTGAGCTGCGCACGGATGACTGGGGGATTCTCCGCGCGGGTAAAGGGATCTTTATCAGCGCTGATGGACAGCCCAAGGCAAAGGGTGAGCAGCTCGACATGACGGCGGCCATTGAACAACTGGAAAGTGCGTTATCGCTGGCGCGCTCCCTGGCTGATGCCGCCCGTAGTGCACAAACCACACCGAACGACACCGACAGCCAGCGGCGCCTGTTGCAAGCGCTGAACGGATTGGCGCAACCGGGTGTCTTGCTGCATGCCCCAGCGGGCATTGGCCTGGTCAGCCCGGAGGCCGTGTGCCTGTCCTCGGGCACTGAAAGCGTCGCCATCGTGGCCGCCCACAACACCGACATCAGCGCCGGTCACAACTTCACAGCCACCGCGGACGGTGGTGTGAGCTTGTTCGCACACAAGGCTGATATGCAGCTAAAAGCCGCCCAAGGCAAGGTCGAGTTGCATGCTCAAGGCAGCCACCTCCACGCTTTGGCAAAGTCCGATATCAAGATCGAAAGCGTCGAAGGACGCGTTGAAATCAGTGCGCCGGATGAGCTGCTGCTCAGCTGTGGCGGCGCCTACATTCGCTTGAAGGGCGGCGAGATCGAGTTGGTGGCGCCCGGCAACATCTACCTCAAGGCTGCGCATGTGCAAAAAATGGGTGCTGCCAGTCTGGAGACACCCGTGACACCGTTGCCGAAAGGGTATGCCGCTGGTTATCGCTTGAAGGACGAGGCTCAGGCACCAACGCCGTTTAACCGTTACAAGATCACCACCGAGCAGGGAGAGGTATTCAGCGCAGTGACCGACAAGGACGGCCACACCATGAGTGTGCACACGTTGTTGCCGGGTGCTTTGAAAATAGCGTTTCCAACTTATGACGAACAACTTCGCTTGCTGGGTCCGAATGGTGAGGTGCCGAGTAATCTGAAGTACTCGATCACGTTGTCAGACGGTAGCGTGATGGATGGCGTGACGGATTCGCAGGGTTACACGCAACGCTTGGTTACTCCGCAGCCTGCCCGGATTACGCACTTGACGCTCCACCCGCCAGAGGAGGTCGCGCCTTTTTGTTGTGCTGCACAAAATGCCCAGGCCCCAATGGAGATTGACCTGACGGCCAGCAACATCTCTACCCATGACACGGACGTGGGCAGTTCAACCCACCACGTCCCCCTGCCCAAAGGCAAAAAGCGTCCTCTGACGTCTGGTGAAATCGCCATGGCAGGTACTGTCTTCAGGGATGCCATTGATTACACCAAAGTCAAGGTGCATCACGGCGGGTGGTGGTTGTTCTTTGGATTTCAGAATACCGCCGTGACGCCTAATGGTGAGATGTACTTTCCGGAGAGTACCAAGTATTACAGAGAGGATTTCTCAGCAACTGGTAGAGGTCGGGATAAAGCGTTGTTTATGCACGAGATGACACACGTCTGGCAGTACCAACTGGGTTATCCCGTGAAGCGACGGGGCCTGACTGTTACAAGTCAGGGAGCGGCTGCGTATATATACAATCTGGTGCCTAAAAGCGTGTTCTCGGATTTTAATATGGAACAGCAGGGTGAAATTGTATCTGATTATTATATGATCTGTGTCGAGGGCGATCCAAGCGCCGTATGGAATTACGACAACAGGAACAAGAATCCCGTAATGCTCGCTTCAGTATTGGAGGGGTTGTTGCTCACTCCTACTAATAAAAGTCATCTCCCCGATGATAAGAACTTATGAATATCGTTTCCGTTTTTACAATTTTTGTATTGATCACGCCTGTTACTGCTGCTAATGGCACTCCTTGGGGCGCAGCTGAAGACGCAGTTATTCGACTTCAAGAAGGTAAACTTGCTCTATGTCTGCCGGGAAAGCCTACGCAAGGAACTAGCATCAGCTCAATATCCATATCTCAAAATAACGCCAAAACTGGGGGGCGAGTGACTGTCTGGGACATTGAGTTAGAAAAAGGCAGTGTTCCTCTGTATTTGGAATCAGGCGGCTGTATTTCGTATGGTACTAAATTGTCAGGATATAAAGAGTTGGTTTCTCCGAGGCCATTGAGTGCTGGAAATACGTACTATTCTCGTGTGAATGTATATGTTGAGAATCCAGTCAGAACCAGTACTTTGTTTTACGATGCAGTTTTCTGCGTGCAAGAAAAATCTCCGGGTTTGTTTGATTATCTTCAATATCAATACATGTCAGATGGGTCGACGATAGTGCCTTCTTGTGGAGTGGGGTTGTGATGGACGAGGTACGACCGAGTCTTGACTTGTAGGGCGTTTCGCTCCTGGGTGGAAGTTTTTCAAACCCGTAAACGGATCTTGATCCCGGCCCGAACCGGATCACTGATGTACAAATTCAAATAACTAATTTACGCAAGTCAATAGGGAAGATTATGGACGACACTCTGCACTACACGGACACCCTCAACCCTCGAAAGGACGTTACCTGCGTCGTACAGAAACGGGAATGGATCGAGTTTCAGTTGCTGGACGAACAGGGCGAGCCGCTGGCGAACCTGCCTTACCGGGCGATCAATGAAGCGACCCTTACGGGCCACTCCCCTGAATACACCGGTCAAAGTGATGCTCAAGGGCTCATCCGCATTGACGAACTGTACCCACTGGCGATCACTCTTTGGCTGGGCGCCGATGCTCTGGCGGAGCAACTGCAAACCCGCCGCCTGCGTGCCGAACGCCCCGAACCAGCGAGGCCGATCATCGGCGATCGCACTCCACTCTATAGCCCGCAGCGTTCGGGTTTCTCCCCTGTCGAGAAAGGGGCTCAGGCAGCCGGGCATGTTTACCATTACCTGCGCATCGGCCAGTTGTGCGATCAACAACCGACGTTCGACCCGCCCCTGGCCGACCGAAATAAGCTGCCGGCCTACCATTTCCCTGACCCTAAGTTTGGCGGTTTTACCGTCGGCGACGACCAGCTGGAGCGTCGTCATGTGCTGGAGGTCTGTCCGTTTCGCGCGTGGTCGCTGGTGTTGCATCATCAGCCGGAATACAGCCTGGCGAACGCCTACAACCTTGGGCTGATGAGTATTTTGGCGTACAGCAAGCTTCCTGAGAAAGAGCGGGGATCTGTTAAGGAATTTTTTGAACAGCAGTGTCTGGACCTGTCGCGTACACCACGGGTTTGGGATGACAGTGCGAATTGGCCCTGCCTCGTCAACGATGTGCCCTTCAGTGATCGCTATGTGAGTGTAGAGCCACTGGACACTACCAAGGCGCAGCCTCCTGAGGGTGATACTCAACTGTTTTATGCCATCAATGCCGCGCAGGTATTGGTAGCGTGGCGTGGCACCGAAGTGGGTTTTCCTCACGCGCCCGATCTTGCCACGGACCTGACTTTTCGTCCGGTAAAACCGGAGGTGCCTGCGAATTGTGAGCCTAAGGTGCCCTGCGCTGACTTAACACCTAAAGGCAGTGTGCACTTGGGCTTTCGAGATGCGTATGAAGTGGCTAGAAGAATTTATTCGAGGGACCTAGGCAAGACGATTCCGGAAAAGGCGTTCGATAAAGAGCTATTCATCTGCGGCCACAGCCTCGGTGGTGCTCTCGGCCTGATTCATGCAGCATCGTTAAAGGGACACAACCCCCTGCTGTATACCTATGGCATGCCGCGCACCTTTACCCTCAACGCCGTGCGATCTCTCGGTGAATTGCGGCATTTCCGCCATGTCAACGACACTGACCTGATCCCCAGCGTTCCCCCTGAGGCAGCTCTGGATAACTACCTGTACGACCTGTATGGGCCCTTGGGCACGAGCCTCGGATTTACCTGGTCGATACTCCAGATGACGGCTAGCGCCTTGGTCAAACACGGCGACCCTTACGGCCATCACGGCGAAATTGCCATGTTCTTCAGGGCCGAGCAGCATCGGGAAGAACGCGGTTCGCATTACCCCGCCTATCGCAGCAAGGATGGGCTCGGCGCGCCCTATCAAACTACCATCGCTCGCCGTCTGCCGGAAAAGTCCAAACTCTTTTTAGTGCCCGGCCTGAGCCCGGGCGAGAGCCAGCAAGCCGAGCAATCACAAGAGCGCCTCATCGGCTCGTTGAACGCGGAAAACCGGGCCCGGTTTTTCCCTGCCTACAGCAACCCTAAGGCAGGTCGATTGCTGGGAATCCGCCATCACTTCATGGGCAAATACCAACCCTACTTGTACAGCCAGTTACTAGAGTCGATCAATCCCGAGCGCGCACCCTTGCTGAAACAGCAAGAGGAAAGGCAACGGTTCGAGCAGCAGATGAATAACTATTACGGGCACATTCCCGAGGATGAGTTCGCCCGCAATCGCGTGTTCCTTGACTTGCAGAACCTGATGGGTCAGGCGTTAAACGTCACACAGCAAACCGAAGGTGGCGCTGCGGCGTTGCAGCGTTTCGACGCCGTCGCGGAGCCTGACGCTTACTTCACCAAAACCTATGGTTGAGCCAGTGAACGAGGTTAAGGACAAGACAATGATCAAGAAAATCTCCGTTGCGCTTCTCACCCTGTTTGTCAGCCTGAGCGGCTGCGCGAAAGATTACGGTCTTGCGCCGCCTGAAGACAGCGAACAGATCACTGTGTCGGTGAAAGTGCCCAAGGAGCTCACAGCGGAAACCATGCAGGTGATGTACCGATCAACCCTTTGCACGTTCACCGATTACACCGCCAGTGGCAGGCCTTATCAGCGCGACGGGCACCAGAGTGTCGATATCCAACCGGTGCGGCAGGGACAGAGTGATCTTTACGAAGCGAAGCTGGCGATGGATGGAGGCGGGGTGTGTCGCTGGCGATTAAGTAATGTGACCTTTGGCGTGATCTATGACGATCCCACACGCTTTGGCGAGAACGTTACATACGGCGCTGGCGGCGGTGTTGTAGTTGTATTCGATCACAACAATTCGCCACGCGGTCAGACCGGAATAGAGGTAGATGGAGATCCAATAATCAAGAAGGATTATTACCCTTGGCTGAGTGAAGCTTTTCTCGGCGGGTATAGAAAGCAGATTAGTTTGACAGGCGAAGGAAGTATTTTCCTCGGATACCAAGCATTGCAGGCACGGCGGGTATATTTCGAGCCAATTCTGCACTCAAATTTCGCTGTAACTTCCGTGCAGCCAAAGGTTAAGAAAAGGGGTAACCACACTTCTTTCACCTATCCCGACGGTAGCATTTCGGCTGATGGCCGTTCTGATCCAGATTTCCGCAAACTACAGGCTATCCGCCTAGCTGCGGAGAGCAATAAATGAGGACTGCTCTTCCCTCCGCTCTTAGCCCGGACGACAACCGGCAGGCTAAACAATCACAAGAGCGCCTCACCGGCTCGCTGAATGCCGCTGATCGAACCCGGTTTTTCCCGCCTTACCGCAACCCCAAAGAGGGCCGGTTGCTGGGAATTCGCCATCACTTCATGAGCAAATACCAACCCTACCTGTACAGCCAGTTATTGGAGTCAATCAACCCTGAGCGCGAACCCTTACTGAAGCAGCAGGAGGAACGTCAATGTTTCGAACGACAGATGAAAGAGCACTACGGAATCACTCCTGAAGATGAGTACGCCCGCAATCGCGTGTTCCTCGACTTGCAGAACCTGCTCGGTCAGGCCTTGCGTGTCACCCAGCAAACCGAGGGTGGCGCTGCGGCTTTGGTGCGCTTCGACGCCGTCGCCGAACCTGACGCCTATTACACAAAAACCTATGGTTGAGTCCATGAACCCCTTCCAGGAAAGACCATGATCAAGAAGATGCCTGTCGCATTACTCGGCTTGTTGGTCAGTGTGAGCGGCTGTGCCAAGGACTACAACTTGGCGCCGCCGCCTGACAGCGAACAAATCACCGTGACGGTGAAAGTCCCCGCGGAGCTTGTAGCTGAAACGTTGCAGGTAATGTACCGCTCGACCCTGTGCACCTTCACTGATCACACGGCGGGTGGCAGACCCTATCAGCGCGACGGGTACCAGCGTGTGGATATGCAGGCGGCGCGCAAGGGCCAAAGTGATCTGTACGAAGCCGAATTGCCGGTGGATGGAGGGGGGGCATGTCGCTGGCGATTGAGTAATGTGACCTTTGGCGTTGCTTATGCTATTCCCACTCGATTTGGCGAAAACGTGACATACGGCGCTGGCGGCGGTGTCGTGGTGATTTTCGATCACAACAATTCGCCAAGGGGGGGAGCTGACGTAGAAATTGAAGGAGATGTAACGGTCAAGACAGATTATTACCCTTGGCTGAAAGAGAGGTTTTTAGGTGGGTACAGTAAGCGTGTGAGTTTGACAGGTGAAGGCGGTATCTATCTTAGTTATCAAGCATTACAGGCACGAAAAGTATATTTCGAGCCTGTCCTGCATTCCGACTTCGTGGTCACGTCAGCCGGCCCCAAAGTGAAGAAAGAGGGCAATTACACCACCATTACTTATCCCGATGGTTCTATCGAGACCGATGGTCGTTGGGGCCCGAACTTCCGCAAACTACAGGCCATCCGTCTGGCAGCGGACAGCAGAAAATGAGGCAAGCTCTTCATGGCGAGTGCATTCCAATCCCGCACAACGACCAGCAAGCCAAGCATTCACAGGAGCGCCTCATCGGCTCCTTGAACGCGGAGAACCGGGCCCGGTTTTTCCCGGCTTACAGCAACCCCAAGGCAGGTCGATTGCTGGGAATCCGCCATCACTTCATGGGGAAATACCAACCCTACCTGTACAGCCAATTACTGGAATCGATTAATCCCGAGCGCGCACCCTTGCTGAAACAGCAAGAGGAAAGGCAACGGTTCGAGCAGCAGATGAATAACTATTACGGGCACATTCCCGAGGATGAGTTCGCCCGCAATCGCGTGTTCCTTGACTTGCAGAACCTGATGGGTAGGGCGTTAAACGTCACACAGCAAACCGAAGGTGGCGCTGCGGCGATGCAGCGTTTCGACGCCGTCGCCAAGCCTGACGCCTATTACACCAAAACCTATGGTTGAGCTTGTGAACGACGCCAAGGATAAGACCATGATCAAGACGATGCCCGTTGCATTCGTCACTCTGTTTGTCAGCCTGAGCGGCTGCGCGAAGGATTACAGCCTGGCACCGCCCCCGGATAGCGAGCAGATCACCGTGACGGTGAAAGTGCCCAAGGAACTCATAGCGGAAACCATGCAGGTGATGTACCGATCAACCCTTTGCACGTTCACCGATTACACCGCCAGTGGCAGGCCTTATCAGCGCGACGGGCACCAGAGTGTTGATATCCAACCGATACGTCAGGGCCACAGTGATCTGTACGAAGCGAAGCTGGCGGTGGATGGAGGCGGCGCCTGTCGGTGGCAACTGAGTAATGTGATATTTGGTGTTGCTTACGCTTATCCAACTCGCTTTGGCGAGAGCGTGACATACGGCGCTGGCGGCGGTGTTGTAGTTGTATTCGATCACAACAATTCGCCACGCGGTCAGACCGGCATAGAGGTTGATGAAGATCCAGTAATCAAGAAAGATTATTACCCTTGGGTGGACGAGGAGTTTTTGGGGCAGTACAAAAAAACGGTCAACTTGGCGGGCGAGGGCAGTATCTACCTCAACTATCAGGCATTGCGAGCACGCCAGGTTTATTTCGAACCGCTCCTGCACTCGGATTTTGTGGTTAATTCGGCCGGGCCGAAAGTAAAGAAAAAAGGCAACCACACTGTTTTCACTTATCCCGACGGTAGCATTTCGGCCGATGGTCGCTCGAGTCCAAATTTTCGCAAACTGCAGGCCATCCGATTCGCGGCGGAGGGCAAACAATGAGGCCAACTCTACCTGCCGCATTTATCACTCTGTTTTTCTGCCTGAGCGGCTGCGCGAAGGATTACAGCCTGGAACCGCCTCCGAATAGCGAAAAGATCACCGTGACAGTGAAAGTGCCCAAGGAACTCAAAGCAGAAGCCATGCAGGTGATGTACCGTTCGACCCTTTGCACTTTCACCGATTACACCGCTAGCGGCAGGCCTTATCAAAGCGACGGGCACCAGAGTGTCGATGTAAAACCGTTGCGTCAGGGACAGAGTGAACTCTACGAAGCGAAGCTTGCGGTGGATGGAGGCGGGATGTGTCGCTGGAGATTAAGTAATGTGACCTTTGGCGTGATCTATGACAACCCCACTCGCTTTGGCAATAACGTGACATACGGCGCTGGCGGCGGTGTCGTAGTTGTATTCGATCACAACAATTCGCCACGCGGTCAGACCGGAATTGAAGTTGATGGAGATCCAATAATCAAGAAGGGCTATTACCCTTGGCTAAGTGAAGCTTTTCTCGGCGGCTATAGACAGCACATCAGTTTGACGGGCGAGGGTGGTATCTATCTTAATTATCAGGCATTGCAAGCACGGCAAGTGTACTTCGAGCCGGTTTTACATTCCGATTTCCTGGTCTCTTCAGTCGGGCCAAAAGTAAAGAAAGAAGGCAACAACACCATTATCAAGTATCCCGATGGGAGTGTAGAGACGGACGGGCGGTGGGGACCAAATTTTCTGAGACTGCAGGCCATCCGTTTCGCTGCGGAGGGCAAACAATGAGGCCAACTCTACCTGCCGCATTTATCACTCTGTTTTTCATCCTGAGCGGCTGCGCGAAGGATTACAGCCTGGCACCGCCCCCGGACAGCGAACAGATCACCGTGACGGTAAAGGTGCCCAAGGAACTCACAGCGGAAACCATGCAGGTGATGTACCGATCAACCCTTTGCACGTTCACCGATTACACCGCCAGTGGCAGGCCTTATCAGCGCGACGGGCACCAGAGTGTCGATATCCAACCGGTGCGGCAGGGAAAGAGTGATATTTACGAAGCAAAGCTGGCGATGGATGGAGGCGGGGCGTGTCGCTGGCGATTAAGTAATGTGACCTTTGGCGTAATCTATGAAAATCCCACGCACTTTGGCGAGAACGTGACATACGGCGCTGGTGGCGGTGTTGTAGTTGTATTCGATCACAACAATTCGTCACGCGGTCAGACCGGAATAGAGGTTGATGGAGATCCAATAATCAAGAAGGATTATTACCCGTGGCTGAGTGAGGCTTTTCTCGGCGGCTATAGAAAGCAAATTAGTTTGACAGGCGAAGGAAGTATTTTTCTCGGATACCAGGCATTGCGGGCACGGAAGGTGTACTTCGAACCTGTCCTGCATTCTAATTTTCTGGTTCGTTCGGAGGGAACGAAGGTACATAAGATCGGTAGTTTTATTAAGTTCACCTACCCCGATGGCAGCAGTGCGGCAGATGGTCGCTCGGTCCCAAATTTCCGCAAACTACAGGCTATCCGTCTTGCTTCGGAGAGCAAAGAATGAGGCCCTCTCGTCCTTTCGAGTCCGGTCTGAGCCCTAACGACAAACGGCTAGCCGAGCAATCACAAGAGCGCCTCATCAGCTCCTTGAACGCGGAAAACCGGGCCCGGTTTTTCCCTGCCTACAGCAACCCTAAGGCAGGTCGATTGCTGGGAATCCGCCATCACTTCATGGACAAATACCAGCCATCTAGTTTTACAAGGGCTCGGCTTTCAAAAGGTAAGTGCATCAAGACTTCCCTGGTGATGGATTTCAATACCCCAATTACAAGCCGGGATGCATCGGGTAAGCGGCCGATAATGTTCCGGCGACTGCTGTTAGAAACAGCGACGAATGAGCGATGACCGAGTAAGAAAATACAGATGTAAAAACCATTTTCAAAAACAAAAGAGAAATAACCATCATGTCTCAGGGATTTGTTTTGCTCGGCGATAGCACCACCCACGACGGAGTCGTGATATCGGCCTCATCTACGACGTATGCGCATGGTAAACCGGTGGCATTGGTGGGCGATGAAGTCCGTTGCCCGATACCTGGCCATGGGGTCAATGCCATTGTGGAGGGTTGCGAAGACTGGTCCGAAAATGGTCGTGCGTTAGTGGTCGATGGTTGTCGCAGTGAATGTGGCTGCCGGATGATTTCGAGCGCTACCGATTTCGTGGTGGGCTGAGCCATGGGGTGGGATCGTCAGTCACCCCCCATGGTGGAAGCTCCAGTACCACCCATGGTGGGCCGTTGGGTGTTGGCGGGAGCTGTAGCAGTGTTGGCCAGCGTGCTGCTGTTCTTGCTTTACGCCTCCGAGCAGGTGCCGCAATTGCAAGCACTGAATATTTGGGCACTTTCTGTTTCGCCGATACTTGTCTGGGTATTGGCCTTCGGTGCACGTGCATACAGTCATGGTGGAGCTGTGAGTCATCACCGGTTTTTTGAGGATGAGGTTCAATCGATCCAGCAGGCCTGGGAGGAGTGGGCGCATCGTTATCTGGCTGTACATGCCAGCTGTGTGGTGCTTCCGGACGATATTTGCGCCAGCGTGCTCACTCGACCCCCGGTCCATTCACCCATTCGTACAGGAGAGGCGCGGCGCGTTGCGGCGTTGCCCGCGCAGAAGGAGGATCGTGCGCAGGCAGGGCTTCAGTTGTTGCTCGCTGCACTTAAACCTGTATTGCAGACCATGTCCGCTGAGCAGGAATTGCGTGTCACCTTGTTGAGCGATGTCGACCCAAGGAATTACGAATCGTTGCGCGATGTTTGGCGGCGGAACTGGGCCAGCTTCGCACATCAGGTACAGCCAGGGGTGGTGACCTTTGCGGAGGAATTATCGTATGACTGGCTGGACGAAAAGATCAAGACGGCCAGTTCAGCCTTTGAGTTGATCATCGTTGTACAGGTACATGGCGAGGCAATGTATTCCGATGGGCTGGCGGCAATGCTGTTGTGCCCGGACCGATTGGCGCCTGCCTGGAAGTTGCCAGTGATGGCGTGTCTTTTTCGTCCAATGCCGTTGAACATCGACTCGCTGAAGAGTGAGTTGCCGCTGTTTCTGAAAGCCCAATCAAGTGCTTGTCGGGCGACTGGTCTGCTGGCTGATCGTGCCGACTGGCTCGCGCTGGTTGGCAAAATCATTACGGGCAGCGGGGCTTGCGGTGTTTCGCTGAAGGCGGATCAGCAATGGATTCAGGAGTCTCTGTGCGGCTTGGCTGGGCCACTTGGTCATTGGCTGATGTTGGCACTTGGGGTGGAAGTGGTTCGTCATCGGCAGCAGCCTCTGATGGTACTGGCAAAGGAAAGTTCAACGCATTGGATCGGCACTGTCGGTACGGGAGAGTTGGTATGAACACAGGGAGTAATGCTTGGCGCCGTGCGGGTATTTCGGTGTGGATCATTGCACTGATAGCGGCATTGGTGTGGATGATATGGAGGTATGGTGAACGAGTAGGACTGTTGGAGAACCACCACAAGTTAACGGTGCTTTTACTGATTATCGGCATCGCATGTCTGGTGTATCTGGCGCCGCGTATATTGATGCATCTCAAATGGCAAAACCATCGCGAGCAGGGACTGGCAGATAAGGTCTATCCTCAGCCCGATGCACCTTCGTCGTTGCCAAAAAAATCGGCTTTTACGTACTTCGAACTGCGCAAATACCTACGCTACAACCACGGCCCCCTCTGGCGCCAAAAAATCCGCATCCTCCTCATCGTCGGCGAACCCGACCAGATCACCGCCATTGCCCCCGGCCTCACCCAAACCCACTGGCTCGAAGGCCAAAACACCGTCCTGCTGTGGGGCGGCAGCGTGCAAGACCCACTCGACAATGGGGTCGTAAAACAATGCCAAAGCCTCACCCGCTGGCGCGCACTCGACGGCGTCATCTGGGCCTTGCCCCCCCACCAAACCACTGACGCCACCGCCATGGGCACCGGCATAAACCATCTGCAAACCCTGGCCCGTAACCTGCGCTGGCAGCTCCCGCTGCACCTGTGGCAAGTGTGCGAAACCCCATGGCTACAGACCGCCCGCCAGACCCAACCCGTCGGCTGCCTGTTGCCTGGACGCGTCACTTCGATCGAGCTGGAAACCCGCCTCGATGCACTGGTCGAGCCCCTGCGCCGTGCAGGCCTGGGGCAGATGCACAGTCAGATGAACCATGACTTCCTGCTGCGCCTGTCCCGCGATTTGCAGGTCGAGGGCATTGCGCGCTGGCGTCAGGCGCTGGCGCCTTTGTTGGGTGCGTTCGCCCGTGGTGTGCCGTTGCGCGGGCTGTGGTTCAGCTTGCCGATGCCCCAAGTTGAAAACCCCGGCAAGCATTATTGGCCCGTCGCTCCGGCCTGGCAAGGCGTGCTGGGTGATACATCGACCCACCCTCGTCGCCAGGGCTGGCCTGCCTCGCGAATCGGTTATGCGCTGGTGCTTGGCCTGGCGTTGATGTGGGGCGCGGGGCTGCTGTTGTCCTTCGTCAGCAATCGCGCGCAGATCGCTCAGGTACACAGCTCGCTCGCCGCGTTGCAGCAGTCAGAACAAGGCGACGCTCAACTGCGCGCGCTCAACGAGTTGATGCGCGAGCTGGCTCGTCTGGATTACCGCGCCGAGCACGGTACGCCCTGGTATCAGCGTTTTGGCCTGAACCCTAATCAAGACCTGCTCAAGGCCTTATGGCCGGCGTATGTCGAGGCCAATAATCGCTTGCTGCGCGACCCGGCCGCGGCCAATTTGCAGCGCCAGCTCAACGCGCTGATCAAGCTGCCGCCAGACAGTCCCGAGCGCGCCGACCGTGCCCGTAACGCTTACGACCAACTCAAGGCCTACCTGATGATGGCGCGTCCGGAAAAAGCGGAAGCGGTTTTCCTGGCGAAAACCCTCAACGACGCCGAACCCCTGCGTTCCGGAATTTCCCCAGGCCTGTGGCGAGGCCTGTCCCCGACCCTGTGGCAGTTTTACGCAGAGCAATTGCCCGCGCATCCAGCCTGGCGCATCGAAGCCGATCCGACGTTGGTGGCTCAGGCTCGGCGGGTGTTGCTCGGACAGCTGGGCCAACGCAACGCCGAGAGTCACCTGTACCAGAAGGTCCTTGAATCAACCGCCAATCACTACCCGGACATGAATCTGCCGCAGATGGTCGGTGATACCGACGCCCAAGCGCTGTTCACCAGCCGGGCCAGTGTTCCGGGGGTGTTTACCCGTCAGGCCTGGGAAGGGCAGGTGCGTCAGGCCATCGAAGCCATCGCCGAGGCGCGCCGTGAGGAAATCGATTGGGTGCTCAGCGACAACCACCGCGACCTCGCCAGCGAACTGACCCCGGACGTGCTCAAGGCGCGCCTGACCGAACGTTACTTTCAGGATTACGCCAGCGCCTGGCTGGATTTTCTTAACAGCCTGCGGTGGCAGCCGGCTGACAGTCTGGGCGACGTGATCGATCAACTGGCGCTGATGAGCGATGTCCGCCAATCGCCGCTGATTGCACTGATGAACACCCTGGCTGTTCAGGGCCAGGCGGGCATCCGGGGGCCGGCGTTGGCCGAATCGTTGATCAAGTCCGCGCAGCAATGGGTCGGCCAGGACAAGGTGCCGCAGATCGAGCAGTCGATGCCTGGCGCAACCAGCCCGCTGGACGCCACCTTCGGGCCGTTGCTGGCGCTGCTCGGCAAAGAAGTCGACGGCAGCAGCGAACGGTTGAGCCTGCAGGCGTTTCTCAATCGGGTGACGCGGGTGCGCTTGAAGCTGCAGCAAGTGAGCACCGCAACCGATCCGCAGGCCATGACTCAAGCCCTGGCGCAAACGGTGTTTCAGGGTCAGAACGTTGATCTCACCGACACCCAGTCCTATGGCAGCCTGGTCGCCGCCAGCCTCGGTGCGCAGTGGGACGGGGTCGGTCAGACGCTGTTCGTGCAGCCACTGGAACAGGCCTGGCAACGGGTCTTGCAACCCTCGGCGGCGAGCCTCAACAGCCAGTGGCAGCGTGCGATCGTCCGTGACTGGCACAGCGCCTTCGCCGGCCGTTACCCCTTTGCGGTCACTGCCAGCGATGTGTCCTTGCCAATGCTGGGCCAGATGATCCGCGCCGATTCGGGGCGCATCGAACAGTTTTTGCAGCAACAACTGGGCGGTGTTTTGCGCAAGGAAGGCAGTCGTTGGGTGACCGATTCCCGGCACAGTCAGGGGCTGCGTTTCAATCCGCAGTTCCTGGACGCGATCAATCAGCTCAGCCACCTTGCCGACGTCCTCTACACCGACGGCGGCATGGGCCTGAGCTTCGAACTGCGGGGTAAACCCGTGCGGGACGTGGTGCAAACCACTTTCATGTTGAACGGCGAAACACATCAGTACTTCAATCAGAAGGAAAGCTGGCAGCGTTTCAGTTGGCCGGGGTTCAGCGACCATCCCGGCACGAGCCTGACCTGGATCAGCGTGCACGCCAACGAGCGCCTGTTCGCCGATTACGAGGGCAGTTGGGGGTTGATCCGTCTGCTGGAACAAGCGCAGGTCACGCCCCTGAACGACAGCGACAGCCACTACCGTCTGCGCCTTAAAGCGCCCGATGGACTGGACCTGACCTGGCACCTGCGCACCGAACTGGGCGCCGGACCGTTGGCGTTGCTCAAGCTGCGGGACTTCACCTTGCCGCAGCAGATATTTCTCAGCGAGGGCAGTGCCGCAGAGCCTTCGGCGAAAAACGGGAGGTCCGGATGAGTTTGCGCACATTAATAGCCCGATGCCTGGGTGAACGCGATGCTCTGTCTCTTGCTCAAGAACAATCGAATCGCTGGGCGTCCTGGCTGGAACCCATCAGTGACAGCTCGGCTGTCGGGGAAGATCCGGGGTACGACGATGACTTCCAGCTCATGCGTGAAGAGGTCAACAAGCTGTCTGGAGCCGACATTGATCAAGTGGTGCTGCTGGCGCGCAAGCTTCTGACTCAGCGTTGCAAGGACCTGCGCGTGGCCACTTACTATTTGTGGGCACGCTTGCAGAAGGACGGTGAGACCGGCTTGAGCGATGGCGTGAGTTTGCTGGCTGCCCTGATAGAGCGCTACACCAGCGACGTACTGCCTGCGCGACCGAACAGTCGCAAGATGGCCCTGGAGTGGCTGACCAGCGGCAAGGTGCTGGACAGCCTTTCGCTGTACCCGGAAGTCGTGAAGGACGAGGCTGAACGCACGGTGGCCGCACTCGCCTGGCTGGAGCGCGGTCTGCTGGCCTGGCCGGAGGATCAACGTCCGGAACTCGGTGCACTGTACGGAGCGTTGTCCGCCCGACTGGCGCAGTCGGGCGGCGTGGATGCGCTGGTTCCGCAGAACACGGCCAGTCATGAGTCGAACGCGCAAGCGACTGCGACGAGCGCTACGGCCATCAAATCCGGAAGGGATCTGCTGGACAGCGGGCGGTCCTTGTCCGGTTACCTTCGCGAGCAGCCACAAGGTTGGCTGGCGGCCCATCGTTTGATGAAGAGCCTGCGCTGGGACACCGTGCATCAGGTCCCGCCCCAGGACGCTACCGGGATGACGCGCCTGACGGCGCCCCGTGGCGAATACCGGGCACAACTCAAGCGACTGTACCTGCAACAGAGCTGGAATGAATTGCTCGATCAGGTCGAACGAATCTACGCCGAAAGCGTGAACCATTTCTGGCTGGACCTGCAGTGGTACCTGTGCCAGGCGTTGAGCAAACAACCGGCGCCGCAGGACAGTTGAGCCGATATTGCCAAGCGGGATCTGGGCATGTTCCTGGAGCGACTGCCGGGCCTGGAGGAGTTGAGCTGGAGTGATGGAACGCCTTTCGCCGACCAGACCACCCGTGAGTGGATCGTCCAGCACGTCAGCGGCAATCGTCCCCAGCAGTGGTTGCCTGCACCGGCTGTTGCCCCCGCGAGTGCGGATGCAGATGTGCTGTCGCTGGAGGGTGAGGCATTGGCTCAGGCAGACAGCGACGGGGTGGAACACGCGCTGGCCTGGCTGGCCGCGCGCCCAGGCGTACAGACCGGACGGCAGCGGTGGTTATTGCGCCTGTTGATGGCTCGGGTGGCCGAGCAGTGTGGCAAGAGCGATCTGGCCATCCATCTGCTGGGCGAACTGGAGGTTACGGCTGATCGCCAGGCGCTGGCCGACTGGGAGCCCGAGCTCAATTTCGAAGTCAAGGCGCGTCTGCTCAAGCTGTTGCGCCTCAAAGCGCAGCGCAATCATGCCGACAAAACCACGCTGGGCCGGCGCACGGAGTCGCTGCTCGCGGCGCTGGTGGCGATTGATCCGGTTCGCGCTGCAGTGCTCTGCGGTTAACTCTCTTTCATCAGGATGATTTCTTTGAGCATGGACAATCTGACACTGCGTTACTTCGACGCCGAAATGCGCTACCTGCGCGAGGCCGGTCAGGAGTTCGCAGAAGCGTTCCCGGACCGGGCCACGCAGTTGAATCTGGACAGGTCAGGCGCACGCGACCCTTATGTGGAGCGTCTGTTCGAGGGCTTCGCTTTCTTGATGGGACGGTTGCGCGAAAAGCTCGACGATGACCTCCCCGAGTTGACTGAAGGTCTGGTCAGCCTGCTTTGGCCCCATTACCTGCGCACCATTCCGTCGCTGTCCATCGTTGAGCTGGCCCCGGAACTCGCACAAATGAAACGCAGCGAACGGATTGCGACAGGCTTTGAAGTGCTGTCGCAGCCCATCGGGCCCCGGCGTACCCGATGCCGCTACACCACCACCCAGGACCTGATACTGCAACCACTCGCGCTTGAGTCCGTACGGCAGGCTTACGAGCCCGATGGCCGTTCGCTGTTGCGCCTGCGTTTTACCTGCGGCGCGTTGACCGACTGGAGTGAGATCGACCTGAGTCGCCTGCCGCTGTACCTGAACGCCGATGCCCCGTTGGCGAGTGCGCTGCATCAGGCGTTGACCCTCAACACCCAGGCGTTGTACGTGCGCTGGCCGGGGCAGCTGGATCGTCAGCCACTCAAAGGTCATTTTTCGCCCAAGGGGTTTGCCGATGAGGATCGCTTGTGGCCAAAGGGGGAGAGCGCTTTCAGTGGTTACCAGCTGCTGCTGGAGTATTTCACCTTCCGCGAGAAGTTCATGTTCGTGACCCTCTGTGGGCTGGAACATCTGACGATTGTTCCGGGAACCGCCTGGTTTGAACTGGACGTGGTGCTGGGCGAGCCGTGGCCTCATACCTTCAATCTCAGCGCCGAACACCTGCGGCTGAACACTGTGCCGGTGATCAATCTGTTTGCGCTGGAAGCCGACCCGATGGCCCTGGCACCCCTGCAAACCGATTACCTGCTCAGACCCATGCGACTGCAGGACGGCCATACCGAAATCTATTCAGTGGATCGAGTGACCTCATCCAGGGATGCCGAGCGGCAGGACTATGTGCCCTTCAGCAGTTTTCGCCACAAAGGCGGAATGTTGCGCGATGACGCACCGGAGCGGTACTTCCATACGCGGCTGAAGCGGGGTGCCAACGGCCTGCATGACACCTGGCTGATACTGGGAGGCGAGGGTTTTGACAAGGATCGACTGGACGGCAAGGAAAGCCTGTCGCTGCGCCTCACCGGCACCCACGGCCAGCTTCCGCGCAAGGCCTTGCAAAGCACATTGCTGGACACGCTGGTGCAGTCCTCGCAGATCGGTTTGCGGGTGCGCAATCTGTGCGCGCCCACCTTGCCGTGCTACCCGCCCAATCGCGACCGTTTTCACTGGCGAGTACTCAGCCACCTGGGGTCGAATTTCCTGCCGATGCTCGACAACGCCGAAGTGCTGCGAGGCACGCTGGCGCTGTACGACTGGACGGACAGTGAGCTCAATCGCCGCCGCCTGGCAGCCATCGTCGAGGTCAAGCACCACGTGGTGCAGCGCTTTGAAAAAGGCTTTTTGCTGCGTGGGGTGGACATAGAAGTCACGCTCGATGCCCATGGCTTTTCAGGCGAGGGCGACATCAGCCTGTTTGGCGAAATGCTCAATCGCTTCTTTGGTTTGTACGCCGACATTCATCTGTACAACCAGCTCACTCTTATCCTTCAACCTTCTGGAAAATCCCTGCGATGGAACGAGAATCACAGTCAGCGTATTCCCGGCTAAACGCCAGCGGATTACTCGAGGCGCTGGAGGGGCGGGTGGCTGAGGCCAATGTGTATCGCTTTTGTCAGTTGCTGGAACAGGCATTACCTGATCACCCGCCACTGGGCAGTACCACCCACCCGGCGGATGACCCGGTGCGTTTCCGACCCGACCCGGGGATGGGTTTTCCTGCCGGTGAACTCAAGGGGATCGAAACCGACGTGAACCATCCGCAGCGCCCGGCCACGGTACGCACGCGCCTGCTTGGGTTATACGGGGTCGACTCGCCGTTACCGACGACGTTCCTGGACGACATCGCCCAGCGTCGCGAAGGTCATGAGGCACTGGAGGCGTTCCTCGATATTTTCAACCATCGGATCTTCACCCAGTTCTATCGGATCTGGCGCAAGTACTCGTATCCAGCCGCCTTCGAAAAAGGTGGCACCGATGCGACATCGCAATGCCTTCTGGGGTTGATCGGTCTGGGTATTCCGGGCACCGCCAAGCAGATCGCAACGCCGATATCGCGCTTTCTGGCGCTGCTGAGTGTGATGCGCCTGCCCACCCGTAACGCCGAAGGCATCATTGCGCTGGTGACGCTGTTGGCACCCGCCACTCAAGCGAAGGTGACGCCCCATTGGCCGCAGAGAGTTTCGCTGGCCCATCCGGCCAGTCTTTCTACCCACCGTCCGGTGAGTCTGTCCCAAGGCACGCCGCTAGGCAGTGTCGGGCACGACGCCAATAGCCAGCTGCTGCTGTCATTGTTCACCGACGATCCGGGCGAGGCCTCTGGATGGTTACCAGGTGGGCAGTTGCACGCCGATCTGCTGGTCCTGCTGCGTGTCTATCTGGGCTGGCGCTGCACCGCGAAGCTGCGCCTGTCGCTGCCGGTGAGCAGCCTGCCGCATCCGATGTTGGGGCGAGCATCGGTACAGCTCGGCATGACCGCTGTATTGGGGCTGGGCTGCGCACCCCGAACCGGCGCTGAGCACGACACCGTCACGATCAATCTGGGCCGATACCAAGGCCTTCGAGATAACCCACACAACAGGGAAACACACCATGTCGCGTACCGTTTTTAACCTCGTGTTACTGGCTGTTATTGGCACATGGCTCGGTGGTTGTGGTGTGACTCAAACCGTCACGGATGCCAGCACGTCCACCGCCAGAGCGATTTTCTACAAGCAGGTCACGACCTTGCACCTCGATTTCAGCGGACGAGCCGCGATCAATACCGACACGACGGACATGAATGCGCTGTCGGTACCGACCTTGGTGCGCGTGTATCAGTTGCGTGACGGGAAGTCCGTGGAAAAGGCCTCCTATGACAATTTGCTGAGTCATGACGACCGGGTACTCAGCGCGGATCTGCTGGACAAACGGGCCGTGGTCGTCAAGCCGGGGGAGGGAGCGCAGGTCAGTGTGCCCTTGGACAAAGACGCGCGTTTCGTCTCGGTGATCGCTTTGTTTCGCCACCCCGATAACCAGATGAATACGTGGCGCGTGACCCTGGCCCGAGATGAACTGGACCCCGATCTCGCGCGGGTCATCGAGTTGGGTGACAACCGATTGACCTTGCGACCGCTGGCCAGGGAGTAACCGATGACCCCGTTTAACCCTTCACTCTACGAAACCTTGCTGCAGAACTTCGATGGGGAGCTGGACCTGCATCAAGTCGCCGAAGAGGATCAATACACGCTGTCGGTGCTGGACAATCTGCAACGCATCCTCAATAGCCGGGCGGGTGCGCTGGACCACCTGCCGGATTACGGACTCCCGGATATGGGCCACATTCTTCAGGGGTTACCCGCTGCGGCGCATGGGTTGATGAAGACCCTGGCGGACACCCTCATGCGCTACGAGCCTCGTCTGGATTCAGTGGACATTGAACTGCTGCCGCAGACTCAGCCCGGTCATCTTGAATACGCGCTGGACGTACAACTCAAGGGCGGCAAGCGGGTGACGTTCGGCACCACGCTGGGCGCCGAAGGCAAGGTCCTGGTGCGTCACTTGAAACGCCAGAGCTGGTTGGCTCAATCGTGAACCTGTAACGGAAGGGAAGCTGAATGACGGTGTTGTTTGAAATGCGTATTCGGGTCGGCGGTGATCCGCGCGGCTTCGTCGAGTTTGGGGCACTGCGCGATGAGCTGGCCAGGTTGAACCATCCGGCGTGTCCGGACGTGGACTGGGCGAGGGTCGAGCAGCTGTGCCTGACGCTGTTCCAGCAGAACGGCGGGGACCTGCAAACAGCCGCGTCCTTCGCGCTGGCGCGCAGCCATCGCTATGGTCTGGAAGGCATGGCCCAGGGGGCGTCGCTGATAGAAGCGCTGGCCTGCGAATGGTCGACCCTATGGCCGCCCGTGCCGTCCGTGCGCCTGGATATCCTGGCCTGGCTCTTCGCGCAACTGCAGTGGTTGTTGCGCAGCCTGGAGATCGATGGGCGAAGCCTGCCTGCGCTCCTCCAACTGGGCACTGAGCTGCAGCGGTTGCACCAGCGTCTGGATCATCAGGCGCACGCCCCTATGGTTGCGTTGCAGGCGCTGCGCCAACAGATCGAAGCGCTGATAATTCGGTTGCAGGGACACCCCGTATCGGGCGGCATGACGCCGTTGTCGACGAGAGGGTCGGGGCCGGCAGTATTGATGCCCGTTGTCGTTGTGCCAGCGACCCCGATGCCCGAGATGAAATCTTCGAAGCGCCGCCTCGTCATTGGTCTGAGTGCCGGGGTGGCCTCGATCCTCTTGGCAAGTGGACTGTGGTGGCACACCTCGGGCGCGAACAAGGAGGGCTCGCCCGGTCTCATCAGCCTGTTCAAGCCGGAGCAAACCGTCCCCGTTCCGGTGCGTCTGAACAGCCTCTCGCTGTTCAAGGCGGGCAGCGCCGAGTTCAACCCTGACTCGACCAAGGTATTGATCAGCGCCCTGGTCGACATCAAGGCCCAGCCCGGCTGGCTGATCGTGATTACCGGGCATTCCGATGCCCAGGGCAGCGCTGAACACAACCTGCAGTTGTCCCATGCGCGTGCGTCCGCCGTGCGGGGCTGGATGCAAACCATGAGTGACATCCCCGATAGCTGCTTTGCGGTGCAGGGGCTCGCGGCGAGCCAACCGGTCGCCAGCAATGACACCGAGCCGGGCCGTGCGGCCAATCGGCGTGTCGATATCAGCCTGGTGCCGCAAGTGGGGGCGTGCGGGCAGGCGGTGGAACCCGGTTTTAACGCGATGTCGAGTGGATAACTGCGCGATCCTGATTATGCTTTAGGAAACCTTGCAGCAATGCGAGGCCGTCAGCCTGTTCGCATGCTTTACGCAGTCCGTAATCCGATGACATCAGCCCCATGGCCTGGGTGCGGCGAGGGTAGTGAGGTACTCCGGCCTACAACAAGAGATAGACGGAGAACACTCATGGCCGCAATCGACAACACCACCACGGGCAGTGCGCCCAAGCACAGCATCACCAAGGAGGAGCGCAAGGTTATCTTTGCCTCCTCCCTTGGCACGGTGTTCGAGTGGTACGACTTTTACCTGTATGGCTCACTGGCCGCGATCATCGCGAAGCACTTTTTCGCCGGGGTCAACGAGACAACGGCTTTCATCTTCGCGCTGCTCGCGTTTGCGGCGGGGTTCGCCGTCAGGCCCTTCGGTGCGATTGTGTTCGGTCGGCTGGGGGACATGATCGGGCGCAAACACACCTTTCTGATCACGATCGTGATCATGGGTATCTCCACGGCCATCGTCGGTTTCCTGCCGGGATACGCGACCATCGGGGTCGCAGCGCCGATCATCCTGATCACCTTGCGGTTGCTGCAAGGCCTGGCGTTGGGCGGGGAATACGGCGGTGCGGCGACGTATGTGGCCGAACATGCACCGAAAGGTAAACGAGGCTATTTCACTTCCTGGATTCAAACCACCGCCACGCTAGGCCTGTTTCTGTCGCTGCTGGTGATCCTCGCCTGCCGGACTGTGCTCGGTAACGAAGCCTTCGAAGCCTGGGGATGGCGGATTCCGTTCCTGCTGTCGATCCTGCTGTTGATTGTCTCGGTGTACATCCGCCTGCAACTCAGCGAGTCGCCGGTGTTTCTGAAAATGAAGGCTGAAGGCAAAGCCTCCAAGGCGCCGCTGACCGAGTCCTTCGCGCGCTGGGACAACCTCAAGATCGTGATCATGGCATTGCTCGGCGGCACGGCGGGGCAAGCAGTGGTCTGGTACACCGGACAGTTCTATGCGCTGTTCTTCCTGCTGCAGACGCTGAAAATTGATGCGCAGACCGCTAACTTGCTGATCGCGGGTTCGCTGTTGATCGGCACGCCGTTCTTCGTGATTTTCGGCAGCCTGTCCGACCGCATCGGCCGCAAGGGGATCATCATGGCCGGCTGTATTCTGGCGGCGTTGACCTACTTTCCTATCTTCCATGCGTTGACCCAATACGGTAACCCCGACGTGTTCATCGCGCAGGAAAGAAACCCCGTTACGGTGATCGCCGACCCCGACCAATGCTCGTTCCAGTTCGACCCGGTGGGCAAGGCCAAATTCACCAGCTCCTGCGACCTCGCCAAGACCTTGCTGGCGAAACGAGCCATCCCGTACAAAAACGAGAAGGCTGAGCCAGGAACGGTCGCGCAAGTGCGCATCGGCGACAAGGTGATCCCCAGCTTCGATGGCGCCAGCATGCCGGCTGCGGACTTCAAGGCCCGCAACGATGCGTTCACGGCCACGTTAGGCGCGGCACTCAAGGAAGCCGGTTATCCAGAGAAGGCCGATCCGGCGAAAACCAACTACCCGATGGTGCTGCTGCTTCTGACCATCCTGGTGATCTACGTGACGATGGTGTACGGCCCGATCGCCGCCTGGCTGGTGGAGCTGTTCCCGACGCGCATCCGCTACACCTCGATGTCGCTGCCGTATCACATCGGCAACGGCTGGTTCGGCGGCTTCCTGCCCACGGTGGCGTTTGCCATGGTCGCGGCGACGGGGGATATCTACTACGGGCTGTGGTACCCGATCGTCATCGCCGTGATGACGGCCATTCTGGGCACGTTCTTTCTGCCGGAAACCAAGGACCGGGACATCCTTAACGACTGACGGCCGAGCCCTCTCTCGCGAGGGAGAGGGCCTCTGCTGCGTTGATCGGTACCCCGTTATGAACGAATACGGTCCACCCTGTTCAAAACAGTGCCCACCCCGGGATGACTGGACTTCAGTCAGACAACACCCCAATCGACGCCGCGTTCATCGGCGAAGCCAGCCTGGATGGCGGCGCGTCTCGACTCTCTCTTACAAGGAAGCAAGAACCTCATGCAGCAATCCTCATCTCCGTCTACGCCGGCCACCGGTGAGCTGGTCGCGTCCTTCCGCCATGGCAAGGGTTTCCCGATTTTCATCCTGATCGTCGGTCTTGTCATGCTGGGCATGGCCTGTTTCGTTTTGTACCTGAGCACGATACTGCCCGCAGGCAGTTCCGGACCTGTGAGTGTGACCTCCAGCCGCGGCACCCACCTGGATTTCTCCAGCCCGCAAATGATGATGTATTTCGCCAGCGCATTCCTGGCGTTCATCGCTTTGGGCCTTTTTGGCCTGTTTATCTGGCAAAAACGGTTACGTCAGGGCAGCTATGAAGTCTACGAACATGGCATCGCGCACATCATCGGAGCGAAGAAGGAATACGTTCCTTTTGTCGAGATCGAAGACCTTTATCTGTTCAGCTCCGGGCAAGCGGCAATCAGCGGCCTGATCACCAACCTGGCGTATCGGCGCAATGCAAACGAGCCGTTTCATCGGGTCATTCATTCCCTCAAGGGTTTTCTTGACTTCCAGCAGCGGGTACGCGAGCTGCATGTGCGCGAACGCCTCCCTGCCGTCATGCAGACCCTGGAAGGCGGCGGGGTGGTGACTTTCAAGTACGTACCGAGCAGTGCGGTATGGGGCAAGCGCATGAAAGGCAATTTCCTTGATGTGGAAACGCAGCCAATCTTGATGACGCGCGAGTTCCTGGAGGTGCAGGGTCGCAAGGTGCCGATGTCGAGTTTGCGCACCGTGGATTTGAGTGCGTGGAGTGAATTGGTGGTGATCAAGGACGAGGCCGGGAATGAAGTGCTGTCGACACTCTGCACCGGGATTCTGAGCCACGACCTGTTCCTCGCCACCCTGGACGCGATTCTGGATCACGCGGCGTTAAACCGCGCCGAGCCTGTCCCGGTGTTGCAGGATTGACAATCCAGGGCGCCAAACGACACTATCGAACCATGAACGACACACTCAGCATGAACATGATGTGCACTTCCATGACTGCCTCTGGCGGACCATGAGTTCACGCGTGCTTGTTACCTGACGTAGTAACCCTAAGGCCCCGCCAGAAATGGACGGGGCTTTTTAATGCGCCGTCCGCCAATGGCTGATGGAGATCAAAATGTTGGACATCAAACGAGCCCGGTACGACGACTGCGGGACAGCCTTCGACATTCGCCTCAAGGCGATACGGCATCAATGCATCGGCGCGTATACCCCGGAACAAATGCAGGCCTGGACGGCAGGGAAGGCTGAGGACGGCTATTGCGACCTGATGGAGAAGCACTTTTATCTGGGGTGCATCGAAGGCGAGCCGGTGGCGACGGGAATGCTTGACCTGAAGCACAAGGAAATCGGCGCGATCTTTGTGCTTCCAGCGTTCATGCAGCAGGGCATTGGCAAGCGGATGCTTGATTTCCTGGAGTCCCTGGCAGGGGAGTCGGGACTGGAGGAAGTCATCCTGGACGCTACGTTGAATGCGGCTGACTTCTACCGGCGATGCGGCTACGTGGGGGAGCAGGTTGCGATTTACCAGTCGCCGTCGGGGCTGCAACTGGCGTGCGTGCCGATGGTGAAGAGGCTTTTATGACCTGTGCTGTTCACTTAAACACGCCACTGTAACTGTGGCGAGGGAGCTCGCTCCCGCTGGGCTGCGAAGCGGCCCCATTCTTTACCTGAAAATCGGGGTCTGCTGCGCAGCCCAGCGGGAGCAAGCTCCCTCGCCACGGGTTTTCATTTCAGTTCAAGATTTCTTGAGTGAGCAGCATCGCTATCGTTGCCGGCCATTGCGGCGGGGACACCCAACCATTCGTTTAATCGATAACCACCATCAAGAAATGCATGTTCAGTATTTCCATCAAGAGAGGAAGATAACCACATACCGAACTCGCCTTTGAAGGAACCTGTGCGATGAGAATCTCTTCCCTGCTGGCCATTGCCGCCGTTCTCACTGGCAGCCTCGCTGCCACTGCGCCTGTCTACGCGGCGGACCCGTCCTGCCACTTTCTCCCCGTTGCGAACAGCTCAGCCGACCTGCGTCATGCCCGGTCGGTCGGGGTGATCTACAGCGAAAACACCCTCAACACGATCGAGTACCTGGAGCAGTACCACGCGGTCGCGGTGAAGGGCGCGAAGAACCCTCAGCTCGACTCGCGTATCAGCAGCGCGTTCGTCAAAAGCTCCGAGCCGACCATGGCGATTGACTGGTTGATGGGGTCGTTGCAGAAGGAGTTCGCATCGGTCAAGGTCTACGACAACCTGGACGCGGTCGTGCAAGCTCATCCGGACGTGGTGGTGATGCTGGATTCGTACAGCCGCCTGGTGTCCAAGCGCAATCCGCAGGTGCAAGCGCGATTCCTGGCGAAGTTCTATGACTCGAACCTGCAGTACATCGGCCAGGCCGAAGGCTCACGGGAAAAGCAGATGCCTTCGCTTTGGGTTCACGGCAAAGCGGCGCCGGAGATTGCAGCACAGATCGATCAGCAAACCGAGTTGCAAGTGAACGCCTTGAAGCAGTTCGATACCTCGCTCAAGGCGTTGGTGAGCGCGGGTGATGTGGCTCAGGTCGCGACTAAATAAGGCGACCTGGCCACACATTAACTCGCGTCAGTTCTTGATCACGTACCCATACGCACGAATACGCCCTTCAACTTCCTTCAAGTAAACGCCTTGAAGTTCCGGGGTAAAACCTGGCAACGCGTTAATCCCTTCTTCCAGCGCCAGGAAGTACTTGAGCACCGCACCGCCCCAAATTTCCCCCGGCACTACGCAGAGCACGCCCGGCGGGTAGGGCAGTGCACCTTCGGCGGCGATGCGTCCATCGGCATCGGCCAGCGCCACCAATTCGACGTTGCCACGAATGAACTCGAACTGCGCAGCCTGCGGGTTCATGGCCTTCTTCGGGAAGTATTCCTTGCGGAACATCTGTTTCTGCAACTGCTGCACATTGTGATTGCGGTAGAGGTCGTGCATCTCCTGGCAGAGCTGGCGAATGGTGTAGTTGCGATAGCGCGCTTCGTAACGCGCATAGATGGCCGGCAACACGCGGCTCATCGGGGCGTCGTCATTGACGAAACGTTCGAAACGCGCGATCTGCGCGGCGAGGTGGGTCATTTTCGCCCAGTCTTCAGCCGGGGTCAGCAGGAACAGAATCGAGTTCAGGTCGCACTTTTCGGGAACGATGCCGTTCTCGCGCAGGAAGTTGGCGAGAATGCCGGCATGAATGCCGAAATCGGTGTAACTGCCATCAACCGGATCGATGCCGGGGGTGGTGAACAGCAATTTGCACGGGTCAATGAAGTACTGCTTTTCCCCGTAGCCCTGGAAGGCGTGCCAGCGATCTTTGGGATGAAACTCGAAAAACCGCAGGTCATTGGCGATTTCTTCAGTGGGGTAATCCTCCCACGCACGGCCTTCGATGGTAGCGGGCACAAATGGTCGGACCATGGTGCAGGCTTCCAGAATCAACTTGCGTGCGTCGATGCCGAATTTCACGCAGTCATCCCACAGCTTCAGGCCACTGCGGCCCGAGTGGATTCGCGCGTTCACGTCCAGCGAGGCGAAAATCGGATAGAACGGACTGGTGGACGCCTGGGACATGAACGCATTGTTCAATTGCGCGTGGTTGCAGTAGCGGGCTTGTCCTTTGATGTGACGGTCTTTTTTGTGCACCTGCGAAGCCTGGGAGAAGCCGGCCTGTTGCTTGTGCACCGATTGGGTCACGAAGATGCCGGGGTCGTCCGCGTGCAGGTCCAGCAGCAGTGGCGAGCAGTCTTTCATCATCGGGATGAACTGTTCGTAGCCCACCCACGCCGAGTCAAACAGGATGTAATCGCACAACTTGCCAATGCGATCGACCACCTGACGGGCGTTATAAACGGTGCCGTCATAGGTGCCGAGCTGAATGATCGCCAGGCGGAACGGACGCGGTTGCTGGGCCTTGTCCGGCGCCACTTCAGCGATCAGTTCGCGCAGGTACTCCTCTTCAAAACAGTGGGCGTCGATGCCGCCGATGAAACCGTAGGGGTTGCGTGCGGTTTCCAGGTACACCGGCGTAGCGCCTGCCTGGATCAAGGCACCCTGGTGGTTGGACTTGTGGTTGTTGCGGTCGAACAGCACGAGGTCGCCAGGCGTGAGCAGTGCGTTGGTGACCACCTTGTTGGAGGCCGAAGTGCCGTTAAGCACAAAGTAAGTCTTGTCGGCGTTGAATACTTTGGCCGCATGTTTTTGCGCCAGCAGCGCCGGGCCTTCATGGATCAGCAGATCGCCCAGCTTGACGTCGGCGTTGCACATGTCGGCACGAAACAGGGTTTCGCCAAAGAAGTCGAAGAACTGCCGACCCGCCGGGTGCTTGCGAAAAAACTGACCACCCTGGTGGCCCGGGCAAGCGAACGTCACGTTGGCCGATTCGGTGTAGCGCTTGACTGCGTCGAAGAACGGCGGCAGCAGGCTTTCTTCGTAGGCCTTTGCGGCGGTCTCAAGCTGGTGACCATGATATTCAGCGTTGTTGCGCGAGCGGTCAAAAATGCCGTTCACCTGCAACAGGACATTTTCAAGGTGCTTATAGACGTCGCGTGCGCGGTTGCCGGTGCCGGGGGAGGTCGCAAGGAAAATCGGGATATCGAAACCCGTACGCTGGAGCGATTCCAGAGCGCCTGCCATCACATCTTCGACCGAGAACACCGCCACCGCGATATCGGTGTAGTCGGTCTGACTGATGGGTACCACCTCCCTGTAGGTCTGAAAACAATCGATGGCGGTTTCGCTGGCAGCTATCTTCAAGATTTTCATGCGCAATTTCTCCTGGCGGACATTCACTTGTCCGCTGTTTTTCAAGCGATCAATTTAACCAGGGATCCTTCAGCACTCCCTGATCCAAATCATGCCAACACTGGTTATAGACGTGATTGATTCGATTGAAAGGTGGGTGCGGACAATCGGGAGTCGACGACTGACGACGGGTTGAAAACCCATTCTGGTTGACGCAGGGCGCGCGCACCCCCGTGAACATGTGGCTGCGACCACAGCGGATCTGACCAACTACAGGTCGGATTCGCGCAAAAAACCTGTCCTTGCATCTGTTCGAATGATCTCCAGCGGCCCACCAGAGTGGCGCCCTCTGTCGCTCAATCACTGACAAGGATCTATGACATGCAAATGCCGAAAACCATCCAGATCAAGAACGGCGAGAAAGTGAGCCCGACGTTCTCGACTCAGGAATACGCCAACCGTCAGGCCAAACTGCGGGCTTACCTGGCGCAAAACAATATTGACGCGGCGGTCTTCACTTCGTACCACAACATCAACTATTACAGCGATTTCCTGTACTGCTCGTTTGGCCGTCAATACGCGCTGGTGGTGACCCAGGACAGCGCGGTGACCATCAGCGCCAACATCGACGGTGGCCAGCCATGGCGCCGGACCGTCGGCACCGAGAACATCGTCTACACCGACTGGCAGCGCGACAACTACTTCGTCGCCATTCAACAGGCGCTGCCCAAGGCCGGTCGCATCGGGATCGAGTTCGATCACCTGAACCTGCTCAACCGCGACAAGCTCGCCAGCCGCTACCCGCAGGCCGAGCTGGTGGACATCGCCGCACCGTGCATGCGCATGCGCATGATCAAGTCAGCTGAAGAACACGCGATCATCCGTCACGGTGCTCGCGTGGCGGACATCGGTGGCGCGGCCATCGTCGAAGCACTGCGCGACCAGGTACCGGAATATGAAGTGGCACTGCACGCGACCCAGGCGATGGTGCGCGAGATTGCCCGCACCTTCCCGGACTCGGAATTGATGGACACCTGGACATGGTTCCAGTCCGGCATCAACACCGACGGCGCGCATAACCCGGTCACCTCGCGCAAGGTCAACAAGGGCGACATCCTCAGCCTCAATTGCTTCCCGATGATCGCCGGTTACTACACGGCGCTGGAACGTACCTTGTTCCTGGACCACTGCTCCGACGAGCACCTGCGTTTGTGGGAGGTCAACGTCAAGGTGCATGAGGCCGGCCTGAAACTGATCAAGCCAGGCATGCGCTGCTGCGATATCGCCCTGCAACTCAACGAAATTTTCCTCGAACACGACCTGCTGCAATACCGCACCTTCGGTTACGGCCACTCGTTCGGCACGCTGAGCCATTACTACGGTCGCGAAGCCGGGCTGGAGTTGCGTGAAGACATCGACACGGTGCTTGAGCCGGGGATGGTAGTGTCCATCGAACCGATGATCATGCTGCCGGAAGGTCTGCCGGGTGCAGGTGGTTACCGTGAGCACGACATCCTGATCGTCAACGAGCAGGGCGGGGAAAACATCACCAGGTTCCCGTATGGGCCAGAGCACAACATCATCAGGAAATAAAAACACCGCAGCACACTGAGCTTTTGTGGCGAGGGAGCTCGCTCCCGCTGGAGTGCGAAGCAGTCCGCTGTTTCTTTGGGGGCTGCTCCGCACCCCAGCGGGACGTGCGACGATTCAGGGTCAGTGTTCATCGCAGCTTCTATGCGCTGATCCTGTTTGCGCGACTGACTCACACGGATGTCTTGATCCACGTTTAAAAATAATCGCATGCGCGCCGAAGAGCGCGCAGCCTTTACTGACCCTTAACCCTGCCAAATAGAACAATAGAGGGTATTTGTCATGTCCCACGTCTCCACGGTTCAACCCGATCACCGCACCTCTACCACCGGAGGTGCGCAATGAGCACCGCAAGCCTTAACCCAGCCCTGGAGCAGGCCCGTGAGCAGACGTCCGAGCGCAAGGCCTTGCGGCGCGCGGCCAGTGCCAGCTTCATGGGCAACTTCGTCGAATGGTTCGACTATGCAGCCTACGGCTATCTGGCCACGGTCATCGCACTGACGTTTTTTCCGCAAACCGACAAGGCCAGTGCGTTGCTGGCGACGTTTGCGGTGTTTGCGATTTCGTTCATCGTGCGGCCATTAGGAGGCCTCGTCTGGGGGCATTTTGGCGACAAGTACGGGCGGCGTAGTGCGCTGTCCTGGTCGATCCTGATCATGTCGGTATCGACTTTTTGCATTGGCATCCTGCCGACGTATAACCATATCGGTCTCTGGGCGCCGGCGTTGTTGTTGCTGATTCGCCTGTTCCAGGGCTTCTCCGCGTCGGGTGAGTACGCCGGGGCTTCGGCGTTTCTGGCCGAGTACGCCCCTGAAGGCAAGCGTGGGCTGTACACCAGTATTGTTCCGGCGAGCACCGCCGCCGGTTTGCTGTTTGGTGCGGTGTTCGTGGCCTGTTTGCATGCATGGCTGACTGTCGAGGATCTGCACAGCTGGGGATGGCGCTTGCCGTTTCTGTTGGCCGCACCGTTCGGTCTGGTGGGGCGTTACATCCGCATGAGCTTGCAGGACACGCCTAAATTCCTCGAGATGGAAAAACGCCTCGAAGCCAAGGAATGCGCGACCCACTCCCCGGTTCGCGAATTGCTGACGGTGCACCGGCGCAGCGTGATGATCGGGATTGGCGTGACGTGTCTGAATGCGGTGGCGTTCTATCTGCTGCTCAGCTACATGCCGACCTATTTATCGACCGAGATGGGCATGAGCGAGAGCGACTCGTTTCTGGCATCGACGGTGTCGCTGGCGACCTACATCGGGCTGATTTTCCTGATGGGCAAACTGTCGGACCGCTTCGGGCGCAAGACCATGCTGCTGACGGCGTCGGTGTTGTTTCTGGTGCTGACGTTCCCGCTGTTCGGCATGCTGGATCATCAGCCGCTACTGGTGATTCTGATGATCCAGATCGCCTTCGGCGCGATCCTGGCCATGAACGACGGCACCTTGCCGTGCTTCCTCGCCGAGATATTCCCCACGCGCGTGCGATTCAGCGGGTTTGCTTTCAGCTTCAACATCGCGAATGCGGTGTTTGGCGGGACGGCCCCGTTTATTGCGACGTGGTTGATTCAAATGACCGGGAACAAGATGGCACCGGCCTGGTATTTGTTGGCCGCGGCTGCGGTGGCGTTGGTGGCGATGCTGGCGAGCCGGGAGACGGCGCATAAGGCGTTGCAGGATTGATCCGGGTTGGCCTGAGTCGTTGTTGGTGATTTTGACGGCGCCATCGCGGGCAAGCCCGCTCCCACAGTAGACCGAGTTGTTTGGACGAACGCGGTCAACTGTGGGAGCGGGCTTGCCCGCGAAGGGCCATCAATAACACCCCCCATTTCAATCCAAACGCCAACCCATCAATGCACCGCCGCCACCTGCTTACGCTCACCAATCGGCGATACACCAAAAAACCGGCTATAGCATTTGGAAAAGTGTGCCGGCGAAACAAAGCCGCAGGCGAGGGCGATGTCGCGGACCTGCGATTCGCTTCGCAGTAACAGCTGTCGTGCCCGCGACAGGCGCAATTCCAGGTAGTACTGGCTCGGTGTGCGTTGCAGGTGCTTGTGAAACAGCCGCTCCAGTTGACGCACCGACACCTCGTTCAACCGCGCCAGTTCTTCCAGGCTCACCGGCTCTTCAAGATTGGCCTCCATGATCGCCACCATCTGGCTGAGCTTGGGCTGGGAGGTGCCCAGTTTCTGTCGCAACGGCACACGCTGTTGTTCCTGCGCTCCGCGCACCCGATCACACAGCAGTAACTCGGCGGCATGGGCGGCGATGTCTCGTCCACCCGGTTCACGGGCAATCAGCTGCAAGGTCATGTCCATGGACGCCACACCGCCGGAACAGGTGAAGCGGTCGCGATCGAGCTCGAACAGCTGATTGGAAATGATGATGCCGGGGAAACGCTCTTTCAGGGCCTCGATGTCTTCCCAGTGAATGGTGCAGCGATAGCCCTTGAGCAGGTCGGCGCGGGCCAGCAGATGACTGCCGGTGCAGATGCCCCCCAGCGTGACCTGTTGATGTGCGAGTTTGCGCAGCCAGTTGAGCAACGGCCGGCTGCTGTGGTTGGACACGATCGGGTTGGAGCCGACCACGAACAGAATGTCGAGTTTGGGCGCGTCCTCGATCGAGTAATCCGGGAGGATGCGCATGCCGTTGCTGGCCGTGACCGGGTCCAGCGTAGCGCCGATGACCACCGTGCGAAACATCGGCTGGCGCGCCGCCATGTTGGCCATGCGCAAGGTTTCCACCGAGGAGGCGAAGCCGATGGTGGTGAAGTTTGGTATCACGAGAAAGCCAACAGTTTTCACGGGCCGTTGTTCATTGGCCACACGTTCTGCAAGGGGGATTTTCGCCTTCATCAATACGCTCCGCTGTACCCGTGACGCGTTCTGCGCAGATACCGGCCCGTCGCAGCGTCATCTCTTTTTTATGAGGATGACCCGCTGGCGGGTCATTGAATCTTACACCCAGTGCTCGCTCAGCAGACGCACGGCTTCAGCCTCCACGGCTCCTTCGTCGGTGCCATCGGAAAAGACGGCGCAGGTGGTGCGCTCCTGACCGCACACACTGTTGTAGATCGCCACCACACTGCCAGGTCCGCCACCGGTGTGACCGCTCAGAATCCGTCCGCCGTCGACCGGGCCGTGCATCAGGCCGAGCCCGTAGCCGGGTGCAATCCAGGGACGTCCGGGGATCGGTCCGCCGAGCGTGCGGGTCGTTTGCATTTGAGCCAGCAAGGAGTGCGCCAGGAGTTCGCCGGTGAGCAGTCGGTCAAGGCACAGCGCGGCCTCCACCAGCGGGCCAACGAGCAAGCCGTGATAGACCCAACCCGGGTTATAGCGGGAGGCCGTGCCCATGTTCACGCCGTGCAGGTCGGTTTCGGTACGGGCGAGGCGAACGCGCGATAAACCCAAAGGGGCGAACACGCGTTGCGTCAGCGCTTCACCGAGTTCGAGCCCGGTGACTCGCTCGATGAG
The DNA here is from genome assembly GCF_059716215.1 of Pseudomonas sp. LBUM1643. Lineage (NCBI taxonomy): Bacteria > Pseudomonadati > Pseudomonadota > Gammaproteobacteria > Pseudomonadales > Pseudomonadaceae > Pseudomonas > Pseudomonas sp. LBUM1643. The sequence continues at coordinate 2,866,845 of NZ_CP166813.1, forward strand.
TCGAGCCACATACCAATAGCCCACATTCGAGTAGCGCCAGCCACTTCCCGGTGCATAGCGCAGGCGGGTTGCCTCAAGTCGTTGCAGCATTTCTTCGGCCGGCCACGGTGTTTCATGGCGGGCAACGGCGGCATGGTAGTCGGAGAGTTCACCGTAATCCGCCAGCCCGGCCTCGTGGCGCAACAGCTGGCGCAGGGTGAAGGGGCCTTCGGGCAATTCGTCATCCAGCGTGATCAGTCCGTCGCGGACAAGCGACAGTGCCGCCGCCGCGAGCACGGTCTTGGTGAAGCTCCACCACGCAACCGTGGCATCCGGTCGATCAGGCGTGAGGGGAGAACCGTTCGAGACAAGGGAGAAAAGCATCGCTGACTGCTCTGAGTGGGGGCGCGGCGAGAGTTTGCCAGAATGCCAGGCGTGCGACGAAATGATTTAAGCGAGAAAGCGACGGGACCCTTCAGCGCCACGACGATCCCCGCGCTTGCAAGGCGCTAAAGCCATCGCCGTGGACTTCAGGTTGATCAGGCGTGCCCCAGTGCAATCGCAAACGACACAACGATCATGCACGCGAACGCAAAATTGAGATTCATGAAGATTTCTTCCATAGATTTTAAAAGTGCGGCCATTTTGACCCTCTCTGGAACAAATAAAAATTCGGCTGCATGATTTAAAAGATCAAGGAAATTGATAGCTGCCGGTCCTCACTGCGTACCGAACATCGCCGTCCAGTAGATGCCGGCATCGCTTTTCGGGTCCACCGCATACGCCGCGCCCAGTTCCTTGTACTGCGGGTTCATCAAGTTGGCGCAGTGGCCAGGGCTGGAGATCCAGCCATCGACGACCTTTCCAGCGGTGTCTTGCCCGGCAGCGATGTTCTCGCCGATCTGCTGGGCGTTATAGCCCGACAGTTCTGCCCGGTCACCGGGCGTGCGGCCCTCGCGGTCCTTGTGATCGAAGAAGTTGTTATTGGCCATGGACCGCGAGTGCGCCTCGGCGGCGGTCGCCAACGATGCATTCCAGGCCAGCGGCGTGGTGGCAGCAAAGGATTGCGTGCCGCACTGGCGGGGTTGGCTGCGGGCGTTGTTGAGCTGGGTCAGCAGTTTTTGTCCTTCCGCCTGCCAGTCACCCAAACGGCCGGTCAGCAGCGGTCGTGCCAGCACAATGCGCCAGTCCCGGTCTTCGTGGCGGACACCGATGTCAACGAACTGCGGGTCGAGCACCACGTGGCAGAAGCTTTCCTGAATGGCTTTCATGGCCGACGGCGCATCGCGGGGCCCGGACAGGGTGATGACTTGCACGTTGACCATTGGATAACCCGCGGTGGCCATGGCCTGTTGCAGGTTGCGGGCGCTGGCATCGGACAGCGCCAGTCGCGGATCACCCGCCAGTGGGGGGAGCTCCGGTGCTACCTGATCGGCGCAGCGTTGGGGCTGGCTGCGGTAGGCATTGATCGAGTCGATGAGTTGTTTCTCTTCCGCGGCCAGTGCCTGGGCGGCGAACGACAAGCTCAACGACAACACGGCAAGACGCATGGCAGATGGTATGAAACGCATGGAAATCCCCTTGAACTGACTGCGCCCATGATGCGCGATTTCACCCCCGCAAGCGCAATGTCTTTTTGCGCCGAAATACAATTTGTTGCCCGCCTGTTGAAATGGATTCTGGCTACTACAATCAAGCCAGATCGCCCCTGAACCGGGTGATAGCGTCGCGAATGCGTTGCCCGAATCCGTTCCCTCAGAAGGGTCGATCATGCGATTGATGTGGATAGCAACCTGCCTGGCAATATCCCTTTTCAGCAGCCACGTGTCGGCCACTGACCAGGAACAGAAAAAGGCCGAGGACAAGGCCGAGGTACTGGAAGAAAAAGCCGCAGAGAAGGGCGCCGATGTCCCGGTGCCCAAAGCCGAAGCCATCACCACGTCCGAAGTGCAGGCTGTCGATCCTGCCGGTAAGGCGCCACTGGATGACGCCATCACCTGCCTTGCACGCTCTATCTATTGGGAGGCCAAGGGTCGTGAAACCAATGAGATGGAAGCGGTCGCCAGCGTGGTGATGAATCGCCTGGGTCATGAAGGTTTTCCGGACACGGTGTGCGCAGTGGTCAAGCAAGGTTCAGAAACCAAAAACTGCCAGTTCTCCTGGTGGTGTGACGGGCGCTCGGACCAGGTCAAGGAGGACGCGGAGTATGCCGTCGCCAAGGAAATCGCGCGCAAGGCACTGAACAAGACCCTCAATGATCGTACGTTGGGTGCGATGTATTTTCACGACAAGACCGTGAGACCGGATTGGGCGGGCAAGTACATCAAGACGGCGGATATCGGCCGGTTTCGGTTTTACAAACCGCGAGGGGGAGATGCGAAGTAAGCACGTACCCCAAACACAGCCCTGTGGGAGCGGGCTTGCTCGCGATGGGGTCGTGACAGGCGAGATCACTGTTGAATGCAAGACCGTCATCGCGAGCAGGCTCACTCCCACATTTTTGATTTTTGTCGGGCACAGAATAGGTGAACACCGCTGATCCCCTGTAGGAGCGAGCCTGCTCGCGATGGGGCCGTGACAGGCGACATCATTGTTGAATGCAAGACCGTCATCGCGAGCAGGCTCACTCCCACATTTTTGATTTTTGTCGGGCACAGATTAGGTGAGCACCGCTGATCCCCTGTAGGAGCGAGCCTGCTCGCGATGGTCGTCAACGATAACGCTGCACGCCTGATACGACCGCGTTTTCAAGTACACAGCTTGCGCACGCTGACCCGCATGAACGTCCAGTCTGGTGCCGATTTAGCTCGGCAGCGCAGCAAGTCTTAAACCCGGCTAACCGGGTGGTGCATAAAAAAGGCCCCGACATCAATCGATGAAGGGGCCTTTTCAGTGGGCGCCGATTTTACAGTTCCTGGCCCAGGAAGATCAGGGTGTTGCCATGGGACTCAGCCGCTGCACGCTGGTTGTAGCTGTCGCGATGGGAGCAGTTGAAGCCATGTTCAGCCTGTGGGTACACGACGATTTCGACGTAATCGTTGTTTTCGAAACGCTCGGCGATTTGCTCCACGGCGTCCAATGGAATGTGGCTGTCCTCTTCACCGAAGTGCATCAGGAAGGGGACGGTGATTTCATCGGCACGGTCCAGCTGGTTCTGAATGCCACCGCCGTAATAAGCGATCGCCACGTCGACCAGGCCGTTGGCGGCGGTGTGGTAGGAGAGCAGGCCGCCGAAGCAGTAACCGATGGAGGCAACACCGCCGTCCAGGCCAGGCTGGGACTTGAGCGCTTCAATGGTCAGTTTGATGTCGTCCTGGGCTTTGCCGACGTCCGTGGCGTTCATCAGCTCGACGGCACGTTTCCAGCCGGCTTCGTCGTAATTCAGCTCGATGCGCGGGCCGCTGCGCCAGAACAGGTCCGGCGCGATGACCAGGTAACCATCGGCGGCGTACTGTTCGGCGACGGAGCGAATGTGTTCGTTGACGCCGAAAATTTCCTGGATCAGCACGATCCCCGGGCCTTTCTGAGTGTGGGGAATGGCCAGGTACGCGCCGAATTTACCGTCGGCGCTGTCGATTTCGATCCATTGGGTGGTCACGCTCATGGTGGCTCCTGTCTACTCGAGTAAGGTGGGGTGAAGGCTGCCACGTTAACATTTCAATGATTGTTGCGACGCCAGAAAATTCGCGACAGCAGTGCATCGAGGCTGAGTTTTCCGGCACCCGTGAACAACAATGGCATGAGGGCAACGAGGTAGATCAGCGGCAGCTTGAAGTTGCCGTGGCCCTTGTTGCTGATGGCATAACCCTGTGCAAGCTCACTTAATGTAGACCAATCGGCCGGCCAGTGAACGGCAGCGGTCGCGACGATGGTGACCACGATTAGAATGACGGCTGAAACCCGCGTCCCCAGGCCCGCCAGCAGGGCGAGGGCGCACATCAGTTCGGCCCACATCGACAGCTCCCAGTTGAAGGTCGCCGGCACATGGTTGAACGGAAACGGAAAGCGCTCCTGGATATCGGCGAACCAGTTCTGGCCATTCCATTTTTCCAGCCCGGACTCGAAGAACTCCCAGGCGAGGAACACCCTCAAGGTCAGCGGCGCGATCCAGCTTCCGGCACGGTCGAGGTTCAGGTGCAGGCCTTTGACGGCCGAAAAAATTGAGGTGCTCATGGGCATTATTTCCGTTCAGTCAGGGAGGCGGGGCAACGGCGTGCCCCCCGCAATGGGTTACTCGCTGGCGCCGCACTTGCCTTCGCCGCATTTGCCTTCAGCGGGTTTTTCCGCCGTGTCGGCCTGGACCTGGCTGTAGCCGTGGGCCAGCTGCTTCATGCTGAAGGCCTCGGACTCGGAGGCCGAAGCGACGTTGGACAGGGCCAGGCCACCCGCAAAGAGCAGGCCGAGGGTCAGGGAGGACGTCGAGAGTTTGAACATGGTGATACTCCGTTGCTGAGTTGAGTGATGCGCTTTGATCGGCTTGGCCAATCGACAGGCAAATTTCAACAGGCGGGTGTATCGGTGATGTGTCGTGGGGACCGGGTATTAGAGCCATAGTGTGTCGAGGCGCGGTGCGTATACAGAGTGATACGAATCGCGAAATGTTAACGCCCCCACGATCTCTGTAGCAGCTGCCGAGCCTGCGAGGCTGCGTTCGACTGCGCAGCAGTCGTAATCCCTATGCATGCATTCCACCTGAATGACCGATTTGACTGATTTGACCGATTTGACTGATTTGGCGACTGCTACGCAGCCGAACGCAGCCTCGCAGGCTCGGCAGCTGCTACAGGGCGAGGGGGACAGGGAGAGAGGGCGTGGGTGATGATGACGCTCCAGAGATTTTCCGGTACCTTTTCCGCCCGCCCATTGCATGGTGAATCCGCTTCATGTCTCTTGCGCTCGAACGTCTAGTCGCTGGCACGCCGATCCCTTTCGCTGGTAACCGTGTCTCTGTCGTCAGCCCCGAACTGGCCGCGCGATTCCAGCCCGGTGACCATTTGCTGGTGGAACAGGTCAGCGGCGAACTGTTGCTGATCCCCGTGTCCGACCAGCAAGCGGCAGCGGTGGCGATTGAGCGTGCTGAAGCAGCGTTCAAGGCCATGTCCGACGTGTCTGATCAGGCGATCAGCGAGTTTTTCGACCGTTTCGCCCAGCGTCTGGAAAGCCAGGAGACCTGGGCGTTGATCGAGGCTGCGAATCTGGGCGATATCGAACGAGCCAGATCACGCGGGCGCTCCACCACCCGGTTGCTGGCCAATGAACCCATGCGCCGAGACATGATCGCCGGCCTCAGGGCCTGGCGCGATGCGTCGGCGACTCGCGGCAAAGTGATCAGCTGTGTCGAGCATGACGGCTGGAAAGTCGAGCAAGTGGTCTCGCCGCTGGGCATCGTCGCATTTGTGTTCGAAGGCCGGCCGAACGTCTTTGCCGACGCCGCTGGTGTACTGCGCACCGGCAACACCGCAGTGCTGCGCATTGGCAGCGATGCGTTGGGCACCGCTCAAGCCATCGTCAGCCATGCGCTGAACCCCGCGCTGGCCGATGCAGGATTGCCCGCCGGCGCCGTGTCGCTGGTGGAAAGCGTCAATCACGCTGCGGGCTGGGCCATGTTCGCCGACCGGCGTCTGTCGCTGGCAGTGGCCCGTGGTTCGGGTCGAGCGGTCAGTCAGCTCGGCAGTATCGCCCAACAGTCCGGCACCGCGGTCAGCCTGCACGGCACCGGCGGCGCCTGGCTTATCGCGGACAAGGACGCCGATTCCCGGCGCTTTGCCAGCGTGGCGCGCAATTCCCTCGACCGTAAAGTCTGCAACACCCTCAACGTTTGCCTGATACATCGCGATCGTGCGGCAGAACTGGTGCCGCTGTTTCTCGATGCACTGCAACAGGCGGGCGCTGCTCGGGGGCAGGGCTGCAAGTTGCACATCGTCGAAGGTAGCGAGCCGTGCTTGCCGGCGGACTGGCAAACTGCGAGCGTCGAGGTGTACCGCGCTGAAGGCTATCGCACCGAAGCGCTGGCCGAGCCCTTGCCCGAGGCGCAATTGGGGCGCGAGTGGGAATGGGAGGAGACGCCGGAAGTCAGCCTGAAAATAGTTGATGACCTTGACCAGTCCATCGCCTTGTTCAATCGCTACAGCCCGCAATTCACGGTCTCGTTGATCAGCGAAGATGCCACCGCGCAAGCGCGCTTCTATAACGCGGTCAATGCGCCGTTCGTGGGCAACGGGATGACCCGGTGGGTCGACGGCCAATACGCCTTGAACAAGCCGGAGTTGGGACTTTCGAACTGGGAAAGTGGCCGTCTGTTTGCGCGCAGTGCGATTCTTTCGGGTGACGGTGTGTTCACGATCCGCAGTCGCATGACGCAGACCGATCTGGGCGTCAAACGCTAAGCGACCGCTTTGCCGTAGACCGCGCAGGCCATTGGGTGGTCCACCAGTGACACAAAGCCGCGGCTGTCGGCATCCAGCGCATCAATCGAACCGGTCTCGATGTCGTAGACCCAGCCATGCAGGTTCAACAGGCCTTTTTCCTGGGCCAGTCGCACGCTTGGGTGGGTCTGGATATTGGCCAGTTGGGCGATCACATTCTCGCGCACCATCGAACTGACCTTCGCAGCGTCATTGGCGTGCACGCGGGATTCATTGATGACTTTTGCCGACTCGGCGTGTTGCAGCCAGCCGCTGACGGCGGGCAGGTGGTCCATGCATTTGCAGTGGGCGACGGCCGTCATGGCGCCACAATCCGAATGGCCGCAGATCACGATATCCGTCACGCCCAGTACCGCGACCGCGTACTCCACGGTGGCCGAGACACCGCCGGGGTGTGGGCTGTAGGAGGGAACGATGTTCCCCGCGTTACGGATCACGAACAGTTCACCCGGCTCTTGCTGGGTCAACAGTTCCGGTACTACACGGCTGTCGGAGCAGGTTATGAACAAGGTGCCAGGGTGCTGGGTGGTCGCCAGGTGTTTGAACAAATCGGTACGTTGCGGAAACGCTTCGTTCTGGAACCTCAGGAAACCTTCAATCAGCGCTTTCATGGTTGCTTCCTCTTATGAGTTGACCAGATCCCTGTAGCAGCTGCCGGGCCCGCATTCGACTTTGCAAAGTCGTTGGGTTTGGCGAGGACTTCGTCCTCGGACGCAGCCTCGCAGGCTCGGCAGCTGCTACAGGTTATGGGGTGCAACGAGCGTTTTGCTTAGAAAGGACGCAATGGCAGGAATTTGCCGTCCAGGGTAATCACGGCGCGGGAGCCGCCTTCCGGGTCTTCGACTTTTTTGATGTCGAGTTTGAAGTTGATCGCGCTGATGATGCCGTCGCCGAACTGTTCGTGAACCAGCGCCTTCAACGTGGTGCCGTAGATCTGGATCATTTCGTAGAAGCGGTAGATGGTCGGATCAGTCGGAACACCGCTGAGGCTGCCGCGCAGCGGGATGATCTGCAGGCGGGCCACTGCGTCAGCGTCCAGTTCGAGCTTCTCGCCGATGACGTTGGCAGCAGATTCCGGCAGCGGATGCTGACCGAGCAGGGCTGCGGTGACGTAGGCCAGGCCAAGGCCGGTGCCATCGGTGAGATCCTGCCAGGACAGGTCTTTTTGCGCCTTGGCATCCAGGATTTTCGTGGTAAGGGCCAGGCTTGGATCGTTGTAGGCGTAGGACTGTTGCATGGTGGTGCTCCTGTCGTAGATGAATGCTTGGGTGTGAAGCCATCTTCTGCCGATCGATCCATAGCGTCCAAGACCCATATACAATGTCGAGCATAAGCACAGCCTATAGAAGGTGAGTCCCAATGCTGCTCCGACATCTGCGCTATCTGCTCGCGGTCGCCGACCATGGCGGCTTCACCCGTGCGGCCGAAGCGCTACACGTTTCTCAGCCGACGCTGTCCCAGCAAATCCGGCAACTGGAAGAAACTCTGGGCGTGAGCCTGTTCGACCGCACTTCACGAATGGTCAAACCCACCGATGCGGGTGAGGCCTATATCGAGTCCGCTCGCCGTGTGCTGCTGGAGCTGGAGGCGGGGAAACGTGCGCTGCATGACGTCAAGGACCTGACTCGCGGCAGCGTGCGACTGGCCATGACCCCGACATTCATGGCGTATCTGGTGGGACCGTTGGTGCGCGATTACACGGCGCGCTTTCCGAATATCAAACTGCAGATTTTCGAGTTGTCGATGGACGACATCGAGGCCGGGCTGATGGATGACTCCCTGGACATCGCCATCGCTTTTGACCAGGTGAGGAATGCCGATATCGAATCGATCCCGGCATTTACCGAGACCATGGGAGTGATGGTTGGACGGGATCACCCGATGTTCGAGCGTGAGGAGGCGTTGTCCGCCGAAGAAGTCGCGCAGATGAACTTTGCCCTGTTGGCCACTGACTTCGTGACACGCACGCGCATCGATGAGTACTTCGCCCAGGAAAGGATTACGCCGAAGGTGGGCATCGAGGTCAATTCGGTGAGCACGTTGCTGGAGGTCATTCGGCACACGGCCATGGCGACCGTTCTTCCGGAATCGATTGCGAGTGAAGAGCGCGCGTTGCGCAAGATTCCGTTGCAGGGAGAACCGCCTACACGTGGGGCTGCGTTGTTGCGCAGGAAAAACAATTATCACAGTGCGGCGTCGGTGGCCTTTATGGAGCTTGTTCTGGCAACCAGGACCTCTTGATCACCACAGAACACCTGTAGGAGCGAGCCTGCTCGCGATGGCAATTCATCAGGCAGCATTTGTATCGAATGATAAATCGCCATCGCGAGCAGGCTCACTCCTACGGTTGGATAAAGGAGGCCAAGTGGCAGAAATACAAAAGGCCCCGTTCGCAAACACGAACGGGGCCTTTGGTTTTATTAAGTATTAGCAGAACCGGTCAATCACCCGAACTTCATTCTGGTTCTGCATCGATGCCCACGCCTGTTTCAGCGTTTGCAGAACATTGCCAATGAAGTCTTTATCAGCGGCGGCTTTTTTGCCGACGTAGCCCTGGCCGCGACGGTACATCTTCAGTCGGGCAAGCAGGTTCTGATTATTCTTATCGAATTCTGCTTCATCGGCATGTGTCGACAGGCAGTCGATATGAACCTGGCCCGATTTGCTGATCCACAGAATATGGCTGTCCTGGCTGTCTTTTTGCGCCGCGAACATACGAGCCAGTTCTTCGATAGTAGGTTGATTGTTCAGATTCATAATTTGCCCCTCGACCATTTGGTGATCTTTCAAAGTTGGTTCGCTAATACAGGTAGCCCATCGGTTAGTTGATCCCTGGCACCGAAACCAGGACGTCAGCGTTCAGTCGCCGACAGTGGCGAGGTCCCGCGTCTGTTGCATGTAGTCGTGTTGAATAACTGCTACGCAATAGCGTCACAACGAAGAGAAGCAGCGAAAACCTGGAGGCCACTGCCGACGTTTCAGGGTCGGCCACAAGCTTCATGAGGATTGATCGCCAGCGCTTCTAGTCCTTGTACTGGACGTTCGGGCCAGGTCAGCTTCTTCAATCTGCCTTGTGGGCAGCGTGTATCCGGGAAAAACAGCTCGGCGGTCAGACGAGCTTGCTCAAACATGTTGCCGTACTCCCGATCGGGGAGATGTCTGCATCATGCAAGGGCAAATCGGACGCGTCAACGGTTTTGTAGTGATTATTTTCTGGCACTACATATTGTCGGACAAAGCGGATTGGAATTAAAAAAAAGGCGGGGCCATGTCATTCAGGGCGATGGAGAAAAAGCCTGGAAACGGTAAACAGTGCAGGAGTATTCGTCGATAAGTCGTTGATGCAGGGTGAAATCACCGCCGGTGAGCGCCGGCATGACGTTGGCCCAAAACAGCCGTGCCGGCTGGTTCTTATCGAGATGGAAAATTTGCCATTCACCGGGGTGACGGCTCAAGAGGGCAGATACGACAAACGTTGCGACACCTTGACCGCGAAAGCGCCGAGCGACGAACAAGTAACCGATGTTGTGCGCTGCGCCCTCCAGATGAGTGACATCATCCATGGTCACGAAGCCGGCGAGCTCACCATCGACGGTAATCAGAAAGGGTTGAGTGGTCGGTTTACGCCAGTAATCCGGCATCGGCTGGATGTTGAAGAAGCCATGCTCACCCAGCTTCAGCGGCAGCCACTCGCTGAGGTCGTAGGTGTAGAACTGCATCAGATTCTCAATGGTTTCCAATTCGTCGCGCCGGGCGGCGTGCAGTTCTACCGAGGGCATAGTGGGCGGCTCCTGTCGGGCTGTATCAGTGTGGGGCGAAGTCGTACTGGCCGCCTGTCTTCAGTGCGGCCGCATACGCAGGACGCTTCTGGAAGCGCTCGACCCAGGCTGCAACATGCGGGTACTGATCCAGCTTGCCTTGGGCTCTGGCGATCTCGCCGATAAAACTCATCTGGATATCTGCAGCGCTGAATTCGTTGCCCAGCAGATAATCGGATTTGCTCAGCGCTGTGTCGAGGTAGCCGAGGTAGTTGGCCACTTCCGAATTGATCCGTGGGTGTAAGGGCGCACCGGCCTCACCGAGGCGACCTACATACAGATTCAGCATCAGTGGCAACATCGCCGAGCCTTCGGCGAAGTGCAGCCATTGCACATACTCATCATAGGCAGGGGTGGCTGGATCAGGCTGCAGGCGGCCTTCGCCGTGACGTCGAATCAGGTAGTCGATGATCGCCGCGGACTCGATCAGCTTCTGTGCGCCATCCTCGATCACCGGGGATTTACCCAGGGCGTTCACCGCCTTGAGTTCCGGCGGGGCGAGGTTGGTTTTCGGGTCGCGCTGGTAGCGTTTCAGCTCGTAGGGAATGGCCAGTTCTTCCAGCAGCCAGAGAATCCGCTGGGAGCGAGAGTTGTTCAGGTGATGGACAATGATCATGTTCGATGCCTATTCAGGTTTGGGGCTGTCGCCGGGCTTGAAGAACACTAGACCATCACGGTCAGCGCGAAGTGCCCTTACGCTTTGCTGGCCGGTTTGGTCGTTCGCCTGGCACCGGTCGTGGTTTTGCGCTTGGCGGGTTTGCGTTTGTTTTTCCACGGCGTTGCAGCACGCCCGGCGGGGCTGGCAGGACCGCTGATGGTCAGGCTCAGTCCAGCGCACCGGGCGACTTGCTTGCTCATCCACGCCGCCTGTTTGGTGACGAATTCTTCCAGGCTCATTTCGCCGCTTTGCACCATGTCCAGCGCCTGCTCCCAGATCGCCGTGGTACCGGGGTCGGCGATGGCGCGCGGTACCGCATCGATCAGGCTGAACGCCGCCGGGGTTGCCGCCAGCGCCTTGCCGTTCTTGATCAGGTAACCCCGGTCGAGCAGGCCCTGAATGATCGACGCGCGTGTCGCCTCGGTGCCAATGCCCGTGGTGTCCTTGAGTTTTTGCTTGAGCAGCGGGTCTTCCACCAGCTTGGCGACGTTTTTCATCGCCTTGATCAGGTCGCCTTCGGTGAAAGGTTTGGGCGGTTGTGTCCAGAGGTCCTTGAGCTTGACGTCGGCGATCGCGCAGTCACGCCCTTCAGTCAGTGCCGGTAGCGTCTGCGGTGCGGGTGCCTCGCGTCCTTTCGCCGGCGCCAGGGCCTCGGGCAAGGCGCGTTTCCAGCCGGGTTCGACGATCTGTTTGCCGACGGCACGCAACGCCTCGCCGGCGCAGTTGAAGTCGGCCTGGGTACGATCGTATTCATGGTTGGGCAGGAACTGCGCCAGGTAACGGGCGCGAATCAGCGTGTACACCGCTCGCTGCTTGCCCACCAGCCTGTCGAGATTTTTTGCCGCCGCCGTCGGAATGATGCCGTGGTGGGCGCTGACCTTGGCATCGTTCCAGGCCCGGGAGCGCCGCTGAGGTTCAAGGTGATCATTCAAGGCGTTGAGGGTCGGATCGGCCTGTTTCAAGGCCGCCAGAATCGACGGCGCTTCACTGTGCTGGCTGACCGGCAGGTAGCCGCAATCGCTGCGTGGGTAGGTAATGACTTTGTGAGTTTCGTAGAGCGCCTGGGCGATGTCGAGGGTTTCCTGTGCGCCAAGCCCGAGTTTTTTCGAGCAGACTTCCTGCAAGGTGCCCAGATCGAAGGGCAGTGGCGCCACTTCGCGCATGCGCTCGGTGCGCAGTTTGATGACACGGGCACTGTCTGCACTGGCAATAGCGTTCGCAGCTTGCTGCGCCAGTGCCTGATTCAGGCACCGGTCCTGGTCGTCGCAGACCTCGGAGGCCGCCCGCCATTGCGCCGTAAATACGGTGCCGTCGTGCCGCAGGTGCACATCGATGGCCCAGTAGGCGACCGGCACGAAATCGGCGATGCTTCGGTCACGATCCACCACCAGACGCAGGGTAGGGGTTTGCACCCGACCCACCGGCAACACGCCTTGATAACCGGACTGGCGTCCCAGCAGCGTGAACAGCCGACTCATGTTCATCCCGATCAGCCAGTCAGCCCGGGAGCGGCCCAGCGCCGAGTGGTACAGGCTGAAGGTCTCGGCGCCTGGCTTGAGCGTTGCCAGGGCCTTGCGGATCGACGCGTCGTCCAGGGCGGACAACCAAAGGCGTCGAATTGGGCCGCGGTAACGACAATGCTCGACCAGTTCCCGGGCGATCATTTCGCCCTCGCGGTCGGCGTCCGTGGCGATCACCAACTCATCGGCCTCGCCCAGCAACCGTTTGACCGCCTTGTACTGGCTGGCAGTGCGTGGTTTGACGGTCATCTTCCATTTGTCCGGAATGATCGGCAGGTCGGCCAGTACCCAGCGCTTGTATCGAGCGTCATAGGCATCCGGCGGCGCGGTTTCCAGCAGATGGCCGATGCACCAGGTCACAGTGACGTCCGTTCCCAGCCAGCAGCCGTCGCCGCGACGTTTCGCGCCAAGCACGGCCGCAATGTCTTTGGCCTGGGAGGGTTTTTCACAGAGATACAGCCGCATAACCACCATCGTTCAACAAGTGTGCCAGAGGCGCACAGAATGGCGGGTGACGAACGATGGAGCAACCTTTATCTGTATGGATGTACAGTCGTCCGGTTTCCGGTCATTACGAGCATGACGATGTTCTGCCGTTCGCCCTTTGCAGTCGATAAAGAGAGGCGAACTTGCTTCCGTTCGGCTGTGGAGCCATCGCGAGGGGAAAAGATGGGTTATACCTGAAGGATGGGCCGTGCAGGTGGTTGCCTGACACCCAGCGGGAGCGAGCTCAGTCGCCACTGGCACGCTCTTCAATCAGGTCAACGCCTCGGCCATCAGTGATTCCAGTCCTTCAGAGGAATGCATTCCATGCCTACTCCCCCCGCCGTCATTACCATTGCAGAACAACCGGGTTGTCTTCTGGTGAAGTTCCACGGTATCCAGGTGGCAGCGTCCGCACGTGCGCTGGTGCTGCTGGAGGCCAACTACCCTCCGGTGTACTACGTACCGCGCGAAGATATCGACGAAAAATATTTCGCACGGACCGACCACACCAGTTATTGCCCTTACAAGGGCGACGCCATCTATTTCAGTCTGCAGATCCCAGGGCACGAAGGCGCCAATGCGGTGTGGAGTTATGAAGATCCCAAGGTATCGGTCGAGCAGATCAGAGGTTATGTGGCGTTCTACCCTGATCAAGTGAAGTTTGAGCTTCTGGAGTCCGAAGTCTGATAGGCATGTCTGGTCGAAAAGGGGTTTGGATCAGCAACTGATAATGGCTATTGCCAACAACCGGTTACAACTATGACAATGCGAGTCATTATCAGGCGCGAATTATTCCATCGTCATGTCCGCCAACGAATTGTCCCTGCGCAGCGCCGTCAATGATCTGTATTGCGACCACCACGGCTGGCTCAGTGGCTGGCTGCGCAAGCGCCTGAACAACTCGTTCGATGCCGCCGACCTTGCGCAGGACACCTTCGTTCGGGTGATCAAGGCGCGTAACGCGCTGGAAATCCGCGAGCCGCGACCTTATCTGTCGATGATCGCCAAGGGCCTGTTGGTCGATCTGTTCCGGCGACGCTCGCTGGAGCAGTCTTATCTGGAAGCCCTGGCTGCGATGCCGGAGTGGCAACACCCTTCGCTGGAAGATCAGGCGATCCTGCTACAGGCCCTGATGGAAATCGATCGACTGCTGCAAGGCCTGGGAGCGAAGGTCAAGCAGACGTTCATCCTCTCCCAGTTCGACGGCCTCACTTACCCGCAAATCGCCGAACGTCTGGGTATCAGCGTGCGCACGGTGAATAACCACATGGCCAAAGCCATGGAGCATTGTTGCCTGATGCAAATTCAGTTGCAGCTGGCATGAGCCTTTCGGCAGCGGAATTGGCGGCGATTGGCGTGGCGGCCCGGTGGTACGCAAGGCTTCAATCAGGTATCGCCACCGATGTGGATCGAGCGGCATGGAACACATGGCTGAACGCGGACCCCGCGCATCGTCATGCCTGGCAACGGATGACGGCGGTGGGCGAACAGATGGCGAGCGTGCCAGGGGTCCTGGCGTCGCCGGCCTTGCGCGGCGCGGATCGATCCCGGCGGCAAGTGCTGCGCAGCGTGGTGATGCTGTCGTCTGCCGGGTCGCTCGGTTGGCTGGGCTGGCGCAGTGAATCGACGCAAAATCTGTTTGCCGATTTACGCACTGCGGTTGGTGAGCGTCGAAACGTCCGGCTGGCGGATGGCAGTTCGTTGCTGCTGAACACCGATACGTCGGTAAACCTGCGTTTCGACGGTCGGCAACGGGTGCTGGAACTGTTGTGGGGGGAAATTCTGGTCACGACGGCCGTTGACCGTTCGCAGCGACCGTTCAAGGTGGTCACGGCACATGGTGAAGTCCTGGCGTTGGGAACGCGCTTTATTGTTCAGTCTCAAAACCAGGGCGCCGAGGTGGCGGTGCTGGAAAAAGCGGTTGAAGTCAGTGCCCATGGGGCAGACAGGAAGGAGCGACTGGAAGCCGGTCAGCGCCTGAATTTCAATGCCCGTGCGCTAGGGCCGGTGGGGCGCAACGATGCGTCGACGGGTGCCTGGCAACAGGGCAGCATCATCGCCATCGATCGTCCTCTGGCGGAGTTGCTGGCCGACCTTTCCCGCTATCGCACAGGGGTGTTGCGCTGTGATCCGCGCATCGCCGATTTGAAGGTGTCCGGCGCGTTCCCCATCGATAACACGGACCGTGCATTGGCAGCATTGGAAAGTGGTTTTTCGCTGCGCGTGAGTCGCTACAGCCGGTATTGGGTGACGGTCTCTCGTTAGTTCTGCGCCCCCCCAGGCGGTCAGGTATGACGGGGCGGAAAAAAATTCATGTCTTTTGCACTTTTCAACCACATCGTTCGGCTCATCCCTCAGTAAGCATTTATTGAAGGTTCTTGGGGGAGGGTAAGCATGTCTCGGGGGTACGCGCCAGGTCGTCTGGCGATCGCAATTAAGGTCGGTTTGCTCGCGGCAACGACGATGGGTTCGTGGCCGGTTGTAGCCATCGCCGCACCGGCACAACAGCAGAACTCGGTTCAATCGTTCGACATCGCCGCTGGCCCGCTGGCCGAAGTACTCAGCCATTTCGCCAGTGCCGCGGGCGCCGCCATTTCGTTTGATGCGCGGCAGACCGAAGGGATGAAATCGCCTGGGCTGAAAGGGGCTTTCGCCGTCAGTGAAGGTTTTTCCCGGCTGCTGGGCGGCAGTGGCCTGCAAGCCGAACCTCAATCCAATGGCACCTACATCCTGCGCCCCGAGCCGGCAATCGGTTCGGCCCTGGAGCTGGGGGCGACCAACATCAATGGGCAGGTGCTCGGTGCGACCACCGAGGACAGTGGCTCATACACCACCGGCGCGGTGACCATCGGCAAGGGCGAACACTCGCTCAAGGAAACACCGCAATCGGTCACGGTGATGACCCGCAAGATGCTCGATGACCAGAACCTCAATACCATCGATCAGGTCATGGAAAAAACGCCGGGCATTACGGTGTACGACTCGACCATGGGCGGTAAGTACTTCTACTCCCGGGGCTTTCGGATGTCGGGCCAGTATCAGTACGACGGTGTGCCACTGGACATGGGCAACCTGTATGTCCAGGCCGACAGTTTCAGCGGTGACATGGCCTATTACGACCGGGTCGAAGTGCTTCGTGGTGCGGCCGGGATGATGAAGGGATCTGGAGGCACCGCCGGCGGGGTGAACTTCGTGCGCAAGCGCGGTACAGCCACGCCGCACACCGAGGTGACGCTGTCCGGTGGCAGCTATGACAATTATCGCGGTCAGGTGGATACCAGCGGCCCGTTGAATGATTCGGGCACCTTGCGCGGCCGGGCCGTGGTTGCCGAGCAGAGTCGACACTACTTCGTCGACGACGCGAATCGCAAGGACCAGGTCTATTACGGCGCGCTCGACTTCGATCTGAGCCCCGACACGACGCTGGGTCTGGGCGTGGCCTATGAAGATGTCGACGCCAGTCCTTGCTGGGGCGGGCTGCCACGTTACAAGGACGGCAGCGACCTGAAACTCAGTCGCTCAACTTGCCTTGATCCCTCCTGGAACACCTGGCGCAGCAAGCGCACCACCGTGTTCAGTGATGTGAAACACCAGATCAACGACGATTGGGCATTGAAGGTCGCCAGCGTTTATACAAAGAACACCCAGGACATCAAGTACGCCTTCGCCTCGGGGTCCGTAACGCCCGGCGTCGACACCACCGGCATGCTGGGCAGCCTGTACGATTACGATCAGGTGGATTACGGCCTCGACGCCTATGTAGATGGCAAGTTTGGCGCGTTCGGCCAGCAACATGAACTGGTGGTGGGCTTCAACGCCAGTCGTTCAAAAAAGGATGACTTCTACTCCGTGGCCTTCCTGCCGCAGCGCCAGAATGTATTCAACCCGGACAAACATATCCCCGAGCCGGACGACAGCTACTTCACCGATAACTCATCCCGCGGCGGACCGGTCAATTCCGTGACCAAACAGAAGGGCGTTTACTCGACCTTGCGTTTGAAGCTGGCGGACCCGCTGACCCTGGTCATGGGCGGACGGGTGAGCTGGTACAACTCCGACACGGATTCCGTGTTCATCAATTCAGGCACCTCTGAGCACTCCCGCACCACCGAGACCGGCCAGGTCACACCGTTTGCCGGCGTGCTGCTGGACCTCAACGAGAACCTCACGGCCTACGCCAGCTATTCGGATATTTTTACCCCGCAAGGTAACTTCCGCTCCGAGGATGGTTCGACCCTCAAGCCGTTGGTGGGCCAGAGCTATGAACTGGGGATCAAGGGCGCCTGGTTCGACGGTCGCCTGAACAGCTCGTTCAACCTGTTCCGGACGATCCAGAAAGACCAGGCACAGACCGACTACAACTCCTCCTGCCCGTCATCGGACGGCTATTGCTACGTCAACGCCGGGAAGGTTCGCGCACAGGGTTTCGAAGCCGAGATCAGCGGTGAAGTCATCGAGCGCCTGCAATTGCTCGCGGGCTACACCTACACCCAGACCAAGACCCTCGACGACATCGACAGCAGCCTGAACGGTGCTGCGTTCAACAGCTACGTGCCGCGGCATGTGTTGCGCGTTTGGGGTGACTACGCTTTGGGCGGCGCGCTGGAGCGGTTCAGTATCGGTGCGGGCGTGAACGCGCAGAGCGATAACTTCCGGTTGTCGCCGGCGACGGGGGAGAAGCTTAGCCAATCGGGTTACGCGATCTGGAACGGGCGAATCGGCTACCGCATCGACGACACCTGGTCAGTCGCCCTCAACGGCAACAACCTGTTCGACAAGCGCTATTACGCCACCATCGGGACCGAGACGTTCGGGAACTATTACGGTGATCCACGTAATTTCATGATGTCGGTCAAGGCGAGTTTCTGACCGGTCCTGACCGCGCAGCACGCCGCAGAACCCTGTAGCAGCTGCCGAGCCTGCGAGGCTGCGTTGGCTCCGGGGTCGCGCTCGACCGCAGCAGTCGTAAACCTGAGTATGCGGTCTACCGAAATACCGCATCGTCCGGATTCACGACTGCTTCGCAGCCGGACGCAGCCTCGCGGGCTCGGCAGCTGCTACAGGGATTCGTGGTGTTTATGCGATGGTGTGCACCAACGTGGTTTCGTCGATCTGACCAATCGACGTCACCCCGGTCAACGTCATCGCCACGCGCATCTCTTTGGCGAAGATATCCAGCATGTTCTCCACCCCGCGTTGACCGTCCGCAGCCAGCGCATAGGCCATCGACCGCCCCAGCAATACGCCTTTTGCGCCCAGCGCCAGCATGCGGACCACGTCCAGCCCCGAACGGATTCCGGAATCCACCAGCACCGTCAGATCGTTGCCGACCGCCTGGACAATCGGTGGCAAAGCCCGAGCAGTCGAAAGCACACCGTCCAACTGCCGTCCGCCGTGGTTGGACACGACGATGCCGTCAGCGCCGAAAGTGACCGCGTCCTTGGCGTCCTGGGGGTCAAGAATGCCTTTGATGATCATCGGGCCTTTCCAGAAATCACGAATCCATTCCAGGTCGCTCCAGCTGATCGACGGGTCGAAGTTGTTCGCCAGCCAGCCCATGTAGTCTTCGAGCGTCACCGCTTTGCCGAGGTACCTGGAGATGTTCCCCAGATCGTGTGGCCGCCCCATCAGCCCGACATTGAAGGCCCAGTCAGGGCGGGTCATGGCTTGCAGCATGCGTCTAGACGAAGCGAACGGACCGGACATGCCCGAGTGAGCATCCCGATAGCGGGCGCCGGGCGTGGGCATGTCGACCGTAAACACCAGATTCTTCACGCCGGCGGCCTTGGCGCGTTCCAGGGCGTTTTTCATGAAGCCCCGATCCTTCAACACGTACAGCTGAAACCAGATGGGTTGTTGGCTTTGGGCGACGACCTCTTCGATCGAACACACAGAGACCGTCGACAGGCACAGAGGAATGCCTTTGTTTTCGGCCGCCCTGACCGCTTGCACCTCACCCCGACGAGCGAACATGCCGGTCAGGCCAACCGGCGCCAGGATGATCGGCATGGCCAGTTTTTGCTCGAAGAGAGTGGTTTCCAGGCTCAGGGTTTCAACGTTTTTAAGAATGCGCTGGCGCAGGCTGATAGCGGTGAGATCGGCGCTATTGGCCCTCAGCGTGTGCTCTGCATAAGCTCCCCCGTCGATGTAATCGAACAAAAACCGGGGAAGTTTGCGACGTGCCGCTTCGCGATAGTCGGATGCAGATGAAATGATCATGAATACAGGTGCCTCGATCGGGTGAGTGGCGGGGCTGTGTTGCGCATTGCTGATTGCAGATTACCGAAAACCCTGTGGCGAGGGAGCTTGCTCCCGCTGGGTCGCGAAGCGGCCCCCTCTTACACCTAAAAAGCAGGGGACTGCTTCGCAGCCCAGCGGGAGCAAGCTCCCTCGCCACAGGTATAGCGCCGTGCTTCAGTGAACAGTATCACCCGCACTCGCGCTGGCTTCAGTTGGTGTCCAGATCCACGTTCTTCGTCTCACGCAAAAAGATCATCCCCACCACCAGGCTCACCCCGGTGATCAACACCGGATACCAGAGCCCGTAGAAAATATCCCCGGTGTACACCACCAGGGCGAACGACACGGTCGGCAGGAATCCGCCGAACCAGCCATTGCCGATGTGATAGGGCAAGGACATCGAGGTGTAGCGGATGCGCGTCGGGAACAGTTCGACCATCAGCGCCGCCAGCGGGCCATAGCACATGGCGGAGATGATGATCAGCGCGACAATCAGCGCCACTATCATCGGTTTATTGATCAACTGAGCGTCCGCCTGTGACGGGTAACCGGCCAAGGTGATCGCACCGCGCAAGGCTGCTTCGTCATAGCCGTCGATTTTGACGTCGCCGACGCTGACCTGCACGGCACTGCCGGCGGGTGCTGCAGCGCTGGTGTACGGCAGGCCTTGCTTGACCAGGAAGGTCTTGACCTTGTCGCACGGGCTGTCAAATTTCGCCTTGCCTACCGGGTCGAACTGGAACGTGCAGGTGGCCGGGTCCGCCAGTACGGTGATGGGAGCTTGTTGACTGGCCTGGTCGATGGCCGGGTTGGCGTAATGGGCCAGGGTCTTGAAGATCGGGAAGTACAGCGCGGTCGCCAGCAGCAGACCCACCATCAACACGGGTTTGCGCCCGACCTTGTCCGAGAGCCAGCCGAAGAAAATGAAGAACGGTGCACCGATGATGACGCTCACAATCAGCAGGCTGTTGGCCAGGGCAGGGTCCATTTTCAGGAACTGCGTGAGGAAGAACAGCACGTAGAACTGCGCCGCGTAGAAGGTCACGGCCTGACCGGCGTTGATGCTGAACAGGGCGATCAATACGACCTTGAGGTTTTCCCATTTGCCGAATGAATCGCGGATCGGCTGTTTGCAGAGTTTGCCTTCCTCTTTCATTTTCACGAAGGCCGGTGACTCGTGCAGGCTCAGGCGAATCCAGGTCGAAATGCCCAGCAGCACGATGGAAAACAGGAATGGAATGCGCCAGCCCCAGACTTCGAACTGGTCACCGGTAAAGTAGCGGCAACCGAGCACCACCAGCAGCGACAGCAACAAGCCGAGGGTCGCGGTGGATTGAATCCAGCTGGTGTGGAAGCCGCGTTTGCCCATCGGTGCGTGTTCTGCAACGTAGGTAGCAGCGCCGCCGTACTCGCCACCCAGGGCCAGGCCCTGGAGCATGCGCAAGACCACAAGGATGATCGGCGCCGCGATGCCGATGCTGGCGTAGGTCGGCAGCAATCCGACGCAGAAGGTGGCCAACCCCATCAGGACGATGGTGGCGAGGAAGGTGTACTTGCGTCCGATCATGTCGCCAAGACGCCCGAAGACCAGCGCGCCGAAAGGCCGCACGATGAAACCGGCGGCGAATGCCATCAAGGCAAAGATGAACGCCGTGGTGTCGTTGACCCCCGCGAAGAACTGCTTGCTGATCACCGCCGCCAAAGCGCCGTAGAGGAAAAAGTCGTACCACTCGAACACCGTCCCGAGTGACGACGCGAAAATGACTTTGCGGGTGTCATGGCCGATCTCGGCGCGTCCCACGGACTCCAGAGGCTGAACATGTTCTGACATATCGGTATCCCTCACAGTGATTGTTTTTGTTGTTCCACTGTCGGCGCCGGCCTTGTGGGTTGGCGCCGCTACTTCGATGTACAGGATTTCTGTAATTCCTGTAACCCCGTAACTCCGTAACTCCGTAACTCCGTAACCCTGTAACCGCTGTAACCGCTGTAACCCCTGTAGGAGCTGTCGAGTGAAACGAGGCTGCGATCTTTTGATCTTTTGATCTTTTGATCTTTTGATCTTTTTCTTTGCAATCAAATCAAGATCAAAAGATCGCAGCCTCGTTTCACTCGACAGCTCCTACACAGCTCCTACACAGCTCCTACAGCAGGCGGGCGTTCAGACATTCGTGACCAGTTCCTTCGGCCCTGTGCAGCTCCTTGTGGCTGGGTTGAGGATCATGTGTGCCGCTTTCTCGGCAATCATCAGCGTAGGCGAACAGGTGTTGCCCGAGGTGATTCTCGGCATGATCGAGGCGTCGGCGATGCGCAGGCCGGGGATGCCGTGGACATTGAGTTGAGCATCTACCACCGCATCCGCGTCATTGCCCATCTTGCAAGTGCCGACCGGGTGGAAGATGGTCGTTCCGATTCGGGCCGCTGCCTCATGCAGTTCTTCTTCACTTTGCAAACGGTCGCCGGGCAGGTACTCCACCGGTTTGAACCCTTGCAGCGCCGGTGCGCAAACGATGCGTCGAGTCAGGCGAATGGCGTCCGCGGCTACGCGCAAGTCTTCTGGGTGACTCAAATAATTGGGCTGAATCAGCGGCGCGTCCTGAGGGTTGGCGCTGCGGATGTCTATGCGGCCCCGGCTGCGTGGTCGCAGATCACACACCGACGCTGTAAAGGCGGGGAAAGCATGCAACGGCTCGCCGAAACGCTCCAGCGACAGCGGTTGCACGTGGTATTCGAGATTGGCCGACGTCTGTTCCGGACCGGAACGCGCGAAGGCGCCCAATTGGCTCGGCGCCATGGACAGCGGACCGCTGCGGTCGTACAGGTAACGCAAGCCCATGCCCATCTTGCCCCACACACTGCCAGCGATCTGGTTCAGGGTGCGCGCGTTTTCCAGTTTGTAGATCAGTCGCAGTTGCAGGTGATCCTGCAGATTGCCGCCTACGCCAGGAAGCTCATGCACGACGCCGATCCCGAGTTTTTCCAGCAGCGGGCGGGGGCCGATGCCGGAACGTTGCAGGATGCTCGGTGAGCCGACGGAACCGGCGCACAGGATGATCTCCTTGCGAGCCTTGAACGTCTTCGGCTGGCCACTGCAGCGAGTGATGACCGCCGAGGCGCGGCCGTTTTCCAGCTGCACGCGGTCGACTTCGACGTCGGTCAGTACGGTGAGGTTGGGTCGATGGCGGACCGGTTTGAGGAACGCCTTGGCCGCGTTCCAGCGAACGCCGCTTTTCTGATTGACCTGGAAATAGCCGCAGCCTTCATTGTCGCCCTGGTTGAAGTCATCGATGCTGGCGATGCCGGTTTGCTCGGCCGCGTGCCGGAAGGCATCCAGAATCGGCCATGAAAGGCGCTGGCGCTCGATCCGCCATTCCCCGGCCGCGCCATGAAATTCGGAGTCGCCCGCAAAGTGATCTTCGCTTTTCTTGAACATTGGCAGCACGTCGTTCCAGCGCCAGCCCGGATTGCCGTCAGCGGCCCAGCCGTCGTAATCGCCGGCCTGGCCCCGCATGTAGATCATGCCGTTGATGGAAGAACAACCGCCGAGCACCTTGCCCCGCGGATAACTCAGGGCCCGGCCCTGCAGACCGGTTTGCGCCTCGGTCTTGAAGCACCAGTCGGTGCGCGGGTTGCCGATGCAGAACAGGTAACCCACCGGGATATGAATCCAGGCGTAGTTATCGCGGCCGCCGGCTTCGAGCAGCAGTACCCGGTGTTGCGCGTTGGCCGACAGTCGATTGGCCAGCAAACACCCCGCCGGACCGGCGCCGACCACGATGTAGTCGTATGCATCTAGGGAAGTCCGCATCCCTGACCTCGTCTTGTTGTTCTTGTTGTCGGTCATCCTAGTTGTTAGCTTTCGTTTAAAGAATGTTAGTTTTTGCGCAGCCGCTGTGCGTTTTTAAACAGCGTAGCCCTAAGGACGATTCATGTTCGATTGGAATGACCTGCGGTTTTTTCTTGAGTTGCAGCGCAGCGGGCGGTTGCTGACGGCGGCCCGGCGCTTGAACACCACCCACGCCACGGTGGCCCGGCACATTGAAGCCATCGAAAAGAGCCTGGACACCGCCTTGTTCGTGCAGCACGCCCAAGGTTACGAATTGACCCCGGCCGGCGAAGCGCTGCTTAAACATGCCGAAGCGATGGAAAACGTAGCGCTGCTGGCCCAGGAGGAAATCACCCAGTCCACGGCGCCGCTGGGCAAGATTCGCGTTGGCGTGACCGAAGGGCTGGGCATCATGTTTCTCGCCAGTCGCATGAACGGTTTGTTCGAACGTTATCCGGGGCTGGAAGTGGAATTGGTCGCGGTGCCGCGATTCGTCAGCATCCTCAATCGCGAAGCCGAAATCAGCATCCACCTCGAACGCCCTGCGGCGGACATGCTGGTCACCCGCAAACTCACTGATTACCGTCTGGCGCTGTATGCCAGCCAGGATTACCTCGACCGTGCGCCGCCCTTGCGCAGCCGTGAAGACCTTGGACGCCACGCCTGGATCGGCTACGTCGACGACCTGTTGTTCAGCCAGGAATTGATGTTCCTCAACAGCTTCTGCCGCAATCCGCAGGTGGTCTTCCACAGCACCAGCGTCATCGCTCAGCAACAGGCGGCGCGCTCGGGACTGGGGATCGCCGTGCTGCCGTGTTACATGGCCAGCGCCGACTCGGGATTGGTGCCGTTACTGCCTGAGGAAAGCATTCTGCGCAGCTACTGGATCAGCACCCGCCGCGAGTTGCACAAATCGGTGCGGCTGCGGGTGTTGTGGGATTATGTGGTGGAGTTGTGTGAGCGTGAGCAGGCGCTGTTGCTGGGCATGAATGCAAGCGCGACCTAACAGACGTACTCCCCTGTAGGAGCTGTCGAGTGGAACGAGGCTGCGATCTTTTGATCTTGCTTTTAAAAGCCAAAGTCAAAAGATCGCAGCCTCGTTCCACTCGACAGCTCCTACAGAGGGACGGATTTCAGTCGAGGATCTCGAACAACGTGCTGGCCAGGCGTTCGCCATTCACCAGGATGTGCACCGCGTGCTTGCCTGCGTAATGCCGGCGGGTGGTGAGTTCCTTGATCTGCTGTCCGCGGCTGACGATTACCGTCGATTCGCCCGGCAGCGTCAACGCCTTGAGCTTGAACACCTTCGCCGAGGTGCTGCCGTTGGCTTTGACGTAGTCGATGGCATAGTCGATCACCAATCGCTGGCTGGTCTCGACCGTGGATTTCACGGCAAAGGACAGCGTGATTGTCTCCCCGAGCCTGATCACCGGCGGTTCGACCTTTACCTGGGTGATTTCGACCTCGGGTTTGCCGCCCGCGCCAATGATCGCCAGCGCCCGCTGATTGCCCTGTTTGATCAGGCTGCGCAACGCATGTTTGGCGATCCAGGCGGTGTGCTTGTTGTCCAGCGGCCAGCCTTCGATCAGGTCCAGCACCCACTCGGGGTGATCCTTGGTGATGTCATTGAGGTGGTTGGCCACCGACTTGCGCACGTAAAGACTGTCGTCGGCCTTGAGGTTGTCGAGGATCGCGGAAGCCAGCGCCGGGTTGGCCTGGATCTGTTCCAGACGAAAAGACCAGGGCAGGCGCGGTCGGCTGCCTTCGCTGGCCAGGCGCCGGACGTGTTCATTGTCATCCAGCGACCATTGGTGCATGACCGCGAGGGAGCGCTCGACGTCGCTGCGCAGGAAGTGCCGGACCGCGAACTCGGATGAACCGAACGCGGTGAAGTACTTCAATGCCTCCATGGACGTATCGAAGGTGTGGCTCCCGTACGTGGCGACGTAATGCGGTAAAGAAATGCTGACGAAACCGCTGTTAAGGCGTGGCGCCAGGTCGCGGAGGACGGTCAGGGAATCTTCGTAGCTCAGTGGCAACACCGCATGCAGACACTCGCTGACCCTGGCCATGCGCTGCATGATAGACAGTTCGGCGAGGCCTTCATTGGCCATTTTCAGGAACGCCTTGGCGTTGAACGCCGGGTACACAGCGGTCATTTCGGCGGCGATGTGCTGCAGGCGCTCGGCGTTAAAGATTTCCTTGAGGGCCGGCGAGGGTTGATCGGTCATCGTGCGTTCCTTGGAATGGGGTTTACCTGAAGTACCGCGTTATCGTTCCCGCACCTTCAACTTCAACATCAACATCAACATCAACATCATCATCGTCTGACACACCGCCATCGCTGGCAGGCCCGCTCCCACAAGGGATGTGTGTTGGACGCAGATCCAGTGTTCATTGCTGATCAAATGTGGGAGCGAGCCTGCTCGCGATGGGGCCGGACTTTTCACCGCAACAGTTTGGCCTTGCCCGCTTCCTGCTCCTCCAATTGATCGGATTCAAACAGCTTCGCCAATTCCGCCCGAGCCTCCTGCGCCGACTGCTGCACTTTTGCTTCATCGTCATAAATCGCGTGCTGAGCTTCCAGCACCTGCTCATCGTGGTGCTTGAAGCGCTTGATCCGCGCATCGGCCTGGGCCTGGGTCAGTCCCAAACCGACCAGCGTACGCCGGCTCATTTCCAGGCTCGAATAGTAGGTTTCCCGAATGGCCTCCGCACCGAGGTCTACCAACCGGTGAACGTGCTGGCGGTTACGTGCCCGGGCGATGATCTTGATATGCGGATACAGCTTGTGCACCAACTCGGCGGTCTTGATGTTGGTGTCCGGGTCATCGGTGGCGATGACAAAGTATTCTGCCTGCTCGACCTTGGCCGCGCTGAGGATTTCCGGGCGCATCGGGTCGCCGTAGAACACCGGCACGCCGCCAAAGCTGCGCGACAGTTCGATGGTTTCCACCGAGGTGTCGAGCGCCACGAACTTGATGTTCTGCGCCCGCAGGATACGCGCGACGATCTGCCCCATGCGGCCCATACCGGCGATCACCACCCGTGGCGTGTCGGTATCGATTTCACGAAATTTCTCCGGCACGTCCACCGGCTGCACCTTCGGGCTGACGAGTCGTGCGCAGATCAGCAACAGGAGCGGCGTCACAGCCATCGAGAGGGTGATGGTCAGGACCAGCATGTCGTACAGATGCGGCTCGAACAGACCCTTGTCACGGCCAATCTTGAACACCACAAACGCAAACTCACCGCCCGCCGCCAGCACGATACCGAGGCGGATCGCACTGACCTTGCCCAAGCCACCGGCCAGCCGACCCACGAGGAACAGCAGCGGCAGTTTGATCGCGATCAGCAGCAGCGTCAGGCCCAACACCGTGATCGGTGCGCTCAGCAGCAGGCTCAGGTTCGCGCCCATGCCGACGCTCATGAAAAACAGCCCCAGCAACAGACCCTTGAAGGGTTCAATCTGCGCTTCAAGTTCATGGCGATATTCGGAGTCCGCCAGCAGCAGGCCAGCGAGAAACGCTCCCAGCGCCATGGATATACCGACCAGGTCCATCAACCACGCCGTGCCCATGACCACCAGCAGCGCCGTGGCGGTGGAAACCTCCGGCAAACCGGCTTTCGCCACCACGCGGAACACCGGGCGCAGCAGATACCGCCCGCCGATCACCACCACAGCGATACTGCCCAACACGCGCAAACCCAGGTTAAGGTTCTCGGCAGCGGTCGTGACGTGATCGCCTCCCGCCAGCAGTGGCACCATGGCGATCAGCGGGATCGCGGCAATGTCCTGGAACAACAGAATCGCAAACGCCAACCGCCCATGGGGGCTGGTCAACTCTTTGCGCTCGGCCAGGCTTTGCAGGCCAAACGCAGTAGAGGACAAAGCCAGGCCCAGGCCCAGCACAATCGCGCTGTTCCAGGGTTGGCCGAACGCGAATAACGCCGTCAGGCCAATCGCCGAGCCCGTCAGCAGCACTTGCGCCAGACCGACGCCAAACACCGATCTGCGCATCACCCACAACCGTCGCGGTGACAGTTCCAGGCCGATGATGAACAGCAGCAACACCACCCCGAGTTCGGAAATGTGGCTGACGCTTTGCGGATTGCCGATCAGGCCCAGCACCGACGGACCGATGATTACCCCGGCAAACAGATAACCCAGCACAGCCCCCAGTTGCAGAAGCTTGGCCAGGGGCACGATGAGCACCGCCGCGCACAGAAACACAACAGCGGCTTGTAACAGGTTGCCTTCGTGGGGCATGACTGACTCCAGAACTCGGTACGGCGGGGGACAAGGATAAAGGGTGTAACGGCATGCGTCAGCTTTGGCCGCAATGATTGTAAGAATGGCGCGTCGTGTGTACGGCGTTAAATCAATTCGACGTGAATGAATGATTTCGTCTGCGTGCAGTCGGAGTTCACGTACCACACATCCTTGGAGGATCACCCATGAACAGCAAAACCTTGATCGCCGCCCTGGCCATTGCCGCAGGCGTTGCCGGTATCAACCCCATCGTTCAAGCGGATGACCCACCGCAGAAAACCGTACAGCCCGGCGTTAACAACAGCCGCGAGCTGGTCGTCGGCGACCGCGCGCCGGACGTCTATCAGCGCAGCGACAAAGCCCTGAAAAACTGGAAAGCAAAAGGCCTGGCTGCCCCGAAAGAACAGGCGCAATGGGTGCAGATCAATGACAAATACATGATGGTAATGATCACCAACGGCACGATCATCGACGTCACGCCGGTAGAGAAATAACGCTGCAGTGCGGGCAGGGTCGCTTGCATGAGTGATGCAAGCTATCCAGTGATCCTGGATTAAACCTGTGGCGAGGGAGCTCGCTCCCGCTGGGGCGCGAAGTGGCCCCGTCTTTTAGTTGCGTATCGAGACTAAGAGGATGGCTTCGCCCTCCAGCGGGAGCAAGCTCCCTCGCCACGAGAGCGCGCCTGGCTTTGCGTGCCCATCGGATATCAGCCTCACAACACTTCGCCTTTGTCCCACAGGTGAACGAGGTCACCCGGTGCCCGGTCCTCCGGTACTTTCAGCACCATTCGGTCAGCTTGCTCGCCGCTGCGGTAGTGCACTTCAATTTCATAGAAGCGCTGATCACTGCGGCCCGAAGACGAATCTGCAATGGGCAGGCAGCCTTCGAGTAATGAACAGATGCGCGTGCGCTGGCTGATGTCGCACTGCGCGAAATCGATACTGCGCGGACGCGTCAAGGCGTGGATCGAGGCCACACCGCCCTGACGGGAAAGGTGAATAACCGCATCGTCACCCAATGCAGGCAGGGTTTTCATGGTTTCTCCCGGTTGAGTTCAACACCGACATCAGACCAGGCCTGCGCCACAGCCTGCCTTTCTTCCGTGCCAAAACGCTGCAAGGCATGCTCAACGGTCAACGCTGCAAATTCACTGAACGAGGCTTCGCTGTTCAGGCGCTGGTCGCACAGCGCGTCGTACCAGATATGACCGGTTTTTTGCCAGGCGAAGCCGCCCAACGCCTGTGCCGCCAGATAAAACGCCCGATTGGGAATCCCGGAGTTGATGTGTACACCTCCGTTGTCCTCCTGGGTGATGACAAATTTGCTCATGTGCGCTGGTTGCGGGTCCTTGCCGAGTAGCGGGTCGTCATAGGCCGTACCGGGATGAGCCATCGAGCGCAAGCCGACGCCTTTTATCTGCGGTGTCAGCAAGTCGGCGCCGATCAGCCAGTCTGCCTCTTCGGCGGTCTGGCCCAGCACATGCTGCTTGATCAATACCCCGAAAACATCCGATATCGATTCATTCAACGCTCCGGACTGGTTGTTGTAGATCAGGCCCGCTTCGCTTTCAATCACACCGTGGGACAGCTCGTGGCCGATCACATCCAGCGAGCGCGTAAAACGTTCGAAAATCTCGCCGTCGCCATCACCGAACACCATTTGCGCACCGTTCCAGAACGCATTTTCATAGTCCTGGCCGTAGTGCACGCTGCCAATCAGCGCCATTCCGTTGTTGTCGATCGAGTCGCGTTCGAGCACCTTCCAGAAGAAATCATAGCTGGCGCCCAACGCGTCATAGGCCTCATCGACCGCCGGATCTCCCGTCGGTGGCTGGCGTTCGACACGCACCGGCATCCCGGGCAAGAGCATCTTCCCCTGAGCATCATGGACGCTGCGTTGCACCACACCGGGCTGGGTGGAGGGTGGCAGCATTGTCGCGACGGGAGCGCGTACCGGTGGGAAGGGTGCGTGGCGCAGGGTGCGCACATGGGTCAACGTGACCCGTGCACTGGCGCGTTGCCGCTCGGAGCCATGGGCAATAATGCGGTGCAGAATGTAGGGAGGAATGAAGCTGCACAGTGATCGTGAGTCGTTCATCAGAGCGTCCTTTCCCGAGTGCGAAGTCGATACTTATGTGAGCGAACGTTTGAGGATTCGGTTCCATGGATTGCCAACGGCGTCCGATTCTGCGAAAACCTGCGTCCATGCCCGTTACGAACCGGGCGACAGACAGTGGACGAGTAAGCCGTATGAATGACCAATTGCAGATTATCGATTTGGAACCGGGTGATGGCAAAGCGGCTGTGAAGGGCGCTTTGATCACAACTCAATACCGTGGCTGGCTCGAAGATGGCACCGAATTCGATTCTTCCTACAGCCGAGGAAAGCCTTTCCAGTGTGTGATCGGGACAGGGCGCGTGATCAAGGGCTGGGATCAAGGAATCATGGGGATGCAGGTGGGCGGCAAGCGCAAATTGCTGGTGCCGGCGCACCTGGGTTATGGCGAGCGGACCATGGGGTTGATTACGCCGAATTCGAATCTGATATTTGAGATTGAGTTGCTGGAAGTGTTGACGCGGGAAGATTGATTGTCGGGGTTGACCCGGCATCCATGCCGGGTTGCCCACTCCGCAGAAGCATACGCATACTCCTGTAGGAGCTGCCGCAGGCTGCGATCTTTTGACTTTGATCTGTCCAGTCAAAGGACGATGGAAGGTGCCCAGGATCTTCCAGAACTTTCACTGTCTCGCACCGAAAAGTTCCGGCGCATGCTGCAGCCGACGACATTTTGAAACCGACCTGAGAGCTCATGTAAAAAGCGCAATATCCTCCAGAGCGTCAGCGACAATCCCCTCAAGGGCCGGAAATTTCTTCTTCGCTTTGCTAAGTGCAGAGTCCACCGCCTTTACGTCCAATTCGACCTGCCTGCGAGCTAAATGGCCCACTGCACACACGGCGGCCGAAACGATTGTTTGGTTTTCTCTACTCATGTATTCCAGGCAAGTATTTTGAGCCCAGGCTTCATCCTGTTCGTTTAACCCTATTGAAACCAAAGCCGCGGCAACATCCGTTTCCACGTCACTCATGAGAAAAGTTGTGGTTTCTTCGTGACTCATCGATGGATTTTTATAGAAGAAGCTCACTTTTTTTCATCCAGAATATTGCCCCTGTTGAAGGGAGGGCAGACATACACGCTCAGTTGCCCGGCCACTACTTGAACAATGGAACACGCCCATTAACCGAACGCCGATACTCCCAACTCAATCGCCCCAGATCAAGCTTCACCGCCAAAACCTCCCTCACCGTCGCACCGGCAATTTCCATCGCCAGCACCTGCCCCGGACATTGATGACTTCCCGCACCAAAGGTAAAACTTCGACGATCCGGACGCTCAAGCATGAACACATCAGGAGTGTCGTTTAACCGGGGATCCCGATTGGCTGACGCCAGCAGCACCAGGATCACATCCCCGGTATTCATGCTTACGCCATCGATCTCACAGGGTGCGGCGACGAAGCGGCGGGTGTTTTGTACCGGTGGATCGAAACGTTGGGTTTCGGCGATCAAGTCGTCGATCCCTGTTGAATCACGGGGCAGCGCCGGATCTAGAATCAGTGCCAGCAAGGTGTTGCCGATCAAGCCTGCAGTGGCGTCATAGGTTTGTGAAAACAGTCCGATCAGGTTGGCGATCAGCGTTTGCGGAGTGGCCTCTGTCGTGGCGAAGCGTTGGCGGATGCCGGCTAGCAGGGCGCTTCGGTTGTGCGGGTCATCCAGCAATTCTGTGAAGTAACCGTTGAGCCGTTCGGCTGCGGTCTGTGCCGCAGCCAGTTGCTTTTGATCGCTCAAGGGCGACAGGCAGGCCACGAAGTCGGCTGTCAGTGCGCTGATGGCGCGGCCTTGAGCGGGGGAGAAGCCCAGAAGCGCCGCAACCACGCAGACCGGTCCACGGAACATGGCGTTATGCAGACCCTCAGCGTCAGGCGTGATCAATCGAGCGGCTATCAGTGTTTTTACTTCGTCCATATCAACCAGCGCCAATCCGGGTTGAATCGATGACCTCGGGCAACGCTGGCGTTCGCCGTCGTTCATGCGCATCAACTCACCGAAAACGGTCCCGGCCATCCCGCCGATGAGCGCTTTGGGTACGGGTTCATTGGACGGGCGAACATGGCAATCGGGATGTGCCAACACCGTCGCCACTGCTCGGGCGCTGCTGGCCACCCACAGGTTGAGCCCTTGATGGAAAACCAGTCCGCCCTCGGCGCGCAGTTGTGCATAGTAGGGATAAGGATCGGGATGAGTCGCAGCGATGATCGCGTCCATGGGTCGCAGCCTTGTTCTGAGGTTGAAAAGTGTTGCTACTATCTTCAGTTCGGAACGGCCTTGATTCGTCCGGGAGCGAAATATGAACGTAGAACACCATGACATCGGCATCTCACACGTCGCTGCAGCCATTGCGGAGCCGGCGCGGACGAAAATCCTCTGTTCATTGATGGACGGCCACGCGCGGACCAGCACCGAGCTGGCGACGATTGCCGAGGTCAGTGCGTCCACGGCCAGTGCGCATCTGGCCAGGCTCAAGGAGCTGGCGCTGGTGCGGTTGCACATTCAGGGGCGGCATCGCTATTACAGCCTGGCCGACAAGCGAGTTGCCCAGGCGCTGGAAGCGTTGATGGTGATCAGCCAGAACGCCGCGCCAACCTTTAGTCCGCGCACGCCGGATCGCCTGCAATTTGCCCGCACCTGTTATGACCACATGGCCGGTACGCTGGCGGTGCTGCTGCATGACCGGATGCTCGAGGCGGGTTGGCTGGTGGCGACCGACGAAGAGGACTATCAGTTGAGCGAGCGGGGCGAAGGGGCGTTCGAGGGCTTGGGCATTGAAGTCAAGGCACTGGCTCTGTTGCGCCGTCGATTTGCTTGTCCCTGTCTGGACTGGAGCATGCGGCGCCCGCATCTGGGCGGCGCGCTGGGTGCGGCCCTGCTGCAAACGGCGATCAAGCGCAAATGGGTGACGCAGGACCTGGATAGTCGGGCATTGGCGTTGACGGCGGTGGGGCGCAAGGCAATCAGCAGCCGGTTTGATGTTGAACTGCCTCCTCCAGCGAGAGCCGGTCAGGTCTTGCCAGACGAGTCAAAACGGCGCGTCACCGTCAGTTCCACGCCTTAGGCGCTGTCTCATCATTTTGCTAACGCAGCCGATAGCCTTCTATGTCACCGAATTGCTACATCAATCAGAAGGCAACCATGACGCCGAAACTCGATTCAAACGGTGTCGCCCGCGCCGATACCTCGAGCTTGTCGCTGGCGCGAACCTCCCTGCTCAAATTTGTGGGTTTATTGGCCGCGGTGTTTTTACTTGCCAGCTACTCACTGTTTTATCTGGCCCGTGACCTGGACCGAACGGAACAACGGGAAAGTGCTTTCTACACGCAGAAGGCTGTGCAAGCGCTGGAAAAATCATCGCGCTCGACTATTAAGGATTACGCGTTTTGGGGCGATGCCTACCGAAACCTGCATGTCGAAGTGGACGCCGACTGGGCTTTCACGCGGCAAAATGTGGGACCGACGCTTTATACGGATTTTGGATTTCGGGGGCTGTTCGTTGTCAACGATGCCAATCGCACGGTCTATTCAGTCGTTAACGGTGAGCTTGAGGCTGTAGAAGTCGGAGACTGGCTCCAGCAGTCCGTGTCGGACATTCTCGATAAAGCCCGCGCAGGGGCCGAAACTGAAACGACGATCACAACTTTTATAAACGTGGGAGGGGTGCCAGCGCTTGTCGCAGCCGCCGCGATCACACCGGGCACCGACCCGACAGTGATGCGTGATGACCGGCTGCCCTCGGTGCTGATTTTCGTAGACTTTCTGGACCGCGCCAAGCTCGAGTCGATAGGCAGTGATTTCGGCGTGGAAGACTTGCACGTCGCCACTGACGACGAAGTCGGCGGGACGCCGGCCTTTCCATTGGGCGCAGACGGTTCCGCCGGCAGTTTGCGCTGGACGCCGGAGAAGCCCGGACGGCGATTACTGGGGACAGGACTGCCATTTATCGGTCTCGGTGCACTTCTGGTGGGCTTTATGACCTTCGTCATTTTGCGTCGCACGACCGCAGGAGCACTCGCGCTGGACGCGAGCTATGCCTCTCTGCAGAACAGCCAGGACTCACTCGCCATCAGCGAAGCACGTTTTCGCGACGTCGTTGAAGCCAGTTCAGACTGGGTGTGGGAAATTGACGAGGACTGGCGTTTCACCTATTTGTCCGAACGATTCGAAGTCGTCACAGGGCTCACCAGGGCCGCCTGGATCGGTCAGGCGATCAATGATCTGTTGAGCACTGAACTGGGGTCATTGTCCCAGTGGCTCGCTATCCCGAATCGACGCCCTGCTATCAGCCTCCTGTGCCAATACGTTGATACCAAGGGGCGGGAGCGCATCACGCGGCTTTCAGCGCGAGGTATGCCGATTAAAGGGTTCCGCGGCACGGCGACGGACGTGACCGAAGAAGTCGAAGCCCGTAGGCGAATCGAGTTTCTCTCTCAGCACGACGCCCTGACTGGCTTACCCAACCGAACACGTCTACGGGAGTTTCTGGACGGTAAACTCAAGGCGATGCCGACCGTCGAGCAACCTTTGGTGATGCTCAGCCTGGACCTGGATAGATTCAAGCCGGTGAATGACTTGCTCGGGCATGCGGCAGGTGACCTGGTACTCAACGAAGTGTCGAGCCGCCTGGCAGACTGTGTTCGTCACGGGGATCTGGTTGCTCGCGTCGGCGGAGACGAATTCGTGCTGATCCTCACCGACATGAGCTCCCAGGAAGAGGTCGAGGCACTCTGTCAGCGCCTCATAGACTCTATCGAAGGCCCTATAAGGATTGATGATCAGGAAGTGTTCGTCAGTGCCAGTATGGGGATCGCGATGGCACCCAATGACGCCTGCGAGGCTGCTGAATTGCTTCGTTATGCGGATATTGCACTGTACGAGGCCAAGACCGGAGGTCGGAACACCTGGCGATTCTACGCGGGCGACATGAACATCCGGATAATCGAACGTCGTGGTCTGGAAAACGATTTGCGATTTGCCATTAAGCACGGTGAACTGCGGCTGCATTTCCAGCCCCGCTATCGAATCGCTGACGGCCAGATGGTGGGCGCCGAAGCGTTGGTGCGCTGGCAGCATCCTGTGCGAGGTTTGATACCACCTGACGTATTTATCCCTATTGCCGAGGAGTCCGGGCTGATCCTTTCCCTGAGTAACTGGGTGCTCGATGCGGCGTGCAGTAGCGCTGCACGCTGGCCAAAAAATCTGTTCGTGTCAGTCAACCTGTCACCTACCGAATTCAAGCGCGGCAATCTGGTGGAGCGGGTTCAGAAAGCACTGCACAGTTCTGGAATCAACCCTGCCCGAGTAGAGCTTGAGATTACTGAGAGCGTCATGCTTGAAGACACCGAGGGTGCTCTTGAGGTGATGCACACACTGAAACGCCTTGGGTTGCGGATCGCCATGGACGATTTCGGGACGGGTTATTCATCGTTGAGCTACCTGCGGGCATTCCCGTTCGACGGGTTGAAAATAGACCGCAGCTTCCTGAGCAGGCTCGACGAAAGCGACGATGACAAGGCTATCATCCAGGCAATTGTAGGGCTGGGGCGCGCTTTATCGCTTACGGTCACGGCAGAGGGCATCGAAACGGCCGAACACCTGAACTTGCTCAAAACAGTCTCGTGTGACGAAGGTCAGGGGTACTACCTGAGTTGCCCTCTGGATGACAGTAAGTTCAATGCACTGGTTGGCATTGCTGCCAGTGCCGATGTCGAGAACAGCGTGTAGCCCGCGTTTCTGGATTCAACGGCCCACAATCAGACCAAGGGCTGTTTGATGGCTTGTTCCTGGAGTATCGAACCTATACTGTATATCCAAACAGTAAGTGGCGTGCCCCCATGGAACTCATCGACAAACTCAGCATTCTCGCCGACGCCGCCAAATACGACGCGTCCTGCGCCAGCAGTGGTGCGCCGAAGCGCAGTTCCGAGGGCAAAAGTGGTGTGGGCTCGACCAACGGGATGGGTATCTGCCACAGCTACACGCCAGATGGGCGCTGCGTATCCCTGCTGAAAATCCTGCTGACCAATTTCTGCCTCTATGACTGTCAGTACTGCGTCAACCGCCGGTCCAGCGACGTGCCGAGGGCGCGGTTCACGCCAGAAGAAGTGGTCACGCTGACCCTGGATTTCTATCGACGCAATTGCGTCAGCGGGTTGTTTCTCAGCTCGGGGATCATTCGTTCGGCGGATTACACCATGGAGCAGCTGATTCGCGTGGCGAAGTCGCTTCGTGAAGACCATGAGTTTCGCGGTTATATCCACCTCAAGACGATTCCCGAAGCCGACCCGGCGTTGATCGAGCAAGCCGGGCGCTATGCCGACCGGCTGAGCGTCAACATCGAGCTGCCCACGGATGCCAGCCTGCAAACCCTGGCCCCGGAAAAACAGCTGGGCTCGATCAAGCAGGCGATGCAGACCATCTATACCGGCGTTCAAACCGTGTTGAACGAGCCCAGATCGCCGAAGTTCGCCCCGGCCGGGCAGAGCACCCAAATGATTGTCGGCGCCGATGACACCGATGACAGCACCATTCTTCACAGCGCCCAGGCGCTTTACGGCAACTTCCGTCTGCGCCGTGTGTATTACTCGGCATTCAGTCCGATCCCCAACAGCCCCAAGAGCGTGCCGCTGGCCGCGCCGCCCCTGATGCGTGAACACCGTCTGTACCAGGCCGATTTTCTGTTGCGCAGCTACGGTTTTACCGCGGGTGAGTTGTTCAAAGGGCCCGGGCACCTGGCCTTGGACATTGATCCAAAGCTGGCCTGGGCGCTGCAGAATCGGGAAGTTTTTCCGCTGGACCTCAACAGTGCCGAGCCCTCGTTGATCGCGCGCATCCCCGGGATCGGCCTGCGCACTGCCGAACGGCTGGTGGAACTGCGCCGTCAGCGACGCATCCGCTATGAAGACCTGGCGCGCATGCGCTGCGTGCTGACCAAAGCCAAACCCTTCTTTATCACCAGCGATTACCATCCGCAGCAGGCCGAAGTCACCAGTCATCTGCTCTATCAACAACTGCGCGACCGGCCGCAGCCGCAGCAAATGGGGTTGTGGGGATGATCCATCTTGATTGCGATGACCTCTTCGATACCTGGCGCGGGCAGGCGCGCTGGCTGCTGAGTCATGAAGTTGATCCGAGCCAGGTGAGCTGGGCCAGTGAGGGCGTGTCGGATTTGTTCGGCAGCGATGACGTGCTGCCCAAGACACAGGGCCCGTTTCTGGCTCGGATACCGCGAACGCTGCTCGACACGCTTGAGCGCGCGGCGCGTTATCGCGGCGATCAGCGTTGGAGCCTGCTGTATGAAGTGCTGTGGCGAGTCAGCCACGGTGACCGTACAGCGATAATGGCTGGCGATAAACTAGGCAGTGAATTACAGAGAAGAATCAAACAGATACAGCGGGAATCTCATCATTTACATGCATTTGTGAGGTTCGTTGCGATGCCTGAAAACGAAGGCCCGCAGTACGTGGCCTGGCATGAGCCGGCCCATGACATCCTCCACAGCGCCAGCGAACATTTCATTGGTCGCATGGGGCGCGATCGCTGGATGATCGCAACGCCCAGGGACGGGGTTTACTACGACGGCCAGCAGTTGATCCACCAGCGCCAGTGTCCGGTGGAATGGCAGCAACTGGCGCAAAACGTCGAAGACCCGCACAGCGACATGTGGCTGACGTACTACAGCCACATTTTCAACCCGGCACGGCTCAACCCGACTGTCATGCAAGGGCATCTGCCGGCGCGATTCTGGAAGAATCTGCCTGAGGGGGCATTGATCCCCGGGTTGATTTCCCAGGCGAGAACCGGCAAGCAGCAAGACGGCCAAGCCAGCGGAATCAAGGGCAGGGCGGGTAAACGCATCGGGGCGGGCGCCCACAAGCAAGATCAGGGCTCATAAAAAACCCTCCATTGCCGAGGCAGATGGAGGGTTTCGATGGCGCGGGTGTCAGGTCAGACTTTGACGATCCAGCCGGCTGGCGCTTCGATGTCGCCGGTTTGCACACCGGTCAGCTCTTTGTAGAGCTTCTGGGTGACCGGGCCGACTTCGGTTTCGCTGTGGAATACGTGCAGCTTGTCGTTGTAGTTGATGCCGCCGATTGGTGTGATCACCGCAGCGGTACCGCAAGCACCGGCTTCCTTGAAGTCGGACAGCTTGT
This sequence comes from Pseudomonas sp. LBUM1643, assembly GCF_059716215.1. NCBI lineage: Bacteria > Pseudomonadati > Pseudomonadota > Gammaproteobacteria > Pseudomonadales > Pseudomonadaceae > Pseudomonas > Pseudomonas sp. LBUM1643. The sequence continues at coordinate 2,904,332 of NZ_CP166813.1, forward strand.
CGATGAACACATCACCTTCGATCACTTCCATGCCCAGGCGCGATTGTGCCAGTTCGATCAACGACAGACGGGTGATGCCCGGCAGCACGGAAGGCGACTTCGGTGTGACGAACTTGTTGTCGTGGGTGATACCGAAGAAGTTGGCCGAACCGACTTCTTCGATTTTCGAGTGGGTCATCGGGTCCAAGTAGATGCAGTCGGCAAAGTGCGCCTTCTTGGCCTGGGAACCTGGCATCAGGCTGGCGGCGTAGTTGCCACCGACCTTGGCCGCGCCGGTGCCTTGAGGGGCGGCACGGTCGAAGCTGGAGATCAGGAAGTTGTGCGGAGTCAGGCCGCCCTTGAAGTAGGCGCCGACCGGAATGCAGAAAATCGAGAAGATGAACTCGGGGGCGGTACGCACGCCGATGTTGTCACCCACGCCGATCACGAACGGACGCAAATACAGCGCGCCGCCGGTGCCGTAAGGCGGAATGAAACGCTCGTTGGCGCGAACCACTTCCTTGCAGGCTTCGATGAACTGCTCGGTTTCCACGAACGGCATCAGCAGACGTGCGCAGCTACGCTGCATGCGCAGGGCGTTCTGGTCCGGGCGGAACAGGTTGATCGAGCCGTCCTTGCAACGATAGGCCTTCATGCCCTCGAAGCATTGCTGACCATAGTGAAGCGCAGTGGAGCCTTCGCTGATGTGCAGCACGTTATCTTCGGTCAGGGTGCCTTTGTCCCAGGAACCGTCACGCCAGTACGACAAGAAACGCTTGTCTGTCTTGATGTAGTCAAAACCCAGCTTGTCCCAATTGATGCTTTCGTTACCCATGACACCCTCTATCACTGAACAACCGCCAAAGCGGTTCAAGGCTTCTGACGTTTTTTTGGATGGGGACAACAATACTTCATTCCGGGCCTGTTTCGCAGCCCGGACTATCGGATGACAGACAGATAAATCGAGTGGACCTCAAGAAATCGCCAGCAGGCTAGCTCCCACAGGAGAACGCATTCCAAATGTGGGAGCTAGCCTGCTAGCGATGAGGCCATCTCTGCCAACATCCATTGTTTTGAATCACAGATGCAATGCATACCCCAAGGCTAGCTCCCACAGGAGAACGCATTCCAAATGTGGGAGCTAGCCTGCTAGCGATGAGGCCATCTCTGCCAACATCCATTGTTTTGAATCACAGATGCAGCGCATGGCCAAGGGCACGCAGCGCGGCTTCCTGGACGGCTTCACCGAGCGTCGGATGCGCATGGATGGTGCCCGCGATGTCTTCCAGTCGTGCACCCATTTCCAGGCTCTGGCCGAACGCGGTCGACAACTCCGACACACCGACACCCACCGCCTGCCAGCCGACGATCACATGGTTGTCACGCCGCGCTACGACCCGGACGAAGCCGCTTTTCGACTCCAGTGTCATTGCTCGGCCATTGGCGGCGAACGGGAAGCTGGAAACGATGCAATCCAGGCCAGCAGCCTTGGCGTCATCCGGCGTCTTGCCAACCACCACCAGCTCCGGGTCGGTAAAGCACACGGCGGCGATAGCGGTCGGGTTGAACTCGCGGGATTTGCCGCTGATCAGTTCGGCGACCATCTCGCCTTGAGCCATTGCCCGGTGGGCCAGCATCGGTTCGCCACTCAAGTCACCAATGGCGTACACGTTGCGCATGCTGGTCTGGCAGCGATTGTCGATCTTGATCGCGGAGCCGTTCATGTCCAGATTCAGCGCTTCCAGGTTGAAACCCTGGGTATTGGGTTTGCGCCCGACCGCGACCAGTACCTGATCGGTTTCAAGGCTGACAGTGCCGCCGTTCGGGTCACGAACCTTAAGAAAATATTCTTGTGAATCAAAGGCTTCAACGCTGTGCTTCAAGTAAAGCTTTACGCCAAGTTTTTTCAGTTCTTCGTGAACTGGTTGGGTCAGTTCCGCGTCATACGCGGGCAAGATGCGATCCTGCGCCTCGACCACGCTGACGTCCGCACCCAGCTTGCGATAAGCAATTCCCAGTTCCAGGCCGATGTAACCGCCACCCACGACGATCAGACGCTTGGGCACGGACGTCGGCGCCAGGGCTTCAGTGGAGGAAATGACCGGCCCGCCAATCGGCAGCATTGGCAGGTTCACGCTTTTCGAACCCGTGGCCAGCACCAGGTGCTCGCAATGGATCCGCGTATCGCCCACTTCGACGGTCTTGCCGTCGATGATGCGGGCCCAGCCTTCAATGACCTGTACCTTGTTCTTTTTCAGCAGGGCAGCAACGCCGGTGGTAAGGCGATCAACGATGCCGTCTTTCCATTCGACACTCTTGCCGATGTCCAGGCTTGGTGCCGAAACGCTGATCCCCAGCGCTGAATGCTCACTGTGGTGCCGGGTCTGGTGAAACTGCTCGGCCACATGGATCAGCGCCTTGGACGGAATGCAGCCGATGTTCAGGCAAGTACCGCCCAGCGATTGGCCTTCCACCAGAAGGGTCGGAATGCCCAGTTGGCCCGCACGAATAGCCGTGACATAGCCGCCGGGACCGCCACCGATGATCAGCAGTGTTGTGTTTAGAGTTTGCATTGCAGTTCCTTACTCCACGAACAGGGTGGCGGGTTGTTCGAGCAGGCCACGTACGGCCTGGATGAATTGCGCCGCGTCCATGCCATCGACCACGCGATGATCGAAGGAGCTGGAGAGGTTCATCATCTTGCGAATCACGATCTGGCCTTTGATGACCATCGGACGTTCGACGATCTTGTTCACGCCGACGATAGCCACTTCCGGCAGGTTCAGTACCGGAGTGCTGACAATGCCGCCCAGTGCACCCAGGCTGGTCAAGGTAATGCTCGAACCGGACAGTTCGTCCCGGTTGGCCTTGCCGGTGCGCGCGGCGGTCGCCAGGCGTGAGATTTCGGTGGCGTTGTCCCACAAGCTGCGGGCTTCCGCATGACGCACCACCGGAACCATCAAGCCGATGTCGGCTTGGGTGGCGATGCCCACATGCACGGCGCCGAGGCGGGTGATGACCTGGGCTTCGTCGTCGTAACGGGCGTTGATTTGCGGGAAATCCCGCAGGGCGACAACCAGGGCGCGAACCAGGAACGGCAGCAAGGTCAGTTTGCCGCGAGTCGCACCGTGTTTCTCGTTCAGGTGGGCGCGCAGTTCTTCCACCGCAGTGACGTCGATTTCCTCGACATAACTGAAGTGTGCGGCGCGTTGAGTAGCGTCCTGCATGCGTTGGGCAATCTTGCGTCGCATGCCGATGACCGGAATCTGCTCTTCGTCGTTACGCTGGGCGTAAGCGGTGGAAACGCTGGAGGCATTCGACTGTCCCTGAGCCAGATAGGCGTCCAGATCGTCGTGCAGTACCCGGCCCGCAGGGCCGGTGCCACGCACCAGACGCAGTTGAATGCCAAGGTCCAGTGCATGTTTGCGAACGGCCGGGGACGCCAGCGGGCGCTCATCGGCCTCGCGAGCAACCATCGGGCCTTGGGCGACAGCAGGGCGCGGCGCTGCAGCCGCGACCGGTTTGCTCGCCACCACGGCTTCGACTTTGCTGGCCGCAACAGGGGCTTCTTTAACGACAGCCGCCGCAGGTTGGGCAGACTCTTTAACGTTGCCCGCGCCTTCGACTTCAATGCTGATCAGGATGCTGCCAACGGCCATGACTTCGCCTGGCACACCGCCCAGCGCAATCACTTTGCCGTGAACCGGCGATGGAATATCGACCATCGCCTTATCGGTCATGACATCCGCCAGTACCTGATCTTCTACGACCAGGTCACCGACCTTGACGTGCCACACCGACAACTCGACTTCTGCAATGCCTTCGCCAATGTCCGGCATCTTGATAACGTGCGTGCCCATTCAGACCTCCATAACCCGATGCAAAGCCGCGCCCACACGGGTCGGACCAGGGAAATACGCCCACTCTTGCGCGTGCGGGTAAGGGGTGTCCCAACCGGTGACGCGTTCGATAGGCGCTTCTAGGTAATGGAAGCAGTGCTCTTGCACCAACGCGGCCAGTTCAGCGCCGAAACCGCAGGTACGGGTCGCTTCGTGAACGATGACGCAACGGCCGGTTTTCTTCACGGACTTGACGATGGTTTCCAGGTCCAGCGGCCACAGGCTGCGCAGGTCGATGACTTCAGCGTCGATCCCGGTTTCTTCAGCAGCCACTTGCGACACATACACCGTGGTGCCGTAAGTCAGGATGGTCACGTCCTTGCCCGGACGGGCAATGGCTGCGACGTCCAGCGGCACGGTGTAGTAGCCGTCAGGCACTTGTGCCGAAGGGTGTTTCGACCACGGGGTTACCGGGCGGTCGTGATGACCGTCGAACGGGCCGTTGTACAGGCGTTTCGGCTCGAGGAAGATCACCGGGTCATCGTTTTCGATGGAGGCGATCAGCAGGCCTTTGGCGTCGTACGGGTTGGAAGGCATGACGGTGCGCAAGCCGCAGACCTGAGTGAACATCGCTTCGATGCTCTGGCTGTGGGTCTGGCCGCCGTAGATGCCGCCGCCGCAAGGCATGCGCAGGGTCATCGGAGCGGTAAATTCGCCCGCCGAGCGGTAGCGCAAGCGGGCGGCTTCGGAAATGATCTGGTCCGATGCCGGGTAAACGTAATCGGCGAACTGGATCTCCGCCACTGGCCGCAGACCGTAGGCGCCCATGCCTACGGCAACGCCGACGATGCCGCTTTCGGAAATAGGTGCGTCGAACACCCGCGAGGTGCCGTACTTGGTCTGCAGACCCTCGGTGCAACGGAACACGCCGCCGAAATAACCGACGTCCTGGCCGAAGACCACAACGTTGTCATCACGTTCAAGCATCACATCCATGGCCGAGCGCAGGGCCTGGATCATGGTCATGGTGGTCGTGGTCATGGCGGTTTCCAGCTCGATATTGTTGTTGTGATCGTTCATGTCAGATCCCCAACTCTTGACGCTGGCGCTTCAAGTGCTCCGGCATCTCTTTATAAACGTCTTCGAACATGGTCGCGGCGCTTGGAATCTGGCCACCGGCCAGGGTGCCGAACTTCTCGGCTTCTTTCTGCGCGGCGATCACTTCGGCTTCCAGTTCGGCGCTGACTGCGACGTGTTCCTCTTCGGACCACTGACCGATTTTCACCAGGTGCTGCTTGAGGCGCGCAATCGGGTCGCCTAACGGGAAGTAGCTCCAGTCGTCGGCAGGACGGTATTTGGAAGGATCATCGGAGGTGGAGTGCGGACCGGCACGGTAGGTGACCCACTCGAGCATGGTCGGCCCGAGGTTGCGGCGCGCACGTTCGGCGGCCCAGGCGGACGCGGCATAGACCGCGACGAAATCGTTGCCATCGACCCGCAGGGAGGCAATCCCGCAGCCAACGCCACGACCGGCAAAGGTAGTGGCTTCGCCCCCGGCGATGGCCTGGAAGGTGGAAATGGCCCATTGGTTGTTGACCACGTTCAGGATCACTGGGGCGCGGTAAACGTGGGCGAAGGTGAGGGCGGTGTGGAAGTCGGATTCGGCGGTGGCGCCGTCGCCGATCCAGGCCGAGGCGATTTTGGTGTCGCCCTTGATCGCCGAGGCCATGCCCCAGCCCACGCCCTGTACGAATTGAGTGGCGAGGTTGCCGGAAATGGTGAAGAACCCGTGATCGCGGACCGAGTACATGATCGGCAGTTGGCGGCCCTTGAGGGGATCGCGTTCGTTGGAGAGCAGTTGGCAGATCAGGTCTACCAAGGGCACTTCCCGCGCCATCAGAATGCTCTGCTGGCGATAAGTCGGGAAGCACATGTCGTCAATGTTCAAGGCCAGGGCCTGGGCGCTGCCAATGGCTTCTTCGCCGAGGCTTTGCATGTAGAACGACATTTTTTTCTGACGCTGGGCGACCACCATGCGGTTGTCGAAGATGCGCGTCTTGAGCATGGCACGCATGCCTTTGCGCAGGATCTCGACCGGAACCCCTTCAGCCCATGGGCCGAGGGCGTTGCCTTCGTCATCGAGGACGCGAATCAAGCCCTTGGCCAGGTCGGCCGTGTCGGCAGGTTCTACGTCAATAGGGGGTTTGCGCACCGTACCGGCGTCGGTCAGACGCAAGTAGGAGAAGTCGGTTTTGCACCCTGGACGGCCCGAGGGTTCGGGAACGTGCAGGCGCAGCGGTTCGTACGCTTGGTTCATGGCTTCTACGCTCGATCTTGTGAATTTCTTGTAGTGAGCTGACCGTCTTTCTTCTGTGGAAGAAATCTTGTCCTACAACAATCATAGGCCGGCGCAAGAAGAATATTTCTCTCTGTTTCGTTGCGCTTGAGATCATTTGAGGATAAAAAATCTGCATAAACATAAAAAACAGGTGTTTTTGTCTCATGCGCAAACTGGACCGTACCGATATCGGCATTCTCAACAGCCTTCAGGAGAATGCACGCATCACCAACGCCGACCTTGCCCGCTCGGTCAACCTGTCCCCGACGCCGTGCTTCAATCGGGTCAAGGCCATGGAGGAATTGGGGCTCATTCGCGAGCAAGTGACGTTGCTGGATGCCGAGTTGCTGGGGCTGCACGTCAACGTGTTCATCCACGTCAGCCTGGAGAAACAGGTGGAAGAGGCACTGCAGCATTTCGAAGAGGCGATTTCGGATCGCCCGGAGGTGATGGAGTGTTACTTGATGGCGGGCGATCCGGACTATTTGATTCGGGTGCTGGTACCGACCATTCAGTCGCTGGAACGCTTCATGATGGATTTTTTGACCAAGGTGCCTGGGGTGGCGAACATCCGCTCGAGCTTTGCGCTCAAGCAGGTGCGCTATAAAACGGCGCTGCCATTGCCGGCCAACGGCTTGACCCTGACCAGTTGAAACTCCTGTGGCCTGACCTAACCCCTGTAGGAGCTGTCGAGTGAAACGAGGCTGCGATCTTTTGATTTGCTTTTAAAAACAAGATCAAAAGATCGCAGCCTCGTTTCACTCGACAGCTCCTACAGGGTCGCGTGCAATCGTGGCTTCACGGAGGTACTCGCCCCCTGTCGAACCTGCGATCTAATGATCTCAAAGCTTGTTGATCGGAATCTTCAAGTACGTCACGCCATTACTTTCCGCCGGCGGCAGATTCCCTGCCCGCACATTCACCTGAATCGCCGGCAACAACAGGTTCGGCATGCCCAAACCCGCATCGCGCTGATTGCGCATGGCAACAAACGCGGCTTCATCGATACCGTCACGCACATGGATATTGCTTTTGCGCTGCTCGCCGACCGTGGTCATGCACTGGGGCTCGCGATCCTCGGGCGGGTAGTCGTGGCACACGTACAGGCTGACGCTGGCCGGGAATGCCAGCAGTTTGTGGATCGAGGTAAACATCTGGTGGGCATCGCCACCGGGAAAGTCGCAGCGGGCAGTGCCGACATCCGGCATGAACAGCGTGTCGCCCACCAGAATCATCGTGCTGTCGACCAGGTAGGCCATGTCCGCTGGGGTATGCCCGGGTACATGCAGGGCCTTGGCCTTGAGATTGCCGATCATGAACGATTCGTCCGCCGCAAACAGATGGTCGAACTGCGAACCATCGACGCGAAATTCCGGCTCCAGATTGAACAGGCCCTTGAACACATCCTGAACCTTTCTGATTGTCTGACCAATCGCGATCTTGCCGCCCAGTTCCCGACGCAAATAGAACGCGGCAGACAGGTGATCGGCGTGAGCATGGGTCTCCAGCAACCACTGCACCTGCAGCTGATGCTCGCGCACGAAAGCCACGATCCGGTCGGCCTGCACGGTACGGGTCCGACCTGCCGCCGCGTCATAATCAAGCACGGGGTCGACGATGGCGCAGGCACTGCCATCGTGTTCGTAAATCACGTAGCTGTAGGTCGATGAGGCGGGGTCTAGAAAAGCTTCAATCTGGGCAGGCATGATGGCCGGTTCTTCGTGGGACACCTGTTGAGCGTAGAGTCATTTGCACCGGCTTGACCAGCCCTGGTCAATTCAGTGAAGGAAAAAAGCCGTGGGGGCTCTATCCTGTAAACCAATCGATACCGGGCGTTCCCGGCTTTTCATGGATCTCGGGTTTTTATGTTGCTGGCAAGTTTTTTTGGTGTGGTGATGGGGCTGGTACTTGGATTGACCGGGGCCGGAGGCGGGATTCTTGCGGTGCCCGCGCTCGTGCTGGGCATGGGCCTGACGATGACGCAAGCCGCCCCCGTTGCGTTGTTCGCCGTGGGCAGCGCAGCGGCGGTGGGCGCCATCGACGGTCTGCGTCATGGACTGGTGCGCTATCGCGCGGCGCTGTTGATTGCATTGCTGGGCGCACTGTTTTCGCCACTCGGCATCTTCTTCGCCCATCAGTTGCCGGAAAAGATCCTGATGATCCTGTTCAGCCTGCTGATGATCATGGTCGCCTGGCGCATGCTGCGCCGCGAGCGTCACGAAGAAGGACCGAGCGACCACGGCCACGCCAACTGGGGACAGAAAAACTGCATGCTCGACCAGCAGACCGGGCGGTTTTCCTGGACCGCCAAATGCACCGCGACCCTGGCGGCGCTGGGTGCGGTGACTGGCGTCGTCTCCGGGCTGCTCGGCGTCGGGGGCGGGTTTCTGATAGTCCCGGCGTTCAAGCAATTGACCGACGTGCAGATGCGCGCAATCGTCGCGACCTCCTTGATGGTGATCAGCCTGATCTCGGTCATCGGGGTCATTGGCGCGTTCCACGCCGGCGTCCGGATCGACGCCAGCGGCGGCGCATTCATTGTCGCCAGCATTGTCGGCATGATCATCGGTCGACGCCTCTGCGCGCGAGTCCCGGCCCGTGGCTTGCAGATCGGTTTCGCCAGTCTGTGTGTCCTGATAGCGGCCTGCATGTTGTACCGGGCGAGCGTCTGACAGTCTTACACCCATGGTCCCGGGCCCTGTCGCGGCCCGGTCTTACGCCGAACATGCCGCGCCGCACCGGCCAACCCAAAGCACTTCATAACCGCCTCCAAGGCAGCGTATGACGCCGCCGGTCAGCTTTCGATAATCGCCTCCGACATCCAGTCCACGTTGCGGAGCGCGTCATGCACAACAATAAGAATTTCAAGCATCGTTACTTGCCTGCCTTGATTGCCAGCCTGTCGACCCTGGGTTTGGCCCCGATGGCCGAGGCCGAGATCATGCTGTACGACAAGGACCAGACGACCTTTTCCACGGACGGCTACATCAACGCCTTCTACGTGAACAGTGACGTGGACCGCGCCGGCGACCAATACGACCGTCGACAGTCGCGCGTGAAGATGGGGTTCCTGCCCAACTACCTGGGCTTCAACATGGGCAAGCAGATCGATGACTTGAAGCTCGGTGCGCGCGCTTCATTCTGGGTGACCATCAACGACAGCGAGACCAACGGCACCGACACCGCCATCGATGTGCGGCAGTTCTACGGCACGGTGGCCAACCCCGAGTGGGGCGAAGTGCTGATCGGCAAGGACTTCGGTCTGTTTGCGCGCTCCAACATCCTGCTGGATGAACTGCTCGCCGGTTATGGCCAGGTCAGCGATACGCTGGGCCTGGTGGATGGCGGCGGCGTGTCGTTCGGCAACATCGGCACCGGTTATCCGTACCCGTTTCCCACCTCACAGATCACCTACCGCACGCCGGTGATGGACGGCTTGCGGGTGGCGGTGGGGATCATGGACCCGGTCGACACCAACGACAGCAGCCCGACCGGCAAGGCCTACCAGGAAAACCCGCGCACCGAGAGCGAGATCACCTATCAGTTCGACCTCGCCGGGGCGAAGATTTATAGCTGGGTCAACGGCAGCTACCAGACCTCGGACAATACCGATTCCAGCGTTGAATCCGTGACCTCCAAAGGTGTCGGTTACGGCGTGCAGGCGAAGATGGGCGGTTTGTCCCTCACCGGTTCGGGCTTTCAGGCGAAGGGCATCAACCCGTTCTACACCAACAACGCCGGCGAACCGACGTTGCGCAACATCGACAGCGACGGCTATTTGCTTCAGGGCTCGTACAAGCTGGGCAAGAATCGCCTCGCCTTGTCCTACGGCAAGACCAAGGACGACGGCAACGGCGCGGTCGGCAGCGGCGCAGACTACGAAACCCGCGGTGTCGCGCTGTTCCATGACGTCAACGACAACCTCAAACTGGTCGCCGAGTACAACCAGTTCGAAATCAACGGCCACGACACCGATGCGCAGAATGAAGACACCGATACCTTCGCCGTGGGGGCGGTGCTGACCAGGTAACGCCCAAACAACACAGGCCCCTGTAGCAGCTGCCGAGCCTGCGAGGCTGCGTCCGGCTGCGAAGCAGTCGTAAAACCAGTCCAATGCGGTGTGTCAGATAACCCTCGCGCGCAGGGTTTACGACTGCTGCGCAGCCGGACGCAGCCTCGCAGGCTCGGCAGCTGCTACAGGGACGATGCGACGGTGCGACGGGGTGCGGAGGTGCTTGCTCTCATCCCATCGAAGTGCCTACCCGCTACCCAAGTAGCATAGGTCGCGCTCCCGGGCCTTCGTACACTCGAACCTCATACACGCGCACCTGCGGGAGGCGACAATGCAGCAGGTCGGGAATGAAGGTGTGGTCAGTGCGATGTCCCAGGCCACCGATGCGCAGCAAGTTGCCCAGGAGCTGGCGCGACAGCTGTTGCACCCGCATTTGGGCTTCGTGCTGTTTTTCTGTTCCGCCGAGTACGACCTCCAGGCGCTGGGGCAGGCATTGCAACAAAGCTTCGGCGGCATTCGCCTGGTGGGCTGCACCAGTGCCGGGGAAATCACGCCGCTGGGTTACGGGCGCAATTGCGTCACGGCGGTGGGTTTCGATCACCGGCACTTTTCCATCGACGCCGAACTGATCGACGAGATGGAGCGCTTCAGCCTGATCGACGCTCAGCAGATGGTCGAACGGCTGGTGAGTGGCTGTCGCAGCAACACCCTGGCGCCGATCAAGGGCAACAGCTTCGCCCTGACCTTGCTCGACGGCTTGTCCAGCCGTGAAGAAATGGTCCTTGGCGCCCTGAGTGCAGCGTTGGGCGACATCCCGCACTTCGGCGGCTCAGCCGGTGACGACAACTACCTGACCCACACCCACGTCTACTTCGGGGGCGAATTTCACAGCGGTGCGGCGGTGGTGGTGCTGGTCAACACCTGGCTGGACTTTGAAGTGTTCACCACCCACCACATTTTGCCCCGCGCCGAAAAACTCGTGGTGACAGGGGCCGACAGTGCGTCCCGTCGGGTCTTCGAGCTCAATGCCGAACCCGCCGCCGAGGAGTACGCACGGCACATCGGTGTCCCTGTGGCTGAACTGGATCATCGAGTGTTCGCGGCGCACCCGCTGGCGGTGCGGATCAACGATCAGTACTACGTTCGGGCGATCCAGCAGGTGCATTCGGACCTGAGCCTGAGTTTTTACTGCGCGGTGGAAAACGGCATCGTTCTCACCGTCATGGCGCCGGGGCCGATGCTGCCCAACCTGCAAAACCTGTTCGAAGGCTTGCACGAGCGACTGGGTGATCTGCTACTGACCCTCGGCTGCGATTGCTTTCTACGGCGCATGGAGCTGGAAAACAGCGGCAGTCTGGAGCAAGTCGGCGCGTTTTTGCGCGACCAGCGGGTGATGGGTTTCAACACCTACGGAGAACAGTTCAATGGCATGCACATCAACCAGACCTTCACCGGCGTTGCCATTGCCCGGGGCCGATCCCCTGGCCACCGTTGAGCTCCAGGCCCAACTCGCCAGCCTGCGCCGTGAAAATCACAAACTGCAGCGCATCAACAGTGCGCTGATCGAGCGTATCGAATCGGGCGCCACGCGCGGCAATGACCCCTACGCGGCGTTCCAGCATTCGGTGGTGCTTGCCGAACAGGTGCGCGAGCGCACCGACGCGTTGAACCAGGCCATGGCCGAACTCAAGTCCGGCAATCACCTGCTCAGCGACGCGCGCCTGCGAGCGGAGACTGCCCATCAACATTTGATCGACGCCATCGAAAGCATTTCCGATGCGTTTGTGTTGTTCGATGCCGATCAGCGAATTGTCTTGTTCAACAGCCGCTTCAAGGCGTTCTGGGGCAACAGCCGGGTGCGCATCAACGCCGGCATGCGCCTGGCCGAAGTCAAACGCTTGATGAGTGCCACCGGTTTGTTTACCGAAGAGCCTCGCGGCCATGCCGACGAAAACCTGCTCTATCGCCTGCAAGACGGGCGCTGGCTTCAAGTCAGTGAACGGCCGACCCAGGAGGGTGGACGGGTGATCCTCTTCACCGACATTACCGACGTCAAACTCAGCGAAACGATGCGCCGCGAACAAGCCGTGGCGCAGAAATCCCACTTGCTGCAACGGGCGGTCGACAACCTGTCTCAAGGCGTGGCCATGGTCAACGCCGAGGGCGTGCTGGAACTGTGGAACCGGCGGTTTCTTGAACTCAGCGGTCTCGCGCCGGTGGCCGCCCATCGTCCATTTGCCGAGGTGATCGCCGACAGCGAATTGAACCTGCTGACGCCGGCCAGTCGCGACATCAACGGCCGACCGGTGCAGGAGTGCGAGCAACGCCTTTACGATGGCCGCGTGCTGGAAATTCGCACCCATCCATTGCCCACAGGGGGCTTCGTCAACACCTTCACCGACATCACCGAGCGCTATCAGCACGCCGAAGCGCTGAGCGAAAGCGAGCGCTGGATTCGCCTGATCACCGACCACGTACCGGCATTGATCGCCTACCTGAATGCCGATCTGGTCTATGAATTCACCAATAAAGTCTACGAACAATGGTACTGCTGGCCACGGGGCGTGATGCTCGGCCAGAGCCTGCGCGAAGTGCACAGCGAGCAGCATTACCAACGCCTGGAAGCCTACGTCGCCAGGGCGCTGGCGGGTGAAAGCGTGACGTTCGAATTTGCCGAAACCAACATCAACAATCAGGAGCGCTACATGCTGCGCTCCTATGTACCCAATCGCCTGGCCACCGGAGAGGTGGTGGGGATTTTCGTGTTGATCCGTGACATCACCGAGCGCCGCCGCACCGCCGAGGCATTGCACCAGGCATATCAGAATCTCGAACTTCGGGTGCGGGAACGCACGGCGGAACTGACCACCCTCAACGACCAGCTGCTGCGGGAAATAGACGAACGTCGGCGGGTCGAGTCGCGTTTGCGCGAAGCGAAGCTGGAAGCCGAACAAGCCAACCTGTCGAAGACCAAGTTTCTCGCTGCTGTCAGCCATGACCTGCTGCAACCGCTGAACGCGGCGCGGCTGTTTACCAGTGCATTGCTGGAGCGCCGGGAGCCGATGGCCAACGAAATCCTGGTGCGCAACGTCAGCAACTCGCTTGAGGACGTGGAAAACCTGCTGGGCACACTGGTGGACATTTCAAAGCTGGATGCCGGGGTGATCAAAGCCGACATTGCGCCGTTCGCCCTCAGCGAGCTCCTGGAAAACCTGGCCGCCGAATACACACAGGTCGCGCTCAGCGAGGGGCTGGAACTGCATTTCATTGGCTGCTCGGCGCTGGTGCGCAGTGACATCCAGTTGCTTGCCAGGATCTTGCGCAACCTGCTGAGCAACGCCATTCGCTACACCTACAGCGGGCGAGTGGTGCTGGGCTGCCGACGTCATCACCAGCGCTTGTCGATCGAGGTGTGGGACAGCGGGATGGGCATTGCGGAAAATCGGCTGGAAGAGATTTTCCAGGAGTTCAAGCGTGGAGACGTGCAACGGCCGGATCAGGATCGTGGCCTGGGTTTGGGCCTGGCGATCGTGGAAAAAATTGCCGGGATTCTCGGGCATCGCATTCACGTGCGTTCGTGGCCGGGCAGGGGCTCGATGTTTTCCGTTGAGGTGCCGCTGAGCGCCACCGCGCCAAAGGCGCTGCCCAGTCTGTTGATGAGTGAGCCGATGCTGGAGCGCCTGCGCGGGGCGCGAGTGTGGGTGCTGGATAACGATGCCGCCATTTGCGCCGGCATGCGCACCTTGCTGGAAGGCTGGGGCTGTGTGGTGGTGACGGCGTTGTCGGAACAGGACCTGGCACGCCAGGTGGACAACTATCATGACCAGGCGGATTTGTTGATTGCCGACTATCACCTTGATGACGACCAGAACGGCGTCGACGCCGTGGCCCGAATCAATGCCCGACGGGCCAGCGCAATACCGGCGATGATGATCACCGCCAACTACAGCAACGAGCTGAAACTGCAAATCCGTGAACTGGGCCATACGCTGATGCACAAACCGGTCAGGCCGATGAAGCTGAAGACGGCAATGAGTCATTTGCTCGGCAGGCCTTGAGTTCTGCAGTGCTTTGGCCGGCGTCATCGCTAGCAGGCTAGCTCCCACATGGGGTCTTGGTCGTGCACAAACTCTGCGTTCAATGCCGATCAATGTGGGGAGAGGGCGAAGAGTTACTTGCTCGGCCAAAACCGATAACCCAGGCCAATCACAACCTGTTGCAGCTGGCGACCTGTGGCGAGGGGATTTATCCCCGTTCCAGTGCGTAGCGCTGGCAGAAAATCCTGGGGTCGCTTCGCAACCCAACGGGGCGGTGCGACGTTTCGCTAAATCCCCTCGCCACAGGGTTGGTATCGGGGCTGGAGGGCGCGCTCAACGTCGCAGATAAGACCCGAAATCAATATCCCCGGCACTCAGAATCGCCTGCACCCGGTTGTGCACATTGAGTTTGCGCAAGATCGCCGAGACGTGGGCCTTGACCGTGGTTTCGGCGATTTCCAGGGTGTAGGCGATCTGTTTGTTCGATTCGCCCTTGGTCATGCGTTCAAGCACCAGCAATTGCTTGCGGGTCAACGCCTGCAGCAGTTCCGGCGCAAAGCTCGGGTTGTCGTTCATCCGGCGGTGCGTGCCGCTTTTCTGCGTGCGGATGATGTCCGGCGGCAGGTAGACGTTGCCATTGAGGATTTGCTGGATGGCTTCGGTCATCTGCACCCGCGGCGAGGATTTGGTGATGAACCCCACGGCGCCATAGGTGATGGCTTGCAGCACGATCTGTTTGTCCTGCTCGGCCGAGACGATCACCACCGGAATGGTCGGAGCCTCGTTGCGCAGGTTGATCAGGCCGTTGAGGCCGTGCATGCCGGGCATGTTCAGGTCGAGCAGGATCAGGTCCAGGTCATCATGGTCCTGGGTCAGCAGCAGGGCGCTGTCCAGATCGGCAGTTTCCATCACTTCGCTGCCGGGAAATCCGTCGCTGATGACGTTATGAATGGCTTCGCGAAACAGCGGGTGATCATCGGCAATCAGAATTTTGTACATGGCCTTTCACCTCATTATTTTCATTATGGTGTGGCAACAACACGCAAGCGTAAAGTTCAGGGAAAGGGTTCGGGCTGGGCGGCCATCACGGGCAGGTTCGCCGCTTGCCAGGCATCCAGGCCGTCGCGGTACCAATACAGTGTCTTATAGCCCATTGCGGCGGCGCGTTTTACCGCGTTCCAGCTCAGCCAGCAATCGGAGCGGCAATAGAAGACCAGCGGTTGCGCCAGATCTCCCGCGGTCAGTGCCGTCAGGTGACGCGCGAAATAGCCCGCCCACTCGGCGCTCAAGTCGCCGTCGCCGGTGTTCGCCAGCCAGTGGCTACCGGGTACATTTTCGTGGGGCTGATCTTCGATAAATCGCCCTTGCAGCCATTGGCGGCGGTAGACGTCGATCAATACCGGGCGAGGGGTTTGCTTGAGCAAAGCTTGCAGGGCCGTGGTGTCAATGATGGCGGCGCCATCCAGTTGATTCGGTGTCGGACTGCGATAAAGCGCGATGCGATAACCGTCGGAGGAGAACAGCGCGGTTTCGGCATGTGCAACGCCCAGCAGCAGGCTCAGGGACAGCGCGGCAAGAGTGGGACGCAGAAGGCAACGTCGGGCACGCAGCATGGGGTTCAATCCTTATAGTTATGAACCTATTACATGCCAGATGCGGTGCGTTGGGAATGCGACGATAGACAGGTAAACCGGTACTAAAGTAGTAAATGGCCCAACTCTCTCCCTCCCTGTAGGAGCTGTCGAGTGAAACGAGGCTGCGATCTTTTGACGTTGTTTTTTGACGGCAAGATCAAAAGATCGCAGCCTCGTTTCACTCGACAGCTCCTACAGTGATTTGCGGATATCGAAAGATTGAATTACAGGGTCAGGTGGCTTTGCGCAGGGCCGCGTGCTGCGGGTTGAAGGTGAGGACCGCGAGCAGGGCGAATACCAGGGTCAAACCTGCACACACGCCCAAGGCCAGCGGATTGAACCGTTCATACAGCGCAAACCGCACCAGCTCCACCGCATGGGTAAAGGGATTCAACGCACACAACCAGTACAACCACTCGCTGGAGTCACGCATTTTCCACAGCGGATACAACGCCGACGACAGGAAAAACAGCGGGAAGATCACAAAATTCATTACCCCGGCAAAGTTCTCCAGCTGGCGGATGGCGTTCGACAGCAACAGCCCCAGCGCACTCAGCATCAAGGCCACCAGCAACAGCGCCGGCAAGGCAATCAACAAGCCCATCGGCGGCGGTTGCACGCCATACACCCAGGCGATGGCCAGGAAGGCATACACCTGCATCAGCGAAATCAGCGACGTCGCCAGCAGTTTGCTGCAGAGCAGAAACGTCCGGGGCAGGGGGCTGGTCAGCAGCACGCGCATGCTGCCCATTTCCCGGTCATAGACCATCGACAGCGAACCCTGCATGCCGTTGAACAGCAGAATCATGCAAGCAAGCCCCGGGATGATGTACACCTCGTAGGGAATGTAGGTGTCGTAGGGCTCGATGATCGCGATCCCCAGCGCCGCGCGAAAACCGGCCGCGAACACCAGCAACCACAGCAACGGTCGCACCAGTGCACTGAGGAACCGCGTGCGTTGCAGCACGAAGCGCAACCACTCACGCAGCACGATGCCGCTGAAACACTGCCAGTAAGCATTCATCGGACGGCGGCTCCTGAAGGTGATGGCATGGTGAGGCGCGCGAAGGCTGAACCGAGATCGCCGCCATGTTCCAGGCTCAAGGCATCGGCCTGGCCGCTGGCGACCAATCGCCCTTGATGAAGGATCAGCAAGTCATCGCTGGGCTGCACTTCGTCGAGCAGGTGCGTGGTCCAGAGCACGCTGATGCGTTGCTCGCAACAAAGGCTGCGGATGTGTTGATTGAGTGCAAGGCGGCTGGCCGGGTCGAGGCCGACACTGGCTTCGTCGAGCAGCAACAGGCGCGGCTCATGCAGCAGGGCGCGGGCGATTTCCACCCGGCGGCGATGGCCGCCATTGAGTTCGCGCACCCGTTCGCGCCGACGCTCGGTCAATGCCTGTCGCGCCAGTTCAGCGTCCACCCGCAGACCGGTCTGGCGCCGTGACAGGCCATGCAGCGCGGCGTGATAGCGCAGGTTCTGTTCGACGCTGAGGTCCAGGTCCAGGGTGCTTTGCTGGAACACCACGCCCAGCTGTTTGAGCGCCGGGCGCGGCGCGTTGCGCAGTGAACAACCGCCCACCAGAATCTCGCCTCGCTGCAGATCGTAAAGCCGCGTGAGCAAGGCGATCAGCGTCGATTTGCCCGCGCCATTCGGCCCCAGCAGTGCCGCGAAACGCCCCGGCGCCAGGCTGAAACTCACCTGGCGCAGCGCTTCCCGAGCACCGTAGGCAAAGCTCAGCTCGTTGACCTCGAGCGCGTTCATGGCGTGACCACCACGCCCCACGGATAGCGCCCGACCTTGACCGATTTGGTCACCTTGAGGCTGTCGACATCAATCACAGACACATCGCCGCTGACGCCATTGTTAGCCAGCAATTGCTTCTGATCCGGGGTGAACGCCATCTGCCAGACGCGTTTGCCCACCAGCAGGTAATCAAGAATCTCGAAGGTCTTGGCGTCGATGACCGCCACATGATTGGCCGGGCCGAGGGCGACAAAACCGTATTTGCCGTCGGCGCTCAGCTTGATACCCACCGGTTGCACCTTGTCCGGGTGCACACCCTTGATCTGAAAGGTCAGGGTCTTGAGGATCTGGCGAGTCGCGACATCCAGCACCGTGACCGTGCCACCGATCTCTGCCGAGGCCCACAACTGTGAGCCGTCCGGCGCGAACTCGACGAAACGCGGACGTTGGTCCACCAGGGTGCTGTCCGCTAGCGTCTGGGTACTGGTGTCGATCCAGTGCAGCATGTTTGTGGTTTCGCTGGTGTTGACGGCCCACTTGCCGTCCGGACTGACCGCCATGCCTTCGGGCTCGACACCGACGTTGATCTGACTCAGCACCTTGGAGGTTTCAGTGTCGATCACGGTCACCAACGCATCGTCTTCGTTGGAGACGTACAGCCAGCGATTGTTGGGGTGCAGGGCGAATTGCTCGGGGTCTTTGCCGGAAGGCAGCTCCTTGATGATCTTGCGCGTGGCAACGTCCATCACCTGAACCCGGTCCGAGTCGCTGGCGCAGATGTACAGCAGTTTGCTGTCGTGGGACAGCAACAGGCCCCGGGGGCGCTGTCCGACGGGCAGGGTGTCGGTGACTTGCAGGGTCTGCATGTCGATCAGGCTCAGGCTGTTGTCCTTCTCGTTGGAGACCCAGGCGGTGCTGGCCGCGGCGTGCCCGGCGGCGAGCAACAGGGCGCATGAAAGCAGGGTGCGGCGCATGGCGGATTCCTTATTGTTTTTGGAGGTTTGAATCAGGGAAAGCGGCAGCTGACCTCGGGCTTGTCGTAGCCGAGGCTGTCCATTTCGTTGAAGGGGTGCAGGAAACCGTCCTGGGGCGACGTGCTGACCAGTGCCCGGGGTTGCACGATCGGAATCGGTTGACGCAATTGGCCGTTCCACGGGCGATAACTGAGCTTGCGACCCTTGAAACCGTCCAGCGGTAGTTGATCGCTGATTTCCAAAGTACGGATCGCCATCGGATCGGCCTGACGCAGCTTGCTCACTGCGCTGGCGATGCTGCGTACGGCGATCCAGGCGGCAAAATCGCGGTCATTCATCCAGCGTCCGGCCAGGGCTTCAAAGCGTTTCTGTAGTTGCGCGGCACCGTAGGTTTCCACGGTCTTGTGCCAGCCCACCGGGGTCAAACCCTGGGTGCCGGCGACGGGGCGCGGATACCACGTCTGGTAGGGCACGTACTCGCCAAAGTCACCGCGTTCATCGGCCACCAGCACCACGTCGTACTCGGCGGTCTGGGTGAACAGCGGCATGTCGGCCTGGGCGCTGCGACGTTGATCGTTATCGAAACTCCAGGCTTTCTCCGCCACCAGTTTCAGGCCGAAGCGCTTGGCCGCGCGACGCAGGGCGGCGGCGTAGGCTTGATCATCGGCGGTCGGGCCGACGATCAGCAGCGCCCGCTGCAATTTGCGCACCACCAGAAATTGCGCCAGCGCATCGGCCAGCATCGCCCGGCTCGGCAGGCTGTGCAGCACGTTTGGCAGGCAATCGGTAGTGCGCAGCGTGTCATCGGCGCTACCGGCGTTGAACAGCAAGCTGTCGGGCAGGGCGGCACTGAGTTGGCGCAGGGTGTCGGCCGGGGCATTCACCACGAACAGCCTGACACCCTGTTCGTGCTGAACCTTGGCAGCGTCGATCAGGGCTTGCGGATTGTCGACGCTGGCGCTGAGCAGGCTGTACTTCTGATTGAGAAAACGTCCGGTGCTATTGCTGTCGGTGATCGCCAGTTCGGCACCGCGCAGTCCCGCATCGGCGGGCTCGGGAATGACGTTCGACAGCAATGGGCCAGGGTCCGAGCGGTAACCCAGGTAGCCGACCTGCACCTGCAACGGCGCATCGGCGGCCTGGCTTTGGGTCGCCAGCCCGGCGGCACAAGCGATCGCCAGCAGGTAGAACAGGGCGTAGGGGGCAAGCTGGCGCATAGGACACTCCATTCCGGGTAGCGCCAGCATAGGAACCCGGTGGGTGATAGGAAATATGCAGAAAGTACCAGTCAGGCAGTACCAAGGTAGTAACTCGCCCCGGGGGGCGCAGACTTAGGATGGAAAGAAGGATGGACAGCAGCGGCCATTACTCTGAAGGAGATCGACCATGCGTATTTTCAAAGCGTTGCTCCTGCCGTTCCTGTTGATCCTGAGCCTTATTGGCGTCGACAAACTTCACGGGCCGCGTCCCGTACCGTTGGCAATCATGCCCTCGTTACAGGGGCGCTAGGGATGTCGGCCCTGTGGCGGATCAACCTGTGGGTGTGCGGATTTTTCGCCTTGGTCACGCTGGCTTGTATGGGCCTGTTGGTGCATCAGGCTCTGGCCGATGTGGAGCGCGAGTTGCAATCCGCCGAAGCAGTGGTCGAGTACCTGAGTGAAACCGCCGAGCGCGATCCTGCCAGCCTGCAGCCCAGGCTGACGCGCAGCTTGCGTCATGTGCGGGTGCGCTGGCTGGCGTCGGGCGAAACGGCACGGTTGCCAGAGCAGAACGGGATTGATGGCTGGCTTGGGCGCTTACTCTTCGCTGACGCCCGGCACAGTGCGCGGGTGCTGGATTTGATGGACGGTCGACGGGTGCAGATTGCCGTGGATCCGCGTGATGAAATCGATGAAGTCTGGGATTCCCTGCAGCAATTGCTGGCGTTGTGCGGGCTGGCGTTGTTGCTGAGCCTGTTGACCATTCGCTGGGCCGTACGCCGGGGAATGGGGCTGCTCGAGGAGCTGCTGCGTGCGTTGCAGCAGGTCTCGGGCGGCCAGCTCAACGTGCGATTGCGTGCTGAAGGCGTGCCGGAAGCGCGGCAACTGGCAAGCCATTTCAACCACATGACCCAGTCGCTGGAACACGCCCGTGCCGATAACGCTCATTTGACCCGGACCCTGCTCGCGGTGCAGGAGCAGGAGCGCACGCATCTGGCGCAAACCCTGCACGATGACCTGGGCCAGTACCTGGCGGGTATTCGCGCCCAGGCCTGTTTGCTGCGACTGGTGGCGGATCAGCCGGCAACGGTGGAGCGAACCGTGCGGGATCTGGAACACAACTGCGAACACCTGCAACAGGGATTTCGTGCGCTGGTGCATGACCTGTACCCGGTGATGCTGCAGCATTTGTCGTTGGCCGAGGCCTTTGGTTTGCTGGTGGAACAATGGCAGATGCGCCAGGGCATCGAGTGCCAGTTGCGGGTCGGACTGCAGTTGCCAGCGCTCACCACATCGGACAAAACCCACCTCTATCGCCTGCTCCAGGAAGCCCTGACCAACATCGCACGCCACGCCGACGCCAGTCAGGTGCGGATTCGCCTGCAACATCGTGGCGGGCGTCTGCGCTTGCTCGTTCGGGATAACGGGCGAGGAGCACAGCAGCCGCCGCAGCCCGGTGTCGGCTTGTACTCGATGTTGGAGCGCGCCCGCAGCCTGGGGGGTGAGTTGCGGATTTTCAGTCGTCCCGGCGCTGGTTGGGCGTTGGCTTTGAACATGCCGTTGGAGGTGTCATGAATATTTTGCTGGTCGATGACCATGCGGTGGTCCGTCAGGGCTACGCCAGTCTGTTGCGGGCCTTGCTGCCCGCCATGGACGTGCGTGAAGCGGCGACGGGGGAAGACGCATTGATCCGCGTGCAGGAAGCCGTGCCGAACCTGGTGATCATGGATTTCGGCTTGCCGGGCATCAGCGGACTTGAAACCACCCGACGTTTGCGCCAGCGTCTGCCGCAACTGCGGGTGCTGTTTTTCAGCATGCACGATGAACTGCCGTTAGTGCGCCAGGCGCTGGACGCGGGGGCGTCGGGCTACCTGACGAAAAGCTCGGCCCCCGATGTGTTGATCGAGGCGGTGCGGCGCATCCTGGCCGGCCACGCATACATCGAACAGCCCTTGGCCACTCAACTCGCGTGTCACCCGCAACAGGACGCCAGCGACCCGCGCTTGCAGAGCATGACCCAGCGCGAGCTGGAGATTTTCGTGATGCTCGCCAAAGGCACTCCGGCACGGATGATTGCTGAACAACTGAGCATCAGCGGCAAGACCGTCTCCAATCACCTGACCTTGCTGAAGAGCAAATTGCAGGTCAGCTCCCACGCGGAGCTGGTGCATTTGGGGATTGATATGGGGGTGGTGAGAAAGGCGGGTTGAGCCCTGTGCGATTCTATCGCGCAATGGTCACTCTGTAGCAGCTGTCGAGCCTGCGAGGCTGCGTTCGAATGCGCAGCATTCGCCGTCCATTTTTGCGAGCGCTCCGCACTCGAACGCAGCCTCGCAGGCTCGGCAGCTGCTACAGGGATTTGTTGCAGGGATGAGATGGCTCACTTATCCCAAGTCGTCGGGCAACCGGTGCAGCCCTCCATGTTGGCATCCTGGAAATTCGCGTAATGCTGACGCGAACCGGTCAGGTTGGCCTGCTCCAGATTGCTTTCACCAAACTTGGCCTCCTGCAGATTGGCATCGCTCAGGTTGGCGCTCTTGAGGTCGGCCTTGCTCAACCAAGTCATCTCCAGGTCAGCGGCGCGCAGGTTGGCGTTGTGCAGTTTGGCGCCGGAGAGGCGGGCGAATTGCAGGTAGGCAGCGCTGAGGTTGGCGTCCTGGAACTGCGCGCCTTGGGCGAACATTCCCCAGCCCTGAATCGCCATCAAGGTGGCGCCGGTGAAATCCGCCAGCCGCAGATTGCTCTGTTGCAGGCTGGCCCGCGTCAGGTTGGCGCCTTGCAGCTGGGCTTTTTCCAGGTTGGCGAGGTCGAGTCGAGCATGGCGCAGATCGGCCCCACGCAAGTCCGCGCCGCTGAGGTTCATGTTGCGCAGGTCCTGATTACGCAGGTTCGCGCCCTTGAGATCGACGCCGGGGCACTGGCTATGATCGGTGATGGTGCAACCGTTGATGATGAGCGGCGCGCCGTCGCCGTCGTCGGCAACTACCGGAAGAGTCGCCAGCAATAAAAGCAGGGGCAGGTATTTCATGTCAGGTCCTTGAAGTCGGAAGGGCATGGGAGACACAAAGCCAATGCTGCAATTGAAATTTCTTTGGCAGGTGAGCTCCATTGGCAAGTGAGCTTTCGTGGCAAGTGGGCTTAATTGGGCAAGTGAGCTTTTGTGGCAGGTGGGCTTAATTGGGCAAGTGAGCTTTTGTGGCGAGGGAGCTTGCTCCCGCTGGGTTGCGAAGCAGCCCCCTGCATTCTTCAGTTGTATCGAGTCGCCTGGGTCGCGACTGCTGCGCAGCCGAGCGGGAGCAAGCTCCCTCGCCACAGAAGTGCTGAACACAGGCAAGCCCCCTGCGAGCACAGGGGGCAAACGGCTTACTTCTTCGCCACTTTGCTATCCCAGCTCGGGATCTTGAACACCCAGAACGATCCGCCCTGAGCCACCGGTTTCGTCAGCTCGGCCATGTCGCCACCCCACAACGGCACCGCGCCGCCGTAGCCCACGGTCACGCCGACGTACTGCTCGCCATCCTGTTCCCAGGTGATCGGTGGCGAGACGATGCCGCTGCCGGTCTGGAACTTCCACAATTCCTCGCCGGTTTTCGCATCGAAGGCCTTGAAGAAACCGTCGCCGGTCCCGGTGAACACCAGGTTGCCCTTGGTCGCCAGCACGCCGGCCCACAATGGCAACGCCTCCTTGTGCTCCCACACCACCTTGCCGGTGGTGGGGTTCATGGCGCGCAGGGTGCCGACGTGATCGTCGTACATGCGCTTGATGCGGAAACCCATGCCCAGGTAGGCCGAGCCTTTCTTGTAATTGACCTCTTCGGTCCAGTACTCCTCCTTCCACTGGTTGCCCGGAATGTAGAACAGCCCGGTGTCCTGGCTGTACGCCATCGGGTTCCAGTTCTTGCCGCCGAGGAACGGTGGCGACACCTCCACGGATTTACCCTTGGTTTCGCCCGGCAACGGCTTGGCCGGACGCTGGCCTTCGTTCTCTACCGGCCTGCCTGTCTTCAGGTCGATGTGGCTGGCCCAGGTGATGTTGTCCACGAAGGGGAAGGCGTTCTGCAATTTGCCGTTGTTGCGGTCGACCACGTAGAAGAAACCGTTGCGGTCCGCGTGACCGGTGGCTTTGACCGTTTTTCCGTCCTTGTCCTTGTAGTCGAACAGCACCAGCTCGTTGTTGCCGGAGAAGTCCCAGGCATCGTTCGGGGTGTGCTGGTAGAACCATTTCACCTCGCCGGTACTCGGATCGACGCCGACCTGGCCAGAGGTGTAGAGGCTGTCGTAGTCGTGGGGATTGCCATCCTTGGACGTGCGCGCCCAAGTGTTCCACGGGCCGGGGTTGCCGGCACCGACAATGATGGTGTTGGTTTCCGGATCGAAACTCGCGCTCTGCCAAGGTGCGCCGCCACCGTGGCTCCAGGCTTCGACCTTGCCGGTTTCGGTGGTCGGGTCGTTCGGCCACGACGGCGCCTTGACGTCGCCGGTGGTGGTGCTGTCCTTGCCGTTCAGACGGCCCATGTGACCCTCGACGAAAGGCCGCATCCAGACTTCTTCGCCGGTGTCCGGGTCGCGGGCAAACAGCTGGCCGACGACGCCGAACTCATCACCGGAACTGCCGTGGATCAACAGCACCTTGCCACTGGTTTTGTCTTTGATCAGCACCGGGGCGCCGGTCATGGTGTAGCCCGCCGCGTGGTCGCCGAATTTCTTGTTCCAGACGACTTTGCCGGTGTTCTTGTCCAGCGCGATCAGCCGTGCATCGAGGGTGCCGAAGTAGATCTTGTCGCCGTAGATGGCTGCACCGCGGTTGACCACATCGCAGCACGGACGAATGTTGTCCGGCAGGCGATGGTTGTAAGTCCACAGGCGCTTGCCGGTCTTCGCGTCGAGGGCGAACACCCGGGAATACGAACCGGTGACATACACCACGCCGTCGCTGACGATGGCCTGGGATTCCTGGCCACGCTGTTTTTCATCGCCGAACGAATAGGACCAGGCCGGCGTGAGCTTGAACACGTTCTTGTCATTGACCTGGGCCAGCGGACTCCAGCGCTGGGCGTTGGTACCCATGCCGTATTGCAGCACGTCTTTGGTGGTCAGGTGATCGTTGGCAATGTCTTCCCACGTCACGTTTTGGGTCGGGGTGGCCGGGGCAGTGGCGGCATGACTGGCAGCGCTCAGCGACAGGCTGCTCACCAGCAAAAAGGCTTGCACGGCAAGGGTCAAAGGGGAAAGGGCGGGTAGCGATCTTATTGTCATGGTTGCAGTTCCCAGTGGAGGTTTTGGCCTGCACAGGGTGGTGCTCCCGGCGTGTTGCCGGATACGGAAAAAGTCCCGCTGTTGCCGGGAAAACTTCCCAGGTGGCACCTGATTTGGGTGTGCGCCACAGGCCTTACTACCAAGGGACT
This sequence comes from Pseudomonas sp. LBUM1643, assembly GCF_059716215.1. Taxonomy (NCBI): domain Bacteria; kingdom Pseudomonadati; phylum Pseudomonadota; class Gammaproteobacteria; order Pseudomonadales; family Pseudomonadaceae; genus Pseudomonas; species Pseudomonas sp. LBUM1643. Next base: position 2,929,495 of record NZ_CP166813.1, read on the forward strand.
AGAAAGCGGCCACCAAAGCAGCATGGGGCTGGCGCAATGCGCTTCCTAAGATGGTTGCCATAGCCTCTGCCAAGAGGTTTTGCGTGCAATCCTGAGGGCATAACAATGACAACAAAACACAACGCCTTGCTTATTGCCGGCTTGATGGCTGGCGTGATCAGCGCAGGCTCCGTCTGGGCGCACGGCAACGTCGTACCGCAAGCGGTGGAAACCCAGGGCCTCACCCCGGTCAAGGATGCCGGCGTCCAGGTCGATGCCGATGGCTGGGCGGCGGTGAACCCGTACCGCAGCTCCCCGCAGCACGATAAGGCCGTGGAAATCGGCTCTTCAGCCTACAACCAGAACTGCGCGGCTTGCCATGGCCTGGAAGCCAAGTCGGGCGGCATCGCTCCGGATTTGCGCATGCTTGACGTCGGTGACGCCGGGGATGAGTGGTTCGTCGAGCGCGTGCGCCACGGCGCGGTGCGTGACGGGCGGGTGTACATGCCGAAAATGGCTGATTACCTGAGCCAGGAAGCCTTGTGGGCAGTGCGCACTTACCTGGACACGGTCCACGTCGAGGAGTAATCCATGCGCCTGCTCGCGGTATTGATCAGTGCACTGTTGCTGTGCTGCCAGACGGCGCAGGCGCAAGTGCGAACCTATGACGAAATGATCGCCGCCGGGGAGCTGAAAGTCGCCGTCTACAAGGACTTCGCCCCCTACAGTTTCGAAGACGCCGGCCAGCCGCGAGGCGTGGACGTCGAACTTGCCGAGGCGCTCGCCAAAGCACTTGGCGTGCACCTGACACTGATCTGGGCACCGGCGGGGGAGAAGCTTGACGACGACCTGCGCGATTACATCTGGCGCGCCAGTCAGCTGCACGACCTGCAATTGGCCGACATGATGATGCGCGTGCCTTACGATCAGGATTACGCCCGCAAACGCAATGATCTGGGTGAGCTGGAAAACGCTCACGTGGTGATGTTCGGGCCTTACCAGGCCGAACAATGGCAAGTCGCTTATGACCATCGTCGACTGGACAAAGTCGGCAGCGTTGCCGTGTTTGAACAGCATCCCATCGGCGTCGAAGTCGACAGCGTACCGTCGTTCTACCTGACCTCGGTGTTCAACGGCATGCTCGCCGCTAAAACCCGCCACTATCCCGGTGTGCCCCAGGCTTTTGCGGCGATGAAGGCAGGCGAAGTCGATGCGGTGATGGCGATGCGTGGCGAGATTGACTGGCAGGTCCACGAAGCTGCCGATCCGCAGGTGGCGTTGGCGCAAAACGCCTACCCGAACATGGGCAAGCAACGCTGGGAGATCGGCATGGCGGTGCACGAAAGCAACCGGCAGCTGGCGTATGCCGTGGAAGAGGCGCTGGAAGGCCTGATTCGCGACGGCTCGGTCAACTCCCTGTATTCCCGTTACGGCCTGCGCTACGACGTACCCGAGATGTATCAACAGTGAACTGGCGAGCGAGTTGCCTGTTAGCCGTCTGGCTGCCGATCGCGGCACACGCGGCGGACATCGACCCCGGCAAAGACCCGGTACCGTCCGTGATGTGGGCGTTCTATCACAAGCAGATGCTGGGCGATGCGCCATTCGTGTTCGATGACCGGGTCAAGCTGCTGGCGCCACCGTTCGCCGAGGACGCGCGGCAAGTCCCGCTGGAAATCGACGCCCGGGCTTTCAAGGGCGACGTGGTGAAAATCCTCGCCTGGGCCGAACTCAATCCCTTGCCGAAAATCGTCGATTTCCAGCCTGTGACCGGCGTGCTGCCCTGGCTGTCGATCCGTATCCGCATTGAACAGGCCACGCCTTTGCGCGCGGCGGTGCTGACCCGGGATGGCCTGTGGCATGTCGGTTCGACCCTGATCGATGCGGCGGGCGGCGGCTGTACCGCACCGAGTGTGGTGCGCACGCAGCCGGGTTGGGAGGAGCACATCGGCGAAGTGCTTGGAGGTCGTTATCCCCGTGGCGAATTCAGTCGCGTGCGCGTGCAGGTGGCGCATCCGATGGACAACGGCATGGTCAGCGGCATCCCGGAATTCTTTATCAATCACGCCGAGTTAAGGGACCAGAACGACCAGGTGCTGGCCCGTCTCGAGCTGTTTCCCGCCGTCAGCGAAAACCCCAACCTGACCTTCGACATCGAAGGGGCAGGGCAGACGCGCCTGTTGCTGCGTGACAACAGCGGCAATGAGTTCGATGCGGCCATACCCTGACCCAAGGAGCGCGCGATGCGCTGGATGCTGTTGTTGTTCATCGGTTTGAGCTGGCCGGCATTGGCCGATCTTGAGTATTCGCTCAAACCCAGGCTCATCGCCCCGGACACCTGGTTGCTGGAAGGCAGCACCGACAATTTCGCCAAGGCCAATGGCGGCAACATCGTCAACACCGCGTTCATTGTCACCGAACGTGGCGTGGTAGTGATCGACACCGGGCCCTCCAAGCGCTACGGCGAAGCCATGCGCAAGGTCATTGCCGCGACCACCGACAAACCGGTGATCGAAGTGTGGCTGACCCACCATCACCCTGACCATGTGCTGGGCAATCAGGCCTTCAGTGATGTGCCGATTGCCGCGTTGGCGGGCACTACCGGGTTGCTGCGTCAGCAGGGCGATGCGATGGCCGAGAACATGTATCGACTCGTGGGCGACTGGATGCGCGGCACCGAAGTGGTGTTACCGACCCGGACGCTGGAGCCGGGCGTGAAAAGTTTTGGGAATCACGATTTACGCGTGCTGAGCCTGGGTGGGCACACGGGCGCGGATCTGGCTATTCTCGACCAGCAAACCGGGGTGCTGTTTGCCGGTGATCTGGTGTTTTATCAACGGGCGCTGACCACGCCAAACTCTCCTGGGCTGGCGGTGTGGCTGGCAGACATCGCGACCCTGCAGGCGTTGCCCTGGACGCTGGTGGTGCCCGGTCATGGGCCGGTGGCCACGGATGCAAAACCCTTCGGGCAGATGCGCGATTACCTGTCCTGGCTCGATCAACTCCTGCGCGACGGCGCCGCCCAGGGCAGCGACATGTCCGAGATGATCCGCAGCCCCATTCCCGAGCGTTTCGCGGGCATCAATCTGAGCCGCTACGAGCTGATCCGCAGCGTCAGCCATCTGTATCCGCGCTATGAGCGCGCGCAGATGAGCCGAGTCGATTCTACTGCCGACAAATAACTCGCTCACACGTCAACACTTGACCCGCTCACCGCAAACTCCTGTAGCAGCTGCCGAGCCTGCGAGGCTGCGTTCGGATGCGTTCGGATGCGTAGCATTCGCCAGCCATTTTGCGAGCGCTGCGCACTCGAACGCAGCCTCGCAGGCTCGGCAGCTGCTACAGGGGGCGTGTAAGTCCTGGTTTGGTCTCATCCGACCCTGTACTAAGGGACTAGCAATCTCAGCACTGCGGGCAATTGTTGCCAGGGCGGCGGCGCCCAAGAATCTGCACCTGACCGGGAAAATTTCCCGGGTATAACAAAAACTGCAGAGGTAGCCGTCATGACCCAACCCGCACGTCGCCAACCCTTCATCTTGAGCGTTCTGCTCAGTGCCATGCTGCTGTCCGGCCAGGCGCTGGCGGGCGTTACCGACCAGGACATCCTCCAGGACCCCAAAACCCCGGACCAGATTGTCACTAACGGTCTGGGCGTCCAGGGCCAGCGCTACAGCCCGCTGGACACGCTTAACGTCGATAACGTGAAGGAACTGCGGCCGGTCTGGGCGTTTTCCTTCGGCGGCGAGAAGCAGCGCGGTCAGCAAGCGCAGCCGATGATCAAGGACGGCGTGATGTACATGACTGGTTCCTACTCACGGGTGTTCGCAGTGGATGCGCGCACCGGCAAAAAACTCTGGCAATACGATGCACGCCTGCCCGACGACATCCGTCCCTGCTGTGACGTGATCAACCGCGGCGTCGCGCTGTATGGCGACCTGGTGTTCTTCGGCACCCTCGACGCCAAGCTCGTGGCCCTGAACAAGGACACCGGCAAAGTCGTCTGGAGCAAAAAAGTCGCCGACCACAAAGAGGGCTACTCGATCAGCGCCGCGCCGCTGGTGATCAACGGCAAGCTGATTACCGGCGTGGCCGGTGGCGAGTTCGGGGTGGTCGGCAAGATCGAAGCCTACGATCCGAAAAACGGCGACCTGCTGTGGTCCCGTCCTACGGTGGAAGGCCACATGGGCTACGTCTACAAGGATGGCAAAGCGATCGAGAACGGCATCTCCGGCGGTGAAGCGGGCAAGACCTGGCCCGGCGACCTATGGAAAACCGGCGGTGCGGCCCCTTGGCTTGGCGGCTACTACGACCCGGAAACCAATCTGCTGCTGTTCGGCACCGGCAACCCGGCACCGTGGAACTCGCACCTGCGTCCTGGCGACAACCTTTATTCGTCCTCGCGCCTGGCACTCAATCCCGACGACGGCACGATCAAATGGCACTTCCAGAGCACGCCTCACGACGGCTGGGACTATGACGGCGTCAACGAGCTGATCTCGTTCAACTACACCGAGGGCGGCAAGGAAATCAAAGCCGCCGCTACCGCCGACCGTAACGGTTTCTTCTACGTGCTGGACCGCACCAACGGCAAATTCATCCGTGGCTTCCCGTTCGTGGACAAGATCACCTGGGCCACCGGGCTGGATAAGGATGGCCGGCCGATCTACAACGAAGCCAGCCGGCCGGGTGCGCCGGGTACCGAAGCCAAAGGCAGCTCGGTGTTCGTGGCGCCGGCGTTCCTGGGTGCGAAGAACTGGATGCCAATGGCGTACAACAGAGACACCGGGTTGTTCTACGTGCCGTCGAACGAATGGGGCATGGACATCTGGAACGAAGGAATTGCCTACAAGAAAGGCGCTGCGTTCCTCGGTGCGGGGTTCACCATCAAGCCATTGAACGAGGACTACATCGGCGTGCTGCGGGCCATTGATCCGAAAACCGGCAAGGAAGTCTGGCGCCACAAGAACTTCGCGCCGCTGTGGGGCGGGGTGCTGACCACCAAGGGCAATCTGGTGTTCACCGGTACGCCTGAAGGGTTCCTGCAAGCGTTCAACGCCAAGACGGGTGAGAAAGTCTGGGAATTCCAGACCGGCTCCGGCGTCCTCGGTTCGCCTGTGACCTGGGAAATGGACGGCGAACAGTATGTGTCGGTGCTGTCCGGTTGGGGGGGCGCGGTGCCGCTGTGGGGTGGCGAAGTAGCCAAACGGATCAAGGACTTCAACCAGGGCGGGATGCTCTGGACGTTCAAGCTGCCGAAGGACCTGGTAGTGGCCAAGCACTAACCAGGACACCATCACTTTTGTGGCGACCACCGACCACCGACCTGTCGCCAGGACAGCCACAGACAGTGTGTCGATCACCAATCTGTGGCCAGGACAGCCATAGACAGTGTGTCGATCACCAATCTGTGGCGAGGGAGCTTGTCGAATCGTCGCACCGTCCCGCTGGGTTGCGAAGCAGCCCCCTGCATTCTTCAGTTGTACTGAGTTGTCTGGGTATACGACTGCTGCGCAGCCGAGCGGGAGCAAGCTCCCTCGCCACAAATACACTCCTGCCACAAATGCGCTCTGCTACTAAGGCCGGATCGCACCGGCGCTTTTTTCTACGACCAAATAACGAGAGTCCCCCTGCCAACGGCGCATTCGTCTGGCACGCGGGGCTCTCTACTATCGGTTCATCGCCTGTTTGCCCGACAGGCATCGACCCAGACTGAGGCCCAATCATGATCTACGCACAACCCGGAACACCCGGCGCCGTCGTTTCCTTCAAACAGCGCTATGGCAATTTCATCGGCGGCGAGTTCGTCGCCCCGGTCAACGGCGAGTATTTCACCAACACGTCCCCCGTCACCGGTGAGGCGATCGCCGAGTTCCCTCGTTCCAGTGCTGCCGACATCGACAAAGCCCTCGATGCCGCCCACGCCGCTGCGGATGCCTGGGGCAAGACCTCGGCGCAGGACCGCTCCCTGGTGCTGCTGAAAATCGCCGACCGCATCGAACAGAATCTGGAAATCCTCGCCGTCACCGAAACCTGGGACAACGGCAAGGCCGTGCGCGAAACCCTGAACGCCGACGTGCCGCTGGCCGCCGACCATTTCCGCTACTTCGCCGGTTGCATCCGCGCACAGGAAGGCGGCGCTGCTGAAATCAACGAGCTGACCACCGCCTATCACTTCCACGAACCGCTGGGCGTGGTCGGGCAAATCATTCCGTGGAACTTCCCGTTGTTGATGGCCGCCTGGAAACTGGCCCCGGCGCTGGCGGCTGGCAACTGCGTGGTGCTCAAGCCAGCCGAGCAGACGCCGTTGTCGATCATGGTCTTCGCGGAATTGATCGCCGATTTGCTGCCGGCCGGCGTACTGAACATCGTTCAGGGCTTCGGTCGCGAAGCAGGCGAGGCATTGGCCACCAGCAAACGCATCGCCAAGATTGCCTTCACCGGCTCCACCCCGGTCGGCGCGCACATCATGCATTGCGCCGCCGAGAACATCATTCCAAGCACCGTCGAACTGGGCGGCAAGTCGCCGAACATTTTCTTCGAAGACATCATGAACGCCGAGCCACAGTTCATCGAGAAAGCGGCTGAAGGTCTGGTGCTGGCGTTCTTCAACCAGGGCGAGGTGTGCACCTGCCCGTCACGCGCGCTGGTTCAGGAGTCGATCTACGAACCGTTCATGGCCGAGGTGATGAAGAAAATAGTCAAGATCAAACGCGGTAACCCGCTGGACACCGAAACCATGGTCGGCGCCCAGGCGTCCGAGCAGCAATACGACAAGATCCTCTCGTACCTGAAAATCGCTCAGGAGGAGGGCGCCGAATTGTTGACCGGCGGCGCGGCCGAGCGTCTGGAGGGTGACTTGTCGACGGGTTATTACATCCAGCCGACCCTGCTCAAGGGCCACAACAAGATGCGTGTGTTCCAGGAAGAAATCTTCGGCCCGGTGGTGGGTGTGACCACGTTCAAGGACGAAGCCGAGGCGCTGGCGATTGCCAACGATAGCGAGTTCGGCCTGGGTGCCGGCCTCTGGACCCGCGACATCAACCGCGCGTATCGCATGGGCCGGGCGATCAAGGCCGGACGTGTGTGGACCAACTGCTATCACCTGTACCCGGCGCACGCCGCGTTCGGTGGCTACAAGAAATCCGGTGTCGGTCGTGAAAACCACAAAATGATGCTCGACCATTATCAGCAGACCAAAAACCTGCTGGTGAGCTACGACATCAATCCGTTGGGGTTCTTCTGATTCCTCAAGAACACTGAAAAACCTGTGGGAGCGAGCCTGCTCGCGATAGCGGTCTGACAGTCAACATCAATGTTGAATGTACTGACCCCATCGCCAGCAGGCTAGCTCCCACACTGGTTTTGGGTGACTTGAAGATTGTGTGACACCCCCTACCAACGCACCCCGCGACTTCGTTCGAAAGTAGCATTCGGCCGCCTGGCCCGCCGTGCATTAATGGCTCTACCGGAATTGCCCGGCACAAGAAGAGGATTGACCCATGTGGAATAAACCCGCGTTTACCGATCTGCGCATTGGCTTCGAAGTGACGATGTATTTCGCCAATCGTTGATGTTCACCCGGCCAGCCGTTGTGTTGGCCGGGCCTGCCTTCTGGAGCATTGCTCATGCACATCCGTGTTCTTGGTTCCGCTGCCGGTGGTGGTTTTCCGCAGTGGAACTGCAACTGCCGCCAATGCACCGGGGTGCGCAACGCCAGCCTGCGCGCGCAGCGAAGGACGCAGTCGTCCATTGCCCTGAGCGACAACGGTGTGGACTGGGTGCTGTGCAATGCTTCACCGGATATCCGCGCGCAGCTTGAAAGCTTCGCGCCGCTGCAACCGGCTCGTCGATTGCGCGATACGGCGATTGCCGGGATCGTGCTGATGGACAGCCAGATCGACCATTGCACCGGCCTGCTGAGCCTGCGCGAAGGCTGTCCGCATTCGGTGTATTGCACCGAGCGCGTGCATGAAGACCTGAGCAGTGGGTTTCCGTTGTTCACCATGCTCAAGCACTGGAACGGCGGATTGCAGTGGCACCCTGTAGCCCTGGACCGTGAACCCTTCAGTATCACGGCCTGCAAGCACTTGCAGTTTCGGGCGATTCCACTGACCAGCAACGCACCACCGTATTCGCCGAATCGCGGCAATCCGCAGCCAGGCGACACCATCGGCCTGTTCATCGAGGACCTGCGCAGCGGCGCCTCTGTGTTCTATGCGCCGGGTCTGGGGCAGGTCGATGAGGAAGTGCTGGGCTGGATGCAGCGTGCCGATTGCCTGTTGCTGGACGGCACCTTGTGGCGCGATGACGAGATGCGCGTGTGTGAAGTCGGGCAGAGCCTCGGCAGTGAGATGGGCCATCTGGCGCAGAGCGGGTCGGGCGGCATGCTGGAGGTGCTGGAGGCGTTCCCGCGCCAACGCAAGGTGCTGATCCACATCAACAACACCAATCCGATCCTCGATGAAGACTCGGCGGAGCGCGCGCAGCTGGATCGGCGGGGGATTGAAGTGGCCTATGACGGCATGAGTATTGAGTTGTAGCGACTGGCCCCATCGCGAGCAGGCTCACTCCCACAGGGATTTGTGCGATGTACCCAAAACCTGTAGGAGTGAGCCTGCTCGCGATGAGGCCGGTCCAGACGCCGCAATGCCGATAAGGAGAACAACAATGAGCATCCCGGCAATGACCCCCACCGAATTCGAACAGGCCCTGCGTGCCAAAGGCGCCTACTACCACATCTACCACCCCTTCCATCAAGCCATGTACGCCGGCCGCGCGACCCGCGAGCAGATCCAGGGCTGGGTCGCCAACCGCTTCTATTACCAGGTCAACATCCCCCTGAAGGACGCCGCGATCCTCGCCAATTGCCCCGACCGCGACGTGCGCCGCGAATGGTTGCAGCGCATCCTCGACCATGACGGCGTTCCCGGCAGCGAGGGCGGCATCGAAGCCTGGTTGCGGCTGGGTGAGGCTGTGGGGCTTGATCGCGCGCAGATACTCTCTCAGGAATTGGTGCTGCCGGGCGTGCGTTTCGCCGTGGACGCCTACGTCAATTTCGCCCGTCGCGCCTGCTGGCAGGAAGCGGCCAGCAGCTCTCTCACCGAACTGTTCGCGCCGCAAATCCATCAGTCTCGGCTCGACGCCTGGCCGACCCATTACCCGTGGATCGATGTCGCCGGCTACGACTATTTTCGGACCCGTCTGGGGCAGGCGCGCCGGGATGTCGAACACGGATTGCGCATCACCCTGGCGCATTACGTGACCGCCGAGGGCCAGCAACGCATGCTGGAGATCCTGCAATTCAAGCTCGATGTGCTGTGGAGCATGCTCGACGCCATGTCCATGGCCTACGAGCTTGAGCGCCCTCCGTATCACACCGTCACCACGGCGCCTGTCTGGCACCGGGGGATTACCTTGTGAGCGGGGTCAGAGCGCAGCCCGGTCCACCGCTGTGGCTGTTGGCCGAGCTGACCTATCGCTGCCCGTTGCAATGCCCTTACTGCTCGAACCCGCTGGACTTCGCCCAACAGGGTGCCGAATTGACCACCGAAGAATGGATTCGCGTGTTCCGTGAAGCACGGGAAATGGGCGCCGCACAGTTGGGGTTCTCCGGCGGCGAACCGCTGGTTCGCCAGGACCTGGCGGAGTTGATCAAAGCCGCGCGGGACATGGGCTACTACACCAACCTGATCACCTCGGGCATCGGCTTGACCGAGCAGAAAGTCCGCGATTTCAAGGTCGCCGGTCTCGATCACATCCAGATCAGCTTTCAGGCCGCTGATGAAACGGTCAATAACATGCTGGCCGGCTCACGCAAGGCCTTCGCACAGAAGCTGGCCATGGCGCGAGCGGTGAAAGAACAGGGTTACCCGATGGTGCTGAATTTCGTCACCCATCGGCACAACATTGACCAGATCGCGCAGATCATCGAGCTGTGCCTGGAGCTGGGTGCGGATTTCGTCGAGTTGGCGACGTGTCAGTTCTACGGCTGGGCCGAGCTCAATCGCCTCGGCCTGCTGCCAACCCGCGAACAGTTGCAACGCGCCGAGCGCATCACCAACGAGTACCGTGAGCGCCTGGAAGCCCAGGGCCACCCGTGCAAGCTGATCTTCGTCACCCCGGATTACTACGAAGAGCGCCCGAAGACCTGCATGAATGGATGGGCCAACCTGTTTCTCGACATCACTCCGGACGGTACCGCGCTGCCCTGCCACAGCGCCCGACAACTGCCCGTGGAATTTCCCAACGTGCGCGAACACAGCATCGAGTACATCTGGACCGAGTCCTTCGGCTTCAACCGCTTTCGCGGAGATGAATGGATGAAAGAACCGTGTCGTTCCTGCGATGAAAAACACAAGGACCTGGGCGGGTGCCGATGCCAGGCGTTCATGCTCACGGGCGATGCGGAAAATGCCGATCCGGTGTGCAGCAAGTCAGCGCATCACGGCGTCATCCTCAAGGCCCGGGATGAAGCGGATGCACCGGGGCTGGGTATGGAACACCTGACCTTGCGCAACGAGAAGGCGTCGCGGCTGATCTACCGCGGGTGAGCCAGCGAGGCATCCTCGAGTCACAGCGAGCTTTTGTGGCGAGGGAGCTTGCTCCCGCTGGGCTGCGCAGCAGTCCTGAAAAGAGTAGGGCCGCTTCGCGACCCAGCGGGAGCAAGCTCCCTCGCCACAGGGACAGCATTACCCGTGGGACCGCGATTCATCTCGCAAGAGATCTGCGGTTGATTGCGGTCAGCGCTACCCATTGGTCTGATTGCATTAACCGCCGGATGGGTTAGTGTGGCTTTACCTTTCAAAACAATAAAAAACGGGCTTTCCAATGAGCCAGAGTCTCAGCCAGCTGCGTAAATTCGTTTCCCCTGAAATCATCTTCGGTGCCGGTTGCCGGCATAACGTCGGCAACTACGCCAAGACCTTTGGTGCGCGCAAGGTCCTGGTGGTCAGCGACCCAGGGGTCATTGCCGCCGGGTGGGTCGCCGACGTCGAGGCCAGCCTGCAATCCCAAGGCATCGACTACTTTCTGTATAGCGACGTGTCGCCCAACCCCCGTGTCGAAGAGGTCATGCTCGGCGCCGAGCTGTACCGGGAAAACCACTGCGATGTGATCGTAGCGGTCGGTGGCGGCAGCCCGATGGATTGCGGCAAAGGCATCGGCATTGTCGTCGCTCACGGGCGCAGCATCCTCGAGTTCGAAGGCGTCGATACCATCCGCGTGCCAAGCCCGCCGCTGATCCTGATTCCAACCACCGCCGGCACGTCGGCGGACGTCTCGCAATTCGTGATCATTTCCAACCAGCAAGAACGCATGAAATTCTCGATCGTCAGTAAGGCCGTGGTGCCGGACGTGTCGCTGATCGACCCGGAAACCACCCTCAGCATGGACCCGTTCCTGTCGGCCTGTACCGGCATCGACGCCCTGGTGCATGCCATCGAAGCCTTCGTGTCCACCGGGCACGGGCCGTTGACCGACCCTCATGCGCTGGAGGCTATGCGCCTGATCAATGGCAATCTGGTGCAAATGATCGCCAACCCGACGGACATTGCCCTGCGCGAAAAAATCATGCTGGGCAGCATGCAGGCCGGACTGGCGTTTTCCAACGCGATCCTCGGTGCCGTGCACGCCATGTCCCACAGCCTCGGCGGTTTTCTCGATTTGCCCCATGGCCTGTGCAACGCGGTGCTGGTGGAACACGTGGTGGCGTTCAACTACAGCTCGGCACCGGACCGTTTCAAGGTCATCGCCGAGACCTTTGGCATCGATTGCCGGGGCCTCAATCACCGGGAGATCTGCGGGCGCCTGGTCGACCACCTGATTGCCCTGAAACACGCCATCGGTTTCCATGAAACCCTGGGGTTGCACGGTGTCCGGACGGCGGACATTCCATTCCTGTCGCAACACGCGATGGACGATCCGTGCATCCTCACCAATCCGCGTGAATCCAGTCAGCGTGATGTCGAGGTCGTCTATGGCGAAGCCCTCTGACGAGCAACAACGGGCGCTGGCCGGGTTACTGGGTTTAGGCAGCCATTCGGCGCGCAAGAGCCATTATCCGGAACTCGCCGCGCGCCTCGACGAGCTGGAAGCCGAGCGCAATCGCTACAAATGGTTGTTCGAAAATGCCGTGCACGGAATCTTCCAGGCCAGCTTGCTCGAGGGCATGCGCGCTGCCAATCCGGCACTGGCGCGGATGTTGGGTTATCAAGATCCGCAAGAGGTGTTGTTCTCCCTGGCGGACCTGGCCAGCAACCTGTTTGTCGGCGGCGCCCAGGAGCTGGCAAACATCGGCGAGCTGCTGAAAACCCAACGCAGCCTGCACGGCTATGAAACCCAGCTGCGGCGCAAAGACGGCACCAGCCTCGACGTGCTGATGAACCTGTTGCTCAAGCCCGATCAGGAAGGTCTGGTGGAAGGTTTTGTCGCCGACATCACCGAACGCAAACTGGCCCAGGAGCGCTTGCAGCAGCTCAATGACGAACTGGAGCAGCGGGTCACTGCGCGCACCGATGAACTACTTGAAGCCAACCGCAACCTGCAGCAGCAGATCACCCAGCGCAAACAGATCGCCGAAGCCTTGCGTGATGCCCGTGACGCTGCGGAGGCGGCCAATCACAGCAAGGACAAGTACCTTGCGGCCGCCAGCCATGACCTGCTGCAACCGCTCAACGCCGCACGTTTGCTGATCTCGACCCTGCGCGAGCGCAAGCTGCCCGACATTGAGCAGGTACTGGTCGAACGCACGCACCAGGCCCTGGAAGGGGCGGAGGATTTGCTCACGGATCTGCTGGATATTTCCCGGCTCGACCAGGCCGCTGTGAAGCCGGACATCGCGCTGTATCGCCTCGACGAATTGCTCGGGCCGTTGGTGTCGGAGTTTCAATCGGTGGCCGAGGCGGCCGGTTTGAACTTGCGCGTGCACATGGGCGACTACGCGGTCCGCACTGACTTGCGGCTGATGACGCGCATTCTGCGCAACTTCCTCAGCAACGCGTGCCGCTACACCGATCAGGGCTGCATTTTGCTGGCGGCACGTCGCCGGGGCGAGCAGTTGAGCCTGGAAGTGTGGGACACCGGGCGTGGGATTGCGGCCGATCGCCTCGACTCGATCTTCCTCGAATTCAATCAGCTGGACGTTGGCCGGGCCGCCGATCGCAAAGGGGTGGGCCTGGGGCTGGCGATCGTCGAGCGTATTGCCAAGATTCTTGATTATCGGGTCCAGGTGCATTCATTGCCGGGGCGTGGCTCACGGTTCGCCATCGAGGTGCCCATGTCCCGCGAGGTGCCGTTGCCCATCAGCCTTGCAGTGCCGCAACCGGGTGCGGGCAATCCGCTGCCGGGTCGACGTTTGCTGGTGCTCGACAATGAAGTGAGCATCCTCGAAAGCATGAGCGCGTTGCTCGGGCAGTGGGGCTGTGAGGTGGTGACGGCCACGGACGAGGCTTCAGCGTTGAGCGCTTTGCAGGGACAGGCGCCGGAGCTGATCCTGGCGGACTATCACCTCGATCACGGGGTGGTGGGTTGCGAGGTGGTCAGGCATTTGCGCGAGCACTTCAGTCTGACCATTCCTGCCGTGATCATCACCGCCGACCGCACCGATCAGTGCCGGCGTTCGCTGCAGCGACTCAATGCGCCGCTGCTGAACAAACCGGTGAAACCCGGCAAGTTGCGTGCGGTGCTGAGCCAGTTGCTGGGGTGATCAGAGTGCGCGGTATTGCAGGCTGAAACCGAGCTCAGTGGTTTGACCTTGCTCCAGCAAGCGCAAGCCGGGGCGGCCCGGCAAATGGTGTGCATCGACCGGATGGCTGACCGGTTCGATGCAGAAAAAATTCAGTCCCGGTGGGCAGTAGAGCAAATAGACATCGCTGCCGGTGGCCTGGCAGTGCAACTCGTAACCCCGGTCGGGTTGCTGGATCAGGCACTGCCCGTCCCATTCGCAAAATCCGTTGTCGACCAGATTGTCGGGCAACGCCTTGAGCGACTGGAAATCCCAGTCTGCCGGTACCGCGCTGAGCCGGGTGGGCAGTTTGCTCGCGTCGCACATCCACACGTGCCCGGCCTTTGCCTGCAGGCGAGTGTCGGGGGTGCGCGGCAGGTAGGGATGCAAACCCAGGCCATGCCAAGCGGCGCGTTCGGCCAGATGGGTGACGTGCAACTCGATGCTCAGCCGACCCTCGCTCAGATGAAAGCGTTGCCGGGCGCGGTAGGCGAAGGGCGTGGTGCTGTCGAGTTGCAGCACGGCTTCATGACGCGACTGCGCAACCACTTGCCATGGCTGCTGCCAGGCACTGCCATGAATCGGCAGCGGGTCGGTGAGGCTGTTGGGTACCAGCGTGAGCTAGCCATCGGGGCAGTCGAAACCGCCGCCCGAAATGCGGTTTGACCAGGGTGCCAAAGGAAAGCAGGCGAGCTTGCCGGGCAGGCCGGTGTTCAGCGCATGGGTGTCGCTGTGCCGAAGCAGCGGCTGCCCGGTGCTGCGCACGGTCCAATTGACGATGCTGCCACCGAGCTCGGGGGCGAGGGTGAGGTGGGTAAGTTCGTCTTCGAGCTCGATCAATCTGGGTGCCTTGTCTTTTTACCCTGAGAAATACGCTAAACCCTGTAGCAGCTTGCGTCGGCTCCGGCAGCCCCTTGATGCCGGTGGTTTTTTCACCGCACGATGAGGGGGCGCTCTTGTGGCGAGGGAGTTTACTCCCGCTCGGCTGCGAAGCGGACGCAAAATGGAGAGGGTCGCTTCGCAACCCAGCGGGAGTAAACTCCCTCGCCACAGGTTCTGTGCAGGCGTTAATTACCTCTACAACCTGAGGGAGGGTTTGTGCGATGACCGTTGTGTGTGTTGTACAGGGATTTGCGGCAAACTGGCGACACATCTAGAACAAGGTTGTTAAATGGATCACTACGCCCCGCGCGACTGGCAGCCCCATGAACGGCCCAGCCTGCCCGGTTCCCCCTCGACGCCGCTGCACTCCACGCCCAAGCGGTTTGCCTTTGCGCTGGTGGGATTGCTGGTGGCGTTGACCGGCGGCCTGGGCAACTCGTTGGTGATCGCCAATCTGACTTACCTGCAGGGCGCGCTGGGGGCGACCACGGCCGAGATGGCCTGGCTGCCGGCAGCCTATGTCATGACCAACGTGTCGATGAACCTGCTGCTGGTGAAATTTCGCCAACAGTTCGGTCTGCGGGCGTTCACGGAAGTGTTTCTGGTGCTCTACGCGCTGGTCACTTTCGGCCACTTGTTCGTCAACGACCTGAACTCGGCGATCGCGGTGCGGGCGGCGCACGGCATGGTGGGGGCGGCGCTGAGTTCTCTGGGCCTGTATTACATGATCCAGGCATTCCCGGCGAAGTGGCGGATGAAGGCACTGGTCCTGGGCCTCGGGACCTCGCAACTGGCCTTGCCGCTGGCACGGCTGTTCTCCGAAGACCTGTTGCAGATCGCCGAGTGGCGCGGCCTTTATCTGTTTGAACTGGGCATGGCGCTGCTGTCCCTGGGTTGCGTGTTTCTCCTCAAGTTGCCACCGGGTGACCGCTTCAAGACCTTTGAAAAACTCGATTTCCTGACCTTCGCCATTCTCTCCAGTGGCGTGGCGTTGCTCTGTGCCGTGCTGTCGCTGGGGAGGATCGACTGGTGGCTGGAAGCGCCGTGGATTGGCGTGGCGTTGGCGGCGTCCATCGCATTGATCCTCGCGGGGCTGGCGATCGAACACAACCGCAGTAACCCGATGCTGATGACGCGTTGGCTCGGCAGTGGCGTGATGATTCGCCTGGCACTGGCGGTGGTCCTCATCCGTATGGTGACCTCGGAGCAATCCACCGGCGCCGTGGGGTTCATGCAGTTCCTCAACATGAGCAGTCAGCAACTGCATAGTCTTTATGTGGTGATGATGATCGGCAGCATCGCCGGGCTGGTCACCAGCGCCCTGACCATCAACCCCAAGCACCTGTTCATGCCGTTGATCGTGTCGCTGGCGCTGATGGCCGTCGGATCGGTGATCGACAGCCACTCGAACAACCTGACCCGCCCGGAAAACATGTACTTCAGCCAGTTCCTGCTAGCCTTTGGCGGGACCTTTTTCCTTGGCCCGACGATGGTGCTGGGGACGCGTAATGTCCTGACCAACCCGCGCAACCTGGTGAGTTTTTCCGTGTTGTTCGGTATCTGCCAGAACCTCGGCGGCCTGATTGGTGCGGCGCTGCTGGGCACGTTTCAGATCGTTCGCGAGAAATTCCATTCCAGCAACATTGTCGAACACCTGACCCTGACCGATCCGCGCGTGGCCGCACGGGTGCAGAGTGGCGGCAATGCCCTCGGTTCAGTGATCGCTGACCCGAGCCTGCGCAATCTGCAAGGCATTCGCACTCTGGCCACGGCCGCCGCACGCGAGGCCAATGTGCTTGCCTATAACGATGTGTTCATGTTGATCGCGGTGATTGCCGTGTTGACCATGATCTGGATTTCCCTTCGCGCCCTGTGGCTGATGAGCACCACCAAAAACGTCGCCTCAACGCCTCCCGTAGCCCCTAGCGGTGTTTCTTCTTCATGACCGAACCGACCACAACGACCACCAATGCCATCGCCGCGACGCCTGAAGGTGTCGAACCACCGTCCACGCCCGCCACAGAACCACGTTCATTGCGGGTGCGGGTACTTTCGTCCATGGGCTTTGCCGCCATTGCCATCGTTGGGGTGCTGATCGTGTTGTACGCCTGGCAACTGCCACCGTTCAGCAGCGCCGTCGAAACCACTGAGAACGCTTTGGTGCGGGGTCAGGTGACGATCATCGGCCCGCAGCTCAGCGGCTATGTGTACGAAGTGCCGGTGTCGGATTTCCAGTTTGTGAAGACCGGGGATCTGCTGGTGCGGCTCGACGACCGGATCTACCAGCAACGTCTCGATCAATCACTGGCGCAGCTGGCGGTACAGAAAGCAGCCCTGGCCAACGTGGTACAGCAACGCAACAGCGCGGAGGCGACCATCAAGCTGCGTCAGGCCGCCGTCGCTGACAGCCAGGCTCAGGCGCGTAAAAGTGAAGCGGATCTGCGTCGAAACAATGAGCTGGTGCGCGACGGTTCTGTGTCCAGACGCGAGCTGGACGTCACCCTGGCGGCAAACGCGCAGACCATTGCGGCCGTGGCTCAAGCCCAGGCCAACCTGGAGATTGCGCGCCAGGATTTGCAGTCGGTGATCGTCAATCGTGGCTCGCTGGAAGCGGCGGTCGCCAGTGCGGACGCCGCGGTGCAACTGGCGCGCATCGACCTGTCCAACACGCGGATCATTGCGCCGCGAGACGGCCAGCTCGGGCAGATTGGCGTGCGTCTCGGCGCCTATGTGAATTCCGGCGCGCAACTGATGGCGTTGGTGCCTCATCAGTTGTGGGTGATCGCCAACATGAAGGAAACCCAGATGAACAACGTGAGGGTCGGACAGCCGGTCACGTTTACCGTGGATGCCCTCAACCACCGTCAATTTCATGGACGGGTACAGCGCATTTCACCGGGGACCGGGTCGGAATTCGCCCTGTTGCAGGCGGACAATGCTACCGGCAACTTCGTCAAGATCGCCCAGCGCGTGCCGGTGCGTATTACGGTGAATGACGGGCAGGAAGGAAGCGAACGGCTGCGGCCGGGGATGTCGGTGGTGGTGAGTATCGATACGGCGGCGGAGGGGGATAACGATAAATCCCCCGCCCGTTAAACAGCCCTGTAGGACTGCAATGTTTACTTAGGAAGAGCTTCAGGCGAGCACAATACTGTGGCGAGGGGATTTAGCGAAACGTCGCACCGCCCCGTCCGGCTGCGCAGCAGTCGTAAAACCAGCGCACGCGATATACCTGATACGCCTCGGTCGCGGTTTTGGGGCTGCTTCGCAGCCCAACGGTGCGGTGCGACGTTTCGCTAAATCCCCTCGCCACAGAGTATGCGTACCACTTGAGTGAACTGCATGGCCCGCAGGATTGAGGTGCTCAGGCCGCGACCATCGGCGGCATGGTGCCCAGCAGCGACACTGCCGCCACGGCGCCAATCCCCAGCAACCACTCCATGAGGACGCTGCTTTTCAGCGCCCCCATGCGTTGCTCGCAATCTTTGATCCGCAGCCGGTTGAACAACGCCAGACCCAGCATCACCACGACCAGCACGACCTTGATCAACAGGATCAACGCAAAACCGGACCACAACGGCGTCGGCCAGAATTGTCCCGTGAGTACCCGGACATTGATCAGCCCGGTGATGACCAACCCCGCGACCAACGCGTAACCCACGCCACTGAATCGCTGCAGAATGGCGCTGACTGCATGACCCGTCGGTTGCCGCAGGATCATCACCAGCAACATCAACCCACCGAGCCAGATGCCGACGCAAGTCAGGTGGACGATTTGGTTGAGAATCAATAATTGCCCACTCAGACCATCGAGCATCGCGCCATGACCGACCGGCGCCAGGGTCGCCAGCAACAGACTGGCCAGGATCAGCCGAATCGGCAGGTTAGCGCCCAAGGGTGTCAGCAGCAGCGCCATCAACACCCCATTGAGCAGCAGGTGCCAGCCCCAGACCTGGCCGAAAAACGTGTTGGTCAGCACCAATTGCAAAGTCGTCGGGTCGAACGCCGCTTCCCAGTCGCCGGCCATGCTGGCGGTGATCAACAGTAACCAGCATACGCCGCTGACCAGCGCCACCGCCGTCAGCCAACGGCTTATGCTTGCCAACCGTCGATCCAGCGCCAGCGATCCCCGGTTTAACAGCAGGGGCCTGAAAACCCAGGCCCCGAACAGCATCAGCACCACGGTGAAATGCAGGAAACGACACAGCACCATCGCGCTCGTCATGAATTACTGACCCACCTTGAAGCTGTAGGCGCCTTCGCTTTTGTGGGTGTCGACGGACACGGCGTGCCATTCGACTTTATAGGCGCCGGCGGTCAACGGCGCGGCCGGCGTCACGATCAGGGTTTTTTTATCGCTGCCTTCGGTGGTCAGGCTTTTCACCGGCACGTCGGTCCCGTCTTTGCTGAGGGTGACCTTGGTGAAGGTTGCTTCGACACCTTCGGAAAACACCAGGCGCAACTCGGCAGGTGCGCTGACGGTACTGTCGGCAGCGGGCGTCTGGCTTTTCAGATGGGCGTGGGCAAACACCGACGAGGCGGCGAACAGGCTGCCGAGGAGGGCAGCGGTGGTCAGGGCTTTCTTGAGCAGCATCGTGGAATACCTCGTGGGCAGGTTCGAAAAGTTTGTCAGTTTACCTTCCGCAGGCGACCTGTACGAAGTTTCGTTTTCCCCTGTCGCCGCGACGTAGAGCGGATGCTAGTCTTGACCAACGCTGTCGTCAGGGAGCCCTCATGGGCAATCACAAGATTGAGATTCGTCGCAGTAACGTCGAAAAAATTCTGCTGGGGGCCGAAAAGGTCTTCGCCGAAAAAGGCTTCGGCAGCACCGCCATGGCCGACATCGCCGCCGAAGTGCAACTGCCGCGCTCGAACCTGCATTACTACTTCAGCACCAAGACCGAACTCTATAGCGCCGTGCTGTTTGATCTGCTGGAAGTCTGGAAGCAGGACGCCTTGTGCTTTGAAATGTTCGACGATCCGCGCGTGGTGCTGAGCAGCTACATCCGCGCCAAAATGAACCACTCCCGCAGCCGTCCCTACGGCTCCAAAGTCTGGGCCAACGAGATCATCCACGGCGCCCCGACCCTGGGCGAGGCACTGGACGTGAGCCTGTACGACTGGGCCAAAATGAAGGAAGCCAAGATCCGCCAATGGGTCGAAGACAAACGCATCCTGCCGGTGGAGCCCTCAAGCCTGCTGTACATGATCTGGGCCTCGACCCAGCACTACGCCGACTTTGATCATCAGGTGAATATCCTGAATGATCATCAGCCGTTGTCGGACATGCAGTTTGAAAGGGCGGTGCAGACGGTGACGAGTGTGATATTGCGCGGGATTGGATTGGAGCCGTAGCCTTAGCCGTTCGAGATGGGTGTTGGCTGGAAAAGAAGTTAATAGTCAATTAGTAAGCATCGAACTACTGCCGGGCTGTCTGATGTTGGCAACTTTGGTTTTATGATGATCCACGCTGAGTTTTTTGATTTGCGAAATTATGTCTTTGGAATTTCTTGCAAGGCGTTTCTTGTCGGTAGGGGACGCGACTATTGAGTCAGCTCGGTTGGTGGATAGTAAGCGGATTTGCTTCGGAGTGGCGACCGTCTGAAAACCCGGGGTTAATCTAAAGTTATCAAACTCTAACGAGACAGCTCTTGCGTTAGCATCGGCGATCGATAGGAGGGTTCCCGTCTCGAGCTTAGCAGTTTCAGGAATCGGAAAATTGCTCAGCTCTACTAATCCGGAGTCTAGCGTCTTGGCCGTAGGCGTTGTTCCTGATGTTGTTGGCTTAATTTTTCTAATCGTATTCGGGGTTGGTAGAGTAGATCTAAGTGCATCTTTGACTTTTGTCGAGGTCGAAGCAGTGCTTAATTTTGAAAATTCTTTAATTAAGCTTTTTACGTTGCCTGTCGGATCGAAAAAATTAATCGGATCCCCTCCACAATACGCATACGAATTAATCCCCCCTTTACCAAAAGGACTTAACTCATCCAAGCTGTTAAAACGCATCAACACCGGATTGAAAGCCCGTGTGCCCTGTCCCAATGGATAGTGACCGGTGACAGGGTCAGGACACTCCCCATTAAATCCAATCAAGCGACTTAAACCACTTTCTATCGGGTGATGGTCGTAAGCGGTGTAGGCCATTTGCTGCTCGGCGGTCTGCAGCAACGAATGGGCTTGATCTGTCGCCAGCAGCTTGGTTTCGTTGACCCCGGCCATACTCTCTTGCTGTGCCAGCGGTTGAGCTTCATGGCGGATGATTGTTCGTTGTGAATGTTCTTCCTTTTCGGTCACCAGGTAGTCGCCCTGGTAGAACCGTTGAGTGCTTGTCCCCTCTAAAAAGTCTGCGTTCAAGAGACGGTCCAAGCGGTTCAGGGCGTCGTAGTGGTAGCGGCGGAGTATTTTCAAGGACGAGGACATTGGCGAAGATCCATTGCCGGGGGAGTGTTGCTAGATTCGGGTATCCCCAAGACCTTGTCTACTAGCAGAACTGATAGTCAGGGTGGTGGCGTCTGGAAAAGATCGCAGCCTCGTTTCACTCGACAGCTCCTACAGGGGAACGCGTGATCCCGTGTCGGAACTCTGTAGGAGCTGTCGAGTGAAACGAGGCTGCGATCTTTTGATCTTTGATTTACCGATCAAACAGCAACGTGATACGGGTTCCTCGGGTCATGATTCCAGTCCAGAAAAGGCTTGCCGCTGTCCATTGGCACCATCTCGATGCAGTCTTGCACCGGGCAGGTGATCTGGCACAAGTTGCAGCCTACGCACTCGTCGTCGATCACTTCATATTTATGCGTTCCGTCCGCCTGCTTCAGGCTGGCCACCGCCTGATGCGAGGTGTCTTCGCAGGCGATGTGGCAGCGACCGCAGCCGATGCAGGCCTCCTGATCGATCTTCGCGATCACCTGATAGTTGATATCCAGGTACTTCCAGTCCGTGGTGTTGGCCACCGCACGTCCTGAAAAATCCGCCACGCTGGCGTAGCCCTGGCTGTCCATCCAGCGGGACAGTCCGTCTTTCATTTCCTCGACAATCCTGAAGCCGTGCAGCATGGCCGCCGTGCACACTTGAACCGATCCGCTGCCCAAGGCAATGAACTCTGCTGCATCGCGCCACGTGCCAATGCCGCCGATGCCGGAAATCGGCAGGCCCTGTGTCTGCGGGTCACGTGCGATTTCGGCGACCATGTTCAGCGCGATTGGCTTCACCGCCGAACCGCAGTAACCACCGTGGGTGCTTTGGCTGCCGACGACGGGGTTGGCGACCATGCGCTCCAGGTTGACGCTGGTGATCGAGTTGATGGTGTTGATCAACGACACTGCATCGGCACCGCCTCGATGGGCTGCGCGGGCGGCGACGCGGATGTCGGTGATGTTGGGGGTGAGCTTGACGATGACCGGGAGCGAGCAATAGGTCTTGCACCAGCGCGTGACCTGTTCGACATACTCCGGGACCTGGCCGACCGCTGCGCCCATACCGCGTTCGGGCATGCCATGGGGGCAACCGAAGTTCAGTTCGATGCCGTCCGCACCGGTGGCCTCCACCAGCGGCAGGATGAATTTCCACGACTCTTCGACGCAGGGCACCATCAGCGAAACGATCAGCGCGCGGTCCGGCCAGTCCTTTTTGACCTGGGTGATTTCCCGCAGGTTGATTTCCAGTGAGCGGTCGGTAATCAGCTCGATGTTGTTGAACCCCATCACTTCACGGTTGGCACCGAAATGCGCCGAGTAGCGCGAAGACACGTTGACCGCCGCCGGGTCTTCACCCAGGGTTTTCCAGACTACGCCCCCCCAGCCGGCCTCGAAGGCGCGGACCACGTTGTAGGCTTTGTCGGTGGGCGGCGCGGAGGCGAGCCAGAATGGGTTAGGGGATTTGATACCGGCGAAGTTGATCGATAGATCGGCCATTTACGCAGCCTCCACATTGAGCACGAGTTGGGCGTGAATGGCCTCGGCGGCCAGTTTGCCGTGTTGCACGGCTTGTACGGTGAGGTCCTGATCGAGGCTGGTGCAGTCGCCACCGGCGTACACACCGGGGATACTGGTGCGCAGCTGTGCATCGACCTCGATCCGATCGCCCTGACGCTTGAGTTCGCGGGCCAGCGGGTCGCTGAGAGCTGTGCCGTCGAAGGCCTGGCCGATGGCTTTGAAGATCGCATCAGCGGCCAGTTCAAAGGTTTCACCGGTGGTTTGCAGGCGGCCTTCCACCAGCGAGGTACGGGCGAAACGCATGCCGCGCACATTGCCGTTGGCGTCGAGTAATACTTCCTCCGGTTGCGCCCAGGTCAGCAAACGCACCTGATTGGCTTTGGCTATATCCTGCTCATGGCCGGTGGCGCCCATTTCTTCCACACCACGGCGGTACACCAGATTGACGTCACGAGCACCGAGGCGGGCCATTTGCACCGCCATGTCGATGGCGGTGTTGCCGGCGCCGAGGACAATGCAGCGATCCGCCAGCGGCAGTTGGGTCAGGTCGTCGGCCTGACGCAGTTCGCGGATGTAATCCGTGGCGGCGACTAAACCGGGGGCGTCTTCGTGGCTGAGGCCAAGTTGCTTGCTGGCGTTGAGACCCAGGCCGAGGAACACCGCGTCGAATTGCTGGTGCAGTTCGCTGAGGGTCAGGTTCTCGCCGAGTTTCTGACCGTGGCGGATCTCGATGCCGCCGATTTGCAGGAGGAAATCCAGTTCCTTCTGTGCGTAGTCGTCCACCAGTTTGTATTTGGCAATGCCGTATTCATTGAGGCCGCCCGCTTTTTCGCGCGCCTCGAAAATCACCACATCATGGCCGTGCATGGCGCTGCGGTGAGCGCAGGAAAGCCCTGCCGGACCGGCGCCCACCACGGCGATACGTTTGCCCGTGGCGGCGGCGCGTGCGAACGGGTGCTCAGTGAAGTGCGCGTTGTCTACGGCGTAGCGCTGCAGAAGGCCGATCAGCACTGGTGCGCACTCATGGTCGTTGTTGCGCACACAGGCTTGCTGGCAAAGGATTTCCGTGGGGCAAACGCGAGCGCAACTGCCACCGAGGATATTCGCCGAGAGGATTTTGTGCGCGGCGCCCTGAACGTTTTCCGCGTGAATGTTGCGGATGAACGAGGGGATGTCGATCTCGCTCGGGCAGGCATTCACGCACGGGGCGTCGTAGCAATACAGGCAGCGCGACGCTTCGAGGTGCGCCTGGCGGTCGTTGAGCGGCGGCGCAAGATCGGTGAAATGGCCGGCGAGGGCGGCCGCATTTTCATAGGGATGCGGGAGATGGTCGAGGGTCTTGATCACGGTTTTGTGCCTCACGGTTATTGAGGTGCTGCCTCTGATGGGCAGTGTCTGGATCACCTGTTCCCCTGTAGGAGCTGCCGAAGGCTGCGATCTTTTGATTTTGTTTTGTTAAGAATCAAGATCAAAAGATCGCAGCCTGCGGCAGCTCCTACAGGGGAATGCATTTCAATGTGGAGCAAGCAGGGGAATGCATTTCAATGTGGGAGCGAGCCTGCTCGCGATGGCCGAAGGCCTCGATTTCAGCGTTTCACTGCAACTGGCTGATTCAACTCAGCCCGCTTGCTCAGCAAGTCAAACACCGCCGGATACGCCGGCCGTTCGACATACCGTCCGGCACCACGCTCGGCCCGCAAATCACCGTCCGCCCAGACAACCTTGCCCTGGCTCACGGTATGGCTCGGAACCCCGCGCACGGTCTTGCCTTCGAAGATGTTGAAGTCGACCTGCTGGTGATGCGTCGCTGCTGAAATGGTCCGCGTGCCCTGCGGGTCCCACAGCACCAGATCGGCATCGGCGCCAACGCGAATCGCGCCTTTGCGCGGATACAGATTGAAAATTTTCGCGGTGTTGGTCGAGGTCAGGGCCACGAATTGCTGCATCGAAAAGCGCCCGGTATTGACCCCTTCATCCCAGAGTACGGCCATGCGGTCTTCGATGCCGGCGGTGCCGTTGGGGATCTTGCTGAAGTCATCACGGCCAGCGGCTTTCTGCTCGGCGCAGAAGCAGCAATGGTCAGTGGCGGTGGTGTGCAGGTTGCCTGATTGCAGACCATGCCACAGTGCTTCTTGATGGCCGCGCGGACGGAACGGTGGGCTCATGACGTAACCGGCAGCGGTCTGCCAGTCCGGGTGTTGATAGACGCTGTCGTCCAGCAGCAGATGCCCGGCCAACACTTCGCCATAGACTTGTTGCCCTTTGCTGCGGGCGTAGGTGATTTCGTCGAGGGCTTCCTTGGTCGAGACATGCACCAGGTACAGCGGCGTTCCCAAGGTTTCGGCGATGCGGATCGCCCGGCTGGCCGCTTCACCTTCCACCTGCGAAGGTCGCGACAGCGGATGCGCTTCCGGCCCGGTCATGCCCTGGGCCATCAACTTGCGTTGCAGGTGATACACCAGCTCGCCGTTCTCAGCGTGGACGGTCGGTACCGCTCCGAGTTCAAGGCAACGTTCGAAACTCGCCACAAGCGTGTCGTCGGCCGCCATGATCGCGTTTTTGTACGCCATGAAATGCTTGAAGCTGTTGACGCCGTGATGGCTGACCAGCTCGGCCATTTCTTCGCGGACCTGTTCGCTCCACCAGGTAATGGCGACGTGGAAACCGTAATCCGATGCCGATTTTTCCGCCCAGCCGCGCCACTGATGAAAGGCTTCCATCAAGGACTGCTGAGGGTTGGGAATCACAAAGTCGATGATCGATGTGGTGCCCCCCGCAAGACCCGCTGCGGTGCCGCTGAAAAAGTCTTCGCTAGCCACGGTGCCCATGAAGGGCAGCTGCATATGGGTGTGCGGGTCGATGCCGCCAGGCATCAGGTATTGACCGCTGCCGTCGAGCACTTGCGCACCCGCCGGAACATCAAGGTTTTCACCGATGGCTTTAATCACGCCGTCGGCGCAATAGACGTCGGCGCGATAACTTTCATCATGGGTAACAACGGTGGCGCCACGGATCAACAGAGACATTCCGAGTTCCTCGCAGGCAATGACCGACTTGTGCCGGTTCTAAATGTTTTATATGAAGCAGACGCAAACAGGTGTATTCCTGTCATCGCTGTCAGGAATAGAAGCTAGTCTGAGTTGAAGGAATGAGCAAGATTATTTTTTATAAGCTTATGACAGTTTTAACTTATTGAAAAATAATGGATTAAATCGAAAATCACCAAAATGGTACCGTCCCTCACCATTTTGACGCACTTGACAGGTTCAAAAAATAGACGAGATTTCCTATGTGAAATCAGCTGCTTGAGAAGGGTCTATGGTTAATGCGCAACACGCGAAAAAAGTTTGATGCACCAGATTGAGTCCTGACTGTTCGGACAACTTGCCTGGCATTCGGCCTGAGTGAACAGACCTGTTACCGAGGACTCAAGAGTTGTTTGAATAAAACTGATGAACTTCAGTTAGTTACCGTTTTTTTATGGATCTGCCCGATGCGCAAGCGGGGCAATCGGCATGTTTATTGATGTCGCCAGCCCCTGATGAGCAAAAATAATCAAAAGAACAGTGGAGCGGCCATGCAACAGATCAGATCGCAAGTGACCGAGCGCGACGGCTTGTTTGAGCTAGAAGCCGGCAGCGATGTCCTCGACAGTCCCCGTTACAACCACGACATGGCACCGACCAAGGTGCGCGAACGAACCTGGAACAAATGGCACATCACCGCGCTGTGGGTCGGCATGTCTATCTGCGTGCCCACGTACACCCTCGGTGGTGTGCTCACCGCCTATTTCGGATTGAGCGTGGGGGAGGCGCTGCTGGCGATTCTGTTTGCCAACATCATTGTCCTCATACCGCTGACGCTTAACGCGTTCCCCGGCACCAAATACGGCATCCCGTTTCCAGTGTTACTGCGTTCCTCTTTCGGCATCCTCGGCTCCAACGTTCCCTGCCTGATCCGGGCGCTGGTGGCGTGTGGCTGGTTCGGCATCCAGACAATGTTCGGCGGGCTGGCGATCCACCTGTTTCTGGGATCGGTGTTCGAGGGCTGGAAATCCCTCGGTGGCACCGGTGAAGTCATCGGTTTCATGGTTTTTTGGGCGCTGAACCTGTGGGTAGTGATTCGCGGTGCCGAGTCCATCAAATGGCTGGAAACCCTGTCCGCACCGTTGTTGGTACTGGTGGGCGCAGGGCTGCTGGTGTGGGCGATGCCGAACGTGTCGATGACCGAGCTGATGGCGATCCCGGCCAAACGTCCGGAAGGGGCGAGCGTGGTCAGTTACTTCGCCGCCGGGCTGACCGCGATGGTCGGCTTCTGGGCCACGCTGTCGCTGAACATTCCGGACTTCAGCCGCTACGCGAAAAGCCAGAAGGACCAGATCGTCGGGCAGATTATCGGTTTGCCACTGACCATGTTCCTGTTTGCCTCATTGGGTGTGGTGATGACCGCTGCATCGGTAAAGCTGGTGGGTGTCACGGTGTCTGATCCGGTGACCTTGATCGGTCATATCCAGAGCCCGGTCTGGGTTGCGCTGGCCATGGCGCTGATCATCATCGCCACGCTGTCCACCAACACGGCGGCCAACATCGTCTCGCCCACCAACGACTTCCAGAACATCGCGCCGAAGGTGATCAATCGCACCAAGGCAGTCATGCTGACAGGGTTGGTCGGGTTGTTGCTGATGGCGCATGAACTGCTGAAAAAGCTCGGTTTGATTGTGTCTGACGTGAGCCTTGAGACGGTGTATTCCAACTGGCTGCTGGGCTATTCCAGCCTGCTGGGACCGATTGCCGGGATCATGGTGGTCGACTATTTCCTGATCAAGAAACAGCAACTGGACCTGGCAGGTTTGTACCGCGATGACGTGTACCCCGCGTGGAACTGGAACGGCTTTATCGCATTTGGCGTGCCCGTGGTGTTGACGCTGCTGTCGCTGGGCAGTGATGCGTTCAGCTGGTTCTACAGCTATGGCTGGTTCACCGGCTCGGCACTGGGCGGCTTGATTTATTACGGGTTGTGCTCGTTGCGGCCCAGTCCGTCTATTGCGAAATCTGCGGTGTAGGTACAGGCCTCATCGCGAGCAGGCTCACTCCTACAGGTCATACGCGTTTCACTTGTAGGAGTGAGCCTGCTCGCGATGAGGCCCTCCAGCGCATTCGAGAACTATCAGAAGATAAACTGAGGAGATCACCATGAACGCTGCTGTAGACGTTCTGCAGTCCACCCATCAGCACATCGACCGCGACCGCCTGTGGCAGTCGCTCATGGAACTGGCCCGGCTCGGCGCCACGGTCAAGGGCGGCGTCTGTCGCCTGGCGCTGACCGACCTCGACCGCCAGGCCCGGGACATTTTCGTCCGGTGGTGCGAAGAGGCTGGCTGCACCGTCAGCATTGATGCCGTCGGCAATATTTTTGCCCGCCGCCCCGGCCGGAATCCCGATCTTCCCCCGGTGATGACCGGCAGTCACATTGACACCCAGCCCACCGGTGGCAAGTTCGACGGCTGCTTCGGCGTATTGGCCGGCGTCGAAGTGCTGCGCACACTCAACGATCTCGGCGTGGAAACCGAAGCACCGCTGGAAGTGGTGGTCTGGACCAATGAAGAAGGCTCGCGCTTTGCCCCGTGCATGATGGGGTCCGGCGTGTTCGCGGAAAAATTCACCCTTGAAGAAACCCTGGCCAAGGTCGATGCCGAGGGCGTAACGGTCGGCGAAGCGCTTAATGCCATCGGCTACGCCGGCCCGCGCAAGGTCAGCGGGCACGCGGTGGGTGCATATTTTGAAGCGCACATCGAGCAAGGTCCGATCCTTGAAGACGAACGCAAAACTATCGGCGTGGTCATGGGCGCCCTCGGGCAAAAGTGGTTCGACCTGAAATTGCGTGGCGTCGAAGCCCACGCCGGTCCGACCCCGATGCACCTGCGCAAGGATGCTCTGGTCGGCGCATCCATCATCGTCGGCGCCGTCAACCGCGCCGCGCTCGGCCATCAACCTCACGCCTGCGGCACGGTCGGGTGCCTGCAGGCGTATCCCGGCTCGCGCAACGTGATCCCCGGTGAAGTGCGCATGACCCTGGACTTCCGGCATCTGGAGCCGGCCCGTCTGGATTCGATGATTGCCGAAGTCCGCGAGATCATCGAGACCACCTGCGAGCAGCATGGCCTGACCTTCGAACTCACACCGACGGCGGATTTTCCGCCGCTGTACTTCGACCAGGGGTGTGTCGAAGCGGTACGCAATGCGGCCCAAGGGCTGGGCTTGTCGCACATGGATATTGTCAGTGGAGCGGGACACGACGCGATCTTCCTGGCTGAATTGGGGCCGGCGGGAATGATCTTCGTGCCCTGTGAAGGCGGGATCAGCCATAACGAAATAGAAAATGCCGCACCGGATGATCTGGCAGCCGGGTGTGCGGTGTTGTTGCGGGCGATGCTGGCGGCTTCTGCGGCGATTGCGAAAGGGCAACTGGCCGCTTGAAGATCACCGTAACGGGCATCGATTAGCGCGGTACAAAACCCCTGTAGGAGCTGTCGAGTGAAACGAGGCTGCGATCTTTTGATGTTGTTTTTAAAAGCCAAAGTCAAAAGATCGCAGCCTCGTTTCACTCGACAGCTCCTACAGGTCCTGCAGGTCCTACAGGGTGCAGAACAGGGGCACAGTGGATTAGTCGTCGACGTACATCAATTGCTGCACGCCTTCCCAGGCTTCGGCGCGCATGCGCTCGAGGTCCAGGCCCGGGATCACGCCGTCATCCACCACGACTCGTCCACCGACCAGGCTGTAGCGCACGGCAATCGGTTCGCCTGCGACCACGGGTGCGACGGCGATGTCGTGGAAGCCGAAGAAGCGTGGGTGGTCCAGGCCATAGATCACCAGGTCCGCCGCTTGCCCGATCTCCAGCGTGCCCACCGCACCGAGTCCCAGCACCTGCGCGCCGCCGGCCGTGCCCCAGTGGATGACGTCTTCTGCCGTGGTCGCCGAAGCCCCTTGTTCCGCCCGATGAATCAGCCATGCAGTGTTGGCTTCGCCGACCATGCTCCCGGACTCGTTCGACGCCACGCCGTCCACGCCCAGGGAAACGGGCACGCCGGCTTCGACCATCTGTGGGATCGGCGCGATCCCGCTGCCCAACCGCGCATTGCTCACCGGGCAGTGGGAAACACCGGTGCCGGTTTGCGCCAGCATGCGAATTTCGCCGGGCTGCAGGTGCACGGCGTGGGCGAACCAGACGTCGGGGCCGAGCCATTCGTGTTCGGCGACGAATTCCACAGGCAGGCAGTTGTATTTTTCCCGGCAGAAATTCACGTAGTTCTGCGTCTCCGACAGGTGCGTGTGCAACCTCAGGCCGAGGCCTCGTGCAGTGTGCGCCAGTTCCCGCAGCAAGGTCGGTGGCAGCGAAAAAGTCGGCGTGGTGGGGGCTACCACGACCCGGCGCATTGCGTCCGGGATGTCCTGGTGATACGTCGATTTGAGTCGCTCGATGTCGCCGACCATCTGGTCCAGCGTCTCCGGTTGCAGTGCGGTTTTCGAGAACCCCGGGTGGGCGCTGGCGGACTCCAGCGCACCGCCGCGGCACAGGACAAATCGCAGGCCGAATTCGTCGGCCATGTCGAACAGCAGGTCCCCGGTCTCGGTGGTGCCGTGGGCGTGATAGAGGTAATGGTGATCGGCGCAGGTCGTCACCCCCGAGAGCAACAATTCGGCCATGCCCAACCGTGCGGCGATGCGTGACAACTGTGGCGTGAAACGGTTGAGACGCGGGTAGGGCACACTCGCCAACCAGCCTTGCAGGTCTTCGTTCAAGCCTTCAGGCACGGCTTTCAGGAGGTTCTGGAACAGGTGATGGTGAGTGTTGATCCAGCCCGGATACACCAGGCAGTGTCGGGCGTCGATGACGCGCTCGCCGGGTTGCGCCTCCAGTCCGGTGGCCATCTCGGCGATGCGCCCGTTGACCACGCGGATGTCGACGTTGCCGGCCCGGGCACGCGCTCCCCGCAGGCCGGTCATCACCGCCAGCGGGTTTTTGATCAGGATATTTTGCAGTTGAGTCATGGGGCTTCTCCAGTCAAAGGCTGTGGGAGGCGGGTTTGGTGGCGGCGCTGTCAGGAACGCTGACGCCGTTGAGCGAGGCGTTGAGCAGCACCGACACCAGGCAGGCGATCACGACACTGCTGTGCAGGAACGGCTGGCTCCACTCAGGAAGTTGCTTGAACAAGGCCGGGGCCAGCACCGGCACCAGGGCGGCAGCGATGGTGAAACCGACAATCAGCACGTTGTAGCGATTGCGTTCGTAGTCGACCTTGGCCAGGGTCTGGATACCGGCTGCGGCGACCACACCAAACATTGCGATCCCGGCGCCGCCGAGAGCCGCGGTCGGCATTGAAGCGATGATCGCCCCGGCCTTTGGCACCAGCGCCACGGAACACATCAGCAACCCGCTGATCGCCACCACCCAGCGACTGCGCACGCCGGTAAGAATCACCAGGCCGACGTTTTCCATGAAGGCAATGAACGGGAACGCCGCGAACATGCCGGCGATGGTGCTCGCCAGGCCGTTGGCGCGCAGGCCGTTGATCACCTGTTTGTCTTCCACGGGTTTATCGACGATGTCGCCGATCGCGACGAACAACCCCATGGATTCGACCATCTGCACGATCATCACCACCACCATGGTGGCGATCGGGATCAGGCTGAAGGTCGGCAGGCCGAAGTAGAAGGGGTAGGGCACGGTGAGCCAGGGTGATTCCTGCACGCTGCTGAAACTGCCCATGCCCAGTCCATAGGCCAGCGCGGCCCCCACCAGCATGCCCACCAGCACCGCCATGTTGCGCAGCATCGGGCTGCCATAGCGGTTGACCAGCAGAATGGTCAGCAACACCACGGCGGCCACGGCAAGGTACGCCGGTGCGCCGAAATCGCTGGCATGGCGCCCGCCGCCGACCCACTCATAGGCAATCGGAAACAGCTGCAAGCCGATTACGGTGACGATGCACCCGGTGACCACCGGCGGAAAGTACCGCCGCAATCGCCCCACGAAAGGCGCGACCAGCATGGTGAAAATCCCCGCGCCGATCACCGCTCCGCAGACCCCGGCAAATCCCACCTCCGGGTTGCTGCCGATGGCGATGACCGGGCCAACGCTGCTGAACGCAACGCCCTGAAGGATCGGCAGGCGCACGCCGAATTTCCAGAAACCTACGGTTTGCAACAAGGTGGCGATGCCCGAACAAAACAGCGTGGTGCTGATCAAGACCACGGTGTCCGCCTGGGACATTTTCAAGGCGCTGGCGACGATCAACGGCACGGCGATGGCGCCGATGTACGAGACGGCCATGTGTTGCAGGCCGAGGGTGAGCATTTGTCGGATCGGCAGAACCTGGTCTACCGGATGGAGGGGGGTTGTTGTGTTGGCTGACGACATGGAGAAACACCTCTTGCTGTTTTTATGCTGTAGAGAGGGGTATTCGTTCTGATGCCCGGCAATCAAAAAACACGGCAGATGATGCGTACCCTGTGGCGAGGGAGCTTGCTCCCGCTGGACTGCGCAGCAGGCCCTTCCTTTATGGGGCCTCTTCGAGGCCCAGCGGGAGCAAGCTCCCTCGCCACAGGGTGAGTGCCACGTTTGATTGATCAGCACCGATCATTCGTACTCATGTGCCCGGACCCGCCATCCACCGGCTCCGATGCCTTTGTTCAGCCTGCCAGGCAGGCGGCAAAGCCCTGGTTCAACGCCGCGCGGTCCAGGTCGCGGCCGATGAATACAATTTTGCTGGAGCGCGGTTCGGTGCCCCACGAGGTCGATGCGCGGAACTCGACCAGGCTGTGCACCCCTTGCAGTACATAGCGCTGATCCTGATCCTTGACCGCCAGCACACCTTTCATGCGGTAGAGATTGTCGGCCTGCTCGGTGCGCAGTTCGCTGATCCAGCGGTGGAACGCGCCGAGGTTCACGGCTCCGTCGACGGCGATCCCGACCGACGAAACACTCGGGTCGTGGTCATGATCCAGATCGTGATGATGTTCTTCGGCGTGGTGGTCATGCTCCGAGCCGATTTCCATGAGTTTTTGCGTGGATTCGAAGGCGCCGATGCCGAGGATTTTCGTCAGGTCGATCTCGGCGTAGCTGGAGGTCACCAGCTCCGCCGTCGCGTTCAAACCCCGGATTTTTTCACTCAGCGCAGCCACTTCGGCGGCGCTGACCAGATCGACTTTGTTGATGACGATCCGGTCGGCGCAAACGATCTGGTCCACGGCCTGGTTGTCCACGCCATCGAGCTTCAAGTCTTCCAGGTGTTGGGCGATGTGTTTGGCATCGACCATGGTCACAATCGCATCCAGCTCCACTTCATCGGCAATCGGGTCGTTGATGAAGAAGCTTTGCGCCACCGGGTACGGATCGGCCAGACCGCTGGTTTCGATCAGGATATGGTCCAGCCGCACAGGCCGCGCCACCAACTCGCGGACGATACGCACCAGGTCCTCGCGCACCTCGGCGGTACAGCACACGCAGCCGTTGACCATCTCGTAGATTTCTTCGGTTTCGGAGCTGAGCACCAGGTCGCCGTCGATGCCGACTTCGCCGAATTCGTTCTCGATTACGGCAATTTTTCGGCCGTGGTTTTCCTTGAGGATGTAGTTGAGCAGGGTGGTTTTACCGGCGCCGAGAAAGCCGGTGAGGATGGTCACGGGGATCTTGGTGTTGGGGGTTGGGGCGTTGAAGGGGGTGTTCATGTAGAGCTCCTTACCTGTGTTTTGCCGAAATGCGATCAATTGTGGGAGCTAGCCTGCTGGCGATGGCGGTGGGTCATTCAGCGACGATGGCGACTGATTTACCGCCATCGCCAGCAGGCTGGCTCCCACAGGGGATTTGTGTGACTGATGGATCTCGCCAGCGCAGTGCGGTGCCGGCGTCGAGGCCAAACAGGTCGAGAACACGGCCAAGGCTGTGATCGACCATTTGTGCAAGGTTTTGCGGGCGGGCGTAAAAGGCCGGAACAGGCGGGGCGATGATCCCGCCCATCTCGGTAACGGCGGTCATGTTGCGCAGGTGCGCGAGGGTCAGCGGGGTTTCCCGGGCCATCAGCACCAGGGTGCGACGTTCCTTCAGCGTCACGTCGGCAGCGCGGCCGATCAGGCCCGATGACGTGCCGGTGGCAATTTCCGCCAGGGTGCGCATCGAGCACGGCGCCACGACCATGCCCAGGCAGCGGAATGAACCGCTGGCAATCCCGGCCGCGACATCGTCAGCACGGTGGTAATGACTCGCCAGGGCGGTGACGTCCGCCAGTTTGTAGTCGGTTTCATGGGCCATGGTCAGCAGTGCGGCGCGGCTGATGATCAAGTGGCTCTCGACATTCAACTCCGCCAACAACTCCAGCAGGCGCACACCGTAAATGAACCCGGACGCGCCACTGATGCCGACGACGATGCGCTGGCGATTCATGATGGGTAGCTCGCGAGCAGGTTGCGTGCGCGTTCAACCACGTCCTGATCCAGTTGTGCCTTTATTCCGTCGAACCCGGAACCGCGGGTGGCATCCAGGCCCATGCGCGAGGTGGTGCCGTTGACCGAGGATGAGGGGTCCAGCGGGCTGCCGGGCAAACCGTCGATGACGAAGATGTCCTGGTGGGGCTGGAAGTGTGTGGCCAGCGCCCACAGCACCTGACTGTCGTCGGTAATGTCGATGTCGCTGTCCACCGCGATCACGGTTTTCAGGTACGGGTCCCACCCCAGCAACGCCAGCATGATCTGCCGGGCCTCGCCGTCACGGCTCTGGTCCAGTGCGACATAGCAATGGAAGTGGGTGCCGGAATTGGGGTAGTGCACGGCGGTGACTGCGGGGAAGCGCGCCTTGAGTTTTTCGCTCATCTCCGCTTCCCGGGGCAGCCGCGCAAGGGTCAGGTGTTCGGCGTAACGGCCGCCCACCACGTCCACCAGCCAGGCATCCTTACGCCGCATCAGGGTGTCGACGCGCAGCACGTTGTTGGTCGAGCGGTCAGAAGAATAGCCGCTGAATTCCCCGAACGGACCTTCTTCGGCGTAGGCCGCAGGATCGATGGCGCCTTCCAGTACGAACTCTGCGTAGGCCGGTACACCAATGCCGTAACGCGGGGTCTTGACCAGTTCCAGCGGTGCGCCAAACAGGCCGCCAGCGACCGCGCGCTCATCGCTGCCAAACGGCAACCGCGCAGCAGCGGCCAGCATGAACAGGGGATGGGCGCCGACGACCATGGCAACGCGTAACTCCTCGCCGCGTTCCCGGGCGGTTTGCAGCATGCGCCAAAGGTGGCCCCGGGAATGCAGGCTGGTGGCGAGGGCCTGACGGGCGTGGCGCATCGAGCGGTGGTAGCTCATGTTGGCAATGCCGCTGACCGGGTCTTCGGCAATGATGATGGCGTTGGTGATGTACGGACCGCGGTCGCTGTCGAAGTGCTTGAGCATCGGCAGCAGCGCCAGGTCCACCGCTTCGCCCTCGAAGATTTCGTCCAGTACCGGGCCGGTTTCAACGTAGCGCGGCGGGATCGGATGGTTGGCGCGGGCCTGGAAGGTTTCGTGCAATTGCGCCGGATTCACGCCGAAGAGACGGGCGAT
Organism: Pseudomonas sp. LBUM1643; assembly: GCF_059716215.1. Taxonomy (NCBI): domain Bacteria; kingdom Pseudomonadati; phylum Pseudomonadota; class Gammaproteobacteria; order Pseudomonadales; family Pseudomonadaceae; genus Pseudomonas; species Pseudomonas sp. LBUM1643. The sequence goes on from NZ_CP166813.1 coordinate 2,964,600, forward strand.
GCGGGTCCGGGAGGCGAACAGGTTGGTGGCGACCGGAACGCCGAGGGTGCTGACGTTTTCGCAGATCAGCAGCGGATCGCGGCCCTGTGCGGCCAGGGCATCGACCAGGGCGGTGACATCCTGATCGGCAGAAAGCGTTTCAGAAATGGTCAGCACATCGTCCGGATACTGCCGGCGATAGGCGTCGATGAATGCGTGAAAGTCCTGGGTATCGCCGAGCGTAGAGAGGGTCATGCTTTCACCTCGTAAAAAGCAGGCGCGCAGGGTTGAGGGCGACGCTCGATCGACAAGCCGTTGGCCCGCCGGTCGATCGAACGCCGATTCATCTTCGCGCCTGTAAAGTCGCTGTGTTGTTGCACTGTTGCCTGGGAGGCTGTGGACCTGTGGACCTGTGGACCTGTGGACCTATGGATCTATGGATCTATGGACCTGTGGGCCTTTGTGGCGAGGGGATTTATCCCCGTTCGGCTGCGAAGCAGTCGTAATACCGGTAAACGCGGTCGACCTGATACAACGCGTTTGCTGGTTTTAGGGACGCTTCGCGACCCAACGGGGATAAATCCCCTCGCCACAGGATTTCCTCATACCCAATCCTTCATCGACCAGGGTTATGAGTTAACTAAAGGTAAGTCGTGGTCAGTCGGATGTCCGCCTCGATCAGGTCCTTGGGTGGCGGCGTTGGTTCGATGCCGCACAACCGGGCGATGTTGTTGCCCAGGTAATCCTCGAGGTGATCTTCATCGATGCCCAAACCCTGTGGCGCTGGCGAGCACAGCACCTCCAGTTCACGCAGCCACATCCCCGGTTCGTTCGGCGGTGAGTCGGTGCCGAAAACGATCTTGTTGCGTGGCAGGTCCTTGGCGAATTCGACGATTCGCGACTGGAAGCACCAGCCGGATTCGCAGTACACGTTCGGCGTGTCCATGGCCATCCAGAACGCTTCGAACGAATAGTTGCCACCGGTCTGGATACCGAAGTGACCGATGATGAAGTTGACCATCGGGAACTCGCGGATGATCGGATAGAACATCGTCGGAATGGTGTACGGGCCGTCACCGGTGTGGATCAGCACCACGATGTTGTACTTGGCGCAGACTTTCATCGCCGGGCGCAGCCAGTCCAGGGCGCGGTCCGGGCGGTAGCCGTGCATGTTGGCGTGCAGCTTGAGCATCTTGAAGCCGTATTCCTTGATGTGGAATTCCAGCTCCGCCGCACCGTTTTCCGGTCCCCAGCGCGGGTTGAAGTTGAAGTTACCGATGAAGCGGTCCGGGTATTTCACGCACAGTTCGGCGACGTAGGACATGTAGTCACGCACGCCCTCGCGGCCCCGGCGGTTGCCGTCGCGATAACCGGTGTTGCCCGGTGGCGGCTGGATGAAGCCCATGTCGATGCGCCGGGGTTTGCCGTTGATCATGTACGGGCCGTCCATCAGCTTGAGCATGCGCTCGCCGGTGAAGGGTTCGCCGGTGTGGCGCCAGGCCTCGTCGACCAGGTTGGTGGGGTGCAGATGGGTGTCGATAATCATCGGTTCAGCTCCTGGCCAGTTGAGTGGTGACGGGGCGCTTGAGCTGCGCCTCTGCTTCGGAAACGGAACGTGGCGGCGGGGTCGGTTCGAGGCCAATCATCCGGGCGGTGTTGTTGCCCAGATACTCCTCGAGGGTGTCTTCGTCGAGGTTCAAACCCTGTGGCGGCTCGTGGCAGAGCACTTCCAGCAGACGCAACCACATGCCCGGTTCGTTCGGCGGGGTATCGGTGCCAAAGAGGATCTTGTGGGTGGGCAGGACCTTGGCAAACTCGACGATCCGCGATTGCAGGCACCAGCCCGATTCGCAGTAGACGTTGGGCAGCTCCATCGCCCATTGCATCGGTTCGAAGACGTAGACGCCACCGGTCTGCACGCCGAAGTGGGCCATGATGAAATCGACGTTGGGGAACTCCTTGATCATCGGCACCCATTCCGACGGGATGCTGTAGGGCCCGTCACCGGTGTGCAGCTTGACCGGGATCCCCAGCTCGGCACATTTCTCGAAGCACGGACGGACCCAGTCCAGCGCCCGGTCAGGACGGTAGGCATGCATGTTGGCCTGCATCTGAACCATCTTGAAACCGTGTTCCTTGACGTAGCGCTCGATGGCTTCGACGCCGTTCTCGACGCCGCAACGCGGGTTGTAGACAAAACAGCCGATGAAGCGGTCCGGGTAGGTCTGGACCATTTTCAGGGTGTAGGCCATGTAGGCGTCGATGGACTCGCGACCGGTGAGGTCACCGTCGGTCCAGGTGTAAATGGTGTTGCCCTGTGGCGGCTGGATGAAGGCTTTGTCGATGCGGCGAGGTTTGCCGTTGACCATGTACGGGCCATCCATCATCTCCAGCAGACGCTCGCCGGTGAACGGGTCACCGTCATGCCTCCAGGCGAGGTCCACCAGGTCGGTGGGATAGCAGCTGATATCGATGATCATTGAAGTCGATCTCCTGATAGCGGGGAAGGGAACCTTGCGGTTCACAGCAGTCGCATCCCGGGCAATCGGCCATTTCTATGCGCAATGACTCACGCATTCCCTCGCCTGGTCGCATCCGGCTCGGGACGCTGGCTGCTTGGGGAGGAGTATTGGAAGGGGGGTAGGGGTTCGTACAATATTAATTGGGCGAGGGGTTGATATGTGTTCGATATGGGGCAGGGTTTTGTGGTGGTTTTGCCGGCCCTATCGCGAGCAGGCTCACTCCTACAGGGAAATGCATTCCAACTGTAGGAGCGAGCCTGCTCGCGATGGCGTCACACCAGTGTTCGCTGAGCCAACTGTTTGATCGCCTCAACCACCGGCGCCACCCGCTCTCCATGCCCGAGCGGCCACACCGCATACAGGTTGTAATGCGCCGGAATTTGCGCCTCGTTCAGCGCCACCAGTCGCCCGCTGCGCAGTGCATCCGCCGCCAGTAATCCCCGAACCAGACCCGCACCGACGCCAGCCTCGGCCGCCGCAATCAGGTTTGCCGCATTATCGAAAACCACTCGTGCCGCCGGTTCGGTCGGGGTCATTCCGGCGGCGTCCAGCCATGGAATCCATGACCTGCGTGTGTACCCCAGCAGTGGCAATTGCAGGATCTGGGCCGGCGTGATCGGAACTTGCACACCATGCCGCTCAAGCAGTGCCGGCGAGGCCACGGCACTGACGCTGTCGCCACAGATCTGCGTCATCTCGCAGTCCTCCCAATCGCCATACCCGTAGCGCAACGCCAGGTCCACCCGTTCGAACGAGCTGCGATCCGAGCGCGGCATCGACAGCAGCACCACCTCGTGGTCGGGCAAGAGTCCCAGCAGCTGCGGCAGGCGCGGATTGAGCCAGCTCTGGGCCAGTTCGCTGTCGACATCCAGGGTCAGCCGTTGCGCCACGCTGCGGTTTTTCACCGAGGACAGTGCCCGGTCGATCTGTGCCAGTCCATCGGACAACACGCTGGCGAACAGTTGGCCGGCGTCGGTCAGGTTGCTGCCGCCGCCTTCGCGCACGAACAGGGGCTGGCCGATGAAGTCTTCCAGGGAGCGGATTTGCTGGCTGATGGCGCTGTGGGTCAGGTCGAGTTTGCGCGCGGCGCTGGAGAAACTGCCGCTGCGGGCGGCCTGAATGAATGCACTCATGGACTGCACCGACGGGTATCGCTTGTACATGCTGTTAGTCCTACTTACACAACGTGGCAGAAATCGTCGCTGGCCCGATGTTGCGCAGGCTTCCAATAATCGATCACCAGGCCTGCACAAAGACGGGCCGCTCTCTTGGAGCCTGACAATGATCGAATTCACGGTAAACGGCGAACGACGCGAGCTGGTAGAGACGTCGCCCTCCATGCCCTTGTTATGGGTATTGCGTGACCACTTGAAACTCACGGGCACCAAGTTCGGTTGCGGCATGGGCCTGTGCGGTGCCTGCACCGTGCACCTTGACGGTGTCGCGGTGCGTTCGTGCCAACTGCCGGTCGCCGCCGTGGCGGGGCACAGCATCACCACCATCGAAGGCTTGTCAGCGACCGAACAGCATCCGCTGCAACTGGCCTGGGTTGCCGAAGATGTCCCGCAATGCGGTTACTGTCAATCCGGTCAGATCATGTCGGCGGCAGCGTTGCTCAACACCGGGACGGCGGTCACCGATGATTCGATCCGCAACGCAATGTCCGGCAACCTGTGCCGTTGCGGCACCTATGGACGGATCAACAAAGCCATCAAGCGCGCCGCCAATGCGCCGAAGGAGGCGTGATGAGCTTCACTCAAGGTGAGTTGCCCCGCAGACTTTTTCTCAAGCAAACCGCAACCGTTGCTGCCGGTCTGGCCATCGCGTTTTACCTGCCTTCAGGCACGGCGGCCAGCGACCCGAAAGCGCCAGCACCTGCCGCCACATTCGAGCCGAACGCCTGGGTTCGGGTGTTGCCCGATGGCACGGTGAAACTGGTGGTGCACAAGCACGATTCCGGGACCGGCACCCAGACGGCATTGGCGGCCTGCGTGGCGGAGGAACTGGACGTCAATCCGATGACCGTGCAGGTAATTACCCCGGAGAATCCGTTCTTCGACACCTACATTCACCCGGTCTGGAAAGTCTTCTCCACCGGCGGCAGTACCAGCGTTTCTCTGGAGTACGATCGCTTGCGCATGGCCGGAGCCACGGCTCGGGCGCTGCTGATCAGCGCTGCCGCAAAACAGTGGAAGGTCAACCCTGACAGTTGCACCACGCAAGAAGGTTGCGTGGTTCACAGCGCCAGCCAGCGCCGGCTCGGTTATGGCGAACTGGTCGGGGTCGCCGCGCATTTGTCCGCCCCGACCCACGTCACCCTGAAGGACCCGGCGCAGTTCAATTACATCGGCAAACTGCGGCATAAACGTGATGCCGCGGCGAAGGTTTGCGGGCGATTCAAGTACAGCATTGATGTGGTGTTGCCCGAGATGCTGGTGGCCGTGATCGAGCGCACGCCGGTGGTCGGCGCGAAGGTGGTGTCGGTGGATTCGGCGGCAGCGATGCAGGTGCCGGGCGTGCATAAAGTGATCGCGATTCCAGGGCGGCCGGATGTGTTGGGCGGCAATCAGGAAGGCGTTGCGGTGTTGGCCGAGAACTACTGGGCCGCGCAGCAGGGGCGTGCGGTGCTCAAGGTGCAGTGGAGCGATTCTCCGTTGGCCAGGTTCGACAGTGATGAACTGGCTGCCGCACAAGCGTTGGCCCTCGATGACACGCACGCGCAGCGGGTGTCTGCCATGAAGGCCGGCGATATCGATGCTCAATGGCCGACGGCGGCGAAGCTGCTCGAAGCCGATTACCGCATGCCCTACAAAGTGCAAAACCCGTTGGAGCCGGTGTGCATCACCGCACAGGTTCAGAACGACGGGATCACCTATTGGGGTGGCGTGCAGGTGCCGTCTTCGGCATTGGAAGCAGCGCACACCGTGTGCAACATCCACAAGGACAAGGTCACGATCAACGAGTTGGTGTCCGGTGGCAGTTTCGGTGCGCGAGAGGCCAAGTACTGGTTGTTCGAAGTGGCTTACCTTGCGCAACAGGCGAAGGTGCCGGTGAAGTTGATGAACAGTCGCGAAGATGAAATGCGCTCGCTGTTCATGCACCCGGCTACCTTGCATCGAGCCAAAGGCGCGCTGGATGCCCAGGGGCATTTGACGGCGTTGCGACTTGAGGCGGTGTCGCCCGCGTCGCCGGAACAGTGGGAACCGGGCTATTTCGAGCGCCCCGATCACATGGACTACAGCACCACCGAGGCCATCACCGCGTGGGACTTTGCGTACCGTCCGGCGAACCTCGATCTGGTGTGGGTCAAGCACGAAAGCCAGGTGCCCAGCGGCTGGTATCGTTCGGTGAGTTTCATCCCGAATGTTTTCGCCGTCGAAAGCTTCATGGATGAGCTGGCCCATGGTGCCGGGCAGGATCCGCTGACCTTCAGGCTCGCCCACATGCAAGAGCGGCCACGGCATGTCGCGGTGCTGAAAAGTGCCGCCGAGCGTGCCGGTTGGGGGCAGTCGTTGCCGGAAGGTACGGCGCTCGGTATCGCCACCAACCAGGGTTACACCAGTTTTATTGCCGTGGTCGCGCGGGTGTCGAAAAAGGACGGCGTGGCTCGCGTGGAGAAGCTGACCTGCGTGGTCGATTGCGGCCTGGCAGTGTCACCGGGAGGCGTCGAAGAGCAAATCTACGGCGGTCTGATGTGGGGGCTCGGCCACGCGCTATTCGACCGCATGGACATCAAACAGGGCAGGGTGGTGCAGAGCAACTTCCATGACTACCGGGTGACGCGCATGTCCGACATGCCGGCGGTGGACATCCTGGTGATGGACGGTGAGCCGAGCAAGCCCGGTGGCGTCGGTGAATTGGGCAGCCCATCGGTGGCGCCGGCGATCGCCAACGCCTTGTTCCGCCTGACCGGCGTGCGTCAGCGTTCGACGCCTCTGACCTTGGGATAAACCGCCATGGACCTGCGACTGTTGCGCTATTTCATGGCGCTGGCCGAAGAGCTGCATTTCGGTCGGGCGGCCACGCGGTTGCACATTTGCCAGCCGCCGTTGAGTCAGCAGATTCGTTTGTTGGAGGATGAACTCGGTACACCGTTGTTCGAGCGCAGTCACCACCGGGTCGAGTTGACGGCGGCCGGACAAATGCTCAAGGAACAGGCGCCGCTGGTGTTCGAACAACTGAACCGCGCCCTCGACCTGACGCGTCAGACTGGTCGCGGGCAATTGGGAGAGCTGGAGATCGGCATGATCAGTTCGGTCATGGTCGGCGTATTGCCTCGTGCGTTGCACCTGTTTCGCGAGCGCTATCCGCAGGTCAACTGGCGCCTGCATGAGATGACGCCAGCGGCGCAGGTCAAGGCGCTGAAGGAAAAGCGCATTGATGCCTGCGTGTTTCGTGTGGGTTACGACGACCCGTTGCTGCGCAATGAGCTGCTGATCTATGAGCCGATTCGCGTGGTAATGCCCGCTGACCATCCCTTGGCGGCGCGGGAGGTTTTGGCGCCGATGGACCTGGCAACCGAACCCTTCGTGGCATTGGAGCTCAAGCAGTCGAGGTTTGCGGATTTTCTGTATCAGTGCTGCATCAAGGCCGGGTTCACCCCGCAGATTCGCCAGCAGGTGATCGAGGTACAAACGCTGCTCAGCCTGGTGCGTGCCGGGTTCGGCGTGGCGCTGTTGCCTGCGTCTATTGAGCAGTTGGCGCCCGCAGGACTGGTGTTTCGTCGGTTGACGCCGGCATTGCCGGAAGTGCCGTTGTACGCCACGTACCGCGCCGACGATGAATCGCCAGTGCTGAAGCTGTTTCTGGATACCTTGCGGGAGTTGGTGTTGCAGGAGCGTACGTGAGCCCCACACAACACAAATACTGTGGCGAGGGAGCTCGCTCCCGCTCGGCTGCGAAGCAGTCGTAATTTACCTTTTACTAAGAAAATGCAGGGGGCTGCTTCGCACCCCAGCGGGAGCAAGCTCCCTCGCCACAGGGAAGCCGTTTATCCTGGGAATGTTCGCTGCACTATCGCAAGTCGCTGAGGTCGACATCTTCACTGAGCACCGCAAGTCGGTGCAGACACATAAGTGGAGATCCAATGAGCCAGGACGTCCTGACCACCGAAACCAATCGCCGCCAATTGCAGCAGATCATCGCCGGCCTGTCTGATGGCGTGATCCTGCTGGAGCTTGACCAGACCATCCTATGGGCGAACGAAGCTGCACTGACCATGCATGGTGTGGGCAGCATCAGCGATCTGGGCGCCGATTCCACGGAGTACGCCAAGCGTTTTGCCTTGCGCTATCGCAATAACCACCCGGTCGCCGTCGAAAACTACCCGATCAACCGCGTTGCGCGTGGCGAGACCTTCGGTGACGTGCTGGTTGAAGTGACCCCGGTCAACGACGAAGAACGCGTCTGGGTACACAACGTGCGCAGCATGGTGCTGACCGACAGTGCCGGCGACCCTGAGTCGCTGGTGCTGATCATGGACGATGTGACGGAATGGGCCAGCGCCGAACAGCGGTTCGAAAAGACTTTCCATGCCAATCCTGCGCCGGCAGTGATCTGCCGTCTCAGCGATTTGCGTTATATCAAGGTCAACTCGGGCTTTTTGGAGATGACCGGTTACACCCGCGATCAAGTGATCGGTGCTTCGACCTATGAGCTGGATATCCTGGAGGGTGCCGAAAAGAAGGACCTGGCCATCGCACGATTGCGTGAACACGCGACCATTCCGCAAATGCAGGCTGAATTGAAACTCCCTGAGGGCGGTAGCAAACAGGTAATCGTTGCCGGACAGCCGCTGGATTTCAACGAAGAGGACTGCATGCTGTTTTCCTTTGTCGATATGGAACCCCGGCGCAAGGTCGAGGTAGCGCTGCGTCAAAGTGAAGAGCGGTTCGCCAAGGCTTTTCGCCTGACTCCGGTACCGATCCTGGTGTGCGGCGCCAGCGATCAGGTGGTGATGGATATCAATGAAGCCTTCCTCGACACGTTCGCTTATCCCAGTGAAGAAGTGCTGGGCAAGACCCTCTCGGAAATCGGCTTTATCCATGAAAAGGGCGCTCAGGCACGCCTGTTTGCCGCCTTGGAGAAATCGGCCAGCCTGGACCGCATCGATGTCAGCCTGCGTAAGAAAAACGCCGAGCTGATCGACTGCGCCGTGTCGGCTGACACCGTGAACATCCAGGACAACCCTTGCTACCTGCTGGTGATGATGGACATCACCGAGCGCAAACGCACCGAGTTGGAGCTGGTGGCGGCGATCGAAGAAGTGATGAAAGACGCCTCATGGTTCAGTCGCACGCTGATCGAGAAGCTTGCCAATGTGAAAAGCGTCAATTCGCCGAAACTCCTCAGTGCGTCTTTTACTGATCTGACGGCGCGCGAGCGTGATGTGCTGGAGTTGATCTGCGAAGGCCTGGCTGACAAGGAGATTGCTGCGCGACTGAAACTGGCGCCCAACACGGTGCGCAATCACGTATCGACCATCTATTCGAAGCTCAATGTGCACAGCCGGAGTGAGGCGATTGTCTGGGCGAGGGAGCGTGGGTTGTTTTCGGGTGAATGGAGAACCAAAGGACAGCGATAGGGTGCAAATGCACTACTCGAGGGGGTGCAAATGGACGTGTCGTGGGAGAGCCGCTGCTCGTAGCCTGTATGGATGTGACATGGGTGCTCACGACCCGGGTCGCGTTCTTGTGAACCAGCTGAAGGAACCGCAGTATTGACAACGAACACAGCCGTACGCCGGTCAATGTTGCGCCGCTGCCGAGGTGAACTCTTATGATTTCTCTAGTGCAATTGCGTATCGAACTGGAGCGGAGTTTTTCGCCGTTGGCCTGTGATTGCAGTTTGACGGGTGACAACTCGTTAACCGTGAAGCTTTACCATCCCGCATCAGGCCAGGTGGACCTGGTGGTCAGTGGATTGAGCCTGCACAACCTCAGAACGCCCAATGCGGTGGCGGCGCTGATAGAAGAACTGCGCTACGAGCTTGAAAGTAACAATCTGCATCAACTCGGCCCTTTGTAGTCACAAAGTGGCCATTTACTGGCATTGAGCGCTGGCTAGGCTATAAGGAAAGCGAGGGTATTATTTTCTGTGACCGGTCCGCGACTTCGCGGTGTTGTCGTCGTGTCGCGGAAAGTGTCGATTACTTACCGCGGGTCAGCCTATGAACAGTCTTGGAAAACGTATTTCTTCGCCGCTGTCGCTTGTCCTTTGCGCACTGATTTTGGCGGGTTGTTCCAGTCCGCCACCACCGCCACCTCCCGCGCCGCCACCGCCGCTTGAACGCACCTGTGAAACAGCACAAAGCACTGAGGTGCAGGGTGATATGCGCGGTGATGGGCAGGTGACGCGTCAGACCGAATTGACGCGCTGCATTACTCAGTAAACGGTTGGAATACATTTGTTGTTGGAGTGCATCCACGTGTTGGAATGCATTTGTAGTTGGAGTGCAGCCACGTGTTGGAATGCATTTGTTGTTCGAATGCATCCACGGTTGAATGGCATCTCCTGTTTAAACGCATACCCCTGTAGGAGCTGCCGCAGGCTGCGATCTTTTGATCTTGTTTGTCGTTGAAGATCAAAAGATCGCAGCCTGCGGCAGCTCCTACAGGGGTATGCGTCAAAACAACCATCGGGGTATGCGTCTAAAACAACCGGCTTACGCGCTAAAAACAACCGGCGTACGCGTTAAAACGACAGCGGTGTACGCGTCAGGATCAGGACAGGAAGCCGCCGTCGACGTTCAGCGATACGCCCGTGGTGTAGCTGGAAGCATCGCTTGCCAGGTACAGCACCGCCCCCGCCATTTCACTCGGATCGGCCACACGCTTCAGGGGGATCTGCTGCAGCGCGGTATTGAGAATGGCCTCGTTTTTCACCAATGCAGACGCAAACTTGGTGTCGGTCAGACCCGGCAGCAGCGCATTGCAGCGGATGCCGAATTGCGCGCATTCCTTGGCGAAGACCTTGGTCATGTTGATCACGGCGGCCTTGGTCACCGAATAAATGCCCTGGAACACACCCGGTGAAACGCCATTGATCGACGCGACGTTGATGATGCTGCCGCCGCCGTTCTCGCGCATCAGCTTGCCGGCTTCCACCGACATGAAGAAGTAGCCGCGAATGTTCACGTCGACGGTTTTCTGGAAGGCGCTGAGGTCAGTGTCCAATACGTTGCAGAATTGCGGATTGGTCGCGGCATTGTTGACCAGAATATCGAGACGACCGAACTGTTCCTTGATACCGGCGAAGACCTGGCTGATCTGCTCCATTTCGCCGATGTGGCAAGCGACCGCAGTGGCTTTGCCGCCCGCGGCGATGATCGCGTCGGCGACGTGTTGGCAACCGTCGAGCTTACGGCTCGAGACGATCACGTGGGCACCTTGCTGGGCCAGCAGTTTGGCGATGGCTTCACCGATACCGCGGCTGGCGCCGGAGACGAAAGCGATCTTGCCATCGAGGTCGAACAACTGAGTCTTGGACATGGAATTCCCTTGTAAAAAGTCTTGTTATTGGGCCTGAAGCGTTATCAAAGGCTGGATTTCTGGATGACCTGCAAGCTCATCTGCTCCAGCAGTTTGTTCATGTGAATGAACTGCGCGAAGCGTTTGTCCTGGGTCTGACCATGGTAGAAGCGGTAGTAGATCTGTTGAACGATACCGGCCAGGCGAAACAGGCCGTAGGTGTAGTAGAAATCGAAATTGTCGATCTGGATGCCTGCACGCTCGGCGTAGTAGTCGACGAACTCGCGGCGCGTGAGCATGCCGGGCGCATGGCTCGGTTGACGGCGCATCAGTTGGACCGGTGCGGGATCACTGGCTTCGATCCAGTAGGCGAGGGTATTGCCCAGGTCCATCAGCGGGTCGCCGAGAGTGGTCAGTTCCCAGTCGAGCACACCGATGATCTGCATCGGGTTGTTCGGGTCGAGGATTACGTTGTCAAAGCGGTAGTCGTTGTGAACGATGCTCGACGTTGGGTGATCGGCGGGCATCTTGTCATTAAGCCAGGCTTTCACCACTTCCCACTGAGGGGCATCCGGGGTGAGGGCTTTTTCGTAGCGATCGCTCCAGCCGCGGATCTGCCGCGCCACGTACCCTTCGGGTTTGCCGAGATCACCCAGGCCATAGGCCTTGTAGTCGACCTGGTGCAGCTCGACGAACTTGTCGATGAAGCTCTTGCACAGGGTTTCGGTATTCGCGGCATCCAGTCCCAGTTCCGGGGGCAGTTCAGAACGCAGGATAATGCCCTTGACCCGTTCCATCACATAGAACTCGGAACCGATCAACGATTCGTCGGTGCAGTGCACGTAGGCTTTGGGACAGTACGGGAAGCCGTCACGCAGCTGATTGAGAATGCGAAACTCGCGGCCCATGTCATGCGCGGACTTGGCCTTGTGGCCAAAAGGTGGCCGACGCAGGACAAACTCCTGCTCGGGGTATTCCAGTAGGTAGGTGAGGTTTGAAGCGCCACCCGGGAACTGGCTGATACGAGGCAAGCCGCTCAAGCCAGGAATGTGGGCCTTGAGGTAGGGGTCGATAAGGCTGGCATCGAGTTCTTCGCCGGTGCGAGTACGGGTGGACTGGTCAGTAAGCGCCATGCTTATCCCTTCTGCTTATTCTGGTGGGCCTGAAACTAGTGGCTAATCTAATGCGCACCCCCGGCACTCACAACCACCAACCGCCCTTATAGGTGAGCGTGTTGCCGGGCGATCATTGTTTTTGATACATCTGTTTGAATTGCGCTTACAGCACCGCGCTGCTCAGGGCCGTCGGCAGGTTGATCGGCGTCAGCACGGGCTCGCCCGAGAAGAACGCCACCAGATTGCGACCCACCAATTCCACGGTGCCTTGAGTGGCTTCCGGAGACAGCCCGGCGACATGCGGCGTGAGGATCACATTGGCCAGGGCTTTCAGGGCATCCGGGACGTGGGGTTCATTGTCGAAGACGTCCAGCGCTGCACCGGCGATCCTGCGTTGTTCAAGGGCGCTGATCAGGTCTGCGGTTGCAAAGACACTGGCACGGGCAATATTGACGATAAAGCCGTTCGGGCCCAATGCATCGAGCACTTGCCTGTTAATTAGGTGCCGGGTGCCTATGCCGCCGGGTGTCGCGACCACCAGGAAGTCCGATGCGCGTGCCAGCTCGGTTGGGGTGGAGCAAAAATCGTAAGGCACGTCTTTGCGGTGTTGCCGGTTGTGATAGCTCACCGTCATGTCGAAGCCAAGGGCGGCGCGTTTGGCGATGGCCATGCCGACGGCACCGAGGCCGAGAATGCCCAGGTGTTTGCCTGCCAGGGAAGGGCGCATGATCTTCGGCCACTCGCCCCGGCGCACTGCAGAATCACAGCGGGGGATATCGCGTACCAGCGACAGCAGCATGGCCATGGCGTGGTCGGCAACCGAGGAGGCGTTGACCCCGGCGCCGTTGGTAACGGTGATGCCCCGGTCAGCAGCGGCTTGCAGGTCGACGTGTTCATAACCGGCGCCGATCACGCAGATGATCTTGAGAGCCGGCAGTGCGGCAATTTCATCGGCGTATAAACCCAGCGGGCCACGGGTCAGGACTGCGTCGATTTGAGCACCGTGGCGGGTGATGGCTGCTGCGCGTTCGGCAGGTGTCGGGGCCAGAATCAGGTGAAAGCCCTGGTGTTCGAGAATCGGCAGGTAGTCATTGATGGTTTCAACCAGTATCAGAACGGTTGCGGGCATTACTATGCTCCTGTGGTCGTAGGCGTGTCGGGCGTCATACGTCGTTTCAGAGTGCTGATTACAGAACCACTTGGCAATGGTGGTTATCGCCTCATCGGTGTTTTTCAGTCTGGCCTGCTTCGCGCAAGAAGCAAATTTACGACTCAGGTACCTGCAAGGGTTTCGACGTCATGGCGCAGCACACTGCAAATGCAGTGTGCTGCTTTAGTGTCACTGGGTTGTTAGCGACTGGTTAGCCTTGTTTTGTTCCGCCAGTGCGATGGCTTTGAAATCATAGGTCGGGTAGAACTCGGTTCTGTAGGTTCCCCACGCCGTATTTTCGAGCGCAAGGTTTACTTCTGCCAAACGAGAGGCTGGAAGTCGCAGTGTGACGACTTGGCCGATGCCCATCATGATGTTCCAGCTGACAACCTCGACTCCCGCGGGAGGGAATGTCTTATAGAAGCCTTGTCGGGCAAGCTGAGCTTTGAGTTCGCCCAGGGGTCTCGATTGATCATGTTTTAAAAAAACAGTCAGCATGACCGCATTTTCTGGCGTTGCTGCGGCATTTTTAGCGGCGGAGTTTGTGGTGGTCTGGGCATTAACCGCACCGCAGAAGGCCGAAGAAACAATGAGCGTAGATACCAGCAATGTTCTGATTGTTTTCTGCACGGTGAATCTCCATGTTTGAATTTGGCAGGAGGTTGTTCAGATGAAGTTACAATTCGGGGTGAGACCCGTGAGGGAAAATACTCTAAAGACGATCAATTTGTTTAATAAGTGGCAGCTGTGCCCGGCTTAAGTGCGGAAGTTGTTTCTACTGTTCCAGTGTAAGGAGCATGAACGACATGGATGCGCACAAGCGGGTTGTTTTCTACCATGTCGCGGGGCACTTCGCGAGAGTAAGTAAACTCATTTTTATTCAGTGTTTCCAGCCGCCTGACCACTGTCTTGGTCGGCCCGACATCGGGTACCAACACGTGGGTTTTATGATCGCCGGTGATAAAGAAGTACCCGCCACCTCCATTGTCGTACTTTGATTTTCCTGTGTCAGTGTAAAAAAACTCATAGCGATTGCGATCCGGGTCCCACGTCGATATTCCAACCACGCCTGGATAATTGGCTTTCACGTCCGTCTGGGGCGCGCCCTCGATATACACCTTAGTGGTCAGCCATCGAGGAGAGTAGGCCAGGTCCCGAATATCAGCCGTGGCGGGCGCTTGTTGTGCAAAGCTGCCGAGTGGACATAACAGTGCCGCGAGAAGCAGGCATTTGAACGTCATCGTTTTTTTATGCATGGAACTATCGCCTTCTCAGATTGATTGATTGCTGCTTTTTAGGCGTAAACATTCAAGGCGAAAAAATATAGTCCGAGAAGACGAGTTGCTCAATAGCGGATGGCTGCTTGTTACAATTAAGTGTTTATGTTTAAAGTAATGCGCTGTATTGATTTTATATGTTTTGTCTGTAGGGCTATTCCTACTTATATAAAGTGATAGATCATGTTGCTTGAAGAGTGCTTCAAGCCTGGCTCAGAAAACACCGTGCTGCCTCGAGAATTTCATCGGATAACGGTTCGCCCCGAGTGGCTCGGGCCAGGGTGAGTGCCCCCACCATTAACGAATACTGCACTAGCGCCTGCTGTCGATCCTGAGCGTCGTCGCCGGTTTCCTGCAACGAGCCAAAAATTTGTAGCAATTGGTTGAGTCCTTCATTGAATGTCTTACGCAATCCGCTATCGACGGCTTCGTGGCACATGTCCCCGGCAAAGGCCACCACTGGGCAGCTGTCACCCGGGTTGTCACGACTGGCGGTTGACAAATAAGGCTCAATAACGGCGCGGCGGGCAGTGTCGTTATCCGCACTCTCAGCGATGCTGGCTTGCCAACGTTCACCCGATTGCTGGAATGCGCGACCACTGGCCTCCCGCGCCAAGGCTTCCTTGGACTCGAAATGGCCATAAAAGCCGCCATGGGTCAGGCTTGCAGCGGCCATGACATCGATGACGCTGATTCCGTGCAGTCCCCGCTCACGGAACAGGCGCGTGGCGGAATCGACGATGATTTCGCGGTTGAGATCAGCTTGTTTGCGGGAAACACGGGGCATTGGCGGCTCACGGCTATAGAGGTGGGGAATCAGAGGGCGTACTGGGCAATTCCGTTACCGAATGACCAGTTTTCTTTCTTCACTTCCACCAGATTAATGAATACATCCTCCCGGCGCACCGCCAGCTCGGTATTAAGGTTGTCGACGATGGTCTTGTAGAGAAGCTTTTTCAGGTCGTCGGAACGGCCTTCACTCAGGGTGATCTGGATCATCACCAGATTGTCGGTGCGGTGGATGCCCAGGTACTGCGGATCGAAAATGAAATGATCTTCGTCGTGTTCGTTCAGGACCTGAAAATTATCGTTCTCCGGCACAGATATGGCGCTACGCATCGCGGCATAAATCTGCTGACCAACACGTTTGGCGAAGGTGGGGTCCTGATTTTTTTTGATGTCGACGCGAACCAGTGGCATGGGATGACTCCAGTCAATTGTCAGTCAAATCAAAATACATGATGGCGGACCTTTATCAAGCGGGGAATGACGGGTCGTCTTTAAGGCAATAAGGCTCTGTAGGCGGGTAATTTCGCGTACATCATCTGATCCGTACAACCACTCCTCAGCTAAGTCTTTGCTTCTGTTCATTAATCCCGGACAATCGCGCCCCTGTTTCGGCCAGGGCGCTGCCTGTCGGATTTTTCCGACTCGTCCTGACCGGGTAGCAACTGACCGGAATGCGGAGATCCCACCGGATGAATGATCAGGCCAATAGCGTCGACGAACGCTATGTAGCGGCGAAACCCACCAGCCTCGAAGGCTGGAATCGCCATGACACCACCTGGATGCTGGGCCTGTTTGGCACTGCCATTGGTGCCGGTACGTTGTTTTTGCCCATCAACGCAGGGCTGGGCGGTTTCTGGCCGTTGCTGGTGCTTGCGGTGCTGGCGTTCCCGATGACGTTTTATGCGCACCGTGGCCTGACCCGCTTCGTGTTGTCCGGGCGTGAAGGTGCCGACATCACCGAAGTGGTTGAAGAGCACTTCGGCATCAAGGCTGGCGCGCTTATTACATTGCTGTACTTCTTCGCGATCTTCCCGATCCTGTTGATCTACAGCGTGGCCCTGACCAACACCGTGGGCAGTTTCCTCGAGCATCAACTGCACATCATGCCGCCACCTCGCGCCGTGTTGTCGTTGGTGCTGATTCTTGGCCTGCTGGCCGTGGTGCGCTGCGGTGAACAGGTCATCGTCAAGGCGATGAGCCTGATGGTCTATCCGTTTATCGTTGCGTTGCTGTTCCTGGCAGTGTTCCTCATTCCGCACTGGAATGGCGGCATCCTGACCACCGCGTCGACGCTGCCTGAGCCGTCGGCGCTGTTGCACACGCTGTGGCTGGCCATTCCGGTAATGGTGTTCTCGTTCAACCATTCGCCGATCATCTCGGCGTTCGCCGTGGATCAGAAGCGCCGCTACGGTGCACATGCCGAAGAGCGCAGCTCGCAGATCCTGTCGCGTGCCCATGCGTTGATGGTGGTCATGGTGCTGTTCTTCGTCTTCAGCTGTGTGTTGACCTTGTCACCGGCGCAGCTGGCAGAAGCGAAGGCGCAGAACCTGTCGATCCTTTCGTATCTGGCTAACCATTTCAGCAATCCGACCATCGCCTTTGCAGCGCCGTTGATTGCCTTTGTGGCCATTTCGAAGTCGTTCCTGGGGCATTACATTGGTGCCAGTGAAGGTCTCAAGGGCCTGATCGTGAAAAGCGGCAAGCGTCCGGCGCCCAAGACTCTGGATCGTATGACCGCTGCGTTCATGTTGGTCGTGTGCTGGATCGTTGCAACGCTCAATCCCAGTATTTTGGGGATGATCGAAACCCTTGGCGGGCCGATCATTGCGGCGATTCTGTTCCTGATGCCGATGTACGCGATCCGCAAGGTTCCGGCGATGGCGCGGTACCGTGGGCAGGCTTCCAATGTGTTCGTGACGGCGGTAGGTCTGGTGGCGATTTCGGCGCTGATTTATTCGTTGAGTGCGTGATCGTCCGGCCTGCTCGCGCAGTGCCTGAATGACAGTTACAGTGGCCGCTGCAGGCGATACCTGCAGCGGTTTTTTTTCGCCTGGAGACAGCGGATTGCCCAGTGCCACAGCCCCAAATTCTACCGAACAGCCCAACCGTTGGCAGGACCTGCTGGCCGGGTTGTCGATTGCCGGCCTGCTGCTGCCGGAAGCGGTCGCGTATTCGAGTATCGCCGCGCTGGCACCCCAGGCCGGGGTGATCGCGTTGTTTGCCGGTTTGCTCTGTTATGGCGTGTTCGGTACCAGCCGATTTGCAATTGTCTCGGCGACTTCATCCTCTGCGGCGGTGTTGGCCGCCGCCACCGCGACGCTGGCCGATGGTGATCCGCAACTGCGCTCGACCCTGGCCGTAGGCCTGGTGCTGATGACGGGCGCGTTTTTCCTGCTCGCGGGGCTGTTCAAGTTGGGGAGCGTTACATCCTTCATCGCCAAACCGGTATTGCGCGGCTTTGCCTTTGGTTTAGCCTTGACCATCATCTTGAAGCAGGTCGCCAGCGTGGTTGGCGTACACCTGAGCGAAACCAATCTGGTGCGGTTTCTGCCGCAATTGCTGGAACAACTGCCGCAATGGAACTGGGTAGCGGCAGCGGTGGGCGCCGTGGCATTGGCCTTGTTGTGGCTGTTCGCGCGCTTTCGGCGCCTGCCGGGCGGGTTGCTGGTGGTGGTGATCGGTATCATGGCGGGGCAGTGGCTGAACCTGCCAGCCCATGGGGTGAAGCTGATCGGTGTCATCGACCTGAGTATGGACGTGCCCACCTGGCCGGCGTTGCCATTCACCGACTGGCTGCGGCTGGGCGAGTTGGCGTTTGCCATGGTGATGATCCTGTACGCCGAGTCCTATGGTTCGATCAGTTCGTATGCACTCAAACACGGGGATCGCGTCACCTCGAACCGCGATCTGCTGGCCCTTGGTGCTTCCAATCTGCTGTCGGGCCTGTTTCACGGCATGCCGGCGGGAGCGGGGTATTCGGCCACGTCAGCCAACGAGGCCGCGGGCGCCACTTCACGCCTGGCCGGTGGTGTGGCGGCGTTGGTGGTATTGCTGATTCTCTTGACCGTGCTGCCTTACATTGCCCTGACCCCGGAGCCCATTCTCGCCGCCATCGTCATTCATGCCTTGGGCCGTGGTTTGAGCCTGCAACCGTTGGGGCGGTATTTCATCTGGCGTCGTGATCGAGTGCTGGTGATCTGTGCCGTCGGCGCGGTACTGGTCCTGGGTGTACTGGACGGCTTGCTGGTGTCGGTGGCAATCAGTGTGTTGCTGATGCTCAAGCAGCTGTCGGCCGCGGATATCCAGGTGCTCGGCCGCATCGATGGCGGCCACGATTTTGTCGATGTGCAGCGCCATCCTGCGGCGGTAACGGAACCCGGTGTATTGATTGTCAGGCCGAGTGAGGCGTTGTTCTTTGCCAACGTCGAACGGATTCTGGGCGGCGCTTTGCGCTTGATCCGGCATTCGCAGACGCCGATTCACACGGTGATTTTAAGTCTGGAGGAGTCGCCGGACCTCGATGGCACCAGTATTGAAGCGTTGCAGGAGTTTTTTGGACGCGTGCATGGCGAAGGTAAACGGCTGGTGTTGGCCCGCCTCAAGTATCGGGCGCAAATCGCGTTGACTGAGTTGCCGGAAGTAGAGGCTAACGGTGTGGTTCTGAGTGGGTTGAGTGTGGATGGGGCGGTTCAGCAGGCCTTGAAGCTGAACACTTGACCCAACGTCAGAGTGAGGCTGTTTGCGACAGTGTGACAGCTGGCCACTTACCCACTGACATACCGCTATCGCGGGCAAGCCCGGCTCCCACAGTGACTGCGTTCGAGCACTGCATCTGGACACACCACAAATCCTGTAGGAGCCGGGCTTGCCCGCGATGAGGCCAGCGCTATAAGCACCTTTCTTACAGACATAAAAAAACGCCGCACATCTGACGATGGGCGGCGTTTTTTATTGCTGTGTAACGTTAGGCTTGAACGACCGGGATGTTGGCGTTCGCTGCAGCTTCACGGAACTCGGCGATCTGGTCGAAAGACAGGTAGCGGTATACATCAGCCGCCATGCTGTCGATCTTGCCAGCATATTCCATGTATTCCTCGACGGTCGGCAGGCGACCCAGGATGGAAGCAACAGACGCCAGCTCAGCCGAAGCCAGGTAGACGTTCGCGCCGTCACCCAGACGGTTCGGGAAGTTACGGGTCGACGTGGAGACTACAGTCGAGTTCGGCTCTACACGTGCCTGGTTACCCATGCACAGCGAGCAGCCCGGCATTTCCATGCGCGCGCCGGCCTTGCCGTAGATGCCGTAGTAGCCTTCTTCGGTCAGCTGGTGAGCGTCCATCTTGGTCGGCGGCGAGAGCCACAGACGAGTTGGCAGTTGACCCTTGACCTGCTCCAGCAACTTGCCGGCAGCGCGGAAGTGACCGATGTTGGTCATGCACGAACCGATGAACACTTCGTCGATTTTCTCGCCAGCAACGCTGGAGAGCAGACGGGCGTCGTCCGGATCGTTTGGCGCGCAGAGCACAGGCTCCTTGATGTCGGCCAGGTCGATTTCGATGATTTCGGCGTATTCGGCGTCGGCATCGGCAACCATCAGCTCAGGGTTGGCAACCCAGGCTTCCATCGCTTGAGCGCGACGTTCCAGAGTACGTGCATCGCCGTAACCTTCGCCGATCATCCAGCGCAGCAGGGTGATGTTGGAGTTCAGGTACTCGGTGATCGACTCTTTCGACAGCTTGATGGTGCAACCGGCAGCGGAACGTTCAGCCGAGGCGTCGGACAGCTCGAAAGCCTGTTCGATGCTCAGGTTGTCCAGGCCTTCGATTTCCAGAATGCGGCCGGAGAAGGCGTTCTTCTTGCCTTTCTTCTCGACGGTCAGCAGGCCCGCCTGGATCGCGAAGTAAGGAATGGCATGAACCAGGTCACGCAGGGTGACGCCCGGTTGCATTTTGCCTTTGAAGCGCACCAGGATCGATTCCGGCATGTCCAGCGGCATAACGCCAGTGGCTGCGGCGAACGCAACCAGGCCGGAACCGGCCGGGAACGAAATGCCCATCGGGAAACGGGTGTGGGAGTCACCACCGGTACCGACGGTGTCCGGCAGCAGCATGCGGTTCAGCCAGCTGTGGATGATGCCGTCGCCCGGACGCAGGGAAACGCCGCCACGGGTCATGATGAAGTCAGGCAGGGTGTGGTGGGTAGTCACGTCGATCGGCTTTGGATAGGCCGCGGTGTGGCAGAAGGACTGCATCACCAGATCGGTCGAGAAGCCCAGGCATGCCAGGTCTTTCAGTTCGTCACGGGTCATTGGACCGGTGGTGTCCTGGGAACCGACGGTGGTCATCTTCGGTTCGCAGTAGGTGCCAGGACGAACGCCTTTGCCTTCTGGCAGACCGCACGCCTTGCCGACCATTTTCTGTGCCAGGGTGAAGCCTTTGCCGGTGTCGACAGGCGCTTCAGGCAGCTTGAACAGGTCGGTAGGGCCCAGGCCCAGTTCGGCACGAGCCTTGTCGGTCAGACCGCGACCGATGATCAACGGGATACGGCCGCCAGCACGGACTTCGTCCAACAGCACCGGGGTCTTCATTTCGAAGGTGGTCAGGACTTCGTCGGTGCCGTGTTTGCAGACTTTGCCAGCATGCGGGTACAGGTCGATCACGTCGCCCATGTTCATGTTGGTGACGTCGAATTCGATTGGCAGTGCGCCGGCATCTTCCATGGTGTTGTAGAAGATCGGGGCAATCTTGCTGCCGAAGCAGAAACCGCCAGCACGCTTGTTCGGCACGTAAGGTACGTCGTCGCCGAAGAACCACAGCACCGAGTTGGTAGCGGATTTACGCGAAGAACCGGTACCGACCACGTCACCGACGTAGGCGATCGGGAAGCCTTGACCGCGCATTTCTTCGATCTGCTTCATCGGGCCGGTGACGCCTTGTACGTCAGGCACGATGCCTTCACGGGCCATTTTCAGCATGGCCAGGGCGTGCAGCGGGATGTCCGGGCGGGACCAGGCGTCCGGGGCAGGGGACAGGTCGTCGGTGTTGGTTTCGCCGGTGACCTTGAACACGCGCAGGCTGATCTTGTCGGCCAGTACAGGGCGGTTCTTGAACCACTCGCCATCAGCCCAGGATTGCAGCACGGCCTTGGCATGAACGTTACCGTTCTTGGCTTTTTCGGCGACGTCGTGGAAGGCGTCGAACATCAGCAGGGTGTGCTTGAGTTCTTTGGCGGCTACGGGTGCCAGTTCGGCGTCTTCCAGCAGGTCAACCAGGGTCACGATGTTGTAGCCGCCTTGCATGGTGCCGAGCAGTTCAACAGCGCGTTTCTTGTCGATCAGAGGGGAGGTGACTTCACCTTTGGCGAGGGCGGACAGGAAGCCAGCCTTTACATAGGCTGCTTCGTCCACACCTGGCGGAATGCGATTGGTGATCAGGTCAACGAGGAAAGCTTCTTCGCCAGCCGGGGGATTTTTCAGCAGCTCGACCAGGCCGGCTGTTTGTTCGGCGTTAAGCGGCTGGGGAACGATACCCAGTGCTGCACGCTCTTCGATATGTTTGCGGTAGGCTTCAAGCACAGTTATTACCCTCATCAGTGGTCCCAAATGGGTGTCCGGGACGCTCATCCCGAAATTGCCGTACTCATGCGCTGCGTGGCGTTGTGGGCCACTTAGCCAGAATTACCGACAATTCCTTACAGAAGCTGCTTTCAAAGTTTTACGCCTGCAGAACGGGGAGCTGATGAGGGTTGGCGTTGGGCTTTTCCCCGCTGGAAAAACCCTTCGCCAACACCGCTCTGAAGGAACGACTGTGCTCGTGACGCTTTGAAAACAGCTTCTAACGGACATTGGCGCCTTAAAAGGCTGGCTGATTCTACGGCAAAAAAAATTTAAAGGTAAGTCAGTCCCTATTGGACTTTGGTGGAGAGTTGCGTTGCCGGGGGAACTGCTGTGAAGCAGAGCGAGAGCGGCGGTTGCGGCGTATGGCGAAATCCAGTCGATCCAAAAGCCCTGAACGTTGAGGGGTGATCAATGGAGGACAAAGGGCTAACATGCCGACCTGTCCTGCTTTCCCGTGTTCTCCTTACCTATGCCCAATCAGACCATCAAGACCCCCTGCGTCGGCCTCTGCTCCACTGTTTACGGTGATCTGGTGTGCCGTGGCTGCAAGCGTTTTCACCATGAAGTGATCAACTGGAATGGTTACAACGAGGAGGAAAAGCGCGCCGTGTGGTTGCGTCTGGAGCAACTGTTGTCCCAGGTGATGGCCAGCAAGCTGGAAGTTTTCGATCCCCAGCGCCTGCGTGTGCAGCTGGAACAACGCAAGATCCGCTTTGTGCCGCACCAGTCGGAATATTGCTGGGCCTATCAGCTGATTGCGCGGGGTGCGCGGGTCATCAACAATCTGGAAGCCTACGGGATGGTGCTGATGCCGGAATTTCGGGACTGGAACCTGCCGGAACTGAGGGACGCGATTGATCGCGAGTTCTTCTTGCTCTCCGAAGCGCATTACCAGCGCTACATTGCGCCCGGGTTCCTCAGGGATGCCTTCGGCGGCTGATGTTTAGAATCAAAAGATCTCAGCCTGCGGCAGCTCCTACATGGGATTGGCGTTCACCCTGTAGGAGCTGCCGCAGGCTGCGATCTTTTGATCTTGATTCAATGGTGAGCCACGATCTCTTCCAGATGATCCATGATCCCCTCGGGCTTCAACACCAGCACATCACTTTCCACCGCATCCAGCACCACTTCCGCCGTATTCCCGATCAGCGCCCCGGACAACCCGGACCGCGCCACCGTACCAATCACCGTCACCGCCGCGTGCAGCTTGTGCGCCATGAACGGGATCAGTACATCCGCCGGACCTTCCTCGATATGCAAGTGACTGTCGTCGATATCGAACTCGGCCTGGAACGCCTTGCACTGTTCGCGGTAACGCGCCTCGATGGTTTCACTGAGCTGGAATGTCGGGTCGGCCGAAGACAGCATCGGCGACGGGTGGGCACTGATCACGTGCAGATGCGCGTGGGCCAGGCTGGCGATGTCGTAGCCATAATCAATGATGGTGGAGTGCAGCTGGCGGTGTTCGCCGTCGGTATTGCCAACATCGACGGCCGCCAGGACGACACCGTCTTTCCACGGATTCGCGGTTTTCACCAGCAGCACCGGGGTCGGGCAGTGACGCAGCAGTTTCCAGTCCGCCGGTGTCAGCAGGGCCTTTTTCAACGGGCTGTCGGGGAAATGTTGCTTGACCACCAGCCCGCAACCTTCCGCCTGCTGCACTTCGACAATGGTTTCGTGCAGGCTTTCATTCCAGGCCTGCTCGGTGGTGACGCTATAGCCATCCTCCAGCAGCCCGGCTTTAAGCACACCCAGCATCGCGCTGTGGTCGTGCTTGCGATCGCAGACCAGCAGGTGCAAATGGGCCTGGGTCACGCCGGCAATCAGTTTGGCGCGTTTGAGCGCCAGGCTTTCCGAGTGTTCGGGCTCGATGACCACCAGAATGCTGCGAATGGCTTGCATGTTCGGGATCTCCAAGAATTAAAAAATACTGCGTGGGACAACTATAGTTGCTGGTCGCGAGTTCGGGACTTGATGCATATCAACGGTTAGCGACTGGTGGTCTGCGGGCAGGCCGGTATAATCGGCGCCCTTCGTTTTGAACCTTCTATCCGTGAGCCCCATGATCCTTCCCGAAATTCACGAGTTCCTCGGCTGCCGCACTCCCGACGGCTGGGTCCAGGCCGCGCTGGCCGATCAGGACACGCTGCTGATCGACCACAAGAACTGCGAATTCAAAGCCGCGAGTACGGCGTTGAGTCTGATCGCCAAGTACCACTCCCACGTCGATCTGATCAACCTGATGTCACGCCTGGCCCGGGAAGAACTGGTGCATCACGAACAAGTCATGCGCTTGATGAAGAAGCGCAAGATCGAACTCCGCCAATTGTCCGCAGGGCGCTACGCGTCGGGCCTGCGCAAGGTAGTCCGTAGTCACGAGCCGGTGAAACTGGTCGATACGCTGGTGGTCGGCGCATTCATCGAGGCGCGCAGCTGCGAGCGTTTCGAGGCGCTGGTACCGCATCTGGATGAAGAACTGGGCAAGTTCTACTTTGGTCTGCTGAAAAGCGAGGCCCGGCATTTTCAGGGTTACCTGAAGCTGGCCTACCAGTACGGGGACGCCAAGGACATCGCGCAGGTGATCGACAAGGTTCGTGCCGCCGAGCAGGAGCTGATTGAATCGCCGGACGTCGAGTTTCGTTTTCACAGTGGCGTGCCAGTAGCCGCTTGAGCCGCAGGAACAAGGTCTGCGAACGCGCCTAGCCGCTCAAACCCAGTCGTGCGTGCCAGTCAGCGATGGATTCTTCAGGGTAGACATCGAACTGCTGATCCCCCGGTGTTAATTCAACCTCGACCCAAGGTGCCTTCGAGCCGAGCATCAGGTGCGTGTGTTCCGGTGGCACCGGCAACGGGGTGTCGATGGCGGACGCAAACGGGTGAATCAATGTCGGCCATTCAGGGCTAAACAGCCATAAGCCGGAACCGCAGAGCGAACAGAAATGTCGCTCGGCGGTGCTGCTATGGGCACGTTTATCGCCGTCTTCCTTGAGTCGTGCATGGTAAATCGTGATGTGTTTGCGCCCACGCACGTTAAGGCTGTCGGCATCGCCGCTGATATTGATTGCATAACCACCGCCACCTTGGGTCTTGCGGCAGATCGAGCAATAACAACGCTGATACGGGTAAGGGTGGGCGCTGGTCAAACTGAATGACACCGCGCCGCAGTGGCAGGAACCTTCGAGCTGCATGGAAACCTCCGGTAGTTCTTCAACTCACCGGAACAGCGTAGACCCTCAGCGCTCCTCGACCGGCACCAGAATCGCGTCACCCGTCGCCACCAGTTTCAGTTGATCACCGGTTTGCGCGAACAGCTCGGCGCGAGCGAATACCTGCTTCTTGCCAGCCTTCACCACCCGGCCCCGGGCGATGAACACTTCGCCAATGGCGGGTGCCAGGCAATTGACTGAAAAATGCGAAGCCAGCACGTTGCCCGCCACCGTTCCTGCTGCGAAACCACAGGCTGTGTCGAGCAAGCCGCCGATCAGGCCCGCGTGGAGGAACCCTGCATATTGCGCCATGTCCGCTTCGCGAAAAGCCATGGTCAGTTCCACTTCGCCGCTCTCGGCACGGGTGACTTCAAGCCCGGCCCAACGGTTAAAGGCTGAGGTTGAGTTGATCTGTTTGAGTGTGTTCAGCATGACGAATCCCTCCGAATGAGGTGCCAAGATGCGCCTGGGTCCGGAGGGTGTCATTGTCTATAAAGAAGGGTGATGTGCCGTTGGATTTGTGGTGAATGCATTGGCCTGTGAACTGGAACTCAGTCCAGCTATTCATGATTTTTTCACATCCCAACGGTTACCCTGCGCGCCTCTTTGGGGAGTAGCCTGTTTGCGATTCGTCGCAAGCGCCCGTATCAACATTCTCGGCAACCTGCCGTGGTGCGGGCACCTTCTGGTTGGTGAGACCATCGACATACCTGCGCTGAAGTCGGGCGCGCGGATATGTCGTGGACTCAAGCCCGACCGGTACTACTGCGTGAACCCAGCCTCTCTCGTTTTCCTTGCCTTCGCCATGTCCACCGATGCCTTCGCGGCCGCTATCGGTAAAGGCTCGGCCCTGCACAAACCCAAATTTCTCGAAGCCTTGCGTGTCGGTCTGATCTTCGGCGTGATCGAAGCCATCACGCCGATTATCGGCTGGTTTATCGGCCTGGCCGCTTCGCAATTCGTGTCCAGTTGGGACCACTGGATCGCCTTCACCCTGTTGCTGCTGCTCGGGTTGCACATGATCTATAACGGGGTGAAAGACGAAGAACCCGAAGACGAGGTCGAGAAGCCCAGGCAACATGGTTTCTGGCTGCTCGCCGTCACGGGATTTGCCACCAGCATTGATGCGTTGGCCGTGGGTGTAGGTCTGGCGTTTGTGGACGTCAACATCTGGCTGGCGGCCGGACTGATCGGCCTGGCGACCCTGACCATGGTGACGATCGGCGTGATGCTGGGGCGTGTTATCGGTAGCGTGATGGGTAAACGGGCTGAAATTGTGGGCGGCGTGGTGTTAATCATCGTCGGCGGGACGATCTTGTACGAGCATCTGTCGGCTTGAGGTAAGTCTTCCCTGCTAAACACAAAACCTGTGGAACCTGTGGAACCTGTGGAACCTGCGGGGCCTGTGAACCTGTGGGACCTGTGGAACTTGTAGGAGCTGTCGAGTGAAACGAGGCTGCGATCTTTTGACGTTGTTTTTAAAGCAAGATCAAAAGATCGCAGCCTCGTTTCACTCGACAGCTCCTACATAGCTCTTACACAGCTACTACTGCTACATGTTCTGGCTCTGGCGTGGCACCCGCCACAAATACCAGGCCGCGACCGTTCGATACGGGCGCCACGCGAGGCCGATTTCGATCATCTGCTTGCGCGTCGGCTGCACCTCCAGTCCTTTCAAACGCCGATACCCTTCACGAACACCGAAATCATCCGCAGGCAAAATATCCGGACGCTCCAGGCTGTAAATCAACAGCATCTCCACGGTCCAGCGACCGACGCCGCGCAATGTGATTAACCGCTCGATCAGTGTCTCGTCGTCCATCGCCAGCGCGGTTGCGTAGTCGGGCACCACACCGCTTAACGCTGCCTGGGCAATGCCTTGAATGGTTGTAATTTTGCTGGCCGAAAATCCGCAACTGCGCAACTGATCGAACCCGGTCGCCACCATCTGTTTAGGCTTCGGAAATGTGCCTGAGGGAAATAACGCGAGTAATCGCCCGAGAATGGCGTCGCCGGCTTTGGCGTGCAGTTGCTGATAGGCAATGGCCCGCACCAGCGATTCATAAGGATCGCGTGCCGGGTGTGGTTGATGCAGGCAAGGGCCGATGGCGGCAATGTGTCGCCGCCAGTCGTCATCGATGGATGACAGAAAAACGCTCGCGGGCAGGTAGGGATCGGGCATGTCAGAACGCAAGTTGTCGTGTGATCTGTAGCGCGGCGTTTTCCAGTCTGAGCAAATATGCCTTGCGCGGTTGTCCTCCACCATAGCCCGTCAACGAGCCATCTGCCCCAATCACCCGGTGGCAGGGCAGCACAATCGAAAGGCGGTTTTGCCCGTTTGCCAGGCCCACCGCACGGCTGGCGCCGGGCTTGCCCAACGTCGCGGCGATGGTGCCGTAGGTGCTCGTCTGGCCGTAGGGAATTTTCGCCAGTTCGGCCCAGACCTGTTTGAAAAATTCGCTGCCGGGCAGGTGCAGCGGGACTTTGAACTCGGTCAGCTTGCCGGCGAAATACGCTGCCAGTTCTGCTTCGATTTGCTGCAAGTGAGCGTTGTGTCCGGGTGCGATGGCATAGCCGTGGCGGTTCTGCAGAGCCTGGATTTCCCGCGTCAGCGCCGGTCGATCAAGAAACTCCAGCAGCACCAGTCCTCGCCGTTCAGCCATGGCAATCATCGGCCCCAGCGGGGTGGTGAGGCGGGTGAACAGCAGCGGTTCGCTATTGGCGGCGCGGCCGGGGGTGATGTGGAAGGACTTCTGGAAGGCATCGCGGAAACCGCTCAGGGACTCATAACCTGAGTCGAACGCGGCGTTATCAATGGAATCGCCCTGTCTGATTCCGCCCAACGCCATGCCCAGACGCCGGGTACGTAGCCAGGCGTGGAAGGTCATGCCGAAATGCTGTTTGAACCAGCGCCGCAGCTTCAGCGGCTCCACGCCTTCGGCCAGTAGTTGGGCATCGGTCCAACGCTGGTCGGGGTCACTGTCGACGCAGGTGAGCAGTTTTTGCACCCAGTCCGGCGCGATGGCGGCAGCATCCATAGGCTTGCAGCGCAGGCACGCGCGATAACCCGCCGACAGGCATTCATCGGCGTGTGCGAAGAACTCGACGTTCTCAGGTTTTGGCTTGCGCGCCGTGCAACTGGGTCGACAAAAGATGCCGGTGGTTTTGACGGCCGTAAAGAACACCCCCTCGTAGGAGGTGTCTCGTTCGAGCATGGCACGAACCATCTCGGCGTGGGGCGGAAGCAAAGCGTTTTGTAGGTTCATGACGTGAGCATAGGGGGCGTCGGTCAGTGTCTCCACCGGAAAATCGACAGAGAATTTCTCGTCAGGCCCGGCGCGCCATCAGCAACACCGATCCGGCCGCCGAGAGTAACCCGGCACAGCAGCGGTTAAAGATCCGTTTGCCACTGGGTTTGGCGAACCATCGGCGCATGTGCAGCCCCATGTAGGCATAAGCTGCGATGGCAATCCATTCGAGGACCAGGAACAGCGCGCCCAGCACGGCGAATTGTGGGGTGATCGGCTGGGTTGGATTGACGAACTGCGGCAAGAATGCGGTGAAGATCAGGATCGCTTTCGGGTTGCCGGCGGCTACCAGAAACTCCTGCCGTGCCAGCGCTAAAAGCCCGACGGGCGCGCCCTGTACGACGTTTTCAGTGCCAGAGTCGGCTCGCCACAGTTGCCAGGCAAGGTAGAACAGATAGGCCGCACCCAGAATCTTGATCCCGTAGAACAACAGTTCAGAGGTCTGCAGCACCACTGCCAATCCCGCAGACGCCAGGGCGATCATTCCGGCAAACGCCAGCAGCCGACCCAGGCCGGCCATGCACGCGGTGCGGTAGCCATAACGGGTGGAATTGCTGACCGACAGCAGATTGTTCGGGCCCGGAGCCATGTTCAGCGCGAAGCAGGCAGGAAGAAAGAGGGAGAGGGTGGTGAGGTCCATGATCGGCTCCAGAAGCGAGAACGGTATTTTTACCATGGTCGTTTAACAGCCGACCCGTACAGTGCTTGACGGTCGTCGCGGTACAGGTGAGGGGTGTTTTGTTCAATACAGGGATTGCATCGCACTTTACCGTCGTGGCTGGTACCACTGAATTGAAGAGGGTGTGTGATGAATCTGATTGTCTCCATGGCGGCGTTTGCATTGGTGGCTTCGATAACGCCGGGACCGGTGAACATCGTTGCGTTGAGTTCAGGTGCCCGATTTGGTTTTCGCGCCAGTCAGCGGCATGTTGCCGGCGCGACGCTGGGGTTTGTGTTGTTGCTGGTGTTGATGGGATTGGGGCTGCACGAAGTGCTGCAGATCTGGCCGGGGCTGACCCGGGTTGTGCAACTGGCGGGGGTGGCATTTTTGTTGTTCATGGCCTGGAAACTGGCCGCTGACGACGGGCGTCTCGATGCGAAGGAGTCAGGTCGGGCGCCGTCGATGCTCTACGGTGCCGTCATGCAATGGCTCAACCCCAAAGCCTGGCTAGCCTGTGTGGCGGGCATGGGCGCTTTTGTTGCCGATGGCGAGGCGCGATTGGTCTGGCAGTTTGCGGCGGTGTATCTGGTGATCTGCTATGTGTCCGTCGGTTGCTGGGTCTACGCGGGGACGTTTTTGCGCGGCTACCTGAACAACCCGGCGGGTATGCGGATGTTCAACCGGGGAATGGCGGCGTTGTTGGCGGTGAGCGCGGGGTACCTGTTGTTGCCTTGACTGCACACTGCGTTGGTTTTGGATGTGTATGAATGGCCGTTGAATTGCTTTTGTGGCGAGGGAGTCCACTCCCGCTCGGCTGCGGTGTAGGAGCTGTCGAGTGAAACGAGGCTGCGATCTTTTGATCAAGACTGGTAGGCCGCAGAGGGCCGCTTCGCAGCCCAGCGGGACGGTGCGACGATTCGATAAACTCCCTCGCCACAGAAGCTCGCCAGGTAAAATTTCGTCTGACTCAGGTCAGCGCTACCCATAGAAACTCATCGGCCAGAACAATCATTCACCAACGCATTCAGCTCACCCGCGATACTGCCCCGGTGTGGCGGCCAGGTGCTGTTTGAAAGCGCGTTGAAAGTGGGCCTGGTCGGCGAAACCCGCCTCGAGGGCGACGTCGGCAATCAGTTTGCCGCTGCGCAGTCTGTCCTGGGCGAACTGGATGCGGCGGTTGACCAGGAATGCGTGGGGCGTCATGCCGAAGTGTTGCTTGAATGCGCGGATAAGGTAGGACGGCGACAGCTGCGCGGCTGCGCAAATGTCTTCAAGCTTGAGCATTTTCGTACAGTTGTCGCGAATGAATTCGGCGGCCCGCTCCAGCTTGAAGTTGGGTTCGCGCAGCGGTTGCTCGGCGGGGTTGAGGCGTTGCTGCACCTCGGTGAAAAACTCCACCACTGCGCTGTGTTTTTGCAGGTGGTCTTGCGACGTGTCCACCAACACCTCATACAGCGCCACCAGCCCGTCAAACAGCCGGGTGTCGCGGTTATGGGTGATTGAAAAACGGCGGAACGCCAGGTCGGGACTGAAGCCCAGCTGGTGTTGCAGATCAGTGAGCCATGCGGTGTCGATGTACAGCATCAGGTACGACCACGGTTGGTCGTCGATCGGATTGCACGCATGGACATCGCCGGGATTCATCAGCACGACGGTGCCGGCGCTGACCTGAAATCGGGCTTGTTCGTGAATGTAGGTGCTGTGCCCGGCGGTGATGGCGCCGATCGAAAAGTGTTCGTGAGAATGACGCGTGTAGCAGACCTCGCGCCCGTCAGCGATGGAGCGGGCTTCGATGAAGGGCAGGGCGTCATCGCGCCAGAAGCGCGGGGCCTTGTCTGCGTCTTTGGAAACGGCGTGCTTCATGCTTGGGGTTCTCGGCAGGTCAGCGCCTGAGTGTATTTGTTCTCGCCGTCAAAGGCTCGTTCCACCGCGTCGATGTCGAGCTTTTTTCCCCCGTTTTGCGGTGTGTGATCATTTGCCAGATTATTTTTTGTGGAGTCGTAATGACTCGATGTGGAGTCATAAAGACTCTAATCGAATATGGTCTAAATGACATCGATCCTCTGACCTCATTGATTTAAAAGGGCTTAATACCTGGCACGGCTCTTGATACATCCCGATTACAACTGAACGACTTCAGGAGTACCGGAAAATGTTCGATTTCTTCAACAATCCCCACAATGTTCTGCGGTTGTCGAGTCGTGTACTGGGCGCGGGTCTTGGGCTGTTGCTCGCTGGTGTTTACGGCGCCTATTTGTACGACGGTCATTTGCCCATTGTCGCGCTGGTGTCGTTGCACGCGATGACGATCATCGGACCTACCTTGCTCAAAATCGGCTATGTCATGCGCCTGCTGTCCCAGCATCGGCTGGGCCAACCCTTGGTCGGGGCCAGAGCGTGATGCGCAAGTTCGTCGCGGCGCCGGTGTTCACGCTGGGGTTCCGGCCGTTCTTCCTGGCCGGCGCGGGGTTTGCTGCAATAGCTGTGACAGTTTGGGCCCTCTGGTTATACGGTCGGTTTCCAGCGGCACAACCCCTGGGCGGCATGCTGGCCTGGCATCGGCATGAGATGCCCTTCGGATTCGCCTCGGCGATCATCGGCGGATTTTTACTGACGGCAGTGCCGAACTGGACCGGGCGTCCAGGGCTTCACGGCGGGCCGCTTATCGGTCTGTTGCTGGTGTGGCTGACAGCGCGAC
The DNA here is from genome assembly GCF_059716215.1 of Pseudomonas sp. LBUM1643. NCBI lineage: Bacteria > Pseudomonadati > Pseudomonadota > Gammaproteobacteria > Pseudomonadales > Pseudomonadaceae > Pseudomonas > Pseudomonas sp. LBUM1643. Next base: position 2,996,389 of record NZ_CP166813.1, read on the forward strand.
TGGCGTGGTGGCTGCCGATGCCGGCTGCGGTGTTGATTGCGCTGCAAATCCCGTTTCTGCCGTTATTGGCGTGGGTGTTGGGGCGCGACCTTATCGCTGCCGGCAAGCGTGATAATTATCCGATTCTGCTCGTGATCTCTTTGCTCGCGGGTTGCCAGGCGCTGACGCTGGTGGGGATATCCACCGAGGATGTCGACCTGCAACGGCGGGGCGTACTGGCGGCGCTGTGGTTGGTGGGTGCGCTGATGAGCGTGATTGGCGGACGGGTGATTCCGTTCTTCATCCAGCGGGGCTTGAATCGACCCGTAGCGTCAGTTGCGCAACCTTGGCTGTCCAAAGGGTTACTGCTCGTTGGAGTGCTCGCTGCGCTGTCGTTTACCCCGGGGCTGGAAAACGCTCCCAACCGCTGGCTCGCCGGTTTGTTTGGGCTGATGGGCGGTTTGCATCTGCTGCGCCTCTGGCGCTGGCATGACCGGGGTATCTGGCGTGTGCCGTTGCTCTGGTCGCTGTACCTTGCCTATGCCTGGCTGGTGGTTGCAGCGCTGGCAATGGCGCTGTGGCATGCGGGGCTGATACCGCAACAAAGCCTCGCCACGCATTCGCTGGCAGTGGGAGGTATCGGCGGTTTGATACTGGCGATGATTGCGCGGGTCAGTCTCGGTCATACCGGGCGACCGTTGCAGCCATCGAAGGCAATCACCCTTGGATTCGCCTTGCTGTCCATGGGTGCGGTCTGTCGCGTCTTGCTGGTGCCGTTTTCCACTGTCGGCCTGGGCATCTCGGCGTCGCTCTGGTGTGTGGCGTTTGGGCTGTTCCTGATGCGCTATACCGGCATGTTGCTGGGGCCGAGGGTTTAGCGACATGGGTGCAAGCGCAAAACGCCACTCTGCGCTTGCCTCAGGGCAGTGACTGCGTGACCGGTGGTCGATGTGCCGGTCTCCTGCGGTAATTTGCGCTTAGCTGTAAGGGATGAACCAGGCACGCAAAGACGCGCCGTGCGGTAGGAGCAACGCGTGCTCCCACTGAAAAACGCGTCCCCGTGAGTCTGAGGTAACCGCAATGCTGACCCTGAATATCAATGGCAAGGACCAGGCGCTGGATGTCCCCGCGGACATGCCGCTGCTGTGGGTCCTGCGCGATGTCGCGCACCTCACAGGCACCAAATTCGGTTGTGGCATGGCTCAATGCGGCGCCTGTACGGTACACGTCGACGGCGCGCCGCTGCGCTCATGCATCACGCCCGCCACCGCTGTGGCTCACGGGCAGAAAATTCTCACCATCGAAGGCTTGTCAACCGACGGTTCGCACCCGGTCCAGCAAGCCTGGGCCGAGCTCGATGTGGTTCAGTGCGGATATTGCCAGTCCGGGCAGATCATGTCTGCCGCCGCGTTGCTGGCGAAAATCCCCAAGCCCACTGACGCCGATATCGACCAGGCGCTTTCCGGCAATATCTGCCGCTGTGGCACCTATCCGCGAATTCGTGCGGCGGTGAAACGTGCTGCACAAATCGGTTGATGCCCCGGTGAGGGAGGGTGGGCTATGAACAGCTTTAATCCGTTATCGCGCCGTGGATTTCTCAAGGGCAGCGTCGTGTTGGGCGGCGGGCTGGTGGTGGCGTTCGCCATCCCGGGTGCCCACCGGTTCGCGATGGCTGCCGAAAACCAGGGCAATGTGTTTGCACCGAATGCTTTTCTGCGAATCGGCAATGACAACAGCGTCACGGTACTGCTCGGGCATTCGGAAATGGGCCAAGGCATCTGGACCGGCCTGACCATGCTGATCGCGGAAGAGCTGGACGCCGACTGGTCGAAAATCATTGTCGAACACTCTCCAGCATCGGCTGCCGACTATGGCCTGGCCGGGTTTGGCGGGATGCAGATAACGGGTGGCTCAACCTCGACCTGGATGGAGTTCGACCGCTACCGCCAGGCCGGCGCGGTAGCGCGGTTAATGCTGATCGACGCGGCCGCCAAGCGTTTCGGTGTTGCACCCTCGTCTATTCGTACCGAATCCGGCGTGGTCATCGCCGGCGACAACCGCGCCACCTATGGCGAGCTGGCGGACGACGCCGGCAAGCTACCCGTGCCGGACCCCGCTTCGATCAAACTCAAAGAAGCCAAGGACTGGAAACTGATCGGCAAGCCCACCAAACGCCTGGACACGCCAGAGAAAATCACTGGGCGGGCCAAGTTCGGCATGGACGTGCAATTCGACGGCCTGATGACGGCCATGGTCGCGCGTTCGCCGGTGTTCGGCGGCAGCGTCAAATCCTTCGAAGGCGCCGAAGCGCTGGCGATACCCGGCGTGCATAAAGTGGTGCAGGTGCCCAGCGGTGTCGCCGTCATCGCCGATCATTACTGGGCCGCGAAACTGGGGCGCGATGCGCTCAGGATCGATTGGGACCTGGGCCCGAACACCGACCTCGACAGCCAGAAACTGCTGGAAAGTTTCCGCAAGCTCGCAGGCACCACAGGGCTGCCGGCCAGCACCGCCGGGGACGCCGCGGGCACGCTGGGCAAGGCGGCGAAAACGATCGACGTCGAATACAGTGTGCCTTACCTGGCTCATGCCCCGATGGAGCCGCTTAACTGCACCGTAAAAATTACCCAGGATAAATGCGAGATCTGGACGGGGACGCAGTTTCAGACACTGGATCAAATGATCGCCGGAAAAATCACCGGGCTGAAGCCTGAGCAGGTCATTATTCACACCGAATTTCTCGGTGGCGGGTTTGGTCGGCGAGCCAACCCGACCTCGGATTTTGTCGCGGAAGCGGTGCAGGTCGCCAAAGCCGCAGGTGGGCCGGTGAAAACCGTGTGGTCGCGAGAAGACGACATACGCGGCGGTTGCTACCGTTCGGCGTTTCTGCATCAGGCGCGCATCGGCCTCGATGCCGGCGGGATGCCCATTGCGTGGAAGCATGTCATGGTCGGGCAATCGATCATGGCCGGCACGATGCTCGAAGAGGCGATGGTCAAAGGGGGCATCGATAAAACCTCGGTCGAAGGGGTGGCAGACAGTCCCTATCTCGTAGGTCTGGCGCATCATCAGGTCGAGCTGCATTCGCCGAAAACCGGCATCAACGTGTTGTGGTTGCGCTCGGTCGGCCACAGTCATACGGCGTTCGTGATGGAGTCGTTGATCGACGAATTGGCCGAGGCGGCGGACAAGGACCCGGTTGAATATCGGCGAACCTTGCTCAAGGATCACCCACGGCATCTCGGTGTACTCAACCTTGCAGTAGAAAAAGCCAACTGGACAGCGCCGCTGCCGGACGGCCATGCGCTGGGCGTGGCGGTGCACGAGTCGTTCGGCAGCTACGTTGCACAAGTGGCCGAAGTGTCCCAGGACAACCTGGCGATCCGCGTGCATCGCGTGGTCTGTGCGGTGGACTGCGGGATTGCGGTGAACCCACAAAGCATCGCGGCGCAGATGGAATCGTGCATCACTTTCGGCCTGGGGTTTGCGCTCCATAGCAAACTGACCTTCAAGGACGGCAAAGTGGTGCAGTCCAACTACCACGATTATCAAGTGCTGCGCCTGAACGAAATGCCCGTGGTCGAAGTGCACATCATGCCGAGTACGGACAAGCCCGGAGGCATTGGCGAAGCGGGTGTCCCGCCCACTGCGCCTGCGGTGGCCAATGCGGTGTTCGCATTGACCGGGCAACGGCTGCGGGAACTGCCGCTGCAACTGTCGGGGGTGTGAGATGAGACGACATCTGGTACTGGGTGCGGTGATTCTGATTGGACTGGCAGCGTACGCCGAGGACCTGTTCGCCGACGATAAAGACGCGTTGAAGGCGTTCGAAACGGTGCAAAAAGTCTTCCAGAGCCCCCGTTGCCAGAACTGCCACATTCCCGGCGACTCTCCGTTGCAGTTCGACGCCGGCGTGCCCCACGCCATGAACGTGGTCCGAGGCATGGACGGTAAGGGCGCGGCAGGCTTGCCTTGCGCGACGTGCCACGCCGAAGCCAACCCGCCGGCCAGTTACGGTCCCCACGCGCCACCGGGAGCGCCGCATTGGAGCCTGCCGCCAGCGGCGCACAAAATGGCCTGGATCGGGCTTCCGGCGGACAAGCTGTGCGCGATGATCAAGGACCGTTCCAGCAATGGGGACCGTGATTTTGCGGCGCTGATCAAGCACGTCAGCGACGACAAACTGGTGCTTTGGGGCTGGAACCCTGGCGCAGGTCGTGCGCCAATACCGGTGCCACACGACATTTTTGTCGACCAGTTCAAGCGCTGGGCCGATGCAGGAGGACCCTGTCCGGTCGACGGTATCTGACCAGCGGTAGCAAAATAGTGAGTCAAACCGGGTGAGGGCGTCTCTAATGTATAAACCCTCCAATGGAGTGACTGATGGTCGTTTCAGGAAAACCGGGCAAATCCGGTGTTCACACAGAGCTCTCATGCGAACGCAGTATTCTCGAAAATGCAGTGCAAGATCGGGAACGGATGAGAGAGCTGGCACGTTCGTTCGAGCAACAACTAACGGCGGTGCAAATGGCAAGCATGGACGAGTTGACCCTGCTGACGAACCTTCACGGGTTTCTTGTTCTGGCCCAGTTGTGGCTGGATGCCTGTCAGCAGTTGGAGAAACCGGCGACGTTGCTGCTATTCGACCTGAGTTATTTCAACCAGATCAACAACGCGTACGGGCGTCGCGAGGGCGACAAGGCCCTAAAAGCATTTGCCGATGTTCTGCGTATCGCCTTTCGCGAGAGTGATGTGGTCGGGCGTGTGGGCGGTAATGACTTCGCGGTGCTGTTGACCGGCTCCTCTGCGGTGGAAATCGCCGGCATCAGGTCGAGGGTCCAGGAAATGCTCGATGAGCGCATTGCCACCGCGCATCCTGGTTATGACATTCGCTTCAGCATTGAACAAATCGAATTCGATCCTGACACCCACCGGACCGTGGATGGCCTGATGGCTGCAGTTGATTTTTCACGCCATCAAGGGTCGGTCCGGTTTTAAACGTCCCTTTGCAGATCAGCTGCAACCTGTAATGCGGCGTCGAGCAACTGCCTGTCATTTCTGAATCGCCCAATCATTTGCAGTCCAATGGGCAGTAGCGGAAAAGGGCGCCATAGTGGGACGTTCACTTGCGGCCAACCGAAAGCCCCCCAGAACTTGATGAAGTCCGATGGCCCGGTGTGTTGCAGGCCCAAGGGCGCGACCATGCCGCAACAGGCGCCGAGCATGGCGTCGAACGGCTGGCAAAGCTCATGCAAGCGCGGCGCAAGTGCCATGAGGCGGGCCTTGGCGGCGGACTCCTGGTCCCAACTGGTCGCCTTTGCTCGCTCAAACATCGCCAATGTCGACGGACTTAATTGCTCCTGATGCTGGCGAAACTCTTTTGCCAGCGACCGGGCACCCTCACAATCATTGATGAGCTGATGGTCGTCGAACACGCTGGAGAAATCCTCCGGCAATTGTATTTCGATGACTTCATGGCCCGCGCTGCGCAGCTGATCAAGCGCGCACTCGAGTTCAGAGACCACCTGCGGTTCGATGTCATTCCAGCGTGAAGTGCGGCAGAAGCCCAGCTTCAAGGGACGTTGCTCAACCGCCACCTCGGCTAGCGGGAATCCTGGAATCAGCACCCGTGCCACCCGCTGGAGGTCGCGCACCGATCGACCGTACCAACCCACCGTGTCGAAGCTCGGAGCCAGTGGTTTGACGCCCTCCAGAGACACCAGTCCCAGCGATGGCTTGAAAGCAAAAAGTCCACAATAGGACGCGGGTTTGAGCAGCGATCCGGCCGTTTGAGTGCCCAGGGCCACGGCGAAGAATCCGGCCGCCATTCCGGCAGCGGAGCCGGCACTGGAACTGCCGGGCGTGCGTTTCAGGTCGTGGGGGTTGCGGGTGGGGCCGGTGTGCATGTACGCGAATTCAGTGGTGTGCGTCTTGCCCATGATCAGGGCACCCGCTTGGCGCAGCAACGTCACCACGTGGGCATCCCGAGACGGTCGGTGATCGGCATAGATCGGCGAGTAAAACTGCGTGGGGTGGTCGGCGCTGTCGAAGATGTCCTTGATCCCGACCGGCACCCCGGCAAGCAAGCCCTGGCCATCATGCTGCGCCGCTTGTTCCCGGACCTGTTGTGGGTCGAACGAGGCAAACGCGTGGATCGTCGGCTCAAGCGCGTGGACACATTCCAGAAAGGTCTCAGCGACCGCCGCGGCCGTCGCCTCCCCATTGAACACGGCGGCACTCAGGTCGGTGGCATCAAGGTTGGCGAGGTTCATTTGGCAAACAACTGGTCGACGTCCTTGAAGGCCTTGAACTCCAGTGCGTTACCGCAGGGATCGAACAGAAACATTGTGGCCTGCTCGCCCACCAACCCCTGAAATCGGATACCTGGCTCAATCACGAAGCGCGCACCCACGGATTGCAAGCGCTCGGCCAGGGCCTCCCATTCCGACATTCCCAACACCACGCCGAAATGCGGCACGGGCACGTTATGGCCATCGACGGCGTTGGTGTGGGCGGCTTCCTGTGAAGCATTCTTCGGTGCCAGATGGATCACAAGCTGATGGCCAAAGAAGTTGAAGTCCACCCAATGATCGCTTGAGCGACCTTCTTCCAGGCCAAACACTGTCGCGTAGAAATGGCGCGCGGCGGCAAGGTCGTAAACCGGTATGGCGAGGTGAAAAGGAGAGAGGGACATGGCTAAATCTCGATGAATGACGGGACGAAATGAGTTTAGTCCTGTTAATTTTGATTAAAAGACGATAATTTTTGCGCCGAGCACGAATTATTACGATCAATCGAGTGCGCCATGCTAAGAGAGCTGAAAACCTTCCTCGCTGTCGCCCGCTACGGCACGTTCGCGGCGGCTGGCATGCACATCGGCCTGACCCAGTCGGCGGTCAGCGCGCAGATTCGCAATCTCGAGCAAGCGCTGGGGATTCGTCTGTTCGATCGCACGGGGCGCCAGGCACTGCTGAATGCGGCGGGGCTGCGCGCGTTGCCGATGGCCAGGGACATGCTCGACACGTTCAGCCGCATGGCGATCAGCGACGACGTGAGCGAGTACCGGGGCGAGCTGAAAATCGGCGCGGTGGCGACGGCGCAAACCGGCTTGCTGCCACAGGCATTACTGCGTTTACGGCAACAGGCGCCGCTGCTGGAACCGAAACTGGTACCGGGGGTATCGCTGAACTTGTTGAGTCAGGTGGACACGGGAGAAGTGGACCTGGCGATCCTGATCAAGCCCCCGTTCGAATTGCCCAAGGAACTGTCGGCGCAAGTCATTCGGCGCGAGCCTTTTGTGTTGATCGTTCCGCTCGATCTGCCGGGCGATGACCCGTTGCAATTACTGGCCGACCATCCCCATGTGCGTTACGACCGTAACTCGTTCGGCGGACGCCTTGTGACGCGTTTTTTGCGCGAGCAGCGGATCGACGTGCAGGTTGCGCTGGAGCTGGATGAGCTTGAGGCCATCGTGAAAATGGTCGAGTGCGGGCTGGGCGTTTCGTTGCTGCCTCGGGCGGGGCTGTGGCTGGAGTATGGGGCCAAGGTGAGGGTGATCCCGTTAGGCGAGCTGACGTTCTACCGGGAGATGGTGTTGTTGCAGCGGTATAGCAATCGCACGCAGCCGATCCAGGAGTTGTTTACGCAGTGCCTGAGAGACGAGTCACTCACACTGTAGGAGTGAGCCTGCTCGCGATTGCTGGCTGACGTTCACCGTTAATGTTGCCTGACATGGCGCCATCGCGAGCAGGCTCGCTCCCGCAAGGGATTTGTGTTTTTCGGTAAACTGCAGACGTAAAAAACCCGCCTGGAAAGGCGGGTTTTTTCATTGGCGAGCTGAAGATTACTCTTCGAGGCTGCCCATGGCGGTGGTGTTGAAACCGCCGTCTACGTACATGATTTCACCGCTGATGCCGGACGCCAGGTCCGAGCACAGGAAGGCGCCGGCGTTGCCGACTTCGTCGATGGTGACGTTACGACGCAGCGGCGTTTGCGCTTCGTTGGCGGCCAGCATCTTGCGGAAGTTCTTGATGCCGGAGGCGGCGAGGGTGCGGATCGGGCCAGCCGATACGCAGTTGACGCGGGTGCCGTCCGGGCCGAGGGAGCCGGCCAGGTAACGCACGCCAGCTTCCAGGGAAGCCTTGGCCATGCCCATGACGTTGTAGTTCGGCATGGTGCGCTCAGCGCCCAGGTACGACAGGGTCAGCAGGCTGCCGTTGCGGCCTTTCATCATTTCGCGACCGGCTTTGGCCAAGGCCACGAAGCTGTAGGCGCTGATGTCGTGAGCGATGCGGAAACCTTCACGGGTGGTGGCTTCGGTGAAGTCGCCATCCAGCTGGTCGCCCGGTGCGAAGCCGACGGAGTGCACGATGCAATCCAGGCCGTCCCACTTCTTGCCCAGTTCAACGAAGACCTTGGCGATTTCTTCATCGCTGGCCACGTCGCACGGGAAGCACAGGTCCGGGTTCGAACCCCAGCTTTGTGCGAACTCTTCGACACGACCCTTGAGTTTGTCGTTCTGATAAGTGAAGGCAAGCTCAGCGCCCTCGCGATGCATGGCGGCAGCGATGCCGGATGCGATGGACAGCTTGCTGGCGACACCGACGATCAGTACGCGCTTACCGGCGAGAAAACCCATGTGTTGCTCCTCTCTTTCAGGTTATTGCGCAGTGGCTGGTGCCAGGAAAGCGGCTTCCAGCAACTGCTGTGTATACGGATGTTGGGGGGCGGCAAAAATACTTTGCGCGTCTCCCTGTTCGACCACTTGGCCATGCTTGACCACCATCAGCTGGTGGCTCAGCGCTTTGACGACAGCCAGGTCATGGCTGATAAACAGATACGTCAGGTTGTACTTGGTTTGCAGTGAACGCAGTAGCTCCACCACTTGGCGTTGCACTGTCCGGTCGAGGGCCGAGGTTGGCTCGTCCAGCAGAATCAGCGCCGGTTTTAACACTAATGCCCGGGCAATGGCGATTCTCTGCCGCTGCCCACCGGAAAATTCGTGGGGGTAGCGGTTCCGGGTTTCCGGGTCCAGGCCTACCTCCTTGAGTGCTGCAATAATCGCTTGTTCCTGTTCGGCCTCGGTGCCCATCTTGTGGATCCGCAGGCCTTCGCCGATGATCTGGCTCACGCACATCCGAGGACTCAAGCTGCCAAACGGGTCCTGAAACACCACCTGCATCTCCCGCCGTAGCGGTCGAACTTGTTGCTGCGTCAGGCAGTCTAGCTGCTTGCCTTCAAAACGGATCGCGCCTTTGCTGCCGATCAGTCGCAAAATCGCCAGACCCAGTGTCGACTTGCCGGAACCGCTTTCCCCCACAATCCCCAAGGTCTGGCCTTGAGGCAGGCTGAAGTTGATCCCGTCCACCGCTTTGATGTGATCGACCGTCTTTTTCAGCAAGCCTTTCTTGATCGGGAACCAGACTTTCAAGTCCTCGACCTCCAGCAGTGGCGGGCCAATGACATTGGTCGCCGGTTTGCCGCTGGGCTCCGCTGCGAGCAGTTCCCGAGTGTACGGATGCTGCGGCGCACGGAACAACTCTTCGCACGATGCCTGTTCGACGATGCAACCGCGCTGCATGACACATACTCGATGCGCAATTCTTCGCACCAGGTTCAAATCGTGGCTGATCAGTAGCAGCGCCATACCCAGACGCGCCTGCAATTCCTTGAGCAATTCGAGGATTTTGAGCTGAACGGTCACGTCCAGAGCGGTGGTCGGCTCATCGGCAATCAGCAACTCCGGCTCATTGGCCAGGGCCATGGCGATCATCACGCGCTGTCGCTGGCCACCGGACAATTCATGGGGCAACGCCTTGAGGCGCTTGTGCGGTTCGGGAATACCGACCATTTCCAGCAATTCAAGGGTTCGTTTCGTCGCGATTTTACCGACCAGGCCTTTGTGGATGCCCAGCACCTCGTTGATCTGCTTCTCGATCGAGTGCAGCGGATTGAGCGAGGTCATCGGCTCCTGGAAGATCATCGCGATTCGGTTACCGCGGATATGCCGGATGGTTTTTTCTTTCAGGCTCAGCAGGTCCTGTCCCGAATACTCGATGGTCCCGGAGGGATGCCGGGCAAGCGGGTAGGGCAGCAACCGCAGGATGGAGTGGGCCGTCACGGATTTTCCGGAGCCGCTTTCTCCCACCAGTGCCAGGGTTTCACCGCGCTTGATATCGAAACTGACACCTTCAACCACGCGCTGACAGCGCTCTCCCACGACAAACTCGACGGAAAGGTCGCGTACTTCGATCAGATTGTCCTGATTCATTTCACTTCCTCGGGTCGAAGGCATCGCGAGCGGACTCACCGATAAAAACCAGCAGACTCAGCATCAACGCCAGTACGGCAAAGGCGCTCATGCCTAGCCACGGCGCTTGCAGGTTGGATTTGCCCTGCGCCACCAGTTCACCCAGCGACGGGCTACCGGCCGGCAAACCGAAGCCGAGGAAATCCAGTGCGGTCAAGGTGCCGATGGCGCCGGTCAGAATAAAGGGCATGAACGTCATGGTCGACACCATGGCATTGGGCAAGATGTGGCGGAACATGATCGCACCGTTCTGCATCCCCAGGGCACGGGCTGCGCGGACGTACTCAAGGTTGCGGCCCCGCAGGAATTCGGCGCGTACCACGTCGACCAGGCTCATCCAGGAGAACAGCAGCATGATCCCCAGCAGCCACCAGAAGTTCGGCTGGACGAAGCTGGCGAGGATGATCAACAGGTACAGCACCGGCAACCCGGACCAGATCTCCAGAAAGCGCTGACCGGCCAGGTCGACCCAACCGCCATAAAACCCCTGCAAGGCGCCGGCGATCACCCCGATGATCGAGCTGAGGACGGTCAGCGTCAGGGCGAACAGCACCGATATCCGGAAGCCGTAAATCACCCGGGCCAACACGTCGCGGCCCTGATCGTCAGTGCCCAGCAGGTTGTCTGCCGACGGCGGTGCCGGTGCTGGCACCTTGAGGTCGTAGTTGATGCTCTGGTAGCTATAGGGAATCGGCGCCCACAGCACCCAGGCGTCCTTGGCCTTGAGCAGTTCGCGGATGTAGGGACTTTTGTAGTTGGCTTCCAACGGAAATTCGCCCCCAAAGGTGGTCTCCGGGTAGCGTTTGAGCGCCGGGAAATACCAGCCGTCGTCGTAATGCACCACCAGCGGTTTGTCGTTGGCGATGAGTTCAGCACCAAGGCTCAGGCCGAAAAGCACCAGAAACAGCCAGAGGGACCACCAGCCACGCTTGTTGGCTTTGAAGAGTTCGAAACGTCGTCGATTGAGCGGGGAAAGATTCATCTCAATGCTCCCGGCTTTCGAAGTCGATGCGCGGATCGACAAAGGTGTACGTCAGGTCGCCTATCAATTTCACCACCAACCCCAACAGGGTAAAGATGAACAGCGTGCCAAACACCACCGGGTAATCGCGGTTGATCGCCGCTTCAAAACTCATCAGCCCGAGACCGTCGAGCGAGAAGATGACTTCCACCAGCAACGAGCCGGTGAAGAAAATCCCGATGAACGCCGACGGGAAACCGGCGATCACCAGCAGCATCGCGTTACGGAACACGTGACCGTAGAGCACACGATGATTGGTCAGGCCCTTGGCTTTGGCCGTGACCACGTATTGCTTGTTGATTTCATCGAGGAAGCTGTTCTTGGTCAGCAGGGTCATGGTCGCAAAGTTGCCGATCACCAGAGCCGTCACCGGCAGCGCGAGGTGCCAGAAGTAGTCGAGAATCTTGCCGCCCATGCTCAGTTCGTCGAAGTTGTTCGAGGTCAGGCCCCTGAGCGGGAACCAGTCGAAGTAACTGCCGCCAGCGAACAATACGATCAACAGGATGGCAAACAGGAACGCCGGAATCGCATAACCGACGATGATCAACGAGCTGGTCCAGACGTCGAAATGACTGCCGTGTCGCGTGGCCTTGGCGATCCCCAGCGGGATCGACACCAGGTACATGATCAGCGTGCTCCAGAGGCCGAGGGAAATCGACACCGGCATCTTTTCCTTGATCAGGTCGATGACCTTGGCGTCCCGAAAGAAGCTGTCACCGAAATCCAGGGTGGCGTAGTTCTTGATCATGATCCACAAGCGTTCCGGCGCCGATTTGTCGAAGCCGTACATGTGCTCGATTTCCTTGACCAGCGCCGGGTCCAGGCCTTGGGCGCCGCGATAGGCTGAACCGGCGACCGACACTTCCGCACCACCGCCGGCGATGCGGCTGGTGGCGCCTTCAAAACCTTCGAGCTTGGCAATCATCTGCTCTACGGGGCCACCCGGTGCCGCCTGAATGATGACGAAGTTGATCAGCAAAATGCCGAGCAACGTCGGAATGATCAGCAACAGTCGCCGAAAAATATACGCCAGCATCTGATTACTCCGTGCCCGCAGCGTCGGTTTGCAGTTTGGTTTCGATCTCTATCGCCGGTTTCGCGTCCGGCTTGATCCACCAGGTGTTGATGCCGACATCGTACGTGGGTGAGATTTTCGGATGGCCGATATGGTTCCAGTACGCCACGCGCCACGTCTTGATGTGCCAGTTGGGGATCACGTAGTAGCCCCATTGCAGCACGCGGTCCAGCGCACGTGCGTGGGCCACCAGGCTGTTGCGCGAATCGGAATTGATCAATTGCTCGACCAACTGGTCCACCACCGGGTCCTTGAGGCCCATGGAATTGCGGCTGCCGGGCTTGTCGGCGGCGGCCGACATCCAGAATTCGCGCTGTTCGTTACCCGGCGAGTTGGACTGCGGGAAGCCGCCAACGATCATGTCGAAGTCCCGGGAGCGCACACGATTGATGTATTGGGAGACGTCGACCCGGCGGATCACCAGGTCGATGCCGAGGTCGCTGAGATTGCGTTTGAACGGCAGCAGCACGCGCTCGAATTCGGTTTGGGCCAGCAGGAATTCAATGGTCACCGGTTTACCCGTGGCGTCGACCATCTTGTCGTCGACGATTCGCCAACCGGCCTCCTGCAGAAGTTGATAGGCCTTGCGTTGCTGGGCGCGGATCATGCCGCTGGCATCGGTCACCGGGTTCTGGAACGCCTCGCTAAATACCTGATCGGGGATTTTGCCGCGAAAGGGGTCGAGGATCGCCAGCTGGTCGGCGTCCGGCAGGCCCGTGGCGGCCATCTCCGAATTTTCGAAGTAACTGCGGGTGCGCGCATAAGCGCCGTTGAACAGTTGCTTGTTGGTCCATTCAAAGTCCAGCAACAGCGTCAGGGCCTGGCGCACGCGCACGTCCTGGAATACCGGGCGGCGCAGGTTGAACACGAAGCCCTGCATGCCGGTGGGGTTGCCGTTGGGGATCTGCTCCTTGATCAATCGACCTTCGGTTACCGCCGGGATGTTGTAGGCGTTGGCCCAGTTTTTCGCGGTCATCTCCAGCCAGTAATCGAACTGCCCGGCCTTGAGGGCTTCAAGGGCCACGGTGTTGTCGCGGTAGTAATCCGTGGTCATGACGTCGAAGTTGTAAAAACCACGGTTGACCGGCAGGTCCTTGCCCCAGTAATCCTTGACCCGTTCATAACGCACCGAGCGTCCGGCCTTCACTTGGCTGACTTTGTAGGGACCGCTGCCCAACGGCAGTTCCAGGTTGCCTTTGTTGAAATCCCGGGTGGCCCACCAATGCTTGGGCAGCACTGGTAATTGGCCGAGGATCAACGGAAGTTCCCGGTTATTGCTGTGTTTGAATTTGAACAGCACCGTCAGCGGGTCTTCGGCGACCACTTCGGCGACATCGCTGTAGTAGCCGCGATAGAGGGGCGCGCCTTCCTTGGTCAGCATGTCATAGCTGAACACCACGTCTTCGGCGCGGATGGGGTGACCGTCGTGGAATCGTGCTTCCGGGCGCAGGTAAAAACGCACCCAGCTGTTGTCTGGGGCTTTCTCGATTTTGCCGGCGACCAGGCCGTATTCGGTGAACGGTTCATCCAGTCCCTGTTTGGCCAGGGTGTCGTAGATGATGCCGATGTCTTCGGCCGGTACGCCTTTGCTGATGAACGGATTGAGGCTGTCGAAGCCGCCAAATCCCGCCTGCCGGAAAATCCCGCCTTTTGGGGCGTCCGGATTCACGTAATCGAAATGCTTGAAGTCAGCAGGGTATTTCGGCGGCTCATTGTACAAGGTCAGGGCGTGTTGCGGGGCGGCGCAAGCCAGTCCGGCAAACAACAGACCGCTGGCCTGCAAGAGCAAGGCACGTACGGGTTTCATAGATCCTTCTCCGAAGATTTCAGCCACCACGCGCTCAGGCCCAGGGTGTAGGGCGGCGTGGTGACAAAGGCAAACCGGTTGCGGTAGGCCAGGCGGTGATTATTGAGGTACCAGTTGGGGATGATGTAGTGCTGCCACAACAGCACCCGGTCCAGGGCTTTACCGGCGGCCACCTGTTCGTCACGGGTCTTTGCGGCGAGTAACAGATCAAGCAAATGGTCGACTACCGGGTTGGCAATCCCTGCGTAGTTTTTACTGCCCTTGACCCCGACCTGGCTCGAATGGAAGTACTGCCATTGCTCCAGGCCCGGGCTCAGTGTCTGATTGAGGGTCATCAGGATCATGTCGAAATCGAACTGATCCAGGCGTTGTTTGTACTGGGCGCGATCAACCGTGCGTAGCCGGGCATCGATGCCGATGCTGGCGAGGTTTTCCACATAGGGTTGAAGAATGCGTTCCAGGTTGGGGTTGACCAGCAGGATCTCCAGCCGCAGCGGTAGGCCGGCTGCGTTCTGCACGCGTTGGCCATTGAGTTTCCAGCCCGCTTCAGCGAGGAGGCCCAATGCCTTGCGCAAAGTGTCCCGAGGGATACCCCGGCCATCGGTCTGGGCCAGGCTGAACGGTTCGGTGAAGAGTTTTGCCGGCAACTGGTCACGGTAGGGCTTGAGCATCAACCATTCATGGCCGACCGGCAGGCCGGTGGCGGAAAACTCACTGTTGGGGTAGTAGCTCATGGCGCGTTTGTAGGCGCCGCTGAACAACGTGCGATTGGTCCATTCGAAGTCGAACATCAGCCCCAATGCTTCGCGGACCCTGGTGTCGTTGAACGTTGCCCGGCGGGTGTTCATGAACAGGCCCTGACTTTGGGTCGGGATCTGGTGCGGGATCTGTGCCTTGATCACATCGCCCCGGGTGACGGCCGGGAAGCGGTAGCCGTTTTCCCAGTTTTTCGCCTGGTGTTCGATGTAGATGTCGAACTCACCGGCCTTGAAGGCTTCGAAGGCGACGTCGCTGTCGCGGTAGAACTCGACCTCCATGCGATCGACGTTGTATTTACCGCGATTGACCGGCAGGTCCTTGCCCCAGTAATCCTTGACCCGCTCGAATATGAGCTGGCGACCCGGAGTGACGGAGGTGATTCGATAAGGTCCGCTGCCCAGCGGTGGTTCGAAGGTCGTGGCCTTGAAATCACGATCTTTCCAGTAGTGCTGTGGCAGCACTGGCAATTCGCCCAGGCGCAGGATCAGCAAAGGATTGCCGGCGCGCTTGAAAACGAATCGAATGCGATGCGGGTTGAGAATGTCGACCCGCAACACTTCCTGGAGGTTGGTGCGGTACTGCGGATGCCCTTCCTTGAGCAGCAGCCGGTAGGAAAACGCGACGTCGTACGCGGTGATCGGAGAACCATCGTGAAAGCGTGCTTCGGGGCGCAGGTTGAATACGACCCAGCTGCGGTCTTCGCTGTACTCCACCGTTTGGGCGATCAACCCATAACTGGAGGTTGGCTCGTCACCCGAAGGCGCGTACTGACCGGTGCCGACCATCAGCGGCTCGTTGAGCTCGTTGATGCCGTATTGCGGGAAGTTCGGCGTGGACACCGGGCTTGAGCCCTTGAAGGTGTAGGGGTTGAGCGTATCGAAGGTGCCAAACGCCATCACCCGCAACGTACCGCCTTTGGGCGCTTGCGGGTTGACCCAGTCGAAGTGGGTAAATCTGGCCGGGTACTTGAGCGTGCCGAACTGCGCATAACCATGGCTTTCGCTGATCGTCGCGCTTGCGGTGGAGCTCAAGGCCAGGCTGATCAGGAGCAGGAGGAGGGGACGCTTCAAGTCAGAGATCCGATCCAGGCGGCTTGGGCTTTGTGGACCGTACAGTAACAGCTTGTATGGGCAGGAAAAAGACAGGATTTAACCCTGCCTTAATTCCAGCGCAGGCCCTTGTAGCCGCTGGCGAATCCTGCGTTGGTTTCGGACTTTGCGCTGTGCACCATCCCCCTGTAGGAGCTGTCGAGTGCAACGAGGCTGCGATCTTTTGATCCTGTCATTAAAAGATCAAAAGATCGCAGCCTCGTTGCACTCGACAGCTCCTACAGAGGGCGGGGTTATTCCGGAATCGAGACTGGCGGAGAAAAAAAGCCCCTGAAGTCAGGGGCTCTTTTTAATGCGGGGAGTACACCGTCAGCATCTGTCCAGGTTTGAGGGCCTGGCCAACGCGCGGATTCCAGCGCTTGAGGTGCTGCATTTCAACGTTGAATCGTTTGGCCACCATGTACAACGAGTCGCCTTGCTTGACCTTGTACCGGGTCTGCTGCTTCTTGCTGTTCGACGCGACTACCGTGTTGATACGTCCAGCGCTGCGTTTGGTGTTGTCCTGCATCACCAGGGTCTGGCCGGCCTTGAGGTTCTTGCCCGTCAGCTTGTTCCAGCGTTGCAGGTCTTTGACGTCGACGTTGTTGGCTTTGGCAATCGTGCCGAGGTTGTCGCCACGCTTGACCCGATAGGTGCGCTTGAGGCTCGCCACTTCACGACTGTCTACGCCTTCGAAAACCGGTTTGAGCGGCCGTTTGCTGATCAACTCGTCGGGTCGCATGGTCGACAGGCTGGTCGTCAGCAACTGGGCCTTCGATGTCGGCACCAGCAGATGCTGGGGGCCATCGATAGTGGTGCGCTGTTTGAACGCCGGGTTGAGCTGGAACAGCTCGTCTTCGTCGATGTTGGCGACCGCTGCAACCTTGGACAGGTCCATGCGCTGGTTGATTTCGACAACCTGGAAGTAGGGTTCGTTGGCGATCGGGTTGAGGTTCACCCCGTAGGCTTCAGGCGAGAGCACCACTTGCGACAGCGCCAGCAACTTCGGTACATAAGCCTGGGTTTCAGCCGGCAGCGGCAGGTTCCAGTAATCGGTTGGCAGGCCCAGCTTTTCGTTACGCTCGATGGCCCGGCTGACCGTACCTTCACCCGCATTGTAAGCCGCGAGGGCCAGCAGCCAGTCGCCGTTGAACATGTCGTGCAGTTTGGTCAGGTAATCCATCGCCGCGGTGGTCGAGGCGGTGATATCACGTCGGCCATCGTAAAAACGGGTTTGACGCAGGTTGAAGTAACGCCCGGTGGAAGGGATGAATTGCCAAAGACCCACCGCGTCGGCCCGGGAATAGGCCATCGGGTTGTAGGCGCTTTCAATCACCGGCAACAGCGCCAGTTCCAGCGGCATGTTGCGTTCTTCAAGGCGTTCGACGATGTAATGAATGTAGAGGCTGCCGCGATCCCCGGCGTTTTCCAGGAAGGACGGATTACTGGCGAACCACAGGCGCTGCTGCTCGATGCGCGGGTTGACGCCCAGCCCGTCCTGCAGCTGGAAGCCTTGGCGCATGCGCTCCCAGACATCCTGCGGGATTTGCGGTACAGGTTTTTCGCTGAGCCAGATGGGCTTCTGTTTGGCTCGTGCGGCGATATTCGGAGTGTGTACCGCTTCGGTCTGCGGCACATGGCTTGAACAGCCCGCCAGGGTGGCGGACACAGCCACCGCGATGGCTTGAGCCAAGCGGGTCAATGCGTCTGAATTGATGGCTTTACGAATAGATGACGACATTGGCTGGAAGTAAGTTCCGGGCAAAAATGTCGGGCGATTCTAGAAAGCACACCCCCTGCGGTCAACCATTCAGAATTCTTGTACCGATGAGTAGCCCCCCTAGAACTTGTCTTTCCACGCTCGCAAGGCAGCAAAAACCGTACTCGGACCGGCATTATCAGTACCACTCCGTTCGTCCACTTTTTGTTTAACGGATGTTTCGCCAGCACGAAGGAACGGATTGGTCAGTTTTTCCAGAGCCAGCGTCGAGGGCAGCGTCATGATCCCTGCCTCGCGCTGTTGAACGACTTTTGCGAGCCGTTCGGCGGTGTCTTGATTGCTTGGTTCGACCGTCGCCGCGAAGCGCAGATTGCTCAGGGTGTATTCGTGTGTGCAATACACCAGCGTATCTTCAGGCAATTCGGCGAGCCGCGTCAGCGAGGTGTACATTTGCTCCGGCGTGCCCTCGAACAGGCGGCCGCAACCGGCGGCAAACAGGGTGTCGCCGCAAAACAGCAAGCCATGATGATAAAAGGCGATATGCCCCAGGGTATGGCCGGGAACCGCGAAGACATCGAATTCCCAGCCCAGTACGCTGATGCGGTCGTTGTCCTTGAGTGCTACGTCCCTGGCCGGGATACTTTCGCTGGCGGGGCCATATACTATTGCGTCCGTCGCCTTTTTCAGCAGCTCGACACCACCGACGTGATCATGGTGGTGGTGCGTAATCAGAATGTCGCTCAACACCCAGCCTGGGTGTGCTGCAAGCCAGGCCTGGACGGGCGCTGCATCGCCCGGATCGACCACGGCGCAGCGTTGGGTACCGTGATCTTGTAACAACCAGATGTAGTTGTCGGTAAAGGCGGGTAGGGCACTGATCTGTATCATCGTCGAATTCGCCAAGCGGAAAACATTGGCGCATCTTAGAGCTTCCTGGCGCGTTGGAGAATGCAATGACCGATAAAGCGTTCGCACAGGCCGATCCTGACTGGCTGGAACTGATCAGCGCAGCCCGTGAATGGCTGTCCGGTCCGATCGGGCAATTCCTGCTGAATGAAGAGCGTCGCATGCTCGAGGACGAGTTGGGACGGTTCTTTGGTGGCTACCTGGTGCACTACGGGCCGTCGGCCGAGACACCGCCTTCGGCGCCGCAGGTTCAGCGCAATGTGCGGCTCGGCGCGCCGCTGCCGGGTGTCGAGATCGTTTGCGAAGAACAAGCCTGGCCACTTAGCGAGCATGCCGCCGATGTCGTGGTGCTGCAGCATGGGCTGGATTTTTGCCTGTCACCCCACGGTCTGTTGCGCGAAGCGGCAAGCAGCGTGCGCCCCGGTGGCCATTTACTGATTATCGGCATCAACCCCTGGAGTAGCTGGGGACTGCGTCATGTGTTCGCCCATGATGCCTTGAGCAAGGCACGTTGCATCTCTCCGTCGCGAGTCGGTGACTGGTTGAACCTGCTGGGCTTCGCGCTGGAGAAACGCCGCTTCGGGTGCTATCGTCCGCCGCTTGCGTCTCCGGCATGGCAGACCCGTCTGGCCGGTTGGGAACGCAAGGCCGGTGAATGGCAGCTGTCGGGCGGGGGCTTCTATTTATTAGTGGCGCGCAAGATCGTGGTAGGGCTGCGCCCTGTCCGTCAGGAGCGCCGCGAGCCGATGGGCAAGTTGATCCCACTGCCGATGGCCAAGGTCAACCGTCGCCGCATCGAACCGTAATACCCTCTTTTAATTCCCGGCCGGGTTTGCCCCGGCCTCGGGCATCGTCGATCACAGATCGGCGAGCCACCGTATTTTCTGGAAAGAATGGCATGAGCGATAGCGTAGAACTCTTTACCGACGGCGCCTGCAAGGGCAATCCTGGTCCAGGCGGCTGGGGCGCTTTGCTGGTGTGCAAGGGTGTGGAAAAAGAACTCTGGGGCGGCGAAGCCAACACCACCAACAACCGTATGGAGTTGATGGGGGCGATTCGCGGCCTCGAAGAGCTGAAGCGTTCGTGTGACGTGCTGCTGGTCACCGATTCACAGTACGTAATGAAAGGCATCAACGAGTGGATGGACAACTGGAAGAAACGTGGCTGGAAAACCGCCGCGAAGGAACCGGTGAAAAACGCTGACCTGTGGAAGCTGCTGGATGAGCAGGTCAATCGCCACAACGTCACCTGGAAATGGGTACGTGGGCACATTGGCCATCATGGCAACGAACGTGCGGATCAGTTGGCCAACCGTGGGGTCGATGAGGTTCGCGGGTACAAGCAAGCCTGACCCTCGAATCCCTCCCTTGGCGTGTTAAGATCGCCGCTTTTGCACGAATGACCCCGTTGAGAGCTGAGCACTGATGGCCACCAGATCCGTTGTACTCGATACCGAAACCACCGGCATGCCGGTGACCGACGGCCACCGGATTATCGAAATCGGTTGTGTCGAGTTGATTGGTCGGCGCCTGACGGGCCGGCATTTCCACGTTTACCTGCAGCCTGACCGTGAAAGTGACGAAGGCGCCATCGGCGTCCACGGCATCACCAACGAATTCCTGGTGGGCAAACCGCGCTTCAATGAAGTGGCCGAGGAATTCTACGAGTTCATCAAAGGCGCTCAGCTGATCATCCATAACGCGGCGTTCGACGTTGGCTTCATCAACAACGAATTCGCCCTGATGGGTCAGCACGATCGCGCTGATATTACGCAACACTGTTCGATCCTCGACACCTTGATGATGGCCCGGGAACGTCACCCTGGGCAGCGCAACAGCCTGGATGCCTTGTGCAAACGTTATGGCGTCGACAACTCCGGCCGTGAACTGCACGGCGCCTTGCTCGACTCCGAGATTCTCGCCGACGTTTACCTGACCATGACCGGTGGCCAGACCAGCCTTTCGCTGGCGGGCAACGCCTCCGATGGCAACGGTTCCGGCGAAGGGGCGGACAACTCGGCCACCGAAATTCGACGCTTGCCTGCTGATCGCCAGCCAACACGGATCATCCGCGCCAGCGAGGACGACCTGTCCCAACACATAGCGCGGCTTGAAGCGGTTGCCAAGGCGGCCGGTGCGCCGTCTTTATGGCAGCAGTTGGTCGAAGCCAAGGCTGAAGCGCAGGCGTAGGTCCGTCGAAAAGATCGCAGCCTCGTTTCACTCGACAGCTCCTACAGGATCAAGCATTCCGTAGTAGGAACTGTCGAGTGAAACGAGGCTGCGATCTTTTGATATTGATAAAACGTAGTGCACCCGACGACCCGTTTCAGTGCATCCGCACTCGCCACATTCGCTTCAACCCTCTACCCTGAAGTGATTGGCCGACCATGGTCTGCCGCCTCAGGACACTGAGCCCCATGTATAAAGATTTGAAATTCCCGGTCCTGATTGTCCATCGCGACATCAAGGCCGACACCGTTGCCGGTGATCGAGTACGTGGCATTGCCCGGGAGCTGGAGCAGGAAGGCTTCAGCATCGTCTCGGCGGTGGATTACACCGAAGGACGCCTCGTCGCCTCGACCCACCATGGTCTCTCGTGCATGTTGATCGCGAGTGAAGACGCCAGCGCCCATTCCCATTTGTTACAGAACATGGCCGAATTGATCGGGCTTGCGCGGGTACGTGCGCCGGACCTGCCGATCTTCGCGCTGGGCGAGCAGGTGACCCTGGAAAATGCTCCGGCCGATGCCATGGCCGAGCTCAACCAGTTGCGCGGCATTCTTTATCTGTTCGAAGACACCGTGCCCTTTCTCGCCCGCCAGGTCGCACGAGCCGCGCGCAAGTACCTTGATGGCCTGCTGCCGCCATTCTTCAAGGCATTGGTTCAGCACACGGCCGACTCCAACTATTCGTGGCACACGCCGGGTCACGGCGGTGGCGTGGCTTATCACAAAAGTCCTGTGGGGCAGGCGTTCCACCAGTTCTTCGGCGAAAACACCCTGCGTTCCGATCTGTCGGTGTCAGTGCCGGAGCTGGGCTCGTTGCTCGACCACACCGGGCCACTGGCGGAAGCTGAAGCGCGCGCCGCGCGAAACTTCGGTGCCGATCACACGTTTTTCGTGATCAACGGCACGTCCACCGCGAACAAGATCGTCTGGCACTCCATGGTCGCTCGCGATGACCTGGTGCTGGTGGATCGCAACTGCCACAAGTCGGTGCTGCATTCGATCATCATGACGGGCGCCATTCCGTTGTACCTGTGCCCGGAACGCAACGAACTGGGGATCATCGGACCGATTCCGCTCAGCGAGTTCAGCCGCGAATCGATCCAGGCCAAGATCGACGCCAGCCCGCTGACCAAAGGCCGCGCGCCCAAAGTCAAACTCGCCGTTGTGACCAATTCAACCTATGACGGCCTCTGTTACAACGCAGAGCTGATCAAGCAAAGCCTGGGCAACAGTGTCGAGGTCTTGCACTTCGACGAAGCCTGGTACGCCTACGCGGCGTTTCACGAGTTCTTCACCGGCCGTTACGGCATGGGCACATCGCGCAGTGAGGACAGCCCGCTGGTGTTTACCACCCACTCCACGCACAAACTGCTGGCAGCCTTCAGTCAGGCCTCGATGATTCATGTGCAGGACGGCGGCGCCCGGCAGCTGGACCGCGATCGCTTCAATGAAGCGTTCATGATGCATATCTCCACGTCGCCGCAATACAGCATCATTGCCTCGCTGGATGTCGCCTCGGCCATGATGGAAGGGCCGGCAGGGCGTTCATTGCTGCAGGAAATGTTCGATGAGGCGCTGAGCTTTCGCCGCGCCCTGGCCAACTTGCGTCAGCACATCGCCGCGGATGACTGGTGGTTTTCGATCTGGCAGCCGCCCTCTGTGGAAGGCATTGATCGGGTCGTCACTGAAGACTGGCTGTTGCAACCGGACGCGGAATGGCACGGCTTTGGCGGTGTGACGGACGACTATGTGTTGCTCGATCCGATAAAGGTCACGCTGGTCATGCCCGGCCTGACGGCTGGCGGCGCGTTGAGCGAGCGCGGGATTCCGGCGGCGGTGGTCAGCAAATTCCTATGGGAGCGGGGCCTGGTCGTGGAAAAAACCGGGCTGTATTCGTTTCTGGTGCTGTTCTCCATGGGCATCACCAAGGGCAAGTGGAGTACGTTGCTGACGGAGTTGCTGGAGTTCAAGCGCAGCTACGACGCCAACGTCAGTTTGTCGGCCTGCCTGCCGTGCGTGGCTCAAGAGGACGGCGTACGCTATCGCGGTATGGGTCTGCGCGATCTTTGCGATCAGTTGCACGCCTGTTACCGCAGCAATGCCACGGCCAAACACCTCAAGCGCATGTACACGGTGATGCCGCAAATCGCCATGAAACCCTCTGACGCCTATGATCAATTGGTACGCGGCGATATTGAAGCGGTGTCGATCGATGCTCTGGATGGGCGGATCGCCGCTGTGATGCTGGTACCGTACCCGCCGGGCATTCCGCTGATCATGCCCGGAGAACGTTTTACCGACGCGACCCGCTCAATCATCGATTACCTGGCGTTTGCCCGCACATTCGATAGCAGCTTCCCGGGGTTCGTTGCTGATGTGCATGGTTTGCAACACGAAGACGAGGGCAATGGACGGCACTACACCGTTGATTGCATCAAGGAATGAGGACTTTTCCCAGTATGCAACCCGTTATCAATCCAAAATACCCAGGGCTGTCGGTGCGCGTTGCCGACGATGGTTTTGCCGCCTATATCTGGGGCAGTGATTTCAGTTTCGAAGTCACCGCCTATGGCGGGGCCGAGGTGGGCAAGCCTGTGGCGCAGTGGCCTGTGACGCCAATCACCCCCTACCGCAAGTGCTATGGCATCGATCCGGAAGAGTTCAGCAGTTTCCGTGACGCGACCGACAGCGCGATCTTCATGGCGTTTCTCGATGACGAGCCCGTGGGGCATCTGGTGGTCAGCACCAACTGGAACGGTTTTGCCCACATCGACGAACTGGCAGTGCATGCGCCGGCCCGTCGGCATGGTGTCGCCAAGGCGCTGCTGGACGTGGCGCAGTTCTGGAGTCGAAAAAAGAAATTGCCGGGCATCATGCTCGAAACCCAGAACAACAACCTCGGCGCCTGCAGGCTCTATGAACGCTGCGGATATGTGGTCGGCGGGATCGATTACTTGCGCTATCGCGGTATTGATCCGAACACTGCCGAAGTCGCACTGTTCTGGTACCGGCTGTTTGATAATCCGCTGGAAAATCCGCTCAGTTCGCCAACATCGCCACGGCTTGTTCCGTAACGATTTCCAGCAGCGCCTGAACCGCCGGTAACGGTTCGCCGTTTTTCAACGTCAGGGCATAGAGGCTGATGGGCACCGCTGGCGCCAGTGGGCAGACGTCCAGACCGGCCGATCGGGCGCCGAGCGCGGTAAACGGATCGACGATCGCCAGGCCTTCCCCGGCTTCAACCATGCTGCGCATCATCTGATGCGTCTGAACCCGTGTGTGGATGACCGGGGCAGGGCGCAGGGCATGCAGTTTGTTATCGAACGCCGGGCTCAGCGGATCGTGCCCTTCGAGACCCACCAATGATTGCCCCGCGAGATCCTGCAGCGAAATGTACTTCTGCTTCGGTTTGACCCAGCCGTGGGGCGCCAGCAACTGAAGTTTGCCCTGGGCAATCAATTGGCACTGAATGTCGGCGTGATCGGGATCGTGCAGGCTGAGACCCAGGTCGCTTTCGCGCAGCAACAGGCTTCTGACGATTTCGCGTGTGGGTTGGCTCAACAGCGTGCAAGGTGCGTCGGGCAGGTGCCGTCGCAGGGCCGCGATGCTCTGTGGCAACAGTTGTTGGGCCAAGGGCGGCGTGCAGATGATTCTCAGGGGCGGGGCCTGATATTGCTTCAGGCTGCTGGCGAGACGCTGCAGCGGTTCCAGCGCTTCGTAGACGTGGGCAATTTCAACCTGCAACTCCCGCGCTTCACGCGTGGCCTGCAAGCGTCCACGCACGCTGGAAAACAGCATGAAACCCAGATGATCCTCAGCGTCGCGCAAAATGCGTTCCACCTCGGTCACCGGCAACTGCAGCCATTCGGCGGCAGTACCCAGGTGACCGGTCTGCAACAGCGCCTGGATCACTTCGATATGACGTAAACGCATGCGTGAAGTCCATGTTCAGCAGGTGAGGGAGTCAGTGGCTGAATCCTAACCCAAGTCCGCGCATATGACTTCTGCTCATAACGCAAGGTTATGAAGCGACGGTGGTTTCCGGGCGGCTGCCGACATAGGTGTCGGGTTCGCGAACGATGGTGACGTCCGATTGAATCAGCAGAAACTGGTTGTCATCGAGCTTTTTGACGCGGTCGCCAATTGCCAGTTTGTAGGTGGTGACGGGCACGGAGCCGGTCAGGCCGTCTGCCGACGGGGTGGATTCCTGGAACTCATGCACCGAATAAACACGGCCTTCCGCGTCTCTTGCATGGAACTGACCGACGAGTACTGCTGCCATCTGCTTAGAACCTCTGGAGATAAATCACTCAATTTTCGGTTGGGTAGACCGTGGCTGAGTGAAGTAAGTTTTCCTGCAAGAAAAAAATAGTCAGGGGCGGCAATTTTCAGGCGCCCGCTGCTTGAATCGTCATCTATAACTACAAGTTCTTTCCGTTGAACAGTCGAGAATCTTCCATGAGCAATGTTTATTCAATCGCCGTAGTAGTCGGCAGCTTGAGAAAGGAATCGCTCAATCGCAAGGTGGCACTGGCGTTGGCCGATCTGGCGCCTGCGAATCTCAAGCTGAACATTGTCGAAATTGGTGAATTGCCGCTCTACAACGAAGACATCGATGGCGCTTCACCGCCGGCAGCCTACAGCACTTTCCGACAAGAAGTGAGTTCATCCGACGCGGTGCTGTTTGTGACCCCGGAATACAACCGCTCTGTACCCGCCCCCATGAAAAATGCGATCGACGTCGGCTCGCGTCCTTACGGCAAGAGCGCCTGGAGCGGCAAGCCCGGTGCCGTGTTCAGCGTTTCCCCTGGCGCGATTGGCGGATTTGGCGCCAACCACCATCTGCGCCAGTCATTGGTTTTCCTCGATGTACCGTGCATGCAGCAGCCGGAGGCCTACCTTGGCGGCGCGGGTTCGGCATTCGATGAGGCGGGCAATCTGTCCGAGTCGGTCAAACCGTTCTTGCAAAAATTCATCGATGCTTACGGAAAATGGGTAGAGCAACACAAAAAAGCCTGATGCCCTGAACGCATTGTTGAGCTTTTGTCCCTTGTAGCAGCTGCCGAGCCAGCGAGGCTGCGTTCGAGGACGAAGTCCTCGCCTTCCGAACGGCGACCGCTTCGCAGTCGAACGCAGCCTCGCAGGCTCGGCAGCTGCTAGAAGGTTTATGGTTCAGGTTCGGCGTTGGCAGGATAGAGGCAGTCTTCGAGATGCTGTATGTTTCATCGTTTTTCCAAGGTTGCATCGCATGCTCACGGCGTCACTGATTTTCCTGCTGACCATTACACTGGTGATCTGGCAACCCAAAGGCCTTGGCGTCGGCTGGAGTGCGGTACTCGGCGCGGTATTGGCGCTGATTTTCGGCGCGGTGCACCTGAGCGACATTCCGTTGGTGTGGCAAATCATCTGGAACGCTACCGGCACCTTTGTCGCGCTGATCATCATCAGTCTTTTGCTGGACGAGGCCGGCTTCTTCAACTGGGCAGCCCTGCACGTCGCCCGTTGGGGACGTGGCAGCGGGCGCAAACTTTTCGCCTATATGGTGTTGCTCGGCGCACTGGTCTCGGCGCTGTTTGCCAATGACGGGGCTGCACTGATCCTCACTCCCATCGTGATTTCCATGTTGCTGGCGTTACGTTTTTCACCTGCAGCGACCCTCGCTTTCGTGATGGGTGCCGGTTTTATTGCCGACACCGCGAGCCTGCCGCTGGTGGTCTCGAACCTGGTAAATATCGTTTCTGCCGACTTCTTTAACATCGGATTCAATCGCTACGCGGCAGTGATGATTCCGGTCAACCTGGTCAGTGTCGCTGCGACGCTGCTGGTGTTGATGTGGTTTTTTCGTCGTGACATTCCCAAGGATTACGACCCCGAACAACTCGCGGACCCTGTCAGTGCAATCCATGACAAGGCAACGTTCTATGCCGGTTGGGTGGTCCTGGTGATTTTGTTGGCGGGCTGCTTTGCCCTCGAACCGCTGGGCATTCCGATCAGTGCCATTTCCGCCGTGTGTGCCGCGTTGCTGTGGGTGATTGCGGCCCGCGGCCACAAGATCTCCACCCATAAGGTACTGAAAGAAGCCCCGTGGCACATCGTGGTGTTCTCGCTGGGCATGTATCTGGTGGTCTACGGGCTGCGTAATGCGGGGCTCACGGGCTATCTGGCCGGTTGGTTGGACGGGTTTGCCGGTTACGGCGTCTGGGGCGCGGCGATGGGGACCGGGGTGCTGACGGCGCTGCTGTCTTCGATCATGAATAATCTGCCAACCGTGTTGATCGGGTTGTTATCCATCGATGCCAGCCAGGCGACGGGTGTAGTGAAGGAGGCGATGATCTACGCCAACGTCATCGGCAGCGACCTGGGCCCGAAGATCACCCCGATTGGCAGTCTGGCGACGTTGCTGTGGTTGCATGTGCTGGAGCGCAAGGGCATCCGCATTGGATGGGGGTATTACTTCAAAGTCGGGATTGTGTTGACGGTGCCGGTGTTGTTGGTGACGTTGGCGGCGCTGGCGTTGCGGTTGTCCTTCTAGAGCGCGTTGGCGTCATCGCGAACAGGCTCACTCCCACAAGGGATCTGTGCATGACGCAGATTCAATGTGGGAGTGAGCCTGCTCGCGATTTGGCCAGACCTGTCACCACAAAGACTCAACCATTGCCCGGCACATTCGGCCAAAGATCCGCCACCAGAAACAACCGCTCCGCTTCCTCCCAGTCCCCTTCGGCATTCTCGGTCAATCTCACCAGCAACTGCGCGGGCGCCAGCGGGTCCAGTTCGCCCAGCCAGGCGTTCAACTGCTCATCGTTCCACGTCTGCTCGACGGGGTAGTGCGCCGGTGCCAGCCAGGCGTGACGGGGCAGGGGTTGCCAGCGACCCGGCGGACGTTGCGCGACAAAGAGCGCCCAATCCTTCTGATGCAGCCAGCTTCCACGCAGATGCTGCGGATGCGCACCGCTCGGCGATTCGGCCTGTCCGGGCCACGGATACAGCAGATAACCCCCCAGCCACAAATGCGCGCTGAACTGCTGAATATCCAGCGCTGCCAGCGCCTCACGGCTTTCCGGGCGTGCCGAGATGGGCAGTTGATGCTGGCTGAGGTGTGCCAGCTTGCGGTCCAGCCGGTCATGACAGCCAGGTCCGAGCCACTGCGCCGGGTCGGTACCGTCGCCATTCTGCGGGCCGAGGTACAGCTTGATCGCCAACTCCAGGTGGTGCACGCCGTCGCGATCGCGCAACAGCATATCCAGCTCACCCAGAGTATGACCTTCGCGCCGAATCGGCAGGTTCGCGGCAATCAGCTCGATACCCGGCGCGTGGCGCACCGCGTACTGCCACAAGCGCTCGTAGTACAAACCCAGTCGACGGGTTCGTGCCTGGGCCAGCCAGTGCAGTAAGTCGTAACTGTCTTGATCGAGTTGCCTGAGCCAGCTCTCCAGGCGTTCGGGCGCCTGCACCCAGTCACTGCCGGCCAGCGGGTGACGCTGCGGCCATGGCGTATCGCTGAGCATGGGCGGCGCGAGAATCACCCACGCCAGGTCACGCACCTCTGGATGGCGTAACTGGTGGGGCAACTGAAGCAAGTCTGGAAATAGGATCATCTTGCGAGCATAGCTCTAAACGTGACTACACCCTTGTCGCTGAAAGGATTTTGTCTATGCCGCGCTTTCGCCCATAATCGTGTTTTTCGCCGTCGCAGAGCCTGGAAGCCCCATGGAGCAATTTCGTAATATCGGCATCATCGGTCGCCTTGGCAGTTCGCAGGTGCTGGATACCGTCCGCCGACTGAAACGGTTTCTGCTCGATCGTCATCTACACGTGATCCTCGAAGACACCATTGCCGAAGTGCTGCCAGGTCATGGCCTGCAAACCTCGTCGCGCAAGATGCTCGGCGAAGTGTGCGACATGGTGATTGTGGTCGGTGGCGACGGCAGCCTGCTCGGCGCGGCCCGGGCACTGGCCCGACACAATATTCCGGTGCTGGGTATCAACCGCGGCAGCCTGGGCTTTTTGACCGACATCCGCCCGGATGAGCTGGAAGTCAAAGTGGCTGAAGTGCTGGACGGCCATTATCTGGTTGAAAACCGCTTCCTGCTCCAGGCCGAAGTCCGCCGCCACGCCGAAGCCATCGGGCAGGGCGATGCGTTGAATGACGTGGTGCTGCACCCTGGCAAATCCACGCGAATGATCGAATTCGAGCTGTATATCGATGGCCAGTTCGTGTGCAGCCAGAAGGCCGACGGCCTGATCGTCGCTACGCCCACCGGTTCGACGGCTTATGCGCTGTCAGCCGGTGGCCCGATCATGCACCCCAAGCTCGACGCTATTGTGATTGTGCCGATGTACCCCCATACCTTGTCGGGCAGGCCAATTGTGGTCGATGGCAACAGTGAGCTGAAAATCGTCGTGTCCAAGGATATGCAGATCTACCCGCAAGTCTCCTGTGACGGGCAAAACCACTTCACCTGCGCGCCGGGTGACACCATCACCGTCAGCAAGAAAGCCCAGAAACTGCGACTGATCCACCCGCTCGACCACAACTACTATGAAGTCTGCCGGACCAAGCTCGGCTGGGGCAGTCGGCTGGGTGGTGGAGGCGACTGATGCTCGATCCCGCGCGTAGCTACGACCTGATCGGTGACGTGCACGGTTGCGCTCTGACCCTTGAGCACTTGCTCGACCGGCTCGGTTATCACAAACAAGGTGGCGTCTGGCGCCATCCGTCGCGTATGGCGGTGTTCGTCGGAGACATCATCGACCGTGGCCCGCGGATTCGCGAGGCGCTGCACATCGTCCACGACATGGTCGAAGCCGGCCAGGCGTTGTGCATCATGGGCAACCACGAGTTCAATGCCCTCGGCTGGAGCACGCCTGCGCCACCGGGCAGCGGCAAGCAATACGTGCGCGAACACACACCGCGCCATGCCCGCCTGTTGGCCGAAACCCTGACCCAGTTCGAACACCATCCCGCCGATTGGCACGACTTCCTGCAATGGTTCTATGAGATGCCGTTGTTCGTCGATGCCGGGCGTTTCCGGGTGGTGCACGCCTGCTGGGATGCCGGCCTGATCGCACCGCTGCGGGCCCAGTTCCCCAATGGGTGCGTCGATGAGCATTTCCTCCAGTCCTCGGCGGTGCCCGGCAGTTTTGCCTGCACCGTGTTCGACCGCCTGTTGCGCGGCACCGACATGCGCCTGCCGGACGGATTGACCATGACCAGCGGCGATGGCCTGACGCGATCGTTCTTTCGCACCAAGTTCTGGGAAGACGACCCGCAAACCTACGGAGACATTGTGTTCCAGCCTGATGCCTTGCCTGACCCTGTGGCCAAGACGCCACTGTCTTCTATCGAAAAAAATACCTTGCTGCGCTACGGCGTCGACGAGCCCCTGCTGTTCGTCGGTCATTACTGGCGCAGTGGCAAACCCGCGCCGATCCGTCCAAACCTCGGTTGCCTGGATTACAGCGCGGTGCTCTACGGCAAACTCGTTGCCTATCGCCTGGATCAGGAGACACGACTGGATCCGAACAAGTTCGTTTGGGTCGATGTCGAGCGTCCGGAGGTGCTGCAATGAGTACCGTCGCCGTACTGCGCCTGCCACTGGCGGTGGACCTGAGCGGGTTCGTCAAATTGCTGCAGCGCATGCAGGTTCCGCATCGGGTCAGCGAGGAATCTGGCGAACAGGTGCTGTGGGTACCCGCCAACATCAGCGAAGACGTGCGCTCGCTGTACGAACGCTTTCCGGCGGGTGATCCCGATCAGCAGCTGGACATCCCGGTTGCGCAAACCACCAAGCGCCCAGGCTTTATCGAACAGTTGCGTCATGCCAAGGCAACCGGCCTGGTGTTGGTGCTGAGCATGATCGTCGGCGCTGTCACGCTGCTGGGCGAAAACCTCGACACGATGCACTGGCTGACCTTCCTCGATTTCCGCGTGGTCGGCGAGTACATCCATTTCGTGCCACTGGCTGACAGCCTGGCCGCGGGGCAGTGGTGGCGGCTTGTAACGCCAATGCTGATCCACTTCGGCATCCTGCACCTGGCCATGAACGGCATGTGGTACTGGGAACTGGGGCGGCGGATCGAATCCCGCCAGGGCAGCATCAATCTGATTGGCCTGACCCTGCTGTTCAGCCTGGTCTCCAACTACGCCCAGTATCTGTTCAGCGGTCCGACGTTGTTTGGCGGGTTGTCCGGCGTGTTGTACGGCTTGCTCGGGCATTGCTGGATCTTCCAGATGCTGTCGCCGAACCCGGCTTATCGCCTGCCACGGGGCGTGCTGGTGATGATGCTGGTCTGGCTGCTGCTGTGCCTGTCCGGGCTGGTCTCGATGATCGGTTTCGGTGAAATTGCCAACGCGGCCCATGTCGGCGGGTTACTCATCGGATGCTTCACCGGTTTGTTGGGTGGTTTGTACAACCGCCGTAAACTGGCCGTCTAAAATTTTTGTGCAGATTCAAGAGCGCGGAGACCCAATGTCCTCTTTTAACGAAATGATCAAGAACATCACCCCCGACATCTACCAGAGCCTGAAACTGGCGGTGGAAATCGGTAAATGGTCCGACGGTGGCAAACTCACCGCCGAACAGCGCGAACTGTCGTTGCAGGCAATGATCGCCTGGGAAATCAAGAACCTGCCCGAAGAAGAGCGCACCGGCTACATGGGTCCTCAGGAGTGCAGCTCCAAGTCGATTGAAGTGCCTAATATCCTGTTCAAGTCGGATGCCATCCATTGATCGAGATTGGCCGCGGTGCAATCAGCAAAATGTCGGCACGCCTTGACGGACCGGACGTGCAGTACGCGTTTCGTCTGGATGATGTCGAGGTACCGGTCAATCCATTGATCGGGACCACAGTGCGCCTGGAATACCTGGGGGCGATCCATTGCTCCCATTGCGGACGCAAGACCAAAACCAGTTTCAGCCAGGGTTATTGCTACCCGTGCATGACCAAACTGGCGCAGTGCGATATCTGCATCATGAGCCCTGAGCGTTGCCACTTCGACGCCGGCACCTGCCGGGAGCCCGAGTGGGGCCAGACGTTCTGCATGACCGACCACATCGTGTACCTGTCCAACTCGTCGGGCGTGAAAGTCGGTATTACTCGCGCTACGCAGCTGCCAACGCGCTGGATCGATCAGGGCGCCCGTCAGGCGTTGCCGATCATGCGCGTGTCGACGCGTCAGCAATCGGGTTTCGTCGAGGACCTGTTTCGCAGCCAGGTGGCGGACAAGACCAACTGGCGTGCTTTACTCAAGGGCGAAGCGGTTTCGGTGGACCTGGCAGCCGTTCGCGATCAGTTGTTCGACAGCTGCGCCGAAGGTTTGCAAGGTTTGCAGGAACGATTCGGACTGCAGGCGATCCAGACCATTGCCGATGTCGAACCGATTGAAATCCGCTACCCGGTCGAGCAGTACCCGGCCAAGATCGTCAGCTTCAATCTGGACAAGAACCCGATTGCCGAAGGCACGCTGCTGGGGATCAAGGGCCAGTACCTGATCTTCGACACCGGCGTCATCAATATTCGTAAATACACGGCTTACCAGCTCGCCGTGCATCAGTAAGGACTCCAGCATGCGCACCGAACAACCGAAGATGATCTACCTGAAGGACTATCAGGCGCCCGAGTACCTGATCGACGAGACGCACCTGACCTTCGAGTTGTTCGAGGACCACAGCCTGGTCCATGCGCAACTGGTGATGCGCCGCAATCCCGAGCGTGGCCCGGGCTTGCCGCCACTGGTGCTGGATGGCCAGCAGCTTGAATTGCTGTCGGTGAACCTCGGTGATGTAGCGCTGAGCGAAACTGACTACCAGTTGACTGAGAACTACCTGACCCTGCACCCGACCAGCACCACGTTCACGGTCGACACCAGTGTCAGGATCCACCCGGAAACCAATACCGCGCTGGAAGGCCTGTACAAGTCCAGCGGCATGTTCTGCACCCAGTGCGAGGCTGAAGGCTTCCGCAAGATCACCTATTACCTCGACCGCCCGGACGTGATGAGCAAGTTCACCACCACGGTGGTTGCCGAGCAGCACAGCTACCCGGTGTTGCTGTCCAACGGCAACCCGATTGCCTCAGGCCCGGGCGAAGAAGGCCGGCACTGGGCAACCTGGGAAGACCCGTTCATGAAACCGGCATACCTGTTTGCGCTGGTGGCCGGTGATCTTTGGTGCGTCGAAGACACCTTCACCACCATGACCGAGCGTTCCGTGGCGCTGCGCATCTACGTCGAGCCGGAAAACATCGACAAGTGCCAGCACGCCATGAACAGCCTGAAGAAATCCATGCGCTGGGACGAAGAGGTGTACGGCCGCGAGTACGACCTGGACATCTTCATGATCGTCGCCGTGAACGACTTCAACATGGGCGCCATGGAGAACAAGGGCCTCAATATCTTCAACTCCAGCGCCGTGCTGGCCAAGGCAGAGACCGCCACCGACGCCGCTCACCAGCGGGTCGAGGCGATCGTCGCCCACGAATACTTCCACAACTGGTCGGGTAACCGCGTGACCTGCCGCGACTGGTTCCAGCTGTCGCTCAAGGAAGGTTTTACGGTGTTCCGTGATTCCGGTTTCTCCGCCGACATGAACTCGGCCACGGTCAAGCGCATCCAGGACGTGGCTTACCTGCGGACCCACCAGTTCGCCGAGGACGCTGGCCCGATGGCCCACGCCGTGCGCCCGGACAGCTTCATCGAGATCTCCAACTTCTACACCCTGACCGTGTATGAGAAGGGCTCGGAAGTGGTCCGCATGATCCACACCTTGCTCGGTACCGAAGGCTTCCGCAAAGGCAGCGATCTGTATTTTGATCGCCATGACGGCCAGGCCGTGACCTGCGACGACTTCATCAAAGCCATGGAAGACGCCAATGGTGTCGACCTGACCCAATTCAAACGGTGGTACAGCCAGGCCGGCACGCCACGGCTGGCGGTGAGCGAGGCCTATGACGCCGCCGCGAAAACCTACAGCCTGACCTTCCGCCAAAGCTGCCCGGCGACCCCGGACAAGGTTGAGAAGCTGCCGTTCGTGATCCCGGTCGAGCTGGGCCTGCTGGACAGCAAGGGCGGCGAACTCGCCCTGCGCTTGCAAGGTGAGGCCAGCGCCCAGGGCACTTCGCGAGTGATTTCGGTGACCGAAGCCGAGCAGACGTTCACCTTCGTTGACGTTGCGCAACAGCCGCTGCCGTCGTTGCTGCGCGGCTTCTCGGCACCGGTAAAGCTGAGCTTCCCGTACAGCCGCGATCAATTGATGTTCCTCATGCAGCACGACACTGACGGTTTCAATCGTTGGGACGCCGGCCAGCAACTGTCGGTTCAAGTGCTGCAAGAGCTGATCACCGATCACCAGAAGGGTGAGAAGCTGGTGCTGGATCAACGTCTGATCACCGCCCTGCATTCGGTGCTGACTGATGAAACGCTGGACCAGGCCATGGTCGCGGAAATGCTCTCGCTGCCGGGTGAAGCGTATCTGACGGAAATCAGCGAGGTTGCTGATGTTGACGCCATCCACATCGCCCGCGAGTTTGCTCGCGAGCAATTGGCGGACAACCTGTTCGAACCGCTATGGCTGCGTTATCAGGCCAATCGCGACCTGTCGAAAAAGACGCCTTATATGGCCGAGGCCGAGCACTTTGCTCGTCGCGCGCTGCAGAACATTGCGCTGTCATACCTGATGCTCAGCGAAAAACCGGAAGTCCTGGCAGCGACTCTTGAACAGTTCGAGTTCAGCGACAACATGACCGAACGCCTGACGGCGCTGGCGGTGTTGGTCAATTCGCCGTTCGACGAAGAGAAAGCCAAGGCGCTGGCCAGTTTTGCCGAGCACTTCAAGGACAATCCGCTGGTCATGGATCAGTGGTTCAGCGTTCAGGCTGGCAGCACACTACCAGGTGGCCTGGAGCGGGTGCGTCAGCTGATGCAGCATCCGGCGTTCAACATGAAGAACCCGAACAAGGTGCGGGCATTGGTGGGCGCGTTTGCCGGGCAGAACCTGATCAACTTCCATGCGGCGGATGGTTCGGGGTATCGCTTCCTGGCGGACCTGGTGATCGAGCTGAACGGGTTCAATCCTCAGATTGCTTCCCGTCAACTGGCGCCGCTGACTCGCTGGCGCAAATACGACGACGCTCGTCAGGCGTTGATGAAAGGTGAGCTGGAGCGGATTCGGGCTTCGGGTCAGCTGTCGAGCGATGTCTTCGAAGTGGTCAGCAAAAGCCTGGCCTGACAGCCTGTAGCAGCACCGTAAGAACACTGTAGGAGCTGTCGAGTGAAACGAGGCTGCGATCTTTTGATCTGTGTTTTTTATAAAGCGAAAGTCAAAAGATCGCAGCCTCGTTTCACTCGACAGCTCCTACAGTGCCCCTGCATAGCCGTTACGCATTTCCTACAAGGGAATGTGTACGATGAGCCAGCTTCCGAAACTTAATACCAAACGCTTCAATGGTTTCTTCCCTTGAGGGCCGATGCTGCAAGATTCGGTACATGATCGTCTTGCGGGCGTTAATCCGACTTCACGTCCAGAACGCATTCCATTGCGCCGCTCTGCAGCGTTCGTTGTTTACTGAAACTGACTTCAAGCGCGCGGTCAACGGGCAGTACGGGAACGCCGCTGCCGAGAAAGATCGGGATGGTGGTGATGAGCAACTGCTGCAATTCCCCGGCGTCTGCAAAACAGGCTGCCGTTTTGCCGCCACCGACCAGCCAGACATTCTTGCCATTCGCTGCTTGTCTGGCCGTGGCCGCAATGGCTCCGGCATCACCGTGTACGAAGGTGATATTCAGATTGGAGGGCGCTGACAAATTCCGGTTGCTCATGACAAAGGCGGGTACGTCCTGGTAGGGCCAGTCATCGGGAGCGTTCGACATGATCCATTCATAGGTCTGCGACCCCATGATCACTGCTCCGACCGTCTGATAAAAATCATCATAGGCCGTTGCGTCATCCCCTAGCGCAAAGTTCTCCAGCCAATCCAGTTTGTGTTGTTGAGTGGCAATATAACCATCCAGAGTGGCAGCGACGTAATAGACCAGTGTCGACATGTGTTTTCCTTATAGTCGTGCAGGCGCGAAATAACCCCCAAATTAAGCCCCCGCTGGACAGCGACGCGCGGCGATAGTAATCATCAACTCGTTGTACCGACGAATGCTTTTAAAGAAAAGATCAAAAGATCGCAGCCTCGTTTCACTCGACAGCGCCTACAGGGTTCCTATAGAGGGCGTTCCTACGCAGCCCTTACGCACTTCCTAAAGGGGAATGTGTACTCAAAAGCATCCACGATCACCCCTCCGAATACCCCCTCATTCACCTCCAGCCCTTATCCCGCCAGTTAACAAAAGATAACGTGGCGTCGATTGTCAGACCTTTCCAAACACCGATAGGATAAGCCAGCTTCCGAAGGGGCTCTAGATTGCGCATTTCAGGACTATGCTCCAGAAAGCCGATCAGGATGAACAACCTTACGGCGCCCTGAAAGGTTGAACGACCTAACAATAATAATGGGGGAAGGTCTATGAGTGAGCCTGTCATGGGTGTGGGTATCTGCCGCCCGCCGGCATTACGCAAATTCGCGTTGCTGGCTACAGCGCTCTCGCTGTTGGGCACTGCCATGTTGTCGGCTCCTGTGCTGGCCGCGGCCGCGCCGGCATCCGACGTTGTCTATTCCGTTGAATCCGCCAAGGCCAGCAAAAGCCTGATGCTCGATGTCGTGCACGCCGGCAAGCGGCTGGTGGCCGTCGGTGATCGTGGGCACATCCTGTATTCCGATGACCAGGGCGCCACCTGGACCCAAGCGAAGGTGCCCACCCGGCAACTGCTGACATCGGTATTTTTCGTCGACGACAAATACGGCTGGGCCGTCGGCCATGACGCGCAGATCCTCGCCAGTGAGGACGGAGGCGTCACCTGGACCAAGCAATACGAAGATTTGAAACGCGAAGCGCCGCTGCTTGACGTCTGGTTCAAGGACGCCAACAGCGGCTTTGCCGTGGGTGCCTACGGCGCATTGCTGGAAACCACCGATGGCGGCAAGCACTGGGAAGACGCCAGCGACCGCCTCGATAACGAAGACCAGTTTCACCTCAACGGCATCGCGGCCGTCAAGGATGCCGGGCTGTTCATCGTCGGAGAGCAGGGCAGCATGTTCCGTTCTGCCGACTGGGGTCAGACCTGGGAAAAACTCGAAGGCCCGTACGAAGGCTCTCTGTTCGGCGTAATCGGCACGGCTCAAGCCAATACCCTGTTGGCTTACGGATTGCGCGGCAACCTGTTCCGCTCCACCGATTTCGGCACCACCTGGGAGCCGGTTGAACTCAAGGCAACCCGTGGCGCGCTGGAGTTTGGCCTGTCGGGAGCAACGCTACTCGATGATGGTTCAATCGTGATCGTCGGCAACGGTGGCTCGGTGGTCCGCAGCAGCGACAACGGCGAAACCTTCAGCGTGTTCAACCGTGCGGATCGCATTTCCGTGTCGGCCGTCACTGCCGCAGGCAACGGAAATCTGATTCTGGCAGGACAGGGCGGCGTTCGCGCTACTTCGCCATCGGGCGCCGAGTTGGGCAAATGAGCCGGGCACATAATAAGAAGGCGGGTCTATGACATCCCTAAGCAGCCATCACCAAGACAAGGCGACATTTCTCGAGCGCCTGATTTTCAACAACCGCCCGGCAGTGATCACGATCTGCCTGCTGGTCAGTATTTTCCTTTTCTGGCAGGCGACGCTGATTCGTCCGTCCACCAGCTTCGAAAAAATGATCCCGCTGGAACATCCCTTCATTCAAAAGATGATGGAGCACCGCAACGACCTGGCGAACCTGGGCAACACGGTACGGATCTCGGTTGAAGCCACCGACGGCGACATTTTCTCCAAGGAATACATGGAGACCCTGCGTCAGATCAACGATGAAGTGTTCTACATTTCGGGTGTCGACCGCTCCGGTCTCAAGTCGCTGTGGAGTCCGAGCGTACGCTGGACCGAGGTGACGGAAGAAGGCTTCGCCGGCGGTGAAGTGATCCCGCAGAGCTATAACGGTTCGCAGGAAAGCCTCGATCTGCTGCGTAACAACGTACTCAAGTCCGGGCAAGTCGGACGGCTGGTGTCCAACGACTTCAAGTCGAGCATTGTCGATATTCCATTGCTGGAGTCCTACCCGGACCCGCAGGACCAAGGCAAATTACTGGCCCTGGATTATCGCAAGTTCTCTCATGAGCTCGAAGACAAGATCCGCGACAAGTTCGAAAAACAGAACCCCAACATCAAGATCCACATCGTCGGTTTCGCCAAGAAGGTAGGCGACCTGATTGATGGTCTGGTCATGGTGGTGATGTTCTTCGGCATCGCCTTCGTGATCACCCTGATCCTGCTGTACTGGTTTACCAACTGCATGCGCAGCACCGTGGCGGTACTCAGTACCACGCTGGTGGCGGTGGTCTGGCAACTCGGCTTGATGCACTTTTTCGGCTTCGGACTCGATCCCTATTCGATGCTGGTGCCGTTCCTGATTTTCGCCATCGGTATTTCCCACGGCGTACAGAAAATCAACGGTATCGCCTTGCAGTCCAGCGAGGCGGACAACGCACTGACCGCCGCACGACGGACTTTCCGCCAGTTGTTCCTGCCGGGGATGATTGCGATCCTCGCGGATGCGGTGGGCTTCATTACCCTGTTGATCATCGACATTGGCGTGATTCGTGAACTGGCCATCGGCGCGTCCATCGGCGTGGCGGTGATCGTGTTCACCAACCTGATCCTGTTGCCGGTGGCGATTTCCTATGTCGGCATCAGCAAGCGCGCCGTGGAGCGCAGCAAGAAGGACGCGGTGCGCGAGCATCCGTTCTGGCGTCTGCTGTCGAACTTCGCCAGCCCGAAAGTCGCCCCGGTGTCGATTGCCCTGGCACTGATCGCTTTCGGTGGCGGCCTCTGGTACAGCCAGAACCTGAAAATTGGTGACCTGGACCAGGGTGCTCCGGAGCTGCGTCCGGACTCGCGTTACAACAAGGACAACAACTTCATCATCAGCAATTACTCCACCAGCTCTGACGTATTGGTGGTGATGGTCAAGACCAAAGCCGAGGGTTGTTCGCGTTACGAAGCCATGGCGCCCATCGACGAACTGATGTGGAAGATGCAGAACACCGAGGGCGTGCAGTCGGCGATCTCGCTGGTGACCGTGTCCAAGCAGATGATCAAGGGCATGAACGAGGGCAACCTGAAATGGGAAACCCTGTCGCGTAACCCCGATGTGTTGAACAACTCCATCGCCCGTGCAGATGGCCTGTACAACAACAGTTGCTCGCTGGCTCCGGTACTGGTGTTCCTCAACGACCACAAGGCCGCGACCCTGGACCGAGCGGTTCACGCGGTGCAGGACT
The DNA here is from genome assembly GCF_059716215.1 of Pseudomonas sp. LBUM1643. Classification (NCBI taxonomy): domain Bacteria; kingdom Pseudomonadati; phylum Pseudomonadota; class Gammaproteobacteria; order Pseudomonadales; family Pseudomonadaceae; genus Pseudomonas; species Pseudomonas sp. LBUM1643. Next base: position 3,035,651 of record NZ_CP166813.1, read on the forward strand.
TCGCCAAGGAGAACAACAAGGACGGCCTGGAATTCATCCTCGCAGCCGGTAACGCCGGGATCGAGGCGGCGACCAACGAGGTGATCAAGGAATCCGAGCTGACCATCCTGATCCTGGTGTACATCTGTGTTGCGACCATGTGCATGATCACCTTCCGTTCCTGGGCTGCGACCTTGTGCATCGTGCTGCCGCTGGTGCTGACCTCGGTACTCGGCAACGCGCTGATGGCGTTCATGGGCATCGGCGTGAAGGTGGCGACCTTGCCGGTCGTGGCATTGGGTGTCGGGATTGGCGTGGACTACGGCATCTATATCTACAGCCGTCTGGAAAGCTTTCTGCGTGCCGGTCTACCGCTGCAAGAAGCGTACTACCAGACGCTGAAATCCACCGGTAAAGCCGTACTGTTCACCGGCCTGTGCCTGGCGATCGGCGTGTGCACCTGGATCTTCTCGGCGATCAAGTTCCAGGCCGACATGGGCCTGATGCTGACCTTCATGCTGCTGTGGAACATGTTCGGTGCACTGTGGCTGTTGCCGGCGCTGGCACGGTTCCTGATCAAGCCGGAGAAACTGGCGGGGCAGAAGGGCAATTCGCTGTTTGCTCACTGATCCTTTGCTGAAACACGAAAGCCGCAACCTCAGGGTTGCGGCTTTTTTTTATTCGAAGATCAAAAGATCGCAGCCTCGTTTCACTCGACAGCTCCTACGTGGGAGTGCGAATCCTGTGGTGCGGTTTTTATTCGACGATCAAAAGATCGCAGCCTCGTTTCACTCGACAGCTCCTACGCGGGAATCCGAATCCTGTGGCGCGGTTTTAACTCGACGAGCAAAAGATCGCAGCCTCGTTTCACTCGACAGCTCCTACGTGGGAATGCGAATCCTCTGTAGGAGCTGTCGAGCGAAGCGAGGCTGCGATCTTTTGAATTTTCTTTTACGGGTGATCGCTGCCGAGCACCACATTCAGCGCACTACGCGCATCATCCAGCTGCACCAGCGTCGCATGCCGTGCGCCGAGGGCGTCGCGGTTTTCGATGGCGGTCAGGATCGCCTTGTGCCGTGGCAATGCCAGTTCGTGCAAGTTCGGTCGCTGGTTGGAATGCTTCAGCGCTTCGGCAATTGCCACCGAGAGCATGTTGCACAGGTTGGCCAGTAGATCATTGTGCGTGGCATCGGCAATTCGGCTATGGAAATCCAGGTCCGGTTGCAGCAGGGCTTCGGGCGTCGGCGCGGCCTCCATGCGTTGATAGGCTTCACCGATGGAGGCGATGTCTGCCTCGGTGGCGAACTGGGCGGCCAGGGCGGCCGCGGCGGGTTCGATGATGCTGCGCACACTGGTCAGCAGATCGAAGAATTCATTTTGCGGACTGCTTTGCATCAGCCAGTGCAACACGTCCGGGTCGAGCATGTGCCATTCCTTGCGCTGCTTGACCACCGTGCCGACGCGCGGACGGGAATACACCAGGCCCTTGGCAACCAGTACCCGCGTGGCTTCGCGCAGCACCGGTCGGCTGACCGCGTACTCTTCGCACAACAGGGCTTCGGCGGGCAGTTTGTCGTCCGGTTTGAATCGCCCGGAAACGATCTGCATGCCCAGTTCCTGGACGATGCGCGAGTGCATGCTTTTGCGGTCGGAGGGTTTGCGGTAATCCATGGGGAACGGCGCGATCCTGTGGGATGGAGATGCCGCGCATCATAACAGGCGAGACACAATCTTGAGGTGGATACACAAACCAAATGTGGTAGCTGGCCTGCTAGCGATTAGCGGTGTGTCAGGCCATATCGGTATCGACTGACAGACCGTAATCGCCAGCAGGCTGGCTCCCACAGGGGGAATGCATTCCAATGTGGGAGCTGCCGCAGGCTGTGATTTTTTGCGCTTAATGCGAGTGGCGGGGTACTTCGGCTCCTCGGCATCCGACCAGGAAGTCGAAGTCACAGCCCTGATCCGCTTGCAGTACATGATCGATGTACAGCTGACGATAACCGCCCACGATCAGTTGCTGCGGTGGTTGCAGATCCGCCATGCGTGCCGCGAGTTCCGCATCCGGAATATCCAGGTGCAGGCGTCCATTGGCACAATCGAGTTCGATCCAGTCACCTTCCTTCACCGTCGCCAAAGGCCCGCCGGCAGCCGCCTCCGGGGCGACATGCAGCACCACCGTGCCGTAGGCCGTGCCGCTCATGCGCGCATCTGAGATGCGCACCATGTCCGTGATACCTTGCGCTAACAGCTTGGCCGGCAAGCCCATGTTGCCGACTTCAGCCATGCCCGGATATCCCTTCGGGCCGCAGTTTTTCATGACCAGTATCGAGTTCGCGTCCACGTCCAGCTCCGGATCGTTGATCCGTGCCTTGTACATGTCGAAGTTCTCGAACACCACCGCACGACCGCGGTGCTGCATCAGCTCAGCGCTGGCGGCGGACGGTTTGAGGACGGCACCGAGCGGCGCCAGGTTGCCGCGCAGCACACAGATGCCCCCGTCGGCGCGGATCGGATTGTCGAGTGTGCGAATGACCTCGTCCTGGCCATAGATCGGTGCGTCCCTGGTGTTTTCACCAATGGATTTGCCGTTGACGGTCAAGGCGTTCGGATGGGGAATCAGATTGGCTTCACCGAGGCGGCGCAGTACGGCTGGCAAGCCCCCGGCGTAGTAGAACTCTTCCATGAGGAAGCGACCGGACGGTTGCAGGTCGACGATGGTCGGCATGCCTCGACCCATGCGGGTCCAGTCATCCAGCTCCAGGTCCACACCGATACGGCCAGCAATGGCTTTGAGGTGGATAACGGCATTGGTCGAGCCACCGATGGCGGCGTTGACGCGGATGGCGTTTTCGAATGCTTCCTTGGTGAGGATTTTCGACAACTTCAAGTCTTCGCGAACCATCTCTACCGCACGCATGCCGGACATGTGCGCCAACACATAACGGCGTGCGTCAACCGCTGGAATAGCCGCGTTGTGGGGCAGGGAAGTGCCCAGCGCTTCAGCCATGCAGGCCATGGTCGAGGCGGTGCCCATGGTGTTGCAGGTGCCCGCCGAACGGGACATGCCACCCTCGGCCGCGAGGAAGTCATCGAGGGTGATGGTGCCCGCCTTGACCTGCTCACTGAGCTGCCATACCACGGTGCCGGAACCGATGTCCTGACCCTTGTGCTTGCCGTTGAGCATCGGCCCGCCGGTGACGACGATAGCCGGCACGTCGCAACTGGCTGCGCCCATCAACAGGGCAGGCGTGGTTTTGTCGCAGCCGGTCAACAGCACGACGCCATCAATCGGGTTGCCGCGAATCGCTTCCTCCACATCCATGCTCGTCAGATTTCGCGTGAACATGGCGGTCGGACGCAGATTCGATTCGCCATTGGAAAACACCGGGAACTCAACCGGCCAGCCGCCGGCCTCGATCACCCCACGTTTGACGTGCTCCGCGATTTGGCGGAAATGCGCGTTACACGGAGTCAGTTCCGACCAGGTATTGCAAATGCCGATGATCGGCTTGCCGTGAAACTGATGGTCGGCAATGCCCTGATTCTTCATCCAGCTGCGGTACATGAAGCCGTTCTTGTCAGCCGTGCCGAACCATTGGGCAGAGCGCAGGTTGGGTTTTTTATCAGACATGATCGATTCTCTTATTGTATGACTATATTGTTCGAGCTGATGGATAACATAAGCGCAAAATCGAATGTTTGGAAGTGTTGTTGAGTAAATAGTAATACTATATAGTCGGTCGCAACGGAGGGATTGCCCTGGCGGTTTTCTGCGAGAGGCGTCCCCCGAGGTTCTATAACAACAATCGGAGACCGATCTCATGAGCCAGGAACTGCGGCTGATACGTCGCATCACGCTGAAACTGATTCCCTTCCTGATCCTGCTGTACCTGATCGCCTATGTGGATCGCTCCGCCGTAGGGTTCGCCAAGCTGCACATGGGCGCGGACATCGGCATCGGCGACGCTGCCTATGGACTAGGCGCCGGACTGTTCTTCATTGGTTACTTCCTGCTGGAGATTCCCAGCAACCTGATGCTCGAACGCTTCGGCGCGCGGCGCTGGTTTGCGCGGATCATGGTGACCTGGGGCGCGATCACCATCGGCATGGCTTTCGTTCAGGGCCCGCACAGTTTCTATGTCATGCGCTTCCTGCTCGGCGCCGCCGAAGCCGGGTTCTTTCCGGGCGTTCTCTACTACATCACCCAATGGTTCCCGGTTCGCCATCGCGGCAAGATCCTGGGGCTGTTTATCCTCTCGCAACCCATCGCAATGATGATCACCGGCCCCGTGTCCGGCGGTTTGCTCGGCATGGACGGCACCCTCGGTCTGCATGGTTGGCAATGGCTGTTCATCGTCATCGGCACCCCGGCGATCCTGCTGACCTGGCCGGTGCTGCGCTGGCTGCCGGACGGTCCGCAACAGGTCAAATGGATGGACCAGGCCGAGAAGGACTGGCTGACCGGCGAACTGCAAAAGGATCTTCAGGAATACGGCCAGACCCGCCACGGCAATCCGTTGCATGCCCTCAAGGACAAACGGGTGTTGCTGCTGGCGCTGTTCTATCTGCCAGTGACCTTGAGCATTTATGGGCTCGGGCTGTGGCTGCCGACGCTGATCAAGCAATTTGGCGGCAGCGACCTGACGACCGGGTTCGTGTCAGCGGTGCCGTACATTTTCGGGATCATTGGCTTGTTGATCATCCCGCGCAGCTCCGACCGACTGAATGATCGCTACGGTCATCTCGCGGTGCTCTATGTATTGGGCGCGATTGGTCTGTTCTTCAGCGCCTGGCTGACGATGCCGATGGCGCAATTGGCGGCGCTGTGCCTGGTGGCGTTCGCGCTGTTCTCGTGCACCGCCGTGTTCTGGACCTTGCCGGGTCGCTTCTTCGCCGGCGCCAGTGCGGCGGCGGGTATCGCCTTGATCAACTCGGTGGGCAACCTGGGCGGCTACATCGGTCCGTTCGTCATCGGTGCGCTGAAGGAATACACCGGGAATCTCGCGTCTGGGCTGTATTTCCTGTCCGGCGTGATGGTCTTCGGGCTGGTGTTGACGGGCGTGGTCTACCGCTTGCTGGAGCGCAAACACGTGCTGCCGGCTGACCAATTCGCGGCCAGCGCACGGGGTGCGACGCGGACCTGAGCCGAATCCGAAGGCACCACCGACCACTGTGGGAGCTAGCCTGCTGGCGATAGCAATCTGTCTGACACATCAGTGTCTGATCTGCCGCCGCCATCGCTTGCAGGCAAGCTCCCACCGTATTGTTCGGTGCTCATGAAAAATTGTTGAAGGAGAAAACCATGCGTTTGGTTCAGTTCGAATTGATTAACGGCGAGCGCCGGGTTGGCGTGGTCGAGGAGGGACTGGTACGGGAGGTGCAGGATGCACGCACGGTTCGCGACCTGGCGTTGGCGGCCATTGAGGCCGGTATCAATCTTGAGCAACAGGTTCAGGCACTGGGGCTGGGCATCAGTCATGACTATGCAGACCTGCTGGCCCAATGTCGCATCCTGCCACCGCTGGATCACCCGGACCCGGCGCACATGCTGGTCAGCGGCACTGGCCTGACCCACTTGGGCAGCGCCTCGGCTCGGGACAAGATGCATCAGCAGATCGGCGACGAAACCGCGATGACCGACACCATGCGCATCTTCAAATGGGGCGTGGAGGGCGGAAAACCGGCAGCAGGGCAGGCGGGTGTACAGCCGGAATGGTTCTATAAGGGTGACGGCAGCATCGTTGTGCGCCCTGGCCATCCGTTTCCACTGCCGCCGTTCGCTGAAGATGCCGGGGAAGAGCCGGAGCTCAGTGGTTTGTACGTCATCGGCCCCGACGCCAGGCCCTATCGCCTCGGTTATGCCGTGGGCAACGAGTTTTCCGACCACGTCATGGAACGCAAGAACTACCTCTATCTGGCGCATTCAAAATTGCGCAGCTGCAGCTACGGGCCGGAGCTTCGGGTGGGTGAACTGCCGCAACACCTGGCGGGCACCAGCCGCATTCTGCGCGACGGCGAAGTGTTGTGGCAGAACGAGTTTCTCAGCGGCGAGGCGAACATGTGCCACAGCCTGGAAAACCTCGAGTACCACCATTTCAAATACAGCCAGTTCCTGCGGCCGGGGGATGTGCACATTCACTTCTTCGGCACCGCCACCCTGTCCTTTGCCGAGGGCATTCGCACCCGACCGGGTGATCTGTTCGAAATCAGCCAGGCCGAATTCGGTGCGCCGCTGATCAACGGCATCAAGCCCGTCGAAGCAGCGTTTGAGCCCGGCACCGTCGGCACACTTTGAGGAGACATGCATGTCCCGGATTCTTGGTCATAACTACATCGGCGGGCAGCGCAGCGCTGCCGGCACCCTCACACTCCAGAGCGTCGACGCCAGTACCGGCGAGGCGTTACCTCATGACTTCTATCAGGCAACACCGGAAGAGGTCGACGCGGCGGCGAAGGCAGCTGCCGCCGCGTATCCGGCCTATCGGCGTCTGAGTGCAGAACGCCGCGCGCAATTCCTCGATGGGATTGCCGATGAACTGGACGCCCTGGGCGATGATTTCGTCGCTCTGGTCTGCCGCGAAACCGCGTTGCCCGCGCCACGCATTCAAGGTGAGCGTGGCCGTACCAGCGGACAAATGCGCCTGTTCGCCAACGTGCTGCGTCGCGGCGACTTTTATGGAGCCCGGATCGATCAGGCACTGCTGGATCGCAAACCGCTGCCCCGTCCCGATTTGCGCCAGTACCGTATTGGCCTCGGTCCGGTGGCGGTGTTCGGCGCGAGCAATTTCCCGCTGGCATTTTCCACCGCCGGCGGCGACACGGCATCTGCATTGGCCGCCGGTTGCCCGGTGGTGTTCAAGGCGCACAGCGGTCACATGGCCACCGCCGAATCCGTCGCTGATGCGATCATTCGCGCAGCGGAAAAAACCGGTATGCCGGCGGGCGTTTTCAACATGATTTACGGCGGCGGGGTCGGTGAAGCGCTGGTCAAACATTCGGCGATTCAGGCCGTCGGTTTTACCGGTTCATTGAAGGGTGGTCGTGCCTTGTGCGACATGGCCGCAGCCCGTGCACAACCCATCCCGGTGTTCGCCGAGATGTCGAGCATCAACCCGGTTGTTATCTTGCCGCAGGCGCTGCAAGCGCGGGCCGAGACCATCGCCCGCGACCTCACCGCTTCAGTGGTTCAAGGCTGTGGTCAATTCTGTACCAACCCCGGTCTGGTAATCGGCATTCGTTCGCCGCAATTCAGCGCGTTCGTGCAACAGGTAGCGGGGTTGATCAATGACCAACCGGCGCAAACCATGCTCAACGCCGGCACGCTCAGCAGTTATGGCAAAGGGTTGCAGAAGCTGCTCGCGCACCCGTCAATCGAGCACCTGGCCGGCCAGTCGCAACAGGGCAATCAGGCGCAGCCGCAACTCTTCAAGGCGGACGCGGATTTGTTGATCCACGGCGATGCGGTGTTGCAGGAAGAGGTGTTCGGTCCGACCACGGTGTTCGTCGAAGTCGCGGATCAGGCGCAACTAAGCGCTGCACTTGACGGCCTGCACGGGCAGCTGACAGCGACCCTCATTGGCGAGCCGGAAGACTTCGAGCAGTTCGCCGAATTGACGCCGCTGCTGGAACAAAAGGTGGGACGCATCCTGCTCAATGGTTATCCGACCGGTGTGGAGGTCTGCGATTCGATGGTCCATGGCGGGCCGTATCCGGCAACGTCCGATGCCCGTGGTACGTCGGTCGGCACCTTGGCGATCGACCGTTTCCTGCGTCCGGTGTGTTTCCAGAACTACCCTGACAGTTTGCTGCCGGATGCGTTGAAGAATGCCAATCCGCTGGGCATTCAACGCCTCGTGGATGGCAAACCGTCACGAGACGCGCTCTGACCTATCCCTGTAGGAGCTGCCGCAGGCTGCGATCTTTTGATCTTTTTCTGGACGGTTTCAAGAAAATCCAGATCAAAAGATCGCAGCCTGCGGCAGCTCCTACAGGAAATGTGTGTGATCTTTGGTCGGGGTGGCATGCGCAATGCCACACCCCACATTGAGCTATCATTGCGTCTTTCCTCTTTCAAAGATTGACTGCCATGACTGCCGCAAACGATACCTTGCTCAACACCCTCGAACACTGCGACATGGTTGAAATCGACGGCCTGCACGCCTTTGAATTCTCGCTCGACGAGTTCGACAACCTGCACATCGAGTGCATGGACGGCCGTGCGGCCAAACACTGGGAATTCACCCCGGCGCAGATTGAGGCCGCCACGTTCGACCCCACCTTGCAGAGCTGGGTGATCAATGGTGACTCCGGCGAACATCGACTGGTCTGCATGACGGCGATCGGCGGTGATGACGACGAGGACGAAGGGAATGAGGATGCGTAATTTCTGGCCACTGTTGATCGCCGGCAGCGTCGGCGCGATGGGTGTTCAGGCAGCGCCGGCCGATGATTTCCAATTGCTGGTCGGGTCCTACACCGCCGGCCAGAGTCAGGGCATCTATCGGCTGAATTTCGACAGCGCCACGGGGCAGATCGACTCCAATCCCTTGCAAGTGATCAAGACCGAAAACCCGTCCTGGCTCACCCTGTCCAAGGATCAGCAGCGTCTGTTCGTGGTCAACGAAAACGGTCCGGGACAAGCTGATCCGGTAGGGCGCGTCAGCAGCTATTCGATCGATCCCAGGTCCTACCAATTGAGCCTGATCAACCAGGTTCAGAGCCTGGGCAACGAGCCCACGCATTCGAGCCTGAGTGCTGACGCCAGTCACCTGTTCGTCAGCAACTATTCAGTCGCGGAAGATCCCGGTGGCACCCTGGCAGTCGTGCCCGTCAGCGCCGATGGCACGCTCAAACCGGTGGTGCAGATGAGCAGCCATCCGTCCAGTCGGGTCAATCCTGAGCGGCAGATGTCAGCGCATGTGCATTCGACGATCTCGTCGCCGGACGGCCGCTTTGTGTTTTCCAATGACCTGGGGGCGGACAAGGTGTTTGTCTATCGCTTCGATCCCAAGGCCAATCCGCAACTGCCCTTGACCGCCGCCACCCCGGCGTCGGTTCAGCTGCCACCGGGCAGTGGACCGCGACATTTGCTGTTCAGCGCGGATGGCAAGCATGCCTGGCTGACGATGGAAATGAGCGCGCAGGTCGCTGTGTTCGATTACCAGGACGGCAAGCTCGAGCAGACGCAAATGGTCGACCTGGCGGCGGGTCAGCCGGTCTCGGACAAAGCTGCTGCCGCGCTGCATGCTTCGACAGATGGCAAGTTCCTGTATGTCAGTAACCGTGGGACTGCCAATCAACTGTTGGTGTTTGCCATCGATCCGGCGACCGGCCACCTCAAGGAGTTGCAGCGTCGCTCGGTAGAAGGTGATCACCCGCGTGAGTTCAGCCTCGACCCAAGTGGCAGGTTTTTGCTGATTGCCAATCAGAAGAGCAATCAGATTGTCGTGGTCGAACGCGATGCCAAAACCGGTTTGTTGGGCAAGACCGTGCAAAAGCTACCCATGGACGCGCCCAGCGATATCAAATTCCTGGTGCGTCAATAGGCCGCAGGCCCCGGTTGATGGGGCCTGCATCCTTCTATCAATGAGACTGATATGTGGAAGTGCTACAAAGCATTTCAAGGCGATCACCTTCGAAGGTTAAGTTTGCTTCACGGCCCCACCGGGCAAGCAAGCCAACTGACTTCGAGGAATACCGCCATGAACTTCAATCTGTTCTCCATCATCGCCGCGTCCGCTATCTCTGCCACCGTAGCTCTGCCAACCAGTGCCAGCGTCGAGATCAGCAGCAAAAAATCCCACACTCAAAGCTACACCCCGAAATACCTGCAACAGAGCGCCAACTTCCACGCTGCCCTGGATCACAAAACCCAAGCCTGAAATTCCGGCCCTGCACTTTTTATGCAGGAGCGAAGTCACTTTTGACAGCTCGATAGCCTTTGCGTCGAGAAGCCATGAGTGATGTCGCTCCTGCATAACGCGTTTGTGGGCCCCGTAAATACTGTGTTCCATGGCACATACTCCTGTGCAGCTCCAGGAGTTCACGATCAACGAAACTGATAGTCACTATAGATAAGCCTTGTTGGTCGTCGCGGTGTTTTTCAACGATTCTGTGGGCTCTGAAACATGCCCACGGAGAACACCATGGCCAGCGCAATCCTCACCTCAGCCAAACACGGCGCTTACCTGGCCATCGCTCTCTACGTGGCCATGGTACTGATCGTCAGCCTGTCGCCTCAGTCGCAACAGACCTTCGATGCACCCATTCAAGTGGCCCATCCCGGTATCCAGTTCGAACACCGCACGCAAAACGCGTTGGTCGATGAGGCTGAGCGTTTGGGAGTTGCCGGCGCATGAAAGGGCACAAATTCTGGGTGCTCGCCATTTTGGCGTTCATGACCAATGGCGCTTCGTTGTTGGGGTTCGGGCAAGGTTCGGCAGGTGCGGTGGCGCGGTCCATCGAAGCCAATCACAACATGGCGCACAACATTCAGACGGCTAAAGCGCTGGGCATGTTGGCTGGCAATCCACCGATGAAACGCCAGGGTGATTTTTTCGGACCGTTCCAGGTGGATTGCTCGGCGTTGCAGATGTGTGAAGTATTGGCGTGAAACTACCCTGTAGGAGCTGCCGAAGGCTGCGATCTTTTGATCCTGTTTTTAGCGATCTAAAGATCAAAAGATCGCAGCCTTCGGCAGCTCCTACAGGGGTTATTTGTTCATGATGGATGTAAACAGGTCTGAATCGAGCCACTGCTGCAACCACGTCTGCAATCGCGCATAAGGCGTCTGCGCAAACCACTCGCGATCCACGTGGGCGAACTGCCGCACAAACGGCATCAGCGCCACGTCCGCCAGACTCGGGTGCCCGGCCAGCAAGTAATCCCGTCTTGCCAGCAACCCATCGAGCTTGCGCAGGAACACCTCGCCCTCGGCGCGATACACCTCCATCGGCTGTTCAGGGTAGCGCTCGGCGTACTTGTAGCGATGGAGGTGCACCTTGAACACCTGATCATTCTCTTCAATCAACGCGTCGATCTGCGCCTGGCCCGCCGGATCGTCCTTGAGCAGCCAGTCCTGCGGATCGTTCTGCGCCAGCGCCCAGCGCATGATCGACAGGCTTTCATCGATCACCTCGCCATCAACGCTGAGGACCGGCACCGTGCCTTTGCTCGACAGCGCGAGCATCTCGGCGGGTTTGGCCCTCAGGCTCACTTCGACAATGTCCACGGCAACCCCCGAGTAACGCAGGGCCATCCGTGTGCGCATGGCGTAAGGGCAGCGGCGGAAGGAATACAGCGTATTCATTTCACCTCCAGCGTACTCAGGCCATTGCCCTGACGGTGGACCTGGATCTGCACGGGAATCCGTTCATGCATTTCCTGAACGTGAGAGATCACCGCGACCTTGCGACCCTGGGCCTGCAGACCATCGAGGGCGTCCATCGCCAGTTGCAGGGATTCGGGGTCAAGGCTGCCGAAGCCTTCGTCGATGAACAACGATTCGATCTTCAACGTGCTCGACGCCATCGATGCCAGCCCCAAGGCCAGCGCCAGCGACACCAGGAACGTCTCGCCGCCCGAGAGTGAATGCACCGAGCGCAATTCGTCGCCCATCTCGGTATCCATCACCAGTAAACCGAGCATGCTGCCGCCGCGTTTCAGGCGATAGCGGCGGACCAATTGGCGCAGCTGCACGTTGGCGTGGTGCACCAGCAAATCGAGGTTGTAGGCCTGGGCAATCTTGCGGAAGGTGTCGCCCGTGGCCGAGCCGATCAAGGCACTCAACCGCGCCCAGCGCTGGAACTCGGCGTAGGCCGTGTCGATCTGTTTGGCCAGTGCCTGATTGGCGTTTTGCCGACGCTGGTCTTCGGCCTGTTCTGCGCGCAACTCCGCACATCGATGCTCGCTGGCGGTGAATTGGGTCTGCAGGTCCGCCAGCGCATTGGCCAGTTGTTCAGCGTCGAGATTGCCGTTGTGCTGCGCCTGATGACTCAGCAGACGCTGATCCCGCTCCAGCAGCAACACCTTGGCTTGCTCGATGGCTTTTTCGCTTTGCTGCAAGCGTTGCCGCAACTCACTGACGTGCTGATCGTCGACGCTTAGCAAGGTCTCCAGACCGCCGTCGTCGAGCTCCGGATGCAGCGCTCGCCAATCCGCAATCTTGCTGCCCAGCTCGCGATCCTCGGTTTCCAGGGCCGAGAGGCGTTCCTGGTGGGCCTTGAGCTCCGCGGCCAATTGCACCAGCTGCGTGCGCACGGTTTGCAGTTCCTGATGGGCCGTCGTTTCGGCGTTGCGCGCCTGCTCGACGGCAAGATCGAGTTGCTGCTGCCACTGTTCGGCACTGGTGTGATCGCTCAGTAACTGCGCCAGTTTCTGCTGGCAAGCCTGCTGCTGTTCGGCGAGGGCATTGAACTGCGCCAGCGCGGTTTCCTGCTGCTGAAGGCGGGTGAGCTGGCGATCCTGTTCTTTCTCCAGCACTTGCTGGCGTTGCTGCTGGTCGCTGATTTCATCCCGTTGCTGATCGAGCTGTTCCAGGCGCTGCGCGATCTGCTGGTCCAACTGCATGAACGTCGCGGCCGGTTCATTGCGCAAGGCCTCCAGCGTTTCAGCGGGTAGCAGCGTACTGAAGGCTGTCAGTTCTTCATCCAGGCGCTGGCGATCACTGCTGAGTTCGCGCTGCTGGTTACTCAGGTGTTGAGCGGCTTGCAGGCTCGCCGTTTCGGCATTGCGCAACTGCTGCGCCAAACGCGCGGCGTCCTGCTGCAAGGTCAGCAGGGCGGTTTGCCGCTGCTCATCCTGGGAGATGCTCTGATTCAATTGGGCGTTTTGCTGTGCCAGCCAGGTGTCGCGCTGATTGGCGTCTCTAGCCAGCAACTGTGTGGACAGCGAGTGCGCTTCGAGGGCCGGCAACAGGCTCTGACGTTGACTCTCAAGGTGTTCCTGCTGCTGCAGCAGTTCTTTTTGCTGGGCGATCAGGCCGCCCACTTCCGCACGCAAGTCCGTGAGCTTTTCCTTGAGCAGGTCGACGGCTTTCTGGGCGTTGGCCTGCTCGCTTTCGTCATGCCGACCCAGACTCTGCAGCAGTGCTTCAGGCTGATGATAGGGATGATCCGGGCTGCCACAGACCGGGCAGGGCTGGTCGTCCTGCAGCTGTTCGCGCAGTTCTTCGACGCTGGCACTGCGGGCCAGCCGCTGACGCTCCAGCAGCTCGCGGGTGACGGTCAGTGTCTGTTCGGCGACAACCAGTTCGTGTTTGGTTTTCACCCCGTCCTGGGTCAGCCGATCCCGCTCGTGCTGCACGACAGACTGGCGCTGCTGAAGCTCGGTGGCGCGCTTGTCCAGATCCTGCTGACTGGCCCACAGACGTGACAGCTCTTCAAAGGCACGCAGTTGCTTGCGGTTGTCCTGCAGCAGATTGCCCAGCAACTGGATCTGTTCGGCCACGGCTTCGGGCTCGGCACCGGCTTCTTTGTAGAGCACTTCAAGGCTCTGCTTTTGCGTGGCCAATTCATCTGCTGCACGGACAGCGCTTTGCTCCAGGGCGGCCAATTCAGCCTGGCCCTTGTTCAAGCGATTACCGATCAACATCAACTGCTGCAAACGATCGCGGTAAGCGTTCCACGCATCGCTCAAGGGTGCCAGATGGACGCTTTGTTCGAGTTGCGCGGCAATGCTTTGCAGGCGAGCGGCCACCCGCTCTTGTTGCTCGACCAACCCTTGAATCGTGCTTTGGCCTTGCGCACAGGCTTGCTCCACCTGTTGCTTGAGATCGGCACTGAGGCTCGCGTCTTTAATCAACCGGGCGAGGGCACTCTGTTCCTCGAAGGCCTGGCGCAGTAGCGGAGCGTTGCTTGCGTGTTGGTTTTGCGCTTCGACGCGTGCGGTTTGCGCTGCGCTTAGCGTCTGCTCAAGTTGACCCTGGCGCGCGGTCAGTTCCGTCTGCTGTTGCAGGTGCTGGCGGATCTGCGCAGCCAGCGGCGTGAGCTGCGTCGCGAGTTCGGATTTGCGGACGAACTGGTGCCGTTGCGGGGCCAGTTGTTCCAGGCGCGTGAGCATCAGGCGTTCGCCTGCCAGACTTTCCCATTGTTGCTGCGCACTGTGCAGTTGCTCGGCGGCGCTGTGTTGCGCGTCTTGCACCACCCCTAACTCTTTGAGCCACGCGTGTTGCAACTCCAGTTGCTTGAGTTGTGCCTGCTGGAGTTTGAGCTGCTGCTGAGCCTCGTTGAAGCGCTCATCGAGTTCGGCTCTGGCTTCAGGTGGCAGCGGTGTGACGCCGGTGGCCTGGTCCTGCAGCAGTTTGTGGGCTTCGCGTGCTTCTTTGCTCTTGTCGAACGCGCGGCGGCCGAGACGGGTGTAGAGCGCTGTGTCAGTGAGCTTTTCCAGCAGTTCGCTGCGCTCGTTATCGTTGGCCTTGAGGAACGCGCTGAACTCGCTTTGGGCGAGCAAAACGGCCCGCGTGAACTGCTCGAAGTTCAGGCCGAGAACGGCTTCGAGCTGGGTTTTGAAGTCGACTTTCTGACTGGCCAGCAGCTGGTCCTGATCGATATCGCGCAAGCTCTGACGGCTGGCCTGCAGCTTGCCACCGGCTTTTTCCCGCGCGCGGTTGGCTTCCCAACGAGCGCGGTAGCGACGGCCATCGATGCCCACGAAATCGACCTCGGCATAGCCTTCGCCTGTGCCGCGACGCAACAGTGTGCGCGGGTCGCCGGTGCTGATTTCACCGTCAGCATCCGGTGCTTTGGCAGACACCTGGGCATTGCTCAGTCGAGGCACCGCGCCAAACAACGCCAGGCACAAGGCATCCAGCAAGGTGCTTTTTCCTGCGCCCGTTGGCCCGGTAATCGCAAACAAACCAGCACTCGCCAGGGGTTCTGCGGTGAAATCAATTTCAAACGGACCGGCCAGGGAGGCCAGGTTTTTCAGGCGGATCGCGAGGATCTTCATGGCTGTTCGCTCTCCATCTGCACGTCCTGCAACAGCTCGGCAAAGTCTTTCAGCGTTTGCTCGTCGACCTCGCTGCCGTAGTTGTCCTGCCAGGCACGGCTAAACAGTTCCTGGGGCGTGAGCTGATCCAGCTCGATCAACGTGGCGCCATCGTCAATGCCATCACGGCTGCCGCTGCCCGCGTATTCAGCGGCGATGCGCACCAGTCGCACGGCTTTGCCTTGCAGGGCGGTTTCGACTTGATAGCGCAGGTCGGGCTGTGGCTCATCAAGGCGTACTCGCACTTCCAACCAGGGCTGGCGCTGGATGTCAGCGAGCAGGTCGATGTTCGGCAGGTCAGCCAGTTGCAGCAGGATGTCCGCAAGGGGCGCAGGGCCGATGCGTTGCAGGTTGACCGCGCGCGGGATGAGTCTGGGTTCGACGCTCACCAGGGTTTCGCCCTCGAACAGGACGTCGAGAATCTGATGCTGATAGCCGATTTCGGAAAACGACAAGGGAATCGGCGAGCCGCTGTAGCGGATGCGCTCTTCGCCGTTGACCTTTTGCGGCTTGTGCAAATGGCCGAGGGCGACGTAGCTGATGCTGGGGCCGAACAGGCTGGCTGGCAATGCTTCGGCATTGCCAATGATCAGGCTGCGTTCCGAGTCTTCGGAGACCGACCCGCCAGCCATGTGCGCATGACTGATCGCGATGAGTGCCTGGCCGGGTTTGCGCTTGGCATTCGCCGCCTCGATCAGCCATTCGTGCACCTGGCCGATGCCGCGTAAATAGTTGTCGCCCAAGTGGGCGCCGGTCACTTCGGCAGGTCGCAGGAACGGCAGCGCGAGGCACCAGGCCACGACCTTTCCTTTCGCGTTCGGCAGCGGCAGCAGCAGGCGTTCGGCGTCAAGTTGCCCGTCATCCAGCCACAGCACCCGACCCAGCGCGTGAGTGCGCAGACGGCGCATCAACGGCGCAGGCAATTCGATGCGCGAGCCAGAGTCATGGTTGCCGGCGATCATTACGATGGTCAGCTTCGGTTGTTGCTCATGGGCGCTGACGATGAAGTCGTACAGGCGTTCCTGGGCTTTGACCGGCGGGTTGACGGTGTCGAAGATATCGCCGGCAATCAACAGCACATCAGGCTGTTCGAGCTTCAGCTGACGCAGTAGCCACTCGAGAAAGCAGCCGTGTTCGAAGTCGCGATCCTGGCCGTGCAGGTTCTGCCCAAGGTGCCAGTCGGAGGTGTGAAACAGACGCAAGGCAAACTCCGTAGGAAATAAGGTAATGGCCGCGAGGAAAATGGAAGCGGCGAAAAGGGAGAGAGTTTACTGGCAAACGGATGGGATGTGGTCGGGCACCCGGCTTTCAGCCACGACAGCCGCCACATCAGGACGCAGCAGGCTTATTTCGGATACAACGGCGGCAATCCACTGTCACCCACGGGATCGTGGACCCGTTCCGCGATGGGGATCGCCCGAATCGCCCGCCACAAATCGTCACCTTGCCAGTGCTGCCCGGTCTCGCTATACAGCGCGCCATTCAATCCGTCGAGGGCATCGGACAACGGCACGAAGCGCGCGGCCATATCGGCCAGGGTTTCCGGTTGTTGCCGGGCCCATGCATCGAGTGCCTGGCGAGTGGCGTGAGAGTCGTTGGCCTGGCAGGCGCGCTTGAGGTCGTCAAGTACGGTGCGCGGGCTGGGGCCGGTTTGCGCAGCGCGCAGGATGGCGGGTTGCCAGCGGGCACGCCACCACAGTCCAAAGCCGAGCAGGGTGGTGCAGGCCAGGATCAGCGTGCTGAGTTTCCACCACCACAGCGCTTCGCTGTCACCCACCAGGACTTGCGGGGTACTGGCAGGGGTATCGACCGCCAGACTCGGATTGTTCGCCACTTGCAGGGTTTGCGCCGGCAGGCTGGTGTGTTCCAGATGGTCTTCGAAAGTATTCCACCAGATCACGTCCACCGCCGGCAACTCGATGTCACCGCTTCGGGTCGGCACCAGGGCTTCGCGCTCCTCACGGCTGCCCACCAGGCCACGCTCGGTATTTTCGTTACCGAGCACCGCCTGATCCGGATAGCGCCGCAAGCCACTGACTTCGGTGGCCGGTAGCGGCGGCAGTTGCGAACTGGCCAGTCCTTCGACTTTCAGGGTCAGGCTGCGGGTCAGGGAGTCGCCGACCTGGGCATGATCCGGGTCCGGGTTCCAGTTTTCGCTCAGGCTGATACTGCGCGCCGGCAGCCAGGCTGCATCGGCCGGGTAGCTTGCAGGTTTGGCCTTGACGTTGAGCATGATCTCGGCAGAAGCGACGCGCATCATCTTGCCGGATTTCGGTGCCTGGCCATCTGCATCTTGCGCCGGTTGTGCGTCAACCAGCGTGGCGCTGAAAACCTGCGCCGGGATGGTCAGTTCACCGCTGTGTTGCGGGTAGATGGCATAGCGCATTTCGATCACGCCGTGGCGCAGTCCATTAATGTCTTTCTCGTAGGTTCGCGAATCGCCCAGGGCTTCGATCCGCGCATCGGGAACCTGCAAGGGCGTCAGGCTGCTGTCGTCATAGAGCGACACCGAGTGGTAGATCCGCAGGGTCAGGATCGCCTGGGCCTGGACGTACACGCTGGGTTGATCGAGGCTGGCTTCGAGGAAGACCGGGCTCAGCTTCTTCGGGCTGTCCTGGTTTTCGCTTTCGAGCACTTGCACGGTGAGTGGCTGGCTCTGTACATCGCCCAGTTGCAGCGCCGGAATCTCCACGCTGCCGTTGTGGCGAGGCAGCAGGGTGATGATCCAGCGAGTGGTCGCCTGGTTACCATCGTTCAACGTGGTCAACTGGTTGACCTGGCGGGTGCCGCGGACTTCGAAGGCAGGTTCCAGTGGTGTCAGGTCAGGCTTGCCGAACTGCGTCACATCGCTGGATTCCAGTGTCAGTTCCACCGTTTCGCCGGTGTTCAGGCGACTGCGGTCAACACTGGCCACCAGTCCCGCAGCCTGGACCTGAACGGTACCGATCAGCAGGGCGGGCAGCAGTGCGAGCATGAAGACGGTGAAGCGGGTCATCGAGTTTTTCCCTGATCCTGATGTTGTTGCTGTTCGTACCAGAATTTGCGTCTGAGCAACTCACCCGGGTCATCCGGAATCTTGCGCAGCCATTGCTCAAGTGCCTGACGCTGCTCACCATCGATCGTGTCGCTGGTCGGACGCAACGGTGGCGTGGTGTGTTGTTCATCCCCCAGTTCGCTGCCCGGGATTTCATTGGCGCCGGGTTTCGGCGGCGTCGTGGACGGTTCTTCTGCCTCTGATGTGGCCTGCTGTGCCTCGGTTTTGGAGTCCCCTTCGGTCGCCGGTTGAGTGGCTGCGCCAGGCGGTGGTTCCTGTTCCACGGGCTGGGATGAGTCATCCGGTTTCTTTTCCGGTTCTTCAGGTGGCGGTGTGTTTTTCTGCTTGAGCAGACCTTCCACCAACGCCTTGTTGGTCAGGGCCGGGCGCAAATCCGGTTGGCGCTCCAGTGCCTGATCGTAGGCGTCCAGTGCCGCTTCCAACTCACCGCTTTTAGCCAGGGCGTTGCCACGATTGTAGTGGGCGTGGGCGTCGCTGCCTTGGGCAAACCGCTGGGCGGCGCCACTGTAGTCGCCAGCTTCGTAAAGCGCCACACCTTGCCATTGCGGGTCTTCGAAATGCTGCGCCGCATCAGCCGGTCGTTTCTGCTTGAGCAAGTGCAGGCCCTGTTGATCGGGGCGCAACCACAAGTCTTCGAAGTCGAAGGCATAGCTCGGTTGGGGCACCAGGAACAGCACCGGCAGGCAAAACAGCCAGCCGCGCCGTCCGGCACAGGCCGCCAGCAACAGGAGCGGTAACAGCAGCCAGTAACCCTGATCGGCCCAGGTGTCGAGGCGCAAGGTCTGGCCGTCGTCACGCAGCATCCGAGGGCCATCGAACAGGCCGAGGGCACGCAGGTCGGCATCGTCCAGGCGGGCGTGGCGATAGTGTCCATCCACGGCGTTGGCGAAGGCTTTAAGGCTTGGCTCGTCCAGGCGTGGGACCAGAATTGCGCCCTGTTCGTCCTTGAGAAAACTGCCGTCCTCCTGGGTAATTGGCGAACCGTCGGCGGTGCCGATACCGAGCATCAGGAACTGCGTGGATTTGCCATTCAGTGCCTGCCGAATGCCTTGACGCTCCTGTTCGGTCAGCGAAGAGCCTATCAACAGGATTCGCCCGTCACCCAGCGCGCCCTGATTCAGCAGCGCTAGGGCCTTGATCACTGCCAGATCGGCGCGATGTCCGGCCTCGGGCATCAGTGAGGGCTTCAGCGCATCCAGCAGGTTGCGGCTGGTGGCCAGATCGTCCGACAGCGGCACCAGCGTGTGCGCACTGCCGGCGTAGACGACGATCGCGGTCTGCGCATCGCTGCGGTGTTGCAGCAGGTCGAACACCTTGCGCCGCGCTTGTTCGAGACGGTTTGGCGTCACGTCGGTGGCGAGCATTTCCGGGGTCAATTCCAGCAGCACCACCAGCGGGTCGGCCGGTTTTTGGCTGGTCTGTTCGACACGCTCCCAGCTCGGCCCCAGCAGCGCTAACAGCGTTAGCGTCCACGCCACGCCCAAGGCAACCCACGGCAGTTTGCTGTCGCGTCCATTACCGCCGCTGAGCAATGCTGCGTGGAAAGCGGGTGGCAGAATCATCTGCCAGCGCCCGGCACGCTTTTGCCGATGCCAGAGTTGCCACAGCAACCAGCCGAGTACCGGCAACAGCAGCAGCCATGCCGGGCGGAACCAGAAAGGCCAGAGCGCGCTCATCGGCGTCTCCGCAGACGCAGTCGGTTCAGGCGCTGGCGCCAGTCAGGGAGTTGCGTTTGCAAAAACAGTTCCTTGGTAAACAGTCGCTGCAGCGGGTTGTTCGGCCAGCGCTCACGGGCCACCAGCAGCATGCTCAACAGTAAAGCCAACGCCAATGGCCAGTGATAGAGCGATTGGGCAGGGTGTGCCTGGGTCGGTTGTTGTGTCACCGGTTCCAGTGTGTCGAGGGTGTCCTTGATCGCCTGCAATTCTTTGCCGTCGCGGGCGCGGAAGTACTGTCCTCCAGTGACCTCGGCGATCGCCTTCAGGGCAGGTTCGTCGAGGTCCAGGCTCGGGTTGACCCCGAGGAAGCCCAAGGTGCCGCTTTCCTCCGGGTCCGCGCCAATGCCGATCGGGTAGATTTTCACCCCTTCGTTGGCCGCCAGGCGCGCCGCTGTCAGCGGGTCGATTTCTCCGCCATTGTTCGCACCGTCGGTGACCAGGATCAGTACGCGGCTCTGGGCCGGACGCATCCGCAGGCGTTTAAGGGCGAGACCGATCGCGTCGCCGATCGCCGTGTTCTTGCCGGCGATGCCGATTCGCGCTTCATCGAGCCAGACTCGAACCGTGCGGCGGTCGAACGTCAGGGGCGCTTGCAGGTAGGCCTGACTGCCAAACAGGATCAGGCCGACGCGGTCGCCTTCACGAGCTTCAAGAAAGTCACCCAACAAGTGCTGGACCAGCGAGAGACGGCTGACGTCCTCGTCCTTCCAGCGCATGTCGGGGAAGTCCATGGAGCCGGACACGTCCACGGCTACCAGCAGATCCCGGCCACTGGCGGCAATTGGCAGCGGCTCACCCAGCCATTGCGGGCGCGCCGTGGCGATCAGCAGCAACAGCCACAGCAAAATGAACGGTGCTTGCTGGCGCCAGGCCGGTAGATTGGCCCGGGCACGGCGTCGCGCCAGGCCTTCGAGGTCGCTGAGAAAGCTGACTTTCAGCGCCGGCTCGCCACTGTCGGCAACGGGTAGCACGACCCGCATCAACCACGGCAGCGGCAGCAGGGCGAAGATCCACGGCCAGGCGAATTCAAACATGCTTGCGAATCCAGGTGTCGACGGCTTGAGTGAGGCCGGCGATGGCCTTGTCGTCGAGTTTGCATTCGGGTTTGTAGGCGCCTTCGACCAGCACCATCCAGCGCGTCAGCCCGGCGGCGGGGCAGCGGTTGTCGAGAAAAGCCAGCCATTTACGCCCGTTGAGGGTGTGGCTCTGGCTGTAAGGGTAATGGTTGCGGCAAAGGCGTTTGAGCAAGCCGTTGAGCTGCTGTAACCAGGCACCGGCAGGCGCACCGTCATAAGGTTTGGGCATCAGTGCCAGTTCAGCCAGGGCGGCGAGGCGCACCGGGTCCAACGGTTGTTCGGCGCGAACGATCGGGCGTTTGTCCGGGATCAACCGGCGCAGTTGCCACAGGCCGAAACCCATCAGGGGTATCAGGAGCAATAACAGCCACCAGCCCGGTGCCGGCGGCCAGAAGCTGATCGGTGGCGGAGTGATCAGCGGTTGCAGTTGATCGAGGCTGCTCATCGACCTTTCCCCGGTTTCTGCGGGTTGAGGTACTCGCGCAGTTGCTCGACCATCTCGCTCTGGGTGCTCAGCGGCATGAGCAATACCCGCAGCTTCTGCGCCAGCAGTTCCCAACGAGCAATGCGCGCTTCAGCCTGGGCCCGGTAGGCTTGGCGCAGGTCGAAATTCAGTGTGTCGAGCTCCAGCTGCGCGCCGCGTTCGGCGAAACGCAGCAAGCCAGCGGCGGGGAGGGCGTGATCAAGTGGGTCGGACAACGGCAGCAGTAAAAGGTCGCAATGCCGTGACAGCAGGCTCAGCTGCTGCTCGGAACCCTCGGTCAACGCGCGCTCGTCGCAGATCACGATGACCAGGCTGCCGGGACGCAGCACTTCACGGGCTCGGCGCAGGGCCAGGTTCAGCGCATCGCGGTTGGTTTCGCCTTCGGTGTGCAGGGATTGATTCACGCGCACCAGACGGTTGAGCAATTGCAGCAGGCTCTGTTTACTGCGTCGCGGCTTGATCTCGTAGTGCTCGTTGTCGCCGAACACTAGTCCGCCCACTCGATCGTTGTGTCCGAGGGCGGCCCAGCCAATCAGACTCGCCGCCTGGGCGGCCAGCACCGATTTGAACATCAAGCCGGAACCGAAAAACAGTCGACGACTCTGTTCGACCATAATGAAAATCGGACGCTCGCGTTCTTCATGGAACAGCTTGGTGTGCGGCTCCTGGGTGCGGGCGGTGACACGCCAGTCGATAGTGCGCACATCGTCGCCGGCTTGATAAACCCGCACCTGATCGAAATCCACGCCACGGCCGCGCAGCTTGGAGTGGTGCAGGCCGATCAGCGGGCTGCGCTGGCTCGGCGTGGAGAACAGCTGCACTTCACGCACGCGGTGGCGCATCTCGATCAGTTCGGCGAGGCTGACACGGATGCCCGGCTCGGGCGGCAGGAGGGCGTTCATCGGGGTCAAGCGACGGCTACGACGTCGAGAATCCGCTGGACCACACGGTCCTGATCGATGCCGGCGGCTTCTGCTTCAAAAGAAAGAATGATGCGGTGGCGCAACACATCGAACAGCACTGCCTGAATGTCTTCGGGGCTGACGAAGTCGCGACCGGCAAGCCAGGCGTGGGCCCGGGCACAGCGGTCCAACGCGATCGAACCGCGCGGGCTGGCGCCGTAAGCGATCCACTCGGCCATTTCCGGATCGAACTTGGCCGGTGTGCGGGTGGCCATGACCAGTTGTACCAGGTACTCCTCCACTGCGTCGGCCATGTACAAACCAAGGATTTCCTTGCGCGCGGCGAAGATGGCTTGCTGGCTCACCCGACGCTCGGGCTTGGTTTCGCCATTGAGGGCTTCGCCACGGGCCTGCTGCAGGATCCGGCGTTCGACAGCCGCGTCCGGAAACCCGATTTTCACGTGCATCAGGAAACGGTCGAGCTGGGCTTCGGGCAGCGGGTAGGTGCCTTCCTGCTCGATGGGGTTCTGCGTCGCCATCACCAGAAACAACGGCGACAGTTCATAAGTGCTGCGCCCGACGCTGACCTGGCGCTCGGCCATGGCTTCGAGCAGCGCCGACTGAACCTTGGCCGGCGCACGGTTGATTTCGTCCGCTAGCACCAGGTTGTGGAAGATCGGCCCTTGCTGGAACACGAAACTGCCGGTTTCCGGACGATAGATTTCCGTGCCGGTGATGTCGGCCGGCAACAGGTCAGGCGTGAACTGAATGCGGTGGAATTGTGCTTCGATGCCTTCGGCGAGTTCTTTGATGGCCTTGGTCTTGGCCAGGCCAGGGGCGCCTTCGACCAACATGTGGCCGTCTGCAAGCAGGGCGATGAGCAAGCGCTCGATGAGTTTTTCCTGGCCGAGAATCTGCGTTGAAAGAAAGGTTCGCAGCGCGAGCAGCGCTTCACGATGTTCCATCGATGACTGTTCCTGGAAAGGGTGACCGCAGACGTTCTGATAACGCCAGGGCTGGGGGCGTTACTTTAATGCATGGTGGGGGGTGGCGACTAACGGCTTTTTGCGTGAAATGCGGGGATTTGAACTCAGTCTCGCGTCTGCGCTGGAAAAATTACAAAACCGCGCCCGTGTTACTTCTCTGTATGAAGGTCGCTGAACAGGTGCTTGATCGCTGATCGCTGGACCAGTTCACGCCAGGGCCCGTCCCCAACGATCACTCCATTCTTCATCACGATGACTCGATCAAAACGGTCAAGGTTTGGGACATCTTGGGTTACACAAATCAGACCGCGCTGATCAAACGTATCGAACAGGAGGTCCCATACGACGTTGGCCAGTTGCGGTTCAATCGAAGCGCTTGGCTCGTCGAACAGATTGAATTGCCCTGGCTTGTTGATCAAGCGCAGCAGTGACAGGCGTTTGGCTTCGCCGCCGGAAATGTTGGAGGCGTTTTCGCTAATGTTGCGATGGGACGCAATTTCATCAATGCACAATCGTGAAATCGCTTGCATCAGGTTAGGTGATGCTTCTGCTCCGAATAAAACTGACTCCTTAAATGTTCCCTCCAAAAACCGGGGCTGCTGAGGGCAGTATCTCAACGCATTCAGATGGGTTTTCGGGTTCAGACTGGAAATCGGTACTCCGTCAATGGTTAGCTGATTTCTTATCGAACTATCTAACCCGGCGAGGGCTTCCAGCAAGGTAGATTTTCCCGCACCACTAGGGCCGGTAATTGCCACGGACTGAGTTTGTTTGAATGACAGAGTTTTCCTGATGGCCAACCGAACCTCAGCACCTTCAGTCACCGCGCACGGATGCAGCTGCAGTGATGAGGCTTTCTTGAACGTGACATTCATCAGTCGCTCACAAAGATCAAAATCGGGTAGCGACAACAACTCATGAAGTCGACCCTGGTCTGCAAGGAATTGATCCAGAACCCTATAACCTTCCGTCAATGCAGCAATGTTAAGCAAAAAACTGCCTGCAATCGAAAAAATGGCAACCAGTTGCCCGACGCTAATGCTCGGCTGCCCCGACAGTTGATCAACGACACCCAATGCCAGCAATCCGCCCGTTGAGAGGCTGATGAACAGAATCCTGGCTGCGCTCAAAACACCACCGGAGGTCGTTGCAGTCACCGCTGCCAGTGCATAGCGCTCAAAGGCCCGGTTCAACGGGTGCATTGCCATAGACACTGCATTTTCCAGTTTTATAGCTTTGCCAGCGTTAAGTGTATTGAATAAAAGGGCGCTGAGTTCATCTTCTTGCTCGTTAACCGCATCAATATGTTTTCTGCGCCATCTGATAATTTTGTGGGTGAATACTAAATAAACGACACCGAGTCCGGTCATGGCGAGGAATACTTCAGCGCCTCCCATGTATAGGAATGCACTGCCAACGATCAGAAGCTCGATGAAAATCGGAACGCCTGCGGTGACAAAGAAGGTCAGTAATTGTTCGTGAGCCGTTATTCCTCGCTCCACTGATTTTATGAAGAGTCCAATTCGCCACGAACTAAATTGCACAAACTCTTTGCGCATCAGTTCTGCCAACCACTTGATAGAGGCGTTCAGTACAATGTTTTGGACCAGCCTCGAGAGAAAATAAGTTTGCAAAGGGCTAATGATCGCGTGGATGAAACCAGCGAGAACCAGGCCTGCGGTGAACGCTAGTAATGTGTAGTGGGTAGCACCGATGCCGCTATAGAGAGCATCAACTATTTTTCCTAGTAGTAGGGGAGGGGCGAGAACTATTAGTTTTAGTGCTATTAGTGTAGAAATAGTAGAAATTAGTAATGAGGTATGTTTTTGGCAGGCGGCTTTAATTAGGGTAAGCATGGGGTGCATGGTGGCTGTCCATTATTTTGTGCGCGTTGAGTTAGTTTCCCCGCAGGATATGTTGGGGTGCAACGAGCAGCCCATTTCTAATAATGTTTAAGTGCTGAAGGCCAGGAATGTATGTTGGGGAGACTATTGCTTTCGTCAATTAGCAGGCGCCTTACTTGCGAAGTTTTTTTTGCAAGTGACTAATTATTAGCAGGATGGTTGTTGGTGGGCTAGATCAGACCTTCCGATACTGATGTAGGTGAGCTCTTGTCGTCAGGTAGGAGGAAACGGGGGGGATTTGCGTTTTCGCTTGTTTCTGGTTATTTGTTGTTTAAATACAATGCCTTGTGGTGTTTAAGATGCTGGCGAGGATATAAGTGTTTTGATCGATTTTGAGGCGTTATCGAGCGTTATCTATCGGCTCTCGCTGGGATATTGATAGGCGCGACAGAGTAAAGATCAAAAGATCGTCGTCCATTTCTGCCAATACGACCTCAAGTGATTCTGCTTTCACGACGGGTTATTTGTCGCCGGGGGGACCAGCCATTTCAAGTAACCCGCCGTAAATGGGCGCTAACCGTCAGCGTTCGCTACCGCTGAACTGGATAGGCCCCCCCCACTCCCATCACAAACGTTAGTTCTTGAAGCTGGAGTGCTTGCGCCCTTGGTCAAACAACGCAAAAACCACCACTAGCACCCCGGAAATCAGCAGGATCACCGCCACGCCATCGGTGGAATGGGTCGCCGAATTCGCCACGAGCGCCAGGCCGCCCAGAGGCGCCAGACCACCGGCGATCGCCGTACCGACTTCACGACCGGTACCAAACCCCGAAGAGCGGGTCTGGGTCGGGAACTGGCGGCTAAGGAACGAGCCTTGGGGGGCAAACATCATGGGGGCGAGAATCCCGGTGCCGATGGCGATGGCCAGATAGATCATCAGCGGCTCGCCAGTGTTGAGCAGGGTCAGGAACGGATAGGCGAACAGCGCTGAGCACACACCGCCGAGCATCAGTACCTTTTTGCTGCTCCACTTGTCGCAGAGCCAGCCGAAGCACGGCACGGCAACGATTGCCACCAGGCTGGCGATGGTGACCGACAGCGAGGTGACGTGGGCTTCGACACCCTTGAATTGAGTCAGGTAGGCCAGGGAAAAGGTTTTGAAGATATAGCTCAGGGCGTTGTAGCCAATCGCCACGAACAGCACCACCACCAGGCCCTTCATGTCATTCCTGAACAGCAATTTAAGCGGCGAAACCTGTTCTTTGGCGGCGGTCGTGTCGAGCTCCTCGAACTGCGGGGTTTCCGGAATGCTGCGACGGACCCACAGGCCAACACCCACCAGCACGATGCTGCAGATGAACGGAATGCGCCAGCCGCCGGACAACAGAAACTCGTTGCCATTCATGGTCAGCACGTAGACGGTCAGCGACGACAGCAGCAAGCCCAGGTTCAGACCCAAGGCAGGCCAGGCGCCCTGGCTGCCGCGTTTGCCTTCGCTGGCATGCTCGTAGGACGTGACGGCGGCGCCAGACAGTTCTGCACCCGCGCCCAGGCCCTGGATGATCCGTACCAGCACCAGGATGATCGGTGCCCAGATGCCAATCGAGGCATAGCTGGGGATCAGCCCGATCAGGGTGGTGCACACGCCCATCATGCAGAAGGTGATGACCAGCACTTGCTTGCGGCCGAAACGGTCGCCCAGGTAGCCGAACAGGATTCCGCCAAACGGGCGGGCGATGAAACCGATGGCAAAGGTCGAGAAGGCCAGCAGTGACGCGACCGCCGGGTTGCTCGGATCAAAGAAGATCTTCGAGAAGACAATCGCCGCCATGGTGGCGTAGAGGTAGAAGTCATACCACTCCAGCATTGAGCCGAAGATGGTTGCGGCAGCCACCTTGCGCAGGCGTTTCTGCTTTTGGAGCGGAGTTTCCGGGGCGGTCGGGGCCGCTTGATGTACAGACATCGATGATTTCCTTTGGTCTTTGTAGTTATTTTTAAGGGTGATGGCACCCGTGCAGCGGGGTTCAGCGACTAGTAAGAATTTTCTCGGCGATCATCTGGCCGATCGGAATGGCCGAGGTCGCGGCCGGCGAGGGGGCGTTGCACACGTGCACCATGCGCGGCGTCTCGGCGAACAAAAAGTCGTGTACCAGGGTGCCGTCGCGCATCACCGCCTGGGCGCGGATTCCGGCTTCATAGGGCAGCAGGTCATCGACTTGCAGCGATGGGCAGTACTTGCGGCACTGCTCCAGGTAACCGCGCTTGAACAACGAGTTCTTCATTTCCGTGGTGCCGGAGCCGAGGTTGTTCCAGATGGTTTTCCAGAAGCCAGGAAAGGCCGCGTACTCGGCGACGTCGCGCCAGTTGATCGAAAACTTGCGGTAGTTCTCCCGACCCAGGCCAAGCACGGCGTTGGGGCCGACCGTGACGCTGCCATCGATCATCCGGGTCAGGTGCACCCCGAGGAACGGCAGTTCAGGGTCGGGAATCGGGTAGATCAGGTGGTTGACGATCTCGTTCCTGGACGCTGGCAGGCGGTAGTACTCGCCACGAAACGGAATGATCTGATGGTCGATCTTGACCCCGGCCATTTTCGCCAGCCGGTCGGACTGCAAACCGGCGCACGCCACCAGTTGCCGGGCCTGCCAGACCTGGTCGAGGCTGCTGACGGTGACGCTGTCGGCGCTCTCGCGGATCGCGGTGACGCTGGTCTGCAGGCGGATCTCACCGCCCGCGGCCTCGATCACCCGGGCCATGGCCTGGCACACCTGGCGATAGTCGACAATCCCGGTGGCATCGAGGAACAAACCGCCGAGGCCGACGATGTTTGGTTCGCGGCGGCGCAGTTCGGTGGCATCCAGTTGCTCGACTTTCAAACCGTTCTGTTTCGAACGCTCATACAGGGCATGCATTCGGCTGACTTCCAGCGGTGTCGAGGCCACCAGCAACTTGCCGCAGACGTCGAATTTGATCCGGTGCTCGGTGCAGAAAGCCTTGGTCGCTTCCGCGCCGCGCTTGCACAGGTCGGCCTTGAGACTGCCAGGGGCGTAGTAGATGCCGGCGTGGATCACGCCGCTGTTATGCCCGGTCTGGTGTTGCGCGAGCATCGCTTCCTTTTCCAGGATCAGTAAGGAGGCGCCGGGCTGGCGTTCGAGCAGCGCCATGGCGGTCGCGAGGCCGACGATGCCGCCGCCGATAATGCAATAGTCATAGATCATGCAGGTGTCACCTTGAATTGCTGGCAGAGAGTCTGCTTATCAGGTTGTCAGACAAAGTAATCAGTAAAAAAGACGCTCAATCGCAGCGTCCTCGGTGCAGCCGGTAATCAGTCGATGCTGGGAAGGTCAATCTTCAGGCGTTTGGCAGCTGCGCGCAGGTGCGCTTCAGCACAGGAGGCCGCTTGGTAACGGTCTCCTGCCGCAATGGCGTCGTACAGCGTTTGGTGTTCGCGTCCAGCATCGGCGGAGCCGCCCACTGAGTGCGCTGCAGAGTTTTCCCAGGCGGTACGTCGGGCTTCGGCCAGTTGGCCGCGCAGGAAATCGTGGAAAGCGACGAAATAGTCATTCTTGCTGGCGTCGGCAATCGCCCGGTGGAACTCGACGTCGGCCAGGGCCGCTGCGGCAAAGTCACTGCGTTTGTCGTGCATTTCCTGCAAGGCAGTGCGCATGCGTTGCAGGTCCGCTTCGTCGCGGCGCTGCGCGGCGATGGACGCGGCCTGGGTTTCGGTCCACAGGCGCATTTCGAACAATTGCACCAGGTCCGGTTTGCGGCCTTTCTGGCTGGGAAAGCGGAACACCGTGCCGTTGGGATTCTGGGAAATGAAAGATCCCAGGCCCCGGCGGCTGATCAGGATGCCATCGGCCTTGAGCTGGGCCACGGCCTCACGCACCACCGAGCGGCTGACATTCAACTGTTCGGTCAACTGCTGTTCGGTGGGCAGGCGCGATTCTGCGGTCAGCCGGCCGGATTCGATTTCTTCGCGGATGGCATTGACCACTCGTTCAACCAGGGAGTCGGGGCGCTGTAGCTGAAGCATGAGAATTGTGGCTCGCAGATCAGGTTGTCAGACAATGCCAGTGCACTAATTTCTTGTCAAGAAACTGCAGGCTTCCGGGAATCGGCTCAGCGCGTGATCTTTTTGGGAGCTGTCAGGCTAGCTCGCTGATATAGGTCCCGGTCCCCTTGAGAATGTTCTGCAAGGTTTCTTCCACTTCCGCCAGATCGCCGGCATCCGTGCTGTGAATGATTTCCAGCGAATCATCGCCATTCAGCGCGTCAGCATCCGCCGCTGCAATCTCGATCAGCAGGCGGGTAGGGCTGAGGGTGACTTTTACGCCGTCGAGGGTGGAGGGTTCGCCGTCGAGGGTGATCTCCAGTTCGTCCTCGTCCGGGTAGCGGGTCATCAGGAACATTTCGCCCTGTTCGCTGTGGCAGGCGAGCATGGCCATGTTGTCTTCTTCGTCATCGCATGGATTGACGATCAAAAGGGATGTGGTCATTTGCATGGGAAATTCCTGGCTCGACGAGCGCGTTGAAGACGACAAACGGCGATTCTGCCAGTACGCGGGAATTTATGCTCGGTTGAGTGTCTGAGTTTAGGTCGTGAACATCCAGGGTAGAGGAGGTCATATCCAGGACGCGAGCACCGTAAAACCGGGCATAAATCGTCCGAATTCGCCCACGGCTGCTAGTGTTGTTCGATGCTTCACCACCAAGCTGCATGCCGATGACCGAATATGTCGCAGCACCGCAAGCACGGGCCTTGCCGCACTGGGTAAGCTGCGCATCGAATGGATACCCGTAAAAACCTTGCGCAATCGATCGCCCAGGCGTTTTTGCAGATGCCCATTCATGGAAGGTGAATGTGACCTGAGTGTCTCGTCCAGCTTCACCCACCTGTCTCCCTGTTTCCTCTGCCCGAGAATCAGGAACAGGGTGACGGATCGCCCCGAAAGGGGTGTTACACGCGACGCTTCCATCAATAACAAGCCCAAGCGGAGTACCACAGATGGCGTTCTTCACCGCAGCCAGCAAAGCCGACTTCCAGCACCAACTGCAAGCGGCACTGGCGCAGCACATCAGTGAACAGGCACTGCCACAAGTGGCGCTGTTCGCTGAACAATTCTTCGGCATCATTTCCCTTGACGAGCTGACGCAGCGTCGGTTGTCCGACCTTGCTGGCTGTACTCTTTCTGCGTGGCGCCTGCTTGAGCGCTTCGATCACGCGCAACCGCAAGTGCGCGTCTACAACCCTGATTACGAACGCCACGGCTGGCAGTCGACCCACACGGCGGTCGAAGTGCTGCACCACGACCTGCCGTTCCTGGTTGACTCGGTGCGTACCGAGCTGAACCGTCGCGGCTACAGCATTCATACCCTGCAAACCACCGTGCTGAGCGTGCGTCGCGGCAGCAAGGGCGAGTTGCTGGAAATCCTGCCAAAAGGCACTCAGGGCGAAGGGATCCTGCAAGAATCCCTGATGTACCTGGAAATCGACCGTTGCGCCAACGCGGCCGAGCTGAATGTCCTGAGCAAGGAACTGGAACAGGTTCTCGGTGAAGTCCGCGTTGCGGTGGCCGATTTCGAACCGATGAAAGACAAGGTCCGGGAAATCCTGGCCGGTCTGGACAACAGCCAGTTCAAGGCTGATCCAGAAGAAAAAGCCGAAATCAAAAGCTTCCTGGAATGGCTGGTGGGTAACCACTTCACCTTCCTCGGCTATGAAGAATTCGTGGTGCGCGATGAAGCCGACGGCGGCCACATCGTCTACGACCAGGATTCCTTCCTCGGTCTGACCAAACTGCTGCGCACCGGCCTGACCTACGATGACCTGCGCATCGAAGATTACGCCGTGAACTACCTGCGCGAACCGACCCTGCTGTCGTTCGCCAAGGCCGCACACCCAAGCCGTGTACACCGTCCGGCTTACCCTGACTATGTGTCCATTCGCGAAATCGATGCCGACGGCAAAGTCATCAAGGAATGCCGTTTCATGGGCCTGTACACCTCCTCGGTGTATGGCGAGAGCGTGCGGGTCATCCCGTACATCCGCCGCAAGGTCGAGGAAATCGAACGCCGTTCCGGCTTCCAGGCCAAGGCTCACCTGGGCAAGGAACTGGCGCAGGTGGTCGAAGTGCTGCCGCGTGACGATCTGTTCCAGACTCCGGTCGACGAACTGTTCACCACCGTGATGTCGATCGTGCAGATCCAGGAACGCAACAAGATTCGCGTGTTCCTGCGCAAAGACCCGTACGGTCGTTTCTGCTACTGCCTGGCCTACGTGCCTCGTGACATCTACTCCACCGAAGTGCGCCAGAAGATCCAGCAAGTGCTGATGGATCGCCTGAAAGCCTCGGACTGCGAGTTCTGGACCTTCTTCTCCGAATCCGTGCTGGCACGCGTGCAGTTGATTCTGCGCGTCGATCCGAAGAATCGCCTGGATATCGACCCGGTACTGCTGGAAAAAGAAGTGGTGCAAGCCTGCCGCAGCTGGCAGGACGACTACGCGAGTCTGGTGGTCGAAAGCTTCGGCGAAGCCCACGGCACCAACGTGCTGGCTGACTTCCCGAAAGGCTTCCCGGCCGGTTACCGCGAGCGTTTCGCCGCGCATTCGGCTGTGGTCGACATGCAGCACCTGTTGAGCCTGAACGAAAAAAATCCACTGGTAATGAGTTTTTATCAGCCATTGGGTCAGGTCTCCGGCAAGCGCGAACTGCACTGCAAGCTGTACCACGCCGATACCCCGCTAGCCTTGTCCGACGTTTTGCCGATCCTGGAAAACCTCGGTCTGCGCGTGCTGGGCGAGTTCCCGTATCGCCTGCGTCACAACAATGGTCGCGAATTCTGGATTCACGACTTTGCGTTCACCGCCGCTGAAGGTCTGGAACTCGACATTCAGCAACTTAACGACACTTTACAGGACGCCTTCGTCCACATCGTGCGTGGCGATGCCGAGAACGATGCGTTCAACCGCCTGGTGCTGACTGCCGGCCTGCCATGGCGCGATGTGGCGCTGCTGCGTGCCTACGCTCGCTACATGAAGCAGATCCGTCTGGGCTTCGACCTGGGCTATATCGCCAGCACCCTGAACAACCACACCGACATCGCTCGCGAGCTGACCCGGTTGTTCAAGACCCGTTTCTACCTGGCGCGCAAGCTCACCAGCGATGATCTGGAAGACAAGCAACAACGTCTGGAGCAAGCCATCGTCACCGCACTGGACGACGTCCAGGTGTTGAACGAAGACCGCATCCTGCGTCGCTACCTGGACCTGATCAAGGCCACGCTGCGTACCAACTTCTACCAGACCGATGCCAACGGTCAGAACAAGTCCTACTTCAGCTTCAAGTTCAATCCGCACCAGATTCCAGAGCTGCCGAAGCCGGTTCCGAAGTTCGAAATCTTCGTCTACTCGCCACGGGTCGAAGGCGTGCACCTGCGCTTCGGCAACGTTGCGCGTGGCGGCCTGCGCTGGTCCGACCGTGAAGAAGACTTCCGTACCGAAGTCCTGGGCCTGGTAAAAGCCCAGCAAGTGAAGAACTCGGTCATCGTGCCAGTCGGCGCGAAGGGCGGTTTCCTGCCGCGTCGCCTGCCACTGGGCGGCAGCCGGGACGAGATCGCGGCCGAAGGCATCGCCTGCTACCGCATCTTCATTTCGGGCCTGTTGGACATCACCGACAACCTGAAGGACGGCGCACTGGTTCCACCGTTGAATGTGGTTCGCCACGACGATGATGACCCGTACCTGGTGGTGGCAGCGGACAAAGGCACTGCGACCTTCTCCGACATCGCCAACGGCATTGCCATCGACTACGGCTTCTGGCTGGGCGACGCATTCGCGTCCGGTGGTTCCGCCGGTTACGATCACAAGAAGATGGGCATTACCGCCAAGGGCGCGTGGGTTGGCGTACAACGCCACTTCCGTGAACGTGGCATCAATGTTCAGAAAGACAGCATCACTGTGGTCGGTGTCGGTGACATGGCCGGTGACGTGTTCGGTAACGGCTTGTTGATGTCCGAAACCCTGCAACTGGTCGCTGCATTCAACCACTTGCACATCTTCATTGACCCGAATCCTACGCCTGCGAACAGCTTCGCCGAGCGTCAGCGCCTGTTCGATCTGCCGCGTTCGGCGTGGTCGGATTACGACACCAGCATCATGTCCGAAGGCGGCGGTATCTTCTCGCGCAGCGCGAAAAGCATCGCGATTTCCCCGCAGATGAAAGAACGCTTCGACATTCAGGCTGACAAGCTGACCCCGACCGAACTGCTGAATGCCTTGCTCAAGGCGCCGGTGGACCTGTTGTGGAACGGCGGCATCGGCACTTACGTCAAGGCCAGCACCGAAAGCCACGCTGACGTCGGCGACAAAGCCAACGATGCACTGCGCGTCAACGGCAACGAACTGCGCTGCAAAGTCGTGGGCGAGGGCGGTAACCTCGGTATGACCCAGCTGGGTCGTGTCGAATTCGGCCTCAATGGCGGCGGCTCCAACACCGACTTCATCGACAACGCCGGTGGTGTGGACTGCTCCGACCACGAAGTGAACATCAAGATCCTGCTGAACGAAGTGGTTCAGGCCGGCGACATGACCGACAAGCAACGTAATCAGTTGCTGGCGAGCATGACCGACGAAGTGGGCAATCTGGTGCTCGGCAACAACTACAAGCAAACCCAGGCGCTGTCGCTAGCGGCCCGTCGCGCATTGCCGCGTATTGCCGAATACAAGCGTCTGATGAACGATCTGGAAAGCCGCGGCAAACTGGATCGCGCCATTGAGTTCCTGCCGGCTGAAGAGGCTATCAATGAACGCGTCGCGGAAGGTCACGGCCTGACCCGTGCCGAGTTGTCGGTACTGATCTCCTACAGCAAGATCGACCTCAAGGAGCAGCTGCTCAACTCCCTGGTGCCGGACGACGACTACCTGACGCGCGACATGGAAACCGCTTTCCCGCCAAGTCTGGTGAGCAAGTTCTCCGAAGCCATGCGCCGTCACCGTCTGAAGCGCGAGATCGTCAGCACCCAGATCGCCAACGACCTGGTGAACCACATGGGCATCACGTTTGTTCAGCGGCTTAAAGAGTCGACCGGCATGAGCCCGGCGAACGTGGCTGGCGCTTATGTGATCGTGCGTGACATCTTCCACCTCCCGCACTGGTTCCGTCAGATCGAATCCCTGGATTACCAGGTGTCGGCCGACGTTCAACTGGAACTGATGGACGAGTTGATGCGTCTGGGTCGTCGTGCAACACGCTGGTTCCTGCGCAGCCGTCGCAACGAACAGAACGCTGCCCGTGACGTCGCGCACTTCGGTCCACATCTGGCAGCGCTGGGCCTCAAGCTCGACGAACTGCTGGAAGGCCCGACCCGCGAAGGCTGGCAAACCCGCTACCAGGCTTACGTCGCCGCTGGCGTACCTGAGTTGCTGGCGCGCATGGTTGCAGGCACCACTCACCTGTACACCTTGCTGCCAATCATCGAGGCCGCCGACGTGACCGGCCAGAACGCAGCCGACGTGGCGAAGGCTTACTTCGCCGTGGGCAGCGCGCTGGACATCACCTGGTACCTGCAACAGATCAGTGCCCTGCCGGTTGAGAACAACTGGCAAGCCCTGGCCCGTGAAGCGTTCCGCGATGACGTCGACTGGCAGCAACGTGCGATCACCATCTCGGTCCTGCAACAGGGCGACGGCACTCAGGACGTGGAAACCCGTCTTGCGCTGTGGATGGAGCAGCACGACAGCATGATCGAACGCTGGCGCGCCATGCTGGTGGAAATCCGTGCCGCCAGTGGCACTGATTACGCCATGTACGCGGTGGCCAACCGTGAGTTGCTGGACCTGGCGTTGAGCGGACAAGCGGTAGTGCCTGCCACTTCCACTGCCACTGTCCCGGCCGAGCTGGAACCAGCAGCCTGATCGGTTGTTAAATGAAAAAGCCCCGCATTGAGAGATGCGGGGCTTTTTTTTGACAACAACAATTGAGATGTATTAGAACGCAGGGTACAGGTTTACCAAGCGATATTGTCATGAAGCTGCAACGAACGATAGGGTTCGGAGCTGATTGGGTAAAAGCAGTTTTAATCGCGTATTGACAGGTTTAAAACAAATGCAGTACGCCAGAGTTTGCTAGCCTGGGAATGTCGACTCAGGAAAGACTGGCGCTCGCGAGCGAGGATTTAGTCTATTTTCAGATAGGCTTTATTATTAGGCATACCCGCTGATACAGTGATGCCCGTCTCGGTATGAGGGGGGAGTTCTGGTTCTAAATAGCGAGTCATGGGTTTGGAACTGGTTGGGTAAGGGACGTCTCGCTCAAGAATTTCAAGATGGAACCGTACAGAATCCCCAGGCTTGTCGCCATATGTATAAATTGTAGGGTCACGCATGAGTTGTCTGTTTATCATTCCGGCACTACGAGCCTTCAGGTGTACGGTGGCCTGATTGATTGTGAGATTGTCAAGCGTGATAGTCTGATGATCGGCGTTCAGCAAGTTGAATGAGGTTGTATTGCCACCCGCTGGCGGCAAGGCTGCAAGAAGGCCGTCGCTGTTTTTGCTGAAAAAATTTCCGAAGTAGTCTTCACTGCGAATCTGGATATTGTAGTAATCCTCATAACACCTGAAGTACACCACCATTTCATCGATGCGACGACGTGTGCGTCGATCCCATGTTTGTCGACGTCGGAACATTCCGTAGCCGTTATCTCCATGCAGGGTCGTAAGAAGATTGTCGGGCTCTTGCTGCACCGACGTGGACGCGGACATGCTCCAGTTTCCCGCTTCATCATCATCTATAGAAGTGTGGGCGTAAAAATTAGGCGATGATAAGCGTCCGCAAGAAACTATAGGGGAGTCGTCGATGCTGATGCGTGCAATAAAAGATCTTTCTTGTTCGCTGCTCATAATGTGTTCCTGTTCTTTTGCGAGTTGACGTCCTGCCTTACACACTGTGATCGGCAAGTTTTAGTTTATAAATCGTACGGGACAAGGCTGGTCGGATAGGGAACGTTTCGCTCGAGAATTTTTAACTCGAATTGCACCAGGCTTCCGGGAGAATCACTAAACGTTTCATAGGCCGGGTTATCTATCAACGTGATAGGCCCGGCGTTTCGAGCCTTGAGATAAACGATGGCATCATCTTTCTTGATGTCGTCAAGCGTAATGAGCTTCAGATCTGCGTCCAGAAGGTTGAATGATGTGGTTTCGCCACCTTTAGGCGGATAGGCCCCTAGATGGCTATAACTGTTTTTGCTGATGAAGTGACCAAAACAGGTGTTGCTGCGAACCTGTAAGTTGTGATAATCCTCGTAGCATCGAAAATAAACAATTAGCTCGTCGTTATCGCCGGCCATCGTTAGCAGGTTCGGTTCATTACCTAGTAACCAGCCACTGATAAATCCCAAGCGTCCACCGTTCACCCTGATGCGTGCAATAAAAGACCGTTCTTGTTCTGTGCTCATGTACGTCGTCCTTGTGTTGGTTTATTTGCGTCCTGCAAGTTCTTCAAGATAATGAAGTGG
Organism: Pseudomonas sp. LBUM1643; assembly: GCF_059716215.1. NCBI lineage: Bacteria > Pseudomonadati > Pseudomonadota > Gammaproteobacteria > Pseudomonadales > Pseudomonadaceae > Pseudomonas > Pseudomonas sp. LBUM1643. The sequence continues at coordinate 3,072,202 of NZ_CP166813.1, forward strand.
CTGTTGATTGATAGTTGAAAAGGGTGGCTTTATATTTCCATTCGTTGGGTGAGCCAATGGTCGTCACCTGGCACGCCAATACGGATGTTTGAGATAAATTGTGTGCGCGCCCTGTTGGGCTGCAGGCGTTTTGCAGGCCTCTTCACGAACCGGCTCCTGAAGAGGCTCTGCGTATCAACGCCGTGTCAGGGTGTTTTCTATCATTGAAACGTTTTCTCTTTTTGGAATCAGTAAATTGCTGAGCGATTGGTCAAATTTCTGCAGCGCTCTCACTTGCACATCCTGCTGTTCATTGATATCCGCCACGATTTCTTCACTGCGTTTGTAATCCGCCCATAGCGGACTCAATGCTTTGGCATCATGCCCGCGTGCAGTGCCAATGTAGTTGAAGCGCTGGTCGTAAAAGTCCGCACTGACGTCCGCCGAAATATCCGAACTTCGAGAAGTCATTAGCTGACTGCGACTGTCGACAATGGCGACCACATCGGGATTTGCGGCTTTCAGGCTTTGCATGTCCGGGTACACCGTCACGGAGCCGAACTGGCGCTGCAGCGAAGCCTTGACCCAGTCCACCGCCATGTCAGGTTTGGACGTGGCAACGTACGCGTCGTGAATCGATTGCACCAGCAGGCTCTGGCCGAAACCGGTACCGGCGTTGGCTTGGTAATCCTGAAGGTAGGCGCGATTGGCCTCGGTGTTTCGGCTATAGACGATGCCCAGAGATACATTCGCACCGCTGGCAATATGAGTCGCACTGCTGCGGCCAACGGGCTGAGTAAAAATGCCATCGAGCGACGACACCGCCGTCGGCGCAGTGGGAATGGAACAGCCTGTTAAAGCAATGGTTATTGCAAAGGTATTGGCAAGTGCACGTTTCATGGTGTTACTCCAGTGAAACAACCTGAGTTAGAAAGTTAGGAGCGCCGGTATTACCCGGCATCAGGTTTCAGACTAAACCTGTCCTTCCTTAATGAAACAGGCGCTAGCGGTCTATATCAGGCAATGAATAGTTTTGTTTGGCTTAACCGCAATTCATTAATAGCGTTGAGAAATAAAAAGGCCCGAAGTTGGATTTCGGGCCTCTTTATTTATACATCGGTGCTCAGCTATCAGTTTTTCAGTGGGATAAGCACTTTTTCATCCGGCGACAAGACCATGAACACCAACAACTTGGCAGGCTGGGTGGCACTGGCATTTTTCGATACCAGGTGTTCCGACCCCGCCGGCTCGTACCAGAATTCACCGGCCTTGTAGGTGATCGTTTTTTCTCCCTTCACTTGCGAGGTGATCTCGCCGGAAAGAACATAGGCCATCGCCGTGCCTTGGTGTTTGTGGGCGATGGACGATTGCCCGGGCTCGTAGTCGACCTCGATCATCATTGCTTTCTTGCCAGGTACGTTTTTCAGCAACTGGTCCTGCAACACGGTGACTTTTTCCGAAGGTTCGCCTTCGTGGGCGAAAGCCGCAGCAGAAAAGGTCAGGGCCAGGGTGGCGAGGGAGGCGGCACAGAAACGCAAAGCTTTCATGGTTTATCACCTGCGGAGTAGTTGTCGAAAACAACATTAGTCCGCAAGCGACCGCAAGCAAACGGCCAATTTTGTGGAAGGTCAGGTGACCAATCCATCCATAAAAAACAAAGATCGCAGCGTGCAGCAGCGCCTACAGGAGAACGTATTCCATGTAGGCGCTGCGGAACGCTGCGATCTTTTAATCTTGCTTCAGCGAATCGGAAAGCTGTTGAAATCCACGGCATTGGCCAGTTGGCTGTCAATCAGCCCAATGAAACCCTGAACTTCAGGGCAATTGAAATGCGATTGCATGGCCGCTTCCGATTGCCAGCGTGCACTGACGCTCCAGCGGTTACTGTCCTCTGGGCAGCGGTCGACCATATAGGAATCGCAGCCCGGAATTTCGCGCAGGGTTTCGACAATCTTTTGCAGTTGCTTGCCCAGCTCTTCCGTGCGGCCGGGGGCGGCCTGCACCTGTACGGTGTTGATCACTTCATTGGACATTGCTCACACTCCTGAATCAGGCCGGACGAATCCTGCTCATTGAGGGGTAACGCCTATGCAGGATAGGCCTGCACCCCCGGACCACCAATAGCCAATCGCCGGATAAACTCCCACACCAATGCGTCAGGCCAGTTGCTGCAAAATGTCGCGCAAGCGGTCCAGGGCGGTGTCGATGTCCAGGGTTTCGATGGCTCCGAACCCCATGAGAAGCCCGGCCTTCGGCGCTTGCTGATAATAGAAGCCTTCAATGGAATAAAGCCCGACTTCAACTTTTTTAGCCAGTTCGATCAGTAAAGGCATATCGATAGGCACTTTGCACATAACCACCATGTGGAAGCCTGCCGTGGAGGGCACAGCTTCAAGCCACGGCGAGAGGTCGGTGGCCACGCGCGTGAGAATCCGTTCGCGCCGCCCGGAATAGATCGTATGGCAACGTCGAATGTGCTTGAGCAGGCAGCCCTCGGCGATGAACTTGGCCAGCGCCCATTGGGGCAGGGTGGACGTGTGCAAATCGGTCAGTTGCTTGGCGCGGATCACCGCTTCAAGAATCGCCGGTGGCAAAATGGCATAACCGAGGCGCAGTTCCGGCAACAGGGTTTTCGAGAATGTACCGACGTAAGCAACGATGCCCCGCTCATCCATGCTTTGCAGCGAGTCGGTAGGCCGGCCTTCGTAGCGAAATTCACTGTCGTAATCGTCCTCGATGATGATTGCACCCAGCTCATAGGCCCGCTCGAGCAACGCGATCCGCCGCTCCTGGCTCATCGGAATGCCCAGCGGGAACTGGTGAGACGGCGTGACATAGATCAATCGCGTACCCAGCGGAATCTTGTCCACCTGGATACCCTCGGCATCCACCGGCACGCCGATCACGGTAGCGCCATGGCTGCCGAACAACAGGCGGGCAGGTGGGTAGCCGGGGTCTTCCATGGCCACAATGCTGCCGGGGCGTGTCATTACCCGTGAGATCAAATCCAGCGCCTGTTGCGCGCCGTTGCACACCACCACGTCTTCGTCCTGGCAATTCACCCCGCGAGAAAACGCAATGTGCCGGGCAATCGCATTGCGCAGCGCCGGCAAACCTTCAGGCAGGCTGTACAAACCCTTGGAGCCGGCCATCTGACGCAAGGCATGGGAGGTGCAGCGACGCCAGTCGTCCTGGGGAAACTGACCCTTGCTGGTGGCGCCGCCGATAAAGTCGTAGCGCAACGAGCCTTCCAGGGTCGGGTGACGCAGAAACACCGGCAGGTTGCGCCAGGATTCGATGACCTCGGCACTGGCCAGTTCGGAATGGCTTTGTTTGCGGGTGACTTTTGACGGCCTGGCATTGACGTAGGTGCCTTTGCCGATCACACCGGTGAGGAAGTTTTCGTACGTCAGTTGCGCGTAGGTGTCAGAAATGGTCTTGCGCGAAATACCCAGCTGTTCCGCCAGCAAACGACTGGGGGGAAGCTGCGTCCCGGCGGCCAGGCGCCCTGATTCAATGGCGCTGCGCAGTTGTGAGTAGAGCTGACCGGTAAGGTCCTTGCGGCCGTTGATGACAACATGAAGTTCCATACCGGAGAGGCTCCCGGGGCTGTTGAGCGCGTGTGCGTGGCGCCAGATTACCTGCATGAAGGCGCGCGCAGTAGTTGCGCGGGCGAAATACCGGCGATTGGACTGGCGCCGGTGTGGTCCACGGTTATTTCGCACAATTGGATCTGTAACACGCCTGCATCAGCGCCTACCGTAAAGCGTATCCATCGATACTCGAGGCACCCCATGAATTCCCGTCTGGATTACTACAGCGCATCGCCCAAAGCGATGAAGGCCATGATCGCTATGGAAGCCTTGACCAGTAACCTCAGTATCGAGCCGGCCTTGCTGCACCTGATCAAGATCCGCGCCTCGCAACTCAATGGCTGCGCGTTCTGCACCGACATGCACTCGGTCGATGCTCGGCGTCTGGGCGAGACCGATCGCCGGCTGTATTCAATCGTGGTCTGGCGCGACAGCGGCTTTTTCGACCCCCGTGAGCGCGCCGCGCTGGCCTGGACCGAAGCGGTGACCTTACTCTCGCAAAGCCATGTACCGGACGATGTCTACGCCCAGGCCCGTGAGCAGTTCAATGAAAGCGAAATGGTCGACCTGACCGTTGCCGTCACCGCGATCAACAGCTGGAATCGCCTGGCCGTGAGTTTCAGACAAACGCCCAGCGCCTGATCCGTTGCTGTCCCGGCCTGTCACGGCAGATTCATGAACATTGCGCAGGATGAAGCTTTCAGGGACAGATCGACAGGGAGTCAGCCATGCCAACGATCGAAACCACCCGCACCCGCCACATTGATCCCGTGCTGGCGCGGTCTTTCCGGGTCAGCGCCCGTTGTGGCTGCTTCACGCAAGCGGCTCGCAGCCTGAATATCAAGGCGACCCAATTGCGCAAGCAACTGGCCCAGCTGGAAGCGCAGCTGCAGTGTTCGCTGTTCAACCCCTCGGACAATGGCGTGTCGTTGAGTCGCGATGGCCTGGCGTTTCAGGCGCACTTGATCGCCTTGGCCCATGAGCGCGACTTACCGGTGATCGAGCAGCCCCTGATACGTCTGGCCGTGGCCGAACCGATCCTGCATGACATCCTCGGCCGAGACCTGATTTCACTGTTACGGCGTAACGCCAGCGTTCGACTGGATATCGTCGCTCTGGACAGCGAGCTGTCACTGCAAGCGATCAGTGCCGATGTGGTGGTGTGGCTGGCCGGAACCGACTCGCCGTTGCCGGGGCCTAGTTTCGCCATCGATGAGCCGCAGCGTCTGGCACGACTGGGCTACGTGCCGCACATCTCCAAGCGCTATTCTCGGGTCGCGGCGAGGCCGGAGAATCTCGAAGACCTGGCTGATTTTTTGTTGGTGCAATGGCAGCACGACCGTCAGCTCGATGCGTTCAATCCCTGGAACAGCCTGGTGGACGGACGCTTGGCTGCAGTGGTGCGCGTGCATGCCTACGAGCTGATGCTGGAGATGATCCGCTCCAGCGCCTGCATCGGGCTCGTGCCGCACTACATGAGCCAGCTTGACCGTGGGCTGGTTGCATTGCCCGGGTTGTTCGAACAACCGATGGAGCGCCAGGTGTGGATGGCGGTCAATACCGACTCGCAAGCAAAGCCTGATGTGCAGATGCTCGTCGAGCTGATCGAGAACACCTTCAACGAACGACGTGAATGGTTCCAAGCCTGAATACAACACCCCTGTTGGGCTAGCCTGCTAGCGATCACGGTCTGCCAGTCGATATCCCTGTTGCCTGACACACCGCTAATCGCCAGCAGGCTAGCTCCTACATTGGATCTCGCCACAGTCGACGATGGCGTTATAGAGTAAGCAGCCATGTCTGCATCAAGGATGAATCACCCATGTCGCTTTCCGACTCCGTCATCACCCTCGAACGCTTCAACGAAACGCACCTCGACGGTATCACCGCCCTCTATAACGACCCAGTGGTCACGCGCCAGGTGCTGCAGATGCCGTTTCAGACCGTCGACGTCTGGCGCAAGCGCCTGGCGTCGGACAATGAGCGCGTGGTGCAGCTGGTCGCGCTGCATCAGGGCACCGTCATCGGCAATCTCGGCCTTGAACAGTACTCGCGGATTCGGCGCAGCCATGCGGGCAGCCTCGGCATGGGGGTCGCGTCGGCCTGGCAAGGCAAAGGCATCGGCACCAAACTGCTGACTGCCGCGCTGGATATCGCCGACAACTGGATGAACCTGCGACGGGTCGAGCTTTCGGTCTACAGCGATAACGAAGCGGCGATCGGCCTGTATCGCAAGTTCGGCTTCGAGACCGAAGGCTTGTTTCACGACTACGCCGTGCGTGACGGCGTTTATGTAGACGCCTTGAGCATGGCGCGCCTGCGTCACATGCCTGGCACCCATTGATTCAGTCGCCCAATGCAAACGCCACCGCCGCCTGTGCATGCAGTTCGGTGGTGTCGAGCAAGGGCAGGGCACTGTGTTCGGGTTTGATCAGCAGACCGATTTCGGTGCAGCCAAGGATGATGGCCTGCGCCCCACGTCGGGTGAGAGATTCAATCACCTGTTGATAGACCTTGCGTGAGGCCTCGCTGATCACCCCGACGCACAACTCGTCATAGATTATCCGGTGCACGGCCTGGCGCTCATCCGTCTCTGGTACCAGCACACTCAGCCCTTGAGCGATCAGGCGATCCTTGAGGAAGTCCTGCTCCATGGTGAACGCCGTGCCCAACAAACCAACCTTCAGCGCGCCCATGTTGACGGCAGCCTGGCCAACCGGGTCGGCAATGTGCAGGAACGGAATACTGATAGCGTCCTGAATCTGCCCGGCGACCTTGTGCATGGTGTTGGTACACAGCACCACGCACTCCGCGCCACCCGCTTGAAGCCGTTGCGCCGCGTCCACCAGAATCGCCGCCGCATCGTCCCAGCGCCCCGCATGCTGAGCCTGCTCGACCGGCCCGAAATCGACGCTGTGCATGAGCAGTTTTGCCGAACGCAGTGGCCCGAGCCGGTCGCGAACCTGTTGGTTGATCAGACGGTAATACTCGGCGCTGGATTCCCAGCTCATGCCGCCGATAAGGCCGATGGTGTGCATGGTGTATTCCTGTGGGTTTGGAGAAAACCAGAGTGCCGTGGATCGGCATCCAGATCCATCGCAAAATGCCGTTCAGGCTTTTAGTCAAACATCGGTAGCGCGCATCTGCCATGCTCAAAGTCCGCAGCACTGCTTCAACCAAAGGAACACCGCAATGGACGACGTAAAGCAACTGGGTGAGATGCTTCGCCAATACGCAGAAAGCGAAGCGCACAAGAAACAACTGTTTGAGTCGCAATCGGCTGTGTGGGCAACGCGCATTGGTGAACTGTTCGATCAGATCCAGCAATGGCTGGAACCGGTTCAGACGCCGAACCTGCTGGAAGTCAAACGCGAAGCGTATGTCGCCTTTGGGCCGAGCGTTCCGGTCGAAACGTCGATTTTCAAGACTGAAAAACTGAGCATTGTCATCGCCGGCAAGCCTGTGGAATTCGTCCCGGACGTCATGGGCACCGGCGGCCAGATTTCATTAGCGGTGATGGGCTTGACGGCCGCACGCTATGGCAGCATTTCGCTGGTCTGCCTGCCCCCATCCAATAGCTGGCAATGGCGCAAGACCAATGGCTTGAAAGACCCGGATACGTTCGCCTTCGACGCTGACTTTTTGGCGCAGCAGTTGCAGAGTCTGATTCCTCGCGAACGTGGCTGATTACCCGAAACACAACACAATCCACTGTAGGCGCTGCCGAAGGCTGCGATCTTTTGATCTTGATGTTTAGCTGACAAAGATCAAAAGATCGCAGCCTTCGGCAGCTCCTACAGGGTGATGTGGTTGATTAAATGTCGAGGTTGATCCAGCCTGGTTTCGCTTCTTCCGGCGCAACCGCTTTCACTTTCAACCCTGTCGCCACTTCCACCCGCCGCGCCACCTCCGGGTCATCGGCAAACGGAATCAGGCTCGCATCCTCCAGGCTTTGCGCGGTCTGGCGCTTGAGGCAATACTCGACCGCCAGCCAAAGTGCGATCACCGCCACGCCATTCATCATCAGCTCGAACATCCCGAGACCTCCCTTCAGGCAATCTGCGCTTCGCGTTCAGCCATCGCCACATCGGCGACCCGCACCGTGCGCCACACGTTGTAAGCCATCAGCAGCATGCCGCTCAGGAAAAACACACCACCCACAAACCGCACCACGAACCCCGGATGACTGGCCTGCAGCGCTTCGACGAAGGAGTAGGTCAACGTGCCGTCGTCATTGATCGCGCGCCACATCAAGCCTTGGGTGATGCCGTTGACCCACATCGAGGCGATGTACAACACCGTGCCAATGGTTGCGAGCCAGAAGTGCGTATTGATCAGCGGCGTGCTGTGCATTTGCTCGCGCCCGAAGACTTTCGGAACCATGTGATAAACAGCGCCAAAAGTGATCATCGCTACCCAGCCCAGTGCACCAGCATGCACATGGCCGATGGTCCAGTCGGTGTAGTGGGAGAGGGCGTTGACGGTCTTGATCGCCATCATCGGTCCTTCAAAGGTCGACATGCCGTAGAAGGCCAGGGACAGCACCAGAAAACGCAGGATCGGGTCGGTGCGCAACTTATGCCAGGCGCCTGACAGCGTCATCATTCCGTTGATCATCCCGCCCCAGCTTGGTGCCAGCAGAATCAGCGACATCGCCATGCCCAGGGACTGTGCCCAGTCCGGCAGCGCGGTGTAATGCAGATGGTGCGGGCCCGCCCAGATGTACAAGGTGATCAGCGCCCAGAAGTGCACGATCGATAAACGATAGGAGTACACGGGACGGTTCACCTGCTTGGGCACGAAGTAATACATCATCCCGAGGAATCCGGTGGTCAGGAAAAAGCCCACCGCGTTATGCCCGTACCACCACTGGACCATGGCGTCGGTCGCCCCGGAATACACCGGGTAAGACTTGAACCAGTCCACCGGAATCGACAGGTGATTGACCACGTGCAACATGGCAATTACCACGATAAACGCGCCGAAGAACCAGTTGCCCACGTAGATGTGTTTGGTCTTGCGCTGGACTACGGTGGTGAAGAACACAATGGCGTACGCGATCCAGACCACGGTCATCCATACCGCGCCGGTGAATTCGATTTCGGCGTATTCCTTGGTGGTGGTGTAGCCCAGAGGCAGGCTGACCAGCATGACCACAATCACCGATTGCCAGCCCCAGAAAGTGAACGCTGCCAGCTTGTCTGAAAACAGGCGTACCTGGCAGGTGCGTTGCACGGCGTAATAACTTGCGGCGAATTGCGCGCTGCCGGCAAAACCGAAAATCACCAGGCTGGTGTGCAGCGGTCGCAGGCGGCCGAAAGTGGTCCATGGTAGGTCGAGGTTCATCTCGGGCCACACCAGTTGCGAGGCGATCCACACACCCATCGCCATCCCCACGACACCCCAGACGATGGTTGCCACGATGAATTGGCGCACGACCTTGTAGTTATAGGCCTGGCCGGTTGTTGCTGTACTCATGGTCATTGCTTCCACGGTTGCAAAGTAGTGCCAGGCCACCCGGCCTGACAGGTCCTGCACTGTAGAAACCCTGCCCGAAACAAAACAGACTCAGAAAAACCGTCATTTATACGTATCAGATAAACAGGCACATCTGCGGCGTTTTGCCGCTCGCTGATATGGTTTTTTAGTGCTCGTGTGCAGCTGTAGCGCGTTGCGCTGCAATCCGTCGGCTCGATCGTGCACGAACCTGTAGCAGCTGCCGAGCCTGCGAGGCTGCGTTCGGCTGCGCAGCAGTCGTGAAATCAGCGGCACGGTGTGTCAGGTGGACCGCGTTCTTAGGTTTTACGACTGCTGCGCAGCCGAACGCAGCCTCGCAGGCTCGGCAGCTGCTACAGGGTTTGCGCTGTTTTGGGGGGCGAGGGCGGACTCTAGGTCCGCTCTCCTGAGGTTCACTTCAGCGCCGGATCCCCCATGTTCATTTTCTTCCAGCCCTGCAACAGCACTTGAGCTTTTGGCTCCTGCCCGTTTTTCAGGTAGTACTGGATCAACGACAGACGTGCATTACGGTTGGCCGGCTGGACTTTCAGCAGCCTTTCCAGCTCCAGGCAAGCCTCGTCGACTTTGCCGCTGTCGTGCAACGCCACCGCCAGCACATACCCGTACTGAGCATTCTGCGGCTCCAGGGATGCGGCCTTGCGCAGCAGTGGCATGGCCTCGGCGGTTTTGCCGGCGCGGACCAGCGACAAGCCCTGCGTATGCTGCAGCAACGCGGAGTCCGGATGGTCTTTCACCCTTTGCTCCAGCAACACCCGTGCTTCCCCGGCGCGTCCGCTGGCTTCCAGCCATTGCACTAGCGTCACCAGCGCCGGGTAAAAATCCGGATCGCGCTTGAGCGCTGTCCGCAGCTGCCCTTCGACTTCCGCGCTGCGACCGCTGGCTTGATACAGCATGGCCAGGTTGAGGTTGGATTCAGCCCGTTCACCCAGGCTCTTTTGCACCGTTTCGTACTCGCCAATCGCCGCTTCCCAATGGGCCTGTGCGCTGCCCAAGCCGTTGCGGGAAGCGCCGAGCAGCTCCCGTGCCGTGACGATGCGTACCGCTTTCACCGGATCACTCAACAACGGCGTCAACAGCGGCGCTCGTTCCGGCGGAGGGAGGAACGCACTGATCGCCCGTACCGCGCTTTCGCGCACTTGCGGTGCCGGGTTAGCCAGATCTTTAGTGGCCAGCTTCAGCGCCTGTTCGCTTGGATACAGCGGCAACTCGGCGAGCAACGTCGCGCGCCGGATCGCCGGCAGATTGCTGCGTTGCAGTTGCTCGTACAGGGCCTCTGCGGCACCTGGCTGACCATTGCGAATCAGCCACAGGCTTTCGTCGTAACGAGGGGCCTGAACGGCGCTGGCGTTGGCGGTGTTCCAGAGCTTGAATTGTTCCGTGACCTTGTCCCCGTCCTTGCCTTGGTGACAGGTCAGGCAAGCGTCCGGCGTGCCCAGTTTTTTCGCCCGTTCCGGGTTGGGAATGCTGAAGCTGTGATCGTGCCTGAAGTCATTGCCCATGTAGAACTTGCCGGGCATGTGGCAATCCACGCACTGCGAACCCGGCTGACCCATCGTGTGTCGGGTGTGCTCGACCGAATCGTAATTTTTCGCCTGCAAACCCTTGCCATCCACCCCCTCGACAGCGGTTTTGCCCGCCGTGTTGTGGCACTGCAGGCAGACCGCATTGCCCGGTGCTTTCAGCTCGTTGCTGTGGGGGTTGTGGCAGTTGCTGCAGCGCACGCCCTTGTCGGCCATTTTGCTTTGGGCGAAGGAGCCGTGCTCGAACACTTCGTCCTTGATTTTGCCGTCCAGTGCGTACAGCTCCCGCGTCAGGGCGCTGGGCAGGTAGTCGTCCATCAACCGATTACCCACGGTGAAACCGTCCCCCAGCGGTGCACGCCGCGAATGGCAACGGGCACAGGTTTCGATTTCGACGGTGGCGTTCTTGTCCTTGAGATCGACGGCAAAACCTTTGTGAATCAGGTCAGTTTTTTTCGCCGTCCACTCCAGATGACTGGAGGCCGGACCATGGCACGCCTGGCAACCGACGCCCAGACTGTTCCACTGACTGTTGAAGGTGTTTTTCCCGGCATCGAAATTGCGCTTGTACCCGGTGGTGTGGCACTCGACGCACATGAAGTTGGCATTCTGGCTAGGCTTGCTCCAGTGCAGCGGGTCCTTGAAGTTCACGCCCTGGCCCGGATACAGGTGAAACCAGCGATGTTTTTCGGTATCCCACGCCACGCCCAGCGCTTGCAACCGGCCTTCGCCAACCTCGATCAGGTATTGCTGCAACGGCGCAATGCCGAAGGTGTAGGCGACTTTAAAGTCCGCATTCTTGCCATCGATGCCAGGTGTGTTGACCCAGAAACCGCCGTCCTTGCGCGAAAAACGTGTGGTCTCGTTTTCCGCCTTGAAGGCGACGTTATTGAAATCCCCCAGCATCGTTTCGGCATTGGCTTCCTGCATCGCCAGTTGGTGATGGGAGCCCTGCCAATCCTTGACCTGCTCGCTGTGACAGCCCTGACACTGCTGCTCATCGACCATCTTCGCTGGCGCCAGGGCGACCGGTTGTGGCTGAGCCGGTTGCACAACGGACGCGCTCACTGCCGCCTTTGCCGGTACGTAAGCCACCGGCGCCGGTTTGCTGCTGAACAGAAACCAGCCGATACCGGCGACGGCGAGAAGCAGGGCGGTGATGGAGACAGGAAACAGGTATCGGTTGATCAGGTTCTGTGGCGAATCAGGGTTTTGGTTTACAGCTTTATTTTTATGTTTCGGCATTACGACTTCCCTGGTCCATGTGCGTTTGCCGTGCGGCGCGCGTTCAAGCAGGGTGCAGCTTTGCCGGAGGATCGGCGTCTGTCAAATGACGGTCGTGAGTGAACTCGCAGCGTTTTAAAAACAAGTTGTGTAATCAGTGGGTTGGGTTCGAAGCGTGAGAAATAGGATGCGAGCAAAACCCGTTAAATCGACCTGGCGAGAGCAGGCTCCCTCGCCACAAGGTTTGCGGTCTTGGTGCTGACAGGTCGCATGGGCTTCTAACAATGTATGGTTTCAGGACTTCTTCACCTGCGCCCGCACCCTTTCTTCCTGCTCGCGCAGTTTGGGAGTGAACTCCTCACCGAAATCTTCCGCCGAGTACACCGGACGAATCTCGATCTCGGCGTCGGTGCCCGGCATCGGGTTGGGGCAGCGCTTGACCCAGTCGATGGCTTCCTGCTTCGACGTCACTTCCCAGATCCAGTAACCGGCGATCAACTCCTTGGTTTCCGCAAACGGCCCGTCGATCACCGTGCGCTGCTCACCCGAGAAACGCACGCGGGCGCCGTTGCTGCTGGGTTGCAGGCCGTCGCAATCGATGAGGATGCCGGCCTTGGCCAGTTCCTCGTTGTAGTTGCCCATGGCGGTCATCAGTTCTTCGCTGGGCATTACTCCCGCCTCTGAGTCGGCGCTGGCTTTTACAATGATCATGAATCGCATGGCTTTTCTCCGCAGGGTTGGTTGGATTCACGAGTAGTCGAATGGCGGCCATCCAAATCGACAGAGTGAGCCACGAAAATGTACTGCTGTATAAGTTGTATCCAATTCGTATCCGGGCATAGGTCGCCGGCCCATTTCATGGTTAACTTCTGCCTCGTCGAATTCTCTCTATCAACGTTCAGAAGGACTCAGTTCATGGCTCAAGTCACTCTTAAAGGCTCCCCGGTTCAAGTCAACGGTCAACTACCACAAGCCGGTTCCAAGGCGCCAGCCTTCTCCCTGGTGGCCGGCAATCTGTCCGACGTGACCCTGACCAGTCTGGCCGGCAAGCGCAAAGTGCTGAACATTTTCCCAAGCGTCGACACCCCGACCTGCGCGACGTCGGTGCGCAAGTTCAACGCCCAGGCCAATGATGTCGCCAACACTGTCGTGCTTTGCATCTCCGCTGACCTGCCGTTCGCCCAAGCACGTTTCTGCGGCGCCGAAGGTCTGGAAAACGTCCAGAACCTGTCGACCCTGCGCGGTGCTGAATTCATCGAGAACTACGGTGTGGCAATCGCTGATGGCCCACTCAAAGGCCTGACCGCACGTGCCGTGGTTGTACTGGATGAAAACGACAACGTTCTGTACAGCGAACTGGTCAAGGAAATTGCTGACGAACCTAACTACGAAGCTGCACTTTCCGTTCTGAAGTAAACTTGACGCTTGATGACGGCCTGGCCTTGCCCAGGCCGTTTTCATTTGTGATTCAGTGTCTTGTCCAAACATCCTGTTACGTAAGCCGAAGGTAAATTGCCGGTAAAGCCGCTTTGCTTAATACCCGCCAGTGCTTATCGTTCAGCCTCCCGTAAAAGAAGCCCACGCGCCCAATGGTTGATCATTCAATGCAATCCTCCTCCCGTAGTCCCCGTCGCTGGCTGTTCGGCCTGCTTGTCCTGTTGGTTGTCGCAGGCGTGTGCTGGAAATTCTGGCCGGCAGGCAGTGACCAAAAGGTGGCCGCAGAGCAGAAGGCCGCCGCCGGGCACACGGGTAAGTCAGGCGGAATGCGTCCCGGCTTCGGCGGGGCGACCGGACCGATTCCGGTGCGGGTGGCGCCTGCGGTCAAGGGCGATTTCCCGCTGTACTACAAGGCATTGGGCACGGTCACCGCGCTCAACACGATCAATGTGCGCAGTCGTGTCGGCGGCGAACTGATCAAGATTTCCTTCGAGGAAGGGCAGATGGTCAAGGCCGGCGATCTGCTGGCCGAGATTGATCCACGTCCGTACCAGAATGCCTTGTTGCAGGCTGAAGGCACTTTGCTGCAAAACCAGGCGCAGTTGAAAAACGCCCAGGTCGATGTCGAACGCTATCGTGGTCTGTTCCGCGAAGACAGTATCGCCAAACAGACTCTGGACACCGCCGAAGCACTGGTCGGCCAGTATCAGGGTACGGTCAAGACCAATCAGGCGGCGGTCAACGACGCCAAGCTCAATCTCGAATTCACCAGGATTCGTGCGCCAATCGCCGGCCGTGTTGGCCTGCGTCAACTGGATGTGGGTAATCTGGTGGCGGCCAATGACACCACCGCATTGGCGATCATCACGCAAACCCAACCCATCAGCGTTGCCTTCACCTTGCCCGAAAACAATTTGAGCGTGGTGCTGGAACGTTATCGCTCGGGGGCCAAATTGACTGCCGAAGCCTGGGACCGCGGCGACACCAAGTTGCAGGCCACCGGCGTGCTGCAGAGCCTCGATAACCAGATCGACGTCACTACCGGCACCCTGAAATTCAAGGCCCGTTACGATAACCGCGATCAAGCGTTGTTCCCCAACCAGTTCGTCAACATCCACTTGCTGGCCGACACCCTCAAGGGCGTCGTGCTTGCACCGTCGGCAGCGATTCAGTTCGGCACCAACGGCACCTTTGTCTACGCACTGGATGGCGACAAGAAAGTCACGATTCGCCAGTTGAAAGTGGGTGTCAGCGACGGTGACAACACGGTGATCACCGAAGGCCTTGCCGCTGGGGATCGCGTGGTCCTGGAAGGCACCGACCGCCTGAAGGAAGGCAGCGAAGTGGAAGTGGTCAACGACAGCAAGGACGTACCCGCCACGCCGACCGAACACCTGCAAGGCAAGTCCGCGGCCAGCACGCCTGACGCGACGGTCGACAAGGCGAAAAAGGGCGGCGCATGAACATCTCGCGGCTGTTTATCCTCCGCCCGGTAGCCACCACGCTGAGCATGCTGGCCATTATCCTGGCCGGCATCATTGCTTACCGGTTGCTGCCCGTGTCGGCATTGCCCCAGGTCGACTACCCGACCATACGGGTGATGACGCTCTATCCCGGCGCGAGTCCCGATGTGATGACCAGTGCCGTGACCGCACCGCTGGAACGTCAGTTCGGCCAGATGCCCGGCCTGACGCAGATGGCGTCGACCAGTTCCGGTGGGGCGTCGGTGCTGACCCTGCGTTTCAGCCTCGACATCAACATGGATGTCGCCGAGCAACAGGTACAAGCCGCGATCAACGCCGCCACCAACTTGCTGCCCAAGGACTTGCCAGCACCGCCGGTCTACAACAAGGTCAACCCGGCGGATACACCGGTACTGACCCTGGCCATCACCTCGAAGACCATGCTGTTGCCCAAGCTCAATGACCTGGTCGACACGCGCATGGCGCAGAAAATCGCCCAGATCAGCGGCGTCGGCATGGTCAGCATTGCCGGTGGCCAGCGTCAGGCGGTGCGGATCAAGGTCAACCCGGAGGCGCTCGCGGCCAATGGCTTGAACCTCTCCGATGTGCGCACCCTGATCGGCGCCTCGAACGTCAACCAGCCCAAGGGCAACTTCGACGGCCCGACCCGGGTGTCGATGCTCGATGCCAACGACCAGCTGACATCGCCCAAGGACTACGCCAACCTGATCCTCGCTTACGCCAACGGCGCGCCGTTGCGGCTCAAGGACGTAGCGGAAATCGTCGATGGTGCCGAGAACGAACGACTGGCCGCGTGGGCCAACGAAAACCAGGCGGTATTGCTGAATATCCAGCGCCAACCCGGCGCCAACGTCATCGAAGTGGTCGACCGGATCAAGGCGTTACTGCCGAGCATCACCGATAACCTGCCAGCGGGCCTCGAGGTCACGGTCCTGACCGACCGCACACAGACCATTCGTGCCTCGGTAACAGACGTACAGCATGAGTTGCTGATCGCCATCGCGCTGGTGGTGATGGTGACGTTCCTGTTCCTGCGACGGGTCAGTGCCACGATCATTCCGTCGGTGGCCGTGCCGCTGTCGCTGATCGGTACGTTCGGCGTGATGTACCTTGCCGGGTTCTCGGTCAATAACCTGACCTTGATGGCCCTGACCATTGCCACCGGTTTCGTGGTGGACGATGCGATCGTCATGCTGGAGAACATTTCCCGTTACATCGAAGAGGGCGAAACACCGCTGAATGCGGCGCTCAAGGGCGCCAAACAGATCGGTTTCACCCTGATTTCCCTGACGCTGTCGTTGATCGCCGTACTGATTCCGCTGCTGTTCATGGCGGACGTAGTAGGGCGCCTGTTCCGTGAATTCGCCATCACTCTGGCGGTGGCGATCCTGATCTCCCTGGTGGTGTCCCTGACCCTCACGCCGATGATGTGCGCGCGGTTGCTCAAACGTGAACCCAAGGAAGAAGAACAGGGCCGTTTCTATCGGGCCAGTGGTGCGGCCATCGACTGGATGATCGCGGCATACGGGCGCAAATTGCAGTGGGTGCTCAAGCATCAACCGCTGACGTTGCTGGTGGCCATCGGCACGCTCGCGTTGACCGTGTTCCTCTACCTGATCGTGCCAAAAGGCTTCTTCCCTGTGCAGGACACCGGGGTTATCCAGGGGATTTCCGAGGCGCCGCAGTCGATCTCCTTTGCGGCCATGAGCGAGCGTCAACAGGACCTCGCCAAAATCATTCTCGCGGACCCGGCGGTGCAAAGCCTGTCGTCGTACATCGGCGTCGACGGTGACAACGCCACGCTCAACAGCGGTCGCTTGCTGATCAACCTCAAGCCTCACAGCGCGCGGGATCTGAGCGCGACCGAAATCATCGCTCGCCTGCAGCCGGAAGTAGACAAACTGATCGGCATCAGGCTGTTCATGCAGCCGGTACAGGACCTGACCATCGAAGACCGGGTTAGTCGCACCCAGTATCAGTTCAGCATGTCGTCGCCGGATTCGGAGTTGCTGAGCCTGTGGAGCAACCGTCTGGTCGAGGCCCTGGCGCAACGACCAGAGCTGACAGACGTCGCCAGCGATCTGCAGGACAAGGGGTTGCAGGTTTACCTGGTGATCGACCGCGATGCCGCGTCGCGAGTCGGTGTTTCGGTTGCCAACATCACCGATGCCTTGTACGACGCGTTTGGACAGCGGCAGATTTCCACCATCTACACCCAGGCCAGCCAATACCGCGTAGTCCTTCAATCGCAGTCCGGCGAGAAAATCGGCCCGGACGCGCTGAACCAGATACACGTCAAGACCACCGATGGCGGCCAGGTACGCCTGTCGAGCCTGGCGCATATCGAAGAGCGTCAAGCGCAGTTGGCCATTACCCACATCGGCCAGTTCCCGGCGGTGATGATGTCTTTCAACCTGGCCCCTGGCGTCGCGCTGGGCCATGCGGTGGAGATCATCGAGCAGGTGCAGCAGGACATCGGCATGCCACTGGGCGTGCAGACGCAGTTCCAGGGTGCTGCCGAGGCCTTCCAGGCGTCGCTGTCGAGCACCTTGCTGCTGATCCTGGCGGCGGTGGTGACGATGTACATCGTGCTGGGCGTGCTTTACGAGAGCTACATCCACCCGATAACCATTCTCTCGACCTTGCCATCGGCCGCCGTCGGCGCCTTGCTGGCGTTGCTTTTGAGTGGTAATGACCTGGGGATGATCGCGATCATCGGTATCATTTTGCTCATCGGTATCGTGAAGAAGAACGCGATCATGATGATCGACTTCGCGCTCGACGCTGAACGCAATCAAGGCCTGGACCCGGAGACGGCGATCTATCAGGCCGCGCTATTGCGTTTCCGGCCGATCCTGATGACCACACTGGCGGCATTGTTCGGCGCCGTACCCTTGATGCTGGCCACCGGTTCCGGCGCGGAACTGCGTCAGCCACTGGGTCTGGTGATGGTGGGTGGTCTGCTGGTGAGTCAGGTGCTGACCCTGTTCACCACCCCGGTCATCTACCTGTATTTCGACCGTCTCGGCCGTCGCTGGGGCCACAAGTCCGAGCCTGTGGAAGCGGTAGAGCAGCCATGAACCTGTCCGGACCTTTCATCAAGCGGCCGGTCGCGACCATGCTCCTGAGCCTGGCGATCATGCTGCTGGGGGGCGTGAGCTTCGGCCTGTTGCCGGTGTCACCGCTTCCGCAAATGGACTTCCCGGTGATCGTGGTCCAGGCCAGCCTGCCCGGGGCGAGTCCGGAGGTAATGGCGTCGACCGTGGCCACACCGCTCGAACGTTCCTTTGGTGCGATTGCCGGTGTGAACACCATGAGCAGTCGCTCCAGTCAGGGTTCGACCCGGGTGATCCTGCAGTTTGACCTTGATCGCGATATCAATGGCGCGGCCCGTGAAGTGCAGGCGGCGATCAACGCGTCGCGCAACTTGCTGCCGAGCGGTATGCGCAGCATGCCGACCTACAAGAAGGTCAACCCGTCCCAGGCACCGATCATGGTGCTGTCGCTGACCTCCGATGTTCTGGAAAAGGGCCAGCTCTACGACCTGGCCTCGACCATTCTTTCCCAAAGCCTGTCCCAGGTGCAGGGCGTCGGTGAAGTGCAGATTGGCGGCAGTTCCCTGCCCGCGGTGCGTATCGAACTCGAACCCCAGGCGCTCAACCAATACGGCGTGGCGCTGGATGACGTACGTAACACCATCGCCAATGCCAACGTCCGTCGACCGAAGGGTTCGGTCGAGGACGGCCAGCGGTTGTGGCAGGTCCAGGCCAACGACCAGCTGGAAAAAGCCAAGGATTACGAGTCGCTGATCATTCACTACGCCGACGGTGCAGCCTTGCGCTTGAAGGACGTGGCCAAGGTCAGCGACGGCGTCGAAGATCGTTACAACAGCGGTTTCTTCAACGATGACGCCGCCGTTCTGCTGGTGATCAACCGTCAGGCCGGCGCCAACATCATTGAGACGGTCAACGAGATCAAGGCTCAGTTGCCGGCGCTGCAGGCCGTACTGCCGGCCAGCGTCAAACTGAACCTGGCGATGGATCGCTCGCCCGTCATCAAGGCCACGCTGCACGAAGCGGAAATGACCCTGCTGATTGCCGTGGCGCTGGTGATACTGGTTGTGTTCCTGTTTCTGGGTAATTTCCGCGCCTCGCTGATTCCGACGCTGGCGGTGCCGGTGTCGCTGGTGGGCACGTTTGCGGTGATGTACCTGTACGGGTTTTCGTTGAACAACCTGTCGCTGATGGCGTTGATTCTCGCCACCGGTCTCGTGGTGGACGATGCGATCGTGGTGCTGGAGAACATTTCCCGGCACATCGACGACGGCGTGCCGCCGATGAAAGCCGCGTACCTCGGGGCGCAGGAAGTCGGTTTTACCTTGCTGTCGATGAACGTCTCGCTGGTGGCGGTCTTCCTGTCGATCCTGTTCATGGGCGGGATCATCGAAAGTCTGTTCCGCGAGTTTTCCATCACGCTGGCTGCGTCCATCGTGGTGTCGCTGGTGGTTTCCCTGACGTTGACACCGATGCTCTGCGCTCGCTGGCTCAAGCCGCACACGCCGGGTCAGGAAAACCGGCTGCAACGCTGGAGTCGGCGTACCAACGAATGGATGGTTGGCAAATATGCGACCAGCCTCGACTGGGTACTTCGTCATCGACGCCTGACGTTGCTCAGCTTATTCGTGACAGTTGGGGTTAACATTGCGCTGTATATCGTTGTTCCTAAAACATTTATGCCTCAGCAGGATACCGGGCAGCTGATCGGTTTCGTCCGGGGCGACGACGGTTTGTCCTTCAGCGTGATGCAGCCGAAGATGGAAACATTCCGTCGCGCCGTGTTGAAGGATGAGGCGGTGGAAAGTGTGGCGGGCTTCATCGGCGGCAGTAACGGAACCAACAACGCGTTCATGCTGGTTCGATTGAAGCCGATCAAGGAACGCAACCTCTCCGCGCAGAAAGTCATCGAACGGCTGCGCAAAGAGATGCCCAAAGTCGCAGGTGCGCAGCTGATGCTCATGGCCGATCAGGACCTGCAGTTCGGCGGTGGCCGTGAACAGACCACGTCGCAGTACTCGTACATCCTGCAAAGTGCCGACCTGGGCGAGTTGCGCGAGTGGTACCCGAAAGTCGTCACAGCGCTCAAGGCCCTGCCGGAACTGACGGCGATCGACGCCCGCGAAGGCCGTGGCGCCCAGCAAGTGACGCTGATCGTTGATCGCGACCAGGCCAAGCGCCTGGGTGTCGACATGGACATGGTCACGTCGGTGCTCAATAACGCGTACAGCCAGCGGCAGATCTCGACGATTTACGACAGCCTCAACCAGTATCAGGTGGTGATGGAGGTCAATCCGAAATACGCCCAGGACCCGATCACCCTCAAGCAGGTTCAGGTGATCACCGCCGACGGCGCGCGGATTCCGTTGTCGACCATTGCCCATTACGAAGCCAGCCTGGAAGACGATCGTGTCAGCCACGAAGGTCAGTTCGCCTCCGAGAGCATTTCTTTCGACATGGCGGAAGGAACTACGGTTGAGCAGGGCACGGCCGCCATCGAGCGCGCAATCGCCCGACTGGGCATGCCGGAGGACGTGATCGTCAAAATGGCCGGTACCGCCGATGCTTTCGCCGCCACGCAAAAGAGTCAGCCCTGGATGATTCTCGGCGCGTTGGTCGCGGTGTACCTGGTGCTTGGCGTGCTCTATGAAAGCTACATTCATCCGCTGACCATTCTGTCGACCCTGCCGTCCGCCGGGGTGGGGGCGCTGCTGTCGATCTACGCGCTCGGGGGGGAATTCAGCCTGATCTCGTTGCTGGGGCTGTTCCTGCTGATCGGCGTGGTGAAGAAAAACGCCATCCTGATGATCGACCTCGCGTTGCAGCTTGAGCGACATCAAGGCATGACGCCGCTGGAATCCATTCGCAGCGCTTGCCTGCAACGGCTGCGACCGATCCTGATGACCACGCTGGCGGCAATTCTTGGCGCCTTGCCCTTGCTGCTCAGCCGCGCTGAAGGGGCGGAAATGCGCCAGCCATTGGGCCTGACGATTATCGGCGGGCTGATCTTCAGCCAGGTGCTGACTCTTTACACCACCCCGGTGGTTTACCTCTATCTCGACAAACTGCGCCATCGCTTCAACCACTGGCGTGGGGTGCGTACTGATGCTGCTCTGGAAACTCCGCTATGACTGACCGTTCGCTTTTCTCCCTGGCTGCCCCGGTGATCACGGCCCGAGGCTCGCGATTGTTGAGCCTGGCGCTGTGCGTGGGCATGCTCAGTGCCTGTGCCATCGGCCCGGATTATCAGCGCCCGCCAGCAGCGGCACCGGTGCAATACAAAGAAGCTGCCGGATGGCGGCAAGCCAATCCCAGTGATTCCCTGGCGCGAGGTGCCTGGTGGGAGTTGTACGGCGACCAGCACCTCAACGCACTGATCGAGAAACTCAACAGTGCCAACCAGACCGTGGCTCAATCCGAAGCCCAGTACCGTCAGGCCCAAGCCTTGGTGCGCAGCGCGCGCGGTGCGTTTTTCCCGACGGTGGACCTGACCGTTGGCAAGAACCGCTCCAGCCAGGGCACGGGGAGCAGCAGTTCGAGCCTGAGCAGTTCTTCCAGCGGTATTCGCGACACCTACTCGGCGCAGGCCGGTGTAAGTTGGGAGGCGGATGTCTGGGGCAAGCTGCGTCGTGGGCTTGAAGCTGACACCGCCAATGCCCAGGCGAGTTTTGCCGATCTGGCGGCGATGCGTTTGAGCCAACAGTCGGAGCTGGTGCAGAACTACCTGCAATTGCGGGTTATCGATGAGCAAAAGCGCCTGCTGGAAGCCACGGTCGAGGCCTATGAGCGCTCGCTGAAAATGACTGAGAACCAGTACCGTGCAGGCGTCTCCGGCAAGGATGCGGTGGCGCAGGCCCAGACTCAGCTCAAGAGCACCCAGGCTGACATGATCGACCTGATCTGGCAGCGGGCACAGTTCGAAAACGCCATTGCCGTACTGATCGGGTTGCCTCCGGCTGACTTCAGCCTGGCAGAATCCCGGAACATTCCGGTGTTGCCAGAGGTGCCGCTGACCTTGCCATCGCAATTGCTGGAACGGCGACCGGACATTGCTTCCGCCGAACGTTCAGTGATGGCGGCCAACGCCAACATCGGCGTGGCCAAGGCTGCCTATTACCCGGACCTGACGCTGAGCCTCAACGGCGGTTACAGCAGCAGTACTTCCTCCAACTGGTTCAGCGTACCGAACCGCTTCTGGTCGGTCGGCCCGCAACTGGCCATGACCCTGTTCGACGGCGGTCAACGCTCGGCTGAAGTCGACCGCAGCGAAGCGGCCTACGACGAAACCGTGGCCAAGTACCGCCAGACAGTGCTTGATGGCTTCCGTGAAGTGGAAAATTACCTGGTTCAGCTCAAGGTGCTGGAAAACGAATCCGCAGTGCGCCAGCAAGCGCTGGACGCAGCCCGCGAGTCGCTGCGCCTGACCCAGAACCAGTACAAGGCCGGTTTGATTGCCTACCTTGACGTGGTGGTGATTCAAGCCACGGCCCTGAACAACGAACGCAGCATGCTCGATCTGCTGCAGAGTCGTCTGATCGCCAGTGTGCAGTTGATCGCAGCGCTGGGCGGCGGGTGGGACGGGCATACCGAACCGTAGAACCTGTAGGACCTATAGAACCTGTAGAACCTGTAGGAGCTGTCGAGTGAAACGAGGCTGCGATCTTTTGATCTTGTCTTAAAAAAACAAAATCAAAAGATCGCAGCCTCGTTTCACTCGACAGCTCCTACAGTGAATTGGGTGCGGTTTAGAGCCTTCTCTGGCAATCAAACAAGCGTTTCATCGGACTGCTGGCATTTTGCTCATTTTGTGAGTGCGTTCCCATTTGGAATCAGTACAATCGCCACTTTTCAGCCTCCGAGAAGGGAAGCGGTACGGGGGGGATTCAGAGAAGCCACATGCTCATCGGAAGCTATTCGCCCACGCTGGTCGTCATTTCGCTTTTTGTAGCGATTCTCGCCTCTTACACCGCGCTCGACCTCACCGAACGTATTGCCACGGCCAAGGGCCGGGCCGTGCATTTATGGACGGTGGGTGGTGCACTGGCGATGGGCGTCGGGGTGTGGTCGATGCATTTCATCGGCATGCTCGCGTTCAAGCTGCCCATTGAGCTGGGTTACGACGTCACCCTCACGTCGCTGTCGCTGCTCATTGCAATCCTCTCTTGCGGCTTCGCCCTGTGGCTGGTCAGTCAACCCCGACTGCCCGCGTGGCAACTGCTGTTCGGCGCGTTGATCATGGGAGGCGGGATCAGCGCCATGCATTACACCGGCATGGCGGCGATGCACATGCAGCCGGGTATCGATTACGACCCCACTCTCTTCACGGCCTCGCTGCTGATCGCCGTCGGCGCATCGGGAGCGGCGTTGTGGATCGCCTTCCGATTGCGCCAGAACACCCCTTACGTCGCTCTGATCCGCTGTGGCGCGGCCATCATCATGGGCATCGCCATCGTCGGCATGCACTACACCGGGATGGCTGCGGCGCGTTTTCCGGACGGCAGTTTCTGCGGTGCGGCGGTCAACGGCCTGAACAGCAAGGGCCTCGACAACCTGGTGCTGATCACCACGCTGGCAGTGTTGAGCATTGCGTTGCTGACCTCGATTCTCGATGCGCGGATGGAAGCGCGCACAGCGAGTCTTGCCCGTTCGCTGACCGAAGCCAACCGCGAACTCACGCAATTGGCCCTGCATGATCCCCTGACCGGCCTGCCGAATCGGGTCTTGCTCGCCGACCGGATCGACCAGGCGATGCTGATGGTCCGCGAACAAGGCGGTTGCTTTGCGCTGATGTTTATCGATCTGGACGGTTTCAAACCGGTCAACGATGCGTTCGGCCACCATATGGGCGATCAGTTGTTACGCGAAGTCGCGGCTCGCCTGCGCGAGGACCTGCGCAGCCACGACACCCTGGCACGAATTGGTGGCGACGAATTTCTCCTGCTGGTGCAACTGGCCGAACAGAATGACGCGCTGAATCTGGCAGCACGGCAGGTCGGGTTGATCGGGCGTTCGTTTCGTGTCGCTGAACACGATTTGCAGATCTCCGCCAGCGTCGGCATTGCGATCTATCCGGGTAACGGCGAAACGGCTCAGGAGTTGCTGATGAATGCCGATGCCGCGATGTATCACGCCAAAGGCGCTGGGAAAAACGGCTACAGCTTCTTCGACGCGTCCATGAACAGCAACGCACGCAAACAGCTGCAATTGCTGCAAGACCTGCGTGCTGCCGTGGAACAACAGCAATTTAGTCTGTATTACCAACCCAAGTTCGACGCTGCCAATGGCCGGCCGGTCGGCGCCGAAGCGCTGCTGCGCTGGGTTCACCCGACTCAGGGTATGCTGTTGCCAGACAAGTTCATTGAGCTCGCGGAGAAGACCGGTCTGATCATTCCGATCGGTGAGTGGGTACTGAACGAAGCCTGCCGGCAGATGCGCGAGTGGTACGTGCTTGGTTACACCGAATGGCGCATCGCGGTGAACCTGTCGGCGCTGCAGTTCTGTCACGTCGGCCTGGTCCAGAGCGTGGCCACGGCCTTGGCCACCCACCATTTGCCCGCCAACAGCCTGACCCTGGAAATCACCGAGACCACGGCGATGAGCGACGCCGATGCGAGCATGACCGTGCTGCAGGCCTTGTCGGAAATGGGAGTCGACCTGTCCATCGATGATTTCGGTACTGGCTATTCAAGCCTGATGTACCTCAAGCGCCTGCCGGCCAATGAACTGAAGATCGACCGTGGATTTGTCCGCGATCTGGAACGCGACAGCGATGACGCGGCGATCGTATCGGCCATCGTTGCCTTGGGCCAGGCACTGGGTTTACGCATCGTTGCCGAAGGGGTGGAAACCGACATGCAGCAGGATTTCCTGACGCAGTTGGGGTGTGATTCGTTGCAGGGGTACCTGCTCGGACATCCGCTGCCGGCTGAGCGGTTCATGCTGGACATTGTTCGTGGAGAGCAGCTAGCAGCCGTTTGACGGCCACCTGTGGCGAGCGAGCGAGCTTGCTCGCGCTGGGCCGCGCAGCAGCCCCCCTTATCCCATAGAAACGGGGCCTGCTGCGCAGTCCAGCGGGAGTAAACTCCCTCGCCACAAAGGCGGCACGCTTACCATGCAAATCCTGCGAATGCCGGTTATTCTTGGCCCCGACTGCTTAAGCTTGCAAATGGGGAAAGACAGCATGGACAAAGTCATCGTCATCACCGGTGGTAGCCGAGGCATCGGCGCCGCGACAGCACTCCTGGCTGCCGAACAGGGCTACCGGATCTGCATCAACTATCAGGCTGACGAAGAAGCAGCGCATAACGTGCTCGAACAGGTGCGCGCCCTCGGTGCTCAAGCCATCGCGGTACGCGCCGACGTCAGCATCGAAGATGAAGTGATCGGCCTCTTTCATCGGGTGGACAACGAGCTGGGCCGGGTCACCGCACTGGTGAACAACGCCGGTACTGTCGGGCACAAATCCCGGGTCGATGAAATGTCCGAATTTCGCATTCTCAAAATTCTCAAGACCAACGTCATGGCGCCGATCCTCTGCGCCAAGCACGCGATCCTGCGCATGTCGCCCAAACATGGCGGGCAGGGCGGCAGCATCGTTAATGTATCGTCGGTGGCCTCGCGCCTGGGCTCGCCTAACGAATACGTTGATTACGCCGCTTCCAAAGGTGCGCTGGACAGCTTTACCATCGGCCTGTCCAAGGAAGTGGCGGGTGAGGGGATTCGCGTGAATGCCGTACGCCCCGGCTATATCTTCACCGACTTCCATGCGCTGAGTGGCGACCCGGATCGAGTCAGCAAACTGGAGTCGGGCATTCCAATGGCTCGCGGCGGACGGCCGGATGAAGTGGCGGAGGCGATTGTGTGGTTGCTGTCGGACAAGGCTTCGTATGCGACGGGGACGTTTGTTGATCTGGGCGGCGGGCGGTAAGTCCTGAAGATCAAAGATCGCAGCCTTCGGCAGCTCCTACAGGTACTCAATACCCTGTAGGAGCTGACGCAGGCTGCGATCTTTTGATGTTAAAACGACCGCACGATCCGCCCCAACGTTTCCATCGCCTTCTCGGCCGCTTCATCCCAAGGGCTGCCATAGTTCAGCCGGATGCAATTCCTGAAGCGCTGGGTCGGTGAAAATATCGGCCCCGGCGCAATGCTGATGCCTTGCGCCAGCGCCATCTGAAACAACTTCAAAGAATCCATCTGCGCCGGCAGTTCCAACCAGAGAAAGTACCCGCCGGCGGGCTGACTGACCCGTGTCTGCGCCGGGAAATAACGGGCAATGGCGGCGAGCATCGCGCTTTGCTGTTCCTCCAGGGCATAGCGCAATTTGCGCAGATGCCGGTCGTAACCCCCATGTTGCAGGTAATCGGCAATTGCCGCCTGGGCGGGCATCGACGCACACAGCGACGTCATGAGTTTCAGCCGTTCGATTTTCTGCGCGTAACGCCCGGCCGCGACCCAGCCTATGCGATAACCGGGTGCGAGGCTTTTGGCGAAGGAGCCGCAGTGCATCACCAGGCCCTCGGTATCAAACGCTTTGGCCGGCTTCGGCGCGTGTTGGCCGTAATACAGTTCGGCGTAGACATCGTCCTCGATCAACGGCACCTGATGTCGGCGCAGCAACTCCACCATTTCCTGTTTCTTCGCCTCGGGCATGGTCGCGCCCATGGG
Organism: Pseudomonas sp. LBUM1643; assembly: GCF_059716215.1. NCBI lineage: Bacteria > Pseudomonadati > Pseudomonadota > Gammaproteobacteria > Pseudomonadales > Pseudomonadaceae > Pseudomonas > Pseudomonas sp. LBUM1643. The sequence continues at coordinate 3,098,676 of NZ_CP166813.1, forward strand.
GTTCTGGAAACTGGTCATGCACCAGCACACCTTGATTGGATGCCGTTCCAGGGTCTGCGCAAGGACGCCGAGGTCGATGCCGTCGCGCGGGTGCACGGGAATTTCCACCGCTTTGAGTTTCAGGCGTTCAAGGATCTGCAGGCACGCGTAGAACGCCGGCGCTTCGATGGCTACCAGGTCGCCGGGCTCGGTAACGGCTTGCAGGCACAGGTTCAAGGCTTCCAGGGCGCCATTGGTGATCAGCAGTTCTTCCATGGGCAGCATCAGGCCGCCGACCATGTAGCGCAACGCGATCTGACGGCGCAGGTGCGGATTGCCCGGCGACATGTCGGTGACCACCATGCGCGGGTCCATGTCCCGCGCCGCACTGGACAGGGAGCGTGATAACCGTTGCAGCGGAAACAGCGCCGGGCTGGGGAATGCCGAGCCAAAGGGCACGGTGTTCGGGTCTTTGATCGAGTCGAGCACCGAGAACACCAGTTCGCTGACGTCGACTTCGGTGGATTCGTTGACCTGACTGCTGATCACCGGCTCGGAAAACGGGCTTGGTGCATGGGCGTTGACGAAGTAGCCAGAGCGCGGCCGGGCGCGGATAAGGCCGCGGCGCTCCAGCAGGTAGTACGCCTGGAACACCGTCGACGGGCTGACACCATGGGTCTGGCTGGCGTAGCGCACCGAAGGCACCCGTTGGCCGGGGCCGAGAACGCCGGAGCGGATCAGTTCAGCGATGTCGTCGGCGAATTTTTCGTAGCGTTTCATCGAATGCCCGAATTGAAATTGTTCATATGACCCGGTCCTTTGTGGCGAGGGAGCTTGCTCCCGCTCGGCCGCGCAGCAGTCGCAAAAATGAGGGGTGTTGCCAATATATTTTGGGCTGCTTCGCAACCCAGCGGGAGTGAACTCCCTCGCCACAGGGGATCGTGCGTCTGCATGTTAAGGGATCACCGATTCATCGGCGCTACAAACCGGCTTTTGGCCACGCTATAAATCTGCGGTTCATCGCTGTCGACAATCTTGAAGCTGATGCTCTGCGAACTGCTGCTCGGGCGTTCTGTCGTCATCGCCACCGATACCGGCACATCAACGATCTCGCCGGGCGCCAGGCTCAGTTCGGTCTTGCCCTGGAGCTGGAAACCATCGCCATCGACCAGGGTCAGCCGGTAATCCTGACGCTGCTGGGTCTTGTTGATCACCTTCAAGCTGTAGATGTTCTCGATCTGACCCTGGCTGTTTTCACGGAACAGGCCCCGGTCTTTGCTCACATCCAGCGATACCATCGGCCGCTCGACCAGCGCGAGGGCGAGGGCGCCGATCATCACCAGCAGCACCGCCGTGTAGCCGATCAACCTGGGGCGCAACAAGTGCGTCTTGCCGCCTTGCAACTCGTGCTCGGAGGTATAGCTGATCAGTCCACGGGCATAGCCCATTTTGTCCATGATCGAATCACAGGCGTCGATGCACGCCGCGCAGCCAATGCACTCCATCTGCAAGCCATCGCGGATGTCGATGCCGGTCGGGCAGACCTGCACGCACACCTGGCAGTCGATGCAATCGCCCAGGCCGACGTCGGCAGGTTTGACTTCACGTTTGCGCGGGCCACGGTTTTCGCCGCGAGCGACGTCGTAGGAAATGGTCAGGGTGTCCTTGTCGAACATCACGCTCTGGAACCGCGCATACGGGCACATGTGCATGCACACGGCTTCACGCAACCAGCCGGCGTTGATGTAGGTGGCACCGGTGAAGAACAGCACCCAGAACAGGCTGACACCGGCCATTTGCAGCGTCAGGAGCTCTTCGGCCAGTGGCCGGATCGGGGTGAAGTAACCGACAAATGTCAGGCCCGTGAGCAGGCTGATCGCCAGCCACAGCGTGTGCTTGGCCGAGCGGCGCATGAGTTTGTTCAGCGTCCAGGGAGCGGCTTGCAGTTTGATCCGCTGGTTGCGTTCGCCTTCGGTGATCTTCTCGCACCACATGAAGATCCAGGTCCAGGAGCTCTGCGGGCAGGTGTAGCCGCACCACACCCGGCCAGCAAACACGGTGATTGCGAACAGGCCGAACGCAGCAATGATCAGCAGCGCTGACAGCAGGATGAAATCCTGGGGCCAGAAGGTCGCGCCAAAAATGTGGAATTTGCTTTCGGACAGGTCCCACAGCACCGCCTGGCGGCCACCCCAGTTCAACCACACCGTGCCAAAGAACAGCAGGAACAGAAAACCGGCACCGGTCAATCGCAGGTTGCGAAACAGGCCGGTAAAGCTGCGGGTGTGGATCAGGTTGTCGCTGGACCGGGCCTTCATCTTTGGACGCGAAGGCTCATAGGTCTGTACAGGCGGGATGCTTTCTACGGTTCGGACGGGAATTCTTTCGCTCATGGTCTTTCGCTCATCAGCCTCCATCAGGCCGGAGCACTATGAGCGTCGATCTGTTTGCATAACAGACTCAGGTATCGCAATAAAAAGCGGATCAGATGAGCCCTGATCCGCTCCCTGCGACAAGTTGAAGCATCCGCCACAGCGGGACATCGACGCCTATATCAGCCGTCTGTGAGCGTTGTTGATCAGCGTCAGCTAAATCACCGAATCACTGTCGGTCGCCTTCAAATGCTTACGACCATCCACTGCGCCTGCTACGGTCAATGCGTCGGCTTCTGCTTCGGTGATGTAAATGCGCTGGCCATTGAGCTCCACCGCCGACATGGCTTTGTCGGAGTCGGTGATCACGGTGACGTCGGGGCACAGGCGAATTTCCTCGCCGTTCTCGAGGGTGAAGAAGCAAGTCTGATTTTCGATGCGCACGGTCATGGTGATGTCCTTTTTTCTGCGGGGGTTCTCTAGCATTAGGGCGTCAGTCGTCGGCATCGTTCGGTGCAACCGATTAATGGTCGGCGCGGTCCATCGTCTAGACCAATTCACAAGGACAGCCGCATGAACGCGTGGTGGCATGAAGTATGGGTGACCCTGCAAGCGGAATTCGCCGACATTGGCGACGCCGCACAATTGACACGAATTACCGTGAGACTGGTGATTGCTGCGCTGTTGGGCGGCATTCTCGGGTTTGAACGCGAGCACAAGGGCAAGGCCGCCGGGGTTCGCACCCACATGCTGGTGGCCTTGGGCGCGGCACTGTTTGTGTTGGTACCGCAGATGTCCGGTTCTCAGGCCGACGCGATGAGCCGGGTGGTGCAGGGGGTGATTGCCGGGATCGGTTTTCTGGGCGCCGGCACCATCCTGAAAAACACCGAAGGCGAGGAAGGCCACGTCAAGGGCCTGACTACCGCCGCCGGGTTGTGGATGACCGCTGCGATCGGGGTGGCCGCGGGGATGGGGCGTGAATCCACAGCGGTGCTCAGTACGTTATTGGCGTTGGCGATCTTCAGCGTAATGCCGAGGATCGTGAAGCTGCTGGATAAGGACCGTGATGAGCCGTAGGACGTTGTGGCCTTGTAGGACCCTGTAGGAGCTGTCGAGTGAAACGAGGCTGCGATCTTTTGATCTTGCGTTTAAAAAAAACAAAATCAAAAGATCGCAGCCTCGTTTCACTCGACAGCTCCTACAGGAGTTACAGGAGTTACAGGAGTTACAGGTTCAGACAATCACAGGCGGCATGGTCTCTGGCGGATCTTCCCGAGGTGGCGGGGTGGTTCCAGGCGGTTCTTGTTCGGGAACTGGCTCAGGCTCGGTCGGTGGGATCGTCGGATTGTCGATGTTCGGATCGGGCGTTTCAGCAGGGATTGGAATATTCATCGTTCAAGCTCCAGTGGCACATGGCGTGAGTCGTGCTTAAGTCTGTTGACCACCGGACAAATGATTTGATTCCCGTAAACACCCATGCGAATCAGCGTGAACTTTAGCGGCGCAGGTCGCTCGGAACTTAGTGAGTTCATTTCAGGGCTGAGCGCTTTGCGCGAACGTCGACCCAGCACAAGAGCGTCCATGGGGCGTAAAGGAGAGATGCTCGATGACGATCGAAAAACCTAACGAGCTGAGTTACAACCCGCACATTCCGCTGTCGCAGGCTTTGCTACTGCCGCGTATTGCCATTGAAGACACCATGCCGACCCTTGATGGCGGCCAGTTCGCGGTCAAGGCCGTCGTCGGGCAGGACGTGGTGGTGACCAGCAAGGTATTTGCCGACGGTCACGACAAGATGGCCGTGCGGGTGCGCTGGCGTGCTGAAGGCGATGAGCAGTGGCACTCAGCGGTCATGGGCGAGCTTGGCAATAACGGCTGGCAAGGCCAGTTTCGCGTGGAACGCCAGGGCCGTTACGTCTATTGCATCGAGGCCTGGATCGACCAGTTCGCCAGCTTCTGTTACGAGCTGGAAAAAAAGCACACCGCACGGGTGCCGGTCAGCCTTGAGCTGCAGGAAGGTCGTACGCACGTTCAACAAGCAGCCGAACGCTCGGAAGGACAACTGAGCGAAGCGCTGGCCGCCTTGCATCATGAACTGTCCGGTCTGCTCGAAACCGAGCAGGTCGCCCTGTTTCTGCACCAACGTAGCGCCGACCTGATGGCCCAGGCCGATCACCGTGCTTTCGTCAGCCTCAGCCCGGAATACCCGCTGGACGTTGAGCGCGAATTGGCGCAGTTCGCCAGTTGGTATGAATTGTTCCCCCGTTCGATCACTGACGATCCGGCACGCCATGGCACCTTTAATGACGTGCATTCGCGGCTGCCGATGATTCAGGACATGGGGTTTGACGTGCTGTACTTCCCGCCGATCCACCCCATCGGCCGCAGCCACCGCAAAGGCCCGAACAACTCCCTGACCGCCGGGCCCAACGATCCGGGCAGCCCGTACGCCATCGGCAGCGCCGAAGGGGGGCACGAAGCCATTCATTCGGAACTGGGTACCCGCGAAGATTTCCGTCGGCTGGTCGCCGCGGCGGCGGATCACGGGCTGGAGATTGCCCTCGATTTCGCGATCCAGTGCTCCCAGGATCACCCGTGGCTCCAGCAGCATCCGGGCTGGTTCAACTGGCGTCCGGACGGCACGATCAAGTACGCCGAGAACCCGCCGAAAAAATACCAGGACATCGTCAACGTCGACTTCTATGCCGCTGACGCGATCCCGAGCCTGTGGGTCGAACTGCGAGACATTGTGGTGGGTTGGGTCGAGGAGGGCGTGAAGATCTTCCGCGTCGATAACCCGCACACCAAACCGCTGCCGTTCTGGCAATGGTTGATTGCAGACGTGAGAGCGCTGTACCCGGAAGTGATTTTCCTCGCAGAAGCTTTCACCACCCCGGCGATGATGGCGCGGTTGGGCAAGGTCGGCTACTCCCAGAGCTACACCTATTTCACCTGGCGCAACACCAAGTACGAGCTGTCGACCTATCTGACCGAGCTCAACGAGTCGCCGTGGCGCGAGTGCTACCGGCCAAACTTCTTCGTCAACACGCCAGACATCAATCCGGCGTTCCTGCACGAATCCGGTCGCGCCGGTTTCCTCATCCGCGCAGCGCTGGCGACCATGGGCTCCGGTCTGTGGGGCATGTACTCGGGCTTCGAGCTGTGTGAATCGGCACCTGTGCCGGGCAAAGAGGAATACCTCAACTCCGAGAAGTATGAGATCCGTCCGCGGGACTTCAATGCGCCCGGCAACATCATTGCCGAAATTGCCCAACTCAACCGGATTCGCCGGCAGAACCCGGCGCTGCAGACGCACCTGGGCTTGAAGATCTACAACGCCTGGAACGACAACATTCTGTACTTCGGCAAACGCAGTGCTGACGGCAGCAATTTCATTCTGGTGGCGGTGAATCTTGATCCGCATAACGTGCAGGAAGCGAACTTCGAGCTGCCGCTGTGGGAGATGGGTTTGCCCGACGACGCCCATACCCAGGGTGAGGACTTGATGAGTGGCCATCGCTGGACCTGGTACGGCAAGTATCAGTTCATGCGCATCGACCCGGCGCACCAGCCGTTCGGGATTTGGCGGATTTCTACGTCGTAACTACACCGCCGCACCCCTGTAGGAGCTGTCGAGTGCAACGAGGCTGCGATCTTTTGATCTTTAAAGTCAAAGTCAAAAGATCGCAGCCTGCGGCAGCTCCTACAGGGTAGGCCGGTGTATTGCGGGTGCTGCGCTCAAGTGGCTTTAATGAATTGAACAGGAGTTTCAAATGGCGAAGAAACCCAAGGCAGCCACTTTTATCAAGGACCCGCTCTGGTACAAGGATGCGGTGATCTACCAGGTACACGTTAAGTCTTTTTTCGACTCCAACAATGACGGGATCGGCGACTTTCCCGGCCTCATAGCCAAACTTGATTACATTGCCGACCTCGGCGTCAACACCATCTGGCTCCTGCCGTTCTACCCGTCCCCTCGGCGCGACGATGGCTATGACATCGCCGAGTACCGTGGCGTGCACCCCGACTACGGCACCATGGCCGATGCCAGGCGGTTCATCTCCGAGGCCCATGAACGCGGTCTGCGGGTGATCACCGAACTGGTCATCAACCACACATCCGACCAGCACGCCTGGTTCCAGCGCGCCCGCAAAGCCAAGAAAGGTTCGGCGGCCCGGGACTTTTATGTGTGGTCGGATGACGATCAAAAGTACGACGAAACCCGCATCATCTTTCTCGACACCGAGAAGTCCAACTGGACCTGGGACCCCGTGGCTGGCCAGTATTTCTGGCACCGGTTCTATTCCCACCAGCCAGACCTGAATTTCGACAATCCGCAAGTCATGAAAGCTGTGCTGTCCGTGATGCGTTACTGGCTGGACATGGGCATCGATGGCCTGCGCCTGGATGCCATTCCTTACCTGATCGAGCGCGACGGCACCAACAACGAGAACCTGCCCGAGACCCACGACGTCCTCAAGCAGATCCGCGCCGAGATCGACGCCAACTACCCGGACCGCATGTTGCTGGCCGAGGCCAACCAATGGCCGGAAGACACGCAGTTGTACTTCGGTGACACCGACGCTGAAGGCCAGAATGGCGACGAATGCCACATGGCGTTCCACTTCCCGTTGATGCCGCGCATGTACATGGCGCTGGCCCAGGAAGACCGTTTCCCGATCACCGATATCCTGCGCCAGACCCCGGAAATTCCGGCCAATTGCCAATGGGCGATTTTCCTGCGTAACCACGATGAACTGACGCTGGAGATGGTCACTGACAAAGAGCGTGACTACCTGTGGAACTACTACGCCGCCGACCGTCGGGCGCGGATCAACCTGGGTATCCGCCGACGCCTGGCGCCGCTGATGGAACGCGACCGTCGTCGCGTGGAGCTGCTGAACAGCCTGTTGTTGTCGATGCCTGGCACGCCGACCTTGTACTACGGCGATGAAATCGGCATGGGCGACAACATTTACCTCGGCGACCGCGACGGCGTACGCACGCCCATGCAATGGTCGATCGACCGCAACGGCGGCTTCTCCCGCGCCGACCCGGCCAGCCTGGTGTTGCCGCCGATCATGGACCCGCAATACGGCTATCTGTCGGTCAACGTTGAAACCCAGGCCGGCGACCCGCATTCGCTGCTGAACTGGACCCGCCGCATGCTGGCTGTGCGCAAGCAGTCCAAGGCGTTTGGTCGCGGCACGTTGAAAATGCTCTCGCCCAGCAACCGGCGGATCCTGGCTTACACCCGTGAATTCACCGGGGAGGATGGCAAGCACGAAATCATCCTCTGTGTGGCCAACGTTTCGCGCAGTGCGCAAGCGGCGGAACTGGACCTGTCGGCCTACGTCGGCATGGTGCCGGTGGAGATGCTGGGCGGTAATGCCTTCCCGCCGATTGGCCAGCTGAATTTCCTGTTGACCCTGGCCCCTTACGGCTTCTATTGGTTCGGCCTGGCCGCGGAGAATCAGATGCCCAGCTGGCACGTCGAACCGGCGCAAAGCCTGCCGGACTTCACCACACTGGTGCTCAAACACCGCATGGAAGAGTTGCTCGACGCGCCGACCCGCGACACCCTGGAGCGAGGGATTCTGCCGAACTGGCTGCAAAACCGTCGCTGGTTTGCCGGTAAAGATGCCGCCATCGATCAGGTCAGGCTGGCCTACGGCGTGCGCTTCGGCGATGCCCAGCACCCGGTGTTGCTCAGCGAAATCGATGTCACCAGCAACGGCCAGACCAGCCGCTACCAACTGCCGTTCGGCTTTATCGCCGAAGATCAGGTCGGGCCTGCATTGCCGCAACAGTTGGCACTGGCTCGGGTAAGACGTGGGCGTCAGGTCGGCGTCATCACGGATGCATTCGCCCTGGAGAACTTCATTCGTGCGGTCCTGCAAGGTATGCAGAACAACTCGGTATTGCCCTCGGAAGCCGGCGAGATCCGCTTCGAACCGACCCCCGAATTGGCCAAGCTGGGACTCAACACAGAGTCCGAGGTGCGTTACCTGTCTGCCGAGCAATCCAACAGTTCGGTGGTGGTTGGCAAGAGCCTGGTGCTCAAGCTGATTCGTAAAATCGCCTCCGGCGTGCACCCGGAACTGGAGATGAGCGCTTACCTGACCAAGGCTGGCTTCAGCAATATTTCGCCGCTGCTGGGTTCGGTGATTCGCCGTGATACGCAGGGTGAAGACACGCTGCTGATGATCGCCCAAGGCTTTTTGAGCAATCAGGGCGACGCCTGGGAATGGACCCAGAACAACCTCGAACGGGCATTGCGCGACGAACTGGCGGAAGCCATCTCCGAGCAGGAGCAACATTACAACGCGCTCGGGGAGCTGAAAGATTTCGCCGGCATGCTGGGTCAGCGATTAGGCGAAATGCATCAGGTGCTGGCAGCGTCCACCGATGACCCGGACTTCGCACCGCACATCACCACGCAGAAAGAAGCCCTCGCATCGGCCAAGGATGTCGCGGCCCAAGTTGAGCACTCACTGAAGTTGCTCAAGGAGCATCAAAACGAACTGAACCCCGAAGACCAAGCGCTGGTCAGTCGTTTACTGGACAACAAAAAGGCGATCCTGAGTCATGTTCAGGACCTGGGTAAAAAGTCGGCCGGTGGTTTGCGCATCCGAGTCCACGGCGATTTGCATTTGGGTCAGGTTCTGGTGATCAAGGGCGATGCATACCTGATCGACTTTGAAGGCGAGCCGGCGCGGCCATTGCATGAACGACGGGGCAAGCACAGTCCATATAAAGACGTCAGCGGCGTGTTGCGCTCATTTGATTACGCAGCGGCGATGACGATCAATGTGCACAACGTCGACAACACCGAAACTGCGCAAGCTGCGCGCACGCGGGTTGCCGATCGTTATTTGAGTGAGGCAAAAATCGCATTTATCGACGCCTATCGGCGAGCGGCAGCTAGTCTTGCTCATGCGTGGCAAGATCCTGAAGGCGAGGATGCTGCGCTGGCGTTGTTCGGTCTGGAAAAGGCCGCGTACGAGGTGGCCTATGAGGCTGAGAATCGCCCGACCTGGCTGCCCGTGCCGTTGCATGGTTTATATGGATTATTGAGTGGGCTTAAACCCTTTTCCGATCTTGGTGGAGAGTAGTCATGAGTTTCTCGAACAAGGAACAGGGTCACGCTAAAGAAGCGCTGCTGCCCTCATCGCGGGACATCGACGCGCTGGTGCGCGCCGAGCATCTCGACCCCTTTGCAATTCTGGGCCCCCACGGCGATGGCACCGGCGGGCAATTCATTCGGGCTTATCTGCCAGACGCCTTGAGCGTGCAGGTCATCGCCAAGGACTCCGGGGAAGAACTCGGCAACCTTGAAGCGACCCAGACGCCTGGATTGTTTGTCGGCCATTTCGACCGGGCTCAGCCGTATGTGCTGCGCACCCGCTGGGCCGGTGGCGAGCAGGTGTCGGAAGACCCTTACAGCTTCGGCCCGTTGCTCGGCGAGATGGATTTGTACCTGTTCGCCGAAGGCAATCACCGCGACCTCAGCAGCTGCCTCGGTGCGCAGCTGAAGACGGTTGATGGCGTCGATGGCGTGCGATTTGCCGTCTGGGCACCGAATGCCAAGCGGGTGTCGGTGGTCGGCGATTTCAACAATTGGGACGGTCGTCGTCATCCGATGCGCCTACGTCATCCTACCGGTGTCTGGGAGTTGTTCATCCCGCGCATGCAGGCCGGTGAAGCCTACAAATACGAGATCCTCGGTGCCCAGGGCATTCTGCCGCTCAAGGCCGATCCGATGGCGCTGGCAACCTCGCTGCCACCGGACACTGCGTCGAAAGTCGCCTCACCACTGAACATCGACTGGCAGGATCACGAGTGGATGCAGGCGCGGGGCGAGCGTCAAAAGCCGAGCGCGCCGTTGTCGATCTACGAATTGCACGCCGGTTCCTGGCAGTGCGAACTGGACGATCTGGGTGAAGTCGCCCGTCAGTACACCTGGCATGAACTGGGTGAACGGCTGATTCCTTACGTCAAGGAACTGGGCTTCACCCACATCGAACTGATGCCGATCATGGAACACCCGTTCGGTGGTTCGTGGGGCTATCAACTGCTCTCGCAGTTCGCCCCGAGCGCCCGCTACGGTTCGCCGGATGATTTCGCCGCCTTCGTCAATGCCTGCCACCTAGCGGATATCGGCGTGATCCTTGACTGGGTTCCGGCGCATTTTCCGACCGATACCCACGGCCTGGCCCAGTTCGACGGCACTGCGCTGTACGAGTATGGCAACCCACAGGAAGGCTTCCATCAGGATTGGGACACGCTGATCTACAACCTCGGCCGCACCGAAGTGCACGGTTATATGCTGGCGTCGGGGCTGCACTGGCTCAAGCATTTCCACGTCGATGGCCTGCGTGTCGATGCAGTGGCGTCGATGCTGTATCGCGATTACTCGCGCAAGGCTGGCGAGTGGGTACCGAACCGGCATGGCGGTCGCGAGAACCTGGAAGCCATCGACTTCCTGCGCCACCTTAATGACGTAGTCAATCTCGAAGCGCCGGGTGCGCTGGTGATCGCCGAAGAATCCACTGCGTGGCCGGGTGTGAGCCAGAGCACGCAACAGGGCGGCCTGGGTTTCGATTACAAATGGAACATGGGCTGGATGCACGATTCACTGCATTACATCCAGCAGGACCCGGTCTACCGCGGGCATCACCACAACGAGCTGAGTTTCGGCCTGGTGTATGCGTGGTCCGAGCGTTTCATCCTGCCGATCTCCCACGATGAAGTGGTGCACGGCAAGCATTCGCTGATCGACAAGATGCCGGGTGATCGCTGGCAGAAATTTGCCAACCTGCGGGCGTACCTGAGTTTCATGTGGTCGCACCCGGGCAAGAAATTGTTGTTCATGGGCTGCGAATTCGGCCAGTGGCGCGAGTGGAACCACGATCAGCAACTGGACTGGTACCTGCTGCAGTACTCCGAACACAAGGGGGTGCAGAAGCTGGTGGGTGACCTGAACCGGTTGTATCGCGAAGAACCGGCGATGCACGATCAGGACGACGCGCCGCAGGGGTTCCAGTGGTTGATCGGCGACGATGCGATCAACAGCGTCTATGCGTTCCTGCGCTGGAGCAAGGACGGGCGTCCGGTATTGGTGGTGGCCAACTTCACCCCGGTGCCACGTCAGGGTTACCGCGTGGGCGTGCCGTTCGCCGGGCGCTGGACCGAGGTCATCAACAGTGACGCGGCGATGTACGCCGGTTCCAACTACGGCAACGGTGGCGGGGCGTTTACCGAAGAAGAACCGAGCCACGGGCAGCCGCTGTCGCTGGGCTTGAACCTGCCGCCGTTGGCGGTGTTGATTCTGCGGCCGGAGCTGTAAATCAAAAGATCGCAGCCTTCGGCAGCTCCTACAGGATCGGGTTAACACACCGTCAATGTAGGAGCTGCCGCAGGCTGCGATCTTTTTTCAATGCCAACCGCTCACCAGCGCATCCGTACGCCCAGGCTGCCGATCAACCCGTTCAAATCGTTGTCATCCACATCACTGCTGTAATCGGCGCTGACGTACAGACTCACCACCGGCGTCACCCTCGCCACCAGACCCAATCCCAACTCCACCGTCGATGAATTGCGGCCGCTGCTGATCTTGTCGACCTGATCGAGGGTCACCGTGTTGCCGGTATACACCGTGTGCCACAGGTTGGTCCGAACATAGGGTTCCACGCCCAGGCCATTGATGTCGTAGCTCCCTTTCAATCGTGCACCGACCCGGCCGCTCCAGGACGTCAGGTCGCTGGATGATGCGTTGCTCGATCCGGCGTAGGGCGTGTCCAGGGTGATGCGCTGATTGATCAACTGCGCCTGGGGTTCGACCACCCAGTTCTCACTCACTCCGATCGGGAAGCCGCCCTCAATCGACAACGTCACTGCGCTGCCTTCGGTAATCTGCCGGGCGCCCTGTTCATTGCGGCTGAAACCGTTGACCCGGCCGCCACTGGCAGACAAATCCACATGCCAGCCTTGTGGGCCGGTCAGGCTCCAGTACGCGCCAAGGCTCTGGCCTTGCAGGTTGAGGGTGTCGGTGGCGGGATCCGCCAGGGCACGGCTGGTCAACAAACCGTTGCTGTTGCCCTGGAACTGGGTGGTGCCGCCGATCAGCCCGACCCGCTGGGTATGACCGCTGCTGCTTTGCAGCGTCAGGATCGCCGGGCCTTTGAATTCGGTGCCGCCAGAGAGTGACGAGCCTTGGGCCATAAAGTCGGTTTGAGCCTGGCGCGAAGGTTGGCCGTAGAGTTGATCCCAGGCGGAGGGTGCTGCGTCTTCAATCGTGAGGCGTGAACTTCGTACATCGTCAGCGGGGCTGAACTGGCCTGGGTAGGGGGCGGTAATGGAAATAGCAGGTAGTGACAGCACCGGTACGTCCTGGCGATACCAGGGCAGCGTTTCATCTTCGGCAGAGCCTGCCTTCACCTCCATGGATGAACACAGCAGGATTGAGCTTGAAACGGTGCAAAACGTGACTTTGATCTCTTGAGGGGTGAGTGAAGTTCTCATGGTGGTCTACCTTGCAATCGCATGCGCTATCTCGCTTTGGCGTCTCTCCTACCCCGAATGAGGGGCGACCGAATGGAGTAGGCAAGCCTCTGACCGCCCGTTTAGTCGGGTGTCTGGAGGCTTTAACCTGGTGGTATTTCCGGGGGTAGTACCGTGTAGCTAAGAAGACCCATGACGTTGCGTCAAGAAAATGGCCGATAAATGGTAGGGTTAATTTAACGCCGTCAAGTGTCTGATTTATGTCGTTGATCTAAGTACTTGTTTGTACATGACATCGTCAAAAAAACCCGCGCCAGAGCGTTTAAATGATGGTTGCCAGCTAACCCTGACCCCCACGTTACCTGACAAACCACGCAGGTCCTGGCTGTCAATACTGCTGCTGTAGTCTCGCACTGGCGACTAGACACGGGACACGGATAGCTGTCGTATCAAATCACTACCAGCTCATTCTCAGGCCCAGGTTGCCACTGACCCCTTCCAGATCATTGGTGTCCAGTTGGGTGGTGTAGTCGACGCTCCCATACACACTGACGCTGGAAGAAAGTTTCGCGACAATCCCTGCACCGATGTCCGCCGACGATGATTTGTGCTCACTCTTGATCCGGTCGACGCCGTTGTAGGTAACGGTGTCGTAGCCGTCAAAGGTGTGCCAGGCGTTTACCCTGAAATAGGGCTCAAGGGGAACGTTGTTTGCCAGATATCGGCCTTTGAGGCGGGCGCCGAGCCGGCCCGTCACGTAGTCCTGTGAATCAAATGACACGTCGGAAATACCGTCATTCTGGTTGTCCAGATCGATGCGTTGATTGATCACTTGCGCCTGGGGTTCGATCACCCACTTCTCCGACACGGGAATGGGATAGCCCGCCTCCAGCGACAAGGCAACGGCATGCCCTTCGGTGTCCATTTTTACCCCACGCTCGGAGCGGTTGTCGCCGTCCAGACGTGACCACATCGCTACGGCATCAACGTACCAGCCGGCCGGGTCAGTCAATGTCCAGTAGCCACCAAAGTGATCACCGTCGAGTTTTACCCGACCTGAGCGGCGGTCCTGAAAGCCTTCGGCAAAACCGTCGACATCGCCTTGCAGGTGACTGTGGCCGACAAACAATCCAAAGCGTTGCAGCTGTCCCCCGCTGGTCTGCGAGGCGTACAAATCATGACCGATCTGAAAACCCTGGAGCGAACCGTCGAAGCTCGGTGCCGCGGTGCCGGACCAACTCTTTTGCAGGTTACTGCCATAGACGCGGCCCCAGCCTGCGGGGACGGCATTGGTTTCGGTGAGCAGACTCTGCTCGCCCTGGCGCTCGTGGAACGTGCCCAATGCTTGCAGCGTCATCAATTGAGCGGCAGGGATGACCACCGAGTACACCGGCACTTCCAGGCGATACAACGCAATCGGGGCTGCACCGGCCACCGCGGCAGGAATCGGTGGAGTGGTGGCGGCGGGCGTCGGGGAGGTCTCGGCGGCAATCTGCGCGGGTGCAGGGGCGGCTGGCTCGACGGGGGCAACAGGTCGAGCGGTTGGCGGTTCGACCGCAGGCTCATCCGGGTCCACCACCGGCGCAGGTTGCACAATGGGCGGCGGCGCAGGCGGTACGACAGGGGGTGTCACCACGGGCGGGACGGTGGGCGGCGCGACGGCGACGACCGATGAACGCAGGTACCAGTTGTTCTCTGAACCCGCCGTGACGCCACCCTTGAACAGGTAGTACTCATAGGCCCCGGCCGATAGCGAACCTTTCAATGCAAAGGCATCGCTGCTGCTGACGGCGCCGTTTTGCGCCTGCACCACTTCGATACCGTTCTGTTGGGTCAAACCGCCCAGCCCACCCAGGTTAGTCACCCCCAATTGGGTATTGCCGGTGATGCCACCCTGGGACACCACCAGTTTGTCGCTGGCTGAGCTGTCGTCACCCAGCACGGCTTGCAGCAGCAATTGCCCGTTATTGCCGACGTAGTTGCCGTGGACCGTCAAGGTGTCGGTGGCACTGCTGCTGTTGCTGGTCATGTCGATGATGCCGGCGTTGTTCAGCGTTGCCAACTGGCCTGCGGTATAGGGGCGGATGTTGCCTTGCGTCACCACCAGGGTGCTGCTGCCGTCTATGGAAAAAGTCCCGGTACCGGTCGCGCTGTCCCCAAGGAAAAAATCTCCGGCAAGGTCAAATCGCGAGTTGTTCGTAAGGTTGACGCTTTCCCAGCCGATGTACCGGGCTGCATTCGCAGAAGAGGTGTTGTTGAAGGTCAACTGGTCGGTACCCAGGCCGCCGTCGATGGAAGGCGTGAGGCTCAGCAGGCTTTCACTCAGGCCGCTGAGCAGCGCAGTATCGTTGCCGTCACCCATGAGCACCGCTGATTTTATTTGCCCGCCACTCCAGTTGAACTTGTCATCGCCGACGCTGGCGCGGATCTCGCCTACGATCTCGCCGCCGCTGACGGTGATGCTGTCGTTGCCGCCGCTGACACTGATGTTGCCACCGATTCTGCCGCCGGAGACGATGATGGTGTCGGTGCCGAAACCGGTCACCAGGTTGCCAAGGATTTGCCCGCCAGACAGGTCGAAGATGTTGTTGTCGAGCTTCATGTCGACACGACCGATGGTGCCGTTAGTCATCTTCGCCACGTCGCCGTCTTCGAACGCACCGACAATGTTGCCCCCGGTCATCAGAAAGGTGTCACGACCGTCGCCTTGGGCCAGGGACCGAATCGTCCCGCCGCTCATGAAAAAATCGTCGATGCCATTGCCTTGACTTACCGAGCCGATGATCTGCCCGGCCGTGATTCGCATTGTGTCGACGCCGTCACCCTGGTCCAGATTGCCGGCGAGGGTGCCCGAGTTCATGTCCACACTATCGCTGCCGGCGCCGAAGGTGACGTTGCCGTTGATTTGGCCGGTACCGTTGGCAGGAAAGGTCAGAGAGTTGTTGCCGAGCAGGTCGGTCAGCGGTCCGCTGGTGGCGCTGTCACAGACGTAATTGTCGTTGCCTGCGGAGGGAGTGAGTGTGCAAGCGGCTTGGGCATTCACCGACCAGCCGATGCAAAAACAGAGGGGAACAGCGCAAACGCTAAAGCGGTACTTGGGCCGTGCTGTCGAAAAATCCATTCTCGTCTCCGCGTGGTCATTAGCATCAACAACAACCTATCAAGAGTTCCAAAAGGAAACTACTGACACAATTGACAGGTCGTGCTGATGAATTCCCGCGTATCAAAGATGTACTTCTACCGCCAACGGCAGGTGATCCGACAAGTGCGTCCAGGGTTTGTGACCCAGTATTCGCGGTTCATGGCTGCTGGCATTACGCAGGTAAATCCGATCCAAGCGTAGTAGAGGAAACCGTGCCGGGTAAGTTTTTGCGGGGCGGCCGTGGTGGCGCTCGAAGGCTTCATGCAGATAATCGCGACGGGCGAGGGCGGCATTGCCTTGCAATTGCCAGTCGTTGAAGTCGCCAGCGATGATCACCGGCGCATCGTCAGGCAGTGATTCGAGCAACTGGCAGAGGAGTTGCAGTTGCAGCTGGCGATGGCTTTCCAACAGGCTCAGGTGCACACAGATGGCATGGACTTCGGCGTGTCCCGGAACGTCCAGCACACAATGCAGCAAGCCGCGACGCTCGGGGCCCGTGATCGAGACGTCGAGGTTGCGGTACTCGCGAATGGGGTATTTGGAGAGCAGCGCATTACCGTGGTGGCCATCGGGGTAGACAGCGTTGCGCCCGTAGGCAAAATCGCTCCACATGCTGTCGGCGAGAAATTCGTATTGCGACGTTTGCGGCCAGTTATTGAACCGGGAGGAATGGCGCTCGTGTTCGCCGACGACTTCCTGCAAAAAAACCAGGTCCGCTGAGGTACTGCGCACGGCTTCACGGAGTTCTGGAAGAATGAAACGTCGATTAAGTGCGGTGAATCCTTTGTGGGTATTGACCGTCAATACGCGTAGCCGATGAACGGCCGGCGGGGTGTTCAACGGCACCGAATCGATCGCCTGCCGCGTTGGATCACTGGTCACGTTCATACCTCTGAGTCGGCTTCATATGTATGCGACTGATGTGCGTGGGATCAGTTCAGCCTGAGTTCCGTATCAAAAGATCGCAGCCTTCGGCAGCTCCTACATGGGGCGCGTTTCTACGGTAAGAGCTGCCGAAGGCTGCGATGATCTTTTTATCTTCAGACAAACACAATCTCGTACGGCAACCGCATGCGTTGCAGCAGCACCCTGGGCAGCAGGGGGGCGATGCCGATGGCGGGTTCGCCGTTGAGTTGACTGGCGTAGGCGTGAGTGGCGTGGCTTTTGCGCGCGACGGTCCAGCTGTCGAGGCGGACTTTGCGAGCACGGTGCCAGGGGATTTGTTCGCGATCCCGCAGGGGCCGATGCCACGCCTGAATCGGTACTTCGTTGAACGTCGCACCGAGCATTTTTGCCGCCCGGGCACTGGCACGGCTGACCGTGTCGTGGTCGCGATTACTGTCCTCGCTCCAGGTGCTGAACACCACGTCGCCGGGGCGCAGGTAACGCGCAATAAATTCGGTCAATTGAGCTTCCTGCTCGGCCAGGGCGTTGTCGGTAAACCCGCCGCGCACCCATTTCAGGCTGTGCATGGGCAATCCGAGCCGGCGCAGCGCTTCGACGCTTTCTTGGGAGCGAAACACACTCAGGCGTTTCTCCGACCACTGTTGCGACCCCGGCTGGCTGTTGCTGCCATCGGAAATCGAGATCAATTGCAAGGGATGGCCCAAGGCACTGAGCAATTGCAGCAGGCCACCGCACATCATCACTTCATCGCCGGGGTGGGTCGAGATGACCACTGCCCGCGCGCCCGGTGGGACGAGGGTTTCGGTATTGATGACGGGAATGTTGTCCAGTTGCGGGGCGCCGTTCCAGATCTGTGCAGGCGGGCTGTTTTCGCTGGTGGAGGCAGATTTCATCGCAATGACATCCTTGTTGTAGGTGTATGAACAATGTCGGCGCTCCGTACCCTGGATTGCCGCGGGAAGAGTATTGCTCATGTCTGGCGATTCGTCGCGTCGATGTTCTATCCGGTACGTTTTATTTCGCGCTGCCCATCCGATCGATTAACGCAGTCCCTCCAGCGCCGCCACGGAACGGGGTTCGCGGCTCCAGACTTCCAGCAGAAAATCCGCCTCCTGATGCAGCACCAGTCGCGGCAAATGCAACTGTTCGTGCAGCAAGTCATGCACCTGCCGCGCGTTCAACGGGCAGCCATCGATGGGCGGACGCCAATGGCAGGCGAGGAGCTGGCCATCGGCAGTCAGGGATTGCCCGGCCTTTTCGATCAGCCGCTTGAGATCTTCGGCGTCGAGGTAATAACCCACCTCGCTCAGCACGATGAGGTCGAACTGTTCTTCCGGCCAGTCATTGGGCAAGCGCCCCTGACGGACTTCGGCGTGGTCAAACAGACTCAGGCGAGTCCGCGCCAGCGTGACCGCCGCGCTGGCCGTGTCGCAACACAACAGGCGGTCGCAGCGCGTCGCCAGATCAGCACTCAGTTCACCGTTGGCACAGCCTGGCTCGAAAATGGCGCGGTACCGGGGGCGGGGTAATGCCGCCAGGGTGATTGCGCGCTTGCGTTGTTCATACCAGCGGTCGCGGAACGCCCAGGGGTCATCGTTGCCGGCAAACAGCCCGTCGAAATAGCGATCCTCTACGCTCATAAAAACACCACCTCAAAAGGTTGCAGCAACCGGTCCAGTACAAACGGCGCCAGTACCGGCGGCAAGCCGACCTGGGGATCACCTTCCAGCTGGCTGGCAAACGCATGAATGGCGTGACGTTTGCGCGCTACCAGCGGCGGGTCCAGCAGGATCTTTCGCGCCCGATGCCACGGCACGCCGCTGTCTTCGGGGGTCGCCCAATGCCAGGTCCACACCGGCAATTCGTGCAGCGTGGCCCCGACGCGTTGCGCTGCCTCGGCACTGGCGCGGCCTACGGCTTCGTGGTCGCAATGGCCATCCTCGCGCCACGTGGTAAACACCACATCCTTGGCGCGCAGATGGCGCTCGATGAACTCGACCAGTTCCGTCTCCCGTGCCGCCACCTGGCTGTCGGCAAACCCACCGCGCAGCCATCTCAAACTGTGCAATGGCAGACCCAGTCGGCGTAGCGCTTCGACGGACTCCTGCGGGCGCACCGTGCTGAGCCGTTCCACCGGCCAACGCTCGGAACCTGGATGGCTGGCGCTGCCGTCAGTCACCGAGATCAGCTGCAACGCCCGACCCGCCTGCGCCAGCAATTGCAGAAAGCCGCCGCAGCCGAGTATTTCGTCGTCGGGGTGCGGCGCGATGATGACCGCCCGAGCGCCTTCAGGGACCAGTTCAAGAATATCGACGGTGGCCAGTTGTGCCAGGTGGCGAGAGGTCTGCCACAGGTGCAGTGGCGTGCCCTGGCCGACGATTGGATTGGTCTTCATAGCGTCCAGGTCCCTTGGATGATTGTTTGCCCCAGCGCCGCAAGATCGCGCTCGGCATGGCTTTGCCGCAGGAACACCGGCAAATCGGCAATGAGGCGGGCAAATTGAGGGTCCTTGCAGTACGGGGCGGCACCCAAAGCACGGCCCACGTGATGGATGACCTGCTCGGCGGCGTTTTCCACGACGGCGCGAGCGCGCCGGGCTAACAGCTCGGCATTGTCGTGGGGAGCGGCGTCGATGGTCGATGCGCTGAGCCGCAGCACTGAAGCCGCGCCGTACAACGCGCTGTCGACGGCACCCAGGTGGGCGAGGGCATGGGGTTCTTCGCGGTGAGCGCAATGGGTGCGCAAGCGTTCGGCGAGGCTGCAAGCGGCGCCATACCAGCACGCCGCGATACCGATCCCGCCTTGCCAGAAACCGGGGCGTTGCAGGTAGTCCCCGGGGTTGCCGATGGCTTGCGCCTGCGCGCCATCGAATAGCACTTCGACACTCCCGGTCGCCGCCATACCCACCGCCTGCCAGCCTTGATCCGTGACCGTCACACCGGGTTGATTCAGTGCGACCGCGACTAACTGCTGGCGATCCTGCTCATCCCAGGCGGTCAGCAGCGCGTGGCTCAACACCCCCGCACCCGAACACCAGGCCTTGCGACCGGTGAGCACTGCCGATGAACCTTGCACCGCCACACTTACCCGCGCGTTGGGCGGTTCGGCGGCCCACATGCCCCAGGTGCTGGAAGGCGGGGCAGATGCACCGAGTTGCGCAAGGATCGCCAGTGCGTCGGTGTGCCCCTCGTACAACTTGCACAGCCCCAAATCATGCCCGCCAACTTCGGCCAGTCGCTGGAATCGCTCCAGCGTCTGGCCGCTGCCGGGTAATGGCAGCTGATCAAGCCCGGCTTCAACCAGCTCGCGCAGGCACTGTCCTAGTGCCTGCGCGTTGGCATGATCCATTGCCTGCCGATCAAGAAAAGTCTTGAGGTCCATTTCACTCTTCTTCCTCACGCTGCAGTTCGAACAGCAGCAACGAGCGGCCGGTGACGGAGTATTCATGGCCGAACTCGAAGCGCTCCTGACCTCGGATCGAGGGTTGGTTGGTGTCGATCATGCAGGTCCAGAAACCGCCATCCGGCACTTCCGGCAAGGTGAAATTGACCACGTCGTGGTGCGCATTGACCACCAGCAACAGCGTGGCGTCCGCGCCCTTGCGGCGTATTCCTGTTTCCTGAGCGCGGCCGTCGAGCAGCATGCCGAGGCAGCGACCGTGGGCTTCTTCCCACTGTTCAATGGTCATTTCACTGCCATCGGGTGCCAACCAGGTCACGTCCTTGACGCCAATGTCCTCGTTGTAATTACCCACCAGGAAACGCCCGCGACGCAGGATCGGGTAGGCCAGGCGCAGCTTGATCAGGCGTTTGACGAATTTGAGCAACGCCTTGCCGTCTTCGCTGAGGTCCCAGTTGACCCAACCGATTTCGCTGTCCTGGCAGTAGGCGTTGTTATTACCATCCTGGGTGCGGGCGAATTCGTCGCCGGCGACCAGCATCGGCGTGCCCTGGGACAGCAGCAGCGTGGCGAAGAAGTTGCGCATCTGCCGCTGACGCAGCTCGTTGATTTCCGGATCGTCGGTCGGGCCTTCGACGCCGTGGTTCCAGGACAGGTTGTTGTTGCTGCCGTCCTGATTGTTCTCGTCGTTGGCTTCGTTGTGCTTGTCGTTGTACGACACCAGGTCATTGAGCGTGAAGCCATCGTGAGCCGTGATGAAGTTCACCGACGCATACGGACGTCGACCTCGCTGGTTGAACATTTCGCCGGAGGCCGTCATGCGGCTGGAGAAATCGGCCAACTGACCGTCGTCGCCTTTCCAGAAGGCGCGTACGGTGTCGCGGAATTTGTCGTTCCATTCGACCCAGCCCGGCGGAAAGCCACCGACCTGATACCCACCGGGGCCGCAATCCCAGGGTTCGGCGATCATCTTCACCTGGCGCAGTACCGGATCCTGGCGGCAGGCCACCAGGAAGCTGTGGCGCTCGTCAAAACCGTCATGGTAGCGCCCCAGAATCGTCGCGAGGTCAAAGCGGAAACCGTCCACGTGCATTTCCGTGGCCCAGTAACGCAGGGAGTCGGTGACCATTTGCAGGACGCAGGGGTGGCTCAGGTCGAGGGTGTTGCCGGTGCCGGAATCGTTGATGTAGTAGCGCTTGTCATCTGGCATCAAGCGGTAGTAGGACGCGTTGTCGATGCCGCGCATGGACAGGGTCGGGCCCTGTTCATTGCCCTCGGCGGTGTGGTTGTAGACCACGTCCAGAATCACTTCCAGGTTCGCTTCGTGCAGGTGCGCAACCATTTCCTTGAATTCGGCGATCTTGCCACTGGCCAGGTAACGCGGGTCCGGGGCGAAAAACGCGATGCTGTTGTAGCCCCAGTAGTTGGTCATGCCTTTGTGCAGCAGGTGCTGGTCGTTGACGAACGCATGGATCGGCAGCAGCTCGACGGACGACACGCCCAGTTTGCGGATGTGTTCAAGGACGTCATCAACCATCAACCCGGCAAACGTACCGCGTACATTTTCGGGGACGGAGGGGTGACGCATGCTGATGCCGCGAACGTGGGTCTCATAAATGATGGTCTTGTCCCACGGCACACTGACTCGATGGTCGTGGCCCCAGGTGTGAGCCGGGTCGATCACTTTGCACTTGGGCACAAACGGTGCGCTGTCACGCTCGTCGAAGCTGAGGTCGGCGTCGGGGTGGCCAATGGTGTAGCCGAACAAGGCTTCGGACCATTTCAACTGGCCGACCAGTTGCTTGGCGTACGGGTCGATCAACAGTTTGTTGTGGTTGAAACGATGACCGTTAGCCGGGTCGTACGGACCGTACACGCGGTAGCCGTAAATCAACCCTGGATGGGCGTCGGGCAGGTAGCCGTGGTAGATCTCGTCGGTGTACTCGGGCAACTCGATACGCTCGAGTTCGACTTCACCTGAGTCATCGAAAATGCACAGTTCGACTTTGGTGGCATTCGCTGAAAACAAGGCAAAGTTGACCCCCAGGCCATCCCAGGTTGCACCGAGCGGGAAGGGCAGGCCTTCACGAATTCGCGAGGCCTCGGCGTGAGGTTCTGTCGCGGGTTTTTTCGGACTGGTCATATTTGCTCCTGCAAAATGGGGGGCGGTAGCGTCATAGGGTGCTGGCTCTGTTGGGCGAGCCCTATGGTGAAGTGAATTCTCCCTGCTGGGAGTGAACCCTGTGGCAAGGGGATTATCCCTGCGTGGGGTAACTCCTGTGGCGAGGGGATTTATCCCCGTTGGACTGCGAAGCAGGCCTAAGTTTTTAGGGCGGCTTCGCCACCCAACGGGGATAAATCCCCTCGCCACAGGACCCATTCCCACAGTGGAATGTGGGGTGTTTTTGTTCTTTTTTCAGGGTAAACAAGCCCTGTGTGGCGAGCGAGCTCGCCACAGGTTCAGACAGGTCAACGATGTCTAGCGTCAGACCGCGGGTTTTTTCGTGGTTTTCGGTTTTTTCTCGACAGCTTTTTCGCCTGGCGGAATCACCGAAGAAGCCGCTGCGGGCTTGGCCTTGGCCGCTGCCTTGGGCTTCGCCGCCGGCTTGATGTCGAGCTTTTCGTCAAGCTTGCCATTGGGTTTAGCTGTCTTGCTGGCGGCGCCCTTGCTACCGCCTGCTTTTGGCGCCTTGCTCGGGGCCAGGGCTTCTGCCTCGGCGAGCTTGCGAGCCATCTCCCAGTGACGGGCTTCCTGGCCCTCGGGTTTTCCTTCCGACTCCCAGATCTGATAGGCAAATTCTCGAACGCGTTTATCGTCGGTACTCATCGCTATGCTCCTGAACTGAACTCAAGCTTGGGTAGAAAATTGGATAAAGAGATTGACCGGGAAATCCCCCAGCGCGGCGCTGATGTTCAGCTCCCTGTTTTTTGTGACTGCTGTGCTGGAAAAAAGTCCATTCAGATTTTCGTTGGATGACTCGAACGGTAACTTGACCCGCGTGTCGCCCCACTGCGGCGCATCAATGCGCGGTTCGGCACCGTTTTTCAGCAATGGCGCGCAGCGAATCGGCACGATCACGATGGCTCGTTTACCCGCCAGTTCGCGAACGAATGCGAGTACCCGGTGCGCCTCGCTCCCGACCACTTCGAGCGCCTGATAAGAACCCCGGGCAAACAGTTCGGCATGCTCGGCCCGCAGGTTCAGCGTATTCGTGATCAGCGCTTGCTTGACCCGCCCGTCCCGCCAGTTCGCCAGCAGGTCAGTCAGGTCCAGCGGTTGTTCCAGCGACTGTTGCCGGCTGAGGTAATCCACGGGCCGGCGATTGTCCGGATCCACCAGGGTGAAGTCCCAATAGTCGTTGCCCTGGTACAGGTCCGGCACGCCCGGCACGGTCATGCGCAGCAAGGTTTGCGCCAAGCTGTTGAGTGCACCGGGCGCGGCAATGGTCTGAACCGCTTTACCCAGGGCAGAACGCAGCAGCTCACCGTCAGGACTTAACAGCAGGCGTTCGATGAATGCCTGGGTCGCGTTTTCATACGCGTCGTTCGGCGCGCTCCAGCTGCTCTGCAACTTGGCTTCACGCAACGCCTTTTGTTGCCACTGCCACAAGCGTTTGGCGTATTCCTCGAGGGCCGGACCATCATCGCTGCGCAAGTCCAGCGGCCAGCTGCCGAGGATGGCTTGATAGAGGATCAGTTCGTCACCCGTGGAAGGCATCAAATCGTCGTTGCGCAGCGGGCGGGCGAGGGCTTGCCAGAGCGGAACCTGTTCGGCGTACCAGGCACTGCGTTCACTGAGCACCGCAAGGCGCGCGCGGGTGTCTTCACCGCGTTTGTGATCGTGGGTGGCGGTGGCCAGCAAGTTGTCCGGGAAGGCTTCGAGGCGATCGACGCAGACCTGGTGGAAGCCAGTGACCGGCGCGCTGAACTGTTCGGTGCTGAACCCCACATCGTTACGCGACAGCAGCACGGCCGAGCGGTAGAACGCGGTGTCTTCCACAGCCTTGGCGGCGGCGGGCGAGGTCAGTTGCTGGAAACGCACACAGGCATGCTTGAGGATCTTGCGCGAGCGACCGATCGGACGTTCACGCCACGGCTTGCCACCCAGCCATCCGGCCAGGCAATCGAGCACCGGCCAATCGGCTTCGCCCAGGGTTTGTCGAGCACCGTCCATGGCCTGCTGGAAAAACACATCGTCTTCGCTGGAGCGTCCCCGGGGGCTGATGTAGGTGCGGTACACCGGGAAGTGCACGATCAATTCCTGCAACGCTCGACGAATCGCGCCCAGGGTCAGGTCGCGGGTCATCAGGTCGTCGCGGGCCACTTGCAGCAAGGCCTGGGCGACGCTTTCGAAGTCGCCGGCCAACGAGCCGTTGAGGATCTGCGCCCGCGCAAGCTTCGCTTCCTGACCGAAGTCGGCAGGGCGTTCGCTGTAGCGGTTCCACAGATCACCCAAGGTCTGAGCGCCTGCGGGATCGTGTTGCAGCAGCGACAACTGGTTCATGAATTCATAGCCGGTGGTGCCATCCACCGACCAGTCGCGGTGCAGGGTTTCCCCTTCACCGAGGATTTTCTCGACGTAGATCGGCAAGTGCCGATCCGGCGACAGGCTGTCGACACGGCGGCGCAGTTTGCGGCAATAGCCCCGAGGGTCGGCGAGTCCGTCGATGTGATCGATGCGCAGTCCGTCGATCAAGCCCTCGGCCACCAACTCGAATATTTTCGCGTGGGTTTCCTCGAACACCGCTGGACGCTCGACACGCAAGCCACCCAGTTCGTTGACATCGAAAAACCGCCGCCAGTTGATGTCGTCCCCCGCGGTGCGCCAGCTGGCGAGGCGATAACTCTGGCGCTCCAGCAGTTGGTGCAAGCGCTGGAAACCTTCCGGTGTCAGCGAGTCGTAGGCTTTGAGGTTCTGTTCAATGCGCTGGAGGACAGCCGGATCGCTCGCCAACTCGCGCAGCTCCGCCTTTAAAGGCATCGCCAGGCTGTGAGCGTCCGTCTGATAGCTCAGCGTGCTGAAACGGTCGGCCAGTGATTTGAGCGAGTCATCATCCGTCTTGAGCAGTTCACCGTAACTGGACGGGCAGATCGGGAAGTGGTGGTCGTAATGCTCGACATGGAACGAACCGCGCTGCGCATCGAATCGCAGGGGCAGGGTGCCGTCCTGCAACGCGACGCCGTAGTCGCTGCCGAGGAAAGGCAGCAGCAACTGGCCTTCCATCAACGGGTCGGGGGAATGCCACTGGATGTCGAAAAACTCGCCATAAGGGCTGAGCCGTCCCCATTCCAGCAAGTCCAGCCACCAGGGGTTATCGCTCCCGCCGACTGCCATGTGGTTGGAGACGATGTCGAGAATCAGCCCCATGTTCTGTTCACGCAAAGCCGCCACCAGCCGGCGTAATGCGGGTTCACCGCCCAGCTCCGGATTGACCGCCGTCGGATCGACCACGTCATAACCGTGCATTGAGCCGGCACGCGCCGCGAGCAACGGCGAGGCGTAGACGTGACTGATGCCCAGTCGGGCGAAGTACGGCACCAGGGGCACCGCTTGATCCAGGGTGAAGCCTTTATGAAATTGCAGTCGCAGCGTCGCGCGCAGCGGTTGGATTGATCGTTGAGTCATTGGTCGCGCTCACCCGCTTGAAGTCGCGCACAGGCGAGCAATTCCAGGCGCCGGGCGGCGTCTGGATCATCCAGTAGCGTTTCGCTGTCGCCAGGAAAACGCCGGCACCAGTTGGGGTGGGTGTTGGTGGTGCCGGGCAGGTTGGCCTGCTGTTCGATGCCCAGGGCATCTTCCAGCGGCAGCAACACCAGCGGCGCACGGGTATGGCCGAGGAAACGCACGCTGGCGTCGAGCACCTGATCGGTTTCATGGGACTCTTCACGGAAGTTCTGCGGGTCCTCCTGGAAGACACGACGCAAGCCTTCGCGCTCGCGTTCACGGTGCTGGCGCCATTCGATTTCACCGTTGGCGTCGGTCAGGCCGAGTCGGGCGTTCCAGTCGATGTCCCGTCCGTGCCACCAGCCATTGAGCGTCGGCAGATCATGGGTGCTGGTGGTCGCCAGGGCGTTGTCCGGCCAGTCCAGGATCGATTTGAAGTGTGCGTTGTCTTGCTCGAACAACAACACCCGCATGCCGAGGATCGAGCGCGCGATGAGTTTTTCCTGAAGCCCGTCCGGCACCGTGCCGAGGTCCTCGCCGAGAACGATGGCCTGGTGACGGTGGGATTCGAGTGTCAGCAACCGCAGCAGATCGTCGACCGGGTAATAGAGGTAGGCGCCATCGGCAGGCGATGCTCCATTAGGGATCACCCACAGCCGCTGCAGGCCCATGACGTGATCGATGCGCAAACCGCCAGCGTGGGCGAAATTGGCGCGGAGCATTTCGATGAACGCGCGGAAGCCGTTGCGCACCAGCCCCTCAGGCGAGAATGCGGAAATCCCCCAGCCCTGGCCACTGCGATTAAGAATGTCCGGCGGCGCACCCACGGTCAGGGACGCGAGCAGTTCATCCTGGCGACCCCAGGCCTGACTGCCGCCACCGTCGGCACCGACCGCCAGATCGGCGATCAGGCCAATGCTCATGCCGCTGCTGCGGGCGGCGGTCTGCGCACGCTCCAGGCATCGGCTGATCAGCCACTGACAGAAGGCGAAGAAACCGATGCGTCCCGCGTTTTCTTCGGCGAAATCGGCGAGCGCGGCGCTGCGTGGATCGCGCCATTGCTCGGGCCACTCGCGCCAGTCGAGCTGTTCGCCCTTGGCGGCGCGAGCCTCTTGAATGGCTTCGAAGCGACAATGGTTTTCCAGCGCCTCACCGCCGGCATGCCGGAAGCTGCTGAAGTCGGCATGCAGCGGGTGTTCACCCTGGATGAAGCCTTCATACAACGCCTGCAGCAGACGATGCTTGACCTCTGCAGCAACCGGCCAGTCGATCAGCGGCAGTTCTTCCAGGTGCTTGAGCTCAGCTGCGAGGCCGGTGGAATCAATGGCGGTACGCATCGCCCGTTCGCCGAGGATCGCGCCAGGTGCCGCATACAGGCTGTTTAGAAACAAACGGCTGGACGGCGAATACGGGCTGTAGCGCTGGGTGTCGCTGCTGAACATCGCATGCAGCGGGCTGATCGCCAGCGCCTCGGCACCTCGTTCACCGGCGACACGGGCCAGATCTTCCAGTGCCTGGGTATCCCCGAAACCACCATCACCCTTTCGGCGCAGGGAATAGAGCTGCACGCTCAGTCCCCAGGCCCGCGGAATCGGGCTGTCCACGGCATCGCCGACGCTGTAGCAACGAGCGGGCGCCACGGCCAGGGTGAATTGTTGTCCGTCGATGCTGACGTGCTGGTAACCCACGGGCACCAGGCCGGGCAACATCGCTTTTGAGTCGAGTTTCAGATGGAGCCGCGATCCGTCTTCGAGGTGGATTTCACAGGGTGTCTGAGGCTCGAAGTAATGCGCCAGGTCGAGCGAGGCACCGAAATCCACGGTGAGCATCGGTGGCAGGTGGCGGGTCAGTTGCACTTCCTGCAACTGAAGCAGGCTTTCATCAATTTCCTGCGCGCTGCTCGCTGGGTGGCCGAGGCCGGTCAGGACATTGCGTAATACCGAGGGGGCGACCTTCTGCGGGCGGCCGTTGGCGTCGATCCAGTCGACCGCCAGGCCGGCACGGCTGGCCAGTATTTCAAGTTGCGCATCACTCATTGGCGCTCTCCATCCGGGGGTAGCAAAGGGGCTGCGGCCTTGAGATTGACTAGCGCGCAATACGGGGCGAGTTGGCCCTTGTCCAACAGGCTGGCGGATTGCGCAGGGTGTTCGAACAACAGCCTGCCACCGGCCTGTGGAGTGTGGACCACCGGCTTGTCGCTGAGGTTCAGGTCAATGCGCAGCTCACTGCCGTCGCCCAGTTGCCAGCGCGCCGACACCGCGCCTTTCGCCAGCACATCGGCACCCAACGGATGGGTCCCCGCCAGGTGGGCAACGATGTGCTGATGGCGAATCTTCAACAGTTGTCGATACAGCTCGTAGATGGCGGATTGCCGATTTGCCGTCAGGTTCGGACGGGAGGCTTCGAAGGTCTGTTGTGCGTTGGGGTCGGGAATCCGTTCACGTTTTTCCGGGTCGGCGAAGGCGTCGAACGCGGAAAACTCGTTGCGGCGGCCTTCGCGCACCAGCTCTGCCAGTTCGCCGTGGTGGCTGGTGAAGAACAGGAATGGCTCCTCGGCGGCAACCTCGTCGCCCATGAACATCAACGGGATCATCGGTGACAACAGCAACAACACGGTCGCCGCTTTTAACGCCTCTGGATGGGTCAGTTGGTGCAGCCGTTCGCCAAAGGCGCGATTGCCGATCTGGTCATGGTTCTGTAAAAACAACACGAACGCACTGGTCGGCAAATGCCCGCTGGGCTCGCCGCGCGCTTCACCGTCGCGATTGGTATGGCCCTGGAACACGAAACCCTGGCTCAGGCAACGCGCCAGTTTTTCCGTGGGGTCGTCGGCGAACTCGGCGTAATAGGCGTCGGTCTCACCGGTCAGCAGCACGTGCAAGGCGTTATGGCCGTCGTCGTTCCACTGCGCGTCGAAGCCTTCCTGCAGCAGGCTGGCCTGGTTGTGCTCGTTCTCGACCGTCAGCCACACATGCCGCGCCGGGTCTGTCTGCTGGCGGATGCGCTCGGCCAGTTCCTGCAGGAAATCCGGGCTTTCGATGGCGTGTACCGCGTCGAAGCGCAACCCGTCGAAGCGGTACTCCATCAGCCACATCAACGCATTGTCGATGAAGAAGTCACGTACTTCGCGTCGCTGGAAGTCGATGGCCGCGCCCCAGGGGGTGTGCTTGTCTTCGTTGAAGAAACCCTTGGCGTAGCGATGCAGGTAGTTGCCGTCCGGGCCGAAGTGGTTGTAGACGACGTCGAGAATCACCGCCAGGCCGTGGCCGTGGGCGGTATCGATCAGGTGTTTGAGTTGTTCCGGCGTGCCATAGGAGGACTGGGGTGCATAGGGCAGTACCCCGTCGTAGCCCCAATTGCGGTCGCCGGGAAATTGCGCCAAAGGCATCAGTTCGATGGCGGTGATGCCCAATTCTACGAGACGCGCCAGGTGCTGTTCGACGCCACTGAAGCCGCCAAGCGCACCAACGTGCAATTCGTAAATTACCGCCTCGTTCCAGGGCCGCCCTTGCCAGGCGGTGTGTTGCCATGGGTAGGCGAGGGGGTCGACCACCACGCTGTGCTCGTGGAGGTCGCCGGCCTGGGCCCGGGAAGCCGGGTCAGGCACTTGCAGTTCACCATCAATGTTGTAGCGGTAGCGCGTGCCGGCGGGGCAACGCGTTTCGATCACGAACCAGCCATTGGCCTGAGACAGTAGCGGCAAGGATTTTCCATCTTCCAGTTCGACACTGACTTCACGTGCGTCTGGCGCCCACAAGGCAAAACGCGTGTGCTCTGCATCCAGCATCATTGCGCCGTGGGGCCAGGTTTCAAGGGTCCGTAACGGCATCTATGAAAACCTCTTACTGTTTGTGCGACTTTCCTAGCGCTTTGGCGACTAGCTGTTCGTAAAGTTCGGCGTAGGGTTCGACCGCCTTGCACCAGTTGAACGGTGCGGCCATGGCACGGCAACGCATGGCGTTGAGCAGATCGGGGTAGGCAAACACCTTGAATGCGCGGCTCAGGGCTTCCTGGTAACTCTCTGCCGTTGATTCGTCGAAGAGGAAACCGGTTACGCCGTTTTCAATGGTGTCGGCCAGACCGCCGGTATTGCGTGCCACCGGTAACGATCCGAAACGCTGGGCGTACATCTGACTCAAGCCGCAAGGCTCGTAACGCGAAGGCATCAACAGGAAGTCGCTGCCGGCGAACATACGCCGGGCGTCGGTCTCGTTGAAACCGATACGCACGCCAATCTGGCCCGGGAAGCGCAGAGCGAGTTCACGCATGGCTTGCTCTTCTTCGGGCTCGCCGCGACCGATAATCGCAATTTGACCGCCGGATTTGACGATGTATTCGGACACCGCTTCCGTCAGGTCCAGGCCTTTCTGGTAGACCAGACGCGAGACCACGGCAAACAGCGGGCCCTGCGAATCGGCAAGGCCGAACAGTTCGCGGACATGGGCCGCGTTAACCGCCTTGCCTTCCCAATCGCCAATGCTGAAAGGGCAGAACAGGTGCGGGTCGGTGGCGGCATCCCAGCTTTCGTCGATGCCGTTGGGAATACCACTGAGCAGGCCTTGCTGGGTCTTGGCGGCGAGAAAACCGTCGAGGCCACAGCCGAAGTCCGGCGTGGTGATTTCCTGGGCGTAGGTCGCACTGACGGTCGTGATGTGGCTGGAGTAAGCCATGCCGGCCTTGAGGAAAGACATCTTGCCGTAGAATTCCATGCCTTCTTGCTGCAAGGCGTGGTTGGGAATGCCCAGCTCAGGGCAGGAGCCCAGACTGGTCACGCCCTGGTAGGCGAGGTTGTGAATGGTGAACAGCGTCGGGGTCCGCTGTCCGCGCCAGTGCATATAAGCAGGCGCCAGGCCGGCAGGCCAGTCATGGGCATGGACCAGGTCCGGGCACCAGTGGATTTGCGCGAGGTTGGCGGCGATATCGGCAGCTGCCAGACCCAGGCGGGCGAAACGAATGTGGTTATCCGGCCAGTCGCGACCGTTGTTGGCGCCGTAAGGCGAACCCTCGCGCTCGTAGAGCTCGGGGCAAATCAAGACGTAGATGACCAGACCGTCGGGCATGTCCATGCGCCCGATCTTGCAGGGCGGCAGCGCCGCGTGGCCGCCCAGTTCGCCAATGATGTGAATCGGGTTTTCACTGTTCAGCACCTGCGGATAGCCAGGGATCAACACTCGCACATCATGCAAATGCGCCATGGCGCGGGGCAGGGCGGCAGACACGTCACCCAAACCACCGGTCTTCACCAGATCGGCAATTTCCGAGGTGACGAACAGCACGCGTTTCTTATTCGGATTCTGGCTGGTGACCGGTGTCAGCGGTCGGGCGCTGGGCACAATGACCGATTGCGCAGCGGGTGCACTCACGGCGCTCGTATCGCCGACCTGCTGATGAGCACGTTCTCCCTGAATATCTAAAGCCGCACTGATCATATGAATCTCCCGTGTTGTTGATCTAATTCTAGGTCTGGCACCAACGGTGTTCGGTGGCCTGTCCCTGTGGCCGGGCGCAAACGCGCTACGCATCGGTGAGCAAACGCTGCCAATGCGTTAAAGCAGAATGGCTGGAGGAGGTATTGCAAGGATCGAACCAGTCGCAACGCCCCCGTCTTTAAGCTGACCTGCCGCGTGTCGCAAAAGTTTCTTCTATTTTCCCCAACCGTGACCGACCGGTTTCGACCGGCGAAACTGAGTCTAGGCCAGAACCTAGAGCGGGCCAGCCCAGCCGGGTAAATTGTTCGACAATCGTATTCAGAGGGTAACGAACGAAGCCCTTCGCAGGGAGATTGCACCGACGAAGGGCAGTTTTATTTTTCGTGCTGCCTCATAAAGTGACTGGCGAGTCACAATAGTGGGCGATGTGTGACAGTTTGTTTGCACTGTTGTGGTGCGATCACCCAAGTCCCGCATTTGGCCGAACCACTGCCTTACTGCCGGGCAGGCGGCCTTGGTATAGTTCCGGCCTCAATTTTTTACCCGGTAAAGGATCACTGCCATGTCTCAGTACACCGCGTTCGCCGTCGAACTGGTTGATAAAGTCGCCCATGTGCAGATCAATCGGCCAGAAAAGATCAACTCGATGAATGCGGCGTTCTGGACCGAGATCATCGAGATCTTTCAATGGATCGATGACACCGATGAAGTGCGCGCGGTAGTGATCAGCGGCAACGGCAAGCATTTCTCCTCCGGTATCGACCTGATGATGCTGGCCGGTGTGGCCAATGAACTGGGCAAGGACGTTGGGCGCAATGCGCGTCTGTTGCGGCGCAAGATCCTCGCCCTGCAAGCGTCCTTCAATGCCGTCGACAATTGCCGCAAACCGGTGCTCGCGGCGATTCAGGGCTATTGCCTGGGCGGTGCCATCGACCTGATTTCCGCGTGCGACATGCGTTACGCCGCCGAAGACGCACAATTTTCGATCAAGGAAATCGACATCGGCATGGCCGCCGACGTCGGCACCCTGCAACGCTTGCCGCGCATCATCGGTGACGGCATGCTGCGTGAACTGGCTTACACTGGTCGCTCGTTTGGTGCCGAGGAAGCACGCGGCATGGGCCTGGTCAACCGCGTCTACAACGACAAGGACAGCCTGCTGGACGGCGTGATGGGCATTGCCCGCGAGATCGCCAGCAAGTCGCCGATCGCCATCACCGGCACCAAGGAGATGATCAGCTACATGCGCGATCATCGCATCGACGACGGCCTCGAATACGTCGCCACCTGGAACGCCGCCATGCTGCAATCCACTGACTTGCGCGTGGCCATGGCCGCCCATATGAGCAAACAGAAACCCGAATTTCTGGATTGATAAAACATGACTTCACGCTGGACCACTGCAGTACTGGATACCGATCAACCCGGCGGCTGGTGCGTTGCGCGCAGCCCTGAGGGCTTTCTGTTCGATGACAACGGTGCGCTGTTTCCACGGGAGTGGCTCAAGCGCCAGGACCTGTCGATTCTGGCCGAGCATGGCATCGGTCATCTGGACGGCGAGCCGGTTTACCTGCTGGAGCTGCATAGCCACAGCGAAGTGCCGGGCTGCAACTGGAAAGACTTGCGGGCCTTCATGCTTGAGGGCGACCACACGCTGTACAAGGTGCTGGGTTATGCCGCGCAAATTGGCACCTGGGCGCGCGAGCATCGCTTCTGCGGCAACTGCGGTCAGGCGATGGTGCAAGTTCCCCGCGAGCGAGCGATGTTTTGCGCGCCCTGCAACCTGCGCAGCTACCCGCGGATTTCGCCGAGCATGATCGTGCTGATCACCCGAGGCGATGAAGTCCTCCTGGCGCGCTCCCCGCGTTTCGTTACCGGGGTGTACAGCACGCTGGCGGGGTTTGCCGAACCGGGCGAATCAGCCGAGGAGTGCCTGATTCGCGAGGTGCGCGAAGAGGTGCAGATCGAGGTCAGGAACATCCAGTACCTGGGCAGTCAGTGCTGGCCGTTTCCGCATTCCATGATGCTGGGGTTTCACGCCGAGTACGCCGGTGGCGAAATCGTGTGTCAGGAAGACGAGATCGAAGACGCCCAGTGGTTCAACGTTCACGACTTGCCGCCGTTGCCCGCGTCTCGCTCGATTGCCCGTTACCTGATCGACGTCTATGTGGCGCGGCGCTTAGGCCACGCTGAACCAGTGTTGCCAGGCTAACCGCACGGTCAAGCCCAGCACCACGGTGATGAAAACCGGGCGAATGAACTTCGCGCCGCCGCTGATGGCGGTGCGAGCTCCGAAAAACGCGCCGACCATCACTGACAGGCCCATGCTCAGGCCGATGATCCAGTCCACCTGCCCGGAAAACACGAACACCGACAGCGCTGCGATGTTGCTGACGAAGTTCATGCTGCGCGCCACGCCGCTGGCCTTCACCAGGTCGATGGGGTACATGAGCATACTGCTGACAGTCCAGAACGCGCCCGTGCCAGGGCCGGCAATGCCGTCGTAGAACCCGAGGGTGAAGCCCTGGGTCGACTGCCACTTCTTCTTGATCGGTGCGTCGCTGTCCAGCGGTGCCTTCGGCGTGCCGCCGAACAACAGGTACAGGCCGCAGGCGAAAACGATCACCGGGAGCATTTTGTTCAGCCATTCTGCCGGGAGGTAGTGCGCAACCACTGCGCCCGTCAACCCGCCGATCAGGGTGCCGACAATGGCGTGCACCCACTGCCTCGGATGAAACAGCTTGCGCCGATAGAAGGTGAGACTGGCGGTGGCGGAGCCGAAGGTCGAACTGAGTTTGTTGGTGCCCAACACCAGATGCGGGGGCAGGCCCGCGGTCAGCAAGGCGGGCGTCGTCAACAGACCACCGCCACCGGCAATGGCGTCGATGAATCCGGCTATAAAGGCAACGAAGGCCAGAATGGCCAGGGTAGTGAGGTCAACGCTGAGTTCAAAGGGCATGGAATCGGCTTATTCGGCAGGGCGCAGAACGGGGCTGCAAAAGAGGGGCGACATAGTACCCAATAACCCTGTGGTTTGCTTGGCGACCCAGCCCCCTGTAGCAGCTGGCGAAGCCTGCGTCCGGCTGCGCAGCAGTCGTTAAACCTGGCGATCAGATCCATTCTGACCCACCGCGTTCACTGGATTTACGACTGCTGCGCAGCCGGACGCAGGCTTCGCCAGCTGCTACAGGGGTTGTGTGTTTTCGCCGGATAATGCGGCAGTGGTCAGGGTTGTGTGGGCGGTGGATTGCGGGAGGGTCAGGCCTTTAGGTGGCGCAAGCTGCGTTCCATCCGTGCGATTCCTTCTTCCAGCAATGAACGCGGGCAGCCGAAGTTGAGGCGCACGAACTGTTGGTGTTGATCACCGAAGTCCAGGCCCGCGCTCAAACCGACCTTTGCCTGTTCCAGGAAAAACTGCTGCGGATTGTCCAGGCCCAGGGCCGAACAGTCGAGCCACGCCAAATACGTGCTTTGCGGCACATTCATGGTAATGCCCGGCAACCGGGTGCGAACGGCGTCGACCAGGTAATCGCGGTTGGCTTGCAGGTACGTCTTGAGCTCTGCCAGCCAGGGCGCGGCTTCGCTGTAGGCCACACGTGTCGCTTCCATGCCCAGCGGGTTGACGCTGTCGACCATGCCGCAACGGGCGTGGTTGACCCGCGCGCGCAACGCCGGGTCCTCAATGATCATGAACGATGTCTTCAGCCCGGCAATGTTGTAAGCCTTGCTGGCGGACATCAACGTGATGGTGCGGCGGGCAATGTCCGGGCTCAGGGAGGCCGTCGGAATGTGCACGCGACCGTCGAAGCACAGCTCGGCATGGATTTCGTCGGAGATGATCCACGCGTCCTGCGCCAGGCAGATCTGCGCCACCGCTAACAGCTCTTCGCGAGGAAATGCCTTGCCCAGCGGATTGTGCGGATTGCTCAAGAGCAGGGCGCCGCCACCTTGCAACGACTGGCGCAACGTATCGAGAGGAGTGGAATACGTGCCGTCTGCCTGGGCGACGAACTCCAGCTCAACCTTGTTCAGCCCCCAATGACCGGGTGCATGGCGCAACGGCGGGTAATTCGGCACCTGAACCACGACGTTCTGCTGAGGCTCGATCAGCGCATTCAGCGCCATGTTGAACCCCGACTCGACCCCCGGCAGAAAGATCAGTGCCTGCGGATCAACACGCCAGGCGTATTTGTTCCATAAGTCGGCAACAATGGCTTCGCGCAGATCATCCTGGGAAACGCTATAACCGAGCAGTGGGTGCTCAAGACGTTTTTGCAGCGCCTGAACAATGACCGGTGGCGCAGCGAAATCCATGTCCGCCACCCACATCGGCAGCACGTCAGCCGGGTAGCGACTCCATTTGGTACTGCCAGTGTTGTGGCGATCGAACACCTGATCAAAATCGAAGGTCATGCACAGTCTCATAGCAGGCTGGATTGAGGATGAGGGCCATGATAATCGCCTGAGCCATTGGGAGCGAGCGGCTTGGGACAGGGGGGCTTGATAGCCAATCCAGTTTTGAAGTGCGGTGTTCACCCAGGTACTTGCTTAACCTGTGGAAGCTGAGCTTGGTCCGGGCGGCGTTCCGACGGTGGCGGCCTGGCAGGCAACAACTTTCTCCCAGATGCCCCCAGATCAAACTGTAGGAGTGAGCCTGCTCGCGATGACGGTGTCTCAGGCAACGATGATGTCGATTGAACTCTGCTATCGCGAGCAGGCTCACTCCTACAAGGGTTGTGTGTTGGATGCAGGTTTTGTGTTCGCTGCCGCTCCCTCGGGAAGTGGAGGTTATTGCTTTACATAACGCCCCGGTGCCGGCTCCAGTGCCGGGTAGTGGGCATTGCCGATCTGCGTCGCTGATGGCTCACGCTCGCCGGCGTGTTCAGCCAGCCAGACAAACCAGTCATTCCACCAACTGCCGCTCTGTTGCCGGGCATCCTTGAACCAGAGTTCCGGATCTTCAGTGACCCGGTCATTGATCCAGTAATGACGTTTTTCGCGGGCCGGTGGATTGATGACTCCGGCGATGTGTCCCGACGCGCCCAGGACGAAACGCGTGGTGCCGCCATGGCCATCGCCGCCGAGCTGATCGATCCGTTGAAATTACGCTGACCCCTCGCGCTTTCAAACCAACGTCTATGCTGGGCTAACCGCTTTACCGAGCGTTGACCCGATCAGCATGGAGGTTTTTATGGTGCCCTCACCGATAAACGAAAAGGCGTTCGCCCGCACTTTGCTCGATGTGCTGATTCGTGCGGGACTGATCACTGTTCTGGTGCTGTTCTGCTTCGAGATCTTCAAGCCGTTCCGTGACCTGCTGCTGTGGTCGTTGATCCTGGCGATCACGCTTTACCCCCTGCAGACCTGGCTGATGGGACGACGAGGGAAAAAACCCGGCTATGTGGCGACGCTGATCGTCGTGATCGCCATTGTGATCTTGATGGTGCCGATTTACCTGATGGGGACTTCGATTGCCGACTCGGTCGAGCACGCCATGGTTGTCGTCAAGGAAGGCGGTTTCCATGTGCCGCCGCCGGCTGCATCCGTGGCCGACTGGCCCTTGGTGGGCAAACCGCTCTCTGACCTGTGGTTGCAGGCTTCAACCGATCTTCCCGACCTGACCGCCAAATACATTCCGCAAATCAAACACGTCTCCTTGGCCCTATTGAGTAAGCTTGCCGGTGTCGGCATGGGTTTTCTGATGTTTATTTTCGCCTTGATCATCGCCGGCATCTTCATGGCCCACGGTGAAGCCGGCAGCCGCAGTGCGGTGCAGATCGCCTCGCGGCTCAACGGTCCGATCAAGGGCCCGAAAATCGCCGAACTGTGCACCGCAACCATTCGCGCGGTCGCACTCGGAGTGGTCGGCATCGCCTTTATCCAGATGCTGCTGGTCGGACTTGGCTTCGTGTTCAAAGGCATCCCCGGCGCCGGCCTGCTTGCATTGGCCGTGTTGCTGCTCGGCATCATGCAATTACCGGTGAGCTTGATCACGATCCCTGTGATTGCTTTCGTCATTGCCACTGAAGGCGCCACCACCGGGACCATTACCTTCTCCATTTACGTGTTCGTTGCAGGCCTCGTCGATAACGTGCTCAAACCCTTGCTGTTGGGGCGCGGTGTTGATGTACCGATGCCGGTGATACTGATTGGCGCGCTGGGTGGCATGGTCACCAGCGGGATTATCGGGCTGTTCATCGGGCCGGTGGTGCTGGCGGTGGGGTATCAGTTGTTTTGGCAGTGGGTGCAGGATCGTCCGGAGGACGCAGGCACGATTTAACCGTAGACAGGCGCGTTGGCCAGGTGTGGCTGGGCGCCTCACATTCTTTAAACCTTCTGATAAAGCACAGTGTCGATAACTGGAGACCACACACTTTGCCGGAAAGAGGGAACGTCAATGATCGGCGTTGTGATACCAGCCCATAACGAAGAAAAACACATCATCGCCTGCCTGTCGTCCATCCTGATTGCCGCCAGGCATCCGGGGCTTTTGGGGCGGGAGGTCAGGGTGGTGGTCGTTCTGGACGACTGCTCGGACGACACGGCCCGCCTGGTCTGTGGAATGGACGTCAGCACGGTCAATGTCTCTTTTCAGAACGTCGGCAAAGCCCGGGCGACCGGGGCTGAAGAATTGCTCAGCGCCGGCGCGCAATGGCTGGCGTTTACCGATGCCGACACCGTGGTGCCACCTGACTGGATCGCCCGGCAACTCGACTTCATGGCTGACGCCGTGTGCGGCACGGTCGAAGTGGACAGTTGGAGGGAGCATGGGGAATCGGTTCGCACGCAATACCTGGAACGCTACCAGTTTATCGAGAATCACCGGCACATCCACGGCGCCAATCTGGGCCTGAGCGCCACTGCGTATCGCGAGGCCGGAGGTTTCCAGCATCTGGCGGCCCATGAGGACGTTCATCTGGTGGCGGATCTTGAAAAAATCAGCGCGAATATCGTGTGGACAGCGACCAACCCCGTCGTGACCAGTGCACGCAAGGATTTCAAATGTCGCGGGGGATTTGGCGAATATCTGGCTTCGCTGAGTGTTCAGTTGGGGTCGGCTAATGTACTGTCCCCGCCACTTTGAAACTTTGCTCAAGCGCAACGCAGCGGGAAATAGCGCTCTGGGTTTGACCTCGGTTTTCTCCGCCCCCTTGGTTAGTTGATGTCGTTAAGGAAGCAAGATGCAATCGCACGATTCGAGCGTTGGAAAAACCGTCATTCAACCGTTCTTTGAAGCATGAATCGTTCGCTGTTTGTTTCGCTTGATGGGCCCAAGGGCACCGGCAAAACCACACTGTTGGAGGCCGTGACGAAAGCGCTGAGGGCAGACAACAAAAAGGTCATCCGACTGTGCGAGAAAAAGAGCGATCCCTACCGGGGTGAAACCATGGCCCTCGTTAACACGCTCGCCAGAAATCCCGGTCGGGATCTGGAGTGGGCGGTTTGTGAGCGCTTTGCGGACAGCCGGGCCTGGATTTCCCGGCACGTGCTGCCTGAACAGCCAGCTGACAGCATCATCCTGATCGATCGCTGGTACCCCTCTGACGCCGCGTTTCGCCGGCTCGTCCCGTTTGCAGACATTCTGCAGTTGAATCTTGATCGAAACGTGCAAGTGCCCGACCTGCATGTCGGCGTTGTCACCGACCCTGAAATTTCATGGGCGAGGGCCGCGGCACGAACCCGTGGATTGGGCAGTACGGTGATCCATAACCTGGAAGAGCAGGTCGCTTGCACCCAGGCGTTCGAGCGAGCGGTTGCGGATCAGGGCTGGGTGTTATGTCGTAATGAAGGGACGATCGAAGAGGCAACGGCGCAGGTGGTTTCGGAGATTTACGGCGTCCTTCGGGCTTCGCAAGACCTGTAGCAGCTGGCGAAGCCTGCGTTCGGCGACGCAGTCGTCGTGGAACCATACGTTGCGGTGTGTCAGGAATACCGCGTTTACAGGTTTTACGACGACTGCGTCGCCGAACGCAGGCTTCGCCAGCTGCTACAGGGGGATCGTGTTTAGGCCTGGTTGAGTGCCTACTTCCTTCTTTTAGTCGCCGGTTTTTTCAGTTCGAACATCAGCACTGAACGCCCGGTTACCTGATACTCATCGCCGAAAGAAAACAATTCGCCCGGGTCGAGATCTGCCTGGTTGGTATCAAGTTCAAGCACCCATTGTTTGCCCTGGGGGACTTCCGGGAGCTTGAAACTCACCACATCGTGGTGCGCGTTTACGATGATCAGCAGCGAATGGTCGACGCCCTCACGGCGAATGCCGCTGGTTTGAGTGCGACCGTCCAGCAGGATGCCCATGCAACGATTGCTGCCGTCTTGCCACTGCTCCATGCCCATTTCTTCACCGTTCGGCTGGATCCAGCTCACGTCTTTCACACCCAGGCCTTCGTCATACTCTCCGGTGAAAAAGCGGTTGCGACGCAGCAGGGGATAGCGATTGCGCAGATCGATCAGGTACCTGACAAACTCCTGGAGCTCGCTGCTTTTCTCACTCACGTTCCAATCGACCCAACCGATCTCACTGTCCTGGCAATAGGCGTTGTTGCTGCCACCTTGGGTGCGAGCGAATTCGTCGCCGGCCAGGAGCATGGGCGTGCCTTGGGAAAGGAACAGCGTGGCCAGGAGATTGCGCATCTGCCGATAACGCAGCTCGATGATCGCAGGGTCTTCAGTCGGCCCCTCGACACCACAGTTCCACGACCTGTTATCGGAGTGCCCGTCACGGTTGTCTTCGCCATTGGCCTCGTTGTGCTTCTCGTTGTACGAGACCAGGTCATTCAGGGTGAAGCCATCGTGGGCCGTAATGAAGTTTACGGAGGAGGCGGGCTTGCGGCCGCGTCGATTGAACTGGTCACCCGAGCCCAAAAATATCTTGGCAAAGTCACCGAGCATTTCGTCGTCGCCTTTCCAGAACGCACGGGAGATGTCCCTGAACTTGTCGTTCCACTCCATCCAGCCGGGCGGGAAATTGCCGACCTGGTAACCCCCAGGGCCGCAGTCCCATGGTTCGGCAATCAGCTTCACCTTGGCGAGCACCGGGTCCTGGCGACAGGCATCAAGGAACCCGCCACCCTCGCTGAACCCGTCTGGTTCCCGAGCCAGGATAGTGGCCAGGTCGAATCGAAACCCGTCCACGCCCATCTCCGAGCTCCAATACCGCAAGGAATCGGTGACCATCTGCAAGACGCAAGGATGGCTCATGTTGAGCGTGTTGCCGGTACCGGTGTCATTGATGTAATAGCGGGCGTCGTCGGGCATCAATCGGTAGTAGCTGGCATTGTCGATGCCCTTGAGTGACAGGGTAGGGCCCATTTCATTGCCCTCGGCGGTGTGGTTGTAAACCACATCCAGAATCACTTCCAACCCCGCCTTGTGGAAACGCGACACCATGACTTTGAATTCGCCGATGGACTGTCCGGCCATGTAGCGAGCATGGGGAGCAAAGAAGCCCAGCGTGTTGTAGCCCCAGAAGTTGCGCAGGCCTTTTTCCAGCAGATGATTATCATCGAGGAAATAGTGCACGGGCATCAATTCCACCGATGTCACACCCAAAGAACGGATGTATTCAACGACATCATTTTGATGAAAGGCCGCAAAGGTGCCGCGTTCAGATTCCGGCACCGAGGGGTGGCGCATGGTGAAGCCGCGGACATGGGTCTCATAAAAAACCGTGTTTTCCCATGGCACATTCGGCTTTGCCGTATTGCCCCAGGTGAACGCAGGATCGATGACTCGGCAGCGAGGCATGAACGGTGCGCTGTCACGTTCATCAAATGACAAATCGCCGTCCTCATGGCCGACGGTATAGCCGAACAAGGCATCGTCCCATTTCAGCTCACCGGAGATCTGCTTGGCGTACGGGTCGATCAACAGTTTGTTGTGGTTGAAACGATGACCATTGGCCGGCTCGTAAGGGCCATGCACTCTATAGCCATACAGCGTCCCAGGGCGGGCGTCAGGCAGGTACCCATGCCATATTTCGTTGGTGAATTCCGGCAGCACGATGCGCTCGATTTCTTCCTGGCCGTCCGCGTCGAACAGGCACAGTTCAACCTTTGTGGCATTGGCGGAAAAAATTGCAAAGTTGACACCTGACCCGTCCCACGTCGCGCCGAGCGGATAGGGCAGGCCCTCGCTGACGCGGCTGGCGGGACGTTCCTGGCTTGATGCACTGTCGCTCGCTGTTTGATCAGACATGATCAAGCACTCCGAAGAAGAATTAGGTTGGATGAATGACCAACGCGGTCTATCGATAGAAGCCCGGCGCGCGCAACAGTTCAGGATATTTGCAGGGCTTGTGCTGCGTACTCGACGCGGCACCTTCCTGGATCGCGACCTTCGGGCTTATCGATCCATGGGTTGCAATTCGTCTTGAGCATTGACGTCGTTATGCGCTTACGCATTGAGTGAGCAAACACTGTGGCGAGGGGATTCATCCCCGTTCGGCTGCGAAGCAGTCGTAAAACCAGCAACTGAGGTGTATCAGGTACACCGCGTGTGATGGTTCAACGACTGCTGCGCAGCCGAACGGGGATGAATCCCCTCGCCACGATTCACTTAACACTCAAATAGAGTGGCTATAAAACAACGAGTAGGATTCAATACCATCGTTCGGTTGTTTAATGCCGGCATTGGAATAGTGAATGGCTCTTACACCGACGCGCTGTGTATCGCCAATCTTCAAACCTGCGCCGAGCCGATCTTCAAAGTTGAAGGACGATCCAAACTGCTGATCACCCGCACTCGTTCCGGAGAACAGGGCGACACCTATACCTGCTTCAATAAACGGCTTGATATTACCTTGGCCGAACTCGTATACAAACACCGGCGCGAAAGACAAGGAGTGACGGCCGCCAGCTTCCTCTCCCGATTCCCAGTAGGTGTAACCCAAGTCCCAGTAACCCGTTAACTTGCCAGTAGAACTTTGCATCCAGGATTTATCCCAGTCGAAACCCAGGCCCGCTCTGGCCGTCATTCCGCCTTGACTGGTTGCGCCAATGGCACCGGACAATTCAGCGGCCTGTACGCCCAATGTCATACAGGAAAGTAGCAGTGCAGCAGTCACTAATTTTTTCATCTTGTCTGTTCGTATTGGTTTAAGTTCTGGATTAAAAAGGTGCCGTTGCCCCTTGTGCACGATCAGGCAAAACGGTGTTTAAAAGGTTCAAAAAATCTCGGAAAAATAATTGTTCTACAATGCAACTAGTTCTTAACTAGCGCTCGTTAGAGTTCATTAATTAACAATGTACTAAATAGATAGCGATACAGCGCTCAATCTTCATCCACGAGTTCTTAGTTCGGCTTCTGCAGTTCATTGCCCGCGTGTTTATCGTCTGAATTGGCGCATCGAAGGGTGTGAAAATAGCCGGATTTTCGTCCAGCGATGCCGCAATGGGCAGGGAGTTTTTCGCTGATTTCGCTGCCACCGGACGATTTCCGCGCAGAACGAAAGCGTCTGCCTATCGTAAAGAATGTCGATCAACTGGCCGGTTTCCCGTAAGGATTTTGGCGAGACAGCGGTTGAGATGAACGAGCCCGTAAAAGTTTTAAGTCAGGGGCCGGATAGCCGACGACTGGGGATCAATCAGCCCGAACGGCAGTAGCAAACGCCGTCTGTCGCGAGTTACCGATCTTTATAAAATTTTCGAAAGGGCATCGCCTTCACATGACTGTGGGCGTCGCATTCGGTGAATCACCTAATGAGTATCGGCGCCTTTTAGGCCTGAGGAGATTCGTCATGTTTTTACATAACAAGCGACTTCAATACACCGTGCGCGTGGCCCAACCTAACCCGGGGTTGGCCAATCTTTTACTTGAACAGTTTGGCGGGGCCCAGGGTGAACTGGCGGCTGCGTCGAGGTACTTCACCCAGGCGTTGGCCGAAGATGATCCAGGCAGAAAGGATCTGCTGATGGACATTGCTACTGAAGAGCTCAGTCATCTTGAGATCGTAGGATCGATCATCGTGATGCTCAACAAGGGCGCCAAAGGTCGATTGGCCGAAGGCGTTGAAGAAGAAGGCGAGCTGTACCGTGCGATCAATGGTGCGGGAAACGACTCGCACATCACCAGCCTGTTGTACGGCGCCGGTGCGCCGCTCACCAACTCCGCCGGCGTGCCATGGTCTGCCGCTTACGTTGACACCATTGGTGAACCTACCGCCGATATGC
This sequence comes from Pseudomonas sp. LBUM1643, assembly GCF_059716215.1. Classification (NCBI taxonomy): domain Bacteria; kingdom Pseudomonadati; phylum Pseudomonadota; class Gammaproteobacteria; order Pseudomonadales; family Pseudomonadaceae; genus Pseudomonas; species Pseudomonas sp. LBUM1643. The sequence continues at coordinate 3,142,241 of NZ_CP166813.1, forward strand.
GCTCCAATATTGCCGCTGAAGCACGGGCCAAGATTGTGTACGAGCGGCTAATGAACGTCACCGATGATCCAGGCGTCAAAGAAGCGCTCGGGTTTCTCATGACCAGAGAAATTGCGCATCAGCTGTCCTTCGAAAAAGCCCTGCACTCCATTCAGCCCAACTTCCCCCAAGGCAAGCTGCCAGGCATGCCTGAATTCACCAACGTGTATTTCAACATGTCCCAGGGCGCAGAAAGCATGCGTGGGCCATGGAACGAAGGTGACGACTGGGATTATGTGGAAGAGCCAGCCCCTGCAGTCGACGGTGGGGATGGCACTGCCAGTGTCGAGTTGAGTGCAGAAGATGAAGAACTGCTGATGGCTATGAAAGCTCGAACGATGTCTGATCCGGAAAGCAATCCCATCACAGGGGCCGATCTGGGCGCAGGTGCCCAAGGGCGTGAAGACTCATGATGACGTGCACCGCACGCCACGAAGGCGTGCGGTGTTTCTGTTCTTCAAACAACGAGGTGAATGAAAATGAATGCACATTCCAAGGGCGTTTCTTCGGATTCGGCAGAGGGCTTTTCCTTACTGTTCAGCAGCACGGCACTGTCCTTTGAGCGAGAAGCAAAGCGCATGTCGAAGCAAATCCTGACAGCGACATCGAGCAACTCTCGCAAGCGTTTCAATGGTAAGTAGGAGGCCACATGTCTGAACCATCATCGCCTGACAAAACATCATGGAGCTCCGGGTTTGACCTGGAAAAAAGCGGCGGTTGGATGGGTATCGTTTTCTGGTCAACGCTGGTCGGCGTCAGCGTGCTGTTGCTGATCAGTGGATACAGCGCCTTTACCGGGGCGAATCGGGTCAACCTGCACTATGCCTTTCTTGGGGGCTTGTCCGGTTTTGGCGCGACGGCACTCGGTGCCGTGGTAGCGGTGGTCCTGCGCGATATCACCGCACGGACTCAAGACACCATGCTGGGCTTTGCGGCCGGCATGATGCTGGCTGCGAGCTCCTTCTCACTCATCCTTCCAGGTATCGAAGCGGCCCGGGCTATTTGCGATAACAAGCTGTTGGCCGCGTGTGTCGTGGTGGCCGGATTGGGGTTGGGTGTCGCACTGATGATTGGACTGGAGCGGTTTGTCCCCCACGAGCATCTGGAGAGCGGACGCAAAGGCCCGGACGCTCAGCGCTTCAATCGCGTATGGCTTTTCGTCCTGGCCATTACGCTGCATAACCTGCCCGAGGGCATGGCCATCGGGGTCAGTTTCGCCAACGGGGATATGAAGGTGGGCTTGCCGTTGACCACGGCAATCGCCATTCAGGACATTCCGGAAGGCCTTGCTGTTGCGTTGGCGTTGCGAGTGACCGGCATCTCCACACTGCGCGCTGCGTTAATCGCTGTCGGTTCAGGATTGATGGAGCCTCTAGGGGCAGTCGTCGGCCTTGGCATTTCTTCAGGTTTTGCGCTGGGTTATCCCGTTGCGTTAGGCCTCGCCGCGGGCGCGATGATCTTTGTGGTCTCCCATGAGGTTATTCCCGAGACGCACCGTAACGGTCACGAAACCTACGCGACGTTGGGACTGATGCTGGGGTTCGGGGTCATGATGTTTCTTGACACGGCATTGGGTTGAGGCGAACGCATCCCGTCGATCGCCTCAAAGAAACGCGCTGACTCAGGGATGCCATCCAGGCTGCCCAATGTCGTTTGAAATGTACGCACTCATGACGTTGAAACCTCCGTCCAGTCCAGAGTCGCGGAAGCGCGCCACCTGACGTCAGTCACCCCATATTTTTCAGCCATGGGTTTGGACACGACCTTCAGCGGCGGTCGTCCTGGTTTGGGTATGGGCGCTAATCCTGCATCACAACTCGCCCAATGCCAGGCGTCCACATTGCGCATCGTCTTCGCCCGGATGATGAAGGACTTCGGCTCGCCGTGGAGCTTGTATTCAATGACGAAAAGATCAGTGTTCATGAGGTCCTCCTTATGCTCATGGACAAAAGAGTGAGTGCGTCAAAAAAAATTCAAAACGTTTTCGAGGTAATCGCAGGCGCCTGAGTTTTTTGGCCTTTCCTGTTTTTTTGTCATCAGCAAACGTCTTCTTTGTGCAGCATTTGAACCTCTGGTCATCCCCTGTAAACCTAATCCGGGGTCCTGGTCGGGGGAGGACTATCACCCTGGAAAGTAGGCATCGAGTTCACTGCCCGATCACGCCGAATGCGTATGGATACGACCTGTTTGTACTGAAAGCGTCAGCGCAACGAACTTCATCCATTGTTTTTAGTCGATCAAACACGAGCTTCATCAGAGTAACCGACAGGTGTCCGTTCGTGGGCTGTTGCAAGCGACACACGAAGTGTCGGGTACCGCTATAAAAAAGGTGATGAAGATGAATTGTCTTATCTGTGTAGGTGTCGCTCAGCGCATTCAATGCGCAGGCCCATGGGAGGAAAGAGACTGTCCGGACTGCGGGCGCTACCGGGTTTCGGATGAGCTCATCTTGACGCTGATGGAGCAGGGACAGATTTTCGACGTGAGTAAAACCAGAAGCTGGCTGGCTAGCCAGCGTATCGATGGATTCATTCCGTCAATAGAAGTCCATGAAGCGTTGCTCGTACCTTGATTGTGCGGGTCGCTGCCTCCTGCTTGAAGAGCGTGCCTAATGTCGACAATCATCAGCGCGACGGATCTGCACATCAGACTCGATGACGCGAACGAAGAAGGTTTGTTCAAGTGGTTGATCGCCAGTTTTCTGATGGGCAAACGCATTCAGGGACCGATTGCCGCCAAGGCTTATCAGGTTGTCGTCGATAAACATCAGCGCGATACGCCTCGAAAACTCGCCAACTGCACGCACCGCGAATTGGTTGCGATGCTCGGTGAAGCGCATTACGTGCGATACGACGAAACCACGGCGTCGCGCTTACTGGCATTGGCTCATAAACTCAACGATGAGTACGCTGGAAAAGTCGGCAACATCGTAAAGGCCAGCACTAATCGTAAGGAGTTCGAAAAGCGTCTTTGCGCCTTCGAAGGGATTGGTCCCAAAACCGTCGAGATTTTCATGCGGGAGGCGGGAAAGGTTGTTTTCTGCGATTGAGACAAGTGGGGAGAGGCGCCCAACCACGGCTGGGCGCCATTGGGCTCAGCCCTTGTGGTGACTCTCCGCCAGCCCGTAGACAGAAGTGTCGATGCCTTCGAAGCGCGCTTTCAGCTGCAGCGCCAGATACAGCGAATAATGCCGTGACTGATGCAGGTTGCCACCGTGGAACCAGAGGTTTGCCTGCTGTGTCGGCTTCCACATGTTGCGCAATTCGCCCTCGTACGGACCAGGATCATTCGTGGTCCCGGAACCCAGGCCCCAGCAGCGACCAACCTTGTCAGCGACTTCCTGGGAAATCAGCTTCGCCGCCCAACCATTCATGGAACCATAGCCCGTGGCGTAGACGATCAGATCAGCCGGCAGTCGGCTGCCGTCATTGAGCAGGACGGCGTCTTTTTCGATGCGCTCGACACCCAGGCCTCGCGCGCTCTTGAGCTTGATCGTGCCATTAGCGATCAGTTCCGAGGCGCCGACGTCGATGTAATAACCCGAACCACGGCGTACGTACTTCATGAAAAGACCCGAATCGTCGTCACCGAAGTCGAGCATGAAACCGGCTTTGGCCAGACGCTCGTAGAACACCTTGTCACGCTCCTTGATGGCGTCAAAGACCGGTTGATGAAAGCCCGGCATGACCTTGTACGGGATCGAAGCGAAAAGCATGTCGGCCTTGTCCGTGGTCAACCCCGTCTCCAAGGCATCTTCTGAGTAGAGCCCGCCGAAGACGAGGTCCATCAAACTGTCGGAGCGCACGATGTGGGTGCTCGAACGTTGCACCATGGTCACCTCGGCGCCGTTCTCCACCAGGTCGGCGCAGATGTCGTGAGCCGAATTGTTCGCACCGATCACCACCGCGCGCTTTCCACGCCAGGCGTCTCCACCGGGATGGCGGCTGGAGTGATGTTGCTGACCCTCGAAAACTTCGGCACCCGGATACTTGGGGATGTTTGGAACGCCTGACATGCCGGTGGCGAGGATCAACTGGGCAGGCTGCAAGGTGACGGGCTCGTCATCGCGCAGCACTTCAACCTTCCAGGTGCCGCTGTGGTTATCAAAGCTGGCGCTTACGCATTCCGTACGCGGCCAAAAATTCAGCTCCATGACTTTGGTGTACATCTCCAGCCAGTCGCCGATCTGGTCTTTCGGTGTGAAGACGGGCCAGTGATCGGGGAAGGGCAGGTAAGGCATGTGGTCATACCAGACCGGGTCGTGCAGGCACAGCGACTTGTAGCGACCGCGCCACTGATCGCCGGGACGCTCAGCCTTATCGACGATTAGCGTTGGCACGCCCATTCGCTTCAGCCGTGCAGCGAGGCCCAGCCCACCCTGGCCACCGCCCACGATCAGGCAATAAGGTTGGGTGGTGATGCCCAGCGACGCTTCTTCATCCCGTCGACGCTCCAGCCAGTTGCGTTTGTCGGCGTGGGCGTGACCATGATTGGCCCCCATCGGACGGCGGCGACCGCTGGGTTCTTCAAAGCCTTTGAGTTCGCGCATGGTCGTCAGCAGCGTCCAGCACAGGCCATCCCTCAGGCGCACGTAACCTTTACCTCGCGCCGCATCGGTTTCCAGGCTGATCCAGCCTTCGAGCACGCCGTCCTTCAGCGTCGCCTCACCTTCCACTTTCCACCCTGCAGGGCGAGTCTGGTCGAGGCGTGTTTCAAGCATGTCGCGCAGGGCAGGTTTGCCTTCCAGGGTTACCAGATTCCAGCTGAAAAGCAGCAGGTCGCGCCAGTAACACTCGTCGGCAAACAGTTCGAGTGCGCCGTCCACATCACGTTGGGCGAGGCGCTGACCGAGGTGTTCTACCCAAGCCGCAAGCTGTTCAGTCGGCGTTTGCACAGGTGATTCGATAGCGATGTTCATGAGCTCTCCCGTTCTTGTTGTTTTTGTAACGACTGACACCATGGCAAGTCCCGGGCCATCTTCTTGAAAGCCGCGTTGCAGAGCGGCTGCTGGCGTTTGGTTGAAGCGTTGGCTCGAAACACTGTCACGAATTCGGGAATGGCGGATGACAGAGTGTCACCCGGCGCAAAAAGCGCTCGTGGCGGTCTTTTCATATAAGCTGCGATCAGCCCCCGTGTCCTAAAAGCAGCGGAGAACAAGAACAATGAAGCCGGCCTTGATCAACGCCCATGCACAACAAGTGCTCCAAGCCGTGCAGGGTAGTATTGCCAGCCACAGCGCTGCTGCTGACCTGGCTATCACGCGATCCTGGCGCCGCTGCCTGGATCAGTATCAGCTCGATCCCGCCAGCCGCCGCGCGCCTAATGTGGTTGAACAACCCCGTTTGCAGGATCACCGTGCGCCACTGGAACACATCATTGCCGAGGCGCATTGGCAGATGAGCAGTTTGCACCAGCAGCTCGGGCGTGACGGCCACGTGGTGCTGCTCACCGATGCTCGCGGTGTTGCGATCGACAGTGTGTTCAACGAGTCCGAGCGTACCGAGGTCCAGCGTTCCGGGCTGTGGCTTGGCTCCGTCTGGAGCGAGGATTACGAAGGTACCAATGGTGTCGGCACCTGCCTGGTCGAGAGGCAGCACGTCACCATCCGTCGTGATGAACATTTTCGTGGCAAGCACGTCGGCTTGACCTGTTCAGCCAGCCCTATTTTCGATGCGAGCGGCGAGTTGCTCGCGGTGCTGAACCTCTCTTCGGTGCGGGAGGAGCACAGTCTTCAGAAACACTTCCAAGCCATGGCGCTGACCAACCTGTCAGCCAAGTTGATCGAGAGTTGTTTCTTCCTGGGGCATGATCCTCAGCGATATTTACTGCGGTTTCACCCTGAGGCAGGCTTCGTCGGGCTGTTGGGTGAAGGCCTGCTCAGTTTCGACGAGAGTGCCCGTATCTGTTCAGTCAATCAGGCGGCGCTGGACCTCTTGGGCCTCAACCGCGATCACTTGGTCGGGCAATCGCTGACAACGCTTGTGCAAACGCCCATCGAACAGATGATGAGTCAGGCCAGCGCACAGCCGAGTGTCTGTTGGCCTGTGCGTCTGGTTGACGGGCGTTTGTTTTACGGACAGTTGCGAGAGCCCTTGCGCCAGGCACCGTCCGTCATTCCTGCGATCGCCAAAATCGACGACGTGCGCGTGTGCCTGGAAGACCCGCGTTTGCAACGCGGTTTTGCTCGTGCGCTGCGGGTTCTGGAGCGTGACGTTCCGGTGTTCTTGAAAGGGGAGACCGGCACCGGCAAAGAAGCCTTTGCCGCGGCACTGCATCGCGCCAGCACACGCGCGAACCAGCCTTTTGTGGCGATCAATTGCGCGGCCATTCCCGAATCGCTGATCGAAAGCGAGCTGTTCGGCTATCGCGGCGGCAGCTTCACCGGCGCCCGCAAGGACGGGATGATCGGAAAGCTTGAGCAGGCACATGGCGGCATTCTGTTCCTGGATGAAATCGCCGATATGCCGCTGGCGTTACAGACCCGCTTTCTGCGCGTGCTGGAGGAACGGCAGGTCGTGCCGCTAGGGGGCGCGACGGCAAAACCCCTCGACGTGCGCCTCATCAGTGCCAGCCACCAGGATCTGCAGGCGTGTGTCGCTGATAAGCGTTTTCGCGAGGATCTGTTCTATCGGGTTGCCGGATTCGCCGTGGCGCTTCCGGCGCTGCGGGATCGTTCGGACAAAGGCCGTTTGCTCGACCTGCTGCTGCGCGAAGAGGCGGCGGGTGCCAGGATTCGGCTGGACGCGGGCGTTAGAGAGCGCTTGCTGACGCAGCCTTGGCCGGGAAACGTCCGGCAGCTGCGTACGTGTCTGCGCACCCTGGTCGCGCTGGCGTTGGAGGGGCGTGTGACGATGGACGATTTGGCGGAGTTGCTGCCGCCAGAGTCGCCGGCCGTCGCGATGGCTGAAAACCCACTGGGCGTTTCCGAGCGGCAGACGCTGCTGACGTTGATCGAGGCGGAACACTGGCATATCGCCCGTGTTGCCGCTCGCCTGGGGATCAGTCGAAATACGCTCTATCGCAAACTGCGCCATCACGGTATTTCACGACCTGGGTGAATCTACTGGGGGAGCTTGGCGATCACCTTGATCTCGAAGTCGAAGCCGGACAACCAGGTCACGCCGATAGCGGTTACTGTCGGGTAGGGCGCTTCGCCCCAGTAATCGGCCGCTACTTCCCAGATGGTTTCGAATGTCGAGCCGGGGTCGACCATGAAGATGGTCGCGTCCACCACATCCTCGAAACTCCCGCCGGCTTCGGCCAGGATCGCGTTGAGGTTGGCGAAGGCCAGGCGAACCTGTGCTGCGAGGTCCGGCTCGGCCGAGCCATCCTTGCGGCTGCCTACCTGACCGGATATGAACAGAAAACCGTTGGAGCGAATCGCCGGCGAGTAGCGATGGAGCTCGTACAGTGCATGCCGGTCAGGCGGGAAAACGACGTCACGTTTGCTGGTCATTGCAGACTTCCTTCGGGGCCATCGCGGCCCGCTGTTTACGATGGAACCACTGTAGAAAGATGACCCACCGCAATAAACAGGCAACGCTGGTCATGACTGTTTGTAGAATCCAAACTATCCAGACCCGAGTGAGGCGTTAAATGGACCGGTTCGATGCAATGCAGGCCTTTGCCCGAGTGGTGGAAACCGGCAGCTTCACCAAGGCGGCAGCCACCCTGCACATGAGCAAGACCACCGTGACGCAGCTCGTTCAGCAACTGGAAGCGAGGCTGCGCGTACGCCTGCTCAACCGCACCACCCGCAAGGTCAACGTCACCGCCGATGGTGCGGTTTACTACGAGCGCGTCATCAGGCTGCTGGTCGATATGGACGACGCCGAGACCAGCTTGTCCAGCGCGTCGATGACACCGCGCGGACGGCTACGGGTGGATGTACCCAGTCCGCTGGCGCGAATGCTGCTGATACCCGCCTTGCCGGGGTTCTTTGCACGCTACCCGGAAATCCAGCTGAACCTGGGCGTGAGCGATCGCATCGTCGACATCATTGGTGAAAACGTCGACTGCGTGGTGCGCGGCGGCGAGATCACCGATCAGTCACTGGTGGCAAGGCATGTGGGCGACCTGCAGCTCGGCATCTATGCAGCGCCCGGCTATTTGCGGCACTTCGGTACGCCGGAGCACCCCCGTGAGCTGGAGGAAGGCAGGCACAGTACTGTTGGCTTTCTGTGGTTTCGTACCGGCAAATCCTTGCCGTACGCGATGCAACGGGGGGAGGAACGTATCGAGGCCCAGGGCCGCCCGCAACTGACGGTCGACGACGGCAACGCGTACCTCGCCGCCGGCCTGGCGGGTCTGGGCATGCTGTGGCTACCGGAGTACATGGCCAAACCGCACCTGGCCAGCGGCGAGCTGCTGCCGCTGTTCGAGGACTGGCACATGGCGCCAATGCCCATGTATCTGGCATTCCCGCCGAATCGCCACGTCAGTGCCAAAGTGCGGGTATTTATCGATTGGGTCATGGATTTGATGGCCGAACATGCGCCGGTCGTTAGATGAATCAGGCGCGAACGCACAGGACCGGCTGCGCAGACTACCGCCCTTGCTCAGGTCGCCGTCCAGTCAGTTCGATACTGCAGCAGAAAGTCGACGAATGCCCGGACCCGCTGAGGAACGTAGCGGCCATGGGGGTAAAGAAGCGTGTAGGGCCTGGAGCGGCCATTGTAGGGTTGGAGTACCTCGACGAGGGTCCCGTCGGCCAGTTCTCGCTCGACAATGAATTGGTAAGTCTGGAAGAGACCAGCACTGTGTTTGGCCAGGGTAACGCCGCCCAGCACATCATCCGAACAGCAATATCCGCCCTCAGCGAAGATCTCACGTTGTTTGCCCTCGACGTTGAACAGCCATGAGATGCGTCGACCACTGCTGGGCAGTTCAAATTGAATGCATTCGTGAGTGACGAGATCATCCAGCGTCGTTGGCGTGCCTGCCTTGGCCAGGTATTCAGGTGTCGCGACCACCACCAGTTTTGCGTCTTCGAGCAAGCGGGCAATCAGGTTCGAGTCCGGTTGAGCCCGGACCCGAATCGCCAGATCATAGCCCTCCGCCACAAAGTCGATATTTCGGTTACCCAAGTGGATATCAACGGTGACATCGGGATAAAGCGCTCGAAATTTCGGCAGAAGCGGCAGGATTCGGTGGTGCCCGTACGTGGTAGGGAGACTGATGCGCAGCCGTCCTGAAGGCTTCGATTGAGCGCCCATGACTTCTTGTTGCGCTTCCACCAGTTGAGTCAGGGCTTGTCGGCACTGTTCGTAGAACACCCGCCCCGGTTCAGTCATCCGGATGCTGCGCGTGGTTCTCACGAACAGGCGTGATCCCAAGCGCTCCTCAAGACGCAAAATCGAACGGCTTACTGCCGCAGGCGTAACACCGGCTACCTGCGCTGCTGCCGTAAAACTGCCCGTTTCCGAGGCGAGGCAAAACAGCTCGATGCTTCCAAGCTGCAGGTCATCAAAATGGCGCTTCATATTAATCACACTGAGTATTGGGCGAAGTGCGCGAAAGCATAACGTTGAGCCATGGCCCTGCAAAGGTTGCAACGACCCGATTCATTACATCGCGTCACAAATGATGTACCCGGCCTCGCATTTATTCATTCAAGGCAACCTTCTAAAGTTCATTCCACTTGCCGCCTCATCATGCCGATGGGGAGCGAACTGGAGACTCTCCCATGCCTTTCATCAGTGTTCGTATTACCCGCGACGGCGTGACCAAAGAACAGAAAGCTCAGGTCATCGCCGAGATCACCAAAACAATGGAGACCGTGCTCAACAAGGATCCGCACCTGACGCATATCGTGATCGAGGAAGTGGATACCGATAACTGGGGCTACGCTGGAATAACCACCACCGAATACCGCAAGTCGCTGGCGGAGCCCACGTAATGAAGCCCGTCAGAGTTGACTTTGTGTCGGATGTCGTGTGCCCCTGGTGTGCGCTTGGCGCCACGGCCTTGCAACAGGCCATCGCCAATCTTGCCGGCGAAGTCGTCGTCGAGCTGACGTTTAAACCCTTCGAACTCAACCCGGATATGCCGGCCGAGGGTGAACACGCAGTCACACACATGATGCGCAAGTATGGCCGCAGCGCCGGGCAAGTTGCCTCGCGTAATGACATGGTGATCGCCCGCGGCAAGGCCATCGGCTTTGAGTTCGACCTGGCAAAACGCAGCCATTTCTACAACACCTTCGATGCTCACAGGCTGTTGTTCTGGGCGGCGCAAGAAGGTCGACAGATTGCGCTGAAGAACATCCTGCTAAAGGCGTATTTCACCGACGGTCAGAACCCCAGCGACCATGAAACTCTGGTGCGCCTGGCCGGTGAAGCGGGACTTTGCGCCGATCGCGCCCGGCAAATACTGGGCACCGGCGAGTTCGCTACCGACATCAGTGAGCTAGAAGGTTTTTACCTTCAACGCGGCATCAACTCGGTCCCGGCCATGGTGCTGAACGGTGGTCATCTAGTGTCCGGATCACAGTCGGTCGAGGAATACGAACAGGTCCTCAGGCAAATGGCGCGAGAGTCCACGGCAGCCTGACGGCCCAACTTTTCCATTGAAACTACTTTCATCTTCTATCGAGGAATTATCATGAGCCATTCAAAAAAAGTCGTTGTAGTTACTGGCGCATCCCAGGGTCTGGGCGCAGGGATCGTCGAAGGTTTTCGTCAACTCGGCTATCAAGTGGTTGCGACTTCGCGCTCCATCAAACCGTCATCCGATCCGGACATCCTGACCGTCGCAGGTGACATTACCGATCCGGCTACTGCCGAGAAAGTCATCCGCGAAGGCGTAGCGCGTTTCGGCCGCATTGACACTCTGGTGAACAACGCCGGCATCTTCCTGGCCAAGCCGTTCACGGCCTATACCCGCGAAGATTACGTAAACACCGTGGCCACCAACATGGGCAGCTTCTTCCACATGTCGCAGCAGGCGATTGCCCAGATGGAGAAACAAGGTGAGGGTGGACATGTGGTCAGCATCACTACAACGCTGGTCGATCACGCCATCGATGGCGTGCCATCGGTGCTGGCGTCGCTGACCAAAGGCGGCATGAACGCCGCAACCAAATCCCTGGCGATCGAGTACGCCAAGCGCGGCATCCGCGTTAACGCGGTATCGCCGGGCATCATCAAGACCCCGATGCATGGTGAGGAAAGCCACGCCGCTCTGGGCAGCCTGCATCCGGTCGGCCACATGGGCGAGGTGCAAGACATTGTCGGGGCGGTGCTGTACCTGGACAGCGCCAACTTTGTCACTGGGGAAATTCTGCACGTGGATGGAGGCCAAAGCGCCGGTCACTGATGGAAACCGCGCGTACCGGTTCAGCAAACAGGTGATCCTGTTGATGCTGCGGCCCAATCCCACTGACCGTTAACCGGTCAGTGGGATTTTTTGGTCATTGGGAAACCGCTCGCCAAAGTCAGGTGATCACCTAGAACAGCTTGATCGGTACATTGACGATAAGCCTGAACTCATCAAGATTGCCTTCCAATTGATATTCACTGGCACGGTGCGATGAATAGCTGGTGATCAGGCTGATGTCCTTGAAGGATCCGGATTGCAGGGTGTAGCTGGCACTGACGCCCACTTCATAGTGGCTTTCACCCTGTTGCTTGAGTACCGAGTTGTAGATGCCATTCGGGCCACCGTTGTAATGACTGCCGTCGATGCCCATGCCCTTGATGTACCAGAGCGTCGTCTTGAGACCTGGTAGACCATAAGCGACCCAATCGTTGTTGTAGAACACTCCGATCGAGTGCTCATTGGGGCCGTTGAAGAAGGACATCATGGTATTGGGCAGGTTGATGGCATTGGATTCGAAAGGATAATCGAAATACTCGTCACCCTTGATTTTCTGCAGGCCGATCTTCAGCGAGTGGTTGCGCCATTGGGGCGTGACACTTAGACCGTAGGCTTGCTGGTCGATTTTGCCGGCGATTTCTTGGCCATTCGACCGGGTGTTATAGGCGTCCAGTTGCACATCGACGTTAACGGGTCCCCAGTTGGTTTTCTTGCCCAGACCCAAATACTCTCGATCCCAAATATCGTCGAAACGAGAGACATAAACACTGCTGCGCCAGCCAGTTGTCGACACATAGTCGGCTCCGGCGTACGCGTTAAAGTCACTGGTCACCAGAGGCGAACCGTAAGTGGGGCTCAAGTCCTGGCTTCCGGCTCCGGTACGCGGCGAGCCCTTGTCAAAATAACCAGACTTGATCGTCAACCCTTCGACGTCATGGCTTTCCAGGGACACCCCACTGAACGATGAAGGCAAGGTACGGGTGTCGGTGTAGGACATCATCGGTGTCCTGACTTGCTGCCTGCCCACCTTGAGCAGTGTGTCGGCGACTTTGAACTTCAGCGCCGCGATGCCGAGCTTGCTCCAATCGTCGACCACATCGCCGTCCTGGTTCACCAACAATCGATTACTGCCGCCTGCCGCCGCTTCTCGGCTGCGCTCCAGTGCCACCGCCGAGAAGGTCGAAAGATCCAGCCCAAACTTCACCGGCCCTTGCGTAAAACCGGAGACGAAGTCGAGTCTGAAACCTTCCAGCCAGGCAGTACGGTCACGCAACTTGCGTACTCCCTCAGGTGATTGCAGTTTGAAGTAGGTGGCCTTGTGGCCGACCTCGTGTGAGTACCACTGACGGGCATTAAGCGTCAGTGAGCTGTCTTGCAGGAAACCTTGTTCCTGAGCATGGATCTGGGAAGTACAAACTGTGACCGCCAGCGAGCCGACGGTGAATAACGCCAAATTACCTGTGCGATACATAGACTTTGCCTGTTGTTGTTTTTAGGGCAGATAAGAAGAAAGTCGCCGAGTCATCGTTATGGAGTTATCAGGCGGGCAGGGCGTGGCCCGACTTGTCCACCAGGCAGCAGGCGGCCTGGTGGTGGTCGTTCAGATGGTTGGTAGGTGGCTTAGGGGGTCGAGCATTTCGAAGTCATCAAGCAGCGAAGAAGACGGCCCCAAGCCTGCGGAATCAGGTGAGATAGTCCCTCACTAATTTCAGCCAGCAGTCGGAGCCGATGCGAATCAACTCGTCATTGAAGTCGTAGTGGGGGTTATGCACGGAGCAGCCATGAAACTCGCCTTCGCCGTTGCCCAGGAAGAAGTAGCAGCCGGGAACCTCAGTCAACATCCACGCGAAGTCTTCTGTCGCCATGATCTTCGCAGCGTGCGGCAACAAGTGGCCGGGCTTGAATAGCGGCTCCAGGCATTGGCGAAGCATCTCCGTCTCCTCCGCCGTATTGACGAGCGCCGGCGCCAGTTGCGTGGTTTCAAGTTCGATTTCGACGCCGAACATCTGTTCATGACCTTGGGCGATTTCCGCCAGGCGCTGATTGATTTTGCGTTCGGTCTGCCCTGTGTCAGTACGCACGCTGATCAGCATCGATGCCGTGTCGGGAATGATGTTGTAGACGGTGCCAGCCTCGACCATGCCGATGCTGATCACGGCGTATTCATCAACGCTGAGATTGCGCGACTTCACTGTCTGGATCGCGTTGATCATGCTGGCCAGCACCGGTATCGGATCGACAGCGCGTTCGGGCATTGCGCCATGACCGCCGCGACCTTTGATCAACACACTCACGCATTCCGAAGAGGCCATGGTCGGACCGGCCTGGACCACAGCGGTGCCGAGCGGTATTCCCGGCAAGTTGTGCAAGGCAAAGATCGCGTCACAAGGAAAGCGTTTGAAAAGACCGTCATCCATCATGGCCTTGGCGCCGCTCAAGCCTTCCTCGTCAGGCTGGAAAATCAGGTTGAGCGTGCCATTGAAGTCGGGCGACTGAGCGATTCGCCACGCTGCAGCCAGCAGGATAGCGGTATGGCCATCGTGGCCGCAGGCGTGCATGCGTCCCTGGATTCGGCTGGCATGGGCGAAGCGGTTTTTCTCCTGCATCGGCAGGGCATCCATGTCGGCACGCAGGCCCAATCGGTGGGTGCCGCTGCCTCGACGCAGCACGCCGACCACGCCATGTCCACCGATGCCGCGATGAACTTCGTAGCCCCAGTCTTCGAGCTTGCTGGCCACCAACTCGGCGGTCAGCGGGGTGTGTGCGCCCAGTTCAGGGTTCTGGTGGATGTCCCGGCGCAGCTGGATAAAAGCATCCAGGTCCAGTTCGCCAACGGTTTGAGTCAATGCATTCATCAGGTCACTCCCGACCAGGGTTTTCGGGGAATACAGCCAGGCAGGCCAAACTGATGGCGCCGCCGGCGAGCAGGTACAGCGCTGGCGCCTGGGGGGTATCCAGAGCCGTCGTGAGCCACGTGGCGATCAATGGAGAGAAGCCGCCGAACAAGGTGACCCCGAAGCTGTAGCTGACTGCGGTGCCCAGCGCGCGGCGATTTTTTGGAAAGGCTTCCATGATCAGGGCGAAGAACGCCCCCGAACCGATGCAGCCTGGCAGTACCAGAATCGCGATGACGAACATCGCCACAAACAAATTGGTGCTCAAGCTGAGCAAGTAGAAGGCTGGCCACGCCAGTAGCACGGGCAGGGTTATCGTCCAGACCAGCAGCTTCTTGCGCAGGCCATGGCGATCGGCAAAGCGACCGGCCAGGGGCGTGATGACAGCCAGGCAGGCACTTGCTACACAGGCGATAACCAAGGCACTACGTTGCGGGTAGCCCAAGGTGACCGTCAGGTAGGCGGGCATGTAGAAAATGAACAGGTATATGCCAATGGTGGCGCTGGCCATCAGGCCGATCGCCAGCAGGGTGTGGCGCAGGTCGATGTGATCGCGCAGCCGACCGTCGCGTTTGGTCGGTTGGGCTTCGTGGGTTTCCGGCAGGAAGCGACGGATGTACCAGCCTAGCGGACCGATGAGCAGCCCCAGTAAAAAGGGAATGCGCCAGCCCCAGTTTTCGAGGTCCTCGGCACTCAACGTGTTGTTTAGCAGTAAACCGAGTCCGGCACCTACCATGGCGGCGTAGCCTTGGCTGGCTGCCTGCCAGCTGACGTTACGACAGCGGTTTGCCGTTGCACTGGACTCCATCAGATACACCGACGCGGTCCCGACTTCACCTCCCGCAGAAAAGCCTTGCATGAGGCGGCCAGCCACCAGCATCAACGTGCCGAACAAGCCAATGTCCTGATACGACGGCGCGAAGGCAATCATCGCAGTGCCGACTGTCATCAGGCTGATTGTGAGGCTCAACGCCGCTTTGCGGCCACGGCGATCGGCGAAGCGCCCAATCACCACAGCACCCACCGGGCGCATGAGAAAACCCACGCCGAAGGTGGCTAAAGACATCAGTAGCGATGCCGTTGCCGACTGCGCAGGAAAGAAATTCTTTGCGATCACGACTGCGAAGAAACTGTAAATCGTGAAGTCATACATCTCCAGGGCATTACCTAGAGCGCAAGCGACTGTGGCTTTCCTGGAACCGTTCACGGGTGGAGCAGCGGTGCAGGGGAGAGGGGGCGCGTGCAGAGTAGTCATCGATTTTTCCTGTGACAGTTTTATTGTTGCCCGAATATCCGGCAAACACTGCCACTGCGCACTTGCGCTTTTGTTCGATGATTAACCGTTAGTTATGATGCTTGGCCGCCCAAGCAGAAGAGGGTGTCAATTGGGTGCGATATTGCCCGATTATCGATCACGCGCACTGTTTGATGGCAGTGAATCGGTCGTCGCATCAGGCTGCGGAGCGGACAATTGCAGGGTTTCAAAGCAATAATCGTGAGGCAATGGTCGCTGCCCCCCGGAAACGAGCCAGACTTAACCATTAGGCATATCGTTGCAGTTTTCTTAAGTTTGTCGAGTCCGCGTTAGCGCGAGGAGTCCATTGACTGATTCTCGGAGATCACGTCCTTGATCGCGTAGTAAAGGTCGCGAGCCGTCGTTGTCAGAGCGTTGCGATCAATACACACCAGGTAGATGGGGTACTCGGGGATGATTTCTTCGATATTGACCTGTATCAGGTCTTCATTGAGCGCCTTGGGTAGCGTATTTGCCATTCCGGCTTCGCTGAGCGTCATGAATGCATCGGCGTGGTGCAATAGATCAAGCGCCAGCAATACCGATGAACACTCGGTGATCCGTTGCGGTGGAGGAATCTCGTTATCTTCGAACATTTGATAGAACTGAGATGAGTGATCGTCGATGGCATCGAGGCTGATCCAGTTCGCAAACTGCAACTGGCGCAGTGAGCGGGAGTGGCGCAGAGGATTGTTTTTTCGACAGACCACCACTCCCTTCATGCGGCTCAACGCTTCCCAATCCAGGTTAAGTCTCTGCGTATGCTGTTGCGAGGTGATAGCGAAATCCAGCGTACCGTCCCGCAGGCGCTGTAGCATCTGGTTGGGACGAAGGTCGACCAGGCGGATGCGAACGCGCGGATTCTTCGTCTGGAACCCAGCGATGCATTCTCCCAACCCCTTGAGCACAGATGTCAGCGAAGTGACACCGACGGTGACCTCACCGACCTGCATATCCCTTATGTTTTCCGCCTCCAGTTGCAGGCGTCGCATGCTCTCGACGGTCAACTGTGCATGGCGAATGATGCGCCGCCCTTCATCGGTGAGCGACATTCCCCTGTGAGAGCGCTGCAGCAGAGCCAGGCCCAGTTCGCTCTCCAGGTCTTTGATTGATCGGCTGATGGCTGGCTGAGTGACATGCAATATTTGGGAGGCTTCACTGATACTTCCGGTTTGGTGGATAGCTACCAGTGCCTTGATTTGATGGAGTTTCACTTAACGACAGGTCCTTGCAGTGCGACGAAGGTGCTGCACGTTACTGCAAGGCCGAGGAGCAAAAAAGCCTGGAAACGTTTTTCTCTCGATACTGCTTGGGTGTCATGAACAGTTTTTCCTGGAACAGTCGGGTCATGTGGCTTTGGTCCGAGAACCCGCAATCCATGGCGACAGCTTTCAACGGAACATCGCGCACCGTGGACAAGATCCGCTCGGCCTTTTTCAAGCGACGCGACTGAACGTATTGATGGGGCGAGACCCCGTACACAGCCCCGAACACACGCACAAAGTACGACGGGCTCAAGTCGACGATGGCGGCCATGTCTTTTACCGTAATGGAGCAGGACAGGTGTGAATCGATGAATTGCTGAAGCTGGTCGCGTTTGATGTTCGTCAGGCGAGACGCGTGCTCGCTGTCTCTCAGGTCACACCGCACATACTGGCGCAGCAGATGAACGCATATCTGTATTTCCAGCGTCTGGGCGAAGATGCTGCTGCCCGGCTCGCCACTCAAGCATTCCATTTCATAGGTTGCCATGAGCCTGGATAGTTTCGCGTCGTTGACCATGGGGCAGTGATCGACAAAAACACCCTCCACATCCTGCTGAAAAACTTCGTTGGCGACCTTCGTCATCATCGCTTGCGAAATGTAGATATGACTGACCTCGATATCGTTCATCCAGTACCACCTGGATGATTCGCCTCGAGTCAAAATGGTCACGTCGTCATCGCCAACGGACCATTTTTGCCATTGCTTGCCATCATGGAAACCAAGATTGGATGTTCCCGATTTCCACCTCACCAATTCGTAATCGCGCATGCAGGGGATGCTGACTTCGGTTTTGTCAAAGCGATAGCCCCGGATCGACATGCCGGTATCTGGCGCCGTGTCGACGGTACCTTTGAACGTTACTTCACCAGGAATAACGTCCAGCATTTTTTCAGGCGTTAGCAAGATAGCACTCATCAGAACTCCCTTTTTATTTGTGTTGGTAGTGGAGTTTTTTCCAGCATTCAGCATTTTTGGGGGTGTTGATGGCGCAGCGTTGTCACATTGAAAAAACTAACACATCCTTCAAGTTTGTAAGCAAAACAGGCTTGCCATCGATCGGGGATTTTTCATCCGTTCGTCTGACAAGCCTTTTCTTACTTTACCTGGATTTCGTGGTCACTCGGATCGGTCGAAGCCGGTCGCCATCGGCGCAGATGAGTGTGACGCTCATAGGCCTGCGCCGATGGGTAAGTCACCAGTTCTATCGTGCTCCCCCAGGGCGTGCGGGTGTAGACGTAGCGATTACCTTCCCCTGCGTCGCCACCCGGGAGGTCGCCAGGTCGGCTGAGCAGAACGCCGCCAGCCTTCTCCAGTCGATTGGCGGCGTCGTCGATATCGTCAACGTAGATGCAGATGTGCTGAATACCCAAATCGCTGGGAACCACAGGCTGCGACTGCTGCACCCCAGTGTAGGAAAACAGCTCCAGGTTGGGGCCGTTACCCAGGCGAAGCATGCGGATTGCGGTAATCACAGCACCGTGTGCGATGCCGAGTCCCACCTCAACCTCAGGCCCCCCCAAGGGCGCGTCGAGCATGTCGTAAAGCGTCTCGGCGCCAAAGGCATCGACGAAGAATCGGGTCGCCGCTTCCATATCCGGAACGGTAATGCCTACGTGTTCGATCGCGCGAACGTTCATGACAACTCTCCTATTTTCGCTGCCGCCCAATATCCGGACTGGGTTGCCTCATACATCCGCCCGCCACGGGACCTCGTCCCGATGCTATGGACGCGAATGTCATCGACGCACGCCTGCAGGACAGTCGAGGCATGGCGCGCAGTCGCCATCACCACGTAGCCGTCATCGGGCGCCGCGCCTGCTGTACTGATCGATACGTCCAGGCACTTTAGAAGGCCGGTGAGATGGTCGCGCTGCATATCATTGGTATCGACACCCACTCCAGCGGGTGAAACAAGGCTGACCTTTTTACCTTGCTCGGCCATCCAAAGGGCGGCAAACATTGCAGTCTCGGTTTCACCAAAGACGGTGAGTTCGTCAGCGGCAGGCAGGTCGCCGTTTGCCAGCAGGTCGGCCACATCCGGACCGTGATCCTGTGCAACGGTACCGGTCGCCAGCAGTACGGTGTCCCACGGGGTCAAGTCGAAGTCAGTTGCATCGGTATTGAGGTGTACTTCGACGCCCACGCGTTCGAGTTCGCTCTCGTAAAACTGGATCATGTTTTTGACCTCCATACGAAACGGGCTCGCAGCTGCCCAGGCATGGAGTTGACCGCCGATGCGATCCGCTTTCTCGACTAACCGCACACTGTGTCCGCGCTCAGCGGCCAGGATCGCGGCCTCACAGCCAGACGGCCCTCCACCGACGATCAGCACGCGCTGTTGTTTGGAAGCAGGGCGGCGAGCCTCACTCGCGCGGCGTTCCTGGCCGAGAGTAGGGTTTATCACGCACTGCGTGCCCTTGCCGTTGAACATCCACCGTGAGATGCACTCATTGACCGCAAGGCATCGGCGGACACTCTGCGGTTGTCCGAGCCGTGTCTTGTTAACTGTTTCGGGGTCCGCAAGCCCGGATCGACCCAAGGCCACAAAGTCGAGCTCGCCATCGGACACGGCTTGCGCCATCTCGTCGAACAGCCAGGTGAGACGACCGACTCCGATCACCGGGATCGAGACACGCTGTTTTACCAATTTGGCGTAGTTGACCAGCGATCCTGGCGCGACCATGGGCAGCAACGTCATTGCAGTGTCGTAGTTCCCGGCACTGACATCCAGGGCGTCGACGTAAGGCTCAAGCATTTCGCAAAAGTTCAGGCCATCCTCCAGAGAGAGGCCGCCCTCATAGGGTTCCATCACGCTTAGGCGATACAGGATAGGGAAATCCGCGCCGACCTGTTCACGTATCCCGCGCACCACGTCGAGGGCGAAACGGGCACGGTTCTCCAGGGAACCGCCCCAACGGTCGGTGCGTTTGTTGGTGAAAGGGGAGAGAAACTGACCGAGCAAATAGCCATGTGCGCCGTGCAGCTCAACGGCATCAAAACCAGCAGCCACGGCGCGCCGGGCACCCTGGACGTACTGGTCGATCAGCCCGGGAATTTCATGTTCTTCGATGGCTCGCGGCGGAGTGCCGAAGGCGCTGGTGATACCTGCTGTCGGCGCGAGCGGCGGTTCGTTACGTTCCGTGTTGCCTTGAGAGTTCTGGCGCCCGGTGTGGTGCAATTGCACCGCAATTTTCGCGCCTTCGCCGTGGACGGCGTCAACCAGATTGCTGAGTCCGCCAATAAACCTGTCATGGTCGATCCGCATCGGGTGGCCCGCCGTGCGCCCGACTTCCCAATCGATAGAGGTGTTCTCGGTGATGATCAGACCAACCCCTCCACGGGCGCGGGCCCGATGGTATTCGATGAGCTTGTCGTCTACCTCACCGAAGGTGCTGGCGAACTGAGTGAAGATCGGCGCTTGCACAAAACGGTTGCGCAATTGCAGGGTGCCGATCCGCCCGGGCTGGTAGAGCGCCGCGGCAGGGCTGTCTGAAGCCACAAGATTTCGGATGTCTGGGTGTGCCATTGCCATCTCCTCATTATTTTTTTTTGAGGGTCGAGCATGGAGTGAGAGCCGGCAGGAGTATTGAACGTTTATGCCGAGGTGTTGAAGAATCCTGCTTTGGCGTCGCGGCTCAGGCGCCTTAATCAGAAAACAACTCAAACATCAGCTGGCGAAGCCAACGATTGGCAGGATCCTTGTTATAGCGAGCATGCCAGAACAGGTTTATTTCGATGTTTGGCAGCTCAACTGGCGTCGGTAGCACCGCGAGCCCGAAGGGTTGTTCGCAGCTGCTGGCGAACCGTTCAGGGACGGTTGCCATCAAGTCGGTGCTTTGAAGAATGTGGCCGACGGCGACGAAATGGGGAACCTCCAGACGTATGTTTCGCTCGATGCCGGCCCGCGCCAGAAACGTATCGACTTCGCCGTGCCCGGTGTTCGCCGCTACGACGCGAACGTGGTCATAACTGCAAAAACGCTCCAGCGTCAACGGTTCCCTGGTAGCGGGGTGGTCCTTGCGGCACATGCAGACATAGCGATGGTGAAACAGGCGCTGCTGAAAAAATCCGGCTTGCAGGTGGGGCAGCAGTCCAACAGCGAGGTCGATCGCACCGTTCTGCAGCCCTTCGGCCAAGGTGTTGGAGGTGTTGCGCAGTGTGCTGATCGAACAACCCGGAGCGCGCTCAGCCAGCGCGTCCATCAGCCGTGGCATGAAGTAGATTTCACCGATATCGGTCATCGCCATCGTGAACCTGCGATTACAGTTGAGCGGGTCAAACGTGTCCTGTCGGCTCAGTGCATCACGCAAGGTCTGAATGGCCAGTGCAACCGGTTCAGCCAACTGGCGGGCATAAGGCGTGGGTTCCATTCCTTGATAAGTGCGTACAAAAAGCTCGTCGTTCAAGGCGACGCGCAGTCGCTTCAGTGCATTGCTGACTGCGGGCTGAGTCAGCTCCAGGTTATCCGCTGCCGTCGACACCCTGCGGTCAATCAGCAGCTGGTTAAACACCAACAGCAGATTGAGATCCAATTCACGTAATTCCATACCGCCTCGTGCAGATTGCGCGCTCATCAAGGGCTGAAAATCTTTGCCCGCCTTGGGTCTGCAGCGCTTTGAAATTGCCGTTGCATGACCCAAGCCTAACAAGTGCCAGTCCGCCCCGTCCATTGCAAACACAATGGAGCTTTGCTTGGCACAAAGCTTTATTCACGTTCGAAATAGTGGGTATTCGTATCACTGCATTTATCACAGCTGATCGCTTGTCCATCATCAATCCTGTGCCGTTGAGCGCACGGCCGTCAGCACAACGGTTCAGTTCTGCAGGAGTGCAGATTGATATTTACATGGGCTGAATGAAAGGACCCGGACACCCGTAATTGCAATAACAAAAATAATAAAGGCTTTGCATGCACATAAAAACTAGCGCTTTGGTTCACTGCTCAATTCCGTGCTTTTTGGTGGCTGCATCAGCATCGTTCGCACACGCTGATGACACCGTAGTCCTTCCGCCAGCCGCTAGTATTCCCTGGGCGGACAATCCCGTTTATCTCGCAGATCCTGAAATACGCAACTCGGATTTTCTCGGGCACATTCGTTATATACCCTTGTCGGATAACGCCAAGGACTACTTGTCTATTGGTGGTGAGGTACGCTACCAATATCAAGACTATGAACATGCGCTATTAGGCGTTGGCGGAGCGAGTAACCCCAACAGCATGCTGCAACGCTTGAGAATCAGCGGTGATCTCAACTTGAGTAATGGTTTGCGGGTGTTTGCTGAACTGGGCGATAACCGTGAGTTTGAGGCAGAACGGGTCAGCCGATTCAATCGCGACAAGACCGATGTTCAGCAGATGTTTGTTGAGCTGACGTCCGGTGATTCCGCCTACGGAACCGTTCAACTGCGCGCCGGCCGATTCGTGATGCCGCTTGGGAGCATTCGATTGGCCGGTCTGCGTGAGGGCGCGAATGTCCGATACACCTACGATGGAGCCAAAGTAACCTGGACCACGCCGTCAAAGTCCCGTTGGGAGCTGTTCTCCGTCAGCCCCACTCAGATTGATCCGCTGAAGTTCGATGATCAACGCGATAAAACCCAGGACTTTTCCGGGTTGTATGGCACCAATGTGTGGAGTCCGGCAGGCAGCCAGGTCGACCTGTACACCTACACGTTCGGGCGCGACAGGGCGACCTACACCAGTAGCACCGGCAGCGAGCGACGCAACAGCTATGGCGCGCGTTTTTACGGCCAGCAGTCGCAGTGGGATTATGACCTTGAAACAGTGCTTCAAGGCGGCAGCAGCGCCGGGCGCAGCATTCGCGCCTGGGGGGTAATGTCCCAGGCCGGTTTCACCTTCAGTGATGTGAAATATTCGCCGCGACTCGGTTTCCGGGCAAACGCATTCAGTGGCGATGACGATCCCAACGACCATACGCTGGGCGATTTCGTTGCCCCTGCGCTTGCCTCCGGCCTGGTATTCACCGATGCGAATTGGTTCACCGCCACCAACATGATCAATATCGCGCCCGTCGTACTTTCTCTGAAGTTTTCCCAGAACGTAAAAGCGGAAGTCAACGTTGACTATCTGATGCGCGAGAGCACCAAAGACGGCATTTACTATTTGCCGACCAGCGCGCCTTATGCGCCGAACCAAGGTGATGCGCGGCATGTGGCCACGAATACAAACTTTATCCTCGATTGGCGACTGAACAGGTTCACCACTGTGCATGCCATGTATACCCACGTGCAGGCGGGCAGGGCGCTGGAGGATATAGGTGGCACCAGTACTGACTATTTCGGGGTGTACACCCAGTTTGTATTTTGACGGGCGATCGGATCCTGAGCCGGTCAGATAAAATAATAAACGGAGACATGTCATGCGTGATGTATTCAAACCCAATCCAATCTGCTCTTTGGCGCTGGCAGCTGGCTTGAGTCTTCTAACGATTCCAGCAAGTTACGCCGCGCCAATCGATGTAAACACGAAGCCCAACATCGTATTGATTGTTGCCGATGACATGGGCTATTCGGACTTGAGTGCCTTTGGCAGCGAGATTCAAACACCGAACATCGATGACATCGCCAACCAAGGCGTAATCTTCAGTAATTACCACACGGCACCGACCTGTTCCCCCACACGCTCGATGCTGATGAGCGGGACCGATAACCACATCGCAGGTGTCGGCACCATGGCCGAGCTCGTTCTTCCGGAACAGAAGGGCAAGCGTGGTTATGAAGGGTACCTGACCGATCGAGTGGTCGCTTTTCCCAAGTTGCTGCAGGCCAATGGCTATCGCACGATGATGGTCGGCAAATGGCATTTGGGCAAAACCCCGGAACTCAGCCCTGTGGCGCGAGGATTTGATCAGTCCTTCGCCCTCATGGAAGGGTCGGCTGACCATTTCACCCAAGGCGGAACCACGGATAAAAATCCCAAGGCGACCTACAAGCTCAATGGCAAAGAGATAGAGCTGCCGAAGGACTTTGGTTACTCATCCGATTACTTCACCACCACGGGCATTCAACAAATCGGCTCACAGAAAAAAGATAAACCTTTTTTCGCCTACCTGGCCTACACCGCTCCCCACTGGCCATTGCAAGTCCCGGCGGCGTACCAAGAGCGGTATCGGGGGTTTTACGATAAAGGGTATGCCTCTGTCGCACAGGCCAGACTTCAGCGGATGAAGGCCAAGGGCCTGGTTGCCGAAGACGTGCAGATCAACCCGGGACCCGACGTCTGGCCTGGTTGGGACAAACTGTCGGCCAAGGAACAGCAGCTGGAAGCGCGGCGGATGGAAATCTACGCCGGCATGATCGCCAACCTTGATGACAACGTCGGGCGTTTGGTCAAGCACCTGAAGGACACCGGCCAGTACGACAATACGGTGTTCGTGTTTTTCTCCGATAACGGTGCGGAAGGCAGCAACCCCGAGGACGTGACGCCAGACAATCCCAAGTGGATTGCCGAACACTTCGACAACTCACTCGATAACATTGGCAAACCCGGGTCCTTCAGTGGCTACGGCCCCAACTGGGCGCGTGTCAGTTCAACGCCTTTCAGAATGTACAAGGCCTTCACCTATGAGGGTGGCATCCGCACAGCCGCATTCATCAAGGGACCGGGCATGCGTCACGGAGAAATTTCCGATACGTACATGAGTGTCAAAGACATCGCCCCTACGTTTCTTGAGCTTGCACATATCGAGCACCCCTCCGTCAGCGATGCCAGTGTTGCGAAAATGCAGGGACGCTCAGCGCTGGGCTTTTTGAGAAAGGACACAGCCACTGTTCATCCCGCAGAGGAGGTCCAATGCACCGAGTTGTTCGGACGTGTCGCGTTGCGCCAGGGGAACTGGAAAATGACCTTCAGTAATGCGCCGTGGGGCACTGGCCAATGGGAGCTGTTTGATATCCGCAAAGATCCCACCGAGTTACACAACCTGGCGGCTCAAGAACCACAGGTCACTCGCTCGTTGTTAAGCCAGTGGCAGGAATGCCAGGCGCGCAACGGGATCGAATGGGATACCGATCTGGCCACGAAAATTCGATTCGGCAATGAGATCAAACATTACGAGACGGCTGATGAACAATAACGGGGTCGATCGCCACGGGGCAGCACTGATCAGCATTCCTCAAGGTCGGTTTCTGATGGGATCTCAAGATCATTACCCTGAAGAAGGCCCCGTGCGCTGGGAGGAGGTCGCAGGGTTTGCCATGCATGCCACTCCCGTGACCAATACCCTGTTCGCCGCGTTTATCGCTGATACGGGTTATGTGACCCAGGCCGAACGGACCCTGGCGCCTGAAGACTATCCCGGTGTGGCACTGAACATGTTGCAGCCAGCATCCCTGGTGTTCATGCCTCCCGACTTCCCCGTCAAACTGGACGACGTCAGTCGCTGGTGGTCATTGGTCCCTGGCGCCGACTGGCGTCACCCACTTGGGCCCGACTCGAATCTGCAAGGTCTGGAACAGCATCCGGTAGTTCACGTGGGTCTGGAGGATGCGCAAGCCTATGCCCACTGGGCGGGCTGCCAACTGCCCACCGAAGAAGAATGGGAATTTGCCGCTTGGGGAGGCCGAACAGGTAGCGAGTTCGTCTGGGGGGATCAACTGGTTCCGGATGGTCGCCATATGGCCAACCTCTGGCAGGGCGATTTTCCCTGGCGCAACCTCGCCCTGGACGGATTTGACCGAACCTCGCCTGTGGGCGCATTTCCCGCGAATGGATACGGTTTGCTGGACATGATCGGTAATGTCTGGGAATGGACAACCACTCCATTCAGCAAGGCCGGGCAGGGCGGCGGAAAGCCTTCCTGCTGCGCCGGCAGCGGTAACGAGAAGGAAATGAGGGTGCTCAAAGGGGGGTCACATCTTTGCGCCCCTGACTACTGCCAACGCTACCGCGCACCTGCTCGATCACCTCAGGCAAAAGACACGACGAGTTCTCACATCGGCTTCAGATGCATACGTCGATGACTTCTATTCAGCCCCGCAATACTGCCTATTCGCCTGGCTGCATTTATCACGCTTGATCGTTTGCCCGTGATCGAAACCATGCCCGCTCCTGAATGCTCTGCGTCACACTATTCATTGGGCACCGCGCAATTCCCGGAGGCGTAGATCTTCCGGCTCTATAACAATGACAAGAAGAGCGATGCCATGCGTACGATTGATGTATCAGCCCTGATTGACGGGGCACGTTTCAACGCCTTCCATGCGCGCGTGCTGTTCTGGTGCGCGCTCATCATCATTTTCGACGGTTATGATCTGGTCATCTACGGGGTCGTCTTGCCCTCGTTGATGACTGAATGGGGCCTCAGTTCGTTGCAGGCAGGTGCGTTAGGTAGTTGTGCGCTGGTGGGCATGATGCTGGGGGCGTTGTTTTTTGGTTCTTTGTCGGACCGGATAGGTCGACGTAAAACCATCATGATGTGTGTCGCCATCTTCAGTGCAGTGACCGCGATCAACGGTCTGGCGCGCAGCCCCGAGGCTTTTGCGTTATGCCGATTCATCGCCGGCCTTGGCATCGGCGGAGTGATGCCCAACGTTGTCGCGTTGATGAACGAGTATGCGCCGAAAAAATCCCGAAGCACGTTGGTCGCGATCATGTTCAGTGGCTACTCGTTAGGCGGCATGCTATCGGCCAGCCTGGGCATGGTGTTGATCCCGCAATGGGGATGGCAGTCGGTGTTTTATGTTGCGCTGATTCCGCTGTTGGCCTTGCCATTGCTAATACGACAACTGCCGGAGTCGATGGATTTTCTCCTGCGTACCGGGCAGACCGTCAAGGCCCAACACCTGTTGGCACAAGCCGAACCCTCTTATGCGCCTACCCCAAATGACCAGTTGAATCAGATGGTCGCCAAAGGCACGAGTGTGTCGATTGCGCAGTTGTTCCAGGACGGACGCAAGTTGAACACCTTCATGCTGTGGTTGGCGTTTTTCTGTTGTCTGCTGATGGTGTATGCGCTGAGTTCATGGCTGCCAAAACTCATGAGTGCTGCAGGCTATGGATTGAACTCCAGCCTGGCGTTTCTGGTGGCGCTAAACCTGGGCGCGATAATCGGTGCGGTGGCCGGTGGATGGCTGGGAGACCGGGTCGGTATCGCCAAAGTCTTGTTCGCGTTCTTCAGTTGCGGCGCGTTAGCCCTGAGCCTCTTGGCGCTCAAGGCGCCGTTGCCGGTACTGTACTTTCTCATCGCCATCGCCGGAGCGTGCACCATCGGCACGCAGATCCTGGCCAACGCCTGCACGGTGCAGTACTACCCCGCGCACATAAGGTCGACAGGGCTTGGCTGGGCGATGGGCGTCGGGCGCACCGGCGCCATCATTGGCCCGTTGCTGGGCGGCGCACTGCATGCCTCATCACTGCCGTTGCAGGCGAGCTTTCTCATCTTCGCAGTACCAGGTCTGATCGGGGCCGTCGCTATTCTGGTTTTTCTGATCCAGACCTCCTCAGGCCGTCAGGCCGCTTCGTCCAGGCAAAGCGTGTCGCAGTAACGATTGCAGCAAAAGGCGAGCGCAAGGATGGGCTCGTATCGCCAATGAATGCTCGTCCCGGAGAGTAATATTCACACTCATGATGGGATGTATGGGTGTTGCGGTATTTATCAATAGCGCTCAGATGACGATGATTTGGTGACTCCAATAACAATCAGCCTCATGGGTAACGTGCTATGCAAACCTCTCAATCCAAATTGCACATCGGTATTGTCGGCGGCGGTATTGCCGGCGTGGCTTTGGCCCTGGACCTGTGCCGTCATTCCCATCTGAGCGTGCAGTTGTTCGAAGCGGCTCCAGCCTTTGGTGAGGTCGGAGCAGGTGTCTCCTTCGGCGCCAATGCCGTCCGTGCCATCGCAGGTCTGGGTATTGCCGAACCCTACCGCAAGATTGCCGACCAGACGCAAGACCCCTGGCAGGACATCTGGTTTGAATGGCGTCGTGGTGAAGATGCCGGTTACCTGGGCGCCAGCCTGGCCGAAGGGGTAGGGCAGTCTTCAGTACATCGTGCTGACTTCCTCGATGCGCTGGCTAGCCAGTTGCCCGAAGGGATCGCCCAATTCAGCAAGCGCGCCGTCAGCGTGGAGCAGGATGCCGACCAGGCTCGCGTCGTGTTCACCGATGGCACTGAGCATCGTTGCGATTTGTTGATCGCCGCGGACGGAATCAAGTCATCGATTCGCGATCATGTGCTCAACGGTCTCGGCCAACCCCTCGTGGCGCCGCGTTTCAGTGGTACCTGCGCCTACCGTGGGATGATCGACAGCGAACAGCTGCGCGCGGCGTACAGAGCCCGGGGTGTCGATGAGCACCTGATCGACGTGCCGCAAATGTACTTGGGGCTTGATGCACATATCCTCACGTTCCCCGTCAAACAAGGTCGGCTTATCAACGTTGTGGCCTTCATTTCCGATCGCAGCCGCCCTGATCCAACCTGGCCGAGCGACTCTCCGTGGGTGCGCAATGCTACCCAGGAAGAAATGCTCTCTGCCTTCAATCATTGGGGAGACGCTGCACGGGTGCTGCTCGAATGCATTCCGGCGCCCACGCTTTGGGCGCTGCATGAACTCGATGAGCTGCCAGGCTACGTACACAACCGCGTGGGACTGATCGGCGATGCAGCGCATGCCATGTTGCCCCACCAAGGCGCTGGCGCAGGTCAGGGTCTGGAAGACGCCTGGCTGTTGGCGCGACTGCTGGCCGATCCGCAGGTCTTGTCCAGTCAGCCGCAAGCGGTGCTCGCGGCTTACGACGCCATCCGTCGTCCACGTGCCTGTCGCGTGCAGCGCACCTCTTGGGAAGCCGGGGAGCTGTATGAAATGCGCGATCCAGCCGTCGCAGATGACGAACAACTGCTGGGTAAAACCCTCGCCGAGCGTTTCGACTGGTTGTGGAATCACGATATGCAGTCCGATCTTCAAGAGGCTCGCGCCCAGTTGGGTTGGCAAGCACTCGCTTAACGACTTGAATCGACCTGCGCGGAGGGAGCATCCAGCGGCTCTCTTCGTTCATGAATACCAATAAGATCCGGTGAATCAAAATGACCGTAAAAATTTCTCAACTGCCGTCTTTGCAGCAATTCTTCCGCCAGGCCTCGGGACTGGACAACAACGAAGGTGATCCACGCCGCAAGCAGATCGTTTTACGCCTGCTGCAGGAAGCCGCCCGAGTGATCGAAGATTTAGAGATCAGCGACGACGAATTCTGGGGCGCGGTTGATTACGTCAACCGACTGGGTGCCAGGAACGAAGCAGGTTTGCTGGTCGCCGGACTTGGCATCGAACACTTCCTTGATCTGCTGGCGGATGCGAAGGACGCCGAAGCGGGCCGGACCGGAGGCACGCCACGGACCATCGAAGGCCCGTTGTATGTCGCAGGGGCTCCAATGAGTGAGCATCAAACCCGAATGGATGACGGGAGCGAGGACGGTGTCGCAACGGTGATGTTTCTGGAGGGGCGCGTCACCGATTTGACGGGGCAGCCAATCGCGGGAGCCACCGTGGATTTGTGGCAAGCCAACACGCAAGGCAACTACTCCTACTTCGACAAGAGCCAGTCCGACTTCAACTTGCGTCGCCGGATTCTCACTGACGCCAATGGGTGCTACCGGGCTCGCAGCATCGTGCCTTCGGGCTACGGTTGCGATCCAACGGGCCCCACGCAGGAGTGCCTCGATCAGTTGGGCCGTCACGGGCAGCGACCTGCGCATATCCACTTCTTCATTTCCGCCCCTGGGCATGAACACCTGACCACGCAGATCAACTTGTCGAATGACGAGTACCTGTGGGACGACTTCGCCTATGCAACACGTGACGGACTGATCGGCGAAGTCAGCTTTGTCGATGACGAGGAACGGGCCGCAGCCAAGGGCGTGGCCGGGCGCTTTGCCGAGATGACGTTCAATTTCAGCCTGCGTGCGGCCGTGAACGAAGCCGCCATCCATCGCAGCCAACGCCCGCGAGCTTTGCAGCCTGCCTGATACGCCGCCGTTTTTTCGACTTCGACGAACTACTGCAAGGAGACAACAATGTCCCAGAACGATGCACCATCGATGAAAGTCCGTGCCGCCGTGCTACGCGCCTCGGGATCCCCATTGGAAATCGAGGACGTCTTGCTTGAGGCGCCTCGGCCAACAGAAGTGCGCGTCCGTGTGGTCGCCACAGGCGTTTGCCACACTGACATGGTGGTCCGGGATCAATTGTTTCCTACACCACTGCCCATCATCCTTGGCCATGAGGGTGCGGGTGTGGTGGATGCGGTCGGTTCTGCGGTCACCACGGTACAACCGGGCGATCACGTGGTGATGACCTACATGTCCTGCGGCCTTTGCCTGCCTTGTGAAACGGGTCACCCGGCACACTGCACGCATATGCACCCGCTGAACTTCGGTGGCGGCCGACTCGATGGCAGTTCCTCCGCTTGCGGGTGTGGCAACAACCACGCTATCCACGACCATTTCTTCGGCCAGTCCTCCTTTTCGACTTACACGATCGCCAATGAGCGCAACGTGGTCAAAGTCTCGAAACAGGCACCACTGGAACTGTTGGGCCCCCTGGGTTGCGGCATCCAGACGGGCGCAGGTTCAGTGCTCAATGCACTCAAGGTGGAAGCCGGATCGAGCTTTGCCGCCTTTGGTGCGGGCGCGGTCGGACTGGCAGCGGTCATGGCAGCGAAGGTCGCCGGCGCTACGACCATCATTGCAGTGGATGTCACCCCGAGTCGCCTGGAACTGGCGCGCGAACTGGGGGCTACCCATGTCATCAACAGCCGCGAAGAAGATCCGGTTCAACGTATTCAGGCCATTACCCAGGGCGGTGTCAATTATAGCCTTGAATGCTCCGGTCGTTCCGAAGTGCTTCGTCAGGCGATCGACGCACTGACCACACTGGGCACCTGTGGCATCGTCGGCGCCACCAAAATGGGCACCGAAGTGGCCTTCAATATCAACGACGTGATGATTCCCGGTAAACGGATCATGGGCATCGTCCAGGGCGATGTCGTTGCCAACGCCTTTATTCCAAAGCTGGTTGATCTGTATCTGCAGGGCCGATTCCCCTTCGACAAACTGTGCAAGTTTTACGCGTTCGAGGAGGTGAACCAGGCGATGGCCGACAGCGAGCGCGGTGTCACCATCAAACCGATCCTTCGCATGCCAGTCCCTGCTTCGGTCTGACTTTTTCCATTTCCAGAGGAACCCGCAATGACCGTTCAACTCGTGATAGACAATCAAAAACTCGACGCCTCCAATGGCAAGACTTTCCAGCGCGTCGATCCGCTCAGCGCTGCGACTGTAAGCGTAGGTGCAGCTTGCAGCGTCGAGGACGCCATCCGTGCCGCCGAATCTTCCGAGCGCGCCTTCCGGACGTGGTCCAGAACCGGCCCAACCGAGCGCCGACGCATACTGCTGGCGGCAGCTGATGCCCTGGAATCGAAAATGGCGCAATTCTGCTCGGTCATGGCCGAGGAGATTGGCGCTTCGCAACTGTGGGCACAATTCAACGTGGGCGCATCGGCCAACCTGCTGCGTGAAGCGGCGGCCCTGACCACGCAAATCAAAGGCGAAACCATTCCTACCGACAAGCCAGGCGCACTGTCGATGACGTTGCGCCAGCCGGTGGGCGCGGTACTGAGCATCGTGCCCTGGAATGGTCCGGTCATCCTGGGCGCACGCGCTATTGCCTACCCACTGGCGTGCGGCAACACGGTGATTTTCAAAGGTTCGGAAAGCAGCCCACGTACGCATGCGTTGCTGGCGGAAGCGTTCTACGATGCTGGTCTGCCTGCGGGCGTGTTGAACTTTCTGATCAGCGCGCCAGAGGACGCATCTGCCGTGACTGAGGCGCTGGTAGCGCATGACATTGTGCGTCGAGTGAATTTCACCGGCTCGACCAAGGTTGGCCGCATGATTGCCCAGACCTGCGCCAGTCATCTCAAGCGCTGCCTCCTGGAGCTGGGTGGCAAAGCCCCTTTCATTGTTCTGGATGACGCGGATATCGAGGGGGCAGTCAACGCTGCCGTTTTCGGAGCATTCCTTTACCAGGGACAAATCTGTATGTCGACCGAGCGTTTCGTGGTCGATGAAGCGGTTGCCGACCAATTCGTTTCCCGTTTCGCAGAACGCGTGCGGTCGCTGGAGACCGGCGTGCCATCTACGACTCCAAGCTGCGTGATTGGCCCGATGATCAGCCAGGGCTCTGTGCAACGGATCAATCACCTACTCGACGACGCCATTGGAAAGGGCGCTGACATTGTTGCTGGCGGCCTGGCGGAAACTGCCTTGATGGGCCCGACACTGGTCGATCGGGTGACCCGTGAGATGTCGATCTACGACGAAGAGACCTTTGGCCCGGTGACAACGATCGTCCGGGTGAAAGGCGCCGAACAGGCGCTGCAGGTGGCCAACGACACCGCCTACGGTCTTTCGTCCTCAATATTCAGTCGCGATGTCACACGGGCATTGGAGTTGGCCGGCCGACTGGATGCCGGCTGCGTACACATCAACGGCGCCACTGTGCAAAACGAGCCGCAGGCTCCCTACGGTGGCATGAAGAAGAGCGGCTATGGACGCTTTGATGGCAGCGCAGTCATCGAGGAGTTTACCGAGGTCAAGTGGGTTACGGTTGAACCCTCTAACCAGCCTTATCCCTTCTAAAATTGAAACCGGCGCGTAATGCGCCGGTTTTTTTTGCCACTTGGGTACCACCCCATAAGCGCACCGCCAGGCTTTCAGGGACAACAAAGCGCTACTGCTTTTGAGGGTCGAACTGCTTATCCCTGATAAACAGCGCTGGAATCACGCCACAGATGAAGTAGGCCGCGCCCATGACCAGAAAACCCACACCTATCGAACCATGGGAGGCGAGAAAGCCGATAGCGGCCGGAGCAATGGCTGCCCCCAGACGCCCGATATTGTAGGCACCGCCCACGGCAGATCCACGAAATTTGGCTTCGAAGCTTTCGGTCATGTACGTGGCGTTCACGCCGTAGGGAATACCGTACAAAAAGCCGAACACCACCAGCATCCAGAGTATGTTTTCCTGGCTTTGGAACAGCACGATCACTGGCAGAAACACCGCCGTTCCCAGTGCGCCAAAGGCGAATACGCTTCTACGTCCAACGCGGTCGGCAGCCATGCCAGCGAGAATTTTGCCGAGGATCATGGCGGTATAAGTGCCTACCATGTAACCGGTCATGGACTTTAGGTTCATGCCCAGCTCACTCTCCAGGTAGGTTGGCAACCAGTTGTTCACGCCGTAGTAGCCGAACTGCAAGAAACCGGCAGTCAGCGCCCAGCAGAAAAACATCCGGCGCGCCAGGGGATCGCTGAAAACCTGCTTGTACATGCTGTCACGCTTCACCACTGACCCCTGACGGATTCCCGCGAGTTTTTCTTTGGCTCGCTCGGCCTGGGCGTTGATCCAGGCCTGTGGTTCCGGTACGAAACGTTGCATCACAAGAGCAAGGATCACCGGGATGATCGCGATGTAGAAAAGCCAGCGCCAGCCGTGGATCGGCAAGATCCAGCCAGCCAGCAAGGTCGCGACAATGTAGCCCACAGACCAACCGGCCTGGAGGGTGCCAAGCACCGTGGTGCGATATCGGGTTGGGACGTACTCGGACATCAAGGTGTTGCACGCTACGTAAAGCGCGCCGATGCCCAATGAAGCCAGAAAGCGGACGGTCGCGAACTGCCAATAGCTGTGCGTCAGGCCCAGGGCGGCAGTGCCTATGGAAAACAGCAAAATGCTCCAGACCACGGTTTTCACTCGGCCGAATCTGTCGCACGCCCAGCCACCGTAGATTCCGCCGATCGCCATCCCGGCTAAGGTGAAACTGCCCAGGCTGCCGGCCTCTACGTTGGTGAGGCCAAACTCAGCCTTCAGGCTATTGAGGCTATACGACAGCAGCATCAAATCGGCGCCGTCGATTAATAAGCCGAGAAAACAAAAAATAAACACCAATACCCAAGTACTGGTCTTGGCGTGCGCAGTCGCGCTTGCCTGAGCAGCGGTGTGCATAAAATCACCTTTATTGTATTTATTGGAGTGGAGCTGGCGTAGGGGGGAGGGCGTTTGCCTTAGCCTTGAGCGTCGCGAATCATGTTTCGCGCAATCACAATCTGTTGGATCTGGGTGGTGCCTTCATAGATGCGGAACAGGCGCACATCCCGGTAGAAGCGCTCAATGGCGTATTCGCTGACGTAGCCGGCGCCGCCATGGATCTGCACGCAGCGATCGGCAACGCGCCCGCACATTTCCGTAGCGAACATCTTGGCGCAGGAGGCTTCGGTGCTCACGTTATGGCCATCATCGCGCTTGCGGGCAGCATCCAGGACCATGCAGCGGCTGGCGTAGATTTCCGCTTTGCTGTCGGCCAGCATCGCCTGGATCAGTTGGAATTCGGCGATGGGTTTGCCAAATTGTTTGCGTTCCAGCGCATAGCGCAGGGCATCATCGAGCATTCTCTCGGCTGCACCCACGCTCAAGGCCGCAATGTGCAGGCGGCCTTTGTCGAGGACTTTCATGGCGGTCTTGAAGCCCACGCCTTCGACGCCGCCGATCAATTGGCTGGCCGGCACGCGAGCGTTTTCAAAGATGACGTCACAGGTGTGTGCGCCTTTGTGGCCCATCTTGTGGTCGGGCTTGCCCAAGGACACACCGGGTGTACCGCGCTCGACGATAAACGCGCTGATACCGCCAGCGCCCTTTATTTCGGTGCTCGTACGAGCCATTACGGTATAGATGCCGGCATGGGGCGCGTTGGTGATGAAACGCTTGGTGCCATTAAGGATGTAACTGTCGCCATCCCGCACGGCACTGGTCTTGAGCGATGCGGCATCAGAGCCGGCATCGGGTTCAGTCAGGCAGAAGGAGCTGAGCAGCTCGCCACTGGCAAGCTTGGGCAGGTACTGCTGTTTCTGCTCTTCAGTGCCATCCAGGAGAATACCGATGGAGCCAATCCCGTTGTTGGTGCCGATATAGGAGCGAAATGCCGGGGATGTACGCCCCAGCTCGAAGGCGATATTCACCTCTTCCTCCATCGTCACGCCCAGCCCGCCAAACTCTTCCGGCAGCGTCAGGCCGAACAGCCCCATGGCCTGCATTTGCTCGACGATGTCCTGGGGAATCGCGTCGGTGTCAGCCACCTCATTTTCGCGAGGAATCAGCACTTCGCCGACAAATTGGCGAAGGGAGTCCAGCAGGATTTGCAGGGTTTCGGTATCACGGATCATGTGCGCTCCTAACGCTCGCAGGCGAGCGGTGCTTTTATCAGGGCGCCGTTACTCCGTTGCGTCAGCGAGCAGCGGCACCAATGTTGTTAACCATATTGATCAGGCGAGGCCCGATATCGTCCATCAGTCGTTCACGCGGCAGCTGAAAACTCGGCCCGCCGCAGTTGAAGGTCAGCAACCCGTACTGCGGATGCAGCAGCGGTACCGCCACCGAGTTCACGTCGCGATGCCACTCGCCGATCGACAAGCAAAAGCCATAGTCGGCGTAATCCCTGAATGCTCGGTCCAGCCCCTTGCGAATGGTTGGCCAGTGCTCCGATTCACGCTGGCGGATGTGGTCAAGCAAAAACTCCCGCTCGGTTTCGGGCATTGCCGCCAGGCAAGCGCGGCCTACCGAACTCTGTGCCAGTGGCAAGTAACTGCCGGTCTGGCGGCGCATGGTCATGTTGCCCTGACCCTGAACCACATCCAGATACACCATCTGCAGGCGATCGCGGGATGCCATGGCGACGGCCGCTTGCGCATGGTTGGCGAGCTCCTCCATCAACGGATGGGCCACCGTGCGAATCGCCAGGTTCGACAGCATGGCGTAGCCAAAACCCAGCACCCCGACATCCAACTGATACTTGCCGGAATGCACTTCACGTTTGAGGCAACCCAGGCGCATCAATGTATTGGTCAGACGCGTCACAGTCGGCTTGGGCAGGCCCGTCATGCGTGCCAGCTCTTGATTACCCAACACGTTGTCGCGTGGAGTAAAGCAGCGCATCAATTCCAGCCCGCGTGCCAGCGCCGTTACGAACTGGCCGCTGTTTTCGTCGTCGCTCAATGCGCTGGCGGGGTCGAGCATGCCCATCTTCAGTAACCCGATTTCCTCCGCTCCCGTTGTCGTGTCGGCGGCCTGTTGATCTGCCTTGATGCGAGCCATGGTAGAACTCCAATTTAAAAAAATGCAAGAAAATAAAACGCGGTTTCGTCTAGCGAAATTGTATGCGCTGGCGTTTTAAAAACCAAGTGCCTTGTGTAGAGCGATCAATGGCTAGTGTTTGCTGGGGATAAAGCAGTTTTTTGTTTTTTCTGTTTACAGGCCTTTGAAAGAATCCCTATGATTGATTGCAATTACGGAATCCAGTTTCGCCTGACGAAACTGCAATAAGAGGCTGATATGAACTCCCATCCAGAGCCTGTCGTGCATCTGCACATTCAAGACGATGCGGTCGCTGTCGTGCGCATTGAACGGCCCGAAGTCAAGAACGCACTTAACAGCGCCGTTCGCGAACAACTGGCCGATATCTTTCGCGCCTTGGCCGGCAATGGCAGCGTGCGGTCAATTGTTCTCACCGGCGGTGAGCAGTGCTTCGTTGCAGGAGCCGACATCCGCGAATTTGCTCAGGCCAGCCCTGTCGAGATGTATCTACGCCACACGGAACTCCTGTGGGACGCCATTGCTCGCTGCCCCAAACCGATCATCGCCGCAGTGAATGGGTTCGCCCTGGGCGGCGGCTGCGAACTGGCGATGCACTGCGACATTATTGTGGCGGGCCAATCGGCACGCTTCGGCCAACCCGAGGTGAAGCTAGGCCTTATGCCGGGAGCCGGTGGCACTCAACGGTTGATCCGCGCTGTCGGTAAATTCCAGGCGATGCGAATTGCACTGACAGGATGCCTGGTGCCCGCGCCGGAGGCACTCGCCATGGGCATGGTCAGCGAAGTGGTCAGTGATGAGCGCACATTGCCCCGGGCACTCGAGCTGGCAGCGCAAATAGCCGCGTTGCCGCCTCTGGCAGTCGCGCAGATCAAAGAAGTCATGCTGCTCGGTGCCGACCTGCCTCTGGACAGCGCATTGGCATTAGAACGCAAGGCGTTCCAGTTGCTGTTTGATTCCAGGGATCAAAAGGAAGGCGCCAATGCGTTCCTTGAAAAACGCCAAGCTATCTTCTCTGGAGAGTGACCCATGACACGTGAAATAAAACGAATGGCTGTCGTGGGCGCGGGCGTCATGGGAACGGGTATTGCCCAGATTGCGGCTCAGGCCGGCGTTGAGGTCATGCTATTCGACAACCGTGAAGGCGCCGCGCAGATCGCTCGCGAAAACCTGCAACAGACCCTGGACAAGTTGGTGGCCAAAGGAAAAATTTCGGCCAGTGATGCCCACGCAACCCTTGAACGTCTGCGTGTTGCCAGCGCATTGACTGATCTCAGCGACGTTGACGTAGTGGTGGAAGCCATCATTGAACGCCTCGATGCCAAGCAAGCCTTGCTCGCCCAGCTTGAGGCCGTTGTTCGCGACGATTGCATTCTTGCCACCAATACTTCCTCGCTATCAGTCACCAGCATCGCTCGCGAGTGCCGCAAGCCTGAACGTGTGGCGGGGTTTCACTTTTTCAACCCGGTGCCACTGATGAAAGTGGTGGAGGTCATTGATGGCCTGGCCAGTGATCCTCGCGTCGGTGACAGTCTGCAGGCATTGGCTGCGCGGATGGGGCACTGCGGGATTCGGGCCAAGGACACTCCCGGCTTCATCATTAATCACGCGGGGCGCGCTTACAGCACCGAAGCCTTGCAGATACTCAAGGAAGGCGTCGCTGAGCCGGCCGAGATCGATCGCATTCTGCGCGAAGGCCTGGGTTTTCGCATGGGGCCGCTGGAGCTGTTCGACCTGACGGCACTGGATGTTTCCCACCCAGTGATCGAATCTATTTATAACCAGTTCTACCAGGAACCCCGTTATCGGCCCGCCGCGCTGACCCGCCAAATGCTTGAGGCCGGCTATGTAGGGCGTAAGGTTGGACGCGGTTTTTATCGCTATGCCAACGGCCAAATGGTCGACGCGCCGCATCCCCAGTCCGTGCCCGTCGTGGAGGCTATGCCACCGGTGTGGCTGGGTACCGAAAACGATGCCGACCGTGCCAGCCTCGGCGCATTGCTGGAACAACTGGGCGCCCAGGTAGAACAGGGCGGCACTCCTTCCGAAGCTGCTCTTTGCCTGTTGGCGCCCTATGGTGTGGACGCAACACGCGCGGCGCAACGTTTTAGCGTAGACCCGACGCGCACGGTATGTATTGACCCGCTGCTGGATTGCACCCGCTACCGCACGCTTATGCTCACACCGGCAACTCGCACCGATATGTGCCAAGCCGCTCATGCGCTGTTGGCTCGTGACGGTGTGGGCGTCAGCGTGATCAATGACAGTGTCGGCTTCGTCGCTCAGCGAGTGCTGGCGCTGATCATCAACCTGGCGGGCGATATCGTCCAGCAGCGCATTGCCAGCGTTGAAGATCTGGATGAAGGCGTACGCCGTGGGCTGGGTTACCCGCAGGGCCCGCTGGCCTGGGGCGACAGTGTCGGCGCTCAGCGCGTGCTGACCATCCTCGAACGCATGACCGAACTGACCGGTGACCCACGTTATCGCCCCGGCCCTTGGCTGCGCCGTCGCGCGGCGCTCGGCCTATCGCTGCGCCACCCGGAACCGACACTGACCTGACCTTTCAACGCTTAGGAAACTGCCATGCTCGATGCTTATATTTTTGCGGGGTTACGTACGCCTTTCGGTCGCCATGCGGGCGCACTCGCGCCGGTACGGCCTGACGATCTTGCAGCCCATGTCATTCGCGAACTGCTTGCGCGTAATGCCATCCCTGGCGACGCTATCGAGGACGTCATCCTCGGCAATACCAATCAGGCCGGCGAGGACAGCCGCAATATCGCGCGTCACGCGGCAATGCTTGCCGGGTTGCCGGTCACTGTACCCGGGCAGACGGTCAACCGATTGTGCGCCAGCGGACTGGCTGCCGTGATTGATGCAGCCCGCGCAGTCACTTGTCACGAAGGTGAGCTGTTTGTAGCGGGCGGTGTAGAGAGCATGTCGCGCGCGCCCTTCGTCATGGCTAAGGCCGAGGCCGCCTACAGCCGAGATTTTACGGTGTACGACAGCACCATCGGCGCGCGTTTTCCGAATCCGAAAATTGTTGCGCAGTTTGGTAATGACACCATGCCGCAGACCGGCGACAACGTGGCGCAGGAATACGGCATCGACCGTGAGCAGGCTGACGTTTTCGCAGCCCGTTCGCAGGCCAAGTACGAAGCCGCGCGCGAAAGCGGGTTCTTTGACGATGAAATACTGGGTGTCAGCGTGCCCACTGGCCGTAAAACCCCGCCCAACCTTGTGGAGCACGACGAGCACCCGCGCCCGCAATCTGACCTCGCGGCCTTGAGTCGTCTGCGACCTCTGCACGAGGGTGGGGTGGTCACTGCCGGCAATGCGTCAGGTGTCAACGACGGCGCCGCAGCGCTGCTGATCGGCACGCGTGCCGCAGGCGAGCGGCATGGCTTGGTGCCCATGGTGCGTATCCTGTCGAGCGCGGCTGCAGGTGTCGCGCCTCGCATCATGGGTGTCGGCCCGGTCGAGGCCATTAATAAAGCGCTGGCACGGGCAGACCTGACGTTGGCGGACATGGACATTATTGAAATCAACGAAGCATTTGCCAGCCAGGTTCTGGGTTGCCTCAAAGGGCTCGGCGTGGCGTTCGACGATCCTCGTGTCAACCCCAATGGCGGCGCGATCGCGGTGGGCCATCCATTGGGCGCCTCCGGTGCGCGCCTGGCGCTCAGCACTGCGCGAGCGTTGCAGCGCAACGGCAAGCGTTATGCCGTGGTCAGTCTGTGTATCGGTGTTGGCCAAGGGCTGGCGATGGTGATCGAGCGTGTGTAATCGCTCAAGCAGAGGTGAAATGACATGGGTGCTTTGACTGGATACCGCGTACTCGACTTGAGCCGAGTGCTTGCAGGCCCTTGGTGTGGGCAAACGCTGGCCGACCTGGGTGCCGAAGTGATCAAGGTCGAACGGCCGGGCGTAGGCGACGATACCCGTGGTTGGGGGCCGCCATGGATGACAGGCCAGAGCGATGAGTTGACCTCTGAAGCGTCGTATTACCAATCCACTAATCGCGGCAAGTTATCGGTAGCGTTGAATCTGGCCAGCCCTGAAGGGCAGCAATTGGTGCGTGCGTTGGCGACCGATTGCGATGTGCTGATCGAAAACTACAAAGCCGGCTCCCTGGCCAAGTACGGGTTGGATTACGCCGCGTTGTCGCAGCTCAATCCGCGACTGGTGTATTGCTCCGTCACAGGCTTCGGGCAGACTGGCCCGCGCGCGACCGAACCAGGTTATGACTTCATCGTGCAGGGCATCGGCGGGCTGATGAGCATTACCGGCGAGCGCGATGACTTGCCCGGTGGCGGCCCGCAGAAGGTCGGCGTGGCCTTTTCCGATCTGATGACCGGCCTTTATTCTACAGTTGCCATACAGGCGGCGTTGCTCAGCCGGGAAAAAACCGGTGCAGGCCAGCACATCGATATGGCGCTGCTGGACGTGCAGGTTGCAACCTTGTGCAACCAGAGCCAGAACTACCTGGCCTCGGGCAAACCACCGGGGCGTTACGGCAATGCTCACGCCAATATCGTGCCTTACCAGGTGTTCCGTGCCAGCGACCAGGACTTCATCATCGCCTGCGGCAACGACTCGCAATTCGTCGCGCTATGTGACGCCATCGGGCTGGCGCACCTGCCTGCAGACCCTCGCTTTACACGTAACGCCGACCGTGTGGCCAATCGCGAAGCGATCATCGAGATCTTGTCACGGCACTTCCTTGAAGGGCGTGCACAGGAGTGGATTGACCTTGTCCATCCGCGTGGCGTGCCGATCGGTGCGATCAACAGCATCGCCCAGGCCCTGGATGAACCTCAGGTCAAGGCACGCAATATGCTGGTGAAGATTCCACACCCGCTGAAGGCGGACTTCGTGACAGTCGGCAGCCCGATCAAGATGTCCGGCACGCCGGTGGAATACTTGCGTCCGGCACCGATGCTTGGTGAGCACACGGATGAAGTGCTTAAGCGTCGACTGGGGCTGGATGACGAGCGTCTGGCGCAGTTGAAGGCCAGCGGCGTGATCGAGCAACTGGGCGAGCGCTGATCTTTCTCCCCGGTATGCCGGTGGCGTGTCGGGTTCAATATTTGGTTATGGAGTTATCCATGAAAGTCCTGGTAGCCATCAAGCGGGTGGTCGACTACAACGTGAAAGTTCGCGTCAAGGCGGACAATTCCGGGGTCGATCTGGCCAACGTAAAAATGTCGATGAACCCATTCTGCGAAATCGCAGTGGAAGAAGCCGTACGCCTGAAGGAACTCTCTATAAAAGAAGGTCGCGTTGCGACTGAAATCGTCGTGGTTTCCATCGGCCCGTCCACCGCTCAAGAGCAACTGCGCACCGCGCTGGCTCTGGGTGCCGACCGCGCCATTCTCGTCGAATCCGCCGAAGATCTGACGTCCCTGGCCGTTGCCAAGCTGCTCAAAGCTGTTGTC
The DNA here is from genome assembly GCF_059716215.1 of Pseudomonas sp. LBUM1643. Taxonomy (NCBI): domain Bacteria; kingdom Pseudomonadati; phylum Pseudomonadota; class Gammaproteobacteria; order Pseudomonadales; family Pseudomonadaceae; genus Pseudomonas; species Pseudomonas sp. LBUM1643. The sequence continues at coordinate 3,183,651 of NZ_CP166813.1, forward strand.
GACAAGGAACAGCCTCAGCTGGTGATCCTCGGCAAACAAGCCATCGACAGCGACAACAACCAGACTGGCCAGATGCTTGCGGCATTGAGCGGTTACGGTCAAGGCACGTTCGCGTCCAAAGTTGAAATCAGCGGCGACAGCGTTGCCGTGACTCGCGAAGTCGACGGCGGCGCGCAGACGGTTTCCCTGAAACTGCCGGCGATCGTCACCACCGACCTGCGTTTGAACGAGCCGCGTTATGCGTCCCTGCCAAACATCATGAAAGCCAAGAAGAAGCCTCTTGAAGTGCTGACTCCGGACGCTTTGGGCGTTTCCACCGCCTCCACCAACAAGACCGTGAAAGTCGAAGCGCCGGCTGCACGCAGCGCGGGTATCAAGGTCAAGTCGGTGGCTGAACTGGTCGAGAAACTGAAAAACGAAGCGAAGGTGCTTTGAGGTTAAGGAGCCACAAATGACTATCTTGGTTATTGCAGAACACGACAACAAAGTAGTAGCTCAGGCCACTCTGAACACCGTGGCTGCCGCCGCGAAAATCGGTGGTGACATCCACGTTCTGGTTGCTGGCCAAAACATTGGTGCCGTGGCTGAAGCCGCTGCAAAAATCACTGGCGTGGCTAAAGTGCTGGTAGCCGACAACGCTGCCTACGCTCACCAACTGCCGGAAAACGTTGCCCCTCTGGTAGCAGAGCTGGGCGCTGACTACAGCCACATCCTGGCTGCCGCGACCTCCAACGGCAAAAACATCCTGCCGCGCGTTGCCGCTGCACTGGATGTTGACCAGATCTCCGAGATCATCTCGGTAGAAAAGGCCGACACCTTCAAGCGTCCGATCTACGCCGGTAACGCCATCGCTACCGTTCAATCGAACGCTGCAGTGAAGGTAATCACCGTACGTGCCACCGGTTTCGACCCGGTGGCCGCTGAAGGCGGTTCGGCTTCGGTTGAAGCGGTTGCTGCTGCTCACGACGCTGGCATCTCCAGCTTCGTTGGTGAAGAACTGGCCAAGTCCGATCGTCCGGAACTCACCGCTGCCAAGATCGTCGTTTCCGGCGGTCGCGGCATGCAGAACGGCGACAACTTCAAACACCTGTACGCGCTGGCCGACAAGTTGGGCGCTGCCGTGGGTGCTTCCCGCGCCGCGGTCGACGCAGGTTTTGTGCCGAACGACATGCAGGTCGGTCAGACCGGCAAGATCGTTGCTCCACAGCTGTACATCGCCGTCGGTATCTCCGGCGCGATCCAGCACCTGGCTGGCATGAAAGACTCCAAAGTGATCGTTGCGATCAACAAGGACGAAGAAGCGCCGATCTTCCAGGTGGCCGATTACGGCCTGGTGGCGGACTTGTTCGAGGCCATCCCAGAGTTGGAAAAAGCCCTTTAAGCTCTAGATGACAACACCAGGCGTCCGGTACAGGCGACGCCTGGTGAATACTAATTGTAGGAGCCTTTGCCCGGCATTTTTATCCCGTGCAGATTAACCTTGCGATACAGGGTTGCACGCGAAATCCCCAGTTCCTGCGCTGCCAGTATCGGCTTCCAGCGGTTGCGCACCAGCGTATCGATCAAGGCCTGGCGTTCGGGACTTCCAGAGACGGTGTTCAGCCCTTTGGTTGGCGCACTCACGCTCAAGGTCGACGGCAGATCCTCCACCCCAATCACCTGGCTCTTGCACACTGCACAGGCGTAGCGCAGCACATGATGCAACTGCCGCATATTGCCGGGCCAACTGAAGTTCAAAAGCATTTCCAGCGCGGCTTCGCTCAATTGCAGTCGCTCACCAGAGCGTTTGCATTCTTCGTCCAGCAGCTTGGTGACCAGGGCCAATTTATCCCTGCGTTCGCGCAGCGGCGGAATATCAAAGCGCGCGCCGCTCAAGCGAAAGAACAGGTCTTCACGAAAGTCGCCGGTTTCGACCAATGTGGCGATGTCTCGGTGGCTGGCGCAGATGATCTCGATGTCGATCGACTGCGGTCGAGCGCCACCCAAGGGGGCCACCTCGCCCTCGCTCAAGACCCTGAGTAGACGTGTCTGTAAGGTAAGCGGCATATCGCCGATTTCATCCAGAAACAAAGTACCGCCGTCAGCCTGGATCAGAAGCCCGCGCATGCCTTTGCTGGACGCGCCCGTGAACGCGCCGGCGGCGTAGCCGAACAGTTCGCTCTCAATCAGGTTCTCGGGTATCGCCGCGCAGTTGATGGCGACGAAGGGCTTGTCGCGTCTTTTACTGGCCGCGTGCAGCTGCAATGCAAAATGCTCTTTGCCTGCGCCGGTTTCACCCTGCAGCAATACCGGGAGCCCTCGATCTTTCACCCGTACAGCCAGTTCCAGTGCGTGTGCGACTTTGGGGTCGAGTGCTGACGCCAGGCTGCCTTGCACGGGTACGCTGAGGGGGCGGCGGGGGACTTTGAGGCGCACGTGCAGCCCCATCGACGGTAAGTAGTGGATGCTGTCATCACCGGCTGCAGGCAATTGCGCAGTTAAAAAGGCCTCGTCGATATGCGCGGGGATCCTGCCACAGCGCTGCAACAACAGCCGTCGCGCGGCAGGGTTAAGCGCCGCGATCCGGCCATCACGGTCCCAGGCAAACAGGCACTGTGGCTGACTGTCGACGTAGCCGGGCAGGGGGTGTGCACGCAGCACCCATAGGTCTTGAGTGCTGTACATGAAGTAAGCATTTTCAATGTCGTTGGCACTCTGGATGACCATTTGCCGGATCAGATGCTGGCTGCGTCGATCATCGGGCGCGCGCACCGAAGAGACATCCAGCACCGCCAGGATCTCACCATTGGGGGCAAATACCGGCGCTGCCGAGCAGGTATTGCCGATGAACGCTGCGCGAAAATGGTCATGCTTGTGCACGGTGACTGGCAATTTGTCGATCAGCACGGCGCAGACAGCCGTAGTACCTTCTTCGCTTTCCGACCAGCAGGTACCCACGTCCATGCCAGAGCGTCGGTATTCGCTGCGCAGGGTTGATTCGATTCGGTAATCCACCGTGCAGCCAAGCGTGTCGGTAAGCATCACGCAGTAATCGGCATCACGCACACGGCTGTGCAGTCGCGAAATTTCGTCGGCAGCCAGGTGCAGGAAATCATCAACCCGCTCGCGGTGTTCGTTGAGCTGATGCGCCTCAAGAACCCTGGGGCCATGCATTGAGCCAGGGTCGAGATTGTAATACTGAACCGAGCGGCGCCAAGAGTCGAAGATGACATTCGGCACGGGCAAGGTCGGAGCCCGTTCGGCCGTGCGCAGCACGCGATTTACATGCTCGACATGAACCTTTGACAAGCCAGAGGACATGGTACCTCCGAAGATTGGATCTTATTTTTCTGTGAGGCCCATTAAAGGCGGTCTAACCGTCCCCTTCAAGCGGTATCGGCTGGCAGGTCCCGGTGAGACATAACATCTCATTGTTCGCAGCAGGACCTGAGGACAGGGAGACGTAATGTGTTAGATCGGCCGCGCGTGACACGCAGAATTCAAATCTAAAAACCCTCTATCCCGGACCTTTCAGCCTGGTTAGTCGATCTTGGCATTTGACTTGCTCTGACTGTTTCAGCGAGCCGCATGAGACGGCTGTTTCTCACAACAATAATGAACAGAGGCATCACATGAGCCAATTCAAAGCTGTCGATTTCTCCCTGGCAGGCAAAGTCGCCCTGGTGACGGGTGCCGGTCGAGGCATTGGCCAAGGCATCGCACTGAGCCTGGCCCACGCTGGCGCTGATCTGGTACTCGCCGACTACGACATCAATATCGCCGAAGAGGCGGCTGCCAATGTTCGCGAACTGGGTCGACGTGCGGTCGCCGTGCAAGTGGATGTCAGCCAGGCCGAAAGTGTTGCCAGCATGATCGAGCAAGTCAGGTCGGCGTTTGGCCGCTTGGACGTCGCCGTCAACAATGCGGGCGTAGTCAGCCTCGGCCGGGTCGATGAGTTAGCGGTCAGCGAGTGGGACCGCATCATGAATATCAATGCGCGTGGCGTCTTCTTGTGCTGCCAGGCCGAACTCAAGCTGATGCGCGAGCACAAGTTCGGCCGCATCATCAACCTGGCTTCGATTGCCGGCAAAGTCGGTTTCCCGGACCTCTCCCACTACAGCGCCTCCAAGTTCGCCGTGATCGGTTTTACCAACGCCTTTGCCAAGGAAGTTGCCCGCGAAGGCATCACGGTTAACGCCCTTTGCCCAGGTGTTGTGGGCACCGGCATGTGGCGCGGTGATGAGGGACTTTCCGCACGCTGGGCGCAACCGGGCGAAACCGAAGTGCAATCCTGGGAGCGGCATCAGTCCAGCCTGTTGCCCCAAGGGGAAGCGCAAACCGTGGAAGACATGGGCCAACTGGCGGTTTACCTGGCCTGTGCCCCCCATGTCACCGGCCAGGCAGTTGCCGTCGACGGCGGCTTCTCGCTTTAGTTGAAACCGCGGGCCTGCCCTGGCCCGTCAAGCACCCATTGAAGATACGTTCCCGGAGCGCTCGCCCAGGGAAACGGATACGGCTTGCCTGCAGTTTGGTTCACCTCTGCGGGCGCACTGATCGAAACAGGAGAACATAATGACAACTACAGTTCTGGCTAAACGTTCCGTTGGCACCGACGTTATCAACTACGACGCCATTGTGATCGGCGCAGGTTTCGGCGGCATTTACATGCTCAAGAAGTTACGCGATGAATTGGGCTTGAAAGTGCGCGCCTTCGACAAGGCCGGTGGCATCGGCGGTACCTGGTTCTGGAATCGCTACCCCGGCGCGTTATCCGACAGTGAATCGTTTGTCTATTGCTTCTCCTGGGACCGCGAACTGTGCCAGGAATGGGACATCACCACACGCTACCTGACCCAGCCGCAGATCCTGTCCTACCTGAACCACGCAGTGGATCGCCACGACTTGCGCCGCGACATCCAGCTTGAAACAGGGATTACCGCCGCCGTGTTCGACGAGCAGAGCAGCCGCTGGCTGGTCTCGGCCGATGACGGTCATCAATACAGCGCCAAGTACCTGGTGACGGCGCTGGGCCTGTTGTCGGCAACGAATGTACCCAAGATCAAAGGCGTCGACCAATTCGAGGGGCACATGTATCACACCGCCAACTGGCCGGCTGATGCTGTGCTGGAAGGCAAGCGCGTGGGTGTGATCGGCACGGGTTCGACGGGTTGCCAGGTCATCACCGCGCTCGCACCGACAGTCGGCCACCTGACCGTGTTCCAGCGCTCTGCGCAGTACACCGTGCCGGTGGGCAACGGCCCGGTCAGTCGCGACTACGTCGAAGACATCAAGCGCAACTATGACGCGATCTGGCAGGAGGTGCGTTCCTCGCGCTTGGCGTTCGGCTTCCCAGAAAGCGACATTCCCACCATGAGTGTGGATGCTGCTGAACGCAAAGCCATCTTCCAACGCGCCTGGGACGGTGGCGGCGGTTTCCGCTACATGTTCCAGACCTTCAACGATATCGCCACCAGTGAAGAGGCCAATATCGAGGCGCAAAACTTCGTCCGCGAGAAAATCGCCGAGATCGTCACCGACCCGGAAACCGCACGCAAGCTCATGCCACGCGACCTGTACGCCAAGCGCCCGTTGTGCGACAGCGGCTACTACGCCACCTTCAATCGGGCCAATGTGTCGCTGGTCGACGTCAAGGCCAACCCGATTGAGGAGATTACTGCCAAGGGAATTCGTACGGCAGATGGCGTCGAGCACGAGCTTGATGTGCTGGTGTTTGCCACCGGTTTTGACGCCGTAGACGGTAATTACAAGCGCATCGATATTCGCGGCCGCGATAACGTCTCGATGAAGGATCACTGGGCTGACGGCCCATCGAGCTACCTGTCGGTGGCCACCGCCAAATTCCCGAATATGTTCATGATCCTGGGGCCTAACGGTCCGTTTACCAATCTTCCGCCGACGATTGAAACCGAAGTGGAGTGGGTCTCCGATCTGGTGGGGTTCATGGAGCAGAACGAGTTGGCCTGCGTGGAACCGTCTGCGCAAAGCGAGCAGGAATGGGGCAAGACCTGCCAGGACATTGCCGATCAGACGCTGTTCGCCAAGACCGAGTCGTGGATCTTCGGCGCCAATATCCCCGGCAAAAGCAACAAGGTTTATTTCTACATGGGTGGTTTGGGCGCGTTCAGCGAACAATTGGCAGCGGTCAAGAACGATGACTATCGGGGCTTCAAATTCAAGGCCGTGAGCATCGATCAGACGCAATCGCGCCGCGCTACGGAGCTCCTGAAATGAAGTTGAACAACCCTCGACTCTTGCGTCACCAAGCCTATATCGACGGTGAGTGGCTAGCCGCCGACAACGAAAGCATTATTACCGTGGTCAATCCATCGACGGGGGTGACCGTCGGCCAGGTGCCACGCATGGGCAAGGCCGAAACACGCCGTGCCATCCAAGCGGCCGAGCGCGCGCTGCCGGCCTGGCGTGAGCTTTCTGCGAAGGCCCGCGCCAATGCGTTACGACGTTGGTACGACTTGATTATCGAAAACCAGCACGATCTGGCTCACATCATGACCCTGGAGCAGGGCAAGCCGCTGCCTGAAGCGCTGGGTGAAATTGTCTTCGGCGCGTCCTATATCGAGTGGTATGCGGAGGAGGCGAAGCGGGTCTACGGCGATATTATTGCGGGCGCAACGGACAAACGCTTGTTGGTCATCAAACAGCCTGTGGGTGTTTGCGCTGCGATTACGCCATGGAATTTCCCCAGCGCAATGATCACCCGCAAAGCCGGGCCGGCGCTGGCCGCCGGTTGCACCATGGTCATCAAACCTGCCTCCCAGACGCCGTTCTCGGCATTGGCGCTGGTGTACCTCGCCGAACAGGCGGGCATTCCCAAGGGGGTGCTGTCGGTGGTCACGGGCGCCGCGGCAGAGATTGCCGAGGAGCTGACCAGCAACCCGGTGGTACGAAAGATTTCCTTCACGGGGTCTACCGAGATCGGGCGCCAGATCATGGAAAAATGCGCCCACGACATCAAGAAAGTTTCCCTGGAGCTTGGCGGCAACGCGCCCTTTATCGTGTTCGAAGATGCCGATCTGGATGCTGCCGTTGAGGGCGCACTCGCTTCGAAGTTTCGCAATGCCGGGCAGACCTGCGTCTGCGCCAATCGCCTGTATGTGCATGACAACGTGTACGACGCCTTCGTCGACAAACTCGCATCAGCGGTGGGCGCTCTGAAGATTGGCGATGGTTTTACCGATGGCGTCACTCTTGGGCCGCTGATTGATGGCAAGGCCGTCGCCAAGGTGCGCGAGCATATCGAGGATGCCTTGGCCAAAGGGGCCAAGGTGGTCCAGGGCGGTGGTGCGCATGCCCAGGGCGCCAATTTCTTTGAGCCCACCATCCTGGTGGACGTGCCGGACACCGCTCGGGTCGCCAAGGAAGAAACCTTCGGGCCATTGGCGCCGGTCTTCCGCTTCTTCGACGACGCCGAAGTCATCGCTAAAGCCAACGACACCGAATTTGGTCTGGCGGCGTATTTCTACACCGCAAACCTGAGCCGGGTGTTCCGTTTGGGGGAGGCGCTGGAGTACGGGATCGTCGGGGTCAACACCGGGATTATCAGTTCCGAAGCCGCACCGTTTGGTGGGGTGAAGGCATCGGGTATCGGCCGGGAAGGCTCCAAATACGGGTTGGAGGATTACCTGGAGATCAAATACCTGTGCCTGGCCGGCATTTGAGCTGTAGCTGCCCACTGTTCAACTGATTGCTTTCTTGAGTGACCGCAGGAGCGTTGCCCTGCGGTCCAGTCAACGACGTGTCGTAAACAAAAAAACAATAGGGTAAATCGACATGAACATCGCTTGGAAATTGCCGATGGGGCTCGGGCTCCTGTCATGCATCGCCGTGCCTGCATCCGCCGACGACGCTTCCTCGAAATGGGGCACCGGAGATTGGGGAGGGGTACGCAGTGAGCTGCTGGAGCAGGGTGTTGACGTGTTCGTCGGTTACGTCGGTGAAGCCGCCACCAATGTTCACGGGGGTTATGACCATGACCGCACGGCGCGTTACACCGCGCAATGGGCACTGGGCACTCACCTGGACCTGCAAAAATTGCTGGGCTGGAATGACGCCGAGTTCCAAGTGCTGGTAACTGAACGCAATGGCAACAACCTCTCCAACGATCGCGTTTCTGATCCCCGCGCGCCACAGCTCAGTTCGGTGCAAGAGGTGTGGGGCAGGGGGCAGACCTGGCGCCTGACCCAGATGTGGTACCGCCAGAAATTTTTCGACAGCGCCCTGGATTTCAAGTTTGGCCGCGTGGGCGTCAACGAAGACTTTGCCAGCTTTCCATGCGACTTCCAGAGCCTGTCTTTTTGCAGTGCACCCATCGGAAACGTCGCCGGTGATGTCTGGTACAGCGGGCCTGTGAGCCAGTGGGGCGGGCGGGTGCGCTATAACCTCGATGAACACTGGGCGGTGCAGGTCGGGGTGTAAGAACCCGTCGAACCTCAGCATCGGCAACGGCTTCAAGCTCAGTGGCAGTGGTACCAAAGGCGCGTTGGTGCCGGTGGAGGTCATCTGGAAGCCATCAGTCGGCAACGAAGCCTTACCCGGTGAATACCGCCTGGGTTACTACTACAGCACTGCCAACGCCAACGATCTGTACGACGACGTCAACGATAACCCTCAGGTGTTGACCGGCCAGCCGCCAAAGTCGCGCAGCAGCAAACATGGCGCCTGGATCATTGGTCAACAGCAGCTTACTGCCCACAACGGCGACGCCTCACGCGGCTTGAGCGTGTTTGCCAGCCTGACCATCGACGACAAGGCCACCAGCGGCATCGAGAGTTTCCAGAATATCGGTGCGGTCTACAGAGGCCCGTTTGATGCGCGGCCCAACGATGACATCGGCTTGGGCATCGCACGCCTCAAGGTCAACGACGATGTCACCAGGCGCCAGCGCCTGATCAATGACAGCACGGGCATCAGCGACTACGACGATCCGCAGTACGTTCCAGTGCAGCACAGCGAATACAACATCGAACTCAATTACGGCGTACACGCGACCAACTGGCTAACCGTGCGCCCGAACGTGCAGTACGTGCGTAACCCAGGCGGCGTCTACGAGGTGGACAATGCCTGGGTTGCCGGTGTGAAGCTGCAGGCGAGCTTCTGAACCTGGGCAGATGTGTGAGCAGTCTTTAACCCCCATCACTAATAAGAAGGAACACCAGAATGAGTAAGTCCTTGGGAAAAGTTGCTTTTGTAACCGGTGCCGGTCAAGGGATCGGAGAGGCCATTGCATTGCGCTTGGCGGCAGATGGGTTCGCCATAGCCTGCGCCGATATGAATCTTGAAACAGCCGATCAAGTGGCTGAAAAAATCAGGAAAACGGGTGGCAAAGCCCTGGCGATAAAGGTCGATGTAGCCGATCGCGAGGAAGTGTTCAAAGCCGTGCAGGCAGCGGTGGATGGCTTGGGTGACCTGCATGTGGTCATCAATAACGCAGGCATTGCGCCAATTGCTCCAATCGAAGCTATTACGCCAGAGATCTATCGGCGAACGTTCGACATCAACGTGGGTGGTGTTCTCTGGGGCATACAGGCGGCAGTCAACGCGTTCAAGGCGTTAGGTCACGGTGGCAAAATCATCAGTGCTTCCTCGCAGGCGGGCCATATCGGCAATCCCGACCTGGCGGTGTACGGCGGGACCAAGTTTGCCGTGCGTGGCATCACCCAGACAGCGGCCCGGGAATTGGCTCACCTGGGCATTACGGTAAACGCCTACTGCCCTGGCATCGTGAATACACCGATGATGCGCAAGGTCGCCCAGGACGTGGCCGATAACGCCAATCAAAGTATTGAATGGGGGATGGAACAATTTGCCCAACACATCACTTTGAAGCGACTTTCCCAGCCCGAAGACGTGGCGGCCTGCGTTTCGTTCCTGTCCGGACCTGACTCCGACTACATGACCGGTCAGGCCGTGATCATTGATGGCGGGATGGTGTTTAACTGATTCGTCATCAGCGCAGAGGAACGCTCAAGCGTGCACACGTTGAGCGTTTTGCGCATGCGACGTGAGGGAATGAGATGACTATTACCAAAGGCATTGCATCGCCGGCCAAATTTCTGGTCCAGGCCGATGCGCTGGTGGATTTAGCGATACATGGCAAAGCCTTCGGGGCCGATGCCTATTTGATCTGCGATCAATTTATCGTCGGCCGGGTTCATGAGAAAGCGATGCCGGGGTTCAAAAACGAACAACGCGCGGAGCTGGCCGTGTTTGGCGGGCAGTGTTCCGACAGTGAAATCAACAGGCACGTGGAAGCAGCGCGTGGGGCGGATTATGTCGTCGGGATAGGTGCCGGAAAAACCCTGGATACCGCCAAGGCGGCGGCACCTATAACGGGATGACCAATGTGCATGATCTGCACGGCGCACATCACGGAGAAAAGGTCGTGTTCGGCCTGTTCACCCAGCTCGTGATGGAAGCTGCGCCTATGGCTGAGATTGAGGAGGTGGTGGACATTGCGATGGCCGTAGGTTTACCCCTGACGCTTGAAGACTTGGGGCTCAAACACTTCAAGGAAGCGGAGTGGAGAAAAGTCGCCGAGTTGGCCTGCGATAAAAACGACACGATGCACAACATGCCTTTCACGGTGACACCGGAACTAGTGTATGACGCGATCGTGGCGACTGACGCATTGTTGCATGGGTTCAAGCGACAAAAGGCAGTGCACTAGCCTCTTCATTGGGCACCCGTTTTTAGGCGTCCATAGCGCTCAAACGGGTTGGCGCCGTCAATCGGTTAGACGAAAGGCGCCAGCTCGATTTCACCTTTCATGGCGTCCTTAACTATTTTTGGCAATTGCGTGCGGCGTTTGACGTCGCCGAACGCAGAGCCTTTCCATGCGCGGCCGGTAACAAGCTGGAAGGGACAAGTGGAAATCTCCTGGCCCGCTCCAGCTACACCGATGACGATGGATTGCCCCCAACCACGGTGCGAACTTTCCAGCGCAGCACGCATGACATTCACATTACCGATGGCTCTGCGTTGTCCTACCCCTGCATACCCGAACTGCCAAGCTGATCCCTGAGCCGGGCAGCGAGGTGCCCAAGCGTTGCCTCGTTGCGTGTGAAAAAATGAAAGGGGCCTGTCTTGCGGACATCGACCAAGGCGACCTGCTTGAGTACTGCCAAATGCTGGGACACTGTCGATTGGGACAGGCCGCAACGTTGCGTGATCTGCCCAACGCTTACGCCCCGTTCCACCTTCCAGTCCTGTTGCGGGAAATACACCAACGGCGCCTTGAGCCATTTCAGGATGTCCCGTCTCAGCGGGTGAGCAATCGCGCGCATGGCGGCATCGAAGTCAGGCGAGGGGCACGTCCTCTGTTGTTTCTCACGCATGGCTTACCCCCCTCACTGCAGACTGAATCAACCCAGCATGTCGGCAAGGGATTCGGCGATCAGTTGATAGGATCGGCAGCGAGCCTTGGCGTCATAAATACGCGCATCAATGATGATTTCATCCACCTGGGTCGTTGTAATGAATTGGCGTAGCCAACTGCTGACGTCGTCCTGGTCACCTGTCGCCGTGCACAGCATCGCCTGATTGAGCGTGTGCCGATCAATGTTCGTAAGCGTATCCATAAAACCCTCCGAGGGATGGGGTAACGGGCCTGCTTTTCCGGCGTACAGGTTGCACACCCACTGCCGGTGAGAGCTCGCGATGTAATCGGCTTCGGCCCGTGAGGGGGCAGCAAAAACATTGACACCTGCGATCACATAGGGCTGCTTGAGCGTCGCTGATGGGCGGAACGAAGTACGGTAGTGCGTAATTGCATCCATCAAGAAGCGCGGCGCGAAATGCGAGGCGAATGCATAAGGTAGCCCCAGCTTTGCGGCAAGGTCTGCGCTGTTCATGCTCGAGCCCAGAAGCCAGAGTGGTACGTCGTGGGTTCCGGGAATCGCCCGGACCGGCTGATGCCCGTTGTCTGCCAGATAGTCCTGCAAGTGTTGAATGTCATGCGCGAAGTCCCGTTCCGATGCGTCACCGCGCAAAGCGCGGATCGCCGCCCCGGCTGAACCCGGTGCTCTACCGATACCCAGGTCGATGCGACCTGGGAACAACGTGGCCAATGTGCCGAACTGCTCGGCCACCATCAACGGGGAGTGGTTGGGTAGCATGATGCCGCCTGAACCCACGCGCAGGGTGCGAGTGGCCGCCGCCAGATGCTGGATGAGCAGGGTGGTGGCCGAAGACGCGATGCCCGGCAGGTCGTGATGCTCGGCGACCCAATATCGTTTGTAACCATAGGCTTCCACATGTCGCGCCAGTGCGACCGCGTCATCCAGCGTGTCGGTGAAGGTTTTACCCTCGCCAATCATCATGAGGTCAAGCACAGAGAGGGCAGTCATTGCAGGCTCCTTTTTCATATCAGGTGGAGAGGGCATTACAGCGATGAAAAGTCCGACCAATGCGGATGGCGCTCCAGGCGACGATCAATATTGCGAAGGGTCGCCAGGCAGCGTTGCAGTTTCAGGTAGATATCGCCGCCGTAGTCCCAACCAAGCACGCCAATGCTGCCTGTGTATCCGACACTGTTCAGCGCCGCGACCACGGCAAAGTTGTCCAGCTCTCCACGGTCAACCGGCTCCATGGTGGCCACGCCGCCCCAGCCCAGTTCGCTGAGCGCGCTGCCTGACAGTACGACTTGCATCAACCAGGGTTGCATGGCTTCAAGACGCTGGTGAAGTTCGCCTTCCTGACTGGCGTACCAGTGATAGCCGTTAAACGATGCTCCCAGGCGCGGGTGAGCGAAGTATTCGCAGATCTGCACCACTTGAGCCGTGGTCTGGGTGACGTGGTGAAGATGCGGATACAGAGCGATTCTTAAGCCGCGTCGTTCTGCGATGGGCAGCAGCGACTCGATGAACCGCATGATGGCCGGACTGCCGTTGACTGAGGTCTGGATCGCCAGTTCGATGAGTTCGACCCCTTCGACGCTTTCGATGATGCGCCGAATAAGGTGATCATTGCGGCCTTCGTGCAGCACCAGGTACAAGCCTTCGACGCGCAGGCCGTGCTGCTCACTAACGCGCGGCAGCAGGCGCAGGTCGGTCAGCGGCGTGCCGCCCCAGGCCGAAACAGTGAGACCGTCATAACCGAGTTCGGCGAGCATTTCGCACTGTGACTGAAAGGCATAAACGCCCATTGAAGAGTAAAAAAATGAATCGAGTGCATGGACACGATGGGCCACGGTCTATCTCCTCGCCTAGCGTGGCGTCTCGGACAATAAGGCCCATTCAGGGTGTAGGGCCAGGCGTTGCTCCATGGAGCGATATGCCGTGGCTGAACGGCTCAGGTTGCCGTAAACGTCGCCTCCCATACTTTGCCATCCCAGCACGCCGACACGACCCGTAAAGCCGCGGCGTTCCAGAGCGCCCAGCAGGACGAAATTATCCATCTCGCCTTCATCAAGCGTTTCGATGGTCGCCAGCCCGCCCCAACCCAACGGAGAACGTCGTGTTCCGGCAATGTTCACGTGCTGGAGCCAAGGCCACATCGCATCAAGGCGTTGTTCCAGGGCTTGTTCTTCAGTGGCGTACCAGTGATAACCGTTGAACACGATATTGAGCAGGGGATGGTTGAATTCCCGGCACAGTGCGACGGCTTCCGAAGTCGTTTGCATGCCGTAGCGTGCGTGGGGATAAAGGTTTATGTGCAGGCCTCTGCGCTCACAGATAGGCAACAGGCGCTCAAGCATGCGGCGGTCAAAGTCCGTGACTTCATCCCCTGAATGCAGCGCCAGTTCAATGGTGGTGCAACCCTCAATGCTCTCGAAAACCTGGGTCACGAACGATTCGAGGCCCTTGCGGTAGATCAAGTAGACCGCGCCCACGTCAAGGCCCCAGGTCGGTTTGACTTGGGGAATCGACTTAAGGTCTTGGCTCCACGCAGACATCGTCAAGCCTTGGTAGCCAAGCTCGGCGAGCATTTCGCACTGTGCGGCCAGAGGATAGGTGCCCATGGCGGTCTGGAAGATGAAATCCATGTGGTGAAGGGCGTGTTTCATTCGGCGGCCTGCGTAGGTTGAGAGGCAATGGGGAGGGCAATGCTTGGAAAATGCGGCAGGAGGTATTCAGCCAGTTCATCGATGACTTCAGCGGCAGGGCGGCGTTGTGGTTTGAAGTGCAGGGCGACATGACCCACCCCCTGATCCTGCTGGCGTTTCCAATGCTCTATCAGCGCATTGCGCCCGGCGCGCAGCACGCGTCCCGCCTCAACGGGATGGTTCGGATCGCGATCCAGATCAAACAACGTGCCGTAGCCGTAGGGTTTGTGCACCTCGTTGCCACAGACGGCGTGCCAGCGCTCGATCACCTGGGGAATCAACGCAGGGTTGGAGGTGTAGGAAAGAATCCCGTCAGTGTGCTCACCGATCCATTCCAGCGACTGACCCGCGTGGCCGACGATAAGGGTTGGCAAGCGCGCCCCGACGGGTTTGGGGATCAGGTCAATTTCACCGTTCAACTGGCCATAAAAACGCGACGTATGCTTTGCCCAATGGCTTTGCGTGGTTGCGCGGATGATGCCCAGTGCATCACGGAAGCGGTCGGCACGGTTTTCAAAATCCAGCCCGAAAGCCGGGTATTCGATCGGCCGGTCACCGGTGGCCAACCCCAGAATGAATCGCCCGCCCAAGAGCTGGTCCACGCTCGCGGCCTGCTTGGCAACAATCAGTGGATCGCGCAACGGCAGGACGATACCCGCCGTACCAATCGCAATTCGCTTGGTCACGGCAGCCAGGTAGCCTGCATAAACCAGTGGATCGAGGATCTGGCCGACGTCCCCGAAATTGGGGTCATAGAACGGCACATCGCGCAGCCAGATCGCGGAAAATCCGGCTTCGTCTACGCGTTGAGCCATCTGCGCGTGATCCTGCAAGGTGGGGCCAGGGCTATTGGGGTAGCTTTCCAGCGGGGCAATGAAACCGAAGGTCAAATGCCCCGGTTTGAATACGCGGGCATAGCCAGGGTGTTGCTGAAGCTCCTGGGCGATTGTGTGCGCGCGAGGTTGAGAGGTCATCGGGGTACGCTCGTATTAGCGGATGGCGGTGACGTTGAAGGCGAGAAGCACCCATAAAGTCACGATGGAGGGGACTATAAGCGGTATGATTGGAAAGAAAAATAGGATGTAATTCCGATCATTTGTGAAAATAACGCTCAAGTAGGCGAGGTTGTTCATGGATCATTTCGGCGCGCTCAGCGCATTCGTTCAGGCGGCGCAGACCCGCAGCTTTACTGAGGCCGGGCGCAGGATCGGGGTGTCTTCCTCGGCCGTTGGCAAGGCCGTCGCGCGGCTTGAGGAAGAGTTGGGCGTGCGGCTATTTCATCGTTCCACGCGGGCGATTACCTTGACGGCCGAGGGCAGCCTTTTTCTGGAGCGTTGCCAGCGGATTTTTGCCGAATATGAAGTCGCAAAGCGAGAGCTCACGCAGGCTGCAGGCAACCCACAGGGCAAGTTACGCCTCGGTTTGCCACAGCTCGGCATGCGGTTGATGCCGCATTTGATTGCGTTTCAGCAAGCGTATCCGGAAGTGGAATTGGAGCTGGAGTTCAGTGATCGCTTGGTCAATGTGATCGAGGAGGGCTTCGATGCGGTGATGCGCATCGGCGAAGTCGACGATTCCCGACTGATGATGCGTAAGCTCAACGGCTACAGTCACCGGTTGGTCGCATCACCAGACTACCTTTCGCGTCGGGGTGTACCTTTGCGGCCGGCGGACCTTTCTGATCATGCTTGCCTGCGGTATCGCTATCCCACCAGCGGTAAGCTTGATCCCTGGCCGCTGGTAACGAAGAAAGGGCAAGACACGCTGGAGCTGGGGCAATCGGCGACGTCAAACGCGATTGAAGCCTTGCTGGCAATGGCGCAGGCGGGGCAGGGTATCGCCTGTTTGCCCGACTTTTTTATCGAGGACGCCATCGCGGCTGGGCGCTTGGTGCCGGTGCTGGATCGATATATCAGTGATCACCGCACGTTCAGCATCCTGTGGCCGTCCAGCCGACAGCCGCTGCCCAAGATCAAGGCGTTTGTCAGCTTCATGGCGTCACGCCTGACGTGAGCACCGCCTGTGCCCCAAACGCAGTTGCCGGCGCATTGAGTTTCCAGGGCGCCGGCAGCTGTTACGTGTGTCTCAATCAAGCATTCTTGGATGGCTTGGCCGCAAAGGCGCCTTCACCCAGCAATGCAACGACCAGTGCGGTCACGCTCAGGTAGATTGGATATTCCCAGCCGCCATTGGCGTTGCTGAAGCTCCAGCCGTTGCCGAAGTGCACGGTCGCCGCGACGAATAGCTGGACCACTGCCAGTGCGGCTACCCAGCGTGCATAAACACCTAACACCAGCATCAAGCCGCCGATCACTTCGAACGCCATTACCGGATAGGCCAGGAAGCCTGGGAAGCCGATGGACTCGAAAAAGCCTGCGGTGCCGGCCGGGGTAAACACCAGCACTTTGGTCAAGCCGTGGGCGATGAACATGATGCCCAGCGCCAGGCGCATTACGAATGCGGCGTAGGGTGCAGTGCGGGAATCAATCATGGTGTAGCTCCTTTTATTTAGTTGGGAAGGGACAGCGTGTGGCTCAGCCATTGAGAAAGGTCGGCCAGTTCTTCACCGATAATCTCGTGGGCCATGTTGTAGAAATGGGTTTCGTGCTTGACGCCGATTCGATCCAGCCAGGCATCTGCCTCGTTCGCCCAGTCCACCGGCAGGACGGCGTCCTCGTGACCGTGGGCGATGAAGGCCGTGACCGACTTGAGGCGCTCGGCTGAAGCGATCCGAGGGGCAATCTCGCGCAGAATGCGACCGCTCAATATGGCAAACCCCGCCACCAGCTCAGGTTCAGTGACGCCCAGGCTCGCACTCATGATGCCGCCCTGGCTGAAGCCTGCGATTACCGTCGGCAGGGCGGGTAGCGCTTCGATAAACCGCTGCAACAGCAGGCGGCTGGCTTCCGCCTGTTCCTGGTTGAAGGACGGGCCGATGCTGGTGAAGTTCACCTGGTACCAGGCAAAGCCTTGCGGGCCAACCTGCAAGGGTGCGCGAACCAGAATGACTTCCAACTCTTCGGGAAGCGATTTGACCAAAGCAGCAAGATTGCCCTCGTTCGAGCCCACACCATGCAGCAGGATCAGGCGACCTTTAGGCGTGAAGGTGCTGCAGCCTTTGCGGAAAAACAGACCGGTTTGTGGTTCGCGGGCTGCGTCGGAAAATGTAGTGTCACGCATGGTCGATAGTGCCTTGGATCAGTTGAGTAGGTTCGTGGCCGTTGGACGGGGCCGAGGAGAACAAGTAGCTGTCCATTGCCAGCACACCGTAGGTCACGCCACCCTCCAATACCTGCGTCTCGTAGCCTTCTCCGGCTGCGCCCAGAGCGATCAGCAAGGGCAGAAAGTGTTCATCGGTAGGGTGAGCCCGCTCAGCCGACGGCGCGTAGTGCTTGAAGTCCAGCAATTGCTCGGTGTTACCGTCTTGCAGGGTTTTAGCGGTCCACGCGGCGAACGCGTCGACATAGGCGGCGCTCTCGCGGGTGGCTCCGCGGAACTCGTACAAGTTGTGAGTCAAGCTGCCTGACGCGACGATCAATACATTCATGTCTCGCAGCGGCTTGAGCGCATCACCCAGCTTCCAGGCCTGACGGGTGTCCAGACTGGCCGGCATGGAGACCTGGACCACCGGGATATCCGCCTCGGGTGCCAGGTACAACAGCGGTACCCACGCGCCATGGTCCAGGCCGCGTTGAGCGTCCAGTCGCGACTGCCAGCCGGCTGCTTGTAACAGGTCTACGATGTGCCCAGCCAGGGTGGGAGCGCCCGGTGCGGGGTAGCTCAGTTGATACAGTGCGTCGGGAAACCCTCCAAAATCATGGATGGTTGCAGGCGCGGTGCTCGCCGTGACAACGACTTCGCCGCGTGTCATCCAATGCGGAGAGAGGACGACGATAGCGTCAGGTCGCGGCAGCTCGCGACCGACCTGAGCCAGGCGGGGACCCGCCAGGCCAGGCTCGATGGCGAACATTGGAGCACCATGAGACACAAACAGCAGGGGGAACGGGGTGTTCATGGTGGAATGCTCCGAAGGAGTTGTTAGTTAAGGCAGACAAGGTGGATGTGCCACGTTGGTGCTTGTTTCGACGTGATCAGGTTATAGCTTGTGAATTTGAGATAAATAAGGCCGAATGTGATGGATAGTTCCAGTAAGTGAGACAGTGATGGACAGAGCGTTGGAGATGCAGGTGTTCTGCACGGTGGTCGATAAAGGTACTTTTGTAGGCGCGGCCGAACCGCTCGAAATGTCCAAGGCCGCTATCTCGCGGTATGTGAGTGCCCTTGAGGAGCGATTGGGCGCGCGGCTGTTGCATCGCACCACCCGCAAGCTTTCGCTGACCGAGGAGGGTCGGCAGTTCTACCATCAGGCACGAGAGGTGCTGGCCCTGTTGGATCAGGCAGAGGAGGCTGTATCGTCCGCTGCGCCGGAACCCAGCGGTGTTTTACGAGTGAATGCGCCGGTCAGTTTCGGCGTTCTGCACCTTGCGCCGCTGTGGGGAGTGTTCATGAACACCCACCCGAATGTGGAGTTGGATATCAGCTTGAATGACCGTTTGGTGGACTTGGTGGATGAGGGCTTCGACGCAGCGATACGCATTGCGCGCATGGAGAATTCATCCCTGGTGGGGCGGCGGCTGGCTGGTACACGTATGCGCCTGTGTGCATCCCCCGATTATCTGGCAAGTCATCCGCCGCTGCGCACCTTGGCGGACCTGGCTGAACATGGCGTCATTGCCTATACCAACTTTGCGACTGGCAATGAATGGCCGTTCGACGGGCCCGACGGTCGCGTCAGCGTGCGCACCCGCTCGAGCGTGCGCTGCAATAATGGCGATACGTGCCGCAGTATCGCCCTTGCCGGCGGCGGCATTGCCCTACAGCCGAGCTTTATGGTCGGAGAGGATTTACGCAGCGGAGCCCTGGTGGAAATCCTGCCTGAATACCACTCCATCGAGTTGGGCATCTACGTCGTTTATCCGACTCGCAAGCACTTGGCGAGCAAGGTGCGGGCGCTGATCAGCTTCCTGACTGAACGTTTTGCCCATCCCGAATGGGAGCGTTAGCGCTTTTAGCGGCACGCATCAGGATCGTTGCAAAAAGTCCCCAACCCAACTAGTTGGCGGATTCTTACAAAACGCTAAAAACGCCTCAGCATCAAGGCGTTTGAGTTGTGTGATCGGCTTTTTTAGAACATTCAACGACCATAACAAGAGCCGCTCGACTTGACAGCGATAGGTGCTAAAAGTCAGGGGGTTTTCCGCATAATGCCGCAGATATGCGCGCGCGGCCAGGTACCCGTCGACAGCAAGAAGCTCTTCATCGAAGCTTTCCAAGTAGTCATTGACGCTGCGTATAGATGACCTACCCAAAGTAAAATCCTGATCTACAAAATCATCATGGGATTCAAAAAGTGGGTAGGTGGAAATGGTCATACACGCAGCAACCCAGCACGAATGAACGGCCTGACGAGAACTTCCTATTCTGACTGTTCTAGGAAGTTTCAATCCTCCCTTCCCAGTCGAGCATCTCTTCAAGCCGACATTACAGTTAATCGGAAACCCAATACTACCGCCATCTTTACAGCCCCGCAACTATCCACCTTCTATCTGACAACTCACCTTCATTGCTTGACACTTTCAAGGATCTTGCTTATGCGCACGCGAGCATTCATCCTCATGTCGAACCCTGCAACTATGAGCCCTCGACAATAACCGTCTTTAGTTGGCGCGCCGCGCGCCGACAATTAAAGTCGTATGTTTTAAAACATAGAGATAATAATGGCAGGAAGCTTCAGTCACGAATACGGGACAGCAAAGCCAGGCAATTTTAGCCATATATTAATTGATCCGTTCCACGATCGGATTTTCCTCCTCGGTTTTTGTCCTTAATGCGTGAATTAAATCTTCCATTCGGATTTTGTCCTTAATTCGCCCAAATAGATGAATGCCCCGTCAGCAGGGGCTTCGCCCGGTAAAGCAGCGCCCAAGCGTTGCGGTTTTTGTCCTGAATTCGTCAAACGAGCGCTTCGGGACAGGCCGCAGCTCAAGACATCCCAGATTTCGGTGGGAATGCTGCCACGGCAGCTCAACGTTGAAGAAAAATGCTGAAGGCCCCGAAAGTAGCGGCCTGCAAGCTTGGAAACCTGAATTGAAGGCCCTAAACGAATCGCGACGGTCACCGGCCAGTTTTCTGTTTTTGTCCTGGATTCGCAAAGTAGGCCGGCGACTCGGTTTTTGTCCTCATATCTCAAAAAGCCGGCTAGAGGCCCCGGTTTCATTGGGTTTCGATGGCCCCGAAACGTCGCGCAGTTTCGGTAGCAGTGTCCGCAATTACGCGATATCGAAAGAAACGCCTCATACAATCGTCTGAATACGATTCCGTAAAAATCAATAGGTTAGATAATACATGCCTGCTGACCAGTGTCCTGATTTCGTTAAAAAAAGTGAGTTTTTGGCACAGTACAAGTGGGCTGAACGCCTTTATTCACAAGGCCTCCAGAGCAACGATCGCTAGTTTTGTCCTCGTTTCGCAACGGTCACAGCGGAGTCGCAAGGTTGTCGGTGATCTGGATCAGTAATCAGCTCTCAGACACATAATTTAACATAATATACATTACACGTAATATCAGGTTACAAGATTAGCCCGGTTGCACGCAGATCTGGAAGCCAGCTTTTCACCTTCAGAACCAGATTCTGTACATAGGCGTTTTCATCATCCATCTCTACATCGCTCGCTGATGATCAGCAGACCTACGCTCGTTAACTGACAGATTACACCTATCCGAAAACCATCCTGACTTGAAGTCTCTATCTAATCTTTTTGCCTTCGCCGAAATACCTGGCTGACGTTCCGCGTAGCTAACTCGGAAAAGACTCCCGACTCTGGCTATGCGTGCACCGTGTTTAGATTCACAGAGTCGTTTGTTTGAAACAGCTTTTGATGGACAGCCTGTTGTTTACAACATGACTATCGGCATATGCACGGCATGCACGTCGCTGTGTGAAATCTGCAGCACTCAGCATGGCGCTCGTGCGCATATTTCAAGTACTGCCATACGCAGGAAAGACATGCTGGGCAATCTTCATGCAGATGTGGAATGTTCAGGCGCGTACCTGCGATTGGCGGTGAGAGCATTTCCTGCCAGCCAACACCTTGTAGGCCGGTTACAGTGTGTTTGGATGTCTGATCAGCAATCTGACTTGTTCCTTACGCTAATTAACAAGTCAGAAAGCCAGTTTAGCTAGGGTTCTAAACCCCGGTTTTGACCTGGTCTGCCTGGCGTTCCAAGGGCCTAAAACGCTCCGTATCGCTGCTTAATCATCAGGAATTGCGGACTGAAACTTCAACGTTTATCATCATTTTCCTTTTTCTGTCAGCCACGACTGCAATCATCAGTTAGATCCACCCTCCCCCTATCTATGAAGATCGTTAGCTAACTACACTAAACGGCTATTTAGTAGAATTATGTTTTATTGGAAATACCCGCCCTTCAAAGGTATCTCGGCTCTGATAACCCATTGACGAATTTTTATTGATGAGATATCCCTACCCTCGCTCACCATCCAACGCCCGGCGATGGAATTTCGGCAACTGATCTAACGCGAATTCAGCGGCTTGGAGTTGTACCTCGCAACGTGTACCAAAGAAGCGATGTTCGCCACTGAACAAGCTGCGCCCTCGCTTGGATTGAAAGGCCCAGGCGAAACAAATGGTACCTGCGGGAATACCGTCGACATCCTCGGGACCGAGGATTCCGGTCGTCGCCACTGCGACATTCGCAGTGCTGTCATGCAACGCGCCCAATGCCATCTCCCGTGCTACTTCACAACTGGTCAGATTGAAGGTTTCAATGGTAGAGGCACTGACCCTCAATAGACGCTGTTTGGCCTCAGGGGAATAGACCACGTAACCACTTTCGATCAGTTCTCCGCTTCTTTCGATCTCGGACAGTAGCGTGACAATCTTCCCGGCCGTACATGATTCAGCCGTGGTCAGCAAAAGAGAGTGCTCGCGTAAATAATTAACCGTCTGAGCGGGAATAGACATAGAACTGTTCCGCCAAGGTGATGATCGATAAGTCAAAAAATCTGTTACGCGTTTACCGTTTGATCTACGAACCTAAATCAAGCCCCGAAAGGTTCGGGGCTTGATGAAGTCAGCGGGCATCAGGGTTTGTGTCCTCCACCTCCACTCATCCCGCCGTCTTTGCGCCCCATATCGGATGATTCGTCATCGGCAACATTGCTATCGCGTCCGCCGCTGGACGACTGATCTGGCTTGCGGGACTGTTGTCCGCCTAAAGCCTGGCCACCTTTCTGGCCTGGTTTGGACATGTCCTGTTTATCGTCGGCGAACTCCCCTCCCCGATTCGTACCCTGTCCGCCTCCGGACATGCGATCACTATCACGGGATTGTTGGTGCCCGCCTGAAGCTTGGCCACCTTTCTTGCCGGCCTCTGAAGCCTTGTCCCGGTCAGTAGAAAAATTGCCTGGTTTATCGTTTCCTGAATTGGCCATTTTCGTTCACCTCTACATCGTTGGCACGAGCAAGAGCTCGTCTAATTCGGAGGACGCACACAACAGAAAGTTTGAACGAAAATACAGCACTCGCGACGAGTGGATTCACGCGGATGGTTCCATCGAAAAAACCCGCATACGACTGACGGCTCATTGCCGTCCATCGTCGCAGCCTTACGCCGACTTTCATGCCAAAGCCTCGATATTTACTAGACTTGATAATTCGTAGAAACCCTCCACGCATTGCCCACGGAGGTCAGCTGATGACAGAACACATCGTGCATTTTCACTGCCAGATCGATCAGGGAACCACTGAGCGCTTCCGCGACTGTTGCCTGGAAGCCATTGATCAAGGCGCTACCTCCTTGCTCCTCAATCTTTCAACAAGCGGAGGCAGCACCAACTTTGGCTTCACTCTCTACACATTCCTGAAATCATTGCCGGTACCGCTATGCGCGATCAACGCGGGCAACATCGAATCAATGGGCATCATTATGTTTTTGGCGGCTGGCCGCCGTATCACCTCGCCCCATTCACGCTTCCTGATTCACCCGATGAATTGGTACTTCAGCCAAAAATCAGTCGATCATCAGCGCCTGCGTGAATACCTGTCGAGTCTCGACAACGATTTGGCGCGATACGTCCAGATATTCATGCTCGAAACCGCCGCGGCGGCGACCAAGCTCGACATCTTTCATTGCCTGTCAGCGGAAGAAAAAGTCATCGCCGCGCACGAGTCCATGGCCTACGGGATTGCTCATGAGATGAAGCAGATGGTGTTCGCTGAAAATGTCAAACACTGGAAAATCAGCGGCAACTGAAGCGTTGTTCTTTAGGCGAAGGCGCACCGATCAGGGAAATTGAACCTGGGCTGCGCTTAGGCCTCGGATACTAAAACCCCTCATTGGTGAACCTATGACAATCGAGGACACGTTACTTCGCCAACGCAAAGTGCTTGCCAAATTTGGCGAGCTTGCCTTGGCGTCAGATGACCTGGAACACATCCTTGATGAGGCCTGTCGATTAGTCGGCGATGCCCTCGAAACCAATCTCGCCAAATTTATGCTGCTCGAAGGAGATGGCATCACATTCTTCGTGAGAAATGGCGTGGGTTGGGCGCCCGATGTCGTTGGGAAGGTTCGGGTAAAAGCATCTGAAGACAGTCCGGAGTTGTACTCCCTCAATACCCATGCGCCCGTCGTCTCGACAAATATTGCGACGGAAACACGTTTCCGTTATCACGACTTTCAGAAAGAAAACGGGGTAAAAGCCTTCGTCAATGTTTTAGTCCATGGCGCCAAGGGTGACCGCCCCTTTGGAATCTTCGAGGTTGATAGTCGCACTCCCCGTCAGTTTACAGACAGCGATATCGACTTCCTCCGGGGTTACAGCAACTTGCTGGGCGCAGTGTTGAAGCGTTCAAACGCCCAGGAAACCATGCGATTTACGGAACAAAGATTGCGTGAAAGCGAGCGACATTACCGCATCGCAGCCGAGTTGAATCCGCTATGGCCCTGGTCTGCTGACAAGGATGGCAATCTTCTCTCTATTGACCCACGCTGGTATGAATACACCGGATTGTCACCTGCTCAAACATTGGAACGCGAATGGGCCAACGCCGCTTACCCAGCGGATCAAGTGTCAATCGCCGCGCTTTGGAATCAGTCACTGGGCACGCTGCAGCCCTTCGATTTACAAATACGCTTGCGAAAACATGCTGGCGATTACCGTTGGTTTAGAGTTCGGGCGCTATGCAGTTTCGATGCCGCCGGACAATGCGAGCAATGGTATGGCACCTTCGAGGACATCGACGAACGGGTACAGCTGGAAAGCGCACTGCGAGAATGGAATGACTTGCTCGAAGACCGTATCGCACAACGTACCCAGCAACTTGAGGACGAACAGCATGAGCGTGCCGTGATGGAATCCAAGCTCCGGCAAAGTCAAAAAATGGAAGCCGTCGGACAACTGACAGGAGGCATAGCCCATGACTTCAATAATCTGTTGGCGGGTGTCATGGGTAGTCTGGAGCTGATGCAGCGACGCATAGATGCTGGCCGTTTTTCCGACCTGGCTCGTTTTAACGCCTTGGCGATGACCTCTGCTTCTCGGGCGGCGGCGCTAACGCAACGTCTTTTGACGTTTTCTCGTCAGCAATCACTCGAGCCCGAACTATTGGAACCTCGCCAAGTAGTGGCCGGCCTTGAAGACCTCATTCGTCGTACAGTCGGGCCCAGCATCATTGTCGAGTGCTCATTCCGTGCAAACGATCGCATCAGGTGCGACCTCAACCAGCTGGAGAATGCCCTGCTCAATCTTGCGATCAACGCCAGAGACGCAATGCCTGAAGGAGGTGCGATTGATCTGGAGGTCGATCGATGCGTCATGGATGAAGCAACCTCCTCCGACAAAATGTTGCCACCAGGGGCTTATGTGAGCATCTCCGTCACAGATACAGGTACTGGCATCAATCCAGACATCTTGTCGCGCATATTCGACCCGTTTTTTACGACCAAGAAGATTGGTGAAGGAACAGGATTAGGCCTTTCGATGATTTACGGGTTTACCCAGCAATCAGGTGGCCAGGTAAAAGTTCACAGCAGTGTGGGTGTTGGAACAACGGTGACCCTGTATTTTCCAGTCGACAATTCGCCTCCTGATGACGCTCAGAAAGCCTCGGACAAGTCTCATCAGCCAGAACCATTCGGCAATAATGAAACTGTTTTGCTGGTGGACGACGAAGCGGTCGTTCGGCAGACAACATCAGAGCTTTTATCCGAAATCGGTTATCGCGTTATAGAAGCCGTGGATAGCGTGTCGGCGATGAAGCAGGCGGAAAATATCGAGCATCTGGATTTACTGCTGACCGATATAGGCCTCCCTGGATCAATGAACGGAATCGGTTTATCGGCCGAACTCAGGGCCAGGTATCCGAAACTTAAAGTGCTTTTTATCACCGGCTTTGCGGGCGGCGCGAGATTGGTCACGGTCGATGCAACTACCGGGATTCTAACCAAGCCCTTTAGTCTGAATGACCTCAGGTCGCGTGTGAGCGCGTTGATAAATTCATCTCCTGATAGCCCTTAGCGCCCGGTCCATACAGGCCAGGACTTTGTTGATCATTTGCTGATCCGGCATTAAGGAGCGGTAATTACACCTGCGCGGGCTGGCTCAGGAATGCTTCGATTTCTGCATAGGGCATCGGCTTGGCAAAGTAATACCCCTGAGAAATATCGCAGCGACTGCCCTTCAGGAAATCCACCTGAGACGCCGTTTCCACGCCTTCGGCGACCACCGTCAGGCTGAGGTGATGGGCCATGGAAATGATGCCTTGGGTGATCGCTGCATCGTGATGGTCGGTGGCGATTTCCAAATGCATCGGCGAAATATTCACGGCCATCGAGATCCCCGTGATGCCCTGCTCGCCTAGCTGGCGCAGTTGCGCGCAGGCCGTATCGAGTACCCAAAGGCTCAGCGGGATGATCTGACCACTGTCCTCTGCCACCGGCACAAATACCGCGGGCATCACGTTTTCCTGATGCCACACATGAAAAAAGTTGAACCGCTTTTCGACGCGCTCGCCTAATGATCAGCTTGTGGAAAATTCCCATAGGCAATTTGCCAACAACGGCATACTCCGAGAGGTGGTCAACGTGGCTAAAGACGATAAGAAAACCAAAGGTGAAGCTTCTAAAGCCAGCAAGGACATGAAAGACAAGAAGGCATCACCGGCAAAGAAATCAGCGGCGGCCTCGGCTCTTTCGAAGTCTTCTGAAAAGAAAGACAAGAAAAAAGATGCCGAACCGAAGAAGTCTGCAAAAAAAGCTGATAGCAAGCCAGAAAAGGCCAAGAAATCAGAGAAATCAGAGAAGGCAGACAAACCAGCGAAGAAGAAAAAGTGACATCCTCTATCTGCTAGGGCTTTACGCCCTAGCTTTTTAACGCAGGCAGCCTGCGAATTCGCACGCCATACTGGAAAAGTCACGGTGATTAGCTCACTGGCGCACTCGAAGCGATCGTCCAGGCCACGGCCGGCACGCGTATCAGCACAGCGACACCGGGCATTACCTACTGATAAGGAGAGACGTCCATGGCAACGTTTGAGCCAGGTCACTTGCACATCGAGCGACACGCGCTGAACAAGGAGGATGTCAGTTACAACCTGTGCATCGACTATGAAGTCGCTACGGATCCCAAGGACGGCAAGGGCATGCAGTTCACTATGCACGGCACCATCCAGGACAAGGCGCTGACCGAGACTTTTTTTCTGCCCAAGGATCAGGCCTACAACTTCGCCAGCAACGTCACGAAAATTGCGGAGAAGTACGGAGTTCCGAAGGCGCAGAGCAGCATTGCTTCGATCCACACGCACTATGACGCCATGTTCGAAGACGTGCGATCTCAGTTGGAAATGAAGTCGGGAGACCCCGTCGACATTGAGCGTCTGGAGTAAATCGATATTGGGTCGAGGTTATCCATCGAGGCCGCACGAGAAGACCGCGTGCGCCCTCCCCCAATGATCAATGGCACCTGATGTCGAGGGCGCGAGTTAGCGCATTCGCGCTGTACTCACCGTTGCCCGAACCCTCTCCAGCTCTTCGCCGCGCAACCACTGCGCGTAATAGTCTTTCAGCTCCTCTTCCCAGCCGATGACCTCGTCCAGCAACTGTTCCGCGTGGTCGCGGGTCAGCGCAAAGTGTGTGTGATGGCTGAGCAGGTTGGCGCGACTGATCTGGTTGCCGTCGCGGCCAACGGCCATGGACAGGGTCTGCGCAGCCCCCTCATCGACAATCGGCAACACGTCGTACATCGGCGAGAGCCGCCATTGTCCCGCGAGCCAGATGATCGAGTGGTTGCGCGGATGGTCGTCGCTGTTACCCGCCAAGGCGTTGTAGCACATGCGTTTGAACAGCTCGTGCAGATCGACATCCGGGACACCGCGCCGGCGCATTTCATCGGCCACTGCCGCGTAACGCCAGTCACGGTGGTACTGCTCGTTCCACTCCGAATCGAGCAAGGTGAGCGCACTGAGCATCGGGATGCGCCTGGCGCCGTCGGCCAACGGTGTACGGTCGAAGCGCTCGATCAACAGGGTCGAGGGCGTTTCGGCGTGCAGCGCAGTCTTGGCGACGTTCATTCCCTTCGAGGCGGCGAACGTCATGCAGGCGTATTCGATCGAGGGGAAATCGTACTGATCGAACCGGTCTCGCGGCTTGGCCAGAATCAACATCCCGTTATCCTGCAACGTGCGCTTGGGCCGCGCACCGCCCAACGCGGAACGCTGGTGCCGGATGTTGAGCATCGCGACCGACTGATCGTCCAGTTGGCCGTCATACACCGCTTCGCACGCTTCTATGAATTTCGCCAACCCTTTCAGCGTCGGTACCGGACCGTCGCCCAGACCGGGTGCGGGAACCGTCGCTGTCCCGGCCAGCAGGTTGCCGACGCGGTCGTTGTTGGGGGACTTGAGCAGAAACTCGATCGGCGCCAGCACTTGACCGAACGCGCGCTGGAGCAAGCGCTCGCCCCATCCGTCCGGCATGGCATCATTGATAAAACCGGGTATGCCGCGGTTCTTGGTAATGCCCCTGAAGGCCTCGGCGCGCAGGGGATAGTTGACCGGATCCGGGACCCAGCCACCTCGCTCTACATAGTCAGGGGCATAAATGAATTCGCCAGACTTCCGCTGCAGCGTCAGCCTGCCAAGGGTCAGCATCTCTGCGGTGTCCGGGTGCTCCATGTAGATGTAGGCACGGGACATCAGAAATCCTCCGCTTTGGGTTTCGGCAAACGCACGCGCTTGGAGGCGATGCTCTGGTAGGCATCCTCATCCGTCACATAGCGGGCGACCTGCGAGGTGGTTTCGATGCCTTCCAGCGAGTGGAAAACGGTTTCGTTAATGCCCAGGCGCCACAGGACGAGCATGAACGATCGCAGGTCGACAAGCGCCGATCCGTTCTCGATTTTGCGCAGCGTGTGTTCGGAAATGCCCAGGCTTGCCTTGAAGTCAGCTTGGCGCAGGCCCAATGCCAGACGTCTCGATTTGACCAAAAGGCCTATTTTGCTGAGCGTATCGGCACAGGACACAGGGAAAAAATCGTTCATAAAGCACACCACGATGAGCGTTATCTATCTTAAGGCTAACCATACCACGTATTATCAGACTGAACATGTATGGTTAATATTAACGGTGGTAGCCATTAAATAAAATAAGACTCACCCTGGTTGGTGTTATCAGCCCAACCAGACGACTAAAGTGGTGGCCGTTCTGCAAGCCGTCCAGCACCTGCACGCTGGCTTTTCACATCTGTGGCTACTATACAATTCTGCGCCAGCAACCTTTCTGCCATGGAATGAGCAACCTCGATGACAGGACGGCTGGAATACGTGGGTCACCGCTGGCGGTACCGATTTCCAATCAACCTGGATCGATCATGAAAATGTTCACGGGCAGGTGCACAGGTTTCTTCGTCATCAGTGCGGCGATGGTCACCTTTGCGAGTGCGGCGATCTCTGCGCCGATGTTCAAGACCAGTTTCGATTGCGTCACGGCAACGGCGCCGGTTGAAAAGTTGATCTGCCGCGATGCTCAGCTGGCGCGGATGGACCTGGAATTGAACCGTCTGTATCGCCTGGCGCTGACGGACGAGCGTTCGGTTCCGCCTCCCGAAAAGGTCATTACCGATCAGCAATTCTGGACCCTGGCACGCAATCAGTGTGCGAGCGAGGCGAATCCCAAAGCCTGTGCCGTGGGTCGTTATGCCGAACGCGCCTACCAGTTGCGCCAGGGTTCGGCCATTGTCAGAACCCGCGACCCCGACAGACTCACCGAGGGCCCCTTCGCCTTCAAATGTGCCGGGTTGAATGCGTTGATCTCCGCCACTTTCTTCAATGCCGACCCCGGCGTCGTCTACCTCCGATGGTTGAACACCTCGATTACCCTGAGCCAGGAACCCAGTGGTTCAGGGGTGCGATACAGCGGCAAGGACGGCACGGGTTTTTACAGTTTCTGGCAAAGCGCCGATGACGTGCTGTTCCAGAAACCGGGATCCGGGCAAATGAGCTGTAAAGCGGAGCCGGTTGGGTAATCCATGATGGCCGCGAAGCAGCCGCCAAAAAAGCTTCACACGGTCGATGAAACAGCCCGCGCATCGCGAATGAACAACGCACGCACCTTGTCCCAGAAATTCCCCCCGAGTACGAAAAAGCTGCCAATCAGCATCAGGTCACCCAGCAATTGCAGCTGCCAGAGATTCGGTCTGAGCCCTGGCCAGATGGAATCCAGGTAAGGTTCGAGCAACGACGAGATCAACGGCACGCAAAACATCAGGATGCCGATCCAGTGCCGAACCGGACCGACCTCCTGATCTATTGACGGCGCCAACGAAGACACATAGCCGAACACGCTGCGTTTCAACTGCTGAAACCCGGACTTGCCCATGATCGCGATGACCAGAATCAACAGCACCTTGTTACTGATAAACAGGATTCCGGTCAGCGCGGCGACTTTCGAACCCGGCACATCCAGCGCTGCAGCGACCGGTACCAGCAGCCAAGAACCCAGCATCACGCAAATGATCACAATGCCCAACTTGAAGCGCCAACCTGCCGAAGGCGGTTCAACGGTAGTCTGGGTGATGGCCATGATCGTCTCATCCTGTGCAGGGGCTGTTGAGGTTTTAAAAGCGTAGCATCCTGTAGCCCGAACGGACGTCTATGCTCCCTTGGAGTACGGCCGCCGGAAACCAGTCCATGCATTCAATGAGTCCCCTGCTGATGCGACCAGGACATTTCCTGTTGGCCGGCGTTTTAGCCTTGGGTGGCTGCGTACGATTGGGGCCGGACTTCCAGCCGCCCGGTGAACCATGGGTCGAGCACTGGAGCTCTGCGGCGGTCGAGCAATCCAGTCAGCGTGGGCCGCACCCTGATCTCCGTCAGTGGTGGCAGGTGTTCAACGATCCGCGGCTAGATCAGTTGATTGCCGAATCCGACGCGCACAATTCAGACCTGAAAATCGCCGGTTTGCGTGTGGTGCAAGCCCGCGCCCAGCTGGGCATCGCCCAGAGCGGCCTCTATCCGCAATTGCAACAGGCCAGTGCCGACAGCCTGTACTTCAATCGCAATCAATCCGGTGGCGGCAACCCCCAGGACAGTCATTTCTGGCAGAACAGCGCCGGGTTCGATATCGGCTGGGAGCTGGATTTCTGGGGGCGCTTCAGTCGTGCCATCGAATCATCCGATGCCAGCTACTTCGCCGCGCAGGCCAACTATGAGGACGTGCTTGTGCTGCTGCGGGCGCAAGTGGCCGACACTTATTTCTCGATGCGAACCACCGAAGCCCGCCTGCGCGTCGCCCAGACCAACGCAAGCCAGCAAAAACGCAATGTTGAGATCACCGAAAAGCTCTTCAACAGTGGCCAGAATGCCGAACTTGACCTGCAACAAGCCAAGTCCCAGTACCTTGGCACGTTGAGCACCATTCCCGGTTTCGAAGACCAGCTCGCGCGTACGCGCAATGCTCTGGCGGTACTGATCGGACGTCCGCCCGGCGCACTGCCGCCACTGGCCGGGTACGAAGGTTTGATCCCGCTGGTCGACCGCGCCGTTCTGCAGGATGTGCCGGCCAGCCTGTTGCTGCGTCGGCCGGACGTGCGCGCCGCAGAACTCAATGTCGCCGCGCAGTCTGCCTTGATTGGCGTGGCCGAGACGGATTTGTACCCTTCGCTGACCTTGCTCGGCAGCATCGTCTGGTCGGCTGACACCCTCAGCGGAACGTCCCGAAGCCTGGACTTGGTGGGCGGCCCCAGCCTGCGCTGGAACCTGTTTGACCACGGCCAGATCATCAACAACGTTCGGCTGCAGGATGCACGATTGCAGGAGCTGATCGAGGCCTACCGAGACAAGGTCCGCCAGGCCGCGCGAGAGGCTGATGATGCTGCCGTCGGCCTGATCAAATCTCTGGAACGGGAACGCATCCTGAGCCAGGCGCAAACCGCTGCCGAACGCTCGCTGGTGCTGGCGAGCGCGCAATACCGCGAAGGCTATTCGGATTTTCAGCGAGTGCTGGATGCGCAGCGCGCGCTGCTCGAACAACAGGACAACTACCTGGTCAGTCGCAGCAATGCAGTGAGCAATGTGATTGCCCTCTACAAGGCCCTGGGCGGAGGCTGGTACAGCGCCCTCCCCAGGGTCGATCAAGTCACCCGCCAACAGATGGAAAACCGCACGGACTGGGGCGACTTGCTGGATGAACCCGAGACAGTGCAGCCGAAAATAGGTGAACGACCATGAGTGAAGCCCCTGCGCCCTCCCCCGAGGTCGCCAAACCACCTGCCGATCCTGCCAAAAAAGGCATCAAGTGGGTGCTGTTGCTGATCGTACTGAGCCTGGCGTGGTACCTGTTGGCTGATCGCTTTACGCCCTACACCCAACAGGCGCGCGTGGGTGCGTTCGTGATACCGGTGGCGTCTGAAGTGGCGGGCCGGGTGATCCGGGTCAACGTGCGCAACAACCAGGACGTCAAGGCGGGTGACGTGCTGTTCGAGGTAGACCCTCAGCCGTATCAGATCGCCGCCGACCGCGCCCGTGCGGACCTTGAATCGACCCGCCGACAAATCGGCGCCAGCACCGCCGGTATCGCCGCCGCACAAGCCAACCTGCGTTCGGCCCAGGCCAATGAGCTCAAGGCTCGCCAGGACAATCAGCGTCTTGAAGGCCTGTATCGCGATGACCCCGGCACCATCTCCGTGCGCTTGCTTGAAGTCTCGCGGGCCAACCGTGAACAGGCGGTCAGCCAGGTGGCCGCCGCCCGGGCCGAAGTTCAGCGAGCACGGGAACAGGAAGGTGGCAGTGAACAAGACAACGCCTTGCTCCGCAGCGCCGCCACCGCGCTGGCCAAGGCCGAGCTGGACCAGTCCAATACGCAAATTCGGGCACGCTCCGCCGGATTGGTCACCGACTTGCGCACCGACGTTGGGCAGTTCGCGGCTGCTGGCGCGCCCGTGATGACTCTGATCGCCATCCATGACGTATGGATCAGCGCAGACATGACCGAAAACAATCTCGGCCTGCTCAAACCCGATACCCCGGTCGCGATTGTGCTGGATGCGTTGCCGGGCGAGGTCTTCGAGGGGCGCGTGCGCAGTGTCGGCTCCGGCGTCAGTGTCGGGCAAGCGCCGCCGCCCGGCACCTTGCCCAGTGTGCAGAACAGCCGCGACTGGTTACGACCGGCACAGCGTTTTCCGGTGATTGTCGAATTTTCCGAGGACGCTCGAAAAGTACTGCGCGACAGCCGCGCCATCCGTGCCGGTGGGCAGGCGGAAATCATGGCCTTCCCCTCTCAGGGCAATCCGCTGAACCCGCTGGGCCGGCTGTTTCTCTGGTCCATGAGCTGGATGTCGTATGCCTATTGAACGCACCGTCCGGGATCAGCGCGCCTTGCGCCTGGCCACCGGCACGGCGCTGTGCCTGGCAATCAGCTTCGCGGCGGCATTGCCGATTCCGTTTATTTCGCCGGTGCTGGCGGTGCTCTTGTTGACGGCGCTCAACCGTGCGCTGACGTTGAAAGCCGGATTAGTGTTGGCGCTGGTAGCGATGCTCACGACCGGTGTCGGGCTGCTGTTGATCCCGGTCCTGCGTTACTACCCGATCAGCGGCATTCTGCTGGTCGGCACCTGCCTGTTCCTGGCATTCCGGTTTGGCTTGCAGGGTGGCAACGCCTTGATCATGACGTTTCTGGTGATCGGTTTGACGATGATTTCTGCGGCGGGTATCGCCGAGTTTGATCTGGCGGCGGCGGTCATCGGTGCACTGGTCAAGGGGCTGCTGCTTGCCATCGCGGTGGTCGCGGTGAGTCACGCGTTGTTTCCCGAACCGGCGAATCTCCCTTCGCCACCGGTTGCGCCCGTTCCTTCCACTGAACAATCCACAAGGGTGGCACTACGGGCAACCTTGATCGTCTTGCCGACGTTCCTGCTGGCACTGATCGATCCGGCCAGCTATCTGCCGATCATCTTGAAGTCGGTTGGCTTGGGACAACAAAGCTCCACCACGAACGCCCGGCATGCCGGGCGCGAGCTCGTCGGCTCCACCTTGCTCGGTGGATTGCTTGCGGTACTGTTCTGGTGCGCCCTGAGTCTGTTCGTGCATGTGTGGATGTTTTTCCTGTGGATGCTGCTCTTCGGCCTGGTGTTGGCGCGAAAGCTATACGCCCTGAGCCCGACGCGTTTCAGTCCCGGCTTCTGGGTCAACACGCTGATCACGCTGATTATCCTGCTCGGCCAGTCAGTGCAGGACAGTGCTGCGGGCAAAGACGTCTACACGGCGTTCGCTATCCGCATGAGCTTGTTCATCGTCGTGACGCTGTACGCCGTGCTGATGGTTCACCTACTGGATCAGCGGCAGGCACCCGCTCAAGGATTGACCTGATAGCCCCTGCCTTGCAGGCAGCCCACGTAGGCGGCCGAACTGTTGGCGGCGCTGGTTTTTTCCTGTGCCCGGCGCTCCTGACGCTGCCGTGAGCCGCCAACGACCGCGCCGGCTGCGGCGGTGCCTTTGGCCTGGTTCTGGCGATAATCCTGCTTGGTGTCATCGTCGACACGGTCATATACCTCGTCATGGCGTTGCCCGCGAACCTGGGCCCCTGCCGCACCCGCAGCAGCGCCCACGGCGGCACCTTTCAACCTTCCCCCGGACGCCGATGGTGTAGCGGCGGCACTCTGACTGGCGGCCACGTTCTGGCAGTCGGTGGTGTCCAGCTGGATTTGCTGTGAGGTCTGCCCTTTCAGAGGCACTACCGATTGGGCCCATGCCGGGGCAACGCACACCGATACTGCCAGGCATAAGCCAAGGGACGACAAACTGTTCATGTTGCACACCTCGTTGACTGAATGAGCCACAACCAGTTTAGGTCACCCCCCGAGCGACCGGGTGCAGAGCGATGAATGACGGCGCTCTCTTTTTCGCGTGATGGCCTAACCTCATAGGCTGAGACTCAACAACAGAGCCGAACACGCCTATGCATCATGCATTGAAGTGGATGATCTTCACCGCGCTTACATTGCTGGCATCCAGCGGTGCAACGCTTTGGGCCGCTGAGACGCCGGTTTCGATCGCCCGTACAGCGAGCACTTCGTCGTTTGAGGTTTCCCAAAGCGATCTGATAGGCCTGCAGCTCAGGCTTGATCGCATCAAACAACAGATATCGCTGGCCAATAATCTGGGCCAGATGGTCGGGCTGCAGGATACGGTTCAGCTGTACCTCAGTGATGTGGACACGCTCGAATCTTCGCTGCTGCCCGAACAGAAACAACTGCAAGCCCAACTGGATGTGCTGGGCCCGGTATCCCCTATCGAGGCGGGAGGAGACCAATCGGATATCGCAACGCAAAGGGCCGTTCTGTCCGGACAGAAGAGCAAAGTCGATGCCAACCTGAAAACACTAGCGGCGCTCAGAAACAGCGCTGCCGGGCTTATCTCTCAGATCGCCGGCATTCGACGCAGCCTTCTGGAAAGCGAAGTGACCGAGCGCAGCGGCAGCATTCTGTCACCTGGTTTCTGGTCGCCGTTGTTCAATCTGCCCCCTGAAGATCGCCAGCGACTGCAGGACTTTATCCGCGATGTCAGGATCTCCCTGGCGCTCGCCTGGCAACCGGGCGAACGCCTGTATGCCGCTGCGTTTATCATCCTGGCACTGGTCATCTGGGTGTGGGGCCGCCGAATTGCCGACCGCGGACTGACCTGGATCTGCATTCATCGAATGCCTGAAGGGCGTTTGCGTCGAAGCTCCCTCGCCCTGGCCTCGGTGGTGGCCACAGTGCTGACCACGGGTTTCGCGTTGCAACTGCTGTTCTATGCGCTGACCCGGCAACTGCCGCTGACGCCCATCGTGCAGAACTTCGCCGATGAGTTCGTGAAGCTGATTTACACCTGCGTACTGGTGACCGGTTTGAGCCGAGCGTTGCTGTGCACAGAGCACCCGTCGTGGCGCCTGCCGGTGATCGCCGATTCCGTGGCGCTGGCCCTGAAACCGTTTCCCCGATTGCTGGCATGCGTACTGTTGGTACTGGTCGGCATGTCACAAGTCATCTATGTCACCGGCATGAGCAACCCGAGCGTACTACTGGGACGTGGTGTGATTTCGCTGGCTGTCACGCTGGTGCTTGTAGCGTTGTTCCGCCACGCCAGCAAAGCCCGCCGCGCCATGGTGGTGGCCGGTGAGTCTCCCGAAGCGAGCACCACGCTGGCCGGCCTGATCTATACCTTCGCCAGTATCGCGATGTTCATCTCGCTGTTTGCGCTGCTGATCGGCTACGTTTCACTGGCAAGATTCATCACGTATGAACTGGTCTGGGGATTCATCATCCTGTCCGGGTTTTACCTGCTCACTCAATTGCTCAAGGACAGTTGCGAGTACCTGTTTTCAGCCAGGAGCCCCAGCGGCAAAGCCCTTAAACAGTTGCTCGGGATCGGCGACACGCGCCTGGAACAGATATCAATCGTCTTGTCTGGCGTCGGGCGTGCCTCACTGCTGTTGCTCGCCCTGATCTGCATGATGGTCGGTGGAGTCGGCACCACCCTCGGGCAGTTGTTTGACCAGGCCGTCGCCATCCTCGGCGGCGATGGGCTGCGCAAACTCAACATCATCCCTGGCCACCTGCTCAATGCCGTGTTGGCGCTGTTAGTGGGCGTCTACCTGATTCGATCCCTGCGCCGCTGGCTGGATAACGAATTCCTGCCGAAAACCAACATGGACCCTGGCATGTGTGCGTCCCTCAGCACGCTGTTCGCCAACATCGGCTACGCACTGGTGATTTTACTGACGTTGTCGTCACTGGGCATCCAGTGGACGAACCTGGCGTGGATCGTCAGCGCCTTGTCCGTGGGTATCGGCTTCGGTTTGCAGGAAATCGTCAAAAACTTCGTGTCGGGCCTGATTCTGCTGACTGAGCGTCCGGTGAAGGTCGGCGACTTGATCAGCATCAGTGGCGTGGAAGGCGATATCCGGCGCATCAACGTACGGGCCACCGAGATACAACTCAGCGATCGCTCCATCGTCATCGTCCCCAACTCGCAACTGATCTCGCAAAACCTGCGCAACGTCACCCTGGGTGGCAGCGCTCAAGGGGTGGCGTCGCTGGAGCTGACCTTCCCGCTGGACATCGACCCCGAGCAAGTCAGGAACCTGCTGTACGACACTTATTGCGAAAACGAAACCATCCTCGACAAACCTGCGCCGACCGTGCGCTTCAGCAAACTGAGCCCGGAAGGCATCACCCTGACCATCACCGGCTACGTCAGCAGCCCGCGCATTGTCGCCACGACCAAAAGTGATTTGCTGTTCGAGATTTTGAAACGCTTGGGAGCGGCAGGCATTGAACTGGCCAAGCCTGCTTCGACGGTGTGATCAATAAGCAAAAGCTAGAGCGTCAATCACATGTGGCGAGGGAGTTTACTCCCGCTGGGGTGCGAAGCAGCCCCCTGCATGCTTCAGTCACACCGAATCGTCTGCGAGTGCGACTGCTGCGCAGCCGAGCGGGAGTAAACTTCCCTCGCCACAGGGAGCTTTACTCTGGAATTCGCCTCTGCGCGCTGCGCTTCAAGGTTTCGCTCGGGAGCTCTTTGAACAACGCGCGATAACTGCTGGAGAACCGCCCCAGATGCCAGAACGACCAGTTCATGGCGACTTCGGCCACGGTGGTTTCCATCGGCGTGCGGCAGAGCAGTTCGCGGTGTGCGCTGTTGAGGCGGCGCAGGCGCAGCCAATGAGTCGGGGTCATGCCGGTATAGGCTTTGAACGCGTGCTGCACCTGACGCAGTGACACCCCGGCAATCTGCGAAAGCTCCAGCAGGTTCAGCGTTTCTTCAGGCGAATCCGCCGCCCATTCACCGATGCGCTTCATCACCGAACGCTCCTCGGTGCGACGCTGCAACCCCCCACGATCAAGGCACACGCAGGCATTGTCGAGCAGGTACAGGCAGTCTTCCAGCAACTGCTGGGTCAAGGCTTCCTTGCTCGGGGGATCGAGGGTCTGCGCGAGTTGGGTCAAGGTGCTGCTGAGCCAGCGACTGAACAGCGCGTTCTGCCCCGAATTCAGCGGAGCCAGGAACAAACCTTCCAGCCTGGCGACATCCAGCCCATGACGTTGAACGAACTCCGGACCGAACACCACGGCGATTTCCTGGTAGTTCTCCGGGGTGATCCAGATGTTGCGGCTCTCGCCATTGAGCACATACAGCGCGTTGTCACTGCGATCGAAACAGAACGCCAACGAGCCTTCGGGCGCGCTGAAATTCTGCTCGACCCGGGTGTTCATCTGCTCTTCGTAGATTTCCACGCCCTGCAGGTCCAGATAGCGCACCCGCCCGGCGAAATGCCCCGGTGACATCTGCTGGTACTGCTGCACCCAACCCGGCGTGGCGCGGATTTGCTCGGCGACATCTTCGGTGTTGAACGCTTGGACGTGTAACGGACTGAACGTTGTCATGGGTGACCTTGCGCACTCTTTTGGTGCGTTTTGGTGCTGCTGAAAGTGGATAGATGGATCTGCAAGGCTCGCCCAAGATAGTCGTCAACGCGTCTCAGGGGAAGTGTGTGGTGGATGAAACCACCCTCCCCGGCGTTAATAAAACCAATAACGAGGTCTTTATGAATGTCCCCTTCGATCAGCTGTTCACGTGGCTGAAAGATCACAAGATTACCGAAGTCGAATGCGTCGTCAGCGACCTGACCGGCATTGCACGCGGCAAAATTGCACCCACCAACAAGTTCCTGCATGAGCGAGGCATGCGCCTGCCGGAAAGTGTGCTGTTGCAAACGGTAACCGGGGACTTCGTCGACGACGACATCTACTACGACCTGCTCGACCCGGCTGACATCGACATGGTCTGCAAGCCCGATGCAGACGCGGTCTACGTGGTGCCATGGGCCATCGAACCGACCGCCATCGTGATCCACGACACCTTTGACAAGTTCGGCAACCCGATCGAACTGTCGCCACGCAACGTATTGAAGAAAGTCCTGCAGCTGTACACCGACAAAGGCTGGCGGCCAATTGTCGCGCCGGAAATGGAGTTCTACCTCACGCAGCGTTGCGAAGACCCGGACCTGCCGCTCAAAGCGCCCCTGGGCCGTTCGGGCCGCGCGGAAAGTGGCCGCCAGTCGTTTTCCATCGACGCTGCCAACGAATTCGATCCGCTGTTCGAAGACGTCTACGACTGGTGCGAATTACAAGGCCTGGACCTCGACACGCTGATCCACGAGGACGGCCCGGCGCAGATGGAGATCAACTTCCGGCACGGCAACGCGCTGGACCTGGCCGATCAGATCACCGTGTTCAAACGCACGATGCGCGAAGCTGCGCTCAAGCACAACGTGGCAGCGACGTTCATGGCCAAGCCGATTGGTGACGAGCCGGGCAGCGCCATGCACATCCACCAGAGTGTGGTGGACATCGCCACCGGTCAGCCGATTTTCGTCAACGCTGACGGGACGATGAGCGAGCTGTTCCTGCATCACATCGGTGGCCTGCAAAAGTACATTCCGAAAGTACTGCCGATGTTCGCGCCCAACGTGAACTCGTTCCGCCGCTTCCTGCCGGACACCTCGGCACCGGTGAACGTCGAATGGGGCGAAGAAAACCGCACCGTCGGCTTGCGTGTGCCGACCTCGAGCCCTGAATCGATGCGCGTGGAAAACCGCCTGCCCGGTGCTGACGCCAACCCTTACCTGGCGATCGCCGCCAGCCTGTTGTGCGGCTACCTCGGCATGGTCGAGCGCGTCGAACCCAGCGCAGCAGTTGAAGGTCGGGCCTATGAGCGGCGCAACCTGCGCCTGCCGATCACCATCGAGGATGCCCTGACGCAAATGGAAGAGTGCGAAGCCATCGAAAAGGTGCTGGGCAGCAAATTCGTTCGCGGCTATGTCGCGGTCAAGCGTGCAGAACACGAGAACTTCAAGCGCGTGATCAGCTCGTGGGAGCGTGAGTTCCTGTTGTTCAGCGTCTAGTCCTTCGTTGCCAGTACCACCGTCATCGCTAGCAGGCTAGCTCCCACATTTGGAATGCACTCCCCTGTGAATTTGGAATGCACTCCCCTGTGAGAGCCAGCAGGCTGGCCCCCTGCATTTGGAATGCATTCCCCTGTGGGAGCTAGCCTGCTAGCGATAGCGGCCGCCCAAGCACCAGAGAACCACCTGAAAAATCCAATAATCCAAGAGGTGTCGAAATGCGTCTGTTGAAATCCGTACTTCCGGTCGCCCTGAGCGTTCTGTTCAGCGCCGTAGCGCACGCCCAACCCCAGGTCAGCGTCTACAACTGGACCGATTACATTGGCGAAACCACCCTCGCCGACTTCCAGGCAAAAACCGGGATCAAAGTCATCTACGACGTGTTCGATTCCAATGAAACACTGGAAGGCAAGTTACTCGCTGGCCGCACCGGTTACGACGTGGTGGTGCCGTCCAACCACTTCCTGGCCCGCCAGGTAAAAGCTGGCGCGTTCCTGAAGCTGGATCGCGCACAGCTGCCGAACTTCAAAAATCTCGACCCCAAACTCCTGGCGCTGCTGGAGAAGAACGACCCGAACAACGAGCATTCGGTCCCATACCTGTGGGGCACCAACGGCATCGGCTACAACGTCGA
The DNA here is from genome assembly GCF_059716215.1 of Pseudomonas sp. LBUM1643. Taxonomy (NCBI): domain Bacteria; kingdom Pseudomonadati; phylum Pseudomonadota; class Gammaproteobacteria; order Pseudomonadales; family Pseudomonadaceae; genus Pseudomonas; species Pseudomonas sp. LBUM1643. Next base: position 3,223,865 of record NZ_CP166813.1, read on the forward strand.
CAAGGTCAAGCAAGTGCTGGGCATCGATCACATCGATTCCTGGGCCGTGCTGTTCGAACCCGAGAACATTAAAAAGCTTTCCCAGTGCGGAGTGTCGATGATGGACTCGGCGGACGAAGTGTTCCCGGCCGTCCTCAATTACATGGGCATGGACCCGCGCAGCGAAAACCCCGAAGACTTCAAAAAAGCCGAAGCCAAATTGCTCAGCATCCGGCCGTACATCACCTACTTCCACTCCTCCAAATACGTATCGGACCTGGCCAACGGCGACATCTGCGTAGCGTTCGGTTACTCGGGTGACGTGTTTCAGGCCGCGAACCGTGCGAAGGAAGCGAAGAACGGCGTCAACATCGCGTACGCCATTCCCAAGGAAGGCAGCAACCTGTGGTTCGACCTGTTGGCGATTCCGGCCGACGCCAGCAACCCGAAAGAAGCCCATGCTTTCATCAACTACCTGCTCGACCCGCAAGTGATTGCCAAGGTCAGTGCGTCCGTCGGTTACGCCAACCCCAACCCGGCCGCCAAGCAGTACATGGACCCGGAACTGGTGAACAATCCAGAGGTGTACCCGCCTCAGGAAGTGCTCGATAAACTCTACATCTCGACCACCCCGCCCCAGTCGATCATGCGACTGATGACCCGCTCCTGGAGCAAAGTGAAGTCCAACAAATGAATCAGTACACCCAGGAACACGCGCATTCTTATTACGCCGCCACCGCCAAGGGCATGGCGCCCTACCCGACCCTGGCAACGGACCTGGTGGCTGATGTCTGCGTGATCGGCGGCGGCTTCACTGGGGTCAACACCGCCATCGAACTCGCGCAACGCGGGCTCTCGGTGATCCTTCTGGAGGCGCGACGGATCGGCTGGGGTGCCAGTGGGCGCAACGGCGGGCAACTGATTCGCGGCATCGGCCATGACGTCAGCGGGTTCGCCCGCTATGTCGGGCAGGAAGGCGTGCGCTATATGGAGCGTGCAGGCACCGAATCAGTGGAATTGGTCGGCAATCGCATCCGCGAACACGCGATCGATTGCGACCTGCGCTGGGGCTTTTGCGAACTGGCCAATACCCCGGCGCAATTTGCGGCGTTCAAGGTCGAGCAACAGGCACTGGCGCAATCGGGTTATGCCCATGAGACCCGCCTCGTCGGGCCTGGACAGATTCGCGAGCAAGTGGTGAATACCGGGGTGTATGCCGGTGGCCTGGTCGACATGGGTTCGGGGCATCTGCACCCGCTCAACCTGATCCTGGGTGAAGCGCGCGTGGCCGACTCTCTCGGGGTGCGGATCTTCGAGCAGAGCCCGGTGCTGGAGCTGATCCATGGCGACACGGTGCAGGTTCGCTGCGCCGGCGGCACAGTACGCGCCGGCCAGTTGGTGCTGGCGTGCAATGCGCATCTGGACAAACTGGAACCCAAACTCAGCGGTAAGGTGCTACCGGCCGGCAGCTACATCATCGCCACCGAACCGTTGGCGCCTGAAGTGGCTGCACAATTGATCCCGCACAACCTGGCGTTGTGCGATCAGAAGGTGGGCCTGGATTACTACCGGCTTTCGGCGGATCGGCGTTTGCTGTTCGGTGGCGCCTGTCATTACTCCGGACGGGACCCGGCAGACATCACCGCCTACATGCGCCCGCAAATGCTCAAGGTGTTCCCGCAACTGGCCGATGTTCGCATTGATTATCAATGGGGCGGCAAGATCGGCATTTCGGCCAATCGCTTCCCGCAGGTGGGGCGTTTGAGTCAACACCCGAACGTGTTCTATGCCCAGGGTTACTCCGGCCATGGCCTGAACGTAACCCACTGGTGCGCCAAACTGCTGGGTGAAGCAATTCATGCCGGGCATAGCCAAGGCTTTGATGTGTTCAGCGCCGTGCCGCACATGACCTTCCCCGGTGGCCCGCTGCTGCGCTCGCCATTGCTGGCGCTGGGGATGTTCTGGTATCGGTTGCGTGAAATGCTGGGCTGAACACACGCAGCGCCTGAATCACCCTCCCCTGTAGGAGCTGCCGCAGGCTGCGATCTTTTGATCTTTGTTTTTAAGATCAAAAGATCGCAGCCTGCGGCAGCTCCTACAGGGGAAATTCATTGCCGACACCCTTACATTCATCTCTTTCGCTCACCTTTCGATTTGCTCAATCGCCACTCACTTCTATATTGATGATGTGCTCTGCCTTTCCTGCCTCCTATTGAGCGCGACCCATGGCCACCACTGACCATTTGATCATCTGCGAGCACTGTGACTGTGTGTATGAAAAAGTGACGCTCGCCAAACACCAAAAAACCCTGTGCACACGCTGTGGCGGCGTGCTTCAGCGTTATAACGGCCTGACGATCGAACAGCGCCTGGCATTGAGCCTGACCGCGCTGGTGGTGTGGATTTTTACCAACTTCTACCCGGTGATGAGTATCAGCCTCAAGGGCCTGAAAAACAGCGCGACGCTGTGGGATTCAGTCCTGGCGCTCAGCCAGGGGCCGATCACCTTTATCGCGATGGTGGCGGCGATCGCCATGATCATCGCTCCGATTTTCCAGCTGTTGCTGTTGATCTGGGTCCTGAGTTTCGGCCTGGCCCACCAGCGAGCGCCCGGTTTCAAATTCTGCATGCGCTGGCTGGAAACCCTCAGGCCCTGGAGCATGCTCGAAGTCTGCCTGCTAGGCGCCATGGTCGCCGTGATCAAACTCGCGGGACTGCTCGACGTGTTGCCCGGCATCGGCCTGTTTGCGCTGGCCGTGCTGAGCTTGATGATGATCCGCATCGCCGGGCGCGATGTCCGTGATCTGTGGGATACCTTATGAACCGACCTCCAGTGGCGAGCGAACTCAACCTGTGCCTGTGTCACGCCTGCGGACTTGCCTGTGACATGACCCACGAACCGGATGAATGCGAACGCTGCGGCGCGCCGTTGCATCGGTATAAACCGAACTCACTGACACGTACCTGGGCCTACATGTTCACCGCTTTGGCGTTTTACGTACCGGCCAATCTGCTGCCGGTGATGAACACCAAGATGGTCGGCAACGGCGCCGACAGTACGATCATGACCGGCGTCATCGAGTTCTGGGAGGCCGGTGCCTGGGACATCGCCCTGATTATTTTCATCGCCAGCATCGCGGTGCCAGGCATCAAGTTTGTCGCCCTGACACTGCTGCTGGTGACGGTCCAGCGTGACAGCCAATGGGCACGCAAAGAGCGCTCGAAGTTGTACCGTTTTGTCGAAGTCATCGGTTACTGGTCGATGCTCGACGTGATCGTGGTCGCATTGGTGGCCGCGCTGGTGAAGTTTCAAGCATTGGCCGATATCGAGCCGCGCCCGGGCATTCTGTTTTTCGGGCTGGTGGTGATCTTTACCATGCTGTCGGCAATGAGCTTCGACCCGCGCCTGATTTGGACCGAAAAGAACATTAACGAGGAGGTCATGGATGAAGTCGCAAGTCACTGATGGGGCCCAGCCCCCTGGCCAGGCCCCGATAAAGACGCGTCGTTTCAGTGTATCGCTGGTATGGATCGTGCCCATCGTTGCCGTGTTGGTGGGCATTTCACTGGTGGTGCACAGCGTCATGCAGGAAGGTCCGACGATCACCATCAACTTCAAGACCGGTAATGGCCTGGTCGCCAACAAGACCGAAGTCAAATACCGCAACGTGGTCATCGGTCATGTATCGGACGTTGAGTTGAGCGATGACCAGAAGAGCGTCAACGCCACGATCAAACTGGCCAAGCAGGCAGAAAGTTTTACCCGTGAGGACTCGCAATACTGGGTCGTGCGGCCACGCATTGGTGCTGGCGGCGTGTCGGGCATCGATACCCTGCTGTCCGGTGATTACATCGGCGCCGACATCGGCCAGGCCAACGGCCGCGCGAAGAATTTCCAGGGCCTGGAGAATCCGCCGCCCATTACCTACGGTGAGCCGGGCAAGCGCTTCACGTTGCACACCGAAGACCTGGGTTCGCTGGACATCGGCTCGCCGGTTTACTACCGCAAGATTCCGGTCGGTCAGGTGGTGGCGTACGCGCTGGATGCCGATGGCAAAGGCGTCAATATCGAAGTGTTCATCCACGCGCCCAATGACGCGTATGTCACGGAAAACACCCGCTTCTGGAACGCCAGCGGTATCGACGTCAGTGTCGGTGCCAACGGCTTTGCGTTGAAAACCGAATCGCTGTCTTCGATGCTGGTTGGGGGAATCGCCTTCCGCGCGCCGCAATACAGCCCCGACGACAAACCTGCCGCTGAAGAATATGCCTATGAACTGTTCGAAGATCAGCAAACCGCCCTCGCTCCACCCAACGGCAAGGCGCAGTACCTGACACTCCGCTTCGACCAGGCCTTGCGCGGGCTCAAGGTCGGTGCGCCAGTCGAATTCCTTGGCATGGAATTTGGTCGGGTGGTCTCAATAAACCTGGATTACGACGCCAAACAACGCAGTTTCCCGGTCAATGTCGGCATTGTGATCTACCCGCAGCGACTTGGCACGGCGCACACTAAAATGCTCAAGGCCTTGAATCACGATCCCAACGACGAAGCCGGAGGCATTCGGTTGATGGGTACATTTGTCGAAAACGGCCTGCGCGCCCAGGCGCGTAGCGGCAACCTATTGACCGGTCAGTTGTACATCGCGCTGGACTTCTACCCCAAGGCCGACAAAGTCGTCTTCGATGCGAATGCCCGTCCCGTCAGCATTCCGACCGTGCCAGGCAGTCTTGAAGAGTTGCAGGGAAAATTGGAGGCCATGGTCGACAAGATCAACAAACTGCCCATCGAGCGCATCGCCAACAACCTCGACAGCAACCTCGTCGAGCTGCGCAAAGGCCTGACGCAATTCAATGCCAAGACGTTGCCCGGCGTGCAGAACACGCTCGCGGATGTCAGCAAGACCCTGCAATCAGCCAACTCGACCCTGGCTGAAGACTCACCGCAACGGGAAAAACTGTCCGAGACCCTGGACGATCTCGGCCGCACATCGCGCTCCTTGCGCGACCTTGCGGACTACCTCGGACGGCATCCGGAATCGCTGATCCGCGGCCGCCCGGAAAATGCCGCACCGATTGATCTGCAAGGGCCGCCGAGCAAATGACCACAGGAGCATCACCCATGGCTTTTCCGCTGAAGATGACGTTGGTCGCCGCATTGGCGTTGCTCGCCGCCTGTCGCAGCGACCCCATTCAATTCCATACCTTGACCCCGGCCCAGCCGAACGTGAACTCAAGAACCAACGCGGACATCAGGATTGAGAGCCTGAGTGTCCCGCCACAGGTCGATCGTCCGCAGATCGTTGTGCGCCAGGGCAACACCGGCATGGCGATTCTCGAGACTGACTGGTGGGGGGCAAGTCTGGCCGACGAGTTGCGCAGCGCGCTGGTCGATCAGATGGTCAACAGCAATCCGCAACGCAAGGTGTCGGTGCGCCTGGATATACAGCGATTTGACTCGATTCCGGGGCAATACGGGTTGATCGACGTCAAGTGGCGACTGCGCGAGCTCGGTCAAAGCGAAAACTCGATGGTGACGTGCCGTAGCGCCTTGCGAACACCGTCCGGACCGACGATTGATGACCTGGTGGCGGCCCAGCAAAACAACGTCAAACGCCTGGCCGCGCTGATCAGCCAGGCAGCCAATGGCACGCAACGAGGATGCCCTGCGTCGTAGAAGCAAAGCTTGCTCGCGGTGGCGTCGTGTCAAACGAAATCAATGCTGCCTGACACACCCCCATCGCGAGCAGGCTCACTCCCACCTTTGATCAGCGGGCAACACAAAATCCGTGACTAACCGAGATTCCCTGTGGGAGCTGGCTTGCCGGCGATGGCGTCGTGTCAGATGAAATCATGCTGCCTGACACACCCCCATCGCGAGCAGGCTCACTCCCACCTTTGATCAGCGGGCAACACAAAATCCGTGACTAACCGAGATCCCCTGTGGGAGCTGGCTTGCCGGCGATGGCGTCGTGTCAGATGAAATCATGCTGCCTGACACACCCCCATCGCGAGCAGGCTCACTCCCACCTTTGATCAGCGGTGAACGCAGATTCCCTGTGGGAGCAGCGGTGCGGTGGTCATGCCGGCCCTGAGTGCTATCGATCAACAGACCTGCCCGTCACAGATCAAAACGGTCCACCGCACGCCGACGTTCATTGTCATCGCGCACGTCATAGTTCGCAGTGGTTTGAATGTTGCTGTGATGCGCCAGCTTCTGCGCAATCGACAGGTCATGCTCTTCGATGACCCGGGTGATGAACGAACGCCGAAAGTCATGGGGCATGATCTTCACCCCGACCTGAGCGCCCCGCTGCCGGGCAATGTAATAGATCGCATGTTTGGTAATGCGCTCGCGGGTGATATGGCTGCCACGGCGAATGCGGTTGAACAGGAACGGGTCATCCGCCTCACCTTCCTTGAGGTGTGAACGACGCAGTTCAAGCCAGGCATCGAGTTTGGCGAACGCCCAGGCCGGCGCATACTTGATCAGTTGCTTGTTGCCTTTGCCGGTGACCCGCAGGCTGCGCTCGTTGAAATCAACCTGACCAAGATCGAGATTGACCGACTCCGACTTGCGCATCCCGGACCCATACAGAATGGCGATGATTGCCGCATCCCGAAGGCCTTGGGGACGTGGATCAGCCGCGCACACGGCCATCAATTCCTGAATCAGCGAACGCCTGAGGTTACGGCCCTGGGAAAGTCGCGTCCCGGCCATGCCCTTTACCGAGCGCATCTTCAGCAAGTGATCCTGGCTGATCAAACTCATGCGCCACGCTTCGTTCATCACGCCACGTACGGCGTTGACGTACAGCGAAGAGGTATTCGGTGCATAGCCGTCCTCGCGCAGGGCGGCGACCAGCGCAACGACGTTCTCCGGCTGCAACTGATGCCAGGGAATCTCCTCGATGTTCACATCCTCGAAGCCCAGGCGGTCGGCCGCGTCCTGCAGAACGTAGCGCATGGTCAATTGGCTGGAGGGGGCCAGTCGCGCCAGATACAGGGTTAGAGGATTGGGTTTTGAAAGGTTGGAATCGGTAGCGGGTAAGTCAATCAAACGAAACGGCCCTAAGAGAAATCAGTTCATTAAACAACTTGTTCATACTTTAGAGCAATTTGAACCACCTGCGCTCTCTGTAGGAACTGCCGCAGGCAGTGATTTTTTATGAAGATCAGGAGAACGCAGCCTGCGGCAGCTTATACAAAGAGCCCGAAGACTGTTCGCCCCGATAACAGCAAATAAAATGCACTGAAACAACATTAATATGAATTTGTCAGCGGTCATCGAGCGCGGCACACTGTGCACGTTCCTCCCCCAATAGTTGGAACACCTTCAAGGGCTTTCTGGGTAACCCAGCCGAGCCTTTTTTTTGCACTGATTTTGAACGGACCTTTTGCCTGATGCTTGCTCGCTGGATACCCGCCGCCATCAATACCCGCCCTACCGAATGGAGCCGAGCCGCGATTGGCATGGCATCAGGCACGTTGTTCAGCGTTTGGTTGTGCAGCCAGGTGTTCGGTATTGAAGTGGCGCAACACCTGATCGGCCCGCTGGGTGCGTCGGCGGTGCTGTTGTTCGCCGTGTCCTCCGGCGCCCTCGCGCAGCCATGGTCAATTCTGGGCGGCTACCTGAGTGCAGCCGTGGTTGCCCTGCTCGTGGCCCACTTTATGGGCCGGACGCTGACCAGTGCTTGCCTGGCGGCCGGTCTGGCACTGATTCTGATGTGCTGGCTGCGTTGCTTGCACCCACCGGCCGGTGCCCTGGCGTTGACGCTAGTGCTGGCCGATCCGGCGACCATTGCCCTGGACTGGAAAGCACTGGCGCCGGTGATGCTCGGCGCCTTTATCCTGCTGTTGTGGGCATTGGCCTATAACAACCTGACGCGGATTCGATACCCCAAACGGGCCAGCGAACCCGTCGCCCGGGTACCGGCCGATCACCTGCCGGTAGACAGTCAAGCCATCACTGCCGAGGACCTGAAACTGGCCCTGGCCGACATGGAAGCCTTCTACGACGTCACCCCCGAAGATCTTGAGCAACTGATCCATGCCAGTGAACTGCACGCAAGGCGTCGCAGTATTGGCGAGGTGTTGAGTCGCAGCCCGTGAGTACACCCGCCTATACCCTGTTGAAACACCTGTGGGAGTGAGCCTGCTCGCGATAGGTCCCGGTCAGTCGACATCAACAGTGACTGACACGCCGCATTCGCGAGCAGGCTCGCTCCCACAGTGTTTGGGGTGAGTATTTAACCCCTGCAAAAACGCAAACAGAGCCTGCACATATCCCGGTTGTACATCACAAATTTGCACTGGTACGATCCGGGATCGCTCGCGTGCGAGCTTCTTGATAAAGAACAATAAAAGCAGGGAGTTAGTGATGACTGCTCAGGTTTCTTCTCCAGCGACTCAGTCGATGGATGCCACGCAAAACGCGGTGCTGGCCGAGGTCCGCAACCACATCGGTCACCTGACCCTCAATCGCCCCTCCGGCCTTAACGCCCTGACCCTGGACATGGTCCGCAACCTTCAGCGCCAGCTCGACGCCTGGGCGATCGATGCGAACGTGCACGCCGTGGTGCTGCGCGGTGCTGGCGAGAAGGCTTTCTGTGCCGGTGGCGACATCCGCTCGCTGTACGACAGCTTCAAAAGCGGCGACACGCTGCATGAGGATTTCTTCGTCGAGGAATATGCCCTCGATCTCGCGATCCACCACTACCGCAAACCGATCCTGGCCTTGATGGACGGGTTTGTCCTGGGTGGCGGCATGGGTCTGGTACAAGGCGCCGATTTACGCGTCGTCACCGAGAAAAGCCGCCTGGCGATGCCGGAAGTGGGCATCGGGTATTTCCCGGATGTGGGCGGCAGCTATTTCCTGCCGCGCATTCCCGGTGAGCTGGGGATCTATCTAGGGGTCAGTGGCGTACAGATTCGCGCCGCCGACGCGCTCTACTGCGGGTTGGCGGACTGGTACCTGGACAGCGCCAAACTGGAATTGCTCGACGAAAAACTTGATCAACTGGATTGGCAAGACTCGCCGCTCAAGGACCTGCAAGGCGTACTCGCACAATTCGCGGTACAACAGCTGTCCGATGCACCTCTGGCGACGTTGCGCCCGGCCATCGACCACTTCTTCGCCCTGCCCGATGTGCCGAGTATGGTGGAGCAACTGCGTGAAGTAACGGTCGCGGACAGTCATGAATGGGCGCTCGTCACTGCGGATCTGCTGGAAAGCCGCTCGCCATTGGCAATGGGCGTCACGCTGGAGATGCTGCGACGCGGTCGGCACCTGAGCCTGGAAGACTGCTTTGCCCTCGAGTTGCACCTGGACCGCCAGTGGTTCGAGCGCGGTGACCTGATCGAGGGCGTACGTGCGTTGCTGATCGACAAAGACAAAACGCCACGCTGGAATCCTCCGACCTTGCAGGCGCTGGATGCCGAGCATGTCGCGAGTTTCTTCACAGGCTTCGACCAGAGCGGGAGCTGAGTCATGCACGATATCGAATTGAGCGAAGAACAAGTGATGATCCGCGACATGGCCCGGGATTTTGCCCGTGGCGAAATCGCGCCCCATGCACAAGCCTGGGAAAAGGCCGGCTGGATCGACGACGGTCTGGTGGCGAAGATGGGTGAATTGGGCCTGTTGGGCATGGTGGTGCCCGAAGAATGGGGCGGCACTTACGTGGACTACGTCGCCTATGCCCTGGCAGTGGAAGAAATCTCCGCTGGCGACGGAGCCACAGGCGCACTGATGAGCATCCACAACTCCGTAGGTTGCGGGCCAGTCCTGAACTACGGCACCGAAGAACAGAAGAAAACCTGGTTACCGGACCTCGCCAGCGGCCAGGCCATCGGTTGTTTCTGCCTGACGGAACCCCAGGCCGGTTCCGAAGCCCACAACCTGCGCACTCGCGCCGAACTGCGTGATGGCCAGTGGGTCATCAATGGCGCCAAGCAATTTGTCAGTAACGGCAAGCGCGCCAAGCTGGCGATCGTGTTTGCGGTCACCGACCCGGACCTGGGCAAGCGCGGAATTTCGGCGTTCCTGGTACCTACCGACACCGCAGGCTTCATCGTCGATCGCACCGAGCACAAGATGGGCATTCGTGCGTCCGATACCTGTGCGGTGACCTTGAGCAATTGCACGATTCCCGAAGCCAACCTGCTGGGTGAACGCGGTAAAGGGCTGGCGATTGCCCTGTCCAATCTCGAAGGCGGACGAATTGGCATCGCGGCGCAGGCCCTGGGCATTGCACGGGCGGCGTTTGAAGCGGCATTGGCTTACTCGCGCGATCGCGTGCAGTTTGACAAGCCGATCATCGAACACCAGAGCATTGCCAACCTGCTGGCCGACATGCACACCCGCCTGAACGCAGCGCGCTTGCTGATCCTGCATGCCGCACGCCTGCGCAGTGCCGGCAAGCCGTGTCTGTCGGAGGCTTCACAAGCGAAGCTGTTTGCGTCGGAAATGGCCGAAAAGGTCTGCTCGTCAGCGATGCAGATTCATGGCGGGTATGGGTATCTGGAGGATTACCCGGTGGAGCGTTACTACCGGGATGCGCGGATCACGCAGATTTATGAAGGGTCGAGCGAGATACAGCGGATGGTGATTGCTCGCGAACTCAAGCATTACCTGGTTTGAACCGTTAAAAGCATCGCGAGCAAGCTTTGCTCCCACAGTAGATCTCTAGTGCTGATGAGAAACCCTGTGGGAGCATAGCTTGCTCGCGATGACGTCGCTGAAAACGCTACATCACTTCCCTTGGAACTGCGCGTCACGCTTGGCAATAAATGCCGCCATCCCTTCTTTTTGATCCTGCGTCGCAAACGCCGCATGGAACACCCGGCGCTCAAAGCGCACACCTTCGGACAAGCTCACTTCAAACGCACGGTTGACGCTTTCCTTGACCATCATCGCAATCGGCAACGACTTCTGGGCGATCTTCTCGGCAACCTTCAACGCCTCTTTCAACAGCTCATCAGCTGGCACAATCCGCGCCACGATCCCGCAGCGTTCCGCTTCAACCGCATCAATCAATCGCCCGCTCAGGCACATTTCCATGGCCTTGGCCTTACCCACGGCTCGGGTCAGGCGCTGAGTGCCGCCCATGCCTGGCAGCACGCCAAGGTTGATTTCCGGCTGGCCGAATCGAGCGTTGTCGCCGGCCAGGATGAAATCGCACATCAGCGCCAGTTCACAACCGCCGCCCAAGGCAAAACCGTTAACCGCAGCGATGATCGGCTTGCGGCGATTGGCCACGCGATCACTGTCGCTGAACAGGTCATCGAGGTAGATCTGCGGGTACGTCAGCTCGGCCATTTCCTTGATGTCGGCGCCGGCGGCGAAGGCTTTCTTCGAACCGGTCAGCACGATGCAGCCGATGTTCGAATCAGCTTCCAGGCCATCGAGGGCGTGGTTGAGCTCGCTGACAATCTGCGCGTTCAACGCGTTTAGCGCTTGTGGGCGGTTAAGAGTGATCAGGCCCACTCGACCGTGGATTTCCAGCAAAATCGTTTCGTAACTCATGTATGACTCCTAAGCATTGTTTACGCCAAGCCCCCGTAGGAGCTGTCGAGTGAAACGAGGCTGCGATCTTTTGATCTGGCTTCTTAAAAAACAGGATCAAAAGATCGCAGCCTCGTTTCACTCGACAGCTCCTACACAGCTATTACAGGGGTTCCTTGTTAAAGACTGCGAGAAATGACCATGCGCTGAATATCGCTGGTTCCTTCGTAGATCTGGCAAACCCGCACGTCGCGGTAGATCCGCTCCACCGGAAAGTCGTTCAGGTAGCCGTAGCCGCCCAGGGTTTGCAACGCTGCGGAACAGACCTTTTCGGCCATTTCCGAAGCAAACAGCTTGGCCATTGAGGCTTCGACCAACGCAGGCTTGCCACTGTCGCGCAACGCGGCGGCGTAATGCACCATCTGCCGGGCCACGGCAATCTGCGTCGCCATGTCCGCGAGACGGAACGCCACCGCCTGATGTTCGATGATCGGCTTGCCAAAGCTTTCACGCTCACGTGCATAGTCGCGGGCCGCTTCAAACGCAGCGCGGGCCATGCCCACCGATTGCGAAGCGATGCCTACACGACCACCCTCAAGGTTGGCGAGGGCAATTCGATAGCCCTCACCCTCCTCTCCCAATCGATTGGCCACGGGTACTTTCACGTCTTCGAACAGAATCTGGCAGGTATCGGAAGCATGCTGGCCGAGTTTGTCTTCCACGCGGGCGACTTTATAGCCCGGCGAGTCGGTCGGCACGATCAGCGCCGTAATGCCGCGCTTGCCGGCACTCGGATCGGTGACGGCGAACACGATCACCACGCCGGCGTTCTGCCCGGACGTGATGAACTGTTTGCAGCCGTTGAGCACGTAGTGGTCACCTTCCAGGCGTGCGCGGGTTTTCAGGCCGCTGGCGTCGGAACCGGCCTGAGGCTCGGTCAGGGCGAAGGCACCGAGCATTGCGCCGCTGGCCAGAGGCTTGAGGAAGCGCTCTTTCTGGTCATCGGTGCCGTAATTGAGGATGGGCACGCAACCCACCGAGTTGTGTACGCTCATGATGGTTGAGCACGCGCCGTCACCGGCAGCGATTTCTTCCAGCGCCATGGCGTAAGCCAGGTAACCGGTATCACAACCGCCCCATTGCTCGGGAACCAGCATGCCGAAAAAGCCCAGCTCGGCCATTTCGCCGATGGCCTCCGTCGGGAAGCGATGCAAGCGATCCCACTCCGCGGCGAACGGCTTCAGCCGCTCCTGGGCAAACTGCCGGGCCGCGTCGCTGATTTGTGTTTGTTCGTCATTGGGAATCATGCGAAGTCCTCAAAATTACAATCGCCCCTGTAGGAGCTGGCGCAGCCTGCGATCTTTTGATCTTGGGCAATATCAACACCGCAACATCGAAAGATCGCAGCCTGCGGCAGCTCCTACAGAAACCGCGCAGGGTGATCAAGAAACCTTAGTACAGGCACTCAACTGCAATAGCCGTTGCCTCACCGCCGCCGATGCAGATGGCTGCAACACCGCGTTTCAGGCCTTTCTGGCGCAGGGCCGAGAGCAAGGTCACGAGGATCCGCGCGCCAGACGCACCGATCGGGTGCCCCAAGGCACACGCGCCACCGTGCACATTGACCTTCTCGTGAGGGATCTCCAGTTGGGTCATGGTCACCAGGCTCACCACCGCGAACGCCTCGTTGACCTCAACCAGGTCGACTTCATCCAGCGACCAGCCGGTTTTCTTCATCAGCTTTTTGATCGCACCCACCGGCGCCACCGGGAACAGGCCCGGAGCGTCGGCGAACGCGGCGTGACCATGAATCACTGCCAGAGGCTTCAAGCCTTGTTTCTCGGCCTCGGAACGGCGCATCAGCACCAGCGCCGCGGCACCGTCGGAAATCGAGCTGGAGTTCGCCGCCGTCACGGTCCCGCCTTCACGGAATGCCGGCTTCAGCGAAGCGACCTTGTCCAGTTTGGCTTTCGGTGGCTGCTCGTCATTGCTGATCAGCACCTGTTCTTTGCCGATTGTCACCGTCAGCGGCACGATTTCGTCTTTGAAGGTGCCATCCTTGATGGCCTGCTGTGCGCGGGTCGTCGAGGTAATGGCGAATGCGTCCTGGACTTCACGGGTGAAACCATTGGATTCGGCGCAATCCTCGGCGAAGGTGCCCATCAAGCGGCCTTTGTCATAGGCGTCTTCGAGGCCGTCAAGGAACATATGATCGAGCACACGACCGTGGCCCATGCGGTAGCCGGCACGTGCGCGGTCCAGCAGGTACGGCGCGTTGGACATGCTTTCCATGCCGCCGGCGACCACCACGTCGACGCTGCCGGCGACGAGCATGTCATGGGCCAGCATTGTCGCTTCCATGCCCGAACCGCACATTTTGTTCAGCGTGGTGCAGCGGGTCGATTTATCCAGCCCGGCGCCGAGCGCGGCCTGGCGCGCAGGTGCCTGACCAAGGCCTGCGGACAGCACGCAGCCGAACAGCACTTCTTCGACGGATTCAGGCTTGATACCCGCGCGCTCTACGGCGGCGCGAATGGCAGCAGCGCCCAGTTGCGGCGCAGTCAGGCTTTTCAGTTCGCCCTGGAAAGCACCCATCGGGGTGCGGACAGCGCTGACAATAACAATCGGATCGTTGGCAAGTGTCATGACAAATTCTCCTTACTTGGCGGCCATGCGCAAGGCACCGTCGAGACGGATCACCTCGCCATTGAGCATGCTGTTTTCAATGATATGCCTGACGAGCGCAGCATACTCCTCCGGTTTGCCCAAACGCGGCGGAAAGGGAACGCCAGCCGCCAGGGAAGCCCGGACTTCCTGGGTCATACCGGCCATCATCGGCGTTTCGAAGATGCCAGGGGCGATGGTCATCACACGAATGCCGAAGCGCGCCAGCTCACGGGCCGCAGGCAACGTCAGGCTGACGATGGCGCCTTTGGACGCGGCATACGCCGCCTGACCGATCTGGCCGTCGTAAGCAGCAGCAGAGGCGGTATTGATGATCAACCCGCGCTCGCCGTCTTCATTGGCCTCGGTTTCGGCAATGGCAGCTGCCGCCAGACGCAGCATGTTGAAGCTGCCGATCAGGTTCACATTGATGACCTGGCTGAAACTGGCCAACGCGTGAGGGCCGGTTTTGCCGAGGATTTTCTCGCCTCGCACGATGCCGGCGCAGTTAACCAGACCATTCAGGCCACCAAAGGCCTTGACGGTTGCCTGCACGGCAGTTTCGGCGGCGGCTTCGTTGCTGATGTCCGCGACGACGCTTTGCGCGCCCAGTCGTTGAGCCTGGGCCGCAACAGCTTCGGCGTTCATGTCCACCAGCATCACTTTGGCGCCGGCTGCAACCAGCATCTCAGCGGTGGCGGCACCCAGTCCGGACGCACCGCCGGTGACGAGAAAAACCTTGTTTTCGATCTGCATCATTGTTTCCTTGATTCAAGCTTGAACGTTCTTCGCGGCGGCCTCTTGAGCCTTGGCGATTTCCTGGTTGCGCAAGATAAAGCGCTGCAATTTGCCGCTTGGGGTTTTCGGCAATTCGCTGACAAATTCGATCTCTCGGGGGTAGGAATGCGCCGCCAATCGCTTGCGCACGTGCTGGCGCAGTTCTTCGGCGAGGGCAGGTTCGGCGCGGTACTGCGAGCTCAACACAACGAACGCTTTGACCAGTTCGGTCCGCTCAGGGTCGGGCTTGCCAACCACTGCCGCCTCGACCACCGCCGGGTGCTCGATCAGCGCGCTTTCAACGTCGAACGGCCCAACCCGGTAGCCAGAGGTGGTGATCACGTCGTCGCTGCGGCCGACAAAACTGATGCTGCCGTCCGGGTTCCACTCCACGGTATCGCCGCTCAGGTAATAGTTGCCGACGAAGGCTTTGGTAGGCGCGCCTTCGTAGCCGGCGAACCAGCACATCGGCGACTGGGTGCGGTCGATGGCCAGGATGCCTGGCTGACCCACGCCCAGTTCCTGGTACTCGTCGTCCAGCACCACGATACGATGGCCCGGAGAGGTGAAACCCGCCGCGCCCATGTGGATCGGATGCTCCAGGCCATGGTGATTGCACAACACCATGCCCAGTTCGGTCTGGCCGTAATGGTCGTGGATGACCACGCCGAGGTTGTCGGCAAACCAGCGGATCACTTCCGGATTCAGCGGTTCGCCGGCACTGCTGACGATGCGCAGCTTGCCCTTGATCGAACGGGCGAACTCGTCGCCGCCCGCGATCAGCAACCGATAGGCCGTTGGAGAACCGGTGAGGTTGGTGATGCCGTATTTGTTGATGACCCGACAGGTACTTTCGAGGGTGAACGGGCCATCGTAAAAGGTGATCGGGTGCCCCATCGACATCGGTCCGGTGACACCAAAATAAATGCCGTACGCCCAACCCGGGTCGGCAACGTTCCAGAACGCATCCTCGGGACGCAGGTCCACCGCGTCGCGGGTGTAACTCTGAAAGGCAACGATGGCCTTGAGCGGCACGGACAGCGCTTTCGAGGGACCCG
The DNA here is from genome assembly GCF_059716215.1 of Pseudomonas sp. LBUM1643. Lineage (NCBI taxonomy): Bacteria > Pseudomonadati > Pseudomonadota > Gammaproteobacteria > Pseudomonadales > Pseudomonadaceae > Pseudomonas > Pseudomonas sp. LBUM1643. The sequence goes on from NZ_CP166813.1 coordinate 3,239,846, forward strand.
TGGTGCCCGAGGTAAACATCAGCAGGAACGGCTCTTCGCCGGTCAGCATGACTGGTTCGCAGTCGTTGGAATGGTTGGCCAGTTCGGCCCAGAAACTGAAATCGCCCCGCACGATGCCCTGGCCTTTCGGGCCGCCGACGGTAACAGTCGTCGGGCAGTCGATGACTTCAGTGAGTTTGGCGCGATTCACGGCGTCGGTAACGACGACTTTGGCGCCAGAGCAACCGAGCCGATGCTCGATGGCTTTAGGGCCGAAGGCGGTGAAGAGAGGTTGATAGACCGCACCGATGCGCCATGTGGCGAACACAGTGATCAGCAATTCAATGTTGCGCGGCAACAGACCGGCGACCTTGTCGCCCTTGCGCACCCCTTGGGCCAGCAGAAAATTGGCAAACCGCGCGGCTTTGTCCTGCAGGTCGCTGAAGGTATAGGTGGCGCTGGTCCCGTCGCGTCCCTCCCAGAACAATGCAATGCGCCCCGGCAATGCGTGCCGGTCGCAGCATTCGACACAGGCGTTAAGGGCCGTCAGGTCGCCTGCGAGTGCAGCGTCAACGGTGTCCTGATAATTGAACTGTGAAGTGGCAGACAAGTAATTGCGCATTGCCAGAATCCCTCTGTATTTTTATTAGGTTGGGGGGAACCGTAATCAACAGGGAAATCTTCGCTCCGCACGGTGCGCGGGACAATGGTCAAAGTTATCAAGTTGCGTGACTGGTTTGGCCAAGGTTCAAGCGCTGGGGTCTCGGGACTGACCCTCCTATAACTTCAGGAGCAGTCAGCCTCGTTAAGAATCAGACTGCGGTAATGCCCGGGATTGGACCCCGACCACTTGCGAAATGCCTTGTAGAACGAGCTGGCATCGGCAAACCCCAGCCGCGCGGCAATCTCGGCGAAGCTGATGCTCGGTTCAGCCAGCCAGACGATGGCCAATTCCTTTCGCACACTGTCCTTGAGCCCTTGATAGGTCTGCCCTTCCTCCGCCAGTCGCCGCCGCAACGTCGACGCCGACATGCACAGCTGCTGCGCCAGCAGGTCTGTTTCCGGCCAGTGTTCTGCCGGCAGTTGCCGTAAATCATGCTTGATCCGGCTCGCCAGGCTTTGCGGATCACGGTACTTCACCAGGATATTGGCCGGCGCATGGGCGAGGAAACGCTTGAGTTCTTCAGGACTGCGCTTGATCGGCAAATCCAGGCATTCGGCGGAGAAAATCATGCGGGTGCGTGCTCGGTTGAACCGCAGATTCTCGGAGAACATCACCTGATAGTCATCGCAAAAGTCCGGTTCAGGGCAACGCAACTCGATGGCCAGAATCGGAATGCGTCGCCCGGCCAGCCAGCAGGCAACCCCGTGAACGATCATCCAATAGGTGAAATAAGTGAAGGCCCGGCGCGGGTCCTGCTCGTCCTCGACCAAGACGATTTCCGCCAGACTTTGCTGACGCACCAGCTGCGCCGGCAAATGCTCCAGCATTAACGACAGGAAACCCAGCCCGGAGGTCAGCCCTGCCGCCAGACTCGGCTGAACCATGGCGCAGCGACACAAGAACTCCAGGCTGCCGGATTTGAGCTTTCGCGGGTCCATGCCGAAAAACTCGTCATCACCGCGCCGGGCCAGCAAACGCCACAACCGCGCATAAGACGTGGCCGGGACCCGAGCGCTGGTGGTCTTCAGCAAAGCCGGATCGATACCGACCTTATTCAACACCTCATCGGTCGCGGCGCCTGAGGCGCAACTTTGCAACAGCGCTTCGCGCACCAGTTGAATCGAAATGGTGTCTTTTTCCGACATGGAGTGAGGCGAGCCGTATGGTTGGTTTGAGTGACCGCATCTTAGCGCAGCTGCCTGATTGACGGTTATCTGTAGCGGCTGCGTAGGCGCTGTGTAGGAGCTGTGTAGGAGCTGTGTAGGAGCTGTCGAGTGAAACGAGGCTGCGATCTTTTGATCTTGTTTTTTAAAGGCAAGATCAAAAGATCGCAGCCTCGTTTCACTCGACAGCTCCTACAGACCTACAGACCTACAGACCTACAGGCCTACAGACCTACAGACCTACACAGCCCCTACAAAGGCAGGGCGTGATTTCAACATCGTTCAGGTTGCGTTCAGGTTAATGTCAACTCCTGTCATATGCGAATGAGTGTCATTATGCTACAACTTAGCACCCTATCTAATTCGATCCGGTGCTGAATGCTCGTTCCATTTTTGATCATGCTGCGCGAAGGCATTGAAGCTGCACTGATCGTTGGCATCATCGCTAGCTACCTCAAACAGACCGGACGTGGTCAATGGATGCCCGCCGTCTGGATCGGCGTCTTCCTGGCCGCAGCGCTGGCCCTGCTGGTCGGTGGCGGTCTGGAACTGGTCAGCGCCGAATTCCCGCAAAAACAACAGGAACTGTTTGAAGGCATCGTCGGGCTGGTCGCGGTCGGCATCCTCAGCTCCATGGTGTTCTGGATGCGCAAAGTCGCCCGGTCAATCAAGCATTCGCTGCATGCTTCTCTCGATCAGGCGCTGACCGGCTCCAAACATCAGGTCACCGCGCTGATCGCCATGGTGTTTTTCGCCGTGGCCCGCGAAGGCCTCGAAACCGTGTTCTTCCTGCTCGCCGTCTTCCAGCAAAGCGAAGGCCCGGCAGCACCGATCGGTGCCCTGCTCGGCCTGATCCTGGCGATCATCGTCGGCTTCCTGATCTACACCGGCAGCATGCGCCTGAACCTCGGCGCGTTCTTTCGTTGGACCGGGCTGTTCATCCTGGTAGTGGCGGCCGGCATCCTCGCCAACTCGATGCAGGCACTGCATGAAGCGGGCGTGTGGAACTACCTGCAAACCGTGCTGTTCGACTTCAGCGCCACTCTGCCGATGGACGGCCCCTTGGGCTCGGTACTGGCCGGGATGTTCGGCTATCAGGACGCCCCCACCGTCAGCACCCTCGGCGCTTATCTGATGTATTTGGTGGTGGCGCTGGTGATGTTTTTCCTGCCGGCACCGCCCCCTGCAAAGCAACCTCATTCAGTTTCCAGCCAGTAAGGCCACACATGCCAAACCAAGCCCCTCCCTCGGTTTCTCCTCCCCGCGCGCTGCGATGGGCGGTTGCCGGTTCCGTCGTGGTGATGATCGCCGCCGGTGGTCTGTTCTATTACGCCTCGAAGATGGCGGCGGCCAAGCGCCAGACCAACCATAACGAAGTGCTGGTGACCATTCACCCGCACAGCTGCGAGCCGAACGCTCTGACGGTTCCGGCCGGCCGCGCCAGTTTTCGCATCGTCAATCGCTCGGATCGAGCCGTGGAATGGGAAATCCTCGACGGTGTGCTGGTGGTCGAAGAACGGGAAAACATCGCACCGGGCCTGAGTCAGGTGATCAACGCCAACCTGATGCCCGGTGATTACGCGATCACCTGCGGTTTGTTGAGCAACCCTCGCGGCACGTTGCACGTCACCCCCACCGCGGCTTCCGACGCCGCATCGAAGGCAAAGCCGTCGCTGGTCGCCTTCGTCGGGCCATTGTCGGAGTTTCGGGTTTACCTGAGCAGTCAGGGCACGGCGCTGATTAGAGCCGTCACCGCGCTGGGGCAGGCTATCGAGACCGGCGATCTGGCTCAGGCGCAAGCCTTGTATGCACCGGCCCGCGCCGCGTATCAACGTCTTGCACCGGCCTCCCAGCGTCTGGCAGAACTGGATAACGCGATCAATGCCCGCGCCGATTACTTCGAAAAACGCGAACTAGATCCAGGGTTCACGGGTTTCCACCGGATCGAATACGCGCTGTTCCAGCAACGCAATCTCGACGGCCTGGCGCCTGTCGCCCAGCGTTTGCTCGCCGACGTGACCACGCTCAAACAACAACTGCTTGCGCAATCACTGCCGCCGGAACAACTGGTGAGCATCGTCATCCGCAACCTCAACAGCCTCGCCGAGGTGCGTGCCAGCAGCGGTGAAGAAGAACGCTACAGCCACACCGACCTGAACGGTTTCGCCGCCAATCTGGACGTAACTCACAAGGTCGTCGACCTGCTGCGACCTCTGCTCACCAAATCCGCCGCCGACTTGTTGCCGAAGATTGCCAGCGCCCTTGCTGCACTCGACGCAGACCTGAACGGTTTGAAGACAAAGGATGGCTACGCGAGCTATGACAGCGTGAGCGCCCAGCAGCGCAAACAGATCGCCGACAAGGCCAAGGCCCTGGCCGATGCACTCGACGGAATCGATCCCGCCCTCGGCCTTTCCGGCCTGTCAGCAGAAGACTCAAACCGATGAACGATTCAGAGCAATTCAACCTTCAGCGCCGCCGAGTATTGATGGGCATGGGCGCCGCCGGTGTGGCACTGGCCGGCTCGACGTTGAGCTGCCCGGCCATGGCCGCCAGCCCCGCCCAAGTCACTGAAGCCCCCAGCAGCGAAAAGACCGAGGACCGCCACGCGTTCCACGGCAAGCACCAGAGCGGCATCGTTACCCCGCGTCCGGCCAGCGGGATGCTGGTGTCGTTCGACGTCCTGGCCAGCGATCGAGAAGACCTTGAGCGGTTGTTTCGCACACTCAATGAGCGGATCGCGTTCCTGATGACGGGGGGGCCGGTCGAGCAAATCGACCCGAAACTTCCGCCCGTGGATTCCGGGATTCTTGGCCCGGTGGTGACGCCGGATAACCTGACCATCACGGTGTCGGTCGGTGAATCGCTGTTCGACGAACGCTTCGGCCTGGCAGACTCCAAGCCCAAGCGGCTGATCCGCATGGTTGGCTTTCCCAACGATGCGCTGGAGGCGGAGTGCTGCCACGGCGACTTGAGTCTGCAGTTCTGTTCGAACACCACCGACACCAACATCCATGCCTTGCGCGACATCGTGAAAAACCTGCCGGACTTGCTGTTGGTACGCTGGAAACAGGAAGGTAGCGTGCCGCCCCAAGCCCCGACGAAACCGGGTGTGCCGGCGCAGAGTGCGCGCAATTTCCTGGGATTTCGCGACGGTTCGGCCAACCCCGATTCCAACGACGCCAAGGCCATGGACACCCTCGTCTGGGTGCAGCCTGGCAGCGACGAGCCCGCCTGGGCGGCGAACGGCAGCTATCAAGCCGTGCGCATCATCCGCAACTTCGTCGAGCGCTGGGATCGCACCCCGCTGCAGGAACAGGAAAGCATCCTCGGCCGGGTCAAAAGCACTGGCGCCCCCATGGGCGGCGAACATGAAACCCAAGTGCCGGACTACAGCAAAGATCCGGAAGGCAAACTGACCAGGCTCGACGCGCACATTCGCCTGGCCAACCCGCGCACCAACGCCACGGCGGCCAACCTGATCCTGCGCCGACCGTTCAACTACTCGAACGGCGTGAACAAGAACGGCCAGCTCGACATGGGGCTGCTGTTCATCTGCTACCAGGCCGATCTCGAAAAAGGCTTCATTACCGTCCAGACCCGCCTCAACGGCGAGCCGCTGGAGGAATACCTGAAGCCGGTCGGCGGTGGGTACTTCTTTACCCTGCCCGGCGTCACAGGTGACCAGGACTACATCGGTCGCACCTTGCTAAAAGCCACACAACCTACCGCTACGGCCTAACAACCCACAACACGGAACCGTCCCATGAAAAAGTCGCCCCTCGCTTTACTGCTGACACTTGGCTTGCTCAACACCCCGCTTTCAGCATTCGCGGCGACGGCGCCGATGGACCTGGTGGGACCGGTGTCGGATTACAAGATCTACGTCACCGAGCAACTGGACGAACTGGCCAGCCACACTCAGCAGTTCACTGACGCGGTGAAAAAAGGTGATCTGGCCACGGCGAAGAAACTCTATGCACCGACACGGGTTTTCTACGAGTCGATCGAACCGATTGCCGAGCTGTTCAGTGACCTGGACGCGTCCATCGACTCCCGTGTCGACGACCACGAAAAAGGCGTGAAAGCCGAAGACTTCACCGGTTTCCACCGCATCGAATATTCGTTGTTCTCGGAAAACAGCACTCAGGGCCTGGGTGAGCTGGCCGCCGGTCTGAACAAGGACGTCAAGGACCTGCAAACCCGCGTCGCCGGCCTGACCTTCCCGCCTGAGAAAGTGGTGGGTGGTGCTGCCGCGCTGCTGGAAGAAGTCGCCGCCACGAAGATCTCCGGCGAGGAAGACCGCTACAGCCACACCGACCTGTATGACTTCCAGGGGAACGTCGACGGCGCGAAAAAAATCGTTGACCTGTTCCGTCCGCAGATCGCCAAGCAAGACGCCGCATTCATCGCCAAGGTCGACAAAAACTTTGCGACCGTGGACAAGATCCTCGCCAAGTACAAAACCAGCGACGGTGGCTTTGAAACCTACGACAAAGTGAAAGAAAACGATCGCAAGGCGCTGGTCGGGCCGGTGAATACACTGGCTGAAGACTTGTCGACGCTGCGTGGGAAACTGGGTTTGAATTAAGCGATTGCATGGACTGGGCGGGCACTATCGCAAGATAACTCGCGGTAGTGCCAGCCCTTGCCCGCAAGGGTTAAACCTGCGTTGTTGCCTCGGTAGCACCCGATAATCTGAACTCAAGGAGCGGTTGCCCATAGGGATTGCCGCCACGGTCGAGCGCGTACCAGTTTCCGTTGCTCTGAATGGCCGTGAAATTGGCGTTACGATAGATACCGTTCACTGGGGCGCTTACCTTCAAATCTCCCGCCATGTACACTTCAATGAGGCCATGAGTCCTTCCCTTTGAGGCCTGCAAATTCGTGGGCGCATCAAATACTGTTGACCATAGTTTGATGGCCTCCAGACCTGCGTCACTGGTCCCGGGAAACACCTTGCGCAGCTCAATAATGGCCAGTTCCCTCCTTGTTTGAAGCGGTTGGGTGCACGCTTTCAACGCCTTGCCGAGTTCGTCGGTCTGACGGCCATAAAGGTTGGCAGCTCTTTTATAGTCCTCGGGTGAATAAGCGAAATCAGAACGCGTTCGAACAATGCCGTTCATCACGCCCCATTGAACAACCATGTCAACAGCGACGGTTTGAAATAACAGTCGCTGCTCGGGTGTCGCAGGCTCAAGCAGGCCAACTTCCAGAAGTTGCTCAACGGTCATGAAACGTGTGCAGCCTTGACTCATTGCTTCAGCAATAGCCACACCCAAGCGTAACGTCATCCAGTTGGCTGATCCCATGGTGATGCTCTTTGCGACATCGGGTATCAGAAACTCCGGTGCTACACCGGCCAGAAAAACATGCGCCACTAAAGGAGCAGACTGTGGGCTGATGCCTTTGCTCTGAATCAAATGCTCTTCAATGTCGGCTCGCACCGCGCCCAGTTCACGCCCCATGTTTCTTGCCTGATAGACGTCATAACCGGCAATCGTTCCGGGCCGGCCGGGACTATCAGGGTCGATACTCAGTTTGAGCGCCGTCAATAGCAGTTGTTGATAATGCTGGACGGTCGCCGTTTGTCCGTCAGAGGCGCCGTACCAATTGATCTTCTCTATTAGTTGCTGGCCCCATGCGTCGGACACCTCTGTATCAAACATCGTATCTAACAACGTATCGGCATTGGCTCGCGTGTCTTCAAGTGATTTGCCAGACAGCAACAGGTTGCCCAGTGCATCAACAACAGAGCCTGCGCCCTGAACAAGACGTCTGGATAATTCGATAATGCTTTCTCTGTCGGCGGGTGCCAGCGACACCGTCGAAACGTTCTCTGTCAACACATCAGCAGCACAGTTGCCCAATGGCGGCGACGGCGGTAAAACCGTTGTCAGCCATTTAACGATGTTGCGCACCTCGCCGACGTTGCCCGGTGCATCAAAACCCATAAAGCGGATGATCTGTTGCAGATCGAAAGTAGTACTGCTGTAAATAGCGTTTCCCGTTGTCTTTGCCGTTTCAATTAACTCATTGAGTTTTTCTGCCAGCAAGGGTTGCTGATTTACGGCGTCGGTTAAATCAACCCAGGTGTCTTCGATAAAGACCTGTAGTTTATTTTCTGTCAAACGGGTAGGCCAAGCGCTGCAGTCGATGTTTTTAATCCTGCACAGCTCTGTCATAGCCGGTAATGCGAAAAAATCATTCAGCGACTGACGAATTGCAGCGCAATTTTGCGCCAGCTCAGTGCTGACCGCAAAATCAACTATTGTTTCGGACAAAGAGACGATAGCGCTGTCAGGCTTGTCCACTACGGTTTGATTCAGGTTATCCAGTAAATGGGTTCTTTGCGCGAACGCTTCGAGAGTCAGCGTCATTGCGTCCAGTTCGGCCTCCAACACTGTCCTTTGAACGGTTGTGGTCTCGGGCCAGCCTGTTGATGCCAGTGTGCTGGCGAGAATTTTCGCCTCATCCGCTGATGTTGGCGGGGTGATGCCGTAAAACTGGAGCATCACCTCCAGAGGTATATCGCTCGACTCACTGCTTAAGTAGGGTAAACCCATGTCCTCAGGGTCGAGGATCGCCATGGCAGCGTGCAGGCGGGCTGAGACCTGCCACCACCCCGAGGTATCCCATAAGCTAAATGTTTCAGTGGTGGTCACACCATCACGGGTGATAGCACCGGATATTGAATCCTTTTCAATTCGCAGCGTGGTTAACGATAGGCCTTTGGCATTGAAAAAGCCGAGAACGGCCGGATCGTTCAACGTTTGCCGAAAGAACTCAACCGGTGAATAAATCAACGCCCCTGGAGGTACGGACAAACGGCTGTATTGGCCGGTACCGAGCTGGGCAACCACGTTGTTCTGCAGGTGTCGATCAGCACTATCGGCGCTGCTCACCGACTCCAGCGTCCATTCGGCTGCGCGCGCCTGACGCTGTGAGCGATCAAGGATCGCCGGCACCGGGCGGTTGTGAAACCGGGCTGACACCTCTAAATCATGTGCGATCGTCTTATCAACACGTTCGAAGTAAGTCTTATCCGGGATGCCGGGAACCGGCTCCTCCAGTAGCCGTGCCACATCCGCTACAAGGAGTGGATCCTGATGGGGGTCACCAAAGATCGACGCGGCAATTCGCGCCTTGACCGCAGATACTAATTGCGGCGATTTATCCAGCAGTGAGCGTACGTCATGAATAATGGCGTCGTTCAGCTGGAGGTCTGCTTCATGAGCAAAGTGCATGTCCGCGGGCAGATCGGGCAAATCCTCGGAAAACCACTGACCGTAGAACTCACTGATCAGCGCGTGTATCGCAGCCAGCGTTACTGTCGCCGCGGTACGAGGGTGCGCTTGAATAATCCCGGCAGCGCCGTTGAACGCCATCAATCCCATTGAGGCCAGAGCGTGTGTGGAAGCCTGGAGCCAGGTTCCGAAATGAATGCGCAGCGCGTCCAGGGCAGCGTTCCACGGAGTGTCTTCATCCGTAGGTGAGTGTTGCGCCAAATCCTCGACCGTGCTGGCATATGGATTATCGAGGGCACCATACGAGGACGGCGGGTCATAACGCAGCGGCGTTCGCACATCTAGCTTGTTGATGTTTGCTTGCATCTTCGCGAGCAGTGAGCGGGGATCAGGAAGTTCGACTGCTTCAGCAGGACGCCATCCGGTCAACACGTGCGTGGACCGCGCCAACAGGTCATCAATCTGAGCAGCTAACGCTTCAAGTTCTTCAAACATGCGCTCACGAGAGGACGCGGGTTTCTCCTGGGCCGGAACCCGTGGAGACGCGGGGTCTGCAGGTGTGCTGAAGCTCTTTTCCACCTGGACCGGCATCGGAACGCAAATCAACGGGCGGAATTTTTCTGCAACCCCCAATAGCCCAAAGGTATCGAGGCCGTTGAGCCCAAAGAGCAGCTTGCCAGCGATCCCTTCAGGTACGCGCGGCCCATTGGTATCGACATGGTCGTAGAACGATCCCTTACGTTCGATTTCCTGAAGTGTCGACATCAAGGGTAGTTGACTTGCGTCAACCTCCTGCACAGCTGGGTCAGCAGTTTTTAACGATGATTTAGGTGAGGCACTGAATACGAAACTGATAACGGATTTAACACCATTGGCGAAACAAATAGCCGAACTCGCTCCGTTGTAAAGCGCCTGACTGAGGTCGTTGGCGGACAGGGAACCCAGGTTGTTCAAACCCGAATTTACGCTGTTGACCAGGCTCTGCATGTTCAATCCTGGTGACGTCGCAGAGTGCGAGTCTGTCTTGACTTCAATGCTCTGCCAGAGCTGATGGAGTTGACACTTGTGTTTTTCCGGTAAGCGTTCGTGCCTCTCCGTTTCATCCAGACGTTGAAGAAACTCGCCGAGAAAAAATCGGGCTTCCTGGGGAGACGGCCTGACATGCAGACCATCCTCCAGCTTCATCAGCGTGCTGTTGAGTCGACTGTCTCGCCATGGCCTGATTGACTTCCGGCTCTCCAGTACAACGCGCTTGAACGCCTGCCACTGAACGTCCGTTAACAGTTCACCGTGAGCAATTTTTTCATCCCTTTGCACCCGCGAAACCACGAGTTGCGACTGTATGAAACCCATCACGGTGTTGCTGTCAGTTCCCCGGGGGAAGTTGAGGGTTTCACCGAAAGCATCCGCCCAGCAGGCAGGGGGCAAATGACAGATAACCTCCACGATCTCGCGTAATCGCTCGGTCGTAAGGTCTCCCTTTGGCCTGACGGAGCGCATTAAAGCCTCTGCGAACAGTCCCTGAAGCCTACGGCCCGTATCGGTATGCAAAAAGCCACTATCCAGCACATCGAACATCGCCTCATCCGTCAACGGCAAGGTTTCCAAACGCTCCTGTACGGCCGCCCAGCATTGCTCGAGAGATTTCTGATCTTTGAGCACATCCCCATGCAAGGTAAATCTTGCGCAGTACATGGGCGCCGCGACAGTATTCTCCGTCGCGGCAGGCGAACGTCGGCAGGGCCGAGCATCACAATTGGGAAGTATTGGAAGTTGCGGACTGCTGCGTGTACCCAGTACCCGCGTGGCCCAAGAGTACTGGGTAGAGGCTTGTGCTTTGAATTGCGCAGCACAAGCCGGTTGGGTGACATTTGTAGACGACGCGAACATTGGAAGTTCCTTTTCCTGAAAATCGCGTCAACCTAAGAGACCTGCCGGGAAGGAAACTATCAAAAAACGCCTCTCCTCGACTTCCCGCTGTTTTTATAAAATCCGATACAGCAAGCGCTCAATCCGTACACGGCTGACACGCTTGAGGAACTTGGCCACCGCTGCCGGGTATTCAAGCAGCGTTTCCAGATCCTGATAGCGCTGGATACGCGTGGTGTGCTGGAAGATCTGCGCCAGCTCGTTGCGGCGCGGCTCTAAGAGCTCACCCTTCGGGTCATCGATCAGCAAAGCGTTTTCCAGATCCAGTCGGAACGCCCGCGGGTTCAGGTTATTGCCCGTCAGCAGGGTGTAACGCTGGTCGATCCACATGCCTTTCAGGTGGTAGGTGTTGTCGCCTTCCTTCCACAGATGCAGGTTCAACTGTCCGCTATCGATCGTGCGCTGATGGCGCTTGGCGAACCTGCGCAGGCTGATTTCGTACAGGTACGGCAGCGCCGCAATCACTCTGAACGGCTCGCTGGGCGGAATGTAGAAATCGTTGGCGGTCTTGTCCCCGACGACGATGTCGATTTTCACGCCCCGCCCCAGTGCCCGGTTGATTTCGCGCGTCACGGCCAGCGGCAGGTTGAAGTAAGGCGTGCAGATCGTCAGTTGATGCTGTGCGCTGGCGATCAGTTCGCAGATCACCCGGCTGAGCGGGTTGTTCTTGCCGACGCCAAGCAACGGGCTGACCGACAATCCGCCCTTCTCGAGCGTGCCCGCCGTGGTGTCGTAGGACGCGTGCTTGAGGCGGCTGCGCAGGTCGCCGATATCGTTGCGCAGGCTGCGGGTGGTCGGCAGGTTGGGCAAGTCGAGTCGATTGACGGCTTTGGACGCGATCAGGCCATGCTGGACCAGGTGCTGCATGGAATCGGCCAAGGGGCGGTTGTGCAGCAGGTGGTAACGGTCGTATCGATACTTGTCGAACTTGTGCAGATAGACGTTGTTGAGGCTCGCGCCGCTGTAGATCACGCAATCATCGATCACGAAGCCTTTCAGGTGCAGCACGCCAAACAGCTCGCGGCTCTGCACCGGAACGCCGTACACCGGCACTTCACTGGCGTGAGTCCGGGTCATGTCCTGGTACCAGGCCGAATTGCCCGGCTGCTTGCCGGCACCGATCAAGCCGCGCTGGGCGCGCAGCCAGTCAACCACTACCACCACGTCCAGTTCAGGACGTGCCAGTTTGGCCGCGTGCAAGGCATCGAGGATTTCCTGACCGGCTTCATCCTGTTGCAGGTACAGCGCAACGATGTAAATGCGCTGGGTTGCACCGGCGATTTTTTCCAGGAGGCAGCGACGGAATTCGGCTGCACCGCAAAGCATGGTGACGGCATCGGCGGTCAGCGGAAAACTGCGCAGTTTAGGCAGCAGGGAGCGTTTGAAAAGCGACGGCATAGGGCTCGCAAAAGGTCGAATCCGAAGAACCCGAGAGCTTACACCATGGATTGGTTCGGGTCTTGTCAGCGTCTGTAAAGGCCCTTTCTCGAGCAGGCTCGTTCCCACGTTTGAGATGCGTTTCCACTTGGGGGCGAGCCTGCTCGCGATGACTGTTTGCGCTGCACGACACATACCTGCTTGATAAAGGAGAACGATCGTTCTACTGTATCCACATGAACGAAATCACTAGCAATGCTACCCGCGACATCATTCTGGATGTCACCGAGAAATTGATCTACAAAAGTGGCATCGCTGCCACGGGCATGGATCTACTGGTGAAAACCGCAGGGGTCTCCAGAAAAAGTATCTACCGCTACTTCGCCAACAAGGAGGAGCTGACCGTCGCGGCTTTACGACGGCGTGACCTGCGCTGGATGCACTGGTACACCAGCGAGGTCGGCAAGGCTTCTACCCCGGCCGATCGCCTGCTCAACCTGTTTACGGTGCTCAAGGCATGGTTTACCAGCGAAGGCTTTCGCGGTTGTGCCTTCATCAACACCAGTGGCGAAACGGGCGACCCGCAGGATCCGGTGCGCCTGCTGGCCAAGGAGCACAAACAGAAGCTGCTCGATTACGTGTGCGAGCTCTGCACCGAATTTGGCGCGGACCACCCGCAGACGCTGGCCAGGCAACTGCTGATCCTGATCGACGGTGCCATCACCGTCGCGCTGATCATGGGCGATCACAGTGCTGCCGATAACGCGCAGTGCGTGGCGCGCAAGTTATTGAACCTGTAACCCTTAATTCAAATGCAACAACCGCCCCTGTACGTTAATTCGAGAGGAGACGTTATATGTCAAACCCTGAAGTTCGTCCGCCATTGCCACCCTTCACCCGGGAATCGGCCATCGAGAAAGTACGCCTGGCCGAGGATGGCTGGAACTCTCGTGACCCCGCGCGCGTCTCGCTCGCCTATACCCTGGACACCCAATGGCGAAACCGCGCGGAGTTCGCTCATAACCGTGAAGAAGCCAAGGCATTCCTCACGCGCAAATGGGCCAAGGAACTGGACTACCGTCTTATCAAGGAACTCTGGGCGTTTACCGGTAACCGGATCGCCGTGCGCTATGCCTATGAATGGCACGATGATTCGGGTAACTGGTTTCGCTCCTACGGCAACGAAAACTGGGAGTTTGACGAGAACGGCCTGATGGCCAACCGGTTTGCCTGCATTACGCCACCACAAAAGGCGCCATTGCCAACTTCACCGGTGGCCTGGCGCAGATGCTCGGCCCGAAAAACATCCGGGTGAACTGCGTGGCGCCCGGGCCGATCTGGACTCCGCTGATCGTCTCCACGATGCCTGATGAGGAAGTGCAGAATTTTGGCTCGCAAACACCCCTTGGACGGCCGGGGCAGCCGGTGGAAGTCGCGCCGATCTATGTACTGCTTGCGTCGGACGAGGCCAGTTACATCACCGGGCAACGCTATGGAGTGACGGGAGGCAAGCCAATGTTGTAAGGACCGTGAGGGGTAATGTCGAAAGCCATGCAAAAAAATGAACCCCTCACAAAAAACCGATCTCCAAAACGATAGGCCCCAATGGCGGGCCTTCCGTTATCTGGAGGTCGTCATGTCCGCACCTATCATCAAACTCTTTACCCAACCCAACTTCGCGTGGACGGATATTCGCAGGGAAGAGGAAGCCCACCCGCGTCATTATCTGGCTCACTTACTGTTGCTCGCCCTGATTCCCGCCGTGTGCCTGTTTATCGGGACGACCTACGTCGGTTGGAGCCTGGCTGAAAATGAAACGGTCAAGCTCAGCACCAGCAGCGCTTTGCAGCTCTGTGTGTTGTTGTACGTAACCATTCTCGCGGGCGTCGCCGTGATGGGGCTGTTCATCCGCTGGATGTCGCGCACCTTTGACTCCCGGCCGACCCTTAATCAGTGCATCGGTTTCGCCGCGTATACCGCGACCCCGTTCTTCCTCGCCGGATTCGCCGGGCTGTACCCAAGTCGCTGGCTGGCGATCCTGGTACTGGGCGCGGCGTCGGTCTATTCAACCTTTTTACTGTTTGTCGGTTTGCCCACGTTCATGCACGAACGCAAAGAACAAGGCGTGTTGAATGCTGCCTGCGTCTGGGGGGTTGGCTTACTGGTACTGGTCACGATTCTGGTGGAAATGATTCTGGTCTGGTTCAACGTCCTGACCCCTGAATACCTGCGCGCGACCGTCGGTTGATTATCAAGCCCTACCCCGTTGCCACCCATTCGGCGAGTACCAAGACATGAGTTTCATCGTATGGGTGGCAGTGCTGGGAGCGGTACTGCTGACACTGGCCCTGACATCGTCGTACCTGCGATGGATGCCCGTGACCACTTCAGCCGTGTGCCTGGTGCTGGGCATCGCCATCGGACCCGCAGGGTTCGGTCTATTGAAACTCGATCTGGATGACGCCTCTGTCTGGATGGAGCATCTGACCGAAGTCGCTGTGCTTTTTTCGCTGTTTGTCTGCGGTTTGAAACTGCGCGCCCCGCTTAGAGACAAGAAATGGCGGATTGCGCTTGGTCTGGCGGGGCCCGTCATGGTGCTGACTATCGCGGGGGTCAGTTTGCTGTTGCACTTCGGATTCGAGCTGCCGTGGGGCGTATCGGTGTTGATTGGCTCGATCCTGGCGCCTACCGACCCCGTGCTAGCGGCGCTGGTATCGGTCAACGATGCCCGCGATGATGACAGCGTCCGGTTCGGGCTCTCCGGTGAAGCGGGTCTCAATGACGGGATTGCTTTTCCTTTCGTGATCCTGGGGCTGGTCTTGTTGTTGCACGATGACAACCCGGGCTGGTTGGGCGATTGGGCGCTTTATAGACTGCTTTGGGCTGTCCCTGCGGGTTTGTTGATTGGCTATTGGATGGGGCGCGGGATTGGTCTGGTGACCCTTTCACTGCGGATAAAAAACGAAGACAGCACCTTGTCGCCCAATGATTACCTGGCCCTCGCGTTGATCGCCCTGGCGTATGTCGGGGCCGAGTCGGTTCATGCTTACGGTTTCTTGTCCGTGTTTGCAGCCGGGCTCGGTCTGCGCCAGGCAGAGGTCAAATCCACGGGCGACTCCCCGGTACCCGCCGAGCATCTTGTGCAGCCGGTTGTCGGCCATCAGAACGTCGACCCGCAGCATGCCGTTCACGGCGATACCGACAACCTTGAAGATTCCCAGATGGCAGCCGGCATCATGATGGGCGACATGCTTGCTTTTGGCGGTCTGGTCGAACGGGCGATGGAAGTCTTTCTGGTGACGCTGCTGGGTGTGGTACTTATCGCCCATTGGGATTGGCGGGCATTGCCAATCGGTGCAGCGTTGTTCTTGCTGATCCGGCCACTGAGTGTGGTTGCCATCCCTTGGGGTGGATTGCTTGAAGGGCGGCAACGGCTGTTGATCGGCTGGTTCGGCATTCGCGGCATCGGCAGTCTGTACTACCTGTTTTATGCGTTGAACCACGGGTTGGACCAATCAGTGGCAACGCTCTGTGCCAACCTGACCCTGTCTGTAGTGGCACTGAGCATTCTGGTTCACGGCGTCAGTACCCAACCGATCCTGGCGCGTTATGAACGGCGCAAGCAACGAAAAAACTGATTTTTCACTCGCGCATTGAAGGGGTTGATTATCGAAATTTGGCGATCATAAATTTGAAATCCTTTTGCATTGCCGATGCCTATTAATCAACCTCCTCCGACTTTAAGGTGCCGGTCATGATTCACTATTCCACTCGCGATGAACTCAAAGCCTGTCGCGAATTCGCCCTGCAACGTAATCGTCAGATGTTCGAAGAAGCTGAAGCATTGAATCAGTGTGCCTTTGCGTTGCTCGAGGGCAGCGAGCTGGATGGGGAGCAGTTTGACCGCTATCAGGCGATGCGCAGGAAGGCGGATGTCAAATTCGCCGAGGCTATCGAGCATCTGCGGGTGCTCAATGAAGATTTTCCTTCGATGCCGATGTCTTCGAATAATGTTCGTCAGGTTCAACAGGACCACGAATCCAGGGTTTGAACCTTGACCCGGCCCTGTAGAGGCCGAAGTTGCTTCTACAGGGCGCGTATCGTTACTGCATAACGGGTACCGCTTCAGTTTCAAACGTTTCAGCCAATGGCACATCGCTGGAGCCCGGCGTCAGAATGACCTTGCGGCACTCCTCCTGTTTCTTATCGAAAATCTTGTAACCCTCGGCCGCCTGCTCCAGGGACATCCTGTGGGTGACGATGGCTTCCGGTTGCAAACGACCCGTTTCGATGTACCCAAGCAGCTCCGGCAAATACCGCTGGACATGCGTCTGGCCCATTTTGAACGTGAGGCCTTTGTCAAAGGCGTCCCCAAACAGGAAGCCGTGGATGAAACCGGTATAGACGCCGGGCACACTGACCACCCCTCCCCGGCGTACCGCCGCAATGCATTGACGTAACGCCTTGCCGCTACCGCCTTCTATTTTCAACGTCGCGAGTACCGTTTCAGTGGTGCTGCCCTTGGCTTCAAATCCAACCGCATCGATGACAGCGTCAACGCCACGGCTACCCTCGGTCTGGCGAATGATCGTGTCAGCCGGGTCATCGTCGTCATCGAAATTGATCGGGATGACCCCGTAGGCACTTTGCGCGTACGCCAATCGATAGTTGTGGTGATCAACCATGAATATCTGTTCGGCGCCGAGCATTTTCGCGCACGCGGCACTCAATAAACCCACCGGTCCGGCGCCAAAGATGGCAACACTGGAGCCCTGACCGATATTGGCGTTGATCACCGCCTGCCAAGCGGTCGGCAAGATGTCCGAGAGAAAAAGCACTTTCTCGTCGGCCAGCAATCCCGTCACTTTGAAAGGCCCGGTGTTGGCTTTGGGGACGCGGACAAGCTCGGCCTGTCCGCCTGGAATACCGCCATACAGGCGGCTGAAACCGAACAAGGCTGCCGGTGGCGGGATGACTTTTTTGTTCAGGCTGCCGCCCGGCCCTTCATTGGTAGTTTCGCAGCAGGCGAATAACTCTTGCTGACAAAAGAAACAATCACCACAGGCGATCACAAAAGGAATCACTACACGATCACCGCGCTGCACGGCAGTCACGGCGGACCCGGTTTCTTCAACGATGCCCATGAACTCATGACCAAAGATATCGCCGTGCTCAACCGTCGGGATCTTGCCTCGATACAAGTGTAAGTCAGACCCGCAAATAGCCGTCGCCGTGACCCGCAAGATGATGTCGTCAGCGGCTTCGATCGTTGGATCGGGGACGGTTTCAACCCTGACATCATGGGCACCGTGATAAGTCATTGCTCGCATGGCTGCATCCTCGCTGGTCACTACTAAAGACATGGGTGTCTGTATTAAGGGAGCGACGGGAAGCCGTGAGTTCAGTCAGGTAGCGGTTGATTCTGATCGGCGGTTAGCGTGCAAATCTTCAGCAATCCGTGCGGATTACGGCGGCACTGCGAACTGCATGAAGAGTTTGATCTACTCATGCAGGCTGCATGACTCCTCGGTGTTGGCAACGTAGCTAACTAATTGTTTTTATACGGGATTATCCGCTCGTCAAAACCGGCACGACAAATGCTCAATGACTATGAGCGACCTTCGGCATCGAGACCGTCAGCGCCTAACCCGTGACTATTTGAGAGAACCGACCATGAACGCCATCGACCTGTTGAAAGCCGACCATGAACGCGTGAAAGGCATCTTGACCCAACTGAGTGAGTCCACCGAACGTGGAATTAAAAAGCGCACCGAGCTGATTGCCAAGCTGGAAATGGAAATCACCATCCATACCCGACTGGAAGAAGAGGTGCTGTATCCCGCCTATAAAAAGGCCGGCGGTAAAGAGCAGGAAATCATGTACTACGAAGCCAAGGAAGAACACCGCACCGTCGACTCGCTGGTGCTGCCGGATCTCAAGGTCACTGACCCATCCACACCGGAATTTGCCGGTCGGGTGAAAGTGGTGAAGGAGTTGCTGGAGCATCACATCGAAGAGGAAGAAACCGAGATGTTTCCTCAGGCGAAAAAGTTGCTGGGTAAAGCTGAGCTGGAAGAGTTGGGCGCACTGATGGAAGCGCTGAAGGCTCAGTACAAGAAGGAAATGAGTGCAGGAAATATGGCGGCTTGATTCACCTGTAGGTATTAGGCCAGCGACTGCTTCGCAGTCGGACGCAGCCTTCGGCAGCTGCTACAAGGTAAGTGTGAAATCGCGCCCCCTGTAGCAGCTGGCGCAGCCTGCGTTGGGGGCGAAGCCCCCATGGATTTAACACCGACACCGTATCGAAAAACCATCCCGATAAAATCCGGGTTATTCACCCGCCCGGATTCGTCACCTGAATGAAAACGGCATAGGTCCCCAGTAGCACCCAGAACGTGGCAAAGATCCAGGGCGTCCGCACTGAAAACAGCAACGATTTTCGGTACCCCTTGTGTGACGATTCCATCTCACTGAACAACGGCGATTCATCGTATGCCAACCCCATCAACGGTTCACTGCGCAGCAACTCACTTTGCTTGAAATGCCAGTGATCAATGATGTCGTACGCCGCACGAATGCCCGGCCAGGCGTTCAGTGAACTCAGCAAGCCCAGCAGCGCCAGGAAGGCGGGAACGACCAGAGTGAACAGCTTTCCCCATTCGGGGTTCAGGTTGGCCATGCACGACGCAAAGGCGATCACCAGGAATGATTGCGCCGCCAGGTAGGCATCGGTGCGGTTGGCCAGGATGCTGGTTTCGTACTGTATTTCCCGGCGATAGAAATCAAGGCGCTCCTTCGGGGAACCAAACATCTTGGCGTTGTGTTCGGTCATGGCTTCTTCAGCCGTGGCTTCAGTCAGTATTCTCGGCACGGGCATCACATCAGGAGGGAAAACAGTTAGAAGAAACGCCTCATGACAAGTTCAGCCCAATATCACTTCAGTGTCGCCGCGATAATTTCCACCAGATTCAGTTGATTGAAGGGTTTGGACAAGCGCGGAAGGCTTGAAGCGACCCCCTCCAGGCGTTCGGCATAGCCCGTGGCAAGGATGATCGGCAGGCCGGGTTTCTTCATCTGGATAAAGTGCGCCAACTGGGTACCGCTCATATGGGGCATGGCCATGTCGGTGATGACCAAATCGAAATCCGGCTCACTGCTGATTATCTCCAGCGCCTTCGCACCCGACGCGGCACCGGTAACCTGATGGCCGAGGTCTTCAAGCAGTAAACACGTACTGGTCAGGACCAGGCTGTCATCATCCACCACAAGGACCCGCAGACGTGCCACCGGTGCCGGCGGCTCTGCATCAATTGCAGGTTGAGTGGCGACGCCACTCGAGGCGACGGGTAGCCACAGTTGCGCGTTCGTGCCTTTATCTTTCTCGCTCTTGAGAATGAATCGACCCCCTAGCTGCTCGATAAAACCATGGATCATCGACAGTCCCAAGCCAGTCCCTTTACCCAAGCCTTTGGTGGTGAAGAATGGGTCCATCGCTGAAGCGAGCGTCGTTTCATCCATGCCTTCACCGGTATCACTGACACTCAGACAGACGTAGCGTCCAGCCGCCGGTGCCAGGCTGGATTGCGCAACGACGTCTTTCATATCGGCGCTGATGACAATTCGGCCCCCGGCAGGCATTGCATCCCGAGCATTAGTGATGAGATTCAGCAGTGCCAATTCAAGCTGATTGACATCGACCAGCGCAGGTTCAAGCTCAGCCGGAAAACGCGTATCCAGCTTCACCGAAGGCCCCAGAGCACTGCGCATCAGCCCCATAATCCCCTGCACCAACGCTGGAATCTGCACAGGCTCGGTCTTCAGTTCCTGGCGCCTGGCAAATGCCAGCATGCGTTGGGTCAGCGTTACACCGCGCAGGGCACCTTGAGTGGCGTTGTCCACCAGGCGAGTGATTTTAGGTTCGTTACCCGAGCGTTTGCGGATGATCTCCAGGTTGCCGAGGATCACTGTCAGCAGGTTATTGAAGTCGTGGGCGATGCCGCCACTGAGTTGACCGATGGCCTGCATTTTCTGCGCCTGGAACAAGGCTTCGCGTGTTTGCTCGAGCGCCTGCTGTGCAAGGGTCGCTTCCGTGATGTCGCGAGTAATTTTGGCAAAGCCCAGCAACGTTCCGGTATCTCCCCAAATGGGGTCGACCACCACGTGCGCCATAAACTGCGTACCGTCTTTGCGCACTCGCCAGGCTTTGTTTTCGAACCGCCCCTCGCGCACTGCTGTTTCCAGCGCCCGTTGTGGTTCGCCAGCGGCACGGTCTTCAGGGGTGTAGAACATGGAAAAATGCTGACCAACGACTTCTTCGGGCAAATAGCCCTTGATGCGTTGTGCGCCCGGGTTCCAATTGGTCAGGCGACCATTAGCGTCGAGCATGTAGATCGCGTAGTCGGTGACGCTCTGGACCAGCAGACGGAACTGTTGCTCGCTTTGCTTGAGGACTTCCTCGGCCATTTTTCGATCAGTGAGGTCACGGGTGATCTTGGCGAATCCAAGCAGAACACCCGAAGGGTCGATAATCGGATCGATCACCACGTGGCACCAGAAATGCGAGCCGTCCTTGCGGACACGCCACCCCTCCCCCTCAAAACGCCCTTCGCGGAGGGCCGTGGCCAGCGCCTTCTCAGGCAAACCGGCACGGCGATCGTCGTCGGTGTAAAAACGCGAGAAATGTTCACCGAGAATCTCGGCTTCTTCATACCCCTTGAAACGCTTGGCACCGGCGTTCCAGCTGGTAATGATGCCCTCGGGGTCAAGCATGTAGATCGCATAGTCGATCACGGCATCGATCAACAGGCGAAAACGCTTTTCCGCGATAGAGCCAGCTTTTCTCCGATCCTCGCTCATTCAACCCTCACGTCAATTCTGTTTTCAGGAGTATGAGACAAACCGGGAATTTGGGAAGACACAAAAACACAATCGGACGTAATGGCTCATCGATACACGTATTTGATGATGTAGGCGTACAGGTCGTTGTAAACATGGTCAGGAATTAGCGTGTCATAGGTGGCGGTTTTCAAGAGTGACCAATCCCCGGTCTGATCGACCACCATCGCGGTAGCAATTGCCTGACCTTGCTGTCGCCGAAACGGTCATCAATCAGCATGACGACCCCTTGATCCTGCTGGGTACGAATCACACGCCCCGCGGCCTGGACGACTTTCTGCACGCCGGGATACAGGTAGGTGTAGTCATAACCGGCACCAAAAATGGCTGACATGCGGTGTTTCAGTTGTTCATTCACCGGGTTCAGTTGCGCCAGCCCAAGCGTGGCAATGAACGCGCCGATCAGCCGCGCACCGGGCAGGTCGATCCCTTCGCCAAACGCCCCGCCCAACACCGCAAATCCGACGCCCTGACTGTGAGCGGTGAACTGATCGAGAAAATCCTGACGCTGCCCTTCCCTCATGCCTCGGGACTGCGACCACACATTGATGTGAGGATGTGTTTCAGCCAGCAATTGAGCGACTTGCTGCAAGTAATCAAAGCTGCTGAAAAACGCCAGGTAGTTGCCGGGATTTTCATTGAACTGCCGGGCTATCAACTCAACGATCGGTGCCAGAGAGGCTTGGCGGTGCACGAAACGCGTGGAAATCTGGTTGACGATATGAACCTGCAGTTGATCTGCGTGAAACGGCGATTCCACATCGATCCACACGGTATTCGTCGGCATACCCAACAAGTCAGCGTAATAGTGACGAGGGCTTAAGGTTGCGGAGAACAACACGGTACTGCGCGCGGCCGTCAACCGCGGTCGGATGAATCCGGCAGGCACCACATTGCGAAGGCACAGCCGCGACAGGTTGCGCTTGCGATCCAGATCGCGCTTGGTGATGTCGAACAAAAACTGTTCATCGAACAACTCCGCGACACGGCAAAACTGCAGCATGTCGAAATAGAAGTTCTGCAGGGCGCTGTCCAGGCCCTGCGGATGATCGTTCAGGTAATCGCCGATGCTCGCGCTGCAGGAGAACAGGGCCTGGAGCATCTTTTCCGGAGCCCTGTCATACGCCTGGTAAGCACCGAGCTGCTGATCATGCAGGGCGTTCCACTCGCGGTTGACGCGTTGCAAGGACTTCTTCAACGGCTCAGGCGCGGTTTTTCGCACGCTGTTCAAGGTCGATTGATCAAGCGTGGCGCTGTACATCTGACGTCCGCGCTCCACCAGGTTGTGAGCTTCATCCACCAGTACGGCAACCCGCCAGTTGTTGGCTTGGGCCAGTCCGAACAACAGCGCACTGAAATCGAAGTAATAGTTGTAGTCGGCAACCACAACGTCGGCCCAGCGCGCCATTTCCTGGCTCAGGTAATAAGGGCAGACATCGTGGTTCAGCGCGACTTCACGCAGTGCGCTCTGGTTCAACAACGTCCGTTCGCTGGCCGCCTGGCGAGCGGCTGGCAGACGATCATAAAAACCTTTCGCCAGCGGGCAGGAATCTCCGTGACAGGCTTTGTCCGGGTGTTCACACGCTTTGTCGCGTGCGATCATTTCCAGTACGCGCAGTGGCGGAGCGTCGACGCTACCCAGAATCACCTGCGCCGCGTCCAGGGCCAGTTTGCGACCCGGGGTTTTCGCCGTCAGAAAGAAGATCTTGTCCAGTTGCTGCGGTGCCAACGCCTTGAGCATGGGGAACAGCGTGCCTACTGTCTTGCCGATACCGGTCGGTGCCTGGGCCATCAGGCAACGACCGGTGCTGACGGCCTTGAACACTGATTCGGCAAGATGCCGTTGGCCCGGACGGAAATCGATGTGGGGAAACGCGACGTTCTGCGCACCTTGATTGCGCGCTTCGCGATGAGCCATTTCCTGCTCGGCCCACAGTAGAAACAGCTGGCATTGGTGCTCGAAAAACTGTCGCAGTGTTGCGGCGTCGAAATGCTCGACCAGGCAGGTTTCCTTCTCGCCGACGATGTCGAAATACACCAGCGCCAGATTGATCTGCGCCAGGTCGAGTTTCTGGCACATCAACCAGCCATAAACCTTCGCCTGGGCCCAGTGTAGTTGCCGGTGGTTGGCGGGTTGCCGGGTCAGGTCGCCGCGATAGGTTTTGACTTCCTCCAGGCAGTTTTGCGCAGGATCATAGCCATCCGCCCTGCCCTTGACGCTCAACGCTTGATACTGACCCTCAAGCGCCACTTCACTCTGATAGCCCTCACTACGGCGTGAGGCCACCGTGCGATGGCCGACAATGCCTTCGAGCGCGGTGGGCGACGGGGTGAATCGCAGGTCAAGGTCGCCCACTTTGGCGGTGAACTCACATAGCGCCCGTACAGCGACACGGTAGCTCAAGCGCTCTGCTCCGCCCATTGCACGTAACAGACGGCAATCGGCATCTGATGCTCGTGACAGAACTCCAGCCAGCGCAGTTGATTGTCCTGCAGGCGATCCCCCGGACCTTTGACTTCGATCATGCGGTAGGTTTTGTCCTGCGGCCAGAACTGGATCAGGTCAGGCATGCCGGCACGATTGGCCTTGATATCCATTAACAAGCGATTGAACCAGTGCTTGAGGTGCTCCGCCGGCAGGCAATCGAGTGCCTGATCGAGAAGCTCTTCGCTTAACGCGCCCCAAAACACGAAAGGTGATTGCACCCCCCATTTGGCGGTGTAACGGTCGCGGATGGTCTGGATATATCGCCCGTTGTCGAGCTCCGCCAGGCAGGCCTGAAACAGATCGACGCGGCGCGCGTGGAAATCCTCCGCATGCAGATCGACGGGGCCGCGCTGGAATGGGTGGAAAAACGATCCAGGTAAAGGTGCAAAGATCGCGGGCCAGCACAGCAACCCGAACAGCGAATTGATCAGGCTATTCTCGACGTAATGCACCGGAGCGCACGCTTGCGCCAGGTGCGCCAGAACATGGCTCTCCACCGACAGTGACGGGTCGATCCTGGGTAGTTGAAGATCCAGACGCAGCATTTGCCGGGCGGGGGCACGCTTCATCGCGGGACCGCCCAGTTTGCGGCGCAACCTGGGGAGCACGCGCAGCAAATGCTGGCGTTCGGCGGCACTCTCAGGGGCGTGTTCAGCGTGGGTGGCGAGCTCCAAGGCAAGCCGATATTCAGCACAGCGCTCGAGTACACGAATCAACCGAACGCGTGCGCCGGGGTAGGCACAGTCGCGATAGAGCGAAATGGCGGTAGAAAATTGCGCCACACGCTCGCAGTGTTGGCCGATCTGAAACATCAATTTGCCGCGACGTCTTTGCAGCCAGGGATTGGGCAGCGTCAGGCTGTTGATCTGCTCAACGATGTCGGCGATGTCTTCGCCCGATTCAAACCGAACCTGGCAGTCGTGGAGGAAGAAACAGGCGTCCACGTCGTCGCGGCTGCGTAATCCTCGAGAGTCGGCGTAAATGTCGACTTTTTCATAAGTGAAGATGCCCAGGTCCGCCAATACGAACTCGGACCAGTCTTGATAAAGGTTGCCGAAAAACATCAGGCGCAAGCGATCGCACAGGCCCATGATCGTCAGGCTGAACAATCGCTCATCGAGTTCAGCGCACCAGCGGTTGAAGCTTTTTACTTCGGGAAATTGTTCGCTCAGCGCCGGTAGCCAGTCGCTCTTTTTCCCTTTCGGCCTATCGATAGCGGCACCGAAACACTGGAGCACTTCGGTTTTGAGCAACACGTTGAACAACGATTCGATGGACAGCGGACACTGCTCATCAATCCAGCCCAGCGCCACCAAGGGAACGACGGCGCGACCGATGTCCCCTATTTCAATGTAATGCAGTTTGCTCGCCCGAAAGTGACTCCCTTTGCGCATCACCAAACGGACCAGCAGTGCCCTGGACTCACGGGGCAATTGGTTAAATTCGTGGATAAAGCGTTGCTCCTCTACACTCAACACATCGGCGTAACGATGCTCAAGCCAATCAAGCACTTGCTTGAAGTTGTTGAGGTAATAGAACGGGTCGTCGAGCGGATTTGCAGTCACGGAAATAAGGGCCAAGGCAAGGAAGTACTGGTTATGCGTACAGATACCAGTTCCGTCCTGTCCGACGCAAATAGAAAAAGATAAGCGGCGGCAGCGATTTTTCGGGCGCCCGCCGAACTTTTCGTCGTTCCATCGCACCAACCGCGTTACAGGCACAGTCTTTCGGCTGTTTTTTTCGATTATGAGAGGTGGTTATGAACATCAAGACCCTGGGTTTGCCATTAGCAGTAGCTGCCTTCCTGGCCCTCGCCGGTTGCTCGACAGCAACAGTCGTCACCCTGCAGAACGGCACCCAGTATTTGACCAAGGACATGCCGAAAACCAAGACCAAGGATGGCTTCTACGAATTCGAAGACATTTCTGGCTCGAAAGTGAAGGTTCGGGCCGATGAAGTGGCCACGGTTCGCGAGGAAGATTAACAAGTCTCTGCGCTGGCTCCGGGGTCGCGCTCGGCCGAAGCGGTCGCTTTTTGGACGCTTTGATATCTCCCTGAAAATCGGGTCCGCTTCGCGCCCCGACGCAGGCTTCGCCAGCTGCTACATGTAGCGTTGTGTACGTCTGCTCTATGTAGCAGCTGCCGAAGGCTGCGTTGGCTCCGGGGTCGCGCTCGACCGAAGCGGTTGTGATTGCTATAGCCAGCACGCATCCCACAACGAGTAATCATGAACGCGTGACACAAGCTTTGCTCTGATCGGATTCGCAACGACGTACCTGGCCATGGCTTTCACGTCGTCCTCTCGCCGAACTGCACGCTCATGGTAGCCCTTCTGCCACAGGCGTCCTTTTCGACCTAACGCGTGATTGACGGCGGCGGCGCTGCGCGACTTTACCTGGCACATCAATCCGGCCAACGTTTGGTCCCGAAGTTGCACCAGACAGTGCATGTGGTCCGGCATGACAACCCACGTTAAAAAGTCCGCCTATCCAACTTCTTGTGCGTGGCGCAGTTGCGAGACAACCAATCGTCCCACCCGCCAATCGGAGAAAACCGGCTGCCGTTTATCAACAACAGCGGTGATGAGATAGATGCGGTCGGGTTCTGAAAAGCGGCCCGTGCGTAATTGACCTGCGTTCAAGCAATAAGGCATTCCTTGCCCCTCAACTGTGAAAGAGGTTCGGAACTTACCGCGTCCCTGCGCACAAGTTAGCCACGATCAACTACAAAATATGACCTCTCAACTCCCCGTCCGAATCTTGTTCCACACCCGCGTACGAATCCGGTCGATGTTCAACGGCATCGCTTCCAACGCAAACAGCTTGCCCATCATTTCCGGGTTTGGATAAACCTTGGTGTCGTTCTTGATCGCAGGGTCGATCAGGCTGTCGGCTTGCTCGTTGCCGTTTGCGTAGTGCACATAATTACTGATGCTGGCCATGACGTCCGGGCGCAGCAGGTAGTTCATGAAGGCGTAGCCGGCCTTTTCATCCGGTGCATCGCCGGGCATGGCGACCATGTCGAACCAGATCGCGGCGCCTTCCTTGGGAATGTTGTAACCAATCTCGATTCCGTTGTTGGCCTCCTTGGCGCGATTTTCAGCCTGGAGAATGTCACCGGAGAACCCCACCGCCACGCAGATATCACCGTTGGCCAGGTCGCTGGTGTACTTGGATGAATGGAAGTAACTCACATACGGCCGGACTTTCAACAACAGCGCTTCGGCTTTTTTATAGTCCTCAGGATTCTTGCTGTGGTGCGGCAGGCCCAGGTAGTTAAGGGCGGCAGGCAACAGCTCTGGACCATTATCAAGAATCGCTACGCCACACTTCTGCAACTTTTCCATGTTCTCGGGCTTGAAGATCAAGTCCCAGGAATCCACAGGGGCGTTGTCGCCGAGTACCGCCTTAACCTTGGCGACGTTGTAGCCGATCCCTGTACTCCCCCACAGATACGGGAAGCCGTGTTCATTACCCGGATCATTGGTTTGCAGGGCTTTGAGCAATACCGGATTGAGGTTTTTCCAGTTCGGCAGCTGACTCTTGTCGAGCTTTTTCAGCGCCCCGCCCTGAATTTGCCGCGCCATGAAATGGTTGGAGGGGAACACCACGTCGTAACCGGATTTGCCGGTCATCAACTTGCCATCCAGCGTCTCGTTGCTGTCATACACGTCGTATGTGAACGCGATGCCGGTTTCTTTCTGGAAGTTCTTCGTGGTATCGGGGGCAATGTAGTCCGACCAGTTGTAGATCTTCACCGTCTCCGCCGCCTGGCTGAGGGTCGCGACGAGTGCAAGGGGCGCCAGGGCCAGTGTCTTTCGCTTCATGAGTCGATTCCTGTAGGGGCTTGTTGTTATTGGCAGGCAATCAAAGGATCAAAAAATCAAAACGTAGGTTTTGCGCACGGTTTCCTGGATATCCCAGATGCCGAGACTGTTGGCGGGCAACATCAGTGCGTCACCCGCTTCTATGTGCAGGGTTTCACCGTCGTCCGGGGTGAAGGTGCAGCGACCCTGGATGAAATGGCAGAATTCCTGGGCGACGATCTGGCGCCGCCAGCGACCAGGGGTGCATTCCCACACGCCGGTTTCGACGCCGTCGTCGCGCTCGACACTGGTGGTCGAGGCCACCGCAACGGGGGTTCCGAGCGGTACGGCAACTGGATTGGATTCCTCAAGTATCAGTGTTGCGGTGTTCTTGAATTGCGTGATGCTCATGGGATTACCTGTCGTTGAAAAAACGCCGTTTAGTGCATGAAACCTTCCATGAACCCCGCCACGCCGCTCGCCAGTTTGCGGCGCCATGGCGCAGTGGCCGGATTGGCCAGGGTCTGGTCTTCGTGGACGAAGCTGCGAATGATTGCGTTGTAGCCCAGCCAGCGGCACGGTTCGGGTTCCCAGGCCCTGAGTGCGTCAAGACCGCCCTGGGGGAGGACCCACGGTTGATGAACCAGCTCGGTGTCGCGCTCAAGGATCAAGTCGGCGAGCGTGCGACCACCGAGGTTGCTGGCACCCACGCCCTCCCCGCCATAACCGCCGGACAAGGCAATGCCGCTGGCCTGATCGCAAAGCATGTGCGGTTTGAAGCGCCGCGACATGCCCAGGTTGCCGCCCCAGCCATGGGTGATCTGGACGTTCTTGAGTTGCGGGAAGAGTTCGCCGAACAGATAGCGCCGCAGTTCCACTTCGCTGGTGGTCAGGTCGAAGTTGTGGCGCAGTTGACCGGCGAACTGGTAGCCACCCCGTGCACCAAACACCAGGCGGTTGTCGGCGGTGCGCTGGCCATAAGTGACCTGGCGGCTGCTTTCGCTGAAGGCCTGGCCACGGCTCAGGCCGATTTCGTCCCAGGTCGCAGCAGAAAGCGGTTCGGTGGCGACAATCAGGCTTTGTACCGGCAATTGATAACGGCCTAACGGCGGCAAGGTTACCGAGTACCCCTCAACGGCCGGCACGATCCACCGACTGCGGACCTGGGCTTTCGCCGTGCGCAGTGAGCCCGATTGCCACTGGGTAACCGGGCTGTTCTCATAAATGCTGACGCCCATGCGCTCAACCGTCCGGGCCAGGCCTCGGACCAATTTGGCCGGGTGAATGGTCGCGACATGCGGTGCGTAGATTCCACCGTAGGGTTTGGCGACACGGATCTGTTGGGCCAGTTGCTCAGGGCTGAGCCAGCGGTAATCCTTTTCAGTCAGTCCCTGGCGATAAAGGCTGTCCAGATAACGCCTCAGGCTGGCTTCCTGCTCCGGATAACGCGCCGCGCAATAAAGCGCACCACCCTTGCGATAATCGCAATCGATGCCCTCACGTTCGATGACGATCTCAACCTCATCGGGAATACTGTGCAGCAAATCGAACGATGCCCGTCGCTGTTCCGGCGATGAGGCGGCGAGTAAACGGTCTTCGCCCAGGAGATTCCCCATCAGCCAACCGCCATTGCGGCCGGACGCGCCGAAACCGGCGGTTTGCGCTTCGACGATGGCGATGTTCAAACCCGGCGCCAGGCGCTTGAGGTAATACGCGGTCCACAACCCGGTGTACCCGGCGCCAATGATCGCCACGTCGACGTCCAGATCCTGTTCCAGCGCGGGGCGCGGCAACAGGGGATCGTCCAGTTGATCCATCCACAAACTGATAGTGCGCCACGCCGGCATACAAGACTCCGCCACTCAAACTTCGATGGCGTTGATCCTAGTGCGTGGTCTCAGTGGCTGTCTTGCGCGCGTGCACGCAAAGAAATTTGTTTGACGTAGGCCTTCGGCGATTGCCCGGTGTGTTGGCGGAAACAGCTGTAAAACGCCGATAACGAGTTAAACCCGGCAGCAAAGGCTAGCTCATCCACACGCAGCGGGGGCGTCGCGGTATCCAGCGCCGCCAGCAAGTGTTGCAAACGCGCCTGGTTGACGTACCGGTAGAAGCTTTGGCCAAGCACTTGATTCAATAGATAGGAGATCTGGTTACGGCTATACCCGCATTCCTGCGCTACCCGTTGCAGGTCGAGCTCAGGGTCCAGGTAAGGTTGTTGACGCTGGAAGTATTGTTGCAGGTCTTCGGCCATGAAGCTCAGCTGCC
The DNA here is from genome assembly GCF_059716215.1 of Pseudomonas sp. LBUM1643. Lineage (NCBI taxonomy): Bacteria > Pseudomonadati > Pseudomonadota > Gammaproteobacteria > Pseudomonadales > Pseudomonadaceae > Pseudomonas > Pseudomonas sp. LBUM1643. The sequence goes on from NZ_CP166813.1 coordinate 3,269,658, forward strand.
GTGGTGACAACCCCAGCCGGCTGACCGCCGCGCGCTTGCTGGCGACCGCTTGACTGGAAACCTGCTCACGCACCAGCGAGGCGTATTCGTTGACTCGCCAGATCAATCCGTCCCGAACCGTAATCGCTTCACTAGCCCTGAACGACACCAGCCCCTCACCGCCGCGCAGTGTGATGCGGTACTGAATGAACGCCGTGTTGCCGTCCAGGCGGATACGGTCCGAATGCTCCAGGGCCTCGTCCGGGTCACGAGGCATGCTATCGCGCACGTAATCACGCAATTCATCCAGGCCCATCACACGGTTCTGGAAAAAATCACTGTACTGAACGTCCGGGTGATACAGCGCCATGACGCCGTCCAGGTCCCGGTGTTTCCAGCGCAAGTGGTAACGCATCACCGTCTCGCCGGTGGCCAGGGTTTGCAGTGGGCCGTCATCGTCGGCGTGCATAGGGGGTCTCAACGGGAAAAAGCCGAGCTTGCCCAAGTTCGGACCGGGCTTCAATGACAAATGCAGGTTTGAATCAGTAGTGGCATTTCGCCCAGAACGCTATGGCGCGTGACCTGTGTCAAAAAAAGCGAAAGCAATCGCCAAACGGTTTGAAAAAACCACAAGATTTTCACATCGCAATGCTACTTTTAATGTCATCACCGGTTGAGCCAATGAAGGCTCTACCCTCCTAACATGAGCTAACGGAAGCGCTCGATAAAGAAGGCGGGCAACACATGAATAAAGGTTTTAGCAAGGTTACTTTTCCAAACGCCTGCCAGCTGATGCGCTGGCATTTTCATCCTATGGGTTTCGAGGCGAGCATGGATGCGCCGGGCAGTATGATTGCCCGTTTGTTTGATCGGGCGAGTGGCGAGACCATGATCGCCATTGCCGGCATTCCTTGCGCCACGGTGATGAATGCGGCGGATGTGGAGAGAATCATCGAGGCGGTGGAGGATGAGCTTGAGGCTTTTATTCCGCCGGCGGCGTTCAGGAGTTATGCGTGAAGTGTTGAGCGTGTTCAAGAAGCCCACGGTTGTGGGCTTTTTTTTGATTCGATTGCGCAAAAGTCCCGCAGGTTTAGCCCCGGTGGTCGGCAAAGAATGACTTACCCTTGCCGATCCGGTCGGAGGCTTTCGGCATGTTCGCTGCTTGAGTGTCCTGAGTATCGACATACCAGTAGCAATGGCTCACCGCCCGGGTAATGCCGACATAAGCCAGGCGCAGGATCTCGTCCTTTTGGGCGTTGTCATACGCTTCACTGTCGCCAGCCTTGCCCAGGCCCGCCATGCGATAGACCTGATTCTTGTACGGCGAACTGGTCAGGTGCTGACAATCACCCAGCAGGAAGACCGCATCCGCCTGGAGGCCCTTGGCGCTGTGATACGTGAGTTGCTTCAATCGCCGCGACTCATACGGCAAGCTAGAATCCACATTAACTACGGATTGAATATGTTGTTCTATCAATAGCTTATCGCTACTTTTTCGATACAACATCAAGATTGAATCACCCTTTCTGTAATGCTCGATCAGCCGACTGGCCATGCCCTGATCATCCCGATCGAAAACGGCCACCGGCACGAGTTCTTTGGGTTCGCCACTGGCCTTGGCCTTCTTGCCCGCAATCGCGGGCGCGGCACGGACGATGTGTTCAGCGGCATCAATGATGAATTGATGACTGCGGTAGTTGTCGCTCAACATCACTTTCGTCGTACTTGGCGACGGGAACTCTTTGGCGAACTCCATAAAATACGTGGGTGAACTGCCGCGCCATCCATAAATGGACTGCCAGTCATCGCCCACGCAAAGCAACGACGAGCGTTGCGCCCCGCGCCCCACATGCATCGCCGGGCCACGACTGCGGATCTGCGCGAGGCTTGCGCGAATCCAGGAAACGATCTGCGGCGAGACATCCTGAAATTCGTCGATCATCAAGTGGGACATTGGCCGCAGCAGTTCATCGCTCAGTAACTTGAGGTTTTCCGGTGAATGTTCACTGAACAGTGCAAACATCCGGTTATAGGTCATGACCGGTGGTTTCTGGTCCAGCAGATGGTCTTCCAGTGCTCGCCAATACAGGCTCAGCGCCTCGAAGAAAAACCGGTCCGGGTCGTCCTTGGCGAAACTCATCTGGCCCACGGCCGTCGGCACATCCAGCCCCAGGTTTTCGATAAACCCTGCAGCGGCGACAAAACAGTCCAGTAACGGAGCAGAACCCAGCTCACCCTTGACCTTGTAATCGAAGCCCGGTCCGGCGCTTGCGTCTCCAGCAAGGGACGCCAACACGCGCTTGGATGATTCGTAGTTATCCAACCATATTAATGGCTTACGGCAGAAAGCTTGAAACAAGGTGCGCTTGACTGCCCATTCCGCCCGTACGCTCAGCTTGGCGCCAGGACGGCTGACTTGAGGGTTTTCCCTTGGGTCGAACCCCAGCACCACCCACGCATCAAGACTCGGAATGTAGCCGTGGCAATGAAACGTTGATCCATTGATATCGAACGACTGGCGATTGGGCTCGATCCCCTTAATCGGCCAGGCTCCTGCGCGAAACCACAAATCCTCAATCGCGTCGCACAGCTCTTCATCGCGCTTGGCGGCCAATTCGGTCACGGCCATGCGCTTTTGCACGTCCGGGTGATCGCGCTCCAATTCCTTGAGCTGCAGGGCATGACGAGACAGGGGTCTGATCAAGTCGCGAAAGCGTTCATCGCGCGTGTGCAGGCCGTGATAGCACGCATTCAGTTGCTGGCGCTGAGCATCGTTGATGCGCAGATCGAAGGGATTGCTGTCGACATCCTCATCAGCATTTTGCGTGCGATGGCTGAGGTTTTCGAAGGCTTGCAGTCGTTCGAAACCTGGCAGACTGCGCACCATCGGCAGGATTCGCGAGTGGAAAGTGCGAACGAGCTCTCGCGCCTCTTTCACGCTCATTGCCCGGCCCCACAGGGCAAACAGCTCGACCAGCTTATTGATGAAATCCTTGCGCGATTCCCGCGTAAAGGTCACCACAGTCATGGAGCTCAATTCGAAGCCCAGATAGTGCACAAGCAGCACGATTCGCAACACCAGCGTCGTCGACTTGCCAGCGCCCGCGCCGGCGATCACCGACGTTGAGGGCGTCTCGCTGAAGATCATTTTCCACTGCGCAGCACTTGGCTGGGCATGCGCTGGCAGTAAGCGGGCAACATCGGCCTTCATGCGCTTCTTGAGTTCGGCACTCAGAGGCAGGCGCCAGTCGTCGAACAGGTGGTCGTCCACGTTGGGGCCGCGATGCTCGGTGGAGCGCGAGTCGCGGATCAGCAAGACCTGTCGACCCTCCTCCAGACCTTCGAGTTTGCCTTCCTTATAGCCGTAATCCACTCCTGCGCTGTGGCCGCTGCGAAAGCCATCCGCTTGCCCATGCAACCAGGAGGCACGGTGCTGAGCGCGCAAACGCGTCAGGCCATGTCCAAAGAACCGGGCGGCCAGGCGTTTGAGCAGAGGCATCTCTGCCAGGGGACGAAGTTCGGGGGGGAGATCGGGGGTGTGTTGCGGCACGCGGACTGACTCCAGGGTGTGAGGCTGTTGAGCGCTATGGTGTCTTCATTTGCCATTGAGTTCTAGCAAAATGCTTACAGGTCATCGAGTTGTAGAGTGAAGTGAAGGTTGGATGAGGCGTTTTCCAGCTTAAACAACATCGGATAATCCGATTGTAATAAGGCATTTTTTACGCTTTTTATCGATGCTTTGCTCATAGATGATGGTCGCCATCGACAAACCCTTTCCGGAGACGATCATGCTCGAACTCAGACCTTTCAACGCCCTGGGCGGCGCCCATCATGGTTGGCTGGATGCGCATCACCACTTTTCATTCGCCGAATACCTTGACCCCAAGCGCATGAACTGGGGCAACTTGCGGGTCTGGAATGATGACGTGATTGCTTCGGGGACGGGCTTCCCGAAACACCCTCACCGGGACATGGAAATCATTACCTACGTTCGTGAAGGAGCGATTACCCACGAGGATAATCTGGGTAACAAGGGCCGCACCGAGGCCGGTGATGTGCAGGTGATGAGCGCCGGCACCGGGATCACGCACAGCGAGTACAACCTGGAATCGAGCGAGACGCGGATTTTCCAGATCTGGATCATTCCGAATGAAGCCGGTTCGGCACCGTCATGGGGAGCCAAGCCGTTCCCTAAAGGTCAGCGTGAAGGTTTCGTAACCCTGGCCAGTGGTAAGGCTGGCGACGATCAAAGCCTGCGAATCCGTGCGGACGCCCGCTTGGTGGCAGCGAATCTGAAAGCGGGTGAGTCTGCCGAATACCATTTGGACGGAGGGCGGCGGGCTTATCTGGTACCTGCAACCGGCATCATTGAAATCAATGGTTTACGCGCAAAAGCTCGAGACGGTGTGGCAATTGCAGATGAACAGGTGTTGCGTGTGACGGCCATCGAGGACAGTGAAGTGGTCCTCGTGGATCTCGCTTGATCGCCTAGATGCAAAACAAAAAAGGGCGACCGGTTACGGTCGCCCTTTTTTTGTGTCCGGACACTGAGGGAATACCCCTGGTACCCGTGTTTATTTCGTGGATATAGCGCCATCCACCAACGTCTGAGCCTCAGCCACCAATTGCTTGAGGTGGTCATCACTGACAAAGCTCTCGGCGTAGATCTTGTAAATGTCCTCGGTACCCGATGGGCGTGCGGCGAACCAGCCGTTTTCAGTCATGACTTTCAGACCACCGATCGCCTGATCGTTACCCGGTGCGTGACTGAGGATGCTCTGAATGGCTTCGCCCGCCAGCTGGGTCGACGTCACCTGATCGGGTGACAGCTTGCTCAACAAGGCTTTCTGCTCAGGATTGGCCTTGGCGTCGACCCGTACCGAGAACGGCTCACCCAGCTCGTCGGTCAAGGCGCGATACGCCTGGCTCGGATCACGGCCGGTACGCGCCGTCATCTCTGCCGCCAGCAGCGCAGGAATGAGCCCGTCCTTATCGGTGCTCCAGACGCCGCCGTCCTTACGCAGGAACGAAGCGCCGGCGCTTTCTTCCCCACCAAAGCCCAGGGAGCCGTCGAACAAACCATCGGCAAACCATTTGAAGCCGACCGGCACTTCATACAGACGACGACCCAGGCGCTTGGCGACGCGGTCGATCAAGCCACTGCTGACCACGGTTTTGCCCACCGCAGCATCCGCGCGCCATTGCGGGCGGTTCTGGAACAGGTAATCGATCGAGACCGCCAGGTAGCTGTTTGGGGCCAGCAGGCCACCGGAGGGGGTCACGATGCCATGTCGGTCGTGGTCAGGATCGCAGGCGAACGCCACATCAAAGCGCTCCTTGAGACCAATCAGACCTTGCATGGCATGGCTGGACGATGGGTCCATACGAATCTGGCCATCCCAGTCGACGGTCATGAAACGGAATGTCGGATCGACCTGTTGGTTGACCACTTCCAGATCCAGTTTGTAATGCTCGGCAATCGCCGACCAGTAACGCACCCCTGCTCCGCCCAGCGGATCAACGCCCAAATGCAATTTGGCATCGCGAATGGCATCGAAGTCGATCACGTTGATCAGGTCGGCGACATAGGTATTCAGGTAGTCGTGGCGATGGGTCGTGCTGGCTTTCAACGCCTGCTCGTAGCTGATGCGCTTGACGCCAGCCAGCTTGTTGCTCAGCAGTTCGTTGGCCTTGGCTTCGATCCATTTGGTGATGTGGGTATCGGCCGGACCGCCATTGGTGGGGTTGTATTTGTAGCCGCCGCTTTGCGGAGGATTGTGCGACGGCGTGATCACGATGCCGTCTGCCAGCCCCGAGGTGCGGCCGCGGTTGTAGCAGAGGATCGCGTGGGAAATGGCGGGCGTCGGGGTGTACTCGTCACCTTGCGCGATCATCACCGTCACGCCGTTGGCTGCCAGCACTTCAAGGGCGCTGGCCCCTGCAGGCGTGGACAGTGCGTGGGTGTCGATCCCGACGAACAGCGGGCCATCGATGCCCTGCGCTTCGCGGTACAGGCAGATCGCCTGGCTGATGGCCAGGACGTGCCATTCATTGAAACTCAAATCGAACGAGCTGCCCCGATGCCCTGACGTGCCGAAAGCGACGCGCTGGGTGGAAATGCCGGCGTCAGGCTGGCCGGTGTAGTAGGCCGTAACCAGTCGCGGGATGTCGACCAACAGTTCTGCCGGTGCCGGTTTGCCCGCAAAAGGACTGAGTGTCATGCAAAACCTCTGGAATCGATTGGTTCAGGAATTGGATCGCAGTTTACTGGCAGTTTGACCACAACGCGATGGGATCGATCCACGGCCATTCGATGAGGGTTGAGCGCTCTGCTCAGTCGATCGATTCCAAGCGCAGCGCATCGCCCAGAAATCCCAAGGCGGCGGCCAGGTCATGATCGCCACCAAAGGTGTGGCTTAGGCGCAGGTGCTGCCCGTGCAAATCCTGAAGACTGAACAGCTCACCCGGCGCGATGAGCACATGGCGCTGAAGCAAACGCTGAAACACCCGTCTGATGTCGACCTGACGCAACGAGCGCACCCAAAGGGTCGCACCGCCTTGTGGCTCGACAATATGCAAGGCATCACCCAAGCGCTCGCGCAGGAGTTGAGTCATCTGCACGGAACGGTCCTTGAGCAACCGGCGCAGCACCTGCAGGTGCTGATCGATACGTCCGTTGCTGTACAAGCGCGCAATCGCTTTCTGGCGAAACGGTGACAGGCGAAACGAGCGCAACAGGAATTGCCGTTGCAGTTCGACGCGCAAATGCCGGGAAAGCACGTAGCCATAAGGTGCTTCCGGGCCGATCACTTTCTCGAACGTGGAAAACACGATCAATCGGTCCGGGTTCAGCAGATCGCGAAAACGCAGACCATCCGGTTCGAAACCGAGCTCGCCATGACAATCGTTCTCCAGCACCCAGCTGCCATGCTGCTCAAGCAACTGTGCAATGGCTTGGCGGTTGTCGTCGGGCGCCAAACTGCCTCGCGGCATATTCAACTTTGAGGACAACAGCACCAGCTGAACGTTTTTCACTTCAAGGATCTGCTTGAGCGAATCAACATCCAGACTTCCATCGGCCCGCACTAGCAGTTCGATCACCTGTACTTCGGCGGCCTGGAGCAAGCGCAGAATGGTCCAGTCACACGGCGATTCAACTACCACCGTCTTGTGCCGCAGGCCCAGAACCGCGATAAGAATGTCCAGCACACCCCGAAGATCCGCTCCGATATAGACCTCATCTGCGTGCCAGCAACGCTGGGGTGAGGTGGTGTAACGCGCTGCCAGCGCCGCGCGCAGTTCCAGTTCACCGCAAGGTTGCACACATGATTGCGGCTGACGCGGATATTGCCGCAGCAGCTCTCTCTCCAGCAGCAACAGTGGACTGTCCAGGGGCTGCAACAACGTCGGCTCATCCGCACTGAGGACAAGCATTGCAGGACGCCTGGCATTGACGTACACGGTTTCGAGCAAATCGCGCCCGCCCACCAGGGTGTCAATCGAGGACACCGGCAGCGCGTAATAGCCCGATTTGGCAACCGAGTAAACCCGCCCTTCCTTCTCCAGCAGCGAGTAGGCGTACTGAATCGTCGAAATCGACACGCTCAGACGGTCTGCCAATTGACGAAGCGATGGGAGCCGCATGCGCTCATCGTTGGCAGACTCGTTGATCAGATGGGTTAAGTACCGGTACACCGCCTGGTAGGCAAAGCCGGTTTCCCGCCCCCCCATCAACGTCCTGCGGACCATTCACCCGCCAAGGCGATGCTACCGTCACTGGTTGCTGCGTGAGCGTTCGACGCATCGTCAGCCAGGGGCGTCATGCGATAAAGCTTGCCAATCAGGCTGATGGGTAACCCGCTGACGTCGATCATCCATTGCAGAATCTGCTCAGGCACCGGTTCGCCTTGCATAGCCCGGTGCAAGTCCGGCATGGCCACTAACATTCCCGGGTGACACCGACGCAGAAAGTGCTCAAGCCCTTTGCCGTTGTCGACAAAAGGCGCAAAAAGCAGGCACACCAGTTGAGCCTCGCTCAAACCGTGGCTTTTTTGTGCCTCTGCCGCTGCCAACTCACGCTGATCTGGTTGAGTCGCCAACTTGCCGAACAGTTTTTCTGCTTGCTGGCACGCACTGTCCGGAGCCTGCTTGCGACGCATCATCACCAATGCCCGCTGCAAGAGCTCGGTAACGCCTGCGTCATAGCTTCCGCCGTGCATGAAACACGCCTGCAAGCCCCGAAGGTGGGCGGATATGGCGAGGCTGACGTACTCGTTTTCGGCAAATGGTGCCGGCAGCGCGTCCGGTCGATAGCCAAGAAACTCGGTAAGCAGCGGCCAGCGTTCTTCCAGGTCACTGATCAACAGGTCATTGGTGTCAATGAAGGTGGTTCGGCGACAGGATTCAAAACGCTCCGCAGGTCGCCATGGCACCTGATTCAGCTCCGGATAAAACGCGCGGTAGCAGTCACCCCGCAGCTCATCGAGCATTGCAAACAATGCCCCGTAGCCGGATTCGTGGTGGCTGGCCTGTCGGCATGCCGCTTTGGTTGTAGCCCTTTTCAACCCTTCGAGAAATTGCTTCTGCTGACGAGGCGTTTCGCTGCAGATCAATGCATCCACACCACTGTCCCAGCGGGCAATCTGTCCATAGAACTCGCCAGTGGCCAGGTACCCGTTATCCCACAGGTCAAGCGCGCCTTCGCGTGCACGACGATGACCCACCATCAGAAAATTGAGTCGATTGGCCTCAAAACCCGCTTCGGAGATCGGCGTCGGATGACTGAACGGCAGGACTTCGCGATTATCGACCATCAGCACTTCGACGCGAGGGTCGTCGTACAGGAACAAGGCACTGTAGCTGCGGTGGATGTTTTCAAGCGACGTCGCGCTGGTGCCGTTCAGCTGTAACGATGCCACCCTCAATTGAAACGTGGCGGGCGACCGACCGGCAATACTCAGCTGGGCGGCACGCAGCAATGCAAGGGTGTAGCAGCTGTCGCGAGACCCGGACTGGATCGCCAGCACCTTGTACGTGCCAATCCGCTCTGTGCCCCCCGCTGCCACCATCAAGCGCTGGATCAAGAGCTGCAATGCCGTACGTTCGGCGCGAGAGAAGAATCCCATCAACCGTTGCAATATTTGCTGGTAGACATGGTTCATGGCTTGATCATGGATGCTGGTCATATTTATGTACCTGATACTTGTAAGTTCGATATCGCACGCAGCGCGATAACTTTTACGACGTGCCTTGCCGGCCCTGGTTCGAAGGCAGGGCTTTATTACCAAATGCTAGCACTTAAGGTTTGTGGCATTACTTGAAATAAATAAAGCCCGGTCACGCTTTATTTAAACGCGAATCGCTCGCGCACCCCGCAAGGGCGCGGGCTAGAGGAGTCTTAAGATATCCTAGGAAATGTCCGACAGCGTCCCACAGACGAGTAGCACAGGAAATAAGGAAGAAAGTCACCCGTGATTTTTCGGCAACTGGAGAACGACGAACAGAATGCTCGGCATATATCAAAATAACGCGGTTAAAAGTATCGAGTTGACACTCAGTCATGACTCATTCCTTGAGATGAAAGCAATCATTCAATTATCAAGGCTTACAGACTGATTAGAAGATACAGATCAAGAGCAAAAACCAGTTCAGTTACCTGACCAGTAAGCGCAGTACTGAAAGGTTGTTCCGTTTTACGTGCGGCGGACAAAAAAAAGTCCGTGCAAGCACGGACTTTTCATTAGGTTGAATTTACGCGGGCTCAACCTGCAGGGCTACTCGTTCGCGACATGGGCATTCGTCCATGTAACGGTGGGCCTCGACAAACTCCGCAAACGGAAAGACCCGGGTCTTGAGCGGCAGCAGCACACGGTCTGCAGTCAGCTGGTTGATATCACGCAACGCCCGTTGCAGCGCCACCTGATCCTGGACAATCCCCAACTCCGGCTTGCCGGTGAAGTTACCGATGCAGTGCACGAAAAACTGAATGTTCTTCTGGAACGCGGCACACGCCGGGAACGGGGTCTGGTTACCCCCTTGCAGTCCGTACAACACCAGGCTGCCACGGGGGGCAAGCACATCACCCAGCAAAGACATCTGCGGCCCGCCAAGGCCATCGAACACCACATCGACACCGCGGTTATCGGTGATCTTGTTGATCTGCATCAGCAGGTCCTGTTCCTCGGTGACGATGACTTTCTCGGCGCCCAGGGACAGCAGGTTGTCGCGCTCATCTGCACTCTTCGTCGCCGCGATCACCCGGATGCCCAGCGCCTTGCCCAACTGGACAAACGACGGACCGGCGCAGTGACTGGCGTCAGTCACCAGGGCGAACTGCCCGGGCTTGACCCGTGCCAGATCCATGTAGGCGAAATAGGCAATCAACAGTGGCGTGTAATGCACACTGGCTTCAATCGGGCTCAGCACATCCGGGTATCGGGTCAATGCTGTGCGCGGCAGAACAATCTGTTCGCCATAGACCGGGTAATCATTGGGGCTTTCAGCCGGGAAGCTGGCGACCTTGTCACCCACCGCCAGGTCATCCACGCCCTCACCTACTGCGGTGACGACGCCGGACATTTCACTGCCAAGGCCCGAAGGCAGCTTGGCATGGGACGACGCCAGGTTCTGGCGCCACAGAATGTCGTACCAACTGATGCCAATCGCCTCGACGCGCACCTGCACTTCGCCCGGCGCAGGGAGTGCTGCCGCATGCTCTTCGCATTTGAGCACCTCGGCTGGACCAAACTTGTGAAAACGGATCGTGCGTGACATCGCAAACCTCGTCAAAGAAACCTCTAATGCCCTGAACTCTATCTGGGCTTTGTACCCAAGACTATCAGTGGCTATTAATAGTCGACATGCCTGTCATTGATTCCGCAGCATCGACAGGATCAACGGTTGTCGTGAAAGCTGGAGGGCCGTTGCACGTAAACTGAATTATTCGGTGCAGAGTACCAGCCTTTCCCCGTAAGATTCATGCCGGCCATTGTTCTCATATGACCGCTCTCGTCAAGCCTAGACTCTGCCAGGACTCCAGATGAATCGTAATGACCTGCGTCGTGTCGACCTGAACCTGTTGATCGTATTCGAAACACTGATGCATGAACGCAGTGTGACTCGCGCTGCGGAAAAACTGTTCCTCGGCCAGCCGGCGATCAGTGCGGCGCTCTCGCGCCTGCGCGGGCTGTTCGATGACCCGTTGTTCGTACGCACGGGTCGCAGCATGGAGCCGTCCGCACGGGCGGTGGAGATCTTCGCCCTGCTCTCCCCGGCGCTGGATTCGATTTCCACGGCGGTCAGTCGCGCATCCGAGTTCGACCCCGCGACCAGTACGGCGGTGTTCCGTATCGGCCTGTCGGACGACGTGGAATTCGCCCTGCTGCCAATGCTGCTCAAGCGCCTGCGCGCCGAATCCCCCGGCATCGTGCTGGTGGTGCGTCGCGTCAATTACATCCTGATGCCGGGTTTGTTGGCCTCCGGTGAGATCTCCATAGGCGTCAGCTACACCACCGATCTCCCCGCCAATGCCAAGCGCAAGGTACTGCGACGCAGCCAGCCAAAGCTGTTGCGCGCCGATACCGTGCCGGGGCCGTTGAGCCTGGATGATTACTGCGCGCGGCCTCATGCCCTGGTGTCGTTCGCCGGTGACCTGAGCGGCTTTATTGATGAAGAGCTGGAGAAGCTCGGGCGCAAGCGTCATGTGGTGCTCGCGGTGCCGCAGTTCAACGGGTTGAGCACCCTGCTCGCCGGGACCGATATTGTCGCGACCGTGCCGGATTACACGGCTGAAGCGTTGACGGCGGCCGGAGGTGTGCGCGCCGAAGATCCACCGTTGCCGGTGCGCAGCTTTGAACTGCACATGGCCTGGCGCGGGTCGCAGGATAATGATCCGGGCGAGCGCTGGTTAAGGTCGCGGATTCAGATGTTCTTTGGGGATCCGGACAGTCTTGAGCAGCCGGGGCATTAGAGGCCGAAGGCCCGATATAATTGGATCTTAGGCACTCCAGAGACATCCGCTTTTAGCCAGTTAAATCTGTTTTAATTCGGTGCATCTGGGGGCACCAGAAGAACCTCCGACCTTCGGCTATTCAGTGGTACTACCAGATCAGCTACAATAACCACACATGTACAGTGAGGTGCCCAATATGGAAAAGCTGAGCTTACAGGCCAAAAAGGCCCACTTTGCCAAGACACGTAAATCCAACTTCGCGGCCAGCATGCGCCTCGAAGGTTTTGTGCCGTCTCCTGACGGCGAAATCAAGCTGCCCACCCGTGAAGCCGCACTGAAAGCTGTCCGGCACATCAAAGCTTGAGCCGCGACAGGTACGGCACTGGCGACGCCCCGGATTGCTATCCGGGCACAGACGTACTCATAAACTTACTCGATTTGCGCGACGCCGACGACCTCGAAGAAGCCGAACGCTACATTACTGAGGTGGTGTCCGCACGACTTGAGTTCGTGGAGCCTCCCTACAGCCTTGGTACCATGAGGCACATTCACCGTGTTCTCTTTTCTGAAGTGTATGCTTGGGCTGGAGAGATTCGAACTTTGGCGATCAGCAAGAACGACACAAGGTTTTGTAGTCCCGAATTTATTGAAGCGGCAACTGGAAAAGAGTTTTCACAGATCGCCGCTACTGGTTGGTTTGAAGGGTACTCGCGAGAGTCGTTAGTATCAGAAGTGGCCCAGTCTTATGGCACTCTAAACGTTGCACATCCTTTCCGAGAAGGGAACGGACGGACCCAACGCATACTTTTCGAGTGGATTATTGGTAATGCGGGATACTCGGTCGATTGGGGGTTAGTTACTCAAAAGGAGTGGATTAGTGCAAACATCCGCTCCTATCTTGGTGATGACAGCCACCTTGAACACGTTTTCAATCGGTGCATAGGGTTTCCAATTCAGGAAAGCACCGACCTTTGAAATCAAAATAAAGGGCGCTCTCCAAGGGTGCCTTTTTCGTTTGTACTGCACACCAATCATTTGCCTTTGCCATAGATTGCACGTCCGACGAATTAGCGTTTTCGCGTACTACCCTATTCTGATTATCATTTTCCAGTGCTCGTTAGCGGATTCGGTTATGCAAGTAGGCTTTTACCGCTGCAGGAGCAGTGCCTACCCGCGATGCCCTCCCCCCGCTCCAACGCCAAACTCTTACCTCACGCGTAACACTGAATTGTCATCAAACCAATTGATAGCCCCCTAACGAAAGGCGCAGACTAGAGGGCTCGGTTCGGTCTTATATCATTCCGAATGATAGTTACCTTTGCTTCATTCGATTCGTGCGATACAACCCCGCCGAGCATCATCCGTCCATTCTCAATACATTGGCGGATGCATCCATGGAACAGTCACTTAAACATTTGCGCTTCCCGTTGGCCTTGTTGGCCGTACTGGTGATGAGCGCCTGCGGCAAGACTCCGGATACGGCGGCCGCCATGCCTGCTGCCAAGGTCAGCGTGGCCAAGGTGCTCGAACAACCCGTCAACGAATGGGACGAATTCACCGGCCGCCTGGAAGCTCCGGAAACCGTAGAGATACGCCCTCGGGTCTCCGGACAGATCGACGAAGTGGCCTTCACTGAAGGCGCATTGGTCAAGAAAGGCGACCTGCTGTTCCAGATCGATCCGCGTCCATTCCAGGCCGAGGTCCGCCGCCTCGAAGCCCTGGTTGCCCAGTCCCGCGCCAACGCCACCCGCAGCGAAAACGAAGCCCAACGCGGTGAACGCTTGCGTACCAGCAATGCGATTTCCGCCGAGCTGGCTGATTCGCGCACCAGCGCCTCCCAGGAAGCCCGCGCGGCTGTCGGTGCTCTTCAGGCGCAACTGGACCTGGCGAAACTGAACCTGAGCTTCACCCGTGTGACCGCGCCTATCAGCGGCCGCGTCAGCCGTGCGGAAATCACCGCCGGCAACCTGGTCACCGCCGATACCACTGCGCTGACCAGCGTCGTTTCCACTGACAAGGTCTACGCCTACTTCGACGCCGACGAGCGTGTGTTCCTCAAATACACCCAACTGGCTCGCCAGGGTAAACGTGGCGCAACCACCCCGGTTTACCTCGGCCTGTCCAACGAAGACGGCAACCCGCATCAGGGCGTGATGAACTTCGTCGACAACCAGGTCAACCCGAAAACCGGCACCATCCGCGGTCGTGCAGTGTTCGACAACACCGACGGCACCTACACCCCGGGCCTGTACGCACGCTTGAAACTGGTCGGCAGCGGCACCTACTCCGCCGTGCTGATCAACGACGAAGCGGTCGGTACCGATCTGGGTAAAAAGTTCGTGCTGGTGATGGACGCTGACAACAAAAGCGCCTACCGCGCCGTCGAGTTGGGTCCGAAGATCGAAGGTCTGCGCATCGTGCGTAACGGCCTGTCCAAAGATGACACCGTCATCGTCAAAGGCTTGCAACGGGTACGTCCTGGCTCTCCGGTCACCCCTGAAGTGATTCCTATGGCCAGCGAACAAACCCTCGCGGCTCTCGCTCAACAACGACAAGCGCTGGAAGCCAGCAACCTGCCCCAAGTCGCACCTGCCAAGGTCGCGCCGGGTTCGGTTGTGAAAGTGGCTGTCGCGACTCCACGCGGTTAAGGGACGACAACTCCGATGAATTTTTCCCAATTCTTCATTTCCCGGCCGATCTTCGCAGCAGTGCTGTCGCTGCTGATCCTGATCGCCGGTGCCATCTCGCTGTTCCAGTTGCCGATCAGTGAATACCCGGAAGTCGTGCCGCCCACCGTTGTGGTCCGCGCCAACTTCCCGGGGGCCAACCCTAAAGTCATCGGTGAAACCGTGGCCGCTCCCCTGGAGCAAGCCATCACTGGCGTCGAGAACATGCTGTACATGTCCTCGCAGTCTACCGCTGACGGCAAGATCACCCTGACCATCACTTTCGCGCTGGGCACTGACCTGGACAACGCCCAGGTGCAGGTGCAGAACCGCGTGACCCGTACCGAGCCCAAGCTTCCAGAAGAAGTGACGCGCATCGGTATCACCGTGGACAAAGCGTCGCCCGACCTGACCATGGTTGTGCACTTGACGTCTCCGGACAAACGCTACGACATGCTGTACCTGTCCAACTACGCCTTGCTCAACATCAAGGATGAGCTGGCACGTCTGGGCGGTGTCGGCGATGTGCAGTTGTTCGGCATGGGCGATTACTCGCTGCGTGTATGGCTCGATCCGAACAAGACCGCCTCGCGCAACCTGACCGCCACCGATGTGGTGACCGCGATTCGCGAGCAGAACCGTCAAGTAGCCGCGGGTGCTCTGGGCGCTCCACCTGCGCCGAATGCCACCGCGTTCCAGCTCTCGGTTAATACCCAGGGACGTCTGGTTTCTGAGGAAGAGTTCGAGAACATCATTATTCGCTCCGGCGACAATGGTGAAATCACACGCCTCAAAGACATCGCCCGCATAGAACTGGGTTCCAGCCAATACGCCCTGCGTTCGTTGCTGAACAACCAACCGGCGGTGGCGATTCCGATCTTCCAGCGTCCAGGCTCCAACGCCATCGACATTTCCAACGAAGTGCGCGGCAAGATGGCCGAGCTGAAAAAGAGCTTCCCGGAAGGCATGGACTTCAGCATCGTCTATGACCCGACCATTTTCGTGCGCGGTTCCATCGAGGCGGTGGTTCACACCCTCTTTGAAGCACTGATTCTGGTTGTCCTGGTGGTGATTCTGTTCCTGCAAACCTGGCGTGCCTCGATCATTCCATTGGTCGCCGTGCCGGTGTCGCTGATCGGTACGTTCGCCGTGATGCACCTGTTCGGCTTCTCATTGAACGCCCTTTCCCTGTTCGGATTGGTGCTGGCCATCGGGATCGTGGTGGATGACGCCATCGTGGTGGTGGAGAACGTCGAACGGCACATCGAGCTGGGAGAAACGCCCGTAGAAGCCACCAAGAAAGCCATGCGTGAGGTGACCGGGCCGATCATCGCGACGGCGCTGGTGCTGTGTGCGGTATTTATCCCGGCGGCGTTCATTTCCGGACTCACCGGCCAGTTCTACAAACAGTTCGCCCTGACCATTGCCATCTCGACCGTGATCTCGGCGTTCAACTCGCTGACACTGTCCCCTGCCCTGGCTGCCGTGCTGCTCAAGAGCCACGACGCGCCGAAAGACCGCTTTACCAAAGTGCTGGATAAGCTACTGGGCGGCTGGCTGTTCCGTCCGTTCAACCGGTTCTTTGAGCGCGCCAGCCATGGTTATGTCGGCACCGTCGCCCGGGTCATCCGCAGCAGCGGTATCGCCCTGCTGGTATACGCCGGCCTGATGGTGCTGACCTTCTTCGGTTTCGCCCACACTCCGACCGGTTTCGTGCCTGGCCAGGACAAGCAATACCTGGTGGCCTTCGCCCAACTGCCGGATGCGGCGAGCCTGGACCGTACCGAAGACGTGATCAAGCGCATGTCCGACCTGGCCCTGAAACAGCCTGGCGTGGAAAGCGCGGTGGCCTTCCCGGGCCTGTCGATCAACGGCTTCACCAACAGTCCTAACGCCGGCATCGTGTTCGTGACCTTGAAACCGTTCGACGAGCGTAAAGACCCAAGCATGTCCGCCGGTGCGATTGCCGGTGCGTTGAATGGCCAGTTCGCCGGGATTCAGGAAGCCTACATGGCGATCTTCCCGCCGCCGCCGGTACAAGGCCTGGGCACCATTGGTGGCTTCCGCCTGCAGATCGAAGACCGGGGCAACCTGGGTTACGACGAGCTGTACAAAGAAACCATGAACATCATCAACAAGAGCCACAACGTGCCTGAACTGGCCGGCCTGTTCACCAGCTACACCGTGAACGTGCCGCAGGTCGATGCCGCTATCGACCGTGAGAAAGCCAAGACCCACGGCGTGGCCGTCAGCGACATCTTCGACACCTTGCAGATCTACCTGGGTTCGCTGTATGCCAACGACTTCAACCGCTTCGGCCGTACCTATCAGGTCAACGTTCAGGCAGAGCAGCAGTTCCGTCTCGAACCGGACCAGATCGGCCAGCTGAAAGTGCGCAACAACAAGGGCGAGATGATCCCGCTGGCGACCTTCATCAAGGTCAGCGACACCTCGGGTCCGGACCGCGTGATGCACTACAACGGTTTCATCACTGCTGAAATCAACGGCGCGGCAGCCCCCGGCTACAGCTCCGGCCAGGCCGAACAAGCCATCGAGAAACTGCTCAAGGACGAATTGCCCAATGGCATGGTCTACGAGTGGACCGACCTGACCTACCAGCAGATTCTGTCCGGCAACACTGCGCTGTTCGTGTTCCCGCTCTGCGTGCTGCTGGCGTTCCTGGTACTTGCCGCTCAATACGAGAGCTGGAGCCTGCCACTGGCAGTGATCCTGATCGTACCGATGACCCTGCTGTCGGCCATCACCGGTGTGATTGCCTGGGGAGGCGACAACAACATCTTCACCCAGATCGGATTGATCGTGTTGGTGGGGCTTGCCTGTAAGAACGCGATTCTGATCGTCGAGTTTGCCAAGGATAAACAGCAGGACGAAGGCATGAGCCCGCTCGACGCGGTGCTCGAAGCGTGCCGTCTGCGTCTGCGGCCGATCCTGATGACCTCCTTCGCGTTCATCATGGGTGTTGTACCACTGGTGTTCTCCAGCGGTGCCGGTGCCGAAATGCGCCACGCCATGGGTGTCGCCGTGTTCTCCGGGATGCTTGGGGTGACCTTCTTCGGTCTGTTGCTGACGCCGGTGTTCTACGTGTTGATCCGTAACTTCGTGGAGCGCGGTGAAAAGCGTAAAGCCGCCAAGGCGCTGAATCTTCAACAGCAACTGGAGGCGCACTAATGAGCCTGAAAGCCTTCCTTCCGAGCCTTCTGGTGCTGGCCCTGAGTGCCTGCGCCGTCGGCCCGGACTACAAGACCCCGGCCACTGAGCCTGCCAATATCACCACCGCCACCGACGGCGCGGCCGGTCAGAAGAACTACGACCGCTCGCGTTTCGAAGGCATCTGGTGGCAGCAGTTCGAAGACCCAACGCTCAACCAGTTGGTGGTTCAATCGCTGCAAGGCAACCGCGATCTGCGCGTCGCCTTCGCGCGCTGGAAAGCCGCCCGGGCGATCCGTGATGACGTCAGCAACGACGCCATGCCCACCATCACCAGTCGGGTCAGCAGTGACCTGGGCAAGGGTCAGATTCCAGGCCAAACCACTCAACGGGTCAATAGCGAACGCTACGATCTGGGCCTGGACATGGCGTGGGAGCTGGACCTGTTTGGCCGTATCCAGCGCAACCTGGAATCGGCCGACGCCGAGCAGCAGGCGTTCGAGGCGGATCTGTACCAACTGCAAGTCACCATGATCGCCGAACTGGTGGATGCCTACGGTCAATTGCGCGGCGCACAGCTGCGGGAAAAAATTGCCCTGGCCAACCTGAACAATCAGCAGGAGTCGCGCAAGATCACAGTCAGCCTGCGTGACGCCGGCGTGGGCGATCAGCTGGACGTGGAGCGCGCCGATGCGCGGCTGGCATCAGTCGAAGCCAGCGTGCCGCAATTGCAGGCGGAACAGGTACGGCAGAAAAACCGCATTGCCACACTGCTGGGTGAACGTCCGGACAAACTGACCGTGGACTTGAGCCCGAAAGACTTGCCGGCAATTGCCAAGGCGCTGCCTATTGGTAACCCGGGCGAGTTGCTGCAACGCCGTCCGGACATCCTGAGCGCTGAACGCCAACTGGCTTCTGCCACGGCGCGTATCGGCGTGGCCAAGGCGGACCTGTTTCCTCGGGTCAGCCTGAGCGGGTTCCTCGGCTTCACTGCCGGTCGCGGTTCGCAGATCGGTTCCTCGGCGGCCAACGCCTGGGCACTCGGCCCGAGCATCACTTGGGCAGCGTTCGACCTGGGCAGCGTGCGCGCCCGTTTACGCGGTGCCGATGCGGATGCCGAAGGCGCCCTCGCGACTTACGAGCAGCAAGTGCTGCTGGCGCTGGAAGAATCCGAAAATGCCTTCAGCGATTACGGCAAACGCCAGCAACGCCTGATTTCGCTGATTCGTCAAAGTGAATCGAGCCGCGCGGCGGCCGATCTGGCGCAAATTCGCTACCGCGAAGGCACGGCGGACTTCCTCGTCCTGCTCGACGCCCAACGTGAACGACTGGCCGCAGAAGACACCCAGGCTCAGGCCGAAGTCGATTTGTACCGGGGCATCGTCGCGATCTACAAAGCCCTCGGCGGCGGCTGGGCACCGGCAACAGTCGCCTCGAAGTAACCGTTTCAAAGGCCCCTTTGGTTGGTCGCAACCGACCATTTTTAGCCCCGCGTCTCATTCGGTCGCGGGGCTTTTTTTTTGTCTGCGCACAACACACCCCGGTAGGAGCTGCCTTGAATATTTCTGCCACCACAGACGAGGCGAACCTATCAGATCTGCTAGTACCCATTTATTTCGATGTTGTCGATACTGAGCTTCCCCCACTGGGAGCTTTGGAAGAGGCACCATGACAACGTTACTCAACACCGTACTTTGCCGCTACAAGTATGACCCTCTTGATCGACTGCTCAGCAACGTACTACTCGATGCTCCCGAACGGCAGCGCTTTTACTGCAAGAACAGGCTGGTTACAGAAATAGAGGGTGCTGCGCGATATTCGATTGTCCAGCATGGCGACCTGCTCTTGGCGCAGCAACAACAACAACAACAACAACAACAACAACAACAACAACAACGTGGCGGCGGCCACCAAGGCACGACCCTACTGGCTTCTGACAGGCAGCGTTCGGTGTTGTCTACGCCGAAGGCTAACGAACAGCAAACGCCCATTGCTTACTCGGCCTATGGACATCGCCCTCATACGAACGGATTACTGAGCCTGCTTGGTTTCAACGGTGAACGACCGGATGCAATCACCGGGTGTTATCTATTGGGAAATGGATACAGGGCATTCAGTACGGTGTTAATGCGGTTTAATAGTCCGGACAGCTCGAGTCCGTTTGGCACGGGGGGAATTAATGCCTATGCGTATTGCGGCGGAGATCCCATTAATCGCACGGATAGTACAGGGCGCAGTTGGATAACTGATTTTATAAAGCGAATTATTCAGTCGACCTCCGACCCCGATATGTATGCTAACGTCATTCATCATAGTGCGATAAAAAACATCGAACGCACACTGACCAAGCAAACAAGTGCAATCAAACCGGACTTCATAGGTGATAAAGCATTTGAAATACAAGCACTTAGATCCGCCGAGACCCATTTGCTCGCCAAAGGCACAGCAGCAAGCAACAAAATAGTTTCTGAAGGTTTAACTCCAAAAAAAAACCCCCTTTATTTTGAATATGACATGAAAGCACTCGTAAATTTCGAAGCCGCGTCTTACATCAATGAATACATAATCGCCCCCCCGTCGCTACGGTCTCGCTACTATTCTCCAGCCTCATATCAACCATTACAAAATTATCGTTCCATTGATCGTGCTATCAGAAGTTCCAGTTCCACCCTGCCTCCACCCAATAGTAGAGTTGATCCAAATCAGGCAGCGCCAGCAACTCAAGCAAACAATATACGCAGGAAGCGGTAGGTTGATTCAAATTGATGGCGGCGATATCTGCCCTGTTCAAGGCATTAATGCACTATGCCCCAGTGAAAACTTGGTGTGCGATCGATGGAGACAGTGGCGTAGCAATTTCAATAGCGAACAGAATCAAGGAGCAGACTCCGTCACCGTCACCGTCGCCGTGGTCCCGGCACGCAGACGGTTTTTCTTGGCGTAATCCGCATCAATCTGGATCCGCACCGGCACCCGTTGCGCCAGTTTCACCCAGGTGTAACTGGGATTGATATTCGCCAGTAAACGGCCGCCCGGCAGGTTTTCCCGGTCGGCGATGGCAAAGGCGATGCTTTGCACCGTGCCACCAAACCTCTCGCCACTCATCAACTCGATCCGCACCCGGTCGCCCTCCTGGATGCGCGGCAACTTGGTTTCCTCGAAGTAGCCGCTCACATAGAACGAATCGCTATCGACCAGTGCCAGCAGCGCCCCTCCCGCCGTCGCGTAGTCGCCCTCGCGGGTCAGCAGGTTGGTGACATAGCCAGTGACCGGAGACACCACCCGCGTGCGTTGCAAGTCCAGTTCGGCCTGAGTCAGCGCCGCGATGGCCAGCTGCACATTGGCCTGGGCCAAACCCAGATTGGCCTGATTGCGCAGTAACTCGGCCTTGGCGACCGCCACCTCAGTACTGGCTTTTTCCCATTCTTCGCCAGAGATCGCGAACCCTGCTTGAGCTTACGCCGCCGGCGCTCTTCGCTTTCACGCTGTTTGAGCAACGCTTCACTGGACACAATCGTCGCTTCGGACTGACCGAGCGTCGCCTTCGACACTTCCACCGCACGCCGGGCATGTTCGACCGCCAGGGTGTAACGCGCCGGGTCGATCTCCAACAACAGCTGGCCCTTTTCGACGTGCTGGTTGTCCTGAACGACAAGGCTGACGATGCGTCCCGAGACATCGGCAGACAACGTCACCACATCGGCCCGCACTCGGGCGTCTCGAGTCCACGGCGCGCGCGTGTAGTGCTCCCAGGCGAACCAGCCCAGCACGAAGGCCAGTAATACAAGTGCGACCGTCGCCAATCGGGGAAGTAGTTTTTTCAAGTCATCAGGCTCCCATCACCAGAATCAGCGTCGCACACACGCAGGCGTACAGCGCGCCTTCGAACAAGGCTTCGTGCCAGACGAACCGCAGCACACCGAGGCGTCGCAGGGACCAGTCCATCGCCAAAAAAATCGGCAAGGCCAGCAACAGGGCCTGAGCAATGGGCGGCAAGTAGACGCCCCCTATTTCCAGATCAATGGGCAAAGTCCGCTACTCCTTCCGGGTCGACAGGTTGAAAGTGTTCCCTGTGTCGCTCCAGGAACGACACGACGATCAGCAATGCCACGCGCATGCGAAACACTGTCCAGAGGTGTTCATGGACGCCGGCATGCAAAGTGTCCATATGATCACCCAGGTTACTCAAGGCGCTGAGCACCGGGTCAAGCGCCAGACCGGGCTGACCCGCGAGCAAACGCCCGGTGTCCTGAACCGTCGCCAGCAAGCGGTTCTGCACATCGGCACTCAATAAGGCGTTGCGCATGGCTTGTTGCCTGAGCTGGTTCAACGCCACGCCCAGTGCCATGCACCCCAGACTGAATTCGAAAAATGTTCGGGACTGTTTGTCGGTAACGGCAGGCAGCAAACCCAGCATCATGGTTAACCGATCAACCATCCGGCTTTCGAAGGCAAACTGTTGCTCATCGGTGGCCGGGGTTTTCAGCAAGGCGTACACCTGCTCACGGTTTTCATGGTACAGACGGCGAATCCGCAGAGCGGGCCTGAAGGGAAAAATCAGCGCATAGACGCTGAGCGCCAGCGTCGTCGCACAGACGTAGGCACCGGCAAATTCGAACCACTGGATC
The DNA here is from genome assembly GCF_059716215.1 of Pseudomonas sp. LBUM1643. NCBI lineage: Bacteria > Pseudomonadati > Pseudomonadota > Gammaproteobacteria > Pseudomonadales > Pseudomonadaceae > Pseudomonas > Pseudomonas sp. LBUM1643. The sequence goes on from NZ_CP166813.1 coordinate 3,292,049, forward strand.
GCCGTGTTCTGGCCGATCCCGACGTTTTGCGGGCCCAGCATCAGAAACGTCGACAGCCCCAGGCCAATACCCGTTCCCGTAGTGGCCGGGCTCGCCAGCCCAACGGCGACGGCATACAGCAACGGTGCCAACAACAAGGCCAGTAGCTCGAAATTGCTGATCATGGGTACCAGCATGAACAGGTAGATTGCCGATACCACCAACGCCAGGCCCAGACCCCGAGCGTAACTTTGTGCAGCCAGCAACGGTCGCGGGAAGGTGGCCATCAGCGAACACAAGATACCGACCAGAATCATCCCGCCCCGTGCCCCGTCCCAACCGGTCTCGATCCAGATCAGACCGGCCACGACCAACGCCGTAAAGGCTCGGGTGGCGTTCATCGCCGCCAGGGTGAAATCCAGGTGCAGGGGATTGTCCTGGCCGCGAAACACCGAACTGGCTTGTCGTTCTTCCTGTATCGCGTCACTCAGTTCCAGGATCTGCCCCAACTGTTCCAGCAACCGCGCCTGCTCCCAGCGCAGCGCCCACGCCAGGGAACGCAGTGTAGCCGGCATCGTCTCGGTCAATTGCTCGGCCCTGTAGGCCAGTTCGTCGAACCGTTGCTGCAGCACCGTGAAGTGGTGGCGGGACTCAGTTGATAGCGAACGCCCCTCCTGCGCCAGCTCATCGAGAAAACGCAATTCCTCAGCACGAATCAGTTGTATCTCTTCGGACAATTCGCCTTCCAGGCGCTCGGTCAACAGCTGGCGCTGATGCCGCAACGCCGTCAGCCGCGAGGTCAACAGCACCAGTTGATTACCCAGTAACTGCACCAGACCATTGGCACTGCGCAAGCGCGGCGCGTCGAAATACAAATGCCGACGCACGCCTTCAAGGGCGCTGATTTCACCCAAAAGCTGCATTTGCCGCCGATGGAATTCGTCTTCGCTTTCTTCCGTGCGAATCACCGCCGCGGCGTGGGTCGCGAGCAGCTTGATCACTTGGTTGATGCGAGTGAAGTAATCCCTGGCCACCGTTTCCGGTCGCGCAGTCAGCAGGCTGACCACGCACACACAGGCGACGGCCAATAGTGTTTCCGTCACGCGCGTCACCGCCAGCAGGAACGTACCGTCCTGATCCGGCACCGCCAGCAGGGCCACCACCACTGCGGTGTAACCGCTGAGCACAAACGCCTGGGAACTGGTGTAGCGCAACAAGGTGCCGCCGGCTGTACACAGCGCCAGCCACAGGGCAAGGGTCAGGATGAAAGGCAGTGGCGCCTGGGGGAATATCGCCATGATCACCACCGCGACGATGGCACCCAAGGTGGTGCCGATGACCTGACCGAAACTGCGTGCCAGCGCCATGCCCCCCAGTGGTTGACTGACGATGACCACGGCCATGATTGACCACTTGGGCTGGTCCAGATCGAACAGGAAGGCCAGGTACAGTGTCAGCAACCCGGCCGCGACGGTTCTCAAGGCAAACAAAAACACGCTGGCCCCGGGATTAATGATCGCCTTGAAATACTGAAGCAACGCTTGCATGGGAACACTCGTGGAGTCATCTCCCAGCAAGCGTAGTCATTGCTTTACACGCCCGACGGGTTTTAGTGTTGGCCTACACAGGTACAGGCTCCTCGCCGTGAAATATGGGTTGTAACATTGGCTTGACGACTGCTGGCGGCACGGCACCTAAGAGTGGTTTAGTGGCCCAAAGGCTTCCCTGAAGGCCGTGGGGGTGAGGTATGAAAGCTCCAGCACTGTCATAGGCACCCACTATTTTCACACCGGGAATATTTTGGCCATAGTTGATCTCCAAAGGTCGGAACCCGACCTTTACAGGCTTAGCGCTGAAATAATTATGGTTTTTGTACAAGTCAAAACCTTCTATTTTTCTCGCGTCGACCAGGTATGTGTAACCACCCTTTCCACCGCCATAGTGGAAAGCACCCATGCCGTCACTGCTGTAATACGAAGACGTTGAAATGCCTCGGCCGTCCATGTCCAGCGCATCTTTACCTCCACCAAATCCTCCATTTTTACCGTTCACCTCGCTAATATCACTAATTGGGGTGCGTAGTTTAAAGCCATTTTTGAATACTTCATTGGGTGGTCGCATATCGCCCCGCATCACGAACCCTTGATAAACGTAGCCTTTAACAGGGCCAGAGAAGTATACAACCCTGGTTTGGTCCATTAGTTTTTGCGCCTGCTTTGGACCAGCATCCAGGCGTTGCAGCTTATCCGTCACTCGAGGACTATTAAACTTACGATTCATCCTGGCTACTATTTTCTGATGGCTTCGTACCTTGGGCGCAATCCACTTGGGAATGTTATTAAACTGCCTGATAACGGCACTGGGTACCTTTCTCTCCTTTAAGCGCCTCATAACATTACGTGTAATCCTCAAACGAGCCGCTTTATTAAAAGCCACACCTAATAATTTCCCTGCCAGTGGCCCGGCAAAATCCAGCACTGCACTTCTCAAAGCGGCTTTTCTATGCTGTTCTGCTTCTTCTGGATCATCGGCAATAGCGCTTCTTAAAGCATCCGCGCCTGTTGACATCATGCCAAACAGTAAAGCTGCCGCAGCGCGAGTACCGACAGACAAACCGACACCGGCCCCTGGGATGACACTCCCCGCAACGGCCAACGCCTGGAGTAATTCTCCCGCGATCTCAAGTGTCGCATCGGACGTACGCTCCCCGCTTGTTGAAATCAACGTATCAATATCGGCGAGAATTTTCTCATACTGAATTTTGTGCAGGACATCCATCACATCGAAACCGGGACCGCCGGGGAGAATGGGTTCATACATCCAATAGAAGCGAGAACCTTTTACATAGGGCGTAGCATGATGGTAATCAGCGTCAACGCGACCGTGCGCATCATAGATGGACAATCTCTTTGAAACGACGTTTTTCACATCCATGTAATTAACAAGCATGTTTTCGTCACGGGGCCAACTGCGAGGCATTTCAAAAACCTTCTGCTCTTTCAGCAGCACCAAAAGCCCGTAGTCCGGTCCGCCAGAAATATAAATCGCATCGTTTATCGGCAGGGTTGTTTTTCGCCTTGAATTTGAATACGCCACGCGCGCATGAAGTTTTCCACCCAAAAAATCTCTTGCGATTTCTATCCCTTCAGCAGAACTGCCTGCTTGAGACAGATAACCTTGTACAGCGGTTTCCAGCTCTGCTTCCTTGATCAATCTCCTAAGTTTTTTTACGTCGGACCTATGGTAAAGCTCTTCAACAAGGGCCATGTAGTCTTTTTGGAAATTTGCAGCGGTGATGGCTTCTCTCAACTGGGGCGACACGGTTTCCGGCCAACTCACCGTCACCACCTCTTTAAATGAACGCCCCCTCAAGTGTGCGCCAATACAGAGATCGCCCAATGTGTATTGTTTTACGCGCGGCTTTTCAAAAAAAGGAAACCTAAACTTTACACCCATGTAAGCAACCAACAATGGAGTTGTAGAGTTAACGCCCGACTTTACATCCGAAGAACTACTGGATTCTTTGAATAACTTATCGATAGACTGCATAACAAATGAAACGGGATCGACGATTTTTTGAGCGCTTTCAAACGCAAAAACAACTTTATCCGCAGCGTGTTTAACAGTGACGCCCGGGGCGATTTCATCCTGCGATAGCGACGGGTTTTTCGCTTGTAAAATGCGCGAAGTGGCTTCAATCACTTCGTTTACGGCGCTGTGTTCCGAAAGTACTTCTTTTGATGAGCCCGAATCAATGGCGTCTCTCCTGCGCCGAGCGCTGTTCGCTGGTTCACCGGACTGGCCAAAAAAGGCCAATACGCTTTCCGGTGCATCGGGTTGTTGATCGCTTTTCATTTCAACGTCTGATTTGTCTTGTGCATCCCACGTTGACTGTTGAATGACTTCGTCGAGAAAAGCCTGGTAGGTCATGTCAGGTATCAATGGAAATGATTGCTGCAGAACGGCGTGTATGGCTTCAACAAGTTGCGGATCATCAGTGGGATCAAGGTACTCGGATTGGCTGACGAGCTGCTGTATGAGGCTGGCGAACTCTGGTTCTTCGTCAAGTACATCCGTCACTTCATCCAGCATATGTTCATGGTCCAGCCTGGCCTGGTCGGGGTCCGGGAAAGTGTCGGACTTAACACTCTGTTCATCAATCTCAGGCAGAAACCAGTTAGCGTAAAAGTTGCTGACTGCCATGTAGACAACAAGCGCACCAGCAGCTTTACCCGGATGTTGTTCTATCATGTCACCTGCCCGACCCAATATCGCCGCCCCACCGCCGAGCAAACTGGCGCCCATCCGGGCGAGCCAGCTATCTAATTGCTCCCTGACAACTTCCATTTGAGCGAGCGAGTACTGGATGGGCGAATCAGGTGGCTGGCCATTTAAGTCGACTATTACAGGCTGATCCCCCTGGTCCCGGACTTTCTGAAGCACCTCTACCAGTTCCAACTCCTCATGGGCATAGGCGCTGTCCCAAGGCACGGCTTTGCGAAGGATGTTGTTCAGAAGCTCATCCGCCTGGGCAACGAACTGCCCCAGGCCGGCCATTGGATCTGCCCAGGGCTCGTAATCAGGCTTGAACGGGGATTCGGAAAAATCAGACTCACCATTTTTCCAGGCATCACTACTTGGGGGCGGAGCAGGCCTGGTGGTTATATGACTAGCGTCCAGCCTCAAGGCATCAAACGTGTCCAGTACATTGCAGGCGTAAAGGAACCTGGCAAAAAAGCCATCAGGAATACGCGGCCCCGTCGTGCTGACGCTCGTGTAAAAGTTTGCATGACGCTCAAAGCCCTGCAAAGTGTCCAGTAAAGTCGGGGCCGGCTCTCCCGACGGATCAGTCCTGGGTGTGTTGTCGAACCTAAGCGAAATCAATTCATCCCGCTTTACTGTCACTGGTTTGGCGGACACCCCCTGATACCCGGGTTTGAGCTGATCACAGACGGCCTCGACCTTATCGATAAGGGAATCATCCCTAGGCATGAGCTTAAGAAGTGCGTCCTTCACGCCCACCAAACAGTTTTGTACCTCCTTTGGAGATGGACGTAGATCATGGTGGTCCTTGAGCATATGAAAGGCGCTGTGAAGCTCCTCATTGCAGGGAAGAGCATTGGGCCTGACGTCTAGGATTATCCCCTTGATGGCGTCCCACTGATCATCGGAGACCAAGTGTTTGCGGGCAATTTTCTCGTCTCGCTTTGCGCTTGAATCATCCAGTTGGGACTGGATAAACCCCATCACACCATCGGCACGACGATCACTTGAAAACCTTGCCTGCTCTCCCAGCGCTGCCTGCCATTGGCCAGGCGGCAAATGGCACAGGACATCTACAATGGCTTTGAGACTTGCTTCACTCAAGTTCCCACGGGACCTGATCGAGCGAATGAAGGCGCCTTCGAAGAGACCGCTGATGGCCTTGCCCGTGCCCTTTTGTAAAATGCCACTGCGCAGGACTTCAAGTATTTGCCGCTCCTGCAGGGTTGCGTTCGTTAGGTATTCCTTAAGGGCAGTCCATCGATGGTCCAGATCCGCCTGATCGGTGAATTCCCGGCTGGAGGTATAAAACGAACAATCCAGTTGTGGCGGAGGTATTTCAGCATTCTTTTTCGGGGTATTTGCGCTTGTATCAATATTCGGGTGACGCAGGAATTCCGGGCTGCTATCAACGTGCGTAACTGTATTGGAGAGGCGGGTTTGCGGATGTCCAGCAGGATTGGATAAACGTATCTGCGGCGAAGTACCCATAGAACTCATATTACGAGGAGCAAGCATCGGGTGTTTCCGTTCAGGCAAGTTTGGTTTCAACAAGCCTAAAGATCTGCCGCTTTGACATCTTGCAGAAAACGCCAATCGCATTGTTTTGCTGCAGTGCTGAATTGAGCCAGTGTTTGACTCACGGCCCTGCCTGACCGAAGCTGGCGACTTTGCACTCGCTTGCCAGCAACGGATTTCTGCATGCCCCAGTCTCGCCGCTACCTGATCATCAGCCTCTGCGTGCTGTTCGCCCTCGTGATTGCCTGGTTTTTCCTGCGCAACACTACCCCCGTCGTGCCACAAGCGATCAAACGCGGTTACAGCGAAGCGCTGGACCAGGCTCGTGCCGGAAAGCCCGGCGCGGCGCGCGTGCTCTATCAGCAATTGGCCCGCCCTGATATTTCCCCTAAACGCCGTATCTGGCTGCATGCCGAGCTGCCCAACTACCCCAGTTCCGTGGCCCTGAAACTGGCGGATGCAGACTTGCAGCATGAGTCGCCCTACGTGCGCATCGCGGCGATCAAAAGTATCAGCGGCCTGGTCCCCAATGGCCAGCGCAGCCTATTGCTGGGGCCGTTGCTCGACGATGAAGAGCAAACCGTGCGTTACGCCGCGGTCAATGCATTGCTGGGGCTTTCGCCGGATGACCTCGGTTTGTATTTCGGGCCACTGGAGCAAGCCATCGATGCCTGGGAACAAGACCTGAAGAGCCAGCCGCAAAGCGTTGACAATCAGTATCAGCTGGCCCGTTTGCATATGCACAACGCCGAACTGAAAGAGGCGCAACTGGCATTGGACAACACGTTGCGCCTGGCCCCGGGAAACCTGCCGGCGCTGGTGATGCAGATCGATGTTTTGGACAGACAAGGCCAGAGCGACGCAGCCCGGCTGCTGTTGGCCAAGCAGTTGAAAGCCCAGCCGGACTCGGCGTATCTGCAACATGCCCTGGGGATGTGGTTGCTGCATCACGGGCAAAGCGAATACGCCGTGCTCGGCCTGTCCAAGGCCGTGGAGCTGGAGCCGGACAACAAGGATTACCGGTACGACCTCGCCACCACCCTGCACGATGAACAGGAGCTGGAGGCGGCGCAGAAGCAGTTGCAAGAGATCGTCCAGCGCCACCCGGCTGATCGCAAGGCTCGTGTGCTGCTGATCAACTACTGGAAGGAAAGCGGGCAGCTGCAGAATGTGCAGATATTGCTGGCGCAACTTGAGCAGATGAATCCCGATGATCCTGCGTTGCAGCAAGGGCTTTAGGGTCGAGCCTGTGGCGTCCGTGGGTTCATCGTGAGCGTGGTGCGGCAAGATCAAAAGATCGCAGCCTCGTTTCACTCGACAGCTCCTACAGGGGATTACCAGGGTGAGCGACAAGGGTGTAAACCAGCCCTCAGTAAATTCTCATGCAAATAGTGGAACCCCCGATACGGCAAAAGGTCAAGTGAACAGGCAGTCCATTCAGGCACTTCAGGCCTGCTGCCTCGCTTCCCCTAGTCATGAGAGGGCATTTTTTGTCTACATCTAACGAGTTGTTCAGTGCAAAAGCCGCTACCGGCATCGATGGTCTGGATGACATCCTGGCCGGCGGATTGTCCCGCGGCCACGTGTTTTTACTGGAGGGTGAACCCGGTACGGGTAAAACCACCGTCGCGTTGCATTTTTTGATGGCCGGCGCACGAGCCGGCGAGCGCTCGTTGTACATCACGCTCTCGGAAACCGAGCGTGAATTGCGCCAGGGTGCGCTGTCCCATGGTTGGGAGCTTGATGAACACATTCGTATCTTCGAACTTACCCCACCGGAAAGCCTGCTTAACGCCGAACATCAGCAGAGCCTGCTGTACTCCTCCGACCTTGAACTGGGCGAAGCAACCAAGCAGATATTTGAAGTAGTGGAACGGGTCAAACCAACCCGGGTCGTGCTCGACAGCCTCTCGGAGATCCGGTTGCTGGCCCAAAGCTCCCTGCGTTATCGCCGACAGATTCTCGCCATCAAACACTACTTCGTGCGCTATGACGCCACCGTGGTGTTGCTGGATGACCTGACCACTGAATCCCTCGATAAAACCGTGCACAGCGTTGCTCACGGTGTTATTCGCCTTGAAGAATTGACGCCCAACTACGGCGCGGAACGACGGCGGATACGCGTAGTGAAGTACCGCGGTCAGAAATACCGGGGTGGCTTTCATGACTTCACCATCATGGGTGATGGCGTGCATGTATTTCCCCGTCTGGTGGCAGCCGAGCATCGCGGCAAATACGTGCGTACGCAGTTGACCAGCAGCATTAAAGAGCTGGATGCCCTGCTCGGTGGTGGCATCGAAACCGGGTCCAGCACATTGATCCTCGGTCCCGCCGGTACCGGCAAGTCGCTGATCTCGATGGTCTTCGCCGCAGCCGCCGTGGCAAGGGGCGAAAAAGCTGCGTTGTTTATTTTCGACGAAGAACTCGGCCTGCTGTTCGAACGCATGAGAAACATGGGCATCGATTTGCAAGCCCTGCAAGCCACCGGCAACCTGTTGATCGAGCAAGTCGATGCCGCAGAACTTTCGCCAGGCGAGTTTTCGCACCGGGTTCGCCGTTGCGTGGATGAACGCGGGATCAAGACGGTCGTCATCGACAGCATCAACGGCTACCAGGCAGCGATGCCTGAAGAAAACGCCCTGGTGCTGCACATGCACGAACTGCTGCTGTACCTCAATCGCCAAGGCGCCGCGACCTTCATGACGGTCGCCCAACATGGTCTGGTCGGTGACATGCAGGCTCCGGTGGACATCACCTACCTGGCCGACACCGTGATTCTGCTGCGTTACTTCGAAGCACTGGGCAAGGTTCGCCGAGCCATTTCAATCATCAAAAAACGTACCGGCAGCCATGAATCGACCATTCGCGAATACCGCATCAGTTCAAAAGGCATGACCATCGGCAAACCGCTGGACGCCTTCCAGGGCGTACTGCGTGGCGTGCCTACTTACATGGGCGCCAGCAAACCACTGCTTGGGGATGACTTCCCGTGACAGTCCACGAAGCGATGTCCGAGCGCGCAATTATCCTCGCGCCGCTGGGACGTGACAGCCAAATCGCGCTGATGATGCTCAACGAAGCCGGTTTCGATGGCGTTATCACGCGGGATCTGCCCTCGCTATGCAGGGAGATTGAACAAGGCGCAGGTCTGCTGCTGATATCTTCCGAGGCATTGTTGGGGGGCGATCTTGACCCATTACTAGGCCTGATCGAGCAACAGCCGGCCTGGTCCGATTTACCGATCGTGTTGCTGACTTACCACGGCGGCCCAGAGCAAAACCCGGCGTCCAGATTCGGCCCGCAACTGGGCAACGTCACCTTTCTCGAGCGCCCTTTTCACCCCGTGACCTTGATCAGTCTGGTGACTACCGCACTGCGCGGCCGGCGACGACAATATGAAGCCAGGGATCGCTTGATCGATTTGAGTCAAAGCGAAATGCGCCTGCAAAACACCCTCGAAACCCTGGAACAGCAGGTCGAGGAACGCACCGCCGAGCTGCGGCACAATGAAGAAGCGCTGCGCCAATCCCAGAAGATGGAAGCGGTCGGACAGCTCACGGGTGGCATTGCCCACGACTTCAACAACATGTTGACCGGGATCATCGGCAGCCTGGAGCTGCTGCGCCGGCGTTTGGCCCGTGGCCGTGTGGATGATCTGGACAGTTTGATCGATCTGGGTGTGACCTCGGCCAACCGCGCCGCCGGTCTGACGCACCGCCTGCTGGCATTTTCCCGACGCCAGTCCCTGGATTCAAAACCGGTCGAGATGAATACCCTGGTGGTGTCGATGGGCGAATTGCTCCAGCGCAGCATCGACGAAAGCATTTATCTGGACATGCAGCTCAGCGATCGATTGTGGGTGGCTGAAGCTGATCCCAATCAATTGGAAAGCGCCCTGCTCAATCTGGTGATCAATGCCCGGGACGCCATGCCCAATGGCGGCAAGCTGGTGGTGAAAACCGCCAATCAGCATCTGGATGCATCATTTACCGATGCCCATACCAATCTCGAACCCGGCGATTACGTGGTGCTGAGTGTGACGGACACGGGCTGTGGCATGCCCCAAAGCACCATCAACCGTGCTTTCGATCCGTTTTTCACCACCAAACCCATTGGCCAGGGCACCGGCCTGGGGTTGTCGATGATCTATGGCTTCAGCAAGCAATCACGCGGGCATGTGGTGATCGACAGCGAGGTCGACAAAGGTACGACCGTGACCCTGTTCCTTCCGCGATTCGGCGGCGATTTGCCGTTTGATTCGCCGGCAGAAACGCCCTACGCGCCCTTTGCCCAGAACGGCGAAACGATCCTGATCGTTGAAGATGATCCGGCCGTACGGGCGCTGGTCAGTTCGGTGTTGAGTGACCTGGGGTATGCGTTTGTCGAGGCGGGAGATGCGAACAGCGCGGTGCCTATCCTGGACTCGGTCCAGAGAATTGACCTGATGATCAGCGATGTCGGGTTACCGGGCATGAATGGGCGGCAATTGGCGGAAATCGGTCGGCAATACCGGCCGGAACTCAAGGTCCTGTTCATCACCGGTTACGCCGAGCACGCAGCGGTGCGCGGCGGCTTTCTTGACCCCGGCATGCAGATGATCACCAAGCCCTTCACTTTCGATCTGTTGACGGCGAAAGTGCGGGAAATGATCCGGATCTGACCCATTATGCCGATAAGCCGAGATGCCCCTGTAGGAGCTGCCGAAGGCCGCGATCTTTTGATTTTATAAAAGCAAGATCAAAAGATCGCAGCCTTCGGCAGCTCCTACAGGGTATGCCGCGATTTTTTGCGGCATTTCAACAGGGTTCGCGGTGTTTCAAGACAGCATTTCCTGCATCAATTCCTGCAGCACATCCAGATCGAACGGCTTGCCCAGAATCGGCGCCTTGCGGGTGATCGGACTGTCGGTCTCGCGGATTTCCTGCGGATAACCGCTGATGAAAATCACCTTGAGTTCCGGTCGCAGCTTCACCGCAGGTTCAGCAATCTGCACGCCCGAAATGCCACCCGGCAGGCGGAAGTCGGTGATCATCATGTCCAGGTGCGGTTTGCTCGCGAGAATCTCAAACGCCTGCTCACCATTTTCGGCCTGCAGCACGCGGTAGCCCTCGCCGGCCAGATAGGCGGACAACACCATCAAAATCGAGGGGTCATCCTCGACGACCAGTACTACGTCTTGCGCATCTTCACTCATGGGGAAGCCTTTGTTCGGTCAATAGCTGCTGATACGACCGTGGGGTCGATCAGAGGTTGCGTTTATCTGGCTGTTTTCCTACAGCGGCAGACAAACGCGAAACAGGGCGCCCTCGCCAATCCGGCTTTCGACGGTGATGGTACCGCCATGGGCAGTCACAATCTGTTCGGAAATAAACAATCCCAAGCCCAATCCGGCGACGGCGTGTTTGGCCGTGACGCGCTCGAACTGCTGGAAAATTCGCTTCTGGTTTTCCTCACCAATACCGATCCCCTGATCCCGCACTTCGACCCGCGCCTGACCCTTCTCACTGTACACCTTCACGCTGATCGGGCTTTTCGCGCCGTACCGTAACGCGTTGGTCAACAAATTTGAGATCACTTGTTCGATGCGAAATTCATCCCAATGGCCGATGACCGATTCTTCGGCGTCCAGAGTGACCGAGGACTCGGCAGCGTCGATCTGCGGGGCGAAGTTCTGCAACAAACCTTGCACCAGCGCCGTCAGGTCAAAGCGACTTGGCCGGATCGACAGCTTGCCGGTACGGATCCGCGAAACGTCGAGCATATCTTCGATCAGGCGGATCAGGCTTTTGATCTGCCGCTCATCGCGGTCGACCATGGCGTGCATCTTGTCCAGGGTGAACGCCGCGGCGTTATCCCGGGCCAAATGCATTTTGCGCAGCTGGGTTTCAAGGATCAGGCCATTGAGCGGCGTGCGTACTTCGTGGGCGACGATGGACATGAAGTCATCGCGCATGCGCACCGCCTGCTCCAGTTCCCGCTGGGTGCTCTGCAATTGAACGAGCAGCGCTTCCTGTTCCCGACGGCTCTGTTCCAGCGCTTCGACCTGCTGTTTCATGGCCTTGCTCTGCCGATACAGGTCGACAAACACATTGACCTTGCTCTTGACCGCATGGATGTCCAGCGGCTTGTGCAGGAAGTCCACCGCCCCGCTTTCATAGCCCTTGAACGCATAGTTCAGTTCACGGCCAGCGGCGCTGACGAAGACAATCGGAATGTTCTTGGTTTTTTCGGTGCCGCGCATCAACTCGGCCAGCTCGAAGCCGTTCATGCCCGGCATCTGCACATCGAGGATGGCCATGGCGAACTCGTGTTGCAGCAGCAGTGACAACGCTTCGTCGGCGGACAAGGCTTTGTAGACCATTCGGTCTTCACGCTTGATCAGCGCTTCGAGCGCCAACAGGTTCTCCGGCAGATCGTCAACGATCAGCAGTTTGGCTTGGATATTACTTAGCATGCGATTCGTTCCAGCTCGACAAGCAAACGGCCGATGCCGCGTAGGGGGAGAATGTGATCCGGCTGGTGCGCGCTCAGCGCAGCCAATGGCATTGTGGCGACCTGGGCCTCGTCCGGATCCTGCACGATGGTCAGGCCGCCCAAGCACTTGATCTTGGCCAGCCCATTCGCGCCATCGCGATTGGCGCCTGTAAGCAACACTGCAGCCAGGCTTTCGCCGTAGGCGTCAGCGGCGGACTCGAAGAGAAAATCGATGGCGGGCCGTGAATGATGAACGCGATCTTCCAGGCTTAGGGAAAACGTCCGATCCTGCTCGATCGACAAGTGATAACCGGGCGAGGCGAAATACAACGTGCCCGCTTCAACCTGCGTTTTGTCATGGGCTTCCAGCACGCGCATCGAAACCCGACGGGCGAACACTTCAGCCAGCTGGCTACGGCGCGCGTCAGGCAGGTGCAGCACCACGATGATCGGCAGCACGAAGCCTTCGCGCAACGGGCTCAGCAGGTTCAGCAACGCTTCCACACCGCCCGCCGAGGCGCCGATCACGATGGCTTTAATTGTAGGCAGCTGCAGGGCATCGTTCATGATTTGCGGTAGATCCGTTCTTGTTTGACCAAGGGTTCGAACTGCTTGCCAAAGCCTGAAAACTCCGGTGTTTCCTTGCTGCCAAGAACCAGAAAACCGCGGTGGCAAAGTGAATCGTGGAACAGTCCAAACGCCCGATCCTGAAGTTTTTTATTAAAGTAAATCAATACGTTACGGCACGAAATTAATTGAGTTTCCGAGAACACACTGTCGGTCGCCAGGCTGTGGTCGGCGAAGGTTACGTTCTCGCATAGCGACTTGTCGAAAATGGCGTAGCCGTAGGCCGCCGTGTAGTAATCGGCGAACGAGCACTGGCCCCCGGCTTGCTGGTAATTAGCCGTGTAGGCCCGGACATTTTCCATGGAAAATATCCCCTGCTTGGCTTTATCCAGCGAGCGCGGATTGATGTCCGTGGCGTAGATAATCGTGCGATCGAGCAAGCCCTCTTCGCGCAGCAGAATCGCCATTGAATAGACTTCTTCGCCCGTACTGCAGCCGGCGATCCAGATCTTGATCGAGGGATACGTCTTGAGCAGCGGCACCACTTCCTGGCGAATGGCCAGGAAGTGCAACGGGTCGCGGAACATTTCGCTGACCGGGATCGTCAGCAATTGCAGCAACTGCATGAACGCCGTCGGATCGTGCAGGACTTTTTCCTGCAGGGCCGAGATAGTGGCGCACTCGAACTGGCCTAACGCGTGCTGAACCCGGCGCTTGATCGACGCACCGGAATAGTCGCGAAAGTCGTAGCTGTACTTGAGGAAAATCGCCTCGATCAGCAACCGCAGTTCGATTTCGCTATTTCGCTCTGAATGATTGCGTTCCACTAAATGCGTTCCATTTTCGGTAACCACACGCGAATCAGCGAGAACAGGCGATCCAGATCGATGGGCTTGGCCAGGTAGTCGTTGGAGCCGGCCTGCAAGCAGCGCTCCTGATCATCCTTCATGGCCTTGGCCGTTACCGCGATGATCGGCAGCTTGCGCCAGCGCGGGTCTTTGCGGATCAAGGTGGTGGCTTCGAAACCATCCATCTCCGGCATCATCACGTCCATCAACACCAGATCGATGTCCTCGACTTCATTCAACTTTTCAATCGCCTCCCGACCGTTACGGCCGATGACCACGACTGCACCCTTTTGCTCCAGCGCACTGGTGAGGGCGAAGATGTTGCGCACATCGTCGTCCACCAGCAGCACCTTGCGACCCTCGAAGACCTTGTCACGACTGCGCGCGGTCTTGAGCATTCGCTGGCGTTCATGGGACAACTTCGATTCGACTTTGTGCAAAAAGAGTGTGACCTCATCCAGCAGGCGTTCCGGGGAGCGCGCACCCTTGATGATGATCGAGCGCGAATACTTGCGCAGTTCGGCCTCTTCGTCCCGGGTCAGGTTGCGTCCGGTGTAAACGATCACCGGCGGGAACGAGCAGATGTCTTCGGTGGACATGCGCTTGAGCAAGTCGTTGCCGAGCATGTCCGGCAGCTTCAGGTCGATGATCATGCAGTCGAAGATGGTCGTGCGCAGCAGATCGAGGGCTTCCTGGGCGAAACCGACGGCGGTGATTTCGATATCGTCGTCGCCAATCAGGCGGGCAATGCTGTCCCGTTGCAGATCGTCGTCTTCAACCAGCAGCACGCGTTTGACTTTCTGGGTCAGCTTGGCTTCGAGACGGGCAAATACATCCTTGAGCTCTTCGCGCGTCGTTGGCTTGACCGCATAACCGATCGCGCCCATGTGCATGGCCGCTTCAACCCGGTCCTCGACGGAAATCACGTGCACCGGGATGTGCCGGGTTTCCGCGTGTTCCTTGAGGCGCTGCAACACCGTCAGGCCCGAGTGATCCGGCAGGCGCATGTCCAGCAAAATGGCATCCGGCAGGTACTCTTTGGCCAGGTCATAGCCTTCGTCGGCCCCATGGGCGACCAGGCACTGGTAACCCAGCTCATGGGCCAGGTCGTAGAGGATGTGCGCAAAATTCGGCTCATCCTCCACCACCAGGATGCAGCGCGTGGCGAACGGTGCCTTGGTGCGGTCGTCGTTGAAACGCGGGATATCCACTTCGGCAATCAGCGGCACCAACGCAGCAGGTGCTGTTCTCGACGGTGCGGCCACCGGTGAAGCCTTCATCGGTTCGACCGGTACTTCACCTGGCTCGACGTATTGCTGAGGCAGCACCAGGGTGAACACACTGCCCTGACCAGGTTCACTGGTGACGCTGATGGATCCGCCGAGCAAGGCTGCCAGGTCACGGGAAATCGACAAGCCCAGGCCAGTGCCACCGTAGCGGCGATTGGTGGTGCCATCGGCCTGGCGGAAGGCTTCGAAAATGCTTTCCTGCTGATCGGCGGCAATGCCGATCCCGGAGTCGCGCACGACAAAGGCGATGCCGTCGTTTGGCTGCGACGCCACAGTCAGGGTCACAGTGCCTTTCTCGGTGAACTTCACTGCGTTCGACAGCAGGTTCTTGATCACCTGTTCCAGGCGCTGGCGGTCGGTGTAGATCATCATCGGCGACCCGGCCTGCAGCTCAATCTGGAAATCCAGATGCTTGTCCGCTGCCAACGGCTGGAACATCCCGCGCAAACCGTCCACGAGTCGAGCGACGCTGGTGTTTTCCGGACGCACTTCAAGCTTGCCGGCTTCGACCTTGGAAATGTCGAGGATGTCGTTGATCAGGTTGAGCAAATCATTACCCGCCGAATAGATCGACTCGGCAAATTTGACCTGCTCGACGCTGAGATTGTCCTGAGGGTTTTCCGCCAGCAGCTTGGCCAGGATCAGCGAACTGTTCAGCGGCGTGCGCAGTTCGTGAGACATGTTGGCGAGGAATTCGGATTTGTACTTGCTCGAACGCTGCAACTCGTCGGCGCGTTCTTCCAGTTGAGTCTGGGCGTGATTGAGCTCGGTGTTCTTCTGGTCCATGGCGTCGCGCTGATCCGCCAGGATCTGTGCCTGCTCGGCGAGCTGTTCATTGGTCTGCTCGAGCTCGACCTGCTGGGTTTCCAGGTGCGCCTGGGATTCCTTGAGAATTCGCGATTGCTCTTCGAGTTCTTCGTTGGCGGTCTTGAGTTCTTCCTGCTGGACCTGCAGCTCTTCGTTGAGCTGTTGGGTTTCGGCCAGCACTTCCTGCAACCGTTGGCGATAACGCGCCGCTTCGATGGAGGTGCCGATGTTGCTGGCAATCAGTTGGAGCAATTCGACATCGCGGTCATTCAACGGACGCAGGAAGCCCAGTTCGATGACGCCGTTGACATGCTCGTCATCACTGGTCGGCACCACCAGGACGCTGTGGGGCAAGCCTTCGCCGAGACCGGAGCTGACTTTGAAATAATCGTTGGGGACGCTGTCGAGGCGAATCAGGCGCGCCGTTTGCGCCACCTGACCGACGATGCCTTCATCGCTGTAAATATGTTGATCAAGCGCTTCCTGCTCCCGGGAAAAACCGTAAGTCGCAACCCGCTTGAGGCCCCCGTGTTCTTCACGAACATAAATGGCTGCCACGGCCGTGCCCAGGTATTGCGCACAGAACTGCAGGATATTGCGACCCAGCAGATTCAGGCTGAGCTGTCCGAGCACCTGCTCGGCCAGCTCGGTCTGGCCATTGCGCAGCCAGGCCTGTTGCTCAAGACGCTCGGCGCTGGCCTGTTGTGCGGCAAGATTGGCACCGTAGTTTTGCGAAAGGTTAAGCAGGTCCCGACGACCAATGTAGGCCAACAGTCCGCTGATCGCCGCGACGAACAGCAAGTAAAGGGTGATGCTCCAGATCGTGGTGCGGCTCACCTCATCATTGCGCGCGGTACGCAATTGCTGCTCCATGTCGATCACGTCTTCGAACTGCTTGCGGATTTCATCCGTCAGCCGCTTGCCACGCCCGGCCTTGACCGCGCTGCGGTAGTCGCCGCTCGTACGCTGCAAGTCAATCATTGACTGTGCATAGTCAGCCCATTCGCGCTGCAACGCTTCGAGGCGATGAAGGCGATCGGTTTGAACCGGGTTGTCGGCCGTCAGCTCCAGCAGCGTATTGAGCGCTACCTTGAGTCTGGGCCGGGCGGTTTCGTAGGGTTCGAGGAATTTCTCGTCACCACTGAGCAGAAAGCCGCGCATGCCGGTTTCCAGATCGACGGTCAGCTTCACCGCTTCATTGGCGTTATTGATCACCCGGTCAGTGTGCTCGACCCACTGGATGGTCGACAGCAGATAAGTGATCAGCGAAACGAAGAACACGGCACTGACGAGGCCTACGCCCAGCGGCAGGCTGACGTTACGGCTCAGAAGTTTACGGAAACGTTGCTCATCAACCGAGGACGCAGAGGTCATGGGGCAGCCTTGTCGAACTATTGAAAACCACGGAGTTTGCCCCAAAACGGCTGCTTTGATCCAATTTTCTGACACGTTTTTGCGCAAAATCCTACATTCAGCTGCTACCGCGCAACGGACCGGTTATCCTTGCCGCGCTTGTGGGTCTATTCTTTTTCTGTCACCACGGGAACTTCTCGGGTCCCGTCGATTACTCAAGCAAGACTCCGGCGAATTTGATCGCCCGGCCACCGTACTTTTATTCTTTGGGAACCCACTATGTCCTCCACCCCATCCATCATTTTGGTAGTCGAAGACGACGCCATCGTGCGCATGCTGATCGTCGATGTGCTGGAGGAGCTGGAATTCAGGGTGCTCGAGGCCGATGGCAGTGAAAAGGCACTGGAATTTCTCAATGATGAAGATCAACACATCGACCTGATGATGACCGATGTGGGTCTGCCGGTGATGGACGGTCGGGAGCTGGCTATTCAGGCCCGGATGCTCCGCCCGGAATTGCCCATTCTGTTTGCCAGCGGTTATGCAGAGAACATCGATGTACCGGCCGGGATGTCGGTGATTGGCAAACCGTTTTCGATCGACCAATTGCGGGACAAGGTCAAGGGCATGTTGGCCTGAGAACCCCGAAAAATATTCCCATCATAATTTGATTCGGTGAATCACTTATCGTTTGGCGTTTGATGCCTTGATCGCCCGTTTTTCGAGGGCTATCAGGATTTAATTCATCTCGCTTATCGATAAGGCTCGCCGTGCCACCACTTAATGTCACCACTGCTGCTCAACCCGCATTTACGAATAGACCCCAGACCGCGTTACCGCCAATGAACACCAGGCTTTCTGGCGCACAGGTGCGCAACAACTCAATACCCATACGCCTTCACGTACTGCCGGATACGTCCTGCCCAAGCAGCGGTTCTGCACCTTATCATTCACCATCGGCGGACGAATGCCCGGTGTATTGCGGACGCTTGAGTGGTGACGATGTCGCGGATTTTTTAAAGAACGGGTCGATATATGATCAACCGTCACTTGAAAAAGTCTGGCGACGAACAGTTGAGCAACTAAAAACCCAGTCCGTATCCGATGAAGAAGCTTTAGAGATCCTTGAATCCGGCATTCTGCAAACACCTACCGGTAAAGCACTCGCTCCTTTGCTCGTCGAAGCGCTCATGCTCTCGATCCGTCCGCTGACAGGCCTCAATCCCGCGAGATCGCGCGAATTTGTAGAAATCATTTGTCACCTTCCACCCAACAGATGGGCAGACGCATTCGGCGAGAACGTCAACTTCCCCCAAGGAAGCGATGGCAAGGGGGTACGCGGGTTTATACAAACGCAACTCGAGTCCTCTCGTCTGCAGCGCGATCAGGAAATTGCTTCAGGTGAACCGCTCGACGATGCCACCTGGACAACATTACGAGACCTCACAAAACTGATTCAATTCGAGGCGTTCACCCACGTCCGACCATCACCCAAAGAAGCCAAGGAATTAATGGCGCAGTTCATCCAGGACATTATCGAGGTCAGTCCACGTGAAGGCTGGAAAGCGGATTTCTCACAAACCGTACAGCAAATAGATGACCTGCTGGCAGGCATTGAAATCGTCGACAATCGGCCTGAACGGAGTTTGCTTGAGGAAATTATTGACCCGAACAAACTCAAGCAAACACTTGCAAAGATAGCCACTCCGATAAACATCGCGCTCAATGCGTTAGGTTCGTTATCCCGTGAGGGGACCGGATCAGGATTGCACGGCGCGATGAACGAGGCGGTGGAAAGGACGGCTCTTGGCTCGGGACCCGAGTCCTTCAACGCGCAGACCGAATTAATGTTGGCCTTGCAGGAGATTGATCGCACATCAAGCTTCTATGAACACGTCGTCACTTCGGGACCCGTCTATACCGGAGGCTTCTGGGGCAAGGTTTTGTATGTGGCTAACGCGCTGGATACTGTTGGGATTTTGTCGATAGCGCAAAAGGTCAAGCCACATCTGACCGCCGTCCCGACACAGGCGCCGGCAAATATTGACGTGACAACGCCAGAGCCTGTGAACGTGGATTTATCCCTGGACGCTATCAGGGACCAGGTCACGCGACTGGAAACCGAGGTCTACGATTTTTTATCGTCCATCGAACGTCAGGCTGAGTCCGGTCTGGAACGCGCAAACGCCCAGGATGCGGCAGGGTCTGCAACTATTGCATCACCTTCACAGGCCGATGAATTCACACTGGAACGATGGACAGAATCAGTCGGCAAGATATTGAAAAAAATAGACTCGGCCCTGACCTTTCCGATGGCTTCGGCTGAAGACAGCCCGGAAACCCCTTTTTTGCAGCAACTTCAAGGTGCGCGTGAAGCCTTTCAAGGTGTGCATGAGGCCTTTATCATGGAAGTTGAGGGTGAAGATACGAGCCCCCCTTCCGCTTCCCCTTCAACGTGGGAAATGCTCACCCCTCAGTTGCACACTACGTTGGCTCAACTTTCTGCGGTGCTCGCCACCTTCGGTCGTTACGCAGTCGGGAGCGCGGCCACCTCAGCCCACTGGATAAAAAGCAATCCCAAAACGGCAGCTGCTGCGGTTGTCATTCCCACGACCGTGATCGGCTCAGCCGCTGCGCTGTATGACGCCTACAGCCCCGCTGAGACGCCCGAAAGCCCGACGCTGCATCAGGAGCGGATCGATGATTCGATCGAAAACATCCTGAGTACGCCCATCGATTCGCACAACTCGACCCTATCAGACGCCATCCTTGGTCTGATGTATGAGTCTGACCACCACAACCTGCTCGATGACTCGACACTTATCCAACAGGTTGCCGAACTACTGGACAAACCCAGCGAGCAAGTTGCAGACCAAACGTATGTGGAGCTAATTGAGGCGGTACTCGCACAAACTCATTCCAGGCATCCCGCCGCGCATCCCAAAGAGGTGATCCTTGCCTCGTCGCCATCCGTAAAACGTCACATCAGGTCAGCCGGCGAAGCCCCTGAACCGCAACAGGAGGCGACAGGAGATACGCAACAAGCTCCCGAGGCCGATGAGAGCGCTGCAACGCCGGAAGCGCTTGTTACCGATTACCTGAAGGCCCTTGAGGACCCGCGGACTTCCAACATTGACGTTGATGTGGAGGTCGACAATGAAACAGCCCTCGAGCCAAAGATTGATGCTGCAGAGCACGCCATTCTTCTGTTGCGTCGCAGACGCCATATTCTTTGGACGGACGCTTCGCGAGCTGACGGTGACCGGCAGTTGGCTGCTCGCTACACCGTATCGTTGTTGCGATCCGTTGATCCCGAACGACAAGGCTCCGAACCGGAGGTAGTAGTAGTACCGGCGCATTCCACGCTAGGCCAGTGCTATCTGAACTTTATCAAGGCTGTTAAAAATCCGTTCTTTACAGACTGGGCTCGCCAGGAAGGAGTTGATCTTTCGACTGTAAAGGTGCACCACGAAGACAGCAGTCTTGTCGCAATGGCCCGTGGTGTCAGAACGAGGTTCGTGCTGACAGACAGTACCTGGGCCCGCGTAGCAGGACCTGTACTGACAGCGGCCAAAGTGCTCGATCCACTGGGCAAAGGTATCCATTACCCAGATCAAAACCCGAGTGTACCTTTAGGGGTGGTAGCCGATTTTTACGATCAGACCCTGCCTCTGAACCAGGTTGAGGCCCAACGACAGGCCAACGAACTGATCCAGCGCCAGGGGTTTTGCGACATCAAGGCTGGGGACCCACACAGGCCGCCCGAATTGAGATCTGAAGAGGTTCTTAAAAGTCAGAGACAGCGAGTGGGCGATGTTTATACCCATCACGCACTGATAACCGCATTGAACGCCTACCTGGAAAGAAAAACAGATAACGCGGCAGTGAATCTCGACGCTGTGTTGCTTGCTGTGCACCCGGATGCGTCGTTCTCAGCCCGCTACCCAACGGAAGCCAGACGCGGCGTCACCGCGCGTCGACTGATCAACGCCAGCGGTTGGACCGAGCCGAAAACAACCGCCGAGATCAAAAATCTGGTCAACGCTTTGAGTGTGGGCTTTGTTGAAGAACCTTCGGGCAACTACTGGGGAGCCGCCGACTATCCACGCCCGCTCACCCCTGCACAAAAAAACACAATCATCAGCGAAACCGCCCGCTTTTTGGAACACTCGGGATTTACGGGGCTACTGGACTATCTTGCGCACGAACAGCGCATCACTGGTGCATCTCTAGAAACCGCGATGGGCCTAGTTCTTGACAGTGAAAAAGGAAAAAATTTCGGTAAAGCGCTGGAGGTAAAACTCAATGCCATATCAACGCCAACCAGTGCTGCCGAGTGGCTCATGGCAGCGCTGGTGCTCAATCTGGAGCCCGCAGCAGGCAGCGAGCGCAATCATGTTGCCGGTTATAACCTCACACAAACAGACAACTGGGGGGCAAAGCCTTCTACAGTCGTCGAACGTTTTGAGCGTCATATCCTCGACAGCGGAAAAGCCTGTGCCACGATCGCACCCTACGCCGCGCGTCACTTACTGTCGGGCATCGCGCCGGAATTCCTTGTCCGTGACCTGCCTGTCAATCTTGTCTGCGGTTCCCATACATGGACAATGTTAAGAATTGCCGTCGCTCGTATTGAACAACTGGCACCAGGATCAACATCACGGATGACGTTTGAACAGGTGATGTCATACGGCGACACCTCACCTATTTCCGTGGGTCAGGCCGTTGCGGTGGAAATGGTGTCAGTCAACCCTCTCATCGATTGGTCGATCGCCAACGGAGTGATTACTCAAACCGCCAGCGACATTTACTCCGCACAGCAACTCAACATTGCCAGGGAGAAATTTCAGCACGTTCGGGAAGAACTCGGCCGGGCGCAGGGCTATCTATCGGAGCCACCCCCCACAAGAAAAAGCATTGCCCTGGCTGAGCTGACCCGCATTTACGGGAAAGATGTCCCCTTCGAAAAAATTGCCCTGTACAACAAGAACATACCGCAGTCGGTCAGAAAAAAGCATTACTCGATGCTTGACCTCTATATCACTGGGCGATTGGCCTCCGGCAAATACAATTCAATCGACTCGCAAGTCAATATTTCCTCACTTGAGCCGAAATTCCATTTACTCAAAAACGTTTCGCAGCTATTCGAATCGCAATTTTCTGTCTTTTTTGACAACTTGCGCACCGGCTCTCACTCGATATTCAGGTACCTGACTTCCCAGTTGTCTTTGGATGACCGAAAAAGCCTGGAGTACGGCGAGCAGCAATATTATTCGCTGCGCAGTGAAATCGACGTCGCCAGAACCCGACAGACACGCGAGCAGATAGAAGCCGCTAAAGGCCGTCACGGCTTATTGATACGATCTGAATACAAACAGAAAGTCACCTACTTCGAAGTGTTTCCTTCAGCAATAACGATTCGCACACGAACCGACTTACCCGTTCACTTGGCTCTTGGCGGCCGGGTGGCGGTAAAGAGCAACAATGTAATGTTCGACCCCTACAAGGAAGTGCAGCGAGGCACCCCGCTGAAGGTTGATTGGGAAGCTTATAAAACCGGCTCCGTGCCCCGCGAAGGAATAACGTCCAACGTCATCATCGAGCAGATAATTCCCGTCACACAACAAGTTACGTTCTACCCGAGCGGTTATGATTTCGAGACCGTGCCCAATGTATTTTCTTCACAGTCCCGTGTCGATCACATCGCTTCAGTCGCGGTGGACGAGCACTTCGTGACCGGGCGAGAAGAGTTGCGTGAGTTGGCAAAGGGCTCGACGGCGTCGGAGCAAGAAGAGATATTCGCCGGTAAAGTGCGGGATTTTTTCCTCGGCCTAATCCCCTTCAAATCCTGCATTGAGAACGGCATAAAGGGTGATACGGCAGCGGCCGCACTCGACTGTACATTGGATGCCGCCGGATTCTTGCTTCCTGGTGCAGCGGCCATTAGCAAGGGTGCACAAGTGCTGAAATCGGGGGCAAAAGTACTCCCTAAAGTACTCAAACTCAGCATGATAACCAGTACCACCCTGGTCTCTGCAGCGAATCCCTTTGACGGCTTACTTGACGGCGTCAATTTCGCGAAAAACGCGGTGTGCAAGCTGAGTACACGTGCCTACAGCGCCGCCAGCAAGGGCGTCGACAAGCTCAAGGGACTTTATGGTTGTACAAAAGCCGTTGATTCCGCCGACCTGTTGAAACACGCCGACATTGCAGAAGGCGTCTGCGACTCCGTAACGGCGGCAGGACAAACCACTAAAACCACAGCCAGGTTCAAGGACGGAAATTGGTACGCCTATGATGTCATAGGTAACCGTGCGTACGGCCCGCCCCTGGACAACTTCAAACCGGACAGTGCGATAACGCTGGAACGGACGACGTTCGGTGATGGGTCTACCGCCTATACAAACTCACAGCTGTTCAGCGATAACCCGCACACCATTCAACGTTCAACGGGCACCGATGTAATAGTCGGTGATAAAGTTTATCGATTTGATCCCAATCATCCGGAAACGCTTAACGACATTACCTCTCCCGCCTATTTCAAGGAGATGGAAGGATTCGAAGCGGTTTGCAGTTCAGGAAGGAACAAGCGCGAAACAAGGACCTGTTTTTCGAAAATACTTGATACCACCTTGGATACGGGCGAAAAAAGAAGAGCGCAAGCGTTTGAGCACAAGCGTCTTTATCCCACAACAGGCGAGCAAGGCGTGTCACCTCGAGTGATTTTTGAACGACGTATCTTTAAATGTGCTGCTGATTTTCTGAAATGTCATCCAGATCAACTGACGGTCTCCCTCCAATTCAAATCCGCTACGTCCGGCAGTATTATTCCAAATGATTACTTCGGTTTTGCAGGACGAATTAACGACCCCGATTTTAACGCCGCGACCCGCGTTGTAAAAATCAATAGTATCGTGCAAGGGATGGACGATGCACGCGAAGTAAGAGCTGTTATCGTCAATGTTCCTGGAAAGCTCTGGGGAGAGACCCGCTACCTGGTCGCAGAAGCGGACACTGGACTTTTCTACTATTGCCGATACGACGGCCAGGCTAGCGGTAGCGTAGAATTCAAAAATATCCCGCTCTCTGAGGAAGGTCTTGGTGCAAAACTTATTGGCGAATACCATAAGATTAAAGACCCTTATATTCGCGCTGCTGGTAAAAAACCTGACAATGATTTTGTTCCACTCCCCCCACTGAACCATTTATACAAAGAACTTGAGTATCTGGGATGGGATACAGCCGATATTGACAACCTTAAAAAGCTGAGTGAAAAATTAAGTGACGTGCAGAAACGTGAACTTATTCTCACTGCCGTTAAAAGTCAGACACCTATCAATATCGAAGTCGTCATTCCAGCCATCAAAATCGAGCCGATAACCAAACCACCTTTTTTCGACAGTGCAGCGCCGCTCGAAAAAAATCGGGTCTTTGCGAATGGAGCAAAACAGCAAGTAGACGCTCAACTCACTGCCACCGGCCTTGGGCCCGCTAATCAAAGAGTTGCAAGTGATGCTAATGACATTCAACGGCAAGCACTCACCCAGCCAGTCGTTATATGGCAGTACTCCAGGAGCAATGCCCCCGATGCTGTCGACATGCTGATCAAAACGGGTGCCGGAAACTGCGATCATATGGCGGCAGCCGCCATTAAGATCATTCAAGAGAGTGGCGGCACTGCTTCTGCGTGGAGAATGCCCGGCGCGCATACCTTCACGGTGGTGGGAGTTCCTCAAAAAGGCCCCGTTGCCTCTACCAGCGACTTTAGCGAGGAAGCCTTCAAGAATGCATGGATCGTCGATCCATGGGCGGGAGTAAGTTGTCCTGCCAAAGATTACAAACAAGCGTTTCAAGAGAAGATGAATCAATGGGAAGTCGAAGGACGGAGTATTATTGTGACCGACTGGAAGGCCTCCCCACCAGTGGCACGATGGATGAGCCCGATCGATCCCGTTTGGATGGATATGGTGAATGCACCAAAACAACCCAGTTATTGAGAAATTGTAAACAAGTACTTTGCGTAATGTCGTAACCGTGACGCTCCCCGTTCGGGAGCGTCCGCCGCTACGGTGTACTGCCCGATACAACTGCGCGCCGGAAACG
Source organism: Pseudomonas sp. LBUM1643 (assembly GCF_059716215.1). Classification (NCBI taxonomy): domain Bacteria; kingdom Pseudomonadati; phylum Pseudomonadota; class Gammaproteobacteria; order Pseudomonadales; family Pseudomonadaceae; genus Pseudomonas; species Pseudomonas sp. LBUM1643. The sequence continues at coordinate 3,317,250 of NZ_CP166813.1, forward strand.
CGTTACCTATGGTTTAATTGTCACCGCCTCGCTATCTCCCCCGCCCGCTTCAAGGAATCACCCTTCATGATTCATCCCCACGCAACCAAGGTCCTGGTCATTGGTTACGTCTGGCCCGAGCCCCGCTCTTCTGCGGCCAGTGGCCACGTCATGCAAATTCTCGAGACGTTCCTGCAGCAAGGCTGGGACATTACGTTCAGCAGTCCCGCCGGCGCAGGCGAGCACCCGGCAGACTTGACGGCATTAGGCATTCGCCAGGTGCCTATCGAATTGAACAACAGCAGTTTCGATACTTTCGTCAGCGAACTGGCCCCGGACATCGTGTTGTTCGATCAATTCATGATGGAAGAACAGTTTGGCTGGCGCGTCGAACAACAGTGTCCCGAGGCCTTGCGCGTACTCGAAACCTCGGACCTGCAGAGTCTGCGACATGCCCGGCACCAACGACTCAAGGATCGGCTGAAGGCAAACGATGACCTGAACGATTTCAACGAACTGTTTGCCCCTGCGTTGCGTGAAGAGTTCGAGCACATGGCCGATACGGATCTGGCCAAACGGGAACTGGCGGCGATTTATCGCTGTGACTTAACGTTGATGATTTCCGACGTGGAAATCGAGTTGCTGGTCGAACAGTTCAACGTACCTCGCAGCCTGCTGCACGAGTGCCCGTTGATGGTCGATTTACCGACTCAACCATTCATACCTTTTGAAGAGCGGGCCAACTTCCTGAGTATCGGCAACTTCCGCCATGCGCCGAACTGGGATGCCGTGCTTTGGCTCAAAACCGTGATCTGGCCGTTGATTCGTCAGCAATTGCCCACTGCCCAGCTCCACATCTACGGCGCCTACACGCCGCCCAAAGCCACGGCGTTGCACAATGCCGCGCAAGGGTTTCATGTCATGAACTGGGCCGAGGACGCCTTGCAGGTCATGTCGGCAGCGCGGGTGTGCGTCGCACCGTTACGATTCGGCGCGGGCATCAAAGGCAAATTGGTGGATGCCATGCTTTGCGGCACGCCCAATGTCACCACACCCATCGGGGCAGAAGGCATGCACGGCGAAGAAACCTGGCCAGGCGCGGTCACTCGCACTGCCCAGGCATTCGCAGACAGCGCCGTGCAACTCTACAAGGACGAAAAAACCTGGCTCGACGCACAGGCCGCGGGTGCGCAATTGCTGTCGCGCCGCTACCTCAAGGCTGATCATGGCCCGGCGCTGATTACCCGCCTCCACGCCTGTCGTCAGCAGATGAACACGATCAGAAGGGATAATTTCACCGGCAGCATGCTGCGCCACCATCACCACAAGAGTACGCAATATATGGCGCAGTGGATTGAAGCAAAAAACCGTCAGACCCTTCCTACGGGTGGCACGAACGACCAGTAACGGGGCATGATCAGCGTGCGAGAACAATAAAAGTGCCCTGACATGAGCCGAGCAGCCAGAGTTACCGACCCCTCCTACGAGCTGATGGACGACCACAACGGTCTGTCCATCATCTATCGCCAGCATGGCTTCCCCTGCCCTTTGGTGCGCTGGCATTTCCACAAGGAATACGAACTGCACCTGATCGTTGCCAGCTCCGGCAAGGTGTTCATCGGCGATTACATCGGCAATTTTTACCCGCAAACCCTGTTTCTCACCGGCCCCAACCTGCCCCACAACTGGATCAGCCAGGTCGCCGAAGACGAAGTGGTACCCAAGCGCGACATGCTGGTGAATTTCACAGACGAATTGTTCGACAGCGGTCACCTGGTATTCGCCGAGCTCAAGACCCTGGCACCGCTGCTTGAACGTGCTCAGTACGGTATCGAATTCCGCTGCCAGCGCACGATTCGCCAGGCGATGAACCTGATGCAGCGAATCGCCGACACCCAAGGTGTGACCCGCCTCGGGCATTTTTTCATCTTGCTGGAGTTACTGGCCGCGTCCGACGATTACCAATTGCTGTCCGGGGCCACCACATCGCAACTGGCCGATGAGCACAACGTCGACCGCACCAACCGCGCGGTCGATTACATCTTTGCCCATTACGCACGGGAACTGCCCCTGGAAGAAGTCGCCGCGCACCTGGGGATGAAGCCGACGTACTTCAGCCGTGTGTTCAAGCAAGCCACCGGGCGCTGCTTCATCGAATTCGTCAACCGCTTGCGCATCAGCAAATCCTGCGAGTTGCTGGCGGATGGTGACAAGCCGGTGACCGATGTGTGCTTTGAGTCGGGCTTCAACAATATCTCCAATTTCAATCGACGCTTTCAACAGCTCAAAGGCATGACGCCCTCGCACTATCGGCGGTTGGCGATGCAGCGTTTGACTGAGCAAAACCAGCACTGACGCCCCCCCCTGTAGCAGCTGCCGAAGGCTGCGTTCGCCTATGCAGCTGGCGCCATCGTTGCCGCTGTTTACTCTCTGGATTCACCGTATGACCAACATTCAGCGAGCGCTGCGCACTCGAACGCAGCCTTCGGCAGCTGCTACAGAAGCAGGCGTTCTGGAATTTGCGCAACCGCCTGTCAGTGCAAAATAGTATCGATTCGAGTGCGATGAGCAATTTGTCACGCGCTCGATTGAACGTTGTAATCAGTGCACATTCTTCCGGTCCCCGGCAGACACAAAAACAATAACTGTCCTTCTGTCCCCCATCGGGTGCAGAAAAGGAGTGCACGATGCAACCTTCTGCAAAAGCTATGCTTGCCGTTGCCTGCCTGACCTTCAGCAGCGTCAGCCTTGGCGCTCAGACCCTGACCATCGCCACCGTCAACAACAGCGACATGATCCGCATGCAAAAGCTCTCGAAAACCTTCGAAGCCGAGCACCCGGAGATCAAGCTCAATTGGGTGGTGCTCGAAGAAAACGTCCTGCGCCAGCGCCTGACCACAGACATTGCGACACAAGGCGGTCAGTTCGATGTGCTGACCATCGGCATGTACGAAGCCGCACTCTGGGGCGCCAAGGGCTGGTTGGAGCCGATGAAGGATTTGCCCGCCTCCTATGCGCTCGACGACGTGTTCCCTTCGGTGCGTGAAGGCCTCTCGGTCAAGGGTTCGTTGTATGCCCTGCCGTTTTACGCCGAAAGCTCCATCACTTATTACCGCACCGACCTGTTCAAGGACGCCGGCCTGACCATGCCCGAGCGCCCGACCTGGGAGCAGATCGGTGAGTTCGCCAGCAAACTCACCAACAAAGACAAAGAACAGTACGGCATCTGCCTGCGCGGCAAGGCCGGTTGGGGCGAGAACATGGCCCTGATCACCACCTTGGCCAACGCCTACGGTGCGCGCTGGTTCGACGAGAAGTGGCAACCGGAATTCACCGGGCCGGAGTGGAAGAACGCGCTGAATTTCTACGTCGACATCATGAAAAAATCCGGCCCGCCGGGCGCGTCGAGCAACGGATTCAACGAAAACCTGGCGCTGTTCAACAGCGGCAAGTGTGCGATCTGGGTCGATGCAAGTGTTGCGGGCTCATTCGTCACCGACAAAACCCAGAGCAAGGTCAGCGACCACGTCGGCTTTACCTATGCCCCGCATCAGGTAACGGACAAAGGCTCGGCCTGGCTCTATTCATGGGCGCTGGCGATTCCCACCAGTTCCAAGGCGAAAGACGCAGCGAAAACCTTCAGCGCCTGGGCCACGTCCAGGGAATACGGTGAACTGGTCGCCAAAACGGACGGCATTGCCAACGTGCCGCCCGGCACGCGGGCCTCGACCTACAGCGAGGCGTACATGAGCGCCGCACCGTTCGCCAAGGTGACGCTGGAGTCGCTGAAAGCGGCGGACCCAAGCAAGCCGACGCTCAAGCCTGTGCCTTACATCGGCATTCAGTTGGTGACGATTCCCGAGTTTCAGGGCATCGGCACCCAGGTGGGCAAGTCGTTCTCGGCAGCGCTCATCGGTCAGACCACGGTCGATCAGGCCCTGGCCGCCGCCCAGCAAACCACTGAACGAGAAATGAAGCGCGCCGGTTATCCCAAGTAACCCCGCAGCTCCCGTCGGGACGGTATTTGTGGCGAGGGAGCTTGCTCCCGCTCGGCTGCGCAGCAGTCGCAAAGAATTTCAGGGCCGCTTCGCTACCCAGCGGGACGGTGCGACGATTCGACAAGCTCCCTCGCCACAAAAGCCTGCCCCCACATTTGATCGTCATGCACCTGTTCTTAACTGGTTCTATCGCCATGAATACTTCAACTGCCAAAGCTCACATGGACATCCCCCAGCCGGTGCGTAAAAGCCGGTTGGCCAATCCCGGCTGGTTTCTGGTCAGCCCTTCCGTAACCTTGTTGCTGCTCTGGATGATCGTGCCGCTGGGCATGACCGTTTACTTCTCGGTGATTCGCTACAACCTGCTCAATCCCGGTGAAAACGAGTTCGTGGGGCTGGAAAACTTCACCTACTTCCTGACCGACTCGGGGTTCATGCCCGGGGCCACCAATACGTTGCTGCTGGTGGGCAGTGTGCTGCTGATCAGCGTCGTACTCGGCGTACTGATCAGTGCGCTGCTGGAGGCCAGTGAGTTTCTCGGTCGCGGCATCGTTCGGGTCATGCTGATCTCGCCGTTCTTCATCATGCCCACCGTTGGCGCCCTGATCTGGAAGAACCTGATTTTCCATCCGGTCTCGGGGATTCTTGCCTACGTCTGGAAACTGTTCGGCGCGCAACCGGTGGACTGGCTGGCGCACTACCCGCTGCTGTCGATCATCATCATCGTGTCCTGGCAATGGCTGCCCTTCGCGATCCTGATCCTGATGACCGCCATGCAGTCCCTCGACCAGGAACAGAAAGAAGCCGCACGCCTGGACGGTGCCGGGCCCATCGCGATTTTCTGGCACTTGACGCTGCCGCACCTCGCCCGGCCGATTGCGGTGGTGGTGATGATCGAAACCATCTTCCTGCTCTCGGTATTCGCTGAAATCTTCACCACCACCAACGGTGGCCCCGGCTATGCCTCGACCAACCTCGCCTACCTGATCTACAACCAGGCGCTGGTGCAGTTCGACGTCGGCATGGCATCAGCGGGCGGATTGATCGCCGTGGTGATTGCCAACATTGCGGCCATCATCCTGGTGCGCATGATCGGCAAAAACCTGACAGACAAAGCCTGAGGCCTGCCATGACTCTTCAACAATCCCGTCGCCTGCAAAGCCTGCTGCTCGGCACCCTGGCCTGGGCCATCGCGATCCTGATTTTCTTCCCGATTTTCTGGATGGTGCTGACCAGTTTCAAAACCGAAATCGACGCCTTCGCCACGCCACCGCAGTTCATCTTCACGCCGACGCTTGAGAACTATCTGCACATCAATGAGCGCAGCGACTACTTCAGCTTTGCCTGGAACTCGGTGGTGATTTCATTCAGCGCCACCGCCCTATGCCTGCTGATCGCGGTGCCCGCGGCCTACTCCATGGCGTTCTACGAAACCAAACGCACCAAAGGCACGTTGCTGTGGATGCTCTCCACCAAAATGCTGCCGCCGGTGGGCGTGCTGATGCCGATTTACCTGCTGGCCAAGAGCTTCGGGCTGCTGGATACGCGCATCGCGTTGATCATCATTTACACGCTGATCAATCTGCCGATCGTGGTCTGGATGATTTACACCTACTTCAAAGACATCCCCAAAGACATCCTCGAAGCCGCGCGCCTGGACGGGGCCACGCTGTGGCAGGAAATGGTCCGCGTGCTGTTGCCGATCGCCAAGGGCGGCCTGGCGTCCACGGTGCTGCTGTCGCTGATCCTGTGCTGGAACGAAGCGTTCTGGTCCTTGAACCTGACCTCGTCGAAAGCCGCGCCACTGACCGCATTGATTGCCTCGTACTCCAGTCCCGAAGGCCTGTTCTGGGCCAAGTTGTCGGCAGTCTCGACGCTTGCCTGCGCGCCGATCCTGATTTTTGGCTGGATCAGCCAGAAACAACTGGTGCGCGGCCTGTCGTTTGGCGCTGTGAAATAAATCAAAAAGCAAAAGATCGCAGCCTTCGGCAGCTCCTACACAGAGCGGCAGATACCCCTGTAGGAGCTGTCGAGTGAAACGAGGCTGCGATCTTCTGATCTTAAAAACAACAATAGGAGGCCCATCATCATGGCCAACCTGAAAATCAAGAATCTGCAAAAAGGCTTCGAAGGCTTTTCCATCATCAAGGGCATCGACCTGGAAGTGAACGACAAGGAATTCGTGGTGTTCGTCGGCCCGTCTGGTTGTGGCAAATCCACCCTGCTGCGCCTGATCGCAGGCCTGGAAGAAGTCAGCGGCGGCACCATCGAACTCGATGGCCGGGACATCACCGAAGTCAGCCCGGCCAAGCGCGACCTGGCGATGGTGTTCCAGACTTACGCCCTGTACCCGCACATGAGCGTGCGCAAAAACATGTCGTTTGCCCTGGACCTGGCCGGCGTACCCAAGGCCGAAGTAGAGAAGAAAGTCGGTGAAGCCGCCCGCATTCTCGAACTCGGGCCGATGCTGGAACGCAAGCCTAAACAACTGTCTGGCGGTCAGCGTCAACGCGTGGCCATCGGCCGGGCCATCGTGCGCAACCCGAAGATTTTTCTGTTCGACGAACCACTGTCCAACCTCGACGCCGCGCTGCGGGTGCAGATGCGCCTGGAGCTGTTGCGGCTGCATAAAGACCTGCAAGCCACGATGATCTACGTCACCCACGACCAGGTCGAAGCCATGACCATGGCTGACAAAGTCGTTGTGCTCAACGGCGGCAAGATCGAGCAAGTGGGCTCGCCACTGGACCTCTATCACCAGCCCGCAAACCTGTTTGTCGCAGGCTTTCTCGGCACCCCAAAAATGGGCTTCCTCAAAGGTAAGATCACTCGCATCGACGGCCAGGGCTGCGAGGTGCTGCTGGACGCCGGCACCCGCATTACCTTGCCGCTGTCGGGTGCCAACCTGAGCGTCGGTGGCGCCGTGACCCTGGGTATTCGGCCAGAACACCTGGAACTGGCGCAAACCGGTGATTGCACCTTGCACGTCACCGCCGACGTCAGCGAACGCCTGGGCAGCGACACCTTCTGCCACGTCGTCACCTCCTCGGGTGAGTCACTGACCATGCGCGTTCGCGGCGACCTGGCCAGCCGTTATGGCGAGACCCTGAGCCTGCACCTGGACGCTCAACACTGCCATTTGTTCGATGCCGACGGCGTGGCGTTGACGCGCCCGTTGCGTGCAGCGGCCTGATCTTAGAGAGCCTGTGATGAAACTCAATAAACAGAATATGCATCGCCTCGCTCCTGAGGTGATCTTGCCTTCCTACACGCTCAGCGACACTCGCCAGGGTATCGCGCACATTGGCGTTGGCGGTTTTCACCGTGCGCACCAGGCGTATTACACCGACGCCTTGATGAACACCGGCGAAGGTCTGGACTGGGCGATTTGCGGGATTGGTCTGCGCGCCGAAGACCGTCGCGCCCGGGATGACCTCAAGGAACAGGATTACCTGTTCACGCTGTTCGAACTGGGCGACACCGACGGTACCGAAGTCCGGGTCATCGGCGCGATACGCGACATGTTGTTGGCCGAAGATGGAGCCGAAGCATTAATCGCCAAACTCGCCAGCCCGCAGATTCGTATCGTCTCGCTGACCATCACCGAAGGCGGTTACTGCATCGATGACAGTAACGGCGAGTTCATGGCCCATCTGCCGCAGATCCAGCAGGATCTGGCGAACCCGCAGGCACCGAAAACCGTGTTCGGCTTCCTCTGCGCCGCGCTGGCCCGACGTCGTGCCGCCGGCATCCCGGCGTTCACCTTGATGTCCTGCGATAACCTGCCGCACAACGGCTCCGTCACCCGTAAGGCACTGCTGGCGTTCGCCGAATTGCTTGATGCTGATTTGCGCCACTGGATCGCAGACAACGTGAGCTTCCCCAACGCCATGGTCGACCGCATCACGCCGATGACCAGTACCGAACATCGCTTGCAACTGGCTGACAAACACGCGGTGGACGACGCCTGGCCGGTGGTTTGCGAACCCTTTGTGCAGTGGGTGCTGGAAGACCGGTTTGTCAACGGACGCCCGGCCTGGGAGAAGGTCGGTGTGCAGTTCACCGACGACGTGACGCCTTATGAGGAGATGAAAATCAAACTGCTCAACGGCAGTCACCTGGCGCTGACGTATCTCGGGTTTCTGAAGGGTTACCGCTTCGTTCACGAGACCATGAACGACCCGCTGTTCGTGCGTTACATGCGCGCCTACATGGACCTGGACGTCACACCGCAGCTATCGCCCGTACCGGGAATTGACCTGACCGATTACAAGAACACGCTGGTTGAGCGGTTCTCCAATCAGGCGATTGCCGACCAACTGGAGCGGGTGTGTTCGGATGGCTCGTCGAAGTTTCCCAAGTTCACGGTGCCGACCATCAATCGGTTGATTGCCGATGGCCGGGACACTCGACGTGCAGCGTTGGTGGTGGCGGCCTGGGCGTTGTATCTGAAGGGTGTCGATGAGCATGGGGCAACGTTTTTGATTCCCGATCCGCGGGCGGTGTTTTGCCAGGCGCTGGTGGCGGAGGATGCGTTGATCACGCAGCGGTTGTTGGCGGTCGAGGAGATTTTTGGCACGGCGATTCCGGACTCTCCCGAATTTGTGGCGGCGTTTGAGTGGTGCTGCAAAAGTTTGCGCGAGGTGGGGGTGTCGCGGACGTTGGAGCGGGTTTTGGATTGAGTGCGGTGCTGAACCGGCTGTCGCCATCGCTAGCAGGCTAGCTCCCACAGGGGCATTGCGAACGCCACAAATCCAGTGTGGGAGCCAGGCTGTTGGCTTGAGTGTGGTGGTGAATCAACTGTCGCCATCGCTAGCAGGCTAGCTCCCACAGGGGCATTGCGAACGCCACAAATCCAGTGTGGGAGCTAGCCTGCTGGCGATAGCTTTCCGACAGGCGCCACTGACATCGAATGTGTATTCCTAACGACCCGAAGACCCAAGGATCTCCCATGGCAAACCAACACCTGTTCCTGGGCATCGACTGCGGCACCCAAGGCACCAAAGCCATCATCCTCGACGCTGTCAGTGGTCAGGTCATAGGCCAGGGAGCCGCGCCGCACACGCTGATCAGCGGCCCCAATGGCCGGCGTGAACAAGACACACATGAGTGGATCGAGGCCTTCTGCCTGGCAACTCGCCGTGCGCTGCTCGCGGCCAATGTCGACGGTCAGGACATCCTTGGCATCGGTGTTTCCGGCCAACAACATGGCCTGGTCCTGCTCGACGATCAAGGCCAGGTGCTGCGCCCGGCCAAGTTGTGGTGTGACACCGAATCCACCCCGCAGAATGACCGCCTGCTGGCTCATCTGGGCGGAGAAGAAGGCTCCCTGGAACGCCTGGGCATCGTCATCGCACCCGGCTACACCGTTTCCAAACTGCTCTGGACCAAAGAACACCACCCGGAAATTTTCGCCCGAATCGCCCATATCCAGTTGCCCCACAATTACCTCAATTACTGGCTCACTGGCCGCAGTTGCAGCGAGTACGGCGACGCATCCGGTACCGGTTACTTCAACGTGCGCACCCGTCAGTGGGACTTGCAACTGCTGCGCGACATCGATCCCACCGGACGCTTGCAAGCTGCACTGCCGGAATTGATCGACGCTCATGAGGCGGTCGGTACCGTCCTTGGGAGCATCGCAGAGCGCTTGGGCATCAATCCCAAAGCAACAGTCTCCAGCGGCGGCGGCGACAACATGATGGGCGCCATTGGCACCGGCAACATCAAGCCCGGCGCCATCACCATGAGCCTGGGGTCTTCGGGGACGGTTTACGCTTACGCAGATCAGCCGAAAGTCAGCAGGGATGCGTCGGTGGCGACGTTCTGCTCCTCGACCGGCGGGTGGTTGCCGCTGATTTGCACGATGAACCTGACCAACGCCACCGGGGTGATTCGAGAACTGTTCGATCTGGATATCGAACAGTTCAACGAACAAATTGCACAAGCCCCGATCGGCGCCGATGGCATTTGTATGCTGCCGTTTCTCAACGGCGAACGGGTGCCCGCCCTGCCCCATGCCACCGGCAGCCTGCTGGGGCTGACCATGACCAACCTGACCCAGGCCAATCTGTGTCGTGCCGTTGTCGAAGGCACTACCTTTGGTTTGCGTTACGGGCTGGACCTGTTACGCCACAATGGCTTAAAAAGCCTGCGCATCTGCATGATTGGCGGCGGCTCGAAAAGCCCGGTGTGGCGGCAGATGGTCGCCGACATCATGAACACGCCGGTGATCTGCACCGAGCAAAGCGAAGCCGCAGCGCTCGGCGCGGCGATTCAGGCGGCTTGGTGCACGTCCTGGGCAACTGGACACGAGGACAGCCTGGCGGATCTGTGCGAGCGTTGTGTAAAACTCGACCTGGCCAGCGAAACCCTGCCGATCGCCGCCAATGTGGCAGCGTTCGAGCAGGCTTATGAGCGCTATCAACGGCATGTCGCAACACTTTAAAGAGCGAACAATTATGTATCTGGTGTGTGGTGAAGCGCTGTTCGATTTCTTCAGCGAAGACGATGCCAGCGGTCTGGCTTCCAGGGTTAATTTCAAGGCCATCGCTGGCGGCTCGCCGTTCAACGTGGCGGTAGGCTTGCGCCGCCTGGGCGTTGAAGCTGCGCTGTTTGCCGGGTTGTCCACCGACTATCTGGGCAGGCGCTTGCAGCAAGTGCTGCGAGACGAAGGTGTGCGCCCGGAATTTCTGGTGGATTTCGCTGCACCGACCACCCTGGCGATGGTGGCGGTCGGCGCCAACGGCTCGCCCCACTACAGCTTTCGGGGTGAAGGCTGTGCGGATCGACAATTGAAACTGGAACACCTGCAGCCCTTGGGGCCTGAGGTGCGGGGCTTGCACGTTGGATCGTTTTCGCTGGTGGTGCAGCCGATTGCCGACACGCTGCTGGCGCTGGTGCAGCGTGAAAGTGGCAAGCGCCTCATCAGTCTCGATCCGAACGTGCGGCTTAATCCTGAGCCGAATATTGAGCTGTGGCGTTCGCGGATCGCGACGTTGGTCGAGCTTGCCGACCTGATCAAGGTCAGCGACGAAGACCTCAGCCTGTTGTATCCCGAACAAGACCCACAGCGCGTGATCGAAGGTTGGCTGGAACATCGCTGCCAGCTGGTGTTCCTGACGCGCGGAGGCGAAGGCGCGACGGTGTTCAGTCGGCGTCATGGCTCGTGGTCGGTGGCGGCGCGCCCGGTGAACATTGCTGACACGGTGGGCGCAGGCGATACCTTTCAGGCCGCATTGATTGCGTGGCTGACCGAGCAGCAGCTGGATTCGGTGGAGGGGGTGCAGCAGCTGGCGCGCGAGCAGATTGATGCGATGCTGAAATTTGCAGTGCAAGCGGCGGCGCTGACTTGCAGCAAGACGGGGCCGGATCTGCCATATCGGCATCAGCTGAATTAGCGCTGAATGTGTTCAAACACGCTAAGTCAGCCGACAGGCGGCGCTCAGGCAGGTTAACCATCCCTTAACATTGCGGTCCAAAACTTTACTGGACCGCACGCCCTCAGACTTCTCTGACGCCCAGTGCGGCAGGCCCGACGATTGTCTCGTCGAGTTGACAGCCTTCTGCATTGGAGAAAGTTCATGAACGTGCGCACTGTACTGCTCGCTTCTTCCCTCGCCTTTACCGCATTTACCGGAATCGCAAACGCCAGCGACTCCGCGCAGACGCAAGCCGTGCCCTATCACTATGGAATGCCATTGCACGTCTCCAAGGTGGTCGCTCTGACCGAACCCTCGACACTGGACTGCAAAGTGGTGACGGCCCAAATGAAATACATCGACAACTCGGGCAAACCCGCAGAAATCACGTATCGCAAATTATCCGATGCGTGCAGCTATCAGAATTGAAGCAATGTCTGGCCTGGTTGCCAGGCCAGACATTGAGGTGTGGGATTCTACAGCGAGCAACTACAGGGCTTTTCGGTCGGGGTGGAGCGTCTGAAGATGCGCTTGATGATCAATGTCCAAACGTAACCCCACGATCAGGTCATTGATCTCCCGGCACCCATTGAGTTGCTTGGCGTCTATTCCGGTTTTATACAGATCAAGCTGATCCGTCGCACCGTCGGAATAGACTTTTATGGTCATCGAAAGATCGGGTGTCAGCGTGCATTGGCAGCGTTTCGGCAGAAAGCTGCTTTCAATAATGTTACGAAGTTCCAAGGCAGACAAAAACATGGCGACCCTCTCCTTAATTTTGAGATAGCCAATCAAACTCGACGCCGACTCAATAAACTGCACGGTCAGCTTAGGAGCAGCTACAGCATAATTCATGCCTTGGAGTTCGCCGTGCAGCTCATCGGCAAATCAATGCGTTAGCGACCCGACTGAAACAAAGCCTCATGCATTCTGCAAGATCGCCTAATCACATACATGCAAAATGCAACCCTCTCATATGAGGTTTGCTTTAACCGGATACGACGGCAAGAATGCCGGGAATTTATCCAGTATCCGCTGACCCCACTCACACGCAAGGAGGCAACATGGGTTCTTTTACTTTTAACACGACCGTCGGGCTAATAATTGCAGGACTGGCAACCGTTGTTCAGGCTGCCAAACTCGAAGAAGTCGCGCCGTTCCCGAAACCTGAACAGGGTTTCACCCGGCAGGTCATTCATCTCCCATCCCAACCTCAGGAAGAGAATTTCCAGGTTGAAATCCTCGCCGGCAAGACACTGACGGTGGACTGCAATCATCCGCGCCTGGGCGGCATTCTTGAGGAGAAGAATCTTGAGGGATGGGGTTATCCGTTTTACCGACTCGAGAAAGTCATCGGCCCGATGAGCACGAGGATGGCCTGTCCTGATGGCACGTCGAAACAAGACTTTGTACCGGTCGTAGGCGACGGATTCCTGCTGCGGTACAACAGCAAGTTGCCAATCGTGCTCTACGTGCCTGAAGACGTCGACGTCCGCTATCGGGTCTGGTCGGCATCGAGCAAAATCGAAAAAGCCGTTCAACAGTAAAGGCCGCCTCAGGCCGGAGCGCCGTTCAACGCGGCGCGTTCGGCCACATGCCGCAAACTGTCAAAATTGATGTTGGCGCCGGAGTCGATGGCGATCAGCGTCTGCCCTTTTGCTTGTGTCTGCGCGACGTACTTCTTGATACCGGCCACCGCCAGCGCACCGGAAGGTTCGGTGATCGAGCGGGTATCGTCATAGATGTTCTTGATCGCGGCGCAGAGTTCATCGTTGCTGACAGTGATGACTTCATCGACACAAAACCGGCAAACCTCGAACCCATACGCGCCGATCTGCGCCACGGCCACGCCATCGGCAAAGGTGCCGACGCTTGGCAGAACCACTCGCGTGCCCGCACTTAACGCCGCGGCCAAACACGCAGAATGCTCGGATTCGACACCGATGATGCGCACTTCAGGTCGCAGGTACTTCACATACGCTGCAATCCCGGCGATCAGCCCTCCACCGCCTACCGGAACGAATATCGCGTCCAGCGGCCCCTGATGTTGGCGAAGGATTTCCATGGCAACCGTGCCCTGCCCGGCAATCACGTCCGGGTCGTCGAAGGGTGAAACGAAGGTGCGCCCGGTTTCCTCCGCCAACCGCAAAGCGTGGGCCAGGGCAAATGGAAAACTTTCCCCGTGCAACACCACTTCCGCCGCTCGACTGCGCACGCCAAGCACCTTCAGCTCTGGAGTCTTGCAGGGCATCACGATGGTCGCGGCGATTCCCAGCTCAAGCGCCGCCAGTGCAACGCCCTGAGCATGATTGCCGGCAGAGGCGGTGATCACTCCCCGGGCCTTTTGCTCATCACTTAACTGCACCAGCTTGTTATAGGCACCGCGAATCTTGAAGGAGAAGGTCGGTTGCAGGTCCTCCCGCTTGAGCAGAACCTGATTGCCCAGCGCGGCGGATAACGCCGGGGCGACTTGCAAGGGTGTTCGCACAGCCAGCTCGTAGACGGGCGCGGCGAGGATCTTTTTTACGTAGTGCTCAAGCAGGGTTTGCTGGCAGGGAGTGCTGTTCATTGTTATCTCCTGTGTTGATTCAAAACCCAGGAGACAGAAAGTAAAAACCCGCCTCTAGGGCGGGTTGGGTGCTGCAGTCGTGAGCTAGCCCGCCAAATAAGGAATGGCGGTAATAATGCTTGGCTGGCAGCGCAATACGGTGGAAGTCATGTACGGAAATTAGCTGCCCGCTGATGGCAAGTCAATGGCCAATTCAATCTTGGTTAAACGCCGAACTTTGTAGCAGCTGGCGAAGCCTGTGGCGAGGGGATTTATCCCCGTTCGATTGCGAAGCAGTCGTAAAGTTTTGGGGCCGCTGCGCGACCCAGCGGGGATAAATCCCCTCGCCACACCTCAGCCGGACGCCTGCTGCTACAAAGTTCGTTATGCAGGATTACTTCAATCCGACCTTGTACAGCGCTCCATCGCTTTCATCGGTCAGTACGTACAGATAACCGTCGGGCCCCTGCCGCACATCTCGAATGCGCTTGTTAAGCTCCCCCATCAACCGTTCTTCGTGAACGACCCGGTCGCCATCGAATTGCAGGCGGATCAGCTCCTGAGTCACCAGCGCCCCGATAAACACGTTGTGCTGCCAGACCTTGAAACGGTCGGCGTCGTAGAACGCCATGCCGCTAAGACCCGGGGATTTTTCCCAGACATGGTGCGGTGCCACGGCGCCTTCAGAGGCCTTGCCCTTGGATTCCGGAATCGGCTGGCCTGAATAGTTGATGCCATGGGTTGCCATCGGCCAGCCATAATTTTTGCCGCGCTCGATGATGTTGATCTCGTCACCGCCCCGTGGCCCATGCTCGTTCTCCCACAGGACGCCCGTCCAGGGATTGAGCGCCGCACCTTGTGGATTGCGCTGGCCATAGGACCAGATTTCCGGGCGAACGCCGGACTGCCCGACAAAGGGGTTATCGTCCGGCACCCTGCCATCCGGATAGAGCCGCACCACTTTACCTTGCAGCTTGTCGAGGTCCTGGGCCGTTGCCCGGTCGTTGTTCTCACCTAGGGTGATAAACAAATACCCGTCTCGGTCGAACACCAATCGCGAGCCAAAGTGATTACCGACCGACAGTTTGGGCTCCTGGCGGAAGATCACTTTGAAGTTCTTCAGAGTTGTCAGGTCTTCGGAGAGTTGACCGCGACCAACCGCCGTCCCGGCCTTGTCGCCCTCGCCCCCGCCTTCTGCATACGACAGGTAGACCGTGCGGTCCTGCTTGAAGTCAGGTGACAGCACCACATCCAGCAAGCCGCCCTGCCCTTTGGCCCAGACTTTCGGGACCCCATTAATGGGTGCCGACAGTTTGCCATCGGCGCTGACGACCCGCAGGTTACCGGGCCGCTCGGTCACCAGCATGCCTTGCCGATCCGGAAGAAAGGCCAGCGCCCAGGGATGATCCAGCCCTTGGGTGATGGTCGTGACTTCGAGTGTGCCTTGCTCGCTCTTCAATTCCTGGGTCGGCGCCGCCATGCCAGGCGTTGCGGTGGTGAGTATCGCGCTGGCGCAAAAAGTCGCCAGGAGGGTTTTTCGCAACATGCACAATTCCTTATGTCGTAAAAAAACTGGCAATACCTCAGCCCGGCCGTTCAGCGATTGCTGGTATCGGCATCCCGATGCGGTGGGTTGGGTATGAATCTGGGTGGGCTGCTGGGCACGGTTCTATTCGGATAACCATTACCGATGCCACCGTTATCCAGTGTCGGAGGACGCGGCACGGGCACAGTGTTGGGCCCGCGAATGACCGGTGCGGCAGGCTGTGTGCCTTGCATGCTATTGGGGTTGGCCCGGCGAATCGGGCTGTTGTAAGGATTGCTGGAGGTGCCCGTAGGGCTTTGGGCCAACAGCAGCGGTGGCGAGGACAATGCGACGTCGGCCTGAGCCATATTGCCCAGCACGCCGCTCAACAACAGCAACGTGGCGCCAAAGGCAATCGTGTTCATTGAGGTGAACCTCTCGACGTGTTCGTAGATAGGGTCTTCGATGTCACGCTACGCCCGGGGTTCTGTTTTGTTAACTAAAACCTCTTTCAGAACATGTAACACGAGTTGACCGTGTGATTGATCCGCCGGCCCGACCGGGTTTCAACGCGCTGAAACTTTTGCTCGACGACACGGGTCACCTGAACATCACTCACGAGTAGACGACCATGGCACGGGCAATCTGGAAAGGCGCAATCAGTTTCGGGCTGGTGCATATCCCTGTAGCGCTGGTCTCGGCGACGTCTTCCCAGGGGGTGGATTTCGACTGGCTCGACAGCCGCAGCATGGACCCCGTGGGCTATAAACGCATCAACAAGGTCACGGGCAAGGAAGTAACCAAGGAGCACATCGTCAAAGGTGTGCAATACGAAAAGGGCCGCTATGTTGTGTTGAGCGAAGAAGAAATCAAGTCCGCCCACCCGTTGTCCACGCAGACCATCGACATCTTTTCCTTTGTCGACAGCGACCAGATTCCACTGCAGAACATCGACACGCCCTACTACCTGGCGCCCGATAAACGCGGTGGCAAGGTCTACGCATTGCTGCGCGAGACCCTCAGCAAAACCAACAAAGTGGCGCTCGCCCATGTGGTCCTGCACACCCGTCAGCATCTGGCGGCGTTGATGCCGCTTGAATCGGCGATGGTGTTGGTAATGTTGCGCTGGCCGGAAGAAGTGCGCAGCCTCGATACCCTTGAGTTGGGCAGCGAAGTCACTGAGCCGAAACTGGCCAAGGGTGAACTCGACATGGCCAAACGTCTGGTCCAGGACATGAGCGGTGACTGGTCGCCCGAGGATTATCGCGACAGCTTCGAGGACAAGATCATGTCGTTGGTCGAGAAGAAAGCCAATGAAGGCAAGATCGAGGATGTGGAAACGGCGACGGGCGAGGAAGAGCGCAAGACAGCGGATGTGATCGATTTGACCGAGTTGCTTAAACGGAGCCTGGGTGGAACAGCGGCGGCCAAGCCTGCCGCGAAATCGAAACCTGCCGCGAAGGCCGCTACGGCGAAGAAAGCCACGAAGCGTTCCAGTGGCTGATTAATTCAGGCATCTCTATCGGTTGTTGGTAATTTCACTGACGCCATCGCGAGCAAGCTCGGCTCCCACAGGTGACTGGTGTCTACTGTTAAAACTCGGTCAGCTGTGGGAGCCGAGCTTGCTCGCGATGAGGCCCAGGGCCCCAGCACATCAGTCAGATCAAGACAAACACCGCCAACAACCCACCCAGTACCGCCCACTTCTCCAGGTAATACAGCTTGCGGTTTCGCTTCTTCAGCGCCTTGCCCCGCAGTCGAATCTTGTAGATCCGGGCAAACAAACGGTTAATCCCGCCCGTTTTGTCACCCGCATCATTCGGCGCGCCCGCAGCCGACATCACGTTACGGCTGAACCAGCCATTGAATGCAGCGGCCCAGCGATACTTCATTGGCCGCTCGACATCGCAGAACAGAATGATGCGGTTTTGCTGGGTGGTGTTTTCAGCGTAATGAATGAACGTCTCATCAAACATCACCGCCTCGCCATCACGCCAGTGGTACTTCTCACCGTCGACATTAATGTGGCAACCCGCATCATTGGGCGTTTCCAGTCCCAGGTGATAACGGTACGACCCGGCGTAGGGATCGCGATGACGAACCAGTTTCGAGCCCGGTGGGAGCTCCGCGAACATTGCGGCCTTGATCGAACCGATGCTCTGTACCAGTTCGGTCGTGCGGGGACAGAGTTTCATCGCCGAAGGATGACTGTCGCCATACCATTTGAGGTAGAAACGTTTCCAGCCAGTCTTGAAGAACGAGTTGAAACCCACATCGTCGTATTGATTGGAGCGCTTGATCTCCCCGGCCTTGATCAGGTTTCGCCCTTCTTCACGAATCTCTTCCCAATGCGCCTGCAACGGACTCAGATCGGGGAAATCGGCTGGATTGAGGTAAGGCTTGCTGGGGATTTTCGAACACAGGTAAAGGAAGCAATTGACCGGCGCCAGAAACGTTGAATGATCGCTCAGCTGGCGCCCCAACTTGTGGCGAACCCGCCCGCGCAGATGCACGTAGGCAATCGATAGAACGTAGATGGCAGCAATGATGAGTTTCACGAAATCGTCACACGTCAGAAGTGAACAAACGTAGTCCATGCCTGTCGGCATAAGCTGACAGGGCATTTTATCCACGCTTTGTAACCAGTTGTTAGCATTCAGATGTGAAAATATGTCCGCTGATACCGCCAAAGTACCCGTGCGGCCTCAACGCCCTATCGTTTAAAGAGCCAGACCAGTACAATCGCCGCCAAACATTACGCGCCCCCCTTGGTTGATGACGGGAATGAACCCCGCCTCAGCGCACTTAGACTCGGGCCAAGCGCTCCACATGCTGCTGTCCACTTATTGCCAGATGGACCTTCCGCTTCTGACCGGGATGTATGTCCCGTGGTCTGAATAACGGAAACGGGTACTGAATCGGTACTGCCGCAACCCTAGCTACTCTGAATGCTTCGCAGGAAAAACCTTTGATCTCTACAGCTAACATCACGATGCAGTTCGGCGCCAAGCCGCTATTCGAAAACGTTTCGGTCAAATTCGGCGCGGGCAACCGTTACGGCCTGATCGGCGCCAACGGTTGCGGCAAGTCGACCTTCATGAAAATCCTCGGTGGCGATCTCGAGCCATCCGGTGGCCAGGTCATGCTCGAGCCGAACGTGCGTCTGGGTAAATTGCGCCAGGACCAGTTCGCCTACGAAGAATTCACCGTGATCGACACCGTGATCATGGGTCACGAAGAGCTGTGGAAGGTCAAGGCCGAGCGCGACCGCATCTACTCGCTGCCGGAAATGACCGAAGAAGACGGCATGGCCGTGGCTGAGCTTGAAACCGAGTTCGCCGAAATGGACGGCTACACCGCCGAGTCCCGTGCCGGTGAACTGTTGCTCGGCCTGGGTATTGGCATCGAGCAGCACTTCGGCCCGATGAGCGAAGTGTCTCCAGGCTGGAAACTGCGCGTATTGCTGGCTCAGGCATTGTTCTCCGATCCTGAAGTGCTGTTGCTCGACGAACCGACCAACCACCTGGACATCAATACCATCCGCTGGCTGGAAAACATCCTGACCCAGCGCTCCAGCCTGATGATCATCATCTCTCACGACCGTCACTTCCTGAACAGCGTGTGCACCCACATGGCTGACCTGGATTACGGCGAACTGCGCCTGTTCCCGGGCAACTACGACGAGTACATGACCGTGGCGACCCAGTCCCGCGAGCAATTGCTGTCGGACAACGCCAAGAAGAAAGCCCAGATTTCGGAACTGCAGTCGTTCGTCAGCCGTTTCTCGGCCAACGCCTCGAAAGCCAAGCAAGCGACCTCCCGTGCCAAGGCGATCGACAAGATCCAGTTGGCCGAGGTCAAGCCTTCGAGCCGTGTGAGCCCGTTCATCCGTTTCGAACAAACCAAGAAGCTGCACCGTCAGGCGGTCATCGTCGAGCGCATGGCCAAAGGCTTCGACGGCAAGCCGCTGTTCAAGGACTTCAGCTTCCAGGTTGAAGCGGGTGAGCGCGTAGCGATCATCGGCCCGAACGGTATCGGTAAAACCACCCTGCTGCGCACCCTGGTCAACGAACTGACCCCGGATGCCGGCACCGTGAAGTGGACCGACGCCGCGGAACTGGGCTACTACGCCCAGGACCACGCACACGACTTCGAAGACGACTGCAACCTGTTCGACTGGATGGGCCAATGGACCCAAGGCGGCGAGCAAATCGTTCGTGGCACCCTCGGTCGCATGCTGTTCTCCAACGACGAAATCCTCAAGTCGGTCAAAGTAATCTCCGGTGGTGAGCAAGGTCGCATGCTGTTCGGCAAGCTGATCCTGCAAAAGCCGAACGTGTTGATCATGGACGAGCCAACCAACCACTTGGACATGGAATCCATCGAGGCGTTGAACCTGGCGCTGGAGAACTACCCGGGTACGCTGATCTTCGTCAGCCACGACCGTGAGTTCGTATCGTCCCTGGCCACCCGCATCATCGAGTTGAGCCCAAGTGGCGTGATCGACTTCAGCGGGACCTATGACGACTACCTGCGTAGTCAGGGTGTGGTGTTTTAAGCGACTGCCAGCCTTAAAAGCCCTGTCCATGTGACGGGGCTTTTTATTGCCTGAAGATCAAAAGATCGCAGCCTTCGGCAGCTCCTACAGGGGTACGCATTTCAGGGTAGGAGCTGCCGAAGGCTGCAATCTTTTGATTTTCGTTAGCCTGCTTTCTTTTATTTTACGCCCGCGCCATGATGCAGTTCTCCCACCGCCGCCCGCGAACGAGCCCTCATGTCTGTGCAGCAACTGCCACCACAAAGCTCCTTGGCGATCACCCTGCAGATCGTCTCCATCGTCTTCTATACCTTTATTGCGTTCCTATGCATCGGCTTGCCGATCGCGGTGTTGCCCGGTTATGTCCACGATCAGCTGGGGTTCAGCGCCATCGTGGCGGGGTTGACCATCGGATGCCAATACCTCGCCACCCTCCTCAGCCGGCCCATGGCCGGGCGCATGTCGGACACCGTCGGCACCAAACGGGCGATCGTCTACGGCTTGTCCGGGATTGTGTTGAGCGGCGCGCTGACGCTGCTGTCGACGCTACTGCAAAGCATGCCGCTCCTGAGCCTGTTGATCCTGATCGCTGGCCGTTTGTTGCTGGGTATCGCTCAAGGCCTGATCGGCGTTGGCACCATCAGCTGGTGCATGGGACAGGTCGGTGCGGAACACACGGCGCGTTCGATTTCCTGGAACGGTATCGCGTCCTATGGAGCCATCGCGATTGGCGCACCGCTGGGCGTGGTGATGGTCAGCGAGTTGGGGTTCGCCAGCCTCGGGATCGCCTTGTCGTTGATGGCCGCAGGCGCACTGTTGCTGATTCGCAACAAACCTTCGGTGCCGGTAATCCGTGGCGAGCGCCTGCCGTTCTGGGCAGTGTTTGGGCGAATTGCGCCGTTCGGTGCGAGCCTGAGCCTGGCGTCCATTGGATATGGCACGCTGACGACCTTTATTGCCCTGTATTACGTCAACCGAGGCTGGACCGGTGCGGCGTACTGCCTGACCGTGTTCGGCGTCTGCTTCATTCTGGCGCGGATACTATTTATTTCGAGCATCAACCGTTTTGGTGGGTTCACGTCGGCGATTGCCTGCATGTGCATCGAAACGGCGGGATTGACGCTGCTGTGGTTGGCCCCCTCAACCGGTTACGCGTTGTTAGGCGCAGGCTTGACCGGGTTCGGCCTGTCGCTGGTGTACCCGGCGCTGGGCGTAGAGGCCATCAAGCAGGTGCCGAACACCAGTCGCGGTGCAGGACTGAGTGCGTATGCGGTGTTTTTCGATCTGGCCCTGGCGATTGCCGGGCCGCTGATGGGGGCGGTCGCGCTTAACCTGGGGTATTCGTGGATTTTCTTTACCGCGGCGCTGCTGTCAGTAACCGGTCTCGGATTGACGCTCCTGTTGAAACGCCGCGCGATGGCCTGATGGACGCTCGTATTGAAACGCCGCTCGATGGCCTGATTGACGCTCGTACTGAAACGCCGCTCGATGGCCTGATTGACGCTCGTACTGAAACGCCGCTCGATGGCTTGATTGACGCTCGTACTGAAACGCCGCGCGATGGCCGATTGACGCTCGTACTGAAACGCCGCGCGATGGCCGATTGACGCTCGTACTGAAACGCCGCTCGATGGCTTGACTGACGCTCGTACTGAAACGCCGCTCGATGGCTTGACTGACGAACGATCTGTAGGAGCTGTCGAGTGAAACGAGGCTGCGATCTTTTGACTTTGCATTTTTTTTAAAGACAAGATCAAAAGATCGCAGCCTCGTTTCACTCGACAGCTCCTACGGGTCCTACGGGTCCTACGGGTCCCACAGGTCGTCCTGCAGGTCCTACAGCTCCTTCAGCAACAAAGTCATGCGGTCATGCATATCGTGCTGAGCTATTGGTCGGCGGTTTGCATGCCCGCCCGGGTTGATTTGCCCAGCGCATGGGAGAAGAACCGCCCTGCCTCGGAAATCATGTTCCGGTGGATGTCTTCGCGATCCACGCCATCGGCATCGGTACACAGTGCCGGCATGGCCTGGATCTGTTCTTCATTGCAGGGCGCCATGAACACGAAGTGCCCTGCCCCTGCCAGCAACTTGAAGTCCGGTGCAATCGGCAGTTTGCGCGCCAGCGCTGCGGCATTTTTGTCGAAGGCCACCAATTTGTCGCCGTCACCGCTGTAAAGCAGCACCGGCACATGCACATCGGCCAAGGTGTGGCGACCAAACTTGAGGCTCAGCGGCGCCATCAGCAGCAAGGCATGCACACGTGGATCAGCCACCGGTTGCAAATCATCCCGATCGACGATCAGCTCGCCCTTGGTGTTGCAGGCATCGCGATCGTCCGGACGTTCCTGGCAATAACGGCGCAGGCGATCCAGATCAGGGGTTGCACCGGAGAGGATCAGCGCCGTCTCGCCACCCGCCGAGTAGCCAATCACACCCACCTGATCAGCATTGACGAACGGCGCCAGCATGGGATCGCCCAGCGTTGCGGTGATCGCTTCGGAAATCTGGATCGGCCGGCCGTAAAGGTTACTCAACGTACCCAGGCGGCTGTGATCCTTGGAGTTGTCACCGGGATGGATCACTGCCACCACCACAAAACCCTTGCGCGCCAATGACGTCATGAGGTCATGCAAAGCCAGAGGAGTGCCTGTATTACCGTGGGACAACATCAGCATCGGAAAACGGCCAATGGCGACCCGCGTATCTTCGCCCGCTTCGACGTTGTAGCCCTCAAGCTTGCTGGCGTGCTCCTTGTCGCTGGAGGGATAGAACGCAATGGCCCGCATCGGCTGCAGGTCCAGAGGATCGAGAAAACTCATCTCGTGGAAGCCCACACTCCAGTGTGGATGAGGCGCAGGTGCGGCGTGCACTGAATTCAGGCTGCTGAGCAGGCAGATCAGTAATGTTGCACAAAGACGCACCATGGAACGCCACCTGCTACTTGATCAAAGACGATACTGCTTGAGTGCATAAGCCGGGCCATGTCCGATAAATACCCGACATAGCCAGAAACAAAAAACTCCGTATCTGGAGCTTGCGCTACCAGAATACAGAGTTTTCAGGGTGTTGCCTCAAGCTGTTTTAACGTCTTTACGCAAGCCTTACGCGGCGGCGAACAGCTGCTCGCTGATGTGCGTGTGTGCATCATTCATCGCTTTGGTGCGCACTTCGTCACCATAGGCCAGGCCTTCGGCGCGGACGAACTCGATATCGGTAATGCCCAGGAAGCCGAACAGCAGCTTCAAGTATTCTTCGTGAGCCACACCGCTCGCTTGACCGGCATGCAAACCGCCGGATGTCGAGACGATGACCAGTTTCTTGCCGCCACACAAGCCTTCAGGGCCGGCTTCAGTGTAACGAAAGGTCTGGCCGGCAACCGCGATGCGGTCGATCCAGGCCTTCAATTGGGTAGGAATTGTGAAGTTGTACATCGGTGCAGCAACGACCACAGCATCGGCGGCGAGGAATTCAGCCAGCGTCTGCGCGCTCAGGTCAGCTTCGTGCTGTTGCGCGGCGTTGCGCAGTTCGGCAGTCGTACCGGCGGCAACCAGCGTGGTGGAAGAAAAATGGCTGATGGCATCAGCGGCCAGGTCACGGTAGGTCACCACGGCGCTGGGGTCGGCCGCTTGCCAGGCCTTCACGACTTCGCTGCTCAACTGACGGGAAGCCGAATTGTCACCCAGAATGCTTGAATCGATATGCAAAAGTTTCATAAGAAGATCTCCAAGGTGAGGATCGCCAAGGGCGACCTGATGGAGAGAATCCTACCGATGAAACCAATAGCCGAGTAGTCGTCGATAATGCGATTATTCGTCTCACTGATAGAACAATCGGATATCGCCATGCAAGACCTCAATGATCTCTATTATTTTGCCAAAGTGGTCGAAGCCGGTGGCTTCGCCGCTGCGGGCCGTTTGCTGGGGATTCCCAAGTCGCGGCTGTCGCGACGCATTGCCGAGCTGGAAGAACGCCTGGGCGCGCGATTGCTGCAGCGCACCACCCGCCAGCTCAATCTGACCGCCGTGGGTGAGCGCTACCTGCGCCACTGTCAGGCGATGTTGCTTGAGGCCGAAATGGCCGACGAAGCCGTGGCCAGTATGTCCAGTGAACCCCGTGGACGCCTGCGGGTGTCGTGCCCGGTCGGCCTGGCACACGAAATCCTTCCGGGGGTGATCAGCAGCTTCCTTGAGCGATTTCCCCAAGTGCAGCTCGAAGTCATGCTGCTGAACCGCCGCGTCGATCTGGTGACCGAAGGCATCGACGTGGCTTTGCGCGTGCGCGAACTGGGCGATGAAGACCCACAGCTGGTCACCCGGCGCCTGCGCCAGGCGCAAACCGTACTGGTGGCCAGCCCTGAGTTCCTGCTGGGGCGTGAGATCAACCACCCTGACGATTTGAAAAACCTGCCCGTCCTGGGCGCCGTCGAAGCCGACCGCCTGATGCATATCCGCCTCCTCGACGAGCATGGCAAAAGCTACGAGCTCGCCCTGGAACCACGCTTGGGCATCGACGATTTCATTGTGCGCAAAGTCTGCACCCTCGCCGGCCAGGGCTTTACATTGTTACCGATGATGTTTTGCGAACAGGAACTCGAAGAGGGCTCACTGGTTCGACTGTTGCCAGGCTGGTCGCTGCCTGGTGGCTGGCTTCAGGCGGTCTATCCTCATCGACGCGGTGTAATGCCGGCTGTTCGCGCCTGGATGGACCATTTGATCGAATCATTCGACGCGTGTGGGGACCGACTGATATGAAGGCTCGACGGATGAGCGAAGAGGATGTCGCACAATTTTGCCTCGCCCTGCCCGGTGCGCGGGAGGATTACAAATGGGGTGGTGTGCGGGTGTTTTCGATTGCGGGAAACAAGATGTTTGCCCTGCAGGGCCTGAGGGGAGACTCTTTGGCCTTCAAGGTCGATAAAGATCTGTTTCTAGGGCACTGCGATCGACCGGGCATTCACCCGGCACCTTATCTGGCGCGGGCACAATGGATCATCATGGACACGCCCTACCCTCTGGGCGCCGAAGAGCTGCAAGGGTTGTTGCGACGTTCCCACCAACTGGTGGTGAGCAAGTTGCCCAAACGCACCCAGATCGGCCTGCTGCTTTAGCACACGCGCTTACGCTTAGAAGAGCGCAAATACATGAGCGCCAAGGAACAACTGGTCAATCCAGAACACCTGATGCAGCAACACGATGGTCCAGAACAGGACCTGATAGGAAATCTTGCGGGTTTTGTGGCGAAACACTTGCTGCGCCACCAAGGCGCCCGGCCAACCGCCTGCCAGCTCTACCGCGTGCAGGACGTTCTCGGGCGTGCGCCAACGGGCGGTGCGCGCCTTGCGCTTGTCGCTCCAATAAAGGAAGAACGCCAGCACGCTGACGATCCCGTAGGCCGACAGGGGAATCAGCGAGATCCCCTGCAACCACATCGACAGCGAGCCAGTCAACGGCAGCGCGCACACGATCGCAAACACCAGCAACTTCAATCGCAGGTACTGGGTCTTGCCGCCGGAATTACCCTCCGGACGGTTGCGCGCGCTGCTGTCATTCATGGCTTGGCCGCGCTCCAGTCAACCCAGCCGAACTGCCAGGTGGCGAGGATCAGCAGACCGAACGCGATGCGATACCAGGCGAACACCGCATAGCTGTGGCTGGCGATGAACTTGAGCAAGCCACGCACGGCAATCATCGCGAAGATGAATGCGGTGACGAAGCCGACGGCAAACACCGGGAAATCCGCAGGCACGAACAGGTGCCGGTATTTGTACCCCGAGTACACGGCCGCACCGACCATGGTCGGCATCGCCAGGAAGAACGAGAACTCGGTCGCAGTCTTGCGGGACAGCCCGAACAGCAAGCCACCGATAATTGTCGAGCCGGAGCGCGAAGTACCCGGAATCATCGCCAGGCACTGGGCAAAGCCGACTTTCAGGGCGTCTTTCCAGGTGATCTCGTCGACCGTCTCGGCGTGCACTTCATGCTCGCGGCGCTCGGCCCACAACATGATGACCCCGCCGACGACCAGTGCCGTCGCCACCGTGATCGGATTGAACAGATATTCTTTGATCATGTCAGCGAAGATCACGCCCAATACCACCGCCGGCATGAAGGCAATCAACAGGTTGGCGGTAAACCGTCGAGCGCTGGGCTGGGTCGGCAGCCCGATGACCACGTCGAGGATCTTGCGGCGAAACTCCCACACCACCGCCAGGATTGCCCCGAGCTGGATAATGATGTTGAAGGCCATGGCCCGCTCACCACCGAAGTTGAGCAAGTCGGCCACAATTATCTGGTGGCCGGTACTGGAAATGGGCAGAAACTCCGTCAGCCCTTCTACAACGCCAAGTATCAATGCCTGAAAGGCGGTCCAAAGATCCATCAATCCCCCAAGAAGCGATGCACGCGGGCATGCCCCGTTAATATTTTTTCAGAACGTTTTTGCAATCAGCCTGGCTGTTGACCCCGCGCAAAAGTCTCCAGACGAAACCGTGAGAATCTCGTGAAAATTCATGCTGGATTCAGGTTTTTCCGCGCGGGGCCGAAATCCTATCAGACAAGTCCCTTTTACGCTGCCGAGTATTGGGCTTGAGCCCTACAGAAGACTCATCAAGCGTGCGGGATGCTGGCGATCCTTCATGACAAGAACAAGAACCGGAGTGACAGCGTTATGAACAGCTTGCGCAATATGTCGATCAGCCGCCGTCTTTGGCTGATCCTGATCGTGGCCGTCATGATGTTGATGACGTTAGGCGTGTTGATGCTCAAGCAGATTCACGAAGACCTGTACCAAGCCAAAGCGCAGAAGACCCAGCACGTGGTGCAGACCGCCAGCGGGATCCTGAGCTATTACCAAGATCTGGAAACCGCCGGAACGCTGACCCGCGACGCTGCGCAGAAACAGGCGCTGACGGCTGTTCGCGGCCTGCGTTACGACCAGAATGATTACTTCTGGATCAACGACCTGACCCCGGTCATGGTCATGCACCCGGCCAATCCTAAACTCGACGGGCAGAACCTCGCAGCCATCCGCGACCCGGACGGTTTTGCGGTATTCAATGAGATGGTCGCCGTGGCTAAATCCAAGGGCGCCGGCATCGTCAACTATCGCTGGCCCAAACCGGGTGCCAGCGAGCCAGTAGAAAAAACCTCCTACGTGAAGCTGTTCGAACCCTGGGGCTGGGTGATCGGTTCGGGCGTCTACATCGATGACATGCAGGACGAGTTCTACGCACAGGTCTGGAAGGCCTCGGCGTTGGGAGTGGTGATTGCATTGATCATGGCGGCGCTGGTGATCCTGATAGCTCGCAGCATCGTTCGACCGTTGCAGGAAACCGTCAATGCCATGGCCAATATCGCCAGTGGCGAGAGCGACCTGACCCGCAGCCTCGACACGCATGGGCAGGATGAGGTGACGCAACTGGCGCGGCATTTCAACGCGTTTACCGCCAAGCTGCGCCTGGTGATCAGCCAGTTACAGGTCTCCGCCGGCGCCTTGGGCGATTCCTCCAGCGAGCTGGGCAACGACGCCGCCCAGGCGCAACAACGCAGTCAACAGCAATCCCAGCAGATGGAACTGGTGGCCACGGCCATCAATGAAGTGACTTATGGGGTTCAGGACGTTGCCAAAAACGCCGAACACGCCGCGAGCGAAATGCGCGACGCCGAGTCCCAGGCACAGCAAGGCCAGATCAACATTGATAGCAGCCTGCAACAGATCGACAAGCTGTCGGGCACCATCGATCAGGCGGTGGAAGTGATACGCACCCTGGCAGCCGAAAGCACACAGATCGGCTCGGTGCTGGAGGTGATCCGGTCGATTGCCGAGCAGACCAACCTGCTGGCGCTCAACGCGGCTATCGAAGCAGCGCGGGCGGGCGAGCAGGGTCGCGGATTTGCGGTGGTAGCCGATGAAGTGCGGCTGCTGGCTCAGCGCACGCAAAAATCAACCGCCGAGATTCAGTCGATGATCGAGCGCCTGCAAAATCATTCGGAAGCGGCGGTCAAAGTGATCGGCGACAGCAGCCGGGCCTCACAACTGACCATCGAACAGGCGGGCCTCGCTGGAGCGAGCCTGAGCGCGATTGGTCAGGCGTTACGCAACCTGAACGGGCTGAACGCCTCCATAGCCAGCGCCACCTTGCAGCAGGCGCACGTGGTGGAAGACATCAATCAGAACGTGACCCAGGCGGCCGGCTTGTCCCACAGCACCGCACTCGCGGCTGAACAGTCGAGCGTGGCGAGTGTTAGGTTGAAGGCGTTAAGTGTCGAACTGAACGGCTTGTTGAAGCAGTTTCGGGTGTAGGTCCTGACTCCGAACCGTTGTGGCGAGCGAGCTTGCTCGCGCAGGGGTGCGTAGCGCCCCCCCCCAATTCTCGAAAGAAAAAGAGTTTTTTGGCCAGCGCTTCGCACTGGAGCGGGAGCAAGCTCCCTCGCCACAGGTTTGTATGCCTGCTACGAAACACGCAGCTCCCAGCAGCTCACTCACCACAAACTAGGTACAATCCGCTCCCCTCGCCAACTCCCCAAGGAATCGCCATGTCCGGGCTAGAACTGTTTGCCGCCGCCCTCGGTGTCATCGCCGTCTGGTTGACGGTCAAACAGAATCCCTGGTGCTGGCCGATCGGCCTGGTGATGGTGTTGCTGTACAGCTGGGTTTTTTTCGAAGTGAAACTCTACTCCGACATGCTGCTGCAGATTGTTTACGCAGCGCTGCAAGTCTATGGCTGGTGGCAATGGACACGTGGAGGTGAGGCGCGGCAAGGACGGCGGGTCAGCCAGCTTGAGGCTTCTCCCATTGCCTTGAGTCTGGCGTTGGGCGCTGTTGGCAGCCTGGCGTTAGGCGCCGCCATGGCGCACTGGACTGACGCGGCGCAACCCTGGCTGGATGCCGCGCTGACCGGGTTCAGTCTGGTGGCCCAGTGGTGGATGGCACAGAAACGCGTGCAATGCTGGCCACTGTGGCTCGTGCTGGACGTGATTTTCGTCGGGCTGTTCATCTACAAAGGCATGTACCTGACTGCCGGCCTCTACGGTCTGTTCGCCGTTATCGCCATTCAAGGCTGGCGCGAATGGCGCGCCGATCTGGCGTTGCGAGCATGAAGGTTCTGGTCCTCACGGGGCCTGAATCGAGCGGGAAGAGCTGGCTGTCGAGCGAGATCCAGGCGCGCTTTGGCGGGCTGCTGGTCGGTGAGTACGTACGGCATTTCATCGACCGTGAAGCCCGCGACACCTGCTACGACGACATCACACCCATCGCGCAAGGCCAACTGGCCTGGGAAGATGAGGCGCGCGCCAAGCGCCCTTCCCTGTTGATTCTGGATACGCATCTGTTGAGCAACATCCTTTGGAGCCGAACCTTGTTTGGCGATTGCCCGGCCTGGATCGAGCAAGCCTTGCTGGCCCGGCACTACGACCTGCATTTGCTACTGAGTCCTGAAACCGTCGCCTGGCATGACGACGGACAGCGATGCCAACCGCAGCTGGAAGAACGCCGCGCGTTTTTCCAGACGAGCCTCCAATGGCTTGACCTGCACCGACAGCCTTGCCAGGTACTTCAAGGTGACTGGCAACAGCGCAAGAACGCGGCATTTGAGGCAGTAACGCGCCTGCTCGATATCTGAAAGGGGCTAACTGCCCCTCCAAAAGTGTCCACTCCTGAAACACTTCCTTCGGCGCAAACCCACGCGCTAAAGCGGCTTGGGGACACCTGAGCGAAACTGTTACGTGACTGATACACCCTCTCATCAGCGCCTGTAGCAAGCATTCCCGCCAACATGGACGGCGTTTTCGCGTGTCTCTGTCTCACCGGTATTACAAATTATTTCTGCTAATCCCGAAGAAAAACACTAACCCTCTGTTTTTAATAGAAAAACAAAAAGCGGCACACCTTCTGCTCTCTTCCCCGCAACGCTGATAAGGGCAGTGTTTCACTTACAGAAGGAATTGCCGCCGTGGGGATATTTGATAAACGCGCTTTTGGTCTGTTGTTGATCGGATGCGCACTCGGCACAAGTGTCTGCCTGCCAGTGCAGGCGGATAACGGCATCATTACCATCAAACGTGATGTCCAGACCCGTAATGCGGTCACCCCGCCTCTTATTCCCGATCCGAATCCAACAACCGTCAATGCCAACCCGTCGCAACATATCCTCAAACAAACCAACGAGTTGAGCGACGGCGACTTCGCCAACGTTGCCAGTGGCGCCAGCATTTCCCGCATGGTCACGCAAAACACCAATAACCTGGGCGCGAACATTTCCACGCAGAACCAGTTGTCGAACCAACCCGCCGGACGTTCGGGCAACTCGGGAGGTGGTATCGCCAACATGGTCAACTCAAGTATGGCGCAGGGCCTGGGTACGCTGAAAATCATAACGGGAGACCGTTAGGATGAATCGCTCTCTGCTCGTTCTCGCCATGTTTTGCAGTGCATCAACCTTTGCCCAATCTCCGGTGATCAATAAAGCCGACATCGACTACTCGGGTTCTCAATATCAGGGCAACCTCACCGTCAACCAGGCGGCTGGCGATCAGCAGCAACAGGCCAACGCACGGGCCATCGCTATCGGCCACGGGGCTAGCGCCACCACCCAGATTCGCCAAGCCTTGGGCACTCCAAGCAGCCCCTTGATGGATGCGACGTCCAGCATCGGGGGCAACTCTTTCAGTAACGGCAACGGCGCACTGGGCGTTAACCAGAGCGCCGGGGCCGGCACGCAACAAGCAAACGCATTGCGCATCAGCGTCAGTGCTCAGCCGCAAACGATCGACGACAGCGTCCTTCTTCAACAGAACGTAGCGTTGATCAACAACTCCGATCCAACTGTCTCTGCAACAGGCTATCGCCAGGTCTCTACGAGTGACCAGGCCTTCACCGGTAGTCGCGGGGTTATTCAGTTGAATCAGAGTGCCGGGGTGGGAAATCGAATGGGAAACACCCTGAGCATACGGGTCGCGGATTGACCCGAAAAAGGTAAAAAAAACAACACTTAACCTTAATATCAGTACGGAGAATCACCATGAAACCTTCGATGGCACTAAAGCCTCTGGTTTTCGCAATTGCTGCGGTCATGGCTGTTGCTGTACACGCTGGGCAAAACGACAACAATGGCCATAACAATGGTCACAACAACGGCCATAACAATGGCCATCACAACGGTGGTGGCGGCGGCGGCCCGCAAACTCCACCACCACCAACAATGATCCCTGTGTATGCAACGGCCAATGCTTGGGATAACCAAAGCAGCACCGATAACCGCATCCGCAACGAAGGGACCATCAACAACGCTGAAATGAACAGCTCGGCGACAGGCACCAGCGGCAACGTCGGCGTCAACGTGGCTGCAGGTAACGGCAACCAACAAGACAACGCGGCGGCCATTGCCAACGCTGCGTCGGACTCCAGCCTCGATAACAGCTTCGTGTTCGGCACTGCCGCCGCAACATCGACTGTTACTCAAACCAGCAACAACAACGTCGTCAACAACTTCGGTAGCCAATCCTCTGCTGTGATGAGCGCATCGGGTAACGGCGGCAGCGGCAACATGGGTGTCAACATTGCCGGCGGCGACCTGAACCAACAGAAAAACACCATGGCCATTGCTAATGCCAATGCTCCACTGGGCAATGCAACCGCTACCGCCACTGCCGACCAGCAAGGTCCTGGCCTGACAGTGAACAACAACGCTGATCGGACTTACCGTCTGGATACCATCACCGTCACCAATTCGGCGAGTGGTAGTTCTTCTGCCGGCTATGCATCCAACGCCAGCGGCAGCAAAAGCTCGTCTTCGAGCTTCGACCTGGCCGGTTCCAAGGCCTTCGCAGCCAGCGGATCCAGCAGCGCAAATGCCAGTGGCTCTCACAACAGTAACTCGAACGGCTCTTCAAGCGCTTCTCTGAGCGCTACCTTGAGCGCTACGCTGGACGCAGCTGCAGAAGCGGCCAGAAGCGCTACCTGGACTGAAGGCCGCCGCGAACGCAGCAGCAGCTCTGAATCCAGCGCATCGCTCAACGCATCGCTCGACGCAACGCTTGATGCTTCTGTAAACACCTCGCACTCGAACTCGAACAGTTCCTCGTTCGAAAAATCGTATGACAAGGCTTACGACAAAGCGGCTGCTTCTGCGTACGAAAAATCGGGCAGCAAAGCCGCCCAATCCGAGTACGAAAAAGCGAAAAGCTACAGCGAAAGCAGTTCATTTGATTTGAGCAATACTTACTCCTATCAAGTGCTGACTCCAACTGGCTGGGCTAACCCTGTGACCAACACCGCAACCCTGAGTGGTTCGGTTAACGGTGGCAGCGGCAACCTGGGCGTCAACGTAGCTGCTGGTGTGGGCAACCAACAAAGCAACTCGCTGGCCATCTCCAACCAGTCGTTCTAATTGTTGTCGGTGGAGGCCCCCTTCTGGGGGCCTTTTTCAACACAACCAGAAGGCGTCATACCATGCGCATTATCGCCTTGGCATTTCTGCTTTGCGTAGCCGGCGTGATCGAGGCTGCACAAATGCCGCTTGCCGTTCTGCCTGGAGGCGCAGTGATTTACAAACCGATCCAAAGTGTGCGCGAGCGCAAATTCGAGGATCTGGTGCAACAGAAAACCGACTTCAGTTGCGGCGCAGCTGCGCTAGCTACCATCTTGCGTCAAGCCTATTGGCTGGACGTCGATGAAGAACAGATCATTACAGGCATGCTGGCACAGTCCGATCAGAATCTTGTTCGGGTCCAGGGATTCTCCATGCTTGATATGAAGCGTTACGTAGAAAGTATTGGCATGCGGGCCCGTGGCTACCGCGTAGCGCCGGAAACGCTGACCGACATCAAGATTCCGGTTGTGGTCCTCCTGGATATCCGCGGCTACAAACACTTTGTGGTCATGCAACGTGTCCACGATGGCTGGGTATATATCGGCGATCCGGTGCTCGGTCATAAACGTTTCAAAGTCGATGACTTTGTCAAAGGCTGGAACGGCATCATCTTTGCCGTTATCGGTCAGGGCTATGACAAGTCCAACGCGCTACTTGATCCCCCCGTACCGCTCACTGCCAAAAACCGCATTAACACCTTCAGCCCGGTGCGAGACGCAGACCTGATGGATTTCGGGTTTATAAAAAGCGACTTCTTCTAATAACAAGGGAGCATGAAGCTCCGGGAGCATCCAATGAATACGTCAATCTGGCTGGCCGTCGTCTGCCTGGCTGCCAGCCTGCCAACCCAGGCACAAACGTTCAAACCGATTGAATTGAAGGATCAGGAACTGGCGAACCTGCGAGGCCGCTATGTCATGCCGGGACGGATTGTCAGTTTCGGCATCACCATGTCCAGTACTTGGGAAAATGCAAAAGGCGAAGTGATCGGGGCAATGTCCTCCATGCAAGTAAAAGCATCGACCATCAAGCCACAATTTTATGTGTCGATGGTCGACGAAAAAAACACCAACTCAAACCCTTCGCAAGTTGCCAGCACTACCAGTACGGGCAGCAGCGCGAGCAACAGCACAAATCCGGGTACCGGTACCGTCACCGGCGGCGCTGGCCTGAACACCACCGAAGGTGTGACTCAAGTAGTGCGTGCGGCGGGCGACAACAATATCGCCTACAACAATGTCGATCTCAACGTCACCAAGGCGAACGAGGCGCCGACGGTACAACCTCAGGGGCAAGTATTGGACTCAGGCACTACGTTAACCGGAAGCAATGGCGCGGGCTCAATGAGCGTTTCCTCAACCGGTACCGGTGTGCAAATGAACATTGTGGCCAACAACAACCAGGGCAGCACCGTTCAACGCCTCGCTCAGGGCGGACTGTTGCAGAACACAACGTTGCTCGGCAGTAGCAATCAGGTACGTAACCTGACGTCCCTCAATGTTGTACTGCGTGACAACGTGGCAACAGGCAGGTCTTTGACCGGCAATCTGGACCAACTTAAAGGTCTTCGCACTGCCGGATTCTGATCTACGCTCAGTCTCATCAGAAGTAGTCAGAAGGGACGGCTAACCCATGCACCGATCGTTGACGCTCAACGCAATTGTTTGTTTGAGTAGCCTGGCTCCAGCCTCACTGCTGTATGCAGCGCCGGACCCCCAGGTCGAAATCCTAAAACAAGAACTCATGGAGTTGAAACAGCGTTACGAAGCACAACAGAACGCGTTGATGGTACTTGAGCAACGGGTTCGCCAAGTCGAAGAAACACCTGCCACACCGGCGCCCAAACGACTGACCAAATCCCCAGCCGACCCGACCCGGGGTGGTCAGTCGGTGGCGGCCGGTGCGCCGGGAACCACGGGCAGTTCATACGGCCAGTCGCTCAAGGACGACTCGGAGCCGGCGCCCAGCGTTTCCAACCTGTATGACGAAGCCAGCGGCTTCTTTGGTGGCGGCAAGTTCAGCGTCGAGACCGGCCTGACCTACACCCACTACGATACCCGGGCATTAACGCTCAACGGCTTCCTGGCACTGGACTCGATTTTCCTCGGCAACATCAACCTCGACCGCATAAAAGCGGATAACTGGACGCTGGACCTGACCGCCCGTTACAACGTGGCGCAACGTTGGCAGTTCGACATTAACGTCCCCGTGGTTTATCGCGAATCGACTTACTCCTCGGGAGGCGCAGGTGGCGCCGGCCCGGTAACGTCGGACGCAACCGTCACCCGCGACCCCACCATCGGTGATGTCAACGTCGGCGTGGCTTACAAGTTCCTGGATGAGTCAGCCAGCCTGCCCGATGCGGTCGCCACTCTGCGCATCAAGGCGCCAACCGGCAAAGACCCTTACGGCATCAAGCTGATCAGTGACCCGACCAACGACAACCTCGCGGTACCCGAAGACTTGCCTACGGGTAACGGCGTCTGGGCGATCACTCCCGGTATCTCGCTGGTCAAGACCTTTGACCCGGCCGTGCTGTTCGGCAGCCTGGCGTACACCTACAACATGCAGGACTCTTTCAGCGACATCAGCCCGCAGGTCGGCTCCAAGGTCAAAGGGGACGTGAAACTGGGCGATTCCTGGCAGGTCGGCGCCGGTATTGCATTCGCCTTGAATGAGAAGATGAGTATGTCGTTCTCGTTCACCGACCAGTTCGCCCGCAAGAGCAAGATCAAACCGGACGGTGGCGATTGGCAGTCAATCAGCAACAGCGATTACAACGCGGCGAACTTCAACATCGGCATGACTCTGGCCGCTACCGATAAACTGACGATCGTGCCCAACCTGGCGATTGGCTTGACCGAGGATTCTCCGGACTTTTCCTTCAGCCTGAAATTCCCTTACTACTTCTGATCTGCACTTAAACAAAAAAGCCCCGCTGCCATGGAGATGGCAGCGGGGCTTTTACAATCTAACCGCCGATCAGGCGCCATCGCTGGCAAGCCAGCTCCCACAGTTTGATCCGGGGACATCTGGAAGAAACCTGTCGGCTATCAGGCCGTCATCGCGAGCAGGCTCACTCCCACAGGAAAACGCGCAGGCCTGAAGCGTCAGGTCGGCTGTCAGGCCGCCTCGCTTTGGCTTGTGATCTGCTTTTGATTTTGATCTTCTTGCCCCATCGGCAGGCCGAGCGCAGGTTCTGCGCAGTGGGCAACCCGGCATGGATGCCGGGTTAGCCGCGCACGGCCATGGATGGCCGATCGCGGCGGGCCCACGGAGCAGGACCGGAGCGAGGGTATGCCGAGCCCAGGCGAGGCACCGGACGAAAGGGGCAAGAGCGTTTGGTTACTTGGCGCCGGGCGGCGTTCCGTTTCTCCAAGTGACTCGCTGTAAGAGCGAAACCATTAGAAGCCATGACCGCAGGAATGGATATGTACACCATCAAGAATGTCACCGCCGACCAGGACGCCATCGCCGGCAGGCCAGCTCCCACAGTTTGATCGGGTACATCAGGGGAATACTCGTCAGCTATGAGGCCGCCATCGCCGGTAAGCCAGCTCCCACAGTTTGATCCGGGTACATCAGGAAAATATCGATCGGCTGTGAGGCCGTTATCGCGAGCAAGCTCTTATAGAGCAAACATTAAGCCATTGATTTTAAATATGAGTTTTTTACTCATCTATAGATATCTTTCGATGCAGCGAGCACCCGGTTCTTTGCGCGACAGCGCGGCGGCGAAGACGTGGCGCCCCCCTCCTGCGGGAATCACATTTAAATGTGGGCGCCATGTAGGAGCCGTCGAGTGAAACGAGGCTGCGATCTTTATGCTGTAATTAACGAATCTGGTGCTTGTGCAATAAACGGTAGAACGTAGGCCTGGATATCCCCAGCACTTTGGCGGCAATGCTCAAGTTATCGCTGTGGCGATTGAGCACATCACACAACGCCTGGCGTTCGGCGCGGGTTTTGTAGTCTTCCAGCGTGCCCATGGGTACAACCTGGGCATGCTGGCTGATCAGCCCCAGGTCTCGCGCCTCGATCTGCCGGCCTTCGGCCAGTACCAGGCCGCGGCGGACACGGTTGGCCAGCTCGCGAACGTTGCCGGGCCAGTCGTGCTTGCCCATGGCGATCAATGCGTCATCGCTGAAGCTGCGTGGACGACGGCCGGTTTCATGGCTGTAGAAGTGCGAGAAATGGTTAGCCAGCATCGACAGGTCGCCGTGGCGCTCACGCAGGGGCGCGGTGACAACTTGCAGCACGTTCAGGCGGTAATACAAATCTTCGCGAAAACGTTTCTTTTCGATCGCGGCTTCGAGGTCGACGTGAGTCGCTGCCAATACCCGCACATCCACCGGAATCTGTTGGCTGCCACCGACATGCTCGATATGTTTTTCCTGCAGGAAGCGCAACAGGTTCGCTTGCAGCTCAAGCGGCAAGTCACCGATTTCATCAAGAAACAAGGTGCCGCCGTTGGCCGCTTCGATTCGCCCGATCTTGCGTTGATGGGCACCGGTGAACGCGCCCTTCTCATGGCCGAACAATTCTGACTGGATCAAATGTTCAGGAATGGCGCCGCAATTGATCGCGACAAAGGGTTTGCTGTGCCGTTGGGATTGTCGATGCAGCGTACGGGCAACCAATTCCTTACCCGTCCCGCTCTCGCCACGAATCAATACAGGGGATTCCGTAGGCGCCAACTTGCTCAATAACTTGCGAAGTTCCCGGATAGGTTTGCTGTCGCCCAACAACTCGTGTTCAGGCTGATCAATGTGCACCGTCCCCTGTCCACGAAGCCGCGCCATACCGAATGCGCGTCCCAGGGTCACCTGGACCCGTGACACATCAAACGGCAAGGTATGGAAGTCGAAAAACCACTCACAGACGAAGTCTCCTACATTCTGTAAACGCAGGACCTCCTGGTTCAGCACGGCAATCCACTCGGTACCACTGCGGCTTATCAGCTCTTTTACAGCCTCGGGATGATCGAGGTGAAAAGGTTGCAGACGCAACAGTCCGACATCACAGGTTTTATCGCCGGCATTCTCCAGCGTGCAACTGTCGACATCCCAGCCCACAGATCGCAAGCCCGGCAATAGGCGATGGCAATCGTCGCAAGGATCTACTACTAACAAACGTCGTAAGGCAGGCGTTTCGATCATGACTGTTCCTTGACGCCAAATTTGTTGAATTATTAAGAAAAACAGTCATTTGGCGGACCTGGCTGTAACATTAGCAAGAATTTGACGGGGCCTTGTACCGTTTGACTATAGGGTTATCGCTTATTCAGTTATAAGTAACGACTCTATTAGTTACCTAACGAGTTCAACCTTTCATTAAGCTTTCAATAACGGTCGAATATCGGAATTTTTAAAAGAAAATCGAAATTTCTGCGTGTTGTGTGTGACCCATACCCCGGTTGAGGACATCAGTACAAGTAACCAGCCGCACGGGACGCCCAACCGTCGGCCTATCACTTGATTGGGCATAAGAGAGAGAATCCCATGACCGCCCCGCTCCGTATCAACGAAGCTCTTTTGATTGCCGACCGCGCTTTCCAGCCATTTCAATGCGTCGCCTGGGCCCTGCAAGACGGTAACGGCGAGCTCAGCCTGACCGTCATCGATCGCACCAATTCCAGTATAGGTCGCAAGCAGATTCCGAGCAGCGCCTACACCGATCCTGCGCAACTGGAAAGCGTGCTCAAACAGGCGCGTGAAGAATTGAGCCAGGAAGGTTACACGCTGCAGTCCTGGTCGATGCCGCACTAAACATTACAAACAGGCGGATTGCTTTACTGCAATCCGCCTTTTTTTGCGTAATTAGTTAGCACGTTCAAACGCTTACCTGCACTTCGCCGCACTTCTTTACTTGTGCTTTAACACTTCAACTACTTGGCACGCTTGCCACTGGTTCGAAAAGACACTGTTCTGGCACACAGCGACCCTCCACCGGTTAGTTCTGTCAGTTGTGCGCCGGATCATTCAGGCGTTGAATGTTTTCCTTATAAAGTCGCCACCCAACTTCTGGACCCTGACGACTCGCAAGGAGACGCGTGCATGTCAAGCCAGACTGCTATTGCCTACCCATCATCCCTCAGTGACGCCGGAAGACTCGATACATCCTTTGGCGGGGCAGGCAAAACCCAGGTGTACTTTGCCGGTAGCCTCTCAAGCATGGCCAACGGCGTCGCGATTGATGCGTGCGGCAAAATATTCGTCGCCGCGAAAGTCACGATGCCAAGCGGTAGCCGCTTTGGTCTGGCGCGCTTGCTTGAGGACGGGTCTGCCGACCTGACGTTTGGCAAACAGGGCAGCGTCATTGGTCAGTTCGAGGACGGATTCGAGGCCATGGCCGGCAAAGTCCTGGTCTTGCCCAATGGGCATGTGTTGCTGGCCGGCCTTCACTACCTTAACGCCAACCGAACCCTCCCTGCCCTCGCCCTGTTTGACCAGCACGGCGCGCCAGTAAAGACGTTTGGCGACAATGGCCGCTGCATCGTGCAACTGCCGGGCAATCTTTCCGTGGGATTGCGCGACACTTGGCTCCCGCCGGGAGTGCCGGGCGCCGAAGCGTGCGACCTGCGGGTGCAGGACGACGGTCGAATCCTGCTATTAGCCAATCATCATTTCGAACTGGCCGATCACGCCGGCATGCTGATCCGGCTAAACACCGACGGTTCGCTGGACGCCACGTTCAACGGTCGCGGTTTTGTGGTGGTCAGGCACTTGCTGATGAATACCTGGCTCAGCAGCCTGCTATTGCAACAGGACGGACGGATTCTGGTGGGCGGCGCGATCAACTTTCCCGAGGA
Source organism: Pseudomonas sp. LBUM1643 (assembly GCF_059716215.1). Taxonomy (NCBI): domain Bacteria; kingdom Pseudomonadati; phylum Pseudomonadota; class Gammaproteobacteria; order Pseudomonadales; family Pseudomonadaceae; genus Pseudomonas; species Pseudomonas sp. LBUM1643. Next base: position 3,356,436 of record NZ_CP166813.1, read on the forward strand.
AGGACTGCTTGCCCGTTATCTCCCTGACGGGCGACTCGACGAGTCTTTCGCCGTAGAGGGTTTCATGAGTTTCAATTCAGAGGGACGCAGCACGCAAGTCAATCATATCGTCCAACAGGCAACTGGCGATCTGTATTGCGTGGGTAGCCGGCGTGATCCCATGCGTTGCCTGTCGATGAAACTACAGGGCAATGGCCACCCGGTCAGTCATTGCAATGGTGGCCATCCTCGATTGCTGGACATAGGCCACAGCGGTTGCCAATGGATTGCCGCTCACGCCGTTCCCGATGGCCGTGTGCTAACCGTCGGAGCGACAATCGGCGGGGTCGAGGCGGATTTTATTCTGGCCCGGCATCTACCAGACGGCCAACTGGATGACAGCTTCGGCGACGGCATGGGCTGGGTCCGTACCCGCTTCGGCCGTAGCCTGGATACCGCTACGTCACTGGCCGCGCAGCCTGATGGCTCGATTGTCGTAGGGGGGTATTCGCTGGACGGAAACTACCGGGCCATCGTGGCGCGGTATTTGAACTAGCGAGATAGACTTTTCCTACCCTTGATATTCCGTTCTTCTTACGGCAAGTTGCGCGCTTCTTAAAACAAGGAGCAGCCGATGTCCGGTTCAATGGCCCAGGCGTTCGCGCACAATTTTCTTGGGCACTCGCCCCGCTGGTACAAGGCGAGTATTGCCGGCTTTCTGGTACTCAATGCACTGGTGTTGTGGACGGCAGGCCCGGTCGCCGCCGGTTGGTTGTTGGTGCTGGAGTTCATTTTTACCCTGGCGATGGCGCTCAAGTGCTATCCGCTGATGCCCGGCGGCTTGCTGTTGATCGAAGCGCTGCTGCTGAAGATGACCACGCCCCAGGCGCTGTATGACGAACTGGTGCACAACTTTCCGGTGATCCTGCTGCTGATGTTCATGGTGGCCGGCATCTACTTCATGAAAGACCTGCTGCTGTTTTTGTTCTCACGGTTGTTACTGGGCGTTCGCTCCAAGCCCGCGTTGGCGCTGATGTTCTGTTTTCTGTCGGCATTCCTGTCGGCATTTCTGGATGCCCTCACCGTGACGGCGGTAATCATCAGTGCCGCCGTCGGTTTTTACTCGGTGTATCACCGTGTGGCTTCAGGCAATGATCCCCGCCAGGACAGCGAATACAGCGACGACCGTCACCTGCCGAAACTGCATCACGAAGACCTCGAACAATTCCGCGCATTTTTGCGCAGCCTGCTGATGCACGGCGCGGTGGGCACTGCGCTGGGTGGCGTGTGTACGCTGGTCGGTGAGCCGCAGAACCTGCTGATTGGCCACGAGATGGGTTGGCACTTTGCCGAGTTCTTTCTGAAAGTTGCCCCGGTTTCATTGCCGGTGCTGGCGGCAGGCCTCGTGACCTGTGTGCTGCTGGAGAAACTGCGCTGGTTCGGCTACGGCGCGCTCCTGCCGGTCAACGTGCGGGCGGTGCTGGCCGATTACGCCGCGCAGGACAACGCCGAGCGCACCTCACGCCAACGTGCAGCGCTGACCGTTCAGGGGTTGTCCGCGCTGATTCTGATCGCCGGCCTGGCGTTTCACATTGCCGAGGTCGGTCTTATCGGCTTGATGGTGATCGTGCTGATCACGGCCTTCACCGGCATCACCGATGAGCACCGCATCGGCAATGCATTCAAGGACGCTATGCCCTTCACGGCGCTGCTGGTGGTGTTCTTCGCCGTGGTGGCGGTGATCCATGACCAGCAACTGTTCACGCCGCTGATCCAGTGGGTGCTGGCGCTGCCGGCCGACCAGCAACCGGGCATGCTTTTTATCGCCAACGGCTTGCTGTCGGCCATCAGCGATAACGTATTCGTCGCGACGATCTACATCACCGAAGTGAAGCAGGCGTTCATTTCCGGTCATATGACCCGCGAGCATTTCGAGACATTGGCCATTGCGATCAATACCGGCACCAACCTGCCTAGCGTGGCGACGCCCAATGGCCAGGCTGCATTCCTGTTTTTGCTGACGTCGGCGATTGCACCGCTGATTCGCCTGTCGTATGGGCGGATGGTGTGGATGGCGCTGCCGTATACGGTGGTGATGGGTACGCTGGGCTGGTATGCGGTGAGTTACTGGCTGTAAACACCTGAAACTGTTGGAGCTGCCGAAGGTTTGCTTGTACGACATCAAGATCAAGTTCAAAAGATCGCAGCCTTCGGCAGCTCCTACAGGGGATCACCGTAGTTCAGAGGACCGCAGTGGTTCGGAGGGCCGCAATGGTTCGGAGGACCGCAATGGTTCAGAGGACCGCAGTGGTTCGGAGGGCCCGTGTTTCAGGGTTCAGGTTTTTTGCAGGGTCAACTAGGGAGGATGTAGCGCTCGATGGCCTGGGCCGCACCGTCTTCGGTGTTGCTCCCGGTGATGACGTCAGCCTGGCGTTGCACCGTTTCTTGCGCTTGTCCCATGGCGATCGACAAGCCCGCACGCTGAAACATTGCAGGATCATTGCCGCCATCGCCCATCGCCGCTGTCTGCTCAAGCGGCACGCCCAAATGCTCGGCCAATGTCACCAGCGCCGCGCCCTTGTTGGCTTGCATGGCGGTCACGTCCAGGTAAATCGGTTGCGAACGCGAGACCTGCGCCAGGCCTTCGACCTTGGGCAACAACAGCGCTTCCAGTTCGATCAGCAGATCCGTGTTGTTGCTGGTGGCGACGATCTTGTCGATGTGTTCCAGATAAGGTTCAAAACTGTCGACCACTACAGGTGGATAGCCTAATCCGCTTTGCTCGTGAGGCACCATCGGCCCGTTCGGGTCCTTCAACAGCCAGTCACCGCCACTGAACACCCAGATTTCGATGTCCGGCCGATCGGCAAACAGGGCCAACGTCGTCAAGGCAGCCGTTGCCGGCAAATGGTAGGCGGCCAGAATACTGCCGTCCGGATTGACCAGGGTGCCGCCATTGAACGCGGCTGTTGGCAGATCGACGCCCAGGGCTTCGATCTGCTGCAGCATGGCCTTTGGCGGACGCCCGGTGGCAAGACTGAAAAAGATGCCGGCCTCGCGCAACGAACGGACGGCATCGATGGTGCGCTGACTCAAGCTGTGATCGGGCAACAGCAACGTGCCGTCCATGTCACACAGCAGGAACCGGATGGGAGATTGCGTTGCGTCACTCATCCCAGGCTGTGCCAGACGCGACCGTCGCGGGTCAGTAAGTCTTCGGCTGCCGGCGGACCGTCTTCACCCGCGGGGTAACTCTGCACGCTGGCATCCTGTTGCCAGGCATCCAGGAACGGTTGCACGGCGCGCCAGCCGTTTTCGATGTTGTCTGCGCGCTGGAACAAGGTCTGATCACCGGTCAGGCAATCGTAGATCAGCGTTTCGTAGCCGGTCGACGGCTGCATCTCGAAGAAGTCCTTGTAGGCAAAACCCAGCTCGATATTGGCCATGTTAAGCGCCGGCCCCGGACGCTTGGCCAACAGATCGAACCACATGCCTTCATTGGGCTGGATCTGGATGCGCAGGTAGGTCGGCTGAAGCTCGTCGACTTCGGTATCGCGAAACTGCGCATAAGGCGCCGGTTTGAAGCAAATGACGATCTCGGTGTCGCGTACGCTCATGCGCTTTCCGGTTCGCAGGTAAAACGGCACACCCACCCAACGCCAGTTGTCGATCATGACCTTGAGTGCCACGTACGTTTCAGTGGTGCTGTCAGGCGCAACATTGCCTTCCTGGCGATAACCGGGCAACGGCTTGCCGTCGACCTCGCCCGCACAGTACTGACCACGCACCGAGTTGGCGCGGGCGTCTTCGACCGACCAGGGGCGAATGGCGCCGACGACCTTGGCTTTCTCGCCACGGACCGCATCGGCTCCGAAAGCCGCCGGTGGCTCCATGGCCACCATCGCCAACAACTGGAACAGGTGATTGGGCACCATGTCTCGCAGCGCGCCGGTGTGTTCATAAAAGCTGCCACGGGTCTCCACGCCAACGGTTTCGGCGGCGGTGATCTGTACGTGGTCGATGTAGTGATTGTTCCAGAACGCTTCGAACAGGCTGTTGGAGAACCGGCTGATCAGAATGTTCTGGACGGTTTCCTTGCCCAGATAGTGATCGATTCGATAGATCTGGTTTTCCGACATCACTTTGAGCAGGCAGGTGTTCAACGCTTGCGCGGTGTGCAGGTCGGAGCCGAAAGGCTTTTCGATCACTACGCGCCGGAAGGCGTCGGGAGTTTCTTCCAGCAGTTTCGCAGCGCCGAGCCTGCGCACCACTTCGCTGAAGAAACGTGGTGCGGTGGCCAGATAGAACACCGCGTTGCCGGTGCCGCTGTCGGCAATTTTCGCCGCCAGGGCTTGATAGGTGCTGTCGTCCAGGAAGTCGCCCTGAACGTAGCTGATGCCTTTGGCCAGTTTGGCCCACAGCGCCGGATCAAGGGCGTCATCGCCCTTGCCGACTTTGGTGGCCGCTTCGGTTCGAATGAAATCTTCGAGCTTCTGCGCAAAGGCCTCGTCACTGATGGCGTTGTGGTCAACGCCGATGATCCGCAATCCATCCCCCAGCAGACCGTCGCGACTCAGGTTGTACAGCGCCGGCATCAGCAGACGCTTGACCAGGTCGCCATGGGCACCGAACAGGAACAGCGTGGTCGGTGGTGCTGGTTCAGCCTTGGATTTCTTGCGGATCGTGTGGGTCATTTTTTCGAAGTCTCTACGTGGCCACCAAAACCGAAGCGCTGAGCCGACAGGATCTTGTCGCCAAACGTACCCTGGCCACGCGAGCGGTAGCGCGAGAACAGCGAGTTCGACAGCACCGGTACGGGCACCGATTGCTCCATGGCCGCTTCGATGGTCCAGCGACCTTCACCGCTGTCGGCAACCGAACCGGAATAGCCGTCGAGCTTCGGATCGCTGGCCAGCGCATCGGCGGTCAGGTCGAGCAACCAGGACGACACCACGCTGCCACGACGCCAGACTTCGGCAATATCGGCGACGTTCAGGTCGAAACGCTGGTCTTCCGGCAGGTTTTCGCTGCCCTTGGTTTTCAGGATGTCGAAGCCTTCGGCGAAGGCCTGCATCATTCCGTACTCGATGCCGTTGTGGATCATCTTCACGAAATGCCCGGAACCAGCGGGGCCGGCATGGATGTAACCGCGCTCGGCACGGTCATCATCGGACTTGCGGTCCTTGGTACGCGGGATGTCGCCCAAGCCAGGTGCGAGGCTTTCGAACAGCGGGTCAAGGCGTTTAACCACCTCGGCTTCACCGCCGATCATCATGCAGTAGCCACGTTCCAGGCCCCAGACGCCGCCGGACGTACCGACGTCGATGTAGTGCAGACCTTTCTCCGACAAGGTTTTCGCCCGGCGGATATCGTCCTTATAGAAGGTGTTGCCGCCATCGATGATGGTGTCGCCGGCTTCGAGCAAGTTGCTCAGGGTCTCGATGGTATCTTCGGTCGGCGCGCCGGCCGGCAGCATGATCCAGACCGCACGCGGCCTGGCCAGACCCGCCACCAGTGCTGGCAGGTCGATGACGCCCTTGGAGCCCTCGGCCGCCAGGTTGTCGACAAAGGCGGTATTGCGGTCGTAAACAACGGTGGTATGCCCATTGAGCATCAGGCGCCGCGCAATATTACCGCCCATGCGGCCCAGTCCAATAATCCCGAGTTGCATGTGCTGATGCTCCTTACTGCAAATAATGTGTGTCAAAGGTTATAGCCCAACGCGACCAATGAAGCTTAGTCCAGAGCGATGGCATGAAGTTTCCGGGCATTGTGCCCGATCCAGACTGATAACGTCGGGAAACGTCGAGAAGACACACCGACCGTAAAAAATAAAAAAGTTCCCTTCCCGCGCAAAAGAAATCAAAATTGCTGCCGATAGTGTTTTGCGCCGTTCGTGAAGCGGCCAAATCACAGTTGATGCATGCCATTCGCGAGGTGAGCAATGGACACAGTAATGACCGCACGTCCTCCCCAAACACTTTACGTGACTATTCGTCGCGACGAACTGCGCCAGCTTCGAGAAGAACGCGAGCTGCTCATGCGCGAAGTCGCTCACCTGCAAGAGCGCTTGCAACAGGCGCTACCCGCAGAATATCGCCTCCCAACGACTACGAAGAAAGCGTTACAGAATTAACTGGAAACCAGGCTTTTGGCATCCGAATTGGATGCCAAGCCAGCGTGGGCGCTAAACGAATACCGCCACTGCTGACCCAGATCGGGCTGACTCACAAACTTTTCACACCCTTTTAGCGATACTTCAGTTTATTGTGGCCGCCCGCTGAGCTCTGTGTGGCCGTCATTCGCTGACGCTTCCCTGTGCCAGCGACCCCGAATTAATAGGCTGGAGCGCTGAATGGCGACGTTTGAACGCAGCAACCCGACTGCGAAAGGTTTTGATTGGGCCGGATTTCTCTGGCTGTTTGTTTTCTTCTGGTACTTCTCCGGCATTACGCAACTGCTGATCCAACTGACGGGCACTTCCGGGTTCACCGGTTTCCGTCAGGCCTTTGTGATGAGCGCGATCTGGCTCGCGCCGATGTTGCTGTTTCCCCGTCAGACACGGGTGATGGCGGCGGTCATCGGTGTGGTGCTGTGGGCCTGTTCCATGGCGAGCCTGGGTTACTTCTTCATCTACCAGCAGGAATTTTCCCAAAGCGTCATCTTCATCATGTTCGAGTCGAACATCTCTGAAGCTGGCGAGTACATGACCCAGTATTTCGCCTGGTGGATGGTTGCGGCGTTTCTTGCCCACACGCTGTTCGCGTACTTCCTGTGGACCCGTCTGCGCCCGGTGTACATGCCCCGTGGTCGCGCATGGGTCGCCGCAACCGTCATCGTTGTCGCCGTGATCGGTTACCCGATGGTCAAGCAAACCCTGCGCACCGGCAGCCTGGCCGAGGGTTTTGAAAAATTCGAAACCCGCATTGAGCCTGCAGTGCCGTGGCAGATGGCGGTGGCGTATCACCGCTACCTCGACACCCTGGCGGGCATGCAGGACATGTTGCACAGTGCCAGCAAAATCCCGCCGCTGAAAAACCTCACCGACGCGTCGGCCAACCAGCCCTCGACGCTGGTGCTGGTCATCGGCGAGTCCACCAACCGCCAGCGCATGAGCCTGTACGGTTACCCGAGGGAAACCACCCCGGAACTGGACAAACTCAAGGATCAGCTCGCGGTTTTCGATAACGTCATCACCCCGCGCCCCTACACCATCGAGGCCCTGCAGCAGGTACTGACCTTCGCCGACGAAGAAAATCCGGCGCTTTACCTGTCGACGCCATCGCTGGTCAGCATGATGAAACAGGCGGGTTACAAGACCTTCTGGATCACCAACCAGCAGACCATGACCAAGCGCAACACCATGTTGACGACCTTCTCCGAGCAGGCCGACGAACAGGTGTACCTGAACAACAACCGTAACCAGAATGCTGCGCAGTACGATGGCGATGTGATCGCACCGTTCAACAAGGCACTGGCCGATGCCGCGCCGCGCAAGTTGATCGTCGTGCATCTGCTCGGTACGCACATGAGCTACCAGTACCGTTATCCATCGACCTTCGACAAGTTCAAGGACCGCCAAGGCGTCCCGGCCGGTGTCCGCGATGATCAGGTACCGACCTACAACAGCTACGACAACGCGGTGCTGTACAACGATTTCGTGGTGTCGAGCCTGATCAAGGATTACGCCAAGACCGATCCGAACGGCTTCCTGCTGTACCTGTCGGACCACGGCGAAGACGTGTTCGACTCGCCGGGTCATAGCACCCTGGGTCGAAACGAAAGCAAACCGACGGCGCCGATGTACACCATCCCGTTCATGGCCTGGGCCTCGCCAAAATGGCGCGAAACCCACGACTGGAACTTTGCCCAGGATTTGAGCCGCCCCTACAGCAGCTCGCACCTGATCCACACCTGGGCGGACATGGCTGGTTTGAATTTCGATGAACTGGACCGCACCAAGAGTCTGGTCAGCGACAGCTTCAAGGCGCGTCCGCTGATGATCGGTAACCCTTACGAGCGTCAACAGCGAGCCTTGATCGACTTCAGCCTGATGAAGCCCAAAGTGGCGGAAGTCGTGCAGAAATAACGCTGGAACATCCTGTGGGAGCAACGCTTGCTCCTGCAGGTAATTCCTAAAATGATATTTATTCTCGTTTAAGACTAAATCTCACCGCCCTCCTTCGTCTTTGAGCAAACGGAAATTTTCCCTCAACGACAAGGAGTCGGCTGCGATGTTCGCGCCTATCACCCGTTCCATGACTTTTACCCTCGGCCTGTGCAGCCTTGCACTGAGCCCGGACCTGCTGGCTGAAAACGATCCGGAAAAGGAACCCGTTAGCGGCGTCCTCGAACTGACATCCACCAGCATCACCGCACAGGGGCTGGGCAACACCACCGAAAACACCCATTCCTACACCACCGGTGCCATGAGCAGCGCCACGCGCTTGAACCTGTCGATCAAGGAAACACCGCAATCGGTTTCCGTGGTCACGCGTCAGCAAATGGACGATTTCAAACTCGGCACGCTGTCCGAAGCCATGAGCCAGACCACCGGCATCGTGGTTCAGCACAATGACTCCGACCGGGTCAATTACTCCTCCCGCGGCTACTCGATCAACAATTTCCAGGTTGACGGGATGTTGAATACCTTCAGTTACATGAAGTCCGATTCCGACACCATCATCTATGACCGCATTGAAGTGGTCCGCGGCGCGACCGGCCTGACCACCGGCGCGGGCGACCCGTCTGCAACCATCAACATGGTGCGCAAACGCCCGACGGCACAATGGGAAGCCAAGACCGGCGTCAGCGCCGGCAGCTACGACGATTACTACAGCTACGTGGATGTCGGCGGCCCGCTGGCGTTCGATGGCCGCTTGCGGGGTCGCAGCGTGCTGGCCTATCGCGACAGTGATTCGTTCCGCGACAAGTACCAGCAGCAACGGGAAGTCGGGTACGGGATTCTCGAAGCGGACCTGACCGATGACACCGTCCTCGCGGTGGGTTACGACTATCAGAACAAACACGTCCAGGGCACGTCCTGGGGCACGGTGCCATACTGGAATGCCGATGGCAGCAAGGCCAATCTCGGACGGTCCACCAACATGGCGACGTCCTGGAGCTCGTGGCCGATCAAAGACAAGACTGCATTCGCCAACCTGGACCACCAACTGGGTGCTGGCTGGCACCTCAAAGCCGCGTACACCCACCGTGAAAGCGATACCGACGGCAAGATCTATTACGCCGGCGGCGGTTTTCCCGAGCCCGACCGCAGCGGCATGATCGCCAACGTCAGCCACATGATCGGCACGCAGAAGATGAAAGCCTATGACTTCAACGTCGCCGGGCCCTATTCATTGTTGGGGCGTGAACATGAACTGATGATTGGCTATGGCGAGGCAGAACGTAGCGAAAAAAACCCCTACCTCATCGAGGGTCAACTGACGCCGGGCTATGTAAACGTCCCCGACTGGAAGTACATGGGCAACATCGAGAAATTCCCCGATACCGTCACCGGCGTGACGGGTTCGACCGACAGTACGCGCCAGAAAGCTGGCTACCTGGCCACCCGTCTGAGCCTGACGGACGATTTGCACGCGGTGCTCGGCAGTCGTTACGGCAGCTGGAAATCCTCGAAAACAGCTAACAGTTACGACGACGACAGTCTGCAATTAATCGGATCGGAAAAAACCAGCCAGCAACACAATGACATGTGGACACCCTACGCGGGCCTCCTCTACGACCTCACCCCGGAATACACCGCCTACGTCAGTTACACGGACATTTTCAAGCCGCAGTCCAATCGAGACGCCAACCGCAAGTACCTGGAACCAGTGGTCGGCAGTAACTATGAACTCGGCCTCAAGGGCAGTTTGCTCCAGGAGCAACTGAACCTCGCCACGGCGCTGTTCTGGAGCGATCAGGACAACGTCGCCGAGCTGGATGACTCGGTGCCACCGGACCCGGTGACCGGCGAGGAGTTCTTCAAGGCCAGCGGCAAAGGCACCAAGGTTCGGGGCTTCGAAGCCGAGCTGTCGGGCGAAGTCATGACAGGCTGGAACATGACAGCCGGTTACACCTACACCCACTCGGTCAACGGCGAGAAAAACCGAACCAACACCACCGCGCCGTTGAACATGTTCCGGCTCTCCACGGCTTATCACTTGCCGGGCGACTGGCACGCGCTGACCGTAGGCGGTGCGGTGAATTGGCAAAGCGACATCTACCGCGCCGCGAGCCGTCCGATCGGACGCAACGCTGCGGGCAACATCATCACCGAGCGCACCAACATCCGCCAGGACGCCTACACCCTGGTCAACCTGATGTCGCGCTACGAGTTCGACAAGCACCTGTCGGCCTCGTTGAACGTCAACAATCTGTTCGACAAGAAGTACTACGAGAACGTCGGGTTCTATAACGGCAACTATTGGGGCGACCCGCGCACGGTCACCTTGAGTCTGGACTGGAAGTTGTAATCGGCGGTAATTCCCAAATAACGGATTCGGCGGATAATGCCCTTTCAACATTGCTTCATGGATGAAAGGGCACCCGAAATCTGTAGTGGGAGGCACACCATGAAATGTACAACCCTGATCGTTGCAAGTTTGATGTTATTGGGCTCGACAGCCGTGTTGGCTGAGGGTGGCGCGGAACGCATGCGCTATTACTACGAAAGCCTGCGATTGAGCCAGGAGGCGAATCAGGATCAACGAACCACGCAAGTGGTACCTGACGATCAAACGGCTCAAGTCACGGAGCACTACAAGCCGTAGCAGGAATGGCACCACCTGGGGCGAGGGAGCTTGCGGGGGCCAGGGAGCTTTTGTGGCGAGGGAGCTTGCTCACGCTGGACTGCGCAGCAGGCCCCTATTTTAGGGCTGCTTCGCAACCCAGCGGGAGCAAGCTCCCTCGCCACAAAAGCTCCCTCCACAACAAGCGCTGTCGCCACAATAGGCGCTGCCCGACTTTTACAACGGCTTGGTCCAGAACAGCATCCGACCATGCGCGGGGTCGAACATGCCTGCGGCAAAACCGAACTTGCCATAGGACGCCTGGGCGACAGCGTTACCTTCCAGTACCTCCAGAGTGATCTTGCAGCAGCCACGCTGACGCGCAATGTCCTCGACCTTTTGCAGCATCTTCTGGCTCAGCCCCAAACCGCGAAACTGTTTCACCACGGCGACATCGTGCACGTTGACCAGCGGCCGGCAGGCGAACGTCGAAAAGCCTTCAAAACAGTTGACCAGGCCGGCCGGTTGACCATCGACAAAGGCCAGCACGCTGAATGCATGGGGGCGCTTGGCCAGTTCTCCGGGGAGTTGCGCCAATACATCAGCGGGCAACGAGTGGCCTCCTCCCATCGGGTCCTCGGCATAGTGATTCAGCACCAGGCGGATCGCCTCGGCATGCACCGGATTGTTATAGCTAGCCTGAAGCACAAGAATTTCTGCGGATTCCATTTCCACCCTCGATGACACATTGAACAACGGGAACTGACCCTATCAAGGGCGGTGGTTGTGCTGCAACCGGAGAGTGGCCTATAGCTGGACCATCACTTCAATGGCCCCAGATCAACGCCTCGGTCCATCCCAGTTCGGTAAAATCATCAGCCCGCAAATGCGACTCGCCCACGCAGAAAAACTCGTCCAGTTGCGGCGGCTCGACCAAGGTGCCACTGAGCATTGCGTGCACTTGCCCCCGATGATGGATCTGGTGCTCAAACAGGTGCGACAACAGGCGTAGCCGGCTTTCATGTTGAGGTGTTTCACGGGCAATGGTCACAATCTTGCCCAACTCGGCGTCGCGCATTTGCTCGCAGTAAGCGATCAGCCGCCGATCCACCAGCCCTTGCTCGCGTTTGAGGCTTTCGGCTGTCGTACAGGGCTCGTCCTCCTTGAAAAACACATAGCAATCGAGATGCGGATCATCGCCGCGCAACTCCCGCTCCAGTGCGTCCACGTAGAACCAGTCGCAGGTCAGGATGTGGTTGAGGGTCGCACTGAGGCTGGGAAAAAAACTGACCCGCGGCGCGCTCAGCTCGGCAGGACTCAACTGCCCCCATGCCTTGGCCAGTCGATGGTTGGCCCAGGCGTTCTGATAAGCCATGGTCAGCAAATGGTGGGACAGTGGTTGAGTCATGCTCACGCCTCCCGGCTGTCAGCCTCGGCAAAACGTTGCAACTGCATTTCCTGTAGACGACTGAGCGTACGGCGGAACGGAAACTCCAGATAACCCTCGGTGTACAGCGACTCCATGGGCACTTGGGCTTCGAGATACAGTGGCACTTTGCGGTCGTAGCACTCATCCACCAAGGCAATGAAACGCCGGACACCGTCGTCATGAACCGACAGTTGCGGTAACTCGCGGTCGCCCGCTTCCACCCGCTCAACACCGTCTTCAGTGCCCCGGGCGATGCGTCCGGCGCGTTTTTGTGCGCTGAGGTTCGGCACATCACTCAATAGAATAGCCTTGAAGGTGTCACACAGGACCATGAAATCCATGGCCGCAAAAGGCTGTTCGCACAGGTCCGCGTAACGCGCCCAGAGCACGGTCGGGCTGGCCTGAACCACCTCGAGTGAACGGTAACCGACCTGGATTGGCTCGCTGGAGACTGGCTGACCGGAGCTCAACTGTTTGAACACTTCGCTCAATGCGCCGGGCTGGCCGGGCGTTGCGACCCAGTAGCGCTGCAGGCCCGTGCCCGGGTGCAAGCGATGATCTTGCGCGCCGTCCACGGCAATCACCTGCATGTGCTGCTTGATCGCTTCGATGGCTGGCATGAACCGATCGCGGTTGAAGCCGTCCGCGTACAACTGATCCGGCGGCTGGTTGGAGGTGCAGACCACCACCACGCCCTGTTCGAACATCACCTGGAACAGCCGCCCGAGAATAATCGCGTCACCGATGTCATTGACGAACAGCTCATCGAAGCACAGCACGCGCACTTCCTCGCTCAGTTCGCGGGCGAGTGCTTTCAGCGGGTCGGCGGTGCCACTCAGCTGAAAAGACCGCTGGTGCACCCAACCCATGAAATGATGAAAGTGTTGGCGTCGGGCAGGCACTCGCAGGCTTTGGTAGAACTGATCCATCAACCAGGTCTTGCCCCGCCCCACCGGGCCCCAGAGGTAAACACCGGTGATCGGCGAGCGGCCTTCATGCAAGGCTTCGTAGCATTTCTGCAGCGCCCAGACGGCATGTTCCTGGGCTTCGTCCTGGACAAAACCTTTCTGTTCTATGGCCTGTTGCCAGGCACTGAGGGGGGAGTCTGGATTCATGGGCGGCAGTATGCCATGACCACCCCACCGTTTTTTATCCCGTTGGAAAAGTGTCTTGACGAACTATATTACCGGCATCATATTAAATACATGTTGTTAGACATCTAAAAGATAACCCCCGTCGTTTTTCAGGAGTGCTCCCCATGCATTACAAAGTGTTCGGCCGCAAAATCGGTCTTCGGGTGTCGGAATTGGCGTTAGGCGCCGGTAACTTCGGCACGGGTTGGGGGCACGGCGCAGAACGTGACGAATCCAAACGTATTTTTGATGGTTACCTGGAGGCCGGCGGCAACTTCATCGACACCGCCAACGGGTATCAAGGTGGCCAGTCGGAAGGCATGCTCAGCGAGTTTATTGCGGCGGAACGGGATCACCTGGTCATTGCCACTAAATTCACCCTGGGGACTACACCGTCGGCGGGCATTTCCTACACTGGCAACAACCGCAAGAACATGGTCCGGGCCGTCGAGGAAAGCCTGACCCGCCTGAAAACCGATCACCTTGATCTGTTCTGGGCGCACATGAGCGACGGCGTGACGCCGATGGAAGAAATACTGCGCGGTTTTGATGATCTGGTACGCGCCGGCAAGATTCATTACGCCGGGCTGTCGAACTTCCCGGCGTGGCGCATCGCCCGGGCTGATCTGCTGGCGCAAGTGCGCGGCTTCGCTCCGATCGTCGCCCTCCAGGTCGAATACAGCCTGGCGGAGCGAACCGCCGAACGCGAGCAACTGCCGATGGCCGAAGCACTGGGTCTGGCGGCCACGTTATGGTCGCCACTGGGCGGCGGTTTCCTGACCGGCAAGTACCGCAGCAACGACGGCGACAATCGCGCCGCCAAACTGGGCATGCTGATTCACGCCGAAAAAAGTGCCCGCGAAACCGATCTGCTCGACACCCTGCTGGCCGTTGCCGAAGAGTTGTCGGCGAGCCCGACGCATGTCGCCATTGCCTGGCTGCGGGAAAAAGCGCGGCAATCGACCACTACGTTGATTCCAATCCTGGGGTCACGCACCCGCGAGCAACTGGATGCGACGCTGGGCGCATTGAAGGTGCAACTGAGCGCCGATCAGATGGCGCGGCTGGAGGCTGTCAGTGATGTGCCCAAAGGGGTTCCCCATGAGACGCTGACGGGATCGTTTTCGCGGTTCAGCGGGGAAATTCTGGATCTGCCGAAGATTCCGGTGGCCTGACACCGATCCCCTGGAATTATGTCGGAGCTGCGGGATCTGCGGGATCCATAGGAATTTGTAGTACCTGTAGGAGCTGTCGAGTGAAACGAGGCTGCGATCTTTTGATTTTGTCTTTAAAACAACGTCAAAAGATCGCAGCCTCGTTTCACTCGTCAGCTCCTACACGTTTTCAATCTCCTCCCAACAATGCCAACCAGCCCCTACACCGTCCTACAGGTGTCTTGAGTGTCAGCAGGTTGTTGATCCCTGCCGTTTACCGATCAACCTTATGCCTGGCCGCATACAGACACAGCATCTCCATCGCCAACGTTGCCGCGGCCAGCGATGTGATCTCCGCACTGTCGTAAGCCGGGGCCACCTCAACCACGTCCATTCCCACCAGGTTGATGCCGCGCAAACCACCCAGAATTTCCAGAGCCTGCACCGTGCTCAAGCCACCGCACACCGGCGTCCCTGTGCCCGGCGCAAAGGCCGGGTCGAGGCAATCAATGTCGAACGTCAAGTACACCGGATGATCCCCAACCCGGGCGCGGATCGCTTCGACGATGGCTTCACAGCCGCGGCGATGCACTTGCCGGGCATCCAGCACTTCAAAACCCATGTGATCGTCGTTCGTGGTGCGCAAACCAATCTGCACCGAGCGCGACGGATCGACCAGGCCTTCCTTGGCGGCGTGCCAGAACATGGTGCCGTGGTCGACGCGCTTGCCCTCCTCGTCTGGCCAGGTGTCGCTGTGGGCGTCGAAGTGGATCAACGACAGTGGGCCATGTTTGCGGGCATGGGCCTTGAGCAGCGGATAGGTGATGAAGTGATCGCCCCCAAATGTCAGCATCGCGCTACCGGAACCGAGGATGTGTTCGGCATGGGCCTCGATGCTTTCAGGTATCGAGTGCGGCGAACCGTAATCGAAGTCGCAATCACCGAAGTCGACTACTGCCAAATGATCGAACGGATCGAAGGTCCACGGCCAGTGACGCTCCCAGGCAATCCCGGCAGAGGCGGCACGAATGCCGCGCGGGCCGAAACGCGCACCGGGACGATTACTGGTGGCCGTGTCAAAAGGCACACCGCTCACGGCCACGTCGACACCGCGCAAGTCGCGGCTGTAGCGACGACGCATGAAACTGGTGATGCCGGCGTAGGTACTTTCTGCACAAGTGCCGTAAAGGCTGTCGCGGGTCATGGCCTGATCGTTTTGCACAGGGACGTCCATCTAAGGCTCCTTATTATTGGCGGCTACGGAAATTGGTCCACAAGCGGGTGCGCTGACGCATGTCTTTGAGGCTCATGGTCCGGTCGGCGTAAAGCCGGTCACGCACATCCACCGGTGGGTAGATATCAGGGTCGTTGCGCACCGCTTCATCCACCAATGGCGTCGCCGCCTGGTTGGCGGTGGCGAAGAACAGCGTATTGGTCAGCGCCGCGACGGACTCCGGGCGCAGCATGAATTCGATAAACAGGCGGGCTGCTTCCGGGTGCGGAGCGTCCTTGGGGATCGCCAGGTTGTCCTGCCACACGAGGGTGCCTTCCTTGGGAATCCGGTAGGCGATTTCGTAGGGTTTGTTGGCTTTTCGCGCCTGGTCGGCCGCCATGCTGGCGTCACCGTTGTACGACAGCGCCAGGCAGACGCTGCCGTTGGCCAGATCATTGATCTGCCGTCCGCTGGCCACGTACAGCACCGAAGGCTGCAGTGTGTGCAGCAAGGCCTGCGCCGCGTCGAGATCGGACTTGTCGGTGCTGTAGGGATCTTTACCCAGGTAGTGCAACGCCAGGCCAATCACTTCCTGGGGCGAGTCGATGATCGCGATGCCACAGTCTTTCAATTTGCTGGCGTACTCCGGTTTAAACAGCAGGTCCAGGCTGTTGAGCGGCACGTTCGGCAAGCGCTGCTGTACAGCTTCGACGTTCATCCCAAGCCCCAGCGTGCCCCAGGTGTAGGGAACGCCGTACTGATTGCCAGGGTCGACCGCCGCCAGCTTTTCCAACAGATCCGGATCAAGATTGGCGTAGCCCTTTAGCCCCTCATGAGGAATCACTTTCAACGCTCCGGCCGCGAGTCCGCGCGCCAGTACACTGGAGGACGGCACCACCACGTCATAACCGCTGCCGCCGGTGAGCAGTTTGGTTTCCAGCACTTCCGGCGCGTCGAACGTGTCGTAGCGCACGTGTATGCCGGTTTCTTTTTCGAACCGCTGCAGCGTTTCCGGCGCCACGTAATCCGCCCAACTGTAAAGATTGACGACTTGCTCGTCCGCCTGAGCTGAGGCGGCCATGGCAAGAAGAAGTACCGGTAAACAGCGCTTGAACGTGGGAGCCATGACGAACACCTGACCAGAGGAAGTGGCTGCAGGATGCGACGTCGGATACATTGGCGAAATATCAGGTTTGTTAACCTGACATTATTGCGGAGTAATGTTTAATGCTCGGTCAACTGCATGATCTCGACCTGCACCTGCTGCGACTGTTTGTGCGTGTGGTCGAATGTGGTGGTTTCAGCGCTGCCCAGGGTGATCTGGGCTTGAGCCAGTCAAGCATCAGCCAGCAAATGGCCAAGCTCGAAACCCGGCTTGGGTATCGGTTATGCAGTCGCGGCAAGGGAGGCTTCAAAATCACTCCAAAGGGCGAACAACTGCTCAGTGCGACTCGCGGTCTGTTCGAGTCCATTGAAGCGTTCCGTCACCAATCCAATGGGGTAGCCGGACGTCTGATCGGTGAAGTTCGGCTGGGACTGTCCGAAGCGGTTGATCAGTCGGTTTTGCAAAAAGTGGCAAAGGCGATACGGCGTTTTCGCGAGCGTGACGAATCGGTGCGCATCGAACTGATGACCGCGATGCCGGGCGAAATGGAGCGACTGCTGCTGCAACAGCGACTGGACCTTGCCATCGGCTATTTCTCACTGGCGCAAACCGCGTTTGATTACCGCGAGCTGTTCAGCGAAACCCAGCACCTGTACTGCGCTCCCGGTCACCCGCTGTTCACCGGCGACGCCGACGATCAGGCGCTGGACGCCAGTGATCGCGTGGATCACCCCTATCGCTTCCTGCGCAGCGATGAACCGTTCCAGGGCAAACATTGTTCGGCGCGATCGGAGCAGGTGGAAGGCACCCTCGCCTTCATCCTCTCCGGCAAGCACGTCGGTTACCTGCCGAGTCACTATGCCCGCAGCTGGGAGGACAAGGGACTGCTGCGAACGGTGCGTGAGGGTGAAATGAGTTTCGACGTGGCGTTTCAACTGGCCCGCCACCGCGCCCAGTTACCGGGGGATGCGCAACAGGCGTTTGAAGAGGATTTAGTGGCGGCGTTTGGTTAAGTGTGTGGCGGTTTGCTGCGGCAGGTGTTTTACCTTCGACAGTGAGTTCACCTGTGGCAATGGGTTCACCTATGGCAATGAGTTCACCTGTGGCAATGGGTTTACCTGTGCCAATGGGTTTACCTGTGGCAATGAGTTCACCTGTGGCAATGGGTTTACCTATGGCAATGAGTTCACCTGTGGCAATGGGTTTACCTATGGCAATGAGTTCACCTATGGCAATGAGTTCACCTGTGGCAATGGGTTTACCTGTGGCAATGAGTTCACCTGTGGCGAGGGAGCTTGCTCCCGCTGGGCTGCGAAGCGGCCCCCTGCATTTTTTCAGTAATACCATATTGGCAGGTTTGCGACTGCTGCGCAGCCGAGCGCGAGCAAGCTCGCTCGCCACAGGGATCTGTGTCTGCACTGGGATCTGTGTCTTCATTGGGATCAATGCCTGCGCTGGGAACACGCTCGGAAGTGGAATGCTGAAACGGCTGGTTACTGTTTCTGCAGCTTTCTGGCATCCTGCGCCTCCATTTTCTGACCCGGCCCGCCTGTTGGCACGCATACAACCATGACCGCCTCTGAAAAAGCCCCAGTTGCACGAAACAACGACCTGATTTACGGCCTCAACGACCGCCCGCACCTCACCGCGACCATTTTCGCCGCGCTGCAGCACGTGCTGGCGAGTTTCGTCGGCATCATCACCCCGACCCTGATCATGGGCAGCGCCCTGGGCCTGCAAAGTGAAGTGCCCTACCTGATCAGCATGGCGCTGTTCGTGTCGGGCCTGGGGACGTTCGTCCAAGCGCGGCGTTTCGGGCCTGTGGGTTCGGGGCTTCTGTGCCTGCAAGGCACCAGCTTCTCATTCATCAGCGTGATTCTCAGTACCGGTTTCATGGTCAAGGCCCGTGGAGGCGGCACCGATGAAATTCTCTCGACGATCTTTGGCGTGTGCTTTTTCGCCGCCTTCATTGAAGTCGTGCTGAGCCAGTTCATCGGCAAACTGCGCATGCTCATCACCCCGGTCGTCACCGGCACGATCATCACCCTCATGGGCCTGTCGTTGATCAAGGTCGCAATGACGGATATCGCTGGCGGCTTCGGTGCGGCGGACCTCGGCGGAGCCCATCACCTGGCACTCGCTGCATTGGTGCTGGGCACAATCGTGGTATTGAACCGGGTCGATGTGCCGTTCCTGCGCCTGGGTGCGATTGTCATCGGCCTGACCCTCGGCTATGTCGTGGCCTGGGCGATGGGTGACGTGAGTTTCGACAGCATGCCCGATGTGCCGTTGATGAGCGTACCAGTGCCGTTCAAGTACGGTTTCAACTTCGATTGGGTAGCGTTCGTGCCCGTGGCGGTGATCTTTCTGGTGTCGCCGCTGGAAGCTGCCGGCGATCTGACGGCCAACTCGATGATCTCCCGGCAACCGGTCAAAGGTCCGATCTACATCCGCCGAATCAAGTCCGGCCTGCTTGCAGACGGCCTCAACTCCGCCATGGCGGCCGTGTTCAACAGCATGCCGATGGTCACGTTCGCCCAGAACAATGGTGTGATTCAGCTCACCGGCGTCGCCAGCCGTTACGTGGCATTTTTCATTGCCGGCCTGCTGGTGATTCTGGGTCTGTTCCCGATGATCGGCGCGGTGCTGCAACTGATGCCAAAACCGGTACTGGGCGGCGCGGAACTGGTGATGTTCGGCACCGTCGCGGTGGCCGGGATCAAGATCCTCGCCGAAGCCGGCCTGCATCGGCGCAACATGTTGATCGTGGCGATTTCCCTTGGCATGGGCCTGGGGGTCGCGGCCGTTCCAGAGGTGCTGCGAGAACTGCCGATGGCACTGCACAACATCTTTGAATCGCCGATCACCGTGGGCGCGTTGTGCGCTATCGTGCTGAATATCTTCCTGCCTGAGGAATTCCTCGAACTGGAAGAAGATGATTTCGATCCGGAAGCATCGATCCTGCAGGTCATGGAAAACCCGGATGTGCCCGCCAAAGGTGAACCGGCCACGCCTGCAGCGGTCGCACAGTTGAACCGCTAAACAGCTTGAGGGCTGAGCCGGCGGCGGTTCAGCCCTTTTCTTCATGAGAGCCTGTTTATGCGCAGTATCCACGCCGCCATCCTTTCCTTGCTGTTGCTCTCCCTGAGCGCCTGCGCCCTGTTCCCCAATCGCGATCCGCTGAACATCAATGTCGTCGGCATAGAACCCCTGCAAAGCCAGGACATGGAAGTGCGCTTCGCGGTGAAAATACGCGTGCAGAACCCCAACGAAAGTCCCATCGACTATAACGGCGTAGCGCTGGACCTGGAGGTCAATGGCCAGCCACTGGCGTCGGGCGTCAGCGATCAGTCGGGTTCTATCGCTCGGTTTTCGGAAACTGTGCTGACGGTGCCGGTGAGCGTGTCAGCCTTTTCGGTGCTGCGTCAGACCCTGGGGTTGAGTCAAACCCAGTCGCTGAACAATCTGCCCTATGTGTTGCGCGGCAAACTGGCCGGCGGCTTGTTTGGCACGATGCGATTCGTGGACACTGGCAAACTCAGCCTGCCGGGGACGACATCCGGCACCTGGTAAGTCCAACAAAGGAGCCTCATCCAACATGGAACCCACACCCACGTTCTACACCGAACGTCTCATCCTGCGGCCGCTGGAAATGGCTGACGCCCCGGACATCCAGCAACACTTCGCGCACTGGGAGGTTGTTCGTTATCTCAACGCGTTTGTGCCTTGGCCCTATCCGGCAGACGGCGCCCAGACCTACCTGCGTGACATCGCATTGCCGGCGATTGCCGCGGGAACAGAGTGGCACTGGTCTATTCGCTTGAAATCCGCCCCGGAGCATCTGATCGGGAACATCAGTTTGATGGACGAGCAGGATAACAACCGCGGCTTCTGGCTCGGGCCCCAGTGGCAGGGGCAAGGCTTGATGACCGAAGCCAGCGCCGCCGTGACGGCGTATTGGTTTGAAACCCTGGGTCGCCCGGTGATGCGCGTTCCGAAAGCGGCACCGAACATTGGCTCGCGCAAGCTATCGGAACGTAGCGGGATGCGGTTGATTGACACGGTAACGGGCCGGTTTGTCGGCGGGGAATTTGCGAAGGAGATATGGGAAATCACTCTGGAGGAATGGCTGATGAGCGCTTTAAGACCGCCGGGTGTCGGGCGGTAAACCGAAGACCTTAATTACATCATTGCGCACCCCCTAAATCAGCCCCCCATAAATCTGCATACCGTAAATCTGCACACCGCAAATCTGCACACCATGAATCTGCCCCCCCCCTGTAGGAGCTGTCGAGTGAAACGAGGCTGCGATCTTTTGACCCTGCTTTTAAAGATCAAAAGATCGCAGCCTCGTTTCACTCGACAGCTCCTACAGGGGGGCATCGATACGCCGATACGCTGCGAGTGGTTTACGGGTCGACAGGGCTATGCGGTGAATCGAACGCCAGGTTTTGCCCGCTCATCCACCGTCAACTCGAACACATCCGGGCGCGCGTAGTGCCCGGTGACGTCAAAGTCGTACCGTGCCCTAATCAGGTCATCGGTATCGATCGTCGCGGTGAGCAACCCCGCATCACCCCGTAACGGGCCTGCGAGAATATCCCCCATGGGGCCGACAATGATGCTTCCACCCGAGATCAATGGCCGATCCGCCGGCCAGTTGGCGATGTCCAGCCCCAAGGCTTGAGGCGAATCCTGAACCTGGCAGGCGCTGACCACAAAGCAGCGCCCCTCGTGGGCTATATGACGCATGCTGACCTGCCACATCTCCCGCTCGTCAACGGTCGGTGCACACCAGACTTCCACGCCTTTGGCGTACATCGCGGTGCGTAACAGCGGCATCATGTTTTCCCAGCACACCACCGCGCCGATTCGTCCGACCTGGCTGTCGATCACCGGCAAGGTCGAGCCATCGCCCTTGCCCCAGATCAATCGCTCGGTGCCGGTGGGCATCAATTTGCGGTGCCTTGCGACCAACCCGTCCTTTGGGTCGAAATACAGCGCGGTGCAATACAACGTGCTGGCGACCCGTTCAATCACGCCGATCACCAGATTCGCGCCCGTGCGCGCCGACAAGCCCGCCAGCACCTCCGTTTCGGCGCCGGGCACGTCGATGGCATTGGCGAAGTAGCGGGCAAACGCCTCACGGCCTTCCGGCAGGCGATAGCCCAGTTGCGTGCCGAAACCCTCGCCTTTCGGGTAACCGCCCAGCAAGGCTTCGGGCATGACCACCAGCGCTGCGCCAGCTTCGACGATGGCGTTTTCCCAGGCAAGAATCTGTTCCAGGGTGTCGGCTTTGCCACCGGGCAAAGCGCCGATTTGCAATGCAGCAACGATTGACTTGGGCATGTGGTCTCTCCGAAAGCGGTGGGGTGTTGCTCATTCTCCGGCGTCGCAGGATCATGAATAAAGCCCGACTCACTGCTGAATGATATGAACCCCATGAATATCGCGACTGTCGATCTCAACCTGCTCAAAGTCTTCGAAGCGTTGCATGAAGAATCCAGTGCCAGTCGCGCGGCACTGCGCCTGGGCGTAACGCAATCGGCTGTGAGCGCCGCATTACGCCGGCTGCGCGACGTGTATGGCGACCCCTTGTTCGTCCGCACCGGTCGAGGCTTGGCGCCTACACTCAGGGCCAACCAGTTGAAGCCCGTCATTAGTGATGCGTTGAACAAATGCCGGCAGAGCCTGGCGATGCTCGACCCTGCAGCACATGAGTACGAAGGTCGTTCCGTTGCCATCGGCTTGTCCGATGATTTTGAAATCGCCTACGGTCGACGCCTGATCTCGGACATTGCCCGGTGTGCACCGAAGCTGCGGCTGATTTTCCGTCAGACTCATAGCCAGATCGTCGCGCAGGCCTTGATGGACCGCAGCATCGATCTGGCCATTACTGCC
This sequence comes from Pseudomonas sp. LBUM1643, assembly GCF_059716215.1. Lineage (NCBI taxonomy): Bacteria > Pseudomonadati > Pseudomonadota > Gammaproteobacteria > Pseudomonadales > Pseudomonadaceae > Pseudomonas > Pseudomonas sp. LBUM1643. The sequence continues at coordinate 3,379,083 of NZ_CP166813.1, forward strand.
GGCGGATTTGCGGAGCGACTGCTCAGTCGTCAGGTGTTGGGTGAAGGGGATTATGCGTGCCTGGTCGACCCCGCCAGTCTTGCCGAGGGACAGCAAAGCCTCAGCCTTGAGGCGTTCGTCGCCCGAGAGCACATACTGGTGTCGTCGGGCGGCTTTATCGGGATCACGGATGAGGGATTGGCAGCGCTGGGGCTGACTCGTCGGGTGTGCGCTTCCACCACGCACTTTGCGGCGTTGCCCTTTTTGCTCAAAGGCAGTCAGGCGGTGGCGACCATTCCGACGCACGCCGCGCAGAGCATCGCAGCGCTCAGTGGCCTGGCGCTACTGCCCTGCCCTCTGGCGTTGCCGAGTTACCCGATTGAACTGGGCTGGCGCACCAGCACGCAGCTCGATCCGGTTGTGTTGAAAGTGCGTGAGGCGATTGTCGCGAGCTTTTTCAAGACGTATTAACAATCACAGGGGTGTAAACCGAACCCTGTAGGAGCTGCCGCAGGCTGCGATCTTTGATCTTAAAAACAAAGATCAAAAGATCGCAGCCTGCGGCAGCTCCAACAAGGACCGTGTCAGGTTCGGGGTTGTATCAGGCGCGCGTTTACTTGGCAGCCATCAGCCGATTGACTTCGCTGCGCACCATGTTTGCGAATTCAGGAGGCGACATGGCGTCAAGTTCGGAACGGACCCATTCGGACCACTTGCCCTTGCGCTTGGCGCGCTCCCCGAACAACCGTGCTGCCTCGCCCTTGGCTTTGCCCAGGTTGCTTTGCCAAAGGTCGAACAGACGGGATTTTTCATCTTCAAGCGCGGCGCGCTCGGCAAGGGGTTTGTCGGCCAGATTGAAACTCATGGGATTTACCTGCTGCGTAAAATAGGCGACATCTTACACTGTAGTCAGAAATCTCCTGCGCTGGATTTTCCGAAGGATCACGGGTTAGCGCAAAATCCCTGCAACTTTTTCCATTGCAGCAGACTCCATTGTTCACTGCCCATTAATCAGTAAGGAGTACCTCAATGGCTCGGAAAACCGCCGCACAAAATGCCGCAGACCAAATCAAGGATCAAGCCTTCAGCGAGTTGCAGGCGTTGATCGAAGAGTCCGACAAATTGCTCAAAAGCAGCGCATCACTGGTCGGAGAAGAAGCCGAAACCCTTCGCGGGCAAATTGCCCAGAAGCTCCAGCAGGCGATGGATTCGGTGACAAACGTTCGTGACCGGACAAAGCCCGCCGTTGATGCCACCGAAACCTATATCGGTGGTCACCCATGGCAAACCGTGGCGATCTCCGCCGGTTTCGGTCTGGTGGTCGGTTTGTTGCTGGGCCGCCGTTAATAGCATTCAGCCTGTAGTCACACACGCCCCGTAGGAGCTGCAGGCTGCGATCTTTTGACCTGGTGTTTAAAGATCAAAAGATCGCAGCCTCGTTTCACTCGACAGCTCCTACAGGGGATGCAGGCTTGCTCAGCGCTGCATGTTCCGCGTGCTGCCAGATCCACTCAACGAATCAGATCCCCGCCAACGCCCGCAAATCCTTTAACGTCTGCGCGTCCAGTTCGATGCCGCTGGCCATGGATTTCGCCCGCTGATGGTGACGACGATCACCGGGCAGACGCTTGAGCCCCACACCGTGCATCTGCCTTACCAGCTCCTGGCTGCGCTCGGCGAAACTCTGCCCTGCGGCCTTGCTCGGGTCGATCACAATCAACAGTTGCCCGGTCCAGGGCGTCCTGGCCCCTGGATGGTTCGACCAATCGAATTCGAAAGAAAAATTCCCGCCGGTCAGCGCCGCTGCCAACAACTCCACCATCATCGACAACGCCGAACCTTTGTGCCCGCCGAACGGCAGCAACGCCCCGCCCTCCAGAATCGCTTTCGGGTCCTGGGTCGGCTGACCGAGGCTGTCGACCCCCATGCCCGCAGGCAAGCGTTCACCCTTGCGCGCGGCGATCTGCACGTCGCCGTGGGCGATGGCGCTGGTTGCCAGGTCGAAGACAATCGGATCACCGTCGGCACGAGGTGCGGCAAAAGCGATCGGGTTGGTGCCAAACAACGGCCGATCGGCACCGTGCGGCACCACACAGGTCATGCTGTTGACCACGCTCAGCGCCACCAGCCCTTCATAGGCGAAGGGCTCCACGTCAGGCCATAACGCGGCGAAATGATGGGAGTTACGTATGGCCAGCACTGCGATGCCCGCGCTTCGGGCCTTCTCTACCAGCAGTGCTCTCGCAGCCGCAAGCGCCGGCTGGGCGAAACCATTGTCGGCATCGACCCGAACAAACCCCGACGCCACATCTTCCACCACAGGCACCGCCTGACCATTGACCCAGCCGCTTTGCAGCGTCGAAACATAACCTGGAATACGGAACACGCCATGGCTGTGGGCGCCGTCCCGTTCGGCACCGGCACAGTTTTGCGCCAGGGTCTTGGCGACTTCGGTGGAGGTGCCATGACGGACGAAAATCTGTTCGAGCAGCAGAACAAGGGAATCGTAATCGAGCGTTTGTTTGGCCGAACTAACGGCCAACTCAGGCGATGCGGTCATCTGAAGCTCCGGTTTTATTTTTAGAAAAGCGCGACCCGTCGATTAAACGCTTTCATACGGCCTTGCTGTCAAGTTTTGGGCATTCAATCGGTGCTAGCACTATCTACCGCACTCGACATCGTCTGCTGCCCTACGTTTTTCCCTCGACCCCATGACCTGCGATGACTGAGCACTCGCAGCACTTCGAGGAAACACAATGACGACATTATCACTCCCGTACTTTTTCAAGGAGGCAGAACAAGCCTCCACAGCCAAGCAAACGGGCGCCCGAGAAAAAGCCCTCAACTTCTCCCTTGGCGATCTCAAATGGCTTTCGACAGTTCACCTCGCGACCGATACCGCGCGTAAAGACCCTACCTCGCCGATGCTCGTTCATCGCTTGTTGCTGAGGCAACCCGGTGCGACCGACACGCCGCTGGCCGGGGCTTTCGCCATGAGTCGGCCAGACGACGGCGAAGTCGTGCTGTACACCCCGTGGCAAGGCTTGATCAAATTCAAAAAGATGGACGAAGTCAAAAGCAAACTGCTGGAGTGGCTGGGGCAGGAAACCGGCAGGCGGGAGCTGATGCGTTTTCTCTCCATCGAACAACGCAGCGGTTTACCCGCCACGGCAACGACAAGCATCATCACGCAGGCGATTGAGGGCGCAGTGTTTCAGGACCAAAAGACGGTCATCGAACGCAATCAGACGCAGAACCTCAAGAGCATGATGGGCGAACTACGCAAAATGCCCACACTGCAGTCGATGCTGGACGACACCCTCAAGGCCAGCCACATATTACTCAACGGGTTTCCCACCCTGGATCAACGCCTGACTCGCCTGAAAACCTACGTTCGTCAGCGCTCAGCAGTCGCTGGCAGCGACAAGCTACGGGAAATATCGTCACTGTCCCTGAGCCAGGCACTCTTGCATTACCACCTCAAAGAACAATGGCCAACAGGTGACGTCCGAGCGTTCTCCAACCCCGCACTCAGCTTCAGCACCTCCGGCGATAACCAGGCGTGGGAAATCGCGGTAGAAGAGATCGCCAACAGCTTTACGTCACAACTGGAAAACTTGCTGGAAACGTTCTGGAACACCACAACCAGCCTTGAACTGTCGCGCTCGGCATTATTTGCGCAGGGTTTGCGCGACACCTTTTACACGCGCCTTCTACTCAAGCGGCAAGAAGGTATTTTATCAACGCAGGAGTATCAGGCACTGATGGGCGCAAGCCATATGAGTGCCGAGTCCACCTTTCTCGCAAAAACAGTCCGCATTACGACACCGGCCAATCGCTACGCAGACCTGGCGTCTACCCTGATGCTGGGGAGCAGCAGTTCTCGCGGTTTCATTTACACCCAGCACGATGGCATCGAACCCACAAAGGACGTGTCCGCTGTGACGAAGACCCTTCTGGAACGATTGAACAGCGAGACGCATGAAAACGCGCTGCTCAATTTGATGTCGTTGGCCGAGCGCGGCCGATTCATTGCAATGGCGCCGGGTGATCGCGACATTGTCGGGCAACCGATCACCGGTTCGGTGTTTGAACAGTTGATGGAAGACATTATCGGCAAGCAACGCGATAACGTGTCCCATGCATTGAGTCTCTACCGTGACAGCGAAGGCACCCTGGACCCGCACGCCTTGCTCAATCAAGCGTTGGATGTCCGTGGGTTAATCGATGACGGGCTGCTGGCGGTGGACGCTGAAGAACACGTCAATCGACACCCGGGTCCACGCTGGTACGCCCGACCAGCGACCGTGGCTGGCGAGTCCGCCAGCGCACAACTGAAAAAAATCACCCTCGTCAGGAAAACACTTGTTCAACAACTCGATGCACATCCGGTCATCGCGCCAACCATCCGCACGGTGGCCGAAGCAGAAGCCGCCGTGGCGACGTCGATTGCAACGCTCAAATCGAGCTTCACCCAAACGCTGTCGACCGCATTACGCAGTGAACTGGAACTGCGTACCGTCACGCGTACCCTGGGTGCCGCTGAACAGGCGATCATTAAAGCGGTACTTGATAAGCCCGTGCGTTCGCAGCGCGCCAAGCTGAACGGTTTTGTGCCAGATGTATTTTCCCTGGCGTTAAACGTCAGCGACGCTACAGCCCCATTGAAACTGGCCAGTTGTTTTGCATTGACGGAAAAGGGAGGTCTTGATTCGACAAAATCGGGCAAAACCGTACTCTGGACGCCGGCGTCAGGATTTGAAGCATTCAGTGGCTTGACCCTGGCACTGAACGCGCTCGAAAAACGCCTCGGGGACAAGGGTCTTCGCGACACACTCCTGGAAAACCTGGGGGCTAGTGAACGATTGCCAGGCAAGACCTACACCTTGGCGCCGATGCAACTGATCGATACGCACTTTCTTGAACACGTTCAACAAACCTTTGTGCATCTGGACAAAACCCGCGTCGCTGACGCACTCGCCTCACCGCTCCCCGCCGCTGAACGTGCCCAGCTCATGGATCGAGTGGCATTACGTGCTCCGCTGACAGGATTGCATCGCGTCACGCACATAGCGGAGGGTCTGAACACCCTGCAGAAGCTGCCGGCGTGGCTGGGTAAAGCGAGCATCGCAGATCAAAAACTGCATTGCGAACTGCTTCAGCAATACCTCAATAATGTCACTGACGACCAGGACTACCTGTCCGGTATCAGCTCGCTACAACACACCGCACGTCAACACTTGCAAAAACAACTCAAGGCAGACACTTACGACGTCGATCCGGACGATATAGAGATCCGAATCAATGACGCCAAGACCGCCCAGGTCATCAGCCAAACCCTGACCAGGTTCGCATTGATCCACTTCACCGACCTGGACAATACCCGTTTCAAACTGGTGTCGCTGACCTCAACCGCGATTCCCGCCGGAATGAACGAGCAGTACATAAAAGATCTGATAAAAAACCTGAAACTTGGCGAGCATCAGCAAAAAGTAGTGAAGGAGGCGTTTGCGCAAACCCAGGCGGATTCGGCGGATCGCCGCAAGCGGTTTTACACGCAAGTGCCTTGGCAGCTGATGCACTGCGCACACGAACAAAAACTGCAAGGAAAACTCAGTCAAACCGGATTTGGGCTGATCCAGCAGATCGCGGACCTGCCAGATGCTATTGCCCGTGCGGCAGTCGAGGGCGCCCATGCAATCATTCGCCCTCTGGAACTTGTCGGTGTTGAAGACGCCCCGGCGATGGCCGTGCCGGGTGTCTATCTGATCGGGTCTTCAATTGATAAAGCCGCAACGCAAATACTCATCGCGCCTCACAGCGGTGGACACGGCATAAAGGAATACCAAAACGAGGCACAGCTAATCACCGATCTGAAATCTGGCGGTGGGCTGCTCGATTGGGTGTTGATGAACCTGCTGCCGTCTCATCGAGTGCTGCTCGAAAAAGAAATGGCGAACACCGGCAAGCGCCTTGCCGACGTCACCCTGGCGTACAACCCGATCAAGGGGCACTTGTTTAAACAGCTATTCAACGAAACGGTTGATGTGTTGACCCGATTGCTCGGTTTCCAGGCAGATGACAAAAAGCAACGTGAATGGGAAAACATCAAGCACGTGCTGGGCGAAGATCTGCAAGCCGCCTTTAGCTTCTTTGCGGGAAAGCTGGCCTACCCGCTCACCGTCTGGCACAGCTATCAGCACATCAAGCAATCCGCCGAAGATCTGCAGTTGCATAAATGGGGGCCGGCATTAAAAGAGTTCATCAATGGCATGGCCCAGCTCGCCATGTTGCGCGATTCACAAGACGCTCAAACGACACCGTCTTCGGCGCCAGAAGTGGCTGCATCAACACCTTCAACGACGCCGTTCAAGTGGCAAGACATCAACGTCACTGCGCGCGAACGCACGCGCTTGAGCATCCATGAAAGCATCGACATCGACTTGGGTTCGCTGACACACGACGTCAAGCTTGGGCTTTATGAGCATCCTTCAACTAAAAAACATTACTGCCCTGCGCAAGGAAAAGTGTATCCCGTCACACAGCATGGCACGCGCTGGAGAATCGGCGGCGATAAAAAGCGAGGACCTTATTTAAACCGGAACGCGTCCAGTCAATGGACAGTGGACAGTGGACAGGAAAATATCCCATCCGCGCTTCAGCATTTTCGATCAGTTAAAAACCACGTTTGCCGTATGGGACGGGATGAATGTCGATGCTCACGGAATGTCCCAGATCCGGATGCTGTTTCCGAAAAAGGCGAGCCAGATAACCGAGGCGCTGGACCTGGCCACGACCTACGCCTGGAACAGCTTTCGCAATCTGCAAATGCTGAAGAATGCTGACGACACCGTCACCCCGGTGCATCAGCTGATCATGGATTTCATGGGTGTCACAACCGTCCAGCCCGAACACGTCGAGCAGCTTGAAACAGCGGTGAACAAGGTATTTGCAGCCCTGTTGGATCCCACACTCACGAAGGCAACCTCCAGCCGATTTGTGATTGGCAGGGTCGTCACAGGCGCAGCAAATACTTTTGCATTTACGGTCCCGTCTGACACCAAGCAGAAAATTTACCTGGTAGAAAGATTCTTCAAGCCGGCGTACGACGTTTACCAGCCTTATCTGAGCAACCCCGATTTCCCGGTCGACACCCATGCCCGGGCAGCGACGCTTTTACATGAGCTTGCGCACATTGCGCTGGATGCGCAGGACATCGCTTACCTGGATTCCGGCAGACCTTTTGTCGACCTTATTGAAACATCCAGTCCAATGGCCGTCGGGCTGAAGGAAGAATTAAGCAAACTTCAGGACACCGCGCTCTCGATCAAGACGCCCTACACTGAACTGTTCACTCTGTACGATCCTGTTACCGGTGAGCACGATAACCTGGGTGATACGTTTGAAGAAGATACGGGTGACGTAAAAAAGCGGGTACTGACCTTGACCAAGGCAGAAAACCTGAGCGGCGCTCGTACTCAATTCAAGAAAAATCCACTGATCAGGCTGAAGGTACTGCTTGCCAACGCAGACAGCGTAGCCTGGCTAATCACCCGATTGGGACGTCTATTGCACGTTAGCACCCCGTGACTCATTAAATTCTTGCGAGTTTGATGGGTAATTGCCATGACGGTTGTTCTCGCAGGGTGAACTCAAAGGTTAGAATGTGGGAAATCAGGATGAGTCAATGACCGACAGCCCCCTCTCCCAAGCCGAATACGACGCCATTACCGATGCCGCAGCGCATTGGTGCATGCGCTTGCACGCCAATGACTGTACGGCGCAAGAGCGTATCGCATTCGAACAATGGCGTGATGCGCATCCACTTCATGCGTTCGAGTACGAAGCGATGCTGGAGATTTGGGACGTTGCCGGGGATTTGCCTCGTGCGCCGGCTATTGCCGCACCGGTGGTGCACATCAAACCCGCAACGCCCTGGCGTACCTTCGGCATCGCCGCCGCCGTGTGCGCGGTGGCGCTGCCATTGGCAGCCTTCAGCGGCTGGAACCTGGGCTGGCTGCCCGACGCGTACCAACACATTGAAGCAAGCGATACGGTCCGTCATGTCACCCTTGGCGATGGCAGCCAGGTGGAGCTGAATCTGGGCAGCGAGCTGACGTTCAGCAATTACAAGGATCAGCGCCGGGTGACATTGAAGAAAGGCGAAGCGTTCTTCAATGTCAGCCACGACACCACGCACCCTTTTATCGTGAAAGCGGCGGACGGCAAGATTCGGGTGACTGGCACAAAGTTCAACGTCTGGATGTACGAGGATCAGGTGCGCGTGAGCCTGATTGAAGGGTCGGTGCTGGTCAGCAGCAACGATGACCTTCCGGGCGATGGTCTGCGTCTCGGGCCTGCCATGCAGGCGAGCTATGGGCACGGCGATTACATTCCGCGCATCAGCCAGACCTATGACAATGACAACTCATTGGCCTGGCGCAGCGGCAAGCTGGTGCTGGATGATCTGACGCTGTCCGACGCCCTGCCCTTGATCAACCGCTACCTGGCCAAACCGCTGACGGTGGCCGATCACAGTACCGGTTCGATCCGCATCGGCGGCATCTACAACATCAAGGAACTCAACAGCCTGGTGGCGTCCTTGCCCAAGGTATTACCGGTCTACGTGACCCGCAACAAGGACGGTAATCCGGTATTGAACGCCCTCCCGCAGCAGACTCCAAAAAGCTAAAAGATCGCAGCCTCGCTTCGCTCGACGGCTCCTACAAGGACAAATGTAATCCTGTAGGAGCTGTCGAGTGAAACGAGGCTGCGATCTTTTGATCTTATCCTCTGATCTTACTCGTGTGCGACCTTACCAACCGCCTCATCCCGCTCACTGATCGTGCGCGCCTGATACTGCGGATCAGCCTTGATCTGCAGCTCGGTAAACGGCGTCACACTCAACTGCTTCTTCGAAAACGCCAGCGTCTGGTCCCGTGAATACTTCGAGGCAGGATCACTGGACAGCGAGAACGCGAGCAATCCCAAGGCATGCGGTCCTTTGTCGTCAAAAGTCACCACTTGCAGGTAACTCGTCCCGCTGACGACCTCTCGCTTGCCGTCAGTCCTGGGCACGCTCTGAATGGCGTTATAAACACCCAAGGTGCCCGGCCCACCATGGATTGGCGTTTGCTGTCCGCCACTGCTCACTACTTGGATGTCCCCCCAACGGCTGTCTTTCTTTAGCCCTTGTTTGTCGACGTTTTCAACAGAGGCCAACATCGCCTGCCGAACGGCGTTCACCACCTCAGTCTGCTCAATCGCCAGACCACGGGGTGTGTGCTGCGGGTCTTGCGGATCGAAGGGCACCCGCCATACATCAGGCATTTCCTGTAACGCTTCCATCACATTCTGGAAGTGAACAAACCCCAGGCCACTGTTCAGGTTCGCGTTGCCGTCCCAGGCCTTCAGGCTGGCGCACAAAGGAGTGAGCGCCTTTGCGTCTGCGCCCAGATCCGCCATGCAGAACTGCAACAAGTCCGGCATCACTTGCGCGGCCAGAAACACCTGATCGTCCATCACCATGCGTTGCAGGTCCGCTGCCGCAATAGGCCCAGCCTTGCGCAGCGCCCCCAGGCGATCCAGCGCAAAGCGTGAGCGCAGCCCCAATGGCTGGCTGTCCTGGCTGATCAGGGGCGAGAAACCGGTCAGCGGTTGCGCCGGGTTAGCCATCCATGCCGAATCGTTGGAATGCTGCACGAAGTCCTTGCGCAGCAGCTGTGGCAACTGGTCGGACGCGTAGATACCTTTTTGTGCCGCCTGAGGATCGATGTCCCAGGCACATTCGCTCCTGGACCCGTCAAGCACAATCATCTGCAAGCCGGCCCGTGGATCGCTGCACCTGGCCAGCTTTTCTGCATTCACATTGGGCACGACCGACAGGTTCATATAGAGCGTCTGGCCCTTGTCGTCGGCCGCCAGGGTGTTGACCCACGGGATTCCCTGAATCTTGTGCACCGACGCTTGCAACGCCTCAAGGCTGTCCGCCCGGTTCATCTCATACCACTGTTGCAATACCCGGTCGTTTTCCAGGTTGGCGTCGCGCAGGCTATAGGCAAACTGAGTGTCCCAGTCGAGCTTGCCGGGCCACTGCACAATCGGGCCGAACTGCGAGCTGTAAACCACATGGGAGATCGGCTGGACCTGACCATTGGCTTGTTTCACGTTCACCGTCACGGTCTGTTTTGTCATTGGCAATGACTGGCCGTCGAGCAGGTAACGGGTCGGGTCCTTGGGGTCGAGCTGCAGGCGGTACAGGGTGAAATGTTTGGATGAATCCACCGTGTGGGTCCAGGCCAGGTGCTGGTTGAAACCGATGTTGATCATCGGCAGACCGGGCAGCGCGGCGCCCATCACGTCGAGTTTGCCGGGGATGGTCAGGTGCATCTGATAGAAACGCATCCCGCCCACCCAGGGAAAATGCGGGTTGGCCAGCAACATGCCGCGACCGTTGAAGGAACGTTCGCTGCCGACGGCGACGGCGTTGCTGCCCCGGTCCAGGGCGAAGCGCTGCAGGCGCGAGTCGGCTAGCTGGAATGATTCTGAATGGGCGGTGGTCGCGACGGTCTGGGGTGGCGTGGCGCCGGCCAGCGCTTCGGCGAACTGCCCGACGCCGCCTTCGACCAACAGCCGCCGGGTCAATTTGACCAGGTCCAGGACAGTGATGTCGCGCACCCATTCGCCCTGGCACTGCGCTGGCAAGCCTTGCGCGCGGGTTTCTTTAAGGGAGCGGTTGTAGCCCGCCACATAACCTTCAATGAGGTCGCGCACCGTCGGGATTTGCGCCTGCCAGAAAGCGTCAACGGCCTGGGGGGTGTTCAGCCAAGTGAAAAACAGGTCGCTGACCTGGTTTTCACGTTCTTCGACCGTGAACTGGTCAGGGCCGAAATAGCGCGAACGCTCGCCATTGACCGTGGTGATTTCGTTGGCCAGCAAACACAGGTTGTCCTGCGCGTAGGCGTACCCGATACCGTAGCCAAGACCGCGTTCGTTGTCGGCGCGAATGTGCGGCACCCCAAACGTGGTGCGACGGATGTCTGCGCTGGTCTGCTCGGACTGGCTGCTTGCGTTCGCTGCAAGGCTGCAACCCACCAATACGGCGGCAAGGCTTAACCGGGTTAACTGCCTGGAAATAATCACGCTCGCTCCTGATCGAAAAAGAGTTACTCCCTGGCCCCGAACGCCAAGCCGCAACTCAAACCCTGTAGCAGCTGGCGAAGCCTGCGTTCGGCTGCGTAGCAGTCGCAAAACCAAAGATCGCGATGTATCAGGCAGACCGCGCGAAGCGGGATGGCGACTGCTACGCAGCCGAACGCAGGCTTCGCCAGCTGCTACAGGGAATGGGTTGCGGCTTGTTTGGTTCGGTCAGGTCACATGATTCTAGAAACGAAGTCATCAACAAAAAATTTAGCGTGTGAAACCCCGTACCCAAGGCATCTCACGACTTGTCGACGCGGCGTCGACAAAATTTCTACATTCGAGCCTTCATGATTTGCCAGGCTCATCCGTCTTATTGATTGAGAGCACCAATAATTTCCCGGATCAGGCTCTGAAAAGGAGTTTTTGCATGTACAACTCGCAACTGCCAACGGACGGTAGCACTGCGCCAATGAGTACCACCATTGGCTCCGGCGTTTTCGATCAACGTACCGATCGCCATGGCAACGAACGCATCAGGATGTTGCTCAAGAGCTTCGGCCTGCGCACCAGCCTGATTCGCCTGAAAGTCATCGACGCCTTACTCAACGCCGCCGAACACGACCGCACCCTGGGTGTCCGCGGGGTGCACAGCCAACTGCTGGACCTGGACATCCCCCTGTCGTTTCTCAGCGTGCGCGAAGTGTTGAAACGCTTGTGCAGCGAAGGCGTGATCGAACTGAACAGTGACAAAAGCTACAGCCTGAACCCTCAGGCATTCGCCGCATTGCACGGCGAATAACCGGCTTTCAAGGTGCGTTGCTCAAGGCTTGACCTTGCGACGCATCACGCCGTTCACCACCACTACGATCACCGCCACGGCAATGGCGATGTACTGGAACATTTTTTCAGTGATAACGCCTGTGTTCTGCAAATAGGACAGGCCAAACATGATCGCCAGCACCACCAGCGAAATCAGAATCGAATATTTCAAACGTTGCGACTGTGTCATTGCGAGTTCCTGAAGCTGATGAAAATGTATCCGGTTTGTATCCGATCGCATGCCAAGCCCCTACCGTATTTCGGGGATGGCCCGCTGCAAACGGGGTCTCATGTTACAGCCGATGAAGAGTTTTAGCTTTATCACGGCGCTAACCATGAGGATTTTCACATGCTCCGTCGAATCACACGGCTGATTCCCCTGCTGGCCATTTTAACTTTGAGCGGTTGCATCGTTTTCCCACACGGCGGGGGGCGTCACGACCACTATGACCGGGGCGGCCCGGGTTACTATCAGCACCGTTAAACGTTCGCCTCTTCTCACCCTGAGCATCTTTTCCGGTGCTCAGCGGCCAACCTGACACTATTGTCATCTTTGCCTCATCTGCCTGACAGCCTTGATCTAAGATCATCAGGTCGTTTAACTTGTATTAATTCGAAACACTCCTTGAATGCCTGGCCGCTGAAAATGGTCAGAATGCATTTTTTCGGCCGCAATTCGAAACGAGATGCCCATGCGAACCCACCTGCGACTGGCTGCCCTGAGCGCCCTTTTCATTTCTTCCCTGGCCCAGGCCGCCGACTTGATCCCGATTGAAGTTCACCGCGATGCCAACTGCGGCTGCTGCAAAAAGTGGATCAGCCATCTGGAAGCCAATGGTTTCAAGGTAGAGGATCACGTCGAAGCCGACATGAGCCAATTCAAGCAACAGCACGGCGTGCCCCCGCGCCTGGCGTCCTGCCACACCGGCCTGATCAACGGCAAATTCGTCGAAGGTCATGTTCCGGCCGATCAGGTTCTGGCCTTGAGCAAGCGCGATGATCTGTTGGGTGTTGCCGCTCCCGGAATGCCCATGGGTTCGCCCGGCATGGAAATGGACGGTATGAGCGATGCCTATCAGGTCTTCGGCCTGAAAAATGACGGGACTGACGTCGTGGTGGCGGACTACCCCGCCCAGTGATGTTCGGCGCTTACATCGGGCTGTTTTTTGCGGCATTCGGCGCGGCGACCCTGCTGCCTTTGCAATCGGAAGCGGTTCTGATGGGGTTGTTGCTCAGCGGCAAGTATTGGCTATGGTCACTACTGACCGTTGCGACCCTGGGCAATGTCCTGGGCTCGTTGGTGAACTGGTGGCTGGGGCGCGGAATTGAACGCTTTCGCGATCGGCGCTGGTTCCCGGTCAGCCCTCGTCATCTGGAAAAAGCCCGCATTCACTATCAACGTTATGGCCACTGGTCACTGCTGCTCAGTTGGTTGCCTGTCATTGGCGATCCACTCACCTTGGTGGCCGGTGTCATGCGCGAGCCCCTGGGTCGATTCCTGCTGATCGTGACCCTCGCCAAAGGCGCTCGTTACGGGGTGTTGGCCCTGGCGACCCTCGGCTGGATGGGTTGAACGATCTGGCGCGGTCATTGCCTGTGTTTAATGTCGCCCTAATCAAGCCGTTCCAGCATCGGCCGATTTCCACTGGAGTTTACTCATGCCTCTCACCCTCCCGCGCTGGCTGCCCGGCCTTCTGTTGAGCGCTGCGTTGCCCTCCCTCGCCCACGCCGAAGGCCCGGAATACGGACCCGAGCTGCAAGGGTTCGAGTACCCCTACACGGTCAAGCATTTCGCTTTTGAGTCTCAAGGCCAATCCCTGCAAATGGGGTATATGGACGTTGCTGCCGAAGGCAAAACCAACGGCCGCACCGTGGTGCTGATGCACGGCAAAAACTTCTGCGGGGCCACGTGGGACACGTCGATCAAGGCGCTCAGCGAAGACGGGTATCGGGTTATCGCACCGGATCAGATCGGTTTCTGCACCTCCAGCAAGCCAGAACATTATCAGTACACGTTCCAGCAACTGGCGACCAATACGCAACAATTGCTCAAGGCCCTGGGCATCCAGAAAGCCACCTTGCTGGGCCACTCCACCGGCGGCATGCTCGCGACCCGCTACGCCCTGCAATACCCTGAGCAGGTTGAACAGCTGGCGATGGTCAATCCCATTGGCCTGGAAGACTGGAAAGCCCTCGGCGTCCCTTATCGCACCGTCGACCAGTGGAATGAGCGCGAGCTCAAGGTGACGGCTCAAGGCATCCGCGATTACGAGCGCAGCACCTATTACGATGGCCGCTGGAAGCCTGAGTACGACCGCTGGGTAGACATGTACGCGGGTCTGGCCAAAGGTCCGGGCAAAACCCTGGTGGCGTGGAATTCGGCGCTGATCTACGACATGATCTTTACCCAGCCGGTGTATTACGAATTCAAGAACCTGAAGATGCCGACACTGTTGTTGATTGGCACCTCGGACACCACAGCGATTGGCAAGGACATTGCCCCGCCAGAGGTCAAAGCGAAAATCGGCCATTACGATGTGCTCGGCAAACAGGTCGCCAAACTCATTCCGCATTCCACGCTGGTTGAATTCCCCGGCATGGGCCACGCACCGCAAATGGAAGAACCGGCAAAATTCCACCAGGCCCTGCTCGCCTGGCTGAACAAAACCAACCCTGTTCGTTGATGAGGTAAGGCTGATGGCTGTGCAGATTGCGGTGATCGATGATTGGCAGGATGTCGCGAGCGGCGTAGTGGATTGGTCAGCGCTGGAGGGCATTGGCGAGGTGCATTTTGTCCATGACTACCCCGCCGACAATGACACCCTGACCAAACGCCTGGAAACGTTCCAGGTGATCTGTGTGATGCGCGAACGCACCCGCTTCGATGACGACCTGATGCGCCATTTGCCCAACCTCAAGCTGCTGGTGACGGGCGGTATGCGCAATGCCGCTCTGGACATCAAAGCCGCTGCAGCACTGGGTATTCAGGTATGCGGCACTGACAGCTACAAGCATGCGGCGCCGGAGCTGACCTGGGCGTTGATCATGGCCGCGACCCGCAACCTGGTGAACGAAGCCAACGCACTGCGCGAAGGTAAATGGCAACAGGGTCTGGGCGGTGATCTGCACGGCAAGACGCTGGGAATTCTGGGGCTGGGCAGTATCGGTCAACGGGTTGCCCGGTTCGGTCAGGTGTTCGGCATGCGGGTGATTGCGTGGAGCGAAAACCTGACCGCCGAACGTGCGGCAGAGGTGGATGTCACTTATGTCAGCAAACAGGAGCTGTTTGAGCAAGCCGACGTGTTATCGGTGCACCTGGTACTCAGCGATCGCAGCCGGGGCATCGTTGACGCACAGGCACTGGACTGGATGAAACCGACCGCGCTGCTGGTCAACACTGCTCGCGGGCCGATTGTCGATGAGTCAGCGTTGATCAAGGCGCTGCAAAAGAACCGACTGGCCGGCGCAGCGCTGGACGTCTTCGAGCAGGAGCCCCTGCCCGCTCATCATCCGTTCAGAACCCTGGGCAATGTACTGGCGACGCCGCATGTCGGGTATGTCAGCCAGCAGAACTATCACCTGTTTTTCTCGCAGATGATCGAAGACATTCAAGCCTGGGCAGCCGGAGCGCCGATTCGGCTGCTGAGCTGAAACCGAGTCATCGTTCATCGTAGGAACGCCGTCCGGAGCAGGCTCGCTCCCACAGCGGCTCTGGGGTCGACGCAGATTTTGTGTTCACAACTGATCAAAGGTAGGAGTTAGCCTGCTCGCGATGACGGTGAGTCAGGCAACAATGATGTCGACTGATACTCCGCTATCGCGAGCAGGCTCACTCCCACAGGGGATCTGGGGTCGACGCAGATTTTGTGTTCACAACTGATCAAAGGTAGGAGTGAGCCTGCTCGCGATGACGGTGGGTCAGGCAACATCAATGTCTATTGATACTCCGCCATCGCGAGCAAGCTCACCGCCCACAACGATTCAGCTGCGTTTAACGGCCACAAAGGCGGCAGTCATATAGGGCACTGTCACGACATCCTTGCCACGCAATTCAGGCTCGGACGCGATAAGCGCCTGCAGCCGTTCATCAACCTTTGTCCGATCCAAGGCCGGCAATGCT
The DNA here is from genome assembly GCF_059716215.1 of Pseudomonas sp. LBUM1643. Lineage (NCBI taxonomy): Bacteria > Pseudomonadati > Pseudomonadota > Gammaproteobacteria > Pseudomonadales > Pseudomonadaceae > Pseudomonas > Pseudomonas sp. LBUM1643. Next base: position 3,395,143 of record NZ_CP166813.1, read on the forward strand.
GCAATGAAACTGGTCGAGCGCACCCGGTTGAGAATCACATCCTCCGGCGCCCCGGTGTGTCCATGGGCGAATTGCTGCTCCTGCAGCGGCCCGAATGCGTCATGGGGAAACGCATCGCGCCAGGCGCCGGTGTAATACCGTGGCGTATCACCCTCCAGCGCATTGACGATCGCATCCAGCTTCGGCACCCAACCGATGCGGGTATCACGCAGGTTCCACACCAGTCCCAACTTGCCGCCGGGCTTGAGCACTCGAGAGATTTCGTCCAGGGCATCACGGCTGGCGAACCAGTGAAATGCCTGGGCGCACACCACCACATCCACCGAAGCATCGGGCAAGGGCAGGTCCGTGGCCGTACCACTGATAGCCAGTGCTTGGGGATGGGCGGCGGACAATAGTTCCAGCATCTGAGCCACCGGTTCCACGGCAATCACCTGCGCCCCGGTCGCCACCAGCCGACCAGTGAACTTGCCAGTCCCGGCCCCCAGGTCTATGACAGTGGTGTGCGCATTCAGACCGAGCGTCTGCGTCAGCCAAACGGTGAGTTGCGGTGGATAATCCGGACGACCGCGCACGTAAGTCTCGGCAGCAATCTTGTAGCCAGCAGCGGCGGTATGGTGGACGTGATCTTTCATGGCAGCGCTCCAGATCGACAGCGAATGCTAACGAGCATAGCGTCTGGACTTGAGCTTTCCTTGTAGGGATCGCCAGAAAGTAATGAACAATTGTTCACGCTGCGGTGTTCTATAGGTATCACCCCTGAGGATTGACCCCATGAATATTCGTCTTGCCTGGTGCACCCCGCTGTTACTGGCCGCCGCGCTGTCTAGCACCTTTGCGTTCGCCAACGGCGACGAGGAAGAGCCTGCGAAGCCCAATTGCCCCAAAGGCCAGGTCTGGGACAGCAAGCAGCAAAAATGCCTGATGCAAGACAGCAGCCTGCTGCCGGACGCGGATCGCACCGATTACGCCTATCGCCTGGCCAGGGACGGGCGCTACGAAGAAGCCCTGGCGTTGCTGGATACGCTCAAGGAGCCGAACACCGCCAAAGCGCTGAACTATCGCGGCTACGCTACGCGCAAACTCGGTCGCACTGACGAAGGCATCGGGTACTACCTGCAATCGGTCAAACTCGACCCGCAGTATGCACAAGTACGCGAATACCTTGGTGAAGCGTATGTGATCAAAGGTCGGCTGGATCTGGCGCAAGAGCAGTTGCAGGAAATCAAATCGATTTGCGGCAACACGTGCGAGGAGTATCAGGATCTGGCGGAGGCCATTAATGGCTCGTCTAAAACCTGATCGAAAAATGCACAGTATCTTGTCGTGTGACGAACTGTGGCGAGCGAGCTTGCTCGCGCTGGGCTGCGAAGCGGCCCCAAACCTACTTGCCAGGTGTGACAGATAGACCCTTGTGCGCGGGTTTACGACTGCTGCGCAGTGGAGCGCGAGCAAGCTCGCTCGCCACAGTGTATGTGTGCTTCTGGAGAAGGGTTTGTGGTGCTCCCGGAGAAAAGGTCAGGCAGGCGTTGGCAGCCACAATCTGAATCGCGCGCCACCGAGGGGTGATGCCTCGACCGTCAGCGTCCCACCCTGCGCCTCCAGCGCCCGCCGACTGATCGCCAGCCCCAGGCCGAAGCCGCCTGTGGCGCGGTCGCGGCTGCGGTCGAGGCGATAAAAGGGTTCGAAAATGCGCTCAACCTCGTCGTCTGGGATTCCGATTCCATCGTCATCAACCCAGATTTCGCAACCTTGAGCCACGACCTGCACGCTGACCTGAATGCGTTTTTCACAATAGCGCATGGCATTGCGCAGCAGGTTTTGCAGCGCCCGGGCGGTCAGGCGCGGGTCAAGGCTGAAGCGTTCGAGTTGCCCGTGAAGCCGCACGTCGATGACGATGTCCGGTGACTCCAGTTCTTCATCGACGCTGCCAAGGACGCTGTCGACGAATTCATCCAGCGAGACGTCAACCTGCTCCGGCAGCCGCGCCGGGTTTTGCAGGCGGCTGTAGGACAGCAATTCCAGCACCAGTTCATCCAGCTCACGAATGTGCGCGACCAGCCCTTGCAGGCGTTCACGGCTGGCGGCCGGCATATCGTCGGACAACGCCAGCGCCAGCCCGAAATCCAGGCGCGTCAGCGGGGTTCGCAATTCATGGGAAACAGCGTTGAGCAGGTCGCGTTGCTGGTTGAGCAAGCTTTCGATATCACTCGCCATCGTGTCGAACACTTTGGCCAGGCTGCCAATGTTGGACCGGGATGAAATTTTCGTGCGCTCGCCCAACTGGCCCTTGCCAAAGCGTTCAGCAGTACCCTTGAGCCGCTCCAGGTCGCGCCAGTGCCCGCGCAGCCAAAGCAGCAGGCAGGCAAGCATGGTCGCGCCGATCAGCACGTTGATGCTCCAGTACAACAGGTTGACGTCCAGCGGGTCCGGTGGCACCACCATTTGCACGGCCATGTGCTGGTTCAGCGGCGCCACGGCCAGCGTGCGCCAGCCCCAATCGCCGATGCGTACGATGTTCTCGCCACGCTGCAAACGCTCCTGTTCCGCGGGGGTGAAATCGTCGGAATCACTGCGCGCCAGGTCGATGTGCAGCGGCTGGAACTCTTTATCCATCTCGTCGGCCAGGGCCGGCCATTGCGCCTCGGGTATCGCTTTGAATTGCTTGGCGATGAGCGTCTGCAGTCCTCGGGAATAGTCGAGGTTGTACGCCATGAAGCGTTCATGGAAGAGCTTGATCACCAGGTCGGGGACCAGGTAAATCGCCGCGCTGTAGGAGACGATGGTCACCAGGTACAGACGAAACAGAAGTCTGAACATAGCCTCAGCATTCCCATTCGGAGCGGCTGAACAGGTAACCCTTGCCCCACACGGTCTTGATTTTGCGCGCCTCGCCCGCGTTGTCATCGAACTTGCGCCGCAGCTTGGAAATCGCCACGTCCACCGAGCGGTCAGTGCCGTTGAATTCGATACCGCGCAAGCGTTGCAGAATCTGGTCGCGGCTCAGCACCTCGCCGGCATGCCGGGCCAGCACCACCAGCAGGTTGTACTCGCCGCTGGAGAGCTCGAGTAACTGATCGCGCCAGGTCACAGTGCGCTCGGACAGGTCAATGCACAGGTTGCCTATGAGGATGCGGTCATTGGCGGTCTGCGGTTCGCTGAGGCTGCTACGACGCAGCAAGGTCCGCACCCGCGCCAGCAGCACCCGCGGTTCGCAGGGTTTGGTGACGTAATCGTCGGCGCCCATCTCCAGGCCCAGTACCTGATCGTGGCTGTCGTCGCGGGCGGTGAGCATCAGAATCGGCAGCGTGGCCGAATCAGCGCGCAGCAGGCGGCAGACTTGCAGACCGTCGAGGCCCGGCAGCATCAGGTCGAGGATGACCAGGTCCGGCGGATTGAGTCGCGCACGTTCGCGCACCTGGTCACCGCGGCTGATCACGCTCACGGAGTAGCTATTGCGTTCCAGGTAGCTGGCAATCAGTTCGGCGAGCGCGGTGTCGTCTTCGACCAGGAGGATGTTGGGCATGGGGTGTTTCCAGAAAGTGCAGTGGCGCCGGAAAATGGCCATCGCGAGCAGGCTCACTCCTACAGGGAATTTCTTTGTCCACAAACACTGTGTACGCACAAACCCCCTGTAGGAGTGAGCCTGCTCGCGATGGCGGTTTAACAGTCGCAATAGAATCAAGACCTGCAGGATATACGCCCTCATACCCCCCTGAGTAAAACCCTTACACAATTTCACACAGCACCTACAAAGCTTCACCGCTACCCTCGCCACCTGCCAGTAGCATGCTGGTGGTTATTTTTGGGGTAATTACATGTCGAAGAATCTGCTCGCCAGGCTCAGCCTGATTGCACTGGCCGTGATGCTCAGCGCCTGTGACAAGTCCTCGGTCGCTGAAGAAGCGGCGCCGTTGGCCACCGTTCGCATCGAGACCATCGAGGCACGGCCGCTGTCGATCAGCAGCGAGTTGAGCGGGCGGATCGTCGCGCCACGCATCGCCGAAGTCCGTGCGCGCGTGGCCGGGGTGGTATTGCAGCAGGCCTACCGCGAAGGCAGCGACGTGAAAAAAGGCGACGTGCTGTTTCGCATCGACCCGGCGCCGTTCAAAGCTGACCTGGACAGCGCCGAGGCGTCCCTGCGCAAAGCCGAGGCCAACGCCTTCCAGGCACGTCTGCAAGAGCAGCGTTACGCCCAACTGATCGAAGGCAACGCTATCAGCGGCCAGGATTACGACAACGCCCGGGCCGCGAGCCGGCAAACAGCCGCCGAAGTCGCCGCCAACAAGGCCGCGGTCGAGCGGGCGAAGCTGAACCTTGGCTACGCCACCGTCACAGCGCCGATTTCCGGACGTATCGGTCGGGCCCTGGTCACCGAAGGGGCCTTGGTCGGGCAGAACGAAACCACCCCGCTGGCACTGATTCAACAGCTGAACCCGATCCACGCCGACCTTACCCAATCGACCCGGGAACTCAACGACCTGCGCCGTGCCTTCCGCTCCGGCCAGTTGCAGCAAGTCGGCCAAGGCCAGGCCAAAGCCACGCTGATCCAGGACGACGGCAGCCTGTATCCGTTGCCGGGCAAGCTGCTGTTCACCGACATCACCGTTGACCCAGGCACCGGCCAGATCATCCTGCGCAGCGAGTTTCCCAACCCGGACCTCGATTTGCTGCCGGGCAGTTTTGTTCGGGTGCGCCTGGAGCAAGCCGTCAATCAGCAAGGCATCAGCGTGCCGCAACGGGCCATCCAGCGTGACAGCGCAGGTATCGCTCAGGTGCTGCTGCTGGATTCCGAACTGCGGGTCGGCCAGCAACCCGTCGAGCTGGGTGCGGTGCAGAACGATCGCTGGATCGTCACCGGCGGCCTGAAGGCCGGCGACCGCATCGTCATCGAAGGCCTGCAACACGCGCGTCCCGGTGAAAAAGTGCAGATCGATGACACCCCTCTTCCACTTGCCCAGGTTTCTGGTCAGTAAGCAGGACGCTTTTTTATGCCGCAGTTCTTTATCGATCGCCCGGTATTCGCCTGGGTGGTCGCCCTGTTTATCCTGCTGGCCGGTGCATTGGCCATTCCGCAGCTGCCGGTCGCGCAGTACCCCGACGTTGCGCCGCCGCAGGTCGAGATCTATGCCGTGTACCCCGGCGCTTCGGCGCAAACCATCGATGAAAGCGTGGTCAGCCTGATCGAGGAAGAACTCAACGGCGCTGACCACCTGCTGTATTTCGAGTCCCAGAGCAGCCTGGGCAGTGCCACGATCAAAGCCACGTTCCAGCCGGGCACTAACCCGGAACTGGCCCAGGTCGATGTACAAAACCGCTTGAAAGTCGTGGAGTCGCGCTTGCCCCAAGCCGTGAACCAGCAGGGCTTGCAGGTGGAAAAAGTCTCCTCCGGCTTCCTGCTGCTGATCACCCTGACTTCCAGCGATGGCAAGCTCGATGAGGTCGCGCTCAGTGACTACCTGGCGCGCAACGTGATGAACGAAATCAAGCGCCTGGACGGTGTCGGCAAGGCGCAACTGTACGGCGCCGAGCGCGCCATGCGGATCTGGATCGACCCGCAGAAACTGATCGGTTTCAACCTCACGCCCGCTGATGTCAACGCGGCCATCGTCGCGCAGAACGCACAGGTTTCCGCCGGCAGCATTGGCGATCTGCCGACCCGCAGCACCCAGGAAATCACCGCGACCATTCTGGTCAAAGGTCAGCTGTCGAACCCCGAAGAATTCGCCGACATCGTGCTCAAGGCCAATCCCGACGGATCTACGGTGCGCATCGCCGATGTGGCCCGAGTGGAGATCGGCAGTCAGGAGTACCAGTTCGGCACCCGTCTGAACGGCAAGCCGTCGACCGCCGTCAGCGTGCAGCTTGCACCCAGCGCCAACGCCTTGAACACCGCGACGCTGGTGCGGGCGAAGATGGATGAACTGGCACGCTACTTCCCGGCAGGCGTTGAATACAAGATTCCGTACGACACCTCGCCCTTCGTCAAAGTCTCCATCACCAAAGTGGTGTACACCCTCGGCGAGGCGATGCTGCTGGTGTTCGCGGTAATGTTCCTGTTCCTGCAGAACATTCGCTACACGCTGATTCCCACGCTGGTGGTGCCGGTCGCCTTGATGGGGACTTTTGCGACCATGCTGGCGCTCGGTTTTTCGATCAACGTGCTGACCATGTTCGGCATGGTGCTGGCCATCGGCATCCTGGTGGATGACGCGATTGTGGTGGTGGAAAACGTCGAACGGATCATGGTCACCGAGGGCCTCTCGCCCAAGGAGGCGACGCGCAAGGCGATGAAGCAGATCACCGGTGCAATCATTGGCATTACGCTGGTACTGGTGGCGGTGTTCATACCCATGGCGTTCATGCAGGGCTCGGTTGGCGTGATTTATCGTCAGTTTTCCTTGTCGATGGCCACCTCGATTCTGTTCTCGGCATTCCTTGCGCTGACCTTGACCCCTGCATTGTGCGCAACGTTGCTCAAGCCGATCGCCAAAGGCGAGCATCATGCCAAGGGCGGTTTCTTCGGCTGGTTCAACCGCCGCTTCGAGCAACTGACCGAGCGCTATCAAGGCTGGGTTGCATACGCGCTCAAGCGCAGCGGTCGATACCTGTTGATCTACGGCGTGCTGTTGATCGGTCTGGGAGTGATGTTCAGCCGCCTGCCCTCCTCGTTCCTGCCGGTTGAAGATCAGGGCTACACCATCACCGACGTGCAACTGCCGCCGGGTGCGAGCAAGAACCGAACGGTTGAGGTCGTCGAACAAATCGAGGCGCACAACGCCACCGAGCCAGGCGTTGGCGACAGCACGGTGATTCTGGGTTTCAGTTTTTCCGGCAGCGGACAGAACGCCGCGTTGGCGTTTACCACCCTCAAGGACTGGTCCGAACGTGGCAGTGACGACTCGGCGAGTTCGATTGCTGACAGGGCCAACATCGCCCTGAGCCAGATCAAGGACGCCGTTGCGTTCGCCGTCCTGCCGCCTCCGATCGACGGCCTCGGGACCTCCAGCGGTTTTGAATTCCGTCTGCAGGATCGTGGCGGCCTCGGCCATGCCACGCTGATGCAGGCACGCACCGAGTTGCTGGCCGCTGCCGAGAAGAGTCCGGTCCTGATGAACGTGCGCGAAAGCGCCCTGGCCGAGGCGCCGCAGGTGCAACTGATCGTGGATCGCAAGCAGGCCAATGCGTTGGGCGTGTCGTTCGCCGACATTGGCAACGTGCTGTCCACCGCCGTCGGTTCGACCTACGTCAACGACTTCCCCAATCAGGGGCGGATGCAGCGGGTGGTGGTTCAGGCTGAAGGCGATCAGCGCAGTCAGGTGGCAGATCTGCTGAAAATGCACGTACGAAACAGTGCCGGGAAAATGGTGCCGCTGTCGGCGTTCGTGCAGGCCAAATGGACCCAGGGGCCGGCGCAATTGACGCGCTACAACGGCTATCCGGCGATCAGCATTTCCGGCGAACCGAAACCCGGTCACAGCACCGGCGAAGCCATGGCGGAAATCGAACGACTGGTCGCGCAAGGACCCGCCGGATTGGGTCAGGAATGGACCGGGCTGTCGTTGCAGGAACGTCTGTCCGGCAGTCAGGCGCCGATTCTCCTCGGGTTGTCGCTGCTGATCGTGTTCCTGTGCCTGGCGGCGTTGTACGAGAGCTGGTCGATCCCGACGTCGGTGCTGCTGGTCGTGCCGCTCGGCGTGCTGGGTGCGGTGCTGGCGGTGACGTTGCGCGGGATGCCCAACGATGTGTTCTTCAAGGTCGGGCTGATTACCATCATCGGCCTGTCGGCGAAGAACGCGATCCTGATCATCGAATTTGCAAAGAGCCTCTACGACGAAGGCCACGACCTGATCGACGCCACCCTGCAAGCTGCGCGCTTGCGACTTAGACCGATTGTCATGACGTCACTGGCGTTCATCCTCGGCGTAGTGCCGCTGGCGATTGCCACAGGTGCCAGTTCGGCAAGCCAGCAAGCCATTGGTACGGGGGTCATTGGCGGGATGATCACCGCGACACTGGCGGTGCTGTTCGTACCGGTGTTTTTTGTGGTGGTGATGAAGCTCGTCCGCAAACGCCACAAGGACATCTGACTCCGCAAATCCCCTGTAGGAGCTGTCGAGTGAAACGAGGCTGCGATCTTTTGATGTTGTTTTTTAAAGAGCAAGATCAAAAGATCGCAGCCTCGTTTCACTCGACAGCTCCTACATAGAACACAGACAACGCCTATAGGGCGCCTACGCAAAACGCAGTGGCGTGCGCTATGGTGCAGGTACGCACCGCCTTAGTGAACTCACATGCCCTTCCTCGCCCGCACCCACCCTCGCCTTACCACCGCTGCCACCCTCGGCATCGCCGTGGGCATCCTGGCGCCGGCCGATTCGATCATTAGCAAAATCCTCATCGGCTGGAATGCCGGGGTCTGGACGTATCTGGTGTTGATGCTCTGGCTTACCTCTCGGGCCAAGGCGCCCGATGTAAAGCGCATTGCCGAGATCGAAGATGAAAATGCCGGGCTGGTGCTGTTCGTGGTGTGCATTGCTGCGCTTGCCAGCCTGGCGACCATCACCTTCGAATTGGCCGGCAGCAAGGACCTGGACAGCACCCACAAACTGATGCATTACGGCTTTACCGCGTTGACCGTCATCGGTTCCTGGCTGTTGATCGGGGTGATCTTCAGCGTGCACTACGCCCGTTTGTTTTACACCTGGGACGGCAAGGACCAGGCACTGCGTTTTGCCGAAGGCCTGACGACCCCCAACTATTGGGACTTCCTATACTTCTCGTTCACCATCGGCGTCGCCGTGCAGACTTCGGACGTGGGGGTGGCAACACGCAGTATGCGCAAGATCGTACTGGCGCAGTCATTGATCGGGTTTCTGTTCAACACGGCCATTCTCGGGTTTTCGATCAATATTGCGGCGGGCTTGTTTGGGTAAACAGACGATGCCTTTTCGGTGCGGGCTCCGGCCGACCCTGCACAAACGTTCTAGTCACGAAACACCCATCGAGCGTCAAATAGATCGGCAACCCGCCCCACAGCTGCAGCATGACTTCTCACAACTGGATCGATCTCGCCCAGGACGCCGACACCGGCATCGAGACCCTGCGCGCGCATTTCGAGGGGCACGCTTACGATCCGCATTGGCATGACAGCTATCTGGTGGGAATCACCGAGCAAGGGGTTCAGCAACCTTCAAGGCGGCCTACGGCATGGCACCTCATGCCTGTCTGGTGCAGTTGCGTCTGGCCACTGCCCGTCGAATGCTGGCCCATGGCGAGCAACCCTCAAAGGTGGCCATTGAATTGGGTTTTTCCGATCAGAGCCATCTGGGACGCTGGTTTGTACGCGCCTACGGTCTTACGCCTGCACTGTATCGCAGGCGCTGCTCAAACCTTCCAGACAGGTAAATCCGGGATGGTGATGATCGGGTTCAAAGATCTTCACCGGAGTTCCCCCATGCTGTCCTCTTTCCCGACATTTTTGCCGTTTCTACTGTTTGCTTTCGTCGCGTCGATCACCCCTGGCCCCACTAATATCCTGGTAGTCATTGACCACCCTGCCTGGCGTACAAACCACAATGCAGTGGGTCGGTGTGATCTGGTTGAGCTACCCGGCGTGGCAGATTTTCAGCGCTTCGCCCGTGGGGCTGGAGGCTGAAGCTGCCCCAGCTCGACTCGGAATGCTGGGCGCCGCCAGCCTTCAATTGATCAACCCGAAAACCTGGATGATGGCGCTGGCCGTTGTCAGTGTGTTCGCCGCAAACACAGAGCAACGCCTTGGACAGGTGATGTATTTGTCCCTGGCGTTTTTCCTGGTTGCCCTGCCCTGCCTTGGCGTCTGGGCATTATTGGGCATGGCGTCCACGCATTGGCTGCGCTCACCGCAAGCCATGCAGCGCTTTAACCGCTGCATGGCCTTGTTACTGCTTGGCTCGGCTTGGCTGTCGATGGCGGGCTGAACGCCCTCCATCACGGCCCCAAATGCGTGGACAGCAGCGGGTCCGAACCGGTGTCATTTCCGGCTGCATCCAGTGCGCCCACTTTGAAAGTACAGGTTGTGCCTTTAACCAATCCAGTAAGCCTGGAGTTTGTTGATGCAGTCTTGTCGATCATGTGTTTCCTAGTCCGTCGACCATCAACGGATCAGAATCGGTATAATTTCCAGCGGCATCTATCGCACGCACGGTTACGGGCCATTTGCCAGGCACCGAGTCAAAAACGCAAATAAAGGTTTCTCCCGTGACGGTATCCAGTAACTCTTCGCCTCGATAAATACTGTAGTTGGTTACACCGACATTATCCGTTGAACGATCCCACATTAGATAGATTTTGCCTTGAAACAGCGTACTACGCAGATTGGTCGGCTTGGAGGGCGGCTGGGCATCAATATTCAACGTCACTGTATCTGAATCCGTACCGTTTCCGGCGGCATCCAGTGCGCGCACCTTAAACACATTGATCCCGTTGGTCATCCCGGTGAAAACAAAGCGAGTGGTAGCGACTTTGTCTACCGGTTTGCCTTGATGGTAGATCTCATAGTCGCTAACCCCAACGTTATCACTCGCGGCAGTCCACTCAAGTGTGACGGAGGTGCCTGAGACGTTACTGGCTTTCAAATTCGTAGGCTTGGAGGGGGCGGTCAAATCCGGATGTGTGTACGACAGCGGGTCTGAATCGGTGTACTTGTTGGCAGCATTCACCGCGCGCACTTTGAATGTATAAGACGTGCCTTCAATCAGGCCGGTGAGCACTGATAGAGCTAATTCGGTCGTGTCCATCTTTTCAGTGCCACGATAGACCTCGTAGAAAAGCCCACCCACCTCATCAATGGAAGCTTTCCAGAACAGCGCTGTCACGTTGTTGTACTTGGTGATGTAAAGATTGGCGGGCTTTGAAGGGCCAGGAATTGCTGGCGTTTCCAGACGTAGCGATTGCGAGCTTACAAAATCCCCGCGTTCGTTCACCGCGCGCACCTTGAACGTATAAAGGGTGGCGTCGTTGAGGCCGGTGAGCATCGCGCGGGGTTCGCGAGTGGTCTGGACCCACTCATCGTTGCAAAAAACTTCAAAAATATCCGAAGGTCCTCCGTCCCACAGCAAGGTGAGAGAAGACGCGGTGAGATCGATGGCGCGCAAATTGACCGGCTTGAGGGGGGGCGCCATCTCCTTGTATTCGATTGACGTTATCTGCGAGCGGTTGCCTGCGCCGTCTACCGCACGCACGTCAAATTTATCGTTCAATTCAAGGCTGGCAAGCGGATATTGAGCGTCCGCAACCTGGACCCACGCACCAGCATTACGGCGCAGCTCGTAATAGACCACAGCCACATTATCTTGTGACACGCGCCAGCTCAGGAAGGCATGACCCGGCGTAGACAAATTGAATTGCAGCGCTAGCGGACGAGTGGGCGGCACTCGATCCTGAGTCACCACGTTGATCGAAACCGGTGAGGCGGGAGAACCTTGCGATCGCAGTGCCTGAACGTGGAACTGGTAGGGGATGCCTGGCGTCAAGCCTGTTGCAGTGTACTCGAGCGCTCGCGTGCGAAAGGGCTCTACGCTTGGGCCGGTTATTTCATAATCGAGCAGATGTGCATTGTCCAGAGGTGCGTCCCAGGTCAACCATGCTTGATCAAAAGTTTGCCCCGGATTACTCAGATTTCGTACTTGTTTATCATTGAGGATGGTCGCGTCAACGTTTGAAGAATCCATATCCGATTACTCTCTTGAGTGTCTTGGCCTCTGTCCTGAAGAGTGGCGAGCTAACGTCACGCTTATATAGGTCATTATTAGTATTCCCTCGCCGTCAACGCCACTAACAGAACTGATAGTGGCGTGTTGGTTTTTTTTGTGATTTGCCCCATTTCCGCTGACGCAATCTTCTCAAGCACTACAATATTTTTTGCCCGCCCTCTTGACGATCTCCCGTGTTTGGTATTTCCTGAAACCGGTTTCAGGCCTTCATCAAGATGCCTGCTTCCCAATAATTCCAAAAACAAGGTCGACCCTCGTGAACAGCTTTTCCGCCGCCCAGCGCAGTCGCGTAACCATGCTCGACGTCGCAGCACACGCAAAGGTCTCCAAGGCCAGCGTCTCGCGCTTCATCGGTGATGACCGCGCACTGCTCTCCGATGCCATTGCCCTGCGCATCGAGCAGGCCATTGCCGAATTGGGCTACCGCCCCAACCAGATGGCCCGTGGTCTGAAGCGCGGACGAACCCGCCTGATCGGCATGCTGGTGGCTGATATCCGTAACCCTTATTCAATTGCCGTGATGCACGGGGTGGAAACTGCCTGCCGTCAGCACGGCTACAGCCTGGTGGTGTGCAACACCGATCGCGATGATGAACAGGAACGCCAGCACCTCGCCCTGCTGCGCTCCTACAACATCGAAGGTTTGATCGTGAACACCCTGGGTCATCACCGTGATGCGTTGCATGAACTGCATCGCGAAATGCCGTTGGTGTTGGTGGATCGAAAAGTCGATCAGCTTGAGAGCGATCTGGTCGGGCTGGACAATCCGGCGGCCGTGGAAATGGCGCTCGATCATTTGGAAGAACGCGGCTACCGCGATGTGTTGCTGGTCACCGAACCTTATGACGGCACCAGTTCGCGGATCGAGCGGGTGAGCAGTTTCAAGACGCACATTGCCCAGCGCCCGCTGCTTCGAGGCACCCTCGTTGAAACCGGCAGCGACCTGACGGTGCAACTCAAAACTTTCCTGGATGCCCCTGGCCATGGCCCGAAAGCACTGTTCTGCGCGAACGGCATTGCGGCGTTGGCCAGTACCCATGCGTTACGCGAATTGACGTGCAATCTGTTTGAAGATGTCGGCCTGATCGCCCTCGATGACCTGGATTGGTATCCGTTGGTAGGGAGCGGTATCACTGCCCTCGCCCAGCCCACGGCGCAGATCGGTGCGAGCGCCTTTGAGTGTTTGCTCAAGCGTTTGCGGGGGGATGACGGGCCGGTGCGGACGCTGGATTTTTCGGCGCGGTTGATTGTGCGGGGGTCGACGCATGGGAATTCTCGGTGATACGGATGGCCTCATCGCGAGCAGGCTCACTCCCACATTGATCTACGAACACAGGACCACTGTAGGAATGAGCCTGCTCGCGATGAGGGCTAACCGTCACTGAGCATCTCTACCCGAACACCACTTTTTCGAACAAAAATGAAACCGGTTTCAGAGGTCAATAACAATGAATAAACCACACGTTTCCATCAGCCTCTCCAGCTACGGTGCTGACCTCGTCCGCCAACGCGGCCAGGGCAGTTTCATCGAGATATTGGCCGCCGCCGGCGCCACGCGCATCGAATGGCGCGAAGAGTTGCTGACCGTTGAAGACCCGGCACTCCTGGCCGACGCCACTGAAGCCCAAGGTCTGGAAAGCGTCTATTCCTCGCCGATGGAGCTGTGGCTGGCCGGTCAGTCGAGGCCCAACCCCGAGCTGATCACCGCCCTGCAACGCGCCCAGGCATTCGGCGCCAAATGGCTGAAGGTGTCCCTCGGTTACTTCACCGACACCTGCGACCTCCAGTCCCTAAGTCAATTGTTGGGCAAAAGCACCGTGCAGCTGCTCGTGGAAAACGATCAAACCCTGCAGGGAGGACGCATCGAACCCTTCCAACGGTTTTTCGCGGATGTCGAGCAACACACACTGCCGATCAGGATGACCTTCGACATCGGCAACTGGCACTGGCAGGACCAATCGGCCGCCAGCGCCGCACGACTGCTCGGTCGCCATGTCGGTTACGTGCATTGCAAAGCCGTCACACGACGCACCGACGGCAAACTGATCGCCATCCCGCCCGCCGCGAGTGACCTGCAGGCATGGGAACACCTGCTGCGGCACATGGACCACGGCGTCATGCGCGCGGCGGAATACCCGCTGCAAGGCAATGACCTGATTCAGCTGACCACCGAGCATGTCGCAGCCCTCGCCCTGCTGGGCCAATCCCGGTTGGAGAACGCTCATGTCTGAGATCGATATCCTGTCGTTCGGTGAGACCATGGCGATGTTCGTCGCCGAGCAGAACGGTGAACTGGCCGACGTTGGCCATTTCCATAAACGCATTGCCGGCGCCGACAGCAACGTTGCCATCGGTTTGTCGCGGTTGGGTTTTAAGGTGGCGTGGCTCAGCCGTGTCGGCGCCGATTCCCTCGGGCGATTCGTGGTCGACACACTGGCAAAGGAAGGCCTGGATTGCAGCCATGTCGCAATCGACAACCTGCACCCCACCGGGTTTCAGCTCAAGTCCCGTACAGAGGATGGCAGCGATCCGGTGGTCGAGTATTTCCGTCGAGGCTCGGCGGCGAGTCACTTGTCACCGCAATCGATCGCGCCTGAGTTGCTCAACGCTCGACACCTGCATGCCACCGGCATCCCCCCAGCGCTGTCCGCCAGCGCTCGGGAAATGTCTGTCGAATTGATGACCCGCATGCGCGAGGCCGGGCGCAGTGTGTCCTTCGATCCCAACCTGCGCCCGAGCCTGTGGGCCAGCGAACAGCAGATGATCACCGAGATCAACCGCCTCGCCGCCCTCGCCCATTGGGTGCTGCCGGGTTTGAGCGAGGGACGCTTGCTGACGGGTCTTGAAGATCCTGCCGACATTGCAGCGTTTTATCTGGATCAGGGCGCCGAAGCGGTGGCCATCAAACTGGGGCCGCATGGGGCGTATTACCGCACCCATCTCGATCAGGGATTTGTGGCGGGTGTGCCGGTGGCAACGGTGGTCGATACCGTAGGCGCCGGCGACGGTTTTGCTGTCGGCATGATCAGCGCCCTGCTTGAGAATCACAGCTTCGCCGACGCAGTGAAGCGTGCCAACTGGATTGGTAGCCGGGCGGTGCAGAGTCGGGGGGATATGGAGGGGTTGCCAACCCGAGCCGCCATGTCAGTCGAGTTCGAAACCGCTATCGCCAGCAGGCTGGCTCCCACAGGGGATTTGTGTCGCCTGCAGATCCAGTGTGGGAGCTAGCCTGCTGAGGATTTGTGTCGCCTATAGATCCAGTGTGGGAGCTAGCGTGCTAGCGATGAAGCCCGCTCAATCACCGAAGATTTGAACCCGTTACCTGCTGCGACAAAAACAACAAGCCAGGAGCACCACCATGAAAACTGCAACACTCGCCGCCCGCCGCTGGTGGTACATCATGCCCATCGTGTTCATCACCTACAGCCTGGCGTATCTGGACCGCGCCAACTACGGATTCGCTGCCGCCTCCGGCATGGCCGCCGACCTGATGATCACCCCCGGCCTGTCCTCCATGCTCGGCGCGCTGTTCTTCCTCGGTTACTTTTTCTTCCAGGTTCCAGGAGCGATCTACGCGCAAAAACACAGCGTGAAAAAACTGATCTTCGTCAGTCTGATCCTCTGGGGTGGCCTGGCGACCTTGACCGGTATCGTCTCCAACGCCTACTGGCTGATCGTCATCCGCTTCATGCTCGGCGTCGTCGAAGCCGCGGTCATGCCGGCCATGCTGGTGTACCTGTGTCACTGGTTCACCCGTGCCGAACGCTCGCGCGCCAATACCTTCCTGATCCTCGGCAACCCGGTAACCATGCTCTGGATGTCGGTGGTGTCGGGCTATCTGGTGCAGCATTACAGCTGGCGCTGGATGTTCATCATTGAAGGCTTGCCTGCGGTGCTTTGGGCGTTTATCTGGTGGCGTCTGGCCGATGACCGTCCGGCCCAGGCCAAGTGGCTGACCGATCAGGAAAAACACGATCTGGAAAGCGCCCTGGCCGCCGAGCAGGTCGGCATCAAAGCGGTGAAGAATTACGCCGAAGCCTTCCGCTCGCCCAAAGTGATCATCCTGGCTTTGCAGTTTTTCTGCTGGAGCATTGGGGTGTACGGGTTTGTGCTGTGGCTACCGTCAATCCTCAAGGCCGGTGCGCAAATGGACATGATCGAAGCGGGGTGGCTTTCGGCGTTGCCTTATCTGGCGGCCGTGATCGCCATGCTGCTGGTGTCCTGGGGCTCGGACAAACTGCAAAAACGTAAACGCTTTGTTTGGCCTCCGTTGCTGATCGCCTCGGTTGCCTTCTACGGGTCCTACGCACTTGGCGCTGAACATTTCTGGTGGTCCTACACACTGTTGGTGATTGCCGGCGCGTGCATGTATGCGCCTTACGGACCGTTTTTTGCCATCGTTCCGGAGATCCTGCCGGCCAACGTGGCGGGTGGCGCCATGGCGTTGATCAACAGCATGGGCGCACTGGGGTCGTTCGGCGGCTCTTATCTTGTCGGTTACCTGAACAGCTCCACCGGTTCGCCGGGCGCGTCGTACCTGTTGATGAGCGGCGCATTGATGCTGTCGGTGGTGCTGACGATTTTTCTCAAGCCCGGCGCCAGTGACCGGGAGCAGCCTACGGTCGCGCTGACACCCCGCTCCGCGGCCCATTCCTGAATTGAAGTTGAGATGAAGATGATGAAAAAGCAGGTTGTTCTGTACAAAAAACTCTCACCGTCGCTGATGGCGCGTCTTCAAGAGCGCGCCGAAGTGACCTTGATCGAAAGCCTCGATGCCGAAGGTCTGGTCAAACTGCGCGAAGCCCTGCCCCATGCGCACGGCTTGCTCGGTGCCAGCCTGAAACTCGACGCCGAACTGCTCGACCTAGCGCCCGATCTGCAAGCCATTGCCAGCGTCTCGGTGGGCGTCGACAACTACGACATCGACTATTTGAACGAACGGCGAATCCTCCTGAGTAACACCCCCGATGTGCTCACCGAAACCACCGCCGACACTGGTTTCGCGCTGATCCTGGCGACTGCCCGGCGCGTAGTGGAACTGGCCAATATGGTACGTGCTGGTGAGTGGACGCGGAATATCGGCCCGACGCAGTTCGGCACCGATGTGCATGGCAAGACCTTGGGCATCATCGGCATGGGGCGGATCGGCGAGGCGCTGGCGCAGCGTGGGCATTTTGGTTTCGGCATGCCGGTGATCTATCACAGTCACTCGCCGAAACCAGCGGTTGAACAGCGTTTCGCCGCGCAGTACCGCAGCCTGCCTGAACTGCTCCAGCAGGCTGATTTCGTCTGCCTGACGTTGCCGCTGACAGCCGAAACCGAGAAGCTTATCGGTGCTCAAGAGTTCGCGTTAATGGGGCCCGAGACGATCTTCATCAACATTTCCCGGGGCAAGGTGGTGGATGAAACCGCGTTGATCGAGGCACTGCGTGAAGGGCAGATTCGGGCAGCAGGGCTGGATGTGTTCGAGCGAGAACCGTTGAGTCCAGACTCGTCGCTGCTGCAGTTGAACAATGTCGTGGCCACACCGCACATGGGTTCGGCCACCCATGAGACGCGTGAAGCCATGGCTCGGTGTGCGGTGGAGAATCTGCTGGCGGCATTGGCTGGGGAACGACCGAAGAATCTGGTGAATGCCGGGCTCTGGAAAGGCTGAAGGTCAAAAGATCGCAGCCTGCGGCAGCTCCTACAGGACTGAATCATCCACAATTTCTGGTGAACTCAATTCCTGTAGGAGCTGCCGCAGGCTGCGGTTTTGGTCAGGCCCGCCGCGCCTCCAGCACGTTCGACGCACACAACGCAATCCGCTGACACGCATCCGCCAGCTTCAGCCGATCCACCACTAATCCAATCCGGATATGCCCCGCCGCACTGGGCCCAAACGCTTCCCCGGCCAGCACTGACACGCCATATCCCTCCAACAGTCGCTCGGCAAACCGCTGCGCAGACAAACCGGTCTGGCGCACGTCGACCATCACAAACATCCCGCCATCCGGACGGATCGGCCGCAAGCCCGCGCACCCGTGCAGGCTCGCACACACCAGGTCGCGGCGTTGACGGTATTCCTCACGCATCAACGCCACCTCCGGCAACGCCTCATCAAGCGCCAGTTGTGCGGCCTTCTGCACGAACTCCGGAATGCCGAACAGCATGCACAGCGACAGATGTTCCAGGTGATCAGCCAGTAGTTTGGGTCCGATCACCCAGCCCACTCGCCAGCCACTCATGGCGTGGGATTTGGACAGGCTATTGATCGTCGCCGTGCGCTCAGCCATGCCCGGCAGGCTGGCCGGGCTGATGTGCTCGCCCTCGTACAGCAGGTCACTGTAGACCTCGTCACTGATCAGCCACAGGTCATGCCGAATGCACAACGAAGCCAGTTGCTGCCAGATCGCCAAAGGCAAGCTTGCACCCGATGGATTATTCGGACTGTTTAGCAACATCGCCCGTGTTCCGGGTGTGATCAGTGCCGCAACATCGGCCGGATCAACCCGAAAGCCGTTTTCCGGACGCACCGCAACAGGCACTACGTTCACCCCAATCGCACCGAAAACACCTTCATACGTCACGTACATCGGCTCGGCAACGATAACCTCGTCGCCAGGATCGAACAGGCATTGCGCTACCGAATACACCGCGCACTGCGCACCCGGCATGACGATGACATGATCAGCATCCACTGCCTGACCACTTCGAAAGCGATGACGCCGGGCAATGCTGTCGCGCAACCCTTGACTGCCTCGGACTTGCGAATAATGCGTGTCACCCGCCAGCAAGCTCTCGATCGCCGCTTGAACAATCGGTTGGGGAGTATCGAAATCCGGATCGCCAACTGAAAGCAGCAGTATGTCGACGCCCTGTTCGCGCAATTGCAACGCGCGATTGTGTATCTGCCAGGCCGCGGCGCCTTCTCCGGCGATGCGTTGGGTCAAGCCTGAATAGCGCATGTAGTTCTCCAATCGCGCGAAATCCTGATTCAACCCTATCTCAAATCGCCAAACGCGCCACTTTGCCACCTTCGATCGAAAAAAAACGGTGTAGTACCGACGGTCAGAACGCGGAAAAGTCCTACAGAACATTCCCCAGCGGACGACAGTCAGCGGTTCCACATGTCGCTAAAGTCGCCTACCTGTAATTTGTGACAGGTCCCAAGGCGAATTAATCACGATATAAAGAGACCGTGCCTACAGCCCTGACCAAGGGGTCTGAAGGACGGCCGCGCGAACCATGCCTCGATGAAGTAGGAAGATTCTGCCGCGCCCACGCCGTCAATGATGATGAATGGGAGATTGTTTATGTACCGCTCCAATATCGCCACTGTCCGAACTGCATCCGCCCCGACCAGTTTGCAGCCACACGATTGCAACCATCCCCAGACACCCCTGGCAATCAAGCTGACAGCCAGGGAAAAAGAGGTGTTGCAATGGAGTGCCAGGGGAAAGTCGTCCTGGGAGATCGCCCAGATCGTCGAGTGCACTGAGGCGGGTGTGAATTATCACTTTTGCAACATCCGTCGAAAATTCGGCGTGAGCTCGCGTTGGACCGCTGTGGTCAAGGCGCTGGACCAAGGCTTGATTCAATTGCCTTGAATAGCCCCCCTCTCTTCAGCGGTCAGCGCTTCACAGACCCTGTAGAGATACCTGATGAATCTGCACCGGACCACTCGTTTTACCCCCTCGCCCACCGTAGCCTGTGCCGATACAACGGTATCGCACAGGTTTGACTCCAACGAAAAACTTCGAATCATCCTGGCTGATGACCACCCGGTGGTATTGACCGGCGCTGAAATGGTCCTCGGTAACGAATTCTCTGTTGTTGCCAAAGCGCACGATGCCGATGAGTTGATCGGCCACTTGCAGAACACTCCGTGCGACCTGGTGATCAGTGATTTTTCCATGCCCTACGGGAATCTGCCTGACGGCCTGGCGTTGATGAGCTATCTAAGACGCCATTTCAACGCTATACCGCTGATCGTGATGACCATGTTGCGCAACCCGTCACTGCTGCAGGCATTACTCAACCAGGGGGTAGGCGGTCTTTTTGACAAGCGCAGTCCGATGAGCGAATTAAGACAGGGCGTATCCACGGTAGCCAGAGGGCGCCGTCATGTGTGCCCGACGTTTGCCAGTATTTTGAATGCCCAGATGTTGCCCGTCTGTGGTACTGACGAACCTTCGGTCAGCCTTTCGGAGCGTGAGCTGGAAGTTGTCCGGTTATTTGTGCAGGGATTGTCTGGACGGCAAATCGCTGCGCAGTTGAATCGCAGCGAGAAAACCATCAGCCGACAGAAACGCACTGCCATGGACAAGTTGGGACTTGGCCATGTCAGTGGGTTGGTGGAGTTTGCGCGGGTGAGTGGGTTAAAAGGATGAGACTCTCAATAGACGGTGCATCAGAACACTGCTGATACACCGTCAATATGAGTCTTAATTATCAAAATCAAATTTATCTCTACTACGCTCTTTCGCTTCTCTACGGTCGTGCCAGTCTCTATTTCGTATTGCCTGCTGATCTTCCTTGATTTTTTGCGGTTTTGCTTTCTGCTTCTCTTTTGGCGGGCGCATTATTGCTTTGGGTATTGGTTGCTGTGGCCGTTGGCCAACATCCTGACGCTGTATGTTAGTTTCGACGGTGCTTGAGGCACTCGTACGAGTAGTCAAGCGAGTGGGCTCGTTGGTTAAATTACCCTGTTCTAAAAATCGAAAAGCTTTTGTTACGGTGCTCGTAGGGCTTAGTGGTGGACTGGATGATCCATTTGATGATCGACTTAGTGTTGGACTTGGTGGTGGACTTGATGACTCAACATATATCGGATTCTTCGTTGTCTTATCCGCAATTGGTAACTGAATAGGACTGCGCGTTGCCCGCGATGGCCCGCCAGATACTGACGCCGTGAAATCGTTCCGTCTAAACGACCTCAGAAACCGAATCATATGCCCGGTCGGATCTATATGATTCACCGGATCACCCATCGTGTACGAATACGAATTCAATCCCCCCGCTCCGAACGGACTCCAACTGTCCGGACTTTGAAAGCGCATCAACGCAGGACTGAACGCCCGATACCCGTTGCCCAGCAAATAACAGCCGGTTTGCGCTTCCTTGAGTTGACACTCCACGGCAAAACCACCACCACTGCTTACGTCTATAGCAAGGACACCGATGCGCGCAGCGGGGCGGCCGTGCAGCATACCGTCAGTACATTGATAGGGTTTGACGATCATCGCTACGATCCCAACGAGCCGGGCAGGCCCGAGAAACGGGTAAGCAAATCCATTACTCTGCAACACTCGCTTCGCACCGGCTACCCGCTGCTTAACCGCGACGACAACGACATGGAGACCGCCTACGCATACGATCAACTGGGTCGTATTATTGAAGAAATCGTGGCGCCGGGCACCCCCAACGAAGCGAAACGGACCTATACCTACAAGCTTAGCCATGCCAAAGGTATACAGGCCGAACAAACGGTGACTGACGTAAAAGGCGTGCAGACCCGGACGCTGTTTGACGGCCTTAACCGAGTAGTCCATGAAGAGTTTAAAGGCAGCGATCCATTAGACCCGGATCGTGTCATTCGAACCTACAGTGCGCGCTATAACGCTCGTGGGCAGCTGAGCACGGAGACGACCTATGACTGGTGGGTACTGGAGGAGGTGCTGGCTGAACGGGCGCTGACCACGCGTTACCACTATGATGACTGGGGTCAACAGCACCGCGTGACGGGACCGGACGGTGTAGCGAGCATCACCGAAATCGATCCGATATGTGTATTGCGTCAGCGACCCCATCAACTATATAGACCCTACAGGGCATGAGGCACTGCGACAGCTTTACTACGCGCCCAGAAAACCCAACGCCGGCGTCATGGCCTGGATCGGTGTTGTAATCGGGGTAGCGGTTACCGTCGGTTCTCTTGGCACCCTGGCGCCTGCCGGGGCAGCCATTGCCGCCGGTGCGAGTGCGGTCAGCGTGGCGTCCGGGCTACTGACCATCACCTCGTTCGCAGCGGCAGCCGCCAGTACAGTCACAGGGGTGGCCGCTATCGCGACAGGGAATGAACGCCTGGGAGAGGTCACAGGGTTTCTGGGGTATATCGCAATGGGGTCTGGGGTTGGGGCTGGGGTATTAGGACGGATTGCGGCGAGTGGAGCCAAGGCTGGGGCGGCCGGGGCTGCGGCTTCGTCTGCGGACAATATCGTGACTGAGTCGTCGATGAAAATCAAAAGGGTTTGCCCCTGGACCGTGGTGCGGTCAAGCACCACGCGGCCAGGCTGTTGCACAGCCTGATCGGTGGTCAGCAAAATGCCATTGATCCCGCCCTGGATAGTACTGGAGGTTGCAGATACCCGGCCGTTAGCCAATTGCAAGCCAAAGCCGTTTGTGCCTGTCAGGGTGGTTTGATCAAGATCCAGCTGACTCAGGCCACCGACCACCGCCCCCACCGTTCCTCCGGTGATAATGCTGCTCGTTGCCGTCACAGAAGACCCTAGCTGAACAGCCGTGGTCCTGCCTATTGAAAACCCGGTACTTGTGCCCGTAATGGTGCTGGCGGAGATGGTCGCCTTACTGTCAACCATATCTACGCCGATCGAGCTGCCGCTGGAGGTAACGACGGTGCCATCGAGCGTCAGGAAGGATTCGGTTTCGACGCGAATCCCCGTGGTGCGCGCGCCATTGGCCGTCAAGCTGGATTTGTTACGAACCACATAACTTTCGAGCTCATTATTACCGCCAATGACTGCCGATTCGCCGTTGTCGACGATTTCGCCAAACGAATGGGTACTAACCAGCATCAACGGCATGAGGGTCATCCACTTGAGGGATGTCGTCAACGGGCGTAACGCAAAGGTATTTTCAGTTTTCATCAGACACCGCGGAAAAAATTTCAAAAAGTGAGTCCGCCGTGGCCGACGACCTCTGCTTGAATGTGCGAAGGCTGCGAAGATTAAGTAGATAACCCCTCAAAATCTGTAGGACTTATCTGAAGGACATAAAGAAACCACATTCAAATTGAGCAACAGGAGGCACACGCGCCCTCCTGTTCTCCACTTGTAAAACAAGATCATGGTCATGATAAATCGCAGTGGTCGCCTCTCTCGAACACCGCGATCATCACTTCCACCAGATCGGATGAAATGTCTTTACCGCGCACATCGATGCTGTATATCACCTTGCCCCACCCGTACTGATCGCCAGTGTCATACGTAGGTTTGAGGTACTTATCATAAGGGATGAACCAGTCAATTCCGTCCCGCTCTTCCTGTTCACCGACTGGCAGATTCCCGGGGAGTTCGGTTTCAGGAAGTGGCGTTACCTTGTCCTTTCGATAAGTTTGCCAAGAGGCCTTGACAGTCACTCCGACTTTTAAATAGTCCGATTTCGGGATGTGAACGTAAACTCCCCATTCGTCATCCTCTTCCCTCAGTGTGGGGCAATTTATTAAAGGGTATCCGGGTAAAAGGTGCGGAAACTCGGGTTCAGGAAGATCAACCGTTTCAACTTCAACGTCGATCAAAGTGCGTTCCGATTCCTGAGGGTTGCTAAAGCCCGTGCGGGTCAAGGAGTAATGCATCGGCAAATCGCTCATCACCGGGAACTTCTCGATGTCCGCCCATGGAATGTCCATCTCGATCTCCACATCAACGGCTTCATCACCTTTGATGGAGTAGGGCGTGGAGCTGACAGGTACCCCGTTCCAATACAGCGTCAAGACGTCGTCCTTGACCAACTCATCGAGGAGTGTTTTCACCAATTTAATACATCCCGTTGCCGATGCACCGATATCGTCGGTGGTCAACTCGGTTGCGCTCCCGGAGAAGCTACTAAACCGGACCAGGCCCAGCGTGGGGTTGATCGGCTCCGGACCGGGATTTTCCGGCCCCGGAATGGCCAGATCGACGTCCACTTTGATGCCGCCTGGCGAATCCGTGGGGTAATCACCACGAAAGACTTGATAGTCAACATCAGTAGGCTGTTTTCCACCCAGATCAAAATCATACTGGGCCTTCAAGTGTAGCCAAGGCACGGTGATATCCAATGGAAATGGAAGATGGGAGCCAACCGGCGTGCGGGAAAGGGTGTCACGCCCCCATTGGATGACAATGCCATCATCAGCCAACCAGTTGTCATATTCCCTGATACGGACGGTCGTTGGAAAGGCTGCATCGGCGCGATCAATCAAAAAACCATCCGTTGCCGTTGCCAATGGAACCTCGGGGGATTTCAAAGCGTCGGGCAAATCTCCCAATGCAACTTGCACTTTTGCAGGAAACGGCATGTCACTGCGATTACCCGCCTTGTCGAACAGAAAATAAACAATGTATTGAAATTTCGAACCAAGTTTGTATACCAGCTCCTTGGGAATCAATATTAAACGGTCGGCCGGAAGAACGCCTAGATAGGCCAGTTCAGCAGGGTCCGGTTCTTCTGTCGGTGGCTCATCAAACAATGCCACGGCGAGGGTGACAAAGGCCTTTTTGTCCTCAATGAAATCTGGAATTTCGCAGAATAATCCATCATCACGCTCCAGAATCTCCGTAGTGACCAAGGGGGCAGAAACAATGATAGGGTTTGGCACCCCCGGTCTTATTGGCCCGGTTCGATCAATGGTGACAGGGGCTGGGATAGAATCACCTTCAACAGGCGTGTTCCAGGGCTTCACGCGATAGCGAAACTCGAACTTGCCTTCAAAGTTGTCGAATATATGGAGAGGAATCGTTCGTTCCAACGGGAACTCAATGTCGGGGAATGTGCCCGAATCCGGAACCTCTTCGTTGGCGAACGACTGAAATTCGGTTTCTGGCAAGGTCACAGGGCGCCAGTCCAGATAGAGAGTATCTTTAAAAGGCGCATCTTCCGGGCGGTTCGGCCATAGCGGAATCGTAACCTCCAATGGACCGTGAATTTTTTTGATCGGCATTAACCCGTCGGCATCATCGGCAAATTTTTCGACAATGGTGGGTGCGGTAAACGCCAGCCCTTCACCCGTCCTGACCAGCTGTTTGCGATAGTTGATCCGGACCAGTTCGGCGGTCTGCCGTTTGTTAGAATCTGCCATGTCCTTAGCTCCAAAACCGTTTGGATTCAACCATGAAAAGGCTCATGGCTTTTTTGAACTTTTTGGCAGTGCGATTCATGGCTCCGACGTTGCGAAAAAACGCCCTGACGTTCTGCCCGGCCGAAGTGGCCTGAGCGGATTAAGCACTTTTTTATTCAGTGTCGATACTGTCAGAGTTGACAGGTGGGGATGTATACAGCGGTGGTTGACAATCCTCCTGTGGGCGCGAGCAAGCCCGCCCAAAGTTGATTCGGGGGTGTTCGATAAATCAGTTTGATCCGTGCGGTTGTTCTGGTATTTGATTGAGCCTTTCCCACCGGTAAAAGGATTTCGTCATGAGCTATCGCACGCTGGGTCATTCGGGTCTGCAGGTGTCCACCCTGACCCTGGGCACGATGATGTTCGGCGAACAGACCAGCACCGAAGATTCCCTGCGGATCATCGACAAGGCCTGGGACCAGGGCATCAACTTTATCGACACCGCTGACGTTTATACCAACGGCCGTTCCGAGGAGATCGTCGGCGAAGCCATCGCCGGCAATCGCCACGAATGGGTATTGGCGACCAAGGTTGGCTTCGGCCCGGTGGACGGTGTGCCGAACCGCAGCGGTCTCAGCCGCAAGCACATTTTCAACGGCATCGACGCCAGCCTGACTCGCCTCGGCACTGATTATGTGGACGTCTATTACCTGCACCGTGAAGACCACAACACGCCACTGGAGGTCACGGTGTCGGCCATTGGCGACCTGATTCGCCAGGGCAAGATTCGCTATTGGGGCCTGTCCAATTATCGGGGCTGGCGTATTGCCGAGGTGATTCGCGTGGCGGACAAGCTGGGCGTTGACCGGCCGGTGATCAGTCAGCCGCTGTATAACATCGTCAACCGCCAGGCGGAAACCGAGCAGATCACGGCGGCGCACAATTATGGTCTTGGCGTTGTGCCCTATAGTCCGCTGGCGCGTGGCGTGCTCAGTGGCAAGTACGCACCTGATGCGAAACCGGATGCCAATAGCCGCGCAGGCCGCGCCGACAAACGTATTCTGGAAACCGAATGGCGTATGGAATCGTTGCGCATCGCCCAGCAGATCCAGCACTACACTCAGGGACGTGGTGTTGGCATCGTCGAGTTCTCCATTGCCTGGGTGCTGAACAATGGTGCGGTGACCTCTGCCATTGTCGGGCCGAGAACCGAGGAACAATGGGACGCGTACACCGAAGCCCAGGCGGTGAAGATCACGGCGGAGGATGAAGCGTTTATTGATTCGCTGGTGACGCCGGGGCATGCATCGACACCGGGGTTTAACGATGTAAGCCATTTTGTATCGGGGCGTGGATCGCGTTCGGCTTGAGATCATCGCGGGCAGGATGTCTCACCGACGAACTGTAGTGCTGAGCCTGCTCTGGGCGGCTCACTCCCACAGAGGATTTTTGTTAAGCACGAATCACAGGTGCGACATCAATCCACTGTAGGAGCTGTCGAGTGAAACGAGGCTGCGATCTTTTGATGTTTTTTTTTATAGATCAAGATCAGAAGATCGCAGCCTCGTTTCACTCGACAGCTCCTACAGGGATTGAGTCGGGCCAAAATGGTGGGCATAACGGTGTATCCGCAAAAATCCTTCTGACCCAGAGGATTTATGTTGATCAGTTGGTCAATATTCATCGCTAAAACCACGTATCCTCCGCCCCCTGTTTCACGTTCAACCTCGCGAGGACAAGTTGTCTAAAGGTATCGCTCTATCGGTCACAGCCTCTGTGCTGTTTGCCGTCATGTATTACTACACGTCCCTGCTCACGCCCTTGAGCGGTGTGGAGATTTTTGGCTGGCGCATGCTGCTGACCATGCCCTGCATGACGGTGTTCATGGTGGTCTCCGGCGAATGGAAACGCGTGATCGACATCGTCAAGCGTCTGGGCGCAAAACCGAAACTGGCCGCCGGCCTGATCGCGTCCTCGGCACTGGTGGGCGTGCAGCTGTGGCTGTTCATGTGGGCGCCGCTCAACGGCTACAGCCTCGACGTGTCGCTGGGCTATTTCCTGTTGCCGCTGACGATGGTGCTGACGGGCCGCATCGCGTATGGCGAGCGTCTCTCCTACCTGCAAAAGATCGCGGTATTTTTCGCCTGCCTCGGGGTCGTGAATGAGGTTTATCAGGTCGGTGGTTTCTCGTGGGCGACGTTGTTGGTTGCCATCGGCTACCCGACTTATTTCGTGTTGCGCAAACGCCTGGCAACGGACAACCTCGGCGGCTTATGGCTCGACATGACGCTGACGCTGCCCGTGGCGTTATGGTTCGTGCAGAGCGGTGAACAAGGCTTCGGCGTGTTCGATCAATACCCGTGGCTGTCATTGCTGATCCCGATGCTCGGGGTGATCAGTGCTTCGGCGTTGGTGGTCTACATCATCGCCAGCCGTCTGCTGCCGTTCAGCCTGTTCGGGTTGCTGAGCTATGTGGAGCCAGTGCTGTTGCTCGGGGTCGCCTTGCTGCTCGGGGAGAGTATCAAGGGCGGGGAATGGTTGACGTACATTCCGATCTGGATGGCGGTGCTGGTGCTGATGTTTGAAGGGTTCAAGCATTTGATGCGGCAGCGCCGGCCTTAGGCCCAAAAGAAAACAAATGTGGGAGCCAGCCTGCTGGCGATGGCATCTTCAGTTTCAACATTGATGTTGGCTGAAAGACCGCAATCGCTAGCAGGCTAGCTCCCACAGGTATAGCGTTTGCTCAGTTAGTCGGTGGAAAGCACACCACGACGAACCTGGTCACGTTCGATCGATTCGAACAGCGCCTTGAAGTTGCCTTCGCCGAAACCATCATCGCCTTTGCGCTGGATGAATTCGAAGAACACCGGCCCCATCAGGGTTTCCGAGAAGATCTGCAGCAGCAGGCGCTTGTCACCCGAGTCGGAAGAACCGTCCAGCAGAATCCCGCGCATTTGCAGCTGGTCGACCGGCTCGCCGTGATTCGGCAAACGGCCTTCGAGCATTTCGTAGTACGTCTCTGGCGGCGCGGTCATGAAGCGCATGCCGATTTTCTTCAGGCGATCCCAAGTGTCGATCAGGTTATCGCTGAGGAAGGCCACGTGCTGGATGCCCTCCCCGTTGAACTGCATCAGAAACTCTTCGATCTGCCCGGCGCCCTTGGACGACTCTTCGTTCAACGGGATGCGGATCATGCCATCCGGCGCGGTCATGGCCTTGGAGGTCAGGCCGGTGTATTCGCCCTTGATGTCGAAGTAACGAATTTCACGGAAGTTGAACAGCTTCTCGTAGAAGTTCGCCCAGTACGCCATGCGACCGCGATACACGTTGTGGGTCAGGTGGTCGATGATCTTCAGGCCCGCTCCTTCCGGATTGCGGTCGACGCCTTCAATGAACACGAAGTCGATGTCGTAGATCGAACTGCCTTCCCCGAAACGGTCGATCAGGTACAGCGGCGCACCGCCGATGCCTTTGATCGCGGGCAGGTTCAATTCCATCGGGCCGGTCTCGATATGAATCGGCTGCGCGCCCAATTCCAGCGCACGGCTGTAGGCCTTCTGGGAATCCTTGACCCGAAACGCCATGCCACAGACCGACGGGCCATGTTCGGCCGCGAAGTAAGAAGCCACGCTGTTGGGTTCGTTGTTGAGGATCAGATTGATCGCGCCCTGGCGATACAGGTGCACGTCTTTGGAGCGGTGGGTCGCAACCTTGGTGAAGCCCATGATCTCGAAGATCGGCTCCAGGGTATTCGGGGTTGGCGATGCGAATTCGATGAACTCGAAGCCCATCAGGCCCATTGGGTTTTCGTATAAATCTGCCATGGTTGGCGCCTCATCATGCTTTTAGAAATTAACAAATGTTAGTTGCTAGCAATGCTGAGACCGGCGGGTGGCGCGCAGGAGATACCCCGCACGCTGCGGGCGAGGAAATCACCGTAGATCAATTGGAACCCAAAACTCTTCATTGTCGACCCAAGGCTAATGCGGGCGAGGCTTCTGCTGCCAGAAGACGATTATTCTTATATGCGTAACCGGATTCTACACAGCGTAAACATATTTGTCCGCCTTCTCTATCAAATCCCCTTTCGCGCCTGGTGTGCAAGGGGTTTGTGGCAACGGAAATTGGCATCACGTTCTCCGGCACAAGCGGAAAAGGCCAACTATCATGGGCCTTAGCTGAACTCTTCAGGGAAGTGTGTCGTGGTCCTGCCCGCATTTGAGAGCCCTCTTCCATCGTCCAGGTTTCACAAATGCCATTAACTGTCAGAACCCGTCGTAAACGCAGTGTCCGGATTGCGGTGACCCTGCTCAGTGGCCTGCTTCCAGTGCTGTTGGGGGGCGCCATGCTGTATATGCAGGCGCAGCGCGTACTGGAGCACAGTACCCGGTCGACCGCCGAAGAATCCGTTCGCCAATTCGATCTGATGCTCGACAACACCGCCCAGGCCGCGCAGCAATTGTTGCCACTGGCCGGCAAACCCTGCAATGAAGTCACCCTGGCGTTGCGCGAGCAAGTCACCCGCCGCCCGTTTGTGCGCTCGACCAACCTGGTGAGGGACAACACGCTTTACTGCAGTTCGCTGTTCGGGGATATCAACGAAAAAATCGATCCCGGAGACTACACCGAAGGCAAACTGTGGCTCATGAACGGCAACCCGGTCACCCCCGGCACTGCACTGCTGGTGTATCGGCTCAGCGAGGGGCAACGCGGTGCGCTGAGCACCCTGGACGGCTATCACCTGAGCAACGTACTGCGGCTGATCGGCCGCAAAACTCTACTGTTGTTGCAAGTAGGATCTAACTGGCTGTCGCCTGACGGGAAATACCACGCAGGCCCTCTTCCCGATTTACCGGTGGCGCAAACCACGCTGAACTCCTCGCGTTATGCCTTCACCGTGGCGGCGGGGTTTCCTGAAGGTGAGACCTGGCGATACATGCTCAGCGAGTACCCGCCGCTGTTCAGTTTGCTGATTTTTTTCGGCGTGGTGTCCGGGCTGATCGGACACGTTCTGCAAAAGCGCTCGACGTCGCCCAGCGTTGAAATGCAACGCGCGCTGGAAGCCGCAGAGTTCATTCCTTATTTTCAACCGGTGGTTCTTGGCGACAACAAAAAGTGGTCCGGCGCCGAAGTGTTGATGCGCTGGAACCATCCAAAGGAAGGCTTGGTACGACCCGATTTGTTCATCCCGTTCGCCGAGCACTCCGGGTTGATCGTGCCGATGACTCGCTCACTGATGCGCCAAACTGCAGCGCTGTTGGCGCCGCTGTCAGGATCGTTCGAGGCGCCGTTCCATATCGGCATCAATATCACCGCCCGCCACTGCAAGGACTTGCAACTGGTTGAGGATTGTCGCGAGTTCCTGGCCAACTTCGCGCCGGGGTCCATCAGCCTGGTACTTGAGCTGACCGAACGAGAACTGATCGAGCCGACGGCCATCACGCATCAACTGTTCGAACAGCTGCACGCGCTTGGCGTGATGATCGCCATCGACGACTTTGGTACCGGCCACTCAAGCCTGGGTTACCTGCGCCAATTCAATGTGGATTTTCTGAAAATCGATCAGAGCTTTGTCGCCATGATTGGCGCCGATGCCCTGTCCCGGCACATCCTCGACAGCATTATCGAGCTCTCGGTCAAACTCGACCTGGGCATCGTTGCCGAAGGCGTGGAAACCGAGGAGCAAAGTGATTACCTGACTGCTCACGGCGTGAACTATTTGCAAGGTTATCTGTTCGGCCGGCCGATGCCTGGCGAGGAGTTCATTAAAAAATTAAGTGAACATTAACTAGCGGCTTAAAAAACACGGCCAGACAATGCACCAAAGTGCTTCAAAAATTCACTGTTGTTACATGACGAAAACATCATGATTTACTCTTGGCGCATTAACTACTACACTTTTTGTTGCCTGTGCAAGATTGGCAGGGCGAGCCACTATCACCGAGTCGCTTCAAGGCTCTTGGCTTATAGCTTTGGTTGCGGTTGGTATTAGCCAAACACACTATTGGAGTAAATATATTGTCCAGACTCGCTGAATTTCGTGCAGCCGAAAAGGCCCTTCAAGAGCAGCTCAAACAGCTGGAATCCCTGAAGAATGATGCCGGGCTCAAGAAAGAAATCGAATTCGAAGAGAAGCTCCAGGGCCTGATGAAAACCTACGGCAAAAGCCTGCGCGACATCATCGCCATTCTCGATCCGAACCCGGCAAAATCCAGCCTGCAACAGGCCTCAACCCCTAAAACCCGCCGCGCTCGCGTGGTCAAGGTTTATCAGAACCCGCACACGGGTGAGCTGATCGAGACCAAGGGTGGCAACCACCGCGGCCTGAAATCCTGGAAGGAACAATACGGTGCCGATACCGTTGACGCCTGGCTGCGCGGTTAAATCTTCGCAGTGA
This sequence comes from Pseudomonas sp. LBUM1643, assembly GCF_059716215.1. Taxonomy (NCBI): domain Bacteria; kingdom Pseudomonadati; phylum Pseudomonadota; class Gammaproteobacteria; order Pseudomonadales; family Pseudomonadaceae; genus Pseudomonas; species Pseudomonas sp. LBUM1643. Next base: position 3,426,332 of record NZ_CP166813.1, read on the forward strand.
TAAAACAAAGCCCTGCCCTGCAGGGCTTTTTCATGGACACTCTAAAAGACATGGACTAAAGAACGTTAAATCGATAGTGCCCGACTAACTTTCGGCTTAATCCTTTTGGGCATCCAAACATCATCGATCTCGTAACGCGTTGCCCCTTCGGTTAAAGTTGCAAGCTGTTGCGGGCCGCCGCTATTTCTTCCTGGCTCGCCTTATAAACCTCTGCCTGCCCCGCATACGAAAGTACATAGGCCTTATCGCCATCCACCGCGGCAACCAATGTTTGCGACAGCACATGCCGCCCGTTCTGGGTGATGGTGCAGGTGGTTTCCAGTGCCGATAAACGGCTCAAGCGCGTCTCGTGAATCTTGTTGCAAACACTTTGATAACCGCTCTGGAAGAAGTCTTTCTGGACGGCTTTGCGCATCTCCAGCAACACCCCCTCAAGGTTGACTTGATGCCCGCTTTCCACCTGCGTCATGGTCAACTCCATGACCAGTGTCGGCGTACCGCCCTGATCGTTTTTCACTGCACGCTGGCGCGAAACCTTCGACGTTGCGTCGTCGGGCACGATGGCTTCGATTTCCCAACCGATTGGCCAGGTGATCACCGGTGTCTGTGCGTGAACACAGGTCACGGTGGACAGTGCGCCAATCAAGACGAGGGTCGATACACGAAATCGGGACATTGCGCTAAACACTCAGGGGTTGAGCGGTAAAGTCTGAGCCGCGCCCGCCCATCAGGCAATAGCGCACGCTTCGGGTTTGGTGATGTCGCAACCCTTGCGTATCATTGCTGCCATTCGTTAGCCCCACTTATTTACCGGAGGGCCCATGAGCCTGCACGAATTGAACACCTTCCCTGGCGTCACCGCCCAACCTGACACCGCGACCCACAAGTTCGTCTTCAACCACACCATGTTGCGGGTCAAGGACATCACCAAGTCACTGGACTTCTACACCCGCATCCTGGGTTTCTCCCTGGTTGAAAAGCGCGACTTCCCGGAAGCCGAATTCAGCCTGTACTTCCTGGCGCTGGTCGATAAAAACCAGATCCCGGCCGACGCTGCCTCGCGCACCGAGTGGATGAAGTCGATTCCCGGCATTCTGGAACTGACGCACAACCACGGCACCGAGAACGACGCGGATTTCGCTTACCACAATGGCAACACCGACCCGCGTGGGTTTGGCCATATCTGCATTTCGGTGCCGGATATCGTCGCTGCCTGCGAACGTTTTGAAGCGCTGGGTTGCGATTTCCAGAAGCGCCTGAACGACGGCCGCATGAAGAGCCTGGCGTTCATCAAGGACCCGGATGCTTATTGGGTCGAGATCATTCAGCCAGCGCCGATGTAATCCGCATCACAGATTAAATGCTGGAGCGCAATTCCCGTGGGAGTGAGCCTGCTCCGGGCGGCGTTCCGACGATAGCGGTGGGTCACCAACAACCCATTTGACTGACCCTCGGCTATCGTCGGAACGCCGCCCGGAGCAGGCTCACTCCTACAAAGGCAATTCATCACATTCGAAATGTGTGAAGCACAAAAAACCCCATGATCGCTCATGGGGTTTTTGTGTTTTCAGCCTCGGCGTTTATGCCGGGGCCGACGTCCGGATCAAGTGATCGAACGCGCTCAGTGAAGCCTTGGCGCCCTCGCCCACGGCAATCACGATCTGCTTGTACAGCACCGTGGTCACGTCTCCCGCAGCAAACACACCCGGCATCGATGTCTCGCCTCGCGCATCAACAATGATCTCGCCGCGGGGCGACAGCTCAATAGTGCCTTTGAGCCAATCGGTGTTCGGTAACAGACCGATCTGCACGAAGATGCCTTCCAGTTCGACGGTACGCAGCTCGTCAGTTTGACGATCCTTGTATCGCAAGCCATTGACCTTCTGACCGTCACCGGTCACTTCCGTGGTTTGCGCACTGGTGATCACCGTCACGTTGGACAGGCTGTGCAATTTGCGCTGCAGGACGGCGTCGGCGCGCAGTTGCACGTCAAACTCCAGCAAGGTCACGTGAGCGACAATACCCGCCAGATCGATGGCCGCTTCGACGCCAGAGTTACCGCCGCCAATCACTGCCACGCGCTTGCCTTTGAACAGCGGACCGTCACAGTGCGGGCAGTACGCCACGCCTTTATTGCGGTACTGCTGCTCACCGGGGACATTCATTTCACGCCACCGCGCACCGGTCGCCAGAATCACGGTTTTGGCTTTCAGCGACGCACCGCTGGCGAAGTGAACTTCGTGCAGCTCGCCATTCTTGCCCGGCACCAGCTTGTCGGCACGCTGCAGGTTCATGATGTCGACGTCGTATTGCTTGACGTGTTCTTCCAGCGCCACGGCCAGTTTCGGCCCTTCGGTTTCCTGTACGGAGATGAAGTTTTCGATGGCCATGGTGTCCAGCACCTGCCCACCAAAACGCTCCGCCGCAACACCGGTACGAATGCCTTTACGGGCGGCGTAGATAGCAGCCGAAGCACCGGCAGGGCCACCGCCGACCACGAGCACATCGAAGGCTTCTTTGGCGCTGATTTTTTCCGCCTGACGCTCGATACCGCTGGTGTCGATCCTGGCGAGGATTTCTTCCAGGCCCATGCGGCCCTGACCGAAGTTCACCCCGTTAAGGTAGATACTCGGCACCGCCATGATCTGGCGCTCATCGACTTCAGCCTGGAACAGCGCGCCGTCGATGGCGACGTGACGGATGTTTGGGTTCAACACCGCCATCAGGTTCAGCGCCTGGACCACGTCCGGACAGTTCTGGCAGGACAGCGAGAAGTAGGTCTCGAAGCTGAACTCGCCCTTGATGGAGCGGATCTGTTCGATCACTTCAGCGCTGGCTTTCGATGGGTGGCCACCCACTTGCAGCAGGGCCAGCACCAATGAGGTGAATTCGTGGCCCATGGGGATGCCGGCGAAACGCAGACTGATATCGGCACCCGGGCGGTTGATCGAGAACGATGGTTTGCGCGCATCGTCACCGTTGTCGAGCAACGTAATGTGTGTGGAAAGACTGGCAACGTCTTTCAAGAGTTCGAGCATTTCACGGGATTTCGCACCGTCGTCGAGGGAGGCAACGATCTCGATCGGCTGGGTGACCCGTTCCAGGTATGACTTCAACTGGGCTTTTAAATTGGCGTCCAACATACGGGCGATTTCCTTTTTCTGAATTCGTAAAAAAAAACGCCCGAGCGAATCTCGCCCGGGCGTTTTTGAGGGCGGTGCAGCTTACTTAGGTGCGGGATACCGCCCTGATGGTGCGTGTCACAGACTTAGATCTTGCCGACCAGGTCCAAAGACGGAGCCAAAGTAGCCTCGCCTTCTTTCCACTTGGCTGGGCAAACCTGGCCTGGGTGAGCAGCGACGTACTGAGCAGCCTTGATTTTGCGCAGCAGTTCGGAAGCGTCACGACCCACACCGCCGTCGTTCAGCTCGACGATTTTGATCTGGCCTTCTGGGTTGATCACGAAGGTGCCACGGTCAGCCAGACCAGCGTCTTCGATCAGCACGTCGAAGTTGCGGGAGATGGTGTGGGTCGGGTCGCCGATCATGGTGTACTGGATCTTGCCGATGGCTGGCGAAGTGTTGTGCCAGGCAGCGTGGGCAAAGTGGGTGTCGGTGGAAACGCTGTAGATCTCGACGCCCAGCTTCTGGAATGCGTCGTAGTTGTCAGCGAGGTCTTCCAGTTCGGTCGGGCAAACGAAGGTGAAGTCGGCTGGGTAGAAGAACACGACCGACCATTTGCCTTTCAGGTCAGCGTCCGACACTTTTACGAAGTCGCCGTTTTTGAAGGCGTCAGCTTTGAATGGTTTAACTTGGCTGTTGATGATAGGCATCGATGACTCTCCGTCAGGGGTTGAAAAGTTGATGGAATGAATCGTACCTATTCAATTCCCCGATGGCTCATTGGCAAAGCTCATGCTGCTGATTGGTTTTGGCTATTAGCGGAGAGTATTAATAGAAGAAATGGGTATCTACAGGTTCTTGGGACCGATTGATCTTCGTCATCGACAGGCTCCATGTAGCAGCTGCCGAAGGCTGCGTTCGACTGCGCAGCAGTCGCAAAACCGGGCTCTCGGTGTGTCAGCTGGATCGTGCACGCAGGGTTTACGACTGCTGCGCAGTCGAACGCAGCCTTCGGCAGCTGCTACAGGTTTTGCGGAACGTCAGGGCGCGAGCGGTTTTTCAGTGAGTCGCGTCATGCCTGGAAACGGGCTCGCTTCCACATAACGCATGGCGGACTTCATGTCCTTCCAGCCGACATAACTCATCAGTGACTTCAAATCCCATCCGCTTTGATGCGCCCACGTGGCAAATCCGCGTCGAAGAGAATGGCTTGTGTAATGCTCGGCCGAGATGCCCGCGCGCTCTAGCGCCTGCCGCAGCAGCGGGATAACGCTGTTGGGGTGCAGGCCCTCCTCGCTCAAATGACCCCAACGGTCGATCCCCCGAAACACCGGGCCCCGCACCAGCGCGGCTTCGTTGATCCACTCGATGTAGGCCTGCACAGGACACAAACGCTGCAGCGCTGGCGTTTGGTATGTCTTGCCAAGGTTTTCGCGGTCACCCTTGGTGCGAGGCAGGTAAAGGTTGATGCCGGTGCCGGCGCTCGCTTGAACGTGCTCGATCTGTAGGCGGCACAGTTCATCGCTGCGAAAGCCACGCCAGAAGCCCATCAGGATCAGTGCGGTATCGCGCCGGGCTCGAAGCAGTGCTGATTGATCGCTTTCTAATTTAGCGGTCTGCACTTCCTGCTCCAACCAGGCGATCACCTGCTCAAGATGCTGCAGCTGCAAAGGTTCGGCCTGTTTCTCCTGGGCCGGATGAAGCGCGCGTATGCCCTTGAACACTTTGCGCACGACAGGCGCCTTGGTGGGATCGGCGAAACCCTGGCTGTTGTGCCATTGCGCAAGCGCCGATAAACGCAGCTTCAACGTGTTGATCGACAGCACACCGGCATGAGCCACCAGATAACGCGCGACGCTGTCTGCAGTTGCCGGCAGGAAGCCACCCCAGCTGACCTCGAAGTGTTCGATGGCCGCGCGATAGCTGCGACGGGTGTTGTCGCGTGTGGCGGCTTGCAGGTATCGATCGAGATCACTCATGGAAACGGCCTTGCACAGGGTATTGCGTACGGAAATATGGGTCAAAGCGCTTAGAAAATGCGATGACACGGGATAATACCAGTATATCCCGCATCATAAACTTACCTTATTTAACTTTACAATCAGCGTGGTACACTACTGTTTTTAGTGGTACGCACCACAGTACGTAATCGTAGGAGAGCACATGGCTCGCGGCGGCATCAACAAAGCAGTGGTTCAAACGGCACGCCTGGCAATCCTTGCCCGGGGCGAGCATCCCAGCATCGACGCAGTACGCATCGAGATGGGCAATACCGGCTCTAAAACCACTATTCACCGGTATCTCAAAGAGCTGGATGACGGCGTCGAACCCACAGAAACCCCGTCCGAACCCATCGACGACGAGCTGACAGCGCTGGTTTCTCGCCTTGCTCAGCGCCTCAAAGAACAGGCTCAGGAGCCCATCGACCAGGCTCGTGCCCAGTTCGACCAGCAGAAGAACGCACTCGATGCGCAGCTGGCGCAGGCACAGGAAGCCAACACCGAATTGCATCATCAGTACGAGATTCAGACGCTGGCGCTGACACAGGAATCGGACACGCTGCAGAACACCGTGGCCCTGTTGCAAACCGAACAGACCCGCAACGCCGGACTGAACCAGGCGCTGGCCGATTTCGAATTAAGGTTGCAAGACAAGGATGAGCAGATCCGCTCCCTTGAAGAGAAACATCTGCACGCCCGCGACGCTCTGGAGCACTACCGCAACGCGGTCAAAGAGCAACGCGAGCAGGAACAGCGACGCCACGAAGGACAGGTGCAACAGGTGCAGATGGAGTTGCGTCAGGCGCAGCAAAGCGCACTGGTGCGTCAGGACGAAATCACGCAACTGCACCGCGACAATGAGCGCCTGCTGACGGAAAACCGCGGAACGCTGCGCGAACTGAGCCTGCTGCAGGAACAGCTCAAGCAAACCCACAGCCGGCAGGACCAGTTGCTCGAACAGGTCAACCGGATCGACACCGAACGCACCCTCCTCCAGGAACGCTTGCGCGCAGCACTGTTGGAAAGCCAGTCACTCAAACAGAGCGTCGAGGAGCAGTCGCAGGCGAACAAGATGCTGGAGATTGAATTGCTCAAGACTCAGGCGAGTCTCGAAGAGCGCGTGCGACTGGCGGCTGTCGTTGCGACAGCGCCAGCCACAGCAGAGGCCGATTAACCCGCGACAGGCGTTCGCATGGTGACAAACTCTTCGGCGGCAGTCGGGTGCACCCCGATGGTGTCGTCGAAGTCGCGCTTGGTGGCGCCCGCCTTCAGGGCGATCGCCAGGCCCTGGACAATTTCACCCGCGTCTGGACCGACCATGTGGCATCCCAGCACCTTGTCGGTCTTGGCATCCACCACCAGTTTCATCAGGGTGCGTTCCTGGCATTCGGTCAGGGTCAGTTTCATCGGACGGAAGCGGCTTTCGTAGATCACCACGTCGTGTCCGGCGTCCCGCGCCTCTTCCTCAGTCAAACCGACAGTGCCGATGTTCGGCAAGCTGAACACTGCCGTCGGGATCATTTTGTAATCCACCGGGCGATATTGCTCAGGCTTGAACAGGCGACGCGCAACGGCCATGCCTTCCGCAAGCGCGACGGGCGTCAGCTGCACTCGACCAATTACATCGCCCAGCGCCAGTATCGAAGGCTCAGCCGTCTGATACTGTTCGTCGACTTCGACAAAGCCTTTCTTGTCGAGCTTGACCCCGGTGTTTTCCAGCCCCAGGTTGTCCAGCATCGGACGTCGACCCGTGGCGTAGAAAATACAGTCGGCGTGCAGCTCACGACCGTCCTTGAGGGTCGCTTTCAGGCTGCCGTCGGACTGTTTTTCGATACGCTCGATGTCGGCATTGAATTGCAGGTCCATGCCGCGCTTGGTCAACTCTTCCTGCAGATGCTTGCGCACCGAACCGTCGAAACCGCGCAGGAAAAGATCGCCGCGATAGAGCAACGTCGTCTCGGCGCCCAGGCCCTGGAAAATCCCGGCAAATTCAACCGCGATGTACCCACCGCCGACGACCAGCACACGCTTGGGCAGCTCTTTCAGGAAGAACGCCTGGTTGGAGCTGATCGCATGTTCATGCCCTGGAATTTCCGGGATCTGTGGCCAGCCACCGACGGCAATCAGGATGTTTTTTGCGGTATGACGCTCGCCATTGATCTCGACCGTATGGGGATCGACGATCTTGGCGTGGCCTTCATGCAAGGTCACGCCGCTGTTTACCAGCAGGTTGCGGTAAATCCCGTTCAGGCGATTGATCTCGCGATCCTTGTTGGCGATCAGCGTCGCCCAGTCGAACGTTGCCTCGCCCAGTGTCCAGCCAAACCCGGACGATTGCTCGAAGTCATCGGCAAAATGCGCGCCGTAGACCAGCAATTTCTTCGGCACACAGCCGACGTTTACACAAGTGCCACCCAGGTAGCGGCTTTCCGCCACGGCCACTTTCGCGCCAAACCCCGCCGCAAAACGCGCAGCCCGCACACCGCCGGAACCGGCACCAATCACATAAAGGTCAAAATCGTAGGCCATCTTCAATCTCCTCGGCAGGCCAACAGCATACCCGCAGACGCCGGCCGGGCAAGCGCAATACACGATATTGGAACGGACCCGACCTACAAAACCCGAAGAACCCTGTGTAGGAGCTGTCGAGTGAAACGAGGCTGCGATCTTTTGACTTTTTTTAAAGATCAAAAGATCGCAGCCTCGTTTCACTCGACAGCTCCTACAACAGCTTCTACAGGAACGAAAAAGCCACCCGAAGGTGGCTTTTTCAATACAAGTACGTCAGGCGCTATTAATAGGCCTTGCCAGTCTTGTAGAAGTTCTCGAAGCAGAAGTTGGTCGCGTCGATGTAGCCTTCAGCGCCACCGCAGTCGAAACGTTTGCCTTTGAACTTGTAGGCCATCACGCAGCCGTTTTGCGCCTGTTTCATCAGCGCGTCGGTGATCTGGATTTCACCGCCCTTGCCTGGTTCGGTCTGTTCGATCAGGTCGAAGATGTCCGGTGTCAGGATATAGCGACCAATGATCGCCAGGTTCGACGGCGCGTCTTCAGGCTTTGGTTTTTCAACCATGCTGTGAACGCGGTAGATGTCGTCGCGGATCATCTCGCCGGCAATCACACCGTACTTGTGAGTCTCTTGCGGATCGACTTCCTGGATGGCGACGATCGAGCAGCGGAACTGCTTGTACAGCTTGACCATCTGGGTCAGTACGCCGTCACCTTCAAGGTTGACGCACAAGTCATCCGCCAGGACCACGGCGAAGGGTTCGTCACCGATCAGCGGGCGACCGGTCAGGATAGCGTGACCGAGACCTTTCATTTCGGTCTGGCGGGTGTAGGAGAACGAGCAGTTGTCGAGCAGTTTGCGGATACCGACCAGGTACTTTTCCTTGTCGGTGCCTTTGATCTGGTTTTCCAGCTCGTAGCTGATATCGAAGTGGTCTTCCAGTGCGCGTTTGCCGCGACCGGTCACGATGGAAATTTCGGTCAACCCAGCGTCCAGGGCTTCTTCAACGCCGTACTGGATCAGTGGCTTGTTTACCACCGGCAGCATTTCTTTGGGCATGGCTTTAGTCGCTGGCAGGAAGCGAGTACCGTAACCGGCTGCTGGGAACAAGCATTTCTTGATCATAAAAGTCCTTGTAAGGGCTGTGTGTACGAGTTTCGGCGCAGTCTAATCAGGCGGCGGGCACCTTACAATGCCCCGCGCTGGCTAACCGATGCCATCATAGAGAAATATTCTGTCGGATAGTTCCGCAAACCGCTTCTGTAGAATGCGCCAGCTTCTATAGATAGCAGAGATCTTGCGTCCTGCATGCACCGGCAATCGGGCAGGCGTCGGATCACCATACGCCCATCGGCACCGTATGAGGGCATTTGGCGCTATCATTGCGCATTGAACCAAGCCAACGAGGCAGATAGATGTCGGAAGCAAAAAGCGTCAACGGGTTCCTGATCAATCAGGCGAAGGACGGGCAATGGTGGGTAGCCGGCGCCAATGGCGGTAATATCGGGCCGTTCCCTACCGAAGCCAGCGCGATTGAAGTGGCATCAGTGTTGCAACTTGAACACCCGACCACCAAACGACGCGGGAAAGACAAGACCTGATTTGAACTCATTCGTGACAAAGCCCTGCACCGTGCAGGGCTTTTTTGTGATGATCCGCAAAGAAGTGGCCTTTCGCTATAACCTTTTGATGCCAGCGCTGTCACAGGCTTAGCCCCATTACCCTGACGACGACAACGACATGAATAAATTTTTGCCCCTGATCGCACTATTGGCCCTTGGCGGCTGCGCAACATCCGAAACAACCTACCTGAACAACGGGGAACAAGGGCTTGCGATCGATTGCTCCGGGGAAGCCAATTCCTGGGCAACGTGTTACGAGAAAGCCGATGCATCGTGTGCCGGTACCGGCTATCGAATCGTAGGCACTGACGGCACACCTTCACTCAAGGAAAGCGACAAGACCTTGGGTGTCGATGTCGGCAACTTCAAAAACCGCAGTGTCGTGGTGGTTTGCAAGTAAGGCCCCGGCCCTACATGTGGATTTCGGCGAATTTGATTCCGAGACCTCGAACGGTCTCGATCAAATCGTCGAGACGACTGAAGGATTCGACTTCGTCGTTTTCATCGACCAGAAAGTAGCTACGCCCCTCGCTCTTCTTGAAAAACACGACCCACTCCCCTGAATTGGCCGGGTTCTGAATCACATGCGTGGCAGAAATCAGGCCCTCTGCATGACGTTCCCGTACCTGCTCTCTTTTCATTACTCGACTCCAGAAATGACAATGCCGCCAAAGCGTTGCTTTGACGGCATCAATGCGTGCGGACTGTAGTTTATCAGCCGGATATGCAGGCCGTGGCGGCATTTCGAACATCCCATGGGCGCAACGGCACATTGGAAATTCGCTCGTGCAGCTTGATGCTGCTGCCCGAAGAGCGATCTTCGATATCAAACACCGCGGCCGGCCCAGAGGTCAGCTTTTGCGGCACGATCACTCGAACACCGTCCTTGTGCGGTTCGATTTGCAGAGCACCCCGGCTACTGGCCAGCTTCTCGGTCAGGCACTGCGCATACTCCTGGGGCTTCTTGCCTGAGATCACGCTCATGGTTGGCAATGTTTCATTGATCTCCGAGACACTTGCGCAACCACCGATCGACAACGCCAACGGCAGAACCAAAACACCCCACTTCATACAAAACCTCCGATAAAGACCCTCCGACAGCACAAATGCCGTTTTTCTCCGAGGCTCACTGCGTTTATCGCTCATGGATCTCCAAATAACCGGTTTTAATTGTCAAAGTGGACCACGGCAGCCGGATAATAACCTGTTCGGGCTGATAAACTGCGCCAATCGCCCAAGCTATCGTTTTGATTTTGTAGAAAAAGCCCTTCTGGAGGCGCCTCATGAAATTTATCCACCAGCGCGAGCACCTCAACGAAGACGACATCGTCGTCATTCAATGCTCCCAAACCTGCAACATCCGCTTGATGAACGACGCCAACTTTCGCAGCTTCAAAAATGGCGGCCGTCATACCTATCACGGCGGAGCTTTTGACACGTTCCCGGCGCGAATTACTGCACCGAGTACCGGTTTCTGGAACATCACGATCGACACAGTCAACAACCGGGCCATCAGCGTGACCCGCAAACCGACCCTGACACATTCGATCAAGATCATCCGCCGCTCCAACTCGAAACTGAGTTGAGTAACGCTCCTACACGAAGACAGCAGGAATGACCGTGGCCCAAACGACCAAATACGTCATCAAATACAAACTCAACGGCGAGCGCCGTTTCGAGTTTGCACAGCTCGAAAACGGCACGACAGAAGAAGCCAAGGTCGCGCTGGATGCGATTCACGGCCATGGCGAAGACGTGATCAGCGAAATTAGCGTGAGCAAAGCGCTCTAAGCAGCAAGGCACCCGGAGCGACAGGACGTCCTGCTCCGCGCCTGCCAGAGTTCGACCGCAAGCGCCGGAGTGATTTCGCCGCAAGCCCGTCCCAGACTGCCACCTTTAACCCTGCGTTAAGGAGTCAGGACATGTTTGATGAGCGTTCGCTCGATGGATTCAACTGGGACGGTCTGCATCAACAACTCGACCAAGATGGCTGCGCCGTCATCAAGTCGTTGTTGAGTGATGAGGATTGCGCAGACGTCAGCGCGCTCTATTCGCAATTCGAGCCATTCCGCTCTCAAATCATGATGGCTCGCCATGGCTTTGGCCGCGGTGAGTACAAATACTTCAAGTATCCACTGCCTGAACTCGTTAGCCGCTTGCGTCGCGCGCTCTACCCTCGACTGGTGGCGATCGCCAATCGCTGGTACGAATGCATGGACCTGCCCACCCGATTCCCCGATCAACATGACGCGTTTATTCAGCGCTGCCATGCCGCTGGTCAGGAACGCCCCACACCGTTATTGCTGCAGTACGGTCCTCAAGACTACAACTGCCTGCATCAGGATTTGTACGGTGAACACGTCTTCCCACTGCAAGTTGCGATTCTTCTGTCAGAACCGGATGAAGACTTCACAGGTGGCGAGTTTGTGCTGACCGAGCAGCGCCCACGCATGCAGTCGCGCCCGCAAGTCATCGGTCTAAAAAAAGGCGATGGGGTCATCTTTGCGGTCAATCAACGTCCGGTCAAAGGCATTCGTGGTTACTACCGCGTTACCCTGCGCCATGGCGTGAGCCGTCTGCACAGTGGAAAACGGCATACCCTGGGAATCATCTTTCACGACGCGTTATAAGCCATGAACCCGACCACGTTAGACATGTTCGCCAACGTCGAACCCGAACAACCCCCCAGGCGCGAGCAGATGGGTGAACAATCCTGTGTGCTCAGGGGCTTCGTCCTGCCCTGGCTGGATAGATTGCTGCCTGAACTCGATGCGGTGCTGAAGGCAGCGCCTTTCCGGCAGATGGTCACGCCCGGCGGGTTCACCATGTCGGCAGCCATGAGCAGTTGCGGTACCTGGGGTTGGACAACCGACCGCAGCGGCTATCGCTATACCCGGCAAGACCCGCTGAATGGCGAGCGCTGGCCGGACATGCCTGAGGTATTTTTCCAACTGGCACAGGCAGCCGCGCGAGAAGCCGGATTTGAAGCGTTCGTGCCTGATTCCTGCTTGATCAATCGCTACGTTCCCGGTGCAAAAATGTCATTGCATCAGGACAAGGACGAAACGTCCTACGAGGCGCCCATTGTCTCGGTGTCCCTGGGGTTGCCGGCGATGTTCCTGTTCGGCGGGTTTGAACGCAGCGATAAATGCCAACGGGTGCCGCTGTTGCATGGCGATATTGTGGTTTGGGGCGGTGTCGACCGTTTGCGTTATCACGGGGTTTTGCCTATCAAGGAAGGTCAGCACCCGCGACTGGGCGAACAACGGATCAACTTCACGTTTCGTACCGCCCGATGAACATCCGAATTCAACCGCAAGCACCGGAGTGTGGTGGATGGGCCCAGGACTTAGTCTGAATGAAACGTCGCAACGGAGATGACGCAATGACCACTCATTCGACCAGGATCACCATCGAGAACGACCCGCGCTGGGCCGCCGTGGTTGCGCGCGACCCGCGTGCGGACGGGCAATTCGTGTATGCAGTCAAAACCACCGGCGTCTATTGCCGCCCCAGCAGTCTGGCGCGGTTGCCCAACCCGCAAAATGTCGAATTCTTCGACACCGCCGAACTGGCCCAGGCCGCGGGATATCGCCCCAGCAAACGCGCAGCAAAAGATCAGAGTGAGATCGCGGCGCAGCATGCGGCCACGGTCGCCGCTGCCTGCCGGCAGATCGAAGAGGCCGAGGAGCTACCGGCGCTCAGTGACCTGGCGTTAGCGGCAGGGCTCAGCAGCTTTCACTTTCACCGGGTGTTCAAGACCGTGACCGGGCTGACACCCAAGGGGTACGCCCGCGCACATCGCTCTCGCAAAGTGCGCGAGCATCTGGGCAATGGCGGCTCGGTCACTGATGCGCTGTACGACGCCGGCTTCAATTCCAATAGCCGGTTTTACGCAGCGGCGGACCATGTGCTGGGCATGAAACCCGCTGATTACCGAGCCGCCGGCCAAAACAACGACATCAGGTTTGCCGTCGGCCAGTGTTCGCTGGGGGCGATCCTGGTGGCGCAAAGTGAACGCGGCGTTTGCGCGATCCTGCTGGGCGATGATCCGCATCAACTGGTCTGCGATCTGCAGGACAAATTCCGTAGAGCCAATTTGATTGGCGCCGATCACGCGTTCGAGCAACTGATCGCCAAGGTGGTTGGTTTTATCGAGGCCCCGGCGCTGGGCCTGGACTTGCCGCTGGATCTGCGCGGTACCGCGTTTCAGGAGCGGGTCTGGCTGGCATTGCGCGAGATTCCTGTAGGCAGTACGGCCAGCTATGCCGAAATCGCGCAGCGTATCGGCGCGCCGAAATCCTACCGCGCCGTGGCTCAAGCCTGTGGTGCCAATAGCCTGGCGGTGGCGATTCCTTGCCACCGGGTGGTGCGCAGTGATGGCGATCTTTCGGGGTATCGCTGGGGGGTTGAGCGCAAGCGGCAATTGCTGGAGCGCGAGGGGCGGTAAATTTTAAGATCAAAAGATCGCAGCCTCGTTTCACTCGACAGCTCCTACAGGGATGATGCGTACAAGCTGTAGGAGCTGTGTAGGAGCTGTCGAGTGAAACGAGGCTGCGATCTTTTGCTTTTGCTATGAGCGATTCACATCTACGACCACTCTCCCCCGCAACTGACCCGCCAGCAACCGCGGAGCCGCCTCGATCACCTCGCTCAATCCGATCTCATGGCTGATCAGCGGCAACAATGCGACGTCCAGATCCCGCGCCAGGCGATTCCAGGCCAGCACACGCCTGGCTGTTGGCTGCGTCACGCTATTGATACCGGCCAGGGTGACGCCGCGCAAAATGAACGGGGCAACAGAAGCCGGGAAATCCATCCCTTGTGCCAGCCCGCACGCTGCAACGGTTCCGTTGGATTGAGTGGCGGCGCAGGCGTTGGCCAGGGTATGGCTGCCGACTGAATCGATGACCGCCGCCCAGCGTTCCTTGGCCAACGGCTTGCCCGGCTCGGACAATGTGGCACGATCAATGATGTCACTGGCACCCAATTGCTTGAGGTACTCATGCTCGGAAGTCCGGCCCGTGGACGCAACCACCCGATAGCCCAGCTTGCTCAGCAATGCGATGGCGAAACTGCCTACGCCTCCGTTGGCACCCGTGACCAGTACTTCGCCCTGTTCCGGCGTCACACCGTTGTGTTCCAGCGCCAGGATACTCAGCATCGCCGTATAGCCCGCCGTGCCAATGGCCATCGCCTGGGCCGCTGTAAACGCTTCGGGCAACGGAATCAGCCAGTCGCCGTTCAGGCGCGCTTTTTGCGCCAATCCACCCCAGTGTCCTTCACCCACACCCCAGCCATTAAGTAAGACGTTATCCCCGACTTTGTAGTCCGGATGCTCACTGCTTTCGACAGTACCGGCCAGATCGATGCCCGGCACCATCGGGAACTTTCGCACCACCGGGCTGCTACCGGTAATCGCCAGGCCATCCTTGAAGTTCAGCGTGCTGTACGCCACGCGCACCGTCACATTGCCTTCGGGCAATTGATCCTCGTTGATCGCTTGCAGTGTGGCCTGGTAACCGCTGTCATCTTTGTTGATCAGAATGCCGTTGAACATTGATGCCTCCTGAGAAAACTTGCAGAGTGGGTGCCGTTTAAATAGCACTTGGCACTGTGTTGCCCTACCCGACTTTAAGCCAATCCGGACTTTTATGTGGCGGGCGATGGGTTGGGCTGGCCTTGCGCCAGGCATTAAGATACACATTCGGCTCCACCGCCCTGCCCTGTTAATTCGCCGGAGAGCACACCCAATGAGTCAATGGCCAGACACGCGCATTCTCGACCTGTTAGGCATCGAACTGCCCATCATCCAGGCCCCCATGGCCGGTGCGACCGGCTCGGCCATGGTCATCGCCGCCAGCAACGCCGGTGGCCTGGGCTCGATGCCCGCCGCCATGCTGAGTACCGATCAGTTGCGTGAGGAACTGACGACCATTCGCCAGCAGACCCAGCGGCCGTTCAGCGTCAACTTCTTCTGCCATCAACCTCCCGCACCAGATGACCAGCGCGCCCGTGAATGGAAAAACCTGCTGGAACCTTACTATCGCGAACTGGGCGTCGACTTCGACGTACCGACGCCGGTGTCCAATCGCGCCCCCTTCGATAACGCCACCTGTGAAGTGATCGAAGCGCTCCGTCCGCCCGTGGTGAGTTTTCATTTCGGCCTGCCAGAAAAATCCTTGCTGGATCGGGTCAAGGCGACCGGGGCGACAGTGCTGTCTTCGGCCACCACCGTCGAAGAAGCCATCTGGCTTGAGCGTCACGGCTGTGATGCGATCATCGCCATGGGCTATGAGGCGGGAGGTCATCGTGGAATGTTCCTGAGCGATGATCTCAGCAGCCAGGTGGGCACCTTCGCGCTCGTGCCACAGATTGTCGACGCGGTGACCGTGCCGGTGATTGCAGCAGGCGGCATCAGCGACGCTCGCGGTGTCGCGGCGGCGTTTCTGCTGGGCGCGTCTGCGGTGCAGGTCGGCACCGCGTACTTGTTTACACCGGAAGCCAAGGTCAGCGCTTCACACCACAAGGCGCTGCGAACGGCCAAAGAAAGTGACACCGCCGTGACCAATATTTTCACGGGACGCCCGGCACGGGGAATTCTCAACCGGGTGATGCGCGAACTCGGGCCGATCAGCAACAAAGCGCCGGCCTTCCCACTCGCAGGCGGCGCTTTGATGCCGTTGCGAGCCAAAGGAGAAGCGGATTTCAGTAACTTGTGGGCAGGTCAGGCGTTCACGCTTGGGGTGGAGTTGACCACGGCAGAGCTGACCCGACGGCTGGCGGAAGAAGGCCTGGCGAAGTTGATTCGTTAGAACAACATCTCGACCCTGTAGCAGCCGGCAACCGTGGCGAGGGGATTCATCCCGTTGGGTCGCGTAGCGGCCCCAATCTTACGACTGCTGCGCAGCCGAACGGGGATAAATCCCCTCGCCACAGCGCAGCCGGACTGGGCGGTGCGACGTTTCGCTGAATCCCCTCGCCACAGGCCCAGCCGAACACAGGCTGCGCCAGCTGCTACACGGTTTATCGCCACTCAGATGTATACAATCCCGTTCCGTTTGCAGGCATTTCGCTATATATTCCGCTACATAGCGTTTACCCACCTCGCTGTACTGCCAACTACGGAGCCGTTTCATGACCCTTCGCGTCTCACGTTTTGCCCCCACAGCCATTGCCGCCCTGATTGCGGTATTCGCCTTTGGCTCTGCTCAGGCGGACGAAGTTCAGGTTGCCGTCGCGGCCAACTTCACCGCGCCGATTCAGGCCATTGCCGCTGATTTCGAGAAAGACACCGGGCACAAACTCGTGGCTGCTTACGGTGCGACGGGCCAGTTCTACGCCCAAATCAAGAATGGCGCGCCGTTCGAAGTGTTCCTCTCGGCAGACGACACCACCCCGCAAAAACTTGAAACCGAAGGCGATACGGTCAAGGGCTCGCGCTTCACTTACGCCATTGGCACGCTGGCGCTGTGGTCGGCCAAGGAAGGTTACGTCGACAGCAAAGGCAAAGTGTTAAGCGACAACCCGTATCAGCACCTGTCCATCGCCAACCCGAAAGCGGCGCCTTACGGACTGGCGGCCACCCAGGTGTTGGCCAAACTGGGCCTGACCGACCAGGTCAAAGGCAAGATCGTTGAAGGCCAGAACATCACTCAGGCCTATCAGTTCGTGTCCACCGGCAACGCCGAACTTGGCTTCGTCGCCCTTTCACAGATCTACAAGGACGGCAAAGTCACGGGCGGTTCGGCCTGGATCGTTCCGGCCGACATGCACGACCCGATCAAGCAGGACGCGGTGATCCTCAACAAAGGCAAGGACAACCCGGCCGCCAAGGCGCTGGTTGAATACCTCAAAGGTCCAAAAGCCGCCGCTCTCATCAAGTCCTACGGTTACCAACTCTAAATGACGCTATCGAGTGCCGACTTCGCCGCGATCTGGCTGACCCTGAAACTCGCGTCGCTAACGACGATTATCCTGCTGGTGATCGGCACTCCGATCGCGTTATGGCTGTCGCGCACCTCGTCCTGGTTGCGCGGACCAGTCGGGGCGATCGTCGCCCTGCCGCTGGTCCTGCCGCCCACGGTGATTGGCTTTTACTTGTTACTGGCACTGGGCCCTCACGGGTTTATCGGCCAGTTCACCCAGTCACTCGGGCTCGGCACCCTTACCTTCAGTTTTGCCGGGTTGGTCATCGGCTCAGTGCTCTACTCGATGCCCTTCGTGGTTCAGCCGCTGCAAAACGCTTTTTCCGCCATCGGCACCCGCCCACTGGAAGTCGCCGCAACGTTGCGCGCCAATCCCTGGGACACATTTTTCAGCGTGATCCTGCCACTGGCGCGACCCGGTTTCATCACGGCGGCAATACTCGGTTTTGCTCACACCGTGGGTGAATTCGGCGTGGTGCTGATGATCGGCGGCAACATTCCGGACAAGACCCGGGTGGTCTCAGTGCAGATTTACGATCACGTCGAAGCCATGGAATACGCCCAGGCCCATTGGTTGGCCGGTGCCATGTTGGTCTTCTCTTTTGCCGTGTTGCTGGCGCTCTATTCCAGCCGCAAAACCAAAACGGGCTGGAGCTGATCGATGATTCATACGCGCCTTAAACTCAGTTATTCCGGGTTCGCCCTGGACGTGGACCTGCAGTTGCCGGGTCGTGGCGTAACCGCGCTGTATGGGCACTCCGGCTCCGGCAAGACCACCTGCCTGCGCTGCATCGCCGGTCTGGAAAAAGCCGATCAGGGTTTTATCCAGGTCAACGATGAAGTCTGGCAGGACAGCGAAAAGCACCTCTTCGTCCCCCCGCATAAACGCGCGCTGGGCTATGTTTTCCAGGAAGCCAGCCTGTTTCCTCACCTGTCAGTGCTGGCCAATCTGGAGTTTGGTCTCAAACGAATCCCGAAAGCACAACGCCGGGTCGACATGGCCCACGCCACTGAACTGCTCGGGATCGGCCATCTGCTGGACCGACATCCCCAGCATCTGTCGGGCGGCGAACGTCAGCGCATCGGCATTGCTCGTGCTCTGCTCACTAGCCCGAAACTACTGCTGATGGACGAGCCGCTCGCCGCGCTCGACAGTCGGCGAAAAAACGAAATCCTGCCTTACTTGCAGCGGTTGCACGATGAACTGGACATCCCGGTTTTGTACGTCAGCCATTCTCAGGATGAAGTGGCGCGGCTGGCCGACCACATCGTTTTACTCAACGACGGTAAAGCGCTGGCCAGCGGCCCGATTGGTGAAACCCTCGCGCGCCTGGACCTGCCTCTGGCAATGGGCGATGACGCCGGCGTGGTGATCGAAGGCCACGTCAGTGCCTACGACGCTGACTACCAACTGCTGACGTTGCAACTGCCGAATACCGACATGAGCATTCGCGTGGCCCACGCGCCCATGGTCCAAGGCCAGGCGTTGCGCTGCAAAGTTCACGCACGGGATGTCAGCCTGAGCCTGCAGAGTGTCGAGCAAAGCAGCATCCTCAATCGCCTGCCCGTCACTGTGATCAGTGAAATGGGTGCGGACAACGCCGCTCACGTGCTGGTACGCCTGGACGCAGCGGGCACACCCTTGCTGGCACGCATTACGCGTTTTTCCCGAGACCAACTGGCCATACACCCGGGCCAGCAACTCTGGGCGCAGATCAAGGCGGTGGCCGTGCTGGCGTAAATCCGCTGGCACGACTGCAAAAGTGCGCGGTCAATGGCTGTAACGGCCCCTGATTTTGCGCCAAGGAAAACCGCCATGCCCGATACCGCGTTGCCTGATGTGCTGCCACCGGACCTGCATTATGTCGATGACACGCAGCCTGGAATCACGCGCAAGAAATTGCGCGGCAAGTTCTGTTATTTCGATCCTTCAGGTCAGCGCATCACTGACCCGGATGAAATCAAACGCATCAACGCCCTCGCCGTCCCACCGGCCTACATTGACGTGTGGATTTGCGCCGACCCGCGCGGTCATCTGCAAGCGACCGGTCGCGACGCTCGCGGGCGTAAGCAATACCGTTACCACGCGCGCTGGCGCGAAGTCCGCGACGCGGATAAATACTCACGTCTGAGGGATTTCGGACTGGCACTGCCGAAACTGCGCAAGCAGCTCGAGGCGTTGCTGGAGGCTCCAGGCTTCAGTCGCGAGAAAGTCATGGCCACTGTGATTACCTTGCTCGACGCCACCCTGATCAGGGTCGGCAACACCCAATATGCCCGTGACAACCGTTCGTATGGCCTCACCACCCTGCGCAGCCGTCACGTTGAGGTCAATGGCAGTGCCATCCTGTTTCAATTCCGCGGCAAAAGCGGCGTTGAGCACCAGATCACCGTGAAAGACCGGCGCCTGGCACGGATCATCAAGCGTTGCCTGGAGATTCCCGGGCAAAACCTGTTTCAGTACCTGGACGAAAACGGCGAACGCCATACTGTCAGCTCCTCCGATATCAACGCCTACCTGCAAACCCTCACCGGCGCAGATTTCACCGCCAAGGATTACCGCACCTGGGCCGGCAGCGCGCTGGCGTTGTCGGTTTTGCGCGAACTGCACTGGGAGCCGGAATCGGATGCCAAGCGGCATGTGGTGGAAATGGTAAAGAACGTCGCCAAACAACTGGGCAACACCCCTGCGGTCTGCCGCAAGTGCTACATCCATCCGGCAGTGCTGGACGGATTTCTGCTGGGTGCACTGGCCGAACTGCCGAAACCCAGAACGCGCAAAGGACTACGGGCTGAGGAAGTCGGGCTGGCGATGTTTCTGGAGAAAATGGTCGAGGCTGCCCAAAGCTCTGATTTGCGGTGACCCCAGAACGCTGGTCTGTGGTTTCCCCTGTAGGAGCTGCCGAAGGCTGCGATCTTTTGATCTTGATCTTCTTCGGCGTGAAAAAAGATGAAGATCAAAAGATCGCAGCCTTCGGCAGCTCCTACAGGGAATCTTGAACGATGCTGAATCCTCGTCTAGGCTAGCCGCCTTCTCCTTCCCTCCAGGACGACCTTCGACGTGAACAACTAAGCCTTCCAAAAATGTTTCCACGACAAGCTGCCAACGGCGCTTGTTGGTCTTTCGACATTTTTCCGGAGGTGCCTATGACTCACGTCACGCGTCTGCCTGCACTCGTTTCACTGAACCAACTGGGTTTCAAGTTCGCCAATGGCGAAACCGTTTTCGACGCCTTGACCCTAAGCTTCGACCGCGTTCACACAGCCATCGTCGGCCGTAATGGCATTGGCAAAAGCGTGCTTGCCCGCTTGATCGCCGGCCAACTCAAACCCACCTCGGGAACACTGGATGTCCGGGCAGCGGTGGGTTATGTGCCGCAAACATTTTCTCTAAACGACGAGCAAACTGTCGCCCATGTGACGGGCACCGCAGACGCGCTGATGGCGTTGTCGCGTGTGCGCATGGGCAATGCTTCGGATGAAGATCTCGAGAACCTGGCTGGACGCTGGGATGTGGCGGACCGGCTGCGCTCGCATCTGGACGACGCGGGGCTTTTCGACGTTCGGCACGACACCCTGACTCACCTCCTGAGCGGCGGACAACAAGCGCGGATCGCATTGATCGGCGCGTTTCTCGGGCAGGCGCAACTGCTGGTGCTGGATGAACCCACTAATCATCTGGACACGGAAGGACGTCAGTGGCTGAAGCGCAAACTTGCACAATGGCGCGGCGGGTTGATTGTTGTCAGCCATGATCGACAACTGCTCAATCAGGTTGATCGGATCGTCGAACTCACGCCGCTTGGATCAAACGTCTTTGGCGGCAACCATGAGGCCTTCCGGGCTCAACAAGCGATCGACCAAGCGGCTAGCCGTGCAACGCTTGAGCGGGTACGCACTGATCGCAAGCGCGATCGGGTTCGTTTGCAACGTGAGCACGACACGGTTCAGCGACACGCTGCCTGCGCCCTTAAAAAGGCTGAAAGCGCCAACGTATCGGGCTTCGAACGCGCAAAAATGAAGGGCGCGGCCATGGATGCCATGGGGCCCATTCACCGGGCACATAAAGCCCGCAAAGACATGCTCGATGTTCGGGTATCCGACGCCAACGCCAGAAAACTGCTCGATGAGCCCGTCATGGTGTACTTGCCCGGCACGCAGATCCCGACGACCAGGCAAGTGCTGACGCTGGTTGACGTGCAGCTACCCTGGCAGCCAGCGGACGCAGCGCCTTTAAGCCTTTCGCTCGCGGGGCCCGTGCGCATCGTTGTGAGTGGCCCGAACGGTTGCGGCAAGTCGACTTGGATACGAATGCTCGCGGGGGAAGTCGAGCCAGTCAGTGGACAGTGCAGTACTCACGTGCCCTGCGCTTTTCTGGATCAGCAACTGGCGTTACTGGATGATCAGCGTTCCATCCTGGAACAACTGGCGCTGTTGGATACACCGCTGACAGAAGGCGCATTACGCAGCCATTTGGCACATTTGCAGCTGGGCGCAAACCACGTCACCCGACCGAGCGGTTTACTCAGTGGCGGAGAACGCTTGAAGGCAGCAATCGCTATTGCGCTGTGGCAGCAAACACCCGCACAACTGCTGCTGCTCGATGAACCGAGCAATCATCTCGACCTGGAATCCATTTCGGCCTTCGAAACAGCGTTGCAGGCGTTTCCCGGAGCAATCGTGGCGGTCTCGCACGATCCGCATTTTCTCGCCGCATTGGCACCGACTCATGCGCTCAAGTGGCAGCCGGAGGGATGGCATTTATCGACGATGGATGACCGCGATCAGACGAACTGAACCGTCCTGGTTTTGCACGATTGCAAATGGCTTCTATAGTTGATGTGACAGAAATCAGCTGCGGTGGTGCCATGGAAGACATTTTCGTCGTGAAGCGTTGCAACAAGATCATCATCCATGGCCGCCGAGCCGGGGAAGTCAGTCATCAACCCCCCGACGCTGCTGTCTGGTATCGAATTGCCGATACTCGCACTCGCGGCTTCATCGGTGACGGCTTCGATCTTGAGGAAGACGCTCGGCACGCATGCCAACAGCTTAATGCCAGGTCCCGCGTGACGGCCCGACAAGGCTGACAGGCGGGTCTATACTGAAAAAAGCTGAAGGAACAGCGTCCCCATCGGCAGAAAGCTCGCACCTCGCGGGCTTTTTGCTGCCATTGCCAGGTTTCTTGAACGGAGGTGTTACATGTCCGAAAAAGAGTCCATCACCACCCTGCTCACCTTGCTTGATTCACGCCAGGCGCGTTTGGCTGCGGCGTGCAAGGAAATCGCCGACTGGGTCGATCACCAAGGCGGACACCCGACTGCCCTGCGAATCCGTGATCGCCTGAACGATATCGAGAAAGACACACCGTTGATCCGCAATACACTGTCTTCGCTCAAACCCGTCGACCGGCCGCTGCCACGTTTCAGATAGTCTGATCGGGATACTCGATTCGCGGACATGGCCTGATCCAGGACGCATGAACGGCGGCGTTATCGCTACCGGGTGCGTCCTTGCCTGACTGCTGCGGCAAAACCGCCTGGCCTTGCGCCGGGATTTTTTTTGCCCCTACCTTTCACGTCGCTTTCACATTGATTGCCTTACTTTGGCATCACTCCTTTGATGAATCCCCTTGGCCCGCCCGCATGCGGGCCATTTTTTTGCCATTTTTCGCACTAGCGAACGTCGTCGCGCACAGAAGGTCAAAACATTACACGTCACAAAGGAGACGTCTAATGGTTACTCACTTCAGCGTCAGCGGGCATCTCGCCTGCGGTCATCAAGGCAAAAACCTGATTTCAACCCGCGAATTGAATCGGGTGAAATGCAGGAGTTGCCGAAATACCGACGCCTACAAAGATGCACGCAAGGATCAACGTAACTCGGTACGCCGGGCTGCACGCAAAGCCAAAGTCACACATACCGCCAATGACTGGCGCGCGGCCTGGGTCGAGCGCCTGACCGCGCTGGCCGGACGACAGCGATTGCCTCGCGGATTTACCGGTCAACCTTTCGTTTAGCTTGATGGTCGGCGGCTGGGTCCGGTCATCGGTGCTCAGCCGCCCTTGCTGAAGAGGAAATCCTGATGAACAGTCGATTCCTGCTTGTAGTCATCGTCAGCCTGAGTCCGACCCTGGTCATGGCCCAAGGGTGTGACGTGATGACCCGCTCCCAGAGCCCTTCAGTTCCGGTTGTTGAATCCCACACCTGTTACGAATACGAAGGCATGCCGGTAGACGCCATCGACTGGTCATGCAGCAATGAAAGCAAGGAGATGCTCACCAACACCAAGAAAAAAGTCGAACAATGTGGTGATCATTATCAAGCCAGCTGCCTGGCGACGCTGACGCAAGAATCCCTGGCGAACCCTCAGTCCATCAGCAGGGACAAAAACAGCCAGTCGGTCAACATCCCCGACAATGCCCAAATCACCACGTACTACTACGGGGCCGAGCACTTGAATCAATCAAAGATCGACTGCGAAACCGGTGGCGGTAGTTGGAAAACCAGATAGAGACCAGGTAGTAGGCTGAACATTACAAAGGTGAAGCTGACATCCCTGCAGAGACTCCATTGGGTTGTTGTTCATTCGGGTAAACTGCCGAGCAGTTGCTTTACTCGACAGCGACATCAAGCGTGCACCATGAGGCTTTGGATTCTCTAAACCGGGCGCTGGACCGGATCGGAATTGGCGAAAGTCGCAGGGTTGCGACGCTTCATTGACGACCGCCACGAATCTGGACAAAGGCTTATCCCATGGCTCACTCATTCAAATACCAGATAACCGAATCCGTTCGCGTCGTAGAGATTGAGGTGGGAAAACTGCTCGATTTAGCCTCGATGCTCAAAGACGATGGGAATGATGCCCTGTCAACGGCTGTCTTGGATCAGGCTAACAAACTGCTTGAGGCTTCGGTGGCGCTGAGAATCGCGATGGCGGGCTGACTGCTCGAGTCATTTCTAATCCGTCTCCTTTTTTTTGTTTACCCGTCACGTTCTCGTCACACTGTTCCCTCACACTGCAATCAGCCAAAAGGATTTGGCCACGTGCAAAAGAAAGCCCGGCCTAGTGCCGGGCTTTCGCGTTTTACTGCGCTAGAGCAATCGAACTCATTCAAGCGCCTGATTCAGGATCGCTAGCAGGCATGCCGCGAGCCTCCTGTTCATTTTCGTCCTGATCGTTCATCTGCGGGTCGGCGTCCGGGTTAGCGACGCGGCTGGTCGTACCCGCTTCTGGATGCTCACTCGATACAGAGTCAGCGGCAGCAACGTCCGCCATATCCTCATCGACAGGCGACTCATCGTCCGCAGGCAACGGGACCTCTGGATCAGTTCTTCTAGGGTCGTGGCCCGTTTCGTTATCGGTGCCACTCATTACGCCCTTCTGGGAAACATTCCCAGGTGCATTTTCGTCAATGTCCATACTCGCTCTCCCTTGTGAAACGCAGATTTGTGCGTGCTTAACATTGAGAGACGGCAGAGGATCGTAAGTGCCATACGATGGATGAACGGCGGATACAGAAAACCCAGCGCGATGGCTGGGCTTATGAAGGGACATATCCTGCGCGTTGAAGGATCGTTGCAACTATGGCTAGTAGACTTGACCTAGTGCAAATTATTGGCCGCTTTAACGGCGGCATTGTAAGAACTCATCATCGCATTAATGGACGAATCCTGCTTCAGCGCTTTGTACTGACGCATGAAGCCAATGGCGTGGGTCAATGCGCTATGTACGTTATCCATACTACTTTTAGCAACAGGATCTTTGACGTCGGTGAGTGCCTTGCGTAAACCTTCCAGAGAAGCCTCCAATTTAGGCAAGATGGTGTCCGCAGTCGGCACATCCTTTTGGCTCATCGCATTAACCATGTCAGTCCCCAACATCAAGCTGCTGAGCGTGTAGTACAACGGCATATTACCTTCTTTGCGGAAAGCTTCAGCCTCTTCCGTTTGCGCTCGCCGCTGGTAGGCAGACAGCGCTTCATCCATCAGCCCCAAGCTGTCCATGGCGTCCTGAAAGGCTGCCTGCGTTGCGGGGTCTTGGGCCTTCCCTTTTGCCAGATTATCTTCCCTATAACTGCCGCCGTTAAAGTAAGGCTCGATCTCATCAATCCGTGCAATGACAACAGGTAGAGTTCTTAGCAGGCTGTCAGCAGCAGCATCTGCCCCCTCTGAACCAGGCGCAGATAACGCACGGCCTTGTTTGAGAGCATTGATGGCGTTTGTGTAGTAGCTACTGGATTTCGGAGCATGAAGCATGTCGGTGGACTTCGCGCGATCAAGCTTCATTTCACGGTACAGTCGGATAGACCCCATCAGTCCAAAAGTATTGTCCAGCAAGCCGTTGTAGGCTTTGACGTAAAGATTGAATTTTTGCTGTTCTACCGCGGCGGCGGAGTCAATCTGCTCGCCAGCAGAAGTCTGAGACTTGTCGGGCGAGCTGGAATTGTCGCAGCCTTGAAGAGCGAACAACGTTCCAGTCAATGCACATACAGCAACGACTTTTTTGAAAAGATCAAAACCTGGGATAGGCATTGGGCAATCATCCTTGAAATTGGTATTTATGGTTGCAGCAGTCAGACTGAGCGGGATAGGCAAGGTTCCGTTCACGATTCAATGAAACCGTCGTAGCCCCACCACCGGTCACGGAGGGCGACGTCTGTTCTCACCATTTATTGGAAAGGTAAAGCATGAGGCAACCGACACCGGTAGCGACGAGTCCTTTAGATATCTCGTACACGGATCCGTGGCCTTCAACGAACAGGTATATTTTTGAGATCAAAAGAATTAGTGCGAAGAACAACACGATAATTGATATCCAGCGCTGAGCCCGATACCTGCTTTTTTCACTGCCGTACCAAAACATCACAATCCTCCCTGAATTCACAAACCTGACAATACATTATGCTGCACATCCGGTCTCGGAGGTCGGCGCCTACCCGGGGTACCCGAATGCCTGTTCTCCACAGCATCACCCACAAAATCGACGAGAAGCCCGACAGCAGTCGAATTCAGATGTGCTGGTCAATCTACTAATAATTATGAGAGGGGTGAGAGCAGATGCGAACAGCTGACAACGAAAAAGCCCCGCGAGGCCTGAGCCTGCAGGGCTTTTGAGAAGGATTGAGAACCTTGAGAAGCGAATATGGTCGAAGCCGGAATCGAACCTTTCTCCTTGTTGTTGATAATAAAGGAAAATTTTAAGTTCGAAAATTTCTCTACCTCTATGTGTACCCTCATTGGGCTTTTCCCGTAAAGCTCTATGGCGGGAGCCGTATCCTTTCTGGCCGCGTAAGCCCAACAACTGGCCGCGCACATTGACGCCATCGGACCTTGCCAGCATCAACCCAAACCCCATCCACGCCCTCTATCGGGCGCAAGTGCTGTCCATCGCTACTGAGATTGACGGCATGCCTCATGCGAGCCGCAAACACTTTGAACCGCCCCCGATTTCGTAAGCGATGGTGCTTAATTGCTACCTCACCGCTGTAAACGCTGCGCAAGGCGCAACGCAAGTTGGGCCCTGCGCATGTGCCTCCAGAAAACAAACGGCATTACGCTCCGGGCCCCTCACGAAAATGACATTAGGTGACCACGCGCCAACTGCGAGGTGACCCTTCTCTAAGCCCCTTCACTCACTTTCGCTGCAAAACCGACTCGCCCGCCTGCGTCGGAAGTCGCATGTTATCCAATAATGCAGCGCCCGCAATGACTGCCACCAAGAGAAACGTTAGCTGGAAATCAGCGGTCTCTGCCTGCTCTGTATTACCGTGGATGTTCATCGCAAGACGTAGCAGCAACGCGCCAATAGCAACACCCATTGCCATGCTCAATTGGAAGAACATGCTAAACAGGGTTGAAGCGTCGCTCATCTGCGCCTTGGGGATCTCGGAAAAGGCCAGTGTGTTGAACACGGTGAACTGCATGGAGCGGGACAAGCCACCGACGAACAGGATGAATAGAATCAGCACTGGACTCATGTGTTCATCCAGTAATGCACACGCCGCGATCGCCAGTACGCCAAGGATGCCGTTGACCATCAGCACCGGACGAAATCCCCAACGCTGCATCACCCAGGTGGTGAAGGGTTTCATGGCCAGGTTGCCGGCAAATACCGCCAGTACCAGCAGCCCCGCATCGAACGCAGAAAGACCGAAGGCCACTTGAAACATCAGCGGCAGGAGGAACGGCAAGGTGCTGATGGCGATCCGGAACATCGAGCCTCCGCACAGGCAGACGCTGAAGGTGCGAATACCGGTTACACCCAGCGCCAACAAGGGTTGCGCATGCCGACGCATATGTCGCCAGGCAAACACCCCGAGCACCACACCGGTACCACTCAGCGCCAGCCCCTGCAACCAATCGGCACGGCTTTGCCCGAGCATCTCCACGCCATACAACAAGGCAGCGCTGGCGATGCCGACCAGCAGAAAGCCACTGAAATCGAACGTCCTGGAACTGACGTCGTCCTGTTTTGGAATCAAGACCAGTGCGGTAATCAAGGCCAGTACGCCCAACGGCAGATTGAGGTAGAAAATCCATGGCCAGGAAGCGTGGGTGACGATAAAGCCACCCACGGGAGGTCCGAGTACCGGAGCGACCAGACCGGGCCAGGTGATAAATGATATCGCCCGCACCAGGTCTTTTTTCTCGGTAGTACGAAGCACTGCCAAGCGCCCCACCGGCACCATCATCGCTCCGCTGATACCCTGCAGCACGCGCGCGGCGACAAAGGTTTCCAGGCTATCACTCAACCCGCACATCAACGAAGACACGCTAAACAGCACGATCGCCGAACTGAATACAAGGCGCGAACCGAAGCGGTCAGCCAACCAGCCGCTGATGGGGATAAACACCGCAACGGCGAGCATGTAGGCGCTCATTCCAATGCTCACGTCCACCGCCGCGACGCCAAACGTCCTGGCCATGTCTGGCAACGCGGTAGCAATCACTGTGGCATCGAGGTTCTCCATGAAGAACGTTACGGCTACCAACAAAGCAATCAATGTTGAGCGGCTTTGAGACATCGACGTAATTCCTGTTCAGCGACGGCATGTAATCGGTAACTTATCAATGAGTGCGTTTTTAATGCCCAGCAACATTGCGCGCCGAACCTCTACCGGTTCGGCATACACCGGACCGAGGCGATCTAGACGACCGCTAGTATATTGAGTCCATTGATGATTTATGATCACAACACCTTTGCGTAAATCAACGTTCTCCTCATGGATACCTGAAGGGATACTACCGGCCTTAAGTGTGGCGCACCCATGACCACTCAAGGCCTGTTACCGGATTGAAATGGCTTCAATCCGGTCTTTCATGAGGACTCACAATGCACGCTGATTTCGCCGCCTGGTCTTGGACTGCGGGTAAAGGTATCGACGGTTTACAACTGATCCGCAAACCCCTGGTGCAACCTGGCCCGGGCGAAGTTCTGATTGCCAACCGCGCGCTGGCGTTGAACCCGGTGGACTGGAAAATCATTGAGTGGGGCCACCCGGCATGGAAAACCGGCCATGTGCCGGGTGTGGATGGCATGGGGGTCGTAGTCGCAGCAGGCGCCGGCGTGCAGATCAAGCCGGGAACCCGTGTGGCGTATCACCAGTCACTGGAGCGAGATGGTAGTTTCGCCGAGTTTTGTTTACTGGACGCTGCAACCGTGCTGTTGGTGCCCGCGGCGCTCGATGATAGCGCCGCCGCGTCCTTACCTTGCCCCGGTTTGACCGCCTGGCAGGCCCTCGAAAAAGTGCCCACTGGCGCATCCCGCGATGTGCTCGTCATCGGCGCTGGTGGAGCCGTAGGCCTTCTGCTGGTTCAACTGGCGGTACGGCGCGGATTTCGAGTCTGGGCAACAGCCTCCACAGCCCACCATTCAAGCTTGAAAGCGCTGGGTGCTGTGGGGGTTTTCGACTACCGTGAAGCGAATTGGCAGCAAGCGCTTGAGGTCGCTCTGGGTGAACGTCGACTGCACGCAGTATTCGACACAGTCAGCGGCGAACATGCAGCCACCCTGGCCTCATTGCTGGGCTACAACGGTCACCTTGTGTGCATTCAGGATCGTCAGGAAACGGCGCCCTTGCCTGCCTTCAGCACCGCTGTTTCATTGCATGAGGTGGCGCTCAACAGCTTTCATGCCCACGCCAGCCTGAACGACCGACAAGTGCTGCGGAAAAACGGTGAACGACTGCTAGAGGGTTTGCTGGACGGTAGCTTATTGGCTCCCAAACGTCAGGTCTTCGACTTCCGAAATCTTCCGGAGGCGTTGCGTGCACTCAAACAAGGTGCAGAAGGTGGCAAGTGGATTGCCCAATTGAACGACTCCGACCCCATCCTTTCTGCAGTCCGGTAAAAACGACAACGCCCGAGCCCCGTTGATCGGAGCTCGGAGCTCGGGCGACAACCTGACACAGTAGGGGTTACGCCTCGGCCAGGTTTTCCTTTTTCTCCAGCCAGTCAATCATCAGCTCGCCCCAAGCGATATCGGCCTGCAACGCGCCTTTGGCTTTGGCCGAGTCACGGGTGCGCAAGCCTTCCAAAACTTCGAAATGTTTGTGCTTGGCACTGGCCAGTTCCAACTTGGGCACCTCAGCGTGGAACCTGCTCAGTAGTGGTCCCATGATGACCCACATGTTTTCCAGAGTCTTGGACACCACTGGCATGCGGGCAGCGGAAATCAATCCGAAGTGAAATTCACGATTCAGCAAAGCCGCTTGTTTGTGATCGACTGAGACCGCCTTTTGGAAAGCATCTTGAATGGCTTCGAGATGTTCCAGCTCCGGTTTGGTAATACGCTGAGCGGCCATGCCCGCCGCCTCGCCTTCGAGCAAATGACGGATCAACTGGATTTCTCGCAGTTGACTGACGGTGAGCTCTGGAACATAAATCGATGTCGCCGCCTTCATGTCCAGCGCATGATCGCTGACCAGGCGAAAAATCGCTTCGCGCACCGGTGTGATTGACACACCGAACTGTTCGGCCAACGTGCTGATGCGCAATCGATCCCCGGGTTGGTATTGTCCGTCCATCAACGCGGTGCGGATAATGGAATACACGCGTTCGCTCAAGTTGCCTTTATCAATGGGCTTATGCACGGTCACTGTTACTCGATCTCCATGGACGATGATGGTGCGCCGACGGCAGCAGACATGAATAGCTGCCAACCCGAGGCGCAGATAACGCATCATACATCATCAAATTACGCCTGCCACTCCGGCAGGCGCGTCACTCAAATCCGTGCGTCTCGGCGACCGACACCCTGCAACAGCACGGCGATGACGATAATCGCGCCTTTGATGATTTGCTGTGGATAGGCCGGCACGCTCAGCAAGTTCATGATGTTGCCGATCAGCCCCAACACCAGTACGCCCACCACAGTGTAAAAAATCGTGCCCTTGCCCCCCGTCAGCAACGCACCGCCGATGACGCAGGCGGCGATCGCGTCCAGTTCCAGCGCCATGCCGGCGCTAGGCGTCGCGACCCCCGAGCGTGAAGCAATCACCACCCCGGCCAATGCGGCGAGCCCACCGCAAATCCCATAGGCCGCCAGTTTGTAGCGCTCTACCGGGATACCCGCCAGGCGTACGGCGGTTTCGTTGCTCCCGCTGGCAATAGTCAGGCGCCCATAGGCGTTGTAACGGAGGATCAAGGCAAACACCAACGTCACCAGCGCTGCCAACCACACCGGCCACGGAATACCGAGTAAACCATCGGCCAGCCGACCGAAATCACGCAGCAACTGAGCGCTGACCAGTTTGTCATCCAGCCTTTGTGGCTGACCATTCGACAAAATAAACGCCAAGCCACGCGCGACTGTCATCATGGCCAGGGTCGCGATAAAAGGCGCCATGCGGAAATACGCGATAAAGGTGCCCGTCACCAACCCCATCAACACCCCGGATGCCACCGCAATCGCGACAGCCAGCAACAACCCGAAACTACCTTCGACCGGCATTACGTTGAGGGTCATTGCAACCACGATACCGCCCACGGCAGCCACCGAGGCAACGGATAGATCGATGCCTGCTGTCAGGATCACAATCAACATACCGATGCTGACCAGCAGCAAAGGGGTCAACTGGCGCAGCAGGTTGCCGAGGTTCTGGTACGTGAAGAAATCAGCGGAGAGCACGCTAGCAACGATGGCCAGCAATACCAGCATCACCAAAGCATTGTGTTCCAGAAACAGGCGCTGTAACGAGCGCCGGTTAGCCTTGCTCTCGTGAGCGCGGCTGTTTTCCTGCAAAAGCTCAGCCGGGGCCAGCTTGGAATTAGGGTTACTCATGGTGCTCGACTCCCATCGCCAGGCAAATCATTTCTTGTTCTTTAATGCGCTCGCCCGCCAGTTCGCCGGCGACCGCGCCTTCGCGCATCACCAGCACGCGATCACACATGCCGATGATTTCAATCATTTCCGAAGACACCATGATGATCGCCACTCCCTGTTCAGCGAGATCGTTAATCACCCGATAGATTTCCGTTTTTGCACCCACATCCACTCCGCGGGTAGGCTCATCGAGAATCAACACTCGACACCCCGCATCCACCCATTTCATCAAGGCGACTTTCTGCTGATTACCGCCTGACAGGTCGCCTACCAACTGTTCTATCGAGTGAGTCTTAACCGCCAATTGCTGGCGCAAGGTTTCGATACCCTGGGTCTCCCGGGCGCTGGCAATCCAGCCCATGCTCCCGGTATAGGGACTGTCAGGGCGAAGCGCGCCATTGACCCTGATCGACATTTCCAGCAGCACGCCCTGGTGTTTGCGGTCCTCGGGCAACAGGCCTATGCCATTGGCAATGGCTTCACGGGGGGTACGGTTGTGGATTTCCTGTCCATCGAGTCGCAGGGTGCCGGAGGTTTTTTTATCGGCACCAAAAATCGCCCGCATGGTTTCGGTACGTCCCGCACCGACCAGTCCACAGAAACCCAGGACTTCACCGGCGCGCACCTCAAAGCTCACATCGCGCACCAGACGTCCGGCACAGAGATTCTCAACTTGAAGCAATACCTCGCCGATCTGCTTGTTGCGCGGGGGGAACAGGTCGCTGAGCTCTCGACCGATCATCATCTCGATCAAGCCGCGCTCGGTAATGTCAGCCAGCTCTAGCGTACCCACCGTCTTGCCGTCCTTGAGCACCGTGGCGCGATCGCAGATCCGGAAGATTTCATCCATGCGGTGCGAGACATACACAATGCATGCCCCTTTGCGGCGCAACTCATCAAGGATTTTGAACAGCTTCTCCGCCTCATGAGAGGTGAGTACCGCCGTTGGCTCGTCAAAAACCAGCACCGATGAGTTACGCGACAGCGCCTTGCAGATCTCGACTGCTTGTTGGTAAGCCACCGGCAAACTGCCGACCGGTTGGCGCACATCGATATCGCTGAAACCCAGCTCATCCAGAATTGCCCGAGCTTTTTTGCGCATTGCGGCCCACTGGACAAATCCCTTGCTCTTGCCCAGATCGTCGATGCAGATGTTCTCGGCCACCGACAGATGCGGGGCCAAGGCAAACTCCTGGTAGATGATCGAAATACCCAGCTTGAGTGCGTCTCCAGGTTTACGAATATCGACTTTTTCGCCGTTCAGACTGACCCCGCCAGCGTCGCGCACATAGGCGCCTGAAAGGATCTTCATCAACGTTGACTTGCCCGCGCCGTTCTCACCCATCAGTGCATGGATTTCACCCGCACGGGCAGAAAAACTGGCACTGCTCAGAGCGCTGATACCACCGAACTTCTTCGAGATATCGAGCATCTCTACGGCAGGTTTGTGCATCGCATTCATTTTCTTCACCGTCTATAAACTGTCACCGATCGGTCTGTAACCGCCGTCTAAGACAGCAGTAACAGACCGGTTCAACACCACTAAATCACTTCATGGCGGTTTTGATCTGCCCGATGGAGCGGAACGGTGGAACGTTGTCAGTGGACGGTGGCAGGCCGTCGGCCTTGATATAGGTGTCGACGTTGTCCGGCGTGATCAACGTGACCGGGAAGTAAGACGCCAGCGGCAGGTTGTTGGCATCCAGGCCCTTTTCAAGGATCTGGTGAATCAACTCGATAGCAGCAACACCGGTTTCCGATCCACTGTTGGTGGCGCTCACCAGCAATTTTCCTTGCTTGATCAGATCCAGCGCCACCCGAAAACTGCCGGCACCGGAAGCGACCATGACGCTGTTTTTCTTGCCGGCATTTTCCAACGCGTTGATCGCGCCGATGGCAATGAAGTCGTTCTCGGCCAGCACCAAATTGAGCTTGTCGCCCTGGGACGCGAGGATGTCTTCAGTAGCGGCCAGCCCCCCTTCTTCGGTCCAGTCACCACGCCCCCAGGCCAGCACGTTAAAGCCTCCTTCCGGCCAGCTGAAGCTGCCTTTGGCTTTGACTTGCTGGAACAGCTTGAAGCCCTTGAGCATTGCGTCTTCTTTGGAAAGACCCAGCTTGCGCTCCTGCGAGCGGGCATAAACGAGCCCGGAAATCATGCCATTGATTCGGCTTTCGGACGTCGAGTTACCCATCACACCAATGACCATGGCGGCATTGATCACCTTGGCCGGATCGGTCTTGGAGGCGACATAACGACCGGCCTCAAAACCACTGCCGTAAGGGTTGCCGGTGCTGGTAGTGATCACCGGAGCCTTGGCATCCGGGGCGGTACCTACCGTGATGACCGGTATCCCCGCAGCCACCGCACGCTCAACATCCGATACGGAGCCGAGGACATCGGTAGGGTCGATCACAATCAGATCGACACCCAGGGTAATGAAGTTATCGACCTGGGCACTCTGCTTGGCGACATCACTGTCAGCCACTTGCAGCTCGATATCGTAGTTGTACTTTTTCGCAATGGTTTTCGAGTCGTCGATCATCGAGACAAACCAGGGGTTGCCCAGAGTGATTTCAGTCCAGCCAATACGCAGGCGCTCGCCCTTCTTTTTCAGCGGCAAGGCTTTGTTGATCGAAGTGCGATCCGGCATATCGGGATCAATCACACCCGATAATGCCGTGTTAGGAATCAAGCTGTAGATTTCATGCTTGCCGGCTGCCCAGGCATGTGTGCCGATAAGCGTCGCCAGGGTAAAAGTCGTGATCGAACGAACAGCTGACAGCTTCATATTATTATTCTCCAGTGCGCTGATTTGAACGGTGTTGCGGGTCTTTCAGTGAGCCGCCCCTGCGGGCTCTGTCGCAGACAGGAGCTGTTTCGAAGGCGGCAATGAAGGTCTGGCCGAATCTAGAATTCGATCCAGGCGGATTTGAGCTCCGAGTACTTGTCCAGCGCGTGCAGCGACCGGTCGCGGCCGTTGCCCGATTGCTTGTAACCACCGAACGGCATGGTGATATCGCCACCGTCGAAACAATTGACCCAGACACTGCCGGCACGCAGCGAACGGATGATCGAGTGGGCCCGCGACAGATCGTTAGTCCATAGGCTGGCGGCCAGGCCATAGGGCGAATCATTGGCGATGCGCACAGCGTCCAGGTGATCCTTGGCGGTGATGACTGACAGCACCGGACCGAAGATCTCTTCCCGGGCGATGGTCATGTCGTTGGTGACGTTGTCAAAAATCGTCGGTGGAATGAAGTACCCGTCGGCTAATACGCCTGTGGCACGTTCGCCACCGAGGATGATTCGTGCACCTTCCTCGGAGCCTTTTCTGATGTAACCCAGCACCCGATCCATCTGCGCCTTGTCGACCATGGCACCCAACTGCGTAGCCGGATCGAGCGGATCGCCGATGGCGATGGTCCGGGCAACTTTCAACACTTCGGCAACAAACTCGTCGCGAATCCCCTCCTCAACGATCAGCCGCGATGGCGCAACGCAAACTTCGCCCTGATTGAAAAACATCGATTTGGCAGCAGTGGTCGCGGCCTTTTCCAGGTCGCGGCAGTCATTGAGAATAATGTTCGGGGTCTTGCCTCCGCACTCCAGCCATACCCGTTTCATGTTCGACTGCCCCGAATACTGCAGGAACAATTTTCCCACTTCACCTGACCCTGTGAAGACCAGCGTGTCGACGTCCATGTGCAGGCCAAGCGCACGGCCAGCGGTAGGACCAAAACCCGGTAGTACGTTGAAAACGCCTGGCGGAATGCCCGCCAGTGCTGCCAGTTCGGCAATGCGCAAGGCTGTCAGTGGTGATTGTTCGGCGGGTTTGAGGATCACCGAATTGCCCATCGCCAGGGCCGGCGCGACTTTCCACATCGCCATCAGCATCGGGAAGTTCCACGGTGTCACGGCGGCGACGACACCGATGGCCTCTCGGGTGATCATGCCCAGCGCGCCGGGCCCGGACGGCGCGATTTCGTCATAGACCTTGTCGCAGCACTCGGCGTACCACTGCAGGCATTCAAGCACCGCATGCACATCGAACCCGGCGCTTTCGGACACCGGTTTACCCATATCCAGCGTTTCGAGCAAGGCCAGTTCCGTCATGTGCTGCTCGAACAGCGCTGCAAAGCGCAGCATGACTTTCTTGCGTTCCTTGGGGGCCAGTTGCGACCACACGCCTCTGTCGAACGCCTGTCGGGCGACCTTGACCGCGACGTCGACATCTTCAGCCTGGCAGGACGCCACGTGATTCAGCACTTGGCCGTTGCGTGGGGAAATGTTGGGGAAGGTTGTGCCGCTCAAAGCGTCGACAAACCGGCCATCGATGAAGGCTTGCCCTGGCAGTTTCAGGGCGGCGACACGCTGCTGGACCGCAGCGATATCAACGAGAGTGTTCATGCTGTTGCGTCTCCTGTTTTTTGTTTTAGGCATAGGCGCCTGACGACGATATATCATGCATTATTAAAATCGCAAGCGAAGAAATGCCCTGATTCATGGGGTTTTATTCACAACTGCTGTTCGTTAAAACCTCGTATTCCCTTAGAAACTGACCTCGGTTTTCAGGCCGAACACCACCACGCTTTTATCCCCGCTCAGCCCACCGGGATTGGCCACGTATTGCACATTGGGTCGCAGCGTCAGGGCCGGCGTCACGCTGATGCCGTAGTACAACTCCACCGGGTATTCGGTGTCCGGCGCCGGTTGGGTGTAGGCGTTTTGCTGACGGATACGCTTGGCGGATTTTTCATTCACCTCGAGGCGACCGATCGCCAGGCCGATTTCATCCTGAGGACGCGCGGCAAACGGGCCACTGATAAACGCGCCGACGTGGAAGACTTTTTCCACGTAGGACACGTCGCGATCCGATTGGATGAAGTTGGCAAACAGGGTCAGGCCTCGGGCGCTGGAGCTCGGGTCCTGATAAACCCGTTGCTCGGCCATGGCGTAATAACCGCTGGCCTGATCGTGCTCATCCGGTGCATCGCCGGTCAGGCCGATGGGCAGGCCATTGACGTCGTGATAGACATCGTTGAAATCGCCGGTGTTGCGCCAGATCCCCGCACGATAGCTGCCGGGCAGACCGTTCAGAGTGGGCTTCCACGCCAACTCGCCGACCGCCAGATAACCGGTGGTGCCGGACGGGCTGCCAAAGTTCAAACCCTGGGAGTTTTCGGTAAAGCGCGGGTTGACCTGATACAGCGAGGCATTGAGCGACAGCTCGTCAGTCAGCTTCGCCGCCACCGCCGCACCCCACTGGCTGACGGGCCAGGTAAACCAATTGGGGGTGATGTAACCGGGCACCGTGCCGCAGAACGTCAGGTTTTGAAACTTGCAGGAAAACGGGAACACATCGCCACTCATGGGTAAGCGTCCGAGTTTGACCACCAGTCGATCATCCAGAAGCGCCTGCTGGTAATAGAACTGCACCAGGCGGGTAACGCTGCCGTAGCCGTAAATTTCCTGGGCAGCCAGCAAGGTGTTGGTGCCCGCCTCGGCGGTGAGGTTTTCGCCATTACGGTTGCTGAAGGTCATACGAAAACTCGCCCCCTGCCACCCCACCAGCTTCTGCAGATCGAAGTTGGTGTCAATCATCAACTGATCGCTGTAAGTCCCTTTGTGCTCGTCGCCGCCCTGGGTGTTGTAGGCCAGCTCGTTAACGTAGGTCAGCTGAAAATCCACACCCTGCTCATGCAAGCGAGTGCGTTCGCCGTTCCAGTCCCCCAGCAGAAAATTATTCGGCGAGTAACTGGCCGCATAAGCACCCGGTAATGCGCAGGTGCTCAAAAGTCCGACGGCAACTATCATTTTGTTGGTCATTATTATTGTTCCCGAAACTATTTTTATTGTTGGTCTTAGTGTTTTTCGAGCATGCAAAACCCCGCCAACCCAACTGACAGGGTCGGTCAAACAACGACTTCAGAACTTGGTCAGGCGCGAGACGAAACGCTGATCATCCAGCGATCAGCAAAGACTGCGCCTGTTAAACAATGGCGGTTAAAAACACATTCTTATGATGTCGGCGACCTCCTCTTTGCTGTTGATCTTCTTCGGGTGACAGGCCAGGTCCTGGTTGAAGCTGGTCCATACGGTTTGTGCAAAGTCATCGATCTGTTCCACCCGCAAGCCATAACTGCGGAACGTATCGGTGACACCCAGGGTGGTAAACAGTCTTTTGAGGATTTCGGGCAGACGCTGCGCTCGCTCACTCTCTGTCAGATTCATCGCCGACGGATCCAGAATCCCGGCTACGCGAGCAAACTTGTCGGCACACACCGGCAGTGTCCAGCCAATCACGTAAGGCGTGCTGGCCGCGACAGTGCCACCATGGGGTGCGTCAGTCATGGCCCCCAACGGTTGGCCCAGGGCATGGGAAACCGTCACCCCGGCACTGGCAATAGCGATGCCGCCCAAGGTCGAGGCAAAGGCCATTTGCGCGCGCGCTTCAAGGTCATCGCCGTGTTCAACGCAGCGCTGGGCATTCTCCGCAAACAATCGAATCGACTCCAAGGCGACCATCTCCACCCACGGAGTGCAGTGAATGCTGATGTAGGCTTCCAGCGCATGGCAGAAGGTATCGACCGCTGTCAGCGCGGTCAGCTTCGCAGGTTTAGAAACCAGAATCTGCGGATCTATCAAAGCGACATCGGGGTAGATGAACGGGTTGACGATGGCGCACTTGAGGCCCAACTCCGGATTATTGATCACGGCAAAAGGCGTCGCTTCTGTTCCGGTGCCGGAAGTGGTGGGCACCACCAACAATGGCAGTCCACGGCTTTGTGGTCGGGTGACCGCCTCACCTAACCGCTCGGTGTAATCCCAGCAGCCCCCCCCGTGCACAGCAACGAAAGCCACGGCTTTGGCAGAGTCGATCGCACTGCCGCCGCCCACTGCAACGACCACATCACAACCCGAATTACGAACCAGCTCGACCGCACGATCGATCGTGGTATGCCGAGGGTTGGGCACGATGTCGTAGAACTCGATAAACCCAATGCCGCGCTCGGCGAAACTGCCGGTAATTTGCGCCACCAAATCACTGCCCTGTAGAAACGGGTCGACCATCAAGAAGGCCTTCTTGCCGAACGGCGCGACCTTTTCACCCATGCGCTTGATCGCCCCGACTTCGAAATCGAGGGTCAGCGGTAGACTTGCCTGAAATGCTTTCATCAGTTCACCTGTTGTTGTGGGATGTGCGCTGCAAACGGGTTCAACCCATTAGCAACGACCCGCCTTTTTTATAGAGTTCGCCAAGGTCACTGGCTGCGATCAGCGCTGCTTTCATTTCATCGAAAGTGACTTCGAACGGTTCGACGTTGCTGGTCTGGTTGGGATCCGCGGCGGTACGTGCGACGCAGTCGAGTTCGTGCGCAGTGATGTCGGCCAGCTCCAGATCCTCGAAGGTGACCGGCAATCCGATACTCAGGCAGAACCTCAGCACCGCATCCAGCTCCCGGCTGGATTTGCCTTCGAGCACCAGCATCACCAGAACACCAAAAGCCACGTACTCGCCGTGGTACATCGTCGCCCGAGCGCCCAGTTCACTGAACCCGCAATACACCGCATGGGCTGTCGCCACGCCGTTACTTTCGAAACCAAGGCCGCTCATGAGTGCATTGGCTTCCACCACGCGATTGAAGGCCTTGGTCACGCAGTGGTGTTCAGCGGCGCGCCTGGCTTGCAGACCATCCTCAAGCAGCACCCGATAGCACAGTTCGGCGATAGCCATGGACGTCAGCGTCGATTTGGCACCGCCGCCGCCCTCTTTCAGCCCCGCACCGGCGATACCGAGAAAATTGTTCCGGTGCGATTCGACGCAGGTGCGCGCTTCGAAATAAGTCGAGAGCGCATCGCCCATTCCGGCCACCAGCAGACGCACTGGCGCCTGGGCGATGATCCAGGTATCGACCACCACCACGTCCGGGCTGCGCTCATAAAAAAGCACGTCGTCAAACGCGCCTGCTTCGGTGTACAGCACCGAAAGCGAACTGGTGGGCGCATCGTTGGAAACGATGGTGGGCACGATGCACAGCGGCACTTTGGCCTGATTGGCCACAGCCTTCGCGGCATCGAGCACCTTGCCGCCGCCGACGCCAATCACCCCGTCGCACTCGAAGGCGTTGATGCTCGCGGTGAGGCGCTGGATTTCCTGACGCGTCACCTCACCGGAAAATATCGCGTAGTGCAGCTGTGTGTGCTCGGCATCGAAACTGGCGCTCAGGGTCTGCTTCAGGCCGTCGAGACGGCCCTGAGTGGTAATCACCAAAAACCGTCGACCGAACCAGGCCACATGCCTATGCAGTCGATCGAGTTCTTTGTATCCCTGGATATAGCGGCCGGGTGCAGCAAACATTTGAGTCATGTCATCGTCATCCTGGCCTCGTCGTGGAGGCTTTTTGTTATTGCTTTGAGGACGTTTGCGAGAGGCTCATCTCTCGCCGGATCGATGATATATCATATTTAATTTTCAACTACCAAGCGCTTTTTTGCGAGACGCACCGCCGTGAAAAACCCGGGATTGACGCTTGGGGGGCATCAAGATATATGATGCATGAAAATAAGAACAACACTGTTCGGAGGAAGGCATGCACGATTACGTTGTCATTGGAGGCGGTTCAGCGGGCTGCGCGTTGACCGGCCGCCTGATCGAGGCCGGCGCCTCGGTTCTGCTCATTGAGGCCGGCCCTCGAGATACTCATCCGCTGATCCACATCCCCGCCGGATTTACCCGGCTGTTGTCCAGCCCGCTGCTGTCGCGCCACGAAACCCAGCCGCAAACGGCCATGGACGGGCGCAAGCGCATTCTTCCCCAGGGTCGGGTGCTGGGCGGTGGGAGCTCGGTGAATGCGCTGATTTATATCCGCGGCCAGCACGAGGATTACGACGGCTGGGCAAGCAGCGGTTGCAATGGTTGGTCTTATCGCGAAGTACTGCCTTACTTCAAACGCGCCGAAGACAATGAACGCTTCGATAACCGCTATCACGCAACGGGCGGCCCGCTGGGTGTCTCAGACCTTAAGCAGGTTTGCGAACTGTCTCGCGGATTCGTGCGTGCTGCGCAGCAGGCCGGTATTCCCTTCACAGCGGACTTCAACGGTGAGCGCCAGAACGGCGTCGGCTTCAACCAAATCACCGCTCGCAACAATCGCCGTTGCAGTGCGGCTGTGGCTTATCTGCGCGAGGCTGAAAAGTCTGATCGCCTGACGATCATCACCGACGCCACCGTGCAACGAGTCCTGATCGAAGGCAATCAAGCGGTGGGGGTCGAGTACACCCACAAAGGCCAGTTGACGCAGGCACGTTGCAGTAAAGAAGTGATCCTCAGCGCTGGCGCCATTCAGTCACCCAAGCTATTGATGCTTTCCGGTATCGGTCCGGCCGAAGAACTTGAACGCCATGGCATTCCATTGCAGCATGCCTTACCCGGCGTCGGTCAGAACCTGCAGGACCATGCGGAAGTCGGCACCATCGCCTACTGCCATGGCAAGTACGGTTACTACGGCCAGGACAACGCCTTCAACACTGTCAAGAATGGTCTGCAGTACCTGATATTTGGCAGCGGCCCGGTTAGTTCGAACGTCACCGAAGCCTGTGCTTTCGTCAACACCGACGATGCGCAGGAACGGCCAAACGCCCAGATGCACTTCGTGCCTATCGTGTTTTTCGACCTCGATCAGGAGACGATCAAAAAGCCCGGCGCAACCATCAATACCTGCGTATTACGCCCCATGAGCCGCGGCGAAATTGGTCTGACCGACAGCAAGGTCAACACGCCACCGCGTATTGATCCACGTTATTTCGCCCACCCGGAAGATCGCCGTGTAGCAATCAAAGGCTTGAACCTGTCACGCGAGATCCTCGCCCAACCGGCGATGCGCAAGTACACCGGCGAAGAGGTCTTTCCTGGGTTGAGCATACGCAGCGATGAAGCATTGCTGAGTTACATCAACCAGCGCGCCAAGACCGTTTACCACCCGGTGGGCACGTGCAAGATGGGTGACGACGAGATGGCGGTCGTCGATCCTGAATTGCGTGTTCGCGGTCTGCGCAACCTGCGAGTGGTCGATGCCTCAATCATGCCCAACCTGATCTCCGGCAATACCAATGCACCGTCAATCATGATCGGCGAAAAAGCCGCGGACATGATTCTCGGGCGATCCGCGTTGCCAGCCTCCGCATCCCACCTTTGAAAGAGGAATTTCGTCGTGCCTATCAGCGGTAAAACCCAAGTAGTCGTTCATCTCACCTACCCGGCTAAACACCTGCGTACCCCCGAGTTTTTCAACCCGCTGCTGGAACGTCTCGGTTATGACGGCGTGCTGGTGCCTTGGGAAGTGTCGCCGGCCAACCTGACTACGGCGTGGGAAGGTTTGCGCGGGATTGAAAACCTGGCGGGGGTGATTGTCACCGTTCCGCACAAACTGGAGGTGGCGAAATTGTGCGATGAACTCAAAGGCACCGCCAGTCTGCTGAAGGTGTGCAACGTTGCCAAGCGCCTGCCCGACGGGCGCTTCAGCGGACGCATGTTCGATGGCGACGGCTTTGTCGGCGGCCTGAAAAAACAAGGCCATGACCTTCGCAACAAGCGTGTGTTGTTGCTAGGAGCAGGTGGCGCGGCCACCGGTATCGCCCACGCGTTACTCGCCGAAGATATTCAAGAACTGGTAATCAGCAACCGCACTCCGGCCAAGGCCGAAGAGTTGGCCTGCGAGCTGCGGCAGATTTTCCCCAATCAGCAGGTCAATGCCGGACCCGCCGACGCGACCGGTTTTGATGTGGTGATTAACGGCACA
The DNA here is from genome assembly GCF_059716215.1 of Pseudomonas sp. LBUM1643. Classification (NCBI taxonomy): domain Bacteria; kingdom Pseudomonadati; phylum Pseudomonadota; class Gammaproteobacteria; order Pseudomonadales; family Pseudomonadaceae; genus Pseudomonas; species Pseudomonas sp. LBUM1643. Next base: position 3,468,639 of record NZ_CP166813.1, read on the forward strand.
GCCCTGGGCCTGAAAGCGCAGGACCCTCTGCCGCTGCCCGTCGAGACCCTAGCTCCCGGCACGGTGGTCGGCGAAGTGGTGATGAACCCGGACATCACGCCGCTGCTGCGCGCCGCCGCCGAGCGTGGCTGCATCATCCATAAAGGCGCGCACATGATCACTGGCCAGATCGATCTGCTGGCCGAGTTTCTGTTTTCCAAAACCGGCGTTTAAACGCCCTCCTCTCAGACATAAGGAAAAACCATGAAAAAGACTGCAATCGTGACCGGCGGCGGCTCCGGCATCGGCCTCGCTACGGCACAACGCCTGCACGCGGACGGCTATGAAGTATTCACCGTAGGGCTCGGTGAACCCGAGCAACGCATCGAGGGCATTCACTACCAGGAACTGGACGTGACCAACGACGAGGCAGTAACCGCGTTCTTCGAGCAGTTCGAGCGCGTCGACGCCATCGTCAACGCCGCCGGCATCATTGACCACAATCGTGAGTGGGAGCTCGAAGGCTTCAGTCGCGTCATGGACGTCAATCTCACCGCCGTGTTGCGCATTACCAACGCCGCCCTGCCCGGCCTGAAGGCTGCTCGGGGTGCGGTGGTGAATTTCGCCTCGATGTGGGGGATTTTCGGCTCCGCCAAGACCCCGGCCTACGCGTCGAGCAAAGCGGCCATCTCCGAACTGACACGCTGCATGGCGGTGGCGTGGGCGACCGATGGCGTGCGGGCCAATGCCGTCGCACCGGGCTGGATTCTGACGAATCTGTCGCGTCGTGCGTTTGAAGACCCGGTCCGCTCGGAAGGTATCCTGGCGCGCATTCCGATGAAAAGCTGGGGAGCACCGGAAGACATCGCCAATGTAATCGCCTTCCTGGTGTCGGATAACGCGCGCTACGTGACGGGCACAACGTTGCCGGTAGATGGCGGGTATTCGATCGCCTGATGCCCTCTCGTCGATTGAGCGCTTGACCGTTTAAAAACATGATATATCATGCATCATAACAAGACCGAGGCGTCGGCACCCTGTCGCCGAGCCTCGAATAACAATAAGCAGTGAAGTGAGAGGTGCTGAATGAATCTGGTTTTCGGCTCGCCCGGACGGTACGTCCAGGGCACTGAAGTGCTCGCTCAGGCGGGTACTTATCTGGCGCACTGCGGACGCAAGGCCGTGGTGGTCATCGACAGTTATGTGCTGGGCCTTATCCGGCAACGACTCGATGACACCTGCGCGCAATCCGATGTCGAGTTGCACTACATCACCTTCGACGGCGAGATCACTGCCGATGGGATTGCCGGCCTGAGGATGGCCGCCTCGGAGATTGAGTTCGACATGATCCTGGCCGTCGGTGGCGGCAAGTGCATCGACGCCGGCAAGGCCCTCGCCCACACCTCGGGTCGTGCGCTGATCACCATGCCCACCGTGGCGTCCAACGACGCCCCAACCTCCAAGAACTACGTGGTCTACGACGCTCATCATCAACTGAGCGAAGTCGGTCACCTGCTCGTCAGCCCTCGCTACGTGCTGGTGGACACCTCACTGATTGCCCAAGCACCGCGTCAGTTTTTGCTGGCCGGTATCGCCGATGCCCTGACCAAAAAGTTCGAAGCCGAGCAGTGCTACAAATCCGGTGGCGTGAACATGTTTGGCGCACGCCCCGCGCTGTCGGGGCTGGTGCTGGCGCGCGAGTGTTATCACATCATTCGCAAATACGCCGAACCGGCGCTGGCCCAGGCCGGTACTGGCGAGGTAACTGTTGCCTTTGATCACTTGGTTGAAGCCGTGCTTTTGATGAGCGGCCTGGGGTTCGAAAGCGGTGGCCTGTCCATTGCCCACGCGATGACGCGCGGGCTGTCGAAAATCCCCGGTGCACAACAGCAAGTTCATGGCTGGCAAGTGGCTTATGGCTTGCTGGTGCAGTTGGTGCTTGAGGACCGCGATGCCGAACTTATGGGCGACATGTTGAGTTTCTATCAACGTATCGGCTTGCCCCGCAACCTGACCGAACTCGGCGTACTCGACGTCGATGATTCGGTGCTGATGCAAGTGGCCGAGCCCACTCTGAAAGCCCCTCACGCGCGCAATTTTGCCTCGGTATCAGGCGGCGCACTGACGTCTGACGAGCTGATCGGTGCGATGCGCGCGCTTGAGGGCCTGACCCACTGAGCACTGACTCAAGAGCTCCGTTGAACACACAACCACCCCGTTGAAGTTCAAACCCCGCCACTGAGATTCAACTTCAACAAATTCATGCCTGTGATTGGAGGTAGAGATGTCTGCACCCCGCAAAACACTCGAACAGTGGAAAGCCAGTAACTTTGTGCCTTCCGCCGAGACTGTGATCAAGTTGAAAGACCGGGCGAAATTCGTTCGCTTGGAAACAATCCGCCTGATTGAAATCGCCAAGACCGGCCATTACACCTCGGTGTTTTCTGCCGCCGAATTGTTCTCCGCGCTGTACTACGACGTGATGACGATTCGCCCCGACGAACCGAAATGGCCGGGCCGCGACCGCTTCCTGATGGGCAAGGGCCACGCCGCCGTGGGCCAGTTCCCGATTCTTGCGGACCTTGGCGTGTTCCCCAAGGAGTGGCTCGATGAATACACCCGCCTGGGCAGCCCTCTGGGCGATCACCCTGACATGCGCAAGGTGCCCGGCATCGACTTCTCTTCAGGCTCTATCGGGCACGCCCTCTCCGGCGGCCTGGGCATGTGCCTGGCACAGCGATTCACCGGCGAAGTCTACGACGTGTTCGTCATGCTCGGAGACGGTGAAATGCAAGAAGGCCAGGTCTGGGAAGCCGCGATGAGCGCTGCCCATCACAAAGCCAAACACCTGATCGCAATTGTCGACCGCAACGGCTTCCAACTCGACGGCTCGGTGGACGACGTGATCGGCATCGAACCGCTGGACGAAAAATGGCGGGCCTTCGGTTGGGAAGTGCATGTCATGGACGGCCACAACATTGCCGAAGTGACCGAAACCTTGCGTCGGGTGAAAGCCGATGAAAGCCGCGACAAGCCGGTGTGCATCATCGCCAAAACCGTCAAAGGCAAAGGCGTTTCCTACATGGAAACCGAACCGGGCTGGCACCTCGGTTACCTCGACCCGGAAGACGCCAAACGCGCTATCGCTGAAATTGAAGCCATGGAGATCTGATCATGAATGCCCCTCTTTCCCCCAATTCCTGGCAGTACCGTGGCCTCAACGCCCTCAACCCGGGCCTGTCTTATTTGTCCGACGCGCTGATCGAACTGACCAAAGCCGGCTACCCGGTGATGGCCGGCTCGGCTGACTTGCAGTACTCCAACGGCCTGAACAAATTTGCCAGTGAGTACCCTGAGCGTTACCTGCAGTTCGGTATCTCTGAGCAGAACATGGTGACAGCCGCCGCTGGCCTGGCCACCTGCGGCGTGATGCCGTTCGTGGCGACCTTCGCTTCGTTCCTCGGCTTGCTGTGTTGTGAGCAGATCCGCATGGACGTGGCTTACTCCGCGCAACCGGTGCGTCTGATCGGGCACCACACCGGCATTTCCCTAGGCTTCTACGGCACCTCACACCACGCCACCGAAGACATCGCCACCATGCGCTCGATCGCCGACCTGGCGGTGGTGTCGCCAGCGGACGGCGCCCAACTGGCGGCTGCGATCAAAGCCTCGGCTACCTACGACAAGCCGGTGTATTTCCGCATCGGTCGCGGTCGCGATCCGATCGTTTACGACGACAGCGTGGTCTTCGAGTTCGGCAAGGCCCATGAGCACATCGAAGGTGAGGAACTGACCATCATCGCCTGCGGCATCACGGTGCATGCGGCCCTAACCGCCGCTCGCAAAATGAACGCTGAAGGGCGTTCCGTGGGCGTGATCGACATGGCGTCGATCAAACCGATCGACCGTGACGCCATCCTGCGCGCCGCTGCCCGCAGCAAACGCATGATGACCGTCGAAGAGCACAACGTGCTGGGTGGCCTGGGTGCGGCAGTAGCTGAAGTCCTGTCGGACGAAGGCGCCGGCGTGAAGCTCAAGCGCCATGGCATCTACGACGAGTACAGCCTGATCGCCCCGCCGACGCACCTGTATGAGCACTACAAGCTGGATGCCGCCGGTATCGAGGAAGTGGCGCTGGCACATATGAAAGCCTGATCAGCTTTCAGGAGCGAGGTTTTCCCCATCGCGGGCAAACTTCGCCCCAGCATTTTCGTCGTATTGGACACCTCTTTTCCTCAGGGAGCCTCACGCAATTCACCTCCACCGACCACACCCCGTGGTTTATGAAGTATCTCGGAGCCAACAATGAATAACATCACCGAGACCATGTCCGATTACTCGACCGGACAGGCCAAAACACCTACATCCCTGCGCAGAAAGTCATTGATGGCCACCGGCATCGGCAACTTGCTGGAGTGGTTTGACTGGACTATCTATACCGTCGCGTCGGTGTATATCGCCGCCGCACTCTTCGATAAAAGCAACGCAACTTCTGCACTACTGAACACCCTCGCGGTATTTGCTGCGGGGTTTCTGTTAAGGCCGATTGGTGGCATCTTCTTCGGCATCCTCGCCGACAAACTGGGCAGACGCGTGGTGTTGCTCAGTACCATGTTGTTGATGGCTGGCGCGAGTCTGCTGATCGCCTTTATTCCCTCTTATGAATCGGTTGGCAGTTGGGCTTCAGGACTGTTGCTGCTGGCCAGGCTGGTACAAGGTTTTGCCCATGGCGGTGAAACCACCACGTCCTACGCCTACATCGCTGAAATTGCACCGCCGAAACGCCGGGGACTGTGGTCAAGCACAGTGTTTATCGCGGTGGGCTGCGGCTCCTTGCTGGCGACGTTCTACATGGCATTGCTGACGTCACTGTTGTCCGTGAGTGAAATGCAGGAATGGGGCTGGCGTATCCCCTTCGCGACGGGTGGTCTGTTGGCCGTCTTCGCCTTGTGGCTGCGTCGCAACATGATGGAAAGCGAACACTCGCCGAGCGCTGGCGGTGAATCAACAACGCCGGCCTGGAGCCGTGGCAAGATCATCCAGCACGGCATTCGTCTGTTTCTTTATGAAGCCGGTGCCACGTTGACCTACTACACCTGGGTCACCTCGGCCTCGATCTACGCCATCAGTGTCAAAGGCATGGACCCACGCAGTGCATTTACCATGAGCTGCATTGCACAGGTCATTTACCTGGTATTCCTGCCGATCTCCGGTTGGATATCGGACCTGTGGGGGCGGAAGATTTCAGCGTTGATTTCCTTGCTGGGGATTGCCGCCACGCTGTTTCCGCTGTGGGGTCTGATTTCCAGCGAACCGTGGACTTTGATGGTGGCGCAGACGGCGGGCCTGTTGTTGGTGGCCTTCATCACCGGGTGTAAACCGGCATCGATCTCCGAGCAGATCCCAACCCGCTATCGCACTCGAATGTTTGGGGTGTGTATCTCTCTGGGCGTTGCGGTGTTCGGTGGTACAGCCTCCTATCTGACGACCTGGCTGTACTCGGAAAATATGGGGTGGATCTTCAACATCTATTTGATCGTTGTCGCGGTCATTGCCAGTGCCGTGGTGTTGATGTGGAAAAACAACCACGGTGTGCCGATCGACAAAATTTGAACCTCGTTGTTTGTTATGACCCATTGCGGGCAAGCCCGCCCTTACAGGCATCTCATAACCTGTGAGGGCGGGCTTGCCCGCAACGTACTTCAATTGTCGTTACCTACCCCCCCAACGCATTCACCAACGCCGCTTGATTCTGCCACTGTGCGGTCTTGACCTGCGACAGCGCATTCTGCGCCGTCAGTTGCACCCGCTGAGCCTGCAATACATCAAGGAACGGCGTCTCTCCGGCCCGCCATGCCCGCTGAATCTGCTCGGCAGCTGAGCTGGCTTGACTGGCCGCACTGGCCAGGAAAGTCTGACGTTCGGCATTGCGTTGCGCAGCAGCCAAGGCTGACTCCACCTCGGAAACGGCCGTCAGCACGGTGCGTCGATAGCTCAGCAACGCCTGACGCGCTTCGGCATCCCGAAGATCGACCACGTTACGCCGACGTCCGCCATCGAACACCGGAACGGTGGCATTCAAACCTGCCAACCAGAACGTCGAACTGGCCAGATTGGCGGCGCTCACACCGTCAATCAAAGACCCCAGGGCCGCTGACAGGCTCAAGCGCGGCAACAGATCCGCCTTGGCCACACCGACTCGCGCATAGGCCGCAATCAAACGTGCTTCGGCGGCGCGTATATCGGGACGCCGACGTAACAGATCCGCAGGCGTACCAGCGTCCAGCAACGACACCGTCGAGATCTTCGCCGGACTCTCCTTGAACTGCTGATAAAGCGTCTCGGTCGGCTGGGCGAGCAGCACCGACAAGCGATGCAGCGAACGTTGCCAGTTCAGTTGCAGCGCTGGCACTTGGGCCGCGGTGGAATCCGACTGCGAACGGGCGCGAAGCAAGTCCGCTTCAGGACTGTCCCCAGCCGCATACAGCTGCTCAGTCAGCTGCAAGGTCTCAGCCTGGCTGGCCGCACTTTGCTTGACGATCGCCAGGCGCTCCTCCAGCCCTCGCGCTTCGGCATAGGCCTGGACCACTTCAGTGATCAGCGCCACACGCACACCCCGCGCCTCTTCCTCTGTCGCGTTGAGGTCGGCGTCGGCAGCGCGCACACCTTCACGGATGCGGCCGAACAGATCGATTTCCCAGGCCGCACTTAACCCCAATGAGGTCGGCTCGGTGATCAGCGAGTCGGTGAAACCCGCCTGGTCAGCCGAGATACGCTGACGCGCCACACTGGCCCCCAGATCGACCTGGGGACTGCCAGAAGCACCGGCAATGTTGCGCAGTGCGCGACCGGCATCGATCCGCGCCAACGCAATCTGCAGGTCAAGGTTTTCCCCTTGGGCGCGCTCCACCAAACGGTCGAGTAACGGGTCTTGATAAAGCTTCCACCAATTGTCGGTCGCGCTGGCGGGTACGGCCGCTTGAGCGTTGACGAAACTGTCGACCGGCAAGTCGCTTTTGGGCGGCATGACCGGGGAGGTACAGGCGCTCAGTAGCGCGGCCCCAAGTAACAGACCTGGAACGCTGAGATAGTTATTCATGGGCCACGCCCTGTTCAGAATGTTGGGTTTTAGGCTGTGCCTGACGCTCGCCACCGGCCATTCGGCGGATCAACACATAGAAGACCGGAGTGAACAGCAAACCGAACAGCGTAACGCCGATCATTCCGAAGAACACCGCCGAACCGACTGCCTGACGCATCTCGGAACCCGCGCCCTCGGACATCACCAGCGGCAACACACCCAGAACGAAGGCCAGCGAGGTCATCAGAATCGGTCGCAAGCGAAGACGACACGCCTCGACGACCGCATCAACGATGCCTTGCCCCTCTTTCTCCTGCTGCCTTGCCACTTCGACGATCAGAATCGCGTTCTTCGCCGCCAGTCCCACCAGTACGATAAAACCGATCTGAGTCAGGATATTGATGTCCTGCCCCATCAGACGTACGCCACCGGCAGCCGCCAGCAGACACATCGGCACGATCAACAGAATCGCCAGTGGCAGACTCCAGCTGCCGTACTGTGCCGCCAGTACCAGGTAGACAAAAATCACACACAACGGGAACACCAGGAGGCCCATGTTGCCGGCAGTGGTTTGCTGATAGCTCAGATCAGTCCACTGATAGGTGATGCCGGCTGGCAGCGTCTCATTAGCCAGACGTTCCATCGTCTTGATCCCGAACTCGGAACCCAGTCCCGGCAACGTATCGCCGTTGATTTCCGCAGTAGGAAACAGGTTGTAGCGCGGGAATCGCTCCACACCCAGAGCCTCATGCAGACGCGTCACGCTGGCAATCGGCACCATCTGACCGGCATCGTTGCGCACTTTGACCCGAGACAGATCCTCTGGCGTGACCCTGTACGGCAAGTCCGCCTGCGCCGTCACTCGATAAGTACGTCCCACGAGGTTGAAATCGTTGATGTAGGACGAGCCAAAGTACGTTTCAATTGCCTGGTTGATCTGGCTGCTTGGCACGCCCAGCATTTCGGCGCGTTCGCGATCCAGCTCAACGAACACCTGTGGCGTCCGGGCCGAGAACGGTGAATAGACGCCGGTCATGCCTTGAGTGGCGTTGGCGGCAGCAATCAGGTCGTCGGTTGCCTTGGCCAATGCTTCGGTACCCAACCCGGCAATATCCTGCAAACGCATGGAAAAGCCGCCCGTGCTACCCAACCCTTGAACCGGTGGTGGCGTGGCGACAATTACCGTTGCGCCGCTGACCGCTTTCAAACGTTCGCGCAAATCTTCGGCGATCTTGTCCGACGTCAACCCGTGCAACTTACGCACGGACCACGGCTGGAATACGGGCGCCAGACCGGCCGAGTTCGATGAGCTGGTACCGGTCACCATCGAGAAACCGGAAAATGTCGGTACTCGATCCACCCCCGGCACATCCAGGGCGATCGCCTCGATCTGCTGAGAAATTTCGTTGGTCCGCTCCAGAGAGGCACCGTCAGGGAGCTGCACGATGACCACCAGGTAGCCACGATCCTGAACCGGGATGAAGCCTTTGGGCGTCGACACCATCAGGTAAGCGGTCGCGGCAATCAGCACCGCGTAGATCGCCAGCATCAACGGAGTTTTTGCCACGAGGCCACGCACGCTGCCGGCGTAGCCTGAAGAGAGTTTCAGGAAGCCGCTGTTGAAGCCATCAGCGGCACGCTTGAGCATACCAAAGACGCCTTTTTTCGGCTTCTGATGGGCTTCAGGATCATGTCGACGCAGAATCATCGCCGCCAACGCTGGAGACAGCGTGACCGAATTGAACAGCGAGATCGCTGTGGCCACCGCAATCGTGATCCCGAACTGGCGGAAGAACTCACCAGAGATACCCGGAATGAACGCGGTCGGAATAAACACCGCACACAACACCAGGGTAATGGCGATCAACGCGCCGCCGATTTCCTGCATGGTCACGATGGTCGCTTCCAGCGGGTTCTTGCCATCAGCCAGATGCCGCTCGACGTTCTCCACCACCACAATGGCGTTGTCGACCACGATCCCCACGGCCAGCACCAGCCCGAACAGAGTCAGGTTGTTGATCGAGTAGCCGAGCATCGCCATGACCGCGAAGGTGCCGACCAGAGACACGGGGATGGCCAGGATCGGAATGATCGACGGCCGCCAGCCTTGCAAAAAGACCATGATCACCAGCACCACGAGGATGACGGCCTCGTAGATGGTCTTGCCCAGCTCACCGATACTGTCGGCAATAAACGCCGTCGGGTTGTAACCGATGCTGTATTCGATGCCTTCCGGGAATTCCTTACCGATTTTTTCCATGGTCTCTTCGACCACTTTCATGGTTGCCAAGGCATTGGCGCCGGGACGTTGCAGCACTTGCAGGCCGATGGCCGGGTTACGCAAGTAATAGGTGTTGTTGACGTACGCCAGCCCGGCGATTTCCGTGCGTGCGACATCCTTGAGGCGCACAAGACGCCCGGCAGTACCCGACTTGAGAACGATGTTATCGAAGTCGGCTGGCTCTTTCAGTCGCCCCTCGAAAATCAGGTTTGGCTGAAACGCCTGGGACGCCACCGGGGGTTGGGCGATCACGCCGCCGGCCACCTGGGTGTTTTGCGAACGCACAGCGGCGATGATCTCTGCCGGCGTCAGGTTGAAGGCCGCAACGCGCTCTGGATCGAGCCAGATGCGCATTGAATATTCGCGAGCCCCCAGCGGGTTGATGTCGCCGACACCGTCGATACGCTTGAGGACATCAGCGACGTTACGGATCGCGAAATTCGACACATACAACTGATCGTAGGTGCCCTTCGGCGACGAGATGAAAATCGTCGACAGCTGCGTCGGCGAAGACTTGCGCACCGTCACACCACTGCGCTGTACCGGTTCCGGTAGACGCGGGGTGGCCAGCGCCACACGGTTCTGCACCAACACCTGTGCCTTGTCGACATCAGTGCCGGCCTTGAACGTTACGGTCAGGTTCAGGCTGCCATCGGAAGTCGCCTGACTGTACATGTAAAGCATGTCTTCAACGCCGTTGACCTCCTGCTCGATAGGAATCGCCAGGGTCTCGGCCACGGTCTGTGCCGAGGCGCCGGGATAGGTCGCGGTGACGACCACGGTGGGTGGTGCGATGTCCGGATATTCCGAAGTCGGCAAGACCAGATATGCCAACCCACCGATAATCATCAGGACGATGGACAGCACAATAGCCAATACCGGTTGTTCGATGGACGTTCGTCCCAGGCTCATAGCGGCGCCTCCTGGTTGCCCGTCGCTTTCGCGGCCTGCGCCAGCGAACGATCCTGAGCCGTTGCCGTATCACCGGCCCGCACGCGTTGCAGGCCATCGACAATCACCCGGTCCTGCGCCTGCAAGCCGCTGGCGATTTCGCGCAAACCGTCATGCAGTTTGCCGAGCGTTACAGGGCGAACTTCGACCTTGTTCTGCACATTGAGCACATAGACGACTTTGCGGGTTGCATCGACGGTGATCGCGGTGTCCGGCAGCAACAATGCCGGGTAAGCCGCCTGGCTGGAGAACTGCACCCGGCCAAATTGCCCCGGGCTCAACTGCAGGTCTTTATTGCTGACCCGGGCACGCTGGCGCAAGGTGCCGGTGGACGGGTCGAGTCGATTGTCGATGAAGTCCATGCGCCCGGTCATGCTCGGTTCGGCTTCACCCGGCAAGGCAATCCGCACCTGGCTCTGGTTGGCAGCGGTCTTCGCCTGGCGACGGTATTTGAGGTAGCTCTGCTCATCGATATCAAAGTAGATATCAATCGGGTCAATCGAAACGATGGTGGTCAGCAACGTGGCGCTGCTGTTGCCGCCGTTGACCAGGTTGCCCTCGCTGATCAGCTTGCGGCTAATGCGACCGCTCATGGGCGCGGTGATACGGGTGAACTCCAACTCCAGCTTGGCATTGGTCAATGCACCTTCGGCACTCAGGACTTCAGCTTGCGCCGCCTGACGTGCTTGCAAGCGTTGATCGTAGAGGCTACGGGCGATGGTTTTAGATTCGATCAGGACGTTGGCCCGAGCAAATTCCTGCTCGGCCAACGCCAGTTGCGAACGAACCTGAGCCAGTTTGCCCTGCGCCTGTACCACAGCAGCCTGGAACGAGCGCGAATCGATCACGAACAGCAAGTCGCCCTTCCTGACGATGGCGCCATCCTGAAATGCGACCTTCTCAAGATAGCCGCTGACCCGCGAGCGAACTTCCACCGAATCGGTAGCCTCGAACCGACCGGTAAAACTATCCCAATCGGTGATCATCGACTTGACCGGCTGACTGACCGTAACGCTCGGGGCCGCCGCCAGGTTGCTGGCGTTATCCGGACCACAGCCGGTCAGGGCCGCCACCAGCGCAAAGCTGACAGCGGAAAAAGCCACGCCTTTGATAACCTTCGCTCTGATCGGGGGCGATGATGTCGACTCCCCTGCTTTATTCGAGTTCACTTTAGTATTCTCCGCAGTTGGCCACTGAATGAAAGTCACTCCATAGCCAAAAAAAATTCATAGAACTAAATATCAGTTCATATATGCGAATATCGACGTCGACACCAATATGGCGACTTAACCTACGACAGCTCGCTCATTCAGTGCTTTATTACGGTCGACAAAGGCGCCGGATTCTTCTGCATGAACTACAGATGCCGCAGAAAGAGCAGTCAGGATGGCGAACAGTGCAACGGATTTTTTGAAGTAATTCATTTATGGTGATCTCGATAGTGATTATGATGAAATGGATTTTCCGTCACCACGCCGCAAAGATAAACCACAGGAATACGAAAAGAATATTGACTAAAAGACACGAATTAACACTTTAAAAAAATAAAACCAAACCCTTACCGCACAAATAGACGGCAGACTATGTGAACAAATTGACAATTACTTGTGAATCACATTCACTAATAATTGTAGGGCGTAGCATGTGAGAAATTTTTCAACAAAAGGAAAGGGGAGATTAGATATGGCTTCAATAAAGCCGGATTATTGAGGAGAAATAAGATAGCCGTGTAGGTATTTCGCTTAAAATATCAGCGGCGCCCCCCAACGATGTATTTGATTTCAAGGTAATCCTCGACTCCATACTTTGAGCCTTTACGTTCGAGTCCTGACACCGCCATCGAAAGGTGCCACTTCCGTCGATATCAACCCGTACAAAATCCCGATGATTCCGCACTCCAGCGCCTTGGCAACTCGCGTAACCTGCCCACATCACGACCGTACAAATAACGATGCAAGCACGAACTCAAAGGTTCGCGCTTGAGTGCTGAAATGGGACAGCGATACCAACGGAACGCATGTCTCGTCGGAAAACACCTTCGACTCCCCTGGCACGCTCACTAGGATGGTCGATAACCACTGCCCTCGTGGATAACGCCCCCTCCGATGAGAACAAAGACCCCGAGCTCTAAAGCATCAGCCACATGCTCCTCGGCACTGTTTTGGGCGCGTGGTGCGTCTGAGGGGTGTGGTGATGCACAATCATCGCCGTCAATGCTGGAGACAGGGTTACAGAGTTGAGCAGCAAGATTGCTGTCGCTGCCGCGATGGTGAGTGCGGGCCACATCCTTCAGACGCACCACGGTGTTGATGTCTGCTGCAGTCAGATTAAAGGCCGCGACGGGTTCCGGATCGAGCCAGATACGCATCGAGTAATCTGCTTGTGTGAAGAGGAAAAAGTTATTGAAACTAATTAAAAAGGAGATGACCGGGTGGCCATCTCCCCAAACCTCTGTCAGCGATCAATGCCCCCCAGGCAGAGGTATTTGATTTCAAGATAGTCTTCGATTCCGTACTTGGAGCCCTCACGACCAAGCCCCGACGACTTCACACCTCCGAACGGCGCCACTTCCGTCGATATCAACCCTTCATTGATCCCGACGATGCCACATTCAAGCGCCTCGGCCACCCGCATGATCCGACCGATATCACGGCTGTAGAAATACGACGCCAGGCCGAACTCGGTGTCGTTGGCCATCTCAATGGCTTGCGCCTCGGTGCTGAAACGGAACAACGGTGCCACGGGACCGAACGTCTCCTCACGGAACACCTTTGACTCCCTTGGCACGTTCACCAGGATCGTCGGCCTGTAGAAACTGCCCCCCAATGGATGACGCTCGCCACCTACCAGGACAGAGGCTCCGCGCTCAACGGCATCGGCGACATGCTCCTCAGCCTTACGCACGGCGGCCTCGTCAATCAGTGGGCCGATCGTCACGCCCTCCTCAAAACCGTTACCTACTTTCATGGCGTCGACGGCGGATTTCAGTTTGGCGGCGAAAGCATCATAAATACCGTCCTGGACCAGCAGACGGTTAGCGCACACACACGTCTGCCCTGCGTTTCGGTACTTGGACGCGAGCGCACCCTGAACAGCAGCATCAAGATCAGCATCGTCAAACACGATAAAAGGCGCATTGCCGCCGAGTTCCATGCTGGTCTTTTTGATCGTGGGTGCGCATTGGGCCAACAGTGTGGCACCGACCTCGGTGCTGCCGGTGAAGGACAGTTTGCGCACGTCCGGGTTGGAGGTCAGCTCGGCGCCGATTTCACTGCCGGGCCCGGTAATCACGTTGCACACGCCGGCAGGCAGACCGGCGCGCTCGGCCAACACTGCAATTGCGATCGCCGAAAAAGGTGTCTGACTGGCAGGACGCAATACACCGGTGCAACCGGCCGCCCAGCCTGGCCCGGCCTTGCGAGTAATCATCGCTGCGGGGAAGTTCCACGGGGTAATCGCGGCAAACACGCCGATGGGTTCTTTCTGAACGATGATGCGGCTGGTCGTTGAATGGGAGGCGATGGTATCGCCATAAACACGCTTGCCCTCCTCCGCGAACCATTCAATGAATGACGCGGCATAGGTGATCTCGCCACGACTTTCGGCCAGCGGCTTGCCTTGTTCGGCTGTCATGATCCGCGCAAGGTCTTCGCGGTGGGTGATCATCAACTCGAACAAGTGGCGCAGTTTGACCGCGCGCTCTTTGGCGGTGAGCGCTCGCCACGCCGGTTGCGCGCGTTTGGCGGCGGCGATGGCCAGGGCGGTCTCACTGGCCCCAAATGAAGGCACGCGCCCCAGTACCTTACCGGTGGCGGGGTTAGTAACGGTGATGCTGCGTCCCTCACCCACCTCCAGCCACAGGCCATTGATGAAGTTCGCCTCACGGAACAACGTGGGGTCGTCGAGCGTTGCCAGGAAGTTTGTATCGGCCATGCTGTTACTCCTCAAAATTCAATGACCTGACGCACTGCGCTGCCGTCATGCAAGCGGTCGAAACCTTCGTTGATGTCGTCCAGTTTGAGTCTGCCGCTCAACAGCCGATCCACCGGCAGTCGACCATCACGATAGAGCTCGATGAACCGCGGAATATCGCGGATCGGCACACAAGTACCGATGTAGCTGCCCTTGAGCGTGCGCTCCTCGCCCACCAACTGAACCACGTTGACCGACAGTGCCGAACCTGGCGGCGGCAGGCCTGCAGTCACGGTCATACCACCGCGCTTGGTCATTTTCATGGCGTTATCGAGTGCCCGGATCGAACCGGCCATTTCGAACACGTAGTCGGCGCCGCCGCCGGTCAGTTGCAGTACCTGCTCAACGGCGTCCGGATCGCCGCCGTTGACCACCGCGGTCGCGCCGACGTCTTTGGCCAGGGCGAGCTTCTCCGGTGAAAGGTCAACGGCAATGATTTTGCTCGCCCCGGCCGCCCGTGCACCCAGCACTGACGCCAGGCCGACACCACCCAGACCAATCACCACGGCGGTTGAGCCGACCCGCAATTGCGCGGTATTGACCACGGCGCCGACCCCCGTCAACACAGCACAACCAAAAAGCGCCGCTTCGACAAAGGGCAGATCGCGGTCGATTTTGACCACCGAGTTGCGCGACACCACGGCGTATTCGGCAAATGCCGAGACCCCCAAATGATGATGCACGTGACCAGCAGGATCGCTCAAACGCACTGAACCGTTGATCAGCGTACCCGCCGCATTCGCTTTCGCACCCGGTTCACAGAGGGCCGGGCGACCTTCGGCGCACGGAAGACAATGGCCGCAACTGGGCATGAACACCATGACCACGTGATCCCCCAGTTCAAGGTCACTGACCCCTTCGCCCAATGCTTCGACGACCCCGGCCGCCTCATGGCCGAGCGCCATGGGCATCGGCCGAGGGCGATCGCCATTAATCACCGAGAGATCGGAATGACAAAGGCCAGCGGCACGAATACGCACCAGTACTTCTCCTGGCCCCGGGGGCGCCAGTTCGATTGTCTCAATCACAATCGGCTTGCTCTGGGCATAAGGCGGCTTGACATTCATGTGTCTTAGAACAGCAGCTCTGACTTGCATCTTTCGTCTCCGACGCAGCTGGACTCGATAGTGAGTACCCACCACTATGCCGCAGGCAGCCCGTGTCAGAAACGCATCGCCGGGCGCAGCTGTTTGGAATTGAATTCGCAAAACCTGCGCTCTGGATGCACTTATAGTGGCGACGTTGTCACTCTTACGTTGCTGGACGCCGCATGTCAGAACTCCCTCATCAAGTCGTCACCGACCCATCGCGCGGAACACGAATCCGTATCGTGTTTGTATGCGCTGCTCGCTCCTCCCTTACAGCGGGTCTGGCTTTTGGTTTGGCCCTCCTGTTGCAGCTCCATCAACCGTTGTGGGCGCCTGTCTCAGCCTTGATCACCAGCAAGGAAAATCTGGGTGACACCTTTTCCGAGTTCTGTAATCGGGTGATTGGCACAGCTCTAGGAGCGACACTGGCGATCGCCTGTCAGATGCTCATGCAACATCTGCACCTGGCGACTTCTATCGAGTTAATGATCGTCACGGCTGTGACTGCGGCGGTAATCGCCAATCGTCCCAAATGGCGAGTTGGGTTGTGGACTGCGGTCATCATCCTGTTGAGCAAGGACGTAGGCTCGGCCATCTGGGAGACAGGATTAATGCGTTTTCTGGAGGTAACACTTGGCTCGACGACGGCTATCGTGATCGCAGCACTTGAAACGAGAGTCAGGCGGCTCTGGCCTGATTCCACAAGGCACTGAGCGGCGAGTCAGGGTACGTCTAATCAGCTCCCAAGCGCTCTGGTTAAAACACAGTTGTTATTTCAATTCTCAAATCTTGTGCCCCCCCGCAGCGTTCTCCGCAATCAGTTCAATGCTTATCCTGAACCCACAAACAACATCGCAGCGTCCCCTGAAAAGGACACCTGAATGAGGGTTTCAAGATGACCGAAGCAAGCACCCGAAAAAAACTGGTAGAGGCTGCGCCCCATGCCTCGTTTGATCTCGATGCGATCGTCAAGACGTTCCCCGAGACCGCCGACACGCTGCTGGTTGATTCAAGGCTGACCGACGAAGACGAGGCCAGCGCCCGGGTCTTTCGTGTCTACCACCCGACACCTGCGCATTACCACGCGACCTGTGATGAATACCTCATCGTTATGTCCGGGCGCGCTACGTTTTTCATGGGAGACCGTGAACCGTTCGAAGTCGGTCCCGGCGAGATGTTGTTCTTCAAGAAATTCACCATCCACGGCATGCCAGAGATCCTCGAGCATCCACTGTTCATGGTGTCTGTCGATACGCCACGGCGCGACCCCAGCGACATCATCTTCGTCGACCCGACCGCGGGCACCGCTGCTTCCTTCGTCAAGGCTCTGTCATGAACACCCATCAACTGGAGATTTTTGCGACGTTTCCGGTTGAGCGCCCGGGCAACCCGACCGTGATGCCGGATGGGCGGGTGCTGGTGTCGGTATCCGCCATCATCGCGCCGGACATCTCGGTGCGTGCGGTGGCCCGGGAGGGTCAGCATCCGGCCTACCCCAATGAAACCTGGGCGGGCAAACCGGGTACGGACGGTCGAGGGATGTCCGCTGTGATCGGCATC
Source organism: Pseudomonas sp. LBUM1643 (assembly GCF_059716215.1). NCBI lineage: Bacteria > Pseudomonadati > Pseudomonadota > Gammaproteobacteria > Pseudomonadales > Pseudomonadaceae > Pseudomonas > Pseudomonas sp. LBUM1643. The sequence goes on from NZ_CP166813.1 coordinate 3,485,551, forward strand.
CGCACCGACCCTCAGGGGATCGTCTGGATACTCGATATGGGCGGACCGGGCCTACAGCCGCGCCTCATCGCCTGGAACGATCAAGAAGATCGCCTGCACCGCCTGATCGTGCTACCGCAGAACGTGCTTCGCCCAAGCTCTTTCACTCAGGACTTCGTGATCGATTGGCGGCATCAGCGCATTTACATCGCCGACATGACGATGAACCCCAATGGTGAAAGCGACTACCCGGCCATTGTCGTGGTCGACCTGCAAACAGGTCTTTCATGGCGATCGCTTGAGTGCTACCCGGGGTTGATGCCTGGAGATGTGCCGCTGATGATCGGTGGAAAAGCCCTTTCACGGCGCACGCCAGAAGGCGAAGTCATTCCTTACCGCTACGGCCTCAATCCCATCGCGATCGACCCGCTGGGCCGCTGGGTTTATTTCGGTTCGATGTCCGCACGCAAGGTCTATCGGGTATCAACCGGAGTCCTCGCGGAACCCGCCGACATCGCACCGCTGAGCGAGGCTGTTGAGTACTGGTGCGACAAGCCTCATTGCGACGGGTTTGATGTCGACGCAGAGGGCAACGTCTATGTCACCGACATCGCGAATAATGCGATCGGGCTGGCGTCACCTGCCGGCTACCGCATTCTTGCCCAGGACGATCGATTGCTCGCCTGGCCGGACGGCGTTGAGCTCGATGCCCAGGGGGAATGGCTCTACATCACGGCTAACCAGTTGCACCGCCACCCACTGCTCAATGCAGGTGAGGACGACAGCCAACCACCGTTTCATGTTCTGCGTTTGCGGGTGAGCGCACCGATGGAGTTGAGCGCAACACCATGAGCAATAGCCCCGCTGTGTCAGTTGTTATTGCACTGCTGTTGATGACGGCCAGCGCTGTAGGCTTGCTGCTGACTGAAGGCGGTACGGGTATCGGCATTTCGATCTACGCCGTGGTGGCGATCGCGGCCATAACGCTCTCGCGAGCCAGGCCGGCCCAATGGCCGGGCTGCCTGTTCGACGTGGCGAATTCCTCACGAACCGTGTTGGCCCACCGCTTACTGACCCAATTGGCTGCTCTGGTTTGCTTGCTGCTGGCCCAATGTTTGAGCGGGCGAGTTTCGCAAACCCTGTCGGTTGCAGGTCTTCTACTGTTCATCCATACCTTGGTGCTGGCGCACGTGCCCCATCTTTTGAGACCACGAAGGGCGGACTGATCGATGACGGCAAAAACCTCGTTGTCGGAGCACCCCGGAATGCCCGCCAATAAACAATCGACAGCCCCTGGGCGCCTTTCGCTGCTGATGGGTCCCGGACTGTTGATTGCAGTGGGTTACATGGATCCCGGCAACTGGGCTACCGGAATCGCTGCCGGCGCTCAGTTCGGTTACAGCCTGCTGTTCATGGTGGTGTTGTCGAGTCTGGCGGCCATGCTTTTGCAAACACTGGCTTTGCGTCTGGGCGTCGTCACAGGTCAGGATCTTGCCCAGACCTGTCGTCTTCGCTACGGCCGACAAGCCACACTCGCGCACTGGGCAATGGCGGAGATAGCCATCGTCGCCACCGACATCGCCGAGGTCCTGGGTGCGGCGCTGGCGTTCAAATTACTGTTCAACCTGCCACTGACCGTCGGCATCGTGCTGACCGCTGTCAGCACACTGGTCATCCTCGGCTTGAAGGGTGCCGCCAGTGGCCGAGTGCAGAAGATCGTCCTGGCGCTGGTGGCGACCATTGTCCTGTGCTTTGCCATTGAGCTGGCTCTGATCACGCTCGATACCAACGCCATGTTTCAGGGGTTCATTCCGTCATTGGACACGCTGGCTCAGCCAGGGGCGCTGTTCATCGCGGTGGGCATCATCGGCGCCACCGTCATGCCCCACAATCTGTACCTGCATTCATCACTGGCCCGGTCCGATAGCGTCACACATGACGGTGAGCAGATAAAACAGTCCCTGCACCGGGGTTCCAACGATACGATCCGCGCGCTTTCAATTGCGGCCGCCGTGCAAGTTGCCATTCTGCTGGTGGCCGCCGCCGTCTTCCACGACAGCGGGCACACTAGCATTGGCGGGATCGAGCAGGCCCATCAATTACTGGCCCCCCTGACAGGTGTGGCCATCTCCGCTGTGCTGTTCGCCCTGGCACTGCTCGCCTCAGGTCAAAGCGCGACGTTGACCGGCACCCTCGCCGGCCAGGTCGTGCTCGAAGGGTTCTTGAAACTGAAGGTTTCATTGTGGAAACAGCGCGTAGTCACACGTCTGCTGGCCATGGTGCCAGCGTTGTGCGGGATTCTCTGGCTGGGCGACTCCGCGTTGGGTGATCTGTTGGTGTTTTCTCAGGTGGTGTTGTCAGTGCAGCTGCCGTTTGCGGTCTATCCGTTGATTCGTTTCACCAGCGATAAAACGCTGATGGGCGATTTTGCTATCTCACGCCCGGTCGCCTTTATGGCCTGGTGTATTTTCCTGCTGATCAGCGCCGCCAATCTCTGGTTGGTTACATCAGTCATTCTTTGAATGCCCTCCTCCCATACAGGTAAAAACATGAGTGAAGTCCGTATCTTGATTAGCATTGCACGTCCTGCCGAACAGGTATGGGCGCTACTTGGCGGGTTTGATTGGCTACCTCGCTGGCTCAATGTCATCGCAAGCAGCACCCTCAGTGATGGCGGACGTTTGCGTCACCTGAAAACCGCCGACGGTGCGATCATTGTCGAGCGTTTGCTCACGTTCGACGAAGACGAAAAGCACTACAGCTACGCCCTGCTTGAGGGGCCTTCGCCAGTCACTGATTATGTAGGCACGATGTCAGCGAAGGACGATGGCAACGGGGGGACACTGGCGTCCTGGTCCAGCACTTTTCTCGTCCAGGGCGCAGATGAGGCCGAGGTCATCGGGCATTTCGAGGCACTTTACCTCGCAGGGCTGGAGCGCCTGAAAGCGGTCGTCGAATCCACGGACTGACGACGGTACGCGGCTCACCCCCGATTCATGAACGCTTGCAGTCGCGGCACCATAAAGTCGAGGAACGTTCGGATACGCTGGGGCACATGCTGTCCTCCCTGATACAGCGCATGGACTTCCTCGCAGTCATGGCCGGTTTGCGCGAGTAGCTCGATCAACCGGCCAGCGGCGAGATCCTCATCGATGTGAAAGTCCGCCAATCGGGCAATCCCCACCCCCGCGATAGCCATACGCCTAACGGTCTCGCCATTGTTGGCTTGCAGGTTGCCCTGGACGATCCGATCAACGATGCGGCCACTCTGATGCATGGGCCACACGGGGCTGGAACGCCGAAAGTTGAAGCTCAGACAATTATGCTCGGCGAGGTCTTCGAGGGTGTCGGGAAGGCCGTATTTTTCCAGATATGCCGGGGATGCAACGATCTTTCGCCGAGCGATACCGATCTTTCTCGCTCGTAGCGTTGAATCATTTAATACACCTACCCGGAAGGCAATGTCGGTTCGATCTAGGTACATGTCGACGATGTCATCGGACAAGGACAGGTTGATCTGAATGTTAGGATGGGCTTCCCAGAAGGCCGGCAAGTTGGGTTCGATTGCCAGCGTGCCAAACGCTACCGATGCATTGATTCGCACGGTTCCGCGTGCTTTCTGTGCGCCTTGTGCCAACACTCTTTCGACATCATCGAGTTCTGCCAGCAAAGCGTTACTGCGTTCGTAGTAAATACGTCCCTCATCGGTCAGCGACAGTTTACGTGTGGAGCGCTCGAGCAGACGAACGCCCAGACGCAACTCCAGACGAACAATCAGCTTACTGACTGTTGATGGTGTCATCAGCATCTGACGCGCCGCTTGCGAAAAGCTGCCGGCATCGACGACCCGCACAAATACCAGCATCTCGCCCGCTCTGTTATCCACGTCATTTCTCCACTTCATCGATTAGTGAAAAAATATCACAAGCGACACGGAAGGATACGTCGGAATAGTTGGCTTATTGTTCATTAGACTTGTGAAATACATTCATAACATGGGCTATCCAGGCCCGTGCTTTCTAACTTGTGAAATGGCCTCACAGATCATTTTCAGCCACGTTGGATTATCAGTCGGCATCAATGCACCTACCTTTTTGAGAATCATCAGGAAAGGACGGGATCCCATGAACTCATTATTTGAACCCTGCCATGTCGGCGCGTTGACGTTGCGCAATCGCATCGCCATGGCGCCTATGACCCGGGCGCGTGCGCCGGATGGCGTTGCCACCGATCTCACTGCGCTTTACTACAGCCAACGAGCCAGCGCTGGATTGATCATTACCGAGGGCACTCCGATTTCGCGCTCGGCCGAAGGGTTTCTGGCTATCCCCGGCATCTACACCAAGCCACAGATCAATGGCTGGAGAAAAGTGACTCAAGCGGTCCACGATGCCGGCGGTGTTATCTTCACGCAGCTATGGCATGTCGGGCGCGTCTCCCATGTCAGCATTCAACCAGACGGTATTGCGCCGGTCAGCTCGACCGCTCAGATTGCCCGCGACTCCCAGGCCTGGGGCATGACCGAGCGTGGCGAACCCGGGCCGGTCGATGTCTCCAAACCCCGCGCCCTCAGCACTCACGAAGTCAAAGAGGTGATTGGTGACTTTGCTCAGGCAGCCGCCAATGCTATTGATGCCGGCTTCGATGGCATTGAGCTGCATGGTGCCAACGGCTATCTGATCGAGCAGTTCCTCAATCCGCTGGTCAATGACCGCACGGATGAGTACCGCAGCGACACCCTCGAAAACCGCTCACGCTTCTTGTTGGAGGTGGTCGATAGCGTCATTGAGCGAATTGGTGCGCAACGCACGGCCATACGCCTGTCGCCCTTTGGTGGCCTGTTCGATATGGGGCTGTACGAGGATATCGAAGAGACCTACCTGTATGTTGCCGATCAGCTTTCCAGGCGTGGATTGGCCTACGTCCATTTCATGGATCAGCTGTCGCGTGGCAGCTCGCCGATTCCAGGCGATTTTCTGAAAAAATTTCGCAGCCGCTACCACGGAATACTGGTTCTTGCAGGGGGCATGACCAAAGAACGTGCGGAGCAATTCCTGCGCGATGGGTTGATCGATATCGCAGCGTTTGGAGAGCCCTTCATCGCGAACCCTGATCTGGTTGAACGCCTGGAAAATAATTGGCCGCTATTAAAACCAGACCGGGCACTGAGCTATGGTGGCGGAGCCAACGGGTATACCGACTACCCAAACTACTCGATCATTTGAAGTTACTTGAGTGGTGTGCTGGCTTAGTCAGCCACCTCCTGTGTCAGGAAGTCGATCAGCGCCCGCGCCGTCGCCGACAATTGGCGATGGGGTGGATAAATCACCGAGAACGGTCGGGACCGTCCACCCGACTGTTCGAGCAGCGGGACCAGGTGTCCACTTTGAATCCGTTCGCGGACAATAAAGTCGTAGGTCTGGCAGATCCCCATGCCGTGCTCGGCCAGAGACACAATGCCCAGCACATCGTCGGACACCTGAACATTCGCCTCGGGTATCCACTCCCGATCCACCCCCTGTTCGCGGAACAGCCAGGGCCCGACGCGGCCGCTGCTGGGCATCACAAACGGCAGGCAGGCATGCGCCGACAGTTCGTCGACACTGCGCGGTGTGCCGGCACGGCTCAGGTACTTCGGCGCGGCGACCAGGCACAAACCCGCGTCTTCAAGCTTGCGGCCGATCAGGCCACTGTCCGGCAATTGCCCGAGACGAATCACCAGGTCATACCCTTCCGCCACCAGGTCCACATTCCGATTGCTGATGCTCAACTCGATGCGCACCTGCGGGTACTGCCGGGTAAAGCGAGACAGCAATGGCGGCAACCGGTAATGCCCGTAGGTCGTCGGCACACTGAGCCGCACACGACCGGTCAACTCGCCTTCCTGCCCCTGGATCGTCCGCTCGGCATCATCGATTAGCGCGAATGCCGCGCGGGATTGTTCAAGGTAAAGCAGGCCCGCCTCGGTCAGGCTCAGCCGCCGGGTCGTGCGTCGCAGCAGCTGGACGCCGAGGCGCGCTTCCAGGCGAGAGATCGCCCGGCTGACCACCGACGGCGTGGTCGCCAGAAACACTGCGCCGGCGCTCAACGAGCCCTTTTCCACCACGGTGACGAACACTTCAACGTCCGCGAGATAATCGAATCGACGGCTCACCCTTACCTCCAAAGAACAAGTTCTTTCCTTTACAGCGAGTTTATCGCCCATGGAGGCATGAATATAGTTGCGTGATCGATCAAGCGACCGCTGGATCAATCACAACTCACTGTTCGGGATCTCCCATGCGCCCTATCGCCAGACTCGCTCTTGTAATGACCATTTCCGCTGCCGCCTTCAACGCACAGGCCGGCAATGTCCTGATCGTGTTGTCAGACTCCGACCACCTCGACCTCAAGGACAACAAGGTCTTCGCCACCGGGTTCTACCTGAACGAACTGATGCAACCGGTGAAACTGCTGCTCGATGCCGGGCACTCAGTGACCTTCGCCACCCCGACCGGCAAGGCACCGACCCTGGACCAATCGTCCAACGACAAGATGTATTTCAACAATGACGTCGCGGTCTTGCAGGCGCACAAAGCGCTGCTGGATCAACTGAAAATCACCTCGACGGGTGAGTCGCCGGTCATCAGCCTGGCGCGGATCGAACAGATCGGCTACGAACAGTTCGATGCCGTCTACGTCCCCGGCGGCCACGCGCCGATGCAGGACCTGCTGCACAGCGCCGCGCTGGGCAAACTGCTGAACAACTTCCATGACAACGGCAAGACCACCGCCCTCGTCTGCCACGGCCCGATTGCCCTGCTGTCGACCCTGGCCGACCCGGCCGCTTTCACCCGACAACTCGAAACCGGCGGCAACGCCTCGACAAAAGGCTGGACCTACGCCGGCTATAAATTCACGGTTATCAGCAATCAGGAAGAGGAACTGGCCAAGGGCTTGTTGAATGGCGGCGCAATGAAGTTCTATCCGCAAACGGCGCTGGAACAAGCGGGAGGCGTCTACAGCAGCAACACCTCGCCGTGGAGCACCCATGTCGTCATCGACCGCGAACTGGTGACCCGGCAAAACCCTGGTTCAGCGCTAGACGTGGGAAAGGTGATACTCGAGCGCCTGAAAACCCAGAGCCAAGCGAAAGGCTGATCGATTCAAAAAATCGCGTTTTTGCAAGGACATTACAGTGCCGGGCCTTGCTTCAGGCCGCCGCTAGCGCAACATATAGGCGGTGGCCTGAAGCGCCTCCACTTGTGAAATGGAGGCACAAATGAAAGGAGCTACGACTAGTCGGTCAAGCAGTTATTTACCACTATAAAAGCGTACGACTCTATGGGCACGTTGGCAGACAAGCGCAGCATCTCCCGGCTTTTCGTCCGTAAATACCACTGAAGCGGAAGGAATAATGGAATGAGTAAAAATGACTAGCCAGACTTGTCATCGCTGTAGTTGCCTTGGTTATACTGAAGGCCCCACCAGAAACAACTCCGGCAGCTACTTCTTCGTCATCGACTGAGGAGCAATGCAACACCTGAGTGCGCATCGTCAGTTCATCGCTGCTGTAGTAAGCGAGTTGCGTCATTTCTTTACCTCAATGCAGATTTCGTTTCTCGACCCGTACTAATGGATGGAGGTGGTCGCCACTTCCGCTCTCAATGGCGTCAAGGTAAGGGACACGCCTGCTCCTCCACTTGTAAAAAATTGAGCGCTTTACGGAACTGGCGAAATCTCGTCGCAGGAGACGTCCTCCTCCATCGGGAAGCTGAAAATACAGCCGCGAGCTGTCCGCCACATGAGCCTTGGATGCACTTTGGGGCATCCGCGCTGCCCAGTTGTTAACTGCACGAAGCTGGGATTTTTTTTTGCCAATCCATGCGACATGGGAATACGAATGAACGCGTCGCAACAACACATTTACACATTCTTATGTGTTAATGTATTTGCACACTCACCTACCCTTATGGGCTCAACAATGTCCTCTCGCAATCTTTTTGATCCTATGAACCTTGGCAGCATGGTGCTTCGAAATCGTATCGTATTACCCCCACTGACTCGTTCCAGAAGCTCGCAGCCAGGCAACGTACCGAACTCGCTCATGGCAGCGTACTACCGCCAACGCGCTACAGCTGGCTTCATGGTCACCGAAGGTTCTCAGATCGAGCCACGCGGCCAAGGCTATGCTTGGACGCCCGGTATTTACAGTGACGAACAGGTCGAAGGCTGGCGTCAGGTGACCGAAGCAGTTCATGCCGAAGGTGGCACCATCTTCTGCCAACTCTGGCACGTTGGCCGCGTTTCCCACGTCAGCTTGCAGCCAGATAATCAGCCTCCAATTGCGCCTTCCGCTATCCGTGCGACCAACGTTAAAGTATTCATTGAAACCGGCCCTAACCAGGGAAAATTAGCAGATCCGAGCATGCCGCAAGAATTGACTACTCTTCAGGTTAAGGAGTTGGTAGAGCTTTATCGCCGAGCCGCTCAAAATGCGAAGCGTGCGGGGTTCGATGGCGTTGAGCTGCACTCCGCCAATGGATACCTCATCAACCAATTCATCTCAGAGCACACTAATCGCAGAACTGACGAGTACGGGGGACCACTCACAAACCGACTGCGGTTCCTACGTGAAGTGACTGAAGCAGTCATCGGTGTATTCGGAAACGAGCGCGTTGGTGTACGCTTCGCGCCGTTGTTTGAATCGACGGATGAAGAACGGGTCTATTTGGGGCTGGTCGAAAAAGATCCGCACGAGACCTACGTCGAAGCGACCAAAATACTGGAAGGTTTGCGCATCGGGTACCTTTCAATTGCAGAAGCAGATTGGGACAATAGCCCTGATCTTCCAGATTCATTCCGACAGGCACTGCGTGATACGTTCTCGGGCCCAATCATGTATGCCGGTAACTACACTCACGAGAAAGCCAAGCGCATTCTCTCGACTGGTTACGGCGACTTTTTCGGCTTCGGACGCACGTTCATCGCAAACCCAGACCTACCGCAACGTTTCAAAGAAGACCAACCCCTAAACCCCGTAGATCCTTCAACTCTGTATGGCGGTGGGGAGCGGGGATACATCGACTATCCGCACAGCACCTGATAGCGTGCGCGGTCACCAAATGGGGCAGCCCCACATTAAAGTCAAGGTCCAAGGTTTATGGAGCTAAGCGAAGCACTTAAGGTCTTGTCTCATCCGACCCGACGAGCTGTACTCGCCTGGCTGGCAAATCCGCACAAGTCTTTCGAGAGCTACAGCCAGCTCTATGACTTCAGCGTATACGGTGTATGCGCAAGCTTGATCCAAGACAAAGCGGGGATGTCGCAACCTGCAACATCCCTTTGCCTAAAGGTTCTTCAAGACATGGATTTCGTGACCGCAACAAAAATTGGAAAATGGACTTACTACAAGCGGAACGATGAGCAACTTTTTGTCGCGTTGTCCGAACTGCATTCCGAGTTGAACGTTTGAGCCCTGCCCCTAGGCATTACTGACTGAGATCGAAGGGAGCCTCATGGCTGGCATGATGCCAGACTTATGGGCTTAATTATGGTGTTCAGCAGAGCGCTGATGCGAAATAGATCAGTATTGCGAAGGGGCGACACCGAACGCCTGTCTAAATGCTCTGTTGAAATGGCTCTGATCGTAAGAACCTCCTGCGCTACTTGCGTCAAGCAGTGGAGTGTATGACTTAGCAGTATGCAGGCCCGCTCCAGTCTTAGCCTCACAAGCCAAGCAAGAGGCGTCATTCCGACCGTTTGCTTGAACAGCTTCAGGAAGTGAAAACGTTCGAGACAACAAAGCGCGGCGAGTTCTTCCAAGGTTATCTTTTCGGCTAGATGCACATCACATTAATCCCTCACCCGCAGCCACTGCACGGGCGTGAGCGTGCCTTTGACGGACTGCGGCTTGATCATGCGCGTTTGACTGAAGAGCCGGTCCAGCAGCATCAGCCATTCTGATTGCACCTCCAGCGGCTCAGACTCCTGACCTGCCTGCAACGCATCGTTCAACCGAACAAGATGACCCGCAAGCGAAGGATCATGGAGCACCGCAGCACCCAATGCGGGGAACTGATCTTGCCCAGTGATTTCTTCGGTGATACCGCTCAGAAGATCAACAGAAACTCGAAATGTCTTGAGCGTGTAGGAGTCGTCACCGGCGCTAATACCGTCGTGTACTTCACCCGCAGGCATAGGCTGGATCGTGCCAGGTGTTTCTGGAAGATTTTTTGCAATGCTGATCATGGCGGTATTGGTTTTACCGATCGGATTCTCCAGCTACGTCGACAACATGTGGGTCATGGTCGGTCTGCTGAGCCTGGCAGCGGCTGCGCATCAGGGATGGTCAGCCAACCTGTTCACCACCGTGGCGGACAATTTCCCACGCTCGCAGGTCGCCTCGGTCATGGGCATCGGTGGCACGGCAGGGTCTGTGGGCGGGATGATCTTTCCGTTTATCGTCGGCCTTGTTCTGGAGCACTACAAAACAATGGAAAATCTCACCCTCGGCTACAACCTGATTTTCATCGTTTGCGCGAGTTCTTACCTGACTGCATGGATAATCATGCGACTCATGGGCAGTCGTCGCGCCCCCGCGCGTCAAGAACCTGTGAGAACCTGATAGCCGGGCTTTCGCCAAACCACGAGGCACTACGCCTCGTGGAACTCAGACTCATTGCAGGCAAACGAACGTCCCTCACATGATCAACGAGAACAAAGGCATACAGTCCGTCGAACGCGCGATGATGATCCTTGAAACCATCGCAGCGGCAGGTGGCGAAATCCGGTTGGTGGACCTTGCGGCGCAATCCGGTTTGCACAAAAGCACCTTGCACGGCTTGCTCAATACGCTGGCCGCCCTGGGCTACATTGCCCGCCGCGGCACCCACTATGCTCTAGGTTTACGCCTGCGCGAAATTGCTCAACCGTTGAGCGACGCAGATGCGTTGCTACGTGAAGCCTTTGCCCCTGCGCTACGCACGCTGGCGGAACACAGTGGTGAAACCTGTTTCCTCGCGGTGCCCTGCGGTACTCGCGAATACCTTTATATGGATGCCCTGGAAGGCAGCGGCAATTTGCGCGTTGCAAGTCCGCGTGGACGTCGTGCGGGGCTGACCACCTCGGCCATCGGTAAAATATTCCTGGCCTTTGACGAGGACTTGCGCCGCAGCCTGCGCCGAGCGGACTTGCTACCCGCGGAACTCGAAATCGAGTTGGCAGGTATCGTCACCCATGGCTATGCGTTAGACCTCGAAGAAGCCGAGCCCGGGCTTAACTGCGTCGCCCTACCCCTGCGCTTGCAAGGTCGAGTGGTGGCGGCGCTCGGTGTTGCCGCGCCCGCCTCACGCTTGCCCAAGACAGAATTGTGCAAGCTGGCGACCCACGCCATGCGAGAAATGTTCGACATGCTCAAACTTTAGCCGTCAATGGCCTGGGGCATATTCCCTTGAAAAGCAATCGTCGGGATCATCGCGGTTCTGTCGTTTTATTCAATGGAGTCCCGAATGTTTGAGCAATTGTCCCAGCAGGTCATTAACCGTGCACAAGCGCAGGCGCGGGATCAAGGCTTCGCCGTCTGCATCAGCGTGGTCGACGATGCCGGGCTTCTGCGCCATTTCGTCCGCATGGATGACGCCGTGCCGGGCGCCATCGATGTTTCGCTGAAAAAAGCGCGCACGGCTGCGTTGTTTCGTACCGACAGCGCCGAACTGGGCGCCGAAGCGCAACCAGGCGGGTCTATCTACTCGCTGGAAGCCACCAACGGTGGGCTGATCAGCTTTGGTGGTGGCGTGGTGCTGCGTGATGAACACGGCAAGGTCATCGGCGCCGTTGGCGTCGCCGGGGCCACCGTCGAGGCGGACCAGGTGATAGCCCTGCAGGCAGCGGGCCGTCCATGAACCGATCCACGCAACGTATTCATCCTGGCGTGCTGGCGTTGGCGGTGACAGCCTTCGCTATCGGTATGGCCGAGTTCATTGTCGTGGGCATTCTCCCGGCTATCGCTTCTGACCTCGATATACCCCTGGCGCGCGCGGGAAACCTGGTCGGGCTGTACGCGTTGGCGCTGGCGCTCGGTACACCACTGACCGTACTGGCTCTGGCGCGCTTGCCGCGAAAACCGGTGCTGCTGGCGCTGATTGCGCTGTTTCTGGGCGGGAATCTGCTGGCAGCGCTCTCCACCGATTACCCTTGGTTACTGGCAGGACGCATCATCACCGCGCTCGCTCATGGCAGCTTCTTTGCCATCGGTGCCACCGTCGCCGCCAGCCTGGCCCCGAAGGGACAGGCAAGCAAAGCCATCGCAGTGATGTTCGCGGGTCTGACGCTCGCGATGGTCATCGGTGTGCCGATTGGCAGCTTGCTGGGTAACGCGATGGGGTGGCGATTGCCGTTTTATGCGGTCGCGCTGCTGGCCGCCCTGGCCTTGATGGCTACCGCGCGGTGGTTGCCCAGCGTGCCGACGCCGCCGTCGGGCAAAGCTGTCACTCAGTTGGGGGCACTCGGACACCCGGCCATTTTGGCGATGATGGCCGTGACGGTGTTGGGTTTCGGTTCAAGCTTTGCCGCCTTCACCTTTATCACACCAATCCTCACCGACATCAGCGGCTTTTCCCCCGCGAGCGCCAGTTTGCTGTTGGTCGTTTTCGGCGCGGCGACCCTGGTCGGTAATTTCGTAGGGGGCCGACTCGCGGCCACGATGGGCTGGCAACCGGCATTGCGAATAATCTTCATGCTACTGGCACTCGTGCTGGCTGCGGTCGCGCTGCTGTTGCCCTATCAGTTGCCGATGGTGGTGATGCTATTTTTCTGGGGGGCGCTGGCGTTCGGTCTCTCTCCCGCCGCCCAGGCCGGCATGCTGGCCACCGCCGAGCGCTATACCCCGCACGCGGTGGCGTTCGCTTCGGCGCTGAACATTTCAGCCTTCAACCTGGGCATTGCCTTGGGAGAAACCAGCGGCAGTGCCCTGGTCGACAACGGGCAGATTGCTCTCACACCCTGGACAGGTGTCGTGACTGTGATCCTTGCACAGTTGCCGCTGGTCTGGCTGGTGTCGCTCAACCGAAAAAAACCAGGCTTGCATCGCCCCCGCTCGACGGCCAGTTAAGGCTATTCGTGCGTCCGACAGGCTTTGCCAGCGTCTGCTCCGTTATTTGTAGATTTACCCGCTGATCAGCGCCGCCAATGTGGCGGGTTGCGTCAGTTCAACTTTGAATACCCTTCTACCCCACAGGTGAAAACATGAGTGACGTCCACGTCCGGATTACTATTGAACGCCCCGTCGAACACGTCTGGTCACTTCTCGGTGGCTTTGATTGGCTGCCCCGCTGGCTTGATGTCATTGCCAGCAGCACCCTCAGTGACGCAGGTCGCTTGCGCCATCTGAAAACCGCCGATGGTGCGATCATCGTCGAACGCCTGCTCACGTTTGATGAAGCGGAGAAACGCTACAGCTATGCCCTGCTGGAAGGCCCATCGCCCGTCACTGACTATATCGGCACGATGTCAGCACAGGATGACGGCAAAGGCGGGACGCTGGCTTGCTGGTCCAGTACCTTTGTGGTTCAGGGTGCTGACGAAGCTGAAGTAGTGGAGCATTTCGAGGTTCTCTACCGCACCGGACTGGAGCGTCTCAAAATCATCATCGAGTCCACGGACTGACAATGGCAGTCGGGGTCTGCAACGCCGCACTGAAGCGCTGCGGTGTGTGCAGGATCACATCGACATGAAAGTTACGTCCCAACGCCAGGCCATTATTTCCCTGAACTTCTTCGGCGTAGCTCCCCCCTCCCGACAGGGAAAGCGGTCCAATCGTGCATTTTGATCAAGACTATTGTGCTTGCCGACGCATTTTTCTCTCGGCTGAGGACGCAGATACTACCGGCAATTACCCGTAGAGTTAGCTCTGCATCATGCAAGGCGCAGGAGACCTGATGAACTCACATTTTCAACGTTTACTCGGCCCCAACAACTTCTCCATCGGACTGGAATTACCGCTGGACAATGATTGGTCCACTGCCGGCCAACGCTTGCGTATGGCAGAAAAACGCCCATTTGGCGTCCCTGACCTGAAGCAACATGCCCAACTGGCCCGATTGGCGGACAACAGTGGTTTTCGAGCCCTGTGGGTGCGTGATGTACCGGTCTATGATCCGAACTTTGGAGACGCTGCACAGGTTTTCGAGACCTTTTCCTACCTGGGCTATTTGGCCGGCATCACTCAAAACATCATGCTCGGCACCGCCGCGGTAGTGTTGCCGCTACGACAACCGTGGTTGACTCTCAAAGCTGCCAATAGCATCGACGAGCTGAGCGGGGGTCGCTTGCTATTGGGGGTGGCCAGTGGCGATCGACCGATGGAGTACCCACTGTTCGGTGTCGACTACGACCAACGGGGAGCGCATTTTCGCAGCACTGTTGACCTGTTGAAAAGCCAGGGCGCTGGACGTCTTCCGGAGGGAGCCCAACTATTACCGCAGCGTGCAGAGCCCTTCCCCCTGCTGGTTGCCGGACTTGGCCAACAATCACCCGCCTGGATTGGAGAACACATGGATGGTTGGCTCGCCTACCCTGGAACGCCGCAGGAACATCGTCGGCGTGTAGGGCTCTGGCGTGAGGTGGGTGCTGACAAACCTTATATCAGCTTTTTGCACCTGGACCTTGAAGCCAATCCCCATTCGCCCATGAAACCGCTGCGTTTCGGTGGTCGCGGCGGTCGCATGGCACTCATCGAGGAGCTAGAGGCGTTACGTGAGTCGGGTGTGCAGCATGTTGGCCTGCATCTGCGTCACAGCGAACGACCCGTTGTGGAGGTGGTTGAAGAGATTGCCGAGTACGTTTTGCCCAGATTTCACGGCGTAGTCTGACTCGCTGCCCACTATGGGCCTGAGTCCTGTATTCCACAGGGCTCAGGCCACTTGGCTCCAGCTTGATACTCCCTCAACCCCGTTTCAAATTCATCGCGATTGTTGAATTTGGTCAGGTAAAAAAGGTCATGAGTTTAGAGAGAACAATTGCCGGTTGTTCAATGGTTGGACTGTGCCCGACACCCAGCATGACTATTTACTCCGAGCGTGGCAGTGCACTGGCCGTTTCCTGAGACCAGGCAACTGGTCGGGCAATGTCCTCGTCGCCGCAGATCACCAAGGCCGGCACCGGGATTTCGTGAAGGACGTCGAGAAGATTTCCTCGCGCGTTAACTCCGGCAAGTTGGGGAGCCAACCCACTGGTGGTTTCAGCGATCCGGCCTCGCCACAGTTTCATTTCATCGACCTTCGCTGGATCGTTTCGGGTCGTCGAACCAAACATGACGTTGACGGTTTCATCGAGAATCTGACCGGTAAAACCGCTCGCGCGAATCCCATCGACCCAGCTGTCGAGGCCCTCTATTTTTTCAGCAGGCTCGGAGCGTGCCGAGGAACCAATCAACGCCATTGAGTGAAAGAGTTGAGGTCGACGATGGACGACACGAAGACCGACGTCGCCCCCCCAATCGACTGAGCCAGTAATCGAATCTGACTCAAACCGAGGCTGTCGATGAGGACATCGATGTCAGCAGCGTGAGTCTCCATGCTCACCAAATCCACGTTCACCGGGGCGTTTCGTCCCTGTCCACGAAAATCCGGGCTGACCACCCGAAACCTACCCTTGGCACGCTGCGCAAACGCTTGAAACATTCGCCCGTCTAGAAAGAGTGAATGCAATGCAAGTACCGTTGGAAGATGTTGCTCACCGGTGTCACGAACAAAAATATCGACACCGTTGATACTGCGTATTGAAGTGCTGTTTTCTAACTCGTTCATTGTGTGCTCCTGCTGTTTGCAGTGAAGTCGATATGCTCAATGTGCCACGACGAATCATTACGCCACTGGGCGCGCATCACCGGCGATCCGATGTAGCCCAGGATCTTGGAGTCAGCATCCCGGATGCGGGTCTATTAATTAAAGGTTATGCCCTAGGTGTAGTATTTGGGGGTCCCATACTCGCGATCGGAACCGCCAACGTTGGGCGTCAAAAAGTTCTTCTAGGACTGTCCTTGATTTTAATTTTGGGTAATATTTTTTGTGCAATTGCACCAAACTACACAACCTTAATGGCTGCCAGGGTAATCACCGCTCTGTGCCACGGTACTTTTTTTGGCATTGCGTCACTGGTCGCCGCCAAGTTGGTACATCCAGATAAGCGCGCTCAGGCAATTGGACTAATATTCGCCGGACTAACCCTCGCCAATGTGCTAGGCGTGCCACTAGGAACCGCCCTCGGACAATACGCAGGCTGGAGATCCACTTTCTGGGTAGTCTCAATTATCGGTGGGATTTCGACCATCGCTCTATGGGTCTGGCTGCCAAAAAATCTCGCTATAGAAAAGACCAATCTAACGCGTGAGCTAAGAGTGCTTCTTAACAAAAAAGTATTGTTGGCACTAGGCATGAGTGTTCTAGCCTCCTCCAGCCTATTCAGCGTATACACCTACATTGCACCGATCCTACAAAACGTAACAGGAGTATCACCCAGCGGAATCACACTGATATTGTTACTATTCGGTGTAGGCTTGACTGCTGGTAGCGTGGTTGGCGGTCGACTGGCCGACAAGCATCTTCTCCTGTCACTCCTAGGAATGGCAGTAGCGGTGGCAATAACACTCTCAATCTTAACCCAGACTGTCCACTCAGTAATTCTGGCAACTATAACGGTGTTGTTTTGGGGCGTTTTTTCGTTCACCCTATATCCAATGCTGCAACTAATGGTCATTGACCAATCCAGGGAAGCACCCAACCTCAGTTCGACTCTAACCATAGTGCATTCAACCTCGGTAATGCAGGTGGCGCCTGGATAGGCGGATTGGTGATAGCCAGTGGATCAGATCTTGCCAACCTACCCTGGGTTGGCGTGACAATAGGAGCCATGACGATCCTCACCGCAGTTTTCTTTATCTACCTCCAGCAGTATAGAGCGTCCGAGCCCAATCTTCCTGACCAGTGCAGTCGTTGAAGAGTCATTGGCTGAGGCTAAACAACCTCACATTGGCTTCAGCCCGTGAACGCTATTGTTAGGCGCCACCGACTTCATCAATATGCTACCGCCCCCCCCCCGCTAGAAACAGAAAGCGCTTGGGTCAATAGCACCACGCAAGTCCCCCTCAATCGGGCTCAACTGTAACAGATATTGGGAGGCGACTGACCAACATCAAGCCTTCTGATCAATCCTTGAGCCCAAGGTAAATGCATGCCATAACGAAAATGCACATCAGACAATCGTAAAACAATATGTGTTTGTGCATAAGCACGTCGATAAAATATCGTATGGAGAGAAGAACCAAGAATACCCACTAACCAAACAAAACCCGACTCTAGAAGCACTGTAATAGGCACACCACTCAAACAACAAAACACTGCTTACAACCCAAGCACTTACCCACAGCAAAGTGACTACGCCAATACACGATTTTCTCTATTATTGATTCTTCCTCACGCCTTTGCCCGCCCATGTTTGTAACCTCTCAAGAGCAGCACAACCTTAGGCGCCCTCCTTTGGGAGGCGACTATCTAACACCTACAGTCAAGGTCTCCCTGGTCCACGAACAGGTTCCGAGGTTCCATGACGGTCTGCTCCACACCACAACCATAAGCAAAGCGTTAAAAAAAGCATTTTCTCCAAATATCCACGCCCTTGTTGCTGTTTATTTCTACCTGTATTTTTTCCTACGAGCAGCCCCCCTCCACCTGTGAAATTTGTTCACAACTATTGTTAATAAAAAAACATACCCGACTCATATCACCACCTGTAAAATTCAAACCGCTGTTGTGAAAAATTCTGTTAGACGCGTGAATTCCGCGTTCGACTCCTATTAGAATGGAGGATGGATCCTCATGAGCATATTATTCGAGCCCTACAATACTCTCAACCTACGAAATAGCATTGAATACGGTACTGTTAATCCTCACAAACACGGAATAGTACTTACAGCGAGATCAATGGTTTTTTCTGTATTAAGCAGGCAAGTGCAGACTTTTCCACTATATCGGGAGTTCCGGCCTCGCATTTGGCCGAGAACATTCTATCCCGATCGGCCGCCTCTGAAACAGCTAATAGGACTGCGACCGGAGAGCGCCATATTGTCGGCTAGCACGACGGGGAATATTTATTTAGGTCTAAAACTGCGCAAATTTAAGTATTCTTATTTAAGACCTGAAGAGCCACGTAACCGTGGCTGCTATCCAGCGATGATCAATCCCACAAGTTCGGCTGCGCCAGGAAGCAATGTCTTTTACACATGACCTTTAACTCAGCCATTAATAGCCTCGTGTCAAGACGACCATCTAGGTTGTCGAACATCAGCGAATCTCGCGCACATGATTCTATTGCTGTCGCTCTCAGTATTCCAACTTGGCGGGCGATGTAGAAATATCGAGCGGGAGGCTTGTCCATATGGAATGGAGATTCGTCCGCCTATGTTTACCTACGCTTTCAATCCGCATGCAAAAACATTTTATCGCCCTATCGAAGCAGCGTTGCGTTGGTGTAACCTCACACGATACGAAACACATATATTACAAGCCGCCTGGCATTGCCCAGAGAAACTTGGAATTCTGTTTCCTCAGTGGCCAGGCCTTCATGCAAATACCGAAAGAATTTACGATGCAGTTCGAAATGGGGAATTACCCTATGGCTGCCTCGGCATTTCGGTCCCTCAGGGAAGCTACGTGGAGCCCACTCAATTAACTGTGCGTCATTCTGATTTACGCCACTGGATGCACACCCACTACTCTGACCAGAGACCCGACTTTCTTTTTGGCTCAGCAGATAATATTTGTGAAAAAATTAGCTTAGGTGCTTATTTTGCACTTCAAGCAGATCGTGACGTCCTTCTACGCGAACTTAACACGCTACAGCGTCACCATCAGGAGGTTGTGGCCGATCTCCAAGTTCTTGGGCTTGAGCAAGAGAATCTAAAGGAACTTGTCAAGTCACATGGACGAATTGATGAGCGTAGCGAAATTGTGTACCAGCAGATCATTGGCGCCTTACTCAATGTCCTTCTGGGACAATCACCTGCGGGCAAACCCCTTTCAGTGTTCAAAAGCCAAGCTGCAATTGTCGATGCTGTGACCGTCCGCTATAAAAACATTCCTGGCCTCAGTAAACGCACACTAGATGAAAAATTCGCCGCAGCTAACCGCAGCCTCAAAAAAGCCACCTGAGCCACAACATTGCACTGCAATGCTCTCGATTGCAGTGCAATGACTCTTTCCCATTTCTGCTATTCAATACTGGTCACTTCCCACCACGCGCCAGCCGGCGCCAGGAGTGACCAGCATGTCCAGCCAATCCTCACCCATCGTTGAAACACCTCAACCGCAGGTCGAACGTCACATCATGCGGCGTGACGAGGTGGAGCGAAAAACTGGCTTCAACCCATATTGGCGCTCGATCTCCATCACTTCGATGACGAGGCGCTCCACCAAGTCATCTCTATCCTCTTCCAGCCCTGGTTGCGTCATATCAACTGCTCCTTGCACTATTTTGAGCTGATTAAATAGATCAACGACAGCTACTCACCATAAGCCTAGTGCATGGCACGCCATGCGTGTGATGATCTTTGCTATCGGTACCGTTAAGAGGCTCAGAGGCTCCGAGGCGGTCCCTACGCCCAACTGGAGACTGCTCTACCACGGTGAGTGCCGGCTTGTGCCGTCATGAATCGGCATTGCGCTGACCACCTTAAAGACAGCCGATGCTGGGCCTAAATATCGCGCTGCAAAGGTAACTACTCACTCAGAGTTTCGAATGTGGACAACATCAGTAATGTTTCGCCTTGAACGTCCGGCATGTGGATTGTATTAGCCTTATTGGTCGTGATTGCTGCAGATACGACAGGTGACGGCTGAGAATGAGGAGGCCCGGTCGTTGACAGATATGCATCCCAGTCAACCTTGCGGCGATTGGCTTTAAGCCAATTACACCCACAACTGCATGTCCTTTTCCACTAGAAAGCAGTTTTTTCTCCCCTGAAATAATCACACATCAGACACGTTAAAAGCGAGGTAGATGGTTGTGTTTTCCGTTTCACTTTTTTCGAACATTATCGCCAGACAGGATTCTCCTGAAGCCGTAACTCTCTGCTATTCCAGACGATAGTTGCGGTTTAACGGACTCTTGCGACAACGTTGGTTTGATCGGAGTATTCGGGCTCGTCCCATAGAATGATGTGAATGCACTCTGACGGGTATCCGCCGCTAATACTTGCGCATAAAGCTCTGCCTGCTTCATAAGCCGGTGAGTCTGCTCTATTGCCTTAACAGACTCGAGAATACGCAGTGTGTCCAGGAACAGGCGCATCCCACGCCGGAACAATGGATATCCACGTTCAGAAGCCTGTATCAAGGCCTCCACGGCCATGGGTACATTGCTGCTGCCCTCAACAAGCAACAACGCGTTGGCATATTGTATGTAACCATCGGCCATCCACGGCGTCAGTAGAGCAAGCTTCTTCAGCCAGTCAATCGGGACATCACGCCGGTGTTGCAATATGAAGTAACCACCCACGATGGCTGCAAGCGGATCCTGAGCCTTCTGATTCAGCAATTCCTTACATTTTGCCAATAGATCCTGGTCTGATACCTGATCCGAGCTGGATTGCGATGCGGACAGAAATCGAACCAGATTGTCGGCGACCGAATTGCGCAGCGACACCGCCACCTCAATCCTGTCATCCGCTGGTTCTGACAGGTCGTTACCAGACTTGGTGATGATGAGAAGTCGGGAAAAACCTTGCTGCGGCATCACCACAAAACGCGTGGCAATGTCGGGGCCACCGATTTCCAGCATCAAGGGATCCCGGCATGATGAATCCAGCTCCAGCTGGTATAGCCCGGTATCGTGATTGACGACTGCATCGACCGCCTCTAGGGATGGACTCCATTGTTCATCGCTGTATTTCCATGCACGCGTCCATAAATCGTCCATAGCTGGTCCATCGAAACCCTGTTGCACCAGCTCCGAGGACTCTCCGATGCTTGCCCAACTCAACCACTCATGCTGGCTACCGACGTCCAGCTGGAATCGGACCTCAACGGTTTCATCTTTGCCCGTCACCATGAACACAAGGGACTGGGATTCACCGTTAGGCAGGTGGATGCGTGCCCAGTATCGTCCCGTATTCCCCCACTCCAGCGAGACCGTGCTTTCCGAAAAAAATGCACCTCGTATGCAAATTTCCATGTCTGAGTTAATGATGTCCCAGGTCGCGACGAATTTGTCCTGAAAGGACGGCGGCAGATCGATTACCAAGTTGATAATGGCCATGCGCAGAACCTCACGGATATTTGAACGGGTGATCGCAAGTCGGCGGATAAATCATTTGATCATGTTGCGTCCATTGACCGCCGACACCCATTTCGACGCGCCACTCTCCTGGCTCGATATCGGCTCGCAATGGCTGATTTATAGCTTCGTGGTGAACAAGTCCGGAACGTTTGAGTTGATAAGTCACTGGAATCACCGGAACGGGTGGCAGGCATTGCACACGAGTCTTGACCTTGGGCAATCCCCGGAGCACATGAAGAGTTGCATCACCGGGTGCCTCGGAAACCACCAGTTGCCTGTTCACCGAAGCGCCGGAGTCGAAACGCATGATGCGGTGTGTTGCACTCGCCAGGCTGCTGTTTGTCACAACCCACCCTCCTCCGCGGTTTTCTGATGCAAAGCCACTCAAACCCTCGAGCAGTGCCTTGGTGAAGTGGGAGGGTTCACCAGCGGTACCGAATGCCTGCGACCCTTCAAGAGTCGAGTTCATTGCCAGATAGTTTCGATTGTCTGCATGGTCCATCAAAGCATCGAACATCTGGTTTCCAGTCGCAAAAACATCGGTAAAAGCGACCGGGTAGCTACGACAACAATCGAAGAACATGAACTGCGACTGGGCACTGCATTTGCGCATTCCCAGTCGTATGGAATCCAGGCTCAGGGCCTGGTTCCAAATGCTCAGTTCCCCCGGTTTGCCAAAGTCGCTGGTCAGCAGTACCAGATCGCGCACTTTCAAGCCGTGTCCGCATAAATAAAGAAATGCGACGTTGTCGGAATGAGTATTGCAGCGCGCGACCCACTGGTTGATGGCCGTTTTCAGATTGGCCATGGTCGGTATTGACGCAGGATCCGCTGCTGGCGATGCCTCGGAAACCAGCAAATCAACGGTTGCCAAGGGAGCTGCAGGATTATTGAGCTTCGCTTCAGGGTGACCAGCATAAGTATTGGTGCCCAGCATCCAGTCGACCACCGCGTAGGCGGAAACAGGCGAGGAAGTGAGCTGCGCTAAAGGGAGCCGATTGGGCCTTACCTCCTCCGCGCCGCCCAGGAGATACGGATAATTGCCAATCCCGACGATCAAGGCATGGGTTCCCGGCGCATCTGGATGATCCAGGTAGGCCTGGCTTTCATACATCAGGGTCATTGTCGAACCTCGATGGCGATACGTTTGACTTCGGCAACAACTCGACCTCTATCTCACCTTGCTGGTTATCGTCGGGGAAAAGAGTGGTGTAATTTCGCTCTCTCTTTATCGCGTCAATGTCCCAAACAGCGGTTTCATCCGATCGATAGTTGAAGACGATTTCTTTGGCATTACCCATCTTGATCAGACGCGCAATCGTGGAGGGTGACGGGTGCTTGAAGTAGTTTCCGTTAGTCGACACTAACCACTTTGGGCAATCGATCAGGGCCAACAGCTCATTGGAGGTGTTGTGCGAGCTACCATGATGGGAAACCTTGACTGCATCCAGGCGTATTTTTTCAGCACCTGTTCCAGCCAGCAGCTTGCCCAATGAGTCGATCAACACATCAGGGTGCGCGTCCGCAGCAAGCAGTATCGACACCCCTTCGAACTCCGCGATGAAGGCGATGCTGCTGCCGTTGGCGACAGCGGTGTCCGTGGTAAATACCTCATTGGCGAGCAAGTTTATGTCCGGGGCGCCATACGCTTCATCTTCCGCGGGGTCAGCTATGAATGTTTCCGGATGAACGATGCCTGCTTTGAGGCATTCGTTCGCCCACTCCTCCGCCAGCTCATCTAGCTTGGCCCTGGTGGGCGATACCAACGTCAACTTCAGACCTCCCGCCAGTTGGATAACGGGCAGTGCCCCCTCTTTATCGCAGACTACAGCGCCCAAGTTAAACTGCCGGTTCCAGGCTGGGCCCAAGTCTTTCAGGTAGCCTGACAGGGCTTCACCCTGGATAACACTGAAGGACTCCATATCGGGGGCGACCAAGTGTCGATATCCGTTGAACCAGATTTCCTTGAATGTGACCAGTGGTTCAGGGTCGGCGAAAAATGCCAAGGCCCCCTCGATATGGTCACGGTCGATATGTGAGATCACCAGCAACTCGAACTTACGCTGGTCCGGGCTCAGTTTTTCAAACCTCTGTTTGACATGTGCGTAGGTACTTTGGCGTCCCATATCGAACAGCACTCTATTGGGTGCGGCAGCATCGCCATACTCAATCCAGAGACAATCACCTTCGCTGGCCGGCATTAGCGTTATGGAGAAAATTGAATTGCTCATACACCGCTCTCCGGATAGGGAAAACTCTCGGGAGGTTGCAAGCTCCTGTTGAAGTGAGACCGTATGGCGGCATCGGCAACCGCATAGCCCCAGTTGATCAGGCGTTTCTGGGTTTCAATGTCTTTAGTTGCGAGGTCTGTAGGGACTTGAGCCAGCTTACGTGTACTGTCGTACGGGCAAGGCAGACAATCGGGAAGTTTGTGGACCCCGATATCTTGTTTGATATCCCAAAAGGCGCCATATCGCTCACGATCTTTAAAGGCCTGAATCAGCAGACGCTTTCTGAGACTCAATACTTGGTTATCCATCACGTCGAGACAGCGACTACCCAAGGAAACCCAATTGACGGAAATTTTGGGCTGTTCGGAAAAAGGCTTTCCAGCGTTACTGACAAACAGGGTTCGGAAAGATTTGTAACAGGTCTCCAATCCGAGATTGTCGTAGGCCCCGCCATCAGCAAGGGCTATAGAATTGGTATAGGGTGCATAGCGCAGAAAGGGCTTCCCTTCCTGATCAAAATCGCTGTTCTGAAGATTCAGGGTCGCGGGTGCCAGAATCGGAGGAAATGCAGCAGACGCACCAACCGCCTGGGCTACCGGAAATTTCGGGTTCATGACCCTTCCCACTTTCCAGTCGCCCATATAGGGTCTGGAAAAGCGCCAGACTGCACCCGACTGCAAGTTTGAGGCGTTAAAGATAAAGCGCATGCGATCAGGGAGATCCTGAAGTTTCCTGCCTTGATACAGTGCGTCGTCAAGCGCCTTGGCGACATGCGCGTTCACCTCTCCGGGCATTACTATGTACTTGATAATCTTAAAAACACCCTTGGCCGACATCCCTGCGAGGGTGGTATCTGCCAAATGGCGTATTGGGTCTACGACAAGCTCTCTATATGCCTTATCGAATTCAACCGGCCCGAGTTTTTCAAGTGAACCAAACTCCAACGCTAATTTCGCAGACACAATGGAGCCCCCTGAAACACTGGATATCCGTTCAAGCTTGCCCACACTCACGAAGTCGCCGCTGGCGTCCATTCGGTCAAGCGGACGATCCTGATAAAAGCCGAGCTGCCCTAGTCTCCATAGGGTTCCTGTGTGGAACAGCATTGCACGATAGCCACCTCCGGAAAGTGCAAGTGCCATACTCTCGCGCAATGGCCTGGGTTCGTCCGGCTCAGGATGATTCGTGATGGGTTCCACGACAGGCATGAGACAGATCTCCAGAACCAATTATTGGATCAGGGTTCACTCGCGAGCTATGCCAGGAATGTTGTAGTCATCAGAATGCAGGACAATTAAACCTCCGTTGTCCTCTTGAACCGCCTGGACCGACGGGACTGTCGCTGACTTTTAGCTCCATTGGACCTCAGACCTGAAACTGCGGCTCGCCGTCGATAACGACAAAAAGCGTCAGAAGTTTTTATACCGCTTATAGTTGGAAAAGCACCGCCAACATAGGCATTCAGATCGCTCTTTTGTTCAGACTTCCTTATGTTAATTGGCATGGTTGGCCGCCCTGAAGTAGGTCAAGTAAAAAAATGCCGAAAGACTATAAAAAAAACATCAGCGCCAATGCATCCACCCCTCCCCTGAAACCTGACTACAAGTCAAGCGGATCCTAAGAGTAACGTCAAAGAAATAGCATATGAATTTTCGCTATTAATTCTATTACCAGAGAAGCCAACTCGCCGCCTCGTTCTGGCTAACCTTAACCAGGCTTTCTGTAAATGAAGGCAACTTGCGCATCTGTCTGCTACATATATATTTGTACGAGCCTTTGGTAAAAATCACGCCTATCGATAGTGTTCGATATGCATGAACAACTTTCGCCAATGAGGAAGGAGCACGAATCGAATGTGGCTCAATCTTTGCACCAAGACTTTTGCGCGGATAACGAACCT
The DNA here is from genome assembly GCF_059716215.1 of Pseudomonas sp. LBUM1643. Classification (NCBI taxonomy): domain Bacteria; kingdom Pseudomonadati; phylum Pseudomonadota; class Gammaproteobacteria; order Pseudomonadales; family Pseudomonadaceae; genus Pseudomonas; species Pseudomonas sp. LBUM1643. The sequence continues at coordinate 3,510,970 of NZ_CP166813.1, forward strand.
CCGCTACCGAAGGCTCCTGATGTTATTTTTTTCATTGCTGGCATTCGCGGCAGTCGTCAGCCCTGCGAGCGCAGAAGTCGGTCGACTGTTCGTGCAGCCCGGCAGTACGACCGTGCTGGAACAAGGCAAGGATAAGATCGAGATAACGGGAGCCGTACCTCCCGGCGCTCATGTGCTTACGACTGAGAGCGGGACAAATCAACCTTTCTGGATACTGACCTATACCGCTTCGAATCCACCGATCGCGGACGAAGTTGCGATTACTTTTAGCCAAGGGAACACTTCCAAATCCAGGCTCATTGAGATCAGCAACACGCCGACTTCGGAAGATCCGGCGCTAATCGGAAAAACAATCCGCCTTCTTTTTGCAATGCTCATTATCGCAGTGATACTCGAATCGGCATTTGCGGTGTTATTCAACTGGCGGGTCTTTCTCGAGTTCTTTGATGGTCGCGGCATCCGCACGTTAGTAATGTTCCTTGCCGCTTACCTAGTCGTTGTCCGCTTTGATATGGACTTCGTTGCGGACCTGCTGAAAATCTATCTCTTGCCGGTAACGTCAAGCATCGAGACGCGACTCTTGACTGCGCTCGTACTCGCGGGGGGAAGTGCAAGTGTCAATGCATTAATGGTCGCGCTCAACTTGCGGGAAAACCGCAAGATTGAAGATCTTGCTCAAAAACCGCCTAAGACCAAGGCCTGGATCGCTTTGAAGGTTCATCGAAAAAACGCGCAGAAGATCATAGAGATTACCCAGCATTCGAAACCGATCACAGCCGGGACCACTTCTCAAGAGTTACTAGGGCTCGTCCGACCACAAAACGTCTTTCAACGCCTCGCGAAATATTTTTGGCGCGATGTCGAGCGACTTCCAATGACCGCCGGCATCGAGGTTCAACCGGGTATTGAATATACGTTTGTCATTCGAGGGATAAACAGGGACGGTGTCGAAATTTTTTGCGACGCTTCGGGGCAGTCGCTTTCAAACAGTGATGGGACATATACCCCCAATCCACGCGCCTACGTATTTGCTCCGGGTGCAATTATCGATTTTGAAATCACTCTCTAATCAACGCACGCGCCTGCCGGTCCGATGCGAAACCTGCTCGCTCAAAACGCGACGGCTCTTCCGACGCGTGCACTAATCGTAAGGAGACGTACGTGTCGAGAGATCACATTGCCATCTGCATAGAAGGCGCCAATCTCAACAATTCTTACTTTTACCTAGTCGGTACAAAGCCGGAAAAAGTTGACGGCGACAAGGAGGGAGATCAGGACCTGAACAGTGCGTTCGTCGAAATCCTCCGCGTCGTCGGACCATGCGACAAGCCGCCGGACGTTTTGTCAGTCGGTGCCTGCAATTTTTTCCTGACCAGTCCTTTACGTGTCCCCGCCGCCCTCATCCATGCTGACGAAAACCGGTTCCTGAACAATGCCGAGTTGAAGGCCGAGATAGCGAAAGCTTCAGAAGCCGCGCGCCGACGACTTGTAGCGCTGGTACAGGACGCGGTGCGTCGCATGCAATCGATTGAGGTCGATGCGAAGGCGCAGGCTGCGTTTTTTCTTGAAACGCCACTTGCCAGCGCATTCGCCGGCGGACATATGAGGATGCAGTTATGGACGGTCGATCCGGCGAGTAACAGTGATACCTCCATCTCGCTCAAGGCAAACATGTCGATCGAACTGGCGGCGTATGTCAGTTTTGAAATCGGAACACTCGAACGCAGCGTGGCGCTGACGGTGATCGTTGAAGCCGGGGTGGGTGCGCTATTACGGATTGACGCGGACCACCTGGGGTTGCGCTTCCCCACATTCACCCTGCCGCAATTCGACCTCAAGAAGATGCCTCCCCTTGATCTGCGCAATGGACTGGAGGGAGCCGAGTCCACGTTGCGGAGCTTGATAGCTGACGCGAAAATCTCAGTCGAGTTGGACCAACCCGGCGCCGGTAGTCCAAAACTCGTGCTAAAGCCGCGTTCTCCGGCAGCGGGAATCGATTGGGTCGTCGTAACCGGCGACTACGCCCCCGCAGACGACCTAGTGGCCAAGGCCGCCGTCTTCACGGTTAAGGTGACGTTCACGGACGGCGTCGCGGGAATCATTATCGAGCACCTGACTCTGGGCGACGTGGCGGGCAAACAGGTATTTGGCGGTACGGTCAAGGCACTGATGCAACCGATACCTCTGGGAGCTGGTCCGCGCCGCTTCGGCCCATTTGAGTTCACGTGGGAAATGCTGACCGTCACCCCTTCGCACCTGGGTAATTCGTTCGGCAACCCATCACCGCCCGACAAGGGTGAGACGCTGCGCGCGGTAATCAGCTTCCAGCGACTGATGTTGCGAGTTATCGACGACCCGGATGCTTACCTCACTGTGTCAGGCCAAGTCGAGGTGGATCCCTCTGGAGCGCGCCTGATTGCACTAGAACTGGTCCAACCGTTCCCACTGGTATTGCTGCAAAACGCGGCTGAAGTGATGGTGCGCGGCGGCGGGGCGGTATTGAACATCCTCATCGATACCGGCGTAATGCTACTCGAGCAACTCGACTCCCTGCTCGACGTGCTTGGACGCATAGCGCTAGCAGCTGGCCGCGCCTCGATCTTCTTGGCCGATGACGTCGGCGGTTCCCTCGACGCGCTGGGCGACCTCGTCCGCAGCGGGTTGGGGGGCATGGCTGAGGCGGTCGCGGCGCTGCTGCGAGACTTTAAAGTCCTGGCCGTAAACGCATCCTCAACCACCGCTTTCACTATTGAGCTGCGCATCGCCACCAATCCGTTCGAACTGCGCCAGGTGCTAGTGACATCGCGTAATAACGGCACCAGTGCGGGACGTACAAAGCGTTTGCTGGGATTTACCTTGGACATCCCTGGCCACTGGCAACCTGGGCTGCTTCTGGATTTCGTCAACCAGCCCGGAGCCTATCTGGTGCTCACTTGCGATTCGGCCCCTCCCGACGACAGGGCTGCTACGGTGGCGTCACTGCGCACCGACCTTTGGCTCGACCACATAGACAGTTCCGGCAAAGCCGACAGCCGGCCCCTGCGAGACGTCGCCGGTGATCAACCCGTCCCTCAATCGCGCTCTACGACGGACGAACCGCTGCTCAAGCTCGACTTGAAGTTGAAGAATGCCTCCGGGACGCCGCAGCAGCTAATCCTGGTGGTGGCCGGGTTAACTCGCGGCCAGACGGTGTTTTTTCTGCGTATGGCGGGCGAAAGTACCCCCGGTAAACTGCCCGGTAATTCAGGCGTGGACGTCCGCACCATGAATGACCCATTTCAGCTGGTGCCCCTGGAGGAGGCGTTCGAGCTCAACGTGGACTTCAAGTCGAACCGCATTCTACCGCTGCTGGGAATGGGTGAAACCGGAGTCGTTTCTGCTCCCCCAAACTCGCCTAGTTTCCTCGACAAGCTCAAGGGTTCGTTGGCAAACGTGGTGTGGGTCAAGAACTCCAGGTCTTACGCCAGTCTGGGCAATCGCCATGCAGGAGTGGAGTTGGTGCTGGGGTTGAAGGCAGCGGGGCTGGAAACCAGCCTCGCGCTCAAGGCTCAGGTCTCGCTCGACTCGCTTGCCGTCATACTTGAAACGAGCGACGAATTTACGATCGAGTCACAGCGCATCGAAGAAAACGCGCTCGGACTGATGTGGGTGATCGAACAGGCCGATGCCGTTGAGCGCAAAGCGAACGTCAAAATTGACATGTTCAAGCTTGGCTTTGCCGGTGGCCAGAGTGGGTTTGAACTGAATGCGCCAATGCCCGGCGAAGATCAAAAAAACAAGGCCCGGATGCAGCTGCGTTTTAATGGTTTGTCTTCGGACGGTCAGGGCGTGGTGTTCAATGTCACCACGTTCAAAATTGGCCCAGGCGGCCTCGATCTTGTTGCGAAAGTTGCCGACAACCCGGTGCGTCTGAGCGGCATCGACGTACCCTTTCACTTTAACGACGGGATGCTGGAGATAAAGGGCGGCCGGCTCGTGCGCGCCATGATCGCGGGACGCGGTGCTCTGCCGCCGGATCTCGTCGGCGAGGCCGACTGCACGGTGGTGCTGACGTTTGCGGAAGTCGAAGGCGAAGGAATTGTCTTGCAGTCCGGGAAGGTCGACCTCGACAAGAAAAACGATCCCATCATCTGCCATACATCACGTTTTACCCTGACCATCAGCGACCTGGATATCGCGTTCGTGAAGGACGGTGGCTACCACTTTTACTACCTGGTGACTGGCTCGCTGCGTTTCACACCGAAACCTGGAGAATTTGACAGCGGACTACTGCAATACCTCGGTGGCGTCGAGATGAACCTTGAACGCACGCCGCTTTCAGCCGATCCGAGCGTGCTGCTCAAGCACATCTCATTCCAGAAAACGCTCAACCCGAAAAAGAGCTTTAACCTGTTCAACCTGTTTACCTTCGAGCTGCGCGGCTTCGGCTACCATCCGGCCTCGCCCAAATTCGACGGCGATCCGGCAGTGAACATTTCGGGCCAGATCAAGTTCGTTGAGATTGGCGACGTGATGGCGCCGTCGATCGACTTTCACGGCCTGTGGATTGCGCCGCCGAAGGAAGGCGAATCACTTCCCCGAATCAAGGCCGACGGGCTCGGTATTGACCTCAACCTGAAAGGCGCAATCCGTGTGCGCGGTTCGGTCATTGCTGTCGACGCCGACACGCGCACTGTCGAGGGCAAGGAGTTGGCGCCACCCGGCTACAACGCCTATGGCTTCCTTGGCCGCGGCGAATTCGACATTCCCGGCTGGGGCGCCATGGGCGCAAGCCTCGGATTCCTGGAACTGGAACACCAGGACAGGCCGGGCGAGCGCCGCAAGTCGTTCTTCTTTTATGGGGAGCAGAAAAAGCTGTCCATTGAGATACCCACCGTGGTGTGGAATTTCTATCTGCGTGAAGCTGGCTTTGGGCTGGGCTTTCGTTACACACTCGACGCAATCAATGCGGCCGACCGTGCCACCTCGATCCCGAAGCTGATCAGCGCGCTCGACGAGGTGTCGAAAACCCAAGGCGACCTGCATAAGTTCTCGGCCTGGAAGCCAGAAATCGAAGGTGACCGTGTGACGTTGGCCCTGAAGGGCGCGATCCAGGCCTACCCAGCCAGCAAGAACTGGGATGAAGAGGCCGAAAATGCGGCGCAAAACCCCTTCCTGTTCGATTTGGTGGCGGCCATCCGTTCCGACTTCACCCTATTTATGGGCCTACGCGGCTGGGTCGGAACCAACTACATCGACTACCTGAATGACAAGGACAATCTTCGCTCGAAACCTGGCCTTCGAGGCTACCTGTACATCTCGGCGCCGCAGCAGCGCCTGCTGGCCCGCATGATCGGCGACAGCAAAGGGTATATCGGCGAACGCATTCCCGCGCTGCAGAAAGGAGCGCCGATGCGCACTGCGCTGCAGTCGGTCGACTGGTCAGCCACACTATTCATCAAGCCCGGCCTCTTCCATTACGAACTGGGCTGGCCGAACCAGCTGGTCGTGCGCCTGATGGATGAGGAAAACATGCGCGTGACTGTGCGCGGCGGGATGATCTTCCGTGCAGCCGAAGACGGCCTATTGTGGGGCTACAACATCGAGGCCGACGCGTTCTTCCGCTTTGGTGGCGAATTCCAGGCTGGTCCAGTCGGTATCTGCGCCGAGGCAACGCTGAAGGCCAGCCTGGTAGCGCGCGTGTTGTGCTACCTGACGTGGCGTGTGGCCGGATCGCTGATCTACGGCCTGATCGCTCTCGACGCCGAATTGAAGGTGTCGTTCCGCGCCTGGCTCGAGGTCGACCTCGGCATTACCAGCTTCACCATCCGCATCGGCTTTTCGCAGACGCTGCAGTTTTCAGCGGCGGTCGAGATTGCCCTGTCGACCGAAGGCGTGGGTGCCCGAGTGGCTGCCAGAGTGGCGGTATCGGTATTCGGTTGCACGCTTTCGGTCAGCGTCGGCTTCACTCTCGGCAAGGGGCAACTCGATGATGCGCGCGCGCGGGTGCAACGCTTCCTGGCCATGTCCATAACCGCCGAAGAGCCCGACGCAGCGCCGGTGGCGCTCAGCCGCAGCGGTGACGAGCGCACCATAAAGGATGCCGTACATGCGCAGGCCCCTGCCAGCGCACCCGCGCCTGAGGAAATCAAAAAAAAGCCGGACCCTACGGAAAGTGGTGAGGCGAAATCGGTGCCGGACTCGCAAACGCGTAGCCAGTTCGGTTTGCCGCCCTGTGAAACCCACTTCTGGTGCGTGTTGCACCAGGCGAGCATCCGCCCCGCCCCGGACCCGGTGGATCCGGAGGACCCGGAAATGCTGAGGCCCCTGACAGGCGCAGATGGCTACGGGTATGCCATGTTGACACCGAAGGAAGCCACTAGAAAAAGCAAGATTGAGAACGAGCCGTTATTTACCAGCGCGTTCTATGGCCCCGCAACCGGTTTCGCCAACCGCGACGAGCGCGATGAGACCCGGCCAGCCCATTACCTCATCACCAAAGGACTCTCCAATGACGATATTACGGATCTGATGAAGCTGCGTCGCTACAACCCCGAGCGTGGCGTATTCGAGAAATTCAAGATTCCGTTTGCCCCGTACGAGAACGAGAACGAGGTTAAGGTCAATGCCAAATGGAACAATCTGGTCCAGACCGAGGACAATTCGAAGCGGTTGACCCTCGCGCTGCTGTTCGACGAATGCTATCTGTCTGATACCGAGTGGTTTGAAGTGGCGCCGAACGAGCCGCCTTATCGCCGCACTTCGAACTGGCATGAGCCGAAGAGGCCGCGTATCCACGCCAACCCGAAGTCAGCGCGTACTGGCACCGAGCAGGAGCGTAATTCCGAGCGCGACCTTTTCCAGCGCGGACACGCAGCGGAAGCCGCATCCAACCCGGTCGTCGACGGCGTCTATCAGGCGCGCTCCACGGTGTTGGCAATGTTCGCCGAGCAATTTGTGGCGCTGTCGGAATCCCCTTTACCCGAAAACCACAGCGCTCACGTGGTCGACCTCGGGCTGGTGTTCTTCGGCCCGGTAGACGCACTGGAAAAGCTGGCGAAGCTACAAATTCGCAAGTACGAAACGGAGGCTGCCGGAAAAACGACGATCGGCGATATCGAGGTGTTCAATCCTGCTTCGAGCTGGTTCGCCAAGCAGGATCCGGAACTAAATTGCGATCGCAATAGCTGCACCTGCGACGGGGTCAAGCTCGACTGGCAGCTGACGTTGCCTTTCGCCAGAAAGGCGGTGAGCGAAGCCAGCGCGCCGGAACTGGCCCCGCAAGCCAATCCCGACCAGTTTCTGAAACACTATAAAATCGTGCGTACCCTGGAGGGCTCCGAATTCACCCCGCGCACGTTCTTGGTCAAGCCTGCCGCCACGCTCGGTGGCGCCGATTCCCAGGGCATAGTGGCGCAGCTGGCGCCGGACTGGCAATTCACGGACGACCTGTCCGACTTGAGTCCCAAGCTGCGACGCGCGCTACTGCCCAACAACGACGAAGCCGCGGCACTCGAAGGCGCCACCGCGTGGTCAAGCATTTTTCCGGGCCACGAGTCTATTTCGCTCAGCTACACGGTGACCCCCGTTGACAGCGCTGGTTCCTGCGGCATGCCAAAGTCGTTTCTGGTCAACGTCCCGCGGCCGGTGCCTCCTCTGCGCCCAGCTGAAGCCGAGCTACGCATCATCATCAAGCGAATGGGGCCTGGCGTGGATAGGTCCCCACACCACACGCGGGCAATGCCGGACAAGGGCAGCATTGCCATCCTGATGGCGCTGCGCGACCCCGCGGGCGAAGACAACGCTACGGGGCGCAAATACCGCTTGGTGGCTGACCCAGAGAACATCAGCCCCTCGGGGCATTACGGTACCGATGGCCTGACCGAGCGCCGCCCGGGCCTCGCCGCGACCTTCAACAAGAGCGGCGACGAGCGCGTCTGGGAGCTGGAGCGCCACAACTTTGTCGACGTGCGCGAGAACGGCAAGATCCCCGCCGACAGCTTCATCGATCCGATCGAGCCAGACCACCAGACGCTCGAGACCTATCCACTGTGGAGCTTGCTCGCCGGTTCCACCGGTATCGGCCGGGTTGATCAAGCGCTCGGCGAGCATCCACCAGTTGAAGTGAAAACAAACAAGCCGGAGCCCCTGTCCGCCAAGCCGCCCGTCGAGCCATCCGCCCAATCCTTTCTCGAAAGCTTATGGCTGCACGACGACGGCTCGGATCTGCAGCGCATCGCCACCCGATTCTCGCTCGAGACGATCCAGGAAACGAAAGTAGAGGGGGTGGACGGGAGCTACACCTTCACAATGACCTCGAAGCGGGTACCGGTTAACATCGAGGTGCGGATCGAGCCGCTGGACCAATTTCGCAACGACATTGGCCTGCTGCGCCCTGACGCATTCGAATGGCCCGTCCACCTTGATCTGCCACCGCACCGACCGGGCCAGTTACGCGCAACCAGTGGCTTCGCACGTTTTCTCGCGCCGCCACTGAATGCCGACCTGGCCACGTTACTCGACCCATCGCCTGACGCTTGTGTCTTGGTGCGCGACCCGGAGCGGCGGATCCTCACCGAGGTTAGTTTCGATGCGGTACCGGAGTTTGGGCGCATCAAGGGCGGGGTCCCTGACCGAGTACACGCCAGTTGCATCGCCGGTTTCGACCTTCACGAACTCGACCTGGACGACCTTGCCCCGCTAGATACGTCATCAGCGACGGAGTTTGGGAAGAACGCCGACACCTGGCGTCGCGCGCGCCGTGTCGCTCGGATCGAGCGCGTGTCGCCTGAAATGGCGCGCCTGCTCCCGGACTCGAACAAGGATTGGCCCGGCTGGCAGGCGCACTACCCGAGCGAAACCTGGCGCCTTGCGTTGCGTGCGCAAGGTCGCGCCGGCCAATCCGTACCACGCCGCGCCCCCTGGTATTCGTCGGCAGAATCGACTGTGTCCTTCGCTGCGCGGATGCCGCGTATGCGCGTGTTTCCGACCGCATCCGAGGCTGCCGTGACGGACCTGATGACCTACGGCCAGCCGGATCGCCTTTACGTCAGCTTCAGTTGCGCTACCAGCTCGGATTCGGAAGAGCTCAAGACGCTTGCCGCACAGCTGAACAAGGAGGTTTACCTTGATTGGGAGTTGCTGAAATTTGGCGAGAAAGAAATCGCGCTACATTTGGATTTAGAACCTAAATGGATGGACTGCAGGCTCAGGGTGACCGCGCTCGACGGCACCTCGCCCCTCAGCCCCGCGCAAGTGCGCGCCGCGTTGCTGGGACTGTTGCTGAGGATTCCACCCTCGGTGTCGAGCCAGATGTCAGCGACGCTGGCGGGGAACCCACTACTGACCGGCAGCCTGAGACTCGAAGCGTCCAGAAGGTTGGTCACCGCCAGTGGGAAGAGACACGAGCACTTGTGCGGCGAAGCAGCGCTGCCCTTGACTCTGGCGGGAACCCTGCATCCGATTCTGGAAGAGGTGCTAGGGGAACTTGAATACAGCAGTGCTAACGAGGGACTGTACCGGCGCTACGTGGTGGCGGTGCAGCCGGTGCAGCCGGTAACCGCTACCACCATGGCTGCTTTCCTGGCCGACAACAATAGCGAGACTGACCCCTACGGATGGGCTGCGCTGCAGCAGCTCGGCCTGGCCTCGACCATCAAGCTGTATGACCGCGACATGGATTGCTTCCTTTCCGCCGAAGACCTGCTGAAACGGGTGCAGTGTGTATTTCAATCCACCTTCTGCCGGTATTCGGGAAGGCATGATTGCGGTCAGCCTTTCGTCGAAGTATTGCTGCGCCCTGGGCGAGATCGAAGTCCCGGTCCGTTCGACGCCATCCTATCGAGTGCCGGCCTCGAACTTGAACCGGCCAGTCTGAAACTCAATGACGACGGCCTTTCGATCGCTCAACTCTCGCTAAGGCCAGCACAGGTCTCGGCACGGCAATATTTCTTTTTAGACATGCGCTGGGCGACAGGATACTGGCCGGCGCGACTGAAGACCAAGGTCGATGGAATCGAAGGCACGACTCAAAAAACCATCGACATACGTAGCCTGGTCGGCTACGAGGTCAGGTTCATTGCACCGGACAAGGAGTGGCAGGGCAAGTCAGTTGACCTGACCAGCATGCAGGATGGACGTACCTATGCCCTGCACCCGGGCAAGGCGGAGCGTGTGGGGCTTAATGCGTTTCCTAAAGGGCTGATCAGTTCGACGCCGCCTGTGCTCGCGCTGCAGTTCTTTATGCGTAGCAACGTCATTGAAAACTTTCAACCGCCGGCAATTCAACTGTGGGCGCGCGTGCGTATAGTCAGGACGACAATAAAAGAAGTAGTCAATGCCGACACCATCCCAACGGTAACCACTGAGGTCACTACTGTCGAAGAATTCTGGTCATTTGCCGATCTCATAGATCAAGCACAGCGGCCGGATAACGTATATTTTCCAGAAAATGGCGGCCTGATATCCCCCGCTATCGGCGAGCCCGAGTTCGTTAAGATCCAATCGCCAGCTACGTCAAGCCCCTCTCCATACGAACGCTTCCGCGGGCTGTCGCCCGAAGAGTGGGCCGATGAACTCGCGCTAAACCCACTGCCGAAGGAAGCGTTCCGCTCGCTGCGTGACAACTTGCGTTTCGCAGCACCTGCGCTGACTTGGCCCGGTGCGACCTGGACCGACAATGTCGAAAGCAAGGACATCCGGGAAATTGCGGCGGCCTATCTGCCTTGGACCCAGCGCTTCCTCGATCACGCGGCCGTACCGGATTGCCCCGATGGGACTATTCAGTTCGCATTGGCCGCGCCAGTGAAAGCCAACCCGCTCAACCTGGCAGCCGATGCCGCGGGCAGGCTGACGCTGTCTTTCCTGCACGCCGACCGCTGGGCGCATGCGCGTGCGTATGCCGTGCGGTCAATGCCTCGCTACCAGAATCAGGCCTTAGGTGCGGGCTACTACAAGACGCAAGGTGAGAGTGAGCAACTCGTCACCGAGGGACTACTGGGAAACAACGGCGCTTTCCGCAGCGCGATCGGCTATGCGTTGGCTGTATCGGAACGCACCGAACGTATCGAACCTCCGGTGATTCTCGGCTCGCGTATTGTCCGGCCAAAACCCGATGCTGCGGGCCTGATCGCGCCAGGCCAGTGGGAATTGGTCCTGGCGCGGCATGGAGAGGAAGGCTTGGCCTTCTCGAACCGGCCACTGTTCGCGCGACTCGGCACGCAAGGCACTGCGCTCAGCTTCGTGCGCGAATACCGCGATCCGGACTGGCCGGCCTCGATTGCCAAAGCGCTGCGGCCCCCTGCGAAGATGAATTTCACAGTGTACCCGGAGCGCGCGGCAACGGTGTCGGCCGAAGCTATGGACCACCGAGAAATCGGCAACGCCGACCTGGGCGAACTTGCTGGCCGTTATCCATCGTTGTGGAAAGGTGCCGACATCTGGCGGATTAGTGATTTGCCAGCCCATTACCGCGTCACCGCGCTGGCAGTGGCGCGCGCAGGGGTAGTTGTGTCGCGCGTAATAGCCACGGTGCAGGATGCGACGCCGCGGCGCTCGCTGGAGCTAGCGCGACGCGTACCGGGGCCAGATGTGGACAAGGAAGCCGCCGAGCTGGGCGGCACCCCCGCGCTGACCATAATCCGCCTAGGCAAACACAAATCGGCAATCGAACTGCGTGGGCTGCGCATGGTGTCGCACGCAGACCTGAGCGAAGTCGGTGCGCACGCTTGGTTCACCGGAGGCGACCTTGACGTGGCATGGTGCCCCGACCCAAATGTGCGCTACACACTGCTGCGGCGCGGGCCATTGGGAGGCGGCCGCAGTTTCGAGGATCACGATGCCGAAGTCACCCTGATCGCCCATGACCCCGTCGCCGAAGGAGGCCAGGGGCCGCGTCCGATCGTGCTGCGATGCCGCGGTACGCGCTTCGCTGCGATCGATGGTGAGGACGGCGAACCCAATATGAGCCACTCGGTGGTCAGCGATCGGCCACAGTTCCACCTGAGCTTCCGCTTGCAGCTGGCACCAAACGGGCTGGCGCCTGAGCAGCGCCGAATCCGCCTTTCCCAGGGTGCCGACCAAGCTGTGACGCAGGCCTTCAATGACGCCGCCATTGACTTTGCACAAATCACAGAAGTAGTTCAGCTCGAGGTTGGACCGTTTGAAGACCCTCCCAAGCAGCGTGACGCGGCCAAGGAATGGCTACACGCACGCGTGGGAGAGGTATACGCGAAAGTTGCTGAGCTTGAACCAGTCACTGTCCTGGAGCCCGTTTGCAAAGCTCTGCGCAGGATTGCTGAGGGTATGGAGAACGAAGCGAGCGCCCTGCCACCAACGTCCGACTACGATCCGGACAAGGCTGCACTGCAACGCGCACGCGTTTGTGAGGTCGAGTTGGCACCGCCGGCGTTCGATCTGATCGGGGCCAGTTCACCGTTTCCGTTGCGGGCCAGTAGCACCGGCATCCAATTGCTGACGCTGTACGACCTGCCTGATAGTACTGAAGCGGACGGTGCGAAGCATTCAGGCCACCCGGCGGCGGCAAAAGGCACCGGCCCCCTCTGGAAGGCGTGCTGCGAACGGCTGCTGGGTGCAGGCGAGATAATGGTGGTACGGGTGGTTGACACGCGTAACGCCATCGAGCAGGACGAAGCGCAGGGCAAAGGCTGGGTAACGCCGGGCGAAATGGAAGTCCTGGTCGGGCTGCCGACCTGGACCAAATGGGCGAGCGAGGAGGAATAGCATGGAAAAGATTATCGACGACCTGGGGCGGGGGCCGGGAATGCTGCGCAGCGTCACGCTGGCCGGGCCTCAAGTGCCTGGTAAGAATGGCACCTGGCCTCTGTGGATCCTCCATGCCGGCGCGCCCTACTTCGGTTGGAAGCACGCGCGCGACACGCATGACAAGAAGATCGGCGCCACCGCCGACCACGTTCACCCTGTACGTGTGCTGGTGGCGGAAAATCCCGCGGACGAGTCGGCGAAGGCCGCCGAGAAATGGATGCGGCCGCGCCTGCTTGACCTGCATCTGGTGGTCGGAGCCAAAAACGATCATTACCGACAGCGCATGGATGATGAGGGTAATTACATCGACAAGGACCAACTGTTACTTGGTTGGAACGAGGATGGCAAGGAAATCGCTGTCGATCGCGGCAAGGCATTGCACTCGATCACCGAGGGTATCGACGAATCGGCCCGGGCCGCCCCCTTCGTGCACGTAGTGGCACAGGTGTTGGACGGTGTGGGACAGGACCGGTTCAAGCACGCGGGCGGCAACATGATAGCGGTGCCGCCGCTGCGCCTGCTTGCGGGCAGGGTCGGCCTGCACGTCAATCTTGGCATTGCGGGGCTCGCATGGCTGCGCGGGTTGGGCATCGATGAAGAGTCCGGCATCGAGAGCAATTGGGCCAAAATATGGCTGGTTCCGGACGGTATTGAGTTCGACGCCAAGTTACCGTTCCCGGGCCGCCTCGGTGCCAAGCACCTGCAAGGGCGGGTCTTGCTCTATGCGGAGCCGGCCACTACCGGCTTTGCCTTGCGCCTCAGACTGCTCGCCGCCGCCGAGCCTGCCGCTTGGTCCGAAGCATGGGGGGCGATCATCCCGGAGAGCGGCGATTCCAGCGAGCGCTTGCTGGGTCTGAGATTCGCGGGCCGTCGCGGCGACACTTTGCCGGAATTCTCCTGGCCCGTTCTATGCTTGAGTTCCGGCGAACCGGCGAAACTTGGTCCGCTCGAAGTTGCCGGCTCTGACGTCCAGATCTCGCTGGTCAGCCCGGAGATACTCGGGGCGATCGACAGTGTTGCCGCCTTGCGCGCACAACGCATACAGGTGACCGATGTGACGCTGGACGGTGGCGTGCCGGGGGTGCAGTTTGCCTTCGCGGAAGGCCTGGACACACTTCCCAAGGATTCCATTTCGCTGAAGTGTCACTGCAAGCGGAATACCCTGGCGATATCTTGCGATTCGACACTAGAGCTTGATTTTGACCTGGGGCGACTCGTACCGGAGCTACGGACCGCTTACGGCATCGCAACCCCGCCGGTGGTTCCGGTCGCCGGCATTGCTGGGATGCCGTTCGGAAGCGAGTACGGGAGGCCTCTGATTCCAGCTTTCGTCGCCCTCGACAATGGCTGGCTGCAGTTGCCAGTGCCCAACTTGGGGCCGATCGATACCAGCAGCGACAAGGTGCTGGCCGGAGCGCTGCCGACGGCGGCGCCTCGAAATGTGCTCGACGGCTTCTTGCGGTTGCGCCGCGTTGGTATTACCGGCGTCGTGCAGTCCGGTTTCAACCCCACGGCGACGCCTTTGCGCGAGGGCGATGCGCCATGGAGTTTCACGGTTGAACAGGCTGCCGCGGTGGAATGCACAGTGTGTATACGTCTTGAACAGTCGCATCCTGCCCAACTGGAGGACGCCACCGTCGTTCTCCACGGTCCAATCCTGTCGACCCGGGGTCTGCTCTGGCTGTCGGCCGATCGCCCAGACGCGCAAGAAGCACTGCCGCGCCTCGGCGCCGGGCCGGGATCCTTCATTGACGTCGTGATGGTGACTCCGGAACTAGATGATGCCGACCGCTCTGCACTCAGCGCGACGCTAAGCAATCTGGTGCTGGAGGCCAATCGCATTCCGAGCGACACCAACCAGACGCCGATCGCCGATAGGAAATCGAGCGATACCGACCTGACACAAAACTGGGACGATATGCAGTTGTCGTTTCGCACCGACAGTAAGCGCTGGGTCGATGAGTTGCTTAAGCCCGAGGAAGCACGCACCGCGTTAGTCGAGTCTGCTCGATGCATTGACAAAGATTACGCCTCCATACCCGGCCGAAACGACCGGCGCAGGATCCTAATGGGGGCTGTAGATGACCGGGTGGATGCGATGCGCGCGCAGCTTGTTTCATCCGACATCGAACGGCGCGCGACTTTAACGCCACTTGCGCAATTGAGCGACGACCCGGTGCTGGCACGGACAGCGACCAATGTCAGCAAGCAACTTGAGGCCGCGCGAGGTACGACCGAGACCACATTGAAAGCCGTGGGCAAAGCGCAAGTGGCACTGGAAGATGCACGCAGGGTGCTACCAAACTTGACGCTTACGCGACAAAAGCCTTGGCCAGCCGTAGCCTGGCTGCGCCATCCCACTATTCCGCTGGCCGCCTGCATGCCCATGACGCGCGCGGCCGGTGGCTCCCAGCGCCCGCTCGAAAGTCGCGACCTGCATCCTTACGCCGTGCGCCCCACGGAACTTAAAGAGGTGATGCAATTAGCGGTGCTCGCGCGCTCCGACACCGGGCCGCTGATGATACTGCACGAGGTCGGCGGCATGGTGCCGTTGCCGAGTTGGCCGCGCGCGAGTGGCCCCGACAACAGCGAAGGCGTGACGCCGGATCGCGGCATTGGCTTCGCCAGCGTCGGCGTGCCTGGCGTGGAGCTGCGCATGCTTGCCAAGCCCGGCAAACCGGAGTTTGAAGCTGCCTTGCGTTATGACTTGCCACTGCTCGACGAAGCGTTTGCCACTGCCGCCCTGCCACCGGCAGAGGGTGCGCCCGCACAATTGGCGACTGGCAGCGTACCCACCGCCCTCGACTGGCCGCTGCTCACCGCATTCTGGGGCGACCAAGAGCGCAAGCACCAGAACAGCCGCGTGGTGGATAGCTACCTGAGTGGATTCTTGGGGCACGAGGATAAGGCTCAACCTGTGGACATCACGACTCTGATGCGCGGACTGACGTGGTCGACAAAGCTGCGCATCGGACACCACTATGGCGCTAACGTGCCTCCGGAACTACCCTACGGATCCCTGACACTGGGAGCGACGCTCAAAGATTCGCATGGCAATAAGGCACTGGCGGGCTACGACGGCGGGCTGGTGCTAAAGGGCAAAATGTTGCGCGAGCCTAAAAAGGCCGAAATCAGCCATATCCACCTGCTTGGCTACAGTCCGGCCACCTTCCACCAGGACGGCGTCGATCTCGACAACGCGATGAGCGGGGCCGGAACTGCGACGTGGCTCCGCGATTCCATCTTGTTGAGGCGCCCGGTAACGGTGGCCGGCGTCGCTGGCCAGCAACTGGTCTCGCTGGTTGAACCGATCAATACGACCATCAACGGTGTCGTGTTCATGTTCTGGTTCAAGGATTTACTGTTCAAAGGCGGCGTTGCGCAGTTGAAAGGGGATCCGGCGGTCGCCTTTGATATATTTGACAATGACGAGTCGCTTGCGCGCGGCGGTGCCGAATGGCGCTTTGCCCCTGCTGAGAAAGGGGCCGCAGAAGCTGCTCTTCGACTCGGTCGCTGCGAAATCCCCTTCTTCGGCTTTCGCCTCGAGCCGCTGCGCTTGACTGAATTGAAGCTAACGGCCGATGCGGTGGCATCCGTCAAGCTGCTGTGCCGCCTGACGCTCGAGCCTCGCGCCGACAGCAGCAACCTTATTGAAATGACCTTGTCGAGCCTCGGCAAGACGGATATGACGGCATCCTTCAAGGTAGCCGACGAGGCGTCCCCATTGCAGTTCGAGCTGCGCGCATGGGACGACTTGCGCCCGAGGCGAGTGCTGGTCACAGCTCGCTGCGCCACTGGCGCGAAGTTCGCCCTAAAGGGTCTTGGTTTAGGGGTCGACGTTGCTGGGGTCATGGTCGGCGTCGGGCGGCCAGCCATCGTCTCAGCCGGCAAGTCCGGAGAGTGGAAGGTGGTGATCAGGTCCACCCCGAAACCAACAACCACCGGTACCTCGTGCCTGCGAATCAAGCATGCCTGCGTGAGCGCAGGCTACCTGCTCGGCGAGGATGGCCAGCTCGAGAACCTGCCTGTCAAGCTTGACTGGAACGCAGTGATCGAATTGTTTGCAAAAGACGAAGTTAACGAGGTGGACGATCGCGCGCCCCCCCTGGTGATCTGGCCGCTGATGCCCGAAATGCCTTTAGTGCTGCTCGGAATGACCGCAGGGGGCACATCGCGAGTCGGCCCACCGGATGAAGCAAATGGCGCTTTGTCGGGGGTGCTGAAGGCCGAGTTTAAAGCGGCCGCAGGCGCTGCGGACGCCAGCGTGCGGGCAGGCCTCGTGGTGCGGCTGGGTGTGCCCGGCGCGGCAGATGGCACGGTACAACTCGCCGCTGGTCAGTGCGAGGGCCTGCTGCAGCAAGGGAAGGACAATTACGCGGGCGGCGCTGGCCAGTTGTGTGGCACAGGTATTAACGTCAAGGACGCGAGTCTGCACTTCAGTCTTGGCACCAACGATAAGGGCATTTGGGTGGGACAGGCTACCGTCGACGCCATGCTTCATGCCGAGAATGATATCGTCTGGCCGGCACTCGACACTGGCGCCTGGCCAGCCCCCATACCGCTGCCAGAGACGAAACGAAGGCCACTCAGCGGCCGGGTGCTGGTTAGCCACAAACCGGACACCGCCGTTGAACCTGCCTCCCACAGTGTCATATGGACCTTGGCCGGCCACCGACTGCCGTTAGGGATAGTGGCGTCCATCCTTAGACCCCGCAGCACGGCGGTCTGGGTGACGCCGGTGATGGTTCGCCACACGCTTGTGCGCGGCGACAAGACCTTGAATTGGACCGGAGTCGAATCGATTGCCGTGGGTCGACCTGCCGGACTCGTACCGTCGATGCCGGTAAACCTGAATGGCGACGCCACTACGTTCGCAGCCCGCTACAAGCAGCGCATTGTTAATGGCAAGGCCGACAGTATGGATGAGGGCATGCGACGTGCGGGGGCCGGCGCCATAGCCACTGTGCTGCAGGGTTCACTGGGCGCTACGTTCCGCACTCTCTGGTCAGCGCACTGGGACACCACAGACGATACTGTCATGATTGCGGGTGGTTTTGTCGGACTGCTTAAAATTGGGCAAAATGACATTGCTGACCCGCCCCTGCCCCTACTGCGCCTGCCAGTGCTGGTGGGACTGGGCATTAAAATCGAGCAGAACAATTTTGCAGGTGGCATCGAGCTTGCGTGGAACGATGGCCCGGCCGCGCGCGCCGTAGCGCTCACTCGCCCGACGGCGCCGTCGCCTGCCAATGCCTCGTCAGAAGCACTGGCAGCTGCCCTCCTCGCGGGGTCGCTGACGGGCCAGATGAACGACGCAGCAGTGACAGAACTGACAGGCGCCGTGTTGGTTGAACAAAGCTTTGATGTGCGTCCGCAGTTGGACAAACCCACTCTAAAGGGTACGCCTTTCTTTTTGGCGGCGGCAGTTTCGGTCAATGCCCTGCTTAATTCCGCCCCTGCAAAAGACCGCAACAATTCCCGTCAGTTGGACGTTTATGCCTTGTCACTGGTGGCGGGCACCCTGAAACGCATCGTGCCCGGCTCCGACGTCCCCGATGTCATGTTCGCCGCGGCGGTCGGGATGCGCGCTGTGACGACGCCAGCGACGTTGGAGGCGCAAGAATTGCCGACGCGGCCACCCTCGAATTCACTTTACGTGCTGGGCAGCCGGGTGCGACGGCAAAGCTGGGTGCGCGCCAGTCCATCCTCGCTTGACTACTCGATGACGCCCTACCTCCGCGCCATTGCCGTGACACTCGACCCCGACCCGGTGGGTTTCTTGTTAGCGTCCTACGGCGGGGCGGACGGGGCTGCTTACCTGCACGGGACGATCGCTTCGATGGCACTTGATCGTGGCTTCGGCGCCCAATCGGCTATCACGGCCGAATTCGCTGACGGCAGCCGTGGCGCGCCAACTATGCCGAAACAAGACAAAGACATCCTGCGCTGGCTCGCACCGCCCTGTGAGGGGCCGGGCATGCCAATCCGCGACGAGGGGTCGGGTTTGGCTGGTCTGGCGCGCCGTTTGACGTTGCCGCCCAGCGCCACAAAGCCAATCGACCTGAGCCTGAAGAAACCCTTGATGATGGTGTGGCTGTCTTATACGCAGGTGCCGGTGTACTTGCCGCTGCAGATCAAAGAGCTGAGTGGGGAACCGATCGGCTGGCTGCAACCGGCCACTCCACGGGTACGGCTTCCAGTGGATACCGAGGTGGTTAGTGCCATTCTGGAAAGTGCACCGCGTATCACGCCGCGGGAAGAGTCCGAGACCGGTGCCGCAGCGAATGCCTCAGACACGCCACAAGCCCAGCCCTTCATGCCAAGCCGGGTGGCGGGCGCATCCACCGGCGAACGGGCCGGTATCATGACGCTGCGCCGGGTGCGTATGCTAGCGCGGCTCGATGGAGTAGCTGCAGACGATGCGGGCGCCTATGACGCCGTGAATTCGCGATTTGGTGCCCCTGCCCAGGCTGGCGCGTCTTTCGCGCGTAAGCTGCGCACTCCGCGGCCCATGATGCTGCCGTCCAATAGCGGCGACGCCGCACGCGACCGCCGCATCCAGGCGTCAATGGTGCGTCCCCTGTTACAGGCTAGCGCTCTGCTGGGCTCCGCCGACATCGTTCAGGGCGGTCCTGGCTCTTTCGGTGAAGAGGAAGGGAAAGACGATCATTTCCAGGGTTGGGCGATCGAGGTCGTGGCCAGCCCCGAGACTGCAAGTGTGGTGTCAGAGCGCTGGGACGGCTCGGTGCGCCTGGTGTGCCGGATCGTTGTGCGCCGGGCCCCGCAGCAGCCTCCCAAACCAATGTCGATCAGTCCGGCCGCTTTTTTGCTCACTGCGCTTGGCCTCGGAGACGGTATCTCAGGCGCACGCCTTAAAATCGGCGACCATCTGCTCACCTATCGCTGGCTGGCACTGGCCTCGGGCGCCGAACAGGTCAAATGGACGGATGAGAAGCTGGAGGCACCTGACAAGGACGCCGCAGGCTGGACCTGGTGCATGGCCTCGATAGCTCTGACCCTCGATTCACGCCCGGTCTGGCTGCCGCTGAAGGCGCAGCCACCGGCGGTGCTGGCCGAGATAACGCGCGCCTTCGCCGAATCGGCGGTACTGCCGCCGGTGGAACTTCAGTGGAGCTTCCTGCCGGGCTCGACGCGCAAGCCGCAGACCGTTCCCACCGGCAAGCTTATCGAGCTTGATAATGGTCATACAAAGCAGCGCCGTTTAGTCGAGGGCGACGACGAGCGCGCGCCGCTGACCTTGCGCATGCCGTTGTACCCGGTGGTGCAATCGCGCGGCTCGCTGCCGCTGATCCCGTCGACGCTGATCTTCAGCGACCCAGCTTATGACCGCGACCTCGCTAACCCGCCAGCCAGTACAGTCGACAAACTCAAAGTGACTGGCAACCTCGACAAGCGCGGCGACCTGCGTCTGGTGCTGTCAGCGGATCGCGGCCGGGTCAATCGGCGTGGCGTCGTCACCCTTATGCTTGATATCGCCTACGAACGGCGCATGGACGAACTGGCCCAGGCGGTGGCCGAAGCGAATGGCTCCGTACCGGCAGGCGACCTCCAAGCGAAAGGCTCCGTACCGGCAGGCGACCTCCAAGCGAAAGGCGCCTTGCTGGCGGGCGACTCTGTCCCTCTTCGCGATGACGATATGTCCAAGCACGTCGTACGCGTCACCTTGAAACTGCTGGCGACCAGTGGAAACGTGCGGGACTTGAAACTCGGTGGCGACCTGGACGTTAAAGGCAAACCGGCCGGCAGCGATTTGTTGGTCAAACTTGCGACCGTCTATGAGATGCCGCTAACCCGGCTCGTGGAGACTGACGGCAAGCCGGCAGACCTGCAGCCGGGTGACGTGCTGCAGGTGAGCGCGGCGCTCCTCGGCAAATCGGGTGAGACAGAGTTCAAGTGCCCACTGTGGAATACGGAGGAGGGAAAATTCACCGACGTAGTCATCGCCCTGACA
The DNA here is from genome assembly GCF_059716215.1 of Pseudomonas sp. LBUM1643. Taxonomy (NCBI): domain Bacteria; kingdom Pseudomonadati; phylum Pseudomonadota; class Gammaproteobacteria; order Pseudomonadales; family Pseudomonadaceae; genus Pseudomonas; species Pseudomonas sp. LBUM1643. Next base: position 3,531,704 of record NZ_CP166813.1, read on the forward strand.
CCTGTGCCCACCTGTACCTTGGCGCTAACCCTGACCGACGAGGCTGTGGTCGAGCCGCCGCCAGCGCTCTACCTGGCGCTGCAGCGCAGCCAAGACAAAAATAAAAATTGGCGCCTGGCCATGCCATTGCACGCTCAGTCGCCGCTACCGCGCCGAGTCGACCTGATGGATCCCGCGCGAGGTTTTCGTACTGGCATGATGCGGCGGCATGCGGATTTCGTGTGGTATCTCATGAGTACGGCGACGATGTTGGGCTTCCCTTCACTAGCCGTGCATAAGAGCGACCGCAATGGTCAGGGTTATTGGCCGGACACTGTTGCCGAATTCCTGACTTTAGAAAACTTCGATGTTAAGGAAGGAGCAAAGCATGAAACTGATTAATCTGCTTGCTTCCGAGGCCTTGGTCTGGGCCAGTAGTGACGCCACTGTGGCGGCCGACGCTGCATGCGCGTGCGGGCCAACCTGTTGCGTCGAGACGCCGAAGTATCGTGAGGTTCTCGCAACAAAGAAAAAAACGGCAACGGCGAACTACCCGGCCCGGCTCGTGGCGCGCCAAGACAAGCTCGACCCGCCATTTAAAAGGACCATCAATATTACCAAGTGAATTACAGACTAACGGAGCGTAGCAATGAGAAAAGAAAATTGTAAGACATGGGGGAGCCGGTTGAGCATGCTTACCGGCGTTGCCATGAGCGTATTTGCCCTTCCCTCCCTGGCGGATGTCGAGGAACACAAGGTAGCTTGCACGGCTACACAGACCGAAACGATTACGTCAGCCATGGCGGAGGCGAAAAAGGCGCTGGTCACCGCGTCGAAGAGCTTCGCATCGGATCAACCGGTAGCGAAGCAGACCAAATGGTTTGGCGGCCTCAATAGCCAGAGCGCCAGCGCGGTCTTGAATGTGTATGACCGATCCTTGGCCGCGGCTACCTTTACTTCATTCTGGTGCCCACTGCGCAACGATCTGGAGTTCGAATGGGCGCCCGGCGACGTCGCCGCGGTCCACCCATCGGTTCCCGGTGCGATGTTTATAACGCCCGATTTCTTCAAGCTTAATACAAGCGGTCCTGACTCCCAGCAAGGCACGATCGTCCACGAACTGACACATATAGTCGGGGTCGGTCTCCGTCCCGAGGAATATGGCATTACAGACGCGAAGGCGCTGGCCGCCAAGGATGCCGCGAAGGCGCGGAAAAACTCCGATAACTATCAATACTATGTCGAGGACCTGATTTTTGGGATTCCATGAAGTGAATGTATGGCACCGCTGGGGTTGAAGTATACGGGTCGCAAGGCGGCCACGACGGAAGCCCTTTGTCCCATCATGGTAGACAGTCCACGAGGTAGAATATGAATTACCGCGTCCGCTTTACCAACAACAATGTACGCAGGGTCCAGGTTACAGTCGTCAGCAACCGGACGGAAAACTTCCAGATCCAACCAGGCGACACCGACGACACGACGGTTATGCCCGAAGGAACGGCATTTACGTTCTATTGGCGAGACGATGACAATACCTGCCGTATCTGCAATGACCCGCTCTGCCATCCGAATACCTTGACCATGCCGGGCAGCGACCTCGACATCGCCTTGCCAGACCCAGCTGGGCGATGGCCGAAGCAGACTGTCTAGCAGGATGCGTGCCTGGCCCGTCACGCCTTTCTCCAGTACCGCATGGGGCGGCACCCAGAGTGTCTTGATCTTTTGTGCAAATAAGGCCAAAAAACCACAACATGAATGATATTCCTGGCTATAGGAGAGAATGCATAGAGCGCTCTGGCGTGCAAACGGGTCACTGTTGCGAGGGGCGGGAGTCTTATCTGACTGAGTCGATGGAGAAATGGTGCAAACTGCTTGTAGGATCAAGCGGTGCTTCGCTGGGGCTCGAAGTCGCGCTTACACGACCTAGATAGCTGAGCAAATACATGCCACTTGAGCCTTGAATGAGTCTGTCAATCTGGACAATCGCCAGCGCCATACTGGAATCTGTCAGGGTTCCCTTTCGAGATCGCTCGCCCCCCTTGCGAGTGGGGGCAAAAGTGGGGGCATCGCTAAATTTTTTCGGCCTTAAACCACCGCCCTAGAGCCAAGTCAAAATGTTCTTTGGAGAGCAAGAGTTTGACTGTAAATAACAGACTCTAGACTCGCAGCGCTTTGTACGCGGAGCAAGAGCCATAGCTGGACTTACAGAGACAATCGGCAGTACCGGCGGTAGGGCTGGATGGTGGCGCATTCAACTCAAGCGCGTCATTTTTCCTTCGTAGTTGAGATGTCTTGCCAAATGGTGTTCTCCTGCGCAATAAAAAATCCGACTCAAGGGCAGCGTATCGCGATCATTAGCCCGTAGAAATCAGATGTTGACCGTCATTTTTTGAGTGTCTTCCGGTGCCTCATATGGCGCGAGAACTCCTGCCCTCCAGCGGCAACTCGAAAAACAACGAACTCCCATCAGAAGCACTCGAGTGTAGCGGTAACATCCATCGTCACCGCTCGAAGTTAACGCCTCAGTTTGAGCCCAGGGCACTACACACGATTCGCTTGGTCATGTCGAAATTATCCGAAGTGAGGGCATCAATTGGCGAACGATCTTTTTGTCGCCAATCGAGTGACATTCTCGCCGGCCAGATTCGCAAACTCATGAGGCGTGACATGCTCCTGAAGATTCGCCGTAAGGTACCGGCTCCACCAGTTCATGATCAAGCGACGCTCCTCAATGAACTCTGCCTTGTGAATGTAGGCAGCTCGAACGCTGTTGCGCTCTCTATGACTCATTTGCCTTTCGATGGCCGTCTCAGACCACAGGCCTGACTCGTTCAGTGCGCTACAGGCCATTGAGCGGAATCCGTGACCACAAATGTCTGTCTTCGTGTCGTACCCCATGGTGCGCAACGCTTTGTTCACGGTGTTTTCTGACATCGGCTTCCAGGCCCTAGCATCACCGGCAAATACCAGGTCGAATGTGCCAGTGAGGGTGTGGATCTGTTCAAGCACGGCCACAACTTGCGGCGATAAAGGCACAAGATGAACGTCGCCCGCCATTTTCGTCCCCCGCGTTGAATGACGTACGTCCTCCAGCTCCGGCCGAGTATCCGGGATCTCCCATACGCCACGCTTGAGGTCGAACTCACACCAGCGAGCGAAACGTAATTCACTCGATCGAACAAACACGTGCAGCGACAACATGAGCGTTAGCCGGGTCAGCTCTCGGCCATTGTAGGCATGGATCCGTGCCAGCAACTCAGGCAGGCGTGACAGGGACAATGCAGGCCGATGGGAGACTCGCGGCGCTTTGATCAAGCCCTGAAGATCGTACGCAGGGTTTATCGGAATAAGACGAAGGCGTTTTGCCTCACGCATAATACTTTGCAGGTATCTTTGTACCCTTAAGGCGACGTCAATCGTTCCTCGTTTCCTGATCGTTTCCAAAGGTTGCATCAGATCATAAGTATCGAGATCAGCAATTGCGCGAGCACCGATAAACGGGAACACATAGTTATTCAGACGGTTCAACACATTCTTGGAATGGTCGGGTGTCCATCTGGCCGACATGTTCTTGTGCCAGTCCAACGCAACGCTTTCAAAGGTACGGCCGTTGACAGCATTTTCCGTTTTGGCTTTACGCTTGTTCTCAACGGGATCAATGCCGTCTGCGAGCATCCGCTTCGCCTCTAAACGCTTCTGGCGCGCATCGGAAAGGCCAATCACAGGATAGCTGCCGAGGGAGGTCAACCCCTCCCGGCCGTCAGGCTTTACGTACCTGAGACGCCAGCCTTTACGGCCATTGGGTTGGATTAGGAGATAGAGACCGTCGCCGTCGAAAAGCTTGTAGGGACGGTCTGTTGGCTTGGCTAAACGGCAAGCAGCGTCGGTAAGCGGAGCAGTTGTGCGCGACATAAGGGTACTATCCTTAATCGAACCAAAGACTACCCCTAACTTTACCCTCTAAATGACTGGATTCCAGAAGAATGGGCAAGATTCCGACGGAATGCTAAAACGAAAAAACCCGCCAGAAGGCAGGTTTTTCAAGGCTTCCAAAGAACTCAAAAGCGCTCTGTGGAATGCAAGATGGTGCCCGAAGCCGGAATCGAACCGGCACGCCCTTACGAGCGGGGGATTTTAAGTCCCATGCGTCTACCAGTTTCGCCATTCGGGCGGTAGCGCGATAAAGCTGTCTGGAGGCTGATCAACGACCCTTTCAACACTCAGACGCTTGTGCAGCAGAGGGGGAAATATATACATCCCGCCCCGGTGAAGCAAGTTCGCATCCGGCCTTTTCAAGACTAAATCTTGCAAGCCAGCGCAAATAGAAAAGCTCGGTAAATCATCGATCTACGGAGCTTGTTTAAAGTGTAGGTCGAGTTCGTGATCGAACCAGCGTAGGTAGATTCACGATCCACGCTACAAAGCTAAGCAGATCAATAGGTTAGCATTTTATGTGTTTTGCAAGCTACTGATTTTTAAAGTTCTGCGGATCACACGCACCAAGGCGCTCCCTAGGCCTTCACCGGCAGTAAGCCCATTGCGCAATCAACCGCTTCGAGCAATTCCTCTCTTGATACGCCATCACGCGCCTGGACAGAGATCCCATGCAAAAATGTCGCATAGAAGTTTCCTAGTGCCTGAACATTGGCCGTTGTGCTCAGCTGCCCATCTCGGCTGGCCGCTTCCAGTCGATGGATGATCGACTCCGTCCGCTGGCGCCGTTGCTCCGAGAGCCAAGCGAGTACCGGTGTATTTTCCGGCGCTACACTGTTCGCCGCGCTGACAACAAGGCACCCCCAAGGCCTATCCTGGGAGGTGTAGGTGATCACGGCATCACACAGCATTTGCCGGATCGACTGGCCAATATCCGCTAGCGCCAGGGCACGCACTGCAAATCCTCCCTCCCCAGCCACATAAAGCTCGACAGCCTCTTCAAACAGCCGTTGCTTGCTACCGAATGCCGCATAAATGCGCGCAGACGCGATGCCTAGCGCATCGACAAGCGCTGACATGGAAGTACCTTCGTAGCCGCGCTCCCAAAAAAGCAGCATTGCCTTTGTCAGCGCCTGCTCTTTGTCGAATTCCCTCGGTCGCCCTGCCATATTCGTTATGCCCAAAAATCCAGATGGCGCATTTTAGCTCAAATCAACTTGACGGATATCGCTCAGCAAACCTATTCTTTGTCGATCAACAAAGAATAGGTTTGCACGATGAAAACACTAAAAGGCCCAAGTCTGCATCTGGCTCAGTTCAGCAGCTCCCAAGCCCCTTTCGATAGCTTGGCCCACATCAGTAAATGGGCGGCGGACCACGGGTTCAAGGCCTTGCAGATTCCCGCCTGGGATGAGCGTTTATTTGATGTCGCCCAAGCGGCACACAGTCAAGACTACTGTGATCAGATCAAGGGCACTCTGGCAGAGCACGGGTTACAGATCAGCGAGTTGACCACTCATATCTATGGTCAACTTGTCGCAGTGCATCCAGCCTATGAGGCGATGTGGGACGCCTTTACCCCGGCCGGCCTTCGGGGTCACCCCCAAGCTCGCACCGAGTGGGCGATAGAGCAAATGAAGTTGGCTGCGCACGCCTCCGCTCGCCTTGGCTTGAGCGAGATGGGTACGTTTTCGGGGTCGCTGGCCTGGCCGTATCTGTTCCCGTTCCCACAGCGTCCAGAGGGATTGATAGACGCCGCTTTCAGCGAGCTGGCAAAGCGCTGGCGCCCTATTCTGGATCTGTGCGATGACGTGGGTATCAATCTCTGCTACGAAATTCATCCCGCCGAAGATCTACATGACGGTACCAGCTTCGAACGTTTTTACTCGCTGGTGGATGAACATCCACGGTGCAACATCCTCTTTGATCCCAGTCACTTCGTACTCCAGCAGCTCGATTACCTGAGCTACCTGGACATCTACCACGAGCGTATCCGCATGTTCCACGTCAAGGATGCCGAGTTCAATCCGACGGGGCGCCAGGGTATTTACGGCGGCTACAGCAACTGGAGCGATCGTGCAGGCAGGTTTCGCTCCCTGGGTGATGGTCAGGTGGACTTCAAAGGGATTTTTTCCAAGCTGGCCCAGTTTGACTACCCGGGGTGGGCCACTCTTGAATGGGAGTGCTGCCTCAAAAATCAGGAAGATGGCGCCCGGGAGGGCGTGGCATTTATCAATCAACACATCATCCAGGTGACTGACCGCATGTTCGACGACTTCGCGGGTGCACCCGTCAACTTTCAGCAAATCCAGTCAATGCTCGGTATAGCCACTTCGTCCATGGAAGGAACAGCGTAAATGAACAAGGCCGTCGATCTCCCCTACCCCGTTGAGGCCCATTTCACCCACCGCTATGTGCGAATCAACGGAATCCGTATTCACTGCGTAGTGGCTGGAACCGGTGATCCTGTTCTGTTGGTGCCGGGCTGGCCACAAACCTGGTATGCGTGGCGACATGTGATGCAGGCATTGGCCAATCAAGGGTACATGGCGATCGCCGTGGATCCACCTGGACTGGGTGATTCCGACCGCCCCGAAGAGGGGTATGACACCGGCAGCGTGGCGCAGATACTGCACCAAACGATGGAACAATTGGGTTTCAGTCGTTACCACTTGGTCGGCCACGATGTCGGCATGTGGATTGCGTATGCCCTTGCCAGTGACTACCCGGAGTCAGTGCGAACATTAACGGTAACGGAAGCCGTCATACCCGGTTTGGCCGAAGCACCACCTATCTTTGTGACCCCAGAGGAAAACATTTTTCTCTGGCATTTTTTGTTCAATCAAGTCAGGGATTTACCCGAACTGTTGATCACAGGAAAGGAGGCTGCGTATCTTAACTTCATGTTTGATCGCTGGGCCTTCAAGCGCAATGCGGTCGCCTCCGAAACATACATTCAGGCCTACTCCTCACCGGGTGGGCTGCGGGGAGGGTTTGCTTATTACCGCGCGATCCCGGAAACAATTCGCCAGAACAAACAACGCGCCCTGCGACCCCTAACGATGCCGGTGCTGGCGATCGGTGCCGAGTACGCCACGAAGGATGCCCCTTTACTCACGCTAAAAGGTCACGCCAGTAACTTGCGCGGCGCGATCATCGCCGATTGCGGCCACTTCGTAATGGAGGAAGCCTCTGATGACTTTATCCACCATCTAATGACGTTTCTTGAAGACCAGGCCGCGTTGTAACTTTCGAAGTGAGCAGGAGACGCGCCCCATGTACTGCGACTCCTTTTGATAACAAACTTTCTCCGTCGCGGGACCCTTACCAAAAACTGCGGAACACCTCACTTTCCTGCAGGCAATAAAAAACCCCGTAGATCATTGATCTACGGGGTTTTTAAGAGTGGAGGCCGAGGTCGGAATCGAACCGGCGTAGGTGGATTTGCAATCCACTGCATAACCATTTTGCTACTCGGCCTCAAACGTTTGATGTCATGTAGCACAACACCCCACGCATACAAACTTGGATTTAGATACAAGATCTAAGCCCTTGAAAACATTGAGCTTTTTAAGCCGTCAGTGCTTTCGATGGCGTGAATTATGGACTGATTTACGGAGGCTGGCAACCCCTTGATTTCAAAAAAAATTATCGAGCCCGGCATTTATTCTGCCGGGCCTTTTTTGCCATATTAACCACGACCCCGGCAACCGATTTCCACGTCTCCCCTGCTCAATCGCACCGGCCAGACACGCAGGCGCTGTTGCGGAGACTCCAGGCACGTGCCGTCTTCAAGACGGAAGTGCTGCTTGTAAATGGGCGAGGCGACCACCAGTTCACCCTTGATATCGGCGATCAAACCGCGACCAATGACATTGGCCCCGGATTGCGGGTCGTGGTTGTCGATAGCGTAGAGGATCTTGCCTTGGGCATCTGGCAGATAAAACAGCGCCACTTGTGCGCCGTCGAGCCACACCACGACCCCGGAGTTGATGACCAGATCCTGCTCGCTGCACACCGATTGCCAGACCGCGTCTTGTTCAGACGCCAGAGTGTCATGGGTGCGCAGGGTATTTAATGGGTTCATCAGACAAGCTCCTCGCGGACCGGGATAAGGTTGAGTTCACTGGCCATGATTGGGCGCCGCTGCCCTCGTTCCTCGACAAAGTGGATGTCGGGGTCCGGGCGCTTGTCGTTGACGAACGTACGGAAGCGCTTGAGCTTTTCCGGACTTTTGAGCGCGTTGGCCCATTCGCATTCATAGCGGCTGACCACCAGTTGCATCTGCGATTCGAGTTCTTCGCCCAGCCCCAGACTGTCGTTGATGATGACCTCCTTGAGGTAGTCCAGGCCGCCCTCCAGGCTTTCACGCCAAACCGATGTGCGCTGCAGTTTGTCGGCCGTGCGGATGTAGAACATCAGGAAGCGGTCGATGTAGCGGATCAGGGTCGCATCGTCGAGGTCGGTAGCAAACAGCTCGGCGTGGCGCGGGCGCATGCCGCCGTTGCCGCACACATAGAGATTCCAGCCCTTCTCGGTAGCGATCACGCCAACGTCTTTACTCTGCGCCTCGGCACATTCGCGAGTGCAGCCGGACACGGCGAACTTTAGCTTGTGCGGCGAACGCAATCCTTTGTAACGATCCTCAATCAATAGCGCCATTTTCACACTGTCCTGAACGCCGTAACGGCACCAGGTGCTGCCAACGCATGATTTGACGGTCCGCGTCGATTTACCGTACGCGTGACCGGTTTCGAAGCCTGCCTCAATCAGCTCCGCCCAGATGTCCGGCAGTTGATGCAATTGCGCGCCGAACAGGTCGATTCGCTGACCACCGGTGATCTTGGTGTAGAGCTCGTATTTTTTCGCGACCACTCCAATCGCGATCAGCTTGTCGGCTGTGATTTCACCCCCGGCAATTCGCGGCACGACTGAATAGGTACCATTTTTCTGCATGTTGGCCATGAAGGTGTCGTTGGTGTCCTGAAGTGGCACCAGCGATGGGTCCATGATGGGCTGGTTCCAGCACGAGGCGAGAATCGAGCCCACGGCCGGCTTGCAGACATCACACCCGGTGTGACCGCTGCCGTGCTTGGCCAATAGCTCTTCGAAGGTGATCACCCCTTCCACCCGCACCAGCGCATAGAGTTCCTGGCGGGTGTAGGCAAAGTGTTCGCACAGACTTTTGTCGACACTGACGCCACGCGCGGTCAACTCGTGCTCGAAGACTTGCTTGAGCAAACCGGCACATCCTCCGCAGCCCGTACAGGCCTTGGTTTTCGACTTGAGTTGGGCCAGATCGGTGCAACCGCCATCGATGGCTGAGCAGATCGAGCCTTTGGTGACGTTGTGACACGAACACACCGTGGCTGATTGGGGCAATGCGCCCGGCCCAAGTGTTGGCGCGCCCCCGGACAATGGCAGAATCAGGCTGGCCGGCTCCTTTGGCAGTGCAATCGCGTTCTGCATGTATTGCAGCAGCGTGTCGTAATAGCTGTTATCACCGACCAATACGGCGCCGAGTACCTGTTTACCCGTGGCATCCACCACCAGGCGTCGATAGCTGGCGGTGCTCTCGTCGATAAATTGAAAGCTGCGCGCGCCCGGAGTCATGCCGTGAGCATCGCCAATGGAGCCCACGTCGACGCCCAAAAGCTTGAGCTTGGTCGACATGTCAGCGCCCATGAACGGTTCAGCGATCTGCTTGCAGAGCCTGGCCGCCACACTGCGAGCCATTTGATACCCCGGCGCCACCAGGCCGAACAGGCTGCCGTTCCATGAGGCACATTCGCCAATGGCGTAGATGTCTGGATCGCTGCTACGGCACGCATCGTCGATGACCACCCCGCCGCGAGGCCCGATCTCCAGCGCGCATTGACGAGCCAGTGTGTCTTGCGCACGAATGCCGGCGGAGAAAACGATCAGGTCGGTTTCGAGGAATTCATCATTGGCGAAATTCATCCGGTAGCGGTATTGCTCGCCGGCGCTGATCGATTGTGTCGCGCGCGACAGGTGCACACCAACGCCCAGCTTCTCGATTTGCGCCTTGAGCGCCAGGCCGCCGTGCTCGTCCAGCTGCACAGGCATCAAGCGCGGAGCGAATTCGACAACGTGGGCTTCCAGGCCCAGGCTCTTCAGTGCATTGGCTGCCTCAAGCCCGAGAAGTCCTCCTCCCACGACCACACCACGTCGCGCGTTGGCGGCGGCGGCTCGAATCGAGTCCAGGTCTTCAAGCGTGCGGTACACCAGACGCGAGTCGTCCTGCGCGCCTTCGATTGATGGCACAAACGGGTACGAACCCGTTGCCAGGATCAGTTTGTCGTAAGTGACCGAGCCTTGGGCGGTAATCACCTCGTGGCGGGCGCGGTCGATCTCAAGGACCGGCACGCCCAGATGCAACGTGATACCCGGGGTCTGGTAAAGCGCGGCATCACTGAGGGCCAGCGACTCAGCATCCCGCCCCGTGAAGTACTCGGAAAGATGCACACGGTCGTAGGCACGTACCGGCTCCTCGCTGAAGACGTGCACCCAATAATGATTAAGGGCGCCGCGCTCAATCAACTGCTCGACACAGTGATGTCCGACCATGCCATTACCGATCACGATCAGCGTCTGCAACTTGTTCAACGTGGCAACAATGGAGTTCATAAATAGCACCCGGCCAAAGCCCGTCACGGAAAAAAAGCAAAAAAAAACGCCTGAAACCTTTCGGTTCCAGGCGTCTTTGCCTGTTCGTTTGCGGCGTTAAAACCGGACGTCTCTGCCCGATCCACCGCTGCTGCCCACGACCTGTGCGGCCAATCGGTCGTCGTTGACCGTGAGGGCTGCCCATTCGAATGTTCTCGCGATGGACCTGATCAACGTAATGCAGCGTTTGTGCCAGATCTTGACGACGCCCTTAGCGCGGGCTTAAACCGGGGCACACACGTTCAACAAGGCCGGTGCGCTGCCATCCCATAGTGCAGCGAATGCCCCTGCGGCCTTATTAAAGTGCACGAAATGTCGTTAAAACTCGCCATTATGGACAACGCCACCCGCCTGATCCGAAGTCACCCGCTCTTGTGTTTTGGGGTCACGCAACGTCCATAGCAGATAGACACCCACCAACCCGGCAGTGGCCAGTGCCAACATGCCTGCCCGGGGGTCTACAAACCAGATTTCCATATTGGCTTTGAGCATCGGTGCGACGAAGCCACCGATGTTTCCCATCGAACCAATCAGCGCAATGCCGCCTGCTGCGGCGACCCCTCCGAGGTAGCCGGTCGGCAGTGTCCAGAACAGAGGTTGAACGGTCACGAACCCAGCCGCCGCGAAACAGAAAGCCAGCAACACCGGCGCGAAACTATTGAGCAATGCCGAGGCTGCAATACCCAAAGCCGCCATGGCGAGCATGCACATTGCCAGCTTCAGATGCGCCCCATGACGGTCCGCCAGTCGAGTCACATAAAACATGGCGACAGCGGCGCACAGCCATGGCAGTGAAATGAACATCCCCACTTCCAAGCCGACTTTGGTGCCCAGCAGTTCTGCAATCCGGGTCGGCAGGTAAAAGATCACGCCGTACACGCTGACCTGAACGCTAAAATAGATCAGGATAAATTTCAGCACGCGCTTGTTGCGAACCAGGTCAAGCAGGCTGCTCGGCCCATGGGCCAGTTTGAGTTTGTCTTCAGCCTTAAGCTCCTGACTCAACGCGGCCTTCTCTTCTGGAGTAAGCCAGTTGGCATCTTGCGGATTATTCTTGAGGTAAAACAGCGCAATGATGCCGACGACAACAGCCGCCAAGCCTTCAACCAGAAACATCCATTGCCAGTTAGTCAGATTGAAGATGCCGTGCATTTCCAGCAACCAGCCAGACAGCGGACTGCCAACCATCAAGGCCAACGGCAGCCCGAAATAGTAAATCCCGATTGCCTGACCGCGACGTTGCGCCGGAAACCAGTAGGTCAGGTAGAGAATCACACCCGGGGAAAACCCCGCTTCCGCCACACCCAGCAGAAAACGCAGCACGTAAAACGTTGTTTCGTCGTGCGTGAACATCATGGCCGCCGACACCAGCCCCCAGGTAATCATGATCCGGCTGAGCCAGACTCTTGCGCCCAGTCGGTGCAACAGCAAGTTGCTGGGAACTTCGAAAATTGCATAACCGATAAAGAAAATGCCTGCGCCCAACGCGAAGGCAGCATTGCTCAAACCGATATCGGCTTGCAGTGCTGCCTTGGCGAAGCCGACGTTGGAACGGTCTATCATGGCCAGGGCGAACATCAATGCGAGGAACGGTAGCAACTTCCATCGACATTTGACGAGGGCGCTTTCGATAACGGCTTCGTGCTCCGATCTTATAGTTTGGGTCATCATTTTTTGTGCCTTGTTATTAGATGTCCAGCGACCACTGTGGTGTATCTGCCCAGAACTTCTGGCAGGACAATCAGAGGGGAGATTGACCTGCCACCAGACCACGAGCGATCAGGTTGCCTATCAGTGCACGCAGGCCAAACGTCCAGGGAGTGGCTTCATTGCTGTAGGTGACTCGGTTGTGAAGCGTGCCCAGTAAAGGACTGCTGATGCTGACACTATCCCCCGGTTTATGGGTGAAACCACTGCCCCGCTCTTCACGATCCTGCGTCGGGGCAAACAAAGTGCCGAGGAACAGCAGGAAGCCATCCGGGTACTGGTGTTCGCTGCCCACCGTTTGAGCGACCAATTCCAGCGGATCACGACTGATCTGCTCCATCGAGCTGCTGCCGCGCATGATAAAACCGTCATCGCCTTCAACGACCAGGTCGACCACGCAACGACGCACATCATCCAGCGTAAAACTTTCATCGAACAGACGAATGAACGGGCCGATCGCGCACGACGCGTTGTTATCCTTGGCTTTGCTCAGCAGGAGTGCGCTTCGGCCTTCAAAGTCACGCAAGTTGACATCGTTGCCCAAGGTTGCGCCGTGTATCTGACCTCGGCTGTTCACCGCCAGCACGATTTCCGGCTCCGGGTTGTTCCATTTCGACTTGGGATGAATGCCCACCTCGCTACCGCTACCGACAGAAGCAAGGACCGGGGCCTTGGTGAAGATCTCGGCATCAGGGCCGATACCGACTTCCAGGTATTGCGACCACAGTCCCTGTTCGATCAGCACGGCCTTCAGCCGGGCCGCCTCGGTCGAGCCTGGTTTTATCGAACGCAGGTTATCGCCTATCGCTGCCTTGACGAGGCCTCGTATGCTCTCGGCCTTCGCAGCATCGCCGCCCGCCTGCTCTTCAATCACCCTTTCGATCATGCTGGCGGCGAACGTCACGCCAGCGGCCTTGATCACCTGCAAGTCAGCCGGCGGCAACAACCAGGCTTTGGCAGGATCCGAGCCCGGCCCCGTATTGGCCAGTAATGCGTCAAGGCTCCCGATGAATTGTCCGCGAGTACTACGAACGGCCTCAAGGGGTGAGGCGCTCTCCAGCAGATCGCTCAACGTCGGGAAAGACTGGGACAAATCAAACACGCCATCGGCGCGCAGTACCACCGGCGAGGGGCCAGCTGTTTCCCCGGGCACCCAGGCACGACCGATCAGGGTGCCTTCCACTCCGTCAATCGGGAGGGTGTTATTACAGGTCAATTTCAAAAGGGGCATAGAGAGATCCAGATCAATTCGATGACGACCTGGCGAAACTAGTGAACTTGTTTGATAAATCCCAATGACATATTTTCAGTGTTTGATATCGTTTCGTTATCAGTCCGAAAGAGTGCCTCATGGTGAACGACGAGATTTCATACGCCAGTGTCAGCAAATGGCTGAAGATCAAGCACTTGATGTTGGTCGATACGCTGGCCAGGACCCGCAACATGCACACCACTGCAGAGTTGATGAACCTGACTCAGCCCGCCATCAGCAAGATGTTGCGCGACATCGAGCTGCTGCTCGGGTTTGCCTTGTTCGAAAGGCAAACCCGCAGCATGGCCTTGACTGAACTGGGCGAGTTCGTTGTCCGCTATGCCCGGATAACGCTCGACGACACACAGTCATTTGTCGACCAGCTGAACAAGTTGCGCAATGGTGGGCATGGTCATTTGAAAGTCGGCGCGATATTCGCCGCGACGTCTGTGGTGCTGCCCGAGGCTATCACCCTGATCAAGCTGGATCGCCCCCTGCTCTCCATCGAAGTGATTGAGCAAACCAGCAATCAACTGCTGGAGATGCTCGAACATAAAAAGCTCGATTTGATCATTGCCCGTTTCACGGATGATCGTTATCAGCACCCGTTCGACTTTCGTGCGCTCGGGCCTGAGCCCTTTTGCCTGGTTGTCAACAGCCGTCATCCTCTTGCGCAGTTCGACGAGGTGGCGACCGAGCAACTCGTCGACTGGCCTTGGGTCATGTACCCGTTTAATGCCCCCATACGTCGCCGCATGGAAAGTGCCTTCACCGAATTCAATATGCGTACGCCCACCAACACCGTCGAAACCATCTCGATGCCCACTTTCCTGCAATTGCTTCAGTCCGGCCCGATGCTCGCCCTGCTGCCTGAGTCCATGGTCCAGTCGCAGGTTCGGAGTGGCTTGCTCAAGGTGCTCAACACGCCGTTCAAGGTCGAACCGCAGGACTACGGCGTCATCACGCGTAAGGACGAGCCACTCACCGAAGCGGCCCGGGAATTTGTCGACACCTTGCTGGAATTCGCCCGGATACGCCGGGAATCCATCGGCCACTGAAGATAAGATTCCAGGCCAACCAACGCTGTTTGATGAGGAAAGGTTATCGACCAATCCAAAGGTCTCATTGGGCAACCACCTGCGCAGGCTCTTATAGTGCAGCGACAAAGGTATGGCGCGGCATGTTTGCCAGCGACCCTCCACGCTTCATAGCCAGTGAGTTTTCGATGGAATTGATTATGAAAACCGGTGCAGCCGCGGTCCTGCGCCTTAACCCCCTGGACGATGTGCTCATCGCCCGTCGGCCGTTGATAATCGGGGAGGCGCTCCACCAGGAAGGTGTGACGGTGCGCCAGCCGATTCCTGCCGGCCACAAGATCGCTGCACGCCGTGTCGAAGCCGGCCAGCCCTTGCGCCGTTACGGGCAGATCATCGGTTTTTCGACCGGCGTCATCGAGGCCGGGGACCACGTTCATGTACACAACCTGACCATGGGCGACTTCGCCCGTGACTATGCCTTCAGCGTTGACGTAAAACCGGAACAGCCCTTGATCGACGAACCTGTGTTCATGGGGATCGTGCGTCCGGATGGACGCGTGGCCACACGCAACTACATCGGCATCCTGACGTCGGTCAATTGTTCGGCCACGGTCGCTCGCGCCATCGCCGACCATTTCCGTCGGGACATCAACCCGGGTGCATTAGCGGCCTACCCTAACGTCGACGGCGTGGTCGCTCTCACTCACTCCGCGGGGTGCGCCGTAGATCCCGCGGGCGAAGGGCTGGCGTTGTTGCGTCGGACATTGGCCGGTTATGCCACCCATGCCAACTTCGCCTCCGTGCTGGTGATCGGGCTGGGCTGCGAAACCAACCAGATTGAAGGGCTGCTCAGCACTCAGGGGCTGAGCCGAAGCAACACCCTGCGTACGTTCAGTATTCAGGACAGTGGAGGGACCTCCAAAGCGGTCGCCAGTGGCATCGATCAGGTCAAGACTTTGCTCAAGGATGCCAATCAGGTCACACGCGAACCCGTGAGTGCCAGGCACCTGATTATGGGTCTGCAATGTGGCGGCTCGGACGGTTACTCCGGTATCACCGCCAACCCTGCATTGGGCAATGCCGTGGACCGCCTCGTCGCCTGTGGCGGTACGGCAATCCTTTCTGAAACCCCTGAAATCTATGGGGCCGAACACTTGCTGACCCGTCGGGCGGTCAATCGTGCAGTGGGCGAAAAACTCATCGCCCGGATCCATTGGTGGGAGGCGTATTGCGAACGCATGGGCGCCGAACTCAACAACAACCCTTCGGCCGGCAACAAGGTCGGCGGGCTGACCACCATCCTGGAGAAGTCACTGGGCGCTGTCGCCAAAGCAGGGTCCAGCAACCTGGTGGATGTCTATGAGTATGCCCAGAGGATTAACGCCAAAGGTCTGGTATTCATGGACACGCCTGGCTACGACCCGGTATCAGCCACTGGCCAGGTCGCCGGTGGCGCCAATCTGATCGCATTCACCACAGGACGTGGCTCTGCCTACGGTTGCGCCCCTACCCCGTCAATCAAACTGGCCACCAATACCGCCTTGTGGAACCGCCAGCGCGAAGACATGGACATCAATTGCGGCGAGATCGCCGAAGACACGATGACCATCGAAGAATGCGGGGCTGCCATCTTCAAACTCATGCTGCGCATCGCCTCGGGCGAGCGGAGCATGAGCGAGCAGCACGGGTATGGTCAGAACGAATTTGTGCCATGGCAGATCGGCGCTGTCACCTGAACTGACGGCCCCTGCTTCCTCCCCCAGTGCCCTGACATCCCCCGCAACGGGGATTCGAACATCCTTTCCGGAGTCAAAAATGTCCACGATTATTGGCCACAACTACATCGGTGGTGAGCGTAGCGCTGCCAGCCAAATCATCATCAAGAGTGTCGACGCCAGCAATGGCGAGGCCTTGCCCCATGTTTTCTACCAGGCCACCCCGGAAGAGGTCGACGCCGCCGCGGAGGCTGCCGCTGGCGCATACCCGGCCTATCGCAATCTGAGTGCCGAACGTCGTGCGCAGTTTCTGGACGCCATCGCCGATGAACTGGACGCACTTGGCGATGACTTCGTCGCCGTGGTATGCCGCGAAACCGCGCTGCCCGCCCCGCGCATTCAAGGCGAGCGCGGTCGCACCAGCGGCCAGATGCGTTTGTTCGCCAAGGTCCTGCGTCGAGGCGATTTCTACGGCGCACGGATCGATCACGCCTTACCCGAGCGTCAGCCGCTGCCACGCCCGGACCTGCGCCAGTACCGGATCGGCCTCGGTCCGGTGGCGGTGTTTGGTGCGAGCAACTTTCCGTTGGCCTTCTCCACGGCGGGCGGCGATACGGCGTCTGCGTTGGCCGCCGGCTGCCCGGTGGTGTTCAAGGCGCACAGCGGCCACATGGCCACCGCTGAATGGGTCGCCGATGCGATCATTCGTGCCGCGGAAAAAACCGGCATGCCGGCGGGCGTCTTCAACATGATCTATGGCGGCGGCGTCGGCGAAGCGCTGGTCAAGCACCCGGCGATCCAGGCCGTGGGGTTCACCGGCTCACTCAAGGGCGGGCGCGCGTTGTGTGACATGGCGGCCGCCCGAGCGCAGCCCATCCCGGTGTTCGCCGAGATGTCGAGCATCAACCCGGTGATCGTGTTGCCGCAGGCCCTTGAGGCGCGGGCGGATACCGTCGCCCGCGACCTGACGGCGTCGGTGGTACAGGGCTGTGGTCAGTTCTGTACCAATCCAGGGCTGGTGATCGGCATTCATTCGCCGCAGTTCAGCGCGTTCGTGCAGCAGGTAGCGGCGTTGATCGCTGATCAGCCGGCGCAAACCATGCTCAATGCCGGGACGTTGAGCAGTTATGGCAAAGGTCTGCAAAAACTGCTCGCGCATCCTGGCATCAAACATCTGGCCGGCAACCCGCAACAGGGCAATCAAGCGCAACCGCAATTGTTCAAAGCGGATGCGTGCCTGTTGATTGATGGCGATGAAGTCTTGCAGGAAGAAGTGTTCGGCCCGACCACGGTGTTCGTCGAAGTGGCGGATCAGGCGCAGCTCAGCGCCGCGTTGAATGGCCTGCACGGGCAACTCACGGCGACCCTCATTGGTGAACCGGCGGACTTCGAACAGTTCGGCGAACTGACAGCGCTGCTGGAGCAGAAGGTCGGGCGAATCCTGCTCAACGGTTATCCGACGGGCGTGGAAGTCTGCGATTCGATGGTCCATGGCGGACCGTATCCGGCGACGTCCGATGCCCGCGGCACGTCAGTGGGCACCTTGGCCATTGACCGTTTCTTGCGCCCGGTGTGCTTCCAGAACTTCCCGGACGCCTTGCTGCCCGATGCCTTGAAAGAGGCCAACCCGCTGGGTATCTCTCGCTTGGTGAATGGCCAGGCCACTCGCGACAGGCAGTAACACCGTCATCAACGAGGAGCCCCTCACAGGCTCCTCTGTACCGGCCAGGTTACCCCTTTGCATATTCCTTGAGGTAACCCAACAGCTTGCTGACGGCAGCGGACATCGGGCGGGACTGACGTGTCAGAAGGCCGATGTTGACCATGGAGATCGGTAACTCCACCGGCAGTATCGCTACCATCCCATAGCGCAGGTAATGCTCTGCGACATCGTTAGGCACCACGGCGATCATGTCCGACGCCTCGATCATCGAGGTAGTGGCCAGAATCGACGCCGTTTCGACGATATCCAGTGCCTGGACCATGCCCCCGGCCTTCAGCGCACTTTCCACCCGGCGGCGCATCGGGCTACCGATGGGATGCAGGATCCAGGTCATACAGACCAGGTCGGCCAAGCGCAACTTTTTGGCCGTGGCCAGCGCGTGGCCGGGCCTTGCGATGACGCGCATCTGCTCGCCGTTTTCAAACAGTTGAACCTCCAACCCCTGACTGTCGATCTGGTCCGGGAGTCGCCCTAATACCACGTCGAAATCGCCGCGAATCAGCGCCGGCAGCAGCGTGTCACTGGTCCCGACTTCAATGCAGATGCGTACCTTCGGGTTATCGGCCTTGAATGCCAATACACCCCGGGTCAACAACTTACGCACCGGCCCCATCACCGTGCCGATGCGTACCAGCCCCGATGCTCCGCGCGCCAGTTCAGCGAGCTGTACTTCGGCGTGCTCGAAATCGTGAATCGCACCTCGGGCATAGCGAATCATCACGTCGCCATAAAGCGTCGGCTCCATACCTCTTGGCAGGCGCTCAAACAGCTTGGTGTCGAGGCGCTCCTCCAATTGTTGCAACAACAGGCTCGCGGCCGGCTGTGTCGTGTGCATCGCCGCGGCGGCGCGACGCAGGTTGCGGAACTCGCCCAGGGCATTGAGCAGTGCAATCTGGCGACTGGAGATCTTCAGCGGACTGAAGGATTTCGCCGGCGCCGGGCTGTCGGTCGTTGGGACTTTAGGCTGGTCTGACATATCAATCTTGATATCTATCTATACGATTCGACAATTATACCTATATCGCTTTCGACCTTACAGTCGAGCTCCCAGTGGTCACCCATAAAAAGAGTTCTCCATGACTATCCGAATCACCCACCTGAGCGTTCGCGACATCCGTTTCCCGACTTCCCGGTCTCTTGATGGTTCCGATGCCATGAACAGTGCGCCAGACTATTCGGCGTCCTACGTGGTGCTGCACACCGATTCGCCACAAGGCCTGGAAGGCCATGGCCTGACCTTCACCATCGGCCGAGGCAATGAAATCTGCGTGGCCGCCGTGCAATCGCTGACACCACTGATTGTCGGCTTGACGCTGGAAGAGATCACCGCCGACATGGGCCGTTTCTGGCACAACATCACCGTGGGTGACAGCCAACTGCGCTGGCTAGGCCCGGAAAAGGGCGTGATTCACCTGGCCACCGCCGCCATCGTCAACGCCGTGTGGGACCTGTGGGCCAAGACCGAGGCGAAGCCCGTGTGGAAACTGCTGGCGGACATGACGCCCGAGCAACTCGTCGCCTGTCTCGACTTCAGTTATGTAACCGACGCCATCACCCCGGAAGAAGCCATCGCCCTGCTTCGTCGCCAAGCCCCTGGCAAAGCCAAGCGTGAAGCCCAGATGTTGCGCGAAGGCTATCCGGGCTACACCACGGCGCCAGGCTGGCTGGGTTACTCGGAAGAGAAAATGCGCCGACTGGCCCGCGAAGCCGTGGCCGATGGCTGGACCCACTTCAAACAGAAAATCGGCGCCAACCTCGAAGACGATCTGCGCCGCGCCGCGATCCTGCGCGAAGAAATCGGCTGGGAACGGACCCTGATGATGGACGCCAACCAGGTCTGGAGTGTTGATGAGTCTGTGGCGAACATGCGTCGCCTGGCCGCTTTCGACCCGTGGTGGATCGAAGAGCCGACCAGCCCGGATGATATTCTCGGCCACGCGACTATCCGCCAGCGGATCGCACCCATTGGCGTCGCTACGGGTGAACATTGCCATAACCGAGTGATGTTCAAGCAAATGTTCCAGGCCCGGGCACTGGACTTCTGCCAATTGGACGCAGCACGCCTGGGTGGGCTTAATGAGGTACTGATCGTCTTGCTGATGGCCGCCAAGTTCGATGTACCTGTGTGCCCGCATGGCGGCGGCGTCGGCTTGTGCGAGTACGTGCAGAACATCTCACTGTTCGATTACATCGCGGTATCCGGCTCGCTGCAGAATCGCGTGCTGGAATACGTCGATCACCTGCACGAGCACTTCCTGGAACCCGTGGTGATTCGCAACGGCCGCTACATGCCGCCACAACGCCCCGGCTACAGCATCGAAATGACGGCCGAAACCCTGGAACGCTACCAGTATCCTAGCGGCCCGGTGTGGATTGATCTTGCCCAGTCCTGACCACTAAGCCGCACCTTCCGTTCGCGCAACGGCACAGTAGCGCCCTTTTGTATCGGGCGCCCTGACTCGCGCACTTGCCTCCATTAGGACTATAAAAATGACAATCCTAACCACCACTGCGGTCGCCGAGGCGCCTGCGATCTGTAATGAACATCGCTTGACCAACCTGCTGTTGCGCAAACTGATGCCGCTGCTGGTCGTGGTCTATGTCATGAGCTTTCTCGACCGGACCAACATTGCCTTGGCCAAAGCCAGCATGGGCATCGACCTTGGGTTATCTGCTGCGGCTTACGGGCTGGGCGCGGGGTTGTTCTTCCTGACCTACGCACTGTTCGAAGTGCCCAGCAACCTGATCATGCAAAAGGTCGGCGCGCGATTCTGGATCACTCGCATCATGATCACCTGGGGCCTGCTCTCGACGGGCATGGCGTTCGTCCAGGGTGAAACCTCGTTCTATGTCATGCGCCTATTGCTGGGCGTCGCTGAAGCGGGGCTGTTTCCGGGTGTCATGCTGTACCTGACCTACTGGTTCAACCGTGAACAACGCGCTCGTGCCACCGGGTATTTTCTGCTCGGCGTGTGCGTGGCCAATATTCTCAGCGGCCCGTTGGGCGGGGCACTGTTGCAACTCGATGGCTGGCTTGGCTGGCAGGGATGGCAGTGGTTGTTCGTACTGGAAGGTCTGCCAGCGGTAGCGCTGGCTTACGTGGTGTGGAAGAAATTGCCCGACGGCCCCTCCTCCGCGTCCTGGCTATCGGCGGCTGACGCCCGGGAAATCGAAGAACGCTTGAATGCCGAGAAAGACGCCGCCCCACAACAAACCCGTCTCAGCCAGATGCTGCGCGATAAACAGATCTGGCTGGCGATCGCCGTCTACTTCGTGCATCAGATCACCATCTACACCGTGATTTTCTTCCTGCCCGGCATCATCGGCACTTACGGTGCATTGTCGCCACTGCAAATCGGCCTTCTGACGTCCGTGCCGTGGATTGCAGCCGCCATCGGTGCTGCCACTCTTCCGCGCCTGGCCACTTCGCCCCAGCGGTGCCGAAGCATTCTGTTCTTTGGCTTGCTGACCATGTCTGCCGGACTGCTTCTGGCCTCCTTCTCAAATTCATACGTCGGCCTGATCGGTTTTTCGCTGACGGCACTGATGTTGTTCGTCGTGCAATCAATCATCTTTGTCTTCCCTTCCAGCCGCTTGAGCGGAACCGCGCTGGCAGGTGGCCTGGCGTTTGTCACCACCTGCGGTTTGCTGGGCGGCTTCGTCGGTCCGTCAGTGATGGGGTTGATCGAACAAACCACGGGTAGCACTCGCAATGGTTTGCTGGTGATCGCCGCCTTACTGGTGGTTGCGGCCCTGATTGCCACCCGCTTGCGACAGGGTCAAGAGAAAACCGGCGCCTGAGCGATCAGGGAATTGGCGACCGCCTGGTCCGCCTCGGCGGCGGCCGGGCGCACAACAAAAACGCCACTCTAAATAGAGTGGCGTTTTAGCGGGTCTGGAGAGGGAAAAGAAATCTGGTGTCAGCCCCGAGTTCTCAGCCCAGCAGCAACCGAGGTATTGAACTCAGGAGGAAAAAGCTTCCGAACCCGCAGGCTGCTTGTACCGATGCGGTTGCTGCCAGGCAAGTTGCGCCTGTACATGTGCGACGGCATCCAGGACTTTTTGCGCCCAGTTCTCATCCTGCGGATCCACCACAACCACGCGGAAACCATGGTCATGCCCCTCACTGCGCACGCCCTCGGAGTCATCGACATGCAGGTCGATATTGAATGCGGGAGGATATTTCGAGGGAGTGTTCGCTAGCCCATGTGCTGTCAGGGCACGATTATGCAGCACACTGTTGACCACACCATCGACGCGGATGCCATACAGCATGAGCCAACGCTGAATGTAGGAAGGCGTTCGACCGGACGAGGTATAGACCCAGATACTGCAACCCTGACGGCGCAGCTCACGCGTAAGGGAGCGTGTTCCCATGCGCAACGGCTCGCCCAGCCAACGGTGAACGCAGGCCGGCAGCCGGCTGTGCTCGACGGCGCTGTGGTCAAGCTGACAAGCCAATGTGTCATCGATATCGAACGAAATACGGATACGCGGACGCTGGACCGAGATCAATGGGATGGCTTGCCACACTCGGCCGATCACGTTCCGGCATTTTGACAGCGCTGGATACTCGCTCATCAACGGCCTCCCTGAACAATGGCTAGCGGCGTTTCGTCCAGGAAAAACTTCTTCGGATCAGGCGCCTGTTCTTCCAGGAAGGCTGCATACTTTTTCTTGATCTTGGGTAATTCGTACAGTGCCTTGACGCCATGCTTGGCGGAATTGCGTATCACCGATGACGGGTTGAAGTAGCCCTCGGCGTTTTCCAGCGTCAGCACGAACGGCGGCAAGCCCGCGCGCATGAGCAAATAGCTGACGATCAGCGACCCGCTGCGGTTGTTACCTTCAATGAACAATTGCGGCTTGCTGAGAATGCGCACGTACACGCCGGCCGCGCGCTTCCACACGGACTCGCTGCGATACGCGCAATACCAGTTGTACAAATCCTTGATTCCTCCCTCGACATTGTTGAAGAAGTGCTCCTCGGTTGCCGCAAGGTGCTGAGCGTATTCTTGCCGTCGCGCCGGGTCTTTGCCGCATAGAACGGTGGCATTGATCTCCAGCATCAGGTTCAGTTGCTGAAGATCGAACAGATCGACGCCACGTGCGACATAGTCATCAATCAGCGCATAGCCTTCGAGCACGTTCTGCAACACCTCGTCGGTCAAGGGATCACGCGGCTCGGTAAAGTGCCGGCTGAGCTCGGCAAAACGGCCCTGCACCTTGCGCAATGCTCGTTCTATCGCGGGTAAATCAAGACGACGCGTTGCAGACATTGGCGATCCTGCGAATCCGTAAAATAAGAAACTAAAACGAGACGTGTGCCGCTTAGCTGAATTTGCCGCTGATGTAATCCTCGGTCATTTGTTCACGCGGGCTGCCGAAGATCTGGGCGGTCGGGCCCATTTCAACCAGGTAGCCGGTGCGCGTGCCCTGGGAAATATCCACCGAGAAAAAGGCTGTCGTGTCGGCCACGCGGATGGCCTGCTGCATATTGTGAGTCACCAGGGCGATGGTGTAGTCCTTCTTCAACTCGACCATCAACTCTTCAACCCGGCGAGTGGCGATCGGGTCAAGCGCCGAACACGGCTCATCCAGCAACAGCACTTCCGGTTCGGTAGCAATGGCGCGGGCGATACACAGCCGTTGCTGCTGACCGCCAGAGAGCGACAGCCCGCTGACCTTGAGCTTGTCCTTGACCTCATCCCACAATGCAGCGCCCTGCAAGGCGTGCTTGACGCGGTCGCCCAGGTCACCCTTATAGCGATTTAGGCGCAGGCCGAAGGCAACGTTGTCAAAGATGCTCATCGAGAACGGATTCGGCTGTTGGAACACCATGCCGATATAGCGGCGTACGACCACGGGATCAACGCCCTTGCCGTACACGTCCTGCCCCAGAAAATGCACATGGCCTTCGAAACGGAACCCTTTGACCAAGTCGTTCATTCGGTTAAGGCTGCGCAGCACGGTGCTTTTACCGCAGCCCGACGGACCGATGAACCCTGTGATTTTGTTTTTTTCAATCGGCACATGGCTGTCACGTACCGCCATGAAGTTGCCGTAGAAAATCTTGTCGAGCTTGCAGTCCATGACCACAGGCGTCTTGGTAACAAACGGAGCGGCTATTTGCGCAGTTGATACGTTCAAAATTCAGGTGCTCCCGTTCTCAATACTTGGGCTTGCCGAAAATACGGCTCAAAATATTCACGACCAGCACGATCATCACCAGCACCAGCGAGGCCGCCCATGCGAGCTCCAGCTGGTTGTCGAAGGGCATGCCGGAGAAGTTGTAAATCAGCACCGCAAGCGATGCCGTCGGATTCATCACCGCCAGGCTGCCGTCGTGGTAGATCCAGTAGTTGCTGAACAGCGCGGTAAACAACAGCGGCGCGGTTTCGCCCGCAGCGCGTGCCACGGCCAGCATCACGCCTGTGAGGATCGCTGGCATGCCGGTCGGCAAGATGATTTTCCAGATCACCTGCGAGCGCGTGCAGCCCATGCCGTAGGCGGCATCCTTCATAATCTTGGGCACCATCCTCATCGACTCTTCAGCCGTCAGCACAACGATGGGCAGCATCAGTACCGCCAGTGCCACGCCACCTGCGGGCGCCGAGTAAGTACCGGTGGTCATCACTACCAGGGCGTAGGCAAACACCCCGGCCAGGATGGAAGGCAGCCCCGTAAGCATCTTGGCGGCAAAGCGCGCGGTGTTTGCCAGCTTGCTGTCGGGCCCGAGTTCAGCCAGGAAGATGGCGGCCATGATGCCGACCGGAACCGCGATGGCGGCGGCGATACCGACCATCACGAAGGTGCCTGCCATCGCGTTGCCGAAGCCACCGCCCGTCTCGAAACCGGTGGGCGGCAATTCGGTGAACACCTCAAGGCTCAGGCGTGCCCCGCCCCGCATGATCAGCATATAGAGCACGGAAATCAGCGGGACGCTGGCCAGCACCGCACCGGTCCAGACCAGCGTGGTCAACACCAGGCTGCGCAGGGCGCGGCCTTCGAACTTGCGCTGCAGGCTCGGCACGGCGGTGATAGGGGACGTGAGGTCAGTCATTATTTGTTACCCCGCTGGGCGTAGAGCATGATCATGGAACCGAGAACGTTCACCAGCAGGGTGATGAACATCAGCACCAGTGCGGCGTACATCAACACCTCGATCTCGTTGGGCCCGGCCTCGGGAAAGTTCAGCGCCAACAAGGCGGCCAGCGTGTTGGCCGGAGCAAACAGAGAAAGCGAAATGTTGTTCGCGTTGCCCACCAGCATGGCCAGCGCCATGGTTTCACCCAGCGCGCGACCCAGGCCGAGGACCAGGGATCCGAAAATGCCGGTGGCGGCGGATGGCACCATCACCTTGAGAATCGCTTCCCAATGGGTGGTACCCATGCCGTAGGCCGCCTGTTTGGTTTTCATCGGTACGCCTGTCAAGGCGTCCTGCGAAACGGCAGCGATGGTTGGCAGAATCATGATGGCCAGTACCAACGCCGCCGGCAGCAGTCCCGGACCACTCAAGGACGTGCTGAAAAAAGGAATCCAACCCAGTTCGCTGTTCAACCACGCCGTAAGGGGGCGGATCGCCGGGATCACCACGTAAATCCCCCACAGGCCATAAACGACGCTGGGGATGGCCGCGAGTAATTCGACGATAGTGCGAAACACCGCTGCCAGTTTCGCCGGCAGGAAATCCTGGGTGAGGAAGATCGCCATGCTGACGCCGAAAACGCCTGCGATCAGCAACGCGATCAGGGCGCTGTAGAGCGTGCCCCAAATCGCCGGCAGAATGCCGTACTTGCCTTGGTTTACGTCCCAGACACTGCCGAAAATCACGTCAAAACCGTGTTTTTCCATGCCAGGAAGGGCCTTGCGTCCCACCTCGAAGACCAAGGCAAAGACCAACGCCAGAATCAGAACCACCCCTATTCGCGCAAGCGCACGGAAGGTGCGATCAACCAGGAAGTCCTTCGTGGAAGGCGGCTGGCAGGCCGAACCCGGGTTAACCGGTACGACAAAAGGTGTGTTCATTGGCTAATTCCGGTACAGGGGGAAAACTCCCCCGGCATGCTGAACTCGCACGCCGAGAGAGGCCTCACGAGCGTTACTGAATGTTGGCGGACGCTTTGCGAACCTGATCAACAACCGATTGCGGCAACGGGATGTAACCCATCGAATCGGCGATTTTCTGCCCCTCGGTCAGGCTGTATTCGACCATTTCGCGCATGGCCTTGGCCTTGGCCGGGTTACCGTTATCCTTGCGGAAGATCATCCAGGTGTAGGAAGTGATCGGGTAGGACTTGGCACCGTCCGGATCCGGCAGCCAGGCCACCAGGCTTTCCGGCATTTTCACCGCCGCCAGAGCCTCGGCACCGCTTTCGGCGTTCGGCACAACATAATGACCGGCCTTGTTCTGCAACTGGGCGAAGTCGACTTTGGCCAGCTTGGCGAAGCCGTATTCGATGTAGCCAATGGCGCCCGGGGTCTGGCGTACGGTGGCCGTTACGCCATCGTTTTTCGGCGATTTGATGAATTTGTCACTGGCTGGCCAGTTGACCGTGTTGCCTTCACCCAGCGCCTTTTGGAACTCCGGGTTGATCGTTGACAGGTGCTTGGTGAACACCGCAGTGGTACCGCTGGAGTCTGCGCGTACGACGACGGTGATCGGCGTATCAGTAAGCTTCAGGTCCGGGTTGGCGGCGGCGATCTGTGGGTCGTTCCACTTGGTGATCTTGCCCAGGAAGATATTGGAGTAAACATCCCGTGGCAGCTTCAGGCCC
This sequence comes from Pseudomonas sp. LBUM1643, assembly GCF_059716215.1. Taxonomy (NCBI): domain Bacteria; kingdom Pseudomonadati; phylum Pseudomonadota; class Gammaproteobacteria; order Pseudomonadales; family Pseudomonadaceae; genus Pseudomonas; species Pseudomonas sp. LBUM1643. Next base: position 3,558,517 of record NZ_CP166813.1, read on the forward strand.
TTGGGGTTGCCTGGCAGGTTATAGGCCAGCACGATTTCGCCCGCCGTCATCGGCAGCAACTGCGCGCCTTCGGCAACTTTGGCAATGTCTTCGTCTTTCATCGCCGAATCACTGGCGGCGAAATCAACGGTTTTATTCAGGAAGTCCTGCACACCCGCGCCGCTGCCCTTGGATTGATAATCTACAGTGACACCTGCAGTTTTCTTGCTGAAATCCTTGAACCAGGTGAGGTAGATCGGTGCCGGGAAACTGGCGCCGGAACCGGTCAGACGAACGCTTTCCGCAGCAAAAGTCATCGAGCTGGCACAAAGAGAAACCGCAACGGCGAGTGCAGCAGACTTCATCAAGCTTTTCATTCAGGGAACTCCTTGTGATTTCGGGCTCCCGTACTCTGCAATAGGATTGTTACGCTTTTATGAAAATTGAATGGCAATGTGCGTTTAGCCCGCTTTTTGCCACAAAACGAAAAAAGACGCCGAAGCGTCTTCTAAAATTCCAGGCAAAAAAAAAGCCACTCTATTGAGTGGCTTTTTCTTTGTATTTGGAGCGGGAAACGAGACTCGAACTCGCGACCCCGACCTTGGCAAGGTCGTGCTCTACCAACTGAGCTATTCCCGCGTCTTGGTGTGGCGCATTCTATAGAATCCAGAAGCCCCGTCAACCCTTTGATTCAAAAAAGTTTTATTTCTTTTCAACCTCGGTCTTCAGATGCGGCCATGCAGCCCGCAAGTACTGGACCATCGACCACAACGTCAGTCCGGCTGATACCAACAGCAAGCCATAACCCACCAATACCCAGAAGGTGAAATCTGACGGATTGGCCAGCAGGATCACCAACGCCAGCATCTGCGCGGCGGTTTTCCACTTACCCAGGTTCGACACCGCCACATGAGCGCGGGCGCCGAGTTCGGCCATCCACTCACGCAGTGCCGACACGACAATTTCACGACCGATGATGACGGCGGCCGGCAGCGTAAGCCACAAGTTACCGTGTTCCTGCACCAGCAACACCAGCGCAACGGCGACCATCAGCTTGTCGGCAACCGGGTCGAGAAAAGCCCCGAACGGCGTGCTTTGCTCCAGACGGCGGGCCAGATAACCATCCAGCCAGTCCGTAGCGGCGGCAAATGCAAAGACCGAAGCGGACGCCATGTAGCTCCACTGGTACGGCAGGTAAAACAACAGAATGAAGATCGGGATGAGCAGGACGCGTAGAACGGTAATCAGATTAGGGATATTCATCGGCACAACTGGCTACGAGGTGAGGTGGCATTCTACTCGCTGTGCAGATTTGCATAAATCAACTCTGCGAGTTTTTTACTGATCCCGGGCGCTTTGGCGATCTCTTCGATGCTGGCACGAGACAGCTCTTGCAATCCACCAAAATGTTTAAGCAAATCGCGCCGACGTGTCGGCCCGACCCCGGCTACGCCTTCAAGCGTAGACGTACGGCGGGTTTTGCCGCGACGTGCACGGTGCCCGGTAATGGCGAATCGGTGAGCTTCGTCACGAATTTGCTGAATCAGATGCAGTGCCGGAGAGTCCCCACGCAGGGTGAACTCATGCGCCGCATCATTCAGGTACAAAGTTTCGAAACCGGCCTTTCGGGTTGCCCCTTTGGCCACACCCAGCAGAATCAGGTCAGGTACCGCCAATTCGTTGAGGACGTCACGCGCCATCGACAGCTGACCTTTACCACCGTCCACCAGCAGAATGTCCGGTAGTTTGCCCTCCCCGTCCTTCAGCTTGCTGAAACGACGGGTCAACGCCTGGTGCATGGCGGCGTAGTCATCGCCCGGGGTGACGCCTTCAATGTTGTAACGACGGTAATCCGATTTGATCGGACCTTCCGGGCCGAACACCACGCACGACGCCACAGTCGCCTCGCCGCTTGAGTGACTGATGTCATAGCACTCAAGGCGCTGTGGAGGCTCATCCAGGTTCAGTACTTCTGCCAGCGCATCGAAACGCGCGGCGACATGCTGCCGGTTGGCCAAGCGTGCACCCAGTGCCTGTTCGGCATTGGTGACCGCCAATTGTTGCCAGCGAGCCCGCGTACCCCGCACCCGATGACTGATCGACAGTTCTCGGCCGCGCAATTCTTCAATGGCTGCGATCAGCGTGGGGAAATCTTCATGGACCACGTTGACGATCAACTCGCTCGGCAAGTCGCGTTCCGGGCTGCTGATGAAGTAATGCCCGAGAAAAGCCGCCATGACTTCAGAAACGTCTTCATCAATACCGACCTGAGGGAAGTAGTTCTTGCTGCCCAGAACCCGGCCGCCCCGCACGCTGATCAAATGAACGCAGGCGCCGCCAGGATTGACGAACGCGGCGATCACGTCGACATCGCCGGTCCCGCCTTCCATGCTTTGCTGATCCTGAACCCGGCGCAGCAGCGATATCTGGTCCCGCAACTCGGCCGCCCGCTCGAACTCGAGGTTGATCGCCGCCTCTTCCATGGCGGCGGACAATTCGTCGGTCAGCGCATTGCTGCGCCCTTCCAGGAACATCACCGAGTGCCGGACGTCCTCGGCGTATACCTCGGGCTCGACCAGACCGACGCAGGGTGCCTTGCAACGTTTGATCTGGTATTGCAGGCAAGGGCGCGTGCGGTTCTTGTAGTAGCTGTCTTCACACTGACGAACAAAAAACGTCTTCTGCAGCAAGCTGAGGCTTTCGCGAATCGCACCAGCGCTGGGGTAAGGACCGAAATATTTGCCCTTGGCCTTCTTCGCACCGCGATGGATGCTCAGACGAGGAAACTGACCATCTGAAAGGAAGACATAAGGATAGGATTTGTCGTCCCGCATCAGGATGTTGTACGGCGGACGCCACTCCTTGATCAGCGTCTGCTCGAGCAACAAAGCTTCGGTTTCGTTAGACGTGATCGTCGTCTCGACCTGCGCGATACGCGCGACAAGTGCTGCAGTCTTGGGGGCGAGACCGGATTTGCGGAAGTAACTGGACAGGCGACTCTTGAGATTCTTGGCCTTGCCGACGTAGAGCAGGCGCGCATCGCTGTCGAACATGCGATACACACCGGGACGCCCACTGACCGTCGACAGAAAAGCGCTTGGATCGAAAATTTCAGTCATTTCAGAGGCTGGCATCAACCATGCCGTGACGAACCGCCAACAGCGTCAACTCGACGTCGCTGCTGATCGAAAGCTTTTCGAAAATGCGGTATCGGTAGGTGTTTACGGTTTTTGGCGACAGGCACAATTTATCGGAGATTATCTGGACTTTCTGGCAGCCGACGATCATCAGCGCAATCTGGATTTCCCGCTCGGACAAGGCGTCGAACGGCGAATCGCTGGTGGGCTGGAAAGACTTGATGGCAAGTTGCTGGGCGATCTGTGGACTGATGTAGCGCTGGCCGGCGAATACCAGGCGAATGGCCTGGACCATCTCGGGCAAACCGGCCCCTTTGGTCAGGTAACCCGCTGCACCCGCCTGCAACAGTCGTGTAGGAAACGGATCTTCCTCGCACACGGTGACCGCAACGACTTTGATGTCGGGATGACTGCGCAACAACTTGCGCGTGGCTTCAAGACCGCCAATACCGGGCATCTTGACGTCCATCAGGACCACGTCCGGTTTCAACTCTCGCGCCTTGAGCAGGGACTCTTCCCCTGACTCGGCCTGGCCGACCACTTGCAGGCCATCGATGTCAGCCAGCATTCGTGTAATGCCTGTACGAACGAGATCATGGTCATCGACTACTAGCACCCTAATCAAGCAGACACCTCGCGCAATGGGCTTGTTGGTTGCCGGACACCTTAGCAAAAAGCAACTGGCAGACCTAGCGGCAAGCGCTATATAAAAAGTTTCAATACGTCTTGTAAGGCTTGTCGTATGCGTGCTTCAGCGGTATGGCGAGCGATGACCCGCAAATCTTGTGCGCTAATTGACAGGCAGTGAGCGTGTCAGACCTCTCGTTGTGCTCAGACGATAGAAAAGGCCAACGGCTGCCGATAGCAATTTCTGATTGAATCCACGTACCCGCCTCTAGTAAGCTCGGCGCATCCATCGGAGACAGATCCATGCTCAACACCCTTTCACAGCTTCGTACCACCAGCGCCTTGCGCTCGGTTGCGGCTGTCCGGGTGAAAGACGTTTGTGCTCCTGTCAGCTTTTATTTTGGGTATTGGTTTAGCCACTGGCGCGCCTGATACCCACACGGCGCCCACTTTAAACGGGTCGCCACCAGAGAATTCTCAACCCCCGGTCGGCCTCCCGACCGGGGGTTTTGTTTTTTCAGCCCCACACATTTTTAGCGACACACCAGACATCTCGAGGATTTAGAAAATGAACTACGCCACTTATTACCGTTACGACTTTTTTACCGCCTGGCGATTTACCAGCCTCCGCTCGGGACAGCCTGCCGCCTCCGATCGGTCACCCACAGGTGGCAAGCACATACACGCAGCCAATCCGGCTAATTGTCGAACACCCCACTAGGGCCGAGCGCGCGGGAACGAACCCGCCGCCAGCCCAGGAAGCCCGAACATGAACTCGTCCGTCTCTGCTCTGCCACTGTCCAACTTGAGCCCGGCCAATGAAACGCTGACCCTGCGTCTGCCCAGCTCGTTGCAGCTCAAACAGCAATTACCCCTCAGCAACACCCTGACCCGGCAAGTCGCCGCCCATCGCCAAGCGATCCGCGGGATTCTCAACGGTGAAGACTCCCGTTTGCTGGTCATCGTCGGCCCTTGCTCGATTCACGACCCTCAGTCAGCCCTGGAATACGCCGCCCATCTCGCGCACCTGGCGGCCGATGTCAGTGATCAGATGTTGCTCGTCATGCGCGCCTATGTCGAAAAACCCCGCACCACTGTCGGCTGGAAAGGCCTGGCCTACGATCCGCACCTGGACGGCAGCGACGACATGGCCGGCGGCCTGACCCTGTCGCGCGAGCTGATGCGCGAAATGCTCCAGCTCGGATTGCCGATTGCCACTGAACTGCTGCAGCCAATGGCGGCTGGCTACTTCGACGACCTGCTCAGTTGGGTCGCGATTGGTGCGCGCACCACCGAATCGCAAATTCACCGGGAAATGGCCAGCGGCCTGAACATGCCGGTAGGCTTCAAGAACGGCACCGATGGTGGAGTCGGTGTCGCCAGCGACGCCATGCGCTCGGCCGCCCATCCGCATCGTCATTTCGGCGTCGACAGCCAAGGGCACCCCGCAATCATCCAGACACCCGGCAACCCGGACACCCATCTGGTATTGCGCGGCGGTCATCGCGGGCCGAACTACGACCGCGACAGCGTTGCTCAAATACACAGCGACCTGACCAGACTCAAGATCCCGGCGCGAATCATGGTCGACTGCAGCCACGCCAATAGCGGCAAAGACCCGCTGCGCCAACCGGCGGTGTTCAACGACGTCCTCGAACAACGCCTGCAAGGCAATCACTCGCTGATCGGCATGATGATCGAGAGTCATCTGTTTGAAGGTTGCCAGCCGCTGAGCGCTTCGCTGCGTTACGGCGTTTCCGTGACTGACGGCTGCCTGGGCTGGAGCGGGACGGAGCAATTGTTGCGCGAGGCTGCAACTAGGCTTCAGGCACAACGAGAAATTGAATAGGTAGCGAGATTCAAAAATACTAAAGCCAGCGACGAGCCCTGCCCTCTACATCGCGGGGCAATCGTCAATGGCTTGGACACTTTCAGACATCGTTCCGCATAGCTTTCGGGCGCGGGGTTGAACCTTTGGACCGGTCTACCCGTTATCCTGAAGCTGCGGTCGCTGATCCTCTGCTCACCGACCTTCAGTAGTTTGTACGTGCTTTTCATTCGCTCGAGAAGATATGGATAAAAATTATTACATCAAGCATTTGTTTTTTGGGGTTTTTTACTTAGCTGCAGTGAGTGCTGCCTGGTTTTTGAGTGACGATTTATTCTATAAAGATGTGTTGTGGGTAACGTTCATGGCCCTGAGTACGCTGCTGTACCCTTTTTCCAGATACTTCATACAGTCGACGGCTTATAGAGTGAGGGCACCAGACTTTTGGAAGAAGGCATTGCTCGTACGGTATGGCCCGACCACTGGGATCGACGCGCTATTTTCATTTGCATGCATGGTGCTAGCCATTCCAATAGGCGGGTGCTACTTAATTTATCTTATTTACAAAAGAAGAGGCGACCGAAGCCACCTCTCATGATGCAGATTATAAATCCAGAATGTAGTCGTTCACGTTATTGACCAACGCATCATCTATGAGCGCACTCGTCAGGGCCATTAATAATGCAAACCCAAGTATCCCGACAGGGGTCGCTACGGTCAAACCGAACATGAAAGCAATTAGCGCCGCAGCGGCCCTGCCAGCGAGCAGGGTCTCCACTTTGACGAAAAAAGGACGCCAATCACCGTTCTCTGACGATTTTTTTGCTTCGCTAGCGAGATCGGTAAAATCCATGACATTACTCACCAGACCTAGGCCTTTACCAAATTTGTTAAGAGTTTTCGCCATCATTTCTTTATCCAAGGCATCCAACGCTTTTGCAATCGCCTCCCTGTCTTGAGCGCTAAATTTTTTCCTTAAATTACCTTGATACTGATCAAACGCCCGAATAGCGTGTTCGGCATTGCGGATTGTTTTTCCTTTGGCGTTATCAGCCAGCTGCTTTGCTAAAACTGATGCTTTTTCACCAAATTTCTCCGCCACCTCCTTATAAAAGTCAGCAGTGAATTTGATCGCGCTCTTGATTTGCTCAGCCTCATCCGCCCGTTCGGCCAATCCCCCAAAAGCATCAGCGGTAGCAGTGAGTTTCCTGGCCGATTCCGCTTTTAACAACGCGTCGTGATAGCTCAGCCATTTGACCCCGACCGGCGTATTCAACTGCAAGTAGACCAGTTCGTTTAGCGCTTCCAGTTCCGGCATGCTAAGCGGTGCGCTGATCTTGGGGTTTGCTGCCGGATATTTGAGGGTTACACCGCCACTCTTTAACGGCGGTGGCGCAACAACCGGCTGAATTTGCTCGATTTTCGTTGCTGCCAGGCTCTGTAATACTGCCCGATAATGATTCAAAGCCTGGGCACGCGTCATGCCTTCCAGTGAGCCCGATGCAGCGATGAGCTCTGTTTGCAGAAATTCCGGTAGTTGCTGGGCGTGTATGTCCCGCTCTTGAGCAATGATATTAAGTCGTTGATCGTTCAAAGCCTCCCACGAAACATCATCCAAATTGGCTGCTGATTCAAGCTGATTTCGTTGCCTGGCCAGTTCTGCAAGTTTACTTGCAATTACATCGACAGACAGCGAAAGTGCCTTTAGTTCCAGGGCCGATTTGTAGACATTATCGAACATGGCATAAAGCGCCTCCAAAGTGTCGCGATTTGCGCTGCCAGAATTTAAAAGCTCACGCATCTTCTGGCGTGGCAAGACCTCCATCAGGAAAAACGGGCTCTGTCCGTAGAGCCCGTAGATTGTCGGAGCAGTGGAAATGTATCGGGATTTCTTCTCATCAATCAGGTCCAACGCGACCTTTTGATCGACCTCTGCGGCCGCTTGGGGAGCAAGCGCCTGTCCCGTTTTTGCGGCAGATTTTCGTTCTTCCAGCTCCCGTTCTGTATCAGTGAAAAGAGTACTGAAGCGGGCGGTGTATTCAGTATAGATTAGTGACTGACTGTAGATTGCGTCATTCATGAACTCCGCCATGACGCTTGGAACTGCTATATCCCGAATAGTGCCGGGGCCACCCTCGCCGCGGCGCGGCCCCTCTTGGAGCCCCCACCCACTACCGTTGCCTATATAACCTCCACCACCTCCCACTCCGTATGTCTGCTCTCGACCGGCCACAATTCTTAGAGGCTTGATGTGATAAGCCTGCCCTCGGACGAATCCTTCGTCTGTGTCTGCCATTTTGCACTGCTCCATTTTTCACTGAAAAATTGTGATTCCGAATTTTCAAGTCCTCGGATTCGGTATTGAATCCCGCCTCGAACACCTCTATTTGACTTTAAAGGGGTCATCCGCGATGCCGGCTAATGCCACCACTTAGTAGGTACAATTAACGTTTATCGAGTAGGCCAAAGCTCTATAAACGAGTGCTCCCGTCATACTGCTGTCTTACACCACCGAAACACCCCGCACCCACCCGCGATTTTTCTCACTCCCCTACTCCGTTTTCACCACAAGACAGCGGCTTTTTCAGACATCCCGCGGCATGACAGTGCTTTAGAGTGAGGCGCAGTACACGACCCGAAACTCTCGAAAAAAGGGATGAACATGCAACGGAATGCACAGACTCAGTACCCGATCCTGCTGGTCCACGGGCTATTCGGCTTTGATCGGATCGGCACGCTGGAACACTTCCATGACATCAGGCCGGCCCTGCGATTCGCCGGTGCCAGGGTCTTCGTACCTCAGCTGTCCGCGACACACAGCAACGAGGCGCGCGGCGAGCAGCTTTTGGCACAGATCGAACGGGTACTGGAAGGCACCGGGCACAACAAGGTCAACCTGATCGGGCATAGCCAAGGCGCGCTGGCATCACGTTATGCCGCGGCAATGGCGCCACAAACGGTCGCCTCGGTTACCTCGGTCAGCGGTCCTAATCACGGTTCGGAACTGGCCGACTTCCTGCGCAAGGCGCTGACCCCTGGTGACCTGCCAGAACAGGTCGCCGAGACTGTCGCGACCTTGTTCGCCGACTTCCTGTCGTTGCTCAGTGGCCATCCACAAATGCCCCAGAACGCCATTGCGGCACTGAATGCCCTGACCACCGAAGGCGTCGGCGCATTCAATCTGAAATACCCGCAAGGGTTGCCGACGCAATGGGGTGGCATGGGGCAGCAGAAGGTTGGCGGGGTTCACTACTATTCCTGGAGCGGCACCTTGCAGGGCAGCATTCTCGACGACGGGCTGAACGCACTCGACCCCCTGCATTTCCTGTCCCGCGCCTTTTCTCACTACTTCATTACCGAGGCCGATCAGAATGATGGCCTGGTCGGACGCTTCAGCTCCCACCTGGGCAAAGTGATCCGCTCCGACTATCCGCTGGATCATCTGGGCACCATTAACCAGACTGCCGGTCGCACCTGGAAAAGCGTCAACCCGGTGGAGCTGTATGTGGAGCATGCGGAGCGCCTGCGCAAGGCCGGTCTGTGACACCGCAAGGAACTTTGAGAAGAATTAGGCCACTGAATCCGGTACGCTCAGCACTTTACTGAACATTAAATGGAGAGTTTTCCCATGCCTAAAGCTACTGCCCGTCACATCCTGGTTGCCAGCGAAGACAAGTGCAACGAACTGAAGTCCCAAATCGAAGGCGGCGCTGATTTCGCCGAAGTCGCCAAAGCCAACTCCACTTGCCCATCGAGCCGCCAGGGCGGTGATCTGGGCTCGTTCGGTCCAGGCCAGATGGTCAAGGAATTCGACACCGTGGTCTTCAGCGCACCGATCAACGTCGTGCAAGGCCCGGTCAAGACCCAGTTTGGCTACCACCTGGTGGAAGTGACCAGTCGCCAGGACTGATCAATCCGCGAAGTCTTTCTCACAACGGCCCGCCTTTTTGGTGGGCCGTTGTGTTTGGGACGATTAATACGGCTGGCGAGGGATGCGCCGCTAGCGTACAAATTGCGGATATCGACCACCCGGCTTTAAGGCTGACAATGCGACTGGCTTTCCCTACTTTATTGTTCACTGCCGTGGCCCTGCTGTTGGCAGCTGCCGGTGTGAATGCAGCACCGCAACATGCGCTGACCGTCTACGGCGAACCGGCAAAGTATCCTGCCGGATTCAGTCATTTTGCCTACACCAATGCGCAAGCCCCCAAGGGCGGCACGATGCGCCGTTCGGCGGTGGAAATCGGTCACTTCGACCACATTCTCCCGTACATCGACAAAGGCATCGGCGTCACCCAGATCGACGGCATGCTCTATTCGCCCCTCGCCCAACGTTCAATGGATGAGCCTTACACCGTATACGGCCTGGTGGCGCAAAAAATGGAGCGCTCCGAAGACGGTTTGTCCTTGCGCTTCTGCCTCAATCCAAAAGCCCGTTTTGCCGATGGCAAGCCCATCACCGCTGAAGACGTGCGCTACACCTTCGATTTGCTGATGACGCAGGGCAGCCTGCGTTATCGCACCCAGTTCGCCGACGTGAAAGGCGTCGAGATCGAATCGCCGCTGACCGTTCGGTTCGACTTCAAAAGCAATGAAAACCGCACCCTGCCGCTGGACGTCGCGACCCTGCCGGTGTTTCCCGAGCACTGGTGGAAGACCCGTGATTTTGCCGGTGGCGGCGGATACGAAGCGCCACTCGGCAGCGGCCCGTACAAGGTCGGCAAGGTCGATTCCGGGCGCAGCATCACCTTCGAGCGCAATGCTGACTGGTGGGGCAAGGACCTGCCGGTCAGCCGTGGCCTCTACAATTTCGATCATTTCAGCATTGAGTATTTCGGCGACATCGACGTAGCGCGTCAGGTGCTGCGCGGCGGCGCTTATGATTACAACCGCGAATTCTCCGCCACGGGTTACTCCATCGGTTACGACAGCCCTGCCCTGAGCGATGGACGACTGCAAAAAGCGCATTTGGCGACCCAGGCACCGCAACCCAGCCAGGGCTTCGTTTTCAATCTGCAAAACCCGATGTTCCAGGATCGGCGCACGCGCCAGGCGCTGGCCATGCTCTGGGATTTCGAATGGAGCAACCGGCAGATGATGCGCAACCTGTACATCCGCCAGCAGAGCTTCTTTTCCAACACTGACCTGGCTGCCCGCCATTTACCGGATGCTGGCGAACTGGCGATTCTTGAGCCCTTGCGCGGGCAAGTGCCGGACGAAGTGTTCACCCAAGTGTTCGAAGCACCGAAAACCGACGGCAGCGGCGTGATACGCGACAAGCAGTTGCAAGCCCTGGGCCTGCTCGAACAGGCCGGATGGAAACCCGATGGCGATCAACTGGTCAACGCTGATGGCAAACCGCTGAGCTTCACCTTCCTGGTCAGCCAGAACGGCATGGACCGCTTGTTACTGCCGTACAAGCGCACACTCAAGCAGATCGGCATCGACATGAACATCCGCCGTATCGACGCGTCCCAGTACGTGAACCGCCTGATGAGCCGCGACTACGACATGATCGTCACCGGCTACCCGGTGACCACTTCGCCCGGTGGCGAGCTGCTCAATTACTTCGGCTCGGTCTCGGCCAACGATCCCGGCGCCAACAACTACATGGTGCTGAAGAACCCTGTGGTCGACACCCTGATCAACGGCCTCATCCGCGCCACCACCCAGGCCGACATGCTGCGCTACTCCCATGCACTGGATCGGGTGTTGCAGTGGAATTACTACTGGATTCCCAACTATTACCCGCCGGGAACCTCCACCGTATGGTGGAATCGTTTCGGCATGCCCAACGAACAGGCGAGCAATGACGAGGCCATCGAAAGCTGGTGGGAAGTGAGCACCACGCCGCTGACCAATCAACAAATGACCGCCGAACGCATTACCCGCGGCAAACCCGGAGGGCCGCATTGATGTGGGCTTATGTAGCGCGTCGCCTGCTGTTGATCATCCCGACGCTGGTGATCATTCTTCTGGTCAACTTCGTCATCGTTCAAGCGGCGCCGGGCGGCCCGGTGGAACAAGCCATCGCGCACCTGCAAGGCATCGGCGGCGCGAGTGTCAGCGGTGGCTCCGGCGAAACCCTGTCCGGCACCTCGCGGGCCAGTCGCGGGCTCGACCCTCAATTGATCAAGGAGATCGAAAAGCAGTACGGCTTCGACAAGCCCGCCCACGAACGCCTATGGCTGATGCTCACCAGCTACGCCCGCCTGGACTTTGGCAAAAGTTTCTTTCGCGGCGCCACCGTCACCGACCTGATCCTGGAAAAAATGCCGGTGACGATTTCCCTCGGCCTCTGGGCAACGCTGATCACCTACCTGGTGTCGATCCCGCTGGGCATCCGCAAGGCCGTACGCCACGGCAGCCACTTCGACATCTGGAGCAGCACCGCGATCATCATCGGCTATGCCATGCCGGCGTTTCTGTTCGCAATGTTCCTGATCGTGGTGTTCGCCGGCGGCACCTCGCTGAACTGGTTTCCGGTGCGCGGGCTGGTCTCGGACAACTTCGAGTCACTGTCCACCGTGGGCAAGATCGCCGACTACTTCTGGCACCTGGTGCTGCCCGTCATGGCGCTGGTCATCGGCGGTTTCGCCACCCTGACCATCCTGACCAAGAACTCTTTCCTCAATGAAATCACCCGCCAATACGTGGTCACTGCCCGCGCCAAGGGCATGAGCGAACGTCGCGTGCTGTACGGTCACGTGTTCCGCAACGCCATGCTGCTGGTCGTCTCGGGCATTCCCCAGGCGTTCATCAGCGTGTTCTTCGCCGGTTCGCTGCTGATCGAAGTGATTTTCTCCCTCGACGGCCTGGGCCGCATGAGTTACGAAGCTGCCGTCTCACGGGATTACCCGGTGGTGTTCGGCTCGCTGTTCATCTTCACGCTGTTTGGCCTGCTGATAAAACTGGTCGGCGACCTCTGCTACACCCTGGTCGATCCGCGCATCGATTTCGCCGCGAGGAACGCCTGATGCTCAAGCTCTCGCCGCTGGGTCGCCGGCGCTTCGAACGCTTCAAGAAAAACCGTCGTGGATGGTGGTCACTGTGGTTGTTTATCGGTCTGTTCCTGCTCACCCTCGGCGGTGAACTGATCGCCAACGATAAACCGCTGGTCGTCAGCTATCAGGGCGAACTGTACTTCCCGGCATTCAAACGACACACCGAACAGGAGTTCGGCGGACAACTGCCGTTCCAGGCCGATTACCGTAGCGATTACGTGAAAAAACTGATCGAGAAGGACGGCGGCTGGATGCTGTTCCCGCCGATTCCGTTCAGCGCTGACACGCCAAACTACGACCTGAGCAAACCGGCGCCCAGCCCACCTTCCAGCGTCAACTGGCTGGGCACTGACGACCAGGCGCGCGACGTCTTGGCCCGTGTGATTTTCGGGGCTCGGGTGTCGATTTTGTTCGCTCTGATGCTGACCGTTGTCAGCGCCCTCATCGGCATCGCCGCCGGTGCACTGCAAGGGTATTACGGCGGCTGGGTGGACCTTCTTGGCCAGCGCTTGCTGGAAGTCTGGTCCGGTCTGCCAGTGCTTTATTTGCTGATCATTCTCTCTGGATTTGTCGAGCCGAATTTCTGGTGGCTGCTGGGGATCATGGCGCTGTTTTCCTGGCTGGCCCTGGTCGATGTGGTGCGCGCCGAGTTCCTGCGCGGACGCAACCTGGAATACGTCAAGGCCGCACGGGCACTGGGCCTGACTGATCGTAAAGTCATCGTGCGGCACATTCTGCCCAACGCGATGAACGCGACCCTGAGCTATCTGCCCTTCATCCTGACCGGAGCGATTTCGACGCTTACGGCGCTGGATTTCCTGGGTTTCGGCATGCCAGCGGGCAGCGCGTCCCTGGGCGAACTGATTGGTCAGGGCAAGCAAAACCTGCAAGCGCCGTGGCTGGGATTAACCGCGTTCTTTACCCTCGCACTGATTCTGTCCTTGCTGGTGTTTATCGGCGAGGCGTTGCGTGATGCCTTTGATCCGCGATCTTGATCCGCGATCTTTAGAGACGAACTGTTGATATGAGTAACCTGATCGAAATCCGTGACCTCAGCGTGGCCTTCAGCGGGCAGACCGTGGTGCGCAATCTGTGCCTGGACATCCGCCCCGGCGAATGCCTGGCGCTGGTGGGCGAGTCGGGCTCCGGCAAATCGGTGACCGCGCATTCGATCCTGCAACTGCTACCTGAAACCGGCACCGAGTCCACCGGCAGCATCCGTTATCGCGGCAAGGAATTGCTCGGCGCCTCGTCCAAAGTGCTGCGTGAGCTGCGCGGCAACCGGATCGCGATGATTTTCCAAGAGCCGATGACTTCGCTGAACCCGCTGCACACCATCGAAAAACAGATCGGCGAAACCTTGCTGCTGCACAAAGGCCTGACCGGTAAATTGGCACAGGCGCGAACGCTCGAATTGCTGCACCTGGTGGGCATTCAAAAACCCGGGGAGCGCCTCAAAGCCTACCCGCATCAATTGTCCGGCGGCCAACGCCAGCGGGTGATGATCGCCATGGCCCTGGCCTGTGAACCGGAGCTGTTGATCGCCGATGAGCCGACCACGGCGCTGGACGTCACCGTGCAGCGCAAGATCCTGTTGCTGCTCAAATCGCTGCAGCAACGCCTCGGCATGTCGCTGTTGCTGATCAGCCATGACCTTAATCTGGTGCGCAGCATCGCCCAGCGCGTGTGCGTGATGAAGGCCGGCGAAATCGTCGAGCAAGCGCCCTGCGAAACACTGTTTACCGAGCCGAAGCATCCTTACAGCTGCGTGCTGCTGAACGCCGAGCCGGAGGGCGAAGCCCTGCCTCGGGACGAACGCGAGAATGTGCTGAAAGTGGACAACCTGAGCGTGAAGTTTGCGCTCGCTGGCGGACTGTTCCAGCGCAAGACCTGGCTGCACGCGGTGGATGGCATCAGCCTGAACATTCAGCGCGGCAAGACCCTGGGTATTGTCGGCGAGTCCGGTTCCGGCAAATCGACCCTGGGCCAGGCGATCCTGCGCCTGCTCGATTCCGAAGGCAGCATTCGCTTTCAGGGCGAAGCACTGGATGGCCTGACGCAAAAGCAGTTGCGGCCATGGCGCAAGAAAATGCAGGTGGTGTTTCAGGACCCCTATGGCAGCCTGAGCCCGCGCATGTCGGTGGCGCAGATCATCAGCGAAGGCCTTGAAGTGCATAGCCAATTGACAGCTGATGAGTGCAAGGCCGAGGTGATACGGGCCCTTGAGGAGGTCGGTCTCGACCCGCAAAGTCGCGATCGCTATCCCCACGAGTTCTCGGGCGGTCAACGCCAACGCATCGCCATCGCCCGGGCACTGGTGCTGAAACCGGCGCTGATCCTGCTCGATGAACCGACCTCGGCACTGGACCGCACGGTGCAAAAACAAGTGGTCGCCCTGCTCCGCCAGCTCCAGGAAAAACACGGGCTGACGTACCTGTTCATCAGCCATGACCTGGCGGTGGTGCGGGCACTGGCCCATGACATGATCGTGATCAAGGATGGCAAGGTCGTTGAGCGTGGAGCGAGTCATGAGGTGTTTGAATCGCCGCAACATCCCTATACCAAGGAGCTGCTGGCGGCGGCGCATGTCGGGGCGACATGATTGATGCAGGCTTGAGACCGCGTCGCGCCCATCGCGGGCAAGCCCGCTCCCACATTTGATCTGTGGCGCACACAAATCCCCTGTGGGAGCGGGCTTGCCCGCGATGAGGCCCTAACTGGCAAAAAAAACAGGATCAATACCCTTCATGAATCCGACTGACAGCCTGAAGGACTACCAACGCGTGCGCCTGCTGGCGATCCGTTCGTTGTTCGAGATCATTGAGCAATCCAGCGAAGGCACGGTCATTGTCGACCGCGACGCCAACATCGTCTGGATGAACGAACGTTACGCCCGACGGTTTGGTCTGGAGTCGGCGCAGGTGGCGATCGGCAAACCGTGCGAAAGCGTGATCCCCGGCAGCCTGTTGCGCGAGGTGGTGCGCACCGGCCGGCCAATACTGCTCGACATGCAGGACACCCCGAAAGAACCCCTGGTGGTCATGCGCCTGCCGATTCATGACGACACTGGCGAGGTGATCGGCGCCATCGGCTTTGCGCTGTTCGACGAATTACGCAGCCTGTCGCCGATGCTCAAGCGCTACATGAGCATGCAGGAAGAACTCGCTTCCACGCGTTCGCTGCTGCGGGCCCGGCAAACCAAATACAACTTTGCCCATTTCATCGGCACCAGCGCCGCCAGCCTGGAAGTCAAACGCCGCGCCCGACGCAGTGCCAGCGCAGAGTCACCGGTGTTGCTGCTCGGTGAAACCGGCACCGGCAAAGAGTTGCTCGCGCAGGCCATCCACGGCGCCTCCCCACGGGCGCACAAAGCCTTCGTCAGCATCAACAGCGCGGCGATTCCCGAGGCATTGCTGGAGGCCGAGTTCTTCGGCACAGCGCCCGGCGCGTTTACCGGCGCCGACCGCAAAGGCCGCGTCGGCAAGTTGCAGCTCGCCCAGGGCGGCACATTGTTTCTCGATGAAATCGGCGACATGCCGCTGCCCCTGCAAAGCAAACTTTTGCGCGTGCTGCAGGAAAAGGAATTCGAGCCGGTGGGCTCAAACGAGATGATCCAGAGCGACGTGCGCGTGATCGCTGCCACGTCCATGGACTTGGAAGCGGCGATCAAACGCGGTGAGTTTCGCGCGGACTTGTATTACCGCCTCAACGTACTGCCCATTCAGGTCCCACCGCTGCGTGATCGCCTCGACGATCTGCCGGCGCTCAGCGAAGCGATCCTCGAAGAGCTGCGCAGTCAGCACGAACTCAATGGCGAAGCGCTGGCGCTGTTAGGGAAACACGCCTGGCCGGGGAACATTCGTGAACTGCGCAATGTGCTGGAGCGCGCGGCGCTGCTCAGTGATGACTTGATCCTCGACGCGACGGAAATTCGGGCGGCGATTGGCACGTTCACGCCGGTGGAGCGTGCGGTGGCGCTTAATCTGGAACCGACTCCCCGGGAGACTTTCAGCGAAGCTCGGGAGCGATCTGATCGGCAAGTGATTGAAGCCGCCCTCGCGCAATGTGGCGGAAAAGTCGTTGAGGCAGCCGCGCAGTTGGGGCTGGGGCGGTCGACTCTTTACAAGAAGATGGTGGCGTTGGGGATTGCCGAGTCTCCATAACGAGACATTAATCTCCATTGGTAGATATGGCCTCTTCGCGAGCAAGCCCGCTCCCACAGTGGTTGAGTTGTATGGTTTAACGCAGTCCTCTTGTGGGAGCGGGCTTGCCCGCGATGGGGCCGTTGATGGCAATGCAAATCCCACAAAAGAGACAAATATCTAAAAATTCCCACCACTACAGATAAATATCGTTATTTATCAATATGTTACAACGATGGCACGAAACTCGCTAATCCCTCCTTCACACGTTTCACCCAAAAAAATAACAATCCAGGAGACACACCATGAGTGTGATCATCGCCTTGGCAGCCCTGGCGCTGCTGATGCTGGCTGCTTACCGTGGCTACAGCGTTATTCTCTTTGCCCCCATTGCCGCCCTCGGCGCCGTTCTGCTAACCGACCCGTCCGCCGTCGCGCCTGCCTTCACCGGCGTGTTCATGGAGAAAATGGTCGGCTTCATCAAACTCTATTTTCCGGTGTTCCTGCTCGGCGCCGTCTTCGGCAAGCTGATCGAGTTGTCGGGGTTCTCGCGCTCCATTGTTGCGGCGGCGATCAGCCTGCTGGGGACGCGCCAGGCCATGCTGGTGATCGTGCTGGTCTGCGCGTTGCTGACCTACGGTGGCGTGTCGTTGTTTGTGGTGGTGTTTGCCGTCTACCCATTCGCGGCGGAGATGTTCCGCCAGAGCAACATTCCCAAACGCCTGATCCCGGCCACCATCGCCCTCGGCGCATTCTCGTTCACCATGGACGCCCTGCCCGGCACCCCGCAAATCCAGAACATCATCCCCAGCACCTTCTTCAACACCACCGCGTGGGCGGCCCCGTGGCTGGGTGTGATCGGCACGATCTTCGTGTTCTGCACCGGCATGTTGTTTCTGCAGCGCCAGCGCAACAAGGCCCAACGTGCTGGCGAAGGCTATGGCACGGAACTGCGCAACGAACCGGAAACCGCTGAAGACATCAAGCTGCCGAATCCCTGGGTCGCCCTGTCGCCGCTGCTGGCCGTGGGCATCATGAACCTGCTGTTCACCCAGTGGATTCCGCAGTGGTACGGCAAGACCCACAGCCTCGCGCTGCCGGGCATGACAACGCCGGTGACGACCGAAATCGCCAAGCTCACCGCGATCTGGGCGGTTCAGGCCGCGCTGCTCATCGGCATCCTCATGGTGTTGGCGTTCGGCTTTACCGCCATTCGCAGCAAACTGGCTGAAGGCAGCAAGAGCGCGGTCAGTGGTGCATTACTGGCGGCCATGAACACCGCATCGGAATACGGTTTCGGCGCGGTGATCGCGTCCCTGCCGGGCTTTCTGGTGCTGGCTGACTGGCTCAAGAATATCCCCAATCCACTGGTCAACGAAGCGATTACCGTCACGTTGCTGGCCGGCATCACCGGCTCCGCGTCCGGTGGCATGAGCATCGCCCTGGCGGCGATGTCCGAGCAGTTCATCAGCGCCGCCCACGCCGCCAACATCCCGCTGGAAGTGCTGCACCGGGTGGCCGCGATGGCGAGTGGCGGCATGGACACCCTGCCGCACAACGGCGCAGTGATCACCCTGCTGGCCGTCACCGGCCTGACGCACCGTGAAGCCTACAAAGACATTTTCTGTATTACGCTGATCAAGACCCTGGCGGTTTTTGTGGTGATCGGTACTTTCTACGCCACTGGCATTGTGTGAGGTATTCATGACGACTCTTTCGGGCAAGACCGCACTGGTCACCGGTTCCACCAGCGGCATTGGCCTTGGCATCGCCCTGAGCCTGGCCAAGGCGGGTGCCGACGTGGTGCTCAACGGTTTCGGCGATGCGTCCAAAGTCATCGCAGAGGTTCAGCAGTTCGGCGGCAAAGTCGGTCATCATCCCGCCGACGTCAGCGACCCGGCGCAGATTGCCGACATGTTCGCCTACGCCGAGCGTGAGTTCGGCGGTGTCGACATTCTGGTGAATAACGCGGGCATTCAGCACGTTGCGGCGGTGGAAGATTTTCCGGTGGAACGCTGGGACGCAATTATCGCGATCAATCTGTCATCGGTATTCCACAGCACCCGCCTGGGGCTGCCGCACATGCGCGCGCAGAACTGGGGCCGGATCATCAACATCGCCTCGGTGCATGGCCAGGTCGGTTCAACGGGCAAGGCAGCGTATGTCGCCGCCAAGCATGGGGTGATCGGCCTGACCAAAGTCGTCGGCCTGGAAACCGCCACGACCCACGTTACCTGCAACGCCATCTGCCCGGGCTGGGTCCTGACGCCGCTGGTGCAGAAACAGATCGATGATCGCGCGGCCAAAGGGATCGACCCGAAGCAGGCGCAGCATGATTTGTTGGCGGAAAAGCAGCCTTCGCTGGAGTTCGTCACACCTTCGCAACTGGGTGAACTGGTACTGTTCCTGTGCAGCGAAGCGGGCAGCCAGGTGCGTGGCGCGGCCTGGAACATTGATGGCGGGTGGTTGGCGCAGTAACAAGCGCTCACCCTGAAGCAAGGTAACCCTGTGCCACAGGAACTCTGTGGTGAGGGCACTCTGTGATAAGGAAACCCTGTGGCGAGGGAGCTTGTCGAATCGTCGCACCGTCCCGCTCGGCTGCGCAGCAGTCGTAAAAATAGGTGTCGCGACCATTTGGGGGGGGCGGCTACGCCACCCAGCGGGAGCAAGCTCCCTCGCCACAGAGTTCCCTCAGCCAATGCCTGAACAGACATAAGAAAAAAGAGGCCCAGCCATGTCCGACATCCTCTGGCAACCCGACGCCAAGCGCATCGGCAAGACCCGCATGGAGGCCTTTCGTCGCTTCATCGCGCAACGGCACCACCTGCACATCGACGACTACCCCGCCCTGCATCAATGGTCTATCGATCAGCGGGAAGATTTCTGGCAAGCCATCGTCGATTTTTTCGACATCCGCTTTCACGACCAGCCCGACGCGGTACTGCAGGAAGGCCCACAGATGCCCAGCGCTCAGTGGTTTCCTGGCGCCACATTGAATTTTGCCGATCACCTGCTGCGTCGCCGCGACGATGCTGTGGCGGTGATCGCCATTGCTGAAAACGGCCAGCGCGAACAGCTGACCTGGGCCGAACTTGCCGAGCACGTCGCAGGCTTTCAGAACAGCCTGAAGGCTGCCGGTGTCGGCGTCGGTGACCGGGTGGCCGCGTGCATGCCGAATACCTGGCAAACCCTGGTGGCGATGCTCGGTACGACCAGCCTGGGCGCCATCTGGTCCTGCTCATCGCCGGATTTCGGCACCCAAGGGGTGATCGACCGTTTTGGTCAGATCGAACCGAAAGTGCTGGTGACCTGCGCTGGTTACCGCTATGCCGGCAAAGAAATCGACCAGACCGCCAAGATCAACGAAATCCTCGAACGACTGCCGTCGCTGCAGGAATTGATCGTTGTGCCTTATGCGCGGTCACAGGCCCATGCCAGGGATTTCCACACTCACGCCAATGTCACCCTGTGGGACGATTTTTATGAAGTGGGCGGCGAGCCGGATTTCGTCCCCGTGCCCTTCGCGCATCCGCTGTACATCCTCTACTCCAGCGGCACCACTGGCGTGCCCAAGTGCATCATCCACAGCACTGGTGGCGTGCTGCTGCAGCACGTCAAGGAACACGGGTTGCACGCCGATCTTGGCGCCGGCGACCGACTGTTCTACTACACCACCTGCGGCTGGATGATGTGGAACTGGCTGGTCTCGGCCCTGGCGGTCGGCAGCGCAGTGGTGCTGTATGACGGCTCGCCGTTTCACCCGGAGCCTGAGCGTTTGATCGACCTGATCGATGACGAGCGCATCAGCGTCTTCGGTACCAGCCCTAAGTTTCTCGCGACCCTGGAAAGCAGTGGCATCAAGCCCCGGCGCACCCATGACCTGGGCAGCCTGAAAACCTTGCTCTGCACGGGCTCCGCGCTGTCGCCCCAGAGCTACGATTTTGTCTACCGTGACATCAAGTCGGACCTGTGCCTGGCCTCAATGTCAGGCGGCACCGACATCGTTTCGTGCTTCGTCATCGGTAATCCGCTGCTGCCGGTTCGCCGTGGCGAAATGCAGGGCAAGAGCCTGGGCATGGCGATCGAAGTCTGGAACGACGATAGCCATCCGGTCGTTGGCGAAAAAGGCGAACTGGTCTGCACGCGCCACTTCCCGGCGATGCCCATCGGGTTGTGGAATGACCCTGACGGCGAAAAACTCCGGGCGTCGTACTTCACCCAGTTCCCCGGCGTCTGGGCCCAGGGCGATTACGCCGAAGAACTGCACCACGGCGGGATGATGATTCATGGGCGCTCGGACGCCGTGCTCAACCCCGGCGGCGTGCGCATCGGTACAGCGGAGATCTATCGTCAGGTGGAAAAAGTCTCGCAGGTCATCGACAGCGTGGCCATTGGTCAGCAATGGCAGGACGATGTGCGTGTGGTGCTGTTCGTGAGATTGCGTGATGGCTTCGAGCTGGACGAAGGGCTTGAGCAGCAGATTCGCCAGGTCATTCGCGCCAACACCACACCCCGGCATGTGCCGGCAAAGATTCTCGCGGTCACGGACATCCCCCGAACCATCAGCGGCAAAGTGGTCGAGCTGGCCGTGAGGAATGTGGTGCATGGGCAGAAGGTGAAAAACACCGACGCACTGGCCAATCCTGAAGCGCTGGAGCAATACCGCAACCGGCCTGAGCTCCAGAGTTGATAGACATTTTCCAAAGGGGCTGTGTAGGAGCCGTGTAGGAGCCGTGTAGGAGCCGTGTAGGAGCCGTGTAGGAGCCGTGTAGGAGCTGTCGAGTGAAACGAGGCTGCGATCTTTTGACCTTGTTTTTATAAAAAGCAAAGTCAAAAGATCGCAGCCTCGTTTCACTCGACAGCTCCTACAGGGGGATGTGTCAGTCCATCAACCGCCAGGGATGTGTCAGTCCATCAACCGCCAGGGATGTGTCAGTCCATCAACCGCCATTCGCCCGGAAGGGCATAGATCAGTCTACGAGACCCCATTCGCCCGAAGGTGGCGGTAAACCTGGCGCTGTATCCGCGTGCAACTTCAAGCGTAAGCGCAGATTGTTCACCGAATCCGCGTGTTTCAACGCTTCCGTTTCATCAATCGCCCCCTCGGCGACCAGTGCGAACAGCGCGCCATCAAAGGTCTGCATGCCCACATTCGCTGACTTCTCCATGATCCCCTTGAGCTCGTCAAACTCATGGCGCCGGATCAAATCCGCAATCGTCGGCGTGCCCAGCATCACCTCCACCGCTGCCCGGCGCTGACCATCGCTCGTGCGCACCAGACGCTGCGAAACGAAGGCCTTGAGGTTGTTGCCCAAGTCGTGCAGCAGTTGTGTTCGGCGTTCGTCGGGGAAGAAGTTGATGATGCGGTCTAGCGCCTGATTGGCGTTGTGCGCGTGCAACGTGGAAATGACCAGATGGCCGGTGTCGGCGAACGCCAGCGCATGCTCCATGGTCTCGCGGTCGCGAATTTCGCCGATCAACACCACATCAGGCGCCTGGCGCAGAGTGTTTTTCAACGCGGCGTGAAAACTGCGCGTATCAACGCCCACCTCACGCTGATTGATGATCGACCGCTTGTGCCGATGGATGTATTCGACCGGGTCTTCAATGGTGATGATATGGCCACTGCTGTGACGATTGCGGTAGTCGATCAACGCCGCGAGCGAGGTCGACTTGCCACAGTCGGTCGCACCGACGAACAGCATAAGGCCTTGTTTCAGCATCACCGTTTCGAGCAGCACCGGCGGCAGCTTAAGGTCTTCGAAACGTGGAATGTCGAGCTTGATGTTGCGCGCCACAATGGATAAATCGTTGCGCTGCTTGAAAATGTTGACCCGAAAGCGCCCGATACCCGGCAAGGAAATCGCCAGGTTCATCTCCAATTCCCGATCGAACTCCAGGCGCTGCTCGGCGTCCATGATGGAGGCGGCAATGGCCGCGACTTCCCCCGGTTTGAACGGCTGGTCGGTCAGTACTCTGAGCGTTCCATCAAACCGTGCGCTCGGTGGCGCTCCAGTGGACAGATAAAGGTCGGAACCATTCTGTTGAGCCAATAACGTTAACAGTGCATCGATTTCCATGGCACATTGCACCCGCGAAGCAATCGAGTAAAAAAATGACCCCGATCGGGTCATCCAGCGTCTACCGCCTAGGATAGTAGACGCCGCCTCACCGACTTTAGTGCAGGACTTTTTGATGAACGCATCACCCATCGGCAGCGATGCCCAGGCTTTGATTGCCCGAATGGACTGGACCCGCAGCCCTCTGGGCCCCGCCAGCACCTGGCCGCAGAGCCTGAGAACCGCCGTGGACATCGTGATTCACTCGCCGATGCCCATGCTGCTGCTGTGGGGATCGCAGTTGACGCAGATCTACAATGACGGCTTTGCTCTGTTGGCCGGTAACAAACACCCGCAGGGTTTCGGACAGCCTACCCACCAGATATGGCCAGAACTTAGAGATTTTACCGACCCGATTTACAGCGCCGTCCTACAAGGACAAGTGCGCACCTACAGCGAGCAGCGCTTCACGTTGCAGCGTGGCGATGGCGAATCCGAGTTCTGGCTTGACCTGACCTACAGCCCGATCCGCGATGAAAACGCCCAGGTCGCCGGAATCCTGATCACCGCCATTGAAACCAACGAACGCCGTCGCATCGCGCTGGAACTCGAACAACGTTCCGCCGCCAGCCTCAAGGCCCAGCGTGAAACCGAGGAACGCCTGCAGCTTGCCCTCGCGGCGACCGATGCTGTGGGTACCTGGGACTGGAACATCAGTGACGATCAATTCATCGCCGACACCCACTTTGCCCAACTGCACGGGATCGACCCGCTACTCGCCAGCCAGTTGCCGATCAGCGCGTACCTTCAGGGCGTGCATCCCGAAGACCGCGCCATGGTCACTCGCGGCATCAAGCACGCCATCACTCACGGCACTGAATACGCCGAGGAATATCGCCTGCTGCAGCCTGACGGCCAGGTGCGCTGGGTGTTCGCCCGTGGGCGTTGCTACAAGGACCATCATGGCCGGCCGATCCGCTTCCTGGGTGCAGCACTCGACCTGACCGAACGCAAACAAACCGAACAGGCGCTGCGTCAGAGCCAGACCGAACTGCAGCTGATCATCAACGCCATGCCGATCCTGATCAGTTACGTGGACAGCGAAGAGCGCTTCCGCCTGAATAACGCCGCCTACCTCGACTGGTACGGTCGCACCCCTCAGGAACTGTACGGCCGCACCATCCGCGAGGTGATAGGGGACGAAGCCTACGCCCTGCGCGCCAAGCACATCGCCAAGGCGTTGAACGGCAAGACCTGTCGCTTCAGCATCAAGACCCGACACCGCGACGGCAGCAGCCGCCACGCCTTGATGAACTACCTGCCGCGCCACGGGCCGGATGGCGCCGTGAATGGTTTCTATATTTTCGTGATCGATGAAACCGAGCGCAAAAAGACCGAAGACGCGCTGCTCAATCTCAACGAAACCCTGGAAGAACGTGTCGCCGCGCGAACCCAGCAGCTTGCGGAAGCCAACCAGCGGCTGCAAAACGAGATGACCGAGCGTGAACGCGCCGAGGATGCCTTGCGCCATGCGCAGAAGATGGAAGCGGTCGGCCAGCTCACCGGTGGCATTGCCCATGACTTCAACAACATGCTCACCGGCATCATCGGCAGCCTCGACCTGATGCAGCGCTACATCGCGGATGGACGCGCCGCCGAGATCGGCCGTTTTACCGAAGCTGCGGTGTCCTCCGCCAACCGCGCCTCCGCCTTGACCCATCGCCTGCTGGCGTTTTCCCGACGGCAGTCGCTGGACCGCAAGCCGTTGAACGCCAACGACCTGATCCACTCCCTGGAAGACCTGCTCAGCCGTACCAAGGGCGACCACATCGTGCTCAAACTGCGACTGGTCGACAACGTCTGGCCCGTCAGCACCGACGTCAGTCAGCTGGAAAATGCCCTGCTCAATCTGGTGATCAACGCGCGGGACGCGATGCCAGACGGCGGTGACCTGCTGATTGAAACCGCTAACGTTTACCTCGACGACAGCGACATCATCACCCTGGAACCGGTCAAGGCCGGTGACTACTTGATGATTGCCGTCAGCGACAACGGCACAGGCATGACGCCGTCCATTCTGGCGAAAGCGTTCGATCCGTTCTTCACCACCAAACCCATCGGTCAGGGCACGGGACTCGGGTTGTCGATGATTTATGGTTTTGCCCAGCAGTCCGGCGGACATGTCCACCTCGACAGCGTGCCCGATCAGGGCACCTGTGTTCGCCTGTACTTGCCCCGATTGCGAGTCGCCGAGCCGGAAAACACGTTACTTCCCTTCACAGGCGAGGCCCCGGCGGCCATTGCTGGCGAAACCGTGGTGCTGGTCGAAGACGATCCGGCGGTGCGCATGCTGGTGCTCGACCTGCTCCGGGAGCTGGGTTATCACGCCCATGAAGCCGAAAACGCGAAAGCTGCCTTGCCGCTGCTGGAGTCCGATTTACGCGTGGATTTGCTGGTGACCGACGTGGGGTTGCCGGGCATGAATGGTCGTCAGCTGGCGGAAATCGCGCGCCAGCACCGGCCTGATCTTAAAGTGCTATTCATGACGGGTTATGCGGAGAAAGCCGCCGAACGCCAGGGCTTCCTTGAGCAAGGGATGGACATGGTGGCCAAGCCTTTCTCCATTGATCTGCTGGCCAGCAAGATTCGCACGATGATCGGCCAACACGAGTGAGTTAAGGCATAATCGCCGCCCCCGCTGTCAGCACCGTTGCAAGGTACCTGCCCCATGAAAGCTCAAGCCCGCCACATTCTGGTGAAAACCTCGGAAGAAGCCGAGCAGCTCAAACAACGTATCGCCAAAGGTGAAGCGTTCGATGTGCTGGCCAAGAAGTACTCCACCTGCCCCTCCGGCAAACGCGGCGGCGACCTGGGTGAAGTGCGGCCCGGGCAGATGGTCGGGGTGATCGATGCGGTGATCTTCAAAAAGCCGTTGCGGGTGGTGCATGGGCCGATCAAGAGCAAATTCGGGTATCACCTGGTGCAGGTGTTTTATCGGGATTGACGGGTTGGCTTAAGGGCCCCATCGCCAGCAGGCTGGCTCCCACAATGGATCTTCAGTGCCCACAAACCCTTGTGGGAGCCAGTTACCACAATGCATCTTCAGTGCCCACAAACCCTTGTGGGAGTCAGTACCACAATGCATCTTCAGTGCCCACAAACCCTTGTGGGAGCCAGTACCACAATGCATCTTCAGTGCCCACAAACCCTTGTGGGAGCCAGTTAACACAATGGATCTTCAGTGCCCACAAACCCTTGTGGGAGCCAGCCTGCTGGCGATCCGTTGGCGCAGCCAGCGGCCATCCTCTACTTATCTGGGAATCAATGCCCCCGGCAACTGAATCACCCGACTCGCCAATTGATGCCCGGCCTCGGCCGCGTCTTCCGGGCTACCGCCCTTGAGCCGGCTCGCCAGGTACGCAGCACTGAATGAATCCCCCGCGGCCGTGGTGTCCACCACCTGCTCGACCCGCTGCGCCGGCACTTTAAACGACTCCCCACCACACCGAATCAAACACGCCTCGGCGCCACGCTTGAGCACGACCTCTGGCGTTCCGATCTGCTCATAAGCGGCAAACACCGCTTCGCAATCGGCAAACTGAAACAGCGCCTGCTCGTCATCGACGGTCAGCAACGCCAGGTCCACCTGCGGCAACACGCTGCGATAGGCCGCCCGCGCCTCGTCCACCGAAGCCCACAAGCGCGGCCGATAGTTGTTGTCGAAGACAATTCGTGCGCCCCGCTGTCGGGCTTCGATCAGCGTTTCCAGCAACTTTTCCCGGCCTTGCGCGCCGAGCACCGCCAAGGTGATACCGCTGAAATACAGCACGTCATAACCCGGCAGCGCCGCCAGGATCGGTGCGGCTGCCGGGGTGGTGAAGCAATCGCGGACGGCGGCTTCGTTGCGCCAGTAGAGAAAGCGCCGCTCGCCTGCGGCATCAGTCTGGATGCAGTAAAGGCCGGGTAAGCGGCCGGGCAAGCGCTGGACCATGCCCAACCCGATGTTTTCGTCGGCCCAGGTGCGGCACATGGCGTCGCTGAAACTGTCATCGCCCAGGGCGGTGACGTAATCCACCGAACCGTCTGCACCGAGTGCTCGGGACAGGTAAACAGCCGTGTTCAAGGTGTCGCCGCCGAAGCTTTGCTGCAGGCTGCCATCGGCGTGTTGTTGTAGCTCGATCATGCATTCACCGATCAAGGCGATGCGAGGGGTGTTGGGGGTGGTCATTGTTGTTCTCTGATGATTCGAGGGTGTCCGGCTGGACGCCATCGCGAGCAGGCTCGCTCCCACAGGGATTCGTGTCGTACACAAATGTTGTGATCACTGAAGATCACTGTGGGAGTGAGCCTGCTCGCGATGGCCGCACCTCGGTTTCAAACCTTAAAAACAGGTTTCCATGGTCTCGATGACATTCAACTGCTCATCCACCAGACACCCCACACGCCACTTGTCGAACGTCAGGCAAGGATGCGAAGTACCGAAGGAAATGATGTCACCTACCCGCAACTCGACCCCCGGCGCCACGGTCATGAACGCATGCTGGTCCATCACGGCCGTCACCTTGCAGGCACTCACATCGTCGCCCACGGCTGGCACGACACCGGCCTTGTAACGCAGCAATGGCACCGGCAGACCGGCGTCATAGGCCACGTCGCGTTTGCCCAGGGCAATCACCGCGAACCCTGGCTCAGGCAACGATTGAACATGCGCCCAGATTTCCAGCGCCGGGCGCAATCCTTCGTGCAGGTCGCTGCGACGGTCGAGCACGCAGCACTGCGCTTCTTTGTAGATGCCATGGTCATGCGCCACGTAGCTTCCGGGGCGCAGCACGCTGAGGAAGCGCCCGCCGGCATTCTGCGCTTCGAAGGATTCGGCGATCAGGTCATACCAGGCCGAGCCTGATGCGGTAATGATCGGTTTGGCAATGGCGAAGGCGCCGCTGTTCTGCAACTGCACCGCCAGACGCACGAGTGAAGCGGCAAACTCGCGGATACCCGTCACCGCGTGATCGCCATGAATCACCCCTTCGTAACCCTCGATGCCGGTCAGCGCCAGGGACGGTTGCGCCGCGATGGCTTTGGCCAGTGCGACCACTTCCTCTTCCGTACGGCAACCGCACCGCCCGCCGACCACGCCGTACTCGATCATCACGTTCAATCGCACACCGCGCGAAGCGAAGTACGCTCCCAGGTCGGCGACGTTATCCGGGTGATCGACCATGCAATGGAACTCAAAACCCGAGTCCGCCAGCAGGTCGGCAATCAGCGCCATGTTCGGCGTTCCGACCAGTTGGTTCGCCATCAACACCCGACGCACGCCATGGGCATACGCTGCGCGGGTTTGCGTGGCGCTGGCCAGGGTGATGCCCCAGGCGCCGGCGTCCAGTTGGCGGCGAAACAGTGCCGGCGTCATGCTGGTTTTACCGTGGGGCGCGAGCTCGGCACCGCTGTCGCTTACGAAGGTCTGCATCCAGCGGATGTTGTGCTCCAGGGCTTCACGGTGCAGTACCAGGGCCGGCAGGCTGACGTCGCGTACCAGGTTGGCGCCGGTATGGGCGAAGCCCTTTTCCACGGAGGCAGTACGTTGGGCAATAGACATGGTCGAACTCCTTACTTTTCGCGGCTGCTGGCAGCCGCTGTTATTCGTTGATGCGACGGGCCAGGCTGTTGGCGCTGTCGATCAGCACCTGACGATAGTCGTTGTAATTGTTTTTGGCATCGGCTCGGGGAGCGACGATGCACAGGGTCGCGATTGCCACGCCACTGGGGTCTTTGACCGGGGCGGCGAAGCAATGGGTAAAGGTGTCGGCAACGCTGTCGAAAGAGAAGAAACCGTCGGTGTGAGCCTGACGAATTTCCTTGAGAAACTGCTCCAGTGGCAGGCGTTCGCCGTCGGGGAGGATGAAGTCGTCATGGTCGATCAGGTCGACGATTTCCTGATCGCTCAGATGCGCCAACAACAGTCGCCCTGACGCGGTCCACGGAATCGGCGCGTTCTCTCCGATATCGGAGGAAATTCGGAAATGCCGCTCACCCTCTTTCATCAAGGCAACCGTGTATTTACGCCCGTTGAGCAGGCACATCTGCGCCGTTTCATGGGTCTGGGTGACGATTTCCTGCAAGGCGTGATCAGCTTCGCGGGTCAGGTCGAAATGGCGCAGGTGCGCCTGCCCGAGGAAGTACAGCTGACGGCCCAGGTACACGTGACCGTCCTTGCCAACGAGCTCGAGGATCCGCCGTTCGAGCAAGGATGCCACCAGTTCGTAGACCGTGGATTTAGGGCTGCCGATACCACTGGCGATCTCGTTCGGACGCAGGGGTTTGCCGACTTCCTTGAGGAAATCGAGGATATCGAACGCCCGATCCAGCCCGCGAGCCCGGCGTTTGATGGTGTCTTCGGTCATGTCAGTGGTTCCCATAAAAGTGCCGGGAGTTTAACCAGAGTGTTGTGGTGACTGTCAGGCCGCCATCGCTAGCAGGCTAGCTCCCACATTTGGAATGCGTTTCCCTTTGGGAGCTAGCCTGCTAGCGATGAAGCCACCTCGGTTCAGGCCTTTTTCTTGTACGCGATGCAGTCAATCTCGACCTTGCAATCGACCATCATGTTCGCCTGCACACAGGCCCGGGCCGGGGCGTGCTCAGGTTTGAAGTACTCGGAGAAGACCTTGTTGAAACTCGTGAAATCACGCGGATCTTCCAGCCACACGCCGGCCCGCACCACGTCCTCCAGGCCATAACCGGCCTCTTCGAGAATCGCGATCAGGTTCTTCATCGTCTGGTGGGTCTGCTCGACAATGCCGCCCGTCATGATCTCGCCGTCCACCGCCGGCACTTGCCCCGAAACGTGCAGCCAGCCATCGGCTTCAACGGCGCGGGCGAAAGGGCGAGGCTGGCCGCCAGCGGCGGTGCTACCGGTGCCGTAACGAGTAATGCTCATGAGTGTTTCTCCTGATTTGAAAGTGAAGATTTTTTGGTAAAGATCAAAAACGCGTGTTCTTGAGAAATTCCGCCAGTCGCGGCGATTGCGGGCGTTCGAACAATTCCTTGGGCGGCCCCTGCTCTTCTATTCGCCCCTGATTCATGAAAACGATCTTGTCCGAGACCTCGAACGCAAAGCGCATTTCGTGGGTCACCAGCAACATTGTCATGCCTTCATCGGCCAGCCCCTTGATCACATTCAGCACCTCGCCCACCAGCTCCGGGTCGAGGGCCGAGGTGACTTCGTCGAACAGCATCAGGCTCGGGTTCATCGCAATCGCCCGGGCAATCGCCACGCGCTGCTGCTGGCCACCGGACAGTTGACCGGGAAAGTGATCGCGACGCTCCAGCAGGCCGACCCGCTCCAGCCACTTCTCCGCCAGGGCTACCGCTTCATCCTTGTGCAGCTTCTTGACCTTGAGCAAACCGAGAGTGACGTTCTGCAGCGCGGTGAGGTGCGGGAACAGGTTGAACTGCTGGAACGCCATCCCGGTCATCGCCCGATGCCGCGCAATGGTTTTTTCCGGGTGGCGCATGCGCTTGCCGTTGACCTCGTCATAACCGATGGACTCACCGTCGAGCACGATCTGCCCGCCCTGGAATTCTTCGAGCATATTCACGCAGCGCAGCAGTGTGGTCTTGCCTGAGCCACTGGAACCGATCAGCGTCACGACGTTGCCACGCTGCATGCTCAGATCGACGCCCTTGAGCACTTCGAGTTTGCCGTATTGCTTGTGCAGGCCACGAATATCCAGCAAAGGCTGGCCGTTCTGCGGGTTGGCGTTATTTGCGTTTGAGAGCTGAGTCTGAGTCATGGCAAGGCCACCCGCTTTTCAATGTGCCGGCCGAGTAACTCGATGCCGTAGTTGATGACGAAAAACAGAAATCCGGCGAACAGGTAGAACTCCAGGGTCATGAACGTGCGGGCAATGATCTGCTGCGTACTGAGCAGCAGTTCCGCCACGCCGATCACCGATAACAGGGTCGAAGCCTTGACGATTTCGGTGGACGAGTTGACCCAGGTCGGCAGGATCTGCCGCAACGCCTGGGGCAGCAGCACATAGCCGAGGGATTGGTAAAACGTCAGGCCAATGGCCTTGCTCGCTTCCATCTGCCCGCTTGGCAACGCTTGCAGCGCACCGCGCACGATCTCGGCGACATGCGAGCCACAAAACAGCGTCAGCCCCAGGGCTCCGGCCTGAAACGCACTGATTTGCCAGCCCAGCGCCGGCGCCATATAGAAGCAGGCCAGAACCAGCACAAACACCGGTGTACCGCGAATGATGTCGACGTAAAAACGGAACGGTGCACGCATCCAGAACTTGCCGTAGGTCAGCACCAACCCGGTGACGATACCGACCATCGTGCCCAACAGAATGGCCAGCGCCGAAACCTGCACACTGGTCAGAAAGCCCTGCCACAGGACTTCCCGCGCCACCCATAACTCATGCAACCAACTGGGAGATTTGTACATGGGGGCCTCCTATCGGCGAATCGCCAGACGCTGCTCGAGGTAACGCAGCATCATGGCAATGAGGTAGCAGGCCGCTACATAAAGCGCAGTGGTCACCATCCAGGTTTCAATCACCCGGTAGCTCTCGACATTGATCTTGCGCGCGTAATAGGTCAGCTCCGGCACCGCAATCGCGGCCGCCAGCGAGGTGTCCTTGAACAGCGAAATGAAGTTGTTCGACAGGGCTGGCAGCACATTGCGCAGCATCACCGGCACGGTGACGTAGGCCTTGACCTGCCACTCGCCCAAACCGATCGCCAACCCCGCTTCGCGCTGGCCCTTGGGAATGCTCAACAGTCCGCCGCGGAACACTTCGGTCAGGTACGCCCCGGCATACAACGACAGGGTGATGATGAACGACGGAATCTTGTCCAGACGAATGCCCAGGCTTGGCAACGCGAAGTAGATCAACAGAATCAACACCAGAATCGGCGTATTGCGGATCACCGTCACATACACCGATGCCATCACCCGCAGCGCTCGGTGTTTGGACAGCAAGGCAAACGCCATCATCAGGCCGATCACACAACCGATGGCGATCGACACCAGCGCCAGCTCGAGCCCCAGACCGAGCCCTGCCAGCAAGGTGTCGAAATCGCGCCACACGGCGGCAAAGTTCAACTGATAGTTCATGGTCAGAAGTACCTTGAGCGGGGCGCTGTTGGGCGCCCCACTCTCACGGGGTCATTTGAATTCGACGGGGAAACCGATGGCTGGGGTAGGCAGATCCACACCGAACCATTGTTTAAATGACGCCGCGTAAGCCGGGAACTCAACGCCGGTCATGGCCTCATGCAAGGTGGTGTTAACGAAGTTCAACCAGTCCTGATCGCCCCGCTTGACCGCACAGGCGTAGGTTTGTGGACTCCAGGCGTAGGCCGGGCTGCGGTAGCGACCCTGGTTTTGCACCATCAGATATTTGACCGACGATTGATCGGTCGCCGCCGCGTCGGCACGGCCGGAGTTCACCGCCTGGTACATCAGGTCCACGCTGTCGTACTGGTCGACCTTGGCCTTGGGCAGCGCCTGATGCACCAGCTCTTCGGCGTACACGTTCTGCAGCACCGCCACAGTCACACTGTCGCCCGCGGCGTTCAGGTCTTCGATTTCCTTGTACTTGCTGTTGGCCGGCAGCAGCAGCCCCACACCTTCGCGGTAGTACGGCAGGGTGAACGCCACCTGCTGGGCACGGCTGGCGGTGACGGTAATGAACTGGCAACTGATGTCGACCTTGTCGGTCAGCAGATTGGGAATCCGCGCATCGGACGATTGCACTACGTACTCAACCTTGCTCGGGTCGTTAAACAAACCCTTGGCGATCATGTGCCCGATGTCGATATCGAAACCCTGCAACTTGCCATCCGCTCCCTGGAAGTGCCACGGCGCATTGGTACTGCCCGTACCCATAATGAGCTTTCCGCGGGCCAGCACGCTATCGAGCTTACCGTCCGCCGCCTGGGCCACACCCACGGCAGCAGCCGAAGCTACAAACAGAAAAACACACGCTTTAAACAAGGAAGGTCGGCGATGCATGGCAAGCACTCCAGGGTATTGTTTATTCCGCTATAGCGGATAGTGGTTTGTAACAACGGAATAGACAGCAGAAAGTGTGCCACAGGTTGTGACGGGAAAGTTGAGGAGATTGGAAAGTGTTTTGAATCAAGCAGATGAGGATGGTGGGCTGAACAAGCGTTACCAAAGGAGCGGAGGCTGCGCGCTACCGTGGGCTACAGCAATCGGGTAAATGCGCCACAGTTGCAGATGTATGGCACAAAATGGCGCGCGAAAAGCTTCATTGTGCGGCGTTCGACATGACCTCTCCGGGCGAAGGCTCTCATGAAACGCATTGGATGGGAGCGCGACAATGCTTGCAAGGCGCTATCGGCAAGCATTCACACCCGCCGATTGGTAATGCAGGGAGCCAGCATTTTAAGGTGCGTGCTCACTGCGCATCCACAGACTGGGTTGCTCGTTTGATCGGCACGTTTTTCGAGTTTGTTCAAACACGCGCCGTGCAGCATGCGCCTTACTGCTTGCAACGATCATGCATAGAAAACCCCAGAAACCAAAGACCAGAAAAACTCCGGATACCGCTCGTTGTTCGAAAATGATATTCCTGACATAACGCCCATCTGCCTCGCTGGCGAATACTCCGCAAACCAGTTGTTTGATTTTATCGTCTGGCTGAACGGTAGGCCTGATGCAGTTTTCTGGCTTTAACACCCAATCGCTCGACAGAAAGGATTCGGCCGAGTCTTCTCGAACCATAAAAGTAACGTTGCTCTTTTTCATGGTCAAAACTGCGTAATCAGGGATCATGGGGATTGTGCACAGAAACATGAAGAGCATTGTCAGGACCACGCCGATGGCATGACGACCTTTCCAAAGATTCAAATCAGGATTGCGCATGACTAGAAGATTTGCATCAAAGTATTTTCTCCCTCGGATCAATTGAGCAATGTTGATTTCATCTCGCTTGATCCGCTCAAGCAGCTCCAGCATTTGTTGATAGTTATCAAGTCGTATGCCTGTTTTGAATCGGAAACTTTCAAGGTCCCTGACGGCTGACCATTGCTGATTGAGAAATTCACTGGAGAAATCCTTACTACCGCCTATCAATCGCCAAATGCGTTCAATCAGGAAAAAGCCGGAAGCCGCTCTTACATATCCATACCAGGTAAGCAGCAATACCAAAAAAAGGGGAATGAAATACTTCAAAGCCTCAAGAATCGCTGTCAATTGAGGAATAACAGGTTCTACATTACTCACAGCCATCATATTTCCCTATAAAGACAATCCTGATTTACGACTTATTTACGATACAGCTAGCGAGCGCCGGCATTCCTGTAAACATCTGCGCGCTCCCTCTTGCCCACCGCGATTACGGTCACGACCAACACCTCATCAAATACGCGATAGACCATTCGATACCCTGCACTTCGCAGTTTGATTTTGTAAGCATTCCTAAGCCCGTGCAGCCGGTCTGCAGGAACGTGCGGGTTTACGAGGCGTTCCAGAAGCTTCTTTTTAAATTGGTCTCTCAGGTTTGCACCGAGTTTCTTCCATTCCCTCAATGCTTTTTCAGAGAACTCCAACTCATAGGTCATCAATCGAAACCTTTATGGTCGGGTCGTTTTCACGCTCCTTGCAAAGAGCGATTAACTCCAGATCCTCGAGGCGAGACATCAAGGCCTCATACTCTTTAGCTGGGACACAGTAAAAAGCTGGCTCGTTACGGTTGAGGATTGCAACAGATTGACCACCGCCGGCGGCGACCGTGCCCATCGGGTTTTTTTTCAGTTCTGAAATACTCGCTACAACCTGCGAAAGCACAAAATGTGGCATGAAGGTGTTCCTTACAGTGCTTTTGGAAGTGCTAAAAATAGCACTCCCACGCGCATCTGACCTTATTGCTTTTGACATGGAGTCGTGACCAAGAATGGATGGAGTGCAAAAGGTAGCAGCTCACACGCTTCTCAATTTCCGTGTTTGCTATCGTCCAAGTCCTCCAATTGGGTGAGCTCCGCCTCGATTCCTGTAGGAAAAATGCATCAGGCCTTCTTCGCGAGTAGGCGCGTCCCCACAATGGATTGCGCTCTCCTGCTCGCGAAGGCTTAATCGGATGCGACCCAAAATCACTCGGCTGCACGAACCAGCAATACCCGCGTCACCCGGCGTTCCTCAACCGCCACCACCGTCATCCGCCAGCCTTGCCACTCGTGGCTGTCCCCGATCATCGGCAGGCGGTCGAGCACGCTCACCACCAAACCGGCCAGGGTTTGATAATCCTCGGTCGGTTCCGCGGCGAAACCGGTCCGTTGCCGTACGCGCATCAGGTTCAGCGCGCCGCTGACCATGAACCCGCCCTGCTCCTCAACCACATCCGGGCCTTCGATTTCGCTGGCATCGGGCAACTCGCCGGCAATCGATTCAAGAATGTCGGTCATGGTCAGCACACCCACGAAGTCACCGAATTCATTGACCACAAACGCGATGTGCGTCGAGGCTTTGCGCATCTGCTCCAGGGCATTGAGGATCGAATAACTTTCCAGCAAGTTGATGGCCTTGCGCGCCAGGTGCTCAAGGTCGGGCTCGTTGCCTGCCAGATATTCCTTCAACAGTTCCTTCTTGTGCACGAAGCCCAACGGCTCATCGACCGCACCATCTCGGATCAGCGGCAAACGCGAGTAGGACGAATGCATCAGGCGCGTGCGAATCGCGCTGGCATCGTCGGACAAGTCGATGTGATCAACGTCGGCGCGCACGGTCATCAGGCTGCGAATCGGGCGTTCGGCCAGCTGCAGTACGCCACTGATCATTACCCTCTCACGTCGGTCGAACAGCACTCCACTCGGCGCCTCGCCGTTGTCCAGGAGGTCGGCAATCTCGTCGTCGACCTCCTCAGCCGCCAGCCTGCGGCCACCGAGCAAACGCATCACCGCATGCGCCGTACGTTCGCGCATTGGACGCACGCCCTGCATCGAGCGTTTGCGACGCGCCCGGGCGATCTGGTTGAACACCTCGATCAGGATCGAGAAACCGATTGCCGCATACAAGTAGCCCTTGGGAATGTGGAAACCCAGGCCTTCAGCGGTCAGCGCGAAGCCGATCATCATCAAGAAGCCCAGGCACAGCATGATCACTGTCGGGTGCGCGTTGACGAAACGGGTCAGCGGTTTGCTGGCGACAATCATCAGGCCGATAGAAATGATCACGGCGATCATCATCACTGCCAGCTCATCGACCATGCCCACAGCGGTAATCACCGCGTCCAGGGAAAACACCGCATCGAGCACCACAATCTGCGCAACAATCGGCCAGAACAGCGCATAAGCCGCATTGGTGGAGCGCTCGCCGACATGGCCTTCGAGTCGCTCGTGCAATTCCATGGTGGCCTTGAACAGCAGGAACACACCACCGAACAGCATGATCAGGTCACGTCCGGAGAAGCTCTTATCGAACACTTCGAACAGCGGCTGGGTCAGGGTGACCAGCCAGGAAATACTCGCCAGCAGGCCCAGGCGCATCAACAACGCCAGCGACAAGCCAATGAGACGTGCTCGATCCCGCTGCTCCGGTGGCAGTTTGTCCGCCAGAATGGCGATAAACACCAGGTTATCGATGCCGAGCACCAGCTCCAGCACGATCAACGTCAACAAGCCCAGCCACGCGGTAGGGTCAGCAATCCATTCCATAAAAACGTCTCGATCTCTTCAGTGAATTCAGAATGCCGGACACGGCAAGGCGCGGCGCAGGGGCCGTGGAGCGACAATGTCAAAGGAGTTCTGGAGTCGGAAGACGGGATGTTTCGCGTGCATCAGGACCGCGCGGTTGCGCGTAGGGAAAGGGTAACTGGGAGGCTCCGAAACGGTGTTCATGCAAATCCTGAAAGGAAAAAGGTCTTGAAGCGTACAGGCGAAAGTCTCTTTTCCTACAGCCGAAAATCATTACAAAATCTGTAGAACCCGAGGATCTTTGTTGTTTGGACGGCCGCTTTCGCGAGCAAGCCCGCGCCCACATTGGATTTGTGGTGTTCACAGTTCCCCTGTAGGAGTGAGCCTGCTCGCGAAGCTTTTAGCGTTGTTTAACCAACTCGATATACCTGACGACCGCCGCCGACTTCTCGAACCGCCGATACACCAATGACAACCACGAACTCGCCTCACAGCCCTTGATCGACCGATATACCACACCCGGCAACCCGACATGCCCAACCACCGACTCCGGCACCACCGCTACGCCCTGCCCCAGGGACACCAGCGCCAGCACTGCCACCAATCCGCCCGGTTGTGCCCCCAACCTGGGCGCAAACCCGCCAGCGGCCGCGACTTGCAAGGTGCCGCTGATCTGTTCCGGAAGAATGAACGTCTCGCCCTGCAGGTGTTCCGGGCCGATCTCCGTCAGTCGCGATAGCCATGATTCGCTCGGCAGTGCCAATACGAAACCCTCAGCGTCGAGGCGGATCGCTTCCAGGCCTTCAGGCAGCGTCATGGGTGAACGCACGTAACCGATATCGAATCGACCCTCGTCCACCATCGCCGGCAATGACGCCATCGGGTATTCGCGCACGTTCACGCTGACGTCCGGGCATGCACGGCTGAAGGCCTGCACTTGTTTCTGCAGCAGGCCCGAGTACACCGCCGAAGCCACGTAGGCGAGTTCGATATGACCAATTTCCCCACGCCCCGCGCGCTGGGCATTTTGCTGGGCGTATTCGAATTGCCGCACCGTCGCCTCGGCTTCGATCACCAGAGCCGCGCCGGCCTCGGTCAGGCTGATTTCACGGGTTTGCCGCACGAACAGGCGCGTACCCAGTTCGTTCTCCATGTCCTGGATCTGTCGCGTCAGGGTCGGCGGCGCGATACCCAGTTGCTCGGCGGCGCGGGTGAAATTGCCTTGCCGGGCAACGGCCAGAAAATAGCGGAAATGCCGTATGTCCATGCGTGCATTAGCTCAAAGGTAATGAAGTTCAGGATCTTGGCTAACAAAGTCCCTGGTGGGTCACGATAAGCTCATCGGGCAATCACAGTAAAGAGCCCGAATCATGAACGTTAAACCTCTTGATACCACCGCGACCAGCGACCTTGCCCAAAAGGCAATCCTGTCATGAGCCGCGTCAGTCCGCGCCTGACGTTATTGACAGCCTCAGGCGTCTGTTCACTGATTGTCCTCGACACCAACATTGTCGCCGTGACGTTGCCCACCATCGCCAGGGACCTGGGCGCGAATTTCGCGGACATCGAATGGGTGGTCAGCGCCTACATGCTGGCCTTTGCCGCGCTGTTATTGCCGGCGGGCAGTATTGCCGACCGCTTCGGGCGACAGAAAACCCTGCTCTGGGGCCTGAGCATATTCATCCTGGCGTCGATCGGCTGCGGGGCGGCGCCGAACGCGTTGTTCCTGGACATTGCACGGGCTATAAAAGGTGTCGGCGCGGCGCTGCTGTTGACCTCGGCGCTGGCCTCCATCGGCCACGCTTTTCACGATGAAGTGGAGCGGGCCAAGGCGTGGGCATTCTGGGGTGCGTGCATGGGCGTGGCGATGACGGCCGCCCCCACCCTGGGTGGTGTGATCACCGAATCCATCGGCTGGCGCTGGATTTTCTACCTGAACCTGCCCGTGGGTTTGTTGCTGATGGTGATGGTCTGGCGTGCGATTCCCGAGTCCCGCGACACCCAGTCGGCGCGCCTCGATCCCTGGGGCAGCCTGGCGTTCAGTGCCAGTCTGGCGTGCCTGATCTGGGGCCTGATCGAGGCCAACCGGATCGGCTGGAGCAACCCGCTGACCTACGCAAGACTCGTCGGGGGCGCGCTGCTGCTGGGCGCGTTCATCGTGATCGAACGGATGCAGCAACGCCCCATGGTCGACCTGCAACTGTTCAGGCATCCGCGCTTCATCGGCGCGTTGCTGGGCATGTTCGCCTATGCCGGATGTGCCCAGGTGATGATGACGCT
The DNA here is from genome assembly GCF_059716215.1 of Pseudomonas sp. LBUM1643. Classification (NCBI taxonomy): domain Bacteria; kingdom Pseudomonadati; phylum Pseudomonadota; class Gammaproteobacteria; order Pseudomonadales; family Pseudomonadaceae; genus Pseudomonas; species Pseudomonas sp. LBUM1643. The sequence goes on from NZ_CP166813.1 coordinate 3,597,238, forward strand.
GTTGCCGTTCTACCTGCAAAACGGCCTCGGCTTTTCCGCGATTGCCTCGGGGCTGGGGATGTTGCCGTTTGCCGTGACCATGCTGATCTGCCCGAAGATCGGCGCCCGACTGGCGACACGTTTTGCGCCGGCAACCTTGATGGCGACAGGACTGGCACTGGTCGGCAGCGGCAACCTGCTCAGTGCCTGGGCCGTCTCCAGCGGGGGCTACCTGCCCTTTGCCCTGGCAATCGCCGTGACGGGGGCCGGCGCGGGTTTGCTCAATGGCGACACGCAGAAAAACATCATGGCCTGCGTGCCTCGGGAACGCACCGGCATGGCGTCGGGCATGAGCACCACCATGCGCTTTAGCGCCATCGTGCTGGCCATCGGTGTGTATGGCGCTTTGCTGTCGAGCCATACCGAAGCCTTGCTGCGCGGCCAACTGTCGACACAGGGTGGGCAATGGCTCGATCAGGCGCAGGGCATTGCGTCTCGCGTGGTGGCCGGTGACATGACGGCGGCCATGAGCTTGTTGCCTGATGTTGCCCGCGCGGCAGTCGAGCCTATAGCGCGGCAGGCGTTCGTCGGTGGCTTCAGTTTGTTGCTGCTGGTCGCCGGTTTGCTGGCACTGCTGGGAGCCCTGGTGGTGGGCACATTGATGCGCAACCCAATCCCGGTCCCGACTCGCGTGTCCATGAGCCTGGAATAAACAAGTGAGTCATGGCCTGCGTTGAGTTGTCCTCTTTAAACCCTGAAGATAACTCATCGATCACTGGAGCCCTTCCCATGGCGAAAATCACCATTGCCCAGCAACTGGCTACCACCCTTGAACAGGCCGGCGTCAAACGCATCTGGGGCCTGACGGGCGACAGCCTCAACGGCCTGACCGACGCCCTGCGCACCATGGACAGCATTGAATGGATGCACGTGCGCCACGAGGAGGTCGCCGCGTTTGCCGCTGGCGCCGAAGCGGCGGTCACCGGGGAACTGGCGGTGTGCGCGGGCAGTTGCGGACCGGGCAATTTGCATTTGATCAACGGGCTGTTCGATTGCCACAAGAACCATGTGCCGGTGCTGGCAATTGCCGCGCAGATTCCGTCTTCGGAAGTCGGCCTGAATTACTTTCAGGAAACCCACCCCCAGGAACTGTTCAAGGAATGCAGCCATTTCGTCGAACTGGTGAGCAGCCCGGCCCAGATGCCGCATGTGCTGCACCGGGCCATGCGCAGCGCCCTTCTCAATCGTGGTGTGGCGGTGGTGGTCATTCCCGGCGACGTCGCCCTGCAGGTAGTCGAAGACAACCTGAAGCCCTGGCCGGCCCTCGCAAAACCGCGCACCTTGCCAGCGCCTCACGACCTCGATCGACTGGTCGAATTGTTGAGCCAGAGCAAAGCCGTGACGCTGATGTGCGGCGCCGGTTGCGCCGGTGCTCATGATCAAGTGGTGGCATTGGCCGACGCCCTCGGCGCGCCGGTGGTGCACGCGTTGCGCGGCAAAGAGCATGTCGAGTGGGACAACCCGTTCGATGTCGGCATGACCGGTTTGATCGGCTTCAGCTCCGGTTATCACGCGATGCTCAACTGCGACACGCTGGTGATGCTCGGTACCGACTTTCCCTATCGCCAGTTTTACCCGACCGACGCCACCATCATTCAGATCGACCATGACCCGCAAGCCCTCGGGCGCCGCACCACGCTGGATCTCGGAATCGCCGCAGACGTCGGCGAAACCCTGGCGGCGCTGCTTCCGCGTCTGCCGTATCGTGCGGACCGGAGCTTTCTGGAATCCTCGCTCAAGCATTACGAAAAGGCGCGCAAAGGCCTTGATGACCTGGCGCAACCTTCAGCACCAGGCCGGCCGATTCATCCGCAATACCTCACACGCCTGCTCAGCGAACTGGCCGATGACGACGCGATCTTTACGGCCGACGTCGGCACCCCGACGGTGTGGGCCGCCCGTTATCTGAAAATGAATGGCAAGCGACGCCTGCTCGGTTCGTTCAATCACGGATCGATGGCCAACGCCATGCCTCAAGCCATCGGCGCGCAGGCAGCGTTCCCTGATCGCCAGGTGATTTCCCTGTCCGGCGACGGTGGTTTCAGCATGTTGATGGGGGATTTCATTTCCCTGGCGCAGTTGAAGTTACCGGTAAAAATCATCGTCTACGACAACGCGTCACTGGGCTTCGTCGCCATGGAAATGAAGTCCAGCGGGCTATTGGATACCGGCACTGATCTGCACAATCCGGACTTTGCGGCGATGGCCAATGCGATGGGCATTCTGGGGATTCGTGTCGAGGAGTCAGAGGATCTGGAACAGGCGTTACGCCGGGCGTTGGCGCATGACGGGCCGGTACTGGTAGATGTGGTGACCGCCACACAGGAATTGGCGATGCCGCCCACCATCAAGCTGGAACAGGCCAAGGGGTTCAGTTTGTACATGCTCAAAGCGGTGATGAGCGGGCGTGGGGATGAGGTGATCGAGTTGGCGCGGACCAACCTGTTTCGCTGAACCGATCCTCGCCATGTCGCGGGCAAGGTTTGTTCGTACATCGATCCTTTGAAAATACACATCCTGTAGGAGCTGCCGAAGGCTGCGATCTTTTGATCCTCGCTGCCGTCACGGATCAAAAGATCGCAGCCTTCGGCAGCTCCTACGATAGATCACTCGCGAAAAAAAGAGCTAACTCAACGCGGAATCAGTTCATCGATGTGCCGGTATTGCGCTTTAAGCTCCGCCGCCAGCAACTTCGCCCGACCCAACCGAATCGGCCCTCGCTCGATATCGATCAGCACCCCCGGGCATGCCAGCGTCGGCAACATCGACCACGCCTTCAAGCGTCCATCGGTCAGCAGCAATACCCGTTGCTGCTCAGCCGGAAAACGTTTTTGCCGAGCGACCAGCCAACGCCCCGCTTCACCCAGTGCCGCCAGCAATGGCGTCCCTCCCCCGGCACCTAACCCATCCAGCCAGGTACGCAGACCGCTCGACGCTTTCAACCCTTGCACCTGCCAATTCGGCACCGCACCACTGGCCGTCAGCAAAGCCAATCGCGCACGCTGGCGATAGGCGTCATCAAACAGCTGGGCCAGCAGACCTTTGGCATCGCTCAAGGCCTGATGGCGACGCGTCGAAGCCGAGGCATCGACGATCACCAGCCACAGCTCATGGGGCGACCGGGTGCGCAGGTGGAACAGGACGTCCTCACGTTGACGCGGACGGCCATTGAGTAACGTGCCGGGCCAATTGATCGAGCCACTTCGCGCCGCGTGACGTTTGCCCTGCTTGCCGTTATCGAGCCGTCCGGCACGGGGTCTGGCATTCGCCCCCACGTCCGATCGAGGGCGAATGCCTAAGGCTTTTTTGGCCAGCTCGGCACTTCACGTCGGGCGCCGATCGGCAGCGCCTGAGCAGGCATTTCACCCCATTGACCCTGGCCTTCGCTCGGCTGCGTGTTCTCGCCGGAGGGTGGCTGGCTGTGTTGCGGGGCCGGTGGGGTGTGCTCACGACGGCGATGGCGCAAGGCGAATTCGGCGACGGCGTCGATATCCTCCTCGGCGATGGCCTTCGCTCCGCGCCAGGCTGCATGGGCACGAGCAGCACGCAACCAGACCAGGTCCGCGCGCAGGCCATCGACGCCGGCAGCGAAGCAGCGCTCGGTAATCTGTGCCAGCGCCTGATCGTCGAGTGGAATACCTGCCAACGCGCTGCGCGCCCGCTCGCACTGTTCGCGCAGGGACTGCTGCTGGCTCTCCCATTGCGCGCAGAAGTGTTGTGGGTCGCTATCAAAATCGAGGCGCCGGCGGATGATCTGCCCGCGCTCGGCCGGCACCGTGTGGCCACTGAGGGCGACGTTCAGGCCGAATCGGTCAAGCAGTTGCGGGCGCAACTCACCCTCTTCCGGGTTCATGGTGCCGATCAGTACGAACTTCGCCGAATGCCTATGGGAAATGCCGTCGCGCTCGATCACATTGGTGCCGCTGGCAGCGACGTCGAGCAGCAGGTCGACGAGGTGATCGGGCAACAAATTGACCTCATCGACGTAGAGCACCCCGCCGTCGGCCTTGGCTAATACACCGGGGGAAAACTGCGCGCGACCTTCGCTCAGGGCTGCATCGAGGTCGAGGGTGCCGACCAGACGTTCTTCAGTCGCTCCGAGGGGCAAGGTGACGAATTGACCGCTGGCCAGCAAGTCCGCCAGGCCACGGGCCAGGGTCGATTTGGCCATGCCCCGAGGGCCTTCGATAAGCACGCCGCCGATTTTCGGGTCAATGGCAGTGAGGCAGAGCGCGAGTTTGAGATCGTCAGCGCCGACCACGGCGGAGAGCGGGAAATGGGGGGTGTCGGTCATTAGCAAATCTCGGTCATGGTCGGTGATTCATCCAAAATTCTCATAAGCACCTCGATCCCTGTGGGAGCCAGCCTGCTGGCGATGGGGCTGCCAAATTCGGCATCATCACAAACTGACACACCGCTTCGCGAGCAGGCTCACTCCCACAGAAAAAGCGGTCAGCTTTCTTCTTCTATATCCAGCAACAAACTTTCCAGCGCTTCCCGGTACTCCCCCGGTTCCTTCCACATCCCCCGCTGCTGCGCCTCCAGCATCCGCTCGGTCATATCGCGTAGCGCATGAGGATTATGCTCACGAACAAAATCCCGGGTGCTCGGGTCGAGCAGATAGGCGTCGGCCAGCAACGCATACTGATGGTCATCGATCAGCTGCGTGGTGGCGTCGAAGGCGAACAGGTTGTCCACCGTCGCAGCCAGTTCAAACGCACCTTTGTAGCCGTGGCGCTTCACGCCGTCGATCCACTTCGGATTGGCCGCCCGCGAGCGAATCACCCGGTTCAGTTCTTCCTTGAGCGTACGAATCTTCGGCAAGTCTGGCTGGCTGTGATCGCCGTGGTAACTGGCGGCCGCTTCACCGCTGAGGCTCTCGACGGCCGCCAGCATGCCGCCCTGAAATTGGTAATAGTCGTTGGAATCGAGCAGGTCATGCTCGCGGTTGTCCTGGTTCTGCAGCACTGCCTGCACCTGGCTCAAGCGCTGGGCGAATTGGTCTCGGGCGACAGTGCCCTCGTCGGAGCCACCGTAAGCGTAGCCACCCCAATTCAGATAAACCTCGGCCAGGTCCTCGCGGCTTTGCCACAAGCGACCGTCGATGGCGCCCTGCACGCCAGCGCCATAAGCGCCTGGCTTGGCACCAAAGATGCGCCAGCCGGCCTGACGTCGAGCCGCGTCTTCGTCCAGGCCCGATTGCAGCAACGCTGTGTGCTCGGCGCGTACCTTGGCCGCCAGCGGATTAAGGTCGTCCGGTTCGTCCAGCGCGGCCACCGCTTGCACGGCGGCGTCGAACAGGCGAATCAGGTTGGCGAAGGCGTCGCGGAAGAAGCCCGAGACCCGTAAGGTCACGTCCACTCGCGGACGGTCCAGCAGACTGAGCGGGAGAATCTCGAAGTCGTCGACCCGCTGACTGCCCGTGGCCCACACGGGCCGTACACCCATCAATGCCATGGCCTGGGCGATGTCATCGCCGCCGGTACGCATGGTCGCGGTGCCCCAGACCGACAGGCCAAGCTGACGCAAATGGTCGCCGTGGTCTTGCAGGTGGCGCTCGAGAATCAGGTTCGCCGACTGGAAACCAATCCGCCACGCGGTAGTGGTCGGCAGGTTGCGCACATCCACCGAATAGAAATTGCGCCCAGTTGGCAGCACGTCCAGACGACCTCGACTCGGCGCGCCACTAGGGCCTGCCGGGACGAAGCGGCCGCTCAAGGCGTCGAGCAAACCGCGCATTTCTGCCGGACCGCAGGCATCCAGACGGGGGGCGACCACTTCGCGCAGAGTGTCGAGGATTGCGTTTACTTCAGCCCAACCGGGAGCCTGTGGGAACGCGCTTTTGTGGCGAGGGGATTCATCCCCGTTGGACTGCGCAGCAGTCCCATTTTCTGGGGCCGCTTCGCGACCCAACGGGGATGAATCCCCTCGCCACAGAAGCTCGCTCCCGCAGGATTCAGCGTCGACTTCGGTATTCAGAGTCTGCGAGATCAGCTCTGCGGCAAACAGTTCCAGGCGTTCTCGAGTATCCCCCGCCGTGCGCCAGACTTCCTCACTAAGGGCTTGCAGCTCAGGCGGACGCGGCCCGATCCACGGCTCGGCGAGCTCACAATCCAATGGATCGAAACCCAAGCCAAACGCCTTGGCCAGCGCCCGCAGCAGACTCGATTGCGCACCTCGTCCATCGCCACGGGGTATGCGCAGCAATGCAAGCAAGGTGTCGATGCGCAACCGCCCGGTCGGCGACTCGCCAAAAATGTGCAGGCCATCGCGTATCTGCGATTCCTTCAAGTCGCACAAGTACGTGTCCAGCCGCGGCAACCAGATCGCCGCATCGGCCTCGCTGTTGAGCTTTTCGTCCAGTTGCAGCTCGCGGTCGATGTGGGTATCGCGCACCAGTTGCAGGATGTCGCGCTGCAACTCCCGGGCCCGACGTGGGTCCAGCAGTTGCGCTTCGTAATATTCGTCGGCGAGCAATTCGAGGTTGCGCAGCGGCCCATAGGTTTCGGCGCGGGTCAGCGGCGGCATCAAATGATCGATGATCACCGCTTGAGTGCGCCGCTTGGCCTGAGCGCCCTCGCCCGGGTCGTTGACTATGAACGGATAAATGTTCGGCAGCGGACCGAGCAGCGCGTCCGGCCAGCAATTTTCCGACAGTCCGACACCCTTGCCCGGCAGCCATTCGAGATTGCCATGCTTGCCGACGTGAATCACCCCATGGGCGCCATAGGTGTTGCGCAACCAGAAATAGAACGCCAGGTAACCGTGCGGCGGCACCAGGTCGGGGTCGTGATAGACCGCGCTCGGATCAACCTGATAGCCACGCGCCGGTTGAATACCGACAAAAGTCAGGCCGAAACGCAGGCCGGCGATCATCATTCGGCCGCTGCGGAACATCGGGTCGTTTTGCGGCGGCCCCCAACGTTCAAGGACAGCTTCTCGGTTGGCGTCGGGCAATGCGTTGAACATCAGCCAATAATCATCCAGCCCCAGGCTTTGCTGGCACGGACGCTGGTCGATCGTGTCGAGGTCGTTGCTGACGCCGCCAAGCAGTTGCTGGATCAGCGCAGTGCCGCTGTCCGGCAGTTCGGCGGGCAACGGATAACCTTCCGTATGCAACGCACGGAGGATATTCAGTGCAGCGGCCGGCGTATCAAGACCGACGCCGTTGCCGATGCGTCCATCCCGGGTCGGGTAGTTGGCCAGAATCAGCGCGATGCGTTTTTCGCCGTTCGGCACCCGCGCCAGCTCGATCCAGCGCCGCGCCAGTTCGGCGACGAAATCCATGCGTTCGGGTTGCGCCCGGTAACACACCACGTCCGATTGACTGCGTTCGCTGCGCCACGCCAGGTCCTTGAAGCTGATCGGCCGGCTGATGATTCGCCCGTCGAGTTCGGGCAGCGCAATGTGCATCGCCAGATCCCTAGGGCCGAGGCCCTGTTCACTGGCGCGCCAACCCGGCTCATTGTCCTGGGCACAAATCGCCTGGATGACCGGGATATTGCGGCGAAACGGTCGCAAATGCGGTGCTTCAGGGCTGGACTGGGCGAAACCGGTGGTGTTGAGAATCACCCCGGCGTCGACTTCATCCAGCCAATCCTCGACCGCCGTCAGGCAACCGGGTTCTTTCAAACTGGCCAGCGCAATCGGCAACGGGTTCAATCCCGCTGCCTGCAAGCGCTGGCAGAACACATCGATAAACGCGGTGTTCGCTGCCTGTAAATGCGAGCGGTAAAACAACACGGCGGCGACCGGCTGATCGGCACACCAATCGGCTTGCCAGTCCTTCAGATCAGCGGGGCTTTTATGGGGATGGTAGATGGCCGTGCGCGGCAGGGTTTGCGGCTCGGACCAGGCGTAATCGCGGCCCAGCCAGCGATTGGCCAGGCAGCGGAAAAAGTCCAGCGCATTGCCCAGGCCACCCTGACGCAAAAACTGCCAGAGCCGGTCACGGTCGTCGGCAGCTACCGTGCTCAGGTCGCTGAGCTCCGGGTCGGGGCGGTCATCGCCGGGCACCAGGATCAGGTGCACCCCTTGCTCGGACAACTGCACAAGTCGCTCGACGCCATAACGCCAGTAGCCGATGCCGCCGTGCAGCGAGATCAGGATCACCTTGGCGTGGCGCAGCACCTCGTCGACATACAGGTCGACCGAAGCGTGATTCTGCACCTGCATCGGGTTGGCCAGGCGTACGCTCGGGTAATCGTCGGGCAGCTGCTGCGCCGCTTCGGCGAGCAACGCCAGGCTGGAGTCACCGCTGCACAGGATCACCAACTCGGCGGGGGTTTGTCCAAGGTCGGCAATGTTGTCATCCGAGACGAAACCGCCGGGCTGAGTCCTGAGCAGATGCATGGGTTAAACGCTGAGCGCAGCGCGCAATTGCGCTTCAAGTTCGGCAGCGTCCAACGCCTGGCCGATCAACACCAGACGCGTGGTGCGTGCTTCTTCAGCGCCCCACTGACGGTCGAAGTGCTTGTCGAAACGCGTGCCCACGCCCTGAATCAGCAGGCGCATCGGCTTGTTCGGAATCGCCGCGAAACCTTTGACTCGCAGGATGCCGTGCTTGACCACCAGTTGGGTCAACGCATCCATCAGCAGGCTTTCGTCGGCTTGCGGCAATTCGATGGAAATGGAGTCGAATGCATCGTGATCGTGGTCGTCTTCACCTTCGTGGTGGTGATCGTGGTGGCTGTGGCGGCTGTCGATGTGTTCTTCGGAACCGGCACCGAGGCCGATCAGCACGTCCAGGGGCACGCGGCCGCTGCTGGCTTCGATGACCTTGACCGCGGGCGGCAGTTCTTCGGCAACTTCGAGGCGCACACGGGCCAGGTCTTCAGGGCTGATCAGGTCAGCCTTGTTGAGGATCACCAGGTCGGCGCTGGCCAGTTGGTCGGCGAACAGTTCGTGCAGCGGCGACTCGTGATCCAGGTTCGGGTCGAGTTTGTGCTGGGCGTCGACCTGATCCGGGAAAGCAGCAAAGGTGCCAGCCGCCACGGCCGGGCTGTCGACCACGGTGATCACCGCGTCAACGGTGCAGGCACTGCGGATTTCCGGCCACTGGAAGGCTTGCACCAGTGGTTTTGGCAAGGCGAGGCCGGAGGTTTCGATAAGGATGTGGTCGAGGTCGCCACGACGGGCAACGAGTTCGCGCATCACCGGGAAAAATTCTTCCTGGACGGTGCAGCACAGGCAACCGTTGGCCAGCTCATAGACGCGGCCGTTGGCTTCTTCTTCGGTGCAGCCGATGGCGCACTGCTTGAGGATTTCACCGTCGATGCCCAGCTCGCCAAACTCGTTGACGATGACGGCGATGCGCCGGCCCTGAGCGTTGTCGAGCATGTGCCGCAGCAAGGTGGTCTTGCCCGAGCCGAGGAAGCCGGTAACGATGGTGACGGGGAGTTTGGCCAGTGTTTTCATCGGATGCCCTTTGGCAAGGTGGCGGGCATGCGGGACGACAATCGCTGCGACAGGTGCGCGCGCGGAAGAGTTCGCCACCGGATCACCCCGCCCGGTTGTAGTGAGAATCTGTTTCGAGGCAGGTCTCCTGGCTGACGGCGTGCCGGGCAGTTTCGCCTGGCATTCGCTGCGCCTTCCCGCGAACCCGTTGGACAGGGTTTGCAGTGGCGTGGCAGCGAACATCACCGTTCACAGTTGCGGGGGCAGCCGCGGCTTGAACCGCGTTCCCTTCTTAGCTTCGGCAAATACCGAAGAACCTCGAATGCGCAAGGCTACGCATGGTCTTGGGGCGGGTCAATCGTTGAGCTTCACGCGCTCCCCTGTAGGAGCTGCCGAAGGCTGCGATCTTTTGACTTTGCTTTAAAAACAAAATCAAAAGATCGCAGCCTTCGGCAGCTCCTACATAGAGCCCATTAGTCTTCGCCCCTAACGAGAACCCTTGCCAATTGACGCCAAACCCCGCCCATGCTCTCCTACACGCCTTGTTACGGGTGCCCTTCACAGGGTGAAACGGGAAACCGGTGAATCATGTGCTTTACTCAAGGCCATGTCAGTCCGGTGCTGCCCCCGCAACGGTAAGCGATTGAAGAATCAAATCCACTGTGCCAGCAGTTCGGCATGGGAAGGTGATTCTTGCAGGTTGAGGCCAAACCCCAGCCCCTCGTGAGCCCGGAGACCGGCCCGCAACACACAGTGATTTTTCACCTTCACTGAATAACAAACCCGCGGTGGGCGGGCGCTGTTGCATCTCTGCGTGCCCGATTCGCAGGGATCTTCCATGCGCTCTATTCACCCGCTGACAGACCAGAGGGAAGCGCCATGTCGACCATCAGCACCACCGGCAGCAACACCGCCAGCAGCACCACGACCCTGACTCAACGCCTGACCGCCGCCTTGTGTGCGTCGATCCTGGGCGCATGCCTTGTGTACTTTGCCGGGTTCTCCCACATCGAAGCGGTGCACAACGCCGCCCACGATACCCGTCACAGCTCCGCATTCCCGTGCCATTGAGACCTGCCGACATGATCAAGCGTATTGCGCAAACCGCAGGTTTCACCGGGCTGCTGGCCGCCCTCCTGCTGACCCTGCTGCAAAGCTTCTGGGTCGCTCCGCTGATTTTGCAGGCCGAGACCTACGAAAAATCAGAGCCTGTCGCGGTAGAAATCCATGAGCATACCGGCACTGCCATGGCCGCTCATGCCCACGATGCCGAAGCCTGGGAGCCGCAAGACGGCTGGCAGCGCGTGCTGTCCACCACCGGTGGCAACCTGGTTGTAGCGGTTGGTTTCGCCTTGATGCTCGCTGGCCTCTACACCCTGCGTGCGCCCAATAGCACCGCGCAAGGCTTGCTGTGGGGCCTGGCCGGTTACGCCACGTTCGTCCTCGCGCCAACCCTGGGCCTGCCGCCTGAACTGCCAGGCACTGCCGCTGCCGACCTGGCGCAACGCCAGATCTGGTGGATCGGCACCGCCGCCTCTACCGCCGTCGGGATCGCACTGATCGTGTTCAGCCGTCACTGGCTGATGAAGGTCCTGGGCGTGGCGATCCTGGCCGTTCCCCATGTGATCGGCGCGCCGCAACCGGAAGTGCACTCGATGCTCGCCCCGGAAGCGCTGGAAGCTCAATTCAAAATCGCTTCGCAGTTGACCAACGTCGCGTTCTGGCTGGCCCTGGGCCTGATCAGCGCCTGGTTGTTCCGCCGCAAAGGTGAAGGCCAATACCGCGCATGACCCATGCCAGCACAGCGCCGACGCTCGTGGTCGGCCTGGGCTGCCAACGCGGCTGCCCGGTCAGCACGTTGCAGGCACTGCTCGACCAGGCCCTTCAGGCGCATCAGATCGAACTTCACCAGATCAAGGCACTTGCCAGCATCGACCTGAAGCGTGACGAGCCTGGCCTGATCGAGCTCGCCAAACAGTTGGGATTACCGATCATGTACTTCAGCAGCGAGCAGTTGGCGGGTTATCAAGAGCAACTCAGCCATCATTCGGACATCGCCTTTGAGCGCACGGGTTGCTATGGCATCGCCGAAAGCGCCGCACTGGCCCTCGCCGAACAGCTGGCTGACGCACCGGCAAAGCTGCTGATTTCGCGACAAAAATACGCTCAGGCCACCCTCGCATTGGCGTGCACCGCTTAAAATCCTCAATAATCCCCACCCCGATCATGAGCAATCTTCATCTGAAGGTGTGCCTCGCCCCTTTTTTCACAGGATACGACGATGACTGTCTTCTTCATTGGCGCAGGTCCCGGCGACCCGGAACTGATCACCGTCAAAGGCCAGCGGCTGATTCGCAGCTGTCCTGTAATCATCTATGCAGGATCTCTGGTGCCCACTGCAGTCTTGGAGGGGCATCACGCCGAAACGGTGGTGAACAGCGCCGAACTGCATCTGGAGCAGATCATTGAATTGATCAAAACCGCCCACAGCGAAGGCAAGGATGTGGCGCGGGTGCATTCCGGTGATCCGAGCCTGTACGGCGCGATTGGCGAACAGATCCGCTACTTGCGTGAGCTCGACATCCCGTTTGAAATCATTCCCGGCGTGACCGCAACCGCGGCTTGCGCTGCACTGTTGGGGGCTGAACTGACGCTGCCGGATATTTCCCAAAGCGTGATTCTGACCCGTTATGCCGACAAAACCGTAATGCCCGCTGGCGAAGAGCTCGCCAGCCTGGCGCAGCACAAGGCGACCATGGCGATCCATTTGGGGGTCAATCACCTTGAAAAAATCCTCGCCGAATTGCTTCCCCATTACGGCGCCGACTGCCCGATCGCGGTGATCCATCGCGCGTCGTGGCCGGATCAGGATTGGGTCGTGGGGACGATTGAGGACATTGCCGGGAAGGTTGAGGCGAAGGGATTCAGGCGTACAGCATTGATTCTGGTGGGTCGGGTGCTGGGGAGTGATCAGTTCAGCGAGTCGTCGTTGTATCGTGCAGGGCATGCGCATCTATATCGCCCCTAAAGCAGCTGTGGCGAGGGAGCTTGCTCCCGCTGGACCGCGAAGCGGTCCTTAAATCAACCAACGCATTCATCACGGGAAAATGCATTAGCTGCTTTACGATTGCTTCGCAATCGAGCGGGAGCAAGCTCCCTCGCCACAGTGCCGTTTTTTCATTTCGCAGCGAACGCCTTAGTAGTAGGCGTTTTCTTTCTGCGTGTGGTCGGTAACGTCCCGCACACCCTTGAGTTCGGGAACGCGCTCGAGCAAGGTGCGCTCGATGCCTTCACGCAGGGTGACGTCCGCCTGGCCACAGCCCTGGCAGCCGCCGCCGAACTTGAGAACGGCGATACCGTCGTCAACCACGTCTATCAGGCTGACCTGACCGCCGTGGCTGGCAAGCCCCGGGTTGATTTCGGTCTGCAGGTAGTAGTTGATCCGCTCGTTGATCGGGCTGTCGGCGTTGACCATAGGTACTTTGGCGTTTGGCGCCTTGATGGTCAGCTGGCCGCCCATGCGGTCGGTGGCGTAGTCGACAACCGCGTCATCCAGGAAGGCTTCGCTGAACGAATCGATGTAGGCCGTGAAGCTTTTCAGCCCCAGAGCGGTGTCTTCAGGTTTTTCTTCGCCCGGCTTGCAGTAAGCAATGCAGGTTTCGGCGTACTGGGTGCCAGGCTGGGTGATAAAGACGCGGATCCCGATACCCGGGGTGTTCTGCTTGGACAGCAGATCAGCCAGGTAATCGTGGGCGGCGTCGGTGATGGTAATAGCGGTCATGGAAACTCCTCGCAGGCTTGGGCGCAGTTTACGCCAATCAACGCGCCGCACAAAGTCCTAGTATTTTTGTCGGGAAAGCGTCTGGGCCCTCTCTGTGGCTGTCGAGTCATCAATCCGGGCTTTAAGCCACCGATAGCTGCGTTTTTCCACCCATTCGTAACTGGCCCACGAACCCACGCCGATGGCCAGCACGCACACGGCAAACATCACATAAGGGTTCACGCCATAACGTTGCGCGACAAAACCTCCGGCGGACAGCACCAGCACGTGCATCAGGTACACCGAGTAGGAACAATCGCCCAGCAGTTTCAGCACCCGATTGTGTTCGAAGTACCGCTCCAGCGACATGCTCGCCATCACCAGTGCCGCGCTGGGCAGGCCCCAGGTCAATAATCGGGGTTGCGGTGCCAGGTGATAGATCGCCAGCAATGCGCCCCCCATACTCAACAGTGGCACCCACAACCCGGGTTTGATCCAGCCACGACGGTAGATCATGCCGATGGCGATCCCCAGCAAAAACTCATAGACGATGTCTGAACGATAGAACTCACTGATCCAGCCATACCCCGTCCACGCCTGACACACCGCAAACAACAGCGCCGCAACGATCAGCAGCCTGACTTGCAAGCGGAACAACAACGCCCAGGCAAATACCACGTAAAAGAGCATTTCGAAGTTCAGCGTCCAGCCCACATTCAGCGTCGGATAAATCCCGTAGCCGCCGGGGTTTTCGGTAGGAATGAACAACAGCGACAGCAGGAAGTGCGACCAGTCGACCGTTTGGTCCGGCAACACAGGCTGCGCGAACACCACTACCAGCGCCATGAGCACCGTGTACAGCCAGTACGCCGGAACAATGCGAAACAGCCGATACAGCAGGAATCGACCTGGCGGTAGCGATTTGCCCTCGGTGGACAGAAAAATCACCAGACCACTGATAACGAAAAACACATCCACGCCCACGGCGCCCTTGTCGATGAAAAACTGCCCCACCGGGCCACGGGCCTGGAAGTCGAAGAAAATCTGCATGAAATGGTGGCCGACCACCGCCCAGGCCGCGAGTGCACGCAATGCCTGCACTGAAATCAACATCAATCGCCCTCCCGAACACAAATCCACCAATCACCTCAGGTCCCCTGTGGGAGCGAGCTTGCTCGCGATTGCAGCCTGTCAGTCACCTCCTATGTTGACTGTCTGATAGCTATCGCGAGCAAGCTCGCTCCCACAGGGTTTTGTGGTGTCTCTGGATTGGGACAGCAACCGTGATTCAAAGGTCGATCAAAGATTCTCGTACCGATTCATATCCAGCACGCCCTCCTCCAACGGGTCGGTTTCGTGCACGTAGCGGCTCAGATCGTGGAAGTAGAACCAGAACTGCGGATGGCTGCGGCGAATGCCCCAACGCTCGACGATTTTCTCGAAGCGATTGGCGTCCTTGGCGTGTTCCATGGCGTCCACGAACGCCGGAACCTGATCAGCAGGAATGTTGAACATGAAATTCGGATAGCTGCTGAGCACGCCCGGGTAGATAGTCAGCGTGTCGAGCCCTGGCTGATAGCGCAGCGATTCACCCAGCAGAAATGCCACATTGCTGTGCGCGCGGTTGCGCAACAGGCTGTAAACCGCACGTTTGCCACTCGCGGTTTCGATACGCAGCATCGTCGCTTCCGGCAATTGATCGATCACCTTCAAGCCCGCCGCCGGACGGGACGTCAGGGTACTCAAGGCCTGTTCGGCATTCTGTAAATCCACATCGATGTTCGGGCGCGAGCAATAGGCGCCGTTGCAACGGTTGATCGGGTCAGGCCTGGCATTGAGGTCGCCGTACCGCGCCAGCAACTGCATCGAAAAGTCGCGTTTGGGGTCCTTCTCGTCAAGCTTCAGCGCGGTCTCCTTGTTGTCATCGATGGCCTCATAATCCAGCCACATCTTGATTTTGCCGCTGTTCTGATACCAGTCATCCAGGTAACCCTCCCGGGAATCGGCCGGCATCAAGCGCAGGAAATTCTGCTCCGCACCGTTGCGAATCAAGTCGAAATACAGCCGCGTTTGCGCCTGATGGCTGACGTTGCCGAACACGTCGAAGTTAACCGCCAGTTGATAATAGGTGCGTTCCAGCAACGGGAAGTCGAACAGCCACATCGTCTGAGGCACGTCGCCGATCAGGCCCTTGTTCACCGAAGCGCTGTCGAAATGCCGGAAGATGCTCAGCAATGCGTTGTCGTTGCCGGCCCACAAGGTCGACCAACTCGGCGCCGGCGCGTCGGCGTAGCTGTCACGGCGCAATGCCTCGTACTCGTTACGTTTGTTGCGGTAGTCATGCCACAGGGTCAACACGCTGCCGACGTCATCGTTCTGCCCCGGCATTGCCAGTAAAGGCGTGGCCTGGCCACGATAGTTCGGGTCGGTGATGTAGAGGTCGTGTTCCGGCGCCTGGAACAATGCCCAGAAGTTATCGCGAATCACGTCGGTGGCGATCTGGCCACGACAAACCGGCCCACGAATGAACGTGCGCACGAAGTATTCGGCGTTATCGAGCATGAACTGATAGCGCGCCTGCGCCGGAATCGCCTCGAAGGTAGAGAACGGATTGGCCCGGCGTTCAGGCCCGTAACCCGGCAAGGCATCGACCTGCCAGTTACCGCTGTAGAACAGGGTTTTGACCCGCCCCATCTTCGCCGCGCTCAACGGGTAGGTAATGTGGGTCTTTTGCACAATGACGCCCTGCACAGGCCACAGGCGGTAGTACACCTGAGTACCCGGATCGTCGTTGGGACGGCGCGTCTGGATCAGGTCAATGGGCTGGCCCGTCGGCGTACGCGAGCGCACCCACTGGAAGAAATGCCCCGGCTCACCGTCCTTGAAGTAGACGTGCGCCAGAAACCAGTGTTCGAACAACCACCGCCCCACCAGGCTTTCCCGCGCACCGGGCGCATTGAGCAGGTTTTCCCATTGCACCACCTGTAACGCTTCCTGCGCCGACGGTACAAGGCCTTGCTCGTCGATTGGCGCGCCGGAGGCCAGCCAGCGTTGCAGGGTCTGGTATTGCTGGTCAGTCAGGCCCGTGACGGCTAGCGGCATGCCCTCTTTGGGATGAGTGCCGGCATATCCGTCGAACTCGGCCGGCATGGCACACATGTTTTGCCGGTTCATGCCCAGCACGATGTCCTGGGGCAATTTGGCGTTGGGCTGCAACGGGGTGTTGTGGCCCAACTCCAGCATCCTCGCCATCAACGACGCCTGGCTGGCCTGGCCGTCGATGACCGGATAAAAGCCCTTCTGCTGCCAGGCATGTTTGCCAAAGGCGTCGTAAAACAATCGAGTCGGCACAGCCGCAGTGGAGCGTTCGCCGTCGTAGACCGGATTTTTCGTGGCCCCCCGCGAAACGCCCTCCCCGCTGCCCAGGTTGAGCTGACAAGCGGCGTCATTGCAGGCGTGGCAGGCCACACACTTTTCAGTGAAGATCGGTTGTATGTCCCGACTGTAGGAAATGGCCGGGGATGATGCAGGCGCAATGACCGGACCTTGCGCCTCGGCGCCCCAGCTTAAACACAGCACAATCATGCTGATGGCGACGCGATACGACATGTCCCTGGTCCCGATCATGAAAAACGCCGCGATTCTACCGGTCCGGGTCCACCACCAACATGAGCGATATTCATGCAAAACCACGGCATGCTCTAAAAGCGCACAGGTTTGCTATGATCCCGGCCCTTCGTAATGGTCTTTCCGAGTAGTCCACATGTCCGATCGTAGTGTTCGCCTTCAAGCTCTCAAGCACGCCCTCAAAGAGCGCATCCTGATTCTCGATGGCGGCATGGGCACGATGATCCAGAGCTACAAGCTCGAGGAGCAGGACTACCGTGGTAAACGCTTCGCCGACTGGCCGAGTGACGTCAAGGGCAACAACGACCTGCTGGTACTGACCCGCCCGGACGTCATCGGCTCAATTGAAAAGGCTTACCTGGATGCCGGCGCCGACATTCTGGAAACCAACACCTTCAACGCCACTCAGGTTTCCCTGGCCGATTACGGCATGCAAGGCCTGGCGTACGAGTTAAACGTAGAAGGTGCGCGCCTGGCCCGCAAGGTCGCCGACGCCAAGACCCTGGAAACCCCGGACAAGCCGCGCTTTGTTGCCGGCGTGATCGGGCCGACCAGCCGCACCTGCTCGCTGTCGCCTGACGTGAACAACCCCGGCTACCGCAACGTGACCTTCGATGAGCTGGTGGAAAACTACACCGAAGCCGCCAAAGGTCTGATCGAAGGCGGCTCCGACCTGATTCTGATCGAAACCATTTTCGACACCCTCAACGCCAAGGCGGCAATCTTCGCCGTACAAGGGGTGTTCGAAGAACTGGGCTTCGAACTGCCGATCATGATTTCCGGCACCATCACCGACGCTTCCGGCCGCACACTGTCCGGCCAGACCACCGAAGCGTTCTGGAACTCCGTGGCCCACGCCAAACCGATCTCGGTCGGCCTGAACTGCGCCCTGGGTGCCAGCGAGCTGCGTCCGTACCTGGAAGAACTGTCGAACAAGGCCGGCACCCACGTATCTGCGCACCCGAACGCCGGCCTGCCGAACGAATTCGGCGAGTACGACGAACTGCCATCGCAAACAGCCAAAGTCATCGAGGAGTTCGCCCAAAGCGGCTTCCTGAACATCGTCGGCGGTTGCTGCGGCACCACGCCGGGCCACATCGAAGCCATCGCCAAAGCGGTGGCCGGTTACGCGCCGCGCGAGATTCCGGACATTCCCAAGGCCTGTCGCCTCTCGGGCCTGGAACCTTTCACCATCGATCGCAGTTCGCTGTTCGTGAACGTTGGCGAGCGGACCAACATTACCGGTTCCGCCAAGTTTGCCCGCCTGATCCGCGAAGACAACTACACCGAAGCGCTGGAAGTTGCCCTGCAACAGGTTGAAGCCGGTGCGCAGATCATCGACATCAACATGGACGAAGGGATGCTCGATTCGAAGAAGGCCATGGTGACCTTCCTCAATCTGATTGCCGGTGAACCGGACATTTCCCGCGTGCCGATCATGATCGACTCCTCGAAATGGGAAGTGATCGAAGCCGGCCTGAAGTGCATTCAAGGCAAGGGCATCGTCAACTCGATCAGCATGAAAGAAGGCGTTGAGCAGTTCATTCACCACGCCAAACTGTGCAAGCGCTACGGCGCCGCCGTGGTGGTGATGGCGTTCGACGAAGCCGGCCAGGCCGACACCGAAGCGCGCAAGAAAGAAATCTGCAAACGCTCCTACGACATTCTGGTCAACGAAGTGGGCTTCCCGCCGGAAGACATCATCTTCGACCCGAACATTTTCGCCGTCGCCACCGGCATCGAAGAACATAACAACTACGCTGTGGACTTCATCAATGCCTGCGCCTACATCCGCGACGAGCTGCCGTATGCGCTGACGTCCGGTGGCGTGTCCAACGTGTCGTTCTCGTTCAGGGGCAACAACCCGGTGCGCGAAGCGATTCACTCGGTGTTCCTGCTGTACGCGATCCGTAACGGCCTGACCATGGGCATCGTCAATGCCGGCCAGCTGGAGATCTACGACCAGATCCCGGCCGAGCTGCGTGACGCCGTGGAAGACGTGGTGCTGAACCGCACCCCGGAAGGCACCGACGCCCTCCTCGCCATCGCCGACAAATACAAGGGCGACGGCAGCGTCAAGGAAGCCGAGACCGAGGAATGGCGCGGCTGGCCGGTCAACAAGCGTCTGGAGCATGCGCTGGTCAAAGGCATCACCACGCATATCGTTGAAGACACCGAAGAGTCGCGCCAATCGTTCGCCCGTCCGATCGAAGTGATCGAAGGCCCGTTGATGTCCGGCATGAACATCGTCGGCGACCTGTTCGGCGCCGGCAAAATGTTCCTTCCGCAAGTGGTGAAATCCGCCCGCGTGATGAAGCAGGCCGTGGCCCACTTGATCCCGTTCATCGAACTGGAAAAAGGCGACAAGCCCGAAGCCAAGGGCAAGATCCTGATGGCCACGGTCAAGGGTGACGTGCACGACATCGGCAAGAACATCGTCGGCGTGGTGTTGGGTTGCAACGGCTACGACATCGTCGACCTCGGCGTGATGGTGCCGGCGGAAAAAATCCTGCAAATGGCCAAGGAGCAGAAGTGCGACATCATTGGCCTGTCCGGTCTGATCACCCCTTCGCTGGATGAAATGGTTCACGTGGCCCGCGAGATGCAGCGCCAGGATTTCCACCTGCCACTGATGATCGGAGGCGCAACCACTTCCAAAGCGCACACGGCGGTGAAGATCGAGCCCAAGTACAGCAACGATGCAGTGATCTACGTGACCGACGCCTCGCGCGCCGTGGGCGTGGCGACACAGTTGCTGTCCAAGGAGTTGAAACCGGCGTTCGTCGAAAAAACCCGTCTGGAGTACATCGAAGTTCGCGAGCGCACCGCCAATCGCAGCGCCCGCACTGAACGCTTGAGCTACCCGGCCGCCATCGCCAAGAAACCGCAGTTCGACTGGAGCACCTACACCCCGGTCAAACCGACGTTCACCGGCGCCAAGGTGCTGGACAACATCGACTTGAAAGTCCTGGCCGAATACATCGACTGGACGCCGTTTTTCATCTCCTGGGACCTGGCAGGCAAGTTCCCGCGCATCCTGCAGGACGAAGTGGTCGGTGAAGCCGCCACCGCACTCTACGCAGACGCCCGGGAAATGCTCGCCAAACTGATCGACGAGAAACTCATCAGTGCCCGCGCGGTGTTCGGTTTCTGGCCGGCCAATCAGGTGCGCGACGACGACATCGAAGTCTACGGCGATGACGGCAAGCCAATCGCCAAGCTGCATCACCTGCGTCAGCAGATCATCAAGACCGACGGCAAGCCGAACTTCTCCCTGGCCGACTTCGTGGCACCGAAGGACAGCGAAGTGGCCGACTACGTGGGTGGTTTCATCACCACCGCCGGCATCGGCGCCGAGGAAGTGGCGAAGGCCTATCAGGACGCTGGCGACGACTACAACTCGATCATGGTCAAGGCACTGGCCGACCGCTTGGCCGAGGCGTGTGCCGAGTGGTTGCACCAGCAGGTGCGTAAAGACTACTGGGGTTACGCCAAGGACGAGACCCTGGACAACGAGGCATTGATCAAAGAGCAATACACCGGCATCCGCCCTGCTCCGGGCTACCCGGCCTGCCCGGATCACACCGAGAAAGGCACGCTGTTCGCCCTGCTCGATCCCGAAGCCAGTGAAATGCAGGCTGGGCGCAGCGGTGTGTTCCTTACCGAGCATTACGCGATGTTCCCGGCAGCGGCGGTCAGCGGCTGGTACTTCGCTCACCCGCAGGCGCAATACTTCGCCGTGGGCAAGATCGACAAGGACCAGGTGCAGAGCTACACGTCGCGCAAAGGTCAGGAGTTGAGCGTGACCGAGCGGTGGCTGGCGCCGAACCTGGGTTACGACAACTAAGTCTGTCTGTGGGCGCAAGGCTTGCCCGCGAAGTTTTTGGCGTATTCAAGGACGCCATCGCGGGCAAGCCATGTTCCTACAGACCGGAGCCACGCCAACGGATTCAGATGGAAGGCTCGAACTCAGTTACGTCGTGAAGGCCCGGGTTGGGGCTCACGCGTGCCGGGTTGCTCAGTGTTGCTGGCGAGACTCTGGAGATCCCGTACTTCTCTTCGAGACAACTCGATCAGTTTCTGCTTGCGACTGGCTTGAATGATTTTGCCCAGTGTCACCACCTCCTTATCGTAATCCTGCGCACTGATGTCCCCCCTTTCTCTACGATCCTCCAGTTCGCTCAGTCCCTGTTGACGTTCTTCATCGATGGCATCATTGATGCCGGCGATTTCGTCTGGATATCGCTCCTCCAGATAACTCGTCCAATAATCACGGGCGACCATACTGTCCAGGAGCGCGTCGGAATGCTCGGCAGCAAGAATTGACGCCCGGGTATCAGCCAAAAGTCGCCCACTGATCGGTCTATCGAATGCCATGTGGGTAGGCTGCCCCGGCAAATCCAGCCCGTCTGCCCACCCCCCCCTCAATCCAATTCGATAGCGCAGGCGCACCTCGGCTCTATCGCGGTGCTGTGCCGCCGCATCCGCCAATGTCTCTACCCTGTCCAGCCTGAACAGTTGCCGTGACAACCTCAACAAGGCCTGGCCTCTGCGCATGGGGCGGCCTGGGGGAATGTTGCGCAAAGCGTGGTACACGTACACCCGGACTTCCAGCTCGCTGAACGTCAGGATTCGGCCGTCAATGCAGGTGCCGTGGGTCTCGGCGTTATGGAACAGCAACTCCCGCAGTTCGGTATTTTCGGCAGCGGCTTCCATGACGTCCCAAAGCCGTCGCGTCAGGTCAGCGCCAACAAATCTGAATTCATCGGTATCACGCAACAGCGTAATCAACTGAAAGAAACGTTCATGATTCTCTTCCTGGGCCAGTTGCCTCCAGAGTACCCTTCTGACGATTGCCAGCTCAGAACGCGTGTTGGCAAGCCATGGTTCCAATGCCGGGTCTGCAGTATCGAGTCCAGGGTTCAAGAGGGGTTCGACAGGTTGAACGACCGCATGTGTGTCAGGGCGACCTCCACCGTCACTGTCACTGTCACTGTCACCGTCACTGTCATCGTCCGAATCCCCATCAGAGCCGATTTCATCATCAGTAAGGGGATCCTCGATTCGCCTGATGATTTCCTCTCGGGAAATCCCCATCACGTCCCCGCGCCCGTTTGCATCACCATAATCCCTGAGCTGTTCAAGTGTTTGTAGCGAAAGCTCAAGGTTATCGGACAAATCCGTGCCGGCCACCAATCCATCATGATTGCCGTTGAGCAACTCACCCGGGATTTGCGTGATGGAGTTGCCGCTCAGGTTCATTGTGCTCAGGTGCCCAGCATCCAGCGCCCCCTCGGGCCACTGCCGGAGACCGTTGTAACCAAGATCCAGCGTCTCCAGTCGGCTGAATGCGCGAACACTGAACCCGTCCAGCGTGTTCTGGCTCAAATCCAGCCAACGCAGGCGCTCTGTGCCCAGTTGTTGATAGAGAGGTACAGGATCCGCGATGTGGTTGGCGGCCAGTTCCAATCGCTCAAGCTGACTCATGTGCTGAACGGCGCTTGGCAATTGCGTGAGCTCGTTACCGCTCAACGCCAAACTGTTCAGACGAGGGAAAGCATTCAAGAAATCGTTGGAGCCTTGAGCGGTGAGCCTGACGCCCGTCAGGTCCAGCGTTGTCACCTGTGGAAACTGCACCTCAAGTTCAGGCAGATCACCCGTCTGCAGGCCATTGAGTTTTAGTTCTTGCCCTGGGGCGGTGCTGTGATCTATCAAACCTTCCTGCCACAACTCCTGGATGCGCAATGCTGCGAAGGAGCGGGTTTCCGAGGAGACGAGGGTTCCGGCCGTTCGTACTTCCCGGGTGTAGAGCCAGCTGTTCAACCGCCGCGTCAGCGAAACGCATGTCTGGTTCCAGTCGTTGATCTGCGTATCTATTTGCACAGTGTTCATGCCATCGCTGCGTAGGCGCTGGATCCTTTGCAGGGCCTGGTCCTCGGTCATGACCGGGTTCAAACGGCGCAAGCGCTCGACAAAACCGGCGGCCCCTTCGATGTCGACGGCCTGCTCGGGCAATGACAGTAAATTACGAGCGATCGACCAACCGGTCTCTGTCGGCGGGAAATCCGATGGCACCGCCTCCTGCGCAAAACGTTGCAATGTCCCTTCGGACAATCCCTTTGCGTTCTCGATCCGCTGCTGCGCCGCTTTCAGGGAGGCCTCGCCTTGAACGCTGAATGCGTTACCCGTCAGACTGGTTTTCATCAGTGCATCTTCGTGGGAAAGCGCCTCGGGAGAAAGCGATGTCAGCCCGTTGTCACGCAAGTCAAGCCAGGACAGTTGAGGCAAGCTTTCGGCCCCCTTCGGCCACGCCTGCAATTTCGTCCCTCTCAGGTTCAGCGCCTTCAACTGAGTCATCGCGCTGACATCAAGATTGTTCAACGGGTTATTGCCCGCGTTCAGGTACTCAAGATTTTTCAGCCCATTGAATTGGTTCTGGACGGTCGGCGTGACGACAATACGGTTGTTGTACAGGTCAAGCCGAGTCAAATCCGGAAGGTCACCGGGAACGATCGGCAGCTCGGTCAAGCCATTACCGCTGATTTCAAGGGTTCGCGTTCCGCTGAACGCCTGAACAAAACCACGTGTTTGCTCGATAGGCACATCCAGCCATCCGAGACGCAATGTTTGAACATGGGAAAAACTGCCCGCCGGCAAGCGTGGAAGCGTCTTGATTTTTTCATCGCGAAGCACTTCGGACATGCGCAACCCGACGTTTGGCAGTTCGAACACGGACACATCTGCGACCAATCCATAGCGTTGGCGCACGGCCCCACGCCAGCTCGTCTCAAGGGCAAGAAACACACTGGCGTTATGCCCTGAAACCGAACGAAAGGAACGTTGCGCCCATCTCAACCCTGCGAACCCGGTCGGTTCATAGAATGGCCGAAAGATTCCGGTATGCTCAGCGCTCAGGGCCTCAATGGCGGCGAGCCGGGTCCGGGGAGTGTTCCAGGTACTCATGATTCTCGCGTGCAGAGGGTCCATGAAACCGGCGTCTCCCATCAGGAACTTCAGTTCCCCGCGACAATATTCATTCACCATCTGATTCACATCAGCCAGATGCCCCAACGGCCCAGAGTAATTGCTTGCGTACTCAAAAGCAGGTTTGAAGGCCTCGACAGAAAATCTGGACCAATCCATCGACAAGCCCGCCCACAGTTTTTCATGGCCGGTAAACAACGCATCGGGAAGTGTGCTGATAGCAGTTTTTGACAGGTCCAGACGTTCAAGCTGCTCCAGTTTTTGACCGTAGGACGGCCATTGCGTCAAAGAATAGGGCGCGTTTAATTTCAATGATTTAAGTTGGCTAAACGACGCCAAATCAATTGCATGGATTGCCTCAGAGGTAAAACCGGAGTAGTCGATGTCCAACGACTCCAGAGAAGTGAGCGCATTCAGTCGGGTCGGGAAATCCGCTGCCAGTGAATTCGCATCTGTCGAAAACCTCAGATGCGTCAGCGCCTGCATTTCACCGACCACCTGCGGCAAAGAAGTGAGTGGTTGGCGCCTGGCTGCAAGACCGCCAAAGGCACTTCCTTTGCCACCTATCGACAGTGTTCTGACGTTTGGAAAACGTGCAAGCAATGCATCGGCATTAGCGTCCGTCATGCCGCGTCCCGCTACCGATAGTTCACGGACATGCGAAAAGTCCGTGGTGAGCGGTGGCAATGGCTCATCACAGATAAGGTTCAGCTGCGCGGCTTCGGAGACTTCCCCGGCTAACGGAGTGTTACGCCAGCTGGTCTTGAACGCTTGCGCGACTTGAGTCCTGTGGTGAAAGCTTGAGCTCCCGGGGGTTCCAACCCATTGATCTAGTGACCAGTTCAGCGCCTGCCAATCACGCGTACGTGTTTCCAGAACATTATAGATTTGCTTCTCGGTCTGCCCGAGCTGTTGTCGGATAAATGCGTCTGCCTGTGCTGGAGTCGGATAGAGCGCCTCGACCCGGGAAATCAAGGACGGACTCAGCCCTTTGCCGCGCCCGCTGGCGTAGTAACCCAGCAGTTTCTCGTTGACCCGCACCGGTGGCTTGAACGGCTTGGCTTGTGGCTCGAGCACACGCGCTGCTTCACTGCGGTGAGCGTCCGCATAATCGATGATTTTTCTTTGCAGCTCGCTGCTTTGACTGCCCCTGGAAACCCCCAGGTTGGAGCGCGCGTCATCAGGCAAGGCATGCATGATGGATGCGTAGAAATTATCGCCCTGCCTGGGCAGGCTGTTGAGTGTCTCTCCCCGGCCGTTGAACGCCTGGTACTGTGGACCGTTTTTTATCAGGTATTTCTTCTCGGGTGCGGCCTCGCCACCAATACTGTCAAGCAGCGTACCCGTGTCACTCCCATCGCGGACCTCCAGACGCAATGTATCCGGCCAGCCCGGGAGGTTTTCCAGGGCGTGCAAGGCCAATCGCCGACTGTCTGCCGAGGCCATATTTTCGCTGCGCAACCCCGCGTATGCCCGAGTCTGGCGGCCTTGCAGCGCGTACCACCGAGCGTCCTCAAGCATTTTCAAAGGAGTGCGGTGCGTGGCGTCCAGTCGTGCGAGGTCATCCGGGCTGCCATGGGCCAGAACCTCGCGCGCAGCGGCGTCGCTGAGCCCGGGACATTCGCGCTGCAACTTGCTGATCCGGACATCCCCCGGATCGGCGCGTTTGTATAGCGCGTCAAAAATGGCTGGCTGACGAGTCTGCGCGTAGTCGGCAAATTGCCTGCCAAGCTCTTCGGATCTTAATGCGCGGACACGTGCCCCCTCCCCTCCAAGCAGGTGGGTGATTTCGGATTCATTCAGTGCTGCCAGAATGCGAGTGGGCAACGCTCCTTTCAAGACATCTGCCCGGCTCACCTTGATCAGGGGTTTGCCGGCATCACCACGCCAAGGACGCTCAGTGCCATACTTGATCGATTCCCCCGACAGGCCGGGCCCTTCGAAGACTTCCAGCACCCGACCGGTCGGCCATCTTGGCATCCTCGTCACCAACGGCAACGCATGGAAGTAGCGATCATCAATCGGTCGCGTCCCGTGCAGTTGCTCGATCACCTGCCCCGCCCCCGAATCAGCGTTGAACAGACGCATGGCATCTGTCAGCTCGGGTGGAGGCGCGGCGTGATCCACGTGCATTTTGCGCAAAGCGTTATCGCTCACGCCGCTGACATCGGCGGCCCTGAGCAGCGCTGCGTCAGAAAACGCCTCGGTTTCGTGGCCCATACGGCGCAACAGTGTCAGACGGTCCCAGGTCAGCGGACGCTCCAGCGTGTGGCGCCACGCCCCGAGGCCGTTACCTTCGAGAACAGGCTGATAAGCGTTAGCGTCGGTTGGATGCTTGATGCGCCATTTCTGGATCGACTCGTCAAAGAACTTCTCGTAAACCATGTCGCCTTCGCGGATGTACGTTCTGCCGTCTATAACGTGTTGCCCCAACGCATTCGGACGGGAATGGGCGTCCAGCGTCACGCGGCTTTCATAACCACCAAGGTCCGGCCTCCATAGTCGTGTTTCACCATTGGGCAGCGTGACGGGATGCAGGTCGTCAATCAAAGGCTCGGGCTTGACCGCCGTCAGTTTACCGACCCCTGCTCCCACGCCCGCCATTACACCAATCAGCGCCAGGTTCTCGGCCACGTCGACCAGGTGTGCCTTGGCCGCCCGCTTATCACCCTCACTCCACTCAACGGCACCTTCCAGGGTTTCGTACAACAGCTGGCCCGCCATGACCACCATCATCACTTCGCCCAGCACCGGAATGAACATGGACACCATGTTCACCCCCAACATGCCGATCTGAAGGAGGCGGGCAAGTTTCGCCTCTCGCGCCTTGACGTCAACGTCATTGGAGGGCACTGCATGGCTGCGGGCGTCGGCCAGGACCTTGTCGCGGTTTTGTTCGTAAAGATAGGTCCAAAGATCAACGTTTTCAGCCCAGATGCCTCGTCCCTTACGGGTGACGCTCGATGGCGCGATGTAAGGTTCAGACGCAGGCTCCATTTTGCCGGGCCGCTCAGGAGGCAACTCCTT
Source organism: Pseudomonas sp. LBUM1643 (assembly GCF_059716215.1). Classification (NCBI taxonomy): domain Bacteria; kingdom Pseudomonadati; phylum Pseudomonadota; class Gammaproteobacteria; order Pseudomonadales; family Pseudomonadaceae; genus Pseudomonas; species Pseudomonas sp. LBUM1643. The sequence continues at coordinate 3,624,071 of NZ_CP166813.1, forward strand.
GATATAGGTAAGGGATGAAGCCGTACTGATGAACTCGACAACTGTTCTCCAAGGAGACCTGAAGACGTCGCTTGGGGAGTCCGCCGACTTTTGAGTAAACTGGCTGAAGTAATAGGATCGCTGATCGTACGGCACGAATTGGCTGAAAAAACGCTGGTAGTTGTTCGGTTCGCTGACACCGGGGTGCAAGGCGTCCGGGCCCATGAACAGGCGTTTGAACTCCTGCTCCATCTGCGACCCGCTGTAACGCTTGAACGGGTGCGCCGGATCGTGGGGAATGTAAAGAATCAACTCATCGTTATAGCGATACTTTCACAGATCACGAACGCCACGCAGCCTGTCATCCTGTGCTTCATCAAGCCCATGTCGTGGAACCAGACTTGTTTTTTGCCCATCCAGGGATGGACCTCACCGTTGATCACCGACAGGATCATCGCGTGATCCTTTGCTTCGATATCATTTGTTATCAATGCCTGTTCAGCGGCGGCTCTCATGGCCGCTTTTTGGCTGGCAATGAAGTGTTGTCGAAGTGTCGCTTCAGCCCCTGCGTCCGCAGGGTGGAAGAACGACTGCAGATAGGCCTGGTATTTCGCCCCGATATCAAGGCTTCGGCACAGGGCCATAAACTGGCTGACCGTCAGGTTTACGGCCGCTGACGCGTACGTATCGGGTGTGGAAGTGGCCACCAAAAACCCGGAAGTCTTATGGTACGCCCCAGGGTTGCATTCCCAGGCTTCGAAGTTATGCAATGCCGCCTGCAGCATCGACAATTTCATAAACTCGAACGACGAAATTTCCACTTCTAAAACACCCAGCGCCAAAGGCCGCCTCAGGCACAAGTGTGTCTTTTTGACATCCACTTCTACCGCGTACTGGTCTTTGAGTGCCTTGAGCAGCAACGGCTCGGCGAACGCGTCGATGTCCTTGAAGGTCGACATCGTCTTATCCAGCCGGGCCTGCGCGACAGCACTGGCCTTGAAGCTTTCATTGATAATCTTGCGTTGTCCGGGCGTGGCGTTCAGATACCAGGCCGGCATGACCGTTCCTGCCTCCTTGAGCGCCGTCCTTCGTTGCGGCGAAGCGTCAACCAGCCACTGGGGGATCGCTTTTTCGAGGAACTCGCCGTGGATGCTATCAGTCGCTGACGGCTTTTCGTCTTTGGTGGGGTGGGGCGATTGCGAGGACATGAGTCACTCCTTTGCTTAGGGAGCGACAGCACACCATTCGCCGCGATTTCATCTGCGGTACATAGATAGTGTCCGGGACGGGATCCTGTATCCCGCTGCTTGATCGAAGGCACCCGACGGCAAATTGTCTATGCTCTGTATCAACGCGACTTTCGTAACGAGGGATTTATGGACGATCCAGTCGACAACAAACCGCCGAGCTTCTGGCAGATGCTGCACAGTGTCATGGCCGCGGCGTTTGGTGTGCAAAGCGGAAAAAATCGGGCTCGCGACTTTACCCATGGCAAACCGAGCCACTTCGTCATCCTGGGGATTTTGTTCACGGCGGTGTTCGCTTTGACGCTGTTCGTCATCGTCAAACTGGTGCTGCATCTGGCGGGCGTATGACGCGGCTTAACGCATCAACGTTTGCAAGGTGAATGGATAACGATAGGACGTCGGTTTGCCTTTCGCGGACAAGCGACGGAAATCGACGCCGTAGTCCGTCGAGGTTTTTATGGCCAATAATCGCTTGGCCTGCACCTCGTCAATCAGCTGCAACAGCGAAATTTTCCGGTCACGGCCGCCGTACTGGTTCAGGTCTACCCCCTGATCAAGGTCATGCAACTCCACCAGCGCCCAGCCGCCCAACGTGAAATGTCCGCCCAACAACACACTCAGGCGCCCGTCCATCTTCGCCTGCAACGCCTCGGGCGAGGTGTTCACCGCGCTGAACAACGCGTCCTTGCCCGGCACGCCCCCCGCCTCCGAAAATGCCTGCATGGCGCCAAACGCCATTTCATCATTGGCCGACCACACCAGCGACACCTTTGGATAGCGCTGAAACAACAGCTTGGCCTGTTCATGCGCCCGCTCCCGGGTCCAGCCGCTATAAACCAGTTGGCGCAACCGCACTTCAGGGTGTTCGGCCAGGGCGCGCTGCATGCCTCGTTCACGCAATTGGGCCGACGGTGTGATCTTCAGGCCAGAGAACGCCAGCAATTCGATCACCTGGCCCGGCGCCACGGGCGGATGCTGGCGAATCAGCTCCTTGAGCATCAGGTAGCCGCCCTCCTCGTCGTTGGGGACCAGGCTGCCCAACAAATCGGGCCGCTGGCCCATCAGGCTCAACTGATCAGGCGTCAACGACGCATTGACCATGAACAGCTTCACGCCGCTGCCTTGGGCCATGCGCATGATTTGCGGGGCGACATATTGTTCGTTGACGAAGACCAGATAGTCTGGACGGTCGGGGCCTTGCAGCGCCTGGCGAGCTTGCGCCAGCGTACGCTCGGGCATGCGCTCGGCATAGAGGGTTTGCAGGTCGATGCCCAAATCATCGGCGGCCGCCTGCATGAACTGCGTATAGGTGACCCAGAACGTTTCCTCAGTGGCCCCCGGGTTCAGGAACACCACCGACTCGGCTCGCGCAACCTGACCGTAGACCGCCAGGGTCATCAGCAGGAAGGTGTAGAAAAACTTGAGCATTGATCGTCCGAGCCCCGAAAATCCGCCGGCATTATAGCCGGCAGACTCCCGTAAAACGGCGTTCACTACGGTTTTTGTCCAACAATCGTCGGAACAAGGCCCGGACCAAGTGGTTTACTGATGACTGACCCAGAAAATCGCGGTACCCACGACCAGGATAATCAGGAACAAAATCGCCCAGGCATCCACTTTGCTATCGGGTTTCGAAGCTTTGGTAGGGTTGCTCATTGCATCGCCTCTTGTCGGTTTTATCGGTGATTGCACGAAGACTCGCTCACAGTTAAGACGATGATTGCCCACACCACAAACGCGGGTTTATCAACAACGATTCTCGTTAGTCGTTTTGGTTCTTTACATATACTCAAACATCACTTTTGCGCATAACTGCAAACTGGTATCTTGCCCCGGCTCCGTTGGGAGTGCGCGGCCGTGCGCGCAGAATTGCCGAGGCAGTATCGGACTTCAGCAAGTCACAAAAAGCAGCTGGAACCGACCGGCCCAAGCCTGAGAACAGGACTTATATGTACGTATACGACGAGTACGATCAGCGGATCATCGAGGACCGCGTCAAGCAGTTCCGTGATCAAACCCGACGCTATCTGGCAGGCGAACTGAGCGAAGAAGAATTCCGCCCCCTGCGCCTGCAAAATGGCCTTTACATCCAGCGTTTCGCGCCGATGTTGCGGGTTGCGGTGCCTTACGGCCAACTGACTTCGCGCCAGACGCGGATGATGGCCAAGATTGCCCGTGACTTCGACAAGGGCTATGCCCACATCAGTACCCGGCAAAACGTGCAGTTCAACTGGCCAGCACTGGAAGATATTCCAGACATCCTGGCTGAACTGGCCACCGTGCAGATGCACGCGATCCAGACCAGTGGCAATTGCCTGCGCAACGTCACCACCGACCAGTTCGCCGGTGTCGCTGCCGACGAATTGATCGACCCGCGCCCCTGGTGCGAGATCGTCCGCCAGTGGACGACGTTCCACCCGGAATTCGCCTACCTGCCGCGCAAGTTCAAGATTGCCATCAACGGGTCGACTTCCGACCGTGCCGCTATCGAAGTCCATGACATCGGCCTCGAGCCAGTGCACAACGCCGCAGGCGAACTGGGCTTCCGTGTGCTGGTCGGTGGTGGCTTGGGCCGTACGCCGGTGGTGGGCGCGTTCATCAACGAATTCCTGCCGTGGCAAGACCTGTTGAGCTACCTCGACGCCATTCTGCGTGTCTACAACCGCTATGGCCGTCGCGACAACAAGTACAAGGCCCGGATCAAGATTCTGGTCAAAGCCCTCACGCCTGAAGTCTTCGCGCAAAAAGTCGACGCGGAAATGGAACACCTTCGCGGTGGCCAGACGACGCTGACCGATGCAGAAGTGCATCGTGTCGCCAAACACTTCGTCGATCCGGACTACAAGTCGCTGGACAACCTGTCCGCCGAACTGGCCGAGCTCGACCAGCAGCACCCTGGCTTCGCTCGCTGGCGCACGCGCAACACCCTGGCGCACAAGAAGCCGGGTTATGTCGCCGTGACCTTGTCCCTGAAGCCGACCGGTGTTGCTCCAGGCGATATCACCGACAAGCAGCTCGACGCCGTGGCCGACCTGGCCGACCGTTACAGCTTCGGTCAGCTGCGCACCTCCCACGAGCAGAACATCATTCTGGCCGACGTCGAGCAGAGCCAACTGTTCGCGATGTGGGGCGAATTGCGCGAGCAAGGTTTTGCCACGCCAAACATCGGCTTGCTGACCGACATCATCTGCTGCCCGGGTGGCGACTTCTGCTCCCTGGCCAACGCCAAGTCGATCCCGATCGCCGAATCCATCCAGCGTCGTTTCGACAACCTGGACTACCTGTTCGACATCGGCGAACTGGACCTGAACATCTCGGGCTGCATGAACGCCTGTGGTCACCACCACGTAGGCCACATCGGCATTCTCGGCGTGGACAAGAAAGGCGAAGAGTTCTACCAGGTTTCCCTGGGCGGCAGCGCCAGTCGCGATGCGAGCCTGGGCAAGATCCTCGGCCCGTCCTTCGCCCAGGACGCCATGCCGGATGTGATCGAAAAGCTGATCAACGTGTACGTGGAACAACGTACCGAAGACGAGCGCTTCATCGACACCTATCAACGTATCGGCATTGACCTCTTCAAGGAACGCGTCTATGCAGCGAATAATTAAGAACAACGAAGTCGTCGACGAAACCTGGCACTTGCTGCCCAAGGACTTCAACATCGACGAGATCAGCAACTGCGACGACCTGATCGTCCCGCTGACGCTGTGGCGCGAACACGCCCGGATGCTCAAGGCTCGCGACGGCGGTCTGGGCGTTTGGCTGGACGCTGATGAAGAAGCCGAAGAAATCGGTGAAGACGTGGACAACTTCCAGGTCATCGCCCTGAACTTCCCCGCCTTCACCGACGGGCGCAACTATTCCAATGCGCGCCTCCTGCGTGACCGTTACGGTTTCAAAGGAGAGCTGCGGGCCATTGGCGATGTGCTGCGTGACCAGTTGTTCTACCTGCGTCGCTGCGGGTTCGATGCCTTTGCATTGCGGGCCGACAAAGACCCGTACGAAGCGCTGGAAAGCCTCCAGGATTTTTCGGTGACCTATCAGGCCGCCACTGACGAACCGCTGCCGCTGTTCCGCCGCCGCTGATCGTCAAACCTTGAACCCCGTCCGGGGTTCAAGGCACTCCTCCCCTAGTGTGTATCGACCGGAATCGGTCGTCCCATGGCCACCCAGTCCCGGTACAGCCTCGCCTGATTCTCCAGCGCTGTGAAAAGAGCAAACGGATTTTCAGCGTCGACTTCGGCCACTTCGACATCCTGCACCAGCCGGGCCCACAACGCCTCTGACGCATCGGCTTCGCCCAGCAGTCGCCAGACCCGCGCCTGAAGCGGCAGGTAGTCCACCCGAAAATCTGCGGTCAGGCTCAGACCGTCAATAATCCGCAAAAAACGCGTGCCAAGCGGCTTCGCTTCCAGCCGTAGCCAAATCAATCGTCTGGCGAGTCGTTGTTCTTGAAGGCTTTCACGTAGCCATTCGTTGACGTCACCGTATTCGGGCCCCGGTTCGCTTAACCAGAGATTGATGCCTGTGCGCTTGCGGTGCTCCACAAGGCGCAACAGCGTGTCCTCGTCGGCCAATGGATTGCCGTACAACAGCACGCGATCCTGGGTGATGGCCTGGTTCAATACGGCCGGCGGCACCCGGTTGATCTGATTATTTCGCAGGTCCAGCACGTCCATGTACGGCGGGTCCATGATCCCGATCGGACATGAGCCGATTCGGGTATTTCTCAGGTTCAGCCAACGCAACTCTTCCATCCCCACCAGCAAAGGAGGGACGACCAACGGGTTGTCGCTCAAATCCAGTCGCTGCAATCGAGTCAGTTCGCTCAGTCGCGAGGCAGTCGCCTCCGTGAATTTCATTTCGGTTGACCTGAGATTCAACGAGGTGAGATGGCGCAATCGAGGAATTTGAGGGGGCAGAACGCTTTGCAGGTTCCCATCGATATCGGAAAGGCGTAAATCGACGCCTTCCAGATTCAAGGTGCGTAGGTTTGGGAAGCTTTCCAGAAATCCATTCAGGCTTTCACGCTCGAACAAATGCAAGCGACGCATCGACAAACCGGTCACATCGGCAAGACGAACATTCAGACTTGGCAGTCGATGACAGTCCTCAAAATCCATGTCTATTTCGAAACCGGTCAAGTGGCTGCCTGAATAATGACTGTCGTGGTGTGGCGCACGTTTTTGCCAGATTTCGCTGATTTCATCAGCCAGTTCCTCTCTGAATGCGCGCTCTTGCTGCATCGCGTTCTGGAACAATGTCAGGTTATGTGCCTCGATCTGCACAGCGCTCAGCCCATGCGCGTCAATGTCACCCACAGCCAGGAAAGGAATATCCATGTCTTCGACATCGTCTGCGGTCTGATTTATCCAAACGTCCAGATCGATGTTCAATTGCCGCAGCTGGTGGTTTAACCCGTCGATGTGCGCCTGGGCACTCGCCCCCGCCCGTTGCAGCACCTCATCTGCTTCTGCGGTGGAAAATTCGGGATAGATGTCCTTGAGCTGCAACCTCATCATTTCGTGCGTCAATGCCTCTGCCTGCGGTGTGGCCGGAAAGCCACCGCCCCGCAGACCCTGGGTTTCAAAGGGCAGCCTGCTGTCCATCCTGCCGGATCCGAGCATGAATTCAGACCGGGACATTGCCTGTTCGCCAATCTTGAGCCGTAGCTCACTGGCCGGATCAAGGGACGTGAGCTGCAACACCGAACGCTCATCGTCGGACAACACCCCGAGCACCGCACCGTAAAAGTCCGTTTGCCGGCCCTTGTACTGGTAGTGGTTTTGCGTCTTGATCAGGTGTCGTACATCCGGTGCATCCAGTGGGCCGGTACGGTCGAGCACTCGCCCGATGGCCGATTGATCAAGAACGTCTATCCGCAGGTTTTTGGGCCAGCCAGGGAGGTTTTTGAGTGAATGCAGCGCCAGTACCTCCGACTCCGGATTGAGCATCGAACGCAGATACAACCCCTCATATGCCCGGTTGAGCCTTACATGCTGCTGATATTGACGGGCCTTGCTGTCCAGGCGCTTGAACACTTGCAAGGCCTCGGCCGCCTCTGGCGGTCGCTGAATGTCCACGCCATAGCGGTCGAGCATTTGTTCGATAGCGTTTTTTGGCAAGCCTGGGTATTCACGTTGAAACAACCGTACCCATTCATGCGCAGACTGTTGAAGCATTTCATAACGGCTGTTGAACTGCTCCGGGCGCCCTGCCAGCCCGAGTTCCTGATCGATCTTGAAGCGGCTGATCGTATCGGCCAATAACGGTGTCGGTGGGCGCCCGGTTTGCATCAGGCGCAGCATGTCGTCATCGACCGCGCTGATTCTGCCGATTTGGGCGAGCATTTCATCACTGAAGGTGGCCACCGTCGGGCCGACTCCACGCAGGAGTTCCAGACGGGTTGGCAGGGTTGGAATGGGTTGAGCGCTCGCCCCAGGTGCCGGCGGCGCCACAGCAGGCTCGCCCTCACCGCGTTCAGCTTCCCCCAGCACTCTGATTTCCGCTGCATCGCGATCCGCCGAGCCTGCGACGCCGAGGATCGGCAAGGCATTGAGCAAGCCAAATACCGTGCGCGTCACACCCTCTGAACGCTGGCTTGCCGTCGCACCGTTCAGGGCCTGATCCAGGCCGTAACCGGCATCGATAAGCCCCGCCAATGCCAGCAGGCCCTCACCTCCAGGAACGAACAGGGCCAGAGGACCGAACCGATTGACCCACTGCACAATTGGTTCAACAACGGCGCTCAGATTGTCGCGATTGACCTGCGCATCGTCACGAATGGTTTTGACGCTGGCCAAGGCGGCCTGCTTCATTGTCAGCACCAGTTGCGCGAAGGGATCGGTGCCGGGGGGCGGGTCATCGAAGCCGATGTACACGGCAGGATCCCAGTAGCCATCATTGTTGAAAAAACCGGACTCTCGGGTTAACCGGTGCATTCGAGGATACAGGGCCATTCCCTCCAGCGCGGTCAGTACTCCCGCGTGATAGGTGCCGTCTGCGCGATCGTCCTCGGCAAAATGACGCGCAAGCGCCTGCCGCGTTTCAAGGACCCGCCCCTGCTCGACCACCCATTGGCGCAAGTGTCCGGTGTCGGCGAAATCATGCAGCGGCGAGGAGTTACCGGGGATGTACATCAGCATCCTGGCGCTGGACGGGCTGCGGAAGGTCCAGATATCGGTGGCGGTATAACGATAGAGTTTCAGGCGGCTCGCCTTCACCGCGGACGGCGTCGGGGTCGGAGCTTGCAGCGGGTTGATCGTCAGCGTTTCCCAGGTTTGCGCAGGCGGCAAACCGGCGGCCTGTAATGCTACGTGCAGCCCTTCTTGAGTCAGCATTTGGTCATGGCGCTGCAACCAGGCACTCATGACAAATGCCGCCTTGACCGACGTCCTCAAGGCATAGGGCGCGGGTGCCATAAGGACTTCGTCCGAGGGCCACGCCCGATCAAGGTAATCGCTGTACAGGTCCTGCAACTCCAGTTCCCAGACCCATTTCTTGAAATCCGCCGGGCGCAAGGCCAACTGTGTTTCGGGTCCGTAAACTTGAGGAACGGTGTGTCGATAGATGCCTTCATACGTCTGGTGATTGCCGCTGCCGTGGTCGGCGAACTCATCGACCTTCTCCACGATGCGTACCTGCGGGCCGACATCAGGCGGGGTGTATAAACCAAACGCTGTTTCACCGAATCGTCCGTCACCGACGGTCTGGTAGTTGAGAAGTAGAACCTGCAGCAACGATTGAGCGTTTGCGACTTGCCCTTGATGGATCCCGGCCTGTGCAGGATGCCCCTTGTAATCGTAATCGAGCGTGACCAGGAAGGTGGTCTGCGGATCGATGTCCCGCCCCCATTTTTTCGTGATCTGGTGCTCGCCAAACTGTTCGGGGGTCTGTGGCAGCGCGACGTCCACAATGTCTTTCAGTTCGTCGCGCATTTGCCGGCGCGGAGACGGATGCGGGCCGGCGACTTCGTCATGAGGAAGCTCATTCATGGTGCATTCCATTGCAGTTGATTGAGCCTCAACATTAACCCTCCCCCGATGGTCGGTAAGCAGGAAAGGGTCCCGCCCCCTCTCGGAAAAATCGTCAGCGTGAAAAGAAAGGCACCGTCGCAACTGGCGAAACCGGGCCTGACCCGGTTTCTTTTAACTTGCTGTTTGTTCAGGTAACCGACGGATCGGCTGGCGTCAGTCCGGGATGTCTGACCAAGGCTTCGGTCGTCAGGCGCCTGATTAATTGATCGACATCGTTTTTATGGTTTTCAATGATCGCGTTCATGCGCTGGGTTGCGGTTGCACGCGGCAAGTCCACCTGCGCCTCAAGTTGTGCAATGGCATCAGCACTGCGCTGATTAACAACGTGAAATGCCTCTTGATAGGTAGCGACTAAGTACTCGTACCAGAACCTCCAGGCACTGATCGAGGCCGACGGTGCCGCTGACGCCTCTGCGTTGACCACCTCTTGGTAAGCGTGCTCGAGCTGTTCGGGGGAAACGTCAACATCGCGCACGAAATTCATGTCCCTCGGCTGAGCGGGCAAGTCAAGGCGATGCGCCAGCCTCACACGGTAGATCAGGCTCAGTTCCTGGCCCTGTGCGCGACTGATCGACCCGGACAGGGCGCGACGGCCTATCTCGATCATGGCTTGCCGTTGCACCTCCCGCAGTCGAAACAAGCCTCTCATCAAACGAACCAGTTCTCCTTCGAGCGTACGCTCGCCCCCGCGGGCTGCAGCCACGGCTCGAAAACACAGGACCCGGACTTCAATATCGCTGAATAGACCCGAAGCGTCTTCGGCACCGACTCGCCCGATACGAGCCATCCGAAACAACGCCCGACGCAACCCATCGTCTTCGCCTGCGGCCTCCAGTACGTCCCATACACGCCTGCTCAAGTCGATTTGCAGCAGGTTGAAATCGGCGGTGTCATGCAGTTGGGCAAGCAGATGAAAGAAATCCCGGGACCACGGATAAGCCGACAATGAGTTCCAGAGCGCTTGTTTACTGGCTAATGGCACCCCTGTCAGGCCGCTCATCCAGATGGCGCCGTGCCTGGCCAAATCCGGCTGCACTGCCGCCGCCTGACGGTAATCGGCGGTCAGGACGCCCAAGCTGATTCCGCTGGATTGTTGATAAGCAGAAAGCTCACCCAAACTTGAGGATGAAAGCGGATTGCCATTAACGTTGGTGCCGCGGTTCAACTCGGCTCGGCCCTTGTAAACCGACTCGGGAATTTGTGCGATGAGGTTGTCGCGCAAATCCAGCATCTGCAGCTCGCTAAGGCCGTTGACCCCCACTGGCCAGTCGTTGATCCCGGTGCCGCGCAATGCAAGTTGCCGTAGTTTTTGCAGGGAAGTGACAGTCGGAACTCGCCCAAGGGTCGGGTTGAAGCTCAGGTTCAAAGAGTGCAGATGTTCCCTGGCGGCCAGCAACCTGACTGATTCGGGCGTCAGATAAATCTGGTTATCGCTCAAATCCAGGTGTTCCAGCCTGGGCATGATCTCGATCGCTTGAGGAATTCGCGTCAGATGATTGTTGACCAGGCTCAACGTGCGCAGGTTCGTGAAATTGCGCAGAAACGCATTCAGTCCCGCACTCGCTCCTACCTTGTCCATCTCCAGGGCGCCGATGTGACCGAAGTCACCAACAATGACAGGCAGATCCCCCAGCGATTGCGCATCGAAACCCAGGCTGTAAAGCGTTTGCGCCGAGCCTGGCATGAGGCCGGTCTCTTTGCGCCAGGCGCGCAAAATCGCCATGGCCGCCCGTTCCTTGCTGTGTGGCGGCACCTTGAGTCTTGGACCGTCGCCCTCTTGGTAGTGTGTCTCGCTATGGACCCAGCGCTCTAGCGAATGACGGATGGCATGAATTTCCTGACGAAGATTTTCCAGTGCCCTGATGACCAGCACTTCGTCCGTTCCCAGGGTTGTCAGGAACCGGTCGATCTCGGCATCCGAATGCAACGGGTACAGTTCCTGAGCACGCTGCATCACCTCTGGCGAGCGACCTGAAGATCCGCTCGAAGTGCCTGCTCCCAGCAAGGTCACTCTTTCGGCCTTCCGATCAGCCAGGCCCATAGGCGAGCTGTATCCAACGCGTGCCGTCTCGATACCAATGGCCTGGGCAATGAGACTTCGGCGCTGCAGAGCCAGCATGGTGATTTTTTTCCTTAACGCCACACCAGCATCGTTCGCTTCGACCCCCAGCACGTTGCGGACATTGACTGGCAAGCTCTCCCATAGCGTTTGAAAAAAATGCGCGCGGGTGCGTTTCAGGTGCTCGGACAACACCTTGTCATTACCATCAGACGCCTTAAACCGGTCAGGGTAGGCTTCAAAGTAAATCTTGTGTGCCGCGGCGTTCGAACCAATAGTGGCCTTGTCCTGCGAATGAACAGCCCATTCGACGATCTCGACAAACACATCATTCGACCACCCAGGAAGATGCTTGAGGGTGTTGAGTATCAAGCGGTCCGTATCCATCCCACTTGCCGCATCCAGATAAAGCCCTTCATACGCCCGGTTCAGGCGCACGACTTGCGCATACCGCCGAGCTTCTTCGACCAGACGCAACGGTACCTTTCCCTCTTCGAGTTCGAGCCATTCGGCAACATCGGCGTTGTGTACCAACTCGTCAGCAACGCTGGCAGGCAATTGCGCAAACTCCTCCCGCACAGGTGCGGCCTTCGTCTGCGAGCTGACGTCAGCGCGCTGATAGACACGGGCAAAAAGCGCCAGCCTATTGCGTTCGGACTGCTCGGCAATCATTTTGCTCAAGGCCTGCGCCTGCAGCGTTTGGTCGGTCGTCGTCACGCCAAGCAGGCGTGCGCGCTCTTTCGTGTCAAGCGCCGTCAGCAGGGCTGGATAAAACTGTCCCTTGTCTAACAGACGCTCTGCGATGTTTATTTGTCGAGGCGCTGAAGCAGGGCCGTAACGCCTGACTTCAGCCCCGGTGGTGTCCGTAATACGCACGCTCGCGTTTTCGGGCCATTGACCCACGGACGTCAGCAGGTGCAACTGCAGGTCGGCGTCCGCTTGCGGTGCGGAGGACGGCAGGCTCATTTGCGCAATGAAGCGACTGACGGCCTTGTCCGCGCGAAAGCGTCGAGTGGTGTCGACCAGCGTAGCCATGGGCTTGCTTCTATTGAGGTACAGCCGTTGTAACAGGTGTTCGTCGATGCCGCTGGCCGCGAGGATTTGTGCTCCTTCCATGTCCGAAAAGTCTTCTTCGCGATAGCCGAGGCGCCGAAACAACGTGAGCAGATCCCATGTCTGCGGCAGTTCGGACTCATGTCGCCACGCACCAGCGCCGTTGGTTTCCAGCACGGGGGAATAGCGTTCAGGCGTGACAGGGTGCTCAATCTCCCACAAGCCGGTGCCTTGTACGGGACGGATCGCAAAGCTATCCATGCCGGTTCGCAAGTATCGACCTTCACGCCACGAGACAAGCCCCTGGTCATCGACAGCGAGCCTGCGCGGCACGGATGAAGTCTGCCGATAGGCCTTCAGATCCGGTTTCCATAACCGTAAAGAACCGGACCCAGCCGTGACGAATCTCAAGCGGCCAATGAAACTCGAGGTATTGATCACCCTGAAGCCTTTGCCTGCCGCCACGCCGCCGCCGGCCATTGCCGTCATCAGAATCAGGTTTTCGATGACGTCGAATAGATAATCCGTGGCCTGCTCCTGCTCACCCTCGGACCAGCTTTCAATGCCTTCGTAAACTTGCGCCAGAAGCTGAAGGCCCGCGACCGCAAACATCGCCTCGCCGACGACTGGAATGAACGAGGAGAAAAACAGCAACGTATTGAGGCCAATGGTTTTATAAGTCTCCAGCCTGTCCAGACGCGTTTTTTCGTCCTCGTCATCCGTTGGCACCACCAGTAATCGCGCATCTGCAAGGACGTGTGCTGAGCGCTGGTTGAACATCGCCACGAACACCTCAGCGTCAAGATCGAACCCATCGACCGGTACATAGACACTTTTCTGAGGAAGTGGTGATGTGTTTGCAGACAGCAGCCTGGCATTAAGCGTCGAGAGAAACCCGGGACGATCACCGAGCAAAATGAAACGCATGAAAAACTGGCGAAAATCGGCATTTCTCAAACGATCGCTGAGCTCGGTTTCAAAATATTTAAACGACGCGTATTCCTTCAGCGGGTGCAAAGGATCACCCGGCAAGTACACCACGCACCGGTAATCGTCATCTGCATGCTCGCTGACAGGGCCAATAAAAAACACACCGTGCAGTTTTACATTCAGTAGTTCCAAGCCTTGATAACCCGGCGAGTTCTTCCCCAGCTTGAGGGATGAGGCATCATTCCTGACCGACTTCAGCAGGTCGTACACATCGGCGCCGATATGTTTTTTCATGAATGCAATGTGCATCTCGACTTCAAACTGATTTTTTGCAAAGGCGACGTATTTATCACGTAACTGGAGATTACCAAATACCGCTTTAATGTGATTTTGATACTGCTCACCCAAGTCAAGCGTTCGACAAAGTTGCGCAAACTCATGGGGTTTGATCGCCAGAATGTTGTCGGAGCCGCCATTAATTAGCGCAGGTGCATAAATTAAAGAATACTCATTGTAGTGACCAGGCTCCGTCTCGGCGGATTCGAAGTTTTCGCAGGCCGCCATCAACAGATCCCGATCAATCGGCGTTACCAGCTTTTTCCGGAGCCCCAGCAGACTCGATGTAGAACGAACATGCTGAAAGATGACACCTTGCACATCGAGCTTTCTACGCAACTTGTCTGACACGGCTTTTGCCAGCAAAGGCCGACAAAACTTCTCAGGTGATTTCAACGCCGTCAACAACGTCGCCACCGCGTTTCGTGTTTGATGACTCGCCAACAAACGTTGGCGCAAGGCGTCACGGACATCTGCAGGTGATTCAAGCACCCAGGAAGGTGCTTGCTGTTTAATGAGAGAAAAGAAAACGCCCTGTTGTTCTGGCGTCATGTCCACCCGTAGCGCGTTAATATTTTTAACAGGCATGCTCAATAACCTTAGAACTGATAAGAACCCTCAGACTAACGTCGAGATGCTTTAAAGAAAATTCCGATTACTTGATGAACGACAGGCTAAAAAAAGCAGAATTATAAAACTATAAACTATCTATATACTGCACAAGCCCCATACAAGATAAAGAGCGCTTGTCACCGGATACCGGCAACAAGGCCCTTCTCGAAGTTTTTACCAGAAGCGTTGCTGAGTCAATCGACTCCACCAGGTCAGCAAGACACGGTCAACTGAACCGCTGGCCGCCATGCCAATGCGCTCTTGCAGACTTTTGCGTTCGGCATAGTGCAGGTGATAAAGCTCGGATTTTTTGGCTCGCTCGGAGAGGTATTCATCACTGGTCTTGAGTTCGTCCACCAGTTGATTGTCCATCGCCGCGACGCCCAGCCAGATTTCACCAGTGGCGACCTTATCGATGTCCAGTTGCGGGCGGTAGCGCGAGACAAAGTTCTTGAACAGCTGATGCGTGACGTCCAGGTCTTCCTGAAACTTCTCACGGCCCTTCTCGGTGTTCTCGCCGAACACGGTCAAGGTGCGCTTGTACTCACCCGCGGTCAGCACTTCGAAGTCGATGTCGTGTTTTCTCAACAGACGATTGACGTTAGGCAACTGCGCGACCACACCGATGGAACCCAGGATCGCAAAGGGTGCGCTGATAATCTTCTCGCCGATGCACGCCATCATGTAGCCGCCGCTGGCTGCGACCTTGTCGATGCACACCGTCAGCGGCACGCCCGCGTCACGGATGCGCGCCAGTTGCGAGGAGGCCAGACCGTAGCTGTGCACCATGCCGCCGCCGCTCTCCAGGCGCAACACGACTTCGTCCTTAGGCGTGGCCAATGTCAGCAACGCGGTGATCTCGTGGCGCAGGCTTTCAGTGGCTGATGCCTTGATGTCACCATCGAAATCCAGCACAAATACCCGGGATTTGGCCTCAGGCTTCTTCTTTTGCTTTTTCTCGGTTTTAGCCTGGGATTTGCGCAGCGCCTTGAGCTGATCCTTGTCGAGCAACGTCTGCTCCAGGCGTTCACGCAGGCCCTTGTAGAAATCATTAAGCTTGCTGACCTGCAATTGGCCGGCCGATTTGCGTCGGCCTTTGCTACGCAACGCCGCGAAGCTGGCCAGGACCACCAGAATGGCGACCACCAGTGTCACGGTCTTGGCCAGAAAACTGGCGTACTCGGACAAAAACTCCACAGTGACTCCTTCAATACTAAGCGCAGCTTAAACAGGCGCGGATGTGTCCAGCATACCCATGCGCCGGCTTGTCGGCCAGCCGCGAAACCTCAGGCAACAGGCCTGCAACGGGCATTTCAAACAAGCGTATGTTTTTTCATTGACAGCTCATCGCCATCCTCATAACCTCGCCAAACCTTCAACGTGCGGGAAGACGTGGACGTGGGCAGCATCTATCTGATTCGACATGGCCAGGCCTCCTTTGGTGCAGACGACTATGACGTTCTGTCGCCCACTGGTATTCGCCAGGCAGAAATCCTCGGCCAGCACCTGGCGGAGTTCGGTATCAGCTTTGATCGCTGCCTTTCAGGTGACCTGCGCCGCCAGCAACACACGGCCAACAGTGCACTTGAGCAGTTCGCCGCCGTGGGCTTGCCCGTCCCGATCCTGGAAACCGATGCCGCATTCAATGAATTCGACGCCGATGCGGTGATCCGCGCACTCTTGCCGGCCATGTTGCAGGATGAACCTGAAGCCCTGCACATCCTGCGCAATGCCGCGCAAAACCGTGCCGAGTTCCAGCGCATCTTCGCCCTGATCATCGAGCGCTGGCTGGCCGGCACCTACGACACGCCCGGACTTGAAAGCTGGCTGGGGTTCGTCGAGCGGGTGCAGGCGGGGTTGCAGCGCATCCTCGAACAGGCCGACAACACACAGAAAATCGCCGTGTTTACCTCCGGCGGCACCATCACCGCCCTGCTCCACCTCATTACGCAAATGCCTGCCCGCCAGGCCTTTGAATTGAACTGGCAAATCGTCAACACCTCGCTCAACCACTTGAAGTTTCGTGGTCGCGAGGTGGCACTGGCTTCCTTCAACAACCATGCACACCTGCAACTGTTGAAGGCCCCGGAACTCATCACGTTTCGTTGAGTCCGGACTATTGTGACCCTGGCTGTAATCACCCAGCTCTAATTACCCAAGAAAGGATCGAACCATGACCTCCGTAGCTGACGCCGTACAAGCAATGAAAGCCAAGTTCAACCCAGCCGCTGCAGCCGGTCTGGACCTGGTATTCGGTTTCCGCATTGACGACACCAAGAACTTCTCGCTGATCGTCAAAGACAGCACCTGCGAACTGCTAGAAGGCGAAAACCCTGACGCTCAGGTGACGTTGGTGATGGACGGCGAGACGCTGCAAGGCATCGTCGACGGTTCGACCGACGGCATGCAAGCCTTCATGGGCGGCAAACTGCGCGCCGAAGGCGACATGATGCTGGCCATGAAACTGTCCGAGCTGTTCCCGGCCTAAGT
This sequence comes from Pseudomonas sp. LBUM1643, assembly GCF_059716215.1. NCBI lineage: Bacteria > Pseudomonadati > Pseudomonadota > Gammaproteobacteria > Pseudomonadales > Pseudomonadaceae > Pseudomonas > Pseudomonas sp. LBUM1643. The sequence goes on from NZ_CP166813.1 coordinate 3,640,813, forward strand.
ACGCCGCTCCCGACCTTCGGGGGCACATCTGGCTGCAAACGAATCCCGCCCTTCGAGGCGGGATTCGTCGTTTTTCGTCTCCGTAAAACGGCTGCCTGCGGATTTGCCGTCTATATTCCTTCTGGCCGCTCGCGTCAGACATAGGCCGCTTGCCCCCGATCGTTTTACGCGGAGCACTGCCATGAGCCCACCTGATGACCACGATGGCTACAATCGCCGACGTGTACTGCAAGGCCTGTCGGCGGGTGCCGTCGGTGCCTGGATCAGCCCGCTATTCGCAGGGAGTAAAACCATGCCTGACGCCCCGGCCGACCTCATTCTCTACAATGGACGCCTGCACACCGTCGATCGCAAGAAACCCCAGGCCAGTGCCGTCGCAATCAAGGACGGACGTTTCGTGGTGGTCGGCAGCGACGCCCAGGCCATGGCCCTGCAAGGTCCTGGCACACAGATCATCGACCTCCACGGTCGCACGGTGATTCCCGGTCTCAACGACTCACACTTGCACCTGATCCGCGGCGGTTTGAACTACAACCTCGAACTGCGCTGGGAAGGCGTGCCGTCACTGGTCGACGCCCTGCGCCTGCTCAAGGACCAGGCGGACCGCACACCCACGCCGCAATGGGTACGGGTGGTCGGTGGCTGGAATGAATTCCAGTTCGCCGAAAAGCGCCTGCCCACAATCGAAGAGCTGAACAAAGCCGCACCGGACACGCCCGTATTCGTCCTCCACCTTTACGACCGCGCCCTGCTCAACCGCGCGGCGTTGAAAGTGGTTGGCTACACCCGCGATACGCCGAACCCGCCGGGCGGCGAGATCCAGCGCGATGCCAACGGCGAGCCGACGGGCATGCTGATCGCCCGCCCGAACGCGATGATCCTGTACTCGACCCTCGCCAAAGGGCCGAAACTGCCCCTGGAGTATCAGGTCAATTCCACCCGCCAGTTCATGCGCGAACTCAATCGCCTGGGGGTTACCAGCGCCATTGATGCCGGCGGTGGTTATCAGAACTACCCGGACGATTACCAGGTCATCCAGCAACTGGCCAGGGACAAGCAACTGACCGTGCGCATCGCCTACAACCTGTTCACCCAAAAACCCAAGGAAGAGCTGACCGACTTCAAAAACTGGACCAGCACCTCCCGTTACGGTCAGGACGATGATTTTTTACGGCACAACGGCGCCGGGGAGATGCTGGTGTTCTCGGCGGCGGATTTCGAGGATTTCCTCGAACCTCGTCCCGACCTGCCGCAAACCATGGAACAGGAACTGGAACCGGTGGTGCGGCATCTGGTGGAACAACGCTGGCCGTTCCGCCTGCACGCCACTTACAACGAATCCATCAGCCGCATGCTCGACGTCTTCGAGAAGGTCAATCGCGATATACCATTCGATGGTTTGCCGTGGTTCTTCGATCATGCCGAAACCATCACCCCGCAGAACATCGAACGGGTCAAAGCCCTCGGCGGCGGCATTGCGATCCAGGATCGCATGGCGTTCCAGGGCGAATATTTCGTTGACCGGTACGGCGCCAAAGCGGCCGAGCACACGCCTCCCATTGCGCGCATGCTCGCCGAAGGTATTCCGGTCGGCGCCGGCACCGATGCCACGCGGGTGTCCAGTTACAACCCGTGGACCTCTCTCTACTGGCTGGTCAGCGGCCGTACCGTAGGTGGCCTGGAGTTGTACCCCCAAGGTTTGAGCCGCGACACGGCGCTGGAGTTGTTCACCCATGGCAGCGCCTGGTTTTCATCCGAGCAAGGCAAGAAAGGCCAGATCAAAGCCGGGCAACTGGCGGACCTGATCGCGCTGTCGGCCGACTATTTTCACATCGAGGATGAAGCCGTCAAATGGATCGAATCGGTGCTGACGATCGTTGATGGCAAGATCGTCTACGGTACGGCGGAGTTCGAAAAACTCGGGCCACCGCCCGTGCCGGTCGTACCGGAGTGGTCGCCGGTGGTCAACGTGCCGGGGCACTGGAAACCCCTGGCGCCGATGACGGCGCAGGTTCATCACTGCGTGGGGGCATGTGCGGTGCACGCACACAGCCATGAACGGGCGCGATTATCCTCTGCGCCGGTCAGCGATTTCCAAGGATTCTGGGGGGCGTTTGGCTGTTCGTGTTTTGCGTTTTGAACGGCGCCTGCCAGACAACAGGAGTGCCCCGTGGGAGCGAAGCTTGCGCGCGATGATGATGGAACAGGCCATATCAAATTTGAATAAAAAATTGCCATCGCGAGCAGGCTCACTTCCACAGTGGGCGACGCAAGCTTCAAATCAGCTCACGTCGAAGGCTGACTAGCTTTAGTGGTTGATCTGCTTTTGATCTGCTTTTGATGTTGATCTTCTTGCCGCCTCGAGAGGCCGAGCGCAGGTTCTGCGCAGTGGGCAACCCGGCATGGATGCCGGGTTAGCCGCGCACGGCCATGGATGGCCGATCGCGGCGGGCCCACGGAGCAGGACCGGAGCCGAGGGTATGCCGAGCCTAAGCGAGGCACCGAACGACAGGGGCAAGAGCGTTTGGTTACTTTGCGCTTTTCAAAGTGACTCGCTGTAAAAGCGAAACCAATAGCAGCCGTTACCGCAGAAATGGATATGTACACCCGAAAAATTCCGCCGCCGTCCAAACCGCTATCGCCAGCAGGCTAGCTCCCACAATTGATCTGGGTACATCAGCGAGAGACAGGTCAACTGTCAGGCCGCCTTCGCAGGCAAGCCAGCTCCCACAATTGATCTGGGTGCATCAGCGAGAGACTGGTCAACTGTCAGGCCGCCTTCGCAGACAAGCCAGCTCCCACAATTGATCTGGGTACATCAGGGAGAGATCGGTCGGCTATCAGGCCGCCGTCGCGAGCAGGCTTTGCTCCTACAGCAGGATCACCGCTGCAACAACAACAACGCCACCAACGCCGTCCACCCCGTTTGATGACTGGCCCCCAATCCGCGCCCGGTCTCCCCATGAAAGTACTCATGGAACAACATCAGGTCGGCGCTGGCAGGATCAGCCTGCAACTGTGGATACCCCTGCATCGACGGTCGATTCCCCTCTTCATCGCGTAAAAACAACCGGGTGATGCGCTCGTTCAGGCTGTCGGCCACTTCTTCCAGCGACGCCAGAAACCCCGAGCCGGTCGGGTATTCCACAGAAAAATCTTCATCGTAATAACGATGAAACTCACGCAGTGATTCGATCAGCAGGTAGTTGATCGGCATCCACACCGGCCCGCGCCAGTTTGAATTACCGCCGTACAAACGCGACTCGGACTCGGCAGGTTCATACCGGGCGCACAGCTGATGACCGTCGATCTGCAAGCCAAAGGGCTGCTCGGCGAAGGCCTTGGACAATGACCGAACTCCGAAAGGCGATAGAAACTCTTCTTCATCCAGCATTCGTCTCAGCAGATCCTTGGTTCGCTCGCCCCTCAACAGCGCCAGCAGCATGCGGTTGTCCTCACCCGGTTCGGTCCAGCGCGACACCAGACTCGCCAGGTCCGGCCGGTGGCGCATGAAACCGAGCAGACGCTCACGCAACCCCGGCAATCCTTCGTGTTCGTGCTGTTCCAGCACCTGCACGGCAAACAGCGGCATCAGGCCCACGATCGAACGTAAGCGCAATGGTTCGTTGATGCCGTCGGGACGGTGCAGCACGTCATAGAAAAAATGATCCTGCTCGTCCCACAAGCCTTCGGCCTCCGAGTCGACCCGATTGATCGCTCCGGCGATGTACAGGAAGTGTTCGAAGAACTTCACCGCGATGTCCACGTAGACGCTGTTGCGCTTGGCCAGTTCCAGCGCGATGCGCATCAGGTCCAGCGCATAGGCGGCGACCCACGCTGTGCCATCGGCCTGGTCGAGTTGATAGCCGGTCGGTAGCAGCGCCGAGCGGTCAAACAGCGCGATGTTATCCAGCCCCAGAAAGCCGCCCTGAAACAGGTTGCGACCCTCGGCGTCCTTGCGGTTGACCCACCAGGAAAAATTCAGCAGCAGCTTGTGGAATATCCGTTCGAGAAAGTCCAAGTCGCCGATGCCGGTCAGCGCTTTGTCTTGCTGATACACCCGCCAGCTGGCCCACGCATGGACCGGTGGATTGGCGTCGTCGAAGCGCCATTCGTAGGCCGGCAACTGGCCGTTGGGGTGCATGAAGCGGTCTTTCACCAGCAGCAACAATTGATGCTTGGCGAATCCCGGATCGATCAGCGCGTAGGCCACCGCCTGGAAACCCAGGTCCCACGAGGCATACCACGGGTATTCCCAGGTATCGGGCATCGAAACAATGTCGAAATTCGACAGGTGCCGCCAATGCTTGTTGCGCAGGTTCGAACGTCCCGGTGGCGGCGCCGGTTGCGCAGGATCGCCATCGAGCCACCGATTGACGTCGAAGTCGTACAGCTGCTTGGACCACAGCAATCCCGCCAGTGCCTGGCGCTGAACATTGCGCGCATCCGGGTCACTGATGCCGCTTTGCAGCGCCGCGTAGAACCCGTCGGCCTCGCTGCGCCGGCGTTCAAACAGCGCACCGGCGTTCAACTTGCGTGCCCCGGCTGGCGCGAAACGCACGTAGACGCTGCGTGTCTGCGAGCCTTCGAAAGTCAGCGCAAAATGCGCGGCCACCTTTGTTCCCGCATCACGGCGTATCGCCTCTTCACAGCCATCGACCAGGAAATCATTGATCCCGTCCTTGAACGGTCCCAGTGCTGCCACACCATCGAGTTTCGGAAAGTTGCTCTGGTTTTCGCAGAACAGCCACTGGCAATCCGTCTCGCCCCATGCGCTGGCGACTCGATCATTCAGCAGCGGGTGTCGGGCCAGCACCTGCTCGCCCTTCAGGGTCAGGCCGGGTTTTTGCCCGTCGGGTTCCCAGCTCCAGGTGTTGCGCGCCCACAGCTGCGGCAATACGTGCAAGCGGGCCGGCTGATCAGAACGGTTCTGCACGGTGACGCGCATGAAGATGTCGTCGGGCGCCTGCTTCGCGTATTCCACTGTCACGTCGAAATAGCGACCGTCCTCGAAAACGCCCGTGTCGAGGATTTCGCACTCGGTATCGGCCAGGCCGCGGCGGCGGTTTTCAGCCAACAGATCGGCGTAGGGGAACTCGCCCTGAGGGTATTTGTAGAGCATGCGCATGTAGGCGTGGCTGGGCACGCCGTCGACGAAAAAGTACAGTTCCTTGACGTCCTCACCGTGATTGCCTTCGGTGTTGTCCAGGCCAAAGAGCCGTTCCTTGATAATCGGGTCGCGCTCGTTCCACAAGCCCAAACCCAGGCACCAACGCTGAGCCTTGTCAGAAAACCCGGCGAGCCCGTCTTCGCCCCAGCGATAGGCCCGACTGCGCGCGTGATCGTGGGGAAAGTAACGCCAGGCATCGCCGTCGGCACTGTAGTCTTCCCGCACCGTGCCCCACTGACGCTCGCTCAAATACGGCCCCCATTCGCGCCAATGCTCGGAATCACTGCCGGCCAGACGCTGGCCTTCAGGGGTACCGAGGATGTTCGCAGCGTGTTTGGCGGTCATGGGCAGGTCCGTCGGGCGAGCGTCGGGTGGAGTGTAGTGCGTCATCTGTGGCGAGGGAGCTTGCTCCCGCTGGGCTGCGGAGCGGCCCCTTCATTTGCAGTATTACCGTGTCGCCTGAGTTTGCGACTGCTGCGCAGCCGAGCGGGAGCAAGCTCCCTCGCCACAGGTTAGTGGTGCTCTTACAATGCCCGAACCCCCCACACCGGCCACCCCATGGACATCGAACTCGCCCGCACCTTTCTGGAAATCGTCCGTCACGGCAGCCTCGCGGCGGCGGCGGAAAAACTCCACGTCACCCAGACCGCCATCACCGCACGGGTGCAAAAACTCGAGAGCCAGTTGGGCAGCACGTTGTTTGTGCGCAATCGCGCCGGTGCCCGCCTGACACCTAATGGCGAGGCGTTCGTGGTGTACGCCAATCAACTGGTGGAAACCTGGGAAGCCGCGCGCCGGGATTTGCCGTTGCCCGAGGGCTACCACAACGTGTTGCATATCGGTGGCGAGGTCAGCCTGTGCAACCCGCTGATGCTCAGTTGGGCCGGCGAACTGCGGGAGAAGATCCCCAGCCACGCCCTGAGACTGGAAATTCGCGACGGTGAGAACCTGTTGCGCCAGCTGGAGCTGGGCGTCCTGGACGCGGCACTGGTCTTCCAGCCTGAGTATTGGCCACGACTGCAAGTCGAGCAGGTGCTGGAAGAAAAACTCGTACTTGTGCGTCTGGTAGCCAAACCCGATCCCTATGTCTATATCGACTGGGGCCCGGATTTTCGCCGCCAGCACGATGCGGCGCTGCCGGACAAGGCCAAGGCAGCGTTGAGCTTCAACCTCGGCCCGCTGGCGTTGCAGTTCATTCTGGAACACGGCGGCAGCGGCTATTTTCGTACCCGGGTCGTCCAGAGCTACCTGGAAAGCGGCGTGATGGAGAAGGTGCCAAAGGCCCCGGAATTCAACTACCCGACCTATCTGGTCTACTCCCGCGATCGTGATTCGGCAACGTTGCAGCAAGCGTTCGAACTTCTACGCGAAGTTATCAAGACCGACGATGACTGGTCGCAACGCTGGGACCCGCTCACCTGATGACGGTTTGCACCGGAGCATGGCGTTTGTGTCCTGAAGGTTCGCAAAGCCGAATGGCTGGAATCGGCTAATCTGCTGGTGATAACCATCAGATCAGGTGATTGCAGTGAGGCAGACCACCGACACATTCCGCAGCCGCTACCGTGCCGACATTCACCCCCGTTACAACCCCTGGTTGCACGGCACCTTCGTGTTGTTGTTCGGCTGCCTGGCCATCGGCGGATTCTGGAGCACCGTGCATCAGGTTCAGCCGCTGGAATGGCTGGCCGTGCCAATCGGCCTGCTGTCCTTCAACTTCGGTGTGTACATGGTCCATCGCCACCTGGGGCACCACAAAAAAAGCTTCGCGCGGATGTTCTACGCACGCCACGCCGGCGACCATCACAGCTTTTTCACCCCCGGCCACATGACCTACGACAGTGCCCGGGACTGGCGGGTGATTCTGTTTCCCGCGTGGCTGATCGTGGTGCACACGGTCGTCATTACCCTGCCCTTGTGGTGGCTTGTTTCACAGCTCAACGCCAACGTGGCCGGGTTGTTGGGTGGCTGCCTGGTGCTCGGTTATCTCCTGTATGAAGTGTTCCATGCCTGCGAACATTTACCTCCAGGCAACCCGGTCACACGCCTCCCGTGGATACGCCAGATGCGCCGCCTGCACGAACTGCACCATCGCCGCGAAGTCATGCAGGAACGCAATTTCAATATCGTTTTTCCGTTGATGGATTACCTGTTCGGCACCCTCTACTGGGAACCGGAAGACACCGCCACAGACTCGACGAGAATCGCCATGACGCGCATGCAGCACCAGATCGACATCGCCGGAAACCCGATTGCCGTGCTCGCATACGCCAGCACGGTGACCCGCTGGCCGGAGTGGCACCCTTCCTCCCTCAATGTCGATGGCCAAAGCGGCCCGCTGCATGCCGGCTCGCGGTTTGAGGAAGACATTCGCGCCGGCGGCCGTGAGGGGCATTTGAGCTGGGAGGTCGATGAGTATCTGCCGGGACGTCGCTGGCGCGCTCGGGCTCAAGGTGATCACGGGCTGTCGCTGGTGCTGACCTATGAGTGCGAAGCATCGGGCAGTGACACGCGTTTTGTGCGCACGCTGGAGTATCAATTCAGCGGTTTGGCCATGCGCATGGCCAACCGGCTGGTGCTCAAGCAGCGCATCGATCGCGAGTCTGCGGAGTCCCTGCGCGCGTTGCGTGAAATGGCACAAAAACAGCTGGTTTCGACAGGAGTCATCGTGTGAGTCGAGCGGTCAGGTTTCGTCATGTGGTACTGCTGGTCATCGTCGCCATTGTGGCCTTTTTGCTGTTGATGCCCACCAAGGTCAAACCCGTGGCCTGGACACCGCCACCCGCACCTTCACTCACCAGCGGCATCTATGCCGACAACCAACGCCTCAAGGGTCTCGAGCCGGTAGGTGCGGCCAATATCGAAGGGCCGGAAGCCTTGCTGCTGGAGGAAGATTTCCTGATCACCGGCCTGCATGACGGCCGAGTGATCCGCACCAGTCTTGATGGCAAGACCACCAAGGTGCTGGCCGATACCGGCGGACGCCCGTTGGGCCTGGCCCGTCATCCGAATGGCCTGCTGGTGATCGCCGACGGGGTCAAGGGCCTGCTGTCCCTTGACGCTCAGGGGCAATTGATTCCTTTGACCACCACCGCCAACGGCGTGCCCTTCGGCTTCACCGACGACGTGGTCATCGACAAATCCGGTCATTACGCCTACTTCAGCGACGCTTCCAGCCGCTTCGGCTATGGCAAGGACGGCGAGGCCATCCTTGAACACGGAGGCGATGGCCGCTTGCTACGTTATGACTTCCAGACCGGCAAGACGACCGTGCTGCTGGACGCGCTGGAATTTGCCAACGGTGTGACGCTGGGGCCGGACGATGCCTATGTGCTGGTCAACGAAACCGGTGCTTATCGCATCAGTCGTTACTGGCTGACAGGGCCGAAAGCCGGCACTCATGACCTGTTCATCGACAACCTGCCCGGCCTGCCGGACAACCTGTCATTCAACGGTCAGGCGCGCTTTTGGGTCGCTCTTTATTCCCCGCGCAATGCCCTGCTGGACGCCACCGCACCCCATCCGTTCGTGCGAAAGATGATCGTGCGAGCGATGATGGTTTTACCCAAGCCTGTCGAGAAACGGGCATTCGCCCTGGGACTGGATCTGGACGGCAAAGTGATTGCAAACCTGCAGGACGCGAGCAGCGATAACTACTCGCCAATCACCACCGTGCGTGAATATGGGGACTGGTTGTACTTCGGGTCGCTGAAGGCAGATCACATGGCGCGACTGCCGCTGGGCAAGGCGCTGGAGAAGTAATGCGATGCCGGACGGGAGTAATCCTGTCCAGCCTTTACATCCCTGACACGGCCCCATCGCGAGCAGGCTCACTCCCACAGGGGATTGGCGGCGTACACACATTCCGTGCCCGACCAAAATCAAATGTGGGAGCGAGCCTGCTCGCGATTGCGATGGGACATTCAACATCGATGTCGCCCATCACCGCGGGTCTGTTTGACCATCGCGCACGGCATTGTCGGTTTCTTCACGCACACGCTCGGGATCGATGGCGGTGACGTCGTCTTCGTCAATCGGCCGTACGCCTTCGTTACCCGGTAGTTCGTCGATGCCCGGTTCGTCTTCCGGGTTAACGGTGGTGCGTCCCGGACTCAACGGTTCGGGATGGGTCGGAATGGGGTCATACCCGCCCTGTTCTTCGCTGGGGAATTTTGGTTCGTTCATAAGGCACCTCGAATGGAGCCGCGAATGGGACTCTGTTCATTCGAGGTGCTGGTATTTGTCCCCGTTCCAATTTTTCAGTCACCGGTCGTCGGTGGCTTGATATAGCAACTCAGGACGGTGTCTGAAGTTGTTTAACGATCTTGTCCTTGACCAACAATCGCTGTTCCTTGAGCTTTTTCAGTGCGTCATCGCTGGGCGCATCCGACTTGGCGGTCTCAGCCTTGACTACCTCGGCGTCCGCCTGGGAATACTTGTTGATCAGTGAATCCAGTAACGGATCCTTGGCGCGCTTTTGCTGGACATCTTCCTTTGAAAGCTTCAGATCCTGATAAAGGTCGTGTGGCACCGGCATGGAACACCTCCGTTTGTTAATCGGTGGCAAGTGCGATCGATTGCGCTCACCAACCATCAGAATGGCCTCCGTTGGACGGTTCTGTCGAGGCCGGTGATGTCCGTTCGTCGCCCTGCCATCAATGCGATAAAACCTTTATCCACCCAACAGTCTCCACTGAATAACGATCACTGGATCGCCTATAAAACCTGTGTGGAGAATGACCAATGGACGGATTCACCCTGCGTAACCTCGCCCTGGCCGTAGCCCTGAGCACTAGCATGGGCACGGCGTTCGCCGCTACTTCGAATGATTTCGTCGACAACGCTGCCAAAGGCGGCATAGCGGAAGTCGAGACCAGCAAACTGGCGCTGGAGAAGAGCTCATCAGCTGACATCAAGGCTTTCGCCAACATGATGATCACTGATCACACCAAGGCGAACACCCAACTAGAGGCACTGGCGAAAAAGAACGACATCGAGGTGCCGGACACCACGACGTTCGTCAAGCAGGCCAAGGAAAAGATCCTCGAAATGCGCGATGAATCCTTCGATGCGGCCTACGCCAACAATCAGGTCAAGGCCCACGAGGAAACCATCGCGCTGTTCAAGAAAGAAGCCGGGACCGTCACTGACGACAAGGTAAAAGGCGCGACCGAATTCAAGGCGTTTGCGCAGGAAATGTTGCCAGCACTGGAAAAACACCTGGATATGGCGAAAAAACTGCAAGCCGCGCATCCAAGTAAATAATCGCTGCACCCATGAAAAAGGCCGCATCCCGGGATGCGGCCTTTTTTTGTCGCTCGACAGCGCTCAGCCTAGCCGCCATCGGTATCAATGTCCGCGTCAGTGTCCTCACCAGGTTTCGCCCGATCAGGTTCCGGCTCGAAGCCCGGACTGAACTGGTTGTCGTTTTCGGTATGCTGGTTTTTCTGATCGACCGCGGTGTCGGCACTTTCCGGTTTGGCGGTTTGCTGCTGTTGCCCGGCTTCGCTTGCCCCCGGCGTCTGCGGATCAATGGCCGGATCATTTCGATCAACCGCTTGATCCTGCCCTTGCGTCATTGAATCGTCTTTCATGATCACCTCGTTAAACAGTACACATGCACCGCTGAAACAGCCGGGCCTTGTAGATTCGAAGCCTTCTCTAACCGCAAGGTTCCATTGGATAATCACCAGTAGAAAGTTGATCTCCTCCTCAGGTTGATCTCCTCCTACACTCGACTGTGTTTGAGATAAAAATTCCTGTGCAAGCGAACAACTATTTTGCACGGCAAATGTCACTGACTTGCGCCGATCAACATTCAAGGAATCGGCCAACACTTTCACGGAGTTCAGGCACATGGCGGCACTGCAGACCAGCACACTCGATGCGATGAAAAACAACCAGGCGCAACTGTTGAATGATTGGACTCATCGCCTCGAAGCCAACGGTGCGACGCGCAACCTTAAAGAGCAGGACCTCAAGCAACAGACCACGGAACTCCTGCACCTGATCGTCTCGGGACTTGAAAGCGGCAACGGCCAGAATGTGGCAGCGCCAGGCTGGGACGAGATCCGCCTGTTTCTCGAAAAGCTCTCCCACAGCCGCGCGCTGCTGGGCCAGGACTCGCACCAGACCGCCAGCTTCATCTTCTCGCTCAAAGGCCCGATGTTTTCGATGCTGCAGAATCACTATCAGGACAACCCTGCGCTGCTGGCCGAACAACTCTGGGAAATCTCCGAACTGCTTGACGCCCTGGGCATGCACACCATCCGCACCTTCCAGAAATCCCGCGAAGCGGTGATCAAGCGTCAGCAGGAAGAACTGCTGGAACTGTCGACCCCGGTGGTCAAGTTGTGGGACGGCGTACTCGCGCTGCCGATGATCGGCACTCTCGACTCGCAGCGCACTCAGGTGGTGATGGAATCGCTGTTGCAGCGCATCGTCGACACCGGTTCCGAGATCGCCATTATTGACATCACAGGCGTGCCAACCGTCGATACCCTGGTGGCACAGCACCTGCTCAAAACCGTTACAGCCATTCGCCTGATGGGTGCCGACTGCATCATCAGCGGCGTGCGACCGCAAATCGCCCAAACCATCGTGCACCTGGGGCTGGACCTGCAAGGCGTGGTCACCAAAGCCAACCTGGCCGATGCACTGAAACTGGCCCTTACCCGACTGGGCCTGTCCGTCAACAAGGCGGGCTGAGCCCATGGATCGCATCCCTATTTTGCAGATGGGCGACTTCTTGCTGGTGACCATTCAGGTCGACATGCATGACCAGTTGGCCTTGACGCTTCAAGACGACCTGTCCGAGCGCATCAGCCGAACCTCCGCCCGGGGCGTGTTGATTGATATTTCAGCGCTGGACATGGTCGACTCGTTCATCGGACGGATGATCGGCACCATTTCCGGCTTGTCGAAAATCATGGATGCCCAGACCGTGCTGGTCGGCATGCAGCCCGCCGTCGCCATTACTCTCGTTGAGCTGGGGATGACATTGCCAGGCGTCAGCACCGCGCTGAACGTCGAGCGCGGGATGAAACTGCTGCAGGATCGAGTACGCGAGCAATGAACGTGCGCAGCAGCGGCAGCCAACCCATCAATATCGAACAGGACGTCGTCCTGGCGCGCCAGACGGCGCGCAAGCTGGCCACCGAGTGCGGCATGCGCCTGATCGACCTGACCAAACTGGTGACTGCCGTCAGCGAGCTGGCGCGCAACACCATGGTCTATGGCGGTGGCGGCGATATGGACTGGCAGATCCTCGAGGACAACGCTCGCACCGGTCTGCGTCTGATTTTCCGCGATGAAGGCCCGGGCATTCCCGACCTGAAGCTGGCCATGACCGACGGCTGGACCTCTGGCGGCGGCCTCGGGCTCGGCCTGACGGGGGCCAAACGTTTGGTAGAAGAGTTCGAACTCGAAACCGAGCCTGGCAAGGGCACTCGAATAACGATTACGCGATGGGCATGACGATAAGCGGTTCGATGACGCAGGTATTACCCATCGAAGACAGCAGCCAGATCGGCCACGCGCGCCGTACTGCCCAGCAACTTGCGCAAACCAACGGCTTTGACCCGACCGATTGCGGGCGCGTGGCGCTGGTGGCCACGGAGCTTGCGAGCAACATTCTCAAGCATGCGACCCGTGGCGAACTGCACTTGCGAATACTGCCCAGGGCCTCAGGCGCCGGTATCGAAATGATCGCCGTGGATCGCGCCGGGGGCTTCGACGTGCACGCCTGCCTTGCCGACGGTTTTTCCACCCGGGGCACTCAGGGCATCGGGCTTGGGGCGGTGTCGCGCCAGACTGAAGTGTTCGACGTCTACGCGGATGCGCGGGGCACCGTGCTGTTGGCACGCCTGTATCCACGCGGCGACAAGGCGCCGGATCAGCGGTTTGGTGTCAGCCAGCACTCACTGCACAACGACCCGGCCTGCGGCGATGTCTGGCACCTGGCGTTTGACGGGCCCTGCATCAGCGCGCTGGTGATCGACGGTCTGGGTCATGGCGAAGACGCCGAACGAGCGGGCCGCGCCGGTGAGAAAGCCTTCGCGCAGGCACCGTTTTCGACGCCGGTGCTTCTTTTGGAAGACATCCATCGCGACATGCTCGGCACCCGGGGCGGCGCGCTGGCCATCGCGCAGTTCGACAGCCACCGGGATGCGCTGAGATTCGTCGGTATCGGCAATATTGGCGCCAGCTTGATAGAACCTGGAAAATCACGCGGCCTGGCCTCCCACCCCGGCATCGTCGGTGGCCAATATCGAAAGGCGCAACCCTTTGACTATGCTCAAGTGAACGGACAACTATTGATCATGTACAGCGACGGCCTGCAGTCCCGATGGAACCTGCAAGATTACCCCGGTCTGGTGCATCGCCATCCCGCTGTGATTGCCGCCCTATTGCACCGCGATTTTTGCCGGGGACGTGACGACGTCACCGTGTTGGTTATTGCTCTGGAGGCCGCCCATGGCTGAGACACCCATGAGTCAGATGGACGAGCAAACGGCGCTGGTCGCACGTTTGCAAGGCGAAGCCAACGCCCTGCGCGAAGAGCTGGATGAAACCAATCAGGGCGTTTTAGCACTGTACGCCGAGCTCGACACCCAGGCCGAAGAGTTGCGCCAGGCCTCGGACCTCAAAAGCCGTTTCCTGTCGTACATGAGCCATGAATTCCGCACGCCACTGGGCTCGATCCTGAGCATCACCGGCCTGTTGACCGACGAGCTCGACGGCCCCTTGAGCGCCGAGCAGCACAAACAGGTGGCGTTCGTCAGCACCGCTGCGCGCGAGCTCAGCGACATGGTCGACGATTTGCTCGACCTGGCGAAGATCGAAGCCGGGCGTATCAGCATCTCCCCGGCCTGGTTCGACATGTTCGACCTGTTTGCGGCCCTGCGCGGCATGTTCAGGCCAATTGTCGATGCCAGCGCCGTGGACCTGATCTTCGAAGAGCCGGTGGGCCTGCCCAGGTTGTTTACCGACGACAAGAAACTCGCGCAGATCCTGCGCAACTTCATTTCCAACTCGTTGAAGTTCACCACGCGCGGCGAAGTACGGGTCTCGGCGCGACTCGAGGGCGACGCTCACGTACGCTTTGCGGTCAGCGATACCGGAATAGGTATCGCGCCGGAGCTACATGGCGCATTGTTCGAGGACTTCTCTCAGGTTGACTCCCCCTTGCAGAAACGCCTTCGCGGTACCGGACTCGGACTATCCTTGTGCAAACGCTTCGCCGCGCTGCTGGGTGGCGAAGTCGGGCTCGACAGCAAACCCGGCGCAGGTTCGACCTTTTTCGTGATCATCCCGCTGGCCATTGCCATGGAGCCCGCCGATGAGACGTGACATCCGTTTGCTGATCGTCGACGACAACGTGGCTACGCGCTACGCCTTGCGCCGTCGCCTGGAAAAACACGGCTACGAGGTGCTGGAAGCAGGTACGGGTGGCGAGGGGCTGGAACTGATCGATAACGTCGAGCTTGATGCCTTGATCCTCGACGTCAACCTGCCGGACATGAGCGGTTTCGACATCGTGCGCAAACTCCGTTCAGAAACCGCGACGGCCCTGCTGCCAGTGATTCACGTGTCGGCGGCGTCGATCCAGACGGGCGACATCATCACCGGCCTCGACGCCGGCGCCGATGCCTACCTGATTCACCCGGTCGACCCGGATGTGCTGTTGGCGACCCTGCGCACCTTGCTGCGGGTGCGCGAAACTGAAAATGCACTGCGTGAAAGCGAGGCGCGCTTTCGCGAGATCTTCGTCAATGTGTCCGCCCCCATCGCAGTGCTGGATGCACAACTCAAAGTCCACGAATGCAACCATGCCTTCGCCCAGCTGATTCAGGACAACCTCGATCCAGACACCCTGCGCGAATGCTTCGCGCCAGACCAGGGCGCCGTCATCGACGAGCTGCGCCTGCGCCTGGCCTACGGCGAACGCTGGAGAGGCACCCTGAACATGCGCGTCCACGGTGAAGTCCGTGAGGCCGAATGGCAGATTTCACCTTACCGCACCCCCGAATTGAGCCTGGTGTTCGTCGAAGACGTCACCGAGCACCGCCACCGCGAACGCTCGCATCTGGCTCGTCTGGATGACGCCACGACCCAGTTGGCCAAGGAAGTCGCCGAGCGCGCGCGCACCGAGGCCCAGTTGCTGCAAGTGCAGAAAATGGATGCCTTGGGCAAGCTGACGGGCGGCATCGCCCACGACTTCAACAACTTGCTGACCGGCATCATCACCAGCCTCGAACTGATCCAGAAACGCGTCGCCGATTCACGCACCGACAAGGTTCAGTTCTATGCCGAAGCGGCGTTGAACTCGGCGATGAGCGCCGCCTCCCTGACCCATCGCCTGCTGGCCTTCGCCCGTCAGCAGCCGCTTGACACCCGACCCGTGGACATCAACGAGCACGTCCGCTCACTCGAAGAATTGTTGGCGCGCACCATTGGCGAACGCATTGCGCTGAGGCTGGAGTTGACCTCCAAACCCGCCATCGCGCTGGTCGATCCGATTCAGCTTGAAAGCGCCGTACTCAACCTGGTGATCAACGCTCGCGATGCACTGCCACAGGGCGGCAATGTCTGGGTCAGCACCTACGCCGCCTACTCCCATGGTGACCCTAATCTGGCGGATGGCGCGTATGTCGCCCTGTCCGTACGCGATGACGGGACCGGTATCGACCACAGCGTCATCGACAAGGTGTTCGATCCATTCTTCACCACCAAGCCCTTAGGCCAGGGCACGGGGCTGGGACTGTCGACCATCTACGGCTTCGCCCGTCAATCCGGCGGCGATGCACACATCCGCAGCGTGGCCCGACGCGGCACCGAGGTCACCATCATGCTGCCGGCCAGCTCCGACCCGACTGTCAGCGAGGTGGCACCTGTTATCGTCGACTCTCAGGGTGAGGGTGAGCATGTGTTGATCGTTGAGGACATGCCCTCGGTGCGCATGTTTGTGGCAGAAGTATTAGTGGATGCCGGTTACCGATGCACCCAGGTGGGCGATATTGAAGGTGCGCTGGAACGCTTGCAGAACGACCCGTCCATCGACCTGCTGCTGACCGACGTCGGCCTGCCGCGCATGACCGGCCGGGAGCTGGCGGATGTGGCGCGGGACTGGCGCGAGAAGTTGCCGATTTTGTTCATGACCGGTTATGCGGAAAACGCGATCAATCGCCAGGTGTTCCTCGGCGAGGGCATGGAAATGTTGGTCAAACCGTTCCAGATCAGCGAACTGCTGGACAAGGTGCGGCGCACGATTGATGGCGCCTGACAGGTCCTCATCGCGAGCAGGCTCGCTCCCACAGTGGACCGAGTCATCCAGACGGGCACGGTCTAATGTGGGAGCGAGCCTGCTCGCGATGAGGCCAGCTAATTCAACCCCATTCAAATGCCAAGCACCGACCCAGATCCCTCATGAGACCGCGTCCGTTTGGACGCCTCGGTCCACTGTGGGAGCGAGCCTGCTCGCGATGAGGCCAGTCGATTCAACCCCGTTCAAACGCCAAGCACCCTAGCCAAAAACGGCGCGGTCCTGCTTTTCTTGCTCCCGGCCACTTTCTTCGGCACCCCCGCCACGACAATTTTCCCGCCCTGATCCCCCGCTCCCGGCCCGATATCAATCACCCAGTCACTCTGCGCAACCACACGCATTTCGTGCTCGACGACAATCACCGTGTGCCCCGCCGTCACCAGGGTATTCAACTGTTCCATCAACCGGTCAACATCCCGTGGGTGCAGCCCGGTGGTGGGTTCATCAAGCACGTACAGCGTCGCCCCGCGCTGATTGCGCTGCAGCTCGGTGGCCAGTTTGATGCGTTGCGCTTCGCCGCCTGACAGTTCTGTCGCGGGCTGGCCGAGACGCAGGTAACCCAGGCCGATATCGCGCAGAACCTCCAGCGAGCGGCGAATACCCGCTTGCTCGGCGAACACCTCAACCGCTTCATCCACCGTCAACTGCAACACCTGGGCGATGTTCAAGCCCTGCCAGGTGATTGCCAGTGTCTCGGGGTTGTAACGCGCGCCGTGGCAGGTCGGGCATGGCGCATAAACGCTGGGCATGAACAGCAACTCGACACTGACAAAACCTTCGCCTTCACACGTCGGGCACCGGCCCTTGGCAACGTTGAAAGAAAATTGCCCGGCGTCGTAGTGCTTCTTCCGCGCCTCGTCCGTCGCGGCGTAAAGCTTGCGTACGTTGTCGAACAGACCGGTGTACGTCGCCAGGTTCGAGCGCGGCGTGCGGCCGATGGGTTTCTGATCGACCTGCACCAGCCGCTTGATCGACCCCAACCCCGCCGTGACCTGGCCGCCGCTGACTTGCGGCGCGTCGTCCTCAAGGCTTGGCTCTTGCGCGTCGTTGTCATTCACCACACGGCCGAGGTGCGCGCCCACCAGTTCCAGCAATGCCTGGCTGACCAGACTGGACTTTCCGGAGCCGGAAACCCCGGTAACCGAGGTAAAACAGCCCAGCGGAAACTCGACGCTGACGTTGTTCAGGTTGTTGCGGGTGATGCCCTCCAGGCGCAACCAGTCGGACGGTTTGCGGCAGTCTCGCGGCTGGGTGACCTGCGCCGTGAACAAATAATCTCGAGTCTGGGATTGCGCCACGCTGGCCAGGCCCGAGGGGGGCCCGCTGTACAGAATACGGCCGCCATGCTCGCCCGCCGCGGGGCCGACGTCGATCAGCCAGTCGGCGCGGCGCATGGTTTCCAGGTCATGCTCGACCACGAACAAGGTATTGCCGGAGGCTTTCAGGCGTTGCAGTGCTTCGAACAATGCCTCGCCATCCGCCGGGTGCAGGCCGGCCGATGGTTCGTCCAGCACGTAAATCACCCCGAACAATTGCGAGCCCAATTGAGTCGCCAGGCGCAATCGCTGCAACTCGCCGGAGGACAGTGTCGGCGTGCTGCGTTCCAGTGCCAGATACCCCAGCCCCAGGTCCGTCAGCGTACTGACCCGCTCCAGCAGGTCCTGGGCGATACGCTGCGCCGCCAGGCGTTTTTCCACGGACAGATTGGGCGTGTGGCGCACATCCGGCGCATTGGCGTGACCACTGGCACCATGGGCCACACGCTGCTCACGGGCTTCGCGGGTCTGCACGTGCGTCAACACGTCGCCCGCCTCGCCCGCCTGTTCGAGATAGCTGTGCGCTGCCACCGGTTTCAACACCTCGGCGACTTGCAGCAACGGCATCTGCGACAACTCGCCAATGTCGTATCCGGCAAAGGTCACCGACAACGCCTCACGCTTCAGCCGCTTGCCCTCGCACAACGGACACGGGCTGCCAAGCATGAATTGCGAGACACGCTTCTTCATCAGCGCGCTTTGAGAGTGAGTGAAGGTATGAAGGATGTAGCGCCGGGCACCGGTAAACGTGCCCTGGTAACTGGGTTCCATTTTACGCTTGAGTGCGACTTTGGTTTCGTCAGGCGTGAGACCGGCGTACACCGGCACCGTCGGCGTTTCTTCGGTGAAGAGAATCCAGTCGCGCTGCTTTTTCGGCAGATCGCGCCATGGCTTGTCGACGTCGTACCCCAGGGTCACGAGGATGTCCCGCAGGTTTTGCCCCTGCCACGCCATGGGCCATGACGCGACGGCACGCTGGCGGATGGTCAGGCTCGGGTCCGGGACCATCAGCGCTTCGGTGACTTCATAGACCCGGCCAAGGCCGTGGCATTGCGGGCAAGCGCCTTGCGGCGTGTTGGGGGAGAAATCTTCGGCGTACAACATCGGCTGGCCCGGCGGATAACTGCCGGCGCGGGAATAGAGCATGCGGATCAGGCTCGACAGAGTCGTCACGCTGCCCACTGAAGAACGCGTGCTCGGTGTGCCGCGCTGTTGCTGCAAGGCCACGGCCGGCGGCAAGCCTTCAATGGAGTCGACATCCGGCACGCCGACCTGATCGATCAGACGTCGCGCATAAGGCGCCACGGATTCGAAATAGCGGCGCTGCGCTTCGGCATAGAGCGTCGAAAACGCCAGGGAGGATTTCCCCGAGCCCGACACACCGGTGAACACCACCAGGGCGTCACGGGGAATGTCGACATCGACGTTCTTGAGGTTGTGCTCCCGGGCACCCCGCACCCTGACCATGCCGGAGGTTGGATTGGAAGTCATAGGCCGCCTTGATTAAAGGAAGATTTGGAATGCGATCCCCTGTAGGAGTTGCCGCAGGCTGCGATCTTTTGATCTTTCTATGTAGCGACGATAAAGATCAAAAGATCGCAGCCTTCGGCAGCTCCTACAGGGGCTTTGTATTCAGCCGCTGAGCACGCTGCGCACCATGCGGGTGAGCGCGTCCGGCCCATAGGGTTTACTCAGCAGATACGTATCGGCGCTAAGCTGGTGATTGCGCGAAATGATGTCGCGGGTATGCCCCGACGTAAACAGTACGGCCACCGGCGGCTTCTGCACCTTGGCCCATGCTGCCAGGTCCGAACTCTTGATCAGCCCCGGCATGACCACGTCGGTGAAAATCAGGTCCACCTCCCAACCCTCCAGCAGCATCTGCATGGCCGCATCACCGTTGGCCGCCGTCAGAACCGTGTAACCCTCTTCCTGCAGCAACTCCACCGCTGCGACGCGCACCGCTTCGTTATCCTCGACCACCAGAATGGTTTCATGACCGCCAAGAGCGTGTGTCTCCTGGATGATCGTTTCACTCTGCGGTGCACGCAGGCTGCGGGGAAAGTACAGCTGCACCCGCGTGCCCTGCCCTTCGACGCTGGTCATTTCGATATGACCGCCGCTCTGCTTGACGAAGCCGAACACCATGCTCAGCCCAAGCCCCGTGCCCTGGCCGTCGGCCTTGGTGGTGAAGAACGGCTCGAATGCCTTGGCAAGGACGTCAGGCGACATGCCGACGCCGCTGTCGACCACGGCAACACGCACGTAGTCACCGGCCACGATGCCCTTGCCGACACAGAACTCGCGATCGAGAACAACGTTCTCGGCGCTCAACTCCAGGATGCCTTCACCCTGCATGGCATCGCGGGCGTTGATCGCCAGGTTGAGGATGGCGTTTTCCAGTTGGTTGCGGTCCACGTGCAGGTACCAGGAATCCAGCGGCATCCGCACAGCGATCTGCAGGGTTTCTCCGAGCGTGCGCTGCAACAGTTCACCGAGGCTTTCGAAGATCTGCCGGGGGTGATGGACCGCAGGCGACAGCGGCTGGCGGCGGGCAAACGCCAGCAACTGCGAGGACAGCTTGGCGCCGCGTTCAACCGCAACAATCGACGCCTTGACCCGGCGTTGAACGTTGGGATTGTCCGGCTCATGCCGCGCCAGCAAATGCAGGTTGCCGGCGATCACCTGCAGCAGATTATTAAAGTCGTGGGCCACGCCGCCGGTCAGGCCTCCGATGGCTTCGAGCTTCTGCGATTGACGCAATTGCTCTTCCGCCGCGAGTCGCGCCCCAACCTCTTCAGCCACACGCTGCTCCAGGTTGCGGGTGAACCGCAGCAAGGATTCTTCAGCGTTCTTGCGCTCGTTGATGTCGATCAGCACGCCGGGAAAGCGCAGTGGTTTGCCCTGTTCATCGAACTCGCAACAACCGCTCGCCAGTACCCACAAGTAACTGCCGTCGGGGCGACGTACGCGGTATTCGGCGTTGAAAGGCTCACCGGTTTTCACCGCTTGTTCAACCTGGTCCTGAACCCAACTGAAATCGTCCGGGTGAATCCGCGACTCGGCGATGTCCATGGGCAAGTTGACCAGGTTCTGGTCAGGCGGGTAGGAGAATGTTCGGGCAAAACGTTCATCACCGGACAGCACGTTGTCCTTGATGTCCCAGACAAACGAGCCCAGCAATGCCCCGGCATTGAGCGCCAGGCGCACCCGCTCGTTGTCGGCGCGATAAGCGTCTTCGGCAGCCTGTCGCCGGCGTTCGGAAATCACATGGTCGGTTTTTTCGACCACCATCGCGATGACGCCGGCAGGACACCCGGCATCATCGGCGACCGGGCTGTAATACAGGTCGAGCCAGACGTCCTCGGGTACACCGTTGCGAAGCAGCACCAGTTCTTTATTGCGATAGGACAAGGTCCCGCCGGCGAGGCAGGTATCCACCACATGGCGGTTGAAGTCGGCGACTTCCGGCCAGCCAAGCTCCACCGGCGAGCCCAGCAGATAAGGATGCCGGCCACCGGCGAATTCCGAGTATGCATCGTTGTAGACCATGTACCCGGCCCGCCCCCAGAGCATCACGATTGGCAGCGGCGAGGCGAGCATCATCTGCACCGCACTGCGCAGGCTTTTGGGCCAGGCGTCAAAGCTTCCAAGGTCGGTCAGACTCCAGTCGAAAGCACGAATGCGTCCGGCCATTTCGCCGTTCCATCCGGCACACCCGTGGCTATCGTCTAGGTACTGCATCGACTGACTCTTTTGCCCCTGAAATGACACCTGTTTGCTTCGAGCACGTGAGGCGCCAATGGTTTCATTAAGGTATGACCCACCGCTCAGTTACGACGTTTTCGCTGTAGCAGCTGCCGAGGCACGAGGCTGCGTTGCGTGTCCGCAGGACCGCCCAGGGGTCGCTTCGCAACCCAACGCAGCCTCGTGCCTCGGCAGCTGCTACAGGGTTGGTGGCGGCTATGGAGCGTGCGTCACACCTCAATCAAATGCTTAAGCGGATGGTAGCCAGTTTTCAGCGTGGCCGCGACGTCGAGAATGGCCTTTTCGATGCCGTTCAAATGCAGGCAGGTGAGTTCGATCGCCGCACTCTGATTACCCGCCTCGATGTACTCGATCAATCGCAGGTGTTCGTCGTCACGGCAGGCTTCGTGGCTGTCGTCATCCAGCGCCGCTGCATACAGTGAGGCGCGGGAAATCAGCTTTTGGAACCAGTCGAGCAGCACCGGGTTGTTCAGGCTGCGCGCGAGCTTGATGTGGAACTCACCCAGCAAATGAATCAGCCGTTCGTGGTCACCGCTCTGATGCGCTTCATCCTCAAGCAACAAGTGATCGCGCAGGTCGCGGGTCACGGAAGTGTCCCGCCGACGGCACAGTTCACTGACGATGCCGATCTCGACCAGGCGCCGGGTTTCAAACAGCGAACGGATCTCCTCGTCACTCGGCAACGACACCGACGCACCTTTATTGGGCTCGGTCGTGACCAGTCCATCAGCCTCCAATTGCTTGAGCGCGGCACGAACCGACGTCCGGCTGACATTAAAAAGTTCGGCCAGTGACGCCTCGCCCAGCTTCATGCCCGGGCGCAAAGAACGCTTGCTGATCGCCTCGTAAACCCCTTGGTAGACGCGGTCGACGGTCGTCTCGAGTTTTTTGTCGGTCATCTGAACACTCCTGATGCGCTGAGCAACCAGCCCCTGGCGATGAGCAGCCATTGAAAAAGGGGGTTGCACAGGCAGATTAATCCGGTTATTTCTAGATTGCATCCAGATATTGCATACAATAATTAGAGGAATGCACCATTATGGGTCATCCAGTCGCGATTGAAGTGCGTAACGTTTCCAAGCGGTATTCCGACGATCCCGGGCTGGCGCCCGCCCTCGACAATGTCTCTGTGGACATTGCCGACAACGAATTCTTCACCCTGCTCGGCCCCTCTGGCTGCGGCAAAACCACCCTGCTGCGCACCATTGCCGGTTTCGAGCACGTCAGCGACGGCGAGATTCGCCTGGCCGGCGAACCGGTCAACCACTTGCCGCCCTTCAAGCGTCGGGTCAACACGGTGTTCCAGAGTTACGCGCTGTTTCCACACATGAGTGTCGCGCAGAATATCGCCTTCGGCCTCGAGATGCAGGGTCTTGATCGCAAGCAGACGGCCCAGCGGGTCGAGGAGATGCTCGCCCTGGTGCAAATGCAGCACCTGGCTCAACGCAAGCCCGCCGAATTGTCCGGCGGCCAGCAGCAGCGAGTGGCGCTGGCACGGGCATTGGCGCCGAAACCGAAAGTGTTGTTGCTGGATGAGCCCTTGTCGGCCCTCGACCTCAAGTTGCGCAAAGAGATGCAGGTCGAACTCAAGCGCGTGCAGAAGGAAGCCGGGATCACGTTCATTTTCGTGACCCACGATCAGGAGGAAGCCCTGACCCTGTCCGATCGCATTGCCGTGATGTCCGCCGGCAAGATCCTGCAGATCGGTACCCCGAACGACATCTACGAACGCCCGCAACATCAATTCGTGGCGCAGTTCATCGGCGACATCAACTTCCTTCCCGGCCACCTCAAGCGCGGCCTGCACAACGAAAACCTGTTCATCCCCACTGGCATGCCGGTGGAAATCCCCTGCGCGCCTCAAGGTGTCGACAGCGCCAAGGTGCAATTGGCGTTCCGCCCGGAGCGTTCGCAACTGGTCGACCCGACGCAGCCCCATCACCTGCGTGGCGTGATCGAAGCGGTGCTGTATGTCGGCACCGCCACG
Source organism: Pseudomonas sp. LBUM1643 (assembly GCF_059716215.1). Taxonomy (NCBI): domain Bacteria; kingdom Pseudomonadati; phylum Pseudomonadota; class Gammaproteobacteria; order Pseudomonadales; family Pseudomonadaceae; genus Pseudomonas; species Pseudomonas sp. LBUM1643. The sequence continues at coordinate 3,664,377 of NZ_CP166813.1, forward strand.
CTCTATCAATGCCGTTTGAACAACGACATCAAGGTCATGCTGCGCGAGAACAACGAAGGCCTGAACCGTGGCCGGGTCGTCGGTGATCGCGTCGCGGTCAACCTGCCGCCCCACGCCTGCCTGTTGATGGAGGCCTGAGATGAGCGTCAGCAGCACTTCCCCCGCCCTCAACCGCGCGCTGTTGCTCAGCCCGGTGGTTCTGACCCTGCTGGCCCTGATTGCCATCCCACTGGGGATCATGGGCTATATCAGCCTGCTACCTCGCAACGTCTATGGCGGTGTCGACTGGCAGGCCAACTGGCAATTGCAAAGCTACGTGCAGCTGTTTTACCAGGAAGGTTTCGACGGTGAACTCGAGCTCAACTGGGTCTACGCCCAGGCGTTGTTGCGCTCGGTTTTTCAGGCCGGCGGCACCACGGTGTTGTGTTTCCTGTTCGGCTTTCCGGTGGCGTTGTGGATGTCGAGCCTCACCCCCCGTCGACGTAACCTCATGGTCTTGCTGATCACCATCCCGTTCTGGACCAACCTGCTGATCCGCAACTACGCCTGGCTGATCATCCTGCGCGAGCACGGCTGGGTGGCGCAAAGCCTCAACGCGCTGTTCCCCCAGGCCGGAGGCATCACCCTGCTTTATAACGACTTCGCGGTCAGTGTCGGGCTGGTCTACAGCTTCCTGCCGTTCATGATTTTGCCGATCTACTCGACCCTGGAAAAACTCGACTGGCGTCTTGTCGAAGCCGCCTACGACCTGGGTGCCAATCGCTGGCATGCGCTGAAGCGGATCATCCTGCCGCTGTCGATGCCGGGGGTGATTGCCGGCGCGCTGCTGGTGTTTGTGCCGAGCCTCGGCGCGTTCATCACCCCGGCGATTCTCGGCGGCGGCAAGACGCTGATGATCGGCAACCTGATCCAGCAGCAGTTCGGCACGGCGCGCAACTGGCCGCTGGGCAGCTCGCTGTCATTCCTGTTGCTGGGGATTCTGTTGCTGTCGCTGGTGCTGTACGCCCTTTATAGCCGCAGCGCCGCCAAAACTCTTCGTCGGGGAGCCACCGCATGATCGCCCTGCACCTGAAAAAACTGCCGCTCACCCGCGAAGTCAGCCTGTTGATCCTGGCCTATCTGTACGTGCCGATCTTCGTGTTGATTGCCTACAGCTTCAACGCCAACCGTTCGGCGACGGTGTGGACCGAGTTTTCCTTTGCCTGGTACGGGCGGATCCTGGCCAACCCGTCGATACAGACCGCCGCACTGAACTCGATCATCGTTGCCAGCATCGCCACGGTCTGTGCCACGGCGATTGCCCTGCTCGCAGCGCTGGCGACCTACCGGCCTTTCTATGGACAGAAGATGGTCGAGGGCGGGATCAACCTGCCGCTGATCCTGCCGGAAATCGTCACCGCGGTTGCCACCCTGCTGTTGTTCATGGCACTGGGTATCAAGCTCGGTTTGCTCACGGTGATCGTGGCGCACGTCGGCTTCTGCATTCCCTTTGCCTACCTGCCCATCCGTGCCCGGCTCAATGATCTGGACAAGAGCCTGCTGGAGGCGGCGAACGACTTGTACGCCAATCCGTGGCAGGTGTTCCGGCGGGTCACGTTGCCGTTGCTGTGGCCTGCGGTGTTGTCCGGTTCGGTGCTGGCGTTCGTGGTCAGCCTCGACGATTTCATCATGACGTTCTTCGTTGCCGGCCCTGGCTCCACGACCTTGCCGGTGTACATCTTCTCGGCCATCAAGGCCGGTGTGACACCGGAGATCAACGCGATCTCGACCCTGATGCTGGTGATCTCCATCGTGCTGGTGGTGCTGGCCTTCTGGCTGGGACAGCGCGGCAAAAACCAATGAGTCCTTTTCCCTCTGGAGCGTTCTCGATGAAAAATAAAAGCATGCGTTGCGGCGTCGCCGGCCTGGCCCTCAGTTGCTTCGCCGCACTCACTGCGTTCGGCGCACAAGCCGCCGAGCCCAAAGAATTGTTCTTCTACAACTGGACCGATTACTACCCGGTCGAGTTGCTGGCCAAGTTCGAAAAAGAGACCGGCATCAAGGTCACCATGGACGGCTACGACAGCAACGAAACCCTGCTGGCCAAATTGCAGGCCGGCGGTGCGGCGTATGACGTGATCGTGCCGTCGCAGTCGATCATGCAAACCCTGATCAAACAGGACCTGCTGCTGGAAATCGACGCATCGGCCCTGCCCAACTTCCAGTACGTCAAACCGGCCTTCCGCGACCCGAGCTTCGACCCGGGTCGCAAGTTCTCGGCGCCGTACCTGTGGGGCACCACCGGGTTCTCCTATGACAGTGCTCGGGTGCCTGGCGGCAAGCTGGACGATTCATGGAAAGAGTTCTTCGAGCCGCGCAAGGAACTGCAAGGCCAGCTTGCTGCGCTCGACACCTCCAGCAGTGTGATCAACGCTGCCAGTCATTACCTGGATGTCGACGAATGCAGCGAGAACCCGCAGGACGCCAAGCGCATTCTGGAGCTGCTGCAAAAACAGAAGCCGTTCCTGAAGATGTACAGCTCGGACAACACCGTCGACCGCATGGCCTCCGGTGAAGTGATCATGATGCAGAACTGGAACGGTTCGACGGCGCGGGCGACCTTGCAAAAGAACACCATCAAGTACGTTTACCCGCGTGAAGGTGTGGCGATGTTCCAGGACAACTTTGCCGTGCCGAAAAGCGCGCCACACCCTGGCAACGCGAAGGTGTTCATCGACTGGATGATGAAACCGGAAAACGCCGCCGCCGTGTCCAACGCCATTGCCTACGCCAACGGCATCCAGAGCGACAAGCTGCTCGACGCCAAATGGAAAGTCATGGACGCCATCAACATGCCCGACGAATTCGCCTCGCGCCTGCGGCCTGAAAAGGAATGCAGCAACAAGGCGCGGGAACTGCAGGACCGGATCTGGGCGAAGCTTAAAGGTTGATCGTTTGACTTGAAACCAAGTCGCGGCCATCGCTAGCAGGCTAGCTCCCACAGGATTCGGGGTTGCCCCGGATTCTGTGCCCCACACAAACCACTGTGAGGGTTGCCCCGGATTCTGTGCCCCATACAAAACCACTGTGGGAGCTAGCCTGCTAGCGATGAGGCCAGCCGGAACACCGCTGATTTAAAGAATATGAATGAGGTTTATATGTCCCACCCCCGCTGGCTACGCAACGTGCGCCCCTACGGCTCTACCGCCGAAGACCTGCTGATCGAAAACGGCCGGTTCACCCAACGTCGTCCGGCCTCGAACACCGAATTGCTAGCCACCGACATTGACGGCCAACACCAGCTCCTCACCCCGGCCCTGGTGGAAAGCCACGTGCACCTCGACAAAACCCTCTGGGGCCAACCCTGGCGCCCCAACAGCGCCGGACCGACGCTCAAGGACTACATCGCCAACGAGCGCCGTATCCTGCGTGAAGTCGAAACACCCATCGCCCAACGCGCCGGCGCGCTGCTGGAAAACTGCATCGCCCGTGGTTCGCTGACCATGCGTTGTCACGTCGATATCGACCCGGAGTTCGGCCTGCGTCACGTCGAAGCCATGCAGCAATTGCGCGAAAAATACCGTGACCTGATCGACCTGCAACTGGTGGTGTTCCCGCAAACCGGGCTGATCAGCCGCCCCGGCACCGCCGAACTGATGCGCGAAGCCATGGCCCTTGGCGTGGAAAATGTCGGCGGACTGGATCCGTGCGGTATCGACAACGACCCGATCGCACAACTCGATGTCGTCTTCAAGCTGGCCAGCGAATTCGAGCGTGGCGTGGACATTCACCTGCACGACAAAGGTGAACTGGGCCTGTGGCAAATTTCGCTGATCGCCGACTACACCGAGCGCTTTGGGCGTCAAGGTCGGGTGATGATCAGCCACGCCTACTGCCTCGGCATGCTGCCGTGGAGTCAGGTCAAACCCGTCGCCGAACGTCTGGCGGCCCTGGGTATTTCGTTGATGAGTTCGGCACCGGCCGATTGCGCGGTGCCGCCGTTCCTCGCACTGCGTGAAGCGGGGGTGAATGTGTGCCTGGGTTCGGACGGGATTCGCGATGCCTGGTCGCCCATGGGCAACGGCGACATGCTGGAACGGGCGATGCTGCTGGCGTTTCGTTTCGATTTGAACAAGGACGATGAACTGGCAGCGGCGTTCGAGGCGGCGACGGTGAATGGCGCTCGGGCGCTGGGGTATGAGGGTTATGGCCTGGAGATTGGCCAGCCAGCGGACTTTTTGCTGATGCCGGTGCAGACCCTGGGTGAAGCGGTGGTTTCGCGGCCGCTGCGGCAGGTCTATCGCGCGGGTGTTTTGATCGCCGCCGATGGACGCTTGCTGGAAAGCCGCTTGTGAAACCCGGATCGGTCAAAACAGTCGGCCTTAAAGCCAGCTGCGTGGTCGGTTTCGATGGCACGCAGCACGTGCTGTGGCGCGATGGCGAGGTGGTCTTCGAAGGTTCGCGCATCCTGTTTGTCGGGCGTGGCTATGGCGGCCCGGTGGATCAGTGGATCGACTACGGTAATGCCCTGATCGGCCCCGGTTTTATCGATCTGGATGCACTGGGTGATCTCGATTCCACCGTGCTGACCCTGGACAACGGCGACGAGCGTGAAATGGGCCGGATGTGGTCTTCGGACTATCTGGTCAACGGTCCGCGCGAGAGTTACAGCCCGCAGGAAGAGGTCTTCAAATACCGCTACGCCTTCACTCAGTTGATCCGCAATGGCATCACCACCGCCATGCCGATTACCTCGATGTACTACCGCGAGTGGGCGGAAACCTACGACGAGTTTGCTGCCGTGGCCGGTGTGGCAACCGAGTTGGGCCTGCGCACCTACCTCGGTCCCTGCTACATGAGCGGCATGAGTTATTGGCAGGCCGACGGCACGTTGGCGCACCACTGGGATGAAGCCCGTGGCATGGTCGGGCTCGATGCCGCTGAACGTTTCTTTCGGGATTTCGACGGCGCGAACAACGGCCTGATTCGCGGCGCGTTGCTGCCCGACCGCATCCAGACCTGCACCCCGGCGCTGCTGCAGCGCACGGCCGGGCTGAGCCGCGAACTCAACGCGCCGGTGCGGCTGCACTGCTGCCAGGGGCTCGGTGAGGTGGCGATGGTCGAGCAGCTTCGCGGTGTTTCACCCCTGGGCTGGTTGCAGCAAGTTGGGCTTCTGACCCAGCGCTGCCTGCTGCCCCACGGCATCTACACCCGTGGCGATGATGACCTGCAACGGGTGGTGGATGGCGGTGCGAGCCTGGTGCACTGCCCGGTGGTGTTTGCCCGGGATGGCGAGGCACTGAATTCGTTCGGTCGCTACCAGGCCAAAGGCATCAACTTCGCCCTGGGCACCGATACCTGGCCGGCGGACTTGCTGGACAACATGCGCCAGGGCTTGAACATCGCCCGATTGATGGAAGGCGATGGAGCTTTGACCCGTGCACTGGACTTTTACAACGCCGCCACCCTCGGCGGCGCCAAAGCCTTGGGTCGTGATGACCTCGGCCGATTGGCACCGGGGTGCAAGGCCGACATCACCGTGTTCAGCCTGCGCGGTCTGCACCTGGGGCCGCTGTTTGATCCCTTGAAAAACCTGGTGCTGGCCGGGCGCGGTGACGACTGTATCGCCAGCTACATCGATGGCCGCTGCGTGATGCAGGACGGCCAGGTCCAGGGGGTGGACTACCCCGCCCTGCAACGCCAGGCCCAACAACAATTCGAAAAACTGATGCGCAGCCACAGCGACCGGGCCTTCGGCCAACCGGACTGGAAAGGTCTTTTCCGACCGGCCATCCCGTTCGCCGACGACTACAGCGCACACGCACCATTGAGCGCGATTGATCCTCTCCTTTAGAGTTTTCTGCCTATGCAAAGCTTTGACTTCAGCACATTGAGTGCGCGTGACAAATATAAAATCCTGATCGGCAGCGTGGTGCCGCGGCCGATTGCGCTGGTCACCACCATCGACGGCGAAGGCCGCATCAACGCCGCGCCGTTCAGCTTCTTCAATGCCCTGTCGGCCGATCCGCCGATCCTTGCGCTGGGCGTGGAAAACTACGGCGATCAGAGCCCCAAGGACACTACGCGCAACATTCAGCTCAACCAGGAATTCACCGTCAACATCGTCAGCGATGCGCTGGTGGAAGCCATGAACGTCTGCGCCGTGCCCTTTGCGCCGGGCTTCGACGAACTGACCGCTGCCGGCCTCACGGCCATCCCCGGCACCACGGTCAAATGCCCACGCATCGGCGAAGCACCGGTAGCGTTGGAGTGCCGACGGATGATGGCGCTGTCCATCGGGCAATCCCGGGAGATCATCTTTGGCGAAGTGCTGATGGCCCATGTGCGCGACGAACTGATCGACCCGAAAACCCTGTACATCGATCAACTGGGCCTGGATGCCATTGGCCGGATGGGCGGCCATGGTTATGCGCGCACGCGTGATTATTTCGACCTGCCGACACGCTCTTTGCAGGCATGGACAGATGCACCGGGCGGTGGCGAGCGGTTTTGGCCTGACACCAAGTAACCAGCCTTCACACATAACCTGTGGGAGCGGGCTTGCCCGCGATGGCGGTGTGTCAGGCGCAGGTGATGTTGAATGTGCCGGCCTCATCGCGAGCAGGCTCACTCCCACAGTGAACTGTAGCGGGCACCCAATCTGTGTACCGCCACACATCCCTTGTGGGAGCTGGCCTGCCAGCGATGGCGGTGTGTCAGGCGCTAGTGATGTTGAATGTGCCAGCCTAATCGCGAGCGGGCTCCCACAGGTTTTCCATTTCCAATAGCAGGCAACGCAGGCATTCCTTCGCAACAGTTCAGCGGAAATCCCGGCTCCGCACGCTGATGCCGTCCAGCAGTTCACTCAGGTCACTCATGCGTCCGGCGATCAAATGCCGGACCTCGCCTTCCTTCTCCCAACGCCCATCGACCTTGAGCAACTGCGAGCCCACCAGTACTTGCCGTTGCCGCTCGGCCAGGTCGCGCCAGACGATGACGTTGACGTTGCCGAACTCGTCTTCCAGGGTGACGAAGGTCACCCCACTGGCCGTGCCCGGACGTTGTCGGCCGGTCACCAGTCCGGCCACGCTTACCGGTCGCCCATGCTCGACCTCAAGCAGTTCCTTCGAACTGCGGCAGCGCCGGGCCTTCAGCTCAGTGCGCAACAACGCCAGCGGATGTGGTCCGAGGGTGGTGCCGACGCTGTTGTAATCGGCCAGCAGATCTTCGCCGACCGTGGGTTTGGGCAACGCCACCGCGCCCTCCTCCTGCCGCGGCAGGCCGGCGAACAGGCCGAGCTGTTTCTCCACCCCCGCCACTTCCCAGCGCGCCCGATGCCGATCACCGGCCAGCCCGCGCAATGCACCGGAGTCGGCCAGTTGTTCCTGGGCGCGAGCGTCCAGTCGTGCCCGTTCGCCGAGGTCGGCGATGTCGACAAATACTCCCCGAGACCGCGCCACCTCAATGCGCCGGGCATCGTCCTCGCGAAAGCCCTTGATCATGCGCATCCCCATGCGAATGGCCGGCTGCGCCCCCATGATCGGTTCGAGGCTGCAATCCCAGTCGCTGGCCCGCACGTCCACCGGGCGAATCTGCAAATGATGACGCCGCGCGTCCTGCAGAATCTGGTCCGGGCTGTAGAAACCCATCGGCCAACTGTTGATCAGCGCACAGGCGAATGCCGCGGGCTCATGGCATTTCAACCAGCAACTGGCGTAGGTCAGCAGGGCAAAACTGGCGGCGTGGGACTCGGGAAACCCATAGCTGCCAAAGCCTTTGATCTGCTCGAAAATCTGCGCGGCGAACTCCGCCGTGTAGCCGTTTTTCTTCATTCCGGCCGCCAGTCGTTCCTTGTGCGGTTCGAGTCCGCCGTGACGCTTCCAGGCCGCCATGGAGCGACGCAACTGATCCGCCTCGCCGGGGCTGTAGTCAGCGGCGACGATGGCGATCTGCATCACCTGTTCCTGAAACAGCGGCACGCCCAGCGTGCGCTTCAACACATCGCGTAGCTGTTCGGAAGGATAGCTTTCGAGCTCTTCCTTGTTTCGACGCCGCAGATACGGGTGCACCATGCCGCCCTGAATCGGTCCGGGGCGGACGATGGCCACCTCGATCACCAGGTCATAAAACGTGCGAGGCTTGAGCCTGGGCAGCATCGACATCTGCGCCCGGGATTCAATCTGGAACACACCGACGGTGTCGGCACGGCCGATCATGTCGTAGGTCTGTGGATCCTCGGAAGGGATCGACGCCAGGCTCAGATCAAGATGACGATGGCGTCGCAGCAAATCGAAGCAACGACGAATCGCGCTGAGCATGCCCAACGCCAGAATGTCGACCTTGAGCAGCCCGACCGCGTCGAGATCGTCTTTGTCCCACTGGATGATCGTGCGCTCGGCCATGGCGGCATTTTCCACCGGCACCAGGCTGTCCAGTGGTTGCTCGGAAATGACGAAACCGCCGGGGTGCTGGGACAGGTGACGGGGGAAACCGATCAGCTGTTGCGTCAGACTCAACACCCGGCGCAGCACCGGGCTGTCGGGGTCGAACCCGCCTTCGCGCAGGCGCTCAAGGGGCGGCGCCTGATCACTCCAGTGACCACAGCAGTCAGCCAGCGCATTGACCTGATCCGGCGGCAGGCCCAGCGCCTTGGCCACATCGCGCACCGCGCCGGCGCCGTGATAGCTGCTGACGACCGCCGTCAGCGCCGCACGATGGCGACCATAGCGCTGGAACACGTACTGCAGGACTTCCTCGCGGCGCTCGTGCTCGAAATCGACGTCGATGTCTGGCGGTTCATTGCGTTCCTTGGAGAGGAAGCGCTCGAACAGCATGTTCATCCGCTCAGGGTCGATTTCTGTGATGCCCAAGGCGAAACACACCGCCGAGTTGGCCGCCGAGCCTCGGCCCTGACAGAGAATTTTCTGCCCTCGGGCGAAGGCCACGATGTCCTGGACGGTGAGAAAATAACTTTCATAACCGAGCTCGGCGATCAACCCCAGCTCCTTGTCGATCAACCCGCGCACCTTCGGGCTCGCCCCTTCTGGCCAGCGCTCGCGAATGCCTCGTTCGGTCAGCTCACTCAGCCAGGACGTTGCGCTGTGACCTTGCGGCACCAACTCCCGGGGATACTGATAACGCAACTGGCCAAGGTCGAAGGTGCAGCGCCGGGCGATGTTCAGGGTTTCGTCGAGCAGGGCCTGCGGATAGATCGACTGCAAGGCATCGAGGCTGCGTAAATGCCGCTCGCCGTTGGGGTGCAGACGCAGCCCGGCGTCCGCCACCGGCAGGTGATGACGAATCGCGGTCATGGTGTCCTGCAAGGCCCGGCGCCCGCGCGCGTGCATGTGCACATCGCCGCTGGCCACCGCCGCAATGCCCAGCTCCCGGGCCAGGGTCCATAGATTGTGCAGGCGCCGGCTATCGTCCTGACCGCAATGCAGCTGCACCGCCAGCCACAGGCGTTCAGCGAAGACCTGCTTCAGCCAGTGGCCCTCTTCCAGGGCATCGACCGCGTCCGGCACCCACAGCGCCAGCAATCCCGGCAACGGCTCGCTGAAATCTTCCCGCAGCAGCTGATACTGGCCTTTCTGCGTGCGACGCCGGGCCCGGGTGATCAGTCGGCACAAGGTCTGGTAACCCTCGAGGTTCTCCACCAGCAACACCAGTTTCGGACCCTTCTCGATGCGGATTTCGCTGCCGATGATCAGCGGCAGCTCAACGGATTTGGCCGCCTGCCAGGCGCGGACGATCCCGGCCAAGGTGCATTCGTCGGTGATCGCCAGCGCCTGATAGCCATGTTTTTTCGCCCGTTGAAACAGCTCCAGGGCACTGGAGGCACCGCGCTGAAAACTGAAGTTCGACAGGCAGTGCAGTTCGGCATAACCGACACTCATGAGAACCAGCCCTGCAGCCACAACGGGCCGCCCTCGCCCACCGCACGGTAGGCCCAGCCCTGTTGGCCGGCACGGGTTTCGATCAGGTAGTAATCCCGGCGCACGTCGTCGCCGTCCCACCAGCCGGACTCGATGCGTTCCGGCCCCATGAGGATGCGGGTCGAGCCTTCGTGAATCGCCAGCGGTTCGCTGAGCAACCAGCCCGGCCGTTGCACGGTGCCGAAGCCTGCGCAAGGCTGGCTGTCGGCACTGGCCTGCCACGCGCACTCGGGGCGGTGATCGGCCTGAAAACGCAAGCCATGCACCGCGTCATCCCCCAGCCGTGCGCGCAGCCGTTCGCGCAGTTGCTCCCAGGGCAAGGATTGCTGCGGACGATCGTCGAACAGTTCCTGAAACTGCGGCACAAAAGCCGGTAAGTCTTCGGCACACAGGCGAAAACCGCGCACCGGGGCTTCGACCTGAACCTGCTCCAGCCGCCCCCGGGCCAGTTCGAAGAGCATCGCCGGATCGCGTTCGGCGCTGAGCAGGCCGACCTTGATCACGCTGTCCGGCAACCCGGCGTGTTCCAGGTGCAGGTCGAAACGCTGCACGCCGCTGTCTCGACCACAGAGGAACGCCGACAGGTCGCCGGTCAAGCGCCGTAGCGGAAACAGCAAGGCCTGATGGGATTGCACATCGAAGTTGAGCTCGATGCGCACATCGAAACGGTCCGGCGGCAGGTAGAACACCAGCGCCAGCCGCCGCAATCCGAGCAAGGCGTCCAGATGCTTGAGCACCTGCGCCTCGAAACGCCGGGCCAGGCTGTGCCGGGGCAACGCCTGCACCTGACTCAGGGTACGCAGCCCCATGCGCGACAGCGCCGTGGCGACATCGGCTTCCAGCCCGATCCGGTCGACCGGCATTTGCCCGAGGCGATCCTGCAAGGCTTGATCGTCGGGCACCACCAGACCGTCATAGGCGTTGGCCAGCACCCGCGCTGCCACCGGGTTGGGCGCGGCGACAATGCGGTGGCGAAAGCCCAGCTCGCCGAGTTCGTTGCGCAAGCGCGCCTCGAATTGCGGCCAGGCACCAAACAGTCCCAGGCTGGACTCGATCTCAAACACCAGCGCACGCGGGTAATGCACGCTGACCTGGGAGCTGAACCGGTAGGCCCAGGCCGCTAGAAATTGCTGCCAGTGTTCGATGTCGGCGACGTCGTATTCGGCCGTGACAAAGCCTTTGCTCAACGCCTGAGCGGCGCTCATGGACTGGCCGGGGCGTAAACCCAGCGCCCGCGCCGGACCGTTGACCGCCTGCAACACCCGACGCTGGGCCGGACCGGTCAGCAGCGCCAGCGGTTCCTCGGGATTGGCGCGCTGACGCAGGACCGCGTCCAGCGCCAATTGCGGGAAAAGAATGCACACCCAGCGCATGGCAACCTCAATGCCCCACGGGGAAAGCAATCGGTGCCGAACGGGCCAGCCCGCCCCGGCACTTGAGCACGCGCAATTGCGCGGGCCTGGCATCAATGGCAATGCGCAGGGCCGCGGGCGACGGGTTGATGGCTTCACTGATCGAGCGATAGGCGAACGCCAGGGTCGAGCCGGTTTCTGCCGCGACCTGCAAGCGGCGCAAGGCACGATCATCGGCCTTGTGCGGCCAGCACAGCACCGCGCCGCAACTGCCCGAGCGCAGGCATTGCTCCGCCGCCCACAGCGCATCGCGCTCGCTGGCCTGGATGATCGACAACTGGCGCAGATCGACCCCGGCGCTCTGCCAGGCCTGGGGGTACGGCACGTGAGGCGGTGCCACCAGCACGATGCGCTCGCCCGCCGCCGACAGCCTGGCCAGCGCCGGCCACACCAGTTGCAACTCGCCGACGCCCTGCCCGGCCAACAGAATTTCGGTCAAGGCCGCTTCCGGCCAGCCACCGGTGGGCAACGCCGCATCCAGCGCGGCATGCCCCGTGGGTTGCGGGCTGACGGCCGGTGGCGCAGGCCGGCCCTTCCAGACCTGGCCGCCATTGAACAGCGTATCCAACGCAACGACGGCGCCCATCAGCCTTGCCTCACCAGACCGCAGAACACGCCTTCGATGGCCAGGTCCTGGTCGTCTTCGACGATGATCGGTTGATAGGCCGGGTTGCGTGGCAACAGGCGAACCGTGTCGCCGACCCGCTCGAAGCGCTTGATCGTGACTTCGCCGTCAAGTCGCGCCACGACGATCTGGCCGTTGACCGCTTCGGGGCTGCGGTGCACGCCCACCAGATCACCGTCGAGAATGCCGTCCCCGATCATCGAGTCACCGCGAACCCGCAGCATGTAGTCGGGCACCCGGGAGAAGATCGACGGATCGAGCAGCAGGCGGCTATGCACCTCGGCATCGGCGCCAATCGGCGCACCGGCCGCGACCCGGCCAAGGACCGGAATGTCCAGCAGCTCGGGGCGCGGCGGTTGCCCGAGCAAGCGAATGCCTCGGGCCTGATGCGGGTTGACCTCGATAAAACCGGCATCGGTCAGCGCCAGCACATGCTTGCGCGCCACGCTGCGGGAGGCAAAACCGAACGCCTCGCTGATTTCAGCGAGGCTCGGGGACTGACCTTTCTCAGCGATGCGTTCGCGGATAAACGTCAGGATGGCGGTACGGCGGGGAGTGAGAGTCGTCATGGAGTACATTTGTACTCTTTCGGTTTTTTTCTGGCAAGGACTTGTAGGAAATGTCCGATGAAACGTTGGAGCGGGGAACACCTAAACGTCAGGTCGGCTGTCAGGCCGCCTCGCTTTGTTTTTGATCTGCTTTTGATCTTGATCTTCTTGCCCCCTCGGAAGGCCGAGCGCAGGTTCTGCGCAGTGGGCAACCCGGCATGGATGCCGGGTTAGCCGCGCACGGCCATGGATGGCCGATCGCGGCGGGCCCACGGAGCAGGACCGGAGTGAGGGTATGCCGAGCCCCGGCGAGGCACCGGACGAAAGGGGCAAGAGCGTTTGGTTACTTGGCGCTCCTCCAAGTGACTCGCTGTAAGAGCGAAACCAATAGCCGCCGTGACCGTAGGAATGGATATGCACACCTGCAAAATCTCACCGCCAATCAGGCCGCCATCGCCGGCAAGCCACACACACAGTTTGATCCGGGTACATCTGGAAGAAACCTGTCGGCTATCAGGCCGTCATCGCGAGCAGGCTCACTCCCACAGGAAAACGCGCAGGCCTGAAGCGTCAGGTCGGCTGTCAGGCCGCCTCGCTTTGTTTTTGATCTGCTTTTGATCTTGATCTTCTTGCCCCCTCGGCAGGCCGAGCGCAGGTTCTGCGCAGTGGGCAACCCGGCATGGATGCCGGGTTAGCCGCGCACGGCCATGGATGGCCGATCGCGGCGGGCCCACGGAGCAGGACCGGAGTGAGGGTATGCCGAGCCCCGGCGAGGCACCGGACGAAAGGGGCAAGAGCGTTTGGTTACTTGGCGCTCCTCCAAGTGACTCGCTGTAAGAGCGAAACCAATAGCCGCCGTGACCGCAGGAATGGATATGTACACCAACAACAATCTCACAGCCGATCAGGCCGCTATCGCTGGCAAGCCAGCTCCCACAATTTGATCTGGGTACACCCGCCAGAAATGAGCGACTGTAAGGGCGCTATCGCTGGCAAGCCAGCTCCCACAATTTGATCTGGGTACACCCGCCAGAAATGAGCGACTGTCAGGGCGCCATCGCTGGCAAGCCAGCTCCCACAGTTTGATCCGGGTGCATCAGGGAAATACTCACCACCAACCAGACCGCATCGCCGGCAAGCCAGCTCCCACAGTTTGATCCGGGGACATCTGAAAGAAACCTGTCAGCCTGAGAATTCAGGGGCGCTGGGCAACATGGAATCTCCCACCTGGGTTATGGGGTGGTTTCACGAGAGAGTTGTGCCAGGTAAGCCCATGGATAAATCCCACGATCATGGCCATCGCTGAAGACGAGTTGCAGGCTCCCGCAGTTGGGTGTGCAGCGGGACACTGCTGAGAGATAGAACGTTATCGGTAATGAAGATCACTTGTTATAACGAGTTATGACGTGATCTTAGACAGGGGTTTTATGGTTGGGAAATAACGTTTGGGTATAAGGATAGGCTTGCCGAAAAGGTCGGTTGCACCACAAACCTGCGGTCCGATGGAGCTTTTGTGGCGAGGGAGTTTACTCCCGCTGGGCTGCGCAGCAGTCCCTCTTTTTAGGGCCGCTTCGCGACCCAGCGGGAGTAAACTCCCTTGCCACAAAAGCAATCCAGCGTTCTACGGAGGTTCAGATTCTGCCGAGAATTCGGTCCATCACCCAATCGGTTTTCAATGCCTGCTCGGCCACCGCGGGGTGCTGCGACTCACCACGGATATGGGCATTCATGCCCAGCACGTGATGCCACTGGATGTGCGGGTGATTGTCGATGTGCACACTGAGCTGTTCTTCGGCCTCCAGTTGCACCGGATGTTCGTCGAACACCGAAAAGCTGATCCGCCCTCGGCTGCCGATCAGTTCGACCCGGTCCTCGCGACGGTCGGCGACAAAGTTCCAGCAACCCATGCCCGTCGCACCGCTGGCAAACCGCCAACAGGCGCTGACGGCGTCTTCGGCGGCATACAAACCGGCTTGCCGGGCCGTGAACCCGGCGACGTCGACAATATCGCCAAGCAAGTACTGGAACAGGTCCAGGCCATGGCTGGCGAGGTCGGCGAAGTAGCCGCCACCGGCAATCGCCGGATCGGTGCGCCAGTTGGCTGCGCCGTCGCTGTCCGTTGCAGACGGGGCTTTTGTCAGTGTCCAGGTCAGGTGTCGAACCTCACCGATCCGCCCCTCTTCCAGCCATTGGCGCACTTGCTGAAAACGCGGCAGGGAGCGCCGATAGTAGGACACGAACAGGTGCAGTCCGGCATCGGCAAAAACCTGATGCATCTGCTGGCTTTGCCGGGCATTCAGTGACATGGGTTTCTCGACGCAGCAATGCTTGCCGGCGGCGGCCACTTTCAGGGCGTAAGCCTGATGGCTGTCGGGTGGCGTAGCGATGTACACCGCGTCGACTTCAGGGTCGTTGATCAACGCATCGGCGTCGGTGTAAATCCGTGCGATGCCGTGGCGCGCGGCGTAATCGCTCACCGCGTCCAGGCGCCGCCCCATCACTGCCACCAACGCCGAGCCAGGTGCCTTGTAAAAGGCCGGTCCGCTCTTGCGTTCAGTCACGTCGCCACAACCAATCATGCCCCAGCGCACTACGTTCATTGTCACTCCCTGATATCAGCCGATGCGCAATGCGCGCAGGTCCAGATGTCCATCCTTGAGCGGTGGGCACCAGTAGTAACCTCCCGTGATCGGTCGACTGATGCGATACAAGCCGTCAGTGATCCCGTCTTCCAGACCGCTCATGCGGCGCAGTTGCGCTTCGAAGGCGTCGAGAGAAAAGCCGAACGCCAGGAACATCAGACCGGCACGATCACCTTCGATCCACGGCATCGAACGCCGGACCACGAACGCTTCCGGGGCGAAGCTTTCCTGTGCCGTGCGTTTGACGTGAGCCGAGATCGGCGCATCGTCGAGCTCTTCGTTGTCGCTCAGGCGACGGCCCATGATGTTGTCGGTTTCATGGGACGGCAACGCACGAAAGCCCTTCAGGTCGTGCTGCCACTGCTGGATCGCAGCAAAACTGCCACCCACCAGGCCTTCGGCACCTTCACCCAGCAATGCAGCAGCCACGGCGGCTTCATCGTGAGGGTTTTCAGTACCGTCCTCGTAACCGGTCAGGTCGTGGCCGGTGAGGTGGCGGAAGGTTTCGTTCATCTGCACCAGACGAAACGCTGGCGCCAGCGCCGTTTCGATGGCCTGACTGCGATTGAGCAATTCGCCCCGGTCAATACCGTGCAACCAGCACCAAAGCGCGTGCTGGGTCGACGGGTTGTCGACGCCGACGCCGGTCATTGCCGGAAACGGGCGCAAACCATCGACCTGACTGTGCAGCGCTTTGACCAGGGATTCACCAAAACCAACCACGGCCGACTTGCCGTCCACCAGTTGCATCAGCTTGTCGAGTGCTGCCGGCAGTGCGTCGACGGATTCCAGCGCGAAGAACATATGACGGGCTTGAAGTGGAACGGGGGTGGCGAGAATGCCCGGCTGGTAGTAACTCATATGAACTCCTTGAAAAGAGGCGCAGTTTACCCGCAGCGAAGAGGATGGTCATTGATCGGATAGATTCATTGCCCTCTGAAAACGCATTAAGCTCAATGCAGGCGCTGCAAAAATGCACATCACCTGCAAAATCACAGCACTTGAAACATTCACTATCTCTGTAGCAGCTGCCGAGGCACGAGGCTGCGTTGCGTGTCCGCAGGACCGCCCAAGGCCGCTGCGCAGCCCAACGCAGGCTTCGCCAGCTGCTACAGGGATGTGGTGTGCAACGTGCCGCACATGGCATGGGATGTGCCCCCGTATTGATTACCTGCGCGTTTCTCAGCCAGGTCTCCCAAGCCAACCAGAGCCGATTGCCCCGATGGATACTCTCAATTTCCTGGCCCAAAAGGCCCCGCCGCTCACCAGCACCGTCAGTGCCGACGGGTTACTCGTCAGCCTGTCCGAGAGCTTGAGCGATCAATTGGGTTATGCGCCTGATGAAACACTGAACCAGCCGATCGAACGCTTCTACAGCGTCGAGTCTGTGCGTGCCCTGCGCATGCTGTTTGCCAATCCTCCCGCCGACGAGCAGGTCCACAGCCTGGAATTGACCCTCATTCGCCATAACGGTGGGTTGCTGCACGTCATCGCCAGCGGCCTGCTGGAATGGCGTTCGGTTCAACCGGCGCGCCTGCACTTGCTCAACATTGCGCTCGGAGCGCTGGGCCATCGCGTGCGGGAAATGCACAACGCCAACGAAGTGATGAGCCAGATGCTGCAAAGCGCCAAAGTCGCCTACTGGTGCATCGAGTTCGCCGACGCGGTGGACATCAACAACTCGCCGGATGAAATCGTTCGCCAGGTCTTCGAAAACGACTCGCACTGGCGCCTGTGCAACCGGGCGATGGCCGATGTCTACGAGATGCCGTCCGACGTTGATTTCAACCAGCAACCCGTACGCCTTTACTGGCCGCGCAGCCCGGCCAACGAAGAATTCGTGCGACGCCTGATCGAAGCCGGTTTCAGCGTCGACTGTGCGCTGTCCGTGGACCGCCGCCACGATGGTTCACCCGCCTATGTCGAGAACGATGTTCGCGCCACCATCGTCAACGGGCACCTGTTACGCATGTGGGGCAGCATCCGCGACGTCAGTCAGGAACTGCGCATGCAGCACGACGCCGAGCAGCGTATCGACGCCTTGCGACGGGTGTTCGACGCCGTACCGGACGCCGTGCTGGTGATCGATGAGCACCTGCAACCGCAATGGCGCAACGCAGCGTTTGAAGAGACCTTCGGCATCACCAATGGCGCCGGCATCGCCCGCCTCCTGCTGGACAATGCCCTGCCGGAGCGCACCTGGCACCGCTTGCCGCTGCCCGATTTGAGTGGCCGCGAGCCGGACTTCGACGTGCATTGTTCGCGCATTCTGATTCGCGAAGGCGTGGCCTGGCGCGTCGCGGTATTTCGTGAACGCCAGGGTGTCTTGCGTCCCCAAGAGCTGCACCCATGAAAGACTCGAACCTGCCGCCTACCTTGCAGATGGGCATGCGCTCTTCGGTCAACGTCAGCAGTGAAGTGCTCGCCGCGCTGCTGCAAACCCCGGCACTGCATGCCCTGCTCGACAGCTTCAGCGAAGCGCTGATCGTGACGGATGGCGAGGGCCGCGTGCGTTTTCTCAACCTGGCCGCCGAGCGGGTCAATCGCCTCTCGAAACAGCAAGCCATCGGGCTGTCCGAGAGTGAGTTCTTCCAGCGTTCGGCGTTGAACTACGACGACTTGCAGGCCGCGATGAATCGCGGCGGCAACAATGCCTTGACCCGTTCCCGGGAAGGCCGGGTGATGCTCAGTAGCACCCACGCCATACCCACCGGGGCGTATGAAAAACCGTTCAGGATGTTGACCCAGAAAGACTTCGACGCCAGCCAGACACCACGTCGAGCGTCACTCGGTGCCCGCCCCGTGGAACCCCAAGGCCTGCGCGATCCACAGGACAACGCGCTGCACCTTTCCCCGCAGCTATCGAGCATCGCCGACACGGGCGTGCGCGCCTTCCGGCGTCGCGCAAGGTTGCTGTTGCTCGGTGAGCCGGGTGTCGGCAAAACCGCCATCGCACGGCATATCCACCGCGCAGCCGGTTGGGGCGATCGGCCGTTCATCCACGTCAATTGCGGGAGCATTCCAGAAAGCCTGTTCGAGTCGGAAATGTTCGGCTATGAACGCGGCGCCTTCACCGGCGCACTGGCGGGCGGCAAGCAAGGCTATATCGAGGCCGCTGCAGGCGGGACGTTGTTCCTCGACGAGATCGGCGAAATTCCGCTGCACGTCCAGGCCAAGCTGTTGAAGTTTCTTGAAGACAGCACCATTCAGTCAGTCGGCTCGCCCCTGAGCAAAACCGTGCAGGTACAGGTGATAGCGGCCACTAACAAGGACTTGCGTCATCTTGTGAGCGTCGGCGAATTTCGCGCCGATCTCTACTATCGCCTGGCAGTCCTGCCGGTGGAAATCCCGCCCCTGCGCCAGCACCGGGACGACCTGCCCTTTCTCATCGACATCTTGCTCAGCCGCATCAATGGCGATCGTGAGCCGTCGTTGAGCTTGTCTGCCGGCTGCCGCAAGCGGTTGATGAGCTATGACTACCCAGGCAATGTCCGTGAACTGGTGAACATTTTCGAACGCCTGGCGGTACTCGCCGACGATGAAGCGCAAGAGCATCACCTGCCCGCAGAATTGCTGGAAACGGGACCCGATCATGAGCCCTTGAAGACGCGGGTCACGGATGTCATTTCGCAGGATGACCCGGAGCAGAATCTGAAGCTTCAGGTGCAGCATTTCGAGCGGCAGATCATTCTTAAAGCGGTCCATCTGTGTGGCAGCAAGCGCAAAGCTGCGCAGCACTTGGGGATCGACATCGGGACGTTAATACGCAAGCTCCAGCGCGACGAGTAACGCACGCGCTCATGTTGGAGCCCTGTAGCCCCGTAGCCCCGTAGGACTCCTGTAGGAGCTGTCGAGTGAAACGAGGCTGCGATCTTTTGATTTTGCCTTTAAAAGCGAAGATCAAAAGATCGCAGCCTCGTTTCACTCGACAGCTCCTACAGGGCTCCCACCAAAGGTCCGTACGTTGCGATGCTACCGCTGCAAAAACGCATACATATCTAGTTACTTTTGCCTGTCCCTCTCCCCCGCAATAAAACAAAACCCTTTATTTACAATGACTTAAACAATTGGCACGACCTGTGCTCCTGCTACCTGCAACCCACCCACGCTGGGCATTGCATCAGGGCCGGCTTCTCACAGCCGAGCCGGTAGCCAGGAGGAATAATAAGAATGTTGATCACCGGGATCAAAAGCCGACCCGTCTATGACCGCTTGCAACCGCTGCCAGGCGGCATCCGGCACATCATTGCCGGGCAAGGCAGCGGCGGTCGCGCCATGTTGCGCCTGCTGGCCGACATGAACGGGCAGAACAGACCTATCACCTTGCTGTACTCCCAGGAGTCTTTTTCCGGCCAGGATTTCCTCGCCCAATTGCAGCAGCACCCACAACACCCTCTTCACCTGCACGCGACCAACCAGGCGCTGATCGACGAGCTCAAAAGCTTGCTCGGCGATGCGCGTATGGGCACCCGTCTGTACCTCGCCGGCTCGGAAAGTTTTCTGGGCAGCGCCATGCAAGTGGCGACGCATTTCGACCTCAACCGCGACGAAGTCTTGCGCGAGCACTCCGGGACGCTGGTGCGCCGAGTCTGGTGCGTGCATTGCGACACCTACACCGAAAACGTCACCCAACGCGTTTACGACTGCCCCGGTTGCGGCGTCACGCTGGTGGTGCGCGATCACTATTCCCGGCGCCTGGCGGCCTTTCAGGCGGTCAAGGCCGATGCTGAAGTCCCGGGTGAATTGCCCGAAGCAGAGGAGCTCGATACATGAGCCAGAACAATGGGACGTTGAACCTGCGGGTCGCCCGCATAGAAGCAGTGACGCCGGAAATCAAGCGCTTCACCCTGGTGTCGCCAACCGGTGCGCACTTGCCGGCCTTTTCCGGCGGGAGCCACGTGGTGGTGCTGATTTCCAACCCGCACACCACACTGCGCAATCCCTACTCGCTGCTGAGTTCGCCCTACGACACCAGCAGTTATCAGATCGCCGTGCGCCGGGTAGACAGCGGCCGTGGCGGCTCGGTATCGATGCACGACGATGTCAGTGAAGGGGATCTGATCGAGGTCACGCCACCGGTCAACCTGTTCCCGCTGATCAAGCAGGCGCGTCTGCACATCTTCATTGCCGGCGGCGTCGGTATCACACCAGTGATTTCCCAGCTCGAAGAGTTACGCCTGAGCAAGGTGCCTTTCGAGCTGCATTACGCCGTGCGCGGTGAAGCACATGCGCAACTCGGCAAGGAATTGCAGGCCACTTATGGCGCCCAGGTTCATCTGTATCGCAAGGGTGTCGATGCGCGTATGGAGATCGGTCGAGTCCTCGCCGACCGTCCGCTGGGCAGCCACGTTTACGTGTGCGGGCCGGACAGCATGATCGACGCCACGCTGGTGTGCGCCAGGGATCTGGGCTGGACCGACAGCCATGTGCACTTCGAGCGCTTCCTCGAACAAAGCAGCGGCGGTGAAGCCTTCAGTTTCACCCTGGGCCGCAGCGGCGCAACCATCGAGGTTTCGCCCGACCAGACCATGCTCGAAGCGGTGGAAGCTGCCGGCTACAGCCTGCCTTACCTGTGTCGCGGGGGCGCCTGTGGTCATTGCGAAACCGACGTGCTCGAGCTCGATGGCGAGTTGCTGCACAGCGATGACTGGCTGTCCGACGAAGACAAAACCAGCCGCAAGAAAATCATGCCCTGCGTATCCCGCGCCAAGTGCAATCGCCTGGTCATCGACCTCTGATCGACGGAGAAAAAACAATGAACATAAAATTCAATCCCGACGAAACCTACCGCGACGACTACACCTTCACCAACAGCCCGGAGACCATCGCCCGCGCGCCCTTCCCGTTCCCCGATGACGACTACATGTACTCGATGAACCTGGAGCCGCATGTCTCGGTAGGTGACGGTGCGTTCAGGGCCGCGTTCGATATCGACGAGCATTACATCAGTGAGTGCAAGGACCGCGCGATCACCCTGGAAAAAGACCCGGGCATGCACTACGTCTCGGCGCCACACATGATGGAGGCGCAATGGGACTTGCTCGAATTGATCATGGAATCCTACGCACGCGACTATCCGCAGTACTTCAGCCTGGAGCGCGAAGGTCGCCAGTGGCACTGGATCAACCGCCTGCTGGACATCGACGATCGTTTCACCTTTGGCGATCCGGCGACCCTGCCCTATGAACCGATGGAATACGTAACCCGCCAGGCTCAGGGCGATTGGGTGCTGCAGGAAGAACGCGATGGCACGCTCTATTGGGGCGCGGGAATCGCCACCCAACGCGCCGATTACTCCCTGCGCTTCAACCTGGGCATGAGTTGGGAAGAGTTCCACGGACCGGTGCCGCTGGTGAAGGAAATCGGCATGCTCGATCGCGCGCTCAAGTTTCTGCTGCGCTTGCGCACCGGGCACCCGGTGCGTCGCCTGAATTGGTCGCTGACGGTCAATCCACGCCTTGAAGTCTCGGCCGAAAGCCTGCCGGAGTGGGCGCCGGACCGCACCCTCGTGACCGCGGAAAATGCCGGCAAGCTGGTGTACCTGCGGATCGAGTTGCAGCCGCTGCATCGATTGCCGCGCAGCAACGCCATCGTGTTCCCGATTCGTACGTATCTGCTGAGCCTTGAGGACATCGCCACCAACCCGGCGTGGGCGCGACGCATGCATCGGGTTCTGCGGGATCTGAACCAGCAACTGGTCGATTACAAGGGCTTTAGCCGCTACCGCGATGCGGCTGTTGAATGGCTGTCGCAGTACGACGACGAGCCCAAAGCCTGACGCGATCCCCTGTGGGAGCCAGCCTGCTGGCGATGGCGGTCTTCAGGGCGTCATCGCCAGCAGGCTGGCTCCCACAGGTTCTACCTCGCGCAATCCACTGCCATTAATAATGAGGAAATAACATGAGTGGCTCATCCAACACGCGTGCAAGCGTCAGTGCCGATCAGGATGCGGAACAGCTCCGCGCCCTCGGCTACAGTTCGGATTTCAATCGAAGCATGAGCCTCTGGGAAAACTTTTCCCTGGGCTTTACCTATTTGTCGCCGGTCGTCGGCGTGTACACGTTGTTCGGGTTGTGCCTGGCCGCTGGCGGTCCACCGATGTTCTGGTCCTACCTGCTGATCGGCGCCGGTCAGCTACTGGTGTGCTTGATCTTCGGTGAAATCGTCTCGCAGTTCCCGATTTCCGG
This sequence comes from Pseudomonas sp. LBUM1643, assembly GCF_059716215.1. Taxonomy (NCBI): domain Bacteria; kingdom Pseudomonadati; phylum Pseudomonadota; class Gammaproteobacteria; order Pseudomonadales; family Pseudomonadaceae; genus Pseudomonas; species Pseudomonas sp. LBUM1643. Next base: position 3,686,705 of record NZ_CP166813.1, read on the forward strand.
CGGTGTCTATCCGTGGGCGCGCCGGCTGGTCGGCAAGCGCTGGGCGTGGATGGTCGGCTGGGTGTATGCCTGGGCCTTGTGCGCAACCATCGCCGGGGTTGCCGTGGGCGCCGGACCCTATCTGGCCATTATGCTGGGCTTCAACCCTGGCCCCGAAGCCAACATTTACATCGCGTTGAGCATTATTTTGCTGTCGACCGCGCTAAACCTGGTCGGTACCAAACTGCTGGCAAGGGTGGCGATGTTTGGTTTTCTCTGTGAGCTGGTCGGGGCGATTCTCGTCGGTGGCTACCTGTTGATCTTCGAGCGTCATCAACCCTTCAGCGTGCTGTTCGACACCTTCAACCTGCAGGTCAACGGCTCGTACTTGCCAGCCTTCCTCGCGGCGTCCCTGGCCGGCCTGTTCCAATACTACGGCTTCGAGGCCTGCGGCGATGTAGCCGAAGAAACCCCGAACCCCGGTAAGCGCATTCCCAAAGCCATGCGCATGACCATCTACATTGGGGGTGCAGCAGCGATGTTCGCGTGCCTGGCGCTGATCCTTTCAGTGCCGGACATGGCCAGGGTCCTCGCTGGCGAAGACACCGATCCGGTCGCCACCATCCTGGCCAATGCCTTCGGCCCGGTCGGATCGCGCCTGGTGATGGCGGTGGTCATGGTGTCTTTCATCTCCTGTGTGTTGAGCCTGCAAGCGGCGGCCAGCCGTCTGTTGTTCGCCTACGCCCGCGACGAAATGATCATTGGCAGTTCACTGCTCAAGCGCCTGTCGGGCAACCACGTGCCATCGTTTGCCTTGATGATCAGCGGCCTGGTGCCGGCGGCCATTGTTTGCCTGGGAATGTTCATGGCCGATGCGGTGGCGACCATCGTCGGCTTCGCGGCCATCGGCATCTACGTCGCCTTCCAGTTGATCGTCATCGCGGCCCTGATCGCCCGCGCCAAGGGCTGGCGCCCGAACGGTCAATTTACCCTCGGTGCATGGGGCCTGTGGGTGAACCTGGCTGCGCTGCTGTATGGCCTATGCGCAATCGTCAACATGGTCTGGCCACGCTCGCCGGATGCCCCTTGGTACATCAACTACGCGATGATCCTGACCACGCTGGTGGTGATGGGTGCGGGTCTGGTCTACATGCTGCTGGGCAAGCCCTACGACAAGGGCACGGCGCCGGCTGGGGATGCGTGGAAGTTTTCGAAACCGCAGGTCAAGGCAGCTGATGTGTCCGGGGCGGCGGTCAATAGACCGACGATTTGAAGACATATAAATAAATCCCTGTCGAAACCGAACTTCTGTAGGAGCTGCCGCAGGCTGCGGCAGCTCCTACAGGGTCCGGTTTCTCCAGAAGACATAACAACAGTTCTGAAGAGGACATAGAGATGCAAACCAAACTCCTGATCAACGGCCAACTGATCGATGGCGAAGGCCCCGCTCAAGCCGTGTTCAACCCGGCCCTCGGCCGCGTTCTGGTGGAGATCAACGAAGCCAGCGAAGCCCAGGTCGATGCCGCCGTGCGCGCCGCCGATGCCGCGTTCGACAGCTGGTCGCAAACCCCGCCGAAAGACCGCTCGCTGCTGCTGCTCAAACTGGCCGACGCCATCGAAGCCCACGGCGAAGAACTGGCCAAGCTGGAATCGGACAACTGCGGCAAGCCCTACAGCGCTGCGCTGAATGACGAGATCCCGGCGATTGCCGACGTGTTCCGCTTCTTCGCCGGCGCCAGCCGCTGCATGAGCGGTTCGGCGGGTGGCGAATACCTGCCCGGCCACACCTCGATGATTCGTCGCGATCCGGTGGGCGTGATCGCCTCCATCGCGCCGTGGAACTACCCGCTGATGATGGTCGCCTGGAAAATCGCCCCGGCCCTTGCTGCGGGTAATACCGTGGTGCTCAAGCCGTCGGAACAAACGCCGTTGACGGCGTTACGCCTGGCCGAACTGGCGTCGGAGATTTTCCCGGCCGGCGTACTCAATCTGGTGTTTGGCCGGGGTCCTACCGTGGGCAGCCCTCTGGTCACCCACCCGAAAGTGCGCATGGTGTCGCTGACCGGTTCGATCGCCACCGGTTCGAACATCATTTCCAGCACCGCCGACAGCGTCAAACGCATGCACATGGAACTGGGTGGCAAAGCCCCGGTGATCATCTTCGACGACGCGGACATCGACGCCGCCGTGGAAGGCATTCGTACTTTCGGTTTCTACAACGCCGGCCAGGATTGCACCGCGGCGTGCCGCATCTACGCCCAGGCGGGGATCTACGAGCAGTTCGTCGAGAAGCTCGGTGAGGCCGTGAGCAGCATCAAGTACGGCTTGCAGGACGATCCGTCGACCGAGCTGGGGCCGCTGATCACCGCGCAACACCGCGACCGCGTGGCCGGGTTCGTCGAGCGCGCCGTGGCGCAGCCGCACATCCGTTTGATCACTGGCGGCAAGGCCGTGGAAGGCAACGGCTTCTTCTTCGAGCCGACAGTATTGGCGGATGCGCAGCAGGATGACGAGATTGTCCGTCGTGAAGTGTTCGGGCCGGTGGTGTCGGTGACGAAATTCACCGATGAAGCGCAGGTGCTGGGTTGGGCCAACGATTCGGACTACGGCCTGGCGTCATCGGTCTGGACCTCGGACGTCGGCCGTGCGCATCGCCTGTCGGCGCGCCTGCAGTACGGCTGCACCTGGGTGAACACGCACTTCATGCTCGTCAGCGAAATGCCCCATGGCGGTCAGAAATTGTCCGGTTACGGGAAGGACATGTCGATGTACGGGTTGGAAGATTACACCGTGGTCCGGCATGTGATGTTCAAGCACTAACAGCATCGCTGGCAAGCCAGCTCCCACAGGGTTGGGGTGTACTCCGGTCCTGTGGGCAACCACAAAACTTGTGGGAGCTGGCTTGCCAGCGATGGCGTCACCCCAGTCCCAACAGCCAAAACACAATCCCTGTGGGAGCCAGCCTGCTGGCGATGACCTCGCCTCGATCACAACGTCCTCTGCCCGTTCCCGATCCCCTTGGCAATGTCCACCCCCCAATCCAGCGCCGCTTCCATGTCCAGCAAGTGCGGCTTGGGGTCTGGATCTTCAAAAATGACCGTGCCGTCCGGTCGGTAAACACCGATCAACATCTTCAACGAGCCGTCTCTCAATATTTCCGCTTTTACCTCGATGGTGCATCCATTCGACAACGTCTCCTTATGGTCCAAATGGCGTTCAGTCATTGCAGCAATCCTCCGGTCGTTGAAGTCCGAGTCAGGTGTTCCCCTGCACTCATGTTAGCTCACCATTTCGCACCAAAATGGCCCACTGAACCGCCTGAAAACAGCGCCCTGACAGCGGCGCAATGCCACCTATACTCAAAACCACCGCCCCCTCGGGGTCTGCACGTCCAACAATAAAAAGCAGAGGTGGAACATGGTTTGGCAGCAAATCTACGATCCGTTCAACAACCCGGTCATCTCCACGATCATGGCCGCCGTGCCGGTCGTGGTGATGCTGGCTTCCCTGGCTTTCTTTCACATCAAGGCGCATCTCGCTGCACTGCTTGCCTTGGCATCGGCTTTGCTGATCGCCATTTTTGCCTTCGGCATGCCTGCGAACATGGCAGGGTCCGCAGCGCTGTTCGGTGCCGCCAATGGCTTGCTGCCGATTGGCTGGATCGTGCTCAACATTATTTTCCTGCACCGGCTGACCACCGAGAACGGTTCGTTCAAGGTGCTGCAAGACTCGCTGGCGCGGATTACCGATGATCGACGTTTGCAACTGCTGTTGATCGCGTTCTGCTTCGGGGCGTTCTTTGAAGGGGCTGCCGGGTTCGGTACCCCGGTGGCGGTGACCGGTGCCATTCTGATCGGACTGGGCTTTTCGCCCCTGGCCGCCTCCGGCCTGGCGTTGATCGCCAACACCGCGCCGGTCGCCTTCGGGGCGCTGGGCACCCCGATCATTACCCTGGCCAAAGTCACCGGGCTGGATGAAATGGAACTGTCGATGATGGTTGGCCGGCAGCTACCGTTTTTCTCGGTGCTCGTGCCGTTCTGGTTGATCTGGGCGTTCGCGGGCTGGCGCAAAATGCTGGAAGTCTGGCCGGCAATCCTGGTGGCCGGGGTCAGTTTTGCGGTACCGCAGTTCCTCGTGTCCAACTACCACGGGCCGATGCTGGTGGATGTGATCGCTGCGCTGATCTCCATGGCCTGCCTGGCCGGATTCCTCAAGGTGTGGAAACCCGCCACGGTGCACACCTCTGCGGCCCTGTCCGGCCGTGTCGACAATTCAAAAATCGACGCCGAGCATGACAAGAAGCCCGAACCCACCGCAACCTTTGCCAGCGACGCCAAGCCCGCCGTCATGCGCGCGTGGATGCCGTGGATCATCCTGACCGTCTTCGTGTTTGCCTGGGGCACCCAGGGCTTCAAAAACATGTTCGACACCCGTCCTGCCATCGACCCGGTCACCCACTCGGCCAAGCTTGATCCACAGGGCAAGCCGATGCGCGAAGCAAACCCGATCTTCTCACCGGCCCTGACATTCACCACCTTGCACCAGCAAGTCGAGAAGGTGCCGCCTGTGGTGCCTGCACCAAAAACCGAGGAGGCGATCTACAAGTTCAACTGGTTCACGGCGACCGGCAGCGGGATCCTGTTTTCAGCGATCCTCGGCGGACTGCTGATGGGCTATTCCATCCCGCAGCTGATCAGCCAGTACGTACGAACGTTGTGGGTGGTGCGCTATTCGCTGATTACCATCGCGGCGATGCTTGCGCTGGGCTACCTCACCCGCTATTCCGGGCTGGACGCAACCATGGGCCTGGCCTTCGCGGCGACGGGCATTTTCTACCCGATGTTCGGCACCCTCCTCGGCTGGCTCGGCGTGGCGCTGACGGGCTCGGACACGGCCTCCAACGTGCTGTTCGGTGGCTTGCAGCGCGTGACCGCCGAACAACTGGGGATCAGTCCGGTGTTGATGGCCGCAGCCAACAGTTCCGGCGGGGTCATGGGCAAGATGGTCGATGCCCAGTCGATCGTCGTGGCGTCCACGGCAACACGCTGGTACGGGCATGAAGGGGAAATTCTGCGCTACGTGTTTTTCCACTCGATTGTCCTGGCGATTCTGGTCGGCGGGTTGGTGACCTTGCAGGCGTATGTCGCGCCGTTCAGCCATATGGTCGTCGGTGGGCACTGACATTCAATGAAGACCTGTGGCGAGGGCGCTTGCTCCCGTTGAGTCGCGAAGCGGCCTTAAAAAAGGGACTGCTTCGCAGCCCAGCGGGAGCAAGCTCCCTCGCCACAGGTAGGGTGTCGCTATGAGTGATCAGCCAACAGGAGGTAGACAGATGACGCGTCTCACTGCGAAAGACTTTTCCCCGCAATTGCTCGAACTCTATGACTACTACGCTCACGGCAAGATCAATCGGCGCGAATTTCTGGACCGTGCGGCGCTGTTCACTCTCGGTGGGTTGACTGCCAGCGCCCTGCTGGCCGCTCTGAGCCCCAACTACGCCCTCGCCGAGCAAGTGGAATTCACCGACCCGGACATTGTCGCCGAGTACATCACCTACCCTTCGCCCAAGGGTAACGGCCAGGTTCGTGCCTATCAGGTCAGACCGGCGAAGGCCACCGGCAAGGTGCCGGCGGTGGTGGTCGTGCATGAAAATCGCGGGCTCAACCCCTACATCGAAGACGTAGCCCGGCGTGTGGCCAAGGCCGGTTTCATCGCCCTCGCCCCCGATGGACTGACGTCCGTGGGTGGCTATCCAGGCAACGATGACAAGGGGCGCGAGCTGCAAGCCACGGTCGATCCGGAAAAGCTCATGAATGATTTTTTCGCGGCCATCGAGTGGCTGATGAAGCACGACATGGGCACCGGAAAAGTCGGTATCACCGGTTTCTGCTACGGCGGCGGGGTCGCCAATGCGGCCGCCGTGGCCTACCCGGAACTGGGCGCCGCCGTGTCTTTCTACGGTCGCCAGCCTGAGGCAAAGGACGTGCCCCGGATCAAGGCCCCGGTGATGCTTCACTACGGCGAACTGGACACGCGCATCAACGAAGGCTGGCCCGCGTATGAGCAGGCGCTGAAAGCTGCGGGCAAGACGTACGAGGCGTACATCTATCCCGGCGCCAACCACGGCTTTCATAACGACTCGACACCCCGCTACGACGAGGCGGCGGCGAAGCTGGCGTGGGACCGCACACTGGCGTGGTTTCAGCGTTATCTGGTTTAAAGGCAATGCGACGACGCACTAACACATCCCGATTCCGATACGTCCTCTGTATGATGGCGCGCTTTTAGCGCGAGTCATTCATCGAGGAGTTTTCATGGACAGGCTTTACCGGACACGTCACAAGGGATTGTCCGCTCCGCGGTTCGCGCTCAATTGCTTCACCCTGGGCCTGCTGTCGGCCAACACCGCCCTGGCGGCCGAGACCGAGCTGCCAGCGCTGACCGTCACCGGCGAAGACACTTCCGGCTATCAAGCCGACAACGCATCGGTCAGTGGTTTCGATGCCGCCCCCTTGCTTGACACGCCGGCGTCGATTTCAGTTTTCAACGACGCCCTGATCAAGGATCAGCAGGCGCGCCTGCTCAGCGAGGTGCTGCGCAACGATGCATCGGTCGGCCAGAGCTACGCCCCGGTCGGGTACTACGAAAACTTCGTGGTGCGCGGCTTCTCGTTGAATTCCGCCAGTAGCTACAAGATCAACGGGCGCACCATCACTGGCGAGCAGAACGTCGGGCTGGAAAACAAACAGCAGGTGGAGTTGCTCAAGGGGCTTTCCGGCCTGGAAAGCGGCGTCTCCGAACCGGGCGGGCTGGTCAACTACGTGACCAAACGCCCCACCGATGTGCAGTCGGTGACAGTATCGACAGACGATCGGGGCAGCGGCTACCTGGCCACCGATGTCGGCGGTTTCTTCGGCAGCGAGCAGCAGTTCGGACTGCGCGCCAACCTCGCCCATGAAGACATTCATTCGTATGTCGAACACACCAACGGCCAGCGGGATTTCGCCTCCCTGGCGTTTGACTGGAACATCAGCCCGAACGCGCTCCTGCAACTGGACGCGGAGTACCAGACCAAGGAACAACGCTCGGCACCGGGCTACCAGTTACTCGGTGGCACGACGTTGCCGCACCACGCCTCACCGAAAAAACTGCTGGCTCACCAGAGCGGTTCCAGGCCGGTCACCACCGATGCGTTGAACCTCAACGGCAACTTCGAATACCGTTTCAGCGACGACTGGAAAGGCAACCTCAGCGCGTCGCGCAGCCGGGTGGTGATCGACGATTACAGTTCCTTCGCCTGGGGCTGCTACGGCGCCACCAGTTGCGCCGACGCCGCGGTGCCGAACTACTTCAGCCCCGAAGGCGACTACGACATCTATGACTTCCGCAGCCCCGACGACACCCGCCGCAACGACGAGGTCCAGGCGACACTCAGCGGGCGTTTCGACACGGCCGGCCTCGGGCACGAACTAACCGTAGGCACCAGTGCATTTCGCCGGGTGGTGGATAAACGCGACCCGATCAACGTGATGATCGGCAGCGGCAACATCAACCGCGAACCGGAAGACTTCGCCCGCTACGACGGACCGCTCAACGATTCCTTCCGCCGTCTGGACAGCCGCCAGTACGGACTGTTTTTCAATGACCGGATCAGTTTCAACGAACGCTGGCAAACCGTGCTGGGCGGACGCGAAGTGCGACTGGATGAAGAAACCTTCGACAGCCAGGGCGACACCACGCGCCACACCCAGCGGTATGAATTCCTGCCCCAGGCTGCGCTGATCTACAAGCCGGTGCACAACCTGTCGTTGTATACCCGTTACAGCAAAGGGCTGTCCCTGGGCGGTGAAGCGGCCTGGTTCACCACCAATGCGTTCGAGATCCTGGCGCCAACGGTTTCACGGCAGATCGAGGCAGGGATCAAGTACGACTGGCAGCGCATGACCCTCGGTGCGGCGTTGTTCCAGATTCGTCAGGACTACCAATACGCCCGGCCGAATGACGACGGCACCTTTACCTTTGCCCAACAGGGCGAACAGAAAAACACCGGGCTGGAACTGTCGGCCAACGGTTGGGCCACGCAGCGCCTGCAGATCAGCGCCAGCGTTGCGGCGATTCGATCGCGGGTGACCGGTACCGGAACGCCCGCTTATGAAGGCCACCAGACGATCAATGTGCCGACGATGCGTGCCAGCCTTTATGGGGATTATGCGCTGCCGTGGGTTGAGGGTCTGGCAGTGCTGGGCGGCGTGCAGTACAGCGCCAGCAAGTACGCCAGTCAGGTGGGTGAAGTGGAGACGGGGGCGTATGCGATCTTCAACGTCGGGAGTCGCTTCAGTACGCGCATCGACGGCTATGAGACGGTGTTCCGGCTGAGCGTGGACAACCTGTTTGATAAGCGCTATTGGCGCGACGCGGGGGAATACATGGGGGATGACTATGTGTTCCAGGGCGCACCGCTGACCGCACGGTTGAGTGCTTCGATCAACTTCTGATCCGGGTGTCTGACACGGCGCCATCGCGAGCAGGCTCACTCCTACATTTTGATCTGCGGTGGACACTGGATCTGCTTCCAACAAAAATCCCCTGTAGGAGTGAGCCTGCTCGCGATAGCGGTGGGACATTCAGCATCGAGGTATGCCTGACCCGGCCTGTTCCCACCGACGCTCCAACAATCTGCACCTATGCTGAAACTATCCACCCGAGGATCAGCCAATGTGCGGACGTTTATCGCAATACCGGGGTATTCACGATTTCGTTGCAGCGCTGAGCATTCCCGACGCGATGATCAATCACGTCGGTGATGAGCCGCTGGCCCGCTACAACGCCGCGCCTACCACCCAACTCGCCCTGCTGCATCTGGAAGACGACGGTCTGCACGCCGACACGGTTCGTTGGGGATGGCGCCCGCACTGGGCCAAGGATCGTCCGCCGCCGATCAATGCGCGTGTTGAAAAAGTCGCCCATGGGCCGTTCTTTCGGGCGATCTGGCCGCACCGGGCGATTGTGCCGATCGACAACTGGTTCGAATGGGTAGAGGCCACGGACAAGACGAAGCAGCCCTGGCTCATCCGCCGTAAAGACCGCGAAACGGTTTTCTGCGCAGCCATCGGCCAGTTTCCCAGCCGAGGCGCCGAGCCGCGGGCGGATGACGGATTCGTTATTGTCACGGCGGACAGCGCTGGCGGCATGCTCGACATCCATGACCGGCGCCCGATCGTGTTGTCACCCGAACTCGCGCGGGAGTGGCTTGATCCTGCGACGCCGAGGGAACGCGCAGAACAGATAGCGCTGATGCAAGGTGAAAGCAGTGACATTTTTGAGTGGTACAAGGTGGACAAAGCCGTCGGCAATTCAAGAAACCAGGGGCCGGCGTTAATTGAGAAAGTTGCTTGAACACTTCAACGAATCAGTCTTAGTTGTATAGACAGGCAGATAAGTTAAATCGTTACACTCACTGTTTCATCCAAGAAACACTATTGCTAAAGAGTGGCAGTTTGCCGCCTTCACCGCCTGTCTGACATTTCGATTGTCATACATACATTTGAGACGACTGCCGCTAGCATGCGCGCCGCCATGCCCATGGCCTCAGCTGGATTGACCGAAGAGTCAACAAGCGAAAAAAGAGCCCCTGAAACTCAAGCCTTGCAGAGAATTAAGTTGCGCGACGATTTATCTACCAATGTACCTGGTGGTCTGGAGTGTGTTTTTCTTTCGACCACTGAACGCTATGCACTCGATTGTTTTATCGGGCAATACATCAACACCCGAAACCTGCAATCAATACCCGCTATTGAAGCGGCCCTGCGCGCCGCTTTGCGCAACTATCCGGGTAAACATCCGGTGATGGTCAATGAGCTGAATGCCTGGATCGACAAGACATTGGGTTATCGGGCGGCTCACCCTGATGAGCTGCTTGTGGAAGATGTTTGAAGCACTGCGCTGAGTTAGCTTTCGAGCTTATTTCGAAAAAAGATCAAAAGATCAAAAGATCAAAAGATCAAAAGATCAAAAGATCGCAGCCTTCGGCAGCTCCTACATGGATCAGTGTAGGAGCTGCCGAAGGCTGCGATCTTTTGTTTTGGTCAGGGTTTCAACGGTCTTTCGATATCACGCTCCGATAACTCCCGACTCTCGTCATGTTTCCAATCCGGGATCGAACGTCTTTGCCGCTCGATTTCTTCTTGCGATGGTTCATCCGTGTCTTCATCCACGCCATTATCCGAGCCTGGATGCTTGGGTTCATTTGCCATGTTCACCTCTCTTCCTGAAGGGATCAGTCATCAGGTTTCAGCGTAGAACACATTCCGGCATCTGGCTCACAGCCACCAACGCAGCAGGAAGAAAAACGCCATGCTCAACAACATGCTCAGCAGCGTGTTGCGGGTGTAAATCACCAGCGCAACGGCCACCAGCGAGCTGATCAGGTACGGATTGTCCCACTGCAGGTTCAGTTGCCTGTCGGGCATAAACACGATAGGCCCGCAGATCGCCGTCAACATGCCGGGCACAGCGAACCCCAGAAACTGCCGGACATTACTGCTCAGGCGCACCGGCAGCCGTGGCTCAAGAAACACGTAGCGGTTGAGAAACACCAACGCGCCCATCCCGAAGATCACCGCCCAGACCATCATGCTGCTTGCCTCACATAGAATTTGTTGCAGAGAAACCCTGTGGTCATCCCCGCCAGTCCCGCCAGGACCAGCGCCGAGCCCAATTGCCAGTAGCTGAACAGCACCGAGCAGAACAACGAGACCGCCACGCAGGCCACCGTCGGCACGTTGCGCACCACGGGTGTGATCAGCGCGATGAAGGTCGCCGCGATGGAGAAATCCAGGCCCATATGCTCAAGCCCCGGAATGCTGCTGCCGAGCACGATGCCGGCCAACGTGAAGAGGTTCCAGGCGATGTAGAACGTCAGCCCGACACCCAGCGCGTACCAGCGGTTGAATTGCTGCTTGTCATACTGGCTGGTCAGGGCGAACAGCTCATCGGTAAGCAAAAAACCCAACCCCACCCGCCAGCGACCCGGCAAAGGCGAGATCACCGAGCGCAGGCTCATGCCGTAGAGCAAGTGTTGCGACGTCAGCAGCAACGTGGTCAGCAGAATCGAAAAGATACCGGCACCGCCCTTGAGCATGCCGATGGCAACCAATTGTGCGGCACCGGCAAACACAATGCCCGACAGTGCCTGGCCTTGTAGAGGTGTGAGATTCGCTTCAATCGCCATGGAGCCGGCCAGCAGCCCCCACGGCGCGGTTGCCAGGGATAACGGCAGGATCGCCACGGCGCCGCGCAAGAATGCGCTGCGAGGCAGGTGTGAGTTGGACATAACGCTCTTGACCGGAAAAAAGATGTCAGACTTTGCCAGCACTCATCGCCGATGGCTCTAAAAATTTGTCATTCGTTGAAGGGTCGCATTAATCCCTCCGCCCACTGCTCGCCTGACACCTCACGGAGTCGACATGCTGTATCGAATCGCCGCCGACGGGCTGGTGCTGTTTCACCTGTTGTTCATCCTGTTCGTGCTGTTTGGCGGGCTGCTGGTGCTCAAGTGGCGCCACTTGATCTGGTGGCACCTGCCCGCCGCCGCCTGGGGCGTCGCGGTGGAAGTCTTTCACCTGATCTGCCCGCTGACGGAATGGGAAAACCGCATGCGCCTGGCGGCCGGGCAAACCGGTTACGGGGGCGGCTTCATCGAACATTACGTGTGGCCGGTGATCTACCCCGCCGGCCTCACCCCCGCGATTCAGCTGGGGCTTGGCGCGGTGGTGCTGGTGATCAACGTTGGGGTCTATCTTCGAGTGTGGCGACGCGCCCATTGAATCAACAGATCGCCCGAGGACGTTGAACCCTGGCGCTCCCGACCCCGCGCAGGAACATTCTCGCCCAGGGCGATGGCTTGGCCGTGGGCTGGCAACGACCGCTTCATCTGACCTCAGTTGGCAATCACGCTCATGTTCCTGCCGCTGGCCTTGGCCACGTACAACGCCTTGTCCGCAGCGCGCACCAGGTCTTCGGGCTGATCCTGCGAGGCCGTGTTGTAAGCGCAGACACCAACGCTGACCGTGACCGTGCCCTCGACGCCCTCACTGTGCTCGATACCTGCCTGCTTGACGGCGCTACGGATTTTTTCCGCGATCAGGAACGCGCCCACATAGTCGGTAGCCGGCAACACCACCGTGAACTCCTCGCCGCCGTAGCGGGCAGCCAGGTCGCCGGGGCGCTTGATGTTGTCACGGATGATCGCGCTGATCTTGCGCAAACAGACGTCGCCCGCCACATGGCCGTACAGGTCATTGAAGCGCTTGAAGTGGTCGACATCGATCATCAGCAACGCCAGGTGAGTCTGGGTTCGCCGGGCACGCCCCATTTCGGCGAGGATGAACAGATCGAACTGCCGCCGGTTGGACAATCCGGTCAGGGCATCTTCCAGCGCCAGCAACTCCAGACCGCGATTGACCTCGAGCAGCTTTTCCTGAGCATCCAGCAAGACGCTCTGGATGTGATTCTGCTGCCTCATCAGCCGGATCAGCCGATAGCCCAGAACCCCAAGAAAACTCAGCAGCAAGGCGACAATGCCGGCACTGAGCAGGGATTCGTCGCGCCAGCTGGCGAGGACTTCATCTTTGTCCAGCGCGGTAAAAATGATCAGCGGGTAACCCTCGACCCGGCGGAATCCAACCACCCGTTCCACGCCGTCAACGATCGACTTGACCCTGGCAGTGCCTGAGTTGCCCTTGGGCAGCAATTGGGTAAACAGCGGTCCATTGGCAACGCTGGTGCCGATTTCTGCGTCTTTGAATGGCCGGCGCACGACAATGGTCGCATTGTCGGCGATCAGGTTGATCACGCCGTTGCGGCCCATGTCGATGCTGTCGTAAAGCCCGAGAAAATGATCGAGATAAATGGTCGCCAGCGCCACGCCGGCAAAGCTGCCGTCCGGATGATTGACCCGGCGCGACACGGTCATGATCCATTCGCCGCTGGAACGACTCTTGATCGACGGGCCTATGTGCGGTCCACGGTCGGGATGATCGCGATGGAAGACGAAATACTCACGGTCGGCGTTATTGGCATTGGGCATTTGGGCGCCGTTGGAGTTGGCGATCCACTGCCCTGTCGCGTCGTAGACGAACAAGCCGTGCAACTGGCTCAACTCCGTGCGCTGCACACTGAGCAGCCGTTGCATCCTCGGCAGGCGCGCAGATTCGACACCCTCGTTTTCCAGTCGCTCGACCAGGGTCAACAGCAGCGTGTCCGCTTGCTTGATCGACGCCTGGGCTTGCCACGCCAGGGTCTGCGCAAGGTTGGACATCGCCACTTCCTTGTCCCGCAGATTGTACTGGCGCGAACTCCAGGCTTCCCAGATGACGATAATCGTCATCGACAGACAGACCGCGACGAGCAGAACCACCACGGACCTGACCTTGAGCCTGGACACGGGCTGCTCACCGTTCAACGGCGTGGCGAGCCGGGCGTTTTCGATGCGTTCGTTAATGGACAGCTGACCCATATCATTCCCTGATTACTTATGATTTCGGCGTTTGCTTGACGGCGTCCAGCCAGGCGGGATCCAGTCGCGTCTGGTCGGCGTCAATGCCTAGCGCTTCCATTCGCGTTTTGTGCAGGTCAATCTCGCGATGCAACTGACCATGATCGCTGGAATTACCGTCCAGCTCATGCATCTGGCTCAACCCCAGATGATAGAAGCGTAGCAACTTCATGGCGCGAGGATCGTCGCGCTCCACCGCGGCCGTCACCTGGTGCATGACGTTGGTGACGCTCATCAGGCTACGCTTGAGTTGCCAACCGTAAACGGTCGATGCCATCCACGGCTGGTTCCAGAAATACCCGCGCATCAATGCAACCATCAGCAGCACTGCGACGAACACGCCACCGACGTTAAACCGCATGTTGTCGCCGCCGGGCTCGCCGAACAGCGCCACCGCGGCGGTCGACAACACCATTGCCAGCGCCAGGAACGTCAGGGCAATAATGACCGTGCTGCGCCGCGTCTGTTGTCGATAGGTCTGGGCGTTTACCGGCTGGATTTCAAACATTGCGGCGGGGTTCCTTGGATCAAGGGAAAGAGACTCGATGATAAAACTGCGGGGCATTATCGCCTCCCCGGCAGATTTAGCTATGCTGGAGCTCCTTTTCATCTTTTCATCGTCAAAGGGCAACGTGGCGATACTGCGCAGTTCGTGCCATCTTCTTTAATGGATACACACTATTCGGATGCCATTTGCCGATCCCCGTGTGAGTGACATCGTTTTAAGGATCATTGAATGACCCAACGCCATGTAATCAATGCCTCTGTCAGCCCAAAAGGCAGCCTGGAAACCCTTTCTCAGCGGGAAGTACAGCAACTGAGCGAAGCCGGATCCGGCAGCACCTACACCTTGTTTCGCCAATGCGCCCTGGCCATCCTCAATACCGGCGCCCATGTTGATAACGCCAAGACCATTCTGGAAGCCTACAAGGATTTCGAAATCCGCATTCACCAGCAGGACCGCGGCGTTCGCCTCGAACTGCTGAACGCGCCGGCCAATGCCTTCGTCGACGGCGAAATGATCGCCAGCACCCGGGAAATGCTCTTCAGCGCCCTGCGCGACATCGTCTACACCGAAAACGAACTCGACAGCCAGCGTATCGACCTGAGCAACTCCCAGGGCATCAGCGATTACGTGTTCCACCTGCTGCGTAACGCCCGCACCTTGCGCCCCGGTATCGAACCGAAAATCGTTGTCTGCTGGGGCGGTCACTCGATCAACACCGAGGAGTACAAATACACCAAGGAAGTCGGCCATGAGCTGGGCCTGCGCAGCCTGGATATCTGCACCGGTTGCGGCCCCGGTGTGATGAAAGGTCCGATGAAAGGCGCGACCATCGCCCACGCCAAGCAGCGCATTCACGGCGGCCGCTACCTCGGTTTGACCGAGCCCGGCATCATCGCGGCGGAAGCACCGAACCCGATCGTCAACGAGCTGGTGATCTTGCCGGACATCGAAAAACGCCTGGAAGCGTTCGTGCGTGTCGGCCACGGCATCATCATCTTCCCGGGCGGTGCCGGTACGGCGGAAGAGTTCCTGTACCTGCTCGGTATCCTGATGCACCCGGACAACGAAGGCCTGCCCTTCCCGGTCATTCTCACCGGACCAAAGCACGCCGCGCCTTACCTGGAGCAGTTGGATGCGTTCGTCGGCGCCACCTTGGGTGAAGCGGCGAAAAAGCATTACGAAATCATCATCGATGACCCGGCCGAAGTGGCCCGGCAGATGACCAAGGGGCTCAAGGAGGTCAAACAGTTCCGCCGCGAGCGCAACGACGCCTTCCATTTCAACTGGCTGCTGAAGATCGACGAAAGCCTGCAGCGCCCGTTCGATCCCACCCACGAGAACATGGCCAACCTGAAACTGCGCCGTGATCTTCCCGCCCATGAACTGGCCGCCAACCTGCGCCGCGCGTTCTCCGGGATCGTCGCCGGCAACGTCAAGGACAAGGGCATCCGCCTGATCGAAGAACACGGGCCGTATCAGATCCGCGGCGACGCGGCGGTGATGCAGCCACTGGATAAACTGCTCAAGGCATTCGTCGCCCAGCACCGGATGAAACTGCCCGGCGGCGCTGCGTATGTTCCGTGTTATCAAGTGGTTGCGTAAATAACCTAAAGCAAAATGTGTACTTGCGAGCCGAAGCTTTTACTTCGGCTCGCTGCCTTCTATGGAAAGAGAAATCACGATGCGCCAACGTAATGCTGCACGACTCCTGGTGATAAACCCGCAGAACGAGGTGCTGCTGTTTCGCTTCCAGCACAAGGGCGATGCCCTGGATGGCCGCGACTATTGGGCCACGCCAGGAGGCGGGGTCGAGGACGGCGAAACCTTTGAAGAAGCGGCGGTCCGCGAACTGCTGGAAGAAACCGGGTTGCAGGTCGACAACGTGGGCAGCTGCGTGGCCGAGCGCAATTTCACGATGATGCTGCCCAACGGCGAGACGGTGTTGTCCGTGGAACGCTACTTCGTCGTTCGCGCGGCGGGTGAGCAACTGACCCGTGATGGCTGGACCGTGGATGAGGCGCGAGTGATGACCGAGCACAAATGGTGGTCAGTCGGCGAGTTGGAGCAGACCGCTGAAACGGTGTGGCCGGAGCGCTTGATCGAGATGGTCGAAAAGGTGTGAGTTGAAACCTGAAACCTGAAACCTGAAACCTGTACCTCAGCGACTGACCGGAACGCCGTGCCTCTGCGACCTGACCCGAATTCCGTCCCCCCGCGACCTGACCCGATCCTTGTAGGAGCTGTCGAGTGAAACGAGGCTGCGATCTTTTGATCTTGTTTTTAATGATCAAAATCAAAAGATCGCAGCCTCGTTTCACTCGACAGCTCCTACGAGGACGCGCGGTGGCGTTATAGCCGATCCGCATCAATCACGGCCTTGGCAAACGCCTGCGGGTCTTCTTGCGGCAGGTTGTGGCCGGCACCCCCGTTGATCAGCCGGAATTCGTACTTGCCCGTGAACCGCTTGGCGTAATCTTCTGGCGCCGGGTGCGGCGCGCCGTTGGCATCACCTTCCAGGGTAATGGTCGGCACGCTGATGGACGGCGCCTTGGCGAGTTTCTGCTCCAGGGCCTCGTACTGGCTCTCACCTTGCACCAGACCCAGGCGCCACCGGTAGTTGAAGACCGTGATGGCGACATGGTCCGGGTTTTCCAGAGCCGCGGCGCTGCGGTCGAAGGTGGCGTCATCGAATGACCATTTTGGCGATGCAAGCTCCCAGATCAGCTTGGCGAAGTCGTGACGATTTTTTTCGTATCCCGCCTGACCGCGCTCCGTGGCGAAGTAGAACTGATACCACCACTGCAACTCGGCCTTGGGTGGCAACGGGTTTTTCCCCGCAGCCTGGTTACCGATCAGATAACCACTGACCGACACCAGCGCCTCCACCCGTTCCGGCCAGAGTGCCGCAACGATGTCTGCCGAGCGCGCACCCCAATCGTAGCCCCCCAGCACCGCCCGCTTGATCTTGAGCGCGTCCATGAAATCGATCACGTCACTGGCCAGCGCGGCGGGCTGACCGTTGCGAACAGTCTGGTCCGAGAGGAAATGCGTATCACCGTAGCCCCGCGCATAGGGAATCAGCACGCGGTATCCCTTCGCCGCCAGCAAGGGCGCAACCTCGGTGTAGCTGTGAATGTCGTAGGGCCAGCCGTGCAGCAGGATCACGACAGGCCCCTGCGCTGGACCCACTTCCGCGTAAGCCACATTCAGCAAGCCTGCGTCGACATGCTTCAGCGGGCCGAACGGTGTGTAGGCTTGCGTCTTGAGCGTCGCCGTCACCGGCTCTGCGGCGGCGGCATTAACAACGCCCACCGCGCCCAGCTGCATCAGTGCGAACGCAAGGAACGAGGGGCCAATCAAGCGGCGGTGTTTTGGGGTTTTGTGACTCAACACGGTCATGTTCACAGTGATCTCTCCTCAGGTCGGCGGCGGTAGGAATGAGCGTAGTGGAAGGGTCAGCCGCCCTGATTGGCGCATTCGGCGAACTTGCTGTAATCGAGGACTTTTTGTTTGCCGCTGGAATCCAGGTAAGTCATGCGGGCATTCACGATGCCGCAGCTGCCACCGCTTTCAACGGTCGAGATCACTTTCTTGATATCCAGATGGGTACCGTAGGTATAGGTCTGCGGCTCGCTTTTGACGTCGGCGTGGGCGGAAAACGCAGCGATGTTCAGAACTGCGAAGACGCCGGCGGCGATAACGTTGTTTATGCTCATGGTGATGACCTCGGGGCTGCAATGGGAAGACGTTGCGAGCAAGTTGCCTTGTCTCGATGGAACCCATTTAATCGACGCGAGGTATCTGCCATGTGTCGTAAAACCACGGCCATTAAGGCGTAAGGTGTCAAACCGAGCATTCGATACAGTGCGATACAAAACCTGCGACCCATAACAAGAAGGTTGAGCGATGGAACACGTGAACCACATCCTGATCGTCGATGACGATCGAGAGATCCGCGAGCTGGTCGGTAATTACCTGAAGAAGAATGGGCTGCGCACCACGGTGGTCGCCGATGGCCGGCAAATGCGCAGTTTTCTCGATGCCAACCAGGTGGACCTGATCGTGCTGGACATCATGATGCCCGGCGATGACGGCTTGCTGCTGTGCCGCGAGTTGCGCTCAGGCAAACACAAGGCCACGCCGATCCTGATGCTCACCGCCCGCAACGACGAAACCGACCGCATTCTCGGGCTGGAAATGGGCGCCGATGATTACCTGACCAAACCCTTCTCCGCCCGCGAACTGCTCGCGCGGATCAACGCCGTGTTGCGCCGCACGCGGATGCTGCCGCCTAACCTGCTGATCACCGAAAGCGGCCGGCTGCTCGGTTTCGGTCGCTGGCGCCTGGACACCACGGCCCGTCATCTGCTGGACCAGGACGACACGATGGTGGCGCTCAGTGGCGCCGAGTACCGCTTGCTGCGGGTCTTTCTCGACCACCCGCAGCGGGTGCTCAGCCGCGATCAGTTGCTGAACCTGACGCAAGGCCGAGACGCCGACCTGTTCGACCGTTCCATCGATTTGCTGGTCAGCCGGCTGCGCCAACGGCTGATGGATGACTCCCGGGAACCGACCTACATCAAGACGGTGCGCAGCGAGGGGTATGTCTTTTCCTATCCAGTGGAAATGCTGGGGGCGTAGATACGGGGTATCTGGTATCAAACGCGGATCAACGCGCGTGATAACGACTATGCGTGCAGGTGTTTTTTCATGCCCACGCTCCAGCTCTACAGTGGCCACATCTTCTTCCCACGCTCTGGAGCTACATCATGAAAAGCATTATCGGTCTTGGTTTCGCGCTTTCGGTTCTCGGTGCAACATCCGTCATGGCCGAGCCTCATGCGGTGTCGCAAGTCGTTGCAGCCGCCAAGGTCAGCCAACCGGCTACTTTGAACGTCAATACGGTTGGCGTTGATCATAAAGACGCTCAAGCGAGCAAGCTGTATGTCGCCGAGAACCGTCCCGAGTTTGGTTCGAAGTATCAGCGTTATTGATTGATGGCTTTAAACCCTGGGTGGATTCAGTCTACCCATAAGCGGTATGCCTACTCTGTGGCGAGGGGATTTATCCCCGTTGGGCCGCGAAGCGGCCCCAGAACCTGAAACGGAGGTGCATCAGGCACACCTCAGTTGCAGTTTTTAGGGCTGCTTCGCAGCCCAACGGGGATAAATCCCCTCGCCACAGCCCGTGCTCGCCTGAAGCTCTTCTTAAGTGAAGTGCTGTGCTCGCCTGAAGCTCTTCTTGAGTGAACAGTATTACGTTCTATCCGGTTTTTTTATGATCAGTCGCGAAGCGAGTGCCTTCGCCTGGCTCGCGACATCGGTGACCGCCGTGCTTTCCCACCACATGCCGCGCAACGGTGGCCCCATTGCAAACAATCGATCGGACAGGTGCCCGTTTGCATCCATGACGGCGCCATCCACCGCGGCCGCGATGCCCAGCGCCAGCGGTCCCGGCTGAATCAGCCCGCGCGCCAGTAGCTGCCGGGGTAATGGCCGCGCAACGCGGCGCCAGTCATATTCGATGCCGCTGGAGTTAATTAACGCTGCACCGCTGACGATGGAGGTTTCAGCCTCGCCGCGACGGCGGATGTAGAGGCTGACGTTGTCGCCATGGGTCGAAGGCGCCAACCCTTTGAACGACGCCGCCTCAATTTGCAATCGACCTTCCCCGTGCAACCGCGCAACCAGCTCGGCGCTCAAGGGCGGGGAACGGTGGTGATGGCTTTCCCACCAAGGCCGCACATGCCGTACAAACTGCCGGCGCTGTGCATCCGTGGCCTGATTCCACAACCGGCCGATGTGCGCCCGGACCGTGTCCAAGGGTGCCTGCCAGTCGATGCCCTGAGCAATGGCGTCCCGGCAATGCCGACGTAATTCGCGCACCAGCTGGCGTGGTGTGCGCAAAGTCGCATCTTCGGCGAGGAAATCTACCCAAGCCGGGGGTTGGCGCCTTACGTGCGGCAGCAAACCATGGCGCGAAAACACGTTGATCGGCCCGCGGTGCCCGGCCTGTTCCAGTGAAACCACAGCATCGACCATGGTCAGCCCGGAACCGATGATCAACACCGTCGACTGTGGATCGAGCTGCCGCATGGCCGCCACATCCCAAGGATCGAGCGCGGCCGCGTTCATGCCGCTGGAGTGGGTCTGGGGTGTGCGCGCAGCGGGAAACATCCCGGTCGCCAACACGGCGTAAGCGCCCTGCAAGCGTTGGCCGTCGCTCAGGGTCAGCCGAACGCTATCGTCCAGTGCCTCAAGGTCCACCACTTCAGCGCGCACGTGTTCAACCGTGGACCCGTTCAACGCGCCGACCGCTTGCGCTTCCGTCAGACGCTGCTGCACGTACACACCGAACAGCCCGCGAGGCGGGAACAATTCGCTGATGGGCACATGCTGCTGGTCAGACTCGGGCCAGCCGCCCGCCGCAATGTGTTCGGTGAGCCATTGCGTGAGGTCGTCGGCGTTGTCTGGGTCGACGCTCATGCGGGCGGCATTGCCATTGAGCGTATGGCCCAATTCGACGGCGCTGTACGCCTCTCCCCGACCGAGTTCGGCACGCGGTTCGATGACCAGCACCGAGCGCTTGCCCGGCAAACGCAGAAGCTGCGCCGCCAGCATGGCGCCGCTCAGGCCACCGCCGACGATCAGAATGTCTGCGTGGCGAATGGCGTCGGTCGCGTGTCCGCGTGGGGTTTCACTCATGGCGTTCTCACAGATCAGTGTTTACCTAAAGGGAAGTCTTGCAGTTCGCGCTGCGGCTGCCGGATTGTCGAGACGACTGTGAGCGCCACATTAATGGCTCGCCCGGCAATCAGGAAGCGGGCAATTTCCTGAACGATCATAAGCCGCAAATCCATGAAGGGTTCGTCAGTCAGTACCAAAGTAGGACGTCTGGCTGGATCACGTTCACACGGTGTCCCGTTTCAGTTCGAACAGCCAGTCAGCCCGTGGTTGCGTGCAAGGGTGTCGCGTGACGGGCCAGATAAAGTGCAGGTTCTGGAAGCCGAGCAGTCGTCGAACGCACTGTTTGATCAACCGTTGCGGGCCTTTTCCCGGGTGGGCAATGGCCCAGTCGCAGAGGCGTTGACGCCAGGTGCCAGGCGCTGCGAGACGGCTGTCGATCTCGTTGAGCAGGGACTCCAGGCGCTTTGCTGAAAGCAGCAGGCCGGTTGGCGCCACCTCCCGGCGGTCGCGACTGGCGCTGGCAGGGCTTTGCGGGAAGGCCAGGGATTGACCGCTGTTCAGCCATTGATCGAGCAGGACACTCAGGCCGGCCTGCCATTGGGTACCCTCTTCGCTCCACAATTGTGGCCCGTGCCACCACCCAATCAGGCGCTGCGGGGGGGCCGCGGGGCCGAGCAGGCCGATGAAATCGAGGGGTGTTTGCCCTTGGTTGATCCAGCGTAATCTCGTCTGTTGACCTCGCACGAAGGCATGACTGGGCCGACAGCGGGACAGGGCGTCCTGCAGTAACTCGGGGTCCAGGTTGTCGGGAAGCGTCAGCACCTGGCCTCCAATGTGCTGCGCCGCCAGGGCCAGCAACACCAGGTCGGGCTCGAAAGCACCACTCAGCGCCAGTCGCGAGGCGTCGGTGAAACCTTGCTGGCGCAAGCCATCCGCCAGGCGTTCGACATCGCGCAAGACGTCAATCCAGCGCCACACAAACCACTGACCTTGGCGTTTGTGGCGTAAAGCCGGCTGCAACGGACTGACTCGTGCCCAATGACGCAACGGCTCCTGGGTATTTGGCACATCGACTCGCCACTCGGTGATGTCCCCGATGGGGGAACGCTTGAGTTCGTGCACGCTCATGAGATCAACCTCTGTTGATGGACGAAAGCATGCGGTGGTCCGCCGGGCCGGGATGTGTGTTGAATGGACGGGCCTTATCGCGGGCAAGCCCGCTCCCACATTTTGGGGTCAGACCAGTTTGAGCTTTGCCGGGCGCGGTGTTTGTGTCCGGCGCTGATCTCCTGTGGGAGTGAGCCTGCTCGCGATGGCGGTGTAACTGGCGACATCCATGCTGGATGTGCCGGCCTCATCGCGGGCAAGCCCGCTCCCACAGGGATTGATGTGTTATGCAGATACCGACTTCTTCTCTTCCTGCCGAAACGCCGCCAGGTCCCGATACCCCGCTCCGGGATGAATCGCCGGTAACGTTGGCCCTTCTCCAAACAGCTTCTCGCGCAAAGTCCCTGGCGCGTATTCGGTCTTGTACACCCCGCGCTTCTGCAACTCTGGCACCAGCAGTTCCACCGCGTCGATGAAGGTTTCATGGGTCAGCGCGTAGGCCAGGTTGAAGCCGTCGACGTCGGTGTCCTCGACCCATTCCTGAAGCAGATCGGCGACGGTTTCCGGGCTGCCGACAAACAAGGGACCAAACCCACCGATGCCAACCCAGTCCGCCAGCTCGTTCGGCGTCCAGACCTTGTCTGGATCAGCCGTCGAAAACGCCTCCACAGCCGATTGAATGGCGTTGGTATGTACATGCTTGAGGGGCTCGTCTGGCTTGAACTGGCTGAAGTCGATGCCGGTCCAGCCAGAAATCAGCGCCATCGCCCCTTCATAGCTGACCCAGGTTTTGTATTCCTCAAACTTGGCTTTCGCCTTGGCATCGGTCTCGCCGAGGATCACCGTCTGCAGGTTGAAGATCAGGATTTTCGAAGGATCACGTCCGGCTTCGGAGGCGCGACGGCGAATGTCCGCAACGGTTTTCTTCAGGAGGACCTTCGACGGCGCGGCGACAAATACACATTCGGCATGTTCAGCGGCGAATTGTTTGCCCCGACTCGATGCACCCGCCTGATACAGCACGGGCGTGCGTTGCGGAGACGGTTCACAGAGGTGAATGCCGGGCACCTGGAAGTGTTTTCCGACGTGGCGGATTTCATGGATTTTGCTCGGATCGCTGAAAATCCGACGCTCACGATCCCGCAGGATCGCACCCTCCTCCCAACTGCCTTCCCAGAGCTTGTAGCAAACCTCCAGGTACTCTTCGGCGAAGTCGTAGCGGGCGTCGTGTTCGGTCTGGTTTTTCTGGCCAAGGTTCTTCGCGCCGCTCTCCAGATAGGAGGTCACAATGTTCCAGCCAGCACGACCCTTGGTCAGGTGATCGAGGGTCGAGAGGCGTCGGGCGAAGGGATACGGATGCTCGAAGGACAATGACGCGGTCAGGCCAAACCCCAAATGTTCGGTAACCAGCGCCATCGGTGGAATCAGTTGCAGCGGATCGTTGACCGGCACCTGCGCCGCCTGGCGAATCGCTGCGTCACCGTTACCGTTGTAGACGTCGTAGATGCCCAGCACGTCCGCAATGAACAGGCCGTCAAACTTGCCGCGTTCAAGGATTTTCGCCAGATCGGTCCAGTATTCCAGGTCCTTGTATTGCCACGAACGATCTCGCGGATGCGCCCACAGGCCGGGCGACTGGTGACCGACACAGTTCATGTCGAAAGCATTGAGGCGAATTTCACGGGCCATTGAGCGGCGCTCCGAAAACGATGGGAATCAATACCCGGAACGTTTGCAGGAGTCATGCCTAAACATTAATCCGTTATATATCAGTCGCTTATAGAACAATTCGAGAAAGACATGCAGCTTAAAAAAAACCAAAGTGTCTATTCGGTGTTGCCGGGCAGACAGTCAGATCACCACGTTACGCACAAACCTTGCGGCCACTGCACCCTCATTTCGATAAGAGTGAGGCTGGTTGCTGGCGAACATGTAGAACTCACCGGCGGCGATCTCATGGGGTGTCTCGCCCAGCATCAACGTCAGACAGCCTTCAAAGACAAAGATCTGCTCGCTCCAGCCATCGGCATCCGGCAGTGAGGGGTAAATTTCCCCCGGTTGCAGGCACCACTCCCATTGTTCGACTTCACGGGTGGCGGTGGCTTTGGACAGCAGAACCGCTTTACTGCCCGGAATGGTTCCAGCCCAGGCCACTTCATTGATACGGCTCGGATCACGCGCATCGGGCGCCTGGATCAGATCGCTGAATGCCACATCCAGCGCTTCGGCAACGCGATCAAGGGTGGTCAGGCTGACATTCTTTTCGCCTGCTTCAATCGCTACCAGCATCCGTCGACTGACACCCGACTTTTGAGCCAGGGTGGTCTGGCTCATGTCGGCAGCATGGCGCAGGCGTCGAACGTTCTGACTGACGTGCTGGAGGACCGAAGCCCGTTGCGTGGAATCTTTGTGCACTATATTGCTCACTTGGTGGGGCTGGGCAGTATACTGCGCAACATTCGACGCATTGTGCGTCTCCCTCAGGTAGCGCGCAAGGTCATGACGTCGGTGAACTCCTCTCACACTTCTCCCCGTTTCTCACGTTTTAGCAAAGCGGAATGCGTGCTGGTGGTAATCACCATGATCTGGGGCGGCACCTTTTTGCTGGTGCAACATGCAATGACCGTCAGTGGGCCAATGTTTTTCGTTGGCCTGCGCTTTGCGGCGGCAGCGATCATTGTTGCGCTGTTCTCCTGGCGTCACCTGCGGGACCTGACGTTGTTCGAACTCAAGGCCGGGGCTTTTATCGGCGTGGCGATCATGCTCGGTTATGGCTTGCAGACTGTCGGCTTGCAGAGCATTCCGAGCAGTCAATCGGCTTTTATTACCGCGCTGTACGTGCCCTTCGTGCCGCTGCTGCAATGGCTGGTGCTGGGACGGCGTCCCGGGTTGATGCCAAGCATCGGGATCATGCTGGCGTTTACCGGGTTGATGCTGTTGTCGGGACCTGCTGGCGTTTCTTTCAACTTCAGTCCCGGTGAAATCGCTACGTTGATCAGTGCCGTGGCGATTGCCGCCGAGATCATTTTGATCAGCACCTATGCAGGCCAGGTCGATGTGCGTCGGGTGACCGTGGTGCAATTGGCGGTCACGTCGGTGCTGGCGTTCTTGATGGTAGTGCCGACCCAGGAGCGGATACCGGATTTCTCCTGGCTGCTGCTATGCAGTGCTCTGGGCCTGGGTGCAGCCAGTGCAGCGATTCAGGTCGCCATGAACTGGGCGCAGAAAAGTGTTTCGCCGACCCGGGCAACACTGATCTATGCCGCAGAGCCGGTGTGGGCCGGGATTGTCGGGCGGATCGCCGGGGAACGTTTGCCGGCGATTGCCTTAGTGGGCGCCGGATTGATTGTGGCGGCGGTGATCGTGAGCGAGCTGAAGACAAAGGGGAAAGGTGCGGTTGTCGAGGAAGCGCTGGAGCGGGAAACGGAGGGTTGAGCTTGAGGATGTTTGGTGTGAGTCAGATTGCTATCGCGAGCAAGCTCGCTCCCACAATGGACATGGGGTGCCAATAAAATCCCTGCACAATTGAATAAACTGTGGGAGCGAGCTTGCTCGCGAAGGGGCCAGACCTGCCGAATACAGCCCTTGGAAACAATGTGAATCAGGGTTTTTCCGTCTACGGTGTAGGATTCTGCCACAGGTTGGAGTTTGGCGATCCGGGGGCTGGCACGTATGATGCTTCACAAACTTCCGCAGATTAGAAGCCTATGTCCCTGATAGTTCTACTGCTTCTGCCTTTCATAGGCAGCTGTCTGGCAGCCGTACTGCCGCACAACGCGCGTAACGCCGAATCATTGCTCGCTGGTCTCGTTGCCCTGATAGGCACCGTCCAGGTAGCACTCCTGTACCCGCAGATCGCCCATGGCGGGGTGATTCGCGAAGAATTCTTCTGGCTGCCCAGCCTGGGCCTGAACTTCGTCCTGCGCATGGATGGCTTCGCCTGGCTGTTCTCGATGCTGGTGTTGGGCATCGGCACGCTGGTTTCGCTGTACGCCCGTTATTACATGTCACCCGACGATCCAGTGCCGCGATTCTTCGCGTTCTTTCTCGCGTTCATGGGCGCCATGCTCGGGCTGGTCATCTCCGGCAACCTGATCCAGATCGTGTTCTTCTGGGAATTGACCAGCCTGTTTTCCTTCCTGCTGATCGGCTACTGGCACCACCGCTCCGACGCGCGACGCGGCGCTTACATGGCGTTGATGGTCACGGGCGCAGGGGGATTGTGCCTGTTGGCGGGGGTAATGCTGCTCGGCCATGTGGTGGGCAGCTATGACCTGGACAAGGTCCTGGCCGCCGGCGATCTGATTCGCGCACACGCCCTCTACCCCATTCTGCTTCCTCTCATTCTTATCGGCGCCTTGAGCAAAAGCGCGCAATTCCCCTTCCATTTCTGGCTGCCACACGCAATGGCAGCACCGACCCCTGTCTCGGCGTACCTGCACTCGGCAACGATGGTCAAGGCCGGGGTGTTCCTGCTGGCGCGACTCTGGCCATCCTTGTCCGGCAGTGAAGAATGGTTCTACATCGTCAGCGGCGCCGGCGCCTGCACCTTGTTGCTCGGCGCTTACTGCGCGATGTTCCAGAACGACCTCAAGGGACTGCTCGCCTACTCGACCATCAGCCATCTCGGGCTGATCACCCTGCTGCTGGGCCTTAACAGTCCGCTGGCCGCCGTGGCCGCTGTGTTCCACATCCTCAACCACGCCACGTTCAAAGCCTCGCTGTTCATGGCCGCTGGTATCATCGACCACGAGAGCGGCACCCGGGACATTCGCAAGCTCAGTGGCTTGATCAAACTGATTCCCTACACCGCCACCCTGGCCATGGTCGCCAGCGCCTCGATGGCCGGCGTACCGTTGCTCAACGGCTTCCTCTCCAAAGAGATGTTCTTCGCCGAAACGGTGTTCATCAACGCCACCGCCTGGGTCGAGATGACCTTGCCGATCGTTGCGACCATCGCCGGTACGTTCAGCGTCGCTTACTCCCTTCGCTTCACCGCCGACGTCTTTTTCGGCCCGACCGCCACTGACCTGCCCCACACACCCCATGAGCCGCCACGCTGGATGCGCGCGCCTGTCGAGTTGCTGGTGTTCGCTTGCCTGGTGGTGGGGATTTTCCCGGCGCAGGTGGTCGGCCCGATCCTGGCGGCTGCCGCGCTGCCCGTGGTCGGTGGCACGCTGCCGGAATACAGCCTGGCGATCTGGCATGGCTGGAACGCACCGATGATCATGAGCCTGATCGCCATGTCCGGTGGCATCGTGCTCTACCTGCTGCTGCGCAATCAGCTCAAGCGCGGACGCTTCAAATATCCGCCGATCATTGGCCGGTTCAACGGCAAGCGCCTGTTCGAACGCTGCCTGGTGATCATGATGCGCCTGGGGCGTCGTCTTGAACGGCGGATCAGCACCAAGCGTCTGCAAACCCAGCTGTTCCTCGTGGTCCTTGCGGCAGTGCTGGCCGGGTTGATACCGATGCTGCACAGCAGCCTCAGCTGGGGCGACCGCCCGAAGATCCCGGGCTCGATCGTATTCGTGACCCTCTGGCTCCTGGCGATCGCCTGCGCCCTGGGCGCGGCATGGCAAGCCAAGTATCACCGGCTCGCGGCCCTGACCATGGTCAGCGTCTGCGGCCTGATGACCTGCGTAACATTCGTCTGGTTCTCGGCGCCGGACCTGGCGCTGACACAACTGGCGGTCGAAGTCGTCACCACGGTGCTGATCCTGTTGGGCCTGCGCTGGTTGCCGCGACGCATCGAAGAGGTCGCGCCGTTGCCGAGCACCCTGCGCAAAGCGCGCATCCGTCGCATGCGTGACTTGCTGTTGTCGACCGCGGTCGGTGGCGGGATGGCGCTGTTGTCCTACGCCATGCTGACGCGGCAGACCCCCAACGTGATTTCCTCGTTTTACCTCAGCCGCGCCCTGCCTGAAGGTGGTGGCAGCAACGTGGTCAACGTGATGCTGGTGGACTTCCGGGGCTTCGATACTCTCGGTGAAATTACCGTGCTGGCCGCCGTGGCCCTGACCGTGTTCGCCCTGCTGCGCCGCTTCCGCCCACCGAAAGAGAGCCTGCAGTTGCCGGCCCAGCAACGCTTGCTGGCTCCGGACGTGGTCACTGACCTGGTCAACCCGCGTCACGCCAGCGATACCGCCCTGGGCTTCATGATGGTGCCGGCAGTGCTGGTGCGGCTGCTGTTGCCCATCGCGTTTGTGGTGTCGATCTACCTGTTCATGCGCGGCCACAATCAGCCGGGGGGCGGGTTTGTCGCCGGACTGGTCATGTCGGTAGCGTTCATCCTGCAATACCTGGTTGCCGGCACGCAGTGGGTCGAAGCGCAGATGAGCCTGCGGCCGTTGCGCTGGATGGGCACCGGGCTACTGTTCGCCACGGTTACCGGCCTTGGCGCAATAACCGTCGGGTATCCGTTCCTGACCACCCACACCTGGCATTTCTCTCTGCCGGTGTTTGGCGACATCCACATCGCCAGCGCCCTGTTCTTCGACATTGGCGTGTACTCCGTGGTCGTCGGTTCGACATTGCTGATCCTGACCGCCCTCGCCCACCAATCGGTCCGCGGACACAAAACCGCGGCCTTGCCAAAATCCGTCGCCAGCAAAGGAGCCGTCTGATGGAAGAAGTCATCGCAATCGCCATCGGCGTCCTCGCCGCGTCCGGTGTCTGGCTGATACTGCGGCCGCGAACGTTCCAGGTGGTCATGGGCCTTTGCCTGCTGTCCTATGGCGTCAACCTGTTCATCTTCAGCATGGGCAGCCTGTTCATCGGCAAGGAGCCGATCATCAAGGACGGTGTGCCACAAGACCTGTTGAACTACACCGACCCGCTGCCACAAGCGCTGGTGTTGACCGCTATCGTCATCAGCTTCGCCATGACCGCACTGTTTCTCGTTGTGCTGCTGGCCTCCCGGGGCCTGACCGGCACCGACCATGTGGACGGCCGGGAGCCTAAAGAATGACGCTGATGCCGCACCTGATCGCTGCACCTATTCTGCTGCCGCTGCTGACCGCCGCCGTGATGCTGATGCTGGGCGAGAAGCACCGTCCGCTGAAGGCCAGGATCAACCTGTTCTCCAGCCTCGTAGGCCTGGGCATCGCCGTGCTGTTGCTGCAATGGACTCAGGAGACAGGTGTTCCCGGCTCGATCGGCGTGTACTTGCCAGGCAACTGGCAGGCCCCGTTCGGTATCGTGCTGGTGGTTGATCGACTCTCTGCCCTGATGCTGGTGCTGACAGGAATCATCGGCGTCAGCGCCCTGCTCTTTGCCATGGCTCGATGGGACGGAGCCGGTTCGAGCTTCCACGCGCTGTTCCAGATTCAGATGATGGGCCTCTACGGCGCGTTCCTGACCGCCGACCTTTTCAACCTGTTCGTGTTCTTTGAAGTGCTGCTGGCGGCATCTTACGGGTTGATGCTCCACGGTTCGGGCCGTGCACGGGTGTCGGCAGGCCTGCATTACGTCTCGATCAACCTGCTGGCCTCGTCGTTGTTCTTGATTGGCGCGGCGCTGATCTATGGCGTCACCGGCACGCTCAACATGGCTGACCTGGCGCTGAAAATCCCGCTGGTACCGGAAGCCGATCGCGGCCTGTTGCATGCCGGCGCGGCGATTCTGGCGGTGGCCTTCCTGGCCAAGGCCGGGATGTGGCCGCTGAATTTCTGGCTGGTGCCGGCGTACAGCGCGGCGAGTGCCCCCGTGGCGGCGATGTTCGCGATCATGACCAAAGTCGGCGTCTATACCTTGCTGCGCCTGTGGACCCTGCTGTTCTCCGGCCAGGCAGGCGCGTCGGCGTACTTTGGCGGTGACTGGCTGATCTACGGCGGCATGGCGACCATCGTCTGCGCGGCGGTGGCCATCCTTGCGGCGCAACGTCTGGAACGTCTGGCCAGCCTGAGCATTCTGGTGTCGGCGGGGATTCTGCTGTCGGCCATCGGCTTCGCCCAGCCCAACCTGATCGGTGCTGCATTGTTCTATCTGGTCAGCTCAACCTTGGCCTTGAGTGCACTGTTCCTGCTGGCCGAACTCATCGAGCGCTCGCGTTCGGCCAATGATATGCCGCTGTTCGACGACGGCGACCTGCTGCCTCGGCCGATGGAATCCCTGCAGCCCCCCAAAGGCATCAACCTCGACGATGAGCAGAAAGCGGTTGTCGGCCAAGTGATTCCCTGGACCATGGCGTTCCTGGGGTTGAGCTTTATCGCCTGCTCCCTGCTGATCATCGGCATGCCGCCGCTGTCCGGTTTCATCGGCAAGCTCGGCTTGCTGCACGCCCTGCTCAACCCGTTGGGGCTGGGTACCAGCAACGATGAACCGGTCTCGAATGTTGCGTGGGGCTTGCTCGCGCTGCTGATTATCTCGGGGCTGGCCTCGTTGATTGCCTTCTCACGCCTGGGCATCCAGCGTTTCTGGACACCTGAAGAACGACCGTCGCCTTTGCTGCGCCGTCTGGAGTGCGTACCGATCATTGCGTTGTTGGGTCTGAGCATTGCACTGACCTTCAAGGCCGAGCCCCTGATGCGCTACACCCAGGACGCTGCCGCGGCCCTGAACAACCCGCAGCAATACGTCATGGCGGTGCTCGGCACCCGCGCCGTTCCCAGCCCCGAGGCAAAAGCCGTGATCGCGCAGGTGCAACCATGAGGCGTCTGTTTCCTGCACCGTGGCTATCGCTGGCGCTATGGGTGTTGTGGTTGGTGCTGAACCTGTCGATGAGTCCCGGCAACCTGTTGCTGGGTGCGCTACTCGGCTTCTGCGCGCCCTTGATGATGCGCAAGCTGCGACCACTGCCGATTCGCATTCGTCGACCGGGCGTCATCGTCCGTTTGCTGTTGGTGGTCGGGCGTGACGTCGTGCTGTCCAACCTCGCCGTGGCCTGGGGCGTGCTTAACGCCGGTCGCCGTCCCCCGCGTTCGCACTTCATCAAGGTGCCGATGGACCTGCGCGATGCCAACGGCCTGGCCGCACTGTCGATGATCACCACGGTGGTGCCAGGCACGGTGTGGTCGGAGCTGGCGCTGGACCGCAGCATCCTGCTGCTGCACGTATTCGATCTGGAGGACGAGGCGTTGTTCATCGAGCATTTCAAGGCGACCTACGAGCGCCCCCTGATGGAGATCTTCGAATGAGCCCCTTTCTGTCGAACGCCATCCTGCTGAGTCTGTTCATTTTCTCGGTAGCGATGGTCCTGACCCTCATCCGCCTGTTCAAGGGGCCATCGGCACAGGACCGCGTACTCGCGCTGGATTACCTGTACATCCTGGCGATGTTGATGATGCTCACGTTGGGCATTCGTTATGCCAGTGACACCTACTTCGAAGCGGCGCTGCTGATCGCACTGTTCGGGTTTGTGGGCTCGTTTGCCCTGGCTAAATTCCTGCTGCGTGGCGAGGTGATTGAATGAGCGCGCAACTGTCTTTGTGGGTTGAAGTGCCGGTGGCGATCCTGTTGGTGCTCAGCAGTCTCTTTGCGTTGATCGGCGGCATTGGGCTGTTGCGAATGAAAGATTTTTTTCAACGCATGCACCCGCCTGCGCTCGCGTCGACGCTGGGGGCCTGGTGCGTGGCCCTGGCGTCCATCATTTACTTCTCGGCGCTCAAGTCCGGACCGGTGCTGCACGCGTGGCTGATTCCGATCCTGCTGGCGATTACCGTGCCGGTCACCACGTTGCTGCTGGCGCGAGCGGCGTTGTTCCGCAAGCGTATGGCCGGGGATAATGTGCCGGCCGAGGTAAGCAGTCGGCGGAGTGAGAGTGGGAGTTAAGCCCCCCGCAAAAGATCGCAGCCTCGTTTCACTCGACAGCTCCTACAAGATCAACGTTATCCCTGTAGGAGCTGTCGAGTGAAACGAGGCTGCGATCTTTTGATCTTGCCTTGAATCAGATCCAGTCTTTGGGTCAGTGCAGCGCTCAATGGCCTCATCGCGGGCAAGCCCGGCTCCCACAATGGTCTTCGGCGTATGCAAGATCCTGTAGGAGCTGTCGAGTGAAACGAGGCTGCGATCTTTTGATCTTGCTTTGACTCAGATCCAGTCTTTGGGATCAGTGCAGCGCTCAATGGCCTCATCGCGGGCAAGCCCGGCTCCCACAAGGGTCTTGGGTGTCTGCAAGCTCCTGCAGGAGCGGTCGAGTGAAGCGAGGCTGCGATCTTTTGATCTTGCCTTGAATCAGATCCAGGCCACGGCCAACAACCCCGCCCCCAGCACCACGCACAATGGCGAATAAGCCCAGGTATCCAGGCGGGCGAATCGCGAATCCTTGACCTGCTTGAAGAACCCCACCAGATTCGAATCGCCAATCGCCCGGGCAAACATCAACATGGCGATCGCGCTGATGACCCACTGCAGCGACCAGTGATGCACCGTCGGCAGGTACAACCCGACCCGCAGACACACCAGCATCGCAATCAGCAGCAACCCCACCGCCACCAGCAAGGTTGTGAAGCCTGAAGGTTTGAAAGCCGGCCTGGGCGCCTGGCCGCCCTCTCCGGGCACACGGGGCACCGCGGCCTCGCTTCCCAGTTTGCCTCCCGCCGCCCAATACAGGTGTATCAGGCTGATCAACAGGAAGACGGCAGCCATCCATTGCGCAATTATCAGGCTCATAGTCAAACATCCAGCGTGAAATGTCGCCGCAGGATGAACCTCCCCAAACGTTTATGTAAGGGCAGGTTCGAACTCACTTCAAATCGGCCGAGACTTTGTCCGCCACATCCTTGGGTACCCAGGCCTGCCAGACGTCCGGATGCGCCTTCATGAACGCTAGCGCGGCCTGACGCGGCGCGGTGTGTTTTGCGCTCATTTCGGCCAGCGCCTTGTTCAACGGATCGATCGGAAAATCGACTTTGCTGAAGAACTCGGCAATCTCCGGGTACTGCTTCTGGAAAGGTGTGGACACGCCGATGGACAGCTTCGAGGCCAGTGAACGCGTCGGTTTCGGATTCGGGTTGTCGGCGTCGGTAAGGGTTTTCCAGGCCTCGGCATCAAACGGTGGCTCTTCCAGTTGAATCAACTTGAAGCGTCCCAGCAATGGCGTGGGCGACCAGTAATAAAACAGGATCGGTTTGCCCCGACGAATCGATGAGCTGATCTCGGCGTCCAACGCGGCCCCGGAACCACTGCGAAAATTCACATAGCTGTCTTCCAGGCCATACGCCCTCAACTTTTGCTTGTTGACCACTTCGGACGTCCAGCCGATCGGACTGTTGAGGAAGCGCCCTTTGCCAGGGGACTCCGGGTCACTGAACACGTCTTTGTATTTGGGCAGGTCTCTGACGCTACGCAGACCCGGAGCGGCGGGTTTGATGCCCTTGGCCGGGTCGCCCTTGATCACGTACTCCGGAACCCACCAGCCTTCGGTGGCGCCCTTTACCGTATCGCCCAGGCTCACGACCTTGCCTTCAGCCTCGGCCTTGACCCAGACCGGACTGCGCCCCGCCCACTCTTCACCAATGACCTGAATGTCGTTATTGGCCAGTGCGGTTTCCAGAGTGATGGTCGTCCCGGGCAACGTATCGGTCGGCAGCCCGTAACCCTTTTCGACAATGAGCCGCAAGATGTCGGTGATCAGGCTGCCGCTTTCCCAGTTCAGGTCGGCAAAGTGGATGGGCGCCTGTGCAGCGAGCACCGGAACGGGTGAAGCCAACACACTGCAGGTGACCACCGTAGCGGCCAGCAACCGTCGTAGTCCTTTCATGCTTTGCACCTCGTGCTGATCACAGCAATAGCAGGATGGCCGCGCGGAAGACCGCAAGCCTCAAAATACTCAGTCAACTGACTGTAGTAGAGGTTCCTGCTTTCGAGGGGTGTGAATCGATTTTCGGAAATTTCCCGCAAACCCGAGGCTGTTACTCGCTGGCTTTGAAGGTAACCAGCTCGCCCTTGCGCCATTTTGCAGCCTTGGCGGTGACGGCCTTGAGGGTCTTGGTCAAGCCTTCCTGCAACTGTTGATGGGCGGCAAACACCATCACCACGCTATGACCTTCCTTGAACACAACG
This sequence comes from Pseudomonas sp. LBUM1643, assembly GCF_059716215.1. NCBI lineage: Bacteria > Pseudomonadati > Pseudomonadota > Gammaproteobacteria > Pseudomonadales > Pseudomonadaceae > Pseudomonas > Pseudomonas sp. LBUM1643. The sequence continues at coordinate 3,720,543 of NZ_CP166813.1, forward strand.
CCGTGCCCGTCAGCGGTGGTCACGAACGCGTAATCGCCCAATCCGTAAACGGTCAGTTTGATTTCGCGAAATTTGATCTCCAGCTTGCCGCCTTCGCGACTGGGTAGCACGGAGGCGCTGAAATGATCGCCGACTTTGAGTTTGAGCCCGGGTTTGTCATCGACGACCAAGGCTTCTTCGGTGTCGATCTCGGCAATGTAAATGCCTTCTGCGTTCTGTTCGGTGATGTAAACAAAACGTGACTGAAACTGTTTAACCAGCTTTGCGCGCAGATCACCCAGCACGAACAAAGCATGCATATCTAGATTACTTACTGCCAAGGAAACATCCCCACATCTGAAATGACGCCGCGCGCGAAATGAGCGTGCGGAAGAAAAAAAGCGGCCATGCCGAAAGTGAAACCAAACTACCGAATTGAAATCCGGGGACGAGCAGCCTACTGAAAGTTTGCTCGCATCGCCCTGCCTGGCGTTCTTCAACGCTTGAAGGAAAACGGACTTTCTATCGCCAGACAAAACGGACTATCAACTTTAGGGAAAAATCGCTTTGAGAAAAGCATTTTTCCGACAGATCGCCAGCGAAAAATTGCTTTAGATAAACAACGATCACTCACCGATACGGGTGATTCTAGAGCAGCGATGCTCACCGAGACTACCCATAACCGCGTTCAAACGTCGGCAAAACAACGAAAAGGACTTCACATGTGCACCCTGACACACTTTTTCCATCCTCATACCCTTCAATTAAACGACTCGCAAGCCATGAAATCCGGGCTTTTCCCACTAGAAGGTTCACGTTTTGCAGCCCCCACCCCAGCTCGTTTTCAGGTCGTGCTGGCCGGTAATGCCTTCTTCCATATCAAGGAAACTTCCACGGGGAACGTAAGAGGTTTCCGTCGCCACCATAACGAAGCCTGCGCGTTGGCCCGCTCCCTGGAGTTGCACCACTGACAATCCTGGCCGTTGATCTCGATAGACGTTTCGTCATGCCGACGACTTAACTCAGCCGTCGGCAGGCAACTACTGCCATACTGCCCGACCAAAGAAAACCGTCCCCAAGCCGGACGGCGTTCAAAACAACAGAATATTTTCAAGGGAAGGCAGCTACGTGACGGAATTTGATATCGGCGAATTTTTTATCCGGGGCGAAGCCAGAGAAGTCGAGGGTGAATTCCAGGCGGTTATTGTCATGCGAGCCAAACCGCCATTGACGACTGTGACCTATCACCAGGTCGAAAAGGATCGCTGGTTCAAAACATCGGACGTTGCTGATTTCGCCGCCAAAGAAGCAGCCAAGGCCCTCAAGCTTGCCGTTGATGAAGGCGCACTGAAAGCCTGATACCGGGTTTGCAGTCTATGCTTGCTCTGCTTTCGAACAACGCTATCGAACTCCTGGAGCGCGGGCCCCTCAGATGCAATGAGCCGCACTTCAGATCTCGCACTCGGCGCGACCCGCAAGGAGAGAAACATGGATTCACCTACACATGACTTGGAAGGACTGTTCGACCAACTTGGCCTGGACTCCAGCGAAAAGGCCATCGACGATTTCATCGCTAGCCATTCCCCACTGCCCGACGACAAGAAACTCATTGATGCCGAGTTCTGGACGCCACAACAGGCAGCGTTTCTGAAAGAACAATTACGCGAAGACGCTGATTGGGCGCGCGTGGTCGATGACCTCAACCTGCGCATGCACCAGATTCACTAGTCCTGGATCAGTGCAGGCTGCCCGGTTTCCCGACGCTCAATTGCGCCAGCCAGGCAGCCCTGCACTCCTCCGCTTCGTTACGACTGGAGAAGGCTGTCCCGCGGCGTTCACCATTGAGCAACACCACCCAGCAGACACTCTGTCCCATCGCACGTAGACAGGCGGGCACGCCGCTGCCAATCATCACCGCCACATCGACTTTGCTCTGCATGCTGACCTCTGAACTTAATTAGCCACCTAACTATGTAGGCATGGTAGTAAGTTCCTGAACGAGGAAACAGCGACGTCGCTGCACAGCTTCATTGCCAAACCGGTAACAATCAGCGGCCTCTCAGCGCGGGTTCTCTGGTTTATAGCCCAAGCGCAAACCGCCCCAGTGCCGTCCTTTGATAACGATTGGCACCGAAAGATCGTGCATGAGCTCGCCGGTATCCCGGGTATAGGTTTGCAACAGAACAGCTTGCTGATGGCTGCCGCAACGAATACCGGTGCGGTCGGCAAACTTGCGCTTTGTGCGGTTCTGCAGCGCATCCACCAGGGCATCACCCGTCAGTGGCTGGCTGAAGACCTTGTTATGAGTCGGCACATAACCTTGCTGGGTACAAGCGATGGCGAACACCAGGCCTTCATGGCGCGTCAGTAAAGGTTCCTGAATCGCCGGCAACACCTGATCGGTATAGCGATCGAAACGGGCCTGGAATTTGGCCGGTTGAGTGTTCGCGATTGCCTGGTAATGCCGGTCGAACAGGTCGTCCAGGCTGACTCGTCCCTGATCGATATCGGCTTCAAAACACGCCGCAATTTGCGTGGCTCCTTCGCGCGCCAGGTCGTAGATACGCTGGTGATAGTCATCCAGACCGACTTCGGCCAGCCGCTCACTGATGGTTTCGGCCTGCCCTTCCATTTGCACCGCCGCCTGGGCCAGGCGCTGTGTCTGTTGATCGCTGACGGACAGGTCACTGCGCATTTGCTCAATGGCGTGGAACAGGCTGTCGAGTTGCTCACGGTTGGTGTCAGCGCCTTGGGCGATCTCCCCGACCTGGGCTTCTACGCCCGCCGCCAGACGCGCAATGTTGTCCAGGTGCTGCCCCGTCTGTTCGACTTGCTCGACACCTATGTCCAGATCGGTGGAAAGTTGGCGAATCTGTTCCACCACCTGCGCGGTGCGCTGCTGGATATCGGCGACCATTTCACCAACTTCACCCGTCGCCGTAGCCGTGCGCGCTGCCAGGCCACGCACCTCATCGGCGACCACCGCAAAGCCGCGACCGTGTTCGCCGGCTCGCGCGGCCTCGATGGCCGCGTTCAACGCCAACAGATTGGTCTGGCTGGCAATGGACTGAATGACCAGGGTGACTCGCTGAATGTCATCGCTGCGCAGGCTCAAGGCCTCGATCAGCTCGCGGCTGTTACTGGCGCGCTGACTGAGCTGGTGCATGCGAGCAATGGACTCGATCAACTCCGAGCGCCCCGCCGCGCTGCTTTGATGGGCTTCACTGGCGGCGCTTAGGGCGTTTCGGCTCAAGGTCGAGGTGGCTTGTTCGGTCGCGATCATCACTTCGGCATTGCTGACGATTTGCGCCGCCGCACCAAGTTGCGATTGCAGCCTGTCGGCCAACTGCTTGACCGAAAACGCTACGCCGGCGGCTGACAGTGCGTTGTGACTGGTGGTGTAGGACAGATCGCGAGTCAGCTCGGCAATTGCATCGCGACTGTTCGCCAAGGCGGGTTCTGGAAGGGTTCGCGATCGCAGGCGCGGTAGCCAGATGATCATCACGGCCAGCGGCAAGCCGAGGTAGAGCGGCCAGTTACCGAGCGCGACGCCACACAACAGGAGCATCAGTGCGATGCTTTGCAAGGTCGGCGTCAGCCAGCGGGTTGGGGTCACAGGTACTGGTACGGGCACTTGCCCAACCAGAGATCCGTCTCTCGTCATCTTCGTCACCCTACGACTCTTCTAATTGTATGTGCATTAGACGCCACTAGATCGCCATTATCTATGGTCCCTTAGTCGGAGGCGTTGCAGCAGATCAACAAAAGTAAGCGGGCTTTTTAATAGACGAAAAAAAGCATCGCGGGCAAGCCTTGCTCTTGAGGGAGCCGGGCTTGCCCGCGATGCGGGGCGTTACGAAATCAGGCCTGACGCTGGTGCTTGTCGATCTGTTCGTGACGCTCTTGAGCTTCGATGCAGTACTTGGTGGTCGGGCTGATCAGCAGGCGCTTGAGGCCAATCGCCTCGCCGCTGTCATCACACCAGCCGAAGCTGTCTTCTTTGATGCGTTCCAGAGCCTGTTCCAACTGAGGCAGCATGCGCTGGTCACGATCGATAGCGTTCACCAGCCAGGTGCGCTCTTCTTCAACAGAAGCTGCGTCGGCCGGATCGGCTGGAGTGTCCAGGCTCTCGATGGCGATGCGGTTCTGTTCGATGCGCTCATGGGTTTCGACTTTCATGTTCTGCAACAGCTCGGAGAAGAAAGCATGTTGCTCGGCATTCATGTAGTCATCCGCCGGCATGGCCAGCAACTTGTCCTTTGTCATTGATATCTCTATAAAAAAACGTGCATTAAGGCGAATTAGGGAGCGTTCCGCGGGACCTGGTCTGGCCATCGGAAAGGCGCCGTTTATTCCAAGCGCCACCCGGCACTCAATTTACGAGGGGCGGCAGTCTAAGGCCGACTTGAGGCCTCAGCAACTGAAAAGACAGCGAATTCGTCCGACAAAGCCCTGAAAGTGCGCTACGGCAGCCTTTGTGGTGGTTATCGGAGTGCGTTTATAGCAAGAAATTCCATCCGGCGGCTGTATATAGAAGACAAATGGCTGATCGGCACCGGGGATCAACACACCATCTAGTCCAGTGCGCCGAACCTGGGCTAAGGTTGAGCGTCCGAAATCGTCATCTCAAGGAGAGCCGCAATGAAGCTGATCGGCATGCTGGATTCGCCCTACGTACGACGCGTCGCCATTTCTGCCAAATGCCTTGGCATTCAGCTGGAACACCAATCGGTTTCAGTGTTCCGGCATTTCGAACAATTCCAGCAAATCAACCCGGTGGTCAAGGCGCCAACACTAGTGCTGGATGATGGCGACGTACTCATCGACTCGACCCTGATCATCGATTATCTGGAAGCGCTGGCCGGCACCGGTAACAGCCTGATGCCAACCCACATCGAACAACGTGTGCGCGCGTTGCGGTTGATTGGTCTGGCGTTGGCGGCGTGCGAGAAGTCCGTGCAGCTTTATTACGAGCGCACCCTGCGTCCGGTCGAGATTCAATTTGAACCCTGGGTGGAACGGGTTGAAGGGCAACTTGCCGCGGCGTACCTGGCGCTAGAACGGGAACTGGAAAAACAGCCACTGAAGACCGACGGATCGATATCCCAGGATGGACTAACTCTGGCAGTGGCCTGGAGTTTCACCAGGCTTGTGGTTCCTGAACAAGCAGACGCTGCCCATTTTCCACGGATCGCAGCGTACACGGCGTACGCGGAGCAGCTGGAGGAGTTTCTCAATACACCCATTGAATGAGCGCCCTCACCCGAAAAAATCAGGCCCCACAAAAAAGCCGCTTCTACCAGAGGTAGAAGCGGCCGAGGCATAAGCCCCAGTGTTATCAGTGCATGAACAGGGCGATCAGGATAATGATCGGGATCGGTACGCCGAGGAAAAACAACAGTAATGAGCGCATGAGTATTCTCCTGGATTATCGAATAGAGGAAGGGGTGGTGACATAAGCGTCGGATTCGACATACACCACCGCATCCCGGCGACGACCGCCGAAGGTTGCAGCGAAGCTGGCGAAGAACGCGCCGATCAACAGGGCAACGAACATCCACAACGCCGTCATGGCAGCGACTTTGGCAGCGGTATCAGCCGCTTCCTTGGCCGCTTGCTTGGCATCGGCCACGGCTTTCTGGGTGCGGGCATACACTTCGTCGACACGACGTTCAGCGTCGGCCTGAGTCAGGTTGGTCCGTTGGGCAACCAGTTGCGCGAGGTAAGTACGGTCTTCAGCAGCCAGTTGACCGTCATTCAGGCTGCGCACAAAGATGCGGGTGACGGTGCTACGGGCGGCGTCATCGCTGACAGCGGCAGGACGATCATCACGGAACAGGCTGTCGACGAAGTAGCCATACTGGTCGCTGCTGGTGTTATTGGCAGCTGTACCGGCGGCTTGAGTCGCGGCACTGGCGGCACCACCGACAACATTGGCCCCGGCTTGCACACCGCCACTGACAATGCTGCTGACCGAGCCAACCACCAGTGTGGCAGCAACCAGTGTCGCAACACACCAGGCCAGGAAGCCATGGGCAGTGTCACGGAAGTACACTTCGTCACCGTGCATGTTGGCCCATTTCACCCGCAGACGACCGGCGATGTAACCACCGAGCCCCGAGGCGACGATTTGGGTAAACGCCAACCAGACGATCGTCGATATGCCAAGGCCCTTGGCGCTGACGCCTTCGTTAGCCCAGGGGGAAACCGCCGAAAAGCCCAGACCGAAGCCGAGCAATACCAGGATCAGCGACAACGCCGCCGCAGCAGCGGCTCCGGCGAAAATCGCACCCCAGGAAACGCCCGACCGCGCGTTTGATTCTTCTGCGGCAGGATAGAAACCATCCGAGGATCTATTCATTATTATGTCGCTCCAGGCAGGAAAGATGTTGTTACAAGTTGTTGACTGAGTCAGTGCAGTCAGCGTGCCAAAGCGGAATATTTAATAAGTCGTTATTTTTCAATGGCTTAAAAATTTTGAACTTCCAAAAGCCATGCAAATTGCAACGAAACGTCATAACCAGCGGGTTTTATGCATTGCGCCTTTAGATGAAGTTTTATTTAGAAAGACCCGCGCTAAATATTGGCAAAATGCCGGCAACGTTTTGAACCACCATCAGGCCTCCCTATGACCCGAATCTTGACCATCGAAGACGACGCCGTGACCGCCCGGGAAATTGTTGCGGAACTCAGCAGCCATGGCCTCGACGTGGACTGGGTCGACAATGGCCGCGAAGGACTGGAGCGTGCAGTCAGTGGCAACTACGACCTGATCACCCTCGACCGTATGCTGCCCGAGCTGGACGGCCTGGCCATTGTCACCACGCTCCGGACCATGGGCGTGGCCACGCCGATTCTGATGATCAGTGCCCTCTCCGATGTCGATGAGCGAGTACGAGGCCTGCGTGCAGGGGGTGACGATTACCTGACCAAACCCTTCGCCACCGATGAAATGGCCGCCCGGGTTGAAGTCCTGCTGCGCCGCCAGAACACCGTCGCCACCCAGGCCACCACGCTGCGGGTCGCCGACCTCGAACTGAACCTGATCAGCCACGAAGCCAGCCGCGACGGTCAACTGCTGACGCTGTTGCCCACCGAGTACAAACTGCTGGAATTCCTGATGCGCAACACCGGGCAGATCCTGTCGCGCATGATGATTTTCGAAGAGGTCTGGGGTTATCACTTTGATCCCGGCACCAACCTCATCGACGTGCACATCGGCCGGTTGCGCAAAAAGATCGACCCACCTGGCAATGCCCCACTGATTCGGACCGTGCGAGGCTCGGGTTATGTCATTGCCGAACCCGTCTAAAGGCTGGCGCTCTTCCAGCAGTCGTTTGCTCGCGCTCTACAGTTCGCTGTTCGTGATCTGGAGCGGCATTCTCATGGGGGTCATGTACTACGAGGTTTCCGCCTACCTGGACAACCTGGCCAAACACTCCCTGTTGCAACGCCAGCATCTGTTCTCGCACTTTCAAGGCCAGCAACTGGTCGACGCGCTCGCCGTGAGCATGACCTTCGACATCCGCGGCATCGACGCCTATGGCCTGTTCGACGAGCAGCACCGCTATCTGAGCGGCGCGCTCAACCACGTTCCCGAAGGATTGCCACTGGACGGCAAGATTCACATGCTCAGCGATTGCGCCGATTCCGACGACCCGAGCCTGCCAGCCGACAGTTGTGATGCGGTTGCCACCCAGACGCTTGATGGTCGTTGGCTGATTCTGGTGCGCGACAACGGTTCTCTGTTTGCCGTCACCCGGATCATCCTCCACGCCTTGTTCTGGGGTGTCACCCTGACCATCCTTCCCGGCATCGCCGGATGGCACCTGTTGCGGCGCCGCCCCTTGAGACGGATTCGCGGGATTCAGGCCAGCGCCGAAGCCATCGTGGCCGGTGACTTGACGCGCCGATTGCCATTGTCCAACCGTCGCGATGAACTGGACATGCTCGCGGCCATCGTCAATGCCATGCTCGAACGCATCGAGCGGTTGATGAACGAGGTCAAGGGCGTCTGCGACAACATCGCCCATGATCTGCGCACGCCACTGACCCGCTTGCGGGCGCAGTTGTACCGCATCCAGCAGCAGGCGGACGAAGGCTCACCCCTGGCCGTGCAACTCGATTCCGTGCTCGGCGAAGCAGACACCTTGATGGCGCGTTTTCGCGGCCTGTTGCGGATTTCCGAACTCGAAGATCGCCAGCGCCGTTCCGGTTTCGTACAGCTGGACCCGGTGCCGATGTTGCAGGAGCTGCATGACTTTTACTTGCCGCTGGCTGAAGAAGGCGAACTGAAATTCCAGCTGCAAATACCACTCTCATTGCCGCCGCTAAACGGTGACCGGGCGTTGTTGTTTGAAGCCGTGGCCAACCTGTTGAGCAACTCGATCAAATTCACCCCTCCGGGTGGCGAAGTGATTTTGCGTGGGGTCAATGAGGGTGGGCATACGCGGATCGAAGTACTCGACTCCGGTCCCGGCATACCGCTGGCAGAACGGGAAGCGGTGTTCCAACGCTTCTATCGCGCCGAGGGTGGCAACCAGCACAGCGGATTTGGACTGGGACTGTCGATCGTCGCCGCGATTGTCAGCCTGCACGGGTTTACGCTGGAAGTGGGGAGCAGTGAAATGGGTGGCGCGCGGCTGGTGCTCGATTGCCGGCAGAGCCTGATCCCACAGACCTGACAAGAACTGCACAGTAATGAATATCCCCTGTGGCGAGGGGATTTATCCCCGTTGGGCTGCGCAGCAGTCGTTAAACCAGCGTACGCGGTGTACTTGACACACCTCGGCTGCAGTTTTTGGGGCTGCTTCGCAGCCCAACGGGGATAAATCCCCTCGCCACAAATGTATGCATATCGCTTCACACCCACAGGGGATTTCAATCCTCCCTCATCCCGGGTAATTGGCCCGCAACGCTTTCAGCCCGCCCTCATAGATTCCCGCAAACAACGTCACCACGTCCTCATTGCTCACACCGACCGGTTCAAACGTCCCCGACCACGTCACCCGCGCGCCCTCCCCTTGAGCCTCAACACTCAATGTCGCCAGGTAATCCTTCGCCGGAAACGGCGCCTGCAAAATCGAATAGCTGTAAGTCTTCGCCGCGTTATCAAACAGCTCGAGCCGCTCGACCACCACCGCGCCATCCGAGGTTTGCAGGCTGCGCACGCGTCCGCCTTCGCTCAACTCACTGCGGGGAATGAACGGCAGCCAGTCCGGCAGCGTGTCGAAGCCACCAATCAATTGCCACACCTGGTCGGCCGAAGCCGGGATATCGATGGATGCTGATGCAGTTGCCATAGGTCGTTCTCTCTAGATGAAAAGGGTTCAGATTGCCATGCTGTCGACGACACCGCCGTCGACCCGCAGGGCTGCGCCAGTGGTCGCCGAGGACAGTGGCGACGCAATGTAGGCCACCAGGTTCGCGACTTCCTCGACATCCGCCACGCGCTGGATAATCGACGTCGGACGGGCCTTGCGCACAAAGGCGTCGGCTTCTTCCCGGGCGCTGCGTCCGGACTCGGCGATGGCATCCTTGAGCATGTGCTCCAGGCCGTCGGTAAATGTCGGGCCGGGCAGCACCGAATTGACCGTCACGCCAGTGCCCGCCAAGCGCTTGGCCAAACCATGGGACACCGCGAGGTTAGCGCTTTTGGTGACGCCATAGTTGATCATGTCCGCCGGGGTCGCGACGCCGGATTCGGAGGACAGGAAAATCACCCGCCCCCATCCTTGCTTGACCATGTCCGGCACGTAATGCCGAGACAGGCGCACACCGGAGATCACGTTGACTTCGTAGAAGCGCGTCCACTCACTGTCTGACGCGTCGAAGAAATCCACGTCATTGAAGATCCCCAGATTGTTCACCAGGATGTCCGCCCGCGGTTCGGCGGCGAACAACTGTTCAGCGCCTTCAGCGGTGCCCAGATCGGCCGTCACACCACGCAACTGCGCACCCGGCACGCTTTGGCGAATGCAGGCCAAGGCTTGCTCGACCTTCGCTGCTTCACGGCCGATCACCACCACCGTTGCGCCGGATTCGGCCAACGCCTTGCTGATGCCCAAGCCAATGCCGGCGGTGCTGCCGCTGACAATTGCCAATTTTCCGCGCAGATCAATTTTCATACGTCACCACCCTTCATGTAAGAGCTGCCGAAGGCTGCGATCTTTTGGCCTGGCAGCGGAGCCCGCTCGGAAACCAGCTTCGCGTCACGCAGAGCCTGCCAAAACGCCGCAGGAATCACCGCCGACAACGCCGCCACATCTTCAGCAATCCGGTCCGGACGGCTGGAGCCTGGAATCACCGCCGCCACCGCCGGATTCGCCAGGGAGAACTGCAACGCCGCCGCTTTGATATCGACACCGTGGGCCGCGGCAATACGCTTGATTTGCTCGACTTTATTGACGATCGCCGGACTGGCTTTCTGGTACTCGAAGTGCGTGCCACCCGCCAGAATGCCCGAGCTGTACGGACCGCCGACCACGATCTCGACGTTCTGCGCCAGCGCGGCATCCATCAAACGCTGTAAGGCACGGTCATGGTCGAGCAGCGTGTAGCGCCCGGCCAACAGAAAACCGTCCGGCTGAGCATCGGTCAGGTCAAGGGTCAGTTCGCAAGGCTCAACCTTGTTCACGCCCAGGCCCCAGCCCTTGATCACGCCTTCCTCACGCAACCGCGTCAGCACTCTGAACGCGCCGGTGCGGGCCTGATTGAAGTACTCGAGCCACTGATCACCGTAAAAATCCTGGGCGATGTCATGCACCCAGACGATGTCCAGACGGTCGGTTTGCAGACGTTTAAGGCTGTCTTCGATCGAACGCAGCGTCGCGTCAGCACTGTAGTCATTGACGATCTTGTTGGGGCGACCGTGCTCGAACACCCCACTCTTTTCGCCCAGGTCCCGGGCCGAAGCATCTTCGACTTCATCAAGAATCACTCGGCCAACCTTGCTGCTGAGCACATAGTCGTCGCGGTTGTATTGCGCCAGCGCGGTGCCGAGGCGAATCTCCGAGAGGCCGGAACCGTAGAACGGCGCGGTATCAAAGTACCGAACGCCTGCATCCCAGGCCGCGTGCACGGTGGCCATCGCCTCTTCTTCGGGAATGGCGCGGAACATGTTGCCCAGTGGCGCAGTGCCGAAACCCAGCGTGCCGGGCAATTTGTCTTTCAAGCTCATGATTCAATCCTCGTCAGTTTCAGAGGTCGCCTTGCTCAAGGAGTGCAGGTGACCGTTGAGCAGATCCTAGATTGCTACGATCGGACCGTCCAAGACATAATGTGCAGCACTTGAGTCCCAAGAGGTCTGACATGATCGACATCCGCCAATTGCGCTACTTCGTCGCCGTCGCTGAAGAAGAGCACGTCGGGCGCGCCGCCGAACGCCTGCACATCTCCCAGTCACCCTTGAGCCGTCAGATCGCTCAGCTCGAAGAACGCCTGGGCCTGACCCTGTTCGAGCGTAGCCAGCAACGCATCCGCCTGACCCGCGACGGGCAGACTTTCCTGGCCGAAACACGCGCACTGCTGACCCACGCCAACCGACTTGAATCCCTCGGCAAGCGCCTGGGTCGCGGCGAAGAAGGCGGCCTGTGCATTGGCTACATCGAGAACGCCATGCACGCCGGAGTGCTGCCCAATGCCCTGCGCGTGCTGCGGGTCGAGCGACCCAGCGTCCACGTCGCGCTGTACAACCTGAGCTCTGTCGAACAACTCGAAGGCCTGCGACAGCGTAGTCTGGATATCGCCCTGGTCAGCGAACCACCCGTCGCCGACGATCCGGACCTGCTGGGTTTCCAGGTACTCGACGACCCAATGTTGCTGGCGCTGCCCGAACATCACCCACTGACTCATCAGAAAACCCTTACACTGGCCGACCTCGCGGACCAGGAATGGATCGGCGTGCAACACCGCCAGAACTGCGCCAGCCGCGAAGACTTCGTCAGCGCCTGCATCCGCGCCGGCTTCACCCCCGACATCCGCATGGAAGCCACCGAACCCTTCACGGCGCTGGGCCTCGTCGCCTCAGGTCTGGGCATCGCAATGATTCAAAAAGGGTTAAGCCGCAACGCACCGCCGGGCGTGGTGCTGCGCGAAGTGCCGTGGATCGCATTCACCACACCACTCTGGGCGGCCTGGCACCGCATCAACCTGCGGCCATTGGTGGAAACGTTCAGGAAAGTGCTCACCGATTAGGAGTCAGACACAAATCCCTGTGGCGAGGGAGCTTGCTCCCGCTGGGTTGCGCAGCAACCCCAAAACCTGCAACCGCAGTCATTTAGCCAAACCAAGCGCCCAGATTTTGCGACTGCTGCGCAGCCGAGCGGGAGCAAGCTCCCTCGCCACAATGTAGTCATCGACCCGTTGAAATGATTAAAGGCTGGCACACGAAAACCTAGCAGTTCTGCTAGTTCCCGCTCGCAACCGAACCGCCGATACTGATCCCCACATCAGCCCGGCGGAGTCCTGACTCATGAAGCCCTTGCAACCCACCCTCCTATGCCTCTATCGCTACGACGCCCTCGATCGTTTGATTGGCCATACGCCATTGGATGAACCACCGCTTCAACGCTTCTACTGCAAAAGCCGGCTGACCACCGAGGTGCAGGGTGTGATCAAGCATTCGATCGTCCAGCAAAGCGATCTGCTGTTGGCGCAACAGCGGGTCGACGATGATGCACTTGAGACGTCATTGATGGCCACTGATCAGCAGCGTTCGGTAATGCACCTATTAAAAACCGATCACCCGCCACAGCCCCTCGCCTATTCGCCCTATGGTCATCGCCCCCGTGACAACGGAATGCTGAGCCTACTTGGATTCAACGGCGAACGCCCCGACTCGGTGACCGGGCATTATCTATTAGGAAATGGGTATCGGGCGTTTAATCCGGTTCTGATGCGATTTAATAGCCCGGACAGTTTGAGTCCGTTTGGGAAAGGCGGATTGAATACTTATGCGTATTGCATGGGGAATCCGGTGCATGCGAATGATCCAACCGGGCACGTTAGAATATTGCCAAACATACTGTTGGACAACATTCGATGGGCTAAAATAAAAGTAACAAATTGGCAGGCTGCAGCACCTCGAAAAGACTTCGTCATCGCCAAGAAAATTGCCAGAGCCGAGCGAAAAAAAATCAAGTTGAACGAGTCTCATAGAATTGAAAACTGGGAGAATCAAGTCGCGTTCGAAAATACACGACTGATTGAGCTCGCCGGAGATACTCCAGCAAACGTGAATGTCGCACGGCTAAGTGAGATGACCACGTTGAATAGCGAAGGAAAAATAGTTGATGTTAAATCCGGCCCCTATCAAAGCCCACTCACTGGCGGGCAAAGGGAAATGATGAATGGAATCCTGAATCGCCCTCACCCAAAATCTCAAGAATTGGAAACAAGAATAAGACAGCTTTTGGGAAACCAGATCCTGCCCGAAACCTATGACCTGAATGCTGTTTCAAGAATCAGGAAAGAGACCTTTAGAACCTTAAGTCATCGTCAATCATCCACAGACTTACTAACTTTCTAACAGCCCGACTTTAAACCGGATATCGATCGATAACGTTCCTGCCCGTTTGCGAGTAATAACATTGAAGCATAGAGAGCGGTACCAAAGCCCGACGCATGCCGGCGACGCTGCTGGCACAGTGCCCGATATCGCACCCGTCAGAGAATCGCCCGTCGATGGCGTGCCTTCACCACGCCTCTATGCACGGTGCGGCACCGATAGACTCCCTCGACACAATGAACCCATCGATCTCTCAGAGTGGTCGAGGGTCTAAAACGAGTTCAACGATAACGATAAGGCAGCACGTTGGTCGCGCTCGCGAATAGTCCGACACCTGCCCGGGCTGCCGGCACACTGAGCGTTTGAACGTTCGGATCATGCTCACGCAAAAACACGGGCAGGTCGGTGACAGGAGGCATTGCCGGGATTTCAAAGTACATCTGGACGATCCAGCCTCGGTGGTAGCTGGCGTGGTTGACGACGTGCATCAGCATCGCGCCGGCACTCATGGTGCCGCTTTCGCCTGAGACAAACGCAAACTCGACGGGCTTGTGCAGCGAGTCATCAGTCTGGCGTGAACTCCAGTCGCAGTACCAGTGATCAATATCCCTTTGGGCTCTGCGCAAGTCAGGCAGTTCGGCATGCAGCATGTCGTGTGAAGTCTTGAAGCCGTGTGTCCGGCCTTCGAGATGGGCTTTCCAGATGCAGTCCACCACGTAGATATGGTTGAGGGTGCCGATCATGTTCTTGAAAACCGAGACCCGCTCTTTACCGACCTCACCTTCCGGCAACGCGGCCAGGCTTTCAAACAGGCGTAAGTCAGCCCAGCGTTTGTAATCGGCGAGCAGACAGGCAGTGGCGACATTGATCATCGCAAATCTCCCATTGCATGGGCACACTGCAAAGCATAGCCCCCGTGGCGCGTGGCATTGCAGCCCCTGATCATCGGTCGCTGCGGGCTCGAAAATGAAGAAATGACAGACAGTGCCTGCAGTGATTATTCGCGCATCAAGGAACTCCTGAGCGTCGCCGGGCATCCTAAGTTAAGTGGAACTTCCCTTACGCTTCAAGCTGTCGGAGGACACCGTCATGCGCCGTCTTTTTCTGATCTCTTCCCTGGTACTGTGTTTACCCTTTGGTTCGGCTATGGCCAAGGTCGATGCAGGCGATGTCGCCACGTCGGCCGGGGTTTCAGCGTCTCTGTATTCAACCTTCAAAGATCACAAGTTGATGATTCCCGCCAAGGACGACGCGTCCAGCTTCGTTGCCAGTGGTGGTGCGATTCGTGGGGTTTATCTGGAGTCGGTGATGCATCAGATCCGGCAGGATAATCCCGGCCTGAATGCCAGCGACGAAGACCTGGCTCGAGCCATTCTTGTGAATGACGGCGCTGCAAGCGGGCAATAGCGTTTTTATCCGCCGACAGAGATGCGGGACACGACAGATAGGTAGAATGAATACTGTGGGAGCAACGCTTGCTCTCGATAGCACTGTATGAGGCTTAGTCGACTTGCCTGACACACCGCTATCGCGAGCAAGCTTTGCTCCCACAGATTTTTCATTGCGCCTGAAATTCAGCGATAACGCGGGGCCGGCATGGAGTTGCCGAACAAGCCTGACAGCTCTTTGCGTTGGGCTTCGTAACGGTCCCACTGTTCTCCATCGTGCAGCCCCGGAATCGTCACCACCTCTCCCGCCGCCAACCCTACCAGCGCTGCATCGACCATGTCCGTGGCGGACATGACGATGTCTTGCGGAAGATTTTCCACGGGGTTGCCCGCTTCGCTCCAAAAGTCCGTAGCGGTGGCACCCGGCAACACTGCCTGAATGCGAACGCCTTTGTCGGCCAACTCGTGGTGCATCGATTGGCTCAAGCCGAGGACGAAAGCCTTGGTGCCGCCGTATACGCCATTGAGGATTTCAGGCGCGATGGCGACGATCGAAGCAATATTGATCACGGTCCCGACGCCCCGAGCGACGAAACCTGGCACCACCGCATAAGCCAGACGCATCAGCGCGGTGACGTTGAGGGTGATCATGTCCTCCATGTCATCCACCGGGCTGCCCAACAAGGGCATGACACCGCCGATACCCGCGTTGTTAACCAGCAAGGTGATACTGGCGTCGTTGCGCAGAACATCTTCGACCCGCAACAGGTCCGCCCTCTCCTTCAAATCAGCGGCGATCACTTCCACGCTTCGACCGGTTTCGTTACTCAAGCGATTGGCCAGCGCGTTCAATTTCCCGCGGCTGCGAGCAACTAGAATCAGGTTATAGCCTTGGCGCGCCAATCGGTCGGCATACACCGCACCGATGCCGGAAGAAGCGCCTGTAATCAGGGCAGTGCCGTTGGAAGAGAGGGCCATTTCAAGTTTCCTTCACAGTGAGGCGATAAGGTCGCCGGTGTGAACCTTTATAAAGGCACTCACGCTTGTCTCAAATGACGTTTAAAGTACGTTTTCAGGACACTCCCGTTTGAGGACAGATCGATGACTTCCATAGCCTTTGTCGTGTTTGAGGGGTTCCAGTCCATGGCACTGGCGGCGATGCCGGTGTTCGAGTACGCCAATTTCAGTGCTGGCGAACCCCTTTATGACGTCAGCGTGCTGTCCGAGCACGGCCACACATTGCGTGCCTCCGGTGGTTTGACGGTTGGCACCGAGGCCTTCGATGACCGCGTGTTCGACACCCTCATTGTGGTCGGCGGCGATTCAATCCTTGAGCAGGCGCCCGCCGGTGTGCTGAGTTTCCTGCGTGAAAGCGTTCAAGCCACACGCCGCACCGCATCGATCTGTTCGGGTGCGTTCGTGCTGGCCCAGGCCGGTCTGCTTGAGGGGCGACGGGCGACGACTCATTGGGCGTACGCCCGGGATCTGCAAGCCCGGTTCCCGTCGATCCGGGTGGAAGAAGACCGGATTTACGTGGTTGACGGCGCCATCTGGACATCCGCCGGGATGACCGCCGGCATTGATCTCGCACTGGCGATGGTCGAAAAGGATCATGGCGCTGAACTGGCCAGGTCCGTGGCGCAGAAACTGGTGATGTACCACCGCCGCGCCGGTGGCCAGTCGCAGCACTCTGCACTGCTGGAACTGGAACCGAAGTCCGACCGCATCCAAACGGTTCTTGCCTACGCGCGCGAACACCTCGCCGAGGCCTTGTCAGTAGAGCAATTGGCGGACATCGCACGTCTCAGCCCGCGCCAGTTCAGTCGGGCCTTTCGCGCCGAAACCGGCCAATCACCCGCGAAAGCAATCGAGAACCTGCGCCTTGAAGCGGCGCGGCAATTGCTGGAGCGCGGGCGCCTGACCCTCGATCAAATCGCCATCGAAAGCGGGTTCAGTGATCCAAGGCGTATGCGCGAAGCCTTCTTGCGCGGGTTCGGGCAGCCGCCGCAGGTGATTCGGCGAAATGCCCGCAACGATAACGCTGCATAGGCGCAGGCGGTGGCCGCAAACTTCCGCGCTTGAAGATCAAAATATCGCAGCCTTCGGTAGCGCCTACACCCAAATGGAGTCAATCATGAAAATCTCAGCCAGACTCGCGTTCTTCGCCGTGGTCTCCACCCTCGCCTACCTTGCGCTGGCGGTGTGGGGGTTTGGTGGGTATTCGGCTTTTTTCTCCCACGGGCCGCTGGTGGTGGTCGCGCTGGCAACCTTGGCCATGGCCATCGCGTCACTGTTTACCGAGGTCAACCTCAGTTCCGGCGAACAGGAAGACCGGGGCAATCGCTGGGTGCTGCCGGCCTTTGGCGTGGTTGGACTGTTGAGCGGTTACTTACCGGCCTACACCGACCGCATCGACTTCTGGACCTTCGGTGGCGAGGGCATTCGGTGGCTGGGCGCCTTGCTGTTTATCGTCGGCGGCGCACTGCGATTATGGCCAGTGTTCGTGCTGGGCAAGCGATTCAGTGGATTGGTAGCCATTCAACCGGGACACCGCCTGGTCACAGACGGGATCTATCGTACCTTGCGCAACCCCAGCTACCTGGGGATGCTGGTGATTGCCATCGGGTGGGCGCTGGCGTTTCGCTCAGGTGTAGGCCTCGCGTTGGCCGCCGTCACACTGATCCCGCTGATCGCCCGTATCCAGGCGGAAGAAGCACTGTTGAAAAGGCAGTTTGGCGGCGAGTATGAGGCTTACTGCCAACGCAGCTGGCGATTGATACCGGGGGTTTACTGATGAACGCACTACTCAAAGGTGGCGCGAGCATTTGTGGCGAGGGGATTCATCCCCGTTCGGCTGCGAAGCAGTCGCAAGTCCTTACGACTTGGTATGACTGAAGAACGCAGGGGGCTGCTTCGCAACCCAACGGGGATGAATCCCCTCGCCACAAAAGATGTTTCCTCCCTTAGAAGCCGTGTACACCCTCAAATCGGGTTAAGGCGAATTCGGCCATCAGAATCGGTTTTGACACTGACCGAGTCATAGCTGGCCAACGTCGCATGCGGCGTCTGAATCGGATGCGGATGGGTCGATGTAATCACCACCAGATCCGCCCCCGACGCCTCAGCCGCCTGAATCCCGACGCTGGCATCTTCGAAAATCAGGCAGTCCGTCACATCGAAGCCCAGGCGTTGAGCCGCCAACCGGTAACCGGCAGGATCGGGTTTGCCAGCACTGACATCCTGCGCAGTCACCAACACGTCTGGTTCCGCAATTCCCGCGGCCGCCATCCGGCGCAAGGCCAGCTCCCGGGGGGCCGATGTCACAATCGCCCATTGTCTGGCTGGCAACGACTTCAGAAACTGCGCCGCCCCTGACACCTCGACGATCCCTTCCACGTCTTCAACTTCCGCCTTTGTCACCCAGGCAGCTTCCGCCTCGGCATCCACGCCCGGCAACCCCTGACGGTTAACCGTGTCGATCGCCCGAGCGCCGTGGATCGTCGGCAAAAACGACGGCACATCAATACCGTGGCGCAAGGCCCAGGTGGTCCAGATCCGCTCGGCGGCGGCGATGGAATTAAGGACGGTGCCGTCCATGTCGAATAAAAAAGCGCGGTACGGGGTGTTGAAGACAGTGTCATGAGCAGACAAAGAGAGACTTCCTTTCGCAGGTGCCAAGCGGGATTTTCAGCAAATGTACAGGATCAACGTTGTGGACGGTGTGACTTCAACGCGCCTTCTACACAATCGAGCAACTGCCCGAGCGCCCAGGGTTTCTTGATGAAAGACACCTCGTGCCGCACCCCGGAAGTCTCCGGCGTTTCGAAGCCCGACATGATCATGATGGGCTTGTCCGGGTATCGGTCGCCGAACTGGTTGGCCAGATCGGCACCATTGAGTTTGCCGGGCATGGTGATGTCCGTCAGTAGCAGGCTGACCCTGTTGGAGTTTTCCTCCAGATAGATTGACGCAGCGTCTGCACTGATCTGCGGTTCAACTGAAAAACCTTCTTCCTGAAGAATTTCGCAGAGAAACTCCAGGATTAACGGATCATCCTCGACCACCAGAATCAACCCGCCAGGAAGGGAATCACCCGCCTTCGTTACTGGACTCATAACTCTGCCACTCCCTGATTGCCTTAATGATTTCGCGGGCTCAAATCCGCTGCTTACAAGTATGAGCAGCGGACTCGGCGGAAATTCATTTTTGATACAACCAGACGAAGAAATCAGGCGCCCTGTAGCTGGCGGGTACTTGAATCACTGGGCCATGTCGTCCTTTTTCATGGCGTCTTTGGACATTGCATCCTTCTTCATGGCGTCCTTGGACATGCCGTCCTTCTTCATCGTGTCCTTGCTCATGGAGTCCTTGGACATGCCGTCTTTTTTCATCGAATCTTTTTTCATCGCGTCCCTGGACATCGAATCTTTGGACATCGAGTCCTTGCTCATGCTGTCGTTACTCATCGTATCGGCAGCAAAAACGCTGGCAGCCCCTACGGCGAAGCACATGGACAGTACAACGGTGGTTAGCTTTTTCATGATGAAACTCCTGGAGCACAGTTGCGATTAACGCAGCGGTCGCCGCGCGGTGAAATGCCCAGGCGACTTCAGCTTCCACCGAACCAGTTGTAACCCTGGTCTTCCCAGTAGCCACCGCTGTAGGTGTTGCTGACGAAAATCGCCTGAATGTGTTTGGGGTTCTTGTAGCCCAGCTTGGTGGGCATGCGCAGCTTCATGGGGAAGCCGTACTCGCGAGGCAGCACGGCGCCGTCATAGGTCAGCGCCAACAAGGTTTGCGAATGCAGTGCAGTGGCCATGTCGATGCTGGTGAAGTAGTCGTCGGCGCATTTGAAACCGACGTACTTCGCGTCGGTGTCGGCGCCGATGCGTTTGAGGAAATCGCTGAACCGCACCCCGCCCCAACGCCCGATCGCGCTCCAGCCTTCGACACAGATATGCCGGGTGATTTGGTCGGTTTGCGCCATGGCGCGCAGTTCCTCAAGTCGCCAGCTGCGTTTTTCGGCGACCAGCCCCGTCACCTCCAGCCGATAACTCTCTTCCTCGACCGTCGGTGCCTCGTCGATGCCATAAAAGGCATTGAACGGAAACGGCCGGGTGATCATTGATTCCGGGTAAGTCGGCGCCAGTGCGTTGGGATTGAATAACCAGCCTTGAACACGGTCGTTGAAACGGGACATGGAGGATAGCGCGGTCTCTACGCTTTCGTTGTCCGTCAGGTTGCAGCCGGACAACATCGCCACACCGCCGAGCGTCAGGCCGCGCATCAAAAACGAACGACGGGAGCGATCTTCAATCTGCGGGGCGATGATTTTCCGGGCGTCGGTGAGGATGGACGATTCGTCCAGTCCCGATCCTTGCAGATGCTTTTTCATACGGGCTCCTTGCGACCGACAATCATGGCCAACAATGTTTTGGGGACCAGCGCGACCATCACCAGATGCACCGCGACAAAAGCCATCAACAGCGACATCGCGATGAAGTGCACATGGCGCGCGGCGTCATAGCCGCCCATGAGTTCGCGCAACAAGGGGAACTGCACGGATTTCCACATCACCAACCCGGAGATCACCAGCAGCGTGATGTCGACCATGACGAACAGATAAGCCAGCCGCTGCACCTGGTTGTAATGACTGAGGTCCGCGTGCCCCAAACGCCCTCTCAACGCGGCCCACAGGTCATGAACCAGACCTTTGGGCGACAGCGGAAAGAAGCGCCGGAACAGACGACCGCTCGCAATATTGATGATCAGGTAGACGAGGCCATTGATGGCCAGGAACCACATCGCCGCGAAATGCCATTGCAGCGCACCGCCCAGCCATCCACCGAGCGTGATCGAGGCGGGAAAACTGAAATCGTAGAGGGGCGAGGCGTTGTAGATGCGCCAACCGCTGGTAACCATCACCAGCACCGCCAGGGCATTGAGCCAGTGGGTCAGTCGCAGCCAACGGGGATGGCTGCTGACCTTGGGTGAAGCAGGTGGCTTAGTCATGGCGGCTCTCCCAACGGTTGTTGTTATTCGTTGGAGCCGAGTATGTGGGCCGGCAGATCCCCAAATCCTCACGTAAAGTTAAATTAAACGTGATAACTCTCGACGCCCGGCAGAGCGCCTTGCGCTGCAATTGTGGTTAAAATGCCGCCCCCTCAAATGGCCGACCTCACCCGATGAATCCAAACGCGCTCACCCTCCTCCACGACCATCTGTTGATTGGCCTGGCCTCGGCACCTGCAGAAACACGCCGGCTGTTCCATGGCCGTGGTCGATGCTGGCCGGGGCTGGAGCAACTGACCGTCGACTGGTTGCAGGGCGTGGTGCTGGTGTCGCTGTTCAAGGAGCCTGAACCGGCACAACTGGAAGACTTGAAGCAAAGGCTGTTGGCGCTCACTCACCTGCCTGAATGGACTGCTTCGGGCGCGCACACCTTGCTCCTGCAACATCGCTACCTGCTGCAAAGCACCACCGAATGGTTGCGGGGAGATGCCATCGAGGAAATGACCATCACCGAAGGCGGCCTGCACTACCGCGTGGACCTGGGCCGCAAACAGAACAACGGGCTGTTCCTCGACATGCGCTACGGTCGCGATTGGGTGCAGGCCCATGCACGGGGCAAGCGGGTGCTGAACCTCTTCGCCTACACCTGCGGCTTCTCGGTCGCAGCCATCGAAGGCGGCGCCGAGCACGTCGTCAATCTGGACATGTCCAGTGCGGCCCTGAGCCGTGGTCGCGATAATCACCGGCTCAACGGGCATGACCTGAGCAAGGTGACGTTCCTCGGTCACGACCTGTTCAAATCGTGGGGCAAGGTCATCGGCAAAGGCCCGTACGACCTGGTGATCATCGACCCGCCTTCCTTCCAGAAAGGCAGTTTTCTGCTGACCAAGGACTATCAGCGCGTATTGCGCCGGTTGCCGGAACTGCTCAGCCCACAGGGATCGGTGCTGGCTTGCATGAACGACCCGGCATTCGGTCCGGACTTTCTCATCGACGGTGTGATGCGTGAAGCGCCGAGCCTGCATTTTGAACAACGGTTGGAAAACCCGCCGGAGTTTCCGGATGCGGATATCGAGTGCGGGTTGAAGGCGTTGGTGTTCAAGCTCGGCTGCTGAAGGTCAAAAGATCGCAGGCTTCGCCAGCTCCTACAGGTGACATCATTCCAATGTAGGAGCTGGCGCAGCCTGCGATCTTTTGATTTTGAGCGCCCACCGGGCTGCCCGGGGGGATCATCGCGCAACTAAGTGCAGACACCCGCCGTGTACTCACCGAGCGACCACGCCAATCACACTTTCACTGTGCATCTGCTGCAGCAAGGCCAACCCGCTCGCCCTGAACTGCGCCGATCCGACCGCGCCGGCTTCCAGCGCCAATCCGTCCAGCTGCGTTCGCCCATCAAGCTGTGGGAACTCATCGATGCGTTGCAACAACCGCCATGCCAACGGACTGAGTTCGGAAAAACTCACCCGCCAATCAGCCGAACGACGCACCAGCAGCAACGTTGGCTGCGCCGGTGGCGCTTCAGGCTGGTAATCGGGCCCCACTTGCTGCACCGGCCAGGCATATGCCAACGGCCAGGCCAATGGCGAAACACGTAACGGCCAATCCAGCAACTCGACGGCATTACTGTCGGGCAAGGGTTCGGCATCGGACTGCTGAAGTGCCATCTCCACCCATTCATAATGCGCCAGTTCGACCATGAACGCTGGCCAGCTCCCCTCACTCAACGCTTGCGGTTCATCCGCCAGGAAACCAACAAACTCTTGGGCAATCTCGCCGAATTTGGGCGTACGCGCACGATGGTCGCGCAGAAACAGACGGACCAGTGTGCGCCAGCGTTCGTTGCCGAGAATCCTGATCAGCACCGGAAACGTTCCGCTCAGCAACGACGACAGATTCGCGAAAATCAAATCCCGGTAAACCTCTGCCCGCGCGACATCCATTTCTGTCGGCGGCGTGCAGTGATCGGGATCGCGCAGGTAACGACCCAAGGTGTTCTGCTGCTCGAACAGGCCTGATTTATCCACGGTTCAACTCCTTGCTTTGCAAGCGGCGAATGGTCTGCAGTTCGGCGACCAATTCATCGAATGCCGGAAAGTTGAAGTCCCGTTCGAGCAAGGTCGGTTGCGCACCGAAACGGGCGTACGCCTCAGCCAGCAACGACCACACCACCGGTTTGACCGAGGCGCCATGGGTGTCGATTTTCAGCGTATCCGACTCATCAAAATGCCCGGCTACATGCATCGCCACCACCCGCCCCGAATCGATGCCGGCCAGAAATGCCAGTGGATCGAAACCGTGATTGATCGAGTTGACGTACACATTGTTGACGTCCAGCAACAGGTCACAATCGGCTTCGCGCAGCACCGCATTGGTGAAGGTCACCTCATCCATGTCCTGTCGGGGTGCGGCGTAATACGAGACGTTTTCCACCGCCAGACGCCGCCCCAGAATGTCCTGCGCCTGACGAATCCGCGCGGCGACGTGGTGCACTGCTTCTTCGGTAAACGGCAGCGGCAACAGGTCATAAAGATGACCGTCATCGCCGCAGTAACTCAGGTGCTCGCTGTACAGCGGCACGTTGTAATGATCTAGAAAACCTCGTACCTCCTGCAGAAACCCAACGTCCAACGGCGCCGGACCGCCCAGTGACAGGGACAAGCCGTGGCAGGACAACGGATACCGCTCAGCCAGGCCCCGCAACGCCGCACCATGGGCGCCGCCGATACCGATCCAGTTCTCCGGGGCGACCTCCAGAAAATCGAAATCACCCACACGGGCGGCTTGAAGGTCCTTAATCAATCCACGACGCAAGCCAAGCCCGACGGTCGCTGTTGCTGAGGCAATGGGGGTCTGCATGATGTCGATCTCGAGGTAGTCAGAACGGATGTCCAGTCAATCATCGGGATGTATCGGGTCTGTGTTCGGCTGGGGTCCGGTGTTGCGGGGAACTGTATCGGGAAGGGGGGCGGATACATTTCAGTACATGCGAGAAGGTCAGGTTTGCTGTTAGATCGGGTATGTCTGTGAGGTTTGGGTGGGTTGATAGCGGGCGGATGAAAAACCTGGACTGGTGCGTCTGCGAGATCAGGTATAGATGAAACTGGTTGGTTGTCTGTACTGTCGTCATCGCGAGCAGGCTCGCTCCCACAGTTTGATCGGGTGCATCCGCATGAATCAGGTTGGTCAATCGGGCGCTATCGCGAGCAGGCTCACTCCCACAGTTTGATCGGGTGCATCCGCATGAATCAGGTTGGTCAATCGGGCGCTATCGCGAACAAGCTTTGCTCCTGCAGTTTGATCGGGTGCACCCCCATGAATCAGGTTGGTCAATCGGGCGCTATCGTGAGCAGGCTCACTCCCACAGTTTGATCGGGTGCATCCGCATGAATCAGGTTGGTCAATCGGGCGCTATCGTCGGAATGCCGCCCAGACCAAGCTGTGCTCCTACAGAGCATCCAAACAAATCCAACACACAGCGCCGTTGCCCTTAACCACTCAAGGCCGAGCGTTAGCTCGCCTGCAAGCTTTTGATCTTGATCTGGCTTTTGATCCACCCGCCCCGTCGGGAGGCCGAGTGGAGGTGTTCATCTGGGGGTCAGGCGCGAAGCGCCGTGCGGCGAAGCCGCACACATCGAGAGGAGGTCGTCGCGAAGCAGACCGTAGGCGATGCCCCCAGATGGACACCGGAGCGAGGGAACACCGAGCTTTAGCGAGGTGCCGTACGCTTGGGGCGAGCCTTTTTTTGCTTACTTTTTTTTGGCGTTTGAAAAAAAAGTGAGTCGCCGTCAGGCGAAACCCTAAGTGGCCGTTACCGCAGCAATGGATATGTACACCTGCAAAAAATGGGTCGGCTGTCAGGCCGCCATCGCTGGCAAGCCAGCTCCCACAGGGTTCGGAGTACATCCGCAAAAGACAGGTCGGCTGTCAGGCCGTCTCGTCATCAACCCCCACACCAACCCAGCACTTTCGTCGCCCCACCCAACACCCCAAGGCCAGCGAACTAAACTTAACCCACGCAGGACACATCGTGCGTCCTGTTCATTCCCACGACCACCGCCCAGACGTGCAAACCCCGAAAAAAACCACCTCTGGACCGTGATCCTGCCAAAGGAGCACACGTGATGGACGAGGCCAGACTCAACGAATTCATGGGCAAACTGATCAACGACATGGGCGGCGCAGCCATGCTCGCCAATGTCATTCTCGGCGAAGAACTCGGCCTGTACCGGGCCATGGCCGACAGCCAACCCATCACCCCGGAAATACTCGCCGACAAAACGGGCTGCAACACCCGCCTGCTGCGCGAATGGCTCAGCGCCCACGCCGCGTCGGGTTACATGGAGCACCGCGACGGCCAGTTCCGTCTCCCCGAGGAGCAGGCACTGGCGCTGGCCATTGAAGACTCGCCGGTCTACGTGGCCGGTGGCGTCGGCGTGGTCGCCTCGTTTTTCCATGACAAGGACAAACTGGTCAACGCGATGCGCGGCAATGGTGCGCTGGCGTGGGGCGATCACCATCCGTGCATGTTCAGCGGTACAGAACGGTTCTTCCGGCCCGGTTACAAAGCGCACCTGATCGCCGAGTGGCTACCGGCTCTGGACGGCGTGGTGGCAAAACTTGAAGCCGGCGCCAAAGTCGCCGACATCGGCTGCGGGCATGGGGCGTCGACAGTGATCATGGCCCAGGCGTTTCCAAACTCACGGTTCGTCGGGTTCGATTACCACGCACCCTCCGTCACCGTGGCGACCCAGCGCGCCGAAGAAGGCGGCGTGGCCGGACAGGCGCGGTTCTTCCAGGGAACAGCGAAAAGCTACCCGGGCAACGACTACGACCTCGTCTGCTACTTCGACTGCCTGCACGACATGGGCGACCCGGTGGGCGCGGCGCGGCATGCCTTTGAGTCGCTCAAGCCGGACGGTTCGGTCCTGCTGGTGGAACCCTTCGCCAACGATGCGCTCGACGACAACGTCACGCCAGTCGGACGCTTGTTCTACGCCGCGTCAACCTTCATCTGCACCCCCAACTCACTGTCACAGGAAGTCGGCCTCGGGCTCGGTGCGCAGGCGGGCGAGGCGCGGTTGCGCAAAGTGTTTACCGAGGCCGGTTTCTCGACTTTCCGTCGGGCAACCGAAACGCCGTTCAACCTGATACTTGAAGCACGCAAGTAAACACGGCCCTTGTAGGAGCTGCCGCAGGCTGCGATCTTTTGATCTTGAATCTTGAAAAACAAAGATCAAAAGATCGCAGCCTGCGGCAGCTCCTACAATGAACCATTCATGATCTTGCGGAGTGTTGAACATGCTCGATGGCCGTATCCGTGAACAACTCGATCGACTCGAGCAGTTGATGACCGAACAACCGTTTGTAGTGCTGACGGGCGCTGGCATCAGCACGCCATCGGGCATCCCCGATTACCGTGACAATCAGGGCGTCAGGCGTGGTCGTCAGCCCATGATGTATCAGGAGTTTCTGTCCGCCCCCGAATCTCGTCGTCGCTACTGGGCACGGGCCATGCTGGGCTGGCCGCGAGTGCGACTGGCACAGCCCAACGTCGCTCACGAAGCCTTGGCGAGTTTGCAAAGTACCCGGCGGATCAGCGCGTTGATCACCCAGAATGTCGACACCCTGCACGACCAGGCCGGCAGTCACGACGTCATCGAACTCCACGGCAGCTTGCATCGGGTGCTGTGCCTCGATTGCGGGCAGCGCAGCGAGCGCGACTCGATTCAGCAATTGATGGTGGCGCAGAACCCTTACCTGGCCGGCGTCGATGCCGTGCAAGCACCCGATGGCGATACCCTGCTCGACCCGGCCTTTGAAGCGCGCTTTCAAGTGCCCCATTGCCCGCTTTGCGCGGGTGAGCGAATGAAGCCAGACGTGGTGTTTTTTGGCGAAAACGTCGCGCAGGTAACGGCGGCCAAAGCCATGGCGGCGGTTGAAAAAGCTGCAGGATTGCTGGTGGTCGGGTCGTCGTTGATGGCCTATTCGGCGTTCCGGTTGTGCCGGGCCGTGGTGGATCAAGGCAAGCCGCTGATGGCAATCAACCTCGGGAAGACCCGGGCGGATGAGATTCTGGATCTGAAGATCGAGGCGTCGTGCGAACAGCTGCTGCCACTACTGGCCAAACGCCTGACCTTGTAGGAGCTGTGTAGGAGCTGTGTAGGAGCTGTCGAGTGAAACGAGGCTGCGATCTTTTGATCTTGCTTATTAAAGCCCAAGGCAAAAGATCGCAGCCTCGTTTCACTCGACAGCTCCTACACAGCTCCTACAAGGGATGGTGATCAGTGCAATGGCAATTGCGCGCCCAGGTTGGCTTGCTTTAGCACATCAAACAACGCCTGCGCCGCCGCCGACAGCTCAACCCCGGGCTTGGTCAACACCCCGACGGACCGCTCCACCACCGGGTCGTGCAAAGTCAGGCACTGTGCACCCAGCTCACGCATCTGCCCGGCACACAACGCCGGCACCGCGCTCACACCCAATCCGCTGGCGACCATCCGCCCCACCGTCGCCAGCTGGTGACTTTCAAACTCCACCGGCAACTTCATTCCCCGGGCTTGCAGGTGTTCTTCCAGCATCACCCGCACCGCCGACGGCCGTTGCAGGGTGATAAACGGTTCCTTGAGCAGCGTCTGCCAATCGATATCACTCAGCTCCGCCAGCGGTGAATCTTGTGAAACCACCGCAACGAACCGGTCCATATAAAGCGGTGTGAAGGCCAGCGACGTACTCATGGTGGGCTCAAACGCCACCCCCAGTTCCACCTGCCGGTCACGCACCATTTCAAGCACCTGCTCATTGATCACATCGTTCACCGTCACGTTGACCTTCGGGTAACGAGCGCGGAAAGCCTTGAGGATCGGTGGCAGCAGATTGCCGGCAAACGAGGGTATCGCCGCCAGCGTCACCCGGCCGCGCTGCAAGGTGAAGCGCTGGCGCAGCTCATCCTCAGCGTTGTCCCAGTCAGCGATCAGGCGGCGCGCCAGAGGCACCAGGGATTCACCTTCCGCCGTCAGGGCAACGTTGCGGGTATTACGGGTGAACAAACGTCCGCCCAGGCCCTCCTCCAGCGCTTTGATGGTCAGGCTCAGCGCCGATTGCGACAGGTGCAACCGCTCGCAGGCCACAGCGAAACTCAGGCTCTGGGCCACAGCCAGGAAAGCGCGGATCTGTTTGACGGTCATGCAGGCTATCTCCAGGGAATAGCGATGTAACACAGCGATCACTGTAGGAGCTGCCGAAGGCTGCGATCTTTTGATCTTGATCTTGATCTTGATCTTCACCGTTCTCGTTCACGGCGAAGATCAAAGATCGCAGCATGCGGCCGCCTCCAAGTATTAGTGAGTTTTATCTATTAATTCACATCAAAAAACAACTTAACAAATCAATTCAACGACGAGACACTGAACCCACTACGGCTAGCCAGCCGCCCATAAAGAATAAAAGAGGTGCATATGGCAGGTTTCGACAAGCGCGTGAGTTCCTACGAGGAAGCTCTGGCAGGACTTGAAGACGGCATGACCGTGATCGCCGGTGGCTTCGGCCTGTGCGGGATTCCGGAAAACCTGATCAACGAGATCAAGCGCAAGGGCACTCGCGATCTCACCGTGGTTTCCAACAACTGCGGCGTCGACGGTTTCGGTCTCGGCGTGCTGTTGACTGATCGGCAGATCAGCAAAGTAGTGGCCTCCTACGTTGGCGAAAACAAACTGTTCGAAGAACAGCTGTTGAAAGGCGAAATCGAAGTCGTTCTGACCCCCCAAGGCACCCTCGCCGAAAAAATGCGCGCGGGCGGCGCCGGCATCCCGGCTTTCTTCACCGCCACCGGCGTCGGCACCCCGGTCGCCGACGGCAAGGAAGTGCGCGAATTCAAGGGTCGCAAGTACCTGATGGAAGAGTCCATCACCGGTGACTTCGCCATCGTCAAAGGCTGGAAAGCCGACCATTTCGGTAACGTGATCTACCGCCACACCGCCCAGAACTTCAACCCGCTGGCCGCCACCGCCGGCAAGATCACCGTGGTCGAAGTCGAAGAAATCGTCGAACCCGGCGAGCTGGACCCGGCGCAGATCCACACCCCTGGCATCTACGTCGACCGGGTCATTTGCGGCACGTTCGAAAAGCGCATCGAACAGCGCACCGTGCGTAAGTGATCCCCTGCCCCCGGACCGAATGAAGGAATAACAACAATGGCACTTTCCCGCGAACAAATGGCTCAACGCGTCGCCCGCGAAATGCAGGACGGCTTCTACGTGAACCTGGGCATCGGCATTCCGACCCTGGTCGCCAACTACATTCCCGAAGGCATGGAAGTCATGCTGCAATCGGAGAACGGCTTGCTGGGCATGGGGCCTTTTCCGACTGAAGAAACCATCGACGCCGACATGATCAACGCCGGCAAGCAAACCGTGACCGCCCGTACCGGCGCGTCGATTTTTTCCTCGGCCGAATCCTTCGCGATGATCCGCGGTGGTCATGTGGACTTGACCGTACTGGGCGCCTTTGAAGTCGACGTGCAAGGCAACATCGCCTCGTGGATGATTCCCGGCAAACTGGTCAAGGGCATGGGCGGCGCCATGGACCTGGTCGCCGGTGCAGACAACATCATCGTCATCATGACCCACGCGTCCAAGGACGGTGAGTCCAAGCTGCTGGCCCAGTGCAGCCTGCCGCTGACCGGCGCGGGTTGCATCAAGCGCGTGCTGACCGACCTGGCTTACCTGGAAATTGAAAACGGCGCGTTCATTCTCAAAGAACGTGCGCCGGGCGTCAGTGTTGAAGAGATCGTCGCCAAAACCGCAGGTAAATTGATCGTGCCTGATCACGTTCCAGAAATGCAGTTCGCTGCTCAGTGAGGATTCATTCCATGCAAGAAGTCGTCATCGTTGCCGCCACCCGTACCGCCATCGGCAGCTTCCAGGGTTCCCTGGCCAGTGTCTCGGCCGTTGACCTGGGCGCTGCGGTGATCCGTCAGTTGCTGGCACAAACCGGGCTCGACGCAGCTGAAGTCGATGAAGTGATCATGGGTCAAGTGTTGACCGCCGGCGCCGGGCAGAACCCTGCGCGTCAATCGGCGATCAAGGCCGGCCTGCCCTTCACCGTGCCCGCCATGACCCTGAACAAGGTCTGCGGCTCGGGCCTCAAGGCCCTGCACCTGGCGACCCAGGCGATACGCTGCGGTGACGCCGATGTGATCATCGCCGGCGGCCAGGAAAACATGAGCCTGTCCAACTACGTCATGCCAGGTGCCCGCACCGGTCTGCGCATGGGGCACGCGCAAATCGTCGACACCATGATCACCGACGGCCTATGGGATGCGTTCAACGATTACCACATGGGCATTACCGCCGAGAACGTGGCCGACAAGTACGAACTGACCCGCGAGCAGCAGGACGCTTTCGCCGCGGCCTCGCAGCAAAAAGCCTCAGCCGCGATCGAAGGCGGACGTTTCGTCGATGAAATCACGCCCATCCTGATTCCTCAGCGCAAGGGCGATCCGTTGTCCTTTGCCATCGATGAACAACCTCGCGGCGACACCACCGCTCAAGGGCTAGGCAAACTCAAGCCAGCCTTCAAGAAAGACGGTTCGGTGACCGCTGGCAACGCGTCGTCGCTCAACGACGGTGCCGCCGCCGTGATCCTGATGAGCGCCGAAAAAGCCAAGGCCCTGGGTTTGCCAGTGCTGGCGAAAATCGCCGCTTACGCCAATGCGGGTGTTGACCCGGCGATCATGGGCATCGGCCCGGTATCGGCCACTCGCCGTTGCCTGGACAAGGCCGGCTGGTCCATCGACCAACTCGACCTGATCGAAGCCAACGAAGCATTCGCGGCGCAATCCCTGGCCGTTGCGAAAGAGCTGAAATGGGATTTGAACAAGGTCAACGTGAACGGTGGCGCTATCGCACTGGGTCACCCGATTGGTGCATCCGGTTGCCGCGTTTTGGTGACCTTGCTGCATGAAATGATCAAGCGCGACGCCAAGAAAGGTCTCGCCACCCTGTGCATTGGTGGTGGTCAGGGCGTTGCGCTGGCGATCGAACGGGCTTAAAGCGTTCAACAGGCTGCACGGGGGCCCACGAAGAACCGCTGCAGCCTGGTAACACTCCCGGTGCGACTGATGTCGCACCGGGTTTTAAAGCAGCAACAACAAAATCCCTGTAGCAGCTGCCGAAGGCTGCGTCCGACTGCGCAGCGGTCGCTGTTCAGACACCCTGATACCGGCTTGAAAATCAGGGCTGCTTCGCGCCCCAACGCAGGCTTCGCCAGCTGCTACAGGTATACCGTCAGGCAATTTGAGTAAGTTCAGTAGGCGGCAAAACTTGTGGCTCACACCACAAACTGAAAGATCAACCAGCTATTCGCCCCGCTGATCACCCCGAACAACCCCCACGCCAACACCCGCGTCGGCAGTCGATTGACGAAGGGGCCCATCAACCGATGATCATTGGTCATGCGGATCAACGGATACAGCGCAAACGGCAGCTGCAGACTCAACACCACCTGACTCAACACCAATAGCTTGCCGATCGCATCATCCCCCATCAGCCACACGCCGATGAATGCCGGGATCAGCGCCAGCCCCCGGGTGATCAACCGTCGTTGCCAGCACGGGATTCGCAGGTTCAGGTAACCCTCCATGATCACTTGCCCGGCGATGGTGCCGGTGAAGGTCGAACTCTGCCCCGAGGCCAGCAAGGCCACCCCGAACAACACGCTGGCCAGCGCCCCGCCTACCAGTGGATCAAGCAAGTGATAAGCGTCCTGAATATCCACCACATCGGAATGCCCGGTCTTGTGAAACGCCGCCGCCGCGAGAATCAAAATGGCGGCATTGACCAGCAGTGCCAGCGCCAGCGAGCCAATGGTATCGATACGCGCCAGCTTCACCGCATCCTGCTTGCTGGCCAGGTCCTTGCCGATCATTCGGGTTTGTACGATCGAGGTGTGCAGATACAGGTTATGCGGCATCACCGTCGCCCCGAGGATCCCGATGGCCAGGTACAAGGGTGCGGCGTCGCTGATGGCGGACAATGACGGCGTAAAACCCTGGAACACATCAGGCCAGTAAGGCTTGATCAGCAACAGCTCCACGAAGAAACACACACCGATGGTGCTCACCAGCACCAGCATGATCGCCTCCAGCCGACGGAAGCCACGGTTCTGCAAGGCCAGCACCAATAGCGTGTCAAAGGCCGTCAGGGCAATGCCCACGGTCAGCGAACAGCCCAGCAGCAAATGGAACGCCAGCGCGCAGCCAAGCACCTCGGCGAGGTCGGTGGCGATGATTGAAATTTCCGCCAGCACCCATTGGGTCCGTGCCGTGCGGGTGCTGTAACGCTCACGGCACAGCTGTGCCAGATCGCGGCCGGTGGCAATGCCCAGGCGTGAGCACAGGCACTGCACCACCATCCCCGCCAGACTCGCCATCAGCACCACAAACAACAGGCTGTAGCCAAACCGCGAACCGGCTTCGATCGCCGTCGCCCAGTTGCCCGGGTCCATGTAGCCGATTGAAACCAGCAAGCCGGGACCGGCGAAACGCAGCACACGCTTGAAGAACGAGGCGCGGGGATCGACGGCAACGCTGCCCGCCACTTCCGGCGGGCAGAAGGGTGCAGTGGCGATTTTGGGCAAACTGAATTTCACGCAATCATCCGTCAACAGGTCTGAGGAGGCAGCTTAAACGTTTCGTTCAACGCGGTGAAAACACCCGCCTCTATCGACCCAATAACTGCTGGCGCAATTGAGGGTTGCGGGTACGCGGGTCCAGCCAGATATTGAAGAACGCGCGGGCGAATTGCGGGTCTTGCACTTCATGCTGCAATTGCTGCCCCACAAAAAAACGCGCCCCCTGCCCCGGCACATACACCCCGGTAATACGGGTTCCGGGCTGCACATCGACAAACGACTGTTGCATCTGCGCCTGCCAGCCGAGGAGTTGCTCGCTGCTCACCGCCGAACCGGACAGGCGCTTGATTTCATCGACGCTGGCTTGCACAAGATCGTCTCGGGAAATCTTGCGTTGGTAGATCAACTCCAGCGCGAAGGGCTGGTCATCTGATAACGGCTGCACCGCGCTCCAGAGTCGGGCGTTATAAACATCGAAACCAAAGACACTGAATTCTCCGGCGCCAATGATCCGCGCACCGGGCACCGCTTCCTGCCAACTGGCCATTGCCTGGCCCCCCAGCAACATCAACATCCATACGCAGTGGCATAAGGTGGATCGCAGGCTGTTCATGGGGGTTCGATTCTTCGGGGGACCTGTTAAAAACTTATACGTAACAAGACGATTTGTACAATTCTCCACACCGATGTTTTTGTATACAAAAACAGGCAAACAATAGAGCAATCCACCACTGGCGATGCTAACGTTGGCGCTCACTTGGTTCGGAGGTGCGGGCGTGCTCTTGCTTAAATTGCTGGTGATACCGGGATTTCTACTGCTGATTTCCCTCGCGGGTAAACGCTGGGGCCCGAGCGTGGCCGGGTGGCTGTCGGGATTGCCGGTGGTGGTCGGACCGATTCTTTTCTTCCTCGCCATCGAACAGGGTGAAGTGTTTGCCGCCCAGTCAGCGACAGCGGCGTTGTCCGTCATGTTTGCGATGATCGCCTTCTGCGTCACCTACGCCCAAGTCGCACAACGCAAGGGCTGGCCGTGGGCCTTGGTGATTTCATTGCTGGTGTGGGCGTTGGTGGCTGCGGTGCTGTCGCTGATCCCCGCGTCCCTGGTGTTCTCGGTCATTGCCGCCGCCACCGCGCTGTTGGCTGCGCCTTACCTGTTTCCTGCGGTGCAGCCCATCGTGTCCGGGCCTGCGCCTAAGTCCGACAAATTGCTGCTGCGCATGGTCGCCGGTGCCTTGCTGACTCTGGCGGTTACTTTGCTGGCCAGCACCGTGGGCGAGCGCTGGAGTGGACTGCTAGCAGTGTTCCCGGTGCTGGGCAGCGTGATGGCAGTGTTCTCCCAGCAAACCCGCGGGCCCGCATTTACTGCCGCGTTGCTGCGAGCCACCGCAACGGGCATGTACTCGTTCGCCGCCTTTTGTCTGGTACTGGCATTGACCCTACCCCGCATGGGATTGAGCGCTTTTGCTGTGAGCGTGGCGGTCTCGGTGATGATGTTGGGGGTGACTAAACGCTTGCTGGCAAAACCTGCGAGTCTGCCGTCAACACGTTCGGTAAAATCGAACGGTTAGCGCAACAAGCCCGGCCGTCGCAATCAGTTCCAGCAGAACCAGGCGGATTGACTCGAGGCACGCTACAGCACGACCGCCCGTTACCCCGCGCTGGAATGCCTGACGGCCTCCATGGGATGATCGCCCGCATTGCGCGACCATCCCTGGAGATTTTGAATGTCACTGTTGAGTAAGAAAGCCGTTGTCCTGTTGCTGATGGCGGTTGCCAGCCTGGGGGCTTTGAATGCGCAAGCGGCCAAGGCCACGGCTAAAGACACGGCCCCCAGCCTGAAAGCCT
This sequence comes from Pseudomonas sp. LBUM1643, assembly GCF_059716215.1. Classification (NCBI taxonomy): domain Bacteria; kingdom Pseudomonadati; phylum Pseudomonadota; class Gammaproteobacteria; order Pseudomonadales; family Pseudomonadaceae; genus Pseudomonas; species Pseudomonas sp. LBUM1643. Next base: position 3,754,905 of record NZ_CP166813.1, read on the forward strand.
CCATGTTGGCCGGCAAGTTCACCTTCACCCTGCCCAAGGGTTTCATCGCCAACCCGCTGCCCGCCAGCTCTACTGGCGCTAGCGGCACCATGTACTCCAACGAGACCACCAAAACCGTGATTATCACGGCTGAAAACAGCTTGCCCGAAGGCGTCAAGGTCAAGGACAACGATGGCGAGTTTCTCGACGGCACGGCAGCCGACTTCGACGCGGCACAACGCAAAGCCCTGCCTGACTACAACAAGTTGAGCGAAAAAAGCCTGACGCTGAAAAAGGCCGGGCTAGGGCTGCGCCAGATCGACAGCACCGCCACACGCGGGGGCGGCCAGACCCTCAACACCACGCTGATGGCAGCATCAGGCAGCCGCATGGCCGTGGTTCAGGTCATTTCCCGTCCCGGCGATATGGCCGCCCATGAAACGTTGATCAAGCAGATGGTCAGCGGCAAGTAACACTCAGGGATTAAGGCGCTGTAACCAGGCGCTGAGATCCTGCATCTCCACGGCACTGATGGAATGACCCACGCCTTCGTAGGCATGAAACTCAGGTTTGAGGGACAGGCTTTGCAAGAGGCTGTTGGCGTCGGTGCCGTCCTTGAACGGCAGGCGCGTGTCCGCCGTGCCATGACCAATGAAAATCCCCAGGTTCTGGCGTTTTTCATCCGGTTTCAATTCGGACTTGAGCACCGGCAGAATTCGCCCGCTCAAGGCCGCGATCCCGCCGACGGCCTCGGGATGCCGCAACGCCACTTCGTAGGACATGATCGCGCCCTGACTGAAACCCACCAGGTACACCTTGTTCGGTTGCGTGTGGTATTTCTTCGCGGCTTGCGCGATGAAATCCAGCAACACCTGGCCGCTGGTTTTCAGGTCATCCGTCTCGCCGTTGTAGGCGCCTTTGCCTTTCTGGCGAAACCACTGATAACTGCCCTCTTCCATCACGATCGGCGCCCGAACCGACAGGTAGGTGTAGGTGGCCGGCAACTCGTCCTTGATACCGAACAGGTCGTGTTCGTTGCTGCCATAACCGTGGAGGAAAATCACCAGGGGCTTATCACGGGAATCGGGCCGGGTCTGCTCCAGGTAGTTGAGCGGCAGGTCGGTATGCAGCGGGGTTTGAGCGTGGACAGCGGCCGACGCGAAGAGCGTCAGCAGAGCGAGAAACTTCAACATAAACCTTCCTTCACATGTGCAGGATTCGAGGTGGAGCCTAACAAAAACGACGCCCACTTGTAGGAGCTGTGTAGGAGCTGTCCTACACGGTCCTGCACAGATCCTCCTTCAAAACCCCATCAATCGTTGATGAGTTTCCCCACCCGAATCGGCTCGCGCCCCGCCACCTTCGCCTGCCACGTGCCCGGCTGGGTATAGCGCCCACGATTTATGGCAAACAATACCCCGCTGGTCCCGGCGCGCACCGTGGTCACCCGGTCATTCAATGGATCGACCACTTCGAACAGCGCATCCCCCTGCTCCACCCATTCGCCGGCCTCGCGCAGGAAGCTGACGACGCCGTGGTGCGGCGCAAACAGGTACTCGGTGCCTTCGAATGGCATGCCCTCACAGCATTCATCCGGCGCCGGCGACCAGTCTCCCTTGATGAAACCCTGCTCGGCGAGAAACCCGAGAATCGCTTCGGCATTGGCCTGGGCCTGATCGACGCGGGTATCGCCCATGCTGCCCAGCTCCAGCGTCGTCGCCAGGTTGGCCGGGGGAATGGCGGCCTCGGGAAAGGCCCGCGCCAGACGCAGCCACGGCGATGAACAGGATTCATCGAACGAGCTGCCACCAGAGTCCTCGCAGAGCAACGCGACACCGGCCTTCAGGCGCGCGGCCAATGACTTCCACTGTGGCCAGTGTTGCGGCAACGCGTAGAGATGAATCGCTGCGTCGAAGTCGCAGTGCAGATCCAGCGTGATGTCGGCGTCACAGGCGTGGCGCAGCAGCAATCGGTGCATGGCCTCCAATTGCGAGGCCGGCGCCGGCAAGGTGTCGAGCACCTGACCCATGGCCTGGCGAATCAGCGTGATGTTGGCGAGTGCATCGTCGCCCAGGCGATCACCAATCAACGTGGCCACCGATGCACTGAGCTCGACGAACGAGCGGTTGAAGTTCTTGCCGCTGCCCAGCTCGAAGCGCCCCATGTGACTGCCTTGAAGGTGCTGATCGAGCCCGATCGGATTGGCCACCGGCACCAATTCGATCACACCCTGCAGCTGCCCTTGGACTTCGAGTTCAGCCAGGCGTTTTTTCAGTTCCCAGGCGGTGCGCATGCCCGGTAATTCGTCAGCGTGCAGGCTGGCCTGGATATAGACCTTGCGAGTGCCCGCGCCATAACGAAACACGCTGAGGGTGCGCTCGGTCCCCAGGTGGCTCCAGGGCAGTGGATGATCGATGCGTTGCATGGGAGCTCCGATATGGGCGGCATTTGAGATGGCCTGTGGGACGGTGCGAGCACGTCGAATCGTCGAATCGTCGCAACGCCGCTCCCACAGGTTTCTCATATCTATTGAAAAAAAATGGCAACCCCTGTCGGCGGTTGCCACTTTTTTAAACGACTCGTTTACTCGCCGTAAACGTCAAAATTGAAGTATTTGTCCTGCACTTGCTTGTATTTGCCGTTGGCACGGATCTCAGTGATGGCGGTGTTGAATTTGTCCGCCAGCTCTTTGTCACCCTTGCGCACGGCGATACCGGCGCCGCCACCGAAGTACTTGGCGTCTTCATAGGTCGGTCCGACAAACGCGAAGCCCTTGCCTGCGTCGGTTTTCAGGAAACCGTCGTCGAGGTTGACCGAATCGGCCAGCATGGCGTCGAGGCGACCGGAGACCATATCAAGGTTGGCTTCCTGCTGGGAGCTGTAACGAACCAGGATGATACCGGCCGGTTGCAGCACTTCAGTGGCGAAGCGGTCGTGGGTACTGGCACGCAACACGCCGACTTTCTTGCCTTTGAGTTCGGTCAGCGGGTCCTTGACGTCAGCGCCTTCCTTCATCACGAATCGAGCGGGCGTGTGGTAGTACTTGATGGTGAAATCAACGTTTTTCTTGCGGTCATCAGTGATGGTCATGGACGACAGAATGGCGTCGATTTTCTTGACCTTCAGTGCCGGGATCAAACCATCGAACTCTTGTTCGACCCAGGTACATTTCACTTTCATCTGCTCACAAAGGGCATCGCCGATGTCCACGTCGAAACCGGTGAGCTTGCCGTCAGGGGTTTTCATCGAGAATGGCGGGTAACCGGCTTCGATCCCGATACGGATCGGCTTGGCGTCGTCAGCCACAGCGGTCAGGGACAGCATCGACAGTGCCAGAGCACCGAACATCACTAGCTTCTTCATTTATAACTCCTGTATGCGGAGGCTTTTATTGGCAGCGTTCGATTGGTAGCTTTCGGTCGTCAGCGCTATAGGCGGCGACCGAAGTGGCCGGCAGTCTAGAGCGGCTGCAGAGCAGCAAATTGTGTTTAGGCGACAAATACTTATAAAAAGGTGGCAGGCATGAGCAGCAAAAAGACGACGTTGAACGTGATTCAACACCACCGTGCTGAAGGCCCCGGTGCGATTGCCCATTGGGCGCACGCTCGTGGATTGCCGCTGACGGTCTTTCGCGCCGATCTGGGTGAGTTGCCGCCGATGAGCGCTGAGCCAGTCGTACTGCTGGGCGGGCCTTATCAGTCGAACGCCGGGCCGGCGTGGCTGGAAGCCGAACGACAGTGGCTGGCTGGCATTCTGGAGCGCGGGGCTCCGGTGTTCGCCATTTGCCTGGGGGCGCAGTTGCTGGCGTTGGGTCTTGGCGGGAACATCCGGCGGATGGACAGCCCGGAAACGGGCTGGACTACTGTCACATTCGCTGATGGCCAGGCATTGAGCGTGATGGAGTGGCACGAAGACGCAATCGACCTGCCGCCGCAGGCGCAATGCCTTGCTCGCAGTGATCGTTGTGAACAACAGATGTACAGCGTCGGCCCGACCCGAGTGGGATTGCAGTTTCATCCCGAGTGGAATGCCGAGTCGGTGGCGACGCTCAATGAATTCTTCGCCGAGGAATCACCGCTGCCACGAGGGCAGCCGGACAGCGCGGCGTACGCAAAGGTTTTTGATTGGTTGCAGGTGACACTGGATGCGTGGTGGGAGGCTCGCGTTTGATGTAGCAAGATCAAAAGATCGCAGCCTTCGGCAGCTCCTACAGGGGGATGGCGTTAGATGTGAGAGGGAGTCCAGCCCTGACACAAACCCCTACACAAACCCCTGTAGGAGCTGTCGAGTGAAACGAGGCTGCGATCTTTTCGGTTATATCAACAGTCGCAGCCGATCACTGGGCCGACCGAACGTTGTACCACGCCACTCAACTCAAACCCCTCATCCAGCCAACCGGTCACCCCGCCAATCATCTCCTTGACCGGATAATCCAGCGCCGCCAGTTTCACCGCCGCCTTGTTCGCGCCATTGCAGTGAGGGCCGGCGCAATAGACAACGAACAGGGTCGATTTCGGCCAGGCCGCCAACGCGTCAGCGGTCAGCAGCCGCCCCGGAATGTTAATCGCGCCCGGCACATGACCCCGGTCAAACGCCATCGGGCCCCGCACGTCCACCAGGACAAAATCCACATCGCCAGCCTGTTGGCTGCTGAAGACGTCGGAACAATCGGTTTCGAAGGTCAGACGGCTGCTGAAATGCATCAGGGCAATGGCCGAGGGCGCGGCAGGAATCTCACGGACAAGACTGGTCATGGGCTGTACTCCAGAGTGTTTTTGGGTGTGAGACCACTTTATCGGCCTGATGCTTGAGGCTAAAGTGGCGCACAAGACACTCACCGGGAACTTTCCGCCAAATGCAACGAACCCCTGGATTGGTCGCGATTCTGGCCTATGACGGCCTCTGCACCTTCGAATTCGGCATCGCCGTTGAGATTTTCGGCCTGGCTCGACCCGAGTTCGAATTCCCCTGGTACGCGCACCGGATTGTCGCGGTCGATCAAGGCCCGATGCGCGCCATGGGCGGCATTCAGGTGCTGGCGGATGGCGGCATGGAACTGCTCGATGAGGCCCGGACCATCATCATTCCCGGCTGGCGCGACCGCAGTGCACCCGTGCCTGAAGCCTTACTCAACGGCCTGCGTCGAGCCCATGCGCGGGGCGCGCGGTTGCTGTCGATATGCTCAGGGGTTTTCGTGCTGGCGGCGACCGGATTGCTCGATGGCTACCGCGCCACGACTCATTGGCGCTACACCACGGAACTGGCGGAGCGATTTCCCAACATCCTGGTCGATGCGCAGGTGCTGTATGTCGACTCGGGTCAGTTGATCACGTCAGCCGGCAGCGCCGCCGGCATCGACGCCTGCCTGCACCTGGTGGCCCGGGATTTCGGCACCCAGGTCGCCAATTCGGTGGCACGTCGCCTGGTCATGTCGCCGCAACGCACCGGCGGGCAGGCGCAATTCATTCCTTCACCGGTCAGTCCTACGCCGCGCAGCGATCTTTCCCGTGTCATGCAATGGTCCCGGGAACGCTTGCATCAACCGCTGGAAGTTCGCGATATGGCCAGCGAGGCGGCCATGAGCGAACGGACGTTCCTGCGGCGATTCACTGAAGCCACCGGCCTGCCCCCCAAAGCCTGGCTGCAGCATGAGCGCCTGGGGCGCGCACGGGAATTGCTGGAGAGCACGAATCAGAACACCGAGCAGATCGCCATGGGGTGTGGTTATCGATCGGTGGAAACTTTTCGGGTGGCCTTTCGCAATGTGGTCGGCGTGCCGCCGTCGGTGTATCGGGAGCGGTTTGGGCATGAGGCCAAGGTGGAGGTTTGAGCCCGCTTCAAGGGCCTCATCGCGAGCAGGCTCACTCCTACAGTGATTTAGGTGTTCACAGATTTTGTGTACAACACCTACCCCTGTAGGAGCGAGCCTGCTCGCGATGACGCCAGCTCAGTCACCACACAGCTCAAGGCTTACGCAATAAATAGGTATCCATGATCCACCCATTTGCCATTCGGGCAGCCTTGCGCACCCGCTCGATCTCCTGCGCCACGTCCTTGAGCTTGCCACTGATAAGAATCTCATCCGGCGTCCCCAGGTAAGCGCCCCAATAAATCTCGGTCTCCGGGTCGGCCACCTGATGGTAGGCATCTTGCGCATCGAGCATCACCACCAGGCTGTCGGCATCGCTCACCTGCCCCGCTGCCAGACGGCGTCCGGTGGTGATTTCAATCGACCGCCCGATGCGATTCAACGGCACCTTGTGCTGCGCTGCCAGCGCCTGAACGCTGGTGATGCCGGGAACCACTTCAAACTCGAATGCACAAGCGCCAGATGCCAGGATTGCCTGCAAAATCCGCACAGTGCTGTCGTACAACGCCGGATCGCCCCACACCAGAAAACCGGCACACTCACTGTCGGACATTTCCTCGTTGATCAGCCGTTCGAACGTGCGCTGCTTGGCCAGATTCAGATCATCGACGCTGGTTGTGTAGTCCACATCACCGCGCTCGCGCTCCGGGCTGTGGGCTTCTATGAAGCGATAGGCGTGATCGGTGATGTAGCGCTCACAGATCTTGCGGCGCAGTTCGATCAGCTTGTCTTTGCTTTCCCCCTTGTCCATGAGGAAAAACACGTCGACAAGGTTGAGCGCCTTTACCGCCTGCATCGTGATGTAGTCGGGGTTGCCCGCACCGATCCCGATCACCAGAAGTTTTTTCATCAGTGTGCGTCCTCTATAGCTGTCTCTGGCAAACGCAGTCGCCAGCGCCCGTTGTAGCGAAGTTCGATGGACGACAGCGGCTCAACATCGATCTGATTAAACGCCGAACAGTTCAAGACATGGGTCAGCGCGGCGCGAATGACAAAGGGATGGGTAATGGCCACGACGTGCCCGGGAGTTGCCTCAAGGGTCGTCAGCCAGGCGGCGACCCGCTCAAGAAGTTGTGCAACCGACTCGCCACCATGGGGTGCGCAAGCCGGGTCAGCCAGCCAGGCCTCGAGGGCCTCGGGTTCTGACTGCTGCAAGTCATCGATCTGCGCCCCGCTCCATCGGCCGAAATCGCAATCGCGCAAGGCCTCGGCAGTCTCGACATCGGCGGCGTACAACTCAGCGGTTTGCCGGGTGCGTAATTCAGGAGCACAAAGAAAGCGCGGCGTTTTTTTGAAAAAGGCGGCGCGCGAACCTTCTGCCGATTGCCATTTTATTTCCACAGGTTCATTTGTAGGAAAACGCCCTAATTTCTGTGCGACGGTTCGAGCGTGGCATATCAAAGTCAAACGGGTCGCCTGCACAAAGAATCACTCGGTAAAAGGGGTCGGAGCACGGCAACAGGCCGTGCATTGTTGCGTAATTGTGCCGTATCCCACGCCAACGGGAGCGTTTCGTTTGCGCGGTTTTCGTTAATTGGCGAGTAAAAAAGGCATTGTCTTACACCAATTTTGGAAAGGGCCTACACACAAGGGCGTCATTCTTGTAGCCCTTGGCATACGGGCCTTTCGCCTGATTCAAGGCTTTGAAACGCCTGGCAAAAATTCACTAGACAGGCACCGTGGCTTCCATAAATACTGATTTCGCGGAAACAAAACACCGATGAAAATCATCCGGCAGGACCACGGATTCTCTGTCTCGACGCCCTGAGTGATCACCTTCGATTACCCGGGTGTCTGTCCATGACACTACAGGTGTTCAACACCGTCATCGTAATACCGTTCAACACTAAAAAGCTGACACAGAAGAAGAGCGGCACCTGAACAGGCTTCAGGGTACCGCCTGAGCAATGCGTGGAAACCGACAGTGATAGTCAGGTTGGGTGCGTGCCACCGAACCCTTTGATACAGGAGTACATCCATGCTGGTCTTACGCCCGGTCGCGTTAACCGACCTGCCCCAGTTACAGCGACTTGCCCGCGAAAGCCTGGTGGGTGTCACCTCCTTGCCGGACGACGCTGAACGCTTGCGCCAGAGGGTTTTCGACTCTTGTGCCTCGTTTGAAAAAGACGTTGAAGATCATGGCCCGGAGAATTATTTCTTCGTCCTGGAAGACTTGACGTCTCAGCGCCTGGTGGGGTGTTCGGAAATCCTGGCCACTGCCGGCTTCAACGAGCCCTTCTACAGCCTGCGCAACCGTCATTACACCAGTGCCTCGCGAGAACTCAATATCGAGCATGACGTACCGACTCTCTCGCTGTGTCATGACCTGAGCGGCCATACCTTGCTGCGAGGTTTCCATATTGACGCCGAGTGGGTCCGGTCACCGTTTTCCGAACTGCTGTCCCGGGCTCGACTGTTGTTTATCGGTGCTCATTCAGGCCGTTTTGCCAACACAGTGATCACGGAGATTGTCGGTTTCAGCAACGATGAAGGCGAGTCGCCGTTCTGGGATGCAGTCGGCAAGCATTTCTTCGACCTGCCCTATGCCGAGGCGGAAAAGCTGTGCGGTCTGAACAGTCGCACGTTCCTCGCCGAACTGATGCCTCACTACCCGATCTACCTGCCGATGTTGCCGGAAACGGCACGAGACTGCGTCGGACGCATCCATCCAGATGGCCAGGAAGCCTTCGATATCCTTGAGCGCGAGGGGTTCGATACCTGTCAATACGTCGATCTGTTTGACGGCGGTCCTACCTTGCAAGCCCGACTTTCCTGCATCCGCTCCATCGCCCAAAGTCATATCGCCACGGTAAAAACCGGGTCCGCCATTGATGCCCGTGGCCGCTATCTCGTGAGCAACGATTCACTCAGGGGCTATCGGGCAATTGTCGCCGAACTGGACTTCAACCCTGGGCAACCAGTGGTACTCGACGCCAGGATGCGCGCCGCGTTAAACGTGAGCGAAGGCAGCCCGATCCGGTTGATCGCCCTTTGACGCGCGCCCGCCAACGTCCCCCACGACTGCGTTCGGGCAGTCGCGAAGAAGGAGCTTCAACATGCTAGTCCGTCCGGTCAGTGTCACCGACCTGCCTGCGTTGCTCGCGCTGGTGCGCGAAGCCGGCCCCGTGTTCACCACCCTGCCAGCCAATGAAGAACAACTGTTCCACCGGGTGCGCTGGGCGCAACGGACGTTTGCCGAACAAGTCGAACGTGCCGATGCCGATTACCTGTTCGTGCTCGAAGACGACGATCAACAGGTTGTCGGTATCAGTGCCCTGACGGGAGCGGTCGGTATGCGCGAGCCCTGGTACAACTATCGCGTCGGCGTCACCGTCAGTTCTGCGCCGGACCTGGGCATTCAGCGTCAGATTCCCACGCTGTTTCTGAACAATGAAATGACCGGGCAATCGGAGCTGTGTTCGCTGTTCCTGCGCCCGGATCACCGCCAGGGTAATAACGGGCGGTTGCTATCATTGGGCCGTCTGCTGTTTGTAGCTGAATTTACTCACCTGTTCGGCGACAAACTGATCGCTGAACTGCGCGGTAGCGCCGATGAGCAAGGCTGCTCGCCGTTTTGGGACAGCCTGGGCCGGCATTTTTTCAAGAAGGATTTCAGCCATGCCGACCATCTGGCCGTATCGGGCAGTAAATCGTTCATCGCGGAACTGATGCCGCGCCAGCCCCTGTACACCTGCTTGCTCACCGAACAGGCACAGGCCGTGATCGGCAAAGCCCACCCGAATACAGCACCGGCGTTGAAGATTCTTGAGGATGAGGGTTTTGCGCACAAGGGGTACATCGATATCTTCGACGGCGGTCCGATCATCGAGGCGCCGATGACGAACATCCGCACAGTGCGCGACAGCGAACCCCTGATCCTGGCCATCGGCACGCCGGATAACCGGGCGCAGGTCTGGCTGATCCACAATCGTCGCATGGAGAACTGCCGTATTACCGCAGCCCCTGCGTGGCAGGTTGGCAACAGCCTGATCGTCGACCGACAGACCGCCAAGCGCCTGCAACTGCAGCCGGGTGACTCGATAAGAGCCATACCACTGGTCAACCGACAACAGAAGGCTGTAGCGGCGTAATTACCGCCGCACTCGCCACAGAAAGCGCCTTGCGTCAGGCCTTCTGCAAATTCGTCATCATTTCCCCCTCCTCCGCGTGATAGCCTTTTGTTTCTTCGGCGTTGACACTTTTGCTCAAGCCCTTCCATTCCATTCCATTGGTGGAACTCTTATGTCCAGGCTATCTCATCAAGATTTGCGCCGTAGTTTCCGCGAGCTGTTCGCGTCCAATACCTGCTATCACACCGCGTCGGTCTTTGATCCGATGTCGGCACGCATTGCCGCGGACCTGGGTTTTGAAGTGGGCATTCTCGGCGGTTCAGTCGCGTCGCTGCAGGTGCTGGGCGCCCCAGACTTTGCCTTGATCACCCTCAGCGAGTTCGCTGAGCAAGCCACGCGCATCGGCCGTGTCGCCCAATTGCCGGTGATCGCCGACGCCGACCATGGCTACGGTAACGCGCTGAACGTCATGCGCACCATCGTCGAACTCGAACGAGCCGGCATTGCCGCGCTGACGATTGAAGACACCCTGCTGCCCGCGCAATTCGGGCGCAAATCCACCGACTTGATCACGGTCGCCGAAGGCGTCGGCAAGATCCGCGCGGCGCTGGAAGCCAGGGTTGATTCGGAAATGGCGATCGTCGCCCGAACCAACGCAGGGATTCTGCCGGTCCAGGAAATCATCAGCCGTACCCAGCAGTACCAGCGCGCCGGGGCGGACGGGATCTGCATGGTCGGCGTACGGGATTTCGAGCACCTCGAGCAGCTTGCCGAGCACCTGACCGTACCCTTGATGCTGGTGACCTACGGCAACCCGCTGCTGCGCGACGACAAACGCCTCGCCGAACTCGGCGTGCGGGTCACCATCGATGGCCACGGTGCTTACTTCGCGGCCATCAAAGCGACGTACGACAGCCTGCGGGAACAACGGCAGATGTTTACCCAGGCCTCGGATCTGAGCGCCACCGAACTGACGCACACCTACACGCAGCCCGAGGAATACATTCGTTGGGCGGAAGAGTTCATGAGCGTCAAGGAGTAGCGCGTCAGTGGTCGGGGCCATGGATGCCCCGGCCCTGTAGGAGCTGTCGAGTGAAACGAGGCTGCGATCTTTTGATCTTGCCGTCCCCTGCAGGAGCGAGCCTGTTCGCGCTCTACACCGAGTCCAGCAACTCATGATGAGGCTGGCTATCGCTGCTGCAAATCACGCGGTTACGCCCGGTAGTCTTGGCTTCATACAACGCCTGGTCGGCGTCGTTAATCCACAGGGTGGCATCGGCATGGCCCGGGTCGAATGCGGCAATTCCGATGCTCAGGCTGACCTTCAACGCCGGGTTCTGCTCGTAGCCGAGTGTGGCGAAGCGATCTCGTAGCGAATCCATGGCGGCCGCCGCGCTGCTCAGGGGCAGGTCCGGCAGGATCACGCAGAACTCATCGCCGCCGTAACGCCCAGCCAGATCGGCGGCCCGCAGGTTTTGTCTGAGCAGCTTGCTCAACTGGCGCAGGACAATGTCCCCGGCGACGTGGCCGTACGTGTCATTGATGGTTTTAAAATGATCGATGTCGATCAGCGCGATTGCGCCACCGCTATGCTGCCGTTGGCAACGCTGAAATTCGATTTCCAGTTGATCTTTCCAGGCCCCGTGATTGAGCAGGCCGGTCAGGCTGTCGGTACGGCTCAAGGCCAGTAATTCACGCTTGTGTTGACCGAGTGTGTAGGCCTGGCTAAAACAGATCCAGCCCAGTGCCAGCGGATAAAAACACAGCAAAGGCAAACAGGCATACAGCTGAAATTGACTGGTTTCAGGAACGAAGGCCGGGGCAAATATCAACAGGCCGACGCCGACGCCCAGGACCTGCGCGACCGTGGCCACCAGCAAAAACCGTAACCCGCCGATCGCGACGTTGTTCATGGCCATCATGGAAATGGTCACGGCACTCGGCAGCGGATTGAACTGCATGGCGGCCACCCAGAAACCGCCGAGAAAGGCATCGACCAGTAGATTGCGGTGTTCGGCGTGGTAGGGAACCGGCGCCCGACGCGCCCATTGGTACGCCAGATGGGGCCACACAACGGCATTGAGCAGCATCACTACCCAGACCCAAGGGGCCGGATTGAGGGGATGCATCGCCGCGCCAACGCACAAAAGGCCAAGTGCCAAACCCAGAGTTCGCGACGTGTAGAGCCTCCTTGCCAATGAAAGTCCCTTGACTCGCGCTTTTTCCATAGAGGCCTCTAAGCCACCGAACGAAACCTGATGACACCGGGGTTGCGTGTGTGCTCGGAGTCTATCAGGGTAACGTCAAATAGCCATCACCGGCCGGCGGCCAAACGAGATCGCTTCAGGCGCAAGGGGTGGTCTATATATGAGGGATGGTTTCATGAGGGATGGTTTCATAAGGGATAGTTTCGTTCAATCTCGATAAAGGAGGCTCATGCAGACTTTCCAGGTGCTGATCATCGGCAGTGGATTTGGCGGCCAGTGCGCGGCGATCAATTTGCTCAAAGCCGGTATCGACGATTTCCGCCTGCTGGAACGGCGGGATTTTTTCGGCGGCACCTGGTGCCAGAATACCTATCCCGGCGCGGCGGTGGACGTCCCTTCGCCTTTGTATTCCCTGTCTTTCGCGCCCTTTCGCTGGACACAAATGTTCGCCGGCCAGGCCGAGCTGCACCGCTACACCCAGCACGTCGTGGAGCACTTCGGTCTGCGGGAAAAGGTGGAACTGGAAACGAACGTCGAACGCATCGAATGGGACGAGCCCAACAAACGCTGGGCGGTACACACCGGCAACAAAGGCATCTTTTATGCGCAATTTGTGATCAATGCGACGGGGCCGCTCAGCCAACCGGTTACCCCGCACTTCGAAGGCCAGGAGCGCTTCAAGGGCAAGACTTTTCACACGAATAGTTGGGATCACACCTACGACTACCGGCATAAACGTGTGGCCATCGTCGGCAGCGGCGCCAGCGCGGCACAGGTCATTCCGGAAATCGCACCGGACGTTGTGCACCTGCATGTGTTCCAGCGCACACCGCACTGGGTGTTGCCCCGCGCCGACCGCACGTTCGGCCGTTTCCAGCGCTGGCTGCTCGGGCTCAAACCGGCCTACACGCTGCTGCGCTGGATGATCTATTGGCAGTTCGAAACAAGGGTGATTGCGTTTAAATACTCCAAACCGGCGATTCGGCTGGTGCAGCAACACGCCCTGCGCTTTGTCAAGCGACAGGTACCCGACCCCGAGCTGCGCCGCAAACTGACCCCGGACTACGCTATCGGCTGCAAGCGGATCATCGTCTCGAGCACGCTGTATCCGGCACTCGGGCGCAGCAACGTGACGCTGCACAGCCGGGAAAACGGCATCGCCAGCCTCGATGAAACCGGCATCATCACCGAAGACGGTCAGCACATCGACGTTGACCTGATCGTCTGGTCCACCGGTTACGACGCCACCGACGGGGTGATTTCCTACCCGGTCAGCGGAAAAAACGGCACGCAACTGAAGGACGTCTGGGCGCAATACCCCCGCGCCTATCTGGGCACCAGCCTGCCGGACTTCCCCAATCTTTTCATTGTCACCGGCCCCAACACCGGGATCGGCCACACCTCGGCGCTGTTCATTATCGAATCGCAGATGAACTACATCCTCGACTGCATTCGCACGTTAAAAAATCGGGGTTTGCGCAGCATCGAAGTGCGTCCCGACGCGGAACGCACCTACACTGAAATGATCCACAGAGAAATGGAGCGCACGGTGTGGAAATCCGGAGGCTGCCACAGTTGGTATCACAGCCGCAGCGGGCATGTGATTGCCATGTTTCCAGGATTCAGTTTCAGCTATCACCGGCTGACCCGGGCACTGAAACCCGCCGACCACATCCTCTCCTGATCCGATAAAAGGAAGACGCTGATGCTTCTATTGGTTGTCGCAATTGCCGTTTTCATCGCATGGAGCTGGTTGCGCTACCCCGCAATCGGCTACCTGCTTTACGACTTGAGCGTGGCCACCGAAGCCAGGCTTTACCGGCTTCACAAGATCGTCGTACCGATCAGCGAAATGACCGTGTCGACCTGGCAAGGTGGCCCCTACGAAGCCACCAGCAGCGTGTTGATGCTTCACGGTTACAGCGCCGACAAGAACCTGTGGCTACGCTTTGCCCGACATTTTGTCGGCAGCCACCGGGTGATCATTCCCGACATCGCCGGTCACGGTGAAACCGGCTTCAAGGCCGGTGGCGGTTATGACATTGCGCTCCAGGCCAAACGCATGATTCAGTTGCTCGATGTGTGCGGCGTCGAAAAAGTCCATGTGATCGGCAATTCCATGGGCGGCTACATCGCCGCCTGGCTCGCCGCCACTTACCCCGACCGAATCGCTTCGGTTGCGCTCATCGACCCCGCGGGCGTGGCCGCGCCCGAAATCAGTGACCTGGAACGGCAACTGTCCAAGGGGCACAACCCCTTCCTGATCAATTCCCGGGAGGAGTTCCGGCAGTTCTACGCCATGACCATGGCCAACCCGCCTTGGGTACCCGGTGTAGTACTGGACGCGTTCGCCCAGCGGTACGAACGGTCTCGCGATGAACTGGAAGAAATCTTCAGGGACTTTCGCGCCAGCCCGCCGATGGAACCAAGGCTTCCCGACATCAAGTGTCCGGCGCTGCTGGTGTGGGGGCGCAAAGATCGTCTGATCGATGTCAGCAGCGTGGCCATCTGGAGTAAAGGCATCGTAGATCTGCGGGTGGAAATTCTCGAAGGCGTCGGCCATATGCCCATGGTCGAAGAGCCGGCCTACACGGCACGGCTGTATGGAGAATTCCTGGCCGCCCACCGCTCGCACCTTCCGGTGTAATCGAGACTGCACGGTTGGCTCCAATCCCTGTAGCCGCTGCCGAAGGCTGCGTCCGACTGTGGTGTGGCGAGTTGCTAAAGGGATTGGAGCCAGGCGCGCAATCAGGGGCAAGCAGTCCTTGGCAGAATGAAGTCCGTAAGATTCTTCGTTTGTCGGCATGACTGAAGGCTGCGATCTTTTCTCCATCCTTTTCGTCACCGCGCCAGGAAATTTTTTCATGAGCCACTCAAGCTTCGTCAGCCCTGACCTGATCCGCCAACGCTTCTCCAAAGCGATGTCCGACATGTATCGCGAAGAAGTGCCGCTATACGGCGCGTTGATGGCATTGGTGGAGCAAACCAATCGCCACGTGCTGGAAACCGATCCGCAGGTGGCCAGCCAATTGAACAGCACCGGCGAGATACAGCGCCTCGACCTGGAGCGCCACGGCGCAATCCGCGTCGGCACGGCCAACGAACTGGCCACCCTCGCCCGCTTGTTTGCGGTCATGGGCATGCAACCGGTCGGTTACTACGACCTGACCCCGGCTGGCGTACCTGTGCATTCCACGGCGTTCCGCGCCGTGCATGAAACGGCGCTGCAGGTGAGCCCGTTTCGAGTGTTCACCTCACTCCTGCGTCTGGAACTGATTGAAGACCTGGAACTTCGTGCCTTCGCGCAATCGGTATTGGATCAGCGTTCGATCTTTACCCCGGCAGCGCTGAACCTCATCGATCGCGCGGAACGCGAAGGCGGCCTCGCCGAAGAGGATGCCCGGCACTTCGTCGAACAGGCACTTGAAACCTTCCGCTGGCACCACAGCGCCACCGTCACCGCCGAGCAGTATCGTAAACTCAGCGCCCAACATCGCTTGATCGCCGACGTGGTGGCGTTCAAAGGCCCCCACATCAATCACCTGACACCACGCACCCTGGACATCGATATCGTCCAGGCGCAGATGCCTGCCCACGGCATCACCCCCAAAGCGGTCATCGAAGGCCCGCCTCGCCGCCAGTGCCCGATCCTGCTGCGCCAGACCAGTTTCAAAGCCCTGGACGAGCCGATTGCCTTCACCGATCAAACCAGCACCCACGGCAGTCACAGCGCCCGCTTCGGTGAAATCGAACAACGCGGCGCCGCTCTCACACCCAAAGGCAGGGCGCTGTATGACCGTTTGCTCAACGCCGCACGGGACGAACTCGACGACTTCCCCAACGAAGGCAATGCTGCACGCTACAACGCACTGATGACCCAACACTTCGCCGAATTCCCCGACACCCTCGAAGGCATGCGCCAACAGGAACTGGCGTACTTTCGCTACTTCGTCACGGAAAAAGGAAGGGCAGCCTCGGAACTGAAATCCTTGTCACTGGATGCCCTGCTTGAAGAAGGTTTCCTGCGGGTCGAACCGTTGGTGTACGAAGACTTCCTGCCCGTCAGTGCGGCTGGGATTTTCCAGTCGAACCTGGGCGATACAGCGCAAAGCCACTACGGCGAACATTCGAACAGGCAAGCGTTCGAACAAGCCTTGGGGCGCTCGACCATTGATGAACTGGGCTTGTACGCCGAGACACAGCGACGTTCGATTGAACAGTGTTTTGAAGCGCTGGGCTGAACAGGTAAACGAGTTTTTGCATTTGATCTGCTGTTGATCTTGACCTTGACCTTGATCTTGATCTTCTTGCCCCTTGGGAAGGCCGAGCGCAGGTTCTGCGCAGTGGGCAACCCGGCATGGATGCCGGGTTAGCCGCGCACGGCCATGGATGGCAGATCGCGGCGGGCCCACGGAGCAGGACCGGAGCGAGGGAATGCCGAGCCCCGGCGAGGCACCGGACGAAAGGGGCAAGAGCGTTTGGTTACTTGGCGCTTCTCCAAGTGACTCGCCGTAAGGGCGAAACCAATAGCGGCCATGACCGCAGAAACGGATATGCACACCAGCAACAATTTTCACCGCCAATCAGGCCGCCATCGCCGGCAAGCCAGCTCCCACAGTTTGATCCAGGTGCATCAGGGAAATACTCATCGCCTGTCGGGCCGCCATCGCTGGCAGGCCAGCTCCCACATCAATCCGTGTACAGCCGAGAGAGAAGGGTCGACTATCAGCCACCATCAATGACAAGCCAGCCCCTACAAGACAAACACATTTCATGCAGGAGCTGCCGCAGGCTGCGATCTTTTGACCTTGATCTACTTCAACTTAGCCAACAACGCCGCAGCCACCGCCTCCGAAGACGCCGGATTCTGCCCCGTCAGCAACAACCCATCCGTCACCACATAACTCGCCCAATCATCACCCTTGGAATAGATCCCGCCCTTGGCCTTGAGCTCATCCTCCACCAGAAACGGCACAACATTCGTCAATTGCACCGCCTCCTCCTCACTGTTGGTAAACCCTGTCACGCGCTTGCCTTTAACCAACGGCTGCCCATCCTCACCTTTGACGTGACACAACACACCTGGCGCGTGACAGACCGCTGCAACCGGTTTACCCGCCTTGTAAAACGCCTCGATCAGCGCGATGGACACCTTGTCTTCCGCCAGATCCCACAACGGACCATGGCCACCCGGATAGAAAACCCCATCGTAGTCTTCAGCTCTCACACTGCTGAGCAGTGCCGTCGAGGCCAAAGCCGACTGCGCCGCGGAATCTTTGCGAAAGCGCTCGGTGGCAGCCGTTTGCGCATCCGGCTCATCACTTTTAGGGTCGAGTGGCGGCTGACCACCCTTGGGCGAAACCAGGGTCAACTGGGCACCAGCGTCCTTGAACGCGTAGTAAGGCGCGGCGAACTCTTCCAGCCAGAAGCCTGTCTTCTTACCCGTGTCACCCAATTGATCGTGGGACGTTAGAACCATCAGGATTTTCATGTCGTGCACACTCCAGTTCAGGGCTATTCGAATGCGCGAAGGCGCGGTCTGCCTTTTCATTGACCACCGGGCATCCCGGTTCGTTGCAGCCGGAATTGGAGACAATACTGTCAGGCCTGGCGCGCAAGCCATTGCGCACTCGTCTGCACTATAAAAATTGCTGTTTTGCTGATCATGGCGCACGGAGCGTCGTTCAGAACGGTGTGCAAGGTTTGACGAAGGTCCGCGCAAGTTGCTGCGCACTTTCGCTTGAGAACGTCATGAACTCTCAAAACGGAACACAACAAAATCTCTATATAACTGATTTATATGTATTTTTTATAAGTGGCACAGACCTTGTTAACTGTTTTTCGCCCTCCGGCAAGTTTCGCCTTGAGGCACCACCACTCAGTTAGTAAGGAACGCAGCCATGGCTACACCCGCATACATGTCCATCACTGGAAAGACGATGGGCAACGTTACCGCAGGTACTTTTACCCGTGACTCCGTTGGCAACAGCTACCAGGAGGGTCACGAAGACGAGTTCATGGTTCAAGCCTTCAGCCATGAAGTCTCCCGTCCGCGAGATCCCCAGTCCAGCCAGCCAACCGGTCCGCGGGTTCACTTGCCGCTCATGATTACAAAAGTGTTCGACAAATGCTCCCCGCTGCTCCTTCAAGCCCTCACCTCTGGCGAAGAACTCACCTCTGTAACCATCAGGTGGTACCGCACTACAAGCCGCGAACCGCAGCACTACTACACCACTGAGCTTGAAGACGCGATCATCGTTCATATCAAAGACTATATGCACAACTGCCAGGACCCTTCTAATTCGCACTTCACTCACCTGCAGGACGTGCATTTTGCCTATCGAAAAATCACCTGGACGCATGTGGTCGGCACTACTACGGGTTCGGATGACTGGCGCAAATTGAAACAAGACTGAAGACAAACCGTTTGTTTACGTTTGCTCTTTTATCCTTCAACAAAAAAAGGGCGCCCCCCAGGGTCGCCCTTTTTCTTTTGAAGCCTTGTATCAGGTGCCCGCCCAGTATGATGACCTCGGCAATCCATGCACTGGTAAAGAGTCATGACACTGGGCGAACGGGTGGATTTTAATTGAAGCCGGCGACAATGTCCGTGTTTAAGAAGATGAAATTTATCGACACAATGTTTAATAAAATGTCACCTTAAATATTATCCAGAAACACTTTTAAAACTCACCGGTTCGAACATCAGAATTGATTGTTTTGACGAAATCCCGCCAAACACAATCAATCCTGTGTTTATCGGCCAACTCAACGAGTCGTGGTTACTTTCAAGACATCCGTGTAGGTAACGACCACACTCTGCCCAACTTTCAAATCCTTCAGTTTTGCCTGTACTTCAGGCCGAACGACATTCACGGTTTTGGATTCACCGGCCGGTCCCTTGAAGGTCACCTGATTGTTTTTGACATCAATCTTGGTGATTTGCAGCTGAACCTGAACCTGACGGTACGCTTCACCACCCGGATTCGGGTTGTCCTTGGTGGCGCGGTTTACACCCTCTCGCTCAAGTGAACCTGGCAAGCCCTTATCAACGTCAGTGTCCAGGTAAGCGGCAACCGAGCGTACAACCGCAATGTTGACGGTATCGCCGGCCTTGAGATTACCCAGGTCCTTGGCTTTGTCGGTCAGCTGAACATGAACCTGGCGACCTTCAGGACCTTCAAGCACGACCTGATGATTAGGAACATCAACCGACACCACTTTGGTATCAACCTGATCAGCAATCACAACTTCGGACAGCGGAATGTCTGCAGCCATCGCGCTGAAGCTGGCAGCAGACATCAGCGTTGCAAGGGTCATGGCTTTGGCGAGTGCGTGAAGTTTCATAAGTCGTACTTTCCCTGTGAATTGGAGGCAACAAACGGAGCTGAACCCGCGTCCAGCACCGTTTGTGTCCATCAGCATAGACACTGATCAGGGAGTGTTCGCAGTTTCTTGCGCCGTGGATTCGCCGCTGGTCGTGCCCTTGCCGCTTTCTTCTCGCCGCTTGGGGTCCGTTGGACGCAAGGCGTCGTTATCCCGCTCGACTTCTCCGGGTGGACGCGGTTCGTCAGGGTGTTCGTCTTTCGATATCGGTTTCATCGCCTGTCTCCTCAAGCCTCGGGATCGTCGACTTCCTCGGCGACATTCACCTCGGGCGAGTCCTTGTGGGATTGCTCCGCCTTTTCTTTCAAGCCCCGCCACTGCTCAAGGTCAATGGCACCCTGCCCCAACAAGTCATCCGCCACGCGCAGCAGTTCGCTGTAATGGGCGTCGGGGGATTGCTGCCAATAGGCTTTGTCCTCGAACAGACGTTGCCATGAATCGAGGTCGGGTAACTTGAGATCGTCGCTCATGAAGGGTTTCCTGCCGGGTATTCGTTCGGTAGAGGGTTGCGGTGGATTGGAGTTCAAAAGATCAGCCAGGTGCAGGCGCAACGGGCGACGTGTTGACTTCAATACCCGGTCATCTCCAGATACCCCTGTCCGCCCTGGCTACCGCTCAACCGCACCGGTCCTTCCCAATAGGGAATGCGCAGATCCATCCATGCCTCGGGATTAAGCGCCGTGAGGGAAATGTCGAGTTTTTTGCCGGGTATCCTGACCAACCAGCGCACCGGCATCGACCGTCCGGCGACGGTGGCGGTGTCTTGCGGCGTAAGACTGATATCGCTGGCGTACAACGGTTGTGTGCGGCCTTGAGCATCGATCCAGGTACCGGTGACGTAAGGTTCTCCATCCCGCTGACGCATGCGATAGAGCATGACGTGTTCGCCGCTGTCGAGGTGCAGGGAGAACCAGTCCCAGCCCGTCTGATTGGCGGTCAAGGGTTGGCTGCTCCATTCCCGATCCAGCCACGCCGGGCCGCTGACCTGATAGCGTTTGCCGTCCAATTGCAGCGTACCGCTGGCCTGGAAAAATGGCTGGCTGTAGTAGTACGACGCTTGTCCCTGTTCGGACTTCTGGCTGAAACCCTTGTCACCCTGAAGCACCAGCGGGCCCGTGGCCGTCAACCGCAGTTGATAGCTGAAGCCCTTGCCTTGCGCGCTGAGTTGCAGGTCGGTCAGCGTGTCAGGCCCCTGGCTGCTGAAGCGCCAGTCATCGATCCAGGCAGAGAACGGCACCGGACTGACGCCCGCCTGACCGACACCACCGCGCGCATAACGCTCGGCCGCGTGATGAGCCGTCGCCGATGTCACCGCTGCATGCCCCAGCCAGATCACTTGACTGGCCCACCCCGTCGCCGTCGGACCGGCATTCAACGCACTGCGAAACAGTGTCCACTGCACACCAAACTCACGCCCCTGATCGTCCTTGAGGTTGGCGGTGACGTACCACCATTCGATACGAAACCCGTCATGGGGACCGTGATCCGCCGGGAAGCTGAAAACGCGGCCAGGCACCACGGGCGAAAAAGAAGCGGCGCTACCCCCCAGCCCCGCAAAGCCCTTCTCCACCGGCACCGAATTGTCGCAACCGCTCAGTACCATCAGTAGCAGCACCGCGAGCCTAATCTTCATGAGCAAACGTCCTCAGCAGATCCGCCGGTTGCGTGCGGTACAGCGAATACAACGGCCATGCCGATGCGAGCAACGTCGCCAACAACGCCAGCCCCATCAGCTGCAACAGCTGCAACGGAAACACCCGCAAAGGCAAACGCCAGCCGAACGCCTGAACGTTGATGACCGAATCCAGACACCACGCCAGCGCAATCCCCAACGGCAGCGCCAGCACCAGCGTCAACACCGCCAGCAGCCAGGTTTGTCCGAGATTGAGCAGCATCAATTGGCGTCGCGTCACACCCAGCGCCCACAGGGGAGCGAGTTGCCCGAGGCGACTCTGGCTCTGGGTCAGCAGGCTGATGAACAAGGCCACCCCAGCGACGGCCAGGGTCAGGCTATTAAGCGCCGCCGTCGCCGCGAACGTCCGCTCGAAGACTTGGGTAGACCAGCCCTTGAGCCGGGCCTGATCGACGATGCGACTGTCATCCAGGGCAAAGCGTGCCTGGAGCGCGGTCAAAAACGCCGGGATCGAGGCCGGATCGATGCGCAGGTTGAACCGGTTGGGCGTCAGCTGCGGCCAGCCGCGCAACAAGTGATCGACGTTGACCAACAGGTGGCCTTTGGGGTTGCCGTAGTCGGCGTAGATCCCGACGATACGCGGCGACCACTGGCCGCTTGGCGTCGCAATCGTCAGGTGATCGCCAAGCCGCACCTTTAATCGGCGCGCAAGCTGCTCACTGAGCATCAGGGCGTCATCGCTCGCCAGGTGACCCCAGGGATCGTCGCCCAAGGATTCCAGCAGCGGCCAATGCTGCCGATAGGTCGGGTGATCAAGCACGCCGAAAACATCTGCCGGCCAGCCCTGCAACTGAACCGAAACTTGCCAGTTAGGCAGCACCGCGCTGACCTGTGGCTGGTGTTTGAGCCAGGTCTGCAGCTCCCTCGCCTGGGCCGGGTTTTGCGGGTTCAGGTACAGCTCGGCGGTGAGCCGTTGCTCCAGCCAGTCACTGAAAGTCTGGCGAAACCCGGCGGTCATGCTGCCCGCGCCGATGTTCGCCGCCAGCGCCAGCAGTAACGCCATCAGCGCCAGACTGAGGGCCGGCAGTTGCTGACGGCAGTCGGCGAGAAACCACTGACCGAGGACCGAACGACTGCGGCGCAATGCGCCATTCAACACCGCATTGAGTACCACCGGCAGTGCCAGCGCGGCGCCGATCAACAGCGTTCCCATTAACACGAAACCGGCGGCCAGGCTGTCACCGAAGATCAACGCCAGCAGCGCGATCACCAGAGCCGTGGCGGCCACCCAGGCCTGGCGCCGCAGCCACCGCGCATGCGCCTGGTGCCAGGCTTGCGGATCGGCCAACGCCAACAACGGCAAACGCGCCGCCCGCAGCAGGCTGTTGGCGCCGGCCAACAGCGCACCCAGCACACTCAGGCCTACCCCGCTGATCCACCACCCGGTGCTGAGGCTCAACTGCCCCGCGACCTCCGCGCCATACAACCCGCGCAGACTGGCGACGACATCCGGCAATAGCACACTTGCCAGCAGGTACCCACTGACGACCCCGGCCACACCGCCGATCAACGCCAGAACACCCAGTTCAACGACCAGACAGGTGATCAACATTCGCGCACTGACGCCGCAGGCGCGCAGGGTCCTGAGCAACCCACGGCGCTGTTCCAGTGCCAGGCCGATCGCGGCATGGACAATGAACAGCCCGACCACGAATGACAGAAAACCCAAGGCATCGAGGTTCAGGTGAAAACTCTCGGTCAGCCGCGCGAGATTGTTCTCTTCGCTACTCGTCTTGAGCTGCAGCTGACCTTTGAATTGATCGGGCAGCGGCGCGCTGAAATCCTTGGGCAACAACAGGCGCGACAGTTGATCCGGCTGTTCGAGAATCTGCTGGGCGAACCCGATGTCCACCAGCAACACGCCGGGGGCCATGTCCGTCTGCGCGTGCAACGGCGGCAAGGACTGACCGGTGGTACTGACCGGCTGATCGCCCTCTCGCAAACCCAGCGCCTGCAACGTCTGGGGCGAGATCCAGGTGCTGCCCGGCGGGGTGAAAAAACCGACGATCTGCTCGATCGCCAATGCCTGCCCGGCCACGGCCGAACCCGCGGGCAACGAAACCGGCTCAATGCCCATCAACTGCAAGCGCTGGTCTTCATGCCCCTTGAGCGCCACCCTGCCTTGCAGCACTGGAGACACCGGCCATCCGCTGCGCCGCAAATCGACAAACACCTGTTGAGAAAAAGTGGCGCCATTGGGTGCACTCAAGCTGGCCTGGGGTTCACCACCGATCAACTGGCTGGCCCGGGCATAGCTTTCCCGCGCCTGACTGTTCAGGGCCTGCACGCCCGTGAGCAGGCTGGTCGCGAGCCAGAGACCGGTCAGCACGCTGAAAAACTGCACCGGGTGCTGCCGCCAATGACTGAGCAGTGCCCGTAACGTCTCGCGCAAAACCCGCACCTCAGCGCTCGTCCGCGCCGACCAGGCGGCCACGGTGCAGCACTACTTTCTCGGCCAGCCGCGCCGCCACCCGGGGGCTGTGCGTGACCATCAACAACGTCGTAGGGCTGTCGTCGATCAGCTCCAGCAGCAGCTTCAACACTTCATCGCTGGTGGCTTCGTCCAGGCTGCCGGTAGGTTCATCCGCCAGCAGCAGCCTGGGCTGTGACGCCAGCGCGCGACCCAGCGCAACCCGCTGTTGCTGCCCACCGGACAACTGTTCCGGATACCGTCGCAGCAACGCCTGCAAACCCAGGCGCTGCACCAGATGCGCCTGCCAGCGCGGATCATGACGCCCGGCCAGGCGCGCCTGAAACGCCAGATTGTCCTCCACGCGCAGGCTGCTGATCAGGTTGAACTGCTGGAACACCAGGCCGATTTCGGTGCGGCGCCAGTTTGCCAATTGCCCTTCGTTCATCTGGTCCAGCTGGTGCTCGCCGCTGCGAATGCTGCCGCGATCGACCTTGTCCAGCCCCGCAATCAGGTGCAGCAACGTGCTCTTGCCGCTGCCCGACTCCCCCATCAGCGCCAGGCTGCTGCCCGGTTTCAACGTCAGGTCAACGCCTTGCAGCACCGGCAACGGGCCTTGCGGCGTGGCATAGCTTTTGAAGACACCGTGGACTTCGAGCATGGTTGAACCCGTTCGATGAGCGTGGGCCAAGGATAGCGGCCCTGCATGGTTTTTGTCCGGTGACGATTGTCGCCTTGCCCGGTCGCCGCCCTACCCTCGAGGCTGGTCTGACCCTAACGATAAAAAACGGAGACGCCATGCCTCGTTTCACTCTGAGCCCTCGCGGCCTGCTGGCCTTTTTGATCACTGCCTGCCTCACGCAATCCGTGATCGCCGCCGATGCACCGGCTGCGGCCAGCGACTCGACCACGGCCAAAAACGCCGCGGTACTCCAACACCTGCCCTTTAGTGACCGCACGGACTATGAATCGGTCAACCGCGGTTTGATCGCGCCGTTCAAAGGCCAGGTCAAAGACGCCGCCGGCAAGATCATTGGGGACATCCAGGCCTACGACTTCCTGGCAAAGGATCAATCCCCGGCCTCGGTCAACCCGAGCCTCTGGCGCCTCGGACAGCTCAGCGCCCATGCCGGCCTGTTCGAAGTCAGCCCGAAGATTCACCAGGTGCGCGGCCTCGACGTGGCCAACACGACCATCATCGAAGGCGATGACGGCCTGATCATCATCGACCCGTTGACCATGGCTGAAACCGCCAAGGCAGCCTTGGCGCTGTACTACCAGAACCGTCCGCAGAAACCAGTGGTGGCGGTGATCTACAGCCACACCCACGTCGACCATTTCGGCGGCGTGCGCGGTGTGATCGACGAAGCCGACGTCAAGGCCGGCAAGGTCAAGGTGTTTGCCCCGTCCGGGTTCATGGAACACGTGATGAGCGAAAACGTGTACGCCGGCAACGCCATGAGCCGTCGCGCGCAGTACCAGTTCGGCAGCCTGCTGCCCCGTGGCGTGCAAGGTCAGGTCGATGCCGGGATGGGCAAGAGCCTGCCCACGGGCGGCACCATCACCCTGATCGAGCCCACCGACCTGATCAGCAAGGCACTGGAAACCCGCACCATCGCCGGCATCGAGGTGGAGTTCCAGCTCACGCCGGGGACCGAAGCGCGGTCGGAAATGAACCTCTACCTGCCGCAACTGCGGGCCTTGTGCATGGCCGAAAACGCCACGCAAATGATGCACAACATCCTCACCCCGCGCGGCGCCCAGGTGCGTGACGCCAAGGCCTGGGCGCAATACCTGGACAGCAGCCTGGCGCGTTACGGCGACAAAAGTGACGTGCTGTTCGCGCAGCACAATTGGCCGACCTGCGGCGGTGAGCGCATCCGCACATTCCTTGCGGATCAGCGCGACATGTACGCGCTTCTCAACGACCGGACGTTGCACTTGTTGAACCAGGGCCTCACGCCGATGGAAATCGCCGACAGCTGGATTTCCCGACGGCGATGCAAAAAGGTCTGATCAAACTGCAAGGCAACGGGAAGAAGCTTGGCGAGCTGATGGGCAGCCTGGATAGCTTCAGTCCGCAGTTCAATATTGTGACGCCATAAAAACGATCAAAAGGTCGTCGCGTGCCGCGTTGTCCGCAGGGAATCGCGTATTCCTGCCGGCGCTGCGGCACGTTGCGATCTTTTGCTTTTTTACATTGCGTACGGCCATTTTCCAGCTACAAATGACAAGTGGGGTAGTGTCCAAAATCTTGACAGCGGGTGTCACGGGTCGGACGTCTATGGATGGCTTCAGCTTTAGGGATGGTCAGGCGCATGACTCAAGGCAAGTACCGCTCCGACATTGATGGCTTGCGGGCTGTAGCGGTCATCGCGGTGCTGCTGCATCACCTCAGCACCCGCCTGCTGCCCGGCGGCTACGTGGGCGTCGACATCTTCTTCGTGATCTCCGGGTTCCTCATCACCTCCCAGGTCTTTTCCGAGGTCAAGCGCAATGCCTTTTCGCTGAAGGGTTTCTATCAGCGACGCATTAATCGCATCGTTCCTGCACTGGCAACGGTACTGCTGGCGACCGTAATCGTCGGCGCCTTTATTCTTTCGCCGGTCGACCTGATCCGGCTCAACGTCAGTGCCCTGATGTCTCTGTTGGGCGTGTCCAACTTCTATATCTGGGTCAAGTACGGTAACTACTTCGCCGCCAACGCCAGTGAGGCGCCACTGCTGCATACCTGGTCGCTGGGGGTTGAAGAACAGTTCTACGTGATCTGGCCGCTATTCATCGTCTTGCTCTACCGCCTGGCGCCGCGTTACGTGCTGCCGGTTCTGGCCGTCGGCGTGGTGCTCGCGACAGCCTTTTCCGCATACGCGACAGGTGTTTTCACGACGGGTGCCTACTACCTGCTGCCGACGCGTTTTTTCGAATTGATGCTGGGCGGATTGCTGGGGATTTACCTGTATCAGCCGCGGGTCATCGGCAAGCTGGCAGCACATGGCTTTGCGTTGGCGGGCTACCTGCTGATCGGATACTCGTTGTTTGCCTTGAACGCCGACTCCACATTCCCCGGACTGAATGCCCTGATCCCGTGTATGGGCGCCGCGCTGTTGATCCTGGCCGGCAGCGGTGACAGACACTCACGCTTGCTCACCTGCCGGCCAATGGTGTTCATCGGCTTGATTTCCTACTCGCTGTATTTGTGGCACTGGCCGCTGATCGCGTACCTGAACTACCTGGAAATCCCGATCACCCTGCCGGTCGGGGCCCTGCTTATCGCAACGTCGATCCTGCTCTCATGGTTGTCCTGGCGCTACGTCGAGGTGCCGTTCCGGCGCGGCGGCGCAACGTGGCACTTCTCCCGGGTATTCGCCCGACGATTTGCCCTCCCGGCCCTGGGACTGGCCGCAGTGGCAGGGCTCAGCGTTGCGTTCCACGGCTTCCCGCAGCGTTTCAGCCCAGGGGTTACAGACCTGGAAGCGATGACCCTGAAAAAGCCCAGTGAAATCCGTAGCGGTTGCCACGTGCCCAACGCGCTGTACAGCACAGAGCCCAATGAGCACTGTCGTTTGGGGGCCAAAAAAGAAGGGCTGGACGGCATCATGATTGGTGATTCCTTTGCCAACCACTTTACCGGCATGGTCGATATCCTGGCTAAACCGAACAACCTCTCGATCATGGATTACACCATGGACTCCTGCCCGCCGATCATCGGCTACACCGCCGAAATGCCACCGGTGTACGCCGCCCATTGTGCAAAACGCAACGAGCGAGTGTTCAGCCTGATCGAGCAACACAAGTACCCCTACGTGATATTGGCGGCCATCTGGCCCAGGGACGCCAGTGTCGCGGGCATCGTCGAGGCGAGCATCAAGCGGGCAGTGGATAACAGCGGTGAGGTGATCGTCATTCTGAGCAATCAGCACATTGAAAAAGCCGCAAGCTGCCCGATCCGCCGTTTGATGTTCGGCAATGACCGTGATTGCTCGGTCACCCAAAGCGCACTGCCCGCTTACTGGGCGGACGTGCGGGCGAAATTTCCGCAGGTAAGGTTTATCGATCCTAATCAGGTGATCTGCCCGGCGGGTGTTTGCAGTCCGATCATCCAGGGGCAGTTGTTGTACCTGGACGATTCGCATTTGAATGAAGTGGGTTCGCGGTTTATCGGCCGCACGTTGCTGGAGCGAGGGTATTCGCTGCTGCATGATCCGGTGAAAACCCCGCATACGGCTGAGGCCGGGATTGAAAAAACGGTTGTGAATTGATGCAGGTTTGATGCTGTTGCTTCTGCTGTTGCTTCTGCTGTTGCTTCTGCTGTTGCTTCTGCTGTTGCTTCTGCTGTTGCTTCTGCTGTTGCTTTTGATCCACCTGCCCCATTCCAGCAGGCCGAACGCAGGCGTTGCGCAGGGGGCAGCTCGGCATGGATGCCGAGCTAGCCGCGCACGGCCATGGATGGCCGATCGCGGCGTGCCCCCGAAGCAATGCCGGAGTGAGGGAACACCGAGCCCCAGCGAGGGGCCGTATGGTGGGGCAAGACTTTTTGGTTCCTTTTGTGTCGTTTGACAAAAGGGACTCGCTGTAAGAGCGAAACCGCCAGTGGCCGTTACCGCAGAAACGGATATGTGCACCTGCAAGAAACTGGTCGGCTGTCACACCGCCATCGCTGGCAAGCCAGCTCCCACAGTAGATCGAGTACATCCCCAGGAATCAGGTCGACTGTCGGGCAGCCATCGCTGGCAAGCCAGCTCCCACAGTTGAACCCGAAATCACTCACACCGCCTCAACACCCGGCATCCGCCAACGCTGTTCAATCACCTCTCGCCCCGGCCCATACAACCGCAACACCAACGTAAACGACCCGGCTGCGAGGGCGCCACGAGGTGTCGTCTTTGAGCAGTTCGATCAGTTTCGCTGCTGTGGCCATGTCGCGGTCGCGCAAACGGCTCTGGTCGAATTACACGAACTCATCGATGTAAACACCGCCAGCCACGA
Source organism: Pseudomonas sp. LBUM1643 (assembly GCF_059716215.1). Taxonomy (NCBI): domain Bacteria; kingdom Pseudomonadati; phylum Pseudomonadota; class Gammaproteobacteria; order Pseudomonadales; family Pseudomonadaceae; genus Pseudomonas; species Pseudomonas sp. LBUM1643. The sequence continues at coordinate 3,783,505 of NZ_CP166813.1, forward strand.
AATCGCCAGTACTAACAAACGCCAAACAGGCGTCTAACGAATATAAGCTGTCATTAATAACGCAATCACCCGTACAACAAACATGCACAAAAGAGCCACACAGGGATGCCGATTCCCAGGGTGCTGAGTCGTTCGGATTGAAGTCGTAGTTTTAAAAAAGATACAGCAGTAACAGTAATTCTTTACGGTATCGCATCATTGTATTTCCATTCGTCGACCGGACTTTTGGCCAATAGTTTGTCGGTCATTTTTTGACACTGGCACCGGGCCATCTAATCGCAAGAACTGTCGGACATTCCTGTAAAGCGTCAAAAAATTGTTGACTCAAATCTGACACACTCAAGCCCTTCCGACACTCGGCGAAAACGTCTCATGACCGTTTATCGCTTTCTTGAAACTCGCTCAAACCCCTCAAAACCGCGGCAAATCCAGCGGTGGCAAGCACTTGATGGCAAATAGCCCCCAAAACCGGGGATGTCTTACGTCTGCAACACGTCATTTTGCTGACACGGTTTTCCACGGCTGGGCTATACCCCTTTTGACAGTCTCATTTTGATCTCTCAACCGTCTTACGAGGCACGCCAATATGGACGTGAGCGTATTTGGTACGGGCTATGTTGGCCTGATACAAGCAGCGGCACTGGCCGATGTCGGACATCGTGTCTTATGTGTCGATATTGACCCGAATAAAATCAGGCAACTGCAGCAAGCAGTACCGCCCATTAGCGAACCGGGACTCTCCAGCACGCTGGAAGAAAACATCAAAGCCGGTCGTTTGTTATTCACGACCCAGGCCAGCGATGCGGTGGAACACGCCGAGCTGATTTTCATCGCGGTCGGTACGCCTGCCGATGAAGACGGCTCCGCCGACCTCAGCCATGTCCTGAATGTCGCCCGGCAGATCGCCAGCTTCATGGAGGCCGATCGCACCTTCATCATCAAGTCCACCGTGCCGGTCGGCACCGCGGACCAGGTGACGGCCGCCGCCAACGAAGAACTGCAGCGCCGGGGCAAGTCGTCCTTGAACGTGCGGGTGGTGTCCAATCCCGAGTTCCTCAAGGAAGGCAGTGCACTGGCCGACTGCATGCGTCCGGACCGGATCATTGTCGGCACCGACGATGATCAGGCACGCGAGCAGCTCAGCGAGCTCTACGCGCCCTTCTGCCGCAACCATGAAAAAATCATGTTCATGGACAACCGCAGTGCCGAGCTGACCAAGTACGCGGCCAACGCCATGCTCGCCACCCGTATCAGTTTCATGAACGAGCTGGCCAACCTCACCGAGTTGCTGGGGGCGGACATCGAAGCTGTGCGCAAGGGCATCGGCTCGGACCCGCGTATCGGCTATCACTTCATCTACCCTGGATGCGGCTTCGGTGGCTCGTGCTTCCCCAAGGACCTGCGCGCCCTGCTCCATACCGCCGAACACAACGGCATGCCTCTGCGTCTGCTGCGCAGCGTCACCGACGTCAACGACAGCCAGCGCCATATCCTGTTCAGCAAACTCAAAGCGCAGTTCCCTGGCGGACTGGCCGGTAAGTCCATCGCTCTCTGGGGCCTGGCGTTCAAACCCAATACCGATGACATGCGCGAAGCACCCAGCCGTTATCTGATGGATGCGCTGTGGGCCGAAGGCGCAAGCGTGCAAGCCTACGATCCGGAGGCCATGTCCGAGTGCCGACGCATCTACGGCTATCGCAAGGACCTGCACCTGTGCGCGACCCGTGATGACACCCTGGAAGACGCCGACGCGCTGGTGATCTGCACCGAATGGAAAAACTTTCGCGTGGTGGACTTCGACCTGCTGGCCAGCAAGCTGCGCTCGCGGGTGATCGTTGACGGGCGCAACCTCTACAACCCTGAACACGTTGCGGCAGCCGGTCTGCATTACAGCGGCATCGGGCTGCGGCACGTCGTGCCCCAGGGGCCGCGCCCATGAAGATACTGGTGACCGGAGCCGCAGGCTTCATCGGTGCCCACTGTGTGTTGCGGCTGCTGCGCGACGGGCATCAGGTGTGCGGCCTGGACAATTTCAATGACTACTACGACCCGCAACTCAAGCACGATCGCGTCGCTTGGGTGCAGGAGCAGGCTAGCCGTTTCCAGCTCGCAAAGATTGACCTGGCCGACGCCTCGGCCATCGAGTCTCTGTTTGTCCGTGAACAACCGGAAGTGGTCATCCACCTCGCCGCTCAGGCCGGGGTGCGTTATTCCCTTGAGAATCCCCGGGCTTACCTCGACAGCAATCTGAGCGGCTTTCTCAACATCCTCGAAAGCTGCCGGCAGCACCCGGTCAAACACCTGATCTACGCCTCGTCGAGTTCGGTGTATGGCGCCAATCAGCACACGCCTTACTCGGTCAAGGATGGCGTCAATCACCCGTTGTCGCTGTATGCCGCCACCAAGAAAGCCAACGAACTGATGGCCCACAGTTACAGCCACCTGTTCGGCATTCCCTGCACCGGTCTGCGTTTTTTCACCGTGTACGGTCCCTGGGGCCGGCCGGACATGTCGCCGATCCAGTTCGCCCGGGCGATTGCCGAAGGCTCACCGCTGAAGCTGTTCAATTACGGCGAACACCAGCGGGACTTCACCTACATCGACGACATCATCGAGAGCATCGCCCGACTGATCGATCGTCCACCGCAAGCCAATGCTCAATGGGACCGTGAAACACCGGACCCGGCCAGCAGCATGGCGCCGTGGCGGATCTTCAACATCGGTGGGCAGCACCCCGTGGAGCTCAAGGATTACCTGGCGCTCCTGGAAAAACACCTCGGTCAAAAAGCCGTGGTGGAGTTACTGCCCTTGCAACCCGGTGACGTGCTCAACACGTGCGCCGACGCCAGTGACCTGGCCACGGCTACAGGTTTTCAGCCCCGGATCGAGCTGGACGAGGGACTTGGGCGCTTCATTGCCTGGTTCCGCGATTACTACCCACTGCCTATCGCCCACGCGCCGTTCGCGGCTGAACTTCAGCGGAGGAATCCATGACTGGACATGAAAAAGGTGTACCGCTCAAAAATCTCAGGCGCGACCAACGCCTCGATCCCGAGCACCGAATCCGGATGGACGCGGCCATTCACATGCAAGGTCGCGGCTGGATGACCGGCCGCGACGGCGGTCGGCCCTGGACGTTGTCGCGCACCAATCGGGTGGTTGCCTGCATCGGCGCGCTGGCGATTCTGCTGCTGATCTCGCCTCTGCTGTTGGGCCTTGCACTGGCGATCAAATTCAGCAGCAAGGGGCCGGTGATGTTCGTGCAAAAACGCACCGGCTACCGCGGCCGTTCGTTCGGCATGTACAAGTTCCGCACCATGGTGGCTAACGCCGAAGAGCTCAAGGAGTCCTTGCGTCACCTGAACAAGCACGGGGCCGACGCCATCGATTTCAAGATCGACAGGGACCCGCGCATCACCGGCATCGGTGGCTTTCTGCGGCGCAGCAGCCTCGACGAATTGCCCAACCTCTTCAATGTAGTGGCCGGTGACATGCGCCTGGTGGGCCCTCGGCCGACCTCGTTCAACGCTTATCGCTACAAAGACAATCACCTTGCACGCCTGAGCATCTACCCCGGCATGACCGGCCTTTGGCAGATCTCCGGGCGCAGCAATATCGACTTCGACCAGCGCGTTGAGTTGGACCTCAGCTATATCGCCGAGCAGAGCCTGCTGCTTGATCTGAAGATCCTGTTGAAAACCCCCTTCAAAGTATTCAGCGGCCACGGAGCGAGTTAAATGGACGGTTCAACTGCAAAAAGCCTGACCATCGCAAACCCGAGCGAGTCCAACCTGACTTCGACTGTGCTCGATCAAGATCTGCGGATCCTGTTTCTGACTGCCGCCAACCCCGGCGCAGGCACGACCACCAGCGCCCTGGTGCTGGCCACGCAACTGGCGCAAATGAGCAGCGGGCAGGTGCTGCTGGTGGATGCCAGCCAGTCCGCCAGCAACCTGACTCAGCAGCTTGGGCTGTCCAAGGAGCGTGGTTTTCGCGACCTGTTGTTCAACACCCAGAGCCCGCCGTTGTTGCAGGACTGTGTGGTGAACGTTTCCAGCCTGCCCTTTCACGTCTTGCCCAACGGCAGGTTTGCACGGGGCACCGAACACCTGACGCCTGAAACACTGAGCCCGTTGCTCGATGAGTTGGGCAGTCAGTACCGGTTCGTGGTGATCGACGGCGACGCGGTGTATTCGGCCGCCGACACCCTGGTCATCAGCACCCAGGTGGATGGCGTGATCATGGTCGTTCGCGCTGAAGACACGCGCTGGGAAGTGGCCCAGGCCGCGGTTCAGCGCCTGACGCAAGCCGGAGCGAAACTGGTCGGCAGCGTGCTCAACCGACGCAAGTACTACATGCCCAAATGGCTCTACAAAAACCTGTAAGCAATCGCCAAAGGATGACGACATGAACGCCAAGATGCTTGTCCTGCTGCTGCTACCGCTTGCAGGTTGCTCCAGCCATACCGAAACCCAAAGCATGCCGGTGCAGATCCTCACGGCCGCACCGGCCGAAGCTCAAGCCACCGACATGAACATGTCCAAAAAGGAGCAGACCCTGCGACCGAACGACGTGCTGGAGGTGATCTTTCGCATCAGCACCAGCGGTCCCGATGCGTATCGCGTGCAGTCCGGTGACCGGGTGTCGCTGAACTTCACGGCTGCCAGCCAGCTCAATGGCGAGCAGTTGGTACTGCCCGACGGCACCATCGAACTGCCGGGGGCCAACACCTCTGTCAGGATCGAAGGCATGACTCGCGAGGCCGCGCGGGATGAAATACAGCGGGCCTATGAGCGCAAACAACTGTTCCAGCCGAACCGTAACCAACTGTCGGTGAACATTCTCAACCCGCTGACTAATGAAGAAAACCTCAGAAGCGCACTGAACCATCCGGGCACCGGCATGAGCCGGGATATCACCGTGGGAACCGACGGCTACGCCAGTTTCCCGGAGATCGGCGCCGTGCCGCTGCAAGGCATGACGGTCACCCAGCTGGAGGCTTACCTCAATAAGCGCTACGCCACCCTGCCGGGTCGCATGAACGTGGACGTGATGCTCAAGTCCACTGCCGGTAACGAAATCTATGTACTGGGGGAAGTCGGTCAGCCGGGTGCCTATCCGATTCGCCGTCCTGTGTCGGTGCTCGAAGCCCTGACCATGGCCCGAGGTTCGCTGATCAAGGCGCGCCTGGACTCGGTGATGATCATGCGGCGCAACGGCAACCAGGTGACCGCGCACAGTTACGACGTGGAAAAAGCGTTGTCCGGTGACGCAACGCAGATCGCCTACCTGCAACCCGACGACATGCTGTATGTGCCCAAGACCAAACTGGCTAGCGCCGGTGAGCTCGCACGGCAACTGGCGGACGTGGTGTTGTTTCAGGGCGTGGGCATGAGCTTCAGCTACCGCGTCGACAATAAAGGCGACGACAACTAACTCTCAGGTGAATAGACATGAACCCAAAGGAAAACTACCTGCACGAGTTCTTCAGGATCTTCTTCGCCAACAAACAGTTGGTGAAGCGGGTGTTCCTGGTCTTTGCAGTGATCGCGCTGGTCTTGCCGCTGATGCTCAAACAGAGCTTCGATATCACCGCCCAGGTGATCGTGCAGTCCAAAAAACTCTCACAGGGGGATGCCACGACTTCCCTCAACCAGGAAAACGCTTCCTTCGTGCCACCGACGCTGGCGGACATGGAAACCGAGACCAATATCCTGCGTTCGCCAGGGTTGATCCGTCAGACCATCGGCGAGCTGCGTGAAAAGGGCGAGTACGACTCCCCTCCCAGCCTGCTCAACAAATGGGTGAGTCAGCCGTTCAAAACCTATGTCACTACGCCGCTGCGCGAGCATGTGATCAATCCGGCGAAATCCGCACTCGGTATGGAAGTCGACCCGGTGCGCGACACAACGCTGGATGCGCTGACCCAGGAGGCCATGGACAAACTCAAGATCGAAACCCTCCCGGGCTCGAACGTGATCTCGATTACCTATAGCTTCCCCGACCCGGCCCAGGGCACCAAGTTTGTCGCAGCACTGCTGCAGAACTACCTGGCCAGCCGTCAGGAGCTGCAGTCTATCGACCTGCCGCAAAGCTTCTATGAAACCAAAAAGCTGCAATACCAGGTGCGTCTCAATGGCCTCGAGTCCAATCGCCAGGACTTGCTGGGCGCGGTGGGTTCGTCCGATCCCGCACAGGAAATCACCTTCCGCCTGAACGCCATCAACACCGAAGAGCAGGCGCTCAACCTGTACCAGGACCGTCTGCTGCAAAGCAAACGCTGGCTCGACTACCTGAAAACCAGCCTGGCCGCTGCCAACACCTCCAAGCTCAACGACTACACCTTCCCCTACACCTTCACCACCACCGTGGACAACGTCGCGTTTGAAGACCGCGAGATCAAACAAATGGGTGAGGCGTTGACCTCTCAGGTCAGCCGCTACATGAACGACCTGGCGATCTTCCAGCCGAGCAGTGAACCGATGCTGCTAACCCGCGAGCAAATCGCCCGCACCCGTCAGCAATTCCTGAAAGTCGTCAGCAACCGGATTCAAGAGCGCACCAGCGACCTGGCGATTGTCAGTTCGGTGATCGATCAGAAAACCGCGCGCATTGCCGAGTTCAAGGACCGCATCCACACGCTGCAGGAGACCCAGAGCAAGCTGCGCCAGGTGGACACTGAAATCGACGCGCTGCACTCGGCGTTCTCCACGTACGCCCAACGGTTCGCCGAAAGCAGTACCGCACGTTCGCTGGACAACGACTTGTCCAACGCACGGATTCTGAGCCCACCGTTCGAGCCGACCGAAGCCGCCTTTCCAAAACCGATGCTGATCATTCCATTCGGTTTGTTCACCGGTCTGCTGCTGGCGATTGCGTTGGTCTACGTCCGTGAGTTCTTCGATCACCGCTTCAAGCATCCTGCGCAAATCACCCACGAACTGGGCCTGCCGGTGCTGTTGGTGATCAACGATCAGAACGTCGAACCGGTCAACCCACACAAGAGCTGGACCGTACCTGGCTTCGTGCATTGGGTGCGCAATTGAACGCGCCGCTCAGCCGGACTCCATCTGACAACGCCCTGCCGATCATTCATTTGCTCAGCAGTGGCGGTTTCTATGGGGCTGAGCGGATGCTGCTGGACCACTGCCTGGCGACGCCGGGGCAGCATCAAGTGCTGTTCCTCGATGCGCCGCCAGAACTGATCGCCAGGTTTCGCGATGCCGGCGTCGACTGCCAGGGCTGCGCGGGGTTGGGGCAACTGTTGGGGCATTTACGTCAGCGGCGCGCCGAACGGCCGCTGATCAACACTCACAACTTCAAGGGTCTGTTGTTTGGCTGGGTTGGCGCGACGTTGTTGCGCCTGCCCCTGGTGATTACCCAGCACGGGTTCACGCCGCGCAGTCGCAAGCAAAAGTTCTACACCTGGCTGAGCTTGCAACTGTGCCGCACTGCGTCGGTGGACCGCGTGGTCTGCGTCGCCGAAAGCATCGCCGTGCTGCATCGTCAGGCCAGTGTGGGTGCGCAGAAGTTGCAGGTGATCCCCAACGGTTTGCCCGCGGCCATCGGGCTGTTGCCGCACAGCGTCAATCGCCAGCGGTTCCTGGCCGGTTACGTCGGGCGACTGAGCAGTGAAAAAGGCCCGGACCTGTTTCTCGACGCGCTGATTCCGCTCTGTCAGCAACACCCGCACCTGGACGCCGTGATGCTCGGCGACGGCCCGGAACGGGAAACCCTGATGGCCAGAATCAATGCCGCCGGGTTGCAGGAGCGCATCACGCTGCCGGGCTATCAGACCGACATGGGTGTGTGGTGGCGCAAGCTCGATGCGCTGGTGATCAGCTCGCGCACCGAAGGCACGCCGATGATTTTGCTGGAAGCCATGCAGGCCGGTGTGCCGGTGGTGGCGTTCGGTGTCGGTGGCATTCCCGATGTGCTGGAAGACCGGCACAACGGCTTGCTGGCGACGCCTGCGGACAGCACGGCCCTCGCCCGCCAGATCGGCACCTTGCTGACTGAGCCGGCCCTGGCCAGCACGCTGGTCGTCAACGCAAAACGTACGCAACTGGATCGCTACGACCTCAAGGCATTGGCTGAACGCTGGTCGCAGCTTTATATCCGTACTGCACGGGAGGCACGCGCGTGATTTTTCCGCTCTCGATTGTCAGTTTGCTCGGCCTGGTCGCCCTCGGTTTGCTGGCCAGCCCTTATCCGTATCTGGCGCCGGGAGCGGTGCTGGGCCTGGTCGGTGTGGCGGTGCTTTACCGCAAACCGACCTGGGGCTTGCTTGGGATTGTTGCCATGCTGCCCTTCGAAGGCCTGTTCAAGGACAGCGCCGTTTCAAGCTCCAAGTTCCTCGGTATATCGCTGATATTGATTCTGATGCTGCAGCTGGCGATTCACCAACTGTCGTCCGAACGCCTGCGCAGCAACATCTGGCGCTTCCTGATCCCGTTCATGGTGTTGTACCTGCTCAGCCTCTTGAACACCGAACAAATGAGCGTTTCCCTGTGGAATCTGCGGGACTTGAGTGTCGGCCTGATTCTGTTTGTCATCACCCTGATGGTCGGTCGCGAACTGAACCTGGAGGTGTTCGCCAAAATGATCACCCTCAGCGTCTCCGTGACCTGCGCGATGGCGATGTTTTCCGCCAAATACCAGGCACAGGGGCGTGCCTCCGGTCTGCTGGAAGACCCGAACAACTTTGCATTGATGATCGCCTTCGCGACGCCCATGGCGCTGATACTGGTGGTGCGCAGTCCGAACTGGTTGCACCGGTTGTTCTGGGCGATGTGCGGCCTGGTGCTGCTCGGCGGCATGACCAAGACGGAATCGCGCTCGGGCCTGGTGGTGCTGTTCCTCAGCCTGATGATCGGCGCATGGCACTACCGTGCGCAGATTCCACGCATCCGTCCTCGTCACCTGGGTTTCGCCATGCTTGGCGCGGCGATCGTGATTCCACTGGCGCTGTATGCGATGCCGGCCGGTTATATAGAGCGCATCCAGTCCCTGAGTATCTTGAGCGCCGGGTCCAAGAGCCAGGATCAGTCCCTCGGCCGCCGCGCGTCGTACATCGTGGTCGGCAGCAAGATGATCAGCGATAACCCGTTACTGGGTGCCGGTCCCGGCACATTCCCCTTGCACTACGCCACCACCGGTTACGCCAAGACGTTTTCCTACAGCGGCAAGGCCGAAGATCTGTACCGCCGCGCCCACAACACCTACCTGGAAATCTTCAGCGAAATCGGGATTCCCGCCGGCCTGATGTTTGTCGGCATGCTGGGCCTGGGCTTGTACAACCTGACCCGCGCTCGCAAGGCCTGGATGCAACGCCGCAACTGGCATCAGGCCGACATGATGACCCACCTGGGCATGAGCTTTCTCGCAGTGACACTGTTCCTGGTATTCCTCAGTGCGCCGAACCATAAGCTCCTGTGGATCATGCTTGCCCTGACCAGCGTGCTGCGCACCAAGGCCGAAGAAACGCCATTGACGGAGGCCAGGGCATGAGCAGCATCAGCATCGTGATTCCGATGTACAACGAAGCACGGCACATCACCCGCACCCTGATCGCCGCGCTGCACGCCGCCGACGCCGCCGGGCTGGAATGCGAGCTGATCGTGGTCGACAACGGCTCCGACGATCAGGGCCCGCAGATCGCCCGTCAATTCGGCGCCCAGGTGCTGCACATGCCCGGTTTGCTGATCGGTGCGCTGCGCAATCGCGGGGCCACCGTGGCAAAGGGTGAATGGCTGGCGTTCATCGACGCTGACATCGAGATGCCCGAGGACTGGCTGACGCGGCTGATCAAACTCGAAGCCAGCGGCCAGGCGGACGTCCTCGGACTGGACTTGCACACCCCGGCCGAGGCGCCGTGGTTCGCCGATGCCTGGCAGCGCCGAACCCTGCGTCCGGCCACCCATAACCTGCACAAGGCGCAGTGGCTACCCACCGCCAACCTGCTGATGCGGCGCACCTGGTTCGAACAGGTCGGCGGCTTCGATGAAACGCTACGCACCGGCGAAGACAAGGATTTCACCCTGCGTCTGAGCCAGGCCGGCGCGCGCTTGCTCGCGGCCAACGAAAGCGTCGCCCTGCATTGGGGTTACGAAGGCAGTTGGCGAGAATGGATGGGCAAGGAAATGTGGCGCCAGGGCAGTCATTTGCAATTGCTGCGCAGCCACGGCTTGAGCCTGCGACTGCTGCGCTTTCCGCTGCTGTCGATGGTCGCCTGGTTGCTGGATTTCATGGCCATCTGCGCGCTGCTCGACGGTCGCTTGCACCTGGCGTGGGTGCTGTTGCTGGTGACCTGTCTGCCGCCGCTCGTCTTGAGTCTGCGCCAAAGTTTGAAACACCGGGACGCGGGTCTGACCCTGCAACTCTGGGGCTTGCATTGGGTGCGCCTGCACCTGGCCGGCGCCGCGTTCATCCTCAGCCTGTGTCATTGGAATGCCAGGAGGCCCGCACGTGGCTGAATTCATTTTCTGGTTGTGCCTGTTGTTGCCTGTCTACGCGTACCTCGGTTATCCGCTGCTGCTGACATTGCTGGCGCCGTTATTTGCGGCACGCCGCCACACGTCGGCCGAGCCGATGAACGTCAGCATCGTGATTGCCGCGCACAATGAGGCCCGGCACATCGAAGACAAACTTCGCACACTGCTGGCCCAGGACTATCAGGCGCGTTCACTGCAGATCATCCTGGCCAGTGACGGCTCCACCGATGACACCGTGGCCTGCGCGCACAAGGTCATCGACCCGCGCATCACCGTGCTCGACCTGCCCCGCCAGGGCAAGGCCGCCACGCTGAACGCAGGCGTCGCGTTGAGCACCGGCGAGATCCTGGTGTTCACCGATGCCGACAACCAATGGTCCACCGACACCCTCGGCCACTTGCTCGCGCCCCTGGCCGATCCGGCCGTGGGTGCCTGCGCCGGGCACATGGTGATTCCAGTGACCGGCAAAGGCCTGAGCATCGGCGACAGCCTGTATCGGCATTACGAAGGCTGGCTGCGCAAGGTCGAGAACCGCACGGGCTGCATGGTCTCCGCCGACGGTGCGCTGTTGGCACTACGCCGTGAGTTGTTCCAGACCGTGCCGGCAGAGGTCAACGATGACTTCTTTATCAGCACCTGCGCGCCGGTGGCGTTCAAACGCATCGTGTATGTGCCGCAGGCGCAAGTCATCGATCAGGGCGTGGACGAGGCCGACAAACAATTTCGCCGGCGTCAGCGTGTCACCGTCGGTGGCCTGCAAAGCCTGGCCCAGCGCCGCGAACTGCTCAATCCGTTCAAGCATGGCCTGTACGCGATTGCACTGATCAGCCACAAGTTGATCCGCCGGCTGGCGCCGATCCTGTTGGTGCCGCTGCTGCTGAGCAATTTCTGGCTGTGGAACGAGCACGGTTTCTACCGCCTGAGCCTGATCGCGCAATTGGCGGGTTACACCATCGCCATCGCCGGTCTGCTGGATTCACAACACCGTTTACCCAAACCCTTTCGCCTCGCCGCCTTCCTTCTGGTGACCCTCGCCGGGATGAGTATCGGTCTGTGGCAGTTCCTCCGTGGCCAGCGGTACGCCCAGTGGAATCCTGAACAAAATCGTTGAGAGAACAGCACCATGGCGATCAAGCAATTGTTCAAGCGCACCAGTGGTTGGCTGTACCTCAATTCGCCGGTGGGGCGTAATCAACTGCACGGTGCCGGGGTCATCCTGATGCTGCACCGGGTGCTGGCCGATGACCGCGCCGCCGACCTGCCCCATCGCAATGAACTGTGCGTCGGGCCCAAGGCTTTCGAACACTTGTTGGTGTGGCTCAGAAAACACTTCGACTGCGTGCCGTTGATGGACATCCTGCAGCCGACCTCGTTGAAATCGTCGCGACCCAAAGTCACGCTGACTTTCGATGACGGCTGGCGCGATAACGCCGTGAATGCTTTTCCATTGCTGCAAAAGCATCAGGTGCCGGCGAGTATTTTTCTGTCCAGTGACTTCATCGGCAGTCGCCAGCGGTTCTGGTGGGAAAGCATTGGCGAAACCCTCTGGGGCAGCCATGGTGAAGCCCCGCGGATGCACCTGAGCCAATGCTTGCAGCAACTGGGTCGCCCCCTGCCGGCCGCGTTCGAGAATGTGGACGAACAACGCCGCAGCCTCGCGCTGACGCATTTTCTCCAGAGCCTGAAAACCCTGTCGCCCGACGAGCTCAATCACCTGACCGATGAGTGCCCGCATGATTCGCTGCCGCAAGCGCTGGACTGGCAGCAAGTGCGCAATCTGGAAGCCTCGGGCCTGGTGCGCTTCGGGCCCCATGGCGCCAGTCACGCGATACTTACCGGTCTCGACGATCACACCCTGTCAGCCGAACTGAGGCGCAGTCGCGACGCGTTGCTCAACGGTTGCAACCGGCCGCTGCCCGTCTACTGCTACCCCAATGGCGACAACGATGCGCGGGTACGGCAGCAGGTCGCCGACCATGATTTTCCGTTTGCCCTGGGCACCGGCACCGGGATTTATCGGGGGATCGAAGACCCGTTGGCGCTGCCTCGTTTCGGCGTCAGCCAGCGGGTGGCGCGCAATCCGGAACTATTGTCCTGGCGCATCTACCGCGGGGCTCGCTCATGAGTCGTAGCAATTACCTTAAACACCTGGCGCTGAGCATGGGCACCAAGCTGGCAATGATCGCCTTGCGCCTGATGCGCAACGTGCTGCTGGCGCGGATCCTCGGACCGAGTGAACGCGGCCTGTTCGCGCTGCTCAGCACCCTGCCCGACCTGATCAGTGCCGCTACCAGCGGCGGGCTGAATTCGGCCATCGGTTTCCAGGCAGCCAAGCAACGTCCCATGGGTTTGTTGTTGAGCCAGGTGCTGGTGTTCGGCTGTCTGCTCGCGGCAATGCTGACCTTGTTGGTGGTGGCGTTGACCCGTGAGTTCGGCACTGAACTGGACATCACCACACAGTTGGGGCTGCTTGCCTGGTTGCTGTTGCTGGCGGTGCCGCTGACCGTGCTCAAGAGCGGTTTGCTGACCTTGCACAACGCCTCGGGCGGCGTGGTGGCGTTCAACGCGTTGCGCTTGCTCGAGTCGTTCGCGCCGTTACTGCTGTTCCTCGCGCTGTTCTGGATGTGGAAAAGCGCCGCCCTGGAAGCGGCGTTGATCAGTTGGCTGGCGGGCATCAGCCTGGTGGTCCTGGCCGGTTGGGTCTGGCTCAAACGCTCGCAGCCGCTGACCTTGCAATGGGACCGCGCGAGCCAGAACGAACTGCTGCGCTATAGCGCGCGTAGCCATCCGGATCTGTTGTTCCAGCAAGTGATCCTGCGCTCCGACTACCTGTTCATCGGCGCCTTGCTCGGCAGTACGGCACTGGGTCATTACGCCATGGCCAGCGCGGCCGCCGAGTTGCTGCTGATCGTTCCGGAAGCCGTGACCACGCCGCTGATGAAACGCCTGCTGCAACAGGACGCAGGCATCGAAAAACTCACCCCCCTGGCGTTGCGCCTGACCGCCACGGTGATGATCGGCGCCTGCCTGACCATGGCGTTGATCGGTGAATGGCTGATCGTGACCTTGTTCGGCGTGGCGTATCAGCCCGCCTATCCGGCCTTGTTGGCCCTGCTGCCGGGGCTGCTTGGCCTGTGCTACGCGAGCATCCTGCGCCTGGACCTGCTGGGCAAGAATCGCCCGGGGACGATTTCGCTAATGATGGGCCTCAGTGCCCTGCTCAACCTGGCACTGAACCTGGTGCTGATTCCTGCTTACGGCATCGTCGGCGCAGCGGCGGCTTCGTCCATTGCGTATGTGGCCGTGACCATTGCGCTGCTGGTGATGTACTGCCGGTTGAGCCATGTGTCGATCTGGCAAACCCTGATCATCCTGCCCAGCGACGTGGCCCCCATGCTGCAAATGCTGCAACGGAAGTCGGCATGAGGCGTCTGTTACTGCTGTTAAGTCTGGGGCTTGGTCTGAGCGCCGAGGCCGCGCCCATGCGTTGGACGGACATCCGCGACGGCAGCCTTTACCTGCAACCGGATCGCCCCGACACCGTGACGGTGCAGTGGGTACCGGCATGGCAGGCGGACGCCAACGAAGAGCACCTTTATCTGCTCGACGGACAAGGCAAGCTGCAGGGCGAACGGCTGATTGCCGCCAACGAAGTCCGGGGCAGTCAACGCTGGCCGCTGGCGCCGAGTGCCACCAGTTATCGACTGGAGGTTCCGGGGTACAGCTTCCGCCGCTACACGGTTGAACATGACGATCGTACGGTGGCGCTGTTCGCGCCGGCCAAATTGCATTTCAGCGCCGAAACCCGCGGCGATGACGAACTGTTTTTCAAGGTCGCTGCAGGCGAACGCGCAGTGCTGGCCGGCAAGTTCCATGGCGGCGTCGGCGCCTTGCTGGCGCAACGAGTGGACGACGGTAAAAAGCTGTCGCTGGCACTCAAGCCTTACTCGGAGTATTGGCAGTTCGACAAGGTCGAGTTGCCGGTGGCCTCGACCGATCAAGTCTGGCGCCTGCGCCTCAAAGGCAGCGGCAAGGCCGCGTTCTGGCTCGACGGCACGGCCAACCTGTTCGCCCAGAATCCGCAGCAACTCAAACCGTTGCGCCAGGACCCTGGCGAGACCCGACTGACGCTGCACAAGGAAATCCTCGGCAAGGCACCGAACCTCGGCATCGCCCTGCCCTATGCGCTGCCGCCCCCTCGCACGCTCCCCGTGGTCGAGTCCCTGCGCCCTCAGGCCGGGAGTTACTACAGCCTGGTCGACATCCTGGCGACCCGGCCGCACTACGAAGATGGGTTCCGTCGGCTGTATCAGGATCGCTTGGGCATCAAACAGGACATCACCCTGCTGGCCGGCACCCAGCGCAAGGCTGACCTGAGAGCTGACACCACCAGCAACGCCGGCCTCGACGCCTGGCTGGCCGCGACCCGGGCACTGGGCGGCGTGGGTACGCATTACATCGGTTTTGCCGATGAACCGAACCTCAATTACCCGGACTACGCCAGCTATCAACGTCTGTTCAACACCATGGCCCGGCAAGTGCGCAGCAACCCGGACAACTTCAAGGCCGGTGTGCGCATCGCCATGCCCGCCAGTTCACGGTTTATCAACGGCCCGCTCGCCGACAACGCCGCCGAGCGGCGGGGCATCGACTGGGCACGGCGCCTGCTCGCGGAATCGGGCGACAGCATCGACGCCCTGGCCTGGCACGAATGGATGATCCGCGACCTGCTGGCGACCCGCGTCTATCGCGACAACGTGCGTCGCGCCGCCGACCTGGTCGGGCTCGATGCGCAGGGTCGGCCACGCAAAGCCCTGCTGCTGGACCAGACCAATATGTCCAGCGGTTCCAGCCTCAGCCCGTACGAGCAGGAAACCCATTACGCCTCGCTGTGGTGGGCTTCGGTGGCCATCAACTCGTCACAGGACGGCTTGCTGGACATGCTCAACTGGTTCCAGGCCGACGACGAACTGGATCACCGCAAGGGCATGCTGCGCCAGCTCGGCGGTGATCACTACGAACTCAAACCCGTGGGCTTCGCTCAGCAATTCATCCAGAAACACTGGCTGCGAGACGTGGTGCGCCTGGAGAACGACGCCTTTGAAGTCGATGTTCTGGCGATGGCCACTGACGGGCAACGGGGCCTGTTGGGCGTGAACAAAGGCACGCGTCTGCAGCGGGTAAGCCTGAGCGGTGCAGGGTGTTCCTCAGGCAAAGGCTCATTGCGCTACTTCGGCGCGGACAACCGCACCCGCGACGCCCCTTTCAGCTGCAAGGATGGCCGGGTCAGCTTCGATCTGCCGGGGGAAACCCTGTTCGCCCTGAGCTGGACCGCCGCATGAACACCCTCGAATTTTTCGCCGCGCAGACGCCACGTCGCGCCATGCATTACTCCACTCACGGGCAAACCCGTCAGGAGGCAAAACCATGAATGTTCTGAAAAGACTCAGCGTGCACCTCAAACAAAAAGGCCTGCGCGCCACCGTCCAGAAGGTGTGGAAGCACTACGTGTTTTTCCACGAAGAACTGATCTGGATGGAGCGCGACCTGGTCAGCCCCGTACCTCCGCACAAGCTGCGGCCTTATCCACCGCTGCAACTGGAAACCATCACTGCGCAAAACGCAGTCGCGTTCACCAGACACTTCGGCGAACGCGTAGCCACCATGGCCGAACTCGCCAACGAAGGCCACACCGGGCACATGTACCTGGACGGCAAAGGTGATGCGGTGGCCTTCATTTGGGGCAGCAAACGCGATTACCACGACCGTCACTATTACGGGTGCCGGTTCCCGGTGAAGGCCGGTGAGTTTTTCGAATTTGGCGGCGAACAGATCCGCGCGTACTGGGGCACGATGTTGTCAGTCGATTTCCAGCTGAACCTGTGGAAAGCCATGGCGGATCAGGGCTGCAACAAAGTGGTGGATGTCTGCGAATCACACAACATCCCGGCCCTCAAGCTGCACATCCGCATGGGCTACAAAGAGCAAGGGCGGATCATGAACGTCTACAGCCTGTTCGGCTGGCGTTTCTACCGCGAAACCCGTTACAGCAATTCGCGCCTCGATCCTCTGCGCAAACCTACCCGTGAACCTGTTACAGCATCGGCGACCTGAACCTATGGCGGCACGATTCGAATGGCGCACCTCGCTGTGCGCCGATGACTTCCCGGCAGCGGCTTATGAAGCGCTGCGTCTGCGGGTGACGGACCACACTCCGTTCAACACGCTGGCCTGGATGGCCGCGTCTGAACGGGCATTGACGTCCGGGGAGCGCTTGCACGTGCTGCTCGGCTGGGAAGGTGACGAACTGGTTTTGTGCCTGCCGCTGGTGGCGTCCGTCGAGCGTTTCGGCCGACTGCCGTTTCGGGTCTTGCATCACCTGGGCTATCCCCTCGCCGACCGGCTGGCCCTGCTCGCCCGAACCGACAGGGACAGTATTCAACAGGCGCTGGTGGAGATTCGTCGACAGCTTCCCCACGCCTTGCTGCAACTCAATGAGTTGTCCGACCCGACCGACGGCGAAAGCGCGTTGACGGGCTGGACGGCCCACAGTTCGATGGGTGAGCGACGGTTGAGTTGTCGAGTGCCGGTGCACCTGATCAGCGAGGCTGACCGCCAGGAAGTGTCTGGCGATCCGCGCTATAAATTGCGCCGTGCGCGTAAACGCATCGCCGCGATTGGCGCCGAAGTCCGGCGGATCACGCCTGACGCCTCGACCATGGGACCCTTGCTGCAGGCCATCAGCGAAGTCGAAGCGGTGAGCTGGAAAGGCGATGAAGGGGTCGGGATCTTCGCCGACGAGCGCCACCGCCAATGGATGGACCGCGCCTTTACCGCCCTCGCCGCCCAAGGCCTGGTGCGCGTCGTGGTGCTGGAACTGGAAGGACGGTGCATCAGCTATCGACTAGGGTTACTGGAACAAGGTCGCCTGTACGACTACAACCTGGCGTTCCTGCCGCAATACGCTGACCTGGGCAGCGGTCGGGTATTGCTTGAAGAATGGATACGCTGGGGCCTGGACGACAACTGGCGCTGGATCGATGCATCGCGAGTCAGCCTGGAAAATTCCAGCCATCAACTCCACGAGCGCATGACCGGGCAGCTGGAACACTGGCGCTGGAGTTTCTATTCCTGGCGTCCCAGCGGGATTGCCTTGGGTATGGCTCTGCGGGTCTGGCAATGGGTCAAACCTTCATTGCAACGCTACAAGGCCCGGCGTGCCGCGAAGGCCGCCAAACCCGTTGCGGTGCCTGCGCCCGCGGTGGCGCCTGCTTCAAAGCAAGCCAACATAAAAAAAGAATCAGCCATGGAGAGCGAACATGCCTCGCCAAGTCATAGTCAACGCTGACGATTTCGGCCTCAGTGCGAATGAAAACGCGGTCATCCTCGGTGCCTTTCAGGCCGGCGTGATCAGTTCCGCCACGGCCATGGCCAACATGCCGGCGTTCGAAGCAGCCTGCGTCATGGCCCAGCATCCATTGCTGTCAGGCCGGATCGGGTTGCACTTCAACCTCACCTACGGTCAGCCGTTGAGTCAGCGCATTCTGTCTCGCCCGAATTTCTGCGACAACGCCGGGGTGTTCGACCTCAACCTGACTCGCCACCGCCTCTGGCTCAGCCGCGCGGATCGGGAGGCGGTACTGGCGGAGCTTGAGGCGCAATGGCAACGCTGCCTGGACAACGGCGTGCGTCCCAGCCACCTGGACTCTCACCAGCACGTGCACAACATCTGGCCCATCGGCGAGATCGTCGCGCGCTTCGCCGCCCGCCAAGGGGTCCCCGTGCGCCTGGCGCGAAACCTGGGGCAGAACCTCAGCCTGCCCAAGCGCGTGTTCAAGGGGTTGCTCAACATCCGTCTGCAGCGTTTGGCCGGCACCACGGCGGATTATGTCTGCACCCCGGTGGACCTGCGCAACGACGCAGCGCCAACCGACGGCGTGCTGGAAGTCGTCGCGCATCCGAACAAGATTGGCGCGGATTTTGGCGATGCTTATCTGCATCCTGGCGAGTCACTCACGCAGGTGCTGGAGCAGCGTTTGCGCGGCGTTCCACGAGTTTCCTACGCAGCGCTAAGCGCCGTATCGCCTAGCGTCGTGACGGCGCTCGATTGATGAAACATATTTGGTAACACATTCAAAACTGGCGTTTTGCTATTAATTTTCACCGTTGATCTATACCCAATTCAAGCGTCATCCACATGATCCTGGCTCAGGCCAAGAAGGGCTTTATGACTGTCATCCACAAACTCCGTGATCGTATAAAACAAAAAGGTTTGGGCCGTACATTTGGTACGTTGTGGAAACGCTATGTGTTCTTTCATTGGGAGCTGTTGTGGATGGAACGCGACCTCGTGAGCCCGGTGGCGCCGCACAAGTTGCGCCCCTACTGCGGGTTGCGCCTGGTGAGCATCACCCCGGAAAATGCCATCGCCTTCAGCAAGCACTTCGGCGACCGCGTCGAGACCATGGCTGAACTTGCGGCCGAAGGTCATACCGGACAGATGTACCTGGATGCGGATGACCATGCGATTGCCTTCATCTGGGGCAGTACCCGCGATTACCACGACCGCCACTATTACGGCTGCTGGTTTCCCGTGAAACCCGGTGAGTTTTTCGAATTCGGCGGCGAAATGACCCGCGCCTATTTCGGCACCAGCCTGTCGGTGGATGCGCAGATCAACCTCTGGAACGCGATGGCGGCTCAAGGGTGTGACAAGGTGGTGGATGTGTGTGAAACGCACAATATTCCGGCGCTGAAGCTGCACATTCGCATGGGTTATCACGAGCAAGGGCGCGTCACTCACGTTTATGGTTTGTTCGGTCGCTGGCGCTTCTTCCGCGAAACCCGGTACACCGGATCGCGCCTGGACCCGCTGCGCAAACCGGGACGTCCGGTGGTTACGGACGCGGCGCGGGCTTGAGAAGGTGGCCCTGCATCAACCTGACACGGCCTCATCGCTGGCAGGCCAGCTCCCACATTAGATCGGCAGTGGACTCGGGATTTGCGCCCAGCACTGCCTCCTGTGGGAGTGAGCCTGCTCGCGATAGCGGTAGCACATTCAACATCGAAGTTGCCTGACACGGCCTCATCGCTGGCAGGCCAGCTCCCACATTAGGTCGGCAGTGGACTCGGGATTTGCGCCCAGCACTGCCTCCTGTGGGAGTGAGCCTGCTCGCGATAGCGGTAGCACATTCAACATCGAAGTTGCCTGACACGGCCTCATCGCTGGCAGGCCAGCTCCCACATTAGATCGGCAGTGGACTCGGGATTTGCGCCCAACACTGACCCCTGTGGGAGTGAGCCTGCTCGCGATAGCGGTAGCACATTCAACATCGAAGTTGCCTGACACGGCCTCATCGCTGGCAGGCCAGCTCCCACATTAGATCGGCAGTGGACTCGGGATTTGCGCCCAGCACTGCCCCCTGTGGGAGTGAGCCTGCTCGCGATAGCGGTAGGACATTCAACATCGAAGTTGCCTGACACGGCCTCATCGCTGGCAGGCCAGCTCCCACATTAGATCGGCAGTGGACTCGGGATTTGCGCCCAGCACTGCCCCCTGTGGGAGTGAGCCTGCTCGCGATAGCGGTAGCACATTCAACATCGAAGTTGCCTGACACACCTCCATCTCAGGAACACCACCCGGACCAGGCTCGACTCCTGCTGCCACTGGGCGGGCCTGCTCGAAATCCGATACGCTTGGCGAAAGCACACCAAGGTATCTCCCATGCTCGACAACTCACTGCAAAACTCCGCCGCGCCAGATGGCGTCTGCTACGGCTGCGGTGGCAAGAACCCCCATGGCCTGCACATCGAGAGCTTCTGGCATGAAGACGGCGTGCACGTCATGGCCGATCACCTGCCGGATGCCAAGTACTGCGGCTGGCCGGACCTGGTGTACGGCGGACTCATCGCCATGTTGGTCGACTGCCATTCAAACTGGACTGCCATGGCCTATCACTACCGCGCCGAAGGCCGCGCAGCCTCGAGCCTTCCTCGTATCGACTGCGTCACGGGCAACCTGGGTATCAAGTTCATCAAACCCACCCCGATGGGTGTTCTGCTGACCCTGCGCGCAAAGGTCGAGGGTGAGGTTGGCCGCAAGAGCCGGGTGATCTGCGAGGTGTATGCCGACGGTGTCCTGACCGCCGTCGGCGATTCGGTTTTTGTTCGCGTCGATACCGGGCAATTGGCAGCCGCCGCCCATGGCAAGAGCTGCTAGGCCGCGCCCCATAATTGCAGCGCAATGGACGTCCATCCGGCAGCACACGCCATCAGCGTGACGCCGGCCACCGCAGCGATTGCCGCCGCAGATTTTACTTGGAAGAACAAGCCATGACACCGAAGGACCGAGCACCGGCGATCACCGCGCGCGAGGTGTACCAGGTGCTAAAAGATGCAGCGATGGGTACGCGTGCGCTGCGTGTTATTCGCTACGACACTGATCATCGATCGGTCGACATCGACGGCTGGCAGCTCAGGCTGTTCATTCAGGACGCCTGTTTGCGTCAGTGCGAAGAATGCACGGCAGCGGACGGGCGAGTCGCGACGCTCGACGCCTGGCAGCGTTACGGCACCGACCCGGTTGCGTTGTTGAGTGGCTGGGAACATCAGCAACTTGAGCGGTTGTTGACGCCGAACTTCCATCACCTCGGACCGTGAAAGGCGCAGGTTCGCTGGCTGTACACGCAGAGAGTTAGCTAAGCTGCCCGCCTGATGCAAAATGGAACGCACTAACCCTGTCGGGAACGCAGTGCTACGAGAGCCGATATGAGAACCTTTTTTGAGAAGTGTGATGTGCCCCAACCTAATGTCCAGCGTGATGGAACTGCTCACCGCGTCATTAATCGGCAATGGGAGGAAATCGCATGATTGAAGTCACCGAAGTGTCCATTGCCCAACTGCGCGCGGCGCTCGAATCCGGCCAGACCACGGCGGTCGAGCTGGTGCAGGCCTATCTGGCCCGCATCGACGCCTACGACGGCACGGACACCCCTACCGCGCTGAATTCCCTGGTGGTACGCAATACCGAGGCGCTGGTCGAGGCGCAGGCGTCAGATGACCGTCGCAGCAAAGGTCAGACGCTGGGGCCGCTGGATGGCATTCCTTACACGGCCAAGGACAGTTATCTGGTGAAAGGGCTCACCGCCGCCTCTGGAAGCCCGGCATTCGTGGACCTGGTGGCTTATCGTGATGCGTTCACTGTTGAACGGCTCCGCGCCGCCGGGGCGATCTGCCTGGGCAAGACCAACATGCCGCCGATGGCGAATGGCGGCATGCAGCGCGGGGTGTATGGCCGTGCGGAAAGCCCTTACAACGCTGACTACCTCACCGCCCCGTTTGCCTCGGGTTCGTCGAACGGTGCCGGTACGTCGACGGCCGCCAGCTTCGCGGCGTTCGGGTTGGCGGAAGAAACCTGGTCGAGTGGACGCGGTCCTGCCTCCAACAATGGCTTGTGCGCCTACACGCCTTCGCGCGGGGTGATCTCGGTGCGCGGCAACTGGCCGTTGACGCCGACCATGGACGTGGTGGTGCCGTTTGCCAGGACCATGGCCGACCTGCTCGAGGTGCTTGATGTAGTGGTGGCGGAAGACCCTGACACCCGGGGTGACCTGTGGCGGATGCAACCGTGGGTGCCGATTCCGAGCGTCGCTTCGGTTCGTCCGGCGTCTTATCAAGCGCTGGCCGCAAAGCCCGATGCACTCGCCGGCAAACGCCTGGGCGTCCCTCGCATGTACATCAATGCAGATTTCGAGGCGGGCACCGCTGAGTCACCAGGGATCGGCGGACCAACCGGCCAGCGCATCATCACTCGGGATTCGGTTATTGCCCTTTGGCAAGCAGCGCGCAAGGCGCTTGAAGCCGCGGGTGCCGAAGTGATCGAGGTGGATTTCCCGCTCGTGTCCAACTGCGAGGGTGATCGTCCCGGTGCACCGACGGTGTTCACCCGTGGCCTGGTGTCCAAGGAGTTTTTGCATCACGAGTTGTGGGACCTGACCGCCTGGGCTTTTGATGATTTCCTGCAGGCCAATGGCGATCCGAAGTTGAACCGTCTGGTCGATGTCGACGGCGCGCTGATTTTCCCCCATGACCCGGGGACGCTGCCTAATCGCGAAGGCGACCTCCTAGCCGGCATGGACGAGTACGTGCGGATGGCCGAGCGCGGGATTACGCCGTGGAACGAGATCACGACCGTGCCCGATGGCTTGCGTGGGCTCGAGCAAACGCGTCGCATCGATCTTGAGGACTGGATGGATCGCCTGGGACTTGATGCGGTGCTGTTCCCTACAGTCGCCGATGTGGCGCCGGCGAACGCCGATGTCGATCCGGCAGCGGCGGATATTGCGTGGAGTAATGGTGTCTGGGTGGCCAACGGAAACCTGGCCATTCGGCATTTGGGCGTTCCAACGGTCACCGTGCCGATGGGCGTGATGCAGGACATCGGTATGCCGGTTGGTCTGACATTTGCCGGCCGGGCGTATGACGATTCGTCGCTGCTGCGGTTGGCTTCGGCGTTTGAATCGACGGGGTCGAAGCGTTTGGTTCCGCCGCGTACGCCTGCGCTGTAGGGTGTAGTTGAGCGTATTCGTAATCCGGTGAATCCTCGCCCCGCCGGCTCTCACCGTGGCATTTCGATCAAACGGTGGGAGCTGGCTTGCCAGCGATGGCGGCCTGACAGCCGATAAAGATTTCCCTGATGCAACCGGATCAAACTGTGGGAGCTGGCTTGCCGGCGATGGCGGCCTGATCGGCGGTGAAATTCTTGCTGGTGTACATATCCATTCCTGCGGTTACGGCTGCTATCGGTTTCGCCCTTACGGCGAGTCACTTGGAGAAGCGCCAAGTAACCAAACGCTCTTGCCCCTTTCGTACGGTGCCTCGCCAAGGCTCGGCATACCCTCGCTCCGGTCCTGCTCCGTGGGCCCGCCACGATCGGCCATCCATGGCCGTGCGCGGCTAACCCGGCATCCATGCCGGGTTGCCCACTGCGCAGAACCTGCGCTCGGCCTGCCGATGGGGCAAGAAGATCAAAAGCAGATCAAAAGCAGATCAAAAGCAGATCAAAAGCAGATCAAAAGCAGATCAAAAGATCGCAGCCTCGTTTCACTCGACAGCTCCTACAGGGTTCTACAGGGTGCTTATAACAGTGACACCGTGTAGTTCACGATGAAGCGATTCTGTTCCACGTCGCGGCCGGCGTCGGTGTTGGATTTGCCATTTCGCAATGAGAATCCAACCCCCTTGAGCGCGCCGGATTGAAGTACGTAATCCAGCGTCATATCCCGCTCCCACTCAGACTGATCACTCGCGTTGCGGGCTTTGATGTCTGTGCCCTTCAGGTACGCGATCGACGCTTTCAAACCCGGTACGCCCAACGGCGCGAAGTCATAGGTGTACTGGCCGAAATTCGTCTGCTCGCCCGCACGGGCAAAGTTCTGGATCATCTTGTCGGTGGGCAGGTATACGCTGCCGCCGCCAGCTCCTTTGTCCACCAGGCTGCCCTGGTTAGGCTGGACGAAATTACTGCCATCACTCACCTGTTGATGCCCTATCGTCACCGCGTGACCGCCGTTCGTGTAGGTGACCATCGCGGCCCAGGTGCTGTTATCGATTTCGCCGTTGTCATCGTCGGTGTAACCCGATACGCGATAGCCCTGCGCGCGGCCAGCCGACGAACTGTTCGCACCGCTTGAGGTGGTGCGGAAATAGCGCAGGTCGGTGGTCAGTGCGCTTTTGCTGTCGAGGGGCAGAACGTGAGTCAGGCCCAGGAAATGCTGGTCATAGAAGTCCTCCAGCTGCGCAAAGTAATACTGCGTCTTGAGGTCACGGGTGACAGTGTAATCCCCACCCGCGTAGTAGAACTTGTTGCTGTCCCGCGTGCTGCCGGCGACCGACAGGCCCGTGCGATCGGTCGAGGCGCGGCCGACTGCGTGTTCAAGCACTCCGCTGGTCAGGGTCAACCCGTCGATGTCGTTGGAGGTGATCTGCGCACCGGTGAACGACTGCGGCAACACCCTGGCATCGTTGGACAGCAGAATCGGCAATTTTGGCAACAGCGTGCCGTAGCGAAATTCTGTTTTTGCCACACGCATTTTCGCCGTCGGCCCGAAACTGCTCCACGCGGCGGCCGCACCGTCACCGTCGCTCGGAATCATGCCACTGCCGACGTGACGTCCGCCGCCACTGTCCAGCGTAATCCCGAGCAGCGCCTGTGCATCGAGCCCGAACCCTACCGTGCCTTGCGTGAACCCTGACTCATAGCGCAGCACAAAACCCTGTGCCGCTTCTTCGGTTTTCGACGGGTCTGCACTGCCGTCGCGGTTGTCGCTGTTGAAGTACAGAGTACGCATCGACAGCGAGGCTTTGCTGTCTTCCAGAAAACCGTGAGTGGCGGTGTCTGCTCCCTGGGCGCACATCGAACTGGTTGCCAGCAAAAGGGCGGCGGGAACTGCTCGGTTGAACATACGGTGCTCCTGACTATTGTTTTTATTGAGGCCCACGTCGCAGCAGCCCGCACTTTCACACGCCCGATGAATGATGATGAACATCGGGACACTGAGAGGACTGAAGGGTCATGCCGAGCAGGTCGTGAAACTCATAAAACATTTCTAGGAGCGATATTCAAACGAGGTGAAAGTAATTTTCGTAGAGGGATAAGGCTTGTCGCACAGAGGCATGGCGCGGGAGTGTTTTTGAAAAACGAGCGGGCAGATTTTCATCGTAAAAGAGGTGCGTGGCCGGGAGGCGCGGGTTTTGTGTAGAGGCCAGCCGAAACACGGCTGGCCTCTACCCGGTTTAAGCCGGCTGGAAGCAATAAGCAGCCAGTTTGTTACCGTCCAGATCACGGGCATACGCCGCGTAGGCATTCGGCGCCCAGCCACGCGGCCCTGGCAGGCCTTCACAGGTACCGCCAGCGGCCAGTGCGGCGGCGTGGAAGGCGTCGATTGCAGCACGTGTCTGTGCCTCGAAACTGACGGTGACACCATTGCCGACGCTGGCCGGTGCGCCGTTAGCCGGTTTCAGCACGAAGAACGACGGTGCGTTTTCGCCCCAGATGGACCCGTTGTCCCCAAGGTCGGCGATCCGTTTCTGGCCAAGCTCGCCCAGTACGTTGTCATAGAAGCCGCGGGCTTTGTCCAGATCATTGGTGCCGACTGTCACGTGGGTAAAAACACTCATTTATCAGCTCTCTTGTCAGTAGAAACGAGGTGGGTTGGCGTTGCCGTATTGCGGTCGTCCTCTGCCCTTCTTTCACTGTGGCCAGAGATCGACCGGAAAGTATTTTTCCGAGATCTTGGTGTACTTGCCCGACGCATGCAGTTGCGTGAGCGCTTCATCGATTCGCGCCTTGAGCGCGGTGTCACCCTTGCGCAGGCCTGCCCCGACACCCAGACCGTATTGCAGAGGGTCCATCTTCACGCTGCCGGTGCCTTTTTCCTCATACCCGGCCCCGTCTGCGGAGCCCAGGAATGCGATGTCGCCGAGTTTGTCGAGGAACATGACGTCGATACGCCCCGCCAGCAGGTCGGCGTTGCAGTCATCCTGGGTGGTGTAGATGCGGACGTTGGATGTTTTGCCGTAGGCGGTCTGGATGAACTCGGCGTTGGTGGTCGAGCCCTGGACACCGATGGACTTGCCGGCCAGGCCTTCCGGTGTCAGCGTCAGCTGGGTGTCCTTGGCGGCGACGAAAATCCCGGTGGTTTCGTAGTACGGACGCGAGAACGCGATGACCTTCTGCCGTTCCGGACTGATCCCCATCGAGTTAAAGAGCACGTCGAATTTGTTGGAAAGAAGCGCCGGAATAATCCCGTCCCAGGCCACTTCCTTGATCTCGCACTCGGCTTTCATCTGCTCGCAAAGCGCCCGGATCAGGTCGGGCTCGAAACCGGTGAATTGCCCGGTGGGGGTCTTCACCAGAAACGGTGGGTAGGGTTCTGCGGCAACACCAAAACGCAGGACTTCCGCCGTTACACTGGCGGGCGCTGCAAAGGTACACAACGTCATGCCGATAGAGGCCAGCAAGGCCAAATTGCGCAATATTCGTTTCATGATCGAGCCCTTCTTTCTGGAGGATGGGTGCAAGTAGAACGGTTCAACTGCGTGCATCGATTGAAAAAAACTTTTTTACGCTCCGTGTGCGGGCAACGACAGCCAGCCCTGGATGGCTTGCCAGTCCGGCTCAAGGGCGGCAAAACGTGAGAGCGAGAAGGTAGACAGGTCGGTGAAACTGCACGTCCCGTCGACGACGAGATCGCGTATGGCATGACCACTCGCCGGCGACAGTCCGAACCCCACACCGGACATCGTAGCCACGGTGACGTTATCCAGCGCAGCAGGACGATCAATGACGGGGCGACCGTCCGGCGTGTTTTCGATGAACCCTGCCCAACTGCGGATCACGCGTTTGTGGGCGACCTTGGGGAACAGGTCGGCAAGGCGTTTGGCGATGTTGCATTGCAGCGGTGTTGAATGCGCACGGGTGCTGCGCACATCGTCGAGGTCGACCCACTCGTGTGGACCGCCGCCGTAGGCCAGGTTGCCGCGCAGGGTTTGCCGGCCATACAGACCGTTGCCGTCCACGCCGCCGATGTCGAGCAACGGCAGCGGTTCGGTCACCACCATCTCGGCGCGTGCAGTGACGAGGGGAATGTTGACGCCAAGCTGCGCCGCCAGCTCGCCGGTGTGCGGACCTGCGGCAATCACCAGGTGGTCGCAGGTGATCAGGCCGTCTGCGGTGCGTACGCCTGTCACGCGGTCGCCCTGGCGTTCAATCGACACTACCTGCGTGTGTTCGAGCACCCGGCCGCCCAGATTTTTCAGCGCCCAGGCGTACGCCTGCAAGGTGCGGTGCGGGTTGGCGTGGCCGCCGAAATGGTAGTAGAAGCCCGCCAGCACGTTGTCGCCGGCAAAGGGCACGAGATCGCGAACCTGTTGCGGGTCCAGAAGGTCGACACGCAACCCGTAGTAAGCGGCTTCGTCCACGACTTTTTTATCGATCGACACCTGGTGTTCAGTGAGGTCGATGCTGATGCGATCAGGGCGATACTCGGTCGGATAACCGAGCAGTTCGTCCATCATCGGCCAGAGCCGTTGTTCTTCCATGAAAAGCGGGCTGTGGTGATGCGAACACCCGCCGCCATTACGGCCCGAAGCGCCCCAGCCAATCAGGCCGGCGTCGAGGACCAGCACATCAATGCCATCGCGTGCCAGCCACCAGGCAGCACTCAACCCCGTCACGCCGCCACCGACAATGACGACCGACGCACGCGTAGAGGACTTCTTGACTGTCTGCATGGTGTCAGCCCTCGTTCTGTGGTTGATGGTTGAGACGGACGCCGTCTTTCGGGCGCTTGGCGACGGTCTGCTGACCGGTGCACAGCCAGAACGGTGTCCACTGGGACGGCATGTCGAACCAGGCATCCCATTGGCTGAGCATCTGTGGCGTTTCCTCGATCTGGCCGAGCTGACGCATCGACAGCGGGCGGACCGGCGGACGGAAGGAGGCCAATGCAATGGCATCGGCACTCACGCCGGCACCAATGCCGAGCAAGGTGGCCACTTGTTCGCGGCACCGGCGGCCCTGGCAGGGTCCCATGCAGGCCCGTGTCAGGCGTTTTGTCACGTCAGGGTTGGGCGAGCCATCCTGCAACGACGAGGTCATCGTGCTTTTCAACGCGGTATCGGTGGGTGTCCAGTCGAGATAGCGCGGCGGTTGCTGTCCGAGGATTTCGCTGGCCGTCACCTCTTCGCACTGGCAAACGAAAGGCTGGTTTTGCGCATGGACGGTAGACGCTCGGACCCACGCGGTGCGATTGGCGGCAACATCGCAAACGGCTGCGTCAGGCAGCGGTGCGGTGTCGCTTAAAGCGATGTCGACACCCAGCGCGGCAAGCGCCGTGTGTGCCGCGATTCGGCCTTCGCGGCGGGCAATCTCGTCGTCGAGACTTTTCGAGGCCCAGACACCGGCGCAATCACCTGCCACCAGGAAAAACGGCAACGATGTGCGCTGTGCCGAGTCCGTGTCCGGGACGTGGCCGCCGCGCTCGGCCTGAAAGGAGGTGCTGCACCCTGTTGATTCGATAAGTTCGATCGCGGGAATGGCGGCCACCGCCAGCAGCACGGTGTCACAGTCGATCCCGGTCAAATTTCCGCCAACGGGGCTCCCCGCCGCGTCGACCGCCACAGCGGTGATCCGCTTGACGCCGAGCGCGTCCCCGGCTGCCTCGCGCACCACATGCCCGGTCAAGACCTGGGCGCCCTGCTCGACCAGCAGACCGAGCAGCGCTGGATCTCCACTCACTTGCTCTGCCTGCTCAATGATTGCAACGATCTGCACGCCCTTGCTGATCAGCGCATGGGCCGTCGCCAGTGCGTGCGTGTCGCTGCCGACCAGTACGGCGCGCTTGCAGTCCAGTGCCTCGTAAACGGTGGCAAGCCGATGCGCAGCACTGACACCCATGACACCGGGGCGATCCCAGCCGTCGAAAGCAAGGCCCATGTCGCGTCTGCCCGCGGCAACGATCACCTGTTTGAAGCGCAGCAGACTGGCGTCTTTGTCATCGGCGAGACCGGCGACTGCGCCCTCGATCCAGGCGGTGGTGCGTTGTTGAGGAAACAGCCCCCAGACCGCCGTGCCAAGCCGCACGTCGACGCCGGCTTCGAGCGCATCGGCGATCTCCGGGCGGGCGTCGAGAAGCGATTGCAGCACACTGTTGCGATTCGCCACCGCGGCCCCCATGCGGCCACCGAAATGCAGCGGCACCTCCTCCCCCATGGTCTCGAGGGGGACCGGGTTTTCGTCCACCAGCGTAACGCGCAGACCATGCCCGGCGGCGGTCAATGCGGCAGCGAGCCCTGCAGGGCCTGCACCGACGATCAGAATATCGGTCTCGTCGCTGATGGGCGGCGCTTTGCCTGCCACCGACGCGGGATCGTAATAGGTATCTTTGAGAGGTCGTTTCACCGTGTATCCCCCGGGAGGTAGGCGCGTGAGCGTTGACGCATGGGCGCTGACAATTGGGTATCGACTAGAACAGCGAAGACGGCGGCTTGACGTCGCCCTCGGCGAAGCGCGACAGACGCAGCTGACGCATGTCCAGCCCCGGCTCGCCCGAGTGAATCCAGTCGGCCAGGGTTTTACCCACGATGGGGCCCATGGCGAAACCGTGACCACAGAACCCGGTAGCGACCGCCAGACCCCGTGGTGTCGTGTTGGCGTCGATCACTGGGATGCCGTCCGGCAAAACATCGATACCACCGGCCCATCGGTCGACGATCTGTGTGCCCACCTGCCCCGGGAACGCCGCCTTGAGCGCACGCATCGCCGTGACCAGACCTTTGTCGTTCGGCGGGATCACCGGGTTGCGTTCGTGAATGCCCGCCCCCAGCCGCGACGCTTGCGACCACGGCATGCGCTGGCTCAGATCCGTCAGGCACGCGCCATTGAGATTGAAGCGGAACGACTTGCGGTGCGCCCACAGCGACGGCGCATACCACTGCAGTGCACGCAGATGGCCAAGCGTCATGTCGACGTCGACGTGGGCGTCGTCGGCGATGTTGAAGCTGCCATCCAGCCGTTGCCGGAAACCCACGCCGTTGGCAATGGTGGAAATGCCGCTCAGCGTCGGCCCGGACGTGGTCCGCGCCACTGTTCCCCGGACCAGTTGCTGTGGCAGGGAGATGCCGAGCATCTTCAGCAGACGAAACGTCGTGACGCCAGCAGCGCACACCACGGTTTTCGCCTTCACATAACCGCGCTCGGTTTCCACGCCCACAACCTGGCCGGCGGCGACGTCGATGCCTTTGGCACCGCACTGTTCGACGATGTGTGCACCCAGTTCACGGGCGCGCATTGCAAAGGCCCGGGCCACCAGCGTGGGCTCGGCCTGGCCGTCGCTGGCGGTGAACAAACCACCCAGTTGCGGCACGGCGTAACCCGGCAGTTTCTTTTCCACTTCCCGCGGCGACAGCATCACAGTGTCGACCGAAAAGCTGCGCGCGACACTCAGCCACGATTCGTATCCGTCACGCTCGGCTTCATTGCCCGCGACGAACAGGCAGCCGTCGTTGCGCCAGCCCAGGTCGGTCTGCAGTTCGCGTTCCAGCGAGCGCCAGATCTCGATGCTGGCCTGCATCAGCGGCACCTCGGCTTCGTCACGCGATTGCTGGCGAACAAAGCCCCAGGCGCGTGACGATTGCTGGCCCGCGAGAATGCTTTTATCGATCAACAGCACCTTGGCGCCCGCCTTGCTAAGGTAGTACGCGCAGGCACACCCCATCAGGCCGCCGCCGATGATCGCCACGTCGACTTCACGAGGCAGGCGGTCGTCCTGGATCGCTGACACGGTATTGAATGCCGCTGCTGGTGTATTCATAAGGGCAACCGTCCGGTGGAGAATGACGCGTAGCGCAGCGTCGTGGTTTCGGCTAAGAATGTGCCCCGTCCCGCCGAAATAACAGTGATGTATCTGCATTAATCCCATGCGAGGAGCGCATAGAAACATGAGCCGCCAACTGCCATCCATCGAGCTTTTGCAGGCCTTCCTGACCGTCGCGAAAACCGGCAATTTCGGCAAGGCAGGCGAGCAGCTCAACCTGAGCCAGAGCGCGGTGAGCCGGCAGGTTGCGCAATTGGAGGCACGTCTGGACAGCCGTCTGTTCGAGCGGCACACACGCAAAATCGTGCTCACCCCTGAAGGTCAATCGCTGGTTCCGGTGGCGGAACAAGTCATCGGCCTGCTGTCGGATGCTTCGCAGATGCTCGCCACCGTGGGACGAAGCGTCAGCCTGCGCGCGCACCCGACCATGGCGGCACGCTGGCTGATTCCACGGCTGACTGCGTTTTATCGCGAGCATCCGCAAGTGACCGTCAGTGTCGACACGGTGTATCACCGCTTCCCCGACTTTGCGTTTGAATCCATCGACGCAATGATCGCGTACGGCACCGCCACCTGGCCCGACTTCGAAGCGCTGGAGTTGTGGGAGGAAGAATTGATCCCGGTGTGCTCGCCGGCACTGCTCGCCGGTTCGACGCCCGAAGAGGTGCTCAAGACCGCGCGTCTCGTGGACGCGAGCATGGATCGCCTGGACTGGCGTCGCTGGGACGAGTACTACCCCGATTCAACCGGCCCCGATAACGCTCACCTGACCTTCGATACGCTGGAGTCTGCAATCGTCGCGGTGAAATGTGGCCAGGGCATCGCGCTTGTCGACGCGGTGCTGACACGCGATGAGTTGCTCACCGGGCAACTGATACGCGTGCATGCCGGCAGCATCGTGACGGGCGGACGCTACACGCTGGTCTATCCAAAACGGGTGAAGCGTTCGAGCGGGTTTTGCGAGTTTCTTGAATGGCTGGAACAGGAAGTGGGCGATAGCGGATCCGCGAGTCGAGTGGCTGTTTCTGGGGAGGTTTGAACGGGCCGTTGAGCAAGCGTCCGATAGCTTATCGATCAGGCTGCCATTGCCGGTGTTTTGGCAGACCTTCCCCCTCCAGCCACGCGACGTCCTGCTCCGTCCAGATGTGATACTCAGGCCTGGCGCCAGGCTCATCGTCTAACGTCGCTACGCGCACAATTATTGCGGCAGCGCTGTTACGTTCAGCAGCAAGGTGCGATCCGCAGTGGCCGCAGAAGTGCCGAATCTTCCCGGGAGATGACTCGAAAGCCCTCAACGCGTCGAGCCCTCGCGTCCATCTGAAATGCTCTCTCAGTACGCCGGCCGTTGTGACATATGCTGCCGCATGGGTCTTGCGGCAGGTGTAGCAATGGCAATGGCTGATGGGCATATCAATGCTGTCGACTTCATAGCCGACAGTCCCACACGCGCAGCTTCCTTTCATTTCATCCTCCGATGTCCATACAGTGGGACGATTATGGTCATAGGTGGAATCGCCAAGCCAGTTCGACCGCCAGTGAGGTGCCGGGTACGTTGACTTTACACCTGGTTCATCCTAACGCCCGGCGACCATCGATTGGAACAGAACCTCAACCCCTTGTAGGAGCTGTCGAGTGAAACGAGGCTGCGATCTTTTGATCTTGCTTTAAAGAAAAGATCAAAAGATCGCAGCCTCGTTTCACTCGACAGCTCCTACACAGCTCCTACAGGTGCCGGGTTATTCAGGACGGTATGAAGGAAGCCCTGGGTCTTGAACGGGCCTTTTTTCCGGTCGCCCTATTTTGCGCAGGGCATCCGTTCAAGTAGAGCGGATAAGTTCGCTATGATTTGCGGAGGTCGCGACAGCTACAGCCAGCGCATTGTCGAAGTACAAGCCGGTTACGGACTGGTCGCCGGCAAAGGCCCGATCACATTCGACTGCGGCGGTGACGGCACGATCAGCGCCACCTTCTACCAGACCGACCCCTCTTCGCTTATTGCCAGCTACAAAGGCCAGCGCTCATTGATGGTCGCGGTGCAATCGGGCAGCGGCGTGCACTACACCGGTCAGAACGAAAGTTTTTGGGAGCATCAGGGTGCCGCGCGGGTGACCTGGGGGTATGGCGCCAAAGAGATGACTTGCAAGAAAGCGTGAGGTGCCAGGCCGTTTAACCTGTGGCGAGGGAGTTGACTCCCTCGCCACAGGCGTACAGCTGAATTACTCGCCGCTACTGACGGGCAGGATTTGCGGCTGGTTGGCGACCTTTCTGCGGTTGATGAAAATGCCTCGCAGCCAATGAGTCATCGGCAATTCCACCCAGCGGTAAATACAGATGGCTACGACGCAGCACAGGGCAATGCTCACAGGGGTCATGACGTAAGCGAGGAGCCCCGGAGTGTCGAACACGTGGAACACCTTGTTGAAGACCTTCAACACATAAGGGTGGAACAGGTAGAGGGAGTAACTGGCATCGCCGATCAACACCAGCAACGCGGGCAAGCGGACACCCGACAACCCATGCACCAGTGCCAGGAAAATCACCGATGCCGGGATACCCCAGGCAAGCCCACGTCCCAGTGACTGGGCCAGGCTCACGGAAAGCGGCATGTAAATCAGGGCAGCAAGGCCGATCAATATCAGTGCCGCGCGCGCGCCATTGCGGGGGCCGGCAGCGCGCCATGCCGCGGTGCGTGCATAAACGGCATAGCAGCCCATGCCCAGGACGAATTCCAGGAGGATCTGCTGGGTGTAAAACCTGGCCAGCAGCGCGTCGAACGTCACCAGGTGGCCCAACACTACGAGCGTCAGAAGCAAGCTTGAGCAAATCAGCAGGCGATGGCGGTGACTGATGGCCATGGAAATGGCGAACAGGGCATAGAAGAACATTTCGAAGTTCAGGGTCCAGCCCAGGTACAGCAAGGGCTGCACGTACTCACCTTTCTGGTACGGAATGAAGAACAGCGATTTGAGCAGGCCAGGCACATCCGCCGTGGTGTTATCCAGCAGGCTCGGTATCAACAGGGCCACACAGAACACACCCAGGGTGCCGAGCCAGTACAGCGGAACAACCCGGATCACTCGTTTGGTAAAGAAGTGGCTGCCTGATTGAGCGGTGACCATGGCCATGATGAAGCCGCTGATCACAAAAAAGATATCAACGCCCCAGTCACCATTGCGAAACAATGGAATATGAAAAAAAACCACCGCGAGGGCCGCGATAGCGCGCAGCATTTGAACACTGTCCAGCTTGTCGGGAGTGGCCTGGGGAAGAGCGCTCATGGCATAAACCTTTTCAGTCTGACGTGGTGGAACAAGACAACTTTACAGGTTGGACAGCCCTATACCTACGGCACTCTAAAAGTATAAAAACGCCCCACATGAAGAGGTGCAACGGCAACACGCGGAAGGTCCGTGTTGTGAAGAATCTGCGAAAATTAATTGCACGGAGTTGCAATTGGCATCAGCCGTTCCCTGAATGGCTGCAGCCCCCTTCACCGTTGCACAGAAGGGGCTGAGGCAAGACCTGGACAATAAAATGATGCATAACCAACCGCCGGGCCAATATCACCGTAGCATCACTCTTTAAAAGAGCAAGGCGGTTTTTTCGTGTATTGACCAATGCACAATTGACGCAATTACGACGTCAAAAAACTGCTGATACTTAGGGCATCAATAGTCTTTTTTAAAGCCACTTTTTTCGGGAATAAAAACAAATAACTTATTCCTCTATCTGCGTCACAAGTGTCCACCAGGTCCGGTTAAACAACTTCCGTGCGCGCGCTCCTGGTCACCATCGCAACGATCACCTCCAATAACTCTTCCTTGGCCTGTTCGGCCGTAACCTCACCCTTGGCGGCTGCCTCTGAAAGTGCTTCGGCAGCGCCCAGCATTGCGCGCAAGCCTGCCGGTCTCAGTTCACCCGTGCCCACGAATGGCATGAGCCACTCACGGCATTTGTTCAGGAAAATCGCTTCATAGTCGCGCTTGGTTTTTTCCAGTTCCGGGGTGCTGGCCAACGCGGCGATCACACCGGGAATCTCCCCGCCCTGAAGCAGCACGCAGTCGACGAACGACGCAGCGATGACCGTCGCCCGGCTCAGCAGCGTCGGCTCGCTCGCCAGAATGGCCGCATCCATGATGGCGGTCTGGCGTTGATCGAAATCTTTGTAGAGGGCCGCGAGCAATCCTGCACGGGTGACGAAATGGTCGTAGACCACCGGCTTGGTCACCCCGGCCTCTTCCGCGAGCCTGCCGAGTGTGAGCGCGTCAGTGCCTTCATCGCGTACCAGTTGCCAGGCCACATCCAGCAACTGACGCAACCGATCTTCTCGGGTCAGTCGACGACGCGGGTTAGGTGCTCCATCCAGGGTGTGCTGTTTCCTGATTGACATCGCTATGTACCATTAGTAACTTAAAAAGCGTAACTTACGAAAAGTATATAGCCGTCATCCTTGACGTTCAATCAGGAGAAATCGACATGCACACCCTAATCGTTGTGGCTCACCCGGAACCTGCATCGCTGACTCACACCATCGCTTCGACAATTGCCGAAGGCATTGGGTTGAGTGACGGACAGCATACCGTCGAAATTGCCGACCTCGCGCAGGAAGGCTTCGACCCCCGCTTCACCGCCGCCGACCTGGCGGTCCATCGCCAACGCGCACAGGCCCCTGACGATGTGCGGTGGGAGCAAGCCAGAATCGACCGCGCACAGGTTTTGGTATTGGTATACCCGGTCTATTGGTGGTCCATGCCCGCCCTGATGAAGGGCTGGATAGACCGGGTGTTTTCAAACGGTTGGGCATTCGACTTCAACCTGCAAGGCGGTGCATTCATCAAGCGGCTGCAGCACTTGCGCATTCACCTGGTCGGTGTCGGCGGTGCCGATGCGTCAACTTACGCGCGTCACGGATACGCAGAGGCCATGAAAGTACAGATTGATCATGGGATCTTCGATTACTGCGGCGCTCAAGTGATGACCTCACAACTGCTTCTGGACAGTGAAACCGCCGGCTCGGCCAAAGCGCTGCTGCAAGAGGCTCAGGAGCTGGGGCATGACGTGACGGACCAGCGCGAGGCGCTTCAAAACGCTATGGTATGACGGCACCGGTAACCCATCGACAATGCACGACGCGTCAATACAGCCTGAGTGGCTTTGGGTCCGCGATCCACGCAATTACAGCCAGCAAACTATGAGGTCCATCTCGTGAGCAAAGCGTCCTACGTTCCTCCCAGGGTCTGGAAAAACGATGCCCCTTCCGGAGGCCAATTCGCCAGCATCAACCGGCCGACCGCAGGGCCGACCCATGACAAAACGCTGCCGATCGGCAAGCACCCGTTGCAGTTGTATTCACTGGCCACCCCCAATGGCGTGAAGGTCACGATCCTGCTTGAGGAGTTGCTGGCGCTCGGGCACACCGGCGCCGAGTACGATGCCTGGCTGATCCGCATCAACGAAGGCGACCAGTTCTCCAGCGGTTTTGTCGAAATCAACCCGAATTCGAAGATCCCGGCGCTGCTGGACCGCAGCGCAGAGCCGCCCATTCGCGTCTTTGAATCGGGCTCGATCCTGCTTTACCTCGCGGAAAAATTCGACGCGTTCCTGCCCAAGGACCCCGCAGGTCGCACCGAAACCCTGAACTGGCTGTTCTGGCAGATGGGTGCGGCGCCCTACCTGGGCGGTGGATTCGGGCATTTCTATGCTTACGCGCCGGAAAAGCTCGAATACCCGATCAACCGCTTCACGATGGAGGCGAAGCGTCAGCTGGATGTCCTCGAACGCCGTCTTGGCGAAAGCGCCTACCTGGCCGGGGACAGCTATACCATTGCCGATATCGCAGTGTGGCCCTGGTACGGGCAGTTGGTGCGGGACAACGTGTACTCGGCGGCGGAGTTTCTATCCGCGCATCAATACACCCATGTGCAGCGCTGGGCAGAGGAAATCGCCAATCGGCCGGCAGTCATCCGTGGCCAGCGGGTCAACCGGACGTGGGGCGATGAGGCGAGCCAGGTGCCCGAGCGGCATCAGGCCGCTGATCTGGACCAGAGAACCTGATACGTGTCTGCTCGGCAGCCCCACAAACTCAAACAGACACAGGGGCCGCCGGCAACATGACTAACAATTCCTCCAAACCCATCGGCTTGGCGAAGTAATAACCCTGGGCTTGCGTGGCGCCCATTTCCCGTAGCAGGTCCAGGGTCGCTTGATCTTCGACGCCTTCGGCCACCACGCTGAGGTCCAGCGATTCGGCCATGCGCACAATCGCCCGGACGATCGCGCGACTGCGGGCGCTGGTGGTCAGTTCGAGGATGAACGACTTGTCGATTTTCAAGCCGCTGAAGCGGTATTGATGCACATAGCTCAGGGATGAAAACCCTGCACCGAAGTCATCTAGCACTACCGACATGCCGTTGTCGGCCAATTGCTGCATGGTCAGTCGGGCGATGGTCGGTTCCGCCACCAGTGCGCCTTCGGTCAACTCCAGACAGATGCGCGAAGGTACAACTTGATGCCTGGCCAACAGTGCCAGGACGTCACTGGCAAAGTCCGGGCGGGTCATGCTGTAGCTCGAGCAATTGACGTGCACCGCAGGCCAGTTGGCGTGCTCGGGCTGGGCGAGTATCGATGCAATGCTGTTGAGCATGTACAGGTCCAGGCGACCAATCAGACGCAGGCCCTCGACATCCGGAAGGAAGTCGCCCGGGGCGATCACCCTACCCCCTGGCTGATGCCAGCGAATCAGCGCTTCAAGGGCCAATAATTCACCGGTTTCAACGCTGACTATTGGCTGGAAATACGGCAGCAATTCGTCCGTCCGTTTGAGCGCGTTGCGCAAGGCCCCTTCCCGCTCGACCTGGTCCGAGACCTCACGGCGCACTTCCTGATTGAACACGGCATAGCTGTCACGCCCGGCACTCTTGACCCGGTACATCGCCGCATCGGCATCACGCAGCAAATCCGCCGGCTCGTGATGGAACTGACTGTCGGCGCTGACAATACCGATGCTGCACGACGAAAAAACTTCATGGCCATTGATGAAGAACGGCAGGTCAAACGCCACCAGAATTCGCTCGGCGATTTCGATCACCACGTCCAGCGGAGCCTCCGGCGCGAGCACCGAGAATTCATCGCCGCCCAGACGCGCCAGCAAGTCGGTCTCGCGCAAGCAACCGCGCAAACGGTGGGCCGCCTGCATCAACAGCAGGTCGCCAAAATGATGGCCGAGGCTGTCGTTGACCAACTTGAAACGGTCGAGGTCGATGAACATCACCGCCAGGTGCCCACCTTCGCTGCCAAACCGTGACCAGGCGAGGCTGAGTCGCTGTTGCAGGCAGGTACGATTCGGCAGCCCGGTCAGCGCGTCGTGAGAGTTTTCGTGTTGCAGCTTGGCATTGGCGTGGTCGAGCTCGCGGGTTCGGTTCTGCACCCTGGCTTCGAGCTTGAGGTTGGCGGCGTGGATCGCTTCGGCGGCCGTACGACGCGACAACGCGGTATCAATGTGCCGCGACACGAACGTCAGCAGTTCCTGATCACGCAGGGTATAGCGCACCTGCGAGGTATAGCTTTGCACCGCGAGCACGCCCCGCACCACGTCGCCATCGAACAAGGGAATGCCCAGCCAGGAATAGGACCGGACATACTCATCGGCCAGATCCGCTTCACCGCTGAGCGACAAGCGCTCAGCCTCGTTGGAGTCAATCAGGCAGGGACGGCGCTGACGAATTACGTACTCGGTCAGGCCCCGACGCCCTCGGCGTGCAACCGGGCAGGTGGTTTGCCGCTCATCGACGTAGTACGGGAAGGTCACTTCAGTGGTCGCGTCGTCGAACAGCGCAATGTAGAAATTCTGAGCGAACAGCAGATCACCGACGATGCCATGCAAGGTCTGGAACAACTCGGTCATGTCGCCGGGCCGGCTCGACAGTTCGGCGATCTGGAACAGCGCGCTCTGCAGATGCTCGGCGCGCTCGCGCTCGGCCACTTCCTGCCTCAGTTCGTCGTTCAGTGCCGAAAGCTCCAGGGTACGGCGCATGACCGTCGCTTCCAGGTCCTCCCGGTGCAGAATCCGGTCCAGCGCCATGGCCACGTGCCGGGCCACCACCAGGAACAGCGCACGGTCTTCAGCGCTGTAGGTACGGGACACGTCGTAGACCTGCATGGCAAGCATGCCAAACACTTCATCGGAGGCGTTTTTCAGCGGTGCGCCCATCCAGAACTCGGGACGATCACCCACGCAGTAAAAACGGCCATCGGCCTGCGCCGCGATGATGCCGGCAGCATCGATCAGCAACGGCTGGCCGGTAGTCAGCACCTGGCCCGTCAACGACAAGTGCGAAACGTCCAGGTATTCGTAGTGCTCGGCCTCCACGGCATCCACGTCGATGATGTCGACGTAATACGGGTAGTCGATCTTTCCAGTGTGCGGGTCATACAGCGCGAGATAGAAGTTCTCGGCATCAATCAGGCTGGCCAGCAGGCGGTGGACGCCCACCAGGAACACCGATCGATCGCGGGTCGAGCTGGCCAGATAAGTGATTTCATAGAGGACACGCTGAGTGATCTGCGCGCGGGCAAGGGTGTTGGTCTGGACTTCGATGCCCAGCCGCTGGGCGAACTCGGCGAGCGCGGGGTCTGCCGCATCGTCGAGGGGTGCAAGCAACCAGCCGAGCACCGTTTCGCCTTTACCGGTCGGCCAGCGGTGCAAACGCCGGGTCTGGCAAAAAACTTCAAACTCGTCATTCAGAACGATGGCCGGCCACGGCACCTGCGGATCGCCCTGCCCGATCAAATGCAGTTGCTCACCGGCGCGGTACACCACCCAGGCGCCGGTGTGGAGGCCGTTACGCGCCGAGTCGAGCAACCGCTGGACCGTGTCATGTCCACTCGCCAGGGCCATGCCGACCGTATCCGAATTCCTTTTCCGCTGAGAAGCGTCAACGTCGTACGCGCTCGATTGCCGAGGAGCGTCTTGCAATGGACTAGAACTCATCAACGCTCCCTGAGCCAGAAAATGGCGATACCGCTTATGGATAGCAAGCAATGTGCCGGCACGCATTCCGTTTAAGGCTTATAACGGTTTTTTTCAATAGTTTTGTTTGCTTAAGTTGCAATCGGCAGTGATCCCCTGAAAAAACGCAGAGACCTCAAGCGTCACAAACCTGTCATCCACCGCTGCTATCGTCCTCGCGCTCCTCGTGCCCGCCGACATTCCGGCGCTGATCAACAACGACGCATAGCCACCGGTTTTCCTTCAAGGACAGGCTTAAACGGACAGCGAACACAGAAAACGTTGAAACAAAGTGCAGCCTCTTTGATTAACGCGTTGGGCTGGCTACTATCGTCCCCCCGCGTTCGAGATGGAAATGCGCCTGACGGTGGTCTCGGGCATTGATGAGTCAGTCCAATCAAGGAAGATAAAAATAATGAAGAAAACTCTCGGCGCCCTGTTGCTCGTCTGCCTCAGTACGAGCGTGCTTGCTGACGAAAACCTCGTCGGCTTCCGGGCCTCTACGCTCCCAGATCTACACACTGACCGGCCACTTGAAATGGTCGTCTGGTACCCCAGTCCAACGACCTCGCCCCCGCAGTTGATTTCCGACAATCCAGTATTTTTCGGCGCCCTCGCCGTTCAAGACGCCCCCCCGGCCACCGGCGAGCATCCTTTGGTGGTGCTCTCTCACGGTGTCTGGGGCAATTGGGGTAATCAGGTGTGGCTGGCCAGCGCACTGGCCCACAAGGGTTACATCGTGGCGGCAGTCAACCACCCTGGCACCACCAGCAAGGACCGTAGTCCTGAAGCGGCGGCGCAGTTATGGCTGCGCCCCGCTGACCTGAGCCGTGCCATTGATGCGGTCACCGCACAGCCGGAAAAATTTGGCGTGGTCGCGAAGCGCCGAATTGCCGTAGTGGGCCATTCACTCGGTGGCTGGACCGCGCTGGAAATCGCGGGTGCACGTTTCGACCCGGACCTTTTCACCCAGGACTGCGGAGCCCATCCGACATTGGTCCCTTGCGCGGTCTACCAAAAAATAAACCCTGCCAGCTCCCCGGCATCGAAGACCCGACTGGCCGCGGACTTGAGCGATAAACGCGTCAGCGCCATCGTTTCACTGGACCTGGGCCTGTCACGCGGGATGACGGACGAAAGCCTTGCGGCGCTGTCGGTACCGACGCTGGTGATTGCAGCCGGTGTGCCGTCTGAAGACCTTCCCGCTCATCTGGAGTCCGCCCACCTGGCCAAGCGCTTGCCCCAGGCGTCGACGCGCTACGTCGAAATCAGCGACGCCACCCACTTCAGTTTTATGTCGATCTGCAAACCTGGCGCGGTGGCGTTGATCGAAGAATCGTC
Source organism: Pseudomonas sp. LBUM1643 (assembly GCF_059716215.1). Lineage (NCBI taxonomy): Bacteria > Pseudomonadati > Pseudomonadota > Gammaproteobacteria > Pseudomonadales > Pseudomonadaceae > Pseudomonas > Pseudomonas sp. LBUM1643. Next base: position 3,824,721 of record NZ_CP166813.1, read on the forward strand.
GCCGGGCGATGGCATGATTTGCCGGGATGGCGACGGCGCTCGGCCGCGAGACGTGATCCAGCAGCAGACCATAACGCTGATCACCGAATTCCTGGCTCAGCCCCTCGCAACGAAGTAACCGGACGATCTGATTACAAGCTCCCCATCAAGGATTGCCCACCGGCCGAGGTTGGCGCGGCAATCCATTGATCACGATGTAGAGCAACGGGCCGATTGAAACGAAGATCGCCGTGAGCAGGACGTACGGCAGCACCGAGGCGAACGATCGTCCTTTCGAACGTGCGTCCCGGTACATCCAGACGCAGGCCATGCAGGCGAGCACATAGAGATCGATGACGACCTGCGCGGTGTCCGGGCTCGACATGAGCGCAAGGCCGAATTCAATGAGCGATTGCTCGGCGTGCCAGAGCGTCCATGCCGTGTAGAGGGAAAATCCCAGCAAGGTGATGAGCGCGAGATAAGGTTTTTTCATGGAGTCCTTTGCAAACAAGCGGGGTGATTGGTACGAGCAAGTTAGTGCTATCGTCGCCCCGACCTCAATGACCTGACAGGTCATGGACGCCAACAACCCGCACTGCCAGAGTCAACCCATGAGCACTCGCCCCTTTCCCCGCACGACACCCCTGACAACCGCCGGCGCGCAACTGCGCCAGCTACGCCAACAGGCCCGGTTGAGCCAGCTCGACCTCGCCCTGATCACCGGAATTTCCCAACGCCATTTGAGTTGCATTGAAACGGGCCGCGCCAAGCCGAGCCCCGGCACGCTGCACAATTTGTTGACGGGCCTGGACGCGCCCCTGGATCAGTGCAACAGCGTATTCCTGGCATCAGGTTACGCCCCTCGCTACGAGGCGACGGCACTCACCTCCCCCTCGATGGACGCGGTCAGAGGGGCAATCACTCACGTGCTTCACGCGAACAATCCCGCACCGGCGATTGTGCTGGGCAGCCACTGGGAAGTCCTGGCCGCCAACGCCAGTACTGCCGTCCTGTTCGGGTTGGTAGGACTGCCGGTCGACGCAGCAGAGGGACTGAACCTCCTCGTCACGCTGCTGCAGCCTGGAGGCTTGGGTGATCATCTGATCAACGCCGAAGAAATCAGAACCGTCGCCTGGCAGCGCGCTTCCCGCGAGGCGTTGGTCAACCCTGCGCTGGCCAGCATTCTGGAAAGTCTGCCCGCCCCAGCCAGCCCTCCCCCCATGGCCAGCGAACTGCCTCCGCTGATGCTGACCCGGATCACCTCCACGCAGGGCGAGCTGAATTTCCTGTCCACCTTCACGACGTTCGGCATGCCCCAGGACATCACCGTGACCTCATTGCGCATCGAGCATCTGATTCCCGCCGATCCCAGGACCTGGGAGGTGATGACCCAGGCTTACGAGCAAACATTGAGCAGAGAGTCTTGAAATGGACCCAAAGCAGTCATGGATTGAACGACGGAAAATGACAGCTAAGCTTCCTTCTATTGCCAGGCTTGTTCAGCAGATCGCGCCTCGCTTTGTCAGCTTTTCACACCCGTCTCGGAGGGGAGTCAATGAAACGCCTTGTTTTGCTCATCGCGATCTCTTTGCTGACCACTGCTTGCCAGAGCAACAACGACGGCATCACCCGGCTTGATAACTGTGCCTGTTATAAATCGCCGGAAAACCAACACCTGCAAGCTTCGCAGATAGCCTGGAAAGACCCCGACACCTTGCAAAAACAATTCTCGCATTGTGTCTGCCGCGCCTTGATCGACCTGAAGGAGGCCGATGATCCCGGTAAATTTTTCGTTCCGGGTACCCAGATCAAATGAGGCCTATTGCTTGTAACGCAACGCATCCACCAGCAACGCAAATGCAGGTGACGACTGACGTCGACTCGGATAGTAGAGGTGGAAACCGGAAAACCATGGCGACCAGTCTTCCAGCACCTGAATCAGGCGACCGGAACCGAGGTGAGGCGCGACCAGGTCATGGGGCACGTAGCTCAACCCGAAACCATCCAGCGCTGCTGCCAACAGCTGATAAACGCCGTTGTAGGTCACCTGGCCTGACACACGGACCTTGAGACGCTCGCCATCCTTGGCGAACTCCCAGGCATACAGCCCGCCGTTGGTAGGCAAGCGCAGGTTATTGCACAAGTGATCGGTCAGCGCCCGAGGCGTCTTGGGCAATTCGCGGTTGGCGAAATAGTCAGGGGATCCAACCACCGACATGCGCATATCCGGCCCGATACGCGTGGCAATCATGCCGTCCGCCACGTCCTCGCCCAACCTGACCCCGGCATCAAAGCCCTGTGCGGCGATGTCGACGAAGCTGTAATCGCAGCAGACTTCCACCGATATATCGGGGTATTTGGGAAGAAAGTCTTTGAGCACGGGCCGAATGATCTGATCCAGCACATGGTCCATCGCATTGATACGGATATTGCCAGCCGGGGTATCGCGCAGATCACTCAGGCCAGCCAGCTCCATTTCGATTTCCTCGAAGTGCGGCCCCACCTTTCTTATCAGACGCTCACCCGCCTCGGTAGGCGAAACGCTGCGTGTGGTACGCGTCAACAACCGCAGTCCAAGGCGCGCCTCCAGGCCACGAATCGTGTGGCTCAGCGCAGATTGAGAGACCCCGAGTCTGGCCGCGGCCTTGGTGAAGCTGCGCTCCTTTGCGACGGCAAGAAAGGCAAGCAGATCACTGGCGTTTTCCCTGAGCATTGATGAATGCCTCACATAAGTTTTTTCGAATTCTAGCGTCTAATCACATCAATGAGGAACTGATAGATTTCGCCTCTCGCGCCGAGTCAGCTGACCTTGAGGATCCATCATGAAAAATCTCGCGGCCACCGCGTTGTCGCTGTCATTGCTCGCGTTTGATGTACCCGCAGAAGGAGAAAAATCCATGCTCATCGTTAATCCCAATGGATCGCAGCCCTCTGCCGTTGGGCCAGCTGATTACTTCACCGGCACTGTGCGTGTCGACGCGCCGTTCAAGGGAACAGAAGAGGCGCGGGTCAGCGGCGCTACCGTGACCTTTGAACCCGGTGCCCGCACGACCTGGCACACACACCCGCTAGGACAAACCTTGATCATCACGGCGGGATCCGGCCTGGTGCAAGCATTGGGGCAACCGGTTCGTTCAATCAAACCGGGCGACACGGTGTGGATTCCACCGAATGTCAAACACTGGCATGGCGCGACCGCCACCACTGCCATGACGCATATCGCCATTGCCGAAGTGCTGGACGGCAAAGTGGTCGACTGGATGGAACAGGTCAGCGACGAACAATATACGCAGGGGTTTTGATTGAAGTTCACACGCCTCAATAAGACGCCCGGTTTATGCAGTCAAAGGTTGGCAAGGCGGTGTGACTAGCGATGGTTGCGATAGCGTTCAGTCAAGGACTGCACGAGGGCGACGTAAGATTACGTCTCGTCGTAGGGAGGCACCCCGTTGTACTCGACCACGGACGCTTCGCCAGCGTTGTAGCCTGCCAATGCCAGCATCTGGTTGCCGTTGAAGCGCTTGAGCAGCCAGGCCAGGTAACGCACGCCGCCACGAATGTTCTGTCGTGCGTCGAACGGATCATTCACCGCGAAACGCTCGGCGGTGGCGGGCATCAACTGCATCAGCCCCTGGGCGCCGGCGACGGAAATGGCGTTGGGGCGAAACGCCGATTCGGCATGTATCACTGCGCGGACGAGCGCCTTGTCGACACCATAATCACCCGAAGCGGCTTCAATCTCGCGCCGATAGGACTGGGTGTCCAGGCTCAGTGAGGCGACCTTGAAATCCTTCGGCGCCGTGCACAGATAGCAGTCCTTTATGTAATACAGCTCAAGGACGTCGACCCGTGCGGAGATCCCGACAGGGCGCCGGCTCACGTATTGACGAATACCCTTGTGCATCTGCCGTCGTCCCCAGGCTTCGTCGAATCTCGGCAACTCCGGACGAACGTAGCAACGAATCACTGGCAAAAATCACAGCTTTGCTACCATTACCAAGCGGCATCGGGGCCGAGCGCTGTGGCTAGCCAATCAGCCTCGACCTGCCGGGCATTGATCTACTCATTTCGAGCCTGCCTGACCTCATAGGGGGTGCAATGCGCATTCCAGTAATTTACGCGTTGTCAGCTGTATTGTTGTTGAGCGGATCTGCCTCCCTGGCCCAGTCGGCGCAAGAGCCCTCCACTGCCCCGGCCGCCGCTGCCAATCCAGCGCCCGTGGCCGCAGTGGCCAAAGATCCAGTGTTTACCCAGGAGCAGCTGGATCAGATGCTGGCACCCATTGCGCTGTACCCCGACCCGTTGCTGGCACAGGTGCTGATGGCCAGCACCTACCCCGGTGAAATCACCGACGCGGTGAGCTGGTCTAAAGCTCACCCTGACGCCAAGGGCGATGATGCGGTCAAACAGGTGGCGAGCCAGCCTTGGGATCCGAGCGTGCAAGCGCTGGTCGCTTTCCCGCAGGTCCTGGCAACGCTGGGGCAGGATCCGGTCTGGGTACAACGCCTGGGTGATGCCTTCCTGGCGCAACCTGACGACCTCATGGACGGCGTTCAGCGTTTGCGTCGCCAGGCGCAGGCCGCTGGCAACCTGCAGACCAACCAATATCAGAACGTGACGATTCAGAACATTGCACCAGCGGCACCCGCGCCCGCGCCGACGGCTGCAGCACCCAAGGCTGCCCCAGCACCCGCACCCGCACCCGCACCCGCACCCGCACCCGCACCCGCCACGATCATCATTCAGCCCGCCGACCCGCAGGTGGTTTACGTACCGACTTATAACCCGACCACCACGTACGGCACCTGGCCCTACCCCGCCTCACCTCCCGCGTACTATCCCCCTCCTCCCGCTTATTACCCTGGCCAGGCATTGATGGCCGGGCTGGCATTCGGGACCGGCGTGGCAATCGTCGGTGCCTTGTGGGGCAACTGTGACTGGGGCAGTAACGACGTCGACATCGACGTCAATCGCTATAACAACATCAATATCAACAACAAGATCACCAACAATCAGAACAAATGGCAGCACAACCCGGTTCATCGCAATGGCGTTCCCTATCGTGACGGCAGAAGCCGCGAACAGTACGGTCGGCAACTGAACGGGGCCAATCAGCGTGAGGCCTACCGAGGGGACAACGCTCAACGTGCCCAGGCGCGTGAAAATGCCCGCAACTCCATGGACAAGCACGGTATCGAGCGCCCAGCCACCAGCAACCGCGAAGCCCGGGATCAAACGCGTAAAGCTCAGGCCCAGACCAATGATCGCAATCGGGTGCAAGCCGGTGCGGATAGACCCGGGACGGCGGACCGAGGCCAGGGCACCCCCGCCAGAAATACTCGTGAGAATCAGCAACCCCGCACGGCTCAGGCGAATCAGCGTTCAGAAAGAACCCCGCAGACGCGTCAGGCGAACAACAATCGCCCGGCCGCCAGCACGGGCAGTGCCCGCAACAATGCATTTGCCGGCGCGCGGACACCGTCACAGGCCAACGCCCAAGTTAATCGTGGTCGGGCCAGTCAGGCCTCAGCCCAACGCCAAATGGCCTCTCGACCATCGGGTCACCAGATCAGTCGGCCATCCAGTCCGCCAGCGCGTTCGCAGGGGGGCCGTCGGTGAACAATCATCCTGGAGTGAAAATAGGCATGGGCGTGCTTCCTACGGTCATCGCGATAGCGGCCGGTTTGCTGTGGTCGTGCGTTGCAGCGGCACAGCAGGCATTTCCAACGCCGGAAGCGGCTGCGCAAGCGTTCGTCGAAGCCCTGGGGACGGAGCACGCCGACAAGGCGCGCCTGACCGAGTTGCTGGGGGACGAATGGCAAAATTTCGTCCCGCGCGAGGGTGTGCAGCGCGAGGATGTGGATGCGTTCCTGAAGCAATACAAGGAGCAACACCAGATCGAAAAAACCGGTGACGACAAAGCCCATCTGGCGGTCGGCAATGACCACTGGACGCTGCCAATACCCTTGGTAAAAGAAGCCGCGGGTTGGCGTTTCGACATGAAGGCCGGAAATGCCGAAATCCGCGTACGTCGCATTGGCCGCAACGAAATCGCCGCAGTGCAATCGGTGTTGGCCTACCACGACGCCCAGATGGAATATGCCTCGGTTGATCGTGACGGAGACGGCGCGCTCGAGTACGCGCAGAAAATTTTCAGCACCCCCGGCAAACACGACGGACTGTATTGGGCGGACGACGACACGGACCAGATCAGCCCGTTAGGCCCCTCGTTCGGCAAAATCATTGAGGGCGAAGACTGGCATGGCTACCGCTTTCGCATCCTTGATGGCCAAGGCCCCTCGGCCCCGGGTGGCGCCTACAGTTACCTGATCGGCGACAAGATGAGCCGGGGTTTTGCGCTGATTGCCTGGCCGGCGAAATACGATGACACCGGCGTCATGAGTTTCATGATCAGCCATGAAGGCCAGGTGTTCGAGAAAGACCTGGGGCCCGATAGCGAAAAACTCGCGCAGGCGATGAAACGCTTTGATCCGGATGACAGCTGGAAGGTGGTTGCGGACGACCCGCAATAACCCGCTCTGATCTTTATCGCAATGCCGGTGCCGCGTAAGACGGCGCCGGCATGCCCCCGCCACTCCCGCCAGCTTCGGGGCAAAAACAGCCTCGCGATTTACCCTCCTCTGACCGGCAAAATCCTCAAAGCCACCGTTCGATGGCAGAATCCCCTTAACTTGATCGTTTTGGAGACCACCATGCTTCGGGCATTTGAACGAAGACTCGACCCCTTTCCGCCTGACGAGGTACCCCCGCCACCCGACGGCCTGGCGCGATTCCTGTGGGCGTGCACCCGAGGCGCACGCGGCTATATCCTTGCTTTTGCGTTGCTCAGTGCCGGCGTGTCGATCTACGAAGCCTGGTTGTTTTCCTTCCTCGGTCAGGTCGTGGACCTGCTCTCGACCTGGCAGGCAGGCGGCGATGCGGCGGCGCAGGAAAGTCGCGTGCTGTGGGGCATGGGCATCGTCATGGTGGCCAGCGTCGGGCTGGTGGCGTTGCGCACCATGGTGCAGCACCAGATATTAGCGATCAATTTGCCGTTGCGGCTGCGCTGGGACTTCCATCGCCTGATGCTGCGGCAAAGCCTTTCGTTTTTTTCCGATGAGTTTTCCGGTCGGGTCACGACCAAGGTGATGCAGACTGCGCTGGCGGTTCGCGACGTGCTCTTCACCCTGATCGAAATCGCCCCCGGGATCGGCGTGTACTTCATCGCCATCATCGCCCTGGCCGGCGGCTTCGCCCTGAAGCTGATGCTGCCCTTCGTGGCGTGGGTCGCATTGTTCGGGCTCGCCATGGTGTATTTCGTGCCCCGCCTGGGGAAAGTGGGCCAGGAACAGGCCAATGCCCGATCGATGATGACCGGGCGTATCTCGGACGCCTACACCAACATCACGACGGTGAAGCTGTTCTCCCATTCCAATCGTGAAGCGCACTTCGCGCGCGCTGCGATGGAGGACTTCAAGCAAACCGGTTTTCGCCAGATGCGCCTGGTCAGCCAGTTCGAGATCGTCAACCAGGCATTGGTGGTGGCGCTGATCATGGCCGCTGGTGGTTATGCCCTGTGGCTCTGGCACCAGGGCGACGTCGGTGCCGGTGCCGTGGCGGCCATCACTGCCATGGCGTTGCGTATTAATGGCATGTCGCACTGGATCATGTGGCAAATGACCTCGCTGTTCGAGAGCATCGGCACCGTGCAGGACGGCATGGCCACCTTGACCCAGGGCGCCAATGTGCAGGACGCGCCGAACGCCGGTGTGCTGGTGCCCGCCGGCGGCGCGGTGACCTTCGACAACGTCGGTTTCAACTACAACGGTGAACGCCAGGTGCTCGATGGCCTGAGCCTGAACATCCGTCCGGGCGAAAAAATCGGCCTGGTCGGCCGTTCCGGAGCGGGCAAATCCACCCTGATCAACCTGCTGCTGCGCTTCTACGACGTGGACAGCGGTGAGATTCGTATCGACGGTCAAAATATCGCTCACGTGACCCAAGACAGCCTGCGCAGCGCCATCGGCATGGTCACTCAGGACACCTCCCTCCTGCATCGATCCATCCGTGACAACATCGCCTATGGTCGTCCGGATGCGACCGACGCGCAGATCCACATGGCCGCGAAAAATGCCCAGGCCGATGGGTTCATCAGCCAGTTGAGCGACCGCCAGGGCCATACCGGCTACGACACCCTGGTGGGTGAGCGCGGCATCAAACTGTCGGGCGGCCAGCGCCAACGCGTCGCGATTGCCCGGGTGATGCTCAAGAACGCCCCGATCCTCTTGCTTGACGAAGCCACCAGCGCTCTGGACTCGGAAGTCGAAGTGGCCATTCAGGAAAGCCTCGATGAAATGATGCAGGGCAAAACCGTCATCGCCATCGCCCATCGGCTGTCAACGATCGCAGCCATGGATCGGCTGATTGTCATGGATGACGGACGCATCATCGAACAAGGTACCCACGCCGAACTGCTGCGCAAAAACGGCACCTACGCGCGGCTGTGGCACCATCAGAGCGGTGGGTTTCTGGGCGAGGATCAGGGTGTGGCTGAAGCGATGGAATAGCCATGAGTGGCCGTTGCTGGAGTGACGTTCATCCAGCACGGCCTATCGAAAGCGCCAGGATGAGCGAGTCAGAAAAAAACCTTAGCCCCAACACCAGGACGCAAGACTGGATATGAAGCTGATTGCTGTGCAAATACGTTCGACACCCGGCGACATCGAAAAAAACATCGCCAGACACCTTGATGTCATTCACCTGGCTGCGCGCCAAGGTGCCAATCTGCTGCTCTTTCCCGAACTCTCTCTCACCGGTTACGAGCCACGGCTGGCGGAGGCTCTGGCAGTCCACCCGAGTGATGGCCGTTTCGATGAGTTCCAGGTGTTGAGCGATCAATACGGCATGCTCATCGCCGTGGGCGCGCCAACGAAGGGACCCCAAGGCACCGAGATCAGCATGATTGCCTTCCAGCCAGGGCTGGCGCGCACGGCCTACTCAAAACAGCAGCTGCATGCCGATGAACTTCCTTTTTTCACTCCAGGCACTAAAGGGTGTGTGCTTGAGCATGCCAACGTAATCCTGGCTCCCGCCATCTGCTACGAGTCATTGCAATCAAGCCATGCCGGACGAGCTGCCGAGTCAGGCGCTCAGGTCTATCTGGCGAGTGTGGCCAAGTCCGAGAGAGGCGTTAAGTCGGCCTGCAGCCACTATCCGATGATTGCTAAAAAGCATTCCATGACCGTGTTGATGGCCAACTGTATTGGCGCCGCCGACGACTATATTGCAGCCGGTCAGTCTGCCGTCTGGAACAGTGACGGTGAGCTCGTTTGTAGCCTCGACGCCATTCAAGAAGCATTGGTTGCATACGATCTGCAGACTGGAGAAACCGGCGGTTTCAGCTTGGCTTAAACGCCAGGAACTGCTCCACCAACAACGCCAGCACCGGCTTCAGCCGGGCACCCAACGGCTCGTCCAGCGCATAAGGTGCGACCTCCTGCATGTAGCTGCGCTGCGCCAACTCGAGCTGAATGGCATGCACCCGTTGTGCAGGATTGCCGTAAGTGCGGGTGATGTGGCCGCCCTTGAAGCGACCGTTCAACACGGCGGGAAAGTCCGGCGCGGCATCCTTGACCGAGGCCACCAGCGCTTCGGCGATGCCCGCCGCGCACGAGATCCCGTTGGCTGTTCCGAAGTTGAACACCGGCAGTTCACCATCGAACAGATGGGGGATAACCGATCGAATCGAATGGGCATCCCATAGCAAGGCATAACCGTGCGCGGCTTTGATTCGTTCGAGCTCTGACTGCAGAGCGCGATGATAGGGCTGCCAATAGTGCTCAAGTCGACGCGCCGTTTCCGCCGCGTCGGGTGCCTGACCGTCGAGGTACAGAGGCACGCCGTCGAAGGTGGTAAGCGGGCACAGCCCGGTGGTGTTCTGGCCGGGGTACAGGTTTTCACCGTCGGCCGGGCGGTTAAGGTCGATCACATACCGGGAACACAACGGCCGCAAGACGGATGCGCCCATCGCGCTGGCGAAATCGTACAGCGACTCGATGTGCCAGTCCGTATCGTCCACGGCAAGTCCGGTGGGGCTGAATCGACCACGAAGGTCCTCGGGCAGATGGGTCCCCACATGCGGCATTGAGATCAGCAGCGGGCCGCTGCCCTGGTGCAGGCTAAATACGTCGTCGTAACTCATACGGCTTCCTTCAACAATTCGGCAAGGGCGGCACGGTAGTCATGCAGCGCGGTGACCTGCAGCGCGTGCTGGCCGTTGTCGATGACTTTATTGCCGCCGACAAAAACGTCGCGAACCGGTTGACCGCCGTGCTCGCAGAACACCAGCGCAGAGAGCAGGTGTCGGGAATTGTTCGGATCGACATTCGGTGCCTCGGGGTCGATCACCACAAAGTCGGCACGCTGCCCTACCGCCAATCCCGCTACCCGCCGACCGGTTGCGGCGGCGCCGCCGATCACCGCCTGGCTGAACAATCGGTCAGCGATTACCGGCGCGTTGACCTCGGCCAGCACGTTGCGGCGTCGGTGCAGCAGGCGCTGGCCGTACTCCAGCAAACGCAGTTCGGACCATGGGTTGACGCTGATATTGCTATCAGAACCAATCCCCCAGCGACCGTTGGCCGCGAGGTACCGTGGGGCATCGAACAGACCATCGCCCAGGTTGGCCTCGGTCGTGAGGCACAGGCCTGCGGTCGCACCACTGCGAGCGAGGTCGGCGTACTCGGTATCGGTCATGTGCGTCGCATGCACCAGGCACCAGCGACTGTCTACGGGCTGACGCGCCAACAACCATTCAACCGGACGCTCGCCGAGGGTGGCGATGCAGTCGTCGACTTCCTTGGTCTGCTCGGCGATATGAATGTGGATCGGCGCCTGGTTGTCATCGGCGTTCAAACCATTCAGCAGCGTCGACAGCGAGGCCTCGGACACGGCGCGCAATGAGTGCGGCGCCACGCCATAGCGCAGATTGGCGTGTTCGGGCATGGATGCCTTCAGCCGCTGACGCAGTTCCAGAATCCAGTCTGGCGACGAGATGAAACGCTGTTGGTGGGCCAACGGCTCGGTCTGCCCAAAGCCGCTGTACTGATAGAGAACCGGCAACAACGTCATGCCGATGCCAACCTCCTGCGCCGCGCTGACGATGCGCTGTGCAAGCTCTGCCGGATTGTCATAGCGCTGCCCTGCAACGCCATGGTGCACATAGTGAAACTCGCACACCGATGTGTAACCGGCCTTGAGCATTTCGATGTAGAGATGGCGGCCGATGGCGTGCAAATGCTGCGGCTGCAAACGCTGGGCGAACCGGTACATCAACGTGCGCCAGCTCCAGAACGAATCGGACGGATCACCCATGGTTTCGGTCAGGCCGGCCATGGCGCGCTGGAACGCATGGGAATGCAGATTCGGCATACCACTGACCACGGGGCCATCCGCCAGCGGCATGTCCGGGCTGCGGTCGGCATCGACACGGATCTCGGTCAGGTCGCCGGACTCATCCCAGCGCAACAGCACGTTGTTGTGCCATCCATCCGGCAGCAGAGCACGTTCGGCAAACAGGCTGCGATGAGCCGAAACAGGGCTTGAATCGCGATCAACGGGAGCGTTCACATCAACATCGGGTTCCACGGTAACCTCGCAAAAACAGACAGGAAAGGGCCAATCAGCCGGCGTGCGAAGCGTCGCGTGAGAGAACGCTTTGCAGGAAGCTGCGGGTGCGCGCTTCCTTGGGTGCGGTGAACAACTGAGCCGGTGGCGCCGCCTCGACGATTGCGCCCTGGTCCATCACCACCACCACGTCGGCCACTTCCCGGGCAAAGCCCATCTCGTGGGTAACGATGATCATCGTCATCCCTTCTGCGGCCAGGGTCTGCATGACCTGCAACACCTCTCCCACCAGTTCCGGGTCGAGGGCCGAGGTCGGCTCATCGAACAACATCACTTTGGGGTCCATGGCCAGCGCGCGAGCAATCGCCACTCGCTGTTTCTGGCCACCGGACAACGTGCCGGGATAGACATCGGCCTTGTGTTTCAGCCCCACCTTATCGAGCAACTGCAAGCCCTGCTCATGGGCTTCCTTGCGCGATTTCCTGTGCAGGGACAGGGGTGCCAGCGTGACGTTTTCCAACACCGTCAGGTGCGGGAACAGATTGAAGGACTGAAAGACCATGCCGACTTCGCTACGCATTTCATCCAGCTTCGCTTCGGACATCATCTTGCCCTGCTCCACCACGGTGTGACCGCACACGTGAAGCGTGCCCCCTTCCGCAGTTTCCAGGCCGTTCATGCAGCGCAGGAAGGTACTTTTGCCGGAGCCGCTGGGCCCGATCACCACCACGACCTGGCTGGTCTCCACGGAGAAGTCGATGTTATGCAGGACCTGATGAGTACCGAATGATTTGCTCAGGTTCTTGATGTCGATAATGGTTGCACTCATCACGCTCTCCCGTCCGCACGCAGCATCTGTTCAGTTCTGCGCAGAATCAATGTTGTGGTACCGGTGAGCATCAGATAAATGAGCGCGATGGCCAGGTACACTTCCAGCGAGCGGTAGGACACGCTGATGATTTTTTCGCCTTCGTGCATGACGTCGGCAATGGTCAACAACGAGACCAGCGCAGAGTTCTTGATCAAGGCGATGAACTCGTTACCCAGTGCAGGGATCATCCGCACAAACGCCTGAGGCAGGATGACCTTGCGCATGGCCATGCGGTACGGCAAGCCCAGCGAGCGAGCGGCTTCCATCTGGCCTTTTTCGACGGACTGGATGGAGCCACGGACCACTTCCGACACATAGGCCGCGCTGTAGATGCCCAGGCCGAAGATGCCGCACACATACGCGGGCAATTGAATGCCGAAATGCGGCAAGCCGAAGAACAGGATGAACAGCTGCACCAGCAATGGCGTACCGCGCACCAGCGTCAGGTAAACGGTGCAGAAACCGTAGATGAGGGTGCGGTCTTTGTTCAGCCGACCGAGGCCGATCAACAGTCCCAGAATACAACTCAGTACCAGCGCTGCTGCCGTGATTTCAAGGGTGACACCAGTGCCCGCCGCGAGCGCGCGCCAGCCGGCCCAGACCGGGGAAAAATCGAGGTCCATACATGTACTCCACACGTTAAGCCTGTCGAAGCCATCCGGCGCGAATGCGCTGGACAGCTATCAGGTCATTATTCTTTGGTTGTGCCGAACCACTTTTGTGTCAGTGCTGCGTATTCACCGTTGCTGCGCAATGTTTGCAATGCCTGGTTCATTTGCGTGGCCAGTTCGGTGTCGTTTTTGCGGATGGCAAAACCGTACAACTCGGTGGTCAGGCCTTCATCGAGCACCCGAACCCTTGGCTCGGACTTGGCGTATTCCACCGCCGCAGGCCGACCGGTAACGGCAGCGTTGACCCGGCCAATGGTCAGCAGGTCGAACATGGCCTGGTTCTTCTCGACTTCGACAACCTGGACCGCCGGGTAATTATTTTTCAGGAACTCGATGGATTTAGTGCCCACCTGCGCGGTGACTTTCTTGCCCGCGACCAGGTCTTTGGGCGAATTGATCGTGGTGTCGTCCTTAAGGACCAGCACAGCCAGACCGCCGCGGTAGTAGGTGTCGGTGAAGTTGACGACCTTGCGACGTTCGTCGGTCATGTAAATGGCCGAGGCCGCCACGTCGAATCGGTTGGAAATCAGCCCGGGAATCAGCCCTTTAAAGCCGATGTCGACCCATTCAACCTTCTTGCCCATTTGTTTGCCCAAGGCTTCGATCAAATCAACATCGAAGCCCGTCCGTTGGCCGTCCTTGATGAATTCCATCGGTGGGAACGTGGCGTCGGTACCGACTCGCATCACCTCGTCCGCTGCCTGGGTCGGCAAGCAGAACAGGCTTAACAGGGTAAATACCGCTGCAATCGGGCTAAACAACTTGGAAGCTTTCATCAACAGGTCCTCGGCGAGGGTGAGTTCTGAAGTGGTCAGAACATTAGTTAACCGACAGCTAGAAGCGATTGCAGATACGGCTGCCGGCTTTTCTTGTAAGACTGATCAGTTCAGCGGCGCGTGGCCCGACTCTTAACGAAGGCGCCATCAAGGTGATGGTGCCTTGGAGAATTTCATCATGTGAAATCAGCGGCACACTGACCCCCCATACGCCCAGGTCGACTTCACTTTCGCTGACTGCGAAACGGTTCTTGCGAATTTCGGCGAGCTCCTTCTCCAAGGCCTCCTGGGATTGCGGCTCATGAGCCAACTGCTCCTGAATAAGGCGCTGGCTTAGTTCTTTGGGCAGAAAAGCCATCAGGCTTTTTGCGGAGGCGCCGTGCATCAACGGATGCGCGCGACCCTTGGTGAATGAACAGCGCAGCGACCGGCTGCACTCTTCCATGGCGATACAGAGCATCTGCTCGTTGCTGTACACCAGCAGGCCGACACTCTCGCCGCTGCGTTCCACCAGGGCGCTGATTTCGTCACGGCTCTGGTTGATCAGGTTCGAATTCTGATCAAAACCCCAGGCCAGCTGCACGCCCGTAGCCCCCGGCTCGAAGAGGCCGGTGGTCATGTGTTCCTGCAACAGCCCCCACTTCTTCAGGACGGCCAAGTGTCGATAAACCGTACTTAACGGCATCCCCACTTGCGAGGCTATGCGCTTGGCACCTATCGGCTGTCCGGTCTTGGCCACACATGCCAACACCTGCAAGACACGATCGACGGTGCTTTTACTTCCAGAGTCGTTCATGACTTCAGTATAAATACCCATTATCAGTTTTGGACTCGCATTCTCATCCTGTGGGAAACACGAGAATAATTTTTTGAGAGGTGCCTGATGACCACAGCAGCGTCAGCAGCCGTCGAAGCCATATCGCAAATGGCGGATCACTTCTCTACAAGGCTCCATCAGTCGGGGCGGAACAAAGCGCCTTGCGTCCTCCATTCCGCACAGGAATGCAGGGCATGAAATTAATGAATTTTCGTTATCGCGCTCTGTGGCGTAGCTTGATTTGAGGACATGGAGAACCGCCTTGAAATCAACCACGCTCAACTCCGCTGAAAAATTCGATACCTCACGCGCCAATGAGTACGGACGACAAAGCCGTATTGCACTCGCGGGGTATGACGCCTGCCAGGACCTGGCGGCGTGCATGCTGGCAGCAAGCCTGGGCACCACAGACGCGGCTAGGATTCTGGTAGTCGGCGCTGGCGGAACGGCGCAGGAAATTATCGCGATGGCTACGCTCGAGCCCGGTTGGCGCTTCACTGCTGTTGACCCTTCGGAGCCCATGCTGGACGCAGCGAAGCAGCAGTTAGCCGCCAACAACCTGCTTGAAAAAACGGACATGCACCTTGGACATGTTGAAGACCTGCCCGCCGACGCGTCATACGACGCAGCCACCCTGATCGGTGTCTTTCATCATCTCGAAGGGGATGACGCCAAGCGACAGATCCTGCGATCCATTCGAGCTCATCTCAAGCCGGGTGCGCCGCTGATTGTGGCGGGCAATCAATACGCTTATGCCAGCCAGCCGTTACTGTTGGCTGCTTGGGGTCAGCGGTGGCGGCAGCACGGTGCGAGCGCGGATGAGGTGAAAGCCAAGCTGGGGAAAATCCTGCAAGGCGCTGACCCTCCCCATTCGGAGGCGGCGGTTCAGAAGCTGCTGCATGAGGGTGGGTTCGGGGACGCCACCCGGTTTTTCAGCAGCTTGTTCTGGGGGGCTTGGTTGGTGTGTAAGACGGGGTGAAGATAAAAACTACAGTGTGCATTTGGCGAACTTTTTTCTGGTGGCCAGGTAGCTGCCAATCGTCGAACGTACGGCCTGGGTCGTTTTCTGCCTCTCTCGACGGGCAGAAAACGGCCAATTGGAGCCATTCAGGTGCGTAGGAAAAATAGAGGCAACCCGGGACGAGCGAATAGCTGGCCCCATGTTGCAAAGAACTAAGCGGAGAAACCACCGTCAATCGTCAAGCTGGCCCCGGTGATGTAGCCTGCTTCCGGACCGGCCAGGTAGACAACAAAGCCGGCAATTTCTTCTGCCTTGCCGTAGCGATCCAGTGCCATCAGACCTTTCAGGTACTCGGCGCCCTCGCCATCGGAGGGGTTCATCTCGGTGTCCACTGGACCGGGTTGCACGTTGTTCACGGTGATACAACGCGGACCTAGGTCGCGGGCCATGCCTTTGGCTAAGCCGACCAGCGCCGATTTGCTCATGGCGTAAACTGCGCCGCCGGCAACCGGGATGCGCTCGGCGTTGGTGCTGCCGATATTGATGATGCGCCCGCCGTCGACCATGTGCTTGGCAGCTTCCTGACTGGCGACGAATACACTGCGCACGTTGACCGCTAGGGTATGGTCAAGCTGCTCCAGGGTGAGCTCCTCGATGCTACCCCAGGCAAGAACGCCGGCGTTGTTGACTAAAATATCCAGGCCGCCGAAGTACTCGACTGCCGCGCGAATGGCCTGCTGCACGGCTGCGGCATCAGCACTGTCGGCCTTGAGGGCAAGGGCCTTACCACTAGCCGCAATCACTTCACTGGCCAAAATATTGGCCCGCTCGGCAGAAGATACATAGGTGAAAGCCACTGCCGCGCCTTCACGGGCCAGGCGTTTGACGATGGCCGCGCCGATACCGCGAGAGCCGCCTTGGACGAAAGCCACTTTTCCTTGCAGAGTTTGGGTATAGGTCACGGTGTATCTCCATTACGAAAAGTTAAGTCAGCCTGACTATGGTGTGAGCAATCTATCGGCATGGACCTTGGCTCGCTTAGCCATGGCCTGTCGGGGTATGTATGCATAGCCACGTCTGTGAATGTGAAGGCATAGAGCATCGCAGTTATCGGTTAAGTCAGGATTATGGGATTCCGCTTTGGGTCGAGTTCAGCCGGTTAAAACAGGCAGCTATTGGCCGATTCTGTTGAAAAAGTCGGTCCTTCCAGACTGCCCGCATACTGACTGCTGAAAAAAGCCTTTTTGCGCGCAGCTACGCGAAATCTGAGCCCGAAACCCTCTACTCAAAGTAAAGATTTCAATCTCAAGCGTGTACTTTTCTGACGTGGAAACCAGGGCCGACTTTTTCAACAGAATCAGCCAAAAGCGGGCGCTCAGTCCGGCCTCTTTTCGGTCAGCAGTGGACGGTCACGTTTCTGATAGATTGGTACGAATTCACTCTTTATTCGAGAAACACCATCAATGAAGGTTATTCGCAGCAAGGATTTCACCGCCACTCGCGCCTGGGGTGCTCACGACATAACGAACATGGATGGAACCACCGTTCGCCTCCACTGGACCGACCAGCCCTACAAGTGGCATGTCAATGATGGTGAGGAGGTTTTCGCAGTCCTCGACGGCACGGTAGATATGCACTATCGCGAGTCAGGCATTGAACGGGTCGTAACATTGGAGGTAGGCGATGTGTTTTTCGCAGGGGTTGGATGTGAACATGTTGCGCACCCTCGTGGAGAAGCGCGGATTCTGGTTATCGAAAGAGAGGGCAGCGTTTAAGTTGCCCAGGCTTTACCAGCGCTCTGACAGATCGATCAGGATCGATAGCGGGTGTTGGCGACTGGCCGATTACTGCCATTGGCGAAAGCCAGGAAACGGCGATTCTCTGTCTGTGACGGCAAGTTGAAAACAACCTGCCATTCCTTCAGCCAGCCGAGCCCTCAGTGACTCAATCTCCCAGCCAGCACATTGTCTGAACCGTAATATGCGGATGACTTTCCAGCGGTTTCCATTCATCCAGGAAGATAAACCCCTGTTTCAGGTAGAAGCCGCAAGCTCTCGCATTATCTGGAGAGACATCGAGAAAAACGCGATCAAACCCCTTTTCCCCTGCGCGAGCCTTTACGGCATCAACCAGTTGAACGGCCACTCCGGAGCCCCGTGCGGCAGGCTCAATCCACATTCCGATCAAGTTGAAGCGGTTCGCGTTACTGACGGCGGCACCGATCATTCCGACAGGTCTGTCGCCGTCGAGGGCCAACCAGAATGACGTTCCGGTTGATGATGCTCGCTCTTTCCACTGTTCGTCATCGTAGGAAGCGGCGGTCTGGTAACTCACGCCAAACGCTGTGGGTGTGTCCAAGAGCGCGGCGAGTCGGACTTGCTTCAAAAGCATCCAGTCCTTTGTTTGCGTCGGTCGAATATCCATGATCGTCCTTAAAAGTTAGCAACATCTCAACGTCTCATAAGCGTCTCGAGGCGGCAACCCTGGTGTTGCCCGCTTGAATCTGCACCAACCCTGCCGCAAGTGCCTCCAGCAAAGCACTGACTTTCGCAAGCCGCTCACGGCTTTTTGGCCACACCAGATTGATCGCCTGCCCGTCGGTTGCCCGGTCCGGTAGCACTTCAACCAACGTGCCCTCTTCAAGCTGACGCTTGATCAACCACGTCGGCAACTGCGCGATACCGCACCCCGCCGACACCGCGATCACCAGACCTTCACCATCGCCCACGACGAGGCTTGCAGGTACGACCCGGCGTTCAATCTCGCCTGGGTTGCTCCCGGAAAAACTCCAGGGGTGGACGCTGCCATCTGCCCAGCCGTAGGCGATGCACCGGTGATGGTCCAGATCGCGATCCGTCATGGGGGTGCCGTATTTGCTCAGGTACTCAGGCGACGCACAGAAGACATGCCACTCGTTGCCCAGGTAGCGATGCCCCAACGTGGCGGGCCACAGGGGCGAGCCACCGATGCGTAAGACGATATCGAGGCCTTCTTCGACGGGGTCGATGAGACGGTCTGAAAACGAAATGTGGGGGAGTAGCAGCGCGTGCTCCCGGGCAAACTTCAGAATGACGGGAAGTGCCTGCAAGCGGCCAAACGCGCCTGGCAGGCCGATGCGAACCCTGCCACGAGGCTCGGTGTTTTCGGCGTGCAGCGACAGCTCGGCTTCTTCGAGGTCGGCCAGCACGCCCGTGCATGTTCGATAGAACGCAACGCCCGCATCCGTCAGAGACAAGCTTCTCGTTGTGCGGTGAAACAACCGACTGCCAAGCCGGCTCTCCAATCGAGTGATGCTTTTGCTGACGGCCGACGCGGTCAGATTCATCCGCTCGGCAGCTGCCTTGAAGCCGCCGGAATCGGCTACGCAGACAAATACATCAATGCCCTTTAATCGCTCAGAGGAAAACATAAACGTTCCATACTCATGAATTCAGTTCCGACCATTCGATAAAAAACGTCACTAATCAGAACAGCATTCCCCAGTAAGCTTGATTCCTGCGCATCAATCAACGTTATGCGAGTTGCAACCGCCCTGAAAACCACCTGTTCAATGACGAGGCAAGGATGCTCACCACGCTAAAAAACTACCCGGCAGCGATCAAATTGCTGCTGTCGGCGTCTTTTGTATTGACCCTGGCGCGAGCGATCACCCTGCCCTATCTGGTTATCTACCTTTCCAGCAGTTTCAGCCTGAGCGTCGCCGATATCGGCCTGGTCATTGGCAGCACGTTGATCATTGGATCGTTGCTGAGTCTGTATGGCGGTTTTCTGGTCGACAAGATGTCCAGTTACCGGCTCATCCTGGGCTTCAGCGTTGCATTCACACTGGGTTTTCTCGGGACGTTTTTTGCTCGGGATCTTTGGCTGTTCTACGGCTGCCTGGTGTTGATCAACCTGGCTTACGCGGTCATTGAAATCGCGGTCAAATCCGGCTTTGGCAGCCTGCTGGCGGTGACCGATCGCAGCGAAGTGTTCTCGATCAAATACACGCTGACCAACGTCGGCTATGCCGTCGGCCCGTTTCTTGGCGCCGGATTGGCGAAACTGGATATCGGCTTGCCGTTCCTGTTGTCTGCGGGGCTGGGTGCAGGGTTTTGTGGGGTCTATTTCTTTTGGGGCAATAGGGGTGTGACTGCAATCGATGCAACGCAAAACACCTCCCCCTTCCTGGCCGTGGGAAAGCTGTTGCTCAAGGACTATCGGCTGGTGTGTTTCACCCTTGGCGGGCTGCTCACCGCCGTGGTGTTTGGCCAGTTCACGGCGTATCTCTCGCAATACCTGGTGGTTACTACGACACCGGAAACCACTTACCAGATCATCAGTGCCGTGGTGGCGACCAATGCGCTGATGGTGATTGCCCTGCAGTACGCCATTGGCAGACGGATCTCCCAACGACACCTGAATTTGTGGCTGGCGGCGGGGCTGAGTCTGTTCATGGTCGGTGTGGCGGGCTTTGCCCTGTCGACCACCCTGTTGCTCTGGGTCCTGTCCATGGCGATTTTCACGGTCGGCGAGATCATCGTATTTCCCGCCGAATACATGTTCATCGACCGAATCGCTCCCGACCATTTGCGCGGCATGTACTACGGCGCACAAAACCTCTCCAACCTTGGCGCAGCCCTCGGCCCGGTGCTGTGCGGCATCGTCCTGGCCAGCTACCCGCCCCACTGCATCTTCTACATGCTCGCCCTCTTCATTGTGGCGGGTGGTGTGTTTTACTTTTTGGGGGCGTCCCATTCGAAGAAGGCAACGGGGTGACATAGCCCTCCTCAGGTCGACACCTGGTCTGCGCATAGGCGTATCACCCGTAGCTGAGTAAACTAGCCCGCATGCTTGTCGGAGCAATTCTTTTTCACATCAGGAATCAACGTGGCCAAATCTATTGAGGAAACTGCATCCCTCGAGTCCTTCTCTCTCGAGAGCCCCTCGCCTCTGTATGCGCGGGTCAAGCAAATCATCATGCAGAAGATTCGCTCCGGTGCCTGGCTGCCCAATTCCAAGCTCCCGTCTGAAAGCGAACTGCTGAACCTGCTGGGCGTGAGTCGCATGACCATCAACCGGGCCCTGCGGGAGTTGACCATCGAGGGCTCACTGGTACGGATGCAAGGCGTCGGCACTTTTGTGGCGGAGCCCAAGGGGCATGCGGCGCTTTTCGAGATTCACAACATCGCGGAAGAGATTGAAGCTCGCGGTCATGAGCATCGCTGCGAAGTGATCGTGCTCGAGGAAATGCCCGAGCGTGCACGTGCTTCGATGCCCTTTCCGCTCGAGGGGGTCAAGCGGCTGTTCCACTCGGTGGTGGTGCACCACGAGAACGGTGTGCCGGTGCAGATCGAAGAACGCTTCGTCAATGCCGAAGTGGCACCGGCCTACCTGCAGCAGGACTTCACCCGGGTCACGCCCTACGCCTACCTGATCCAGTTGGCGCCACTGACCGAAGGCGAGCATGTGGTCGAATCGATCCACGCCAAAGCCGCGGAGTGCAAACTGCTGCAGATCAAACGCTATGAGCCGTGCCTGTTGATTCGTCGTCGGACGTGGGCGGCGAAGGGTCAGGTGGGTTGCGCCCGCCTGGTTTATCCCGGCTCGCGTTATCGCCTGGAAGGCAAATTCGGTAACTGAATCACTGATCGAGCGGCCCCCGCCTGCCGCTCGACATGCCCTTTGTTGCACCTCTTCTACTGACACTGTTACTGCCACTGGCCCGAGTGGCAGAAAGGTGACATTTCGAGACTGACCGCGCACCAAAGTGTTACGTAACGCTCACCACCCCCGGACCAAATTCGCAAAGTTGCAACAGGACTTTCAAACGTCCTCTTATGAGCGTGATTTTTTCTTTTTTTTTAACTATTTGATTTAAATCACATTTCACCGTTTTTAAGGCTTCGATGATCAACATCAATCCAGGTTGTGGCCCCTCACTTGCATTCACTTGTACATACAGGTTGGTATAAGCGCACATGTATATGCACGTCGTCTTACTACCTACCCTTCCATCACTGCCTGAGAAGATGACCATGACCACCAAGACCACCCGCTTCCGTGACGTTGAAATCCGTGCCGCCCGCGGTAACACGCTGACCGCCAAAAGCTGGCTGACTGAAGCGCCGCTGCGCATGTTGATGAACAACCTCGACCCGGAAGTCGCCGAGAACCCTAAAGAACTGGTGGTGTACGGTGGTATCGGTCGTGCGGCGCGTAACTGGGAGTGCTACGACAAGATCGTCGAAAGCCTGACCAATCTGAACGACGACGAGACCCTGCTGGTGCAATCCGGCAAGCCGGTCGGCGTGTTCAAGACCCACAGTAACGCCCCGCGCGTGCTGATTGCCAACTCCAACCTGGTGCCGCACTGGGCGAGCTGGGAACACTTCAACGAACTCGACGCCAAAGGCCTGGCCATGTACGGCCAGATGACCGCCGGCAGCTGGATCTACATCGGCAGCCAGGGCATCGTCCAGGGCACCTACGAAACCTTCGTCGAAGCCGGTCGCCAGCATTACAACGATGACCTCAAAGGTCGCTGGGTCCTGACCGCAGGCCTCGGCGGCATGGGCGGTGCTCAACCACTGGCCGCGACCCTGGCCGGTGCCTGCTCGCTGAACATTGAATGCCAGCAGGTCAGCATCGATTTCCGCCTCAACAGCCGCTACGTCGACGAGCAAGCCAAAGACCTCGACGACGCACTGGCGCGCATCGACAAATACACCAAGGAAGGCAAGGCGATTTCCATCGCGCTGCTGGGTAACGCTGCGGAAATCCTGCCGGAACTGGTCAAGCGTGGCGTGCGTCCGGACATGGTCACCGACCAGACCAGCGCCCACGACCCGCTCAACGGCTACCTGCCCGCCGGCTGGACCTGGGACGAATACCGCGCCCGCGCCAAGACCGAGCCGGCTGCCGTGGTGAAAGCCGCCAAGCAATCGATGGCCGTGCACGTTAAAGCGATGCTCGCATTCCAGAAGATGGGCATTCCGACCTTCGACTACGGCAACAACATCCGCCAGATGGCGCAGGAAGAAGGCGTGGAAAACGCGTTCGACTTCCCGGGTTTCGTACCGGCCTACATCCGCCCGTTGTTCTGCCGTGGCATCGGCCCGTTCCGTTGGGCGGCACTGTCGGGCGATCCGCAAGACATCTACAAAACCGACGCGAAAGTCAAAGAGCTGATCCCGGACGACGCGCACCTGCACAACTGGCTGGACATGGCCCGCGAGCGCATCAGCTTCCAGGGTCTGCCGGCGCGTATCTGCTGGGTCGGCCTGGGCCTGCGCGCCAAGCTCGGTCTGGCGTTCAACGAAATGGTGCGCAGCGGTGAATTGTCCGCGCCGATCGTCATCGGCCGTGACCACCTGGACTCCGGTTCCGTGGCCAGCCCGAACCGTGAAACCGAGTCGATGCAGGACGGTTCCGACGCCGTGTCCGACTGGCCACTGCTCAACGCCCTGCTCAACACCGCAAGCGGCGCGACCTGGGTTTCGCTGCACCACGGCGGCGGCGTCGGCATGGGCTTCTCCCAGCACTCGGGCATGGTGATCGTCTGCGACGGCACCGACGAAGCGGCCGAACGCATCGCTCGCGTGCTGCACAACGACCCGGCGACCGGTGTCATGCGCCACGCCGATGCGGGATACCAGATCGCGATCGACTGCGCCAAGGAACAAGGCCTGAACCTGCCGATGATCACCGGTAAATAAACACTGGCCATCCAATGGGTGTCCAGACACAAAACCTGTAGCAGCTGCCGCAGGCTGCGTTAAGGGCCGAAGGACCTTCATCCGATTCTGGAATGCGGGGGTCGCTTCGCAACCCGACGCAGCCTTCGGCAGCTGCTACAGGGATCGAATGCGCGCACAGGGTTACAACCATCTTTACTGAGGAGTCTGCAACATGACCAGCAGCCCGTTTACCCAACAGTTACAGGGCGTTCGCGTCCTGGACCTGAGCCGCGTGTTGGCCGGCCCGCATTGCACGGCAATGCTCGCGGACCTGGGTGCCGATGTCATCAAATTCGAAGTGCCGGGGCACGGTGACGACAGCCGTCACCTGGGCCCCTTCAAGGACGGCGAAAGCGTTTATTTCGCCCTGATCAACCGCGGCAAACGCAGTGTCGAAATGGACTTCAAGTCCACCGATGACCTGGCCCGGCTCTATGAACTGGTCCGTGATGCCGACGTTGTCGTGGAAAACTTTCGCCCCGGCGTGACCCAGCGCCTGGGCATCGACTTCGACACGCTCAAGCACTACAACCCCAAACTGATCTACGCGAGCATTTCCGGCTTCGGCCAACACGGCCCACTGTCGGCCAACCCCGCCTACGACATTGTTGCCCAGGCAATGTCCGGGCTGATGAGCGTCACCGGTTTTGCCGAGACAGGACCGACACGCTGCGGCGAAGCCATCGGCGATCTATGCGCTGGCGTGTATGCGGCCTGGGCAATCAGCTCGGCGCTGTTTGCACGCGAGCGGCATGCGCCGGGCGCGCAATACATCGACGTCGCCATGTTCGATGTGCTGTTCAGCCTGCAGATGACCGGCCTGTCCAACCTCTTCGCCAACGGTGTCGCCCCCGGTCTGGTCGGCAACCGCCACCCGGTGTCGACGCCCTTCGACACCTACCGCGCAGCCGATGGCCAGGTCGTCATTGCCGTGGCCAGCAACAAGTTGTTCCTGCGCCTTTGCCAATGCCTGGGCAAACCCGAACTGGCGAGTGACCCGCGCTATGCCGACGATCCGCAAAGAACGCAGAACGAGCCTGCGCTGCGAGCTGAAATCGAAGCATGGACGCGCCAACTGAGCGTCGAACAGGTCTGCGACATCCTGCTGGATGCCGGCGTGCCCTCCTCTCCCGTGTGGAACCTCGCCCAGGCCGCCGACAGCGAACAGGCACAGGTCCGTCAATTGCTGGTTCGACCAGAAGGCGCAACGCAGCCGCTGGTGCCACAACCGGTGTTCTTCAATGGTCACAAACCCCATGCCCTCACCCTCGCCCCTCGCCTGGGCGCAGACAACGCGGCATTCGGACTGAAAAAACAGGAGCTTTCCCATGAACTTTGAATTGGATCAGGTCGAACTGGCCGTCGTTGAAACCGTCGAAAAGCTGGCCCGTGAGGTGATCCAGCCCCGCGCCCAGCATTACGACGAAACCGAAACCTTCTGCGCCGAAAGCCTGCAGGCACTGGCCGAGTTGGGCGGCTTGAGCATCAACCTGCCAGAGGCCTACGGCGGATTGGGCATCGGCAGCCTGGCCATGAGCCGCGTGGTGGAAGCCGTGGCCGGCGCGTGCGCCTCGACCGCCTCGGCACTCACCGCGCATTTTCTGGCCACTGATTCCATTCTGATCGGCGGCACCGAAGCGCAGAAACAGGAATGGCTACCCCGTGCTGCCAGCGGTGAATTGCTTGGCGCCTTTGCCCTGACCGAGCCCGCCGCCGGCTCCAACCCCGCGGACATGCGTTGCCGTGCGCAACGCGAAAACGGCGGCTGGAGAATACGCGGCAGCAAGCATTACATCACCAACGCCCGCGAGGCCGGTTTCATCGTGCTGTACGCCAAAACCGACGCAGACGCCGGGCACAAGGGCATCAGCGCCTTCATGATTCCCCAGGGCACCGCCGGCATCAGCTTCTCCAGCCCGGAGAAAACCATGGGGCTGCGCGGCAGTACGATCTATGAACTGGCCCTGGACTGCTGGTTGCCCGAGTCGGCGTTACTCGGCAGCGAAGGCGCCGGTTTTAACACCGCGATGGCCGTGCTCGACCGCGGCCGGGTCGAAGTCGCCGCCATGTCGCTGGGCATCGCCAACGCCGCACTGCAAGCCAGTTTGAACTGGGTTCGCGAACGGCAGATCGGGCCCAAGCCGCTGGCCGCCTATCAGGGTACGCAATGGCGGCTGGCGGATATGTACGCGCAGCTGGAAGCCGCCCGCATGCTCACCTGGAAAGCCGCCGCGCGCCGCGACAGCGGTGAGCGCTTCAGCCTGGATTCCGCGACCGCCAAACTGGTGGCCGCCGAGTGTGCCGGCTTCGTCACTGACGCCGCGCTCCAGCTGCATGGCGGCTATGGCTACATCCGCGACCTGCCGCTGGAGCGCTACGTGCGCGATGCGCGGATCCTGCGGATTTTCGAAGGGACCTCGGAAGTACAAAAAATCATCATTTCGCGAAGCCTGCTCGACGCCCAGCGCTAACCGAGCGAAAAACCGGGGCCTGTCCTGCAGGCCACCTCCTTAACGCCTCAATCACGAGAAGGCTGTCGTATCCGACGACGCCCGAGAGGAACCGCCATGTCCGCCTCCAAAGAAAGTGCGCAGCGCAAGACGTATATAGAACGGCGATCCATTGATTACATCCCCGAATCCGAGCGTCATGGCCGACTGCTCAGCCAGTTCACTCTCTGGTTCGGTGCCAACCTGCAGGTCACTGCTGTCGTCACCGGGGCGCTGGCCGTGGTGTTGGGCGGTGACGTGTTCTGGTCGCTGATCGGCCTGTTGATCGGGCAACTGCTGGGCGGCGCGATCATGGCGCTGCACGCCGCCCAGGGCCCGCAGTTGGGTCTGCCACAGATGATCTCCAGTCGGGTGCAGTTCGGGGTCTATGGCGCCGTCATTCCCATCGTCCTCGCGTGCCTGATGTACGTGGGGTTTTCAGCCAGCGGTTCGGTGCTCGCGGGCCAGGCGATCAGCCAGCTGGCCGACGTCAGCGATGCCACCGGCATTCTGATTTTCGCGGCAATGATCGTTGTGCTGACCGTGCTCGGCTACCGGACCATTCACTTGATCGGACGGCTGTCGAGTCTGATTGGTGTGGTGTCTTTCCTCTATCTGTTCTACCGGTTGCTGTCGGTCCATGACATCGGCGAACTGCTGGGTAATCGGCATTTTTCGCTGAGCAGCTTTCTGCTGGCGATTTCGCTGTCGGCCTCCTGGCAGATCGCGTTCGGCCCCTACGTGGCGGACTATTCGCGCTACCTGCCGAGGAAGACTTCAGCCCTGAAAACCTTTCTGGCCGTGGGGTTGGGATCCGTCATCGGCACACAAATTTCGATGGTCTTTGGCGTGTTCGTGGCGGCCCTGGCAGGGGATCAGTTTGCCGGGCATGAGGTCTCGTACATTGTTGGAATGGGAGCAAGCGGCGTGGTGGCTTCGCTGCTGTTCTGCAGCATTGTGCTCGGCAAGGTCACCATCACCACCCTCAACGCCTACGGCAGCTTCATGTCCCTGGCGACGATTGTCAGCGGCTTTCGCGGGAACCAGGAAATCTCTACCACCCTGCGAATGGTCTACATCCTGTTCATGGTCGGTCTCGCGACCGCGCTGGCCCTGTTGGGCAGGCATACGTTCCTGCATGACTTCTCCGCCTTCATCCTCTTCCTGCTGGCCTTTTTCACCCCGTGGAGCGCGATCAACCTGGTCGACTTCTACCTGGTGACCAAGGAACGCTACGACATCCCCGCGCTGTCCGACCCGAATGGCCGTTATGGGCGCTGGAACGTGCCCGGGATTGCGGTCTACACCCTCGGGGTGCTGATTCAGATGCCGTTCATTGCGACCAGTTTCTACACCGGCCCCTTGGTCGAAACCCTCGGCGGCACCGATATTTCATGGGTCATCGGCCTGACTGTCCCCGCCCTGGTTTACTACTGGGTGGCACGCGGTTCGCGGCAACGGATTCCCGCTCGACTGATCCTTCCGCAGGAAACCCTCTGATCCTTTCCACCACAGGGCGGCTCCGCGCCGCCCCTGTTCCTGCCACGCCTCGATCGCCTTTTACTTGATGGGTTCACCATGCTTGCAGTCAACGCCTCAGCCCATTCGCAACCCACGGCTCGTGACCGGCTCAATGAGGCCGCGATCGAGCTGTTCGCCACACGCGGTTTTCAGGCCATCGGCTTGCGCGATCTGGCAGGCCACATGGGGTTGCAGGCCGGCTCGCTGTACCACCACATCGACAATAAACAGGGCTTGTTGTTCGAGCTCATCGAGTCGGCCTTATCGGACTTGCTCGTCCTGACGAAGCGCCGCATGAAAGGCGCCAGGACGCCGTGCGAACGCCTGCGCCGTTTTGTTCAGGCGTTTGTCGCGTTCAACCTGAAGGAAAAGCACCGCCTGGTCCTGGTCACCCGTGAATTCGTAAACCTCAACGACGAGCACCAACAGCAGGCTGACGCATTGAAACAGGCGTACCGCAGGCTGTTGAGCGACATCATCGCCGATGAATATGGCGTGACGGATACCCGCGACGGTGAGGTCTGCCTGATCACCCATGCAGTGATTGGCCTGCTGTACGGCCATTTGCAGTGGTACGAGGGACAGACGACCGAGCGGCAACTGATGGAAGTCCTAGAGAACTGCGTCCTGTGCATCATTGCCAGCGGCAAGCAGAGGACCCGCTGAGGAGTGCACTGAGAATCAACAATCAGTGCACTTTGCGCCAAGCCATTGACCCGTTCGAACGCGTAGTTTTGTGCCGTGGGTTAGACGTTCGTCCTGACCTTCACCTGATAACAACAAGATTTCTGGTGACCCATGAGCACAGTAGATCCGATCACCCTGGCCGTCGTGCGAGGCGCGCTCGAAACCGCGCAGCGCGAAATGACCATCACCCTTGAAAAAACCGGTCGTTCGAGCGTTTTCAACCTCGCTCACGACTATTCGAATGCGCTCTTCGACCACTTTCCGGAAATGATCCTGCAAGGTCAGGACATCCCTATTCATCTCGGATCACTGATTCCGGCGATGAAATGCGTCGCCGGTTTCTTCGGTGATGACGTCCAGGAAGGCGATGTGATTTATCACAATGATCCCGCCTACATGGGCAGCCATATCCTCGACTGCTGCATGTACAAACCGGTGTTCTACCAAGGTGAACTGGTGTTCTGGGCCGTCTGCAAAGGCCATCTGACAGACATCGGCGGCCCTGTGCCGGCGGGCTACAACCCCGACGCCAAGGAAATTTACGCGGAAGGTCTGCGCATTCCGCCTGTGAAGCTGTGGTCCCAGGGCAAGCGCCGTGAGGACGTGATCAATCTGCTGCTGACCAACATGCGCGCCCGCGCCTACCAGGAAGGCGACCTCAACGCTCAATACGGTGCCTGCAACGTCGGTGAGCGGCACTTGCTCGAGCTGCTTGATCGCTATGGCGTGGAACAGGTACGCGCGTGCATCGCCGAGTTGAAAGACATGGCCGACCGTCACATGCGCGCCCTGTTGCGTGACGTCCCGGATGGCGTCTACACGGGCACCGCAGTGCTTGAAGACTCGGGCCACGGCCTGGGTGAATTATCAATCACGGCCCAGGTGGAAATCCGCGGTGACGAGGCGCATATCCTGATCGAGAGCCCGCCGCAGGTGCCCTACTTCATCAACTCGTACGCGGGCAATTCGGTGTCCGGGGTGTACCTGGGGTTGATGATGTTTGCCCAGGTGCCGCCGCCCTACAACGAAGGCCTGTACCGTTGCGTATCGGTCGATCTCGGCCCTCCGGGCTCGTTGTGCAACGCCCAGGAACCCGCGCCGCACGTCAACAGCACCACCACACCGATGGAAACCCTGGCCGATGCCGTGCGTCAGGCGCTGGAACAGGCGGCACCGGATCGCGTCACGGCTTCCTGGGGCCACGCCAGCGGCATCAACATTGCCGGCCATGACCCGCGCAATGGCAACGACGAGTACGTGACCATGGTGCTCGCATCGATCATCTCCGGTGCCGGCGCGAACAAGGCCATGGACGGATGGCCGGCCTGCGGTCCGCTGTGTTGTTTCGGTGCGCTGATGTCCGGCGATATCGAGTTGCTGGAGTACGCCTATCCGATCCTCATTCACCGCTACAGCCTGATGACCGACAGCGGCGGCGCCGGTGAATTTCGCGGCGGTTCGGGGACTCGCCTCGAGATTGAACCCTTGAACCATCCGATGACCGTGGTGGGTTTTGGTGAGGGCCGGCAACTGCCGACGTCGGGGGCCGCGGGCGCGACCAATGTCATGCTCGAGCCCAAGCTGGGCCGGCTGATTCACCGCAAGCACGACGGCGAAGAACAGCACTTTATCTACAACGCGCAACTCACGGCTCAACCGGGGGAACGGGTCATCAACGTCAACCCGGGGGGCGGTGGCTATGGCAACCCATTGCGGCGCCCGATTAGCAGTGTGCTGGACGATGTGCGCAATGGCCTGGTGTCCCTTGAAGGCGCCCGCCTGGAGTACGGCGTGGTGATCGACAGCAATGGCCAGGTCGACGACGTGGCGACGCGCGCCTGCCGTACAACGCACTGATCGACCCCGCCCCTTTGAGCCATCTGGAATCCTCATCATGACCAAGCAACAATATCGTCTGGGCATCGACGCCGGCGGCACTTTCACCGATTTCATCCTGGCGGATCGCAGCGGCAACGTGCAGCTGTTCAAGGCGCCCTCAACACCTCAGGACGGCACGATCGCGATCCGTAACGGCCTGGCGCAAATCGCCGACGCCATCGGGCGAACGCCTGCCGACATCATTGGCGACTGCGACCTGTGCATCAACGGCACCACCGTGGCCCTCAACGCGCTGATCGAAAAAACCGGTGTAAAGGTGGGCCTGCTGTGTACCGACGGGCACGAAGACAGCCTGGAAATCCGCCTGGGCCACAAGGAGGACGGCCATCGCTACGACGCCAGTTACCCACCCGCCTACATGCTGGTACCGCGACACCTGCGACGGCCCATTCGCGGCCGGATCATCAGCGACGGCAGTGAATACGCGCCGCTCGATGAACAGGCGATTCGCGACGCGATCGAATATTTCCGCGCGCAGGACGTCAAGGCCGTGGCTATTTCGTTCGTCTGGTCGGTGCGCAACCCGAGTCACGAACAGCGCGCCGCCGAGATGGTGCGAGCGGCGCTGCCGGGTGTATTCGTCTGTACCGGCAACGAAGTGTTCCCGCAAATCCGCGAGTACACCCGCACCTCGACCACCGTGGTCAACGCCTACCTGAGCCCGGTCATGGGGCGCTATATCGAACGCATCGACGCTTTGTTCGAAGAGCTCGGTGCGCAGCAACCTACCCGCTACTTTCAATCCAACGGAGGACTGGCTCCCGGCGTGGTGATGCGCGAGCGGGCGGTCAATGCCATCAACTCCGGCCCGGCCTCTGCACCGCAAGCCGGATTGTGTGTTGCGCAGCCGTTCGGCATCGACAACGTGATCACCGTGGACATGGGCGGCACCTCGTTCGACATCACCCTCAGCAAATCGGGACGCACCAACTTCAGCAAGGATACTGACTTCCTGCGCTATCGCATCGGCGTGCCAATGATTCAGGTCGAAACCCTCGGTGCCGGCGGCGGCTCGATTGCCTTCATCGATGACTTCGGCATGCTCCAGGTCGGTCCGCGCAGTGCCGGTGCCAACCCCGGGCCGGTGTGCTACGGCAAGGGCGGCACCGAGCCCACCGTCACCGACGCCAACCTCGCCCTCGGCTACCTGGCCGACGGCGCGCTGCTGGGCGGGAGCATCTGGCTTGATCGCAAGGCGGCCATCGAGGCGATCCAGCGCAAAATCGCCGAGCCTCTGGGTATCAGCGTTGAGCGTGCAGCCATCGGCATCATCACCCTGGTGAACCTGAACATGGTCAGCGGTATCCGGCGGGTGTCTGTCGAACGAGGCTACGACCCACGGGATTTCGCCTTGATCGGCGCGGGTGGCGCAGCGGGCATGCATGTCATGCGTCTGGCCGAGGAAATCGGCAGCCAGGTGGTGCTGATCCCGAAAGTGGCGTCCGGGTTGTGCGCCTATGGGCAGATTCTGTCGGACATTCGTTACGACCAGTTGACTACCCTGCCGATGCGCCTTGATGACGGACTGGTCGACCTGCCCCTGCTTAATCAGACGTTGCATGACCTGCGCGAACGCGGCATGTGCAACTTGCGAGAAGACGGTTTCGGCGCTGAAAACAATGTCGAGTGCCTCTACAACCTTGAGATTCGCTACCTCGGGCAGATTCACGAATGCAGCGTCGAACTGACCTGCGCCCCACTGGATCAGGCCGGCCTGCTCACTCTGCGCGAGGCATTCCATACGCGGCACAAAGCGCTGTTTTCCTACAGTGAGCCAGACAGCCCGGTGGAGCTGGTCAACCTCGAGTGCTCGGTGATTGCTCGCCTGCAACGCCCGCCCATGCCTGAACTGCCGCCACCTGACGAGGACGTTGCACCCCGCGCCAGTGGTTATCGGTCGATGCTGTTCAGCGCTCAATCGGACTGGCAGCAGACCCCGGTTTACGACGGTGACCGGTTGCAATCCGGGCAGACGGTCCAGGGCCCTTGCGTGATCGAAGAATCGACGACCAACATCGTCGTGCCACCCGGCTGGCAGGCAACGCTGGCGCCGTCGGCCACCTACCGGCTGACGCCTGGTGATTGACCGTCCGTAAGCATTGGCAAATGATGGCAACCCAACGGTGCCGACGGTTGTTTACGTCGGCACCGTCCTCATAATAAAAATCATACGAGGGCAGCCATGGCGTACAAACTTTCCACACGCTCCTGGTCCGACAGTCAACGCCAGCCCCTATGGGCAGACGCCATCGCCTGCGCCTATTTTCCGCTGTCCCTGGAATTTGCCCCCAGTGCCACCTTCAGTGGCAGCCTGCAGATCTGGGAAACCGGCAGCACCCCGCTGACCCTGTCCCGCCTGCGCTCCAGTCAGCTCGGCTATTCGCGCAGCAAAGCCCAGGTCAGTGAAGATAACGAAGCCTGCTACCTCGTGACCGTGCCCCGTCGCAGTGAAGTGCATTTCGAACAGGATGGCCGGGCACTGCATTGCCAGCCCGGGGGCTTCATCGTCGAACGTGGCGATGCTCCGTACCGCTTTCACTACGCCAGCGACAACGATCTGTGGGTATTCAAACTCCCGGAGCGCGCGCTGCACGGACAACTGCGCGGTGCCGAGCGCTATACGCGCTTCTGCTTCGATGCCAGGCGCGGGCTCGGTCGAATCTTCGTCGATCAGTTGGCCATGTGCGCGGCACGCTTCGATGAATGCAACGAAGCCGCCCGCCACATGCTGCTGGAGCAGGCACTTTCAACCTTATTGATGGCGCTGCGCGAAGATGAGCGCGTGCTCGGCAGCGAGAACTCGAACCTTGCCGCCCTGCATTTGCAACGCATCGAACACTACGTCGAGAAGCATCTGGGTAACCCCGACCTGGCGCCGCCATTGATCGCTGACGCCTGCGGCCTGTCAGTGCGCTACCTGCACAAACTCTTCAACAGCACGCCCTACAGCCTTGGAGAATGGATTCGCCTGAAACGTCTGGAAGCGGTCCATAGGGGCCTGCACGACCCTAACTGTCACCTGTCGATCGGCGAATTGGCCATGCGCTGGGGATTCAGTGATCAAGCCCAATTCACCCGCAGCTTCCGCCAACACTTCGGCTGCACCGCGACCGAAGTGCGCAACGGCGCGAAGGCATAGCGCGACACACTCCCTGTGGCGAGGGAGCTTGTCGAATCGTCGCACCGTCCCGCCGGGGCGCGAAGCGGCCCCCTGCTTTTTATCAGTCACACCTCGCCAGCAGGATTTACGGCACACTCCCTGTGGCGAGGGAGCTTGCTCCCGCTGGGCTGCGGAGCGGCCCCGCTCTTGTATCTGAAAGCAGAGGACTGCTGCGCAGCCCAGCGGGAGTAAACTCCCTCGCCACGGGGTCGGTGGCGTGCTTGAGTGAACGGCAGGACCTGCAGGCATCGTCGGTATCTTCAAACGAGCGCGCCGCTGCCGCGCTCCGACCAAAAAAACAAAATTGCCATGTGTTTCCTTCGTCCTTCCCTACGTCGCAGTTCTTCACTGCCTGTTTCTACACGTCTGGAGTTCTCCCCATGCCCTCGCCAAATTCCCTGCCCGCTGCGCTGCTGGGCCTGGCCCTTGTCTGTCCGGCCATGGCTGGGGCCGAGGGCATGGAACTGGGCCAGGTGCTGATTGGCGCTGAGGATCGCAGCGGCGAAGACGCGTCGATCGAGGATACCGAGGCCCGGCTTGAACAGGTGCCCGGCGGCACCAATGTGGTCGACATGCGCCGCAACCTGCAGGGCCGCGTGGCCAGCAATCAGGATGTGCTGGCTTATCAGCCGGGGATTTACGCGCAATCTGCGGGCAACGAAGGGGTGAAGATTTCGATCCGTGGCTCGGGGATCAACCGTGCACCCGGCGCCCACGCCTCTGGGTTGTACGCCATGCTCGACGGTCTGCCGCTGACCGGACCGGGCGGCACACCCTATGAATTGCTGGAGCCCTTGTGGCTCGACCACGTGGAAGTGCTGCGCGGTGCCAACGGCTTCGACAGGGGCGCCCTCGCCCTGGGTGGGGCCATCGATTACATCAGCCACACCGGCTACAACGCGCCGAAACTGCAAGTACGCTACTCGATGGGCAGCCACGGTTACCTGCAGCGCCAGGTCAGCTCGGGTCAGGTGCTGGGTAACGCCGACTACTACGTGGCCCTGACCGACGCCCGCTCCGACGGCTATCAGGACCACACGGACAGCGAGAGCCAGGGCATCATCGCCAACGTCGGCTATCGCTTTAACCCGAACCTGGAAACACGCTTTTACCTGCGCTACCGCCAGACCGACAACGAACTCGCCGGGCGGGTGACCAAACACTCCATCGAGCACGACCCACGCGCGGCCAACCCCGCCTACGTCTCACGGGACGACCGCCGCGAGCAGCCGGGCAGCACCTTTTTCGGCAACAAAACCACCTGGTACATCGATGACGATTCGAGCCTCCAGACGGGACTCGTCTACCACGACTATCCCATGGACCTGCGCGAAGGCCCCAACCGTTTGAAGGTGGCGTACACCGACGTCAGCGGCACGTTCGACTACAAGCGTCGCGACACGCTCTGGGGTCTGGAAAGCCAAAGCACGATGGGCTTGCGCGTGACCAGACATCTGCCCAATGCCGGCGCTAGCGAGCTGGTGCGTATTCCCACCGGCAACACCGCCGGTTACGCGCCAGGCACGCACATGCGCAACTTCACCTACCAGGGTTCGGACAGCGTCTTGCACGTCGGCAATGATCTGGAAATCGCCGACGACCTGTGGCTGACCACCGGCCTGGCCGCCCTCTACACCCGCCGCGAAAGCGCCGTGACCTACCCGGAAGGTGGCGGCAAGACCAGCCTGAACGACTGGGATTACGCCCCCCGCCTCGGCTTGCGCTACCAGGTGACACCTGACCTGCAACTGTTCGGCAACCTGAGCCGTTCGGTCGAAGCGCCGCACCCGTGGTCGCTGATCTACAGCTCGAATGTTCGATTCCCGGCAGGCAGCGGCGCCGCCACAGGTGCCCAGCGCGATCCGGTCAAGCTGCAAAACCAGACGGCCACTACGCTGGAAATCGGCGGCCGTGGCGACAGCACCATGGGGCAATGGAGCCTGGCCTGGTACTACGCGCAAGTGCACAACGAGTTGCTCTCGGTACTGCCGGACGCCAACGCCACCACGCCATACGAACTCAACGCCAGCCCCACCATCCACCAAGGTGTGGAAGCCAGCCTGCAAAGCAACCTGTGGTCGCCGGACGACGGTGGTCAGCTGAGCCTGCGCCAGAGCTATACCTTCAGTGACTTCCATTATCAGGACGACGACCGCTTCGGCGACAACCGCCTGCCCGGCTTGCCGATGCATTATTACCAGGGTGAGCTGCGCTACGACTGGCCGCTGGGTTTCTTCGCGGCCCTCAACACGCAGCTGGTTTCCAAAGTGGAGGTCGACTACGCCAACAGCTACCAAGCCGATCCCTACGCGCTGTTCGGCGCAACCCTGGGCTACAACGCGCCCAAGGGTGACTGGCAGACCTGGCTGGACATGCGCAACCTGACCAACAAGCACTACGCCGCCACCGTCACGCCGGGCTACGACGACAAAGGTCTGGACGCCGCACGGTCTACGCCGGGTGAGGGTTTGGGGGTTTACGTCGGGGTGTCGTGGAGTTTGCTCTAAGCGTTGGGTGGACGAGTCTGGCTGCCCGACTGAGCGTCTTTTGCAAGCCCGATGGCCGCGTTAATGGCGGCCCGAGCCTGGGGGCTGTTCTTCCAGCAAGTCGATCCCGTGGCGGCGGATGCCTGAGCCAGGATGTCCCCCTCGTTCGCTGTGCTGAGCTCAGCCAGGGAGTCGATGCCCATCTGCTCAAGGCGTGCGATAACGGCGGGACCTACGCCCTTCAGGGCTAACAAGGCATTGTATTCCGTCAGTGGAAATGGCATCCGTAAACTCCTTTTATCGGCCAATGAAGCGGCAGGAGTTTGCCCGACGGGTGAACGCATCTCAATAGACGCAGCTCAATGGATCAGCCCTCGGAGGAACTGATGGCCTCGCGCTCGGCTTCCTCAGCCAGCTTCGCCCGGTCCGCTTTGCTGATGTATTTATCTTTGCTGACCGGGGCCAGTTTGGCACTGGCTTTTTTGGCCTTCGCCTTGAATAACTGCTGTAATTTCTTTTGACGATTCATGGTGTTCACCCAGCGTGTAAGTTGCTGAATGATATCAGCTTCATTGCGGGTTCACTTTCCTTCGATGTTGCCCGTTGAATGCAATCGGTTTGCACGCCGTAAACGCAGCCACACCACCCCGAGCAGCACTAGCGGCACACCCAGGCCAAGCCACGACAACACGTCAAAGACGCCATCGCCGATCAGTGCCGACAACAGGCCGAACAGGCTTACAACCGCGAGTACCACGGGCCAGCGAAAGATCATCCACAGTCCGCGCCTCATGCCCTGCCCTCCACGCTTGAACGGTCGGCGTTCACTTCAACAAGATGCTTGGGCATCGGCCGATTGCGTCGGCGGATCCAGAGGTACAAACCGCTGCCCAGGACGACGATGCTGATGACGTCGAGCAGCGTCCAGATAATCTTCAACGGCAAGCCACCGTAGTCTCCAAAATGCAACGGCTGCGAGATCAGCAACGTCTTCACGTACAACGGCATCTCCCGTATATCGGTCAGCTCGCCCGTCACCGCATCCACGAGTGCCGGTTTCAGCAGTCGTGCGGTGAGGGGCGTTGTTCCGCGCATGAACACGGCGTAGTGGTGCTGGCTGCTGAATTGAGTACCGGGAAAGGCGACGAAACTTGGCTCCATGTCTGGCGCGGCCTGGCGGGCGGCTTCCAGCGCTTTGTGCAATGACCCGAGGCGCTGAAGCGGCGGCGCATCCTTGTACGGTGCAGTCATGTCTGCCAACTGATCACTCTGCCACAGGCCAAAGATCGGCAGCGCAAGGGTGTTGATCACGCCTGTAACACCAACGACCAGCACCCAGGTCAGGGTGACCATGCCGAGCACGTTATGCAGGTCCAGCCATTTCAAGCGTGCGCTACGCCCTGTACGCACGGTGGCGAAGTCCAGCTTGCGCATGAACGGGGTGTACACCACGACGCCGGACACCAGCGAAGCCACCAGCAGTAACCCCATGAAACCGAGAAACAGATAGCCCGGTAACCCCATGAACAGATCAGTGTGCAGACGCAACATCAGGTTCATGAACCCATCGTCTGGCTCCGCCGGCGGGAACAGCTCGCCAGTGCGGGTATCGAACGGCTGAGAGTGACCTTCAATCGGCGGAGGCGTCAGGCTGGTTGCCGTGAACACCACTCCGAGCGGGCTATCCGGGTCGAATCCGACGAAGCGCACGACCTCGTCCGGCCAGGACGCTAATACACCGGCGATGACTTTGTCATAATCGATTCGCGGCGATTCAGCGGTCAGCGGACGCAGTTCCGGATGAGGCTCGAAGTAGTGTTCGATCTCTTCATGAAAAATCAGTGGCAACCCCGTCAGGCACAGCAACAGCAGGAAGACGGTAGAGACCAGGCTGGTCCATTTGTGAACCAGGTACCAGATACGCAGTTTTCGGGCAGTCATGCTGGATTGATCCCACGACGGGTGCTTGAAAGGTGCGAGGGCTCAGTCACACCGAGCCCTCAGGAGACATCAGTATTTCCAGGTCACAGAAGCCACCACGTTGCGAGGTGCACCGTAGCTGGCGGTCGTGGCGCTGTTGTAAAGCGAGAGCAGGTATTTGCGATCGGTGACATTGTTCAGGTTCACCGACGTGCTCCAGTTGCTGTCGATGTCATAGCTGGCCATGAAGTCGAGCAAGGCGTAGGCGTTTTGGCGGATAGCGCTGTTGGTGTCGTTTTCCACTGCGCTCTGCCAGCTGACCCGCGTACCGATCTTCGCTTGCGGCAAGCTTGGCAGACGATAGGTGAGCATGCCGCGCACGCTATGGGTCGGCACATATTTACGCGCCTTGTCGCCGTCATCGTTGTCGATGGTGACGTAGGTGTAACCGCCGAGCAGGTCGAGGCCAGGCAGTGCTTCGCCGGAGGCTTGCAGTTCGACGCCGTGGCTCTTGTAGTCCATGGGGTCGTAGACAAATCGGCCATCGACGAAGCCGGCGGACTCTGCCACGTTTTGCTGTTCGGTCTTGAAGGCAGCGGCCGTCACGTTGAGGCGGTGATCCAGCAAACTACCCTTTACACCGGCTTCCATGCTCTTGCCTTCGAGGGGTGCGAGCAATTTGCCGTCGGTGCCCAGGTTGTACTGCGCGCTGTAGATTTTGGTCCAGCTGCCATACACGCTCCACTGCTCGTCCAGGTCGTAAACCAGGCCCGTGTAAGGCGTGACCTTGCCGTGTGCGCGCGTGTGGTAATCAGACCCGTAGTTATCGCCGGAACCGTCCAGACTGATCATCCGCGCACCGGCGATCCAGTGCAGGTCATCCGCCAGGCTGAATCGGGCACCTGCGTAAAGGCTCTTCTGGGTGTCGCTGAAATTCTGGGTGTTGGTGTCGCTGGTAAACAGGAACGACGGACGCGGCAGGTTCCCCGCCAGCACGTCCGCGAATGACGCGTCGTAGTAACCACCTTCAACCGCATCGTATTCCCGGGCTTTCTGGTGGGTACGACCATAAGCCGCACCCAACGTCAGCTCATGCTCGCGACCGAACAGGCTGAACGGCCCGGAGACCTTGGCGTCGCCCAGCAATTGATGAGCCTCGCTGGTGGTGTTGGCGGCAAACACCGACGTGTCATCACCGGAAACCCCGGCGACATACAGCATGTTGGTGTCTTGCTTCTCGATAATGCCCGTCGCGGTGACCGTAGCGTTCCAGCCATTGCCGAAGTCATGCTTGAGCTCGGTGAAAGCGCGCTGGGTGTGCAGGTTCCAGTAGGTCCACGGCTGGCCGATGCTGGAACTGCGGCTGCCGTAGTGGATGGCGTTGCCGTCGTTATCCACCAGTGGCAGGTTGCCCCAGGTGCTGCCGTTGGAATCGCTGTTGTGCTGAGAGAAACCCACCGTCACGGTGTCGGCATCGGACAGATCAAAGGCCAACAGTCCAGCGGCGACGTTGCGCTCATGGCTGTAGCGATCCATCCATGAATTGCCTTTGTCGTGGGAATAAATGAATCGCCCACGCACATTGCCGGTGGGGGTCAAGGGACCGGCAACGTCCACGTCCACCCGACGCCCGTCCCAGGAACTGACGCTGGTGTCGACTTGCGCCTGGAAAGTCTCGGTCGGACGTTTGCGCACGAAATTGACCGTGGCTGACGGGTTGCCGGCACCGCTCATCAAGCCGTTGGCGCCATGCAACACATCAATCTGTTCGAACTCCGCCAGATCCTGGTCGCCCACCAGTACCGTGCCCACGAACGGCATGCCCACACCGTCGTATTGGAACGTGTTGATGTCAAAACCGCGCGAGGTGAATTCGGTCCGGTCGGTTTCGGTTTGCTCCACGGTCACCGACGGCGCGGAACGCAGGGCGTCCTTGATGCCAGTGATCTTGAAGTCATCAAGCGCCTGCCGGGTAATCGTCGTCACCGCCTGCGGCGTTTCCCTGTCTGTCAGCCCCAACCGGGTCGTGCTCGATGCCGGGTTGCTCTGGTATCCCACGCTCGGAACGTCGACAAGATCAGTGCTGCCGTCGATCTGCGTAGCCGGCAACGTCAAATCATCAGCGGCATGAACGAGGGACACGGCGCTGCAAGCACCGGCGAGTAGAAGACTGGCGGAGAAGCGAAGTTTCAAGGAGCAAATTCCTACGGCAAGGGGGTCAAGCGTGACCACTTTTGAGAACGCTAATAGGAATCTAACTCAATCAATTACTTTATTTCGACATTTTTTTCACATTTTGAAACATTCAGTCGGGCGTGGATGGCTCGGGCTAGAGCCCCCGTACCACTCGTAGCGCGAAATAGGCCACTGCCTGAATCTGCCAGCTGTCCACCGGTAACGGTGTTTTGGGAGCGACAGGGGTCGCAGGATTACAACCGGGTTTCCCCGGTTCATGAAGGCGCCGCCCCAGGCCTTCGTGGCCGAGGACGGTGAGCCTTTTAAAAAATGTTAGTCCGGTTTCAACAGATCACAGCGTCACGCTGTACAGCACTTCCCCGGCCGGCGAGACCAGATCAGCACGTTGGGGCTTGATGTTGAGGTAGCGATCTTTGTCTTCATGTTCGATGCTTTTCAGGTAGCCGTAGATGACCACGCTGGTTTCGGTGCGAACGGCTTCAATTTTGCGGGCAATCGTTTGGTCTTCGACCGAGACAAATTGCAGTGCAGTTGCCTCGGTAAAGCCATAGTGCAGGCTGATCGGATCGCCGTTGTAATACGAGCGAATGGGCGCGTAGCGCGAGCCGACAGACATGCCCTTCTTGTCGGATTCGGTCAGGTCGCGCTTGTCGGTGAACAAATCCTGACTCAGGTTGAAGCCTTTGCGGTTGAAATCGTAGGTGGCGACTTCGGCAAATTTTGGCTTGATGACGAACTTGACGTACCGAACACCGTTGATCTTGCTGCTCTCGGCAACCACCAACTCTTTAAATTTTCTGGCGATGTCAATCTTGGCAAAGCCGTCTTTTTCAAACCTGTAATTCTTGGACAGCTCGGCGATACCCTTTGGGTAACCTTCGTACTGGGTATATACATGCATGAAGTCGATGAGCGTTTCATCCGATTCATTGAAACCATTGAAGGCCATGTACAGGTTTCCAGGCATCCAGGGTGTCTGGATGTCCAAATAGGCCGAGTCGTCCGTCACCGGCAAATCAGGCAATACGGTGCTGTTGGCCAGGTGCTTGGCGAGTGAAGCTTTCAGAGCCTCTTCTTTATGTTTGCGGGCGTCTTCCTCAAGTTGCTTGTGTTTCCTGTCGGACTCTTCCTGCATGCGCTGAGCGATCGATTTACCGTCTTTATCAGCGAAATTTTCAGGCTCTTTGCCGCAGCCAGACAGCACGGTCGCGGACAGCGCGAAAGTAATGGCCAGGGCAAGCGAGTTTTTACGGAGCATTCTTGGTTTCCTTGTTTCAAAGCCGGCAGACGAAGCAGTCTGCCTTTGAACGTCAGCGGCTAAATGCTGTGATGAAAAACAGACTTCTTAACCGAAGCAGACCGTTGCCGGGATCAATAGCGAAGTGTGGTTTTTTCTTCGATGCCTTTATTAACGTAGGCAATCACTTCGTCGGCAGTTTTACCGTTAACTGACTGAGAGAACGTTTCACCCTTCTCATGGATACCCATGATTGGCCCCATCGTGACGGCCTGGCTAAACGCGCCTTTCTTGTTGTCCGGCAGACTTTCGTACATTGAACGTGCTGAGGCTTCGTAATTCTCTTTCGTGCTGCCGTCTATTTTTTTATCACCGCAACCCGCCAGCATCGCCATGGTGATTGTTAAAGCCGCTGCCGTTAACACTTTTGCTGCGTTCACACTTCATCCTTGTTCTTAATAACATTGCGCAGAAATGATACTCAGGGTATGCCCGTGTTACAGGCCAGCAGCGTCCAGCATTGGATTGCCGCTTTGTCCAGGCGTGCCGCCGGACTTGTATAAGTTGGTCAGCACGCCGGATGCGTTAAATTCAAAGACGGTACTTTCCGATTTGTTCTCGCCCACGAACGGAATCGCGGTGATGAGGGTGTAGGGGTAAGTCCAGATCTCTTTGTTTCCGATCTCATTACGCGTCGGAGGATAGCCGATGGACGCGACCACGTCGGCCTGACGGGTTTTGCCTTTAACGAACGTCGACATCTTTTCAGCAGGAATGTAAGTTCCGGTTTTCATGTCAAGTTTGTCTGCGACCTTTTGCACGCCGGCACAGCCGCCAAGCATTGCCACAGACAGAGTTACAACTGCGAAAGCGCTTACTTTTTTCAAAAAACTGAATTCCCTTTGATTACTGACCAGTTGCGATGATGGCTAACTGATGCCATCGACGCCAATCGTAAACATTTTTTGATGCGAAGTCATCCTGAATGCACACATCCCGATCAGCTTGCGTTACTCGGCACCCGCTCTAAGTCAAGGGTTTAGCTTCAAATGAGCGTTAACCCTCCCGCTTTTAGGGTCAACCAGCCAGAACTCATTATTAGCCACCTTCACTTCGCTGCACTCCGTTGGATAGCCCTTCGGGATGACGCAAACAACGCCCTCTTTCAGGGTCCAGTTTTCTTTCTCGGGCAGGCGCCCAACGGACGAGCAGAGTACCGTGGCGAGGGGATTCATCCCCGTTCGGCTGCGCAGCAGTCGTAAAACCAGAGAACGCGATTTGCCTGATTCACCTCGGTTGTAGCATCTGGGGCTGCTTCGCAGCCCAACGGGGATAAATCCCCTCGCCACAGGAATCCCCTCACTACAGGAATCCCCTCGCCACAGGAATCCCCTCGCCAGAAATCCCTTTGTCACTCGTTTATATGTATCGATTAGTGGCCAGTACTGCCGGTATCAACCCGCCCGACCTCCAACCTTTATCTGCGTCAGCCCAACCAACCCGGCCTGCTCCAGAATCTCCTCCGGCGTTGCATCGGCCGTGGGCATGATCAGGCTGTTTTCGCCATCTCCAAAATGCAGCTGAAGCAAGTGCATCGCCGCCTCATGGACGGGCAATTGTGACTGCTTGAGTTCGAACAGGTGGGAACGGAGCTCGCCGTTGAACAGGTAATCCACGGTGTAGTTGTGCATGAAGGGATCCTCGTCATGGAAGTAATGCAGCTGATTATCCTGACTGAACAGTCAGTTTTTAGTTCAACCGCACTGCTTTGGAAGGTTCATGCAGGATCGATAGCAGCCTTTCACGACAGACTACAATCGGTCGAACCGGATTGAATTTTTGTTGTTGGCGCGCTTGTTAGCGAAGAGCGCTGGTGAAGCAGCAGGTGTGCAGGAGGCGTTTTGAACAACTTCCCTATCGTTGCCACAGTCCTCTCGATGATATTGGGGCTCTCGGTCACCCGCCTTCTTCTTGGCGCGTTGACGGTTTTCCGCATTCGCCGTTCGGCAGCGCCCGACTGGGTTCCACTCGTCTGGGCCGTCACGCTTTTTACGACACAGCTTGAATTCTGGTGGGCCGTCAATTCACTGCCCGCGGTTAAGCTGGTGTACTCGTTTCCAGAATTTTTATTACTCGTTCTACTAGCGCTGTCCCTTTTCGTATCCGCCGCCTTATTGCTCCCGAGTCGCAGTGAGGACGAGCAAAACGGCCTTCGCCTCTATTTCGAGCAAGATGGGCGTTACGCACTTCTATCCCTCTCCACTTATCTTGTTCTTGGCCTCATCGTGAACGTGTTTTTTTTCATGCTTCCCCGGTAGTGCTGTGGGGCGTATTGGACGTCATCATGATCCTGCTGCCGGTCTGCACATTTATGGCCAGATCCCGTAAAGCGTACTCAATACTTACGTTGGTTTATCTGCCTGTCAGCGCCATCGACACCGTCATTTCACTGACGAACTAGGCGCAGTGCCTGCCCGTGGGAACAAATGTGCGTTCATCTGCACGCTAACCCCGTTGGTTTTGCCCCCGAGTCCGGAAACTTGCTGGCCACCCACGCTGTTCTACACTGCAAAAGCTCTGCACAAATCAGGTCAAGCCCCAGTAGCACACGGGCTTGGCACGCCCTCCAGAAGCAAAAATCTCAGGTCTACTCCCATGACCACGACCACTGCCCCGACTGTCGTCCAGCATGTTTTAGCCAGACTGGCCGACCTGGGCATTAGCGATATCTTTGGTGTGCCCGGCGACTATTCCTTTTCCATCAGTGACGCCGTATGCACTTCTTCGCGACAGCGCTGGGTAGGCTGCAGCAATGAATTGAATGCGGCCTACGCAGCGGATGGCTATGCGCGCATCAAGGGCATGGCTGCACTCTGTACCACCTACGGTGTGGGCGAGCTCAGCGCGCTCAATGGCATCGGCGTCGGGTCGCCGTTCACCGACTTCAACTCGGGTGCCTTTACGGCTCGTCTCGACCCCAATCGCATCATTTACATGGGTCATCACCGGACTAAAGTCGGTTCGCTTGAATTCCCCAACGTTGAACTGAAAGAACTGTTGGCCGAGCTGGCCAAGCGTGTTGAAAAGCGTACGTGGCCCACGATCCCGTATGAATCGATGAAGCCCTCGCCTACCCCGCCTGAAGACTCTCCCATTACCGCAGAACACCTTTACCCACGCTGGTCAGCATTCATACGCGACAACGATCTGGTGGTCGCAGAAACCGGCACCGTTTCCATGGGGTTGGGATTTAGCCCGCTACCCGGAGGCGCCACCTTCTATAACCAGACACTTTGGGGCTCGATAGGCTGGGCAACACCGGCAGCGTTCGGCGTCAGCGTGGCCGCACCTGATCGTCGCGTCCTTCTGTTTACCGGCGAAGGCTCGCATCAGCTCACCGTTCAGGAGCTGGGGCAGTTTGGCCGTCTGGGCTTGCACCCGATTATTTTCGTGCTGAACAATAACGGTTACCTCATTGAACGGCTGCTCTGCAAAGACCCCGACATCGCCTACAACGACGTGGCTCCCTGGAACTACACCGAGCTGCCCCACGCGATGGGGTGCGAGGGCTGGTTCACCGCGAAGGTCACGACGTGCCAGGAACTGGATACCGCACTGTCCGCAGCCAGCAGCTGCACCACGGGTGCCTACATCGAAGTGGTCACCGACACGTACGCATCATCCGAGTTGGCGTTGCGCCTGTCTGACGCGTTGAAGTCGATGAGAAAAAACGAGTAATCCCGATACAACCCTCAAGGTATTTCGCGCAGCGCACAAAGCGACTGCTGCAAAGCCCAGGAACAAGATCGATTTGCTGAAAGCGATCTTTCAAAGGCGTTCCATGTGA
This sequence comes from Pseudomonas sp. LBUM1643, assembly GCF_059716215.1. NCBI lineage: Bacteria > Pseudomonadati > Pseudomonadota > Gammaproteobacteria > Pseudomonadales > Pseudomonadaceae > Pseudomonas > Pseudomonas sp. LBUM1643. The sequence goes on from NZ_CP166813.1 coordinate 3,869,581, forward strand.
TCCGCCTCCGCGTTACTTCCCCGCCCAAATCCCCGCCATGTTTCACATGTAAAACAAACGCCCCCGTTGGCGTTACCTAAAAAAGCACCGTCCTCTCGCACTTCTCTGAACTTCGCACAAGCAATGTGCAATTTCGTGCCATATAAGAAACCTCGTTTCGTATATGAAACACGCAAAAATCAAGAAAAATCACCTAACTGTTTATTTATTAACGACTTTTAAACAAAAAATCGACTTCGTAATGCTCTGGCATTGTTCATGCACTAAACACCGTATCACCTATAAAACAGACCAGAGACCCTTCCCAATGGCTGTGAACGAGATGTACGCCGTCGCCCCGCAATGGATTAAACCCGCTCCCAAGGAAGACCAGGAGCCCACCGAAATCGAATTCCGCAACGTCGGTAAATGTTTTCCGGCCAAAGGTAAATCCGAAGCGCCGTTCGCCATTCGCGAGGTCAACTTCAAGATTCGTCGCGGTGAAGTGGTGTCGATCATCGGCCCTTCCGGTTGCGGCAAAAGCACCATCCTGAACATGGGCTCAGGCCTTTATCGACCTTCCGAAGGCGAAGTGTTCGTCGGCGGTGAAGCCGTGACCGGCCCGGTTCGCCAGGTCGCGTTCATGCTGCAAAAAGACCTGTTGATGCCGTGGCGCAGCATTCGCCGCAACGTTGAACTGGGCCTGGAGATTCAAGGCGTCGCGGCCGCCAAGCGTCAGGCCGTGGCCAAAGATCTGCTCGATCGTTGCCACCTGCAAGGCTTTGCCGACCACTACCCCTTCCAGCTGTCGGGTGGCATGCGTCAACGTGCGGCACTGGCTCGCACCTTGGCCATTGACCCGCAAGTGCTGTTCCTCGACGAGCCGTTCTCGGCACTGGATGCGCAGACCAAGATGATCCTGCAACAGGACATGGCGCGGATGCTGTTTGATGAAAAGAAAACCGCGCTGTTCATTACCCATGACCTGATTGAAGCCATCGCCATGTCCGACCGGCTGCTGGTCATGAGCGCCCGCCCCGGCACCATCATCGAAGAAATCAGCATTGACCTGCCGTTTCGCGACAACCCGCTGGAGCGCCGCAAGCTGCCGGAAATCGGTCCGCTGGTCGGTCGCCTGATGGAGTTGCTGCAGGTCGGTGAAGACACCGAACTGCATTGATCAACGCCCGTGTGGCCATCACCTGATTCAGGAGTACGCATGTTCAAGTCTCTGTTTCAACGCTTCAGCCAGATCTCCGGCCTCGCCCTCGGCCTGGGCCTGACGTTTGCCGCCCAGGCACAGTCGACCGATGTGACTTACCTGTTGCCGGCACCGCCGAACTCGCCGGCCTTCGCACCGTGGATCATTGCCCAGCAGAAGGGCTACTACGCCGCCCGGAACCTGAACATGACGTTCATTGCGGCCAAGGGTGGCGTGGACGTGGCGAAGCAGATCGGTGCCGGTAACGCGATGCTCGGCGGCGCCATCGGCGACACCCCTATCGTGGTGCGCGCCAACGGTATTCCGGTGCGCGCCGTGGCGGTGCTGGGTGCCGGTGGCGTCACCATGATCGCCACCAATGCCGCAGAAAACATCAACTCGATCACCGACCTCAAGGGCAAGACCATGACGGTGATGTCCTACTCGGACACCACCTACTACGCCCTGCTCGCCTCATTGCGCAAAGCCGGCCTGGGTAAAAACGACGTGAACATCCAGGCCGCCGGCCCGTCGGGCGTCTGGCAATTGTTCTCGGCCGACAAGGCCCAGGCGATGGCGGGCGTGCCGGACTGGGTGGTGAATGCCGAAGACGCGGGGGTCAAGATCAAGCTGATCCCGCAGGACCAGATTTTCGAGAGCATGGCCCAAGCCATTCTCGCCTCCGATGACGCCATCAAGAACCACCCACAGATAGTTCGCGGCGTGGTCCAGGCCACCCTGCAAGGCATGCGCGACATCATTCAGGACCCCAAGGCCGCCGCCGCCACGTTCGCCCAGGCCGTCCCCGCCTATGCCGGCAAGGAAGCCTCGCTGGAGAAGGTCTTCAAGCTCTACGTCGAACACGTCTACGCCAACCAGACAGTGCCGGGACGCATCGATCCGGCGCGGCTTGAAGCGGTCCGCCAGTTCTATGTCAGCGAAGGCATCGTCACCCAGGAACCGAAGCTCGACGACCTCTACACCAACCAGTTCATCGACACCCAAACAGCCGCGCAATAACGGCGAGTGACGACAAGGTAAAGACACGATGAAAAACCTCAATAACTCCATGCTCGGCAGCGTCGCCCTGCTGATCCTGTTTCTGGTGCTTTGGCAGTGGGGCCCGGGACTGCTCGGCATGCCCGAATTCGTCATGCCGCAACTGAGTCGCGTGGCTCAGGAAAGCGTGGTGATGTGGCAGACCGGCGGGCTGTTGCAACACACCCTGATCACCGCGTTCGAGATCATTGTCGGCTTCGGCCTGGGCGCCCTGCTTGGTGTGGCCATCGGCGTTTCGCTGGGCCTCTCGCCGGCCGCGGAAGCCATGCTGTCGCCGTACATCCTGGCGCTGCAGATCGCCCCGAAGGTGGCCTTCGCGCCGCTGTTCGTGATGTGGCTGGGCTACACCATTTACCCGAAGATTCTGATCGCCATCCTGATCGTGTTCTTCCCGGTGATGATCAACGTGCTGTCGGCGATTCGCACCGTCGACCCGGACATGATCAACCTCGTGCGGACCATGAACGCCAGCCGCTGGCAGATCTTCCGCCTGGTGGAGTTCCCGTCAGCCATGGCCGCGCTGTTCTCCGGATTGCGCATTGCCTCGACCCTGGCCGTGATCGGCGTCACCGTCGGTGAACTGGTCGGCGGCAATCAGGGCCTGGGCTTCCTGCTGGTCGATGCCGAAGGCCAGGGCAATACCGCTGGCGTGTTCGTTGCCATCGTGATGCTCACGGTCATCGGTGTCCTCGCCTACGGCGCTGTGGTCTGGAGCGAAAAACGCGTCCTGCACTACATGCCCAAAGCCATGTTGAGCACCCAATGATGACGACCCTCAATCGCTTGCTCGAAGGCCGACGCGTGCTGGTCACCGGTGGCGCCCGTGGCTTGGGTTACGCCTTTGCCCAGGCCATTGGCCGAGCCGGTGCCCATGTGGTGATCGCCGATATTCTTGCTGAACGCGTGCAGCAATCCGCCGCCGAACTGGTCGCCGAAGGCCTCACCGTGTATGGCGTGACGGTTGATCTGGCACAGCCGGATTCGATCGACACCTGCATCGCTGAAACCGTTCGTTTGCTCGGCGGCCTCGACGGCCTGGTGAACAACGCTTCGATCACCAATTCCGGCGGCAAGACCTGCGAAGAACTGACCCTCGACACCTGGGATCAGGTCATGCAAGTCAACGTGCGCGGCACCTGGCTGATGACCAAGGCTTGCCTGCCGGCCCTGCGCGCCAGCGGTCATGGTGCCATCGTCAACCTGGCCTCCGACACGCCGTTGTGGGGCGCGCCGAACCTGTTGGCGTATGTCGCGAGCAAAGGCGCAATCATCGCCATGACCCGCAGCCTGGCCCGTGAACTGGGCGCTGACAACATTACCGTCAACGCTATCGCGCCGGGCCTGGTGCTGGTCGAAGCCACCGCCTACGTGCCCGAAGCCCGTCACCGTTTGTACAACGATCAACGCGCCATCCAGCGCCCACAACTTCCCGAGGACGTCAGCGGCGCCGTGCTGTTCGCGCTGTCCGACCTCGCCCGTTTCATCACTGGACAAACCTTGCCGGTCAACGGCGGGTTCGTCATGCCTTGACTTGATCTGGAGACAGCCATGACCGATTTATCCGCACACGCACAAGACACCCCAAAAAGCTGGGAACAACCGGCCGGCAGCGACCTTGAAAGCTGGATGAACACCCGTATCGCCCGCTACGAAACCCGCAAGTACGACTGGAACGCGTTGAAATTCCAGGCCGACTACGACCCGAAATTCCGCCGCGCGCAAATGCGCTACATCGGCACCGGCGGCACGGGCGTCAGCACCGACATGAACACCATTCCTTCGGAGAATTTCACGTTTTCCACCATGGTGATTCCAGCCGGTCACGAAGGCCCGCCGCACCTGCACACCGACGTCGAAGAAGTGTTCTTCGTGCTGCGCGGCAAGCTCAAGGTGGTGATCGAAAAGGACGGTGAGCGTTTCGAAACCATCCTCACTGACCGCGACGTGATTTCCGTGCCGCCGGGTGTGTACCGCGAAGAGATCAACATCGGCGACGAAGACGCGTTGATGTGCGTGATGCTCGGCGCGAAAAAACCCGTCACCCCGACCTACCCGCCAGAACACCCTCTGGCCTCGATCAAGCGCGGATAAGCCCATGTTGCACGCCATCGACAATCACGCCCCGTCGCTCACCGACGATCTCCAGGCCCAACTGGCCCGGCACTTTCCCCTGCGCCTGCTGGAGATTGCCGGTGGACGCCAGGGCATCCGCGAATGCGGGGCCGGCCCGGCCATTGTGTTGCTGCACGGGATCGGTTCGGGTTCGGCGTCGTGGTTGCAGGTGGCCCGCGTGCTCGGCCAGAGCGCCCGGGTGATTGCCTGGGACGCGCCCGGCTACGGTGACTCCACGCCGCTGCGGGCGCTGGCTCCCGATGCATCGGACTACGCCGAGCGACTGCAGCAGATGCTCGACGCTCTGGGTATCCAGCGCTGTGTGCTGGTGGGTCATTCCCTCGGCGCGATCACGGCGACCGCGTTTTCCAGCGGTGTACAGCAACAGCGCATCAGTCGGCTGGTGTTGATCAGCCCGGCGCAGGGTTACGGCCATCCTTCCCGTGCCTTGCAGCGCCAGGAAGTGCGCAGCAAACGCCTGCGCGCGCTGGAGCAACTGGGCATTCAAGGCATGGCCGAACAACGCAGCGCACACATGCTGTCGCCCAACGCCAGCCCGAAGGCGAAAGCTTGGGTGCAATGGAACATGGCGCGGCTCAAGCCCGACGGTTATCGCCAGGCCATCGAACTGCTGTGCGGCGAAGACTTGCTGCGGCACGCACCGTTGTCGATGCCGTGCGAAGTGCATTGCGGGGAAGCCGACGGCATCACCCCGCCCGAAAGCTGCCTGCCCCTCGCCAAGGCGCTGGGCGGCACGTTCAACCTGATTGCCGATGCCGGGCACGCCAGCCCCATCGAACAACCGTGTGTCGTCGCGGGCCGTCTGGCCTGCGCCCTCAAAGAATCCCTGACAGGTGCATCGCTATGAACGATTCAGATCTGCTGAAGGACGCTCAGGACAAATACATCGTGCCGGGACTGGAGCGCGGCCTGCTGCTGCTCTGCGAGTTCAGCCGGCGCAATCGCACGCTGACCGCGCCAGAACTCGCCCGCCGCCTGGCCTTGCCGCGCTCGACGATCTTTCGCCTGCTGACGACGCTGGAAACCATGGGCTTCGTCACCCGCAGCGGCAACGAATACCGTCTCGGCATGTCGGTGCTGCGCCTGGGTTTCGAATACCTCGCCTCCCTGGAACTCACCGAACTCGGCCAACCGTTGCTGGCGCGTTTGTGCGACCGCCTGAACTACCCGAGCAACCTGGTGGTGCGCGACGGTCGCTCGATCGTCTACGTGGCCAAGGTTTCGCCACCATCGGTGTTCTCCAGCGCGGTCAACGTCGGTACTCGCCTGCCCGCCCACGCCACCGTGCTGGGGCGCATTCTGCTCGAAGACCTGTCGCTCGCCGAGTTGCGTGAGCTGTACCCGGAAGATCATCTGGAACAGTTCTCGCCCTGCACGCCGAAAACCGTGATGGAGCTGTTCGACATGGTTCAGGCCGACCGTCAGCGCGGGTTTGTCAGCGGTGAGGGCTTCTTCGAGTCAGCCATTTCAACCGTTGCCGCACCGGTCCGCGATCAGTCCGGGCAGATTGTCGCGGCGTTGGGCGTGACGATTCCGACCACGCAAATTGCCCACGTCAACTTCAACGAATTGCTTCTGCAAGTACGGCGCAGCGCCGATGAGCTGTCGCGTCTGCTCGACTACAACAGCGGCGCTGGCCACGACGGTCAGAACCGCGTGACCGCCTTGATGAGGGATTGAGATGAGCCTTTATCAATTGCAAGGCAGCACGGCAATCGTCACCGGCGGTTCTTCGGGCATTGGCCTGGCCTGCGTCGAGCTGCTGCTCGAAGCGGGCGCGGCCGTGGCCTTCTGCGGTCGCGACGAGGATCGCCTGCGCAACGCCGAAACTGCCTTGCGCCAACGCTTCCCCGAGGCACGGTTGCTGGCCCAGGTCTGCAACGTGCTCGACGCCGATTCGGTCAACGCCTTCGCCGCCGCCAGCCTGGCCGCATTGGGACCGGCCAGCGTGCTGGTCAACAACGCCGGGCAAGGCCGCGTGTCGACCTTCGCCGATACCACCGACAGCGCCTGGACCGAAGAGCTGAACCTGAAATTCTTCTCGGTAATCAACCCAGTCCGCGCTTTCAAGACACAGCTTCAAGGCGAACCGAACGCCGCCATCGTCTGCGTCAATTCGCTGCTGGCCAGCCAGCCCGAACCGCACATGGTCGCCACCTCCGCCGCCCGTGCCGGGGTGATGAACCTGGTGCGTTCGATGGCCACCGAGTTTGCCCCCGACGGCATTCGGGTCAACGGCATCCTGATTGGCCTGGTGGAATCCGGGCAATGGCGCCGACGTTTCGAAGCCCGCGAAGAGCGGGATCTGGACTGGACCCAATGGACCGCCCAACTCGCACAACGCAAACACATTCCCTTGGGGCGCCTGGGCCTGCCGATTGAAGCGGCCCGCGCGATCCTGTTTCTGGCTTCGCCCCTGTCGGCTTACACCACAGGCAGCCATATCGATGTTTCTGGAGGCCTGTCCCGCCATGCGTAATGAAAATACTGTCACCGTTGGCGCTGCCATCACCGCGTTCCTCGAACAGTGCGACGTCAAGGCCGCGTTCGGCGTGATCTCGATCCACAACATGCCGATCCTCGATGCGTTCGCCGTGCGCGGCAACATCCGCTTTGTCATGGCCCGCGGCGAAGCCGGCGCCACCAACATGGCCGATGCCTACGCCCGCACCACCGGGGGTCTTGGCGTGTGCCTGACGTCCACCGGCACCGCCGCCGGCAACGCGGCCGGGGCGATGGTCGAAGCGCTGACCGCCGGCACACCGCTGCTGCACATCACCGGGCAGATCGAAACGCCGTACCTGGACCAGGAATTCGCCTACATCCACGAAGCCCGCGATCAATTGACCATGCTCAAGGCCGTGTCGAAAGCCGCGTTCCGTGTGCGCAGCGTCGAAACGGCGTTGAGCACGATGAAACTTGCCGTGCAGACCGCCCTGACCGCGCCGACCGGTCCGGTCAGCGTCGAAATCCCGATCGACATCCAGTCCACGTTCATCACGATGCCGACCGACCTCTCCCCGCTGCCGGTCCCGGTGGCCGTACCGTCGCCCGAAGCGCTGGACCTGGTGGCCGAGCGTCTGGCCAGTGCCACCCGTCCGCTGCTGTGGCTTGGCGGCGGCGCGCGGCATGCCGGCCCGCAGGTCAAGCGCCTGCTGGACATGGGCGTCGGTGTGATCACCTCGACCCAGGGTCGCGGCGTGGTCAACGAAGATGATGAGCGCTGCCTGGGCGCGTTCTCGCAAAACAAGCGGGTCGAGCAATTCCTGCAAAGCTGCGATGCCCTGTTGATCGCCGGCTCACGCCTGCGCAGCAACGAGACCTTCAAGTACGCGCTGAAATTGCCGCGCAACACCCTGCGCATCGACGCCAACCCGGCCATCGAAGGCCGCAGCTACAACAGCGAACTGTTCATCTGCGGTGACGCGGCGCTGGCCCTCGAAGGCCTGGCTGATCGCCTGGAAGGTCGCCTGCAGATCGACCCGACATTCCTCGCGGAGCTCAAGGACGTTCGCCAGAAATCCCGCACGCAATTGATCGCTGACCTGGGCCCGTACTCGGCCATGGTCGAACAGCTGCAAGCCATCACCGGGCGCAACTTCTCCTGGGTGCGCGACGTCACGCTGTCCAACAGCATCTGGGGTAATCGCCTGCTGACGCTGTACCACCCGCGTTCCGGCGTGCATGCGCTGGGTGGCGGCATTGGTCAGGGCCTGTCGATGGGCATCGGCGCGGCGGTTGCGGCGGCGGAAACGGCGCCTGAGCGCAAGGTCTTCGCGCTGGCCGGTGACGGCGGTTTCATCCTTAACCTCGGTGAGCTGGCGACCCTGGTGCAAGAGAACGCCAACGTGGTGATCCTGCTGATGAACGACCAGCGCTACGGCGTGATCCGCAATATCCAGGACGCGGTCTACGGCAGCCGTCACTGCTACGTCGACCTGCACACGCCGGACTACGCCAAGCTGGCCGAATCGCTGAACCTGCGCCACGGCCTGGTCAACGATCTTAAGGATTTCGGCCGCGTCGTCGACGGGGCGCTGGCACAACCGGGGCCGTTCCTGCTGGAAGTCGACATGCTCGCCGTCGGCAGCTTCGCCACCCAGTTCGCCGGTCCGCCCAACAGCGAAACCAAAGCGCAAAAAGCCACGGCCTGAGGACTTCGTCATGTTGCACATCACCATGATCGGCTGCGGCGCCATTGGCGTCGGCGTGCTCGAACTGCTGGAGAAAGACCCGCAGCTGTGCGTCGACTACGTGATCGCCTCGGCCGGTTCCGAAGAGCTGGTACGCCAGCGCCTGGCCTGCTTCAAACAACCACCGCAGGTGCTGACGGCGTTACCGGCCGATGCGCGCCCTGACCTGCTGGTCGAGTGCGCCGGCCATCGCGCCATCGAAGAACATGTATTGCCGGCGCTGGAGCGTGGCATCGCCTGCCTGATCGTCTCGGTCGGCGCGCTGTCCGAAGTCGGCCTGGTCGAGCGCCTGGAAGCCGCCGCCGAACGGGGCCAGACCCGCATCGAATTACTGCCCGGCGCCATCGGCGGCATCGACGCGCTGTCGGCGGCCAAGGTCGGCGGCCTGGACGCGGTCAACTACACCGGCCGCAAACCGGCCCGGGCCTGGAAGAACACACCCGCTGAAACAGTGTGCGACCTGGACAGCATCACCGAAGCCACGGTGATTTTTCAGGGCAGCGCCCGGGAAGCGGCGCACCTTTACCCGAAAAACGCCAATGTGGCCGCGACCTTGTCGCTGGCCGGGCTCGGCCTGGACCGCACCCACGTGACGCTGATCGCCGACCCGCAGAGCGAGGAAAACGTGCATCACTTCGAAGCCCGCGGTGCCTTCGGCGGTTTCGAATTGAGCCTGCGTGGCAAGCCGCTGCTGGCCAATCCGAAGACCTCGGCGTTGACCGTTTACAGCGTCGTCCGCGCCTTGGGCAACCACGCTCACGCGATTTCGATTTAGGGGACAGCGATGAATTTTGAACAGACTTTACCCATCTGCATCGCCGGTGAATGGCGACTGGGGCGCGGCGAACGCTACGCCACGTGCTACCCCGCGACCGGCGAGGCCGTTGCCTGGCTGAACGCCGCCAGTGTCGAAGACGTGGAAGACGCCGTGCAAGGCGCGCATCAGGCGTTTTTGCACAGCGGCTGGGCGCAGCGCAAACCCCATGAGCGGGCCAGCGTGCTGTACCGCATTGCCGAGCTCATCCGTGAACGCAGCGAAGAACTGGCGCAGCTGCAGCGTCAGGACAATGGCAAACCGATCAACGAAACCCGGGCGTTAGTGGCCAGCGCCGCCGGCACGTTCCAGTTCTTTGCCTCGGCTTGCGAAACCCTCGAAGAAACCATCACGCCGTCCCGTGGTGATTTCGTCAGCATGAGCGTGTACGAGCCGATGGGCGTGATCGCGGCGATCACCCCGTGGAACTCACCGATTGCCAGCGAAGCGCAGAAGGTCGCTCCGGCACTGGCGGCGGGCAATGCCGTGGTGATCAAACCGGCGGAAATCACGCCGCTGATGGCCTTGCAACTGGCGCGCATCTGCGAAGACGCCGGGTTGCCCAGAGGCCTGCTCAGCGTGCTGCCGGGTAAAGGCTCGCTGCTCGGTGATGCCCTGACGCGTCACCCGTTGATCAAGCGTGTGTCGTTCACCGGCGGCACCAAAACCGGCAAGCACATTGCCCACATCGCCGCTGACAAAATGATGCCGGTGTCCCTGGAACTGGGCGGCAAATCGCCGACCATCGTTCTCGAGGACGCCGACCTTGATCATGCGGTTGCCGGGGTGTTGTATGGCATTTTCAGTTCGTCGGGCGAAGCCTGTATCGCCGGTTCGCGGTTGTTCATCGCTCGGGCACTGTACGCGCCCTTCATGGCACGTCTGGTGGCTGCAGCAGCCGAACTGCGCGTCGGTGATCCAGCGGATGAGCGCACGCAAATGGGGCCGCTGATCAGTGCCGGTCACCGTGAATCGGTCGAGCGTTATGTCGCGCTGGGACTGGCCGAAGGTGGCCGGTTGCTGCTCGGCGGCCAGCGTCCGAAGGGCGGACTTTACGACCAGGGTTACTACTACCCGCCGACCATCCTTGAAGGCTTGAACAACACCCAACAAGTCTGCCAGGAAGAAATCTTCGGCCCGGTGTTGGTGGCCATGCCGTTCGATGACGAGGCGCAATTGCTTGAGCAGGCCAACGACAGCCTGTACGCCCTCGCCGCCGGCATCTGGACCCGCGATTACAAGCGCGCCTGGGCACTGGGACGAAAAATCCAGGCCGGGACGGTGTGGATCAACACCTACAAGCAGTTCTCGATTTCCACCCCGTTCGGTGGCTGGCGTGACAGCGGTCTTGGCCGGGAAAAAGGTCGCCTCGGCATTCTGCAGTACATGGAACAGAAGAGCCTTTATTGGGGCATGAATGAACAGCCACTGGCCTGGGCCGGTGTGCAACGCGAGGTAGGGTTATGAGCGTTTTAGGCATTGATGAAGTTACCTACGGCGTCGAAGACCTCGACACCAGCGCACGATTTTTCAGCGACTGGGGCCTAAGCAAAGTCAGCGAGCAACCTGACGAGGTGATCTTCGAAACCCTCAATGGCTGCCGCGTGGTGCTTGCGGACATCAACAAGGCCGGCTTGCCGCCCGCCATCGAACCCGGGTCGACCGTGCGCGAAGTGGTTTGGGGCGTGGCCAGCGAGGCCGACCTGAAGCTATACAGCGAGCGCATCGCCAACGATCCGGGCTTTATCGAAGCCGACGGGCGCATCGGTTGCACCGACCCCAATGGCCTGGCGATCCGCCTGCAAGTCACCCGCAAGCGGGAGCTGGACATCGAGTGCAGCGGCCACAACACCTGGCAGACCAAGGGCCGGATCAACAAAGCGGCACCGGTCTATGACCGCGCGACGCCGATCGAAGTCGGCCACGTGGTGTTTTTCGTCAAGGACGTCAACGCCTGCGAAGCCTTCTATCACGAGCGCTTCGGCTTCCAGGCCTCGGACCGTTATCCGGACCGCGGCGCGTTCTTGCGCACTGCCGAAGAAGGCGGTCACCACGACCTGTTCATGCTGCAACTGCCCGCCCCTCGCGCCGGCCTCAACCACGTCGCTTTCACCGTGCGCGATGTGCACGAAGTGTTCGGTGGCGGCATGCACATCTCGCGCAGCGGCTGGGCCACGGAAATCGGCCCGGGACGCCACCCGGTGTCGTCGGCGTTCTTCTGGTACTTCAAGAACCCGGCCGGCGCACTGGTCGAGTACTACGCCGATGAGGATCAACTGACCGGCGAATGGGAGCCACGCACCTTCGAACCGGGCCCCACGGTCTTCGCCGAATGGGCGATTGCCGGCGGCATCGATGGCAACACGCGACGCCAGCACAACGTGGCAGCACCCCAAGGCAAATTCCTCACCGACAAGCCAAAACCCTGAGCAGGAGTCGTCCATGTCTTCGTTGAATATCGCCATTGCCGGCGCCGGAATCGGTGGCCTGACCGCCGCCATCGCCCTGCACCGTGCCGGCCATCACGTCACCGTGTTCGAGCAGTCGAAAGCCTTCCTGCGGGTCGGTGCCGACATCAACCTGACCCCGAACGCCGTACGTGCCCTGGACGGTTTGGGTGTGGGTGCTGCGGTGCGCATTCCCGCTGCTCGCCCGACCCATCGCATCAGCCGGATGTGGGACAGCGGCGAGGAAACCTCGCGCCTGGAAATGTCCGATGCCGCCGAACAGAAATACGGCGCACCGCAACTGACCATTCACCGCGCCGACTTGCTGGCGGCGCTGGCAGACGTGTTCCCGCAAACCCAGGTGCAGTTTGGTAAACGCGCAGAGCAGGTGACGCAAACCGCCGACGGTATCGAACTGAGCTTCAAGGATGGCAGTCGCCACGTGACCGATCTGTTGATCGGCGCCGACGGTATCCACTCGGTGGTGCGCAACGCGCTGTTCGGCGACGAGCAGCCGCGCTTTACCGGCGTGGTCGCCTACCGCGCGGTCGTGCCGGCTGAAAGCGTGGCGCACGTGCCGAACATCCAGGCATTCACCAAATGGTGGGGGCCGACGCCGCAAAGCCAGATCGTCACTTTCCCGCTGAATCAGGGCCGGGACATCTTCATCTTCGCCACCACCGCCCAGGACAGCTGGCATGAAGAATCCTGGACCAGCGCTGGCGATGCCGATGAATTGCGCAGTCACTATCAGGATTTCCACGGGGATGCCCGGGCACTGCTCGATGCCTGCAGCGAGGTGCTCAAGACGGCGCTGTACGAACGCGATCCGCTGCCGTTCTGGTCCAAGGGTGCCATGACGCTGCTGGGCGACGCCTGCCACCCGATGATGCCGTTCATGGCGCAGGGCGCTGGCCAGGCCATCGAGGACGCGGTGGTGCTCGCCCGTCATCTGCAAGACCTGACCGGCACTGCCGGAATCGCCGATGCCCTGCAGGCTTATGAGCAGTCGCGGTTGCAGCGCACCAGTCAGATCCAGATCGGCTCGCGTGGCAATCAATGGCTCAAGGACGGCGGCAACGCCGACTGGGTCTATGGCTATGACGCCTGGGCCGTACCCATGCCCGACGTGGCTTGAGCATGAGCGAATCGCTGCTGGTGACCGTGCTGCTCAAGCACGATCAATCGAAGAACCTGGAAGACATTCAGCGGCACATGAAGCAGCAGGACTGGTGGGAGCGGTTTCCCCCGCAAGGTGTCGAGGTGGTGTCCTGGACCGTGGCCATGGGCCTGGGCCAGATCGTCACCCTGCGCTTGCCACCCAGCCTGCTGCCGACCCTCAACGTCGAGCTCGAACGCTCGGCCTGGGGGGTGTTCAGCACTGAAGTGTTCCCGACATACGACTTTATTCCCGTGCGCGAAATGATCCGCGAACGGGTGCGCAATGGAGGTCAATGAGATGAGCAATACCGAACCCTACCTGGAGCCCCATCAGGCCCGCAAACGGCCCAACACGCAGTTCGAAGAGTTGCTTGGCGACTCCATCGAGCGCGCGTTCGGCAATGGCGTGACCGAGCTGCCGGACCTGCTCGCGCACCTGAACCGGGCCGGGCCGCCCTGCCCGCTCACCACCGGAGAGTGGACCCCGGATGCCTATACAACCCTGATGGCTCGGCTGGGCGAATGACCCGCCGGAGGTAAATAAGAAATGAACATGAATACAACCGTCGATCCTGTAGAAAACCACTTGGCAAACGGTCTGAAGAACCTCTGGTTCCCGGTCTTGCCGTCCGACCAGCTGGGCGAGAAACCGGTGTCGATCCGTCGACTGGGCTACAAGATCGCCCTGTGGCGCGACAATGACGGCCACGTGCACGCCCTCGAAGATCATTGCCCGCATCGCGGCGCGCCGCTGTCCCAGGGCCCTATTCTCGGCGACCGCCTGCAATGCCCGTATCACGGCGTTGAAGTGCGCTGCGACGGCACCGTCACCAAAGTCCCCGGCAGCCCCGGTTGCAAACTCGAAGGCAGCCGCCCGACGCGGATGTTCCACACCCGTGAAGCCGCTGGCGCGATTTTTCTCTACAACGCTGCCGAGCCGCACGTGGACACCCCGCCCGAACTGGTCCTCCCAGAGCAACTGACCTCCCCCGAGTGGAGCAGCTTCATTTGCTACGCCGAGTGGAAAGGCGATTACCGCTACGTCATCGACAACGTCATGGACCCGATGCACGGCACCTACCTGCACAAGATGTCGCACTCCATGAGCGAAGGCGAAGCCACGGCTAAGTTCGTCACCCGCGACACCGACACCGGGTTCTTCTTCGAGAAGGAAGGCCAGCGCGGCGTGAACTTCGACTGGACCGAATTCATGGACAACAGCTGCCATTGGCTGCGTCTGGAAATCCCCTACCCGAAGACCGGCGGCCCCGGCGGAAACTTCACCATCATCGGCAGCTACACCCCGAGCAGCCGTTCGCTGTCGGCGGTGTTCCACTGGCGTTGCCGTCCACTCACCGGCTGGCAGCGCGACACCTGGCGCTTCCTCTACAAGAACCGGCTGGAAGCGCGGCACTGGGCGGTGCTGGAACAGGACCGGGTGTTGCTCGAGTTCATGGAGCCGGACGCCAACCAGCGGGAAAACCTTTACCAGCATGACCTCGGTGTGGTGCGTCTGCGTCGCTACCTGAAAAACGCGGCCAAGGCCCAGCTGGAGCTGATCGACGCGAAGCAGTTGTCATGAGTGCAGCCGTGCAGCGTGTTCAAGCCGGTTCGTTGAGCGAGCCGGCCGGCAGCACCTGGTCGAATGCCTTGCTGATCGGCAACGACGTGGTGATGTCCGGCATGACCGGGCATCCCGCCACGCGCCAGGCCGTCGAGGCTGGCGCGCCGCTGGACGCCTACGCACAGACGCTGGTGGTGCTGAACAAAATCCGCGCGCTGGTTGAAGCGGCAGGCGGCCATGTCGGCAACCTCTACCGGCTGACGGTGTATGTGACCGACATCGCCGACAAAGAGGACGTGGGTCGCGCGCGACGTGATTTCTTTGCAGAGCACGCGGTGTTCCCGACCTCGACGCTGGTCGAAGTGAGCGCGCTGGTGTTTCCCGAACTGCGGGTGGAGATCGAGGCCGGCGCGCGTCTCGATCTCGATTTGCGAACTGTCGAAAAGAGGTGACCGATGTCCCATTCCTCCCCCCTCACCGCGCTCGTGCACACCCTGCGCTACGAAGCTGACGGCATCATCAGTGTCGAGTTGCGGCCCTATGGCGACACGGTATTCGCCCCGTTCGAAGCCGGGTCGCACATCGACCTGCACTTGCCCAACGGGCTGGTGCGCAGCTACTCGCTGCTCAACTCGCCGAGCGATCAAGGCCGCTATGTGGTCGGCATCCTGCGCGATCGCAACAGCCGTGGCGGTTCGGAATATGTGCACGGACAACTGCGGGTCGGCATGCAACTGCCGATTTCGTCGCCGCGCAATAACTTCCAGCTCGACCTCAGCGCCAGACACAGCGTCCTGGTAGCCGGCGGTATCGGCATCACACCGATCTACTGCATGTTCCGCCAACTGCTGGCACTGGGAAAATCCGCCGAGCTGATCTACTGCGCACGTTCGCGGCAGGAAGCGGCCCTGGTGCAAGAGCTCAGCGGCCTGGGCGCGAAAGTGCACTACCACTTCAATGACGAAAAAGGCGTGCCGCCGGACCTGGGCGCTTACCTGGCGAATCAACCCGCCGATACGCACTTTTACTGCTGCGGCCCGACCCCCATGCTCGATGCCTTCGAAAGCACCTGCGAAGGCCTGGGCTATCCCCATGCGCACATCGAGCGCTTCGTCGCGGCTGAACTGCCGCCGTCCGAAGATGCGCAGAGCAGTTACAGCGTCGAACTGAAGAAATCCGGCAAAACCCTGTCGATCGAGCCGGGTTTGAGTCTACTCGACGTGTTGCTGGAGGCGGGTTGCGACATCGACTACAGCTGTCGCGAAGGGGTTTGCGGGTCGTGCGAGACGCGGGTGCTGGAGGGTGATATCGACCACCGTGACGGCGTGCTGACCAAAGCCGAACGTGCGGCCAATAAATCCATGATGGTGTGTGTGTCAGGTTGCAAGAGTCGTCGCTTGGTGCTCGATCTATAACGTTGTTATTGAGTTCACCCGTTAAACAGGCCGACAGTGTTGTCGGCCTTTTTTTATGCGCGTGAAGTAAAGACGCACAGATAACGTGCAATTTCGTTACCCCGCAAGCTCACTGTTTCACGGGCAATACAAGAAAATGCGTTTCCCATATAAACCATTGTTTTTACTAGACAAAAGACAACCCGGTAGAGTTGGCATAGTTTCTGCTCTATTCACATCAAGTTCATAGGCCAGACGCCGTATTACCTGTGAAACATTCAATACCGACACGCAACTGATAAGAGCAACACTTTCTGGTTATTCATCCCTGCCTTTTTCAAGGTGGCGGAAAAGTGTTGCCAGTCACTTAACACTATAGGGGAGGTCAACATGAAAAATAACTTTCTATGCCTGGGATTGATGTTGTGCACGTGCGTCAGTTTCGCGGGCGAGCCCGGCCCTGCTGCACCCGAGGCATCAACGACCGGCAAGAAACCTTTTCCGCATATCGCCTGGCGCAGCGACGATGGCGACAGCAGCCTGGACATTGGTGGCGCGTTGCGCACCAACTACCGCGATGAACATTGGGACACCACTGAAAACAATGGTCGGTTTCTCTTCGACACTTTCCGCCTCGACGTGCAGGCCACTTACAAGAACCTCTACAGCGATGTCGGCTATTGGTTTCAGGATGACGGAAAGCGCTCCATTGATCGCGGTTTTGTCGGTTATCGCCTGAACAGCAACTCGAACCTGCAACTGGGCGCACCTTTCAAGCCATTCGGTCTCGAACCGTATCCGCAGTTCGGCTGGAGTTATCACCTGCCCTTCTTCATGGGTTATGGCGTCAGCGCCGGCACGGGTTTGAAGTACAGCTACAAGGATAAGGAATGGGATGTGCAACTGGGTTTCTTCCCGCGCATGTTGCCGTCGGACATTCGCTACTCGCCGGAAGTCGGGCGTTACGCTGATCTCAAGGACAATGCGATCCCGTTCACCCAGTCACGCCAGGACAACGAGAAACACAACCAGATCAACGCCCGCGTCGCGCGGACCTTTACCAACGATGGCTGGAAAACCGAGATCGGCGCATCGGTCGCCGCCGCCCAGCTGTACAACGACACCACCAAGGATGACGGCGACTACTGGGCCGGTGGCATTCACGCCATCATCAACAAAGGCCCGTGGACCGTTACGACCCAGGGTATTCGCTACGAATACGACCCGAAAAACCCGGCAGGCGTCAGCGACGACTCCGTGCTGATGGGTGGCAACGGCCTCACGCCCGCCTACTTGATTGCCTCAAAAGCTACTTTGGTTTCACTGAACGTCGGTTACGACATTCCCACGCCGAAACTTGGGCAATTGAAGAAGATCAAGCTCTACAACGACTACAGCCGCATGATGAAAGACAAAAGCGGTTGGGACGACTCCCAGATGTATACCGTCGGTGCGCAATTCCTGGCCATGCCGATCATCGCGTGGCTCGACCTGACCTGGGCAAGGAACGCCAACCCGTACGGTGGCGCGGAGAATGGAACGGGCTTTACCAACACCCAATCGGTGGGGAGTAACGAGTGGTATTACCGGACGAATATCAATATCGGGTACTACTTCTAAATCATCACGCATTAAGAATGCGCGGCTCCAACCCTGTAGGAGCTGTCGAGTGAAACGAGGCTGCGATCTTTTGATTGTAAAAAATCAAAGTCAAAAGATCGCAGCCTCGTTTCACTCGACAGCTCCTACAGGGGTTTTTGCGTTGTGTTACGCGCTACGCCACGATTCAACGGTGTCGGAGCCATGTTCGGCCTTCCACTCTTTAAGCGTTTTGTGGTTACCGCCTTTGGTTTCCACGACTTCGCCCGTTTTCGGGTTTTTATAAACCTTCACTTGGCGCGCTTTGCGAGTGCCTGACTTCGGCTGGGCAGCGGGCGTGCGGCTACCTGCTTTTGGATCGAGCAGATTGACGATGTCTTTCAGGCTGTAGCCGTACTTGGCAAGCAACGCGCGAAGTTTGGTTTCGAATTCAATTTCCTGTTTGAGGCCTGCATCCCCCTTCAAGGTTTCAAGCGCTTTGAGCTGCTCGGCGAGGTGTTTTTCAAGTTGGCGGAACTCTGCAAGTTTGGACATGGAAACCTCGTTCTGATTAGTTTTATAACGTTACACCAAAAATAAGCGTTCGCTAGTAAGATTGTTTTTATGTGCCTCATTTTCCCAATAGATTGAATTAAATAGCGGGCGCAGGGTCTTGTCAGGGTTGCAGAACAGCGCCCTTGCGAGCGCTCAGAGGTATCGTGGGCCTGGACACCGCACGAAGGCGCACTATGGTTTTTCAGAGATGAAACCAATGGACTAACCTGCCTGCATTGATAGTTGAATGCACAGATCAGTCGTAAGGACGTGCAATGCTCCCCAGTGAAGAGCCAGGATTCAAGGTAGAAAGCGCCCCGGAGGCTGCCGCTGCAAAAGCGGTGCGTGCGCGAACCATATTCCGACTCACCGTGAGCTTTATGCTGTTGGTCGTCTTTGCATTCGTGGCGGTTGAAGGCTGGCGGGAATGGCGTGACTATCGCGCCGCGTTTGCATCGGCCCACGATTCGGTGACGAATCTGGCGCGTGCAACGGCTCAGCATGCGGAAGACGCCATCCGGCAAGTCGACGTGCTGACCACCGCGCTCAGTGAACGGGTGGAAGGCGACGGTTTAAAGAACATCGACGTCCCGCGCATTCATAAATTGCTGATAGAGCAATCCAAAATAATGCCCCAGCTGCACGGGTTGTTTATTTATGGCGCCGACGGGCATTGGATTGTCACGGACAAGGAAATAACCCCCGATACCGCGAACAATGCCGACCGCGACTACTTCCAATACCACCGTACTCACGAAGATCGAAATGTGCGTATCGGCGACGTCGTCAAAAGCAGATCCACCGACGATCTGATCATTCCCATCTCCCGCCGCTTGAACAACAAGGATGGCTCCTTCGCCGGTGTACTGCTGGGAACCCTCAAGGTCAGTTACTTCATGGACTACTACGGCGATTTTAAAATCGATGACAAAGGCGCTCTGGTGTTGGCCTTGCGCAACGGAACCATTTTGGTTCGGCGTCCCTTCATGGCATCCGTGGTCGGTAAAAGCCTGGCTAACAGCGAGATTTTCCAGCGCTACCTGCCACACGCCAACGAAGGCGTCGCCGAAGCGAAAGCGGTCATCGACGACACCGATCGCCTGTACGGTTACCGAGCGTTGACGACCTACCCTCTCGTCGTGCAAGCCGGGCTTTCGCGCGAATCCATCACGGCACCCTGGCGCCGGGACCTACTGAAAACCGGCTTCGTGCTGGTCTTTTTGATCGCCGTGCTCGCGGTCTTCGGCCTGATTGTTTTGAGTCAGTTGCGGCAAAGGATGGTAATGGAACGGCAACTGCGTCGTGCGCACCAGGCGATGCGAGACATGGCGTTGACGGACAGTCTGACCGGGCTGGGCAACCGTCGGCGTCTGGATACGGCGCTGATCGATGAAATACGCCTGGCCAGGCGCCAGGGCTCATCGCTCGCCGTGGTCATGTTGGATGTCGACTACTTCAAACGCTACAACGACCGGTATGGCCATGCCGCGGGCGATGACTGCCTGAGCGCCGTGGGCGGCGCGATTCAGCGGGCGGTCAAAAGACCTGGTGACCTGGCCGTCAGGTACGGTGGAGAAGAATTTACCGTGCTGCTTCCCAACACGGACACCGCAGGCGCCAAACAGGTTGTCGAGGGCATCCTGGACGCCATACGAGCCCTGAACATCGAACACACCGAGTCTGCGCTGGGCAAAGTGACCGCAAGCGCCGGGATAGCGGCAAGCCGGCCGGGCATCGAAGACGTGACGCCGGCTGCCCTGCTGAAGCTGGCAGACGCGCAGCTCTACCTGGCAAAACAACAAGGGCGCAATCGCTGGTGCTGCGCCGAGGGGCCCACTCAGCAAGCGTATATTCCGCCGTTATGAGAAACATTCGCAAATAAGTGTATGGCAATATTTCGTAACTGCGTATGATATTGATTCCCAATAACACCAACATCATACGTGAGCTCGCATGTCCTCTCCCATCGCCCTGTGTTCACCACACACCGTTACGCCGCGCGCGCCTTTGGCACTGCGCCCTCTGGCCCTGGCCGTGCACATGCTTGCGGCCGGTATCGCATTCGCTGCGCCCTCGGTGCAGGCGGCGGAACAGACTGAACAGACAGAGACGGGAAGCTCTGTGACGTTGGCACCGATCGCTATCACGGAAACTGAGAATCGCAAGCCCAGCGCCGTGACCGAAGACACCCATTCGTACACGACCGAGGCTGCACGCACGGCCACGCCGCTGAGCATGTCGCTGCGCGAAACGCCGCAGTCGGTCAGCGTCGTGACCCAACAGCGCATACAGGATCAGGACCTGAAAACGATCCTCGACGTGGTCAATAACGCCACCGGTGTGTCGGTCAACCGCTACGAGACCAGCCGGGCACAGTTCAACGCTCGCGGCTTTGAACTCAACTCGCTGATGATCGATGGCGTACCCACCATCTATGAGCAGCCATGGAGCTCGGGGGAGATTTTCAGCAGCCTGGCCATGTATGACCGCGTTGAAATAGTGCGTGGCGCCAACGGTTTGATGACCGGTGCCGGCGACCCTTCCGCGTCCATCAATATGGTGCGCAAGCGCGCCAGCAGTACAGACCTGAAAGGTTCGGTCGAACTGAGCGGCGGAACATGGGACACCTATGGCGTCGAGGCCGACGTGGCCACTGCGTTGAATTCGGAAGGCACGATCCGCGCGCGACTGGTCGGGGAGACCAACGAGGGCGACACGTGGATCGATATGAACTCGAACAAGCGCCAGACCCTCTACGGCACGATGGACATCGACCTGACGCCCGACACCACGCTCTGGTTCGGTTTGAGCCATCAGGAAAGCAACGCCGACTCGCCGATGTGGGGCGGTCTGCCCGTCTGGTACGCCGACGGCAGCCGCACCCACTGGAGCCGCTCCAAGACGACTTCTGCCGACTGGAGCAAGTGGGACACCACCTACAAGACCTACTTCGTCAACCTCGATCACACCTTTGCCAACGACTGGACAGTCAACCTCAGCTACAACCGTGGCGAGCGAACCAGCGACTCTTCCCTGCTCTATCTCTCTGGCAATCCAGGGCAGAACGGCAGCGCCGGCATGGCTTCGTTCCCGGCGACCTACAAGACCGAGACCACCCAGGATGACTACGGCATCCGCTTCAATGGCCCGTTCTCGCTGCTGGGTCGTGAGCATGAACTGGCCTTTGGTTATGTGGACAGCAAACAGAAGTTCGACGCCGATTCACTCGACGCGCAGACGGGGTTCGGCGGCGTAGCCGACTTCGATGCCTACAACGGTAAGTTCCCCGAGCCGGTGTGGGGCCCGAAGACAGACTACGGCTACAGCGAGACCCGACAAAAAGGGCTCTACGCTGCCACCCGCCTGAACGTGACCGACGATTTCAAAGTGATTCTTGGCGCGCGTGAGAGCTGGTACGAGCAGACCAGCGATGACGTCTTTTCGGAAGTGAGCAAGACCGATGTCGATCATGAGCTGACCCCTTATGCAGGCGTCGTCTACGACCTCAACGACAACCTCTCGGCCTATGCCAGCTACACGGAAATCTTCCTGCCGCAGTCGGTACGCGACAGCAATGGCCAGACGCTGGAACCGATCGTTGGTGAAAGCACCGAGCTGGGGCTCAAGGGTGAGTACTTCGATGGCCGCCTGAACGCCTCCGCGGCGATTTTCCAGATCAAGCAGGACAATCTGGGCCAGAACACCGGCGCGCTGATCGACCCTTCGAACCCTGTCGGCGGCTTCGCCTACGAGGCCAGTGAAGGCGCGACCAGCAAGGGTTTCGAGCTGGAAGTTTCCGGCGAGCTGGCAACCGACTGGAATGCCTCGGTGGGTTACACCCAGTTCAAGGTTGACGATGCCAACGGCGACGACGTCAACACGCTGTACCCGACCAAATTGCTGCGCACCTTTACCACCTACCGTCTGCCCGGTGCTTTCAACAAGCTGACCATTGGCGGCGGGGTTAACTGGCAGGACTCGATCTACACCTATGCCGTCAACCCGGCAGGCAACTCCGAAAAAATCCAGCAGGATGCCTATGCACTGGTCAACCTGATGGCGCGCTACGAGATTACCGAAAACCTCTCGGCGCAGGTGAATGCCGACAACATCACCGACGAAAAGTACTTCGACATCTTCGACGCCTACGGCGCCCTGACCTACGGTGCACCGCGAAGCTTTACGGCTTCGGCGAAGTATCGTTTCTAAGGCAAACACTCGGCACCGGCGTTGAGCCGGTGCTGATCGGACCCCCTTGCGAACGCAGCAAATCCGTCCGGCCGATATCACCGGGAATGATCTATGATCGGCGGCTATTCCTTCGAGTGTTCCTCCTATGATCAAACGTTGCACGTTGCTCGACCACGACGGCTGGCTGCCGCTGCGTGTTGCCCTGTGGCCTGATTCCGCCGCGAACAATGACGATGACAAACAGACGATGCTGAGCGCGCCGGAGCGTTATCTGGTGCTGATCTTCGTCAGTGAGAACGGCACCGCGCAAGGATTTGCCGAGGCATCGATCCGGTCGGACTACGTCAACGGTACTCACTCCTCGCCTGTGGCCTTTCTCGAAGGCCTGTACGTCCAACCTGACTGTCGTCGCCAAGGCATAGCGCGGCAACTCGTGGCGGGCATCCAACAGTGGGCCGAAGAAACGGGCTGCACCGAACTGGCTTCGGATGCACTGCTGGATAACCAGGCAAGCCACGCCATGCATGAGTCATTGGGCTTCGCAGAGACCGAGCGGGTGGTTTACTTTTTGAAGCCTTTGGGGGTTGTCAAAGCGTAGGGGCGACGCAAGACCGTTCAGTCCAGGCTCACCCAGCCACGCTCGGCACCTCAAGCCCGACCTTCACGCGGTCCAGCGCCACGATGGTCTTGAACCAGGTCACGTTGGCATTTTCGGCAAACAGCCGCCGCGCCAATGCCTGGTATTCCTGCATGCTGGCGACGGTCATCACCAGGACGAAATCCACTTCGCCAGTGACGTAGTAACACTGCTGAACTTCGGGCACGGCAAAGTGTGCCTTCATCGCTTCCAGTGCCTCGAGGCTGGTGCGCTCGGCCATGACTTCCACAATGATCGTGATCGGCCGTCCAACGGCGGTGGGGTCGACGATGGCGACATTGCCCGTGATGACGCCCCGCTCTTCCATCCGCTTGATACGACGCTGGACCGCGGCCGTGGAGAGGTTGACCTGTTCGGCCATCAGCCGCAGCGGCGTGGTGTTGTCACGCTGGACGAGGTCCAGGATGGCACGGTCGAATTTGTCCAGTGATTCGGATGCAGCGTCGGTTTTGGCCATGGTCGTTCCGCGAGAAATTTTCTCGAAAACTAGCAGAAAACTGCGACCCTTTATCTACCTGTGAGAAATATTATCTTGCCGACAGCCTGCATGTGCAGCGTTGGTCGGGAACTCACACAGGATATTATTGGCATGCTCGCACTGTTCCATCTCTCCCCCGTCCTGTTGGTGACCGCCATGCTCGTGGTGCTGCGCCGGCCACCCGTTCACGCCGCCATCGCCGGCACGCTACTGGTCGTGGTGCTATGGCTCGCCGGCGCGGCTGATGCCTGGCACCTGGGCAGTCTGATAGCTGCCGCTCAGGACACCGCGGTGCTGTTTGCAAGTACTGCTTTCGTGATCGTGCCGGGGCTGGCGTTCGTGATTTTTATCGAGCGTCTGGGCGTCAACCAGGCGTTCAGTCAGTGGGTGCGTTCGTTGGGTCTGGGGCGCGGCGATCAGCTGGTGTTCATCGTCCTCGGGCTGGCACCGTTGCTGGAGGCGATGACAGGGTTTGGTGTGTCATTGATCGCAACCGTGCCCCTGCTGCTCAGCCTCTTCGAACGTCGCGTTGCGCTGCGAATTGCCCTGACTGGCATGGCAATCATGCCGTGGGGCACGCTGGGCCTGGCGTCGGTCATTGGTGCCTCGCTGGCTCATCTGGACGCCCCTGCCCTGGCGTCGACTTCGGCGTTGACCAGCGCACCGGTGTTCCTGGCCCTCAGTGCGTTGGCGCTGTACCTCGCCGGCGTTCGCGAGTCGCGGGAATGGCGGTCGCTGGGGGTTTTCTGGCTGCTGTTCGTGGGTGTGCTGTACAGCGCCAGTCGGTGGCTGGGGCCGGAAGTGGCCGGCGTTGCTGCGGGTCTGGTGACGGCAGTCGCCGTACTGTCCGCCGGGCTGCGTCGTCGTGATGGCGAGCGCGGTGCGGTGCAATGGCCGCGTCAGGCATGGCCGTATCTGGCGCTGATCGTTCTGATCGTTGCGTTGAAGATCCTATGGGCGATCACCGCCTGGCAGGATCACTGGGTCGTACAGGGCGCGCAGGTCAGCTGGAAACCCCTCTCCTCGCCTGGCGTGGCGTTGATTCTGGTGCTGATCGGGCTCTGGTTTCACACGCGCACTACACAACGCCAGCCAGGGTCTGACGTCAGCTTGCCGGCTGCATTGGTCGCTCGGGCAAAGCGGCCACTGTTGACGATTTTCTTCTTTCTCGCGATGTCGCAGATGATGGTGAAGGCTGGCTTCCTGGCGGGTTTGATGCAATTGCTCGCAGGCCTGTCACCGACTGCCGCGACGTCACTGGTGGCGATGCTTGGCGCGCTTTCTGGCTACATGACCGGGTCGAATGTGGGTGGCAACGCGATCTTCATGCCGGCCATCGCCATGTTGCCCGAAGGCTCCCGCCTGTTGCTGGCCGCCGTGCAGAACAGCGCGGCGGGGCATGCCGCGCTGGGCTCGCTGTCGATTGTCATGCTGATCCTGGGACTGGCTAAAACCCAGGCGCAAGAAGAAAGCGATCTGGTCAGGTTCGGTTTTGCGCTGGTCTGTCTCAACACGGTGTTAGTCGCGTTGGGCGCGGTGTTGCTAACTGGATGGTTTGAATAACATTCGAGCAGCATCCTGTGGCAAGGGGATTCATCGAAATGCCGCCGCAGACCCAAAACCTTGTGGTGAGGGGATTTATCCCCTCACCACAGAATTCTGCTCGTCTGTAGATCGTCAAAGCGATCAGAGTTAGGCACAATTGTCGGCTTTTTTCGCGACAGGAAGTCACCATGAAACGCGTCGTCATTCTGGGCAACGCCGGTAGCGGCAAGTCCACCCTCGCCCGCGCACTTGGCGAGCGCCTGGGTATCCCCGTGGTGCATCTGGATACGCTGTTCTGGGAACCCGGCTGGGTCGAACCCGACGCCGAGCAATTCCGCGCACGGGTCCGCAAAGCCATTGCACCGGACGCGTGGATTTGTGAAGGCAACTATGCGCGTCGCACCTTTGAACTGCGCCTGCCTCGAACCGACCTGATCATCTGGCTCGACACGCCGCGCCTCACCTGCTTGACCCGGGTGATCCTGCGCAGCGTCATGAACCACCCTCGCCCAGACCTTCCAGCCGGCTGTACCGAGAAGATCGACCGGGCGTTCCTGACCTTTTTGAACTTCGTGTGGACTTTCGACCGAGGCTACCGTCCGGGTATCGAGTCAGTCCGCCTGGCCGTTGGCCCGCATGTTCCAACCCTGCACCTGCGTGGCACCCGGCAAATTGCCGCGTTTCTCGATAGTCTGCCCGCGACGCCTGAAGGTTGCCTTGAATAGAGCGAAGCTGACGTTCGCCATTGCGCTGCGCGAGAGCTGACGCCAGCACTTGACTCTGTCCCTAGGGACAACCCACACCCTGCCTTTTCCGTTCAGGTTCCGCCGTCAGCGGATAAGGCAATTCATGAATACGCTATCGATGGTCACCGGTGCCAACGGGCATCTTGGCAACACCTTGGTCCGGGCGCTGCTGGCCCGTGGGCACACCGTGCGCGCGGGTGTTCGGGACCCGCAGCAAAGCACCGCGCTGAGTGGGCTCGACTGCCAGATTGTGCGCGCCGAACTCCAAGACCCTGACTCGCTGCGCAAAGCCCTGCAAGGGGTGGACGTGCTGTACCAGGTAGCAGCAGTGTTTAAACACTGGGCAAGCAATCCAGACACCGAGATCGTCGACGTCAACGTGCAAGGGACCCGCAACATATTGCGCGCCGCCGCCGAGGCCGGGGTCCGGCGGGTGGTCTATGTCAGCTCCGTCGCGGCGGTGGGACACGACGGCCAGCGTCTGGATGAAAGCAGCTGGAACACTGATCAGAGCAACCCGTACTACCGCTCGAAGATCCTTTCTGAACGCGTCGCCTGGGACACCGCCCAAGCCTGTGACCTGCCCATGATCGCTGTATTGCCCTCGGCAATCATCGGCCCTCACGCCACGCGGCTGACCGACACCATGGGATTTCTTGCGGCCGTGCTCGCGCGCAAACTGCCGCTGGACCCGAATTTTCATTTTAATTTTGTCGATGTGCGCGACGTCGCCGATGGCCTGATCGGCGCGGCTGAAAAAGGCCGCCCCGGCCAGCGCTATCTACTCGCCAATCAGCACGCGTCATCACTGGCTGACGTGATCGAGGCGCTCAACACCCTGTGCCCCGATTATCGTATGCCACCCCGCGCACCAAAAACCTTGCTACTGCTGATCGCCTGGCTGCAAGAACAACGGGCACGGTACACCGGTCAGCCCGCCGAATTGCTGATCAGCCAGGTGCGAATGTATTATGGGGTAAGCCAGATCTACTGCATCGACAAGGCCATCAATGAACTGGGCTTTCAACCACGCTCGCCGCACAACGCCCTGAGGCAAGCGTTTGAACACCTATTGGCGCGCTGATGCAGGTGCAACAGTGTCTGAGCACACAATTGACGCCGTGCCAGGCACTGGTATGGAGGCGAATTGCAGATTGATCTGTTGCTGCAACTGCGTCAGGTGCTGCTCCCGATGCTGCAAGGCAAGGATCTGCGCTTGCAGCTCCAGGCGCTTGAGCTCGATGCCCTGATTGGCCAGCGCCAGGGGAAACGGCGCCTGATGCTGCTTGGCGGCCAGCAACTCGCTCATCTCCCCCAGCTTGAACCCCACCGACTGGGCACTGCGAATCATTCGAACCAGCGTCAGATGATGGGCCGTGTACAGCCGATAGCTGCCACTGCGCTGTGGCGTCAGCAGGCCCAGTTGTTCATACAAACGAATGGCTTTGGGCGTGCTACCCGACAACCTGGCCAGTTCACCGATGTACATGCACTCTCCTTTTGATCCAGCTCCGATCCACCGGGTTTTGGTGTATTTGATCTCATCCCCCAACTTATTGCTCGGCTCTTGTTTCAACAGAACACCCAAGACAACGAACCCGGCCATTACGCAGTGGTCAAAGCCAGTGATGGCATCGCCCCTGAGCAAAGGCCTCAAGCCAGTTTCATTCAAGTGCGACGCTTGCGATTCACACACTTTAGGGTGCACCGGATAACCGTCAGTCGCTTCGCTCCTGCCTGACGCAGACGTCGAATGCCACTGCTGCCATCCCATGCTCCCTTATCGGAGTACGGACATGACTCATTCGATGCGCTTCTTCCTTTCGATCTTCCTCGCGACCGCCTCATTAGCGTCGGCGAGTTTCCTCAACACGGCGGGGGCCGCCACCGCCGAGGACCTGGATGCCGACTCTCGGCAAGCGTTGCAAACGCTCTACAAAGCCACACCCTTCGCCGAAACCATCGCGCAAAAAGCCAAAGCCGTGCTCGTCTTCCCGAAAATCATCAAGGCCGGCCTGGTGTTCGGCGGCAGCTATGGCGAAGGCACCTTGATGAAAGGCACGAAAGTCGAGAATTACTACAACTCCGTCACCGGGTCATGGGGGCTGCAGGCAGGTGCCCAGTCGTATGGGTATGCAGTGTTTCTGATGACCGATAAAGCGGTGAAATACGTGAGTGAAACCAAGGGTTGGGAAATTGGTGTTGGCCCGACCGTTGTAGTGGTCGATGAGGGGGCAGCGAAAAACCTGTCCAGCTCCACGCTTAAAGACGACGCGTATGCGTTTATTTTCGACCAGCAAGGGTTGATGGCCGGGGTTAGTATCGAAGGGACGAAGATTTCTTTGATCAAGCGTTAAGGTGGGCAGAAAAAGATACCTGTGGCGAGGGAGTTTACTCCCGCTGGGCTGCGTAGCGGCCCCAAAGATGGGCCTGCTGCGCAGTCCAGCGGGAGTAAACTCCCTCGCCACAGTTTGTCTGGCGCAAGACAGTCACTGCTCGTAGAGACTGAATTCTCGGCTCAGGTCCGTTATTTTTTCAACGAAAAACCGGGCATCCGTGTGGTGCATGCAGCGACCAACCGCTATAAAAAAGTGCACACCACCTTGCATCCCGACACCTCTCACTGCCTGCAAACCCCAACCAGCCGGCGCGGTCATGTTCTGGCTCGCTGTTTGCACTCACCTGTCTCGCAGTCAACGCTGATTGCACATACATACGACAAAGGCGCCGTGTAGCTCCCCGTTTTGACGGAGGGGTTACATGGCGCCTTTTTTGTTTCCGGCGGGCAGGTGTTGGCAGAGTGTCGAGGGGCGAGGATGGCTAGCAAAACCGTACGCAGCGTGTGTCCCTATTGCGGAGTGGGCTGCGGCATCGTCATGCAGGTCGAAGCGAATTCGGTGGTCAAGGTTGTGGGAGACAAGACCCACCCGACCAACTTCGGGCGACTCTGCACCAAAGGCAATACCTGTGGCCAGGCGATCGAACAGTCGGGCCGGATGGAAAACGCCTACCTGCGCCAGGAGCGCAATCGAGACCCGGTGCGTCTCGCGATGGACACCGCGATCAGTGAAACGGCCAGGCGTTTGCGCGAGATTCTTGATGCTCACGGCCCCGATGCGCTGTCGTTTTATGTCTCCGGGCAGATGTCGCTGGAAGCCCAGTACCTGGTCAACAAGTTGGCCAAAGGCTTTGTCCGCACCCACCATATCGAGTCCAACTCACGCCTGTGCATGGCCAGCGCCAGCAGCGGTTACAAGCTATCGCTGGGGTCGGACGGACCACCCGGTTCCTACGAGGATTTCGATCACGCCGACCTGTTCTTCGTGATCGGCGCGAACATGGCTGACTGTCACCCGATTCTATTCCTGCGCATGATGGATCGGGTCAAGGCGGGCGCCAAGCTGATCGTGGTCGACCCTCGTCGCAGTGCCACGGCGGACAAGGCCAGCCTGTTTCTGCAAATCAAACCCGGCACCGACCTCGCCCTGCTCAATGGCTTGCTGCACCTGCTGGTGAAAAACGGCCACACCGACCCGGACTTCATCGCCTCCTTCACCGAAGGGTGGGACGCCATGCCCGGGTTCCTGGAGGACTACTCGCCCGAAAAAGTCGCCGCGATCACCGGGATTCCCGAGGCGGACATTCGCCAGGCGGCCGAGTGGATCGGCCAGGCTACCGAGTGGATGAGCTGCTGGACGATGGGCCTGAATCAAAGCACCCATGGCACCTGGAACACCAATGCCCTGTGCAACCTGCACCTGGCCACCGGCGCGATTTGCCGGCCGGGCAGCGGACCGTTTTCCCTGACCGGGCAACCGAATGCCATGGGCGGTCGAGAGATGGGTTACATGGGACCCGGTCTGCCGGGCCAGCGTTCGGTGCTCGTCGAGGCTGACCGGGCGTTCATCGAAGACCTGTGGGACATTCCGCAAGACAGCCTGCCCCGGACTGTCGGCGGTGGCACCGTGGCGATGTTCGAGCAGATGCGTTCGGGGCACATCAAAGCCTGCTGGATCATCTGCACTAACCCCGTCGCCTCCGCCCCCAACCGGCAGACCGTCATCGAAGGCTTGCAGACTGCCGAACTGATCATCACCCAGGACGCCTTTCTCGATACCGAGACCAACCGCTATGCCGACATCCTGCTGCCCGGTGCGCTCTGGGCCGAGGCCGAAGGCGTGATGATCAACTCCGAGCGCAAACTCACGCTGATGCAAAAAGCCGTGGAGCCGCCCGGCGAGACGCTGCCCGACTGGCAGATCATCGCCCGGGTCGCCTGCGAAATGGGCTTCGCCCAAGCCTTCACCTACGCCTCTGCTTCCGAGGTGTTCGAAGAGATCAAGCGCGCCAGGAACCCCAAGACCGGCTATGACATTCGGGGCGCGAGTTATGCGCGTCTGCGCGAAAAACCGCTGCAATGGCCCTGCGCATCGGATGACACGCCGGACCGAAACCCGATTCGCTACCTCAACAACGGCGCCAGCCAGACGCTAAAGGTCGACGCCGATGGCAGCCAACCCGTCATCGTGTTTCCCACTGACAATGGCAAGGCGATGTTCCTGGCGCGTCCGCACCTGTCACCGGCGGAAATGCCGGGGCAGGATTTCCCCTTCGTACTCAACACCGGTCGCCTGCAGCACCAGTGGCACACGATGACCAAGACCGGCAAAGTCGCAACGCTGAACAAGCTCAATCCCGGGCCCTTCGTCGAGATACATCCGCAAGACGCCGCCAGCCTGGGCATTAAGGACAACAACCCGGTCGAAGTCCGCTCGCTACGGGGCCGGGCGGTGTTACCCGCCGTGGTCACCGACCGCGTGCGGCCAGGCAATTGCTTTGCGCCCTTCCACTGGAACGATGTGTTTGGCGAAAACCTGGCAATCAACGCAGTGACCCACGACGCGGTCGATCCGATTTCCCTGCAGCCAGAATTCAAATTCTGCGCGGTCACTTTGCAACGGATCGAGCTGATCGAGCATGCGTTCCTGGACATCCCGACCCGTATCGATTCAAGCACGCCATCCGTGAGCAGCAACCGTGAGCCCGCACCCTCTTCCACGACAGACAACACCCCCTCGGTGACGCTGCTGTGGGCGTCGCAAACAGGTAACGCCGAAGCCCTGGCCGAGCGTTTTTCCTCACGATTGCGCGACGCCGGGCTGGCTGTGGAGTTGAGTGCAATGTCCGACTTTCCCGCGAGCAAACTGGCCAGCACCCGGACGCTGGCGTTGATCAGCAGCACCTTCGGTGACGGCGATCCGCCTGACAACGGCGAAGGTTTCTGGAACACCTTGAGCACCGCCGAGACGCGTCTGGAATCGCTACGTTTTGCGGTACTGGCGTTGGGTGACCCCAATTACGACCAGTTCTGCCAGCACGGCAAAAGACTCGATCAGCGTCTGCAGGAACTAGGTGCGACACGGCTACTGGAACGCGTCGATTGCGATACCGAGTTCGAGGCTCGCGCAGACACCTGGCTGGCGCAGTTGCACAACACGTTGATGCCCGCGCAATCGGTGAAGGTCGCGCCAACACAAAACGCTGTGGTTCACGCCATCGGGGCGCCCAGTAAGGCCAATCCTTATTCGTCACGGTTGTTGGTCAATCGGCACCTGAACCATCAGAGCGAAAACAAGGAAACCCGAATGTTTTCACTGGCCCTGAATGATTCCGGGCTCAACTATGAGGCCGGCGACGCCTTGGGGGTCTGGCCGCGCAATTGCCCGGAACTGGTCGGCGAGTTGCTCCAAAGAACCCGACTGGGCACTGACATCACCGTCAGCATCGATAAGCTGGGTGATATCCCGTTGCACCAGGCCCTGACCGAGCACTTTGAAATTGCCCGGCCAAACAGCGATACCCTGGCGTTCATCGCCGAGCGCAGCACCAACCCAGCGCTGAAACAACTGCTGGGCAGTGAGCGCAAGGCGCAATTGAAAGACTGGCTGTGGGGTCGGCAACTGGCAGACGTGTTGCAGGAGTTTCCGATCGACTGCTCGGCCAGCGAATTGTTGGGCACGCTCAAGCGCCTGCAACCGCGCCTGTATTCCATTGCCTCGAGCGCCAAGGCACATCCCCGCGAAGTCCATCTCACCGTGGCCGCCGTTCGCTATGGCAAGCGCAAAGGCACCTGCTCGACCTTCCTCTCCGATCGCGCAGAAGGTGGCGAGGTCCCGGTATTCGTTCAACCGTCGAAGCACTTTCGCCCTCCGGTCGATGGCGACCTGCCGATCATCATGATCGGTCCTGGCACGGGCGTGGCACCGTTTCGAGGGTTCCTGCAAGAACGACGTGCGCGGGATGACAAAGGTCGCAACTGGCTGTTCTTTGGCGAGCAGCACGCCGCGACGGATTTCTACTATCGAGAAGAACTGGAGGGCATGCAGCGTGATGGTCTGCTGACTCGACTCAGCCTTGCGTTTTCCCGTGACCAGTCAGAGAAAATCTACGTGCAGGATCGCATCCGCGAACACGGCGCCGAGCTTTGGCGGTGGCTACAGGAAGGGGCGCAACTGTACATCTGCGGGGATGCCAGTCGCATGGCCAAGGATGTCGACCTTGCCCTGCGCGAGGTCGCGCAACGCCAGGGTGGACTTGACCCGAAGGGCGCTACTGAATACTGGCGCCACTTGAGCGAGCAGAAACGCTATCTGCGAGACGTTTACTGACTAAACAACAGCATCAGCTCAGGCGGGCGCAGCGACTTTTACCCCGTCTGACGCGGTAGATTGCGATATTCGGTTACATATTACCGCCGCGTTAAACGCTCCGAATCTCTGCGAACCTGCCGAGATTAAGTTTCGTTTAAGGTCGTCTCCCTACTCTCGCGCCCAGGCACATCGCTGCACAAACACGTGCAAACAACTGGGCATTCAGGTTATGAACCACCTTTCAAACAACACGAATCCACCTTTCAGCATCGTTCTGGTCAATTACAAAACACTCGACATCACCAAAGCCTGCCTCGAGCTTTTACACAAACACGTAGGTCACAGAAACATCCCGGTCTGGGTCGTTGATAACGACTCTGCGGATGAGAGCATTGAATACCTGCGCTCGCTGGCCTGGATCAACCTGATCGAACGCAAGCCGGCCGGTAAGGAAGCGGGTCACATGGCGCACGGCAGAGCGCTCGACATGGCACTGGCGCGCGTCTCGACCGACTACCTTTTCCTGCTGCACACCGACACCTTCATCTACGATGAATCCGTGTTCGACATGATGTTGAGCAAATGCATCAACGATCCGCAGGTAGCGGCCGTTGGCTGTGTCGAGCAACTGGATCGCGGGGTGATCAGGTCTTCCTGGCGTTACGCTTCGCGGCTGTTCAAGCACCATTACCGCCGTGTGAAACAGACCATGGGGCTGCGCTCCAAAGACCCGAAACCCTGGCGTGAAGTCCACCTGAAGAGTTTTTGCACCCTGTGGAACTGTGGGCTGATGAAGCAACACGACCTGCATTTCCAGCTGGATGATCGTGTGCCTGGGTACACGCTGCAAGACCGCATGGTGGGAATGGGATACAGCGTCGAATTCATTTCTCCCGGAACGATATTCAAGTACCTGGACCACATCCAGGCCGGCACAGTCTCTGCCGCCGGCGGCTACGAAAACACTCATCGCCGCAGCAAAATGTATAACGACATGCTCAAACGCATCGGTAAAACCGGCTATGCGCAATAAGCGCAGACCGACCTCATCAACGTACGCACTTCGGGATGATCCGACTCAAGTCGCCCACTCAAGCTCGCGGGTCACTTGGGAAACAGAAACGTCACCGCTGCTCGTACGCCCCAGCCCCGGGCGCCGTCTTCCGGGCTGTCGGCCCAGTAACGTGGGCCGACCTGAATCGTCAGCGGCTGGCCCGCGATCTTCAACAGTTGAGTGACCGTCGCATTCACCGGCACGGCCCATTCCTTTGACTGCCAGTTATAAACCGACTCGGTGTTGATCCCGAAGGTGGTGTAGGTGGAAGTGGTGTACGACAGGAACGGTTGCAGGAACGTCTGGTTGACCTTTTGCGCACCATTGGAGCCCTCTCCATCCAGACTCCAGATGTGATTGGCCAGGATCCCTCGGGTCCAGCCGTTGGATTGCTTCAACGCCACAACCGTGGGGCCCAATCCCCATTGGCGACTGCTCAGCAGTGCATCGCTTCCGGTGGGGATCAGCAGCGCCGGCCCGCCTCCGAGAATCCAGCCACTGGCCGTAGGCGCCTTGGGCGAAAAGAAGAAGCTCTGGGTAACGTCGCCGATGCCGGATTTATCCGCGACGCCATTCGGCGCCAGGCCATGCTGATCGATCACGGGCAAAATCGTCCGTGAAATGAGGTTCCACTCATTGTTCAATTCGAAAGGCAACACCGGTTGAATGTTGGTCACGCTGTGCATGCCCTCCCCCGTCGGCCCCATCTTCTGGTCCCAGGTGTACTGGATCGGCAGGCTGTACATTGCGGCAATCGGGTTGAGCGCCTTTTTCGCCAGCTCAGCGGAATCCTCGGCGAGGGCCAGTCCCGACGGAGCAAGGCACAGCGTGCAACTGAGCAACAGGTATTGAGGTGGATGCCTCGACATGCTTCAACTCCCGATGGAATCGACGCCAGCAATCGGTGCCCTCCGCGTGAGTGAAGGCACCTTGCGTTCACCGCTCAACCAGCGATGTCAATGCTGGCTGGTGACTTCAAGAATATCGGTGTAGGTAACCCGGATACTCTGACCTACTTTCAGATCCTTCAACTTCGCCTGGATTTCAGGTCTTTCGATGTCAATGACCTTGGACTGACCGGCAGGGTTTTCGAAGGTCAACTGTTTGTTCTCCAGGTCGATGTTAGTGATCTTCAACTGGACCCGCACCTGACGGTAAGCCTCGCCTTCGGGATTCGGATTGTTTGGGGTGGCGCGAACATCGCCGATGGTTTCGCTGTTCTCCGGCAGCCCCTGGTCCACGTCTGTGTCGAGGTAGGCCGCCACCGAATGCGTGACTTCGACGTTGACGCTGTCACCGACCTTGAGGTTGCCCAGGTCTTTGGCCCGATCGGTCAATTGCACATGGACCCGTCTACCGGCGGGGCCTTCAAGGACGACCTGATGTTTGGCGGCATCGACCGCCAGGACCTTGGTCACCATCTGATCGTCCAGCACCTCGGCGGCCAACGGAATTTGCGCGGCAATCACGCTGAAGCTGGCGACCGACAGCAAGGCAGTCAGCGTGATTGCTTTAGTCAGTAAATGTAGTTTCACCGCCTTTCCCCTCTCTATTAAAGTCCAAGCGGATTGCACAATTGCAATCCATGTCGCTGGAGTCTCCACAAACAAACCGAGCGTGCTTCCGCGCCGTCATACATCAAGGCTCGAACGCGAAGACACGCTTCCAGTCAGTCTTCATTTTTATGATCGTCCAACCCTGCTTTTCTGCCTGGTCATACAGGGACTGGGGGAAGGTGCCGACTTTGCTGTCTGGCAATCCTTGGGCGGGCCCGTAGGCGTACTCACGCTCCTTATCGTCGTGCAACAGCAACATGGCCAGGTGAGCCCCCTTACCCGCACTGGCGTACTCCAGCATTTGCTGATCACCTGTGGAGTTGCCGAAGGCCGCCTGAGGGCGGCGACCGATCATCAATTGGATGCCTTCGGGTTTGCCGGCGTCATTGTTGTTGAGCAACAACTTGGGCTCCTTGATCAGCTGGGGTCTGCCATCCGCGTCGTACCCGTAGGACGTAGTGCCCGCCGTGCCGATAACCTGTTCTGGGGGAATGCCGTAAACCTGCTCCGAGTAGACGCGAGTGAAATCCTGACCGCCTCCGGTCACGATGTAGGTTTTGTAGCCGTTCTCGCGTAAATAACTCAGTACTTCCTGCATGGGCAGGTAAGTCAGATCGGTGTATGGACGTTTCCAGCGGGGATCATGCGCTTTCGCCAACCATGCCTTGACCTGCGCCTGAAACGTTTCTTCCGACATTCCCGTCAGCGCGGCGGCGGCAATTTTGACGATGTCGGGCAGGGTGAGTTTGGTAAGCGCTTCACGGTTGCCGGACATGACTGTTTTGAAAGGCTCCACCTCTGCAAGCGCAGGCTTGGCCTTGACCAGCGCGGGCACCTGTTCGAGGCAATACATCAACAATGAGTAAACCGGTTGTTCTACCCACAAGGTGCCATCCTGATCGAACGTCGCTATGCGTTCTGAGACTGGCACGAACTCAGCTCCACCTTCGGTGGTTGTGGCCTTCACGAAATGGATGATCGCCTGCTTGGCCGCCCCCTCATTCCAGGAAGGCAACGGTTCGGCATGCACACCAGCCGCCGACAACAGCAGCACACCGATGAGACAGGTGCGGCGCAAGTGCACAAACACTGAAGCAACAGTCATGTTGAGCCCTCTCATGGAGGTAAAGGAACAATAGCGCCGTATCCGGCTGCTCTTACGGCGTTGGCACCACGGTGTAGTACACACCGTTGGCACCGTAGGCAGGTTTTACCCACGAATTTCCGCATTCATAGTAAGTACGGCTCGACACGGTTCTGAGCCCGCATCCCGTGGGAAGACTGACAAAGGTGGTGCCCATGGGCATTGTCGACGGCGCGGATGCTGTCATCCCTGCGTTGTAACCTGCGCCGTAGGCATTGTTGGCGGCATTGTTTGCGGCATTGTTACTGGCTGCTGTCGCGATAGCGGCACCGGCTACCATCCCTACAGCGGCTGCAGCGGCGGGATTCACGTCATTGTTATAACCACAGTTGTAGCAGCCGCTGCTGGCATAAACGGCAGTCGGCGGATGGTAGTAACTGGTGCCGTACGTCGCTGGATGGTAGGCGGTGGTGCCATACCCGTCCGCGTGATAGCCGCTGGCGGTTGCGCCATATTCGCCTTGGGCGTGCCACGCCCCTTCCCCGCCGGAAGCCGTGCCACCTTCGGCGCCTGTGCCATGCCACGAGCCCTCGCCACCCGAGGCTGTTCCGCCGTTTTCATCCTTGCCACTCCAGCTACCACCGCCACCGGAAGCCGAGCCGCCGCGATAGCCAGAACCGCTCCAGCTGCCGCCACCGCCAGAAGCCGATCCGCCACGGTTGCTTTCACCACTCCAACTGCCGCCACCGCCTGAAGCAGAGCCGTATTCGCCGGAATGGCTCCACGAGCCACCACCGCCAGATGAGCGCCCGAAGCTGGAAGCATGCGACCACGCCGCCGCTTGATTACAACCGAGCAACGCGACCAACAGGCCCGCGAACGTCACGATAGATCTGTTCATGGTTCAGCCTCCTCGCTCAGGGTTTTGTCACCGGATCTTTAACCCCATCCGGGGCTTGCAGTTCTGGCGGCGGAGCAAACTCGATGCGGTGCGCCGTCTCGGCATGTTCGGGTTTGAAGAAGTCTGCAGGTAACGCCGATTCGAGCTTCCAGTCATTGAATGCAACCTGATGCCGGGCTTGGGTCGGGTCATCACGGAAGACAGCACGCAACATGCGCGGCAACTTGTCCTGTGCGCCGACCCAGGCCTGGACGAACACGACATCGTTGGCGTACGCAATCACGTCCGTCGTCGTATTGCCGACCACCGTGGACTGACCAATGTAAAACGCCAGTCGCATGTCCCGCGCCAGATCCTTGTAGGGGTCGGCGACGATCACATCGGTGAAGGGAAAGTAGATAGCGGCACGCTGGTACGCGGCCTCAAGGGTTGCATCGATGGTAGGCGGTGCATCTGCCTGCGCCAGCAGGTTTTGCTTGGGCTCGAAGGCATAGGCTTGCTTGCCGTCATAGTAAAATTCGGTCGCCGGGCCATCGCCCGAGGTCAACACGCGCAGACGGTTTGGTCTCTGCACATTGACCAGCGCTACGGTGTTATAGGCCAAGGGTGGGCCGAGTCGACTGGGTTTTTCGTAGGTGGTGATGGCGGTGAAGCTCATGCCCTGGGCGCCGGCCAACGTGGTGCTCATGGTCTTCAGAATCTCCAGCGCCTTGGGCTCCAACTGGTTTTTTGGCGCATCAACAGCAGCGGGCTCGGCCGCCTGTAATGGAACAGCCACCACTCCCACGATCACACTGAGAGAGAACAATCGGACACGCTGCAACAGGTGCGACATCATTTGTTCTCCGTAGAGAGCCGGTCAGGTTTTAAAGCGTAGCAACGGATTCAGCAGTAACGCGGATTAATTACGCCGCACATTCCAATTTTATGACGCTCAACATTTGAATCGCTAACGCCTCTGTAAACCCTGTGAAACAACGGACACCCGCCGGCCAACTAATTACTGGATATTTCATAATTCATACCTACGCTCTTCCGCGGGGGATCCAATTTTCTGGGTGGCCGGGGGGCTGTCCTAATGGTGCTAACGCCAGTACGCAGGATGTCGACATGAACCGGACGAAGCTCTCCATGATGTTCGCTGTTCCCTTACTGTTGTCTGCAATGGCCGTCGTGGCACAGGCCGCCGACAAGCCCCCCCCAAACATTGTCGTGATCATGGGCGATGACATTGGCTGGTCCAATATCGGGGTCTATAACCAGGGGATGATGGCGGGTCGCACGCCCAATCTCGATCAGCTCGCCGCTGAGGGCATGCGCTTCACCGACTACTACGCTGAGGCCAGTTGTACCGCCGGGCGCGCCAACTTCATCACCGGCGAACTGCCGATTCGTACCGGCATGACTACGGTCGGCCAGGCGGGCTCGCCCATCGGGATCCCCAAAGAAGCGGTCACCATCGCCACCGCCCTCAAATCCATGGGGTACGCCACCGGCCAGTTCGGCAAAAATCACCTTGGCGACCTCAATCAGTTCCTGCCCACCGTTCATGGTTTTGACGAGTTCTTTGGCTACCTCTATCACCTCGATGCCATGGAAGACCCTGCGCACCCGAATTACCCGCAGGAGCTGCTCGCCACCGTAGGTCCGCGCAACATGGTGCACAGCTGGGCGACGACTACCGACGACACCACCGAAATGCCACGTTGGGGCAAGGTCGGAAAACAGAAGATCGAAGACGCTGGCACGCTCTATCCAGAACGGATGAAAACTGTCGACGACGAGATTCGCGACAAGGCATTCGCTTTCGTCGACAAGGCCAAGCAGGACAACAAACCCTTCTTCCTGTGGCTGAACCCAACCCGGATGCACATTGTCACTCACCTTTCCGATAAGTACGAGAAGATGCGCAATTCTGAAAATGGCTGGTCGGAACAGGAAGCGGGCATGGCGCAACTGGACGATATCGTCGGCGACGTCATGGCCAAGCTGAAAAAAGAGGGCATGGATGACAACACCATTGTGGTGTTCACCACCGACAACGGCGCGGAAAACTTCACTTGGCCAGATGGCGGTACCACCCCATTTGCCATGGGTAAAGGCACCATAATGGAAGGCGGCTTCCGGGTTCCGGCGATCGTTCGCTGGCCTGGCAAAGTACCGGCCAACACGATCGGTAACGGCATCATGTCCGGCATGGACTGGTTCCCGACCTTTGTTGCCGCGGCGGGTAACCCAAACATCACCCAAGAACTGCTCAAGGGCAAACAACTGGGTGATACCACCTACAAGGTTCACCTCGACGGCTACGACCAGACTCCGATGATCACCGGCACAGGTCCATCCAATCGCCATGAAATTTTTTACTTCGGCGAAAGTGCTTTGGGTGCGGTGCGCATTGACGACTACAAATATCGCTTTATTGACCAGCCAGGCGGCTGGATGGGTGCAAAAGTAGCCATGGATGTTCCGATCCTGACCAACTTGCGTCTCGACCCGTTCGAGCGCATGGGCTGGCCGGAAAATCAATCTGCTCAAGGTTCGCAGCAGTATTTTGACTGGTTCAAGTATCAATTCTGGCGCTTCGTGTTCGTGCAACAGCAGGTGGCCAAGCTGGCTGAAACCGCGATTGAATATCCGCCGATGCAAAAAGGCGCGAGCTTCAACCTCGACTCTGTCAAAGCCAAAATCGCAGCGGCTCGTGCAGAGATGGCCAAGTAGGTTCAGCGAATTACGGGTGGCTGAAACGGCCACCCGCTTTCGTCACGGACGATTTGCTGAGGTAACCATATGTTGAAAAAAACAGCGTCTTTGCCCGCCCTGACCCTGCTCGCACTTTGCTCGCAGCAGGCTCACGCCGGCGGCATCATGCTCTACGAAATCGGTACCGATAACGCCGGCCTGGCCAACGCCGGGGCTGCGGCCAGGGCTCAAGGCCCCTCGACCATTGCCAGCAACCCGGCGGGCATGAGTTACCTGCCCGGCACGCAAATCACTGGCGGCTTGCAGGTGCTGTACGGCAACCTCAAATTCAATCGAGACGACGACACCAACGTGGCCGGCAGCGGCAGTGGCAGTGCCCTGGACCCGACACCCGGAGGCAGCTTTTTCATCACCCATGAACTGGACGATCACTGGAGCGTCGGCTTCGGTCAGTACGGCGACTTCGGTCTGGCGGTCAATTACGACAACGACTGGTCGGGGCGTTACTTCGCGCAAAACTCGAGTCTGCTCGGTTTGTCGATGGTGCCCAGCGTGGCGTATCGCTTCGACGAGCAATGGTCGGTGGGTGTCGGCGTCAAAGCCATGTACGGCAAGATTCAAGCCCAGACCGCCATCGACCGCTCGCCGTTGGGCCTCACCGATCGCGCTGACGGTCAGTTCAAGTACAAGGACGAAGATTGGGGCTTCGGCGCCAACGTGGGGGTGATCTACGCCCCGCAGCCTGGCACGCGCATTGGCATGACCTACACCAGCAAAGTGGATCTGAAGTTTGAAGACGGGTTGGATGTCAAAGGCAACGGCCTCGTCCTCGATCGCTTGAATGGTCTCAATACCCAACTCGACATGACGGTGCCACAAACGGTCACCCTGAGCCTGTTCCAGCAACTTGACCGACAGTGGGCCGTGCTTGCCTCGGTCAATTGGCAGGACTGGTCGGAATTCGGCGATGTCGGGGTCCAGGTCGATACGGCGGCAGCCGGCGCGCAATCAACCACCATCGACGCCAATTACAAGGACACCTGGCAACTGGCGCTCGGCGCGCAATACCAGGCCACCCAGCAATTGTTATGGAATTTCGGCGTGGCTTACGACAGCAGCGCGGTCTCGGATAACGACCGCACCGTGACCGTGCCCATGGCCGAATCCTGGCGCCTGGCGACGGGGGCCACCTATGCGCTGAACAAGGACACCGACATCAATGTCAGTTGGGCCCTGGTGTGGCTGGGCGACATGCCGGCGGACCAGACCAAATCCCTCTCAGGCGATCGAATTTCCGGTCAATTCGACAGTGCCTGGATTCAAGCCGTGACCGGAAACATGACCTGGCGTTTCTGATGGTCTGCGAACAAAAAACGACTTAATCCAAGGAGCACACAGCACTATGAACCTGTCCCGAAATTTGCTGGTCGGCGCCGCGCTGACCGGGCTGCTGCTCGGTGGCTGTACCTCTAAAGTCACCGACAAGGAGCAGTACTCCGGCTTCCTGTCCAACTACAACAACCTGCAGGAAGTCTCCACGCCAAGCGGCGGCACGGCGATGCGCTGGGTGAGCCCGTCGTGGAATGCCAATGCGTATGACACCGTGGCCTTCAACAGGCTGGAACTGTATCCGGCCCCCCAACCCAACGAGCGGGTCAACCAGCAGACGCTTGATGACCTTCAAAACTACATGACCACCAAGGCCAAAGGCGTGCTGGGCCAGAAATACCGCGTGGTCTCAAGTCCGTCCGCGGCACCGGCCGGCTCGAAAACCCTGATCCTGCGCTCGGCCATCACCGGTGTGAACGCCTCCAACGAGGGCATGAAATGGTATGAAGTCGTGCCTGTCGCGGCGGTAGTCGGGGCTGCACAAGCGGCCAGCGGGCACCGGGATCAGGACACCAACCTGTTCATCGAAGCCGAGCTGATAGACGCCAAAACCAATCAGACCGTGGTCAAAGTGGTGCGCAAACTGTTCGGCAGCCAGTTGTCCAACGACAGCCAGAAGATCACCACCGCCGACTTCAAGGCTGCGATCGACAAACTCAACGCCGATATCTGGGCGTTCATCCGAAGCTGAGCCTCGCTTCAATCGCCAGCACTTGCCGGCGATTGAACACTCTTCAAGAAGAGGACATCCGACATGCAGATTTATTCTTCGAAATTACTGCGACCATTGATGGGCGCGGCGTTCGTGGCAAGCGTACTGGCGCTGACCGCGTGCGCAACGGTTGATGCACAGACAACCGCCTACGTCGGGGTTGAACACCCGGCACCTACATTGGCCAGCCAGGTCCAGGTATTACGGGTGGAACCCACGCGACCCAATGTGCGGCTGGGCGAAATCCTGATCGATGCCAGCATCGACCCTGCGCCCCCCATCACGGAAGTCGAACAGAAACTGCGCGAACAAGCCGCCACGCTCGGCGCCGATGCAGTGGTCGTCGTTTACGACCACATACAACCCGTCGCTGCCTACGTGACAGGCCCGCTGTGGAGTCGCGACATCGAAACGATCCAGGGCCGCAAGCTCAAAGGCATCGCCATTCGCTATCAATAAATGAGGTGCACAGAATGAAAACAATCCTGTCCTGGCTGACGCTTGTGTCGATGGCTGTGGTGATCAGTGCCTGCTCCGCGGTAGGCGCCAACAATGGCGGTGCCGGTGAAAGCGAGATTCGCGCGGGCAAGATCGAGCAGATATCGCTGACGCAGATGCAGACCAATCACGACAGCGGCGTCGGCGCGGTACTCGGCGGCCTTGGCGGCTTGGGTATCGGCAGCCTGATCGGTCGCGGCACCGGGCGCGATGTCGCCATGGTCGCCGGTGCGCTAGCGGGTGCCGCTGGCGGCAATTACATGGAAAAGAAAAAGTACGACCAGCCGGTGGAAGCGCAACAAGTCATCGTGCGGGTACACAGCGGTGTGCTGGTATCGGTGACCCAGCCGATCAATCCATCCTTGAGCAAAGGCATGAATGTTTACATCGAAGGCTCCGG
Organism: Pseudomonas sp. LBUM1643; assembly: GCF_059716215.1. Taxonomy (NCBI): domain Bacteria; kingdom Pseudomonadati; phylum Pseudomonadota; class Gammaproteobacteria; order Pseudomonadales; family Pseudomonadaceae; genus Pseudomonas; species Pseudomonas sp. LBUM1643. The sequence goes on from NZ_CP166813.1 coordinate 3,912,224, forward strand.
TAATGAAGCCCGAGTGGTGCCGCAAGGCAGTTGAGCTTCGCCTGTGTCCCAAAGATTGGAGCTGCCGCCTGCTGTGATCTTTTGACTTGGCGTTTTCGATTATCTGACTACGCTTACGCAACTTACTCAAGGAGTACACCGCACCATGAACCTGTCCCGAAAACTGTTTATCGGCGTTGCATTGGCTACCCTGGTGCTCAGCGGTTGCACCTCAAAAGTTACCGAGCGCCAGCAGTACTCAGGCTTCCTGCCCAACTACAACAACCTGGAGGAAGTGACCACCACCAGCGGCGAAAAAGCCATGCGCTGGGTAAGTCCTTCGTGGAACCCGAATGCCTACGACACGGTGGTTTTCAACAAGCTGGAACTGTATCCGGCGCCGCAGCCGAGCGAGCGGGTCAACCGCCAGACACTGGATGACTTGCAGAACTACATGACCAATCAGGCCAAGGGCGTGCTCGGGCAGAAGTATCGTGTGGTGACGAACCCTGCTGCAGCCGCCGGTTCGAAGACCTTGATCCTGCGAGCCGCGATTACCGGAGTGAATGCCGAGAACGAGGGCATGAAGTGGTATGAAATAGTTCCGGTCGCGGCAGTGGTGGGCGGTGTTCAAGCGATAACGGGGCACCGTGATCAAGACACGGAACTGTTCATCGAGGCAGAGCTCATCGACGCCAGCAATAACCAGACCGTGGCGAAGGTGGTGCGCAAGGTGTTCGGCACCCAGCTGAAAAACGCCAGCCAAAACATCACCGCGAATGACTTCAAGGCGGCGATCAATAAATTGACCAGTGATCTGCAGGCATTTATCAGGTAGTTCGCCTTAAAGGAACGGCGAAGTGTTCGAGATCGCGCGCTGTGTAAACGTCCTTTTCCCCACGGGAGTGACGTATTCAATCGCACTGCGCGCGGCCTTGACGCCTTCCAGAGGAGCGAGCGGCAACCCTACTCCTTGAGCCGGGTTTTAACGGTCTTTTTATGCCCCTTGGAAACGACCTCTTTGTAGTTACCGGCATCGGGCTCTTTCGCGGAGCTTGCGAGCGCAGAGCTGCTGCGAACGCCATAACTGGAAGGGGTTTTCTTGACTGAGGAGCGAGCGGTTTCGATGTGAGCCGCCTCGGTCGGCGCCGAGGACACGAAAGCGCCCGGCTCCATCGCAAATCGATGAGCCAGGGCATAGGCCATCTTGTGACTGATGGGCCGATCCCCGTTCAGCACCTTGGATACCGCTGTTTTATCCCCTATTTCAGGGAGGTCAGAACCGGTGAGCCCAAGTGTCTCCATCAGATCCCTGATCAGTTGCACCGGCGAACACGTCGATTCAAAAGCGGCACTTGATTCACGAAACTGTTCGGAGTTTCGCTGGTAGGCGAGCATCTCGTCCTCGAGCTCAACGAGGATTTTCTCCTCCACCTTGCTCAGTTCGCGCCCGTCGGTGAGTTCATCGAGCAGGTCGGTCGCGCGCTTAAAGTCGGCGGGGGTCTTGATGCCGTGCACGAACTCGCTGCGCAGGCGCTCCAGCACCGCGGTCAACTCGCCAAGCGTGGCGATCACTGTTGGTATATCGGTGCGGCCTGCGCTCATCGTTTCATCCCTTTATTGCTTGCATACCAAACGTTGGCGGCGTCGTAATCAGCGTGCGTGTAAATGTGTTTGACGTAGAACTTCTGCCGGAAATAGTTAACGCCACCTATCACCCGCAGACTATTGCCGCCTACGTCAATCACGACCCAATTGGCCGCAGCTCTCGGCTTGAACAAGTCAATACCGCGCAGGCCGAACAGCTTTTGCAGGTCCGCGAACGATGTCGGCCGGGCCATCCTCAACAATCGCCGGCAACGTTCAAGGCCAGCCCTTTCGTTCGGGTATAAGATCGCCGCGTCGTCAAAACGCGATGGCGTGAGTATGTCCATGGGCTTCCTTGTCTATGGGTCGATGCTACTCTAGTTGTGTTTTTTGACAACCCCCTGTTTGTCGGTAGCATCGTTCAAAGATCATAGGTGAGCGTCAGGGCATGGATGGTGGTTGGCAACAGCCGCACATACGTTCCACATCCTCGGCGGGCCTGCCGGCGGGTTCGTCTGCTGTATCAAGCGGTGCGCAAAAAAGGCCACGGCCGCTGACGGCATGAGCGCGGCGCAAGCCTGATCATCGCCATGGACTGCCGGCAGAGGGATCGCGCAGCACGCCGATTCCTCTTTCGTTTTTGCTTGCCGGCGCGGGGACAAATCCCGCGTTTGTTACGGGTCGACTTGCAGCTCATGCAGCAAAAATTCAAGTGACTCCACGGCGGCGCAGTCACCTTTTTCAGAACGCAGTCCATCCCAGGGCATCGCATCGTCGGTGCAAAAATCGCCAATGCATTCCATGCTCAACGCGTCATCGAGCAGCCCGAGCGGTATCCAGAAATACGGCGACTGGCGAAGCACATTCGGCACGGTCGAGCCGCATTGGGAGCAAAAGTCATTTCGGTAGCCACTGGTTTTTTGCCAACTGCTGATCACGCCCTGCCCTGCTTCCCATCGAAAATCCCTCGCCCTGATCAGCGTGGCGAGATTGTGGCCGACACCCGTCTGCTTGCGGCACAGGGAGCAATGGCAGCGATAGAAAAATCGCGGTTCCACCTTCAGCGAAAAACGTACAGCGCCACAAAGACATTGCCCTGATGCCATGAATCTCTCCTTGAATGTTCACCGACATAAACCCTCCCCTGTGGGAGCGGGCTTGCCCGCGATGGACGTCAACGATACCGCGGATTGTCTGAATAACCACATCGCCCAGACATGTTTTGCCAAGGCGTAATGTCAGTCAGCGCAACAGGACTCCGGTCGGAAAAATCTTGCTTCAAACATATGGACATCCGTATATTCGACTATCCATATGCAATAGGTACCCGGGATGCTTACACCTCCAGAAGTCTTCAAATGCCTGGCTGACGAGACCCGCGCCCGCGCCACCTTGCTGATCGCCCACCAGGGAGAGCTGTGCGTCTGCGAATTGATGTGTGCCCTCGACGACAGCCAACCGAAGATCAGCCGCCACCTTGCCCAGTTGCGCAACAGTGGGCTGTTGCTGGACCGCCGTCAGGGACAGTGGGTCTATTACCGCCTCAATCCACAACTTCCCGCCTGGGTACACGAAATCCTGCAGGTGACGTTGCTGGCCAACGCCGACTGGCTGCAACACAACGCTGCACGTCTGCAGTCCATGGACGCACGGCCTGTCCGCGAAGTGGCCTGCTGCTGATTTTCTGTTGACCCCCTCTCGGCGCAAAAGCGAAGGAGCACCCCATGCGAGTCCTGTTCATGTGCACGGCCAATAGCTGCCGTAGCATCCTTTCAGAAGCCATGTTCAATCACCTGGCACCGCCGGGATTCGAAGCAGTGAGTTCCGGCAGCTTCCCCAAAGGGCACGTGCTGCCGCGTAGCCTGACCACACTGCAACAAGCCGGCATTTCCATCGAGGGTTTGAGCAGCAAAGGCAATGACGCGTTCGAGGACAACCTGCCGGACATCGTCATTACCGTGTGCGACAAGGCGGCCGGCGAAACCTGCCCGGTGTATTTCGGCCCGGCACTGAAAGCCCATTGGGGGCTGGAAGATCCCTCCGACGTGACGGGCGACGAAGCCGTGGTTGACGCCGCGTTCCGCGCCACGCTGGCGCACATCGAGCAACGCTGCATGGCGTTACTCGCCCTCCCCTTTAACAGCCTCAGCCGCGATGAGCTCAAGCACGAGCTGGATCGCATCGGCGCTCTCTAAGCAGGAAAAATAGATGTCAGAGCAACTGCCCCACCTTGATCTCTCCCTGTTCGATAACACACAGACCGCAGTGCGCCCGGACGGTCACAAGCCGCGCATCCTGTTGCTCTACGGGTCGACCCGAGAACGCTCGTTCAGCCGCCTGCTGGTCGAAGAAGCCGCGCGCCTGCTTGAGCAGTTCGGCGCAGAAACCCGCGTCTTCAATCCTTGCGGGCTGCCACTGCCCGACGAGGTACCGGTGGATCACCCAAAGGTGCAGGAACTGCGTGATCTGGTGGTGTGGTCGGAAGGTCAGGTCTGGTGTTCGCCGGAGCGCCACGGTGCGATGTCGGCCGTGTTCAAGGCGCAGATCGACTGGATTCCTTTGGAGCTGGGTGCGGTTCGTCCCACGCAAGGTAAAACGCTGGCGGTGATGCAGGTCTGCGGCGGCTCCCAGTCGTTCAACGTGGTCAATCAATTGCGCGTCTTGGGACGCTGGATGCGCATGTTCACCATCCCCAATCAGTCTTCGGTGCCGAAAGCCTACCTGGAGTTTGATGAAGCCGGCCGGATGAAACCGTCGCCGTTTTACGACCGCGTCGTCGACGTGATGGAAGAGTTGGTGAAGTTCACGGTACTGCTGCGCGACCGCCAGGGGTTTCTGACGGATCGCTATTCCGAGCGTAAAGAAACCGCCGAGCAACTGATGGCGCGTGTCAATCAGCGTTCAATTTGAGGCCCTGCATCCCCCCAACAACGAGCCAGATAATCTGGTTTTCTGTTGTTGGGTATATTCCCACTGATCTCCCTGGCGTCCGCCGTAGAACCCCTGCGCATGGCCAATCAATTATCGGGGCGGGCACTTGATGGAGAGCCTGTCTGGGCCAGTGACGGCGTGCGGATAACGCCGGATGCCTCGTGGAAAAACCCATCGGTGGCGGACACGGTCATCGTGTGCGGCGGCGTTGGCATCCAGAGCGTGATCACCCGCGAGCACATCACCTGGCTGCAATCCCTGGCGCGTCAATCCAAACGATTGGGCGGTGTGTGCACCGGCAGCTGGGCGCTCGCAAAAGCCGGGCTGCTCGACGGCTACGAATGCAGCGTGCATTGGGAATTTATGGCAGCCATGCAGGAAGCTTTCCCCCGCGTCAGCATCAGCGCAAGCCTGTTCACCCTCGACCGAAACCGCTTCACCAGCTCCGGGGGAACCGCGCCGCTGGACATGATGTTGCACCTGATTGGCCGCGATCATGGCCGTGAACTGTCCGCCGCCATCTCCGAGATGTTTGTCTACGAACGCATCCGCAACGAACAGGACCATCAGCGCGTTCCGCTCAAGCATGTGCTCGGTACTCATCAGCCCAAGCTGCAAGAGATCGTCGCGTTGATGGAGGCCAATCTCGAAGAACCGATCGACCTGGATAACCTGGCTGACTATGTGGATCTGTCACGTCGACAGCTGGAGCGGCTCTTTCAGAAATACCTGCACTGCACGCCGTCACGCTACTACTTGCGGTTACGTCTGGTTCGAGCGCGACAACTGCTTAAGCAAACATCCTTGTCGATGGTTGAGTTGGCGTTTGTCTGCGGTTTCGTGTCGACACCACACTTCTCCAAATGCTATCGCGAGTACTTTGGTGTGCCGCCGAGCGAGGAGCGTCCGGCGCAGAAATAAGTCGCAAGCCGGTAACGCTGGCGACGCTGCAGCAGTCATCTACCAAGCCGCTGACGGCACTCGACCAGGCACGAATCGAGTCGACGTTTGCCAGTGTCCGGATGATTGATCGCCGAGGACTATAAGCGGAACCGTTATTCGCGAACTCACGCTTACGAGTCCTCGGATCAATTTCTCAGGGCGGATCAATCTGATCCAGCACGCGATTCGCCGTGATCTCCGCCAACATGATGCTGTTGGAAATGCCCAGCAGCGTGTTGCGGTCGCCACCTTCCAGATGATCGACCAGTTGATGAACCATCACGTCGACCGAGGCCAGGGTTTCGACGAGGTAGACCATCAAGGTTTCGGTGGAGGTTTGCGGGTTTACGGTAAACAGGGTGCTGGGTGTGCGCGGGGTGGCTTTGATGTCGGCGGGTGAGGCGTAGTCGGCGTTGAGGGTGTGTTCGGGGGATTCGTTGAGGTTGTTAGAGGCGGGATTGGAGGGGGATGCCGAATCGGTTTCCGGGGGGTTGGGTGAATGCTTTTTCATGGCTGGAGTCCTAAATGGAGTGCCACCCCTCTTGCTGCTAAACGTAAAGGGAGGCAGCTGTACGCAGGTTAGCAGACCGGGGACCCAGCAAACCGGCGCGCCCGAAGGCGCCCTGCGCACAGCTACCATCAAGCGCGGCAATGCCTGCTGATAGAGCTTGTGCACTTCACTGGAAAACCACGAGCTGCTAAACCCGATCACTGATGAGCAGTGACGCGAATCAAGTTACCGATGGTCCCCAAAGCGCACAAGCCGGCGGATTCTGGCGTAACCGTAGGCAACGGCGCAAGGTTTCGTAGCTTTCATCTGGTAACTGTAGGAGCCGTTAAACAGGCGCTCTCAGGGGATGTTTAACGATCAGGTACGCACGGGATGGATATCGCTTGGATGGTCGTTGAAGCGCTCGAGAAACCAGTCGCTCTGACTGCGATGTTCAGCTTACATAAAGCGTTTCAAAAGTGGTTTCATCCTGATCACGTGGCATCGACCAATGCCTTCTCATGAGTCGCAAAATCATCTTGTACCGGCAGGAACCCGCAGCGAAGGTAAAACGCGGCGCCCTCTGGTGTATCCGTAGACAAGCGCACGACACGGAATCGCTGAGCCGCATATTCAAGGAGCTGCTGCACCAGCGCCCTACCCACGTTCTGCTCCCTTGCTGCGCGCGCGACATATACCCTGCGCAGCCTGCCGATGTCCGGTCCGGCATAGGGATCATATGAAAGACCACCGATGGCAATCAGTTGTCCGTTGCAGAACGTTCCCAAAAGGCATTCACCCGGCTGATCAAATCGAATGGAACCGTTTTCCCAATCGGCAACCAAGCGCGTCAGAAACCTGAAACCGTCCGCAATGGCCTCCGCTTCAAGTATCAGGATGTCGGGAGGCAGCGCTGAGAGTCGTCGTATTGCCAGTTCGTCCAATGACGTGACCTCTCGATGTCTCCTTGTTGACTTTGGAGCCCGTATAAAATCTCACCTGTACGCGCGGGGAACACTACGCCAGACCTGGAAGATTAGCGCTAGGGAGCATTTTTACAAACTGAGACCCCATTTGGAATCGCCCGTGACATATCACAATCAGCTAAAGACCGACGCTCGCCAATGTCTGATATCGGCCAATAATGGACCTTCGAAGCGTCCGCATCTTGGGAGTGATCTCACATTTCCAATCCAAAATCGCGGTAGTTCAATTCAACGATGCATGGGATTTAGAGTTCGTAAAAGTTACAGCGCCAGTACGTCCGTAAGCTTGTAGCATTGGCTTACGCTTCGACCTCTGTGGCCCCATCGAAGCCTCCATCCTGCGATACATCTCGGACGTACCATGCGTATAGAACCTCTTCCCCCGCTGCAAAACCTAATCGCATTCGAAGCCACCGTACGACACGGCAGCTTCACTCGCGCCGCGGCCGAGCTTCATCTGACACAAAGCGCGATAAGTCGGCAAGTTGCGCAACTGGAGGAGTTTCTTGGTCGTGCGCTGTTTCGGCGAGAGCACAAGCGTATTCATTTGACCGTGGCAGGTCAGATTTATGCTGAGGAGGTGCTCCGAGTACTGACGCATTGCGCAGAAGCAACAGCACAGGTCATTACACACACCGGAGAGCAGGAGTTGACCTTGGCCAGCTCAAGTGGTGTGGCTGCTTTGTGGCTCGGGCCTTTACTGGGTCGTTACTCTGATGAATTCCCCTCAGTGGAGATTCGGTTACGTGTTGTAGACGGTCTGGATTCACTTGTTCGTGCCGAATTCGACTTGGCTCTGTATTTCCTGCGCAAGCCATCACCGCCAGGGTTCGACAGCCGGTTACTGTTCGTCGAATCCGTGGGGGCCTATTGCTCGCCGGATTTTCTGAAGGGCGAAGTACTGGAACCGGAGCAGTTGACTGAGCACCGTTTGTTGATGCTGGAAGACGGGCAGCGCCAATGGCTTTCCTGGGCTGACTGGTTTAGTTACTACGGTGTTGATGCGTCGCTGATCCGCCAGCGCATGAGCGTCAACCACTATCCGGTATTGGTGGATTTGGCCATTGCCGGACATGGGATCGTATTAGGCTGGCGCCCGATGATCGACCGTCATCTGCGCTCCGGCGCGCTGGTTCCTGCGTGCAACGTGCATGCGGGTGCAGCCGGTGGCGGTTATTACCTGCTCAATCCCCAGGGACAGGTTCCCAGCCGCGCTGCGCGCGCGTTCGAGAAGTGGATGATGAGCACAATTGCAACTTAGCCCTTAACGTTTGCATGCGTCTGGCGCATGCAAATCTGCGTAATAAGCGTTTTCCGTCTTTTGAGGCTCCCTTTATTCTCAATCAAAGGGCACGAGACTCGATTGATCCACACCTATATCGACTCTCCTCCAATACTGCAGGGTCAATCCCTGCGCGTGATGCATGCAGGAGCCATTCGTGAACACTATAAAAATAAACACATCGACTACACACAACAAACAGGCGCGTCGCGCCATTGTTGCCACCGTAATCGGCAACGGTCTGGAGTGGTTTGACTTCACCGTTTACAGTTTTTTTTCGGTCATTATTGCTAAGGTATTCTTCCCCACCGATAACGAACTCACTTCTTACCTGATTGCCCTGGCCACATTCGGCGTCGGATTTTTCATGCGCCCTGTTGGCGGCATTGTCATCGGTGTTTACGGTGACAAGCACGGGCGCAAAGCCGCCTTGTCTCTGACCATCCTGCTGATGGCTCTCGGCACACTGATCATCGCGATAACCCCCAGCTATGCGCAGATTGGCCTCATGGCCCCCATACTGATCGTGTTGGCGCGATTACTACAGGGCTTTTCTGCCGGTGGCGAGATGGGGAGTGCCACGGCCTTCTTGATCGAGCATGCACCCGCCGGCCGCAAGGCATACTACTCCAGCTGGATTCAGGCGAGCATCGGTGTCGCGGTGCTGCTCGGCTCTGCGCTGGGCGCAGCGCTGTCGAGCTACCTGACGCAGGCACAACTGGAAAGTTGGGGTTGGCGCGTACCGTTTATCATTGGCACCTTGATCGGTCCAATCGGGTTCTACATCCGCAGCCGGATTGAGGAAACTCCCGCCTACAACGAATCCAAGCCTGTCGATTCTCCTCTGCGTGAGATATTGCGCACGTACCCGCGCCAGACCTTGATCAGCTTTTCGCTCGTGGTGCTTTGGACTGTCTGTACCTACGCCATTCTGTTTTACATTCCGTCGTACTCCACAAGAGTGCTGCAGCTGCCTTCCTGGATGGGGTTTTGTGCCGGAATGATGGGAGGCGCAGTGTTGATTATCGTCACTCCGATCGTCGGCGCGCTGGCAGACCGGTATGGCCGTCGTCCGTGGCTGCTGTGGTCGGCCTTGGCCATCTTCGTCACGGTATATCCGATGTTTGTCTACATCAACCAGATGCCTGGGCTGATTTCGTTACTGGTGTTCGAGTTAGTACTCGGCGTGCTAATCGCTGGTTACATCGGTTCGATACTCGCAGCCTTCGGAGAATTGCTTCCGACCCACGTGCTTTCAACAGGACTTTCGGTGGCATACAACGTCGCAGTGACGATCTTTGGCGGCTTTGCGACCTTCACCATCACCTGGCTGATCGCCCATACGGGCTCAAATGTCTCACCGGCCTTCTACATCATGTTTGCGGCGCTCATCAGCAGTATCGGCGCGATGCTATACCGCGACCATGAGCCTGCATTGCGCTCTACCCTGACGGGAGCTTACTAGTGAATACTCATACCTCTAACCGCTTGATTCTGCGCAACGGCCAACTACTCGACTTGCAGCAAGGCCGATTGATTGCCGGCCAGGAAGTGCTGATCGAGGGCGATCGGATTATCGCTGTACGCCCCCAAAGCAGGGTGCCCGAGGCTGGCGTACAAACCTATGACCTGAACGGCAAGACCCTCATGCCTGGCATGATCGATTGTCACGTACATGTGCTGGCGTCCAACGCTAATCTGGGCCTCAATGCACTACAACCGAATGCCATCATCATGTACCGAGCCCTGCCGATTCTCGAGGCGATGCTTGGCCGAGGCTTCACCACCGTGCGTGATGCCGGAGGCGCCGATTGGGCACTTGCCCGCTCAATCGAGCTTGGACTGGTTCCCGGGCCGCGGATTTTCGCTTCAGGCAAGGCGCTATCGCAGACGGGTGGTCACGGCGACATGCGCGCTCGGGGCTCGTTACTGCTTAACGAACCCTGCTCGTGCTGCTTCCGGGCCGGAGCCATCGCACGGATTGTGGACGGTGTCGACAACGTCCGCCTGGCTGTTCGCGAAGAGCTTCAGCAAGGGGCCAGCCAGATCAAGATCATGGCGTCTGGCGGCGTGGCTTCTCCCACGGACCCCATCGCCAATACGCAATACAGTGAGGCAGAAATCCGCGCAATCGTCGATGAAGCTGAAGCCGCCAACACCTATGTAATGGCTCATGCCTACACTCCCCGTGCGATTCGACGCGCCATTGAATGCGGCGTACGGACCATCGAACACGGCAATCTGGTTGACGCTGACACCGCCCGCCTGATGGCGGAGCGAAACGCCTTCGCAGTACCGACTCAAGTCACTTACGAAATGCTGGCGGAGCACGGTGCACGCTTCGGATTGGCGCAAGAGTCTGTCGCCAAGATCGAAGAAGTGCGCCTGGCCGGGCGCAATGCTTTGCGGCTTTTCGCCGAAGCGAACGTGCCGATGGGTTATGGCTCCGACTTGCTGGGTGAGATGCATGAGTACCAAACGCATGAACTGAAAATACGCGCCGAAATCCTGGGCAATCTTGCCGCCTTGCGAAGCGCCACAACCGTGGCTGCACAGATATTACAACGCGAAGGGGAACTGGGCTGTATCGCCCCAGGAGCGCTGGCCGACTTGCTGGTAGTCAACGGCAATCCGCTTACGGATATCGATTGCCTGATCGGTCAGGGTGAAAACCTGGTGATGATTATCCAGGACGGCAGTATTAAGAAAAACACACTTACGTAGTAGTTGCGAACCTGGGGGCTCCCCCCATGCAACGGATGCCAACAATATCGCAGCCATTGTGAGCTGCTACAGAACTCAGTGCATTCAGGAAATCAGTTAATGAAAAAGCAACTACAGAGTTTTGCTTTGGGTACGGCTGTGCTCGGCTCATTGTTGGGAACTGCGAATGGCGCCGGTTTCATTGAGGACAGCAAGGCAACTCTCGACCTGAGAAACTTTTATTACAACAGCGACACCCGTGATACACATAAGGCTACCGTCGATGAATGGGGGCAGGCATTCGTACTCAACGTAAAGTCTGGCTTCACAGCAGGCACCATTGGCCTGGGGCTGGATGTCATTGGCACCTATGCAGTCAAGCTCGATGCTTCCGGCCCTGGTGCTCTCTTTCCCCGTAAACAAGATGGCGAAGCGGTCGACGACTTCAGCCGTGGGGGCTTAACCGGCAAACTGCTCTTTGCCAAAACCGAAGCTCGTGTCGGAACGCTTCTACCGTCTTTGCCAGTGATCACCGCCAACGATGGCCGGCTTATGCCGCAGCTCTTTGAAGGCGCCATGGTTACATCAAAGGATATTGACAACCTTACCCTTACGGCCGGGCAGATCGAGCATGCTACCGGCCGGATGTCTAGTGATAGCACCGGCCTCGCAGTCGCAGGCGGTACACGCCAGAGCAATAAATTCCGCTTTGTCGGAGGGAACTACACCCCATTCGACAACGTGTTGCTACAGTACTATTTCGCCAATCTGGAAGACTATTACAACCAAAACTTTCTCGGCGCCATGCACAACCTGAAATTTGAAAGTGGGCAGTCACTCAAAACCGATTTGCGCTGGTTCAGGACACGTGGCGATGGGGCGAACGCCATGGGTACTACCGGTTACAGAACTTCGGGCTTCACAAAGAACGGCGACGGGGAGATTGACAACAATACCTGGAGTTCGATGTTTACCTATGGCGTGGGCGGCCATGCTTTTAGCCTCGGCTATCAGGAGGTCTCGGACAACAGCAACTTTGTCCAACTCAACCAAGGCAGTTTGGTTGATAAGGACGCGGGCGGCACTTCGCTGTACTTGATTACCGACCGCATGACGGCAAGCTTCAATTATGCGGGTGAACGCACGGTCCTGGGCCAGTACGGCTATGACTTCGCATCACTCGGCATGCCAGGCCTGACCGCCAACCTCGCGTACCTCAAGGGTGATCAAATCAAACAGATACGCGGTGCCGAAGAATGGGAGCGTGACTTTATTGTCGGTTATGTCGTGCAAAGTGGGGGGTTCAAAGGCGTTGGTGTTGCGTGGCGCAACTCCAGTTTGCGCAGCGACATAGGAGGCGATGTCGACCAAAACCGGATGACGGTAAGCTATTCCCTACCTCTTTGGTAAACATCGGTCGGCACGCTCAACTATTGACTTAAATCTATAGCGAACCAGTCATGCCTGTGGGTCGATTTAGTCGTAGTCTTCAGGTGCAGTTCCACTTCGCTGACAGCTTCCCTTCAACCGTTACCAGCATCGGTGAAGGTGGGACGGACTATCTATATTGGGTCGATTGCCGCCCTTCGCGATAGACCGCTTTTGGCCGATTTCTGCCTGTCGCTACCGGCCGCTATTGGCAGATTTCTGCCTTTCCGTCACTGGCAGCTATGGGTCGTTTTCAGCCAGTCGCGACAGGCAGAAATCGGCCAAAAGCGGTCAGTGGCTTAGGCTTAGGCTTAGGCGATAAGCTCCTCCGGATTAGTCCAAAGCACGCACACCAAAGGCCACGGCGACTGCTGCTGGGCAATCTCTAAACCCGAATGGCGAAGTGGTGCACGACGTGGCCTATGTCTAGGCGTTGCCGCATACGGCGACGGGCAAACTGCAAAAAAATAGGTTGCGTGAGCAATTCTGGGACTATCGTTTAGCCGAGAAGAGATGAGCCGTCGCGTGTTGGGCAACCTTGCTTGCGGTCGACTACGCTGAGAAGCGTCGCAAAATGCTTGCCCCGTCTGTTGCAGACCTCATCTTTTAGACAGAAGGATGAGCGGCGAGTACCCACTTCAACACTGTTGGGGTACACGAAATGTTGAACATCAATACACTTAAATCCATTACATCCGCTTTGGCATTACTCGCTCTTGCCCCATTGTCGACGGTGCATGCCCAATCAGCGATTACTGCTGAACAAGCGCACGCCATCGGCATCGATGCATACACCTATTTCTACCCGCTGTTGTCCATGGACATAACCCGTAAGCAGTTCACCAATATCGAACCTGGCAAGGAGTTTGGTAAAGGCCCGATGAATATGTTCGTGAGTGTGCCGGAATATCCGCCCGCCGATTTCAAGGGCGTAGTGCGCTCGAACTTCGACACGCTCTATTCCATCGCCTGGCTGGACCTGACCAGGGAAGCGCTGGTGATCTCCGCACCGGACACCGACGGGCGCTATTACCTCCTGCCGATGCTCGACATGTGGACAGATGTCTTTGCTTCGCCCGGCTGGCGGACAACCGGCACCGAGGCGGGCAACTTCCTGGTGACCCCACCTGGCTGGAGCGGAACCGTCCCGCAGGGCTTCACCCATCTGCCAGCACCAACGCCTTATGTCTGGGTCATCGGCCGCACCAAGACCGATGGGGCTGCGGACTACCCGGCAGTGCATAAGATTCAGGCTGGCTACAAGGTAACACCGCTCTCGCGCTGGGGTAAAAATACAGAGCCGGTGACGGTACAGATCGACCCAAGCGTCGACATGAAGACACCGCCAAAGACTCAGATCGACTCTATGCCTGCGGCCAAGTACTTTGCCTATGCCGCCGAACTTCTCAAGCTGCAGCCGCCTCACATCACCGACCAGCCAATCATCGCGCAGATGAAGAGGATTGGTATCGAGCCCGGCAAAAGCTTTGATATCGACAAGCTCGACCCGGCTGTGAAGCAAGCGCTTGAGGCTGTGCCCGCCGAAGCTCAGGCACTCATGAATTGGAAGCTGGCGACACTCGCCCGAGTCGCCAACGGCTGGTCAATGAACACCGATACTATGGGTGTTTACGGCAACTACTACCTCAAGCGTGCCATCGTCTCGCAGCAAGGACTCGGAGCCAACGTCCCCGAGGATGCGATCTATCCGCTCAATCTCGCCGACGACACGGGCAAGCCGCTCGAGGGTGCAAACAAGTACACGCTCCACTTCGACAAGGGCGCCACTCCACCGGTAAACGCTTTCTGGTCTGTCACGCTCTACGATAGTGAGGGCTTCCAGGTAGGGAACGTGCTCAATCGCTTTGCCGTCAGCAGCTGGATGCCGTTCAAGAGCAACGCAGACGGGTCTCTTGACCTGTACTTCCAACACGAGAGCCCTGGCAAAGACAAGGAAACCAATTGGTTGCCTGCGCCCAAAGGGGCGTTCAATCTGACGATGCGTCTTTATGGCCCGAAGGCAGACGCGCTCACTGGAAAATGGAATCCGCCTGCGGTTAAGCGGATGTAGATTAGAAGTGGTTCGATCCGATCAATTGCATAAAAGCGCATGTAGGGGGGGACAACAGGGGCCCAGCGACTTCATTACTCGCCCCCTCATGTGATCGCGACGGGAGCCCGACTCCCGTTCGCGACTCAAGAGGGCAGGATGCCTCCCGCTAAAAAATACCTACTATCTTCTGAATCGCCCCTGATATCGCCAACACCTTTGAGCGTCAGCTTCGGGTCGATTGCTACCGACGTTCACGCCCCGGACAGGCCCTGGGGCGGTGAAGCGCTTCTGGAGACATTGAATAAGCTGATGAGAAACGCGCGGGAGGCCGGCGCCCCCATCTTTCTTGCCCGCCACCTGGGTCCGGCCGGATCCCCTATCGAGCCGGGCAGTCCGATCAACGAGCTTGTCCAGCAATTGCAGCTAATGGGTGACGAAGTGATTTTCGAGAAACATCGTTCCAACGCCTTTGCGGCGACTGAGTTGGCCGGCCAGCTACCCGAGCGCGGCTGTGAAGGCATCGTCGTGACCGGAATAAAAACGCAATATTGCGTAGGCGCGTCAATCAGCCTTCAATCCGAGGACGCGCTGCGCCATTGGTTCAGGTTCGAGCACCGTGATGATCACCCCCGCCACAGGTGCACGCCCAGGCCGACGATTGCGCAGGCGACCAACACCTGAATAACCCCCCGCTTGAAGCGAAACAAGGCAATGGCCGCCGCGATGGCGATCAGTGCAGAGGGCCAGTCCAGGTTACCGCTCAACCCCTTCGGCCAAAGCACGTGATAACCGAAGAAACAGGCCAGATTGAGGATCACGCCCACCACTGCGGCTGTAATGGCCGTCAGCGGTGCCGTGAACCTGAGTTCGTTGTGGGTCGACTCCACCAGCGGGCCTCCCGCGAGGATGAACAGGAACGAGGGCAGAAAGGTGAACCACGTCACCAGGGAGGCGGCGACCGCCCCCGCCAGAAACAGTTGATCGGCGCCGAACACCTGCGAAACATAGGCCCCGATAAACCCGACGAAAGCCACTACCATGATCAGCGGCCCTGGCGTGGTTTCCCCCAGCGCCAGCCCGTCGATCATCTGTGTCGGCGTTAACCAGCCGTAGTGCCCCACCGCACCTTGGTAGACATACGGGAGCACCGCGTAGGCTCCGCCAAAGGTCAGCAGCGCGGCCTTGGTAAAGAACCAGCTCATTTGGGTCAAGGTGCCGTCCCAGCCAAAGAGTGCGGTCAGAATCCCCATCGGCAATGCCCAGAGTGCGGCGCCAATCAAGGCGAGCGATGCCGTTTTCGACCCGCTGAACCGGGCATGATCCGGTGGCGGTGTGTCGTCATCGATCAAGGCCGGACCGAAGGTTTTTCTGGCGGCGCCATGGCCACCGGTTGTGAATTGCTCGGGCGCGAGACGCCCACCGAAATAGCCGATCAGTGCGGCGCCCAGAACGATCAGCGGGAACGGAACATTGAAAGCGAAGATCGCAGTAAACGACGCTGCCGCTATCGCCCATAGCCAATTATTCTTCAGTGCCCGAGAGCCGATTCGATGGGCCGCCTGCACCACGATGGCGGTCACGGCAGGCTTGATGCCATAGAAGAGCCCGGCCACCACCGGCATTTCGCCGAAGGCGATGTACATCCACGACAACGCGATCAGGATGAACAACGACGGCAGTACAAACAGTACGCCAGCCATCACCCCGCCCCAGGTTCGATGCATCAGCCAGCCGATATAGGTCGCCAACTGCTGAGCCTCTGGCCCAGGAAGCAACATGCAGTAGTTGAGGGCATGCAGGAATCTGCGTTCGGAGATCCATCGCCGCCGCTCGACCAATTCCTGGTGCATGATCGAGATCTGCCCCGCAGGCCCGCCGAAACTGATGAAGCCGAGCTTCAACCAGAACCAGAACGCCTCACGCAAACCGATCGCTTGCGGCCTCGACAGCTCTTCTTCAACCATGGGTGCCGCCACCTTACTCATAGGGTTGTCCCTGTTTCACACCAGCCTGCCTACGGTAACGCCGTCACGCCTGCCCCATCGCCTCGACCACTCCGCATGGCCAGCTGTTCATGACTGTCTCGCGTATATCACCAAGCGCAGGTGGCGGTCTGCGTCGATCGTCAGTGTCGTGTGCTCGAACAATACGGCACTGCCGTTGATATTCAGGTGACACTCTCCTTTGCAGGGCTCTTGTACGTCATGCCGACGCCACCAACGATTGAAATCGGGCGATGCTTTTTGCAGTTCGTCCACCAGCGTCTGAATGTCGACTTCTTGCGTGGCGCGTGCAAAGTCTCGCTGGAAACCGGACAACATCTGTGACGCCTGCTGTTCCCAATCGGCAAAACGTTCATGCAAGGTCGGATCGGTGAATAGCATCCACAGCAAATTGCGCCGCGCAGGGAGATGACGCTCGAAACCAAAAATCTGCCCGGCCGGCTCGTTGTAAGTCAATACATCCCAACGCAGATTCAGAACAAAGGCGGCGTGTGGTGCCAGGTCGTGCATGAGGCGCACTACCAGCGGCGGCACGATGCAAAACGTTTTACCCGGTTCTGCGGGCGGCCTGTCGTGGGCCAAGAGGAACAGATGCCGACGCTCGGCGGCATCCAGTTTCAGTACCCGTGCCAGACTGTCCAGAAAAGCCGCTGAGACCCCAATGTCGCGTCCCTGTTCGAGCCATGTGTACCAGGTCAGTCCGACGCCTGCGAGGGCGGCGACTTCTTCGCGGCGCAGTCCTGGTGTGCGCCTGCGCCCTCCGCTGGGCAGGCCCACATCAGCCGGTGACAACTGTTCGCGGCGCGCCTTCAAGAAAGCCGCCAGATCAGAGCGTGTCCGTTCCATGGTTCGCATTGTTTATCTCATTACTTTCAGTAACAGCATAAATGGTTAGATTGTAAGCGTCTAAGAAAGCGGTCGAGAATCAATATTCACTGATTCGGATACGCCTGATGAACACACCTTTATCCTCTGCTGCCTTGCCCGTCGCGACCTCCCGCGGCACTCCCTGGCTCGGCCTGTCTGTACTGCTGCTGGCTGGTTTCGTGACCGTCTTCGATCTGTTCGTGGTCAATGTGGCCATCCCCAGCCTGCAGGTGCGGCTCAATGCCAGTTTCTCGCAGATTGGCTTCATCGTCGCCGGTTATGAATTGGCGTTCGGGGTCCTGCTGATTATGGGGGGCCGACTGGGCGACTTGTTCGGTCGGCGCCGTTTATTCGTGATCGGCATGGCCGGCTTCACGGTGGCATCGGCGTTGTGCGGGTTGGCCCCCACCCCTGGTTTTCTGATTGGCGCGCGAGTGCTGCAAGGACTGATGGCCGCCCTGCTGTTCCCCCAGGTGTATGCCTCCATTCGCGTTAATTTCAATGGCGACGACAGCCGCCGAGCCTTCGGTTTGCTGGGGATGACGTTAGGCCTGGCGGCCATCGCGGGTCAGGTAGTGGGTGGATGGCTGGTGCATGCCGATCTGTTCGGGTTGGGCTGGCGCAACATCTTTCTGATCAACGTTCCCATCGGGCTATGCGCCGTGGCGGCCGCGCGTTACATACCAGAATCTCGCGCGCCGCAGCGCCCCACGCTGGACTGGACAGGCGCCGTATTAGTGAGCGTCGCACTGGTGTTGCTGCTGGTGCCGTTGATCGAGGGACCCGCGCAAGACTGGCCGGCCTGGAGTTTGTGGTCACTGGGTACAGCACTGGCAATGCTTGCACTGTTCCATCGCCAGCAAGAACGACGCCGGGCAGCGGGTGGCTTGCCACTGGTGGATATGCAACTGCTGGCCCAGCCTCGCTTCGCGCTGGGTACGCTGTTGATATTGGTGGTTTATTCCACGTCCAGTTCGTTTTTCTTGTGCTTTGCTTTGTTAATGCAAACAGGACTGGGACTCGACCCCTTCACCGCAGGCAGCATTTTCGCACCCTGCAGTGTGGGCTTTGTTCTGGCATCGCTATCTGCACCGTACCTGGTGAGACGGTGGGGATCGCAGGCCATCGTCGCGGGTGCGCTGGTTTACGCGATCTCGATCGGTGTACTGATTGCACAGGTACAGATGGCCGGCGCCGCCCTGGCGCCAATGCGGCTGATTCCCGTGTTGATGGTGGTCGGCGCTGGCCAGGGTCTCATCATGACGCCGCTGCTCAATCTGGTGCTGGGTTTTGTCGATGAAGCCAGGGCCGGAATGGCCTCGGGTTTGATTTCAACCGTCCAGCAGATCGGCGCGGCGCTGGGGGTTGCAGTGGTTGGCATTCTTTTCCGTACAGGACTTGCTGCAGGCGATGAAACGATTGTGCGAGAGGGACACTACGTTTCTGCCTTTATCTCGGGAATGCTCTACAACCTGAGTGCGGCGTTATTGGCATGCTTGCTGTTGTTGGTGCTGGCAAAAGCACAGAAACCGGCAGGTCACTGAAGACCCACTCTGATCAATTTCCCCTTGTCGATAATCAAAGGGGAGCCCCAGCAACCCCGCAATGTCATAAGCCCGGAGGTTGCCAAAAGTATTCTGGAGATGCTGGTGGGTGCAGTCGATGGCGCTGGAGCAGGCGGAAAGCGCGCAGCGATCGACGGTTATGTCATTGCGGGTAAAAGCGGGACCTCTCGCAAGGCCTCCGGAGGCGGGTATCAAAGCAATAAATACAGAGCCATGTTCGTGGGTATCGCGCCGGCCAACGCGCCTGAGTTCATTATGGCTGTACTGGTAGACGAGCCCTCTGCCAAGGGTTACTTCGGGGGAGCGATTGCAGCACCGATCTTCAAGGAGGTACTTGAAGATGTCCTTCGTGTCAGAAATGTACCGAGTAGCCGAAGTCAGGCTTTACCAGCAGCCCTAGGCACAGTTGGCGCAGAAACTACCGGCCCGGTCTAGAGCCCCGTCAGCTCAGAGCAGCAACTGCTGGACAGACCAGCGTCGACCTTCTGTACTGATCTTGCCTCAAGGCAACAGTCAGGCGTATCCATTGGAGCAGTCGCAATGACAACAATCGATGTGAAGCTTCGATTCGTAGCAAAGCTTCTTCGTCCGGCAAAGCCTGGTGATGATACGTCGTGGGCGTTCGTGGTTCTGCCAAAAGACGCCAGTGAACGGCTTCCGAGGCGAGGAAGGACGACAGTTGAAGGCACAATCAATGGGCACCCTTTTCTGGCAACCCTTGAGCCGGACGGTCAGCTGAGCCATTGGCTGCAGGTCAGTAAAGAGTTACTCGAAGCCGCAGGCATCGCCGTCGGCGATATCGTTACGCTAGCGCTAACCCCTGTGAAAAAGGAACCCGACCCTGCCATCCCACCCGATTTCCAGGAGGCACTGGCCGCCACACCTGAGGCGCATAAAGTCTGGAACACGACGACGACCCTCGCACGAGTCGACTGGATTCACTGGATGACTTCAGCCAAGCAACTCAAGACACGCGCAAAACGAGTAAGTGATGCCTGCGACATGCTGGCATCCGGCAAGAAGCAGGTTTGCTGTTTCGACTCGTCCGGCTACTACAGCAAAGCCTTCCGTGCGCCCGAGGCAGAAAATTCTTAAATGGACCCTACAGAGCAACCGTCATGGCGAAGCTCAGTCGCGACGACAGACCGGGCGCCGATCAGAAGCGTTTAGGCAGCATTCTGGTTAACGTGTTGTCCCGAACCCAATAGTGATGAAACAAACCCGCCGCCGCGTGTAAGCCAATCAGCCAGTAGCCGCTGCTGCCGAGCAATTCGTGCCAGTACTTGAATTGCTTGGCCATGTCCGGGTCAACCGCCACGGGCGACGGGAGGTAGAACCCGAAGTATGGCATCGGCTTGCCCCCTGCCGACAGCATCAGCCAGGCCAGCAGCGGCGTGGCGATCATCAGCCCATACAACGCCAGGTGCATCAAGTGAGAAAGCCCTGTCTGCCATGCGGGCAAGGCTGGAGTAATTGGAGGGCGGGGCGTCAAGCGCCCGAGCAAACGCACCCAGACCAGGATAAAAATGCTCATCCCGAAGAGCCCGTGCAGCCCAAGAAACAAACCCTTCAAGGCGTGCCCGCGCGGCAAGAGCCCTTTGATTTCGATACAGGCATAGACGCCGATAAACAGCACCAGCATCAGCCAGTGCAAGGTGATCGACAGTTTTCCATAACGATGTGCTATCGGGTCGGGGGTCATACAGAGCCTCAAGGAAACATTACAGCGGACGAGTTGTTCGCCCGGCCACAATCCGGCGAGTTACCGAATCAAGTGTGCACCCTGCCCGCCCAGCCTTAAGGCAATCTGAAGAGACTCCAGCGATGTCTTTTGCGATCTTCAGACTTCGTTAAGAAACGCCCTCGATACTCCTCCCAAACTGACTGGGGAGGCGATTTTCAATGCCCAATTTTGACTGGCACATTCCTTTACCGCTGCACTTTGGCCAAGCCGAGACCCCACCGATAAGTCTGGTCAGGGCCTTGCCGGACGAAACTCGACGCCCCGTTTTCGAAGCCTATATCCAACAACGCTTTCGCAAGGCACACGGCGCCGACATTCGTCATTTCATGCCAGAACTGTTTGGTCTGAACAACGCGTCGGGTGAACTCTGCGCGGTAGCCGGCGTGCGTCTGGCCAATACCGAAGAGCTGTTTCTGGAGCGTTACCTGGATGAGCCAATTGATCCACTCATCAGCGCTGCGGCCAACCAGACCGTAGACCGCACCGGCATCGTTGAGGTGGGCAACCTGGCCGCCAGCGATACCGGCAGTGCGCGCCTTAGCATCATTGCCATCACTTATCTGCTGGCCATGGGCGGACTGGAATGGGTGGCCTTCACCGGCAACATCGGACTGGTTAACAGCTTCCACCGGCTCGGGTTAAAACCCGTGACCCTCTGCGCTGCCGATCCAGCACGGCTCGGTGATGACCGCCACAGTTGGGGGAGTTACTACGACAGCAAACCGTGGGTGCATGTCGGCAACATCCGCGCCGGCTTCATCCATCTGCGCAACATCGGTTTGTTCAATCGTCTGGGGTTGCCAACGTCCATCGAGGAGGCCAGTCATGTCGCCTGAAATGACGCATTTTAAAAAGACGCTACGTGACCATGCCGAACGCAAGACCAACGCCATTGCCTTGTGGGGCGATCGACTGAAAATCGACTACGCCACGCTTTACGCTGAGGTCATGTATCGCCAACAGCGGCTGCGCGATGAGGACATCAAGGTCGTTGCGCTGGCCTTGGACAATGGTGTCGAAACGATGCTTTGGGATTTGGCGGCGCTGTTCGAAGGCCTGACCTGCCTGATGCTGCCAGCTTTTTTCAGCCCGGCTCAGCGCCAGCACTGTCTGGAACTGAGCCAGGCGGAACGGGTGATTGCGGAACCGGAACTGGATGCCGAACTGCAAACGGTCGGCTACGAAAAAACCGGTGAGTTCTGGTGCAAGACCTTCAGTGGTCCGACCCAGATGCCTGAGGGCACTGCCAAGCTGACCTTCACTTCTGGCACCACAGGCACACCAAAAGGCGTATGCCTCAGCGCCGAGAGCCTGTTGCGCGTCGCTCGCGAGTTGCATCAGGCCAGCCAACCCACCGATCCTCGGCATCATCTGGCGGTGCTGCCGTTGGCGATTCTGTTGGAAAACCTGGGTTCTTACGCCGCGCTTTACGCCGGCGCAACACTGAGTCTGCCCAGTCAGAAAACCCTCGGTATCCGCGGGGCGAGCGGCGTTGATGTACCGACGTTGCTCGGTTGCCTTGCCACACGCGCGCCCGAGAGCCTGATTCTGGTGCCGCAATTGCTGCTGATGCTGGTCGGCGCGGCTGAACAGAAACTCTTTAATCCGCACACGTTGCGCTTTGCCGCTGTGGGTGGCGCAAGGGTTTCGAAAAAATTACTGGAACGTGCCCAGCGGATTGGTGTTCCCGTTTATGAAGGTTACGGATTGTCCGAGTGCGCCTCGGTGGTCTGCCTCAATCGACCAGGGGCACGCCGCCCCGGCAGTGTCGGCAGGGCTTTGCCCCACGTGGAAATTCGACTCGCTGACGATGGCGAGGTGCTGATCAAGGGTTCAGCGTTACTGGGCTATTTGGGAGAGCCACCGCACACCGACGATTGGTGGCCCAGCGGTGACCTCGGCGAATTCGACCCTGAAGGTTTTCTCTACCTGACGGGACGCAAAAAGCACCAGTTCGTCTCCAGTTTCGGCCGCAACGTGAACCCGGAGTGGGTAGAGGCGGAACTGTCTCAACGCAGGCATATCGCCCAGGCGTTCGTTTATGGCGAAGCCATGCCAGGCAACCACGCGCTGCTCTGGCCCCACCGAGCGGACTGCACCGACGAAGAATTGGCCGCTGCCGTGGCCGAGGTTAACGAGTCTTTGCCCAATTACGCCCAAGTCCATCACTGGACCCGGCTGGGTCAACCCTTCACGCCCGCCAACGGCTTGTTGACTGCCAATGGCCGACCACGCCGCGACGCGATCATCGAGCGTTACCGGGCGCAACTGACTGAATCGGGACTTTCCGAGGAATCCGCATCATGAGTTTTTTCGACACCTTGCAAGAAGCCACGCAACAGGAACGGCGCGAACTGTTCAACCTGCCCATTATCCGCGATGCCCTGGGTGGCAATGTCAGCCTGGAAAGCTACCGGGCCTTTCTGGCGCAGGCTTACTACCACGTGCGTCATACCGTACCGTTGATGATGGCCTGTGGCGCGCGACTGCCCTTGCGCCTGGAGTGGCTACGTGAAGCGGTATGCGAGTACATAGAAGACGAATACGGTCACGAACAATGGGTACTCAATGACATACAGGCCTGCGGCGGCGATAAAGCTGCCGTGCGCGATGGTCGTCCATCGCTGCCGATCGAACTAATGGTCAGTTTTCTCTACGACCTGATCGCGCGGGATAACCCGGTGGGCCTGTTCGGCATGGTCAACGTGCTGGAAGGCACCAGCATCGCCCTCGCCACCCACGCGGCCGACAGCATTCGTGAACGGCTGGACTTGCCGGAAACTGCCTTCACCTACCTCAGCTCTCACGGCTCCCTTGATATCGAACACATGCAGACCTATCGCCGGCTGATGGACAAGCTCGAAGATCCGGACGATCAGGCGGCGGTCATTCACGCATCCCGTGTGGTGTACACACTTTACGCCGACATGTTCCGTGGCTTGCCGCGTGAAGCGGAGAACCTGCATGCGTCTGACTGAGGCTCGCGTAGTACTGACCGGTGCCAGCGGCGGAATCGGCCTGGCCATCGCAGAAGCCCTGTGCGCCAGGGGTGCCCGCGTGCTGGCGGTGGCTCGACATCGAGAATCCCTGGAGCCGTTGCTGACACGCTACCCGCAGCATCTGTGCTGGGTCGGTGCTGACCTGACGTTTCGCTCCGACCGATGCAAAGTACTCAGCGCCGCCGAAGAAATCGGCGGTATCAACCTGCTGATCAACGCTGCCGGGGTCAATCACTTCGCCATGCTTGATCAACTGGATGACAGTGACATCAACGCGATGCTGGCGGTGAACATCAGCGTGCCGATATGCCTGACTAAAATCTTCCTGCCGATGCTCAAGCAAGCAGAGAGTGCAATGGTGGTTAACGTCGGCTCGACCTACGGCTCCATCGGCTATCCCGGCTACGCCAGCTATTGCGCCACCAAGTTTGCCTTGCGCGGTTTCTCCGAGGCCCTGCGCCGGGAACTGGCAGACACCCGCGTCGGCGTCTTGTACGTCGCGCCACGCGCCACCCGCACGAGCATGAACAGCCCGGCGGCGCAGGCGTTGAATGACGCGCTCAAATCCAATGTCGACGATCCGCAAACCGTTGCCTCGGCGGTCATCCACGCCATCGCCAGCGACCATCGCAACGTGTACCTGGGCTGGCCGGAGCGTTTCTTTGTGCGCCTGAATAACCTGTTACCCAACCTGGTGGACCGCAGCTTGCGCAAGCATTTGCCGCTGATCCGCCGCTTGAGTCAGAAGAACGACAACGAGAACCACAAGCCATGAAGAAAATCGCCGCTTGCCTTCTATTGGGTGCCTTGAGCCAAAGCGTTTGGGCTTTGGATTCCGCTGACCAGCAACGCCTCTCCGGCATCCAGCAAAGCTGGGCGCATATTCAGTACGAACTGCCTGAGGGCCAGCGCACGGCAGCATTCGAGAAACTTGCCAGCCAGGCCTCAACCTTCACTCAGGAGCGTCCAACGGTGGCCGAAGCCTGGATCTGGTCCGGCATCGTCACCAGCAGTTGGGCCGGAGCCCAAGGCGGGCTGGGTGCGCTGAGCAAGGTCAAGGACGCGAAGGTCGATCTGGAGAAAGCCCTGACCCTGGACCCCAAAGCCTTGCAAGGCTCGGCTTATACCAGCCTCGGCGCGTTGTACGACCGGGTTCCCGGCTGGCCCATCGGTTTCGGCGATTCGGACAAAGCCGAGCAGCTACTCAAACAGGCCTTGCAACTGAACCCGAACGGCATCGATAGTCTGTACTTCTGGGGGGATCATCTCGACCGCCAAAAACACTACGCCGACGCCAGACAAGTGCTGCAAAAAGCGCTGCAAGCTGCACCACGGCCAGGCCGGGAAACGGCTGATGCCGGGCGCCGCAAAGAGATCGAAAGTTTGCTGGTGGACGTGAACAAGAAACTCGACTGACAGGAGTCCGTGTGCGCTTATTACTGATCGAGGATGACATCGCCCTGGGTGAAGGTATCCATCAGGCGCTCGACCGAGAGGGTTACACCGTCGACTGGTTACGCGATGGCAACAGTGCGCTGCATTCGCTGCTTAGCGAAACCTTCGATTTGGCAGTGCTGGATCTCGGGCTGCCACGTATGGACGGGCTGGAGGTCCTGCGCCGCCTGCGCGACAGTGGCTCCAACCTGCCGGTGTTGATCCTTACTGCGCGTGACGCTACCGAAGATCGCATCGCCGGGCTGGATGCCGGCGCCGACGACTACCTGATCAAACCGTTCGACCTGGCTGAACTCAAGGCTCGCCTGCGTGCCTTGTTGCGACGTAGCGCAGGTCGCGCCCAAGTGCTGATTGAACACGCGGGCATCAGCTTGAACCCCACTACGCAGCAAGTGAGCTATAACGGCGAATCCGTAGCCTTGACCCCCAAGGAGTATCAGTTGCTCCATGAACTGCTTTCGCCTCCGGGCCGGGTGATGACGCGCGATCACCTGATGCAGTTACTCTACGGCTGGAGCGAGGAGGCAGAAAGCAACACACTGGAAGTGCACATCCATCACTTGCGCAAGAAGTTCTCCAGTGACCTGATCCGCACCATTCGCGGCGTCGGCTACCTGGTGCAGGAGCGCCGATGAACTCTATCCGGCGCCGCACCCTCACGCTCATCCTCGTACTTTTGTTTCTCGGTCTATTGATCATGACTGCGTTCAATCTACACGACAGCAATCATGAAATTGATGAGGTGTACGACGCTCAACTGGCGCAGAACGCTCGTCTGTTGCAGGGCGTCATGCGCATGCCCATGGCCAGCGAAGAACACGCCGAGTTGTATCGGGCTTTCAATCAGGCGTTGAGCCAGGCGGCGCCGAAAGTGGATGGCCATCCGTATGAAAGTAAAATCGCTTTTCAAGTCTGGAACTCACAAGGAGCGCTACTGGTTCACACGACCAGTGCGCCTTCCTTTACCGCCCCGCCGGTCAAACCGGGTTTCAGTGACGTTACTGACGTCACCAGCCGAAAGTGGCGCGCGTTTGTACTGGATGACCCGCAATATGGTCTGAAGATCTGGGTGGGAGAACGTGACGACGTACGAGCCGATCTTGTGGATCGGATTGTCCGTCACACGGTAGTGCCCAACCTGATAGGCAGCCTGGTGCTTGCGGTGGTGATCTGGATGGCAATCGGGTGGGGGCTGAAACCGCTGATCGATATGGCGAAAACCCTGCGAGCCAGGCATTCGGGTTCTCTTGAGCCATTGCAATTGACGCCCTTGCCCACTGAACTCGAACCCATGCAGGCGGCCCTCAATCGTGTGTTGGCGCAGATTCAAGAGGTCATGGGTCGCGAGCGACGCTTCATCGCCGACGCCGCCCATGAGATGCGTACACCACTGGCGGTGCTCCGGGTACATGCGCAAAACCTGATGGAGGCACGGAACGAGGAAGATCGGCTCGAATCGCTTGAGCACCTTATCGACGGTGTGGACCGTACCACTCGGCTGGTCAATCAACTGCTGACGATGGCGCGTATTGAACCGCAGTCTGAAACACAGGAGGCCCCGAGCATCGATCTGGTGGCAACGGTTCGAGAGAGTCTGGTTCAACTGACACCCTGGATATTGAGCAAGGGACTTGAACTGGCGTTCGATACTGTCGACGAAGTCAGCCATGTCAAAGTCGACGCCGGAGCCATCCACATCGCCTTGAACAATCTGGTGACCAATGCCGCAAACTTCTCCCCGCCTCAAGGACTGATCACCGTGAGGCTGATGAAAAAAGAGGATCACTACGCGTTAAGTGTGGAGGACGAGGGGCCAGGCATTGACGAGTCAGAGCGTGATCGACTCTTCGAGCGATTCTATAGCCGTGGGAATGCCCAGGGAGCAGGTCTGGGATTGACCATCGTCCAGGCCATCGCATTTCGCCTGGGTGGGCAGATTCGACTGGAGAATCGTCCGTCCGGTGGATTGCGCGCGACATTGGACATTCGTCGTTTTTAAGGCAACCCGTTCATTTTTCAGAGGATCACGTACGGCGAGTTATTGGCTTTTGCGAACGACTGCAATGGGTAAGGCGCGTTCATGAGGAGACTCCATTCCACGGCAATCTAATTGCATTTGCAATTATGTTGAGGCGTGCAGTATGGTGCAGGCATGAAGGAACGCATGGAGATTTGTGGAACATGATCGGCTTTTCCAGCTTCAGCAAAACACCGGATACCTGCCTTGCTGCTCAGGCCTGCATCGATAAAATCCGAACCCTGGCCCATCAACACACCGCCGGCTTCTCCTCTCCGCTTTACACCATGATCGATATCGCCAACCGACTGGAAAGGGATCCGGGAACGGCCCGGCATGTCTGGGTCATCCGGTCCGACACGCAGTCTCAAGTCGAAACCTGTCACACACGTATCAGCGCCTGGCCTCTGCGCTTCAGCCCGACTGCCTGCGCCAGCGAAAAACCGCTGTTGTACCTGACCCGTTCTGCGACATCAGCCGAACTTTGCGCACTTTCAAACGAGTCTGCCCGCCGGGGCATCCTGTGCAATGACATAGAAACCCTGCCCTCCCGCTGGCCTAAAGGCGCTCACCCCTGGGTTCCGCTTTGGCTGGCCGCCAACCCGCACTGCCTGCCCTTCGACCCCGCCAGCGGTGCCGAAGCGCACGCCATTGCGCTAGCGGCATTGCAAAGTTTGTATGTGGAAGGCAATGCGGGCTTCTACTACATGGCGCTTCACGATGAACCCGATGATTTCGTCGCCCCCATCAGCCGCCTGAGTGCGAGCCAGGCCTTCAAGGGCATGTACAAGCTCAACGAGTTTGATACAGATGCCGGGCAACCTCGAGTCCGCTTGTTGGGCGCAGGGCTGGCCTTGCAGTCGGTGGCCTCAGCGGCGCAGATGTTGCGTGATGACTGGGGCGTCGAAAGCGAACTCTGGAGCTGCCCCAGCTACACCCGCCTGGCCCGTGATGCGGACAAGGCACAACGCTGGAACCGGATGCATCCCGGCTTGCCACGGCGGTCGTCGCATCTGCTCGACTGCCTGAGTGCCGATGATTGCCCGGTGGTGGCGGTGACCGGTTATGCCCAGCATGTCGCCGATCAGATCGGTGGGCATATCCAGTCACGGTTCGTGGCGATCGGCGCGGATTCAACCGACACATCTTCGGGCAACTCGGTGGATAAACGCTGGATCGTGGCACTCGCTCTGCGAGCTCTGGCCCAGGAAGGTGTTATCGCACAGGCGTGTGTCGAACAGGCCATGGAGCGTTATCTGCTGCAGTGACAGGACAACGCTCAGCCCGCTCGCCCACTGTTGCGCGCTGCCATTGCGGCCCGCTCAAGCGCGTCACTGAGGAATCGCTGTTGCTCGTCGTCGAATTGCGACAAAAACAGCTCGTCCACTGCCGCTTCATAGATTTCCCACATTTTTTTACGCAGCACTTTCCCGCTCTCGGTAATGGCAGCAAACGCACCCCGGCCGTCATCGCTGGCACGGCTGCGTGTGACCAGGCCTTCGGCCTCCAGACGATCCACCAAGCGGGTGAGGTTGTAGCGCTCGATCGCCATCACGTCAGCCAATTCGCTCATGCGTCTGGTGCCCTCGGGGCCGCTTTCCAGGCCCCATAACGCGTCGTACCACGCGTACGCCGGCAGCCCGGCGGCCGCCAGTCGACGCTCGATTTCCCGGATCAGGCAGCGGTGGGCCCTGACGAATCTGAACCAGGTATCCGGATCGTTTGAAGACATGCATCACCTTTTTCATGACATCGATTTAGTTGCAATTGTAGCGCGCGGCGGGCTAAGTTCTCGCATGTAGTTGCAACTGCAACTACAAATACTCTTTTTGGTTGGCGTCTACCCACGCCCCTTAGCCAGGCACCCAACGACTCGGTGCTGCTGCACTGTCCAGGAGACGACGATGGCACAACAACCCCTGTTTCTCGACGAGGATCCACAAGAAACTCGCGAATGGCTCGATTCCATCGAATCGGTGGCGAGCGTCGAAGGGCGTACCCGCGCTCACTACCTGATCGATCAGATGCTGGATTTCGATGCCAGCCGCCATGGTAATTTTTACGGGCGCGTCACCACGCCCTACGTCAACACCATCCCGGTCGACCGTCAGCAACCCTACCCTGGCGACCTGACCATAGAGCGCCGGATCAATGCCTACATCCGTTGGAATGCTTTGGCCATGGTGCTGCGCGCCGGCAAACATTCGAACGTGGGCGGGCACATCGCTTCCTATGCCTCGGCAGCCGTTCTGTACGACGTCGGCTTCGAGCATTTCTTCCGTGGGCGCACCGAGCAGTTTGGTGGCGACATGGTGTATATCCAGGGCCACTCTTCACCGGGCATCTACGGGCGCACCTATCTGGAAGGTCGCCTGAGCGAAGAGCAGCTGGACAACTTCCGCCGCGAGACTGACCGCGACGGTGTCTCGTCCTATCCGCACCCAAGGCTCATGCCGGACTTCTGGCAATTTCCGACGGTGTCCATGGGACTCGGACCGATCACCGCCGCGTACCAGGCCAGATTCATGCGCTACCTCGAAGACCGTGGCCTGAAAGAACATCAAGGCCGAAAAGTCTGGGCGTTTCTCGGTGACGGAGAAATGGACCAGCCGGAATCCCTGGCGGCGATTTCCCTGGCGGGTCGAGAGAAGCTCGACAATATTATTTTTGTCGTCAACTGCAACCTCCAGCGTCTGGACGGACCGGTGCGCGGCAACAGCAAGGTCATTCAGGAGTTTGAAAGCCTGTATCGGGCGGCCGGCTGGAACGTGATCAAGGTGATCTGGGGCAGCGGTTGGGATGCCCTGCTGGAAAAGGACAAAAGCGGCCTGCTACGCCAGCGGATGATGGAATGCGTGGACGGCGACTATCAAAACTACAAATCCCAAAACGGCGCTTACGTCCGTGAGCATTTTTTTGGCAAATACCCCGAATTGCTGGAGCTGGTCAGCGACCTGAGCGACGAAGAAATCTGGAAGCTCTCTCGCGGCGGCCATGACCCGGAAAAAGTCTACAACGCCTACGCCGCCGCGATGCGCCACACTGGCGGGCCAACGGTCATTCTGGCGAAGACCGTGAAAGGCTTCGGCATGGGCGAAGCAGGCGAAGGCCAGAACATCAACCATCAGCTCAAGAAGATGGGCGAGGACGCGGTCAAAGCGTTCCGTGATCGTTTCGCGCTGGAACTCACCGACGATCAACTGGGCGACATGCCTTACCTCAAACCGGCAGCGGACAGTGTCGAGGCCCTTTATCTGCAAGCCAGGCGTACCCAACTGGGCGGTTACGTGCCTGCCCGCTTCAGCGCGGTCGAGCCGTTGCAGATCCCGCCATTGTCGGCCCTGGACACCCAGCTCAAAGGCACTGGCGAACGCGGTATTTCCACCACCATGGCGTTTGTGCGCATCCTCGGCACGCTGCTCAAAGACCCGAATATCGGCAAGCTGATCGTGCCCATTGTCCCGGACGAATCACGCACCTTCGGCATGGAAAGCCTGTTCCGCCAGATCGGCATCCATTCCCACGTCGGCCAGTTGTATACCCCTCAGGACGCCGGTCAACTGAGTTACTACAAGGAGGCGCGGGATGGGCAGATCATGCAGGAGGGACTGAACGAGTCCGGCGGGATTTCTTCGTGGATCGCGGCAAGTACTTCGTACAGTACGCACGGCGTGGCGACTGTGCCCTTCTACATCTTTTATTCAATGTTCGGTTTCCAGCGCGTCGGCGATCTGGCCTGGGCGGCTGGCGATGCACGCGCCCGAGGTTTTCTGCTGGGCGCTACGTCCGGCAGAACCACGCTGATGGGCGAAGGCCTGCAACATGACGATGGTCACAGCCATGTGCTGTCCTCCACCGTACCGTGCTGCGTGTCCTACGACCCGACGTTCGCCTATGAACTGGCCGTGATCATCCAGGATGGCATGCGGCGCATGTATGTCGAAAACGAAGACATCTACTACTACATCACGTTGTTGAACGAAAACTACGCCCATCCGCCCATGCCCGAAGGTGTCGAGCAGGACATTCTCAAAGGCATGTATCGGCTCTCGGCCCCGACGCAGCCAAACGAAGGCAAGCACGTACAACTGATGGGCTGCGGTTCAATCCTGCAAGAAGTCATCGCCGCCGCGCAGTTGCTGGAGCAGGACTTCGATGTCAGCAGCGAAGTGTGGAGCGTCACCAGCCTGACCGAACTGCGTCGGGACGGCCAGGAGGCCGAACGCTGGAATTTGCTGCACCCGCATGAGGCACCTCGTATCGGTCACGTTGAACGTTGCCTGCAAGATAAACAGGGTCCGGTGGTGGTCGCGACTGATTACATGAAGATATTCGCCGACCAGATCCGCCCGTTCGTGCCCATGCGGCGCTTCGTGGCATTGGGCACCGACGGCTTCGGCCAATCGGATACCCGGGAATCGCTGCGCAGGTTTTTCGAAGTGGATCGCCACTTCATCGCGTTGTCGGCCTTGAAAGCGCTGGCCGACGACGGAGGGGTGCCAAGGGAAAAAGTAGCTGAGGCAATTGCGCTTTATGGGATTGACCCGGAGAAACAGAACCCGGCGAAAGTTTGAGTCTTATCGGGTGTAACGGCCTCCCGCTGTAAAACGGTAGACGGCTTCTGGCCGCTGTGTGTGCAGCGGCCTTTTTTATGGCTATTCAGCTGATATCGACGTTCAAGGCGATGTCCCAGGTGCCGGCGCCCTTTTTCGCCAGGCCGATCATCATCAGGCCGAGGGGGCAATCTCCCGTGCTCCAGAACTGCCGTCCGGACCATGATTCAGCTCGACGTATCGTCAGTGAATTCATGTCATCCAAGGGTGCTTTAGTGGTCCGCAGCGTAAATGATGGTTTGCGTACCGTTGGACGCAGCAGACCGGCGGGTGAAGTAGATATCGCCTTCATCCGTCAGGATTTCGTATTCAGCCTTGTTGTCGCCATGGCCCGATGCACCGACATGTTTGATGATTTTCAGCACCCGCTGAAACTTCACACTTTGGGTACCGTTCTTGGCAGGACCGGTGAGGACGTTGACTGTTTGAAACCAGCCTTTTTGCTTTTTGTTCGACATGAGAGTGCCGGTCAGCGCCTCAAAACGTTCCAGACGGGTAAAGCCCCAGAGTGTCTGTTCATCGACCGCTTTGTCCTGGGCGGCAGAGCCTGTAAACACGAACAGATTGATCGCCGGATTATCTTCGCAAAAGAAGTCATACGGGACGAGACCATCCACCCGTTTCTGACCGCTAACCAATCCTTTTTTATGCACCATGGTACAGCGCTTTGGGCCCCTTGAGCTTTAACCTGGCGCTGCCGGTTCGAACACCTGACGATGCCGACACGCAAGTGTTCCAGTTTTCCCTGGGACAGACGTTCTGACCCGGTACTGTTTTCCTGAAGGTCTTCGCAAGACACCTCAGCCCCGAGGGACCAGGCAAGGCCTGCTCCCTCGGGGTTGAAAAGTTTGATTATCATTTCATTTGGCGACGGTTTTTTCTCGCTTCAACCCAAATCAACATACCCGCCCCAACCATGATCGCAACATCCGCAATATTGAAAACACCGGTATGCACCGCCCCGAGGTTAAGCACCATGTAATCCACCACATGCCCCTCCCGAAACACGCGATCAATCAAGTTGGACGCACCACCCAAAGCGATCAGATAGACCGCTGCCGCTCTCATCGGAGCGCTGGCAAAACGCGAAAACGACCACCAGGTGGCCCAGCACACCACAGCGGCCACACCGACGATGAAAATCAGCTGCTTCACGCCCGGCGCCAACCCTGCACCCAGGCTCAGGAAGGCGCCAGGGTTCATGCTCAACGCGATATCAAGCCAGGCGAAATTGCCCCCCAGTTTGAAACTGTCCGATTGCAACCTGACTAACGCCTGCACCTTGACCCATTGGTCCAGCGCGATAAATACCAAGCCCATCAGCACCGCAAAAAGCCGACTTCTCATCATGAGTTCCACGATCATTCCTTACATTCCTGACATTCATTCATAACGAGTACCGAGCACAGGGCGATAGCTTACCTGTTGCCAGCGAGGGCTCGATAGGTCTCACTTGATCCTGAAATGAAAGGTATTGCGCACCGACGGCACTGCAACGGCGACACCGTCGACGATGCGCGGCTGATAACGGAAGGTTTGCGCGGCCGCCAGCGACGGTCGAATGAACAAGGGGTGACAGCCATCCAGCACCTTGGGGTTTTCGATCTGGCCCTTCGGGTTGACGGTGTATTCCACGGAACAGTCGCCCTCGATATTTTTGTCCAGCGCCCGTGCCGGATACTCCGGCGCCTCCTTGCTCAGAGGCAGGTACTGACGGCTGTCCGCAGCGGCTTGTTGCCGGGCGCGCTCGGCGCTCAGTCGGGCCTGCTCTGCTTGCTGCGCTTGTTGTTGCGCCTGACGCTGTTGTTCGGCGGCCTGCTCGCGCTCCCGAGAGGCCAGTTGCTGACGTTGCTGCTCGGCCTGTTGTTCGCGCTGGCGCTCTTCCACCCGTTTGCGCGCCAGGGCTGCCTGCTCGAGCTTGCGTGCCTGGATCTGCGGGTCGATCTGCGGCTTGGCCGGTTCAACCGGCACACTCGGCGTCACGGCTGCCGGGGCTGCGACCACAGGCTCGGACACCGGCATGGGTGCTGGTTCAGGCGCAGGTGGCTGCACCGTCGGCGCCAACATCACCAACTGTGTGGTCATGACGTTCGGTGGTTTTACCGCCGGCACTTCGGGGGACCAGTTGTTGATCAACAACAGTACCACGACGCCATGCAGCGCCACCGCCAGTCCTGCCGCAAAGCTGTGCTGCCAGAGGTCGCTGCGCTTCATCGAGGTCCACCTCCCGGTCGCCAGCGGTGCCGAGTCGTGCAGGATCATCGTGGTCATTGCGGGGCCTCGGTCACCAGCCCGAGGTTGCTGACGCCGCCCTGTTGCAACGCCGCCATGGCCGCCACGACGCTACCGTATCCGGCGTCCTGGTCCGCTCGGATATACACCTGCGTGTCCTGTCGCTGGGCGATGATCTGTTCGACCTTGGCGCGCAGTTCATCGAGGCCCACGGCGCTGTCGGTCTGGTGCTGGGTGTCAAGTTCACCGCCGAGGTTCCAGTAATAACCGCCCTCGGCTTTCACCGACAGCGTGAGGATCTGCTGGCGCGTGTCGTTGGCCAGGGCCTCACTGGCGACCTTGGGCAGCTCGATTTTTACCCCTTGGGTCAGCATCGGCGCGGTCACCATGAAGATCACCAACAGCACCAGCATCACGTCGATGTAGGGCACTACGTTCATCTCGGCCTTTGGCCCATGTTTGCGTTGCGGCCTGACTAGCATCTTGCCTCTCCTTGAATTCCGTTCAGGCCGCAGCGGCCAGGTTCAATGGCGCACCGTGCAACGTGCGGTGCAGGCGCACTTGCAGCTCATTGCCGAAGGCGTAGTACCGCGTGAGCAGGGTCTGGCTACGCGCCGCGAAGCGGTTGTAGGCGATCACAGCCGGGATCGCCGCGAACAGGCCAATCGCTGTCGCAATCAATGCCTCGGCGATGCCGGGCGCGACGGTCGAGAGCGTCGCCTGCTGCACTTGCGACAGGCCGATGAACGAATTCATGATCCCCCACACCGTGCCGAACAGACCGATGTAAGGACTCACCGAGCCGACCGTGGCGAGAAACTGCAGACCCTTTTCCAGGCGCACTTCCTCCTCGCTGATGGCGACGTACAGCGCCCGCTCGACGCCCTCCTGCACCACATCGGGGTGGTGACCGGCTTGCTGTTTCAGGTGGCAAAACTCTTGATAACCTGCGCGAAAAATCGGCTCGATCCCGGCGTCCACGTCCTTGACCTGTGCCGTTTCACGCAGCAACGGCAGCAGCTCCGGTGCACTGCGAAAACGCTGCATGAAGCTGTTCAACCCGCGCTCGCGGCGGTGCAGCACACGGCTGCGCTGGATGATCAGGTACCAGCTGAGCAACGAGGCCAGCAACAGCGTGAGCATCACGGCTTTGACCAATAGGCTGGCGTCGCTGATCAGCCCCCAGATCGTCATGTGTTCGAGCGTGGCCTGCATGGTGAAACTCCTTGTGGGGTGCCGCGTGACCGTTGATGCGCAACGGTCGCGAGGCTATTCGATGGAAAATTGATGACCGAATGATGACGGTTCGGATCAGGGCAGCTTCAGGGCCTGGACGACCTCGGCCCAGGGCACGAATTTGAAATTCTGGGCTTGCTCGGGCATGCGCTTGCGGCCGTCCTGCACCACCAGCATGCCGTGACTCCAGGGGCCGCCGAGGTTGACCGAGGTCACCTCCAGGCCATCGGTTTCCGACGCGCCGTCGATGCCAGCCGCTGCGTTCAAACCGACCCGGAACGCGCCGTGACTGGCGAACGGTGGCTCGGCGTCGAGCACCAGGTAGCTGTCGTTGCCCTGGCTCGACACCACCAGATAATCCCGCCCCGCGCTTTGATACAGCGCCAGGCCTTCGACATCCGCCTGCAACTGCGCGCCGACCTTGATCACGCTGGTCAACGTCGCCGGTTGATCGGCGCGGGCGTCCACGGCCCAGACCCCGACATCCTCCTCACCCAGAAACAGTCGCTGGCGCTGGTCGTCGGCGACGCAGCCTTCCGGCTGGCTGTCGACCTTGAACTGGCGCACCAGCTCACCCTGGGCCCGGCCATTTGCCGCACTGAGGCGGTATTGCAGGAAGGTGCCGTCCTTGTCGTTGGCAATCGCGTAGATCTCACCGCTGGCCGGTTGAAACAGGCAGATGCCGTAGATGTCTTTGAGCGGCGTGGCCACTTCGCCGATGTCGCGCAGCTCGCCACTGCTACGGTCGATGGCGAACAGGCTGAGGCTGTTGTGATCGCGGTGACTGGCCACCGCCAGGTCCACTGTCTGCTCACCGAGCTTGAAGTTGGGTCGAACATCGACGTTGTTCAAGCGCCCGACCGGCAACTCCTGAAGCAGTTTTCCCTGCAGGTCATACGCCAACAGGCCTTGTTTTTTATTGGTGCCCAGCACCCGACTTAGGGACGGTTGTTGCGGGTGAATCCAGATCGCCGGATCGTCCGCAGCATCACCCTGGCGGGCCACCGGATCGGTCTGAACACGCGCCGCCACGTTCGGCAACACTGGCGCCAGCGCAACCGCTTTGGCTTGCCAGTCGATCTGACCCTGGTACACACGCCCGTCGGCATCGTCACGGATCAACACCTGCAAACCTTTGTCGGTGTTACGCAGGGCGAGGCTTTCCGGTTCCTTGAGCCCGGCCAACGGCAAGGTTGCCTGAGCCGTCCAGCGTTCGCCCTGCTGCTGATACAGGTGCAGTTGCGCCGCTTCCGGATCGAGCCCGACGACGCCACCGGGGACCAGCGCCAGCGCACCGGCGGCACCCTTGATGTCGCCGAAGGGTTCACGCATCGCCACGGGCGTGCGGGTCACATCAGCTTCAGCGTGTGCCGGGTACGCCCACCAACCGACGTTTTCTTCGTTGACCACCAGTTGGTGCGCAGCGTCGTCGACCTGACAAAATTGCGCGGACGGCGGCAGCGGCACACTGCGGACCTTTTGCGCCTGGGCGTTCAGGACGTTGCCGTTGCCCAGCAGCCATTGCTCACCCTTGCCCTCCTCGCCCACCAGAAATACAAACAGATTGCTCGCGTCGTCACGGTACAGGCACAGGCCATTCACCCCGAAGTCCCGCGTCGGCAAATACAGCGGCGTACCCCACGTGCGCTTGGCCGAATCGAGGCCGACCACCAGCGCTTGCTGGCGGCTGGTGTCGAGGCTGGCAACGAACACCTGCTGCGCGGTGGCACGGCTGTCGAGGCTGCTGAATGCACCGTTCATGCGTGCCAGTTCGACGCCTTTGGCGTCCAGCAACAGCAAGCCATCACGGGGGCTGACCGCCAGGCGTTGATCGGCGGACAGGAACGCCAGTTCCTCGACCTTGAGGTTCGGCGCCCACGGCGTGAGCGTCAGGCCAGGCGTCGCCGCCAGGGTCGGGCCAGCGGCCAGGCTGATCATCGCGGCCAGCAGCCAGTGTGTGTGTCGCAAAGAAATAGTCATGAACAGGCAAAGTCCTTGTCGTGCATCCATCGCGACGGCAGCACTGGGCTGCCGTCCCGGCACTTAGAAATGGGTGAAAGTCAGGCCGAGCTTGTAGGTCGGGCCGTACTCTTCGTATTGGCCGTTGTAGGAACGGTTGCCGGTGTAGACGAAGTACGACTCGTCGGTGAGGTTTTGCGCCTCGAAGCTCACTTGCAGGTTTTTCGTCAGCGAGTAGCGCGCGCTGAAATCAACGAAGGTCTGGGCATCGACGTGCAGGTCGTGGGCCTTGTCGTTGATCGGGGCCAGTTCGTAGAGGTAGTCCGACTTGTAGTTGGCCGACAGGCGCAGGCTCAGCTTGTCGTCTTCCCAACCGAGCATCAGGTTGCCGACCGTGTCCGACTGGTTCGGCAAATCGATGCTGCGTTTGAGGTTCGTGCCACTGGCGGCGTCGAAGCCTTCGATCTCGGCATCGGAACGACTAAAGGTGGCGTTGGCCCCGACCAGCAAGCCGTTCCACGGCGCCGGCAGCCAGTCGAACTGCTGCGAATAGGCCAGCTCCAGCCCG
Source organism: Pseudomonas sp. LBUM1643 (assembly GCF_059716215.1). Taxonomy (NCBI): domain Bacteria; kingdom Pseudomonadati; phylum Pseudomonadota; class Gammaproteobacteria; order Pseudomonadales; family Pseudomonadaceae; genus Pseudomonas; species Pseudomonas sp. LBUM1643. The sequence continues at coordinate 3,949,863 of NZ_CP166813.1, forward strand.
TAGAGTTTTGCGCTGTCACCGTTGGCAAACGTGTGGGCTTCAGCGAAGTCCACCCAGGCACCGGTGCCGGCCAGATCGGTGTTGTAGACGAAGTTTTTGATGTCCTTGTAGAACACGAAAGCCGAGACCGTGCCGGCACGTCCCATGAAGTGCTCGATACCGAGGTCGAGGTTGCTCGACTCCAGCGGATTGAGATCAGGATTGCCAAAGGTCGCCTCGTCGCCGTCGATGACAAACCCCGGCGCCAATTGACCGAAGGTCGGGCGCACCACGGTCTTGGTCCAGGCCGCTCGCACCTGGGTGTTTTTGTCCAGTTGGTAACGCGCATGCAAGCCCGGCAACCAGTGGTGATATTTACGTTTGGTGTCGGTGGCCTCGAACTCGCCATCGCTGACGCCGGTGCCTTTGGCATCAAACTCGGTACCCTCGTAGCGCAAGCCGGCAATGAACCGCCAATCGTCGATGTCGAAGGTGTTCATCAGGTAACCGGCGTTGATGTCCTCGCTCATCTTGAAGTCGTTGACCGCCGATTCCACGGGATCGTAGAAATCGTCCCGGTTCAGCCCGCCGATCAACTGCTTGATCGCACTGCCACTGATGCCCGGCCCGAACTGACCGAGACGGTAATCCACCGAGCCTTTGCGGAACTGGCTGAGGTTGAGCTGTTCATCGTTGAACCCCAGGTCGTCGAAGTCTTCGTAGACCCAGGCGTCGAGGTCGTTGTCCTTGTTGCGCCGGCTGACCTTGCCGCCGAACTTGACCTGCGAGGCGTACCCGTTGAGATCGTAATCCCGGGCCAGGTCCAGGCGCAGGTTTTTCTCGGTGTCGGTGGTGTTCTGTTTTTCCCAGTCGACTTTATCGAGGGTGAAATTGTTCGGGTCGTAGAAGCCCTGGCCAATGATCGGCCGTGGTTTGTCGTTGCTATAGAAGCCGCTGTCGGTGAAATCGTCATTGGCATCGAAGGCGGCGTTGGCGATGTGCCCGGGGCTGTCTTCACTGGAGCGGCTGTAACCGGCCTGACCGCTGAGGGTCCAGAGGCCGAACAGGCGTTCACCGCCCAACACGTAGGACTGAATTTCCTGGGTCTCTTCGCGCTGTTTGAGCTTGCGCTTGCCTTCGGCATCGCCAAGTTCGCCAGCCGCCTGCGGGTCGGCAAACGCGATGCTGGTGGAGTTGCGGGTCTCGCTGTCCTTGTAGCGGCTGTACAGGGTGCGCAGGTAATAACTGCTCAGGTCATCGGGCTTGTAATCGAAGTTCAGGCCCCCGCCGGTGCGTTCCCGGCTGATGTCGTAGTCGCGCTGCTCGAACTCCTCCAGCCGCGCACCACGCTGGAAATCCCAAGCGCCACCGGTTTCGACGTTGTCCGAACCGAAGTCACGCTTCTGCCAGCTCAGGGCTGCCGCCACGCCGAAGTTATCGATGCCGTCGCCCAGGCTGAAACGGTCGCTGGCCGCGCCGGAGAATTTCGGGCTGGTCTGGTGGGTGTTCTTGTCGTAACTGGCCTCGCTACTGCCGGTGTAGAACAAACCAGGGTGATCGAAGGCCGACAGGCTGCGAACATCGACCGTACCGCCCAGGGAGTTGGCGTCCATATCCGGCGTCAGGGTCTTGATCACCGACAGCGATTGCACCAGCTCCGAAGGCAATACATCGAGGGCCACGGCGCGGCGTTCGCTTTCCGGCGAAGGCACCAGCGTGCCGTTGATGGTGACGCTGTTCAGGTCCGGGCCCAAGCCACGCACGCTGACAAACCGCCCCTCGCCCTGATCACGTTCGACACTGACACCCGGCAGGCGCTGCACCGCTTCGGCGACGTTCTCGTCCGGCAACTGCGCCATGCCGTCGGCATGCACCACGCTTTCGATGTTGTCGGAGCGGCGCTGCTCCTTGAGCGCCGAATCGATGCTCGCCGCCTGACCGACCACTTCGACATGCTCGACATTGGCCGTGGCGTCTGCGGCGCTCAACCGCTCACTGGCCAACGCCATGGTCAACGCCGTGAGCGTGAAACTGAAGATCCCGACGGTGCCGCGGCGCGGATGACTGCTGCGCTGGTACATGAATGTCCTCCCCCAAAGAGTCCGTTAACGCCAGGCAAGTGGCCCGGCAACTGGGAGGGCAAGCTAGGCACGGAGCGTGACGGTTCTGTGACAGCACCGGGCGGCAAGCCCTTTAAACCGCCTGTTTGCCGGGTATTGGGGGTGGGAATGAGCTGAAATGACCTGTTGGCAATAACGGCAAGTCAGCCAGGCTCGCGGTTGGATGTGCTGACCCCCTCGTCGGAACGCCGTTCGAAGCACTCGAGCGCTCATGGGAACGCGCGGCGCGGCGCTGAAAAAACAATTCACGGTGAGCTGATTCGACCTCCCCCACCCGTTCGTGCCTCGTCACCCGACTGTCACAAACATCTGCTGTGCTGGCGCGCATCGCTTCCTCATCCAAGGACCGCAGTCATGTTCTCAGTGCTCAAGCCCCACCGTTGGAAACTCACCGCCCTGCTGCTGGCGGCCAACCTCGGGTTGCTGCTGCACCTGGCCTGCGGCGATCTGAAAGCCGTCAGTGAGTGGGTCTGGCTGGACATCATCGGCGAAGGCGGCTCGGCGCTGCTGGCCCTAGTCTGGCTGGGGCTGGTGCTCAAGAGCCGCCCCGCCGGACGGGTCACCAACTACCTGGCGCTTGGGCTCGGTTGCATCTTTTTCTCCTGGTGGATCGACAGCCTCGACGAGTTCATCCGCCTGCCCGACAGCATCACCTGGGACCACTGGCTGGAGTCCGGACCGATGCCGGTCGGCATGATTCTGTTGACCATCGGCATCTATCACTGGCATCGCGAACAACTGGCGATCAGCGCGCAGATGGAGAAACGCGAGCGGCTGTTTCGCGAACATCGACTGTTCGACAAACTCACGCCGCTGGGCAGTGCCGACTACCTCAAACGGCAACTGACCGACAGCCTCGCCGACAGCATCAGGCAACAACAACCGCTGTCACTGCTGGTGCTGGACCTGGACAACTTCGCCTCCATCAACCAGAACTTCGGACACGCCGAGGGCGACGCCGTGCTGCAAGCCCTGAGTCATTTGCTGATGCTCAACTTGCGCCGCCAGGACCTGCTCTGCCGTCTGGCTGGCGACCGTTTTGTGGTGCTGCTGCCCAACACCGGCGAGCGTCAGGCGCAGCTCCTGGCGCAAGAGCTGCAACACGCCGTGCATAGCCTCGCGCATAAGACCCGCCAACATGGCGAGCGCGTGCAACTGGCGGCCAGTACGGCGGTGGTGATGGCCCTGGACGAGACGCCTGAAACCCTTCTCAAGCGCCTCAACCTGGCGCTGGCACGGGCCAAGCAACCACTCGCCAAAAGCGCCTGAGGCCCGGCGATGACCGTCAAAACCACCTGGTACGAAGCCGACAGCCGTTTCATCCCCGGGCATTACCAACCCGCCACCCTGATCGATCTGGCGTTGTCCCGGGACATCGACAGCCATCGCCTGCTACGCGGCACCGGGCTCTTTCATGAAGACATTCTGGCGGGTCAGACTCGCCTCAGCCCGCAGCAGTTTCTTCAACTGATCGGCAATAGCCGGCGCCTGCTGGACGCCGACGACAGCAGTTTCCTGTTCGGCCAGCGATTACTGCCCGGACACTACGGCGCCGTCAGCCACGCCTTGCGCCACGCACAAAACCTGCACCAGGCCCTCGACTCGCTGGTGCAGCAACAGGCATTGCTCAGCCCGTTGGCCACGCCGCGCCTGTTGCTGGATGAGCAGTTCGCCTACGTCTATTGGCTGGACAGTTGCGGCGCGGGCGAGCAATGGCGATTCCTGCTGGAAGCGAGCATGACCTCGCTGGTGGCCATGAGTCAGTGGCTCAGCGGCCGCCGCCTGCCGTGGGTGTGCAGCCTCAGCCATGCCGAGCCGCGGTACGTCGAACAGTATTGGGTGCACCTGGGCGAAGACACCCAGTTCAAACGTCCGCTGGACCTGATGCGCATCCCCCGGGAATACCTCGCCCAACCCTGGCCCAACGCCTCAGCCACCGCCGGCCAGGTCGCCCGCCTGGAAGCCGTGGGGCAAATCGAACAGCTTGGCTTTACCGCGAGCTTCACCGACTGCCTCTACACCTACCTGCTGGAACAGGTGCGCCAACCCCCGAGCCTGGAACAAGCCGCCCAAGCCTTCGCCATGAGCCCCGCCACCCTCAAACGAAAACTGCAAAAACATGACACGGGTTTTCAGCAGCAAGTGGATCGCGTGCGCAAACAGGTGGCGCTGTATCTGTATCAAGTCAAAGGGCTCAGCAATGAGGAAGTGGCGGGCTATCTGAGTTTTAGTGATGCCGCCAACTTTCGTCGGTCATTTAAACGCTGGACGGGTAGTACGCCGAATTTGATTCGGCAGTTGTTTAGTATGGGTTGACTTGCGAGTCACTGGTGCGGACTGCGGGTTCATCGCTTGCGACGGCTTGGCGGATTTTGGTGGGTTCACTCATGGCGAGTCCTGGGGATGATTTGTGGGGCGTTGATTGGAAAACTATAGGGCCTTCGTCGACGTGAGGACATGGGCGCTTGTGACTGCAAATTTTTTGGCCGAGATGCTCTGAGAAATGGGCGAGCGCGCCTGAAGAAGGCGGACCGCTATCGGCCATTTGCTGCCTGTCGATGAAAGAACGGTTGAGTTCACCCTGCGCTCGCTAGTCGGAACGCAAGGAGAGTGCCGAGCAACTCATGGCGCGGGTAAACCAGCGTTCAATTTGAGGTCGGCACGCTTCTCCAGAGCAAGCAGTCAGTAGAGGCCTGTGGCGCTATCAGGTTCGCATACCGGAACCTGATGCGCGCTGACCATGTTGTAGTTAAGCATGAAGCCGACGCCGCCCTCGGACTTCATCACTTCAGCCACCCAGCCAATAGGGTTGATGAACAATGAGTTGTCGTGGTTCAGCACTCCGACAGCCGCAGTGGTCTCATCAAAATCCCAAACCACATCGCCCCAGTGCCAGCCTTGCCCTTCTACGTATTGGCGACCCAGCAACGCTCCAAGTGCAAATATTTCGCCCTCGGGCAGCGTTGTGCCACGCGCTTTGCAATTACGCACCCGCTCCGTAATCGCCGCAACCACATCAACCGAAGCGTGATCCTGAGTAAGGCTCAGTAAGTCGAGCCCCTGATGGCTCAATACTTTGAGCTCCTCTGCCAACTCGGCAGGCACCTTGCTGATCTCAGCCATTTTTATTCCTTCGTTTAAAAAACTGTGTCCAAAATCAATATTGGCACAACGTATTGGCTTTGACTTGTCAGCCTCATCAGCGTGTCGAAGGTTATGTCATGCACCGAGGTCCGGTCCGTTCATCGAACGTGCGAGCATTGAACCTTAATTGGAAAAAGTGATCGCACAATGACTACACATCTGTCTCTGTGGTTCAAGGAAGAACAGGTCCATGAAGTCAAGCCAGGGGAAAGGAACTCATAGATGATTGTCGGAATTGACCTGGGTACCACCAACAGCCTGGTGGCTGTCTGGCATAACGATGCCAGTGTGCTGGTGCCGAACGCCCTAGGTCAGGTGCTGACCCCTTCGGTCGTTGGGCTGGACGACGAAGGCCGGATTCTGGTCGGCCAGGCTGCCCGCGAGCGCTTGCACACCCATTCCACCCTGACCACCGCATTGTTCAAGCGTCATATGGGCAGTGCGCACACCGTGAGACTGGGTATGCAGTCGTTGCGCCCTGAAGAACTGTCGGCACTGGTACTCAAGAGCCTGAAGGAAGATGTCGAGCGTGCCTACGGCGAACCGGTGACCGAGGCGGTCATTAGCGTCCCCGCGTACTTCAGCGATGCGCAGCGCAAGGCAACCCGTATCGCTGGCGAACTGGCCGGGCTGAAAGTCGACAAACTCATCAATGAACCGACCGCTGCCGCGCTGGCCTACGGCTTGCCTCAGCACGGCAAGGAAACCTCGTTCCTGGTCTTCGACCTGGGCGGCGGCACCTTCGACGTATCAGTCCTCGAACTGTTCGACGGAGTCATGGAGGTACGGGCCAGCGCCGGCGACAACTATCTGGGCGGCGAGGATTTCGACCAGGTGCTGGCCGAACGCTTTATTCAGACCCAGCGCGACCAGCCAGGATTTCCGCCGACACCCTCCATTGCCCACGCGTTGCGCCGCGAAGCCGAGCGAGTCCGCCAAGCGCTGGGGCAGGAAACGACGAGTGAGTTTGTGTTGCGGGTGGACGGGCAGCAATGGAAGCACGTCTTTCCGCAGGACGAGATGGCCACATTGTTCGCGCCCTTGCTCGAACGCCTGCGCAATCCGGTTGAACGCGCGCTGCGCGATGCCAGAATTCGCATCAACGAGCTCGACGAAGTACTGCTGGTGGGTGGCACCACACGCATGCCGCTAGTGCGCAAACTAGCCGCGGGGCTGTTTGGCCGCTTCCCCTCCTTCCACATCAACCCTGACGAAGCCGTGGCTCACGGCGCAGCGATACAAGCCGCGCTGAAGTCCCGCAGTGCCGCCCTGGAAGAAGTGGTATTGACCGACGTCTGCTCCTACACCCTGGGTATCTCAACCTCGGTACGGGTGGGCCAACACTATGAGGACGGGCACTACCTACCGATCATCGAGCGCAACAGTACGGTCCCCGTCAGCCGGGTAAAGACCGTGTGTACCGTCCATGAACTGCAGGAAAGCGTGTTGGTGAAGATCTACCAGGGTGAGAGTCGTCTGGTGCGTGACAACATCGCCTTGGGTGAACTGGAGATTCCGGTCCCGGCGAACACGGGTGGCGTCGTCGATCTGGACGTGCGCTTCACCTACGACATCAACGGCATTCTCGAGTGTCAGGTGCGCATCCCCATGACCGGTGAACAGCATGCACTGGTCATCGAAAACAACCCGGGGGTGCTCGGCAGCGAAGAAATTGCCCAGCGCCTGCTCGCACTGGCCGAACTCAAGGTGCACCCCCGCGAACAGCAGATCAATACGGTGCTGGTGGCGCGCCTGGAGCGTTTGTATCAGGAAAGCCTGGGCGAGCTGCGTGAAAAGATCGCCCATTGGGCCAACCTGTTTCAACAAGCACTGGCAAGCCAGGACGAGCGCCTGATCCGCCAGGCTCGCCATGATCTGAGCGGGCGCATCAGTCTGCTCGAATCCGGTGGCGGGTACTGAGCATGGCGTCTGATTTCGATTGCTGGGAGGTCCTTGACCTGCCCGCCCAGTCCGATGAGCGCAGCATCAAGCGCCAATATGCCAAACTGCTCAAGGTCAGACGTCCGGACGAGGATCCTGGCGCCTTCCAGGAGCTGCGTGAAGCCTACGAGCAGGCCTTGCACAGTCTGCGCGAGGGCTGGGACGAGGTCGATCGGGGTACTGCTGACGTTTCACGGCCCACTGGAGAAAACCGGACACACCCGCGCCTGGCGCCCACGCTGTCCCTGCACGAGCAGGCCGTCGGGCTCCTGAGCGGATTTGATGACCGGGCGGTTAATCGGTACTGGACCGAGGCATCGGCCAGAGGCTGCGATGCCGAGTTCGAACGGCTGCTGTTCCAACGTTGCGTGAACGATCCTGAAGCGCATCCGCACCTTCTGACATGGGGCATTGAACAGCGCCAATGGTTGACGCCCTGGCAACGGATCCCCGCCAGTGAATTTGAGCAGCATTGTCTTGCCCGCGCCCTTACGGCAGCGCTTTACCGCAAGCTCGACCAGCACTTGGCAACCGGAGAGGAACAGCGGTTCTTCGACTGTCTGGAACACCACAGCCAACAAGCCTGGCTCGGTGATTTCGCTCGTCGTCAGGCGTTGCAGGTGCATGTCCTCACGCTGTTGTTGAATACCGAGGACTGGTCACCCCCCCTGTTTCAACGGGTGTGTCGATTGTTCGCCTGGGACGTTGAAGCGGCGGTGGTGCCCATTGCCCAAGAGCAGTGGCAAGCGCTGCACCGACGCTGCGAGCAGCAAACCTGGCTTGGCGAACTGCGTTCCTTGATTCAGCAGCGCCAGCCACACCCCAGTGCGCGCGCCAACGCCGCCACGCTGTTCTTGCTGGCGACCCAACCGACGCAGCAGGCGGAGCTGGCTGCAAGTTTCGTCGAGGCTGACTGGCAGGCCTGTGAACAACTGGAAGAGAGCTTTGCCACGCGTTTCCCCGACCTGCTGGGGATGTTCCCCAACCATGATCCCGGGTTCTGGAAGGCACTCATCGGGCACAAGGACTCGCCCCATGGCGTGAAACGTGCGGCCTGCGTCTTGACCCTGACCCTTGCACTGAACAACCTGCCCGGTTCCGGACCCATGCTGACGCTGCTCATGCTGCCTCTCTATGCACTGGGTGGTCTGTTGGCGGCACAGGTCGGCAAATGGCTGCTCAGCCATTGGACCTCCTTGACGGACAACCTGCAGGACCTCGACCAGCGCGCCAGCGCATGGTGTGTACAACACAAACTGACCGCGGATCGTGGTTACCGGGTTATCCGCAATGGCGGCCCGTTACTGGCACTTGCCGTTGTCATCTGGCACTGGCTTGGGGTACTGGGGCTGGCGACTTATCTGATCAACGGGGCGATCGGCCTGCTGCAGCCCGCCAGCGCAGTCCCGGCGGACCGCCAGTACCGCTGGCGAAGGCCACTGCAGGCGATCTATCGGATTGCCGGGCTCAGTCGGCTGCAATGGGTGTTCTGCGTGTCGATGGTGGTTGTGATTGGCTACGTGCAATTGCATATGCCGGGCACCCTGCTCACTCAAGGTCGATTGCGCTAAATATCGTGCGGTTGATTCATCAAATCAGGAGACATGGAATGTTCGAAAACATCAACGTGATGGGCGAACCAAGGGTGCTGTCAACAGACGCCGAAGTCGATCAGGCGCAACATGCGCTGGGTAGCAGATTTCCCACCGGTTACCGTGAATACGTGACGCAATTTGGCGAAGGCATTCTCGGTGGCGTGTACATCAGGATATACCCGCCCCATCAGATATTGCACGGTGAAAACAGCCAGGCCAACTGGCTGGAACGCATTAACCAATACTGGTTCTGGGATGACGACAAAGAACTGATGCCCAAGGAAAAGGCCCTGCAGTGCATCATCATTGGCGACACCTACGACGGTGACGAACTCATCATTCACCCTGGCGATCCTGAGCGCATCTATGTGTTGCCGCGCCATAGCGAAGCCGCGCTGGTTGCCGGCCACGGGCTGGTGGAAGCCATTGAATGGCTGTGCAGTTCAAACATCCTGACAGAAGCCTTTACCGAGCGGGATTTCGAACCGTTTGACAGTCTAGGCGAAGCCTCTTAATGCATCACAGGCCCCGGTAAACGCATTGCAGGAAAACAGGATGGATCACCGGTCGAAGGTGTTTGAAAATTTTGTAGCTCTGTTTAATACATGGCCAAACTCCCTCGGCCAACTGAAATTCAACGAGGCCCCAGCCAATATTTCTGCCATCGCAGAAGTCCCTAAAAGCGGGGTAATGCGCGATTATTTCGAACGGATAGGCTTCTCTGCTCGACCGATGATCGGTGCGGACTTCGGCTTGCAGCTTTACGGTCCCGAGAACTTGGCAAAAGCGCAACAAGGCTGGCATACCATGGAGAACGAAGATCCGGCATGGGGATGGAAGGACGGCTTCACGGTCTTTGCCGATCGAAATGGCGATGTGCTGGTTTTTGATCGCGGCGATGAGCATTCGCCGATCTTCGGCTCGATTCAGAAAAGGTCGTTCAAGGTAGCGGCAGACATACTGTCGTTGATCGGCGCGTTGCAGGCGGGCATATCCGTGCAAGTTCAGGAATTCAACGACGAAACAATCGATGAAGAGCAGAACTACAAACCCGCCTTCCTGCACAGAGTCAGGGAGGTTGTGGGCACCGTTGCAGGTGCAGACGTGGACGGATTCATGAAGTTCTTTTTTGAATAAGTGGGCTAAAAACCCTTCATCTGGTGCATCCGAATGAACGTGCGTTACACAGAAAAAAACCCGCCTGCAGACGTTGAAAAGATCACCCGCACAGCGCAGCAGCTATCCATCAACCCAGGTTCATGGATAACCAGATTCTGGTGGTCCTGCGACGGCGCAATGATCGAAGACCTCGTAAAAATCTATTCGACGGATGAAATAGCCGAGCGTCAACAGACATACGAAATAGCCGAGTACTTCCCCGGGTATCTGTTGATCGGTGATGACTCAGGCGGCCGACTGATACTGGTGGACAGATCTGCGATAGAACGTTTTTATCTGCTGGACTCGGGATGCCCGTCCATCACCGACGGGCTGACCTTTTCATCCATGGATGCCTTGATCAAAGAAGTTGTGGGCTAATCAATTTCGCAAGGACTTCCCGAACCCAGAGGTCTACGGATTCGCGTTGTATTCAGACGCCGCTGCGCGAAGCCTGGCACCGGCCTTTAGTACCAAAGACCACCTGACACATGGTCAGGCTGAAAACCCCACCCTTGAGCGGGCCGGCGAATTCAAATCGTCGCCTGGAGCAACACTCGCACGGGTGAGGTATCGATGTAGATAAAAGGGTATCGAAACACAACCACAATTTGCAATCTGACTGTTGTTACCCCATTGGCCTCAAGTTCAAGGAAGAATACTGCGATGTACGCTAACGCTTCCAGCTCAGGGCATGTCTATGGATCAAGGACCTTTCAATGAATCTGCCACAGTTCACCTACCACCCAGACCCAGTTATAAGCGGCTCGGTACAACCCTCCACAAACACCTGCATCAGCTGCGACCAGGCTCGTGGCTACATCTATGTGGGGCCGGTATACGCCGCTGAAGATTACGAAGCCTGCATCTGTCCCTGGTGCATTGCCGATGGGAGCGTTCACCGACGGCTCGGCGCAACCTTCATTGATGAAGACAGCATTGGACTGGATGCTGAAGAAGAACTCGATGAAGCGCTGGTCGCCGAGTTGAGCCAGCGCACACCCGGTTTTAATGGCTGGCAGCAGGAGCGGTGGTTTACCCATTGCAATGACGCAGGCGCGTTCATCGGCAAGGCAGGCTATGCAGAGCTGCTTGCGTTAGGGGCAGAAGCAATAACTGCCGTACAGGACGCGACGGGGCTGGAGGATGGGCCTCAATGGCACACATTCTTCAGTGCACTGAACAAGGACCACGGCCCTACCGCCTACCTCTTCAGATGCCGCCATTGCTCTGCGTTGGGTGCCTATCAAGACAACCATTGAACGAAAAACCAAGCGCATTGAGTCCGATCCAAGTAGTCATGTGCTTTTGGCTGACTTCGGCCACCGCCAATTTCGAGGGAGTATCGAGTGGATTTACGAACTTTGCTATTAAGCGGCGACTATCAGTATGAAGGCGATGCGCCAGCTGCGGAATCTTCCATCGCAGCCCTAGTCGCCGCAACTCCCGCTTCGTTGCCGTGTGAGTATGTGGAGTTGCTTCGGCTGAGCGACGGCGGCGAAGCACATATGTTGGGACATCCAGGATATGTCCGTATTTGGCCGGCGTTGAAAGCGATCGAGAACAATCGTGATTACGAGGTTGAAAAGTGGTTGCCAGGATTTATTGGGTTTGGCGATAACGGTGGCCCAGAGATGGTCGGGTTCGATACGCGCTCCGGACCACCTTTCCGAGTGTGCTCAATAATGTTTGCTCCAATGGAGTGGGAAGGCGCCATGGGTGAAGTACCCAATTTCGGTATATTTATTCGGCAGTTGCTAAAGCAAGGACAATCAGCAGATCCAGATGAATGCGGCGGCGAGAGCAACGAATGAAGAGAAGCGTTCCGAAAGCTTGTCGTGCCGGGTGGCGATCCGACGAAAATGCTTGATGCGGCAGAAGAAGCGTTCGACCACATAACGCGATAAAAAAAAGCTACACCGCACCGAACACTCCAGATCTATCGTCTACTTTTAGTTAAGCCATTCGTTTTTTTGAGGAAAAAATATGCGAATTGTCATCCCTTCGGTTGCTGTTCTTGCACTGTTCGGCTGTGCGACGAACTCAGGCATCGTTGACCTCGGAGGAGGCAATTATGTTTACGAAAAGGAGGACTCGATGGCCTATAACGGTAGCTCGGTGAAGGTAGAGATACTAAAAGAGGCTGCTGCGTTTTGTAAAAAACAAGGCAAGCAACTTTCTGTACAAAGCTCATCTGCGAAACCTTATGACCCTTACTCTTCGTATGCCGGTGCGGAAGTACAATTTAGCTGCATTTAATCTGCCTGCCCTTCCTAACGAACGCTATGAATGGAGTTGGCTAGAAGCTGGATTAGCCAGCATCACAACATTATTCAACGTCCGCTATGGTCGATTGCAGCCCTCGCGACGGGCAGCAATCGGCCAGAAGCAGCCTCTCGGGATTGATCCCTTTTCACCCAAAAGAGACATACGTCTTGCGCCAAAGCGGCCATACCCATCCATAGATGATACTGATGGCTGACTGTTCACAGGCATGGATGGGCGGTCAATACTCTCTTTTGATTGAGGCGTCCAAAGAGCCTTGTTGGCCTTCACAAAAGAGCCGCCTGTATGCAGAGGGTGACGTGTGCAGCTGGCTTGCAAAGTGTTGACGCAGTGACAGCGCGGTGCCAAAGCCTACCTCGCTCGCAACGCGCTCAATCGACAAATCCGTGGTTTCCAGTAACTGCTGTGCCCTCGCAATACGCTCGGCAGCCAGCCACTTGACGAAGGTGGTGCCCGTAGCCTCACGAAACCGTCGGGTGAAGGTTCTCCGGCTCATGCGCGCTATGTCGGCCAATACATCCAGCGACAGCGGCTCCGACAAATGCTCGCGTGCCCACTCCAGCACGCCGGGTAAACGGTTCTCGCTGGGCAGTGCAGGCACCGGCTGCTCTATGTATTGCGCTTGTCCCCCCTGGCGGTGCGGTGGAGTCACCAGCAGCCTCGCCACGCGGTTGGCAACGTCAGCACCATGGCGCTGACGCACAAGGTTCAAGCAGCAGTCAATCGCCGCAACCGTCCCTGCAGACGTAATGACGTTGGCGTCGTCCACATAAAGCACGTCAGGGAGAAAGTTCGCCAGCGGAAAGCGCTTGGCGAAGAGGTCGCGGCAGGCCCAATGGGTCGTCGCGCGCCGCCCGTCCAATAAGCCTGCATCACCCAGCACGAAGGCGCCCAGGCACAGGCCGACCACCTGGGCACCGCGAGCGTGGGCTTTGCGCAGGGCGTTCGACAGGACAGCGGGGGCAACGTTTTCGGGATGGTTCCAAGCAGGAACGATGACAAGGTCGGCATCCTCCATGGCGTCGAGGCCGCCAGGCACCTCAATCTCCATGCCTTGGTCGCAACGAACACGGCCAGGCGTCGGCGCGCAGTACCGCACTTCGTACGGAGGCAGTCCGCTGGGTGCCGGCGCCACGCCGAACACGATGCCAGGCACCGAGAGGTGAAAGAGGCTGACACCTTCGAAAGCAAGCACTGCGACACGGACGGGCTGCATGGAGCCTCCAGAAACAAGTGAACAAAAAAAAAAAAAAAATGGCCCAATTATACCTATCAATGTCATTTGGGCCAATGGTGCAAAATCCTGCCGATCCGCAAAATTGACCTCACCGCACAAACGAAACCTCTATTGCGCGCAATCAGCAAATTATTGAAAAGGAAAACCCCATGAAAGTCTTGAACCCTTTGCACAGCGGCATTGCCCTGAGTGGCATCGCTATGCTCCTCGCCTGCGGCACCGCCTACTCTGGCACCAGCGACCCGGCAGCGTCCACGTCTGTGGCGAACGCAGTCCAAGTCCAGCAAATTCGCAACGCTACCGTCAAGATCGACTTCTCTGGCACCACGTTTCTGGTCGATCCCATGCTCTCAGCCAAGGGTGGGTTCCCAGGCTTTCCAGGTACCTACCGTAGTGAATTGCGCAACCCATTGGTAGACCTGCCTTTCTCGGTTGATGAGGTGTTGAACAGCGTCGAAGCCGTCGTAGTGACCCACACCCACACGGACCACTGGGATGAAGCTGCGCAAAAGCAGATTCCCAAGAACATGCCTGTGTTTGTGCAAAACGAAGTCGATGCCAAAACAATTCGGGGTCAAGGCTTTAAGGATGTGCGTGTCCTCAAGGGCACAACCACGTTCAACGGCGTGAAGCTGAGCAAGACCGGCGGCCAGCACGGCAGTGATTTGTGGTTTGCAGACCCTGAACGTGCTGAAGCGATGGGCCCCGTCATGGGCGTCGTGTTTTCTGCTCCCAAAGCCAAAACGGTCTATGTCGCCGGCGACACCGTATGGCGCCCGGAAGTGGATCGAGCATTGAAGCAGCACAAGCCAGACGTGGTGATCCTGAACACGGGCAACGCTCTCATGAGCGGTTTTGAGGAGCATCCCATCATCATGGGCAAGCAAGACACACTGCAAGCCACCAAGGCAGCGCCTAATGCGGCCATCGTTGCCGTACACATGGATGTCGTGAACCACATGTCGCTCGGCCGTAAGGAATTACGCGCTTTTGTGCAAGAAAACAAAATTCAGGATCGGGTTATGATTCCTGAGGATGGTGAGTCCATGAAGTTCTGATGAAACAAGGCTGCCTAAAAATTTAGGCAGCCTCTCAGACTCTACAAATGACTTCATCGACCAAACACCTCAAGACTGCTTACATTGCCTGATACGGCATGACCACTTCCCTGCGTTCATTGCTCTGTCTCGGGGTCCGCACAAGTTTTAAAAGTGACGAGAAACCGACGGCCCAAAAGTCTGCTTTTGGCGATGCTGGAGGTCAGGTCAGAAGGTCCGGTTGTGGCCGTTTACTACCGGTACTGACCGGCAGCTATGGGTCGTTTTCTGCCTCTCGCGACGGGCTGAAATCGGCCAAAAGCAGTCACTCCAGACAGCGCTACGAACGAACGCGCGCTATGTTCGCCAGCGAACAGACGAACAGCCCTCCAAGTCAGCACACTCAAGCTGAAAAGCTACGTCCTCCCAGCGCTGCTCGGTACTGCAGCTATGCGTTGGTGCACCTATAAAAAGTACGCAATTGTATGATGCGATTCAGGCTCAGGACCTTATGAACAGCATATGGACACGCCTACAGAAGGTACTTTACCGCTGGCCCGGCGCATGGCGAACCCGTCTGTTTCCCCCACCTCGATTCAAATACGAGCCAATTTTGCGCTCGGAGCTTTTCAGTGCCGATCAGATGGCCAGTCACGGCATCGCCCTGGCCGGGCAGCATCGCCTGACAACGCTGTCCGCAAAGGATTCGATGCTACACAGGCTCGATGATAACGAGGAGCTGCTCAAACGCAGCAGCACGGCGTTGGCCAACGCGCAAGTGTCCAGCCGACGAGTAACGCCGGCGGCGGAATGGCTGCTGGACAATTACTATTTGATCGAGGAAAACATTCGCACCGCCCGAACGCACCTGCCCAAAGGTTATAGCCGTGAGTTGCCACGCCTGATCAATGGCCCGTCGGCAGGGCTGCCTCGCGTCTATGACATCGCGCTGGAGACCATCTCCCACGGCGACGGTCGAGTCGATGAGGAAAGCCTGAGCCGCTTCATTTTTTCCTATCAGACCGTGATGCCTCTGGCGCTGGGCGAACTGTGGGCGATACCGATCATGCTGCGACTGGCGTTGATCGAAAACCTGCGGCGAGTGGCCTCCAGGGTCATGGCCAACGCCAACGAGCGCAATCTGGCCGATGACTGGGCCGAACACCTGATCGAAACCTCGGAACGAGACATCAAAAGCGTGGTGCTGACCGTTGCCGACATGGCCCGCTCCGCACCGCCGATGACTGCCGCCTTTGTCGCCGAATTCACCCGCCGCCTGCAGGGCCAGAGCGCAGCGCTGGCCCTGGCGCTGAACTGGATGGAGCAGACGCTGAGTGAGACAGGCTCCAGCATCGAACGCCAGGTGCAGCTCGATGCGCAACAACAGGCAGCGGATCAGGTGTCGATTGGTAACAGCATCGGCAGTTTGCGCCTCCTGTCCGCCACGGACTGGCGCGAGTTCGTCGAGTCTTTGAGTCATGTCGAGCAGATTCTCACTGAAGACCCGGCAGAAATTTACCTGGCGATGGATTTCAGTACCCGCGACAGCTACCGGCATGTCATAGAACGCCTTGCCCGAAGAAGTCCCCAGCACTCGGAAATCCAGGTTGCCCGCGCCGCGATCCAGCTTGCCGCGGCCGGAACCGCTTCATTCCCCTGCGAGTTGCTGGCCCGCCATGTCGGGTATTACCTGATCAGCGCAGGGCTGCCGACGCTGGAGCTACGACTCAAGGCCAGGGTGCCGCTTCATGAGCGCTGGAAACGGTTGTTGCAGCAGTCGCCGCTGATGTTTTATCTAGCGCCGGTGGCTGTTCTGACGCTCATCTTCGCCTGGCCTTTACTGGCCTCCGCGCAGCGCGACGGGATGCCCGATGTGGCGCTTCTGATGATGGCGATTCCCTGCCTGATCATGACCAGCCGACTGGCGATCAGCCTGATCAACTGGTTGGTGACATTCAGTTTGTTGCCGACGACGCTGCCGAAAATGGATTTTGCCAACGGTATTCCCGATTGCGCGCGAAGCCTGGTGGTGATTCCGACGCTGATCGCCAGCCTGGCCGATGTGGACGAACTGGTGGAAGGTCTTGAAGTGCGGTTTCTCGCCAACCGCGACAGCAACCTGTATTTCGCGTTGCTCAGTGATTTTCTGGATGCGCCTGAAGAGGCTCAGCCGCAAGACGCCGAACTGCTCACACAGGCCTCCCGTGCAATCACCCTGCTCAACCGAAAATACGAGGACGGACTCAGCGACCGATTTTTTCTACTGCATCGGCCGCGTCGCTGGAACGCCAGCGAACGCGTGTGGATGGGCCACGAGCGCAAACGCGGCAAGCTGATTGAACTCAACGCCCTGTTGCGTGGCCATGGAGAGGAGCGCTTCAACGCCATCGTCGGCGACATCAGGCCATTGCGCGGGGTGCGATACGTGATCACGCTGGACACCGACACCCTGCTGCCGCGCGATGTCGCTCGCCAATGTGTGGCGGCCATGATGCACCCGTTGAATCGTCCGTTGTTCGACAGTGACGGTGAGCAGATCATTTCCGGCTACGCAGTGTTGCAACCGCGAGTGGGCATCAGCCTGACCAGCGCCACGCGTTCGATCTACGCCAGGCTGTTTGGAAGTGATGCCGGCGTCGATCCCTACACTCGGACAATATCCGACGTTTATCAGGACCTGTTCCACCAAGGTTCCTTCATAGGCAAGGGCATCTACGACGTGGACGCGTTCACCTGCGCCTTGGAAGGTTGCTTGCCGGATAACCAGATTCTCAGCCACGACCTGATCGAAGGGTGTTATGCACGATCCGGCCTGCTCAGCGACGTGCAAGTCTACGAGCAGTATCCCTCGCGTTACGGTGCCGATGTCAAACGACGGCATCGCTGGGTTCGCGGCGACTGGCAACTGCTGCCGTGGACATTGCCCTGGGCGCGCAACGCCGACGGCAAGTGGGTGCGCAACAGGCTGAGCGTCATGGCACGATGGAAGATTCTGGACAATCTGCGACGTAGCCTGGAACCGCTGGCGCTGTTGCTGATGTTCGCATGGGGCTGGTTTGCCAGCAGTCAGCCAATGAACTGGACCCTGACAGTCATCGGGTTGATGGTGATTCAACCGTTGCTGCGAGCGTTGACCGATCTGATGCAGCCCCCCGTTGTTAATGTGCCGTATGGACAATACCTCAGGGCTCTGCTGGGTGATTTGGCACAAGACCTCGCCCGGGCAGGTCTGACGCTCGCCTGGCTGCCCTTCGAGATGTTCTACAGCGCTGACGCCATCCTGCGCTCGCTCTGGCGAATCGGCTTCAGCAGACGCCGGCTGTTGCAATGGCAGCCCTCGCGCGAGGTGGAGCGCACCACCGAAAACCAGCTGCCCGGCCTCTATCGCCAGATGTGGATCGAGCCCGTGTCGGCCCTGATCTCACTGGCGCTGCTGGTGAAGGATCCCCAGACGCTGGCCATCGCCAGTCCGCTGCTGCTGTCTTGGTTAGCGGGCCCCTGGATCGCTTGGTGGCTCAGTTCGGCACCCAAGCAGTCGGTGTTCGCACCGTCGACGGATGATTTGCGCTTCCTGAGGTTGCTGGCGCGCAAGACCTGGGCGTTCTTCGATCAATACGTCGGGCCCGAGGATCACTGGCTGCCACCGGATAACGTGCAGGAAGAACCCAGACCTGCCATTGCCCATCGCACCTCGCCGACCAATTTGGGCATGTCACTGCTCGCCCACCTGGCCGCTCACGATTTCGCCTACCTGAGCACTGAACGACTGCTGTCCCGGCTTGCGGCATCACTTGAAAGCATGGACGGTCTGGAGCGTTATCGGCAGCATTTCTATAACTGGTACGACACGCAGACCCTCGAGCCGCTGCGTCCGCATTACGTCTCCACCGTCGACAGCGGCAACCTGGCAGGCCTGCTGCTGACCTTGAGCACCGGCATTGCGAAGCTGGCAGACGCCCCGATGTTCGGCCCTGCCGTGATCAATGGCCTGCGCGATACCCTGGATATCCTTGCAGATGCCCAACGCGCCTCGGGGGCGGATGAATACGCCCTGCCATTGAGGAAAGGCCTTGAACCGGTCACGCAAATTGCGAACCCTGATGCGCTGGCAGACCTGCTGCAGACGGCTCGCGTCATGGTCACCAGCCAGCCAGCGGACATCGACGAAGAAAGCCTCTACTGGCGAGAAGCGTTCATCCGTCAATGCATCGACTGGACAGAAGAACTGCAGCGTTATCGCCTCCCTGCCCCCTCGGTCACGATTGAATCGCCTCGCACCTTGCGTCAACTGGCCGACCTGAACCCCGCCGACTGGGCCGCCGAGCATCATCCTGAGATCGAGCGGGTCCGCAGTGGCGCCGCGCAGCGTCTGGAAACCCTGAAGCGTGTGGCGTTATTGGCGACGACGTTGGCGCAGATGGATTTTTCGCTGCTTTACGACAATCAGCGTGACCTGTTTGTCATCGGTTACAACGCCGAGGAACGCAGGCTCGACACCGGTTACTACGACCTGCTGGCGTCCGAGGTGCGGCTGACCAATTACGTGGCCATCGCTCAAGGACAAATCCCCCAACGCGCCTGGTTCACCTTGGGAAGGCTGCTGAGTGAAAACGCCGGCGTACCGACGTTACTGTCCTGGTCGGGTTCGATGTTCGAATACCTGATGCCCATGCTGGTGATGCCCAACTTCGAGGGCAGTCTGCTGGACCAGACTTGCCGCGCCGCCGTGTCGGTGCAGATCGAACAGGGCAACAGGCTGGGTATTCCCTGGGGCGTTTCGGAGTCGGGTTACTCCACCGTCGACGCGCACTTCAATTATCAATACCGCGCCTTTGGCGTTCAGGCCCTGGGGCTCCAACGCGGGCTGAGCAATGACGTCGTGATAGCGCCCTACGCCAGCGTCCTGGCGTTGATGGTCGATGCCGATGCGGCCTGCAAGAACCTGCAACGCCTCGCCCTGCAGGGCTCCGCTGGACGTTTCGGTCTGTATGAAGCCGTGGATTACACCGAGGCCCGCTTACCGCGCGGCCAACACTTCGTCGTAGTCCGGTCGTTCATGGCTCACCACCAGGGCATGAGCATGCTGGCCTTGACCAGCCGACTGCTCGATCAACCCATGCAACAGCGATTTGAGGCCGACCCGGCGCTGCGATCAGCCCTGCTGCTGCTACAGGAACGGGTGCCGAAATCCGCCGCGCCGTACCTGCAGACCGCACAATCACCAGTACTCGGCGATGTCGGCCAAGGCCAGGATACGGGGCTTCGGGTGTTCTCCGATCCGGGGCGCAAGCGTCCGGCCGTGCAGTTGCTCTCCAACGGTCGCTACCACGTCATGCTGACCAGCGGCGGCGGTGGTTACAGCCGCCGTCATGAAATGGCGATCACCCGTTGGCAGGAGGACACCTCACAGGACAATTGGGGGATGTTCTGCTACCTGCGCGACGTCCAGAGCAACACGGTCTGGTCGGCGGCGCATCAACCGACGATGCATCAACCCGAGAGCCACGAGGCGATTTTCTGCGATTCCCGTGCAGAGTTCCGTGCGCGCAACCTGGATTTCGACACGCATATGGAGATTGTTGTCTCGCCTGAAGACGACATCGAACTGCGCCGCCTGCATGTCACCAACCGAGCATCATCGGCCAAGACACTGGAGATCACCACTTACGCCGAAGTGGTGCTGACAACCCCGGTCAGCGACGCGATGCACCCGGCGTTCAGCAAGCTGTTCGTGCAGACCGAATTACTGCCTGCGCTTCAGGCCATAGTCTGTAGCCGCCGCCCCCGGGCGAGCGATGAACCGACACCGTGGATGTGCCACTTGCTGGCGGCACACGGGGTGGACATCGATGCGATCTCGTACGAAACCGATCGCGCCCGGTTCATCGGCCGAGGACGCAGCCTTGTGTCACCTGCCGCCCTTGATGCCGATTGCCAGCGCTTGTCAGGCAGTGCAGGCCCGGTGCTCGACCCGGTGATCGCGATTCGCTGCAGGATTACCCTGCAACCCGGACAACAGGCCACCATCGACCTGGTCACCGGTGTCGCTGACAGCCGTGATGACTGCCTTTACCTCATCAACAAATACCGCGACCGCCACCTCGCCGACCGCGTGTTCGATCTGTCCTGGACCCATAGCCAGGTGCTTCTGCGTCAGCTCAACGCCTCGTTGTCCGATGCCCGTCTGTTCGAGCAGATGGCCTCGTCATTGCTTTACGCGAACGCCTCGATGCGCGCCAACCATGCGGTGCTGATTGCCAATCGCCGCAATCAGTCGGGGCTGTGGGGGCAGGCCATTTCTGGCGACCTGCCCATCGTGTTGCTGCAAATCCAGAGCCTGGACAACATCGCCCTCGTGCAGCAATTGATTCAGGCCCACGCCTACTGGCGGCAAAAAGGGTTGGTGGTCGATTTGTTGATCTGGAACGAAGATCAGGCGGGTTATCGCCAGCAACTGCAAGACGCGATCCTGGGCCTTATCACCTCAGGCAGTGAAGCCACTCTACTGGATCGTCCGGGCGGGATTTTCGTGCGCCCCGCGCAGCAGATATCGAATGAAGATCGCGTGCTGTTCCTATCGGTTGCCAGGCTGGTGCTGAGCGAAGATCTGGGCAGCCTGGCGGAACAGATTCATCGCCGCAAAGTATCACCGGTGCACGCGCCGTTTGTGGCGACCCGGCAATTTCAGGCTCGGCCCGCATTGGTACGACCGAACCGTCCCTTCCTGCTGTTGAGCAACGAATATGGCGGCTTCAGCGCCGATGGCGGTGAGTACATCATCACCGGGCTCGCGCCCGATCCGACACCCGCGCCCTGGGTCAACGTGATCGCCAATGCACACCTCGGCACGGTGGTCTCGGAAGCTGGCAGTGCCTATACCTGGGCCGAAAACGCCCATGAATTTCGCCTGACGCCCTGGCACAACGATCCGGTCACCGATCGCAGCGGCGAAGCCATTTACCTGCGTGATGAAGAGACCGGGCACTTCTGGTCTGCAGCGCCTCAACCCTGCCCCGGACAAGGCCCGTACCAGACCCGTCACGGTTTCGGTTACAGCGTATTCGAGCATGAAGAAGACGGCATTTACAGCGAGCTGTGGATCTACGTGGCGCTGGATGCGCCAATCAAATTCTCTCGGCTAGTGTTGAGCAACCGCTCGGGACGCCGCCGGTCATTGTCGGTCACCGGGTATGTGGAATGGGTGCTGGGCGATCTGCGCAGCAAATCGGCGATGCACGTGGTCAGCCAATCGGATCCCTCCAGCGGGGCCTTCTTCGCCCGCAACGCCTATTCGTTGGAGTTTTCCGAGCGGGTGGCGTTCTTTGACACCGACACGATCGATCACGGTGTCAGCGGTGACCGTACTGAATTCATCGGCCGCAATGGCACCCTCGCCTCACCGGCAGCGATGCAGCATGCCGGTCTGTCCGGGCGCATGGGCGGTGGTCTGGACCCTTGTGCCGCCCTGCAAGTGTCGATCGACCTCGGCGAGGGCGATACCCGGGAAGTCATTCTGCGCCTGGGGGCAGCGTCTTCCAGTAACGCCGCCACCCAGCTGGTGCAGCGTTATCGGGGCAGCCTGGTGGCCGCCGAGGAATTGCATAAAGTACGGGAACACTGGCGCTCATTGCTCGGGGCGATTCGTATTGAAACGGGGGCGCCTGAGGTCGACGTCATGGTCAACGGCTGGTTGATGTATCAGGTCATCGCGTGCCGTTTCGAAGCCCGAAGCGGCTACTACCAGTCGGGTGGCGCCATCGGTTTTCGCGATCAGTTACAGGACAGCATGGCGATGATCCATGCCGATCCGGCAGCCGTGCGCGCGCACCTGTTGCTGTGCGCCAGCCATCAGTATGAGGAAGGCGATGTGCAACACTGGTGGCACCCGCCGATGAATCGAGGGGTCCGCACCGCTTGCTCCGACGACTTTTTGTGGCTGGTGGCCGCCACCAACCGCTATGTCGAAATGACCGCGGATGTGGGTGTACTGGAAGAGGACGCCGGGTATCTGGAAGGACGCCAACTGGTGGCCGGCGAAGAGTCCTACTATGACCTCCCCGGTGTATCGCCCCTGCGAGAGTCCCTGTATCAACATTGCGTGCGAGCCATCGAACACAGCCTGCGCCGCGGTCATCACGGATTGCCGCTGATGGGCTCTGGTGACTGGAACGACGGCATGAATCGCGTCGGCCACCTGGGTGCGGGTGAAAGTGTCTGGCTGGGCTTCTTCAGCTATCAGGTGCTGGAGCAATTTGCAGTGACCGCTCGCCTGCACGGTGATCACGCATTTGCCAAACGCTGCAACGACAGCGCGGTGACACTGCAACGCAACCTCGACCAGACTGCCTGGGACGGCGCCTGGTATCGCCGTGCCTGGTTCGATGACGGACAAATGCTCGGCTCGGCGAGCAATGAAGAATGTCGTATCGATTCCATTGCTCAAAGCTGGTCAGTGCTCTCGGGGGCCGGCTCTGCCGTCCGCCAGATCAAGGCCATGCAGGCATTGGATGAGCATCTGATCAAACGTGACATCCGCGCCGTGCTGCTGCTGGATCCCCCGTTTGACAAGGGCGCCCTGGATCCCGGCTACATCAAGGGCTACGTGCCTGGCGTGCGCGAGAACGGAGGTCAGTACACGCATGCTGCCGTTTGGACGGGTATGGCTTTTGCACAGTTGGGTGAAGCCGGCAAAGCCTGGGAACTGTTGAATCTGATCAACCCCGCCACCCCTGCCAACAACGCTAAAATCGACACCTATAAGGTCGAGCCTTATGTCATGGCGGCGGATGTCTACGGCGCGGCGCCCCATGCCGGTCGAGGTGGCTGGACCTGGTACACCGGTTCAGCGGGCTGGATGTACCGGCTGATAGTCGAGTCGTTATTGGGCGTACAACGCAGCGGCCGCACGCTCAGAATCGAACCGCTGATACCCGTCGACTGGCCGGGCTTTATCTTGCACTACCGCTTCGGCAAAACCCTTTACCACTTTGATGTGCGTCAGGGCAGTTCGACCTTCACCTCCATGACACTCGATGGCCAGCCATTGATTAACGCTGCGCTGATACTTGATGACGGAGGTCTGGAGCATTGGGTGCGGGTAGATTGTCGCGCCCGGTCGCCCAGGCCTCAGGCGCTGGAATACGAACATGCCGCCGATGAATAGACATTGATCACCAGCCTTGGCATGCATGGGAGTACCCTGAGCCGGTACACCCCTGTTCCGCCACGGATGCTCTGTCATGCTTGCCTCGCCCAATCCAAGCCACAATCATTTACTGGCGGCACTCCCGGCCGTCGACCTCCAGCGTCTTGCTCCGCACCTGGAGCAGGTAAGTCTGGCGCTGGGCCATGTGCTATATGAACCGGGGGACACCTTGCGACACGTTTACTTTCCGACCGACGCCATCGTTTCCCTGCTGCATGTCACGGAAAACGGCTCGTCAGCGGAAATCGCCGTGGTCGGAAACGAGGGTTTGATCGGCATTGCGCTATTCATGGGCGGCGAAAGCACCTCCAGTCGGGCGGTGGTGCAAAGTGCCGGAATTGCCTTTCGCCTGCCAGGGCAACAGCTCAAGAAAGAGTTCAACCGGCATGGCGATCTGCTTCTGCTGATGCTGCGTTACACCCAGGCGCTGATCACGCAGATGTCACAGACCGCCCTGTGCAATCGCCATCATTCAATCGATCAGCAATTGTGTCGATGGCTGCTGTTGTCGCTGGATCGTCTGCATGGCAATCACCTGAACATGACCCAGGAGCTGATCGCCAACATGCTGGGCGTGCGCCGAGAAGGCGTCACGGAAGCGGCTGGCAAACTGCAGCGTCAAGGCGTCATCGAGTACAGCCGAGGCCAGATCACGGTTCTGGATAGAGCGCGCCTTGAACGACTCAGCTGCGAGTGTTACCTCGTGGTCAAGACCGAAACCGATCGGCTGTTGCATTACACCCGTCGTCAAGACGAGTGAAGCGTTCGAATTGAATGCCGGCAGCAATACCGGCTGTCCCTTAAACCTGTCGACGAGCGGATAGTGCGCCCGCTAACCTCGCATAAGGATGCTCGTTGCGGGTTCGCCGTTGCGGTTCGCGACCGCTGAACGAAGGGGGGCGCAACTGCACAGTTACAATACTTGATGGACACCGCCACTCGGGCTTCAGCAATCTCGGCAATGCATTCAACAGATAACGAGGCGATGCACGGCTTGGCGATGAATATGGGATTTACCAGAAGAATGGATGATCAGCAGGGGCCGCAGATTCTTCAACAGCAGCGGACGCGGGGAAATCGTTTCGATATCAGTGAATGGATAGAAATTCACGAACTTGACTTCACTGGTCAAGGCGCGGTTTTGCGTCAGTTCCAACGTACTGCCATGAGGGATACGGATGCCGCGTGGCGTGCGATAGAAGTCCCAAAATTCGCGAGTTACCGGGTCGGTTTCCTTGCCAGGCTGCGCAGGCAGATAGTTCGGAAATTGCAATGTTCCGGTAGAGAACTCGTCATAGCGTTGCTCGGCGGCTTTGGCGAGCATGGCCTGGCGTTGCTCGACAGTCACTGAGTGCCTTAGACCCTGATGGGGAACAGCGCCCATGTCGTACATGCTGACGGTGGCCACGGCTTTCAAACGCAGATCCATCTTGGCCGCACTGATGGCGAAGCCACCGCTGCCACAGATACCCAGTCCGCCGATACGGTTGCGATCGATAAAGTCTCGCGTGCCAAGGTAGGCAACGGCGCCACTTAACGAGGTAACGTTAGGCAATCGGCACCTTTACGAGAAAAGTGGTGCCTTGCTCCAAATCAGAAATAACGTCGATGGATCCTTTATGTGAGGAGACGATTTCTGAAGCAATAAAAAGGCCCAAGCCCAGCCCCTCTGAAGGGGTGTGATCGACAATCGAATGTTGCGAAAACCGCCCCATGGGATTGAAGATAAACGGCAGTATATCCTCTGGTATTGGCTCGCCGCCATTCTTGACGCTAAAGAGCGCGAAGCCGTCAGAGGCCGCTAACTCAACCAGTATAGGAGACTGGGCTTCCCCGTGTTGTACAGCATTGCTGATTATGTTGGAGAACACTTGCTCCATACGTGGCCCATCAAATCTGCCTACGATCGGAGCCTTCGCTGTGAACACCACACTGGCTTCAGGATGAAACGCGCGGATTTCTTCGACGATGCGTACGCATAGCGGCGACAGGTCTAATTCTACTGTTTTGACGGGAATTCCTGGGCCCATTTGGCAACGTGTTAGATCTAACAAATCGCCGTAAGCGTCCGGCGAACACGGCTCGGCGAGTCAATAACACATGTCTCCAGCGTGGGCACGGAGAACTCCGGGTAGCCTTCCATTGGGGTGATGAAACCGAAGATGGGCCGAGCCTTCCCCGCTGGATACCCGCGCATAGCCGATGCTATGTGCGGTCGGGGGGCCGAGAGCCTGTCCCAATCGGATTTATGCCGCGGCTCCCACTTCTTCATGCGCACGCGATCGACCCAGCAAAGCGAACACTAGCAGCGCAGTCAGTGCCGAAGATGCAGCCAGGATGTACAAGACCCAGCGGAATGCCCGGTCGTAGGTCGCCAGCAGCAAGACGCGCTCGCCGCTGACAAGGGCACTGGCATGCGCCAGATCGCCGAGCGCGGCGCGATTGGCGGCCTCGATCACAACGGCTGGATCGGCCGCGGCTAAAGTGCCGAGCAATCCGCCCTGAATTAAGAACGCCAGCATCGCGCCCGCCACCGCGATGGCAATCCCATCGGCCGAAACACGCACGCAGTTGAAGATGCCGGTCGCCATACCTGCACGTTCTGTCTCCACCACGCTCACGGCCATGCCATCCATCAGCCCCCAAGGCAGGCCAATGCCTGCGCCGATCAACGCCAGCGGCGCTACCAGCGCAGGGCCGGCCCCGCCGGACAACACCTGACCCACCCAGACCAGTCCGGCCGCCACCAGCAGCAGCCCGACGCCAGACAGCATGCCGGAGGTGAACCAGCGCGACAACAACGCGGTAAGGAACGGCACGACCAGCAGCGGCGCAGCTAGGGCGATCATCATTTGGCCCGCTTCCAATGCGCTCAGTCCGTCGATTCCGATGAAGCGGCCCGGCAGCATCACGATCAGTGTGACAAAGAAGAAGGCCGGCGATGCGGCCAACACCTGCACACCGACGAAGCGCCCACTGCCGAATAACGAAAGGTCGAGCATCGGGCGCGCGACACGGCGTTCGATGCGTACAAATGCGATGAATAGCACGACTGAGGCCAATAACGTGCCGAGCACCGAAGCGCTGCGCCAGCCTTCTTCCGGCGCCAGCAGGATGCCGTAGGTGAACAAGCTCAGCGCGGCGGTGAAGCTGAGGGCGCCGGGCCAGTCCAGGCCGGTAGAGTCTGGGTCTCGGGACTCTGTGGCGCTGACCCACACCAGCAGGAAACCGGCCACGCCGATCAGCGCCGTCGCCAGGAACACCCAGCGCCAGCCCGCCACCTCCACCAGCCAGCCTGCCGCCAGCGGGCCGAAGGCCAGGCCGATGCCAAACGTGGTGCCGAGCAGGCTGAACACACGTGTACGGATCGGGCCGTGGAAGGTCTGTGCCAGCGAGGACATGGCGCCCGCGAAGGCGGCTGCGCCGCCCAGCCCTTGCGCCAGGCGCAGCCCGTCGATCCAGCCGACCGTCGGCGCCAGCGGGATTAAGAACGTTATCAGCACGAATAGCGCCAGGCCGACCAGCCACACGCGCTTGCGGCCATAGGTGTCGGTCAGGCTGCCGGCCGCCATCATGGCGCTACCGTAGGTCAGGATGTAGCCGTTGACCACCCAGTTCAGTTGCACCGCCGTCCCGCCCAGTTCCTGACTGATGGACGGCAGCACGACGGCCGGCCCGGTGAAGCACAGCGGGATCAGGATGCCGGTAAGGCAGGCGGCAAGCAGTTGCAGCAAGTCGCGTCCGGTGGTACCGCTTGTGGCGGTCAGGGCTTGTGTCATGGGAAACATCCGCAAAGAGTCATTAGAGGGTCAGGCAGGCGTCCCATATCTCGAAAGCCAAGACAGCCGCATCCAACCTGTGCAGCCGTCAGAGTAAGTGCGGGCTCGATTAAGAAAAATGGGCTAAGGTTCCGAACATATCGGACAAATTTTCTTAGAACGGTGAAGAATGGACTCCCTCAATGGCATCGCGTTCTTCGTGCAGGCGGCGGAAGCCCGTAGCTTTTCGGAAGCCGGGCGCGTGCTCGGCGTCTCGTCTTCCGCCGTGGGCAAGAGCGTGGCCCGGCTGGAGGAGCGGCTGGGCGTGCGCCTGCTCCACCGCAGCACGCGCAGTATCACGCTGACCGCCGAGGGCACGCTGTTCCTGGAGCGTTGCCGGCGCATCCTCTGCGAGGTCGAGGCGGCGGAATTGGAACTGTCGGAAACCCGGCAAGCGCCCCAAGGCAAGCTGCGCGTGAGCATGCCGCTGGTAGGCAGCTTGGTCATGCCGGCGCTGACGGCCTTCATGCACCGCTACCCCGCCATCGAACTGGACGTGGATTTCTCGGATCGGATGGTCGATGTAATCGAGGACGGATTCGATGCCGTCATTCGCACCGGAGAGCCGACTGATTCCCGGTTGATGTCCCGTGCACTGGGCACTTTCAAGCTGCTGCTAGTTGCCTCGCCCCGGTACTTCACCGCGCGCGGCACTCCGCGCGAGCCCGCCGACCTGACGGGCCACGCCTGCCTGCAACATAAGTTCCCGAGTACCGGCAAGTTCGAGTCGTGGCCCTTGCGCAGGCAGGAGGGCGAGGCAGAACCCGTCCTCTTGGCCTCGATGGTATGCAACACCACCGAGGCCCTGTTTCACGTCGCCCGCGATGGCCTTGGAATCGCCTGCCTGCCGGACTTCATGGTGCGTGATGCCATTGCGGCCGGCGAACTGGTGACGGTGCTGGACGACTTCAACCAGCATCAGGGCACCTTCCGCATGCTTTGGCCATCGAGCAAGCACCGGGCGCCGAAGCTGCGCGCATTCATCGATTTCATGGGCGCGGAGCTTTTCAAAACTTGATCCGGACTGGGCCACGTAAGCGCCGATGCCCATCACCTGCGCCAATCCAGGAACTTCGACGCGATGCGCTGACGCCTGCCGCGTCTGCTAAAGCATCAGTGCGATCCCCAGGCCCACGGCAACCGTCAGCGTGCCGTCAACGCACTTTGCGAAAGTCAGATAGGCACCCACTGATGTGGCAACAGTTGCCCAATCTCACTCGCGCGCTGAGTTGGCAGGCGCGTGAGTACATCCTTCAAATAGGCATACGGATCATGCCCGTTGAGCCGCGCAGACTGGATCAAGCTCATGATCGCTGCCGCCCGTTTGCCGCTGCGCAACGAACCCGCAAAGAGCCAGTTCTTGCGCCCAAGTGCCCACGGACGGATCTGGTTCTCGCACCAATTATTGTCGATGGGTACGGCCCCGTCATCGAGGTAGCGCGACAGCGCTGCCCAGCGTTTCAGGCTGTAATCCAACGCTCTGCTGATAGCCGAACCCTCGGGCACAAGATCTCGCTGGGCGTTCATCCAGGCATGCAGCGCATCCATCACCGGGACGGCTTTTTCTTTCCGTATTCGACGCCTTAAATCCGGTTCAAGGTCGCGCACTTCACTTTCGATTTCGTACAGCAACTGGATGGAACGCAGGGCTTGCTCGGCGAGCTGGCTCTTGTTAGTGGCGTGCAGCTCGAAGAACTTGCGCCGCGCATGAGCCATGCAGCCGATCTCGGTCACGCCGAGTTCGAAGCTAGCTTTGTAACCGCCAAAATCATCGCAGACTAGCTTGCCACTCCAGTCTTGCAGGAAGCTGCGAGCATGCTCACCGGCACGGCTGGGGCTGAAGTCGTAGACGACAGCTGCCGTTTCGCAGAATTGGCTGGTGGCGTAGGCCCAAACATAGGAGCGGTGGGTTTTCTTTGAGCCTGGCGCGAGCATCTGTACCGGTGTTTCATCGGCGTGGACGACCTGCTGCCCGAGCACTACGTCGCGTAGTGCATCGACCAAAGGCTGCAACTGCACGCCCGTCAAACCTACCCATTGAGCCAACGTTGAACGTGGAATCGCCAAGCCAGCACGACCAATAATCGACTCTTGACGGTAAAGCGGAAGATGGTCAGCAAACTTCGCGATCATGACGTGGGCCAGCAACCCGGCCGTCGGGATGCCCTTGTCGATGACCTGCGCCGGAACGGGTGCCTGGATCAGCTTTTCGCAGTCATCGCATACCCACTTGCCACGGACATGGCGTTCAACGGTAAAGACGCCGGGCGTGTAGTCCAGCTTTTCGCTGATGTCTTCACCGATGCGCTTGAGTACGCAGCCACATTGGCAGTGAGTGTTGTCCGGTTCATGGTGGATCAACGTGCGCGGAAACTCTGCCGGCAATGCAGTGCGTTTGGGCTTCTGCTTTTTTTCGGTTGGTGCTGGAGCCGTTTGCAAGGCTTGAAGCTCAGCCTCAATCGTCGCGATATCGGTATCGATCAGATCATCGAGCAAGCTGGCCTGCTCAGGATTCATCTGCTCGCTGCGCTTGGCAAACTTCAAGCGCTTGAGCTGCGCAATCTCGTGGGTCAGCTTCTCGATCACCGTTTGATCTCGGGTGATCTTCTTGCCCATGGTGTCGACTTGCGACAGTAACTGCGCAGCGAATGCACGCAGTTGGTCAGGGGTCATTTGATCGAGATTGGGTGAAGAAGTCATGCCTTGGATTTTACCAAAGCAGACCGCTCGCAACAGCAGCCAAGAAGCAAATTACAGTTTTTAAAGCAGTGTGATTGCCCCGCCAGTTCCAACACGTTGCCAAGGCAGGCCGAGCACCAAGGCCCGAAGTTGCTCGGCATCCAGCTCCACTTCGCGACCTTGTCGAATGCCTGGCCAGTGAAACTTGCCCTGGTTCAACCGGCGTGCAGCCAGCCAAACGCCAATCCCATCGTGTATCAGCACTTTTATGCGATTGGCGCGGCGATTGGCAAACAGATAAGCGCAGTGCGGCTTCGCCGCACCGAACACCGCAACCACCCGCGCCAGCGCGGTTTCAGTGCCAGCGCGCATATCCATGGGCTCGGTGGCGAGCCAGATAGAGTCGATGCGGATCATCGCAACAGGTCTCGAAGAAAGGTCGCGCAAGCGGCTGCGCTGTTGGCTGGCCAGTTCACTTTGATCGTGCCGCGCGGGTGTGGGATTTCGAGGCAGATAGTCAATGACGCGGCTTCCGACCTTGCCCCGATAGGCTGCATGGGCAGCGGAATGAAAGCAGGTTGCAGCGCCATGGTTTTCTGCGTTTGCACTCGAATCCATTTATGGACGAGGTTCGCGTTGAGGCTGTGGGTCAGCGCAACATTGGCAATCGAGGCACCGTGCTGGGCACACTCTTGAATGACCTGGGCCTTGAAGGATTTGGAGTAGGAACGGCGTTGTGGCTGCATGAAAGACCCGCTTAAAAGGCTAGAACTGGTGTCCACTTAAATTTAAGTGCACACCATGTCTTGGCTTTGCAGGCCGGGATAGATGACTTCGCCGGACGGATACAATGGTCTCAAGCAAATACTCCCGGAGCACACTCATCAGGCGAAAGGAATCAAAGCTAGCCTCCGCATCTGATTTTTCCTTAAAAGCTTCCGCCTGCTCGGGAGTTTTGCGCCGGTATCGACATCCTTCACGGTCTATCGCTTCGCCATAGAAAACATCGCCATCAGGATTGGTAAGCCTCACTACCCAGGTCATAGCAGCTCCAACGAGCACCTAGCGTCAGCCTCAAACATGAGGTGAAACACAGTTGGGATCAGCCTCGGCAGGCGTACTTAGAAATGCGTCCCAAAGTGCATACGCATTGCGCTGTCTCTTGGCCGCCAGATCCCATTCATGCCCTGAGACACATTTTGATGCAACCAGTGTCATCATTCGCATCGTAGCGGCGTCAAGCTCAATCAAAAGCTCGTGAGCCTTGATCCTGAAATCTTTGATCGATGCCATTGTCATTTCCTCGCCTGGAAGTTGAGCTTATGAACAGATGTCTCATAGGCAGTTGAGTATGACGATTCGAAAATCATTCAAGCGGCCCGACCGCCGGCTTTCTGAATTACTCCAAAGAAATCTGTCACAGCTAATCACCGGCGCAGGGGCATGAATCCATCAGCGAAGTACAAGGCGCTGCATGGTTTAGGATTTACCAGCAGAAATGATGACCAGCGTGGGCCGCAAATTTTTCATGAGGACATTTTGGCGCCCTAATATGCTGACAATTCCCGCTTTGAGGGTTGATAAAAGCGGACGCGAATGTCTGGTGAGCTACGCGGGCCGACCGAGCAAGATAGCTTAGGCGAGGCAACTAGCCGATGACTGTGACCGCTGAGATTTGATCTCGAATTTCTATGACTTATCGCTTTCATAACGGGAAAGTAGCCTTGAATGTTGTCCCTACATCAATTTTGGAGGTAACTGAAACCGTGCCACCGTGTGCCTTCACGATTTCGCTTACGATGAAAAGCCCCAGACCTACGCTGCGGGTGTCCTGAGGTAGATTGACGCCGCGAGTCATCGGACTGAAGACAGTGGCAAGGAAGTCCGGAGGAATCGGTTTCCCCCAGTTGTGCACCATCAACTCAAAGCCCAGTTCCGTAATGGAGGATGTAACCGTCACGGGACGATTTTCCGCACCGTAAGTGACTGCGTTAGAAATTAAGTTACCTGCCAATTGCGCAAGCCTATCGCCGTCCGCACTACACAAACCGTTGCCATGTGTTGAATGGACAAGCTCTCGTTTGGGATAAACAATTCTGAGTTGCTCGACGGTTCCTGCAATGAGCAGATGAAGATCGGTGGTCGCTTTCGTAATTCCGATACCACGCCCTATGCGCGCCTGCGTGAAATCCAACAAATCGTTGATGAGCCTGCGCGCTCTTTGCGCCGCTTCCTGAGCGTGACGAACAAATTTTTGCTGCTTCGGCGTCAGTCCCTGGCGATCAAGCATTTCCGTGACCATCGATATCACCGAGAGAGGATTACGCAGATCGTGACTTACGATCCCGATCATTTGCTCGGAAAAAAGGGCGCGGTCTTCAGCCGCAGCTTGCTCACGTTTTACGTCGGTTATGTCATGAAGGATGCCAACAAACTGTACAAGCTTATTATCGGGATCGAATGCGGCGCGACCAGTTGAGAGCACAGTACGCTGAACGCCGTCAATTCCGTTTAATCGGTAGATGCAGCGATACTCCTGAGCTACCGACTCAAGAGCCGCCGAAAAGAGTCCGGCTTCCCGCTGCTGGTCTTGGGGCTCAATGAAGCTTGAGTAAGCGGTTGCGGAAACAAACTGGCTTAACGGGTAACCAAGCAGGCGCGCGACGCTCTCATCGTAACGGCGCTCGCGTGTCACAGGGTCGACATCCCAGACATGCATCTGGGCAGATTCTAACGCAATCCGCAGCCTGGCATCGGCTACCGAAAGATCTCGCTGGAGGGCTAAGTGTGCTTCAAGTGAATCCTCCGCCTGCCGCTTGGAAATCAATACTTCTTGCTCGAATCGGTGCCTCTCGATCACCACAAATGCCGAAACCTCATCGAAAGTGCCACCTGGGTGCTCTCTTCTTCTCACGTTGAGAATCATCGGCACTTTTTTTCCGTCAGACGTTGCAAACTCAAGCTTTACCTCGGAAATGGAACCTTGCATTTCCAATAAAGGTATCCAATGAGTTTGATGAAAAATTCGCCCTCCGATGGTAAGCAATTCTTGCAGCTTACGATGGCCAATTAGCTGGTCTTTCGGGTATCCCAGCCATTCGCAAAAAGTGGTGTTCGCCCTAAGGATTACGCCAGCCTTGCTCGTGATAATCAGGGCACAGGGAGCGTGCTCATAAAGTGAGTCAGCACCAGGAAGCGAGTCGGCATCAGCCTGCATCAGCAATTCGACTCTGGACGCTTTCAATAAAGCTTTGGATCGCATTGATGCAGAGATCCGGAGCGCTGAGGTGCGGACAGTGGCCCATGTTTTCAATCACCTCAAGTCGATTATCTGGAATCACCTTATGAAGGTATTGACCAACCTCTACAGGCGCGATGATGTCCTCGGACGACTGAATAATCAGTGCTGGCGCCTGCAGCTTGGCAACGTCTCTGCGATTGTCCGAAAGGAATGTCACCCTCGCGAATCGCTTCGCAATGTCTGGGTCTGTCTGGCAGAAACTGTTAGTCAACTCGACGCCAAGGTGTGGTTGTCCAGGCGCGCCCATGATGACGGGAGCCATGGAACTCGACCAGCCAAGGTAATTGCTTTCCAAAGTCTCCAAAAGAGAGTCGATGTCTTCCCGGCTGAATCCGCCGAAGTAATCACCATCGTTGATATAGGAGGGAGAAGGCCCAACCATCACATGCGCGCCGATAAGGCCCGGACGCATATTGGCGGCGATTACTCCAGCCATAGCACTGACTGAATGCCCCACAAATATGACCGGGCCGCAGGCAAACTCGTCGATGATTTCGACGATGTCCTGTGCGTACCCTTTCAAAGTTGAGTATCTAGCAACATCGTAAGCCGAAAGGTCAGACTTGCCACACCCTACAACGTCGAAAAGAATGGTTTGATAGCTTTCTGAAAAAGCTGGTTCAACCAGTCTCCACATATTCTGATCGCATCCAAAACCGTGCGCAAAAACAAGAGTGGCAGGGCCAGAACCTCGGACACGGACGTTGTTGCGAATTTGTACAGACATTTTTGTTCCTGCGTCGATGGGCAATGGAATCGTTGAAGCGGGTTTTAGCAGTCTACGTCGTGCGCCACAACTGCCGCTGACACGTCTGCATTGAATCGCTGGATACCGACTGAAGGACGGCATACCTTCTTCCCCCGAGGTCGTTAGGCACGTTCATACAAGCACGACGTTCATTGAATCGTTATAGGTAACGGGCGATCAAAGGGGCAGGAATAGACATCAGACATACAAGACGCCAATGAATTCATTTGAGCGGATGGCGAGCAGTAAGCGTCCAGTATCACACCTTGTCACCCGGGGCTGAGCCGACGCGACTCACTGGACAGTAAGCGTTTTGCATCTAAAGCTTTCCCTTCCGGCGGAAGCTCCGAATCTCGCAACTGATTGGCCGGCCACAGAACCGGCCCTCCCAAAGCTGGAAGACCAAATTGCGGGTCAAGGGCGCACGACATCTCCAGCAGCGCTATCTGATTTTTCCACCGAACCAGCCTTGCTCCATCCATCACAATAATTTCACATTTATCGGTATACGGTGGTGACAGCTCCTTTAGTGACTCCTGGCCCGCTCCCCCATCGCGGGCCTTTTTTTTGTGCCGAAGAAAGGGACCAGTTGCGAAGCGCTCTCCAGTGCTTGGCTCCTCATGTAGCTCTGACGGGCTAGGCTTTCCCTAAAATAGCTTTGTTCACGAGTGGAACAGCAGTATTCCGTATACACCGTCAGCGAGGATCCCGCTGGTTATCCATCACCGCATTATCCGTTTCTTCCCGCACCCGCCCAGGATCTAACCCGGCGTCGTCATCATCAAGCGGACGCTCGCCTTCATTATCCGGAAGCTCGTCAATCCCCTCCTCTTTCATCGGGTCAACTTCAGTGCGCCCCGGACTCAATGGATCAGGTGACGTGGGCATTGGGTCATCCTCACCCATACCGCCTTGCAGCTTCGAATCGCTATTCATACACACCTCTCAGTACCCTCAGTGGTGAGGGTAATAGCTTGGAGAGGGTTTGGATTTCGAGTGTTCGATTTATCGGCTTACCAATCGTCGACATCCTGCCATTCAGCCTTTCAGTCATCTCGATGGAACGTTGCGCCAAATCCCATCATCTATCGCAACACCAGCGAATCTGAGGGCTTCATCATGATTGACCCAGCAACCGGTATGAAGGCGGGCGAGCGTTACATCGTAGAAAGTCTCGAACGCACACTACATTTCCCAGGCTTCTTCCTCGACGGGAAATATTACCTTTGCCCCGAATTAATGACGGCCATAGGTTGGCTAGAAGGACAGCAGTTTTATTACGATGAGCTTGATCCCACGGGTAAGCCGGTATTTCCCAATCGACTCGCCGGCACTGTCGAAGCCCTCACCCTGATTCTCGCGGACGGTGCGCGTTTGCCGTTAAACGAAATGCCATACAAAGCAGATATGGACTCCACTGACAACTCAATCAGCCTTGATCCATCGTCTTCAGGAAATCCACCTAGTCCGGCAAGCGATCAGCAGAGAGTCGTGAGCAGCAGGCGATCAGGCAAGCATCCATATTCAATACTCCTGGCGGCGGGCGCTGCGCTGATCGTGGGTATATTGCTTGGAGTTAAACAAAGTAAACGCCGTGCTATCCGAAAATTCCGGTAGTCATCAATCGTGAATCCCTCTAAACCAGAGCCCTTGGAAGATCGGAGGTGAGAAATGAATCTGATGACACCTGACGGGCGTTACTTCGTTGTCAAAGGCCAGCTATGTCGATGTTCCAATCCATCGCTGAACGAAGATGCGCCAGCGCCTCGTGGATGAGCTCAGGACTGCTCGACGAGAGGTGAAGGAAGCCAAAGCTTCGAGCGACACAACTTAGATCCACTTGGCTCGGAAAAAGCATAAAGGGCAATGGTAGCGCTCGGTGAATGAGGCCCTGTTTAGTGGGAGGATGGCAATCGTGACATCAACATGCGCCAAGTCACCAATTCGCCCCATGCTGGGTGGTTCAGCTCGGTTCATGAATGTGAAGTCTCGGGGTCGAGCCGGGCTTAAGCCCGTAGGAGCGATAGCCGTAGTAGATTTAGCTCCACAGTCTAACAATTCACCTGTTGAAACTCACACAAGAACTCCCCTCTGCACTCGGTCGATAAGATCGAGCACCGCGATCGTCTCAACCCTCGTCCTTAACATCTCCAGTGGGCGCTTTGAACCGAGCCCTCGAGACGGCGAGTTCATTCATTCCGTTGCAGCGGCGACGTCGTCCTCGAACAGGGTGAAGGCTTTCACAAAGACAGCAATCAATTCCCTCAAAGGATCGCTTTCAACGGTGCTGAAGCGACCCGTTTTTGCCCGACGTGCTAGTGATGCCGGGGATACGGCGATGGCCTGAGAAATGACCTTTCGCTCGACCTGCAGAATGCTCGTCATCCGATAGAGACACTCGAAAGGAAGCCCCCCGTGTATGAGGTCATGAAAGGGTGTGCCGCGCGAGGGCAGTCCTAAGGTTGACCAAATATTCCGAGACGTTGGTGGGCTTCGTCGGTACTCTTTGATCGATGACAACATCTGTACCTCCATCAGAAAACCTGAAGCTTAGGCGGGCCCTGCTGGGCCGAAGCATCGAGTGTAGGAAATTGCTCGATCCGGCACCTGCTGCAAACCCCTGCTTCATGCGGTGTGGTGGGATTCCGTCATAACTT
Source organism: Pseudomonas sp. LBUM1643 (assembly GCF_059716215.1). Lineage (NCBI taxonomy): Bacteria > Pseudomonadati > Pseudomonadota > Gammaproteobacteria > Pseudomonadales > Pseudomonadaceae > Pseudomonas > Pseudomonas sp. LBUM1643. Next base: position 3,986,768 of record NZ_CP166813.1, read on the forward strand.
GTCTCAGCTTAAGCCCGCCCAATTCTTGAAATCGTCTCTTTTTACCGGTACTTGTAAGTCAACCATCTCATGCACGGAAAGCAACCATGCACGCAAGATTTAGAGTGATTGAGACCACCACACTGGACGATGGAGGCAAGCTATACAGGGTTGTCGACCTTGTTGAAGAGTGAATGCCTATAGCGCAGTCACGGATTGCCTTTCCGAAAAGACGTCTTGAAGCCACTCAAGGTTAAGCCGCTGACACTCCACCTCGGCTTCTAACCGGGTCTGATAGGTAGTCTTCAGCCGAAGCTTCTCCTCATTGTCATAGAGGCTGAAGCCTATAGGTGCAGTCTGGCAGTAAAAGCGCGATCCGTTACGCATTGATCCCGTTTCCGTTGGGATTGCAGGGACAACAACAAATCTCGAAATCATCTTCACATCCTCTCCAAGCACCTCCTCACTAATAGCGGCTATAGGCCACCATCACAAGCGACCGCAGTCAATTTCCGATGAGAAGCACGAGTGGAAGCATCGTAAAAAAGGTTTAGAGTTTGATCATCCCTTCCGGGTAGAGCAGCAAATGGCAGTTTTGCATCGGTTCATCCTGCAGGCGGAAGCCACGGCGAAAGCGCGGTACACAAGACTGGATGGATTGGTTCAAATTGAAAATTCCGTCATCGGGTGCGCCGTAAAACGTTGCACCATTTGGGTTACTCGATGCGTAGGGTGCGCAGTGCGCACCAGCAAACGCCTGGGGTCACTGGTGCGTATGCTGACCCAATGCGTCCGTCATCCGCGCGGTTCACTTGACTATCCCACGGAGCCAGACACGTTCGGCCGTCACCGTGTGATACGGCGCGCGCTCCAGTTCGTAGGCCATGCTCATGCATGAGGTCTGCTTTGGGACTGGAAACCCCGGCGTACCGGGGCTCGGATGATCAGCGGTTGGCGAAATACAGGGTGACTTCGAAACCAAGGCGCATGTCGGTGAAGTTGGGTTTAGTCCACATGGGTAGATCCTCTTTTTATTGGCGCCGGCACATGCCGACAGGTAGAGTTAATCACGAGGCCCGCCCTCCCCGAATGATACTTCCGGAGGAGTTGCGGCCCTGATTTTGAAGCGGGTGCACGACAGTTGCTCGCCCTCCCGCTACAGCTGTCGCATTTCTGCGACGACTACGAAAACCACCGCCGATTCCGCTGATCAAGGGCGCGGCGCTCAAGCGCGGGCCCTGCAGCGGTGTGGCCCGACGCCGGCATATGCTTTGCTGGGTGGCTGCTGTCGACGGATGGATGACTGCACGCAACGTCGTAAGAGGCTATGGTTGCAACATTCGCCAGGCCTGCGGCCAAGGCCGACCACAACAACAAGATGCCGGTGCGCGACTCGCCACGCCGGCCACATGGAGCGCCCATGCCCCTGCATGCAGTGGAAACCAGCCCCAGCGAACTCGCTGCCTTCGTCAGCGATCACTTCCCCGAACGCAGCATCCTCCCGGACGGGCTGATCGCCCAGTCGTGGTACCGCAGCGTCACCCAGCACAACCTCAACCCGCGCGGGCGCTGCATCAAGAACATCCTCTCCGCCGAGGAAATTCGCCTGCACCAGGCCCAGCACGAGGAGTACCTGAAGGTCGCCAGCCAGGGCGTCACCGGCCTGGCCAAGCGTGTGGTAAAGGCCGGTTTCGCCGTGCTGCTCAGCGACGAACATGGCATTACCCTCGATGCGCGCCTGCCCAGCAAACGTGACCCGTACACCGAGTCCGGGCTGATCGTCGGCGCGCGTTGGGACGAATCGGTGGCCGGTACCAACGGCATCGGTACCACCTTGGCCGCAGCTCAGGCGATGACTATCCACCGCGAGGAACACTTCCTCACTTCGAACTTCCGCCTGAGCTGCTCGGTGTCCCCGATCTTCGACGCCCAAGGCCATCTGCGCGGTTGCCTCAACGCTACCTGCCTGAACAGCGACGGGCCGAAGGAAGCGCAGTACCTGACTCTGCAACTGGTGATCATGTACGCGCGGCTGATCGAAAACGCGCACTTTCGCCAGAGCTACCGCGACGGCCTGACCCTGGCGATCAAGCCGCGCGACGACATCACTGATCTGGTCAACGAACAGTTGCTGGCCCTCGACGACCAGGGCCGGGTAATCGGTGCCAACCACGCCGCCTTCGTCGCCCTTGATCACACAGGGCATAATCTGCTCGGCCGGCGCATTGACAGTCTGCTGCCGGTCGGCGTGGATGAACTCCTCAGCCTCACCAGTGGCGGCGCCCGTGGCGTACTGCTGCGAACGCTGGACGAGCAGGCGCTGGTGGATGTCGGGCTTCGAATCCCGGCCGGTCGCCTGCCCCCCGCTCCGCCGGCAGCAAGCCGCAGGCATCTTCCGGTCGGCAACCACCCGGACCTCAACCAGCTCGGAGGCAGCGACGCGCAACTGCAGCAGGGCGTACGGCGCATTCGCAAGGTGATAGACAAGGGCATCCCGATCCTCATCACCGGCGAGACCGGCACTGGCAAGGAAGCCTTCGCACGCGCCATCCACCAGGCCAGCAGTCGTCGCGCCGGGCCGTTCGTGGCGCTCAACTGCGCGGCGATCCCGGAAACCCTGATCGAGAGCGAACTGTTCGGCTACCGCAGCGGTAGCTTCACCGGCGCCAACAAAAAGGGCATGAAGGGCAAGCTGGAACTGGCCAACGGCGGCACACTGTTCCTTGATGAGATCGGCGATATGCCGGCGCATCTGCAGACCCGTCTGCTGCGCGTGCTGGCCGAGCGCGAGATTTCCCCACTTGGCGCCGAAGCGCCGGTGGAGCTGGATGTGCAGGTGGTATCGGCAACGCACCAGGACCTCGGCCAGATGATCCACGCCAAGCAGTTCCGCGAAGACCTGTTCTACCGTCTCAGCGGCATGACCCTCGCCCTGCCGGCTTTGCGCGAACGCAGCGATCGCAGCGAGCTGATCGATACCCTGCTCGCCGCCCAGCCGGGCACCAGCAACCTGCGTCTGGATGCCCAAGCTCGTCAGCGCCTGCATACCTACTCCTGGCCGGGCAACATCCGCCAGCTGCTCAATGCCCTGCGCTACGCCGTGGCACTGGGCGAGGATGGTCGTATCGATATCGATTGCCTGCCTGCCGAACTGCATAACCTTGACCTCACCGATCTGAGTCCAACTTCTGACAATTTCGCCAGCCTGGCTGATCACTTGGGCGACGCCGAAGCGCGCCACCTGTACGCGGCGCTGCGTCAGCACCGCTGGAACATTAGCGCAGCCGCCGACTCGTTCGGCATTTCGCGCTCGACCCTGTACCGCAAGATGAAGAAGCACGGCATCGTCCAGCCCAACGAGCTGTTCTAGCCGGCCCTCCTTTGTGATTCGCAGGGTGCGCCTTACACACCGGGCAGGCCCGCGCAGCCCCTCGGCGCGCGCGGCACAAGCCTACGATTCGAACCGCTCCTTTTGCCTGACGTCGCACGCAACGCCAGGCAAAAGGAGCGGAGTCCGGCCGAAGCCTTTCTCCACTCAATTCACGTGCCCTTTGGTTCCTGCCCGTATGCCACATGGATCATGAGTGAGTCCCCGCGGCAGACCGCGATGTATCCGTGCATCTCGGCTTCCTGCCCCACCTCCACTTAGGGCCGGCGCAGGCACGGCCCTTCCCTTCACGCCTGCATGTACACCACATGGGTATGAGTAAACTCGTACAACCCGTGCTTGCCATCCGCGCCGCCGATGCCAGATTTGCGCGTGCCGGCGTGGAAGCCCTGCATGGCCTCGAAGTTTTCGCGGTTGACGTAGGTTTCGCCGAAGTCGATCTCGCGACTGGCCTTGAGCGCCGCACCCAGGCTGCGGGTGTAGATCGACGAGGTCAGGCCGTACTCGCTGTCGTTGGCGAGGGCGATGGCCTCATCGAGATCTTCGACAATCTGAATCGGCAGCACCGGACCGAAAATTTCCTTGCGCATGATCTCCATGTCCGCGCTGCAGCCAGCGAGCACGGTCGGCTGGTAGTGGAAGCCCTTGCCCTTGTCCGCAACACTGCCGCCGGTGATGACCTGGGCACCGTGGCCGATCGCGGTCTTGACCATCTGCGCGACCTTGTCCAGGCCGGCCTGGTTGATCAGCGGGCCCATGTCCAGGTCATTGTCCACCGACGGGTCGCCGTAGCGCGTGGCGGCCATGGCCGAGGCGATCTTGTCGATGAACTGGTCAGCGACCTTGCGCTCGACGTAGACACGCTCGGCGCAGTTGCACACCTGCCCGGTGTTGATCACACGCGACGCGGTGATGGCGGTCACGGCCAGCTCAAGATCGGCATCTGCGAGGACGATGGCCGGTGCCTTGCCACCCAGTTCCAGGTTCAGCTTGGTGATGTTTGGCGCGGCAGCGGCCATGATCCGCGAGCCGGTGCCGACACTGCCGGTGAAGCTGATCAGGTCGATGCCGGCGTGGCTGGTCAGCACACTGCCGGCACCCGCACCGGTGCCGCTGACGACGTTGAATACACCCGGCGGCAGATCGGTTTCGGCCACCAGTTTGGCGAACTCGAAGCAGTTGATCGGAGTTTCTTCGCTCGGTTTGATGACGATGGTGTTGCCGGTGATCAGCGCCGGCGCCATCTTGCGGGCGATGAGGAAGAACGGGAAGTTCCACGGCAAGATGCCAGCAACCACGCCCAGCGGCTTGCGCAGCAGGAAGATGTGTTCGTTGACCCGGTCGCTGGTCAGCACTTCCCCTTCGAGACGGCGCGCCCACTCAGCCATGTAGTCGAGGTAATCGGCGGTGAAGTTGACTTCCACCAGCGCCAGCGCCGGCACTTTGCCCTGCTCGCGGGTAATGATGCGCGCCAGGCGCTCGGCGTTGTCTCGCACCTTTCTGGCGATTTGGCGCAGGTAGCCGGCACGTTCGATGGCCGGCTTGGCCGCCCAGCCGCGTTGCGCCTTGCGCGCAGCGGCGATGGCCCGCCCGACCTGCTCACCGCTGGCGTCCGGCACCCGGGCCAGCAGCGCGGCATCGGCCGGGTTGTACACCTCGATCAGGCTATCGCTGCCGACGAAGGTGTTGTCGATATAATTCTGGTAGGTAATCTCGCTCATGATCCGGTCTCGCTATTGCTTAAATTCGGGGGGATTCAGGGCAGACGAGCGCACCTCGCGGCGCGCCCGTTCGGTGGTTTACTGCGCGGTGAACTTGTCCCAGGCGCCGCCTTCGGTCTTAAGGTCGTGGGCACGCTTGATCAAGTACTGATGGATCTGGTCGACCTCCTTGGCATCGAAGGCTTCGGCGAACGACGGCATGCCGTCCGGTACGCGACCGCCATACACGATGCCCAGGAACATCTGGTGCTTGTCGGTGGTGAGCTTGCGCAGATCCGGCAGCACGCCGCCGCTGACCGCGTGGATGCCGTGGCATTGCGAGCAGTGGCCGTCGTATAGCTTGGCGCCGGCTTCCACAGTGGCCGCATCGGCAATCAGCGGTGGCGGTTCCGGGGTGTCCGCTGGTGGTGCCGGTTCCTGTAGCTTGGCGATGCCACCAAGCTTGTAGGTCAGCACCTGAGAAAACGGCTGCACGCCGGCGCGCAGGGACAGAGCCCCGGCGAAGGTGGAGAAGGCGCCGCCCCAGCCGGCCATGAAGGTCACGTATTGCTCACCGTCCACCGAGTAGGTTATCGGTGCGGCCATCACACCGCTGGCGGCCGGCTGCTCCCAGAGTTTCTTGCCAGTGTCGGCCGCGTAGGCGATCACCCGACCGTCGGAACTGCCCTCGAATACCAGGTTGCCAGCAGTGCTCAGGGTGCCTCCGTTGAAGATGGTCACGTACGGCACTTCCCAGGCCGGCTCCTGCTTCACCGGGTCCCAGGCAATCAGCTTGCCAGACCACGTCTTGGCCATTTCCAGCAGGCCGTCCGGACCTTCGGGCATCATTCCGGTCTTCAGGCCGAGCTGGTACACGCTCTTGAATGGGTTGCGCTTGGGCGCATCCGGGATGTGCTCGTAGTAAGCGGACATGATGTGCGCGGGGATGTACACCAGGCCAGTCTTCGGGTTATACGACATCGGGTGCCAGTCGTGAGCGCCCCAGAATGCCGGGGTCACCAGGTTGCGCTTGCCGTTCTTCCAGTAAGCGGCGTTTTCCTCGTCGACGATGGGCCGGCCGGTCTTCATGTCCATGCCCTTGGTCCAGTTCTGCGGGACGATGCCCTTGGCCGAGAGCAGCTCGCCGGTGGCGCGGTCGATGACGTAGAAGAAGCCGTTTTTCGGCGCCTGCATCAGCACCTTGCGCTGTTTACCCTTGATCTCCAGTTCGGCGAGGATCATGTGCTGGGTGGCAGTGAAGTCCCAGGCATCGCCCGGCGTGGTCTGGTAGTGCCAGACGTATTCACCAGTGTCGGCGTTGACTGCGACGATAGACGAAAGGAACAGGTTGTCGCCCTTGGCCTGGCTGCGCCATTTCGGGTCCCACAGCGAACCGTTGCCGACACCGATGTAGAGCAGGTTCAGCTCCGGGTCGAAGGCAAAAGAGTCCCAGGCGGTGCCGCCACCGCCCTGCTCAACGAAGGCGTCGCCGTACCAGGTCTTGGCGGCGATTTCCATGCCCTTGCCTTCTGGCGGCAGCTTGGGGTCGCCGGGTACGGTGAAGAAGCGCCAGGCCTGCTTACCGCTCTCAGCGTCGTAGGCGGTGACGTAGCCACGCACGCCGAACTCGGCGCCGCCGTTGCCGATAATCACCTTGCCGTTTACCACACGCGGCGCGCCGGTGATGGTGTAGCTGCGCTTGTGGTCGTTGCGCGTATCGACCGACCAGACCTTCTTGCCGGTTTTGGCGTCGATGGCTTCCAGGCGGCCGTCAAGCACGCCGACGTAGACCTTGCCGTTCCACACCGCGACGCCGCGATTGACCGCGTCACAGCAGGCCTCACCGGCCCGAGAGCGGTCCGACTGCGGGTCGTACTTCCAGATCTGTTTGCCATTGCGTGCATCCAGCGCATAGACCACCGAAAACGGCCCGGTGGTGTACATCACGCCGTCGACAACGATGGGCGTGGCCTCCACGCCGCGGTCGAGGTCGAGTTTGTAGCTCCAGGCCAAGCCGAGCTGGCCGACGTTGCCGTCGTTGATGTTTTCCAACGGGCTGTAGCGCTGTTCGTCGTAAGTACGCCCGTGGCTCATCCAGTTACCCGGTTCGTCGTCGGCAGCGATGATGCGCTTGCCATCGACATTGGCTGGCACGTCGGCAGCCCAGGCAGGGGTTACCAACACACCGAGCAACAGGGCGGTCAAAAGGGGTTTGAGCGGAACGCCTGCGGGGGTGAGCCGAGAGGCGACGTGCGAAGTCAGGCCAATCTGTGTCATGGGGGTCTCCCGATTCTTATTAGGTGCCGGCGTCAGCGCGCTCCGGTATCAGGGATAGAGCAACCACCATGCCAGCGCCTCCAAATCGGCCAGACACCAGCATTCATGGGGCCTGTACAGTTTTATTGGGGGGCAAATGGAGAACCTGTGACTGCGACAGGTGTCGCACCAGGCGCGGCAGGTGTCGCGCGCATGAAGCAGGCAGGAGGGATAACACGTTCAATAATGTGGCCGGTCAGGACCGTATCCGGGCATCGTCATGACAGTGCTCGAAGGCAGTGCTAACGACATCAGCCAGCGTCTGCAAAATCGCGAAATCGACGTGGTCTTACTCGAAACCCGCCGCGTCGAAACCACTTGGGACTCAGTACTGCTTGGCACCGATGCAATGCTGCTGTGCATGAACGAACAGCATCCGCTGGTCGGCCAACCCTTATTCGAAGCGCACCAGTTACGGGACGAGGACATGGTGGTGTTTGATAAGACCTTTCTGCTACGTCATCTGCTCGATGCGTACTGTGACGCCGGCGGCGTGAAATATCGGATCGCCCTGCAAAGCAATTTCGGTTCCCTGGTGATCAAGGCGACACGTGACGGCATGGGCATTTTCCAACCTGCTGCGCTCCGTGCAACGACGTGAAAACGACGTGAAACGGGGATTCTGGGGGTGCCGTTCCGGCCGGCACAAACCATGAGTTTCAGCCTTTGCTGACGCGTCAGTGAGTACTTCGGCGAATCAGCGGTTTACCGAGTGAGCCCAGAAGGCAGGCTTTTTCAATAGACCAGTGGACTGAGAGAGTATTTGCGAGGCATTGGTTTACCGAGTTCGCCCCGCAATTGAAGTTCGATTCAGATGGAATTCGCCCTTTTCGACTGTCAGCTTCGGGTCGAATTTAGCCAGTCTCGACAGGCAGAAAGCGGCCAATAGCAACCGTTCCGCGGTAGGTAAGATCGAAGGCCAAAAAAACGGCGTACCAATTCGATCTCCCTGGCTGATGCGCTCACGATTCTCATGGTCCAGGCCCAGACGTGTTCGGCTTTTCATACAGCAAGCACGTGTGGCGAAGTCCTAACACGCTGACGGATGAGGTACTTTTAAAACAGCACTCTAGGATGCTGTTCAATGAATAGTTGGTCGCACTTTTTTTAATGAGCAGCGCGGCTATTTCGACTACGCCCGAACTGACCCGGTGTAGCGCCCATGATTGACTTGTACACCCGGGTCAAATGCGGCTGATCGGCGAAACCAGAAGCCATCGCTACCTCAGCCAGACCCAGGCCTGTTCTCAATAGTTTGTGCGCTCGTCGCACCCGTGCCTGTAGTTGATATACGTGCGGTGTCACCCCACATTTCTGACGGAACGCCCTCATCAGCTGGAACGATGGCAATCCGGTCAATTTGGAGAGGTCATCAAGCGTCACTTTGTCCGACAGATTTTCATCAAGATAGGAACGCGCAAGGGTGATCGCTGACGGCTCAGAGCAGGTCGTGTCAGGCAACCACATTCGACTGCCGTGCACCGTGAGCAAACGGATGATTATTTCAGTGATTCGGGACTGGCGCTCAAGCGACGAACAATGAGTCTCCGAGAGACGATGAAGTTCCAGAAGGTTTGTAGTCAGCACGGGATCTTCAATCACCGGACTGGCAAACATCGGTAGCCCGGATATCCCGAAGGTGCTCATGGCTATCTCCAGAAACACGTGCGGATGGATATGCAACGTTCGGCACAACCAACCGCCCGTATCTGGCCGTCCGCAATGGAGATCGTCTGGATTAATCAAGACAAAACTTCCGCGCCTGGCGATGCCGTCTGAACGGAGAGTTCTCAGATGAACGCCTCCGGCAAGCACCACCCCCAGACTGAGTTCTTCATGGGTATGCCACGGATAGCGATGGTCGAAGTAGGCGCCTTTTAACAGCTCGGCGTCGTAAAGATCCACCATCGTCCAGACATTGACGGAATTCTTTCCGGCATCGGTACCGAAATCATCATGCACGAAGCCTTTCTCCTGCCATCGGGGTTATGAAACCAGGCGATTGTACGCAGATGCAAATGTACTGGCCTGCAAGATTCTTCAAGATCTATCGGGAAATGCTCGGCTAATCTCTGTGACCTCTATAGCAGTCGTAGCTTTCATTTGTTAGCACCTGCACAACACCCATAAAAAAATCCATTGCTGGAGCATCTGTCATGGCGAGCGTTACGCGCGCGTACTGTTTACCAAACGCTGAACATTCGGATAAACAAAACGACGTAGGAGAAGTGGGCGGACTGACACTTTGGCGGCAACGGCTGGCCAAGCAAATGATCGTGGATAATTTGGGCGGCGATCTAACCGTGGTGCAGTTAGCCGTAGCCTGCGCGATGTCACGCAGTCATTTTTCCAGGGCGTTCAAACGCAGTATGGGCTTGGCGCCGCAGGACTGGATCAACCGCCAGCGCATCACCCAGGCAAAGCACATGATTGTCGATTCCGATATGACGCTTACGCAAATCAGTGCCGAATGTGGATTCTGCGATCAGGCGCATTTTTGTCGCAGCTTTCTGAAAGTCGAGGGGATTAATCCAAGCGCCTGGCGTGTTGGGGGGGCTTCAGGTGACCAACAGGGGGATAGTAAGGACGTACTTGATTCAGTCGCCTGTTAAGTTCGTCGGACTTCGTCAGGATGGGCTTGATTGTACGCACCACCACCAGGCTGAATTGTTGCACGCTGATGAACAAGCTTGGACCGCGCTACGCGAAGGGAGGGGCACGGGAGACTGACTGCGCTTTCTCAGATAGGACTAAGGGGTAAAATCGCTCGAAGTTGGCCGATTTATCCTGTAGCCACCTCAGCTGTGGGTCGATCTCTGCCCGTCGCCAAGGGCGGCAAACAACCCAGATGTGCCCGTGGCGACAGGCAGAAATCGGCCAGAAACATCCGTTGAGCGCCTACGGAACTAGGGACGATTCATCTTCAGAGTTTCCCTAGAGCATTAGCGTGCATATTTTCAGTTGCCTGATAGTCTCCAGGATTATCTAAAAGAAACCGGTATGACGATAAAAGGCTACTTCTCTACTGCGGTCTGCGCTTGTGTACTTTCTTGCATGACGCTGCGCTCTAGCGCCGAGAATCTGGTGATCTATGGCGACAATAGCTATCCGCCGATTATTTACCTAGATCACGATCAGCCCGCTGGAATCTTGCCGGCGATCTTCGCCAGATTGGAAAAAGATACCGGCGATACCTATGAGCTGCGCTTACTGCCGTGGAAGCGAGCATTGAAGAATGCAAAAAATAGCAACGGCGGCATCACCAATATTTCGCGTAACAAGGCGCGCGAAAAATTCTACGATTTCTCACTACCGATTTACGACGACGACATCAGTTTGGTGGTTTTGAAAGGCCACGAGTTTGACTTCAATACGCTCAAAGACTTGCAGGGTAAGCAGCTCGGCGGCCTGTCTGGTGCCAGCTATGGTGAAGACGTTGACCAGGCCATCAGTAACGGCGAGCTGCGTGTTGAACGTGAACACGGTGAGCAATCGAGGCTGCTAAAGTTACTGGTCGGCCGCATAGATGTGGCGATTATTGGCAATGGCGTTTCCGGGCTTGAGGTAATCCTGGCCTCGGACCCTAGGCTGAAGGCCAATCGAAGCCAATTTTTGCTGTTACCCAAACCGCTGGTTCGCGATTCTCTGCATTTGGCCTTTAGCAAAGCTATGAAATTGCAGCCAGCACTGGAACGCTTCAATAAGGCGCTAGTGGCGCTAAAGCAAACAGATGAATATCAGCAATTGGTCCAGTCGGCCACCGCAGTGTTGATGTTGAAGCCCTTACGCACGGCCTGCTCGAATTGCTGGTGAATCTAAAGGTCGCGCGGATGGCATTTGACGTCCGCTTTTGGCCCAGAGTGTGTAAAAACGCTTTCGTATCTTGAGTGCGTCAACCAAGCGCTCCTGGCCGATGCGATTGCCCAAGCGTTTGCCGTGATAAGCATTACTGACGTTCCAAAGCGGTTATGGCGGTTTAGCGCCTTCTGGAGCAGAGAAAACCGAGGCTTTACGCTGCCATCGCCTTCAGCAAGCTTGCTGTACCGATGATGTTCATAACCCGCTTCATGTTGTAGGCGAGTACATTCAGACTCATCTCCGCGCTTACCCCGACCAATTTGCGCGTCAGGAAATGCGTTGAGCCCATCCATTGTTTGAGCGTCCCGAAGGGATGCTCAACTGTCCTTTTTCGGATTCGCACCATGTCCGGAGTATGGTTCAACCGACGCTGCATTTCGTCCAGCACCGCTTCATGTTCCCAGCGTCTTACTCGACGATTTTTGCTCGGCGTGCACTGCGTTTTCAGCGCGCAGCCCTGGCATTTCGAACTCCAATAACAGTGCATATTCATGCCTTTCTCAATACTGGAGAAGCGCCAGGGCAGCGCCTCTCCCGCCGGACAGATGTATTCGTTTTTCGTCGCGTCGTAAACGAAAGCATCTTTGTTGAATCGACCATCCGCCTTGGCGCTTGAAGTCATCGGCTTTGGCACGTAGGCAGTGATGTCCGCGTCGTGACAGGCAAGGATTTCTTCACTCTTGAAGTAACCTCGGTCAGCTACCACCGCCAGCGTTTCCGACGCCATGGCATCGCGAGCCTGCTTCGCCATCGAGCTGAGTTGATCGCGGTCGGAACCGAAGTTGGTGACCTCATGAGCAACGATCAAATGGTTCTGGGTATCGACCGCTGTTTGCACGTTGTAGCCGACGATTCGCGTGCCGCGCGTCATCATGGAGCGGGCGTCTGGATCGGTCAGTGAAACCTGTTTATCCGGCGATTCGTTGAGCTGGATTTCTATCGCTTGAAGCTCTTTCATTTGCGTCTTCAGCTTGGCAATTTTCTCTTCTAGCCTCACGGCGCTTCGCTCGGAGGCTGTTGGTTCTTGCCGATCGGCAGCATCGAGTGCCGTCAGGTAACGGTTGATGCTCGATTCAATTTCTTCCATTCGCCCCTTCAGTTTGGCGCTGGTGAAATTGCGGTCGCGGTTGTTGACTGCTTTGAATTTACTGCCATCGATGGCGACCAGATTTTCTCCGAACAGCCCCAACTGCTGACAGAGCACAACGAACTGGCGACAGACGCCTCGGATGGCCTTGCTGTTGTCTTTTCGGAAGTTGGCGATGGTCTTGAAATCCGGCATCAAACGCCCGGTCAGCCACATCAGTTCGACGTTGCGCTGGGCTTCTCGCTCCAAACGTCGGCTTGACTGGATGCGGTTGAGATAGCCGTAGCTGTAGATCTTCAGCAGGATCGCGGGGTGGTAAGCAGGCCGGCCAGTATCAGCTGGAATGGCACTTTCAAAACCCAGATTGACCAGGTCGAGTTCGTCGACAAAGAAGTCGACTATGCGCACCGGATTGGTGTCGCATACGTAGTCGTCGAGGCTCTCGGGAAGTAAGGTGCCTTGGCCTCGATGTTCACCTTGGATAAAGCGCTTCATGGGGGCGATCCCTGCGATGAAATCCACAGAAATCATAGCAAGGGTTCGCGGAGGCGTTTTTACACACTCTGGGCCGATTACTGTCCTTCACAAGAGGCAGCTATGTGGCGCTCGCTTCTATCAGAAAGAAATCATTCCGGTGTCATGAGCACCGTAAGCGTCATCGAGATGAACTCCTCATTTTTGCTGATCGTTTCCAGCGCTCCACGCACGTTGCCTCCAACCTCGCGCGATTCACGCTGCTCGATCCCAAATTGCAATCTCCATTATCGCGGCTTCGAGAGGCAACTGGTTTTGACTGATTTTGAAAAGTAGGGAGGGGAGTAGATCTGCGTTTGACATCGTAAATCCTCCTTGGAAAATACGAACATCGGTCGATATTTTTCGTAGTTCGCGCTACCTGCAGCGACTCTGTGGGTTTAGCTGCGTCTAGAATGTCTGGCTTACCCGTATATCAATGGATAGGTATCGTGTGAACAGCGTGCGGGATATCGAGGAGCGCATGATTAGCTTCCTCCAAAGCCAAGCCCATGTGACGCCTCTCGATGGTCATGTTCCTCAACCTGACCGGGTCAAAATCGCCGATTATTTGTTCTTCAACAAGCGAGCGGTTGTCGAACTCAAAACGCTGAAGATTGACCCGAAAGATAAGATTTTGGATGGTGCCAAATCGCTAATGGAGTCTGACGATTTTCCACTGATCTTTGGTGCCTATGACCTTGAAACTGCGATGAAGAACACACCGGGAGGGCAAGAGCATCTAGACAAAATTTTTTCTAGCGCAACCAGAATGGTTGAGGGGGTGCTTAGAAATGCCAAACAGCAGATTGCCTCATCCAAAAGGCTATTGAGTCTTGATCCCGACACCCCAGGGATCGCGCTCATATTGAATGACACCGTTGAGAGCATTCCTGCCTCTCGGCTCGCTGACAAGTTCAGCTCACGGCTCACTGGTGATGGCAAATATCCTGGCCGGTTCTCGGAGATTGATTTTATTATTTTGATCCAGACTACCTACCGGCTACAGCTAGGTGCTGGAGGATCAACGCGCCTGCCGACCTTCATTTATAAGCAATCCCTTCAACGCTCATCGCCATCATGAAATTGAGCAAGAAATTCAAAGTTTTCTGCGCGCTTGGGCCGACTCGCAGGGGCATAATTATGAAAGTACGAGTGAAACGTCCAATCTCAAATTTGAGCATAACCACGGCCCTCGGCTGGCTCCCCAGTCGTTACAGGAGTTGGTTGAGGCGGAGTACCGAATGCATAGGTATATGCAGGAATGGAGCGAAGAGAGGCTGATCACAAATGGAAAGAACGTGATTCAGAAAATGCTTCCCATATTCCTCAAGGGTGCAGAAAAGTCCTCAGAAACAGATTCGCATCTTTACATAAAGCAATTTACGGAGCTGCTTGAAGAGGGGCGGATGAGGGGGTTTGATTTTAACCAAATTCTAAAAGAGATCCCTCGGGCCACATAGTCACTATCCTTCTATTGCTTTGATTCTGAGTACTGTCGTAGTAGAGCATTTGGCGTGCCTAGCTGTGGCGCGGATTCCTAGGCCGGCCTCTAACAGTCCTTACACTCGCTTGTGTAAATCGGCATCTGGTGGTCGACCCTGGTACTTGCCGGCGGTCTTGGCCTTCTCGATGCTCTGGGCTTGGCGGTCGCGGCGTTGCCCGATGCTCAGTCCTAAACTAGCGGGTAGATCAGGCGGCAAATCAATGATGACGTCGCGACTTCCATCCGCAGGGTCTTGGCATTTAACTGTCCAGCGTTGGGCTTCGGTCATGATGTTACTCACACTTTTGTTTTGGCGGGGACGTTTCGTCTTCGCAATGTTTTCGCAAGCTGAAGCGTGATGCTGACCGCTGAGGATTCCCTCTGGCCGTTTTCTGCCTGCGGCGACGGGCTGAAAACGGCATAAGCGGTCGGAGGTTGCATACCTATTTCAGGACTAGACGTTTAACTTTATTGAGGACCGTTCAGCAGTACCCATTGCTGGTTTTGCACACTGACAAGCGCACGAGCGCGTTGGTCGTGCCCGAAATGGTCAGTTGGGCTTAAGTTGTAAACCCCATGGGTACCAACAACGTTGTCGGTTTTTTCCAGCTGATCACGCAAGCTTTGGCGGAACTCGGGGCTCCCGGGCTGAGCGGCTTGCAGTGCGCCAGGTATTACGGCTTCTACCAGACGCATGGCGTCATACAAATAGGCTCCAAAAGGAGAAAGGCTATTGGGACCAAACTGTGCTTCATAGCTTTGGGCGTATTGGCTCGCGATAGCCTTGGAGGGATGATTGGCCGGTAGCTTGTCCCACACCACTACCGGACCGACGGGCAGGATGGCCCCATCGAGGGCTTTGCCCCCGATCCGCAGGAAGGCGCTATTGGCAGCGCCATGAGTGTGGTAAATCGCGCCCTTGTAGCCGAGCCTGCGCAGTTCGGTATGGGGCAGCGCAGCAGGAGCGCCGGCAGCACCGATCAGCACTGCGTCAGGTCGTGTGCCGATCACTTTCAACGCTTGGCCACTGACAGAGGAGTCAGTACGGTTGAAACGCTCATCGCGCACCAGTGTGATACCGGCTGCGGGAGCCAGTTCGCCGAGGGCCTTGAACCAGTCCTCACCCCAGACGTCGTTGAAGCCGATGTAGCCCAGTGTTTTTACGCCGTTGTGCTGCATGTGCTCGATGAGCGCCTTGGCCATGAGGGTATTGGTTTGAGCGATCGTGAAGATCCAGCGATTTTCGTTGTTTGGCGGGACGTAAGGAGCAAGGGCGATCTGCGCTGTGCTGCTTTCCTTGGCGACTTGGGCGACCGCCGAGGAGGTTGGCACCGTGGTGGAACCGATCAGCAGGTCAACCGCATTTTCGCTCACCAGTTTGCGAGCGTTTTTGGTGGCCGCGGTACTGTCGCTACCGTCGTCCAGGACGATGTAATTAACGGTTTGCCCGGCGATCTGTTTGGGCAGTAGTTGCACGGTATTACGCTCTGGAATGCCCAGGGAGGCACCAGGTCCGGTTGTCGAAAGGATGATGCCGATCGAGAGGTCGGCATGCGCTGCTGTTGTCATCGATGCAGCTAAACACAAGGCAATGTGGCGTTTCATGGAAGCTCCAGGTGGTTTTGTTGTTGTTCTATTTGCGGGGGACTTTGATCCGCAGGTTTTTGCTTTTATCAAGCATCGACCGCCTCGGTTTTTGGGGGGCCGAATGCAGTGGGTTTACGGCCCAGGTAGGTCTCGATGACTTTGGGATTCTGCGCCAGGTCTTCAGCTCGACCTTCCAGAACCAGTTCCCCCAGTTCCATGACATACCCGTAGTCCGAAATCTTGAGCGCGGCTCTTGCGTTTTGCTCCACCAAGAGGATCGAAACGCCGCTGCGTCGCAGGTTCTGGATAATCGAGAACGTCTCGTTGATCACCCTCGGAGCTAGACCCAGGCTGGGCTCGTCAAGCATCAGCAATCGGGGTTTGCCCATCAACGCGCGCCCAATGGCAAGCATCTGCCGCTCGCCGCCCGAGAGGGTGCAGGCTGCCTGCTGGCGACGTTCATGCAGTCGTGGAAATAACCCGAACACCTCATCGAGGCCTTGGGCGTGATCCCGCAGCCCGCGACAGTGGCGGCTGAACGCGCCCAGTCGCAGGTTGTCCTCCACGCTCATCGGGCCGAACAGTTCGCGGCTTTCCGGCACCAGCGCCATGCCCATGCCAACGCGTTGCGCAACGCCCTTGTGGGCCAACAGCGGGTGGCCCAAGTAGCGCACTTCGCCGGTAGCGGGCAGCAAACCCATCAGGGCTGCCATCAAGGTGGTTTTACCCGCTCCATTGGGGCCGATCAGGCTGACGATCTGACCTTCCTCGACATGCAGGTCGAGTTTGCGCACGGCTTCGACCTTGCCATGACTGACCGACAAATTACGTACTTGCAGTAGATGGCTCATTCCACTCCTCCGAGATAAGCGGCCAGCACCGCCGGGTTGTCCTGTATTTCATCGGGGGTCCCGGCAGCAAGGCGCTGGCCGAACTCCATCACCACGACGTGGTCAGCCAGGCGCATGACGAAGTCCATGTCGTGCTCCACCAACAGCACGCCCAGGCCTTCGCCGCGCAATTGTTCGAGCAGACCGGCCAACGCTTGTTTTTCGCCATAGCGCAGACCCGCCGCGGGCTCGTCGAGGAGCAACAGCAAGGGATCGCTGCACAGGGCCCGAGCGATCTCGACAATGCGCTGCTGTCCCAGAGCGAGGCTGCCGGCAGGGGTGTGGATGAATTGACCCAGTCCGACGCGTTCGATTTGTCGCGCGGCTTCGGCCAGAATCCGTTTTTCTTCCTCGCGCTCTGCGTGCAGCAGTGAACGCAGGAGTCCTGCATTTGCCCGGCTATGGGCGCCTAGAGCGACATTCTCCAGAACACTCATTTGCGGCAGCAGGCGCACGTGCTGGAAGGTGCGGCTCACGCCCAATCTGGCGATTTTGCGTGGCGGGAGGCCATCGATGCGCTGGCCCAGAAACAGGATCTGGCCGGCAGTGGGAGGTAATACCCCCGACAACAGGTTGAACAATGTGGACTTGCCCGCGCCGTTCGGGCCGATCAGCGCTGTGATTTCGCCTGATTTGACCGCTAGGCTCATATCATTATTTGCGACAAGCCCGCCGAAACGCTTCACCAGGCCTTCGGCTATCAGCAGCGGGGAGCCATTCGTGGGTGGCTGGCGCCGAGGCAATCTAGTTGCATCGGCGAGGGGCAGGATGGAAGCGCGAAGTGTCGGCAGGCGATTGCGCAAAAGTGGCATCAGACCTTCCCGGGCATACTGCAGTACAAGAATCACCAGCAGACCGAAGAAAATCATTTCGAAGTTGTCGGCGTGCCCGAACAACAGCGGCAACACGTCTTGCAGCACCTGCTTGATCAAAGTCACCAGCGCTGCGCCAACCAGCGCGCCCCATAGGCTCGCAGTGCCGCCCAGGACGATCATGAACAGGTATTCGATACCCATGTTTACCGAAAAAGGTGTCGGGTTGACCACGCGTTGCATGTGCGCATAGAGCCAGCCGGAGAGCGAAGCGAGCAAGGCTGCCAGCACGAACGCGATCAATTTGCTGCGTGCCGTGTCCACACCCATGGCCTCGGCCATGCCGCCAGCTTCTTTAAGACTGCGGATTGCGCGACCCTGCCGACTGTGCAAGAGATTGTCGAGCAGCCAGAGGCTGGCGATCAGCAAGGCTGCGATCAGTAGGCTGAAATCTGCTGCGCTGTCGATCCGCCAGCCAAACAAAGCGATTGTCGGCAGATCTTGGATGCCGCCAAAACCTCCCAGCCCCGGCAAATTGCCAAACAGGTAATAGATCGCCAACCCCCAGGCCAGGGTGCCGATGGGCAAGTAGTGACCCGCCAGGCGCAGGGTCAACAGGCCGAGTATCAAGGCGACGACCAAGGTCATACTCAAGCCGGCCAGAAGCCCTAGCCAGGGTGATAAATCCAGCGTGGTACTGAGCACTGCGGTGGCATAAGCCCCGATGCCGACGAATGCTGCCTGGCCGAACGACGTCAGGCCACAGACCCCCGTCAGCAACACCAGGCCCAATGCAACCAGGCTGTACAAACCGATGTAGTTAAACAGGCTAACGTAAAAGGACGGCAATACCTGAGGGGCAATACAGGCCGCCAAGAACAGAAGCAACAGTGGTATGAGACGACGGGCCATTAGTGTTGCTCCTCGATGTTGGGGTGTTTCAGCGAAAGCCAGAGCAACACGGGTATGACCAGCGTAAACACGATGACCTCCTTGTAAGCCGATGCCCCGAAGGTTGCGAAACTCTCCAGCAGGCCTACCAGGAAGGCACCTGCGGCGGCCAATGGATAGCTGATCAGACCGCCAATGATTGCGGCAACGAAGCCCTTGAGGCTGATGAGAAAACCGGAGTCGTAATACAAGGTTGTCAGTGGGCCGATGAGGATGCCGCAAATGGCCCCGATGAAGGCTGCCAGCGCAAAAGCGCTCTTGCCGGCGAGTTGAGTGGGGATGCCCACCAGTTGCGCGCCTGTGCGGTTGAATGCAGTGGCTCGCAGGGCTTTGCCATACAAACTGCGGCCAAAGAAAACGTAAAGCAGGCCGATCAACAGCAACGCACAACCCACCACCAGCAGACTTTGCAGGCTGATCGACAGTTCACCGAACATCAGACCGGCATCACTGTAAGCCTCGGTTCGCACGCCTTCAGCACCGAACATCCACAGGGCCACACCGATCAGCACGATGTGCACAGCGACTGAAATGATCAGCAGCAGTAACACCGAACTTTGGGCGACGCGCTGATAAACCAGGCGATATAGCAGCGGTCCCAACGGTGTCACGATTGCCAGTGCAAAGATGATTTTTATCAAGCCAGGAAGGCTTTGCAGGTCAAAAGTCTTAAGCATGACAAGCAATGCAAATGGCAGTGTCAGGTAGCTGAGCGCGATTCGTGGCAATTGCCATGGTTGCCGGTGTTTCAATGCGATTGCACTGTCGAGCAGGCACGCCGCGATTGAGCAACCGATCAGCAACCACAACGTGCCAGGCAAAAGGCCGGACTGGAGCGTGGCTAGTGTCAGGGCGCTGAAGGTCACGAACTCGCCCTGGAACACCAGGATCGTCCGAGTAACCGAAAACACCAGAACCAGTGCCAGAGCCACCAATGCATAAATGGCGCCTGTGGTCAGCCCGTCCTGGGTAAGAAATGCCAGTATTGAAAAGTCCATGAGTGATCCTCAGTGGAATGCGAGCAGGACGGATGTGGCTTCGGAGTGCGGAGCGCTGTAGGTGCAATAACCGGAAGGACGGCTAGGGAGAGGCGCCGCGACCATTCGATTTCGATGTGTCGGAACGTCGTATACACGCTGCTGCATGATCAGTAATCCAATGTTGTTGTTCTTGTTGTTCTTGTTGTTGTGGTGGTGGGGAGCGGCCAGGCGCTTGATGGCGCCCGTTCGGCCAGTCGCTGCCTGGACTACCAGAGCGCCAAGGTGTAGTCGATGTTCACCCGTGTCTCGTTGTCATCGCGGAAGGAAGCCGCCGGGGCGAAATCGTTGCGATACCAGGCATGACGCAGACGTACGCTGACCCCTTTGAAAGTGCCCGACTGCACGACATAGGACAGCTCGACATCTTTTTCGCTTTCACTGAGGCCATCGCCACCCAAAGCCGTCGGCAGTTGGATATTGCTGCCTTCCAGGTAGCGCACCATGCCTTTGAGGCCCGGCACTGCGACGCCCGCAAAGTCGTAGTCGTAGCGCACTTGCCAACTGCGCTCCTTGGGGTTGAGGAACTCGGAACTGAGCGACCCTTCGGACACTACCAGGGGTTCGGTCCCGGTCAGATAAGGCATGGCGGTAGCGCCGTTAAGCTGCATATAACCGGCCCCCAGGCTGTGGGCGCCCACCGAATAAGTGAACATCATCCCCAGATTGCGGTTGTCGACATGCCCAGCCTTGGCCGCGCCGTCTTCCCCTGTGATGAAATAGCGCACATCCGTCTTCAGCTTCCCGGGACCGATAGGCTGTATCTGCTCGAAGCCGAAGTAGTCCTTGCGATACATTTCGTCCAGCACAGCGTGGTAGTACTTCAGGGTCAGGCTATCGGACCATTTGTAATCACCGCCCAGAAAGACGAACCGGTCCGATTCTGCGGTGGGGTTGAAACGGCCGTTGGGCGATGCGACGGTCATTTTTTGGTAACTGGTGGAATCGCGCAGGTTGATGCGGTCCAACCAGCCGACACTCAACGTCAGGTTGTCCAGATCCTGCGAACGCAAATAGGCACCACGAAAGGTCTGCGGCAACAAGCGTGTGGGGCTGGCGAAGGCGATCGGCAGGAACGTACTGATGGTCCCGGCTTGCAGTTCCGTCTTCGATATTTTCATTTTTCCGGTCAGTCCGAGCTCCGAATAATCGTCGCGTGGCTCTCGGCTGGGCACGTCGTACGGTAGCAAACCTGTGCCCGTACGATCCGGCGATGAATCGAGCTTGACACCCAACAGCCCCATGGCATCGATACCGAAACCCACAGGCCCCGGGGTGAAGCCCGAACTGTATTTGAGAATAAAGCCCTGGGCCCACTCGCGGGCTGCCGATTGCGCGGACGTGCCTTTGTAGTCGCGATCGAAGTAGTAATTGCGCATCGTCAGACTGGCTTTACTGTCTTCGACAAAACCGGCTGCCCTTACTTGCCCAGCAAGAACGGAGAGAACAAAACAAACAGCGATACTCGAGGGAACGCGAACTTGAGCTTTCATGGTTTTCTCTATTTTTATTAGTATTGAACGGGTCCTTACTGCTGGCGTGTCCCTGCCCCCGAACCTGTTGAGCGACCACGCAGGCGTGCCCAATAAAGTTCGGGTGTAGCTCGTTCTAATCCGTTAGTTAACGTTGTTGCGGTTATACGAATGCATCAGCGTAGAAATTGGTTTCCAGCAACTCTCGCTGCCCGATAAAGTCTCGACGGGCGGAATCCACAACGATCGGTGCCCCACAGGCATACACTTCAAAGCGCTTCAACGAAGCAAAGTCGGACAGGACCTGCTGGTGTACAAATCCACAAGCGCCTTGCCACTGACAGGCATCGTTCGGTTCCGAGAGCACCGGGATGTAATTCAACCAGGGTAATTCGGCCTGCCACTCGAGCAACTGCTCGTGATGGTAGAGATCCTTGCGCTGCCGTCCTCCCCAATAGAGATAAACCGGACGTGTGTTATTTCCCCGTTCACGCAGTTGCTCAAGCAACGCCTTGATCGGCGCAAAACCGGTACCACTGGCGAGAAAGATCATCGGTTGATCGTTCTCACGCAGATAGAAAGAACCGTAAGGACCTTCCAGACGAAGCAGTTCGCGCGGCTTCAACGCATTGAATACATGCCCGCTAAAACTGCCCCCTGGCATATGACGGATATGCCACTCAAGTTGATTGTCCACTGTCGAATGTGTAGCCATTGAATAACTGCGACGACTGCCGTCCTTGAGCAATACTTGCGCATATTGGCCGGGGTAATAGTTGAACGTGACCGTAGGCGGCAACATCAGTCGAACGACGATGACATCGTCGGCGACCTTTTCGATGCTGGCCACGCGGGCGGCCGTCTGCTGAATCGAAATACCGCGAAGTTCGGTCACTTCCGGGGCATCAATGACCAGGTCCGAGGTCGCTTTGGCACAGCAGAACAAAGCGAGTCCGGCAGCACGTTCCTCTTCGCTCAGAACCTCCAGCGGACTGTTGGCATGATCGACACTGCCGCTCACCACCCTGCCCTTGCAACTGCCACACGTCCCTTCACGGCAACTGTGCTTTAGCATCAGCCCGTCCGCCAACGCACCATCCAGGATGGTCTTGCCCGCATCCAGATCGAATTGTTGCCCAGCTGGTTGAATATCTACGTGATAGGTCATGGCATTTGCTCATTCACTGTGTGATGAAAAATTAACGGCGCCGGGCCGTCTGCAGATCGAGCGCGACATCGACGATCATGTCTTCCTGGCCGCCGACCATCCGGCGTTTGCCCAGTTCGACGAGGATGTCGAGGGTTTTGAGGCCGTACTTCGCGGCGGCGATTTCGGCGTGGCGCAGGAAGCTTGAGTAAACCCCGGCATAACCCAGCGCCAGGGTTTCGCGATCCACCCGTACCGGACGGTCTTGCAACGGACGAACGATGTCGTCGGCGGCGTCCATCAGCGTGTAAAGGTCGGTACCGTGGTTCCAGCCCAGGCGTTCAGCGGCGGCAATGAACACTTCCAGCGGCGCGTTGCCGGCACCGGCGCCCATACCGGCGAGGCTGGCGTCGATGCGGTCGCAACCTTCCTCGACCGCGGTGATCGAGTTCGCCACGCCCAGGCTCAAGTTGTGGTGGGCGTGCATGCCGGTCTCGGTTTCCGGTTTGAGCACGGCTTTGAACGCACGGAAGCGGTCGCGGATGTCCTGCATGTTCATCGCACCACCGGAGTCGGCCATGTACACGCAGGTGGCGCCGTAGCTTTCCATCAGCTTGGCTTGGGCGGCCAACTGCTCGGCCGGGATCATGTGGCTCATCATCAGGAAACCGACGGTGTCCATGCCCAGCTCACGGGCGTACTCGATGTGCTGTTTCGACACATCCGCTTCGGTGCAGTGAGTGGCGATGCGCACCACCCGGGCTCCGGCGTTGTACGCGGCTTTCAGGTCGTGCACCGTGCCGATGCCCGGCAACAACAGGGTGGTGATCTTGGCGTGGCTGATGACGTCGGCGGCCGCTTCGATCCACTCCAGGTCGGTGTGCGCGGCGAAGCCATAGTTAAAGCTCGACCCTTGCAGACCGTCACCATGGGCGACCTCGATCGAGTCGACCTTGGCCTTGTCCAGGGCGCGGGCGATGTCCTGCACGTTCTGCAGCGAATATTGGTGACGCACCGCGTGGCTGCCGTCGCGCAGGGTCACGTCGGAGATATAGAGTTTTTTGCCGGGGTTAAAAGTCATGTCGGTTTCCTCAGGCGTTCAGCATCGACTGCGCCATGCGCTCGGCGGTGGCCAAGGCTGCGGAGGTCATGATGTCGAGATTACCGGCGTAGGCCGGCAGGTAATGGGCGGCGCCTTCGACTTCGAGGAACACCGAAGTTTTCAGCCCGGAGAACGTGCCCAGGCCCGGAATGTGCAGCGGAGTGTCTTCAGGGATAACGTCGAACTGCACGTGTTGTTTCAGGCGATAACCTGGCACATAGGCCTGTACGGCAACGGCCATCTCGAGAATGGACGCCTCGACCTCAGCCTGATCGGCTGCCTCGGACAACACAAACACCGTGTCGCGCATCATCAGCGGGGGCTCGGCCGGGTTCATCACGATGATCGCCTTGCCCTTGGCCGCGCCGCCGATCACTTCGATGGCCTTGGAGGTGGTTTCGGTGAATTCGTCAATGTTGGCGCGAGTGCCGGGGCCGGCCGATTTGCTGGCAATCGAGGCGACGATTTCGGCGTAGTGCACCTTCGCAACACGTGACACGGCGGCGACCATCGGGATCGTTGCTTGCCCGCCACAAGTGACCATGT
The DNA here is from genome assembly GCF_059716215.1 of Pseudomonas sp. LBUM1643. Classification (NCBI taxonomy): domain Bacteria; kingdom Pseudomonadati; phylum Pseudomonadota; class Gammaproteobacteria; order Pseudomonadales; family Pseudomonadaceae; genus Pseudomonas; species Pseudomonas sp. LBUM1643. The sequence continues at coordinate 4,010,639 of NZ_CP166813.1, forward strand.
TGACGTTGAGCTGAGCGAGGTTCTGCTCCAGGTTGACCACCGGCACGCAGTACGGGCCAATGGCCGCGGGCGTCAGGTCAATCAGGCGGATGCCGGGTTTGATCGAGCGCAAAAACGCGTCGTTCTTCACATGGGCGCCAGCCGAAGTGGCATCGAACACGAAGTCGATGTCCTTGAACGCGTCCAGGCGAGTCAGGCCTTCAACGCCTTCGTGGGTGGTGGCCACGCCCATGCGCTGGGCACGGGCCAGGCCATCGGAGGCCGGGTCGATGCCGACCATGACGGCCATTTCCAGGTGTTTGGCGTTGCGCAGGATCTTGATCATCAGGTCGGTGCCGATGTTGCCGGAACCGATGATGGCGACTTTCATTTTTCTGGAACTCATTTTCTTTCTCCATAAGCTTCGTCGAGAAGGATCACGGCCGGGTCCAACGTTTCGGCATACAGACGCTTGACCGCATCAGAACGCAGGCCAAGTGCAGCGCGTTGGTTGATGTAACCTTTGTCAGTAATCTCCCCATCATCGAGGCTCGGCGGTGAGTCGAGGATGACCATGCGCACGGCATGCTGCGAGGACGCAGGAAACTGCTGGGCCAGTGTTTGCAAGCCCACACTCAGGGCCCTGCGAACGGCAGGTTCCAGAGCCAGTTGCTCAGCGGTCATGCGCTTGCCGGGGGCTCCGGACAAGGCGCGCAACGCCGGCGTCGGATAGATCAATGCGCCAATAAGGTCTTGATCGTGACCGCAAATCACACAGTCAGAAGCGTAAGGTGCCAAGGCACTCACCAGCCGTGGGCGCAACGTGCCGACGGAAACCCACGTGCCCGTGGTCAACTTGAAGTCTTCGGTGACCCGCCCGTCAAACACGATGCCCTTCTCCGGGCGCTCGGGATCGAGCAGTCGACCGGCATCGCCAATCTGATAGAAGCCCTGTTCATCGAACGCCTCAAGGCTGCCTTGCGGGTCATTGAGATACTGCTGAAACACTGAGGGTCCGCGCACACGCATTTCCAGCTTGTCGCCGCTGGGCACAAACTTGATCTCTACGCCCGGTACTGGCAGGCCGATGTTGCCTGGCTTGTCCAAACGGTAATGAACATTGGTGAGCACTGGAGAGGTCTCGGTCGCGCCCCATTCGCTGGTAAAGAAAAGGGGCTTGTCCCGCACCTTTTCCGCACAGGCCATCAACCGGTCCCACGTATTCTGTGGCAAAGCCGCAGCGGCATAGAACAGCATGTCCAGGCGACCGAAAAGTGCGTGCGCCAACTCCTCGTCGCGCTCCAGGTAAGGCAGTAGCGCTTCATAGCCACGAGGGACGTTGAAAAACACCGTTGGCTGGACGGATTTGATATTTTCCACCGTCCGCTCGATGCGCCCGGTCACCGGCAAACCATCATCGATATAGAGCGTGCCGCCATTGCGCAGCACCATATTGAAGTTATGGTTCGCGGCGAAGGTATGACTCCACGGCAGCCAATCCACCACGACCATTTCACTGCCTTCGATGAAGCGCCAGCATTGGGCGATCGATTGCTGGTTGGCGCACAGCATGCGATGGGTATTGATCACCACCTTAGGCGTACCAGTGGAGCCGGAGGTCAGCATATAGCGAGCGGGGACATCGCCATCGAGACGCTGAAAAGTCTCCATGACCTGCGCACTTTCGCCCCGGTAAAGCATGGGCAGCGGTAGCGCGCCAGGAACGGCCTGGGCGTTGCGCGCAACCACGACGGGACAGTCCGGTTGGATCAATTCGATGGTGCGGCGATAGGTGTCGCCATCATTGATGAAGATCAACGCGGGTTGCAGCTGCGCCACGATAGACTTGAGCTTGCTGCAACCGCTCTGTGTATTGCGCGAATAAGCGACCGAAACGGTGGCCACCGCAATCCCGACATGCATGGCTGCCAGCGTAATCAAAGCCTGGTCGATGTCGTTCTCCGACAACACCAGCACCGGTCGACCGGGCACCGTATCGAGCTCCAGCAAACCCTGGGCCAGCGCGCCGACGCGTTGGCGAACCTCGCTGTAGTTCAAGGTGAACCAGACGCCATTGCGACGCTCGGCCAAATAAGGGCGCAGTGGAGCCTCGCGCGCCCATTGCTCCAGCCACTCGCCGATACAACGGGCATAGGGTTGCAGTTGTTCAGCGGATCGCAGTATGAAACTACCCGCCTCACCTGGCTCGACAGTCACGTGAGCAGGTGCCAACTTGGCAGGATCGTCGAAAAAGTCGTACACGGCACGCCCTCACGAGATCAACAGACAGGTCTGCTGTCTCATCATCATTATTTTTGTTGTTTCGGTGCCGGTTTATCAACCCGGCACCCTTTCGCATGACGCCAAACGATCAGCGACCTTCACTTCATACGAATCGGCAGCTCACTTCACCCAGCCGGGTCAGTTTCAAGCGCAGGCTGTCACCGGTGGTCACGGGCACCATGGGGCCCAAGGCTCCGGATAACAGCACGTCGCCTGCACGCAGTGGCCGGCCAAATTCGGCCATGGTCCGCGCCAGCCACAGGCAGGCGTCCAGCGGGTTGCCGAGGCAAGCTGCGCCCACACCGGTCGACGCCTGAGCACCATTTTGTTCCAGCAGCATGCCTTCCAGCGCAAGGTCCAGATTGGCCAGGCGCACGGGACTCTTGCCCAGGACGTAGAGGCCCGAGGAAGCATTGTCGGCCACCGTATCGACCAAGGTGATTTTCCAGTTCTCAATCGCCGAATCGACAATTTCCAGCGCCGGCACCAGGTACTCCACCGCGCTCATCAGCTCGCCCAGGGTGGTGTCCGGATTGGGCAAGTCACGCCCCAACACAAAAGCGATCTCACCCTCGGCCTTGGGCTGAATCAGGCGGGAGCTGTCGATGGCCTCGCCATCGCCGTATTCCATATCGGCAAACAACATGCCGAAGTCTGGCTGATCGACGCCCAACTGTTCTTGCACGGCCAGTGAGGTCAAGCCGATTTTACGCCCGCTGAGGCGACGCCCGGCGGCCAGCGCAGCCTGGGTATTGAGTTCCTGTACGGCATAAGCATCAGCCAGCGTGGAAATCTGGAAGCGCTCGGAGATGCGCCCGCAGGGGGTTCGTGTCATGCGCGCTTGCGCCAAAGCCGAGGCGGCAGCCTGAATGGAATCGTGGTTCATGGAGTAGCTCCTCAACAATTGGTAGTCACCGCTCAATGCGAACGTTGCTGACTGGTCAGGTAACCCTGATGCAACTCATCGACCAGCTCGGCGACGCTGTAGCTGCGCTTGATCTGCCCTACACCCTGCCCCGCTGACCACACGTGTTTCCACGCTTTGTTGGCGGAGGCAATGTCACCGGAAAAATCGATACGCGTGTTGTTCTCGGCGTCTGGGTCAATACCGGCCTTTTCCAGGGAAGGTTTCATCCAGGTCGCGAGTACGCCACTGACCGCTTTGGTGGTAGCCACGTCATCTATAGAGCAGTCGACCAGCATGTCCCGGTAGGCGTTTTCGACCAGGCTCTCGTGGGCCGCGACCAAACGAGTACCCACTAGGGCAAAATCGCAGCCCAGAACTTGCGCCGCATGGATGTCGCGCCCATTCGAAACAGCGCCGGCCAAGCCGAGCGGCCCGTCCCAGAACTCGCGGACTTCAGCGACGAAGGCAAAAGGGTTGTAGCTGCCGGTATGGCCGCCGGCACCGTTACAGACCAACACCAGACCATCGACCCCCGCATCGACCGCCTTGCGTGCCAGGGCCGGAGTGATGACGTCAGCGATCACTACGCCGCCATAACCGTGGACCGTGTCCAGCACGCGCTTGGGGCTACCCAGGGCCGTGGAAACGATCTGCGGCTGATAGTGTTTGACCAGCTCCAACTCGGCGTCAAACCGATCATAGGTGCTGTGCACGATCATGTTCAGCATCCAGGGTGCCCAGATCTGGCCATGTGTTTTCGCGGCCTCACGCTCGACAACGATCTGAGTCAGCCACTGGTCCAGTTGCTCGACGGTGCGCGCATTGGGCGCCGGCAGGCTGCCGACGATGCCTGCCTGACAGCAGGCATTGACCAGCTGTGGCCCGGAAACCAGAAACATCGGCGCGGCCAGCACCGGCAAAGGTAAGCCAGCAAACAGATCCAGCAACTTCTGTTGGGGTGCACTCAAGGAACGGCTATTGACGCTCATCGGTCTTTTCTCTTGTTATGGATTACACGGACAGGCCTGGCATCAGACCTTTCTGTGACTGGCCGCGCCCGGGCTGCGGACTTCCCAGCCACCATCGCTGTGGATGATGTTGGCGGTGGTCAACCCTGAGTTTTCACGGGAGGCCAACAGCACATAATGGCCCGTGTGATCTTCCGGTTCCGCGATGCGCTGAAGCGGCACCGCCTGCGCAGCGCCTTGCTCGAAACCCGGGATCTGGTTGAGCGGGACACTGCGCGTATTGAGCCCATCCAGACTCTTCATAGGCGTATTGGTCGCCCCTGGCGCTACACCATTGACGCGGATGTCCGGTGCCAATTCGTAGGCCAGCTGACGGATCATGCCGACCAGCGCATGTTTGGCAGTGACATAGAGAATGCCCCCACCGCCGGCATAAAAAGCACTATTGGACAGGGTGAAAATCATGCTGCCGCGACTGGCGCGCAAGGCATCAGTACTGCATCGTGCGCCCAGCATGTAGCCTTGAACATTGATGGCGAACAAGCGCTGAAATGCACTTTCAAAATCTTCAGGGGCTATACGGTCCAGGCGAGTGAAGTAATCAAACACCGCCGCATTGCCGACAAACGTGTCGAGCTTGCCGAACGCATTCAGTGTGGCCGCCACCGCGCGTTGATTGTCTTCATATTTCGAGACATCGCCCTGCACCGTGATGATGGCGTCGCCCAGTTCGCTGCGCAGTGCGCTCAGCTGTTCGTCGTCACGCGCCATGACGCACACCCGTGCGCCTTCGTTCACATAACGTCGAACGATGGCGCTACCGATGCCGCCAGTGCCGCCAGTGACCAATGCTGCTTGTCCTTCGAGCCAACCCATGTGCGTATCCTCAGAGGAAAGTGTTGATGTTCTTGCACAACAACATCGCGTTTGGAATCAGGATCTTGCGCTTCAGCAACTTCAGTCCGTCGGCTTCGCGGCGCAACACATCCTCACGGCGCCCGACCAATTGATGGGACTCGTCCAGCCCACGGCTGCGGATGTTCATGAAGCAAGAGAACGCAATGAACTCGCCCTCCTGTTCACCGGCAAATACCTCGATATTGCTGATCAGGTGAACGTTGCGCGTCGGTGGATTTTCAGCCCAGGCCGACGGCTGCTTGAACCGTGCGACCCGACGCTGAAGATCGCGCATGCCGTCGTCGAAGAAGGCCATGTGTTCCAGTCTGTAGGGGCCAGACTTGTCTTCGCGTCGGCGGTTCTCGATACCGGGCATCCAATAGTGGATGGTCTCGCTGAGCGACTGCAGCCACTCATCCCAGGACTCGTTGTCGAGCAGGCGAGCCTCACGCAACAAAAAGGCCTCGACGGCGCGTTTGTCTTCGAATGCAACGGGTTGTTCCATTGGCAAAGCATTCATTTCGGTCCCCTCAACGCATCTTGCCGTTACGATCTGGTACGTCCGCCCAGGTGGGCGATTGCAACAGGTCTTTCCAGCGCTGATAGAACGCGCGCGAGTTGCATTCGTTGAGTTGCCCCTTGAAGACATTGCCAGGCAGTTCGCTGTTTTCGATGCGCGTATCCATGCCAAGGCCGACGTACAAATCCTGATAGCGCGTGACCATCCCGCGGCTGGTCTTGGTGCAGTACTCCCAGTTCTCGCCGTCGTCCATTTCGAATACGCCGGTCGGAGAGAAGGTCATCATCGCGCCACGGCGCCATTTGTCCTTGATGTCCTGTGGTGCATTTTTGTTGACGATGACCCAGGTAAACAGCTCTATCTTGTGGGGCCCTCGCGGTTGCCAGATGCGAACCGTGTTCTGCCCCGGCAAGAAAGAGAAGTTGGGGAACACGGTGAACGATGAAATCGAACCGATCAGCTTGGAGCGGAACTCGCCCAGACGCTCCGCCACTTTCGGGCGCAATACGTGCAGGTATTTGTTGATGTCTTTTTCGCCCAGGGTTGCAGCGTTGCCCACCACATCGGTGGCGAACTCGTAGCCGTGGCCATTCCAGTTCACTGAATACGATTCGGGAAGGTCGCCGACATTGGCCACCGGCCCGCCGAGCATGGCCTTGGCCGCGGAGTCGTGTGTCCAGCCACCGTGGAGAATGTCGCCGACGAAGTTTTCAGCCGCGACCTTCCAGTTGCATTCGATGGTTGAACGGATGCAACCACCGAGAAACTCACTGCCGCCCTCGTCCATGTCGAGCATGACATCCAGGTACCAGGTCATTGGCCCCAGGTACTCTTCAAGTGTCGGTGCATCGTCGGCAAAGGTGGCAAATACCAGGCCCTTGTAGGTCGCAACACGTGCTTCGCGCAGTCCATGTTTTGACTTGTCGAAATTGCTTTCCTCATAGCACTTGGATTCGTGCATACCCAGCAACCGGCCGCCATCGGCACCGAATGACCAGCCGTGGTAGTTGCAGATAAAACCACGCGCATTACCCGCCTCGGCGAAACAGATCTTGTTGCCACGGTGTGGGCAGGCATTGAGGAATACCTTGAGCGATGCGTCCTTCTGGCGTACCACCAGGACCTCGTCCTCGCCCATGCTGGTGGCGAGATAGTCACCCGACTTCGGCAACTGCGATTCATGGGCGACGAACAGCCAGCAACGCGCGAAAATCTTCTCGAGTTCTTGTTCGTAGATGGCCTGATCCCAGAACACCTTGCCGGACAAGCGGCCTTCCTCCATGTCGCATACCCGGTCAAGGTTGGGCAGGCTGGGTGTAGGCTCAATGGTTCTGAGTGGTATATGTTTGCAGTTATCCATTGTTCTGGACTCACAAGGAATACGGGTGGAAAGACAGGCCTTCGTGCCGGGCGTCAGGCGTCAGCCAGTGCGGCATCGCTGGCATGTTCGAGGTCGGCGAAAACCTCTTTGTCGGTAACGATGATCCGGTACGTGCGAAGGTGCTTTTCACAGGGGAAGGTCACTGCTTCGCCCGTCCGGATATCAAACTGCCCCCAATGCACCGGGCAGGTGATCAGGTGGTCTTCCAGATCGCCTTCTGCCAGGGAAGCCGTGGCGTGTGTGCACATGTCAGAGGTGGCATAGAACGTGCCGCCCAGGTTGTACACACAGATATCTTCTGCAGCGCCATGGCTGACTTTTTTCAACTCACCTGGCGACAGTTCATCGCGCTGGCACAGCAATACTCGGCTCATGACTTTTCCTCACCAGCAAACAGTTGCAAGAAACCCAACCCGGTGACCCAGGCAGGCACGGCTTCATAGGCGATGACTTCACCGGCCGGATTGGCGACGGCAGCCATGGCGCAGGCGAAATTGCGGATTTCCATGGCGCCATTGCCGGCGCGGCGCAAAATCTCTTCATCCGAATAGGCGCATAGCGCTTGCAGATCGCCGTTGACGCCGTGAGCAAGAATCTCTCGGTCGAAGTCCTCGGCCACCCGGCCCATTTCCGCCGTCCCTACCCAGTGGCTGATGCCGCCGCTACCGATAATGACGACGCGCTCGTCAGCATCGAACGACTCCACCGCCGCACGGATCTGGCGACCCAGGTCGGCAGCTCGCTTGAGCGAAATGTATGGGTCCACGCCACAGGCCAGGTACACAGGAATAGTCGGCAACTCTCGACCGAGAATCTGCTCAGCCGGCTTGACCGTCAGCTGATGTGGAATCGAGAACGAGTGATCCACGGTGAAGCTGCGCGCCACTGTCCAGTCGATGCCCTGCCCTTCGCCATGCGAGACGATATGACCGGCCAGTTGTTCCTGGTTGCGCACCACACCTCGTTCCAGCCCCGGCAACCGATCCAGTGGACCATCGACATCACCGGTACCGATGACATAGCGCGGCAGGCACTGGGTGCCGAACAGGATGTAATGATCGCAGCCGACGATGATCACCGAGGTCGGCGCCAACTGCGCCAGGCGCTGGGCACATTGCTCGTATGCATCCCAGACCGCATCACCTTGGGCCTGCGGCGGCGCGTTGGGGGCGACGAACATGACCGGGTCATGCGGCATCCAGAAACCACCTACTATCTTGCCCATCGGATCACCCCTTGAGTGCGGCGGAGAAAGCCGCGCGTTGTTCGTCGGTTGCACCCAGGCGCTGCTTGTACAGCGACATGCTTCGCTGAGGTGCCAACTCCTGCCAGAAGCCCATGGTCAACATCGGATTGACCCCGACCGCTTGCAGAGCGGCGACATCGAAACCCACGACCATTTCAACTTCTTCTTCACTCAATGCGAAACGCCCGAGAAAGCCTTTGGGGTCTTCGCGAAAACGCTCTTTGGAGGCGCGATCAACTGAGAGTTGCCACAGCGCTCGCTCCAGTAGATTTCGGCTCATGTCGGATCACTCGCTCAGGAAGTCGCGAACCAGCGCCACGAAGCGACGCGGTTGCTCGCTTTGCACCCAGTGGCCGCAACGGCCGAACAGATGCAAATCGGCATTCGGTACGCTATTGGCGATCAGCATTCCGCAGGAGGGCGGCACCACGCGATCTTCACGGCCATGCACGACCAGGGTCGGCGCGATGATCTTGGCCAATGCCGCGGCAGGGAAACCCTTGACCAGCGTTTCGCCCTCGGCGGCTGGCTTGGGAATGAGCTTGCGCAAGGCTTCCTGGGAACCGGCGCGGGCACTGGCTTCGTAACGCGCCTTGACCAGCTCGGGTGTGATCAAGGCCTCGTCGTATGGGAACAGCGCCATCAGCCGCTGCATGTTTTCCAGGGATGGTTCGTACTCCCATGCACCGCGTAGCCCCGGCGTCTGCACGAATTCACCGGCAGGCGTTCCCAACAGGACCAGCTTGTCGACCCGCTCCGGGGCGAACACCGCCAGGCCAATGGCGACCGCGCCGCCAAAGGAATTGCCGACGAAAGAGGCCTTGGCAATATCCAGCGCATCCATGATGCCGACCAGGTGGTTGACCCACAATTTGATGTCGTACTTGGCCTCTTCCTGGAACTCGGTGAAACCGAAACCGGCAATGTCCGGCACGATGACCCGCCATTTGTCAGAGAAGGCCGACATGCTCCGGGACCAGTTGGTCCAGCCCGAAACGCCAGGACCGGAGCCATGGAGCAGAAACAGAGCATCGCCCTGACCTGCTTCGTGATAGTTGGTCTTGTGTCCTGCTGCCAGCAGGGTTTTTCCAATACCGTCCATAAGGCCTCCGGTTGTTTTTATTTATGAAGATACAGATGTGTATCTGTATGCTAGAGAGGAAACCCAGGCACGTCAACACGCAAAATACAGACATGTATGTCTGTATTGGGCGCAGAATCAGGTGCTAGAGCGGGAAAATGATTTTTCTTGTAGGATACATAGCTGTATCTTTATGATGAACGGTCAGCCGTATACAAAAAGAACTGTTCAATACACCTGTGAATTGCGGCTGCCTGGAAAGCCGCCAGGCGTTAGAATGTTTTTCCTTGCCCGAGGCGCCCTACCCGCCCCCGGCACTCATCCAGTTGGTTGGACAAGGCCCTAGCACAATGTCAACACGCACCAGTCTCACTCGAGAAGATTGGATTCATGCCGCACAGCATGTCCTGGTTACCAGCGGCGTAGACGCCGTTCGGGTCGACACTTTGGCCAAGGAGTTGAAGATCACCCGTGGCAGCTTTTACTACCACTTCAAAAGCCGTGGTGAATTACTCGAAGGCATTCTGGGCAACTGGCGGTCCCGTGCGACCGAGGATGTCATCCTTCAACTGCGTACCGCGCACACTTCACCGCTCCAGCAATTGCAACGCTTGCTAGAGCTGCCCTCCCACGGCCAGACCGCTCGCGAAGCCGCCGCCATTGAATTGGGGATACGCGCCTGGGCACGCCGGGACGATAAAGCCCGGCAAGCCATCGACGAAGTCGACCGCTATCGCCTGAACTATATCGAGGGCCTTCTGATACAAGCTGACGTGACGCAGAGCGAAGCCTGCGATCGCGCTTATCTGATCTATGCCTATCAAATCAGCTTGTCATTGCTGCACAGCGAAGACACTGCGCAAGACCGCAAGGATCGCAGCGCTCGCATGGCACGCATTCTGATTCCTGAATTACTACCTGCGTGACATGGACAGCGGTGGCCCCACACACATTCAGGCACTAATAGGCGCTCCCCCCTGAAACCCAGGGAAGAATGAACCCTGCAAATACCTCTCGTGCGCCGTACAGAACAGACGTTGCGGCCGGACTACCAAGTCAGCACCGGCGAACATGTGATGAGGAATTATCGACAGGCAGGCAAGGCCCCGGATAGGCGCTGGTGGCGAACGGGCTTTTCAGCAAAACCGCAAAACAGAACCCTGTGAGTTGACTGTCAGACGCAGGCGACATCAACCCAATTGAACCTGGATCTGTTTCACTACGCCCTGCATCGCGGGCAGATAACGGCGCGCAGCTTCCTCAATGGGCATCGCCTTGGCGATGTAGACCAGATTCAGGCAGCCCATCACCCGCTCCTCGTGCATGACCGGGATCGCAATGGCGGCGATCTTGCGCTCCTTGCCCCAGTGTGAATTGTTTTCGCCATACCCCTTCGCCAAGGTGTGTTCCACCAGTCGCTCGACAAAACGACGGTCGGCGGCCAGCGGTGATTGTTCATCTTCGCGGCCGATCATCAATTCGATCAGCTCTTCCCGCTCGGCGGGTGGGCAGAACGCAAAGTATGCACGTCCGGTCGCGGTCATCAGCAACGGCAGGCGCCGGCCAACCATGGATCGGTGAAACGACAGGCGGCTGAAGCGATGGGTGGTCTCGCGAATGACCATGGCATCGCCGTCCAGCGTGCACAGGTCGGTCGGCCAGATGACTTCCTGCAACAACTCGCCGAGCAAGGGGGCGGCGATGGAGGAAATCCATTGTTCATCGCGAAAACCTTCACTGAGTTCGCGAACTTTCAGCGTCAATCGATAGCTGTCATCCGACTCGCTACGCCGTACATAACCTTCAGCCTGCAAGGTCTCCAACAGCCTGCGCACGGTGGTGCGGTGCAGCCCGCTCTGCTCCGCCAGTTGCGCGGTGCTGGCGCCGCCGTCGAAGCGGTTCAAGCCGTTGATCAGTGCAAGACCTCGCATCAGGCCACGCACGGCTTTGTATTCGGTCTCGCTCATGTTTTGGTCCTTTATTGTTGTAAATCAATCATGTGCACTCAGTGCACACTAACAAGGGTTGTCGTTGTCGACCAGCCTTGTGATTTCCATACTGCGCCCAACAAGAAATCCAAAAGCGCTGTACGGAGATGACCATGAGTTCTGCACCCACTCCATCCACATTGGACCTGACCACCGACGTCGCCATCGTTGGTGCCGGACCTGTCGGCTTGATGATCGCCAATTACCTGGGCCAATGTGGTGTGAACGTCACCTTGGTGGAAAAGCTCGACAGCCTGATCGACTACCCCCGCGCCATCGGTCTGGACGACGAAAGCCTGCGTACTTTCCAGGCCGTCGGCCTGGCCGACAACGTGCTGCCGCACACCACTCCCTGGCACGCCATGCGCTTCCTGACCCCCAGGGGTCGCTGCTTTGCCGATATACAGCCCAAGACCGATGAGTTCGGATGGTCGCGCCGCAACGCCTTCATCCAGCCCTTGGCCGACCGCGTACTGTTCGAAGGCCTGCAGCGCTTTGACAACGTCAAGGTGCTGTTCGGCCGTGAGCTCGAAGGCTTCGAACACAATGACAGCGGCGTAGTGCTGAACCTCAAGGATCAGAACGGTCGCGGTGAGCGCCTTCAGGCCCGTTATCTGATTGGTTGCGACGGTGGCAACAGTCTGGTGCGACGCAGTCTGAACATCAGTTTCGAGGGTAAGACCGCGCCTAATCAGTGGATCGTTGTCGACATCGCCAACGACCCGCTGAGCACGCCCCATGTTTACCTGTGCTGCGACCCGGTGCGCCCTTACGTTTCAGCCGCCCTGCCCCACGCTGTTCGCCGTTTCGAATTCATGGTCATGCCTGGCGAGACCGAAGCCGAACTGAGCAAACCCGAGAACATGCGCAAGCTGCTGGCCAAGGTGCTGCCAAATCCGGATCGCATCGAATTGATCCGCAGCCGCGTCTATACCCACAACGCTCGCCTGGCCGGTCGGTTCCGTGAGGGCCGGGTGCTGCTGGCCGGCGATGCCGCGCACATCATGCCGGTATGGCAGGGACAGGGTTACAACAGCGGCATGCGCGACGCCTCCAACTTGGCCTGGAAACTGTCACTGGTGATCAAAGGCCTGGCCGCCGACAGCCTGCTCGACAGCTATGAACAGGAACGCCGTGACCACGCCAAGGCGATGATCGACCTTTCGGTGCTGGCCGGCCACGTGCTGGCACCGCCAAAACGCTGGCAAGGCACCTTGCGTGATGGTTTGTCGTGGCTGCTCAACTATGTGCCGCCCGTCAAACGCTACTTCGTGGAAATGCGCTTCAAGCCGATGCCGCAATACACCGAGGGCGCCTTGATCGTACCCGGCGAAAAAGGCTCACCCGTGGGCAAGATGTTCATTCAGCCCCGGGTACTGACCGAAGCTGGCGAAACCGTGTTGCTGGATGAGGTGATCGGCGAGAACTTCGCGATTATCGCCTGGGGCTGCGACCCGACCTGGGGCCTGACGCCTGCACAGATCGATCAATGGCAAGCACTAGGCACGCGTTTTATCCAGGTACTGCCGGACGTCCAACTCAAAGCCGCCAGTGACGTCAGCCAAGGGGTGATCCGCATCGGTGACAGCACCGGCCGCCTCAAGGAATGGTTCGCCCGCGGTTCGGCCTCGATTGCCCTGGTGCGTCCGGATCGCTTCCTTGCCGGCCTGGCCATTCCGCAAACCGTCGGCCAGGCCTGTGATGAATTGGCCCTGGCCATCAAGGCCCTGCCGCAACCCGAAGTGGCGATCCCCGCCAGCAAGGTGGCCTGACATGAGCGCTTATCTGCATTGCCTATCCCATACGCCGTTGGTGGGCTACGTCGATCCGACGCCCGACGTGCTGGCCGAGGTCGAGGGCATGATCGCTGATGCCCGTGAGCGCATCGCCCGCTTCGAGCCGGAGCTGATCGTGCTCTTCGGCCCCGACCACTACAACGGCTTTTTCTACGACGTGATGCCGGCCTTCTGCATCGGCATGGCCGCCCACGCCATCGGTGATTTCGACACCGCCGCCGGCCCCTTGGACGTGCCCAAAACGCTGGCCGAATCCTGCGCCCAGGCGGTCCTGGATGCCGGTGTCGACGCTGCCGTTTCCTATCGCATGCAGGTCGACCACGCGTTCGCCCAACCGCTGGAGCTGTTGCTGGGCGGTTTAAGGGAATGCCCGGTGATTCCGGTGTTCATCAATTCGGTCGCCGTGCCGTTGCCCGGCTTCAAGCGTGCTCGCCTGCTCGGTGAAGCGATCGGCCAGTGGGCGCAGTCGCTGAACAAGCGCGTGCTGTTCCTGGCTTCCGGGGGACTGTCCCATCAACCTCCGGTGCCGGAACTGGCCAAGGTCGATGCGCGTATGGCCGATCGACTGATGGGCAGCGGTCGCCAATTGCCGGCTGATGAGCGACAGGCGCGCCAGGAGCGCGTGATCCAGGCCGCCCGGGATTTCGTTGAAGACCAACGCAGTCTGCATCCGCTTAATCCCACGTGGGATCAGCAGTTTCTCGACACCCTGGAACAGGGTCGCCTGAGCGACCTCGATGCCCTGGGCAATGACGAACTGTCGTCACTGGCCGGCAAGTCCACTCACGAAGTGAAAACCTGGGTCGCCGCCTTCGCGGCCCTTTGCGCCTTCGGCCCTTATCAGACCGAAGGGCGCTACTACCGTCCGATTCCCGAATGGATCGCAGGCTTCGCCGCCCTTGGCGCCCAGCCGCTGAACAACAACCACTGAATCTGAGGAACACTGCCATGACTGCCACTGCGCCAGCTTTCACCGAAGCCTCTACCAGCCGTTTTGTCGACATCAGCGAAGGCGAGTTGAAGCTGCGACTGCATTACAACGACGTGGGTCAGGGAGCCGAGACCGTGGTCATGCTCCACGGTTCCGGACCCGGTGCCAGCGGTTGGGCCAATTTCCATCGCAACATCGAACCGTTGGTTACCGCCGGTTTCCGCGTGATCCTGATGGATTGCCCGGGCTGGAGCAAAAGTGACCCGATTGTTTGCGACAGCTCGCGCTCAGACCTCAACGCCCGTGCCCTCAAGGGGCTGGTTGATGCGCTGGATCTGGACCGTGTGCACATCATCGGCAACTCCATGGGCGGCCACAGCACCGTAGCCTTCGCCCTCGCCTACCCTGAGCGCATCGGCAAACTGATACTGATGGGCGGCGGCACCGGCGGCCCAAGCGCCTTCGTGCCGCAACCTACCGAAGGCATCAAGCTGATCGGCGCGCTGTACCGCGAACCGACCATTGAAAACCTGAAGAAGATGATGAACGTCTTCGTCTTCGACGCCAGCAGTCTGACCGAAGAGTTATTCCAGACCCGCCTGGACAACATCCTGGCGCGCCGCGATCACCTGGAAAATTTCGTCAAGAGCAGCACCCTCAATCCCAAGCAATTCCCGGACTTCAGCCACCGCCTGCACGAAATCACCGCCCAGACGCTGCTCGTCTGGGGCCGCGAAGATCGCTTCGTGCCCATGGACACCGGCCTGCGCCTGCTGGCCGGCCTGCCCCAGGCACAACTGCACGTGTTCAATCGCTGCGGCCACTGGGCCCAGTGGGAACACGCCGAGACCTTCAACCGCATGGTCCTGGACTTCCTGACCCACTGATCACCGAGGCTGACATGAACCCTATTCAAGACACCCTGGAACAGCTCGCCGCCGACCTGCGTCAGGCCGAAGCCCGCAACGAAGCCATTGCGCCCCTGCGCGAGCAGATCGGCGAAGACAACGCCGAGGCCGCTTACACCATCCAGCGGCTCAACGTCGCCCACGGCGTGGCCAGCGGCCGACGTGTAGTCGGGCGCAAGATCGGCCTGACCAATCCCAAGGTGCAGGCGCAGTTGGGCGTCGACCAACCGGACTTCGGCACCCTGTTCGCCGACATGTGCTACGGCGACAACGAAAGCGTGCCCGTAGATCGTGTGCTGCAACCGAAGATCGAGGCGGAAATAGCCTTGATCCTCGACCGCGATCTGCCCCGGGCCGACACCACGTTCGCCGATGTGATGGCGGCCACCGGCTGGGTCGTCCCGGCACTGGAAATCGTTGGTAGCCGGGTGCAGAACTGGAACATCCGCTTCGTCGATACCGTGGCTGACAACGCCTCCAGTGGCTGCTTTGTATTGGGTGGCCCGGCTCGACGTATCGATGGGCTCGACCTGCGCCAGGCCAGCATGCGCATGACCCGCAATGGCGAAGAAGTGTCCAGCGGCAGTGGCGCCGAATGCCTCGGCCATCCACTCAATGCGGCCGTGTGGCTGGCCTGCACCATGGCTCGCCTGGGTGATCCGCTGCGGGCGGGCGACATTATTCTCACCGGCGCACTCGGTCCGATGGTGCCGGTCGCTGCCGGTGATCGTTTCGAGGCAGAGATCGAAGGCCTTGGCCGGGTTGGTGTGGACTTCACTGCCGAGTGATCGGCGATTTGCGTGCAAATGAGGCATCAACAATGAACAAACTCAAAGTCGCCATCATCGGTTCCGGCAACATCGGCACCGACCTGATGATCAAGATCCTGCGCAACGCCAAACACCTGGAAATGGCCGTCATGGTCGGCATCGACCCGGCCTCCGATGGCCTGGCCCGTGCCCAGCGCATGGGCGTGGCCACCACCCACGAAGGCGTTGAAGGCCTGACTCGCCTGGACGCGTTCAAGGACATCGACTTCGTGTTC
Organism: Pseudomonas sp. LBUM1643; assembly: GCF_059716215.1. Taxonomy (NCBI): domain Bacteria; kingdom Pseudomonadati; phylum Pseudomonadota; class Gammaproteobacteria; order Pseudomonadales; family Pseudomonadaceae; genus Pseudomonas; species Pseudomonas sp. LBUM1643. The sequence continues at coordinate 4,026,569 of NZ_CP166813.1, forward strand.
GATGCCACTTCGGCTGGCGCCCATGTGAAGAACGACGCGTTTCTGCGCTCGATCAAACCCGGCATCCGCCTGATTGACCTGACGCCCGCGGCCATTGGCCCGTACTGCGTGCCGGTGGTCAACCTGGAGCAGAACCTCGCTCAGCTCAACGTCAACATGGTCACTTGTGGCGGGCAAGCAACGATCCCGATGGTCGCCGCCGTGTCACGTGTTGCGAAGGTGCACTACGCCGAAATCGTCGCCTCGATTGCCAGCAAATCGGCCGGCCCCGGCACTCGCGCCAACATTGACGAATTCACCGAAACCACCTCCAAGGCCATCGAAGTGATCGGCGGCGCGGCCAAGGGCAAGGCGATCATCGTGATGAACCCGGCCGAGCCCCCGCTGATGATGCGCGACACGGTGTTTGTGTTGTCCGAGGCAGCCGATCAGGCTGAGGTCGAGGCGTCCATTCTCGAGATGGCCGTTGCCGTACAGGCCTATGTGCCAGGTTATCGCCTGAAACAACACGTGCAGTTCGACGTTATCCCTGAAGACACTCCGCTGCACATTCCGGGCCTGGGCACGTTCTCCGGGCTGAAAACTTCGGTGTTCCTCGAAGTCGAAGGCGCCGCCCATTACCTGCCGGCCTACGCCGGTAATCTCGACATCATGACCTCCGCAGCCTTGGCCACCGCCGAGCGCATGGCGCAGTCGATGCTGAACGCCTGAGGAAACCGACATGACTTTTAACCCCGGCAAAAAACTCTATATCTCCGACGTGACCCTGCGCGACGGCAGCCACGCGGTGCGTCACCAATATTCGCTGCAGAACGTGCAGGACATCGCCCGCGCCCTGGACAAGGCCAAGGTCGACTCGATCGAGGTCGCCCATGGTGACGGTCTGCAAGGGTCGAGCTTTAACTATGGCTTCGCCGCGCACACCGACCTGGAGTGGATCGAAGCGGCCGCCGACGTCATCAGCCACGCCAAGATCACCACCCTGTTGTTGCCGGGCATCGGCACGGTGCACGACCTGAAAGCCGCGTACAACGCCGGAGCCCGGGTGGTGCGCATCGCCACTCACTGCACCGAAGCGGATGTGTCGAAACAGCACATCGAGTACGCCCGTGAGCTGGGCATGGACACCGTCGGTTTCCTGATGATGAGCCACATGATCCCGGCCGAGCAGTTGGCCGCCCAAGCCAAGCTGATGGAAAGCTACGGCGCCACCTGCGTGTACATGGCCGACTCCGGTGGTGCGATGAACATGCAGGACATCCGCGACCGCTTCCGTGCGTTCAAAGCCGTGCTCAAACCGGAAACCGAGACCGGCATGCACGCCCACCACAACTTGAGCCTGGGCGTGGCGAACTCGATCACCGCGGTCGAGGAAGGTTGCGACCGCATCGACGCCAGCCTCGCCGGCATGGGCGCCGGTGCCGGCAACGCGCCGCTGGAAGTGTTCATCGCCGCCGCTGAACGCCTGGGCTGGAACCACGGTACCGACCTTTACACGCTGATGGACGCCGCCGACGACATCGTTCGTCCGTTGCAAGACCGTCCGGTACGGGTGGATCGCGAAACCCTGGCGCTGGGTTATGCCGGGGTTTACTCAAGCTTCCTGCGCCACGCTGAAATCGCCGCTACCAAGTACGGCCTCAAGACCCTCGACATCCTCGTCGAGCTGGGCAAGCGCCGGATGGTCGGCGGTCAGGAAGACATGATCGTCGACGTGGCGCTGGATCTGCTCAAACGCTGAACCGCGCATCACCCCCGGCTGGTCGCCCACGTAGCGGCCGGACGGGTTTGCTTTGCCCACTACAACAATAAAACGGGTATTCCATATGACATCGCTAAACGTGATAACACCGTTACACATGGCGCGGACCATCGGTCTGTGTTTCCTCGTCGCGCTAATGGAAGGCCTGGACCTGCAAGCCTCGGGGATCGCCGCCCAAGGTATGGCGGCGGCTTTCCAACTGGATAAATTACACATGGGCTGGGTCTTCAGCGCCGGCATTTTCGGCTTGCTGCCCGGTGCCTTCCTAGGCGGCTTGCTGGCTGATCGTATCGGCCGTAAACGTGTATTGATGGCGTCGGTAGCCCTGTTCGGATTGTTCTCGCTGGTCACGACCATGGCCTGGGACTTCAACAGCCTGCTGGTCGCCCGTTGCCTGACGGGTGTGGGATTGGGCGCTGCTTTGCCAAATTTGATCGCCCTTAGCAGCGAAGTGGCTGGCCCACGCCTGCGTGGCACCGCCGTGAGCCTGATGTATTGCGGTGTGCCGCTGGGTGCTGCGCTGGCGGCCTGCATTGGCATCGCCGATCTGACCGGTGGCTGGCAGGTGGTGTTCTACGTCGGCGGCGTCGTACCTCTGTTGATCTTGCCGATGCTGGGGCTTTACCTGCCGGAGTCGGCGCTGTTTCGCAGCATCAAGGACACGGCGCCCGTCAGTGTGGTCCAGGGTCTGTTCCGCGATGGCGCAGCGCTGCCAACGGCAATGATCTGGGTCAGCTACTTCTTTACCCTGATGGTGGTTTACATCCTGATCAACTGGCTGCCCAGCTTGCTTATCGGTCAGGGTTTCAGCGGTCGCCAGGCCAGTTGGGTGATGCTGGCGCTGCAAATTGGCGCAGCGACCGGCACCTTGCTGCTGGGCTGGGTCATGGACCGCTTGCCGGCCTGGGCGCTGTCGGCACTGATCTATCTCGGCATTCTCGCTTCGCTGACCGCCTTGGGTCTGGCCAGTCAGCTGCAGAGCATGCTGGTGGCCGGGTTCGTTGCCGGCTTTTTCGCCACGGGCGGGCAATGCGTGCTGTATGCCCTGGCACCGCATTTCTATCGTCCGTCCGTGCGTGCGACAGGTGTCGGCTGCGCGGTCGCCATCGGCCGATTGGGCGCCATGAGCGGCCCGTTGGTGGCCGGCAAGATGCTCGCCTTGGGCACCGGCACCACCGGGGTGATGCTGGCCTCGGCACCGGGGATTGTCATAGCGGCGCTGGCGATGTTTTACCTGTCAGTGCGGCGCAACGGCTCGCAAGCCGACTGACTTTCTACCCGTTACACCCCGCGTCGCGATGGGCGCGGGCTTATTCCAACAACAATAAAAGTGAACACTGCCATGCTCAGGAATTCTCTTGGGGCGCTCAGCGCCGGCGCCTGCGTTTTATCCCTTGGTCAGGCTTGCGCCAGCGGTTTTGTCGACGACAGCCACGCCGATCTGGTGATGCGCAACTATTACTTTGACCGCAATTACGTGAATGCCACGCCTCAGGCCGCCGCCCGCGAATGGGCGCAGGGCTTCATTCTCAATGTGCGTTCCGGTTTTACGGAAGGGCCGGTGGGGTTCGGCCTTGATGCTCAAGGTTTGCTGGGTGTGCGCCTGGATTCCTCACGCGCTCGCACCGGTACCGGCCTGCTACCGTTTAGCGGCACCACCCGTGAGCCAGCCGATGAATATTCGGAGCTGGGCCTGACGGCCAAAGTCAGGGCGTCGAAAAGCGAGCTGCAATTGGGCACCATCAGCACGTTCCTTCCGATCGCTTTCGCCAGCCCTACTCGCCTGCTGCCACAGACGTTTCGCGGCGCGTACCTTAAGTCCCAGGAAATCGACAAGCTGACCCTGCACGTCGGCTGGCTCGACCGCATCAACCTACGTGACTCCACCGACTACCAGAAAATGTCGGTGGCCTCGCCCAACGGGCGCTTCAAGGGTGCGGCTGAGTCCGACCGCTTTTCATTCCTCGGAGGCGACTACGCCTGGTCACCGCAACTGACGCTGAAGTACTACCACGCAGAACTCGCGGACCTGTACCGCAAGGACTTCTATGGCTTTGTCGACAATCGGCCGATGGGCCCCGGCAGCCTGAAAAGCGACTTCCGCCTGTTTGTCACGGGTGAGGACGGCGCGGCCAAAGCAGGCACAGTGGACAACCGCAACGCCGCCCTGATGCTGACGTACAGCCTGGGAGCCCACAAATTCGGCGCCGGCTACATGCAACTGAGCGGCAAGACAGGCATGCCGTACCTGTTCGGCACCGAGCCGTTGGTGATCACCGAGGGCTCCCTGAGCTCCGACTTTCTGAATCCCAAGGAGCGCAGCTGGCAGGTGCGCTATGACTACAACTTTGTCGCCCTGGGTCTGCCCGGACTCAATGGCGTGCTGCGCTACGTTAGCGGCGATAATATCGAGTTGCCCAAGTTGGGCGGCAGCAACCTGAAAGAAAGCGAAAAGGACATCGAACTGAACTATGTGCTTCAGGGCACGCCTCTCAAAGGCCTGGCCCTGCGGGTGCGCAACGCCTGGTACCGCAACGACTTCAGCGCCCAGGCCAGCCATCGGGATGACAATGAGCTGCGGGTGAATGTCGATTACACATGGAAGTTATGGTGAGTTCCCGCCGGTTCCCGGGTGAGGCGCCAATACTTGCATCACGAAGATGCGCGTACACCGTCACTGGATCAAGCCGCCTCCATAGGCCAGATTCATGGTTTGCAGGTAGCGCCAAGCGCTTGCTGCAGATCGATTTCGGCTCGTCGTGACCGGCAGAAATCGGCCAAAAGCGGACGGTCGCGACAAGCAGCTATGGGCAAAAGCAGACGATCACCGGAATCAGCCCGCGTATACCCAGGCTCCGCTCTCCTGGCTTACGCAGAAAGCTAGCCATACCTTTTTTCGCTTTCGGCCAAGACGGCCTCAAGCTTGGTGAGCGCGGCATCGAAGTCGATGTTCTGGATTGCTCGCGAAACCGGCACAAGCGCCTGAGCCAAGGCCAGGCCTTCAGCGCTCAGACGTTCGATCAGCGCATCAAGCAGATCGCCTGCCTCTGAATCGCAGTCCAGCAGCAGTTGGCGCAGTTTGCCCAGCATTGCAGTGGTCTCGGCTGATGGGGGTACGCTGGGCCGGCTCGCGGGGGCTTGCGATACGGTCGCCGACGCCACTCCCTGCAGCCCTGCGAGCACCGGATGGAGCACGGCAAGTGTCTTTGCAAGCAAAACCCCAATCTTCTCGTCGCTTGCGCCTTGCGTGCAGGCTTGCTCTAGCGCCGCTGCGGCGGAGGCTACGTCCATCGCGCCGATATTGCCCGCCACGCCGCGTAGGGTGTGCGCACAGCGGATCGCCGCATTGGCTTCGCTGCGGTCCTGCCGGGCCTGGGCAAAGCTCTCGGCAAAGTGGGCTTGGCCCGTGGCGAACTTGGTTAACAGACGCCGGTACAAGGCCATGTTCTGCTGTGAGGTGGTCAGGCCAGCTTGTACGTCGATGCCGGGTAGAGGCGGCAGTTCTTCAGCCGCGGACGACGGCACAAAGACGCCAAGGGGTTGAGGCCTCGCCGGCTTGATCCACTTCGCCATACAGCCCAACATATCGTCCACTCGCAGCGGCTTTGCGATGTGATCCGTCATGCCCGCAGCGATGACCTTTTCGCGGTCACCCGCCATCGCGTTGGCCGTCATCGCAATGATCGGAAGTTGAGCGAACTGCGGCTGTGCACGCAGATGACGCGTCGCTTCGTAGCCATCCATCACGGGCATCTGGCAATCCATCAACACGCCGTCGAAGACGCTGTCGCGCGCCAAGATGTCCAGCGCCTCCTGGCCATGCTGGGCCAGAACCACTTCGATGCCGGCCTGGCCCAGAAGCTCCTGCGCCAGTTCCTGATTCAAGTCATTGTCCTCTACCAACAGAACGCGGGCGCCGCGCAGTTGCGCGGTGAGTTGTTGTTGTCCCTGGGCCTTCGATTCAGCGCGGCTGTGCAAAATCCGTCCCTTGCCCAGTGCCTCACCCACGGCTTCAAGAAGGGTCGAGGCCGTGATCGGCTTGGTCAGCACCGCGCTGAGGTGGGTGCCAGTACTGAGCGCCGAGCTCACGGCCTCATCGCGACCGAAGGCGGTCACCATAATGGCCGCGGGGCCGGTCACGTGGTCCAGGGCCTGAATCCGGCGTACCGCTTCGACGCCGTCCATGCCGGGCATCTTCCAGTCCATCAGGACGAGTTGATAGTCCAATTGCCGCTCATGGGCGGCCTGGATCATGCGCAGACTTTCCGCGCCGTCATGTGCCACATCCACCTCCAAGCCGAAATGGCGCGACATGGTGGAAAGAATCTCGCGCGCAGCAGCATTGTCGTCAACTACCAAGGTGCGAACCCCGAGCAATTCCTCGGCGCAGAACATGCGCCGCGGCATCGGCTCAGCCTGCAGGCCGAAGCGGGCCTGGAAGTGAAAGATCGAGCCGCGACCCGGTTCGCTCTCCACCCAGATGCGCCCATTCATCAGCTCCACCAGCGTGCGCGAGATCGCCAAGCCGAGACCCGTGCCGCCGTACCTGCGCGTGGTGGAGCTGTCGGCCTGGCTGAAAGACTGGAACAGTCTGGCGCACTGCTCGGGTGTCATGCCTATGCCGGTGTCGCGGACCCAGCCATGCAGATCAACCTCGCCGCACTCCTGGCTGGCGACCTCAATGCCGAGGATGACTTCGCCGTGCTCGGTGAATTTGAGCGCGTTGCTGCACAGATTGACCAGCACCTGGCCCAGGCGCAGCGGATCTCCCACGAGAGCGGTCGGCACATCGACCCCGCAGTTGAACAAGAGCTCCAGGCCTTTGTCCTCCGCCTTCATGCCGATCAGATTGGCCACATGGTCCAAGACATCCTCGAGCCGGAAATCCACCTGCTCAATGGACATCTTGCCGGCCTCGATCTTTGAGAAATCGAGGATGTCATTGATGATGCCCAGCAGGTTCTCTGCCGAGCGGTGCACCTTCTCCACATAGTTGCGCTGTTTCTTGTCCAGCGCGGTTTGTAGGGCGAGGTGCGACATGCCGATGATCGCGTTCATCGGTGTGCGGATTTCGTGGCTCATATTGGCCAGGAAATCGCTCTTGGCTTTGGTAGCTCCCTCGGCGATCTCCGTAGCCTTGACCAGCTCCTGCTGGATCCTGATGTATTCAGTCACGTCCTGGGTGACGCCATACATGTCCGTGGCCTTGCCATCCGCGTCGCAGAACACCGTGCCATAGGCATGAATCCAGACAATGCGTCCGTCGATTGGGCGCTTATAGGCGAAAATGGAATCATAGGCCGGAACCTTGCCGTCAATGGCATCCTGGAAGTTTTGTCCTGTTGCTGCGGCATGTGCCGGGTCGCCGGCGGCGACATTGGCGAGCCAGTCCTCGGCCACGCGATAGCGGAAGTTTTCGTTCGGAATGTCGCCAAAAATGTCAGCCGCACGCTTGGACGAGTTGTACCAACCGGAGCCATCGAGCGGGACATGCCAGTAGCCCGACCGGGTCAGGCCCAAGGCCTGATCGCTGAGGAAATTGATTCTCCTGAGCTCTTCCTCTGCCCGGTTGCTCTCCGTGAGGTCGGTCTGGGTGCCCACGATTCGAATGGCCTGCCCCGAATCGTCACGCTCAACAACCTGGCCCTTAGCCATGACCCAGGTCCACTCACCGGAAGTGTTCTTCAACCGAAATTTGCTCCGGAAATCAGATTGCGGCCCAGCAACGACATGCGCCAGGCCTGCTTCCACGCTGGAAGCGTCTTCCGGATGGAGGATGGCCTTGAAGCGTTCATAGGTGTGCCCGTATAGGACATCCAGGTCCTCGGGCAGATAGCCCACCATGGTCGACCAGGTCGCATTGGTGTAAAGCTCGCCGGTGACGGCATTCAAGTCCCACAGGCCGATATTGCTGCTGCTCAGGGCGAGGTCCAAGCGCTGTTCGCTGATCGCCAATGCACTGGCCATCGCGCGAAACTCGGTAATGTCATGAATCCAGCTGATCAGTTCTACCGTTCCCTCCTGAACCAGGCGGTTGGCACTAACCAATACGTTGCGCGACTGGCCATCCTGCCCCACCAGCTCGGCCTCATAGTTCTTGACGATGCCATCCCGCCCCAGCAGCGCGACGAGATTCTCGCGGCTCCGGGCGGTCTGCCACAGCGACGCCATATTGCTTTGGAGCAGCTCCTCCTTGCTCAGGCCAATCAACTGCGTCATCTGGTGGTTTGCGAAGATGGAGTGCCCATCCTCGGTGGAAATGGCAACAGCCACGGGGCTGTTCTCCAGTATTTGCTGAAGGCGTTGCCGCTCATTGCTGAGCATCTGCTCCGCGGTCTTACGTTCGGTAATGTCCTCCAGCATCCACACCGTGCCCTTGGACAAGTCGTTGAAGTCTATGGCCGCTCCACTGGCTTGGCACCAGAAGCGCGTGCCGTCAGCACGCACCAGCACCTGCTCGCGCCGGTATATTTCGCCACGCCCAAGTCGTTCGTAGATGGCTCGTCCTTCCTCGGCAAATTGTTCGTCCGAGGGATACCAGGCGCGCGTGGATTGGCCAATCTGCGCGCCTTCGTGAGTTCGAAACAGCGCATCGAGATTGCGGTTGCTGCGTACGATGGTGCGAGCTCTGATGAAGACGATGCCCAGTGTTGCGGAATCGAATATCGCCGACTGCTCAGCGTTGGCGATGCGCACAGCTTCTTCGTTCTTCTGCCGTTCCGTCACGTCATAAATCCAGCTAACCAAGAGGCTGGCCTCGCCTTGCCAACTACGGCTGGTGCTGACCAGCACGGAGTGAGCTTCGCCGTCCTTGCCCACCAGTTCCGTCTCGAAGTCCTTGACGATGCCTTCGCGGCGCAGCCGTTCGACAAACTGCTCGATGCTCTGCGGATGCTTCCACAACGAAAAGCTGTTGCCTGCCAACAGCTCTTCCATAGACCGGCCCAGCAGCTGCGTCATCTGATGATTCGCAAAAACGGCGTTGCCATCTTCCGAGCTGATGACGACGCCCACCGGACTGTTTTCGAGGATCTGCAGCAGCCGCTCTCGTTCGTCGGCAAGCGCGTGCTCCGCGGCTCTGCGTGCCGTGACGTCACTCAGCACCCACACCGAACCCTTGCTCAGGTCCTGAGGGTCGATGGCCGAGCCGCTGAGTTCGCACCAGAAGCTCGTTCCATCGGTCCGCGACAGTTCCTGTTCACGCTGGTAAGTGGCCCCGGTTGATAACTGTGCGTAGACCTCGTCGAGGCTCTGGACAAAGGCCTCCTCTGAGTCGTACCAGGAGCGAGCAGACTTGCCGATTTGCCCACCGGGCCCGCAGCGGAACAGCGCATCGCATTGGCTGTTGCAACGCACGATGACCGCGCTCTTGAAAAATACAATGCCGAACGTGGCAGCCTCGAACATTGCCGTCTGTTCAGCGTTGGCAGTGCGCGTGGCTTGCGTCAGTGCCGCTTGCTGCTGAAGATTGCGTTCGATCGTATTGGCCATTTGGCGCAGTACCAACGCAACCGCTGCGCAGAGCAGGAAGACGGCCAGCAGGCCTAGGCCGACGATGGAGTTGCGGATCGTAGCCTCGGCCTCGGCTTCGAGGCCCGCGCGATACGGATCCAGCGCGCTGACCAAACGCTCGACCGCCGCGCGGTTGTTTTCATAGTGCGCCGTGAGACGCCGATAGGATTGGTTGATGGTTGCCGTGTCATCGTGCGTCAGAGCCGGCAGAAAGACGGTCTCCCATTCGGTGAAGAAAGCATCGGCGGGCGTGAACACGTCACGGTTGATGTTGTCCTTCAACGACTGCGGAAGTTGGCTATGGGCCCACTGTCGCTGTCCGCTGTAGAAGCGCTCGCGCTGCTGTTCCAGCCGCGCAATCAACTCGGGGCGCTCGGCCGGGGCGGCGCCGCGCAACTGATTCGCGACGAAGAAGCTCTCGATGATGTACTGCGGCGGCGGAAGGACATCTGCTTCGAGGTTCTCGCCGGCGAGAATTCGGCCGTACAGGTCGCCGTTAACTGCGACCATATTCAGCGCGCGGTAGGACCAAAGAGACAGTACCAGCAAGGCGGCGACCACACCGGCCAGCAGCAAGCCAAACTGCGTCTTGATGGACCTCCTGTGCAACGGAATCTGATTCATGGTCTTTGTTCCGAACAATTGGGTGGTAGTGCAGTTCTCGAGAACGATCCCGATCGGAAGGTCCGCTGTCGACTTTCAGAGAATCGGCCGCTTTTCTCTGCGCTTGGCAATAGGCGAACTCGTGCGGGTTGGTTTCGCGGCCCTGCTTGCGGTGGGAGTCATTCAGTCGGCGAAGCTGCCGTCGCCCTTGGCCAGGGCCAGGTCTTGCGCCTTCTGGGCGATGTCCGCATCGGAATCAACAAAGCGTTCCGCGATCCGCCGAAACTCCTCTGCCAGAGCGAGGAACACGTCGAGGATGTCCGGATCGAAATGCGAGCCGCGGCCCTCGCGCATGATGCCCAGCGCCTGCTCGTGCGACATTCCGTCCTTGTAAACGCGACGGCTGATCAATGCGTCATAGACGTCGGCGACGGCCATGATCCGGGCCGACAGTGGGATCGCTTCGCCAGACAGGCCTTGCGGATAGCCGCTGCCATCCCACTTTTCCTGGTGGCTGTAGGCGATCTCCTTGGCACATTGCAGGAACTCCACGGGCACGCCGAGCATGTCCTCAGCATGCTGGATGGCGTCGCGGCCCAGTGTGGTGTGCCGTTTCATGATCTCGAATTCGTGTGGCTCGAAGCGACCCGGTTTTAGCAAGATGCGGTCCGGGATCCCGATCTTGCCGATATCGTGCAGTGGCGCCGACTTAAACAGTAAGTCGATCCTGTGATCGGAGAGCTGCTCACGCAATCGGGGGACCCGCTCGCGCAAGGCCTGGGCCAGTACGCGCACATAATTCTGGGTGCGCCGGATGTGGTTGCCGGTCTCGTTGTCGCGCGTTTCGGCAAGCGAGGCCATGGCCAGGATGGTGACGTCTTGGATCGCGGTGATCTCGCGCGCACGCTTTTGCACCTCTTCTTCGAGGAACTTGTTCTGGTCGCGCAAAAAGTCAGCCCCGGCCTTGGCCTGCAGTTGGGTGGCGACTCGAGCCAACACGATGGGCGGATTGATCGGCTTGGTGATGAAGTCTGCCGCACCCAGCGCCAGACCTCGTTCCTCGTCTGCCGTGCTGGTCATAGCGGTCAGAAAGATAATCGGAACGTGCTGCGTGGCCGGATCGGCCTTGAGCTGAAGGCAGACCTCGTAACCAGACAGGCCGGGCATCATCACGTCGAGCAAGATTAGGTCCGGTACCTCACCGCGCGCAATCGCCAGGCCCTTCTCGCCGGAGCCGCAAAGCTTGATCCGGTATTGATCCTTCAGCAGGCCGGACAGTAGCCAGAGGTTGTCGGGCGAGTCATCAATCGCAAGAATAGTGGGCTTTTCGGAGAAGCCGAAATTGCTTGATGTTGTCATCACCGCTCCTTCTGAGGCGTCGGTCTCTTGGCCGTCATGCAGACTATTCCGTAATGCCAAATGAATGACAAGGCCGCGCCAAGCCTCTTGGACATGAATTGTTCCAAGCCCCCTGGGTTACGCTGCCCCCGTCAGATGGACACTGAGAGCGAGGACCGTTTCCGCGATGATGGACGTAGCTCCGCTGAAATCACGCACACGAGTGCTGGTGGTGATGACAGCGATGCCATGTCCAAGGTCACGGCCGATCATCTGCGTGGAGGTGGTGTCGAGCGGATCATGACCGCGAGGCATGTGCCCAAGGCCTTACCCTATCTGAATATAGCCTAGCAATTGGGCGGCGATGTGTGAGAAGTCGCGATCCCACGACGTTTTTAGGCCTAAGGATCTCATTGAAGCCGTTGCCGCCCTCACAATGCGCCAGCGGGCAATGGCTAGGGGTGGCCTAAGGCGCTCAGAATTTCCTCTCCAGAGGATTTTGTTGATCGTTCAACCCGTCGGAATCACGGCAGCTCGCCGCAGCTCGCTCGCCCAAAATTAGCATGCGCACCAAGCGGTGGTCAGGCTAACGCAATGGTGCGCACAGCACACCCTACGGGGGTAGCGTTTCCAGGTGAACTGGATGTCTGCTTCTGGCCGGTCGCAGCCTGCTCTCGAAGTGCCGCAACCGACTCTTGGCGGACACTCACCTAGGCTTCTTTTCTGGCATCACAATGTTCGCCTCGATCTTTTTCCCCATGCTGATGCGCGGTTCGGTCGAGTAGCCCAGAAACTCGTAAAAGGTTTTGACGCTTTCATCTGTGCTGACGATTTGCAGGTTGATTTTCATGCAGCCACGTACAGTCAAGGCGTCCTCAGCATGATGCACAAGTTTTGCGCCAAGGCCCTTTCGACGATGTGCGGGATGCACCGCAACCGAGTACAGCCAGCCACGATGGCCGTCGTATCCCGCGAGAACGGTGCCGACAACCTCATTTCCTGCCAATGCGACAAAAAAGAGACCGTCCTTAACGGCTAGTTTTTTGTCGATAGCAAGGCTGGGGGTGTTATGCGCGGTTTCGTAACCGAAAACGTTTTCCCAGAGATCCACGACACAAGGGCGATGGTGTTCATTTGAGTAGTGGGCAATAACATCCATGGTGTAGCCCTCGAGTTGAAGGGGCTGACGCTAGCGCCTTGAAATGGGTAATGTCCACTGTCTCTTTTTGGCCGTTTTCAGCCGGTCGCGACAGGCAGAAATCGGCCAAAAGCAGGCGCTCGTGAGCATCTCTTACGACACCAAGAGTGCGATGTCGCTCCAGCTTTTCACTCAACCTGAATGGCTCCGAAGCAGAATTGGCGTTAGCATTCCATTAACTTGGTATAAATAGATTGTTTTTCGGATCAGGGTCGCATTGTGGAAAAGCTAAAACGCCTTCAAAGCGGAATAGAAGGGCTCGATGCTCTGCTCAAGGGCGGGCTGGTCGAGGGGGCTTCATACATAATCCAGGGACGCCCGGGGTCTGGAAAAACCATCCTCGCGAACCAGCTTGGGTTTCATCATGCGAATAACGGGGGGCGGGTTCTGGTCGCCACCCTGTTGGCTGAATCGCATGACCGTCTTTTTCAGTTTCTTTCTACCCTTAGCTTTTTCGACTCATCTAAGGTCGGCGTCGAAATTCAGTTTGTCAGTGCTTTTGACACCTTGGAAAACGAAGGCCTGGATGAGGTTGTGAAGCTGCTTCGACGCGAAATAAGCCGCCAGAAAGCCACGGTCATGGTCGTAGATGGTTTGCTCAATGCGCGGTCGAAAGCTGATTCGCCCATCGATACCAAGAAATTCATTTCAGAGCTGCAAGGTCATGCTGCTTTCGCTGGTTGCACGGTGCTGTTTCTTACCAGCTCTCGCCTCGACGATGGCAGTCCTGAGCACACCATGGTTGACGGCGTGATAGAGATGGGTGAGGAGCTATATGGCACTCGTTCAGTGCGTCGAATTCAGCTTCGTAAAACTCGCGGCAGCTCCGCAATGACTGGTCTTCACGAGTGTGAAATAACCGAAAATGGCTTGGTGGTTTACCCACGACTTGAAAGTCTCTACAGCCACCCGTCGTCCCCCGACAGCGCCGACATGACCCGTATCGCCAGTGGAATTGAATCACTGGACGACATCTTAGGCGGAGGCTTGCACAGTTCCAGTGTGACTCTGGTAATAGGCCCGTCCGGGATTGGTAAAACAACACTGGGCCTCAAATTTCTGGCTGAGTCGACTGTGGAGGCGCCGGGTCTACATTTTGGTTTCTACGAAAGCCCACAACGGTTGCGACTCAAAGGCCAATCCCTGGGTATCGATATCAAAAAAATGGAAGACAGCGGCGCCCTGAGCATTGCTTGGCAGCCTACTACTGAGGGATTGCTGGATGGGTTGGGTGCACGACTACTGAGTCTTGTTGAAGAAAAGGGCATCAAGCGCCTGTTCATCGATAGCCTTAGTGGTATGACGCGAGTCTCGACAAATCCGGCGCGGATTACTGACTTCTTCAGCGCTTTGATGAACGAACTGCGATCCAGGGGCGTTACGGTATTTGCCTCTTGGGAAATGCGCGATCTTTTTGGCTCCGAGGTCAGCGCACCGAACTCTGATCTGTCCAGTATCGTCGACAACCTCATGCTCATGCGGTTCTCTGAGAATCAGTCTGAACTAAGAAGGACGCTTTCCATTCTTAAGGTACGAGACAGCTCTTACGACCCTTCGCGCTTCGAGGTCGTCATTCGTGATCAAGACGTTTTCCTGAAAAAGGCTTCAAGATATGAACCATCAGTCCCCGCTGAGTCATCGCCCGGTTCAACATCTTAAGCCTTTGTGCGGGTTGAATTAACATGACAACCATCCTGGTCGTCGACGACGAGTATTTGATCGCTGACATTCTCAGCTTCGCGCTGGAGGATGAAGGGTTCATGGTGGTAACGGCGAGTAATGGTCGAAAAGGACTTGAGGTGCTGGATAGAGAACGGCCTGCCTTGGTCATTACCGACTTTATGATGCCGGTCATGGACGGCCTGGAATTCGCCACAGCTGTCCGAGCCCTTCCTTCCAACAATCATTTGCCGATCATCTTGATGAGCGGTGCTCAGGCGCACATCGGTATGCAGAGATCGGACCTGTTTGATGCGGTGTTGGCAAAGCCATTCGACATTGACTTGATGATTGCCGAAGTTAGAAAGCTACTATCTTCGAAATAGTCAACAATACTTCGATGCACGTTCTGGACGTGGATAAATTCGTTTGCTTGCCCCTTCTGCCCTATGTGAGCAACCATTTATCTTATTTCGTGCGGATTGAAGGATTCTTCCAGACGCGCCATTAACTGATGGATCAGCGCGGTTTACTGTGAGTTCCCCCAAGCCCGCCCACGTGGGCTTTTTCATGTTAGGCAACAGCAGTTAGTGGGATGAACGTTTCTGGGTCGCTTGTAGACGATGAGCCGAAAGCGATCCCATTCAAGCGGCTGCTTCTGGCCGTTTTCTGCCCGTCGCCACCGTCCGCTTCGGGTCGATTCCACGGAGAGCGAAATGCTTGCTAGCTGGTCTCGCGTCACTGTTGGCGTTGATCACGAAGGCCTTACCACGCTGACCTTCGTATGGGGTTGGTTGTCGGGAGCCACAGGTGGGGGTGAATCCAGCTACGTCGAGCTTCCCGACTAGCCATTCAACGTTGCGACGGTGTCGAAGACCACAAAAAAACGGGCACCTTCAAGGTGCCCGTTTTTATTTACTCCGACGCCTGCGCCCGTATACGTTTTCCAATCACTTCCATCAAATCACAACCATCACGCAGTGGAATGGCCAGCAGTTTTGAAAAGTCCGCCAGCACGACAGTGTCGCAACCAATCTCGGCGCGGAAGGCGATGTTTTCCAGCACCTGCGTGACCGTGCGAATGCGGTAATGGGCCATGGCCTGGAGGACGTCGAGTGGGGCTTGGGTATCGATGAGCAGCGCAGCCGGAATCTCGTCGAGTCCGGAAAGGGGGGTGTATCTGTCCATAGGTAAAACTCCGATCAAGCAAAAGTTGACTGCCCCCAATCGTCGCCAAACGAATGGGTGACAGCTGTACGCAGGTTGGCGAACCGGGATCGGAAAACCGGCAGACCCGAAGGTCTCCCGCGCACAGCTGCCATAAAGGACAGCTTTTGCGAGCGTGCAACAGCACCTGCAAAAAGCACAGAGCTGTCGCACCCGATCGATCAAGTCGCCAAACCTGAATCGCCATTGTGGGCGACGGGGCGGACTATAAGCTTCATCGGAACAGCGGGCAAGGTCAGGTCCAATCAGCAAAGAGGAAGTGGCCGACTACCTGCGCTTCAGCGGTGCCGCCAACTTTCGTTGCTCATTCAAAAGTTCGACGGGCTACACACCAAACCTGATCCGCCCCCGCTCACCGTCCCTTCACCAGCGCAACTCACGCTCTGGGATGTGAGGTTTTCGCATCTGCCTAAAAAAGATTGCCGATCATTGTCAGGTGACTTTTTTACGCCTATCTTGAATAAAACCTATACAACAAACTAAATTTCGTACAACTTTTTCGCTATCGATTGACCTTTACGCATCAATGCTAGGCGCCTTTCGCGACAGTTCGACGACACGCCAAGAGTTCCTGCAAATCATTGGACGGCGACAGAACTGTACAGATACTGCCAACTGTACAACCACATAGTTCGCCAATTCACCCTCATCACCTGTGCACTCAGGAAGTAAGGCAATGACCCGATTACTGTTGTTACTGACACTGGTACTCAGCGTCGCGAGCTGCGGCAGCGTGGACGTCGCCCGTTATGCGGATCAAAAACCAGCATTGGATCTGGCGCATTTTTTCAGCCAGCCCGTCAAAGCCTGGGGGATGTTTCAGAAGCGCGGTGGTGAGGTGGCCAAGCGTTTCGAGGTCAATATCGTCAGCCGTCGTGAGGGCAACAACCTGATTCTCGACGAGCGCTTCCTGTACAGCGACGGCACCCGCCAACGCCGTGTCTGGACCCTGACGCCTGAGGGCCAGGGCCGCTGGAGCGGGCGCGCGGACGATGTGGTGGGTGTCGCCGAGGGCCAGGTCGCTGGCAACACGTTGCACTGGCGTTATCGCCTGAACCTGCCGGTCGACGACTCGACCTACGAAATGAGCATGGACGACTGGATGTACTTGATGGACGAGGACACCTTGATCAACCGCACCAGCATGTCCAAGTTCGGGGTAGAGGTCGGTCAGGTGACGTTGTTCTTTCGTCGCCAGGGCGCCGGAGCGAGTCCATGAACCACGCGTTGTCCATGGTCTCGCTTGGCGAGGGTTATCGCGCGCTGGTGATCGGCGCCAGTGGAGCCCTCGGCACGGCTTTTTGCGCAGCTCAAACAGGATCTGCGCTGTGCCGGGGTTCGCGCGTTGGGGCGCCGTACCCTCCCCGCGCTAGACCTTGAACGACCCGAGACGATTGTCAGCGCCGCCGCCGAACTGGCCCGCGTTCGACCGCACAGACGCTTGCTCAGTCTGCACCCAGGCACGGTGGTGTCGCTCATTCAAGCGCTGCGGCGCAATTGCAATGAGTAGGCTAAGGTTCAAGCGGGCGCGTGCCCTGACGTCCGTGAATGGCAAAAACAACAAAAGGATAGGTTATGCACTCCTCCGCTATTTCTCGTCCGGCTGCGCCTGGTCGGTCGCTGCTTCTCTCGCTGGGTCTGCTCGCTGCGGGTATATCCTCGGGCGCATGGGCTGACGATTATCCCCACGCCCAGGAACCGATTGGCACCGTGGAGCAGATCTATGACGGCGCCATGCTCCCCGATCTGGCAGTCAGTACCTACCGGAACATAGACCGGCTGTTCCCTACCCACAGGATCAAAGCCGGCGATCACCCGTATGCGCTGCCGAAATCGGACAAACAATTGCCCAACGTTCGCTTCACTGTCGGAGACAAAAAGTACGACCTGTATGACTTCGTCGCACTGGACAGCATCACGGCGATGCTCGTGCTCAAGGACGGCAAGATCGTGTTCGAGACCTACCAGCGCGGCAACACCGAGAAAACCCGGTGGATGTCGATGTCGATGGCCAAGTCCATCACCTCCACGCTGGCGGCTGCAGCGATCAAAGACGGCCTTATCAAGGGCCTCGATGCGCAAGTGGTGGATTACGTTCCCGAGCTCAAGGGCAGCGCCTATGAAGGCGTGACGGTGCGCAACGTGCTGATGATGTCTTCGGGCGTGAAGTGGAACGAGACCTACACCGATCCGGCGTCTGATCGTCGCGCGCTCCTCAAGGCGCAGATATCGCAGAAACCACGTTCGGCCATGGCGTTGATGGCAAGTTTGCCGCGAGCGGCTGAGCCCGGCACGGTCAACAATTACAGCACTGGCGAAACGCAGGTACTCGGCGAGATTGTTCGTGGCGCTGTGAAGATGCCACTGGCCGACTATCTATCGCAGAAGATCTGGCAGCCGTTCGGTATGGAGAGCGATGCCCGGTGGTGGCTCGATTCGCCTGACGGCGTCGAAATCGGTGGCAGCGGTATCAGCGCCACTTTGCGCGATTATGGACGCTTCGGGCTGTTTTTCATGAATGGCGGCAAGATCAATGGCGAGTCAATTCTGCCCGAGGGCTGGGTCAAGGAGGCGACGCTGCCGACCACCCTCAAAGGCGGCAAGTCCCTGGACTACGGCTACATGTGGTGGACGGCGTGGACCGAGCCTTCGGTGAAAGACGGCGCTTATTCGGCGGTCGGTATCCAGGGCCAGAATATCTACGTCAACCCCGCCAATAACGTGGTGATTGTCACCTTCGGTGCCCAGCCAAAGCCGGTTGATAAAGAGCCGATCGACCCGATGGCATTCTTCGATGCCGTGGTAGCTGCGTTGAAGTAACCTTGCCCGTCGGATGACGTTAATCTCATCCGACGGAAGACTGCAGCAACTGTGGTGTTACGCCTGATGCGCTGGGCCTGTAAGGCCTCGCGTATATTCGCGCCTGAAACGTATGAGCACGATGCTGGAAAGGCAAAAACCTGGCGGAGCCGCCTTGGTCTCTCCAGGGTCAGGGAAGAGGTCGGCGAGTTTCATGAGGTTCTTTTTTGAATGAGCGACTCGGGCCAGATAAACAACGATTTTCACCGAGATATTCAGGTAGCGTGCAAGAAGGCCATCGAGCAATTTCGCAAAGCGCATCCCACTGCAGATGTCTGTGGTTTTGCGCTGTACTCAGACGCCGACGCGCGAACGCTGGTACCGTCGTTCAACACGGCTGATCACTTGGCGCGCGTGCAGGCTGAGGAACCTTCTGAGCAGACGTACTTCAAATGGTCGCCTGCTGAATGGAGTCATGAAGCGTTCGGTGGCGAACATTTCAACGCCCTGTCGAGCCTGTTGTGGGACTTGGCTGATTCAGTTCCCAACGAGGATTTTGAACGGCACCGTGCGCTTGTCTTCGAGCACTGTGTTGCGGCCTTGAAGCCGCTGACGACGTGCGCGTTCGAGAACGCCATTTATGTATTCGCAGTCTCTGACTTTCAAAGCGTGCCGGAAGAAATCGACTGGATTACGCAACTCAATACCCCCGAGCAGGCCTTCGAATTCAAGACTTGGTTAGAGCAGGTCGAGGGATGAAAGGCATGCATTTAGCAAGGATGCCATGCAAAGTTGCTTGAACTGAGCAAAGACGCCATCGCCGCCGTACATGACTCAACCGGACTGGAGGACGGTGCGCAGTGGCATGCGCTCTACACTGCCTTGAACAAGGATCATGGCCCTACTGCCTACCTGTTCAAATGTCGCCACTGCGCCACGCTGCGCGCTTATCAAGACAACCATTGACGCCCAAAATTGAAGCCTATGAATAAAACCGAATGGCCAGCCCTTAAGCTCAGGCTTAAAAAGTACTTCGCAATTATCTTCATGCTCTGCTTCGTGGGGGCGCTTACCTATGGCTACGTGCACAAACCGGAGCTTCCTCCGCAAATAGTCCTCAAGCAAAACTTCATACCTGGGGAGTGGCTTTATATCGTCGAGGAGGCCAGGGACCGTTCAGACCCCAAATCGCTAAAGTTCTATATGGATCACCGTGAATCGACTGACGAAGCGATGAAGGTGCTCCTGGGCAAGACCCCGCCCTTCCTTGTCTCGGACACCGACTTGAAAGACGTGGTCATCCAACCCGTTGCCAACGGCCTGCACATCAAACTCAAAGGCGCGGTCAGCACTTACCGGAGCAATCTCTACCTGAAGGACGGCGACACTTACACCACCTACCGTGTCAGCCTCGAACAGGTCGAAACCCGACCGCCCTTGCCGAGCGGTCGGTAAGCTTGTTTCAGCAAGGCGATCACCGCGCAGACGAGCATGATCGCCAGTGCCGGCCACTCCCTCGTTAGCGCCAATGCTCCCGGTGCGTGAACAGGTCGGATTTACAGCCAAACCCTAATAGCGTTCCCACGCGGAGCATGGGAACGATCACTCAGTCAAACCCGCACGTTACGCCCTGGCAATGACGTGCGCTGACTGTTTTCCCAGTTCTCCACCAGCCCCACCGGCACATCCGCCGCCGGCAACATATTCATCCCGCGCACCAGATCCGACGCCCGCTCGGCGAGCATGATGGTCGGCGCATTGAGGTTGCCATTCGGTTCGGTCGGGAACACCGACGAGTCGATCACCCGCAACCCCTGGATGCCATGCACCCGCAACTCGGAATCCACCACCGCCATGTCGTCCTCGCCCATGCGGCACGAGCCACACGGATGGTAGGTGCTTTCGAGGTTGTCACGGACAAAGGCATCGAGGTCCTCATCACTGGTCACCAGCGCTCCGGGAGCGATTTCGCCGTCGCGGAAACGGTCCATGGCTTTCTGGCCGATGATCTCCCGGGTCAGGCGGATGCAGCGGCGGAAGCCTTCGCGATCCTCTTCGCGCTCCAGGTAGTTGAAGCGGATTTCCGGATGCTCGTACGGATCGGCCGAACGCACCCGCACATAACCCCGGCTTTTCGGTTTGTTCGGGCCCGTCAGCACCATGAAACCGTGGCCCTTGATCGGCTTGTTGCCGTCGTAGCGCATCGCTGCCGGCAGGAAGTGGAACTGAATGTCCGGCCAGCGCAGGCCCTTCTCGGAGCGGATGAAACCACCGGCCTCGAAGTGGTTGGTGGCGCCCAGGCCATCCTTGAACAGCAGCCAGCGCAAGCCGATCATCAGTTTGCTCAACGGGTCCATCTTGCTGTTGAGGGTCACCGGTTCCTTGCAGCCGAACTGGATGTACACCTCGGCGTGATCCTGCAGGTTCTCCCCTACCCCCGGCAGGTCATGGCGCACGCCGATCCCGGCCTTGCGCAAAACCTCGGCCGGGCCAATGCCCGAGCGTTGCAGCAGGTGCGGCGAGCCGATCGGCCCGGACGAGATCAGCACTTCGCGGTCGCAGTACACCTGATGGGTCTTGCCACCGTGGTCATACAGGACCCCCACCGCGCGCTTGCCTTCGAGGATGATCTGGCGGGTCATCGCATGGGTGATCACCGTCAGGTTCGGACGGTCCATCGCCGGACGCAGGTAAGCGTTGGCCGTGGAACAGCGCACACCGTTCTTCACGGTCATGTGCATTGCCCCGAAACCTTCCTGCATGTAGCCGTTGCAATCTTCGGTCTTGATGTAACCCGCCTCGGCACCGGCTTCGATCCAAGCCCCGTACAGCGGGTTCTTCATGTTGTTGCCGTTGGTGGTACGCAGCGGCCCGGTCTGCCCGCGATAGCTGTCGCCACCAGACTCGTAGCTTTCGGCACGCTTGAAATACGGCAGGCAGTTTTTGTAGCCCCAGCCCTGGGCGCCGAGGGATTCCCACTCGTCGAAATCCAGCGCGTGGCCGCGGATGTACACCAGGCCATTGATCGATGACGAACCACCCAGGACCTTGCCCCGCGGGCAGTGAATGCGCCGACCATTGAGGTAGGTTTCCGGCTCGGTTTCGTAGCGCCAGTTGTACTTTTTGGTGTTCATCGGAATCGAGAATGCGCTGGGCATCTGGATCACTACGCTCTTGTCACTGCCGCCGAATTCCAGGACCAGCACCGAGGTGGCCGGGTCTTCGCTCAAGCGGTTGGCCAACACACAACCTGCCGAGCCTGCGCCAATGATGATGTAGTCGTATTTTTGCGTGGTCATGATGATCTCCCGACCGTCGATTCAGTGAATACCGGCAGCGATTGCTTGTGCGTCAGGGTGTCGCCGGTGGTGTATTGCGGGGAGTGTTTCTCGATCTGCTGGATCACCGCTTCTTCGCGTTTCAGATCAATCGAGCGGCTCAGCCAGTAGTACGCCAGGCCCGAGACGATCAGCCCCACCAGCCAGGCGATGTCGATGCTGCCCAGCGCCTTGGCCAGCGGGCCGACATAGACTTCGCGCTGCTCGACGCCGTCGTAGATGTAGAAGAACGG
This sequence comes from Pseudomonas sp. LBUM1643, assembly GCF_059716215.1. Taxonomy (NCBI): domain Bacteria; kingdom Pseudomonadati; phylum Pseudomonadota; class Gammaproteobacteria; order Pseudomonadales; family Pseudomonadaceae; genus Pseudomonas; species Pseudomonas sp. LBUM1643. Next base: position 4,048,238 of record NZ_CP166813.1, read on the forward strand.
GATCATCGAGATGAAGCCGATGGCATAGGCGGCGATACCGCGCAGGCCCCAGCTGCCGTAGATGTTGCCGTGGGGCATGAAGAAGTGCGGGATGGCGTAGCGGCCCTTGCGCACGAAGAAGTAGTCGGTGAGGTTGACCGAGGTCCAGGGCACCAGGAAGTACAGCATCACCACCAGGTAGATACCGAGCACCGACAGGCCTTTGCCGGAACTCTGGATGCTCAGGGCCACGCCCAGTTGCAGCAGGATCACGAACGCGATGGCGAGGATCCGCGCCTTGCGGGTCGGCTCGATGTGCTTGATCGAATCCACACAGGTCAGGGTGGTCAGCTTGGCGCTGTAGATGTTCATCGCGATCACCGGCAGGAACGCCAGGATGGTCACCACCACGACCGCGGTGCCGATCAGCGGCGACACGGTGTTGCCGACTTGACCCAAGGCCACCAGCACATCGGTTGAGTGCAGGTGATCGGCCAGCCAGCCGCCGACGGAAATCATCCAGGCACCGGACAGCGAAGCGCCGAGAAACACCACGGCAATCAGCTTGCCACTGGAGGTGTTCTTCGGCAGGTAACGTGAGTAGTCCGACACGTACGGGGCATAGGCGATGTTGTAGCTCGCCGCCGCCGCGAACTGCGCGATAAAACCGGTCCAGTTGAAGCCCAGCGGCGCCCGGGCGACCTCGCCTGGTGCCAGTGCCGGCAGCACCGCATCCGGCACCCAGCCCATCACCACCGCCAGGGTCACCAGGCCGTACAACGGCAGCGACAGGTACAACGCCCATTTGAAACTGCGGTGCATCCAGTCATGGCCGAGGATGGCCAACACCGCCGCCGGGAGGGTCACCGCCACCGCGATCACCGCGGGGTTGAAACCAAACAGCGTGTGCAGGCCCTGCATCATCAGGACCAGGTTGACGATGTTGAACCCTGCGAACACAAACAGCGTCGCCAGCAGCACCAGGATCACTCCGCGGTAACCGAATTGCGCACGGGACTGGATCATCTGCGGCAAGCCAAGGTGCGGGCCCTGCGAACCGTGAAACGCCATGAACAGCGCACCGAACATGATGCCCAAGGTGCCGGCGAGCGTGGTCCAGAGCGCGGTCAGGCCGACGCTCGGGCCGACGAAACCGATGGTCATGGTGAAGAAGGTGAAGTTGCCGAGAAACCAGAACGGACCCTGGCTCGACAGTTTGTCGGTGCGTTCGTCCTCGGGGATGAAGTCAATCGAATGCCCCTCGACGACGGATTTGTCATCGAGGGAGGACACACTCGTGGCGGACTTGGCGTTTGTGTTCATGATGGACTCTTATTGTTGGAAGATCATGACGAGATAACCGCATTCTTTCGGGTGAACGATGCCTGATGGGCCTCCTTGCCGTTCTCGATTGGCGAATATTCCTCGATCCCTGTAGGAGCTGCCGCAGGCTGCGATCTTTTGATCTTGATCTTGAAAAAAACAAGATCAAAAGATTGCAGCCTGCGGCAGCTCTTACATGGGCCGGGGTCAGCCCGGTAAGGTGATCCACACCGCCTTGGTTTCGAGCAGATAATCGAGCTGCTCGGCGCCCAGGTCCTTGCCGAACCCGGACTGCTTGTAGCCACCGAACGGCATCGACGGGTCGAGGGTGCCGTGGGCATTGACGTAAACAGAGCCGGCCTTGAGCCGTGGAATCAGGCAGTGCACCTTGCCCAGGTCATTGGAATACAGGGCGGCTGCCAGGCCATAGAGCGAGTCATTGGCCAGGGCAAGCGCCTCTTCCTCATCATCGAACGGCGCGGTCACCAGCACCGGCCCGAAGATTTCTTCCTGGACGATGCGCATGTCGTTGCGGCAGTGGGCAAAGATGGTCGGTTCGACGAAGAAACCAGGGCCATCGACGGCTTGGCCGCCGTAGACCAGTTCGGCGCCTTCAGCCTTGCCCGTCTCGATGTACTCGGTCACGCGCTGCTTTTGCAGGGCCGACACCAGTGGGCCGATGAAGCAGTCCGGGTCCAGGCCCGGGGCCATTTTCAAGGTGCGTGTGTAGGCGATCAGCTCACTCAGGAATTGCTCGTAGACGCTGCTATGAATATAGGCCCGCGTGCCGGCGTCGCATACCTGCCCGGAGTTGAAAAACACCCCGTTGGCGACCGCTTGTGCCGCCGCCGGAATATCGGCATCGGCAAACACGATGACCGGTGATTTTCCGCCGAGTTCGAGGGTCAGTCGCTTCATCTCGTCCAGCGCCGCGCGGCCAACGGTAATGCCCACCGGGGTCGAACCGGTGAAGGTCAGTTTGTCGATGCCGGGGTGGGTGGCCATGGCCGCGCCAACCACGCTGCCGCGTCCGGTGACGATGTTGATCACTCCGTCCGGAATGCCCGCTTCTTGCACCAGTTCTGCGAAACGCAGAGCCGACAGCGAGGTCAGTTCGGCGGGTTTGACCACCACGGTGCAACCGGTGGCCAGCGCCGCGCCGAGTTTCCAGGCCATGGTTTGCAGCGGGAAGTTCCACGGCACGATGGCACCGACCACACCCACCGCTTCCTTGCGGGTATAGGCCAGGTAATTGCCCGGCAGCGACGGCTCGACCGTACGCCCGTGGAGCTTGGTCGCCCAACCAGCGAAATAGCGCAAGGTATCAACGGTGCCCTGGATGTCGACGTCTTTGGCGAAGGCGACCGACTTGCCCATGTCGATCGATTCGATTTCCGCCAGTTCGGCGGCGTTCTGTTCGATCAAATCCGCCAGGCGCTGGATCAGGCGTTCGCGCTGCGCCGGTTTGGCCTGGCTCCATGCGCCACCGTCGAACTGCGCACGGGCAGCTTGCACGGCGCGGTCCAGATCAACAGTAGTGCCCATCGGAATACGGGTGATCAGGCCTTCGGTCGATGGCTCGATGACGTCGGAAGTCTGGCCGTCACTGGCTTCGACCCAGGCACCGCCGATGAACATCTTCTGCACCTTGCTGAGGAAGGTCTGGGTGGCTTCGCTGACGCCGAATTTCTGCAGGTAACTCTTGACGATCGTGTCCATATTTATTCTCTCTGCCCGGCAGTCAGGTCCTGCCGGGACTCTGTGGTTTCGATGATCAGGCTGGCGTGGTTTCGCTGGCGGCGGCCGCCCGCACCTTGCCCCGCTCGTGGAAGATGAAACCGATACTGTTGAGCAGCAGTTGCGCGGCGAGGATCGAGGTCATGCCGGTCGGGTCGTACACCGGTGCAACTTCCACCAGGTCCATACCGACGATGTTGCCCTTGCTGCGCTTGGCCAGGGCCTGGATGATTTCCAGCACTTCGTAGTAGAGGAAGCCGCCGTGGCTCGGGGTGCCGGTACCCGGGGCGATGGACGGGTCGAAGCCGTCGATGTCGATGGTGATGTAGTAGTTGATGTTCTGCGGGATCAGCGCCAGTACACCGTCGACGCCGAGGCGACGCACATCGCGCACCGAGAGGATCTTCGAACCGGCTTCGTGGGCCGCTTCGTAGTCGTCGCGGTTGGACGACGAGACATTGCGGATGCCCATCTGGGTCATTCCGACGATGTGGTTCATTTCCGAGGCGCGACGCAGCGGGTTGCCGTGGCCGTAACGCACGCCGTGGCGCTCGTCGACGAAATCCAGGTGCGCATCGAAGTGGATGATGTGAATCGGGCCCCGGCCTTCGAAGGCCTTGATCACCGGCGCGTGAACCGAGTGATCGCCGCCGAGCACCACTGGCATCACACCGGCATCGAGAATCTTGCGCACGGCGTATTCGGTGTTCTTGTTACTGGTGACCATGTCGGTGTGGACGATGTCGGCATCACCGACATCGACCATGCGCACGTCCGAGGCGGTGAGGTACATCACGTCATCTTCGTGGTCATAGGCGCCGGCGTGGCCGAAGGAAAACAGCGTCGATGCTTCGCGAATACCGCGTGGTCCGAAGCGTGCCCCGGAGCGCCACTGGGTACCCATGTCGTTGGGCACGCCAAGCACCGCGACGTCGGCATCCAGGGCATCCCAGTCGGTGCACACCGGGGATTTGCCAAAGGTGCAATGACCCACGAATGGCAGGTTCAGACGACCGGATTCATAACCGTTGTTCGACATTTCTAGCCTCTCCACTTCTTGTTATCGGCTTGGCGGAACTGCAAGGCGACCGCCGTTGAAAGAGACTATGGGCGCAGGTTTTCGTGGAAAAAATGCCAAACATCAGATACTCATATCGGCATTACCGATGCATCCACAGGCCGGAGGTCAACGTGATTCAACTGCACGATGTCGATCTGAAGTTGCTCAGGGTGTTTGCCACCATTGTCCGCTGCGGCGGCTTCTCGGCCGCCCAGGCGGCGTTGAATGCCGGGCAGTCGACCATCAGCGAACAAATGACCCATCTGGAAACGCGCCTTGGGGTCAAACTCTGCCAGCGCGGGCGCAGCGGTTTCCGCTTGACCGAGCAAGGGGTGGCGATTCACGAGGCCACCCAGCGCCTGCTGTCGGCGGTGGAAAATTTCTGCATGGACGCCGACGTGCTCAAGCAGCACATCAGCGGCAAGCTCAACCTGGGCATCATCGACACCACCATCACCGACCCGGACTCGCCCATTCCGCGCACCACCCAACGCTTCGTATCGCGCGGGCATGATGTGCACCTGAACGTGTATGTCGGCACCCCGGCCGAACTGGAGGAACGGGTGCTCGACGGCCGCTTGCACCTGGCCATCGGGCACTTTCCGATCCATGTGCCGGGCCTGCTGCAATCGCCGCTGTATCAGGAAGCACTGGGGCTGTATTGCGGGCGCCGGCATCCGCTATACGGGAGCAAGGCTGAGGGCGAGGAACTGCTCGAAGAAGTCGCGGCCGGGCGCATCGTCGTGCGCGGCTACATGCAGCAATACGACCTCGAACACCTGGGCGTGAGCAAGGCCGCCGCCACCGTGGACAACATCGAAGCCACGGCGATCCTGATCATTTCCGGCGCCTACCTGGGTTTCCTGCCGGAGCACTTCGCCGCCCAATGGGTCAAGAGTGGCGAGATGCACCAGTTGGCCCCGGAGAGTCTGCGCTTGCGATCACCCTTCGACGTGATCACCCGACGCGGCGTGGCAGCGCCGCCGATCCTCCAGGCGTTCCTCGAAGACCTGGCGGCCAGTGCACGCAAACCGTCTAACGGATGACGTGACACTCGCCAAATTCAAATTCGCCCCGGCATACTGATTTTCGTTTGCCAATCTTGCAGGTCCGTCATGCGCATCCACGTCACCTTCATCGACCGCGTCGGCATCACCCAGGAAGTGCTGGCCCTGCTCGGCGGACGCAGCTTCAACCTTGATGCCGTGGAGATGGTGCCGCCGAACGTCTACATCGATGCCCCGACCCTCGGCGCCGAAGTACTGGAAGAGTTGCGCGAGGCACTGTTCGGCGTGCGCGGCGTGCAGGCGGTGACCATGGTCGACATCCTTCCCGGGCAACGTCGACGCCTGCAACTGGATGCCCTGCTCGCCGCCAGCTCCGACCCGGTGCTGGCGGTGGATGATCGCGGTCACGTACTGCTGGCCAATCCAGCGTTGATCGCTTTGTGCGGTCGCGAACCGGCCGGTGAATCGCTGAGCGCGCTGTTCGACGATGCCGAGTTGCAACGCACCTTGATCGCCCACCATTTCCGCCTGCCCATGCACGAGGTCAGCCTCGGCGGCCACACCCTGCTGCTCGATGCCATGCCGATCACCGACGCCGGCGCCCTGCTCACCCTGTATCAACCCAACCGCATCGGCGAACGCCTTTCGGCGCTGCACCATGATCACGCCGAAGGTTTCGATGCGCTGCTCGGTGACTCACTGCCGATTCGCTCGCTCAAGGCCCGCGCGCAACGGGTGGCGGCCCTCGATGCGCCGCTGTTGATCCAGGGCGAAACCGGCACCGGTAAGGAACTGGTGGCCCGCGCCTGCCACGCGATCAGCGGGCGGCGTGAGAAGCCATTCCTGGCCCTCAACTGCGCGGCGCTGCCCGAGAGCCTGGCCGAAAGCGAGCTGTTCGGCTACGCCCCCGGCGCGTTCACCGGCGCGCAACGGGGCGGCAAGCTCGGGCTGCTGGAATTGGCCGACCAGGGCACGGTGTTTCTCGACGAAGTCGGCGAAATGTCGCCGTATCTGCAAGCCAAGTTGCTGCGTTTCCTCAGCGATGGCTGCTTCCGTCGCGTCGGTGGCGATCGTGAGGTCAAAGTCAACGTGCGGATCCTCAGTGCGACTCACCGCGACCTGGAAAAAATGGTCAGCGAAGGGCACTTTCGCGAAGACCTGTTCTACCGTCTCAATGTGCTCAACCTGCAAGTACCGCCGCTGCGCGAACGTGGCCACGACATCCTGTTGATGGCCCAGCACTTCATGCAGCAGGCCTGCGCGCAGATTCAGCGCCCGGTCTGTCGCCTGGCGCCCAGCACCTTTCCCGCCCTGCTCGGCAACCGCTGGCCGGGTAACGTACGGCAACTGCAGAACGTGATCTTTCGCGCGGCGGCGATTTGCGAAAATCCGCTGGTGGACATCGACGATCTCGACATTGCACGCACGGCGGTAGAGCGCAAGAACGATGGCGAGGTGGGCAGCCTGGAAGAAGCGGTGGGAGGGTTTGAAAGGAATTTGCTGGAACAGCTTTACCAAAGTTATCCGTCCAGCCGACTGCTCGCGGCGCGGTTGCAAACCTCCCACAGTGCGATTGCCATTCGACTGCGCAAGTACGGCATACCCAACAAAACTTAAACACTGACGCGATCCCCTGTAGGAGCTGCCGCAGGCTGCGATCTTTTGATCTTGATCTTTGGTGGCAGGGGGAAAATCAAGATCAAAAGATCGCAGCCTGCGGCAGCTCCTACAGGGGGATGTGTGTAAATCAATACAGCGTATCGAAATCAAGACAAAACTCGCTCCACCTGCCTGTTCCGGGCTTCGGACCTTTCCCCTTGTATGTCTGTATTGATTTCAATACGGAATCAGTACTCTAAACATCCAAAAATCAATACAACTACTTGATTTAAAACAATTAAATAAGATTGGCATTGCCTTTGCTATCTCTCCTCCAGCCAAGCTTGCTTCCCGACACGAGCCTGCCGAATCGTCATCCGCCACCTGTAGCGGTTGAGTCAGAACAATGAGGAGTTGATATGAGCGAATTGCGTTTTACCGTCGAACACGAATGGCTGCGCACCGAAGCTGACGGCAGCGTCACCGTTGGCATCACCGCGTTTGCGCAACAGGCGCTGGGGGATGTGGTGTTTGTTCAAGTGCCTGAGTTGGGAAGCTTCCGCGCCGGTGCTGAAGTGTCGGTGGTGGAATCGGTGAAAGCCGCCAGCAGCATCAGCATGCCGCTGGACGGCGAGATGCTGGAAGTGAACTCGGTGTTGGACAACAGCCCGGATCTGGTCAACGAAGATCCGCTGGGCGAAGGCTGGTTCTTCCGTTTCAAACCCGCTGACGCTGCCGCTGTCGGCCAACTGCTGGATCAGACCGCCTACGACCGTCTGATCCAAGACCAAACCGACGCGTGAGGGCTGCCCATGACCACTCTCATCGACACCCATGACGAATTCATCGCCCGCCACATCGGCCCGCGTTCCGGCGATGAGCAAGCCATGCTCAACAGCCTCGGCTTTGATTCCCTGGAAGCCTTGAGCGCCAGCGTTATCCCGGAAAGCATCAAAGGCACCAGCGTCCTGGGCATGGACGACGGTTTGAGCGAAGCCGACGCCCTGGCGTTGATCAAAGGCATCGCGGCCAAAAACCAGCTGTTCAAAACCTATATCGGCCAGGGTTACTACGGTACGCACACGCCGTCGCCGATCCTGCGCAACCTGCTGGAAAACCCGGCCTGGTACACCGCTTACACCCCGTACCAACCGGAAATTTCCCAGGGCCGTCTCGAAGCGCTGTTGAACTTCCAGACCCTGATCAGCGACCTGACCGGCCTGCCGATTGCCAACGCTTCGCTGCTGGATGAAGCCACCGCGGCTGCCGAAGCCATGACCTTCTGCAAGCGCCTGAGCAAGAACAAAGGCAGCCACGCGTTCTTCGCGTCCGTGCATTGCCACCCGCAAACCCTGGATGTATTGCGTACCCGCGCCGAGCCGTTGGGCATCGACGTGGTCGTCGGCGACGAGCAAACACTGACTGACGTGACGCCATTCTTCGGCGCCCTGCTGCAGTATCCGGCGAGTAACGGCGACCTGTTCGATTACCGCGAGCTGACCGAGCGCTTCCACGCGGCCAACGCACTGGTGGCGGTCGCGGCTGACCTGTTGGCCCTGACGGTGCTGACCCCTCCGGGCGAATTCGGTGCTGACGTCGCCATCGGCAGCGCGCAACGCTTCGGCGTACCGCTGGGTTTCGGTGGCCCGCACGCCGCGTTTTTCTCCACTAAAGACGCGTTCAAGCGCGACATGCCTGGCCGTCTGGTCGGTGTCTCGGTGGACCGTTTCGGCAAGCCGGCCTTGCGCCTGGCGATGCAGACCCGCGAGCAACATATCCGCCGTGAGAAAGCCACCAGCAACATCTGCACCGCACAAGTGTTGTTGGCCAACATCGCCAGCATGTACGCCGTGTACCACGGCCCGAAGGGCCTGACGCAGATTGCCCAGCGCATTCATCACCTGACCGCGATTCTGGCCAAGGGCTTGAACGCTTTGGGTCTGAGCGCTGAACAGGACAGCTTCTTCGATACGCTGACGATCAACACCGGCGCGCAAACGACAGCCGTGCATAGCAAGGCGCACGCGCAGAAAATCAACCTGCGCGTGGTCGATGGCGAACGTCTGGGCCTGTCCCTCGACGAAACCACTTCCCAAGCCGACGTTGAAAGCCTGTGGAGCCTGCTGGCCGACGGCAAGGCGCTGCCAGACTTCGCCGCCCTCGCCGAGTCGATCGTCAGCACGATCCCGGCCTCGCTGGTTCGCCAGTCGCCGATCCTCAGCCACCCGGTGTTCAACCGTTATCACTCCGAAACCGAGCTGATGCGCTACCTGCGCAAGCTGGCCGACAAGGACCTGGCCCTGGATCGCACCATGATCCCGCTGGGTTCGTGCACCATGAAGCTCAACGCCGCCAGCGAAATGATTCCGGTCACCTGGGCTGAATTCGGTGCGCTGCACCCGTTCGCCCCGGCCGAGCAAAGTGCCGGCTACCAGCAGTTGACCGATGAGTTGGAGGCCATGCTCTGCGCTGCCACCGGGTACGACTCGATCTCGCTGCAACCGAACGCCGGTTCCCAGGGTGAGTACGCTGGCCTGCTGGCCATCCGTGCGTACCACCAGAGCCGTGGCGAAGACCGTCGCGACATCTGCCTGATCCCGTCGTCCGCCCACGGCACCAACCCGGCAACTGCCAATATGGCCGGCATGCGCGTGGTTGTGACCGCCTGCGATGCTCGCGGCAACGTCGACATCGAAGACCTGCGTGCCAAGGCCATCGAGCACCGCGAACACCTCGCCGCGCTGATGATCACCTACCCGTCGACCCACGGTGTGTTCGAAGAAGGCATCCGCGAAATCTGCGGGATCATTCATGACAACGGTGGCCAGGTGTACATCGACGGCGCCAACATGAACGCGATGGTTGGCTTGTGCGCGCCGGGCAAGTTCGGCGGCGACGTGTCCCACTTGAACCTGCACAAAACCTTCTGCATTCCCCACGGCGGTGGCGGCCCGGGCGTCGGCCCGATTGGCGTGAAAGCGCACCTGACGCCGTTCCTGCCGGGCCACGCCCAGATGGAACGCAAAGAAGGCGCGGTCTGCGCGGCACCGTTCGGCAGCGCAAGCATTTTGCCGATCACCTGGATGTACATTCGCATGATGGGCGGCGCCGGCCTCAAGCGCGCTTCGCAGTTGGCGATCCTGAATGCCAACTACATCTCCCGTCGTCTCGAAGAGCACTATCCCGTGCTGTACACCGGCGCCAACGGCCTGGTGGCCCACGAGTGCATCCTCGACCTGCGTCCATTGAAAGACAGCAGCGGCATCAGCGTCGATGACGTGGCCAAGCGCCTGATCGACTTCGGTTTCCACGCGCCCACCATGTCGTTCCCGGTGGCCGGCACGTTGATGATCGAACCGACCGAAAGCGAATCCAAAGAAGAACTGGACCGCTTCTGCGACGCCATGATCCGCATCCGCGAAGAGATTCGTGCAGTGGAGAACGGCACGCTGGACAAGGACGACAACCCGCTGAAAAACGCCCCGCACACCGCTGCGGAGCTGGTCGGCGAGTGGTCGCATCCGTATAGCCGCGAGCAAGCGGTTTACCCACTTGACACCTTGATCGACGGCAAATACTGGCCGCCCGTAGGCCGCGTCGACAACGTCTTCGGTGACCGCAACCTGATTTGCGCCTGCCCTTCAATCGCCGACTACGCATAACCCCCTGTAGGAGCGAGCTTGCTCGCGATGGACGTGAAGCTGACGCGTTTCGTCAGAAAGCCAACGTCATCGTTAGCGACCATCGCGAGCAAGCTCGCTCCTACAGGTCGACCCCATTTGAGAACAACAGAGGACTTTCACCATGTTCAGCAAGCACGACCAGATCAAAGGCTACGACGACCAACTGCTGGCGGCGATGAACGCCGAGGACGCACGGCAGGAACACCACATCGAGCTTATCGCTTCGGAAAACTACACCAGCCGACGGGTGATGGAAGCCCAGGGCAGCGGCCTGACCAACAAGTACGCCGAAGGGTATCCGGGCAAGCGTTACTACGGCGGCTGCGAGCATGTGGATGTGGTCGAACAACTGGCCATCGACCGCGCCAAACAGCTGTTCGGCGCCGACTACGCCAATGTCCAGCCGCACTCCGGCAGCCAGGCCAACGCGGCGGTTTACCTGGCGTTGCTACAGGCCGGCGACACCGTGCTGGGCATGAGCCTGGCCCACGGTGGTCACCTGACCCACGGCGCCAAGGTGAGTTTTTCCGGCAAGCTCTACAACGCCGTGCAATACGGCATCGACACCTCGACCGGGTTGATCGACTACGACGAAGTCGAACGCCTGGCCGTCGAGCACCAGCCGAAAATGATCATCGCCGGTTTCTCCGCTTACTCGAAGACCCTCGACTTCCCGCGCTTCCGCAAAATTGCCGACAAGGTGGGCGCCTACCTGTTCGTGGACATGGCTCACGTCGCCGGGCTGGTCGCCACCGGTCTGTACCCGAACCCGCTGCCCTACGCCGACGTGGTCACCACCACGACCCACAAGACCCTGCGCGGTCCACGCGGTGGCCTGATCCTGGCCAAGGCCAATGCGGAACTCGAGAAAAAGCTCAACGCCGCCGTGTTCCCCGGTGGTCAGGGCGGCCCGCTGATGCATGTGATCGCGGCCAAGGCCGTGTGCTTCAAGGAAGCGCTGGAGCCGGCGTTCAAGACGTATCAGACGCAGGTAATCCGCAACGCCCAGGCAATGGCGCAAGTCTTTACCGAACGCGGTTACGATGTGGTGTCCGGTGGCACCGACAACCACCTGTTCCTGGTCAGCCTGATCCGCCAGGGCCTGACCGGCAAGGACGCCGACGCGGCCCTGAGCCGTGCCGGTATCACCGTGAACAAGAACGCCGTGCCCAATGATCCGCAGTCGCCGTTCGTGACCTCGGGCTTGCGCATCGGCACCCCGGCGATCACCAGCCGCGGTTTCAAGGAAGCTCAGAGCATCGAGCTGGCCGGCTGGATCTGCGACATCCTCGACCACCTTGGCGATGCCGATGTCGAGGCTCAGGTCGCCCGCCAGGCTGCCGCGATGTGCAGCGATTTCCCGGTCTACCGCGACTGATCGCACATCACAAAACCCTGTAGGAGCGAGCCTGCTCGCGATGGCGGCATGACAGTCAGCATTGATATCGACTGACACGGCCTCATCGCGAGCAAGCTCGCTCCCACAGGTTCCGTGTCCTGCCTGATTAGCTGCCTGCACAAGGAAAAACCATGACTGCCATTGTTGAAGCAGCGCAAAAAAAAAGCCCCGCCAAAGTGGAGGTCGGCACCAAGCTACGCGGCGCAGAAAAGGTCGCGCGGATTCCAGTGAAAATCATCCCCACCGATGAATTCCCGCGCAAACCCGAATGGATCCGGGTACGCATGCCGACCTCCCCCGAGGTCGACCGGATCAAGCAATTGCTGCGCAAACACAAGCTGCACAGCGTCTGCGAAGAAGCCTCGTGCCCGAACCTGGGCGAGTGTTTTTCAGGAGGCACCGCGACCTTCATGATCATGGGTGACATCTGCACCCGGCGCTGCCCGTTCTGCGATGTCGGCCACGGACGGCCGAAACCGCTGGACGTCAACGAGCCAACCAACCTCGCCGTGGCCATCGCCGAACTGCGCCTCAAATACGTGGTGATCACCTCGGTGGACCGCGACGACCTGCGCGACGGAGGCGCCCAACACTTCGTCGACTGCCTGCGCGAGATCCGCAAGCTGTCGCCGGGCATCCAGCTGGAAACCCTGGTGCCGGACTATCGCGGACGGATGGACGTCGCCCTGGCTATCACCGCGTGCGAGCCTCCAGACGTGTTCAACCACAACCTGGAAACCGTGCCGCGCCTGTATAAAGCTGCGCGACCGGGCTCGGATTTCGAGTGGTCGCTGGACCTGCTGCAGAACTTCAAGCACCAGGTGCCGCAGGTCCCGACCAAATCCGGTCTGATGCTGGGTCTCGGAGAAACCGACGACGAAGTCATAGCGGTCATGCGGCGGATGCGCGAGCACGACATCGACATGCTCACCCTCGGCCAGTACCTGCAACCCTCGCGCAGCCACTTGCCGGTGCAGCGTTTCGTGCACCCGGATATGTTTGCGTGGTTTGCCGAGGAAGGCGCGCGGATGGGCTTCAAGAACGTCGCATCCGGGCCCTTGGTGCGTTCCTCGTATCATGCCGACCAGCAGTATGGGGTTGGTAGTCGGGTGCCACTGGTGGGGGTAAATCCAGCTACGTCGAACCTCCCGCCTAGTCTTTCAACGCTGCGAAATGTATGAGCAATGTGTGTAAAGGCATCGGCGATGCTCTTGGTGTCGCCTTGGCGATCATCGGCCGTCAAAGTCGATGAATTTTGATATGAAGCCCCTCCTGCTCCTCGGGAACCCGAAAATAGCTTGTGATCAAATCAAACTCCGCGTCGGTCGCCGCGAACTCATGCTCTGCGCGGCCATTACGACGATGTAGCCGGTCTCGGCAAATATCATCGTCCACTTCGATGTAGTGGAGGCAGTGGTCAGCCTCGGCGGCTTCGGCCAAACCGCGCAACCATTGACGATCCCCGACTGTATTGGCAGGGAAATCCAGGACCACGCTGACGCCTGCATTCAGCACATCGATAACAAGCGGGCCCACAACCTCCCGAATCTGATGTGCAAGTCTTACATAGTCGGCGACTGACTTGATTTGGTCAGGATAAAGCCGTGAGAGCCAACGATCTTCACTCAGCAGAATCGTCGAATGCTCGGCAGCCAGAGACTGAGCCAGCGTGGATTTGCCGGATGCAATTTTGCCAGACATGAGATGAAGTGTTGGTGTGGGCACGGGACGTTTCCTTATTGTCGAATACTGATGAGGATAATCGGAACGGTTGCAACCCGAAAGAATGCCCGAGGCAATGGCTTTCACGGAGCGCTGGCTGAGATGAGCGACTGAGTGTGAGCGTGGTTGTTTGCTTAATGCAAAGGGGCCCGAGTGGACGGCGCTCTGGCACCTGGGGTAGGTTTCGTATCCGCTTGTATTTTGGGCTCCACGACCATGACTGATCGTCAGATCATTGTTCCAGACAGCATGAAACTGCTCTGCGAGCAGGCTGGTTATGCGCCAGCGGTAAAGGTAGGAAAAACGCTCTACTGCGCAGGTCAGGTAGGCCGGACGCCGGAATTAACGGTTATCGAAGATCCTGAGCAGCAGTTTTTAGCCGCGTGGGAGAATCTGCGGCTCGTCCTGGCAGCCGGTGGCTGCGAATTTAAGGATGTCGTCGAAATGACGACGTATCACGTCGATATGCAACGCCACATGCCAATCTTCAGACAAGTGAAGGATGAGGTCTTTCCGAGGGGCACGTGTGCATGGACATGCATAGGTGTCGCGGAACTGGCTCGACCGGGCCTGCTCGTGGAGATCAAATGCATCGCCGTGCAGCGATAATTTCTTAGATCGCCACGTAAATATGTGGAGCCGCCATACAATGTCAGAAGCCCCTCACAACCCCGACTTCAACCGACTGAACGCCCGCGTCAACGCGCGGTTGAACGCCTTCCCATTATCGTTCTTGCTGTACAACGTCGCCTTCACCGCTTGCGAAGGATACGTTCCCGGATCATTGCGAATCGCTGGATCGATCAAGCCATCCGCCGCCGTAATTGCGTTGGCGTAGTGAATGGTGTCCGTGATCGGCGCGATCACTTCAGGCATCATCAGGTAGTCCATCAACGCCAGCGCCGCCTCGGGATGCGGTGCATCCTTGGGGATGACCATGGCGTCAAACCAGATCAATGTGCCTTCCCTGGGTATCCGGTAGTTCAGCGTAAAGGGTTTTTTTGCGGCCTGAGCCTGGGCCTCTGCGATCGCCACGTTGCCGTTCCACGACATCGCCACACAGGTGTTGCCGTTGGCGAGGTCGCTAATGTTCAGGTCGTTGTCGAAATAGCGAATGTACGGACGTATCTTCGCCAATTGCTGTTCCGCCAGTTTCAGGTCATCAAGGTTTTGGCGGTTGATGTCCAGGCCCATGTACTTCATGACCGCTGCGAATACTTCGTTAGGGTCATTCAGCAAGCTGACGCCGCAATCGGCAAATTTCGACACCACGGCCGGATCGAACAGCATCGCCCAACTGTCCCGTGGCGCATCGGGGAGGCGCTTTTCAACCGCCTCGTCCTGGTAGCCGACGCCCGTCGTGCCCCAGGCATAAATGCCGGCGTAACGATTGCCCGGATCGAACGCCGCCATGTGCTGGCGGAATTCATCACCGACGCCTTGGAAATGTGGCAGTTGCTTGTGGTCCAGCGTCTGGATCGCGCCGCTCTGGATCGCTCGGGACAGGTGTTGCCCGGCCGTCAGTACCAGGTCATAGCCGCTGCGACCGGTCAGCAGTTTGGTCTCGGCGGTTTCCAGTGAGTCAAAATGATCGGCTACCACATGAATGCCGGTCTTTTTCTCGAAGTTGGTCAGTGTGTCCGGCGCCAGGTACTCGCCCCAGATGTACAGATTGACCACCGGTCTGGCCGTTTCGGCTGCCTGCACGCACAGGGGTGCCAGCACCAGCAAAAGCGCTTGAGTCAGTGTGTGCAGGCCCATATTCATACCCCTTTGCCGGCGTATTGCGGCATGGTGATGCAGGCGACGTTGCCACCGCCGAGGAGGATTTCCCGGGAATTTTCGATGCCGACGATTTTGTGCTGCGGGAACAGTTCGGCGAGCGTCGCCATCGCGACTTGATCACTACGATCACCAAACAGCGGCACCACAATCGAGGTGTTGCCGGCGTAGTAATTGATGTACGACGCGCAGATTTGCGTTCCAGCCTGACGCGTATGCGTGCTCTCTTGCTGATCCAGGCCTTCGGCTTCTTCAGCGGTCCATTCCAGCACGTCCGGTTGCGGGAGTTTGTGCACGATCAGTTCACGGCCGCGGCTGTCGCGGGTGCTGCGCAGAATGTCGTAGGCCTCTTGATAGATTTCCCACTGCGGGTCATCGCGGTTGTCGGTCCATTGCAGCACCACTTCGCCCGGACGGACGAAGCACGCGAGGTCATCGATGTGCCCGTCGGTTTCGTCGAATTTGCAGCCACGTGGCAGCCAGATGACTTGCTCGGCGCCCAGGTAATCGGTCAGGCGGCGAGTGACTTCCTCCTTGCCCAGATGCTGATTACGATTGCGGTTGAGCAAGCATTGCTCGGTGGTGAGGACACTGCCTTGGCCGTCAGTCTGGATGCCACCCAGTTCGGCAATCAACGGTGCGCGATAACGGTCGAAACGTTCGATTTCGAGGATTTTGCTGGCGATCTGATCATCCTTGTCCCAGGGGTAGTACAAACCACCGTCGAGGCCGCCGTAAGCGTTGAATTCGAAATCAACGCCGCGCACTTCGCCGCTGTTGTCATTGACCACAAAGCACGGGCCGCTGTCGCGGAACCAAGTGTCGTTGCAGGTCATCTCCACCACACGCACTTGCGGCGGCAATTGGCGACGTGCTGTGGCGAATTGCGCGGCCGAGGCGCAGACGGTGACCGGTTCGCTGTGTGAGATGGCGGTGACAATTTGCACCCAGACTTTCTGTGCGGGCTTGGCGCCGTTGCGCCAGACGTCGGTACGCTCCGGCCAGCCGAGCCAGCAGCCGGACTTGTTTTCGAATTCGCCGGGCAAGCGAAAACCGTCTTGCTTGGGGGTGGAGTCGAGCAAACGTGCCATGGTCAAACCTCATCAGCCGGGATTGGAATGACCACAGGCTATGGTCGCCGACACCCTTCCCGCCAACGATGATTATTGCGGAACAGTTGAATTCAACTCATCAATCAGTCAGTTGATCATTGAACCACTCCAGCATCTGCGCCACCGCCGGGCGCTCCAGCCGCACCCGCTCGCACACGAGCGCGTATTGCCCGAGGGCGGTCATGCTGGAAGTGAACGGCCGGACCAGTCGACCGCTCAGCAAATCTTCCTGCGCCGTCAGGTTATCGCCCATGGCCACGCCCTGCCCTTGCGCTGCCGCTTCCAACGCCAGGCCTGCGTGGGCGAAATACAGCTGGCGCTCTGGCCGCTGATCACCGGCATGACTGGTCAACCAGGCGGTCCAGGTTTTGCCATCCTGATCGTCGTGCAGCAAGCAATGGCGTGCCAGATCCCTGGGCGTCTTCAGCGTGCCCTGGTTGAACAGGCCGGGACTGCACACCGGGAAGAACTGCAACGCCGGCAATGGCCTGACGAAATACGCGCTGCTGTCCACCGGACCGGTGCCGTAAGTGATCGCCAGGTCGATGTCTTCCCCTGGCGCAGTCGCATCAATCGGTTGTTCGTAGAGGTGCAGCGTGATGTGCGGATAGCGCGCGTAGAAATCCGTGAGGCGGCTCATCAACCATTTTTGCGCCAGCTCGGCGGTGACGGCCAGGCGCAACACAGCCAGCGATGACGGGTCGCGCAACTCATCGCAGGCGTCACCGATCAGTTCAAAGGCCTGCTGCAAGCTTTGCATCAGTCTGCCGGCAGCCATTGTCGGGCGGATTTGCCGGCCTTCGCGGATGAACAGCGAAACGCCCAACTGTTCTTCGAGTTGGCGGATTTGATGGCTGACAGCACTGTCAGTCACACACAATTCGGTGGCAGCCCGGCCGAAGTGCGCATGACGGGCGGCGCATTCGAAGGTTCGCAGTGCTGCCAGTGAAGGTAGTCGTCGCATAAGCCAGCCCCGGTAGTGGAGCGCGCATGCTGCCTTGGCTGTTCGCGGACGTCCATCAGGTTGTATGGCTTTGCGTCAACCGTGAAGTCATAAGCCAGCAACGGGGCAACGCTGAACGATGATCGGCCGGCCAGAAGCTTTCTCTCGAACAGGTCTACAAATGTGCGGCCGGCTCAGTCATTGGAAGCCTGACCAGAAAAGTGGTGCCGCCACTCCAGTCAGAGCTGACATCGATTGATCCGTTATGTGAGGCCACAACCTCTGAGGCGATAAACAGGCCCAAGCCCAGCCCCTCTGTCGGCCCGTGATCAATTGCAGATCGCTGAGAGAAACGACCCAAAGGGTTGAATATAAACGGGAGAACGTCTTCTGGTATGGGCTCACCGCTGTTGTGAACGGTGAAAATAGCGCCGTCTTCCGAGGCCTTTAACTCCACCTTGATCGGGAGTTGATTATCGCCATGCTGTACAGCGTTGCTGATTATGTTCGAGAAGACCTGTTCCATTCTGGCGCCATCGAATTGCCCTTGAACTGGAGTCTTCGCTTCGAACAGGACCACGGCCTCTGGATAAAACGCTCGGATTTCTTCGACAACACGTTCGCAAACGCGCGAGAGATCTAAATCCGCCTTCTTGACGGGAATGCCTGGGCCCATTTGGCAGCGGGTCAAATCAAGCAGGTCTCCAACAATTTGGCTCGCGCGCCGCACGCTTGTGTATATCTGGTTGGCAACCTTGGTATTCCGTTCTCCAGCCCCTTCCGAGCGCCTCAACATGTCGGCACCCAGCAAGATCGCTCCAAGCGGAGTGCGCAGATCGTGGCCGAGAATGCCTAAAAATACGTTGCGTGACGCCTCAACCGCGCGTGAATAACTGGCGATGGATTCGGCGAGAGCCTGATCGATGGCCTCGTGGAATCGGGTCATGTCGTCGACATTGATCGGCGTGCCATCCTTCACTTGCCTCATCCATTGACTGACGACACTCGTTCTCAGTGCTCGATATTCCGACACCATTTGATCGATCGTGAAACCTGCCATCAACCGCGTAATTGCATGCGTTTCAGCTGCTGTTTCTTCATCGTTTACCGGGGCTTGGCCTTGAGACTTGGCAGCTTGCTCTCGCTTCGTCTGCTTTGTCCGCAGGTCACTCACAATTGCCCGCAACATTTGTTCGGCATGATCTCGCAGAGCTTCACTATCGAGGTCCTCACCCGGCGTATCGATAGTTCTGGCGAAATCTTCCCAAGCCTGCAGAATCGGCTCAAGGTTCTCAAGAATGAAATCAGACAGGCGCATGTCAATAATCCTAATGGGAGGCGATGCAGACGCCGGCAGGAGAGCGAGGCTGCGCAGATTGGGTGTGGGCGGGTGTCAGCAGTGTAGGAGGTTGTGTATGGCTTTTAAAGCTCGGTCCGTTTCAGGCCCGCCTGGTCGATACGCACGATCAAGGCATCAACAGCTTTAACACCGACCCTGATCTCTTGCGTCCATTGCCAGGGGCACCCCTGCGCAAAAGTGACGTACTTCATCCTGTCACCTGGTTCTTCTATCAAGCCCCGACTGCCTGTCAGGGCTTGCCTCGTTTCAAACAATTTTCTCCCGCAAACCCGCGCTCGACTCACGAACCACAAGTGTGGCCATCGGCGCATCAATGCGCTGACGCTGGTCGGTGCCAGATTCGTTTATCTGTTCGAACAGCAACTCGATGGCCAGCGCAGCCACCTCTTCCAGGTGCATGTTCAGTGCCGTCAGGGGCGGCGTACATTCCCGCGCGCGGAAGCCGTCATAACGGGTGACCACCTTCACATCCTGCGGCACCTTCAGACCTTTTTCGTTCAGCGCCTGCACCGCGCCAATCGCGAACGCATCGACCGGCACGCATAGACCATCCAGGTCCGGATACTCGTCCAGCAATTGCGCACAGGCAGCAGCGCCGGCCGCTTCGCCCCCCGCTTCGTCGGCGCGAACGATCGCCGGGGTCAGGCCATGGGTCGTGCAATAGGCGCGATACGCTTGTTCCATGTCGAGGTAGGAATGCCGGGATTGAATTCCGATCACCAGGCCGATCCGTTTCGCGCCCTGCTCGTGCAAATGATCGAGCAGCAAGGCGCCCGCCGCTGCGCCATGCATGTCGATATACGGCAAGTCGAAACCGGCCTCGGGCTGGCGTCCGATCGATACCAGTTTCACCCCTCTTTTACGCAAGCGCGCGATGTGCGGGTCGTTGGCGACCGGCTCGATGATCACTGCGCCGTCGATATCCAGCGTATCCAGCAAGGCCTTGGCCTCGTCCATGGGCGGCACCAGCACCAGTGCCACGCCCCGACGCAGGGCCGCTTCCGTCGCGGTCGCCGCGATCTCCATCAGAAAGCCCAGGCGCGAGGATCCTCCTGCTACGGCAAAGGGCATCGAGGACAGCAGCGCAATGGCATTGGCCTTGCCGGTGCGCAGGCGCTGGGCGCGCAGATTGGGGGTATAGCCAAGGCTGGCGGCGACTTCTTTGACTCGCGCGCGGGTCACCGGATCGACCTGGCCGCGGTCATTAAGCGCGTGGGAAACGGTGGTGCGCGACACGCCGGCAGCGTCCGCGACGTCGGCAATGGTAGGGCGGTGGTTGTCGTTATTTGGCATCGGTTGGGGCAACTCAGTCAGCAATGCTGCCGAGTTATACGCGCACCGACGGTTCTCGGCCACTCAGGGACATCGGCGACGGATGGACCGTTGACAGTCTTTCAGAACGGGAATACATTTCACCCAAATCGATTTGGGCACATCACAAAATCGATTTGGTTTGGGATTTACCTGCACGATCCCGACCGAAACTACGTGACGTTTAAAACAATAATCAAAAAGCCGTTGATGCTGGCTTTACGTAGAGGTGGGATATGCCGGATAACAAGAAAAACCCCGTTTCCCCTGTTGATGAGCGACTGCCCTGGCGGCAGCTGCTGATTTTTGGCGCGCAGCATGTGCTGGTGATGGCGGCCTCGCCAGTTGCGTCGGTCTTCCTGATGGCCACGGCGTTGGGCTTTTCCAGCGAGCTGACCCTGCAATTACTTAGCGCGACCTTTTTGGTTTGCGGGCTGGGTACGCTTATCCAGTCGTTAGGATTGCGCGGCTGTGGCGCGCGCTTGCCCTTCATCATGCTCCCCGGTGGGGCGCCGATCATGTTGTTCATCCTGATCGCCCAGCAAAACGGCGTGGCCACTGCGTCCGGGGCGGTCATTCTGACGGGCGTCTTCTACTTCGTGGTATTGCCGATCTTTCGCCGGCTGCTGCGTTTCTTTCCCTCGGTGGTGGTTGGCACGATGCTGCTGCTGGTGTCCGTCAACCTGATCAAGCTGTCGGGCGAGCTGATCGTCGGCCGGTCTGGCAGCGCCGACTTCGCCGCCCCGCAGCAACTGCTGCTGGCGTTCTCGACGATCGTCATCACGGTGCTGTGTTCTCGTCTGTTGCGTGGAACGCTCGGCCAGTTATCCATCTTGCTCGGACTGGTCGGCGGCAGTCTGCTGGCGGTCGCCCTGGGCGCTTTTGACAGCTCCCAGTTGAGCTGGTTGCCATTGCTGAGCCTGCCGGCACTCATGCCGTTCGGCGTGCCTCAATTCGATCTGTTTGCCTCGATTCCGTTGATGCTTTTTTGTCTGGTGTCCATGGTTGAAGCAACGGGGCAAACCGTGGCGATCAGCGAAGCCGTGGACAAGCCGCTGGATATCAACAGGGACGTCACCCGCACCATTCGCGGCGACGCCCTGGCGTCCATCCTCGGCGGATTCATGGGCACTTCTTTGATCATCACCAGCGGCGAAAACATCGGCGTCATCCGTGCCACCCACGTTCGCTCGCGCTACGTCACCGCGGTGTCCGGCGTATTGCTTCTGCTGTTTGCGCTACTGGCGCCCCTGGCGCGGTTGATCGGCGGCGTACCGGAAGCGGTCGTCGGCGGCACCAGCCTGATCGTGTTCGCCATCGTCGGCACCATGGGCATCGACATGCTGCGCAAAGTGGACCTGCGGCACCACGGCAACATGTACGTGGTGTCCGTTGCCCTGGCGGTGGGCTTGCTGCCGATTCTGGTGCCTGGGGTCTACAGCCATTTCCCGAACGGCCTGGCCGGGCTGCTCGGCAATGGCGTCGCCATGGGCGCCGTCACCGCCGCCGTGATGAATTTCCTCTTCCATTGTGTGGGTCGCCAGGACAAAGCCGCGGACGCCAAGGCCAAGCTGACTCACTCACCACACTCTCACTAAGGTTGCTCCATGGATCGCACAGTTACTACGCACCTGCCCTCTTCTCCTGAACAACTGCTTGCACCGCAGCAGCTGTTGGCACCGGACTGGCTGATGTTGCCGCAAGGCCCGCAGCGCGATCAGGCCGTGCTGGTGGTCGAGGGCAAATTCGCCGACGTCGGACCGCTGCCAGTGTTGCAGGCGCGTTATCCCGCGCATCAGGTGCGGCGTCTTGAACAGCAGTTGTTGATGCCGGGGTTCATCGATACCCATCACCATCTCAGCCAGAGTTTCGGCAAAGGCCTGGTGTTCGGCGAACCCTCGGAAATTTTTCGCCGGGTATGGATTCCCCTCGAGGGCTCGCTCGATTCGGAGTTGCTGTACCTGACGAGCAAACTCGCGGCGTTTGAATCCCTGCGCGGCGGCTTCACCACGGTGTGCGATGCCGGCACGCGCTCGATGGAAGGCGTCGAAGCCATCGCCAAGGCCGTTCATGAAGTCGGCATCCGCTGCGTACTGGCGAAGACCTGCAACGACATTCAAGGCAAGCAGGTGCTGGATGCGCGGCAGATTCTCGCGGTGGCGGAACGGCATTTGTCCCAGTGGAATAACGACGCGCTGATCACGCCTTCGCTGGCCGTGCCCATTCCTGAAATCGCCACTGACTCGACCCTCAACGCGGTCTACCGCTTATGCGAAGAGTCCGGTCGGGTGTTCCAGAGCCACGTCAACGAGCACCTGGTCGCCGTCGAACGCTCCCTGGAACTCTACGGCGTCAGGCCCTTGGAGCAACTGCACCGTGCCGGCGCGCTCGGCCCGGCGGCGCTGCTGGCCCACGCGACATTACTGACGCCGAACGAGATCTGCCTGTTGCGTGATAGCGGCGCCGCAGTGAGTTACAACCCGGTAGCCAGCGCCTGGAAAGGCAATGCCGTGGCCCAGGCGCACCTGATGCACTGCCTGGGCATCCCGGTGGCCCTGGGGACGGACGGCACCCGCGGCGACGGCTTCCGCCTGCTGGATTACGCCGAAGCCGCCCAGCGTTTTGCCCACGGTATCGCCGTCGGGGATTCGGTCTGCGGCGGTGGGCAACTGTGGCTCGACATGGGCACCAAAAACGCTGCGCAGGCGCTCCACCTCGGCCAACTCACCGGACAGATTGCGCCCGGCCACGCCGCTGATTTCCTGCTGGTGGACCTCGCGGTGCCGGAACTGCTGCCGTCCTGGAACCTGACATGGGACCTGGTGCGCCTGGCGAACAGGGATCAGATCCACGCCGTCGTGGTGCAGGGCAAGGTTCGTCTGTGGCAAGGCTGGCCGACCGACTGGGACGCCCGTGAACTGATGCGTCAGGTCGATGCGCTGGCACGGGACATCGTCAGCCAGGCGCCGATCCACAAAGTCCATCCACTGCCCTCCGTGGCTTAACACTTTTCGTGATTGGGTAAAAGATGACCTTACCATTCGACCCGCTCTACCTCATTGCGCTTGCCGTTGCGTGCGGTGCGCTTATCCAGGGGACAACGGGCATGGGCTTCGCCCTCATTGTTGCGCCGGTGATGGGCTTGCTGGCGCCAGAATCCCTGCCGGTCAGCCTGTTGATTCTGATGTTGCCCTTGAACGCGGCGATCGCCTGGCGCGAGCGTGAGGCGATCGACTTCCGGGGCAGTTCGTGGATTACCGTCGGGCGTTTTGTCGGTACGTTCGGCGGCGTCTGGATACTGTTCTGGCTGCCGCTCTCACAACTCAACGTGCTGATAGGCCTGTCGACGATCGCCGCGTGCCTGGCGACCTGGATGGCGCCCTCCTTCGTACCGGGACGCCGTGCGCTGATTTCCACCGGACTGATCACCGGCATCACCGAAACGGCCACCGGCGTCGGCGGCCCGCCGTTGGCGCTGGTGTATCAGCACTCGCCGGTGGCCACTTTGCGAGGCTCGGTCGCCCTGTGC
This sequence comes from Pseudomonas sp. LBUM1643, assembly GCF_059716215.1. Lineage (NCBI taxonomy): Bacteria > Pseudomonadati > Pseudomonadota > Gammaproteobacteria > Pseudomonadales > Pseudomonadaceae > Pseudomonas > Pseudomonas sp. LBUM1643. The sequence goes on from NZ_CP166813.1 coordinate 4,071,784, forward strand.
TTCCTGGTAGGCGAAGTGATTTCCCTGGTGGTGCTTGCGCTGGGCGGGCATTTGCACGCCGCGCAGGTGACACCGGTATTGAGCCTGTGCCTGCCCTTGGCGCTTGGTGTGATAGCCAGCCATTGGGCCCGGCACTTCATCAATGAAGCGCGTCTGCGCCGATTTGTCCTGATATTCGCCTTCGTGTCCGGATCACTGTTACTGGTGCAATAACCACCGAGTCGTTTTAGCGGCTCGTTCAGGGCCGCTGCCGCACGCCATTCAATTTGAACTCACTGCATTCGCGCTGACGGATGCAGCGGATTTCTACAGCCAGAAATTGGATAAAAACAATAATGAAAATGACCGCCAATCTTCGAATCGCCCTCACGCTTTCCATCGTCGGCACGCTGCCAGTCAAGGCAATTGCAGCCGGTTTAATCGACGACGCCAGTGCTACCCTCAACCTGAGAAACTTCTACATCAACCGCAACTTTTCCAACCCGGCATCGCCCCAGGGCAAGGCCGAAGAGTGGACTCAGAGTTTCATTCTCGACGCCCGCTCCGGATTCACTCAAGGCGCAGTAGGCTTCGGCGTGGATGCCCTGGGGCTCTACTCGATCAAGCTGGATGGCGGTAAGGGCAGTGGCGGCACGCAGCTGTTGCCGATCGATCACGACGGGCGTCCCGCTGACGATTTCGGTCGCCTGGCGCTGGCCGGAAAAATGAAAATCAGCAAGACCGAACTCAAAGTTGGAGAGTGGATGCCGGTGCTGCCGATCCTGCGCTCCGACGATGGTCGTTCGCTGCCGCAGACGTTCGAGGGGGGGCAAATCACGTCACGAGAGATCGAGGACCTGACCCTGTACGGCGGTCAGTTTCGCCAGAACAGCCCGCGCAACGACGCCAGCCAGCAGGACATGTTCATGCTGAGCAAAACGGCTTTCGTCTCTGACCGCTTCAATTTCGTCGGCGGTGAATACAGCTTCAACGACAAGCGCACGATGGTTGGCGTGTGGAACGCCGAACTCAAAGACATCTACCAGCAGCAATACCTGCAGGTCGTCCATAGCCAACCGCTGGGCGCCTGGACCCTGGGCGCCAATCTTGGCTATTTTCAGGGCCGCGAAAACGGCAGCGCCCGCGCGGGCGAACTGGACAACCGCACGATGTCGGCATTGCTGTCCGCTCGATATGGCGGCAGTACGTTCTATGTCGGTTTGCAGAAACTCGCCGGCGATGACCCCTGGATGCGCGTCAATGGCACCGCCGGTATTTCACTGGCCAACGACAGCTTCAACAACACCTACGACAACGCCAGGGAACAGTCATGGCAACTGCGCCACGACTACAACTTCGTCGCGCTCGGCATACCCGGCCTGGTGTTGATGAATCGCTATGTCAGCGGCGACAACGTGCACATCGGCACGGTCACCGATGGCAAGGAGTGGGGGCGCGAAACCGAGCTGGCGTACACCGTACAGAGCGGTTCATTGAAGAACCTCAACGTGCGCCTGCGCAACGCCAGCATCCGCCGCGATTACAGCAGCAACGAGTTCGATGACAATCGGGTGATCGTCAACTATCCGTTCAGTCTGTTTTGAGATAACGCGTTTTACGCACATGGAGATGACGTTGGCCGGGTAAACTTGTTGTCCGCCAGAACAACAACGCCCGGCACCAGACCGGGTTTCAGGATGAGCACGATGAGCCGAATCCGCCACATCTGCCTGATGGCAACCTATAACGAGTGGATGAACGCAAAGATCTACGAGGCCGCCAGAAGCCTGCCAGATGACGAGCTTTCTGCGGACAGGAAAGCGTTTTTTGGCTCAATTCTCGGCACGCTGAATCACTTGGTGGCCGGCGATACCGTCTGGCTGCAGCGATTCGCCAGGCACCCGGCAAACCACCTGGCTCTGCAGCCCATTCTTCAGCGCCCTACCCCCACTCGCCTCGACCAATTGCTGTACCCCAATATCCGCGAGCTTTCCGCACAACGCGTGTGGCTCGATCAGATTATTGTCGAGTGGTCTCGCTCCATTGCAGAGTCAGAACTGGATCACGTCCTCAGTTACGCCAGCATGAAGGGAGTACCGGCCGACAAGGACTTTTATGGCCTGGTCATGCACTTCTTCAACCACCAAACGCACCACCGCGGACAAGTCACGACCTTGCTTTCACAGGCGGGCGTCGACGTAGGTGATACGGACCTGGTCATCCTCATCCCCTCCGGGCACACCCCATAGCATCCGCGCACACCCCGCCCCTGTAGCAGCTGGCGAAGCCTGCGTTGGGGCGCGAAGCGGCCCTGCTTTTCAAGCAAACACCAAAGCGTCCGGAAAGCGACCGCTTCGGTCGAGCGCGACCCCGGAGCGAACGCAGCCTTCGGCAGCTGCTACACAAACCCGCACACACCCCGCCCCCTGTAGCAGCTGAGTTTGAGCCAACTGCTGATCGCGCCCTGCCCCCCCCAGAAAGTTGCCCACCAGCGGACAGGCTGACGTGATGTTGCTAATCTGACGCGTCGACTGCTCAGGACAAACGGCACATGGAAATTGCCCCGCACTTCATCGTTCATGAAACCGACCACTGGATTATCAACCACCACCTGGCGAGCGCACTCCCCGGCTACCTGATGTTGAGTACGAAGGTGCGAACCACATCACTGACTCAGCTATCCCCCGATGCGCTTGCAGAGTTGGGCGTTCTGCTCGCCAGGACCCAGCAGATCATCGAGCAGCAGCTCGCGCCCAAGCGCCTCTACATCGGGCGCTTTGGCCATGAGCCGGGTTGGCCCCTGCACTTTCATTTCATACCGGTCTATCAATGGGTCGAAGACCTGTTCTGGAACGATGCCCGCTATCGGCTACTGCAGAACTTTGCCTACGCTGAAGACGCTCTGTCATCCACTGACGGCGCAGAGTTGACCTTGTTTATCTGGCGAGAATTTGGTGAAAACCCGGTACCACCAGAGACTCAAGGCCCCTCTGTTGACGAGGTGATCAGAGAGTTGCGTGGCGCTTTTCTATGATGGGCTCAATCCGTAAATTGAAGTCCCGTGAATCTACAGATCCGTGATCACCGTCCCGGCGATGGTACTGGCGAATCCAACGCCGAATACGCTTGCAGGGGTCGTAAATCCAGCCTGCCGATCACCGTCCAACACTCTTCTTGCCGCCTCAACCGCCGCCTGCGGCGTGAAGGTGTAGCCGTTGACCGTCTCGATCACTGAACGCAGCACGCTACCGTCAGCACCGGTCACTTGCGCCACTGCGCGGGCACGATTGGCGTCACGTTCCTGCGCGCTGGGGCCATCGGGTAACTGTGACAAATCACCTTCGGGAAAGGCATCACCGGCGACATGCACGAACATCGCAATGTTCGGTATAAGTGTCGAATGCCAGGCGGTCACCAGATCACCGAATGACAATGGCGCACACGGAACCGGGCCGTCTCCGAAATCAAACTGGCGTGGCTGCGCGTCCGGTGTCGGGACAAGCTCCCCGTCGATTCGCCTCAGCACCCCTGCGCCGATGATCTCGCTGACGCTCATCGCCGAACCTCGGGACATCGACCCCGGGACCTGCAGCGCAATACTCAACGCCACGGGATTCGCGACGCGCCGTGCAATATGCACAGCCAGGCTGTCGGTGGGGACAACATCCCAGCCAACGCCCGGCAACAGCATCACGCCTGATGATGCCGCGTCGGAACCCAAGCGCTCGGCCAGCCGATAGACATTGATCTCGGCCGTGATGTCCAGGTAATCGACACCGGCTTCAATACACGCGGCCATCAAGGCAGGCGCCGTGTGCGCAAAAGGACCCGCGAAGTTCAGCAATACACGGATGCCAGACAGCGATTGCACCGAGTCGGGGCCCGCCTCGAACACGCGCCAGGGAACGTCCAGTTGTGCAGCAAGATCGACCAGCTGTTGGCGATTGCGGCCAGCTATTTCGAACGGCAAGCCGAGCGCCTTGGCCCGTTGTGCAGCCATGCGACCGGTATAGCCCGTCGCGCCATAGATCAGGAGAGTGTTCATTGGACGTGCTGCCAGTTCTTGTAGACGAATTCCAGGCTGTACCCGTCCGGGTCCAGCACATTGGCGGCGTAGTAATCGGGGTCGTAGTGCAAACGCGCGCCGGGGGCACCGTTGCCGACAGCGCCATGGGCCATCGCGGCGGCATGGGCGGCCTCCACTTCGGCCTTGCTACGTGCCACAAATCCGACGTGTACGGCTTGCCCCTCCACTACGCCTTCGCGCAACCAGAAGAATATCCGGCCATTGGCGCCAAAGCCTTTCAGATCGGGATGCCCGGGCGGGCCATCCTTGCCGTCGTAGTCCAGCCGCGCAGTAATGTCCAGCGGCGCAAGGGTTGCCTCGTAGAAACGGATGGAGCGAGAGATGTCGCTGACGGACAGAAAAATGTGATCCAGCATGGTGTGGCCCTCGATGGTTCAGATGATGTAGCCGCCCGCGACTTCGATGCTCTGCGCATTGATCCAGGCGCCCTCTGGCGACAGCAACATGGCGATGACTCGCGCCACGTCATCGGGCTCGCCCACTCGGCCCAGTGCCGTTTGCCCGGCCAACAGGGCTTCAAACTCATCATTGAGCCCGCCCCCCAACCCGGTACGAATCGCTCCCGGTGAAACCGCATTGGCCCTGATGCGGCGTTCACCGAATTCCTTGGCCATGTAACGCGTGAGTACTTCCAGGCCGCCTTTGAAAGCCGCATAAGGCGCAACCCCTGCGGTGGCCACTCGCGTGGTGGCGCTGGTGAGGTTGACGATGCTCGCGTTCTCTTCAAGCAACGGCAGCAAGGCCTGAGTCAGAAAGAACGGCCCCTTGAGATGGACATTGAAAAGACCATCGAACTGCGCCTCGCTGACCGACGCCAGTGGATTGAACAGGCCGTAGCCCGCGTTGTTCACCAGGCCTGAGAGGGTACTGGCGCCCCAAGTGGTCTCGAGGCTCACGACAACTGCCTTGCGAAATGCCTTGAAGCTGGCGACATTGGCAACGTCGAGTTTCAGCGCAACTGCTTTGCCGCCTGCCTGGTCGATACGCCGCACCACAGCGTCTGCAGCGTCCGGACGCGTGTTGTAGGTGAGGATGACCCCCATGCCACGCTGAGCTGCATGCTCCGCCGCACTGGCGCCTATGCCACGACTGCCACCGGTAATGACGATAACGCCCATGTGCCCGCTCCTCTATCGATTGAATGAGCCTCCACGGTAAAGGACAGCGTCTTCGCCAGCGTGGCGGTTCCTGCTCGAAACCTGCCTGTTTCTGCTTTTTGCTTGCGCTGGACATCCTCGCCACGTCAGCATGCCAACCATGAACAGCCCACTGAATGAACTCCGCGCCTTGGCCGCCAACGCCGAAAACCGTCGTACGGAGACGGGAATTCCCCGCGTCGCCATGGTCCAGGGCGAGATCCCCGAGCACATGCTCGCGGCGGTCTACGACCCGATGATCAACCTGATCCTGCAAGGCAGCAAAACCATGACCGTGGGTGACCGCACACTGCGGTACGACCCGTCGACCTACTTCGTCATGTCCATCGAACTGCCCGCCGTGGGCTCGGTGCACCCTGCCACCACCGGCGAGCCCTACCTGGCTGTCAGCCTGACGCTTGATCCCCTGGTGTTATCCACGCTGCTCGCGGACTTGCCCAAACCTGCTGGTCGTCACGACAACGATCCTGGCTTCTCGGTCGCCGCCACCACGCCCGAGTTGATGGACGCCTGGGTACGGATGTTGCGATTGATGGGCAAGCCTGAGGATATCGCGGCGTTGGCGCCCGCCTACGAACGCGAGATTCTCTTCCGCGTTTTACAGGGGCCGCATGGCTGGATGTTGCGGGAAATCGCAGCGCCCGACACGGCCATGGCCAGGGTGAACCAGGCCATTCAGTGGATTCGCCGCGACTTCGCCCATCCCATCCGGGTGGAGAGCCTGGCGCAACGAGCGGCCATGAGCGTCTCGGCCTTCCATCGCCACTTTAAGGCGGTCACGACCCTGAGCCCCTTGCAGTATCAGAAGCGAGTACGCCTGCTTCAGGCGCGGATGCTCATGCTTGCCAGTGCCAAAAGTGTCACGACGGCGGCATTCGAGGTGGGCTATGAGAGCGCGACCCAATTCAGCCGCGACTACGCGCGAGTGTTCGGACTTCCCCCCGCGAAAGATGCGGGGAGAATCCGGGAGGCGACAAAGGCCTGACAAGAATTGCGCCTCTGTTGTGTTGTTCCGAGAGCCACTGTTAAACATTGGCAATGGCACTGGCAGGCTGCTCCACCATTACCTCCACAAGGAAACCCAAATGCCACCCGGAAAACGTGAACTGGCGCGGATCGAACGCCGGTTGATTATCACGCTTACTGAAGCGTGCGAAACAGCAAAAGGTGAAATCAAGGGCTTTACCTGGCTCACCCACACGGCGGACCTGAATGCGTTGGCGCAAACCCTGAAGGTCATTTGGGTGTTCGAAACCGAGGCTGACAGAGAGCTCGCCAAGGTCGACGCAAAGATGCGCATCTTTGAGCTGACGGCCATCGCGTTGAGTGAGGCCGACATCGATCTGAAGCCTTCCGATCGCAATGTCCGCTTCGATTCCGAGCAAGCGTGCCAACGCATCCACGGTGGCGACTGGAACGCTCGCCTGGCTCAATCGCGCGGGGCCAAAGGTGGCTGACAGTGGCGAAAGAACCCTACGTCTACGTGCGAAACGGCGCTTCATCAATGCCAGAGGTGCTTGCTGAATTCGACCGATGGTTGATTCGGTTTGATAAACGTTATCTTCACCTGGACTCCGGTGGTGACAATTACGATGGTTTTATTGTTGACGCTGACCGGGTGGAAGCAACCATTGAGCTGGCCGGTCGTGCGGGTATTAAAGTCAGTCTTGAGACCTTCTGACGCTGACAGTGCCTATACGAAAATGGGCGATGCGACGACCGTAGTTCCAGGGTTGACGGGACTTGGAAAGCCTTTCGGCAGCGGTCAGGCGTCGCGGAACCCGCCTCGTCAAAAGCGTCTAAGGTTCATAGAGACATCCCGCCCTTGCGAAGGAACAACTCATGCCCAGAACTCGCTCACTCATTGCCGCGTTTACCTGTCTCACGCTCATCTGCGGCTCAGCAACTGCATTGGCCGATCCCGGTAATGGGAAGGGCCAGGGAAACGGCCAGGGCAATCAGCAAAACGGCCAAGTCCATGGCAATCAGCAAGGGCATGGAAACAAAGGTAAAAACGCTGGGGGCGATTGGGATCATGGCCCAAGCGTTAATCACGGTAGCGTGCTCGGCATTGTGGGCGACTATCGAAACTACTGGAGCGCAGGGCCTGCTTTACCACCCGGCATTCAAAAGAACCTCGCGAGGGGCAAACCGCTTCCACCCGGAATTGCAAAGAAGCTCGATGGTCGATTGGTCGGCAGGCTGCCTCATTACGATGGATACGAATGGCAGCAAGCGGGCACCGACCTGATACTGGTCGCGCTGGCAACCGGGCTCATCTACGAAGTTCTCAACGGTGCATTTGAGTAGCACACGGCGGAGATTGCGGTCGGCGGTAAACGATCAACCCGCAACGCATCAACGACCAGTGAAAACGCTTGGGAAGGTTGTCGACGGCTGGGGTAGTACAGATGAAAGCCGCCGAAGGGTTCACACCAGTCCTCCAGTACCCGAACAAGCCGTCCTTCGGTCAGATGCGGGGCAAACTCGTCCTCGGGCAGATAGGCGATGCCCAGCCCACTCACCGCAGCATCGGCGATATGGGTGGTGGAGTTGAATATCAACTGGCCGTCTACACGAACCTTGAGCTTCTTGCCCAGGCGTTCGAATTCCCATGCATCCACGCCGTCATAGGTGGGAAAACGGATATCGATACAGCGGTGTGCTGCCAGATCGCGAGGGTGTACCGGGGCGGGGTGTTTCGCAAAATAGCCTGGCGCAGCCACTACAGCCATTCGTATCGGCGGGCCAATGGGGACAGCGATCATATTTTGGGCCACCGTGTCGCTGAAGCGCACGCCGGCATCGAAGCGGTCGGCGACGATATCGCGAAAGCCATAGTTGATATCGAATTCCAGCTTGATATCCGGGTACATCTGTAGCAACGGCGCCAACTTGGGCAGCAGGGTTGTCTTGATCACGTTGTCGCCGCAGGTAATGCGTACCGTCCCGGCCGGCTTGTCGCGCAGCTCGGTCAACGCTTCCACTTCTGCCTCGATTTCATCGAAGCGATGGCCCACTGCGTCCAGCAACCGCTCCCCCGCCGCTGTCAGCGATACGCTGCGCGTGGTGCGGGTAAGCAAGCGGATTTTCAGACGCGCTTCCAGTGCGGACACCACCTGGCTCACTGCCGATTGCGTCACTCCAAGCTGTACCGCTGCGCGGGTAAAGCTGCCCACCCGCGCCACGGTCACGAAAGCCAGCAGATCATTGAAATTGGGTTTGGCCATGGCGGGCAGCTCGACTTATTGATTAGTCATACTTATATCTTTATTAAGCATTCATTAGCTAATCAAAATCTCATTATTGCGTAACACTACTCCGCACCCAGCCTCTCGCCATGAAGAGGAGCGAGCCTCGCGCTGCGTCACCTTCAGCTTTTCCTCAAAAGGACGCTCCCATGAAAAGACTTCTCGTCATGCTCGGGTTGCTAATCAGTTCATTCACCGCGTCAGGAGCCGATATGCCTAACGATGCCGATAATTTCTTTAAAAGTGACCAGGTGACCCTGCAAAAGGTCAGCTTCAAGAATCAGTACCAGCCCAACGCAGGCCAAGTCGATCAGTACGATCGCGTCGACCTGATTACTTTCGCACAGCTGACCCGATTTTTTCAGGACCACCTGAAATGACTGCTGACGTCCACCTGCCAACCAACACCTTGAGCGAGACAGGTAAGCGTACCGGTCATTGGGGTGGCGTTTATGCAATGACGCTATGCGTATTCGCGCTGATCGCCTCGGAGTTCATGCCCGTTAGCCTGCTGACACCATTGGCGAACGACCTGCAGGTCAGCCAGGGCTTGGCGGGCCAGGGGCTTGCCATCTCTGGCGCGTTTGCGGTGTTGGCGAGCCTGTCGATCAGCTGGATCGCCGGCACCCTGAACAGAAAGACCCTACTGCTGGCCTTGACCGGTTTGATGGCCCTATCGGGGTTCATTGTGGCCCTTGCCCCGAACTACCTGATCTACATGACTGGGCGAGCCCTGATCGGCGTCGTGATTGGCGGGTTTTGGTCGATGTCGGCAGCCACTGCAATGCGCCTGGTGCCGGCTGCGCAGGTGCCCAGGGCACTGGCCGTTTTCAACGGAGGCAACGCCTTGGCGACGGTGGTGGCGGCGCCACTGGGCAGTTATTTGGGCTCGATTGTGGGATGGCGAGGTGCGTTCTTGTGCTTGGTGCCGGTGGCGTTGATTGCGCTGGTTTGGCAGTGGATTAGCCTGCCAGACATGCCAGCACAGAAGCGTTCGCCGGGCGCTGGCAATGTTTTCAAACTGCTGAAAAATCGCAAGGTGGCGTTGGGCATGGCCGCCGCGGGCTTGTTTTTTATGGGCCAATTTACGCTGTTCACCTACCTGCGCCCGTTTCTGGAAACGGTCACCCAGGTCAGCGTGCCCATTCTTTCTCTGCTGCTATTGGTGATAGGCGTCGCTGGCTTTTGCGGCACAGCGCTGATCGGTGTAGTCCTCAAGCGCAGTCTATACGGCACCTTAAGTACCATCTCACTACTGATGGCGGTTATCGCAGCAGCCCTGATTCCTGCAGGCACCTGGGTTATCGCTGTAGCGGTATTGCTCGGACTTTGGGGCTTTATCGCGACGGCAGCACCAGTGGGCTGGTGGAGCTGGATTGCAAATGCCTTGCCTGATCATGCAGAGGCCGGCGGCGGCCTGATGGTGGCGATTGTTCAATTGGCTATCGCAGTGGGCTCTACCGTCGGCGGGGTACTGTTTGACGCGCTCGGCTACCAGAGCACGTTTATCGCCAGCGCCGCGATGTTGATGCTAGCCGCGTTGCTGACCTTTCTAACCGCTCGTTCGCCGGTTCCGCACACCCGATGACCCCTCTATTCCAAGGAGCAAGGCCATGTTTATCGATCGTCCCTCTGGTTGGAAGAGCCTCTGGTTCGCGGCCTTGATACCTTTTGCCCTATCGGCTTTGCCCCTTGCTGCTGCGACAGATTCGGAGAAAAAGAGGGTGACTGAACAAACCCTGACTGCAAAACAACTGGCTGTCGCCCCTGTCGGCGCCAGCATGGCCAGCGGCGATATGCCCCGTTTGCGCGATGCACTCAATCGCGGTCTCGATGCCGGTCTGACGATTAGTGAGTGCAAGGAAATCCTGGTCCAGCTTTATGCGTATGCCGGGTTCCCGCGCAGCCTCAATGCGCTTTCGCAACTGATGAGCGTGTTGCAAGAGCGCGAGACACGCGGCACTCACGACGAACCGGGACGGGAACCGGGCCCTGTGCCGTCGGGGCATGCTTTGCTCGAACTGGGTACAGACAATCAAACCCGTCTGGTGGGTGCACCGGTCTCAGGACCGCTGTTTGAGTTCGCCCCTGCGATTGACCAGTTTCTGAAGGTTCACCTGTTCGGCGATATCTTCGCCCGAGACAACCTCGATTGGGTTGCTCGTGAACTGGCCACTGTCGGGGCACTTGCCGCGATGCCAGGGCTAGAGGCGCAGTTGGAGTCGCACCTGAAGATCAGTATGAATGTTGGCCTCACGGCGCAGCAGTTGAACCAAGTGGCTAGCGAACTCAAACACCGTGGTGACCAGGGTGCGGCCGAGCGCATTGTTTTGGCCCTGGAAAAAATCAGAGGCTGACCAGGCCACCGATGGCGAGGGGCTATCCAGCGGGACTCTGCATTGCCAGATGTTCGGTCAGTTCAAGGCCCACTGAGATCATCCCAATGGGAGGAACGCCAATCGCACTGATGAAGTAGTCCAACACCAAGCGAACCTTCTGCGAGCGGAGTCGATTCTCGGGGGAATCAAACGATGTACGTTTACACGCTCTTGCCCTCGCCGGGATGGACTAAAATCGGTGATCCGACAGGAGTGATCGTCATGCGCAGTTTTTCAATTCAACGTATAGACCATGTTGTACTTCGGGTGCAGGACATTGAGCGCAGCCTCGCGTTTTACACATCAGTCCTGGGATGTGAGGTCAACAAGCGCCGTGACGACCTTGGGATGATTCACCTGAGCGCAGGCACATCCATGATTGACCTGGTTGATGTGAACGGGCCGATCGGTCGTCAGGGTGGTCAGCCGGCGGGCAAGCAAGGACACAACGTCGATCACGTCTGCCTTCGGGTTGAGCCGTTTGATGAACAGGCTATCCTCCACCACTTGGCGGAGAGCGGTGTATCCGCTGAGAAGGCGGAGATGCGCTATGGCGCAGAGGGAACAGGATTGTCCATTTACCTCAATGACCCGGATGATAATCAAATCGAGCTGAAAGGCCCTGCTGTGCAATCTTGATGAAAATCGCCAGCCGATGAACGTGTAAACGTCGCCATATTGAACCACGCCCGAACTGATGAGAAAGCCGGAACTATCATCCAGAAGCAGACATTCCTCTCAGACGCGTTCGACCCAAAGAAGCCCTTGAGGTATGTTTTGCTGGTTATTGGCATTCATGGAGGATTCTGACTGATGGCACGCGTGGGATTGGTACTGACACCCGGTTTTGCGGACTGGGAATATGCGTTCATTGCGGGTACTGGCACTCCGTTTTACGGGATCGACGTCAGGTTTTTTGCTCCCTCTACGGGACAGTTCAGCTCTCAGGGTGGACTGGCGGTCACTGTCGATGGCAGCTTGCAACAATGCCTGGATTGGAAACCGGACGTGGTTGTCGTTATTGGTGGAATGATCTGGGAAGGTGCAGAAGCACCGGACATTCGAGGCTTTCTTCAAGCCAGTCATTCAGGTGGAGCGACAATTGCCGGTATCTGTGGGGGAACGCTGGCACTTGCCAGGGCCGGGCTTCTCGACACGGTTCCTCATACCTCGAACAGCGCTGATTTCTTACAACAGAACGCCTTGAATTATGAAGGCCGCGCGCTGTTTCAAAACAGTTTGGTAGCCGTGGTCGCAGACCGCATCATCACTGCCCCAGGCCCTGCCCCGGTTAGCTTCACCTGCGCAGTGTTCGACAGTGCCGGGCTATCTTCAGAGATCGTTACTCAGTTCAGGTCAATGCTGGCAGCAGAACATCGGTGACCGCGTCGCCCCAGCATGTCGGGCACATTCTCAGGAGATGATTTATGAGCGCTGATGACGTGCCCGTGGGGCAAGTGATACGAGGCTACGTAACCTTTCTGGGGAGTGAGGGACCGTGGATCGGAGCAAGGTTCATGAGCTTCAGCTATAGCGTCAATGGCAAGCGGTATCACAGGTCTCTCAACGAAACCATTGACGCGTGGTCAACCGAAACCCTCAATAAAGCCTCGTACGGGTTGAAGGTCGGCGACCCGGTTTCGGTCTGGTGCTCTCTCAGCGACCCGCAAGTGTGTTGCATCGGAGAACAACCCGCCGAAAAACCAGCATTGTTGCGTTTGATTGAGTCTTTGGCACCGTTCGGTTTTTTATGAAATCGATCCACACAGTTCAGGCCGAAGTCCTGTTTTGTGCTGGTTTCTGAGGAATTTGCTGTGGGGTTGCACGGATCATTCGATGCCTGAATCTCGGCGCCAATGGTCGATTCAGCCAATAGCCGCCATCCACGAACGGACGCTAGCATCACTCTGCGGCAGATTGGAATCGGCCGATAGCGGCCTTGTAAGCGGCCTCACTACACTTGAAGGAATCGATCGGGCCGGCATGGGCTAAAGGCGCTGGATACCTTGTCGTCGATGATTTCCTCGCTGGCAAGACGTCCCACTATCGCCGCCAAAGTGACTCCAGGATGCATGACACACACATAGACGCCGCCCACTTTTGGCAGATAACCGATGATGGGTAGGCCATCCGCAGGAATGGGCCTGAGTCCGACACAAGCCAATTGCACATCGATGGAACCCGTCCCATGGAGTTGGTTCCGGATTGTCTTGGCAGTTCGAAGCGCTATCGCTGCGGGCTGATTCTCAATGGCGTCGTCCAGATAATCTTCTGCTGCCAGCAACGCACCCTCCGCACTTTGTCGCACTTCCATCTCAGCGCTGGATATGAGGGTGTGCACGAGGTCGGGTTGAGACTTGTAACGGATGAGAATGGCAGGCGAGGCTTCTATTGGAAGAGACACCGCAAGCTTATCTGTCAATGTCGTGATGCCTGTTCCGGCCGCAAGTACGACCACATCAGCATCGATGATACCCAATGTCGTTTCAACGCCCGTCACCGTGGCGCCCCGGGTTACAAAGCCCAGAACACGCGTCTGAGTGAGAATCTTCGCCCCATTTGCCTGGGCACCTGCGATCAACGCATGGGTCGCTGCCACTGCGTCCAGCGCCCCTTCATCAGCCGCATACACAGCAGATTGAGGAGGATTCTTGAGATTTGGTTCAAGGCCGAGAATCTGCGATCGATCTACCAGATTTGCCGAAACCTGATGACCTGAAGCTGGCAGCGCTTCACTTGCCGTCGCGTTGAAAGACAAAGCACCTGTCCATCGTATGTTCAGGTCAGGTAACCGGGATTCGAGTTGACGATAGGCCTTGATTGCAGCTGCGCGCAGTTCTGCAATGGGGTCGGGTTTTCCGTGTTGGGTGTTGATCCATGCGAATGAAGTTCCAGTCACTCCCGACGCGATATCTTCAGCCTCAACCACGGTGATATTTGCGCCTTTATCAGCCAAATGATACGCCAGCGAAGCACCCACGATGCCTGCACCAATGACAACGACTCGTTTGTCCTGAGCATTTCCCATATCAACCTCCATTCTGTCGACCTGCCCATGGTACGACGGCTGGAGCATTTCACCAGCTGAAAACCTGATCGTTCAGAGCGCGGTTTCAGTGTCTGCTCCTGGTCGGCTGCGGCCCTTCGCGACAGTCAGAAAACGGCCAATAGCGGACATTACTGACTATTCATAGTCTTGGAGTTTCAAAAAATATGTTCTAACTTCATTTGTGCTGATTACTGAATATTTCTGAACATGCTGCATTGGGAAAGTTAAATCAGAACTTTCCGACCTTATTAGCACTACGCATGAAATCGACAAACGCACGCAGCTTGCCTGGCATGTGTTTACGATGGGGGTAGTAAAGATGAAACGCATCGTCCATGCCGCTGTGCTGCTTCAATATCTGACTAAGCGTACCGTTTTCTAACGCTTGCTTCGCGAAGTCCTCGAAAACGAACCCAATGCCTTGGCCTTGTATTGCCGCATCAAGGACGGATCTCATTTCGTCAAAAATAAAACGCCCTTGAATATCGATTTGAACCATTTGCCCGCCATCTTCGAACTTCCATTCAAAGAATCTTCCGCCAACTGAATACCGCTGGCGAATGCAGTTGTGCTTCAGCAGTTGCTCCAGCGTCTGCGGCTCAACCCGCGTGCTGAAGTAATCCGGCGCAGCCACCACAATTCTTTTTTGTGCCGCTCCCAACTGTACCGCGACCATGTCGTTTTGCACTCTTTTCCCCATGCGCATGCCGATATCGAAACCGGCATTAACGATATCGCCAAGTTGGTTATCCAGTGATACCTCGACATTAATCAGCGGGAATTTTTCCATGAAGGCGGTTAGATGCGGTTCGATCAAGATGCGGTATGCAACGTACGAAGAGTTGAGGCGTACTGTGCCAGATGGTTGATCAGTCGCGAGCAAGACTTGTGACAAGGAATCTCTAATCAAAGCAAGCGCAGGTGCTAATGCTGCGTTCAATGACGCGCCGGCCTCGGTCAGGCTGACACTGCGTGTTGTTCGATTGAATAGCCGCACATTGAGTTGCGCTTCCACACTTTTGATCGTGCGTGATACCGCAGTTGGCGTGACACCGATTTCTGCGGCGGCGCGAGCGAAGTTCAAATGTCTGGCGGCAGCCTCAAAGGTTAAAAGACCGGGAAAATGCACCGACGGTGAAGGAAGTGAACTCTCTATGCCCTCAGAGCGCGTCGGGCTCTGCATTATGACTTTTTTGCTCATACTGTATCTACACCTATGACTATTTACGTCATTATCATTGACCTCCATAGTTGATATAGCAAGGAGTTTCATCCGGCAGAACAGTTATCACTAGGAATCACAATGACGCTCAACAGTCCATCAACGGATCTTTTCACTCCAATGACTTTAGGAGCCTTATCTCTGGCTAACCGTATTGTCATGGCCCCGTTAACGCGCAGCCGCATGGGGCCAAAAGGCGTACCCAACGAAATGCACGCTCGCTACTACGCACAACGTGCCAGCGCCGGTCTGATCATTAGTGAAGCGACCAATATTTCCGCGCAAGCGCGTGGGTATGCATTGACGCCAGGCATCTGGACTGAAGAGCACGTAGCAGGCTGGAAACAGGTAACAGATGCGGTGCATGCCGCTGGTGGACTTATTGTTTGCCAACTGTGGCATGTGGGGCGCTTCTCGCATGTGGACCTGCAGCCCGATGGCACGGCACCGGTAGCGCCCTCGGCGATTAAAGCCGAAGGCCAGACCTTCACTGAAACTGGAATGATGGACGTCTCCATGCCGCGAGCGCTGGAAACATCCGAAATCCCAGGCATTATCGAGCAGTACCGACACGCCGCCGCATGCGCAAAACGCGCCGGCTTTGATGGTGTTGAAGTGCACTCTGCCAATAGCTATTTGCTCGATCAGTTCCTGCGCGACTCTACCAATCAGCGAACCGACCAATATGGTGGTTCGATTGAGAATCGCACACGACTCACGCTGGAAGTAACCGCCGCAGTCGTCGAGATCTGGGGTCATGACCGCGTTGGCATTCGCCTCTCTCCCGTGACGCCAGATGCCGGCAACACGCCCTTGGACAGCCAGGTAATGCAAACCTATGGCTATCTGATTGAGCAACTGAATCGCTTCCAGCTCGCCTATATGCATTTTGTCGAGGGCGCCACCGCTACGTCACGCACTGTTCCCGAGAACGTAGATCTCGATGCGTTACGTGCACGGTTCAAAGGCCCATACATCGGCAACAACAATTACGACATCGAACTGGCCGTTACCCGCCGTGCTGAAGGCAAGGTCGATGCAGTGGCTTTTGGTCGCCCGTTTATTGCTAATCCGGATTTGGTGCGTCGATTAAAAGAAGGTGCAGAACTCGCTGTTGCGCCACGCGAAACCTATTACGGTAACGGCGCAAAGGGTTACACCGATTGGCCTACGCTCGCAGGATAAGCCAACTGAGCAACACTTCAAAAGTGAGACCTTTGGCCCCAGCGGTGGACGCCGCTGCGGATGGTCGCAGGGGTTGATCTCAATGCCGGCCAAAAGTGGCCGGTTTTTTTAACATGACTCGAATTACAACCAGGAGTACAAGCATGAACAAACCTACTTATGTGCCGGAATATCAAGCCATCGTCGAGGTACTGAACAAATACAACGAAGGCTGCAAGCAGGCCAAAAGCAGCATCATGAAGCCAGCTTTCAGTGAGCAAGCAACGATGTTTAGCGTCGATGGCGACGGTAAGCTGACCGGCGGCCCGATTCAGACATTGTTCGATGGCATTGACAGCGCGTTCCGCCCGTCTCCTGAAGCTCAAGGTGTAATCGTCAAAATCGACATCGTAGGCACCGCTGCCAGCGCGCGCATCGACACCAATGACGTATCGGGCTTTTGCTTTACAGATTTCTTCAACCTGCTGAAAGTCGATGGCAAGTGGACGGTCGTCAGCAAGATCTTCCACACCCACGTCGCGCCTTGAATATCTACCTTCCTTGAGCACGCGGCAGATGAGGCTTTCAACCCTATCTGTCGTGTTTTTATTTGCAGCCGAGCGGCGCTGCACCTGTGCGTCCGGCACACCGCCTGAAATCCGCTGACTTCGATCGCCTAACCGCAGGCGAACAAAGTAATAAAACAGGCCGCTATTTAATGACGCACACACTCAGGCGATAAAAAGGAAAAATCATGAAACCTCTCACCCCCGATTTCGCCCTGTCCGTCGTGGCCCTGTCGCTTGGTAGCGTCTCTGCGGCCGAACGGCCCGGCGTCGAACACAACGTAGCAAAATTCTTGCAGTCCCTTGAGGGCGGCCAGACGCTCGACAGCATGTCGCCGACCGATGCCCGCGCAGCGCTGGCGGGTGCCCAGGCCGCCTCCAACGTGGCCTTGCCGGCAGCTGAGGTCAGCGAGAAGACAATTCGTATCAATGACAGCGACCTGAAACTTACCATCGTGCGCCCGGCCGGCAGCCAACAGAAGACCCTGCCCGTGTTCATGTACTTCCACGGCGGCGGCTGGGTGCTGGGCGACTTCCCAACACACGAACGGCTGGTGCGTGACCTGGTGGCAGGCTCTGGCGCGGTGGCGGTGTTCGTTAACTACAGCCTGTCGCCTGAGGCGGGATACGGCGTTGCCATCGAGCAAGCCTATGCCGCAACCAAATGGGTGGCCGAGCATGGCCAGGCGATCAACGTCGACGGCAAGCGCCTGGCCGTAGCGGGTAACAGCGCAGGTGGCAACCTGGCCGCAGCTGTTGCCCTGATGGCGAACGAGAAAGGCTCACCTGCACTGCGTTCGCAGGTATTGCTGTGCCCGGTAACGGATGCAAACTTCGACACGCCGTCGTACAAGGAGTTTGCCAGCGGCTACTTCCTGACCAAAGATCTCATGGTGTGGTTCTGGGACAACTACACAACCGACGCCGAGGCACGCAAGCAGATTTACGCATCGCCGCTGCAGGCGACGCGCGAGCAGTTGAAAGGCTTGCCGCCAACGTTGATCCAGACTGCTGAATTCGATGTCCTGCGCGATGAAGCCGAAGCTTACGGCCGCAAGCTCGACGCTGCGGGTGTGCAGGTGAGGTCGGTGCGCTACAACGGCATGATTCACGATTTTGGGCTATCGAACGCGTTCAACCATCTGCCGGCAGCGCAAAGCGCGATCACGCAAGCATCACAAGAACTCAAAACGAACCTAAGCCAGTAATTGCAAAACGAATGAACCCGCAGGTCACGGCAACGCTGCGGCATTCATGACAAAAAACACGCCACTCATTTCATCGCGAGGCTACAGCGGCACAAAGTGTCTCGCGATGTCGCTGCGTTTTTTTGCAGCTGAACATTAATCAGCACATGCAACCCTTAGTTAGGAGCAACTAAATGAAAACAACTATTCTCAAGGCCTTATTTTTCGTGGCAATGGTTACCAGCCTAAGCGCGACTGCTCAAGCAGAAGAACTACCGCGCGACCAACACGCTATCAGTAGTAAAGCCATGAACAACCCTACCTATGTACAAGAATACCAAGCCATCACCGAAGTGCTAAGCAAGTACATCGAGGGCTGCAAGCAAGCCAAGAGCAGCATCATGAAGCCCGCATTCAGCAAGAATGCAACGATGTACAGCGTCGGCGCCGATGGCCAGCTGGTAGGCGGCCCGATTCAAAGCCTCTTCGATGGGATCGACAAGGATTTCCGACCCTCTCCTAACGCACAAGCCGCTATCACCAGCATCAATATCGTCGGTACCGCGGCGAGTGCTCGCATCGACGCCAACGACATGTCAGGTATTTCCTTCACAGACTTCTTTCATCTGCTGAAGGTCGCTGGCAAGTGGACTGTGGTTAGCAAGATTTACTACACACATCCAAATCCACAATCAGCGCGCTCAATTCACAAGCACATCTAAAAGAACAAATCATAACCAAGAAGCTACGACACGCATCGAAGCACTTTCAATTACACCGATCAATACAAGGCATCAGCCATACAGGGGCGTAAAGTGAAACTACGGTGCATCAATCCGGCATCACATATTGCCCGTGCGCTTATAGAAGCGATGAATACGACCAGCCATTCGTAGCGGGATGCTCAGCATGGCTGGCCTGCAAACTGATTACTGAGCCACATAACCAGCAGACGTACGATCTGTTTATTGGCGAGATCGTTGGCGCATGGTCAGATACCCGTGTATTCAAGAATCGGCATTGGCAATTCGAAAAAGCGGATCCCGCTTTAAGAAGTCTGCATTACATCGCCGGAGGGCATTTCTATGGCATTGGCGACGCACTATTAGTCCCCAATCCGACAAAACCATTCTGAAATTGGCTTTGTAAATGCGTGTGGTTAATGTCCGTTTTTGGCCGATTCTGTCGAAAACAGTCGGGCTTGGTTTCCGTAGCTGAAAAGTACGCGTTCGAGATTAAAATCTTTATTTTGAGGAGAGGTTTCCGGGGTCAGATTTCACATAGCAGCGTGCCCTTGATTCCACTCGATCAAGGGCCCGAAGCAGAGATGCTGCTTTTCCAAAAGCGCAAGAGGCGGTCGATTTAACACCGGAGCAGGAGATCCAATTTGCGCATATTCGTATGGCCCATGACCGGCTGCTTTGGGTCCAGAGTGTGTAAAAACGAAAGCCGTCAGAGTCGCAAGCGAATAAATCAACATTGCTGCTGCAGGTAACTAGTAGTACCCAAGCGTTTGCAACGTTCTGGCAAGATTCAGGACAGGCTGTAATTTTTCATCAAGTAACGTCCACCACTCGTGCTCAACCCATTCACCAGTCTCTATCTGGTGCATGGGTGGCATCCAATCTTTATGTCGATCGAAAACATCCGGGATGGCTCGCGCCAGGGCTGATAGTTCATTTTGGGTAAAGCCCATTTTTTGAAGCTCAACGGCCTTCGCCAGCGCCTTACGATAATCTTCAACGTAAGTCATCGCTGGAGTGGAACTAGCGACCCGTATCAGTTCGGGCAATGCTGACTCCAGTTTCTTAAGCTGACTCAATCTATCCGCGTTCGTGTAACGGTATTCAGCCATTGTGATTCCCCTACTATCTGTTGCTCGGTGCTCGCTCAAGTACCCGCGAAACCTGATGTGAATCCAATCACAAATGACGCGGTCAATATGGCATCTATGCCTACTACCACCGCAGCAAAAACTACAGTGACCAGCGACGCTGGAGCATTGAACGAATGCTACAGCACCATTGGCGATCAACCCCGGACAGCGTTGTAGTCTTGCCTTGAGCGTAAGACTCGCGAAGTCACGTCACAAATGAATATCGCCTACAAAAAACTGAAAGCCAAGACAAAGGAAATCGATTCGAGTGCGACGGCCAAAGCCCTTGCCTCGCTATTCGCCTCTCAGAAGGCTTTCGAAAAATTCAAGGATGCTCAGTGTCAATGGGAAGGTGACTCGGCGATGGACGGCTCGGGCGCTGGAGATATTTTAAGTTCTTGCAAAGTCGATTTGATGCGCTTCAGAACCAAGCAACTTTCCGATTGGATTTATTGACATAGACGGCTGGCTATCCCACTAACGAGAACCAGCTCGCCATTGAAGCAGCCATCATAGAGCTATCGAGCAGGGGTTGAGGCGCGCGGTTCGGCCGACTTGCAAGACCCGCGCTTCAACGTTAAGGTCTGCGTCATGACTACACCACGCAGCAAATCGACCACCACCCTCACGACCGCCACAGGCGGGTCGCGGGGGGTTGTGTGAGTTAAAACAACGCATTACCCGAAGACCCGCCAGCAATGGACCGGGTCTTTTTTTTGCCCTGGATTTTTTGGCACAACCGTAAGGAAACGCACATGTATGCACTACTGATTCTCGACATGCAGGTAGGCCTCGTTCACGGCCCGGACAGGCCCAGGGGCGGTGAAGCGCTTTTAGGCACATTGAATAGGCTGATGAGTAACGCGCGGGAGGCCGGTGCCCCCATCTTTCTCGCCCGCCACCTCGGTCCGGTTGGCTCCCCTATCGAGCCGGGCAGTCCGCTCACCGAGCTTGTCCAGGAGTTGCAGCTGATGGGAGACGAAGTGATTTTCGAGAAAAATCGTCCCAACGCCTTTGCAGCGACTGAGCTGGCCTATCAGCTACGCGAACGCGGCTGTGAAGGCATCGTCGTGACCGGCATGAAAACTCAATACTGCGTAGACAGTACTTGCCGCGCCGCCCGGGATTTGGGTTTCGACGCTGTGCTCATCGCCGATGGACATACCTGCTCTGATACGCCAACGCTCAAAGCTGAGGCCATCATTGCCCACCACAATGCAACGTTGGCGGGGCCATTCTGCCGGGTCGTCCAGGCTGAGGAATGGCGTTTCTCGAGACAGACCGCCAACGGCCATTGACCGACACCCCGTCCATGCCGCCGCCCTGAATCCATAAGGCTTGGAAAACCTTCCGTTTCCCCTTTTCAACGAGGAGAATCGATCCAGACAGCCTCCCAAACTCCCTCCTGATTGAGCTTGGGCATCATTGAGCAGGGAGTTGGACACATGAACTGGAAGGAAGGTCTGAGACAATCGGGTGTACTGGCCGCGCTCGGGGCCGCCGTGCTATTCGGTGCCGGTACACCGCTGGCGAAACTGCTGCTGGACAGTGTCAGTCCCTGGCTGCTGGCAGGTTTGCTTTATCTGGGTTCCGGACTTGGAATGACGCTATATCGAGTGCTGAGCCGCGCGCCCGGCGTGCGTCTGCCGCGCCATGAAGTGCTCTGGTTCGCCGGTGCAATTGCGGCGGGTGGTGTTGCCGGGCCGGTTTTGCTGATGGTGGGATTAACGGGCATGCCTGCCTCGGGGGCATCACTGCTGCTTAATGCCGAAGGTGTGTTTACCGCCCTGCTCGCGTGGTTTGCCTTCAAAGAGAACTTTGACCGGCGTATTGCGCTGGGCATGGTCGCCATCGTGGCCGGCGCGCTGGTTCTGAGTTGGCCCACTGAAGCGAGCTTTGCCGGGTTGTGGCCAGCACTGGCGGTCCTTGGCGCCTGCTTTGCCTGGGGCATTGATAACAACCTGACTCGCAAGGTGTCCCTGACGGACGCAACCTGGATTGCCTCGGTCAAGGGTTTGGTCGCGGGTTCAGTCAACCTGGTCCTGGCTTTTTGTGTGGGGGCGACGTTACCGCCACTGCCCAACCTGGCAGGAGCCCTGGTCGTAGGCTTTCTGGCCTATGGCGTCAGCCTGGCGTTGTTCGTCATCGGCTTGCGCCATCTGGGCACCGCCCGTACGGGCGCTTACTTCTCGGTGGCACCGTTTTTAGGGACATTGCTGGCCGTCGCCATGGGCGATCCCGTCACGCTACCGCTGCTGATTGCCGGATCGCTAATGGCCATTGGCATTTGGCTACACCTCACGGAACGCCATGAACACGAGCATCGGCATGAGGTCATGGAGCACAACCACGAGCATGCACACGACGAACACCATCAACATGATCACGATGAACCCGTCGCGCCCGGCACGAAGCACCAACATTGGCACAAGCACGAGCCAATGAAGCACACCCACCTGCACTTTCCAGACGCGCACCACAGGCATGAACATTGAGTGCGATTGAAGACAGCCCAAAGGCGAACCTCTCCAGCCGGGCAAGCGTGTTCGTTTTTTGCCGCGTCATACATGAAGCCATCGTTATTGAAACCCCCGCCTGCTTCTGCTTCAGAGGTCATCGGCGGGGGCAGTATCGATTGCTGCCTGCCACAACCGGCTGAAACCGCAAGCTACTGCCCGGCAAAAACAACACCGACCTTCCTTGCATACTGCAACCACGCATCCTTGAGCCGTTGTACCGTCTCTGGTCTGGAGGCAGCCAGGTCCGCGGTTTCGCCGCGATCCTGTGCCAAATCAAATAATTGCCATTGCAATGGTTGCGCGTTTTCACCAAAGCCTGTCTGGGGTCGAAGGCCCAACAGCTTAAGATTTCCCTCTCGATAATAGGCATTACCAAACAGTTCGCCAGCCAGGCTGTCAGTAGTGTGCGGGCTGCCATTACCGGTAAGCATTGGCAGCATTGATTTACCAGTGATCGGGTGTTTACGCGCATCCGTTGGCGCTTCGCTTGGCAATGCGATACCCGCCAGCTCTAAAAAGGTCGGGGCCAGGTCATCTACTCGCGCAACGCCGCGCTCCATGCCTTGGCGACGCAGGACCTTGGGCAACTGGATGATCGCCGGCACGCTGATACCGCCCTCTGCGGTGGTGCCTTTGAACAAGTGGAATGGCGCTGCGCTAACCTCAGCCCAGCGCAAGCCATAGTCGATCTGAGAACCCTTTTGTCCGAGGTTGGCAAAGCTATTGTCAGTGAGTGCGCCCGGCGGATAGAACTGTGCATGGTTCTCCCCCGCCGCACCGTTGTCCGACATGAACACGATCAAGGTATTGTCGTATTGCCCGCTTTGACGCAAGTAATCGATCAGTCGGCCAATGTTATGGTCGAGGTTATCGACCATGGCGGCATAAATTTCCATCTTGCGCGCTTCAATTCGCTGCTGCTCAGGGCTCATTTGTTGCCACCCTGGCAGCTTGGGATTAACCGGCAGTGGCTGCGCAGGTCGGGCATCGTTGGCCATGACACCGAGGCTTTTCATACGCTGGATACGCGCCACGCGCACGCTGTCATAGCCCTGATCAAATCGTCCCTGGTACTTGTCGAGATATTCCTTGGGCGCTTGCAGTGGCCAGTGCGGCGAGGTGTAAGCGGCGT
Source organism: Pseudomonas sp. LBUM1643 (assembly GCF_059716215.1). NCBI lineage: Bacteria > Pseudomonadati > Pseudomonadota > Gammaproteobacteria > Pseudomonadales > Pseudomonadaceae > Pseudomonas > Pseudomonas sp. LBUM1643. The sequence goes on from NZ_CP166813.1 coordinate 4,095,351, forward strand.
AGGCAAAAAACGGCTTACCGTCCTTTTTGCTGTTTTGCAGGTAACTGATCAGCTTGTCGGTGTAGAAATCCGTGGAGTAAAAGTTGTCCGGCAGCCCCACGGCCTTACCGTTTTCGCGATAGTGCACTTGCTCAAGCTTGCTGGGGTCTACGCTGGCAGGTTTAAAGTGCGATGCGCCGCCCTCGAGCAGGGTGAAAGACTGCTCGAAGCCGCGATGATCCGGGCCTTGATCCGCCTCAAGGCCCAGGTGCCATTTGCCCACCATCAACGTGCTGTAGCCGCCCTTTTTCAGCAGTTCGGCTATCGAGTACGAGTGCTGGTTCAGATAGCCCTCGTAGCCCGGCTTGCCACGTTGGAACGGTTGCAACGCTTCAGCCATGGTGCCGAGTCCGACCAGGTGATTGTCGGTGCCGGACATCAGCATCGAGCGTGTGATCGAACAGGTCGGCGCCGCGTACATGTTGGTGAACTGCAACCCGTCTCTGGCCAGTTGATCCAGGGTTGGTGTGCTGATTTCGCCGCCATAACTGCCCAGGTCGGAATACCCCAGGTCATCCGCCAAAATCAGCAAAATATTCGGCTGCGCCGTATCAGCACTAGCCGCCAGGACCAGACTGCTGCCCAGCGCCAGCGCTGTCGCCAGTAATGTTTCAGGCAGACAAAAAAGTGGCATGTTCTTTTCTCTTATTGTGTTGGTCCGAGGCCTGTTTCTGCATTTTCCACAGGCGCCTTACTCTTCGAATATCGCCACTGCCCGAACAAACCCGGCCGATGCGTGCTTGATCTTGTAAGGGAAACACGACACCACGAAGCCACTCGATGGCAGGGACTCCAGGTTGGCCAGTTTTTCCATTTGCCCATACCCGATATCGCGTCCGGCCTTGTGCCCTTCCCAAATAATCGAGGCATCGCCGTCGGCTGCAAAACGTTCACGGGTGTACTTGAACGGTGCATCCCAACTCCAGGCGTCGGTGCCTACGACACGCACCCCTCGCTCAAGCAGATACATCGTGGCTTCACGACCGATGCCGACGCCGGCATCGAGATATCCCGGCTGGCCGAACAACGCGCCGGCACGGGTGTTGATCAGCACGATGTCCAATGGCTGCAACGCGTGGCCAATGCGCGCGAGTTCAGCTTCTATTTCGTCAGCGGTCACCACATGACCATCGACCATGTGCCGAAAATCCAGTTTCACACCGGGTTGCAGGCACCAATCGAGCGGCAGCTCATCGATACCAAAAGCCGGCTGCCCCCCATTGGTGGTCGACGCGTAATGCCAAGGCGCATCCATGTGCGTACCGCTGTGTGTAGTGATGTGCAGTCGCTCTGCGGCCCAGGATTCGTTGCCCGGCATCTGCTCAAGTTGCAAGCCTGGAAACATTGCGGCCATTTCGGGCCATCCTTGCTGGTGATCCATGTAATCGATCTTCGGCAGTAACGGTGGCGGATCGGTGTAGGGGTTATTGTCGAGTGTGACCGAGAGGTCGACGAGACGACGTTTTGGCTTAGTTGGCTGCGACATGAAACGTGTCTCCGTTCAGTGGCGAATGTCGGGAATTCGAAGGATTAAGGGCATTGCGGACCAGCGTTGCAGCATTGCGGTCATGGTTGAAACCGGCGGCGCGCGCCTGCGGCGTTTTCAATGGCGGCATACGTCCGAACAATGCTTCCAGCCTGGCGTCGGGCGCATGGCTGATCAATGCGCGGCGCTCTTGCCCATAGCGCTCAGCCAATGCGTCGATGACCTGGGCAATCGACAAATGCAGCACCGGCAACTGCCATACACGCTGTGCCGCGAGCAAGGTACCTTCCAGTTCTGCAGCGTGGATCAGGTTGTTCACGCAACAGCGGGAGGACATCCACCACGCTGTTGCCTCTGGTGAGACCGGGCATTGATAGGGCTCATCTTCAGCAAAGGCCCGCATCAGGTCGCTCATGAATGCAGAGCGCAACCCATTGGGTTCGCGAGGCCGGGCGACGATGCCAGGCAGGCGCAACACACGACCGTCAACATCTCCCCGTCGGGCAAGGTCACTGATGACGCTTTCCACCATGGCTTTGTGGGTGCCATAGGACAATTCGGGATGCAGTTCGGCTGTCTCGTTCATTCGCGCGGGAAGAACCCCGCCGTACACCGCAACACTGCTCGCATACACCAAAACTGGCGGCCGGGTTTTGTTGCGCAGTTGGTTGAGCAATTCCAGGCTGGCCAGCAGATTGACCTGGTAACCGAGTTCGTAATGCTCTTCTGCGGCGCCACCTGGAACACTGACCAGATGGAATACCACATCAATGCCGTCGGCCAATACCCGACGCATCAAGGCCGGATCAGTCACGCTGCCGAAATGACGGCGAAGACGTGTGTCCTCCGGCAAGTCCTGCAAGTCTTTATCCAGTACCAGCAACGAACCAATGGCCTGCCCTCGCAAGCTGCCAACCGCCAGCAGGCAACGCACCAGCTCACGCCCGACAAACCCATTGGCACCGGTAATCAACACACGCATATGCCGCTCCTCAGTCCTGAGCCTGAACGACGCACTGATCGATTGCACCGAACAGCGACTGGCCATCGCTGCCCGTGACATCCATGTGCACGCGGTCTCCAAAGCGCATGTAGCCGGTCTGAGCGGCACCATGCTCAATCATCTCGATGGCGCGACGCTCGGCGATGCATGCCGATCCCGCGCTTCTTTCGGCATTGGAGACCGTTCCGGAACCCATCAGCGTACCTGCACGCAGTCTTCGAGTGAGCGCGGCGTGAGCGATTAACTGACCGAAACTGAAGTTCATCTGCCCGCCGTGCGGATGACCAAACCACTGGCCATTCCAGTGCACCTGCAAAGGCAAATGCACACGGCCGTCGCGCCAGGCATTGCCCAATTCGTCCGGTGTGATGGCCAGCGGAGCGAAGCTGGAGGACGGTTTGGCCTGCAAGAATCCAAAACCCGTACTCATTTCCCGAGGGGCCAGGGCGCGCAAACTGACGTCGTTAATTTGCAGGATCAGCTTGATGTGTTGCTGCGCCTGCTCGGCGTCGCAGCCCATAGGCACATCATCCACCAGCACCACAAACTCGCCTTCGAAGTCGATGCCCTGACTCTCGCTCGGCAAAGCGATATCGTCGCGTGCGCCAATGAAATCGTCGCCGGCCCCCTGGTACATCAGCGGCGTGCGTTCGACCCCGTCGATGGGATCGAGATTGAACGCTTTCTGCATCAGCGCACCGTGGCTGAGAAAGGCCGAGCCATCGCACCATTGATAAGCACGGGGTAATGGCGCCATCGCCTGGGCGGGGTCGAAGGTAAAGGCATCCGCCGCCTCGCCCGCATTCAACTGCTTCGACAGCAGCTGCAAGCGAGGCTCGGCGCTACTCCAGTTTTCGATGGCCTCTTGCAGGGTAAGCGCCACAGAACTGGCATCCAGCGCCCAGGCAAGATCCCGCGAGACCACCACGAGCTGACCATCGCGATTGCCGTTTTTCAGGGTGGCGAGCTTCATGCCGATGCTCCCTTGAGGTTGCTCAATTCAGCGGCATAGCGCCCGTCGAGCAGGATGAAGACCATGCGCGCCATCGCTTCGGTGCGGTTGCTCCAGGCGTGATTGGTGCCGCGTTGAACCACCACATCGCCGCGTTTGAGGTGCACCTCCTCCTCATCCAGCACCAGCCACACTTCACCTTCGGTGACGATGCCGTAGTCGAGGGTCTCGGTGCGGTGCATCAACTTATGTTTGGAGTCACGTTGGCCGGTGCCTGCATGGACTTCACCTATTTCGGCGAAGACCGCCGCGGCATCGTCGGCGCTGACCTGGTTCTGCACGCTGTCCGGTGGAATATCCACCACCCGGATGACACTGCCCCGTGCCACGGGGCTGAGTTGCAATGGCTTGCTGCTTGGATCACTGGCGTTGTCGAGCAAAGCGGGGCTGGCAGTACTGTTCCACAGTTCATAAAACACCGTGCCCGGCACCGCCGTTAGCGGGAAAACGTTAGGCGTCGGCCCGTTGCTGGCGATGATGGCCTGGCCCTGCTGATCGTGACCGGTGACCACTCGTTTGAATTCAGGAAGCGCTTGCATGGAAAATCCTCGTTCAGTTTTCGTCGGCGATGGTCGTGCCACCGGCCCGGTTTGCGTCGTGCAGCAGACCACCAAGCCTGGGCACGGCCAGACAAAACACCGCCACCAGCAGTTGCAGGCTACCCACGATGGCCAATGCCAGAGGAAGCGCCGTGGAGTCACCACGGGTGATGCCAAGAACAACGAGAGGGCTGATAAATTCGCCGGCAAAGATGGCGGCGGTGAAACACCCGGCCGCCCGCCCGCGGTGATGGAAACTGACGTGTGACATGATCCAGGTGATCAAAGTCGGCAGCATCAATCCGATGCCCAGACCATTGATCGTCACTGCAACCACGACCTGCATATGGCTTGTGGCAGCCGCCATCAACAACCCGCCGATGCCCGCCAGTGCGTAGGCAACGAGCAGCAGGTACTGCCCACGAAACCCGCTGAACAAACGAAAACTCAGCGCACCGACGAGCACGCCCAGTTGGTTGGCCCCCATGGTCATGCCGATTTGTTGCGGAGCATCCACATGCAGCAGATTAAGCAGATAGCCGGCCTGTACCGGCACGATGAACAAGCTCAAACCGGCCAATAACGACAACACATACAGGGGCGTAAGCACGCGCCACGGAAATTTCCCGGTCGACAATGGCTGCTTCGGTTGCTCAGGCTGCGTGCGGGCTTGCGGCTCCCACAGCTGCCAGGCCATCAGCGGCAGAAAAATCAGCCCCACCGCGTACAACGCAAACGGCGTACGCCAGTCGTTTTGCCCCAGGAAGCCACCCAACGCGATGAACGCCGCCGCCGACAACGACGTCGCAACCATCTGCAAGGCAAACAGACGCTCGCGTTTGGCACCGCTGTAGTAGTCGCCCATCAGCGTGGTGCAGCAGGTCATGATGCCCGCCTCAGCCAAACCAATGCCCGCCCGACTCAGCACGATAGCCTGCAGCGAGTCGAGCCATAGCGGCAACACGCCACAGAGGACATACAGCACCATGCTCGCCAGCAATAACGGCTTACGCCCCAGTCGATCGGCAATCAGCCCGGCGAACGGCGCCAGCAACGCAATCACCAATGCCGGCAGCGTCAGTACGATAGGGACCAGCACGGCGCTGCCGTCTACGCTTGCAAAATGCGCCTGCATCCTCGGCAACACAGGGGCCAGCAACACGGCGCCCAACACTGGCAAGCAGCTGCCCAACAGCAGCAACAGCGATTGCGCCAGTCCGGCTTGCCGGACCGGCTTTACGAAGGTATCAGCGACCAAGACAGTGCTCCTTGTTTTCCAGGTGTTGAACGTCCGCAACCACTGCCCTCCCAGGACCCGCCACGATGTGTATCGGCGTAACAGCCCCCTGCACCTTGCGGCGCGCGGGTAGCAGGAAGTACGCCAGCGCCGGCAGCAACACCAAAGCGCCGACCATGTTCCAGACAAACATGAAGGCCAGCAGCACGCCCATGTCGGCCTGGAACTTGATGGGTGAAAACGTCCAGGTCGCTACACCGATGGCCAAGGTGATACCGGTCAGCATCACCACCTTGCCGGTGGAAACCAGTGCGCGGTAATACGCTTCGGACAGGCTCGCCCCCTGACGCAGATGGCCCAGGAGAATGCTCATCACGTACAACGCATAGTCGACGCCGATGCCGACACCCAAGGCGATGACCGGCAGCGTCGCGACTTTGACCCCGATGTTCAGCCAGACCATCAAGGCTTCGCAGAGGATGGACGTCAGCATTAGCGGAATCACCGCACAAAGCGTTGCGCGCCAGGAACGGAAAGTAATCAGGCACAGCACAATGACCGCGCCGTAGACCCACACGAGCATCTCGCGGTTGGCTTGCTTGACCACGATGTTGGTCGCCGCTTCGATGCCGGCGTTGCCTGCCGCCAGGAGGAATTGCACTTCCCCGGTGTTGTTCTCGGCGGCAAATTTTTCCACGTGGTCGACCAGGCGGGTCAGCGTTTCGGCCTTGTGGTCGGTGAGATAGGCGTACAAGGTCAACAGGCTGCAATCTTCGTTGTACAAGCCCCGCGGCGCGCTGGCGGTAATCATATTGAGCATCGCCTGATTGTTCTGCAGCTCGTACCACTTGGGATTGCCTTCACTAAGGCCCACCAGCATCCGCCGGTTCAGCAACGCCAGTGAATTGGTCGAATCAACGCCCGGCAAGGCGCGCAGTTGCCAGTCCAGGGCATCGACTTTAGCCAGGATGTCGTAGCGCGCACAGTTGCTGGCCGGGGTTTTCACCATCACCGCGAACAGGTCGCTGCTGGCGCCGTAATGACGAGTGAGAAAGGCATCGTCCTGGTTGTAGCGCGAGTCCGCACGCAACTCCGGTGCACCGGCGTCGAGGTCACCGATTTTCAGTTGCAGGCTGACCAGGAAGCCGACGACTGCCAATGCGAGGCTGATGGCGATGCACAGGCTGGCCCAACGCCGATGAGTGAACAGGTCCAGAAAACGCCAGAACGCATGGCGCGTCTGACCCGTTTGCTCGGCTTGCTCACTTTTGAGGCTCAGTTGCGCGGCGCGGGGCGTCACACCGACATAAGAGAGCAACACCGGCAGCAAAATCAGGTTGGTGAAAATCAGCACGGCCACGCCGATACTCGCGATCACCGCGAGGTCTTGAATGACCTGGATTTTGATCAACATCAGCACCGCAAAACCCACGGCATCGCACAGCAGCGCTGTCAGCCCGGCAAGGAACAGGCGTCGAAAGGTGAATCGCGCAGCCACCACCCGGTGCATGCCACGCCCGATGTCCTGCATGATGCCGTTCATTTTCTGCGCGCCGTGGCTCATACCAATGGCAAACACCAGAAACGGCACCAACACGGAATACGGGTCCAGCTGGTAGTTCAGCAATGGCAGCAACCCGAGCTGCCAGACCACCGCCACCAGCGAGCACAGCACCACCAGCAGCGTACTGCGCAGGCAGCGGGTGTACCAGAACAGCACGGCGGTGGTGATCAGGATCGCGACGGCGAAGAACAGCAGGATCTGCTTCAGGCCGGCAATCAGATCGCCGACTTTTTTCGCGAAACCGGTGATACGAATGTCGATGTTATCGCTTTGATAAGTGCTGCGCAGCGTCTCCAGTTGCCCGGACAAAACCGCGTAATCCAGCGGCCTTCCGTCTGAAGTGGCGGCCAGTAGCGGCACGTAAATGATGCTGGAGGTCTGGTCGAGGGCTACCAGTTGGCCAAGCTCGTTAGAGCGCTGCACATTGCGCCGCAGCGCATCGAGGTTAGCAGCGGTGCCGCTGTAGTCATCCGGTATCACCGGGCCGCCATCAAGACCCTCTTCAGTCACCGCGACCCAGCGCGTGGCCGGTGTCCACAGCGACTTCATGTACGCTCGATCGACACCCGGCATCAGGTAGAGTTTGTCGCTCAGGGCTTGCAGGGTTTTCAGGTACTCGGCGTCGTAGATATCGCCGTGTTTGTTGGCTACGACGATCCGCAGTGCGTTGCCTAAACCCGTGAGCTGTTTCTGATGCTCAAGATAATTCGCAATGTAGGGCTGCTGCGTGGGGATCATCTTTTCGAAGCTGGCATTGAGCTCGATACGAGTGGCTTGATAACCCAGCACCAGGGTCGTCAGTACACATAACACAAGGACCCACAGGCGGTGATTGAACAGCGTGCGTTCTACCACTGAACCGGAGCGTGGATCGAAATTCGCCAGGCTTGCCGTGGCGTTGTCGAAAGACTTCATAACCTCACTCCGAAGCGTTGGCGACTGACGGCGACAGGCGCGTCAATCCAGTGAAACCCGCCAGCGTCAGGCTGCCATCGGCGGCCTGGATAACGCTGGAGACGGGCTTGCCGAGCGGTTTGCCATAGGGCACAAGCGTTGCGCCGGACGGGTTGTCGGTGCGAAACAAGGCGCCACTCTGATTGACCAGCAACAACTGGCCGTCGTCGGTGCGAATGGCATCGCTGAAAGACACCGGCATCGAGACCGGTGCAGGCTGAAAGCTTTGGCCCAGGTCACTCGAGACAAACGCATTGCCCTTTAACCCGGCCACCAGCAACACACCGTTGTCGCCCGTTTGCGCGGTGAAGAAGCTCCCGGTGTAAGGACTGTCCAACTGCGTGAATGAATGGCCGGCATCGTCGGAGCGAGCGAGGTAGCCCTGCTCGCCCGCCAGAAACCAGTGTTGTCCCTGTCGAGTGATCGCAGACAAGTGCGCACCCATCGGGTTATCAATGTTCCCCATGATGGAATGCCAGGTGGTGCCGCCATCGTCGGTTCGAAAGGCAAGGCCATACGCACCCACGATCAGGCCGTGTCGGTCGTCAACAAATTGCACAGCGAGAAACGGCTTGTCAGCCCCCTCGCTGACCAGTCGTTCAGCCGTTTGCACCCGTGCAGCGGCGGCAACCTGATCGTTGGCCGATGGCTGTTGCTCACGAGCGCTTACCAGCTCCAGCTGTGCGGCACGCAGGCCATCGAGTTGCACCACCCAGTGCTCTCCACCGTCATGCGTGACCAATACAACACCCGCGTGCCCGACGGCCCAGCCCGTAAGGGCGTCGACAAACTGCACGGCCGTCAGGCTGACGGAAACCGGTACCGCCGCTTGACGCCAGCTCACGCCGTGGTCATCGGAAAGCAGCACGATGCCCCGCTCACCCACCGCCACCAGCCGCGCATCCGCCCGAGCCAGGTCCAGCAGCACCGCTGATTTCGCTTGCGGCGCCTGCATTGCCGGTGTATCGAGCGTGTCGCCCACCGATGCGGCATGCGCCAAGCCCCATGGCAATGCCATCAGACACATCAGCCGACCAACCACCTGACAGATTCTGTTCATTACCGACCTCGAAAAACCTTTTGAAACCGGATCAGGGTTCGTAAACCGCGACCCGGTCTTTCTCAACGAACGCCGGCACCCGCCATCGCCGCCGGTGAAAACTCGGAGGCCTTGTAGCGATCAACCATGCCGTACTGTTCCGACTGGCCGGTGTAGACGTTCTGGATAAACCAGGCGCCGGAGGTCAGGTCGTAGAAGCCCGAGGACAACTGCGCTTGTGCGGGCAGGTCAGGGAGTACCGCCGGCAACGACCACAACGTCTTGGCCAGTTGGCCGTTGGCATCCCAACGGTCGCCCAACATGGCTTGCCAGGTGTCCTCATCAAGGTAGTAGCGGCCCTTTGGCAACTGGTGACGCTTGCCCGGTGCCAGGTCCGCTTCCACGACCCACACCCGGTGCAGCTCCCAGCGCACGTAATCTGGATTCATGTGGTGAGCGAGAAACAGGTCTTCCGGTTTGGCGGCGGTTTGCACCTTGTTCGTGTTGTAGGGGATGTACATCTCCTGCTTACCCACGAGCTTCCAGTTGAAGCGGTCAATGCGGCCCTGGAACACGCTCAATTCGTCGAACGACATCACCCCGGCAGTCGCAGGTGTCGGCGTATCGCAGCAGGCATTGGGCAATTTGCGCACACGGCGTTGGCCGGTCAGATAAACGTGCGCCTGGGACAGATCGCCGTTGATGTTGGTGCGCCCCATGATCTGCTCGCCAGCGCGCAATGGCGGACCGACGTTGAGCAGTCGGAATAGCCAGTAATCACCGGCAAACGATTCCGGCGTCCCATCCTGGTAGTAATACGGCATCTCCTGAATGGCCTGACCGTCGGTCGTCATGACCTGCTTGCCGTCTGCAGTCATCAGGTAATGACGGAAATGCATCGATACCGAGGTGCCACGCCAATTCAGTACGTGGTTCCACATGGCTTCGGCGCCGTTTTGCGGGATCGGAAACGGAATGCCGCCAAACGCGCCTTGAGGTACCGGACCAGCGCTGCTGTCCACCAGTTTGGCGCGCGTGGCGTTTTTCAGGGTGTTGTCATACACCCATTGCGGTGCGGCAGCAGTACGACGTGTCGGGTAAACGTCGATGCGATACGTGTCCGGGAAACGCTTGAACATCTCCTTGGTGCCATCGCTGAGTTTGCCAGCGTATTGGGCGAGATTTTTTGACGTGATGCTGAACAACGGCTTGTCTGCCGCGAACGGATCGCTACGCTTGCCGCCTTCCTTGTACGACGGGTCGACCTTGGTGTAACCACCGTCCCAGGCGGGAATCGAGCCGTCAGCGTTACCGGCGCGCTCGGCACCGAACGGTGTCAGGCTTTTCGACAGCTTGGCCGCGTCTTCAGCCGTTGCGGCCAGCGTGACCTGGCTGAAAATGGCCAGGCTACCCAGCAGTGCGAAGCAAAGCGCTTTGAGCTTGAAAGCTCCGATTTTCTTGTTGTGAGTCATGCGCAAGTCCTCTTAAAACGTGGTCTTGACGGAGAAAGCCAGGTAGTCCCGGTCTTTCAGCGATTGCTTGTAGTTGAACTGGCTGGCCGCATTGAGGTTGGTGTCCTCGGCGCCGTAGAAATGCGTGTAGGTCAGGCCGGCGGTAACGCGATCCAGGTAGGTCGCGGTAATACCGATGTTCATATCGCCGCCGTTGTCCGGGCCGAAGGAGCTGACCACGGCCGATTTACCCAGCGGGAAGTAGCTGAGACCGACAGGGATACTGATATCGATACCGGAGAAGAACTGGCGATAAGTCGGGGTGTACACCACCTTGAAACCAAGGCCGTCATCGGTGGCATTGGGATCGAGGGCGGCACGGTTCTTCGTGACGTTCAGGAGTCGGTTCCAGGCGATCTCACCGACCAGCCCCGACTCCCTTGCGATGAAGTTCGGCCCGAACGAGGCCAGGACGTTGAGGTTGACGTGAGCCGTACGGCCGACCGCGTAGAGCGCATCGTCATCGTTGTCAGCGACCACGCCAGGCAGGACGGTTTGACCGTTGGAAACCAGCGGCATGTTCCAGCGCATCGAGGCTTCACCGGCGAAGCTGTATTCGTCGACAGTAGTCGAAAAACTCGCTCCAAAGGCGCGAATGTCCTCCGGGTACACCCAGTAGTATTCGCCGATCTGGCCGGTACTGAAGTTCGGCGTACCGGTGGACGGCTTGAGGTACAGCTTGGGTGTTTTGTCGTGATACTGAATCGCGTACAGGCCGTACTCCACCGTTTCCGCGCTGTACTTCAATTGCAGGCCACCCTGCCCCGAACTTCTCGCTTCCTTGTCATTGCCATGGAAGAACGCTGCCGGGCTGCCGGGATTGCCACCGAGGAAAGCAGGAAATGGCGCTCCCACGATCAAGCGTTCGTTGCCTTCACCAATGGTGTCGCTGGTGGAGAAGTAACTGCCGGCCCCCGGCAGGCGCGTCTCTTCCCACTCGAGTTGGTAGTAAGCGCCAAGCGACACATCATCTGTCAGCTGGAGGGTCCCCGACAGTTGATTGACCGGGCGGGTAATTTCCTTGAACTGGGTGTTCGGCACGGACTGCGCCTTCACCACATCGACCGGGCCCATGCCACCGGCAATGCCGTTGGCACCGAAGAACAGGCTCTCGCCCCAGATCAATCCGTGGCGCCCGACACGCACGGACGTGGCGTGATCGGCCAGCTCACCGTTCCAGTACACGAACGCATCGAGCAATTCGCCGTCGCCGCCGTGCAGGTGACGGGTGTCGTCGGTGAATTCGTCGTAGGCCACCGACCGCGCGTTGGCCCGTGCCGGGTCGTCATTATCGTTGTCGTGCTGGTATTCGGTGTCGTACCAGGCGGCGCCGCTGAGGCGTGCGCCGACGTTTTTGAACGACATATCGAGCTCGGAGAGGATGTCCGTGCGATTGGAAATCAGACCCTTTTTGAAGGCCCGATCGCCATCGTCCTGATTGAGTGCCACCTGCCCCTCGGTCAGTTTGCTGCTGGGATTCTGGGTTCGCCAGGCGGCGCTGTACTTCACCGTGTTATCCCAGCGCAGGTTGAAATCCGGATTGCCGGTATCCACCTGAAAGGCATGGACAGCCTGGCTGCACAGCACCAACGCTGCGGCCAATGTGAAACCAAAGGGTGCAGACGTGCAGACCGGGCGGCGCGCAAGCGTCGCAGTCGTGGAACTAACCATCGCGTTAACCTCTTGTTTTTATAGTGGTAACAGCTGTGGGTGAAGGATCTTTTGGATCAGATGGGCTCTGCCGTGCGCGCCAGCATCTGCTTGACCAGGCCGATGCGGTCGAATGCACGGTCGTGTTGCATTTCCTTGTCCCCAGCCAGTACAGAGCTCTCGCTAATGTACTTGCAGCGCTCGAAACGGCGCGTCATGAAGCGCTGGAGCTGTTGCTCGACGCTGCCGTCGCGGGTCAGTTCTTCACTGAGCACGATGGCGTCTTCGATCGCCATACCGGCCCCTTGACCAAGGTGCGGCGTAGTCGCGTGTGCAGCGTCGCCAATCAGCAGGACGCGACTGCGATACCAGGGCTCATCGACAAAGACCACCTCCATCGGCTTGTAAACCACTTGGCTGCTGTCGGTGATTTGTTCGCGCAGCTCACCGATGAGGCCGGTGAAACCCTGTAGGCGTTGGCGCATCTGATCGGCCAGCGTCGCCGGGTCCATCCACGGGTTGGACGGTTCGTGGGACGTGAGAAACAGGTACATCAGGTCACCAGCCAGCGGCACCAGGCCGGCGTTGCCTTCGGCGCTCTGGTAGTTGGCGAGGTGATCGATCTGCGGATCACGCGGGAAGTTGTAGCGCCACACCGACTGGCCGGTGAAACGCGGGGTGTAGGTGTCACCGAACAGCAAATCGCGAACCCTGGAGAACAGACCGTCGGCGCCGACCACCAGGTCGTAGGCAGCGCTAGTGCCATCGGTGAACACTACATCGACGCTGTCGCCTTTATCGTCCAGGGATTCAACGCTCAGACCCAGGCGTACTTGCGCGCCCAGTTCCAGCGCCGTTTCACTGAGGACCTTGTGCAACGCCAGGCGTGAAATGCCAACGTTGGCCGGGTACGCTGGCCCTGCCAGTCGTTGACCGGGGATGCGCGCCAGTTGCTGGCCGCCAGGGCCATAGATGGCGACGTCCTCGAAGGCATACGCCGCATCGAGATACCCATCCAGCACACCCAGCTTGGCCATCTCGCGGACAACGTTGCTTTGCTGGATGATCCCGACGCCGTACACCGTCCACTCCGACTTGAGTTCGATCAGATCGACCTCAATGCCCTTGCGCCGCAGTGCAATGGCGGCACACAAGCCACCAATACCACCGCCCACGATCAGAACTTTGTTCACTGCACTCATGGTTTTCTCACTTTTTTATTCTTGTGATTCGATACAGCGTCGGGCACTGCGTCGTTAGGTCCAGCTTCCCGTCAAAGCAGGGATTTGACTAATCGCGAGTAGGGATGCGATGTATCTCCAAACGCGATACCTCAAGGTGGGTCGATGCGCACTCGGTGCCGGGCATTTGCAGCACCAGCCAGCCCTCCTCCAAACGCCACTGCAACGCCTCCAGTGTCTGGCCCAGACAGGGGCCGTAGACGCATTCACCCGTGCTCGGCAGAAACTGTGCACCGTGCGCGTAACAGACAATCAACTGGCCGTCGGCCGATAAAAAACGATCCTTGCGGTACTCCAGGCGCACGTCCAGATGCGGGCAGCTGTTGCGATAAATCCGCACCTGCCCCTCGTGCACCAAGGCAAAAACACTGTCCCTGCCGCGCTGCAATGGATCGAATCCGCGGGCCTGCCCTTCCACTAGCTCGTCCAGCCGGCACAGGAAAAAATCACTTTGGCTCCTGGCTGACATCTGCACTCAACCTTGCTTGGGTGGTGGACCGCCGGGCGCCCATTTTTCTTTTGAGCTGAACAGAAACAGTTGCGAGTTATCGGCTGACAACGGTGCGCGACGGGCCTCCCAGGCGTCATCGTGTTTGTCCATGTCGGCGTCGTATTCAATATGGCAACCGAGCGGACTGTTGAAGTACCAGAACCAGTTGGAGCCAAAGAGGTGACGGCCAGGGCCCCAGAAACTGGTCCAGCCTTTTTGCTCGAAACGAGTACCGGCCAACAGCACTTCGGTGCCACTGCCCATGTGAAAAGTGAAGTGCTCGCAGCCCTTCATGTGTGGCGGGGTCTGAATCATGAACAGGCAATGGTGATCATCGGAACCTGCCGGGCGCATGAACGGGCCGGCGCCGATGAAGGTGTCCGTGGTCCGAAAGCCCAGGCGCTCGGCATAGAACGCTTCGGCCTTGGCCGCGTCGGGGACGAAATACACCACGTGGGACAAGGTGCGTGGCACCGCGCTCATGTCGAGGGTGATACCGGGCTGGTTCAGCGGGCGTTGTGGCGCATGACCGGCGGCGTTGGTCAGGTCGTCCGGGGCGTCGTACGCCTTGCGCACGGTGACCTGGAAAGCGATCGCGAATCCCATGTCATCGACGCTGTGCAGCACGCCATTTTCCCGGGAGACCTGGCGGTCTCGCGCCAACTCGTCCTCGATGGCGTCGAGGTCCGCCGCGCTGGCAACGCCGTAGACGGTTTCGCGAATCGACGGCGCCGGGCCAATGGCAACCGGCAAGGCTGGATCGTCCGCACGGCGAATGATCACGGCCGTGCCGTCCAGTGCTTCAAAACGCCCGCCATCGCTGTCGACGTCAACCGGCGCAAGGCCATAGTCACGCAGGCAATCGGTACAGGCTTGGATGTCATCGACGCCAAAGATCAGGGCATCAAGGCCAATGATGTTCATGGCTTACCACTCCATTGAAATTATGATCCGGATACTGCTCGACCAGGCCGTTCAGCTGCGCATGGAATCCGGTGGTGGTGTCGGCCAGAGGTCCGACTGCGGCGAAGATTGACGCGCGGTTTGGCAACTGACTAATCGCGAGTGGGGATGCGACCTATCGGCAAACGCGATACCTGATGGCGCGGGATGACCGCGTGAAGACGGGGTTGACGGGACGATCAATTCACCGGAATGTATCGTGAAAATAAATACAACAGTGGGCATGCCTGATGCGCTTCAACCACCTGGATCTCAATCTGTTGGTGGCACTTGATGTATTGCTCGAAGAGCAGAACATCACCCGTGCCGCCGAACGCCTGCACATGACTCAATCCGCAACCAGTGGCGTGCTCGGACGTCTGCGCAGTTATTTCGAAGACGAACTGTTGGTGCAGGTGGGGCGCAAGATGCAGCCCACGCCCTATGCCCAGGAGCTCGCCAAACCGATCCGCGAAGTGCTGCTGACGATTCAGTCCTCAATCACCGCCAAGCCGGTGTTCGACCCCACCACCAGCAAGCGCCATTTTCGGCTGGTGACCTCGGATTACCTGATCAGCGTGCTGTTTGCCCAGGTGATCCAGAAGATCCATCAGGAAGCGCCGAACATCACATTCGAGATGCTTGGCCCTGGTGACAACTCCGGTGAATTACTGGTTCGCGGCGAAGTCGACCTGATGATCGTGCCTGAGCGCTACATCATCGAGGGTCACCCTCACAAGCTGCTGTTCGAAGAAGAACACGTCTGCGTGGTGTGGAACGGCAATACTCAGGTCGGCGATAGCTTGAGCCTTGAACAGTACATGGACATGGGCCACGTCTCCGTCGGTTTCGGTCGCACCCGGCACTTGAGCATCGAAGAGTGGTTCATGAATCAATACGGCTTCAACCGCCGTATCGAGGTCATCACCAATGACTTCAACACCCTGCCGCAACTGGTCGTCGGCACTCAACGCATCGCCACCATGCACCAGCGTCTGGCGCGGTTGTATGCCGAACACCTGCCGCTGCGCATCCTCAATCCTCCCGTGAAAATTCCTGTCATGCGCGAGGTCATGCTGTGGCACCGCAGCGTGGACGGCGATCCGATGCACCGCTGGTTGCGCGAGCGAATCAGCGAATTCATCCAGCATCTGGAGCACGATCATATCGCCGCGCGCGATACCTCTCATCCTGAGTCACGATTGGTCAATTAGCCGGAGCGTCCTTAACGTGTCTTGTTAATGCTCAAGGCAACCATAAGGACAACAACAATCATGTTCCGTTATTTCCCGAACAATTACGTGTGGAATCTCTCCGTCGACCTGGCCATCGAGATGGGCGCCCGCATGGGTGAAATCGAAGAGATGTGTGCGCCGCTGCAGGAAGCCGCCCAGCAGCCCGACGCCGCCGGGACCAAGGCGTTTCGCGAAACCTGGGCCAAGATGGCCGACAAACTCTGCGGCCTGGCCGAGGAAGACGAAGGTAATGGTCGTCTTCTTTCCGCTGGCGAAAAGTACAACCGCGCTGCCACTTATTACCTCACTTGCGAACGACTTCAGGCCCACGGCGCGCCTGGCCGTACCGAGTTGTACCAGCGCTTTTTGCAGACCTTCAAACGCGGTATCGAACTGTCGCGAGAGAACTGCGAGCGCGTTGAAATCCCCTACGAGGGCAAACACATTTCCGGTTTGCTGGTGCGTGCAGAAGGCGTAACCGGTCCCGCCCCGATCCTGGTGCAGGTCAATGGACTGGACTCTACCAAAGAAATGAAATATCGCGTCGGACTGCCGGCGTGGTTGGCAAAACGCGGTGTCTCATCGTTGATCATCGACCAGCCCGGGACAGGCGAAGCCCTGCGCTTGCACAATCTGATTGCCCGTTTCGACAGCGAGCACTGGGCCAGTCGCGTAGTCGACTGGCTGGAGACCCGTAGGGACGTGGATGCCAAACGAATTGGCCTGGAAGGTGTTTCACTGGGCGGCTATTACTGCCCGCGTGCAGTGGCGTTCGAACCACGGTTTGCCTGCGGTGTGGTGTGGGGCGCCAACCATGACTGGCGCGATGTGCAAAAACGTCGCCTGGAGAAAGAAGGCAGCTTCCCCGTCCCGCACTATTGGACGCACGTGCGCTGGGTGTGGGGTGCAAAGGATATGGATGAGTTCATGGCCATTGCCGAGAACGTGCACCTGGACGGCGTACTGGACCGCATCAAGGTTCCGTTCTTGGTGACCCACGGTGAAAAGGATTCGCAGATCCCGCTAAAGTGGGCACAACGCACTTACGAGCAACTGGTCAACAGCCCAAAACGTGAACTTAAAATCTTTACCGAACGCGAAGGCGGCGTGCAGCACTCCAGCTTTGATAACAGCATCAACGCGGGTCACTACATTGCTGACTGGATTGCCGAAACCTTAGGGGGCCACACCGCTTAAAGCGCTTCACACTACACAAAAACGCCGGAAAGCCCTGGGGCTCTCCGGCGTTTTTTCACTGATCGGTAAGTGGATTCAGTTGGGTGCTCGTGTGCCGTGGAACGAGGTGATCTGCCATCCTTGCGCGCCAAACGCCCAGACCTGCGTGGCAAAACCTTCTCCTCGAATCGACTGGTCATCGCCGCGCTTGCGCAAGGTGTTGCACTGCGAACCGGTCATGACCGCCAGATGATCGCCATAAAAGCGGATCAACAGCTCACCTCGCTCAATGTCCAGATACTCCACGGCACATTTCGCGTACTCCAGATACTCCGGCTTGCCCTGCACCAGGCCCGTGGTGTGGACGTACACCAGATCATCGGCGAACAGCTGCGCGACACGCGAATAATCTTCCTCTACTAATGCCCGACGGCGTTCTTGCTCAAGTGCCAGGAGTTCGGCTTTTACGGTTGCGGTGGTCATTGGACTGCACTCAGTAAGTGATGAGCGCGCACCTTAGACGCTCGATCGGGCTCTTAAAAAATCGCCGATCACGATGCCAGCCATCGTGACTCGCGATACCCGCCACCTGATGGTATTCATCGCCGCAAAACCACGGCAGTGCTGCGCCGCAGCACGTATCGACGCCATCAATACTCGAGCATTGATACAAGTTGCTGGTGGCTACCAGGGTCCTGCCCTAGCTTCGCTTTGCATAACAATCCGCAAAGTGAAAACGCCATGTCTGCCCTGCACCTGAAATGCCAGACCCTGTTCGACGGTACTGGCCTGAAAACCCGTCAACAGCAAACCCTGATCGTGGAAAACGGCCTGCTGTCGTATGTGGGACCGACCGCCCTCGCCCCGCAGCTGCAACCGGGAGACAACCTGCTGGACGCCGGCGATAGCTTTGTCATGCCGGGTCTGGTGGATGTGCACACCCATCTGGCTTTCGGCAACGCGCAAAGCGAAGAAGACATTGATATCTGGACCAGTGACGAATTCCGCGCATTGCGTGGCATGTTCTTCGCCCAACATGTGCTGGCCGCCGGCGTGACCAGCATGGTCTGTCCGGGTGATAGCGGCCAACTCAGCATCGCGGTGCGCAACGCGATCGCTGCCGGTTTGTTCGAGGGCCCGCGGATTGCTGCCAGCAGCCGGGTCATCACCAATCGACAGAGCCTCAACGACTGGTTCCCGAGCCGCGTAGGCGCTCCGGAATATTTCACTGCGCGCCTGGTGACCAGCCGCAGCGAAGCGTTGGCTGAAATCCGCAAACAGGCCAAGGATGGCGTGGACCTGATAAAAATTGCCATGGACGGCACGCACCGCCGGCCAAATGGCGAAATCATCGCCGCGTTCACTGCCGAAGAAACCCATGAGATGGTGCAAGAAGCCCATCGCCTGGGCTGCAAAGTGGCGACCCATGCCTATGGCCGTGAGGCGGTGATGTACGCCGCACGCGCCGGTGTCGACCTGGTGTTTCATGCCTTTTACATGGACGACGCGTGTATCGAGGCTCTGCTCCAAGCCGGCAGCATCCTTGCGCCGACCATGACCTTCCCGCAAAACACCGTGGACTTCTGCCAACCCCACGACCCGGCCATCAGCACCGGTTACGCTGGCTACTGTGCCCGCACCCTGGAAATCGGTTCGGCAGTGCTCAAACGTGCCAAGGCCGCTGGCGTGCCTTTCGCGTGTGGCAGCGATAGCGGCTTCGCGGTAACGCCTTACGGGGAGTGGCACGCGCGTGAGCTGGAACTGTTGGTCACCCGACTGGGCTTCACGCCGGCAGAAGCGTTGTATGCCGCCACGGCGGTCGGTGCACGCTGCATGCCTCGCGGTGAGACGATCGGTTCCCTCGAAGTGGGCAAGCAAGCGGACTTTTTGCTACTCGACGGTTCCCCCTTGCACGATATCCGCATTTTACAAGACCGCTCTCGCCTGAAAGCCGTGTACAAGGCTGGCCAGCCTGCGCGTATGGAACGCAGCCCCTACAACCCCAAACAGGTATCCGATTTCAACTCGTTGAAATGGACTGACCTGTACACGCGAGACCGCGTAACCCAATTGGGCAAGTGGGCACAATGAGGATCAACACCATGCAGCAACTCGACTTGATGACCGCCACCGACCTCGCCAGTAACGCCATCCGCATCGCCCGGGAAACGGGCATCAACCCCCTGGCGGTCGCCGTGCTGGATGCCGCGGGTCATCCGTTGGCTGTCTTGCGTGATGAAGGTGCGAGTTTCCTTCGACCACAAATCGCCACTGGCAAGGCACGGGGTTGCCTGGGAATGGGCTTTGGCGGACGCGAACTTGCCCGGCGCGCGCAAGCGATGCCGGCGTTCTTCGATGCCATCAACAGCCTGACCGGCGGCGGGGTAATACCCGTCGCCGGCGGCGTGCTGATCCGCAACGCCGAAGGACTGATTCTGGGCGCCATTGGCATCAGCGGTGACACCTCGGACAACGACGAACGATGCGCCTTGCACGCTATTGCACTGGCTACGCTAGTGGCGGACAACGGTGATCAGATCGTGCGCTGATCAAGCAACGCGGCCTGCTCCGACAACAGGCCGCGAAACCAGAACATGGCCGGGTCATGGTCCTGATAAGGATGCCACTGCAGGACTTGAACGGCGTCGGGAAATGCGAGCGGTGCCGGGAGAATACGCAGTGGATAATGTTGGGCGAAGCGCTGCGCCTGTCGTCGAAATACGGTGGCAATGCGTGAAGTACCGATGATGAATTCCGGTATCAATACGAAGCTTTCAAGAGCCACCGCCACTCGACGTTGAACACCCAACTCATGCAAATGCGCTGCGTCCATCGCCAGGTTTCGGCCATCGGCAAATTCACGAACCACGTGCTCAGCGTTGCAGTAATCGTCCAGGCTCAAACCGTCGCGGAACCGGGTTTGCCCAGCGCAGACGATGCAACAGAGCTGGTCGTTCATCAGCGGTACATGGGGGTAAGCCGGATTCAATCGTCGCTGAGGCACAATCACACAATCACTGCGGCGATAATCGAGCGCTTCGCTGACCACGTCGCCGTCACGCGGTACAGGCATGTCCCGCAAACTCAAGCGCACGCCAGGTGCGATTCGAGCCAGTTCAAGACTGACGGCTGGCAGCAGCACCCCGGCCACGTAGTCGGAAGCCACCAAAGTGAAGTGCCGAACGCAGCTGGCCGGTTCAAAGTTGACCGGTGCATCGACAATTTCCCGGGTCAGTGCCAACGCTTCACGCACTTTTGGAAGCAGCGCCAGACCTAATGCAGTGGGCTCCAGTCGCCGCCCAACCTGGGCCAGCAATGGATCATTGAAATGCTCACGTAAACGTCCTAGCGCCGAACTGGTTGCCGATTGCCCCAGGCACAATCGCTCGGCAGCCCTGCTGACGCTGCATTCACTCAGCAAGGCTTCCAGCGCGACAAGCAAGTTCAAGTCAAGGCGTCGATAACGCATGTTGTGTCCAGTTTTGGTTGATCGGCCGCCATGCCCATCGTGCAGATCAGATCAGAACCAGACCGAAGCCGAGCGACAATTTGCCACCGACACTGAGACGGTTCAGCAAAGCACCCAATAGAGGGCTTCTGACTTGCTCGACCTGGACGCGGCGATAAAGCGATTAGCCATCGACTGAGCCCCTTTATTGTTTTAATTGGGGTCAAAGTTTGACGTGACACAGGGGGGCTGACCAATCGCTTGTCGGGATGCGACCTATCGGTAATCGCGATACCTGAAAAGCTGGAGAGCGCGTCGCCGAGGCGAAGCGTCAAACGTCCTGCGGGTCGTATTCGTTCACGTTGGCGACTTGGGAATGCAGCCGGCCCAACAACTCGACGAGGGTGTCCACTTCCGAAGCAGAGAGCCCGCTGAGCAAGCGCCGCTCTCGCTCCAGTGCAACCTTCAATACTCGTTCATGCAAGGCTTTGCCGCTGTCCGTCAAGCTGACGGTGTAGCGCCGCGCATCCGTCGAATCCACTTGGCTACGAATGTGCCCTGCTGCTTCCAGGGACTGGAGTGAGCGACTGACCGCGCTCTTGTCGAGCCCGATCGTCTGACAGATTCGGTTGGCGGTGATGTCATTTTCAACGGCGAGCATCGAAAGCATCCGCCACTCGACCACACCGATACCGAAGTGTTTGCGATAGCAATGCGAGGCCCCGGCAGAGAGTTTGTTGGACAAAAAATTCAACAGGGCTGGGACATAACGCGTCAGGTTCAGTTGGGATTCTGCGGACATTCAGTGAACACCTATCGGCGGAGCTTTTGAATATTAGTTGACACCGCAACTAAATAATCGGAGGATTTCTCAACCGAACGTCACGGGCGATTCGCTGCATGATATGCCGTCGCCGTGCCTCATAAAAATAATTATCAGGTGTTGGTCATGAAGTCCTCCAATCTCATCGACTCTTCCTTCCTCGTTCCAGCGCCCGGCTGATCCGTCCCCGGCCAGAGCTCTCACCGACGCTTTTTTTCAGCAGCCACTTCAGTGTGGAGGGACAAGTCATGCTTCAAGTCAACGTCACTCGCAAAGCAGACGAAGCCGAAGGCATCTGCAGTTTCGAATTATGTGCGGCCGATGGCAGTACGCTGCCAGCGTTCGAGGCCGGGGCCCATATCGACATTCACATTGCCGATGGCCTCACCCGACAGTACTCCTTGTGCAACGACCCAAGGGAACGTCACCGCTACCTGATCAGTGTTCTCAAGGACCCGAGCTCACGGGGCGGCTCCATAGCCATGCACGAGCAGGTACGGTCGGGGCAAACGCTGACCATCAGCGCTCCGCGTAACCTTTTTCCGCTTGATAGCTCGGCGCAACGACACCTGCTGTTTGGCGGAGGTATCGGTATAACCCCCATGCTGGCCATGGCTTGGGAGCTATCACATCAAGGGGCCGACTTCGAGTTGCACTACTGCTTCCGATCAAGCCAACGCGCTGCGTTCGTGCAGATGCTTGCTCAGACCCCATTCGCTGATCGCATAAGGTTGCATGACGACAGCGGCCCCCAGATCCAGAAGCTCGATGCGTCTGCCCTGCTGAAAGCCCCGGATGACGTCACCCATCTTTATGTGTGCGGGCCGGCCGGATTCATGAATTACATCCTCGATGCCGCGCATAGCGCTGGCTGGCCGCAGGACCGGGTACACAAAGAGTTCTTCGCCGCGGACCCTGTTGATCAAAGCGCCAATGCGCCCTTCGAAGTTGAATTGGCAAGCAGTGGCCAGGTTTTTTGGATCCCTGCCGAACGTACGGTGTTCGAAGTGCTCGACGAGGCTGGCATAGCGATCGAGTCATCTTGCGAACAAGGCGTTTGCGGCACCTGCGTAACCCGCGTACTGAAGGGTATTCCAGAACATCGGGACAAATTCCTGACGGTAGCCGAACACGCCGCAAACGACCGCTTTACCCCCTGCTGCTCACGCGCCAGATCATCGCGCCTTGTTATCGATCTGTGATTTCAAAAAACAACAACATCAACCGTGCCTTCTGGAGAACACCATGAACACCTCCACTCTCCAACACCTTGCCGAAGAAATTCCGGCGCCTGCCTTGCCCAGCTTTCCCCTCAACCAGTGGTACGTCGCCGCCCTGGGTTGGGAGTTGAAGGACAAACCGGTGGGTCGGACATTGCTCAACAAGCCTGTGGTGCTGTTTCGCAAAGCCAACGGCGAGGTCGCGGCGCTGGAGGACCGCTGCTGCCACAGGGCAATGCCACTGTCGCACGGCACGCTCGAAGCATCGGGCATTCGTTGCGGCTATCACGGGTTGCTGTTCGATGACCTTGGAAAATGCGTCGAAATTCCGGGTCAGGACAAAGTCCCGAGCAAGGCCAAGGTTCCTGCTTATCACGTACGTGAGCAGGACCAGATCGTGTGGATCTGGTTTGGCAGCGTGACTCAACCTGAGCCGAACTGTGAGCCACCGATTTACCAGGTTCACAGCAACGGCAAATACCTGTTTGACGGCAGCGTGTACCACTACGATGCGCCTTATCAACTGATTCACGACAATCTGATGGACTTGAGTCACCTGGGGTATGTCCATCTGCACACCATCGGTGGCAACGCCAGCATTCACATGAATGCGCGGATGAATGTGGAGAGTGAAGACAACGTCGTACGGGTCGTGCGCCACATGCCCGACTCTGTTCCACCACCGACCTACACCGCCGCCTACCCCTTCAAAGGCAACGTGGACCGCTGGCAAGAAATCGAATTTCACGTCAGTCATCTGCGTATCTGGACCGGTGCGGTGGATGCCGGTACCGACTCACTGGATAACCCCGATCGCGGCGGCTTCCACATGCGCGGATTCCACGGCGTAACGCCAGAGACCGACACCACCACTCACTACTTCTGGACCATTGCAACCAACCCGGCGAGTGACCCGGAAGCCATCAAGGCCAAGGTCGTTGAACAAACCATCCTGACCTTCGATGAAGACAAGGAAGTGATTGAAGCCCAATACCAGAACATGTGTCGGTTCGGTGCGCGCCCGATGATCGACATACACGTCGATGTCGGCGCCAATCGCGCCCGCCGGATCATTGAGCAACTTCGCCAATCCACCTGTTGAGTCCGTCAAACCAGACTCAACGCTCCCGGAATTTTTGCTGCTCCGAAGGCAGCACTTTGCACCGCTACATAACAACAACATTCCTCGAGGGAAAAAAGCATGTCAGGCAATCGTGGTGTGGTGTATCTCGGCGCTGGCAAGGTCGAAGTACAAAAAATCGACTATCCGAAAATGCAGGACCCGCGCGGTCGCAAGATCGAACATGGGGTCATTCTCAAAGTTATTTCCACCAACATCTGCGGCTCCGACCAGCACATGGTGCGCGGTCGCACAACGGCTCAAACCGGCCTGGTGCTGGGCCATGAGATCACCGGTGAAGTGATCGAGAAAGGCAGCGACGTCGAGAACCTGAAAATCGGTGACCTGGTGTCCGTACCGTTCAACGTGGCTTGCGGGCGCTGCCGTTCCTGCAAGGAACAACACACCGGCGTCTGCCTGACCGTCAACCCGGCCCGTCCCGGTGGTGCTTACGGTTATGTCGACATGGGCGACTGGACCGGTGGCCAGGCCGAATATGTGCTGGTGCCATACGCCGACTTCAACCTGCTGAAACTGCCGGATCGCGACAAGGCCATGGAGAAAATCCGTGACCTGACGTGCCTCTCCGACATCCTGCCGACCGGTTACCACGGTGCCGTCACTGCCGGCGTCGGCCCGGGCAGTACTGTTTACATTGCTGGCGCTGGTCCTGTCGGCCTGGCCGCTGCCGCCTCGGCGCGTCTGCTCGGTGCAGCGGTGGTGATCATCGGCGACGTCAACACCATTCGCCTGGCCCACGCCAAGGCGCAAGGGTTTGAAATCGTCGACCTGTCCAAAGACGCGCCGCTGCACGAACAGATCGCCGCACTGCTGGGCGAACCGGAAGTGGATTGCGCAGTGGACTGCGTCGGCTTCGAAGCTCGCGGCCACGGCCATGACGGCGTCAAACACGAAGCCCCGGCTACCGTGCTCAACTCGCTGATGGGCGTGGTGCGGGTTGCCGGCAAAATCGGCATCCCTGGCCTCTACGTCACTGAAGACCCGGGCGCTGTCGACGCTGCCGCAAAAATGGGCAGCCTGAGCATTCGCTTCGGCCTCGGCTGGGCTAAATCCCACAGCTTCCACACCGGCCAGACCCCGGTCATGAAGTACAACCGCCAACTAATGCAGGCAATCATGTGGGACCGCATCAACATCGCCGAAGTGGTGGGCGTGCAGGTCATCAGCCTGGATCAGGCGCCTGAGGGATATGGCGAGTTCGATGCCGGTGTGCCGAAGAAGTTTGTGATCGATCCACACACATCTTTCAGCGTGCCCTGAATGACAGGCTTCCCGACCGGACCAGGCGCGCCCGCGTCCTGAACCCGTCGCCGCCCCGGAGCCGTGTAGCAGGCTCCGAGGCGCCTTGCATGTACCACTGACCAACAAAAACAAAAAGGTATCGACATGTACACACTGCACCCCTTGCATAGCAGGGCGGCTTCGGCTGCCCGTCGTTCACAGCATTTCTCTACCCACAGCTGCGGAGTCTGACGCCATGAGCCAGACGATTGGACAACAGCTGGACGAGAAACCCATGGTCAGCTTCCAGTGGGGCGTGATTGCGCTCTGCTTTCTGATCAACATGCTGGATGGCTTCGATGTATTGGTGATGGCCTTCACCGCGGCGTCCATTTCCGCCGAATGGGGCCTGAGCGGTATTCACCTCGGCTACCTGCTCAGTGCAGGGCTTGTCGGAATGGCAATCGGCTCGTTGTTCATTGCCCCCTGGGCTGATCGCTTCGGTCGACGTCCACTCATTCTGTTGTGTGTGGGTATCACCGGGCTCGGCATGCTGGCATCTTCGAAGGCGACGTCAGCCGAGATGCTCGCGGTGTTGCGCCTGATTACCGGACTCGGCATCGGTGGCATCCTGGCGAGCAGCTATGTCATTGCGGGAGAGTACGCCAACAAGAAATGGCGCAGTCTGGCCATCAGCCTGCAATCAACGGCCTACGCACTGGGCGCAACGATCGGCGGCCTCATCGCGGCGCAGATCATTCCGTCCCTGGGTTGGCGTTCGGTGTTCTTTTACGGTGGCGTAACAACGCTGCTGATCCTGCCGATCCTTGCATTATGGCTACCCGAGTCCCTGGCTTTCCTGTTGTCTCGCCAACCCAGGCGCGCGCTGGTGCGTATCAATGTCCTGCTGCAGCGAGTAGCGATCACTGCGCTGGAACAGTTACCCGCGGCGTTGCGCGAATCCAGGAAACCGCTACGCGCCACGTTTGCCGAGCTCTTCTCGCCGGCTCTGCTGCGTTCAACCTTGCTGGTGTGGAGCGCGTTCTTTCTGGTGATGTTCGGTTTCTATTTCGTGATGAGCTGGACGCCGAGGCTACTGGTTTCGGCCGGTTTGTCGAACACCCAGGGAATCACTGGGGGTGTACTACTCAACGTCGGTGGCATTCTCGGCACTTCGCTGATCGGTCTGCTGGCGGCGCGCTTTCGTTTATCCCAAGTACTAATGACCTACCTGCTGGTCAATGCAGTATTGCTGGCCGTCTTTGTGCAATTCACTGCCAACCTGACGCTGGCCTTCGCCCTGGTGTTACTGATCGGTATTTTTGTCAACGGCTGCGTCGCCGGGCTGTATGCACTTACCCCTGGCATCTACAACGCCACCCAGCGCGTTACTGGCTTGGGTTGGGGCATCGGCATCGGGCGCGTCGGTGCGATTCTCTCGCCATTAGTGGCTGGCCGACTGATCGATGCGCAGTGGCAGCCAGCCGACCTTTACCTGTTATTCGCCCTGTCCTTCGTCCTCGCCGCCCTCGCCGTTTGGCTCTTAAAACCGCAAAAAATGCTCCAGCTCAACACCGTCAGTAACACCTGAGTCGACCGTCCATAACAATAAAAGCAGGACACATCACATGCAAAAAACCCTTGAATGGCCTTGGCGTTGCAGCCTGGGCATGGCGATAGCCTTTGCGTCTTCCACCGCCTGCGCAGGGTTCGTGGACGATAGCAGCGCGACCCTTACCACGCGCAATTACTATCTGGACCGGGACTACAAAGGCGACAGCCCTTATTCGGCCGCTCGCGAGTGGGCACAGGGATTCATCCTCAAAGCCAACTCCGGATTTACCGGCGGGACCGTCGGCTTCGGCGTTGATCTCACGGGGATGTTAGGACTCAAACTTGACTCGTCGCCCAATCGGACCGGCACTCAACTCCTGCCTTTTGACCCGACGACCCGAAAGGCCGAAGACGAATATTCTGAACTGGGCGTGGCGCTCAAGGCGAAAATCTCAAAGACCCGGTTATCCGTTGGAACGCAGTTCCCTGCCCTGCCGGTCATCACCGCGAGCCCTGCTCGTTTGGTTCCGCAATCCTTTCGCGGCGCGTACGCGATTTCCGATGACATCAATGGCCTTACGTTACACACGGGTCGAATGGATCGAGTGAACCTGCGTGATTCCACTGACTATCAGCCAATCACACTGGCGTCGCCCAATGGCCGCTTCAAAAAGGGCGCCAGCTCGGAGCGTTTTGACTTCATTGGCGGCGACTATCAGTGGTCTGACACGTTAACCCTTCGCTATTTTCACGCCGAGTTAAAGGACCTGTACACCCAGGACTTTGGGGGAGGCATCCACGTGCTTCCCCTCGGCCCAGGCAAACTGAAGACAGATGTGCGGGTCTATAACAGTCAAGAAAATGGCCATGCCGAAGCCGGCAAGGTAGACAACTTGAACGTCGGAGCCATGTTCAGCTACCAGGTCGCTGCCCATACCCTGGGAATGGGTTACATGCACCAGACAGGCGACACGGCAATGGCCTACATCGCCGGCGGGGAGCCAACAGTGCTCAGCGACGGCACCATGAGTGCGGACTTCGTTAACCCGAAGGAGCGGACCTGGGTGGTGCGGTATGACTACAACTTCGCGGCCGTCGGTTTGCCGGGGTTGACCGGCATGGCCCGCTATCTGAGGGGGAGTAACATCGACCTGCCACACTTGGGAGGTAGCAATCTGACAGAGTCGTCGAAGGATCTCGAGTTGGCTTATGTCATACAGTCAGGCCCGGCAAAGGGTCTCGCTCTGCGCCTGCGCCATGCGTTTTATCGCAATGAGCAGAGCGAGGAATCGACATTCCGGAGTGATAACGAAACCCGGATTAACGTCGACTACACGCTTAAAGTCTGGTAGTTGATGGTAAAAACCACACGCGAGATCAAGGCATGCCAGTGCATTGACAGGGAAGCGATTTAGCTGGCCGGCTTTACGGCGGGGGACTTGCGATAGATCGTCTAGCCTGTTCCCTGTACCTGCCGGACACTCGCTCCAAAACGCCATCGCCTGGCGCTACTCCTGCGTCAGACCGGGTCTTCAGCCCGGCCTCAAATAAACGCCAATTCTGCTCGCGCCCCACGCACCGCAGCCATGTGCTGCTCGGTTTGGGGCAGCAGGTAGCTGAAGAAAAACCCGGCTGTTTCAAGTTTAACGGCACGCAGTGGATCGTCCTCAGGCAATTGCCGCGAGACCCGAGCCGCCCGCGCCCAGGCCAGCGCGAGCAGGGTCAGGCCGCAAAGCTGAAGGAAACTCCCTGCAGCTCGATACGGGTACTCAATATCTTTGAGTGATCGTTCACGCACCTCGCGAACCAGCACGTGAAGCTCACCACACAGCTTCACCAATTGCTCAGCAAAGCCGGCGCACTGTGGCGTTTCGGCGCCCTGCCTGGACTCTTCGCGCAATTGCGCCAGCAACAGGTCAAATGTTTGGCCCTGGTCGCCCAACACCTTGCGTAACAGCAGGTCGTTGGCCTGAATCTCGTTGCTGCCTTCGTAAATCATGGCGATGCGGCTGTCACGCAGTGTTTGCTCGATGGCAAATTCGCAGACGTAACCGTAACCACCAAACACCTGCAAGGCGTTGCTGGCCTGGCGAAAACCCTGTTCGGTAAAAAACGCCTTAATGATCGGTGTCAGCAGTTGCGCCAGTTGCCCGGCTTGTTGTCGAGCCAGTAGCTGTGGGTCATGTTCGGACTGGTCCAACAGGTGCGCGGCCCAATAGCCAATAGCGCGCATGCCTTCGCTGGTGGCGCGTAATTCGAGCAGGACGCGGCGCATTGCCGGATGGTAGTGGATCGGGTCGGCTGCCTGCGCCACAACCCCGGCCGGTCTTGACGGTGCGCGCATCTGCAGCCGTTCACTGGCGTAGCTACGACAGTTCTGCCAGGCCGCTTCGCTGTGCCCAAGACCCTGTAGGCCTACATGAAGACGTGCTGAATTCATCATCACGAACATCGCCTTCAGACCATGATTGACCTCGCCAATCAACCAGCCCTGAGCCGCTTCGAACACCATGGAACAGGTGGAACTGCCCTTAATCCCCATCTTGTGCTCGATACCGTTGCAGGCCACACCGTTGGCCTGACCCTGACTCAATAACTTCGGCACCAGAAACAGCGAAATCCCGTGGCTGCCAGTTGGCGCTCCCGGCACGCGAGCCAGCACCAGATGCAGGATGTTTTTGGTGAGGTCGTGCTCGCCGCCAGAGATAAACAGCTTGTTGCCGCTGAGCCGATAACTGCCGTCGTCCTGGGGTTCGGCGCGACAGCGTAGCAGGCCGACATCACTGCCAGCCTGGGGCTCAGTCAGGCACATGGTGGCCAGGCTTTCGCCACTAATTATTGCGGGAAGAAAGCGCTCCTGCAGCCACGCGTCTGCGTGGACCTTCAGACAAAGATAAGCGCCGTGGGCAATGCCGGTGTACATGGCCCAAGCGTGGTTACTGGCGTACAGCATCTCTTGCAGTGCCGCGTCGAGCACTTGCGGCAAGCCTTGTCCACCGAGCGCTTCGGCACAGGCCAGGGCCGGCCAACCGCCTTCGACATAAGCCCGATAGGCATCGGCAAAGCCATCCGGAGTGGTGACCTGCCCCTCGGCCAAACGGCAACCCTGACGATCTCCAATGCTGTTTAACGGCGCCAGGATGTCACTACTGAAACGCCCGGCCTCCTTCAGCACCTGCACGGCCAGCGGTAAATCCAGCGCCTTGAATACCGAACTCCGACGCCACGCCTTGGGCGCCTGCAGCCAGTGCTCAAGAACAAATTGCATATCGCGCAAGGGCGCCTGATAGCTCCACATGTGAAACCTCATAGGGTAGAGAACAAGTGACATCCGTCGTTACGAGTGGGCTACTAATGTCGCACGTGCCAGGACGGGTTCTCGATCAGCAGGGCCATGCCCTGCCCGCCACCGACACAGGCTGCGGCAATCCCATAGCGCAAATTGTGCTCGCGCAGCTGCCGGGACAAGGTCAATACCAGGCGCAGACCACTGGCTGCCAACGGGTGACCGAGGGCCAGCGAGCCGCCCTGGACGTTGAGAAGGGAGCGGTCCAGCTCCAACTCCTGAGCCACGGCGAGGACCTGGGCTGCCTGGGCTTCGTTGATTTCAAAGCGGCCAATCTGATTCAGGCTCAGGCCGCTGCGCTGCGCCAACAGACGAATCGCCCGTGCAGGACCGATGCCCATGAACTCCGGCGCCACCCCCACCACAGCGCTGGCCCGCAGCAAGGCTAACGGCGTATCGCGGCTAGCCGAAGCAGGTCCGACCAGCGCCGCTGCCGCACCATCAACTACCGCACAGCTGTTTCCGGCGGTCTGTACGCCTCCCTCGTGCACGGCGCGCAGCCGGGCCAAGGCGGCCAAATTTCCGTGTCGTGGGTGGCTGTCGTCACTTACCGAGTCGACACCACGTGGCAGGCGAATACTTCGAGATTGATAGCCTTTGAGTTCAAAGATTTGAGGAACTACATCAACAATCTCAGGCGCCAACCATCCTGCCCGCTGCGCCGCAAACGCCCGCTGATGGCTGGCATAGGCGTAGGCGTCCACGGCCTCGCGACTCAGCCCATAGCGCCGCGCCAGATTGTCGGCGGTGGCGATCATGTCCACCCCGGGAGCCGGGTCGTACAATGCTTCCCAGAGAAAGTCCTTGAACTGCACCCCGGCGCCAAGACGGAAACCGCCGCGATGGGTATAGGCCGCGATCGGATTGCGTGACATTGATTCGGTAGCCACGCACAGCGCCAGTTGCATGTCGCCATCCAGTTGCCTGGCGGCCTGGTGCAGCAGTTCGAATCCGGTGGCGCAGATACGCTGCACGCCCAGTGCCGGAACCGATTGCGCCACACCGCTATAGAGACCGATATGCCGTGGCAGCAGATAGGCATCGAAGCTGGCCTGGGCCATGGAACCCGCCAGCACGCTGTCTACCGCCAGCGGATCGACACCGCAACGCGCCAGTACTTCGCGCCCGACCTTGATGCCCAAGTCAATCGGCGAGACCTCGGCCAGCGCACCACCGAGGTCGACCCACGGCGTTCGCACCGCATCGAAAATCGCCGCGTCGGCATAGGCCGAGTACTGCCCGCCACTGTTCATGACTTCGCGCCGGCGCGCAGGATCGTCGGATCGAGACCGCGATACAGGGCCTCGACCTGCTCCGCGCGCCACTGCAACACCGCTCGCTGATTGATCGAACCCTTGTCGGTGATTTCTCCGCGATCAATGGAGGCCGGCTCGTCGAGCAAGGCAATCCACTCCAGGCGACTGGCATTGCCGCCGGCTTCGCGATTGAGCCGCTGCAACCAATCGACGAACCACTCGCGTACCGGTGCGCTTGCCAACACCTGGGCGTCGCTGGCACGGGTCGTCAGCCCCGCCAGGCCTCGGCATTCGTACATTCGCGGGAACACCAGCGCGCCGAGGCACTCACGGTCCGGCGCGGTCACCACCAGGTCCTGGACATAGGGTGAACCTTCCAGTACCGCACGATTGCGCAGCGGGCCGACACTGACGAACACCCCTGAAGACAGCTTGAAGTCCTCGGCGATGCGTCCATCGAACATCAACCCCAGTTGCGGGTCATGCGGGTTGGCTAACTTGAGCGCATCACCGGAACAGTAAAAGCCTTGTTCGTCGAACACCTCGGCCGTCTGCTGCGGCGACCGCCAGTAACCGGGCATGATGTGCGGCCCACGAAAGCGCCCTTCCAGCTTGCCGTCCTTCGGTACCAGACGGACCTCACAACCCGGCGCCGGCAAGCCGATATAACCGGCCATGGACAATGGCCCGGTAGTAAAAGTGCAGGATGGCGCGGCCTCGGTCATACCGAGCCCGGCCATCATCCGAATGCGTTCGCCACAGTGTTGTTCGGCTACCCGGTCCAGGCGATCCCAGACGCTTTGCGACAGCCCGGCAGCGGCGAAGAAGAACAGGCTGACGCGCTTGAAAAAACACGCCCGTAGCTCCGCGTCCTGTTCCAGGGCCGAGACCAGTTCTTCCCAGCCCTTGGGCACGGTCAGGTAGGCGGTGGGAGATATCTCCTTGAGGTTGCGCAGAGTCTGGGCAAACCCCTGCGCGGTAGGTTTACCGTCGTCCAGGTAAAAACTGCCGCCGTTGTAGAGCACGATGCCGAGGTTGTGGCTGCCGCCAAAAGTGTGGTTCCACGGCAGCCAGTCCACCAGCACCGGAGGCTCTTCGCCGAACACCGGAAAAGTCTGCAACAGCATCTGCTGATTGGCGCAGAGCATGCGTTGCGTGGTGATGACTGCCTTGGGCAGCTTGGTCGAGCCGGAAGTGAATAGAAATTTTGCAATGCTGTCCGGGCCGGTGGCGGCAAAAGCGGCTTCAGCCTCGGCGCCGCCAGGTTGTTCAAGCAAGCTGGAAAAGCTCGCCTGGCGGCGACCCGTGACTTGGCCACGGACGTTAATCAATGGCGTATCGGCTGGTAACACGGCGTCGATGGCGCGCTGGTACACTGGGGCGTCACTGACGAAAACAAGGCCTGGTTGCAGCAGGTCGCAAACGTGGCGCAGCTTGGAGAAATCCTGGGACAACAGCGAATAGGCCGGCGACACCGGGCAGTAGGGAATGCCCGCATACATGGCACCGAAGGCGACTTGCAAATGCTCGATGTCATTGCCCGAGAGTAGCACCAGGGGCTTATCGGCCGACAGACCATAGCGCAGCAGGCCTTGGGCGATAGCCCGGACACTGTCGAGCATTTGCGCGTAACTCACCCGACGCCATTCACCGTCGGCCTGGCGGGCGGCGATAAAGGTTTGCTCGGGACGCACTTGAGCCCAATGCACCAGACGGTCGAGCAACCGCCTGGGCATCTCGGCCAACGGTTCCAGGGAGCGCATGTGCAGTACACCCTGCTGCTCCGTAACTTCGACCGGCGCGCAACCGATGGACACGTGGCGATAGCGCAGTGCGCTGGCTTCGGCATGTGATTGCAAATTGAATTCGGAACTCAAGTGCTTGTTCTCCGTCGAGGCACGCTAAATCAAGCCACACACCGGTGACTCATCGTTAGCGTGGCAGCCGATGGCTGCAGCCTTGTTATTGTTATTTCGGCCTTGCACGCGAGCGATTCGCTTCCGGGGAAGTCGATGCCCGACGTGGCGACGCCTATTCAGATCGGGTAGTGCCGCGGTCCATTCTGCAAGGTGACCCAACGCAACTGGGTGAAATGCTCAATGGATGCCTTGCCACCGAAACTTCCGTAACCGCTGGACTTGACCCCGCCGAAAGGCATTTGCGCTTCGTCGTGCACGGTCGGGCCGTTGATATGACAGATGCCCGACTCGACTCGTTGGGCCAAGGCGAGGGCTCGTCCGCAATCGCGGCTGAAAATCGCCGCCGACAAACCGAACTCGGAGTCGTTGGCCAAGTGCAGCAGTGCTTCGTCCCCCTCACCGCGCAGCACCACGGCCACCGGTCCGAACGACTCCTCGCGGTACAGACGCATGCTCGCGTCGACGCCGTCGAGCAGGGTCGGCTGCAAAATGCTGCCGTCCAGTTGCCCGCCGACCACCAGTCGCGCCCCCTTGGCCAAGGCATCGTCGATCAACCCCTTGATGCGCATACCGGCGCTTGCGTCTACCAGCGAACCTAACACTGAGCCCGCAGCCGCAGGATCGCCCGCGCGCAGGGTGGCAACCTTGGCCGCCAACTTGGCGACAAAAGCCTCGGCAACCTTGGCATCGACGATAAGGCGCTCGGTGGACATGCAGATCTGCCCCTGATTGAAATAGGCGCCAAAGGCGGCCGCCTCAACCGCAGCATCCAGATCGGCATCATCGAGTACCAGCAACGGTGCCTTGCCGCCCAGTTCCAGCAAAGCCGGTTTAAGGTGGCGCGCACAGAGTTCGCCGACAATGCGTCCGACATGTGTCGAGCCCGTGAAATTGACCCGTCGCACCGCCGGGTTGGCGATCAACCGCTCGACAATCGCCGCGGCATCCGCTGGTGCGTTACTGATGACATTGACGACGCCATCGCCCAAGCCTGCGTCTTGTAATACCTGGCCGATCAAACGGTGCACCGCAGGGCTAAGTTCGGAGGCCTTGAGCACTACGGTGTTGCCGCAAGCCAATGGCATGGCGATTGCGCGTGTGGCAAGAATCACCGGGGCGTTCCATGGCGCGATGCCCAACACTACGCCGCAGGGTTGGCGCAGGGCCATGGCGAAACTGCCCGGCACATCCGAGGGGATGACTTCGCCATTGATCTGAGTGGTCATCGACGCCGCTTCACGCAGCATATTGGCCGCCAGCCGCACGTTGAACGCGTACCAGTTGGACATCGCGCCGGTCTCGCCTGCTGCCTCGATGAACTCGGCACTGCGCGCTTGCAATTGTTCGGCAGCCTTGAGCATACGGGTTCGACGTTCATTGGGTGCCAGCGCAGCCCAAACGGGAAACGCCGTCTGCGCAGCGGCCACCGCGGCGTCGGCATCTTCCAGGGTGGCGGCCGCTACCCGCGATACCAACTCGCCGGTCACCGGGTTACGGCGCTCGAAGGTTCGACTGTCACGAGCGTGGCACGACTGGCCGCCAATCAGCAGGGGCACGTCCAGCATGGTGATTCCTCTTTATAGACTTTAACGGGAATGCATAGGAACGATTTGAACGTAGCACCTCAGCGTTTGTACGCTTGCAGGCCTGGCTTGATGCTCTTGTCGTCGAGGAATTGCTTCATGCCTTGTTCACGGCCGCCTTCGGTGTCAAGCAGGCGTGACTGATCGAGCTTGGCATACAGGTAATCCTCGTTCTGCTCCCAGGTCAGTTCACGGCAGCGTTTGAAACCATGCTTGGCCGCTCGCAGTACCACCGGGTTTTTCTCCAGCAGATTACGCGCCAGCTCCACGGTGACTTCGCGCAGTTGCACCAGAGGTACGCTTTCATTGACCAGGCCCATCTGCGCGGCTTTCTGCCCACCAAATGTCTTGCCCGTCATGATGTAGTAAAGCGACTGGCGATGGCCCACGGTGTCGGCCATGGCCTTGCTTACCAGGTTGCCCGGCGGGATACCCCAGTTGATTTCCGAAAGACCGAATGTCGCTTCGTCAGCGCAAATCGCCAGGTCGCAGGCCACCAGGGGGCTGAAGCCGCCACCGAAACACCAGCCGTTGACCATGGCTATGGTCGGCTTGGCGTACATGCGCAACAGTTTCCATTGCCATTGCGAGGCTTCACGGCGGATTTTTTCCTGAAGAATCTCCGGGCCAGCGTCCACCTCGCGGAAGTATTCCTTGAGATCCATCCCGGCAGTCCAGGCTTCGCCCGCACCGGTCAGCACCAGTACACCGGCGTCCGGATCCTGCTCCAGCGTTTCCAGAACATCGATCATCTCGCGGTTCAGGGTCGGGCTCATGGCGTTGCGTTTTTCCGGACGGTTGAGGATGACCCACGCGATGCCTTCCTCGATTTCCACTTTGACCGTTGTCCAGCGACCTTCGTAATTACTCATGACGATGCTCTCTTGTTCTGGGAGTGAAGATGACTGGAAATTAAATCACCAAATTAGTTATGTCAATTAACTATTAATATAATTAACCATTTTTTGTCCCACTGAAAGCCCCCGATTTTTAGACGCCAAGCAACATTGGTCATAGCAATCACCGGTCAACGCCGGCAAAATCGATAGCCTTGTTAACTCCCAATACTCAGGACTCACCTGCAATGGCCAAGCCCTCCCCCCTCGCCGAATCGATCGAGGCACCGTCGACCAACGTCGAGATGCAGGCACCTCTCGATTCGGCGCTGAACGACCTGATCGGCTATGCCATGCGCCGCGCGCAACTCAAACTGTTCCAGAACCTCATTAGCCGCCTGTCGGCCCACGATCTGCGACCCGCTCAATTCTCGGCCCTGGCGATCATCAATCAGAACCCAGGCCTGATGCAGGCAGATCTGGCACGGGCACTGACCATCGAGCCGCCCCAAGTAGTGCCGCTGCTCAATAAACTGGAAAGCCGTGCGTTGGCAGTGCGCGTGCGTTGCAAGCCAGACAAGCGCTCTTATGGGATTTTTCTTAGCAAGACCGGCGAGACCCTGCTCAAGGAACTGAATCAGATCGCCGCGCAAAGCGACCTGGACGCCACCGCAGCCCTGGACAATCAAGAACGTGAAGAGCTACTGCGTCTGCTGAAGAAGATTTATCAGGAGTGACGGCGCAGCGCCGACACGCCCCCTCAAAAAAAGGAACGTGCCGGTGAGAGACCTGGACGACCCACGGGTTACCAGATCGGCAAGGTGTAGATCACCAGAAACCGGGTCTGGTTTTCATCGCGAAATGCAGCACCGGTCGGGAAATCATTGCGGTAGATCGCCTTGCGCGCCACCAGTGCAACGTCTTTCAGCGGACCGCTCTGCACCACGTAGCCCAGCTCCATCTGAAACTCACGCTCCTTGCGGTCCTCGGCGTTGAAGGCTTGCAGCTCGATATTGTCAGCGCGCAGATAACGCAACCGGCCTCTCAGCCCGGGGACTCCGGACGCGGCAAAGTCATAGTCATAGATGGCCTGCCACGTGCGCTCCTTGGCATTGAGAAAGTCCGACGCCATGGTCAGCTCACTCATCCCCATCAACTCTGTCCCAGAGATGTAGGGTGTCGCCGTGTCGCCACTGGAATGCATATAGCCGACACCAAAACGGTGCCCGCCATATCGGTAGCTGAACAGTCCAGAGACGTTGCGATTGTCCACTTCACCTGCTTTGGAACTGCCGTCCTCGCGACTGAAAAAACTGCGCAGGTCGCTGGTCAATACCCCCCCGCCCAGCGGCAAGTCATGCAATAACGCAAACGTGTCCTGCTGATACAAGTCGCTCACCTCGGCGTGGTAAACACGCAGGCTCAGCGCCTTGTTGACCTGATAATCGCCGCCCAGATAAGCCATGTGCGAGGTCGTGGCAGCAGCGTTGAATCTCCGATTGGGCGCAGCGATGGTCATCGCCTCATAGTTCGTGGAATTGCGCTTATCGATGCGATCGATGTACCCGGTGTTCAACGTCAGGCCATCGATGTCCCTGGAGCTGAGAGTAGTACCGCGAAAGGTTTGGGGCAGCAGTCGCGAGGGACTGGCAAAAGCAAAGGGCAGGAAGATCGACACATCCCCGGACTTCACCGTGGTTTGAGCAAAACGCAGCTTGCCGGTCGGTGCCAGGCGCGAATAGTCATTCGCCGCTCGGTTGTCGCTGGCCGACACCGGCAACAACTCGGTGCCGCTACGATCCGGCGCGGAGTCGAGCTTGACCCCCAGCAGCCCCCGAACGTCCAGTCCGAAACCCAGCGGCCCTTCGGTAAATCCCGATTCCATGTTCATGATGAAACCCTGAGCCCACTCCTGGGCAGCGGTCTTGGTTCCATCGTCTTTGTATTGGCGATCCAGGTAGTAATTACGCAGGGTCAAGGTGCCATGGCTGTCTTCGATAAAGCCCCCGGCGCGGAGCTGGGTGGGCAGAACGCTTAAACCGAGCAGTGCCAGGAGCAACCCTCGGTTGATACCAGGCACACAGGTGGCTGGCGTCGTCGCAACGGTGTCCAGAGGGAGTTTTGGCATGTTTGTTTTCCATTTTTATTATTGTTAGTGCTGCCAGGGAGCGCTGTGCAACCGGCTTCGCGAACAGAGAATGGAAACAGCCAATGACACCTGTCAATCGTAAATGACCGATAATCGAACATTAATATTATTATCTATTTTTATGATTAACTATTGATCAGAACCTATCTTATTGATTTAGCTGAAATTTTTACTGTTTTTTCAAATTTTATTGGAGCGCTTCATCTTTTAGTTATCTTTGTTATCTTAATAATCAGCAGCCAACTTCAGCCCCAGCGCGATGTGGCGGCTCGACTCCACAAAAAAAATAACAATGAGGTTCATCCATGGACAGTCCATCGCGTCGTTCGACGCTGACAATCGCTTTGTGCTTTATCGTTGCGCTGATCGAGGGTTTCGATCTGCAGGCCGCCGGCACCACTGCCGCCGGGCTGCGCCAGAGTTTTGCCCTGGACCCGAAGATGATGGGGTGGGTGTTCAGCGCCGGTATCATCGGCCTGCTGCCCGGGGCATTTTTTGGCGGCTGGATCGCCGATCGCATCGGCCGCAAGAAAATCCTCGTCGGTGCAGTGCTGCTGTTCGGCTTGTTTTCCCTTTGCACTGCCTATGTCGGGAGCTACTCCAGCCTGTTGCTGGTGCGCTTCATGACCGGTTTGGGCCTGGGTGCCGCCCTGCCCAACCTTATAGCCTTGTGCGCCGAGGCCGTGAGCGAACGCAACCGCGGCACCGCCATCAGCGTCATGTATTGCGGCGTGCCCCTGGGCGGCGCGCTCGCTGCGGTAGTGGCGATGTTTTCCAGCGAACACTGGCAAACCACCTTCATCATCGGCGGCCTGGTGCCCTTGCTGGTGGTACCGCTGATGGCACTGCTGCTGCCCGAGTCCACCGCCTTCCGCCAGCAAAATTCCGCAACTGGCATCCCAAGGCCCTCCACCGCACAGGCGCTGTTCGGCGAAGGCCGCACACGCAACACGCTTGCCTTATGGATGAGCTATTTCTTCACCTTGACCGTGATGTACATGCTGCTCAACTGGCTCCCTTCATTACTGCTGGAACAGGGCTTCAGCAAACCACAGGCGGGCATGATCCAGATGCTGTTCAACATCGGTGGCGCCCTCGGCTCGCTGCTCGGCGGCCTGCTTCTGGACCGTTGCAACGGACTGAAGGTCGTGCTGTTCGTGTATGTCGGATTGCTGGCGGCGCTGGCCGGGGTCGGCCTGTCTATCGGCATCGTGTCAATGTCGATCGCAGGGTTTGCCGCCGGGCTTTTCGTCATGGCTGCGCAACTGGTGCTCTATGCCCTGGCACCACCGTCCTACCCGACCGCAGTGCGTGCCACCGGCGTCGGCGCGGCCGTGGCCATTGGTCGCTTGGGTTCAGTGGCAGGCCCCTTGGCCGCCGGGCAACTCCTTGCCGCCGGTGCCGGCACTACTGGCGTGCTGTTGGCGACTTCACCCGGACTGGTGATCGCCGCCTTGTCGATCATCACCGTGATCGCCCGCTCCAGTTCTACCACTGAAGCACCACTGAATACCGCCAATTGAGCCCCCCTTCGAAGTTTTCAACTTTCTAGCGAAATCAGGCGGTTTCACAACCGCCGTCCTCTCTTGAGCGTCAACGTGCGCCGGCCTTTACGCAGCGCCAATGGATCCTTTCGAAGCAACATCCATACATGATCGATAATCGAACACTTTATGTTTAATATAACTATCTGTTTTTAAACGTATTTATATATCTATAAGACAAAATACAACAACAACCTTTCCGCAATCACTTTTCAATGGATCCATAAATTGATTGACTGGCGCCACACGGTGTCAGGTGTAGCGCCTGCCCGCTCATAAAAATAACAAGGGTGTCGTGATGAGTGATTTCTCAATCGGGTCCAAGCTTCGGCTTGCATCCAGCTTCGTGTGCCTTTCTCGCTTTACCTTTACCCAGCCTCATATCGAGGGGCAGCCATGAGTGTCGACCTGAAGAGCGTACTGGATGAGCAGCCAATGGCGCGTTTCCAATGGCTGGCCGTGGGAATCTGTATTGTCCTGAACATGATCGATGGCTTCGACGTGCTGGTGATGGCCTTCACGGCCTCATCGGTATCCGCGGAATGGGGCTTGAACGGTGCACAAATCGGCCTGTTATTGAGTGCCGGACTGTTTGGCATGGCGGCAGGCTCTCTGTTCATTGCCCCATGGGCGGATCGCTTTGGTCGTCGGCCGCTGATCCTCTTTTGCTTGCTGCTCTCGGGGGTCGGCATGCTGTTGTCAGCCCTGAGCCAGACGCCCGTACAACTGGCGCTACTGCGTGGGCTGACCGGCCTGGGTATTGGCGGAATACTGGCCAGCAGTAACGTGATTGCCAGTGAGTACGCTAGTAAACGCTGGCGAGGGTTGGCAGTGAGCCTGCAATCCACTGGTTATGCCTTGGGCGCGACGCTTGGGGGCTTGTTGTCGGTATGGCTGCTGACGCACTTTGGCTGGCGATCGGTATTCATCTTTGGTGGCGCCGCGACCTTGGCGGTGATTCCCCTGGTGTTGCTGTACTTACCTGAGTCGCTGGACTTTCTGATCGCCCGCCGCCCCGAGAATGCCTTGGTGCGCATCAATCGACTGGCCGCCCGCCTGGGCCAGCCCGTACTGCGCGAGTTGCCCGTCGCCACCTTGGC
This sequence comes from Pseudomonas sp. LBUM1643, assembly GCF_059716215.1. Lineage (NCBI taxonomy): Bacteria > Pseudomonadati > Pseudomonadota > Gammaproteobacteria > Pseudomonadales > Pseudomonadaceae > Pseudomonas > Pseudomonas sp. LBUM1643. The sequence continues at coordinate 4,135,609 of NZ_CP166813.1, forward strand.
GCCGACTTCTGGCCGCGGCCGCCTGGCGCAGTTGCTCTCGCCTGATTCACGGCGCACTACCCTGCTGATCTGGTTGTTGTTTTTCCTGGTGATGTTCGGCTTCTACTTCGTGATGAGCTGGACGCCGAAGCTGCTGGTCTCGGCAGGGCTATCGGCACAGCAAGGCATCAGCGGCGGCGTACTGCTGAGCGTCGGCGGAATCTTTGGCGCCGCGCTGATTGGCGGCCTGGCCTCGCGCTGGCGGCTGACTCGCGTGCTGTCGCTGTTCATGCTGATTACCGCAGGGCTGCTGGTACTGTTCGTCGGCTCCGCTTCATCGGTATCGATGGCACTCGGCCTGGGTCTACTGATCGGGCTGTTCGCCAACGGTTGCGTGGCTGGCTTGTACGCCTTGTCGCCGATTGTCTATGACGCGTCGGTGCGCGCGACGGGGGTTGGTTGGGGCATCGGTATCGGACGCATTGGCGCGATTCTTTCGCCGACCGTCGCAGGACTGTTGCTAGACAGCGGCTGGCAACCCCTGCACCTGTATGGGGTGTTTGCCGTGGTTTTCGTCATCGCCGCCGCTGTGCTTCTGGCATTGCGGCCTGCCGCCCAGCCACAGCCTGGCGCCCAACTCAGCCGGGCCTGACACCTGTGCAATGAGGTAGCGGGGGCCGCCCCCGCTACTGACTACATCCTCCAGGAAAAAAAACAATAATGACTTACTTTTCTCTCCCTCCCCGGGCGCTGCTCGGCGGTGCAATCGCGCTTGCCCTGATTCCTTCGGCGCACGCTGAAAGCGGTGGTTTTTTTGAGGATTCCAAGACCAGCCTGATGCTGCGAAATTACTATTTCAATCGTGATTTCAACGATCCTGGCGCCAGCAAGAGCAAGATCGAAGAATGGGCCCAGGGCGCGATCCTCAAGTTCAGTTCCGGTTATACCCCAGGCTTTGTCGGCTTTGGCCTTGATGGTATCGCGATGCTGGGCGTCAAGCTTGACAGCGGCCCGCAACGCAGCGGTTCGGAGCTGCTACCGGTGCAGGACGATGGACACTCCGCCGATGACTACGGGCGCGCGGGACTGGCAGCAAAAATGCGTATTTCCGACACAGAACTGATGCTAGGCGAGCTCATGCCGGATATTCCCCTACTGCGCTACGATGACGGACGCCTGCTGCCACAGACCTTTCAGGGCGCCATGCTGGTGTCCCGGGAGCTTCCCGGCCTGAACCTGCAGGCAGGTCAATACACCGCTGTGAGCCTGCGCAACTCTTCAGACATGCAAGACCTCTCGGCTTGGGCTGCACCCACCGTCATGTCGGACAGCTTCAACTATGCGGGTGCCGAATACCGCTTCAACGAACAACGGACCCTGATCGGCGCCTGGCACGCGCAGCTCGAAGACATCTATCAGCAAAGCTACCTGAACCTGCTGCATAAAGAGAAATTCGGTGACTGGACCCTCGGCGCGAACCTGGGCTATTTCAACGACAAGGATGACGGCAGAGCCCTGATCGGCAATGTGCAAAGCCATACCGCCTACGGATTGTTCTCGGCCAATCTGGGTGGCCACACGCTGTACCTGGGGTTGCAAAAGGTCAGCGGCGATACCGGCTGGATGTCCGTATATGGCAGCAGCGGGCGCACCCTTGGCAACGACATGTTCAACGGCAACTTCAGTAACGCCGACGAGCGCTCCTGGCAGGTCCGTTACGACTACAACTTCGTCGCCGTCGGCATCCCAGGCTTGCTGCTGATGACCCGCTACGGTCATGGCGACAACGCCAGCACCAAGGCCGGCAGCAATGGCAAGGAATGGGAACGTGACACCGAGGTCAGCTACACCCTGCAAAGTGGCCCGCTGAAAAACCTCAGCATGCGGGTCAACAACGCTACCAACCGTCGTAGTTTCAACAGCGACTTCGATCAGACCCGCGTGATCGTCAGCTACCCGTTGTCACTCTGATCCTATTGCCCGGGGGCGCTTGTCGCCCCTGCATCTCCCCCCTCCTTGCGTTACTATGGCGAACCCCCTCTGGAAGTCGCCTGCATGAGCAAACCGGGTCAAATGGTGCTAGTCGCACTGCGAAAAATGATCGCCTCGGGCGAGCTGGCGGCCGGCGAACGGCTGATGGAGATTCCGACGGCGGAACGCTTCGGCGTCTCGCGCATGCCGGTGCGCATGGCCTTCCTTACCCTGGAACAGGAAGGCTTGCTGGTGCGCCATGGTGGACGGGGCTATCAGGTGCGCTCGGTGAGTGCCGAAGATATCGCCGGCGCCGTGGAAGTGCGCGGAGTTCTGGAAGGTCTGGCGGCTCGGCAGAGCGCTGAACGCGGATTGAGTGAACAAGCACAGGCGGCGCTGCGCGAATGCCTGGTGGAAGGCGATACCTTGTTCGAAAAGGGCTACGTGACTGAAGAAGACCTCGAGGTATTCCATGACCTCAACATGCGCTTTCACCATGTGATCGTCGAAAGCAGCGCCAACCCGGCGATTGCCGAAGCCTTGGCGCGCAACGACCATCGTCCCTTTGCTTCAGTGTCAGCGCTGGCGATCGACCGGCAGGATATGGCACGTGAATACCGGCGCTTCAACTTCGCGCACATGCAACATCACTCGGTCTTCGACGCACTGGTCAGCCGCCAGGGCGCACGCGCTGAGGCCATCATGCGTGAACACGCCAATGCCACACTGAGATACGCCGAGGTATTCGGTGCGATCAGCAACACCGATCGGATGAAGGTGATCGCGCGGGGCGAATGATTGACTGGTTCAGAGGTCCAGCACCAATAGCGCCGACCTGGACCTTGAGCAACAGGGCGTAAATTGATCATTTGCCGCTTGCTCTGCCTCGGTAAGGAACAGGTCACGGTGATCCGGCACCCCCTCCAGCACTCGGGTCAGACAGGTTCCGCAGATGCCCTGCTCGCAGGAAAGCGCAATCTCGACGCCGTGACTTTCCAGCACCTGGACCACCGTCTTGTCGGCCGGAATGTCGAACACCTGCCCGCTACTGCCTAGCTTGATCTGGAACGCCCCGTCGGCGGCGGTATCCACCGGCGCCGCGGCGAAGTATTCCCGGTGCAACTGCCCATCGCTCCATCCCTGAGCCCTCGCGCTGTCAAGTACATGCTGCATGAAACCTGACGGACCGCAGACGTACAGATGCAAATCAGGCCGCGGATTGGCCAGGACCCTGGCAGCATCCAGTCGCGAATCGGCTTGCTCATCGAAGTGCAAATGCACGCGATCGGCAAAGGATGCCCCTTTGAGTCGCTCGACAAAAGCCGCCCGTTCACTGGAGCGAGCACAATAGTGCAGCTCAAAATCGGCTCCGTGGTGGGCCAGTTGCTCGGCCATGCACAGAATTGGGGTAATGCCGATACCGCCTGCAAACAACAGGCTGCGCCGCCCCTCGGCCACCAGCGGGAACAGGTTGCGCGGCTCACTGATGAACAGCCGATCTCCGCTGTTGATCAGCTCATGCAGACTCTGGGAACCGCCACGCGAGGCGACGTCTTTGAGCACGCCAATCAGGTAGCGGTGGCGCTCTTGCGGGTGATTGCACAGCGAGTACTGGCGGATAAGTCCGCCGGGCAGGTGCAAGTCGATATGGGCCCCGGCGCTGAAGCCGGGCAATAGCCCACCTTGGGCACAGGTCAACTCGTAGCTGCAGATATCCAGCGCTTCGTAGTTGCGGGATGTCACGACGACTTCAATCATGGCGCACCTTCAAGACTGGCCACCGCAGTGGCCATGAGCAAGATCAATGGGAGTGGACTGGCGTAGCGCTCAAGGGCGCTGCCCTTCGCTATTTGGTCGTGGCAATCAGCTCGACAGACGGCGCTCGCTCGCGGGCGATGAGGCGTTCCAGCACGCGCCGGGATTGCACACCACCGGCATCGATATTGAGCTTGAGCAGGTTGCGTTCGGGATTGGCCAGCAGATTTTTCTGCTGCTGTTCGAGCATGTCGAGGTCTTCGCTGAAGATCTTGCCCTGGCCCTCTCGGATGGTGGCCGTCAGTGCTTCGTCGCGGGGATTGAAATTGCGCGCCATCCCCCAGAAGTACCAGATTGACGTGTCGGTCTCCGGGGTAATGAAGTCGACCACGATACTGGCCGCCTTGTACTGCGGCTCGGCGTTGTAACCGCCCTTGCCGGCGTGGGCTACGCCCACCTCGATTAACACGTGACTGGGCGGACTGAAACGGCAGATCTGCCAACGGTCTACAGGCACGTCGTCGGCCAGATTGTTGCCACGCAGGGCCATGCGCCAGAACGGCGGCGCCATGATGTTTTCCATGTGCCGCGCGGTGACCACCTCGTCACCCTGGACAGTGGTGACCGGCGCCACTTCATCGATCTCTTTCTGGCCAATACTCGAGGCGTGCACGTAGGTTTCGTGGGTGAGATCCATCAGGTTATCGATCATCAGTCGATAGTCGCAATTGATATGGAACATCCCACCGCCGTAGGCCCACTCATCACTGACAGCCCATTCCAAATGATGGATCAGTGCAGGATCAGCCTTGTCCTGCTCCCCAGGCCAGACCCAAATGAAACCGTAACGCTCTTCAACCGCGTAAGTCTTGTTGCACGGAAAGCCCCGTACGCGCTGACCTGGCATTTCGACGGTCTTGCCATCACAGCCCATGACCAGGCCGTGGTAGCCACAGACCAGGTTGCCATTGTCGACATAACCAAGGGAAAGGGGCGCGCCGCGATGCGGGCAAAAATCCTCGACGGCGGCAACGCGCCCTTCAAGGCCTCGATAGAAAACGATTTTCTCACCGCATATTCGCCGCCCCAATGGCTTTGAGGCGATCTCGTCGGGGGTGCAGGCAACATACCAGGTGTTTTTTGGATACATGCAGATCTCCAGCACAGGCTTGTTATTATGGATCCATTAAATTGCATAATCCTAACCGAAGTCAACATAAACGCTTTATAAATAATTTAATGGATCCATAGATAATAATTGGGTGTGAGACATCCCCCTTGCCGGGTTGGCAATGACGAGGCTGCAATTCGAGATCGCAGTAAACACGGCGCACTGAATGACGCATTCGACGCTGTAAGCGTGAAGCAGGATTGGAGGAAGTGCAGGCACGACTGGTGAGCGCGCAAGAGACACTGAGAATGCGAACCGAATGACGAGATCCATTCGGACGCTAATTTTATGGATGGGGTTGCCGCATTTCCTGGGATTCTCAATGCGCACAACAAAGGTGTACCGACATACCAGTTGACTAATGGAGAGCCCTTCATCGCAGGCAACCACTGATGTGCTCAGGAGCGTCCTGAATGGCGGCTTGGGGTCGAAACCAGCCCTTCGCGACAGACAGCATTCAGCCAAAAGCGGTCTTTCACGACGGCCATTTAAGACGTGCGGACGACCCATCAATGCCAGAGCTCACGATTGTTCCAGTAAGGCAAACCGCCTATTGATAGTGCACCCAAAAATGTTTTGGTCACTTCAACATCACAAGTACCCGGAAATATTATCTTACGCCTCCGCTTACATCCGGTGATGTTCCAGCAAGAAGTCCACGAACAACCGCACCCGCGCCGGCATTGCCGAGCCACCTGCGAACACCGCATGAATCGGTTCCTGGTCGCCAGGGTTCCAGGCTTCCAGCAGTGGTATCAGATCACCGCGCTGCAGATCCTCGCTCACGCTGAACTCGCCGATACGCGCAATGCCGGCACCTACTCGCGCGAGTTGTGCCAGCGCTTCACCACTGCTGCATTCGATGTTGCCGCTGACCTTCAGGGAAAACTCTTTTCCTTCGCGGATGAACGGCCAGTTGGGTTCGGCACGCCGGAAGTTGAAGCGCAGGCAGTTGTGCCGTAGCAGGTCTTCTGGTTCCTCGGGGATGCCGTGGCGCTGCAGATACTCGGGCGATGCCACCACTACCTGGCCGGTGTCGCCGATCCTGCGCGCGGTCAGCGGGCTGTCGGGCAGATGGCCAAAGCGTACCGCCACGTCGGCCTGCCCGCCGAGAATGTCGACCACTTCATCGCCGAGGGTGAGGTCGACGACGATGTTCGGGTAAAGGGCGCTGAATGCTGCCACCAAGGGAACGATGGCCAGCCGCCCATGGCCAAGGGCGGCGCTGACCCGCAATCGCCCCCTGGGTACGCCCTGGTCGGCGATGGCTTCTTCGACCTCGGCCATGTCGGCCAGGATACGTCGGGCGCCGCGCAGGAAAGCCTCGCCCTCGGCGGTGAAGGTGATCGCTCGGGTGGTGCGCAACAGCAGGCGGGTGCCAAGACGTTGTTCGGTACGCGCGATGATCCGGCTGACCGCCGAGGGCGTCAGCCCCAAGGCACGCGCCGCGGCCGACAGGCTGCCTTCCTGCGCCACGGTGGAGAACACGTCCATTTCTCCTGACCTGCCGTTGAAATCCATTTGTGCTCCTTACGCAAAGGTGATTGCCAGAAATGACGTCTAGTGCCTTAAAAGCTTGGATCGTAGCATTGGCGGCATAGATAAGGAGCCTTCCTTGCGTATCAATCCACCACTTGTCGCACTCGCCATTGGTGCCTTTGGCATCGGCGTTACCGAGTTCGCCCCCATGGGCATGTTGCCGGGCATCGCTGCGGATCTGGGCGTTTCCATTCCCGCCGCAGGTCTGTTGGTCAGTGCTTACGCCTTGGGTGTATTGCTCGGAGCGCCGCTGATGACCCTGACCACCGGCAGGATTCCCCGACGCTATCTGCTGATCGGACTCATGGCGATTTTCACCCTGGGCAATCTGATGTCAGCCCTGGCCACCGATTACTACAGCCTCATGGTCGCCAGAGTGGTGACCTCACTGAACCACGGTGCGTTCTTTGGGGTTGGCTCCATCGTCGCCGCCAGCGTGGTCGCCCCGGAGAAACGTGCCGGGGCGGTTGCGGCAATGTTCATGGGCCTGACTCTGGCGACCATCGGCGGTGTGCCGCTGGCCGCGTGGTTTGGCGAATTGTTCGGCTGGCGCACCGCTTTCTGGGGAATTACCGGCCTCGGCGTGATGACCATGGCCGCGCTGTGGTTTGCCCTGCCTAACCTGAAGACGCCGCAAAGCGTCGGTGTAATGGCCGAAATTCGGGTACTGGGCCGTGGCCCGGTGCTGGGGGCGCTGGCCCTGACCGTAGTCGGCTCGAGTGCAATGTTTACCGTCTTCACCTACATCGCGCCGATCCTCAGCAGCGAGACCCATGCGTCCACCGCCTACATCACCGCCATGCTGGTGCTGTTCGGTGTGGGGTTGACGCTGGGCAACACGTGGGGCGGCAAGGCCGCTGACCGCTCGATAGATCGCACCCTGATCGTTTCGCTGAGCGTGCTGATTCTCGTCTTGCTGGCGTTCACCGTACTGATGCGTTGGCCGCTGCCGACCGCCGTTGCCATCCTGATATGGGGTATCGCCAGCTTCGCCCTGGTGCCGCCGCTGCAGATGCGCGTCATGGAGGCTGCCAAGGACGCGCCCAATCTGGCCTCGGCGATGAACATCGGTGCCTTCAATTTCGGCAACGCGATCGGTGCAGCACTCGGGGGAGCGGTGATCAATGCCGGGCTGGGTTATCCGGCGATTTCCCTGGCCGGAGCGGCAATGGCGGGTCTGGGGCTGCTGATGGTATTGGCGTTTACCTGGCGTTCCAGATCGATTGCAGCGGCGGTGGCGTGACGATGATGTGAGGGGGCTGTTAGTCAACCTTGATGAATGACGATTAGACCAGCTCGAGCGCGCTGTGCTGGCCAACCCCTTTATTGCCGGTGAGTGCTTCACCGCTGCGGACGTGTATGTCGGCTCGCACATCGGCTGGGGACTTGCCATGAACACGTTGCCGCCCAGGGCCGCTTTTCTCGCCTACGCCGAGAAAGTCACCGGCCGCGACGCGTATCAACGAGCGGCAGCAAAGGAAGAGGCGCTGCTTGCCGCGGGCTGATTAACGGAAATTGCCGGAGAGCCATCCGAAGGAGCTATGCACGGGCCGCCGCCTGCAAAAGCTCCTTCGCCCGCAACGCGATGGATGACAAGTAGCCGCGCCGCCAGACCATACCGATGGGGCAACGGATGTGCTCCGAGCGAATCGGCAGCATCACTACGTTGGCGGGCAGGCTTTCCGGTAACACCGCATGGGAATTGATCATGCTCACCAACGGCATGCGTGACACGGCCAACAGCAGTGCCGGCAGGTTGTTCGATTCCAGTACCAGATTCGGCAAGGCAATCGCCTCCAACGCAAAGGCACGCTCGAGCTGCACACGCGCAAATTCCTGCTTGCTTGAGCCAGCCCATTGGCAACCGGCCAAATCGCCCATCGACACACTCTGCAAGGTCGCCAGCGGATGCTGATCGTTTACGACAATTCGATAGTCGTCTTCAAGCAGATGCAGCATGTCCAAGCTGGGGTCCGTCCGCTCGGGCAAGGGCAACAACGCTAGTTCGACATCGCCGTTGGCCACTGAATCCAGCAGGGCGTCGCTGAAACCTGAGACAAAATTGATGCGCGCCGCAGGCCGCTCCTTGATCAAGCGAGGTAACAGTGAACCCAGGGCAAAATTCGCCGCCGCCGGGGTGGCACCGATACGCAGTAACCCCGCATGGCCACCGGCGACATCACGCGCTTCCTGCAAAGCGACTTCCAACTCGCGCGAGATGGCACGACTGCGCACGAGAAAGGCCGTGCCGGCGTCCGTCAGCTCGATCCCGCGTGAAGAGCGCAAGAGCAATTTGACCCCCAAACGTCGCTCCAGCCGTTGCACTGATTTGGTCAATGCCGGTTGTGACACGCCCAGGCGCTCGGCAGCACGAGCCAGGCTGCCGGCGCTAGCCACGGTAGAAAAATAAACCAGGTCGTCCTCAAGCATCGCCATCCCATTTGGTTATTGCAAAGTGGTTCGTATGTTATTTCAGTTTATAGCCTGGCGCGCTCATGATTGTTTCCCTGTCTGCCCTAATCAACCGGAGCCGCCACCATGAGCAGCCAATCGCTTCTCGATATGCCCCATCCAACCACCAGCCTGCGGGGCCTCGTCAGTGATGCCGAGTGGGCCGCACGGGTGGAATTAGCAGCGGCCTATCGGCTGTACGCCCACTTCGGCTGGGATGACTTGGTCTTTACCCATATCTCGTGTCGGGTGCCCGGCGAGGCCGGCCATTTCCTGATCAACCCCTACGGCTATCTGTTCGACGAAATTACGGCGAGCAGCCTGGTCAAGGTCGATTACCAGGGGCGCCACGTGGCCGACTCACCCCATGACGTAAACCCCGCGGGCTTCACCATTCACAGTGCCGTGCACGCGGCTCGACCGGATGCCCATTGTGTGATGCACGCCCATTCCATCAATGGTTGCGCCGTTTCGGCACAAACGGGTGGCTTGTTGCCGTTGTCGCAGCAGTCGCTATTCGTGCTCGCCTCCCTGGCTTACCACGACTACGAAGGCGTAGCGCTGAACGACGATGAAAAGCCCCGCTTGGTCGAGCACTTCGGCGACCGCACCTTCCTGATGCTGCGCAATCACGGCTTGCTGACCGTAGGCGCCAGTGTGGCCGATGCCTTCCTGGCGATGTATGTGTTCGAAGCCGCCTGCATGATCCAGGTACGCGCTTTGTCTGGCGGCGTGCCGGTAGCGCCAATTGGGGAAGATGTTTTGGCGGGCATAGCCGCTCAAGCCAAGCAGGTAACCCATGGCCTGGGCGGAGCACTGGCCTGGCCAGGACTGCTGCGTCGGCTTGACCGCATCGATCCCGGCTTTCGCCTTTGACAGGAGCCCCGCATGAAACCAACTCTACAAGCCGCCTTTCACCATATGCGCGACGGTACGCTAGACGATTGGCGCGTGATTGCAGACGAGCAAAAACTGCATGCGCTCAAACTACCCGACCGCCTGCTTGACCACCTGCGCTTGCTGAATGGTGACTATGGTGGTTTCACCGTAGATCGGCTGACCCATAGCCTGCAAACAGCGACCCTGGCGCACCTCGATGGCAAAGATGATGAGTACGTGGTGTGCGCATTGCTGCACGACATTGGCGACACGCTCGCCAACTACAACCACGCGGACATGGCGGCGGTCATCCTGCAGCCATTTGTCAGCATGGAAAATCACTGGATGATTGCCAACCACGGGTTGTTTCAAGGCTATTATTTTTTTGAACACCTCGGGCTGGATCGTCACTCACGTGATCGTTTTTCGCACTTGCCTGACCTGTACCAGCGGACTGTCGAATTTTGCGAAAAATATGATGCAGCGGCTTTCGACCCAACCGCACACACTCTGCCGCTGGAGTTTTTCGAACCCCTGTTACGCCGGGTGATGGCTACGCCCAAACGCAGCATCTATATGGAATCAAACCGTAGCTGACAGCGCAGTCTTGCGCTCACGCTTTAACGCCCTAATCACAACGATCGCGCCGCAACGACGGCGCTTGGGAGATTGCCTTGTCTGGTGACCAACTCGCGACGGTATTGATGCCGCTGTTGCTGGCATTAATCATGTTTTCACTCGGACTGGGCCTGGTGCCCGCCGACTTCCGGAGGATCGCCGCACAACCACGCGCATTCCTGCTCGGCTTCGCCTGCCATTTCGTTCTGCTGCCCTTGGTCTGTTTTGCCTTGCTATCGATGTTTCCACTGCCGGGCGCAATCGCCGTTGGTTTTATGCTGATTGCGGCATGCCCGACCGGTACGACGTCCAATCTGCTGACCTATATCGCCCGCGGAGATGTGGCTCTGGCGCTCAGCTTTACCGCCGCCGCCAGCCTGATGACCATCATCACGTTGCCGTTGATTGTGACCCTTGCCATGGGGCATTTTCTGGGCGCGCACCAGCAAATCGACTTTCCGGTTGGCTTCATGATGATTCAAGTCTTCGCAATGCTCGGATTACCGGTCGCGCTGGGCATGCTGGCTCGCCGCGTTTGGCCGCGCGCGGCGCAGCGCTTCGAACCGCTGGCGACACGGCTATCGACGCTGGCTTTCGCGATCATCGTAGTCGGCGCGCTGGTGAAAAACTGGAGCCTGTTCGAACAGAACTTTAGTGTGGTGGCACCACTGGCCTTGGCACTCAACGTACTGATGCTGATCCTCGGCTTTGTAGTGGCCAAACTGGGGCGCCTGGAACGCCGTCAGGCCGTCACCATTGCCATAGAAACGGCGATGCAGAACGCCACACTTGCCATCGTCATCGGCAGCACGGTGTTGCGAGACGATGCACTGGTTGTCCCTGCCGCGATCTACGGCGTACTGATGTATGTGGGCGGCCTAGTTTTCGCGTTTACTGTGCGCAGAAGTTACGCCCCTGTTGCGGCAGAAAAAGCGGATGGGTCTATTGCTCCACGCTAGACCAATGGCGCCAACGCGATCATTACCCCCCTCGCATCACCCAAATTTGCAGCACACCTGCGGAGCTTTGCCATGTCAAACACTACACCGGACTTCACCGAGCGCCTGCTTACCGATGCCGGAATCCGCGAAGGGATGCGCGTACTGGACGTCGGCTGTGGTTCTGGCGATGTCACGTACTTGCTTGCGCGCCTGGTCGGCAGCACCGGGGCGGTGGTTGGTGCGGATCACGACGCCAGCGCACTTGCCATTGCACGTCAACGCAACGCCCCACGGCACCATGCCCACCCTACGTTTATCGATAGCGATCTGCTCGGACTTGCCGAGTCGCTTGGCGTGTTTGACGCAATCGTTGGTCGGCGGGTGTTGATGTATCAGGCTGATACTGTCGCTGCTGTGCGAGCGCTTGCGCAACATCTGAGGCCTGGAGGCACTATCGTATTTCAAGAGCACGACACCACTCTGGTTCCTGCGAGCCTGGACGGATTTCTTCTACACAAAAAAGCCCAGGGCTGGATACAACACATGATCGAGCGTGAAGGGGCTGATCTGCATATCGGCTTCAACCTTCATCGCATATTTACCCAGGCCGGTTTAGCCGTGGAAGCGGTACGCGGAGAATGCCTTATACAAACGTCCAGCAGCCCATACGCGCTGGGACATATCGTGCGAGCCTGCCTGCCGCGAATCCTTGCACACGGCGTTGCCACCGCAGAAGAGGTCGAAATAGAAACCCTGCAAGCGCGATTAGACGATGAGCGCACCCAATCTCAAGGTATCTATATCGGAGACATGATCTTCGGCGCTTGGGCGAAAAATCGCATTGAGGGGAGTAGCCGAGTTTGACCGATAGCCACCAGCCCCAATCGCCGCGATAGGCCACTAACGGCCGTTCTACTGCAAGTTTCGACGTACGTGTTTGACTGGTTCGATTGACGGCTACCAATCGAGAAAACGGGACCGATTAATTTGCCCTACTCCAAAAGTCCGCTTCTGGCCTATTGCCGATGAAAAGCGGCACACCCTGGGTGGTGAAGGCAGCACGTTCAACGCTCAGAGACTAAACATGCGCTGGTTCGCATAAAAGTCAGAAAGATGCGTCCGGTAGCGTAGTCTGGGACTTCGCTCGGCAGTCCAGTGCTTCGGCTCATGGCTCGGAGAGTCCACTTTCATAAAGGAAGCACCCCATGCGCCTGGCTGATTTCATCCTGCAAAACATGGAACCCATCCTTCAGCAGTGGGAAGACTTCGCCAGGACGCTGACGCCTGCCGCCGAGGGAATGGATACGCTGGCCTTGAGAGATCACGCAGAGCAGATGCTGCGGACCATTGCCGTTGATCTCCAAACCGCCCAGAGCCCTGAAGCAAGGATACTGAGATCCCATGGAAATGCGCCCCGATCAAAAGACATTACCTCAGCGCAAACACACGCAGACGTCCGACATGCTTCGGGCTTTACCATCGGACAGGTGATTGCAGAGTACAGAGCCCTGCGTACCAGCGTGCTCGCGTTGTGGCTGCCGCCTGACCATGTGTCCAGGGATCAGGAAGTTCACGATGTCATTCGATTCAATGAAGCCATTGATCAGGCGCTTGCAGAGTCTGTGGTGACTTACGCCACGGCGGTAGAGACCGCGAGAAACGTGTTTCTCGGCGTGCTCGGTCACGACTTGAGAAGTCCTCTGGGTGCCGTACTGCTCAGCGCTGAAGTGCTTTTGCGCGCGGGGGATCTCCCGCCCAAATCCACCAAAAACGTGTCGCGTATTTATACGAGCGTAAAGCGCTCGATAAAAATCGTGGGCGATCTTCTGGACTTCACCCGCACTCAATTAGGATCCGGAATCCCGATACGTATTGAACGCGATGACCTCGTGGATACGTGTAAAGCAATGGTTGAAGAAGCCAAAGCGTATCACCCGGACCGACAGATAGAATTGCTGTCGGAATACACCCTGCCCTGGCGGTTCGATAAATCCAGAATTGAACAGGTGATCGCCAACCTGATCGGGAACGCGATTCAGCACGGAGAGGCTGACAGCCCGGTCACCGTCACGCTAAAAACTCTCGATGGATATGCATTGCTGTCTGTCCATAATGCCGGACTTCCGATTGAGGACAGCGCCAAGGCAAACCTCTTCAGTCCGTTGATTCGCCACCTGCCAGGCGGCGTCGAATACGGCGCTGATGCGGGGCTCGGGCTAGGACTCTATATAGCCTCAGCGATCGTAAGCGCCCATCAAGGCAGCATTGAAGTCGAGTCGAAAGCCGGTAGTGGTACGACGTTTACGGTTCGTATTCCATCGGTTGTCAATTAGGTGGGCGTGGCGCGAGCCTCGTGCAACGAAAAAATGCGCCCCCCTTGTCTGATCCAAAAACAGGTGAGCGCAGCGGTTTTCACGTATTGGTTTTCAGCTTGGTCCACAGCCGAGTAGTCAACCGCGCGATGGAAGCCGGTAGATCCTCGACGGTGAACAACTTGTCCATGACGTCTTTCGGCGGGTAGATAGCCAGGTCCTCTTTCACCGCTGGCACCACATAAGCATCGGCCGCCGCATTGGGGTTGGCGTAGTGGATGCTGTTGCTGATGTTGGCGATCACTTGCGGGGTCAGCAAGTAGTTCATGTAGGTGTAGCCGTTCTTCTCATGAGGCGCATTCTTGGGCATCACCACCATGTCAAACCACAGTGTCGAACCTTCTTGCGGAATCGAGTAGGCAATGTCGATTCCGTTTTTGGCTTCCTTGGCGCTGGCGGCGGCCTGCACGATGTCGCCGTTGAAACCGATCACCGCGCAGACGTTACCGTTGGCCAGATCGCTGATGTACTTCGAGGCGTGGAAATACTGCACGTAAGGCCGGATCTTGAGCAGCGCCTGCTCGGCTTTCTTGTAGTCCTGCGGCTCGTGGCTGTGGGGTGGCAGCCCCAGGTAGTTGAGCGTGATCGGCAGGACTTGCGTCGGGTTGTCGATGATCGCCACGCCGCATTCGCTGAGTTTCTTGATGTTGGCTTCGTCGAAAAACAGGCTCCAGGAACGGGTCACGTCGGTATTGCCGAAGAGGGCCTTGATCTTCTCTACGTTGTAGCCGATGCCGGCGGTGCCCCACATGTACGGATAGCCGTACTGGTTGCCGGGATCGTTGACTTGCAGTTTTTGCATCAGCGCCGGGTCAAGGTTTTTCCAGTTCGGCAGCTGGCTGCGATCAAGCTTCTGGATCGCACCGGCCTTGATCAGGCGGGACAGGAAGTGGTTCGACGGGCTGACCACGTCATACCCGGTGTTACCCGTCATCAACTTGGACTCCAGCACTTCGTTGCTGTCGTGGATGTCGTAGGTGGCCTTGATCCCTGTTTCCTTGGTGAAACTGGTCAGGGTGTCGTCGGCAATGTAGCCGTTCCAATTGGAAATATTGACGGTTTCGTCAGCGTAAGCGCCCGCGCAAAACGTCGAGAGAAGTGCCACCAGGGAAACTGTGTTGACGCGCATGTTCGATCACCTTCGTTATGAAGTGCTTTTATTGTGGGTGTTAACGGGGTTTCAGACTTCTGATCTGGCTCGAGCGGCCTCGACGCGCATGCGCAGCATGGCACCGATGTCGAGAAAAGGTTTGGGCGGGAGCCAGCCGGGCTGGGCGCGCTCGATGACCGAATGCAGCATCGGTGATTCGGCTCCGGATGCCAGTTCCGCCAGCAACCGGCCCCAAAGCGTGCCGCGCGCTACGCCGGAGCCATTGCACCCGGCCACGGCGAACACGCCCTCCTCGACCTTGCCAAAGTACGGTTGGCCGGAGCGTGAAGCGCTGAGGTGTCCGGTCCAGGTGTACTGGATGTCCTGCTCGCCAAGCATCGGAAAACGGCGCTGAAGACCCAGCACATGGTGCTTGCGGCGAGTGGACAACTGCGCGAGAGACAAGTCGTTTGAACGGTACTCCGCGGTATTGCGAATCATCACCCGACGATCCGGGGTCAATCGCACCGTGGCACCCAGTGGCCGGGTGGACAGCACGCCCCATGGCTCGACGGCACCGAGTGCCTGGAACTCTTCGTCACTGAGTGGCCGCGTCAAACTGGCGCTCAGTTCCATCGGGAAAGTACCGCTGTCGCTGATACCGGCGCGGGAGATGAAGGCATTCAGGCAAATCACCACCTGCTTGGCTTCAATGCTGCCATGACGACCGTTGGCGCGAATGCGGCCGTGGCTCGTACGCTCCAGACCGGTGATCTCGGTGTTTTCGAACAGCGTTACGTTCTCCGGGAGGGCGTCGAGCAAACCTTTCACGTATTTCGCCGGTTGCAGCAGCGCATTGCCATTGCCGCACCAGATCGCGGCCTGGTAGTGCCGGGTGCCCAGCTTCTGCACGAGTTGCTCACCCTGCAGAAACTGCGCAGAAGCGCCTACGGCCCTCAGTGTTTGCAGCTTGGCCTCGACATCGGTCAATTTGCGCGGATCGCTGACCGCGAAAAAATAACCCGATTCACGGAAATCGCACTCGATGCCATGTTGGGCAATGCGTTTGCGCACTTCGTCGCTGGCAGCGCGAGAAATCGAGGTGTCCACCTGAAAGCCGGCAAATCCTGCGTTGCCCTGAAGTTCAGCAGTGGCCGGGTGTTCATGGGCCACGACGAAACCTGAATTGCGCGCGGACGCCCCTTGCGCGGCCCGTTGCCGGTCGACAATGACGATGCGCGCCTGGGGATGCATTTCCGCGAGTGCGTGAGCGGCACACAGCCCGGTGATGCCGGCGCCGATGACCAGCCAATCTGCCTGCTGCCGACCACTCAGTGGGTCGCGAGCCGGTGAATCCCCGGCCTGTGCAATCCAGCCACATACGTTTTCCATGCATCACCTCTTTGACTGTCTTTGGCCACCCACCCGATTACGTTAGCTCATGCAAAATTCGCATGACTGGTTGGAGATGACGGTAGCTATGACTAGAATCTAAAGGGTGATCACGGCGACAACCAACGTTATTAAATCATCAAGGCATTCAGAAAACGCATGGATAAAATTCGCCACCTTCCTTCGCTCCAAGGCTTGCAGGCATTGGTGGAAGTTGCAGGCTCCGGCAGCTTTACGCAAGCAGCGCAGACGCTGTGCCTGACCCAAAGCGCGGTGAGCCGGCAAATTCAGCAATTGGAGAATCACTTTGGCGTTTCGATGTTCCTGCGCAACAGTCGCAGCCTTCGACTGACGCCGGAGGGCGAACAGGTACTCGCGAGTGCGCGGCATATCCTCGAACAGCTGAAAAGCCTCGAGGATCGCCTGGCACCGCAAAAGCGCCCGTTCCGTATCCGCATGCACGTGTCGCTCGCGGTTCGTTGGTTGCTGCCAAAGTTGAGCGACTTCTATCGCCGTCACCCGGACGTTTCCCTGTCGATCGAAACCGTGGCGACCGAGATCGTCGAGCCGGCCAGCGACAGCGACGCCTACATCCTTTATCTCCCCGAGCCATCGAGCGATCCCTCCTGCCTGACGTTATTCGAGGAAGCGCTGGTGCCGGTGTGCGCCCCCGGCTTTGGCAACTCAACCCATCCCCTGGAATCAGTGGACGATCTTGTACGCTACCCCCTGCTCCATCGTTCGGCGGACAAGCAAGCATGGATTGATTGGCTGGCAGCCAATAACGGCAAGTCGCTGGAGGACTACCGGCACATCCACTTCAACCTTGATGAGTTGGCGCTCGATGCCGCGGCGCGAGGTCTGGGAGTGGCCATGACCGACATGACCTTGGCAGAAGAGTCTATCGAACGAGGAGTGTTGCTTATCCCGTTCGGCCGCCCCTTGAGGACCAGAGGAGTCTATTCGCTGTGCCCTCAACCATCAGCCGCGTCTCATCCAGCGTGCTCGCTGATCATGGGATGGTTCGCCCAGCAGGCCGGGCAGCACCAGGGCGAACATTGAGTTTTACGCCCATCTCAGATCAATACTGCTCACTCAAGAAGAGCTTCAGGCGTGCACTCAAGAAGAGCTTCAGGTGTGCTCAATACTGTTCAGGCGTGCTCAATACTGTGGCGAGGGGATTTATCCCCGTTCGGCTGCGCAGCAGTCGTAGAACCACCACATGCGGTGTACCTGACACCCCTCGGTTGCAGGTTCTGGGGCAGCTTCGCAGCCCAACGGGGATAAATCCCCTCACCACAGATAAATCCCCTCGCCACAGATAAATCCCCTTACCACAGGTGTAGGGCCAAACTAGCTCACTAGCTCACTAGCTCACTACGATCGATCAGTTAACCACTCCCGGCCAACCCGCCTGATGCAAGGCTTTGAGCAGCGTCTCACTGTCCAGTCCCGGCACGGCATGGCCGTTACCTTCCGCGGTATCCGCAGCTAACAAGGCATTGATAATGGCTTCTTCCACCGCTTCAGTGGCAGCCAGGAACAACTCGCTGATGTGGTCGTTGTTGACCATGCTCAGGTGGTCGGTGGTGGGCGCGCGCTTGCGCTCATAAGCGGCCGGTGGCACCTGGTTACCGGTGGCAAAGGCGATGAAGATGTCGCCGCTGTGGTCTTCATTCCCCCCGCCGGTACGGGCGAGACCGAGGCTGGCACGTTGCGCCAGCCGCGTACATTGGTGCGGCAACAACGGCGCGTCGGTGGCCAGGCACACGACGATCGAACCCATGCCCGGGTGCGGCAGCGAAGCCTTGAGGAACGGCGAGTCGATCTGTTCCATGTAGCGTCCGACCGGGTAGCCGTCGACGCGCAGTTCGTTGCGGATGCCGTGGTTGGCCTGAACGATGGCGCCAACGGTCCAGCCGCCCTGCGCAGCACTCAGACGCCGTGACGCCGTGCCAATGCCGCCCTTGAATTCGTGGCAGATCATGCCGCTGCCGCCACCGACATTGCCCTCAGCGACCGGACCACCCACCGCCGAGTGCACCGCTTCAGCCACGTGTTCGACCTTGACGTGAAAGCCGTTGATGTCGTTGAGCAAACCGTCGAAGGTCTCCAGCACCACCGGCATGTTCCAGTAGAGCCGCCCGTCCTCCGGTTGCTGCTCGCGGTCCACCACGATCAGTCCATCACGCACCACGCCAAGGCTGTGGGTGTTGGTGAAGGCAATCGGGCTGGTCAACAGGCCGGCCTCGCGAATCCACTCCAGGCCGGTGGCGTCGCCGTTGCCGTTCAACACATGGACGCCGGCAAAACACGGTTGCTGGCTGGTGGAACCGGCACGCGGTTCGATGACCGTGACACCCGTCAGGATGTCGCGGCCGTTCGCGGTGCGTCCTCGCACATTGCTGTGACCGACCCGTACCCCCGGCACATCGGTGATGGCATTGAGGGGACCGGGTTGCAGTTGGCCGAACTGAATATTCAAATCGCGGGCACGTGGCTTCATCGTCTCTTTCATGACCTTTCTCGTGTTTGATTTTTTAATGACGGGCCTGGCTGACCATCAGCAGAATCGTGTCTACCATCAAGCGCCGGTCTTGACCGTGTTCCAGGTGCGGGTTCGTACGCGTTCCATCTTCAGCGGGAGGGGTTCCAGCGGGAACAGCGTGTCCAGGACCTCCTTGGACGGATACACCCCTGGGTTGTCGCGGATCTTCTTCTCGACAAGCGCGGTGGCATCCTTGTTGGCGTTCGGGTAGCTCAGGTAGTTGGATGACTCGGCGATGACTTCGGGGCGCAGCATGTAGTTGATGAAGGCCAGGCCTTGCTCCGGGTTCGGCGCATCGTTGAGCTGCACCAGACTCTCCACCCACACCGGGGCACCTTCGCGAGGAATGCTGTAGACGAGCTTGCGATCGTTGCCCGCCAGCTCGGAGGCTTTCTGCGCATCGGCGACGCCACCCGCCCAGCCCAGCACGACGCAGATGTTGCCATTGGCCAGATCAGAGATGAACTTGGACGAATCGAAGTAGACGATGTGGGGACGCAGTTTCAGCAGCAGCGCCTGGGCTTTTTTGTAATCGTCCGGGTTCTGGCTGTTGTAGGGCAGTCCAAGGTAGTGCAACGCGATGGGAATGACCTCGCTGGGAGCGTCCAGCATGGCCACACCGCATTGACTGAGTTTGGCCAGGTTTTCTTCCTTGAAAATCAGGTCCCAGGAGTTAACCGGCGCATCGGGACCGAGTATCGATTTGACCTTGTCCGCGTCATAGCCGATGCCCGTGGTACCCCACAAATAAGGGGCCGCATAGTTGTTTGCGGGGTCGTTGCTCTGCAACTTGGCAAGGATATCGGGATCAAGGTGCGACCAGTTGGGCAGCTTCGAGCGATCTAGTTTTTTCAGAACGCCCGCCTTGATCAGGTTCGGTAGCAGGTCACCACTCGCCACCACAACGTCGTAGCCACTGCGGCCAGCCATAAGCTTGCTTTGCATGACGTCGCTGTTGTCGAACACATCGTACACAGCGCTGACGCCCGCTTCTTTTTCGAAGTCTTTCATGGTGTTCGGGGCGATGTAGTCATACCAGTTGTAGATATGAACACTGCGCTTGTCAGCCTCGTCGGCTTCGGCGCAGACCAGGCCGAAACTGAACAGCGAGACCAGCGCAAATTGCATACAGCGAATGGGTTTCATGGGGATGCTCCAGAGCGTTAGCGCCGAGTCCAGGGATCCGGACACTGCTCCTGCTGGTGTGTGAATTATTGTTGTGGCAGCGTCAAAATCGGCGGTGAGACGCAACACTCGCTGTGGCGCGGTGCCCCCTCGCGCCTGCATCAAGGAATCAATAGTTCCCGTCGTCCATCCTCGTGTTCGATCTGTTCGCCGCTCAGATGCAGGCGCCGATCACGCAGGTAGTCGTAGTCACAGCGGGCGGTGCGGAGCAAATCCAGGTCCAGCTCCACCACCTGACGGCACTCTTCACGCCCTGCTTCGAACAAGGTGCGTCCGAAGGGATCGATGGCGGCACTGCCACCGGCAAAAACCAGGCCTTCATCGCCGCCGCCGACTCGATTGACCATCACTGCAAATGTCTGGTTTTCCTGAGCTCGGGCCATGATCGCGGTGCGGTGGACAGGGCCGTAAGGGTCCATGTTGCCGTTAGTCACCAGGATCAACTCGGCGCCAAGCTGGCCAAGCGCCCGGGCACTCTCCGGCAACTCAATGTCGTAACAGATCAGAATGCCCACCCGGATACCCTTCCAGAGCGCAGTGACATAACGGTCTCCTGGTTGGAACAGGCCGCGCTCCGACGGCCAAAGGTGCGTCTTGCGATAACTCAAGGCGATCCCTTCCGGGGTCACCAGCAAGGACGTGTTGTAGAAGGTGCCGGCGTCATTCTCGGCCAGCCCCACCACGACTGAGACATTCCGTTCGCGTACGGCGCGTTGCACGGCCTGCACGCTTGGCCCGTTCAGCGGCTCGGCGACTTCAGGGAGCTGTTGCGCGCTGGCAAACCCCATCAACTGGGTCTCTGGAAAAATCAGCAGATCGGTATCCGCTGCGCAGGTAGCGATGGCCTGCAGCGTACGCTCCAGGTTATAAGCGGTATCGCCATCGCGACCGTTAATTTGTACAAGCTCAATCTTCATCGGTGATCCTTCCACGTGTCTGTAAACTCGCAATCGCCAACCTGAAAGCACCCGCCAGGGCTGAATGGAGTATGGAGAGCCATAAAGCGGAAAGTAATCACATCGATGGGGTAACCCCGTATGGGTAGAAACGTGAGCATTACCTTGCAGGACATGGCCTGGCACCAGGCGATTGGCAGGCTGATCGAGGCACTCGACCGTCCCGGTTTCTGGCTGGCCCTGGTGCGTCAGTTGGACAGGTATATCCCGGTGGACAGCTGGGTCGTGCTGATTTTCAGTAATGGCCGTCCGCAGGTGCTCGCAGAATGCCCGGGCAAGGATGGCGGACCGGACCCGCTCTTTCAGGATTACCTCAAAGGCCTGTATCTGCTCGACCCCTTTTACCTGGCCAATCGGGAAGCACCGCAAAACGGTTTGTTCTGGCTGGCCGATGTGGCGCCGGAGTGCTTCGAACAAACCGATTACTACCAGCGCTACTTCCGCCTCAATGTCGTTGCCGACGAAGTCCATATCAACGTCCAGCTCGACGCGGAGCGCACCCTAAGCCTGTCGTTGGGAAGTGAATGTCGCTTCAGTGCAGAGCAGACCGCGCTACTCACACTCATTCAACCCTGGGTTGGCGCTTTGATGCGTCAACGCATGGCGTTTGAGCGCGAGACGCTGGAGCAGAACGCGTCGCCGACACCGAGCTGGCAGAGCATGCTGGACTCCACTGACCAACAGCTGGAAACACCGCTTTCCGCCCGCGAACTGGAAGTCGGCCGGCTGATGCTCAGCGGCTGCTCGAACAAGGAAATCGCGCGCAAGCTGGCAATTTCTGCGGAGACGGTGAAGGTCCATCGCAAGCACATGTACAGCAAGCTCGGCATCAAATCCCAGACCGAGCTGTTTGCACTGTTCTTGAACGCGCAAAGCTGAGACCGTCGCTTCACGAGGGTGTCATTTCAGGTGAGCGGTTCACCCGACGTGAACATCAATTCCCACGGTAAGTGGAAAAGCCATACGGGCTGAGCAGCAACGGAATGTGGTAGTGCGGGACCGTGCCGTCCACTTCGAAAATGACCGGGACTTCCGGAAAGAAGCTGGCGATCTTGTGGGCGGTGAACCACTCACCGGTTTTGAACGTGACGCGGTAAATGCCTTTCTCCAGCGCCTTGCCCTCTGGATAGAACGCCGGGATACGCCCTTGTTCGTTGGTCGATGCGGTATTGAGCATCTCCCAGCCCTGGCCATTCTTCTTTTCCAGGGTCACGTTAACGGCCGGGGAAGGCAGTCCGTCCTGCAGGTTCAGCACGTGAACGCTCAGGGGATTGGCCGCTGCCGATGCCAGCGAGGACAGAACGCTCAATACGGCGCCTGCAAAAAACAACTTCAATACTTTCATGTTTATCTCTTCAGTGAGTGGCCGGTAAGATTTTTGCAACGGCGGCAAGTGCGCAGCCTTCGTCGAATGCAGCCCCGCCGGCACCCGCGACACCGAGCGCGCCGACAACTTCTCCCTCGAACAGCAACGGCACACCGCCGCCGAGCAGCAGTAGCTCATTCACTGTATTGAGGTTTTCGGCGTCCGCCGTACTGCGGGCACGCTCGGCCAATAGCCGGGTGGGCGTCTTGGTCGACAGGGCGGTATAGGCCTTGCGTTGAGCCGCCAGGGTGTTGTGCGGGCCGACGTTGTCGTCGCGTTGCAGGGCGACCAGATTGCCGCCACGGTCGACGACCGCCACCACACCGGTTCTCCCCTGCGCATGGCAGGCCGACAACGCCGCATTGGCCAGATTATTGGCCGTCGCCAACGTGACATCCTTGCGCTGTGCAACCTGAGCATCGGTGGCCGCGACGGCAAACGTAGAGCCCATCGCCAATGCGAGCAGCAATGGGGTTGATCCGGTGATACGCATGCTTTTTCCCTTGGCTGAGTCTGGCTGAACAACAGGCCGGGATAATGAACCGCTTGCTCCGTCAGAATGATTGCCTGCGGATTACCAATTTGTAATGTGCAAACACAGCAGATCGGCCTAGCCTGTATCCCGGTTCCGGAGGAAAAAATGCGTATCCTTGTCGTTGAAGATGAAGCGAAAACTGCCGACTATCTGCACAAAGCGTTGAGTGAGTCCGGCTATCGGGTGGAGATCGCCCTGAATGGTCTGGATGGCCAGCATCTGGTGCAGGAAAGTGAATACGACCTGATCATTCTTGACGTGATGCTGCCGGGCCTGGACGGTTGGCAGTTACTGCAGATCATCCGGCGCAAGTGGCAGACGCCGGTGTTGTTTCTCACCGCTCGCGATGCCATCGATGATCGGGTCAAGGGGCTGGAACTGGGCGCCGATGATTACCTGGTCAAACCCTTTTCCTACGCAGAACTCCTGGCCCGCGTGCGCACCTTGCTGCGCCGGGGTCCGCCCCGGGAGGTCGAGCAGTTCCAAGTGGCCGATTTGAGTCTGGATCTGTTGCGGCGCAAGGTCACTCGCAACGGCCAGCGCCTCACCCTGACCAACAAAGAATTTGCGCTGCTGCATCTGTTGCTCAATCGGGAGGGAGAGGTGCTCTCGCGCTCGCTGATTGCCTCGCAGATCTGGCAGATGAACTTCGACAGCGACACCAACGTGGTGGACGTGGCCATCCGCCGACTGCGGGCCAAGGTCGACGACCCTTTCCAGCTCAAGCTGATCCATACCGTTCGCGGCATTGGCTACCTGCTTGAGGTGCAATCTTGAAACTAATGCCCCGCGCCCTGAGTCTGCGCCTGGCCGCCATGTTCGCGCTGGTCAGTATGCTGTTGATGGGCGCTATCGGGTTTTATCTGTATGAGTCGTTGCAGCGTGAGATCGCCTGGCGCGATGACCAGGCTCTGCTCGGACGCTTGCAACGCATGCAAGCGTTGATCAGCGACAGCGACAGTATCGAAGCGCTACGCGCCCGCCCCAAGCTCTACGAAAACATGCTGGGCAACCGTGACAACCTGCTGTGGATTGTCGATGACGCTGGCAAGGTGTTGATTGAAATCAACCCTGCCCATTTACCGCTGCCCTCCTTGCAAGCGGCCCCAGTGGCGCAACTGGGTGACGGTCATTACGCTGAGCCCGTCCGGCTTGCCTGGCTGGATGTGGTCAACGGCGACCGCCCTCTGACCCTGATCGCCGCCAAGCTGCTGAGTGAGCGAGAGCAGATGCTTGGCGCTTACCGACTCAAACTTTGGCTGGCCCTGTCCGTCGGTGCCCTGCTCGCCTTTGCGCTCGGTGGCTGGGTGAGTCAGCGCGGCTTGCGCCCGGTGCGCCAACTGGCTGCGCGGGCGGCTGGTATTGATGTTCAGCATCTGCATTTGCGGCTGGATGACTTCAACGAAGTGAGCGAGCTGCAAGTGCTCAGCAAAGCCCTCAACCACATGCTGGCGCGCCTGGAAGACGGGTTTGCCCAACTCTCCCGTTTCTCGGAAGACCTTGCCCATGAGATGCGCACGCCGTTGAGCAACCTGATGGGGCATACCCAACAAACCCTCAGGCACGGTCGCACGATTGAGGAGTATCAGAACCTGCTGGTGTCCAATCAGGAAGAGTACGAACGTCTGGCGCGGATGATCGACAGCATGTTGTTTCTCGCACGTACCGAGCAGTCGCATATTTCGATCAAGCCCGAACAGTTCGATCTGCACGATCTCAGCACGCAGTTGTGCGACTACTTCGAAGGCGTGGCGCAGGAGCGCGACATTCAGATTATCGACCACACCCGTGGTGAGTTAATGGCCGATCCGATCCTGGTCCGCCGAGCAATGGCCAACCTGCTCGCCAACGCGCTGCGCCATGCAACGCCCGGTACTGAAGTGACCCTTGCAAGCGCCACATGGGAAGACAGGTTCGAGCTCAGCGTGCACAACCAGGGCGAACCGATTGCCCCGCAACACCTGCCGCGTTTGTTCGAGCGCTTTTACCGGTGTGATCCATCGCGTAATCAACCGGACGATTCCGGTGGCCTGGGCCTGGCAATCGTCCGTTCGATCATGCAAATACACGGTGGCCGCGTGAGCGTTGACAGCGCTGAAAGTGGCACTCGCTTTTGCCTGGAATTTCCGCTGAAAAAAGGCTCGTCCGGGTGTTAGTCACCTGCAGGAAACCCGGCGCCCTCAATGTGGTAAACCGTCGGCTCATCGGAAAAATAGTTCTCCAGGCCCATCATGAACAACCGATGGTCTTCACTCGCTTCGAAGCCCGGTGTGTGATCCTCGAGTGATTGCCATCGCACGATCAGGTTGAATTGCTCGGGCGTTTCGATCCCTTGCGCGAGCATGTGGCCGCCGTAACCCTTTGCGCGGCAGAGCAGCGGCGCGACCTCGGCAAATGCCCGTCTGAAGGTTTCGATGTGTTCTTTGTGAACGGGGAGCAGCGCGATTTCATAAATCATGGCGTTCCTTGAATTCAGGTTTATCGATTGAAAAAACACAGGGTCGAGGTGAGCCTACGGCGCGACTGAAATCGCGATTTTCCCCTGGATACCGTTGTTGGGAGTCTCCAGCCGGGCATGGGCGAGCGGAATATCGGCAAGCGAATAGACCGCGCCAACGTGTGGCCGCAGCTGACCGCGCTCGATCAATGCGCTCAACTCATCCAGCTTGCCGCGGTTTTGCCGGGTGAACACGAAGTGATAACTCGCGTTCTTGCCCCAGGCCTGAACGACGTTTTGTGGCTGTGCGATGTCCACAATCGAGACCACGCGGCCCAGTTGTGCGAGCACGTCGGGGCTGCGCGACAACGTGTTGCCGCCAATGGTGTCGAACACGACATCAACGCCGTGGCCGCCGGTTTCCCGATTGATGGCGTCAACATAATCATTCTTTTCGTAGTCGATGATCACGTCGGCACCCAACCCTCGTACGAACTCGATATTCGCTTCGCGCACGGTCGTGAATACCCTGGCGCCCATGGCTTTGGCCAGCTGGATCGCCACATGACCGACGCCTCCCGCACCGCCGTGCACCAGGATGCTCTCCCCTACCCTGAGCGCCGCCCGCACGACCAATGCTTCCCACGCTGTCCCGCCCACCAGGGTCAGGCTCGCCGCCTCGAGGTGGCTCAGCGAAGACGGCTTCTTCCCGATAATGCTTTCGGCAGCAACGTGGTACTCGGCATAGCTGCCCGGGCCGTCAAATATTTGCGGGGTGTACCAGACTTCGTCGCCTGGAACGAAACTCGTCACACCGGGGCCGACGGCTTCGACAACGCCCGATACGTCATGCCCGGTAATGGCCGGCAGTTGCACCAGGTCAGGGTAATCGCCTCGTCGAACCTGGAAATCCAAAGGATTGATGGAGGTGGCGTGGACCCGCACCAGGACTTGTCCAGCTTGAGGTACCGGCTTGGGCACGTCGCGCAGTTCGAACGATTCCGGGCCACCAAATGAGTTGAGTATCAGCGCTTTCATTGTGCATCCTCGTTTCGATAAAAAGGGATATCGAGATTTTTCGATATACCGGGGTAAAAAAACGGACCGTTCTTTCCCTATGGTTTCAGCATCTTGTGCATACTTATTTCGATAAAACGGGATATCGTGATTTACCGATACGTCGAGTTAAAAAATTACAAATCTTTGCCGATGATCTCGGCAAGCAAACTGATGGCTGCTTCATTGCGCTTGTAGTACGTCCACTGACCGATGCGTCTGACTTCGACCAGGCCCGCTCGTTGCAGGGTCGCCAGATAGTCAGACACCGTCGACTGCGACAGCCCGACGCCTTCCTGAATACTGCTGACGCAGACGCCCACCGTATGAACGTCACCTTCGTCCTGCGGAGGAAAGTGCTTCACGGGGTCCTTCAAACCTTTGAGGATTTCAAGTCGCGTACGGTTTGAGAGGGCTTTGAATATTTCGAGTAATTCCATGGGCCGATCATATCGACATTTACCGATATGTCAATGCAGAAAATCGAGTTACGCCTAGACTGGAGAACGGAAGAAAAAGTCGATGGCTTTTTTCTAGAAGGTGTCTCTTCCTGAATAACCCGGTACCTGTAGGAGCTGTCGAGTGAAACGAGGCTGCGATCTTTTGATCATTTCTTTAAAACAAAATCAAAAGATCGCAGCCTCGTTTCACTCGACAGCTCCTACAAGGGATTGAGGTTCTGCTCCAATTCGGTGGTGCGCCGGACGTCAGGGTGAAACAGGTGTAAACCTATTTCAGGACTAGAAACGGCGACGAAAAAAACCATCGCCTTTTTCTGTCACCGTTTTACCTACGTAGTTTTTGAGTAACACCTGACGACGCGCACTGCGGTAAAGATGGCGAGGATTGGCGCGAATGCGAACAGGCCAAAGAGCCAGACCGCAGCATTGGCGATGCCCGCGATGCCTCCGGGATCCGTGAGGCCGGCGACGTTTGCCACCATGCCTGCGAGTGCTGCGCCGAGCGCGGTGGCGAATAGCTGCACCGTGGTGATAGACGCCGCTGCCAGGCCCTGCTCCCCCGTCGGCGCGACCTGAAACACGCGGGTGAGCAGGTGCGGCCATGCCATCCCCACGCCCACTCCGATTGCCACCAGTGCCAGGCATATGGGCATGAGCGCGGGCCAGCCACCGGCACTATCGCTGGGCATCAAAACGGCCAGCGCGATCATGCCCGCCATGCCAAGCATCGGGCCGGCGAGAATTGCGCAGGTGATGCCCTTGCCGCTCGCCCCTGCGCTGGCAATGGACCCCAGCGTCCACCCGGCCGCCATCAGCGCTGCGAGGTAGCCGGCAATGAGCGGGGATTGTTGATGGAGAACCTGGAGGAACAGCGGCACGAATATTTCGCCACTGGTCACAGCGACCGCCAGTAGCGACATCGTTGCGTACAGCGCTCCCAACGCTGTGGTGATGCGCAAGGCACCGGCGGGCAGCAGCCGATGGCGTGCGCGGCTTTCTGTGCCGATCAGCAGGAGGGTCAGAATGACGGCGGCAGCCAGCCCCGCGATGTTCCAGAGGAGAACAGAGGAAACGCTGCCGAATGAAACGGCGAGCACTGCCGACGTCAACAGGACGAGTTGGGCGAGTGGCAGCGGCGAGCGTTCGATTTCATCCGTGCTGCGTTTGGGCAGCACGATCACAGCCAGCACGGCAAACAGCAGGGCGACGGGAATGAGCGACCAGAACGCTGCCCGCCAAACGTCCAGTTGCGCATAAATGCCACCGACGGCCGGACCGACCAGAGTGGCCACACCCCACATACCGGAAACCAGCGCCATCGCGCGCGGCCATAAAGCTTCATCGAATACCAGCCGGATCATCGCGTAGGAAAGCGCGAACAAAAAACCGCCGCCTAACCCCTGGACAAGGCGACCGGAGAGCATGACCGGCATTGACGGGGCAACGGCACAGATGAACGTGCCGATTGCGAACACCAACGTGGCGATAACGTACGCGCTACGCGGCCCTGAACGGGCGAGCAACCTCGCCGACAAAGCCGAACCCAGAATGGAGGCGGCGACGAAAAGCGTGGTATTCCAGGCGTAGTAGTCGATACCGCCGATGTCCCTGACGACCGATGGCAGAATCGTGGTGGCGATATAAACATTGATCGCATGCAGGACGACGCCCCCGGCAAGGGCGAGCGAGCGCACGCCATTCCTGCCAGACAACAAGGCGGCCCAACCACTTTTTGGCGGATTGATATCCCTGAGGGCGACGGCCTCTGCCGACGATGGCGAAGGTTGGCCCGATGCAACGTGACGCTTATCCATATGTGCTCCCTTTCCCAATGTCACCGCTGCGGCGAATGAAAGCTGCCAAGGCAACGCGACACTCTTTATAAAACCTCATGTGTGGATGAGGTCAATAGAAAGGTAGAAATTCATGATCGATGTGAGCGCCCCGCTATTGGTAGGAGCACAGGTATCCCCTTGGAACCGCCCCAACCGCGTGAGTGAATCGCACCTGAACAGGCTTCGTGACGGCTACGTAAACGTCATCGCCCATGTGATGAAGCCTGCAACCCCCGTCGTCCAGGTCAGCGCGGCCAGGAAAAGTCCGTCAGTGAACTTTTCCAGCAGATGATTTCGGCTGAATTGTCGGGTTCGCAATGACCAGTACGACAGAATCGTTGTGAGCAGGTAGAAAATGGCGTTGATTGCAAGCAGGTCATCCCCCAGGGATCCCTCTTTTCTCAACGTGGTCACCACTTGAAAAATACCGATAACCGTAAGGCAGACGCCCACCATGGCGGATGAGGCGACGAAGATATGGACACAGATGTCTTCATTCAGACGGATGGATGACTTGGTTTCGCTCATGGCATTTGCCCTCGAAGGGGTTAAAAAACCTGATATCCGCCAGGCCCCATCCCTCTGGCTGATACAGATCAGTCAGGCCGGCGCATCAGCCAGTGTAGCGACTCCTTCAACCAGCCCTTCATGAACATCGGCAACCGTAGCAAGGGTCACTCCGGCGATGATGTTGCGCGCCTACATGCCGTCGTCAGCCGATGAGAATCGTGCCGGCGGCAATCACCACGCACGCCAGCACCTTGCGGACAGTCAGGGTCTCGCCCAGGAAGAAATAACCGATCAACGCCGCGAACAATACGCTGGTTTCGCGCAATGCCGAGACCGCTCCCATGGGGGCGTGGGACATGGCGTAGATGACGATTCCGTAGGCCAGCAGCGAGACCAGTCCGCCGAAGAAAGCCGTGAAGAAACCGGGACGCAACGTAAACAGACTGGGGGCGCCGCGCAGGCCGATGTACACCAGTGGCATCAATATGCCCCACAAGGCGCACATCCATACCGTGTAGGCGATCGGTGCGCCGGACAGGCGTGCGCCAATCCCGTCGGTGACGCTGTAAGCGGCGATAAAACATCCGGTGCCCAAGGCGTAAGGCAGGCTCGGTACCGCCAGCCTGCGCCCTTTGAACGCCAGCGAAATAATCCCGCCCGACACCAATGCAATGCCCAGCAGCGCCGCTGCCCCGATACTTTCTCCGGCAAAAACCGATGCGCCGAGGGTGATCAGGATGGGCGAAGAGCCTCTCGAGATCGGATAGGTTTGCCCCAGGTCTCCGACCTTGTAGCTCCTGACGAGAAACAGGTTGTAGCCCACATGCAGGACCGCTGAAAGCACGACATAAAACCAGCTGACTGGCGCTGGTGGCGTGAGGAACAAGGCCGCCGTTGCGCTGACGATGGCGACCGCCAGACACATGACCGTCATCGACCAGAGTCTGTCGGCACCGCCACGCAGCAGCGCATTCCAGCTGGCGTGCAGGAGTGCGGCGAAGAGTATGAGCAGGATGATGTGTAAGGGCATGCGTCATCCTAATCATCCCGGCGTCTGGATGAAAGCAAAGTCCCCTCCCCGATCATGCCAGCTCGACACTCATGATGGGGCCAACAACTCTGAACAGCCGCATCGATCGAATCGCGCCTGACTCGACACGTTTGACTGGCTGCTCCCGCATTGAAAATAGTCGAGCAACAGAGAAACTGCTCCCATCAACTAATGAGAAGCATTATCATGTAATTCTTTTGTCAGCGCCTTCCTGGAAACCTGTCTATGTCTTCCTCCCCTGCCACCCACCATGCCGTAGGCGAACTCTATGTTCAGCACCACAGCTGGGTGGTGCAGTTGCTGCGGCGAAAACTGGGCAGCCAGGAGCAGGCGCTGGACCTCGCGCAAGATACCTTCGTGCGCATTCTGACCAGTGAAAACCTGCCGCTTTTTCGCGAACCCCGCGCCTACCTCAACACGGTGGCGAGCCGTCTCTGCGGGCAGTATTTCCGCCGTCAGGCGTTGGAGCGAGCGTACGCGCAAACACTGGCTGTTCTCGAACCGGAACTGTCGCCTTCGCCCGAAACCCGACTGCTGGTGCTGGAAGCCCTGGACGCCGTCGGCAAGGTGCTGGACGGTCTGGGCACCAAAGTGCGGGAGATTTTCCTGTTGTCGCAACTGGATGGCCTGACCTATCCGCAAATTGCCGAGCGCCTGGACCTCAGCATCAACGTGATCCAGAAAGCCATGCTCAAGGCCTATCGGCACTGCTACTCGGCGGTGTACGAGGCATGAGTGTGTTCGAACCTGAAGACAACCAGCCGCTGGACAAAGCAGTCGTCGAGCAAGCCATGTTGTGGATGGTCGCGTTGCAGTCGGGAATCAGCGGCGCAGCCGAACAACAGGCCTGCCAACACTGGCGCAAGGAACACCCGCAGCATGAGCTGGCCTGGCAACGTCTGACCGGGCTCAACCGTGATGTACGCGACAGCACCGCCGCCCTGCCCGCTTCCAGCGCCCGGCGGTTGTTGCAAGCGCGCAGCACGCCTTCACGCCGAACGCTGCTCAAAGGGTTGCCGGCCTGGGGCTGGCGACAGCCACCGGTTTCAGTGTGCGTGAACGGGTGTTGTTACCCGAGCTGTTCAGTGATTACCGCACCCCCACCGGCGAGCGCCGACAGGTCCAACTGGCAGGTGGCATTCAGTTGAATCTGGATACCTACACGGCGCTGGATGTTCGCGACACCTCCACCGCCCCGGTACTGACATTGAACCTGGGCCGCGTTTTGCTGGCGGTGGGTGCCGGCGCCACGGTGAGGGTGAAAACCGTCAATGGCTGGGTGCAATCGGCGCCCCTGTCGCGGCTGATCATCAGTCACGACCTCACAGAACAGGCCGGCACCCAGGTGCAAGTACTGGCAGGCAGTGCCACGGTGAAACCGTTGCGCGGTGGCAGTTTTACCGTGGGCACTCACCAGCAAGTGGCTTTCGATAGTCACCGAACCGGACCACTGGAAAGCGTCAAGGCCAGCGCTGAAGCCTGGACGCGCGGCTTGTTGATTGCTGAACGCATGCCACTGGCCCAGGTGATTACCCAGCTCAATCGCTATCGACGCGGCGTGCTGCGTTGCGACCCGGCCATTGCCGGTTTGCAAGTGTCTGGATCGTTCTCTCTGGACCGCCCGGATGACAGTCTCGATCTATTGAGCAGCGTACTGCCCATCCGCGTGCAACGGGTATTGGGCTACTGGGCCACGGTGGTTCCGGCCTAGCCAGAAATATATTTCACTGCAACCGGCAGTTTTTTCCAACTCGTGCATCAAGACCAGGGAAGACGCTGAAAAAACAGCGCACCGCCGACCCTTCTCATCATGGACAGTCTTTATGCACAGTCGCCTTACCCCGCTTGCCAGTGCCTTGCGCACAGCCCTCCTCGGCCTCTCTATTGCCACCGCCAGTCAGCTCGCCAGCGCCGCCAGCGCTACAGGTTCCAGTGAGCAAGCGCAACGTCACGCCTTCAACATTGCGCCGGGCAGCCTGGACAGCGTACTCGGTGCCTTCGGCCAACAATCGGGCGTGATGATTGGCGCGGACTCGGCGCTCACCACCGGCATTCGGAGTACGGGCTTGAACGGCAGTTTCGCAGTCAATCAGGGCCTTGAGCTGATTCTCGATCCGCTGGGCCTGCAGGCTGTCAGCGAGGGCAGCGGTTACCGGTTGATCGCCAAACCGGCCAGCGCGCAGCTGGAATTGCAAGCCACCGAGGTCAGCGCCAACCAGTTGGGCACCATCACCGAGGGCACCGGGTCGTATACGCCCGGCACAATAGCCACGGCCACTCGCCTGGTCCTCACGCCCCGGGAGACACCGCAGTCGATCTCCGTGATTACCCGCCAGACCATGGATGATTTTGGCCTGAACTCCATCGACGATGTGATGCGCCACACGCCGGGGATCACGGTGTCCACCTATGACAGTGAACGCACCAACTATTACGCGCGCGGTTTCTCGATCCAGAACTTCCAGTACGACGGTATTCCCACCCTGCGCAACGATGCCTTCTCGGCCGGCCAGACGTTGACCGACATGGCGATCTACGACCGTGTCGAAGTGCTCAAGGGCGCCACCGGATTGCTGACAGGCGCGGGAGGCCCTGGCGGGACAATCAACCTGATCCGCAAGAAACCGACGTCCGAGTTCAAAGGCAATATCGAGTTGGGCGCCGGCAGCTGGGACAACTACCGGTCGCAGATCGACGTCAGCGGCCCGTTGACCGAAACCGGGAATGTGCGCGCACGGGGGATTGCCGCTTACCAGGAAAAGCATTCGTTCATGGACCACTATGAACGCAAGACCAGTGTCTACTTCGGGACCGTGGAAGTTGACCTGACACCCGACACGCTGCTGACGTTGGGCGCCGACTATCAGGACAACGACCCTAAAGGTTCCGGCTGGTCCGGCAGCCGTCCGCTGTTTGACTCCAATGGCGATCGAATCAGCCTGCCGCGGTCTTTCAACAACGGCGCGAAATGGAGTGGATGGGAGGAATACACGCGGACGGTATTTGCGACGCTGGAACATTCCTTTGCCAATGAATGGGTCGCCAAGGCCCAGTACAACCACCAGATCAACGGGTATCACGCTGAGCTGGGTTCGGCTCAGAGCAGCCCGAATGCCGTGACCGGGCAATCCAGCGTGTATGCCAACAAGTTCACCGGAGAAACCACCAGCGACACCGGTGATGTCTACCTGTCTGGCCCCTTCAATCTGCTAGGCCGTGAGCATCAGCTGGTGGTGGGGACCTCCGCCTCGAACTCGCACTGGAAAGGCAAAAGTTATTACAGCCCGACGTACACCAACAACGTCATCGATTTCTATCACTGGGACGGCGACAGCATCAAACCGGATTGGGGTAATGCCACCCTGACGGATCAAACCACGCGCCAGACCGCCGGGTATGGCACCGCTCGTTTCAGCGTGACCGATGACCTCAACGTCATGCTCGGCGCACGCGTGGCGAACTATTGGCTGACCGGTACCGACGACACTCGTGAGACGGGCAAGGTGGTGCCTTATGCCGGCGTGACTTACGACCTCAACCAGAACCTGACGGTGTACGCCAGCTACACCAGCATCTTCATGCCGCAGCTGTATTACATGGACAGTCAGAACAAAATCCTGGAGCCAGACGAGGGCAAGAACTACGAGGTCGGCATCAAGGGCGAATACTTCGAGGGTCAACTCAACACCAGCCTGGCGTATTTCGAAATCCACGAAACCAACCGCGCCGAGGCCGACAATGCCTACAACGCGGCCCCGACCAACCCCGCCGTTGAATACGCCTACAAGGGCATCAAGGCCACCACCAAAGGCTACGAGGCAGAAATTTCCGGCCGGTTGGCGCCGGGATGGCAAGTGCAGGCCGGCTATACCCACAAGGTCGCCCGGGACGAAAACGACAACAAGGTTTCAACCTGGGAACCTGAGGATCAGCTCAGTTTCTACACCAGCTACAACTTTCAGGGCAACCTGGACAAACTCACGCTCGGCGGTGGTGCCCGCTGGCAGGGGCAAGCCTGGCAGGTCCTGAATAACCGGGCCAAAGGCACCGACGAGGAATTTTCCCAGGACGCTTACTGGCTGGTGGACGTGATGGGGCGCTATCAATTCACTGACCATCTTTCTGCAACGGTCAACGTCAACAACCTGTTCGACAAGTACTACTACACCAACATCGGCTTCTATAACTCGTCCTATTACGGCGACCCGCGTAACGTCATGCTGACGACTCGTTACGACTTCTAAAACGCTGCCGCCCCATCCTCAAGCCAGCAGCTCGGTGATCCACCGGGCCTGTTGGGCGACTTCCTGAGTCTTCTCCTCGGGTACGGCCTGCCGCGCCCGGGTGAAGTGGGTCAACGTCTGCTGCTTGTGGCGCAGTATGCGCTGCCACTTCACCAGAAACGCCGGGCTGCGTGCCCGCATCTGCAACGGCCCAAAGTACAATTCTTCGGCGCTGTACAGCACGGGCCCGGTGCGTTCGGCCACGATGATTTCGTAGTAGAAACGGTTTTCCTGCAGCAGCTCCTCGCAGACGATGCAGTAGCCGTTTTCCATCAGCCATTGGCGCAGTGGCTGTTCACCGCCGTTGGGCTGCAGAATCAGGCGCTCCTGCCCGGTCAGGTGCGCCTTGCCGCTGTCGAGGATGTCGCGAATCGTCTCACCGCCCATGCCACAGACCGTGATCGTCGTAATCTCGTCTCCCGGCTCGATCGCTGCCAGGCCATTGGCCTGGCGCACAGTGATCTGCTGCTCCAGGCCATTCTCGCGCACGGTACGTTGGGCGCAGAGAAATGGCGTCAATGCCACCTCGCCAGCCACCGCTGCGACGATCACACCCCGGCGCATCAATGCTACTGGGAGATAGCCGTGATCCGAGCCGATATCGGCCAGGCGCGCAGCAGCGGGCACATGCGCCGCCACGCGTTCCAGGCGCATGGACAATGTGTGTTCGTTCAACTGCAGTTCCTTTTCACCACGAATGCCCGGCACCTTCGGCCGGATCGGGACGCGATTGTGTCGGGCATCGTCGTGCAATTCAAATTCAGGCGACCACGGCCATGGAAATGCCGTTGCTGACAGGTCGCAATCAGCCGCAGCAGATCGTTATGGCATTTATGCAGTCTGTCGACGCATGGTCAGGATGGCCGCGCCAAAAAAGATAAATGTCGACCCCACGACCCGGCTGACCCACCGGGACAGCTCGGGCCGCGTCAACACGCCCTTGGCCCGGGAAGCCAGCGCGGCGTAAAGGCTCAGGGAGACCACCGACAACGCCATGAAGATCGAGGTGAGGATGAAGAACTGCGGCAACAGCGTTGCGCTCTGATCGATGAATTGCGGGAACAGCGCGGTGTAAAACATCGTCGCCTTCGGGTTGGTGACCGCCGTCAGGAAGGCCGACTTGTACAGTTTGAAAGGCGTGGGCCTGCTCTTCTTCGAGTCATCCCGGACACCGTCCGCAAGCATCGGACTCTTGTTGAACAGCTGCCGGGCCCCCAGGTAAAACAGATACCCCGCACCCAGAATCTTCACCGCGTTGAACAGCCACTCGGAACTGGCCAGCAACGCCCCCAGCCCCAACATCGCAGCAGCCGACAGGCAGAACAGGCCACTCGCGTTACCCAGGGATGACCACACCGCACTGCGTTGCCCGTAAGCCAGGCTGTTGTTGATGGCCATCAAGGTTGCGGGTCCAGGACTGGCGATGGCAATCGCGGCGACGAGGGTGTAGGTAAAGATCGAGTGAGAATCCATTTTCAATGCTCGTGAAGGTGGGAGGGGTACATCTTACAGAATGTAAACAGACCACCAGTCTATCTGCTTGCGTGAAACAGTGGGCAGTGACGCGAAGGTTGGGCCCGGCTTCCAGGCCCAGTTGCTCAGGACTGCTTCAAGGCACCCTCAAACGCCGGCGTCAGCCCCGACAGTTCCAGCTTGCGCACGAAGTCGCCGAGGCGCTGTTGCTTGTAGGCGTCCACATCCATGTCGCGGTAGTCGTAGAAGCCCTGGCCGTCTCGCAGGCCATTGCGGCCGTTTTGCATATTGTCGGCGATCACTTGTGGCGATTCGAAACGCGGTGCCAGCGCGCCGCTCAGGTAACGCGATGCGTAGTAGAGAATGTCGCCTCCCCCCCAGTCGATGAACTCGAGCAGGCCCAGGACCGAGAAGCGCAGGCCGAAACCCACGCGCACCGCAGTGTCGATATCTTCCGCGCTTGCCACGCCCTCCTCGACCATCCGTGCGGCTTCGTTCATCGCCAGTGCCTGGATGCGCGGGACGATGTAGCCGGCGACCGGATTGCACACCACGGCCACTTTGCCGATGCGTTTGAGCAGTTGCAGCAGCCGCTCGACCACGTGCGGGCACGTCTTTTCGCTGCGACTGACTTCCACCAGCGGCATCAGGTACGCCGGATTCAGCCAGTGCGCGTTCACGAAACGCTTCGGCTCGCTGACCATTCCACTCAGCTCGGTGACCAAAAAGGTCGAGGTCGTCGAGGCAATGATGGTCGAGGCCGGAACATGCTCGCTGACCCAGGCGAAGGTCTCCTGCTTCACCGCAATGACTTCCGGCACGGCTTCGAACACCAGGTCGCACTCGCTCAGTGTCGCTGCAGCGCGGGATCTGGCTTGCAGCGTCAACCGTGACATCGCGATGTCCGCCTGGTCCGGCAGGAGCACGCCGAGGCGCACCAGCATCTGCAGTTCGCCGCGGACATTGTTTCGCACACGCTCGAAGTAGTCGCGCCGCTCATCCTCGGCGCGCTCCTTGATGTCGATGAGGGTGACGGGCAGGCCCGCGTGGATGAACGCCAGCGCAATGCCCTCGCCCATCCGGCCGGCACCGACCACGCTGACAGACGGCAGCGCCGCGTTCATCAGTTGTAGCCCCGGGTCAGGAGCTCGATCATTTGCGCCCGGTCAAGACTGGCCAGACCCAGGTTCTCCAGGGTGCGGCCTTCGGCGTAGAGGTCGCGTGCCGCCACCACTGAGGCGATGCTCAGCAGGCCTTGCGCCACGGGGGTCGGGACACCGGCCCAGCGCCCCACGGAAACCAGAAAGGACAGGCCCAGGCGAGTGTCTTCCAGCATGTAGCGATGGGTCTGCAGGTCGATGTCTTCGCGCCAATCGCCGCTATCGGTCAGCTTGCCATGGGCACCCCGTCCGTACATCCACTCTTCGCCGTCGGTGGTGTTGTAGTGATCGGCCAGCGGAAAGTGCGGCGCGCCATAGGTCAGCGCTTCGCGCACAGCCATGCGCTCGGCATCCAGCTGGTTGGTCACGCGGCGAATCGACGGCTGGGTGCCCTCGTTGTGAATGTCCCAGGCGTCGAAATGCTCAAGCGGACCGGCGTTCATCATGATCAGCGGCGGATGAATGATGGGGCCTGCGTTCATCAGCGCACCGCTCAAGGCGTCTTCAATCGGCTCGACACTCGGGTAAGCTTCGCGCAGCACAGCGAAGGCGTGTTCGGACAGGTTGCTGGGGAATACGCCGGTCGGCAGGCGGGTGGCGTAGCCGCTGATCACCAGGTCGCTGGCGCCGTGCTTGCGCACCAGATAGGGCAGCGTACCGGTTTCGGCGAAGGCGACTTTGCTCTGGTTGCCCGCATCGGCCATGGCCTTGGCGAACACGTAGCTGCCGAAGGTACCCGGTGGCAGGAACACCACTTGACCATCGCGCAGGTGCGGCGCGACGTGTTTGGCGAGGTCTTCGTGGGAGGTCGACGGCAGCGGGATGATGACCAGTTGCGCATCACTCAGGGCTTCGGCGAGGTCGTCGATCAGCGACAGCTTGTCTCCCTGCTGACCGACAGACAACTGACGAGTGCCCAGGTAGTCCCTGATCGTCAGCGTGCCGATGGCCAGCAATTCCTTGAGGGCTGCGCCGTCACGACGCCACAGGCGAGTCAGGTGGCCTTTCTCGGCCATTTCGACAGCAGCGGCGTAACAGCCGTGACCACCACCCAGCACGGTAATATTCATCGAGATGCTCCTTTTGTAAGAGACTCGATCCTAACGAGCCCTGCCGCCATCGACTTATCCGATTGCGCAACCGACTGACCCATTGCGCAGAAGTCTCAATGCTTGTGCCGTCGCAGGGTATCCGACGGCAGGCAGCCGTAGCGTTGCCGGTAGCCGCTGGAGAAATGTCCGAAGCTGTTGATGCCGTGACGCAGCAGGATATCGGTGACGGTTTCCCCGACCCTGGCCTGCTTCAGTGATTCGTGGATCAGCGCCAGACGGCGGTCGCGAATGTAGTCGACCGGCGCCTGCTGGAGGAACTGGTTGAAGCCGTTCTGCAAGGTGCGCACCGAGACGCCACAGAGTTCACTCAAGGTCGCCAGGCTGATCGGCTCGTCGAGATGTTCCTCGATGTAGTCACGGGCTTTTTTCACGTGATGCGGCAGCGGTGCGCGGGCGTCGTTCAACAAATCCGCGGAGTAGTTGTGCGGCAGCTGGGTCAGCAGCAATTGCATCAGGTAGTCGGACAGGCTGCTGGCAATGCGCGAGCCGTCGACGCCGCTGCCGTACAGCCGGCAGATATAGTCCAGGGTGTGATAAAGGCTGACGGCACCGGCGCTCAGATGGTCGACCCTGACATCAAAGATCACCGACTGTCGCAGGCTGCGATCCAGCAAGCGTTGCAGTTGCCTCTCCAGAGCGTCACGATCGACGCGCAGGATCAGGTTGCGGCATTGGCCATCGGTGACGATACGGCTTTGCGCGAACGGCGAGGAAACGCTCAGGTAGCCCGACTGCATCGCCGCGCTTTGCCGTCCGTGCGCCACTTCGCACTGCCCCTGCAAGGTAATGCGAAACAGGTACTGATCGGCAATGTCGCCGATGGTGATTTCCACCGGGGCGCCGTAACGCAAGTCGAGCAATGCCAGGTCGCCGAAAAATACCCCATTGAGCCGGGTGTAGATGGGTGCGTCGCGCAGCACGTTGAAGCTGTGCGGGCACAGGTAATGGCTGACCTTGGCTTTGATCTCACGGTAATCGGTTGAGCTGAGCAGGCTGTGCCGCTCCAGCAGGTGTACATCATTCAACATCGAGGGCTCTCCTGATCTGGAGCGAATCGGCCCCGCTGCGTTTGCACGAAGCGGGGCCGTGGTGTCGATCATGAACGATCGCACATCACGCCGGGGTCGGGTACTCACGGGTATAGCTTTCGCGGAAATGACGGCAACCTCGCCACAGCAGAAACACCGTCAACAACGACGCGCCAGCGATCACCAGCGACATGGACGAGCCCACCGCCGCCGGCGAACCGAAGTAACGATCGGTCAACAGCGCCACCAGTGTAGTGCCCACGCCCAGACCGAGCAGATTGCTGATGAGCAGGAACACCGCCGAGACCTGCGCACGCACCTGATTCGGCGCGAGAATCTGCATCGCTGCGGTGGACGCCGGCATCGGAAACGAGGCGAAGAACATCGCCGGTACCAGCAGGGTCACCGACAGCCACAGCTGATCGACTTGCGGGAACAGGATGGCGGGTATCACCATGCCCAGTGCGCCGATCACCCCGGTGCGCATCGCGGCATCCTGATGTCCGCGCTTGGCGAGGAAGTCGGTGAGCCATCCGCCGAACAACACCCCGGTGGTGTTGGCCAGCAACAGCACCGTACCGAGCATGTAGCCCGCCTCGACCGGCGTCAGGCCGAACTTGCGGATGTACAACGCCGGGCTCCAGCTCATCATGCAGAAAAGGGCCATGGCGTAGAACGAGAAGCCCAGGTAATGGCAGGTGAAAGTCGCACGGTGACGTCCGAGAAAGCGGATGCCATCGCTCATCGCAACCTTCTTCGGCCGCCCCTGCGCATCAACCTGCAAGCCTTTGCGCGCTGGGTCGCGCACGGTGAGCCAGATCAAAATGCCGACCAGAATGCCGGGCAGACCGACAATGAAAAACGCCAGCTGCCAGGCTTTCATGGCGCCGAGAACCGCGACCTCGATGGTGTGCATGTCCTTGAGCAGCGCAATCACATAGCCCCCCACCAGGAAGGCCAGGCCGCCACCGACGAACGAGCCGATCGAGTAGATGCCCACCGCGCGGCCCAGTTTTTCCTTGGGGAACATGTCGCTGAACATCGAATACGCAGAGGGCGACAGGGCCGCTTCGCCGACGCCCACGCC
Organism: Pseudomonas sp. LBUM1643; assembly: GCF_059716215.1. Lineage (NCBI taxonomy): Bacteria > Pseudomonadati > Pseudomonadota > Gammaproteobacteria > Pseudomonadales > Pseudomonadaceae > Pseudomonas > Pseudomonas sp. LBUM1643. Next base: position 4,175,850 of record NZ_CP166813.1, read on the forward strand.
AATTCGGGCGAGGAACATGTGCAGGAAGTTTTTGCTCAAGCCACACGCGGCGGTCATCAAACTCCAGACCACCACGCCGACGGCGATGATCTTCGGCCGGGAGAAGCGGTCAGCCAGGTAGGCGATGGGCATGCCCATGAAGGCATAGAACAACGAAAACGCCAGCCCGTGCAGCAGGCTGAACTGGGTATCGCTGATCTGCAGGTCGGCTTTGATCGGCTCGATCATCAGCGCGAGGATCTGCCGGTCCACGAATGAAAAGATGTAGGCGACCATGCATAGCCCCACCACATACCACTCGTAAAGGTAAGTCTTCTTCTTTTGCAGGACCGCATTATTGACCTGGACGTTCACGGGTGTTTGCTCCTCTTGGAATACGCTCATGTGCGCAGCGCGCCAGCTAACGGCGAACAGGACACCGACGGGGAAGTTGCGGGGCAGATGCAAAAGACGTTGGGTTCGAACATGGCCGGGCCTCTTATTGTTTTGGGGTCTAACCCTGGTTGGATCGGGCTTACCAGAACTTCCAGGTGTAGGTCGTGGCGACACGGAATTCGTTGTAGTCGTAGCCGTACTTCTGCTTCACGTCGATGTTGCGCAGGTCCAGCCCAAGGCCTTGCAGCGGCCCGCTCTGCACCACGTAGTTGAGCCCCAGATAGCGTTCGCTTTCCTGGTTGTCACTCAGGTCTGCACCGCGGTTCCAATGGGTCCCTTTGGTATAACGGGTGTAGAACTTCAGTCCCGGCATCCCCATCGCGGCAAAGTCATAGCCGTAGCGCGCCGACCAGGATCGTTCACCCGGGCGAACAAACCCCAGGGACGACCAGTGCACCAGGTAGGGTTGCGGGATATAACCGTTCATGGTCGGGAATACGCTGTCACCGAGCATGCGCTGGTAACTGACGCCAAACATATGGGCACTCTTGAGCAGGGTGAACAAGGCACCGTAAGAGCGGTTGTCGATCTCACCGTTCAACGCCTCGCCCTCTTCGTTGTTATTGAAGTAGCGCAAATCGGTTTTGAGTTTGTAGCCATTCCCCAGCTCAGCCATATGCATCAGGCCGACGTAGTGCTGCTGATAAATATCGTGAAGCACGCCATAGAAATAACTGGCTTGCAGGTTTTTGCTGATGTCGTAAGTGGCGCCGCCGAAGTCCAGGCCATCACTGTCGAGATTATCGGTGGAGCCGTACTTGTACAGTTTCTCGTGGTTGGAAGATTCCCGCGTTACGGCAGACCAGAAACGGCCGCCGGTCAACGTCAGCCCATCGATTTTCCTGGACTCCACCACGGCCCCCTGATAGAGGGTGTCCAGCTGGCGACTGGGGTCATCGAACGCAACCGGCAATTGCGGGCGAAGATCACCGACCTTCAACTCGGTCTTGCTGTAGCGCATCTTGAAGGTGGCCCCGGCCCGACTGTAGTCGTCGGCGGTCTGCCCGTCACGGACGCTATAAGGCAGCGAACCGTCATTGCCCGACGAGTCCAGGCGCACGGCGTATTGCGCATCCACATCAAGACCGATGGCCAAGGCGGTGTCGGTGTAGCCGGACGTAAATTGCGCATCGAAACCCTGAGACCAACTGTGCACTTCAGAATCCGGTGCCTGGGTGTTGGTGTAGTTACGGTGCAAGTAGAAGTTGCGCGTATCCACTTTGAAGTGACTGTCTTTAATAACATCAGCCTGTGCGGCCAGTGGCGAACAGATGCCCAACACACTGGCAATACCTATTCCACGGCATGACTGCCTTACTTGATACATCTGACATCTCCACATCTGTATGTGCCTGGGCACTGTTTTTATAGGAGCAGAATCAAACCAAAAGACCACCGGGGGTGGTGCGAGCAGGACTTTTTGTTGTTATGGGGTTAAAACGCCTCGCGGGCTCAATGGAACAGCCCGCAACGACGACAACTCGTGTCTGTCCAAGGTAAGTCAGCAGGCGCTGCGCCGATATCAAGAAGAACAGCATCCGAAGGAGGGAAATCTCCCACCCCGCTAAAGGTTTCTCTTAGGCGGCTCTGAAGCGGAAGATGATGGTGCACGTGTTCTGCCTGGCAGCCTCCCCGATTGCGCAGGCACTTCTCCAATTGCGCAGCCCGGTGCAGACAACCGGCCGAACGGTCGCTGGCACAAGAATTACGCTGTGTCGGCATTCGCGACGCAAAAAAAACCCCGCAACCGAATGGCGTGCGGGGTAAAAAATTGGTTGGTTGCGGCCAACCAAAGGAGCTCTGTAGAAAACGTCAAGGCGCCGGGTTCAGATGCAATCCTGGGCAGCGCGTTCAAAACTCGAAGGCAAAAAGTTCGAGGCCAGCAAATGTCGTTCGTAGATGAACACCTTGCCGCCGCTGCCGGCCTTGTACGCCTCCAGCACATTGTCTGCCGTCACCTTGCTCGGCACCACGATCCGGTAGCTGCGCTGGGTTTGCGAAACAGTGGGATTCAACGCGCTGCCCTGCAATTTCGGTACTACGCAGTCGGCGTACTGGGCGGGGGTTTTGCTGGTCTTCAAGGTCATGGTCGGGTCGTTCGGTGCGCTGGCACAACCGGCGAGCAACAACGTGCCAAACGCCATGGCAGACACACAGGTGGAGCGCATCAATCTCATCCTCAACATAAAAATACGGGTTATCAGGCAGCAGAACCGCGTCGAGCGGGTCGCCGTCGTCATTCGATGCAGGGGATTGTCCGGCTATAGTCATCAAAGTAGAACTTGCGTTTCGTGATGGTCACTATTACTTCTAACAATAGTTGCGCGACGCGCAGACGGGTAAACACTCAATCATCACTGAAAAAGATTGAAGAGGATCTCTCCTTGAGGACTTTTGACTTCATCCGCGACGCCGTTCTGCCCGATTTCCGAGACCGGGTGGCCGAGTACCTGGTCCAGTACGAATCCGTGCTGTTGGGCGAACAAACGCCCGACCCCGAGCTCGCACGGGCTACTGCCAATCAATTGCGCGGCTATTTACGTGGTTTGAATACCACGCGGGTGTTGGGGATGGCGGATTGGGAAGAGCTGGATCGGCGAGTGGTGGACCTGTGGCTTGGGCCAACGTCCACTGAGCTGTAAGCCGGCGGACGGTCCAGGCAAGGTGCAGCAGCGGTCTAGACTAAACAAAGCTACACGCCTCCAGCCTCTTGATTCAGGGGAAACGGGATGATCGGGAAAACAGCGCGCCAGTGCTCGTCATGGCTCCTCCCCACCCTCCTCGCCATCAGCCTGGCGCTGACGACGGGGTGTTCCGGCAAATCAAAAACGGCGCGTTATTCCACGAGCGTCGGCTCAAACTGTTATGCAAAAGCACTTCCCACGGCTGGCGAAGGTGGATTGGCCTGGGGCAACACGTTAAGCATGGCCCGCAAAAAATCCATGGACAATTGCATGCGCTATGCCGGCCGATCCGGTGGCACCCCGAACACCTGTCAGGTGGTGTTATCGGAGTGCCGGCATTGATAGCGCGACATGTTGTTTACCAGAGAACTTTTGAACTGAATGCGCTCCCTGTGGCGAGGGAGCTTGCTCCCGCTGGACTGCGCAGCAGGCCCCTGCTAAGTGAGGCCCTGCTAAGTAGGGCCGCTTCGCGCCCCAGCGGGAGCAAGCTCCCTCGCCACAGGTAAGGTGGCGTGTTTGTGGAATAGCATCGAGCTTCGGACGCCTGTCAACACTCCTTGATGCGGTCCCACAGTTGAGCAATCTGCTCGGCACTGCTGGCGTCGACCCGAGCCAGGTCGACGGGGTAGTCGACGCCCTGGTTCTCGGCAAACCGTGTCGCGGTGAATTGGCCATTACTCGCACGCAAAATGTAGCCGGTGTCCTGACACAGCTCCGAAGCCAGGAAAATCACGCCGGGCGCGACCCACTCGGGTTTGAGGTTTTGCGGTTCTTCGGTCACGCCCCACATTCTGGTTTTGGCGACCGGCGACACGGCGTTGACCAGGATGCCCTCGGCGGCGCCTTCCATGCTCAGCGCGTTCATGATGCCCAGTTGCGCCATCTTGCCTGCGGCATAAGCCACCAGACCTGACTGAGCGTATTGCTGGTACATCGCACGGTCCGAAGTCGTCAGCACGATGCGCGCGGCAGCGGATTGCCTGAGGTGCTTCCAGGCATGCTTGCACAACCAGATGGGCGTATAGATATTGATATCCAGCGCACGCTCGATGAACGATAACTCGGCCGCTTCAATCGGTTGATAGCCAACCCAGCCGGCGTTATGAATCAGGATATCGAGTTGCCCAAACGCTTCGACAGCCGTCTCGATCAGTTGCTGGCAACCGTGCTCGCTGGCCAGGTCGCCGTGATGACCGACAACGCTGTACCCCTCGGACTGAAGCACTCGTGCGGCATCGAGGGCGATGGACGTATCCGCCCCCGCACCGATGTTGTCCGCGCCAAGATCACTGATCACGACATTGGCACCCAGCCTTGCCAATTCACGTGCATAAACGAACCCCAGGCCTCTACCTGCGCCCGTCACAATCGCGGTCTTTCCCGTAAAATTCATTGAAGCCTCCTGTTGATTGCCACCCCACCTTAACAATGAATACTCGATTTGTTTAATGATGACGGGTGAGGCGATGCTGCTGCGCATAGCCACAGCGATCAAAAAAACCTACGATATTTTCAATCAAAGGAGAGACCTGAATGGAATTCATCAATCAACTGCAACCCCAAGCATGTGCCGGCATGGAGGACATCCGACGCGAAATCGATGCCCTCGATCAGGCTGTTATCAAGCTGTTGGGCAAGCGTTTTCAATATGTTCTCGCGGCCTCGACGTTCAAGACCTCCGCGGCATCGGTGCGCGCACCGGAACGCTTCAAAGCGATGCTGGCAACACGTCGCGAGTGGGCTGAGGCAGAAGGCCTGAGCCCTGATGCAATCGAAAAGATGTACAGCGACCTGGTGAGCCATTTCATTGCCGAAGAAATGAAGCACTGGGCAGCTCATTCGACCACCCCCTGATCAACGGGTGCCCGGCCCGGCTCGTTCCAGCCCTTTCTCCAGCAGCGCCCTGGATACCGCCGGGCGCTGACGGCCACCAGATGAAGTGCAGGCGGGCGAAGACTGACAGGCATTACTTGACGAGCCGCTTCTCCTTGGACGGCCGGTAACCGAAATACGCGCTGTAGCACTTGCTGAAATGACTCGGCGAAACAAACCCGCACGCCACCAGCACCTCGACCTGTGACAACTCCGTGTGCTGCAGAAGTCGGCGCGCTTCGGTGATGCGCAGTTCCAGGTAATAGCGCTGCGGCGTTGTACCCAGTTGCTCTTTGAACAGACGCTCGAGCTGGCGACGGGAACGGCCCGCATAGACCGCCAGTTGCTCCAGTTCCAGAGGCTCTTCGAGGTTGGCGTCCATGAGCTTCACCACCTCGCGTAAAGGTGCGCTGACGCAGATGTTTTCCGCCGGTTTGATACGCCGGTAACGCGATTCTTCGAACGCCAGGATGTCCTCAACCCCTTCGACAAGCGCTTTGTCGTACAGGCTTTTGATCCAGTCCAGCGCCATATGAAACGCGCCGGAAGGACTGGACGCCGTGAGCCGGTCGCGATCAATGACGTAGGGTTCGCTGCTGACGTGGGTCGCTCTGGAAATCTCCGCGAGCGCCGGGCGATGCTCGGGGTGAATCGCGCAACGATAGCCATCGAGTAAACCGGCCTTGCCCAGGAACCAGGCGCCATTCCACAACCCGGCCAGCATCACGCCCTGCTCGGCTGCCGTTTTCAGTAGCGTGATGAACGCCTCATTGGCTTTCAGCTCGGTTCGGTAACCGCCACAAATGACCAGCAGGTCCAGCGCTTTGGTCGCTGAACTGTCGATCACGGCATCTGGACGGATCACTAGCCCCAGATCGCTGATGACCTCCCCTTCGCTCAAGCCAAACGTGCGGGAAGTAAACAAACCGGGGCGCAAAAGATTGGCGGTGATGATCGTATCGAGCACCTGCGTGAACGCAGGCAACGAGAAATGTTCGAGCAGCAAAAATCCTGTGCGGACCACTTGCGGTGCTTCGCCGGGGTTCTCATTCAAGTAGCGAAGGTTTTTGCCCTTCATGCCTCCGCTGAATTGGCGTCGTTCGATCAATGTTCGACCTGCTCTGTCAAAAATGAACACGTTATGGGGTGCGTTGCCAAAGCGCAATGTTGGCGACGAGAAGAAACGCGGACCTTTTCCTCTTGCATCTTGATGCTACGCTTTGAAAGCGACGCCCTCAAAAACTCCACTGCTCACGCTCGAGAGTGAAAACATGAAGCGGATCCTGATCGGTGGCATCACCATAGCAATCATCGGCACGCTGACCCACGGGATCATCCAATGGAAAGATGCCGAAAAACATACCCAGGAGTTACGCTGCGGTGAGGCCAGGGAGGCGCTAAAGGGCGTTGAAGTCAGAGCACGCGCGCTGGCTGCAGGAATGACCGTGGATGCCTACGCCAAGGCCGAAGAAGATGAAGTGGCGAAACTGATCGGCGCGCTCGACGCCGCCAACAATGACGTTGAAATTGATTCGGTCATAGAGTCCCACGCGTCGGCCATTGGTGCGGAGGACGCGGCGATTGACGCTGAAGTCGATACGCGGGGCAATCAGGCGTTCCTGGAACAACGACTGCGCAAGCAACGAATCCCGGGGGACGTCAAACAAGAACTCGAACGCGCCGCCAAGGCCGTCAAACTCACTTGCAGTTGAGATCCGGCATCATTCAACAGCTACTTTCCCCCGCCCTCCTGACGCACGTTGATCTTGCTCCTCTTGCCGGTTCGGAAATCAACCGCCGAAGTCCTGCTCCAGTTCCGTCTGCAACCATTCGATAAACCACGCCACATCTGCCGACAACTCGACCGAAGGGGTCAGTACCCGATAGCTTTCCAGCTTGACCTGGCTGTCCAGCGCCCGTACCAGTCTGCCGGCGTCGAGCTCTTCGCGCACCAGCACTTCGTTGGCCAGCGCGATGCCCTGCCCGCTCTCGGCCACCGACAAAGCGTGGTCGTTGTTGACGTAGAGCATGTCCGAATTGAGATGAAAATCCAGGCCATGGGCAGCGAACCACAGGTTCCACCACTCGCCGTCATCGACGTGGATCAAGTTGTGCTTCACCAGATCGGCCGGGCTTTGGATGGGGTCGATGCTGTCCAGGTAAGCCGGCGTGCAGATTGGGAACACCCGAGGACAAATCAGCGTGGCACGGGAGTCGGCATATTGCCCGTCCAGGCCATAGACGATCCCCAGGTCAGCGGACTTGCCGTCTACTTCGGTGAACGTAGAGTTGGGCTCAATGGCAAATTTCAACCCCGGCCGCAGGTGACGCATCGCTTCAATCCGTGGCATCAGCCAGCGTTTGGCAAATCCCGGAACCACCATGATGCGCAGCCACCGTTCGGTAGCCTTGGGGCGTGCTTCCTTGCCCGCTTCAATGATGAGCTGCAAGGCCGCCGAAATCTTGCGGTGATACTTCTCCCCCGCGATCGTCAAGGTGACCCCGCGAGACGTGCGCTCAAACAGCTGCGTGCCCAACCACTCCTCCAGCAGCTTCACATGTCGGCCAATGGCGGGCTGGGTTACATGCAGGGCCTTGGACGCCTCGACATAGCTGCCCAATCGGGCTGCGGCGTCAAAGGCACGCACCGCATTGAGGGGTGGCAATCGGTGGTCAGGCATGGTTTCTGGACGCCTTTCGCTATTAAATTATTTAACAACAGCTATGTTAAAACTGAAGTTTCGCTCTCGCAACCGCTCACTGATAATCGACCCCACAGCACAATAAAAAAACACCTGAACGCAATTCGATCCTGCCCAAAAAAACAATATCCAGCGCTCGCAGGCTTAGCTGTTTACAGCACATCCGCAAGCGGTGGGGGAATCGGAGGTAACGCATGAATGCCCTGCATTCGCTGCAAACGCTGGCGGTGTCCATCCGCTCAGTGCGTAAAGTCTACGGTGATCCACAGACGGGCCCGGTGGCGCTGAAAAGCATCGACCTGGACATTCAAGACAACGAATTCTTCACCCTCCTCGGCCCTTCCGGCTGCGGCAAAACCACCCTCCTGCGGATGATCGCCGGGTTCGAATTTCCGACCCAGGGCGAGATCCTGCTCTACGGTGAAAACATCGCCGACCGCCCGCCGTTCGAGCGTCCGGTCAATACCGTGTTCCAGCACTACGCCCTGTTCCCGCACATGACCATCGCCGAAAACCTGGCCTTCGGCCTCGAATCGCACCCGATGGGCAAGGTGATGAAGAACGCGCAAATCGCTGAACGAGTGCGCGAGATGCTCGCGTTGGTGCAGATGGAACGGTTCGCGACACGCAAGCCGGCCCAACTGTCCGGCGGTCAGCAGCAAAGGGTCGCCCTGGCCCGTGCCCTGGCGCCGCATCCCAAGGTGCTGCTGCTGGATGAACCGCTCTCGGCCCTGGACCTCAAATTGCGCCAGGCCATGCGTGAAGAGCTCAAAAGCATTCAGGCGAGGACCGGCATCACCTTCATTTTCGTGACCCACGATCAGGAAGAAGCCCTGACCATGTCCGACCGTATTGCGGTGTTGTCCGAAGGCGAAGTGCAGCAGGTCGGCCGCCCGGAAGACATCTACGAACGGCCGCGCAATCGCTTTGTGGCGGACTTCATTGGCGAAACCAACTTCATCGACGGCACGGTCACCCGTGTCGAAGCGGGCCAGGCCTGGTTCGCCGGCCCCGCTGGGCACCCGCTGCCGGCGCAACCGTGCAGCGACGTTCACGTCGGCGCCCCGGTCGCGTTGTCCGTACGTCCCGAACGTCTGCACCTGGTGCCAGCGAGCACCGAGGGCGCGCTGCCCTGCCGGGTCGACACGCAAATCTACCTCGGCACTGACTTGCAATATCAAGTCAGCCTCAGCGACGGCTCGCGCCTCACCGTGCGCACGCCCAACAGTGTCGACCGCAGCTTGCGCTTCGCCGTGGGCACTCAAGCCGGTCTGTTGTTTGACAGCGGCAGCGCCAGCGTCCTGCACGATTGAGCACGAGGAATTGCCATGCAAGCTCTACCGATTGCCAACACCCTGGAACGCCGCAAAGCCTTCCAGAGCTTCCTCGGCGTCAGCCCGGCGCTCATCGCCATCAGCCTGTTCCTCATCGTTCCGATTGTGATTGTCATCGGTTACTCGTTGATGGAGGCCAACCCCTATGGTGGGGTAAACAAGGTCTTCAGCACGGAGGCCTACACCTCGCTGCTGTTCGAACGACAGCTGGATGACAGTCTGGCCTTTGCCGACTCCTATCTGCTTATCGCGCTGCGTTCGATCGGCATTGCCGGGTTGACCACCCTCATCACCCTGCTGATCGGTTTCCCGGTGGCGGTGTGGCTGGCCATGCAGCCGGCGCATCGGCGGGGGCTGCTGATCTTTCTGATTACCGTACCGTTCTGGGCCAACCTGTTGATTCGCACCTACGCCTGGATTTTGCTGCTACGTAACACCGGGGTGATCAACAACAGCCTGCTGGGACTCGGCGTGATCGACCAGCCGTTGCAACTGCTCTACACCGACGGCGCAGTATTGCTGGGGCTGGTCTATACCTACGCGCCCTTCGTCGTACTGCCGATTTACGCCACCCTGGAAAAAATGGACATCCGTCTGCTGGAAGCGGCGCAGGACCTCTACGCCGGGCGCCTGCGCACCTTGCGCAAAGTGGTATTGCCCATCGCCAAGCCCGGCATCATGGCCGGCGCCATCCTCACTTTTGTGCCGTGCCTGGGGGCGATGATCGCGCCGGAATTATTGGGCGGAGGCACCCGAATGATGCTCGGCAACCTGATCTTCAGGCAGTTCAGCGATGCGCGTAACTGGCCCTTCGGCGCGGCCCTGTCGCTGGTGCTGATGGCCGCGGTGATGCTGGTGCTGACGGTGTATGCCCTGCGTGCCGAGCGCCAGCGTGTCGCCAAGGGAGGTGCGTGATGCTGGGTCTATTCAAACGAAACGCGTTGCAGGTGCAGGACTTTCCGGGCTTTGGCGGTTTCAGTTTCCTGTTCTACCTGTACCTCTACGCACCGATCGTGGTGCTGGTGGTGTTCTCCTTCAACGCCAACCAGTCCGCGACCGTGTGGACCGGCTTCAGCCTCGACTGGTACCGCGCCGCGTTCGCCAATCAGGCCCTGCGCCAGGCAGCGGGAAACAGCCTGTTGATTGCCGTCTGCGCCAGCATGATCGCGACGGCCATCGCCACCCTTGCCGCCCTCGGCACGTCCCGGGGGGCCAAATTCAAGGGCCTGCAACTGTCGATGGGGGCGATCATGTTGCCTCTGGTGCTGCCGGAAATCGTGGTCGGCGTCGCCACCCTTGCGTTGTTTTCCACCATTGGCCTGTCCCTGGGTTACGGCAACCTGATCATCGCTCATACGGTGTTCTGTATCCCTTTCGCCTACCTGCCGATCCGGGCGCGGCTCAACGACATGGACCTCTCGCTCGAACAGGCCTCGGCTGATCTTTACGCCGGCCCGTGGCGGACCTTTCGCAAGGTCACCTTACCGCTGCTGATGCCGGGCATTGTCTCCGGGCTGATGCTGGCCTTCATCGTTTCGCTGGATAACTTCGTGATCTCGATGATGGTCTCCCAGGCGGGCACCACCACTTTGCCCATCTTCATCTTCGGCCTGCTGCGCATGGGCGTGACACCTGACGTCAACGCCGTCTCGACCCTGATCCTGGGCGTCTCGGTGCTGTTCGTCAGCCTCTCGTACCTCTTGGGCAAAAAGAACACCTGAACCTTTTACGAACCGTGGGGAATTAGCATGAGCACGTGGATAAAAAGCATCAGCACTTCGTTGTTCCTGACCTTACCGCTGACCTTGGTCGCGAGCGTTCAGGCCGCGGAAAAACTCAACGTGGTGAGCTGGAGCGGTTACTTTTCACCAGAAATACTCGCCAAATTCCAGAAGCAGAGCGGCATCGAAGTCACGGTGGATTCCTATGATTCCAACGAGACGCTACTGGCCAAGCTGAAACAGGGTGGCGCCGGCTACGACGTGGCGATTCCGTCCAACCAGTTCATTCCGATCCTGATCAAGGAGCAGTTGCTCGAGCGCTTCGACCCGGTCAACGAGCCCTACTACGCCAGCGTCGTGGACAACCTGAAAAAGCCCACATGGGACCCGCAAGGTGCCTATTCCATGCCGTTCATTTGGGGCACCACCAGCGTCGTGATCAACGCCGAGCGCTACAAAGGCCCCGCCGACAGCTACAAAGTGCTGTACGAGCCGCCGGCCGAGTTGCAGGGCCGGATCAACATGTTCGACTCGGTCAGCGAAGTCATCGACATGGCCAGCCTGTACCTGAACATCCCGTTGTGTACCGAAGACCCGAAACAGATGCAGCAAGTGCTGACCCTGCTCAAGGCACAGAAACCCTTCGTCAAAACCTACAGCTCCAAGGCCGGCTCGATCCGCGAAAACCTCGCCTCCGGTGAAGTCGACATGTCGATGTTCTGGGGCGGTTCATCGATGCGTGCCCGGGAAATGAAGCCCACCCTGAAGTACCTCTACCCCAAGGAAGGCGTACTGGCCTGGGTCGACAATATGGTCATTCCCAAAGGCAGTAAAAACCCGGCAAACGCCAAGGCGTTCATTGCGTTCCTGAGCCAGCCTGAAAATGCGGCGATGACGCAAAACTTCCTCAAGCACCAGAGCCCGATCAAGGGCGTGGAACCCTTCCTCGACGCCAGTCTCAAGGATGCACCGGAACTGCATATTCCCGAAGGCACCCCGGTGGTGTTCAGCAAGACCTGCGGTGAAGGCGCGATTCGCCTGGCCGATCGTCTCTGGACCAACCTGATGCGTTGATCCCTGCCGCCCCGTCACGGCGACGGGGCGATTCTCCAGCCGTCTGAAAGGCCGCTTGCAATGACTTCCAATACCATCAGCGAACTGGTCCTGTTGCAGGCCCATGAACTCGCCGAACGCATCCGCCTGCGCCAGGTTTCCTGTCGAGAAGTGATGCAGGCTTATCTTGCCCATATCGAACGCTTCAACCCGCGGGTCAATGCGCTGATCAGCCTGCAAGCGCCAGAAGGTCTAATGGCCCAGGCCGACCTGCGCGACGCCGAACTGGCGCGGGGCGAATACAGAGGCTGGATGCACGGCCTGCCCCACGCGGTCAAAGACCTGTCCTTGACCCAGGGTATCCGCACCACCCTGGGTTCACCGCTGTACAAGGATTTTATCCCTGAACGCGACGGCATCATGGTTGAGCGCATCAAGGCGGCGGGCGCGATCATCATCGGCAAAACCAACACCCCGGAATTCGGCCTCGGTTCCCAGAGCTACAACCCGCTGTTCGGTGCCACCGGTTGCGCGTTCGATCCGGGCAAAACGGCCGGCGGCAGTAGCGGTGGCGCGGCGGCAGCGCTGGCCATGCACCTGGTGCCGGTGGCTGATGGCAGCGACATGATGGGCTCGTTACGCAACCCGGCCGCGTTCAACAACATTTTCGGCTTCCGTCCATCACAAGGACGCGTGCCGTTTGACGACAGCGCCGACCTGTTTTTCGATCAGCTCGGCTACGAAGGTCCCATGGCGCGAAGCGTGCGAGACGCAGCCTTGCTGTTGTCCGTCCAGGCCGGCGGCGATGCCCGTGCGCCACTGTCCATCGCTGAGCCTGGCAGTGTTTTCGCCGCGCCACTGGAACGGGACTTCAAGGGCACACGCTTGGGCTGGCTCGGCGACTTCAACGGTTACCTGCCGATGGAAAAAGGCATCGTGGCTCTGTGCGAGAAAGCCTTTGCTGACTTCGAAAGCCTGGGTTGCCACATCGAACCGGTGCAGCCGGCGTTCGCCCCTCAACAGCTGTGGAGCAGCTGGCGAACCTTGCGCCACTGGTCAGTGGCTGGCTCGCTGGGGGCCGCCTATGCCGACCCGCACAAACGCGTGCAGCTGAAACCGGAGGCCTGCTGGGAAATCGAAAACGGTTTGCAACTGTCGGGCAGCGACGTCTACGCCGCCACCGTTGTGCGCAGCGACTGGTACCGCGCGCTCTCGCGGCTGTTCGAACGCTTCGACTACCTGTTGTTGCCGAGCGCCCAGGTCTTCCCGTTCGACAAAACCGTCCCATGGCCAAGTTCCATTGAAGGCGTGGCCATGGACACCTACCACCGCTGGATGGAAGTCGTGATCCCGGCCACGCTGTCCGGGTGCCCGGTGGCCAACGTGCAAGTGGGCTTCAATGACAACGGGCTGCCGATGGGCGTGCAAATCATCGGGCGGCATCAGGCCGATTTTGCCGTGCTGCAATTGGCCCATGCCTATGAGTCGGCAAGCCGCTGGTTCACTCGGCACCCGTCGCCATTGCTGACTACGACGCCGCGCTAGCCTCGGCCATCCGTGAGTCCTCACTGATCGTCGACGTCACCATCGTTGCGATAATCGACTTCAGGGCCAGTTGTCCCACGGGCTGGCCCTGATCGTTGGTGACCACCATCTCATCCAGCCCCGCCTCCACCAGCCGCTTGACCGCCGCCTCCAGTGACGTGCCCACGGGCATGGCCAGCGTTGCGCCGGGCTTGACCCGTACAAACGGGCGCATGATCGCGTCAACGCTGATCACCCGTCCGCGATTCACTTCCTTGACGAAGTTGGCAATGTAGTCGTCGGCGGGACTCATGACGATCTCCTGCCGGGTGCCTTGCTGCACCACTTCACCATCGCGCAGGATGGCGATTCGGTCACCGATGCGCAGGGCCTCATCGAGATCATGGGTGATGAACACGATGGTTTTGCGGATCTCTTTTTGCAGGTCCAGCAGCACCGATTGCATGTCCATGCGGATCAGCGGATCAAGCGCCGAAAAGGCCTCGTCCATCAACAGGATCGGCGCATCGTTGGCGAGTGCCCGGGCCAGGCCGACACGCTGCTGCATGCCCCCGGAGAGCTGATTGGGGTAGTGATTCTCGTAACCTTGCAGCCCGACCCGATCCAGCCAGCGCCGGGCGATTTCCTGTTGCCGGGCACGGGGCAGGCCCTGGATTTCCAGCCCGTAGACCGCGTTGTCCAGCACCGTCCGGTTGGGCAGCAACGCGAACTTCTGGAACACCATCGACACATGATGCCGGCGGAATTCGCGCAGGTCGTTGCGGTTCATTTTCAGGACATCAACGCCCCCCACGATGACTTCACCGGCGGTGGGTTCGATCAACCGGTTGATATGGCGGATCAAGGTTGATTTGCCCGACCCGGAAAGCCCCATGATCACCTGGATTCCACCGGACGGCATGCTGATGTTGATGTCCTTCAAACCCAGCACATGGCTGTGATTGCTCAGCAGTTCGGACTTGCTCATGCCCTGCTTGACCCGCTCGATACTGGCCTGCGCCTGGTAACCGAAGATCTTGTAGAGATGGCGGATTTCGATGCCGAAGTCGCTGCTCGGATTAGTGGCCATGAACCTTCTCCAGATGCTTTTGCAGCCGTCTGCCATACGCCTGGCTGACCCGATCGAAGATCACTGCAATGCCGACAATCGCCAGGCCGTTGAACATGCCCAGGGTGAAATACTGGTTGGAAATGGCTTTGAGCACCGGTTGCCCCAGGCCCTGAACGCCGATCATCGAGGCGATCACCACCATGGCCAACGCCATCATGATGGTCTGGTTGATGCCGGCCATGATCGAGGGCAGCGCCAGCGGCAGTTGAACGTTTTTCAGTTTCTGCCAACTGGACGAACCGAAGGCATCGGCGCATTCGAGCATCTCGGCGTCGACGTGGCGGATGCCCAGGTTGGTCAGGCGAATCATCGGCGGCAAGGCGTACACCACCACCGCAATCAAGCCCGCTACCTTGCCGATGCCCAGCAACATCACCACGGGTATCAGGTAGACAAAACTCGGCAGGGTCTGCATCACGTCCAGAATCGGACTGACCAGATTGCGCAATCGATTGGAGCGAGCCATGGCAATGCCCATCGGCAAACCGATGACAATGGAAATCACCGTGCACACGAAGATCATCGACAGCGTTTTCATGGTGTCGGACCACATGTCCAGGTACCCGATCGCCATCAGCGTGAACACGCAACCCAGCACGATTTTCCAGCTGCGACTGCCGAACCAGGCAATCAAGGCGACCAGCAAAATAATGATCGGCCATGGCGTGGTGGTCATGAATCGCTCGGCCTGATTCAGAAAGTATTGCAACGGCTGGAAGAAGCTTTCGAAGCTATCGCCGTAGGTGCTGGTGAAGTTGCGAAAGGCCCCGTCGATGGACTTTTTCAAGGCCCGGAGCCGTTCGTCCTCCATGTGTGGAAAGCTTGATAGCCATTCCATGAGATTCCCCTTTTGTTGAAGACCTGGCAGTCGATTCAATACATGGGTGTTCTTATTTTTATCGGCGCCCTGTGCGATGCAGCTCGACGTATCGGGCTGCATCGGCTCATGGGATTAAAGCGCAGCTTTGATCTTGCCGCTCGCTTCAGGGGTCACCCATTGGCTCCACAGCGCTTCGTTGTTCTTCAGGAAATACTTCGCGCCCTCCTCGCCGGTTGCCTGGTTATCGGTCATCCAGGCAATCAGTTTGTTCACCGTTTCGTTGGACCAGGCGCGCTTGTTCAAGTACGCCATGACGGTGGGCGAGCGGGCGGCGAAGGACTTGGTGGTCAGGGTGTACACCCGATCGATCGGCCAGCCATTGGGTTTGGGGTCAGGACAGTCGGCGACCGTGTTGCATCGCTTCCACTCCGCCGCATCCACAGGATGGCCATTGTCCAGTTTCACCATCGGGTATTTGCCCAGTAGTGCCGTCGGTGCCCAGTAGAATCCGAGCCACGGCGCCTTGCGTTCGTAGGCTTTGGCGATAGAGCCATCCAGCGCCGCTGCCGAACCGGTGTCGACCAGTTCAAAACCGGCTTTCTCGAAACCGTAGGCCTTGTAGAACTGCGCGGTGACGACAGTGCCGCCCCAACCTTGCGGGCCGTTGTAGATCGCACCTTTTTTCTTGTCGTCGGGGGCCGGGAACAGTTCCGGGTGTTTTTTCACATCGTCGAAACTCTTGATGTCCGGATGAGCGTCAGCGATGTATTTCGGAATCCACCAGCCCTGGGATCCACCGTCACTCAACGAGTTGGCGGCCTGGATCAGGTTGCCGCTTTGAATGCCCGTTTTGGCGACCTCCGGGACCAGGTCGATCCAGCCCTCGGGTGCAATATCGGGCCGACCCTTTTCGACCATGGAGGTGATGGTGGGCACCGTATCGCCCGTCACCAGATCCGCGTTACAGCCGTAGCCGGCATTGAGGATCAGCTTGTCGACGTTGGCCATCACTTCGGCGGATTGCCAGTTCATGTTGGCAATCGTCACATCCCCGCACTCAGCCGCTGCTACCCAGCCACTGAAGGCGACCATCGCCAGCGCCAGTCCCGTCTTCGAGAAAGACTTTACATTCATAAACGCACCCTCGATTGCGGCTGGAATTAATGAAGGGTCAACTACCGCGTCATTGGACCTTCTTTCTTGTCAGCAGAACGGGCAAAAGGACTCATTGAACGTGCGACCCGGGTCGCGGCGTCCAGACCTGCTTTTATTGTTTTATCGAAACCGTTTGTCATCATGGCCTCGAGGCCCGCAGCGGTGACGCCGCGGTAACTGCTCAGCATCTCCAGAAGTTCATCGACCGAGTGTTCCTGGCCGATCAGCTGGCTGGCTTCCACGACCACGGCATGCGCGGCACGGCGGGCAACATCAGGCGCCAGGCCTCGGTTCAAGGCGTCATCACACAGGCTGCGCGCCAGCAACGCGGGGTAGGCAGGCCCGGTGCCGACCAGTGCCGTCAGGTAATCCATCTGGTGCTCTTCGAAGACTTCATCGGCGCTGCCGAAGGTCTCGAACAGCCGCTGTGCAAACGTTTTTTGTCCGGCGCTGACGTCCGGCGCGGCAAACCACGGCGTATAGGATTTGCCGATCTCGGCGGCTGCATTGGCCATGGCGCGAATCACCTGCCGGCTGCCGGTTTGCTGCATCACCTCGTCGACGGACACGCCGGCCATCAAGGAAATCACCAGACTGTTTTCAGCCGCAATCCGTACCTGGGCAAATTGCTCCGGACGTACCGACACGATCACCACATCACAGCGATCCACCAGCGCCTGGTTATCCTGCGTGAGCATCACCTGTGGCCACTGAACCGTCGATAACGGATGGCGGGCGCTGCGGTTCGACAGGACCAGCGCCTCAGGCCCGATAAACGACTTTTCGAGCATCGCCAGGGCAATCGAACGGCCAAGCCATCCCGATCCACCGATAATGCCTATCGTGGGTTCTTCAAACATTTGAACCTGCCTTCGTCAGTCGGAAGACGCCGGTGACACCTCGTCCATCTCGTAGCCATGGCGGGCGTAGAAGCGTTTCAATTCGCGCTCCAGGGGTTCCTGGCCGGTGAAAATCTTCACGTATTCGGGAATCCGCCGCATACGTTCCCCGACGTCCTCTCGGGTGTTGGTGCTGATGTAGCCAATCTGTGTCAGGTAGATCGTTCGAGCCCGCACATCGGCGGCGTTGAAGTCGTAGTCGAAGCGCACGAACATGCGGATCAAGGCTTCGCGCCTGGCGATGTCGGCCACCCTGATGTGCTCGGACACTTCAGCGGACTGCAAGGCCCAACTGCGCATGGCGAATTCGAACTGTGAATCAAACAGGTCCGGGTCCAGCCAGCAGTCGAAAACGTTGAGCATCGCCTCGGCAATGCTCTCGGCGTAACACTCGGTC
Source organism: Pseudomonas sp. LBUM1643 (assembly GCF_059716215.1). Classification (NCBI taxonomy): domain Bacteria; kingdom Pseudomonadati; phylum Pseudomonadota; class Gammaproteobacteria; order Pseudomonadales; family Pseudomonadaceae; genus Pseudomonas; species Pseudomonas sp. LBUM1643. Next base: position 4,193,578 of record NZ_CP166813.1, read on the forward strand.
TGGGCCACCAGATTGCCGGTGTTCTTCACCCGCCAACGCTCGATCAACGCACTGAGCAGCTCTTCGCGATCCTTGAAAAACCAGTAGAAGCTGGTTCTCGACAGCCCGAGTTTTTTCGCCAGCGGCATCACCCGCACGGTGTCCACACCACACTCGGTGAGGCTTTCGTACGCGGCATCGAGCCACCCTTCCGGTGACCCTCTCCAGCCTGTGTCCAGTGCTTTGGTTTGTTCGTTCATGGCTCGATCCTAGTCGCTGATCCGACGTCACGCAAGTAAAATGTACACCTGTGTCCAGCTTGTTGACACAGGTGTACATTTCGCCCTAACGTAATTTCAAACCTGGTCCGCTGTCGCTTCCGGAGAGTCTTGACGATGCTGAATGATCCGCTCCTCCAGCCCTATCAGTTGAAGCACCTGACACTGCGCAATCGCATCATGACCACCGCCCACGAACCGGCGTATCCCGTGGACGGCATGCCCAAGGACCTCTATCGCGCCTACCACGTCGAACGGGCAAAGGCCGGAGTGGCCTTGACCATGACGGCGGGCTCTGCGGCGGTTTCCCGGGACAGCCCACCGGTGTTCAACAACATCCTCGCCTACAAGGATGAGGTGGTTGGCTGGATGAGGGACCTGACCGACGCCTGCCACGAACATGGCGCGGCGGTGATGATTCAACTCACCCACCTGGGTCGCCGCACCCGTTGGGACAAAGGTGACTGGCTGCCCGTGGTGTCGCCGTCGTTCGAGCGCGAGGCGTCCCATCGTTCCTTTCCGAAGAAGATGGAAGACTGGGACGTGGAGCGCATCATCAAGGACTACGCCGACGCGGCCGAACGGATGAAAGCTGCAGGCCTGGACGGCATCGAACTGCAGGCCTACGGGCACTTGATGGATCAATTCTGGTCACCGCTGACCAATGATCTCGATGCACCGTACGGGGGATCGATCGACAACCGTCTGCGTTTTACCTTCGACATCCTGCGCGCCATTCGCCAGCGCGTCGGCCAGGAATTTATCGTCGGCGTGCGCTACACCGGCGACGAGCAATTGCCCGGCGGACTGACGCCCGCGGATGGCCTGGACATCTCCAGACGCTTGAAAGACAGCGGCATGGTCGACTTTCTCAACGTCGTCCGTGGGCACATCGACACCGACGCCGGTCTCACTGACCTGATTCCAATCCAGGGCATGCGCAACTCCCCGCACCTGGATTTCGCCGGAGAAATTCGCGCCGCCACCGACTTCCCGACCTTCCACGCCGCGAAGATTCCCGACGTGGCCACCGCCCGCCATGCCATCGCCTCGGGCAAGGTCGACATGGTCGGCATGACCCGCGCGCACATGACCGATCCCCATATCGTGCGCAAGATCATCGAAGGCCGTGAAGAGGACATCCGCCCTTGCGTCGGCGCCAACTATTGCCTCGACCGGATTTACCAGGGCGGCGCGGCCTATTGCATCCACAACGCCGCCACGGGCCGTGAAACCACCCTGCCCCACGACATTCCAAAGGCAGCAAAGAAACGCAAAATCGTCATTGTCGGCGCGGGTGTCGCCGGGCTGGAAGCCGCGCGAGTGGCGGCCGAACGCGGTCATGAGGTGGTGGTTTTCGAAGCCGCCAACCAGGCGGGCGGGCAGGTTCGGCTGACGGCGCAGTCCGAGCGGCGGCGGGAAATGATCAGCATCGTCGAATGGCGCATGGCCCAGTGCATGGCGCGGGGTGTCACCTTCCACTTCAACACCTGGGCCGAGGCCAGCACTGTCCACGACGAGAACCCTGACGTGGTCATCGTCGCCACCGGCGGCCTGCCCCACACCGAGATTCTCTCGACCGGCAATGAGCTGGTGGTCTCGACCTGGGACATTATTTCCGGGGACGTGAAGCCTGGGCGCAATGTTTTGCTGTTCGATGACGCCGGCGACCACGCCGCACTGCAAGCGGCAGAATTCATCGCCAGGAGCGGCGCAAAGATCGAGATCATGACGCCGGACCGAACCTTCGCCCCGGAAGTCATGGCGATGAATCTGGTGCCCTACATGCGCTCGCTGCAAGCGCTGGACACGACCTTCACCGTGACCTTCCGCCTGCTTTCCGTTGAGCGTGACGGAACAGACCTGCTGGCGACCATCGACAGTGACTATGGCAGCGCGCGCAAGGTTCGACGGGTCGATCAGGTGGTGATCAACCATGGCACCCGCCCTCTGGACGAGCTGTATTTCGAATTGAAACCCGCTTCCAGCAATGGTGGCGTGGTTGAGCACCACGACCTCATCGTCGGAAATCCCCAACAGGTCGTGACGCATCCCGAGGGGCGGTTTCAGTTGTTTCGCATTGGTGATGCGGTTGCTGCGCGCAATACCCATGCAGCGATTTACGATGCGTTGAGGCTGGTCAAGGATTTGTAGTCACGCAATCCGTGGCGAGGGAGCTTGCTCCCGCTGGACTGTGCAACAGTCCCCTTCCTTTCAAGTAAAAAGAAGGGGGACGCTTCGCGACCCAGCGGGAGCAAGCTCCCTCGCCACAGGATCAGTCCTGACGGAATGTTTCAGCGCTTACAGGTAAACACTCATGCCAAACAAAGAAACCCTCTCCTGGAAAATCGCCGGCAAAAACGGCGTCCAAGGACCGGTGGCGGGCTCACAGTATTACTGCGCGGCCACCGATGACTGGCAGCCCACCGCCACGCCAGGCTTCTGGATCAAACCGCTGTTCGAGGACACCACGCGCGGTGAAAAAACCATGCTGATGAAAGTCGACCCCGGCGCCTATGCCGCCAGCCATACCCATGAGGGAGAGCTGGAGCAGTTGTTCGTCCTCCAGGGCTCGTTCTTCGATCAGAATCGAACGCTGAACGTCGGCGATTACTGTTGCCGCGCCCCCGATGCGGCCCACAGCGGCGGTTCGGTCGACGGTGCCGTGCTGATGGTGGTGTACACGCGATGCTGAGTTGAACCCTGAGTTCGCCCTTCTATTATTCACAATACGTGCGCAACGCCTTCACTTAACCGCTCTTGATGCTAGATCTGCGATGAATATGCTGTCAGTACATCGACACCGTGATCTCGCATAAGACCAACAAGAGCCCACTTCATGAACAGCCCCAGAACGCTCTATCAAAAGCATATCGACAGCCATACCGTCTGCGCCCTCGACGATCAGGGCCATGTGCTGTTGTACATCGATCGTCAGGTCGCCAACGAGTACACCAGTCCACAAGCCTTCAGTGGCATGCGTGAAGCCGGTCGCGCTGTCTGGCGCCCTGCCGCAACACTGGCCGTGGTCGATCATGTCAACCCGACGACACCCACGCGCATTGCCACGATGCCCGATGCCGGCGGTGCCCGGCAGGTGTCTTACTTCGAAGAAAACTGCCGGGATTTCGGTATCGAACTCTTCGACGTTCTCGACAAGCGCCAGGGCATCGAGCATGTCGTGGCCCCCGAGCAGGGTTTTATCCTGCCCGGCATGGTTGTGGCCGCAGGTGACAGTCACACCACGACCTATGGCGCACTGGGCGCGTTTGGCTTCGGTATTGGCACGTCGGAAATCGAGCATTTGCTGGCCACGCAAACCCTGGTCTACAAGCGCTTGAAGACCCTGCGCGTCACGGTCAGCGGGTTGCTGGGGACTGGGGTCACGTCCAAAGACATCATCATGGCGCTGATCGAAAAAATCGGCGCGTCGGGCGCCACGGGTTACGCGATCGAATTCGCCGGGGCGGCGATCGATGACCTCAGTGTCGAAGCCCGAATGACCATCTGCAACATGGCCGTGGAAGCAGGCGCTCGGGGTGCATTCATGGCACCGGACGACAAGGTATTTGCCTACCTGAAAACCAGACCCCGTGCGCCTCAAGGAGAGATGTGGGATTCGGCCGTCGCGCAATGGCGAGGCCTGCGCAGCGATGACGGTGCGGTGTTCGATCGCGAAGTCAGCCTCGATATCGGTGCGCTGGAACCCATGGTGACCTGGGGCACCAGCCCGGATCAGGCCGCGCCGGTGGGCAGCCATGTACCGGACCCCGCCGACCAGCCGGACCTGATTCTGCGCCAGGGCATGCAACGGGCGCTGCACTACATGGGCCTGAAGCCCGGCATGCCGCTCAGTGATGTGGTCATCAGCCATGCCTTTATCGGCTCCTGCACCAATGCCCGCATTGAAGACCTGCGCGACGTTGCACGCGTTGTGCGTGGCAAGCGCGTGGCGGCGCATGTGCGGGCAATGATTGTCCCGGGCTCCACGTTGGTCCGTGACCAGGCTGAACAGGAAGGCCTGGCGCAGATTTTCTTGGACGCGGGTTTTGAGTGGCGCCAATCCGGCTGTTCGATGTGCCTGGCCATGAACGATGACGTCCTCGCACCCGGCGACCGTTGCGCCTCAAGCACTAACCGCAACTTCGAAGGACGCCAGGGGGCCGGTGCGCGCACCCACTTGATGAGCCCGGCGATGGTCGCGGCCGCCGCCATCACCGGACACCTGACTGACGTTCGCTCATTCGCCCAGGAGGCTTGAAGCATGCAACCTTTCGATACCGTCAGCGGCAGCGCTGCACCGTTCCTGGCGTCCAACATCGACACCGACGTCATCATGCCCAAGCAGTTTCTCAAAGGCATTGATCGCAAGGGCCTGGATCGGGGTTTGTTTTTTGACCTGAGGTTCCTTGAGTCTGGCGCCCCCAACCCTGAATTCATTCTCAACCAACCCGCCTGGAGCGACGCAGCCTTTCTCGTGACAGGTCCCAACTTTGGCTGCGGATCAAGCCGCGAGCACGCTGTCTGGGGCTTGAAGCAAATGGGCATCAGGGCTCTGATCGGCACCAGCTTTGCCGGCATCTTCTATGACAACTGCCAGCGAAACGGCGTGCTCGCGATCCAGGTTCCCGAGACTCAGCTGAAGCAGATCGCAGGCGTGATCAGCCAGGTACTGACGGCGAAGATCTGCGTCAACCTGCCCGACCAAATCATCGAACTGGCAGACGGCACCGTCATCCCGTTCGACATCGATCAACTGCGCAAGCAATCGCTGCTGCTCGGACTGGATGCCATAGGCGCCACGCTGCAGAGAGCCGAACAAATTCGAACCTTCGAAGCCCGGCACCTGGCGCAAAATCCGTGGTTGTGAGGTAGCTGTAAACGCGGTGGCAATCGATCGCTCGGTACTCAACCTCATCATCGCCTGACACACCGCCATCGCTGGCAGGCCAGCTCCCACAGGGGATGTGTGGTCGGACACAGATTTTGTGGCCGCTGCAGTCCACTGTAGGAGTGAGCCTGCTCGCGATGAGGCCCATGCATCCAACATCATCTTCGCCTGACACACCGCCATCGCGAGCAGGCTCACTCCTACAGTGATTTCTGTGGGGCGATTTACTCAACCGACAGATCGCGAAAGTACTCTTCCAGAAACTCCACGCACACCCGCAACTTTGCCGATTGGCTCAGCCGGGTTGGATACACGGCCCAGACGTTGGCGCTCTGGGTGTATTCATGCAGCACCTGCACCAGTCGCCCCTGCTCCAGCATCGGTTTGACGTCCCACATCGACCGCAACAGCACCCCGCCACCGCTGAGTGCCCATTCCAGAACAATCTCGCCATTGTTGGAAGACAGCGGACCGCTGACCCGAACCGATTCCTCATGCCCGTTTTTTGTCAGGTTCCAGATCCCGAACGCGTTGTTGCGCTCTTTGAGCACCAGACAATCGTGATCCTTCAGATCATCCAGCGACTGCGGCACGCCCCGCCGCTCCAGGTACTGCGGCGTGGCGCACAGTACCCGCCGGTTGCTCACGAGCTTTCGCCCCAGGTGCTGACCTGGCAGGTCGTCACCCACGCGGATCTCAAGGTCGAACCCTTCGCTGACGAGATCAACCACGCGATCAAACACGTCCAGGCGAATATCGAGCTTGGGATAGGTCTGCGACAGTTTGCAAATCGCGGGGGCGACATGATTACGTCCAAACCCGAAGCTGCTGCTGATGTGCAGCGAGCCGCTGGGCTGGTGCCGCGCTTCGGAGATTTCACCGACAAAATCGTCGTAGTCGCCCAGCAGTTTCACCGCCCACACCCGCACGCGCTCGCCGTCGTCGGTCAGCGCAATGCGTCGGGTGGTTCGGTGCAACAAGCGGGTAGAGAGCGTCGTTTCGAGGACGGAAATGCGTTTACTGATGTACGCCGGCGAGTACCCCAACTCCTCGGCGGCGCTGGCGAAGCCGTTTTTACGAATGACGGTGAGGAACACCTTCAAGTCTTCGGGCAGGGGAAATTGATCACGATTCGTGTTCATACGCTTCAGACTTCCGCGGTTTATCTCATTATTCGCGAAGGATACCATCGTTCAACACAAGGGTAAGCCGTGTCCTGGTGAACCGTGAGTTCCTTCAATCCTCGATAAAAAAAACATGAGGAAGTAGCGACATGAACAAGTCTTATGAGCCGTCCCTGAAAATCGACGACACCCGTGATAGCGGGTTTCGTCAGCGCCTGCGCAGCGTGCTCGCCTATGAAATAGGCGTCATCCCCCTCCCGGTCTTTCTTGGCATTGCCGCGATCGTTTATCTCTCTGCACACCTGGGTTTCTTGCCGAAAAACATGATCGGCGGACTCGCGGTCATCATGACAATGGGTGTGTTCTTCGGCCAACTCGGCTCACGTCTGCCGATTCTCAAGGAAATCGGTGGCGGCGCCATTTTGTGCCTGATGCTGCCCTCGGTGCTGGTGTTCTACGGGTTCTTCGGACCCGCCACGATTGATGCAACCAAGATGCTCATGAAGGAAGCGAACTTCCTCTATTTCGTGATTGCCAGCCTGGTCGTCGGCAGCATTCTGGGAATGAGTCGTTTCATCCTGGTCCAGGGCATGATGAGGATGTTTATCCCGTTGCTCGTGGGCACGCTGGCGGCAGTTGCCAGCGGACTTATCGTGGGCAAACTCGTCGGCTACAGCTTCTATCACACGTTCTTCTTCATCATCGTTCCCATCATTGGCGGGGGCATCGGTGAAGGGATCCTCCCGCTCTCACTGGCGTACTCGGCGATCCTCGGTGGCACACCGGATATCTATGTCGCGCAACTGGCCCCGGCTGCCGTGGTTGGTAACATCGCAGCGATCATCTGTTCCGGCTACCTGGCCCGCCTGGCCCTCAAGCGCCCTCACCTCAACGGCGAAGGCTCGCTGATTCGTGCCAAGGACGAAAACGACAAATTCCAGGTCAAGGAAGAAACAGGCTCGATCGTCGACTTCCGCATCATGGGCGCCGGCGTGCTGGTCATCTGCGCGTTCTTCGTGCTTGGCGGCCTGCTTGAGAAAGTCGTCGGCATCCCGGGCCCGGTCATGATGATCCTCGCCGCGGTCGTGTTTAAGTACATGCGCGTGCTGCCGGAGAATCTGGAGAAAGGCGCGAATACCTTTTACAAACTGGTATCCGCCGCGTTCATCTGGCCGGTCATGATTGGTCTGGGCATGCTCTATGTGCCACTGGACAGCGTCGTCAAAGTGTTCTCGATCGGCTACGTGCTGGTGTGCGTATCGGTTGTGGTGTCGATGACCGTTGCGGGCTTTTTCATTGGCAACCTGATGAAGATGTACCCTATCGAATCGGCCATCGTGACCTGCTGCCACAGCGGTCTCGGCGGGACCGGGGACGTTGCTATCCTGTCGGCGGCCAACCGCATGTCCCTCATGCCGTTCGCGCAGATTTCAACACGCATCGGCGGTGCTTCGACGGTGATTCTGGCAACTATTCTCCTGGGGATTTTCGCCTGACGCCTGCGCAAAAAAACCTTTGCATTTGGTTGATGGTTTGCGGCCTCCACTGCAAAAAATCTCGAACTCCAGCCCTGTCGCTGCATCCAATGAACAGACAACTGGAGGTAACGACATGAACAACGACGACCGTTATACCGATGGCAAAGCACCTGCAACGCCAAACGCTCCGCCACAGGATACGTCTGGCAAACCGGTGAACGTGGTTGAGAGAGACCTTGAGGACACCGACAGCGACACCAAAGGCGTCGATGAAGCCATCACGCCTTCTTCGACCCGAACCAAAGAGCAGGACGCCGAAGAGCTCAATCGAAAAGTGGACGAGATAGAACGCAAGGTTGCCGACGGCAACTGATCCCCCACTTGACGCGGAAGGCCATCGCAGGCCTCCCGCGTCGGGTTTTTTAAGAGGTACCCAATCCTCGTGACAGGTCAGCTGGAGTATCACTGGCACTACGTTGTTGCCCCCCCGCGTTTACGTCCTCATCCGAATGATCAGTGGTTTTGGTCACGGTATCGCGGACTGCTTCGAAGCCCTCACGAGCCTGTTGTTTGACCTTATCGGTCAGTCCCGCACTGGTCTTGCCGAGATAGCGCTGCTCGGTCGCCGTCGACGGCAACGCAGCCCCGAGCATGGCGCCCAATGCAATGCCAGCAGCCGCGACCATCAAAGGCTGTTCCTTCAACAACTGCGTGAACTGATTGCTCATCACCTGGGTACTGCGCACCAACCGATCGCTCGCATCATGCATGGCGTGGCTGATGTTATCGGTGGCGGCGCCCAGGTTATCGGTCAGGTTTGCCGCTTTGCCTTTGACGGATTGATAGCCCTCCTTGAGCGAATCGGCGGTGTCGTGCAAATGGTGACGCGCGCTGTCGATGCCGTCCGCCAGACCATCGGCCCACTCGCCCACGGTGTTCTGATCCGGCCCGACCTTATATCCGGGACGCGGCGCAGGTGGACGATTCTGACTCATCATCAACCACAACAATCCCACCGACGTCAGCACGGCGGGCACGGGATTGTTGCGCACGCTGGTCCCCAAATTGGACAGGAACACCGTGCCATTGCTTTGCATCAAACCCAGCGCCTGGTCGAACATCTGACCCGGAGTGAATTTGCTCTCCAGTGCGTCCACGATGTTGCCGATACTGGCACGCTGCGCGTCGATTTCACGCTCGATCGTTTCCGGGCTTTTTTCCGATTCAAGTTCGAATTCACTGTTCATGAGACTTTCCTCCGCAGCGCTTCCTGATCTTTATTCAGCGCGTCCAGTGTGCGATCCGGTTTGAAGCGGGACGGCTCGAATTGTTTTTTTCCTGACTGCAACATGGCGAACCCGATGATCATCACCACGACACCGACGATCAACGCCGCCAGCCACGGCGCCATCACCATGGCCAACGCGTAGACCGCCGACATCAGCAAGATGATGAACCCGGCCAACAGCACAATCGCACCGCCCGCGACGCCGGCAATCCCGGCCTTGAGTGTCGTGAGGCTGGCCTGAAGTTCAGCTTTGGCCAACGCCAGCTCCTTGGTAAACAGTGCAGGCACTTCTCGCGACAGCTGCCGCAACAGCCCCACCACCGAAGCGTCATTATCGACCGCAGGCACCGGTCTTGAGCCCGGCAACTCAGTATCTTCTCTGTTCATCACAATGCTCCGTTGAAGTCGGACGTTGGTCTGGCAGGCGTCGCGAAGTCCGAAGGGTGGTCTTGCTCATTTGGCGAAGCTGGCGTGATGCCGGTGGCCAAACCAGCACCCGAATCGGTGCGTGACGGGACGGAAGTTTCATACGGACGCTGCGCCCCGAAACCACCGGACGGAGGATTGGAGCTGCCCATGGCGGGGTCACTGTCGCGGGTGCTGGTATAGGCGGCAGAGGTGCCGGCTTTCAGGAATCGCGACAGGCCGAAGCCCAGGGCAACACTGCCGGCAATGAACAGCGTGGGGTTGCTGCGCGCCAGATCGGCTGCATCGTGCAGCAGCTGTTCGGCACTTTTGCCACGCAGATTGCCGGCCAGCCCGCTCATGGACTCGGCCATATCGGCCAGGTAGTCGGACATACCGAGCGTGTCCTTGCTTTCTATCTCGGAGACAAAAGATTTCGCCCCCTGGGCCAGTGCCTCGATCTGGTCTGCTGCTGTGTCACGGTACTGCCCGAACTGCGCATCCGCTTGCTGCCGCGCATCACCAAGGGCCTCGGTAACGCCCTCCTTCAAATGTTGAAAATCGGCTTCCGGTCTTCCGGAGTCCTGACGATCGGTCTGACCGTCAGTCCTGCTGTCTGAACTATTCATGACGTCCCTCGCTGTTCAAAAAAAAGCGTTATCGGGTACGCCACGAGCGCTCGCAGCCCCCCTCAGTTCAGATGACGGAGCGACGTTGAAAGGAGTTCCAACAAAATGATGAGCGACGTGAACCCTCGGATACACGGGAGGAAAATGCTCGCTGATGAAAGAGAATGAAAAAGAATTTCAAAGAATCACTGCGGTCTATCACTGACCATCGCAAGAGTAGGTACTCATGAAATTCTCACAATTCTGCCAGGCACTCTCCAATCGAGCCGGCAGCTCAAAAACCTTCCTCACCGCCATTGTCCTGATCATCGTATGGGCACTCACAGGTCCCTATTTCCACTACAACGACACGTGGCAACTGATCATCAACACCTCCACCACGATCATCACGTTCCTGATGGTCTTCCTCATCCAGAACACCCAAAACCGCGACAACGATATCTTGCATCTGAAAATCGACGAGCTGATTCGAGCCACCCAAGAAGCGCAGAACGCTACCTTGTCACTGGACAAAATGGGGAGCCGGGACCTGAGGAAGCTGCGTAAGCATTACAGCTCTTTGGGGGATGTTGAGGCGATCAAGGTGAGTGATTGAAGCCTACGGCGAACGCAACCAATACCTGGAAAAAACGCAGTTCGGTCCGCTTTTGATTTGCACTTGATTTGCTTTTGATGTGCTTTTGATTTGCTTTTGATCTTCTTGCCCCCTCGTAAGGCCGAGCGCAGGTTCTGCGCAGTGGGTAACCCGGCAAGGATGCCGGGTTAGCCGCGCACGGCCATGGATGGCCGATCGCGGCGGGCCCACGGAGCAGGACCGGAGCGAGGGTATGCCGAGCCTTAGCGAGGCACCGCACGAAAGGGGCAAGAGCCCTTGGTTACTTGGGGCTCTTCCAAGTGACTCGCTGTAAAAGCGAAACCAATAGTAGCCATGACCGCAGAAACGGATATGTACACCAACAACAATCCCACCGCCGATCAGGCCGCCATCGCCGGCAAGCCAGCTCCCACAGTTTGATCGGTGTACATATGGGAGAAACTTGTTGCCTGACAGGTCGTCATCGCGAGCAGGCTCACTCCTACAGTTAATCCGGGTGCATCTGGGGGATGTGGCTTGGTTGTCAGGACGCCATCGCGAGCAAGCTTTGCTCCTACAGTAGATCTGGGTGCATCGGGGTTAGACAGGTTCCCCTCGGACGGTCTGATCGACTACCATGCCGCCGCCGGTTTCCACATGGGATTAATAGGGAATCCGTGATGCTCACACAGCATCAAACGGAACTGCCCCCGCAACTGTAGATGCTGAGCCTGCTCCACGAACGCCACTGGGATCACCCCCGGGAAGGCCGGAACCAGGCGATGACGCATCAGTCAGGAGACCTGCCGGCCAAGCAAATCACTAACCGGCGGGGTGTCCGGGAAGGACATCCTTGTCGCGTGCGTCACTTCGGTGATCGGCCTTGCACTGCCCTTGCCGCAGCGTTCGATGATGTGTTTCCAGACCGTATACCTCTGCTCCGTGTACGGTTCAAATGGAGATCGCCTCATGCTGCTGCCCCGCTTCGCCACCCTCCTCTCGGGCCTGGGTCTTTGCGCCCTCGCCCAGGCGAACCCGACACAGTATCCCCTCACCGTCGAAAACTGCGGTAGCACGCTGACGTTCCAGCACGCGCCTGTCCGGGCCGTGACCATTGGCCAGGCCGGCACTGAAATGCTCTATGCCATGGGCTTGAGCGACAAGCTGGTCGGCACATCGTTGTGGTTCAACGATGTCCTGTCCACGTACAAGACCCAGAACGACAAGATCGAACGCCTGGCCGACAACGAGCCGAGTTTCGAAGCGGTGATCGGCAAACGTCCTGAACTGGTGGCGGTGGAGCTGGAATGGATGGTCGGTCCGCAAGGCGCAGTGGGCACTCGCGAGCAGTTTCATGAGCTGAATATTCCGACCTACCTGATGCCCTCCGATTGCGAAGCCAAAGACAACCTGGTCGGCGCCGATGGCACGCGGCTGGAGGCGTTTCGCATCGACAGCATTTACAAAAGCATCAGCCAATTGGCGCAGATCTTTGATGTTCAGGCCCGTGGCGAGCAGTTGAACGCCGAACTCAAGGCCAGCCTGGCGAAGTCGATGGCTACGGTGCAGAACAAGGACCTGAAGCACACCAGCGCGCTGTTCTGGTTCTCCAGCGCCAGCCTCGACATCGACCCGTACGTCGCCGGCCACAAGGGCATCCCGGATTTCATGCTCAACACCTTGGGCGTGCGCAACGTCGTTGAGTCCAACGAGGAATGGCCGACAGTGGGCTGGGAAACCATCGCCAAGGCCAACCCGACGTTCCTGGTGATTGCGCGCATGGACCGCCGGCGATTCCCTGCTGACGATCATGAAAAGAAACTGCAATTCCTGCGCAGTGACCCGGTGACGCGCAACATGGACGCGGTGAAAAACAACCGGATCATTATCCTCGACGCCATGGCGATGCAGGCCAGCGTCAGAATGTTCGACGGCCTTGAAACACTGGCGACCGCCATCAATGGCTACGACCTGCCGCAATGACCAGGACGCTGATTCGCACGCTGCTGGCGCTCGCGACACTGCTGCTGGCAGTGATCGCTGGCGTGGCCATTGGTGAAACGCCGATCGAGCCGAGCGTGGTGTTCCAGGTGTTGGCCAACAAGCTGTGGGCAGCCGGGCATGTGCTTGATCCCATCGACGAAGGCATCGTCTGGAACTACCGCCTGACCCGCGCCCTGGTGGCCGCTGCCTGTGGCGCCGGGCTGGCGACTTGCGGGGTGATCCTGCAGTCGTTGTTGCGCAATCCGTTGGCTGATCCTTACCTGCTCGGCATCTCCGCCGGCGCGTCCACAGGTGCCGTGCTGGTGGCGTTGCTGGGTGTGGGGGCTGGCGCGGTTTCGTTGTCCGCCGGGGCGTTCGCCGGCGCCGTCGCGGCCTTTGCCCTGGTGATTTTGCTGGCGCGTGTCAGCGGATCGTCCAGTGGCACCGGGCAGATCATTCTGGCGGGGATCGCCGGCTCGCAATTGTTCAATGCGCTCACGGCGTTTCTGATCACCAAGTCGGCCAGTTCCGAACAGGCGCGCGGCATCATGTTCTGGCTGCTGGGCAATCTGAGTGGCGTGCGCTGGCCATCGGTGTGGTTGTCGGTGCCCGTGGCGTTGCTCGGTCTCGGGGTGTGCCTGTGGCACCGGCGAGCGCTGGACGCCTTCACGTTTGGTGTCGACTCCGCCGCGTCGCTCGGCATTGCGGTACGTCGGGTGCAGTTTTTGCTGGTGGGGTGCGCGGCGCTGGTGACGGCGGTGATGGTGTCGATTGTCGGCTCCATCGGGTTCGTCGGGCTGGTGATTCCCCATGCCGTGCGCCTGCTGCTGGGGACTCGACATGCGCGCTTGCTGCCCTACAGCGCGCTCGGGGGTGCGCTGTTCCTGATTGCCGCCGACGTGTTGTCGAGGACGTTGATCAAGGGCCAGGTCATCCCGGTCGGGGTGATTACCGCGCTGGTGGGTGCGCCGGTGTTCGCACTGATCCTGGTCGGTTGGAGGAATGCGCGATGAGTGCCTGTGAGTCTGTATTGAGCTGTACGGGGCTGGGCTTCGATGTCCGTGATGCGCAGCTGCTGCACGACATCCACCTGGACATTCGGCGCGGGGAAACCCTGGGTGTCGTCGGGCCGAACGGCTCGGGCAAATCCACCTTGCTCAAGCTGCTCGCGGGTGTGCGGGTGCCCACTCGGGGCGAGGTCCGGCTGGGTGAACAGCGCCTCAAGGACTTGTCGCGCCGCACGGTCGCGCAGATGCTTGCTGTAGTTGAACAGCAGGCGGATACCGATGATTCGATCAGTGTGCTCGATGCCGTTTCACTGGGAAGAACCCCCTGGCTGTCGGCGTTGCGTCCGTGGTCGCGCCAGGACGACGAGATCGTCCAGCAAGCGCTGCATGATGTCGATGTCACGCACTTGAAAACCCGTACCTGGCGCAGCCTGTCGGGGGGTGAGCGGCAGCGCGTGCACATCGCCCGCGCCCTGGCCCAGCGCCCGCAAATACTGTTGCTGGACGAACCCGCCAATCACCTGGACATCCAGCACCAGCTGGCGATTTTGCAGGTGGTGCACGCCCTGCCTGTGACGACAGTGATCGCCCTTCACGATCTCAATCAGGCACTCGGCTGTGATCGCCTGGCGGTGCTGGAGCGAGGCCGGCTGGTGGCGTTGGGTAATCCGCTTGAAGTGCTGACCCCGCAACGCCTGCAAGACACGTTTGGGGTGCAGGCGCACTATCTGATTGATCCTTATGACGGTGCGCGGATTTTGCGGTTTCGCAGTGCTCCGGTTGCCTGACACTGCTGCTTTGCAAATACCTGCATAAACCTGCAAAACCTGTAGCAGCTGCCGAGCCTGCGAGGCTGCGTCCGGCTGCGCAGCAGTCGCAATCCGGCAGATAGGGTTTACCTGAAAAAATGCGGACCCAGAATTTACGACTGCTGCGCAGCCGGACGCAGCCTCGCAGGCTCGGCAGCTGCTACAGGGAGATGTGATGGGGCTAATCAGGAATACGCCTCCACCATCCATTTCACCCTCGCCAATGCAGCCTTGAGCGTATCGATATCCACCGACCCGAGCGCCAGGCGAATCGCATGGGGTACGTGCACCGAGGTGGCGAAGGGTTCGGCGGTTGAAACGGCGATATTTTCTTCCATCAACGCCTTGGTGATCTGGTCCGCCCTGGCGTCCTCCGACAGCGGCAGCCACAGGAAATACGACGACGGATGGGTCACACAACGCAAGCCGTCCAGCGCTTGTGCTGCGACGATCTGCCTGGCCTGGGCATCCCGGCGCTTCTCCGCTTCCAGCTGCATGACGGTGCCGTCGTCGAGCCAGGCGCAGGCAATGGCCGTCATCACACCCGGTGTGTTCCAGGTGGTCGACCGGATCGTTCGTTCGATGGCGGCGACTTTTTCGATCGGCGCGGCAACGAAACCCACGCGCAATCCGGTGGCGATGCTCTTGGATAAACCGGAGACGTAAACGGTTCGCTCCGGCGCCAGTACCGCCACGGGCAGCGGTGGGTTTTCGGCCAGAAAAGCGTAGGCAGCGTCCTCGATAATCAATAGGTCATGCTTGCGCGCGAGGGCTACCAACTGTTCGCGTTGTTCCGCGTTCATTACCCAGCCCAAGGGGTTGTGCATCGTCGGCATGGTGTACACCGCCCGCACGCGCCGACTGCGGCAGAGTTTTTCCAGCGCATCGAGACTGGGGCCACCTTCAGCGGCGGGAATCGGCGCGATTTCAAGGTGCAGCGCTTCAGCCAGCACTTTGAAACCGGAATAGGTCAAGGCGTCCGCGGCAATCACGTCACCGGGTTTGAGAAAAGCCATCATCGTTACCGCCAACCCGTGCTGGGCGCCGCTGACCATCAGCACCTGTTCGGCCCCGACCGTCAGCCCCCGAGCGCCCAAATGCCGCGCCACCGACACTCGCTCGTGCAAGCGCCCCGCGTGCGGCTGATAACGCAACAGCGCTTCCAGATCGCCGCCCGCTGCCAGTTGGCGCAGGCCACTGCGCAACAAATCACCCTGGCCCGGTAGCGAGGGATAATTGAAGTTGAGGTCGATCATCCCTGCGGCCACGTCTTGCTGATCGATGCCAAGGTTGGGGGGCAGCGAGGTCTCCCTGACAAACGTGCCCCGGCCCGTTTCCCCACTGACCAGACCCATGGCTTCCAGTTCGCCATAGACGCGGCTGGCCGTTACCAGTGCCAGCCCTTCCCGGCTCGCCAGTTCACGGTGGGTGGGCAGCCGTGTGCCCGGCAGTAATCGGCCGGCGCGGATATCGGCAGCGAAGGCATCGACCAGTGATTTGTAGCGGGATCGGGGCATCGGGATGTATCCATGACAATTTTTTGATTGTCTTTATTCTCGTCCCTAGGATGGCGTTCTGCAAATGTGAGAGTGACGAAATGGAACGCGCATCGAACCTGCAAAACCTTCCCCTGGAAAAGACCGCGAGCGGCTGGCTCAACGGGTTTATCGGCGTGCTGATCTTCAGCGGTTCGCTGCCTGCCACGCGGGTCGCCGTCCTGGAATTTGACCCGGTCTTCCTGACAGTCGCCCGCGCCAGCATCGCCGCAGTCCTGGCGTTGTGCCTGTTGCTGGTGTTCAAGGAGCAGCGCCCTGCCCGGTCTCAACTGTTGTCCTTGGCCATCGTCGCGCTAGGCGTCGTTTTAGGTTTTCCGTTGCTGACGGCGCTGGCGTTGCAGTACGTAACGTCGGCGCACTCAATTGTCTTTGTCGGCCTGCTGCCGTTGGCCACGGCGATGTTCGGCGTGTTGCGCGGTGGCGAGCGTCCGCGTCGAGTGTTCTGGCTGTTTTCGATTCTGGGCAGCCTGCTGGTGGTCGGCTTTGCGCTGTCCCAAGGCCTCACCGCGTCGCCGATCGGCGACCTGTTGATGCTGCTGGCGATCCTCGCCTGCGGGCTGGGTTATGCCGAAGGGGCGAAGTTGTCCAGAACGCTCGGCGGCTGGCAAGTGATCTGCTGGGCGTTGGTGCTGTCGCTGCCGGTGATGGCACCACTGGCCTGGTGGCTGGCGCCGCCCTCCTTCTCGGGAGTGACCACGCCCGCGTGGTTCAGCCTGGCGTACGTGTCGCTCTTCAGCATGTTGATCGGCTTCGTGTTCTGGTATCGCGGGCTGGCACAGGGCGGCATCGCAGCGGTCGGCCAACTGCAACTCCTGCAACCGTTTTTTGGCCTGGCGCTGGCGGCAACGCTGCTGCATGAGGCTGTCAGCCTGGGCATGCTGGGCGTGACCGTTGCGGTGATTGCGTGTGTCGCGGGGGCGAAAAGGTTTTCGACGTAAATGCTTATGGCAGCCTCACGACTCTCGCGTCCGGTCTAAGCTCATGGCTCCCGCCCCTGACGGAGTTACCGCCATGTTCCGTGTCCTGCTGAGCGTTTTTACACTGCTGGTTTTGAGCCTCCCGGTAAAGGCCGCGGTACCGGCGTTTCCAGCGACCTTTCGAACCCAGGACATCGCGGTCGACGGCGTGAAAATGCATGTGCGCGTCGGCGGCAAGGGACCGGCCGTGGTGCTCCTGCATGGCTTCGGAGACACCGGTGACATGTGGGCGCCATTGGCGGCAGACCTGGCCAAGGATCACACCGTCGTAGTGCCGGACCTGCGGGGCATGGGGTTGTCGTCGATCCCTGACGGCGGCTACGACAAAAAGACCCAGGCTGCCGATATCCGTGGAGTGTTGGCGGCGTTGGGGATTGAACATTCAATCGTCATCGGCCACGACATCGGCACCATGGTCGCCTTCGCGTATGCCTCGCGTTATCCAGAGCGTACGGATCGCCTGGTGGTCATGGATGCGCCCGTGCCAGGCATTCCGCCCTGGAACGACATTGTCCGCTCGCCGATGCTGTGGCATTTCGATTTCGGTGGACCGGACGCCGAGCGGCTGGTGGCCGGACGTGAACGCGTTTACCTGGACCGGTTCTGGAATGAATTTGCCGGCGACCCGAGCAAGATCGACGAAGAAACCCGCCAACATTACGCCAAACTCTACGCCCGCCCCGGCGCCATGCACGCAGCCTTTGCCCAGTTCCGCAGCATTCGCCAGGATGCCGTGGACAACGAAGCGTCCATGGCGAAACGCCTGAGCATGCCGGTACTGGCCATCGGCGGTGAGAAATCCTTCGGCAACAACGAAGCGATCGTGATGCGCAATGCCGCTGACACCGTCACGGAAGTGGTGATACCGGACGCAGGTCACTGGTTAATGGAAGAAGCGCCGGTGAAGACCATTGCAGCGATTCGTGAATTTATTGCACCCTGATCACTCATCTTCATGGACGATTCACGCATGCTACGCACCACCGCTCGACTGATATTACGCCCCCCAAATGCTGAAGACCTGGAATCCCTGTTCGTGATCCACAGCGATCCGGCGACTAACCGGTTCAACCCCGCAGGCCCGATGTCGGACAGGAATCAGGCCGCCGCCGTGCTTGATGAATGGATGCGTCACTGGTCCGAAAAGGGCTACGGACAGTGGGCGATTGCGACCCGTGAAACAGCGGATGAAGTTATCGGGTTCGGCGGCATTGCCATGCGTAAATACCTCGACGCTGAACGACTGAACCTGGGCTACCGCTTCGGCGTGAATGCATGGGGCAAAGGTTACGCCACGGAATTGTCCCGCGCCGGGCTGGATTTTGGTTTTGATGAACTGCAGGCCAAAGACATTTTCGCGCTTGTCAGGCCGGCCCATTTGGCTTCTATTCGTGTGCTGGAAAAAATCGGCATGCAACGCATCGATACACTGGACGATGTACCGGGGCAACGGCCTAGCCTGGTGTACAGAGCCAGCCGAGGCGGCAATGAAAGCCTGTAAGGGCACATAACCCAAGAGGAAAAAACGTGGTCACTTGCTATCTGAGGTATGTGCTTGATCCCTACCAGATCAAGGCGTTCGAACACTACGCAAACTTGTGGATTCCGCTGGTGGAGAAATTCGGCGGCCAGCATCACGGCTACTTCCTGCCGTCCGAGGGCGCGAACAACATCGCCATGGCGATGTTCACCTTTCCCAGCCTTTCGGATTACGAGCGCTACCGGCAGGACTCCATGAAGGATGCGGCGTGCATTGCAGCCTTCAAGTACGCCGAAGAGACAAAGTGCATCCTGAGTTATGAACGCAGCTTTTTCCGGCCGGTGTTTGGGGATCAGCAGCAGTAGGTGATGATGCGGTGGTTTGTTCTGGCCTCATCGCGAGCAGGCTCACTCCCACAGGGATTATGGGTGGCAGGGGATTTTGTGCTGTGCCTGGATCTTGTGGGAGCGTGGCTTGCCCGCGATGGCGGCAAGCCTGCTGCTGAAAACTCAGGTTTCCAGTGATCCCCGCCGCGCCTTAATGGCTGAATCGATGATGGTGCGCGCGGGGACATTGATCCAGGTGGCGACATCGATGTCGCCTGTCGATGCCAGCCATTGTTCGACCATCTGATAACCCAAGGTGTAGCCCAGCCATTTCGGGTGAGCACCGAAACCAAAGAACCATTCACTGTGGTTGTAATGCGTTGACTCGAGGGTCTGCGGGTCTATCGGTGTTTGCAGGAGTTCGGCCGGTGTGACGGCTCTTTCCCAGGGTTCCGGTTCGCTGCCGAGCAGATGACCGACAAACTGGCCCGCCAGTCCTTCGCTGACCAGGGCTTCACCCAGCGTCCAGCCGTAGCCGGGGCCTGCCATGCGCAGGCAATGATGAACCTCATGGATAATTTGTCGGTGCAGCGTGCCGTTGCGCAGGCTTGCGAGGAAGTTCGGGTTGTCGGGATCGAGGGTCATAGAAAACAGGGTACTGCGAACGGCCCGCCCGACAAGGCCCATTTCAGGGATGGTTTCGCCGGGCAGCGTCTGGATCAGAATATCCAGCCGTGGTGGCGGCATCAGCCGGGAGATGGATTGGTAAGCGGCGGCGAATTCGCCAATCACCTGGGCTCGAAAGTCGTCAAGGTTTCCCGAGGCTTCCAGCCAGTGCAGTGTCCATGCGTCCATTGATATCTCCTTGAATTCGTTGCAAAGGCTAAGCTCACTGAGCCAAGCGGCCCATCATATCCACCGGAAGACACCCTGACCATGCGCCCCAACACGTCACTTTTTTCCTCGCTTCTGCTGCTGGGCCTCGCCCTCGCGACCATGGCCGGTGCCGAGACCCGGCCCGATCACATGGTCTATCTGCGCACGATCGATCCAGGCATCGAGCAGGATGTCCGCTACGCCAGCGCTCACAACTTCACCGGTCATGCGCTTGACGGATATGACGCCGCCGAGTGCCTGCTGACGGTGGACACGGCCAAGGCGCTCGCCCGGGTGCAAACGGCATTGCGCGCCGAGGGCTATGGCTTGAAGATTTTCGATTGCTATCGCCCGAGCCGCGCCGTGGCGGATATGGGCCGGTTCGCTACCGAACCGGGGGATCCGCGCAAGGCCGAGTTTTACCCCCGTGTGGACAAGCAGGATTTCTGGCGCCTGGGCTATGTGGCGCGGGTATCGGGGCATTCCAAAGGCTCAACCGTGGACTTGACCCTGACCGGACCGCACGCGCTGCCTGCCGACAAATGGACGACCGCAGCCGCACCGGTCGACTGCACGGCGCCTTACGAGCAGCGCTGGCATGACGGCGGGGTCGATATGGGCACCGGTTTCGATTGCTTCGACGAGCGCGCGCACCCTGACAATCCGACGATCAACGCAACGGCGAAGGCCAATCGGCAGCGCTTGACCAGTGCGATGGAAAAAGAAGGTTTCAGCGGATACTCGAAAGAGTGGTGGCATTTCACCTACGCGGGCGAGGCAGCCAAAAAAGAGGTCATGGATTTCCCCATCACGCCTCTGGCCACCCGCGATGTGGTCGACGCCAGTCAGCAGTTGATCGTGGTCACGTCGAAAAATTGGGACGACATACAGGGCAGCGCTCAGCGTTATGAGCGCGACGGCAGCACCTTCAGAAAGTCCGGCGAGGCCTTTGCGGTGGTGCTCGGCAAAACCGGAATGGCCTGGGGCAAGGGACTCTTTGAACCTGGCGAAGGTCCGGTCAAACGCGAAGGCGACGGGAAAGCGCCTGCCGGGGTCTTCAAGCTCGGAACGGCATTCGGCTTTGATCCGGTTGCGCAGACAAAACTGCCCTACCTCGCCCTCAAGCCGACCACCGAATGCGTGGATGACAGCCAATCCAGTCGCTACAACGAACTGGTCGATGGCGCGGTGATTTCGAAGGACTGGAGCAGTTCCGAACACATGCGCAATGAGGATGTGTTGTACCGCAAAGGCATCGTCATCGATCACAACACCCCGGCGACGCGCGGCTCAGGATCCTGCATTTTCTTGCACATCTGGCGCGGCCCCACCGCCCCGACGGCGGGCTGCACTGCTATGGATCAGGCCGATATCTCCCGGTTGTTCAACTGGCTGGACCCTCGCGAAACGCCGCTACTGGTGCAAATGCCCGAAGCGCAATACGCGCAGTTCCGTGAACCCTGGGGCCTGCCGCTGCGTTGAACCTCAGCCCTGCTTCAAGTCGAGACAGTAGGTGTAGTAACCCGTGTCACGCACATAGCCCAACGACTCGTACAACCGCTGCGCGCTGAGGTTGTCGGTCGCGGTTTCCAGCGTCATACCTTTACCGCCCGACAACACGACCCAGGTTCGCGCCGTATTCATCAGCAACGTCCCCACCCCGCGTCCTCTCGCGTTGGGCGTTGTGAACAGGTCCCCGAGCAGCCAGGTGCGGTGTGCGTCGATAGAAGAAAACGTCGGGAACAACTGCACAAATCCCAGCGCCTCGCCCGCCTCGTCCTGAACGAAGAAAATCATGGACTCATCCCGGGCGATGCGCTCGGCGATGAAGTCGCGAGATTGGGGCAGGTTTGAAGGTTGGCCGTAGAAACCGCGGTAGGCGTCGAATAGAGGGGCGATGAGGTCGATGTGACTGGCGTCGGCGCGCTGGATTTGGAGCGGCATGTTGATCGTCTCCGTACGGGGGGACTGGGTGGTGGGTGGAATGGGAATGATAGATCAAAAGATTGCGGCCTCGGCATGGCTTTATAGGCACCTGCCAGCATCCTTTAAAGCTCATGCAAACTGTGATAACAACAACCATAATCAAGCGAAGCGCAGTTTGTGTTCAAAGAGAACTGAATATTCAAAAACTAATGAAATGTTTAAAAATCAGACATCCGAATGCAGGCGCCGCCACAACTGAGCAGCCGTTAATCCGACGCGCTGATTTCCACGCGCCCATTTCGATCTTCCGAATTACTCCGGGCCGCCACTGTTACTGCGAACATTGCAGACTGGAACGGCCTCTTCGCCACCGGACAGCGGTATATATTTCAGATACTCAAAACCACCACCTGCTTTACTGTTAACGCAAAACACGACCCGGTAAGTATCAGTTGACTTATACGCACCACTCAGCCGGAACACATACGTTTGATTGACTTCAAGCCGTAGGGGGTATTCTTTTGACCCGGGCAATTCTGACGCATACCCATTCGGAACAACACCAAATACGAAACATTCACCCGGCTTCAACATCAAAGGTTCTTCACCTGGTTTAAGGGATACTCCCCAGAAGCCGGTGTTTTTTGTATAGCTTTGCGATAGTGATACCCACCCGACCGAAAATGACTTTTCCGCATCACCTGGTATGCATATCGACGGCTTGCCATCCACAGACTCAATATCGGCGTATTCCATGCGACCCAACGATGTTGCATGCGCAGATAGCCAACCTGCACTGCACAACCAAACGACTATCAATATTTTAAACTTCATATAATTAGTGCTACCCAGGAAGATTCGATGTATCAGCCGGATTCGTCAGTAGGCGTTCAACCGTTACCGCAAGCAAATCAGCACTTTTATTAGAGTTGGCTGGATCCCACACACTGTGAGGCTTTCCTTCTATACATATCATGTAGTAGTCAGAAATAATTTCACCTTGCTGTTCCATATTGTAGTCGGAGAGCACTCCGCTTTCTTTCAATGTGTACTTATATACATCAGCCCCGCGACTGGTCAAAGACAAACCGGCCGATTTAACCGGATAGCCTAGCTGGTACTGCCATACATGGGTCATTTCATGCATGAACAACGCCTTATCTCTATTATCTTCAGTGTTGGAAAAATCCTCTCTGTAATACTTGGTGCTCTCCGGAAAGTACATCTCACCATTAGGCGTCACGGCGGTATTCTGAAATCCAAAGAACAACCACCATCCGCCGTGATGCACCTTGACTTTGGTGTAATCAATGGCATCCCTGAAGACAGTACCCGCCATGGCGATTTCACCTGGCGTCAGAGGACGCTTCTTGCCTTTGGGCAGGGGGACATGGTGTGTTGAACTGCCCACGTCAGTGTCATGGGTGGAGATGTTGCTGGCCGTCAGGTCAATCTCCATTGGGGCCTGGGCATTTTGTGCGGCACAACAAAAAGGCGCGACCTCCTCTGGCGGGTGGAGCGTCAAGTGCGTAATCCGGGCAGGCTGCGGAGTAACCAAGCGTTGCGTGTAACCCTGCGAATCCGTCACGCCATCCATCACGCTACCGTCTGACAACGTGATCGAGTACTTCAGATTACTCGGCACCTCACCATTCGGACCCAGCAAGCGAAGTTGTTCGTCATAAGTTGGAAACGCTATGTTCAAAGCACCCGGCAACAACGTGTGCACACTCATGGTGTGGCCGTCCTTGTCGGTCACTGCGCTGAATACCTCTCCCTGCTCGGTGGTGATCTTGTAACGGTTAAACGGCGTTGGTGCCTGAGCCTCGTCCTTCAAGCGATAACCAGCGGCATACCCTTTCGGCAACGGTGTCACGGGTGTCTCCAGACTGGCAGCACCCATTTTTTGCACATGCGCAGCCTTGAGGTAGATGTTGCCGGGCGCCACCAGCTCGATCTCGCCACCCTTCAAGCGAATGTAAGCGCCGCCACAGCTGAGCAGCAGCTCATCCGGCGCACTGATTTCAACGCGTCCCTCGACGCTTTCGATCTTGATAGCGGACTTTGCCAAAGCGTGGAGGTGGCTGCCTTGAGCATGCAACTCGACCTTGCCTTGGGCGGCTTTTAGCTGCATATCAGCCTTGTGTGCGAACAAGCTCACACCACCGTCCGCGGTGGCTGTGAAGTTGTGACCGGCGCTGATGTCGGTGTTGTGGGCGGCCACGATGGCGACGCTTTCAGTGCCCGAGGACAGGCACACGGCTTCCGGGCTGACCAGGCCAATGCCCGCCGGGGCATGCAGCAAGACGCCCGGTTGCGCCAATCCGTTCAGCGCTTGCAACAGGCGCCGCTGGCTGTCGGTGTCGTTCGGTGTGGTTTGTGCACTACGGGCGGCATCAGCTAGGGAGCGCGCCAGCGATAACGCACTTTCCAGTTGTTCAATGGCCGCCGTCATGTCGAGCTGCTCACCCTTTGCCTTGGGCTGTCCATCAGCACTGATAAAGATCCCTTTACCCGCGCGGAGACTCCCCCAATCATCGGTTCTTAACTCAAACCCCTCCCCGCGTTTCTGCTTTTTGGCATCCACCAGATGCCCCAGATTCAGCTGACTTTTCCCGCCATATTCCGTACTGAGCTTGACGTGCTCCTGACCGCGTCGGTCTTCCATTCGCAATTTGTTGTTGGCGGGTGTGCGCAGCACGTTGCGGCTGTGGTCGCGTTTGGCCAGGGTGACGTGGTCCGGGTGCTGGCTGTCGTGCAGGGCGTGGGCGATGTAGGGGCGGTCGGGGTCGCCCTGTTCGAAGGCCACCGCCACTTCGGTGCCGGCGAGCAGTGGCAGGTGCAGGCCGTGGGTGTCGCCGGCGTAGGGTCGGGCGAGGCGTAGCCACATGCTTTCCAGGTCGGGGTTCCAGGTGTCGCGGTCAAACAGGAAGTTGACCCGGTAGCGGCCTTCTAGGTCGATTTCGGCGTAAGGATCGTTGGCCTGGGGGTTGGTGATGCGGGCGGGGATGGTGCCGGCGATTTGTGGTTTGGCCGGCAGCGGTGGACGAAAGCACACAGTTTGCGAGTAGGGGATGGCCTGGAAGTGCGCTTCGAAGCTGCGGTCACGGGCGGCCTGAGTGATGAGTTGGGTGATGACGCTGCCGGGCTCGAAGGCCTGGGGCGCGCCGCCGGAGATTTTCAGCACCTGGCCGGGTGCCAGGGTGGCGCCGCTGCTGGTGCCGCTGAGCAGGGTCTGGGCATTGAGGTAGCGTTCGTGGCGCAGGCGGGCGTAGAAGTAGCCGCTTTCGCTTTGCAGGTCTTCGTCCTGGTCGTAGCGGTCGCCGAGCACGGTGTAGGGTTCGGCGTAATGGTAAGCCTCGCCGTAGGTGGTCGGGGCGCCGCGGGTCTGGTCGATGTCGCCGTCCAGATGGGCGCGGGCGTCACGGTGGTGGTAGGCGCGGATGTTGACGTGTTGTTCGACCACGGCGTGGCTCGATTGCAGCTGCCAGACGCCGTCTTGCTGGTGGCTGTTGAGGCCGGAGGGCGGGCGGTACGGCAGCTCGACGTCGAACTGGTAGGCGCGTTGGTCGTCGTGGAATTCGACGACGTCGATGTGCAGGCGATCGTTGCTGGTGAAGCGGTACCAGATGCCGACTTCAGCCAGCAGGCGGTCGATGAAGGCCAGGTCGCTTTCGCCGAACTGCATGACCTGTTCGCGCTTGGGGTAGTCGCGGTGCAGGTGGAAAAGGAAGTCCTGGCCTTCGAAGTCGTGACGACTGCGCAGGATGTGCTCGACGATTTCCGGCACGGATTGGTGTTGGTAGATGCGGAACTGTTGGCCCCTGACCAGCCGTGCGAGGCGCGGTTGCAGGGTGATTTCGTAGCGGGCTTCGTCGTTGGAACCGGACAGGCGTTTGAAGCCGGTGATCACCCCGCGCAGGGTGCGCAGGGGGTTGATCTCGGGCTTGGGCAGGCCGCGAATGAACAGCGGTTGCACGGCGGCGAAGAGGCTGAACTGGGCGTGCTTGTTGAGCAGCTGCTCGGCGCCGATGTCGAGTTCAGTGGAGGTGAATTCGATGAGGTAAGTAAAGGGTTGGCTGAGGCGTTCTTCACCGTGGAAGGCCAGGACGTCGAGGGGCAGGTCGACGCGGCGGACCTCAAGTTTGTGGCGGCTGTGGTCAAAGAAAGCGGGGAGTTGGGTGAGCATGTTCAGGCCTTCCTGGTCTGTGATGAGGCGTCAGGAAGGGAGTCCTTCCACCCTGTTCCGAGGGGAAGAAAGCATTCAAAAAATGGGTGCATTTTTATATAGGATGTTTCCGCGTGACGCGTAGGACGGGTCCGGGTTTCGGGGCGCTGTGGCTGTAGGAAAAATCGTGTTCTGGCGGGACTATTTGGCGGGTTGGGCTTATTACTGTGGGGCTGTTAGGGCCCCATCGCGAGCAGGCTCGCTCCCACAGTTGACCGAGTTTTTAGGAGATTTTCTGTCTGGCTGGGAAATGGTATTGGACATGCTGAACCGCTTTCTAGATGGCCCTGTTTAATCGCAGTCAGCTTCACTTCTTGAAAGCTACATCACCTTGCGTGGATGCCTACAGGTACGCCAGAATCCGCCGGCTTGTGCGCCTTGGGTGCGGGCTCTATCGTGGGTCGGTCGCTGAAAAAAAGGCGATCGGGTTTGGTAGCCCGGTACCTGGTGCATAGCGCGATCTAGATCGGAGGCTTTTTTTGATCCTCTGTATTTATGGTGGCCATGCGCAGGGCGTCCTCGGACGCGCCGGGTTTTCCAGGTGTACCGGTCTACCAACCTACGTATGGCCGCCACCCTCGTTTGGTAGCGAGGTTGATGGCTCCACATTCCAAACCTGGAGTTTCATCCATGCCCAAGGTAACGCCCAATCCGCCGGACACCGATCCCGCAGCATCCAGTGAAAAGCCCGATTCAAATAATCCTCAAAACAAAGCCAATCGCGCGCCCTCAATCGCCGACATCAAAGCCACCCCGCACAAACTCTGCACCTTCTTCACCGTCAACCCCGACCTCGATAACGAAACCCTGCTGGCCTACGCCTGCGAGTCGCTGGCATCCGCCAATGTGATGGCTACCGATCTGGTGGATCATCTGGAAGGAACGTCGCGTAATGCGTTGTTGGGCATTGCGCAGGTGATCATGCTGGGCGAGCTGGTGGTGAATCGGGTGCTGGATCGAATCGAGGCGTCCGAGTAGCGGTCGATTAGAAGATCAAAAGATCGCAGCCTCGTTTCACTCGACAGCTCCTACAAGGGAATGTCGAGTGAAACGAGGCAGCGATCTTTTGATATTGTCTAAACCCCTCAAGAAACGGAGTTCAAATGAAAACTGACTGGCAACAAATCCGAGACATGATGAACACCGTCATCGACAGCTGTGAGCAGCTCGAAGCGGCAGGTTTCAGTGAGGAACATCGCAAAGCGACCGTGCACATCAACGGCGTCGATTACTCTGTTCAGGAGTTTCTGATCAGCGCCTGGACATTGCCGGAGAATATCCGCTACCAGATCATTCGCGAGCGACACGACGCCGGGAATGATCTGCCCTACGTGCCAGAGGCGGCGCGGATTCTGGTCGCCATGGCGCAGGCGTGTGCGGAGCTTGTGGGGGCTCAGAACAGTGCTCCGGCCAAGACAGCCATTGAAGGGATGCAGCATTGGTACAAGGCGTATGCGGTGCCTCATATGATTGCGGCGATTGAGGGGGCCGGGAAGTAAGGGCGGGCGGCTGCGATCATCAAGATCAAGATCAAGATCAAGATCAAAAGATCGCAGCCTCGTTTCACTCGACAGCTCCTACACAGCTCGCAGCGCCTACACAGCTTCTAGCACCATCACCGTTTTCCTGGCCAGTACGTAGTAGACAATCCCCGGCACCACCAGCCCCACGATCCACGAAATATCGACGCCGCCCAATTGCGCGACCATCGGGCCGGAATAGAAGTGCGTGTCGACAAAAGGCAGCTGCACCAACACGCCGATGACGTACACGCTAATCCCCGTCCTGTTCCAGCGACCATAACGACCGTCCGGGTTGGACAGTGCCGGGATGTCGTAGCGTTCCTTGTTGATGAAGTAGTAATCCACCAGGTTGATCGCGCTCCAGGGGGTGAAGAACGTCAGCAGGAACAGAATGAAGTACTTGAAGCTATTCAGGAACGAATACTGGCCCAGCAATGCCAGGGTTGTGGAGGCTGCGACAATCACCAGCACAAACAGCATGCGCTGCTTGGCGGAGATCTCCAGGCGGCCCTTGAACCCGCTGATGATGGTTGCCACGCACATGAAGCTGCCATAGGCGTTGAGGGTGGAGACGGTGACTTTGCCGAACACGATGCTCAGGTACAGCAGCGAGGCCATCAGGCCGGTGCTGCCCAGGCCGACGATGGTTGCCACTTCATGCCCACGGAAATTCGCACCCGCCAGCGCCGCCGCGAACACGCCCAATACCATTGACGCCTGGGCGCCCAGCACGGTCCCCAGCCCCACGGCGGCGAAGGTTTTCCAGGAGGACGTCTTGCTGGGCAGATAGCGCGAATAGTCGGCGACGTAGGGGCCGAAGGCGATCTGCCACGAGGCGGAAAGCGACACCGCGAGCAGGAACGTGCTCCAGCCGAAGTGACGGTTTTCCAGCAGCAGGCCGATATCGTTGAGTGTCAGCAATCGGGTAAACAGGTAGACGAAGGCGATGATGCCCAGCACGCTGGCGACTTTGCCGACCAGGTGAATCACTCGATACCCGAACATCGTCAACAGCGCGATGGCGGCGGCGAACAGCAGGATGCCGGTGCTGTCGCTGACCTGGATCAACTGGGCAATCGCCTGCCCGGACAACACCGCTCCCGTGGCGCTGAACCCCAGGTACATCAGGCACACCAGCACGATCGGGATGGCCGCGCCGTAGACCCCGAACTGCACGCGACTGGAGATCATCTGCGGCAAGCCAAGCTTGGGCCCCTGCGCCGCGTGCAGGGCGACGACGGCACCGCCCAGAACCTGGCCGATCAACAGGCCGATGAGTGACCAGAACACATCGCCGCCCAGCACCACGGCCAATGCGCCGGTGACGATCGCGGTGATTTGCAGGTTGGCGCCTAGCCAGAGGGTGAATTGACTGTAGAGGCTGCCATGACGCTCGGCCTCGGGAATGTAATCGATCGAACGGGTCTCGATCAGGGGGTTGCGTTGCGGACTGTCGCTGACCTTGGTCATTGCTGTGTGCTCTTCTGAGGAAGACGGATGTGGGGCGCGCAAGCTCATGCTTAGAACGTCTTGCTGACGCTGGCGACGACCGTGGCGTTGCACAGATCGCCGTAGCCGTACCAGCTCGTGCATTCGCTTTTGGACAGGTCGGTATCGACGTAACTGAGGCCCCAGGTCACGCCGACGAAATCCCGGCTGACCTTGGCTTCCCACTCGTAGTAGGCGTTGCGGTTGTCGCCGCTGCCCGACCAGTAGGCCGGGTCTTTGACATCGCTGCGACCGACGCGCAGGTCGAGGCCAACCTCGGCTGGCAACGCGATTTTGTAGGCGAGGTAGGTGTAGAGCGTGTCCTGGTCTTCGCCGAAAACATTGGGGGTATCGTTGGAATAGTGGACGCCGAGCTTCACGCCATAGACATCAAGAATCCCGTAAACCTCACTGAAGTTGAACTGCCCTTCCTTGGGAAAGCTGTACTTGAGATAGCCCAGATCCAGGCTGATGGCGTCGGTCGCCTGCCAGTAGTAACCGGCGTAGTACTCGAGCTCCTGGCGGGTTTTGAATTCGCCGCCGAAATCGACGTTCGAGGTCCAGGTGCCGACGTACAGGCCGCTGCTGTGCACCAGCGTGGCGCTCGCCTGGATCGCGGGGTCGCCGAGGGTTTGCGAGACTCCGCGGGAGCGATAGTCGCTGACGGCGGCCAGGCTCATGTCCAGGCTGAAGTCGTCGTTCAGGGCCATGGCGTGGGAGGTCAAGGGTGCCAACAGCAAGCTGGCGAGGGTGCAGAGTGAGCGCGCGTTCATACAAATCTCTTATTTTTATGGAGGTACAGGAATGTCGGGCATGCCGCTGCCGAACCCCTCGCAGAACGAGGAGCCGGGCAGTTTTTTGGGGTGTTGCGGGTGAAGGAGCGATCAGGACGCGGGAGCGTAGACCTCTTTGCCGGCGAAGAAAGTTTTCAGCACTTGCGTGTCGAACAGCTCATCGTCGCTGACCTTGAACACGTCGCGGTCGAGGATGATCAGGTCCGCCTGTTTGCCCGGCAGCAGAGAGCCGATTTGCTTCTCCAGTCGCAAGGCTTTGGCCGCATTGAGGGTGTAGGCGTAGAACATGGTCTGGCGATCAATGCTTTCCTTGGCATTCAGCACGCCCAGCGGTCCTTTGCGGGTGCTGGCCTGAGCGATGGCGTTCCACGGATTGGGGCTGGACACCGGCCAGTCGCTGGCGCCGGCGATGACAGCACCGGCGTTATGCAGTGATCGGGCGGGATACTGATAGCCATAGGCAAACGCGCTGATGTACGGCTTGACGAGCTCCACGGTGTAGCTCTCGCCAGTGGCCCACAGCAGCTGCATGGAGGCGATCACGCCCAGTTGCTTGAAGCGTGGAAACTCTTTGGGGTTGACCAGTTGCAAGTGGCTGATGCTGTGCGCCATCGGCGTCGGGTTCAGCTTGCGGGCGTATTCGAAACCATTGAGTGATTCACGCACCGCGCGGTCCCCGACAGCATGCATGTGCACGATCCAGTCACGCTTTTCCGCCGCCACGACCAGCTCGCCGAAGTGCGCGGGATCAATCAGCAGTTGACCGTCCTTATGACTGTTTTTGAATGGCACGATCACCGCCGCCGTCTGCCCGGGAAACTCCAGCACGCCGTCAGCGAAGACCTTGAGACCGGGGAACGTCAGGTTGGGCACGCCCTCGAATTTCTTCATGACCTTGGCCAGCACTTCCAGGTCAGCCGGTGTGCTTTTCGGATTGGTCAGCAGCAGCGCGGCCACGTGGGCGCTGAGTTCGCCCTTCTGCGCCAGTTCGCGGTACAGCGGCAGGACGCCGTAGCTCTGTTCGGTGGCCTGGAAATCGAACAATGAATCACCGCTGCCGGCATTCGCTGCAGCGTCCATCCAGGCGGTGACGCCGTATTGATTATTGACCCTGACGGCTTCGCGGGCCGCCTTAAGCATGACCTCGTCACTCGGTGCCGGAATCTGGCTGCGTACCAGGTCCCAGCGCGACTCGGCAAAGTAACCCGTGGGCGTGAAATCCTTCTCGTGCCCGACGTAGCTGCGCTCTTTTTCCGACAGGCCCTTGACCAGTGCGGCGTCTATTTTCAGGCGCTTGAGCATGGCGTTGTTGGCCCAGCCGGTGTGCCCGTCAATACCGCTGAGCACCAAGGGCTGATCGGCCCAGCGGCCCTGATTGAAGCGCTGGCCGAGCTCACGGCTTTTCTCCCAGTAGGCCGAACTTACGCCCGCGATGCTGACCACATCACCGGCCCGAGCACGCCCCGCCTGCTCCTGTTCGATGATCCATTGTTCAAGTTCCGGCAGTGGCTTGACCTCGTCCAGCAGCGTCGCGCCCATACTGTCGAATGCGGCGACGATCGGGTGGCTGTGACTGTCGATCATGCCGGGCATCAACACTTTGCCCGCCAGATCGATTCGCTGGGTGCGCTCATCCGCCAGGGCGTTGATTTGGGCGTCAGTGCCCACTTGGAGAATCTTGCCGTCTTGTACGGCGACGGCCTGAACCAGCGCCTGACCCGGTTCGGCGGTGAATACTTTGCCGTTGAACAGGACCAGGTCTGCGGCGGCCATCGCTTGCACGGACGACAACGCGAGGGCTGCGGCCAACAGGTTTGGAATGAATCGTTGCATGGGAACGCTCTCTTATAGGTTTTTATTGAGCCGTCGAAATGACTGACGCCTGTGACAACGCTTTCGGATCAAGGCTCGCGAACGGCGCCTTGGCCCACACGACCTTGCCGCCGACAACGGTCAACAGCACCTCGTTACGGCCCAACGCTTCCTCGGGCACCTGCATGAAGTTCTTGTCCAGGACGATCAGGTCGGCGAACTTGCCCACTTCGAGCGAGCCAACAACGGTGTCCAGTTTCAGTTGCTCGGCGGCGTTCATCGTGATGGTCCGCAGCACCTCGGTGCGGGACAGCGCCGGGTCGGCATTCAGCTTGCCGGCATAGTTGGGCCCATAGCTGTGAGGGTTCTGAGGGTCGCCAGCGCGGGTAACGCCAATCTTCAGTGCAAGGAATTCGTCGAGCGGATCGACCGGCCAGTCGCTGCCATAGGCCACGCGACCGCCAGCATCGGCAATGCTGCCCGAAGGCTCCATGCGGGCAAACCGCGCCGGGCCCAGATGGTCGCTGGTGCCGTCAATGGTGGACGGTGCCTGCTGGGCCCACTGGAAGGACATGGTGGCCGTCACGTCCAGCGCCTTGAAGCGCGAATAGTCCGCGGGATCAACCGATTCGGCGTGGGCGATGGCCGGACGAAAACCGTTGCCCGGCAGTTGCTGGCGCACGTATTCAATGCTGTTGAGTGAATCACGCACGGCGCGTTCGCCGGTGGCGTGAAGATGCGGATCAAGGCCGGCCTGGACGGCTTTGAGCATCAGCGGATTGAGTACTTGCGGCGGGAAGTACAGCTCGCCGAGGTTTTTGCCGGGCGCCCACTTCGGCGCCTTTTCGGTGCCGGTGTTGTGCAGGTACGGCGTCAACATCGCGCCCGTGTCAGCCGGTGCGTTGATGATCCCGTCCATGAACAGCTTGACGTGGCGCATGCTCACGCCTGGTGCTGGCTTGGCGTCTCCCTGGTCGTAAATGTCGGCCAACGCCTTCGCCTCGGCAATGGTTTTCGCCGGGTCCGCCGCCGCCGTGGACGGGTCCAGCTTGATCGCCAGCAGCGCTCGCGCAGTGAGTTCGCCCGACTGTTGCAACTGAGTGAAAGCCTTGCCGCTTTCGGGACCCGACAAGGCATCGAAGAAACTGGTGATCCCTTGCTGGCGCATGGCGTCGAGCGCGGCGCGTGTCTGCTTCAACTTCTCGGCGTCAGTGGCGGGTGGCACCACGAGCGCCATGGATTCGGCGGCACCGTCCTCGCAGATACCGGTCGGATTGCCCGCACTGTCACGGGCATACTTGCCGTCACCAGGATCGGCTGTGCGCTTATCGACGCCGGCAACCGCCAGGCCGCGGGAGTTGACCAGCACGGTATGGAAATCACTGGAGCGGACCTGAATCGGACGTTGAGTCTTGAGCGCGTCCAGGGTCGACTTGTCGGGGTCGCCATCGAGTCCGTGCATGCCCATTCGGTCCCAGCTGCCGACTTCCAGCCACACATCGGGTCCTTTGTCCTTCTCGGCGTCCAGGCATGCCTGAATGGTTTGCTGAAAGACCTTGCGGGTCATCGTCTGGTACTTCAGATCGCACAGGGTCATGGCGCGACCGCCGTCGCCCGGATGCATATGCGCATCGACGAATCCCGGCATCACCATGCGTCCAGCCAGGTCGATCAACCGGGTGTGTGGGCCGATAAATGATGAAACGCCGGCATCGCTGCCGACGTAGACGATCTTGCCGCCCGATACCGCGATCGCCTGCTGCACCGAATTCTGACCGTCGACGGTGTAGACATAACCATTGCGCATGACCGTGTCTGCGGCGCTCGAACCTTGTGTCTGACACCCCACCAACGCCACACAGGAAAATGCCGTTGCCGCCGTCACTGCGATACACAGCCTGGAGAATTTCACCTGCCTCACCTCTGTTTTTATAGTTTTGGAAGCGCCCGAACAGACTGCCGTGCAAGCCCCTGATATGCAGGGCATACCCTATAGGGTGCGGCAGTCGAATGGACCTCTACAAATGAGGAGGGTGAGGTTAATAAACCGCAATGCAGGGCATGTTACTAACCGGGTCTATTCGGATTTGACCAGCGGGTTTGCGGCGGGCGAGCGCAGCGCCGAGCCCAGTTCAACCTTGCTCTTCACACCAAGCTGCACATAGCAGTTGCGCAAATACGTGCGAACGGTCGCCGGGCTCAATACAAGGATTTTGGCGATTTCCTTGTAGGAATGGCCAGCCGCGAACAGCATCGCCGCGGTGCGTTCACGGGGTGCAAGCACGACGCCACGTGACAGTGTTTCGAGGGACAGAATCACATGATCGCCGTTGGGTGTGAGCGTCAGCGCACAGCGGCCCAGGCGTATCACGCAAGGCGCTTTCGCCAGCTGTGCAATCACCTCGAGGGGCAGCGTTGAACCGCTCCACCGAGGCAGTTCGTGCTGGATCGCCGCACACAACGATGCGCCGATGTACAGCAAGCTGCCGTCCAGGCGGGCCACCCCGAAATCGCTGGCGCCATTCACCGTGTCGAAGCGAATCATGTCCTGCACCTGGAACCGCCACAGTTGCAGCAAGTGATCGCAGAATGCCGAGAACAAACCGGCCTCGCCTTCATCGAACGCGAGCTCATGCTGGCCCCGATACAGGCAGACGAAGAACATCAATCCACTCTCGGGCAACTCGAAGGTGATGCACATGGCGTGGAACAGATCGTGACGCCGCGCGAACGCACTGACACCCTCGTCGATATCGTCGTATCCGCTTTCGCGCACGACCACGCCAGGTTGGCTCAAGGTGTCGTGAGAAAAACTGTCCGCATCCGCGCCCTTGTGCCACTCGACGGCGAAGGATTCGGGCAGGTCGATTCGTCCGTGCATCCAGCTCTTGGGAGGGATATTGCCCCCCGAAGCGGACATCTCGCCCCACCAGGCTGATGCGAAGGGCACCAGCGAGCGAAAGGCTTGCAGGCCCTCGTCGATGAATCGGGAAGAGCCGTTGTCCCGAGCGAGCCGGCCCAATTGCAATACACAGAGATTGAACGCCTTTAGCGTTGCCATCGATACCTGCGCATCGACCTGATTGCCCTCCGCCATTGCTTCTGATCCTGTGCACTACACGTCGTATTATTTTGACGATGACATAGGCGTAGCAAGTGCGTCCAGCCCAAGGTAGCCAAGGGCAGCGATTCGGTACGTCTGGCGTCAACGAGGGGCTTGGCCGAACGAACCTTGCTGGCGATCTCCGAAAAAGGCGTGACGATCAGGCTGTAGATCGACCCATACCGGTCTCGGTCTTGATCGCCGATGCCAAACCGCAGCGCTTCGGGCTTCGACGTGGTCACGTACAGCGTGCCGAACATCCAGTCCCACAGGGACAGGTTGATGCCGAAGTTCTTGTTGAAATGTCGCGGTGCATCGCTGTAATGGATCTGGTGCTGGGCCGGGCTGTTCAGCACATGTTCGACCAGCGGCCCGAACGAGCACCACACGTGGCTGTGACGCAGGTTCGCCGCCAGACCGTTGAGGATGAACACCATGTAGGTCACGCCGAACAACGTGTAGCGGCTGACTTCCCCGCCACAGGCGTACCAGAAGACGCCGGCATAGAGGCTGATGACGATTGTGGAAGAGAGCTTTTCCACGACCTTTTCCACGAAATGCACCCGGCTGGCGGTCGCGGGTACGAGGACACGCGCCGAATGATGGACTTTGTGGAAAGCCCAGAGCCATCGGGTGTGAAAGGCGCGATGGGACCAGTAGTTGATGAAATCCTTCAGCAGGAATACGCCCATGCCGTAGAGCAATGAGAGTGCGAGGTGATCCTGCACGTGCACGCGGGCGCCCCAGAGGTTTGTGAAGAACGCGATGTAGTCGCCGGAGCGCAGGATGAGTGGGTCTACCAGGCCGACAATGGGCAGCACCAGCGCGACTTTGAGGATGGCGCGCACGAAGTAGTAACGGTAATCCAGCAACGCGGATTGGTGAAAATGCACCCGGTGCCCGCCGATGAATTGCCAGAAAGATTGCGCCAGGGTCAAACCGCAATGCTTTCTGTATCGGTACAGGCAATAGGCAATGGCGTAGGAGATGGACAGGAACAGCACACCTAACCGGCCGTTCATATCAAAGAGGCTAAGGAACTGGTGGCTGACAGGCTTGATCACCCACGAGACCAGGTAGTCAAAGAGCGCTGTGAATGCATCCACGACGAGTTCGCCTCCTTCAAGGGAAGGGCGTGGGGTTCGATGAAGCAGGCGATAAGTGTAGCCCCGCCTCTACCGCTTGCACCCTCCTTCGCTCTTCACTTGATCAATAAATGCCGTACCTGCTGGCTCTTTCGCTATGTAGTTTTGTATATTGCGCCACTCAAATCCCCAAGACAGCCGTTCATGAGCCGCATTCGTCAGCACAATCTGCACGTCATTCTGGAGGCCGCCAGCGCAGAGTTCGCCGCCAAAGGCTTCGATGCCACCCAGACGCGGGACATCGCGGCGCGGGCGGGTGTGCCTAAAGCCAATCTCTATTACTACTTCCAGAGCAAGGAAAGTCTGTACGCCAAGGTGTTGCTCGGGTTTGTCGAGCCACTGCTGGAGGCCTCGGCGGTGCTGCGCGAGAGTGATGATCCGGTTACTGGGCTGCAGGCCTATATAGCCGCACGGATCCGGATCGCCCGGGAACATCCGCCTATTGCGAAGGTGTTCAGTGGGGAGTTGTTACTGGGAGGCAGGCAATTGCCCGAAGAATGTCGGGACCTGTTGTATGCCGAGGCACGACGCAATGTCGATTGCCTGCGCAGCTGGATTGATCGGGGGTTGCTGGCGACGGTAGACCCGGAGCACTTGATGTTGTTCATTTGGTCGGCGACGCGCACCTACACCAACCTGGGTTGGCAGATGGCGCATATCACAGGCCGGGAGACGCCGCGGGATGAGGATTATCGGGATGCAGCGGCGACCATTACCCGCTTGGTGCTGGGCGGGGTGGGGCCGGTTGCAGTGGATGAGGGGAAGCGGTTGATGTTTGCGACTTGAGATTGTTGGGGATTCTCGGGGACATCCCCCTCGCCATCGATAGCTATCAGAATTTGATTTCGCCGGCCGGTATAACGTCGATTCGGGCGACCGAGCCCGTCAAGTGCGCCAGATCTTTGTTATGTTCGGCAACAATGTCTTCGGCGGCCATATTCCCATTGTCCACCGTCGAATGAGCATCAGCAGCAAGCACCACGTCATAGCCCAAGGTCAGCGCCTGGCGCACGGTGGCATTTACGCAATAGTCGGTTTGCAGCCCGCAGATGATCAGGCGGTCGACATCCCTCTTTTGCAACAACGCCCGAAGATGAGTGTGGTAGAACGAGTCTCCCGTGGTTTTGCGTACGCGCAGGTCCTCATCTGAGGTCATCAGCCCTTCCGCGAGTTGCCAGCCTTCGCTTTCGAATTGCAGCAAGTCGCCCCCTTCCTCGTGCTGGATGAGGATGACGGGGATGTTGGCTTTTCTGGCCTTGGCACTAAGTCCGTTGATGGTGTCGATGATGCGCTTGATCTCGAAGCATTCGTACTCGCCGGCGCACAGGGCGCGCTGGACGTCGATGATCAGCAAGGCGGTGCTCATGGTCTTCCTTCCTTGAAATGTCGGTAGGACAAGGGGACAGAAAATAGATCCGTCCCCTTCTAAAAACAACCCTTAATAACCGAGCGACAACCCGGTGTTACGTCGTGGGTCGTTCGCGCCGTAGAAACGGTTTTTGCCGACCGGTTTGCCTTCCAGCGAAGGGGCGCCGACCAGAATGGCCGCCACGTGGTTGGCATCCTGTGGCCCGGCGAACTTGTGGCCCATGGCTTCGAGCATCTTCACCGTGTCCGGACTGGTGGTGAAGGTTTCCAGGTTGGTTTCTTCAGGCAGCCATTGCTGGTGGAACCGTGGGGCATCGACCGCTTCCTGGATGTTCATGCCGTAATCGATCACGTTGAGGATGGTCAGCAGCGTCGCGGTGATGATGCGGCTGCCGCCTGGGGTGCCGACGACCATCACGACCTTGCCGTCCTTGGTGACGATGGTCGGGCTCATCGACGACAGTGGCGCCTTGCCGGGCGCGATGATATTGGCTTCACCCTGGACCAGGCCGTACATGTTCGGCACGCCGATTTTCGAGGTGAAGTCGTCCATCTCATCGTTGAGGATGACCCCGGTTTTACTGGCCATGACGCCAGCGCCGAACCAGTCGTTGAGGGTGTAGGTCACCGACACCGCGTTGCCCCATTTGTCGACGATGGAATAGTGCGTGGTGTTGCTGCCTTCATGGGGCGCGACGCCGGGTTTGATCTCGCGGGAAACGCCGGCCTTTTTAGGGTCGATGGCAGCGCGGATTTTGGTCGCGTAGTTTTTGTCCAGCAGGTGCTCGATCGGATTCTTCACGAAGTCCGGGTCACCCAGGTAGCTGTTGCGGTCCACATAGGCGTGGCGCATGGCTTCGATCTGGTAGTGCATGCCCTGGGCCGAACGGTAACCCAGGTCTTTCATCGGGTAGCCGTCAAGGATGTTCATGATCTCGCAGATCACCACGCCACCGGAGCTTGGCGGTGGTGCCGAAACCACGTGGTAGCCGCGATAATCGCACTCCACCGGAGCCAGTTCGCGAGTCTTGTATTTGTCGAGGTCAGCCTGAGTGATGATGCCCTTGTTGGCCTGGCTGGACGTGACGATGGCGTCGGCTACCCAGCCTTTGTAGAAGCCGTCAGCGCCTTTCTCGGAAATTTCCCGCAGGGTTTTGCCGAGGTCTTTTTGCACGAGCTTCTGGCCGACCTGCATCGGTTCGCCATTGCTCAGGAAGATCGAGCCCGAATCCTTGATATCTTTCTTGAAGACATCCGTGGCGTACTCCAGCAAGTCAACATCACCCTGCTCCAGCACAAAACCGTCTTCCGCCAGTTTGATCGCCGGGGCGATCACGTCCTTGCGGGGTTTGGTACCGTATTTGGACAGCGCCAGCTCCATGCCCGATACAGTGCCCGGCACGCCAACCGCCAGGTGGCCGCGGGTGCTCAGATCAGGGACGACATTGCCCTCTTTGTCGAGGTACATGTCGGCAGTCGCGGCCAGAGGGGCTTTTTCGCGGAAATCGAGGAAGGTCTTGCGTCCATCGGCCAGCTGGATGGTCATGAAACCACCGCCGCCCAGGTTGCCCGCTGCGGGATACACCACCGCCAGCGCGTAGCCGACCGCGACGGCTGCATCGACAGCGTTGCCGCCATTCTTGAGCACGTCGACACCCACGTGACTGGCCAGGTGCTGGGCAGTGACGACCATGCCGTTTTCGGCCGCGACCGGGGCCACGGAAGCCGCGTAAGTACTGAGGCAGCTGAGCGCCAATGAGGTCGCTATCAGCGATTTGGCAAAAGGTTCGAACTTCATGATTCGGTCTCTTTTTTGTTTTTCAGGCTCTGCCCAGGACAGAGGGAACGCTTCAGGAGCAGTAGCCAGTATGGCTAAGATTGCGTATTGCGCCTCCCCGACCAGGCAGTATCCTTAACGCTTGTTCAACAAATCGGCGCGGCCTGCGATATGACCTACACCTGCACAACCCTGGCGTCCCCGGTTGGTGAGCTGAAGCTTGTCGCGAATGGCTCACGACTGGCCGCCATCCTCTGGGAAAACGACACACCGGGCCGCGTGCGACTGGGGCCCATGAGCGAAGCGACGGACAATCCGATCCTTTTGCGCACCGCCGAACAGCTGCGCGAATATTTTGCCGGCACCCGTGATCACTTCGAGCTGGAGCTGGAATTTGCCGGTACGGAATTTCAGAAGAAGGTCTGGGCGGCGCTGTTGACGATTCCGTTCGGCGAGACCCGCAGCTATAGCCAGATCGCCACGCAGATCGGCAACCCGAGCGCGGTCCGGGCAGTGGGGGCGGCGAACGGGAAGAATCCGATATCGATTGTCGCGCCGTGCCATCGGGTGATTGGGGCGTCGGGGAAGTTAACAGGGTTTGCCGGAGGGCTGGAGGCGAAGGCGTTGTTGTTGCGGCTTGAGGGGGGCGATGGGTTGGCGGTTGGCCGGACGGGACATTTGTTTTGACGAAAGAACTCCTGTGGCGAGGGAGCTTGCTCCCGCTCCAGTGCGCAGCGCTGGCAAGATGCCTGAACAGGTCCAGGCATTTTGGGTCTGCTTCGCAGACCAGCGCGAGTAAACTCGCTCGCCACACAAGCGTACGATTCAGGATGCAAAAAGGTTTTTCATCGCCGCGTACTGCAACAGCATGATGGTCTTGGCGTCGCAGATTTCACCGCGGTAAAACGCTTCGAGCGCGTCGTCGAAGGTCCATTCCAGCACTTCGAGCTCTTCGGCTTCTTCCTCCAGTCCGCCGCCCTCGCTGACCTTCGAGGCGACGTCATATTCGGCGATGAAGAAATGCAGTTTTTCAGTGACTGAACCCGGGCTCATGTACGCCTCGAACACCTTCTGCACATGGTGCACGCGGTAACCGGTTTCCTCCTCCGCTTCATCGCGGATACGCTCTTCAGGTGCTGCACCTTCGAGGAGCCCCGCCGCGACTTCGATCAGCAACCCGTCATGCCCGTTGACGAACACCGGCAAGCGGAACTGGCGAGTCAGTACGACAGTTTTCTTTTCCCGGTTGAACAGCAGGATCGCCGCGCCATTGCCACGGTCATAGACCTCGCGGGTCTGGCGCTGCCATTCGCCATTGTTGCGAAGGTAATCGAAGGTAATTTTCTTCAGCAAGTACCAGTCGTGGGACAACACCTCTGATTCGATGATGTTGACCCGCTCGGCTGTGTTCGACATGACTGCGCATCCCTAATCCATGAGAAAGCCCACATCTTAGGTGAAAACGCAGCTCAAGAAAGCTGTGCTTCGTACTCCTTCACGTACTGCCCCGCTAGCGTCTCCTTCTGCTTCTCGTCCAGGAGTTTGCCGGCCATCTGGAAGAACTTCTGCTCTTCCTCCTTCAGGTGGTGATGGACCTTTTCGGACAGTTTCTTCGCCATGGCGAGCCAGGCCGGGCTGGACATCTCGGTCTCGTCCAGGGTTTCCATCATCTCGTCCATCTCGTGGTGTTCAGAGATGGCATGGCGGCTGAGGTCGACGCCGTTGTCGAACTCCATCAACGGGATGTAGAAATGCCGCTCTTCTGCGGTTTCGTGGGCCTGCAATTCCGCCTTCAGTTGCTTGTAAGCTTCGACCCGTTCGGGGGTGTCGCCGCTGGTCTTGATCAGCGCGTCGGCATAGGTACGTTGACGGTCG
Organism: Pseudomonas sp. LBUM1643; assembly: GCF_059716215.1. NCBI lineage: Bacteria > Pseudomonadati > Pseudomonadota > Gammaproteobacteria > Pseudomonadales > Pseudomonadaceae > Pseudomonas > Pseudomonas sp. LBUM1643. The sequence continues at coordinate 4,234,277 of NZ_CP166813.1, forward strand.
TGGCTTTCACGCAAGGCTTCAAAAATATTCACGGAGTGTCCTCATCGGCAGCGTTCTCGAATGACGCTATGTAGGCTAGACATTCGCGCCACAGCGACAGTTCCACGTGAAGATCTGGATCAATCACCGGACGCCGCGTTACGCTTGCGCCTTTCTCTCATAGCCATAAGGATTTAGCTGATGACACTGCGAATTGAACAATCGCAAGACCCCACGGACGACGAGCGCCAGGCGATCCTCCTGCCCTTGCGCGCCTACAACGCCTCGAAGGCTGGCGTCACGGTCGCCGAGCCGATTGCTTTACTGGTGCGCGATGAGCACGACGACATTCTCGGCGGGTTGTACGCCAAGGTGTTTTATCGGTGGCTGTTTATCGAGTTACTGTCGGTGCCGGAACACGCGAGGGGTCAGGGATTGGGTTCAAGGCTGATGCAGATGGCTGAAGACCTGGCACGGGAGAAGGAATGCGTCGGTATCTGGCTCGACACCTTTGAATTCCAGGCGCCGGGCTTTTACAAGAAGATGGGTTACAGCGAGCTGGGGCATATTGCCGATTACCCGCCGGGGCACAAGCGCTTCTTCTTTCAGAAGCGGTTGATCAACGACGTTTAGTGACTGCCCCAATCATGTAATCGACACCTGATCCTTGTAGGAGTGAGCCTGCAAGGGGGTCAGGCTGAATTCAGAGGCAGGTCGCCAGCGCCGCCAACCGGCGCTTGGCAACAAAATCATCCTGCTGCGCGTAGTAGCTCAACACCGTCCCCGAAGCATCCAGGGTCACGTCAACGAAAGACTCCGCCGCACGGGTGTAAACGGTGGTCCCGCCCTTCTCGCCCGGCTGCAGATACGCGCCGGCATCGTCACCGAACACCGCTTCGTCCTGCCAGGAAAACTGTACGCACTGGGCTACGACTTTTTCCGGCTTGTCCGACTTCAGGGTTTTGTACGGAGTTTTGGTGCGAGCATCGTTCATCACCGAGCCGGCGCAACCCGCCAGCAAGGTTGCGGCCAGCGCCACCATCAAAATTCGCATTGCATTCGCTCGTCAGGAAAAAGCGGACTGTATCACCCAGGCACGGCGTTTCGTTCTGCTTTACTTCATATATAACGCGACACCGGATGGCGATTCGCGCACCCTGTCGCGCCATTAACCTCGCAACGCCCAATTTCCGGGCGCATTTTCTGGAAAGGCCATGACACCCAACGCCGAATACTACAAACCCACCGCTGAATATGCCGACAAGCTGATCAGCCAGATTGGCCAGACGCCGTCCTGGATCGCCAAGCGCATCGGGGTGACCGACAAGCGCATTCGCTACATTCTCGACGGCGAACGCACCGTCAAAGGTGAAACCACACCGATCCAGATGACCTATCCCGAGCAGTTTGCCCTCGAATGCCTGGCCGCAGCAGCCAAGGCCAGCAAAAAGCAATCCACGTAGTTTCGTTAACAAGGAGCGACCATGGCGGCAACCGAACAGCAACACGAGCAAGCGCTAAAGAAGTTTCTCGATGAGCGTCCTGAACTGCGCGTCGAACTCGACAACCTCAATCCGCTGTTGGCTCAGGCCAAGGGCGAAACCGCGGCGCAGTTTCGCGACGAACGTTTGCATGAAGCCTTTGAAGCCGAGGCCGAGCGGCTTGGATTGTTTGCCTGGGAGCTGACGCTGCGACTGACCGCTGTGACGGACGAGGACTATCAGGCGCAGCGTCTGGAAGTGCACAAGGAAGTGGCCGAGATGGCGGGGATGGACTGGCTGGAATATTGCGAGTTATATGGACTGAGTAAGTAACCCTGTTTACTGCTACCTGAGGTCGACCTTCGCCAATGCTGCCATCCCTCTCCACTGAACGCGCCAGCCCGGGCCATCTGCATGCCAGGAAATGGCGCGGACGTATCGGCCTGTCGCTGGTTGCCGGCCTGTCGGTGCTCGCTGGCATGACCGACGCCATCGGCTTCATGGCCAGTGGCGATTTCGTCTCGTTCATGAGCGGCAACACCACCCGCCTCGCGGTGGCCATCAGCGACGGGGACATGGGGCTGACCCTGCGTTTACTGATCCTCGTCGCCACCTTCATCCTCGGCAACGCGTTGGGCATTGTCGTCAGCCGCCTCGGTAGGCGCCGGGCGCTGCCCTTGTTGCTGTGCATCGCCATGCTGCTCTGTGGTGCCGCAGCCTGGCCTTATGACGACCAATTACCGGCGCTGCTGGCCGCGATCGTCGCCATGGGCATGCTCAACGCTGCCGTGGAAGAGGTGAATGGCCTGCCGGTCGGGCTGACGTACGTCACCGGTGCGTTGTCGCGGTTTGGTCGTGGGCTGGGCCGATGGATGCTGGGCGAACGACGCAGCGGCTGGCGGGTGCAGTTGATCCCGTGGACCGGGATGTTTGCCGGCGCGGTGCTGGGCGCGTTGCTCGAGCATCATCTCGGGCTCAAGGCACTGTTTGTAAGCGGACTGCTGGCTGGGGGGATCGGGGTGTTGTCCTTGATGATTCCGCGCCGCTGGCAGTTGGGTTATATGCCGCGCTGAGCCCAATGTAGGAGCTGCCGCAGGCTGCGATCTTTTGACTTTGTTTTTGAAGAACAAGATCAAAAGATCGCAGCCTGCGGCAGCTCCCACAGGTGATCCCTGTGTATCTGACAAGTAGCTTCCAGGCAAAGCCCCTTAGCCGCCCCACCGATAAAGCTTTATCATGCTTGCAGTTTTGCTGATCGAGTCCGCCATGAAGTTCGCCATTGCGCTGTTTTCCGCCGCCCATGCGCCCTCCTCGCGCCGCGCCTTGCTGTTCGCCCAGGCTGCGTTAGCGGGGGGGCATGAGATTGTCCGGCTGTTTTTCTATCAGGATGGCGTCTACAACGCGTCCGCCAGCGTGGTCACCCCGCAGGACGAGCTGGATGTGCCCCGGCAGTGGCGCGCCTTTGTCACCGACCATCAGCTCGACGGCGTGGTGTGCATCGCCGCGGCCCTGCGCCGTGGGGTGCTGAACGAGGAAGAGGCCAAGCGTTATCAACGCGACGCTGTATCGGCAGGCACACCTTGGGAATTGTCCGGCCTGGGCCAGTTGCACGACGCGGTGCAGGACGCCGACCGCCTGATCTGTTTTGGAGGCGCGTGAGATGCCCAAATCCTTGTTGATCATCAGCCGCCAGGCCCCCTGGTCCGGGCCGAGCGCGCGGGAAGCACTGGACATCGTCCTGGCTGGCGGCGCCTTCGATCTGCCCATCGGCCTGCTGTTTCTCGATGACGGCGTGTTCCAGCTCGCGGCAAAACAGGACGCCAAGGCCCTGCAACAGAAAGACCTGAGTGCGAACCTGCAGGCCTTGCCGATGTTCGGTGTCGAGCAATTGTTCGTCTGTGGCGACAGCTCGGCAGCGCGGGGGCTGGAGGTTTTTGCACTGGCAGAAGCCCAGGTGCTGTCCGCCCCTGAAATCACCGCACTTATTGACCGTTACGACCAGGTGATCACCCTCTGATGTCGACTTTGCATGTGTTGTCTCATTCCCCTTTCGGCGACGATCGCCTGCCCAGTTGCCTGCGAGTTATCGGCGCCGACGATGGGCTGCTGCTGTCGGGCGATGCGGCGTACGCCTTGCAGCCAGGCACTGCACCCTTCGCCGCCTTGAGCGCCCGTGGCCTGAAACTGTTCGTGCTGGCAGAAGATGCTCAGGCACGCGCGATTTCGGTTCCAGACTGGGCGATCGGCGTGGATTACCCGGCCTTCGTCAACCTGTCGATCCACTACGACAAGGTCAACAGCTGGCTATGAATTCGCTGACAGTCGGCGCCCGCGCCATCGATCTGGACAAGGACGGTTTTCTGGTCGAACTCAGTGACTGGTCTGCCGACGTGGCAAGTGCCCTGGCGGCGGCAGAAGGCATCGAGTTGAGTCCTGATCACTGGGAAATCCTCGAATTGTTGCGCAGCTTTTACGCCGAATTCCAGCTGTCCCCGGCCACGCGTCCGTTGATCAAGTACACCGCATTGAAGCTCGGCCCGGAAAAAGGCAACAGCCTGCACCTGAACCGACTGTTCAAAGGCACCCCTGCCAAACTCGCCGCAAAACTGGCGGGTCTGCCCAAACCGACGAATTGCTTATGACCGACTATCCAGCGCTGACCCTCGAAACGCCCGCCGAGCATCCGTTCGCCCAATTCGTGCGCATCCTCGGCAAAGGCAAGCGCGGCGCTCGTGATTTGACCCGAGAGGAAGCTCGCGAAGCCATGGGCATGGTGCTCGACGACAAGGTCGAGGAGACCCAGCTGGGCGCATTCCTGATGCTGTTACGGCACAAGGAAGAAAGCGCCGAGGAAATGGCCGGGTTCACCGAAGCCTTGCGTCAGCGCCTGAATCCGCCGGCAATGGCCGTCGATCTGGACTGGCCGACCTACGCAGGTAAAAAACGTCACCTGCCGTGGTACTTGCTGGCGGCCAAATGCCTGGCGCAGAACGGCCTGCGGATTTTCATGCACGGCGGCGGCGCGCACACGGCCGGTCGGTTGTACAGCGAGCAACTGCTGGCGCAATTGCAGATCCCGCTGTGCCGCAACTGGCAACAGGTTGGCGCCGCGCTGGATAACGGCGGCCTGGCATTCATGCCGCTGGTGGACTGGGCACCGCAGTTGCAACGGATGATCGACCTGCGCAACACCTTGGGGCTACGTTCGCCCATCCATTCATTGACGCGAATTCTTAATCCGCTGAGCGCTCGTTGTGGCTTGCAAAGCATCTTCCACCCCGGCTATCAGGCGGTGCATCGTGATGCCAGCGGCTTGCTCGGCGATACCGCGATCGTGGTGAAAGGCGACGGCGGCGAAATCGAGATCAACCCGGATGCCGACAGCCACTTGTACGGCACAACGGGCGGCCAAAGCTGGGACGAGGAATGGCCGCAGTTGTCCAGCCAGCGTCACGTCAAACCCGCCTCGCTCGATCCTGCGCATTTGAAAGCGGTATGGCGTGGTGATGTGGTCGACAGCTACCCGCAAATGGCATTGATTGCGACCATGGCCCTGGCGCTGCGCGGCCTCGGTGAAACCCGCGAGCAGGCCTTTGAAACGGCTCAACACTACTGGAATGCTCGGGACAGATCGATTTAACCGATCATAACTGCCCAACCTTTGCGCTTTTTGTTCGAACCTATGCGCATAGACTCCTCTCCAACGCTTATTGATTGAGGAGTCTTGAACATGGGTTTGTTAGTAGAAGGACGCTGGCAGGACCAGTGGTACGAAAGCAGCAAGGACGGCGCGTTCCAGCGTGAGCAGGCGCAGCGTCGCAACTGGGTGACCGGCGACGGCCAGCCCGGCCCGAGTGGCATCGGGGGCTTTGCGGCTGAAGCCGGGCGCTATCACCTCTACGTCTCCCTTGCCTGTCCGTGGGCGCATCGCACATTGATCCTGCGCAAGCTCAAAGGCCTCGACAGCGTGATCGACGTGTCGGTGGTCAGTTGGCTGATGCTCGAAAACGGCTGGACCTTTGACCAGTCGCTCGGTTCTACCGGCGACAAACTCGATCACTTCGACTTCATGCATCAGCGCTACACCGCCGATACCGCTAACTACACCGGGCGTGTGACCGTGCCTGTGCTGTGGGACAAGCAACAAAATCGGATTGTGAATAATGAATCGGCAGAGATCATCCGCATGTTCAACAGTGCATTCGATGAGTTGACCGGCAATGACCTGGACTTCTACCCGGCGCCATTACGTGGCGAGATTGATGCGCTGAACGAGCGTATTTATCCAGCGGTTAACAATGGTGTGTATCGCGCAGGCTTTGCCACTTCGCAGCAGGCGTACGAAGAAGCGTTCGATGAGGTGTTTGCCGAGCTGGACCGGTTGGAGTCGTTACTGGGCGCCAATCGTTACCTGGTCGGGGAATATTTGACCGAGGCGGACATTCGGCTGTTCACCACGCTGATTCGCTTTGATGCGGTGTATCACGGGCACTTCAAATGCAACCTGCGGCGGATTGCCGACTATCCGAACTTGTCGAACTGGTTGCGCGAGCTTTATCAGTGGCCGGGGATTGCCGATACGGTGAACTTTGAGCACATCAAAAAGCACTATTACGGCAGTCACAAGACGATTAATCCGACGGGGATTGTGCCTAAAGGGCCGGCGCAGGACTTTAATGCACCGCATGATCGTGCGCGGTTGAACGGGAAAGGGGTTTGGCAGAAAAACTGATCGAAGCGTTCGTGGCAAGGGGTTTATCTGCGGTGAAGGGATGGTCTGTGGCGAGGAGATGGTCTGTGGCGAGGGGATTTATCCCCGTTGGGCCGCGAAGCGGCCCTTGCCCTTGAGTTTTAAAGACGGGACTGCTGCGCAGTCCAACGGGGATAAATCCCCTCGCCACAGATAAATCCCCTCACCACAGATAGATCCCCTGGTCACAGATAAATCCCCTAGCCACAGATAAGTCCCCTAGCCACAGATAAATCCCCTAGCCAAAATACCTATCCTCACCACAGATAGATCCTTACCACTGAGTCAAACCTGCGCCTGAGCCCCTTCAAACCACGCCAGTTTCTCGCGCAGTTGCACCACTTCCCCGACGATCACCAAGGTTGGCGCATGCACTTCGTGCTCCGCCACCAGCCGTGGCAGGTCCGCCAGGGTGCCGGTGAATACCCGCTGATTGACGGTGGTGCCCTGCTGGATCAGCGCTGCCGGCGTATCTGCTGCACGGCCATGCTTGATCAATTGCTCGCAAATGATCGGCAAGCCCACCAGCCCCATGTAGAACACCAGGGTTTGCGCCGGTGCCACCAGATCGGCCCAAGGCAAATCAGTAGAGCCATCCTTCAGGTGCCCGGTGACGAAACGCACTGACTGCGCGTAATCGCGGTGAGTCAGCGGAATACCGGCATACGCCGCGCAACCGCTGGCTGCCGTGATACCCGGCACGACCTGGAACGGGATGCCATGGGCCGCCAGTTCTTCGATCTCTTCACCGCCACGACCGAAGATGAACGGATCACCGCCCTTCAGCCGAACGACGCGCTTACCTTGCTTGGCCAAGTCCACCAGTTGCTGGTTGATCTGATCCTGAGGCACGGCATGATCAGCGCGGCGTTTGCCGACGTAGACCCGCTCGGCATCACGACGGCACAAATCCAGAATGGCCGGCGCCACCAGACGGTCATACAGCACCACATCAGCTTGTTGCATCAGGCGCAAAGCACGGAAGGTCAGCAGGTCGGGATCACCCGGGCCTGCACCGACCAAATACACTTCGCCGGTTTTTTTCGGCGGCTCACCAGCGATCTTCGCCAGCAATAAGCGCTCGGCTTCAGCGCCCTGCCCCGCCAGTTGCCGGTCAGCAATCGGGCCTTGGAACACATCTTCCCAGAACGCCCTTCGCTGCTGCACATCCGGCAGCAGGCCTTTGACCTGACTGCGAAAACGCGCCGCAAGACCGGCCAGTTGGCCGTAGGTGGAAGGAATCCAGGTTTCGATTTTGGCGCGGATCAGCCGTGCCAGCACAGGCGCATCGCCGCCGCTGGAAATGGCAACAATTAGCGGGGAACGATCGACGATCGCCGGGAAGATCACGCTGCACAAGGCTGGCGCGTCCACCACATTGACCGGGACACAGCGCCGATGGGCATCGGCGGAGACTTGCGCGTTCAGCGGCTCATCATCGGTGGCGGCGATGATCAGCCCGCAACCGTCCAGGTCCGTCTCGACGTAACCGCGCAACACGCACTCGCCACCGCTGCCGGCAATCAGTTCGCGCAATTGCAGTTCGATTTCAGGTGCAACCACGCGCAGCAGAGCACCGGCTTCGGCCAGCAGGCGGGATTTGCGCAAGGCAATCTCCCCCCCACCGACGACCAACACACGACTGCCGCGAAGGTTGTGAAACAGCGGCAGATAGTCCATTTAGCCGATGACCTCCAGGCCACCCATGTACGGCTTCAGCACGTCCGGCACACGGATCGAACCGTCGGCCTGCTGGTAGTTTTCCAGCACGGCAACCAGGGTACGACCGACCGCCAGGCCGGAACCGTTCAGGGTATGAACCAGTTCAGGCTTGCCGGTTTCCGGGTTGCGGAAACGCGCTTGCATACGACGGGCCTGGAAGTCGCCGCAGTTGGAGCACGACGAAATCTCGCGGTACTTGTCCTGGCTCGGAATCCACACTTCCAGGTCGTAAGTCTTGACCGCACTGAAACCCATGTCGCCGGTGCACAGCGCCAGGGTGCGATAAGGCAGCTCCAGCAGTTGCAGGACTTTCTCAGCGTTGGCGGTCAGGCCTTCCAGCGCTTCCATCGACGTCGACGGCTCAACGATCTGGACCATTTCGACCTTGTCGAACTGGTGCTGACGAATCATCCCGCGGGTATCACGACCCGATGCACCGGCTTCACTGCGGAAGCACGGCGTGTGCGCGACGAACTTGATCGGCAGCAATTTCGAATCAACGATTTCGCCGGCAACGATGTTGGTCAGCGAGACTTCGGCCGTCGGAATCAGGTACAGATCCGCTTCACCTTCGCGGGCGATCTTGAACAGGTCTTCTTCGAACTTCGGCAGCTGACCGGTGCCTTGCAGCGCCGGCGCCTGGACCAGATAAGGCGTGTAAGCCTCTTCGTAACCATGTTCGGTGGTGTGCAAATTGATCATGAACTGCGCGAGGGCGCGGTGCAGACGAGCGATCGGGCCGCGCAGCAGGGCGAAACGGGCGCCGGACAATTTGGCGGCGGTTTCGAAGTCCAGCCAGCCGAACTTCTCGCCTAGGGCCACGTGGTCCTGAACCGGGAAATCGAACGCGGTCGGGGTGCCCCAACGGCGCACTTCGACGTTGTCGTCTTCATCCTTGCCGACCGGCACGGATTCGTGTGGCAGGTTCGGGATGCCGAGCAGGATCGAGTCCAGTTCGGTCTGGATCGCGTCCAGCTCCACTTTACCGGCGCTCAACTCATTCGCCATGCGCTCGACATCAGCCATCAGCGGCGCGATATCTTCACCGCGCTGCTTGGCCTGGCCGATGGATTTGGAGCGCGCATTACGTTCAGCCTGCAGTGCTTCGGTGCGGGTCTGGACGGTCTTGCGCTGTTCTTCCAGCGCTTCGATGCGCGCAACATCCAGGGCAAAGCCACGGGATGCCAGGCGGTCCGCTACGTCCTGAAGGTTGCTACGTAACAGTTTGGAATCGAGCATGTCGGTCTCTCGTTATCAAAGTTTGGTCAAGGACAGGCCAGCCCACGTGGCGAGCAGCCCGCCGAATACGCTGATGGCAGCATAGCCCAGGGCCAGCAGCACCTGCCCGCTTTCCAGCAGGCGCACCGTATCCAGTGAAAAGGATGAAAAAGTCGTCAGCCCCCCGAGGAAGCCGACCATCAACCCGGCACGCACCTCGATGGGCACCTCCGGGCGTATCAAAAACAGACCGTATAAAACGCCGATCAGCAAACAGCCGACGATATTAACGGCCAGCGTCGCGGTATAGAAGTGCCGCGGCCAATTAGCGTTGACCCAATTAGCGGTGCCGAAGCGCAACAAGGTGCCAGCAATTCCGCCGACGGAAACCGCAACGATCAAAGGAATCATTATTTTCTCCGCTGCCGGGGGCTGAGACGGTCCAGCTGCGCGAGGTGATTGAGCTTCTCGCCGATCTTCAATTCCAGACCTCGCGGCACCGGCTGGTAGAACGGCTGGGGCTCAAGTTCTTCTGGAAAGTAATCTTCGCCGGCGGCGTAGGCGTCCGGCTCGTCGTGGGCATAACGGTATTCGTCGCCGTAACCCAGTTGCTTCATCAGCTTGGTCGGCGCGTTGCGCAGGTGCAGCGGCACTTCGAGGGAACCGTGTTCGGTGGCGCTGCGCATGGCCGCTTTAAAGCCCATGTACACCGCATTGCTTTTGGGTGCGCACGCGAGGTAGGTGATGGCCTGGGCCACGGCGAGTTCGCCTTCGGGACTGCCGAGCCGTTCTTGCACCTCCCACGCCGCCAGGCACAGGCTCAGGGCGCGCGGATCGGCGTTGCCGATGTCTTCACTGGCCATGCGCACGACGCGCCGGGCCAGGTACAACGGATCGCAACCGCCATCGATCATTCGCGCGAACCAGTACAGCGCGCCATCGGGATTGGAGCCGCGTACGGATTTATGCAGCGCAGAAATCTGGTCGTAGAACGCTTCGCCACCCTTGTCGAACCGCCGACGGGTATCGCCCAGCAGGCTCTGCAACAAGTCCGTGCCGATTTCGCTGCTGTCTTCAGCCAGGTCCGAGGCATTTTCCAACAGGTTGAGCAGACGCCGACCGTCGCCATCGGCGGCCGACAGCAGCATCTGGAAGCCTTCGTCGCTGAGGCTCAACTGGCGTTTGCCCAGACCCCGTTCTTCGGTCAGCGCGCGATGCACCAGTTTACGCAGGGCCGCTTCGTCGAGGCTCTTGAGCACATACACCCGGGCCCGAGAGAGCAAGGCGTTGTTGAGTTCGAACGAGGGGTTTTCGGTGGTGGCGCCGATGAAGATCAGCGTGCCGTCTTCGACATACGGCAGAAAGGCATCCTGCTGGGACTTGTTGAAGCGATGCACTTCATCAACGAACAGGATGGTGCGCTTACCGTATTGCCCGGCCTGTTGCTTGGCAATTTCCACGGCCTGACGGATTTCCTTCACGCCGGCGAGTACCGCCGAGACAGTTTCAAAGTGCGCGTCCGAAACTTCCGCCAGCAGCCGTGCAAGGGTGGTTTTGCCGACCCCTGGAGGCCCCCAGAAGATCATCGAGTGCAGCGCACCCTGCTCCAGCGCTTCGCGCAAAGGCTTGCCACGGGCGAGCAGGTGTTCCTGACCGACGTACTCATCCAGATTGGCAGCGCGCAGGCGGGCGGCCAAGGGTTGAGCGATCGGGGCGCTGCGAAACAGGTCCATCACTGCTTTTCTATAACCTCTTACTTAAGATGCCAATCAGTCAAACATGGCGTAGATCCTGTGGCGAGGGAGCTTGCTCCCGCTGGGTCGCGTAGCGCCCCCTCTTTCTGTCTGAATAGAAGGGGGACTGCTGCGCAGTCCAGCGGGAGCAAGCTCCCTCGCCACACAAGCCCGCTCCCGCAGGTACTGTGGTTACTCCTGGATCACGTCCGCACCCTTGGGGATGTCGAACTTGAACTTGGACGCCGGAATCGGCTCGTTGGCCTTCACGCCGGTGAACAGGATATTGGTGCGCTGGCCGACACTGTCGATCAGTTGCATGTCATTGACCAGGCCATTGCGGAACGACAGGCGCAGGCTGTCGAACAGCGTGTCCTTGGTTTTCGGCTTCAAGGTGAAGTCGATCACGCCGCCGGCTTCCTTGGCGCTGATGTCGAAACTCTGGCTGATCTTGGAAACATCACCGGACAACAAAAGTGCCGGCGTCTGGGTCAGACGCTGATCGAGGTTCTTGATCGTGACCTGTTCCAGGTCCGGGTCCCACAGGGATACCTTCTTGCCATCGGATACCATCAGTTGTTCCTGCGGCGCATCGGTGTGCCAGTAGAACAGGCCGGGACGCTGCAAGGACATCTGCCCGGCGGTTTCCTGCAACTGAGTGCCGCTGCCATCAAGGGTCAGCTGGGAAAAACGGGCGCTCAGGGTCTGGGATTTTTCCAGCAGTTGGGTCAGACGTGCCACGTCCTTGTCATCGGCGTGGGCCGAGAGCGTGGTCAAAGCCAGTACCGGCAGCAACAGCATGCGGATAAGACGCATGGGAGTCCTCATAACATTCGTGGGAGTGCGGGCGACGTCTGATGACGCCGCCCTTTTCAATAGCTGATCAGTCGCGAACCGGGCCTGGCGCCAGGACTTCGCGGGAACCATTGGTGTTCATGGACGTCACGACGCCGGCCATTTCCATGGCTTCGATCATGCGTGCGGCACGGTTGTAGCCGATCTTCAGCTTGCGCTGTACTGCGGAAATGGAAGCACGGCGGCTTTCCAGGACGAACTGCACGGCTTCGTCGTAGAGTGCGTCGGTTTCGGCATCGTCATCACCGCCACCACTGCCGCCATTTTCAAAGCCACTGCCGGCCTCTTCGACACCGGCGAGAATGTCATCGTTGTATTCCGGCGCGCCGCGCAGTTTCCAGGCTTCAACCACCCGGTGAACCTCGTCATCGGACACGAACGCACCGTGGACGCGAATCGGCAGACTGGTGCCAGGCGGCATGTAGAGCATGTCACCGTGGCCCAGCAATTGCTCGGCGCCACCCTGGTCGATGATGGTCCGCGAGTCGATCTTGCTCGACACCTGGAACGCCATACGGGTAGGAATGTTTGCCTTGATCAGGCCGGTGATCACGTCAACCGACGGGCGCTGGGTTGCAAGGATCAAGTGAATACCAGCGGCCCGCGCTTTCTGGGCGATACGGGCGATCAGTTCTTCGACCTTCTTGCCGACGATCATCATCATGTCGGCGAATTCGTCGACGACCACCACAATGGTCGGCAGCTTGGTCAGCAGCGGCGCTTCATCGTGAATGCTTTCGCGTTTGTACAGCGGATCGGTCAACGGCTCGCCGGCATCCTGGGCTTCCTTGACCTTGGCGTTGAAGCCCGAGAGGTTACGCACGCCCATCTTCGCCATCAGTTTGTAGCGGCGCTCCATCTCCGCCACGCTCCAGCGCAGGGCGTTCGCAGCGTCCTTCATGTCGGTCACGACCGGGCACAGCAAATGCGGAATGCCTTCGTAGATCGACAGCTCAAGCATTTTCGGGTCGATCATGATCAGCTTGGCGTCTTCCGGGCCAGACTTGAACAGGATCGACAGGATCATCGCGTTCACACCCACCGATTTACCGGAACCGGTCGTACCGGCCACCAGCAGGTGCGGCATTTTCGCCAGGTCAGTGATGACCGGCTTGCCGCCGATATCGTGTCCCAGCGCCAACGTGACCGGCGACTTGAAGTTGTCGTACTCGGGGGTCGACAGCACTTCGGAGAAGCGCACGATCTGGCGGTCTTCGTTAGGGATCTCAATACCGACCGTGGTCTTGCCCGGAATCACTTCCACCACACGCACGCTGGTCACTGCCAGCGAACGCGCCAGGTCTTTCGCCAGGTTGGAAATGCGGCTGACTTTGACGCCGGCTGCAGGCTGGATTTCGTAACGGGTAATCACCGGGCCCGGGTGAATCGAATCCACCGAGACTTCCACACCGAATTCCTTGAGCTTGATTTCAAGCAAGTGGCCAACTGCAGCCAGGGATTCGGGCGAGTAATTGAGTTGTTTCTTTTCCGCAGGATCGAGAATCGAGATCGGTGGCAATGTGCCTTCCACCGCGCTGTCCACGAACAACGGCGCCTGTTTCTCTTTTTCCACGCGCTTGCTTGGGGCGGCAGGTTTCGGTGGCGCCGGGGCAATCACCGGCGGCACTTGCTTCTCGCGGTCGGACATGTGCTTGCTCAGGGCCTGCTCACGTTCGATCAGGCGTTCCTTGACCTTGGCCTGTTCACGCTTGTCGGTCACGGTTGGCGCGACCACGTCGTGGACGCGGTCATCGACTTCACGCAGTTGCGCGACCAGTTGCTTGCGTTCGACGCGAGCGGCCCACCAGCGATTGGCGGCACCCTGGAACAGTTCGAACAGGTCGAGCGTAATCTTGCCAGTGACGTCCATCACCTTGAACCATGACAGGTCGGTGAACACCGTCAGGCCGAACAGGAACAGCGCAATGAACAGCAACGTGCTGCCCTGGATGTTCAGCGCATTACGGGCCAGATCGCCAAGGCTCTCGCCCAGCGCTCCCCCGGCACCGGCGGGAAGACCGGTCGCGGCATGGAAATGGATATGAGCCAGGGCAGCGCCCGACAGCACCAGGAACACCAGGCCGATAAGCCGCCAGGAAAACAGCCAGCCGCTCCACTGCCACGGCTCGTGACGCTGACGGAAAATCTGCCAGGCCTTTACCGCCAGCAATAACGGGAAGATGTACGCGAAGTATCCCAGCACCATGAACAGGATATCGGCGCTGTAGGAACCGGCGGGGCCGCCGAAATTCTGCACATCATCGATTTTGCTGTTGTGGCTCCAGCCCGGATCGTCCTTGCCATACGTCAGCAAGGCCATCATCAGGAACAGGCACAAGGCACCGATGGCGATCAATGCACCTTCCTTGAGTCGGTAGTGCAATTGCTGCCGCCAGAGCGGAACGACGACTGTTTTAGGTGCTGCGGTGGATTTCTTCAAAACGCTACTTTTCCTGCGCCAATGGCGCGTCCATCTGTTGAATGACTATAAAAACTGCCCAATCCAGGCAGGTAAAAAAAGTGAACAGGCGTAACTGGGACTACTTTTAACACTGCACCCGGGTTTTTATAAACACGGGACGCACTGCTTTTTTTAAAACATGCACTGTTACAAGCAGTCATTGTACGGGTTTGTTCGTCTGATGCCATGCTCGCAACCCCTGGAAGCAACATAGCAACCGGCACATATCCTATCGTTCAATTTGAGCATGCATTCTCTTTTGTGACAAAGGCTTATGAGGTGTATTTATGAGCGAAGCGAAGCATTCCCGCCTGATCATTCTGGGTTCCGGCCCGGCCGGTTACAGCGCCGCTGTGTATGCCGCCCGCGCCAACCTCAAACCTGTTGTCATCACCGGCATACAGGCAGGAGGCCAGCTCACCACCACCGTGGAAGTCGATAACTGGCCCGGCGACGTAGAAGGCCTTACCGGCCCAGTGCTGATGGAGCGCATGCAAAAACACGCCGAGCGCTTTGACACAGAGATCGTTTACGACCACATCCATACCGCCAAGTTGCAGCAACGCCCGTTCGAGTTGATCGGCGACGGCGGGACTTACACCTGTGACGCGCTGATCATTGCCACGGGCGCCTCCGCGCAGTACCTGGGGTTACCCTCGGAAGAGGCGTTTGCCGGCAGAGGCGTCTCGGCCTGTGCCACGTGCGACGGGTTCTTCTATCGCAATCAGGTGGTCGCAGTGGTGGGCGGTGGGAATACGGCGGTTGAAGAAGCCTTGTACCTGTCGAACATTGCCAAGGAAGTGCACCTGATCCACCGTCGCGATAAATTGCGCTCGGAGAAAATCCTTCAGGACAAACTGTTCGAGAAAGCCGCCAACGGCAATATCCGCCTGCACTGGAACCAGCATCTGGACGAGGTGCTGGGCGACGCCAGCGGCGTCACCGGCGCCCGCCTGCGCGACAGTCTCACCGGGGAAACCAGTGATCTGCCGGTGACCGGCGTATTCATCGCCATCGGACACAAACCCAATACCGACCTGTTCGAAGGGCAGCTGAGCATGCGCGACGGCTACCTGCGGGTTAAAAGTGGCAGCGACGGCGACGCCACTGCCACGCAAATTCCCGGTGTGTTTGCAGCGGGCGATGTCGCCGACCATGTCTACCGCCAGGCAGTGACGTCTGCCGGCGCCGGCTGCATGGCCGCGCTGGACGCCGAAAAATTCCTCGACGACATTCCCGCCGTTTGACGGCAAACTTCACGACGGGCCTGACAACCCGCCCCCGCCCTCCCCTTCTGCAAGCCCGGATGCCATGCTGACTTGGTTACAACGCAACACCCTGACCTTCCCGCCGCTGGACAAAGCCATGCGCGACCCCAACGGTCTCCTGGCCGCGGGTGGCGATCTGTCCGCCGACCGTTTGATCCAGGCTTACCGTCATGGGTGCTTTCCCTGGTTCTCCGAAGGCCAGCCGATTCTCTGGTGGTCGCCGGACCCTCGCACTGTCCTGTTTCCCGACGAACTGCACATCTCGCGCAGCCTGAACAAACTGCTGCGCCAACAGCGCTATCAGGTGACGTTTGACCAGGATTTCGAAGCGGTCATCCGCGCCTGTGCCGCGCCGCGGGATTACGCGGACGGCACCTGGATCACCGAAGCGATGCAAAACGCTTACCTCGAACTGCACCGACGTGGTTACGCGCACTCGGTCGAAGTCTGGGACCAAGGCGAGCTGGTTGGCGGCCTCTATGGATTGGCAATGGGTCAGCTGTTTTTTGGCGAGTCGATGTTCAGCCGTGCCGACAACGCGTCAAAATTTGGCTTTGCCACACTGGTCCAACACCTGAAAGACTCAGGGTTTGTGCTGATCGATTGCCAGATGCCGACCGACCATCTGCACAGCCTTGGTGCGCGTGCCATTCCACGCCGCGAATTTGCCGACTATCTGGCGCAGCACCTGGACCAACCCAGCCGCGCCACATGGGTTTGCTGAGCGACTTTGACGCGCGTGGCTTACACTTATTCAAAAGCGCTTACACTTATTCAAAAGATTATCGAGGGTTGATCATGACCGAGTTGGCGCGCTTGAAGTTTTATGCCACTCAGCCCCACTCTTGCAGTTATCTGCCCGAGGAGCAGGCCACCACCCTGTTCCTCGACCCTAGCCAGCCCATGGATGTGCATGTCTACGCAGATCTGTCCGAAATGGGTTTTCGGCGCAGTGGCGATCATCTCTATCGGCCCCATTGCCAGAATTGCAATGCTTGCGTTCCAGCGCGCATCCCTGTTGCCAATTTTTTACCCAACCGCCAGCAGAAGCGCATTTTCAAACGTAACCTCGATGTGCAGGTACGCCCCGCCAAACCCAAGTTCACCGAAGAATACTTCGATCTCTATCAGCGCTATATCGAACAGCGTCACGCCGACGGGGACATGTACCCGCCGAGCCGCGATCAGTTTTCCACGTTCCTGGTACGCGACCTGCCGTTTTCCCGGTTTTATGAATTCAGGCAAGAAGGCCGGCTGCTGGCCGTCGCCGTGACGGACCTGCTGCCTAACGGGCTTTCGGCGGTTTATACCTTTTACGAACCTGCCGAAGAACGCCGCAGCCTGGGGCGCTACGCGATCCTGTGGCAAATCGCCGAGGCCCAGCGCCTGGGGCTGGAAGCGGTGTACCTGGGTTACTGGATCAAAAACTGCAAAAAGATGAGCTACAAGACTCAATATCGCCCTATCGAGCTGCTGATTAATCAGCGTTGGGTCATCCTGAACTAGAGCAAACCGTAAACCCCTTGGCTTAAACCCCATTTTTCGGGCACAATGCACGCCGCTTTTGCCTGGCGCAGTTGCACCGGGCCATTCATTGGACACCGAGGGCTTTACTGCATGTCGAAAGAAGACAGCTTCGAAATGGAAGGCACTGTCGTCGACACCCTGCCCAACACCATGTTTCGTGTGGAGTTGGAAAATGGGCACGTCGTAACCGCGCATATCTCCGGCAAGATGCGCAAGAACTACATTCGTATTCTTACCGGTGACAAAGTGCGCGTCGAGCTGACGCCCTATGACTTGAGCAAAGGGCGCATTACTTACCGCGCTCGCTAATCAAGTCAATACAAGACGCCCGGTTTATGCCGGGCGTTTTTGTTTGTCTGCGATTTGCCTACCACACTTCAAACCTTGCACAGCCCCCTGTGGGAGCGGGCTTGCCCGCGATTGCGGTGGGTCAGCTTGCATTGATGTTGAATGTGCCGCCGCCATCGCGGGCAAGCCCGCTCCCACAGTGGGTTGTGGTGATGGCTTGAAATCCGGCACACAGCAAAAAGGCGCCTTTCGGCGCCTTTTGCTTTGTCGCGGTTAACGTCAGGCCATTTCTGCCGTGGTTTCGAACTCGAAGGTCAGCTCGCCGTCCTTGAGGTCGATGTGAACCACACCGCCATGGTCGGCCAGTTCGCCAAAGAGAATCTCTTCCGCCAGCGGACGCTTGATCTTGTCTTGAATCAAACGCGCCATTGGCCGGGCACCCATCGCCGAATCGTAGCCACCGGCTGCCAGCCAGCTGCGCGCCGCGTCCGTCACTTCCAGCTGCACACGCTTGTCTTCCAGCTGCGCCTGAAGCTCGGTAAGGAACTTGTCCACCACGCTTTTGATGACCTCATGGCTGAGGCGACCAAACTGGATAATGGTGTCCAGACGGTTGCGGAACTCTGGCGTGAAGCTCTTCTTGATCACTTCCATCGCATCGGACGAGTGGTCCTGATGGGTGAAACCGATCGAAGCACGTGCTGCAGTTTCGGCACCGGCGTTGGTCGTCATAATAACGATCACGTTACGGAAGTCCGCTTTGCGCCCGTTGTTATCGGTCAGCGTACCGTGGTCCATGACCTGCAACAGCAGGTTGAAGACTTCCGGATGCGCCTTCTCGATCTCATCGAGCAACAGCACGCAGTGAGGCTGCTTGGTGATGGCTTCGGTCAGCAGGCCGCCCTGATCGAACCCGACATAGCCAGGAGGCGCACCGATCAGACGCGATACGGTGTGGCGCTCCATGTACTCGGACATGTCGAAGCGAACCAGTTCGATGCCCAACGCCTTCGCCAGCTGACGCGCCGCCTCGGTTTTACCGACACCGGTCGGCCCTGCGAACAGGAACGAACCGACAGGCTTGTCAGGCGACTTGAGGCCGGCGCGGGACAGTTTGATCGCCGTCGACAGCGAGTCGATGGCAGCATCCTGACCGAACACCGTGAGCTTCAAGTCACGCTCAAGATTACGCAGCAGCTCCCTGTCAGAAGTGTTGACGTGCTTAGGCGGAATCCGCGCTATTTTCGCGACAATATCCTCGACATGAGGCACTTCGATGCGCTTCACACGCTTCTCGATCGGCTGCAGACGCTGATAGGCACCCGCTTCGTCGATTACGTCGATGGCCTTGTCCGGCATGTGCCGGTCGTTGATGTAGCGCGACGCCAGTTCCGCAGCGGCACGCAAGGCCTCATCGCTGTATTCGATGTTGTGGTGCGCTTCGAAACGACCTTTCAGGCCGCGCAGGATACCGATGGTGTCTTCCACCGAAGGCTCCGACACGTCAACCTTCTGGAAGCGCCGAGCCAAGGCACGGTCCTTCTCGAAGATCCCGCGAAATTCCTGAAAAGTGGTCGAACCGATGCACCGGATATCGCCCGAAGAAAGCAATGGCTTGAGCAGGTTTGAGGCATCCATGACGCCACCGGACGCGGCACCCGCACCAATGATGGTGTGAATCTCGTCGATGAACAGGATGGCCTGCGGACGTTTTTTCAGCTCATTGAGCAGCGCCTTGAAACGCTTCTCGAAGTCACCACGGTATTTGGTACCGGCCAGCAAGGCGCCCAGGTCAAGGGAATACACCACGCTGTTGGCCAACAGGTCAGGCACCTGGTTGTCGACAATGCGTTTGGCCAGGCCTTCGGCAATCGCGGTTTTACCCACGCCCGCCTCGCCCACCAGCAACGGATTGTTTTTGCGACGACGCGCCAGAATCTGCGCGACACGCTCGACTTCCAGCTCACGGCCTACCAATGGATCGATTCGACCCTGGCGCGCGAGTTCGTTGAGGTTGCTGGCGTAAGCATCCAGAGGATTGCCTGAAGATGAAGACTCACCGCCCTCGTCATCCTGCATATCCTGCTCACCTTCAGAGTGATCGCCATGCCCGGGCACCTTGGAGATGCCGTGAGCGATGTAATTGACGACATCGATGCGCGCAACGCTCTGCTGTTTCAGCAGGAACACTGCCTGACTCTCTTGCTCACTGAAGATCGCAACCAGCACATTGGCGCCGGTCACTTCGCGTTTGCCCGAGCTCTGTACGTGAAAGACAGCACGCTGCAGAACACGCTGGAAGCCCAATGTAGGCTGGGTCTCGCGATCCTCGTCATGAACAGGGATCAACGGCGTGGTGGAGTCGATGAACTCCTGCAGATCATGCTTGAGTTTGTCGAGGTTTGCGCCGCAGGCACGCAAAACGGTGGCGGCAGCCTCATTGTCCAATAGGGCCAGCAGGAGGTGTTCGACGGTCATGAACTCATGACGCTTCGAACGGGCTTCCTTGAAGGCAAGATTGAGGGTGACTTCGAGCTCGCGGTTTAACATAGCTTCACCTCATACCCAAGTGGTCGGCGATTAACCGTCCTTCTCGATTTCACAGAGTAGCGGATGCTGGCTTTCCCTGGCGTACTGGTTGACCTGCATGGCCTTGGTCTCGGCGATGTCGCGGGTAAACACTCCACATACTGCCCGTCCTTCTGTATGGACGGCCAGCATGACCTTGGTCGCCAGCTCCCGATTCAGGTTAAAAAACACCTCGAGCACTTCGACGACGAAATCCATCGGTGTGTAGTCATCGTTGAACAAAACCACCTTGTACATCGGTGGTGCCTGTAAAGCAGGCTTAGCCTCCTGAACAGCAATGCCTGCAGAATCGTCGTCGTGTGTCCCCGGGTCTTGATGGAGAACCGGGCGATCCTGATTGAATGTTAGTCGAATCTGGCTGATTGCATGCATGGAAAGAAAGGTTCGTCAGTTGTGCGAATACAGTGGTGGGGGCGGTCATGGACGATTTCAACTCCGACTGCCTGGTCACCTTGACTATCGGCAAAACGGTGTTACAACCAATAGAGCCCACAGTGGGTAAAAAAGGTCCGCGGAGTCAATCTTATTTATGAGATTCGACTGCGGATGAACTGGATGATACTCCAGTGATGGAGTCTGTTGCAGAGGGAGTTGGGTATGTCAGGTGTGAAGGTCAGCGGCAAGGTGAAATGGTTCAACAACGCCAAGGGCTACGGTTTCATCAATGAAGATGGCAAAAGCGAAGACCTTTTTGCTCATTACTCGGCCATCCAGATGGACGGCTATAGAACCCTGAAGGCCGGTCAGGCTGTCGTCTTCGAGATCATCCAGGGACCCAAAGGGCTGCATGCCGTGAACATCGGCGCGCGTCAGGCTGTCGAGGAAGTTGCCTCACCTGCTGAGCAACAAACCGTTACAGCTTAATTTCATATCTTCCCTCCAGACGATCCCGAACTGGAAGAAAAAAAACCGCCCGGCTCAATCACTCAAGCCGGGCGGTTTTTCGTTTCGCGCAAATGTTACATATGCGAAATCAGCGCATCACCGAACGCTGAGGACGACAGGAGCTTGGCGCCTTCCATCAAACGCTCGAAGTCATAGGTCACGGTTTTGGCGGAGATCGCGCCGTTGGTGCCCTTGATGATCAGATCGGCCGCTTCGGTCCAGCCCATATGGCGCAGCATCATCTCTGCGGACAGGATCAGCGAACCCGGGTTGACCTGGTCCTTGCCGGCGTATTTCGGCGCAGTACCGTGGGTCGCTTCGAACATCGCGATGGTGTCGGACAGGTTCGCACCTGGCGCGATACCGATACCGCCCACTTCAGCCGCCAGGGCGTCAGACAGGTAGTCGCCGTTCAGGTTAAGAGTTGCGATCACGTCGTATTCTGCCGGGCGCAGCAGGATCTGCTGAAGCATGGCGTCGGCGATGGCGTCCTTGACGATGACGTTCTTGCCGGTTTTCGGGTTCTTGAACTGCATCCACGGTCCGCCGTCGAGCAGCGTCGCGCCGAACTCTTCAGCCGCCACTTCGTAGGCCCACTCCTTGAAGGCACCTTCGGTGAACTTCATGATGTTGCCTTTGTGCACGATGGTCAGCGAGTCGCGATCGTTGTCGACCACATACTGCAACGCTTTGCGCGCCAGACGCTTGGTACCCTGCAGGGACACCGGCTTGATGCCGATACCGCAGTTCTCGTCGAAACGGATCTTGGTAACACCCATTTCTTCTTTGAGGAATTTGATGACCTTGGTCGCTTCCGGCGAACCGGCTTTCCACTCGATACCGGCGTAGATGTCTTCCGAGTTCTCGCGGAAGATCGTCATGTCGACGTCGCCTGGTTTCTTGACCGGGCTAGGGACGCCTTCAAACCAGCGTACCGGACGCAGACACACATAAAGATCGAGTTGCTGACGCAGGGCCACGTTCAACGAACGGATGCCGCCACCGACCGGCGTGGTCAGAGGGCCCTTGATGGAAACCACGTAATCCTTCACCGCGTCCAGGGTTTCCTGAGGTAGCCAGGTGTCCTGATCGTAAACCTGAGTCGCTTTCTCCCCGGCGTAGACTTCCATCCAGGAAATTTTGCGATCGCCGCCGTAAGCCTTCTTAACAGCAGCATCGACAACCTTGATCATGACCGGGCTGATATCAACGCCGATACCATCGCCTTCGATGAAGGGGATGATCGGGTTGTTAGGAACATTGAGAGAATGGTCCGCGTTGACGGTGATTTTGTCGCCGACTGCTGGAACCTGAATCTTCTTGTATCCCATGCTGAACTCCATTGTTTGGATTGAACATCTGGCTTCGTTCGAGCGTACCCCAGTTAAATCGGCGCGCAAACCCTATGTTCCAACCATCTGCCGCAAAGCTGCGCAGTTCGCAACGTACAAGCCTGAAAGCAAAGGGAAAAGCGCCAAACTCAAGCACGGTGCAAGACTCTACGCCCCACACTCCCCTGCGACCTTTAGACCAATGGACGATGTTCGTTACGTATGAACCATCGGCAGATTGCCAGCTACCTATGTATAATGCCGCCCGCTGACCACAGAGTCACGACGGCCGACCCTCTCCTGCCACTGAACAAGTAGCCGAGATTCTGGGCCTGAAAAGCAGGACTGTTACCGCAGTCCACCCGCTTGCCGCTCGACTGATGCACCCAACATCACCGCGCACAAACCTCGACATTCGGCTCATGGATGACTTTGAACGAACGCGCTTACCCGGCGCCCCTCGAGTTTCTGCGCACGCTTTAGCAAAGAAGAGAGAGTTAATCCGAATATGCCCACCCGCTCGAAGATCATCTATACCTTCACCGACGAAGCTCCAGCCCTCGCCACCTATTCACTGTTGCCTATCGTAGAGGCTTTCACTGCCTCGGCTGATATCGCCGTTGAAACCCGCGATATCTCTCTTGCAGGGCGCATCCTGGCCAGCTTCCCCGAGCAATTGGGTGACAAAGCCGTAGCCGACCACCTCGCCGAACTGGGCGACCTGGCCGTTACGCCTGAAGCCAACATCATCAAGTTGCCGAACATCAGTGCTTCGGTTCCGCAACTGCAAGCGGCGATCAAAGAGCTGCAAGCCCAGGGCTTCGCACTGCCGGACTACCCGGAAACCGTGACCACCGACGCCGACAAGCTCGCCAAGTCGCGCTACGACAAGATCAAGGGCAGCGCCGTAAACCCGGTACTGCGCGAAGGCAACTCCGATCGTCGTGCACCGCTTTCGGTCAAGAACTACGCTCGCAAGCACCCGCACAAAATGGGCGCCTGGGCTGCAGACTCCAAGTCCCACGTCGCGCACATGAGCACCGGTGATTTCTACGGCAGCGAAAAAGCTGCCCTGATCGACGCCGCTGACGCCGTCAAAATCGAATTGATCGCTCAAGACGGCACCACCACCGTCCTGAAAGAAAAAACCACCGTGCAAGCCGGTGAGATCCTCGATTGCGCGGTCATGAGCAAAAACGCTCTGCGCAGCTTCATTGCTGCCGAGATCGAAGACGCCAAAGCCAAAGGCGTGCTGCTGTCGGTTCACCTGAAAGCCACCATGATGAAGGTCTCCGACCCGATCATGTTCGGCCAGATCGTTGCCGAGTTCTATAAAGACGCACTGACCAAGCACGCCGACGTGCTGGCACAGATCGGCTTCAACCTGAACAACGGCATCGGCGACCTGTACGCTCGCATCAAAGCCCTGCCGGCTGAGCAGCAAGCGCAGATCGAAGCGGACATCCAGGCGGTCTACGCCGTTCGTCCGTCGTTGGCCATGGTCAACTCCGACAAAGGCATCACCAACCTGCACGTGCCGAGCGACGTCATTGTCGACGCCTCGATGCCAGCGATGATCCGTGACTCCGGCAAGATGTGGGGCACCGACGGTCAGCTGCACGACACCAAGGCCGTGATCCCGGATCGCTGCTACGCCACGATCTACCAGGCGGTGATCGAAGACTGCAAGGCTAACGGCGCCTTTGATCCGACCACCATGGGCAGCGTGCCTAACGTCGGTCTGATGGCGAAGAAAGCCGAAGAGTACGGCTCGCACGACAAGACGTTCCAGATCAAATCCAACGGCGTGGTTCGGGTTTCCGACAGCGCTGGTCGTACCTTGCTGGAGCAGTCGGTCGAAGCCGGCGACACCTTCCGCATGTGCCAGACCAAAGACGCGCCGATCCAGGACTGGGTCAAACTGGCCGTCAACCGTGCTCGCGCCAGCGCCACTCCGGCCATTTTCTGGCTCGACCCGATGCGCGCCCACGATGGCGTCGTGATCGAGAAAGTTCAGGCTTACCTGAAGGATCACGACACCAACGGCCTGGACATCCAGATCATGGCGCCAGTCGACGCGATGAAGTTCACCCTGCAGCGCACCCGCGAAGGTAAGGACACCATCTCGGTGACCGGCAACGTACTGCGTGACTACCTGACTGACCTGTTCCCGATCATGGAACTGGGCACCAGCGCCAAGATGCTGTCGATCGTGCCGCTGATGAACGGTGGCGGCCTGTTCGAAACCGGCGCTGGCGGTTCGGCTCCGAAGCACGTTCAACAGCTGCTGGAAGAGAACTTCCTGCGCTGGGATTCCCTGGGCGAGTTCCTGGCCCTGGCCGCTTCCCTTGAGCATTTGGGTGTGACGTACAACAACCCCAAGGCGCTGGTTCTGGCCAAGACCCTGGATCAGGCCACTGGCCAGTTCCTGGACAACAACAAGTCGCCATCGCGCAAAGTCGGCAACATCGACAACCGCGGCAGCCACTTCTACCTGGCGCTGTACTGGGCACAAGCCCTGGCGGCCCAGACTGAAGACGCTGCACTGCAAGCGCAGTTTGGCGAGCTGGCCAAAACCTTGACCGAGAACGAAGCAACTATCGTTGCCGAACTCAACGCCGTTCAAGGCAAGCCAGTGGACATCGGCGGTTACTACCACGCCAATGCCGACCTGATCAGCAAGGCCATGCGTCCAAGCAACACCTTCAACACCGCGATCGCTGCACTGGTGTAAGGTTGTAAGGAAGCAAAAAAGCCCCGGCCCAGTGCCGGGGTTTCTGTTTTCGGGATCCACACAATTCAATTGTAGGAGTGAGCCCGCTCGCGATAGCGGTATACCATTCAACAACTGTGGTGCCTGACACTGCGCTATCGCGAGCAGGCTCACTCCTACATTTGATCGTGTTTCAACATTGGAATCTGAGGAGGCTTTATGGACTGGAAACCCCACATCACCGTCGCCACCATCGTCGAAGACAACGGCCGCTTCCTGATGGTCGAAGAGCACAAGCACGGGCGCAACGTGCTCAACCAGCCCGCCGGCCACCTCGACCCGAACGAAACCCTGATCGAAGCCGCCGTCCGCGAAACGCTGGAAGAAACCGGCTGGGACGTCGAAGCCACCGGGGTGGTCGGAATTTACCTGTATACCGCACCAAGCAACGGCGTGACCTACCAACGGGTTTGCTTCACTGCAAAACCGCTGAAACACCACCCCGATTATCAACTGGACGACGGCATCGTCGGCGCCAAGTGGCTGACGCGGGACGAATTACTGGCGCAGCGCGAAAACTGGCGCAGTGAGCTGATCATCCGTTGCATCGATGATTATCTGGACGGCCAGCACTTCGGCCTCGAATTGATCCGCCCTTCTCTTTAGCCTTGTGGCCTTGAGCCTGCTAGAATCGCGTCCTTTTTCAAGACACTCATTGAATCCCTATGCGTGATCCAGCCCCTTCTGATACACAAAAGAAGCGCGTCATTGTCGGCATGTCCGGCGGCGTGGACTCTTCCGTTTCCGCCCTTCTGTTGATCGAGCAGGGTTATGAGGTGGAAGGCCTGTTCATGAAGAACTGGGAAGAAGACGATGGAACGGAATACTGCACCGCCATGGACGACCTGGCGGACGCCCAGGCCGTGTGCGACAAGATTGGCATCAAGCTGCATACCGCCAACTTCGCCGCCGAGTACTGGGACAACGTGTTCGAGCACTTCCTGGCCGAATACAAGGCCGGTCGCACCCCGAACCCGGACATCCTCTGCAACCGCGAAATCAAGTTCAAGGCGTTCCTCGACTACGCCATGATGCTGGGCGCCGACCTGATCGCCACCGGCCACTATGTGCGCCGACGTGACGTTGACGGTCGCACCGAGCTGCTCAAGGGCCTGGACCCTAACAAGGACCAGAGCTATTTCCTGCACGCCGTGGGCGGTGAACAGATCGCCAAGACCCTGTTCCCGGTCGGCGAGCTGGAAAAACCCGAAGTGCGCGCGATTGCCGAGAAACACGATCTGGCCACCGCGAAGAAAAAGGACTCCACCGGGATCTGCTTTATCGGCGAACGCCGCTTCAGCGATTTCCTCAAGCAATACCTGCCCGCCCAGCCGGGTGAGATCAAGACCACCGAAGGTGAAGTCATCGGCCGTCACCATGGCCTGATGTACCACACCATCGGCCAGCGTCAGGGCCTGGGCATCGGCGGCTTGAAAGACGCCGGTGACGAGCCGTGGTACGTGCTGATCAAGGACCTGGAAAACAACGAGCTGATCGTTGGCCAGGGCAATGACCATCCGTACCTGTTCTCCCGCGCCCTGCTCGCCTCGGACATTTATTGGGTCAACCCGATCGACCTGTCCGGGCCGCGCAAACTGACCGCCAAGGTCCGTTATCGCCAGAGCGACCAGCCCTGCACCCTGGAAAAGACCGCCACCGGTTACCGCGCGACCTTCGATGACCCGCAACGCGCCGTTACCCCAGGCCAGTCCGTGGTGTTCTACGACGGTGAAATCTGCCTCGGCGGCGGCGTGATCGAAGTGGCCGAGCCGTGGACGAGCAAGGGCCAGGCCCAATGAACCCGACCCAGGAGCAACTGACGGCGCTGGGTGGTGTGTTTCTCGCCGCCGTACTGGTCGACAAGATCGCCAAGACGGGGCAAACCAGCGAAGCAGGCCTGACGTGCATGCTCGGTAGCCTGTTAATTCGCGACCCCAAGGACACGCTGGAAGTGTACGGCGGTGACGACCTCAATCTGCGTGAGGGCTACCGCGCATTGATCGGCGCACTGGAACGCGATCCGAGCACTTTGCAACGTGAGCCACTGCGTTACGCCCTGGCGATGCTCGGTCTCGAACGCCAGCTGGCCAAGCGTGAAGACATGCTGGACGCGATCGGCAAGCGCTTGCCGCAGATCCAGTCCCAGGTCGAGCACTTTGGTCCGGCGCACGAAAATGTCATCGCCGCCTGTGGCGCGCTGTATCAGGACACGCTGAGCACCCTGCGCCAGCGGATCCAGGTGCATGGCGACATGCGCAACCTGCAGCAACCGAGCAACGCCTCGAAGATCCGCGCCCTGTTGCTGGCCGGCATTCGTTCGGCACGGCTGTGGCGACAATTGGGCGGCCATCGCTGGCAACTGGTAATCAGCCGTCGCAAATTGCTTAAAGAGCTTTACCCGCTGATGCGCAGCAGCTGAACCGCGCCCGCAACATAGCTTTTGGTCTGTAACGCGTAATACGCCGGTCAGTTGGCAACGGACCGGCGGATTTTTTCATGTATGATACGCGCCCCATTTCGTTGCCCGACTGTCCGAGAACACCCCATGCAGCTTTCTTCGCTCACTGCGGTTTCCCCTGTTGACGGCCGCTACGCCGGCAAAACCCAGGCCCTGCGCCCAATTTTCAGCGAATACGGCCTGATCCGTGCTCGCGTTCTGGTGGAAGTGCGCTGGCTCCAGCGCCTGGCCGCCCACCCTGCCATCAGCGAAGTGCCGGCGTTTTCTGCCGAAGCCAACGCTGTGTTGAACACCCTGGCAGAAAACTTCGCGCTCGAGCACGCCGAACGCGTCAAAGAGATCGAACGCACCACCAACCACGACGTCAAGGCCATCGAATACTTGCTCAAAGAGCAAGCCGCCAAGCTGCCTGAGCTCGCCGCTGTCAGCGAATTCATCCACTTTGCCTGCACCAGCGAGGACATCAACAACCTGTCCCACGCCCTGATGCTGCGCGAAGGCCGCGATGATGTAATGCTGCCACTGATGCGCCAGACCGCCGAAGCGATCCGCGAACTGGCCATCCGCTTCGCTGACGTACCGATGCTGTCGCGCACCCACGGTCAACCTGCCTCGCCGACCACGCTGGGCAAAGAGCTGGCGAACGTGGTTTATCGTCTGGAGCGTCAAATCGCCCAGGTCGCTGCCGTTCCGCTGCTGGGCAAGATCAACGGCGCCGTGGGCAACTACAACGCCCACCTGTCGGCCTACCCTGAAATCGACTGGGAAGAGAACGCCCGCGCTTTCATCGAAGACGAGCTGGGCCTGGGCTTCAACCCATACACCACGCAGATCGAGCCGCACGACTACATTGCCGAGCTGTTCGACGCGATCGCTCGCTTCAACACTATCCTGATCGACTTCGATCGCGACATCTGGGGCTACATCTCCCTGGGTTATTTCAAACAGCGCACCATCGCTGGCGAAATCGGTTCGTCGACCATGCCGCACAAGGTCAACCCGATCGACTTCGAAAACTCCGAAGGCAACCTGGGTATCGCCAACGCACTGTTCCAGCACCTGGCGAGCAAACTGCCGATTTCCCGCTGGCAGCGCGACCTGACCGACTCCACCGTTCTGCGTAACCTCGGTGTCGGCTTCGCCCACAGCGTGATCGCCTACGAAGCAAGCCTCAAAGGCATCAGCAAACTCGAGCTCAACGCACAGAAGATTGCTGCCGACCTGGACGCTTGCTGGGAAGTGCTGGCCGAGCCGATCCAGACCGTGATGCGTCGCTACAACATCGAAAACCCGTACGAAAAGCTGAAAGAATTGACCCGTGGCAAGGGCATCAGCCCTGAAGCACTGCAAACTTTCATCGACGGCCTGGACATGCCTGCTGCCGCCAAGGCCGAGCTGAAACTGCTCACCCCGGCGAACTACATCGGCAACGCTGTAGACCAAGCCAAACGCATCTGATCGACCGTTGTACCCGTTTGAGACGCCCGGCAGCGCCGGGCGTTTTTATTCCCGTCTGAAAAGTGCTTTTTTTCAATAGGTTACACATGAATCCTGACATTCCTCTTCAACTTCTGGGCGGCATCACGGCGCGTGAATTCCTGCGTGACTACTGGCAGAAAAAACCGCTGCTGATCCGTCAGGCGATCCCTGATTTCGAAAGCCCGATCGACGCCGACGAACTGGCCGGCCTGGCGCTGGAAGAAGAAGTTGAATCGCGCCTGATCATCGAGAACGGCGAGCGTCCTTGGGAAATGCGTCGCGGCCCGTTCGCCGAAGACGAATTCAGCAAGTTGCCGGAAACCGAGTGGACCTTGCTGGTTCAAGCCGTTGACCAATTCGTGCCGGAAGTCAGCGAACTGCTGGAACAGTTCCGCTTCCTGCCGAGCTGGCGCATCGACGACGTGATGATCAGCTTCGCCGCCCCAGGTGGCAGTGTTGGCCCGCACTTCGATAACTACGATGTGTTCCTGTTGCAAGGTCACGGTAAGCGCAACTGGAAAATCGGCCAGATGTGCGATTCCGAGAGCCCGCTGCTGCCACACGCGGACCTGCGCATCCTCGCCGACTTCGAAGCCACCGATGAGTGGATTCTGGAACCCGGCGACATGCTCTACCTGCCACCGCGCCTGGCTCACTGCGGCGTCGCCGTCGATGACTGCCTGACCTACTCCGTCGGTTTCCGCGCGCCAAGCGCTGCTGAAGTGCTGACCCACTTCACCGACTTCCTCAGTCAGTTCCTGACGGACGAAGAGCGTTACACCGACGCCGACGCCTTGCCAGCGGTCGATCCGCACCAGATCCAGCACGATGCCCTTGATCGCCTGAAAAGCTTGCTGGCCGAGCACATGAGCGACGAGCGTCTGCTGCTGACATGGTTCGGCCAGTTCATGACCGAGCCGCGCTACCCGGAACTGGTGGTGGGTCCGGAAGAAATCGAAGAAGACGACCTGCTCGCCAGTCTTGAAGAAGGCGCGATCCTGATCCGCAATCCGAGCGCGCGCCTGGCCTGGTCCGAAGTAGATGACGACTTGCTGCTGTTCGCCAGCGGTCAGAGCCGTTACCTGCCAGGCAAGCTGCGCGAGCTGCTGAAGATGATTTGCGCCGCCGATGCGCTGCACGCCGAAAACCTCGGCGAGTGGCTGAGCGATGAAGACGGTCGCGGCCTGTTGTGCGAACTGATCAAGCAAGGAAGCCTGGGGTTTGCTGATGAATAAAATCCACGTTCGTGTCGCAGACTGGCAAAAGGACAACGCCGAGATCCGGCGCATTCGTGAGACGGTGTTCATTGCCGAGCAAAACGTTCCACCTGAGCTGGAATGGGACGCCGATGATGCGACTGCAGTGCATTTTCTGGCCTTCGAAGGCGACTTTCCAATTGGCACCGCCCGCCTGCTGCCCGATGGACACATCGGCCGGGTTTCGGTCCTCAAGGACTGGCGTGGATTGAAAGTCGGCGATGCGCTGATGCAAGCAGTGATCGGTGAAGCTGAAAAGCGCGGCCTGAAGCAGCAGATGCTCAGCGCACAGGTGCAGGCCACGGCGTTCTACGAGCGCCTGGGTTTCAGCCTGGTCAGCGAGGAGTTCCTGGAAGCAGGGATTCCGCATGTGGACATGGTGCGTCACTCCGCCTAAGCCCATATGGCACTGTGGCACTGTGGCACTGTGGCACTGTGGCACTGTGGCACTGTGGCACTGTGGCACTGTGGCACTGTGGCACTGTGGCACTGTGGCGAGGGAGTTTACTCCCGCTGGGTCGCGAAGCGGCCCCAGTATTTTAGGGCTGCTACGCAGCCCAGCGGGAGTAAACCCCCTCGCCACAAAAGCCCCAAAACGCCCCGCCATCTCCGGATGCCGGGGCGTTTTGCTGTCTGCGATTCAACTAGCGCCACTGCGGGCCGACAAACTGGCAAACTCAGATCACTTGTAGGAGCGAGCTTGCTCGCGATGGTCGTCAACGAGAATGCTGCAAGCCTGACACTGCGCGGCGCTCTCACGTCCATCGCGAGCAAGCTCGCTCCTACAGACACACCACAAAGTCGGAGATAACGGACATGTCCCTACGCACCCTGCTCGCCACATTGCTGATGACTTGCAGCTTTTCAGTCATCGCCGCCACCGAGGTCGTGCCGTTGAACTATCACACCAGCGCTGACATGCTGCCGATGGCACAGGATTTTATCGGTAAGGATGGCCAGGTCAGCGCCTACGGCAACCAACTCATCGTCAATGCCGATCAGCGCAAGATCGACGAACTTAAAGCACTTATCGCTCAACTCGACACCCAGCCCAAGCGCCTGCTGATCACCGTCGACACCAGCGAAAACAACTTTCAGGGCGACCAGGGTTACTCGGTCAATGGCAACAATGCCGGCCAGACGCGAATCATCAATCGCAGCACCGACAGTCGTGACGGTGGCATCCAGCAGATCCAGGCCAGCGAAGGCGCACCGGCACTGATCCAGGTCGGCCAGAGCGTACCGCTGACCAGCACCCAGTCCGATTCCTATGGCGATCTGCGCAGCCAGACCGAGTACCGCAACGTCACCCAGGGTTTCTATGTTACCGCCAGCATCACCGGCGATATCGTGCACCTGGACATCAGCACCAACCGCGACCGCATGAGCCAGGAACGGCCCGATGTAGTGAATGTTCAAAGCACCGACACAACCGTCACGGGCCGCCTTGGCGAATGGATTACCCTCGCCGGCGTGAACCGCCAAAGCCAGGCCGACAAACAGGGCCTCACCCGCAGCTACTCGACTCAAGGCCGGGATGACATGACACTGCGAGTGAAAGTCGAGACTTTGGACTAAACCACCGAAAACTGACTGATTAGTCTTATTAGACCAAAGATGTAGTGCTTTAAAAAAAGCACTACAAAACGTTTGACGATCTAAAAAAGCAAAGGCATGATGGCCTCGCTCCCGCTAATCAGGGGCCCTGGCAAGGGCCTTCGAGGCGATGTTCGCATCTACCCCGCGAACCGCTTCGTGTCTGTACCGCCCACAAGGTGTGTTTGACGAGATTGCCGACTGGAACGAAGTTGTCCCGAGGGACGGAAGCGTAATTAGGTAACCCGGCTCCACACTGAAGTTTGCACCACGGCCCACGATGCCCGAATGCGTTCGCCAGTTCGCCCTTACCTGCTCACTTCCCCTCGAGCCCATCGTTCATCCCGTCGCCAATCCCGCCGAATCCGACTTGACCTCCTAAGCTTCTGGTCAGCGAGCGCATGAGTTTTCCACCGCAGAACAACTTTCCGTAAAAGACGCGACGAGGTTTATCTCCATGGCACTGACACGCGAACAGCAAATTGCAGCCCTCGAAAAAGATTGGGCTGAAAACCCACGCTGGAAAGGCGTGACACGCGCTTACTCCGCTGCTGACGTCGTCCGCCTGCGTGGCTCGGTTCAACCTGAGCACACCTTTGCAAAACTGGGCGCCGAGAAGCTCTGGAACCTGGTGACCCAGGGTGCCAAGCCGTCCTTCCGTCCCGAGAAAGATTTCGTCAACTGCATGGGCGCCCTGACCGGCGGCCAGGCTGTGCAACAAGTCAAAGCCGGTATCCAGGCGATCTACCTGTCTGGCTGGCAAGTCGCTGCGGACAACAACTCCGCAGAATCGATGTACCCGGACCAGTCGCTGTACCCGGTGGATTCGGTTCCTACCGTGGTCAAGCGCATCAACAACTCTTTCCGCCGTGCTGACCAGATCCAGTGGAAAGCCGGTAAAGGTCCAGGCGACGAAGGCTACATCGACTACTTCGCGCCAATCGTGGCTGACGCTGAAGCCGGTTTCGGCGGCGTACTGAACGCTTACGAGCTGATGAAGAGCATGATCGAAGCAGGCGCCGCCGGCGTTCACTTCGAAGACCAGCTGGCTTCCGTGAAAAAATGCGGCCACATGGGCGGCAAAGTACTGGTTCCTACCCAGGAAGCCGTACAGAAGCTGACCGCTGCTCGTCTGGCTGCTGACGTTGCCGGTACCCCTACCATCATCCTGGCTCGTACCGACGCTAACGCTGCTGACCTGCTGACGTCCGACTGCGACCCGTACGACCAGCCATTCGTGACTGGCGAACGTACCCAGGAAGGTTTCTACAAAGTACGCGCCGGCCTGGACCAGGCTATCGCTCGCGGCCTGGCTTACGCTCCGTACGCCGACCTGATCTGGTGCGAAACCGCCAAGCCGGACCTGGACGAGGCTCGTCGCTTCGCCGAAGCGATCAAAAAGGAATACCCGGACCAACTGCTGTCGTACAACTGCTCGCCTTCCTTCAACTGGAAGAAAAACCTGGACGACGCGACCATCGCCAAGTTCCAGCGCGAACTGTCCGCCATGGGCTACAAGCACCAGTTCATCACCCTGGCCGGCATTCACAACATGTGGCACAGCATGTTCAACCTGGCGCACGACTACGCCCGCAACGACATGACTGCCTACGTGAAACTGCAAGAGCAAGAGTTCGCTGACGCTGCCAAGGGTTACACCTTCGTGGCTCACCAACAGGAAGTGGGCACCGGCTACTTCGACGACATGACCACCGTGATCCAGGGTGGCTCGTCTTCGGTTACCGCGCTGACCGGCTCGACTGAAGAAGAACAGTTCCACTGATACTGAGTAAACGGCCGTTGCGGACCGAGTAAGAGCTAACCGCAACGTCGCACCTCTGAGACGCCCCGACTGGTTCGGGGCGTTTTTTTGTCTGCTATTTCCAGACTTGTCTCATAGCCCTGCATGAGCTGTGTAGGAGCCATGTAGGAGCCATGTAGGAGCCGTGTAGGAGCTGTCGAGTGAAACGAGGCTGCGATCTTTTGATCTTGCTCTTTCAAAAACAAAATCAAAAGATCGCAGCCTCGTTTCACTCGACAGCTCCCACGAAGTAACCGCTATATAAGACAACTTCCCGCCCGCTCACCCGATAAACAGTTTAAAAACCATCATTAACGATATTGATTATCATTTAGCTACAACTATGTTCGTTACATTCCCAACAAAACAATATTGATGAAATAACCCGTAATGCCCGCAACGCATGGGCCGCCGGGGTTTTGAGGTGCGCCATGTCCTTATTCCATTCAATAATTTCGCTATCTGAATTTTACTTGCACCGTGTTGTGCCATAAAATCAGCGGGATTGATTGCTGCGACATATCGTCACTGCGTTGTTTCTTTTTCAAGCTCAGAGACCTTTGCTCTCTGTTAAGGATTTCCAGCATGCCCGAAGCGACAGGACTCATGGCCCACAACTGGGGCTTTGCCATTTTCCTTCTGGGCGTCGTCGGCCTCTGTGCCTTCATGCTTGGCGTCTCAAGCCTCCTTGGGTCAAAAGCCTGGGGCCGCAGCAAAAACGAACCGTTCGAGTCCGGCATGCTACCTACAGGTGGCGCCCGCTTACGGCTCTCAGCCAAATTCTATCTGGTCGCGATGCTCTTCGTGATCTTCGATATCGAAGCC
This sequence comes from Pseudomonas sp. LBUM1643, assembly GCF_059716215.1. Classification (NCBI taxonomy): domain Bacteria; kingdom Pseudomonadati; phylum Pseudomonadota; class Gammaproteobacteria; order Pseudomonadales; family Pseudomonadaceae; genus Pseudomonas; species Pseudomonas sp. LBUM1643. Next base: position 4,268,552 of record NZ_CP166813.1, read on the forward strand.
CTCTTTCTCTTTGCCTGGTCTGTGTCCGTCCGCGAAAGCGGCTGGACCGGATTCGTCGAAGCTCTCGTTTTCATAGCAATTCTGTTGGCAGGTCTTGTCTACCTGTTCCGAGTGGGCGCCCTTGACTGGGCTCCGGAAGCGCGGCGCAAGCGGCAGGCGAAGCTGAAACAATGAGGCTTTGGCAATGCAATACAATCTCACCAGGATCGACCCCGATGCTCCTAACGAGCAGTATCCGATCGGCGAGCGGGAAACCGTTTCCGATCCGTTAGAAGATCAAGTCCACAAAAACATCTTCATGGGCAAGCTCGAAGACGTGCTTAACGGCACGATCAACTGGGGGCGCAAGAACTCCCTGTGGCCGTATAACTTCGGTCTTTCGTGCTGCTACGTGGAAATGACTACCGCCTTCACGGCGCCCCACGACATCGCACGCTTTGGCGCCGAGGTTATCCGGGCATCGCCGCGTCAGGCGGATTTCATGGTTATCGCCGGTACCTGCTTCATCAAGATGGCGCCGATCATTCAGCGTCTTTACGAGCAAATGCTCGAACCTAAATGGGTTATCTCCATGGGTTCGTGCGCCAACTCCGGTGGCATGTACGACATCTACTCCGTCGTTCAAGGGGTGGACAAGTTCCTGCCCGTGGACGTCTACGTGCCTGGCTGCCCGCCCCGTCCTGAAGCTTTTCTGCAAGGCTTGATGCTGTTGCAGGAATCGATTGGACAGGAGCGTCGTCCGCTTTCCTGGGTCGTCGGCGATCAAGGCGTGTATCGCGCCGAGATGCCTTCGCAAAAGGAACAGCGCCGCGAACAGCGAATCGCAGTCACCAACCTGCGCAGCCCCGACGAAGTCTGATCCAGATCTGCTTCTTTAATAGAACGAGACACTGGCTTCATTCTTTACGTTGACCGAAAGCGATAAATAACCATGACTACAGGCAGTGCTCTGTACATCCCGCCTTATAAGGCAGACGACCAGGATGTGGTCGTCGAACTGAACAACCGTTTTGGCCCCGAGGCGTTCACCGCCCAGCCTACGCGCACCGGCATGCCGGTGCTTTGGGTTGCCCGCGCCAAACTATTCGAAGTCCTCAGCTTCCTGCGTAACTTGCCCAAGCCGTACGTCATGCTCTATGACCTGCACGGCGTGGACGAGCGTCTGCGCACCAAGCGTCAAGGGCTGCCAAGCGGCGTCGACTTCACCGTGTTCTATCACCTGATGTCGATCGAACGTAACAGTGACGTGATGATCAAGGTCGCCTTGTCCGAGAGCGACCTCAGCGTACCGACCGTCACCAGCATCTGGCCTAACGCCAACTGGTACGAGCGTGAAGTCTGGGACATGTACGGCATCGACTTCAAAGGTCATCCGCACCTGACCCGCATCATGATGCCGCCGACCTGGGAAGGTCACCCGCTGCGCAAGGACTTCCCGGCTCGTGCCACCGAGTTCGACCCGTTCACCCTGACCCTGGCCAAGCAACAGCTTGAGGAAGAAGCTGCACGCTTCAAGCCTGAAGACTGGGGCATGAAGCGTTCAGGCGCGAACGAGGACTACATGTTCCTCAACCTCGGTCCGAACCACCCTTCTGCTCACGGTGCCTTCCGCATCATCCTGCAGCTGGACGGTGAAGAGATCGTCGACTGCGTGCCTGACGTCGGTTACCACCACCGTGGTGCCGAAAAGATGGCCGAGCGTCAGTCCTGGCACAGCTTCATCCCGTACACCGACCGTATCGACTACCTCGGCGGCGTGATGAACAACCTGCCGTACGTGCTCTCGGTCGAGAAGCTGGCCGGCATCAAGGTGCCCGAGAAGGTCGACGTCATCCGCATCATGATGGCCGAGTTCTTCCGTATCACCAGCCACCTGCTGTTCCTGGGGACGTATATCCAGGACGTCGGCGCCATGACCCCGGTGTTCTTCACGTTCACCGACCGTCAGAAGGCGTACACGGTGATCGAAGCCATTACCGGTTTCCGTCTGCACCCGGCCTGGTACCGCATCGGTGGTGTCGCTCACGACCTGCCACGCGGTTGGGAAAAACTGGTGAAAGACTTCGTCGAGTGGATGCCAAAGCGTCTGGACGAATACCAGAAAGCCGCCCTGGACAACAGCATCCTGAAAGGCCGGACCATCGGCGTCGCCGCCTACAACACCAAGGAAGCCTTTGAATGGGGCGTCACCGGTGCAGGCTTGCGTTCGACCGGTTGCGACTTCGACCTGCGTAAAGCTCGCCCGTACTCCGGTTACGAAAACTTCGAATTCGAAGTGCCGCTGGCCGCCAATGGCGATGCCTACGACCGCTGCATCGTGCGCGTCGAAGAAATGCGCCAGAGCATCAAGATCATCGAGCAGTGCATGCGCAACATGCCGGAAGGCCCGTACAAGGCGGATCACCCGCTGACTACGCCGCCACCGAAAGAGCGCACCCTGCAGCACATCGAGACCCTGATCACGCACTTCCTGCAAGTTTCGTGGGGCCCGGTCATGCCGGCCAACGAATCCTTCCAGATGATCGAAGCGACCAAGGGCATCAACAGTTATTACCTGACGAGCGATGGCGGCACCATGAGCTACCGCACCCGGATTCGCACCCCAAGCTTCCCGCACCTGCAGCAGATCCCTTCGGTGATCAAAGGCAGCATGGTCGCGGACTTGATTGCGTACCTGGGTAGTATCGATTTCGTTATGGCCGACGTGGACCGCTAAGCATGAACAGCACGCTTATCCAGACAGACCGTTTCGCCCTGAGCGAAACCGAGCGCTCGGCCATCGAGCACGAGTTGCATCACTACGAAGACCCGCGCGCGGCGTCGATCGAAGCACTGAAGATCGTCCAGAAGGAACGTGGCTGGGTGCCTGATGGCGCGCTCTACGCCATCGGCGAGATGCTCGGCATCCCGGCCAGCGACGTTGAAGGTGTGGCGACGTTCTACAGCCAGATCTTCCGTCAGCCCGTGGGCCGTCACATCATTCGCGTCTGCGACAGCATGGTCTGCTACATCGGCGGCCACGAATCTGTGGTCAGCGAAATCCAGAGCAATCTGGGCATCGGCCTGGGTCAGACCACCGCCGACGGTCGTTTCACCCTGCTGCCGGTCTGCTGCCTCGGCAACTGTGACAAGGCGCCGGCGTTGATGATCGACGACGACACTTTCGGTGATGTGCAGCCTGCCGGCGTTGCCAAATTGCTCGAGGGCTACGTATGACCCTGACTTCCTTCGGTCCAGCCAACCGCATCAAGCGTTCGGCCGAGACTCATCCGTTGACCTGGCGTCTGCGTGACGACGGCGAAGCTGTCTGGCTCGACGAGTACCAGGCCAAGAACGGTTACGCCGCTGCGCGCAAAGCCTTCGCCGACATGGCCCAGGACGACATCGTCCAGACCGTGAAAGACGCCGGCCTGAAAGGTCGCGGCGGTGCAGGTTTCCCCACGGGCGTTAAGTGGGGCCTGATGCCCAAAGACGAATCCATCAACATCCGCTACCTGCTGTGCAACGCGGACGAGATGGAACCGAACACCTGGAAAGACCGCATGCTGATGGAGCAACTGCCCCATCTGCTGATCGAAGGCATGCTGATCAGTGCTCGCGCCCTGAAAACCTACCGTGGCTACATCTTCCTGCGTGGCGAATACACCACCGCCGCCAAGCACCTGAACCGTGCAGTGGAAGAAGCCAAGGCAGCGGGCCTTCTGGGCAAGAACATCCTGGGCAGCGGCTTCGATTTCGAGCTGTTTGTCCACACCGGCGCCGGGCGTTACATCTGCGGTGAAGAAACCGCACTGATCAACTCCCTCGAAGGCCGCCGCGCGAACCCGCGCTCCAAGCCACCCTTCCCTGCCGCCGTTGGCGTGTGGGGCAAGCCGACTTGCGTGAACAACGTTGAAACCCTGTGCAACGTGCCGGCGATCATTGCCGACGGCGTGGACTGGTACAAATCGTTGGCCCGTGAAGGCAGTGAAGACATGGGCACCAAGCTCATGGGCTTCTCCGGGAAGGTCAAGAACCCGGGCCTGTGGGAATTGCCATTCGGCGTCACCGGTCGCGAGTTGTTCGAAGACTACGCTGGCGGCATGCGCGATGGCTTCAAGCTCAAGGCCTGGCAGCCAGGCGGCGCCGGTACCGGTTTCCTGTTGCCGGAACACCTCGACGCACAAATGTACGCCGGCGGCATCGCCAAAGTGGGCACCCGTATGGGTACCGGCCTGGCCATGGCGGTGGACGACAGCGTCAACATGGTGTCCCTGCTGCGCAACATGGAAGAGTTTTTCTCCCGCGAGTCCTGCGGTTTCTGCACCCCTTGCCGTGACGGTCTGCCGTGGAGCGTCAAGCTGCTGCGTGCAATCGAGAACGGTGAAGGGCAAGCCGGCGACATCGAGACCCTGCTGGGTCTGGTCGGTTTCCTTGGCCCTGGCAAGACCTTCTGTGCTCACGCACCGGGCGCCGTGGAGCCGTTGGGCAGCGCAATCAAATACTTCCGCTCGGAGTTCGAAGCCGGCATCGCGCCTACCAGCGCCGCCGTCCCGCCTCTGGCAAGGCCGATCGTAGTCGGCGCGTAAACGCTTAAAAAAACGAAGGGTCCCGTGCCCTTCGTTTTCTCGTGTGATGACGCCTTTAACGGCTGTGTTGATTCACGCGAACAACAAGATTCCATTAGCCACGCCCGCTGACACCGGGCCAACGAAGAACTTTGAACCATGGCCACTATCCACGTAGACGGCAAAGAGCTCGAAGTCGATGGGGCAGACAACCTGTTACAGGCATGTCTGTCGCTAGGCCTCGATATCCCGTATTTCTGCTGGCACCCTGCCCTGGGCAGCGTTGGCGCTTGCCGCCAGTGCGCGGTCAAGCAGTACACCGACGAGAACGACACCCGTGGTCGCATCGTCATGTCGTGCATGACACCCGCTACCGACGGTAGCTGGATCTCCATCGAAGACGAAGAAGCGAAAGTGTTTCGCGCCAGCGTCGTCGAATGGCTGATGACCAACCACCCACACGACTGCCCGGTCTGTGAAGAAGGCGGTCACTGCCACCTGCAAGACATGACCGTGATGACCGGTCACAACGAACGCCGCTATCGCTTCACCAAGCGCACCCACCAGAACCAGCAACTGGGCCCGTTCATTTCCCACGAAATGAACCGCTGCATCGCTTGCTACCGCTGTGTGCGCTTCTATAAAGACTACGCCGGCGGCACTGACCTTGGTGTATTCGGTGCCCACGACAACGTGTACTTCGGTCGCGTTGAAGACGGCACCCTGGAAAGCGAGTTCTCCGGCAACCTCACCGAGGTCTGCCCGACCGGTGTGTTCACCGACAAGACTCACTCCGAGCGCTACAACCGCAAGTGGGACATGCAGTTCTCGCCGAGCATCTGCCATGGCTGCTCCAGCGGTTGCAACATCTCCCCGGGTGAGCGTTACGGTGAACTGCGTCGCATCGAAAATCGTTTCAACGGTTCGGTGAACCAGTACTTCCTGTGCGACCGCGGCCGTTTCGGCTACGGCTACGTCAACCGCGAAGACCGCCCACGTCAGCCATTGCTGGCCAACGGCGCCAAGCTGAGCCTCGACGAAGCGCTGGATAAAGCCGCTGACCTGCTGCGCGGTCGCAACATCGTCGGCATCGGATCGCCCCGCGCCAGCCTCGAAAGCAACTACGCGTTGCGCGAACTGGTGGGTGCCGAGCACTTCTATTCCGGTATCGAAGCCGCCGAGCTGGAACGCATTCGCCTGGTGATGCAGGTGTTGAAAGACAGCCCGCTGCCAATCCCGAACATGCGCGACATCGAAGACCACGATGCAATCTTCGTCCTCGGTGAAGACCTGACCCAGACCGCCGCCCGTATGGCGCTGTCCCTGCGTCAATCGGTCAAAGGCAAGGCCGAAGACATGGCCGACGCCATGCGCGTTCAGCCTTGGCTCGACGCCGCCGTGAAGAACATCGGCCAGCACGCGCTGAACCCGCTGTTCATCGCCAGCCTAGCTGAAACCAAGCTCGACGACATCGCTGAAGAATGCGTTCACGCCGCGCCTGACGATCTGGCCCGCATCGGTTTCGCCGTGGCTCACGCCCTCGACGCCAGCGCGCCTGCCGTTGAAGGCCTGGACACTGAAGCACTGGACCTGGCCAAGCGCATCGCCGACGCCCTGCTCGCGGCCAAGCGTCCGCTGATCATTGCCGGTACATCCTTGGGTTCCAAGTCGCTGATCGAAGCCGCCGCCAACATCGCCAAAGCCTTGAAGCTGCGTGAGAAGAACGGCTCCATCAGCCTGATCGTGCCAGAGGCCAACAGCCTCGGCCTGGCCATGCTCGGTGGCAACTCGGTCGACGAAGCGCTGCAAGCGGTGATCGACGGCCGTGCCGACGCCATCGTCGTGCTGGAAAACGATCTGTATACCCGTACCGACAAAGCCAAGGTCGATGCCGCCCTGAACGCCGCGAAAGTGGTGATCGTGGCGGACCATCAGAAGACCGCCACCAGCGATCGCGCGCACCTGGTTCTGCCAGCGGCCAGCTTCGCTGAAGGCGACGGTACGCTGGTCAGCCAGGAAGGCCGTGCCCAGCGCTTCTTCCAGGTGTTCGACCCGAAATACATGGACGCGAGCATCCTGGTTCACGAAGGCTGGCGCTGGCTGCATGCCCTGCGCGCAACCCTGCTGAACCAGCCGATCGACTGGACCCAACTGGACCACGTCACCGCAGCCGTGGCTTCGAGTACGCCGCAACTGGCGCGTATCGTTGACGCAGCACCATCCGCCGCGTTCCGCATCAAGGGCATGAAACTGGCTCGCGAACCGCTGCGTTACTCCGGTCGTACCGCCATGCGCGCCGACATCAGCGTGCACGAACCGCGTACCCCGCAAGACAACGACACCGCGTTCAACTTCTCGATGGAAGGTTACTCGGGCTCGGTCGAACCGCGTCAGCAAGTGCCATTCGCCTGGTCTCCGGGCTGGAACTCGCCGCAAGCCTGGAACAAGTTCCAGGACGAAGTCGGTGGTCACATCCGTGCTGGCGACCCGGGCACCCGCCTGATCGAAAGCACCGGTGATTCGCTGAACTGGTTCGCCGCTGTTCCACGGGCATTCAACCCGGCTCCGGGTACCTGGCAGGTCGTGCCGTTCTTCCACCTGTTCGGCAGCGAAGAAAACTCTTCGAAAGCCGCCCCGGTTCAGGAACGCATTCCAGCCGCTTACGTCGCTTTGGCCAAATCCGAAGCCGACCGCCTGGGTGTCAATGAAGGCGCCTTGCTTAGCTTGAACGTGGCTGGCCAGACCCTGCGTCTGCCGCTGCGTATCAACGAAGAACTGGGTGCCGGTCTGGTTGCATTGCCAGCGGGTATCGCCGGCATTCCACCGGCGATTTTCGGCAAATCCGTTGACGGTCTGCAGGAGGCAGCTCAATGACCTGGTTCACGCCTGAAGTGATTGACGTGATCATCGCGGTCCTCAAGGCCATCGTGATCCTGCTCGCCGTCGTGGTGTGCGGGGCGCTGCTGAGCTGGGTCGAGCGTCGTTTGCTCGCCCTCTGGCAGGACCGTTACGGTCCGAACCGCGTCGGCCCGTTCGGCGCGTTCCAGATCGCGGCCGACATGATCAAGATGTTTTTCAAGGAAGACTGGACGCCGCCGTTCGCCGACAAGATGATCTTCACCCTGGCACCGGTCGTGGCCATGAGCGCCCTGCTGATTGCCTTCGCGATCATCCCGATCACCCCGACCTGGGGCGTGGCGGACATCAACATCGGCATCCTGTTCTTCTTCGCCATGGCGGGCCTGTCGGTGTATGCCGTGTTGTTCGCCGGCTGGTCCAGCAACAACAAGTTCGCCCTGCTGGGCAGCTTGCGGGCCTCCGCGCAAACCGTGTCGTACGAAGTGTTCATGGGCCTGTCGCTGATGGGCATCGTGATCCAGGTTGGCTCGTTCAACATGCGCGACATCGTTGAATATCAAGCCCAGAACCTGTGGTTCATCATTCCGCAGATCTTCGGTTTCCTGACCTTCTTCATCGCTGGCGTCGCCGTGACTCACCGTCACCCGTTCGACCAGCCGGAAGCGGAACAGGAACTGGCTGACGGTTACCACATTGAATACGCCGGCATGAAGTGGGGCATGTTCTTCGTGGGCGAGTACATCGGCATCGTGCTGATTTCGGCGCTGCTGGTGACCCTGTTCTTCGGTGGCTGGCACGGCCCGTTCGGCATTCTGCCGCAGATCCCGTTCATCTGGTTTGCACTGAAAACCGCGTTCTTCATCATGATCTTCATCCTGCTGCGCGCTTCCATTCCGCGCCCACGGTATGACCAAGTGATGGACTTCAGCTGGAAGTTCTGCCTGCCGCTGACCCTCGTCAACATGCTGGTGACCGCTGCGATCGTGTTGCTTAACACGCCCGCCGTCGCGGCTCAGTGAGGATAGAGAATCATGAAGTACATTTTTGACATCGTGCATGGCTTCTTCACCCAGCTTCGCAGCCTGGTGATGATCTTCGGCCATGCCTTCCGCAAGCGTGACACGCTGCAGTACCCGGAAGAGCAGGTCTACCTGCCGCCGCGCTACCGTGGCCGTATCGTCCTGACCCGTGACCCTGATGGCGAAGAGCGTTGCGTAGCCTGCAACCTGTGCGCCGTGGCTTGCCCGGTGGGTTGCATCTCGCTGCAGAAAGCTGAAACCGATGACGGTCGCTGGTACCCGGAGTTCTTCCGCATCAACTTCTCGCGCTGCATTTTCTGCGGCCTCTGCGAGGAAGCCTGCCCGACCACCGCGATCCAGCTGACACCGGATTTCGAGATGGCCGAGTTCAAACGTCAGGACCTGGTTTACGAGAAAGAAGATCTGCTGATCTCCGGCCCCGGCAAAAACCCTGATTACAACTTCTATCGTGTTGCAGGTATGGCGATTGCCGGTAAGCCCAAAGGCGCCGCGCAAAATGAAGCCGAACCGATCAACGTGAAGAGCTTGCTGCCTTAAGGAAGAAAGATGGAATTCGCTTTCTATTTCGCATCGGGTATTGCAGTGGTGTCCACGCTTCGCGTGATCACCCACACCAACCCTGTGCACGCCCTGCTCTACCTGATCATTTCGCTGATCGCCGTGGCCATGACGTTCTTCGCCCTCGGCGCACCGTTTGCCGGTGTCCTGGAAGTGATCGCCTACGCTGGCGCCATCATGGTGCTGTTCGTGTTCGTGGTGATGATGCTGAACCTGGGCCCCGCCTCGGTTCAGCAAGAGCGCGTCTGGCTCAAGCCCGGCATCTGGATCGGACCGGTCATCCTCGGCACCCTCCTGCTGATCGAACTGCTGTATGTGCTGTTCGCCCACCAGAGCGGCCAGGCCATCGGCCATACCACCGTAGATGCCAAGGCCGTAGGCATCAGCCTGTTCGGTCCTTATCTGCTGGTGGTCGAACTCGCCTCGATGCTGCTGCTCGCTGCAGCCGTGACAGCGTTCCACTTGGGCCGTAACGAAGCCAAGGAGCAATGACGATGCCTGCTATCCCTTTGGAGCATGGTCTGGCGGTCGCCGGCATCCTGTTCTGCCTCGGTCTGGTCGGCCTGATGGTCCGCCGCAACATACTTTTCGTGCTGATGAGCCTGGAGGTCATGATGAATGCCTCCGCTTTGGCCTTCATCGTCGCCGGTAGCCGCTGGGGTCAGCCGGATGGACAGATCATGTTCATCCTGGTGATCAGCCTGGCCGCCGCCGAGGCCAGTATTGGCCTGGCGATTCTGTTGCAGCTGTATCGCCGCTTCCACACTCTCGATATCGACGCTGCCAGCGAGATGCGCGGATGAATCTTCTCTATCTGACTTTCGTATTCCCTCTCATCGGTTTCCTGCTGCTGTCGTTCTCCCGGGGACGCTTTTCGGAAAACCTGTCGGCGCTGATCGGCGTCGGTTCCATCGGCCTGTCTGCCATCGTCACGGCTTATGTGATCTGGCAATTCAACGTCGCGCCCCCTGAAGGCGGTCACTACACCCAGGTGTTGTGGCAGTGGATGGCCGTAGAAGGCTTCACGCCGAACTTCGCGCTGTACCTGGATGGTCTGTCCGTGACCATGCTGGGCGTGGTGGTTGGCGTTGGCTTCCTGATTCACCTGTTCGCGTCCTGGTACATGCGCGGTGAAGACGGTTACTCGCGCTTCTTCGCCTACACCAACCTGTTTATCGCCAGCATGCTGTTCCTCATCCTGGGCGATAACCTGTTGTTCCTGTACTTCGGCTGGGAAGGCGTGGGCCTGTGCTCGTACCTGTTGATCGGTTTCTACTACAGCAACCGCAACAACGGTAACGCGGCACTCAAAGCCTTCATCGTGACCCGCATCGGTGACGTGTTCATGGCCATCGGCCTGTTCATCCTGTTCCAGCAACTGGGCACGCTGAACGTCCAGGAGCTGCTGGTCCTGGCACCGCAGAAGTTCCAGGTCGGCGACTTCTGGATCGTCCTGGCGACCCTGATGCTGCTGGGTGGCGCTGTCGGTAAGTCCGCGCAACTGCCGCTGCAAACCTGGCTGGCGGATGCGATGGCCGGTCCTACCCCGGTTTCGGCACTGATCCACGCCGCGACCATGGTGACCGCGGGTGTCTACCTGATTGCCCGTACCCACGGTCTGTTTGCGTTGGCGCCGGACGTTCTGCAGCTGGTCGGCATCGTCGGCGGTGTGACCCTGGTGCTGGCCGGTTTTGCCGCATTGGTACAGACCGACATCAAACGTATCCTCGCCTACTCGACCATGAGCCAGATCGGCTACATGTTCCTGGCACTGGGCGTTGGCGCATGGGATGGCGCGATCTTCCACCTGATGACCCACGCCTTCTTCAAGGCGCTGCTGTTCCTTGCTTCAGGTGCGGTGATCGTTGCCTGCCACCACGAGCAGAACATCTTCAAGATGGGCGGCCTGTGGAAGAAACTGCCACTGGCCTACGCCAGCTTCATCGTCGGCGGCGCGGCGTTGTCTGCCCTGCCACTGGTGACCGCAGGCTTCTACTCCAAGGACGAGATCCTCTGGGAAGCGTTCGCCAGCGGCAACCATGGCCTGCTGTACGCCGGTCTGGTGGGTGCGTTCATGACCTCGCTGTACACCTTCCGCCTGATCTTCATCGCGTTCCACGGTGAAGCGAAGACCGAAGCACACGCCGGTCACGGCATCGCTCACTGGCTGCCTCTGTCGGTGCTGATCGTGTTGTCCACCGCCATTGGCGCGATGATCGTTCCGCCACTGCACGGTGTGCTGCCGCAAAGCGTCGGCCATGCCGGCGGCGAAGCCAAGCACAGTCTGGAAATCGCCTCGGGCGCCATCGCCCTGGCCGGTATCCTGCTGGCCGCGCTGCTGTTCCTCGGCAAGCGTCGTCTCGTCACTGCAATTGCCAACAGCGGCATCGGCCGCTTCCTTTCGGCCTGGTGGTTCGCTGCCTGGGGCTTCGACTGGATCTACGACAAACTGTTCGTCAAGCCATACCTTGCGATCAGCCACGTACTGCGCAAAGACCCGCTGGACCAGACCATCGGCCTGATCCCGCGTATGGCCAAAGGCGGCCACACCGCCCTGAGCCGTACCGAAACCGGTCAACTGCGTTGGTACGCGGCATCGATGGCAGCCGGCTCCGTGCTGGTCATCGGCGCCATCGTGCTGGTAGCGGTCTGAATATGAACCTTGCGAACTTGCGAAAGGAATTGAGCCCGTCATGATTCTGCCTTGGCTAATCCTGATCCCCTTCATCGGCGGCCTGCTGTGCTGGATGGGTGAGCGCTTCGGCGCTACCCTCCCCCGCTGGATTGCGCTGTTGACCATGACCCTGGAACTCGCTCTCGGCCTCTGGCTGTGGGCCCACGGTGATTATTCATTTGCACCGGCGCCTGGCGCCGATCCGACCTGGGCGCTTGAGTTCAAGCACATCTGGATTCAGCGCTTCGGCATCAGTGTGCACCTGGCCCTCGACGGCCTGTCGCTGCTGATGATCCTGCTGACCGGTCTGCTGGGTATCCTCTCGGTACTCTGCTCGTGGAAAGAGATCCAGCGTCACGTTGGCTTCTTCCACCTGAACCTGATGTGGATCCTGGGCGGTGTCGTCGGCGTGTTCCTCGCCCTCGACCTGTTCATGTTCTTCTTCTTCTGGGAAATGATGCTGGTGCCGATGTATTTCCTCATCGCGCTCTGGGGTCACAGTTCTTCGGACGGCAAGAAGACCCGGATCTACGCAGCGACCAAGTTCTTCATCTTCACTCAGGCTTCCGGCCTGATCATGCTGGTGGCGATCCTGGGCCTGGTACTGGTCAACTTCAACAGCACCGGCGTGATCACGTTCAACTACGCCGACCTGTTGAAAACCAAGATGTCGCTCACCACCGAGTACATCCTGATGCTCGGCTTCTTCATCGCCTTCGCGGTGAAGCTGCCGGTCGTACCGTTCCACTCCTGGTTGCCTGATGCTCACGCCCAGGCGCCGACCGCAGGTTCCGTGGACCTGGCCGGTATCCTGTTGAAGACCGCTGCTTACGGCCTGCTGCGTTTCGCCCTGCCGCTGTTCCCGAATGCCTCGGCCGAGTTCGCGCCGATTGCCATGACCCTGGGTCTGATCGGGATCTTCTACGGTGCGTTCCTGGCCTTCGCTCAAACCGACATCAAGCGTCTGATCGCCTTCTCTTCCGTTTCCCACATGGGCTTCGTGTTGATCGGCATCTACTCCGGCAGCCAACTGGCGCTGCAGGGCGCAGTGATGCAGATGCTGGCGCACGGTGTTTCGGCCGCCGCACTCTTTATCCTGAGTGGTCAACTGTACGAGCGCACCCACACCCGTGACATGCGTCAGATGGGTGGCCTGTGGTCGAAGATCGCTTACCTGCCGGCCATCAGTCTGTTCTTCGCTGCAGCGTCTCTGGGCTTGCCGGGTACCGGTAACTTTGTGGGTGAGTTCCTGATCCTGATCGGCACGTTCGCAGCGGCTCCATGGATCACGGCGATTGCGACGTCCGGCCTGGTGTTCGGTTCGGTCTACTCGCTGATCATGATTCACCGTGCCTACTTCGGCCCGTCCAAGTCGGACGCGGTACTGCACGGCATGGATGCTCGCGAACTGATCATGGTGGTCGGTCTGGCGGTGCTGCTGATTTACCTCGGCGTGTACCCGCAACCGTTCCTCGATACCTCTGCCGCTACGATGCATGGCGTGCAGCAATGGCTCGGCACCGCCTTCACTCAACTCGCTTCGGCCCGGTAAGAGCGCTATGGAATTCACGACTCAACACTTTATCGCGCTAGCGCCGATATTGATCACCACCATCACGATCATCGTGGTGATGTTGGCCATCGCCTGGCGTCGCAACCACTCGCAGACCTTCCTGATTTCCGTGGCGGGCCTGAACCTGGCGTTGCTGTCGATCCTGCCAGCCTTGAAAGTCGCGCCTCTGGCCGTGACCCCACTGCTGCAAATCGATAGCTTCGCGTGTCTGTACATGGCGCTGATCCTGGTCGCCACCCTCGCTTGTGTAACCCTCGCCCACGCCTACCTCGGCGATGGCGGCTCGGGTTACCCCGGCAACCGTGAAGAACTGTACCTGCTGATCCTGATGTCCGCCCTCGGCGGGCTGGTGCTGGTCAGCGCGCAGCACCTGGCCGGCTTGTTCATCGGTCTGGAACTGCTTTCGGTACCGGTCTACGGTCTGGTGGCGTATGCCTTCTTCAACAAGCGTTCGCTGGAAGCCGGTATCAAGTACATGGTGCTGTCGGCCGCCGGTTCCGCGTTCCTGTTGTTCGGTATGGCCCTGCTCTACGCCGATTCCGGCAGCCTGAGCTTCGTCGGTATCGGCCAGGCCCTCGCGGCTACCGGCCTGCCGAGCTCGCTGGCGCAACTGGGCCTGGGCATGATGCTGGTCGGTCTGGCCTTCAAGCTGTCGCTGGTACCGTTCCACCTCTGGACCCCGGACGTTTACGAAGGTGCTCCGGCACCGGTGGCCGCGTTCCTGGCCACCGCGTCGAAAGTCGCCGTGTTCGCGGTGATGGTGCGTCTTTTCCAGATCTCGCCAGCGGCGAGCAGCGGTGTACTGAGTGACGTGCTGACCATCATCGCCATTGCGTCGATCCTGTTCGGTAACCTGCTGGCCCTGACCCAGAGCAACCTCAAGCGTCTGCTCGGTTACTCGTCCATCGCGCACTTCGGTTACCTGCTGATCGCCCTGGTGGCGAGCAAGGGCCTGGCGGTGGAAGCCATCGGCGTGTACCTGGTCACCTACGTCATCACCAGCCTCGGCGCCTTCGGCGTAATCACGCTGATGTCCTCGCCGTACAACGGCCGTGACGCGGACGCCCTGTACGAATACCGTGGCCTGTTCTGGCGCCGTCCGTACCTGACCGCCGTCCTGACCGTGATGATGCTGTCCCTGGCCGGTATTCCGCTGACCGCGGGTTTCATCGGCAAGTTCTACATCATCGCTACCGGCGTCGAGTCGCACCAATGGTGGCTGGTCGGTTCCCTGGTACTGGGCAGCGCCATCGGCGTTTTCTACTACCTGCGTGTGATGGTTACGCTGTACCTGATCGAGCCGAACCTGCGTCGCCACGATGCACAACTGCACTGGGAACAACGTGCAGGCGGCGTGATGCTGCTGGCCATCGCAGTGGTTGCGTTCTTCCTCGGCGTTTACCCACAACCGTTGCTGACACTGGTTCAGCAGGCTGTGCTGGCGGGTTGATCGCTTGAGCGGTAATCGGTAGAAAACAGAAACGGCACCTTCGGGTGCCGTTTTTGCGTCTGGGCGATCCTGCCTCAAGGTGCTCGCGGCCTGTCTGCCACCTGAAATTACGGATGCCCCCGATCCCTGTGGGAGCTGGCTTGCCTGCGATGACGGCCTGATAGCCGATGAGTATTTCCCTGACGTACCCGGATCAAACTGTGAGAGCTGGCCTGCCGGCGATGACGGCCTGATCGGCGGTGAGATTCTTGCTGGTGTACATATCCGTTCCTGCGGTACGGCTGCTATTGGTTCCGGTCTTACAGCGAGTCACTCGGGAAGCACGGAATGAATCGAGATCAAAAGATCGCAGCCTCGTTTCACTCGACAGCTCCTACAAAAGATTGCGTTCTGCCGCACCCACGCACATGACGAAATTGTAATTCCCTCATCACCTTCGCGTTATCCGCAGATTGCAACGATGTCACCCGGCAACCCTTCGGGCGGGCCCTGCTCTCCCGTCGAACAATAAAACCACGCCGGAGAACGTTTCAGTTCTGCAGATCTCAAGGAGTGCTTGATGGTTAACAATACAAAAATGTCGATGGCCGCTTTAGCCGTGGTTGTCAGTTCGGGGGCGTCTGTCGCGCAGGCGGAAGAGAAAGCCGAGGGTTTTATCGCGGGCAATAGCCTGACCGTGCTCAATCGCAACTTCTACTTCAATCGCGATTATCGTAACGGCCAGTCCAGTCCCACCGGCAATGGTTATTCCGAGGCCTGGGCGCACGCGATCATCAGCAAGTTCGAATCCGGATTTACCCAAGGCACTGTCGGGGTCGGTGTCGACGGGTTTGCGATGCTCGGGCTCAAACTCGATACCGGCGATGGTCGCAACGGTGGCCGCAGTTCGTTCGATGTGTTGCCGGTCAACAGTGAAGGCCGGGCAAGCGACGAATACACCAAGGTCGGTGGCGCCGCCAAAATGCGAGCCTTTGATACGGTGATCAAGGTGGGCGATGTGTTTCCTGCCACCCCGGTTGTCGCGGCGGGTGACTCACGGCTGTTGCCGGAAAGTTTCCGGGGTGTCACGGCCACCAACACCAGCATCGAGGGCTTGTCGGTACAGGGCGGTCGCCTGCATGCGATGAGTCAACCGGTTTCCAGCGACATGCGCGAAAACTTTGCGACCTTCTATGCCGGGCCGGTCAATTCGCCGTGGGTCGGCTACTTTGGTGGCGACTACGCACTGAACAACAACCTCAGCTTCAGCCTGTATTCCAGCCGTCTCAAGGATGCCTGGAATCAATACTATGCCGGCACCGCGTGGACTTACCCGCTATCGGATGACCTGTCACTGTTTGGTGACTTGAACTATTACAAGGCCACTGACGAAGGCAAACAATTGCTCGACGAGTTCGACAACACTATCTGGAGCGGTCGGGTCGGCGTGAAACTCGGGGCCCACTCCGTCGCCCTGTCCCACCAGCGCAACAACGGCAGTGACGACTTCGATTATCTGCGCCAGTCCGACTCGATCTTCCTCGACAACTCCATCCAGTACAGCGACTTCAACTCACCCAAAGAGCGTTCGTGGATGGTGCGTTATGACCTCGACATGAGCAGCTACGGCGTTCCAGGGCTGTCGTTCATGACCCGCTACGCCCGCGGCACCGATGCTGACTACTCCAACGCCAACGCCGTGTACATGCGCCGCGATGCCGATGGCAATCCATTGACCGACCAGAAGCGCTGGGAGCGCGACATCGAAGTCAAATACGTCGTCCAGACCGGCTCGCTGAAAGACCTGTCGCTGCGCCTGCGTCAGGCCAACACCCGCGCCACGGCGTTCGAATCGGAACTGGATGAAGTACGCGTAATCGTCGAGTACCCACTGGCCATTCTGTAAAAAGCAGCCCTGTGCACATTCACCTTTAGAAGCTCCTTGCTCCTTTGGAAGAGGTGAATTTTTTGGCGTCCTTCGGGGCGCCTTTTTTTGCCCCACAAAATCACCGCCATAAAAAACCCGGCTCACTGAACATGAACCGGGCGCTTCTCGCAGCTGCTGCTCAACTGCCACGATTGCGACACGCGCCCAGCACGCTGTACTTGAGCGTATTGAGTTGCCCCTCAGAGTCTTCATAGGTCATTGCAGCCGGCACCACGCCGCACATAGTGGCCGGCCGCACGACACTCACGACCTTGACCACATCGAGCTTCATTCCGTACTCATAGTTTTTCACGAGCGGTGTGCGCTTGCCCTGGTCGGCAGCGTATTGCTCCATGGCTTTGTTGCTCGCGCCCAGCATCTTTTCGAACGTTCTGTCCCCTCCCCCTTCAGCCAGTGCATTCAAGGACATCGCCAGCGCACCGGCGAACGTGAAGGCTTTAATGAAACTCATGGCAGTTACTCCAAAAAAGAAGACTCACAAAAAAGCCCACCATCGAGATCGATGACGGGCCTGTTCAAGTGCGACACGCTTACAAGTCTTTGGTCGTGTCTTCCTTCTTCTCTTTGGTTACCACGGAGTTACGCATTTCTTCCTTCGCGACAAACTGCTCCATCGCTCGGTCTTTGGTCGCCATCATTCTTTCGAACGTCCTGTCGCCGCCATCTTCGGCCAAGGCGGCAGAAGAAATAACAGACGCCATTACCAGTGCACCCAATTGAGCAAGTTTCATGTTTGAGACCTCATTTAATTAACGAGATCAGGTTATCAATCCGCACCTTTCGCCACGGTGGCGCCGAAATTACATATCCGTTATGTGCCAAAAACCTGTGAGAGAACCTGTGGGAGCGAGCCTGCTCGCGATGGCGGTGAGTCAGTCAACATCATTGCTAACTGACCCACCGCTGTCGCGAGCAGGATCGCTCCCACAAGGGCAACTATGCGGCGGATGTCACCTCTTCCTCACGCCGATGAGCCATCTGATAGAGCGCGGGCAATATCAGCAGCGTCAGGATGGTCGAGGACAGAATGCCGCCGATCACCACCGTCGCCAATGGACGCTGTACTTCCGCACCCGTGCCGGTCGCCAGGGCCATGGGAATGAAACCCAGGGAGGCCACCAGCGCCGTCATCAACACCGGTCGCAGACGTGTCAGGGCGCCTTCGTTGATCGCATCGCCGAGTGAGCTTCCCTCCTCGCGAAGATTGCGGATGAACGCAATCATCACCAGACCGTTGAGCACCGCCACCCCGGACAACGCAATAAAACCGACGCCTGCGGAAATCGATAGCGGTATGTCACGCAACCACAACGCCACGACGCCACCGGTCAAGGCGAACGGAATCCCGGTGAACACCAACAGCCCGTCCTTCAGATTGTTGAACATCATGAACAGCAGCCCGAACACCAGCAACAGCGCAACCGGCACCACAATCTGCAAGCGCTTGGCCGCTGACTGCAACTGTTCGAACTGGCCGCCCCAGCCGATCCAGTAACCGGCCGGTATCTCGACGTCCCGTTCAATGGCATCCCCCGCCTCGTTGACGAAGGAACCAATGTCCCGCCCCCGCACGTTGGCGCTGACGATCACCAGGCGCTTGCCGTTCTCGCGGCTGACCTGATTCGGCCCCAGTACGAGATCCAGGCTGGCAACGTCCTTGAGAGCGATAAAGCCGATGCGGTCGGCACTGCCATTGAGCAGCGCCGGCACCGGAATCAACAGCGCTGATAGCCCTTCAATGTCCTTGCGCATTGCGTCGGACAGTCGCACCACCATGTCGAAACGCCGGTCACCTTCATACAACGTACCCGCCTGCCGCCCACCGACCCCCACCGCGATGGTGTCTTGCACGTCGCCGACGTTTAGCCCATAGCGCGCGGCCTTGTCGCGATCGATATTGATGGTCAGCACCGGCAGGCCGGTGGTCTGTTCGACCTTGACCTCGGACGCTCCGTCGACGTTTTGCAACGCCACGGCGATCTTGGCGGCCGTGCTATTGAGCACTGTCATGTCATCCCCGAACACCTTGACCGCCACGTCACTGCGCACGCCGGAAATCAATTCGTTGAAGCGCAATTGAATTGGCTGGGACAGTTCATAGTTGCTGCCCGGCAGCGTCGCAGCGGCTTTTTGCAATTCGTCCATCAGGGTCTGCCGGGACTTGCCGGGGTCAGGCCACTGCTCTTTAGGCTTGAGCATCACATAGCTGTCAGAGATGTTCGGTGGCATGGGATCTGACGCAATTTCGGCGGTGCCGGTGCGGGCAAACACCCGCTCGACCTCCGGTACTTTTTCCAGGATCAACGTCTCCAGACGCTGCTGCATATCGACCGATTGCGTCAGGCTGGTGCCCGGTACTCGCAAGGCCTGCAAGGCAAAATCACCTTCACTGAGACTCGGCACAAATTCGCTGCCCATGCGGCTGGCCACGACGCTACTGGCGGCTACCACCCCGAGCGCCAGCGCCACGGCCAGCGCCCGGTGGGCCATGACCCACGCCAGCGCCGGTGCATACATCCGGCGCGCGCCGCGCATCACCAGGCCTTCCTGTTCCTGGACCTTGCCGGTGACGAACAGCGCTATGGCGGCCGGGACAAAGGTCACCGACAACAGCATGGCGGCCAACAGTGCGATCACCACGGTGAACGCCATCGGGTGGAACATTTTCCCTTCGACACCGCTGAGGGCGAAGATCGGCAAGTACACGACCATGATGATCAACTGGCCGAAAATCAGCGGCCGCCGCGCTTCCTTGGCCGCTGCAAAGACCTCATGAAACCGTTCGCTGCGGGTCAACAGGCGCCCGTGACGTTGCTGTGCATGGGCCAGCCGTCTCAGGGTGTTTTCCACGATCACCACCGCGCCGTCGACAATGATGCCGAAGTCCAGCGCGCCGAGGCTCATCAGGTTGGCACTGACCTTGTTGGTGAACATGCCGGTAAAGGTGAACAGCATGGACAGCGGAATCACCATCGCGGTAATGAGTGCGGCGCGGATGTTGCCGAGGAACAGGAACAGAATCGCGATCACCAGAATCGCGCCTTCGATAAGGTTTTTCTTCACCGTGGCAATCGCTTTGTCGACCAAGTGCGTGCGGTCGTAAACCGGCACAGCGATCACCCCGTCAGGCAAGGATTTGTTGATCTGTTCGAGTTTGCCGGCGACGGCTCGGGAGACGGTGCGGCTGTTCTCGCCGATCAGCATGAACACCGTGCCGAGCACCACTTCGCGACCATTTTCCGTGGCCGCGCCGCTGCGCAATTCGCGGCCAATGTCCACGCTCGCAACGTTCTTCACCCGGATCGGCATGCCGTCGACATTGGCCATAACGATGTTGGCAATGTCCTCGATACTGGCCACCTGACCGGGCGCACGAATCAGCAATTGCTCACCACTGCGCTCGATGTAACCGGCGCCGACGTTGGCGTTGTTGCGTTCAAGCGCCGTGACCAGATCGGTGAGTGTCAATTTGTACGCCGCCAGCCGTTTCGGGTCCGGCGCAATCTGGTATTCCTTGGCGAAGCCGCCGATGGTATTGATCTCGGCAACACCAGGGACGTTGCGCAATTGCGGCTTGATGATCCAGTCCTGAATCACCCGCAGATCGGTTGGCGTGTAGGCCGTGCCGTCATCCTTCAGCGCACCTTCTCTGGCTTCGACCGTCCACAGGAAAATCTCCCCGAGCCCGGTGGAAATCGGTCCCATCATCGCTTGCGCACCTTCGGGCAATTGCTCCTTGGCGATCTGTAAACGTTCGTTGACCAACTGACGGGCGAAGAACAGGTCGGTGCCTTCCTTGAAGATCACCGTGACCTGCGACAGCCCCGAACGCGACAGCGAGCGGGTCTGCTCCAGCGCTGGCAAACCGGCCATCGCGGTTTCAATCGGGAAGGTGATCCGCTGCTCGGTTTCCAGCGGTGAAAACCCGGCGGCGCCGGTGTTGATTTGCACCTGCACGTTGGTGATGTCGGGCACGGCGTCGATCGGCAGTTTTTGATAACTGGCAATGCCGAGGCCGGCCATGAGCAGAACGGCGAGCAGCACGATGATGCGCTGCTCGATGGCAAACTGGATCAGGCGTTCGAACATGAGAACCTTCTCGTCGAATGGGACGTGTTAGTGAGAATGCTCGGCCGAAGCCTTGCCCAGTTCCGACTTGAGGATGAAGCTGCCGGCGCTGGCGACTTGCACGCCCGCTTCCAACCCTGCGGTGACTTCCACCTGGCCGTCCGCGCGGCTGCCCAACTCCACGGCTCGTGCTTCGAAGCCGTCGTCGGTGCGCACGAACACCGTGGGTTTGTCCTCGACGGTCTGGATCGCGGTTTCCGGTACGGCAACCCTGGCCTGGCGGCTGTCGGTGGCAACCCTCGCGGTGACGAACAATCCAGGGCGCCACGAACCCTGGGGGTTTTCCAGCGTGACGCGCACGGTGGCGGTACGCGTCTGCTCGCCGAGCAAACTGCCGACGTAAGCCACGCTACCGACCACTTCGGCATTCAGTTCCGGGGCGCTGACGGTGACGGATTTACCTACCTGCACCTTGTTCAAATCCTTGGGCGAAACACCAAACGTCACCCACACGCGCGACAGGTCCGAGAGCGTAAAGGCCGCGGAAGATTCATCGACCACTTCCCCCGGCGTCAGGTGTTTTTCCACGACAACGCCGTCAAATGGCGCGCGTAACTCATAACGATTGCCCCCACTGGCGACCACGCTGCCACTGAGGGCACTGATCTTTTGCCGGGCATTGTCCATCGCGATTTCCGCTTCCTGCAGCGCCTGGCGGGCCTGGAGAAAATCCTGTTCGGCGGAGATTTTGTCCTGCCACAGTTTCTTCTCGCGCTCGTAGGTGGTGCGCGCCAAGGCCAGACGTCGCTGCGCGGCAGCCTGCTCACTGCGCTGCTCGGAAATCTGCTGGCTGGCGATCACCGCCAGCAATTGGCCCTTTTTCACCGTCTGCCCGAGGTTGACCTGAACCGACTCGACAACACCCGGCACCCGTGGCACCACATGCGCCGTGCGGTCGTCGTCAAAGCGCACTTCACCGGGGAACGGCAACGCCAGCGCCATGTCCTGCGCGCGTGCCTCGATCAATTGAATACCCGCTGCTGCGATTTGTTCGTTGCTGAGGGTCAGGTGCCCTTCTTCGCTTTCGCCTTCGGCATGCCCGCTGGCAGCTGCACCTTCGTCCGCATGCTCGGCATGACCGGAGGCTTCATCGGCATGGGAAGCGGGGGTCGAGATCGCCGAACCGCCCATCCACAACGCGCCCATTCCAATCCCCAACACCAATGTCGCCGCAGCGACGCCTATCAGTTTTTTATCCATGGAAACTCCTCTGCATCGTACGGTCGGCAGCCACGGGTTCCCGTGTACTGCGCGGTCGGGCAGTTGTTTAAACAAGGTGGGATGAGGTTCAGCGGCTAACGCCGACATCACCGAAAATGCGTTCGATGCGCACTCTGGCGTCTGTCGCCTCGGCAACCGCCTGCAGGTACTGCGTGCGGGCGCTGATCAAGGTTCGCTGCGCGTCGAGTACGTCGAGAAAACCGAATTTGCCCATTTCAAAACCACGGGTGGCGCTGTCCACGGCGCGTTGCGCGGCAGGCAAGATGGTTTGGTCGAACGCGTTGGCTTCACCCGCAGCGGTCTGCCACTGCGCCAGGCTGGTCTGGATCTCCGTGCGCAGGCGCAGTTCGGTGGCGTTGCGCAGGTCCCGCGCCTGATCGGTGCGGCGGGCAGCCACCAGCACATTGCCCTGGTTGCGGTTGAACAACGGAATGGGCATCGACAGCCCGACGACGTTCACCCGCTCACGCTCCAGTTCGCTATATTGGCTGCCGACACTCACTGTGAGGTCCGGGATTCGTTGCGCTTTCTCCAGCCCCAATGAAGCTTCTTGCTGATCGATCTGCAACCGGGCCAGACGCAGTTCGGCGGTTTCGTTCAGGCGCTCGAGCAGTCCGGTCGGCATGGGTGCTGCGGGCAACGTGCGGTCGGCGGTTTGTACATTGCCGAATGATGGCAACGGAGCGCCCATCACTTGCGCCAATTGCTGGTAGGCATTGGCCTGATCACGCTCGGCACGGCTCAACTCCAGTTGCACCTCCGACACCTGTACCTGCGCCCGCGTGCCTTCGACCGGTGATGCCTTGCCGGCGTCGATACGTCCTTGCGCGACCTCAAAACCGCGCTGCGCCAACGCCAGGGATCGACGCGACAACTGCACCCGTTGCTCCGCCGTCTGTGCGCTGGAAAACGCCTGAAACACATCCGCCCGCAAGGCATTGCGCTTGCGCTCCAGCTCGATCCCCGCGGCGTCCTGTGCCCGGCTGGCGACATCAATGCGCGCACCGCGCTTACCCCCCAATTCAATTGGCTGATTGATCATCACGGTGGTCGTTCGCGAGTTGCGGCGGGTGTCTTCGGCCTCCCAGGACACTTCGGGATTAGGTATCAAACCGGCCTGCCGTCGCTCGCCTTCGGCTATATCGATTTCCCATTGCACCGCCGCCAGGTCGGGATTGCCGGCAAACGCCGCTTGCAGGGCTTGATCGAGGGTCAGCGTCGAGGCCGAAGAAACGGTCGCAAACAAGGGTCCTGCGAGCAACAAAAAGCAGGTCGCGGTCACCCGCCGTCGCGTTTTTTTAAGGCGTGAGTGCGCCGTCAGTTCTCTAAACCCGGGCAATGGAATACTTCCTTTTTAAATCAAGATTCTTCGATACCGCCACGGTAGGGTTTTGAACTTATCGACAAGGTGACTGGAACATTACAAATACGTTATCCGCGCCTCTGGTTATTGGATTTGCACTAGCATTGAAGCGCCGACATCGAAAATGGCAATACAAAGAAACATATGGACTTTATTAATCTGCCGAACAGCGCTTGCCCGTTTTTGGTTTCCATGAGGGTCGAGAATTTTTAACACCTTCACCCGTGCTTTTCTGCGACACGCTGTCGCAGACGCCCTGTTTAAAGGCTGAAAACTGAGGATTATGTTTGACTCTGTAGCTACTACAGACTTTACCTTGACGCCCTCACATGCAGATTTGTCTGTAGGAAAGCAGCACAAACGCCATACAGCTGTCATTGAACCTTGTTCGGAAGTATTACAAAAACAATAACTTTCCCGACCACATTAATTATTGAATCATTAAAAATAAGTGGTGACTGACCATGCGAATCCTTGTCATTGAGGACGAGCTTAAAACTGCCGAGTACTTGCATCAGGGACTGACGGAAAGTGGATATATAGTTGATCGAGCCGCCACCGGCGCCGATGGACTTCATCTGGCCCAACAACAGGTTTATGACCTGGTGATACTCGATGTTAACTTGCCGGAACTGGATGGCTGGGCCGTGCTTGAGCAACTGCGTCGAACCCGCGCCACCCGCGTGATGATGCTGACCGCACGCGGTCGCCTCGCCGACAAAATCCGTGGCCTGGACCTGGGCGCCGACGATTACCTGGTCAAACCGTTCGAGTTCCCGGAGCTGCTGGCACGCGTGCGTTCGTTGCTGCGGCGCAGCGAACAGATTCAGGTGCCACAGGTGCTCAAGGTCGCCGACCTGGAACTCGATCCGGGGCGTCATCGCGCATACCGCGGTGAGCAGCGCATCGATTTGACCACCAAGGAATTTGCCCTGCTGCACCTGCTGATGCGCCAGTATGGCGAAGTGCTCACCCGTACCCAGATCATTTCACTGGTCTGGGACATGAACTTTGATTGCGATACCAACGTGGTTGAAGTGTCGATCCGCCGTCTGCGCGCGAAAATCGACGACCCGTTCGACAGCAAGCTCATCCATACCCTGCGCGGTGTCGGCTACGTATTGGAGGCACGGGAATGAAGCCGGCCAGCCTGTCGTTACGACTAGGCCTGACGGTCAGTTTGCTGGGTGCCCTGCTGGTGGTGTTCCTCGCGGTACTGGCCTTTTTTGCCCTGACTCATGAATTGAACACGCTCTCCAGAGACAGCCTGGCCAAGAAGATGGAACAGGTTGAACACAGCCTGTCGCTGTACGGCACTGCGAGCGAAATCAATACCCAGCCGCACACCCTGCTTGATCAAGTCATGGGGCACGACAACCTGACGCTGACCATCTACAACCAGGCCAACCTGCGCGCACCACTGTTGAAAACAGGCTCCGGCATGGCCGATCCGCGCATTGAAATGAAAGCGGCAATCTCGGTGACCGACGCACTTTCCTATGCCACACACACCGATGCAGAAGGTGGTCGATTTCTTACCGCATCAAAGCTCATGCGGCTCAAGGACGGGACGGACGCAGCCGTACTGCTGTCGATGGACAGCGCCAACGATGACGCCCTGCTCAACGCGTATCTGCACTCGACGCTCATTGCATTGCCGCTGCTGCTGATCCTGATCGGTCTCAGTGCCTGGGCCGTGGTGCAGCGGGGATTGGCACCGCTGCGCGAGTTTCGCAAAGTGGCGGCGATGGTCTCGGCGCAAGACCTCAGTCACAGACTTTCAGTGGTCAAGATGCCCCAGGAACTCAGCGAGCTGGCACAGGGCATCAACTTCATGCTGTACCGCCTCGACAGCGGTGTGCAGCAACTGTCGCAATTCTCCGACGATCTGGCCCATGAATTACGCTCGCCCATCAACAACCTGATGGGCAAGGCCCAAGTCACCCTGTCCAGGGAGCGAACGACGGAGGAATACAAAACCGTGCTGGCCTCCTGTACCGAGGAGCTGGAGCGCGTTGCGCGAATTGTCTCGGACATGCTGTTTCTGGCACAGGTCAGCCAACCCTTGGCGCTCGCGCCTTTCGAGTCGATTCAACTGGAAAATGAAGCGTTGAAAGTCGCCGACCTGTTCTCCCTGTCAGCGCAGGAAAAGCAGATCAGCCTGAACGTCGTCGGCAGTGGGCGGGTGCTTGGCGATTGCTTGATGATTCAGCGGGCGATCTCGAATTTGCTGTCCAATGCGTTGCGCCACTGCCCGTGCGGGGAAACTGTTTCTTTGGTCATTGAACAGGATACGGCGCAGGTTTCGCTGTCAGTCAGCAACCCTGGAGCAGGGATCGAAGCACAGCATTTGCCGCACCTGTTCGACCGTTTTTACCGGGTCGACAGCAGCCGTTCACGGGCACAGGGCAGCACCGGATTGGGCCTGGCGATTGTGCGTTCGATCATGAATCTGCATCAGGGTATGGCGGAGGTCAGGAGTGTGCCGGGCGAGATGACTGTGTTTCGGTTGGGGTTTGTGAGTGATGATGGAAGGTTACGTTGAGCGGGTGGCGTTGCAGGTTGAACTTTATGCGTCCCATGTAGCAAAATTAATTGTTGTACCAAAAGCCGTACGGCACCTAAAAGTTGTATGACCGGAGCAATAAAGTGGAAATCAGGATTGATATATTGGATTCGCCAACAAAAAAGGATCAAGGAGTTCTGAATAATAGGTTTTCAGAATATCTTCGAATTCAATATCCAAATCTACCGCCAGAATCGGAAGATAAAATATTTATGGTGGTTGCACACGATGAAGCAGGCGACTACATCGGTGCAATAAGCTGTAATTGTTACTGGGACGGCTTAGAAATTGATACTTTTTGGGTAAAGGAATCTTATCGCGGTAAAAAAGTCGGTTCTATGCTATTGGAAAAAGCAGAAATGATTGGCGCCAACAATGGGGCAGTGGTGGCATTCTTAAAAACCTTTGATGCTAAACACTTCTATGAGCGGCATGGGTATGAGATTTATGGTGTTCTTGAGGATCGCCCCATCGGGACTAACCTGTATCATTTAAAGAAACGGCTAGTAAAACATGCATAACAACTGGTTCAAACCGTTCGCTTCGGTCACTGGGACGGGCTAAAGCCCTCCCCTTAACCAAATGCTGGTCAGCGTTCGAATTGGGTAGATTCCGGCCTTTCAATAAGGGCAACAATCAGACAAAAACGGACGTCCCCTTTCTAGAGCCAACGTCTAACCCGGCTGCAGTATTGCGTGAATTCGCTCCCGAAAAGACTGGCAAGGGCCCGCTCCTCAGGCCGGATCTGGAAAAGATTCATATACATCACGAAGCCCAGTACGCCTAGGAGTGCCGGCGGCCAGGCGAGGAAGATTGACCAGGCTATCAGGACTGTGGCGAAGCCTAAGTACATGGGGTTGCGTGTATATCTGTAGACGCCCGAGCTGACCAGGGCCGACGCCGTTTCCGGCTTCAGCGGGTTGACCGTGGTGCGGGCGCGGCGGAAGGACAGCACGCCGGCGAGACAAGTAGCGACGCCTGCTAGTAACACCACCAGCATCAAGCCAGTACGCCACTCCATCGTCAGCTCCAACGCTCCCGGTGAGTCAGGAGCAGCGAGCCATGTCAACAGGCCGAACAGGATAGCAACCAGCGGCGGAGGGATGCGGTTGTCCATGATGAATTCCCATTAGATAAGAACGTGCTACTAGAGTGAGGGTTATAGCTACTATAGGGTCAAGCACTATGAGCACGATGGAGAATGAGGAAAAAGGAAGCCAGTATCATCGAGCTCAAAGCAGTGATCATCCGTGACTACAATCAGTGAACCAGCCCGGATTTCTTAGACAGTGAACGACCGCTTTGGCCACATTCTGCTGGTCATCACTGCGGCGTAATCCGGTCAGTTCGAATGAAATTGACTGAACAGTGGCGCGCAAATGGAGGGTCACGTTCAGGCAATGACGTAACTGCCCTACTCCTCTTCACCTCATGGTAAATAACGACCCGTCCTAGCGTCATCAAAGACGCTTCCTACAGCCACGAATTGCCACGTTCGTTAACGTCGCGCAGCCCTTAACGGGGCTGTCGATGGACGTACTCACAAGGACAATCAGTGGCTGGCAAACCGGGCATACCCCAGATTCAGAACCCGCCGTCCGGCGACGGGCATCACATTTCTTACCGCGACATGACGACTGCCGAATTGGCAACGCGGGACGCCAGGCAAAAAGCTTATGACGACATGCTCGCGAGGCAAAGAGCCTATGAGGACAGGCTTCCCGTTCCCATAGAAAAGCAGAAAGTCATTCGCACTGGCTGCGTCTTCGCCAAGTCCTGCAATTTGCCGGACGCCATCATCGACTACTCGTATCCATCGGGCATGGTGCCGGTCGATAGCCTCAAGGATTACGGAGAGATCGCCTGGCTTGGGGGTCGCGAAGCGGACGATGCCGGGCTGCTGGATCTGCAAACAATCAGCGGCAACGTCACAGCACTCGGCATCGGCCGACTTGCACTTCGCGCGCCGACGATCGCCGCTTCTACCCTAAGCGTCGGGGCCGTACTCGGCGCAGCTGGCGCTTCAGTGCTGGCCGGCGTAGTGGCAGTGTTCTGGACGCCAAGCCTTGGCGACAGCGCGCTTTATTCCGACGAACAATTGCGGGCACTGAAACAGGCCCGTACCCGCGTTCGGCTGAACGTCGAACAGCAGGCTGACGGCAGTCTCAAGGGTTACGGTTTTTACACAGGCAAGAACCGCGATTGGGAAATGGTCGATGTCGTGCAGTTCACACTGCGCGGCACTCAGCAAGTGGCCGACCTGGGGGATGGTGTCGAGCTAATCTGGACTCCTGCCGAGGACGGATCCGACATTCGTGGGATCCCGGCACTGCAAGCTGCGCCGCAAGCACCGCACATCTGGGTTTATCCGCCGACGGAACTCGCCGGCAGCATTATCGTTAATCCGATTTACCCGCCTGAGTACAAGGATTTCATTCTTGTGTTCCCGGTGGGGTCGGGGGTTAGGCCGGTTTATGTAGTACTAAGCTCGCCTCAGGTCACCTATCACCAAAAGCCTGATTTTCTTCCAGCTTTTCCGGACACTAGAAGGGCGCCCCCAAAAACTATAATTCAAGGCGGCGGGGGATTACGCCCCCGCTGGAAGGATAGAAAAGGAACGATTTACGAGTGGGACTTCCGGCATGGGGCAGTGGAAAAATACAACAAGCGCGGAAAACATCTTGGAGAGTTCAACCATGAAACGGGTGTCCAAAATAAACCTGCAGACCCAACAAGGACAGTAGAACCATGAAATTTATCGTTATGGGAGTTCCGGAAGGTGAAGACTTCCCTTCCTTTGAAAAGGAAATCCCGATTGCGCTTACTGAACTCGCGTTGATCATGGGCTGGAAAACTGATGAAGACCCATTACATGATTACCTGCTAACAGAGCAACACCTCGCCGCGATAGAAAAAGCCTGTTCGATCGCGCTGCCTAAAAATCTTAATTTTTTCCTGACTTCTTACGATTAACGATTACCAAAAATGGAGTTCCCAAGTGCTCTCCCCGACAGGACATAAATATGACGGTAACTATGGAGACGGCATGGGTTTGAGAATCAGAATGGAATGGTACGACAAAGAATCCGAGCTGGGCGTCGGGGAGGAGATGTCAAAAGATTTTGGTCAGGACCCCTTTGTGTTGGATGCGCTAGGCATCCCCATTGAGAACAATATTAACAACGGGGGATTCGATGTCGGGGAAGATTGGGTCGCTCATCTTCAACCTCATTTTCAGCATGCTATCGATCTGTCCGCCTACGACTATCAGGTGGCGTTTGACTATCGTGATGTCTGGTAACTCGAGGAAGCAATGGGAATAAAAGTCAGATTGAACTGGTACGACAAAGAAACGGAAATAGGAGTTGGCAAGGAATACTCCGTGGACCTCGGCGATGATGGTTCGGTAATCGAAGCATTGGGACTCATGGCGGAACCAGAGATATACGACGGAGGGTTTGACGTCTTAGCCGCGTGGATTCCTGAGCTTCAATCTTTGTTCAAGCACCAAATTGAACCTGCCGTTTTTGATTACCAAGTTTCATTTAGGTATCGGCACGTATGGTAGTAACCCGTCGTGTTGGGAGATCAAAAGATCGCAGCCTGCGGCAGCTCCTACAGGGGCCACACCCTATATCCGGGTCAATTGTCTGACAGAGTTGGCTGACGGCATCAGTGACAGGTAAAGAAGAAAATGCGCCACCTATCCATCACCGGTTTTTACCCGGACGAAAAGCAGGACGATTCATTGCAGTTTGAGCTGACGGTAAAAGAGCAGGCGTTAAACCAGGTACTTACTCAGCTGACTGAATCAAAAACTCTAGAAGAAATAGAACCTGGCGAGCTTGAGCTGACGGGCAGCCAAGTGGCTCAAATTTCAAGACTTCTCAAAGTGGATTTCCCCGAAGGCCTGGAGTACTTCATCGGTACTCGGGCGCCATCCTGAATGCCTCAACCACAAATCGCCCCTATACCCGGTTGCTCAACCAGGAGACCTTGTTTGGCTGATGAAATTTCGCGACTGAACTGGCCTCATCGCGAGCAGGCTCGCTCCTACAGTGGATCTGCGGTGCACACAAACTCTGTGCATGACACAGCCCCATGTGGGAGCGAGCCTGCTCGCGATTGCGATCGAACAGACACCCACAAAAAACGGCACCTTTCGGTGCCGTTTGCCTTTTAAAACACAACCAGCCTACTTACGCGCATCCGCCCACGATTTCAGCAGTTCGGTGTAGCTCACGGTTTCGCCTTTAGGCTTTTCGTTCGCCAGTTTCGGTTTCGGTGCGCCAGGCTGATCGAACCAGTATTGCGCGTCCCGCTCCGGGTTCATTTTCGGTCCGCACACCGTTTGCACCTTGGAGCGTTCGAGCCGCGTCATGATGGCGTCCTGGTCCTTGGCCAGACCGTCGAGTGCCTGTTGTGGGGTTTTCTCGCCGCTGGCCGCTTCGGCGATGTGGCTCCACCACAGTTGCGCCAGGCGTGGGTAGTCAGGCACGTTGGTCCCGGTCGGGGTCCATTGCACGCGCGCCGGGCTGCGGTAGAACTCCACCAGGCCACCGAGTTTCGGTGCCAGGTCGGTCATGGCTTGCGAGTTGATGTCCGACTCACGAATCGGTGTCAGGCCGACGATGGTTTTCTTCAGCGAAACGGTTTTCGAGGTCACGAACTGCGCGTACAGCCAGGCCGCGAGTTTCTGTTTCTCCGGCGTGGATTTGAGGAAGGTCCAGGAGCCTACGTCCTGATACCCCAGCTTCATCCCCTCTTCCCAGTACGGGCCGCGCGGCGAAGGCGCCATCCGCCATTTCGGTGTCCCGTCAGCATTCATCACCGGCAGGCCCGGCTTGGTCATGTCGGCGGTAAACGCGGTGTACCAGAAGATCTGCTGGGCGATGTTGCCTTGGGACGGTACCGGGCCGGATTCGGAGAAGGTCATGCCCGCCGCTTCCGGTGGCGCATAGGCCTTGAGCCAGTCGACGTATTTCTGCGTCGCGAACACCGCAGCCGGGCCGTTGGTGTCGCCGCCTCGGGTCACGCTGGAGCCGACCGGGTGGCAGTCCTCGACGCGGATGCCCCACTCGTCCACCGGCAAACCGTTGGGAATGCCTTTGTCGCCGCCACCGGCCATGGAGAACCACGCATCGGTGAAACGCCAGCCCAGTGACGGGTCTTTCTTGCCGTAGTCCATGTGCCCGTAAATACGTTTGCCGTCGATTTCCTTGACGTCTTCGCTGAAGAATTTGGCGATGTCTTCATAGGCTGACCAGTTCACCGGCACGCCCAATTCGTACCCGTACTTTTCCTTGAATTTGGCTTTCAGGTCAGGCCGCTCGAACCAGTCGGCGCGAAACCAATAAAGGTTGGCGAATTGCTGGTCGGGCAGTTGATAGATCTTGCCGTCCGGCGCGGTGGTGAAGGAAATGCCGATGAAGTCTTTGATGTCCAGGGTTGGCGAGGTGAAGTCCTTGCCTTCGTTGGCCATCAGGTCGGTGATCGATTCGGTCTTGCCGTAGCGAAAATGGGTACCGATCAAGTCGGAGTCGTTGACCCAGCCGTCATAGATGCTCTTGTCCGACTGCATCACGGTTTGCAGCTTTTCCACCACGTCGCCTTCTTGCAGCAGGTCGTGGGTCAGCTTGATCCCGGTGATCTCGGTAAAGGCCTTGGCCAGCACCTTGGACTCGTATTCATGGGTGGTCAGGGTTTCCGAGACGACCTTGATGTTCATCCCGCGGAACGGCTCGGCCGCCTTGATGAACCACTTCAGTTCCGCGAGCTGCTGCTCTGGCGTGAGGGTGGACGGTTTGAATTCGCTGCCTATCCATTTCTTCGCGGCATCTTCATAAGCATCGGCCCAAGCCGCAGCGCTCAACCCGCTGAGTGCCAGCATGGCTGCCAATGAAACGCTATGTCGCAGCTTATTGTTTTTGTCGAACATAGAGACCTCCTGTTTGATTTTCGGAGCAACATTGCCGATCGATTCGACTAGCCCCAGCGCATCACAGCCAACAGCCACACCAGGGACAACGCGGACGCGACCCAGATGCTCCAGTCGGTGACGCCGATTACCAGCAGATGCAGGTAGGCGCTGCCGAGAAGACCGATAAACAGCCGATCGCCACGAGTGGTGGCAATCGGTAGAAAACCTCGCCGCAGAATGCTCGGCGAACGCAATTCCCAGGTCGTCATGCCTACCAGAATCAGGCCAATGACGATGAAGAACACCGCGGTGGGAACCGTCCAACTCATCCATTCCATCATCAGTTCCTCATACCCGGCCGAGGGCAAAGCCCTTGGCCACGTGGTTACGGACAAACCAGATCACCAGCATGCCGGGCAGGATGGTCAACACCCCCGCCGCTGCAAGCACGCCCCAGTCGATACCGGACGCCGAGACCGTCCGGGTCATCACCGCCGCAATCGGTTTGGCATTCACCGACGTCAGCGTGCGCGCCAGCAGCAATTCGACCCAGGAAAACATGAAGCAGAAAAACGCCGTAACCCCGATGCCGGAGCCAATCAGCGGAATGAAAATCTTCACGAAGAACTTGGGAAAACTATAGCCGTCGATGTAGGCCGTTTCGTCGATCTCCTTGGGAACGCCCGACATGAACCCTTCAAGAATCCACACCGCCAACGGCACGTTAAACAAGCAGTGAGCCAAGGCCACTGCAATGTGGGTGTCAAACAGGCCGATCGACGAATACAGCTGGAAAAACGGCAGCAGGAACACCGCAGGCGGCGCCATGCGGTTGGTCAGCAGCCAGAAGAACAGGTGCTTGTCGCCGAGAAAACGATAGCGCGAGAACGCATAAGCTGCCGGCAACGCGACGCTCAGGGAGATCACCGTGTTCAGGCTGACGTAATACAGTGAATTGAGGTAACCGGTGTACCAGGCCGG
Source organism: Pseudomonas sp. LBUM1643 (assembly GCF_059716215.1). Lineage (NCBI taxonomy): Bacteria > Pseudomonadati > Pseudomonadota > Gammaproteobacteria > Pseudomonadales > Pseudomonadaceae > Pseudomonas > Pseudomonas sp. LBUM1643. The sequence goes on from NZ_CP166813.1 coordinate 4,301,359, forward strand.
ATCGGTAAAGATCACCTTGTAATTGGCGAGAGTGAAATCCTGCGGAAAGAGTGTCAGGCCACCGAGGATTTCGGTGTTGCTCTTGAACGACATGTTCAGCAGCCAGTAGATCGGGACCAGCAGGAACAGGATGTAGACGAGCAGCGGGATCAGCTTTCTTTTGCTCATGGCAGACCTCAGCGGTTGGCGTCAGAGTGAGTCATGGCGGTGTAGAACAGCCAGGACACCAACAGGATGATCAGGAAGTACACCAGCGAGAACGCCGCGGCCGGACCGAGGTCGAACTGCCCGATGGCCATTTGGGTGAGGGTCTGGCTGAGGAAGGTCGTGGCATTCCCCGGGCCGCCACCGGTCAGCACGAACGGCTCGGTGTAGATCATGAAGCTGTCCATGAACCGCAGCATCACCGCGATCAACAGCACGCTCTTGAGCTTGGGCAACTGGATGTGCCGGAAGACCGCCCACGCCGACGCCCGATCAATTCGCGCCGCCTGGTAATACACATCCGGAATGGCGCGCAGGCCGGAGAAGCACAGCAGTGCCACCAGGGACGTCCAGTGCCAGACGTCCATCACCAGCACCGTGACCCAGGCGTCCATGGTGTTCGCCGCGTAGTTGTAGTTGATGCCCATGGCGTTGAGGCTGGAGCCCAGCAAGCCAATGTCGGCGCGGCCGAAGATCTGCCAGATGGTGCCGACCACGTTCCACGGAATCAGCAGCGGAATCGCCAGGATGATCAGCACCAGCGAGGACCAGCGGCCCTTGGTCGGCATGGTCAGGGCAATGGCGATGCCCAGCGGGATTTCGATCAGCAGCACGCAACCGGAATAGATGAACTGGCGCAGCAGCGAGTCATGCAGGCGCGGATCGAGCAGTACCTGCTTGTACCAATCGGCGCCGACGAAGTAGCGGCTGGACTGGTCGAAAATGTCCTGCACCGAATAGTTGACCACGGTCATCATCGGGATCACCGCACTGAAGGCCACCAGCAAAAACACCGGCAACACCAGCCACCAGGCCTTGTTGTTCTGCACCTTATTCATGGCTGCTCCCTGTTATTGGCTTGCGCTGGCAACAGGTAGTCATCGGCATAGACCATCAACCATTGCGCCGGAAAACTGATGTACGCCGTGCCTTCCGGCACCGGTTTGTCTTCGGCGAGGCGCACTTTTAAGGGTGCGCCGTCGAGGTTGAGCGTCATGATCTTGTAGGTGCCGAGGTCTTCGACGTGTACGACGTCTGCCTGCATGGCGTCATCAAAGGGCTCGTCCCACACATGGATGAACTCCGGACGGATGCCGACTTTCAGGGTGTGCCATTCGGACTCGGCGATGCGCTGTAGCTGGGCGTCGGACAACGGTAGATGGGTCGACGCGAAACCCACGCCCCCCGGCTGCGGCTGCACTTCGATCAGGTTCATACCGGGGCTGCCAATGAAGTAACCGACAAAGGTGTGGCTTGGCCGCTCGAACAATTCTCGTGGCGTACCGAACTGCACGATCTGTCCGCCATACATGACCGCGATCTTGTCGGCGAAGGTCGAGGCCTCCAGTTGATCGTGGGTGACGTAGACCATGGTGATGTTGAACTGCTCGTGAATCTGCTTGAGCTTGCGCCGCAGCTTCCATTTAAGGTGCGGGTCGATCACCGTCAGCGGCTCATCGAAGAGGATGGCGGAAACGTCATCGCGCACCAGCCCGCGCCCCATGGAGACTTTTTGTTTTTCGTCAGCGGTGAGGTTGCGTGCCTTCTTGTTCAACAGCGCCTGCAGGTCGAGGACCTCGGCGATTTCCTGAACCTTGCTGTGGATTTTCGCCTCGCCCATGCCTTGATTACGCAGCGGGAAGGCGAGGTTGTCGAACACGGTCATGGTGTCGTAGACCACCGGAAACTGGAAAACCTGGGCGATGTTGCGCTTCTCAGGTGTCAGGTCGTTGACCACTTTGTTGTCGAACAGCACCTGGCCCTGGGAGGGACTCAGCAAACCGGAAATGATGTTGAGCAAGGTCGATTTTCCGCAGCCCGAAGGCCCGAGCAACGCGTACGCACCGCCCTGCTCCCAGATGTGGTCCATCTCGCGAATCGCGTAATCCTCCGGACCGGTCGGTGTGCGGGTGTAGCTGTGGGCGAGGTTCTGTAAACGGATTTCGGCCATCAGGCAACCCTCGCAATACGGCGACCGGGCGCCTGGACCAGCCGCCCCTGCGCATCGAAGACAAACAGTTTATGGGTCGGTATATAGATGCGAATCGGCGCATCCACGTCGTATTCATGAACGCCGGGCAGGTGCAGCACCAACAGGAAATGTTCGTTGCGCACGTGCAGGAAGGTTTCCGAACCACTGATCTCGGCCACCTCGACGGTCACCGCCAGTTCCAGGTCATCGTCGTTGCTCGGCACCAGCGAGATATGGCTGGGCCGCACGCCGAAGCGGAACTCGCCCTCGCCCACCGGTCGCAGGTCGACGTTCAGCGGAAAGTGCACAAAGTTGGCGAAGCTGACTTCGTTGCCGGCGATGCGTCCCGGCATCAGGTTGATTGGCGGCTCGGAGAACAGCTCGGCGGCCAGCACGGTTTGTGGCTGGTGATAGACCTCGGAAGACTTGCCGCTCTGGATCACCCGCCCCTCGTGAAGAATGGTCGTGGTGCCGCCCAGGGCCAGGGCTTCGTTAGGTTCGGTGGTGGCGTAGATGGCAATGGTGTGCCGAGCCTTGAACAGCTCGCGCATTTCCTGACGCAGCTCTTCGCGAAGCTTGTAGTCGAGGTTGACCAGCGGCTCGTCGAACAGGATCAGCTCGGCATCCTTCACCAATGCCCGGGCCATGGCGGTGCGCTGTTGCTGGCCACCGGAGAGTTCGAGGGGATGGCGCTGGAGGAATTTCTCGATGCGCAGCATCTTCGCGGTTTCGAGCACTTTGCTCTGGATCATTTCGTTGGAAACACCGCCCTGGCGCAACGGCGAGGCGATGTTCTCGAACACGGTCATGGTCGGGTAGTTGATGAACTGCTGATAAACCATCGACACGTTGCGCAGGCGCACCGGCCGCTGGGTGACGTCGACACCATTCATCAGGATGCGGCCACTGTCGGGCTTGTCCAGACCGGCCATCAGGCGCATGAGGCTGGTTTTGCCGGAAAGGGTGCGACCGAGCAAAACGTTGAAGGAACCAGGTTCGAAACTCAGGCTGGCATCGTCGATCCAGATCTGGCCCTCGACGGTGCGGCTGACGTGTTCCAGGGTTAATGACATGGCTCGGCCTTTTTATTATTGGAGTCAAGCGACCGAAGCTACAGAGCGACATTCGTGCCAGAAATTGTAAGTGATTGATCCGCTTCAGAATCCTCTGAAACGGTGTTGATATCGCTTTCGATGCTGAACAGAAATGAACAATCGCACTTGAACAATTGAACAGTTCGAACGTTGACAATGAACAATAGTGAACAACACTGTACGGATGCTTTTAGCGTGGCCCGCCACATTCATCGCGCAATGCACGCGGTCCCTGTAGGAGCTGCCGCAGGCTGCGATCTTTTGACTTTCAGGTTCTGTACAAATGCCGAAGATCAAAAGATCGCAGCCTTCGGCAGCTCCTACAGGTATTGTTTTCGGCGTGATATCGCGGCGGCCGAAAGAGGCGCTGTAGCGTTCTGAATGTTCTGCAAGCCCCATAAAAACAATAAAAGCCCAGAGATCGACTGCCATGGCCGCACCTGCCCAGCCGCTGTCCCACGACGCCATCATTCAGGATTCATGGTCCCGATGCCGCGCGTTTGGTCTCAATCATCAAAGCGCCCCGAAATTCGACCAACTGCCCGCCGAGGGCATTGCGCAGTTGCTCGAGAGCCAGCACTCGCTGGTGCAGACCACTCACCAGGAAGTGCTGCCGTATTACGAGAACATCCTCAGCAACTCCAACTGCCTGATCATGCTCGCCGACAATCAGGGACAGGTGCTCACGTCCTGGGGCACCCAGCGGTTTATCGAGCCGAAACTGACCCATGGCTTCAGTGCCGGCGCGAGCTGGATGGAACGTTGCAGCGGCACCAATGCCATCGGCACCGCACTGGCGTGCGAGCAGGCAGTGCACATCGAGCACGATGAGCATTTCCTCAAGGCCAACCGCTTCATGACCGGTTCCGCCGCACCTATTTTCGATGCCGAGCGCAAGGTCATCGCGGTGCTTGACGTGTCCAGCGACAGCTATTTGCCGCCCTCCCACACCCTGGGCATGGTCAAGATGATGAGCCAGACCGTGGAGAACCGGTTGATCCTTAACCTGTTCCATGGCCAGCATTTTCAACTGACCTTCAACACCGGGTTGAACAACCTGGACAGCCAATGGGCCGGGCTGTTGATTTTCGATGAGACCGGTCAGGTGCTGTCAGCCAATCGAAGGGCCGACAATTTGCTGGGCATCAGCCTGTCGCGGGTCAGCGTTGAAAGTCTGTTCAAGGTCTCGCTGCTGGAGCTGCTGAATCAGCCGGACGATCTACCGTTCGCCCTGCAGACGTCGGGGCGCAACCGCTTTCAGTGCCTGTTGAAACGACCTAAACAAGTACCGATCCAGGCACGGCTGTTTTCCGAACCGAAAAGCGCCGAACCCGCCGTGGCCGCACCGGCAGCGATCAGCCTGAGCACCCTGCACTTCGGTGACAGCCGCGTGGAAAAGGCCGTGCGGCAGGCCGAGCGCTTGCTGGAAAAAGACATTCCACTGCTCATCCACGGTGAAACCGGGGTCGGCAAGGAAGTGTTCGTCAAAGCCCTGCATCAAGCCAGCTCTCGAAGCAAACAGGCGTTTATTGCCGTGAACTGTGCAGCGATCCCCGCCGAACTGGTGGAATCGGAATTGTTTGGCTACGAGAAGGGAGCGTTCACGGGAGCGAACCAGAAAGGCAGCATCGGGCTGATCCGCAAGGCCGACAAGGGCACCCTCTTCCTTGATGAAATCGGCGACATGCCGCTGCCGACACAGGCCCGACTATTAAGGGTATTGCAGGAACGTTGCGTGCAGCCGGTGGGCAGTAGCGAGTTGTTCCCGGTGGATATCCGGATTATTTCGGCGACCAACCGTTCGTTGCGCGAGCAGGTGCAATTGGGGCGGTTTCGTGAAGACCTGTATTACCGGATTGGTGGTTTGACCCTGGAATTACCGCCACTGCGCGAACGCAGCGACAAGCAGGCGCTGTTCACACGGATCTGGGAACAGCATCGCGAGACGTCGCAATGGGCGGGGTTGAGTCGTGAGGTGATGGACTTGTTCAGTCGTCATCCGTGGCCTGGGAATTTGCGTCAGGTCAGCAGCGTGATGCAGGTGGCGCTGGCCATGGCCGAGGAACAACCGGTGCGGCCGGAGCATTTGCCGGATGATTTTTTTGTGGACCTGGAGATGGAGCCGGTGGATTCGCCGGAGTCGCTGACGGTGGATTTGAATGATGCCGAGGATTTGAATCGGCAGTTGGCGGCGGCCGGGGGGAATATTTCCCATTTGGCCCGTCGGCTTGGGGTTAGTCGCAATACCCTTTACAAGCGGTTGCGCCAGTTAGGGGGTTAACGCCGAAAAGCAAAAGATCGCAGCCTTCGGCAGCTCCTACAGGGGTATGCATTCCAACTGTAGGAGCTGCCGCAGGCTGCGATCTTTTGATCTTGAAGCAAACAAAAACCCGCACGAGGCGGGTTTTGTTTGTAGCGAACAATGCAATCAGTCAGCCAGACGCCAGGTCGTGCCACCCTTGCCGTCTTCCAGCACCACGCCCATGGCGGTGAGCTGGTCGCGGATGCGGTCGGACTCGGCCCAGTCTTTACCGGCACGCGCCGCCAGACGCGCGGCGATCAGTGCATCGACCTCAGCCGCGTCAACCCGCCCTTCAGCACCCGCCTGAAGGAAGTCGTCCGCTTGCAGCTGCAACACACCCAGCACGCTGGCCAGCTCTTTCAAGCGAGCCGCCAGACCTGCTGCTGCATCGATATCGCTCTCGCGCAGACGGTTGATCTCGCGAACCATCTCGAATAACACCGCGCAGGCTTCCGGCGTACCGAAGTCGTCGTTCATCACCTGGGTGAATCGCTCCACAAAGGCTTCACCGCCAGCCGGCGCGACGCTCGGCAGGCCTTTCAACGCGTGGTAGAAACGCTCGAGTGCGCCCTTGGCGTCCTTGAGGTTGTCTTCCGAATAGTTGATCGCGCTGCGGTAATGGCTCGACACCAACAGGTAACGCACGACCTCCGGGTGGTATTTTTCCAGCACGTCGCGAATGGTGAAGAAGTTGTTCAAGGACTTGGACATCTTCTCGCCATTGATGCGAATCATGCCGCAATGCATCCACGCGTTGGCGTAGGTCTTGCCGGTGGCCGCTTCGCTCTGGGCGATTTCGTTTTCGTGGTGCGGGAACTCCAGGTCGCTACCGCCGCCATGAATGTCGAAGGTCTCGCCCAGGCAGCACGTCGACATCACCGAGCACTCGATGTGCCATCCCGGACGACCGTCGCCCCACGGCGAAGGCCAGCTTGGCTCGCCCGGCTTGGTGGCTTTCCACAGCACGAAGTCCAGCGGGTCCTGCTTGGACTCGTCGACTTCGATGCGCGCGCCGATGCGCAGGTCTTCGATCTTCTTGCGCGACAGTTTGCCGTAGCCCATGAATTTGGCGACACGGTAATACACGTCGCCATTGCCCGGTGCGTAGGCGTAACCCTTGTCGATCAGGGTCTGGATCATGCTCAGCATGCCCGGAATATGATCCGTGGCGCGCGGCTCCATGTCCGGCTTGAGGATGTTGAGGCGCGCCTCGTCCTCGTGCATCGCGGTGATCATGCGCTCGGTCAACGCGTCGAACGGCTCGCCATTCTCCTTCGCCCGATTGATGATCTTGTCTTCGATGTCGGTGATGTTACGCACGTAGGTCAGGTTGTAACCGCTGAACCGCAACCAGCGGGTCACCAGGTCGAACGCGACCATGCTGCGGCCATGGCCAATGTGGCAGTAGTCGTACACGGTCATCCCGCAGACGTACATGCGCACATTGTTGCCATCCAGCGGCTTGAAGACTTCTTTGCTCTTGGTGAGCGTGTTGTAGATCGATAGCACTTTAGTCGTTTCCTAGAATCACTGGCCCCACGAATCACGCAAGGTCACGGTACGGTTGAATACCGGATGACCTGGTTTCGAGTCCTTGATATCCGCGCAGAAGTAACCTTCGCGCTCGAACTGGAAACGGTCTTCCGGCTGTGCATTGCCCAGCGAGGGTTCAGCACGACAACCGGTGAGCACTTGCAGCGATTCAGGGTTGATGTTGTCCAGGAAACTGGCGCTGTCTTCAGCCTTTTCAGGGTTCGGCGAGCGGAACAGGCGATCGTACAGACGCACTTCGCACTCGACGCTGGCAGCGGCCGGGACCCAGTGCACCACGCCTTTGACCTTGCGGCCTTCAGGGTTCTTGCCCAGTGTTTCCGGATCGTAGGAGCAACGCAGCTCGACGATGTTGCCATCGGCGTCCTTGATCGCTTCGTCGGCGCGAATCACGTAGCTGCCGCGCAGGCGCACTTCGCCGTTCGGTTCCAGGCGCTTGTAGCCTTTTGGCGGCTCTTCCATGAAATCTTCACGGTCGATGTAGATTTCACGGGCGAATGGCAGAACACGCACGCCCATGTCTTCTTTCGGGTGGCATGCCAGTTCGAGGTTCTCGACCTGACCTTCCGGGTAGTTGGTGATCACGACTTTCAGCGGACGCAGCACGCACATTGCACGCGGGGCGCTGTGATCGAGGTCGTCACGGATGCTGAATTCCAGCATGCCGAAGTCGACCACGCCGTCGGAGCGGTTGGTGCCGACCATGTCGCAGAAGTTGCGGATCGATTTCGGCGTGTAGCCACGACGGCGGAAGCCGGACAGCGTGGACATGCGCGGATCGTCCCAACCGTGAACGTGCTTCTCATCGACCAGCTGCTTGAGCTTGCGCTTGCTGGTAATGGTGTAGTTCAGGTTCAGGCGGCTGAATTCGTACTGACGCGGTTGTGCCGGCACTGGCAGGTGCTCGAGGAACCACTCGTACAGCGGACGATGGCTTTCGAATTCCAGGGTGCAGATCGAGTGTGTGATGCCTTCGATGGCGTCCGACTGACCGTGGGTGAAGTCGTAGTTCGGGTAGATGCACCACGCGTCACCGGTCTGGTGGTGATGGGCGTGACGGATGCGGTACATGATCGGGTCGCGCAGGTTCATGTTCGGCGAAGCCATGTCGATCTTCGCCCGCAGCACGCGTGCGCCGTCCTGGAATTCGCCGGCCTTCATGCGGGCGAACCAGTCCAGGTTCTCTTCGACGCTGCGATCACGGAACGGGCTGTTCTTCCCCGGCTCGGTCAGGGTGCCGCGGTATTCCTTGGCCTGTTCCGGGCTCAGGTCGTCGACGTAAGCCTTGCCGGCCTTGATCAGTTCAACGGCCCAGCTGTACAGCTGGTCGAAATATTGCGACGCGTAGCGCACTTCACCGGACCATTCGAAGCCCAGCCATTTGATGTCGCTTTCGATCGCGTCGATGTATTCCTGGTCTTCCTTGGCCGGGTTGGTGTCGTCGAAACGCAGGTGCGTGACGCCGCCAAACTCCTGGGCCAATCCGAAGTTCACGCAAATCGACTTGGCGTGACCGATGTGCAGGTAACCGTTGGGCTCAGGCGGGAAACGAGTAACGATCTGCGTGTGCTTACCCGAGTCCAGGTCCGCCTGGATAATCGGGCGCAGGAAATTGACCGGCACGGCAGGGCCAGTCTTGGAATTCGAAACAGGTTCGACAGTGGGCTTGCTCATAGGATCCTTGAACGTACAGGTGCGCGGCCGCAGACGGGGCCTGACAAAACAAAGCCGCTATCATAGCCGAAGCCGTCAAGCCGCTGACAGGAGCAGGCCCGAAAACGGCTGCATTTAATCGGATGCAAATGAAAAACAGCCTCGAAATTCACGCCTGTCGCGCTAAACTGCGCTACTTGGTCATTGCTGGCCAAACCGGTTGGGGGCTTCGAGGCCCCAAAAACCACGAATTCCCAGAAAACGCATTTTCAAAAAAGAGTCTCCGATCATGACCCAAGTCAAACTGACCACCAACCATGGCGACATCGTCCTGGAACTGAACGCTGAAAAGGCACCGCTGACCGTTGCCAACTTCATCGAATACGTCAAGGCCGGCCACTACGAGAACACCGTGTTCCACCGCGTCATCGGTAACTTCATGATCCAGGGCGGCGGTTTCGAGCCAGGCATGAAAGAAAAGAAAGACAAGCGCCCAAGCATCCAGAACGAAGCTGACAACGGTCTGCCGAACGTGAAGTACAGCGTTGCCATGGCCCGCACCATGGAGCCGCATTCGGCTTCCGCGCAGTTCTTCATCAACGTGGCTGACAACAGCTTCCTGAACCACAGCGCCAAGACCACTCAGGGCTGGGGCTACGCCGTTTTCGCCAAAGTGGTTGCCGGCGAAGAAGTGGTCGACAAGATCAAAGGTGTTTCCACCACCATGAAATCCGGCCACCAGGACGTACCTGCAGACGACGTGATCATCGAGAAAGCCGAGATCATTGAGTGATACTGCTGATTTCAGACTTACATCTGGAAGAGGAGCGCCCGGACATCACCCGGGCGTTTCTGGATTTGCTCGCCGGACGCGCCCGCTCGGCGAGTGCGTTGTACATTCTGGGCGACTTTTTCGAAGCGTGGATTGGCGACGATGCCATGACCCCGTTCCAGCGCTCCATCTGCCAGGCCCTGCGCGATCTCAGCGACAGCGGCACGGCCATTTTTCTGATGCACGGTAACCGCGACTTCTTGCTGGGCCAGGCCTTTTGCAAACAGGCCGGCTGCACGTTGTTGAAAGACCCGAGCGTCGTGCAGTTCTACGGCGAACCGGTGCTATTGATGCACGGCGACAGCCTCTGCACCCGCGACGTCGGCTATATGAAGCTGCGTCGCTACCTGCGCAACCCCGTCACCCTGTTTATCCTGCGGCACTTGCCCCTGAGCACTCGCCATAAGCTGGCGCGCAAGCTGCGCAGTGAAAGCCGCGCGCAGACGCGCATGAAGGCCAATGACATCGTTGATGTCACGCCTGAAGAAGTACCGCGGGTGATGCAGGCATTTGGGGTGAAGACGCTGATTCACGGACATACCCATCGTCCTGCGATTCACAAGCTGCAGATTGGCGAGCAAGCGGCCAGGCGCATTGTGCTGGGGGATTGGGACCGTCAGGGCTGGGCGTTGCAGGTGGATGAGAACGGCATGGCGCTGGCGCCGTTCGACTTTGCCCCACCCCCACAATTGGCAGCACCAACTCACTAACTGTCGAACGAAGAACCTGTGGGAGTGAGCCTGCTCGCGATAGCGGATTCATATTCAACACTTTTGTTGACTGATCCACCGTCATCGCGAGCAGGCTCACTCCTACAGGGGGTTTGTGTTTGGGTTAGTGACCAGAGGCAGCCGGGCCCGCCTTCGCCGCGAAGGGTGGTTTCGCCAGCCACACGAGCAGGATCAATCCCATGAACCCCCACCCCAGCAACGTGAAGTAATCCACGGTCGAGAGCATGTACGCCTGACTGGTCAGCACATGATCGAGTTGCGCATACGCCGGATTACCTGCCCCGCCCAGGGAGTTCAACGCATCCCGGGTCGCCGGCTCATAGGTGGAGATGCTTTCGCTCAGGTACGCATGATGCTGGTCGGCCCGGCGAATCCAGATCCAGGTGGTCAGCGACGCCGCAAAACTACCGCCCAGAGTCCGCAGGAATGTCGCCAAACCGGCGCCATCGGCGATCTGGCTCGGTGGCAGGTCCGACATCAAAATGCTCAAGGTCGGCATGAAGAACAGCGCCACCCCAATCCCCATGAACAGTTGCACCAGCGCGATGTGCTGAAAGTCCACTTCGTTGGTGAACCCGGCACGCATGAAGCAACTCAGGCCGATCGCCAGGAACGCCAGCCCCGCCAACAGCCGCAGGTCGAATTTGTGCGCATATTTGCCGACAAACGGCGACATCAGCACCGGCAGAATGCCGATTGGCGCTACCGCCAGACCGGCCCAGGTGGCGGTGTAACCCATCTGGGTCTGCAGCCATTGCGGCAGGATCAGGTTGATTCCGAAGAACCCGGCGTACCCCAGCACCAGCACAATGGTGCCGATACGAAAATTGCGATGGGCGAACAGCCGCAGGTTGACCACCGGGTGCTTGTCAGTCATTTCCCAGATGATGAACACCGCCAGCGCAATCACCGAGATTGCGGCGCCGATGATGATGAAGTTCGATTCGAACCAATCCAGGTCATTGCCCTTGTCGAGGATCACCTGCAAGGCGCCCACACCAATGATCAGAGTGATCAGACCGACGTAGTCCATCGGTTGGCGACTGGTTTCCACCGGGCGCGCCTTGAGCTGCTGGCGCACGACCATCACCGCGAAAATCCCGATCGGCACGTTGATAAAGAAGATCCACGGCCAGCTATAGCTGTCGGTAATCCAGCCGCCGAGGATCGGACCGGCAATCGGCGCCACCACCGTGACCATCGCCAGCAACGCCAGGGCCATGCCTCGCCTCGCGGGGGGATAGACCGCAATCAATAGCGTCTGCGTCATGGGATACAGCGGTCCGGCGACCAGGCCCTGAATGACACGGAACAGAATCAGCTCCGGCATCGAGGTGGAGATGCCGCACAGGAACGAGGCGATGACAAACAGAATGGTCGCCCAGAGAAACAGCTTCACTTCGCCGAAACGCCGACTGAGCCAGCCGGTCAACGGCAGCGCGATGGCGTTGCTCACCGCGAAGGAGGTGATAACCCAGGTGCCCTGCTCCGAACTCACGCCCAGGTTGCCGGAAATCGTCGGCAACGCCACGTTGGCGATGGTCGTATCGAGCACCTGCATGAAGGTCGCCAGCGACAGCCCGATGGTGCTGAGCAGCAGGCTGGGTGGCGTGAAAGACGCTTTATTGCTCATCGCAGATCCTTTGAAACATGGCGGGCGCTGCGCCTGTTACAGACGCATCTGACCTTGTGGAAGCCGGCTTTGGTGGTGAGAGGATTTACTGTGGTGAGGGTTTACTGTGGTGAGGGGATTATTGTGGTGAGGGGATTTATCCCCGTTGGGTCGCGAAGCGACCCCAAAAGCTTTGCGACTGCTTCGCAGCCGAACGGGGATAAATCCCCTCACCACAAAAGCTCTCTCACCACAGAGGATCCCTCGCCACAAAAGCTCGCTCCTGCACGGTCGGTGTCAGCGCTGCGCGGTTTTGCTGACCGCAGCGCTGTTGTCGTGGATCAATTGAGCGATCATCGCGTCGGCTTCGGCCAATTGACGGTCGTAGACGTTGGTGCTGAACGAGGCCTTTTGCGGCGGCTGTTGCGCCAATACCGGACCGCTCTGGTCATGCAGGTTCACATCGACCTGAGTCGACAGCCCCACACGCAACGGGTGCTTGGCCAGTTCTTCGGCATTGATGTGAATGCGTACTGGCACGCGCTGGACAATCTTGATCCAGTTACCGGTGGCGTTCTGTGCCGGCAACAGGGCAAACGCGCTGCCGGTACCGGCGCCGAGGCTGTCGATAGTGCCGCTGTATTTCACGTCGCTGCCGTACAGGTCGGCTTCGATGTCCACCGGCTGGCCGATGCGCATGTCACGCAGCTGGGTTTCCTTGAAGTTGGCGTCAATCCACAGTTGATCCAATGGGATGACGGCCATCAGCGCCGTGCCCGGCTGCACCCGTTGACCCAATTGCACGGTGCGTTTGGCCACGTAACCGGTGACCGGCGCGATCAAGGTGCTGCGCGCATTGGTCAGGTAGGCCTGACGCAGTTGGGCGGCGGCGGACATCACGTCCGGGTGCGACGACACCACGGTGTCATCCACCAGCGCGCTGGTGGTCTTGAGTTGCTGCCTGGCGTTGGCCAGGGCGTTTTGCGCCGAGGTCAGGTCGTCGCGAGCATGGGACAGTTCCTCCTGGGAAATCGCCCCGCCAGCCGCCAGATTCTTCCGGCGATTGAAGTTGTCCTGCGCTTTTTGCACTTCGGCCTGTTGCGCGTTGACCTGGGCTTTCATGCCGTCGACGTTGCTGTACAGACCGCGCACCTGGCGCACGGTACGCGCCAGATTGGCCTGGGCACTTTGCAGGCCGACTTCGGCATCGTTCGGGTCGAAGTTGATGAGCACCTGGCCTTCATGCACCAGGTCACCATCGTCCGCGCCGATGCTGACCACGGTGCCCGTGACCAGCGGGGTGATCTCCACCACGTTGCCGTTCACATAGGCGTCGTCGGTGCTTTCGTTCCAGCGTCCGTAGAATTCGTGATACCCCCACACGCCAAGTCCGGCGAGGATCACCACGACCGCCAGCACCACCAACATGATCTTGCGTTTGCGTGGATTGCTGGTGTCCTGAGCGTTGTCGGGCGCTTTATCAGTGGGAGCAGAGGTGTTTTGGGCAGTGGCCATGACAAATACCTTGAATTAGTTGTTCTGCGTGGCGGGGGCCGGATTGGCTGCGGTCAGGGTTTCACCCTGGAAGCCGCCGCCCAGCGCCTGCATCAGTTGGATCGACAGGTCGATTTGCTCGGCATTCAGGTTGGCCAGCTGACGCTGGGCCTGGAGCAGTTGCTGCTCGATGCTGAGCACGTCCAGGTAGTTGCCGATGCCGGAACCGTACCGCTGGACCACGGTGTTGTAAGAGTCCTGGGCAATGTCGGTGGCGTGTTGCTGCGCCCCGATCTGCCGCCCGATGTCGTGCAGCTGGTTGATGGTGTCGCTGACATCACCGAGTGCTTTCACCAGGCTTTTGTTGTACTGCGCCACGGCGAGGTCATAGTCGGCATCGCGGGAATCGAGGTCGGCTCGCAAGCGCCCGCCGTCGAAAATCGGCACCGAAATCGTTGGCCCGACATTGAAGAAACGACTGGCCGAACCGAACATCGCATCGCCCAGCAATGACTCGACACCCGCCGCAGCGCTCAGGTTGAGGTTGGGGTAGAACCGGGTCTTGCCGGCGTCGATGTTCTTGCTTGCCGCTTCGACGCGCCAGCGCGCCGCGACCAGGTCCGGACGGCGGCCGAGCAATTCAGCGGGCAGTACCGACGGTAATGCCACGGCGCTGGTATGGAGGATTTTCGGTCGGGCGATTTCATTGCCGCGATCCGGCCCTTTGCCGAGCAAGACCGCCAAGGCGATTTTTGCACTTTTCAGGCGTTTCTCGGCGTCGATCAGGCTAGCCTGAGAACTGGCTTCCAGGCTTTCGGTTTGCTGGAACTGGTACTGGCTGTCGATGCCCGAGCTCAGACGACGCTGACTCAGGTCGAGCATTTGCCGGGTGCGTTTGAGGTCTTCGTTGGCCAGGTCATAAACGATGTGCGCCTGACCCAGGTCGCTGTAGGCGCGGGCGACGTCGGCGGACAAGGTCAACTGCGCGGCCTGCTGATCGACCTCGGCGGCACGGGCTTCGCCGAGCGCGGCTTCCCAGGCGTCGCGCTGACCACCCCAGAGGTCGAAGTTGTAGTTGAAGCTGGCGCCGAGACTGCGCAGGGTCGAGTACGTGCCGCCCTGCCCGCTCGGGTCCTGATCCCGGGCCAGACGCGAACGGCTGACGCCGGCACTGGCATCCAGGGTCGGCATGCGCTCGGCATCGGCGGCATAAGCGGCGGCGCTGGCCTGGTGGGCGCGGGCGTCGGCGATCTGCATGTCGGGGCTGTCCTGCAGCGCTTCACGGATCAGGCCGTCCAGCTGCGGATCACCCAGGCTTTTCCACCAGTCGTTTTTCGGCCAGGCCGCCGGTGTCAGGGTGACGCCGCTCAGGGATTGGCCAGCCTTGAGGGTTTTCGCATCGAGGCTTTTGCCCTCGGTCGTCAAGCCGCTGTAGCTGGCGCAACCGGCCAGGGTCATGGCGGCGAGCACCAGGCCCAGGCCGGTACGCAAGGTTTTGCTGCTCATTTGTCACCTACCCGCAGCAAGGTGATCGAGTCACCCGCTGCCACCAAGATTTTCTTCAGGATCTGCTCAAGGGTTGCCAATTCTTGCGGAGTGATAGCGCCGGCCAGCTCATTCATGGCGTCAGCGCCGATGTCCGGGAGACGGTCGGCGAGTCGCTGGCCCTCATCGGTCAGCACCAGTTGCACCTGGCGGCGGTCCGCCTCGGAGCGCTGGCGGGCGAGGAAACCTTTCTGCTCCAGGCGATCGAGCATCCGCGTCATCGAACCGCTGTCCAGGGACAGGTGTCGGCACAGTTCGGCCGGGGTGTCGACGCCGAACTGGGCCATGATGATCAGCACTTTGAACTGTGCGGCAGTGATGCCGTGGGGTTCCATGTGGGTGTCGATGATCCGGTCTTTTAGCAGCGCGGCGCGCCCGAGCAGGAGCCCGAGGTGGCAATTCTTGAAGTCATCCGGAGCAAAATGTTTCATCTGAACACCAATTAGCTGCCTAGGCAGAGAATGTATGTCGAGATGTTACTGCCTAGGCAGCGAATGTCAACGTAATAGTTAGGATGCTTTGTATTTGCTGGATGAGTGGTGCACTGAAAAAGCAAAAAGATCGCAGCCTCGCTTCGCTCGACAGCTCCTACAGGTGTGGTCCAAACCCTGTAGGAGCTGTCGAGCGCAGCGAGGCTGCGATCTTTTGATCTTCCGTTCCTAAAAATCGCGCTTGTAGAAGATATCCAGCGAACTGGCGACGCCGCCCGCGGCTTCCAGGTACACCTTCTTGCTCAGCTTGTAGCGCAGCGCAATGGTGTTGGCCGGCTCGAACACCCCCACCCCATAACGCAAGCTGAGTTTTTCCGAGATGTTGCCGCTGGCCACCACGGCGGTGTCGTTGCCGCTGCCCTCGGTGTCGAGCTGGAAATCATCGATACCCAGATGATTGGCCAACCCGCTGGTCACGCCCGAGCTGCCCATCAGCCCCAAGCCGAGGGCGGCCTGGGCGAGCATGTTGTTGTCTTCGCCGTTGGTGCTCAAGGGGCGACCCAGCACCAGATAGGACAACGCCTGTTCCTGGCTCATGGCCGGTTCGGAGAAGATTTGCGTGGTCGGCTGCTCCGCGCTGCCGCTCAGGCGAATCCCGGCGATGATGTCGTCGGTCTGGCGAATCGCTTCAATGTCCAGGTACGGTTGATCGATAGGACCGGCAAACAGCAAGCGCGCCCGGCGCACCGTCAAACGCTGACCGTAGGCACGGTAACGGCCGTCGTTGAGCCAGAGTTCGCCACGGGTGTCCATGTTGTCGCTGATGTGCACATGGCCTTGCAGGTTGGCGGTCAGGCCAAATCCGGCAAAGCTCAGTTTGTCCTCACCCACGACCACGTCGATGTCCATTTTCATGGCGATCGGCGGTTTCCCTTCTTCGGTTTGCTGCCCGACGATGACCGTATCGCTGGAGACCTTGACCGTCGATGGCGGCAGTTCGCGCACGGTGATGTCGCCTTTGGGCACCAGTACCTTGCCGGCAATCGCCAGTTCATCGTCCTTCATCGATATCTTCAGGTCCGGCGCCACCTCCAGCTTGGCGTAGGGTTCGACGGTCACCGGCAGTTGAGAGCCCTTTAGTGCCAGGTCCACCACTAGCGCCTGGCCCCACGCGATGTTGCCGTTCAGACTGCCCTGCCCGGCCTTGCCGCTTTTCCAGCCACCGTTCACTTGCACCTTTTCGCCAGCAATGACGGCTTGCAGCTGCAACGCCTGAATCTCCATCGGCAGTTCCGGCCCGGACACTTCGCCATTGCTCAGCAGCAGATTGCCGTTGACCAGAGGCGCCATCAGCGTACCTGCGATGGTTCCGCTGCCATTCAGACGCCCCGTGAGTTTCTCGACCATGGGTAAAAACGGTCGAGCCACGGAAAGGTCCAGGCCATTAAGGCGGAACGTGCCGGTGATGGGCTTGTTCGCCGGCAGCGGATTGATCTGCGCCTGAACCCTCAACTCACCCAGTTTTTCACCGACAAAATTGAGGTCGGTATCGATGCGTTTTGGCGTGAGTTTGCTGGTAAGCAGCAGGGTCTGGTAAGGGAAGTCCAGCCACTGGTCCTTCTCCCGCACACGCAGCGTGCCGCCGCTGGCATCAAGGGTGATCTGACCGTTCGGGCCGCTCGCCGGCAGGTCCAGTTGCAGGTCGGCGTTGAGCCGGCCTTTCCACGCAAAATCTTTCGGCAACCATTGCGCCAGGCTGTCGATCGGGAATTGCTTGAGGTGGTATCGCAGCTTCGGTTCAGGCATCAAGCGCTGGTCTTCGCCGCACAAGCTGGCCTGGCCTGACATCCAGCAATGGGCGCCGAAATTGATTTTGCCGTCGGCCAATCGCTCAAGCTTCGCCGGACCTTGCAGCTTCCAGTCCTGTCCGCCGGACTGAATGTCACCGCTGGCCAGGCGTCCACGCCAGTTGCCTTTGTCCAGCGCCCCGTCGAGGCCGAGCGCGAGTTTGAGCTGCGGGCCTTGCAGATCGAGGCTGAGTTTCTGGCTCTTGATGTCGCCCTGGCCGCTGGCAGTCAACGTGCCCAACGAGGTATCGCCGGCTTGAATGCCACTGCCCTTCAGGTCGATTTTCGCCCGTTGTGCGCTGTCCAGCGTTGCGTCCAGGTTGAGGCTTTGCAGGCGATTGTCCTCGAACGCCAGTCGAATACCTTGCAATCCGAGTTTGCCCTGGGGCGCCTTGAGCGTGCCGGCAACGTCGACACGGCCATTGAGCTGGCCACGCAGTTGCGGCCACAGCTGGGCAAGACGCGGCATCTTGATATCGATCTGGCCGGCGAGTTTCTGATGCAGGCTGCCCTTGCCGTTGATGCTGTTGTCACCCAGGCGCACTTGCAGCGCGTTGAGGTTCCATTGCTCGCCGCCGCCATCGGCCTTCGCCTGGATCACCGCCGGTTGCCCACGCAGCTTGCCCTTGAGGTCGAGATCCGCGTTCAGGCTGAGTTTTTCATTTTTCATTTCACCGGTGCTGCGCAACGGGCCGGCCAGGGTGCCTGGCAACTCCGCGACCCAATACGCCGGGTTGATCGCCGACAGGTCCAGCGCCGTGTCCCAGGCAATGCCATCGGCGAATTGCAGGTTCAGGTGGCCTTCGGCTTTGCCCTGCCCGGCTTCGAGTTGAATTTGTTGCAGGTAGATTTTCGTCAGGTCGCCTGCGAACGGACTGCTCAGGCTGAATGCGCCTGCCGGACCATCCAGTGCGGCCTTGAAATGGCCCAGGTATTTGCCGTCGGTATAGGACACTTCGCCATTGAAGCTGCGCAACGCCACTTGCGGCTCATCGATCAGTGGATAGAGGCGATGCCAGGGGAAATCCACCCAGTCTACGGTCGCTTCGGCGCTCAGGCCTTTGCTCCAGTCGAGGTTGCCGGTGAGCTTGAGGCTTTGCTTGTCATTGGCGGTCAGATCCAGGCCAGCGATCTGCGCGCCCTTGCCGTCGACCTTGCCCTGGAGCAACAACGCGACCGGGCCTTTTTCGGCCGGCAGGTTGGCTTTACCGAGCAGTTGGTAACCGCTTTTCAGGTCGCCGGTGCCTGTGAGCTCCAATTGATTGAGTTGCAGGGTATCCGGCAGATCGGCGCTGGGTTTGAACCCGTCCGCGGTGATCCGCACCTTCGCGGGCAGGTTTTCCACCAAAGGTTGCAACTCACCGGTCAACTGCCCGTTGAGGTAACCGCTGCTGTCGGCCTTGAGGTTCAGGGTCTTCAGCAAATCGCCGTCGACGTTCAGGGCCAGCGCCCAAGGCCCGGTGCCGGGTGCCGGCAGGGTCAGTGTGCCTTCGGCCTTGAGCGGCCAGTTGCCCGAAGGTTGCACCAGGCCGGACAGGTTCAGGCTGAGCTCATCGCGCTGCAACTTCACCGTATCGATCTGCAGCCCTTGCGCGGTCCAGTGCGCCGCCAGTTGCAAGCCCTTGAGCTCTTCGCTGCCGTTGAACAGCAGGCTGGCGACCTTCACGTCACCCAGTTCGATGGCCAACGGCAGGCTCAAGTCCGGAAGACTGATCGGCCCGCTGCTGGCTTCATCGGTGCCGGGTGGAAATTGCAGGCTGACCTGATCGGCTTGTAGCTGGTCAATGCATAGGGTTCGGCGCGCCAGACATGAGGGCGACCAGGCGAAAATCGCTTTGGTCAACTCGACCCGGCTGGTGTCCTGCTGCCAAACGAGATGGTCGGCGCTCCACTGTCCGCCCAGGCGACCCTGGAAATTGTCCACGGTCAGGCCCGGGACAAAACCCAGCGCCCAACGACTGCCCGCCGCCGTCCCGAGCACGGTGGTCAGCGCCAGAATCACCAGCATCAGCAAGGTCAGAATGGCGAGCAGCGTTATTTTCAAACCACGATTCAAAGCTCAGGCCCCATGGAAAAGTGCAGTCGGATGCCGCCGGGGTCGTCCAGCGCATGGGCCAGGTCGAGGCGGATCGGCCCTACGGGCGAGACCCAGCGCACGCCAATACCGACGCCGGTCTTGAGGTTCGGCAGTTCGAGCGTATTGAAGGAGTTGCCCTGGTCGACGAAGGTCGCGACCCGCCATTTTTCGGCGACGGAATATTGGTACTCAGCGCTGGCAGTGACCATGTAACGGCCGCCTATGCGATCGCCTTCGGAGTTTTCCGGGGACAGGCTCTGATAGTCGTAACCGCGCACGCTCTGATCGCCACCGGCGAAAAAGCGCAGTGACGGCGGGATCGATTTATAGCCATTGGTGGCGCTGCCGCCGACCTGCACCCGGCCGAGGAACCGGTGTTTGTCGAGCACGGTGGTCAGGCCTTTGACCAGTGCGGTGCCATACAGCAGGTTGTTGTCGGAACCCAACCCCTCCTTGGCCACTTTGCTCTCGAACTGCAGGCGATAGCCATTGTGCGGATCGATGCGGTTGTCGCTTTTCAGGTACGAATAACTGATGCCGGGCATGAGCAAGGTGCTGAGTCCCGAGTCATCGCCCAAGCGATATTCCTCGCGTTGCCACTTGAGCGACACCACTCGCTGCCAACCGCTGGGCAACTTGCTGTGCCACTCAGGACCGATTGTCAGCAGTTTGCTGAGGGAGTCCTTGTCGGCAATTTCTTCGCTTTGATAGCCACCGGCGAAGCGCAGTTTGTCGGTGAGCGGAGGGTCCAGGGGAATGTCGTAGAAGATCCCGACGTTCTGCCGGGGCGCCGAGATTTCGGTCTCCCAGCCATAGCTATGCCCTTGGGGATTGACCCAGTGGCGTGTCCAGTTGGCCTTGACCCGTGGGCCGACGTCGGTGGAGTAGCCGAGGCCCAGGCCCATGGTCCGCGGCTTGCGGGTGTCGAGTTTGACGTCCACCGGGATCACATTGTTCTTGGATGCGGTGGGTGCCGCATCGACCCGGACGCTTTCGAAATAGCCGCTCGACTGCATCGCCTGGTTGAGTTCGGCGATCAGCTCGGAGTCGTAAGGCGCGCCTTCCTTGAACGGCACCATGCGCTTGAGCAGGTCTTCATCGAACGGCGTGTCGCCCTCGAAACTGACCTTGCCCAGGGAATAACGCGGGCCGCTCTCATAGACCAGATCGATGTCCGCGACACCGGCTCGCGGGTCGACCGATAACGTCTGGTGCGAGAAGTGACCACTGAAAAAACCGTAGCGCGAGGCTTGGTTCTGGATCAGTCGTTTGGCGTCTTCGTAGTGCCCATGATTGAGCACCGCACCGGTTTTCAGCGCAGCACTCTTGGGCACCCGAAAGGATTTGAGCGAAGCGGCAGGCCCTTCGACACGCACCGTGACGTTGCGCAGATGGATAGGCTCGCCCGGGTCGATCGTGAGAATCAGGCGTGGCGACTTGCCGCCCTGCACGTCCGATTCGATCTGGGGCTGGTAATAACCCAAGGCCTGGGCAGCCTTGCGCGCCTGTTCCTCGGCACCGCGACTGAAGCGCAGCAAGGCTTCCTCGTCGCGATCGCCGAGACTGCCGATATAGCCCTCTATATTGGCCTTCAGTTCATCGTTGGACGGTTTGATCCGCACATCCAATTCACTTTGCGCCAGCGCCGCGCAGCTGGTTAACAGCATCAGCACGCCGCTGGTAATTCTTCCTGGAAACTTCATAGGCGCGGATGCTATCACGAGCTTGGGAGCGTGATAGAGCCTTGGGTGCGCCGAAAGTTCGACCTTTATGCGGTGGCGGTTTGCAGCACCTGTGGATTGGCGTGAAAAAATACGTGTTCGCGTACAGGCCCTATGGCCACTTCGCCGATCTCCTCATAGCCCTGGCGCTTGTAGAACTCAAGGTAACGAGGATTGCCGGTGTCGAGGACCACGCCCTGGGAATGCTCATCGACCGCGCACCAGTTGTGCACCGCTTGCAGCAGCTGTTCGCCGAAGTGCTTGCCTTGAAACTGCGGATGAATGCCCAGCAACGGCAGCAGGTGAACCGAGTCGGACGGCACGCAGGCCATGACCGCATCGTGGTATTCCAGATAACGACGGGTGCAGCGGAATCCGGTGCTGAGCACCATGCGCAGACGCCAGGCCCAGCTCTCCGTGATGCCCAGGCGACGTTGCGGCGGCGCGATCAGGGCAATGCCGATCAACCGGTCGTTGACCAGCAGGCCGATGGCCGGCAGGTCCTGAAGGAAATGCTGCTTGACCAGCTCACGCACGGTGGCGCGCACGCGCTGCTCATAGCCGGGACGCTCCGCTTCGAACAGATAGCTGAACGTTGGCTCATGTCGATAGGCCTGGTACAGCAACGAACGGGCTTCACGGGAATAGCCACTGTCGAGCATGTGGATATCGGCAATGGCGGTCGAGGTTTCGGGCATAACGGTCAATCTCCCCAGGGCGCCGCTCAAAATGGTGGCGCTCTTGTTATTACGAGCCTACATGGGTTGGCACAGTTCCTTGCTGACTGAAATCAGTGTCGACACGGGGCTGACATCGCTAGCAGTTATAGTCCAGGTTCTTGCGCAGGTACTCAGAACCTGCGGACGCCCGGAACAAGCTTTGCTCCTACAGGAGGAAGTCGGCTAGCATCGCCCTTTTTGCCAGGACTGCCGACCATGAAGATCGTCTCCTTCAACATCAACGGGCTGCGTGCTCGCCCGCATCAGCTGGCGGCGCTGATAGAAAAGCATCAGCCCGACGTGATCGGACTGCAGGAAACCAAGGTGCACGACGACCAGTTCCCGCTGGCCGAGGTTCAAGCGCTGGGCTATCACGTGTATTTCCACGGTCAAAAAGGTCATTACGGCGTTGCCCTGCTCTCGCGCAAGGAACCCCTTGAGCTGCATAAAGGTTTCACGACCGATGACGAAGACGCTCAGCGTCGCTTCATCTGGGGCAAGTTCGCCGACGAGAATGGCGTACCGGTGACCATCATGAACGGTTACTTCCCACAGGGCGAAAGCCGCGATCACCCGACCAAATTCCCGGCCAAGGAACGCTTCTACAGCGACTTGCAGCAATTGCTGGAAAGCCAGTTCAGCAACGATCAGCCGGTCGTGGTGATGGGCGACGTCAATATTTCTCCGGAAGATTGCGACATCGGCATCGGCCCGGACAACATGAAGCGCTGGCTGAAAACCGGCAAATGCAGCTTCCTGCCCGAAGAGCGCGAGTGGATGGCGCGCCTGAAGAACTGGGGTCTGGTGGACAGCTTCCGGCACCTGAATCCGGACGTGGCCGACCGTTTCAGCTGGTTCGACTACCGCAGTCGCGGGTTTGAAGACGAGCCCAAGCGCGGGCTGCGAATCGACTTGATCATGGCGTCCCATGGTTTGCTGCCACGGGTCAAGGATGCGGGCGTGGACTACGAACTGCGCGGGATGGAGAAACCCTCGGACCATGCGCCGATCTGGCTTGAATTGAGCTGATTGCTGTTTTGTGGTGAGGGGATTTATCCCCGTTCGGCTGCGAAGCAGTCGTAAAGCTTTTAGGCAGCTTCGCAGCCCTACGGGGATAAATCCCCTCACCACAAAAGCTCGCCCACAAAAGGATTGTTGTCATCTTTGTGAAACCCTACTGACTTAATCTCCCGGCACCTCCTTTTGCTTATTAGGGTGCCGGCATGATGCTGCGCGTTTTGTACCTGTGGATACTGGGCATCCTGGCGCCTGCGTCAGTATTCGCCGCAGCGTTGCCGATACCTGAAAACGGCCCGGCTTTGCGCATCCAGGGTTCCAACACCATTGGCGCTGCGCTGGGCCCGGCGCTGGTCGAAGGGCTCATGCGCGAACAGGGCCTGATCAAGGTTCACCGCGAAATGCCTGGCACCACCAATGAACTGCGCATCGCGGGCGAAACGGCCCAGGGTCGCCGGGTTGTGGTGGACATCGCCGCCCACGGCTCCAGCACCGGTTTCACCGCCTTGCAAGCGGGGACCGCTGACCTCGCCGCGTCCTCCCGTCCGATCAAGGACAGCGAGCTGGTCAACCTCCGCTCCCTGGGCGATTTGAAAAGCCCCGTCGCCGAGCAGGTCATTGCCATCGATGGCCTGGCGATCATCCTTCATCCGCACAACCCCCTGACCCAACTCAATACCGATCAACTGGCGCGGATCTTCAGCGGTGAAGCGAAAAGCTGGGAAGACGTCGGCGGTGTCGGCGGGACCATTCATCTCTATGCGCGGGATGATCAGTCGGGCACTTACGACACGTTCAAGGAACTGGTCCTCAGTGGTCGTGGGAAAGCCCTGAGCGCCACCGCAAAACGCTTTGAATCCAGCGAGCAATTGTCCGACGCCGTCAGCCAGGATCCGCAAGCCATCGGTTTCATCGGCCTGCCCTACGTCCGTGCAGCCAAAGCCGTGGCCATTGCCGACGGCCCATCCCAGGCCATGTTGCCGCTTAACAGCCTGATCGCCACGGAAGACTATCCGCTGTCTCGTCGATTGTTCTTTTACCTGCCACCCAACAATAAAAATCCCTGGGCCGATGCACTGGTGGCCTACGCCCAAAGCAGTCAGGGTCAGGGGATTGTCGCTGCCAACGGTTTCATCGCCCAGACCGTACAGGCGATGGCCGTCACGCCCAACGCGCTGATGCCCGAGGGTTACCAGGCGCTGAGCCGGCATGCCCAGCGCCTGACGGTGAACTTCCGTTTTGAAGAAGGCAGCGCAACACTGGACAACAAGGCCCGGCAGGACCTCTCACGGGTGCTCGACTATATAAAGCAACGGGACAAAACCAATCGGCAGGTCACGCTGGTGGGGTTTGGCGATGCCAAGACTGATCCGGCACGTGCCGATCTGTTGTCGAAACTGCGGGCCATGGCGGTACGGCGGGAGTTGGTGAAGCGTGGCGTGGTGTTTCGCGAGATTCGCGGTTTTGGCGCCGAAATGCCGGTGGCGGCGAACAGCGCGGATGAGGGACGGATCAAGAATCGGCGGGTTGAAGTTTGGGTGTATTGAGGGTTTGGAGAGCAGAGCCTCAATATCCGGCAGCCCCCCCCCTGTGGCGAGCGAGCTTGCTCGCGCTTGAGTGCGCAGCACTCACAGAAATCGGTGTATTTATCAAGTTTCCGGGGCCAGTACGCAGCCCAGTGCGAGCAAGCTCCCTCGCTCGCCACAAAGTCCGGGGGCGGTCACGCAATGCGTAATCAGCCCGGCAGCTTCTCAAGCTGTGCGGTCGTGTCGACCGCGCCCATGGTCCTGGCAGCGTCCAGCGCAGAAACGCCATTGGCATCCTTGGCTTTCGGATCGGCCCCTTTGCTGATCAGGTAGTCGACGATTTCCACGCGATTGAACATCGCAGCCATCATCAGTGCCGTACGACCGTCGAAGGACGACCCTTCGACCTGTGCACCACTTTCGACCAACGCCTTGACCACTGGCAGGTCGCCCTTGAACGCAGCGCCGGCTATCGGGCTCTGGCCGTTGTCGTTGCGGATTTCCGGGTCAGCCTTGTGCTCGAGCAGGACTTTTACCGTCTCCAGATGACCGTGGTACGCCGCCAGCATCAGCAGGGTATCGCCCTTGTGATTGCGCAGGTTCGGTGGCAGGCCTTTGGACAGCAGTGCCGCCATCATGGCCGCATCACCCTCACGTGCCTTGTTGAAAACCTGCTCGGCAAATTCAGCGGCTTCTTCGGGGGTCATCTGGCGGCTTTGGTCTGTCATGGGAAACTCCACTTCGGTGTCATCGCAAAAGGGCGACAGTTTCCGGAGCAGCCTGGAAACTGTCACTTCTTTTTTCTCATCAAGGGTCATAGCCACATTCAATAACGGTATTTGCCATCATGAATCTCGGCCAGCAACTCTTCAGTCACTTGCACGTAGGTGTGAGTTCCCGGCAACCAGGCATAAATGGGATCGTCGCCGGTTTTTCCAGGATCAAACCCTTCGTCCTTGAGTCGGGTCTTCTGATATTTGAAGGTGCCGGTGGTCTCCATTTTCACTTTCACCCGCAAGAACAACGGCACCGCGTACGCCGGCATTTGCTCGCGGGCAAACGTCAGCAGTTCGCTGAAATCCAGGGTGGCCAACGATTCGGCCGGGGTAATCGCCGCCATGCCCGCGCGACCGTTGGTGTTGCGCACTTCCACCCCGTAGGCCACGGCTTCAGAAATATTCGGGTGCTGGAGCAGAATGTTTTCGACTTCAGTGGTCGAGACGTTTTCGCCCTTCCAGCGGTACGTGTCGCCCAACCGATCAACAAACTGCGCGTGGCCGAAACCGATGTTGCGCAGCAGGTCACCGGTGTTGAAGTAACGGTCACCCTTTTCGAACACGTCGTGCAGCACGACTTTCTCGGTTTTCTGCGGATCGGTGTAGCCGTCCAGTGGCGCTTTTTCATCAATCTTCGCCAGCAGCAACCCCTGCTCGCCTTTGCCAACTTTGCGCATGAACCCCTTGGCATCGCGAATCGGCAAGCCGCTGTCATGGTCGTATGCCGCCAACTCCCATGACATCAGGGAAAAACCGACGGTGTTGTCGAAGTTGAGAATATTGGTGAAGCCGATGTTGCCGTCGCTGGCGGCGTACAGCTCGCAGATGTGATCCACCGCAAAGCGGGTTTTGAACTGGGCCCACGCGCCAGGCCGAAGGCCGTTGCCGATCATCTTCGTGACCCGGTGCTGGTTGTCCTCGACACTCGGCGGTTGATCCACGAGGTAGCGGCACAGCTCGCCGACGTAACCGAGCGTGGTTGCGCGGTACTTGCGCACATCGTTCCAGAACTGACTGGCGCTGAACTTGCGGCGGATAGCAAACCCCGAGGCGCCGCTGATAGCCGAGCCCCAGCACACGCACAACCCCGTGGCGTGATACAGCGGCAAGGTGCAATAGACGACGTCATCCGGCCCCATATTCAGGGCGATCATGCCGAAACTGGCCGAACTACGCATCCACCGCCCGTGCTTGAACACCCCGGCCTTGGGCAATCCCGTGGTGCCGGAGGTGTAGATGTAGAAACACGGGTCGTCGAAGAAAATCTGCTGACTGCTGGCGGGATTGTCATCCGGGCTGTCGGCTGTGGCGGTCATCAAGTTGATGAAACCCTCGGGGGCATCGCCGGGATGGCCGATAGCGGCTCGATCGGCAACGAACCAGGTGCGGTTCGTCTCAATCGCTACCCGTGCGTGAACGGCGGCGTACGCCGGAACCAACTCTTCCCCGACAATGATTGCCGCCGGCGAAACCAGGTTCAGGCTGTGGGCCAGGGTGTCGCGGGTTTGCGAGGTGTTGAGCAATGCACTGATGGCACCGGTCTTGGCCACCGCCAGGATAGTGACTAGCAGTTCCGGGCGGTTCTCGATGAACACCGCCACCACGTCGCCCTTGCGGATGCCTTGTGCCGTCAGGTGATGGGCGATGCGATTGGCCCACTGGTTGACTTGCGCGTAGCTCAAAACCACCTCGTCCTGCAGCAGTGCCGGGCCATCGGGGTTACGCAGGGTTGCCTGTTCAAAACTCCAGCCCAGACCGCACGATTGGGTCGGGTCCGTGACGTTGGCAGCTTTCATGCCCTTGACCACGCGAGGAATGGCTTTGGCGATGGAGGGCAGCTTGCGGAGCATCATGCCCCAGGTAATCGTGTCGTTCTGCGTGCGGCTCATAGTTGCTCCCGTTCGATCTTTTTATTGTCGGGTGGCGATGTCTGAGGCCGAAAGTACGTCAGCGGTTCCTGAGCTGTACACGCGGTTTTTGAAATGTTTTGTATCCGCGAAAACCCTGAGTGAAATCGAGAGCGCGGGTTTCTCGAATGGTTCCGTAAAAACCTCATCAACCACGCAAAATGCAGGATGCACGATGGCCATTCATGCACATTGCACGAAAGCAAAAAATGCTCAAAAATCCAAATTGTTGATTTATAAGGATTTTTTTATTTTCAAATGCTGGCACAAAGGGTGCAACTACCTCTCCATGCTTGCCAATCAAGTGCTAACGGAGCTGATAGACATGAGCCTGATCCAAGAAAAATTTACCTCCCTGTTCTCCAACTTCGAAGTCAACACCCAGCCTCGTCCTGACGGTGGCATCCTGCTGACGCTGCGCAGTCAGGAAGGCAAAGTCTTCAAGCGTTCGATTTCCTACCAGCAGTTGCACGCTGGCGACCAGTTGTCGTGGGTGATCAGTGCAATTCGCCGCGACCTGGCTGAACAAGCCAGCGAACTGCCACAGATTTCCATGCTGCAAAGCCAGCAACGGTTCGCTCTGCCGACTTATCATTCGGCGTAAATCGTTGCAGGGCTACAAACAAACAGGCCGTGAGCGCTTTCGCTTCACGGCCTGAATTGTTTCTGGAGTGCTTCCTCGATCGCCCTGTGCAAGCCTAGCTTGTGTGGGAGCCGAGCTAGATAGGGATAGCGGTCTATCAGTCCATACTAATGTGTCTGACAGGCCCGCCTCGGCTCAGTCATCAAGGCCCGGGAATCGGCTGGCGATGTCTTCGCCAGTGAACTTGACGGGCGAGCCCTCAGAACGACTGATCATCCGGATCGTAATGAAATGCGGATGCTCGCCCATGTCGAACCAGTGCCGGATGCCGGCGGGCACTGTGATCAGATCATTCTTTTCACATAGCACTGCATAGACGTAATCGTCGATGTGCAAGTTGAACAAACCACGTCCCGCGACAAACAACCGGACTTCCTCCTCGCCGTTACAGTGCTCGTCGAGCAGCTCTGCGCGCAGCTCGGCTTTTTGCGGGTGGTCGCTGCTCAGGCTGATCACATCGACGGTGACGTACCCGCGTTCGGTCATCAACTGGTCGATTTGCTCCTGATAGGCGCCGATCAGTTCTTCCTGGCTGGCACCGGGCTGGATTTTTGCCGCTGCGTGCCAGCGGTCGAAGCGCACGCCCTGTTCGGCCAGGGTCGAGGTAATGTCTTCTAAATGGGTCAGCACCTTGTTGGGAATGTCAGGGCTTGAGACGTGGTAGACGGACAGGCTGCTCATCAGGCAACTCCTTAACGGTTCATTCTTTACAGGTTCGAGCGCGAGCGCATTGTTATCTCGCATTCGAACAAACATTCAGCGGCGTCGGTCTGCGCTCATGGCCTGTCCTCTTGCATGCGAACGGCGATGATAACGGCAGCCGCTAACGCTGCGAGGCTTGCAATACTAAAAGTCCACTGTGATCCCAGGGCATTCCAGCTGTAACCGGAATAGAGGGCACCCAATGCGCCACCCGTGCCAGCCAGCGCGGCGTACAACGCCTGACCCTGCCCTTGCTGGCGTGCACCGAAGCTACGTTGCACGAACTGGATGGCCGCCGCGTGAAAGCTGCCGAACGTCGCCGCGTGCAGCACCTGGGCAAACAGCAGCACCCAGAGATATTCGGCAAACGAGCCGAGCAACAACCAGCGCAGCGCGGCCAGGAGGAAACTCGCCATCAGCACCCGGCGCACCGAGAAACGCGCAAGAATCCCGCTCATGGCCAGGAACATCAGGACTTCGGCAACGACGCCAACGGCCCAGAGCATACCGATCAGGCCACGGGTGTAGCCGAGGCGTTCCAGGTGCAGCGTCAGAAAGGTGTAATACGGGCCGTGGCTCATCTGCATCAGCGCCACGCAACCGTAGAAAGCCAGCACGCCCGGACTGCGAAGTTGCTTCAGAAAGCCGTCCCCGGCGATACGCTCGGTCTGCACCGGCTGGGCGTTTGGCACCCACAGGCTGCTGACGACGATGCCCGCCATGATCAGCACCAGTGCCGCCGGATAGATGTCCAGGCTCAGCCATTCAAACAGCCGGCCCAGCGCGACGACCGTGATGATGAAGCCGATCGAACCCCACAAGCGGATCTGACTGTAGCGCGACGTCTGCCCTTTCAAATGCGCCAGGGTAATGACTTCGAACTGCGGCAGCACGGCATGCCAGAAGAATGCATGCAAGGCCATGACCATCGCCAGCCAGGCGTAGGTCTTGCTGACGAAAATCAGCGAAAAGGTCAGCAGCGTGCAGACCGCGCCGAAACGCACGATGGCCAGGCGGCGGCCGGTGTAATCACCGAGCCAGCCCCAGATATTCGGCGCCACGCAGCGCATCAGCATCGGTATCGCTACCAGTTCACCGATGCGCGCGCTGGAAAAACCCAGGTGATCGAAGTACAGCGCCAGAAACGGCGCCGTCGAACCGAGCAAGGCGAAATAGAACAGATAGAAACTGGAGAGCCGCCAGTACGGGAGCGTCGCCACGGTCCTCAGACCGCAGCGACCGAGAGGTCAGCCATTAAAGCTGACCCAGCACCGGCGTGCTCACTCGCACATCGGCATTCTGCCCGCGGTGGCGCAGCAGGTGATCCATCAGCACGATGGCCATCATCGCTTCAGCGATGGGCGTGGCGCGGATGCCGACGCATGGGTCGTGGCGACCCTTGGTGATGACGTCTACCGGATTGCCATGCACGTCGATCGAACGGCCCGGCGTGGTGATACTGGACGTAGGTTTGAGCGCCAGGTGCGCGATGATCGGCTGACCGGAGGAAATGCCGCCCAAAATGCCGCCCGCGTTGTTGCTGAGGAAACCTTCAGGGGTCATCTCATCGCGGTGTTCGGTGCCGCGTTGAGCGACGCTGGCGAATCCGGCGCCGATTTCCACGCCTTTGACGGCGTTGATGCTCATCAGCGCATGGGCCAGTTCGGCGTCGAGACGGTCGAAGATCGGCTCGCCGAGGCCCGGCATGACGCCTTCAGCAACCACGGTGATCTTCGCACCGACCGAATCCTGATCCCGGCGCAACTGGTCCATGTAAGCCTCCAGCTCCGGGACCTTGTCCGGATCGGGGCTGAAGAACGCGTTCTCCTCCACCGAATCCCAGGTCTTGAACGGGATTTCAATCGGGCCGAGCTGGCTCATGTAGCCACGAATGACAATGCCCTGGGTGGCAAGGTACTTCTTGGCAATCGCGCCGGCAGCGACACGCATGGCGGTTTCCCGCGCCGAACTGCGACCGCCGCCGCGGTAATCGCGCTCGCCGTATTTGTGGTGGTAGGTGTAATCGGCGTGAGCCGGGCGGAACAGGTCCTTGATCGCCGAGTAGTCCTTGGACTTCTGGTCGGTGTTGCGGATCAGCAGGCCGATGGCGCACCCGGTGGTACGACCCTCGAACACGCCGGAGAGGATTTCGACTTCGTCGGCTTCCTGGCGCTGGGTGGTGTGGCGACTGGTGCCGGGCTTGCGGCGATCGAGGTCGCGCTGCAAATCCTCAAGGGAAATTTCCAGACCCGGCGGGCAGCCGTCGACAATGGCGACCAACGCCGGACCATGGCTTTCGCCAGCGGTGGTGACAGTGAACAGCTTGCCGTAGGTATTGCCGGACATGCAGGACGCTCCGTGAAATGAACCTGAATACGTAATGCGCGCCAGTATACGCAGGCTACCCAAGTAGTTCATCCTCGAACCTTATGGGTGCCCGCGAGTCCAACCGGCATCTTCGTGAATGATGGCGTGATGATGCTGCGAGTTCTAGCCTTGAGTCTTACCTTGTTTACCGGCTTTGCCCAGGCCACTGTCCTGCAACGCCCGATCACTCTCGACACCGGCCACGGCGAGCTTTTCGGCTCGCTGCTTCTGCCCAAATCCGACACGCCCGTGCCCGTCGTCCTGATTATTTCCGGCTCCGGTCCGACGGATCGCGACGGCAATAATCCCGACGGTGGGCGCAACGACAGCCTCAAACGCCTGGCCTGGGTACTCGCCAAGCACAATATTGCCAGCGTGCGTTACGACAAGCGCGGCGTGGCAGCGAGCCTGGCCGCCGCCCCGGACGAACGTAATCTGTCGGTGGAAGGCTATGTGTCCGACGCGCAAGCGTGGGGCCAGAAACTTAAAAACGACCCTCGATTTGGCCAGTTGATCCTGCTGGGGCACAGCGAAGGTGCGTTGATCGCCACCCTCGCTGCGCCGAGCGTTGATGCGGCAGCGGTGATTTCCATGTCCGGCAGCGCTCGCCCGATTGATCAGGTATTGCGCCAGCAACTGAGCAATCGCCTGCCGCCACCGCTGATGTTGCGCGCCAATGAATTGCTCGACAGCCTCAAGGCCGGCCAGACCGACGACAACGTGCCGCCGCAGCTGCAGGTGATTTTCCGCCCGAGTGTGCAGCCGTATCTGATTTCGTTGTTCCGCCA
Organism: Pseudomonas sp. LBUM1643; assembly: GCF_059716215.1. Taxonomy (NCBI): domain Bacteria; kingdom Pseudomonadati; phylum Pseudomonadota; class Gammaproteobacteria; order Pseudomonadales; family Pseudomonadaceae; genus Pseudomonas; species Pseudomonas sp. LBUM1643. The sequence continues at coordinate 4,332,870 of NZ_CP166813.1, forward strand.
GGATCCGGCGGCGGCCTTCGCCAAACTCAAGATGCCGGCGTTGATCATTCAGGGCAGCAACGACATTCAAGTGGGTGTCGGCGACGCCAGGTTGCTCAAGGCGGCCAAACCGGACGCTGAACTGGCGCTGATTGAAGGAATGAACCACGTGATGCGCATCGTGCCCAACGATGTAAAACGGCAGCTGGCCTCTTACAAAGACCCGCAATTGCCGTTGGCCGCCGAACTGGGCGCACGAATCCTCGGGTTTATTGACGGACTTCGCACCAGTTAAGCTCTTTTTGTCCTCCAGTCCTGACAAAAACGGCCGATAAGCCTTTGTCGCCAGCGCCAAGACTGGCGACAAGCAGAGCTTGGACAGGATCTCGCCGTTATGACCGACACCCCGACTTCACCCGACACCCCTGCTGAACAAGAGGCACCGCCGGCGGTTGAGCTGCCGTGGGCGGATGTGCACGTCGAGCACCAGAAAATGCTCCGCCTGGCGCCGTTGCAGACCGATCGCAACACCGGTGGACGCCCTCTGCGCTTTGTCGAATTCGGTTACGCCGAACGCCACGACAAGGAGCGCAGCCTGATGCGCATGACCATCACCCTGCCCGGTCAGCGCGTACGCAAGGAACAGAATCATCTGGATGTGTGGGTCGATCACGTCGACAAAACCGTGGATTTCGGACCTGACAGCGGCTTGCAGATTGAACCGATGAACCGTGGTATCGGCCGTTTCATGGCCGCCCACGCAATTAACTGGGCGAAGAAACGCTGGTCTGGCTACACCATCGACGGCACGGACCTGAACAACAAGGACGCGCTGAACGAGGACACTCGCTTGCGTCGCGACTACTTTCTGAAGGGCCACGGTTTTGAAGTGGTGTACGCCGATGCCCAGCATCTAAAGGGCAGCGTCAAAGACGTGCGGGTCGGTGACCTGAAAGCAGACTGGAACCGCGAAAAGCTTCAGGTGGTGGAAGTTATCGAAGCGGCGCACATGCTTCAGCAAGCCGAGCACAACCTGGCCGAGCAGGAAGTGAAACTCAAGAAACACGAAGAAAAAGTCAGCAAGTACATGCGTGAAGATGCGGCGCTGCGGTTCACCATTACGTGTTTGGTGGCGTTTGCGATGTTTCAGGCGGGATTGCTGATCTGGATTGCTACGCAGCGCTGAGGCTTGGCCAGTGACTGACGGTGGCTAAGGTGCTTGCTGTGGCAGGGGAGCTTGCTGTGGCGAGGGAGCTTGCTCCCGCTGGGCTGCGAAGCAGCCCTCAAACCTGAGTACACAATCTTGCAGTTAAACCGCGGCGGCCTGTTTTGCGACCGCTTCGCGCTCGAGCGGGAGCAAGCTCCCTCGCCACAGCAAGTTCCCCTGCCACAGCAAGCACCCCCGCCACATAGATCAAGGTCAGACGCGGGAGGCGAACACTGCCTGATGGTTTCGGCACTGCTCTGCCGTGAGCATGAACACCCCATGCCCACCGCGCTCGAAATCAAGCCAGGCAAAATCGACTTCCGGGTACAGTGCCTCGACGTGAACCTGGCTGTTACCCACCTCGACAATCAGCAAACCCTTCTCGGTCAGATGATCCGCGGCTTCGGCGAGCATGCGACGTACCAGGTTCAAACCATCGTCACCGCAGGCCAGACCCAGTTCCGGTTCGTGCTGGTACTCGTCCGGCATGTCGGCAAAATCCTCCGCATCGACATAAGGCGGGTTTGACACGATCAGGTCGAAACGCTGACCCGGCAACCCGTCAAAACCGTCGCCCTGCACGGTGTACACACGTTCATCGACGCCGTGACGCTCGATGTTCTGGTTGGCGACTTCAAGCGCTTCGAAAGACAGATCGGCCAATACCACTTCGGCGTTCTGAAATTCATACGCACAGGCGATGCCGATGCAGCCAGAGCCGGTGCACAGGTCCAGAATGCGTGCGGGCTCGGCGGCCAGCCAGGGTTCGAAACGTTTTTCGATCAGCTCACCAATCGGTGAACGCGGGATCAACACGCGTTCGTCGACGATGAACGACATGCCACAGAACCAGGCCTCGCCCAACAGATAGGCAGTCGGAATGCGCTCTTCGATACGACGCTTGAGCAAACGCTGCAAGTTGACCAACTCATCGTCTTCCAGCGCGCAATCTAGGTAGCTGTCAGCCATTTCCCACGGCAAGTGCAAGGCACCCAACACCAGTTGACGGGCTTCGTCCCAGGCGTTGTCGGTCCCATGGCCGAAAAAAAGATCCTCCCCATGGAAGCGGCTGACGGCCCAACGGATATGGTCGCGCAGGGTACGAAGTCGGGAAGTGATCACGGGGGGCAAACTCCAGAAAAAACGACTGGCGATTCTACCAGCCAAAACGCATCACGACGACGCCGTAAAAATACAGGGGCAGTTGTAGGATTTTTCTGTTTTTCTAGCCGGCTATTGAACAATACGAGCCACTTGACAAGGCTACGAGCCAACAACGACGGCCTCTACGATGGTAGCGATTCACAGAAGCGCTCAGCCAGAGGACAATGTCGCAAAAGCCCCACCCGAAGGAGCCCCAGAATGTCCGTTCCAAAAACGATGTTTCAACTCAGCGGCCGCGGTTATGCAGCAGCCAATCTGAGTCACGCGACGCTTGTGATCATCGATGCCCAGAAAGAATACCTCAGCGGCCCGCTGGCCCTGGTCGGCATGGATGCTGCCGTCGCGAACATCAAGCAACTGGTGGCCGCTGCCCGTGCAGCCGGTCGGCCGATCGTGCATGTCCGCCATCTCGGCACTGTCGGTGGGTTGTTCGACCCACAGGGCGAGCGCGGCGAGTTCATCCCGGGGCTGGAGCCACAGGTCGACGAAACGATCATCGGCAAATTGCTGCCAAGTGCCTTCCACGGTACGGAACTGCTGGATCGCCTGCAGAACCTGGGGTCACTGGACCTGATCGTCTGCGGCTTCATGAGCCATTCAAGCGTCAGCACCACCGTGCGTGCGGCGAAAAACCTGGGCTTTCGCTGTACCCTGGTTGAAGACGCCTGCGCCACCCGTGATCTACCCTACAAGGGAGGAGTGCTCAGCGCCGAGCATGTGCAGCAGACCGAGATGGCGATCATGGCGGACAACTTCGCCACCCTCGCGCTGACGCACGAACTGATTTGATCCACGCTCGATGAGCGGCCAACATCGCCGCTCATCCGCAAAAGCCTCTCATTAGCTGTAATTGTCTTAGCCTCAGGAACATCCCGGACAACTCCCGGTCGAAGGGCCGATACCCATTGAGGAAGGTCGGAATGAAGTTATCCGATGGTTTTGACGCTCGCCGCTTGCGGCCCAAAGGCCAAAGCAACTGGCGTTTTCGATTCGGCGCAGCGTTTGCGGCGTTGCTTGCCATGTGCGGCGTGTTACTCGCCATGGCCGGTGCAGCGAGCCTGCTCGGCCGTCCGCCGGCACTCGGCGAACTGAATGCAAGTCCGCTGGGGTCGGCAATCATCCTGGCGGTTGGCCTGTTCGTGCTGTACATCGGTGTCTGGCTGTGGCGCCGATGCCGGCGTCGCTCTCGCCAATCCCGTGAACTCAACATGTCTCCGCACTTGATGAAAAAACACGACTGAATTGGAGGCCTGACCTGACGGCGGGCCTTCATTTGTATGGCTGAAGCCTGGACTTGGGTAAACTGGCCGCCCTTCGCGGAGGCTGACATGCAAGACGACGATTTTTCCCTGTTCAAAAGTGCGATCCAAGGCGTCAAGCCGATCAAGCACGATCGCGCCGAAACCGGCAAACCCAAAGCCGACCGCGCGCAAATTGCCAAACTGCGTCAGGCCGCCACCGTGCGCACCGATGCCACCACCGTTGACGGGCTCTCCGATCAGTTCGTGATCGACGTCGGACCGGAAGACGAGCTGATGTGGGCACGCGACGGCGTGCAGGAAAGCCAGATGCGCAAGCTCAAGGTCGGACAGATTCCGTTCGAAGGCAGCCTCGACCTGCACGGCATGAACGTGGAAAAAGCCCGGGAAACGCTCTGGGCCTTCCTGGCAGAAGCCACCAAATTCGAAATCCGCTGCGTGCGCGTCACCCATGGCAAAGCCGTGCGTCTGGACGGCAAGCGCCCGATGATCAAAAGTCACGTCAACACCTGGCTGCGCCAGCATTCACAGGTTCTTGGCTTCACCTCGTGCCAGGCCAGACATGGCGGCGCCGGGGCGGTGTACGTGATGCTTAAACGAACCATGATGGAAGGTCGCGACGAGTAATGCTGCCGCTTCACGCGCGCTTCTGGCTGTTGTTGTCTTTCTTGAATGCGATGAGTAGGCTTTGAAACCTCAATATTGCTTGAGCTCGACAGCCATGAAGGAAAAAGTCACCGACCATCAAAATCTAAGCGTGGGCCAAGTCGCAAAACGCAGTGGCTTGTCCGTTTCCACGCTGCATTTTTATGAGTCCAAAGGCTTGTTAGGGTCGAAGCGCACAGCCGGCAATCATCGGGTCTATGCTCGCGGCACGCTTCGTCGGATCGCGATTATTCGAATAGCGCAAGCCAGCGGGATTTCACTGGCGGAGATCAAGACAGCGCTTGAACCCATTCCCCATGATCGCAAAGCTTCAGCCAAGGAATGGGAAATGGTATCGAAAGCGTGGGCTTCCTCTCTGAAACGACGGATCGAGCAACTGACCAAGCTGTCCACCAGCCTTGAAGGTTGCATCGGTTGCGGCTGCCTGACCATGGGTGCATGCCCGTTGCTCAATCCACAGGATTTGCTGGGCGAAACCGACTCGGGCCCGGTGATTTTCGACCAGGCACTTGAGAAAACACTGGAAACTTGATCAGCGCCCCTCCCCGTTATCAGGCCAGCACAACTGCAAACCCTTCATGACGGCAGTGCTCGCTCTGAACATCAGAGCCAGACGGCAATACAACTGCCGGCACACTTACGCTACCATGTGCCCAATGACAGGCATGAACCTCGGGTTCATTGCGAATCAGCTCGGCCACAGCGTGCAAATGCTGCTGACGACTTATAACCGGCGGTCGACTCCAGACAAGACTGAAGCGGAGCCGGGAAGCTGGAGCAACGCCTGATTGGTACAAAATTGGTACAGACAGAAACCGTACCCCTCTAGAACCTATACGGAATAAAGCTCTGTGACATTGGAACAGAATTACACCGCGATTCTCGGCCAATTGGGCGAGGACGTCTCCCGCGAGGGCCTGCTCGACACGCCAAAGCGTGCCGCCAAAGCCATGCAGTACCTCTGCCGCGGCTATGAACAGACGCTGGAAGAAGTCACCAACGGTGCCTTGTTCAGCTCCGATAACAGCGAAATGGTGCTGGTGAAGGACATCGAGCTCTACTCGTTGTGCGAACACCATTTGCTGCCGTTTATCGGCAAGGCACACGTCGCCTACATTCCGAGCGGCAAAGTACTGGGCCTGTCGAAAGTCGCGCGGATTGTCGATATGTACGCCCGTCGCCTGCAGATCCAGGAAAACCTCAGCCGTCAGATCGCTGATGCCGTACAGGAAGTCACCGGCGCCCTGGGCGTTGCCGTGGTGATCGAAGCCAAGCACATGTGCATGATGATGCGCGGTGTGGAGAAACAGAATTCGTCGATGATCACTTCGGTGATGTTGGGTGAGTTCCGCGAAAACGCGGCGACCCGCAGCGAGTTTCTCAGCTTGATCAAGTAATTCGCACCACGAAGAAAACCGGTATTCATCGCCGGTTTTTTTTCGTCTGTGAAAAATCAGGTAAGCTGCGCGCCTTCCGCTCGCCCCTGTGAGGCTTATACCGTGTTCGTAAAAGCGCTTCGTGTCGGCTTAGGCCAACTGATCATCTTCATCGACTTCATTACTCGCCCCGGCAAAAAACAGCGCCCGGCCGAAGTTCAGGCTCAGGTCAACACCGCAGCCAAGGGCCTTACCCTGTATCAATTCCACGCGTGCCCGTTCTGCGTAAAAACTCGCCGTACCCTGCGCCGCCTGAATGTTCCGGTCGCATTGCGCGATGCGAAGAACAACGAACAGGATCGCCAGACGCTGCTGGAACAGGGCGGCAAGGTCAAAGTGCCGTGCCTGCGCATTGAAGAGAATGGCCAGACCACCTGGATGTATGAGTCCAAGGTGATCATTGATTATCTGGACAAGCGGTTTGCGGCGGCTTGATGTATATGCGGTGCGCTGACTGACGCCATCGCCAGCAGGCTGGCTCCCACAGTGGATTAGCGGCGCTCACAAAACCTGTGGGAGCCAGCCTGCTGGCGATGAGGACAGCCCAGTCACTGTTGATTAAAAAACCGGCCCCTGATCCGGTTTATTCGTATCTCAAGCGGCTTTTTCCATCAGTGCCTGGCGCACCACCCCCGCCAAACGCTTGAGCCCTTCATCGAGCCGTGCCGGATCGATATGGCTGAAGTTCAGTCGCAAATGCCCCGGATGATTGTCCGGCTCAGGGAAAAACGGCTCCCCCGGCATGAACGCCACATCTGCCGCCAGCGCGTTCTTGAGCAACGTGCGGGTGTCCAGCGGTTGCTTGAGCGTCAGCCAGAAAAACAACCCGCCCTGCGGCACATTCCAGTCTGCCAGGTCGGAAAAATGGGTTTCCAGTGCCCATTGGAACGCGTCTCTTCGAACCCGATAGAAGTCCCGCAGCTCGCTCAAATGGTGCTGGAATTTCTCGGTGCCGATCCATTGCAATGCCTGCCACTGCCCTACCCGATTCGTGTGCAGGTCAGCCGATTGCTTGAGTTTCAACAAATGCGGGAACAAATCCGAGCTGGCAATCAGGTAACCGACACGCAACCCCGGCAGAAGGGTTTTCGACACGGTGCCGGTATAGATCCAGCTGCTTTTCTTCAAACGACTGACAATCGGTGTAGCGCTACCGCCATCAAAAGTCAGCTCGCGGTACGGCTCGTCTTCGATCAGCGTGACGGCGAATTCATCGAGCAACGCCGCCACGGCATCACGTTTGGCTTCGCTGTAGCGAACCGCTGAAGGATTCTGGAACGTCGGGATGAGGTAGATGAAAGCCGGACGGTGTTTTTCCAGACGGCTGCGTAATGTCGCCAGGTTGGGTCCATCGGCTTCCAGCGGAACCGTGATGCAGTCTGCCCCGAACAACTGAAAAATCTGCAGCGCGGCGAGGTAGGTCGGCGCTTCAAGCAGGATTTCAGTACCTTGGTCGATGTACAGCTTGGCCGCGAGGTCCAGGGTCTGCTGCGAACCGCTGACCACCAATACCTGGCTCGCTTCGCACGGTACGCCCAAGGCGCGCGCTTGCGCAGCCAACACTTCACGCAATGCTGGCTCCCCCTCGCTCATGCCGTACTGCCCCATGGCCACCGGCATGTCGGCCCATTCGACTTTCGGCAGCATCGCCTCAGCCGGCAAGCCGCCCGCGAACGACATCACTTCGGGGCGCTGGGCAGCGGCAAGGATTTCACGGATCAGAGAACTTTTAAGGCGCGAGACACGTTCGGAAAAAGCCATGGGGGTCACCGGTAGCGAGGCCTGAGGAAAATGAGTCAAACTGGTTGACCGAAATTACGACACCCCGAACGGATACGTCAATATGCTTGACCTTAAAAACCCATCCACTCAGCAACAGGCCATGGAAGCGTTTTTCTTCGGCTATCAAGCGTTCACCGCCAAGGCTGACGAAATGCTTGAGCGGCGCGGCCTGAGTCGAGTGCATCAGCGCATCGTATTTTTCATCGCCCGTTATCCGAACCTGAGCGTCAAGGAACTGCTGGAACTGTTGGGTGTGACCAAGCAAGCGTTGAACATGCCGCTGCGTCAATTGGTGGAAATGCACTTGGTCGACAGCGTCGCCTCCGAGACAGACAAGCGTAAGCGGTTGCTCGAATTGACCGAGGATGGCGCGCGTTTCGAGCAGTCACTGCGGCGTGAGCAGGTCAAGTTGCTGGAGCGGGTATTTGCCGAGGCTGGAGAGGCGGCGGTGGATGGGTGGTTGGCGGTGAATCTGGCGCTTGGGAAAAGTCAGACTGTTGATTGAATATTCTGCCCCCATCGCCAGCAGGCTGGCTCCCACACTGATCCGTGGTGAACACAAATCCTGTGGAAGCCAGCCTGCTGGCGATGCGAGCACAGTGATCTGTGCTGCACCTAATCCCTGTGGGATCCATCCTGTTGGGGGGCACAGTGATCCGTGGTGAACACAAATTCTGTGGGAGCCAGCCTGCTGGCGATGGGGCCCTCGAAGGCCATATATCCCTATCACCAAACTTTTCGTCTACAAAATCAAAAACAATATTTGCTTTATTTGTACACAAAAGCATAATCCACTTCGTGCGAGTTCTTGACCAAGCGGTCAACAAATTCGCAAGTGCCTCAAAGGACCGCTGCCGCCCTCATGGGTCCGGTCCTGGAAATAACAATAAAACTCTTGAGGAGTACTCGCTGTGGAAAGCCGCAAATCCGAAGCATCGACGCTGGATCTCTCGCCGCCCGTGCCTAATGGCTGGCTGGAGCGCATCTTTAAACTCACCTTGCATGGCACCACGGTGAAGACCGAACTGATTGCCGGTCTGACAACCTTCATCACCATGGCTTACATCATCTTCGTCAACCCCAACATCATGGCCGATGCGGGGATTGATCACGGCGCCGCGTTCGTTGCCACCTGCATCGCCGCTGCGCTGGGCTGCCTGCTGATGGGCCTTTACGCCAACTGGCCGGTGGGCCTGGCACCGGGCATGGGACTGAACGCTTTCTTCACCTACACCGTGGTCGGCACCATGGGCTACAACTGGGAAACCGCCCTTGGCGCGGTGTTCGTGTCCGGCGTGCTGTTCATGATCCTGACCTTCTTCCGGATTCGCGAATGGCTGCTCAACAGCATCCCCGTGAGTTTGCGCTACGCCATGGGCGCGGGTGTGGGCTTGTTCCTCGGGGTGATCGGTTTGAAAACCGCAGGCATCGTCGTCGATAGCCCGGCTACCCTGATCAAGCTTGGCTCCCTGAGCGAGCCCGGCCCGCTGCTCGCCGCCATCTGCTTCCTGATGATTGCCGTGCTCAGTTACCACAAAGTCTTCGGTGCGATCCTCATCAGCATCATCACCGTGACCCTGGCCGGTTGGGGCCTGGGCCTGGTGCACTACGAGGGCATCATGTCGGCCCCGCCGAGCCTGGCACCGACCTGGATGGCGATGAACATCGCCGGCGTCTTCAACGTCAGCATGGTCAGCGTGGTACTGGCCTTCCTCTTCGTGCACATGTTCGACACCGCCGGCACCCTGATGGGCGTTGCCCAGCGCGCCAATCTGGTGAACGCGGACGGCAGTATCGAAAACGTATCCAAAGCCATGAAGGCCGACAGTGCCTCCAGCGTGTTCGGCGCCATGGTCGGCGTACCGCCGGTCACCAGCTACGTAGAAAGTGCCGCCGGTGTGGCTGCGGGTGGTCGGACTGGTCTTACCGCAGTGACGGTAGGTGTGCTATTTATTGCCGCGATGTTCTTCGCACCGCTGGCCGGCATGATCCCCGCCTACGCCACCGCTGGCGCGCTGATTTATGTCGCAATGCTGATGATGGGCGGCATGAAGCACATCGAATGGGACGAAGCCACCGACAGCATCCCGGCAATCGTCACGGCGATCATGATGCCCCTGACCTTCTCGGTCGCTGATGGCATCGCGCTCGGCTTTATCACCTACGTGGTAATGAAGGCTTTCACCGGCAAGCACAAGGAAATTTCCGTCAGCCTGTGGGTGCTCTGCGCGATCTTCATCGCCAAGTTTGTTTACTTGTAACCGTTACGCATAAAGCGTTTCGAACAAGCCTCACCCCGTCGGGTGGGGCTTTTGCACAAATGGAGGAAAGTGATGAGTCTGGAAACCTGGCTGCTGTTCAGCGGCGCTGCGCTGGTAGTGATCCTGATCCCGGGGCCACTGTCTTTGCTGATGATCAGCAACAGTCTGAATTACGGTCTGCGTCGTTCTTACCCGGCGTTCCTGGGCGGTGTGATTGCGTCGATCTGTTTGTTGAGTGCTTCGGCATTGGGGTTGGGCGCGTTGCTGCTGGCCTCGGAACAGCTGTTCAGCGCGCTGAAGATTGTCGGCGCGCTGTACCTGTTTTACCTCGCCTGGCAGAGCTGGCAGCAATCGCGACAGCCTTCGGTGGGCGCTGAAGTGCCCCAGGCGGCGGCTGTTCCGCGCTTTCGCGCGCTGTTCGGGCGCGCGTTTGTGTTGGGTGCCAGTAACCCGAAAGACATTCTGTTCTTCGCCGCGTTCCTGCCGCAGTTCCTGAGCGCCGAGCAACCGTTCCTGCCGCAGTTGCTGGTGATGATCGCGACGTGGACGGTGCTGGATCTGCTGTGCAAGCTGGCTTACGGGCTGGGAGCCCACGGTGCCGCGCGTTATCTGCGCAGCGGCAAGGGGCAGAGTTGGTTTAACCGGGTGAGTGCCGGCCTGTTCAGTGGGGCGGGTGCGGCGTCGCTGTTGAGCCGCTAAGCCGTTAAGCAAAGCAAGATCAAAAGATCGCAGCCTCGTTTCACTCGACAGCTCCTACAGAAGATTGGGGTTTAATGCAGGCGCTGGGCTGCGTCGCTGTTATGCCGTTCAAGCATAGAAAGATCGAAAGATCGCAGCCTCGTTGCACTCGACAGCTCCTACAGAGGATTGGGGTTTACTGCAGGCGTTGGGGCTGCGTCGCTGTTATGCCGTTTAAGCATAGAAAGATCAAAAGATCGCAGCCTCGTTGCACTCCGCAGCTCCTACATTTGAAATGCAATCCCCTGTAGGAGCTGTCGAGTGCAACGAGGCTGCGATCTTTTGACTTTCCCGCAGGCAAAAAAAAGCCCGCAGTGTGAGCGGGCGAAAGACCAAAGAAGCTATATGCGCAGTCGCTTCCAGGTTGAGGCAGCTGCTTGGGGGATCAGCTGCCGCGGTACGTGGAATAGCTGTACGGCGAAATCAGCAGCGGTACGTGGTAGTGATCCTGCTCCGCAGAGATGCCAAACCGCAGCACCACCACATCCAGAAAGGCCGGCTCCGGCAACTGAACACCACGGGCGCGATAGTAATCGCCCGCATGGAACTGAACCTGATAAACCCCGGTACGGTAATCATCACCTTGCAGCAGCGGTGCATCGACACGGCCATCGCTGTTGGTTATCGCGCTGGCGACCAATTCCAGCTGCGAGCCTTCAACGCGGTACAACTCGACCTTGATCGAGCTGCCCGGGCAACCGTGTGCAGCGTCCAAAACGTGTGTAGTCAAACGTCCCATTGATTCTGCGCGCCTGCCTGCCAAGAGCAGTCAGGCCTCGCGCCTCCCGAAGTCAGTTGTAAAGGAGACCGCACCGATTCGGAGCACGAAACGCTGCGGCGAGCGATTGATTAAGACACTTTTCAAAAAAATTGTACACAATAAAAACGACATTTTTCCATCCGACAACGCCATTGCAAATTTTGTGATGCATAGACAGCCAAACCATAGGATCAGCGGACCTTCCATCCATTAGCTGACCGGTCAGGCAGGTTTCTTGCAGTAGCATCCTTTGATGACAGTCAATGAAAAATGCGAAAATTCAGGCTTACAAAGTGGATATAAAGTTGTATACAATCAGCCCATCGCTGTGACGCCAGCCTGTCATTCACTAACAGGCACGCCACATCTACCTGACATTGATATGCCACGAACAAGAAGGAAGACTGCAGTGAGCGCTGACTACCCACGCGACCTGGTCGGTTACGGCAGTAACCCTCCGCACCCACACTGGCCGGGCAATGCCCGCATCGCCTTGTCCTTCGTACTCAATTACGAAGAAGGTGGCGAGCGCAACATTCTGCACGGCGATAAAGAATCTGAAGCCTTCCTGTCGGAAATGGTCTCGGCGCAGCCTTTGCAAGGCGAGCGCAACATGAGCATGGAATCGCTCTACGAGTATGGCAGCCGTGTCGGTGTCTGGCGGATCCTGAAACTGTTCAAGGAATTCGACATTCCGCTGACCGTCTTTGCCGTGGCCATGGCCGCACAACGCCACCCGGACGTGATCCGCGCAATGGTCGACGCCGGCCACGAGATCTGCAGCCACGGCTATCGCTGGATTGACTACCAGTACATGGACGAAGCCCAGGAACGCGAGCACATGCTCGAAGCGATCCGCATCCTCACCGAAATCACCGGCGAACGCCCGCTGGGCTGGTACACCGGCCGCACCGGCCCGAACACCCGTCGCCTGGTGATGGAAGAAGGCGGTTTCCTCTACGACTGCGACACCTATGACGACGACCTGCCCTACTGGGAACCCAACAACCCGACTGGCAAGCCGCACCTGGTGATTCCGTACACGCTGGACACCAACGACATGCGCTTCACCCAGGTCCAGGGTTTCAACAAGGGCGACGATTTCTTCGAATACCTCAAGGACGCGTTCGACGTGCTGTACGCCGAAGGCGCAGAAGCACCGAAGATGCTGTCGATCGGTCTGCACTGCCGCCTGATCGGCCGTCCGGCGCGCCTGGCCTCGCTCAAGCGCTTTATCGAATACGCTAAAAGTCATGAACAGGTGTGGTTCAGCCGCCGCGTCGACATTGCGCGCCACTGGCACGAAACCCACCCGTACCAAGGGGCTGTAAAATGAGCACCTTCAAAACGCTGAAGCCATCGACCCTGAGCCGCGACGCGTTCGTCGCCGCCTTCGCCGACATCTACGAACATTCGCCATGGGTGGCCGAAAAGGCTTTCGACCTGGGCCAGGACCCTTCGATCGACCAGATCGAAACCCTGCACCAGCGCATGAGCGACATCCTGTTGAGTGCTGATCACGAAAGCCAGCTGGCCCTGATCAACGCTCACCCGGACCTGGCCGGCAAAGCTGCCGTCCAGGGCCAACTGACCGAAGCCAGCACCAATGAACAAGCTGGCGCCGGTATTCACCAATGCACGGCCGAAGAGTTTCAGCGCTTCACCGAGCTGAACGACGCCTACAAGGCCAAGTTCAAGTTTCCCTTCATCATGGCGGTAAAAGGCAGCAACCGGCATCAGATCCTCGCGGCGTTCGAAACGCGCATTCACAACTCGGCAGACACCGAATTCAAATGCGCGCTGGCGGAGATCAACAAGATCGCCCTGTTCCGATTACTGACCCTATAGCGAGCCTTGCCCTAGTGTTCCAAACGCGAAAACACTCAGGACACTGCAAGCATCCCAAGCCAACTTATTAAAGGCAGACAAGAAGAATGAAAGCTTACGCCGTACCTTTCGAGAAGTTCGTCAACCTGGCCGACGCCCGCCTGGGCACCAAAATCATCTCGGTCACCGATGACTGGTTTGCAGACGCCAATCGTCTGTTTCAGCCGACCCCGGCCGTATGGAAGGAGGGCGTGTTCGATGACAACGGCAAGTGGATGGACGGCTGGGAGTCGCGCCGCAAGCGCTTCGAAGGTTACGACAGCGCGGTGATCCGCCTGGGCGTTCCGGGCTCGATCAAAGGCGTGGACATCGACACTTCATTCTTCACCGGCAACTTCCCGCCGTCGGCCTCCCTGGAAGCCTGCTTCCTGGCCTCGGGCGAGCCGGACGAAAACACCCAGTGGACTGAAGTGCTGTCGGCCGTCGAGCTGCAGGGCAACAGCCACCACTACCACGAGATCAATAACGACCAGTCGTTCAGCCACCTGCGCTTCAACATCTACCCGGATGGTGGCGTGGCCCGTCTGCGCGTTTACGGTATTCCGTTCCGCGACTGGTCCGCTGTGGGTGACAACGAGCAAGTGGACCTGGCTGCAGCCCTGAACGGTGGCCGCGCCCTCGCCTGCTCCGACGAACACTTCGGTCGCATGAGCAACATCCTCAACCCGGGCCGTGGCATCAACATGGGCGATGGCTGGGAAACCGCACGTCGTCGCACACCTGGCAATGACTGGGTGATCGTCGCACTGGGTCATGCCGGCGAGATCGAGAAAGTCGTCGTCGACACCCTGCACTTCAAAGGCAACTACCCGGACACTTGCTCGATCCAGGGCGCGTTCGTGAAGGGCGGTACCGACAGCCAGATCGAAACCCAATCGCTGTTCTGGCGTGAGCTGTTGCCGGCACAGAAACTGGAAATGCACGCCGAACACACCTTCGCCGAGCAGATCAAGGCTTTGGGCCCGATCACCCACATCCGCCTGAACGTGTTCCCGGATGGTGGTGTGAGTCGTCTGCGCGTTCTCGGCAAGGTCGCTAAATAAGCGCTGAACCCGATCGCCAGCAGGCTGGCTCCCACAGGGGAACGCATTCCAACTGTGGGAGCTAGCCTGCTAGCGATTGCGATAGAACAGACAACAACGAATTCAAGGTAAGAAGAACAGCATGCGCACATTGACGATTGAACCGCTGACTAAAGAAGCCTTCGCCCCTTTCGGTGACGTGATCGAAACCGATGGCAGCGATCACTTCATGATCAACAACGGTTCGACCATGCGCTTCCATAAACTGGCGACGGTGGAAACCGCCAAGCCAGAAGACAACGCGATCATCAGCATCTTCCGCGCCGACGCGCAGGACATGCCGCTGACCGTTTGCATGCTGGAGCGTCACCCGTTGGGCAGCCAGGCTTTCATTCCGCTGCTCGGCAACCCCTTTCTGATCGTGGTCGCGCCAGTTGGCGATGAACCTGTATCAGGCTTGGTCCGCGCCTTCGTCACCAACGGCAGGCAGGGCATTAATTACCATCGCGGCGTTTGGCACCATCCGGTGCTGACGATCGAAAAGCGGGATGACTTCCTGGTGGTTGATCGCAGTGGCACAGGCAATAACTGCGATGAGCATTTTTTCAAAGAGGATGAGCGTTTGATCCTCGCCCCCCACCAATAAGAGAAGGTCTGATCACTCGACAACAGAGTGACAGGCGAGAGGTAAAGACTGTGGAAGCACATCTGTTTGAATGGCTGAACCTGAGCGTGCGCTGGGTTCATATGATTACTGGCGTGGCCTGGATCGGCGCGTCGTTCTATTTCGTCTGGCTGGAAAACAACCTCAATCGGGTCAACCCGAAAAGTGGTCTGGCAGGTGATTTGTGGGCGATCCACGGCGGCGGTATCTATCACCTGGAAAAATACAAACTGGCCCCACCGACCATGCCGGACAACCTGCATTGGTTCAAATGGGAAGCCTACTTCACCTGGCTATCGGGGATCGCGCTGCTGTGCGTGGTGTTCTACTCCAACCCGACGCTCTACCTGCTGGCTCCCGGCAGCACCCTGAGCGGTCCTGAAGGCGTGGCCATCGGTATCGGCTCGCTGTTCATCGGCTGGTTCATCTACTCCTTCCTCTGCGACTCGGCCCTGGGCAAACGCCCTGCCCTGCTCGGTTTCATCCTGTTCGTCCTGATCATCGGCGCGGCTTACGGCTTCAGCAAAGTGTTCAGCGGTCGTGGTGCTTACCTGCACGTCGGCGCGATCATCGGCACCATCATGGTCGGCAACGTGTTCCGCATCATCATGCCGGCGCAACGTGCACTGGTGGCGGCGATTGCCGAGAACCGCACGCCCGATCCGGCATTGCCGGCCAAAGGCTTGCTGCGTTCGCGTCACAACAACTACTTCACCTTGCCGGTGCTGTTCATCATGATCAGCAACCACTTCCCGAGCACCTATGGCAGCCAATACAACTGGCTGATCCTGGCCGGGATCGCGGTGCTGGCGGTGTTGGTGCGTCACTACTTCAACACCCGTCACGACAGCCACAAGTTCGCCTGGACCCTCCCGGTTGCAGCCGTCGGCATGATCAGCCTGGCGTACGTGACTGGTCCTGCGCAGATGCCGAGTGCACCTGAAGTCGCCAAGTCTGCTGGCACCATCGAGTACCAGCCACTGCCGGAAACAGCAGTGGGCGGTGGCTTGAAACCGGCTGAAGCAAAACCTGCCGAGGCCCCTGCTACCGCACCGGCTCAAGCGTCCAATGCGGGCCCTGGTTTCGACAAGGTGCACAGCGTGATTCAGGAACGTTGCGCGGTGTGCCACTCGGCCAAACCGACCAGCCCGCTGTTCAGTGCAGCACCCGGTGGCGTGATGTTCGATACCCCCGAGCAGATCCGCCAGAACGCCCCGCGCATTCAGGCGCAAGCGGTCACCAGCCAGATCATGCCGTTGGGCAACATCACCCAGATGACCCAGCAGGAACGTGACCTGATCGGTGCCTGGATTGTGCAGGGAGCGTCGACCAACTAAGCAACACGAAAGCCTGCGCCGAGCGGGCTTTTGAGGTGAATGGATTTACCTGGTTTGAGGATTTACCTGTGGTGAGGGGATTTATCCCCGATCGGCGGCGCAGCCGTCGCAAAGCCTGCAATTGCCATCTGCCTGATGGACGCGGTTGCAGGATTTGGGGCTACTACGTAGCCCATCGGGGATAAATCCCCTCGCCACAAAACACCTCTAGCCACACATATCAATGATGCAAAGAAACAGCTGCGAGCAACCCGGCAGCTGTTCAATCACAAGAATAAAAAAGATCCGAGGTGTTGCATGTCCGAGCTATCCCAAGCGCGCATCCCCGACGCACCCGCTATTCAGCGTTTGCCCCTTTTGCAATTGATCCTGGTCGGGCTGCAACACGTTCTGCTGATGTACGGCGGAGCCATTGCGGTGCCGCTGATCATCGGACAGGCCGCTGGCCTGAGTCGTGAAGAAATCGCCTTCCTGATCAACGCCGACCTGCTGGTCGCCGGGATCGCCACCATCGTGCAATCCATGGGCATCGGCCCCGTGGGAATAAGAATGCCGGTGATGATGGGCGCCAGTTTCGCCGCCGTCGGCAGCATGGTCGCCATGGCCGGCATGCCCGGTATCGGTCTGCAAGGGATCTTCGGCGCGACCATCGCCGCCGGGTTCTTCGGCATGATCATCGCGCCTTTCATGTCCAAAGTCGTTCGTTTCTTCCCGCCTCTGGTGACCGGCACGGTCATCACCTCGATCGGTTTATCGCTGTTCCCCGTGGCCGTTAACTGGGCCGGTGGCGGTGCTGGTGCCACTCAATTCGGTTCCCCCATTTACCTGACCATCGCCGCACTGGTGCTGGGCACCATTCTGTTGGTGCATCGCTTTATGCGCGGTTTCTGGGTGAACATCTCCGTGCTGATAGGCATGTGCCTGGGCTACGTGCTCTGTGGTGTGCTGGGCATGGTCGACCTCAGCGGCATGGCCCAGGCGCCTTGGTTGCAGTTCGTCACCCCGCTGCATTTCGGCATGCCGAAATTCGAACTCGCGCCGATCCTCTCCATGTGCCTGGTGGTAGTGATCATCTTCGTCGAGTCCACCGGGATGTTCCTTGCACTGGGCAAGATTACCGGCCAGGAAGTCTGCCCGCGCATGCTGCGTCGCGGCTTGCTCTGCGATGCCGGCGCCTCGTTCGTCGCCGGTTTCTTCAACACCTTCACCCACTCCTCTTTCGCTCAGAACATCGGCCTGGTGCAGATGACCGGCGTGCGTTGCCGTTCGGTCACCATCGTCGCCGGCGGCTTGCTGATCGTCTTGAGCCTGCTGCCGAAAGCCGCGTTCCTGGTGGCCTCGATTCCGCCTGCGGTACTGGGCGGCGCCGCGATCGCGATGTTCGGCATGGTCGCCGCGACCGGGATCAAGATTCTCCAGGAAGCCGATATCGGCGATCGCCGCAACCAGTTGCTGGTGGCGGTGAGCATCGGGATGGGATTGATCCCGGTGGTGCGTCCGGAGTTTTTCGCCCACCTGCCGATGTGGATGAGCCCGATCACCCACAGCGGGATCGCCATGGCGACCCTCAGTGCGCTGACGCTGAACCTGCTGTTCAACATCCTTGGTGGAAAGGAACGTGCGGCAATCAACGACTGCCACGCACACCAGCAATAACAGAGACGCCACGAACCTTGTAGGAGCGAGCCTGCTCGCGATGACGGTATGACATTCAACACCTGAGTTGACTGATTCAACGCTATCGCGAGCAGGCTCACTTCTACAGGGTTAAGGGCTGTCTGCGCCTCAAACAATAAAAACAAGAGGGAGCAACAGATGATTCGGACACAGACAAACATGCTGTTGGGCGCTGGTCTACTGGCCGCCAGTCAGGCCATGGCCGGCGATTTATTGCTGTGGCAGACCAACAGTTTGAGCTATCTGTACGGCAAGGATTTTGCGGTCAACCCGTCGATCCAGCAGACAGTGACGTTCGAGCATGCCGACAAATGGAAGTACGGTGACAATTTCCTGTTCGTCGACAGTACGTATTACAACGGCGAGAAGGATCGCAATAAGGGCTCTCACGCCTATTACGGCGAGTTCAGCCCGCGCCTCTCCTTCGGCAAAATCCTCGACCGCCGTCTCGAGTTCGGTCCGATCAAGGACGTGCTGCTGGCCATGACCTACGAGAACGGTGAAGACGACACCGAGGCCTACCTGATCGGCCCCGGTTTCGACCTCGCCGTACCGGGCTTCAACTACTTCACCTTGAACTTCTATCGTCGCCAGACCGAAGGCAGCCGCCCCGGCGATGATGTCTGGCAAATCACACCGGCCTGGTCCTACACCCTTCCCTTGGGTAACTCGACCGTATTGATCGACGGCTACATCGACTGGGTCGTGGACAACGACCAGAACTCACACGGTACCTATCACGCCAACGTGCACGTCAACCCGCAGGTGAAATACGACCTGGGCAAAGCTTTGGGCTGGCGTGAGAAACAGGTGTACGTCGGCGCCGAATACAGCTACTGGAAAGACAAATACGGCATCGAGAACACATCCAGCTTCGACACCAACGAAAACACCACCAGCCTGCTGGTGAAGGTGCATTTCTAAGATGACCCGCAACCGTGCGCCAAACCTGTCGTCGGTGCTCTGTTGCGGGGCACTTGAGACCTGGTCAAGGAGTCAGTATTCTCCGCGGCCGCCTGAATCCGCTTTAAAAAAAAGCCCGGATTTAAATCCTGACCAGAAAGCCAACTTATCCCGGCGCCGGTCAGCATCAAGGCAATCCAAAACCCCTCTCAATCGACTGTTTTTGAGCAGCCGAGCGGGAGTTTTTTTGCTTTTTGAAAGCCTTGGCTCAGCTCTTGCTAACAGCACTAAAGCTGACCGAATGGATGACTTTTGCAGCGACAGAAAAAGGCGCCACACCAGAGCGCCGAACTTAGAAAAAAAACGTGGAACACCAACTTTTTGGGAGCAACCGAATGAAACGTACGTGCACTAGCCTGATGCTTGCCACGACCTTGCTGGCCGGGGGCCAAGCGATGGCCGGCGACTTGCTGCAATGGCAGAACAACAGCCTGAGCTATTTGTATGGCAAGGACTTCAAGGTCAACCCGGCCATTCAGCAAACCGTCACCTTCGAACATGCCGACGCGTGGAAATATGGGGATAACTTCTTCTTCGTCGACAAGATCTTCTACAACGGCAAGGACGACAACACCGTCGGCCCGAACACCTACTACGGTGAGTTCCAGCCGCGCATTTCTCTGGGCAAGGTGCTGGACCAGAAGATCGAGTTCGGCCCGATCAAAGACGTGCTGCTGGCCATGACCTACGAGTTCGGCGAAGGTGATACCGAGGCCTACCTGATCGGTCCTGGTTTCGACCTGGCGATCCCTGGTTTCGACTACTTCCAGCTGAACTTCTACCAGCGCCACACCGACGGCGGCCGTCCGGGCGACAACGTCTGGCAGGTCACGCCCGTGTGGTCCTACACCATTCCGGTCGGCGACTCGAACATCCTGATCGATGGTTACATGGACTGGGTGATGGATAATGACACCAATTCCAAAGGCGACTACCACGCCAACCTGCACTTCAACCCACAGGTCAAATACGACCTGGGCAAGGCGCTGAATGTCGGCGAGAAGCAGTTGTATGTGGGTGTGGAGTACGACTACTGGAAGGACAAGTACGGGATCGACGATACCCGTGCCTTTACGACCAATCAGAACGTGACGAGCTTCCTGGTGAAGTTCCACTTCTGATCATTGTTTTGCGGCGTCTGCAAAGACGCCATCGCTAGCAGGCTAGCTCCCACAGTGGATCTTCAGCGTCACTCAGATCAACTGTGGGAGCTAGCCTGCTAGCGATGGCCGCACCGCCAATCTCAGGCCGAAACCACCGGCTCTATCAACCCGAGAAACCGGCACAACTCAGCTTTCTTGGCCAACGCATCCCGCCGCCCCAGATCAATCAATTCGCTGCAATACCCCGCCTCGAACAGCAGATAGCTCAGCACCCCTGCCCCGCTGGTTTTCGTGGCTCCCGGCCCGCGCAGGAACAGCCGCAGCGCCGCCGGCAATTCCTGGCGATGCCGTGCAGCAATTTCATCGATCGGCTGGCTCGGTGAAATCACCAGCACTTCGACCGGCGCCACGCCCAACGCACGGGTCGGCGTGCCATCGGGCATCAGGTGGCTGAACTGGTTCAGACGCTGCAGCAGCTCGATGTCGCTTTCCAGGCTATCGATGAACGTACTGTTGAGCATGTGCCCACCGATCTGTGCCAGGGTCGGCTGCTGGCCTGTGTAGGCGCGTTGCAGCGGTTGCTCCGGATCGACTCCTCGCGGATTGCCACTCACGCCCACCACCAGCACACGGCTCGCGCCCAGGTGCAGGGCCGGGCTGATCGGTGCGGATTGGCGGACAGCGCCGTCGCCGAAATACTCCTCGCCGATTTTTACCGGCGCAAACAGCAGCGGAATAGCGGAGCTGGCGAGCAAGTGTTCAACCGACAATTGAGTCGGAACGCCGATACGCCGATGGCGCAACCAGGCGTCGATGGTGCCGCCGCCCTGATAGAACGTGACGGCCTGGCCGGATTCGTAGCCGAACGCGGTCACCGCCACGGCCTGCAATTGTTTTTGCGCGATGGCCTCAGCGATGCCGTTCATGTGCAGTTTTTCGTTGAGCAATCCGCGCAGCGGCGAACTGTTGAGCAACGCCACCGGTACCTGCGCACCGATGCCCAGCAAGCTGTGACCGACAAAGCGGCTGGCCTGATGGATCACCCCTGGCCAGTCGCTGCGCAGCACCAGATGGCTGCGAAAGCCCTGCCAGAAGGCCGTCAGACGCTCGATAGCGCCACGAAAGTCCATCGCCCCGCTGGCGAGGCTCACCGCATTGATTGCTCCGGCCGAGGTGCCGACGATCACCGGGAAGGGATTGTTTGCACCCTCGGGCAGCAACTCGGCAATCGCCGCCAGCACCCCGACCTGATAGGCCGCCCGAGCCCCGCCGCCGGATAGAATCAAACCTGTAACCGGTTCAGCAGGACTCATCGCAACACTCCCTGGTGCTTGTGGGTTTTAACCGCGCTTGGCGTAGAGCTTGGGCTCGCCGGGTGGACGGCTCTTGAAGCGGCGATGGGCCCAGAGGTATTGCTCGGGACACTCGCGCAAGACGCCTTCGACCCATTGATTGATGCGAATGCAATCGGCCTCTTCGCTCTCGCCCGGGAAGCCTTCGAGCGGGGCATGAATCACCAGTCGATAACCGCTGCCGTCTGCCAGACGCTCCTGGGTGAACGGCACCACCAGCGCCTTGCCCAGGCGCGCAAACTTGCTGGTGGCAGTGACGGTCGCCGCCTGGATACCGAACAACGGCACGAAGATACTTTGCTTGGCGCCGTAGTCCTGATCCGGCGCATACCAGATAGCCCGGCCGGCACGCAGCAGTTTGAGCATGCCGCGCACGTCATCGCGCTCCACCGCCAGCGAGTCGAGGTTGTGCCGCTCGCGGCCACGGCGCTGGATGTAATCGAACAGCGGATTTTTGTGCTCGCGGTACATGCCATCGATGGTGTGCTGCTGGCCGAGCAATGCCGCGCCGATTTCCAGCGTGGTGAAATGCACCGCCATCAGGATCACCCCTTTGCCTTCGCGCTGGGCTTTTTGCAAATGCTCCAGGCCTTCGACATGGGCCAGTTTCGCCAGACGCTCGCGCGACCACCACCAGCTCATGGCCATTTCAAAGAAGGCAATGCCGGTAGAAGCGAAGTTTTCCTTGAGCAGGCGTTTGCGCTCGGCAGCGGATTTTTCAGGAAAACACAGTTCGAGATTGCGCTTGGCGATGCGCCGTCTGTCGCCGGCCAGCCGATACATCAGCGCACCCAGCAAGCGACCGATAAACAGCAACGCGCGATAGGG
This sequence comes from Pseudomonas sp. LBUM1643, assembly GCF_059716215.1. Taxonomy (NCBI): domain Bacteria; kingdom Pseudomonadati; phylum Pseudomonadota; class Gammaproteobacteria; order Pseudomonadales; family Pseudomonadaceae; genus Pseudomonas; species Pseudomonas sp. LBUM1643. Next base: position 4,354,955 of record NZ_CP166813.1, read on the forward strand.
CAGCTGAACAATCAGCCACAACAGCCCCAAGCCACACCACAGCGGCCAGAAACGCGGAGAAAGAAAGGCTGTTCGAAAACGCGGGCGATCCATTAAAGCTTCCGTCAAGACAATGGCCGCGCATTCTACATCGTTCGACCCGGCTTGCGGCTCGCGGGCGTTCTCGTTATAAGTCTCGGCACTTTTAGTGACAAGTCGTTGTATGCCGACCATGAGCCAAACCGAACCGCTAGACAAAGATCCCGTGTTCCAGTTGAAGGGCAGCATGCTTGCCATTACGGTGCTGGAACTGGCCCGTAACGACCTCGAGAACCTCGATCGACAACTGGCCGCCAAGGTCGCCCAGGCGCCCAACTTCTTCAGCAACGCCCCGCTGGTGCTGGCCCTGGACAAACTTCCACCCGGCGAAGGCGCCGTGGATTTGCCCGGCCTGATGCGCGTGTGCCGTCAACATGGCCTGCGCACGCTGGCGATCCGTGCCAGCCGCATCGAGGACATCGCTGCCGCCATTGCCGTGGATTTGCCGGTGCTGCCACCGTCCGGTGCCCGGGAACGTCCTCTGGACCCGAATGAAGGCGTCGTGGTGAAAAAACCGGAAAAGCCACCGGAGCCGACGATCAAGCCAACGAAAATCATCACGTCACCGGTACGCGGTGGTCAGCAGATTTATGCCCAGGGCTGTGATCTGGTGGTGATCTCCTCGGTGAGCCCGGGGGCGGAACTTCTGGCCGATGGCAACATCCATGTATACGGCCCGATGCGTGGTCGCGTTCTGGCCGGGGTCAAGGGCGACACGAAAGCCAGGATTTTCTGTCAGCAAATGAGCGCTGAACTGGTCTCCATCGCGGGCCATTACAAGGTTTCGGAGGATCTGCGACGCGACCCTTTATGGGGTTCGGGCGTACAGGTCAGCCTGTCGGGCGATGTGTTGAACATCATTCGGCTTTAACGGATACTGCCGCATTTTCCAAGCATCTCTAAAACGTAGCGAAAACGGCTTGAACGAAGTCGGAAAATGGCCAAAAGCAGTGTTTACCGAAGGTAATCGCCGTTCAGGGCCGGATTCCAGCCAAGGCTGTCCGACTGCAGTAGTTTTCTAGAGATGTTTTTCAGGGGCTAAATGTCCTTTTTCCTTAGGGGTGAAACACCTTGGCCAAGATTCTCGTGGTTACATCCGGCAAGGGTGGTGTGGGTAAGACCACCACCAGTGCCGCTATCGGTACCGGCCTCGCACTGCGCGGTCACAAAACAGTTATCGTCGACTTCGACGTGGGCCTGCGTAACCTCGACCTGATCATGGGTTGCGAACGTCGCGTGGTGTATGACTTCGTCAACGTCGTCAACGGCGAAGCGAACCTGCAACAGGCCCTGATCAAAGACAAGCGCCTGGAAAACCTTTACGTCCTCGCCGCCAGCCAGACCCGCGACAAAGACGCGCTGACCGTCGAAGGCGTGGAAAAAGTCCTGATGGCGTTGAAAGAAGACTTCGAATTCGTGGTCTGCGACTCCCCGGCGGGCATCGAGAAAGGCGCCCACCTGGCCATGTACTTCGCTGATGAAGCGATCATCGTGACCAATCCGGAAGTGTCCTCGGTACGTGACTCGGACCGTATGCTCGGCCTGCTGGCCAGCAAATCCCGCCGCGCTGAAAAGGGCGAGGATCCGATCAAGGAACACTTGCTGCTGACCCGCTACAACCCGCAACGCGTGAACGACGGTGAAATGCTCGGCGTCGAAGACGTCAAGGAAATCCTGTCCGTCACCCTGCTGGGTGTCATTCCGGAATCCCAGGCAGTGCTCAAGGCTTCCAACTCGGGTGTACCGGTGATTCTCGACGACCAGAGCGATGCCGGCCAGGCATACAGCGATGCCGTCGATCGTCTGCTGGGCAAAACCGTAGAGCATCGTTTTCTCGATGTCACGAAGAAGGGATTCTTCGAGCGCCTGTTTGGAGGTAGGTAATGAACCTTTTTGACTTCTTTCGTGCCAACAAGAAGACAAGCACAGCCTCGGTAGCGAAAGAGCGTCTACAGATCATCGTGGCGCATGAACGCGGCCAACGCAGTACACCGGACTACCTGCCAGCCTTGCAGAAGGAACTGGTCGAGGTGATTCGCAAATACGTCAATATCGGGTCCGATGACGTGCATGTCGCTCTGGAAAACCAGGGCAGCTGCTCGATTCTGGAACTCAATATCACCCTGCCTGACCGCTAGTCGATCAGACAGGAGCCACGGCGGCTCAGCACCCAAGGGCCCCTGTAGGAGCTGCCGAAGGCTGCAATCTTTTGATTTTGTCTTTTTTAAAAACAAGATCAAAAGATTGCAGCCTTCGGCAGCTCCTACGGGGGATCGTGGGTTCTGAGTCGCCGTTGGCATTTGTTACGAGGCTGTTTTAATGCCGTTGTCCAACGTCCACATCATTTATCAGGACGCCGCCGTATTGGTGGTGAACAAGCCTACGTTGCTGCTTTCCGTCCCTGGCCGGGCTGATGACAACAAGGACTGCCTGATTACCCGCCTGCAAGAAAACGGCTACCCGGAAGCGCGAATCGTCCACCGACTGGACTGGGAAACCTCCGGCATCATCCTGTTGGCGCGTGACCCGGATACTCATCGCGAGCTGTCCCGGCAATTTCACGACCGCGAAACCGAAAAAGCCTACACCGCACTGTGCTGGGGCCAGCCGGAACTCGACAGCGGCAGCATCGATTTGCCGTTGCGCTACGATCCGCCGACCAAACCACGTCATGTGGTTGACCATGAATTCGGTAAACACGCCCTGACCTTCTGGCGCGTACTGGAGCGATGCGGCGACTGGTGCCGGGTCGAACTGACGCCCATCACTGGCCGCTCCCATCAACTGCGCGTGCACATGCTGTCCATTGGTCATCCACTGCTGGGCGACGGGCTTTACGCCCACGAACAGGCACTGGCTGCCTGGCCACGACTGTGCCTGCACGCGAGCATGCTGAGCTTCACCCATCCGCAAACCGGTGAACGCCTGCGCTTCGAGTGCCCGGCACCGTTCTAAAACCCTTTAGCGATTTATTGGGGCGAAGAGGCTTTCGTGGCGAGGGAGCTTGCTCCCGCTGGACCGGGCTGGCGCTCCAGTGCGAAGCGCTCCCAAAACCAGCAACGACATTTTCTTTGGCGCACCGCCGGATCTACGACTGCTGCGCAGCTGAGCGGGAGCAAGCTCCCTCGCCACAATAATTTGCGCTCGACAGTCGCTGACCGGCCGCCGCACTTTGCGCTTTCAATACGTTAAACTGGCGCCACTGCTGTCTGGAGCTACTTATGCGCGAAGAGTTGAACCAAGGCCTGATCGACTTCCTCAAGGCCTCCCCTACCCCGTTTCATGCCACTGCCAGCCTAGTACAGCGCCTGGAAGCGGCGGGCTTTCAGCGCCTTGATGAGCGTGAGCCCTGGACCACCGAAGCCAACGGCCGATACTACGTCACCCGTAACGACTCCTCGATCGTCGCCATCAAGATGGGCCGTCACTCACCGCTGCATGGCGGTATTCGCCTGGTGGGCGCCCATACCGACAGCCCGTGCCTGCGCGTCAAGCCGCAACCGGAACTGCAACGCCAGGGTTTCTGGCAACTGGGTGTCGAAGTCTACGGCGGTGCGCTGCTGGCACCCTGGTTTGACCGTGATCTGTCCCTGGCTGGCCGAGTCACCTTCCGTCGTGACGGCAAGGTCGAGAGCCAACTGATCGATTTCAAGGCGCCCATCGCGACCATTCCCAACCTGGCGATTCACCTCAATCGTGAAGCCAACATGGGCTGGGCGATCAATGCGCAGACTGAACTTCCACCGATCCTCGCGCAATTTGCCGGCGACGAGCGCGTCGACTTCCGTGCAGTGCTCACCAATCAACTGGCACTGGAACATGGTCTGAACGCCGACGTGGTGCTCGACTATGAGCTGAGCTTCTACGACACCCAAAGCGCCGCGGTTATTGGCCTGCACGGCGACTTCATCGCGGGCGCGCGCCTGGACAACCTGCTGTCGTGCTACGCCGGCCTGCAAGCATTGCTGACGGCCGAGACCGACGAAACCTGCGTGCTGGTGGCCAACGACCACGAAGAAGTCGGCTCCTGCTCGGCGTGCGGCGCCGATGGCCCGATGCTTGAGCAAACCTTGCGCCGCCTGTTGCCCGACGGTGACGAGTTCGTGCGGACCATCCAGAAGTCCCTGCTGGTGTCGGCCGATAACGCCCATGGCGTGCATCCCAACTACGCCGACAAGCATGACGCCAACCACGGCCCGAAACTCAACGCCGGCCCGGTCATCAAGGTCAACAGCAACCAGCGCTACGCCACCAATAGCGAAACCGCCGGGTTCTTCCGCCATTTGTGCATGGCCGAAGAAGTACCGGTGCAGAGCTTCGTGGTGCGCAGCGACATGGGTTGCGGCTCGACCATCGGCCCGATTACCGCCAGTCAGCTGGGCGTGCGCACCGTGGACATCGGCCTGCCGACGTTCGCCATGCATTCGATCCGTGAACTGTGCGGCAGTCATGACCTAGCCCACCTGGTGAAAGTGCTGAGCGCGTTTTACGCCTGCCAGGAATTGCCTTAATCCCCGAGACAGCCGCTGCCCATGGCAGCGTTTGCAGATGCGCTCTCTCTGTAGGAGCTGCCGCAGGCTGCGATCTTTTGATCTTGATCCTAAAAAACAAGATCAAAAGATCGCAGCCTGCGGCAGCTCCTACAATTAAGTTATTCCTTTTGACAAGGCAGTCGCCATGATCTCGATGCAGTCCTTCCACGCCATGCTGATTCCGATCCTGTCCGGGATGATCCTGCTAGCCATTGGCTTCAATTTCCGTGACAAGAATGCCGGCGTGTTCGCCATGTGGATCGGCATGCTGACGATCCTCGCCACCGTGGTGTTCAAGATCCTCGCCAAACTTAACGAATAAATCCGCTCCCCGGCTCGCATTGATTTTAGCGGGCTCGTACACTCGGTCGATCTGCTCATTCCAAGGTTGACCGCCTAGTGTTCGCTCGTCTTTTCGCCCTGCCGTATTTCCTCCTCGTCTGCCTCATGACGCTACTGCCAATGGCGCCAGCCCAGGCCGTCGGTCTGCCGAGCCTGCTCAACGGTTCGGCGAAAGCCCAGCCAGAAGCACAAGAACCGCTGGGGCAATCCCTGGACGAAGTCATCAAGTCGCTGGAGAACGATCAACAGCGGACCAAGTTGCTCGCCGACCTGAAGAAGTTGCGCGATGCCACCAAAAAGGCACAGCCCGCTGCCGAACAGGGTGTACTCGGGTTGATCGGCGGGACACTGGCAAGTCTCGAGAAGCAGTTTTCCGGCGCCGACAGCCCGCTCACGCGCTGGTCCGAAGAGTACGAACTGACCAAGGAAGAACTGAAAGCCTTGATAGTGCCGGCCAATGAATGGCTGCCGATCATCTTTGCCTTTGCCATGATCCTGATGGTCTGGAGTTTGCTCGCCGCCGTGCTGATCTGGCTCAGCCACCGGGTGCGAATGCGCTTCGGCCTGACCGAAGAATTGCCGCAACATCCCAGCGCCCTGGACATGTTGCGCTTCGCCTTGCGCAAGCTCGGGCCGTGGCTGATTGCACTGGTGATGACGGTCTACATGACCTACGCCCTGCCCTCGTCATTGGGCAAAAGCCTGGCCATGGTGTTGGCGTATGCGCTGGTGGTGGGCACCTGCTTTTCGGCGGTCTGCGTCATCGCTTTCTCCCTGCTCGACGGCCCACACCGTCACCGCGCCCTGTACATCCTGCGGCATCAGGCCTTTCGGCCGTTGTGGCTGATCGGCAGCTTCGCCGCATTCGGCGAAGCCTTGAGTGATCCGCGACTGGTTGAAAGCCTCGGCACCCACCTGGCACACACCGCCGCAACGATTGCCAATGTCCTGGCCGCGCTATCCACCGGCCTGTTCATTCTGCGCTTCCGGCGTCCAATCGCTCACTTGATCCGCAACCAGCCACTCTCACGTCGCCTGACCCGCCGCGCACTCAGCGACACCATCGATATCCTCGGGACCTTCTGGTACATACCCGCCCTGGTACTGGTGGGCATTTCGTTGTTTGCCACTTTCGTGTCAGCTGGCGACACCAGCACTGCGTTGCGTCAGTCGCTGATCTGCACGGTGCTGTTGGTGCTGTGCATGGTCATCAATGGGCTGGTGCGCCGCCACTCGCTCAAACCGCAGCGAGGAGTGAAGCGGCATGCACTGTATTCGGATCGACTGAAAAACTTTTTCTACACCCTCGCCCACCTGCTGGTGTGGCTGGCGTTCATTGAGCTTGGCCTGCGCGTCTGGGGAATGTCACTGATTACCTTCACCGAAGGCGAAGGTCATGAAGTCAGCGTCAAACTGTTCAGCCTCGCGGGGACGCTTATTTTTGCCTGGCTGATCTGGATTCTCAGTGACACCGCAGTGCACCACGCCCTCACCCGCTCGCGCAAAGGCCTGGCGAATGCCCGCGCGCAGACGATGATGCCGCTGATCCGCAACGTGCTGTTCGTGGCGATTTTCATTGTTGCGCTGATCGTTGCGCTGGCGAACATGGGCATGAATGTCACGCCACTGCTGGCCGGTGCCGGCGTGATCGGCCTGGCCATTGGTTTCGGCGCCCAGTCGCTGGTTGCCGACCTGATTACAGGGCTGTTCATCATCATCGAGGATTCCCTGGCCATCGATGACTACGTGGACGTTGGCGGCCACCTGGGCACGGTTGAAGGGCTGACGATTCGCACCGTGCGCCTGCGAGACATCGACGGCATCGTCCACACCATTCCGTTCAGCGAAATCAAAAGCATCAAGAACTACTCCCGGGAATTCGGTTACGCGATTTTCAGGGTGGCCATCCCTTCCGCCATGAATATCGATGACGCGATCAAGCTGATGCGCGATGTGGGGCAGAAGATGCGGACGGACCCACTGCAACGGCGCAACATCTGGTCGCCACTGGAGATTCAGGGCGTCGAGAGTTTCGAGTCGGGCAACGCAATACTTCGCGCCCGATTCAAGACCGCACCGATCAAGCAGTGGGAAGTCTCCCGGGCGTTCAACCTGTTACTCAAACGGCAACTGGATGAAGCCGGGCTTGATCTGGCGACACCGCGCATGAGTGTGCAAGTGATTACGGCGGGTGGCGGACCGGTAACGGAATAAATGCCGCGACCCGATCGCCTGTAGCAGCCGCCGAGCCTTCGACGCAAACCTGTGGCGAGGGAGCTTGCTCCCGCTGGGTCGCGAAGCTGCCCCTCTCTCTATCTGAAAAGATGGGGACTGCTGCGCAGTCCAGCGGGAGCAAGCTCCCTCGCCACAAAGCTACAAAGCTACAAAGCTACAAAGCTACAAAGCTACAAAGCTACAAAGCTACAGGGACCGTGCGGACTCAAAAAAACGCAGGCATAAAAAATCCCCGAACCAGTCGGGGATTTTTTATGTTCGATCAATCAGCTCGGGAGCGGATCAATCTTCGCGGTAGCGACGCAGCTTCAACTGCTTACCGGCAACGCGAGTGTCCTTCAGCTTGGTCAGCAAACGCTCCAGACCATCTTCCGGCAGCTCAACGAGGCTGAAGCTGTCACGCACCTGGATGCGACCGATCGCTTCACGAGCAAGGCCGCCTTCGTTCAGGATGGCGCCCAGCAGGTTCTTGGCAGCGATACCATCACGCGCGCCCAGCGCGGTACGGCAACGAGCACGGCCTTCAGCCAATGGAACCGGAGCACGACGCTCGCGATCACCACGGTCCGGACGATCACCGGTACGCTCAGGACGATCGCCACGCGGTGCATTGTTCGGCACCAGTGGACGTTCTTTCTCGATCGCAGCCAGGGTCAGTGCTTGACCGTTGGTAGCCTTGCGCAGCAGGGCTGCGGCCAGGGCACGCGGGCTGCAACCGATATCGGCCGTCAGGCGATCCAGCAGGTCACCGTGAGTCGATTCAGCATCAGCAACCAGCGGCGACAGGCTGTTGGTCAGTTTCTTGATGCGGGCATCGAGAACGGCCTGAGCATCCGGCAGGCGGACTTCAGCCACTTTCTGACCGGTTACACGCTCGATCACTTGCAGCATGCGGCGCTCACGCGGAGTCACCAGCAACAGTGCGCGACCTTCGCGACCGGCACGGCCAGTACGGCCGATACGGTGAACGTAGGATTCCGGGTCGTACGGCATGTCAACGTTGAACACGTGAGTGATGCGCGGAACGTCCAGGCCACGAGCAGCAACGTCGGTCGCCACAACGATGTCCAGACGGCCATCCTTGAGGGAGTCGATCACGCGCTCACGCTGGTTCTGAGCAATGTCACCGTTCAGCGCAGCGGCTTTGTAGCCTTTGGCTTCCAGGGCACTGGCCAGGTCCAGGGTCGCTTGCTTGGTGCGCACGAACATGATCAGGGCGTCGAAGTCTTCGACTTCCAGCAGGCTCAATACAGCCGAGGTCTTCTGGTCAGCGTGAACCAACAGGTGAGCCTGTTCGATCGCGGTAACGGTCTGGGTCTTGGTCTGGATCTTCACGTGCTGCGGGTCACGCAGGTGACGTTCGGCAATGGCACGGATCGACTGTGGCAGAGTCGCCGAGAACAGTACGGTCTGACGGGTCGCTGGCAGAGCCTTGAAGATGACTTCCAGGTCGTCCATGAAGCCCAGCTTGAGCATTTCGTCAGCTTCGTCGAGAACCAGGTGGTTCACGGTCGACAGGACTTTCTCGTCGCGACGCAGGTGGTCGCACAGACGGCCCGGGGTGGCGACAACGATCTGTGCGCCGTTACGGATTGCTTTCAGTTGTGGGCCCATAGGCGCGCCGCCGTAAACGGCCACAACGGTAACGCCCGGCATTTGCTTGGCGTAGGTTTCGAAAGCGGTTGCTACTTGCAGCGCCAACTCACGGGTTGGCGCCAGGATCAGGGCTTGCGGCTCGCGCTTGGCAGGATCGATGCAATGCAGGATCGGCAGGGCGAAAGCGGCGGTTTTACCCGTACCGGTTTGCGCTTGGCCAATCATGTCGTGGCCGGCCATGATGATCGGGATCGATTGCTGCTGAATAGCCGAAGGCTCTTCGTAGCCAGTCGCAATGACGGCTGCAAGAATATTCGGATTAAGATTAAAAGCGGCGAAGCCGCCGGTTTCCTGGGTCATGGGTCTGCCTCTAAGTGCATCCGCAAAGACCCATGCTCCAAAGCTGCGCATGCCGTGTAAGACTCAAGAGTCGCCCTGGCTGCTTTGTCGGCGGGGATTTGCGAAAACGAATGAATGAAAAAGATTCGTCAAGGGAGAGTCCGGTGTGCGGACGTGCAGCCGAAGCTGACTTCGGGGAATTGCGCTACCTAAACGCGGCCCGGTTAAAGGCCGGCGCGCACTATACCGGAATTCGCCCAAAAAGGGAGCATTATTTGTCGGAAAACTGACGGATACACCGTTATGTCACAGGCTTTGCGGATAATCGCGCAACGGTCTATTTTTCAAAGGCCCGGCCCTGCTGGAGTTGGCGCTAAAACGGTTCACCCTGAAGACTAAAACCTGCGGTCTCACTGACGCCTTCCCACCTCTCCCCGCCCGAGGAAATGTTCCATGGATCAGCCCAGCTGCAGTCGAGTCAGCCGCGAACGCCGCGGTCATGTTCTATTGATCGGTCTGGACCGGGTGGCCAAGCGCAACGCCTTCGATCTGCAACTGCTCAACGAACTCAGCCTGGCCTATGGCGAGCTCGAAGCGGACAGCGAAGCGCGGGTGGCCGTGGTGTTTGCCCATGGCGAGCATTTTACCGCCGGGCTCGACCTGGTCAGTGCCAGCGCGTCCCTGGCTGAAGGTTGGCAGGCGCCTCCGGGCGGCTGCGATCCCTGGGGTGTATTTGCCGGGCCAAGGGTGAGTAAACCGGTGATTGTCGCTGCACAAGGTTACTGCCTGACCATCGGCATCGAGCTGATGCTGGCCGCTGACATCAACCTGTGCGCCAGCAACACCCGTTTCGCCCAGAAAGAAGTGCAACGGGGGATCTTTCCGTTTGGCGGGGCCACGCTGCGCCTGCATCAGCTCGCGGGCTGGGGCAATGCCATGCGCTGGCTGCTGACCGGCGATGAATTCGATGCCCACGATGCGTTGCACCTGGGGTTGGTGCAGGAAGTCATGGCCAGCGAGGATTTGTTGCCACGGTCGATCGAGCTGGCCGAACGGATCGCCCGGCAGGCGCCGCTTGGGGTTCAGGCGACATTGATGTCGGCTCGCCAGGCACGGCATGAAGGGGAAACTGCAGCGGCGCAGGCGTTGCCGCCGCTGGTGAAGAAGCTGATGGCGAGTGAGGATGCCAAGGAAGGCGTGCGGTCGATGGTGGAGAAGCGGCCGGGCGTTTTCAAAGGCTGCTGAAGCCATTTGTCCCCACACTCCCCCTGTAGGAGCTGCCGCAGGCCGCGATCTTTTGATCTTGATTTTCCGCCTGTTGGACGACGTTGAAAGACCAGGATCAAAAGATCGCAGCCTTCGGCAGCTCCTACAAGGGACTTATATCGCCTTCAAGTAGCCGGGCGAATCGCCTTAATCAGCGACGACAACGAATACCCCAGCTGTGGCGCCAGCCCTTCAGCTCGCGCGATCAGACCGTCCATGTCCAGCTCCTGGTCCAGCTCCGAAGGCACGAGCAGGATCACATTGCCCTCCTTCACCGGCAACTCCCAGTAATGGCGGTGGTACAAACCGCGTAGCAACGCCGCGCCCAAGGGTTTTCCATCATCGGTGGCCCATTGGTTGATCACCAGCCAGCCGCCTGGATTCAGGCGCTTCTGGCAGTTCTCCAAAAAGCTCCAGGCCAGATGCCCGACACCCGGACCGACATCGGTATACAGGTCGACGAAAATCAGGTCGGCAGACTCGGCGGTGTCGAGCAGCTCCAGCGCATCGCCCACACGGATATACAGCCGGGGATCGTCGTCCAGCCCAAGGAACTCGATGGCCAGGCGCGGTACATCGGGACGCAGCTCGATAGCCTCGACGTCTTCCAGCGGCAGAAACTTCAGACAGGCCTGGGTCAAGGTCCCTGCACCGAGCCCCAGAAAGAGCGCACTCTCCGGCTGATCGTGGCACAACGCGCCAATCAACATCGCGCGGGTGTAGTCGTATTCGAGCCAGCTGGGATCGGCAGTAAACACGCAACTCTGTTCGATGGCATCACCGAATTCGAGGAAACGGTAATCGGCCACTTCCAGCACGCGTATCACGCCGAACTCATCCTGTACCTCGGCGAGCAGATGCTCGACGCGCTCCTCAGTCATTTCGTCTCCAGATCATTACCGGGCCTGCCGCAGCTTGAAGCGGCAAAGGCGCGATTGTCCGCGAAGCAACGGGAACAGGTCACGCATTAATTGCTGATAACATGAAGGTCCGAGCGTAAACCAACCGAGACCGTGATGAGCCAACCCTGGAGTCCTGACAGCTGGCGCGCCTTGCCGATCCAGCAACAACCCCACTACCCCGACGCGGCGCATTTGCTGCACGTCGAGCAAACGCTGGCCAGCTATCCGCCACTGGTGTTTGCCGGTGAAGCCCGGGAGTTGCGCCGTCAGTTTGCCGAGGTAACCCAGGGCCGCGCGTTTCTGTTGCAGGGCGGCGACTGCGCCGAGAGCTTCGCCGAGTTCTCCGCCGCGAAGATTCGCGACACGTTCAAAGTGCTGCTGCAAATGGCGATCGTCATGACGTTTGCCGCCGGATGCCCGGTGGTCAAGGTCGGACGCATGGCCGGTCAATTTGCCAAGCCACGATCAGCCAACGACGAAACCATCGACGGCGTGACCTTGCCGGCGTACCGCGGTGACATCGTCAACGGCATCGGTTTCGACGAGAAGAGTCGTGTGCCGGATCCGGAGCGCTTGCTCCAGTCCTATCACCAGTCCACGGCTACCTTGAACCTGCTTCGGGCCTTTGCCCAAGGCGGCTTTGCCGACCTGCACCAGGTGCACAAGTGGAATCTGGACTTCATTGCCAACTCGGCGCTGGCTGAAAAATACAGCCACCTGGCCGATCGCATCGATGAAACCCTGGCCTTCATGCGCGCCTGCGGCATGGACAGCTCGCCACAGCTGCGCGAAACCAGTTTCTTCACCGCCCACGAAGCGCTGCTGCTGAACTACGAAGAAGCCTTCGTGCGTCGCGATAGCCTGACCAACGATTACTACGACTGCTCGGCCCACATGCTGTGGATCGGCGACCGCACCCGTCAGCTCGACGGCGCTCATGTCGAGTTCCTGCGGGGCGTGAATAACCCGATCGGGGTCAAGGTCGGGCCAAGCATGAACCCCGAAGATCTGATTCGTCTGATCGACGTGCTCAACCCGGACAATGATCCAGGACGTCTGAACCTGATTGCCCGGATGGGCGCGAACAAGGTGGGTGATCATCTGCCTGCGTTGATCCGCGCCGTGCAGCGCGAGGGCAAGCAGGTGCTCTGGAGCTCCGATCCGATGCACGGCAATACCATCAAGGCTAGCAGCGGCTACAAGACTCGCGACTTTGCGCAGATTCTTGGAGAGGTGAAGCAGTTCTTCCAGGTTCACCAGGCGGAAGGCACTTACGCAGGCGGCATCCACATCGAGATGACCGGGCAGAATGTGACCGAGTGCATCGGTGGCGCGCGGCCGATTACCGAGGACGGTTTGTCGGACCGGTATCACACCCATTGCGATCCGCGGATGAATGCCGACCAGTCGCTGGAATTGGCGTTTCTGATTGCCGAGACGTTGAAACAAGTCCGGCGGTAAACCACTTTGAAACAATCGCTAGCGGGCTAGCTCCCACATGTTGACCGCGTGGTTCCGCCAAACGCATCAACTGTGGGAGCTAGCCTGCTAGCGATCAGGCCAGCTCAGGCACCCTCAATCGCAGCCAATGCTACCCGCAACCTGGCCGCACTCACCCGCTGACAATTCAACTGCACCCGCGCCAGCCCCAGCCAATCCGCCATCCGCCGCAAATTCATCGCCAAAGCCCGCATTCCCTCGTCATCCAGCCCCGGCTCTTCCTCGTGTACCGCGTGCACCGCCAATCGCCCCAAGGCCCTTTCCGCGCGCAGATCCACCCGGGCCGCGATCCTTTCGTTGTGCAAAAACGGCAGCACGTAATAACCGTACACCCGCTTGTCCTGCGGCGTGTAAATCTCCAGTCGATAACGAAAGTCGAACAACCGCTCGGTGCGGCTGCGCTCCCAGATCAGTGAATCGAAGGGTGAAAGCAACGTACTGGCCTCGATCTTGCGCGGCACTTTGGGCTCGGGCAGGCAGTAGGCCGGTTGCCGCCAACCCTGCACATCGCAGGTCACCAATACCCCCTCCTCAACCAGTTCGGCAAGTCGCGGGCGAGCATCACCCGGGCTCAGCCGGAAGTAATCGCGCAGATCCTTTTCCGTCGCCACGCCCAAGGCAGTCGCGGCATGCAGCAACAGCCCCCGCTGGGCCGCCGCTTCCTCAAGGACAGGTTGCTGGAGAATCGCCGAGGGGATCACTCTTTCCGGCAGATCATAAAGCCGTTCGAATCCACGTCGCCCCGCTACGGTCACTTCACCTGCAGCGAACAACCATTCCAGCGCATGCTTTTCAGCGCTCCAGTCCCACCAGGGTCCGGCCCGCTCTTCGCGAGTCGACAGGCTGCCGGCACCCAGCGCGCCAAGCTCTTCAACCGAAGCCAACACCCGGCGGATCGTGTCCTGTTGCTCACGACCAAACCGCGCCAGTTGCTGATAGATGTCCTCGCCACGGGTCGCGCGCAGCATCCGCCAGCGCATCAACGGGTACATCGACAAGGGCAGCAGCGAGGCTTCATGGCCCCAGTATTCGAACAGCGTGCGTCGCCGGCCCTGACTCCAGGCAGCCTGGTCGAGCAAGTCGGAGGAGTAGTTGCCGAGGCGGGAAAACAGTGGAAGGTAGTGCGAACGCACCAGCGCATTGACCGAATCGATTTGCAGAATGCCCAGACGTTCAATCAGGCGATTGAGCTGCGTCGCCTTGATCGTCGCTGGCGGCTGGCGCCCGTTGAATCCCTGGGCAGCCAGCGCCAGACGCCGAGCCTGTTTGATGGAGAAGGACAGTGTTGCGGGCATGAGCATCTCCTTGTCTGCTCGCAACCTACCTCACCGGAAGAGGGTTTGTGTAGTTGTGAATGACTCATTTGTGCATCGGGTCATCCCAGAATGGACGGACCACTTCGTGCTCGACATCTGCACGACTCAGGCCGATGTCCTTTAGCGCCTCGTCGCTCATACCCGCCAACAGTTCACGTTCACGGTGCAATTCGTACCAGCGAGTCAACTTGTGCAGCAAATCAGATACGACATGGATGGAATGTTTTTCTGCCGCTACGACTTCGTTTTGACCTTTCATCTTGTTGCCCTCCGTTTGGGATGGCTCAAGTGTCGCGCTGTCGCTAAGATCAATCCAACGAATGTTTCTTATGCAACACATCTCGGAGATTGATGTATGTCAGCCTTCCCAAGTATCGACACCGAAGTGCTGCGCACCTTCGTCGCCATTGCCGACCAAGGTGGTTTTACCCGTGCAGGGGAGCTGGTCAACCGCACGCAATCTGCCGTTAGCATGCAGATGAAGCGGCTTGAAGAGGATGTGTTGCAGCGCCAGTTGTTCCAGCGCGACGGTCGCCAGGTGCGGCTGACGGCTGAAGGCCAGGTATTGCTGGGTTATGCCAGGCGCATCCTCAAGTTGCACAGCGAGGTGTTCAACACGCTGCGTGAACCGCACATGGTCGGCATGGTGCGTATCGGCACGCCCGACGATTATGTGATGCGGTTTCTGCCGGGGATTCTGCGGCGGTTTGCACAGTCCTACCCGCTGATCCAGATCGAGGTCCATTGCGAATCATCAAAACAATTGCTGCTGCGCCAGGACCTCGACTTGTCCATCGTCACCCGCGAGCCGGGCAACGAGATCGGCCAGTTGTTGCGCAAGGAGCGTTTTGTCTGGGCCGAAGCGCAATGTTTCAGCGCCCATGAGCAAACGCCGTTGCCCTTGGCGATGTTCAACAGTGATTGCTTCTGCCGGTTGTGGGCCTGCAATGCGCTGGACGCCATGGGCCGGGATTATCGGGTCGCGTACAACAGCTCCAGCCTGTCGGCGATCATGGCGGTGGTCAGCGCCGGCCTGGCCGTCACCGCACAATTGGAAAGCCTGATCACGCCGGACATGCGCATTCTGGGTGAAGCCGAGGGCCTGCCGGAGCTGCCCGAGGCGAGCATCATGCTGGTGCGCAACCTGCACAATCCGTCGCCGATCACTGAAAGCCTGGCCGAACACATCGTCGAAGGCTTCAAACTTTAAAGGCGAGCATCACCGCGCACAGCACCAGGAAGGCGCAAAACAGCCCGCGTAGCAGCCGCTCCGGCATGGCGTGGGCGATCTTCACGCCCCAGCTGATGCTCATCAGGCCACCGACGGCCAGCGGCACGCCGATCATCCAGTCGACTTGATGGTGCACGGCGTACGTCACCAACGTCACGCCAGTGCTTGGCAACGCCAGTGCCAGCGATAAACCCTGGGCAACCACCTGGCTTGTACCAAACAGACTGGTCAACACCGGAGTTGCCACAACCGCCCCGCCGACGCCAAACAGCCCGCCCATGGAGCCGGACGCAGCGCCGAGGATACCCAGCCACGGCCAGGAGTAACGCATCTGCGACGACGCGGGTGCGTTAGCGGTGAACATGCGCACCAGGTTGTAAGCCGACAGGGCAATCAGAAAGGCGACGAATCCTATGCGCATGGTTTGCGCATCAATGCCCACTGCCCAGATCGAACCGAGCCAGGCGAAGCAGAATCCCATCGACGCCAGCGGCAAAGCGTGGCGCAGTTCGATTCGGTTGCGCTGGTGATAACGCCACAGTGCCAGCATCACGTTCGGTACGACCATGACCAGCGCCGTGCCTTGGGCAATTTGCTGGTCGAGACCGAACAGCACGCCCAACAGCGGAATCGCGATCAAGCCGCCGCCAATCCCGAACAAACCACCCAGCGTACCGAGGGCAGCGCCAAACACCAGGTATATCAAAAACTCGATCACGGCCGATTTCCCTTCCTGTCAGAAGGCTCATCCTACGCAGTCACTGCTGGCAGTGAAACGCACAGCAACGCACAATGGCTGTGCCAACTTCGCATAAGCAACGCTCATGAACCCAAATCAATTGACCGAACAGCTCGGGATGTTTCTTGATGTGCTGGAAACCGGCAGCTTTTCCGCCGCCTCCCGCCGTTATCCGCTGACGCCCTCCGCAGTGGCGAGGCGCATCGACAGCCTGGAACACGCCGTCGGCAGCCAATTGTTCATCCGCAGCACCCACGCTGTGCGTGCGACACCGGCAGGCCTGGCTTTTGCCGAACGTGCACGGCGGATCGTGGCGGAGTTACGCCTCGCCAGGGCGGAAGCGGTTTCCCTGAGCAGTGCGCCGGAAGGATTGATCCGGATTGATGCGCCGGCCGCGTTCGGGCGTCGGCACCTGGCCCCGGTGATTGCCGACTTCCTGATGCTCTATCCGGGCCTTGATGTGCAGTTGCACCTGATCGACAGCTTTGTCGACATGCAGGGCCTGAACCTGGGCAAAGTCGACCTGGTACTGCGTGCCGGGCAAATGGCCGATACGCGTTTGGTGGCCACGCCATTGGCGAGCATGGTGCGCATCGCCTGCGCCAGTCCCGATTATCTGAAGCGCCGGGGCGTACCGAGTGAGCCGGCGCAACTGGTTGAACATGACGGTCTCGACTGGGAGGGTCTGGCGCCACTGTTCGCCTGGAGATTTGAACGCAACGGCCAGCTGCAAGTGCATCGCCCCGCGCGTATCCGTATGAGCGCAAACAATGCCGAAGCATTGGTCTGCGGCGCGCTTGCCGGGCTTGGCGTTGCGCACTTGCCTACCTGGCTGGCCAGCGAATACCTCGTGCGCGGCGAGTTGCTGCCCTTGTTCTGCGACAACGGTTTGCCCGAGCCGGAAAGCACCGGGATTTATGCGTTACGCCTGGAGCAACAACCCAATCCACGCAGCCGACTGCTGCTGGAGTATCTCAAGAGCCGGTTCAGTCCAATCCCGCCGTGGGATCTGGCGCTTCAGAAAAACCTGGAACGGCACTAGCCGAGAATTATCTGGCGCATTAAAGATTAGCCCGCTAGATTCATGACGATCATTGATCAAGGCTTCGACATGACCAAAAAACACACCACTCCCGATAACTGTGACCACCTGCTGCTGGATAATCAGGTCTGCTTCGCCCTGCATTCCACGTCGCTGATGATGACCAAGGTCTACAAGCCGCTGCTGCAAGCATTGGGCCTGACCTATCCGCAGTACCTGGCGATGATGGTGTTGTGGGAACGTGACGGGTTGACCGTCGGTGAAATCAGCACGCGCCTGCTGACCGATCCTGGCTCGTTGACGCCTCTGCTCAAACGCCTGGAAGTCGAGGGATTGCTGAGTCGTACGCGCAGTCGTGAAGATGAACGGGTGGTGATTGTCGAACTGACGGAGCAAGGTCGCGCGCTGCGGGAAAAGGCGCGTGATGTTCCGCAGTGCATCCTCGGCGCCAGTGGGCAGCCGCTGGAGCAATTGCAGAAGCTGCAGGCGGATTTGCAGGCATTGCGTCGGCATTTGCAGGACAGTCTCTAAACCCTCGCCCTACCGAGTCACCTGTGGGAGCGAGCCTGCTCGCGATGGCAGTGAGTCAGTCAACACATCATGTACCTGTCATACCGCCATCGCGAACAGGCTCGCTCCCACTTTTGTTTTGTGGTGCTCTTGGCATTTAAACCGCTCTATTGCACCGCTCTGCGTCTCACGGCTTCGTCGAAGGGAAATTCTCTCAAAAATTTATCTTGCGCACTAAATATTAGCGAGATACATTTATCTCGCACTTACTTAGCGCGCAAACATTTAGCGCAAACAGTCAATCCAGATCGAGGCTCTCACCATGCAAACTCTCTACACTGCAATTGCTACCTCCACTGGCGGCCGTGACGGTCGTGCGGTGTCCAGCGACAACATTCTCGATGTCAAACTGGCCACCCCGAAAGAACTCGGCGGTGCGGGCGGCGCGGCGACCAACCCTGAGCAACTGTTTGCTGCCGGCTACTCCGCCTGCTTCATCGGCGCACTGAAGTTTGTGGCCAGCCAGACCAAACGCACCATCCCGAACGACGCCTCGATCACCGCCCATGTGGGCATCGGCCAGATTCCTGGTGGTTTCGGTCTGGACATCGACCTGCACATCAGTCTGCCAGGCCTGGAACAAGCCGATGCGCAATCGCTGGTTGAAGCCGCGCACCAAGTCTGCCCTTACTCCAATGCGACCCGTGGCAACGTCGACGTGCGTTTGCATGTAACGGTTTAAGCGCGGTAAAGCGAAAGATCGCAGCCTCGTTTCACTCGACAGCTCCTACAGGAAATCCGGGTAGTCCTGTAGGAGCTGTCGAGTGAAACGAGGCTGCGATCTGTTGACCTTGCAGGCACAAAAAAGCCCGACTCAATGGTCGGGCTTTTTCATTCCTGAAGCTGTGCTTATTTGGCACGGCCTTTGTAGGAACCGCCATCGCGGGTATCGATTTCGATCTTGTCACCGATTTCGATGAAGTCAGCAACTTGCAGCTCGGTACCGTTGCTCAGCTTGGCAGGCTTCATCACTTTGCCGGACGTGTCGCCACGAGCCGAACCTTCGGTGTAGTCAACGACGCGCACGATAGTGGTCGGCAGCTCTACGGATACCAGGCGCTCTTCGAAGAAGATCGCTTCGCAAACATCGGTCATGCCTTCTTCAACGAAAGGCAGAACGGCTTCGATGTCTTCAGCGTTCAGCTCGTACATGGTGTAGTCAGTGGTGTCCATGAACGTGTAGGTGTCGCCGCTGATGAAGGACAGGGTCGCTTCTTTGCGGTCGAGGATCACGTCGTCCAGCTTGTCGTCAGCGCTGTAAACGATCTCGGTCTTGTAACCGGTCAGCAGGTTTTTCAGCTTGGTCTTCATGATCGCGCTGTTACGACCAGACTTGGTGAATTCAGCTTTCTGAACCAACCATGGATCGTTTTCGAGACGGATCACGGTACCGGGTTTCAGTTCTTTACCAGTTTTCATTGCGAATATCCGAATTTGGATGGGATTTACAAAAATCTAGGCCGCGTATCATATCCAATTTACATAAAACTGTACCAGCGCTGCGGCAAGATCATCCTGCAAGGCCTGTTCCAGACACCACGCTTGCGCATGTTTTTCTAGCTCTGGCCCGTGTTTACGGGTGGATTGCCAGTGGTCGGTCATTTTCTCACCGGAATTCCAGGCGCGCCAAAGGCCGCTGATCGCGTCGCTGGCGGGCGCCGACAGGCCCTTTGTGTACAGAGCGAGGAACGCTTCGAGCTTGTCGAGGTGAATATCCTCGTCTTGCCGGTAGATGTGCCAGAGCAATGGCCGCCCCGCCCATTGGGCGCGGACGAATGAATCTTCACCCCGCACGGCATTGAAGTCGCAGCACCACAGCAACAGGTCGTATTGATCCTGCCTGACGAATGGCAGCACCTGGATCGTCAACGCATCGCGCATGTGCACGGCACCGGCCATCAACCCCTCGACACCGAGCCAGCGCTCCACGTCACCGAGAATCCGCCCTTCCGGTACCAGCAGATGCGTGGGCGTCGCATCGCTCGCCATGGCGTCGAGCCAACTCGCAAGCCCGGTATTTTCGTAGGCAAACAACGAGATCAACTGGGCTCCCGGGACGCGATCAACCCCCAAGCCTTTCAGAAAGGTTCGCTGTTGCTCAGAATTTTGTTGAAATTGCTTACGCCGTTCCAGCAACCCGCTTTCACGCAGCAAACCGCCGGTCCCCTTGCGGAACCCCGGAAAGAAAAAGAACTTCTGCACGTTCTTGTATTTGACCGACGGCAAGCCGTGACAACCAACGACCCAGTCTTCAGCACTCAGATAATCGAGGTTCAACCACAATGGCGGTTTTTCCCGAGTGGCCATGGCATCCATGTAAGGGCTCGGCAATTGGCAGGCAAATGCGGCAATGACCACATCGGCGGATTCGGCAGGCTGCCAGTCGGCGGGCCAATGTCGAACCTCGACACCTTGCTGCCATTGTTGCGAACGCGCGACGTCGATGTCAGGGCACAGGCGCTCGAAGGCGCGCAGATCATCAACCCATAAACGCACAGCCACATCGTGCTCGGCCACCAACTGTCGAGCCAGGCGCCAGGTCACACCGATGTCGCCAAAGTTGTCGACCACGGTGCAAAAAATATCCCAGCGGGTTTTCATTTCAGACATTCCAGGCTCCCGTTGGCAAAGGCGCCGATTGTCCGCATAAATTACTCCGTGCAGAAGAGCCAACGCCGATTAATCTTCATGCGACAATCGCCGCTCGCCCGCAATCATCGCCAGGAGGCAGCCATGCCCTACCGTCCCGCCACCCGCCGCCTGATTTCGATACAGCTCAACATGCTGAAACTGAGCGGCAGCATCGCCCTGGGATTATGGCTGGGATTTATCGCCATAGCGCTGACCTGCTGGCTTGCCTCGCGCCTGTTTTTTCCGGAGCAACTGGCCCCTGTCACCTCCGCTGTCGAGCACTGGGTCAAACCGCCCGTGCCAGAGCAAATGGAACTGCAGCCACGGCCGGACATTCCTGCGCAGAGCCCGCTGTTCGAACAGTACGAAGAAAACCTGCGCAAAAACGAGCAGCAGCAACGGCTCGATCAGGCGCGTGGCAGCAGCCGTAATCTGGCCAATCCGAAATGCCAGTTCTGGCTGCAACAAGACCAGAATGCGCCCAGCGAAAAAAGCCGCGCCAACGTCCAGCAATTTTGCGATTGAACATGAACAAGAAGATCGTCCACCAACTGATTCTCGACAAGCTGCGCGTCGATCTCGACATCGCCGAGCGTGCCGCGCAAACCGCCTACGAAACTGCGACTCACGAAGAAAATATTGCTGAAAACAAATACGACACCTTGGGTCTGGAGGCTTCTTATCTTGCTGCCGGCCAGGCCAAGCGCGTTGAGGAAATCAGGCATTCACTGACGCTGTGCCAGAACCTGACATTGCGCCCCTATGACGATCAACGGGGCATTGAAGTCGGCGCCCTGCTGGGCCTGGAAGACGAGAAAGGTCGTGAGCAGTGGTTGTTTCTGGCGCCCGACGCCGCTGGACTGAAAGTCGATCTGGTGGGGCAACTGATCACGGTCATCACCCCTCGCTCGCCTTTGGGCAAATGCCTGCTGGGCAAGTTCGAAGGCGATGATGTGGAGATTCTGGTGGCGGGTGCTCGGCAACAGTTTGCTGTTACCGAGGTGGTGTAGGCTGCAAAACCCTATTAATGAACCGGCAGTTCGACGCCGTCGAACAGCTCTTCCAGTTCCTGCTTGTTGTGGCACTGAATGGCTTTGGCCATGACTTCGCGCGTCAGGTGCGGGGCGAACTTTTCGATGAAGTCGCACATGAAGCCGCGCAGGAACGTGCCACGACGGAAACCGATCTTGGTAATGCTGGATTCGAAAAGGTCGCTGGCATCAAGCATCACCAGATCGCTGTCGAGTTTGGCGTCGACCGCCATTTTCGCCACGATGCCGACACCCAGCCCCAAACGGACGTAGGTCTTGATGACGTCGGCGTCAGCGGCGGTGAACACCACTTTTGGCGTCAGGCCACGATGGCTGAAGGCTTCATCGAGCTTCGAGCGACCGGTGAAACCGAACACGTAAGTGACGATCGGGTATTCGGCCAACGCTTCAAGCGTAAGTTTCGATACTTTGGTCAGCGGGTGCCCCTGAGGCACGACGACGCAGCGGTTCCAGCGGTAGCACGGCATCATCACCAGATCACCGAACAGCTCCAGGGCTTCGGTGGCGATGGCGAAATCCACGGTACCGTCAGCGGCCATTTCGGCGATCTGCATCGGCGACCCCTGGTGCATATGCAGGGCCACATCAGGGTATTGCTTGATGAAATTGCTGATCACCGGCGGCAGTGCATAACGCGCCTGGGTGTGAGTGGTAGCGATCGACAGGGTGCCTTTCTTCTCGTTGGAGAATTCCTGGGCGATCTGCTTGATGCTTTCAACTTTGCGAAGGATCTCGCCAGCGGTGGTGATAATGCGTTCGCCGGCCGGGGTAACGCGGGTCAGATGCTTGCCACTGCGCGCGAAGACTTCGACGCCAAGTTCATCTTCCAGCAGTCGGATCTGTTTACTGATGCCCGGTTGCGAGGTGTAAAGACTCTGGGCTGTAGCGGAAACGTTGAGGTCGTGGTGCGCCACTTCCCAGATGTAGCGCAATTGTTGAAGCTTCATATGTATCCCTCAAAGCAGGTAGACGCCACGGGCATCAGCGACGGTATATAACTATATTAATGGTTTGAAGAATAAATCTAGAACTTTTTCATCAAAGTGCCAGTATTCCTGTACTAGCGATCCCCTTGACGACGACGCTCAACCAGCGGCACCAGATAGACGGGCACCCTCGCCAGCTGTAATACCCGCGCAGCAGTCCGGCCCAGAGGTGTCTCCGCGCCGGCGCCATGGCTGTGACTACCTACGATCAGCAAATCCACAGAGAGTTTCTGTGCCTGGTCGAGAATCACCTGTGAAGGATCCCCCTGTATCACCCGTACCGCTTTGATTCGCGCCAGGTCCTGATCCCCCTCATCCCCCAACTCTTCGCGAAAGCTGTCGAGCACCCGCTGCTCGATATTGGCAATCACCGTGTTCAGGCCCTGACTGTGAAAATCGCTTAATGCCTGTTCATCAAGGTAGCTCTGCAGCACCGACTCGGCGAACAATCCCATCGGCTCTACTGCATGCACCACATACAGGTCAGCATCGAATGTGCGCGCCATCGCCAAGGCATGCTGCATCACCAACGGTGCGTACAGGCCGAGGTCAGTGGCATACAGCATCGACCGAATCATATGACCTCCTCAAGTGCCAACATGGCGGAGATTGATTCAGCTTAGCAGTGCCTTGGCGAGTACGACGTCCGGTGTAACGCGTTGAACCGTGGACTTAAACCTTTTGCTCGTTGCTTATGCCATGAGGCACGTGACCCGTGGCGACTACTTCGCGGGCCAACTCGCAGTGGCCGGCCTGATCGTCGAAAAACACGTCGGCGGCAAACGCTTCGAGAAACGCCGACTTTGTCAGCCCCCCGAGGAACAGTGATTCGTCGAGACGGATATCCCACTCACGCAACGTGCGGATCACCCTTTCATGGGCCGGTGCCGAGCGTGCCGTTACCAGCGCCGTGCGGATCGGACAGGCATCGTCCGGGAACTCGCGCTGTAACAAGTTCAGGGCCGCCAGAAACCCTTTGAACGGCCCACCGCGTAAAGGCTCGCGGGCCGATTCGCGCTCGCTGGCCTGAAAGGCTTCAAGGCCACCGGATTGATAGACACGTTCCGATTCATCGGAAAACAGCACCGCGTCACCGTCGAAGGCGATGCGCAGTTCGTCGCTGGCCGCTCGGCTGGCACCGCCTGACAGAATCGTCGCCGCCGCAAATCCGGCGTCCAGCGCACTGCGAACATCTTCGGCATGGGTCGACAGAAACAGGTCACACCCAAAGGCTTTGAGATACGGATAGGGACTGCGACCACCGACAAACGCCGCGCGGGAAATCGCCAGGCCGTAGTGGTGGATCGAGTTGAACACTCTCAAACCGGTATCGGCACTGTTGCGTGACACCAGGATCACTTCGACCCGGGCGCGACCAAGATGGGTGTTGAGGTTGAGGAGTTTTTGCACCAGCGGGAATGCATCACCGGGCTCGAGAATCTCGTCTTCATGCTCGATCTGATATTGCCGGTAGGCTTCGACACCGCTGGACAGATAGACCTTGTGGCTTTCGCTCAGGTCGAACAGTGCCCGCGAAGAAATCGCCAGCACCAGTTTATCGTCGATAGTTTTCGCCATGCCCTTCCCCTCTGGTAGATCGACTCAACGGTTACGTCGATCGATGAAACTCAAACTCTGGAACAAGGCTTCGATGCGCGGCATCTCGCAACCTGCCGCCTTCGCTGCCGCCAAGGGCCGGGCATAGATCGCGGCGAGCTCCAGCGGTCGCTTGTGCAGGAAGTCGTGGTACATGCTCGGCCAGTAGTCGGGCATCTTTTCGGTCATCATGAACAGGTGTTCGGCATAGCCTTGCGGGACCTGGTGGCCACAGGCGATCGCGCCATGAACCACTTCTGTCATCAGCGCCTTGATCAGTTCGCGGCTGTCGGTATCGGCCATCAGAGGCGTCGTGCTTGCCCCGAGCAGGACCGACAGACCGTTATAGGGAATGTTCCAGACAAGCTTCTGCCAACGGGCCTGGTGCAGATTCGGCATTGGCTGGGAGTCGATGCCGGCGGCGCGGAACAGGTCGGCGCCCTCCTCCGAGATCGCCGAACGCGACTGCTCCGAGGTGGCAGGACCACTGTGATAGCCAATGTTCACCGCGCCAAGCGCCTGATGAGTGATGACACCTGGGCCCTCGCGATGGACGCAGATGTAACACAAGCCGCCGAGTACGTGCAGCGCATCGGGGAGACATTCGCGCAGGCTGTCTTCCACATCAAGGCCGTTTTGCAACACCAGCACCTTGGCATTCGGTGCTGCGGCCTGAATGATCGCCGGCGCCAGATCGGCGTTGCTAGTGGTTTTGGCGCCCACCAGTAACCAGTCGCAGGGTGGCATGTCGGCGGCCGAGGAGTAGGCCTGAACCGGATCGAGCGTCAGCGCACCGTGTTGCGCGCTGTTGACCTGTAACCCGCGTTGCGTCACGGCGGAAAACTCACTGCGTAACAGAAAGTGCACATCGAAACCGGCACGGGCCAGCATCACTCCGTAAAACCCGCCGATCGCACCGGTACCGATAATGCCGATTGTCGGTTTGACAACTGCCCCCATCATGGCAACTCCTCTGCTGTTCTCGTGAGCGCCTGCGCCACGGCGTCGTTCAGCTCAGTGGTCGTCAGGCGCGATTGCAATGCACCAAAAAACTCACCGTCGCGCACCACAAACAGCGACGGTAAATGAAAGACCTGATACCGCTCCACCAAGCCGCCATTGTTGCCGGCATCAATCCAGCACAGTCGATCGACCGCCAGATCCAGTTTCGGCAATTGCGCTCGGGCGAAACGACAGCTGGCGCAGCCCACGCTGGTAAAAATCACCAGCGAAACTCCGCTCATCGCCAGCAGCCGTTGGTCAGCATCGAAATCGGTCAGTTCCGATTCGACCACTATACTGGGGGAAACAATGTCAGCTGGCCGACACATGGAGTCCGTGTTCATGGGACGTTTTCTTCCTCACCCTGACGATGTGCCCGTCGAATTAACGTTGCTCAAGCATGAATGTATATCGCGGCAACGGCTGCACACTATCAGCCTCGGGGGCATGGCTTGCAATTACCACCGTGCCTGGCGCCACGGCACGGCGCTGGAGGTGCGCATGCCGACTTTGAACCCCGACTTGCGCTATCTGGGTTACGTGGCCTGGTGCCTGCGACGCAAGCGAGGCTATCTGGTGGGGATTGCCTTTGTCGATGAACAGATGCTGTTCAGCGCCCGGATGGGTGAGCAGGTGTGTCAGATCGAGCGATATTGCCGCCTGCATGACGCCCAAAGTGGCCTGCAGGAATCGCAAGCCCTGGCCCTCGAATGGGTCCAACAGCACGCCGACGAGTTTTCCCACGACACCGTTCACAAGGCATTTGCTCAGGCTGTGGGGGATTAGCGGACATTATCAATTAGTGGAGAATGCCCCTAAAACCGGCGTCTGCCCATTGTCGAGCCACGGTGTAACGCGCTAAGGTTCCGCTCCCCGACGCGCTTAATTTGCTGTGCTCCGCCGCGCGGGTTCGCTGGCGGCCGGCACCCGTGACCTGACGAGTAAACGATGGCTGATTTACCGATCAACGACCTAAACGTCGCTTCCAACGAGACGCTGATCACTCCTGATCAGCTCAAGCGTGATATCCCTCTGAGCGACGCTGCCCTGCGCACCGTCACCAAGGGTCGCGAAGTCATTCGCAACATTCTTGACGGCACCGATCACCGCCTGTTTGTTGTCATCGGGCCTTGCTCGATCCACGACATCAAGGCTGCCCACGAATACGCCGAGCGCCTGAAGGTCCTCGCCGCTGAAGTGTCGGATACCCTGTATCTGGTCATGCGCGTGTATTTCGAGAAGCCACGCACCACCGTCGGCTGGAAAGGTTTGATCAACGACCCGTACCTCGACGACTCCTTCAAGATCCAGGATGGCCTGCACATCGGCCGTCAGCTGTTGCTGGACCTGGCGGAGATGGGCCTTCCTACCGCGACTGAGGCCCTCGACCCGATCTCTCCGCAGTACTTGCAGGACCTGATCAGCTGGTCGGCCATCGGTGCGCGCACCACCGAATCCCAGACTCACCGTGAAATGGCCTCCGGCCTGTCCTCGGCTGTCGGCTTCAAGAATGGTACCGATGGCGGCCTGACCGTAGCGATCAACGCGCTGCAGTCGGTTTCCAGCCCGCACCGTTTCCTGGGTATCAACCAGGAAGGTGGCGTATCGATCGTGACCACCAAGGGCAACGCCTACGGCCACGTCGTGCTGCGCGGCGGCAATGGCAAGCCGAACTATGACTCGGTCAGCGTTGCACTCTGCGAGCAAGCGTTGAACAAAGCGAAGATCAAGCCGAACGTCATGGTCGATTGCAGCCACGCCAACTCCAACAAGGATCCGGCCCTGCAACCGCTGGTGATGGAAAACGTCGCCAACCAGATCCTCGAAGGCAACCAGTCGATCATCGGCCTGATGGTTGAGAGTCATCTGAACTGGGGTTGCCAGGCGATTCCCAAAGACCTCGCCGACCTGCAATACGGTGTGTCGATCACCGATGCCTGCATCGACTGGTCCGCCACCGAAACCACCTTGCGCAGCATGCATGCCAAGCTCAAGGATGTGCTGCCGAAACGCGATCGCGGTTGATCGCCACTTCTGTACGCAAAAAACGCAGACAAAAAAACGCCGGGCTAAACCCGGCGTTTTTTTATGCGTTCGATTCTTGAAACGTCATTGACTCAGTTTGGCCGCATGCCGCTGGTGACGCTCCATGTAGCGCTCCACGTAGGAGCACGACGGAATGACGGTGTAGCCCATTTCCTCGGCGTACTGCAGCGCCTGCTCGGTCAATGCCGCAGCAATGCCACGACCCCGTAGCGCGTTCGGCACAAAGGTACGATAAATATCCAGGGTCTGTTTTCCCAGATCCATATAGGTCAGGTAGGCACGATGACCGTCCACATTGGTCTCGAACTGATGACCAGCCTGGTCATGGTGGATGGACAACGCCTCGCTCATCACTACTCCTCGCGGGTCTTGAATTCTGACCCCTACCTTACCGATGTTTTTCCGGCGAAGGAACATCTACGCCACCCCGTGCCTGAATGGACACCGAGAAGAGCTGCACCAATCTCGCGCAACCGGGCACGTCTAAATAGTAGGCACCAATGGCAAAAATGCTCAAGGTGCGCTCGTCATCACGCAGGTTGGCGGGTGCGGCTCCGGGTGGTGCAGTGACTTCTCGACCACAGATTTTACAGGGTCGATGGCCTGAACATTGCCGGATGTTGAGACTTAAGACGAGCGCCCCTTCTTAAAGTCACCTGAACTAGCAGAAAGAGTTGAGAAGCGCTGCTCAATTCGCGAACAAAAGTGTAGACGAAATGATATAGACAGACTTTACCCGAGACCGAAAAAACAGGCTTCGCGAACGGGAACTTTTTTTGGGCGGATCGCTCAGATCGGGGCTTGCAGCTGGATATTTTTTAAACAGCGCAGTTAAAAGTTGCTCGAAAAAGAATCAACGCCTACAATTTTTTTTGCTTCTTGCTACACGTCAGTTTACTTACTACAAGTAATGGGTAGTATGTACGCCGGCTATTTCCTCACTCTGAGGAGACAGCTACTTAATAGAAAGTCCTTGAAGGGGAACACGATGAACAACGTTCTGAAATTCTCTGCTCTGGCCTTGGCCGCAGTTCTGGCTACCGGTTGCAGCAGCGCATCGAAAGAAACCGAAGCACGTCTGACTGCAACTGAAGACGCAGCAGCTCGCTCCCAGGCTCGTGCAGACGAAGCTTACCGTAAAGCTGATGAAGCTCTGGCTGCTGCTCAAAAAGCACAACAGACTGCTGACGAAGCTAACGAGCGCGCTCTGCGCATGCTCGACAAAGCTAGCCGCAAGTAATAGTCCTTCGGGATTGTTATCAAGCCGACCCATTTATGGGTCGGCTTTTTTATTGCCCGCAGTTTTCTACGGGCAATAAAAAACCCGCCGACGTGGCTAACGTCGGCGGGTCCTTTTAGCCGTTACTGCTGCAAATCAACCGGTGTACTTGTCACCATCGGCGCAGCACCATTGGGCACAGCGATTTCCACTGGCAAGCCATCTTCAGCGGCGACCACATCACGCACCACATCCCAGTTCATGCGCAGGTTGTTGGTGATGTCCTCACGCTTGAGCATCGCGTTGATCACGGCAGTGTGCTTGTCGACGACCGACGGGTTGCCGTTATCGTCCAGCGGCGTGTGTGCCTCAAGATAGACCTTGCCCGCGCTTACACCGAACTTGTACGGATCATTGATGATGCGTACCGACGTACCCACCGGCACCATGCCCGCCATTTCCAGCACATTGTTGTTGAACATGCGGAAGCAACCGTGGCTGGTACGCATGCCGATACCGAACTTCTTGTTCGAACCATGGATCAGGTAGCCAGGAGTGCCCAGATTGAATTTGAACGGCCCCAGGGGGTTGTCCGGGCCTGCCGGCACCACGTTTGGCAGCGGATCACCGTCTGCCAGGTGTTCGGCCTTGATCGACGCTGGAGGGGTCCATGTCGGATTAGGCGTCTTGGCGGTGATGGTCGTGTGGGCGATAGGCGAGCCCCAGCCCTCACGGCCAATCCCCAGCGGGAAGGTGTAAACCACGTCCCGGCCTTTCGGGTAGTAGTAAAGACGGTATTCAGCCAGGTTGATCACGATGCCTTCACGAGGTCCTGGCGGCAGGATGAAACGTGTTGGCAAAATGATTTCGGTGCCGGCACCGGGCAACCAGGCGTCGACACCCGGGTTGGCCGCGACCATTTCCGAATAGCCCAGATCGTAGGTGGTACCAAGGTCGGCGAAGGTGTCTTCGTACTTGGCCTTGATCACTTGCACCTGGCCGATGATGTCTTCACCAGGTGGCGGGAGAGGCAACTCCAATGCTGCAACGGGACCCGCCGCACACAGAGCGGCAAGAGTCAGGCAGCGGGTGACGGCGGGAAAGCGCGGCAACATCCGGAAAATCCTTCGCATGATCGACATGGGTATAAAAACGGGATTGTACACCGGCGTTTCGGTATTCGGGGAGACGCACCGATAGAGCGCGTCAATGCTGGAAACTTTATGGATTGCAGGACGTTTCGAACGCATACCGCTTTCAGCGGGAGCCGGACTGCCCCTGCAAGGAAACTGATCGACGGCTGGCTGCAGATTAAAGCTCGAACCGCAATTCCGGCCAGATCGGCGAGGTACCGCGTTTTTGCGACTCAAGAATGGCGCGACACAGCGAGCACAGGCGCTGATCCTGAAACACCCGGCGGTCAACGCTCGACCAGCGAGGCTGAGCCGGCAACAGGCTGCCACACAACGTTCGGTCTGCGGAACCACCCAACTCCAGCTGCCGGGTCACCAGATGTACGCGCACTTCCTGGCAGGCGAACAGATCCAGCTGTTCGTCAGGCTCGATCAGTTGATAGGCGAAAAGTGACCAGGCGGGACGCGGCATCGGGGGCTCCAAATAGGGGGCGCCACCTTAGCCGAAACATCGCGACTAGAAAAGCGTCAAAGCAGCGGTTTCAGTGCCGGCCAGACATTTTCCAGTAACTTGTCCTGCGCCCCTGCCGCCGGGTGCAGACCGTCGGCTTGCATCAGGTCCGGATGACCGCCTACGCCATCAAGAAAAAACGGTACCAAGGGGATTTTTTTCTCGGTTGCCACATTGCCGTAGACCTCGGCAAATGCCTTTGTGTAACGAGCACCATAATTGGGCGGCAACTGCATGCCGAGCAGCAACACTTTCGCTCCACTGGCGCGGGAGCTGTCGATCATCGACGCAAGATTTTGTTGCAATTGCGTTGGCAGCATCCCGCGCAAGCCGTCGTTGCCACCCAACTCGAGGATCACCAGCTCGGGTTTATGCTCTGCAAGCAGCGCTGGCAGGCGTGCCTGGCCCCCGGCACTGGTGTCGCCACTGATGGACGCATTGACCACCTTATCGTCGAAACCTTCGCGCTTGAGCCGCTGCTCAAGCAAAGACACCCACCCCAACCGGGTATCCAGGCCGAAACCGGCGCTGATACTATCGCCAACGATCAGGACTGTACCCGCCGCTGCGTTCTGGGCCATGCACATCAAGGCCAGGCCAGCACTCAAAAACCACACTCGCATCGGATTCTCCATGGGCGCAAGCATTCTCACCGCGAAGAACCTCAGCAAAGTGGTACCCAGCGCGGAAGGTGAACTGACTATCCTGCACGAACTCAGCCTGGAACTGAACAAGGGCGATAGCCTGGCTATCGTCGGCGCCTCGGGTTCGGGCAAATCCACCCTCCTCGGCTTGCTCGCCGGTCTCGATCTGCCGAGCAGCGGCGAAGTCACGCTCGCCGGCCAGGCCCTGAGTAATCTCGATGAAGACCAGCGCGCTCGTATCCGCGCCGAACACGTCGGCTTTGTCTTTCAATCATTCCAATTGCTCGACAGCCTCAACGCGCTGGAAAACGTCATGCTGCCGCTGGAGCTTGACGGCCGTAAAGACGCTCGCGAGCGCGCTACGGAGCTGCTGCAACGGGTTGGGCTGGGCCAACGATTGACCCATTCGCCAAGGCAACTCTCCGGAGGCGAGCAGCAGCGAGTGGCCATTGCCCGTGCGTTTGCCGCCGAACCCGACGTGTTGTTCGCCGACGAACCCACTGGCAACCTCGACAGCCACACGGGCGAGCGGATCAGCGATCTGTTGTTCGAACTCAACAAGGAACGCGGCACGACCCTGGTGCTGGTAACTCACGACGAACGCCTGGCACATCGCTGCCGGCGCCTGATCCGACTTGAAGCCGGCCTGCTGGTCGCCCCCCTGGAGCCTTGATGGCACGCCTGCCGTTTTTGCGTTTGTTCAGCCTCGCCATTCGTCAACTGCTGCGCGACGCCCGCGCCGGTGAGTTGCGCGTGTTGTTCTTTGCTTTGCTGGTGGCAGTTGCGGCGAGTACCGCGATCGGATACTTCGGTGCCCGTCTCAACGGCGCCATGATGCTGCGCGCCACGGAATTCCTCGGTGCCGACCTGCTGCTCGAAGGCAGTTCACCGGCAAGACCCGAACAAATCAAAAGCGGTACGGAGCTGGGGCTAGAACATGCTCAGGTCGTCGAGTTCTCCAGCGTCATTGCCACTGACAACGGCATTCAACTGTCGAGCATCAAAGCCGCCGATGACGCCTACCCCCTGCGAGGAGAGCTGAAAAGCGCCCCTGCGCCCTTCGCTCCGGAAGAATCCGGTGGCGGGCCTGAATCCGGGGAAGCCTGGGTCGAAGCACGACTGTTGACGGCGCTGGACCTCAAGATCGGCGACAGCATCGACGTCGGCATGAAAACACTCAAGCTGGCTCGAGTACTGACCTACGAGCCCGATCGTGCTGGCAACTTCTATAGCCTCACACCACGCGTGATGATCAACCTCAGCGACCTCACGGCGACCGGCGTAGTACAACCCGGCAGCCGGGTCAGCTACCGCGAACTCTGGCGTGGCAAAGCCGAAGCGCTGGAAACCTATCGTCAACTGATCAAACCCGGGCTGGCCGCAAACCAGCGCCTGCAGGATGCCCGCGATGGCAACCGGCAGATCGGGGGCGCGCTGGGCAAGGCCGAACGTTACCTGAACATGGCCAGTCTCGTGGCGGTGTTGCTATCCGGTGTGGCGGTCGCCTTGTCGGCAACTCGCTTTGCAACTCGCCGGTTCGACGCCAGTGCGTTACTGCGTTGTCTCGGTCTGTCCCGGCGGGAAACCATGGTGTTGTTCAGTTTGCAGCTGACAGTGCTGGGACTGCTCGCGAGCATCAGCGGTGCCGTTATCGGCTGGCTGGCGCAGCTCGGACTGTTTGCACTGTTGCATGATCTGTTGCCGAGCGATGTGCCACCGGGCGGCCTGTTTCCAGCCGTCGCCGGTATCGGCACCGGGCTGGTGGCACTCGCCGGGTTCGCCCTGCCACCGTTGGCCGCCCTGGGTCGTGTTCCACCATTGCGGGTCCTGCGCCGGGACATGCTGCCCATTCCATCCAGCACCTGGATGGTTTACGGCGCCGCGCTGGGTGCGCTGGGATTGATCATGTGGCGGCTGAGCCTGGACCTGGTGCTGACCTTTGCCCTGCTCGGTGGCGGCGTCATTGCCGCCGTGGTCCTGGGCGGATTGCTGTTACTGCTGCTCAAAAGCCTGCGCCGTATGCTGGCCCGCGCGTCGTTGCCGTGGCGACTGGGGTTGGGCCAATTGCTGCGCCATCCACTGGCGGCTGCGGGACAATCCCTGGCCTTCGGCCTGATCCTGCTGTCCATGGCATTGATCGCACTGCTGCGAGGTGAACTGCTGGACACCTGGCAGAATCAACTGCCCAAAAACGCTCCCAACTATTTTGCGCTGAACATTCTGCCGGCGGACAAGCAGGCGTTTACCGATCGCCTGATCGAACTGTCCGCACAAGCGGCGCCGTTATACCCGGTGGTGCCGGGGCGTTTGATCAGCATCAATGGCGAGCCGGTTCAGGAAATCGTCAGCAAGGACTCTGCCGGTGACCGGGCGATCCAGCGGGATCTGAGCCTGACGTGGGCAGCGGACCTGCCTCCAGGCAACACACTCACGGCGGGCAATTGGTGGATAGAACAGGCCCCCGAGGATATCCCCGGCGTGTCCGTGGAAGGCAAGGTTGCTGAAAGTCTTAAGCTCAAGCTCGGCGATCATCTGGTCTTTACCGTCGGCGGGGTCAATCGCGAAGCGAAAGTCACCAGCTTGCGGGACATCAACTGGGACAACTTCCAGCCCAACTTTTTCATGATCTTCCAGCCCGGCACATTGAAAGATTTACCGGCGACCTATCTGACCAGCTTCTATCTGGCAGCCGGTCATGATCAGCAAATCGTGGACCTCTCCCGCAGCTTCCCCGCGGTGACCATCCTGCAAGTGGAAGCCCTGCTGGAACAGCTGCGCAGCATCCTCGCCCAGGTCACCCTGGCGGTGGAGTATGTCCTGTTGTTTGTATTGGCGGCGGGTATGGCGGTGCTGTTTTCCGGGTTGCAAGCCACACTGGATGAACGTATTCGCCAAGGCGCCTTGCTGCGCGCACTGGGGGCGGAGCGCAAATTGCTGGTCAAGGCCCGACGGATCGAGTTCGGTCTGCTGGGCGCAGTCAGTGGATTACTGGCAGCGCTGGGATCGGAACTGGTTAGCCTGGTGCTATATCGCTACGCATTCGACCTGCCTTGGCATCCGCACCCGTGGTTGCTGGTCCTGCCATTGATCGGTGCCGTGCTGATCGGCGGTGCCGGAGTTTTTGGCACACGTCGAGCCTTGAACGCGAGCCCACTGACCGTACTGCGCGAGGGTTGATGTAAGTCACCTCGCGTTACCTCACAAACCCTGACACCGCGCGGTTACTTCTGGAAAGTGAAGCGCGGCCAGGTTTGGTGATTAACTGCGGCTACTGCGGATAAGAAACCTGGTTGATCCACCACAACATTTCACCGTTCGGCGTCTGCACAACGGCCTCATCGCCCACTTCCTTCTTCAATAGTGCACGCGCCATCGGAGAGTCGATCGAGATGTAATCGTTGCGACCGTAGATTTCGTCATAGCCGACAACCCGAAATTTCTTGATGTCCCCCGCTTCGTTTTCAATCTCGACCCAAGCCCCGAAAAAGACTCTTCCTTCCTGCTCAGGCGAGTACTCGACCACCCGCACATCTTCAAGCCGCTTGCGAAGGTATCTGACCCTGCGATCAATTTCCCGCAGCAGCTTCTTGTTGTACTGATAGTCGGCATTTTCACTACGGTCACCCAGTGACGCTGCCCAGGTCACCTTGCGAGTGGTGTCCGGACGCTTTTCTCGCCAAAGAAAATCGAGCTCATTTTTCAGGGCCTCATGACCTTCCTTTGTGATGATGTTGGTACTCAAGTCGGGCGTCTCCTGGGGCGATCACGAACTGGCGGGGAGTAACGCCAGGCTTTCCACTAACCTGAAAGGTAGCGGGCACTGCAACATTCTAACTTCCGTGCAGCAAGCCAAAAAGGAATCGTTTACGACTCAATCAGATAGCTCAGAAAACTCAATCGATTCTATTTTTTGGTACAAAGTATCGGTGGTTTTATGACGCTTTTCCGAGCAAACAAAATTTAACTAGCTAACATCTTGTTACAAAGGACAAAAAACTGGCATTTGATCGTCATGCATATTGCCTTTTCCATCCGGATATTTTTTGTGGAGGACGCCATGATCGTGCAGCAGCTGCTTCAGAAAAGCCAAACGAAGATTCGTAAGAACGGGTTATCCAACGCGATTCACCAGCTGTTGTTGAAGACGGTCAACGCCTTCATGCTGTTCAAGATACTGCGCGGCGTAACGCTGCAGAAAGTCGACAGCAAATTTCTCGACTACCCCTCGAACTTCAAGCCGATGTTTCTCAGTGAACAGATGATGCGCCACTACTCGCGCGATCCAGTGAACGAGATGCCCGAGAGTTTCATTGAAGAGTCCATAGCCAAGGGCGATCAGTGCTTTGGCATCTTCGATGGCGCGGTACTGGCCTCCTACGGCTGGTACTCGCGGCAACCCACGCATATCGATCCGCCGGAGCTGTTCCTGCACTTCGACTCGTCCTTCGTGTACATGTACAAGGGTTTCACCCATCATGACTATCGCGGTCAGCGCCTGCATGCGATCGGTATGAATCTCGCGCTCAAGCACTACCTTGAGGAAGGTCACAAGGGCCTGGTCTCCTATGTCGAGTCGAGCAATTTCGATTCGTTGAAGTCCATCTACCGCTTGGGCTACATGAACGTTGGCTCGATCTACCTGATCCGCCTGTTCGGCCGATACCGGAGCTTCACCAGCAAAGGCTGCGAGCCCTACGATCTGGCCTTGAAAGGGCTTGTCTGATCAGTCGAGAAAAAGAAGCCGGCACGCTCGCTCATCGGTCTGCGCTGAGATTCAGCGACGGGTAATGAGCCCCTGCCGAGCTACACGGGTCAGTTGCTTGATGACTTCCACCGCGTCTTCAAGGCTTGGAGATTGAATCACCGCCAGGTCGAAGCTGTCGTTGGCGAATCGAGCAAGTGATTCACCGTCTTCGACAAACTGGATCAGAAAAGCAGCTGGACCGCCGGTGCGGCGAGGCCATCCATCGAGATAACGCAAAAGCGTCGGCTGATGTTTACCGCCAAGCAGGATTTTTGGATTGCGCTGGGTGAGATGTGCCGTGATCGGCGCGGGACGTATAACGGGGCTTAGTGCATTCATCGTGTCGTGTCTCTGCCTCAAAAGTCTGCATGGCAGGTGAGAGGCAACACCGAACCAGCGCTTTAGCGGTATTTCGAAGCCCGTTTCAAGCTTCTATCGGCAACTGAATGAGTCACCTGG
Organism: Pseudomonas sp. LBUM1643; assembly: GCF_059716215.1. Classification (NCBI taxonomy): domain Bacteria; kingdom Pseudomonadati; phylum Pseudomonadota; class Gammaproteobacteria; order Pseudomonadales; family Pseudomonadaceae; genus Pseudomonas; species Pseudomonas sp. LBUM1643. The sequence continues at coordinate 4,390,666 of NZ_CP166813.1, forward strand.
CGCCCCGCAAGTAGCTGTTTAAATCGGCGCATGAGCAGCATCCTAGAGAAGCTGACGCAGGAGTGTCAAGAATATCGAGCAACAAAAAAGGCCTGCGAAATGCAGGCCTTTTCGTTGAACCAGAGCGGTCAGCCCGCGATGGCACGGTCCACCGACAGCTTGCCGGCACCTTCGATCAGTACCGCGATGCTGCCACCCAACAAGGCCAGGGCAAATTCATAACCGTTATTGGCCATGAACAGACCGTGGCTGATATGCACGGTAAAGATTGCCACCAGGGAAAGGAACGCCAAACCCAGCGCCGCAGGACGAACCAATAGCCCGATGATCAGGGCAAGACCCGCGAAAAACTCGGTACCACCGGCCAATGTCGCCATCACGTAGCCCGGTGTCAGGCCGAGGCTTTCCATGTATTGCGCAGTGCCGGCCAACCCGTACCCACCAAACGCGCCGAACAGTTTCTGCGAGCCGTGGGCAGCGAAGATGATTCCGACGAAGATCCGCAGGACCGTCAGGCCGTAGCCGGCGCGGGTAAACAGTACCTTGTTGATCAGTGTGCTCATGCTGTGTCATCCATTTTTGGGTTGTAGGTTGGTTGGCCGCTATATTAATCGGAAAAGCTCATGTTAAAAGCGCAAATACTCCACCATAACAATCAGTTTAGTCGATCATTTACGTGAGGCAACTTTTTGCCCCGGAGGCTCCAACGATTCCCGCTCCCGATCGAACGCCAAGTAATACTTGTTCACGCTATTAACATAGCTGACAGGGCCCATTCCCACCTGCTCCATGGCAATGCGCTCAACCTGGAAGAACCACTGATTGGGGTTCAAGCCGCGTCGTCGTGCTTCGGCGCGCATACCTTGAACCCGTTCCGGCCCAATATTGTAGGCCGCCAGCACGAACGCCATGCGCTCACGCTCATTGAGTTTGGGACTTGAAAAGAACTTGCGACGAATCATCGCCAGGTACTTCGCCCCGGCCTGCACGTTGGCATCGAGCTCCTGGATATTGTCGACGCCCACCCGCTGGGCCGCAGAGGGGGTGATCTGCATCAGACCGGTAGGGCCGCTGCCACTTCGGGCATTGGGTTGCAATGCGGATTCCTTGAACGCCAGTGCCGCCAGATTCAGCCAGTCCATGCCCTGGGCATCGGCATGTTTCTGCAGCACAGGTCTTAGCTTCTCCAGCCGCTGGCGATTGGCCTTGGCGAGCGGATAGTGCACCTGATAGAGGCGTCGGTAGATACGCAGGAAAGCCACATCCTGATCCGAAGGTTTCTTGTAGGTCAGCAGAAAGCGATCAATGCTCGCCCGCAACATCGACGCATCGCGGCGCACGAACCAGAACTCCTCGCCCGGATCGCTGATCAGAACCTGCCGGTCAAATCGCAGTTTCGGCAGGATTTTGCCCCACCGTTCGGCGATAGGTTGTTCGACGATGGTCAGGTGAAAAATTCCGCCCTGAACCATTTCCAGCACGTCCTCGACCGCCAGGCTGGGATCGACCCACTCGATTTTCACCGGTGGCAGTTTATGCAGGGCAAGTTTCTGGTTGATCTGACTGACCGCGTCCCCGGCAGCGCTGCCTGTAGGCAGCGCCAGGGTTTTGCCGGACAGTTGCTCAAGACGGGTGTAACGGCGCTCGCCCTTGATACCGACCAAAACCAGCGGAACATTGCTGGCGATCGGCTCACTGGTACTGACGGCATGGCCGGGCTGCAGATCGAGCAGCTCACCTGGCGCCACCAGGTCTCCCTCTCCTCGCTGCAAGGCACCAATCAGCTGATCCTTGCCTTTGGGGATGATCTTGAACGTGATTTCCTGACCGTCACGGGCGTGGCCGTTGAGGTATTGCTCGAAGGCGCGCAGGCGATGGTATTCGACACCGATGGGCTGGCCCTGGACTTCGCCGGAGCTGTTACGGCTTTGATTGACCAGTACCCGCAGTACGCGACTGCTGCGAATTTCCGCCAAATCACGCACCTTGGCCGACGGCACGACTTGCGAAGGTCCGGCCAGACGCGCCTCTGCCGGCATCGGCAGCAGCAAAGCACCACACAGCAGTAACAAAATCGAGGGACGTATCATCCACTCTCCGAAAAGAATACTGGCCGATTTCAAGATTTCGCGAAATCGAACGACAGAAACAGAGCTGACAAAGCGCGTAAAACTGGCGTCGCGGTAGCAACCTGACCAGCCCGACCTGCCTCGCGGCATCAAAAGACAGCTTCAACTCGTTGTAGTTCTTGGCTTTTCTTATAAATCTACAGCTCTGATATGCTTTCCGGCCTTTGGTCCGAGGTAGCACCATGCAACTCATCGATATCGGCGTCAACCTGACCAACCCCAGTTTTGCCGGCAAACACCAGGCTGTACTCGACCGCGCGTACGCCGCCGGCGTGTGCCAACTGGTACTGACCGGGACCAGCGTAGAAGGCAGCGAACAGGCGCTGGAGCTGTGCCAGCAACTGGATGAAAGCACTCAACGGCTGTTCGCCACCGCCGGCATTCACCCTCACTCCGCCAGCGACTGGAACGCCGACAGCGCTCAGCGTCTGCGCAGTTTGCTCAGGGAGCCAAACGTGGTGGCCGTGGGTGAATGCGGGCTGGATTTCAATCGAGATTTCTCCCCCCGCCCACAACAGGAAAAAGTCCTGGAAGAACATCTGGCGATGGCGGTCGAGCTGCAAATGCCGGTATTCCTCCACGAACGTGATGCGAGCCAGCGCTTGCTGGACATCCTGCGTGACTACCGCGATCAGTTGCCTGCCGCCGTCGTGCATTGCTTCACCGGAGAAAAGAAAGCGCTGTTCAGTTACCTCGACCTGGATTTGCACATCGGCATTACGGGATGGATTTGCGACGAGCGTCGAGGCACGCACCTTCATCCGTTAGTGAAGGAAATCAAACGCGGGCGGTTGATGCTGGAAAGCGATGCGCCGTATCTGTTGCCGCGCAGCTTGCGGCCCAAGCCTAAAAATGGCCGAAACGAACCGGCGTACCTGACCGAAGTCTTGCGCGAAGTGGCGGTGCATCGAGGGGAAAGCGAGGAAGATCTGGCGGCCCACAGCACCGCATGCGCGCGGGCTTTCTATGGACTTCCGACCATCGACTGACGAATTGAAAAATGTGTTGGAGCGAGCCTGCTCGCGATTGCGATCGGACATTCAATGTTGAATGAATGTCAGTCCGTCATCGCGAGCAGGCTCACTCCCACATAGACCCCGATTATCTTCAAAGAGGGAATCAGTGACTGCTGCGCATCATTTCCTTGGGTACATATTTACCGATCTCGAACTTGCCGATTGCTGCACGGTGCACTTCGTCCGGGCCATCAGCCAGTCGCAAGGTGCGCTGCATCGCATACATGTAGGCCAGCGGGAAATCGTTGGACACCCCTGCCCCGCCATGGATCTGGATCGCCCGGTCGATCACCCGCAACGCTACGTTGGGGGCGACAACCTTGATTTGCGCAATCTCGCTCTTCGCCACCTTGTTACCGACGGTGTCCATCATGTACGCCGCTTTCAACGTCAACAGACGCGCCATGTCGATTTCCATCCGCGAATCGGCAATCTTGTCGATGTTGCCACCCAGACGCGCCAATGGTTTGCCGAACGCGGTACGGCTCACCGAGCGCTTGCACATCAGTTCCAGCGCCCGCTCAGCCATGCCGATCGAGCGCATGCAGTGGTGAATTCGGCCAGGGCCGAGACGACCTTGTGCGATTTCGAAGCCCCGACCTTCGCCCAGCAGGACGTTCTCGTAAGGCACCCGCACATTCTCGAACAGGACTTCTGCGTGACCATGCGGTGCATCGTCATAACCGAATACCGGCAGCGGACGCACAATCTTCACGCCGGGAGCGTCCACCGGCACGAGAATCATTGAGTGCTGGGCATGACGCGGCGCGTCAGGATTGCTCAAGCCCATGAAGATCAGGATTTTGCAGCGTGGATCGCAGGCACCTGAGGTCCACCATTTCTTGCCATTAATGACCCACTCGTCACCATCGCGCACAGCACGAGCAGCCATGTTGGTGGCGTCAGACGAAGCCACGTCCGGCTCGGTCATGGCGAACGCCGAACGGATTTCACCGCGCAGCAGGGGTTCGAGCCAGCGTTGTTTCTGCTCTTCGTTGGCGTAACGCACCAGCACTTCCATGTTTCCCGTATCGGGTGCCGAGCAGTTGAAGGGCTCAGGACCGAGCAGCGAGCGGCCCATGATTTCTGCCAGCGGTGCGTATTCCAGGTTGGTCAGGCCGGCGCCGAGCTCGGACTCAGGCAGAAACAAATTCCACAGGCCTTCGGCCTTGGCCTTGAGTTTGAGTTCTTCCATGATCGCCGTCGGCTGCCAGCGATCGCCCTCGGCGACCTGGCGCTCGAACACAGCTTCAGCAGGATAAACGTAGGTGTCCATGAACGCGGTCACGCGCTCACGCAGTTCTTGCACCTTGGGCGAATAAGCGAAATCCATGGGCAGCTCTACCTTTTAACGGGGGTTTCGAGGAGTTGTTCAGGTCATGCAATCGATGCTAGAACAGCTACGAATATTTACCTAGCCTATTCTCGGCGTGTATTAACATTCATCACCGATATATGATCGACTGATCGAGCCACCCTTCTATAACAAGAGCAGAGAGCCCAGCGCCATGAATCTGAGCAAGGTCGACCTCAACCTTTTCATCGTCTTCGACGCGATCTACACCGAAGCTAACCTGACGCGCGCGGGGCAAATCGTCGGCATTACTCAACCTGCTGTTTCCAACGCCCTCGCCCGCTTGCGCGAAACCTTCAACGATCCGTTGTTCGTGCGCACCGCCCAGGGCATGGTGCCGACCCCCATGGCCCAGAACATTATCGGCCCCGTGCGTAATGCGCTTTCCCTGCTGAGGGTCTCCGTGCAGGAAAGCCGTATTTTCAACCCGCTGCAGGCGGCCAAGACCTATCGAATCAGCATGACCGACCTCACCGAGGCGGTGATTCTGCCACCGCTTTTCCAGCGTCTGCGTCGCCTTGCCCCGACGGTGATCATCGAGAGCTTTTTGTCCAAGCGTCGAGAGACCACAAAGGAACTGGCGGCCGGTCGTCTGGACTTCGCCGTCGACGCTCCGCTCAATACCGACCCACAGGTACGTCACGTCAAGCTGATGGAAGACCGGTACGTGTGCGCCATGCGCAAGGGCCATCCCTTGGTGGGGAAGGAAAAATTCACCCTGGATGATTACCTGTCCCAGACCCACATCCATATTTCCAGTCGCCGCAGTGGACTGGGGCATGTCGACCTGGCGCTGGGCAAAATGGGGATCCAGCGCAAGATCGCCCTGCGTTCCCAGCATTACCTGATGGCTTCACAAGTCTTGCAACAGACTGACATGGTGATGACCGTGCCGGAGCGCTTCGCCCGCCGCAATGACTTGCACGCCTTCACTTTGCCGGTGAACGATGTGCCACCGGTGGAAACCCATCTGTACTGGCATGAAAGCACCGATCAGGATCCAGCCAACCGCTGGATGCGCGAGCAGATGATCGAGTTGTGCCAGCAGGTGACGGCGCATGAGAAGAAGCTCGACAAGGCATAGGCCGTTGTACCGTAGCAGCCTCAATGCTGAAATACGGAAAGTGCGTTCGCCATAGAGGTGGACGCGCCTGCTCGCGATGAGGCCTGCAAGGTCATCCAAAATTCACGCCCCTTGACGTAAACGTCAACCTGACATTAGCTTAGCGCAATGACCTTTTTCGAGCGCGCCCATGAGCAGCCAGACCTACAGCATTTCCGACCTTGCCCGCGAACTGGACATCACCACCCGGGCCATTCGCTTTTATGAAGAGCAAGGCTTGCTGAGCCCCGAGCGGCGCGGGCAGGAACGTATTTATTCTCCGCGGGACAAAGTCAGCCTGAAGCTGATCCTGCGAGGCAAGCGCATTGGCTTTTCGTTGGCAGAATGCCGCGAGCTGATCGAACTCTACGACCCCACCGGCGGCAATCAGAAGCAGCTGCAAACCATGTTGAACAAGATTGCCGAACGCCGCGACCAGCTGGAACAGCAGATGCTCGACATTGAGCAGATGAAGCTGGAGCTGGACACGGCGCAAGAACGTTGTGTGCAGGCGCTGGAGCAGACGATCAAGAGCCAGGAAGCACGCCAGTAACCGCACCCATCCATACCGTGGGAGCAAAGCTTGCTCGCGATGAGGGTATGACCTTCAACCTTGATGTCGACTGACAGGCCGCCATCGCGAGTAAGCGTTGCTCCCACGGGGTCATTCGAAAATTCAGACACCACAGGTCGATTCCCATGTCCCTTCCTACCCATGTACGCCTGGTCGAAGTCGGCCCTCGCGATGGTCTGCAAAACGAAGCCCAACCGATCAGCGTCGCCGACAAGGTGCAACTGGTCGATGCACTGACCGCCGCAGGTCTGGGCTATATAGAAGTCGGCAGCTTCGTGTCGCCCAAATGGGTGCCGCAGATGGCCGGTTCCGCTGACGTCTTCGCGCAGATCCAGCGCAAACCAGGTGTTACCTACGGTGCACTGGCCCCCAACCTCAGAGGGTTTGAAGACGCGATTGCCGCCGGGGTAAAGGAAGTGGCTGTATTCGCAGCAGCGTCCGAAGCGTTTTCCCAGCGCAACATCAACTGCTCGATCAGTGAAAGCCTGGAGCGTTTTGTGCCGATCATGGACGCCGCCCGGCAACACGGCGTGAGCGTGCGGGGTTACGTTTCTTGCGTGTTGGGATGCCCATACGAAGGCAACGTTGAACCGGCACAAGTGGCCCGTGTAGCCAGGGAGCTTTACGCCATGGGCTGCTACGAAGTGTCTCTGGGCGACACCATTGGTACCGGAACCGCTGGCGCGACCCGCAAGATGTTCGAGGTGGTGTCGGCTGACGTGCCACGGGAAAAACTCGCTGGGCACTTCCACGACACCTATGGCCAGGCCATGGCCAATATCTACGCCAGCCTGCTGGAAGGCATCGCGGTGTTCGACAGTTCCATCGCCGGGCTAGGTGGCTGTCCATATGCCAAAGGCGCCAGCGGTAACGTGGCGACTGAAGATGTGGTTTACCTGCTCAATGGCCTTGGCATCGAGACCGGCATCGACCTGGACGCGTTGATTCTGGCCGGGCAGCAGATCAGTGCGGTGCTGGGGCGAGCATCCGGCTCACGCGTGGCAAAGGCTCGCAGCGCGCAGTGAGTCCTCGGGTGTGTCCGGGTGTTACCGCTGCATCTGAAACGTGGGCGGAAACGAGTAACACGGAAACAAAATGTCTGGCTTGAGCTAAGTGAAAAATCCGACAAATACTCAAGCCATTGATTTTAAAGGTATTTTAAAAGTTGGCACGGCTCCTGCTATCTCTATGGCATAACAAGAATAAAAAGCGGCAAACCAATAAAAATAAGATGAAACGTATCTGACATAACAAGAACAACACGGCAGAAACGTAGCTAACAGATTTTTTTGGAGAAGGTGTGCTTTTCAGGGTGCTTTTCGGAGTAACCCGCAACCGGGCAGAGAACAATAAAACTACCTTCAGGTAGCTCCCGAACTGGTTGGATCGCTTGGCGAAAAAGCAGATCAGCGCTCAAAAAAATACGTTTGCTCTTGATCCCGGATGGGGATCGAAAAAAACAGCGGTAAAAGGGTCACGGTTTCCAAAAACAATAAATGACCGCCCCTCAATAATAAAAAAAGAGCACACGCAACGACAAATTAAAGGGGAGCTTAGGCTCCCCTTTGTGCTTTCTGGCATTTGGATTTCTGCTCAACATCGCCCTCTGACACAACACAAATCCCCCGTAGGAGCTGGCGCAGCCTGCGATCTTTTGATCTTCAAAAAAGCAAAATCAAAAGATCGCAGGCTGCGCCAGCTCCTACGGTATCGCTTTGAGCTCCTCGATACTGATCTCACGCATCCGAAACTTCTGAATCTTCCCGGTCACCGTCATCGGGAACTCTTCCACAAACTTGAAGTACCGCGGTGTCTTGAAGTGCGCGATGCGCTCCTTGCACCACACTTGCAGCTCCTGCTCGGTAGCGCTGTGGCCCGGATGGAACTTGATCCAGGCAACAATCTCTTCACCGTACCGCGAGCACGGAATCCCGATCACTTGCACATCGGCCACCGCCGGATGGGTAAAGAAGAACTCCTCCAGCTCGCGCGGGTAAACATTCTCGCCCCCACGGATGATCATGTCCTTGTTACGCCCGGCAATGCAGACATAACCCTCCTCGTTCATGCTCGCCAGGTCCCCGGTATGCATCCAGCCGGCCTGATCGATGGCCTCGGCGGTGCCTTGCGGGTTGTTCCAATAGCCGAGCATCACGCTGTAACCGCGAGTGCATAACTCGCCAATGGTGCCTCGCGGCACCAGGTTACCGGCCTCATCGATAATTTTGCTTTCCAGTTGCGGTTGGGTACGACCGACAGTGGTAACGCGCAATTCGAGTTCGTCCGACGGACCGGTCTGCAAGGACACCGGACTGGTTTCCGTCATGCCATAGGCAATCTGCACTTCGCTCATGTGCATTTCATTGATAACCCGGCGCATCACCTCAATGGGACAGGTCGCCCCGGCCATGATCCCGGTACGCAGACTCGACAGATCGAATTCGGCGCGCTGCGGCTGATCAAGCATGGCAATGAACATGGTGGGCACGCCGTACAACGCGGTGGCTTTTTCTTCGGCGACCGTACTGAGCGTCAACAGCGGATCAAATGCGTCGTTGGGGTAAATCATGGTGCTGCCGTGAGTGATGCAACCGAGGTTGCCCATCACCATTCCAAAGCAATGGTAAAGCGGCACCGGAATGACCAGTCGATCATCAGCGGTCAGACCGAGGCTTTCACCGACCATGTACCCGTTGTTGAGAATGTTGTAATGACTGAGGGTCGCGCCCTTGGGGAAGCCCGTGGTGCCGGAGGTGTACTGGATGTTGACGGCCTGGTCGAAATGCAGGCTTTCCTGACGTTCGTGCAGCTGCTGTACCGATACGCTGGCGGCCAGATCCGCCAGTTGCGACCAAGGCAGAAAGCCGGAAGGCGGCTGTGCATCAAGGCTGATGACGCCGCGTAACTCAGGCAGGCGCTCGCTCTGTAATTTCCCGATGGATTGCTCTGCCAGTTCGGGCACCAGGCTCTGAAGCATGGCGTGGTAATCAGAGGTTTTGAACGCACTCGCGCAGACCAGCCATTGGCAACCCGACTGCTTGAGCACGTACTCGAGTTCAGAGCTGCGATACGCCGGGTTGATGTTGACCAGGATCACACCAATCTTCGCGCTGGCAAACTGGCTGATGCACCACTGCGCACAGTTCGGCGCCCAGATGCCGAGACGGTCGCCGGTCTGCAAACCTAGCGCCAGAAGCGCCCTGGCGTGCAGGTCTACGGCTTCGGACAATTGCTGCCATGTGTAGCGCAACTTCTGATGGCGCACGACGAGCGCTTCCCCATTCGGGTACTTCGCGACGGTGCTGTCAAAGGCCTGACCTATAGTCATCGCCAGCAAGGCTTTGTCCTGGGAACCGCGGGTATAGCTGCGCTGCGGGCTTGCACTGGGTTGATCCATGACGACCCCTATTGTCTTTATTAATGGGCGTTACGGCGGCCCCGATGGGAGGTCCGCTGTTCTATCTTGAACTGGCTCTACTCTCGCTCAAGTTGACGTTAACGTAAAGGGTGATTGACAGCCATTCGTCACAGGCTTACGTTAACGTAAAGGTGAGAGCTGATTCACTGTCCTCCCCGCCCAACAAAAAAGCCAAAGGTGACCCATGAGCTACCCATCCCTGAACTTTGCCCTCGGTGAGACCATCGACATGCTGCGCGATCAGGTCCAGTCCTTCGTCGCCAAAGAGGTCGCCCCGCGCGCCGCTCAGATCGACATCGACAACCTGTTCCCTGCCGACCTGTGGCGCAAATTCGGCGACATGGGCCTGCTCGGCGTCACTGTGCCGGAAGAGTACGGCGGTGCTGGCCTGGGTTACCTGGCCCACGTGGTGATCATGGAAGAAATCAGCCGGGGATCGGCCTCGGTGGCGCTATCCTACGGCGCGCACTCCAACCTCTGCGTCAATCAGATCAACCGCAACGGCACTCACGAACAGAAAATCAAATACCTGCCGAAGCTGATCAGCGGCGAGCACATCGGCGCCCTGGCCATGAGTGAGCCAAATGCCGGCTCCGACGTGGTCTCGATGAAACTGCGTGCCGACAAACGCGGCGATCACTACGTGCTCAACGGCAGCAAAACCTGGATCACCAACGGCCCCGACGCCAACACTTACGTGATCTACGCCAAGACCGACCTGGAAAAAGGTCCTCACGGCATCACCGCATTCATCGTCGAACGCGACTCGAAAGGCTTCAGCCGCAGCAACAAATTCGACAAGCTCGGCATGCGCGGCTCGAACACCTGCGAGCTGTTCTTCGATGACGTCGAGGTGCCGGAGGAAAATATCCTTGGCGTGCTGAACGGCGGCGTAAAGGTGCTGATGAGTGGCCTCGATTACGAACGCGTTGTGCTCTCCGGTGGCCCGACCGGGATCATGCAATCCTGCATGGACCTGATCGTTCCCTACATTCACGACCGCAAACAGTTCGGTCAGAGCATCGGCGAATTCCAGCTGATCCAGGGCAAAGTCGCCGACATGTACACCCAACTCAACGCCAGCCGCGCCTACCTGTACGCAGTTGCCCAGGCCTGCGAGCGCGGGGAAACCACCCGTAAAGACGCCGCGGGCGTGATCCTCTACAGCGCCGAACGCGCCACGCAAATGGCCCTCGACGCGATCCAGATTCTCGGTGGCAACGGTTACATCAACGAATTCCCGGCCGGTCGTCTGTTGCGTGACGCCAAGCTGTACGAAATTGGCGCCGGGACCAGTGAGATCCGTCGCATGTTGATCGGTCGCGAACTGTTTAACGAAACCCGCTAACCGGAGCTGCCCATGGCTATCCTGCATACCCAGCTCAACCCCCGTTCAGCGGAGTTCGCGGCTAACAGCGCGGCGATGCTCAAACAGGTGGACGCCTTGCATACCCTGCTCGCTCAAGTACAGCAAGGTGGCGGCGCAAAGGCTCAAGAACGCCACACCTCGCGGGGCAAATTGCTGCCCCGTGAACGGATCAACCGACTGCTCGATCCGGGCTCGCCGTTTCTCGAAATCAGCCAGCTCGCGGCCTATGAGGTTTACGGCGAAGACGTTCCAGCCGCCGGCGTGATTGCCGGGATCGGCCGCGTGGAAGGCGTCGAATGCATGATCGTCGCCAACGACGCCACCGTTAAAGGTGGCTCGTACTACCCGCTGACCGTGAAAAAACACCTGCGCGCCCAGACCATCGCGCAGCAGAACCGCTTGCCGTGCATCTACCTGGTGGACTCAGGCGGCGCCAATTTGCCGCGTCAGGATGAAGTGTTCCCGGACCGCGAACACTTCGGTCGAATTTTCTTCAACCAGGCCAACATGAGCGCCATGGGCATTCCGCAAATTGCAGTGGTCATGGGTTCCTGCACTGCAGGCGGCGCTTATGTGCCGGCGATGGCCGATGAAGCAATCATGGTGCGCAACCAGGCCACTATCTTCCTCGCCGGCCCGCCGCTGGTGAAGGCGGCGACCGGTGAAGTGGTCAGCGCCGAAGATCTGGGTGGTGCCGATGTGCACTGCAAGATCTCCGGGGTGGCCGATCACTACGCCGAGAGCGATGAACACGCCCTGGCCATTGCCCGGCGCAGCATCGCCAACCTCAACTGGCGCAAACTGGGTGAAGTGCAACAACGCACCCCGATCGCCCCGCTCTACAACAGCGACGAGCTGTATGGCGTGGTGTCGGCGGATGCCAAACAACCCTTCGATGTGCGTGAAGTGATCGCGCGGTTGGTGGACGGTTCGGTGTTCGACGAATTCAAAGCATTGTTCGGGACGACCCTTGTGTGCGGTTTTGCCTACCTGCACGGTTACCCGATCGCCATCCTGGCCAACAACGGCATCCTCTTCGCCGAGGCCGCGCAGAAAGGCGCGCACTTTATCGAACTGGCTTGCCAGCGCGGCATTCCACTGTTGTTCCTGCAAAACATCACCGGTTTCATGGTCGGTCAGAAATACGAGGCCGGCGGGATTGCCAAGCACGGCGCCAAGCTGGTGACTGCGGTGGCCTGCGCAAAAGTACCGAAGTTCACCGTGATCATCGGCGGCAGCTTTGGCGCCGGGAATTACGGCATGTGCGGACGGGCCTACGACCCACGCTTCCTGTGGATGTGGCCGAATGCGCGCATTGGCGTAATGGGTGCCGAACAGGCAGCGGGTGTGCTGGTGCAGGTCAAGCGCGAGCAGGCTGAACGCAGCGGTCAGGCCTTCAGCGCCGAGCAAGAAGCCGAGATCAAGCAACCCATCCTCGATCAGTACGAAGAACAGGGACACCCCTATTATTCCAGCGCCCGGCTGTGGGACGACGGCGTCATCGACCCCGCGCAGACCCGCGATGTGTTGGCCCTGGCGTTGTCCGCCTCGCTGAATGCGCCCGTCGAGCAGAGTCGCTTCGGCGTGTTCCGGATGTGATCGGACCTTGTAGGAGACGGATGAACATGAACGACTTCAATACCCTGGAACTGCAAACCGATCCTCGGGGTTTCGCCACCTTGTGGCTCAACCGCGAAGCAAAGAACAACGCGTTCAATGCCGAGATGATCCGCGAATTGATCCTCGCGCTGGACAAGGTGTCGAGCGATACCAGCCTGCGATTTTTGTTGCTGCGCGGACGCGGCAAGCATTTCAGCGCCGGTGCTGATCTCGCGTGGATGCAGCAGTCGGCCGAACTCGATTACCACACCAACCTCGACGACGCCCGGGAACTGGCAGAGTTGATGTACAACCTCGGCAAACTGAAAATCCCGACACTGGCGGTGGTGCAAGGCGCAGCATTCGGCGGCGCCCTGGGCCTGATCAGCTGCTGCGACATGGCGATTGGCGCCGATGACGCGCAATTCTGCCTGTCGGAAGTACGCATCGGCCTGGCGCCAGCCGTGATCAGTCCGTTCGTGGTGCAAGCCATCGGCGAGCGGGCGGCACGTCGCTATGCCCTGACCGCCGAACGTTTTGGCGGCCAACGGGCACGGGAAATCGGTTTGTTGTCGGAGAGCTATCCGCTGGCAGACCTGGAGCAGAAAGTCGCACAGTGGATCGACAACCTGCTCCTCAACAGTCCGGCCGCCATGCGTGTCAGCAAAGACTTGCTGCGTGAAGTCGGCAACGGTGCACTGACCCCGGCGCTGCGGCGCTATACAGAAAACGCCATCGCCCGCATCCGCGTCAGCCCCGAAGGCCAGGAAGGTCTGCGGGCCTTTTTGCAAAAACGTCCGCCGAGCTGGCAAGCCGCAATCACCCCCCAGGAGCCACGCTGATGAGCACACCTGTTATCACCACCGTGCTGGTCGCCAACCGCGGTGAAATCGCTTGCCGGGTGATGCGTACCGCCAAGGCGTTGGGCCTGACCACCGTGGCTGTGCACAGCGCTATCGACCGCGAAGCCCGACACAGCCGCGAAGCGGATATCCGCGTCGACCTGGGTGGGAGCAAAGCCGCCGACAGCTACCTGCAAATCGACAAACTGATCGCAGCGGCCAAGGCCAGTGGCGCCCAGGCGATTCACCCCGGTTATGGCTTTCTCTCGGAAAATGCCGGCTTCGCTCGCGCTATCGAAAGCGCCGGTATGGTCTTCCTCGGCCCACCCGCCTCGGCGATTGACGCCATGGGGAGCAAGTCCGCTGCCAAAGCCCTGATGGAAACCGCTGGCGTGCCACTGGTGCCCGGTTATCACGGCGAAGCACAGGACCTGGATACCTTCCGCGAGGCCTGTGAGCGAATTGGCTACCCGGTGTTGCTCAAGGCGACGGCAGGGGGTGGCGGCAAAGGCATGAAAGTGGTCGAAAGCGTCAGCCAACTGGCAGAAGCCCTCGCCTCGGCCCAGCGTGAAGCCCAATCCTCGTTTGGCGATTCGCGCATGCTGGTCGAAAAGTACCTGCTCAAACCGCGCCATGTGGAAATCCAGGTCTTCGCCGACCAGCACGGCAACTGCCTGTACCTCAACGAGCGCGACTGCTCGATTCAGCGTCGGCATCAAAAGGTTGTTGAAGAAGCACCTGCTCCAGGCCTGAGCCCGGAACTGCGTCGCGCCATGGGCGAAGCGGCTGTACGTTCCGCGCAGGCGATCGGATACGTCGGCGCCGGCACCGTGGAATTCCTGCTGGATGCGCGCGGTGAATTCTTCTTTATGGAGATGAACACGCGCCTGCAAGTGGAACATCCGGTGACCGAGGCCATCACCGGCCTCGACCTGGTGGCCTGGCAGATTCGAGTGGCGCAGGGTGAAGCGCTGCCGATGACTCAAGAGCAGGTTCCACTGATCGGCCACGCGATTGAAGTGCGGCTGTACGCAGAAGACCCGGGCAATGATTTTCTACCTGCCACCGGTCGTCTGGAGTTGTATCGCGAATCTGCCGAAGGTCCGGGGCGTCGTGTCGACAGTGGCGTGGAAGAAGGCGACGAGATTTCGCCCTTTTACGATCCGATGCTCGGCAAGCTGATTGCCTGGGGTGAAGACCGGGAGCAGGCGCGGTTGCGGTTGTTGAGCATGCTCGATGAGTTTGCGATCGGCGGTCTCAAGACCAACATCAACTTCCTGCGCCGCATCATCGGCCATCCCGCCTTTGCAGCAGCAGAGCTGGATACCGGCTTTATCCCGCGCTATCAGGAACAGTTACTGCCAGCGCCCGCCGACCTCAGTGACGAATTCTGGCAAGCGGCCGGGCAAGCATTTGCCCAAAGCCTGACATCTTCTACGCGCACTGATGACCCGAGTTCGCCATGGAGCAGCAGAACAGGCTTGCGGTGCGGATTGCCGAAAGAGATCACCCTGCACCTGAGCTGTGAAGGACAGGACCGGGCGCTGACGTTGGGCGATACGCGCTCGGCACAGCTTCGGGGCGAGCACCTGCTGACCGAGCAAAACGGCATGCGCCTGCAGCATCGGGCGATCCGCCGGGACGGCATTGTCTACTTGCAATGGGAAGGTGAATTGCGTCGCATCGAGTCCTACGACCCGATCAGTGCCGTCGAAGCCAGCCATAGCCATCAGGGCGGGCTCACCGCGCCCATGAACGGCAGTATCGTGCGGGTCCTCGTAGAGGCCGGGCAAACTGTCGAAGCCGGCGCGCAACTGGTGGTGCTTGAAGCCATGAAGATGGAACACAGCATCCGTGCACCCCACGCGGGCGTGATCAAGGCACTTTATTGTCAGGAAGGCGAGATGGTCAGTGAAGGCAGTGCGTTGGTCGAGCTGGAGGGCGCCTGAAATGAAGATCGGTCCTACGCATGACCAGGACCGATCTGATTAGAATTTGAAGGTTGCCTGTACGACCACGCCGATCATACGGCAGTCATCGGTGAACAGCATTTTCGGATACGTGGGATTGAGCGGGACCAGGTAACGCTGCCCGCCCTCTTCGACCAACTTGCGAAAGGTCGCACTGGCGCTGCTCGGCCACCGGGCGATCACCAGTTTGCCGGGGATCGCTTCGACGTTAGGGTCCACCAGAATCAACATGTCTTCGCCGATACTGAGGCCGCTGGGTGCTGTCATGGCGTCGCCCTCGACCCTCAGCCAGAACGCCCCCTCTCTAGCATGGTAATCGGACAGCTCGAAACGCCTCTCGCCGTACACCGGCAACTCACCATCACGCACGTGTCCCGTTTCCCGCCAGTCACTGACCGGGTAGCGAAAGTAAGGGTTATATTTCTTCGTCAGAGACAGCTCGTCATCTTCTGAAGCCTCGGTTTCTCTGATGACCATCGCCACTTCGAGAAACTCCAACCCCAGTGCCTGCAAGACCCGGTTCATGTCTTCAATGCTGGGCTGGCGGCGTTTTTTCAGCCAGTGACCCACTCCACCCTGGGACATCCCGAGACGTTCAGCGAGTATCTCTTGAGTGATGTTGAGGTCACTCATCTTGGCCTTGACCAATTCAATCCATTTATCCATGTGCGGCACGATACGGCGGCTCCTGCCTGGCTGCAAAACACAACTTGTATTATTTCAGTTCTTGTAACAAATACATAACGTATTAGGATTTATTCAGGGATCTGAACCTACTACGGAGTCTACAAACACCATGACCTTACCCGGCATAGAAGCACCCGGCATGCTCGACACAACCCTGCACTCTCCTCAAGGCAACGCCGCCGCACAGCGGGCACTGGACTATTACCTGAAACCCGCTGTTCTGGATGAGGTGACTGAAGAACGCTTTTTCGATGTAAACCGCAGCATCAGCGGCGAAGAAGCTCTGGTCCACGCTTCGGACCTGATGCGGTGTGCGGCTGCGATTGCCTACGAATCCGCCAGCAATCTGCAAGGCGCCAGCCGCGATCTTGCGTTCTCGACGGTCCACATGATCGACATGGCAAGGGCAATGGTTGACCGTGCACTCAAGTCTGATCAGATCAAATAAAAAGGAAGGGCACGGACGACGACGGGAAAGAATATTCCCGTCGGGCAGGTAAAATCATTTGACTTGTAAACGAGAATGATTATTATTGCATCAGCTGATCGCGAGATCAGTCGATGGACCAAGAGGCCTTAGGTCGGTCTCCTGGACTATCTCCTCATCAGGCTAATCACGGTTTTTGACCCGGCTTTTTGCCGGGTCTTTTTTTGCCGGTTCAACCGGCTTATGGCTTCAGGCTAATGAAGTCTTTACGTGTTGCAAATTCGATGGCGCGGATGATATCAAAAGAATATCCGTTGGCAAGAGAAGCCCGGCTACATTGGCCCAAACTAATGAAAAATAGCACTTGAGAATCAATCGCACAGTCTCTAAGCTGCGTCGGCGTCAAGGAAGACGCCCCCCATTTCCCCCGTTTCACCCCTCTCCAGCCGCACCAAAAACGCTTACGTTCACAGGCTCATAAGCCGCTGTTTTACCTCCGATTCCCACGCGCATCTCGAAACACCTCATCAAAAACTGTTTCTATCGGCCCAACAACAGATAGACAGTTGGACGCGTGCGGCCAATGATGAAAGCGACAGGCCTCTTATAAAAACAAAGGAGTGTCGTGAAACGCCTATGAACATCCTCTACGACGAACGCGTCGACGGTGTCCTGCCCGACGTTGATAAAACCGCGCTGTTGCACGCGCTGCAAACGCGACTGCCGAATCTGGAAATCCTGCATCAGCAGGAAGAACTCAAACCGTACGAGTGCGACGGGCTGTCAGCCTATCGCACCACGCCTTTATTGGTCGTTCTCCCGCGTCACCTGGAAGAAGTACAAGCTGTACTTCAGGTCTGCCATGAACGGCGGGTGTCGGTTGTCGCCCGTGGCGCCGGAACCGGTTTGTCCGGAGGTGCATTGCCCCTGGAAAAAGGCGTGTTGCTGGTGATGGCGCGCTTCAACAACATTCTGCAGATCGACCCTGCCGCCCGCACCGCACGGGTTCAACCGGGTGTGCGCAATCTGGCGATCTCTCAAGCTGCAGCCCCTTATGGACTTTATTACGCGCCGGACCCTTCCTCACAGATCGCCTGTTCCATTGGCGGCAACGTTGCGGAAAACGCCGGTGGCGTGCATTGCCTGAAGTATGGTTTGACCGTGCACAACGTACTCAAGGTCGAGATCCTGACGGTCGACGGTGAACACCTGACGCTGGGCTCGAACGCGCTCGACTCCCCGGGTTTCGATCTGCTGGCATTGTTCACCGGTTCCGAAGGCATGCTCGGGGTCATCACCGAAGTCACGGTCACACTGCTGCCCAAGCCGCAGACCGCCAAAGTGCTGCTGGCGGCGTTCGACTCCGTCGAGAAAGCCGGTCGCGCGGTCGGAGACATCATCGCCGCGGGCATCATTCCCGGCGGACTGGAGATGATGGATAACCTGGCAATTCGCGCCGCCGAAGATTTCATTCACGCCGGTTATCCAGTCGATGCCCAGGCTATCCTTCTGTGTGAACTCGACGGCGTTGAAGCGGACGTGCACGAGGATTGCGACCGCGTGCGCCAGGTGCTGGAACAGGCCGGGGCGACCGAAGTCAGGCTCGCCAAAGACGAGGCCGAACGGGTGCGCTTCTGGGCCGGACGCAAGAATGCGTTCCCGGCGGTGGGTCGACTGTCTCCGGACTACTACTGCATGGACGGCACCATCCCCCGGCGTGAGTTGCCGGGCGTACTGCAGGCGATTGCAGCGTTGTCGACCGAATACGATCTTCGCGTGGCCAACGTGTTCCATGCCGGCGACGGCAACATGCACCCGCTGATCCTGTTTGATGCCAATCAACCGGGCGAGCTTGATCGCGCCGAAGCCCTGGGCGGCAAGATCCTTGAGTTGTGCGTGAAAGTCGGCGGCAGCATAACCGGTGAACATGGCGTGGGTCGGGAGAAAATCAATCAGATGTGCGCGCAGTTCAACAGCGATGAATTGACCGTGTTCCATGCCGTCAAGGCCGCGTTCGATCCGAGCGGTTTGCTCAATCCTGGCAAGAACATTCCAACCCTGCACCGCTGCGCCGAGTTCGGCGCCATGCACGTTCACATGGGCCAGTTACCCTTCCCCGAACTGGAGCGATTCTGATGCGCAGCGAACAGGATTTCGATGACAGCGGCGCGCTGCTGGAGCAGGTCAATCAGGCGCTGCAGAACGCCACACCATTGCGCATTCAAGGCTCAAACAGCAAAGCGTTCCTGGGGCGCATCGTCGCAGGTGAAGTTCTCGACACGCGCGCCCACCGGGGCATCGTCAGCTACGACCCGACTGAACTGGTCATCACCGCACGGTGCGGCACACCTTTGTCGCAGCTCACTGAAGCATTGGACGCCGCGCAACAGATGCTGCCCTGCGAACCGCCTTCCTTTGGCGAAGGCGCGACCGTGGGCGGCATGATCGCCAGCGGGTTGTCGGGGCCAAGGCGGCCATGGTCAGGCTCGGTCAGGGATTTTGTACTGGGCACTCGCGTCATCACCGGCCATGGCAAGCATTTGCGATTTGGTGGCGAGGTGATGAAGAACGTGGCCGGTTATGACCTGTCGCGGCTGATGGCTGGCAGCTTTGGCGCCCTTGGGGTGATCAGCGAAGTCTCGCTCAAAGTCCTGCCGAAACCGCGTCAATGCCTGAGCATCAGCCTGGAAATGGACAGCGACCGCGCCTTGCTGCGCCTGGCGGAATGGGGCCAACAACCCTTGCCGATCAGCGCCGCGTGTCACGACGGTCAGCGTCTGCACTTGCGGCTGGAGGGGGGCGAAGGTTCGGTGGCGGCGGCGCATGACCGCTTGGGCGGTGAGCGGCTGGATTCTTCCTATTGGGCGGATCTCAATGAACAGCGCTTGAGCTTTTTCGATGAAGTCCAGCCGCTCTGGCGACTGTCCGTCCCCCACAACACGCCTCGGCTTTCCCTGCCGGGCACGCAAATCATCGACTGGGGCGGTGCGCAACGCTGGCTCAAATCCGACGCCGAAGCGGCGTTCATTCGCCAGGTTGTCGAGGAAGTCGGCGGGCATGTGACCTGCTACAGCCATGGCCTGATCGACAGCCCTTTCCAACCGTTGACGGCATCATTGATGCGTTACCACCGGAGCCTCAAGCAACAACTCGACCCTCGGGGAATCTTCAACCCCGCACGCCTGTATGCGGAGCTTTGAGCCATGCAGACCACCTTGAGCGAACACGCCCGCCAGCTACCCCGTGCCGAAGAAGCAGAAAGTATCCTGCGCTCGTGCGTGCACTGCGGTTTCTGCAACGCCACCTGCCCGACATATCAACTGCTTGGCGATGAACTCGATGGACCCCGGGGCCGCATTTACCTGATCAAGCAAGTGCTGGAAGGTAACGAGGTCACGCAGAAAACCCAACAGCACCTTGATCGCTGCCTGTCCTGCCGCAACTGCGAAACCACCTGCCCGTCTGGCGTCGACTATCACAACCTGCTGGATATCGGCCGCGCGGTGGTCGATGCAGCGGTGCCGCGCCCACTCGGCCAACGGTTGCTGCGCGAAGGATTGCGCGGTGTCGTGCCCAATCCGGGTCTGTTCAAGGGGCTGGTCAACAGTGGTCAAGTGTTCCGCGCCCTGCTGCCCGACAGCCTGCGAGTCAAATTGCCACGCAACAGGGCGCCCGCCAAACCACGTCCGACTACGCGACACGCTCGGCAGGTGCTGATACTCGAAGGCTGCGTTCAGCCAGGCCTGTCGCCCAATACCAATGCGGCGACATCGCGGGTCCTGGACCGATTGGGCATCAGCATCACGCCAGCGCGGGAGGCCGGATGCTGCGGTGCGGTGGACTATCACCTGGATGCTCAGTCCGCAGGGCTGGACCGCGCCCGACGCAACATCGATGCCTGGTGGCCGAGCATCGAAAACGGCGCCGAAGCCATTGTGCAAACCGCCAGCGGTTGTGGTGCCTTCATCAAGGATTACGGGCATTTGCTCGAAAGCGATCCGGCGTATGCCGACAAGGCGAAAAAAGTCAGTGCCCTGGCCAAGGATCTGGTTGAAGTGCTGCGCGATGAGCCGCTGGAAAAACTCGCCGTACACAGTGACCAGCGCCTGGCTTTCCATTGCCCCTGCACGTTGCAGCACGCACAAAAACTCGGCGGCGCCGTTGAAGCGGTCCTGCTTCGGCTAGGCTTCAACCTTACTGCCGTGCCTGACAGCCATTTGTGCTGCGGTTCGGCGGGCACGTATTCGATCACCCAACCTGAACTGTCCAGACAATTGCGCGATAACAAACTCAATGCCCTGGAGAGCGGCCATCCCGACGTCATCGTCACGGCCAATATCGGCTGTCAGTCCCACCTGGATGGTGCAGGTCGAACCCCCGTTCGGCACTGGATCGAACTGGTCGAAGCCGCGTTGCCTTGACCGACCACTGGAGATTCACATGAAAAGCAAAGCCGTGTTGAGCCAGACCGAAGTCAGCCAGATCCTCACTGCCGCCCGCACTGAAGCCCAGAACAATCAATGGGCCGTGACCATTGTCGTCGTCGACGACGGCGGTCATCCCCTGGCGCTCGAACGCCTCGACGGGTGCGCCCCGATAAGCGCCTACATCGCCACGCAAAAGGCTCGCACCTCCGCCCTGGGCCGTCGCGAATCAACCGATTATGAGGAGATGGTCAACGGTGGGCGCTTTGCATTTTTGTCCGCCCCCATGCTCACTT
Source organism: Pseudomonas sp. LBUM1643 (assembly GCF_059716215.1). Taxonomy (NCBI): domain Bacteria; kingdom Pseudomonadati; phylum Pseudomonadota; class Gammaproteobacteria; order Pseudomonadales; family Pseudomonadaceae; genus Pseudomonas; species Pseudomonas sp. LBUM1643. The sequence continues at coordinate 4,411,873 of NZ_CP166813.1, forward strand.
CACTGGAGGGCGGCGTGCCGATCATTGTCGATGGCCAGGTCATCGGCGCGGTGGGGGTGTCCGGCGTGAAAGCCGAACATGATGCACAAGTGGCCAGAGCGGGCGCCCACTGCATCAGATGATCGGGGGGGGATTTTTTCTACCCGCCGGACCGCTTCCCAGCGTGTAAAGTACCAGCCATAAAATCAAATTCAGGAATCGACGATGGCCGTGGCTAAATCCTCTTTTGACATCAGCGCAAACTTCGACAGCGGCAACATTGAAGTGCTGGATATCAGCAATCCGCTTCACGCGCTCCTGGCCATCAAGCCAGACACGCGCAGCCCTCATTTTCAGTGGTTCCACTTCAAGGCCAGTGGTCTGCACGTCGGTCAGGAGCACTGGTTTCGCCTGAGCAATGCCAGTAAATCCTCCTACAACAAAGCCTGGGATGGATACCAGGCAGTCGCGTCCTACGACCACGTCAACTGGTTCCGGGTGCCGACCATCTTCGAAGGCGACTGCCTGCGCTTCAGCCTCGAAACCACCGCCACCCATGCCTGGTTCGCTTACTTCGAACCCTACAGCCGTGGCCGCCATGACTGGTTGATCGAGCAGGCGCTGAACAAGGCCGGCACCGAACTGCTGGCCACTGGCAAGAGCGTCGAAGGCCGGGACATTCAGTTGCTGCGCAAAGGCACCCGTGCCGAGGGCCGGCGCAAGGTCTGGATGATTGCCCAGCAACACCCGGGCGAGCACATGGCCGAATGGTTCATGGAAGGCGTGATCGAGCGTCTGGAGCATCACGACGATCCCGTGTTGAACAAACTGCTGGCCAGCGCCGACCTTTATCTGGTCCCGAACATGAACCCGGACGGCGCCTTCCATGGTCACCTGCGCACCAATGCAATGGGCCAGGACCTGAACCGCGCGTGGCAGAGCGCCAGCCAGGAGATGAGCCCGGAAGTGCTGTTCGTTCAGCAGCAGATGGAAAAACATGGCGTCGACCTGTTCCTCGACATCCATGGTGATGAAGAAATCCCTTACGTGTTCACCGCCGGTTGCGAAGGCAATCCCGGTTATACGCCAAGGATCGAGCAGCTCGAAACCCGCTTTCGCGATCATCTGAAGCATCTGACCAAAGACTTCCAGACCAAACACGGCTACACCCGAGACAAGCCGGGCGAGGCCAACATGACCCTGGCGTGCAACAGCGTCGGCGAAAAATTCGACTGCCTGTCGCTGACCCTGGAAATGCCCTTCAAGGACAACAATGATGCGCCGAACCCGATCACGGGTTGGTCGGGGAAACGTTCGAAGCAGTTGGGCAAGGATGTGTTGACCACCGTGGCGGACATGGTCGATACGCTGCGCTGATCCTGTTTCAAAATTAAAAGATCAAAAGATCAAAAGATCAAAAGATCAAAAGATCAAAAGATCAAAAGATCAAAAGATCGCAGCCTGCGGCAGCTCCTACAGGAGCGCCGCAATCCCCTTTTGCCGTTCAATCGGCAGCGATTCGCACACAATCCTCGGGCCCCAGCAACCGCCCATCCTCGGCACGCAATTCCAGGGGCCGCAGAGGCAGACCGTGTTCGCGGTCAACCAGCCGCGAATGCGCCTCCCCTTCCTCAAAGAAAAACGCCTCCCCCCACTGCCGCAATCCGATGATCAGCGGGAATAAACCCTTGCCCTTCTCAGTCAGCACATATTCCTGATAAGCGCTGCCATCCGAAGCCGGCACCAGGTCGAAAATTCCGTGGGCCACCAGTGCGCGCAATCGCACCGACAGGATGTTCTTCGCCATGCCCAGACTGCGCTGGAACTCACCAAACCGGCAAATGCCGTCAAAGGCATCGCGCACGATCAGCAACGACCAGCCATCGCCAATGGCTTCCACGGATCGTGCGACCGGGCATTCGGCGTCTTCGATGCTTATACGTCTGACCATGTCCGAATCCACTGAAACAAATGTGGTTGCAATATAAAACCAGATTCCCTACCGTACAACTGGTTTTAATTTGAAACCACTTTGGGAGTTCGGCATGAAGCCTGATCATCATGTACTCAGCAGCGCCGTGGTGCTGCTGTTCGCTGTCGCCTGCGGACTGGCAGTCGGTAACGTTTACTTCGCTCAGCCCCTGCTCGATGCCATGGCCGTCGCGTTTGCCATGGATCCTGCAACCATCGGCATTGTCGTCACACTGACCCAGGTCGGGTACGGCGCGGGTCTGTTGCTGTTGGTGCCGCTCGGCGATTTGCTGAATCGCAGACGGCTGATCATCACGCAAACACTGCTGTCAGCCGTGGCCTTATTGATGATTGCGTGCGCGTCGAACAGCACCTGGCTGTTGATCGGGATGACGTTGACCGGGCTACTGGCGGTGGTGACGCAGGTCCTGGTGGCTTACGCCGCGACACTGGCACTCCCGGCGCAGCGAGGGCGCGTGGTGGGCGTGGTCACCAGCGGCATCGTCGTCGGCATTCTGCTGGCCAGGACGGTAGCTGGCGGCATGGCGGATCTGGCCGGCTGGCGCTCGGTGTATCTGTTGTCGGCGGGCTTGACCCTGGCCATGGCGCTGCTGTTGTTTCGCGTGCTGCCCAAGCACGAGGACAGGCAGCCCGACAGTTCTTACGGCGCGCTGCTCGGCTCGGTTTTCACCTTGTTCAAGGAAGAGCCCGTGCTTCGTCAGCGGGCGATTCTCGCGCTGCTGACCTTTGCCAGCGCGATGGTGTTGTGGACGCCGATGGTGCTACCGCTAAGCGCCCCGCCGCTGTCGTTGTCTCATACCCAAATCGGCTTGTTCGGCCTGGCGGGCGCCGCCGGCGCGCTGGCAGCCGCTCGCGCCGGGCACTTGGCTGATCGGGGTTGGGGCCAATGGACCAGTGGCTTGTCCCTGTTGTTGATGTTGGCCTCCTGGCTGCCGATTGCCTTCACTCAATCTTCTTTATGGGCCTTGTTGCTGGGCGTGATCACGCTGGACCTGGGTTTACAGGCCGTGCACGTCACCAGCCAGAGCATGATCTACAGCGTGCGCCCCGAAGCCCAAAGCCGACTCACCGCCGGGTACATGCTGTTCTATTCGATAGGCAGCGCCTTGGGCTCGATCGGCTCGACGGCAATGTATGCCTGGGGTGGCTGGCTCGGGGTGTGTTTGCTGGGTGCAGGGATCAATGCCGTGGCGTTTATTTACTGGTGGAGCACGCTCGCCCCCAAAAACAAACCCGCTGAAGTGGCGTTACTCTGACAATGTAGGAGCTGCCGCAGGCTGCGATCTTTTGATCTTGATCTCAAAACAAGATCAAAAGATCGCAGCCTGCGGCATCTCCTACAGGGACCGGATCATGTGCAATGTCAAACCCGATCCTTGCCCCGCAACATGCTGTCCAGCACATCGTCACGGCGTACCCAGCCATGGAACAACGCCGCCGCCAAATGCAGCAGTACGGTCAGAAACAGCAGATACGCCAAGTAGCCGTGTGCCTTGCGCAAGATCGCAAACATCTGAGCGTTGGCCGGCACGATCGATGGCAGTTGCAATGAGCTGCTGAGCATCACCGGATCACCCGCCGCCGAGATCATGGCCCAGCCCAGCAACGGCAAGATCAGCATCAAGGCGTACAGCAACACATGAGATGCCTTGGCCGCCAACACCTGCCATCCCGGCAAATCCGCGGGCAATGGCGGCTGCCGGGTGGAGAAGCGCACCACCAGACGCACGATGACCAGCAGCAGAATGGCGATGCCCAAGGGTTTGTGCAGATGGATCAGCCACTCATGACGCTCTGACACCGAGGCGACCATGCCCGCGCCAATAAAAAGCATGGCGATGACCATCAGTGCCATCAGCCAATGCAGCAGCCGCGCCAACGGTGCGAAATGGTTCGGTTGAGTGCTCATTGTTGAGCCTCCTGTTTGGCGGCGGGCAACTGATTCACTTCGCTGGTGCGTCGCAGATAGGAACTGGCGTACCCGGCTGAACGAGCGGCAAGCAATGGATCATCCGAACCTTCGATGCCGGCAGGTAATACCAGCGGGTCATAGTTGATGTCGCGGCATTCGCCATTGAGTTGCGCCTGGGTGCTTTCAAGCACCAGCGTGCCCGCGTTCAGTACTTTGCGCCCGTCAGGCCAGGGCTTGCTGGCATCGTTCACCGGGTCACCCGGGTTGGCCAGCGTGATGTTCAGCTGCCAGCGCAACGGTCCTGCGGCGATCCGCTGGACCAGGTCTTTCTCCAGAAAATCCCCACCCGCCGGTGCCGTCGCACCCGCGGCGTCCTGCGCCACCGGCACCATGCTCCAGCGCACGGCCTGACGTTGCCCGGCGGCGTTGACCAGATAGAACGCATTGACGCTGTTATAGGTTTCCGTCACGTAGCTGGCGGAAGGCTTGGCCGTTTTAACCCATGTCAGAAAAGGTATGGCTTCCGGGTGTGAAGCAAAAAACGCCGGGACTGCCGCCGGGTCCGGTTTGCCGGTGGCCGGGACGGGAGACTGGGCTTGTTGAAATTGATAGAACGCTTCAGGGGTACCCACCGGGAACACCGGCATGCTGTTCATCCCGGTGCGCCACTGCTGCCCGTTGGCCTGGGTGAAACGCAGGGCCATGCTGCGGATCGGCACGCTGTTGTCCGGGGCATACGGGTTGCCGGCCGGCAAGGCAAAACGCCCCACCACGGGGGTGCGCTCCTCATTGAACACCTGCGCAGTGGAGTAATTGCGCGCCTCGCTGCTGCTCTCGAAATGACCGATCACACACACGCCTTTGGAGTGGTTTCGCCGGAACCCCGGGTGCACGCCGTTGTTGGTTTCCAGAACATTGATCAACTTTTTCGGCGTCAGCCGTTGTGGGTCAAACGTGCCGTTGACGTAGGCAAAAGCCCCGGCCACGACCGCGACGATCACGGCGATACCGGCCAGACGAAACACCAGGCTTGCAGCACTCAGCGGTGGTCGAGTGGGCGGTGATGAGCGATCTACCATGAATGACTCCAGGGCCATCGGCCACAAGTGAGAAGAATCAAGCAGACGAACGCCCGGGCGGTTTATTCCATTGCCCGGTATTTATTTGTTCAGGCGTGGAATAACCTCCAATGCCGGACGTCTCCCATTCACAGAGCGTAGTGACTGGTTAGAAATTCATGAGCGATATCGACGAACAACTGAGTGAAATCATTCCCAGACTGCGACGGTTTGCGCTTTCGCTCACGCGCAACCCCAGCAGCGCCGATGACCTGGTGCAGGCCAGCCTGGAGCGGGCATTGTCGCGCTGGAACGACAAACGCCCCGAAGGCGATTTGCGCGCCTGGTTGTTTTCGATTCTGTATCGACAGTTTCTCGATGCGCATCGGCGCACCCGGCGATACGCACGAATGCTCGAATTCTTCACCGGGCGTGACGATTCACAGCCGTCGGCGGAACGCACCGTGATCGCCCAATCGACCCTTCAGGCCTTCGACCAACTCACCACTGAACAGCGCGCGCTGCTGCTTTGGGTGTCGGTAGAAGGCCTGAGCTATAAAGAGGTCGCCGAGATTCTCGGCGTGCCCACTGGCACCGTGATGTCCCGTCTGTCCCGCGCCCGCCAAGCGTTGCGCCACCTCAGCGAGGGTGAAATCATCCGCCCTGCTTTGCGGAGACTCAAATGATCAGCATGCCCCCAAGCGAGCGTGACCTGCACGCTTACATCGACCACCAGCTCAGCGACGATGACCGTCGTCTGGTGGAGACTTTTCTGGCAAGCAATGCCGAAGTGGCAGCCACTGTGCGTGCCTGGCAGCGGGACGCTCAGCAACTGCGGGCAGGTTTGAGCGGCTTGTTGCAGCAACCGGCCAATCCGCAACTCACACCCTCGATGATTCGCCAGCGAGTCAAACGACAATCGCGCCGGCATCTGGCCAGCGCCGCTGTGCTGCTGATTGCCGTCAGTGTCGGCGGGTTCAGTGGCTGGCAGGCCCGCGAGATGACCCTAGTCAGTGCCCAGGCACCCATGACCGATGCCCTGCAGGCGTACCGTCTGTTTGCGCAGCAAGGCATTTTGCCGGCGGATTTCAAGGTCAGCGACGATGGCGATGTACAAGGTTGGCTTGACCGCTATTTCACCCGGGCCAACCGCCTGCCGAACCTTTCGAGTGCAGGTTTCAAACCCGTCAGCGGACGGTTGCTCAGCACCGAACAGGGACCCGCGGCGATGGTGGTCTACGAAAACCCCGAGGGGCAGAAAATCAGCTTTTACGTACGCCCACCCGGCCCCAAAAACCTCTTCCTGCCCAGGGGCAGTCGCCGCGACGGCGAGCTGCAGGCCGAGTACTGGTCGGGCGCCGGCTACAACTATGCGATGGTCAGCCCGAGCGATACCTCGGCGGCGCAGATGCTCGAGCAGACCGTACAGTTCTGAACCCGCCCCAACCGACAGGGTCGCGAGCGTGGTATGCATCCGCAGATTTCTGTCCAATGGTACGTGGCAAGGCTCGGTGTGACTGGAAGGAAAACTCTCTATTTGGTTAAACTGTGCCGCCGCCGCTTGGGGCGACGGCCTGACCATCACAGAGTGCTATCACAGTGGCCGTTCGACTACCTAACCGTCCGCGACTGACACCACGCTGGCCTGTGCTGCGCCGCTTGCTGGGCAAAGCCTCGAACGCTTCCACCAGCCACGCCAGCGATCGGCTCGTTCATGACTACTTTCGCCACAAGGCGCACGCCCAGGGTTACACCCTCAGCCACAGTCAGCAGCGCGTGATCGACTGCATGGCACAGCACGCCGCGGCGTTGCTGGGCGCTTCGGCGAAAACCCTTCCCGGACTTTACCTGCATGGCGCCGTCGGGCGTGGCAAGAGCTGGATGCTCGACGGATTTTTCCAGGCCATCCCGATCGCGGAAAAACGCCGGCTGCACTTCCATGAGTTCTTCGCTCAGCTGCATCAGGGCATGTTCAGTCACCGTGATCGGCCCGACGCCCTGGAACTCACCCTCGATGAACTGCTGAGCGATAGCCGGGTACTGTGTTTCGACGAATTTCACGTCCATGACATCGGCGATGCGATGCTCATCACGCGACTGTTCAAAGCGCTTTTCCAGCGGGGCATCCTGCTGCTGGTCACCTCCAATTACCCTCCGGAAGGTTTGCTGCCGAACCCGCTTTACCACGCGCGGTTCAAACCGGTGATCGACCTGATCAACGCGCGCATGCAGGTCATGGAAGTCGGTGGGCCGCACGATTACCGCAGCCAGGCAAGAACCCACGCTCAGCAGCTTTTCACTCAAGGTCAGTACTTTTGGCCAGACACGAAGGTGCAGCGTCAGGCACTCAACCTACCCGATAGTGATACGCCGCCGATCAAGCTGCCCGTCGGCACCCGACACCTCCACGCCCGATACTGCGAAGGGCGCACGGTCGGTTTTACCTTTGCCGATCTGTGTGACCAGCCCACGGCGGTGATGGATTATCTTGAGCTGTGCCGACGGTTTGATCACTGGATCATCGTCGCGCTGCCCAGCCTGGCCGATGCGTCCATTGCGGCGCAGCAGCGGTTCATCAATCTGATTGACGTTTTGTACGATCAGGACAAGCACTTGACCCTGGTTGGCCAGCGGTCGTTGCGTGAAAGCCTGGAGGGAGAAGCGATTGATCTGGCGCGAACGCGTAGTCGGTTGGGGCAGTTGGTCGAGGTCAAGGGTATTTGATCTGTCTTTTGCGGTGCCGCTGATGGCGTCATCGCTAGCAGGCTAGCTCCCACAGTTGACCGCGCCCGCCCAGACAACTCGATCACTGTGGGAGCTAGCCTGCTAGCGATGAGGCCTGACAGGCGCCACATTTTTCCCGCTATCATGTCGCCCATTCTCCGGCCTCCACGCCCTTCCCTCGATCAATAGCGAACCCCGTTCATGGACACCCTTGCCCAACTGCGCGCCGGAACACTGGCAGGCGCTACCCGACTGGACCTCGCCTGCGGCCTGACCGAGTTCCCCCGGGAAATCTTCGACCTGGCGGATACCCTGGAGGTGCTCAACCTCAGCGGCAATGCCCTGAGCCAACTGCCGGATGATCTGCACCGCCTGACACGTTTGCGCGTGCTGTTCTGCTCGGACAATGCGTTCACGGAACTGCCCGCCTGCGTGGGCCGTTGCGCCGCGCTGACCATGGTCGGTTTCAAGGCCAACCGCATTGAACAGGTGCCGGGCGCCGCATTGCCGCCGTTGTTGCGCTGGCTGATCCTGACCGACAACTGCATCAGCGAATTACCGACCGATCTGGGTGAACGCCCGTTTCTGCAAAAACTCATGCTGGCAGGTAACCGCTTGCAGCGCTTGCCCGACAGCCTGCGCCAGTGCCATCGACTCGAACTGATCCGCATCGCTGCCAACCAGCTCGGTGAGCTTCCCGAATGGCTGCTCACGCTGCCCAGCCTGACGTGGCTGGCCTACGCCGGCAACCCGCTGGAGACCGAAGCCGATGCGGCGGCCCTTGAAGCGACCGCGAGCATCCCCTGGTCATCGCTGCACCTGGAGCAGCAGCTTGGCGAAGGTGCATCGGGGGTGATTCATCGAGCCACGTTGCAGCGTTCGGACACATTCGCCAACCGGGTCGCGGTCAAGCTTTACAAAGGCGAGATGACCAGTGATGGCTCGCCGTTACACGAAATGAATGCCTGCATCACCGCTGGAATTCACCCGAACCTGATCCGGGTCGAAGGACGGATCACCGGACATCCACAGGCGCAAGCCGGGTTGGTGATGGAGCTGATCGCGCCGAGTTTCCGCAATCTCGCCGGGCTGCCGAGCCTTGAGTCCTGCACCCGTGATGTGTATGCCGACGATGCCTGTTTGAGCGCGGACGTTGCCTTGCGTATCGCCAAGGGCGTTGCTTGCGTGGCCGAACACCTGCATCGACACGGCATCACCCACGGCGACCTCTATGGCCACAATATTCTTTACAATGATCAAGGTGATTGTCTGCTGGGAGACTTTGGTGCGGCGTCTTTTCACGCGACCACGGACAGTTTCGAAAGCCGGGCATTGCAACGGATTGAAGTGCGCGCGTTCGGGATTTTGCTGGGGGAGTTGCTGGAGCGAATCGATTCAGGATTGAGCGATGAAAGCCGTGGGCAGCTGGAGGATTTGCAGCAGCGTTGCTGTCAGCCAGACGTGCTGGCTCGACCTGGGTTCAGTGACGTTGTACGGGAGTTAAGGTGAACCCATAACCTGTGGCGAGGGAGCAAGTTCCCCCGCCACATTTGTCATTGCATACAGTTCAAATCAACCCGCCAACCCGACAAACATGTCCTGCACGTCATCATGGTTATCCAGACCTTCGAGGAAGGCTTCGACTTCAGCCATTTGCTCGTCGCTCAAACCGCTGACCGGGTTCTTCGGCTGATAGCCCAGTTTTGCCGACAACACCGTGAAGCCCTGCTCGGGCAGCGCTTTCTGTACCGCATCAAGGTCCGCCGGCTCGGTCAGGAACAAGGTGGTCCCCTCTTCTTCGCCTGGCTCGAAATCCTGGGCACCCGCTTCGATCGCGGCCATTTCCGGATCGGCGTCAGGGCTGTCCGGGGACGCCTCGATCATGCCGACATGGTTGAAGTCCCAGGACACCGAACCCGAAGCGCCCAGTTGGCCCTTGCGGAACGCAACGCGGATTTCAGCGACCGTGCGGTTGATGTTATCGGTCACGCATTCAACGATCAGGGGCACCTGATGCGGCGCGAACCCTTCATACGTTACGCGATGGTACTGCACCGTCTCGCCGAGCTGGCCCGAACCTTTCTTGATCGCCCGCTCCAGGGTTTCACGGGGCATCGAAGCTTTTTTGGCCTGTTCAACCACCAGGCGCAAGTGCGCGTTTGTTGTCACATCGGCACCGTTACGCGCAGCGATGGTGATTTCTTTCACCAGTTTGCCGAAAATCTTCCCTTTGGCGTTAGATGCCGCTTCTTTGTGTTTAACCTTCCACTGTGCGCCCATTACTCACTCTCTTATCTGTGGCGCCGAGACATCTATTGGCCGACGCTTTGCGCAAGTTTATACGGCCTAAAGTTGGCAATCGACCAAAAATTCCACCTTCACCGACAGACAGATCGGCTTCTTCACCGAGGGTTGTAGGGCGTTTCTGAAAAGTCGATTGCCGCGTCCCTAATCTGCTGCGGTTTCGTACCCTCTGCATCCGTACTCACAGCAGAAGCGCGCCCTATGCATAACGACAAGGAAAGCCCCTTCACGCTCACTCTACTGGAGGGCGATCTGACGCTTCAGGCAGTGCGGTTCAAGGGTTTTGAAGGACTCAATCAGCTCTATCGTTTCGAGATCGAGGTGATTGCCATGGCACCGGCCATGGACTTCGGCAGGCTGCTGCGAAAACCGGTTTTTCTCGATCTGGGAAACGGCGATGGTATTCATGGCAGTGTCCACAGCACCACACGCGAGCATCAGGGATCGCTCCAGATCGGCTACACGCTGACAGTGGTTCCCTACCTTCAAAGGCTGGAATCAGACACCTGCCGCCGGGTGTTTCATCACCTCGATGTGCCGACCATCCTGCGTCAATTACTGGAGAAAAATGAACTGCCCGAAGAGAGCTATCGCATCGAGCTGAACGGCCAGTATCCACCCCGGCCTTTTTGCATTCAGTACGAGGAAAGTGATCTGGACCTGTTGCAGCGACTGTGCGAAGAAGAAGGCATCCACTTTCACTTCGAACATCACCGGAACGGCCACGTGCTGGTGCTGGCGGATGACGGCCTGAGTTTCCCTCAGGACCCGCAACTGACGCCTTTCCAACATGAGGGGGATGACCTCAACGCGGCGTCAACGATTACGCGGTTGTATCAGCGCCACGATGCCCTGCACTCGCACGCACAACGGCAGGCGAAAAATCGCGGTATACCCGACACGCTTGGCGATGCCGCCAACCACGCCTTCACCAAGGCATCGCGAACTGCCGTTCTGTCCACTCCCGAGCAGGTTCATCACGAGCAATGCAGCCAACGGCAACTGGAGCGCCTGCGCTGCACACCGCAGCAAATCCATGGTGAAAGCACACAGACTGCATTGCGCAGCGCACGGATTGTCCAGGTATCAGAGCATCCCATCATGAGCTTCAACGATCAGTGGCTGCTCACCGAGGTCCGGCACCACGGGCAGCATCCCTCGATTCTGGCTCACGACACCCTTGCAGCGAGTTACCACAATCAATTCACCGCCATTCCATGGTCAACGGTTTTCCGGCCGCCAGTCGCGAGGACCAAAACCCGCATTCCAGGGTACCAACCCGCGCGCGTACTTGGCCGTCCAGGACACCCCGCCACACGGGATGATCAAGGTCGCGTTCAGGTCAGGTTGTGGCCAACGTCCGAACCCGATCCGGAAGAGCTCGACGGCATGTGGGTGCCCATCGTCTGCGCGACACCGGACGCTCACTCGAACCTTGTCGGACTGCCGGAAGCCGGTACTGACGTATTCGTCAGTTTTCTCGACAGCGACCCGGATCGCCCGGTGATGTGGGCTGGCAGCAGACAATCCCGGCGGACGAAGCCTGCTCCGCAACACAATGCCAACAGCGATCTGCTGTTTGACTGGTTAATCAATCGCTAAGTCAAACCTTGCATCTGGATCAATACAGATCCCCTGTAGGAGCTGCCGAAGGCTGCGATCTTTTGATCTGGATGTTAAAAAAAAAGATCAAAAGATCGCAGCCTTCGGCAGCTCCTACAGGACCGCGGTCAATTCATTGCGGGGGCCAACGCCAGAAACGCCTGTATCAACCGCAAATTCCGGCGCCGTTCCATGCACCCGATCAGGTGCCGGTTAACCAGCCCGTCACCGATAATCGAGACCGCCACCACCCTCGGGTCGTGGCTCACCTCCACCGAAGACACCACGCCAACCCCCAGCTCTGCGGCCACCGCTTCCGTTACCGCCTCACGGCTGTCCAGCTCCAGCAGTACGCGCGGATTAACCTTCGCTTGAGCACAGGCGTCATCAAACGTGCTCCGGGTCACCGAGCCCTGCTCACGCAATACCATGATCACCTGATCCAATTCCTCGATGTGCACGGCCTTCGAACGCTGCGCCCATGGATGCCCCGCTGGCACCAGCGCGCAGATCCGCGATTCGCTCAACGCCTGCAAGTGCAGCCCCTTGCGCGGCTCAACCTCGGTCAGCACCGCCACGTCGGCATGCTCTGACAACAGCGCGGTCAGGGTTTCCTGAGCATTGCCCAAGCGCAGGTTCACCGTGACGCCCGGATACCTCGCACGCAAGCTGGCCAGCATCGGCATGACCAGGTGCGGCCCGTCCGCGGCCACCTCCAGACGCCCGGTCAATAGCTGTCGATTCGCCTCCAGCATCACCTGAGCCTCATCAGCAAGACCAAACATCGCACGGGTGATGGCGGCGAGCTTTATCCCCTCCTCCGTCAGCTCCACCCGTCGCGCCGTGCGTCGCAACAACGTGATCTGGTAATGCTCTTCCAGCGCCTTGATGTGCCCGGTGACTGCTGGCTGGCTGATGAACAACCGCGCAGCAGCCCGCGTAAAACTGCCTTCGCGGGCCACGGCATCGAACGCGCGAAGCTGGAACAAGTTCATAAATAACTCTCACTGATGGCTGGCATAACAACAAACAATTTGATTGATAGCACGGCAAATTGCAATTTAAGCCCCGTAGCGTTAGCCCATCGATTACGAGGACACGAGATTGAGTACTGCCGACCCCATCCTGCTCACCCCCGGCCCATTGACCACGTCAGCCCGCACCCGTCAGGCCATGATGGTCGACTGGGGTTCATGGGATGACCGGTTCAATCAACTGACCGCCAGCGTATGCGAGCAACTGCTAACCATCATCAATGGCGCCGAAAGCCATCACTGTGTACCTCTGCAAGGCAGCGGGACCTTCGCGGTCGAAGCGGCAATCGGCACCCTGGTACCCCGTGACGGCAAGGTCCTGGTGCTGATCAACGGTGCCTATGGCAAACGCCTGGCGAAAATCTGTGAAGTACTGGGTCGCTCGTTCAGCACCTTCGAAACCGCCGAAGACGAACCGACCACCGACGCCGACGTGGATCGCCTGCTTCACGCCGATACCAGCATTACTCACATCGCGCTGATCCACTGCGAAACCAGCACCGGCATCCTCAACCCGCTGCCCGACATCGCCCAAGTCGTTGCGCAGCACGGCAAACGCCTGATCATCGACGCCATGAGTTCCTTCGGAGCCCTGCCTATCGATGCGCAGCAGGTGCCGTTTGACGCGTTGATCGCCGCCTCGGGCAAATGCCTGGAGGGCGTACCGGGTATGGGGTTCGTGTTCGCTCGCAAAGAATCCCTGGCAAATGCCGCCGGCAATTCCCACTCCCTGGCGATGGACCTTTACGACCAGCACGCCTACATGGTCAAGACCGGCCAATGGCGCTTCACTCCGCCGACTCACGTGGTCGCGGCGCTGCATGAAGCCCTGCTGCAATACAACGAAGAAGGCGGCTTGCCGGCCCGGTATCAGCGCTATGCGAACAATTGCCAGGTGCTGCTGGATGACATGGCCCGTTTGGGCTTGCGCAGCTTCCTGCCGGCCGCGATCCAGGCGCCGATCATTGTGACGTTCCACGCGCCGAAAGACCCGCGCTACCAGTTCAAGGAGTTCTACGAGCGCGTGAAAGCCAAGGGTTTCATTCTTTATCCCGGAAAGCTGACCCGGGTTGAAACGTTCCGCGTCGGTTGCATCGGCTACGTGAACCAGGCCGAGATGCACGCGGCCGTGGCGGCGGTCGGTGAAGTGTTGCGAGAGATGGAAGTGCTGGAAATCTGATGACTTACACCTGTAGCAGCTGCCGAGCCTGCGAGGCTGCGTTCGGCTGCGCAGCAGTCGTAAACCATCCACTGCGGTGTTTCAGGTGAATTGTGTGGTCAGGTTTTACGACTGCTTCGCAGCCGAACGCAGCCTCGCAGGCTCGGCAGCTGCTACAGGGATCACCATTCCCCCAATAGAGGATTCAAGACATGAACTACGCAAACCCCACCAAACTCCAGGCCGCGATCCTCGACTGGGCCGGCACCGTGGTCGATTTCGGTTCTTTCGCGCCGACGCAGATTTTTGTCGAGGCCTTCGCCGAATTCGACGTCCAGGTGTCGATCGAAGAAGCCCGCGGTCCGATGGGCATGGGCAAGTGGGATCACATCCGCACCCTGTGCAACCAACCGCAAGTGGCAGAGCGTTATCGCGCGGTGTTCGGCCGCACACCAACCGACGATGACGTTACCGCCATCTACAAACGCTTCATGCCTTTGCAGATTGAAAAGATCGCTGAGCACTCGGCATTGATTCCGGGCGCGCTGGACACCATCGCCAACCTGCGCCAGCAAGGTATCAAGATCGGTTCCTGCTCCGGTTACCCGAAACAGGTCATGGACAAAGTGGTGGAACTTGCCGCAACCAATGGCTACATCGCCGACCACGTCGTGGCCACCGATGAAGTGCCGAACGGTCGCCCATGGCCTGCCCAGGCGCTGGCCAACGTCATCGCCCTGGGGATCGACGATGTGGCAGCCTGCGTGAAAATCGATGACACGGTGCCGGGCATCCTTGAAGGTCGTCGCGCCGGCATGTGGACTGTGGCACTGATCTGCTCGGGTAACGCATTGGGCCTGGATTATGAAGGTTTCCGCGCCCTCGGCAGCGACCAGCTGGACAGCGAGCGCAAGCGTATCCACGGGCTGTTCGAAGACTCTCGCCCGCACTACATGATCGATACCATCGCCGATTTGCCGGAGGTGATCGCCGATATCAACAAGCGCCTGGCAAACGGTGAAATGCCACAAAGCAGCTGATCAAATCTCCCGGGTGATTTGAAAGCGCCAGTTCCTCGGCGGAACTGGCGCTTTTTTGTGGCCAATCTGTTGAGCCAGAGCATTGAAAGGTCGATAGCCTCAGGAAAACCTGATGAAACAGGCTTACAGTTAAAGCACGCCGTCGAATGAGAACGGTGACGCTGGAACCGACCTGTGAGGAACACCCGTATGCCCTGGACGAACTCCGAATCACGCTACAGCACCGTATCGATCACGTTGCATTGGTTGATGCTAATCCTATTGGCACTGGTGTATGCCTGCATTGAATTTCGCGGGATCTTTCCCAAGGGCAGTGGCGGCCGGACGCTGATCACTGAATCGCATTTCATGCTTGGCCTGACGGTGTTTGTGTTGGTCTGGCTACGCCTGTTCGCGCGCAGCCTCGGCCCGGCGCCGAAAATCTTCCCGGCATCGCCTCAGTGGCAGACGGTATTGGCCAAACTAATGCACTGGGCGCTGTATATTTTCATGATTGCCATGCCGATTCTGGGATGGCTGGTGACCAGCGCCAAAGGCCATCAGGTGATGTTCTACGGCTTCGACCTGCCGATGCTGGTCGCGGAAGACAAGGCGCTGGCGAAACAGATCGAGGGCTGGCACGTGCTGGGCGGCACGATCGGCTACTGGCTGATCGGCCTGCATGCGTTGGCGGGGATTTATCACCATTACGTGGTGCGCGATAACACCCTTCTGCGGATGATGCCCAAACGGGTGAGCCGCGATAGCTGACACCACCGGGAACTGTCACCTGTGGGAGCAAGCCTGCTCGCGATAGCGCAGTGTCAGATAACATTGAGCCGATTGACACTCCGCTATCGCGAGCAGGCTCACTCCCACAATGGTTTGCGGCGCCATCAGAGCTTCGTGATAAACCCTCGGCGCCCCTGCAAGCCGCCGGTGTGGACGAAGATCAGTCGAGTACCTTTCTTGAACCGTCCGGCTTCCACCTGCTGCTTGAGCGCCAGCAGTGCCTTGCCGGTGTATAGCGGTTCGAGGGGAACTCCGCTGGTCTGTTCAGCCTGCGCGATGAATTCGAGCAACAGCGGATCGACTTTGGCAAAGCCACCGCGGCTCGCATTGAGCAGTTCGTACACGGGCTGTCGCAAGCCCGCTTCTTGCACAATCGATTCGACCTGCTGCGCCACGCCATGATCATCAGGCACCGCCAGTGCGCCATACACCGGATGCTCGCCCGCTTCCGCCAAAACCAAACCGGCCAAGGTGGTTCCGGTACCGCAAGCCAGCCACCAACCGTCGTAATCACCCCATCCCACACTGTGCAATTGATCGTGGACGGCAGCCTTGAGCTGCATGCAACCTCGCGCGCCCAGAAGCCCACCGCCGCCTTCGGGCACCGCTTGAAAATCCGGATACTGCGCCTGCCAGGGCAACCAGAAACCCGGCGTGTTCCGCGCTCGATAACCGCCATAACCCAGCCAATGCAACTGCATACCGAACGCGTGAAGGTCTTCGACCGTGGGAGTGTCCTGGGGGTGACCGCGCAACAGGCCTACAGTGGGAAACCCAAAGCGCTTACCAGCGGCGCCCAGTGCATGCAGGTGGTTGGAATGCGCACCACCGAGACTGATGATGCCTTTGGCCGCGCACTGGTCGGCCGCCTTTAGATGCTCGGTGAGCTTGAACCACTTGTTGCCGCTGATCAGCGGATCGATCTGGTCAAGACGCAGAATCGCCAGTTCGATACCGGCGTGGGTAAGCCAGTCGAAATTTACGAGCTCAAGGGGTATGGGGGGAAGCCAGCTGGAAGAGGGAAAAAGCATTGGCAGTGCGCGATCTGGAAAAGAACCAAGTCTATCAGTCAGCGCAGGCCTTGTAGCAGCTGGCGCAGCCTGCGTCCGGCTGCCGTGTGGCGAGGGGATTTATCCCCGTTCGGCTGCGCAGCAGTCGTGAAGATTTTGGAGCCGCTGCGCGACCCAGCGGGGATAAATCCCCTCGCCACACGGCAGCCGGACGCAGGCTGCGCCAGCTGCCACATGGATTTTCGAAAGTTACAACTCGGCAGCCAACCGCGAACCCTGGTTGATCGCGCGCTTGGCATCGAGCTCTGCCGCCACGTCCGCACCACCGATCAAATGCACATTCTGACCCGCGGCAGTCAAGCCGTCCTGCAACTCGCGCAATGGATCCTGACCGGCACAGATTACGATATTGTCCACTGCCAGCACCTGCGGCTCACCGGTTTCACCGATGCGGATGTGCAAACCTTCATCGTCGATCTTCAGGTATTCGACGCTGTTGAGCATCTGCACCTGCTTGTTTTTAAGACCCGTACGGTGAATCCAGCCAGTGGTTTTACCCAGGCCGTCGCCCACCTTGGATTTCTTGCGTTGCAGCAGGAACACTTCGCGGGCCGGAGCATGTGGCTCGGCCTTGATGCCGGCAACGCCGCCACGCGCTTCCAGATGAGTGTCGATGCCCCATTCTTTCCAGAATGCTTCACGGTCAAGACTGGTGGACACGCCCTGATGCACGAGGAATTCCGACACGTCAAACCCAATACCACCCGCGCCAATGACGGCGACACGCTTGCCCACCGGTTTGCGCTCCAGGATCACGTCCAGGTAGCTCAACACCTTGGCATTCTCGACACCGGGAATGGCCGGCGTTCTTGGGGCGATACCCGTGGCGAGGATGATCTCGTCGTAACCGCCTGCCACCAGTGTGGCCACATCGACGCGGGTGTTCAGGCACACCTCGACGTGGGTGGTCTGCAATTTGCGGCCGAAATAACGCAGGGTTTCGAAAAACTCTTCCTTGCCCGGTACGCGCTTGGCGATGTTGAACTGACCACCGATTTCGCTGGCCGAATCGAACAGCGTCACCTGATGACCACGCTCCGCCGCCACGGTCGCTGCCGATAAACCTGCGGGACCGGCACCGACGACCGCGATTTTCTTGATCTGCTTCACTGGCAGGTAGTTGAGCTCGGTTTCATGACAGGCCCGAGGGTTCACCAGGCAACTGGTCAACTTGCCACCGAACGTGTGGTCCAGGCAGGCCTGGTTGCAACCGATGCACGTGTTGATTTCATCGCCACGGCCAGCGGCAGCCTTGTTGACGAAATCCGGGTCGGCAAGGAATGGCCGTGCCATGGACACCATATCGGCGTCGCCTTCGGCGAGAATCTGCTCGGCGACTTCCGGCGTGTTGATGCGGTTGGTGGTGATCAATGGAATGCTCACCGAACCCCGCAGCTTGGCCGTGACCTTGCTGAATGCCGCGCGCGGAACCTTGGTGGCAATGGTCGGAATCCGCGCTTCGTGCCAGCCGATGCCGGTGTTGATGATCGTTGCCCCGGCCTGTTCGATGGCCTTGGCCAGGGTCACGATTTCTTCCCAGGTGCTGCCGCCTTCCACCAGGTCAAGCATCGACAGGCGGAAAATAATGATGAAATTCGGGCCGACGGCTTCGCGCACTCGGCGCACGATCTCTACCGGCAGGCGCATGCGGTTTTCGTAGCTGCCACCCCAACGGTCGGTGCGATGGTTGGTGTGGGCGGCGAGGAACTGGTTAATGAAATAACCTTCCGAGCCCATGATTTCGACACCGTCGTACTCGGCTTTTTGCGCCAGGTTCGAGCAGGTCACGAAATCACTGATTTGCTTCTCGATACCCTCCTCGTCCAGCTCTTTAGGCTTGAACGGGTTGATAGGCGCCTGAATCGCACTCGGCGCGACTTGTTTCGGGCTGTAGGCATAGCGCCCGGCGTGGAGGATCTGCATGCAGATCTTGCCGCCCGCCTCGTGCACTGCACGGGTGACGATCTGGTGTTTGAGCGCTTCTTCCTCGGTGGTCAGCTTGGCCGCCCCGGAGTACACACCACCCTCGTCGTTCGGGCCAATGCCGCCCGTTACCATCAAGCCAACGCCGCCAAGGGCACGTTCAGCAAAGTAAGCCGCCATGCGCTCGAAACCACCCGGTTTCTCTTCGAGCCCGGTATGCATCGAGCCCATCAGGGTGCGGTTACGCAACGTGGTAAAACCCAGGTCCAGCGGGGCCAACAGGTGCGGGTAATGAGCGGCGGCCATCGGTAACTCCACAACGAGCGATCACGGAAAAAATGCGGGAGCTCTGCGGCTCCCATCAGTCATGTTCGACAGACTAAGAGCCGCGCCGCTGTCGCTCAATGACCGTAACTGACAACTTATTGATCCAAATGCGCAGCGCCCCTTGGCAAGCGGCGACATGGGCCCTACCCTAGTCGCGAATCCTGCACACGGCCGTTGACTGTTTTCCCATGCGCAAACTTCTGTACCTGACCTTTTCCATGGCATTGATTGCCGCCCTGACGACCTACGCAATGTGGGCCGCAGACAGACCGGTGGGGCATTACCTGTCGGACCTGCGTATCGATCTCGCCGTCGACCAGGGGACGCCCGCTGACCACGGCAACCTGCTGGGCATCCAACCCGAACTGTTTCCCACCGACTACCAAAGCTCCGAGCGCTTGCACCGCAAGCTGGCCGCGTATTTGCAGAAGGCTCAGGAACAAGGCCTGCTCAATGAAAAAACCATCGTCGTGCTGCCTGAACACATCGGCACCTGGCTGATGGTCAGTGGCGAGAAGGATGAGCTGTACCAGGCCAACACCTTGAAAGACGCCATGAACTGGCTGGCGGTGAGTAATCCATTGAAGTTCGCCCGCGCGCTGATCGCCGCCAAAGGTGAAAATCGCGTGGATGATGCGCACTTGCGTATGAAAGCCAAAGGCATGGCCAAGGATTACCAGGCGCTGTTTGGTGGCCTGGCGAAAGAATTTCGCGTAACCCTGGTAGCGGGCTCCATCGTGCTGCCCGAGCCGAGCGTCATCGACGGTACGCTGAAAATCGGTCGTGGCGCGTTGTTCAACAGCTCCGTCGTGTTCGATCGCGACGGACTGCCCATTGGTCAACCGCACCGTCAAATGCACCCGGTATTCGATCAAAGTGATGTCATCGCGGCGAACGGTGATCATGACCTGAATGTGGTCGACACCCCTGCCGGACGCCTGGGTGTATTGATCGGCAGCGACAGCTGGTATCCGGACAACTACCGCAAGCTCGACAATCAGGGCGCCCAACTGATCGCAGTGCCGGCGTATGTCGCCGGTCGCGGAACGTGGGACAAGCCATGGCGCGGTTACAAAGGTTTGTCGACACCGAGTTCAATCAGCCTCAAGGCCGGCGAGCTCAGCGAAGGCCAGGCCTGGCAACGCCTGACGCTAACGGCCCAGCCACCCAGCAGCCAGGCCATTGCCGGCATGAGCGTGTTCCTGCGTGGCCAGTTCTGGGACAAAGGCAGTGCCGGTCAAAGTTTTCTCAGCAGCAACGGGCAGCATTTCACCGACGGCAACGCCCATGGTGCACGTTTGCTGAACTTGTGGTTGTAAGCCATGAAACCGCTGCCGATGCGCCTTGGGGATCTGTCGGTAGGCTTCGTTCATAGCCTGGCGGACGCCGTGCACAGTCACGCTCTGGACCCGCAGCCATTGCTGGAACAATACGGCCTCGATGCTGCGCGCTTGAGCGAAGCAGGCGCCCGACTCTCGATTCCGCGCTATATGCGCCTGGGTCACAGCGCCATTCAGCTGACCGGCGACCCGGCACTGGGTTTGCGCATGGGTCAACTCAGTCGTCTGAGTCAGGCAGGCCTGGCCGGGGTTACTGCCGCCCAAGCGCCCACGGTGCGCGAGGCGGCGCGGTGCCTGATTCGTTTCGAAGCGCTGTACGGTTCCAACTATCGTGGTCAATCGAGCTTCCATGAAGATGCCCAAGGCGCGTGGCTGCGGTTCTATTCCATCAGTCCCTACAACGCCTACAACCGCTTTGTGGTGGATTCGATCATCTCCGGCTGGCAGCAGCAATTGTCCAGCATCAGCCCTGTCCCACTGCGTGCCGAGCGCATCGAGATCGAGTTCGAGGCACCGACTTACATCGATGCGTATGCGGTGCTGGGTGAATGCCCGATCCTGTTTGGTTGCGAACATAACCAGCTGCGTTTGAACCTCGCCAGCCTCGCCCTGCGCAACCCGGAACACTGCCCGAGTACCTGGCGACACCTGCTGCAGTTATGTGAAAGGGAATTGGAACAATTGACCCGCACGCGCAGCTTGCGTGAACGCATCACACAGCTGCTTGGGCCGTTGCTCAATGGTGGCCAGGAACCTGACCTGGAAGAAGTGGCGGCACGCTTGAAGCTGCCCACCTGGACCTTGCGCCGCAAACTTGCCGAAGAAGGTACCCAATTTCGCGCGATCCTCAACGACACTCGCCGCGACCTGGCCATGACCTACATCCGCGATACCGAACTGGCGTTCGGTGAAATCGCCTACCTGCTGGGCTTTGCATCAGCCGAGGCGTTTCAACGGGCGTTCAAACGCTGGAACGGTCAGACACCCGGCGAATTTCGCCGAAGTCATCGCCAATCCGCCTGATGTTTACAGTTCTGTAGCGTCCTCTGCGGGTTCCAGCGGATCCAGTTCGAATGCCTGATACTCGAGCAGCTCTTCTTGATAATCGTCCATTTTGACTCCCCCACCACTCGTTTGAAAAATGCCTGAATAAATGACCCACGCCTTGAGCATAAAGTGCCCACGTGAAAGAAAAATGACGCACTTAAGTACGACGTTCAGCAGCTACTAATAAAACGTAGCAGGCGTCCATGGATTTATCACAGGATTTTTTCGAACAGGCCGTAGGACTAAGGCCTGGGTTGACGACGGTCAATTTAAACGGGGTTTACTGGCCTGAAGGAATGGGCTCGCTTGGTGGCGGCAGGCTCGATTCCTGAGGCGGGGTTACCGTTTCCGTTGATGGTGCGGGCTCGGCAGTATCGACCGGAGTGATCGGCGCCGATTCAGCCGGTGGCGCTACGGGCTCGGAGGCTGCAGGTGCGGCTTCAACCGGTGCTGGCGCAGGTTCGGCTGCCGGAACCGGCGCGGGGGCCGCTGCCGGGGCAGGAGCTGGGGTGGGTGCCAACGGCGCCGGTGCAGCTTTCACTTCAGGCACACCCAGATCGGTTTTCGGTTTCTCGACGATGTGCGCGGCCTTTTTCGCTTCAGGCGGCAGAAACAGTTCGACCAGAGCGAAGAATCGCTCGTAGAACTTGGCGGACGACACGGTCTCGCTGGCGACCTTGACCATCGAGTCATCGGACGAACCAATCGGCATCGACACCGAACCCAGCACACCCACACCGAGACTTGCGGAGTTATTGGTCTTCTTCAACGCATAGCGGTCCTGCAAGGCGTTGGCAAACATGGTGGCGTGATGCCCCTCGCTACCGTCATCGGCACAGACCACGCTGAAGCTGATCTCCATGTGGGTCTCGCCGGTCTGCTGGAAGCTCTTGTGCCCGCTCACCAGTTTCGGATCGCTGCTGGTGATGATGTAGCCCTGACTGAGCAAGGCCCTGCGAGCGGCTTCGCACGTTTGCGCATCTGTCACCGGGTAATTGCGAGAAAACGTTCCGGAATCATCGAAATTCTCATGCTCATAGATCGCGGATTTTTTTGACGAACAACCGGCAGCAGCGGCCAGAACCAACGCCAGTCCGACAACCCGCATGGGAAATGATTTAAACATTGAACATCCTGAGGAAAACGATTCGGGGCGTATTGTGCAACAGATCGATGATTAGCGTGACATCGATTGTGTCTTGAATCAGTTACAGAGGTACTGACCATCGATTATTTTATTTGTGCCCATAGAAAACCCCAGCTGGTCGGCTGGGGTCTTTTTACTAAGCGGATCACTCAGTCAGGCATCAGAAACGCTTGATGTCTGCGGAGCTCTCCAACTGCTTGCGGTAGGCTGCAAAGTCTTGCTGGCCGATGCGCGAGGCGAGGAAGCGACGGTATTGAGCCTTCTCTTCTTCGGTCGGTGCAGCGGCTTCGTTGACGCCGTTCAAGCGCACGATCACCAGGCTACCATCCGCCAGGGTCACGCTGTTGAAAGTCGGCTTGTCCTTGGCAGCGGGTTTCGGCATGCGGAACAGCGCTTGCAGCACGGTAGGGTCGATCCCTTCCTGACCGCGAGTCGCCGCCTCGGTGACTTTCCAGTTTTGGCCGTCAACAGCCTTGTCCAGAGGAGTCTTGCCATCACGCAGGCTGGCGATCAACTCATCAGCCTTGGTTTTCGCAGCAGCGCTGGCGTGTTCCTTGGCCAATTGCTGGCGAATGCTGGCATTCACGCTTTCCAGCGGCAATTGTGCAGGCTTCAAGTGTTCCTTGGCACGCAGCACGATCACGGTTTCAGGATCCAGCTCGATGGCGGTGCTGTTGGCACCTTCATCCAGAACTTCAGGGCTGAACGCTGCAGCGATCACGGCACGGTTGGCTGCAACACCTTCGCCACCTTCACGGCCAAACGGCTTGGAGGTGTGAACGGTCAGTTTCAGGTCTTGAGCCGGCTGAGCCAGATCGGAAGCTTCAAACGACGAGTCTTCCAATTGCTTGGTAGCCTCGACGAAACGCTGCTCGACCTGCTGGGTTTTCGCCTCGCGGGTCAGCTTGTCTTTCAAGCTGGCAAACGTCGGCACTTCAGGCGCTTCAACACCCAACAGCTTGATCAGGTGAAAACCGAAGTCCGTACGAACCGGTGCAGAAACCTGGTCCTTGTTCAGCGCATACAACGCCGTCTCGAACGCTGGATCGTAAACACCTGGACCTGCGTAGCCAAGGTCACCACCGTTGTTGGCCGAACCCGGATCCTGGGAGAATTCCTTGGCCAACGCCTCGAATTTCTCGCCTTTGGCCAGTCGGGCCTGGATGTCTTCGATCTTGGCCTTGGCTTGCGCCTCGGTCATTTTATCGTTCACTTCGATCAGAATGTGCGCAGCCCGGCGTTGCTCGGCCAGGTTCGCGATTTCTTTCTGATACGCCGCTTGCAGGTCTTCGTCATTGACGCTGACCTGATCAAAGAAGGAGGACTTCTTCAATTCGAGGTAGTCGATGACCACCTGATCCGGCGTCATGAATTCCTTGGCGTGTTCGTCGTAGTAAGCCTTGACCTCATCGTCGGTCAGCTTCACCGCAGCAGGATCGGCTTTGACGTTGAGGGTGGCGAAATCGCGGGTCTGTTTTTCCAGACGGGCGAAAGCCAGCACCTGAGCATCGGTGACAAAACCGCTGCCCGCCAAACCGGCGCGCAACTGACCAATCAGCATTTCCTGAGCCAGCATCTGGCGGAATTGCATCCGGCTGTAGCCGAGCTGCCGAATAACCTGGTCGAAACGCTCGGCACTGAACTTGCCGTCCACCTGGAATTCAGGCGTTTGCAGGATCACCTGGTCCAAAGCGGCTTCGGAAAAAGCGAATTTCGAGTCTTCCGCGCCTTGCAGCAGCAGCTTGCGATCGATCAGGCCCTTAAGAGCCGATTCGCGCAGCATTTTTTCGTCGAGCAAGGAAGCGTCGAAATCTTTGCCCAGCTGTTGCATGAGTTGACGGCGTTGCATATCAACCGCCTGGCTCAGCTCGTTCTGGCTGATTTCTTCACCGTTGACCTTGGCCGCGTCCTGGCTGTTGCTCGTAGCCTGGAATATGGCTTCGACACCGGTGAACGCCATCAGTACAACGATGATCCCGATAATGGTTTTGGCAATCCAGCCTTGTGAATTGTCCCTGATATTCTGCAGCATGCGTCCCCCAGAAACGGTTGAACTTCAAATTTAGGCAACCGTGGAGCGTGGGTAGAATCCGGATAGAAGAAAGGCGCATCCGAGGATGCGCCTTCTCGTAACTGGCGGAGCGGACCGATGGGTTCGAACATGCGACCCTCGGTGTCTCGGACCGGCAATGTACCG
Source organism: Pseudomonas sp. LBUM1643 (assembly GCF_059716215.1). Lineage (NCBI taxonomy): Bacteria > Pseudomonadati > Pseudomonadota > Gammaproteobacteria > Pseudomonadales > Pseudomonadaceae > Pseudomonas > Pseudomonas sp. LBUM1643. The sequence continues at coordinate 4,436,499 of NZ_CP166813.1, forward strand.
ACTGGACTACCGCTCCGCTGCCAGGTCAGGAATGACCCCGACCCGGATAGGCAAAAACCTGAATCGTACTTAGTTGACAGCTTCTTTCAGCGCTTTACCGGCTTTGAAACCTGGCTTTTTAGCGGCTGCGATTTCCAGCGTCTTACCGGTCTGTGGGTTACGACCGATGCGAGCTGGACGATCAGTCACGGAGAAAGTACCGAAACCAACCAGAACAACAGAGTCGCCAGCCTTGAGAGCGCCAGTGACGGATTCGATTACAGCGTCCAGCGCACGGCCAGCAGCAGCTTTCGGGATATCAGCGGATGCAGCGATAGCATCAATCAGTTCCGACTTGTTCACTCTAAGTCCCCTTATATCTATTTGAGTATGATTCTAAGTTTTTTGGTGAAAGCAAAAACGAGTGCTGAATGGCCTACAGACACTATAAGAGCCGCTTTATAACAAGGGCTCTAAAAAGCTGTCAAGGAAGCCCCCCAGGCAAATGCGTACTAATGCGTGCTAATTCTTTCCTTAGAGTCAGACTCGCGTTTTTCATCCTTTGCAACTATCTCGGGAGCCACATCAGGCAAGGGCTCCGGCGCGTATTGCAGCGCAATTTGCAGGACCTCGTCAATCCATTTAACTGGTTTAATCTGCAGATCTTGCTTGATATTGTCAGGAATTTCCTTCAGATCGCGTACGTTCTCTTCAGGAATGATCACCGTCTTGATCCCACCGCGGTGAGCCGCGAGCAGTTTTTCTTTCAAGCCACCAATCGCCAATACCTGACCACGCAGGGTAATTTCACCCGTCATGGCGACATCAGCGCGAACCGGAATCCCGGTCAATGCCGACACCAGGGCCGTGCACATGCCCACACCGGCGCTAGGACCGTCTTTCGGGGTCGCCCCTTCTGGCATGTGGATATGCGTGTCGCGCTTCTCGTGGAAGTCCAGGGGAATCCCCAGGCTCTTCGCGCGACTGCGGACAACGGTGAGCGCTGCAGTGATCGATTCGACCATGACATCACCCAACGAACCGGTCTTGATCAATTGACCCTTGCCAGGCACTACGGCAGCTTCAATGGTCAGCAGTTCTCCGCCCACTTGAGTCCAGGCCAGCCCGGTCACCTGACCGATCTGATCCTGTGATTCAGCCAGGCCGTAGCGGAATTTACGCACGCCAAGGAAGTGCTCCAGCATGTCCGCGGTGACTGTCACCGAGAAGCGTTTTTCCAGAGCATGCTCTTTGACCGTCTTGCGGCAAACCTTGGCAATCTGACGCTCCAGCCCGCGTACGCCGGCCTCGCGGGTGTAGTAGCGAATGATGTCGCGGATCGCTTCGGATTCGAATTCCAGCTCGCCTTTCTTCAAGCCGTTAGCAGTAATCTGCTTGGGCGTGAGGTACTTGACGGCAATGTTGATCTTCTCGTCTTCGGTGTAGCCCGGCAGACGAATCACTTCCATCCGGTCCAGCAGCGCCGGCGGGATGTTCATGGAGTTGGACGTGCAAAGGAACATCACATCGGACAGGTCGTAGTCGACTTCCAGGTAATGATCGTTGAAGTTGTGGTTCTGCTCGGGATCGAGCACTTCCAGCAACGCCGACGCTGGATCGCCACGCATGTCGCTGCCCATTTTGTCGATTTCATCAAGCAGGAACAGCGGGTTGCGAACACCCACCTTTGTCATCTTTTGAATCAATCTTCCTGGCATCGAACCGATGTAAGTACGGCGATGACCACGAATTTCCGCTTCATCACGTACGCCGCCGAGTGCCATGCGCACAAACTTACGGTTGGTGGCGTGAGCGATCGACTCGGCCAGGGAAGTTTTACCCACACCCGGAGGACCGACCAGGCACAACACCGGCCCGCGAATTTTCTTCACACGTTTTTGCACGGCGAGGTATTCGAGGATGCGTTCTTTGACTTCTTCCAGACCGTAGTGGTCGGCGTCGAGAATGTCTTCGGCACGAGCAAGATCCAGGCGGACTTTGCTCTGTGCCTTCCACGGCACCTGAACCAGCCAGTCGATGTACGACCGCACCACGGTGGCTTCCGCAGACATCGGCGACATTTGCTTGAGTTTGTTCAGTTCACCCTGGGCTTTGGCCAGGGCATCTTTTGGCAGGCCAGCGGCATCGATGCGCTTTTTCAGCTCTTCGATTTCGTTGTGGCCCTCGTCGCTGTCGCCAAGTTCTTTCTGAATGGCCTTCATCTGCTCATTCAGGTAGTACTCGCGCTGACTGCGCTCCATTTGCTTTTTGACGCGTCCGCGAATGCGTTTCTCGACTTGCAGCAAGTCGATCTCGGCATCCAGCAGCGCCAGCACGTGTTCGACACGGGCCGACAAATCGATGATTTCGAGAATTTCCTGCTTCTGCTCGATCTTCAGGGCCATGTGCGCGGCCATGGTGTCGACCAGGCGACCTGGCTCGTCGATGCTGTTCAGCGACGACAGGACTTCCGCAGGGACCTTCTTGCCCAGCTGAACATACTGTTCAAACTGCGCCAGCAAGCTACGAACGAATACTTCGGATTCGCGCTCGGGTGCGTCGACTTCGTCGATCAGGGAGACTTCGGCACGACAGTGGCCATCCACTTCGCTGAAGCGCTCTACAGCGCCCCGCTGCTCACCTTCGACCAGAACCTTGACCGTGCCATCAGGCAGCTTGAGCAGCTGCAGAACGGTCGCAATGGTACCTACGCGATAAAGTGCTTCTTCACCGGGATCGTCGTCAGCAGGGTTTCTCTGAGCCAGCAGAAGGATCTGCTTGTCGCCCGTCATCGCTGCCTCGAGGGCTTCGATGGATTTCTCGCGCCCCACGAACAGCGGGATAACCATGTGCGGATAAACCACAACATCACGCAATGGCAGGAGAGGCAATTCGATGGTTGTCTTCATGATTTCGCCTCTACGGCGGCCATATGGCCGTAAACAGATGGAAGTAAGCTTGAAACCAAGATGGGGGCTGCCCTTGAAAAAAACAAGCACAAAGACAGCGTTAAAACGCGCAAAAAGAAAAGGGGCCCGAAGGCCCCTTCTTTATTCCAGCTGCGTGACGCTTAGGCGTCTGGCGCGGCCTTGGCAGCCGGCTCACTGTTTTCGTAGATATACAGTGGCTTGGACTTGCCTTCTATAACGCTTTCATCGATCACTACTTTACTCACCTCGGACTGCGAGGGGATTTCGTACATAGTGTCGAGCAATACACCTTCGAGAATCGATCGCAATCCACGGGCACCGGTCTTGCGTTCCAGCGCACGTTTGGCAACGGATTTCAGCGCATCGGCCCGGAACTCCAGGTCCACACCTTCCATCTCGAACAGCTTGGCATACTGCTTGGTCAGAGCATTTTTCGGCTCGGTGAGAATCTGCATCAACGCAGCCTCATCAAGCTCGTCCAGCGTGGCAAGTACTGGCAGACGGCCGACGAATTCAGGGATCAGACCGAACTTGACCAGATCGTCAGGCTCGACTTCACGCAGGGACTCGCCCACTTTCTTGCCTTCTTCCTTGCTGCGCACTTCGGCGTTGAAGCCGATGCCACCTTTGGTGGAACGGTTCTGGATAACTTTTTCCAGACCGGAGAATGCACCACCGCAGATGAACAAGATGTTACGTGTATCGACCTGAAGGAATTCCTGCTGCGGATGCTTGCGGCCACCTTGTGGTGGAACGGAAGCGACCGTGCCTTCGATCAATTTAAGCAGGGCCTGCTGCACGCCTTCACCGGAAACGTCCCGAGTGATCGACGGGTTGTCAGACTTGCGCGAAATCTTGTCGATTTCATCGATGTAGACAATGCCCATCTGGGCTTTTTCTACGTCGTAATCGCACTTCTGAAGCAGCTTCTGAATGATGTTCTCGACATCTTCACCTACGTAGCCAGCCTCGGTGAGGGTGGTTGCGTCGGCGATGGTGAACGGAACGTTCAGCAAGCGAGCCAGTGTTTCGGCAAGCAGGGTTTTACCCGAGCCTGTCGGGCCGATCAGCAAAATGTTGCTCTTGCCGAGTTCGACGTCGTCATTCTTTTTGTCACGCTGGTTCAGACGTTTGTAGTGGTTGTACACCGCTACGGCCAAAACCTTTTTCGCACGCTCCTGACCAATCACATACTGATCAAGGATGCCGCTGATTTCTTTAGGCGAAGGCAATTTATGCGCGCTGCTTTCGGCCTGGGCTTCCTGCACCTCCTCTCGGATGATGTCATTGCACAGGTCGACGCACTCGTCGCAGATAAAGACCGAGGGGCCGGCAATCAACTTGCGTACTTCATGCTGGCTTTTGCCACAGAAGGAGCAATAGAGCAGCTTGCCGTTGTCCTCGCCGTTGCGGGTGTCAGTCATTCGTTCGATCCAAATCCGATAGGCTTGCAACACAAGATGAAGGCTATTGCGGGCTTTTTCAAGCCCGCCGATGATCAGACCAGCCGACCAAGCCTAAATTGAGCTGCTTATTTTTAAGCTGGGCGCTGGGCGATCACTTCGTCGATCAACCCGTAATCACGCGCGGCCTCTGCACTCATGAAGTTATCGCGGTTGGTATCGCGCTCGATTTCTTCAAGAGTGTGCCCGCTATGCTTGGCCATCAGCGTGTTGAGCCGCTCACGAATGAAGAGGATTTCCTTGGCATGGATTTCGATATCCGACGCCTGGCCCTGGAAACCGCCCAGTGGCTGGTGAATCATCACACGCGAGTTCGGCAGGCAGTAGCGCTTGCCAGGAGCACCGGCCGTCAGTAGGAAAGCGCCCATGCTGCACGCTTGACCGATACAGGTGGTCGACACGTTGGGTTTGATGAACTGCATGGTGTCGTAGATCGACATGCCCGCTGTCACCGAACCGCCCGGGGAGTTGATATAGAGATGGATGTCCTTGTCCGGGTTTTCCGCTTCAAGGAACAGCAGTTGCGCACAGATCAGGTTGGCCATGTAGTCCTCTACCGGACCCACCAGAAAGATCACTCGCTCTTTGAGAAGACGCGAGTAAATGTCGTAGGCGCGCTCGCCACGAGCGGACTGCTCGACAACCATCGGGACCAGGCCGCCTGCGGCCTGGATATCAGAGTTCTGCTGAATATACGAATTACGGAACATGCTCTGCAGTCACTCCCAAATAGTTATGTCTTGAATACGCATAAGCCAGCACGAAGGCTGGCTTATGGTGTGTACTTCTTAGCGCAGAAACGATCAGTCGGCTTGTGGAGCTTCTACCGGCTTGACTGATTCTTCGTAAGAGACCGATTTGTCGGTCACGTTAGCCTTCTGCAGAACAGTATCCACAACTTGTTCTTCAAGCACAACCGAACGAACTTCGTTCAGCTGCTGGTCGTTCTTGTAGTACCAAGACACAACTTGCTCAGGCTCCTGGTAGGCCGAAGCCATTTCCTGAATCATTTCGCGAACGCGGGTTTCGTCAGGCTTGAGGTCGAATTGCTTGACCACTTCAGCCACGATCAGACCCAGTACAACGCGGCGCTTGGCTTGCTCTTCGAACAGCTCGGCCGGCAGTTGGTCAGGCTTGATGTTGCCGCCGAATTGCTGAACAGCCTGCACGCGCAGACGGTCAACTTCGTTGGACAGCAGAGCCTTAGGCACTTCGATCGGGTTGGTGGCCAGCAGACCATCCATTACCTGATTCTTGACCTTGGATTTGATCGCCTGACGCAGTTCGCGCTCCATGTTCTTGCGAACTTCGGTGCGGAAGCCTTCCAGACCGGTTTCCTTGATGCCGAATTGAGCGAAGAATTCTTCGTTCAGTTCTGGCAGTTTTGGCTCGGAAACAGTGTTCACGGTAACGGTGAACTCAGCGGTTTTGCCAGCCAGGTCGAGGTTCTGGTAGTCCTCTGGGAAGGTCAGGTTCAGAACGCGCTCTTCGCCGGCTTTAGCGCCAACCAGACCGTCTTCGAAACCAGGGATCATGCGACCGGAACCCAGAACCAGCTGAGTACCCTTGGCGGAACCACCAGCGAACACTTCACCGTCAACCTTGCCAACGAAATCGATGTTCAGCTGGTCTTCGTTCTGGGCAGCGCGATCGGCCACTTCAAAACGGGTGTTCTGCTTGCGCAGCACGTCCAGCATCTTGTCCAGATCGGCGTCGGTCACTTCAGCGCTCAGGCGCTCAACAGCGATACCGTCGAAACCCGCTACGGTGAACTCAGGGAACACTTCGAAAATGGCTACGTATTCCAGATCTTTGCCCGCTTCAAGCGATTTCGGCTCGATCGAAGGAGCGCCAGCCGGGTTCAGCTTCTGCTCAACAACGGCTTCGTAGAAAGAGGACTGGATGACGTCGCCAACAGCTTCCTGACGCGCATCAGCACCAAAACGGCGCTTGATTTCGCTCATCGGCACTTTGCCTGGACGGAAGCCAGCAATCTTGGCCTTTTGGGCAGTCTGCTGCAGACGCTTGTTGACCTGAGTCTCGATGCGCTCAGCCGGCACGGTGATGCTCATGCGGCGCTCAAGAGCAGAAGTATTTTCAACAGAAACTTGCATGGATATTCCTCGTTGCACAGACGTTGGCCGGCCGTTTCCGACCCCAGAATCAAGGGCATGCATTCTAGTAGGTCAAACTCAAGAAGTCACCCTACTGAAAACGGGTAAAAACGCAGCAGGCAATTTATAGGTGCGAATGCACGAATGCATCTCGCCCTGGTAGCAAATAAAGCCAATCACGCCAAGGCTCTGCGCCAACCCTTCTATATATAGAAGCGGTTGCCAGTCATTGCCCTGGCAGCCGACCGTGCGAGCATGGCCGGCGGGCAGTGCGGCATCATCGAGAAACATAAATACGACGAAACGCCCTGCTCATACGACCCAGAACCTGCGGCCGGTGAATACTCAGAAACAAAAAAGGCGCCAGACTATTAAATCTGGCGCCTTTCGAAATATGGGGTGGACGAAGGGGATCGAACCCTCGACAACGGGAGTCACAATCCCGTGCTCTACCAACTGAGCTACGCCCACCATCTTGCATAACAAAGAAGCAAAACAACTTCTTCGTTGAACTCCTACCAGGCCAATCGGCATGAGAGAAGTTTTAATTGGTGCGGATGAAGAGACTCGAACTCTTACGCCTCGCGGCGCTGGAACCTAAATCCAGTGTGTCTACCAATTCCACCACATCCGCGGATTGAAGCTGTTAAAGCAAAGGCGCCAGACTGTTAATCTGGCGCCTTTCGAAATATGGGGTGGACGAAGGGGATCGAACCCTCGACAACGGGAGTCACAATCCCGTGCTCTACCAACTGAGCTACGCCCACCATATCGCGCTACTTGTGCCAAAGCTGCCTAAATGGCGCACCCGGCAGGACTCGAACCTGCGACCATCCGCTTAGAAGGCGGATGCTCTATCCAGCTGAGCTACGGGCGCCTTGTTAATCTGTACTCTTGGACGACTACAAACTAAGTGCTTTCCAGCCTTGCAGAACCGTAACTCTGCTTGACCTTCTTAACCAGTGCTAGGCTGTGCCCGACAAGTGCGACGAATAGTATAGACCCCCCTAGGGGTCGTCAAATCCTTTTTAAAAAAAATTCATTTAATTAAAGGGGTTAGGGGAATTTGCAGACCAAGCGCCTTTGCCCTCACCTCATGACATGCGAGAATGCGTTCTCTTTTTTTCCCCTCTCGATGGTTAATCACGCGCAATGACTGCACAACTAATCGACGGCAAATCGATCGCCGCCAGCCTGCGCCAGCAGATCGCCAAACGCGTTACCGAGCGTCGCCAGCAAGGCCTGCGCACGCCCGGTCTCGCGGTGATCCTGGTCGGCAGCGATCCTGCCTCTCAGGTTTATGTCTCGCACAAGCGTAAAGACTGTGAAGAGGTCGGCTTCCTTTCCCAAGCCTACGACCTGCCTTCCGAAACCACTCAGGAAGCACTCACCGATCTGATCGATCGACTGAACGAAGACCCGGCAATCGATGGTGTTCTGCTTCAGCTTCCCCTGCCGGAACACCTGGACGCCTCGAAATTGCTCGAGCGCATTCGCCCGGACAAAGACGTTGACGGCTTCCACCCGTACAACGTCGGCCGTCTGGCCCAGCGTATTCCGCTGCTGCGTCCGTGCACACCCAAAGGCATCATGACCTTGCTGGAAAGCACCGGTGTCGACCTTTACGGCATGGATGCAGTGGTTGTCGGAGCTTCCAATATCGTTGGTCGCCCGATGGCGATGGAACTGTTGCTGGCGGGTTGCACCGTCACCGTCACCCACCGCTTCACCAGGGATCTCGCCGGCCACGTCGGCCGTGCCGATCTGGTGGTGGTGGCCGCCGGCAAGCCGGGCCTGGTCAAGGGTGAATGGATCAAGGAAGGCGCGATCGTGATCGACGTCGGCATCAACCGCCAGGACGACGGCAAGCTGGTCGGTGACGTCATCTACGAAACCGCCCTGCCCCGCGCTGGCTGGATCACTCCGGTTCCTGGCGGCGTTGGCCCGATGACCCGAGCCTGCCTGTTGGAAAACACGCTGTATGCGGCGGAAACGCTGCACAGCTGAGTTCACGTAGCGACATGAACGTGAAAAAAGAACCCCGCCAATGGCGGGGTTCTTTTTGCCTGAAGAAAAATGCCTACCGCTCGCCGGAAACCTGCTGTTTTGTGCGGCTTTTCAAGGACTTTCACCCGTTATTTCATCAACCATCGACAGTTCTTCAGCCATACTCCTAAAATGCGTCGGTTTTAAGAAACAGCCCGTTACAAAACGGCTTATCCACCTCTTATGAGTTTGCCAGCGTGAAAATCCGTCTTTCCATCCTGAGCCTAGTGTTTGCAGTTACAGGGACTCTCATCACGCCAGCGGTCAACGCAGCAGAAACCACCGCGGCGCCTCGGGACACGTCGCAGCTGAAGATCGCCTCGGGCAGCGCACTGCTGATGGACATGCAGACGAACAAAGTCATCTACGCCAGCAACCCGGACGTGGTGGTACCGATCGCCTCCGTCAGCAAATTGATGACCGGCCTGGTCATTGTTGAAGCCCGGCAGAACATGGATGAGTACATCAACATCAACATCAGCGACACGCCTGAAATGAAAGGCGTCTTCTCCCGGGTCAAGCTCAATAGCGAAATGCCTCGCCGGGAAATGCTGCTGATTGCCTTGATGTCTTCGGAAAACCGCGCCGCCGCCAGCCTTGCCCATCATTATCCGGGCGGCTACGTCGCGTTTATCGCCGCCATGAACGCCAAGGCAAGGGCACTGGGCATGACCAGCACCCACTTCGTCGAACCTACCGGTCTGTCCCCGCGCAACGTCTCCACTGCCCGCGACCTGAGCAAATTGCTGGTCGCCGCGCACAAGTACCCGCTGCTCACCGAGCTGAGCACCACCAAGGAAAAAACCGTTTCGTTTCGCAAGCCCAACTACAGCCTGGGTTTCCGCAACACCGATCACCTGGTCAACAAACCGAACTGGGACATTCGCTTGACCAAGACGGGCTTCACCAATCAGGCCGGCCACTGCCTGGTGCTCGTAACGACCATGGGAAATCGCCAGGTGGCGTTAGTGATCCTTGATGCTTTCGGCAAGTACACACACTTTGCCGATGCCAGTCGTATTCGCAGCTGGGTTGAAACCGGCAAAGGCGCGAACGTACCGTCGGTGGCGCTGCAGTACAAATCAGAGAAGAACCTCAAGAACCGCCAGAGCGGCGTGGTAGAAGCGTCGAAGTAAGCCGCCTCCAACCAAAAGAAAGCCCCGATCGTCGGGGCTTTTTTCATCCTGCTGAGTCAATCGTTGGGCAACGGCATCTGATCGTCATCGGGAATGCCGTCTCCAGCACTGGAATCTTTCGTGTGTTCGGTCGGCACCACCAGCGGCCTTGCCATCGGATCCCTCATGGGGCTGTCCGGGTCCATGACCGGGTCGATCTCATCCTCGGGCGTGGTTGGAACACTGTCCGGGCGTTTGTCGTTGAAACTCGAATCGGTAGACATAGGCACCTCACGAGACATCAGGGTTTGAGATCAGCAAGCGGGTCGTAGGGCTTCGCCGGAGCCTTGTCATCGTCACCCGGCTTAACGTCCCGGGGCGCTTTCGCGGGCCCGATGGGATCCACCTGAGGATCAGAGACATCAGGCGAGTCAGGGTCGAACCCCAGATCATCGCCGGATGAGTGTTCCGACGAATGCGGGCCTGCGGGAGTATTGGACTGTGCCATGGGCGCCTCCTTGGTCTGGCCCGGAACATCCGGGCCTTATCCGTTAAGAGGTCAACGACGCGCGTCGGTGCCCGGCAGATGACGAACGGACTTATTGTGCGCCAAGCGCCTTGGTAGCACGGGCAGCGGCTTGTTCCTGACCCGCCTGAGCCAGCTCGTCAGCGGCTTTCAACCAGCGAGATTGATCGACATTGGCTGGAATCTGGTTTGGCTTCTGAATCAATACCGCCCAGCCACCCGCATCCTTGAACGACGACTCGAATGAACTGAAGCTCATCAGTGCCCGGCGATTCATCCCCGCACGCAGCAGCACGGTCTGCTTCTGAGTGTTGTAGCCGGCGAGGATGGCGTAACGCGGTTCAGCCCAGAAAGCCGAGCCTTCGGTGAAACGCACCATGACCGGGTACCCGGCGGCCACCTGCGTTAGCAACGCGGGCAGATTGCTGTCCAGCGGGTAGACAACCATGCCGTACTCACGGGCAAGGTTCAGCATGTTCTGCTGCAACCGGGCTTCGTCTCCCGGCAAGTGCAGCGGCTTGTCGAGCAAGCCCGGTGTGATGACCACACCCTGTTGGGACAGCAGGCTGGCCAGCACCTGAGGGCCACTTTGATTGTCCTGCCCACGATAGAACGTACCGCTGAGTTCGACCCTCTCCGGCAGACGCTTGATCTCGGGCGCAACGCTCCCCGCACAACCCGCCAGGCCCGCAACAACACCCGCCAGCAGCACCGTAGAAACAATTCGAGAAAATACCCGCACCATCATCACTCTCTGTTCAGACGCCGGGCCATCGCGCTCCCGGCTTGGCCGTCGATCATAGGACGCGGCGCCCCCCGCGGTATAGCCTTATAGGTCAGACGTGCACATTCGATAGAGCGAACTGGTTGGTGACAGGCGACCTTTGATCAATAGCCTGAAACATGGCAGCGACTAGACTGTCACTTGGAAAGAGTGTGTGCCCGATGCAGGGCGAAGAGGAGGCACTGATGAGCCTGGCAATGACCATAGTAATGCTGATTTCGGGCTGGCTGGCCGTCGCCGCCGCCATGTTGTGGGGTGTGCTGCGTATCGCTCGCCGGCACCATCATCCGCCTGTTCAATCCGCACCGGCGCCAAAGACTGCCAAGGTCGCGACCGCTCACTGACCGTCGCGTTTGAACCGCCCAAACAAAAACGGCCGCCTGCATTCTTTCGAGTACAGGCGGCCGTTTTATTTAACGGGGTTTAAGCTTCAGCGGCGATACGCTTCTGCCTGGCCTTGCGCGACATCATGTTCAAGCATTCGATCGTTGCCGAGAACGCCATCGCTGCATACACGTAACCTTTCGGTACATGGGCGCCAAAACCTTCGGCGATCAGTGTCATGCCGATCATGATCAGGAAGCCCAGCGCCAACATCACCACCGTCGGGTTGTCGTTGATGAACTTGGCCAATGGATCAGCCGCCAGCAACATCACCAACACCGACACCACCACCGCGATGATCATGATCGGCAAATGCTCGGTCATGCCGACGGCGGTAATGATGCTGTCGATGGAAAACACCATGTCCAGCATCAGGATCTGACCGATCGCGGCGGCAAAGCCCAGGGTCACGGTCGAGGTGGCGGACTTCGGATCTTCCGGTGCCGGGTCCATGCTGTGATGGATCTCGGTGGTCGCCTTCCACAACAGGAACAGACCACCGGCGATCAGAATCATGTCCTTCCAGGAGAACGCGTGACCGAGAATCTCGATCACCGGCGCCGTCAACTGAACGATGAACGCGATGGTACTCAGCAACGCCAGACGCAGAATCAACGCCATGCCGATACCAATGCGCCGCGCTTTCTGCCGGTGTTCCATTGGCAGCTTGTTGGTCAGGATCGAAATAAAGATCAGGTTATCGATGCCGAGCACGATCTCCATTACCACCAACGTGGCCAAGGCGACCCAGGCGGTGGGGCTTGCAGCAAGTTCTAAAAGGTATTCCATGGGTCAGTCCTGACTCGTTTAAGGCGGTTTAGATTTCCTGGGACGAAGATTCTTTTTTCTCGTTATCTTCGTCCGATGATTCTTTCTGGCTGATCAACCCGCCCGTGGCGTCGCTGATCGCTTGTTCGGCGGCTTTGTGAGTATCGTCGATAGCCTGCTTGGCCGTTTCGGCCGCCTTGCCCATCAGTTGCTGAGCGCTTTTCTCAGCCTGATCGCAGCCCGCCAATAGCAGTAAAGACGCAATCAACACTGCTGTGGTTTTAAGCTTCATGTCGCTTTCCTCGATAGAACAAACAGAGCCAATACAGTGGCCCGTTGATAGCGACGCATTCTAGGGAGACAAACACTTCAGTAAAATTCGTATTTTTAGCGGTTATACTTCGGTTTTTACGAACTGTAGAACGACATGCTCAACTACCGTCAATTGCACTACTTCTGGGTCGTCGCCAAAACCGGCAGCATCGTGCGTGCCTGCGAGCAATTGAATCTGACGCCGCAAACCATCAGCGGGCAGATCTCCTTGCTTGAACAAACCTATGGCATTGAATTGTTTCGGCGGGTAGGTCGACAACTGGAACTCACCGAAGCCGGGCGGCAGACCCTAACCTACGCCGAGCAAATGTTTCAGCTGGGGGGCGAACTGGAGTTGATGCTGCGGGCGCAACCCAATGAGCAGCAGATTCTGTTTCGGGTGGGTGTCGCGGACGTGGTGCCCAAATCCATCGTCTATCGCCTGATCGCGCCCACCATGGAATTGAGCGAGCCGCTGCGCATCACCTGCCGCGAAGACAAGCTCGAACGCCTGCTGGCCGACCTGGCGATCCAGCGCCTGGACCTGGTGATCTCCGACAGCCCGATGCCCTCTCACCTCGACATCAAAGGCTACAGCCAGAAACTCGGCGAATGCGGTATCAGCTTTTTCGCCACCGCCACCCTGGCCGCGCAATATGGCCAGGATTTTCCTCGCAGCCTCAACGGTGCGCCGTTGCTGATTCCCGGGCCGGAAACCGTCGTGCGCAGTCGCTTGCAACGCTGGTTCGCCGAGCAGCAGATCCAGCCGCGCATCGTTGGCGAGTTCGATGACAGCGCCCTGATGCAAGCGTTTGGCCAGTCCGGCAGCGGGATTTTCATCGGGCCAAGCGTGATTGCCGATGAAGTGAAACGCCAATATGGCGTGGAACTGATTGGCCAGACCGACGCCGTGACCGAGTCGTTCTACGCCATTTCAGTGGAGCGCAAGGTCAAGCACCCCGGCATCGTTGCGATTACCGAAGGTGCCCGACGCGAGCTGTTTACCGCGGTATAAACACTCAGGCGCAGAGTTCACGCGGCTTGAAGGTCATCAAGGCGATCGACAACAAAATCGACGCCAGGATAAACGCCGCCGCCGCAAAACCGAGGCCTTGCAAACCGACGCTGTCGATCACCCGCCCGCCGACCATAGCCCCCAGGCCGATGCCAAGGTTGGCGCCGGCAATGTTCAGCGAGGCGGCAAAGGCTGGCGCCTCCGGGGCGGCTTTCATCAGCCGTACATGGCTGACCAGGAACAACGCGGCCTGCGTCACGCCCCAGATGCCCATCGCCGCTGCCAGTCCAACCGGCGAATGAATGTTCGGCACCAACGCCACCATGCCGGCGATCATGAACGCGCAGAACATCATCGAAGCGATCAGTGGGTGACGGTCCACCGCTCGGCCACCCAGCGAGTTGCCAATCAGCCCTACGGCGCCAAAGCCCATCAGGCACCAGCCAACCACGGTGCCGTTGAAACCGGCCAGTCGTTCGAGGATGTCCGCCAGATAGGTATAAGCCGTGAACATGCCGCTGAACACCAGGACCGACAGCACCACGTGGCCGATCATCAACGGGCTGCGCAGGATCTTGAACTGCGAACGGAAACTCACCTGGTGCTGGTGCAAATCGGTTTGCGGCAGGTAGATAAACAGCAGCAGCGCCTTGGCAAACGCAATCACCGCCAAAATGCCGAAGGCACTGCGCCAGCCAAACGCATCGGAAATCAACGTACCGACCGGAATGCCAAACACGGTGGCGCAGACAATGCCGAAACCGATCTTGGCAATCGCCCGTCCGGCGTAATCGGGCCCGACAATGTCCACCGCCGTCTCACTGGCCAACGCCCAGAACACCGGCAGCCCGAGCGCCGGAATCAGCCGCGCAATGGCCATCACCCAAATGTTCGGCGCGAAGGCGGCCAGTGTGTTGGCGAGACCGAACATGATCAGCACCGAGATAAACAGCTTGCGGCGCTCGAACCGGGCGAAGTACGCCGTGAGGAACGGCCCGAATGCGGCGACGGTGAAGGCGAACAGCGTCACCAGCAGCCCCGCTTGCGGGATGCTGACTTCCAGATCACGGGCGATGGCCGGCAACAGGCCGACGATGACGAATTCCGTGGTCAGCACCGTGAAACCGGCGGCCGACAACAGAAGGATGGGCAACAGCATGCAGAACTCCAGAAAACGACGACACCAGCGATAGCCCGAGGGCCCACTGGCAGAACATGAAAATGAGGATGCGCAATCTTAACAGAGTGTTTCCAGACGCGGTTGCACAAACCTGCCTATTGCGTTGAATGCCCCGGCGGCAGTTCGTCACAGGTCTGAAGGATCCGGCCTACGCTGTGATAAAGTCCGCGCCCTGAAAAACGTATGCCCTGTGTTCATCGACCGTCATTAGCGTCGATGTCGCGACACTTTTCGGTTTCCTGCCTGTGGCCTGCCTGCTTGTTGCCACAGGAATGGCGAAGCCTCGCACTTATAAAAAATCAGAGATGCCGTTTTATGACTGCTTCATCCCCTTCTCTATTGCAACGCCTGACACGCTTGAGCCTGGTTACGCAAATCGTGATCGGCCTGCTTGCCGGTATCGCGCTGGCCCTGTTTGCACCTGACGTGGCGAAGTCCACGGCGTTCATCGGCAAAGTGTTCGTCTCCGCGCTAAAAGCGGTCGCACCGATTCTGGTGTTTGTGCTGGTGATGGCATCGATTGCCAACCACAAGCACGGCCAGGAAACCCATATTCGGCCGATTCTGTTTCTGTACCTGCTGGGCACGTTCGCCGCCGCAGTGGTCGCGGTCGTCGCCAGCATGATGTTTCCGTCGAACCTGGTGCTGTCTACCCAGGACGTTGCGGTGACCGCGCCGGGCGGCATTGGCGAAGTGCTGCAAAGCCTGCTGCTGAGCGTGGTCGACAACCCGGTCAGCGCCCTGATGAACGCCAACTTCATCGGCATCCTCGCCTGGGCCATCGGCATGGGCATTGCCATTCGCCATGCCGGCGACACCACCCGCGAAGTGCTGGGCGACCTGTCCAACGGCGTGACCCTGATCGTGCGCCTGGTGATCCGTTTTGCGCCCTTGGGCATCTTCGGCCTGGTGGCCTCGACCCTGGCCACCTCCGGTTTCGGCGCCCTGATCGGCTACGCGCACCTGCTGGCGGTGTTGCTGGGCTGCATGCTCTTCGTGGCACTGGTGATGAACCCGCTCATCGTGTTCTGGAAGCTGCGTCGCAACCCGTATCCACTAGTGTTGACGTGCCTGCGCGAGAGCGGCATCACGGCCTTCTTCACCCGCAGTTCGGCGGCGAACATTCCGGTCAACCTGGAATTGAGCAAACGCCTGGGCCTGCACGAAGACACCTACTCGGTCTCGATCCCGCTGGGTGCGACCATCAACATGGCCGGCGCGGCAATCACCATCACCGTGCTGACGCTGGCAGCGGTGCATACACTGGGTATCGCCGTGGACATCCCGACGGCCATCCTGCTGAGCGTCGTTGCAGCAATCTGCGCGTGCGGCGCCTCGGGTGTGGCCGGCGGCTCGTTGCTGCTGATCCCACTGGCGTGCAGCCTGTTTGGCATCCCGAGCGAAATCGCCATGCAAGTGGTCGCGGTCGGCTTCATCATCGGCGTGTTGCAGGACTCGGCGGAGACGGCGCTGAATTCGTCGACCGATGTGCTGTTCACCGCGGCGGCTTGCCTGGGTGAAGAAGAGAAAGCCGCACGAAGCGCCTGACACAAATCCCCTGTGGGAGCTAGCCTGCTAGCGATTCGGTGGGTCATTCAACCTTGATGTCGACTGACACGCCCTCATCGCGAGCAGGCTCACTCCCACAGGTTCTGCGGTGTAGATAAAAAATGAACACATGAAAAAGCCCGCCAAGGCTTACACCTTCGCGGGCTTTTTTGTGGCTGGGCGGTTTAGAACGCGCCCATGTAATCGCGCTTGCCCACTTCCACACCGTTGTGACGCAGCAAGGCGTAGGTGGTGGTGACGTGGAAGAAGAACTGCGGCAGGCCGTAGCTGAGCAGGTAAGCCTGGCCACTGAAGCGCTTCTCTTTTGGCGTGCCAGGACGGGTAACGATCTCGATGCCTTCCTTGCCATTGATCTGCTCTGGCTTGATCTCGCCGATGTAGGCCAGAACCTTGGTGATCAGCGCTTGCAGCTCGGCGAAGGTGGTTTCGGTGTCTTCGTACTTCGGCACTTCAACTTCAGCCAGACGCGAGGAAACGCCTTTGGCGAAATCGACGGCGATCTGCACCTGGCGTACCAACGGGAACATGTCCGGGTACAGACGAGCCTGCAGGAAGGCATTTGGATCAATGTTCTTGGCCGTGGCGTGGGCTTCAGCCTTGTTCAGCACATCGCTCAGGGCGTTGAGCATTTGCTTGAACACAGGAACGGAAGCGTCATACAGGGAAATGGTCATGGCAGTCTCATGGGTGACAGGAGGAAAAACGTGGAGGCGATTATAGCCTTGGAAACGGATGGCACGTTGGTGTCGATGCGCTGCAATCAGTTACTGATGAACACGCCAGTCCATTCGCCACAGCGAGGAATTAGGGATAATCTCTGATCAAATTCCTTTCCGTCCCAGGCCCAATGACCCACGCAGATTTCACTCCAGACGTTGAAGCCATCCGCAGCATCGATGCGGTGCCGGTGATTCTGAGCATGGTCAAGCACCTCACCGGGATGCGCTTCGCTGCCGTGGCACGAGTGACCGAGCAAAAGTGGATCGCCTGCGCGGTCGATGACTCCATTGATTTCGGGCTCAAGCCCGGCGGAGAACTGGTCCTGGAGTCGACCATCTGTCACGAGATTCGCCAGCATCGTACGCCGGTGATTTTCGGTCATGCCAGCCATCATCCGATTTTCTCGCAGCATCACACGCCCAGGACTTATGGCCTGGAGAGTTATATCTCGATTCCCATCGTCAAGGCCAATGGCGACTTCTTCGGCACCCTGTGTGCCATCGACTCGGTACCGGCGAACCTTGACGAGCCTGCCATCGCCAAGACTCTCACCCTCTTCGCGCAACTGATTGCGATGAGTCTCGACAGTCAAAGCCACCTTGAAATCACGAAAGAGGCCTTGGTCGTGGCCAATGAACATGGCCGGTTGCGCGAGCAGTTCGTCGCGGTGCTCGGGCATGACCTGCGAACGCCGTTGAGCGCCGTCCGCATGAGCGCTGATCTGCTGGAAACCAAGACCGAGGACAAACGCTCCCTGAGCCTTATTTCAGCCATCCGCAACAGCTCGATACGCATGGGTGTGCTGATCGAAAACGTCCTGGATTTCGCACGAGGGCGCATGGGTGGCGGGATCCCGGTCAAGCGCCAGCTTGTCGATGACTTGAGTCATACGCTCAAGCAGACCCTGGACGAAGTTCAGGCATCGCACCCAAGGGCGCAGTTGATTCACTCGCTGGATGTACCAAGCGGTGTCCATTGCGATGCGCTGCGCATCAGCCAGTTGTTATCGAACCTCCTCGGAAATGCCGTCACTCACGGCTCAACCGCAGCGCCCATCAGCGTGCGGGCCTTTACCGAGGAGGACGAGATTGTGATCAGCGTCACCAATCAGGGCTCACCGATCCCACCCGCCTTGATGCCCTTGCTGTTCGAGCCCTTTACCCGCTCGGAAGCCGGGCAACGGGGCGAGGGCCTGGGGTTGGGGCTTTACATCGCCTCGCAAATTGCCACCGCACACAACGGAACGTTGAGCGTCACCTCGACGCTGGAATCGGGAACCTGCTTTACCGCAAGATTTCCGGCTCGATTCAAATGGGTATGAGTTGAGGTTTGCCAGACCCGACTGCCAATTAGGGATAGAAAAAATGAGCACCGAGCAAGAAACCACCTTCGACGAGCCACGGCTCAACAGCACGGAAATCCGCATCCTTGGCTCGCTGATCGAAAAGCAGGCCACCAGCCCGGAAACCTACCCGCTGACCCTCAATGCACTGGTGATTGCCTGCAATCAGAAAACCAGCCGCGAACCGGTGATGAACCTCACTCAGGGTCAGGTCGGACAAAGCCTGCGTGCCCTTGAAGGACGCGGGTTCACCAAACTGGTGATGGGCAGCCGCGCTGACCGCTGGGAGCATAAAGTCGACAAGGCACTGGAGTTAGTGCCGGCGCAGGTCATCCTGGCGGGATTGTTATTTTTGCGCGGTCCACAAACGGTCAATGAACTGCTGACCCGCAGCGGCCGCATGCATGACTTCGAAGATGCAGAACAGGTGGTGCATCAACTGGAGCGCCTGATTGCTCGCGGTCTTGCACTGTTGATCCCGCGTCAGGCGGGCCAGCGTGAAGACCGTTACATGCACGCCCTGGGTGACCCGGCGGACATCGAGGTGATCCTCGCCGCTCGGCAGAACCCTGCGGAAAGAGGCTCGGGGAGCGGTGTTTCGCTGGAGCGGATCGAAGAGCTGGAAGCGCGGATTGCCGCGCTGGAAGAGCGCCTTTCCCGCCTCGAATAGTTCAGGCAACACATTTCTCGCAGGGAATAACCTGAAACACGCGTTTCCCGTGTAGGAGCTGCCGAAGGCTGCGATCTTTTGATCTTATTTTTTTCAGATATTTCAGAATCAAGATCAAAAGATCGCAGCCTTCGGCAGCTCCTACATAGGGAACATTATTCCCCATCCCAATAATCCACCCCAACCCGCCTGCCTTGCCACGGCCCCAAGGCGGATCTCCCCTTCCCCGGCCACGCCGTAAAACATCCATCTTCAAACGTCAGCTGCGTGCAAACTCTACCGCTTTGCGAAATTGCTCATCCGTCGGGCGCACGCCGGTGTACAACACAAATTGCTCCAGTGCCTGGATGGCGATGACTTCAAGCCCGGTGATCACCCGCTTGCCTTCTGCACGACCTCGTACGATCAGCGGCGTTTCCGAAGGGATTGCCACCACATCGAAAACAGTTTCCGCGCTTTGTATCGCTTCAGCATCAAACGCGAGTTGATCCGCTTCCGGTCCGCCAGACATTCCGACCGGAGTGACATTGATCAGCATTTGCGGGCGCAAGTCCGCCAGTTCAGCTCGCCATTCATAGCCCAGTGACTCTGCCAAGGCGCGACCGGTGCGCTCGTTGCGCGCGACGATCTGGCCGTTTTTATACCCGCCATCGCGCAAGGCGCTTGCCACGGCCTTGGCCATGCCACCGCTGCCACGCAGGGCAAACGTCGACTCCTTGGGGACTTGATGGGTTTCCAGCAACTGGGCAATGGCAATGTAGTCGGTGTTGTAAGCCTTCAAATGGCCATTCGTGTTGACGATGGTGTTGATCGACTGAATCGCCGCAGCGGAAGGGTCCAGCTCGTCAACCAGGGCAATACACGCCTCCTTGAACGGCATCGAAACGCCGCAACCGCGTATGCCCAAGGCACGAATGCCACCCACCGCGCCGGGCAAGTCCTGACTGCTGAACGCCTTGTAGTAGAAATTCAGCCCCAACTGCTCGTAAAGGTGGTTGTGAAAGCGCAGGCCAAAGTTCCCGGGGCGCCCTGAGAGCGACATGCACAATTGGGTATCGCGGTTGGGGTTCATCTGCATGAAACTTCTCCTTCAAATGCACTTTCAGATGGACGGGATTAGCCATTCCATCGTGTTCTGTTCGATCATAAAGGCCTGTGTTCACTGGGGAACCCGACCGTAAGGAAGCCGGTACAGACCTTACACAAAATTTACCTTGAGGCCGTGCTGAATTTCGAAAAAGCGCTGTCTTAGAAGTATCCCCGCGACAATCCTTGGGTCTATTGCAGACACAAGCGCCGGGTCGAAGAACCGAGGAATTATCATGATCCGTAAACTCCCCACAGTTGCCTTGCTGATTGGCGCCCTCGCCATCGCAGGACAGGCTCAAGCCCATGGCGGTGGCGGTAACAACTGGCAAGGCCCAGCGGTGTTTGGTGCGATTGTCGGCTCGGCCATTGTCGGTTCGGCCCTGATTAACGCCAACCGGCCGGTGTATGTAGAGCAACCGGTCTACGCGCAACCGCAGCCCGTCTATGTTCAACAACCGCCGCCACCGGTCTACTACCAGCCGGCACCGGTCTATGTGCAACAGCCGGTTTATTATCAACCGGCGCCCGTGTATTACGGACCACCCCGTGGCTACTACGGTCCTCCCCGTTATTACGGCCCGCCTCGCGGCTACTACGGTGGCCGGCACTACTGATAGCGTTGCAGCTACTTACCGCTACAGGCCATCAATCAGGCCCCGCCTCATCAGCGGGGCCTTTTTTGTGCCCGCGCATCGGTACAGTGTCTGGATAACTCCCATCAAGGTCGCTGTCGGGACAGTCTCGATGCCCAAAAAAGGCAAGATTAAGCTGAACAGCCTTACCTCACCTTGGGGAAAACGGTCATATTTATGTCATGACGGGTCCGCACAGTTGGCACTGTCCGCTCCCTAACAGGTCAATAACAACAAGGACGACCTCATGCCCACGCAGAACCCGCACCGCAATGTCGGCTTGTGCACCTCCAGCAAGGTGTACAACACGCTCACCGAACTCAAGCACCTGGAAGGCCATCGCAGCGCCAAATTTCTTTCGCTGCTGGCGGAAAACCTGGTGCGCAAGGGCCTGCTCAACGAGCAGGAAGTGGTGCACATGCTGGACCTGGTTGTCGACTGATCCAACACTCACTGGCGTCAATGACCACTATCGAAAGCGTTGATTGTCCGTCTTGACGCCAGGTCCGTAAGGTAACTCCATCAAGCGATGGAGGTATGTATGTCCCAGGTCCAGATCATGTCCGTAATCGGTAGCGCCGTTCCCGCCCCTTTGAGAGAGCTGGGATTACTCGCCTGCTGGTATCTGATGCAGGACGGCGAGCCCATCAGTGGCCCGCTGACCTCGCTGCCAGCGGCAAAAGCGCTGTCGCAACGCATCGACTCGGGTCGACTCAGCGCCTAAGGCAGTTGCACCCGCGGTTTGGTTTCGCTGAAGATCGCCCAGCTCGACATGAAGAGCGCGGCGATCAACGGCCCGATCACAAAGCCGTTGAGCCCAAACACCGCCATGCCACCCAGGGTTGAAATCAGAATCATGTAATCCGGCATTTTGGTGTCCTTGCCCACCAGAATCGGGCGCAGCACGTTATCCACCAGCCCGATCACGAACACCCCAAACAGTGCCAGCACCACGCCTTGCCAGATCGCACCGGTCAGCAGAAAGTAAAGCGCCACCGGTCCCCAGACGATCCCCGCCCCCACCGCTGGCAACAGCGACAGAAATGCCATCAGCACGGCCCAGAGCAACGCGCTCGGGATATCCAGAAACCAGAAAATCAAACCGCCCAAGGCACCTTGCGTGACCGCTACCAGCAGGTTGCCTTTCACGGTTGCGCGCACCACACGATTGAATTTGAGCTGCAAGCGACGCTTCTGGTGTTCCTGCAACGGCACCGCCGCCCGGACCTTGCGCGCCAGCTCGGGACCGTCGCGCAAAAAGAAAAACAGCAGGTACAGCATGATGAAGAAACTGACGATGAACTCAAAGGTGCCCTGGCCGAAACTGAACGCCTGGGACGCCAGGACCTGGCCACCGGTCATTGCGCTCTTGACCAGCTTCTCGCGCAACCCGTTCAGCTCGCCCATGCCGAACCGGTCGAGCAAATGCTGGAAGTACATCGGCAAGCTGTGTTTGAACTGCGCGACATAAGCCGCAATATCCAGCTCGCCGCTTTCCACGCTCTTGTAGAACAAGGCCCCTTCTTGAACCAGTAAGGCGCTGATGATGATCACCGGCAAAATCGCGATCACCAGGCACACGCCCAAGGTGCACAGCGACGTGACGTTACGCTGCCAGGCAAACTTCATTTGCAGGCGTCTTTGCAACGGCGCAAAGACGATTCCAAGAATCACCGCCCAGAAAACGGCCCCGTAAAAGGGCAGCAAAATCCAGATAAAGGCGGCGGTGACCACAAACAGCAGTATCACCAGTGATTTGTTCTGTAATGTCTTTTCGTTCATGTCCGATCCATGTCAGTCCGCAGGGGGCACGCTCTTGTCGTTAAGAGCGGTCCTGATGCTTAGTCCGCCACGGTTCGCGCGAGTGCCATCCGTCTGTTCATCAAGCATAGATCCAGATCAATAAACCCTCGGCTCAAGCCGCTTACTCTGCGCGGCTTTTGCGACCACCTACCCATGACCCTTTCATCCCCAGAGCTGCTCGCCCCCGCCGGCACCTTGAAAAACATGCGTTATGCCTTCGCCTACGGCGCCGATGCGGTCTATGCAGGGCAGCCGCGCTACAGCTTGCGGGTGCGCAATAACGAATTCGATCACGCCCATCTCGCGGTCGGCATTCGCGAAGCCCAGGGCCTGGGCAAGCGCTTCTATGTCGTGGTGAACATTGCCCCGCACAACGCCAAGCTGAAAACCTTTCTCAAAGACCTCGAGCCGGTCATTGCCATGGGCCCGGACGCGCTGATCATGTCCGATCCGGGACTGATCATGCTGGTGCGCCGGCACTTCCCGCAGATGCCGATCCACCTGTCGGTGCAGGCCAATACAGTGAACTGGGCGAGCGTGGAGTTCTGGCAACAGCAAGGCCTGAGCCGGATCATCCTGTCGCGGGAACTGTCCCTGGAGGAAATCGCCGAAATCCGCCAGCAAGTGCCGGGCATGGAGCTCGAGGTGTTTGTCCACGGCGCGCTGTGCATGGCTTATTCCGGCCGCTGCCTGCTGTCGGGGTACATGAACAAGCGCGATGCCAATCAGGGCAGTTGCACCAACGCCTGCCGCTGGAAGTATTCGGCCCAGGAAGCCACGCAAAACCAGCTTGGCGACATCGTCCAGACCTTCCAGCCAGAACCGACCCTGGGCCTCGGCGCGCCGACCGACCAGGTGTTTCTGTTGCAGGAAGCCAATCGCCCTGGCGAACTGATGCCGGCGTTCGAGGATGAACACGGCACCTACATCATGAACGCCAAGGACCTGCGCGCCGTGCAACACGTCGAGCGTTTGACGCAGATGGGCGTGCACTCACTGAAAATAGAAGGTCGTACCAAATCCCACTTCTATTGCGCGCGAACCACTCAGGTCTATCGCCAAGCCATCGACGACGCAGTGGCCGGACGTGATTTCGACCGCAGCCTGATGACCGACCTGGAATCATTGGCCCAGCGCGGTTACACGGAAGGATTTCTGCGCCGTCACGTGCATGACGAATACCAGAACTACCAGAACGGCAGCTCGGTCTCGGAGCGCCAGCAGTTCGTCGGTGAACTGACCGGCGAGCGCCTGGGTCGGCTGGCCGAGGTCAAGGTCAAGAACCGCTTCGGTGTGGGCGACCACATGGAACTGATGACACCCAAGGGCAACTTTCATTTCGATCTTCATCAATTGCAGAACGGCAAAGGCGAAGCTATCGCAGTGGCACCGGGGGATGGGCACACGGTGTACCTGCCGATACCGGAGGCGGTGGAATTGAAATTTGGGTTGTTGATGCGGGATGTCGCCGCAGACTGATTGACCTGATCAATCCAGTTCACCTGATCCGCCTGACACCTGACACCTGATCCGCCTGACTTGCTTGATTGACTGTAGGAGCTGTCGAGTGAAACGAGGCTGCGATCTTTTGATCTGGCCCTAAAAAACAAAGATCAAAAGATCGCAGCCTCGTTTCACTCGACAGCTCCTACGGTCCTACGGTCCTACGGGTCCTTCTGAAACTCCTCCCGCAGCATCCCGACGAACGCTTCCCGCGCCGGGTGAACTCCGGCGTTTTCATGCCAGTAAAACAGGTTTTCGATCGCCGTCAGTTCAGCAAACTCATACCCCACACAGCCCGCGCCCTTGGCGTATTGATCGAACACCCCTTTGGGCACCAGTGCCACCCCTGCCCCTGCGCTGACACAGCCGACAATGGCACCGTAACTGGCCAGGCTGACAATCGGCAGCGCCTGACCCTGCCGCAACAACCAATGCTCAAGCGCCGCTCGATAAGGACAACCCTGAGGCCACATGAACACCGTCTTATCGTGCAAATCCGAGATATCACGCACCGGCCCCAGAGACGTCGAGGCAATCAGCAACAGGTCTTCGCGATACATCGGCGTGCGCTTGAGCTGCGCGCGCTCGACATCCACCGCGACGATCGCACCGTCGAGCCGGTGATTGAGCGTGTCATCGAGCAGCTGGCTCCAGGTCCCGGTGGTCAATTCCAGCGCAATGGCGGGATAGCGCTTGTGGAACCGGGCCAGCAAACGGGGCAATCGCCCCGTCGCCGAGGACTCGATGGCGCCTATGCGCAATGGCCCGGACGGCTCGGCAGAAGGATCCACCGCACGCTTCGCTTCAACGGTCAGCGCCAGGATTTTCGATGCATACACCAGAAACGTCTGCCCGGCAGGACTGATTCTCAGCCCGCGCCCCTCGCGCAGAAACAGCGCCACACCCAACTCCGCCTCCAGTGCCTTGATCCGCGCCGTGATGTTTGACGGCACGCAATGCAAAAGCTCGGCCGCCCGGGCAATGCTGCCGACGTCGGCAACGGTTTTGAACATACGAATCTGCGCCAGCTCCATACATCACCAAAAGTGAACATTTGACGCAGTATAAGTCAGTTGTGGAGAGCCATGAGGATTCCGATACTCGTTTTATTCCCCCAACGGTCTACGTCCATGAAACCTTTGCGCCCCCTGAAAATCGTGCTGTCGATGGCGTTTGTCGTCGCCTGTTGGGCTTACTCCCCCACGGGCATTCACATCGGCTTGCAAGCCTATGATCCAGGCCATCTCGCGTTACTGCGATTTCTGGTGGCCTCAGCATTCATGGTCGGCGTCGCGGCCTTTAAAGGCATACGCCTGCCGCGCATCCGCGACGTGCCCCTGTTGTTTGGGCTCGGCTTTTTCGCCGTAAGCCTGCACCACGTTGCAATCAACTTCGGCCAACAAGGTGTCAGCGCCGGCGCTTCCAGCGTGCTGGCGCAAACAACTCCGCTGTTCAGCACGCTGCTGGCGCGTTTTGTTTTCAAAGACCGGGTGAGTGTGTGGCGTTGGGGGTGTGTTTTTCTGGGATTGATCGGCGTCGTCACGGTGGTGGCCGGGGATCGCGGCTTCGGCAGCATCGACGCTCACGGCCTGTTGATCCTGCTGTCGGCGGTGTCCTGGAGTTTCTACTTTGCGCTGCAAAAGCATCACACCGGACGCTACGACGGCGTGACCCTCGTTTGCTACACCGTGTGGGCGGGGACGGCGCTGCTGCTGATTTATCTGCCTGGCCTGGCCGCGCAGGTAGTCAGCGCACCGGTTCATGTGCAGTTGGCAGTGGTGGCGTTGGGCGTGTTTCCAAGCGCACTCGCCTACCTGGCGTGGGCGTATGTACTGGCCCACGTTGATCTGAGCCGGGCGACCATGACGCTGTACCTGGTGCCGCCGACGGCCATGGCGATCGCTTCGTATGCACTGGGGGAACGACCGACAATGATGATCCTGGTTGGCGCGATGGTGGTATTGGTCAGTGTGCTGGCATTGAATCTGGAGCGCAGGCCGGTAGCGATTCCCGCCAGTGTCTGATCCCTGTGCAAGGCTTGCCCGCGATGACGGTGGCACAGTCAAAAATTGTTTTGCCTGAGAGTCTGCTATCGCCAGCAGGCTGGCTCCCACATTGGATCTTTAGGGCTCATGCGATCAGTGTGGGAGCTAGCCTGCTGGCGATGAACGATGACGCGGCCATCCGGCCCCACACAAAAAACCCGGCACACTGGCCGGGTTCTGTTTAACGTCTGTCATCGGACAGCGGTGTGGGTTCATCCGCCGGAGGCATGTCTTCGTCCGCCGTCGGATCCTTCCAGTCTTCGGGTCGATCCGCATCGGCTTCCGACGGATCCCGCGAGGGGTCCATGCCAGGAGGTGCGTCGTGATCCATCGTTGGCTCGTCGGTGCCGGGCATAGGTCGGGTTGGGTCTGTGTTGGGGGTTCCACCCTGATACGTTGATTCGTTAGCCATGACGCACCTCATTGATGAGGTCCAGCAAATCTGGGCCGTATACGTTGGAAACAGACGCGCAGATGGCGTGCTATCGAGTTGACGAACGGCGGTCAGCGGCACGCTACTTCAAGCAACCACTCCTTGAACGCCTCCATGGCCGATGTTTGCGGACGCGATTGCAAACGGGTCAACCAGTAGCTGCCAGTGGTGATGCCTATGGCGAACGGTTGTTCGATGGCCCCCGTCGACAGGTGTCGGCTAAACATCAGCGGCGGCGCCAATGCCACACCCGTCCCCTGGAGCGCCGCCTCCATCATCGCCAGTGAAGAATCGAACACTACGCTTCGGGTTGAGGCCGAAACTCCCGGCAGCCCCGTTGCCTTGAACCACTCCGGCCACTCGTCCGCGCGATAAGAGCGCAACAGGGTTTGCTTCAACAGGTCTGCCGGCGTTTTCACTTGCCGGGCGATAGCGGGTATACACAACACCGACAGCGGGGCCTCGATCACCCGCACAGCTTCAGTTCCGTGCCACGCCCCGGCGCCAAAGCGAATGGCATAATCGAGCCCTTCAGCCGCCACATCGACCCGGTTGTTATGGGTCGACAGGCGCACATCTATGAGTGGATATTTCGCCTGAAACTCGGGCAGGCGTGGCAATAACCAGCCGACCGCGAAGGTGCCCACCGCACCGACGGTCAAGACTTCGCGAAAATGCCCGCCCACAAATTGCTCGAGGGTCTGGGCGATTCGGTCAAAGGATTCGCGCAGCACCGGCAACAGTGTTTCACCCTCACTGGTCAGCATCAGGCCACGGGGCAAGCGTTTGAACAGCGTGACGCCCAGCACGGACTCGAGGCTTTTGACTTGATGACTCACCGCCGCCTGGGTGACACACAACTCCACCGCTGCTCGGGTAAAACTCAAATGCCGAGCGGACGCTTCGAAGGCGCGCAGCGCATTAAGAGGCAGGAGAGGCCGGATCATGTTCACCTTATAATTTTTCTAATGGCTCGTACGAGATATCGTCGGTTGTAGAGCAATGACAGTCTACTTAGATTTGCCTCGCCCGATGACCGACAGGGCTTGAAAACCGCTCGGAGTGTAGCGGTCAATATCCACCAAACTCATGGAAAGACTCCTCGACATGCCTAACAAGATCAACTCCTACAGCGCTTTCGCACTTTTACTGTTCGCCAGTCACGGTATGGCTGATGAACACCTCGACGGTATTGTGCGCGCCGCAGTTGAACCGGTCATGCAGCAACAGAACGTTCCCGGCATGGCAGTCGCCATCACCGTCAACGGCACACCGCATTACTTTAACTACGGGGTAGCCTCGAAGGAAAACGGTCAAGCCGTGACCCAGGACACCCTCTTCGAGATCGGCTCAGTCAGCAAAACCTTCACCGCCACCCTCGCGGCCTATGCCAACGCGACCGGCAAATTTTCCCTCTCGGACAAGGCCAGCCAAGTGCTCCCGGCATTCCGTGGCAGTGCCCTCGACACCATCAGCCTGCTGCAACTGGGCACCTACACCGCCGGTGGCCTGCCATTGCAATTCCCCGCAGCGTTCGACACGCCAGACACCATGCTCGGCTACTTCAAACAGTGGAAACCAACCTATGGCGCTGGCACCCACCGCCAGTATTCGAACCCGAGCATCGGGTTGTTCGGTTACCTGGCAGCCCAACGTATGGGAGCGCCGTTTGATGAGGTGATGGAAAAAACCTTGTTGCCCAAATTGGGGTTGTCGCATACCTGGATCAAGATTCCCCCTGCCGAAATGGGCCTGTACGCCCAGGGTTACGACAAGGAAAACAAACCGGTCAGGGTCGGCCCGGGAGCCCTGGATTCAGAGGCATACGGCGTAAAAACCAGCGCCGCAGACATGCTTCGGTTCGTTGAGGCGAACCTGAAACCCTCGAACCTTGAACAGCCATTGCAACAGGCCATCGCCACGACTCACACCGGTTACTACACCGTCGGTGGAATGACCCAAGGGTTGGGCTGGGAGCGCTACACCTACCCCATCACGCTGGAAAAACTGCAGGCCGGCAATTCAACGGAAATGGCCATGCAAGCGCATAAGGTCCAATGGTTGAACCCACCTCAGCCGCAACCGGGCAACGCGATGTTCAACAAAACCGGCTCGACGGGTGGCTTTGGCGCCTACGTGGTTTTCGTGCCCTCCAAAGACATCGGCATCGTGATTCTGGCCAACAAAAACTTCCCGATTCCGGAGCGGATCAAAATCGCTCACGCGCTACTGAACGTCCTGACCGAATGACGCACTTGCTGCAGCATTTGCCGCGGGTTTGGAAGAGCGGGTAACACACAATAAAAGATCGCAGCCTCGCTTCGCTCGACAGCTCCTACAAGGGTTACACGTACACCTGTAGGAGCTGTCGAGAGAAACGAGGCTGCGATCTTTTGATTTATTCCGACGAAATTTCAATCATCCGGCATTTCAGGCGGCTTGGTCGGCTTCGCAGCCTTCGCCGGTTTGGCACCCTTCGCGCCTTTAGCCGCCGGCTCCGCTTCAGCCGCTGGCGCTACCGTCGGGGCGGCGGCTTCTTTCTCTGCCATCGGCATGGCGTCGATGGCACTGAAGATCTCCTTCAGCTCGACCTTCCCCGTTTGCTCAAGCTTCTTCTCGCCATCCTTGCCCACCAGAATGACCTTGGTTTGCGCACCAGCGCCCAGTTTGAGCGCCCGGATCAGCGCCATCGTGGTTTGCGGATCGAGGTCCTTGCCCTCACGCTGGCCCATCGTGTTGATCACCGAATAGAGCACCATGTTTCGCTCGGTAAAACCCTGTTTGTTCGCAGGCTCTTCCAGGGACTTTTTCAGGCCGACCCACGTCGGATCCACCGTGCTTGGGGCGATGACAATCAGCGGTCGGGACCTGCCCTTGTCCATGTCCAGCGGTGAGTCGCCATCAGCGGCGAACAAAGGGCCGGCAAGAACCAGCAAGGTAGTCAGGGTCAATGACCTGATGAGCATGCGCATCTCCTTTTGATATCCACGCTCTAATGATTGCGCATCGCGGCGATTGTTCCGGGTGACGCACCACGATTGTGTTTCGCCTTGCCCAAAGCTTAGGTCAGGGCGGTCATTGCGCAACCGGTCAAACCGGTTGCAGCGCGGAAATTGATTACCTGTCGTGATCGTTTTATTGTCCCTCTCACGGGTGACGAACGACTCGTCATCCCCAGGAAAAGGAGTTTCGACTGCCATGCAAATCGTCTATCTCTGCGACCATCCGGCGCTGATACCGGAACTGGCCGAGCTGAACTTCAAGGAATGGGGTCACTACAAGCCCCACGATACGCTCGAAGCCAGAACCGAACGCATGCGCAAAGCTTGCGGTAAAGGCGCCGTGCCTACGGTGGTGGTCGCCATCGAAGATTTACAGCTGCTCGGCGGCGCCCTGCTGATCGACAGCGACCTGGCATCGCGACCTGAACTCACACCCTGGCTGGCGGGGGTTTACGTGAAGGCCGAACACCGTGGTCGGGGCGTTGCGTCGGCGCTGGTCACGCGAATCGTCGAGGAAGCCGCGGCGCTTGGGATTCCCGAACTTTACCTTTACACCGATACATCCCAGTCGCTCTACGCCAGGCTGGGCTGGGAAGTTGTCGAAGACACATTGGATGACGAGGGCCTTGCGATCACCGTGATGAAGCGCGACACCTCGAAGGCCTGACGCAATCCTGCTTAACTCATGGGAGTGAACCCTGGAGGCTTATCCCATGAGCGCTCAGTTAAACCACACCATCGTCTGGTGCCGAAACAAGCAGGTCTCGGCGACGTTCCTCGTCGAGATCCTCGGTTTGCCGGCCGCAGAGCCTTTCGGCCCGATGCTGATCGTCAAGTTGGACAACGGCGTGTCGCTGGACTTCTACGACAACGATCCGCCGATTGCCTCTCAACACTATGCCTTCCTGATCGGCGACAACGATTTCGATGCCGCCTTTGCGCGCCTGCAGGCACGCCAGCTGCGGTGGTGGGCCGATCCCGGCAAACTACGGCCCGGCGAGATCAATGACTATGGCGGTGGCCAGCGGGTGTACTT
Organism: Pseudomonas sp. LBUM1643; assembly: GCF_059716215.1. NCBI lineage: Bacteria > Pseudomonadati > Pseudomonadota > Gammaproteobacteria > Pseudomonadales > Pseudomonadaceae > Pseudomonas > Pseudomonas sp. LBUM1643. Next base: position 4,466,959 of record NZ_CP166813.1, read on the forward strand.
CGACGACCCGGATGGCCACCTGCTGGAAATAATGACGCGCGTTTAAGGGACTATCAGAACGCCAGTTTGTAACCGATCAAAACCAGCATGGTGGCCAGGCACGGGCGCAAGACTTCATCGGAAATACGCCCGGTCAAATGACTGCCCAGCCAGATGCCCGGCAATGAACCGATCAGCAAGTAGCCCAGTACCTGCCAGTCCATGTTGCCCATGCTGGCGTGACCGAGGCCTGCGACCAGGGTCAGTGGAACCGCGTGAGCGATTTCGGTACCGACGAGGCGGCGGGTTGGCAGCAGCGGATAGAGAATAAACAGCGCCACCGTGCCCAGGGCGCCGGCACCGATGGACGTCAAGGCAACCATGGTGCCGAGCACCAGGCCGGTGATGACGGTCATGACATTCAGGCGTGGGCCGCTGGGGTTGTAGTTACCGCCCGCTCGTTTGTGGGCGAAATCCAGCAAACGCTTCTTGAAGAAAATCGCCAGCGCAGTAGCAAACAGTACAAAGCCCAGGGCCTGTTTGATGACGGCGTTCATGGCATCGGGGGATGTGTGCAGCGTGCTCAGGAACCAGAGCGTCATGGCCACCGCCGGCACACTGCCAAGGGTCAGCCAACCGGTGATGGCCCAGTCGATGTTCTTGTTCTTTCGGTGAACCAGCACGCCACTGGATTTGGTGATGGCCGCATACAGTAGGTCGGTGCCGACTGCCGTTGCCGGGTTGATACCGAACCACAGCAGGATCGGCGTCATCAACGAACCACCGCCGACGCCAGTCATGCCAACGATAAAACCCACCACCAGTCCGGCGACGATTAACCCGAAGTTCACAAATTCCATTAAACCGTCCACAGACCGCAGGAAAACTGGCCCGCAGCATAGCGATTTTTCTTATAACCACTTATATCGTTGCGGACTATCGTTATATCCAACCGTTTTTCGGATGTCCCCGAGATCAACTGCAGGATTTAGTGTGGTGTGGTGTGGTGGTGTGTGTGTACATATCCGTTTTTTCGGTCATGGCTTCTATTGGTTTCGCTTTTACAGCGAGTCACTTGGAAAAGCCCCAAGTGACTCGCTGTAAAAGCGAAACCAATAGAAGCCGTAACCGCAGGAATGGATATGTACATCAGCAAGATACTCCCCGCCGATCAGACCGCTATCGCGAGCAGGCTCGCTCCTACAGTTTGATCCGGGTGCATCAGGGAAATACTCATCGGCTGTCAGGGCGCCATCGCCGGCAAGCCAACTCCCACAGTTTGATCCGGGTGCATCAGGAAGATATCGATCGGCTGTGAGGCCGTCATCGCGAGCAAGCTCGGCTCCCACAGGCGAACGCGTGAACTTCGAAAGTCAGGTCGGCTGTCAGGCCGCCTCGCTTTGGCTTTTGATCTGCTTTTGATCTTCTTGCCCCCTCGGCAGGCCGAGCGCAGGTTCTGCGCAGTGGGCAACCCGGCATGGATGCCGGGTTAGCCGCCCCCGGCCATGGATGGCCGATGGCGGCGGGCCCACGGAGCAGGACCGGAGCGAGGGTATGCCGAGCCTGGGCGAGGCACTGGACGAAAGGGGCAAGAGCGTTTGGTTACTTTGCGCTCTTCAAAGTCACTCGCTGTAAAAGCGAAACCAATAGAAGCCGTAACTGCAGGAATGGATATGTACATCAGCAAGATACTCCCCGCCGATCAGACCGCTATCGCGAGCAGGCTCGCTCCTACAGTTAGATACGGGTGCATCAGGGAAATACTCATCGGCTGTCAGGGCGCCATCGCCGGCAAGCCAACTCCCACAGTTTGATCCGGGTACATCCGGGAGAAACGAGGTTGGCTGACAGGTAACCCTATCGCGAGCAAACTGTGCGCCTACAAATGAACCCGCCGCCCCGGCTTGAAGCTGTAATGCCGATTGATCCACACCGTAGCAAACGCAATCAGCGACAAAATCAACAACGCCCACGGAAACGACATCGCCCCCGCCCGGTCCAGCAGCAAACCACCCAACAACCCACCGCCCGCAATCGCCACATTCCAGGACGTGGTGAGCATCGCTTGCACAACATCCACATTGTCACCCGCCGAATCAGCCGCTGCCGTCAGCACCAACGTGGCCGACCCCCCGAACGAAAGCCCCCACACCGCCATGCAGCCATAAATCACCCAAGGCGACGAATTCGCCATCGCCAACACCAGCGCCGTCAACGCAAACACAGCCAGGCTGATCAACGTCAAACGGCGTAACCAGCGGTCGACCAGCAGGCCGATAATCCAGATCCCCACCAGGGAGCTGATGCCGAAGACCAGGAGGCCCAGATCCACCCGCTCACCCAACCCGGCTTGCTTCAGAAAAGGCGCGATGTAGGTGTAAAGAATGTTGTGCCCGAGCATCCACGTCAGGACCACAAACAGCACCGGCCGTACGCCAGGGGTGCGAAATACCTTTGCCAGCGGCAGGCGTTGGGTGTCGGCCTGTCCCGGCCGGTCTGGCACCGAAATCATGATCCAGGCCGCCAGCACCAGCGCCAGTGCCGACATGATGCCGAACGAGGCGCGCCAGCCGATCATGTTCCCCAGCCACGTACCCGCTGGCGTACCGAGAGACAGCGCAACCGGTGTGCCGAGCATCGCGATCGCCAATGCCCGGCCCTGCAGGTGCACCGGCACGAGGCCGCGCGCGTAACCGGCCATGATGCCCCAGGATAATCCCGCCGCCATGCCCGCCAGAAACCGCGAGACCAGAGTCAGGCCGTAATGCGTGGAAAACGTGGTGACGGTATTGAACAGCAGAAATCCGCAGACGGTCATCATCAACACCCGCCGCCTGCGCCAGCCGCGAGTGGCGACGGTCAGCGGGATGGCGGCCACGATAGACCCTAACGCATAGAGCGTCACCAGTTGCCCGGCCCATACCTCACTCACGTTCAGTCCCGCGCCGATTTGCGTCAGCAACCCGGCGGGCAGGGTTTCGGTGAGGATGGCGATGAAGCCTGTCATGGCGAATGCCAGTAACGCTGCGTAAGGCAGTTTCTCGGTTCGGGTCGAGTGATCGATCAGCCCGCGTTCGACGGTGGCATGGTCAGTCATGACGTGTGCAGCTCCTTTCAATCAATGCAGGCGCAGATTGTATACAACTTTGCACTCTACCTGACCCAACTCACTGCACCGGCAAGAAATTCAAAAAGAGCAAACTTTGCGCGTAATTCAGGCCGATTCGGCGATACCGTTCGTCGAGCATCTGAGTGAGCAAGTCCAGCCGCGCGACGATCTTGCCGAATTCCACGGCGAAACTCAGGTTGCTGCCCTCCTCCGAGATTTCATTGGAAAACAGCAGCGGCCCGCCCTGGGGGTTCTGCCGCTGACTGAGGATCCAGGTGGCTTTTTCGATGTTGCGCGCGGCGTTGCTGACGAACGTCGGGTTGATCGCGTCGGTCATGTAGAACTCCATGCGATTGCTGTGTGCGGTCACCAGCATGCTGCCGATGGCGTAAATGAACGCGCCCACCCGGTCACCCAGAAACTCCGGGCTCATAGCGTAGCTCAACGCGGCCAGATCTTTTTTACCGCCTAAAGTCGGCAGCGGCTGCTGCTGTTCGATGGCCATGCGCACCTGTTTTTCCGCGGTTCGCGCGTCGAGGAAACCGGACTTTTTCAACTCGTCCGGGTTGCGCAGGTAGAGCTTGGTCATCAGCAAGTAAAGGCTGTCGAGGTTGTCGCGCATGGTCAGGGTGGCCATGCGGTCGACGCTGGTCTGGAGGAATTCCTGGGGTTTGCCTTCGCGGAACTGGTCGACGATGTCCTGCCCCTGCTGCCGGCTGCAACCACTGACGAAGAGCATCGCCAGCGCGCTGAACAGCAGGCAATAACATCGGATTTGCGCAGTAATGAGGGGTAAAACTCGAGCCATGGATTCGGGGACTTGGGCATTGGCCGGCGGTGGGGATCGCCGCGGGCTGGCCAAGGATAGAGCCGCGAATACTGAAAAAGTGCAGTGCCGACGGTCTGTAAACATCCGTCGGTACATCGGCTCACGGTTCTGTGTACCCTAGCCGCCGACAAGGAGCGTCATCCGGCGAGCTGTTTGAAAAGAAGGGACTTCATGGGTAGCGATCATTCAGGTTTCAGACTGATCCCCGGCATCAACCGACAATTGCTGAAGGTGCAGTTCAGCTTTTTCCTAATGGTGCTGGGAGGTCGGTGCAACCAGTTGGCCGTGGCCTGGTGGACGTTGCAGGAAACCGGCTCGGCCGTGTATTTCGCCAACATGATCGCTTGTTCAATTGCGGCAGAAGTGCTCGCCAGGCCGTTGTTTGGATGGCTCGGCGACCGGTACAACAAAATCCTCATCCTCAAAATCGTATCGATGCTGAGCGCCGTGACGGCGCTGGTGATGGTGCTGCTGTCCGTCACAGGCGCCTTCAATCCCTGGACACTGGGCGCGTTGATGATGATTGGCAGCGCGGTGGTCGGCGTGCGCGATCCGCTCCAGGCGTCGATCATTCCGCTGTTTGCAGACGACGATAAAGTCTCCCTGGCGTTCCGCAGTAAAAGCGTCATGTACTCGTTTTCGACTCTGCTGGGACCCGTGCTGGCCAGCGGGCTGATTTATGGGTTCGGAATTGCGTTCGCGTTGGCCGCCGATTTTTTCGCGATCCTTGTTGCCGGGGCCTTGATCGCCACGGTGCCGACGCACACAGGCGCCACGGGCACGGACGCAAAAACGCGGGTGACCAGCGGATTCAGGATGATCTGTTCAGGCTTCAAAGTCGTTTACGGCGTGAAGGTCGAGTTTTTCCTGGCGATGATTGCCATGCTGGTCAACTTTGCCCTTTTCCCCTTCTTTACTATCCTGCTTCCCCTGTACGTCAAAGACGTCATCCAGTACCCCGTTACTTACATCGGCCTGCTGGACTCATGTTTCGGCCTGGGTATTCTGGCCGGCAGCTACAAGGTCATCGGCTGGCTCGGGGAGCGCATACCGCGTGATCTGTGTGTGTCGGCGGGCTTTGCATTATTGGGGGGCAATTTGTTGGTCGTTGGCACCGTGTACTCATCGGTCATCGTTCCCCTCGCATTTTTCTGCGGCGGCATCGGCCTGATGCTGATCAACATTCCGACCTCGGCGGTGCGGTTGCTGGCGACGCCCAAGGATCACCGCAACCGGATTTTCGCCACCGTGTCGTTTCTGTCTGCGGCGGCCAGCCCTTTGGGCAGTTTCGCGATGAACGGCATGATCACGACAATGGGCGTTTCACTGACGATCACGCTGCTGGGTGTCATGGTGCTGCTGTTGTCTGTGCTGGTCTTTCTGGTGCCTGATTTCAAGACGTTCATGCGCACCCGCGACACGCAACTCACTGATGCGTATAGGGTCCGGTACCCCAGCGCCTTTTCTCACTGAACCTCGCGACGTTAATGCTGCCGAATGTAGACCCCCAACAGTGTCAGGAGGTTTGAATGCGCACTTTGCAATTGGCCGGCGTGGACGTACCGGTCATCGGCCAGGGGACCTGGCACATGGGCGAGGACCGCTCGCAGCACGTCCAGGAAGTCGCCGCCCTGCGCCTGGGTATCGAGCTGGGCATGACCCTGATCGATACCGCAGAAATGTATGCCGAAGGGGGCGCCGAAGAAGTCGTAGGCGAGGCCATCGCCGGGCTGCGCGACAAGGTGTTTCTCGTCAGCAAAGTGTATCCGCACAACGCTGGCCGCAAAGGCATTCCCCAGGCGTGCGAGCGCAGTCTGAAGCGGCTGGGCACTGATTACATTGATCTGTATTTGCTGCACTGGCGTGGTCAATATCCCCTCGAAGAAACGGTAGAAGCGTTCGAACGCCTGCGCGAAGCGGGCAAGATCGGCAGTTGGGGTGTGTCCAACTTCGATGTGGACGATCTGCAGGAGCTGAATTCACCTGCCTGCGCCACCAATCAGGTGCTTTACAACCTGGAAGAACGGGGTATCGAATTTGACCTGTTGCCGTGGTGCCAGGCACACCAGCAGCCAATAATGGCGTACTGTCCCATTGGTCAGGGTGGGCAAATGCTGGCCCATACGACGTTAAAGCAGGTGGCTGCCCATCACGGCGTGTCACCGGCACAGGTTGCGTTAGTATGGATTCTGCGTCAGAAAACCGTGATCGCCATCCCCAAAGCGGTCCGGCCCGAACACGTGAAACTCAATGCTCAAGCCGCCGATCTACAGCTTGAAACCGGGGATCTGGAAGCGCTGGACCAAGCGTTTCTCGTGCCACACCGTAAACAGCGATTGGCCATGGTCTAGGCCTTCGCTGTTTCATCAGAGGGCTTCTATATGAGAAGCACTGATCCGCTGGATTCTTTCAACCTGCAACGCTTTATTCAGGCGCAAGCGCCGGTGTTCGACCACGTCCAGGAGGAGCTCATCGCCGGGCGCAAACGCCGGCACTGGATGTGGTTCATCTTTCCGCAGATCGCCGGGCTTGGCGGCAGTGAGATGTCCCGGTATTTCGCCATTCAGTCCGCCGCCGAGTCAGCGGCCTACCTGAATGATCCTCTACTGGGCTCACGCCTGCGCACCTGTACCCAATTGGTTCTGAACATCAGGCAACGCTCGATTGCCGAGATATTCGGACACCCTGACGACCTGAAATTCCACTCATCGATGACACTGTTTGCGCAGATCGGTCCTCCTGACAATCTGTTCAATCAGGCGCTGGATCAGTATTTCCACGGCATTCCCGATGAGTGGACGCTGTCGTTGCTGGACTCAAAACAAGCCCAATTGCCCACCAATCAGGGTTGAAAAGTCATCGTCCACGAACGGCAGGATCGCGTCCGCGATTGGTTGCAGTTGGCGGGTGACGTAATGGTCGTAATCGATGGGCGCGCTACGGATTTCCAGCGGTTCGGGGCCGGCAACAGTGATTACATAACTGATCCAGCCGCCATTCTGATACTGGCGCGGTCGGCCTTGCTGGTCGTTGTAGTCATCGGCAGTGCGCGCTGCCCGCACGTGGGGCGGCACGTTACGTTGATAGTCGTCGAGGGTGCGGCGCAGGCGTTTGCGGTAGACCAGGCGATCGTCGAACTCACCGGCCAGGGTCTTGCTCACGTAATCGCGCACATAATCCTGATAAGGCTTGCGGTGGAAAATCAGCGAATACAGCTCCTGCTGGAACTGTCGCGCCAGCAACGACCAGTCGGTGCGTACCGCTTCCAGCCCCTTGTAGACCATCTCGTCAGTGCCATCAGCCCGAGCCACCAACCCGGCATAACGCTTTTTGCTGCCCTCCTCGGCCCCCCGAATGGTGGGCATCAGGAAGCGCTTGTAGTGGGTTTCGTATTGCAGCTCCAGCACGCTGTGCAATCCATATTCCTGCTGCACATGTTCACGCCACCATTGATTGACGTGGTCCACGAGAGAGCGGCCGATCTGCGCTGCTTCTTCCTGGCCGTGGGCTCGGCGTAACCAGACGAACGTCGAATCGGTGTCGCCGTAAATCACCGTGTGCCCCTGCGCTTCGATCAACTGGCGGGTGCGCAGCATGATCTCGTGACCGCGCAAGGTAATGGACGACGCCAGCCGCGTGTCGAAGAAACGGCAGCCACTGGAGCCGAGCACCCCGTAGAACGCATTCATGATGATCTTCAGAGCCTGGGACAGCGGCGCGTTGTGTTCACGTTTGGCGGTCTCGCGACCTTCGGCAACCCGGGACACGATGGCGGGCAGGCAGTGCCGGGTTCTGGAAAACCGGGCGCCACGGAATCCCGGCACCGAGTCCTGGTCGTCCGGGTGCTTGAGGCCTTCGATCAGCCCCACGGGGTCGATCAGGAACGTACGGATGATCGAGGGGTAAAGGCTTTTGTAGTCCAGTACCAGTACCGACTCGTAAAGCCCCGGTTGCGAGTCCATCACAAAGCCGCCGGGGCTGGCCTCTGGCGGCCGGCCTCCGAGGTTCGGCGCGACGAAACCCTGGCGGTGCATCAACGGCATGTAGAGGTGGGTGAACGCCGCCACCGATCCACCGCTGCGGTCCGCCGGCAACCCGGTGACGCTGGCGCGCTCCAGCAGGAAGGTCAGCAGCTGGGTCTTGGCGAAAATCCTCGTGACCAGTTCGCAGTCCTTGAGGTTGTACTTGGCCAGGGCTGGCTTGTCCTCGGCGAACATGCGGTTGATTTCGTCCATGCGCTGGTACGGCGTACTGATCGCCTTGCCCTCACCGAGCAACGTTTGTGCGACGTTTTCCAGGCTGAACGACGGAAAACTCCAGGTCGCCGAACGCAGGGATTCGATGCCATCGATGATCAGCCGACCGGCCGCTGCGGCGAAATAGTGGTTGCGGCTGCCGTGTTCGCGCCATTGCATTTCTTCACCGCCACGCCCCAGCTTCAACGGCACCCCCAGGCGCCGTGCGTGCTCGTGGAGTACGCGCAAATCAAACTGCACGACGTTCCAGCCGATGATGGCGTCCGGATCAAAGCGCTCGAACCATTCGTTGAGCTTCTTCAACAGCAGGGTTCGGGTATCACAGTATTCGAGCTGAAAATCCACCTCGCTGCCGTCTCCATTGGGAGGACCGAGCATGTACACCTGACGCTCGCCGCAGCCCTCCAGGGCAATGGAATACAACTCGCCTTGCGCGGTGGTTTCGATGTCCAGGGACACCAGCTTCAGCGCGGGCCGGTAGTCGGGATGGGGTTTCATCTGCGCATCGAGCAACAGGCCGTCCGCAGTGGGGTTACCGCCGAAGGTGACCGGCGCAGTGATGAAGCGCTCCATCATGTAGCGTTCCGGCGGGCGGACATCGGCTTCGAGCATCTCGACACCGGCCTTGCGCAGCGCGGTTTCCAGGCGCATCAACTGCCCGTGCTGCTGGCAATACACACCAAGCACCGGCCGATGTTCGAAGTCCAGCAACGCCAATGGCCGCAGTTCGACGTTTTTTTCGTCCAAAAGCACCTGTTCAGCCTGCTCGCGCTGCTGCTCGGGAATGAACGCCACCGACGGTTGATAAGGCAGGCGAATGCGCCGGGGACCGTTGTCGGTCGCCAGCCAGAACTCGACTTCCGTGCCGGCCGGGGTATCGCGCCAATGCCGGGTCAGGACGAAGCCCTGCTGTAAATCCACCTGTGCAACCTCGATATTGATTCAGGGCGGTGATTCTACGCGTCATCGACGGGGTAGAGCTTGTGCATCGTGCGTGAAGAGAGCATTGGGGGAACTGGGCTTATCCACCACAAATCGATAGGGCTGCGCCGTCCTTTGTAGCAGCTGCCGAGCCTGCGAGGCTGCGTCCGACTGCGCAGCAGTCGCAAAATAGTTACACGAGTGTGATCTGACCCACAGCAGGGTCTGGTTATACGAGTGCTTCGCAGCCGGACGCAGCCTCGCAGGCTCGGCAGCTGCTACAGGAATCGGGGGTGAGGTGTGAAAACGCGTTGCGTGTACGAGGGTGTACAGGGGGAATTTCCGTAAAAAAAACCGCCCAATGACGTTTTTTGCACGTTATCTGCCGCTTTCGGTCTTGCCCTCGACGTCCGGGTCTATGATTCTTCTAGAACAACGACAACACCAGAGTAACCACCATGAAAACCGTCGCCCAACTGCTCAAGTTGAAAGATCAGAAGAATCAGGAAGTGCACCAGATCAAACCCGACCATATGGTGCTCGAAGCGCTGATGAAGATGGCCGAGAAGAACGTCGGCGCTTTGCTGGTGGTGGAGAATGACGAGGTGCTGGGCATCATCAGTGAACGGGACTACGCGCGCAAACTGGTGCTGCATGGTCGTTCTTCGGTCGGCACACCGGTTCGCGACATCATGGTGTCGCCGGTCATCACCGTGGACACCCATCAAACCGTCGACACCTGCCTGGGCATCATGTCGGACAAGCGTTTGCGGCACTTGCCGGTGGTCGAGAACGGCAGATTGATCGGTTTGCTGTCGATCGGCGACCTGGTCAAGGAAGCCATTGCCGAACAGGCTGAGTTGATTCGGCAGCTGGAGCAGTACATTCGCGGCGAGTAATCAAACAAGCCAGTTCAAAAGATCGCAGCCTCGTTTCACTCGACAGCTCCTACAGGGATGTCGGCACACCCTGTATGACCTGTAGGAGCTGTCGAGTGAAACGAGGCTGCGATCTTTTGATCTTCAGTTCGGCCAATGCCGGGCAAACACCGGCGCCAGTGTCGGGTGCCGGTCAATGCGTTCAAGCCACGCATAAAACCCCGGTCGGGCACTGCGCAGATGCTCGCGACTGCCGGCCCAACGCGTCACCACCGCCGCCAGCACATCCAGCGCTCCCGGTGTTTCATCACCCAGGTACAGCTCGCCGGAAAACTGGTCCGCGAACACCTCCCAACTCCAGTGCAATCGCCGCCGCGCACCGGCCATCAGGTTCTGCCGGGAAGACTCGTCCGCATCCACCAGCCAGCGCTCTGGGTAATCGATGATGCCAATGGCCGCGTAGCAATTGCTGACGATGTAGGCCAACCCGCGAATGACCTGATCCCGCTCGGCGACATTGCCGGGCAGCAAATCCGAGGAAGGGAACGTCAGCCCCAGATGAATGAGGATCGCCGCACTCTCGGTGAGAATGCTGCCGTCGGGCAATTGCAACGTGGGGATCTGCTTGAGCGGGTTGAGTTTCTCCAGGGCCTTGGCCGCCTCCGGAGTGGCTTCGACGTCGATGAAGCGATAAGGAATCTCACACAGTTCCAGCGCCGCTTCTATCGCCGCAGCGCCGGAGTTCTTGTGTCCGTAGAGCTGATACATACACACCTCCTTTGCGGTTATCTCTTTGTAGCAGCTGACTCTGGTCACGCGGGAAAATTTCTTTTTTCAACCCTGCATCCAAATCGCTGCGTGGCGGGTAGTACCTGTAGCAGCCATTGATGCTGCCCAGCGGACACCTCATTTTCGGAGAGATACTGATGAACGCCAAACAGCTGATTTGCCTTGCCGGTTTGTTCGCCGCCGTTCCTGCAGCCTTCGCCCAGACGGCCCTGCCCGACAGCATCAAGGTCCCTGACGGCCACAAGGTTGCCATGGAAACCACCGGGGTCGGCGAGATCACCTACGAATGCCGCGACAAGGCCGGTGCGGCCGGGATGACGGAATGGGTGTTCGTCGGGCCCAAGGCCGTGCTCAATGACCGCAGCGGCAAACAGGTCGGCACCTACTTCGGACCGCCGGCGACCTGGCAGGCCAAAGATGGCTCGAAAGTCACCGGCACCCAGCTCGCCGTGGCCCCATCGAGCCCGGGTAACCTGCCCTATCAGCTGGTCAAGGCCAATCCTGCCGAGGGCAAAGGCGCGATGAGCGGCGTCAGTTACATCCAGCGCGTGGCCCTCAAGGGCGGCGTGGCACCCGGCACCGAATGCACTACTGCCAACAAGGGCAAGCAGGAAGTGGTGAAGTATCAGGCGGACTATATTTTCTGGGCAGCCCTGTAGGCATCAGACAGTGCTACCCCCTGTGGGAGTGAGCCTGCTCGCGATTGCGCCTGAGCATCCGACAGGTGTGTCGACTGACAGTCCGCTATCGCGAGCAGGTTCGCTCCCACAGGTATCCACTTTGTTTGCTAGATTGCATTCACGACCCGATAACGGCTGAGCACAGTGTCCTTGCCCGAACCTCTTTTTGATTACGAAGCCCACCTGGCCGCCTGCGGTCGCGGTGAGCGTCAGGCCTTGCGGGATTTGTACGTGCAGGAGAGTCCGCGCCTGCTCGGCGTTGCCAAGCGCCTGGTGCGCGACACGGCACTGGCCGAGGACATCGTTCACGATGCGTTCCTCAAGATATGGACCGGCGCCGCCCGCTTCGATCCGGCACGAGGGTCGGCGCGGGGCTGGATGTACAGCGTGACCCGGCACCTGGCGCTCAATTTCATTCGTGATCACAGCCGCGAAACCCAAGGTGAACCGGACGTGCCGATCATTACCGAAGCCTTTGATGCGCATCTGCACTCGGGGCGCATTCATCATTGCCTGGAGCAACTGGACCCGGAGCGGCGCAGTTGCATCGTGCATGCCTACGTTGACGGCTACTCCCACGCACAGATATCACACAAACTCGGCACCCCTCTGGGTACCGTCAAAGCCTGGATCAGGCGGAGCCTGACGGCATTGCGCGAGTGCATGGGATGATCACCGGACCTGCTGACGAAACCCCGGAAGAACGCGACGAGCTGGCCAGCGAGTATGTGCTGGGCACACTGTCGGCCGAGCTGCGCAGCGAGGTTCAACAACGCCTGCGCGACGATGCCGAGCTGCGCACGGCGGTCGACACCTGGGAGCGCCGCTTGCTGGGGTTGACCGACCTTGTCGAACCCACGACACCGACGACTCACCTGTGGCCGCGTATCGAGCGCAGCGTGGCTGCCCTGGAGCCGCGCCCTCCGCAGCCAGCGGCGCAACCTTCTTCTTGGTGGAACCTGCTGCCCTTGTGGCGCGCTCTGGCCGGTGCCGGGCTGACGGCCACCTTACTGCTCGGGGCGTTGCTGCTGACGCAGACCACCGTCAAACCGACGTATCTGGTGGTGCTGGTGGGCCCTCAGGACAAGGCACCTGGCTGGGTGATCCAGGCCAGCAACTCGAGGGAAATCCAGCTGATCCCGCTGGGCGTGGTGGAAGTTCCGGCTGACAAGGCACTGGAGTTCTGGACCAAGGCCGAGGGCTGGCAAGGGCCCGTGTCGCTGGGGCTGGTCAAGCCGGGGCAGACATTGTCGGTGCCGCTGGACAAACTGCCGCCGCTGGTCCCCGACCAGTTGTTCGAACTGACACTGGAAAACCCCAATGGCTCGCCGATCGGCAAACCCACCGGGCCGATTCAATTCATCGGGCGAGCGGTGAAGGTGATCTGACCGCGATCACCCCAGGATCTAATCATCACACCCGAATGAGGTACTGCGCGCGACCTATCATTGCCATCGATATTCACCATCATGGCAATGAAGTTCTCATAAAAAATCCACGGCGTAACATCAGCTCCATACCAACCAATAACACCCCGGAGCACACCCTCATGAAACGCCAACTCTTCCTCAGCATCGCTTTCTCGGTATTCGCAGTTAACGCTTTCGCCGCCACTTCAACTCAACCGGTTGTCGCTGAAGGCGGCTCGGATCGTCTGATTGAAAGTCGTGTGGCTGAGGGTGGTTCCGATCGTTTGCTGGAACGCCGTGTCGCCGAAGGTGGTGCCGATCGTCTGATTGAACGCCGTGTCGCCGAAGGTGGCTCCGATCGTTTGCTCGAACGCCGCGTAGCTGAAGGTGGTTCCGATCGTTTGCTGGAACGCCGCGTCGCTGAAGGTGGTTCCGATCGTTTGCTGGAACGCCGCGTAGCTGAAGGTGGTTCCGATCGTTTGCTCGAACGCCGCGTTGCCGAAGGTGGCTCCGATCGTTTGCTCGAACGCCGCGTAGCTGAAGGTGGTTCCGATCGTCTGATCCAGAATCGCACCGTATGATCGAAGCATTACTCAGCACTCTTCGACGAAGAACCCGGCCTCAACCGCCGGGTTTTTTTATGCCGGTAATTTGTGTGCAGCAAGATCAAAAGATCGCAGCCTGCGGCAGCTCCTACATGAGACCGAGTACCCTGTAGGAGCTGCCGCAGGCTGCGATCTTTTGATCTTTTGATCCTCAACGCGCCCGCGCCATGCACCGCTGATATCGCTCATCGACCCGTTTGGCGAACCACGCCGTGGTGAGTTTGCGGGTGATCTTCGGACTCTGCAGCACGATCCCCGGCAACACCGCACGGGGCAGCGACCGGCCTTCGGCTTGCTCGGCCAACTCGAACACCCGCTCATAGAGTGCTGTTTCCTCGAATTCGAGGCTCTTTCCCTTTTCCAATTGATCCCTGATCGTCGGGTTGCGCATGTCCAGTCGCTTACCGAGGGTGCGCACCGCCAATTCAGTGGTGCCGGGCATGATCGAGTCGTAGCGGACCAGATCCCCATCCAGCGCCAGGGGAATACCCGAAGCTCGGCTCACCGCGTTCTGAAACGCCGCATTGCGGCTGGCGTACCAACCGGCATTGAAGTCGGCAAAACGATACAGCGGCTGTTGATAGCTCGCTGGATAGCCAAGCAGGTGGGCAATCCCGAAATACATTCCCCCACGTCGACTGAACACTTCACGCCGAATTGAGCCCTCCACCGGGTACGGATAATTGCGCGCCTGCTGCTCGGCGAATTCGATGCTGACTTGCATCGGTCCACCGGTGTGCACCGGGTTGAAACCACCGAACAGCGTCTGCCCCATGGGCACCATGCCGATGAAATCATCGAAAATCGCACTGAGCTCTTTCTCACTGCGCGCAGCGTTGAGGCGGTCGCTGTAGCTTTTGCCGTTGGGTGAGCGCACCTGCAGCGCGCCGCTGATCAAAAGGCCGGGAATATGGGCTTTGGCCGCACGGCGGTCGATTTCGTCGCGGGCAATCTTGCCCAGGCCGGGGACCGGTGGGTCGACCTGGAAGGTAGATTCCTGCTCGGTGACGGCGAGCACCGAGCACAGGTTTTGCGTGGTCGGAGAAATGGCCTGGGCTGCAAACGCCGCATAAATATCCGTGGCCCAGCCTTGGCGATCGACCGTCTTGGCCGGCAGCAAGCGCATCAGTTCCGCCCTGACTTCATTGGGTGTTCGCGCAGGCGGTTCCTGGGTGCGCTGGGTGCCGCATCCGGCCAGTACCAGCAGCGCCGCGACGCTCATGATCAATCGATTGGCTTGCATGGAGCTCCATCAAATCCTTAGAGACGGGTTTAACCATACGACCAATGGCATGGCGCAGGCTATGACCCTCACCACCCTCCACTGTTCCCTGCAGCAGCTGTCGAGCCTGCTACGCACGTCTGTAGCAGCTGTCGAGCCCGCGAGGCTGCGTTCGGCTGCGAAGCAGTCGTGAAATCAGACACTGCGGTGTGTCAGATGAAAAGCGCCGCTCACTGGCGACTGCTACGCAACCGAACGCAGCCTCGCGGGCTCGTCAGCTGCTACAGGTATTTGCATGCTGCAGTTGGTTATCTACACAGCGTAATAACAAACACATTGCAAGACGTTACTGAGAAAATCTATCATTCGCGCCTGGAGTCGCATTTGCGCAAGGAGTTCCCGCGCCGTCAATTTTTACTTCATCGGCGACGCACCGCCAGGAACGAAACATGACCTCTCCAACCCGACTCGGCGCTCCTTTGCGGCCGACGCTTATCGCTCTGTTTTGCTCCCTTTCCGTTACCGCCTACGCCGCTGAACCCGCTGAAAACAACGGTAAGGCGCTGGTGCTGGACGACGTCAACGTCAACGCTCAAGCCCCTTCGCCTTCCGCCCTGCCCCCGGTATTTGCCGGTGGTCAGGTGGCGCGTGGTGGACAACTCGGTGTGCTGGGCAATCAGGACATCATGGACGTGCCGTTCAGCGTGTCGTCGTACACCGAACAACTGATCCAGGATCAGCAGGCCGAAGACGTTGCCGACGTGCTGTTGAACGACTCCTCGGTGCGCCAGGCCAGTGGATTTTCCAACCAGTCGCAGATTTTCATGATCCGTGGCTTACCGCTCACCGGCGACGACATTTCCTACAACGGCCTGTACGGCGTGCTGCCCCGGCAGATCATCTCCACCGATGCACTGGAACGTGTGGAGGTCTTCAAAGGCCCGAACGCGTTCATCAACGGCGT
Source organism: Pseudomonas sp. LBUM1643 (assembly GCF_059716215.1). Classification (NCBI taxonomy): domain Bacteria; kingdom Pseudomonadati; phylum Pseudomonadota; class Gammaproteobacteria; order Pseudomonadales; family Pseudomonadaceae; genus Pseudomonas; species Pseudomonas sp. LBUM1643. The sequence goes on from NZ_CP166813.1 coordinate 4,482,600, forward strand.
GACGCCGACGGGTTCGGGCATCGGCGGGGGTGTCAACCTGCAACCCAAACGCGCCAGCGATGTGCCGTTGCGTCGATTCACCACCGACATCAATGACGAAGGCCGGATTGGCCAGCATCTGGACCTCGGCCAACGGTTCGGCGAGGACAACCGTTTCGGCGCACGGGTCAACCTTGCTCAGCGCGAAGGCGACACCGGCATCGATCACGAAAACCAGCGCTCCAAGCTGTTCGCCATCGGCCTGGACTATCGCGGTGACGCCCTGCGTGTTTCTGGCGACTTCGCCTACCAGAAACAACGCGTCAATGGTGGTCGCAACTCGGTGAACCTCGGAAATACCACACACATTCCGGACGCGCCTTCTGCCGACACCAACTACGCGCAGAAGTGGGGGTTCACCGAAATCGAAGACACCTTCGGCATGTTGCGCGCCGAATACGACCTGAACGACAACTGGACCGCCTATGCCGCTGGCGGTGCCAAGCACACCCGCGAAGTCGGACGCTACAACTCCACCACCCTGGTCGGCAACGACGGCAGCTCCTTCACCACCGGTTCGTTCATCCCGCACGACGAGGACAACAAAAGTGTCATGGGTGGCCTTAATGGCCGATTTGACACGGGCCCGGTCAGCCACAAGCTCAACTTCGGCCTCGCTGGCATCTGGACCGAGCAGCGCAGTGCCTATGACTTCGACCTGCGCCGAAACCCCAACAACATCTATCACCCGGTCGAAACGCCGTCGCCGGTTGGCAACTTTTCCGCTGGCGACCTCAACGATCCGGGCATCACCGGCAAAACCTTCGTGCGCAGCGGTGCCGCCTCCGACACCCTGGGCTTCTTCGATGATCGCCTGCTGGTGACCGTCGGCGTGCGTCGCCAGCAGTTGGTGGTCCAGGGCTTCGCTTACGGCAGCGGCACGCGAACCTCCAAGTACGACGAGTCGATCACCACGCCGGTCTACGGCATCGTGTTCAAACCGTGGGAACACGTGTCCTTCTATGCCAACCGTATCGAAGGCCTGGCGGAAGGTCCGACCTCTCCCGTTACCTCCGGCAACCTGATCGTCACCAATGGCAATCAGGCGTTCGCGCCGGCCCGCTCGAAACAGATCGAAGCCGGGGTCAAAGTCGACATGGGCACCTACGGCGCCAGCCTCGGTGTGTACCGCATCGAACAACCGGGAGACGGCTATTCCGTTGCGACCAGCGCGACCACGGCGGAATTTATTCGTGAAGGCAAACAGATCAACAAAGGCGTCGAGCTGAACGTATTCGGCGAGCCCATCGAAGGCCTGCGCCTGATCAGCGGTCTGACCCTGATGGACACCGAACTGAAAGACACCCAGAACGGCGCCAACGACGGCAACCGCGCCATCGGTGTGCCGAACTTCCAGTTCAATGCGGGTGTGGATTGGGACGTGCCGGGCCTGCAAGGTGTAGCGCTGAACGCGCGGATGTTGCGCACTGGCGGTCAATACGCCGATGCAGCGAACAACCTCAGCCTGCCGACCTGGAACCGCTTCGATGCCGGTGCGCGGTATGGCTTCAAAGTGGAGCAGAAAGACGTGACCCTGCGTTTCGGAATCGAAAACCTGGCAAACGAGAAATACTGGGAATCGGCCCAGGGCGGCTACCTGACCCAAGGCGAGCCACGGGTCGCGAAGTTGTCGGGCACCATCGACTTCTGATCCCCCTACGCCTCAAGAAAAGGCCCCGCAGCGTCACCGTTGCGGGGCCTTTTTCCGTCTGGCGGCGCGTCTGGACGCACCCTCGAACTGGACCATACTAGAGCTCACACTCTAAGGGGGACGGGCTCATGAACCGAAGCGACGTGTTGATCGTCGGCGCTGGGCCGACCGGGCTGGTCCTGGCGCTGTGGTTGAGCAAACTGGGCGTGCGCGTGCGGATCATCGATAGAACGTCGGCACCCGGCACGACTTCCCGGGCGTTGGCGGTGCAGGCACGCACGCTGGAACTGTATCGCCAACTCGACCTTGCCGACGCCGTGGTGCAGAACGGCCATCGCGTCGCGGCGGCGAATTTCTGGGTCAAGGGCGGACCGGTCGCGCGCCTGCCCCTGACGAGCATCGGCGAAGGCCTGACGCCCTACTCGTTCCTGGAAGTATTTCCTCAGGACCAACACGAGCGCCTGCTGATCGACCGCCTGAAAATGTTCGGTATTCAAGTCGAGCGCGATACCGAACTGGAAAGCTTCGAGGAAACCGGTGACGGCATCAGCGCCAGGCTGCGCCGGCCCGATGGCCAGCAGGAAACCTGTCAGGCCTGTTACCTGGCCGGTTGCGATGGGGCGAAATCGATCGTGCGCAAGACCCTGGACACCGGTTTTCCCGGCGGGACCTACCAGCAGATTTTCTACGTCGCGGATGTGCAGGCCCGCGGCGAGGCCATCAACGGCGAGTTGCACGTCGACCTGGATGAAGCGGACTTCCTCGCGGTGTTTCCCATGGCGAGTGAAGGCCGCGCCCGGTTGATCGGCACGGTTCGAGATGAGCGTGCCGAGCATCCGGAGAACCTGCGGTTCGAGGACGTCAGCAGTCACGCGATCAACAACATGAAGATGCAGATCGATCAGGTGAACTGGTTTTCAACCTACCGCGTGCATCACCGCGTGGCGGATCACTTCCGCACCGGGCGCGCGTTCCTGCTGGGTGACGCTGCCCACGTCCACAGCCCTGCTGGCGGTCAGGGCATGAACACCGGGATCGGCGACGCCATCAACCTGGCCTGGAAACTCGCGGCAGTCTTGAGCGGCGGCGCCGAGGCCCGGCTGCTCGACAGCTACGAACCCGAACGTATCGCGTTTGCCCGAAAACTGGTGGCCACCACGGACCGGGTGTTCAGCTTCGCCACCGCCCAAGGCCCTTTGGCCGACCTGTTGCGTACGCGCCTGGCCCCGTTCGTGATCCCGAAAATGGCCTCGTTCGAGACCTCCCGCGAGTTTTTGTTTCGCACGGTCTCGCAGATCACCGTCAATTATCGCGGGATGCCGTTGAGCACCGGCGTTGCCGGACATGTGCATGGAGGGGATCGATTGCCCTGGGCTCACGATGGCGAAGGCGACAACTTCGAATCGCTCAAGCAACCGGTCTGGCAGGTGCACGTGTATGGCGACACCAGCGACGAAATGATTGCCTGGTGCACAGAGCACCATCTGCCGCTGCAGGTATTTGACTGGCGCCCGGCGTTCGAAACCGCGGGCCTGGGGCCTAACGGGTTCTACCTGTTACGGCCGGACACCTACGTGGCGATTGCCGAAACGTGCTCCGATCCGAAGGTGATCGAACGGTACTTCCAGGAGCACGGGATCCGGCCTTTCTTTGGTGTTGCCTGATTCAACACGAACCCACACGATTTCCAAGTAGGAGTGAGCCTGCTCGCGATGGCGGTGGCACATCCAATATCAATATCGCCTGACACGACCCCATCGCGAGCAGGCTCGCTCCTACAGTTTATCGGCGGTGTACTCGAGTTCAGGGCCTGACAAAAATCCCACTGTAGGAGTGAGCCTGCTCGCGATGGCTTTGGCACATCCAGCACTGATATCGCCTGCACAGCCTCATCGCGAGCAGGCTCGCTCCTACAGGGGTCACGCGGTGGCTTTAGATCCCGGCCAGCGCCAGATCCATCGCAAAGTAGGTGAAGATCAGATCCGCGCCGGCCCGCTTGATCGCTCCAAGGCTTTCGCGAACCACCCGATCCTCATCGATCGCACCGGCCTGAGCGCCGAATTTGATCATCGCGTATTCACCACTGACCTGATACGCCGCCAACGGCAGACGCGACACTTCACGAATGTCGCGGATGATGTCCAGGTAGGCACCCGCCGGTTTGACCATCAGCGCGTCGGCGCCTTCCTGCTCGTCCATCAATGATTCACGCACGGCTTCGCGGCGGTTCATCGGGTTCATCTGGTAGCTTTTGCGGTCGCCCTTGAGCGCGCTGCCGCCGGCTTCGCGGAACGGACCGTAGAGCGCGGAAGCGAATTTGGTCGAGTAAGCCATGATGGGAATCTGGGTGAAGCCGGCCTCATCCAGCGCCCGGCGAATCGCCCGGACCTGGCCATCCATCGCCGCCGACGGGGCAATGACATCGGCCCCGGCATGGGCAGCAGCCACGGCCTGGCGACCCAGGTTGATCAGGGTCTGATCGTTGTCGACTTCATGGTTGTGTATCACACCGCAGTGGCCATGATCGGTGTATTCGCAGAAGCAGGTGTCCGACATCACGATCATGTCCGGCACGGCATCCTTGGCAATGCGCGACATGCGCGACACCAGGCCATCCTCTCTCCAGGTATCACTGCCGCTGCTGTCCAGGTGGTGGGACACGCCGAAGGTCATCACCGACTTGATGCCGGCACGGGCGTAACGCTCGATCTCGCCAGCCAGTTTCGACTCGGGGATACGCATCACGCCGGGCATGCTCTTGATCGGTACGAAGTCGTCGATTTCTTCTTCGACGAAGATCGGCAGCACCAGATCGCTCAAGCTGAATTCGGTTTCCTGGAACAGGCTGCGCAGGCTCGCATTGCGGCGCAGACGGCGTGGACGTGCTTCGGGGAACTGGCTGGACATGAGGATTCCTGAAAATCGATGAACATGGCGAAAGTCGCAGGGGGCGAAAGCTTATGCCTTCTGCGGCGCCCTGCACAAACGCCGGATGACGAAGAGTCCGTTACCGGACAGACAATAATCGCGGCCTGCCCAACCAGACCAAGGGGTGCAGCGAGCGGTCGCGACCAAAGCGCGCAGGTTCGATTTCCAACGCCATGACCGGCTTCGCCCTAGTGCAGGGGCGCGGTCATTCACCAGGCAACCGCGCCCGTCAGCGTTACAGGTTCAGGGTGCCACTGATGCAGGTCACCACCGCGCCGCCGATCCATATCTCATCACCCAGTTGTTCAACCTGGATGCGACCGGCGCGCCCCATGGTCAACCCCTGGCTGACCACGTAGGACGACGGCGCCAACCCTTCCTTGAGCAACCATTGGGCAACACCGGCGTTCAGGCTGCCGGTGGCTGGATCTTCGGGCATGCCGTCGCCGCTGATGAACGCCCGCACCTCGAAGTGCGCATCATCGCCATCCCGCTCGGGATTCCAGGGCGCGATCACACCGACCGCCAGGCCAAGCATTTGCCCATGATCCGGCTTCAGGTCCAGCACCTGCTGGCGATTGTCGAGCATCACCGCCAGCCAGCCGGCCCCGTTATCGACCCACTGGGCCCGAACAATCGCACCCCGCTCAAGCCCCAGCCCCAATCGCACTCGCTCCACCAGATCGGCCTCCACCGGCCCGGTCCGGAGCAAGGGCGGTGCAAGAAAAGCCAGCTCCGCACCCTGACGACGGACCCGCACCAACCCGACGCCACACTCCTGAATAATCTCCTCTCCCTTGGGCACGCCACCCGCTTCGAGCCAGGCGTGACACGTCCCCAACGTCGGATGACCGGCGAACGGCAACTCCTTTGCGGTGGTGAAAATCCTGACGCGATAATCGGCCCGAGGGTCTTGGGGTTCGAGGATGAACGTGGTTTCACTGAGGTTGGTCCAGGTCGCAAACGCCGCCATGCGCTCGTCGCTGAGTTCATCGGCCGCGAACACCACGGCCAATGGATTGCCCTTGAGCGCGACGCGGCTGAATACGTCTACCTGTTTGAAATCGAATGAATACATGGGTCTTCCCTGAGTGTGTGATGGATGGACTTAAATCGCCGACTTCGGAATTTCCAGCCCGCGCATCACCGCCGGGCGTGCCAGAAAGCGCTCCAATACTCGCGTGACGTTCTTGAAGTCGTTGATGCCCACTAGATCGCCCGCTTCATAGAAGCCGATCAGGTTGCGTATCCAGGGGAACGTGGCGATGTCGGCGATGGTGTATCGCTCGCCCATGATCCAGTCCCGCCCTTCAAGCCGACCATCGAGCACCTTCAGCAGGCGCTTGCTTTCTTCGACGTAGCGTCCCAGTGGACGTTTGTCCTCGTAGTCCTTGCCGCCGAATTTATTGAAAAAGCCGACCTGGCCGAACATCGGGCCGATGCCGCCCATCTGAAACATCAACCACTGGATCGTCTCGTAACGCGCAGCCGATTCCTGGGCCAGCAACTGCCCGCTTTTGTCAGCGAGGTAGATCAGAATCGCCCCGGACTCGAACAGCGCCAACGGTTGATCTCCCGGACCGTGAGGATCAAGGATCGCCGGAATCTTGTTGTTGGGGTTTAGCGACATAAACTCGGGGGACAACTGGTCGTTCGTGTCGAAGCCCACACGATGGGGTTCATAGGGCAGCCCGATCTCTTCGAGCATGATCGACACCTTGACGCCGTTGGGGGTCGGCAAGGAGTACAGCTGGAGCCACTCCGGGTACTGAGCAGGCCACTTTTGCGTGATGGGGAACGCGGACAGATCGGTCATGAGGGTATCCACCAGGAAATGTACGCCGATCATAATCCACGGGATCCAAAGGCGTTATCAATGTCGCTGATTATCAAGATCGAACAATTGACGCCTTCGTCATCGCCATAACCTATAGGGTGTCCATAATTTCGCAACATCCTGTCGATAACCTTTGCTCCAACCCATTAAAAGTTATCGATACATTGCTGCGCCTCTGGCCGGTATCGAACCAAATGGGCCTCAGAGGACTCTGAGGATTGCCCTTTCGGAAACGGACCGGCGTATCGACATGGAAATCACCCGACGCTGGATGCTCGCGGTGTAAAGGTTTGTCAGCCTTAACCGAATGCGCTGAAGAACCCTTTATTCGATGAAGAATCTTTTGAAATTTGCCACTCGTTTCAAGCATCGCGCCTACCTGTTCCTGCCCGCATTGCTGGCCACCAGCGCGGTGTTCCTGTCACTGGAATCCAGCGAGAGCCGTGCCCAGCCGGCTGACGGCACCCAGACCCTGGTATTCCTGCGCCACGCGGAAAAACCTGAAGGCGGTCTCGGCCAGCTCAACTGCCAGGGCTTGAACCGCGCCATCGACCTGGCCACCTTGCTGCCGGAAAAATTCGGCAAGGCCAATTACGTGTTTGCCGCCAACCCGACGCGCAATGTCGAAGAAGGCGAGCTGGATAACTCCTACAGCTACATTCGTCCCCTGATGACCATCAGCCCCAGCGCGATCAAGCTCGGTTTGCCGGTGAACATCAACTTTTCGGCCAACGACACCAGCGACCTGGCCGATGAACTGCTTCACGACAAGTACCACAACTCGGTCATCTATACCGCCTGGTCCCACGGCTACCTGCCGGAGCTGATCAACACGGTCGCGGGCGAAGCCATCGGCAAGAAACAGACGATCACCGAAGACTGGGAGTCCAGCGATTACGATTCGCTGTTCGTCCTGACGCTGACCTGGCACAACGGAAAGGCGAGCGTCGCGAGCCACAGTTACAAGCAAGGTCTGGATAACGGTGCCGAGACCTGTCCGACATAAACAGGGTTTTCCGGGGCTGCTACACGGCCCGGCGCGAGCAAGCTTGCTCGCCACAGAAGCTCACTGAACCCGGCTGATCATCATTGGCCACACTCCGCGACAGGCAAGGTCTGGGCTATCATCTGTCCATCCCCCTCTCGTCCGGAACCTCACCATGTCACTGTCTTCTGTTGCCGCCCCCACTCGGGGCTGGTCGTTCTGGTGGAAACCCGCCCTCTTCGTCCTCGTCGCCTGCATCGGTCTCTATTACGTCAAATGGTCGCCCTACTACGCCAAAGCCTTCCTGGCCGCTGACAACCACAGCATCGGCGCTTCCATTCTCAACGACGCACAAACCTCCCCGCTCATCGCTGCGCTGACCTATGCCAAGGTGTATTTCCTGGCGATCTGGAAAGCCGCCGTGCTGGCTGTCATCCTCGGCTCGCTCCTGCAGGTGTTGATCCCGAGAGACTGGCTGCTGCGCCTGTTTGGCCGCGCCGGTTTTGCCTCGACCGTGCGCGGTGGCTTATTTGCTTTGCCAGGGATGATGTGCTCGTGCTGCGCCGCACCGGTGGCGGCGAGCATGCGGCGGTCGAATGTTTCGGTCGGGGCGGCACTGGCCTTCTGGATCGGCAACCCGGTGCTCAACCCGGCGACGCTGGTGTTCATGGGGTTCGTGCTGGGCTGGGGATTCACGGCGCTAAGACTGGTGGCGGGTATCGTGCTGGTGTTCGGTGTGTCGCTGGTCGCACAGCGAATTTCCGGCCCGGAAGTACTGCCCGAAGCAGCCGTCGAAGCGGTGTCAGCGGCCAGTGAACCGGACTCGCAACCGTTCCTGGTTCGCTGGGGTCGCACGATCTGGCAGTTGTTCTGGAGCACGATTCCGATCTACATCCTGGCAGTATTGGTCCTGGGTGCCGTGCGGGTCTGGGTGTTCCCTCACATTGACGGCGCCATGGCCAACGGTTTGCTGTGGCTGATACCGCTGGCGATCATCGGCACCCTGTTCGTGATCCCCACGGCGGCGGAAATCCCGATCGTGCAAACCATGATGACCCTGGGGATGGGCACCGCTCCGGCAGTGGCCTTGTTGATGACCTTGCCGAGCATCAGCCTGCCGTCGCTGCTGATGCTGCGTAAGGATTTCGACGCACGGGTGCTGGTGAGCGTGGCGCTGATGACCATGGGGATCGGGGTGATCACCGGGTTGATCGGCGCGGCTGTCCTGTAGAAAAAAAGCTTGCTCGCGGTGAGGGCGACACAAAAAACTGTGACGCTTGAAAGGACCTCATCGCAGGCATCGGTATCTACACATCTCGTCGTAACCTACACCGAACTTGTGGCGAGGGAGTTTACTCCCGCTGGGCTGCGCAGCAGCCCTGAAAAAGGTCACTGAGTTTTTTCCTTAAGGATCTCGGCCGCCCCATTTGGGGCCGCTGCGCAGCCCAGCGGGAGTAAACTCACTCGCCACAGGCTGTGGTAGCTCCTGAAAGATGTGTAGAGACCGATGCCGCGATGAGGTCGGCAAAAACAACATCAATCCTGTTGTTTTTGCCGCGCTTTCAAATAATCCAGAACCGCCGTTTGCTCCCCCGCAAACTCGATCCGCCCACCCTTCTTCTCCCGCTGGAACGCATACATCGGGTCGTAATACTCGCTCAACAACCCTTCAATCCAGTCCCGGTGCAGATCTACCGCGCCACTGCGCGCCTGCTCCGCCAATGCCGCTTCCATCAATATCAACATCCGCCGATGGCGTTCCCCGCCCAGTCGTTTCTGCACATTGTTCAGGCTTTCCAGCAACCGCTCGGAAAACAACGCAAACCCTTCATCGCCATGCACGCGGATGAACTCGGCGCATAAATCCACCACGTAATCGCGCAGGATTCGCTCGACCCGCCCTTGCAGGCTGTCTTCCAGCCAGACCATCGAAAACTGCTGCATGCCCTGGAACAACGGCAGCGGCAAGGCACAACTGCCCACCATGCGGCTCTCGTCTTCCAGCACGAATTGCTCGATGCCAGCGGCGCGCTTTTTCAACACGTCCACCGCCAGGCGGTTTTCGAAGTCGATGTTGGACGGCTGTCCAGTGGCACGCTTGCCGAAACTGGAGCCGCGGTGGTTGGCGTGGCCCTCAAGGTCCAGCCCATTACGCAACTGCGTCAGCACCTCGGTCTTGCCGGTGCCGGTCATGCCGCCCAGCAGGACGAAGTCACACTGGGCAATCGCCTGGTCGACCGTCTCCAGCAAGAAGGTACGCATGGCCTTGTAACCGCCACCGACGCGCGGATAGTCGATGCCCGCCTCGTCCTTGAGCCATTGCTGGACGATCTGCGAACGCAACCCGCCGCGAAAACAGTACAGATACCCATCGGGATGCGCCCGGGCGAAATCAGCCCAGGCCTGGATGCGTTCCGCCTTGGTGTCACCCGACACCAGTTGATGCCCCAGGGTGATCGCCGCTTGCTGCCCCTGCTGCTTGTAGCAAGTGCCGATGCGCTGGCGCTCGTGGTCGTTCATCAGCGGCAAGTTGATCACGCCGGGAAATGAACCCTTGGCGTATTCGACCGGCGCGCGGGCGTCCATCATTGGCCGGTCGTTGAGAAAGATGTCGCGGTAATCGGCGAAGTCGGTCGACATCAGAACACCTCTACCGCGTGTGTCTGTCGCTCAACCAGCTCACCGATGGGCTCAAGGTCCAGGCCCAGTTCGGCGGCCACCGCGAGGAAGCCGGCGTTGCCTTGCGGGGTGACGGCGACCAGCAGGCCACCGCTGGTTTGCGGGTCGCAAAGAACGAGCTTGTGCAGCTCCTGAAGGCGACCGAGCTTGCTCGCATAGCTGTCGAAATTACGCAGAGTGCCGCCCGGCACGCAGCCCTGTTCGAGGTAATACTCGACTCCGGGCAGACGTGGTACGCGGTCATATTGAATGCGCGCGGTGAGTTGGCTGCCGTCGGCCATCTCCACCAGATGCCCCAACAGGCCGAAGCCGGTGACGTCCGTCATTGCGGTCACGCCGTCGAGTTTGCCGAAGCGGCTGCCGGGTTTGTTCAGGGTGCACATCCAGTCGCGGGCCAGCCCAATGTCAGCGTTGCGCAGCTTGCCCTTCTTCTCGGCGGTGGTGAGGATGCCAATGCCCAGCGGCTTGGTGAGGTACAGCTGGCACCCGGCGGTGGCAGTGTCGTTGCGTTTCATGTGGCGCTTTTCCACGAGCCCGGTGACCGCCAGGCCGAAGATCGGCTCGGGCGCATCAATGGAATGACCGCCGGCCAGTGGAATGCCCGCTTCGTCGCAGACCGACCGCCCGCCACGGATCACTTCACGGGCGATCTCCGGCGCCAGCACGTTGACCGGCCAGCCGAGAATGGCGATCGCCATCAATGGGTCGCCGCCCATGGCATAGATGTCGCTGATGGCATTGGTGGCAGCGATACGACCGAAATCGTACGGATCATCGACAATCGGCATGAAGAAATCGGTGGTCGAGACCACCCCGCGTTCTTCATCGATGGCGTATACCGCCGCATCATCGCGCGAGGCATTTCCCACCCACAGCTTGGGATCAAGGTTCTGCGCCCCGCTGCCGGCCAGAATCACCTCCAGCACCTGGGGGGAAATCTTGCAGCCACACCCTGCACCGTGGCTGTACTGGGTTAGACGAATCGGCTCGCTCATAGGGGTTTACCTCGTGAAGTCAGGTAAATAATCCTACAGCAACCACCGCATCCGGAGTGGAATGCGTTCCCCTGTAGGAGCTGCCGCAGGCTGCGATCTTTTGACCTTTGAGTAAAAAAAACCGCCCTTTCGGGCGGCTAAAGTACTTCGACCTATCAGAATCCGAGGCTGAAGCTGATCGTCATCGCGTGGTCCTCGTTTTTGCTCGACACCTGCCCGGAGTAACCCAGACCGAGTTTGCCGGTCGGGCTGACCTGGAAGTCCACGCCCGCTTCAAGCAGCGCACTGTCTTCGGCAATCGGCACGCCCTGGGTACTGAACGAGGCGCCGCTGTCGATGAAGCTCAGGTCAGCATCGGGTTGGGTATCGCCGAAGGCAAAAGTGGGGACACGCGGAAAATCGGGGCAATGACAGAGCTAAGGTCCATGGGCAGTTCCTTTCGTGGTAATTCCTTTCTTCCTTGAAAGGCGCGCAGCGGCGACCACCCTGGCCGTGAAACCCTCCACACGCAGATCAAGACTGCGACGGCTTGAATGCCGTTTCACTCCTGACAGACCGTAGTAGATGCGCTTCGAATCTCGCGGATTAATTAGCATTAATACTTTTGTGCTCCGACGGTTTGCCCCCGGCGGGGACGGCCGTTGGTTGCGATTTTATTTTCAGGAAGAGATCAAAAGATCGCAGCCTCGTTTCACTCGACAGCTCCTACAGGGGCGCGTCATCCGCATGAAATTAATTTCTTTGAAACAATTGGTATGGCTTGTGCAAACGTTTGCGAACCGCTGATAGGAGCGGTTTCGATACATAACGGCTCAAGCCCCAAGAAACGGGCTTCGCTGCGCACAAAAAGGGACTTTTAATGCTTTGCACTTCCCGTCGCGTGACACGTTCGCGCACATTGGCTGTTTCCCTGCTGCTCGCCAGCGTTACAGGACTACTCAGCTGCAATACCTTGGCGCAACCCGCCACGCCCGAAGAATCCGCCCAGGGCGAAGCACTCAGCCCCGAAGCCAGCCCGCCGAAAAAAGGCGCGTACCTGTCGGACTGGTTCAACCAGGACCTGACCGTCATCGGCAGCAAGGACATCAGCTTCGGGCCGCAACCGGCGGACGATATCTACCTGGAGTACGAGTATTTCGGGCGCAAGGGGCCGTTCGAGTTGTACGGCTACATCGACATCCCGAAGATCTTCAACATCGGCAACAGCCACGACAAAGGCGTCTGGGACCATGGCTCGCCGGTATTCATGGAGCACGAACCGCGGATCTCAATCGACTACCTGGCGGGCCGCAGCCTGGCCATCGGTCCGTTCAAGGAATGGTATGTGGCGTTTGACTGGATCTACGATCACGGCAGTAATAGCGCCAACCGCGCGAACACGCTGTACAGCGGGTTGGGCACAGACATCGACACGCACTCGCGGGTCAATCTGTCGGCCAATTTCTACGGTCGTTATCAGTGGGAAAACTACGGGGCCAGCAACGAGTATTCGTGGGACGGCTATCGTGCCCAGCTCAAGTACATCGTTCCGATCAGCAGCTTCAGCAATGGCGCGTCGCTGACGTATATCGGCTTCACCAATTTCGACTTTGGTTCGGACTTGCACAAGGACAACCCGGCGCGCACGGCTAACGCGACGGTGGCGACCAATGTGTTGCTGTACGCGTTTACGCATCTGCGATTTACGTTGGTGGGTCGGTATTTTTACAACGGGGGTAACTGGGAGGATGGCAGTGAGTTGAATTTCGGCGACGGCGACTTCCGTGCCCGGTCGGATGGGTGGGGGTATTACGCGGGGGTTGGGTATCAGTTCTGATTGTGGGCGCTGGCTTGCCAGCGATCGCTGCCTGACAGTCGACAGATTTCTGCCAGATATCCCCGGATCAAACTGTGGGAGCTGGCTTGCCAGCGATGGCGCCCTGACAGCCGAGGAGTATTTCCCTGATGCACCTGGATCAAACTGTGGGAGCTGGCCTGCCGGCGATGGCGCCCTGACAGGCGATGAGTATTTCCCTGATGCACCCGGATCAAACTGTGGGAGCTGGCCTGCCGGCGATGGCGGCCTGACAGGCGGTGAGTATTTCCCTGATGCACCCGGATCAAACTGTGGGAGCTGGCTTGCCAGCGATGGCGCCCTGACAGCCGAGGAGTATTTCCCTGATGCACCTGGATCAAACTGTGGGAGCTGGCCTGCCGGCGATGGCGCCCTGACAGGCGATGAGTATTTCCCTGATGCACCCGGATCAAACTGTGGGAGCTGGCCTGCCGGCGATGGCGGCCTGACAGGCGGTGAGTTTATTGAGGGTGTACATATCCATTCCTGCGGTCACGGCTGCTATTGGTTTCGCTCTTACAGCGAGTCACTTGGAGGAGCGCCAAGTAACCAAACGCTCTTGCCCCTTTCGTCCGGTGCCTCGCCTGGGCTCGGCATACCCTCGCTCCGGTCCTGCTCCGTGGGCCCGCCGCGATCGGCCATCCATGGCCGTGCGCGGCTAACCCGGCATCCATGCCGGGTTACCCACTGCGCAGAACCTGCGCTCGGCCTTCCGAGGGGGCAAGAAGATCAAAAGCAGATAGCAGATCAAAAGCAGATCAAAAGCCATCGCCAGCGAGCTTTGTTCCTGCAGATACATCTCTAGCTCACGGCACAAAAATCACTTTGTCCCCACTTCCACGATCCACTTCCGCATACCGCTCCACACCTTCCGACAACGGCGATTCAAACAAACCTTGCGGCAACGGCAGCAAGTCCTGATCGAAGAACCGGCCGAACTGATCAAGCATAGCGGCGCACGCCTGGACGCCGTAAAGCAGTGAGTTGATTCCCACCACCGAGCCACCCTTGCGGTACAAACCTAGCGCCGGCAACTGCACGAGACCGTCCACCGGTGCGGCGATGATTGCGATTCGTCCGAAGGTCGCCAATGCTGTCACCGAAGCCGGTAACCAGAAGCCCGTCGTGTCAAAGATCACGTCCGCACCGCCGGCATACACCGCGTTCACTTGCTCGCCCAATGCCTCTGGCTTGTCCAGCTGCAGCGTCGGATAACCCTGCGCCTGCAGCTCTTTGACCTGTTCGGACCGACGCGCCGCCGCCAATACCTGCGCGCCGCGCACTTTGGCCAGCGCCAACGCCGCGCTGCCCACCGCCCCGCCGCCGATCACCAGCAATCGCGTCTCGGCCTTCACCAGACTGCGCTCCAGCGCATCCCACGCCGTGGTGTACGGCACGCCGAGGCTGGCGGCCTGGGCGAAGGACAGGTGGGTCGGTTTGCGCGCGACGCCATTGGCCGGCAGTTTCACGAATTGCGCGTGGGAGCCATCGGCGAAAAAACCCAACTCACGCCCCGTGCCCCAGACCTCCTGGCCTATGAGTGCCTGCGGACCTTGCACGACGATGCCGGCGAAGTCGCGGCCGGGAATGCGCGGCAGCGTGGTGTAGGGAAAACGCCCCAACACATTCTTCACATCGCTGGGGTTCAGGCCGGCGGCTTTGATTTCGACCAACACTTCATTGGCGCTGGCAACGGGGGTGGGAACCTCAACATAGCGAAGGGCAGAAAGGTCGCCCGTTTTGTCGAACTGCAGTGCTTTCATGGAAGATGTCCATTTTTTGAAGGAGCAGAATTCAAGAGATCCAGCCAGCGATCAGTTGCCGCCCCAGCGGCCACAACTGCTCCCCGGCGAGCATGCCGAGCAGGCCTAACAGCGCAATCGCGGGCGGCGCCGGCGAACGGAAATCCAGCGCGCCGTACAGCAGGCCGACGCCCAGACCGATCACAATCGAGATGAGGTAATTCATGGCAGCATCCAGGCGTGTAGATAAGCCTGAAGTCTAGAGGCACGCCACGCCGCGTATCGGCCAAGCGCTTCTGAATCTCGGCCAAACGATCAATCCGGGCGCTGGCTCGCGCAAAACTGGGAGGGGGCGACACCCAGCTCCCGGCGGAACATGTCGCTGAAGCTGCTCGGCGAATAGCCCAGCTCCCGTGCGATCGCGCTAACCGGCACACCCTGGATCAACTCGGCCACCGCCGTCGCCAATTGGACCTGCCGCCGCCACTCGGCGAAGCCCATGCCCAGGCCGTCCTTGAATAATCGCGCCAGAGTGCGCACGCTGGCACCGACGTTTTCCGCGTACTGTTCGAAGGGAACGTCCAGCGAGGGATTGGCCATGACGGCCTGGCACAAGCTCATCAGACGCCGGTCGGAATCGTCCGGCAGCGGTATTTTCAGCAGGGATCGGCCGGCTCGCCTAAGCTCCAACAACGCCAGGTTCACCAGCGCCTCGTAATACTCGGGGGCGCCATCCTCGCCCTGCTCCACCAGCCTGACAATCAACTCACGCAGCAACCCACCCACTTCGATCACCTGGACCGTGTCGTCCAGCGTCGCCGCCAATGAAGGGCGCAGGTAGATATTGCGCATTTGCAAATCCGAAACCACACGAATGCCGTGGGGCACGCCCGGCGGCAGCCAGACCGCGCGTTGGGGCGGTACCACCAGCGCCTCATGCGGCGTTTCGACCCACATGACTCCACTCATCGCATACAGCAACTGGCCCCAGACATGCTCGTGGGGCTCGATGAACAGCCCGCGCGGATAGGTGCGCGCGAGCGGTTGCACGGGCACATCGGTATCACTCAGATCTGGGGGCGCGGCGAGGGCCATGGGCAATGATCATTGGGGTTTTCAGGAGATGCATGTTAACGAGCGAACAGTCATGCCGCCACTGGTCGCAGCCGTCTGACAATCCGACTGAATTTTCCGCGACGTCCACGATCCTTTTAATACCACAGGGAGGAATACGGGCTTTATGAACAACGCAAAACTATTCGTCATTGAGTACACCCTTCATGGCGCCCCCAAGTCTTTCATTATCCGTCTGGACAAGATGGACAACGCAGAGGCTTGGCATTGGGCAAGCTGTGACGCCGGCGTGGGTCGGATCCCGCGCTTTGGCCGAGAGAAGGTGCAGAAAACCAGCAAACCGATGGCGGAGAAGTTCGGGGTCGAGAATGTGACCTGGCGACCCGCAGGCTAAGTATCAATAGGGGGGGGAAATTCAAACGACAGTGGAGCCAGGAAGGCTCCACTTTCTTTGGGCGGCTGATCAGCTCTTGGCACACTTGCAGCCTTTCGATGAACATTCTTCGCCATGCTCATGATGCTTGGCACAGGCCTCGCAGCAGTAGTGCTTGCCGTGTCGCGCGATCGGATGATCACCCAGCTTGCACTCGCATTTCGGGCAGTCGCAAGTATCGGTTTTGGTCACTGTCATGGTTTGACTCCATTGTTATGGTCGTCCGGGTGCGTCAAATGCGTACCCGTCATTGACAGTGTAGGAGCTGCCGGAGGCTGCGATCTTTTGATCTGTTTTTCAGGATCAAGATCAAAAGATCGCAGCCTTCAGCAGCTCCTACAGTGGATCGGCGTTTACACCGGGCATCGGCGTTAAGCGCTTCGGGTGCTACTGCGGTACATGAACAGCAACGCCAAGGCGAGACACACCATCGCCAGGATACGGCTGCTGGACAACTCGATAGCCGGATTGCCCAGCCAGCCGAAATTGTCGATCAACATGCCCATGCCCAGTTGCCCCACGATCACTGCCACCGTCGCCACTGCCGTGCCCACCCGTGGTACCGCGCCGACCATGACCATCATGTAGACCACCCCGAACAACGCGCCACTGAGCTGCCATTTCGGCACGTCCAGCAGGCTCACCGCATGGGCCGGTTCGAAAAACAGAATCAGCAATCCTGTCACCACCGCGCCCACCACGAAGGTCAACAGGCTGCTGCGCAACACACCAACCGTTTCACCCAGACGCCCGTTGATTGCCGCCTGCACGCTCAACACCGCACCGG
This sequence comes from Pseudomonas sp. LBUM1643, assembly GCF_059716215.1. NCBI lineage: Bacteria > Pseudomonadati > Pseudomonadota > Gammaproteobacteria > Pseudomonadales > Pseudomonadaceae > Pseudomonas > Pseudomonas sp. LBUM1643. The sequence goes on from NZ_CP166813.1 coordinate 4,499,584, forward strand.
CAGCCACGACTACCGCCAACAAAATAATCAGACTCATCATCAACCCCTTGCGATCAGAACAAGTGCCGTAACAATCAGCAGCAAGGCGAGCCAACGTTCGCCGTTGACCTTTTTACGCGCGGCGCCGAACCAGCCAAAATGGTCGATCAACACACTCTTGCCGACCTGCCCGGAAAGGATCGCGATCATGGTCATGGCAATACCGATGTGTGGCGTGGCCAGGGTCAACACGATGACGTACATCGGCCCCAGAAAACCGCCGATCAATTGCCAGCGCGGCAAGGTGTTCAAGGCCGGTCCTTGTTGCGGACCGCTGAACAACAGCAGCAAAAACAGAATCGCCGAACCGACACCGAAGATGCTCAAGGTTGCCCACAGATGCCCGACCTGAACCCCCAGCGGCCCGAGCAACCCGGCCTCCACGGAAAGGCCCATGCCGGCCAGGATTACCAACGGCAACAGCAGCAGCCGAAGTCCTGGTTTGGTTACAGGCGTTGGAATAACCCCGGTTTGTTCGATTGAAGAAGATTGCATAAGCAGTACCCGTGATCAGTTGGCCCAACCCCTTGTGGGTGCGAGTCTGCTCGCTCCCACTGGGTGGAATAGGCGCGCATTATCGTCTGGCGATCCTTTGCGATAAATGGGAGCATCCGGACAACACTTTTGCGCAAACCGCACAGCAGGACATTCCCATGCAAGGCCTCAACGAGTTTGGTTTCAAGGCACTCCGACTTTTTGTCGCGGTGCTCGACCACGGCAGTTTTTCCGAAGTGGCCCGTCGCGAAGGCCTGGCGCCCTCTTCGATCTCCCGGCAAATCCAGCTGATGGAGCAGTCCCTGAACCAGCAATTGCTCTATCGCCACACACGCGCCGTCACGCCGACCGAAGCCGGGCGCATGCTCGGGCACCATGCGCGGCTGGTGCTGGTGCAACTGGAAGAGGCCGAACAGGCGTTGCAGGAACAGCAAAGCGAGCCCAGCGGACTGGTGCGGATCAATGCGCCGGTGGTGTTCGGACAGCGTCACCTGACGCCGTGGCTGGGGCAGTTATGCGAGCGCTATCCGAAGCTGCAACTGGATATCCAGCAGACCGATACCTACGTCGACCCGCTGCAGGAAGGCGCCGACCTGTTGTTTCGCATCGGCCCGCTGCACGACTCGAGCATGCAGGCGCGCATCCTGGCGCCCCATCGCTTTCAGGTGGCGGCCAGCCCGGCGTACCTGAAACGCCGTGGCTCGCCGAAACACCCCGATGAGCTGGCTGCGCATCAGTGCCTCGCCTACAAAGGTGTCACGGGCCAGCAGCGCTGGTTCTTCCGCAAGGATCAACAGGACTGGACGCCCTACTCGGTCACCGGGCCCATCACAGGCAATCACGCCGACACCCTCACCCAGGCCGCCGAACAAGGACTGGGGCTGGTGATGTTTCCGTCATGGCTGATTGGCGAAGCCGTGCGCAACGGCACGCTGGTGCCGGTGCTGGGGGACTATCAAGTGTCCAACAGCCTCGAACCCCAGCAGATCGCGGTGCTATGGCCTGGCAGCCGACGATTGTCGGTGAAGGTCAGGACCGTGATTGATTTTTACGTGGAGTGTTTCGGCGTGGTGCCGTATTGGGACAGACCGTAAACCTGTTCCCAGCCAGCACAGATCCCTGTAGCAGCTGACGAGCTTGCGGGGCTGCCTCCGGCTGCGAAGCAGTCGTAAACCTGTTGAACAAGGTTCATCTGATACACCGCGGTGTCCGGTTTTACGACTGCTGCGCAGCCGGACGCAGCCTCGCAAGCTCGTCAGCTGCTACAAGGATCGCGTACAGAGCGCGCGTTCAGTGGGCGGAAATCAGATACGAAACTGCCCGACCAGCTTGCCCAACCGCTGTCCCAGGTCCGCAAGACTGCGGGTGGTCTGCGCGCCGAGCTGGGTTTCGTCGGCGACGCTGTCCACGGCCACTGCGATCTGATGCACGCTGCGGTTGATCTCTTCGGCCACAGCCGTCTGCTCCTCGGCGGCGCTGGCGATCTGCGCGTTCATCGCGTTGATGGTGGCGATCAGTTGCGCCATGGTGTCCAGCGACGCGCCAGCTTCATTGGCCTGAGCGCTGGTGCCATCGCCGGCTTCGCTGGAGCGGCGCATGGCGTCCACGGCGGACTGGGTTCCGGCCTGCAAGCGGTCGATCATGCTCTGGATTTCCTGAGTGCTGATTTGCGTGCGACTGGCCAACGCCCGCACCTCGTCCGCCACCACCGCAAACCCTCGTCCCGCTTCGCCAGCGCGAGCCGCTTCGATGGCAGCGTTCAGCGCCAGCAAGTTGGTCTGATCGGCAATCGAACGGATCACACCGAGCACACTGACAATGGACGACACGTCTTTCTGCAAGCTATCAAGGGACACGCCGCTGCTGCGAATGTCGTCCACCAACGCATGAATCTTGACGATGCTGCCGGCTACCACACGCTTGGCCGCCTGGCCTTCCTCGTCGGTCTGCTGGGCGGCCACCGCCGCGTTCTGCGCGCTTTTCGCCACTTCCTGGGCCGCCGCCGACATCTCGTTGATCGCCGTGGCCACCTGATCCGTCTCATGTCGCTGACGTTCCATGGCCTTGTCCGAACGCTGGGCCTGATCGGACACCTGATTCACCAACCCGGTCAGTTGCGAAGTCATTTCGGTGATCTGCCGCACCAGTCCATGGATCTTGTCGACGAAGCGGTTGAACGAGCTGGCCAGTTCACCGAGTTCATCCTTGCTGGTGACGGTCAGACGGCAGGTCAGGTCGCCCTCGCCCGCCGCGATGTCATCCAGGTTGGCTTTCATCAGGGTCAGCGGACGCAGGATAGTGTTGGCCAGCAACAGACCGGCGACGGCGATCACCAGCAACACCAGCAGCGCGATGCCGACGATGCTCAGCACTACGCCTTCCATCCGCTCGTGCACCTTGGCTTCGACCAGTGCGACTTGCGCTTCGATGCCATCGAGATTGACCGACGTACCGACCGCCATGTCCCACTTCGGCAGGAATTCGGTGTAGCCGAGTTTGGGCACCAGCACCTGGCTGTTGCCCGGCAGTGGCGAGCTGTATTGCAGATAGTGGGTGCCATCCTTCGCGACGTTCACCAGGTCGCGGTTGACGTAGACGCCATTCGGATCGCGGTTGTCCTTGAAGCTCTGGCCGACGCCTTCCGGGCTGTTAGCCTTGAACAGGCGCACGGTGTTGGAGTCGTAGCCGAAGAAGTAGCCATCCTTGCTGTAGCTGATGCTCGACAGCAGCTTGACCGCCTGAGCCCGTGCCGCGTCATCGCCGGGGGCGGCAGCGTCGTAAAGCGGTTTGATCGCGGTCATGGCCACGGCGACGTAGCTTTGCAGGGTCGTCTTGGCATCGCTGAGCAGACGCTGACGCGTTTCCTCGACTTCATTGCGGGCCTGTTGCTGGAGAATGAACAAGGTGGTCAGACTGATGACCAGCGCAAAGAGCAACACCGGGAGGACGGCAAGGGACAGGACTTTAGCCTTCAAGCTCATGCGCATGACGTTCACTCTTTTGATGTTATCGGCGTGGTTAACGCTTTAACGGCACGCCAGGTCAAAAGTTGAATGCGGTCATTGTGGGAGCGCGGCTGTGTGGCGAGGGGATTTATCCCCGTTGGGCTGCGAAGCGGCCCCAAAATGGGACAGCTGCGCAGTCCAACGGCGTGGTGTGGCATTCCGATAAATCCCCTCGCCACGGTGCACCTGCATTTGTAAGTCAGAGCACCATCGCCGCCACCCAGCCAAACGCCAGCAACGGCAAGTTGTAGTGCAGGAACGTCGGCACCACGGTGTCCCAGATATGGTGATGCTGGCCGTCGATGTTCAAACCGGAAGTCGGGCCCAGGGTCGAGTCTGAAGCAGGAGAGCCCGCGTCACCCAAGGCACCGGCCGTACCGACGATGCTGACGATCGCCAGCGGACTGAACCCCAGCTGCACGCACAACGGCACGAAAATCACCGCCAGGATCGGCACAGTGGAAAACGATGAGCCGATGCCCATGGTTACCAACAGGCCGACCAGCAACATCAGCAACGCACCAATGGCTTTGCTGTGGCCGATCCATGACGCCGAGGTTTCGACCAGCGATTGCACGTCCCCGGTGGCTTTGATCACTTCGCCAAAGCCGGACGCGGCGATCATGATGAAGCCGATCATTGCCATCATCTTCATGCCTTCGGTGAACAGGTCATCGGTATCACGCCACTTGACGATGCCCGACACCGAGAAGATCAGAAACCCCGCCAGCGCGCCAATGATCATCGAATCCAGCAACAGCTGAATGACGAACGCGGCAACGATGGCCAGTCCCGCCACCATCAGGCTCAGCGGGTTGTATTGCACGGCCACCTGCTCGACCTGCTCGATCTTCCCCAGGTCGTAGACGCGTTTCTTGCGGTAGCTGAAAAACGCTACGGCGAGCCCGAACACCATGCCCAGCGCCGGGATACCCATGGCATGGGTAACGTTGATGCCGCTGATGTCCACACCGCTACGGGCGACGTTGGCCAGCAGGATCTCATTGAGAAAGATATTGCCGAAGCCCACCGGCAGGAACATGTACGGCGTGATCAGGCCGAATGTCATGACACAGGCGATCAGCCGCCGATCCAGCTGCAGCTTGGTCAGCACGTATAAAAGCGGCGGAACCAGCAAGGGAATGAAGGCTATATGTATCGGCAAAATGTTCTGCGAGGCAATGGCCACCACCCACAGCAAGCCGATCAACAGCCATTTCACCCGACCGCCCCCACTGGCGTGCTGGCGATCGACCATCGCCAGGGCCTTGTCAGCCAGCGCATGGGCCATGCCGGATTTGGCGATCGCCACGGCAAAAGCCCCCAGCAACGCATAGGACAACGCCACCGTCGCCCCGCCACCAAGGCCGCTGTTGAAGGCTTTCAGGGTGGCGTCGATGCCCAGACCACCGGTCAAACCACCGACCAGTGCACCCACGATCAGTGCGATCACGACATGCACGCGGGACAGGCTGAGTATCAGCATGACGCCGACCGCGGCAATTACAGCATTAATCATCGTTACCTCAAGACAAGCGCAATGAGTTCAGCCGGCAGTCTGCAAAGAGCCGCCAGCGGATCAGGAAATGGGTTTTATTAGAGGGCGCGCACTGTGCCGGAGAGTGGGGTTCCTGTCAAAGCGTGCGACGCTCCAATGATGTGTTAATGCTTGTGCCCCCCTGTGGCGAGGGAGCTTGCTCCCGCTCGGCTGCGCAGCAGCCGCAAAGCCGAGCGACATGATCTACCTGACAAGGCGCTACTTCAGTTCGAGGGGGCTTCGCCCCCAGCGGGAGCAAGCTCCCTCGCCACAAAAAACAACCTGAGCCTATTCAGTTGGCGGGATAAAGATTCCCGTCCCGCTGCCGTTACAGAGCAAAGCCGCAGATATTTATCGAATAAGGACGTCTCCATGTCACTCAGACAACTTTCCATTCAATGGAAAATCACCCTGCTGGCCGGGCTATGCCTGGCGGGCATCGTGACCCTTCTGGTGGGTCTTTCGCTGTATCGCATGGAGCACAGCTCCGCGCTGGTGAAAGCCTCGAGCATGGAGATGCTCAACGAAAGCGCCCAGGCGCGGATCGAATCCCAGGGCGAAAACCAGGCGCTGGAGATTCGCCAGCAGTTCATGGACGCCTATCAATACGGTCACGGCTTTTCGCGTCAGGTGCTGTTTCTGCGCGATCAGGCCGAAAAACGCTTCCTCGACGCGTTCGATTTGCGTGAAGACCTGACCCGACAAGTCAAATCGGCGCTGCAGGCCAACCCGGAGCTGCTCGGCCTGTCGCTGGTGTTCGAAGCCAACGCACTGGACGGCAAGGACGAACTGTTCGCCGGTCAGGCCGAACTGGGCAGCAACGACAAGGGCCGGTTCGCCCTGTACTGGTCGCAACCGACGCCGGGCAAGGTCACGTCCATGGCGCTGCCGGAAAGCGACATGGCCGACACCAGTGCCGGCCCCAGCGGCGAGCCGGCCAACGCCTGGTTCACCTGCCCGCGCACCTCGCTCAAACCCTGCGTGATCGAGCCGTATTTCTACAAGATCGACGGCCAGAACGTGCTGATGACCAGCATTGTTTTTCCGTTGATGGTCAACGGCAAGGTCATCGCCTCGCTGTCGGTGGACATCAACCTCAACAGCCTGCAAGCGATCAGTCAGGGCGCGAGCAGGAAGCTCTATGACGGCCAGACGAACGTCAGCATCATCAGCCCGGTCGGTTTGCTGGCCGGTTACAGCCCGGACGCCAGCAAACTCAGCCAGCGCCTGGACACGGTGGATACAACCAGCGGCGCAGAGCTGATCCGCAGGCTGGCCGGCAGCAGTAAAACCGAAAGCCTGCACAGCAACCAGCAGTTGAAGGTTCTGGCACCGTTCCAGCCGATTCCCGGTGGAAAATCCTGGGGCGTACTGCTGCAAGTACCGGAAAAAGTCCTGGTCGGCCCGGCTGAAGCTTTGGAAAAACAACTCGACGACAGCAACACCACCGGCACACTGCTGGAGCTTGGCCTGGGCGTCATCGCCGCGTTGATCGGCCTGTTGCTGGTGTGGCTGATGGCGCGCAGCGTGACCAAACCGATTCTGGGTGTGGCGCACATGCTTGAAGACATCGCCAGCGGTGAAGGTGACCTGACCCGCCGCCTGGCCTACGACAAGCAGGACGAACTGGGCCAGTTGGCCGGTTGGTTCAACCGCTTCCTCGACAAGCTTCAACCGATCATTGCCGAGGTCAAACGCTCGGTGCAGGACGCGCGCAGCACGGCCGACCAGTCATCCGCGATTGCGACACAGACCAGCGCCGGCATGGAGCAGCAGTACCGTCAGGTGGATCAGGTCGCCACCGCGTCTCACGAAATGAGCGCCACTGCCCAGGACGTCGCCCGCAGCGCAGCGCAAGCCGCTCAGGCCGCGCGGGACGCCGATCATGCCACCCGCCGCGGCCTGACCGTGATCGACCAGACCACCACCAGCATCGACAACCTTGCGGCCGACATGAGTGCAGCGATGGTGCAAGTCGAAGGTCTGGCAGCCAACAGCGAGAAAATCGGATCGGTACTTGAAGTGATCCGTGCCATCGCCGAACAGACCAATTTGCTCGCGCTCAACGCCGCGATCGAAGCTGCCCGTGCCGGTGAAGCCGGACGCGGGTTTGCCGTGGTGGCCGATGAAGTGCGCAACCTGGCACGTCGCACCCAGGAGTCGGTGGAAGAAACCCGCCTGGTGATCGAGCAACTGCAAAGCGGCACGCAGGATGTGGTGGGTTCGATGAACAACAGCCATCGCCAGGCTCAGGGCAGCGTCGAGCAAGTCGGCCAGGCCGTGACGGCGTTGCGCCAGATTGGCGAAGCGGTCACGGTGATCAGCGACATGAACCTGCAGATCGCCAGCGCGGCGGAAGAACAAAGCGCCGTGGCGGAAGAGATCAACAACAACGTGGCGACGATTCGGGACGTGACGGAGTCGCTGTCGGGGCAAGCCAATGAATCAGCACGGGTTAGCCAGTCCCTTAACAGCCTGGCGAATCAGCAGCAGGCCTTGATGGATCAGTTTCGGGTGTAAACCCCATTCCGGGCCCACTGCAGATCCCTGTGGGAGTGAGCCTGCTCGCGATAGCGGAGTGTCAGATGGCAGATTTGTCGACTGACACTCCGCTATCGCGAGCAGGCTCGCTCCCGCAGGTTTTTCATTCTCCTGTAGTACGCAATCAGCGTTTGGGCAACTGAATCACCACCTTCAACCCGCCCCACTCGCTCTCCTCCAACCGCATCACCCCGCCCCACGTATCCACGATGTCACGCACAATCCCCAATCCCAGCCCATGCCCATCGGTCTGTTCGTCCAGTCGCGTGCCGCGGCTGAACACCTGAGCCCGCTGATCCTCGGGAATGCCCGGACCATCGTCTTCAACGCTCAACTCAAACTCTGCCGCCGTCTCGACCACACTCAACCGCACCTCGGCATCCGCCCACTTACAGGCGTTATCCAGCAGATTACCCAGCAGCTCCAACAAGTCTTCCCGATCCCAGGGCAACTGCAGCCCCTTGGGCGCTACATAGCTCAGGTCCAGGTGTTCACCGTGAATCATGTTGAGCGTGGCCAGCAATCCCGGCAGTTCGGCATCGCAATCGAACAACGCCCCCGGCAGCGCGTCGCCGGACAATCGGGCGCGATTGAGTTCGCGGTTGAGACGTAGACGGACCTGTTCCAGCTGTTCCTTGAGCACTTTGCGCAGTTCCGGGTGCGCATCGAGTTTCTCGCTCGATGCCAGGCTCAACAACACCGCCAACGGCGTTTTCAACGCATGGCCAAGGTTGCCCAGGGCATTGCGTGAACGCTTGAGGCTGTCTTCGGTATGAGCAAGCAAATGGTTGATCTGCGCCACCAGCGGCTCCAGTTCCACCGGTACCTGATCGTCCAGTTGCGAGCGCTGGCCCTGTTGCAACTGAGCGATCTGCTCGCGGGCTTTTTCCAGCGGGCGCAAGGCGCGGCGCACGGTGACCCGTTGCAACAGCAGAATCAGCAACAACCCCGCCAGACCGAGGCCCAAGCCCACTTGCTGCATGCGCAAAAAGCTGTCGCGCACCGGGGTGTAATCCTGGGCGACGCTAATGGAAATCGACTGCCCGAGCCGGCGATAGTCCGAGCGCAATACCAGCAACTGTTGCCCCTCCGGCCCCAGTTGAAGGTTGCTTTGCAGACCGGGCTGCTCAAGCCGTGGAAACTCCTGATCCCACAGCGAACGGGAGCGCCAATGGTTGTCGGCAAAGTCGATGCGAAAGTAATGCCCGGAATACGGCCGCTGATAAGCCGGTGACAAGTGACGCTCATCCAATTGCAAACCCTGTGGGCCACGCACCAACGCCACCAGCAGGCTCTCGCTGTCGTTGCGAAGCCCTGCTTCGAGGTAGCGCTGCAAACCCATTTCGAACAGCCACAAACTGGTCTGCGCCAGCACCAGCCCGACGATCACCATCACGCTGATCAGTCCCAGGCTCAAGCGGCGCTGGATCGACCTCACTTGGCTTGCCCGCCGAACAGATAACCCTGGCCGCGGCGGGTTTCGATCACCGTGCGCCCGAGCTTGCGGCGCAGGTGGTTGACGTGGACTTCCAGCACGTTGGAATCACGCTCGGTTTCACCATCGTAAAGGTGTTCGGCGAGGTGGCTTTTGGAGAGGATCTGTTCGGGGTGCAGCATGAAATAACGCAACAGGCGAAATTCCGCAGCAGTGAGCTGAATGTCCGCGCCGTCGCGGGTCACGCATTGGCGACCTTCATCCAGATGCAGGCCTGCCGCCTTGAGCGTCGGCTGGTTGGCCTGGCCGTGGGACCGACGCAGCAGCGCCTGAATTCGCAGGTGCAGTTCTTCAGGATGGAACGGTTTGGTCAGGTAATCGTCTGCGCCGGCCTTGAGGCCTTCGATACGTTCGGACCAGGACCCGCGCGCCGTCAGGATCAGCACGGGCGTCGCCAAACCGCCTGCGCGCCACTGCGCGAGCACATCCAGCCCCGGCAAACCTGGCAGGCCGAGGTCGAGGATGATCAAGTCATAGGGTTCGCTGCTGCCCTGATACACCGCATCGCGGCCGTCCGCCAACCAGTCCACGGCATAGCCCTGGCGATTCAATCCGGCCATCAATTCATCGGCCAGGGGCACGTGGTCTTCCACGAGGAGCAAACGCATCGGTCAATCTTCCTTGTCTTTCAATAACTGGCCAGTACGGGCATCGAGGTCCAGTTCACGGACCACGCCTTCGATGGTCAACAGCTCGACTTCATAAATGTAGACGTCGTGTTTCTCTTCGAGCTCGGCTTCCAGCAGTTTTGCGCCGGGATAGCGGTCCAGCGCCTGCTGCAAGAGCTGCTCAAGCGGCAGGATCACGCCTTGCTGGCGCAGGCGCAGGGCTTCGTCCTGATCCAGGTCGCGAGCCATGACCACCGAACACAAAACCAAAAGCGCCAGGCCTGCCCGGCTGGCGCTTCGACTGGAAAACAAATGCACCTTCATTACGTATCCTGATGATCCTTGAGAACCTGCCCGCTGACAGCGTCCAATTCCAGGTCCCAATCGAGACCTTGCGGGTCGCGCAGCTCAACCTGGTAGATGTACTTGCCGTACTCTTCTTCCAGCTCGGTCTCGGTGATGCTGGAGCCTGGGTGTTTGGTCAACGCGGTGGCATTGAGCTTCTCGAAAGACACAATGGTACCAGCGTCACGCAGCCGCAGGGCTTCGTCGGGCCCCAGGTCGCGAGCGTGGGCGATGCTGGCCGTCATGCCGATAATGGATGCGGTGATCAGGGCCGTCAGGTTTTTCATGGGTGTCTCCGTGTTTTTTCGTGTATTGCCAACAGGGAGCCACCTTAGCGAGGTGAACTTAATTGAAACTGAATGGCCATCATCCTTGATGGCTGAACACAACCTGCAGGAGCAAACTTGCTCCTGCAGGTTCGGCGTTCGCGCCCTCATAATCCCCCGTCTGCCACGCACCGAGCCCCGTATGACCGCCATCCACATCAAGTTTCCCTCCCTGACCCTCAAAGCCGGCCCGCGAGCCTTTGCGCGCATCCAGGAAAACGGTCTGAACGCCGCCGACGTGGGGACGCTGCCCGGTGCCGCCGGTGGCCCGAAAGCATTGGGGATTCAAGGTCTGGACCTGGCGTTGTTCGGTGAATGGCTGCCCGCTGCGCTACGGGAGCGCTCGCTGATCGGCGCTTCGGTGGGTTCCTGGCGCTTCGCCAGCGCCTGCCTGCCAGACGCGGCCGAAGGCATCCGCCGCCTCGGCCATCTGTACACCGAGCAGAATTTCGACAAGGGCGTAACGATGGCGCAGATCAGCCAGAGCTCGCGGCGCATGCTCGATGAACTGCTCGACGGCCGCGACGCTTCGATACTCGAAAACGCGCACTATCGGCTCAACATCATGGTGGTCAAAAGCCATGGCCGGCTGGCCGACGATCATCGCGGTCGGCTGGGGCTGGGCCTGTCGTCGGTGATTGCCGATAACCTGCGAGGTCGTTCGCGGCTTGCGCGGCACTTCGAACGCCTGATCATCCATGACCCGCGCCTGGCGCCGCCCGTGAATGCGCTGAACGATTTCCCCTCACGCTTCGTCGCCCTGAATGCCGGTAATCTGCGCCAGGCCTTGCTCGCGTCAGGATCGATCCCGATGGTGATGGAAGGTGTGCGTGATCTGCCAGGCGCCGGCGCCGGAACCTTTCGCGACGGCGGGCTGCTCGACTATCACCTCGACCTGCCCTACAGCGGCAACGACATCGTGCTCTACCCGCACTTCACCGACCGCATCATTCCCGGCTGGTTCGACAAGACCCTGCCCTGGCGCCGGGCCTGCCCCAAGCGCCTGCAGGATGTGCTGCTATTGGCGCCCTCGAAGGAGTACCTGGCACGCCTGCCCTACGGCAAACTGCCCGACCGCAACGACTTCAAGCGCTTCATGGGCGATGCCCCGAGCCGGCAGAAGTACTGGCGCGCGGCGATGGATGAAAGCCGGCGCCTGGGTGACGAATTCCTCGAACTGACCGCCAACGGTCGCCTCGGCGAGCGCTTGCTGACCCTTTAGTCAGGACAAACTGATAAACTCGCCGACTGCCCACATCGCCGCGGCGATCGCCACCTGACAGAGCTCAAAACACTGTGGAAATCTTCAAAGAATTTACCTTCGAATCCGCCCACCGCCTGCCCCACGTTCCGGAAGGCCACAAGTGCGGTCGCCTGCACGGTCACTCGTTCAAAGTGGCCATTCATTTGAGTGGCGACCTGGATCCGCACACCGGCTGGATTCGCGATTTCTCGGAGATCAAGGCGATCTTCAAGCCGTTGTACGAGCGCCTGGACCATAACTACCTGAACGATATCCCTGGCCTGGAAAACCCGACCAGTGAAGTACTGGCGAAGTGGATCTGGAACGAGTTGAAGCCATTGCTGCCGGAACTCAGCGCGATCCGCATCCACGAAACCTGCACCAGTGGCTGCATCTATCACGGCGAGTAAGCGTTCGAAAAAAAAGTGACCTGAATGCCAACACGTTAACTACAAAGTTGCTGCAGGCATCTAAAAAAAACGCCCCGAGATGTTCGGGGCGTTTTGTCTGGATCTGTCGCGGTTATTTTGCCGCGATGCACTCCAACTCCAGTCGGGCACCATAAACAAGCTGGGTGCCACCGAACGCACTGCGAGCTGGATAAGGTTTACTGAAGTAGGTTTTGTACACCTCGTTGAAGGCGGGCCACTCTGCTATATCGGCCAGCATCACTGTGCACTTGACCACGTCCGTCATTCCATAACCGTTGGATTCCAGGACCGCTTTAATATTTTCCAGTGCCTGGCGAGATTCGGGTCCAATGCCGCCTTTTACCAACTGGTCAGATCCTGGCTCGGCACCGATTGTGCCCGACATGAATAACAACTTCGTAGCGCTCACCTGGACGGCATCAGAGAATGGCAAGTTATATCGACCGGAATCGATAAACTCGACAGGCTTGGCATCCTTGGCGCCATTGGACCGATCGCCAACGTTCGCACATCCCGCCAGCAAGATACTCATTGTTAAAACACTGCCAGTCATCCATGAAATCTTTTTCAAAGTTACGTGCTCCTAAACTCATTGGTGTCGGCGGAGTATGCCGACCGCTTCAATGAGAAATCAGGCCCTGGCAACACGTTGTGAAAGAAGTCCCCTGCAATTCTGAATATAGGAAAAAACGCCTCGCAAACCTGGACCTTTCCTACACCTTTTGGCGACTTGAATTTCACGGGACAAAAAAACGTCCGAAGCAGGCGGTTTTTTGCCTATGCTTTTTGCCTCTCCCCCGCCAAGAGGACACGCGCATGGCTGACTGGCCGCTGCCTCAAACCTATCGCTTCAACGGACATTCCATCCGCTTCGCCGTGCGCGGCGACGGACCGCCCCTGGTTTTCGTGCATGGCACGCCGTTCTCTTCTTACGTCTGGCACCGCATTGCGCCGCATTTTATCGCCTCGCATCGGGTGCATTACTTCGACCTGCTGGGTTACGGACAATCCGAGAAAATCGACGGCGATGTGTCCCTGGGTGTGCAGAACGACCTGTTGGCCCAACTGCTCGACCACTGGGGCCTGGCGTGCCCGGATGTGGTGGCCCACGATTTCGGCGGCGCCACGGCATTGCGCGCGCATCTGCTCAATGGCAAGGATTACCGCAGCCTGACCCTGATCGACCCGGTGGCGCTGACACCCTGGGGTTCGCCGTTCGTGCAGCATGTGCGCCAGCATGAAGCGGCGTTCAGCGGTGTGCCCGACTACATTCAGCGCGCCATCGTGCCGGCCTACATTCGCGGGGCGATCAAGCGCGAGATCACGGACGACGAACTCGCCCCCTACGTACAGCCCTGGCTGGGCGATGAAGGGCAAGCGGCGTTCTATCGGCAGATCGCCCAGATGGACACTCGCTATACCCGCGAAGCTGAAACGCTCTACCCAACGATCCGCTGTCCGGTGCAGATCCTGTGGGGCGAAGACGATGAGTGGATTCCCATCGAGCGTGGGCGAGCGCTGCAACAGATGATTCCCGGTGCCCAATTGCATGCCATCCCCAATGCCGGGCACCTGGTACAAGAGGACGCGCCGGAGGCCATTGTTGCGGCACTGCTCAGATTCCTGCCGCTACAAACATCCTCCTACACGGAGTGAGTTTGTTCGAGTGCACCGCTTTTGTGCCCTCTTCCGCGCCAAATGATCAGCCTCGGCTATACATAACCAGACGAATGCCTGGCGCGGTGTAATCCTAGTAACGGGCCGAAACAGGCCCTGTGGCGAGGGAGTTTACTCCCGCTCGAGTGCGCAGCACTCGCAAGATCCTGGGGCCGCTGCGCAGCCCAGCGCGAGCAAGCTCGCTCGCCACAACATCAAGAACAACGAAAACAACAACAACAACAACAACAACAACAACAACAACAACAACAACAACAACAACAACAACAACAACAACAACAACAACAACAACAACAACAACAACAACAACAACACCTTTGGCACGACCAGTGCAACACCCTCCGCGTCTCCCCCTCCAGCAAGGAACGCCCCATGACGCAGAACGCCCCCGGCAACGACTATCCCCTCAGCGAAGTCCCGATGCATGCCCGTAAAGGCCTGGCCTCAACTGCCATGGTGTTGCTCGGCTTCACGTTTTTCACCGCCACCATGTTTGCCGGCGGCAAGCTCGGCGTGGCGTTCAGTTTCGGCGAAATGATGACGGTGATCGTCGTCGGCAATCTGCTGCTCGGACTGTATGCCGCGGGACTGGGCTACATCGCCTTCAAGAGTGGCCTCAATTCGGTGTTGATGGGCCGGTTCTGCTTTGGCGAGGTGGGCAGCAAGCTCAGCGACCTGATCCTCGGTTTTACCCAGATCGGCTGGTACGCCTGGGGCACGGCCACTGCTGCCGTCGTACTGGGCAAGTATTTCGAGTTGAGCGACGGGACCGTGCTTGGCTTGATGGTGCTGTTCGGTCTGGGGTTCTGCGCCACGGCTTATATCGGTTATCGCGGCCTGGAAATCCTTTCGTACATTGCGGTGCCCGCGATGATGTTGCTGTTGATGCTGTCAATGTGGGTCGCCACGGTGAAAGTCGGCGGGCTCGACGGTTTGCTGGCCGTTGTGCCGACAGGCACGCTAGATTGGTCGACCGCGATTACCCTGGTGTTCGGCACCTTCGTCAGCGGCGCCACGCAAGCCACCAACTGGACGCGCTTTTCGCGCTCGGCCAGGGTTGCGGTGCTGGCGAGTCTGATCGGTTTCTTCATCGGCAATGGCCTGATGGTGTTGATCGGTGCCTACGGGGCGATCGTCTATCAGCAACCGGACGTGGTTGAAGTTCTGTTGCTGCAAGGCTTTGCCATGGCCGCGATGGCCATGTTGCTGCTCAACATCTGGAGCACCCAGGACAACACCATCTACAACTTCGCCGTCGCCGGTTGCAACCTGCTGCGCACCGACCGACGCAAGACCGTGACCCTGGTCGGCGCGGTGATTGGCACCGCATTGGCGCTGCTGGGTATGTACGACCTGCTGGTGCCGTATCTGATTCTGCTGGGCACGGTGATTCCGCCGATAGGCGGCGTGATCATGGCGGATTTCTTCTTCCGCTACCGTGGTCAATATCCACGTCTGGCCGACACGCGTTTGCCGGCGTTCAACTGGCCCGGCTTGAGCGCTTACGCGGTCGGCACGGTGGCCGCTTTCATTTCGCCGTGGGTCGCACCGCTGGTAGGGATTGCCGCTGCCGCGCTAACGTATGTGCTATTGACCGGTGTATTCGGCGCTCGAGTCGCCAACGCACCCTTACAAGATCTCTGAAAAAGGATTCGCCTGATGCACATCATCAACGCCCGCCTGCGCAACCAAGAAGGCCTGCATGAATTGCACCTGGAAAACGGTCTGATCAGCAGCATCGCGCGTCAGACCGAGGCGCCCACCCTGGGGCCCGACGATCTGGATGCCGGCGGCAATCTGGTGATTCCACCGTTCGTTGAGCCACACATCCACCTCGACGCGACGCTCACCGCTGGCGAGCCGCGCTGGAACATGAGCGGCACGTTGTTCGAAGGCATCGAGTGCTGGGGCGAGCGCAAGGTCACGATCACCGAGGAAGACACCAAGACCCGCACCCGCAAAACCCTCCAGGCCCTGGCCGCCCACGGCATCCAGCACGTGCGCACCCACGTCGACGTCACCGACCCGCAACTCACGGCATTGAAGGCGATGCTCGAAGTGCGCGAGGAAAGCCGCCACCTGGTCGACATGCAGATCGTGGCGTTCCCGCAAGAAGGCATCGAGTCTTACCGCAATGGTCGCGAGCTGATGGAAGAAGCGATTCGCATGGGCGCCGATGTGGTAGGCGGGATCCCGCATTTCGAGTACACCCGCGATCAGGGCGTCAGCTCAGTGAAGTTCCTGATGGACCTGGCCGAGCGCACCGGTTGCCTGGTGGACGTGCATTGCGACGAAACCGACGACCCGCACTCGCGCTTCCTGGAAGTGTTGGCCGAAGAGGCCCGCAGCCGCGACATGGGCTCGCGGGTCACTGCCAGCCACACCACGGCGATGGGTTCCTACGACAACGCATACTGCGCAAAGCTGTTTCGTCTGCTCGGGCACTCGGGGATCAGTTTTGTCTCCTGCCCGACCGAAAGCATTCACCTGCAAGGGCGTTACGACAACTTCCCGAAACGCCGCGGCGTGACCCGGGTCAACGAGCTGCTCGAAGCGGGCATGAACGTGTGCTTTGGCCAGGATTCGATCGTCGACCCGTGGTACCCGCTGGGCAACGGCAACATCCTGCGGGTGCTCGAAGCCGGCCTGCACATCTGCCACATGCTCGGGTACCGCAACCTGCAAAGCGCGCTGGACCTGGTCACCGATAACAGCGCCAAGGCCATGGCATTGGGTGATCGTTACGGCCTGGAACGCGGGCGGCCGGCGAATTTGCTGGTCCTGTCGGCGGACAGTGATTACGAGGTGATTCGCAGCCAGGGCCTGCCGCTGTATTCGATACGGGACGGGAAGGTGTTGATGAAAAGGACAATGCCAGAGGTGGAATTTTTTGGTGGTCAGCTCTGAGATTTCCGTTGACCCGGCTGGCCCCATCGCGAGCAGGCTCACTCCCACATTGAATCTCCAGTGGACACAAGATTTGTGTGCGCAAGTGATTCACTGTGGGAGCGAGCCTGCTCGCGATGGCAATCTCACAGTCAACCCATCAACTTCGCCGTACCGAACAACCTGACCCCACTCAACTCCCCACCAGACTCCTCCAGCAAAATCGGCGCCGTCCCGCCCGGCATCACCACTTTCACCTCGCCAGCCGCCACCCAGCCCACCCGCCAGGCCGCACAGGCCACCGCGCTGGCGCTGGTGCCCGACGACGCAGTCGGCCCTTCCCCCCGCTCAAACACCCGCGCAACGATCCGCCCTTCGGCCTCCCGCATCGCCCATTGCAGATTGATCCCCGCCGGGCAGGGCTCACCTGCCCCGGTTGGCGCGGCATAGGCAATGCGAGTCAGGCCGTCAGACAATGGCGCTTCACGCATCTGCTCATTGCTCGGTAACGCTGCAGAATTGTTAACGAGGGTCACGCAATGCGGATTGCCTACTCGCACGAACTGGCTGCGGGACCAGGACGGATCAAGCGCCGACAGCGGTTGCACATGATTGAGTTCACGGCCATTGAACATCACCTCGCCTGCCCCGTGAGCACTCACCGCCCCCGGCCCGAAGGACGGCTTGCCCAGGTCCAGCCAGAAGCCCTGAACGCCGGCGACCTGTGCGATGTTCACCGACGTTTCACCCGGCGAAACCGTATCGGCCTTATCGTGATGAACCCTGAGTAAACACGCTTCGTGTGCCGGAAAAAGCCCTTGATCGCTCAACGCCTGGGAAAAAATCGTCAGCCCATTGCCACTACGCTCGGCCAGCGTGCCGTCGGTGTTGACGATCAGCACATCGAAGGGTGGGGCCGATTGAAACGGGCCGACCAGCAACCCGTCGCAACGATGGTCCTTGCTGCCCGGCGGTTGCGTGCCTGGTGCCCAACCGCAGAATGCCTCGATGGCCGACAACGCCCAGTCTTCGCGACAGTGCGCGGCCTGCCCCGCATCAGCCGGCAAGTCGATGCCCTGCAGCCGAACGGCTTGCGGCGCCACCACCCCGTAGATATTGCCTCGTGCGTCGTAAAACGGCGTCATTGCGCCCCCCTGTATCAAATGTCGATGACCTCAACATATCGCGAAACAGGTGCGGCCTGTGCAAGGATGTCGTCCTGCCTGATCACACCCCCGGCGGACGCTCGCCGAACCCAACCGTCGAGAGACTGTCCCTTGGGGACGCAATGTTTTTGCCAAGGATTGATATGAGCAACCTCAACACCCCCGCCACCTTCGTTCCCGGACGCCTGGAACAAATGTCCACGCGCGTCGCTTTCTTTATCGCAGGTTTCGGGATCGCCGCCTGGGCGCCGCTGGTGCCGTACGCCAAGGCCCGCGCCGGGCTCGATGAAGGCATGCTCGGCCTGCTGCTGTTGTGCCTGGGCGTCGGTTCGATTGTGGCGATGCCGATGGCCGGACTCCTGGCCTCGCGCTTCGGTTGTCGGCGAGTGGCCATCGGCGGGACGTTATTGATCTGTGCGGCCCTGCCACTGCTGGCAACTGTGTCGTCGATACCGGTGCTGATCGCGGTACTGTTCATGTTCGGTGCAGGCCTGGGCACGGTGGACTCTACCGTCAACCTGCAGGCGGTGATCGTCGAGCGGGCCAGCGGCAAAACCATGATGTCGGGATTCCACGGGCTGTTCAGCCTTGGCGGGATTGTCGGTGCAGCGGGTGTCAGCGCCTTGCTCGGCTTCGGTTTTTCGCCACTGACGGCGATGCTGGTGGTAGATGTGTTGCTGCTGCTCGCGCTGTGCAAGGCGGCGCCGCACATGCTGCCTTACGGCAGCGAACGCTCAGGACCGGCGTTCGCCATTCCCCACGGGATCGTGCTGTTCATCGGCGGAATGTGCTTCATCGTGTTCCTCGCAGAAGGCGCGGCGCTGGATTGGAGTGCGGTGTTCCTGGTGCAGGAACGCGGCATCGATACGGCGTATGCGGGGTTGGGCTACGCCGCATTTGCATTGACCATGACCGTGGGGCGTCTGACAGGCGACCGGATTGTCCGTCGTCTCGGCGCGACACGGGTGATGGTATTTGGAGGGCTGACGGCCGCCGCGGGCCTGTTTTTGGCCACGTTTGCGCCGAACTGGGAATTTGCGCTGGTGGGCTATGTGCTGCTGGGGGCCGGCTGTTCGAACATCGTGCCGGTGCTGTTCACCGCCGTGGGCAAACAGACGGTCATGCCCGAAAGCGTCGCCATACCCGCCATCACCACCCTGGGTTACGCGGGAATTCTCGCAGGACCTGCGGTCATCGGGTTCATCGCCCATGCCAGCAGCTTGAGTTTCGCCTTCGGATTGATGGCGGTGCTGCTGGTGGCGGTGGCCATTGGTGGCAAGGTGTTGAAGGTCTAAAGCAAAAGATCGCAGCCTTCGGCAGCTCCTACAGGTGAAATGCAATCCACCGTAGGAGCTGCCGAAGGTTCGGGCCGCGATCGGACGATCTTTTGATCTTAGCTGTTAAAACCCAACACTCGCCTGCACAAAGAACGTGCGCGGTGCCCCCACATACATCCCCGCATTGTTATCGCTGGAACGAGTGAAGTACTGCTTGTCGAAGATATTCTTCACCCCGGCGCCGACTTTCAGGTTGGACAGCGTCGCCCCAAAGTCATAACCGCCGCGCACGTTCCAGGTGACGTAGCCCGGAATGTCACCGTACTGACCGTCCGCCGTGCCTTCGGTGATGTAGTTGCCGCTGAAGCTGCCATCCGCGTTCACCGCAGTGCCCGGTGAGCGCTGTCTGGATTGGGCAAAGGCATCGACGTTCCAGGTCCAGCGATCGATGTCATAGCGCAGGCCGGCGGTCGCCACCTGGCGCGAATAGAACGGCAGGTCACGGCCCTTGAAGCCCGGGATCTCCCCTTCATAAACAGCGCGGGTATAGGTGAATCCGGCGTTGGCGCTCAGGCCTTCGAGCCGGGGATCCAGGGCCGCCATGTCGTAGTGCACCGAGGCCTCGAGGCCCTGGTGGGTCGTCGCCCCCAGGTTGGTCCAGCCCGCATCATTGCTGATGTATTGCAGTTCCTTATCGAAGTCGATGTAGAACAGCGTCACTTCCCCGCCCCACACATCATCGTTGTAACGCGTGCCCACCTCGTAGGTCTTGGCCTTTTCCGGGTTCAGGCCGTTGGCCGTGTCGTCACCCGAACCGCCCTGGCCGAGCTGGAAATATTGCAGGCTGCCAAACGAGGTTTCGTAGTTGGCGAACAGCTTCCAGGCGTCGGACAGGTGATACATCACGCTCAAGGCCGGCAGAGGCTCGTTGCTTTCGATGCTGCGATTCTTCTCGGTCACCGGCCTGCCTGCGGTATCAAGCACCGGCCGATCATGCCAGTCAGTGCTGATGTGCTCGAAGCGAATGCCCGGTGTCACGGTCCAGTTGCCGACGTCGATCTTGTTATCGACGTACACGGAGTTGGCTTCAGTGCCCCCCGTACGGTCCTGATAGATGTGCCCGTCGGCGCCCGGACGCACCACCGGCTCATTGCTGCCGTTAAGCCCCAGACGACTCGCCGTCTCGTGCATGCCTTCCTTCAGGTAGCGATAACCGACACTGACTTCCTGAGTGGTCGGGCCGACGTCGAACACGTGGGACACGCGCGGCTCGATGCCGAAGGTGTAGTACGTGCGCGGGAACGAGCCGAGGGTCTGCTGATCGCGAGCGGCGATGTTGCTGCCCCGGAAGCTGTCGGAGTAATAGGTCAGCACTTCGGCCTGGGTGCGGTCATCGATCTGCCGCGCCCATTTGAACGAGACGTCCTTGCGGCGCCCGCTGAAGTTGTCGTTGTTGCGGTCGGACTGAAACGGATCGGCGTCGTACTGCGCCTGGGTCAGGCCACCGGGCATGTCGGCGCTGGCGTCGTAGTAGTGAAAGTTGAGGCTGAAATCATCGACATCGGTGGGCGCCCAATGGGTCTTGAGGATCACGTCGTCGATGTCATTACCGTTGTTGCGCTCGCGGTACCCGTTGCCGTTGACGCCCGAATACAACAGCGCCACGCCGATGCCGTTGTCAGCCGTGCCGCCCACGAACGCCGTATCGATGTGCTTCCAGCCACCGTGCCGGGAGGTTTCCAGGGTGGTGCCGATTTCAGCGGAGGCTTTTTCCGGGATGGCGCGGGTCACGAAGTTGATCACGCCGCCCACGTTCTGCGGTCCATAACGCACGGAGCCCGCTCCGCGCACCACATCGATGCTGTCGAGGTTGCCGGAGGAAATAGGGGCCATGGACAGTTGCGGCTGGCCATAGGGCGCAAAGGCGGCAGGCACGCCGTCGATCAGCACGGTGGAGCGAGGCGACAGCCGCGAGGTCAGGCCACGCACGCCGACGTTCAGGGAAATATCGCTGCCGCCCGTGCCATTGGCGTCTTGCACTTGTACCCCCGGCACACGCTTCAACACGTCGCCGACGGTCATTGCGCCCTGCTCGACCATCGCTTCACGGCGAATCACCGTCCGCGCACCCGGGTGGTTTTGCACCACGGCCGCATCGGCGTCACCGAGCCAGTCGCCGACCACCTTGATGTCGGTCACGCCGAGTTCCAGCGGACCGTTGGCGGCGGAAGTCGGTGCCGGCGTCAGGGTCACCGAACCTTCATCGATCTGATACTCAAGGCCACTGCCCTGCAGCAACTGACGCAAGGCCTGCTCCGGCGAGAAGTTACCGTCCACGGCCGGCGCTTGTTTGCCGGCCACCAGTTCAGGACTGAAAAAAACCTGCAGCGACGTTTGCTGACCCAGCTGACTCAAGGCCTGGCTCAAAGGCTGCGCCTGGATGTGAATAGCGTCGGCGGCGAATGCCTGGGGCACTGCCGAGCTGATGGCCAACGCGAGCGCAAGCCGCAGCCAGGAAGTTTTGTTGTTGTTAGCGATGGTTTTTTTCACGTCGAACGTTGTCCTGTGGATCGCAAGAGTGTGCGCTTGTTAATGCAAACCAGTTGCAGTTGGACAAGAAGACGAAGAACTCAAAAAAAACCTGAATCTATTTTGAAATTATTTCCTGACTGCCGTCATCGAGAGTGCGCACAGCCACCGGCAAAATGTTCGGCAAGGCCTTCAGCAAGGCGTCAGTGTTGTCGGATTTGAACACGCTGGTCAGGCGCAAATTACCCACTTTTTCATTGCCGACGGTGAGGGGTTTCTCCCGGTAACGGGACACTTCGGCGGCGACTTCGCTAAGGCTCGCGTTGTTGAACACCAGCTTGCCGCTGCGCCAGGCGGTGAGCTCCGCGGGATTGACCGCATACGCCGCTGTGACAAAACCCTTGGCATCAACACGCGTCCCGGTTCCGGCAGTGAGGCTGACAAATTCGTTGTCGGCTGCGTCCCGCCCCTGGACCTTGACCGTGCCCTGCTCCACCACGACCCGGGTTTCAGCAGGGTCACGACGCACATCGAAACGGGTTCCGGTGACAGTGATTTTTCCGCTTCCAGACGCCACGACAAAAGGTCGGCTGGTATCGTGTTCAACACTGAACATCGCCTCGCCTTCGCTCAGTTCGATGTGACGAAGGTCCTGTTCATAACGCACCTGAACCCGACTGTGGCTGTTCAAGTCGATCACCGAACCATCGGGCAACGCCACCTGCCGACGCTCACCCAGCGCCGTGGAGAACTCGGCGGTGTAAGGGCCCGGGGATTTCAAGCCACTGAACAAACCAAGCCCCAGCGACACGGCCAACACACTGGCGGCCACGGCATAGCGCATCAAAGGACGACGTTTGCCGCGCGCCGGCAGGGCTTCGCACAAGGCCTGCAAACGCGCCGCCGGCACCAGGTCAGCGGCTGACCACAATCCTTGAAGTACCTGAAATTCTTCACGGTGTTGCGGGTGTTCCCCCTGCCAGGCATCAAAACGCTGGCGCTCTTCAACGTCCACGACCGGTTCCTGCAAACGCACAAACCACCGCGCCGCCTCATCGCGAACCGCCATTTGCCCGCACGCGCAATCACGAGTATCCATCATGGAAGTTCCTGTCTGACCGGGAATGGAAAGAGGCGACCGATCATGATTGCAACCCGTCCAGCCGATCGCGCAGATGCCGCAGGGTGCGGATCATATACTTTTCCACCATGTTCTTGGACAGTCCCAGGCGTTCGGCAATTTCGGCCTGGGTCAGGCCCTCGATCTTCTGCCAGACGAACACCTTGCGGCAATTGACCGGCAGTTCGGCGAGCGCCCGCTCAATGGAGTCAGCCAACTGGATCGCCTGCATGAAATGCTCCGGGTCGCCGGACGACGACACACTGGTATCGATCGCCTCCGACTCCATGGCGCCCCGCCGATCCTCACGCCGATAACCATCCACCGCGATGTTGCGCGCGGTCTGGTGCAAGTAAGCTCGAGGCTGCTCCACCGCCGCCGAATCGGACTCAAGCACCCGCACAAAGGTGTCGTGGGCAAGGTCCTCGGCCTGCTGACGATTTCTCAGGCGACGGGTCCAGGTGCCAACCAACTCTTCGTAATGCTCGAAAAAGCCATGTTTGCGAGGCAGCTTGGGGGTCATTGCGGCGCGCTGTGGAGAGGGGTGCGAATAGTAATGCTTCCTATTAAGCCGAAGCAATGGATTCCAGACCGGCGCTACCGAGGGCTCTTCAGCCGGATCAACACGTGAAAAGTTGATTTAGGCACGCAGCCAAAGGATTCTGGCAGCAATTCCAAACAAGCTCTGCACGGGCTGTAGCAAAGTGCACGTGTGCCTGTCACCTGGCTTGCCCATAGGAACCCCGCAAATGTTCACCACCGTCGCAGCACCCAACAGAAAACCGCGCACCCGGCTCGCGCTGGCCATTACCTTGAGCATGCTCGGCTTGCCCGGCTGGATCACTCAGGCCAATGCTCACGGCGGTCATGCCGAAATGGTGCCGCTGCAAGCAGGCCTTGAGGAATTTGGCGCGACGGTCAAATGGGACGATTACGCCAACCTGTTCGTGATCGCCAAGGACGGGGTCTACCTCAAGGTCAAGCCGGACAGCAAAGTGGCGATGCTCAATGGCAAGCGGATGGAATTGACCGTGCCTGTAGTGTTCAAGGGCCAGACCGCCTACATGTCCAAGGATTTCATCAATCAGGTGTTCCAGTCCGGGCTGGACAAGACGTTTGTGGTCGAGACCCGGCCTAACCCGCTCAATCCGTTAAGCGCCGACGAAATCACCCGTGCGGTGGACATCGTCAAACGCTCCGCTCACTACAAAACCGGATTTCGCTTCACCGAAGTGTCGATCCATGAGCCGCCCAAGGATCAGGTGTGGACGTTTGCCCTCACCGGCCAAACCGTCGCCCAGCCCCGTCAGGCCAACATCGTGGTGCTCGACGGCAAGCACGTGATCGAAGCGCTGATCGATCTCGACAGTCAGTCCATCCTGTCCTGGAAACCGATCGAAGGTGCCCACGGCATGGTCTTGCTGGACGACTTCGGCACCGTGCAATCGGCCATCGAGGCCAGCCCGGAGTACGCCCAGGCGCTGGCCAAGCGTGGTATTTCCGATGTGAAAAAGGTCGTGGCAACGCCGTTGACGGTCGGGTATTTCGACGGCAAGGACGGTTTGGCGCAGGACAAACGGCTGCTGAAAATCGTCAGCTACCTGAACACCGGTGACGGCAACTATTGGGCTCATCCGATCGAAGGGCTGGTGGCCATTGTCGACCTCGAGCAGAAAAAACTGATCAAGATCGAAGACGGTGGCGTCATCCCTGTGCCGATGAAGCCGACGCCTTATGACGGTCGCGGCCGCAAGGGGGTTGCCGTCAAGCCGCTGGAAATCACCGAGCCGGAAGGCAAGAACTACACGATTACTGGCAACAGCATTCACTGGCAAAACTGGGATTTCCACGTTCGCCTCGATTCTCGGGTCGGCCCGATCCTGTCCACCGTGACCTATGACGACAAGGGCAAGAAACGCAAGGTCATGTACGAAGGTTCGCTGGGCGGCATGATCGTGCCCTATGGCGATCCCGACGGCGGCTGGTATTTCAAGGCTTACCTGGATTCAGGCGATTACGGTATGGGCACGCTGACTTCGCCTATCGCCCGGAGCAAGGATGCACCGGCAAACGCCGTGCTGCTGGACTCCACCATCGCTGACTACACTGGCGCGCCGACCACGATTCCCCGCGCCATGGCGGTGTTCGAGCGCTACGCGGGCCCCGAGTACAAACACCAGGAAATGGGCCAGCCCAACCTCAGCACCGAACGGCGTGAACTGGTGGTGCGCTGGATCAGCACCGTCGGCAACTATGACTACATTTTCGATTGGGTTTTCCAGCAGAACGGCACCATTGGAATCGATGCCGGCGCCACCGGGATCGAAGCGGTCAAGGGCGTGAAATCCAGCACCATGCGCGATGCGACCGCCAAGGAAGACACGCGCTACGGCACGCTGCTGGACCACAACATTGTCGGCACCACCCACCAGCACATCTACAACTTCCGCCTGGACATGGACGTGGACGGCGAGAACAACTCGCTGGTGGAAGTGAACCCGGTGGTTGCCCCCAACGAACGCGGTGGACCGCGGACCAGTACGATGCAGACTGAACAACAGGTGGTCGGCACCGAACAGCAGGCGGCGCAGAAGTTCGACCCCTCGACCGTTCGCTTGCTGACCAACTTCAGCAAGGAAAACAAGGTCGGCAATCCGGTGTCCTACCAGTTGATTCCTTATGCCGGTGGTACGCACCCGGTGGCCAAGGGCGCCAACTTCGGCAAGGACGAATGGCTCTATCACCGCTTGAGTTTCATGGACAAACAACTCTGGGTGACACGCTACAACCCGGATGAGAAATACCCGGAAGGCAAGTACCCGAACCGCTCGGACAAAGACTCCGGCCTCGGGCAGTTCACCCACGATAACCAGCCCATCGAAAACAGCGATAACGTGGTGTGGCTGACCACCGGCACCACCCATATCGCCAGGGCGGAAGAGTGGCCGATCATGCCGACGGAATGGGTGCACGTCCTGCTCAAGCCGTGGAATTTCTTCGATGAAACCCCGACGTTGAACCTGAACGCCCCTCAGTAAAACAACGCAAATCCCTGTAGGAGTGAGCCTGCTCGCGATAGCGGTGTGACAGACGACATGCATGTTGACTGACACTCCGCCATCGCGAGCAGGCTCACTCCTACATGGGACCGCGTTTCAAGCGTGCTTCTTGCGGTATTCGCCCGGTGAGATACCGAAGCGTGATTTGAAGGCCGTGGAGAAGTAGCTCGAATCCGAGAACCCCCACGAATACCCCAACACCGACAACTTCTGCTCGGTCCGCGCCTGCCGCAAAGACTCGGCACACAAATCCAGACGCCGGTTCTTGATGTAACGCGCGACCACCAAACCCTTCTTGGCAAACATTCGATAAAGCCCGCGCGTGGACATGCCGACTTCCCGCGCCAGCCACTCGGGGCAGAGCTCTTCCGAGCGGATGTGCTGATCGATAAAACTCAGGGTCCTGCGAAAGGTGCGTTCGTGCGCGTCGCTGCCGTCATCTGACTGGCTGATCGCCGGGCGCAGCAGGCTGACAATGGCCTCCAGCGTCGCTTCACTTTCCTGGCGGCTCAGGCATTTTTGCCGCGTGGCGTCGAGTATCAAGCGCTGGGACAGCATCGCGATGGGCGAAGTCGCCGCGATCCGGTGACCGCATCGCACCTGATTGAAACGCAGTGTCTGCTCCACCAGTTGCGAGGGCAGGATCAGCGACAACTGCCGGGAGTTTTCACTGTAGGTAAAGTCGCTGGGGCGCGACGCGTCGATCAAGGTGATGTCACCAGCCGAAAGCAACACCTTGTTGTCGCCTTGAGCCATGCCCGCCGAGCCGTCGAGCTGGAACACCGCAAAGTATTTGCCACCCTCGCCCGCTGCAACCTCCAGCGGCGTGCGATACAGCCGCGCCTGGCAGGCGTCGACAAAACTGAGCTTCAACGCGCCGTCCTGATGTTCCAGGATCTGGCCGGCAAATGCGTCGCCCAGGGGTTGAGCATTAAAGGCGCCACAGATCTGGTTGATCTGATGAATCCACTGATCAAATCCATCACGGCGCTGTGCTATTGAAGCAATCATGTCGGGCCTCACGCAGGCTTGTTTTTATTATCTACGCCAATCCCCTGGTCCTCCCTGACCGCAATGCGCTCGGGTAAAAACGGACTATTTCAGCCCGCCAAACCGTCGGTAGAAACTTTCACCTACATCGGGCAACGGCCCGTCAGCGGTTTCCAGCGCACTGTTCAGCCATTCCTCGGCCTTGGCGTAAATCAATCGATAAATGTTGCGGCACAACTGGCGGGCAGCGCGTCCTTCCCAGTCGCCGGGCAGCAGTTCGTCCGGCAGCTGCGGGTCGCGCAACAGCAATTTGCGGTACTCGTGGATAAGCAGGACGCGTGCCAGGAAACAGTCGGCCGGTTGCAGGTTCTCCTGCTCGCGAAGCGCCTGCCAGAGCGGTCGGAACAGCTGGATGAACTCGCTGTAATGGGTCGCCAGTTCCTCGATGTTCCAGCTCTCGCGCACTTGCAGGCGCAAGGCTTTGGACGCCAGCACATCCTGGGCGGTCGTTTCGAACACGATGGTCTCTTCCTGCGCGCCGAGTTCAAGCAGCGTCGCATTGAGGTCGGCCCGGTCACTGCGCGGGCAGGCCAGTACCGCTGGCGAGATCGCACCAAAACCTTGCCACTCCAGTTCTTCGCGCACTTGTTTGCGCTTGTCCTGAGTCAGCTGCGTGAGCATCACCAGGCTCCACGAACCGTCCCAGGCGGGCACGGTGGAGCTGTAGACCCTCTTGAACGCCTTGTCGAAACGTCGGCGACCGGCGCCGGTCAGGCTGTAGTAACTGCGACGCCCGACTTTCTCCGCGGTCAGCCAGCCTTCTTTGGTCAGACGGAAAATAGAGGTGCGGATCAGACGCTCGTTGATACCGATCGGTTCGAGCAACTGGATCAGGCTACCCAGCCAGACGGTCCCGCCATGGGGCTCGATGGCATCCCCGTACAACGTGATGATCAAGGAACTGGCGCGAATGGGCGTCTGTTCCTGGAAGCGGGTAATCAGGTGGTTCAAAGGTGTCAGGGACGACATAGGCGTACCGAGCTGAAAAAAGAAAAGGAATATACCGGTTTCACAAGGCTCACACGCCCCCCTGTAGCAGCTGCCGAAGGCTGCGTCCGGCTGCGAAGCAGTCGCCAGGCCAGTCGGCGCGCATTGGCGGGTAAATCGCGGTTGCAGGTTTTACGACTGCTTCGCAGCCGGACGCAGCCTTTGGCAGCTGCTACACGGTTTGTGGCGTTCATCACGTCGAGCCCTTGGGCCGCAGGCCACTGTCGCTGATACGCGGGCGGTCAGGCTCCGGCTCGGTCAAGGGTTCGCAGACCTGCATCTGCTCAAGGCAACGCTGGGCCAGTTGCTGATACGCACGGGTACCGGCTTGTTTCCACGCCACTTCCTCATCGCTGAGACTGCGCTTGACGCTGGCCGGCGCGCCCATCACCAGTGATTGCTCCGGGCATTCGAATCCGGCTTTGACGAAGGCTGCCGCCGAGACGAACGACCGCGCACCGATGCACGCGTTGTCCATCACCACCGCATTCATGCCCACCAGTGCATCCGCACCAATCCGGCAACCGTGAAGCACGGCGCCGTGACCGATATGACCATTGCGCTCGACCACCGTGTCGCTGTCCGGAAAACCGTGCATCACGCAGGTGTCCTGCAGGTTGGCACCCTCTTCCAGCACGATCCGGCCAAAGTCGCCCCGAAGGCTGGCCAGCGGTCCGACGTAGCAATGCGCACCGATAATCACGTCGCCAATCAGAACGGCGGACGGGTGAACGTAAGCCGTGGGATCAACCACCGGAGTCAAGCCATCAAGGCTGTAGCAGGTCATGGGGATTTCCTAATAAGCGAAAGCGATGCCGAAGTTGATTCATTTTGTATCACATCGCTTTTGACATCACAAAGTCAAAAAACCGTATCACTTAATGGATCCGAAATGGTCGCGTCTTTTTATGGATGAAAAACAGGGTTTTACGCCAATAAAATAGGGTACAAAACCGCAACAAGCTTCTTATCAGACATCCGTTTCAAAAACCTCACCACAACCAATAAGACACATTAATTCTATTTTACAGTTGCATTTACGTATCACGTTGCAGGTATACTCCGGCAAAACCGGCCTCGCGCCGATCCAATAATGAGCCGGCATCACCGCCGAGCGTGCACCGTGAGGGCATCTGCCATGCCTCTAACACTTGCTGTCGAGTTCATCGCGCCGGGCGTTCGCCTGATCACCCTGCAGCGTCCGCAAGCGCTGAACGCCCTGACCACCGAATTGCTCGGTGAATTGGCTGACGAACTGGACGCCGCCCAGGCCGACGCAAATACCCGCGTCGTAGTCCTGACCGGCAGTCGCAAAGCCTTCGCAGCCGGCGCCGACATCAAGGAAATGGCCGAACGCAATCTCGTCGGCATTCTCGACGACCCGCGTCAGGCTTCGTGGCAAACCATCACCCGCTTCAACAAACCCTTGATCGCCGCCGTCAACGGCTTCGCCCTGGGCGGTGGCTGCGAACTGGCGATGCACGCGGACATCATTGTTGCCGGGGAAGACGCCCGCTTCGGCCAGCCGGAAATCAATCTCGGGATCATGCCCGGCGCCGGTGGCACCCAACGCTTGCTGCGCGCTGTCGGCAAATCCATGGCGATGCAAATGGTCCTGACCGGCGAGGCAATCCACGCTCGCCAGGCCCAGCGCGCCGGCCTGGTCAGTGAAGTGACTCAACCGGAATTCACCGTCGAACGCGCCCTGCAGATTGCCCGCAGCATCGCTGGCAAGGCACCGCTGGCGGTGCGCCTGGCCAAGGAATCCTTGCTCAAGGCCATGGACACCGACCTGGCCAGCGGCCTGCGCTTCGAACGCCACGCCTTCACCGTTCTGGCCGGCACCCGCGACCGTGACGAAGGCATTCGGGCTTTCCAGGAAAAGCGCACGCCGACGTTCACCGGCGAATAACCCGTCGTCCCGTCATCCCTCATCACCTAAAAAAGCCGCGAACGATTTCTCAGAGAGCGCCATGACCATGAACTTCGAACACATCCTGTTTTCCATCGAGGCCGGTGTCGCCCTGCTCAGCCTCAATCGGCCGGACCAGCTCAACAGCTTCAATACGCAGATGCATGGCGAGGTCAAGGAGGCGCTGAAGCAGGTGCGGCAGAACCCGGACGTGCGCGTCCTGCTGCTCACCGGTGAAGGCCGCGGCTTCTGTGCCGGGCAAGACCTCAGCGACCGCAACGTCGCGCCGGGCAGTGCCGTGCCGGATCTGGGTGAGTCCATCGAGAAGTTCTACAACCCCCTGATCCGCCAATTGCGCGACCTGCCGCTGCCGGTCATCTGCGCGGTCAACGGTGTCGCCGCCGGTGCCGGCGCCAACATCCCGCTGGCGTGCGATCTGGTGTTGGCGGCGCGTTCGGCCAGTTTCATTCAAGCCTTCTGCAAGATCGGTTTGATCCCGGATTCCGGCGGCACCTGGACTTTGCCGCGCCTGGTTGGCATGGCCCGCGCCAAGGCCCTGGCCTTGCTGGGCAATCGCCTGAGCGCCGAACAGGCCGAGCAATGGGGGCTGATCTACCGCGTGGTGGATGACGCCGAACTGCGCGCCGAAGCCTTGACCCTCGCCCGCCATCTGGCCACGCAACCGACGTATGGCCTGGCGCTGATCAAACGCAGCTTGAATGCGAGCCTGAGCAACACCTTCGACGAACAGCTCGAACTCGAAAAGGACCTGCAGCGTCTGGCCGGGCGCAGTGAGGACTACCGTGAAGGCGTCGGCGCCTTCATGGAAAAACGCAGCCCAAGTTTCAAGGGGCGCTGAGTCATGACGGCACTGAACACAAACGCTCGTATCGCGGTGATCGGCGCCGGGGCCATGGGCGCCGGTATCGCTCAGGTCGCCGCACAGGCCGGCCATCAGGTGTTGCTGCTGGACAACCGTCCGGGCGCCGCCGCACAGGCCATCGAAGGTATTGACCGGCAGTTGGGCAAGCGCGTCGAGAAAGGCAAGCTTTCAAGCGAGGCACGGATGGCGACGATCGCCCGCCTGCACGCCGTGGAAGCCATCGAAGCGCTGGTCGATTGCGAGTTGGTCATCGAAGCCATCGTCGAAAACCTTGAGGTCAAACGTGCACTGTTTCGCCAACTGGAAAGTGTCTGCGGCGAACGGTGCATCCTCGCCAGCAACACCTCGTCGCTGTCGATCACCAGCATCGCCGCGCAGCTGAATCATCCTCAACGCCTGCTCGGCCTGCACTTCTTCAACCCCGCACCGATCATGGCGCTGGTGGAAATCGTCTCGGGCCTGGCCAGCGATCCAGCGCTCGCCGAATGCCTGTACGACACCGCCAACGCCTGGGGCAAAAAACCGGTGCACACCCGTTCGACGCCGGGCTTCATCGTCAACCGTGTCGCGCGCCCGTTCTATGCCGAAAGCCTGCGCCTGCTGCAGGAAGGCGCCGCCGACTGTCCGACGCTGGATGCGTTGATGCGCGATGCCGGTGGCTTTGCGATGGGCGCATTCGAGCTGACCGATCTGATCGGCCATGACGTCAACTACGCAGTGACCTGTTCGGTGTTCGACGCCTACTACGGCGACACACGTTTTCTGCCTTCGCTGATCCAGAAAGAACTGGTCGAGGCTGGCCGGCTGGGGCGTAAAAGCGGTCAGGGGTTTTACAGCTATGCCGAAGGCGCTTCCCGCCCTGATCCGATCGAAATCAGCAGCAATGCAGCCGTTGAAACCGCTGTTGTGGAGGGTAATCTCGGCATCGCCAACGCACTGATCCCGCGCTTGCTTGACCACGGCATCGACGTTATCCAGCGCGACGGCCAAGGCCTGTTGCGGGTCGGCGATGCGGTGCTGGCCTTGAGTGACGGGCGCATGGCCTGCCAACGGGCTGCGGAAGACGGCCTGCGCAATCTGATCCTGCTTGATCTGGCGTTTGACTACGGTCAGGCCAAACGGATTGCCATCAGTTGCTCAGCCGATATCACCGACTCCGCGCTGGACCAGGGGGTCGCCCTGCTGCAACGCGCTGGTTTCACCGTCAGCCGACTCAGCGACAGCCCGGCCCTGGCCGTGTTGCGCACGGTCGCGATGCTCGCCAACGAAGCCGCCGACGCCGTGCTGCAAGGCGTGGCTTCGGCCGCCGACGTCGATCTGGCCATGCGCGCCGGGGTCAATTATCCCCAGGGCCCGCTGGCCTGGGCCGATGCCATCGGGCTTTCGCACATCCTGACCGTACTGGAAAACCTGCACGCCGGTTACGGCGAAGAACGCTATCGCCCGTCGCTGCTGCTGCGTCGCCGGGTCGCCGAAGGGAGAACGTTCCATGACTAACCACGAAGCCATGAACCTGGCCAGCCAGTGCGCCCAAACCATGCTCAAGCGCGACGCCGCCAGCCAGGCCATGGGCATGCGCCTGCTCTCCGCCGCGCCCGGTTGTGCCCGTGTCGGCATGAGCGTGCGCGCCGACATGATTCAAGGTCACGGCACCTGCCACGGCGGCTACCTGTTTGCTCTCGCCGACTCGGCATTTGCCTTCGCCTGCAACAGCTACAACGACGCCACGGTGGCCATTGGTTGCAGCATCGACTACATCGCCCCGGCACATCTGGGCGACACACTGACTGCCGATTGCATCGAACAAAGCCGCTCCGGCCGCACCGGCAACTACGACGTACGCATAGAAAACCAACAGGGCCAGCTGATCGCGCTGTTCCATGGCAAATCCTACAAAGTGCGCGGGACAGTGCTCGCGCAGGAGAACCCGAATGAATGACGCCTTGATCATCGACGCAGTGCGGACCCCGATCGGCCGTTACGCAGGCGCCTTGAGCAGCGTGCGCGCCGACGACCTCGGCGCCGTGCCGCTGCGTGAACTGCTGCGCCGTTATCCGCATGTCGACTGGAACGCGGTGGACGATGTGATCTACGGCTGCGCGAACCAGGCCGGCGAAGACAACCGCAACGTGGCGCGCATGTCGGCGCTGTTGGCCGGGTTGCCGGTCACGGTGCCGGGCACCACCCTCAACCGCTTGTGCGGTTCCGGGCTGGATGCCATTGGCACGGCAGCCCGGGCGATTCGTTGTGGTGAAGCCGGTTTGATGCTGGTGGGCGGCGTTGAATCGATGTCCCGTGCACCGCTGGTGATGGGCAAGGCCGAGCAGGCGTTTTCCCGCGACGCGCAGATGTACGACACCACGATCGGCTGGCGCTTCGTCAATCCGCTGATGAAAAAAACCTTCGGCATCGACTCCATGCCGGAGACCGCCGAGAACGTCGCCGAGCAGTTCAACATCTCCCGCGCAGACCAGGACGCCTTCGCGCTACGCAGTCAGCAACGGGCCGCCGCCGCTCAGGCCAGCGGGCGCCTGGCCAAGGAAATCGTCGCCGTGGAGATCCCGCAGCGCAAAGGTCCGGCCAAGGTCGTCGAGCATGACGAGCATCCCCGTGGCGACACCACCCTCGAACAGCTGCAGAAACTCGGCACGCCGTTTCGCGAAGGTGGCAGCATCACTGCCGGCAACGCCTCCGGGGTCAACGACGGTGCCTGTGCGCTGTTGCTCGCCAGCCCGGAAATCGCCAGGCGTCATGGCCTCAAAGCCCGAGGCCGCGTTGTGGCCATGGCCACGGCGGGCGTCGAGCCGCGCATCATGGGCATCGGCCCGGTACCCGCGACGCGCAAGGTGCTGGAACTGGCCAACCTGAGCCTCGCCGACATGGACGTGATCGAACTCAACGAAGCCTTTGCCGCACAAGGTCTGGCGGTGCTGCGCGAACTCGGCTTGAGCGACACCGATCCGCGGGTCAACCCCAACGGCGGCGCGATTGCCCTCGGCCATCCACTGGGTATGAGCGGTGCACGGCTGGTGACGACCGCCCTGCACGAGCTGGAAGAACGTAACGGTCGCTATGCCTTGTGCACCATGTGCATCGGCGTGGGCCAGGGCATCGCGCTGATCATCGAGCGTTTGTCCGACTAAAGAACCGCGATTCCCGAGGAGCCGAGAGGTATCCTTGGGGCATGCACTCAAAGCCCTTCTGCGAAAGGGCTGAAACACAAAAACAATTCGAGTGAAATCATGAACATGCCAATTGCCAACGCCGTGCTTGATCCACAGCTGGACCCGCTGGAAACCGCCAGCGTCGACGAACTGCGTCACCATCAGCTGGACCGCCTGCGCTGGAGCCTGAACCACGCCTACAACAATGTGCCGTTGTACCGTCAGCGTTTCGATGCCCTGGGCGTTCATCCCGACGACATCAGATCCCTGGAAGACCTGGCGAAGTTTCCGTTCACCACCAAGACCGACCTGCGCGACAACTACCCGTACGGCATGTTTGCGGTCCCGATGCACGACGTGGTCCGCCTGCACGCATCGAGTGGCACCACCGGCAAACCAACGGTTGTGGGTTACACCCAGAACGACATCGACACCTGGGCCAACGTCGTCGCCCGTTCGATCCGCGCAGCCGGTGGCCGACGCGGCGACAAGGTGCACATTTCCTATGGCTACGGCCTGTTCACCGGCGGTCTGGGCGCCCACTACGGCGCCGAACGTCTGGGTTGCACGGTCATCCCGATGTCCGGCGGCCAGACCGAGAAACAGGTGCAACTGATCAAGGATTTCCAGCCGGACATCATCATGGTCACGCCGTCCTACATGCTCAACATCGCGGACGAAATCGAGCGCCAGGGCATCGACCCGCACAAACTGGCCCTGCGCCTCGGCATCTTCGGCGCCGAG
The DNA here is from genome assembly GCF_059716215.1 of Pseudomonas sp. LBUM1643. NCBI lineage: Bacteria > Pseudomonadati > Pseudomonadota > Gammaproteobacteria > Pseudomonadales > Pseudomonadaceae > Pseudomonas > Pseudomonas sp. LBUM1643. The sequence goes on from NZ_CP166813.1 coordinate 4,534,103, forward strand.
CCCTGGACCGGCGAACTGCGCAGCGCCATCGAGAACCGCCTGGGCATTACTGCGCTGGACATCTACGGCCTGTCGGAAATCATGGGGCCGGGCGTCGCCATGGAATGCGCGGAAACCAAGGACGGGCCGACGATCTGGGAAGACCACTTCTACCCGGAAATCATCGATCCGATTACCGGTGAAGTGCTGCCGGACGGGCAAATGGGCGAGCTGGTGTTCACCTCCCTCAGCAAAGAAGCCCTGCCGATGATCCGCTACCGCACCCGCGACCTCACGCGCCTGCTGCCGGGGACCGCACGACCGATGCGGCGGATCGACAAGATCACCGGGCGTAGCGATGACATGCTGATCATTCGCGGAGTTAACGTGTTTCCAACGCAGATCGAAGAACAGGTGCTGAAAATCAAACAGCTTTCAGAGTGTTATGAGATTCATCTGTATCGCAACGGGAACCTGGACAGCGTTGATGTGCATGTGGAGTTGAAGGCAGAGCATCAGCATTTGAGTGACGATCAGCAGAAGGCCGTCTGTGGCGAGCTGAGTCGGCATATCAAGACGTACATCGGGATCAGTTCGCGGATCGTTTTGCAACCTCTGCATTCGATCAAGCGCTCCGAGGGCAAAGCGTGCCACGTGATGGACAAACGCCCTAAAGCATGACTGCTGCACCCTTTACAGCCCCGCTCTTGCGGGGTTTTTTTTGCGGGCGCGGCGGCTATTGGCTCGGTCCTTATACCGAATGATTCCCCTGTGGGAACTGGCTTGCCAGTGATGGCGGCCTGACAGGGTATGCGTATTTCCCTGATGTACCGGATCAAACTGTGGGAGCTGGCTTGCCGGCGATGGCGGCCTGACAGCCGATGGGTATTTCCCTGATGAACCCGGATCAAACTGTGGGAGTAAGCCTGCTCGCGATGGCAGCCTGACAGGCTATGAGGTTTTGAGGGTTTACATATCCATTCCTGCGGTAACGACCGCTATGGGTTTCGCTTTTACAGCGAGTCACTTTTGAAAGAGCCGGAATGCCGGCCCAGTCAAAAGTAACCCAAACGCTCTTGCCCCACCACTTGGCACCTCGCCTAAGCTCGGTGTGCCCTCACTCCGGCATTGCTCCGCGGGTCGCCGCGATGGGCCTTCCCTGGCCCAGCGCGGCTAAACCGGCATCCTTGCCGGTTTACCCGCTGCGCAAGACCTGCGTTCGGCCAGCGTGGTTTAACGGGGCGCCCGAGATCAAAATCAAGAGCAAAGCGAGGCGGCCTGCCAGCCGGCCTGACGCTTGAAGCCTGCGTGTTTCCCTGTGGGAGCTGAGCTTGCCCGCGATGGAGGTTAACGATGACGAGATATCATTGGAAAAAACGCCACCCTGTAGGAGCTGTCGAGTGAAACGAGGCTGCGATCTTTTGATCTTGCCTTAAAAAACCAAGTCAAAAGATCGCAGCCTCGTTTCACTCGACAGCTCCTACAGGGATAACGAAAAGCGGGGGGAACGCCTAAACGTCAGGTCGGCTGGCAGGCCGCCTCGCTTTGGCATTTGATCTGCTTTTGATTTTGATTTTCTTGCCCCCTCGGCAGGCCGAGCGCAGGTTCTGCGCAGTGGGCAACCCGGCATGGATGCCGGGTTAGCCGCGCACGGCCATGGATGGCCGATCGCGGCGGGCCCACGGAGCAGGACCGGAGCGAGGGTATGCCGAGCCCAGGCGAGGCACCGGACGAAAGGGGCAAGAGCGTTTGGTTACTTGGCGCTCCTCCAAGTGACTCGCTGTAAGAGCGAAACCAATAGCGGCCGTGACCGCAGGAATGGATATGTACACCTGCAGGAAACTCATCGCCTGACAGGCCGCCATCGCTGGCAAGCCAGCTCCCACAGTTTGATCCGGGTACATCTGGAAGAAACCTGTCGGCTATCAGGCCGCCATCGCGAGCAGGCTCACTCCCACAGGAAAACGCGCAGGTCTGAAGCGTCAGGTCGGCTGTCAGGCCGCCTCGCTTTGTTTTTGATCTGCTTTTGATTTTGATTTTCTTGCCCCCTCGGCAGGCCGAGCGCAGGTTCTGCGCAGTGGGTAACCCGGCAAGGATGCCGGGTTAGCCGCGCACGGCCATGGATGGCCGATCGCGGCGGGCCCACGGAGCAGGACCGGAGCGAGGGTATGCCGAGCCCAGGCGAGGCACCGGACGAAAGGGGCAAGAGCGTTTGGTTACTTGGCGCTCCTCCAAGTGACTCGCTGTAAGAGCGAAACCAATAGCGGCCGTGACCGCAGGAATGGATATGTACACCTGCAGGAAACTCATCGCCTGACAGGCCGCCATCGCTGGCAAGCCAGCTCCCACAGTTTGATCCGGGTACATCTGGAAGAAACCTGTCGGCTATCAGGCCGCCATCGCGAGCAGGCTCACTCCCACAGTTTGATCCAGGTGCATCAGGAAAATATCGATCGCTGTGAGGCCGCCATCGCCGGCAAGCCAGCTCCCACAGTTTGATCCGGGTGCATGAGGGGAATACTCATCGTCTATCAGGCCGTGATCGCGAGCAGGTTTTGCTCCTACGAAAACACCCCAACCCAAGACCCCACATCCCAAAGCGATACAAAAAACAAACACGACACGTTATTTTGTGTTTGATATTAATTTCTGTATCGCTTATAAAGTTCTCCATGCCAACAAACAGATTCACGGCGGGAGACCCCCATGTACGCACAGCTCGTAGAAACAGGCGTCAAGCGCATCAAGGACCTGTCGGAAATGTCCGAACAGGAACGCGCTTTCCAGGAAAAAATCGATTCAGAAATCAAGATCGAAGCTAAAAACTGGATGCCTGATGCCTATCGCCAGACCCTGATCCGGCAGATTTCCCAACACGCTCACTCCGAAATCGTCGGCATGCTGCCCGAAGGCAACTGGGTCACCCGCGCCCCTACGCTCAAACGCAAACTGCAACTGATGGCCAAGATTCAGGACGAAGCCGGTCACGGCCTCTACCTCTACAGCGCCATGGAGACCCTCGGCGCTGACCGCGACGAAGAAATCGCCAAGCTGCACAGCGGCAAGGCCAAGTACTCCAGCATCTTCAATTACCCGACGCTGAACTGGGCTGACATGGGCGCCGTGGGCTGGTTGGTGGATGGCGCCGCGATCGTCAATCAGGTGGTGTTGCAACGAACGTCATACGGCCCGTATTCCCGAGCCATGGTGCGCATCTGCAAGGAAGAAAGTTTTCACCAGCGCCAGGGCTACGAAATCCTCCTGACCATGATGCGTCACGGTAATCAGGCGCAAAAAGACATGGTCCAGGACGCGATCAACCGCCTGTGGTGGCCGTCGCTGATGATGTTCGGTCCAAGCGACGAACACTCGCCCAACAGTGCCCAGTCCATGGCCTGGAAAATCAAGCGCCAGAGCAACGACGAACTGCGCCAGCGCTTCATCGACCAGACCATCCCGCAGCTGGAACTGCTGGGCTGCACCTGCCCCGACCCGGACCTGAAGTGGAACGCCGAGCGCGGCCACTACGACTTCGGCGAGATCCAGTGGAGCGAGTTCTACGAAGTGCTCAAGGGCAACGGCCCGTGCAACCAGGAGCGCGTGTCCACCCGCCGCAAAGCCATCGAAGACGGCGCCTGGGTTCGTGAAGCCGCGGTCGCCCACGCTCGCAAAAAACAAAACAAGAACGCCGCCTGATTCGGCCACCTGATCTGGAGACACCGTCATGTCCGAATGGACCCTTTTTGAAGTCTTCGTGCGCAGCAAGCACGGCCTCAACCACAAGCATGTCGGCAGCGTGCATGCCGCCGACACCACCATGGCCATCGAGAACGCGCGCGAGCTGTACACCCGTCGCAGCGAAGGCGTGAGCCTGTGGGTCGTGCCGTCGGCGCTGATCACCGCGTCCTCGCCGGATGAAAAAGACCCGCTGTTCGACCCGGCGGACGACAAGGTCTATCGCCACGCCAGCTTCTACGAGTTGCCGGCTGAAGTCGGGCACATGTGAGGTCGACCATGAATAACCAGACTGATCTGATCGAATACCTGCTGCGCCTCGGCGACAGCGCCCTGATCCAGGGCCAGCGCCTGTGCCAATGGTGCGGCAAGGCCCCGGCGCTGGAAGAGGAACTGGCGCTGATGAATGTCGGCCTCGACCTCGTCGGCCAGGCCCGCAACTGGCTGGAATACGCCGCCGAATTGCTGAACGACGGTCGCGATGCCGATCACCTGGCATTCCGTCGAGACGAGCGCGCGTACCGCAACCTGTTGCTGGTGGAGCAACCCAACGGCGACTACGCCGTCACTATCCTCAAGCAATTTCTGTATGACGCCTGGCACCTGCAAGTGCTGACCGGCCTGAGCCAGTCCAGCGATGAACGCATTGCCGGAATCGCCGCCAAAGCCGTCAAGGAAGTGACCTATCACTTGCGCCGCTCCGGCGAGTGGGTCGAGCGCCTCGGAGACGGCACCGAAGACAGCCACCAGCGCATGCTCGCGGCCATCCCCGAGGTCTGGCGCTTCACCGTCGAACTGACCAGCGCCGACGACAGCGAACAACGCCTGTGCGAAGCCGGCCTCATCCCGGCCGCCGCAGAAGTCGCCGCTGCCTGGCAAAAAACCGTCAGCGAAACCTTTGCCCGCGCCACCCTGCCCGTGCCCCCGGCGCCCAGCTATTTCTATCTGGATGCACGCAAGGGCCTGCACTCCGAACACCTCGGCATCCTGCTGGCCGAGATGCAGTTCCTGCCACGAGCGTACCCCGATGCAACCTGGTGAGCTGATCGCCAGCGACCAGGGCGCCCGGCCGGCTCAGCCGAGTGACCTGGCGGCCGCGTGGGCGACATTGGCGCAGGTCATGGACCCGGAAGTGCCGGTGGTCAGCGTGGTCGACCTGGGGATTGTGCGCGATCTCGACTGGCGGGCCGGGCACTTGCACGTGGTGGTCACGCCGACCTACTCCGGTTGCCCCGCCACCGAAGTGATCGAAAGCGACATCCGCGACGCGCTGGAACTGGCTGGCTTCAAGGCGCCGCTCCTGGAGCGCAAATTGACCCCGGCCTGGACCACCGACTGGATCACCCACAGCGGTCGTGAACGCCTGCGCGCCTACGGCATTGCGCCGCCCGAAGGCAGCACGAGCAAACGCAGCCTGCTCGGCGAAAGCCCGGTAATCGCCTGCCCGCAATGCGGCAGCGCACACACCGAAGTGCTCAGTGAATTCGGCTCCACCGCGTGCAAGGCGCTGTATCGCTGCCGCGATTGCCTGGAACCGTTCGACTATTTCAAGTGCATCTGAGCGGCGATCGGCCGTCCCAGCTGGAGAACAATAATGAGTAAATTTCACAGCCTGACCATCAAGGACGTGCGCAACGAGACCCGTGACGCGGTGTCCATCGCCTTCGAGATTCCGCAGCACCTGCAGGACAGTTTTCACTTCACCCAGGGCCAGCACCTGGTGATGCGCACCCAGATGGATGGCGAAGAAGTGCGCCGCTCCTACTCGATCTGCACGGGCGTCAACGACGGTGAACTGCGCATTGCCATCAAGCGTGTGGTCGGTGGGCGTTTCTCGGCGTTTGCCAACGAACACCTGGAAGCCGGGCACTGCCTGGAAGTGATGCCACCGGCCGGACACTTTCACGTCGAACTCGACCCGACGCGCCATGGCAACTACCTGGCTGTCGCCGCCGGCAGTGGCATCACGCCGATCCTGTCGATCATCAAGACCACCCTGCAGACCGAACCGCACAGCCGCGTGACCTTGCTGTACGGCAACCGCTCAAGCTCCGGCGCCTTGTTTCGTGAACAGCTCGAAGACCTGAAAAACCGCTACCTGCAACGCTTGAACCTGATCTTCGTGTTCAGCCGCGAGCAGCAGGATGTCGACCTGTACAACGGCCGGATCAACGCCGAGAAATGCGAGCAACTGTTCTCCCGCTGGCTCGACGTCAAAGCCCTCGATGCCGCCTTTATCTGCGGCCCGCAGGAAATGACCGAAACCGTACGCGACAGCCTCAAAGCCAAGGGCATGGCGCCGGAGCGTATCCACTTCGAATTGTTCGCCGCCGCTGGCAGCCAGCAAAAACGCGAAGCCCGGGAGGCAGCGCATCAGGTGGACGCCGCGGTCAGCCAGATCACGGTGATCAGCGACGGTCGTGCGCTGGCGTTCGACCTGCCGCGCAACAGCCAAAGCATTCTCGATGCCGGCAACGCCCAAGGCGCTGAACTGCCCTACTCCTGCAAGGCCGGCGTGTGCTCGACCTGCAAGTGCAAGGTCATTGAAGGCGAGGTGGAAATGGACAGCAACCACGCCCTGGAAGACTACGAAGTCGCGGCCGGTTATGTGCTGTCGTGCCAGGCCTTTCCGATCAGCGACAAAGTGGTGCTGGATTTCGATCAGCTTTGATGACAGCGAAGGGCCCTGTAGCAGCTGCCGAGCCCGCGAGGCTGCGTTCGGCGGCGAAGCCGTCGTGAAATTAGACGATGCGGTTTGTCTGCAAGACCGCGCATTCAGGTGTTACGACGGCTTCGCCGCCGAACGCAGCCTCGCAGGCTCGGCAGCTGCTACATACAGAGTTCGTTTCAACCGCAGACATGTTTCACCCCACAACAAAAACAACAACAGAGAGCGCGCCATGACTCCACAAGACGTAGAACTCATCCGCCAGCACCCCGACTTCATCCAGCTGGTCCGACGAAAACAGAACCTGTACTGGTCGCTGTCGCTGATCATGCTGGTGATTTATTTCGGCTTTGTCCTGTTGGTGGCCTTCTCCCCCGCCACCCTCGGCCAATCCCTGAGCGGCGGTGTGACCACCGTCGGCATGCTGGTGGGCGTGGTCATCGTTTTGATGGCGTTCGCCCTGACCGGTTTCTACGTCTATCGCGCCAACAACGTCATCGACCCGCTCAACGAAAAACTCAAGCAGGAGTGCGCACAATGAGCCGTCTTATGGCCTTGTTCCTGCTGCCATTGGCAGTAGTCACCGACCTGGCAGTTGCCGCTGACGGCGCGTCCCGCCCGCTGAACTGGAATGCCATCGGCATGTTCCTGGTGTTCGTGCTGTTCACCCTCGGCGTGACGCGCTGGGCAGCGTTGCGCACCCGTTCCGCCAGCGATTTCTACACCGCGGGCGGTGGCATGACCGGGTTCCAGAACGGATTGGCCATTGCCGGCGACATGATCTCGGCGGCGTCCTTCCTGGGCATTTCCGCCATGATGTTTCTCAACGGCTACGACGGTTTGCTCTACGCCCTCGGCGTATTGGCCGGCTGGCCGATCATTCTTTTCCTGATCGCCGAACGCCTGCGCAACCTTGGCAAATACACCTTCGCCGACGTGGTCTCCTATCGCCTGGAACAAACCCCGGTGCGCCTGACGTCAGCCTTCGGCACCCTGACCGTGGCCCTGATGTACCTGGTGGCGCAGATGGTCGGCGCCGGCAAGTTGATCGAACTGCTGTTCGGCATCGACTACCTCTACGCGGTCATGCTGGTCGGTGTATTGATGGTGTTCTACGTGACCTTCGGCGGCATGCTCGCCACCACCTGGGTACAGATCATCAAGGCCGTGATGCTGCTGTTCGGCACCACGTTCATGGCCTTCATGGTGCTCAAGCATTTCGGTTTCAGTACCGAGGCGATGTTCGCCAGCGCCACCGCCGTGCACGCCAAAGGCACCGCCATCATGGCGCCGGGCGGCTTGCTGTCGAACCCGATCGATGCGATCTCGTTGGGGTTGGGCATGATGTTCGGCACCGCCGGTCTGCCGCATATCCTGATGCGATTCTTCACCGTCAGCGATGCCAAGGAGGCGCGTAAAAGCGTGTTCTACGCCACCGGTTTTATCGGCTACTTCTACCTGCTGCTGATCATCGTCGGCTTCGGCGCGATCGTCATGGTCGGCACCGATCCGTCGTTCCGTGATGCCAACGGCGCGATCATCGGCGGCGGCAACATGATTGCCGTGCACCTCGCGCAAGCCGTCGGCGGCAACCTGTTCCTGGGCTTCATTTCTGCGGTCGCGTTCGCCACCATTCTGGCGGTGGTTGCCGGGTTGGCCTTGTCCGGCGCGTCGGCGGTGTCTCACGACCTGTATGCCTGCGTGATTCGCAAGGGCCAGGCCACGGAGCAGCAGGAAATCCGTGTTTCGCGCATTGCGACCCTGTGCATCGGCGTTCTGGCAATCATCCTTGGCCTGCTGTTCGAGTCGCAAAACATCGCGTTCCTGTCCGGCCTGGTACTGGCCATTGCCGCCTCGGTGAATTTCCCGGTGCTGTTCCTTTCGATGTACTGGAAAGGCCTGACCACCCGCGGCGCGGTCACTGGCAGCCTGGCGGGGTTGATCTCGGCCATTGTCCTGTTGGTGCTGAGCCCGGCGGTGTGGGTCAACGTCCTGCACTACGAAAAAGCCCTGTTCCCGTACTCCAACCCGGCGCTGTTCTCGATGAGCCTGGCGTTCTTGAGTGCCTGGCTGTTTTCCGTCACCGACACCTCACCCCGTGCAGCCCTTGAACGCGGCCGTTACCTGGCGCAGTTCATTCGCTCCATGACCGGGATCGGTGCCTCCGGCGCCAGCAAGCACTAATAACGACGATTGACGGCAGGGAATAAAAACAATGAAGCCCGCACGTACTGCTCCTTATGAATCACTGTTTTCGTTAGCCGCTGCATTGAGTCTGCCCATGGTCGCACCGAGCGCCATGGCCGACTTCGTCAGCGACAGCAAGGCCCGTATCGAGATGCGCAACCACTACATCAACCGCGATTTCCGCCAGGACAATGCGGCCCAATCCAAGGCTGAAGAATGGGCGCAGGGATTCACTGCGCGCATCGAGTCCGGGTTCACCGATGGGACCTTGGGGTTCGGCCTCGATGCGCTGGGGGAGTTGGGACTGAAACTCGACTCCAGCCCGGATCGACGGGGCACCGGACTGTTGCCCTTTGGCCCGAACAGCCATGAACCTGCGGACGAGTTCAGCGAGCTGGGCCTGACCGGCAAAGTGCGGGTGTCCAGGAGCGTATTGAAGCTCGGCACCCTGCAACCCTTGCTGCCGGTGGCGACTTACAACGACACCCGCCTGTTGGGTTCGACCTTTGAAGGCGGCTTGCTGACCAGCCAGGAAATCAGCGGCCTGACGGTGAACGCCGGACGCCTGACCAAGGCCAACCTGCGCGATTCCTCCAGCAACGATGACATCGGTTACGGCGCCGCCAGCAGTGATCACTTCGACTTTGCGGGCGGCACCTACGCCTTCAGCCCGCAGCTGAACCTGAGCTACTACTACGGCAAGCTCGAACAGATTTATCGCCAGCAATTTGTCGGACTGGTGCACACCCAGCCGCTGGGCAACGGTTTCAATCTGCGCAGCGACGTGCGTTATTTCGACAGCCGGGGCGACGGTGCCGAGCGGGCCGGACGCATCGACAACCGCAACTTCAACAGCATGTTCACCGTGTCTCACGGTGCGCACAAAGTGAGTGCGACCTACCAGCAGTTGTCCGGCGACAGTGCGTTCCCGTTCCTCAACGGCGGCGACCCGTACGTGGTCAACCTGGTGACCTACAACACCTACACCCGCGCCGACGAAGACTCCTGGCAGTTGCGTTACGACTATGACTTCGCCGCCCAAGGCATCCCCGGCCTGACCTTCATGACCCGCTACACCGATGGTCGCAACGTCAAGGCCGGCGCCGTCGATAACGGCCGCGAATGGGAGCGCGACACCGACATCAGTTACGTCATCCAGAGCGGCGTGTTCAAGGACGTCAGCCTGCGCTGGCGCAACGTGACCTTCCGTTCCGGCAATGGCTTGACTACTGCCCTCGATGAGAACCGGCTGATCGTCGGTTACACCGTGGCGCTCTGGTAATTCCTGAATGGCGCGGCTGCGGCTGCGCCAGACCTTTTCATCATCATCTGGAGCAATCGTGATGTCCTCTTCACCTACACTGCACGCCCCTACCCTGCAAAGTTTCATCGCCGGTCGCTGGATCGGCCAACACGGTGCCCAGGTGCTGCGCAGTGCCATCGACGGCCACGAAATCGCACGCACCCATGAGGAGCGTCCGGACTTTGCCGAAGCCATCGAGCACGGTCGTCGCCAGGGCGTCAGCGGTTTGATGGCGCTGGATTTCCAACAGCGGGCCCAGCGTCTCAAGGCACTGGCCTTGTACCTGAGCGAGCGCAAGGAACAGCTCTACGCGATTTCTCATCACAGCGGCGCCACCCGCGCCGACAGCTGGATCGACATCGAAGGCGGCAACAGCACGCTGTTCACCTACGCCAGCCTCGGCTCCCGGGAATTGCCATCGGGCAACATCGTCCACGAAGGCCCGGCGATGCAACTGAGCAAACTGGGCACCTTCGCCGGCACCCACATTCTGGTGCCCCGTGGCGGCCTGGCGGTGCACATCAATGCCTTCAACTTCCCGATCTGGGGCATGCTGGAAAAATTCGCCCCGAGCTTCCTCGCCGGCATGCCGTGCATCGTCAAACCGGCCAGCGCCACCAGCTACCTGACCGAAGCCGTGGTGCGCCTGATGGACGAATCCGGCCTGCTTCCGGCCGGCAGTCTGCAACTGATCATCGGCGGCACGGGTGACTTGCTGGATCGCCTGCAAGGCCAGGACGTGGTGACCTTCACCGGTTCCGCCGACACCGCCGCCAAGCTGCGGGGCAACCCGAACCTGATCCGCAACTCGGTACCGTTCAACGCCGAAGCCGACTCGCTGAACTGCGCAATCCTCGCCCCGGACGTGACCCCGGATGACGAAGAGTTCGAGCTGTTCATCAAGGAAGTCGCCCGGGAGATGACCACCAAGGCCGGGCAGAAATGCACCGCCATTCGCCGCGCCATCGTGCCGGCCAGACACATCGATGCGGTCGCGACCCGATTGCGCGATAGGTTGAAGAAAGTCGTGGTCGGCGACCCGTCGGTGGAAGGCGTACGCATGGGCGCACTGGCTTCCCACGATCAACAGAAAGACGTCGCTGAGCGTCTGGAAAGCCTGCTGCAAAGCAGCGACATGCTGTTCGGCGCCCGCGACGGGTTTGAACCCCGCGGTGAGAACGTCAACCAAGGCGCATTCTTCGCCCCGACATTGCTGCAGGCCCGCGACCCGCACGCCGAAGGTGGCGCCCACGACATCGAAGCGTTCGGCCCGGTCAGCACGCTGATGGCCTATGACGATCTGGATGAAGCACTGGTGCTGGCGGCTCGCGGCAAAGGCAGCCTGGTGGCCAGTTTGATCACCAAGGACCCACAGATTGCCGCCAAGGCCATCCCCGTCGCCGCTGCCTGGCACGGTCGCTTGCTGGTGCTTGACCGCGAGTCCGCCGCCGAATCCACCGGCCACGGCTCGCCGCTGCCACAACTCAAGCATGGCGGCCCGGGTCGTGCCGGTGGCGGTGAAGAACTGGGTGGCCTGCGCGCGGTGAAGCACTACCTGCAACGTGCAGCCGTACAGGGTTCGCCCACCATGCTGGCGGCTGTGACCGGTGAGTACGTGCGTGGCGCCAAGGTCATCGAAACCGAAGTGCATCCGTTCCGTCGGCACTTCCAGGACCTGCAGATTGGCGAATCGCTGCTGACCCATCGTCGCACCGTGACCGAAGCCGATCTGGTGAACTTCGGCTGCCTGTCCGGTGATCACTTCTACATGCATTTCGATGAGATCGCGGCCAAGGAATCGCAATTCGGCAAACGCATCGCCCACGGTTACTTCGTGCTGTCGGCGGCAGCGGGACTGTTCGTGTCGCCTGCGCCGGGTCCGGTGCTGGCCAACTACGGGCTGGACACGCTGCGCTTCATCAATCCGGTGGGAATCGGCGACACGATCCAGGCGCGCCTGACCTGCAAACGCAAGATCGACCAGGGCAAGAAGAGCCCGCAAGGTATCCCGCAAGGGGTGGTGGCCTGGGATGTCGAAGTGACCAATCAGCTGGGTGAGCTGGTGGCCAGTTATGACATTTTGACGTTGGTGGTTAAGCGCGAAGACTGATCAGCGCTTCTGGTTGACCATAGATGTTGTGGTCAAACGCCGATCAAATGTGGGAGCGAGCCTGCTCGCGATGGTGTGTCAGTCGACATCAAGGTAGCTGACACACCGCCATCGCGAGCAGGCTCACTCCCACATTGGGCTGTGCTCGACCACCCTTCTCAGTGTTTTCGCAACCACTCGATAAACAACGCGAACAACTCCGACTGCGAACCCACCTCCAGCTTCAGGTACAGGTTCTTGCGGTGCATGCGCACGGTTTCTGGTGATATGCCCAACTGGCTGGCGGTGGATTTCACCGAGTGCCCCCTGAGCACCATGTGCGCGACTTCCCGCTCGCGGTCTGTCAGCAGGTCGCTGCCGAAATGCTCGAACGCCCACTGCACCCGTTGCTTGAGATCATCCCCCTCGCCCACCGCTTGAACGCACTGAATCTCGGCAATGCGCTGCATGCCGCGTTGGCTGAATGCGCCGATGAATTCGCTTACCAGGGGTTCGACCGCGCGCAGCAGGTTCAGTTGATCGACCCGCAGGCTTTCATTGCTGAAACCTTGAAACAGGCTCACCGAAATCTTCGTCTCGTTGCCCGTGTTGACGATGTAATAGCTGTCCTCCGAACAGCCCGCCTTCAAGTAATAGGTGCGGTAATACTCGCTGTCGAAGAAGTCGTCCGGTGCGATTTCTTCCAGGTGGTAGAAGCCTTGGGCCAAATCCTGTTCCACCGCCAGGCAGAACGGATCGAGCAAATACCCCCCGGAAAAATAGCGCTCGATGATCGACACCTGATACTGCTCGGCAATGCCGCGCTGATACAGCAACTGTGGTGGGCGGTCCTTGTGTTCCAGGCTGATCATCACCGATTCGATACCGACCAGGTGCCCGAACGCCGACGCCAGGTAGTGCAGCGCGTCGGGCTCATCGACACGGGCAAATGCCTCGCGCATTTGCCCGTGCCATTTATGCAGTGCCCCGAAGGGCAAGGCGATCAACGTATCGTCGTTTGGTTTGCTCATACCCCGCAGTCTAGCGGGTGAGCCGGCTCCCGGTAAAAGCCTGACTGACGAAGTCATTGGCCCTGGTACTGGCCGCTTTCCTGAAGTTCAGCGGCGACTTCAAGAATGCACACGCGCAGGGTCTCGACGATCTCATCGACCTGGGCGCACGTCAGGATCAGCGGCGGCGACATCACGTTGAGGTGCATGATCGGCCGCACCAGCAACCCCTTGGCCTGTGCCCGGGAGTGAATCCGCTCGCCGATGTTGATCTCGTCGGCAAACAACGCCTTGGTGCGCTTGTCGGCGACAAACTCCACGCAGGCCATGAACTTCTGGCAGCGCACATCGCCCACCAATGGCAAATCGCTGAGTGTCGCCAGGCGTTCTTCCAGATAAGCGCCGACCACATCAACATGTTCCAGCAACTGTTCGCGCTCGATGATTTCGATGTTTTTCAGCGCCGCCGTGCAGCACACCGGGTGCCCGCTGTAGGTAAAACCGTGGCTGAAGCAGCGGCCCTTGCCAGGTTCCGCGATGACCTTCCAGATGCGGTCGGAAAAGATGCAGGCGCCCAGCGGCAGATAGGCGGACGTCAGGCCTTTGGCCGTGGTGATGATGTCGGGCTGCACATCGAACAGGTCGTAGGACGCAAAGAATTTGCCCAGTCGCCCGAAAGAGGTGACCACCTCGTCGGCGACGAACAGGATGTCGTAGCGCTGGCAGACTTCCCACATGCGTTTTAGGTAGCCCTTGGGCGGAATGATCACCCCGCCCGACCCCATGATCGGCTCGGCGAAGAAGCCCGCAACCTTGTCCGCGCCAATGGCCAGGATCTTGTCTTCGAACTCCTTGACCAGAAACTCCAGGAACTGCGCCTCGTCCATGCCGTCCGGTGCGCGGTATGGGTTGGGGTTGGACACATGGTGGATGCGGTCGTGGGCGTAGTCGAATTCCGGGACACGGTCGGCGGCCTTGTTGCCAATCGACATCGTCAGCGTTGTCGAGCCGTGATAGGCGTTGTAGCGGGCAATGATGTGCTTCTTTTCCGGCTTGCCACGGCAGTTCTGATAGTACTGAATCAGCCGGTAGGCAGTGTCCACCGCCGTCGAGCCACCGGTGGTCAGGAATACGTGATCGAGGTCACCGGGAGCCAGGCTGGCGAGTTTTTCGCAAAGTTGAATGGCCACGCTGTTGGACATGTCGCAGAACGGATTCGAATAGGCGAGCTGGCGGACCTGGTCGGCAATGGCCAAGGCCATTTCTTCCCGCCCCAGCCCGATATTGGTGCACCACATGCCGCCCACGGCGTCGAGAAAACGATTGCCCTGAGTGTCGAAAATATAGGCGCCGTCGCCGGAAACAATGTTCAGCGACCCCTGCTCGGCGTGTTCATCGAACATGTGATAGCCGTGCATGTAATGAGCCTTGTCTGCCTTGACCAGGCGGGCCTCTTCTGTGGCGGACAAAATGTGCTGGGTTGGAGTGGCCATACGAAAACCTCAAACTGAATAATTGAACGATCAAATCCCGCTTTTTACCGTGCTCCAGACCCGCGTCATGGCGCGCATGTCTTTGGCGTCCTGGGTCTTCTGTGGAAACAGGCGCTCACGGGTAGCGTCATCGGGATAAATCGCCAGGTTGTTGCGCACCTCGGCATTTACCAGGGGCGTGGCGGCCGCGTTGCTGTTGGCGTAATGAATGTAATCAGTGACGTCGGCGATCACTTGCGGCTGCATCAAGTAGTCGAGGAACTTGTGGGCGTTGGCGACATGCGGGGCATCCGCCGGGATGTACATGTTGTCAAACCAGATCAGCGAACCTTCCTTGGGAATGAAATAGGACAGCTTGATGTTGAGCTTGGCTTCTTCGGCGCGGGCCATGGCCGTGGCGTAGTCGCCGGACCAGGTCATGGCCATGCACACGTCGCCATTGGGCAGGCTGGTCAGGTAATTCACCGAGTCGAACTTGCGGATGTAGGGGCGCACGGACAACAGCAATTCCTGTGCGGCTTTGAGGTCTGCCGGCGCGGCGCTTCGCGGGTCTCGTCCCAGGTACTTCAGGGCCAGCGGAATGACCTCGGTGGGCGCATCGACCAGGGTCACGCCGCAATCGGCGAAACGCGAGACGATCTTCGGATCGAAGATCATCGCCAGCGAACCGATCGGCGCGTCCGGCATGCGTTCCTTGATCTTGTCGACGTTGTAAGTGATGCCGTTGCTGCCCCAGGTATAAGGCGCGGAGTACTGCGTACCGGCATCAAAGCCCTGCAAGTCCTGCAAGACTTTCGGATCAAGGTTGGCCCAGCTCGGCAGCAGGTTTTTATCCAGCGGCTGGAAGACCTTGGCCGTGATCAAGGGGGGCGCGAGGGACGCATTCAGTACCACCAGGTCATACCCGGAATGACCGGTGAGCAACTTTGCCTGGACCGTTTCGTAGGCATCGAAGGTGTCGTAGATCACTCGGATGCCGGTGGCTTTTTCGAAATTCGAAATGGTTTTTTCGCCAATGTAATCCGCCCAGTTGTACAGCCGCAGGGTATTGGCTTCATTGACTTCGGCGCCATGGACGCTGAGTGACAACGGAACGAGGAACACACTGAAAATCAACTTGAATGCCTTACGCATAGCAAATTCACCTTACCAGGCAGGTTCCGTTCTGAATGACCGGATGAGCTCACTATCGAGCGATTCAGCGCACCGCACCATACCCCGAATGGGTGTGTGAACCGGATCGTGGCGATGCAACATGGCAAAAAGAAGCAGATTCGTTGAACGGTTTCGTCATAGATCCGGCACAGCCCCGCGCTTAGAGTGACCGATGCACCGATCAACCAGAGCTGCCCATGAACGATCTGATCAAACAGGAACAAAGCGCGGGCGTACTGACGCTCACCTTTGACCGCCTCGACAAGCTGAACGCGCTGAACAACGCGATGTACACGCAGCTGGCCGACCGCTTGTTGGCCGCGGATGAAGACGAGAGTGTCGGCGTCATCATTTTTACCGGTGGCGCGACGTGTTTTACCGCCGGGAATGACCTGGCGGATTTCCTGCAGCATCCCCCCACTCATCTCGACAGCCCGGCCTTTCGCCTGATGAAAGTCGTCACGCACCTGCAAACGCCATTGATCGCGGCAGTGTGCGGGGCGGCCATCGGTATCGGCACCACCCTGCTGCTGCATTGCGATCAGGTGCTGGTCAGCCGCAATGCCCGGCTGCGTGTGCCGTTCGTCAACCTGGGTCTGTGCCCTGAGTTCGGTGCGAGCCTGCTGATGCCACGTCAGCTCGGCCATGCCCGCGCTGCGCGTTTGCTCCTGCTGGGAGAAACCCTCGACGGCGCCAGTGCCGTCGCGTGGGGCCTGGCCAACGAACTGTTCGACGATGGACCGCAGTGCCTCGCTGCCGCGCAGCACATGGCCCAGCGACTGCTGACGTTGCCCCAGGGTGCCCTGCGCCAGACCCGGCAATTGCTCAAGCAGGCGTCGATGGCCGAACTGCAAGCCACGATTCGCCAGGAAAACCTGATGTTCATCGAACGCCTGAACACCCAGGAAGCGCAAACGGCGCTGAACGCCCTCCTCAATCGCAGTACCGAAAAGAACCCGTCAAAAGGAACACCGTCATGAACACCCCAGAAGTTTTTGTAGTCAGCGCCGCTCGTACCGCCATTGGCACCTTTGGTGGCGCCCTCAAGGACGTCCCGCCGGCCGATCTGGCAACCACTGCCGTCAAGGCGGCCCTGGAACGCTCTGGCGTGGACCCGGCGCAAGTCGGCCACCTGGTGATGGGCAACGTGATCCCCACCGAAACCCGTGACGCCTACATTTCCCGGGTCGCAGCCATGAACGCCGGCATCCCGAAAGAGACACCGGCCTACAACGTCAACCGCCTGTGCGGTTCCGGCCTGCAAGCCATCATCAGCGCGGCCCAGACCTTGCTGCTCGGCGACGCCGACATCGCCATCGGTGCCGGCGCCGAATCCATGAGCCGCGGGCCGTACCTGCTGCCCTCCGCCCGCTGGGGTTCGCGCATGGGCAACGTCCAGGCTGTCGACTACATGCTGGGCATCCTGCATGACCCGTTCCATGGCATTCACATGGGCATCACCGCCGAGAACGTGGCCGCACGCAACGGCATCACCCGCGAAATGCAGGACGCCCTCGCCTTTGAAGATCAAAAGCGCGCCGCGTTCGCCATCGCCAACGGCTATTTCAGCGAGCAAATCGCCGCGGTGGAAATTCAAAGCCGCAAGGAAACGAAGCTGTTCAACGTCGATGAACATCCTCGCGCCACTTCCCTGGAACAGCTTGCGCAGATGAAGCCGGCGTTCAAGAAGGACGGTTCGGTGACGGCCGGTAACGCATCGGGCTTGAACGACGGTGCTGCGGCGCTGGTCATGGCCACGGGCGATGCGGTCAAGCGCGGCAATCTGCGTCCTCTGGCCCGACTGGTCAGTTATGCCCACGCCGGTGTAGAGCCGGAACTGATGGGCCTGGGACCTATCCCCGCCACGCGCCTGGCCCTCAAGCGCGCCGGATTGACCGTGCAGGATATGGATGTCGTTGAAGCCAACATCGCCTTCGCGGCACAAGCGTGCGCGGTCAGCCAGGAGCTGGACCTCGACCCGGCCAAGGTCAACCCGAACGGTTCGGGCATTGCCCTGGGTCACCCGGTGGGCGCGACGGGGGCGATCATTGCGACCAAGGCGATTCATGAACTGCACCGTACCAACGGGCGGTATGCGTTGGTGACGATGTGCATTGGTGGGGGTCAGGGGATTGCGGCGATTTTTGAGCGGGTTTGAGGATTGGCCGGGGACGAATTGAAAAAGGCCCCGGCTCACCTGAAGCAACTGACGTCCGCTGTGGCGAGGGGATTTATCCCCGTTCCAGTGCGTAGCGCTGGCAGGCAATCCAGGGATCACTTCGCAACCCAACGGGGTGGTGCGGCATTCCGATGAACTCCCTCGCCTCAGCGGACGTCAGTTGCTACAGGTGATCTCATGGCCTGACTGTCTTACATCGCCCCGAAAGCCAACCATCTTTCCAAGCTCAAACCCGCCCCTGCAATCGTCGCCCGACGACATCCATCAAATCACCGCCATCGCGAAGCGAAGTCACCAACACCCGCGCCAGCTCACTGTGAACACCCTCGCCGAGCGCAAAACTCTCAAGAACCTGCATTGCCGTATTAGGCCGTTAACTGAGGTAATGGAAATGTACACCCGCAAGAGTCTCACCGCCGATCAGGCCGCCATCGCCGGCAGGCCAGCTCCCACAGTTTGATCCGGGTATTTCCGAGTAATACATCGGTTGTGAGACCGCCATCGCGAACAAGCTTCGCTCCTCATTTACAGCGCAACGCACGCATCCCAACTCCAACCTGACGATCGGCATCAAAAACCAATTGCCACAAAATATTACCTGCGTCATATTATATACGTAATAAATACCGCACCCCATAGGTAAACCCACCATGACCAGCATGCCCAGCCTTGAACCCGAGCTCGCCGTCCCGGTGAAATCCAGGCCTCCCCTGTTCAAACGCCTGTTACTGCTGACCGCTGCCGTCGCAGCCCTGGTGTTCGCGGGCTTTTATGCAGCCCATTGGTGGACCGCCGGACGCTTCATCGAAGAAACCGACGATGCCTATATCGGCGGTGACGTAACGGTGATCGGGCCAAAAGTCGCGGGGTATATCGACGAAGTGCTGGTCACGGACAACCAGAAGGTCAAGGCCGGCGACGTGCTGATTCGCCTCGACTCTCGCGACTACCGCGCCAACCTGGCCAAAGCCGAAGGCGCGGTCGCTGCCGAAGAAGCCCTGCTCGCCAACCTTGATGCCACCGAACAACTGCAACACGCGGTTATCGGCCAGGCCCGCGCCGGTATCGACGCCACCAACGCCGAAGCCTCCCGTTCGAGGGATGACAACGTTCGCTACAAACGGCTGGTCGGCAGCAACGCGGTGTCGGTAGAAAGCGCCCAGCGCGTCGACGCCACGTTCAAAACTGCGCAAGCCCTCAGCGCTCGGGCCCAAGCCGAATTGCTGGCCGCACAACGTCAGTTGAACGTGATTGAAACCCAGAAACAGCAAGCGCGTGCGGCCCTGATACAAGCCCGGGCCGAACGCGATCTGGCGCAATTGAACGTGGGCTACACCGAATTGAAAGCCCCGGTGGACGGCGTCGTCGGCAATCGTCGGGCGCGGGTGGGTGCTTACGCTCAGGCCGGTTCGCAACTGTTGTCGGTGGTGCCATCGAGCGGGCTGTGGGTGGATGCCAATTTCAAAGAGGATCAACTGGCGCGCATGATCCCCGGCCAGCGGGTGATCATTCATGCAGACGTGCTGTCGGGCCGCGAATTCCATGGGCATCTGGACAGCCTCGCACCGGCGAGTGGTTCCCAGTTCAGCGTGCTGCCACCAGAAAACGCCACCGGAAACTTCACCAAGATCGTGCAACGGGTGCCTGTGCGCATCCTGCTGGACCCCGCGGATGGCGTGCTGGGTCACCTGCGTCCCGGCCTGTCGGTCACGGCAGAAGTGGACACTCGCGAGGAGACCGAAACCCCAGCCGTAGCCAGCGCACCATGAGCCGCGCCCTCACCGCCCCGGCGCAGCCGTTCAACGCCGCCGACATGGCCACGGCAACCAAGGTCTTCGCCTTCGCCAGCATGTGCATCGGCATGTTCATTGCGCTGCTGGATATCCAGATCGTCTCCGCTTCGTTGCGTGACATTGGCGGCGGGCTCTCGGCCGGCACCGACGAAACGGCCTGGGTGCAGACCAGCTACCTGATCGCCGAGATCATTGTGATACCGTTGTCCGGCTGGCTATCCCGAGTGTTCTCGACCCGCTGGTTGTTCTGCGCCTCGGCGGTGGGTTTTACCCTGGCCAGTCTGCTGTGCGGCGCCGCGTGGAACATCCAGAGCATGATCGCTTTTCGTGCCCTGCAAGGGTTTCTCGGCGGCTCGATGATTCCTTTGGTGTTCACCACTGCGTTTTTTTTCTTCACCGGCAAACAACGGGTGATCGCGGCGGCGACGATCGGTGCGGTGGCTTCTCTGGCGCCTACTTTGGGGCCCGTGATCGGTGGGTTCATCACGGACGTTTCCTCCTGGCACTGGTTGTTCTACATCAACCTTGTGCCGGGCATTTTCGTCGCCGTGGCGGTGCCGATGCTGGTGAAGATCGACCAGCCGGAACTATCGCTGCTCAAGGGCGCCGACTACCTGAGCATGGTGTTCCTGGCGCTGTTTCTCGGCTGTCTTGAATACACCCTCGAAGAAGGTCCCCGCTGGAACTGGTTCAGCGACAGCACCATCCTCGCCACCGCCTGGATCAGCGGCCTGACCGGCCTAGCGTTCATTGGACGTACCTTGCATGTGGCCAATCCTATTGTCGATTTGCGCGCCCTGAAGGATCGTAACTTTGCTCTCGGCTGCTTCTTTTCATTCGTCACCGGCATCGGCCTGTTTGCCACCATCTACCTCACACCGCTGTTCCTCGGCCGAGTGCGTGGCTACGGGGCGTTGGACATTGGTCTGGCGGTTTTCTCCACCGGGGTGTTCCAGATCATGGCGATTCCGCTGTACGCCTTTCTGGCCAACCGCGTGGATTTGCGCTGGATCATGATGACCGGCCTTGGGCTGTTCGCGTTGTCGATGTGGGATTTCAGCCCGATCACCCATGACTGGGGCGGCAAGGAATTGATGTTGCCGCAAGCACTGCGCGGGATCGCCCAGCAACTGGCCGTACCGCCCGCCGTCACGCTGACCCTCGGTGGCCTGGCACCGGCGCGACTCAAACATGCTTCGGGCTTGTTCAATCTGATGCGAAACCTGGGCGGCGCCATCGGTATTGCCGCTTGCGCGACCATCCTCAACGATCGCACCAACCTGCATTTCACGCGGTTGGCGGAAAATCTCAACAGCACCAACGAAGCGTTGAACCAGTGGCTGTCTCAGGTCGGCAACAACTTCGCTACTCTGGGCCAGAGTGGCGACACCAGTGTGACGGCCAGCCTGCACCAGTTGTGGCTACTGACCTACCGCGAAGCGCAGACGCAAACCTACGGCGATGCGTTTCTGATGATCATGGTCTGCTTCATCATTGCCACGGCGATGGTGCCCTTGATGCGCAAGGTGCAACCACCGGCCGCGCCATCAGCGGATGCTCACTGATCAGTCTTGAGGCATTTTGCGAAAGCCAACCGCCAGGCGATTCCAGCTGTTGATGGTGGTGATCGCCACGGTCAGGTCGACCATTTCCTTCGGGCTGAATTCAGCCGCCAGCAGCTCATAGTCTTCGTCCGGTGCGTGGGTCTGGCTCAGCAGGGTCAGGGACTCGGTCCAGGCCAGGGCCGCGCGTTCACGGGGGGTGAAGAACGGCGTTTCGCGCCAGGCCGACAAGGTGTACAGACGACGCTCGGCCTCACCGCCCTTGCGGGCATCGGCGCTGTGCATATCAAGGCAGAAGGCGCAGCCGTTGATTTGCGAAGTGCGCAGTTTGACCAGTTCGATCAGGTTTTTTTCCAGCGGCAGTTTGGAGACGGCGGTTTCCAGCGCGATCATGGCTTTGAGCGCGTCAGGGGAAGCGGTGTAGAAGTCGATGCGAGGTTTCATGTCAGGCTCCGGGTGCAGGTGGGTGTGGAGCTAAAGTAGTCCTGTCTGTGCTGCTGACAAATAGCCAATCTTTCAGAAGTTGGGTAGGCCACTGGGGGGTGGTTAGCGGCTTTGGAGTTCTGATCCTTTTTATGTGGTCAATTCACTGACGTCTTCGCAAGGCTAGCCCGTTTCCTGTAGGAGCTGTCGAGTGAAACGAGGCTGCGATCCTTTGATCTTTATCTTTGCAATCAAATCAAGATCAAAAGATCGCAGCCTCGTTTCACTCGACAGCTCCTACAGGGAACGGGCTTGCTCCGGGCGGCGTTCCGACGATGAGGCTGGCACCGCCAACGCAATTCCCTACCCCTGACCACGCCCCCGCAACCACTGCAAAAACCCCTTCTTCGCCACCACCTTCGGCGCTTCCTGGGTCAGGGTTTGCGCTTTGTTCAAGCGGAAATCCAGCAACGCCTTCATCGCTTCGCCGATGTCGTGTCGCGCGTCCAGGCAGGGTTTCAGGTAGTCCTTTTCGATCCGGTACAAACTGCAGGAAGTCTTGGCGCTGAAGTCCGCCGGCATTGCCGTATCCGACAGAATCCCGCCCTCGCCAATCACCTCGCCCGGCCCCATGCGCCCGGACTCGAACTTGACCCCGGCGCGACTCAATTCCACCGACACCACACCGGACTCAATGATGAACAAATGATCGCTGACCTCCCCCGCCGGCAGAATCATTTCGCCAGCGCGAAAGCTTTGCAGGGTCATGTGCTGGCTGAAAGTCTCTTTCTCTTCCTGGCGTAAGGTGGAGAAGATGGTCGAGCTTTCCAGCAGCGCCAGTGGCCGTGACAGGCCGGCAGGCGCATTGGATTCGACGTTCGACAACAGACTCACACCGGACGCCTGCAAATGCCGGTACGCCAGGTCAAACAACAGATTACGCACCATGCGTTTCTGATCCATCGAGGCCACGAACCCGCTGATTTCGTACTCCACACCGGTGGGGCTGGAGCCTTTCAAGGCCACACAGGGCGCCGGTTTTATCAACAGATAACGGCAACCCTGCATCGCCCTCTCCAGCGCATCGATCACCGTTTGTGGCCGCGCGTGAGCGCTGAGTTGCAGGCTGATGGAGACGCCGAAAATGTCGCTCGGTCGGCTGAAGTTGATGATCTTGGCTTTGGCCGCCAGCGAGTTGGGAATCACCGCCATGCTGCCCTGGGCCGTTTGCAGGCGCGTGGCGCGCCAGTCGATGTCGGTGACACGGCCTTCGGTGCCGTCGATGGAGATCCAGTCATCCAGCTGATAAGGCTTGGTCGTATTCAGGACGATCCCGGAGAACACATCGCTCAAGGTGCTTTGCAACGCCAGGCCGACGATGATCGCCAACGCGCCGGAGGTCGCCAAAACGCCTTTGACCGGCAGGTCGAGCACGTAGGCCAGGGCGGCAATAATGGCGATGAGGAAGATGACTGCGCCCAGCAGGTCTTGCAGCAGGCGCCCGGTATGGCCGACTCGCTGCATCATCACCGCGCCGATCAGCACCGTCAGGGTCCGTGCGGCGAACAGCCACCAGCCAATCTGCAAACCGGTCGCGGCCAGGTGCAGCGGCACGTTGTCGGCCCAGGGCGCCGGCTCCAGCGGGTTCAGGCCTTCATTGAACAACAGGAAGCTGAACAGCGAAAAAATCACCAGCCGCACGAGCAGCTTCCAGTTGCTGCCGTTGGCACTGATCAGACGCCAAAGCCCCAGATCGATGAGGATCAGGACCAGCGCGCAGAGCAACGGATGATCGGCGAGCAATGACAGCATCCAGCGGCTCCCAGCAAGGGCTCATTGACGCAAACATCGCACGCATTGTAGGAGCTGGCGAAGCCTGCGATCTTTTGGCGATCCAGAAAGATCAAAAGATCGCAGCCTTCGGCAGCT
Organism: Pseudomonas sp. LBUM1643; assembly: GCF_059716215.1. NCBI lineage: Bacteria > Pseudomonadati > Pseudomonadota > Gammaproteobacteria > Pseudomonadales > Pseudomonadaceae > Pseudomonas > Pseudomonas sp. LBUM1643. The sequence continues at coordinate 4,557,608 of NZ_CP166813.1, forward strand.
CCTACAAGGGGCGATACGCGTTTAGCTTACTTGCTGTTAGTCAGCGCGTTGTAGCTGGTGAACAGGTTGCGGTAGTCCGGAATGTGGTTGGAGAACAACGTGCCCAGGCCTTCCACATCGTTGCGCCAGTCGCGATGCAACTCACAGGCCAGGCCGAACCAGGTCATCAACTGCGCGCCAGAGGACGACATGCGGTCCCAGGCGGATTGACGGGTCAGTTCGTTGAACGTGCCGGAGGCATCGGTCACCACAAACACATCGAAACCCTCAGCCAGAGCCGACAGCGCCGGGAATGCCACGCAGACTTCTGTCACGACGCCCGCGATGATCAGCTGTTTCTTGCCGGTGGCCTTGATCGCCTTGACGAAGTCTTCGTTGTCCCAGGCGTTGATCTGGCCAGGACGGGCAATGTACGGCGCATCGGGAAACAAGGCCTTGAGCTCAGGCACCAGCGGACCGTTCGGCCCGGTTTCGAAGCTGGTGGTCAGGATGGTTGGCAGCTTGAAGTACTTGGCCAGGTCGGCCAGCGCCAGCACGTTGTTTTTGAAACGATCCGGTTCGATGTCGCGCACCAGCGACAGCAGGCCCGCCTGGTGATCGACCAACAGAACGGCGGCGTTATCCTTGTCGAGACGTTTGTAAGAAGTAGTCATGGGGTAATCCTCGCTATTTTATCGATGCCGACCAGGCCGGCGGAAAGGTTTTCGTTTTCTCGTTTAATCGGGGCCTGACAAGCGTAGTTATCCAGGCCCGCTACACCACTGCGTTACTGCAATCCATTCAACCGCTCATCCGGCCAAAGCGACCGGACTGGAAGTCGGTGAACGCCTGCTGGATCTCTTGCTCGCTGTTCATCACGAACGGGCCGTGGCCGACGATCGGCTCGTCGATCGGTTCGCCGCTGAGCAGCAACACCACGGCATCATTGTTGGCTTCCAAAGTAAGCTGATGGCCATCGCGTTCGAACAACGCCAGTTGCCCTTCGCGGACCAATTCCACGCCGTTGACCTGCACCGTGCCACGCAAGACTACGAGCGCAGTGTTACGGCCTTCGTGCAGATCCAGCGTCAACAGCTTGCCGCCGTTAAGTCGCAGGTCCCAGACGTCTATCGGGGTGAACGTACGCGATGGACCGGTGTGACCGTCGAACTCGCCGGCGATCAAGCGCAGGCTGCCGGCGTTGTCCTTGAGCGGGATGCTCGGGATGTCGCCGTCCAGAATCGTCTGGTAACCGGCGTCGGCCATTTTGTCCTTGGCCGGGAGGTTGACCCACAGCTGCACCATTTCCAGGGTGCCGCCGCTTTTGGCGAAGGCTTCAGAGTGAAACTCTTCGTGCAGGATCCCCGACGCGGCGGTCATCCATTGCACATCACCCGGACCAATCTTGCCGCCGCTGCCGGTGGAGTCGCGATGCTCCACTTCGCCCTTGTAAACGATAGTCACCGTTTCGAACCCGCGGTGTGGATGCTGACCAACGCCACGACGTGCCGTGGTCGGGGTGAATTCAGCGGGACCGGCGTGATCGAGCAGCAGAAACGGGCTGATGTGTTTGCCCAGGTTGTCGTAGGAAAACAGCGTACGAACCGGAAAGCCGTCGCCGACCCAATGGCTGCGTGGACTGGTGTAGATACCAATGATGTTTTTCATGGTGCCTCCGAAAATGTGGTTTGACGCGATGGACAAAGCTTAAAACTGAACCCTTTGGTGCGCTAGACTGCAAAAATCACTCGTAGCGTTCTATTTGGAGAACGATGGTGGAAGACCTCAACACCCTCTACTACTTCACCCAGGTGGTCGAACACGGCGGTTTCGCCGCGGCCGGACGCGCGCTGGACATGCCCAAATCCAAGCTCAGCCGGCGCATCGCCGAGCTGGAGGAACGCCTGGGTGTACGCCTGCTCCATCGCACCAGCCGCCAGTGTTCGCTGACCGAGATCGGCCAGGCTTATTACCAGCGTTGCCTGGCCATGCGGGTGGAAGCGGAAAGTGCTGCCGAACTGATCGAACGCAATCGCTCCGAACCCCAGGGCCTGGTGCGCATCAGCTGCCCGACGGCGCTGCTCAATTCCTGGGTCGGACCGATGCTGAGCCGATACATGCTCAAGTACCCGCTGGTGGAGTTGTTCATCGAGAGCACCAACCGTCGGGTCGACCTGATTCACGAAGGTTTCGACATCGCCCTGCGCGTGCGTTTTCCGCCGCTGGAAAACACCGACATGGTCATGAAGGTGTTGGCCAACAGCACCCAATGCCTGGTGGGCAGTCCGGCATTTGTCGAGCGCTTGTCGACGCCGGCCTCCCCGGCCGACCTTAGCGGTCTGCCCAGCCTGCATTGGGGCGCGGCGCAACGGGAATATCAGTGGGAGCTCCTGGGCGCAAACGGTGCCAGCGCGGTGATCCGCCACTCGCCGCGCATGGTGACCGATGACCTGTTAGCCCTGCGCCACGCGGTGCTTGAGGGGATCGGCATCGCGCATCTGCCGACCGTGGTGGTGCGTGAGGACATCGCCGCCGGCCGATTGGTGGAGTTGGTGCCGGGATGGGCGCCGAAATGCGGGATCGTCCATGCGATCTTCCCCTCACGTCGCGGGCTGTTGCCTTCGGTGAGGGCGTTGATCGACTTTTTGGGTGAGGAATTCAGCCACGCCGACATTGCCTAGATTTTGTTTCGGCGACGGGGGGGACGACGACTTGCATGATTCTTGAGGGGCGGGGGTAGGGTTTAGGATCAAAAGATCGCAGCCTCGTTTCACTCGACAGCTCCTACAAGGTCCCTATGAAACACGCCCCCCTGTAGGAGCTGTCGAGTGAAACGAGGCTGCGATCTTTCAAGGCTGCGATCTTTTGATTCATGACTTGCAGTCAATTCTGCTTTGTCCCACCAGCGGTTTTTCCCAAGGATGCACACACGGATACTGGTGCCCATACCCACTGCAACCCTGGAGTCATTTGATGTCTATTCCCGCATTCGGTCTTGGTACGTTTCGCCTGCAAGGTCAGGTGGTCATCAACTCCGTGAGCACCGGTCTGGAACTGGGTTATCGGGCAATCGATACCGCGCAAATCTACGAAAACGAAGCCGAGGTCGGCGAGGCCATCGCGGCCAGCGGCATTGCCCGGGAAGACCTGTTCATCACCAGCAAGATCTGGGTCGCAAACTTTGCCAAAGATCGTCTGATCGACAGCCTCAAAGAGAGCCTGAGCAAATTGCAGACCGACTATCTGGACCTGACGCTGATCCATTGGCCGTCGCCTGAGAACCAGGTGCCTGTCGAAGAATTCATGGGTGCTTTGCTCGAAGCCAAACACCTTGGCCTCACCCGACAGATCGGCGTTTCCAACTTCACCGTCGACCTGATGAAACAAGCCATTGCCGCAATCGGTGCCGAAAACATCGCCACCCACCAGATCGAACTCCATCCGTACCTGCAAAACCGCACCGTCGCCGAGTTTGCGAAAAGCCAGGGGATCGGGATTACTTCGTACATGACCCTGGCCTACGGGGAAGTCCTCAAGGACCCGGTCATCCAGCAAATCGCCGAACGCCTGCAGGCAACGCCGGCACAAGTTACCCTGGCCTGGGCGATGCAGCTGGGTTACGCGGTCATTCCCTCGTCGACCAAGCGCGCCAACCTGGAAAGCAACCTGCAAGCCTGCAACCTGACCCTGAGCAACGCCGACATGGCACTGATTGCCGGACTGGATCGCGGCCACCGGCTGACCAGTCCCGAGGGCATTGCGCCGCAGTGGGACTAAGCGTCAATCCTGCTCGAGGCTAAGCTCAAGTCGCGCCATGGCCTGTTGCAACTGATCGACGGATGCGTCGATCAGTGCCTTATCGCCCTCGTCGCAGGCACGTTCAAGACGCTCGCAACACTCGACCAGACTGCCCGCCCGAACCATCAAAGCCCCGCCCTTGATCCGGTGCGACAGCACTTGCAAGGCGTGATGATCGCCACGGGCATGGGCCTGGAGCAGTTCTTCCCGGTCACTGCGATTGGTCACGGCCACATCGCGCAACAGCTGATCGATCAAATCACGGTCCGCCCCCACAAACTGCTCCAGTCCACTCAAGTCGATCTCGTTACTGGTGGGCGCGCCGCTGTCGGTAACCGCTGCACCGAACCTCAGTGCCAGCCATTGGTGCAAGTCTGCCAGCCGAATGGGCTTGAACAGGCAGTCATCCATACCGGCTTCCAGACAACGCGCCTTCTCCTCGGGCTGCGCATTGGCGGTAAACCCCAGGATCAGGGTGGGCTGCAAACCATTGGCACGTTCTTCGTCGCGTATCGCACCCGCCAGTTCGTAACCACTGAGCACCGGCATGTTGCAGTCGGTAATCAGCACATCGAACTCGTGTTCACGCCATTGCAGCAACCCTTGTTCGCCATCCTCGGCCACCCGCACGTGATGCCCCAGATAGCTTAATTGCCGCGAAAGCAGCAAGCGGTTGGCCGGGTAATCGTCGACCACCAGAATCGTCAGCGAGCGCACGTTTAACGGCGCAACGTCAGCCACGTCGACCTCACTTAACGACAACGGTGGCAATACCATCAGATCAAGCTGAACGTCGATCTTCGTGCCCTGCCCCAGGGCGCTGTCGAGCTGCAATCGCCCGCCCATCATCTCGCACAAGGTACGGCTGATCACCAACCCCAACCCGGAACCCTGACGCCCCGACTGCGGGTTATTGCCGGCCTGAACGAACGGACTGAACAGACGCTTCTGATCGAACTCGCTGATGCCAATACCGTTGTCGTCGATCTGCACACTCACTGCCAGATGGCTGGCCCGTTTCGGCTCAACCCGCAGCGTCAGGCTGACTTCCCCGACCTCGGTGAACTTCACCGCGTTGCTCAGCAGATTGGACAGCACCTGCTTGAAACGCGTGGGATCGATCATCACATCGCAATCGCTTTCTGCATCCAGCTCCACGCGCCAATAGAGATTTTTCTGGCGTGCCAACCCTTCGAAAATCCGGCACACCGACTCCACCAACTTGCGCAGGTTCGCCCGCTCGGGCGCCAGCGACAGATGCCCGGACTCGATGCGCGCGATGTCCAGGATGTCGCCGATCAGCGCCAGAAGCTGCTGTGCCGAACTGGAAGCCACCTCGATCGCCGAATGGTCCGGAACGCCCCGCTCGGCTTGCTTGAGCGCCAGTTCGAGCATGCCGATCATGGCGTTCATCGGCGTGCGGATTTCATGGCTCATGGTCGCCAGAAAGGTTGTTTTCGCGCGATTGGCATCATCGGCGGCGTTCTTGGCTTCCTGTAATTGCTGCAGCAGCACCTGACGCTGACGAATCTGACGACGCTGCCAGACGATCCACGCCAGCGCGAGCAACAACAGCGCACCGGCGGCGGCAAAAGCCTGGAGAATTGTCTGTCGATGCCGCAGCCAATAGCTGGGTTCGACCATTAGGTCGTTGCGCCAGTATTGGGTCATTTCATCGATTTCTTCGGGTGAAATACTCAGCAGGGCCTTGTCGAGTATGGAATGCAGCTCCGGTAAACCTCGACCTGTCGCCAGGGTGCTACGGGCCGGGTCAATGCCCACGGTGCTGGTGACTTTCAGACGCCCCTGGAACTGGCGGGAAATCATGTAGCGAGCGCCGATCAACGAATTGATGGCACCCTGAGCCTCGCCCCGGTCGACCATTTCCATGGCCTGTGCCGTCAAAGGCGCGGCGATCAGCTTGATCTGCGGATAATGCTGGCGAAGGTATTGCGCCGTACTGTTGCCTTGGGTCACGGCCAGGGTTTTTCCGGCCATTTCGTCCAGGGTCGAGGGGCTCCAAGGAGCTGCTCGAACGACCAGCACGTTAGGGCTGGTCAGGAAAGGCCGGGTGAACTGCAGATCGGCTTCGCGCTCAGTGCTGGGGCTCATGCCCGCAATCAGGTCGACCTGTCCGGACTTGATCTGGTCGATCATTTCGACCACCGACTTCAAAGGCTTGATGTCGAACTTGAGCCCGGTGCGCACACTGATTTTTGCGAGTACATCTGCACTGATACCACGGAACGTTCCTTCGCCGTCGATGAAGGAAATCGGCATGATGTTTTCGTTGATCGCTACGTTCAAACGTGGATGTTCATCGAGCCAGCGCCGCTCGGCCACGCTGAAATTCAATGGTTGAGTTCCCGCAATGCTCGGTCCGCCAGCGCCCCAGCGACGCAGGATATTCAATCGCTCATCAATCGGAATCATCGCCAGGGCCCGATTGACGATGCGTTGCAATTGCCCATTGTCGCTTCTCATCGCAAACGCAAAACGACCGGACTCCATGCGCGAAAAATCCGCCAGTTGTACGTTGTTGATGTAGTTTTTGCTGATCAGATAATGGGTACTGATGGCATCGCCCAGATACACATCTGCCTGACGAAACGCCACGGCTCCCACCCCTCCCAGCGTCGAGGGGAATAACTCGACCTGTGCTTGTGGATAGAAAGCCTGCACGTCCTGCCGCGGCAAATAGTGATACAGCATCGCCAGCCGTTTGCCGGCCAGTTCAGGGTCCAGCGGTTGAGATGAACCGGCCTGCGTCACCAGTACCGGTTGATCGACGGCATAGGCGCTGGACATCAGTAATTGCGGGTCTTGGGCCTCAAAACGATTGGCTGTTCCCAACAAGTCCGCCGTGCCTTGCTTGATGGCTGCCAGCGCTTCTTCGCGGGAAGGGTAACGCTGAACCTCGATCTCCACGTTCAACAGTTGCTTGAGCAACCCGGCATAGTCTGCCGTCAGGCCTTCGAATGCCGTACCGGTGGTGGTGATATCGAAAGGGGGGTAATCCGGAGCCGAGACAGCGAGCACCAAACGGCCCTTTTTTCCCAGCCATTGAGCATCGCTTGCCAACAGCTTGGGGCTATAGCCAGAGACGCTTGAGCGGCACAGCAAGGTCAGTTCTTGTGGCTGCGCCTGGGCGACCGTGATCCAGAGACACTGTCCCAACAGCAATAACGCGGTCAGGCATCGGCTCAGGAAGGTCTTCATTCAGATCAGATGATTGCGCTGGGCGAAATCCCTCAGGTGGACCAGTGAATCCACGTTGAGTTTTTCAATCAACCGCGTTTTGTAGGTGCTGACGGTCTTGTGACTCAGGTGCATTGCCTCGGCAATCGCCTTGTTGGTAATCCCTCGAGCCAGATTCAGGAAAATCGTCATCTCACGATCAGAGAGCTGATCGATGCGCTCCTTCTCACTGCGTTGCAACGCACTCAACGCCACCGTATTGGTAGGCAACTGGGCGAAATAGCTGTAGCCGGCCATCACCGCGTGCACGGCTTTGTGCAAATGCTGCAAATCGTTTGACTTGGAAACGTACGCCGACGCACCGGCGCGAATGCAGCGGTCCTGAAAAAAAGCCGGTTCCTGGGACGTAAAGACCAGCACCCGGCATCGCTCCGCACCGTCGTGGATGCGCCGCAGCACTTCCAGGCCATCGAGCGAAGGCATTGAAAGATCAAGCACGATGAGGTCCGGTTGGTGTTCACGAATCATCGGCATGACTTCGTTACCGCTGCTTGCCTCATGGATGGTTTGAAAGCCCTCTTGGCGAAGGACAAGTTTGACTGCGGCGCGAACCACCGGATGATCGTCCACAATCAGCACTGACTTCATGGGGCCTCCCTGTAATAAATGACGATGTGCAATGGATGTCCATTAGGCAGGTCCCGGATCAACGCAACAGCTGCGCGAAAAGTCTGGCAGGTGCAAGGCAGCGAAACTACCTGACAGAATTGACAGTCCCGACGAACGGTAAGCGTGGATCTACGAGTGCCATGCATCGCTGGATCGACGACAGATCAGGCAATACCGCCACGCTGACCTGGATTTTTTGTAGATCGCGCGCCGGGATCGGCGGCAACTGCGCCCGCTGGGCGTCGTAGATGAAGGCGTGACGAACTTGAGGGTTGTCACGAAAGAAATCGAGCAGACTCAGCGCGCCATTGGCCAGTGAGGCATTGATCACGACCAGATCAAAAGGCTCGCAGCCGTATTCGACCAGCGTCAGCAATTCCTCGAGGTTATGCACCGGCGCGATGCGGTAGTAATTGAGTTGATTGAACAGGCGTTCGATTCTCATCCGCTGAAAGTGCTGCTCGTCAGCAATCAGGATACGTAAGGCTTTGTTGGACAACGTGGGCCCCCAGCAGGGTGTCAGATTCGAGATGGCGCAAGGCTACGCATGACCGCAAGCCCTTTATGTAGGATTTTTCCTAAATGGCCCCTCCATTTATCCGGCCATAGGTAGGAGATTAACGACGCATGGGTGATTCGCCGTGTAACTGCAGCCATTCGAGCAACGCTTCGCCACTCATCGGCTTTGCGTACCAGTAGCCCTGTCCTTGGGTGCATCCCAATGACATCAATTGCAGGCGTTGCGCGTCGGTCTCGATGCCCTCGATCACTACCGACATGCCGAGGGTTTCCCCCAGCGCCAGGGTGCTGCTGATGACCGCCCGGCATCGGGGTTCCAGGTCCAGCGTGCGGACAAACTCGGCATCGAGCTTGATCTCGCTGAAGGGAAGCTGACACAGGCGTTGCAACGAGGAAAACCCGGCGCCGAAGTCATCAATGGACAACCGGCAGCCCATCATGCGCAGCCGCACCAGATTTTCCAGGCTGGTGGCGGGCGCTTCCAGCAAACCGCTTTCGGTCAGTTCGAAGGTCAGTCCGCAGCCATACGCCGATTGCTTGGCCAGAATGCCGCGAATGCTGGCGGTCAGCTCGCTGCTGGCCAATTGCGCGGCCTGCAGATTGAACGCCATGTTCAAACAAAAGCCCCGACTTGCCGCTTCTTTCTGCAGACTCAGCGCCTGCTCCAGTTGAGTAAACAGCAGCGAGTCCATCAGCCCCCGGCCCTCCAGAATAGGCAAAAACACTGCCGGTGACAGCACACCACGAGCCGGATGCAACCATCGGCTGAGCACCTCGACGCCGCACACCTGCCCCGTGTGCAGGTTGAATTTTGGCTGATACCAGGACTGTATCTGACCTTCTGCCAGCGCGGCGCAGACCTCCTCTTCGCTGGCCGATTGCAGAGGACTAACCGGCGCTGGCTCGACCGTCGGGCTACCCAGGTGCTTGTTCAACAACTGCTCCAGCAAGTGCGGATGCAGGGGTTTGCCAACATCCCCGAGCAATTCCAAACCCAGCAGGGAAACGATCTGATGCACGGCACGGCGCAGGTCCGCCGATAGTGAGCTGCTGATGATGATCGACTTGACCTGGCCCGACGCCCCCAGCCGCCGAAAGAACTCCAAACCGTCCATCCCCTCCATCTGCAGATCGCACAGGGCAATGTCCACCGGGCCGACGCGCTGCAAAACAGCCAGGGCCTGGGCACCATCGCTGGCCTCGAAGACCTCGCGACAGCCAGCTTGCTTAAGCATGTTCACCGCTACGGAGCGCTGAAAGCTATGGTCTTCGAGTACCAGAACACGGAGGGGCAGGCGGGTCATGACATCTCGGCTCGTCTTGAGAGGGAGCGTCGATTATCCGGAAATGAACGAAGGCGTTATTTAGGAAATATCCCAAATCGTGTAGGAAATTTCCTAAATTACAGGAGTGAACATTCTTCAGTTACCGTGCGCTTACGCCAAGCGTTGGGCCAATCGCTCCATCGCCTGATGCAACGCGTCAACCGCTTCGGTCAGTTGCCCAGGGTTCACCCCTTCGCAAGCGGTCTCCAGGCATTCGCAGGCGTCAATCAAGGCATGAGCCTTGATGATTCGCGCCCCCCCTTTGATCCGATGGGCCAGATTCGCCAGACCCGGCACATCATGCTGGGTGAAAAGCCGCATCAACCGCGCCATGTCCTCGTCGTTGCTGGCGGACAAGTCTGCCAGCAGGCGCTTGATCGACGCATCGTCACCCCGGGTCAGTTGATGAAGACCACTCAGGTCGATTTCATCCGACAGCTCGCAGGACGCTTGCCCGATGGACGCACCGGTATTGATCGGGATCAGGCTGGCCAGCCGGCCCCTGAGGTCCTCAAGACTGATTGGCTTGAACAGGCAGTCATCCATTCCCGCCAATTGGCAGCGCTGCTTTTCCTCAGGTTGCGCATTGGCGGTAAAGCCGAGAATCAGACCCGGTGCCAGGCCGCGCGCGACCTCTTCGGCACGGATTGTCCGGGTCAGCTCATACCCGCTCATGATCGGCATGTTGCAATCGGTAATGACCACGTCGAAGAATTCACTGCGCCAGGCGCGCAATCCCTGGGCACCGTCTTCAGCATCCCTGACCCGATGGCCGAGGTAACTCAATTGCTGGGACAGCACCAACCGATTGGCCGGGTAATCGTCGACCACCAGAATGTTCAGCACACGGCTGGACGTCGCGGGCTCGGCTCGCGACGTCACGGGTTCACTCGCGGTCATCAGAATCGCCACGTCGAGCACAATGTCGACCTGCGTCCCCTGCCCCACCACGCTCGACATGTTCAACTGGCCACCCATCATCTCGCACAGCGTGCGACTGATGACCAGTCCCAGTCCGGAGCCGCTGCGGGCCGATTGAGGATTGTTGCTCGCCTGGGTGAACGGGCTGAACAAGCGTTGCTGATCGTCGTCGGAGATTCCGATACCGGTGTCGGCAACTTGCAGGCACACGGTCAGGCCTTGCTCGTTCGACCCGCTCTGAACCTTGACCCGCAACCGGACCTCGCCTCGCTCGGTAAACTTGATCGCGTTGCTCAGCAGGTTGGAGACAATCTGCTTGAACCGCAGCGGATCGATCAGCACATCGCGATGGGCCCCGACGTCCAGTTCAAGTATCAGACGCAACTGTTTTTGCCGCGCCAGCCCTTCGAAAATACGCACCACCGATGTCACCAATTCGCCCAGGTTGGCGCGCTCCGGTGTCAGGGACAAATGCCCGGACTCGATACGCGACACGTCAAGAATATCGCCGATCAGATCGAGCAAACTGCGCGCCGCGCCGGACGCCACTTCGATTGCAAAACGGTCCGTCACACCTTCGTCAGCCTTTTTCATCGCCAACTCAAGCATGCCGATCACCGCATTCATCGGCGTGCGGATTTCATGGCTCATGGTCGCGAGGAACGTGGTCTTCGCGCGATTGGCATCATCGGCTTCGTCCTTGGCTTCATGTAGCGCCTGCACCAGGCGTTGACGTTCACTGATGTCAATCCAGCCTCCGATCAACCCGCTCACTTCGCCACTGCTCGCGCGATACGGCAGCATCCAGTGGTAGATGGTCAGCACGTTTGCGCCCAACGTCAGCTGGCGGTCCTGTACCCGAGGCAAGCCGTCCTTCATGACCTGCAAATAGTCTTCGTGATAGGCCGCGGCCTCTTGCACGCTTTTGAACATCCCCTCGATCACGGTCTTGCCCACGACGACATCCCGCTCGATCCCGAACACCTCCAGATAGCCCGTATTGCAGATCAACAACCGACCTTCACGATCCCGTACGTAAATCGGATGGGGAGTACCGTCGATCAAGACGCGCATGAATTCCAGCTGATCGCTGAGCGCGACTTCTGCCTGTCGACGCTTGGCGATCAGCTGTCGCAGGTAAGCAATCCAGCCCAGCGCCAACAGCAGCAATACGGCTGCCAATGCAAAGCCCTGAATGATTGCTGCGCGATGACGTAGCCAGTAGCTGTCATCGACCACCACTTCGCTACGCCAGCGATTGGACAGCTCATCGAGTTCCTCCGGGGGAATGCTCAGCAGCGTCTTGTCGAGAATCGAATACAGCTCGGCTGCATCACGAGCCATGGCGAAACCGATGCGGGCCGAGGTGGTGCCGACCGTGCTGGTGATGCTTAACCGATCGCGAAACTGACGGGAAATCATGTAGCGCGCAGTTATCAGCGCATTGACCGCGCCATCCGCTTTGTCGTTGGCGACCATGGTCATGGCCTGCTCGGCGTTGTCGGCATCGATCAACTGGATCGCCGGATACTGCTCCATCAACAGGCTTCGTACCGGTGTGCCGCGAATCACCGCCACGCGTTTGCCGTTCATCTCGTCCAGCGTCGCGGGACTGCCAGTGCCCATGCGGGTGACCAACACATAGGGCGTGCTGAGGTAGGGGCGAGTAAACCGCAGCGACTTCTCGCGCTCGGCACTGGGGGTCAGGCTGATTAACAGGTCCGCCTGACCGGTCTCGACCTGCTTGATCAGCTCAGGGACCGTCTGCAGCCGCTGGATGTCGAATTTCAACCCGGTGCGCAGCGCCACCTTCGCCAGGACATCGGCGCCGAGACCGCGAAACTTGCCATCCTGACCATAGAAGGACAGGGGCAGGAAACTCTCATCGATGGCCACTCTGATGTGGGGATGCCGATCCATCCAGCGCTGTTCAGCGGTACTGAACGTCAGCGCATGGAGGCCGGTCATGTTCGCGCCGCCGGCGCTCCAGCGACGAAGGATGGTCAAGTGTTCGCTGGCCGGAATAACCGCCAGGGCCGCATTGACGATCCGCAGCAGACGCTGGTTATCCCGTCTCATGGAGAAGGCGAAATCGTTCACCCGCGTGTCGAGGAAGCCCGCCAGCTGAACGTTGTTCAGGTAATTCTTGTTGATCAGGTAATTGGCACTGATGGAGTCGCCCAAGTAGACATCGGCCGTACCGAATGCCACGGCGCCAATCGCGCTCAAGGTCGAGGGGTAGAGCTGCAAACGGGCGTTGGGAAAGTGCGCCTTGACGGCGTCTGGTGGCAGATAGTGATAAAGCATCGCCACCTGCTTGCCCGCCAGGTCCGGCGTCAGCGTCTGGTTGTCACCCACCCGGGTCACCAGCGTCGGCTGGTCGTCGGCGTAAGCGCTGGACATCATCAACTCAGGGTCGGCCGCCTCGAAATCATTGGACGTGCCGAGCAAGTCCACTTCACCTAGCCGGGTTGCCCGAACCACATCAGCACGCGAATCGTAGCGACGGACCTCAACGCGCACGTGCAGCAACTCGGCCAGCAACGCGGCGTAATCGGCGGTCAGGCCTTCATAGTCTCGTCCGGTGCCTGTGATGCCAAACGGTGGGTAATCCGGCGCCGACGCGCCCAACAGCAACGTGCCCTTGGCGCGCAACCACTCCCTGTCGGCCTCGTCGAGCACCACGCTGTAACCGTCGACCTGCGAACGCCCCAGCACCTGCAACGTTTGCGCTGCCATGGTCGCGTTCGCCATTGCGTTCAACGCGCCAGACAGCAGAAGCACGGCCAGCCATTTCCCAAAGGTCATGTGCATTCAGATCAACTGGTTGCGCTTGGCAAAATCGGCGAGATAGACCACGGACTTCACGTTGAGTTTTTCGATCAGGCGCGTCTTGTAGGTGCTGATGGTTTTAGTGCTCAGGAACATGGCCTCGCTGATTTCCTTGTTGCTCATGCCGTTGGACAGTTGCTGCAGGATCACCAGCTCTCGGTCAGACAGGCTCTGGATCAGTTCTACGTCAGTGGCCCGGGCATCACTGCTGCGCACTGAACTGGCCGGCAGGTAAGGGAAAAATGTATAGCCGGTCATCACGGCCTTGATCGCCTTGACCAGCTCGTTGAGGTCATCGGTTTTGGATACATAGCCGGCGGCTCCGGCTTTCATGCAGCGCATGGCGTAGAAAATCGCCGGCTGCGAGGTGAGTACGACGATCCTGGTGTGCTTTTCCAGTGACATGATCCGGTTGATGACTTCGAGCCCGTCGAGCCTGGGCATGGCGATGTCCAGCATGATCAAGTCCGGTGTGTGTTCACGCGCCATTTGCACAGCATCGGCACCGTTGTCCGCCTCGGCGACAACCTCGATGTTTTCCTGTTGCAGGAGCATCTTGACCGATGCCCGAATGAACGGGTGATCGTCTACCACCATCGCTTTGACCATAGGAACCTCTGCAAGACATGGCGGGCATTGTAGCAAGGGCGACTTCTTGCGCGCGCATGGCTTTTCCTGGGTTGTGACGCAATGTTCGGTGGGGAGGCCTTCAGACCACATTGTGGGAGCGGGCTTGCTCGCGATGGCGGCCTGATAGCCGACGCATTTTTCCCGGATGCCCCCGGATCAAACTGTGGGAGCGGCGGTGCGACGATTCGACTTGCCAGCGATGGCGCACTGACGGGCGACGATGCTCTCGCTGGTGTACATATCCGTTTCTGCGATCATGGCTGCTATTGGTTTCGCTCTTACAGCGAGTCACTTGGAGAAGCGCCAAGTAACTCGCCGTAAGGGCGAAACCAATAGCGGCCATGACCGCAGGAATGGATATGTACACCATCAAGAATTTCACCGCCAATCAGGCCGTCATCGCCGGCAGGCCAGCTCCCACAATTTAATGCGGGTAAATCAGAGGAATACTCATCGGCTGTGAGGCCTTCATCGCGAGCAAGCTTGGCTCCTACAGAGGGCTCCGGACACCCCGCAAGGGCAAAACCGCAAGCATCACTGCCACCCAAACCGCCGAACATAAAACCCCTTCACCGCCTGCGTCAGCCCCATATAGGCCAACAAAATCACCGGCAAAAACACAAAGTACAACGACGGCAACGCCTGCAATTTGAAGTAATGCGCAAGCGGCCCCATCGGCAGAAAAATCCCGACAGCCATGATGATCAAGGTCATGACCATCAACGGCATCGCCGCGCGGCTTTGCAGGAAAGGAATCTTCGGCGTACGAATCATGTGCACGATCAGCGTCTGGGTCAGCAACCCGACCACGAACCAGCCCGACTGGAACAACGTCTGGTGATCCGGGGTATTGGCATCGAACACGTACCACATCAACGCAAACGTAGTGATATCGAAAATCGAACTGATCGGGCCGAAGAACAGCATGAAACGCCCGACATCAGCCGGCTGCCAACGCTGGGGTTGCTTGAGCATTTCCTCATCGACGTTATCGAAAGGAATGGCGATCTGCGAAATGTCGTAGAGCAGATTCTGCACCAGCAGGTGCATCGGCAACATCGGCAGGAACGGGATGAACGCGCTCGCCACCAGCACCGAGAACACGTTGCCGAAGTTCGAGCTGGCGGTCATCTTGATGTACTTGAGCATGTTGGCGAAGGTCCGGCGGCCTTCCAGAACCCCCTCCTCCAGCACCATCAGGCTTTTTTCGAGGAGGATGATGTCGGCCGCCTCCTTGGCGATGTCCACGGCGCTGTCGACCGAGATACCGATGTCTGCAGTGCGCAAGGCCGGTGCGTCGTTGATGCCGTCACCCATGAAACCCACCACATGCCCGTTACTTTTGAGCAGGCGAACGATGCGTTCCTTGTGCGAGGGCGTGAGTTTGGCGAAGACGTTGGTGGTCTCGACCGCCACCGCCAGTTCGGCGTCGGTCATGCGCTCGATGTCATTTCCCATCAACAGGCCTTGTTGCTCCAGACCGACTTCGCGGCAGATCTTGGCCGTCACCAGTTCGTTGTCTCCGGTCAGCACTTTCACCGCAACACCGTGGGCGGCCAGGGCTTTCAGGGCGGGCGCAGTGCTTTCCTTCGGCGGGTCGAGAAAGGCCACATAGCCGATCAGCGTCAATTGCTGTTCATCCGCCAGGCTGTAAGTGTCGCGCCCCTCGATCATCGGCCGCGCCGCCACGGCAACCACCCGCAGTCCTTCGGCGTTGAACGCGGCGGTGACCTGACGAATCCGCGTCAGCAGTTCCTCGGTCAACGCTTCGTCGTTAACACCGTGTCGCACCCGCGAACATACCGCCAACACTTCCTCCACGGCGCCTTTGCAGATCAACAGACGGGGACGATCACGCTCGGCCACCACCACCGACATGCGCCGGCGGGTGAAATCGAAGGGAATCTCGTCGACCTTGCGAAACGCCGTGCCGACTTTCAGTTCGCGGTGGATTTCGACGTGTTCGAGCACGGCCACGTCCAGTAGGTTTTTCAGGCCGGTCTGGTAGTAACTGTTGAGGTAAGCCATTTCCAGCACGTCATCAGAGTCGCTGCCCCAGACATCGACATTGCGCGCCAGGAAAATCTTATCCTGGGTCAGGGTGCCGGTCTTGTCGGTGCACAGCACGTCCATCGCGCCGAAGTTCTGGATCGCGTCGAGGCGTTTGACGATGACTTTTTTGCGCGACAAAAATACCGCGCCCTTGGCCAGGGTCGAGGTGACGATCATCGGCAGCATCTCCGGGGTCAGGCCGACGGCAATCGACAATGCGAACAGCAACGCTTCGGTCCAGTCGCCTTTGGTGAAACCGTTGATGAACAGCACCAGCGGCGCCATGACGAACATGAAGCGGATCAGCAACCAGCTGACTTTGTTGACCCCTGCCTGAAACGAGGTGGGCGCGCGATCGGTGGCGCCGACCCGTTGTGCCAATGCGCCGAAGTAAGTGCTGTTGCCGGTGGTCAGCACCACCGCCGTCGCGGTGCCGGACACCACGTTGGTGCCCATGAACAGGATACTGTCGAGGTCCAGCGGGTTGTAGGTATCGTCGTCCTGCTGCCGAGAAAATTTTTCAACGGGCATCGATTCGCCGGTCATCGCGGCCTGGCTGACGAACAGGTCCTTGGCCCCGAGCACCCGGCAGTCAGCGGGAATCATGTCGCCCGCCGACAACACGATCAGATCCCCAGGTACCAGTTGCTTGATCGGCAATTCGATCCGCTGCTCATCACGGCGCAACACCGTCGCCGTGTTGCTGACCATCGCCTTGAGCGCGTCGGCCGCCTGGTTGGATTTGGTTTCCTGCCAGAAGCGCAACAAGGTCGAAAGCACCACCATGGAGAAAATCACGATCGCGGCTTTCAGGTCTTCAGTCAGCCAGGAGATAACAGCCAGCAACGTCAGCAGCAAGTTGAACGGATTTTTGTAGCAGTGCCACAGGTGAATCCACCAGGGCAATGGCTGCTCGTGCTCGACTTCATTAAGTCCGAAGCGTTCGCGCAGAACGTCAGCTTCCAGCTCACTGAGACCATCGGTGTGGCTGCCAAGGCTGTTCAGCAGTTGGCCGGTGTCGCTGTTAGCGGCGCTTACCAGGGTTTGCGCCAGCGTCGGTGGCACTTCGCGGCTGACCGTGGTGTCGGTGAAGTTTTCCAGCAGTGCCAGTCGACGAAAGTGCCGGGCAATGTGGCGGGTGCGCAGGAATCCGGCGAAGAATTCTTTGAGCAGGGTCAGGTTCATGGCAGTTCCCCCAGGGTCGGCCAGGAAACCTTCGAGCAGGCGTGTCGAGTCGTCGCGATGACGACACCGGGTCGACCATCACGCACGGTTCAGCGTCGTAGAGAGGGCATCGAAAATCGGGCCGGCACTGGCCGCGATCGGAAAGCCGCTGCTCGCGTTAAGGCGAGACAACGGCACAAAAAAAGCTGCGCGTTATCTTGCCGAGAATGTGCCGGTTTTCAGGACCGGCCGACGTCTGTCACTCGAACAAGTACCCACTGTGGGTCTCCGCTATTGATTGAAAACACGCGAAGCTTGCGCCGCTGTTTATGGAAAGTAAACGCGGTGTTTGGGGTTGGAGGGGGGTATTTCGGGGTTCTTCAGGAAGGATTCAGGAAGCGTGAATTCGTCGTGCCTGTAGGGACGCCATCGCGAGCAGGCTCACTCCTACATGGGTCCTGTGTATACAGGTCAATGTAGGAGCGAGCCTGCTCTGGGCGGCATTCCGACGATGGCGGTCTGACGACCGACAAAGATCTCAGCTAGCCGTCGCCAACAACAAATCCACCATCGACCGGCTATGCCCACGGTTCTCGCCATGTTCATACAACGACCCGGCAATCTCATCCGCACGGATAGGCAGGATCGACAGCAAGGTGTCGCTCAAACCATGGCTCGCCTGGCAGAAGCCCTGCATATAGATGCCGGCCTTGCAGCGTTCGTCGGTGATCAGTTTCTAGCAATGTTCCAATCGTTAGCGCGTCTGCGTTTCCAGCTTCAGGCCCAATGCGTGTAAGGCGTCACAGCCGTCTTGAATGAGGATGTACGCAACATTCGCAAAATGCTCAAGATCATGCCCTTCGGCGTCTTTCACGCCCAGGCAAGTGAGACTGTTGAGCAGATTTCGGGCAGCTTTGATTCGATGGGTGGCGGTTTAAAGAAGGTCGGATACGCGGGCTTCAGTGTCGATGTATAGGGTCGGGCCGACGCTGAAATTGCCCTGGAGGGGAAGGTACTGAGGCATAAGTTTAAATCTCATCTGATTGGGAAAAAACTCCCACCCCTTCCGCGGCTAAACGAATTGGGGTGGTAGCTGTACGCGGGTTAGCCGACCGGACAGATGCACCCGGCACACCCGAAGGTGTCCCACGCACAGCCACCATAGACATTAAAATGCCAGGCAGCAAAAAGCGCCGCGTCTGGACGGGCGCTTGTGCATCATCTGTTACGACCGGCTAAAGTCGATCACCGATTCGTCGGCGACGGGCGAACTATAGGACACCCCTCCAGCGATGTAAAACCCGGTTATGCGTTTCGGAACGGTCCTACGCTAATCTCGGAGTAGGTCAAGAACACGACACATCGGCTTCTATAACGGCAGGTGTACCACTGTCCAAAATAGGTAAATTCTGAGCTCTGGGCCTCAGACAACCTCTTTAAGTGCGCATGTCAGATACCACTTCCAGAATTCACGCCGTAAATCAGAATTCCCGTTTTCATCCAACCCTCCTGCGAATGCCGAGGCAATCAAATAACTAGGTTCGAACGCTTCCGGATCCAGATCTCGATCACCACGAAGATCAGAGGGATCATAGGTGAAATCGGCTGTTGCGGTAGTGATCGTATTGGCAGCAGCATGCCCGACAAACATTGTCGGATACTCTTCTGCTTCGTAATCCTGATCTTCCACAACTTCAACATAAAATTCATCACGCTGACTTAACGCTGTTCCTTTCGCGATAGTTCCATTCGCTGCGTTGAGTGCTATTGATAACATTGTGGTGATACCTTGAAGGTCTCCAAATTTTCTCGACCAAATAAATGAAGCGTGTTGTACACAAAATACATCCAATTTTGTGAGGATCAACGTCTTGATCGAGCCAACCTCATCCTCAGTAATCGTATTCCACAAAAGCTTCCTTAGAGGAAGAATTAAGTTACCTGAGGACGACAATCTCACCTCATCTAGAAGTTTTCGAATGAGCACTTCGGTTTTCTTGTTCATTCAACCCTCAATATTTTCTCAACAGTACCATCAGACTTAAATATTCGAACAACCTGGGGATCGGCGACCGTCTGATCAGCCTTATTGTATTGTGCTAATTTTGAGAAATAGCCTTTACAATCATTGCACATAGGTTTTGAGACACCTATCGGATGATTCGGACTAATGATAGACATCTGTTTTTCCGCATGTGACGAAAAATACTGCCCAGCATAATCTCTATCGTACGGGTGAGACTTAACTTCATGCCCGATTGCTTCGGATTTCGCCTTTACTTGCTCCGCCGAGACTTTTTCATACCCGTCAGGTTTTTTATTGCCCCATCCACTTAACGTCTTTTTGTCGTTCGAAGACACCGTTTTCACGTTGTATTCCTTGCTCGCGGGGAGTTCAAGCTTTGCTTGACTGGCTCGACCTAAGGCGGCCTCCGATTCCGCAATAGCGACTTTGCCAGGATTTTTCGGGACGATAGTTACGTTCCCAACATTCGACCCAACACCCCGCACCTTGAATTCATACCGCGCATCAAACCACTTACCACCCTTCGCCCCTAACCCTCCACCCAGCAACGCCCCACCAAAGGCCATCAGCTTTTGCTTGTCGGAGCCTTCACCAAACAACTCCCCACCTGCCCAGTTTCCGGCAAACCCGCCAGCAACGCCTCCGGCAAACCCCGCAATGACGATCACCGGGCTTGCCAGCACGAATGCACTTGCCAATCCAACGACAAGCAGTGCTCGCTCAAGCCATGCCGGCACTTCGGGATTCATCGGGTCGGTGGTATCGGTGCCTCCACCGATGAAAACATTGCCAGACCCGGAACTGATTTTCGCGTCGCATACAGTGTGATCGCCGACACGGGCGGCTGGCTGACCATTGATGTGTACGGTGCTGCTTCCTTGCGCGAGGATTTGCGGTGCAGAACCATGCTCACTGCAACCCGCTTCGTCCAAGTGAGCTCTGGCGGCGGGTTTGCCATTGACGTGGACATTGCCGGAGCCACTGACTATCCGGCCGACTGCGTGGTTGAAATACGAAAAGCTTCCAATCAACTGCCCGATGCCCGCACCTGCCGCAGCAGTGGCGCCCACGATTGCAACGGCTGCCAATCCCCCCGTTCCTACAATAAGGGCAGCCCCAATTGCTCCAACTGCCAGCCCTGCGAGCAATCCCGTAAGTGACCCCGTGTGTTCAATTGGATCATCCAGTCGCGCAGCCGCACTCATGCCGGGGTCACCGGCTTTTCGGTATGCGTAGCTGGACGTAGTTCAAGAGTTTCGACTAACTCGTGAAACGCACTTCTTTCATCCGGCGTCATGCCTTTCGGGTTGTTGCTGGTTGCGGTGATCTGCATCAAAAGCGGATGTTGGTGTTCGTCGTGATGGAGAAAAATCAACTGGAGTTGGTGCACCGGTTGACCTTGTTGCCTCCATCTGAATTCGACACGTCGTGCATCAACGCCTGCCACTTCGGCCGGGCTCAAATGCTCGACCCATTTCAGATGTGAGAGCGCGTGCTTCAAATCAGCTAAAAGCTGCTGCGCAATGGTTTCAAGGTCTTGGTCTACTCCGATGGGTGTTCGACCTATCACCACGGACAAGGGGCTCGGCCCGATATCCGTCAGCGTGAAGACATGAAAGGTCTTGTCTTTGAAACTGCCCGGTCGAACGAAACTCAGTTCGTTGGTATGAAATCGCTTGGGAGGCGGAGGAAGTGCCTCTCGTTTCAAGCGCTCTTCTTCGAGCCGTTTTTCCTCGCGAATTCGTTTCTCTGAGATGCGATCGTAAATACAGGTTCGCATGCGGCGTCCTTTTTCCGTCAGCTTGTTTTGTTCAGATTGATGAGGGTTGTTCCTTCCACATCGACCACGATGCCGGCCAAAACAATTGTTCCGTCCTGGTTCATGACCAACTTGCTGGCGCCCACTTCCAGGGTGATGGAAGTCGCTGCCTTGATCTTCACTTCGCTTTTATCGACGGTGACGTAGTACGCCCCCTCTTCAACGGCGATGCTGGTTTCATGCTTGATCGTTTCGGAATGCTTACCGCTCACGTTGATCTGACGATTTCCTCTTACCTTGAGGGTTTCGTCTGCCTCAACTTCGGTGTCCATATTGCGCTCGGCGTGGACAATCACTTGCTCTGCACCGGCCTTGTCTTCGAAACGGAAGGAGTTCGCGTTACTGCCCTTTCCTTTCATTGATCGCGTCAAAAATCCACTCTGCGTCTTGTTCGCTGGCAACGACCAAGGTGGGGAGTTCTGGCTGTTATAGAGGCTGCCCATGATCAGTGGGCGGTCGGGATTGCCGTCGAGGAAAACGACGACGACTTCATCGCCGACACGGGGAATGAGGATGCTGCCGAAGCCTCCACTGGCACCGGACTGAGCGACGCGGACCCAGCACGAGCTTTTGTCGTTGAAGTCGCCATATCGGTCCCAATGGAACTGTACTTTTACCCGCCCGAGCTCGTCGGTATAGATCTCTTCACCCGGGGGCCCAACAATGATGGCGGTTTGCGGACCCGCAATTGCGGGCGTCAGTGTTTCCAGTTGAGGGCGAAATTTTATTTTCTTGCGCACGCAGTGAAATTTGTTGGCATAACCGGCCTGATCGCCGGACAAATAATTGTTGCTGCCTCCGTGCTCAATACTCATCAAAAGAAATTGTCGGTCCTCAGAAGATCCATCATCGTGTTCATAGTGCTGTGTGAGCTCGAACGAATAACCAGGGCGCATAGCTCGGCAGTTACTCAGGCCCACAAAATTTTTGCCTCTAAGCTCCAGCGCTTCGATTCTGTTTCTTACCAGAACTTCACCGTCATCGTAGGTGCCATGGGTGTACTGGCCCATGAAATCGTAAATCTCGTAGGCCGGAACATCGCCCTGTTCATTGATACTTTTCATGCTGACTGGAAGCCGGTTGCCAGGCTGGCGGTAATCAAAGGTCTGGACAGAAATCTTGCTGGATTGCAATTCCCGCTCCGCGCTCCAGTGGGTGATCGAGTCAGCTGTTTCAGTCACTGAGGCGGTGTGAAAACGCACTTGCGGTTGTTCTGGTAATGAGGGCAACAGGGTTGAATCATCCATGATGATCATCGTGTGGCTATCAGCCACGTGCTCGAAGTAAAAGAAAAGCCCTTCGCTTTCCAGCAGCCGCATTACGAAATGCCGATCACTTTCCCGGTATTGGGTGATATAGCTGTGTTTTTTTAATGAGCGTTCGACGCGAAACTCGAATTTGGCAAGTCCTTCATAACGGCCAAAGACCTCTGAAACGACTTCTTCGACCGTTTGATCCTGATAAATCCGAGCGTCATACCGCTGCTCTAACAAGCTGAGCCAGGAACCGATCACCGCCGAATAACGGCACATTCCACCGTCACTACCCACTTTACCGAAACGCACCACATGGCCATTGATGTAGCGTCTATCGCCAGTCGCCAATTCGATTTCGATCGTCGCGGACTGGCCCATCGCCGTTTTCAGTTTTACGCTGGCATCGTCGGACAACAGGTCCAATTGAAAACCAAAATCTGTCGATAAACCTTCATGTCCTGTAAAGGACTCGAGCAATAACGCTTGCCCGCCTTTGAGTGCCATTGTCAGTTTGAATAAACGGCGGTTTTGCGCCGTGAATAGTGATGAAAAATCCATTGTCATGCGTAACTCCTTGTAGTTATTTGAACGCAAAGTCTGCTGCAGCTTTGAAAGAGTTTTATTTAGGTACTGGAGAGTCGAACAAAGAAGTTATCCATTTAAAAAACCTGCCAAGCCACCACCGACTGCGGGCTTCTCGAATTTCGTCTATAACCATGAAAGTGTACGGAATTGGCATGAGTCGTTCTTGAATACGAAGGGTACGCAGACCGCGAATTGAGTGACGCAGAAATAACAGCATCACTACTGAAATGCCTGTACCACCAGCAATTGAAACGACATCACGCGTTATTTCGTCGACGGATTTAATAAATAGACCACCTGTGAATGTCGACACACCTGCGACAAACCCTACACTGTAATTTTTCCTACTCCGTTCTTTCTTTTTTGAGGTCACTCTATTACCGATCACTTCAAACGGAAAAAACGAGGATTTACTTCTGAAAACAACCACAAACACTATACAAACCAATATCAAAGGACTCATACCTCCAACGATAGTTAGCACATTGGATTTACCAAACACGGTAGACATCGACACGTATGCCAAGCTACTTGCCGAATATGCAAATATGCAAATCACAGCTGTTAAAAAAGTAGCCATGTAAACAATGTATCGCTCACACACGTAAATCAGATACAGCGTCCAAATCAAACACCCTACGAATAGCATCAAATATAAATACCAAAAACAATCCAGATTAGAAGGTCCAAAAAGGCCAAAAAAAACGACTGCGAAAAACATGACCCAACACTCTTTTTTTAAATTTTTCACATCAATCATTATAAAATACTCACTTTACAAAAAAATCGCCGATCACTCGATCTACGCCTAAGTGCATAATTAACGACTGAATTCCAAAGGCGCCAAGCCACCCTACCGCTAAAACGACTACTAATGGAGCAACACCTAATCCTACCGCGACAAAAACAATCCCTGTTAATGCACCACTCGCTACTCCACCGGCAAACGCCGCGACATTAACAGGCTGACTATAAACCGACTTCTTATAAAACTCTTCTATCGTCGTGGAATTGCTGTAGTCAACATAAGCCTGTGGCAGTACAGCTAATGCGACGCCCACAGGAGCTCCGGTCATTAATTTGAGGCCACGAGTCGCACCATGACCATGAAGCATCGCCCTATTATTGAGTACAGCCTTGGTTCCATACGCTGGAATATGAGCAACCTGGCTCCCCACCTGACCTAACACCCTATAACTTTGCGCCCGAGCCGTAACAGGCACTTCAAAATGCAATTGCCCCCCGACGCGTATCAATTTGATCTTGCCTTTAAAAGCTTTCTTCGCCGATGTGGAACTTGCCTTTCCACGTTCACTTGCCCATTGAATCAACTTCTTTTTGTCCGCAGGTGACAAATCCAGTAGATCAACCACGGACTTAGACTTTGACATCGCGGCTGCCATGTTGCCGACGGTAATTAACGTGCCAGGCATACTGGTCGAAGAAAACAGCAATGACCCAATGTCGGGAATATCTCCCACCATTTTCTGCAGCTTATTGAGCGCCTCAGCGGATGTGTTTTTTGCGGCATGCAGGCGCTGAATTAATGTCCACAATAACTGCACCGACTCCTGCGCTTCTTCGGGCGTCATGACCGCTTCGGGTGAAGCCAATTCATGAGCCAGAAACATCGCCGCGTTGTAATCATTGGTGGCGTAGTAGCCGGCGAAATTTGGCGAAGCGGGGAAATTGCGAGAGGCAATCTCGCTTGGAAAGGGCAGATTGCCTCCTCCCATCAACCCTGCTTGCCTGCGCAATCCGCGGGGATTTGCGACCGTGCAGGGCAATAGCGTTCCGTCCATGTGCTTTCTCCTTTTCACAGGATTTCAAGCCGGCATGTGTCGCCTGCACCTGCCTTCATCCCGTGGTAATCGTTAATAGTTCCACGGGTTCAACGTAACTAGGCGACACAAAACTTGATGTAGGAAGCTTCCCTGAATCATGTACGACGCCTCCGTGTTTCAAATTATTGCGCCAGCTACCACAGTGTTTTCGTCGATGCTGGCCGCGAGGATTCATGGCCCATGACAGATTTTCAGGCGGTCACCGGGGACACGATTGAGCACGCGTGACAGTGCATCGCGAAACTGCACAAGAGCCATCACGAACGGTTAGGTGTTGTAGAGGGGAGTAGAAAAGTCGGTTCTGGATCAACTGCTATTAGTCGGCAGCAGTGAGCGTAAACGAGACAGCATTTCGCGTTGCGTGGGGGGAATTTCGGGGTTCTTCAGGAAGGGTTCAGGAAGCGTGAATTCGTCGTGCCTGTAGGGACGCCATCGCGAGCAGGCTCACTCCTACATGGGTCCTGTGTATACAGGTCAATGTAGGAGCGAGCCTGCTCTGGGCGGCATTCCGACGATGGCGGTCTGACGACCGACAAAGATCTCAGCTAGCCGTCGCCAACAACAAATCCACCATCGACCGGCTATGCCCACGGTTCTCGCCATGTTCATACAACGACCCTGCAATCTCATCCGCACGGATCGGCAGGATCGACAGCAGGGTGTCGCTCAAACCATGGCTCGCCTGGCAGAAGCCCTGCATATAGATGCCGGCCTTGCAGCGTTCGTCGGTGATCAGTTTGTAGTTGCGGTCCACCTCGAAATCACCCAGATACTGTTCCAGCGGTGCCAGCAGTTTGCGGTGCATCTGGCGCTCATAACCGGTGGCCAGGACCACGGCGTCGTAGTGACGCACCGTGACTTCACCGGTAGCGTTGTTGCGCATCGTCAATTCGATGCCGTGCTCGGTGGCGGTGGCTTTTGAGAGCGTGGTCAGAGTGCGGAATGCATGACGGGCGATACCCGAGACTTTCTGGCGATAGAAGATGCCGTAGATACGCTCGATCAGATCGATGTCCACCACCGAATAGTTGGTGTTGTGGTACTCGTTGACCAGGCGCTCGCGCTCGCTGCTCGCCTGCTGGAACACCAGGTCGGTGAACTCCGGCGAGAACACTTCGTTGACGAAGGGACTGTCATCGGCCGGCTTCAGGGCCGAGCCGCGCAGGATCATGTCCACCTGCACCGACGGGAAGCTGTCGTTCAAATCGATGAACGCTTCCGCGGCGCTCTGCCCGCCCCCGATGATCGCAATGCTCATCGGCTGGTTGTTCACGCACGGCTGCTTGGCCATCTGCGCCAGGTACTGGGAGTGGTGGAACACGCGGCTGTCACCTTTGAGCGCTTTGAACGCTTCGGGAATGCGCGGTGTGCCGCCGGCGCTGACCACCACCGAACGCGTGGTGCGAACGTGCTGCTGACCCTGGGCGTCTTTGGATATCACCCGCAGCGCTTCGACCTGCTGGTTGTGCAGCACCGGCTCAATGGTCAGCACTTCTTCACCGTAGCGGCTCTGGGTGTCGAACTGTGCGGCAACCCAGCGCAGGTAGTCGTTGTACTCCATGCGGCACGGGTAAAAAGTGCCCAGGTTGATGAAATCCACCAGGCGACCGTGGTGCTTGAGGTAATTGACGAAAGAGTAAGGGCTGGTGGGGTTGCGCAGGGTTACCAGGTCTTTGAGGAAGGAGATCTGCAACTCGCTCTGGGTCACCAGGGTGTTGCCGTGCCAGCGGTAGTCGGCCTGCTTGTCGAGAAACAGTACATCCAGTTCACCCTGGCTCGATCCGCGTTCTTGCAGAGCGATGGCCAACGCCAGGTTCGAAGGGCCGAAACCGACGCCGATGAGGTCGTGAACGATGGGCGATGCAATTGCCTGTGTCATTTCCAGTGTCCTCTGGATGAACCCCCGAGCAGCGGGGAGGAAAAGCTAAGTGACCTGACCGGCCCTGGGGCAGGACAGCAGGTCGTCTGTTGAGTAAGGACGAGGACGATGAAACAAAATTTAACACGATGAGATCAGTGGGCATCCCACTGCAGCATCCGCACCCGGCAATGCTTCATCGCGTTGACAATGTGCTTTTCCACCAGCGCACGGGAAATGCCGAGGCGCTCGGCGATCTCCGGATGTGACAGGCCTTCAATCTTGCGCAGCAGAAAACTTTCGCGGCACAACGGCGGCAATTCAGACAAGGCACGCTGGAGCATTTCCAGGCGTTGGCCGTGATCGAGGCTATTGTGCGGGGATGGGGTGAAATAGCGTTCTTCGTTATCGAGCACTTCCAGCGACTCGACCTGACGCAGGGCATTGCGCCGATGGTCGTCGATCACCAGGTTGAGCGCGGTGCGATACAAAAACGCGCGGGGTTGCTCGATCGGCGTGGTGCTGGAGCGTTCCAAAACCCGTAGATAAGCGTCATGCACCACATCTTCGGCCACCTGGCGGTTGCCTAGCTTGGCGTTCAGGAAACACACCAGCTCACGATAGTAGTTTTCCAACATGACTCCCGTCCGCACGGGTGCGGATTCATTCCTTGAGCCACTCTGTCGACCGCCAAAATGGGCAGTGGCAAGATAGTGGCAGAGCGAAGCGCGTAATTTATAGTAATTCTCATATAGATTTAAAGTATTGCTTCATCTTGCCCGACAAATAGTCATGGTCTATATGTGTGCCCCATGTGTCCGAGCCTAAATTCGGCGCGGCTTTTCTCGTATAAAGGACAGCTCCCCGGCTCTGTTGGTCTCCCGACAGCGTTCAACTATTGGCGGATTTTCCCCGCGAACCGAACGACGGGTCGATTTCCATTGACCGGAACCCTGCATGAAACGTCCCCGTCACGCCCGACGCGCCCTGCTTGTAGCACTGTGTCTGATCCCCGTTATCGCCGTCGCCGCCTGGCAGTTCATTCCACCCGGTCGGGATAAGTTCGCCACCGTGCAGGTCACCCGTGGCGACATCGAAAGCAGCGTCACGGCCTTGGGCACGCTGCAACCCCGGCGCTATGTCGACGTCGGTGCCCAGGCGTCCGGGCAAATCCACAAGATCCATGTGGAAGTCGGCGATGTGGTCAAGGAAGGCCAATTGCTGGTGGAAATCGACCCGTCCACGCAACAGGCCAAACTCGATGCCGGAAGTTTCTCTATCGAGAACCTCAAATTTCAGTTGGAGGAACAACGGGCGCAGCACGAACTGGCCCGGCAGAAATTCCAGCGTCAACAGAACCTCAAGGCCGGCGGCGCGACCCGTGAGGAAGACGTGCAGACGGCCCAGGCTGAACTGCGTGCCACCCAGGCGCGCATCGACATGTTGCAGGCACAAATCCGCCAGGCCCAGGCCAACCTGCGCAGCGATAAGGCCGAGCTCGGTTACACGCGAATCTACGCACCGATGGCCGGCACCGTTGTCGCCCTTGATGCCCGTGAAGGCCAGACCCTCAATGCCCAGCAGCAAACGCCGTTGATTTTGCGCATTGCCAAGCTGTCGCCGATGACCGTCTGGGCCGAGGTCTCGGAGGCGGACATCGGTCACGTCAAACCCGGCATGCAGGCCTGGTTCACCACCCTCAGCGGTGGCAATCGACGCTGGAACAGCACCGTGCGCCAGATCCTTCCGGTGCCGCCAAAACCCCTCGATCAAACCAGTCAAGGCGGTGGCAGCCCGGCCAGTTCAAGTAAAAGCGGCAGTGCGCGTGTCGTGCTGTACACCGTGTTGCTCGACGTCGATAACGCCGATAACGCGCTGATGGCAGAGATGACCACCCAAGTGTTTTTCGTGTCCGACCAGGCGAAAAACGTCCTGACCGCGCCCATTGCTGCCCTGCAATCCGGTACAAAAGCGGACATCCAGACCGCCCAGGTAGTCGCCGAGAACGGCAGTCTGCAGCAGCGCGATGTCCATACCGGCATCAGCGACCGACTGCGGGTGCAGATCCTCGACGGCTTGCAGGAAGGCGATCACCTGTTGATCGGACCGGTCGACGGGAGTGGCGGCTGAATGCTGACGCCTCTGATCGACCTGAAGGACATTCGCAAATCCTACGGCGGTGGCGACGCCCCTGAAGTTCACGTGTTGCGCGGCATCGATTTGTCGATCCACGCAGGCGAATTCGTTGCCATCGTCGGCGCCTCGGGCTCCGGCAAATCGACCCTGATGAACATCCTCGGCTGCCTCGACCGCCCGACGTCGGGCGAGTACCGCTTCGCCGGGGAGAACGTCGCCGGGCTCGACAGCGATGAACTGGCCTGGCTGCGTCGCGAAGCCTTCGGCTTTGTGTTCCAGGGGTACCACCTGATTCCGTCCGGCACGGCCCAGGAAAATGTCGAGATGCCGGCGATCTATGCAGGCTTACCAGCGGCCGAACGTCACGCCCGCGCCGCCGCCCTCCTCGACCGCCTCGGCCTGGCATCACGCACCGGCAACCGTCCGCACCAGCTCTCCGGTGGCCAGCAGCAACGGGTGTCCATCGCCCGCGCCCTGATGAACGGCGGCCACATCATTCTGGCCGACGAACCCACCGGCGCCCTCGACAGCCACAGTGGCGCCGAAGTCATGGCGTTGCTCGACGAACTGGCGAGCCAGGGCCACGTGGTGATCCTCATTACCCACGACCGCGAAGTCGCGGCGCGGGCCAAGCGCATCATCGAAATTCGCGACGGGCTGATCATCAATGACAGCGCCACGGACAATCCCGACGTTCAGACTTCAGCCAATCCCGGCGCCTTGCAAGCGGTGGATTTGCGCAAGCGTCTGACCGAAGGCGCCGAAGCCACGGGCGCCTGGAAAGGTGAGCTGGTGGACGCGGTGCAAGCGGCCTGGCGGGTGATGTGGATCAACAAGTTCCGCACCGCACTGACGCTGCTGGGCATCATCATCGGCGTTGCGTCGGTGGTGGTGATGCTGGCCGTTGGTGAAGGCAGCAAGCGCCAGGTGATGGCGCAGATGGGCGCATTCGGCTCCAACATCATTTACCTCAGCGGCTCGTCGCCGAACCCGCGAACCCCGCTGGGCATCGTGACGCTGGACGAGGTCAAGGCGGTGGCGAGCCTGCCGCAGGTGATGCGCATTATGCCGGTCAATGGGCAGTACGCCGGGGTGCGCTTCGGCAATATTGACCATATGAGCTATGTCGGCGGCAACGACACCAACTTTCCGGCCATCTTCAACTGGCCCGTGGTCGAGGGCAGTTACTTCACCGAGGCCGACGAACAGAACGCCGCCGCCGTGGCGGTGATCGGTCACAAGGTGCGGCAGAAACTGTTGAAGAACGTCGCCAACCCGATCGGCCAGTACATCCTGATCGAAAACGTGCCGTTCCAGGTGGTCGGCGTGCTTGCCGAGAAAGGCGCCAGCTCCGGCGACTCCGACAGTGACGACCGCATCGCCATCCCCTACTCGGCGGCCAGCGTACGGTTGTTCGGCACCCATAATCCGGAATACATCGCCATCGCCGCTGCCGATGCGCGCAAGGTCAAGGAGGCGGAACAGGCCATCGAGCAGTTGATGCTGCGCCTGCACAATGGCAAGAAAGATTTCGAACTGACCAACAACGCAGCGATGATCCAGGCCGAGGCGCGCACGCAAAATACTTTATCGCTGATGCTCGGTTCGATTGCAGCGATTTCGTTGTTGGTCGGCGGGATCGGCGTGATGAACATCATGCTCATGACCGTGCGTGAACGAACCCGGGAGATCGGCATCCGCATGGCCACCGGAGCACGCCAGCGCGACATCCTGCGCCAGTTTCTGACCGAAGCGGTGATGCTCTCGGTGGTGGGCGGACTCGCCGGCATTGCACTCGCGTTGATCGTCGGCGGCGTGCTGATCCTCAGCAAAGTGGCGGTCGCCTTTTCCTTGATAGCGGTGCTGGGTGCCTTTGGCTGCGCCTTGGTCACCGGTGTTGTCTTCGGCTTCATGCCGGCCCGCAAAGCTGCCCGACTCGACCCGGTCACGGCCCTTACCAGTGAATGATCGATTTATGAAGCCGCAACTCAGTCTGTTGACCCTCTGCGTGTTGCTCGGCGCGTGCGGCAGTCCCGCTCAGCGTCCGGACAGTGGTATTGCGCCTCCCGCCGCCTGGCAATCGCCCCACAGCGAGAGCGCGACCCGCAGCAATGTGCAGTGGTGGTCGCAGTTCGGCAGCCCACAGCTGGATCGCCTGGTCGAGCAGGCCAGAGTCGGCAGTTTCGACCTGTCCGCCGCCATGGCCCGGGTGCGCCAGGCGCAGGCGGAAACGGTGGTTGCCGGCGGCTCGCAACTGCCGGAGGTCAAGGCCGGCCTGAACGCCAATCGCCAGAAACTGCTGCGCGGCAATGGCTACAGCCAGTTGGATGCCGACAGCAGTAACAAGGCGGTGGACTACTTCGACGCCAACCTCAGCGCCAGCTACGAAATCGATTTCTGGGGCGGCCAACGGGCGTCTCGCGACAGTGCGCAGTTCGCGTTGCAGGCCAGCGAATTCGATCAGGCGACGGTGGAGTTGACCCTGCTCAGCGGCGTCGCCAACGGCTACGCGCAAACCCTGTCACTGCAGGAGCAACAACGCATCGCCGAGCTCAACCTGGCCAACGCACAGAGCGTGCTGAAACTGGTTCAGACGCGCTATGACTCGGGCTCGGCGACAGCGCTGGAGCTGGCGCAACAGAAGAGCCTGGTGGCCGCGCAACAACGGCAATTGCCGTTGGTGCAGCAACAGACGCAGGAAGCGCAGATCAGCCTCGCCGCCCTGCTTGGCCGGCCGGTGCAACAACTGGCCCTGGGGCAGGAACGTTTCGATCAACTGACCTGGCCAACGATTGCGGCCGGGGTGCCCAGCGAGCTGATCAGCCGTCGCCCGGACATTGCCCGCGCCGAAGCGCAACTGGCCGCCGCGCAAGCGGACGTCACCGTTGCGCGTGCCGCCATGCTGCCCACCGTGACCCTGAGTGCCGAACTGGGCTCGGGTGCCGATCGCGCGGCGGATATCCTGCGCAGCCCGTTTTACAACCTCACCGCCGGGCTGCTTGCGCCTGTGTTCAACAATGGTCGTCTGGGTGCCGAGCGTGACAAGGCTACGGCCCGTCAGGAGGAGCTGCTGGAAGCGTATCGCGGGGCAATCATCAATGGCTTCGCCGACGTGGAAAAAGCCCTCAACAGCATTCGCGGGCTGGATGAACAGCGGCAGTGGCAACGGGAAGAACTGAATCAGGCGCAGACGGCGTTCAGCATTGCCCAGAGTCGTTATCAGGCCGGGGCCGAGGATTTGCTGACGGTGCTGGAAACACAGCGATCGCTGTATGCGGCGCAGGATTTGAATGTGCAACTGCGGCTGGCGCGGATGCAGGCGAGTATTGCGCTGTACAAGGCGTTGGGTGGGGGGTGGCAGGTTTTGTAGTGTGATGTACCTGATAGAGCCTCATCGCGGCAGCGGTATCTACACATCTTGTCGTGGCACACACCGAACTTGTGGCGAGGGAGTTTACTCCCGCTGGGCTGCGCAGCAGCCCTAAAGCCGGTCGCTGATTTTTTCTGAAGGACCGTGACTGCCATTGGGGCTGCTGCGCAGCCCAGCGGGAGTAAACTCCCTCGCCACAGTAGTGCCCGATCCTGAAACTTGTGTAGATACCAAAACTCATTGCAGGTCTGCCCGCGATCGATAACGCGGTCTCAAGCCTGGCTTTGTTTGGCCTTCAAATGCCGTGCATACCAAGGCCGCTGCGGGACTTTGCGGAACAGGTTCGCCAGCTTCTTCTCGTCCTCGCCAAAGGTAATGCGCAACGCCAGCTTCATGGTTTCCGGATCCATTTCCACCGACTTGCCCGGCTGCAAACCCGGCGTGGTGCTGCAGCCATGGGTGCCCGGCCCCAGCCAGGGATCATCAACCTCGACCCAACGCCCCGGCGCGAACCACGCCACGCCGTTGACCTCCAACCGATTCACCTCGCCCGGATGAAACCGCTCATGAGCCCGAAACCAGTCTTCGAGGCGATCATCGATCCAGCCATGAAAATGCCAGAACACCGGGTTCACGTGGGACGAAAACGGGTCGCCGAGAAAGTCGTTTTCCGCCGCGAACCAGCGCGCGGAAAAGTCCGACGGATCTCTTGCAAAGGGCACTGGCTGGCCATTGGACGGGTCGCGCGGCACCGAGGCCCAGCGCATGTGCAGCCAATCGTGCAGGCCTAACTCGACCTCTGAACCGAACTGGCCCAAGGTCAGCTTCGACAGATAACGCGGATCGCGATAGCGCGATTCCCATACCTGGAAATTGCTGTGGTAGGTCTCGGCGGTTTTGATGTCGGCGACCCACTGCGAGTATTCAGCGTCGTCGTCCGCCAACCAGGTCGGTGGCAACGCGGTGCCGTCGTGATTATCGAAATACGCTGCGAAGCCCACACGATCGCGGACCAGTTCCGGTTGCGGCAACGGGAAGTGCGGCCATGACGGCAGGTTCTGCATCGAGCGCGCCGTGCCGAGCATGTGCCGGTGCATGAAAAAAAAGTCCACGCCGGACCCATTGCGATCCTTGCGCGCGCCACGCGCATCGCGCTCCTTGTCTCTCGGGCCGGGCTGCCAGCCAATGCCGCGCAAGGCATTGCGCTTGTCTTCGGGCAGCGTGTGCCACTTGTCCCGGGAGGCGTGCCAGAGCTGGTGAAACAGGCGGTGTTCCGGGGAAATCAGCCAGGCCAACAGCGGCGCATTAAGACCCGTGCGCTCCCGGGCTTCGGGAAAGGTGCGCTTGACGGCGATGAACCGATTGTCCTGGGCGGTCAACATCAGCGGCCGATCCAGGTTGAGCACCCGACCACTGAGCGTGCCGCTGCCGGCATTGCCAAACCCGGCCCATACCTCGTCCAGGGACATGCTGAACTCGTAATCCGGCGTGTCGTGAAGTGCATTGGCGCTGATCAGTCGCCAGCTCAGTTCGGCAGGTTTGGCATTTGCCAGATCGCCCAATACCCGGTAGCGCGGCGCCTCGCTGGCACGCAACCGCTCGGCGGTGTCGAGAAACCCGATCAAACCGCGACCCTTGTGACCGACGTCGAGGAACACTTCCAGACCGTCCCCAGGC
Organism: Pseudomonas sp. LBUM1643; assembly: GCF_059716215.1. Lineage (NCBI taxonomy): Bacteria > Pseudomonadati > Pseudomonadota > Gammaproteobacteria > Pseudomonadales > Pseudomonadaceae > Pseudomonas > Pseudomonas sp. LBUM1643. Next base: position 4,591,266 of record NZ_CP166813.1, read on the forward strand.
AAGCCTTCGAGACCGGCGTCACGCCCCTCAAAGCGAATCTGCCAGACGCCACGCAAGGTGTTCGCCAGATGCTGGCCGGCGACATCCGCCACGTCGAACGAGGCTTCCCCGGGGGTAATCGTCGTATCCGGTTTGCTCCATTCGCGATGCCCATAAAAAGCCGCAGGCACGGCGGCACCGGTCAGCGCCAGGCCTGCCATGAACCATCGTCGAGAAATCGTCATTGCCCTACCTGTGTCAGCCATGAAGCAGGCTTTATCCAAGCTAGAACGTTCATCCCCTTCAAAAATTTAACAGCATCGCCAGCAGGCTGGCTCCCACAGTGGATCTGCAGTGTTCACAAAATCCCTGTGGGAGCGAGCCTGCTCGCGATGAGGCCTGCACATTCACCTAAATTCTTCCTCCGTCCACTCGTTCATCCCAGATAGCAAAGGCCCCTGCGCCCGCACCGGGGCGGCGAACATGACTGAGATGGCAATGACAAAACCACGTTCGAAAAAGGCTCTTTACCTCGGCCTGCCCCTGGCGCTGGCCATCAGCGCCGGTGCGGGCTATGCGGCCTGGGATTACTGGTTCAAGGACAATCCTGGTTACCCGGTGCAGGTGATGAAGCAAGCCGATGAGCTGCAGGAGCGCATCCTTTCCTTCGACAGCCACGTTACTGTCCCGCTGGACTTCGGCACCGCCGGCAACGAAGCCGACAAGGACGGCACCGGTCAGTTCGACCTGGTCAAGACCGGTCGCGGTCGCCTATCCGGCGCAGCCCTGACCATCTTCGGCTGGCCGGAAATCTGGAACGGCGAGAACGCGCCGCACCGCCCCACCGCCGGGTTCGTCGACGAGGCGCGGTTCGAGCAGGAAACCCGCTACAAAATCATCAGCACGATGGTGCGCGACTTTCCCAATCAGGTCGCCATCGCCTACACCCCCGACGACTTCCGGCGCCTGCACGGCGAAGGCAAGTTCGCGATTTTTCTCAGCATGCTCAACGCCTACCCGCTGGGCAACGACCTGAACGCCCTGGACACATGGGCGGCACGGGGCATGCGCATGTTCGGCTTCAGTTACGTGGGCAACAACGCCTGGGCCGACTCCTCCCGCCCGCTGCCGTTTTTCAATGATTCCCGTGACGCCCTCGGCGGCTTGTCGGAGATCGGCCAGCAGGCCGTGCATCGGCTCAATGACCTCGGGGTGATCATCGATGTATCGCAAATGTCGACCAAGGCACTGGAACAAGTCGCGCGACTAAGCCGCACGCCGATGGTGGCCTCGCATTCGGCGCCGCGGGCGCTGGTGGACATCCCGCGCAACCTCAGCGACCAGGAAATGCAGCTGATCAAGAACAGTGGCGGCGTGGTGCAGATCGTCGGTTTCCCGACCTACATCCGCCCGCTCAGCCAGGCCACCCAGGACAAGCTCAACGCCCTGCGTGCGCGCTTCGATCTGCAGCCCTTGCAAGGCCTGGAAATGGCCTTGATGCCGGGTGATCCGATCATCACCGTCTGGTCCGAGCAGCGCTTCGGCGAGTACGCCAGCCAGCTCTACGCGATTGTCGATGAAGAGCCCAAAGCCACACTCAAGGACTATGGCGACGCTATCGACTATGCAGTGAAGAAAATCGGTATCGACCATGTCGGCATCAGTTCCGACTTCAACGACGGCGGTGGTCTCGATGGCTGGAAAGACGTCAGCGAAGCCCGCAACGTGACGGCCGAGCTGATCAGTCGCGGCTACAGCGACGCCGACATCGCCAAGCTCTGGGGCGGTAATTTCCTGCGGGTCTGGGACCAGGTGCAGCGGTCGTCGAAACCTGTGGCGAACCACTGATTTTTCTCTTTTGCAAAAGCGAACCGAGCTCATGAGCAACCGTCGTTCATTCCTCAAGCAGGCCGGCCTCCTTGCCGCGGGCCTGCCCTTGGGTGCCGCTGTGAACCTGCCGGCATTGGCCGCCAATCCAGCGCCGTTGCCGAAGGACAAATGGGCGCAGTTGCGTCAGCTGTTCAATCAGGATCCGGACTACCTGCACTTCGCCAACTTCCTGGTGACGTCGCACCCGAGGCCCGTGCGCGAAGCCATCGACAGGCACCGCGCCAACCTCGACCGCAACCCCGGCCGAGCCATGGACTGGGACCTGGGGGAAACCGAGAAGCGTGAACAGGAAGTTCGCGTGTGGGCTGCTCGTTACCTGAAGGCCACCCCTGAACAGATCGCCCTCACCGGCAGCACCACCGAGGGTTTGTCGCTGATCTACGGTGGCATCCATGTGCGCCCGGACCAGGAAATCCTCACCACCGAACACGAGCACTACGCGACCCATTACACGCTGGATTACCGCCAACAGAAGGACGGGGTGAAGATCCGCAAGCTCAAGCTGTTCGAAAGCAGTCGCGACATTTCGGAGGACGAAGTACTGGCGTCGATTGCCCAGGGCATTCGCCCGAACACCCGTGTGCTGGGCATGACCTGGGTGCAGTCGGGCAGCGGCGTGAAACTGCCCATCGGCGAAATCGGCAAGCTGGTGGAGGAACAGAACCGCAACCGCGACGACAAAGACCGCATTCTGTACGTGGTCGACGGCGTGCATGGCTTCGGTGTCGAAGACCTCGATTTTCCTGACATGCAGTGCGACTTCTTCATCGCCGGTACGCATAAATGGATGTTCGGTCCACGCGGCACCGGGATCATTTGCGCCCGCTCCGCCGAGCTCAAAGACGTGACGCCAACCATCCCGACCTTCTCCGAGGCGACGTCCTTCTCGACCATCATGACCCCCGGCGGCTATCACAGCTTCGAGCATCGATGGGCGCTGGATGAGGCGTTCAAGCTGCACCTGCAATTGGGCAAGGCCGAGGTGCAGGCACGCATTCATGCGCTGAACACGTATGCGAAAAATCGCCTGCTGGAACAGTCGCAGATCGAGTTGGTGACCCCGCAAAGCTCGGCGCTGTCGGCTGGCTTCACCTTCTTCCGGATCAAGGATCGCGACTGCGAAAAAGTCGCCGCGCAGTTGATGGCAAACTGCGTGGTCTGCGATTCGGTGGAACGTGATGTCGGCCCGGTGATCCGGATTGCACCGGGTTTGCTCAACACCGAACACGAGATCGACCGATTCATGGGTTTGCTGAGTACGATCGCGTGACGCTGCGCACCTGCAATCAGAAACACACGCTCTGGTGGCGAGGGAGTTTATCGAATCGTCGCACCGTCCCGCTGGACTGCGCACCAGGTCCAATTTTGGGGATGCTTCGCAACCCAACGGGGATAAATCCCCTCGCCACCATGGTGCTAGTGAGCAAAATCGCGTGACGCTACACACAGGCTCTTGTGATGCGTTGCTTGCGCTGGCTGCGTTACACCACCCGTTTTTTTTCACTCGAGATGACTCATGAATCGAGATCTGCCGACACTGCCGCTCAAGGCGCTCGCCCTCACCGCACTCATGGCCGCTCTTGCGCCTGCCACCGCCCAGGCCGCCACTGCGCCACAGGCGGGCAAGGTGTTCAAGGACTGCCGGGGCTGCCCGGAAATGGTCGTGCTGCCCGCTGGTACGTTCACCATGGGCACGCCGGATGATGAAGTCGGGCGCGAGCCCGATGAAAGTCCGATGCATGCGGTGACCTTCGCCAAGCCCTTCGCCATGAGCCGCTTTCAGGTCACCGCCGGTGAGTGGGACAGCTACCTGCGCGAGAGTGGCGTGACCATCGCCAATGGCGACACCCGGCCAGGTCGCGAGTGCGTCGCCAGCAAACCGCGCTACCCCCAGGGCCCGCGCCAGCCTGCGGTGTGCATGAACTTTGACGACGTGAAGAACTACGTCGCCTGGCTGTCGAAAAAGACCGGGCAGAACTATCACATGGTCAGTGAAGCCCAGCGCGAATACGCCGCCCGTGGCGGTACCAAGGGACCGTTCCCCTTCCCGTTCGACGAGGGCAAGGCCTACAGCATCGCCAGACACGCCAACACCTATGGCCCGGCGGACGGCTACAGCTACAGCTCGCCCGTGGGCAGCTATCCAGCGAACGCGTTCGGCATGTACGACATGCATGGCAACGTCTACGAATGGGTCGAAGACTGCGAGCATCCGAACTACGTCGGCGCCCCCACCGACGGCAGCGCATGGCTGGAACCCAATTGCGAAGCGGTGCGGATTCGCGGCAACGACTGGGGTGAGGCTCCGGTGTTTTCCCGTTCGGGCAATCGCAACAGCCAGTACCCGCAAGAGCGTGGGGACTGGATAGGGTTGCGGATCGTGCGCGACCTGTAAGCCATGCAGTTCCCCTTCGCCCCGCACACCTCCACCCTGTAACGCCGGGACGCCGTAACGCCGTAACGCCGCACCACGGCACCACGGCACCACCGCACTACCGCACTACCGCACTACCGTAACGCCGCACCACCGCACTACCGTAACGCCGCACCACCGCACCACCGCACGACCGTGACGCCGCACCACCGCATTACCGCACCGCCATAACGCCGCACCGCCGCACACCGCACGACCGTCACGCCGTAACGCCGCCCCCCTGTAGGAGCTGCCGCAGGCTGCGATCTTTTGATCTTGCTTTTTGACATCAACATCAAAAGATCGCAGCCTGCGGCAGCTCCTACAGGGGGTTGCGTGTGATGCCTTCACCGCCAGTCGGCGCCCCTCTAAATTAAGCCTGCGACCAGACGTTCTACTGGGTATCTGCCTTTACACCCAAGGAACTGTCTTCCATGACCCAACCTCCTCGTGGCGCCATCGGCGAGTTGTTCGCCTTGTTGAAACCGTTTCGGCTCATCGTCGCCGCGTCCATTTTCCTGGGCATGGTGGGCGGCTTGAGCGTGACGGTCTTGCTGGCGACCATCAACAACGCCCTGCATTCGGACACCGGCCTGACCCAAGGCGTGGTCGCGTTGTTCGCGGGGCTGTGCCTGTTGGCGCTGGCCAGTTCGATCTGCTCGGACATCGGCACCAATTACGTCGGCCAGCACATCATCGCCAAACTGCGTAAACAGTTGGGTGAAAAGGTCCTGTCGGCGCCCATCGAGCAGATCGAGCGCTACCGCAGCCACCGCTTGATTCCGGTGCTGACTCACGACGTCGACACCATCAGCGATTTCGCCTTTGCCTTCGCGCCACTGGCGATTTCCGTCACGGTGACCTTGGGTTGCATGGGTTATCTGGCAATGCTGTCGTGGCCGATGTTCCTGATCATGGTCGCTGCGATCCTGATCGGCACGGCGATCCAGGCCTACGCCCAGAGCAAGGGTGTGCAAGGTTTCATGGCCGCCCGCGATGCCGAAGATGAACTGCAAAAGCACTACAACGCGATTGCCGAAGGTGCCAAGGAACTGCGTATTCATCGCCCGCGCCGCCAACGCATGTTCGTCTCGGGGATCAAGGCCACGGCCGAATTCATCTGCAACACCCAAGTGCGCTCGATCAACACCTTCGTCATCGCCAAGACCTTTGGCTCCATGCTGTTCTTCGTGGTGATCGGCCTGGCCCTGGCATTGCAAACCTACTGGCCGAGCGCTGATAAAACCGTGATGAGCGGCTTTGTGCTGGTGCTGCTGTACATGAAAGGGCCGCTGGAACATTTGATCAGCACCCTGCCGATTGTCAGCCGCGCGCAAATCGCCTTCCGCCGGATCGCCGAACTGTCGGAGCAATTTTCCACCCCCGAACCGCATCTGCTCCTGAGCGATCAGGGCCAGGTCAAACAAGCGGTGCACGAACTGAAACTCGCCGATGTGCGTTTCGCCTTCCCTGCCGCCGAAGGCGCTGCGCCCTTCCAGCTGGGTCCGGTGAACCTGACGATCAAGCAAGGCGACATCACCTTTATCGTCGGCGAAAACGGCTGCGGCAAGACAACGCTGATCAAGCTGCTGCTGGGGCTGTACACGCCGCAGCAGGGGGAAATCAGCGTCAATGGCGAGGCGATCGATGCGCAGAATCGCGATGACTACCGCCAGTTGTTCACCACGATCTTTGCCGACTACTACTTGTTCGATGACGTGGTTCAGGGCGATCAACACATCCCTGAAGACGCCAACAAATACCTGCAACGGCTGGAGATTTCGCACAAGGTCAGCGTCAAGGACGGCAGCTTCACCACCACCGACCTGTCCACCGGCCAGCGAAAACGCCTGGCCCTGGTCAATGCCTGGCTCGAAGAGCGTCCGGTGCTGGTGTTCGATGAATGGGCGGCGGATCAGGACCCGACCTTCCGGCGAATCTTCTACACCGAGTTGCTGCCGGACCTGAAGCGCCTGGGCAAGACCATCATCGTGATCTCCCACGATGACCGGTATTTCGATGTAGCGGATCAGTTGGTGCGGATGGAAAGCGGCAAGGTCATCACCGAATTGGTCCCGGCCTGACTCGACCGCTTCATGTAGCAGCTGGCGAAGCCTGCGTCCGGCTGCGAAGCAGTCGTAAACCCTGCAAGCGAGGTCTGTCTGATGCACCGCGATTTCTGGTTTTGCGACTGCTTCGCAGCCGGACGCAGGCTTCGCCAGCTGCTACAGGGGGGCGGTGTGAGTAGGGAATTTCGCGGCAATCCACCCTCATGAATTTATTTTTAAAGTTTCTTTCCGGTTTTGTGTCTGCGCCCCGTCTTAATAATCATTCTTATTAACAAAAACGCTGCACAACACTTTTTCAGGAGCTCAGGTACGTAATGCGACCTCAAACACGCCGCACACCTCTCGCGCTGGCCGTACAGCGCCCGACTTTGCATCGCACCCTGTTCACCAGCGTATTGCTGACCGCCACCTTGCTGGGGAGCTCGATGGCCAATGCTGCACCTGTAAAAGTGAGTATCCCGGTTCAACCGCTGTCCAGCGCGCTGACCGAGCTGGGCATGCAGACCAATCTGCAGATTCTCTACAGCCCGGACCAGGTCGCAGGGATCAAGTCCCGCGCAGTGTCCGGTTCGCTGGAGCCGTCGCAAGCCCTGTCGGAACTGCTCAAGGGCACCGGCATCTCGTTCCAGATCAACGGCAACACCGTGACCCTGGTGTCCGGCGGCGGTTCGAGCCTGCAACTGGGCGCAACCACCATTTCCGGCCAGGCTCTGGGCCTGACCACTGAAGACACCGGTTCCTACACCACCGGCGCGACGACTACGGCGACCAAGTTGCCGCTGACCATTCGTGAAACACCACAGACGGTGACCGTGGTGACGCGTCAGCTGATGGATGATCGGGGTGTACTAAGCGTCAGTGACGCGTTGCGCAACACACCCGGCGTCACGTATCAAAAGTACGACAGTGACCGTACCGAATTTTCCGCCCGTGGCTTTGCCATCACCAACTTTCAATACGATGGCGTCAACATCCCTTACGACGGTGTTTACGGAGAAAACCCGAACAACAGCGACGACGCCGCCAGCCTCGATCGCATCGAAGTCATCAAAGGCGCTACCGGCCTGATGACCGGTTCAGGCGACCCGTCGGCCACCGTCAACCTGGTGCGCAAAAAACCGACCAAGGAATTCAAGGCTTCGGTCAGCGCCACTGCGGGCTCCTGGGATAACTACCGCACTGAAGGCGACATCTCTGGTTCGTTGACCGAGTCCGGCAATGTTCGCGGCCGTTTCGTCGGTGCCTTGCAGGACAAAGATTCGTACATCGACCATTACAGCCAGAAGAAAGACCTGTTCTACGGCGTCCTTGAAGCTGACCTTACCGACGACACCCTGCTGACCGTGGGCGTCGACAAGTCCAGTGCCACCCCACGCGGCAGCTCCTGGACAGGGAACTCGCCGTATTTCACCGACGGCGGTCGCACCGATTTCTCCCGTAGCTTCAACCCGGGTGCCGATTGGAGCCGTCGTGACTTCGACAGCATTACCTACTTCGCATCGCTGGAACAGGCGCTCGCCAATGACTGGAAATTCAAAGCCAGCTTCGACCAGAAAACCACCGATCACGACACTCAACTAGCCTCGGCCAGTGGTGGTTACGCAGACCGTGCCACGGGCGAAGGCAACTTCTTCTACTGGGGTCGCTGGGAAGGTCATCGTGTACAAAATACGGCTGACATGAACGTCTCCGGCCCGTTCTCCCTCGGCGGTCGCGAACATGAACTGGTCGCCGGCTTCATGACATCCCACTCGCGCCAGACCGGTGCCACCTACGACACCAGCGCGTTCGAACTGGTCCCGGGCAGCATCTATGACTGGAACGGTACACTGGCGAAACAGGAATTCCCGAAGAACGGCAAATACGAACGCACCATTAGCCAGAACGGCCTGTACCTGGCCACGCGCCTGCGTCCGACCGACGACCTGTCGTTCATCCTCGGCACCCGCCTGAGTACTTTCAAGTACAACGAGGACTACTCTTACTACCCGGGCGCAACCCTGACCGACAGCCACGCCAGCTATAAGGAACACGGTGTCGTCACCCCTTACGCCGGTATCGTCTATGACCTGAATGATGTCTATTCGGTCTACGCCAGCTACACCAAGATCTACCAGCCACAGATCTACAAGGACATCACCGGATCGACGCTCAAACCGGTTGAAGGCGACAGCTACGAGACTGGCATCAAGGCGGCCTACTTCGAAGGCAAGCTGAACGCCACCCTCGCACTGTTCCAGATCGAGCAGGACAACGTTGCTCAATACGTCACGACCGATACGCTGACGGGCACTGACCTTTACGAACCCATCTCCGGCGCTAAAACCAAGGGTATCGAACTGGAACTGGCCGGCGAACTGGCGCAGGACTGGAACGTATCGGCTGGCTATACCTACGCCCGTACCCGCGACAAGGACGGACAACGTGTCTACGGTTTCCCGCTGGCAACAAGCAAACCGGAACATGTGATCCGTACGTTCACCACCTACCGCCTGCCTGGCGCGCTTAACCAGGTGACCGTCGGCGGCGGCGTCAGCTGGCAGAGCTCGTTCTACGGTCAGAGCTTCAGCCCTGACGTGGGCAATGGCGAAGGCGGCGCCACCTCGCTCAAGCAAGGCGGCTACACCCTCGTCGACCTGATGACCCGTTACCAGTACGACGAACATCTGAGCTTCACCGCCAACGCCAACAACGTGTTCGACAAGAAGTACCAGTCCGGCCTTGGCAACTTCGGCACCACGTTCTACGGCGAGCCGCGCAACCTGCAGCTGACCGCGAAGTATGATTTCTGAGCGATAAGCTGAAATGAGAAATGCCCGTATCGTGAGATGCGGGCATTTTTTTTGGGCCATGGATTTGTGTTGAGTGTGCTGCCGCCTTCGCGAGCAAGCCGCCCCCACTTTGAGCGATGGTGGTGCTGGTTTTTGTGATCAGCGCGATACCCTTGTGGGAGCGAGCCTGCTCGCGATAGCGGACCGGCAGTCACTTCATGGTTGTCTGTCCCGCCGCCATCGCGAGCAGGCTCGCTCCCACCCTCGATCGTCAGCGACTCCAGGTTTTGTGCTAATCCGGAAAACGCGGGGGCGACGGGTCGGTTTTTTTGTCTCAGAACCGCGAACGCACCCACTGCGCCACTTGCGCGTGAATGGCTTCCACTTCGCTCAACAACCCGCCCATGCGCAGGAAGTCGTGGGTCATGCCCGGTTGTTCCAGCAGTGTCACCTCGTTCCCCGCTTCTCGCAGCCGCTCGGCGTAGGCCAGTCCTTCGTCATGCAACGGATCGTGCCCGGCAAGGTAAACCAGTGCCGGCGCTAAATCTGATAGATCCTGCGCCAGCAATGGCGAGCAGCGCCAGTCGGCGAGGTCTGCGGGTGTGCGGCTGTAGTGGGCGTAGAACCAGTCCAGTGTCGGAGTTTCGAGCAAGTAACCTTCGGCGAAATCCCGATGGGACGCGCGCTGGGTGGTGGCATCGGTGACCGGGTACACCAGCACCTGGGCCTTGGGTTTCAGTGTGAATTCGGCAGGTTCACACACCGCCATGATCGACAGGACCGTTGCCAACGTGGCACCGACGCTGTCACCCGCCAACGCCACGCGCGTTGCATCGAGGCCATGTTGCGCACCCTCGCGCACCAGCCAGTTGCCCGCATCGCAAGCGTCCTGCACCGGGGTCGGGAAACGCCATTGCGGGGCCAGACGATAATCCACCGCCAACAGGGCGAACCCGCCTTGCGCGGCCAGGCGTCGGCATAGCGCGTCGTGGGAGTCGAGGCTGCCGACAACATAGCCACCGCCGTGAAAATACAGCACCACGGGTTGCAAGCCGTCGCCTCCTTGGCCGTCACGATACAACCGCGCAGGCAGGCTGAATCCGTCTCGCGCGGTAATCGTAATTGACTGGCAGGACACCGATTCCAGCGGTGTATCGAGGAAGCCCGAGGAGGCTTCGAAATCGATCCGCGCCTGCTCCGGGGTGAGTTCGTGCATGGCGCGGCTCTTGCCGGTCATGCGGCCGAACTCGGCGAGTTCGAGGAATGCTTCAAGTTCTGGCAAAACAGGCATGGGGTGAATCCTTCTACACAAACATGGCAATAAATAATCTTGTAGGAGCTGTCGAGTGAAACGAGGCTGCGATCTTTTGATCTTGATGCTGATCTTGAAAAACAAGATCAAGAGATCGCACCTCGTTTCACTCGACAGCTCCTACAGGGTGTAGACCTAGAGGCCTTGGTGTTTCCGTTTAAGCGACAGCCATGCGTTGATCCAACAAGTCTTCCAGCTCATTAAGCAGTTCATCACTGCGCAGCAGTTCGTAGTGCCCACCGGCCAACAGACGATCAACGCCATGAATGCCGACCTGGGCTTCGAACACCCGACGTTCATCGTCACGCTCAGCCACCCACCAGCGATGCGTCGCGGCGTTGATCGCCGGCAGTTGCCGATGGGCGAGTGCCAGTTGCTTGAGCCGTGAGCCAGTGACGAAGATCTGCGTGAGCTCCCCCGCACCCAGCGCAGCTTGTTCGTTGGAGCCGTGCAAGGCGGCTTCGATCACAGCCGTGGCGCCCTCGCGCTCGTTCAAATCGCTGGCCTTCAACACGATCAACGCCTGAGCCTCTTCAGCCGGCAACCCCAGCACGAACCTGAGGAAGTCCCCCAGGTCCTCGCGCCAGTCACCCGCTTCGGCAGTCCCGGCGACGTAGCTGTCGACCAGTCCGGCGAACGCAATCTCTTCACCTTGAGATTCCAGCTCCCGGGCGACCAGTTGCGTCAGCGCACCACCCAGCGACCAGCCCAGCAAGTAATACGGCCCCTTGGCCTGCTGAGCACGAATGCGTTGCGCATAGGCCTGAGCCATGGCCAGCAGGGAATCGTCCTGCCAGTTCGGATCGAGCAACATGCGGCATTGCAGGCCATACACCGTGCGCCGTCCTTCCAGACGCCGCGCCAGTGGTTCGTAGTCGAACACCGTGCCGAAACCGGCATGCAGGCAGAACAGCGCCGGCACGTTGGGGATCCGCGCGTTTAACGCCAGCAACGGGTCCGGCGCGGACGTCACGGGCTCGGCTGCCTGGTAACCACTGAGTTCAGCGATGCAGGGTTTCTGCATCAAATCCCGCAGTTTCAATTCGAAGCCCAATTGCGGCTGACTGCGCACCCGAGAGATGACTTTGAGCACCTGCAACGAATCGCCGCCCAGCTCGAAGAAGTTGTCGTCGATGCCCACCTGCGGCACACCGAGCACGTCTTGCCAGATCGCGGTCAACGCCATTTCCAATGGGTTACGCGGCGCGCGATAGCCGCCGAGCGCCCATTCAGGCACCGGCAAGGCGCGACGATCAAGTTTGCCGTTGGCCGACAGCGCGAAGCGTTCCAGCACCAGGATGCGCGCCGGCACCATGTAGTCCGGCAGTTGCGCTTGCAGTTCAGCTTTCAGGCGTCGATCCAGCCCGACCGCCCCGCCCGCCACCACGTAACCCACCAGCTGCTTGCCGGTCGGCGCGTCGTGCACCACCACGGCGGCATCCTGCACACCGGCGCACTCACGCAGACGCGCTTCGATTTCCCCCAGTTCGATGCGGAAACCACGGATCTTCACCTGCTGGTCCAGGCGTCCCAGATAATCGATCAGCCCGCACTCGCGCTGGCGCACCAGGTCGCCGGTGCGGTACATGCGGCCACCGGCCTCGAACGGGTCGGGAATGAACCGTTCGGCGCTCATGCCAGGGCGCAGGTGATAACCCCGCGCCAGGCATTCACCGCCCAGGTACAGCTCACCGCTGACGCCGACCGGCAAAGGGTTGAGGTCGGCATCCAGCACGTACAGACCACGCCCGGCCACACCACGCCCGATCGGCGCATAGGCGGCATCGCAGGTCTCGCTGGCCTCGGCACGCCACAGCAATGGCGTGACCACGGTTTCGGTCGGGCCATAACCGTTGACCAGACGTTGCGGACGCAAGGCGCGTTTGACCTGCTCGAAACTCGCTTGCGGCACCGCATCTCCACCAAAGCAATACACCTCGACCGCCGGTGGATTGCCGAGACGTTCGGCGACTTCAGCCATCTGTTGCAGGTAGGCCGGCGGGAAGCAGGCCACGGTGACGCCGTGACGGTGCAGCACTTCCAGGGTCTGCTCCGGGGTCCACAAGCTGTCGTCGCGGATCACCAGACTGCCACCGGCCAACAGCACACTCAGCCATCGCTCCTGCGCACCGTCGAAAGCGAACGACATGAAGTGCAGTTCACGACTGCGCGGGGCCAGTTCATAGAGGTCGATGATGCCCCGGCAATGCCGCGCGATCGGACCGCGCGCCACGGCTACGCCTTTCGGTTGGCCAGTGGAACCGGAGGTGTAGATCAGGTATGCCAGGTGCCCCGCCAGCGGAGTCGACGGCGGGCAATCAACGTTGCTGGCAATGCTCAATTGATCAAGCAACAGACGTGGCGTGGCGTCCGCCAGCGGCAAGCGTTCACCCAGGTCGCTGTCGCACAACAACAGGCTCGCCGCCGAATCATTGAGCATGTAGGCCAGTCGTTCGGCCGGGTACGCCAGGTCCAACGGCAAGTAGGCGGCCCCGGCTTTAAGCACTGCCAGGAATGCAACGAGGGTGCGCTCGGAGCGCGGCAACGCCACGGCCACCAAGTGCTCCGGCCCCATCCCGAGATCGATCAGGTGCTGCGCCAGCCCATTGGCTTGAGCGTCAAGGTCGGCGTAACTGACTTCACGCTCTTCGCAGAACAGGGCGACTTTTTGCGGTTGCTGCTGAACATGCTGATTGAACCCGTACAGCAGGTCAGCCTGGTTGTCCGACGTGTGTGGCAGGCTGATCAACGCCTGGGGCAAACCAATGTTGCCAAGCAGGCAGGCTGCATCTTCAGGCAACGCCCGCAGCAACCCTTCCAGTTGCGCACGAATACGCTGCACTTCCACGTCACTGAAGCGATCGCGCAGGTACAGGTATTCGACTTCCAGGCCTTCCTCGTTGGCGCTGACCATCAAGTCCATCGGGAAGTTGGTGACCCCGCCACTGCCGACTTCGGCAAAGCGCAACTCACCTTCCTCGCCGCCGCGCAAAGCCCGGTCCACCGGATGGTTTTCAAACACGATGATGCTGTCGAACAGACCTTGCCCACCCTGCCCGGCCCAGCGCTGAATGTCCGACAACGGCGTGTGCTCGTAGTCGCGCACCATCAGGTTGTAATCCTGCAAGGCGCGCAACCACTCGCCCAACGGCTGTTGCGGGTCGAGGGTCTGGATCACCGGCAAGGTGTTGATGAACAGGCCGAGCATGTCCTGGGCACCGGCGAGACCGGTCGGACGCCCCGCCACCGTAGCGCCGAACGCCACGCTGCGTTGGCCACTGTGGCGTTGCAACAGCAACAGCCAGGCGCCTTGCACCAGGGTGTTCAACGTCACGCGCTGACGCTTGGCGAAGGTGTGCAGCTTGCGCGTCGCTTCGGCGTCGAGGTTGCTGTACATCACGCCATGCCCGGTCCCTGCGGCGCCCGACGCCTTGGCCAGAATAGTCGGCGCTTCAAGCAGCCCAAGACGCTCACGCCAGAAGCCTTCCGCCTGCGCACCGTCCTGGCGTTGCAGCCAGGCGATGTAGTCGGCGTAACGACCGGTCAGGGCCGGCAGGCTGTCGTGGTGGTACAGGCGCAACATGTCGCCCAGCAGCCGCGAAGCACTCCAGCCGTCCAGCAGCAAGTGATGGTAGATCCAGATCATCTGGTAACGCTCGTCACCCAGGCGCACCAGGATAAATCGCATCAACGGCGGGCAGCTCAGGTCGAAACCTTTGGCCTGTTCCGCAGCTGCCAGTTCGCTCAACGCCTGCTCGGTGTCGGAACGCGTGCGCCAGTCGAGTTCTTCGATGGGCAACTCGACGTCCGCGAACACCGCTTGCAGTGGATCCGCCAGGCCATCGCGCCAGCGGAACGCCGCGCGCAGCACTTCATGACGCTCGACCAATGCCTGCCATGCCGCACGGAATCGCGGTACCTGCAAGCCATCCACGGCCACGCTCAACTGGTTGACGTAGGGATTCAGTTCCGGCGAATCGAGGCAGTGGAACAGCATGCCTTGCTGCATCGGCGACAGCGGATACAGATCCTGCAGACCTTCCCGAGCGGCGATATCGATGTGCGGCACCAGTGAGAAAGCTTCGACTTTCGGCGCTTCAACCAACGCGGCTTCACGGCGGGTTGCCACCGCAGCGAGCGCACGAATGGTCTGCTGTTCGAACAGTTGCTTGGGACTGAACATCAGACCGCGCTGCCCGGCACGACTCACGGCTTGCAGCGAGATGATCGAGTCGCCACCGAGTTCGAAGAAGTTCTCGGTGACGCCCACCGCATCCAGCCCCAGCAGTTCTTGCCAGATCGTCACCAGCATCGCTTCGGCCGGTGACGCCGCGGCCACGTGCTCGAGGTTCTGGCGCGATGCTTCAGGCGCGGGCAGGCCTTGGCGATCGAGTTTGCCGTTGGGTGTCAGCGGCAAGGCAGCCAGGCACATCACGTGCGCGGGCAGCATGTGCGCCGGCAGGCGACTGCGCAAATGTACGGTCAGCGCTTCACGCAAATCCTGCTCGTCGGCGAGGGGGTCACGCGGCACCACATAGCCGACCAGCTGGCGACTCACGGGGCCGTCGCGGTCGATCACGAACGCTTCGCGCACGCCTTCGTGTTCCAGCAGGCAGGCTTCGATTTCGCCGAGCTCGATACGGAACCCGCGAATTTTCACTTGCTGGTCGATGCGCCCAAGGTACTCGACGACGCCATCGGCACGGAACCGCGCGAGGTCACCACTGCGGTACAAACGCGCGCCCGGCACAAATGGGTCCGGCACGAAACGTTCAGCGGTCAGGTCCGGACGTTGATGGTAACCACGCGCCACGCCCTCCCCGCCCAGGTACAACTCGCCCGCGACGCCCACCGGCAACGGCTGCAAACCACCGTCCAGAATGTAGGCGCTGCGGTTGCCGACCGGGCGACCGATCGGCATGAAAGCCGAGTCGAATTCGGTGTCGGGATACGCCAGCCAGATCAGCGGCGTGATCACCGTTTCGGTCGGGCCGTAGCCGTTGATCAGGCGCTTGGGTTGCAGGACTTGCTGCACCTCATCGAACGCGTGCTTGGCCATGCCTTCACCGCACGGCGTGTAGGAACGGATCGGCAGATCGCGCCCCGCTACGCCCATGAAGTCGGCGATCTGCGACAGGTAGGTCGGGGTGAAACAGGCGATGGTGATGCCGTGTTTTTCGATCTCGGCGCAGGTGCGCTCCACGCTCCACAACTCGTCATCGCGGGGCATCACTGCCGACCCGAACACCAGCGGCGTCAACCAGCGCTCGTGGGCGCCGTCGAAGCTGATCGAGGCGAATTGCAGCTCACGATCGTCCGGGGTCATGCCGTACAGCTCGCCGATCGACAGGCAATGCATGGCCAGCGGACCGTGCGCCACGCTGACGCCTTTTGGCCGGCCGGTGGAGCCCGAGGTGTAGATCAGGTAGGCCAGGTTTTCGCCGCAAGTGAGGTTGACCGGGTTGGAGTCCGCCATCAGGTCCAGCGGCTCGCGGTCGATTTCCAGCACCGACAGATTTTCTGGCAACGGTAGTTTTTCCCGCAGCCACGATTGGCTGATCAGCAGCGAAATACCGCTGTCCTCCATCAAATAGCGCAGGCGTTCGGCGGGGTATGCCGGGTCCAAAGGCACGTAGGCGCCGCCGGCCTTGAGGATCGCCAGCAGGCCGATGATCATCTCCGGCGAGCGTTGCATCGCCAGGCCGACCCGCACTTCCGGGCCAATGCCCAGGTCGCGCAGGCGATGGGCCAACTGGTTGGCGCGGCGGTTAAGCTGCTCGAAGGTCAATTCCAGATCATTGAAGATCAGTGCCGTGGCATCGGGGCGAGCGACGGCCTGGGCTTCGATCAACTGATGCACGCAGAGCGGATGTTCCGCGACGGTGAACGCCGGGTTCCACTCGAGCAACTGCTGCGCCCGCTCA
This sequence comes from Pseudomonas sp. LBUM1643, assembly GCF_059716215.1. Lineage (NCBI taxonomy): Bacteria > Pseudomonadati > Pseudomonadota > Gammaproteobacteria > Pseudomonadales > Pseudomonadaceae > Pseudomonas > Pseudomonas sp. LBUM1643. Next base: position 4,607,624 of record NZ_CP166813.1, read on the forward strand.
GGCGCGGTCAGCAGGTCCAGTTCGCTCAACGCTGCCTGTGGCTTGGCCACCATGGCCGCCAGCAGCGCGGCCAGATGCTCGCTCATGCGCGCAATCGCGTCGCGGCTGAAGTGGCTGCACTGGTAGCTCCAGTTCAGGCTGAGCTGGCTTTCGGCGGTCGCCGCCAGGGTCAGCGGGAAGTTGGTGCGTTCATGGTTCTGCGGGATCGAGAAGCTCAAACCGGCCGGCGCGCCCTGTTGCAACGCTTCGGCCACCGGGAAGTTTTCGAACACCAGCAGGCTGTCGAACAGCGGCTCACCGGCACGCCCGGCCCAGCGCTGAATATCGCCCAGCGCGGTGAACTCGTGTTCGCGCAGTTCCAGGTTCTGGGCCTGCAAACGGGTCAGCCATTGCGCGACGCTTTCCACCGCGTCCGGACTGCTGATCACCGGCAAGGTGTTGATGAACAGGCCGAGCTGGGTTTCGGCACCCGGCAAATCGACCGGACGCCCCGCCACCGTGGCACCGAACGCCACGCTGCGCTGGCCGCTGTAGCGTTGCAGCAGCAGTGCCCAGGCACCTTGCACCAAGGTGTTGAGGGTGACTTTTTGCTGACGGGCAAACTCGCCGAAGCGTTTGCTGGTGGCCACGTCGAAGGTCTGGCGATGGTCGGCGAACTCGACAGTCGACACACGCTTGGGACCGACCGGCGCGAGGCTCTGTGCCAGCAAGGTCGGGTTGTCGAGGCTCGCCAGTTGCTCGCGCCAGAACAGCTCGTCGGCCTGGGCATCCTGACGTTGCAGCCAACCGATGTATTCGGCGAAACGCCCTGTGGGGGCCTGCACGTCCTGTCCGGCATAACGCTGCAGGACTTCGCTCAACAGCAGCGAGTTGCTCCAGCCATCGAGCAACAGGTGATGATGGGTGTAGATCAGTTGTTGGCGCTCGTCGTCCAGGCGTACCAGGGTCAGGCGCATCAAGGGAGCGCGAGTCGAATCCAGTTGCAGGCGTTCACTGTCGATCAACAGCGCCAGCGCTTCGGACTGATCGTTGCGGGTGCGCCAGTCGAGGCAGGTCAGCGGCAATTGCAGATGACGATGGACCAATTGCACCGGCGCTTCGAAACCGTCGGGGAAATGGAAGCTGCTGCGCAGGATCGGATGGGTGTCGAGCACCGCTTGCCACGCGCGCCCCAGCCGTTCGACATCGAGGCCACGGGCTTCGACGCTGAGCTGATTGACGTAGGCGCCGGAGTCGCTTTCGTACAGGCTGTGGAACAACAGGCCGGCTTGCATCGGCGACAGCGGGTACAGGTCCTCGATCTGCGCGGGCGGCACCGGCAGTTCATCGAGTTGGGCCTGGGTCAGGCGCGTCAACGGGAAGTCCGCCGGAGTCACGCCGCCCGCACCATCGCTCAGGCAGTGCGCGATCAGCGCCAGCAACTCGCGCTGGTAATCGGCGGCCAGCGCTTCGATTTCACTCAGGGAGAAGCAGTCACGGCTGAAGGTCCAGTCGAGCTTGAGTTCACCGCCATACACCTGGCCGTCCACCGACAGCCAGTTCGGCAACGGCGCCTGCACCGATTGCGCGGCACCGCTGGATTCCCGGGCCGGGGTGAAGAGTGCGTCCTCGGCGAAGCTCTGATCGAACTGACCGAGGTAGTTGAAGGTGACCCGAGCTTGCGGCAGCGCGGCCAGTGCGGTCTGGGACTCGGCATCGCCCATATAGCGAAGCAGCCCGAAGCCCATGCCTTTGCCGGGGATTTCACGCAGCTGCTGCTTGATGGCCTTGATCGAACCTGCAAGGTCAGTGGTGGGTGTCAGGCGCACCGGGAACAGGCTGGAGAACCAGCCGACGGTGCGGGTCAGGTCGATGTCGTCGAACAGTTCTTCGCGGCCATGGCCTTCCAGTTGAATCAATGCCGAGCCGTGGCCGGTCCAGCGGCTGAGGGTTCGGGCCAGTGCGGTGAGCAACAGGTCGTTGACCTGAGTGCGGTAGATCGCTGGCGCCTGTTGCAGCAACTGGCGGGTCTGTTCACGGTCCAGGCCAATGCTGACTCCTTGCCGCAGATACCCGGCCTGGCTGGCCTGAGGGTTGGCGGCCGGCAGCGAGTCGCTTGCATCCGCCAGTTGCCCTTGCCACCAGCCCAGTTCACGGGTGGCAACGTCGGACTGTGCATACGCCTCAAGTTTGTCCGCCCAGGTCTGGAACGAGCTGGTCTTCGGTGGCAGGTCCTGGCCCTGGTAAGCCGCCTGCAATTCTTCAAGCAACACGCGCCACGAAACGCCGTCCACCGCCAAATGGTGAACCACCAACAATAATCGTTGCGAGCCATCGGCCTGAGCAATCAGCGCGACTCGCAACAACGGCCCGTCCTGCAGACTGAGGCTGCGCTGGGCTTCGTCGCACACGGATTCCAGCGAGGCATCATTGGCCACGCGTGCCGTCCAGAGCATGTCGATGACATCGGCGCTGTCGGCTCCGACGTAGCGCGCCGACCATTGGCCATCGACCTGACTGAAGCGCAAACGCAGGGCGTCGTGCTGTTTCAGAACCCGTTGCAACGCCGCTTGCAGGCGGGGCAATTCGAGGGTTTCGCGGGGCGTCAGCAACACGGCCTGGTTCCAGTGCGCGCGCTGCGGGATCGGTTCGTCGAAGAACCAGCGTTGAATCGGTGTGAGCGTTTGCACCCCGTCCACCGGTCCTTGGTGCGCCAGTGGAGCAGCCTGCTCTTTGACCACGGCGGCCAGCGCTTGCAGGGTTTGCTGCTGGAACAGGTCGCGCGGTTGCAGGCTCAGGCCGGCACGACGGGCGCGGCTGACCACCTGGATCGAAATGATCGAGTCACCGCCCAGTTCAAAGAAATTGTCCTGACGCCCGACCTGCTCGACGCCCAGGACGTCCTGCCAGATCTGCGCCAGCACCTGCTCGTGCTCGCTGCGCGGCGCCTCGAAGACACGCTGACTGATTTGTGCGGTCGGCGCAGGCAGGCGTTTGCGGTCGAGTTTGCCGTTGGGGCTCAGGGGCATCTGTTCGATCAGCACGGTCTGCGCCGGCACCATGTAATCCGGCAGGCTGGCGAGCAGATGGCTTTTCAGGTTTTCACGCCAGGCGCCTTGCTGCTCGGTGTCTGCGCTGAGCCGTGCGCGATCTTGCGGCACGATGTAAGCGACCAACTGCTTACCGCTCGGGCCGTCGAGCGCCAGGACCACGGCTTCCTGCACGTCGGCGTGTTCCTGCAGGCGCGCTTCGATTTCCCCCAGCTCTATACGTAAACCGCGAATCTTCACTTGATGGTCGATACGGCCGCAGTATTCCATGGCGCCATCAGCGCGATAACGCGCCAGGTCGCCGGTGCGATACAGGCGCTCGCCACTGCCGAACGGGTCGACCACGAATCGCTCGGCGGTCAGCGCGCCACGGCGGTGGTACCCGCGCGCCAGGCCGACGCCGCCCAGGTACAACTCGCCCACCGCGCCCAGCGGCAAAGGTTGCAGTTCACTGTCGAGGATGCAGGTGCGCAGGTTGGCAATCGGACGGCCGATCGGCACGCTGTCGCGGCCTTCTTCCACGCACGTCCAGTGGGTGACATCGATGGCCGCTTCGGTCGGGCCATACAGGTTGTAAAGATGGGTGTGCGGCAGAGCGCGCAAAGTCTGACGTGTCAATTCCATCGGCAGCGCTTCACCGCTGCAAATGATCCGTGTCAGCGAAGTGCAGGCCAGTGCCTCGTCGGCAGCGATAAAGGCCGAGAGCATCGAGGGCACGAAGTGCACCGTGGTGATCGCCTGCTCGACAATCAGCGCCGCCAGGCGTTGCGGATCACGATGTTCGCCAGGTGCGGCGAGGACCAGAGTAGCGCCCTTCATCAACGGCCAGAAAAACTCCCACACCGACACGTCGAAACTGAACGGCGTTTTTTGCAGCACGCGGTCCGTTGGCAACAGGTTGTAGGCTTCCTGCATCCACTCCAGACGGTTGTGCAGGGCCACATGACGGTTGCCCGCGCCTTTGGGCTTGCCAGTGGAACCGGAGGTGTAAATCACGTAGGCGAGGTTTTCGGCGACAGTGAGGTTGCTCAGGTCGGTGCCCGGCAGATCGCTCAGCCAATCGGCCTCGGCCTGCAGGCACAAGGTGCGCACGGTGTCCGGGGTCGGCAATTTTTCCAGCAGATGCGCCTGGATCAGCAGCAGCGAAATGCCACTGTCGTCGATCATGTAGCTCAGGCGATCCAGCGGGTATTCCGGGTCGAGCGGCACGTAAGCGCCGCCAGCCTTGAGAATCGCCAGCAGGCCGACAACCATTTCGAACGAGCGGTCGCAAGCGATCCCCACCAGCACTTCCGGGCCGACGCCCTGGGCGCGCAAGTGATGAGCCAGACGATTGGCACGCAGGTTCAGCTCGGCGTAGGTCAGTTGTTGCCCCTGGAACACCAACGCCGTCGCATCACCGTCTTCAGCCACGCGCTCTTCGAAATGACGCTGTACACAGACTTCGCCTGGGTAGCTTCTGGCGGTGTCGTTGAGGTCGTCGAGCATGCGCCGACGCTCGTCGTCTTCCAGCAAGGGCAGCTCCGCGAGCGGGCATTGCGGGTTTGCGAGCAGGCCGGCCAGCAGGTTTTTCCAATGCCGCGCCAGATGTTCGATGCGCTCGGCGTCGAACAAATCAGTGGCGTAGGTCAGGCTGGCAAACAGCTGGTCGCCCTCCTCCTGTGTGTCCAGTTGCAGGTCGAACTGTGTGGTGTGCGCCGTCGCGTTCAGCGCCTCGACTCGCAACCCGGCGAGCAGGCCACTGACGGCCGCCGGCTTCGCCTGCTGATGGTTGAACATCACCTGGAACAGCGGGCTGTGACTGTGGCTGCGCTCCCCTTGCAGCGCCTGGACAAGACGTTCGAACGGCACGTCCTGATAGTCCTGGGCATCCAGCGATGCGGCGCGGGTCTGGTCGAGCAACTGACTGAACGGCAGACGCCCGTCCAGTTCGGCGCGCATCACCTGGGTGTTGACGAAGAAGCCGATCAAGCCACGGGTTTCCGCACGATGACGGTTCGCAATCGGCACGCCGATGCGCAGATCGGACTGGCCGCTGTAGCGATAGAGCAGTGCCTGAAAACTCGCGAGCAACAGCATGAACGGTGTGACGCCGCGCTGTTTGGCCAAGGCCATCAGCCCTCTGGCCAGGTTTGCATCGAGGGCAAAATCCAGACGCGCACCGCGCTGGCTCGGTTGTGCCGGGCGCGCACGGTCGGTGGGCAATTCGAGCAGCGGTTGTTCACTGCCCAGGGTGTCACGCCACCAGTTGAGCTGTCGGTCCAGCTCGCCGGCTTCCATCCAGCGGCGTTGCCACAGGGCGTAGTCCGAATACTGGATCGGCAATGCGTCCAAGGCAGCGCTCTGCCCTTGGCAATGGGCGGCGTAGAGCCGGGAAAACTCTTCGATCAGCACGCCCATCGACCAGCCATCCGTGACGATGTGGTGCAGGGTCAGCAACAGCACATGGTCCTGGTCATCGAGTTGCAACAGGCTGACTCGCAGCAGTGGACCCTGCTGCAGATCGAACGGCCGGGCGATGTCCTGCTCGACGCGTTTCATGGCGCTGGCGAGGCGTTGATCCTCGGGTTCACGGCGCAAGTCGATCATTTCGATGGGCAGCGAGGTGAATTCGGCCAGCGTCTGCATGACCTGCCCGTCGTCCTCGACGAAGCGGCTGCGCAGGCTCTGATGCCGCTCCAGCAGCACGTCGAAACTCTGCTGCAACGCTTCAACATTCAGCGGCCCGTGCAAGCGCAACGCCGCGGGAATGTTGTAGGTCGAACCCTGTGGATCAAGCTGCCAGAGGAACCATTGGCGTTGCTGGGCATAGGACAGTTCGAAGCTTTCCTGCAGCTCGGCGGCTGGCGGAATCGGCAGCTGACCGAAGCTCACGCCCTGCTCTTGCATGCGTGTCAGAAACTCGCGGCGCTTGTCGGCAGGCAGGCCGGCGAAACGGCTGGCGATACGCTGGGCAGTGGTGTGTTCCATCAGTTGATCTCCATCTCGTCGAGAAGCGACTCAAGCGCATTCAGACGTGCATCGTTGTCAGTCGGGGCGTGTTGCCCGGCCATGGCGGCATAAGCCTGAAGGTCGGTGGATTCGAACAGCGCACGCAGCGGCAGCTCGATGCCCAGTTCCAGCTCCACGCGGGCACTGGCCTGGGCGGCGAGCAGCGAATGCCCGCCCAATTCGAAGAAGTTGTCGCGACGGCCAATCTGCGCCACACCGAGCACGCTGGCCCAGATGCCGGCGAGTTGCCGTTCAAGATCGTCTTCTGGAGCTTCGAACGGTCGTTGCCAGTCATGCGCGTCCGGCACGGGCAAGGCCTTGCGGTCGAGCTTGCCGTTGCCGGTCAGCGGCAAGGCATCGAGCAGCAGCCAGTGGCTCGGCACCATGTACTCCGGCAGATCGACCTTGAGCGCGGCGCGCAGGTGGTCACGCCAGGCAATCGGATCGTGGGGCGTCTGCTTGGCCACGATGTAGGCGCAGAGCTGCGGCCCGCCGTCGCTCGGGTGAACGCTCAGTACCGCCTGACGCACATTCGGTTGGGCCAGCAGCGCGGCTTCGATTTCGCCGAGTTCGATGCGGAATCCGCGAATCTTCACTTGCTGGTCGATACGACCCAGGTAATCGATGCTGCCGTCGGCACGCTGACGGGCCAGGTCGCCGCTGCGATAAAGACGCTGCGCCGCCTCGAACGGGCTCGGCACGAATCGCTCGGCGGTCAGGTCGAAACGGCCGTGATAACCCCGCGCCAACCCCGCACCGGCGATGTACAACTCGCCCGCCACACCGACCGGTACCGGTTGCAACTGGCTGTCGAGCAAGTACCAGCGCAGGTCGCGAATCGGCAGGCCGATGGGGCTCTGGGCTTTGCCGTCGAGGTCGGCCAGGCGGATGGCGCGGTAAGTCACGTGCACCGTGGTTTCGGTGATGCCGTACATGTTGACCAGGGTGGGCTGCTGGTCGCCGAAGCGTTCGAACCATGGACGCAGGCTCGCGACTTCGAGGGCTTCACCGCCGAAAATCACCTGACGCAGCGCCAGATTACGTTCGCTGGCGCAGGCAATCGGCAACAGTTGTCGGAATGCGGTGGGTGTCTGGTTCAACACCGTCACGCCTTCGTCACAGAGCAGGCGGTGGAATGCCTGCGGCTCGCGGCTGATGTAGTACGGCACGATCACCAGACGGCCACCGGTGCACAGCGAACCAAATAGCTCCCACACCGAGAAATCGAACGCGTAGGAATGGAACAGCGTCCAGACGTCATGCGGGCCGAAGTTGAACTCATTCGCGGTGGCGCTCAGCAGTCGCCCGACGTTGCCATGGCTGAGCAAGGCGCCTTTGGGTCGACCGGTGGAGCCGGAGGTGTAGATGACGTAGGCGAGGTTTTCCGGGGTCGTCAGCGCGGGCAGGTTGTCAGCGTTGTAGGCATCCAGTTGCAGCGATTCCAGGCTCAGCACCTGCACACCGTCGCGCGAGGGCAAGCCATCGATCAGGTGCTGTTGGGTCAACAGCAACGTGATGCCGCTGTCTTCGATCATGTAGCTCAGGCGCTCGGCCGGGTATTGCGGATCGAGTGGTACATAGGCGCCGCCGGCCTTGAGGATCGCCAGCAGCCCGACCACCAGCGGCATGGCCCGCTCAGTCGCGATGCCGACCCGCACTTCCGGGCCGACGCCCTGTTCGCGCAGTTTGCGCGCCAGTTGGTTGGCCTGGGCATTGAGCGCGGCGTAGGTCCGGTGCTCACCTTCGTAGACCAATGCGATAGCGTCGGGCCGCAGGGCCGCCTGGGTTTCAAACAACTGATGCAACGTCGGCGACTGCCGTTGTGCCTGGAAGGTCGGGTTCCAGTGCTGGACCAGGGCATCGCGTTGCGGCTGATCGAGGATCGGCAAATCGGCCACTCGCTGCTGCGGGTCCTCGACAACGGCGCGTAACAGGTTCAGCCACTGCCCGGCGAGGCGCTGCATGGACGCTTCGTCGTACAGGTCCGTGGCGTAAGTCAGGCTGGCATCCAGGGTGTCGCCCTGCTCCTGGGTGTCGAGCACCAGGTCGAATTGCGTGGTGTGTTGCTGCCAGTGCAGACGCTCGACTTGCAGGCCGCCAAGGCTGCGCTCGACGCTCGCGCCCAGTTGCTGCTGATGGTTGTAGAGCACCTGGAACAACGGGCTGTGATTAAGCGTGCGGTCAGGTTGCAAGGCGTCGACCAATTGTTCGAACGGCACGTCCTGATGCGCCTGCGCATCCAATGCGGTGTGCTTGACCTGTTGCAGCAAGGCACTGAAAGGCAGTTGCCCGTCGATCTCGGCGCGCAGCACCTGGGTGTTGATGAAGAAGCCGATCAGGCCTTCGGTTTCCAGGCGTGAACGACCGGCACTCGGTACGCCGACACTGATGTTCGACTGCCCGCTCTGGCGATGCAGCAAGGCCTGGAAACTCGCCAGCAACAGCATGAACAGCGTCACCTGTTGCGTCTGTGCACGCTGGCGCAGACCGGCGAGCAACTCGCGATCAACGTTGAGTGCCAGGCTGGCGCCGCGCTCGCTGCGACGGGCTGGGCGGGTTAATTCGCTGGGCAGTTCAAGCGGTGCCTGGGTGCCCGCCAGTTGTTCGCTCCACCAGTCCAGCTGACGAGCGCCCTCACCCGCCTCCAGCCACTGTCGCTGCCAATGGGCGTAATCGCTGTAGCTCACCGGCAGGCTGGCGAGGTCGGCGGATTGACCGTCGACAGCGGCCTGATACAACGCGCTGAACTCGTCGACCATCACCTGCATCGACCAGCCATCGGCGGCGATGTGGTGCACGGTGAGGACCAGAACGTGTTCGTCCGTCTTCACCTGCAGCAGCAACACACGCCACAGCGGCCCGGTGCGCAGGTCGAACGGCTGGGCAATTTCTTCGGCCACGGCGCGCTCAACCGACGCTTGATCCAGTGTGCGTTCGACCCATTGCAGCGCCAGGTTTTCATGCAGCACCGGACGCGCCTGTTGGCCGTCCTGTTCAAAGGTGGTGCGCAGGGTGTGGTGACGGGCCTGAAGTTGTTCGAAAGCGTTGTGCAAAGCCGGAAGGTTCAACGCCCCCTTGAGGCGCAATGCTGCCGGGATGTTGTAGGCCGCGCTGTGCGGGTCCAGTTGCCAGAGGATCCATTGACGCTGCTGGGCGTAAGACAGGATCGATGGCTGATCGAGCGCCAAGGGTTGCAGGACCGGTTGACTGTCGATATTCGCCAGCGCCGCTCGCTCGGCAAATTCCGCCAGGTTTGCAGCCGAGAACAGGCTGCTGACGGACAGCTCGAGCTGCAATTGCTGACGCACCCGGGAGATCACCTGAAGCACCAGCAACGAGTGCCCGCCCAGTTCGAAGAAATTGTCATCGCGGCCCACCTGTTCAACCTGCAGCACGGCTTTCCAGATCTCTGCCAGCCGGGTTTCAAGTCCAGGGAGCGGCGCCACGAAAGCGCGTTGAGCAATGTCGCCGTCAACCCGCGGCAGGGTTTTGCGGTCGAGTTTGCCGTTGTTGTTGAGGGGCAGCCGGGCCAGGAGGATGAAGTGATTGGGCACCATGTACTCCGGCAGCGACTGGCGCAGTGCAGCTTTGAGACTGTGCAGATACTCGGACTCGGAAGCGACTGCGCCACTCGCCACGACATAGGCCACCAGCTGCGTACCGTCCTGTGCGATCACCGCCGCGTCGCGCACGTCATCCCGCGCTTGCAGACAGGCCTCGATCTCGCCCATTTCGATGCGAAACCCACGAATCTTCACTTGGTGGTCGATGCGTCCGACGTATTCCAGATGGCCCTCGGCGTTGTACCGCGCCAGGTCGCCGCTGCGGTACAGGCGAGCGCCCGGTTCAGGGGCGAACGGGTCCGGCAGGAAGCGCTCGGCAGTCAGTGCCGGACGATCGAAGTAACTTTGAGCGAGGCAGGTCTGAGCACCGATGCACAATTCGCCGACACCACCACGAGGCAGCAATTGACCCACCGCGTCCAGCACGTAGAGCGCACGCCCGGCGATGGCGCGACCGATGGGAATGCCAAACGCATCGCTGGCATCCTCCAGATGACATTCGTGAATGCTGGACACCACCGTCGCCTCGGTCGGACCGTAGGTGTTGAGCAACCGCACATGACTCAGACCGGCCTGATGCCACAGGCGCAGCCCCTCGACCGACATCGCCTCGCCGCCCACGTGAACCTGGCGCAGATCGCCCAGATGGCGCACCGCACCGCTCGCGCATTCGCGGGCCAGCAAGTGCCAATAGGCGGCGGGCAAGTCCGCTACGGTGACGCCTTGCTGGACGATTTCGGCGGCGAGTCGGCCGGCATCCCACAGGTCATCGCCGCGCATGATCAACGCCGCGCCGACGCACAGGGCCGGGAAGCATTGTTCGACGAAGCCATCGAAACTGCAGGTGGCAAACTGCAGCACGCGGTCTGCTGGCGACAGCTTCGAATAGTCTGCGGCGGTTTGGCAGAACTCGCGCAACGCGCCGTGGGTGATGGCGACGCCTTTGGGTTGGCCGGTGGAGCCGGAGGTGTAGATAATGTAGGCGAGGTCTTGGACGGCCGGGGTGACGCTATCGCGAGCAAGTGTTGCTCCTGCAGGCGCTGTATCGGTGGTGCTTTCGAGGGTGAGACGGGGTACGTTTTTTACGTCTTCCAGTAGATTGGATTCGCATAGCAGCAGGTCGAGGCGGCTGTCGTGGATCATGTAGCTCAGGCGTTCCGCCGGGTATTTCGGGTCGAGCGGGACGTAGGCGGCGCCGGTTTTGAGCACGGCCAACAGGCTGCCGATCAGTTGCGGGCCGCGATGCAGGGCGAGACCGACACGCTTGCCGGGACCCGCGCCGTTGGCGATCAGTCGATGGGCCAGGTCGTTGGCCTGGGCGTTCAGCTCGCCGTAGCTCAAGGATTGACCGTCGACCCGCACCGCCAGCGCATGTGGAGTCGCGTCGGCTTGAGCGGCGATCTGTTCGTGTGCCAACAAGGTTGTGGATAACTCGACGGCAGCGGATTGGCTGACCGTGAGCACGGTTTTTTTCCCATCTTTATCGAGCAATTCCAGCGCACCTAACGCTGCGTCCGGCGACGCCACCAGTTGCGTCAGCAGGTGCTGCAGATTGGCCGACAGTTCGGTGATTTGCGCGGCACTGAAGCGTGCGGTGTCGTAGCTGAACTCCAGGGTCAGGCCCTCACCCAGCTCGACACCGAGGGTCAGCGGGTAATGCGTGCGCTCGTGATTGTGCAGGTTGCTGAACGACAGCCCGGCCGGCGCGCCTTGCTTCAGCGCTTCGGCCACCGGGAAGTTTTCAAACACCAGCAGGCTGTCGAACAGCGCCGAACCCTGCTGCCCCGCCCAACCTTGAATGTCATACAGCGGCACATGCTCGAACTCGCGCATGGCCAGGTTCAATGCCTGCAACGTGGTCAACCATTGGCTGACGGTCTGATCCGGCTTGATGGCGCACACCAGCGGCAGCGTGTTGATAAACAGCCCGAGCTGCTCTTCGATCCCCGGCAAGGGAGCCGATCGGCCGGCCACCGTGGCGCCGAAGGCCACGCAGTCCTGACCGGTATAACGATGCAGCAACAGGCTCCACGCCGCCTGGAGCACGGTGTTGAGCGTGACTTTTTGCTGACGGGAAAACTCGGCCAGACGCAGGGTGGCGCGGCGGTCGAGAGCCACGCGGTGTTCCTCGCTGCCAGTCATTCCAACCGGTGAACGCAACGCTTCCGCCAGCAACGTAGGGGCTTCGAGGGGGGCCAGGGCGGCTGTCCAGAACGCCTCGCCGGCGCTGGCCGATTGCTGCTGCAACCAGCCCAGGTAATCGCGGTACTGCCCGGTCGGCGCAGGGAGTGAATGGCCGGCGGCGTAGTGCTGGATCACTTCGGCGAGCAACTGCGCGTTGCTCCAGCCGTCCATCAAGATGTGGTGGCTGGTGTAGATCAGGTGCCAGGCGTCAGCGCCGGTGCTGATTAATTTCAATCGAAACAACGGCGCGGTATTCAGTGCGAAACCCTGGTTGCGTTCGGCATCGGCCAGCGCATCGGAGTCGGTCGCCTCGACCACTTGGAGCGGCAACGGCACCTGGCGGCTGATCGCCTGATGGGCGGTGTCGAGGCCTTGCCAGTGAAAGCTGCTGCGCAGAATGTCGTGGCGCTCCAGTGCCGCTTGCCAGGCATCGGCGAAGCGCTGTGGATCGAGGCCTTGAATGTCCAGGCGCAACTGGCTGATGTAGGCGCCGACTTGCGGTTCATACAACGTGTGAAAGAGCATGCCCTGCTGCATCGGCGACAGCGGATAGAGGTCCTCCGGCGTCGCGACCGGCAATGTGTCGAGTTGCGCCTGGCTGATGCGCGCCAACGGAAAGTCCGACGGCGTGGCTAGCTGTCCTTCGAGTGTGCAGCAGTGATCGATCAGGGCCGCGAGCTCTTGCGCGCAGGTATCCACCAGCGCCTGAACGGTCGCGGTGTCGAACATCTCACGGCTAAAGCCCCAGCTTAGGGCCAGTTCGCCGCCGTACACCTGGCCTTCGACGGTCAGCCAGTTACCCAGTGGGGCCGCGGGATCCTGCGCGGCGCCATTGCCTTCGGTGGACGGCACAAACAGCGCGGTGTCGTCGAACTGACGGTCGAACTGCCCCAGGTAGTTGAAGGTGATACGCGGTTGCGGCAACGCAGCCAGCCCGGCACGAATCGCCGGGTTGCCCAGGTAGCGCAACGCGCCATAACTCAGGCCTTTGTCGGGGACGGCGCGCAGCTGTTCCTTGATGGTTTTGATTGACGCGCCGAGGTCATTGCAAGGGCTCAGATTGACCGGGAACAGGCTGGTGAACCAGCCGACAGTGCGGGTCAGATCGATGTCATCGAACAGGTCCTCGCGGCCATGGCCTTCGAGCTGAATCAACGTGCTGCCCTGCCCGCTCCAGCGGCAAACAGCACGGGCCAGAGCGGTCAGCAGCAGGTCGTTGACTTGAGTGCGATAGGCCGCGGGAGCTTGTTGCAGCAGCTTGCGGGTCTGTTCGGTGTCGAGTTTGAGTTCGATTTTTTCTTCGAAGCGATTTTCCAGTGCGCCGTCTGGACGGTCGCAAGGCAGTTCGCCCGGCGCTGCACCCAGATGGGTCTGCCAGTGTTCCAGGCGTTGTTCAAAGACCGGGAGATGGTCCTGCAGGCGCGCAACCCAGCGCTGATAGCTGCTGGTTTTGGGCGTCGTAGAGGCGACGCCGCTGTAGAACTGCTGGAGGTCTTCCAGCAGCACGCGCCAGGACACGCCGTCCACCGCCAGGTGGTGAATCACCAGCAGCAAACGTTGAGAGTCGTCGGCCATCTTCACCAGCAATGCACGCAGCAGCGGACCGTGTTGCAGATCGAGACTGCGCTGGGCTTCGTCGCACAGGACGTTGAGCTCATCAGCCGTCTGCGCCTGACGCTGCCACAGCACCGACTCGGTGGTCGGTACGGCGTAGGCTTGTTGCCAGCCGTTTTCGGTGTGTTGATAGCGCAGGCGCAAGCTGTCGTGATGGGTCAGCAGGTGTTCCAGCGCGCGGGCGAGCGCATCGACGTTCAACGCCTCGCGCGGAACCAGCAGCAGCGACTGGTTCCAGTGCTGACGCTCGGGAATGGCTTGCTCGAAGAACCATTGCTGCACGGGCGCCAGCGCCACGGCACCACTGGCCGGTCCCTGATCGATGTAGGTATGCTCGCCGCTGCGGGCAGCCTGGGCGAGGCTGCGGACGGTCTGGTGCTGGAACAGGTCCTTGGGGCTCAACAGGATGCCCGCCTGACGCGCCCGGCTGACCACTTGCATGGACACAATGGAATCGCCGCCCAGTTCGAAGAAGTTGTCTTCGAGACCGACGTTATCGATGGCCAGCACGTCCTGCCAAATGGCGGCGAGGGATTTTTCCAGCACGCTGCGTGGCGCGACGTGTTCGCGTTGTTGCTGACTGCCGTCCACCGCAGGCAGCGCCTTGCGGTCGAGCTTGCCGTTGGGGGTCAGTGGCAGGTGGTCGAGGAACAGCAGGAACGACGGGACCATATAGTCCGGCAGGTGCTGGCGCAGTCCGGCTTTGAGGACTTCACGCAGGTTCGATTGGGCCTCGATATCGCCGGTCAACACGTCGGCATGGGTGGGCACGATGTAGGCCACCAATTGCTGGCCGTTGGCACCGTCCTGCGCCAGCACCGCCAGTTCGCGCACGGCATCCTGTTGCAACAGCCGCGCTTCGATTTCCCCCAGTTCGATGCGGAAGCCGCGAACCTTGACCTGATGGTCGATGCGTCCGACGTACTGCAGCGCGCCATCGGCCTGATAACGGGTCAGGTCGCCGGTGCGGTACAGACGTTCGCCGTGGCTGGCGAAGGGATTTGGCACGTACTTTTCGGCGGTCATCGCGGGTTGGCCGAGATAACCGCGAGTAATGCCCGCGCCCGCCAAGTATAGCTCGGCCGCTACGCCTTGAGGCACCGGTTGCAGTTCGGCGTCCAGCAAATAGCTGGCGGTGTGTTTGAGCGGTCGGCCGATGCTGGCGTGGCCACCGGCCTCGCGACGGGTCCAGGTCGAGTAGGTGGTGTCTTCCGACGGCCCGTACAAATCAAAGACGTGCTCGACGGTCGATTGCTGGTACAGCGCGTCCACCAGACTCTGCTTCAACGGTTCGCCGGCAAGGTTGATGATGCGCACGCTCGGCGGAATCTGCCCGTCGCGTTGCAACGCGTTGATCGCCGAAGGCACGGTGTTGATCAGACGCACCTGATCCCGGGCCGGCAACAGCGGCAATTCCAGGGCATTGCGGGCGATGATTACCGAACCGCCGTTGGCCAGGGTCACAAACAGCTCCCACACCGACAGGTCGAAGCACACTGAGGTGGCGGCCAGGACGCCCTGGATGTCCTCGCGGCTGTAAACCGATTTCGACCAGTCGATCAGCGCCAGCACGTTGCGATGGGCGATGGCCACGCCTTTGGGTTTGCCGGTGGAACCGGAGGTGTAGATGACGTAGGCGAGGTTGTCCGCCGTGGCACGGCTGAGCGGTGCGCTGGCGGGGTACGCCGCGAGTGTCGAGGCGCCCTGGTCAAGCAGCAACACTTGCGTGTCGGCGCAGATGGTCAGTGTCGCGGCAACCGTCTGCTCGGTCAGCAACACCAGGGCGCGGCTGTCTTCAAGCATGTAGGCCACGCGTTCGGCCGGGTAGTCCGGGTCGAGCGGCACGTACGCACCGCCGGCCTTGAGCACGGCAAGTAAGGCGACCAGCAACTGGTCGGTACGCTGCATCGCCACGCCGACGCGGATTTCCGGGCCGACGCCCAGTTCGATCAGTTTGTGCGACAGGCGATTGGCTTGAGTGTCGATCTCGGCATACGTCAGCTGTTGTGTGCCGAAGGTCACCGCCAATGCATCCGGGGTCGCGGCGGCCTGCTGGCTGATCAATTCGTGGATGCAGCGGTCTGTGGCGAAGGGTTCGTCGACACGATTCCAGTCATGCACGATGCGCTGGTATTCGGCGCTTTCCAGCAGCGGCAAATCGCTGATGCGTTGCTGTGAATCGCTGACCATGCCGCGCAGCAGATGCGTCCAGTGCTGCGCCATGCGGGTGATGGTTTCGGGGTCGAACAGGTCGTTGGCGTAGGTCAGTGCGGCGTGCAGTTTTCCTCCCTTCTCAAATGTATCGAGGGTCAGGTCGAACTGAGTGGTGCGCCCTTCCCACTCGATCACACCCAGCGCCAGGCCGGACGCGGTGCTGACGGTGGAGATGTCGGCGACGTGCGGCTGGTGGTTGTACATCACCTGGAACAGCGGTGTGTGGCTGAGGCTGCGCTCCAGTTTGAGTGCTTCGACGAGACGCTCGAACGGCAGGTCCTGATGGGCCTGAGCACCGAGGGCGGTTTCCTTGATCGTGAGCAGCAAGTCGGCAACCCGGGTCTGGCCGTCGAGCTGCGTGCGCAACACCTGGGTATTGACGAAGAAGCCGATCAAGCCTTCGATTTCGGCGCGGTTGCGGTTGGCAATCGGCACGCCGACGCGGATGTCGGTCTGGCCGGTGTAGCGATGCAGCAGCGCGTTGAAGGCACCGAGTAGCAGCATGAACAGGGTGATGTTGTGCTTCTGCGCGGTGGCTCGCAGCTGTTCGGCCAGGGGTGCGTCGATGGCGAATTCGTAGCGGGTGCCGCAATAGCTGGGCATTGCCGGGCGCGGGTGATCGGTCGGCAGTTCCAGGACCGGGTGTTCATCGCCCAGTCGGGCCTGCCAGTATTCGAGTTGACGCGCCTGCTCGCCCGCCTCCAGCCAGCGACGCTGCCACAACGCGTAGTCGCTGTACTGGACCGGCAAGGGTGCGAGTTGCGGTTGCGCGCCGGCTTCGAAGGCGTCGTAGCAGCGGATGAATTCGTCGATCAGGACGTTCATCGACCAACCGTCGGAAACGATGTGGTGCAGGGTCAGCAGCAGGACGTGTTCCTGTTCGGCGAGTTTGAGCAAGGTGACGCGCAGCAAGGGGCCGATTGCCAGATCGAAGGGCTGCACCGCTTGCTGTTCAGCGGCGTGTGCCACGGCGGCTTCACGTTCCGTGGCGGACAGGTGACTGAAGTTTTTTTGCTCGATCACCAGCGGCGCAACAGTCGGTACTTGCAGCAAGCTGTCGTCGACCTGGTGCTGAAACACGGTGCGCAGGGTTTCGTGACGCGCCACCAGGCTGGCGAAAGACTGTTCCAGCGCTTGAATGTTTAACTGGCCTGTGAGACGCACCGCGCCCGGCAGGTTGTAGGCGCCGCTGTGCGGGTCGAGCTGCCAGAGAAACCACATGCGTTGCTGGGCGTACGACACCGCCTGGCGATCCTCGGCATCGACGTCGGCAGGAATGGGGAAACGGGCGAAATCAACACCCTCCTTGTGCAAGGCCGCAAGGAACATCTGGCGCTTTTCCAGGGGCAACCCGATAAACCGGCGAGCAAGTTTCAAGGAGTCTTCAGCGTTCATTTCTGGGTATCCGGATCAGTGGCGGGAAGCACAAAGGCACGTCGTCCCTATAAAACGAATGCAGACCGGAAAAATTAGCGAATGAGAACAAGTATCAGAAACGAGGTGAAATGCGGGGTTTGCGCAGAGCTCTGTAGGAGCTGTCGAGTGAAACGAGGCTGCGATCTTTTGATTTTGTTTTTTACAGACAAGATCAAAAGATCGCAGCCTCGTTTCACTCGACAGCTCCTACAGGGTTCCAGCTATATTCAAGAAAAATCAGGCGGTGGCGGTCATGGCGTGGCGTCGGTGGTGGATGTCGAGCTGGTCCTTGATCACCCGCAATACCTTGGCTTCGTGCTCATGGATGAAGAAGTGGCCACCGGCAAGCATGTCCACTGAAAAACTGCCGTGGGTTTCCTTGCTCCAGCCGATCAGTTGCGAGGGGGTGGCGCGGTCGGTCTTGCCGCCGAGCACGTGCACCGGGCACTTGAGCAGTGGGCGCTGGAGCGGCTCGAAACGTCCGCACAGTTGAAAGTCGGCACGCAGGATTGGCAGCGTCAGGCTCATCAGCTCTTCGTTGGCCAATACTTCTTCGCTGGTGCCATTGAGGGTGCGCAGTTGTTCGATCAGCTCGGCATCGGTTTTCGGTTCGGCGAACCCCCGGTCGTAGTCGGCGCGCATCGTCGGCGCGGCGGTACCCGAGGCGAACAGTGCCACCGGTTCCGGGCCGCCCAATGAGCGCAAGGCGTGGGCCATTTCACAGGCCAGTAATGCGCCCAGGCTGTGGCCGAACAAGGCGTACGGTGGTTTGAGGGTAGCGAGTTGCTCACGAGCCAGTTGCAGCGCCAGGCGCCGCATGTCGGTGTGCAGCGGTTCGCCATAACGCGCGCCGCGTCCCGGCAGCTCCACCGGTTGCAGCTTGATCCATTCCGGCAGCTTGCGCCGCCAGCGGCTGTAGACCATGGCGCTCGCACCTGAATAGGGCAGGCACAGCAATGTCAGCTGGGTCACCGGGGCATACCTCGAAAGTTGTCTGATTAGAGAACGGATGAGGGGCGCTTGGAATTAGTAGGCGGACACAGACCTGTGGCGAGGGAGCTCGCTCCCGCTGGGTTGCGCAGCAACCCCAACATTTCTACGACTGCTGCGCAGCCGAGCGGGACGGTGCGACGATTCGACAAGCTCCCTCGCCACAGATTTTGTGTTTGCCTGAGGTTTTGGGTTTGCCACAGATATTGTGTTTGCCTGAGGTTCTGTGTTTGCCACAGATATTGTGTTGGCTGAGGTTTGATATTTGCCTGTCTCAGGGGGCTGGCTTATTTCAGGTGGCGGAAGCTTTGAATGGCTGAGCCGAGGACGACGGCGCCAGCGGCGATGGCCACCCAGAATCCGCTGGGGGCACCGAACGCGTCTACCAGCCAGCCTGAACTGGCGGCGCCGATCGCCACGCCAATGCTCAATCCGGTGACCAGCCAGGTCAGGCCTTCGGTGAGTTTGGCCGGTGGGACGATTTGTTCAACCAGGGCCATGGCGACAATCAAGGTCGGCGCGAAGAACAGTCCGGCGACGAACACCGCCAGTGACAGCCCGAAAATATTCGTCGCCAGCAACAGTGGCAAGGTCGTCACCGCCGTCGCTATTCCGCCGTACAGGAACAGTCGCGGCAGCGGCACATTCGAGCGTAAAGCACCGAACGCCAACCCGGCCATGCACGAACCGATGGCGTACACCGACAGCACGATACTGGCGGCGGCGGGCTGGCCCTGATGCTGGGCGAACGCCACGCTGACGACATCGATGACGCCGACAATGGTGCCCATGGCGACCATCAGCAGCACCAGCAATCGAAGCTCGCCGGAACGAATGATCGAACCCTGATGATGCGCTTCGTGAGGATGAATGGCGGGTTCGGTATCCCTTTGCAGCACGAATGCCGTGACCCCGATTGCCAGCATCAGCAACGCTGCCAATGGCCCGGCTTCGGGGAACACCACCACGCACAATCCCACAGACAGCGGCGGTCCGACGATGAAACAGACTTCGTCGAGCACCGACTCCAGGGCATAGGCGGTTTGCAGCTCGGGCTGGCCGCGATACAACTCGGTCCAGCGTGCACGCACCATGGCCGACATGCTGGGCATGCAACCGGCCAGTGCGGCGAACACAAACAGCGTCCAGTGCGGTGCCTGCAAACGGGTGCAGAGCAACACCATCAACAGCGCCCCGCCACCGATCAGCGCCGAGACTGGCAAAATTCGGCGCTGACCGAAACGGTCCACCAGCCGCGAGACTTGCGGTGCGCAAAAAGCCGTGGCCAGGGCGAACGTCGCGGCGACGGCGCCGGCCAATCCGTATCCGCCCTGCAATTGCGAGAGCATGGTGATCAGGCCGATACCGGTCATGGAAATCGGCATGCGCGCGATCATGCCGGCCAGCACGAAGGCTTTGCTGCCAGGGGCTTTGAACAGGTCGCGGTAGGGATTGGCCATGGGTCGGGGTCTCGATTCGGGAGTGCAAGTTGCCATAAGGCGGGGCGACGGGAAAGCGGGGAATTGTTAGTTGAGTGTGAAGGCCCCCAAGATCAAAGATCGCAACCTGCGGCAGCTCCTACAGGGGATCGCATGTCAATGTAGGAGCTGCCGCAGGCTGCGATCTTTTGATCTTGCTGCTGAACTCTTAATGCTTGAAACCAGTCAGCTGATTAGGCCCTCACCTCAAGGCGCTAACGTTCATGCTGATATCTCTCGACCAACAAGTCGCCCTCGTCACCGGCGCCAGTTCCGGCATTGGTGCCGGTGCCGCCAAGGCATTGGCGGCTGCCGG
Source organism: Pseudomonas sp. LBUM1643 (assembly GCF_059716215.1). Classification (NCBI taxonomy): domain Bacteria; kingdom Pseudomonadati; phylum Pseudomonadota; class Gammaproteobacteria; order Pseudomonadales; family Pseudomonadaceae; genus Pseudomonas; species Pseudomonas sp. LBUM1643. Next base: position 4,627,419 of record NZ_CP166813.1, read on the forward strand.
CGCCGCCGTGGTGCTCAACTACAATTCCCAGGCCGCCCCCGCCGAAGAACTGGCCCGGCAGATCAACGCGCAAGGCGGTCGCGCCATGGCCATTGGCGCTGACGTTTCCAAGGAAGATGACGTCGAACGGTTGTTCACCCAGACCCTCGAAGCGTTTGGCTCGCTGGACATTCTGGTGGCCAATTCAGGCATGCAGAAGGACGCTCCGGCTGCAGACATGAGCCTTGCCGACTGGAACCAGGTGATTGGCGTCAACCTCACTGGCCAGTTCCTCTGTGCCCGCGCCGCCCTGCGCATCTTCAATCGCCAAGGCGTTCGCGAAGGGGTGTCACGGGCAGCGGGCAAGATCATTCACATGAGCTCGGTGCACCAGCGCATTCCCTGGGCCGGCCATGTGAATTACACCGCGTCCAAGGGCGGGATCGACATGCTGATGCAGACCCTCGCCCAGGAAGTCAGCCACCAGCGCATCCGCATCAACGGCATCGCGCCGGGGGCGATCCGCACGGCGATCAATCGCGCCGCCACCGAAGGCGACGCCGCGCAGGAACTGCTCAAACTCATTCCCTATGGCCGCATCGGTGACGTCGAGGACATCGCCAATGCGGTGGTATTCCTCGCCTCCGATGCTTCCGACTACATCGTCGGAACCACTCTTTTTATCGATGGCGGCATGAGCCTCTATCCGGAGTTTCGCGGCAATGGCTGATCATCATCCCGAACGACAAAGCGCCATCGACGCTCATGGCATCATCGGTGACATGCGCAGCGCGGCCCTGGTCAACGACAAAGGCAGCGTGGATTTTTTCTGCTGGCCGGAATTCGACAGTCCGTCGATTTTCTGTTCATTGCTGGACACGCCCGAGGCCGGCATTTTTCAACTGGCACCGGACCTGCCTGACGCTCGCCGTGAACAGATTTATCTGCCGGACACCAACGTCCTGCAAACCCGCTGGCTCAGCGACCGCGCAGTGGTCGAAGTCACCGACCTGCTGCCCATTGGCGACAGTGAGGACGATCTGCCGGTGTTGATGCGCCGGGTCCGGGTGGTCAGTGGACAAGCGACATTCCACATGCGCTGCGCCGTGCGGCACGACTATGCGCGTGCCGATACCCGTGCGCGCATGGAGGAAAAAGACGTGGCATTCGAAGCCGCCGACCAGCCCTCCTTGCGCCTGTCTTCGGATCAGGTTCTACGCGTCGAGGACGGTGCGGCGGTGGCGCAGTTCACCCTTGAACAGGACCAGAGCGCGCAATTTCTGCTCGGTGGCCTGGACGACCCGCGCTTCAAAGAGGGCGGCGCTGAGATGTGCATGGAACGCACCCTGAAGTTCTGGCGCGACTGGAGCGCCCAGTCCAATTACCGGGGTCGCTGGCGGGAAATGGTCAACCGCTCAGCCCTTGCGCTGAAGTTGCTGACGTCGCGCAAACATGGCGCCATCCTCGCCGCCGCGACTTTCGGCCTGCCGGAAACGCCCGGTGGCGAGCGCAACTGGGATTATCGCTACACCTGGATCCGTGATGCCTCTTTTACCGTGTATGCCTTTATGCGCCTGGGTTTCGTCGAGGAGGCCAACGCCTACATGGGCTGGCTGCGGGGACGGGTCAGCGATTGCCAGGGTAAACCGATGAAACTCAACATCCTCTACGCCGTCGATGGTCGTCAGGAACTGCCGGAAACCGAACTCTCGCACTTGACCGGTCACGGGGATGCGAAGCCGGTGCGGATCGGCAATCAAGCCTACGACCAGGTGCAGCTCGACATCTTCGGCGAGCTGATGGACGCGGTGTACCTGGTCAATAAATACGGTGACGCCATTTCCCATGAAGGCTGGAAACACGCGGTGGAAGTCGTCGATCAGGTCTGTGAAACCTGGCAGCAAAAGGACGTCGGCATCTGGGAAATGCGCGGCGAGCAACACCATTTTCTGCATTCACGGCTGATGTGTTGGGTGGCGCTGGACCGGGCCATTCGTCTGGCGTCGAAACGCTCGCTGCCCGCACCTTTCGCCCGTTGGGATGAGACACGTCAGGCGATCTACGCGGATATCTGGGAGAACTTCTGGAACGAAGAACGTGGGCATTTCGTCCAGCATATTGGCGGCACCGCGCTGGATGGTTCGATGCTTTTGATGCCACTGGTGCGCTTCGTCAGCGCCAAAGACCCACGCTGGCTTTCGACGCTGGAAGCGATTGAAAAGACCCTGGTGCGTGACGGAATGGTTTACCGTTATCGCAACGACGACGCCCGCATTGATGGTCTCGAAGGGACCGAGGGCGCCTTTGCGGCGTGCTCGTTTTGGTACGTTGAATGCCTGGCGCGGGCGGGCCAGGTGGAAAAGGCGCATCTGGAGTTCGAACAGTTGCTGAGGTACGCAAATCCATTGGGGTTGTATGCCGAGGAGTTTGATAGCCGCGGGCGACATCTGGGCAATACGCCCCAGGCGTTGACGCATCTGGCGCTGATCAGTGCGGCGAGTTTTCTGGATCGGCGGTTGAGTGGCGAGAAGACCAGTTGGCAGCCATAGATTGGGTTGCTGTTGTGGCCTGCCCCACAAGCTGATTGTGGGAGCCGGTCTTGCTCGCGATGGCGAACTGTCATTCGCGATTGATATCGACTGAAATGACGCTTTCGCGGGCAAGCTTTGCTCCTACACCGGCTAAACGTAATTCTCGGATTTCCCGCTCAAACCAGCGGAACTAGCAGGTTGCCAGCACTTAAAACCCCACCTAACATCCACGCTCAACGGGCACAGCGGAGCTGTCCAAAAAACACCCGATTCGAGGAACCCGAATGAGCCAACACATTCAGCGCAGCATCGACTCTCCACTACGAACGGGTCTGAACCGCGAGCAATTGTGGGAAGACCACGACAAAGGCCTGATCAAGTGCTGGGAGGTCGGCCGCCAACGCGCGGCGCGCTTTCCCGAACTCGCTAACCAGTGCCTCACCGGTGAACTGCCCGTGCTGGGCTGGAAAGGTGGCGTCAGTCGGAGCTTGAAGAAGCTCGAAAAATACGGATCTCTCAAATACCTTGCCCAATGGCAGGGATTGCGAGGGGAAGATTTGAGTATCGATCTGAGCGAGGAGCGTGAGCTGACCTGTTCACGGACCGCCATGGTGGTGACGTTCACGCCGGACCGGTCGAAGTATTTTAATCAGGTGGCGCAAGACTGAATGACAGTGGACTGAGGAGTACGCGGGTTTGTCTGATTGCCCCATTGTGTCCGTGCTGATTCATGTACCTGACTGGCGCGCGGCCACGCAGTGGTACGTTCGAGCGTTTGAGACGGCAAATCAGATCCATCCCGAGTCCGATGATTATGGTCACCTTGCTATAGGCGGGGTTGCCCTGGAGATAGTCGATGCCGACGACAAGGTGGGTTGCGGCCCGGCAGGATCTGTCGTGTATTGGTCAGTCGAAAATCTGGATTCGCAGGTGGCTCGACTGCAGTCCATCGGCGGCGTGCTGTATCGAGGGCCGCTCAACATTGCGGGCGGCGACCGGATCTGCCAGGTTCGGGACCCCTGGGGGAACTGCATTGGTCTTCGGCAGCAATTCAAGCGGTTAGTCGTTTAGCCCGCTGCAGCGCTGACGCAGAACCGCTCCCGATAGGCTTGCGGGGTGACGCCCATTGATCGCAGGAAGCTGCGCCTCAGGGTTTCTTCGCTGCCAAATCCGCATTGGACTGCCACGCGTTTGATTGCTACGCCGGTGTCGCTGAGCAGTCTGCGGGCGCTTTCGACGCGAATCAGTTCGATGGCCCGTGCGGGTGTCTGGCCGGTGTCGGCGCGGTAGTGGCGGACGAAGCTGCGTTCGCTCATGCCGGCCTTCATGGCCAGTGTCGGGATGCCGAGGTCCAGGGTGAGGTTTTCGCTGATCCAGGCGTGAAGTTCGTCGAATCGGCTGTCTTCCTTTTGCAAGGACAGGGTCACGCTGAACTGCGATTGACCGCCGGGGCGCTTGAGGAAAACGACCAGTTGCCGAGCGACTTCCATGGCCATGGCGCGGCCGAGGTCTTCCTCGACCATGGCCAGCGCCAGATCGATGCCTGCGGTGACGCCTGCGGACGTCCAGACCGGGCCGTCATTGATGAAGATCGGGTTGGGCTCCACGTGCAGACGGGGATACGCCTGCGCCAGTTGCTCGCAACGGGTCCAGTGAGTGACCACGCGACGCCCGTCGAGCCAACCGCTGGCCGCGAGCAAGAAGGCACCGGTGCACACCGAAGCCACGCGACGGCATCCGATGCCATGCGCACGCACCCAGGCGACCAGCGCCTCTTCTTGCGCCGCGGCGTAGACACCCCAGCCACCCGCGATGACCAACGTATCACTGGCCTGTTCGGGCAACGGTTCGGCCAACAGCGCCAATCCCGCGGATGACATGACCGCCCCGCCACTGCTTGCAATCACCGTCGGTGCGTAGGGCGGCGGCAAACCCTGCTGGCGCGCAATGTCGTTGGCGGAGGCAAACACTTGCAACGGTCCGGTGACGTCGAGCAGTTGCACGTTGGCGAACGCGAGCACATGAATCGTCTTGGGCATATTGGCGTAATTCGTGGGGTGATTGGCGTATACGCCAGATCCTACGAGTCTACTATCAAGCCGTCCACCCCACTGCGTGAGAAAAACACCATGACGTTGCAGATCGGTTTTCTGTTGTTTCCCCAGGTTCAACAACTGGACCTGACGGGGCCCTATGACGTGCTGGCTTCGTTGCCAGATGTGAAGGTGCATTTGATCTGGAAGGACTTGGCGCCGGTGACTGCAAGCACCGGACTGGTGCTGCACCCGACCACCACGTTTGATGATTGCCCGGCGCTGGATGTGATTTGCATTCCCGGTGGCAGTGGTGTCGGGCCGTTGATGGAGGATGAAGTGACGCTGGCGTTTATCAAGGCTCAAGCGACGAATGCGCGGTATGTCACCTCGGTTTGCACAGGAGCATTGGTGTTGGGGGCAGCGGGATTGCTCAAGAGCAAACGCGCGACGACTCACTGGGCTTACCACGAACTGTTGAAGCCTTTGGGGGCGATTGCGGTGAACGACCGAGTGGTACGCGATGGCAATCTGCTGACCGGAGGCGGGATTACGGCCGGGATCGACTTTGCCCTGACCCTGGCGGCGGAGTTGTTTGATGAGGACACGGCGCAGTTGGTGCAGTTGCAGTTGGAGTACGCCCCGGCACCGCCATTTTCTTCGGGCAGCCCGCAGACGGCGCCTGCGGCTGTATTGGCAGAGGCTCATCAACGTGCAGCGCAGTCGCTTGTGCAACGGACGTTGATTACTGAGCGCGTGGCGGCGAATTTGTGACCGACTGACCTGTAGCAGCTGCCGAAGGCTGCGTTCGACTGCGAAGCAGTCGCTCGAACAATCAACACGGTCTTTCAGCCACGCCGCATTCATTCGATGAGCGACTGCTTCGCAGCCGAACGCAGCCTTCGGCAGCTGCTACAGGGAAGGCGTACATCGGATGAATGCGGTGTATTTAATTATTGGGCGACTGCTTTCGGCAGCTGCTACAGGTAGTGGTATTGGCTTTTCTTCAGACAAAAAAAACCCGCCGAAGCGGGTTTTCCCAAGACCATGTCGACTCCCTGTCGGTAGCGTTCCTTGCTGATGGTCGATCATCCATGATCCCGAGGCACTTCCTGTGCCTCGGTTGATGGGGTCAGAATACGCATCGGATCCAATTTGTAACAGACGATATCACTACCATCGCGTGTAAGACATTCGCTATAACCCTGCTTCCGGATCCCCTTAATGGCCTTATGCCTCAAGGGCTTTAGACGCCATTTCCGCGACCTGTAGCTGACCTTCTGCACTCACGGTGTCGCTGTCTTCGAGAAACCAGGCGGCCGACAGTCCGGCAAACGCCAACACCCATTGCAACAATCGGCGGCGTGCGAGGCCGGCGGCGTCTGCCACGACGTCTATCTGTCTTTGAAAGCGGCGAGGATCAGCGGCCGTCGGCAGGTCGGGGTTACAGATGAGGTTGGCGTAATCGAATCCGCGCTCACCGATCACGCGCTTGGGATCAATGGCCAACCAACCTCGCGGACCGAAATCCAGGACATTGTCGTGATGCATGTCCCCGTGCAGTACCACCACATCCTGCGGGTCGGCCAGCAACGCTTCGGCGGTGGCGAGGCTCAAGGCATACGGGCCACCCTGCAGTTCGGCTGCCCAGCGTAGCGACTTGAACCAAAGCGCCAGGGGCACCAGTGGCGGCGGTGGCAAGGATCGGGGTGTATGCAGCCGGGACAGCGCCATGCACAGGATCTGGCTGGCTTCGTCGTCCTGATCTTCGAGCGCCATGCGCATCAGTGAACGCGAGCCCATCGCCCGCTCCATGACCAATGCTTGCTCGTGGTGGGCGAAAACCGGTGCGGCGCCCTCGCCGTCCCACCAGGTCATCAACTGGTTGCCGACCTGTTCGTCGGCATCCATCGCAATCTTCAACATTGCCGGTGCAGGGCCCATCCGCACCGGTAACAAGCGGCTGCCAGGCGTGATGATCGGCTCTCCGTCCGGCACCAGCGCCCAGCGTTTCAACCAGGGTTCAAACATGCAGCCTTTACTCTTCCTGACGTGCGTGGAGTTTGGCGTTGGTCTTCAAAAACTCTTCGATATTGCTCATCTGCTCATCCCAGCCACGGCTGTCCATACGGAACGCCTTGAGCCGACGGGCTTGGGGAATATGATCGAAACCCGACTCGGTGACCTTGAGCAGCGTGCCTTCATCCATGTCTTCAAGCTCGAACAACACAAGCGTGGTGGGCTCCTGGGAATAGTCGACGTCGGGTTCCACCGCGTAGGGATGCCAGCGAAACGAAAACACCCGTTCCGGCTCGACCCGCTCTACCAGCACGTTCCACAGCAGGTGCTCATAACCGGGGTAGGTAATCTGCCCTTGGGTCCATTCACCGGCGACAAAGCGCTTACCCTCCAGTGACACGCCAAACCACTGCCCGAATGCCTCAGCATGGGCTATCACGCGCCAGACGTGCGAGCGCGGCGCTTTGAGCAGGATTTTCCTTTCGATGCGATCTGATGCTGGGTTCATAGGTCACCTCCTGTAATGAACAGTAGGCCTGTAAGACCACAAGACCCACCCTAAAGTTGTACCAACAGGCCATTGCAATCAACCCTGTATGAAATGTACGGCTGTAATTTGAGGGTAAGTTCCGGATTCACATAGAAAAGTACCGCCTCGCCCGTCGGCATGAATCCGCAAACCCGTGAGAACGGGTCTAGACTCGAAACATTCGCCTCAACGCCAAACCCAAGCTCGGGACGCCAATAATGCCGCTGACTCGAATCCTGACCTTCGTATCAATCGTGTGCCTCACCGCCTGCACCACTTCCGTCAATCACTGGAGCCGGCCGGGCGCGATTAAGGCGGATGTTGATAAGGATAAATCCCAGTGCGAGTACCAGGCCAAGGCCGCGACGGCCAGTTACAGCAGCACGCCTTCGGACAAGAGTATGTCTGCAGCCGTGGGTGCCGGGGTGGGTGACGGAATTGTGGTGGCCGAGAAGCAGATCGACCTGGTTAACGATTGCATGCGTTTGCGCGGCTATACCGGCAACTGACCGTGCAAGCGTTCGTTACACTGCCTTCCACTTTTCTTTGATGTCACAGCGAGAATCCCCCATGACCCCACGCTTTCTCCTGGCGCTGACGCCTTTGCTGTTCGCCCACGCGGCCTTTGCCGTGGATTGCGACAACGCCGCTGACCAGGCCACGATGAATCAGTGCGCAGCGCAGCAGAACAAGGCGGCGGACAAGGAACTGAATGCGTTGTATCAGCAGATCACCACGCGTTTGAAGAGCAACCCGGATGGCAAGAAGTTGCTGATCGGTGCTCAGCGTTCTTGGATTGCGTTTCGGGATGCGGAGTGCAAGTTTTCGGCGTCCTCAGTTGAGGGCGGGAGCGTGTACACGCTGGTCTATAGCAATTGCGTTACCGGGTTAACCAAGGCGCGGGTGGAGACGTTCAAGAATTATCTGAAGTGCCAGGAGGGGGATATGAGTTGTCCGGTGCCGGGGGTTTGATCCAGGCCCCCATCGCTAGCAGGCTAGCTCCCACAGTGGGTCTTCAGTGTGATCACAATTTTGTGAACATCATTGACCACCGTGGGAGCACAGCTTGCTCCGGGCGGCGTTCCGACGATGGGGTCGGATCAGGCGCCGTCGTTAACGAGTAAACACTTGCGCCGTGGTGATCGCCATGTCCCCACCCGGCAGCTTGATACTGCCGATCTGTTTCATGGTCTCCGGGTCAAAGATCGCCACATCGTTGAACGTCCCGGCCAGGTAGATCTTGCTGCCCTCCTTGTTGAAGGAAATGCAGTAGTAGGAGTGATCAAGCGTCGCCGCCTGGAGCATTTTCTTCTCCTTGATATCGTACTTAGCCAGTCGGTTGAGCACGCCGAACATCAGGTTGGGATCCTTGGGCGAGCGCATGCCGCTGAAGTAGATTTCTGTCAGCGGGCCGAAATCGGTGGTTTCAGTCTTGCCGGTTTTCAGGTCGATGCTGAACAGTCCGTACAGGTAGTCGGCGGTGGCCGGGTCCTGCTTTTTATCCTTGAATTTCGCGGTGGTGTAGAGCAGCGAAAAGTCATGGCGATATGTCTGCTGGTTCCATACGTACAGCACATCCGGCGCGCTGTAGTTCGCACGCTTCCAGTGCCGGCTGGGGATCAGCACATCGAACTTGCCGGTTTTCACATCAACCTTGTAGACGTCCGCACCTGCCACATACAGCGTGCCGTCATCGCCACTCTGCATGATGGTCAGCTGCCGCGGCGCCGGGAAACTGCGCACCGGTTTTGCGTCCATTCCGGCATCGGTGGCATACACATCGAGCCGTGGTTGCTGCACTTCGTAGCGGTCGTTGAGCATCAACGTGGGGTTGGCGATGGCGAACAATTCCTTGCCGTCATGGCTCAGGGTGAAGGCAAACATGGACTTCGCCTTCTCACCCGGCTTCTGGGTGATGTTGGCGTGGAACACCTGCTTGCAGCTGTCCAGTTCGACCCCGTAGACGTCCGCGTAGTGATTGTTCAGCACGTAGGCAGTCTTGCGGTCTGGCGATAGCTGCACGGTGCCTGGACCGAAGGCATCAGGCATCTTGCAAGTCTTCAACAGGGTATCGGTGGCCAGGTCGATGACGTGCAGGTTGTTCGGGTAGTTGGTGGTCACCATGTACTCGTGACCGGTTTCGAGCGCGGTGTTCTCATCGGCCATGACAGTGAGCGAACAGGCGCTCAGAACGGCGAACGCGGCCAGGCCGCAGGCATTGATGCGAGGCATGCTGAAATCCTTCTGTTGACCGATCACTTGTCTTTTGGGAAGACAGTCCCGAGGTTGCGCCAATTATCGTTGGACGCCTGGGCATCCTTGTTCCAGTCCGGGTAGGTGCTCATCATGTCGGGCACCTGGGCCGGCCACCAGCAAGGGTCGGAACACCCATAAAGATCGGCTTCCATCGGCTGACACAGCGAGGACACGCCGCCAAACGCATCGATTTCCCAGCCGGGGTCGGTGGTCGAGGCGCAGCCGGCGATAGAACTCATCGCCACCACTTCTTCGATACGGTTTTCGGCCGCAGCCTGATCCATTTTCAACGCTTTATTGTTGATTGCCTTGAGATGTTTCATATCAGTGAGCCTTGCGCGGAGTGATGTAGCTGCTGATAAACGCAGGGTTGTGGGCCATGATCCGGGTGTAGACCTCGATGCCGAAATCGACCCAGTCACGCATCAGTTCGCAGTAGTGATAGGTCGGGTGGGTCGGGTCGCCGTAACGGGCGTAGCTTTCGTGGTAGCAGCCGCCGGAACAGAGGTTGCGGATCTGGCAGTCCTCGCAACCGGTGTTGGTACGGTCCAGGCGCTGGGACAGGAAGTCGTTCAACTCCACCTGTTTGACGCCGCTATGGACGTTGCCGAAGGTCGGTAATGACGAGCCGGTAAAACGGTGGCACAGGTTCAGCTCGCCCTTGTGATCCACCGCCAGCATCTTCAGGCCCGCGCCGCATGGCAGGGCTTTTTTATGGCCTTCGTGGATGTCGGTGATCAGCTGGTGCAGGTTGGAGAACCCGATGTTGCGGTGCTCCAGCGCTGCTTCCAGATAGCGCCGGCCAAGCTTTTTCATGTTGGCGAAGACTTCGATCAGCTCGTCGCTGGACAGGTTGAACGTGCTGATATCACCGGAAGTCACCGGGGCAAAACCGACCTCGGCAAACCCCAGTTCATTGAACAGGTGGTCCCAGATGGTTTCCACGTCGGTGACGCCGGTGGTCAGGGTGACGCGTGCACCGACCGGCCGGCTGTTGTAGCGCGACAGCAGCATTTCAGCTTTGCGCCGAACGACGTCATAAGTGCCCTGCCCGCCCACGGTGATGCGGTTGCGGTCGTGCACGGTTTTGGGTCCGTCGATACTCACCGAGAGCCCGAACCGGTGGGCATTGAGGTAGTCCACGGTGTCTTCGGTCAGCAGCGTCGCGTTGGTGGTCATGACGAATTCGACGAACTTGCCGGCCTCTGAAAAGCGCTTTTCACAGTAGTCGACCATGTACTCGATCAGCTTGCGATTGCTCAGGGGCTCGCCGCCGAAAAACACCACCGTAAATCGCTCTTCGTCCGGGGATTCGCGCAGCAGCATTTCCACCGACGCGATGGCTGTTTCGACGTCCATTTTTTTGCCGGCCGACGGCTTGTCGAGGTCTTCCTTGTAGCAGTAGGTGCAGCTCAGGTTGCAGCCGGTGTTGACGTTGAGGACCACGGTGTTGATCGCCGTGCGTTCGACCCGCTTGGTGCCGATGTCCGGGGTCAACGGTGAACCGTCGCTGACCAGTTCCAGGGAAATCAACTCGCGCAGGGTCTCGGTAATTTCTTCGCCGTTGAAACGCGCCGCCAGGCGCTGGATCAGGTCTTCCGACGAGCAGCCGGGACCGCGCAAGGTATCGATAATGGTGCCGGTGAGTTCGTCACTGGCAAACAGCGAACTGCTGGGAATGTGAAACAGCATGCGGTCAGCATCGACGTGCACTTCGTGCAGATTCCGCTCAACCAGATTCAAGATAGCGCCCATTGCAAACCTCCTGTGCAAACCCCGGTTCCGGGGCCTGCGGTCATTCCGAAAAAGTGTCTAAAACCGTTGGGTCAGCCACGCTCAAGTTTCAACATCACGGAATGGGTGGATTGTTCCAGCGTTGCACGGTGACGATCATGTGGCCTTCGCCGGTCAGGGATGTTCCTGCGTCATCGACGGCCGCGATCACCTTGAGGTTGCCGGCATTGTTGGTGGACATTTTGCGCTGCGGGTTCGGCCCGGCATCGCCTGGGGTGAATACGCCCGCGTCGGCCTGCATGGTGCCGGCGAACTTGACGTCTTCGTCTTCCTTGGCGCGGTCGTCAAAGGCTTCGACTTTCCACTGCGCCGGGAATACACCGATGCGGTACGGCTTGCCGTCGGCACCCTTACCCCAGGCTTCAGCGTCGAAACGGCCCTGGACTTTCGGCGTCGATCCACCGCCCTCGCCGATCCGTGCGACCGAGAATTCAGGCACGACCTTGACTGCATCGATCTTGCTGTACACCGACAGGCTCGGGCCTTTCAGCGTGCCAACAGTGACTGCCCTCACGCCCGGTTGGGCATTGGCGGCGGCCTTGAGTTTGACCCTGATTCGCTCGGGGCTTTGCTCCAGCACCTCGACCACTTCAACACCTTTACCGAAGTTCGGTTTGCCGCTGAGACCGCTGCCGATCAGGGTGACTTCGCTTTCGCTGCCAGCTTTCAGATAACCCGGCTGCACCGCCAGCAAACGATTGGAACCTTGCTTGGCGGCGACGAAATCCAGGCCGCGTTCATCATGCTCTGCCTCGAACATCCGGCCTTGCAGGGCATTGCCTTGGGCAGCGAACACCTGGCGCATGGTCACGCCGTCGATGGTCACGTTGCCGCGCCATTCATAGCCGGTATAGAGAATCGCGCTGCCGTCACCATTGAACGGGCTGCCATCGGCGTATTGGCCTTTGACGCTGACCTTGAAGGTGTCGTTGCCCTCCAACGCCACGCTCATGATCCCGGCCAGTTCGCCTTTGCCGGGCAAGTGGCCGCTGAAGCTCCAGTCGCCGACAAACGCCTCGGCTTTTGGCGCCGTGGTCAGCCATTTTTTCCAGGCCGGGTTGTCCAGTGGATAACGCTTGGCAAGCAGCGGCACCATTTCTTTGCGGGCCAGATCAAACCAGTCACGGTCACGGGCCAGGGCCTGGTATTCAAGGGACGGCCATTGGCCGAGGTGGAAGTTCACCAGACGCTCCCATTCCTGGGCCGGACGCCGTTGCAGGGCGACCCGCGCGCCGGAGTGGCAGCGACCGCACATCTGGCTGGTCTGGTCGTCGAATTTCTCGACGGTATTGAGTCGACGTTCCAGGGCATAACGCACGCCATCGGTTTCGCTTGGCGCCAGGCCCTGAGTGTCGGCCAGGTACTTGACCAAGGTGCGGCGGTCGTCATCGCTGATCTGCAGGCCATGCATGGTCTGCATCCGGGCGATGCTCATCAGCCAGCCTTCCGGGGTTTTGCGCTGGTGGCTGATGCGGCTCAGCGCGTTATCGGCCTCAGGGGTGTGACAGCCCTGACAGGTTTCCTTGAGAATGGTCTGGGCATCGCGAGCTGCCAGGCTGTAAGGCGAATGCAGCGCGATACAGGTGGCCACGGCCAGCAGGCTGGCACTCAGGCCTGATCGGAGTTTTCTCTTCATCAACGTCGAACCTCGCACGGTGCTTTCTTATTTTTGTGGCTTATCGTTTTTATGGTTTCTGCCGCCGGCGGTTAACGCTGACGGAGGCAAGAGAAACGTCTGCGATGAGCAATACACGGAGCGTGCCAGCTTATGAATAGTGTTGTTTATCAGGTATTTGCGAAAAATATCGGGGGTTTTGCCCCGGCTGCGGGTTGAGGCGTGCGTCTAATATCGCGACATCTGTTGCACTCTGAGACAAGCATAGGATCAAGATCAAAAGATCGCAGCCTGCGGCAGCTCCTACAGGGGTTCGGTGTAGGAGCTGCCGCAGGCTGCGATCTTTTGATCTTCGTGTGTCTCATGGCGTCGCAAATTGCGACGACCGCCCTGCTTCCGGGGCTGGGTAGATAAGCCGCCCGCCCGGTAAAACAAGGCCTTTACCAGCCATCAACACAACTGGCACAACCGTTGCGAAGAACTCGTCACACGAACAAGACGAGGTTTCATCATGTCGCTCCCTGCTTTGCTTCCTGCTACTTTGGCGTTCATCCAGCGTGCTCCGCGCATGCTTATTGGCGGCGACTGGGTCGAGGCCGCTGACGGCCAGACCATGCCCCTGCACAACCCGGCCACGGGGGAGGTCTTGTGCGTGGTGCCACGTGCCACGCCGGAAGACGTCGACCGCGCGGTGCTTGCTGCCCGCCATGCGTTCGATGATTCGACCTGGACCCGCACTCGCCCCCGTGAGCGGCAGAACCTGTTGTGGAAACTCGCTGACCTGATGCAACGCGACGCCGAATTGCTGGCGCAACTGGAGTGCCTGAACAATGGCAAGAGCGCTGCGGTTGCGCAGGTGATGGACGTGCAACTGGCCATCGATTTCTTGCGCTACATGGCGGGTTGGGCGACCAAGATCGAAGGCTCCAGCGTTGAAGTGTCGTTGCCCTTGATGCCGAACGATCAGTTCCACAGTTTCATTCGTCGCGAAGCCGTTGGCGTGGTGGGTGCCATCGTCGCCTGGAATTTCCCGCTGCTCCTGGCCTGCTGGAAGCTCGGTCCCGCGCTGGCCACCGGTTGCACCGTGGTGCTCAAACCCGCCGATGAAACGCCCCTGACCGCGCTGAAACTCGCTGAGCTGGTGCTGGAAGCCGGTTATCCCGAAGGCGTGTTCAACGTAGTGACTGGCACCGGCATTACGGCTGGCTCCGCGCTGACCCACAACCCACTGGTGGACAAGCTGACCTTCACGGGCTCCACCGCCGTGGGCAAGCAGATCGGCAAGATCGCTATGGAGTCGATGACCCGGGTCACGCTGGAACTGGGCGGTAAATCACCGACCATCGTGATGGGCGATGCCGATTTGAAGACTGCCGCAGCCGGTGCCGCCAGCGCGATTTTCTTCAATCAGGGCCAAGTGTGCTGCGCCGGTTCCAGGCTGTATGTGCAGCGCAAGCATTTCGACAATGTGGTGGCGGATATCGCTGATATTGCCAATGCCATGAAGTTAGGTAACGGACTTGATCCAAGCGTCGAGATGGGACCACTGATCTCCGCGCGCCAGCAGGAGCGGGTGTATGGATACATCGAAAAAGGCCGCGAAAGCGGCGCAACGATTGCCTGTGGTGGCGAGCAGTTCGGACCGGGGTTTTTCGTCAAGCCGACGGTGATAGTGGATGTCGATCAGAAGCACTCGCTGGTGCAGGAGGAGATTTTCGGCCCGGTGCTGGTAGCCATTCCCTTCGATGATGAAGCCGATGCGTTGCGCATGGCCAATGACAGCCCGTATGGACTGGGCGCGAGTATCTGGTCGAATGATCTGGCGGCGGTGCATCGGATGATTCCGCGGATCAAGTCGGGGTCGGTTTGGGTTAACTGCCACAGTGCACTGGACCCGGCGCTGCCGTTTGGCGGGTACAAGATGTCCGGGGTCGGGAGGGAGATGGGGTATGCGGCGATTGAGCATTACACGGAGTTGAAGTCGGTGTTGATCAAGCTTTGATTGGCGGCGTTTTTTAGGCCTCATTTCGGGCAAGCCCGGCTCCCACAGTTTCGGGGTGATCTCTGTGGGAGCGGGCTTGCCCGCGATGAGGCCAGACAGGTCACTACAAATTGTCAGGGTTTGAATCCCTGGGCCAACAACCAACTCCTGACCATCCTCCCCTGCTCCACAGTCAATCCCGCCAACGCCTGCTCAGCCGGTTCGGTCTGCAACCGTCGCACCAGCGGCGCGAGTTCAACCCCTTGAACATGCCAGATGCCCAGCGGCTGATCCACCGTGATCACCACCTCGGCCTCATCGACAAAACCGTCCTTGAGCACCGGCGCGCGTTCAATGCGCAACGATGAAAAATCCGCTTCGGCATGGGCCACTTCTGTATCCGGCCACTGTCGCCGCGCCTGCCAGAATGGCTGATCCAGCCAGCGTTGCTCATCGGCATAAAAATCGCGCCCGATTCGCGCGAATCGCAGGAACAACTGCTCAACCCGCTGCTGATGAAACCGGCGGGCCAGCGCCGCCCGTTCGGGTTTACGCAGCAGCGTGTTGATCACGGTCGGTGCCTGCAACGCTGACGACAACGACTGAAAAATCCCGTTGCCCGACAGCGGATCTACCGCCATCGCTGCGTCGCCAATTCGAATCCAGTTATGACCGCAGACCTGCGGATTCAAAATCGCGGTACTGCTGCGAGCATGCAGTTGCACGTCGTTTTCCGGCCCATCGGCAAAAAACGCTCGAGCCACTGACGAATTCAAGCGTCGTTGGCGACAGTAATCGAGTAACCGCGCTTTGCCCGGCAGATCGGCACTGGCCACGTCCACCGTCCATTGCCAGTAACACTGTCCGTCCGCCCGCCGCGCCATCCAGGCCCAGCCGTCTTCCAGGCTTTCCACGGCGCTGGCGGTGTCGCCCGCAGGGCCGTGCCAGCGATTGAGCAGACTGACCGTCTCCGGCCCGCGCAGGCCTTTACCCAGCGCAGGTGCTTGACGACCGCGAGCTTCCACCAGGAAATCGACGTTCAGTGCTTCGTGCCCTTCAATTCCTACCCGATGCCCTGCGGTTGACGTCTGAACGGTCAACACCCGTCCCTCGATCAGCTCCACGCCGGCAAGACGCAGGTCTTCACGCAGACCGCGGTCGAAACACGGACGGTCCAACAGGAACTCTATATTTTGCGCATGCTGCTGGCCGTTCCATGACACCTGCCTTTGGGAAGGCAACGCCGCGTCTGCCAAAGCCTGATTCAGCCCCGCACCCCGCAAGGCCTCCAGCACCCTGACGGACACCCCTTCAAGAGCTGCGAAGCGGCGCCATTCACTGATGAGCGTGACTGCGTAACCGAGTCGTCGCAGCCCCAAGGCCACTGCGGCGCCTGCCGGCCCGGCGCCTAGTACAACAATCTTCGTCATGCTTCGAAGCGCCGTTCGGGGCCACGATAACGGGCATTTTCGCGCAGCCATTGGACAACTTGCCCGTTACTCGCCGCCGGCTGTTCGACCAGGAAGCCTGCGATGTGCCCGCTCAACGCCGCGCACCCCAAACTCGCGCCAGACTGCCCCGGATACGTGCCATGCACACACGCGGCGAAATCCGCCTGTGCGCTGTCGAGCCACGACCATTCGTGCTCGGCGCAACGGGCATCGCCAGTCACTCGCAGCACCTGTGGATAATTCGCCGGGAAGACACCTTCGCCCTGGGCCGGGCTGGACGCACAGAGCAGAACGCCCTGTGCCACCGCCGCCGCGCAAGCTTCGCGCAACAGGCTGCGATCCTGACGCAAACCCAGGCTCAAATTGATCAGGCGCACGTTCTGCGCCACCAGCCAATCAATGGCCGTGGCGATTTGCAATGCGCTGGTGACACCACGCTGGTCGAACACCTGACCGACGCAAAATACCGCCGAGGGCG
This sequence comes from Pseudomonas sp. LBUM1643, assembly GCF_059716215.1. Lineage (NCBI taxonomy): Bacteria > Pseudomonadati > Pseudomonadota > Gammaproteobacteria > Pseudomonadales > Pseudomonadaceae > Pseudomonas > Pseudomonas sp. LBUM1643. Next base: position 4,644,085 of record NZ_CP166813.1, read on the forward strand.
CCCGTCGGCCAATCGCTTCGATCACTGCGCTGCCGTGCCCCAGCGGATCGTCGCGCAGCTCGCTTTCGGCCAACCCATCGTCCAGCAGCGAGAAGCGTCGCCCGGCGATGACCTGCACCCGTTGCGCCGCCGAATGCCCGCTGTCCACCACACCAATCCTCAGTTCAGGCTTCATGCAGCACCGTCTTCGAAGTGAGTACACCCTCAAGCAATTCAAAGCGCAGATCGGCATCGGCCAGGGTTGAAGGGCGGTGGCTGATGAGGATTCGTGTGCGACCGGCAAACAGGTGGTCGATGGCCTCTATGACTTCACGCTCGGTGGCCTCATCCACCGCCGATGTCGCTTCGTCCAGCACCAGGATCAGTGGGTCCTGCAACAGCGCTCGGGCAATGGCGATGCGTTGCTTTTGTCCGCCAGACAACTGCTGGCCGCGCTCGCCCAACGGGCTGTCGAGCCCCTCGGGCAAGGACGCGATAAGGCTGTCGAGTTGTGCCAGGCGGGCGACTTCGGCAATGGCTTCGCGACTGGCGTCGGGCACGGCGTAGGCCAGGTTGTCGGCGAGGCTGCCGCGAAACAGCACGATGTCCTGACTGACCACCGCAATCCGCCGACGCAGCTGGAACAGGTCCAGTTCGCGCACATCGACGTCACCCAACAGCACTCGGCCGGACTGTGGGTCGTGATGCCGTTGCAGCAGGTCGATGAGTGTTGATTTGCCGACGCCCGAGCCACCGCTCAGGGCCACTTTCAGGCCATAGGGGATCCGCGCTTCGATGCCGCGCAACGTGGTGGGTCGGCCGGGGTGGCTGAAGTGCACGTTGTCGAATCGCAGCTCGCCCGAAGCTGGCATCGGCTTTGGTGACTGAGGGGTGAGAACAGTCGGTTCTTCACCACGCAACTCCATTACACGGCCGAGACTGACAGTCATCCGCTGAATCGCGACATACAGCCCGAGCAGGCTCTGTACCGGTCCCACGGCCATGCCAAGGTAGGTGGAAAACGCGATCAATGCGCCCAGCTGCCAAGTGCCCTGTACCACCCAATAACCGCCAATCAAAAATGCACAGGCGCGGGACAATGAAGTCAGTGTGCCGGGCACGGCCTGGGTGAAAAACTCGGTGACTTGCAGGCGCAGCAACTGGCTCATGTAGCCCTGCCCCAGGGTTTCCAGGCGCCGCGATTCACGCTGTTGCTGACCGGCGGACTGGATGAACTTCATCACGGGCAGTGTCTCGACCATGAACGACGACATGTCCGCCGATCGCTCGCGCAATTGGCGCACATCCCGTTCGACCTTGCGCCGCATCCAGCGCAGCCACAGGATATCGAGGGGAATCAGCACCAGGGCCAGCAACGACAACTTCCACGACAGGGTCAATAACATGGCCACGGCGCACACCAGTCCGACCACACTCGACACCGCCGAGAACAAAGAATCCACGGCAAAACGCTGGATCTCGGCGACGTCACCGTCCAGGCGCGACATCAAATCACCGATGCGCCGCTGACCGTAAAAGCTCGGCGACAGGGTTTGCAAGTGCCGGTAAAGGTCATCGCGCAGGGCAAACAGAATCCGCCCGGACAGTCGCGTGTGCAGATATCGATTGATACCCGACAACGCCGTGCCCAGGAGGCCGGCGACAATCATCAAGCCGGCGATCAGCACCAGCATCGAAAAATTGCGCGCGAGCAGTCCATCGTCGATCAGCAGCTTGGTCAGCCAGGGTTGCACCAGCACCAGAAGCGAGGCGCAGACCGACAAACCGAGCAAACCGGCGATTGCCAGGCGGTGCGGACGCACAAAACTGTAGAGCCAGCGAAGTGCCGCTTGCAGGGCTTCGGGGTTTTGGCTGTCGATCAGCCGAACGATCAGGCGCTGCATCACGAACGCAACTGTTTGAGCTTGCGATACAGGGTCGCGCGACTGATACCTAGGGCGTCGGCCGCGGCCGAGACATTGCCCTGATGACTGTCCAGGGACTGGCGAATCATCTCCAGTTCGTTTTCGCGGATACTGCCCGATTGCGGACGCTCGCTGGCGGTCAACTCGTCGAGCATGCTGTCGGGCAGGTGGTCGAGGGTGAGCACGGTGTCACCCGGTTCGCGCATTGCCAGGGCGGTGCGCAGGACCATCTCCAGTTGGCGGATGTTGCCAGGCCAGTGATAGCCGCTGAGCAAACGGTTCAGGTCGTCATGCAGGAGGACGGTCGGTGCGTCCAGACGGGTGAGCAGCCGCGATACCAACCCGTCGAAATCGTCTCGTTCGCGCAGCGCTGGAAGCATCACGCTGATGCCGTTGACGCGATAGAAAAGGTCCTCGCGAAAGTGTTTTTCTTCCACGAGGCGCTTGAGGTCGCGGTGGGTCGCACAGATCAGCGCCACGTCGATGTCCTGTTCCTCGCCTGCCCCCAGTGGTGCGACTTTTCGGTCCTGCAGCACTCGCAACAGACGGGCTTGCAGGGCCAGGGGCATGTCCCCGATTTCGTCGAGAAACAAGGTCCCGCCGTGGGCCTGCTGCAGGCGTCCGATCATGCCGCCGCGACGAGACCCGGTGAAGGCGCCCTCACGGTAGCCGAACAATTCCGACTCGATCAGGCCCTCGGGGATTGCGGCGCAGTTCACCGCGACGAAGGGCTTGTCACAGCGAGTACCGGCCATGTGCAGGGCGCGGGCGATGACCTCCTTGCCGGTGCCGGTTTCGCCGAGCAGCAACACAGGGAGCTCATTGGCTAAACCTTGTCGGGCCATGCGCAACGCCCTGGCGTAACGGACATTGCTGCCGGCCAGGGACTCCAGATCAGGAGTGGGTTTGGCGGTTTTCGAAGAGCTGCGCGAGGGCGTGCTGACACCGATCGAACGCTGTGGCGCGCGCAGGGTTTTGTAGAAGAATTCGCCTTTGGCAGTCTGCAGACTGCCGATGCCGCCCTGATGCAACCGCGACAGGAGTTGCAAGCCATCGACGCCGAGAAACTCTTCGCAACGGCGACCGACCAGCGCCGAACGATCGGCGTGCAGCAACTGGCAAGCCTGGGCACTGACGGCGAGGATTTGCCCTCCGAGGCTCACTGCCAACAGGCCTTGCCAGGGGGATTCGAGGTACTGCCGACGGCTGTGGAAGGCCAGGACGATTTCGTCTGGATAGCTGGCATTGAACACGCGGCTTTCGATCTGGCTGACGGCCATCGCCAGCAGCGCGGTGCTGTCATGGACACGGCCGAGCGGACCTTCGCGGGTCAGGTCGAGCACGCCGAGAATATCGCCTTGCGGGCAGTGAATGGGGACCGATGTGCAGGAGAAGTCGGTGAGACGATCGAGGTAATGTTCGCCGCAATCGATCATCGTTGGACGAGCTTCGACCAGTGCGGTGCCCAAGGCATTAGTGCCGCGAGCGGCTTCGCTCCAGCAGGCACCCAGGGTGATGTCTTGCAAACCGCTACCTTTGAGGCGATCAGCACGACCTTCGACGGCAAGGATGGTGGCGTCGGAATTGGCCAGGATGATCAGGCCTTCCTTGCCCTGGCGTTCAGCGAGGTAGTCGATGGCCGGCAATGCAGCGTCGATCAGCAGTCGATTGCTGGCCAGCAGCACTTCCAGGCTCGCGCTCGATTCCAGCGCGAGCTCGTGCTTGCCATTGAAATGCACGCCATGGCCGAGACTGCGGCGCCACGATGCGTCGATTTCCGCGCGCAAGACACCATCGGGGACTTCGCCCTCGAGATGGAGTTTTTCCCGGGCCAGCCGGGCTTCGTGGTGCAGCTTGGGGGATGTGGTTTTTATTAGCGTCATCAAGCGCTCCGGATCGGTCCGCTTTGCGCTTATTTTAGTTCAGCGCCCTGCCACAATCTTTACGTTAACGTCAGGGGGATGGCAAGTGCCTTATGGCACTTGCGTCGCACCTGGTAGAACGGGAGATCGCTCTTCGCCGGATCGCAGCAATGACTGATTAAACGTGGGGGTCTCCAGGGACTTTGCTCGGTGTGGCGTATTGCGGCTTCAGGTGACCGTCTTGATCGAGTAGCCAGGCGTCCATGATCTGGCGCACCACGGGACCGGCGACGCGACCGCCTGCCTCACCGTTTTCAATCATCACCGAGATGACAATCTTCGGGTGTTCGGCCGGGGCGAAGCCTACGAACAATGCGTTGTCGCGGTTGCGTTCCAGAGTTTTCGCCCGGTTGTAGCGTTCGCCCTGTTTGATCGCAACCACTTGTGCCGTACCGCTTTTACCGGCGATGCGGTATTGGGCACCCGCCGCTGCGGCTCGAGCAATGCCGCGAGCGTCGTGCATCACCATCTGCATACCGTGGTTGACCTGTTCCCAATCACGCGGATCCTTGAGCAGGATGTTTGGCATTGGGTGTTCGTCCACGGGGGCGACACCGTCCACGGTCTTTGCGAGATGCGGCCGGTTCCACACGCCTTTGTTAGCGATCAGCGCTGTGGCCTGGGCCAGCTGCAGGGGTGTGACTTGCATGTAGCCCTGACCGATTCCGAGGATCACTGTCTCTCCCGGGAACCATGGCTGGCGGCGTGTTGCGCGTTTCCAGGCCTGGGAAGGCATCAGACCGGCGGATTCTTCGAACATGTCCAGAGAGACTTTCTCGCCGAGTCCGAACATCGCCATGTAGTCATGCAGGCGATCGATACCCAGTTTGTGGGCCAGGTCGTAGAAGTAGGTGTCGTTGGAACGCATGATCGCTGCGTCCATGTCCACCCAACCGTCCCCGCTGTGGTTCCAGTTACGGTACTTGTGATCGAAATCCGGAAGCTGGTAGTAGCCCGGATCGAAGACGCGGGTCTGTGGAGTCACTACACCCGCGTCAAGACCAGCGATGGCCACTTCCGGCTTGATGGTTGATCCAGGCGCGTAGAGCCCCCGCAGGACGCGGTTGAACAGCGGCCGATCGATGGAATCGTGCAGCGCTGCGTATTCTTTGAAGCTGATACCGGTGACAAACAGGTTGGGGTCGAAGCTGGGTTTACTGACCATCGCCAGCACTTCACCGGTGGATGGATCCAGCGCGACGACGGAACCTCGTCGATCACCCAGCGCTTCCTCAGCGGCCTCCTGAAGTTTGACGTCGAGGCTCAGGACGATATTTTTGCCGGGAATCGGATCAGTGTGCTTGAGCACTCGCAGCACTCGACCTTGCGCATTGGTTTCGACTTCCTCGTAACCTACGTGGCCATGCAGTTCAGATTCGTAGAACTTCTCGATGCCGGTCTTGCCGATCGATTGGCTGCCGCGGTACTCGACCGTATCCAGGGCTTTGGATTCTTTCTCGTTGATCCGGCCGACATAGCCGATTGAATGCGCGAAGTGCGCGCCCATGGGGTAGTGGCGAACGAATTGCGGTTCTACATCGATACCTGGCAGGCGAAATTCGTTGACCGCCAGCACTGCGATTTGTTCTTCGCTGAGTTCATAGAACAGGGTCACGGGCACGAATGGGTGCCGGGCTTGCTTCATCGCCTTGTCGAACAACGTGCGATCGTCTGCAGGCAGGTGCAAAAGGTTAACGACCTCATCCAGCTCTTCCTTGATATCAGAGGCGCGCTCGCGAGTGATGGTCAGGTTGAAGCTGGGTCGATTGTCCGCCAGGACTACGCCGTTGCGATCGTAGATCAGCCCTCTTGTCGGGGGGATCGGCAATACATGCACGCGGTTGTTTTCAGAAATCGTGGAGTGGTAATCAAACTCGACTACTTGCAGGACATACATGCGCACAACCAGTGCGCAGGTGATCGCAACAACGAACAAGGCGCAGGCCATGAGTCGCTTGTTGACGAGGCGCGTCTCTTTTTCGTGGTCTTTGATAGGTATCGGTTCAGGCATTTCTGCAGCGGCTCTTTGACTTTGAAGAAAGCCTGGTCCGCTGGCTTTGAAAATCAGTCCATTAAAAAACGAGCTGCACCATACCAAAAACTGCGCGCGTGATTTAGTTTGATTTCCTCTAAAGGTCGGCCCTGTAGGCCAAAATGAAGGCCGGGCCACTTTCCTGCGGGCAAAACAAAACCCCTGTTCGCGTTAGCAAACAGGGGTTTCGGAATTTAATCTTGACGATGACCTACTCTCACATGGGGAAACCCCACACTACCATCGGCGATGCATCGTTTCACTGCTGAGTTCGGGATGGGATCAGGTGGTTCCAACGCTCTATGGTCGTCAAGAAATTCGGGTACCGAGTCGTGGCCGGGTGGCCGCGCTTCAGCAAATCGGGTATGTGACAGCTTTCGGTGTTTGCAAGGTCTCGAACTTTCGGTTCGTTTCGTCTTCACACACCGCAATCTGATGCTTCTACTTGTTTCCAAGTCAGGAGTAGTCAAATTGCTTGGGTGTTATATGGTCAAGCCTCACGGGCAATTAGTATTGGTTAGCTCAACGCCTCACAGCGCTTACACACCCAACCTATCAACGTCGTAGTCTTCGACGGCCCTTCAGGGGACTCAAGGTCCCAGTGAGATCTCATCTTGAGGCTAGTTTCCCGCTTAGATGCTTTCAGCGGTTATCTATTCCGAACATAGCTACCCGGCAATGCCACTGGCGTGACAACCGGAACACCAGAGGTTCGTCCACTCCGGTCCTCTCGTACTAGGAGCAGCCCCTCTCAAATCTCAAACGTCCACGGCAGATAGGGACCGAACTGTCTCACGACGTTCTAAACCCAGCTCGCGTACCACTTTAAATGGCGAACAGCCATACCCTTGGGACCGGCTTCAGCCCCAGGATGTGATGAGCCGACATCGAGGTGCCAAACACCGCCGTCGATATGAACTCTTGGGCGGTATCAGCCTGTTATCCCCGGAGTACCTTTTATCCGTTGAGCGATGGCCCTTCCATACAGAACCACCGGATCACTAAGACCTACTTTCGTACCTGCTCGACGTGTCTGTCTCGCAGTCAAGCGCGCTTTTGCCTTTATACTCTACGACCGATTTCCGACCGGTCTGAGCGCACCTTCGTACTCCTCCGTTACTCTTTAGGAGGAGACCGCCCCAGTCAAACTACCCACCATACACTGTCCTCGATCCGGATAACGGACCTGAGTTAGAACCTCAAAGTTGCCAGGGTGGTATTTCAAGGTTGGCTCCACGCGAACTGGCGTCCACGCTTCAAAGCCTCCCACCTATCCTACACAAGCAAATTCAAAGTCCAGTGCAAAGCTATAGTAAAGGTTCACGGGGTCTTTCCGTCTAGCCGCGGATACACTGCATCTTCACAGCGATTTCAATTTCACTGAGTCTCGGGTGGAGACAGCGCCGCCATCGTTACGCCATTCGTGCAGGTCGGAACTTACCCGACAAGGAATTTCGCTACCTTAGGACCGTTATAGTTACGGCCGCCGTTTACCGGGGCTTCGATCAAGAGCTTCGCGTTAGCTAACCCCATCAATTAACCTTCCGGCACCGGGCAGGCGTCACACCCTATACGTCCACTTTCGTGTTTGCAGAGTGCTGTGTTTTTAATAAACAGTCGCAGCGGCCTGGTATCTTCGACCGGCATGAGCTTACGGAGCAAGTCCTTCACCCTCACCGGCGCACCTTCTCCCGAAGTTACGGTGCCATTTTGCCTAGTTCCTTCACCCGAGTTCTCTCAAGCGCCTTGGTATTCTCTACCCAACCACCTGTGTCGGTTTGGGGTACGGTTCCTGGTTACCTGAAGCTTAGAAGCTTTTCTTGGAAGCATGGCATCAACCACTTCGTGTTCTAAAAGAACACTCGTCATCAGCTCTCGGCCTTAGAATCCCGGATTTACCTAAGATTCCAGCCTACCACCTTAAACTTGGACAACCAACGCCAAGCTGGCCTAGCCTTCTCCGTCCCTCCATCGCAATAACCAGAAGTACAGGAATATTAACCTGTTTTCCATCGACTACGCTTTTCAGCCTCGCCTTAGGGACCGACTAACCCTGCGTCGATTAACGTTGCGCAGGAAACCTTGGTCTTTCGGCGTGGGTGTTTTTCACACCCATTGTCGTTACTCATGTCAGCATTCGCACTTCTGATACCTCCAGCAAGCTTCTCAACTCACCTTCACAGGCTTACAGAACGCTCCTCTACCGCATCACCTAAGTGATACCCGTAGCTTCGGTGTATGGTTTGAGCCCCGTTACATCTTCCGCGCAGGCCGACTCGACTAGTGAGCTATTACGCTTTCTTTAAAGGGTGGCTGCTTCTAAGCCAACCTCCTAGCTGTCTAAGCCTTCCCACATCGTTTCCCACTTAACCATAACTTTGGGACCTTAGCTGACGGTCTGGGTTGTTTCCCTTTTCACGACGGACGTTAGCACCCGCCGTGTGTCTCCCATGCTCGGCACTTGTAGGTATTCGGAGTTTGCATCGGTTTGGTAAGTCGGGATGACCCCCTAGCCGAAACAGTGCTCTACCCCCTACAGTGATACATGAGGCGCTACCTAAATAGCTTTCGAGGAGAACCAGCTATCTCCGAGCTTGATTAGCCTTTCACTCCGATCCACAGGTCATCCGCTAACTTTTCAACGGTAGTCGGTTCGGTCCTCCAGTTAGTGTTACCCAACCTTCAACCTGCCCATGGATAGATCGCCCGGTTTCGGGTCTATTCCCAGCGACTAGACGCCCTATTAAGACTCGCTTTCGCTACGCCTCCCCTATTCGGTTAAGCTCGCCACTGAAAATAAGTCGCTGACCCATTATACAAAAGGTACGCAGTCACCCAACAAAGTGGGCTCCCACTGCTTGTACGCATACGGTTTCAGGATCTATTTCACTCCCCTCTCCGGGGTTCTTTTCGCCTTTCCCTCACGGTACTAGTTCACTATCGGTCAGTCAGTAGTATTTAGCCTTGGAGGATGGTCCCCCCATATTCAGACAAAGTTTCTCGTGCTCCGTCCTACTCGATTTCATGACTAAGAGATTTTCGCGTACAGGGCTATCACCCACTATGGCCGCACTTTCCAGAGCGTTCCGCTAATCTCAAAGCCACTTAAGGGCTAGTCCCCGTTCGCTCGCCACTACTAAGGGAATCTCGGTTGATTTCTTTTCCTCAGGGTACTTAGATGTTTCAGTTCCCCTGGTTCGCTTCTTAAGCCTATGTATTCAGCTTAAGATACCTAACTTATGTTAGGTGGGTTCCCCCATTCAGACATCTCCGGATCAAAGTCTGTTTGCCGACTCCCCGAAGCTTTTCGCAGGCTACCACGTCTTTCATCGCCTCTGACTGCCAAGGCATCCACCGTATGCGCTTCTTCACTTGACCATATAACCCCAAGCAATCTGGTTATACTGTGAAGACGACATTCGCCGAAAATTCGATAATACTCAATTAAGAGCAACTCACAAATTTTACCTTAGCCTGATCCGTTACCAGTGAAAGTAACGTCCAGTCTATCTTTCTATCACATACCCAAATTTTTAAAGAACGATCTAATCAAAGACTAGAAATCAATATTCACTTCAGAATATTCATTTCTAAACTCTAACAGCAGAAACAGTTAATGGTGGAGCCAAACGGGATCGAACCGTTGACCTCCTGCGTGCAAGGCAGGCGCTCTCCCAGCTGAGCTATGGCCCCATAACAAAATTGGTGGGTCTGGGCAGATTCGAACTGCCGACCTCACCCTTATCAGGGGTGCGCTCTAACCAACTGAGCTACAGACCCAATTTCGAGCGCAACTGATTAGCTAAGAGCTATCAGCTTGGAGCTTAAAGCTGCTTCTATCGTCTTCTTCAATGAATCAAGCAATTCGTGTGGGAACTTATGGAGCAGCTGATGTCGTCGATTAAGGAGGTGATCCAGCCGCAGGTTCCCCTACGGCTACCTTGTTACGACTTCACCCCAGTCATGAATCACACCGTGGTAACCGTCCTCCCGAAGGTTAGACTAGCTACTTCTGGTGCAACCCACTCCCATGGTGTGACGGGCGGTGTGTACAAGGCCCGGGAACGTATTCACCGCGACATTCTGATTCGCGATTACTAGCGATTCCGACTTCACGCAGTCGAGTTGCAGACTGCGATCCGGACTACGATCGGTTTTCTGGGATTAGCTCCACCTCGCGGCTTGGCAACCCTCTGTACCGACCATTGTAGCACGTGTGTAGCCCAGGCCGTAAGGGCCATGATGACTTGACGTCATCCCCACCTTCCTCCGGTTTGTCACCGGCAGTCTCCTTAGAGTGCCCACCATTACGTGCTGGTAACTAAGGACAAGGGTTGCGCTCGTTACGGGACTTAACCCAACATCTCACGACACGAGCTGACGACAGCCATGCAGCACCTGTCTCAATGTTCCCGAAGGCACCAATCCATCTCTGGAAAGTTCATTGGATGTCAAGGCCTGGTAAGGTTCTTCGCGTTGCTTCGAATTAAACCACATGCTCCACCGCTTGTGCGGGCCCCCGTCAATTCATTTGAGTTTTAACCTTGCGGCCGTACTCCCCAGGCGGTCAACTTAATGCGTTAGCTGCGCCACTAAGAGCTCAAGGCTCCCAACGGCTAGTTGACATCGTTTACGGCGTGGACTACCAGGGTATCTAATCCTGTTTGCTCCCCACGCTTTCGCACCTCAGTGTCAGTATCAGTCCAGGTGGTCGCCTTCGCCACTGGTGTTCCTTCCTATATCTACGCATTTCACCGCTACACAGGAAATTCCACCACCCTCTACCATACTCTAGCTCGACAGTTTTGAATGCAGTTCCCAGGTTGAGCCCGGGGATTTCACATCCAACTTAACGAACCACCTACGCGCGCTTTACGCCCAGTAATTCCGATTAACGCTTGCACCCTCTGTATTACCGCGGCTGCTGGCACAGAGTTAGCCGGTGCTTATTCTGTCGGTAACGTCAAAACACTAACGTATTAGGTTAATGCCCTTCCTCCCAACTTAAAGTGCTTTACAATCCGAAGACCTTCTTCACACACGCGGCATGGCTGGATCAGGCTTTCGCCCATTGTCCAATATTCCCCACTGCTGCCTCCCGTAGGAGTCTGGACCGTGTCTCAGTTCCAGTGTGACTGATCATCCTCTCAGACCAGTTACGGATCGTCGCCTTGGTGAGCCATTACCTCACCAACTAGCTAATCCGACCTAGGCTCATCTGATAGCGCAAGGCCCGAAGGTCCCCTGCTTTCTCCCGTAGGACGTATGCGGTATTAGCGTCCGTTTCCGAGCGTTATCCCCCACTACCAGGCAGATTCCTAGGCATTACTCACCCGTCCGCCGCTCTCAAGAGAAGCAAGCTTCTCTCTACCGCTCGACTTGCATGTGTTAGGCCTGCCGCCAGCGTTCAATCTGAGCCATGATCAAACTCTTCAGTTCAAACATCTTTGGGTTTTTAAGAAACCCTAAACTTGGCTCAGCAATCGTTGGTTACATCTTTGATTTCTCGCGGAGTAACTTGTGATGCTGATAATCTTGTTGACTATCAGTCTGACTCCACAAGCACCCACACGAATTGCTTGATTCAGTTGTTAAAGAGCGGTTGGTTAAGATCTTTCGTCTCAACCGAGGCGCGCATTCTACAGCAGCCTCTGTTGCTGTCAAGCGGTTATTTTCAGAAGTTTTCAAAGTTTCCTTTGTAACTTCAACCACTTGCGCTTTCGATCTCTCGTTAGCGGGAGGCGAATTCTACAGCGTTACTCGCTGCTGTCAACACCTCTTTTTTCAACTCCTTTCGCGCTTCGATGACCTGAAGCAACTCACTGCCGAAAACTTCGTAACTCTTTGTTTACCAAGGAGTTTTCCGTTTAGACTGCGCCGGAAGTGGGGCGAATTATAGACATCCTGAATCTGCCGTCAAGCACTGATTTTGCTTTTCTATCGGAAGGCTCGATTTTCCTCTTATATATAGACGCAGCCTTGCCAAATGCGCAGTATATTGCCCAACACAAGACCGACTTCCTCGCTTCAACCTTGGACGATGCCATTTAATGAATGACCAACCCCGCAACCTCGCCTCCACGCTGTTCTCGGTTGGCTTGCTACTAATAGCCATGGCGTCGATCCAGTCTGGTGCTTCCCTGGCCAAAAGCATGTTCCCGATTGTGGGCGCTCAAGGGACCACCACCCTGCGGCTGATTTTTGCCAGCGTGATCATGCTGCTGATATTGCGCCCGTGGCGCGCGAAGCTCACCTCGAAATCACTGCGCACTGTCATTGTCTATGGAATGGCGCTGGGAGGGATGAACTTCCTCTTCTATATGTCATTGCGTACCGTACCACTGGGAATTGCCGTAGCCTTGGAGTTCACCGGCCCACTGGCTGTTGCGATCTACGCCTCGCGTCGGGCAATCGACTTCCTGTGGATCGCCCTTGCCGCAGTCGGACTGCTGCTATTGATACCTACCGGCGCAACAAGCGCCGGTATTGACCTGACAGGTGCCGGGTATGCATTGGGCGCCGGTGTTTGTTGGGCGATCTATATTCTTTACGGACAGAAAGCTGGCGCCGACAACGGCGTGCAAACCGCGGCCTTGGGCGTGATGATTGCCGCACTGTTCGTAGCCCCTATCGGAATCGTACATGCGGGCGCAGCATTATTGACGCCGTCATTGATTCCCGTCGCCATTGGCGTTGCCATTCTCTCCACTGCCCTGCCCTATACCCTGGAGATGGTTGCCCTCACACGGATGCCGGCTCGGACTTTCGGAACACTTATGAGCATTGAACCCGCGTTCGGAGCGCTGTCAGGCCTTTTGTTCCTCCATGAGTTCCTCTCGCTGTCACAGTGGATGGCTATCATGTGCATCATTCTGGCTTCCGTAGGTGCAACGTTGACCATGGGTAGCAACGCCAAGCCCGCAGTAGCAGCTGATTGACACAGGTTTTGCCAAGGGTCTGGTATTTGTCACGCAATTAAGCCATGTTTAGCCCCGAAACCCAGTGCCATGCATTGAAACTCAAGGATTGGGATATCAAAACGCTTCAAGCAAAAGCGAACGCAGTCAGACCCGGGCGATAGACTCGGGGACGCTATAAGGACAGCAATGAAACGAATTTTGGTAATGATCGCCGTACTCGCAATTGCGGGCTGCGCGGCGACATCGAAAACCCAGGTCAAGCACGGCAAAAAAGGGCTGCACATCAACTGTTCGGGGCTGTCATCCTCTTGGGACAAGTGCTACACCAGCGCTGCCAACTCGTGCGCACCCAAAGGCTACAAAGTCATCGCCAAGTCCGGGGATACGGTAGAGGAGCCAGGCGACTATCCGTTCGGCCTGAACCCGGCCGGCTATACCAGTCGCAGCATGATCGTCATCTGCAAATAGGCAGGCTCGGCAGAACCGGGTCACGCGATCTGACGGCAAATTTCATCGTAACTGGATTTCAACACAGTGCGCTGCACCTCGGGAGTGGCCAGCATCCGCGCCACAACCAGCGCGCCGATGCATTGCGACAGAATGGCCCACGCTAGACTGTCGCTTTCCAGCGTCATCGCCCAGTTTTTCTGAAGCCGGCAAATCCAGCTCTCCGCCTGCTGACGCACCATCAGATCCGAGCGGGCAATCTCCGCCCCCAGCGCGGGCAGCGCGCAGCCAGACTCCGGACTCTCGACATGGGCCATGCTCAGGTAATGCTTGAGGCATCGTTCGAATCTCTCTCGCCCCTGGTCCACTTCCAATCGCGCCAGGCTCTGGGACAACTCACGCTCCACGATCGAAGCAAACAGTTCATCTTTTGAAGAGAAGTGACTGTAGAAAGCCCCGCCGCTCAAACCGATTGCCTTCATAAGACCATCGACGCCCACCGTTGAAAAACCTGACTTCTTGGCCGATACAGCACTGCTTTGCAGCAACTTCTCTTTGGTTTCCAGCTTATGGTTGGCCGAGTAACGCATTGCCCTGTCCTCGAAATTGATCATCTTGACGCATGCCGAATCGTAGCATAACGTTCGTTTAGTTAACGATCGCTCACCAAAGAGAGCCACCATGAATAACAAGAAGGTCGTACTGGTTGTCGGTGCAGGTGACGCTACCGGCGGCGCCATTGCCAAGCGTTTTGCTCAAGAAGGGTTCGTCGCCTGTGTGACTCGTCGAAGCGCGGACAAGCTTCAGCCACTGGTCGATGCCATCCAGGCAACAGGTGCCGAGGCTCATGGTTTCGCCTGTGATGCCCGCAAGGAAGAAGACGTCGTGGCGCTGGTTGAGCAGATTGAAAGCCAGATCGGCCCTATCGAAGCGCTCGTATTCAACATCGGCGCGAACGTCCCGTGCAGCATCCTTGAGGAAACCGCTCGCAAGTATTTCAAGATCTGGGAGATGGCCTGTTTTTCAGGATTTCTCAATGGGCGCGAAGTCGCCAAGCGCATGGCCAAGCGTCAACGGGGCACGATTCTGTTTACCGGAGCAACAGCGGGGTTGCGTGGGGCTGCAGGATTCGCGGCGTTCGCCGGGGCCAAACACGGCATACGCGCATTGGCCCAGAGCATGGCCCGCGAACTGGGGCCGATGAATATTCATGTTGCTCACGTGGTCGTCGACGGCGCTATCGACACCGATTTCATCCGCACCAGCTTCCCTGAAAAATACGCCACCAAAGACCAGGACGGCATCCTCAACCCCGAACACATCGCCGAGAATTACTGGTACCTGCACAGCCAACCCCGCGACGCCTGGACCTTCGAACTGGACCTGCGCCCCTGGAACGAACGCTGGTAAGCCCTCCCCCCTACAATAAAAAGCAGAGTGCATGACCATGAGCAAAACCGTGGAGTTCTTTTTCGACCTCGGAAGCCCCGCCACTTACCTGGCGTATACCCAGCTACCGAAGATCTGCAAGCAAACCGACAGCCAGCTGAAGTACATCCCCATGCTATTGGGAGGTGTCTTCAAAGCAACGGGCAATGCCTCACCAGCGACCATTCCGGCCAAGGGCAGCTACATGTTTCAAGACCTGGACCGGTATGCAAAGCGCTACGGCGTACCGTTGAAGTTCAATCCGCACTTCCCCATCAACACACTGATGCTGATGCGCGCCGTCACCGGCATGCAGTTGCACCATCCCGACCGTTTTCAGGCATTCATCGACTGCCTGTTTCAGGCTCTCTGGGTTGAAGGTCGAAGCCTTGATGATCCGGCGACCGTCGCGTCAGTGCTGACTGAACACGGTTTCGATCCAAATGAAGTACTGGCGCTGACAGCGGATGAAGACGTGAAAAACGCACTCAAAAACAACACCGAGACCGCCGTGCGTCGAGGGGTATTCGGCGCCCCGAGCATGTTTGTCGATGACCAGCTTTTCTTCGGACAGGATCGACTCGACTTCGTGCTTGAAGCATTGAGTTAAACAGTTCAATAGTAAGGAGCCAGGCGCTGCAAACAGCGCCTGCCCCCCTTAACCCTCAGATAGCAGCAGTACGCGTGTTCAACCACTCGAGGGCGGCACCGTCGAGCAACGGGCTCAAACGCTCACGCACTTCAGCGTGATAAGCGTTGAACCACTGCTTTTCGTCTTCCGTCAGCAAAGACGGCTCCAGGCAGCGAGTGTCGATCGGGCACAGGGTCAATGTTTCGAATTTAAGGAACTCACCGAACTCGCTCTTGCCCGCCTCACGATTCAAC
Source organism: Pseudomonas sp. LBUM1643 (assembly GCF_059716215.1). Classification (NCBI taxonomy): domain Bacteria; kingdom Pseudomonadati; phylum Pseudomonadota; class Gammaproteobacteria; order Pseudomonadales; family Pseudomonadaceae; genus Pseudomonas; species Pseudomonas sp. LBUM1643. Next base: position 4,659,623 of record NZ_CP166813.1, read on the forward strand.
ACCAGGTTCTCAATGCGCACACCCCAGCGACCAGGGCGATAAGTGCCCGGCTCGATGGACGTGATCATGCCCGGCTGCATGGCGGTTTGCGGTGCCGCAGCGGCCTGATAGGCAATGACTTGCGGACCTTCATGCACGTTGAGGAAGTAGCCGACGCCATGCCCGGTACCGTGACCATAATCAACGCTCTCGGCCCAGATCGGCGCGCGGGCAATCGAGTCGAGCAGCGGCGAAAGAATGCCACGCGGGAATTGCGCACGGGACAACGCAATCACCCCCTTCAACACTCGCGTGCAATCGCGCTTCTGTTCCTCTGTAGGGTTACCGACCGGGACCATCCGCGTGATGTCCGTCGTGCCACCCAGGTACTGGCCACCCGAGTCGATCAACAACAGACCGTCGCCCTCGATCACCGCGTGCTCTTCCTCGGTGGCGTGATAGTGCGGCATCGCGCCATTGGCGTTAAACGCTGCAATGGTGTTGAAACTCAGCGATACATAATCCGGACGTCGGGTACGCGCCGCCGTCAGGTGCTCATCGATGGTCAGTTCGGTAATGCGCTCACGGCCCCACGCCGATTCCAGCCAGGTGAAGAACTCGCACAGCGCCGCACCATCCTGCTCCATCGCACGACGGATGTGCTCGGCATCGGCCAGGCTTTTCTGCGATTTGGCCAACGTCGTCGGGTTCAGACCTTCCACCAGCTTCACGCCGCTGTCCAGGTGACCCAGCAAGCCGGCGGTCACCCGTGCCGGATCAACTTGCAGGCTCGAACCACTCGGCACCGCTTTCAAGGCTGCTGCCACTTCGCTGTAATCACGCAGGGTGACGCCGTCCTGCTCGAGGATCGCACGCAACTGCGCGCTCACTTTACTCAGCGCAACAAACAGCGTGGCCTGCTGCTGGCTGATCAATGCGAAGGACACAAACACAGGGTTGAACGACACATCCCCCCCGCGCAGGTTGAACAGCCAGGCAATGTCATCGAGGGTCGCAATGAAATGCCAGTCGGCGCCACGATCCTTCAACACCTCGCGCAGCTTGGCGAGCTTCTCACCACGGCTGACCGTTGCCTGAGGCGGCAAATGTTGATAGATCGGCTCATCAGGCAGGCTTGGGCGGTCACCCCACACGGCGCTCAATAAATCGATATCAGTACGCAGACGTGCGCCGCGCTCTTCAAGTTTTCCGCCCAATGTACGCGCCGAGGCCACTGCCATCACGGCACCATCCACAGCAACCACACCGCCCTTCGGTGTTTGCTCTGCGAGCCATTCCAGTGGGCCGGGCTGACCCGGTTGCAGCTTGACCAGTTCAATGCCGCTGCCATTGAGTTCCTTGGTCGCCTGCTCCCAGTAGCGGCTGTCAGCCCAGACACCGGCGAAGTCTGGCGTGACAATCAGGGTACCCACAGAGCCATGAAAGCCCGATAACCACTGCCGCCCTTGCCAGTAACCCGGCAGGTATTCCGACAGATGCGGGTCAGCCGACGGCACCAGCAAGGCGTGAATGCCCTCCCGGCTCATCAGCTCACGGGTTTGCGCCAGGCGCTGGGGCACTGACCCATTGATCGAGGGCTGCGTACTCATCATGTCTCCTGCTAATCACGTATTCATTATTGTGTGAGTGCTGATCCGGGCCAGCACCTTATGGGTCTACTGCCAGAATGCCGGAGCACTGGCGCAAGCCGCTTTTATCAGATCAATCGCCTGGTCGATGTCCTGCTCGGAGGTAAATCGGCCAAGGCTCAAGCGAATCGTACGGCTCGCCGAGCCCGCGTCATGTCCCAGCGCCAGCAGTACATGCGAAGGTGAATTGCTCGCGGAATTACAGGCCGACGTCGCGGAAAACGCGATGGAATGGCTTAAAGCCGTGGAATTGAATTCACCGTCACTGAACGTCAGGCTCAACGTGTGAGGAATGCGCTGAGTGGCGCTGCCATTGAGGCGAACGCCTGGAATACTCGACAACTGCTCAAGCAAACGCTCACGTAATCGAGCGATGGTGGCTTTCTCTTCGTCGAACAGGAGCGCCGCCAACTCGAATGCCATGCCCATCGCAGCAATCTGATGGGTGGCCAATGTGCCAGAACGCAAACCACCTTCATGCCCGCCACCGTGGATCTGGGCCTGCAAACGCTCCCGGCCACGAGGGCCGACATACAGCGCACCGATGCCCTTGGGCCCGTAAATCTTGTGCGCCGAAAACGACATCAAATCCACCGGCAACTGCGCCAGGTCGATCACCACCTTGCCCGCACCTTGCGCCGCATCCACATGGAACAACCCGTCACGGGCGCGAACGATCTCGCCAATGCTCGCAATGTCGTTGACCGTGCCCAGTTCATTGTTGACCAGCATCAGCGACACCAGAAAGGTGTCGTCGCGCATGGCTTCGCTGACGGCTTGTGGAGTGATGATGCCTTCGGCGTTCGGCACCAGATAGGTCACCGCGACACCGGCGTCCTGCAACTGTTTGGCCGTATCAAGAATTGCCTTGTGTTCAATCTGGCTGGTGATGACATGGCCACCGGCAATTGCGCGAGCCTGTGCCACGCCTTTGAGCGCGAGGTTGTTCGATTCGGTGGCGCCGGACGTCCAGATGATCTGATCAGGCTGGGCGCCAACCAGTTTTGCGACTTGTTGCCGGGCGTGCTCGACCGATTGCCGGGCTTGTTGCCCGAACGCGTGGGAGCTGGACGCCGGATTGCCGAAGTTGCCGGTAAAACCCAGGCACTCGACCATGACCTTGATGACTCGCTCATCCACCGGCGTGGTGGCGGCGTAATCGAAATATAACGGACGTGTATTCATAAAAAGACTCGCAGAGCGTGTTCCGGGATCAGGAGGCTCGTCACAGAAACGTCAAAGCGCAGCCTCGTGAGCTGCGCCGATATTCCGGAACGTCAGAAATACCTGATCGGAGGCCGTTAAAGAAGAACAACTTCATTAAAAGTGCGTAGGAACGCTCCTGAAGTCGAGCTTAACAGGCATCGGGTAACCGGTTGAAGCAATGCGTCAGCTAAAGCTTTCGAGCAGCAACGGATACAGCGACACCACCAGCAGCGCGGCCATGCCCCAGTTGAACACCCGCAACCAGCGGCGATCTTTCAACACGTTGCGCAACAGCGTCCCACAGGCTGCCCAAACCCCGACGCTCGGCAGGTTGATCAGCGCGAACACCGCTGCAATCACTATCACGTTGGTGAAATAACCCTGCATCGGTGTGTAGGTGCTGATGGCACCGATGGCCATGATCCAGGCTTTGGGATTCACCCATTGGAACGCCGCCGCGCCAAGATAACTGATGGGTTTGCTTTCGCCTTTTTCGCTATCGGACACCGGTCCGGAATGGGCGATTTTCCACGCCAGGTAGAGCAAATACGCGGCACCGACGTACCGCAACACGGTGTAGAGGAGTGGATAAGTCTGGAACACCGCGCCCAGGCCGAAACCCACGGCAACCACCAGTACGAAGAATCCGCAGGTAATGCCGAGCATATGGGGGATAGTGCGGTTAAAGCCGAAGTTCACACCCGATGCCAGCAACATGGTGTTGTTCGGACCCGGCGTGATTGAAGTGACCAAGGCAAACAGTGCGAAGCCGAGCAGCAGATCGAGGGAGAGGGTCATCGGTGGCAGTCCATCAAGGGCAATCAGGTATTGACCCTATCGCACCCCTTGGAGGAAACCCACGCACAGTTGCGCAAAACTTCGAGCGGTACAGTCGCTCAGCTTGGACGACCGTGGAGTTGCACGGCGCGCTCAGCGTTCATTTCGCCCTGCTTGTCGAAACTGAAGGATTTCTGCGGCTGGCCCAGCAATGCGGCTTTCTTCGCGTGGTATTCGTCGAAAGACAAACCCCGACGATTCAACTCTTCCATCGCCAATTGCCGACTTTCCTCGGCGGTGTACGGTCGCAATTCCGGTGAAACATGACTGGCACATCCAGCGAGAACGGAGATTGCGAGTAACAGGAAAGTGGCGATTAGAGGTTTCATGATCTGGCGTCCTGGCATCTGGGTTCGGGGCAATGAACACAGGCTACTCGCGCCCCTCGATGGGCAGAAATCAACGCGCTCGATAGTGGGTATCGGGATAAACGTCCAGGCTCGTGGATTGACTCTTTATCGCCGTTATTTATTCCATAAAGATCTATAAATATCTTTTATTGATATTTTGAGGAATAACCAGATGCCTTTATAACAGTCACATCGCTCAACACACTGTTGCTCAGGCAACTGTTTGCCAAGCAACAGCCATTCAACAGACAGCCCTTCAAATCGAACAGCATCCACCGAGTCGTGCGCTGAAAGCCCCGGATAACCGGGCTCCCATGGATTGGTACAGCTCTTGCTGAAGGTCAGTGACTACTCACTGCTCCCTGAGCAACTGTTTAAAAAGGAACCGATCATGTCGCGCCCATTGAAAGTCGTAGCCCTCTCCGGCGGTACCTGGCGTCCCTCGCGGACCCTGGTGCTCACGCAGGCCTTGTTGGCACAACTGTCAGAACATCTGCCGATCGAAAGCAAACTGATCGAACTGGGCGACATCGCCCGGTCACTGGGTGCGGCGTTGTCTCGTCAGGAACTGACTGCCGACGTCGAAGCCCATTTGCAAGCCATCGAAAACGCCGACCTGCTGATCGTTGCCGCGCCGGTCTTCCGCGGTTCCTATCCCGGGTTGCTCAAGCATCTGTTCGACCTGATCGACCTCAATGCGTTGATCGACACTCCCGTCCTGCTGGCGGCCACCGGGGGCAGCGAACGTCATGCACTGGTGCTCGATCACCAGCTGCGACCGCTGTTCAGCTTCTTCCAGGCCCTGACGTTGCCGATTGGCGTTTACGCCACCGAGGCCGACTTTACCAACTACCAAATAACCAGTGAGCCCTTGAAGGCCCGCATTCGTCTTGCTGCAGAACGCGCTGCGCCGTTGTTCGGCGTGCACCCTAAAAATCTGCTGAAAATCGCTTAAGGATCTCTTCATGGATGTTTTCTGGTTTCTGCCGACCCACGGCGATGGCCACTACCTGGGCACCACTCAAGGCGCTCGCCCGGTAACGCTCAACTACCTCAAACAAGTGGCCCAGGCCGCTGACAGCCTCGGTTACCACGGGGTGCTGATTCCCACCGGACGTTCCTGCGAAGACTCGTGGGTCATCGCATCGGCGCTGGTTCCGCTAACCGAACGCCTGAGGTACCTCGTAGCGATCCGCCCCGGCATCATCTCGCCGACGGTGTCTGCCCGCATGGCGGCCACCCTGGATCGACTGTCTGGAGGACGGTTGCTGATCAACGTCGTGACCGGCGGCGATCCGGATGAGAACCGGGGCGACGGCAGTTTCCTCGATCACAGCGAACGTTATGAAGTGACCGACGAATTTCTCAAAATCTGGCGCCGTGTCTTGCAAGGCGAATCGGTTGATTTCGAAGGCAAACACCTGCGCGTGCAAAACGCCAAAGCCCTGTATCCACCGGTGCAGAAACCCTACCCGCCGTTGTACTTCGGTGGCTCCTCCGACGCTGCCCACGATCTCGCGGCCGAGCAGGTAGACGTCTATCTGACGTGGGGCGAACCGCCTGCCGCCGTGGCGGAAAAAATCGCCGATGTGCGTGAGCGTGCAGCGCGCCTCGGTCGCACAGTGAAATTCGGGATTCGCCTGCATGTCATCGTTCGCGAGACCGCAGAAGAGGCCTGGAAAGCCGCCGACAAACTCATCGAGCACATCAGCGACGAAACGATCCAGGCGGCACAGAAGTCGTTTTCACGCTTCGATTCCGAAGGTCAACGGCGCATGGCCGCATTGCACGACGGACGCCGCGACAACCTGGAAATCGCGCCCAACCTGTGGGCCGGTGTCGGTCTGGTACGCGGTGGCGCCGGGACCGCGCTGGTGGGCGATCCACAGCAAGTCGCGGCACGGATCAAGGAATACGCGGACCTGGGCATCGAGAGTTTCATTTTCTCCGGTTATCCACACCTCGAAGAAGCTTATCGCTTTGCCGAGTTGGTCTTCCCGCTTCTGCCTGAGCCCTATGCGAGCCTGGCCGGTCGCGGCGTCACCAACCTCACCGGGCCGTTTGGCGAAATGATCGCCAATGACGTACTGCCCGGCAAAGCCACGGCCTGACCCGGCCTGCTGTTTTGACCTGTAGGCGCTGCGGGAGCTGCCGGAGCTGCCGGAGGCTGCGATCTTTTTTATCTTGTTTTTAAAAAACAAAGTCAAAAGATCGCAGCCTCGTTTCACTCGACAGCTCCTACACAGTCTCACACAGCTCCTATACAGCGCTTACATAGCGCCTACAGGAATCACAATGACTCAAAGGAATTTCGCGTGACTGCCAAGCCGCAAAGTGCCCTGATATCACCCTTGCAGACCGCCCGCCAACTCGCGGTGCAGTTCGCATTGACCGCAGTCGAACGTGACGAACGCGGTGGTACGCCTAAAGCCGAGCGTGACGCACTGCGCGAAAGCGGTCTGCTCGCATTAAGCATTCCCACCCAGTACGGCGGCCTAGGCGCCAGCTGGAGTGAAACCCTGACGGTGGTGCGCGAGTTCGCCAAGGTCGACAGTTCGATCGCCCATGTTTTCGGCTTCCATCACCTGATGCTTGCCACCGTGCGCCTGTTCGCTAAGCCCGAACAATGGCAACCGTGGTTCGAACAGACCGCCCGCAAGAACTGGTTCTGGGGTAACGCGCTCAACCCGCTGGACACTCGCACCGTGGTGAAAAAGCTCGATGGCTGGCGCGAGTTTTCCGGCAAAAAAAGCTTCTGCTCCGGCGCCAGCGATTCACAAATGCTGATCGCCTCCGCCGTCGACGAAAGTGCCGGCGGCAAATTGCTGATCGCCGCCATCCCCAGCGGTCGCAGCGGCATTACCCTGCATAACGACTGGAACAACATAGGCCAGCGCCAGACCGACAGCGGCAGCGCCACCTTCGAACGGGTACGGGTCGAAGAGTCGGAGCTGCTGCTGGATCCGGGTCCATTGAGCACACCGTTCGCCTGCCTGCGTCCGTTGATCGCCCAGCTGACCTTCACCCACATGTTCCTGGGCATCGCCGAAGGTGCTTTCGAGGAGGCACGGGAATACACCCTGACCGAGACACGTCCCTGGCACAAATCCAGTACCCAGGATGTGCGTCAGGACCCCTATGTGCTCGGTCACTACGGCGAGTTCTGGGTGGCGCTCGAAGGCGTTCGGTTACTGGTCGAACATGCCGCCGAACTGCTCGACAAGGCTTGGGCCAAAGGCCCTCAGCTCAGCGCCGAAGAACGTGGACATCTGGCCATTGCGATCGCCACTGCCAAGGTCGCCGCCACGCGCAATGGCCTGGAACTGTGTAGTCGAATGTTCGAAGTGACCGGTGCACGCTCGACCCACGCCTCGCTGCGGCTCGACCGCCACTGGCGCAACTTGCGTACGCAAACCCTGCACGACCCGGTGGATTACAAACTCCATGAACTGGGCGACTGGGCGCTGAACCAGTCCCTGCCCGTTCCGACTTTCTATTCATAAACCGCCATTCATGGAGCGAACCCCATGCAACTGCTGACCTTACCGCCCTCGCCCGCGCTGGCCACCTCGATCCGCGCCACCGCGCAGGTGTTCGAAGACCCCAAATCCCAAGCTTTGCTCGCACACTTGCAGCAGGTCGCGCCGAGTGAAGCCAGTGTGCTGATCATTGGTGAAACCGGTACCGGCAAGGAGCTGGTGGCGCGGCACATTCACAACCTCAGCGCCCGGCGGAACCGGCCCTTCGTGGCGGTGAACTGCGGTGCATTCTCCGAATCCCTGGTCGAGGCTGAACTGTTCGGCCACGAAAAAGGCGCGTTTACCGGCGCGCTGAGCGCCAAGGCCGGATGGTTCGAAGAAGCCGATGGCGGCACCTTGTTCCTTGACGAAATCGGCGATCTGCCGATGGCGATCCAGGTCAAGTTGCTGCGGGTATTGCAGGAACGCGAAGTGGTACGCCTCGGTTCGCGCAAGAGCATTCCCATCAACGTACGCGTGCTGGCGGCGACCAACGTCCAACTGGAAAAAGCCATCAATGCCGGGCACTTTCGTGAAGACCTGTACTACCGACTCGACGTGGTCAGCCTGGAACTGAGCCCGCTGCGTGATCGTCCGGGCGACATCCTGCCGCTGACCCGGCACTTCGTTGAAGCCTACAGTCAGCGCCTCGGCTACGGCACCATCACCGTCAGCAAAGAGGCCGAGCTGAAACTGCGCAGCTACAGTTGGCCGGGCAATATCCGCGAGCTGGAAAACGTCATTCACCATACCCTGCTGATCTGCCGCAACGGCGTGATCGAACGCGATGATTTGCGTCTGTCGAACATGCGTATCGAGCGTCAGGACGATTACAACGGCGGCATCGACGATTCACCGGAAGCCTTGCTCGAGCGGGCTTTTCAAAAGCTTTTCGAGGAACAGGCCGGGGCATTGCATGAAAAAGTCGAAGACGCCTTGTTGCGCGCGGCCTATCGCTTCAGCCACTACAACCAGGTGCACACGGCGGCGCTGCTTGGGCTGAGTCGCAACGTCACGCGCACACGACTGATCAAGATCGGCGAGCTGGCCGTTAACAAACGCCGTCCTACGGAAAACCTTCAGGGTGAACGCTTGATGCAGTTGTCGATCTAGGCGCTCTTTCGCCTTGGTGCACCAGATTGCAGTGCAGCGCGTTGTCATGACTGCGTTCCAGACTGTGCATCACCTGGAACGAGCCGAAGGTCACTGTTTTCGCCTGATGAGCAAGGATCAACTGCCAGAAATCCTGTTCGCCGCTTTCAAAACTCTGGAAGGCGGCCTCACCCGCCTCACGGGACTGCCATTGCAGGAAATTGAGCACGCGTCTGCCATCATCGCTGGCCTGGATGCTGGCACTCAGAAATCCCTGGTAGCCCTGGGCCAGGCGCTCGGTTTGTGCCGACAGCGCGGACACCAGTGCGGGCTGTTGATGGGGCTCGATCTCAAATTCGATCAACTGGGTAAAACTGCGATTTTTCTCTGATAAGTGCATGAAAAGCCCCCACTTTGCGTAAGCCGGATCTAACGATCCGAAGACCTGCAGGGTAAAACCTCAGGTTAAGTCAAGGTCAAGAGGCATTTTTCAAAAATCACGGCGAAGGAACAGAGAGTTCTTATGGCGAGGGAGCTTGCTCCCTCGCCAGAATGAATTACGCACAAACTTGGAGTAATACTCAAAACCCCGGCGCAATCTGCCCTTTGTAACGGGTCAGAATGAACTGCCGAACCTCATCGGAATTCAACGCCTTCGCCAGCTTCTGTACACCCGGATCATTGATGTTGTCCGGGCGCGCCACCAGAAACTCGATGTACAGGCTCTTGCCCTTCTCGACAATCAGCGCACTGTTGGTGTCGATCCCTGCTTCCAGCGCGTAGTTGGCAAACACAAACGCCAGGTCCACCTGACTCACCGACCGCGCCAGCAACGCGCCTTCCAGTTCACGGATTTTCAGGTGCTTGGGGTTTTCAATAATGTCGCGCTGGGTGGCCAGGGTGTTGCTCGGGTCCTTGAGCTTGATCAGCCCCGCTTCGTGCAACAGCACCAGGGCGCGACCGGCATTGACCGGGTCATTGGGGATCGCCACCGAGGCGCCATCCTTGAGCTGCGTGATGTCTTTGATCTTCGTCGAGTAAGCACCGAATGGCTCGATGTGCACACCGACCACCGGCACCAGATCGGTATGGCGAGTCTTGTTGAAATCATCGAGAAACGGCCGGTACTGGTAGTAGTTGGCGTCCAGGTTCTTCAGCGCCAACTGCTGGTTGGGCTGGATGAAATCGGTGAAGACCTTGATATCCAGATCCACGCCTTCCTTGGCCAGGGTCGGTTTGACGAACTCGAGGATTTCCGCGTGGGGCACCGGCGTAGCGCCGACGACGAGTTTTTCGTTGGCGTGCACGCTCAACGACACAACGGCAGCCAGAATGGCCAGGGTCTTTTTCATGCTGTGCTCCAAGGCAGATTGAGTGGCCGTCGTGGGGTGGACGTGGGCCTTGAGTGTTTTTTTTTAACGCTTTTTATTAAACAGAAGAGATTCGAATGCTTATCGGCGGCTGTAGCGCGCCACCAGTCGGTCGCCCGTCATTTGCAGGGCCTGAACCAGGATCAGCAGAAGCACTACGGTGACCACCATCACATCGGTCTGGAAACGTTGATAGCCGTAGCGGATTGCCAGATCGCCGAGCCCTCCGCCACCGATCACGCCGGCCATCGCCGTGTAATCCACCAGCACAATCGCGGTCACCGTAACCGCCGCCAACAGCCCGCCCCGCGCCTCAGGCAACAAGGTGTGGCGGATGATCTGCCAGGTGTTCGCGCCCATCGCCTGAGTCGCCTCGACGACGCCGCGATCGACTTCGCGCAGTGCGGTTTCCACCAGCCGCGCGAAGAACGGTGTGCACCCCACGACTAACGGTGGAATGGTCCCCGGCACACCCAGAGAGGTGCCCACTAACATCGTCGTCAACGGAATCAACACGATCAGCAAAATAATGAACGGCAGCGAGCGCAGCATGTTCACGATCACCGACAGTACCCGGTAAACGCCGACTGCTTCGTGCAACTGGCGCTTGCCGGTGAGGAACAACACCACACCCAGCGGCAGCCCGAGCAACACGGTAAAAGCGAGGGCAGCACCGAGCATGCTCAGGGTCTCGAGACAGGCCTGGGCGATGTCGGCCCAGTAAATATTTTTCAGCCACTGCGCCATGATCACGACCAGTCGTGGCGTGGCGGTTTGACGCCGTTGAGTAACCAGTTACCCACCACGTGGTACTTCCAGCGCACCGGGTCATGCAAGGTGTGGACCCGAGCATTGCGCCAGTGACGGTCGAAATTGTGCTTCTTCAGGGTCGAGCGAGTGCCGCCCAGTTCGAAGAGCTTGTTGCTGGCCTCGATGGCTATTTCCGTGGTCAGCACCTTGGCTTTGGCAACGGCCAGCGATGCGTGGGCGACGTTATCTTCGTCCGGTGCCGAACGCGCAGCATCCAGTGCTCGACCTGCCCGTTCGAGCAGGGCTTCGGCCGCCTCCAGACGAATGTCCAGGCCGCCCACCTGAATGATCGTCAGCGGATCTTCACTGGCCTTCTCCACGCCCGCATCGATCCACGGCCGCGCGAATTGCTGCACAAAGGCGATGGTGTCGCGCAGCGCCGCGCGGGCAATTCCGGCGTCGATCGCGGCGGTGGTCAGTTGAGCAAACGGGCCGGCCAGGGTCGGGCTTTCATAAGAGCGATAGGTCGGGAACAGGTTGAAGGCCGAGACGTGCAGATCCTCTGCCAATACCGTCCCGCTGGACGTGGTGCGCTGGCCGATGCTGTCCCAGTCATCGACAATCACCAGCCCTTGGGTGCCGCGTTCTACGAACGCCAACTGCCCCTTCTGCTCTTCGTCCAGGGCCAGTACCGCGAGCCAGTGGGCGTAAAGCGAACCGGTGCAATAGCCCTTGCGGCCATTGATCACATGACCGTCGCCATAGCGGCGGATGGTTGCCTGGATATCCTGCACATTTTTGCCGCCGGTTTCCGACAGGGCATTGGCAAAGCGATGGCCTTGCAGCGCCAGTTCGAAGAAGTGCGCCTGCTGCTCTGGCGTGCCCTGCAGGCGAATATCTTCCAGCAGGCAATAGTGGTTTTGCGGGATCTGCCCCAAGGACGGATCGGCAGCCGAAATAATCGCGATGACCTGCGCCAGCACCGCATAGGAAACCTGCGGCCCACCGAACGCCTTCGGTACGCTGATCCCCCACAGGCCACTGTTGGAATACAGGTCGACAATTTCAGCGGGCACCTGGCGGCTGCGATCGCGTTCGGCTGCGTGCTCCAGCAGAACGTCCGCGACACGTGCAGCGACATGCAATGCTTCGACCTCGTCGGCAATCCGATGGGCGACGGGCGGGTTGATCGGATAAACGGCAGATTCAGACATACAAGACTCTCGGCACCAGTGTTTAGCCAGAGTCATTGCAGCTTCCATGCCGAGGGTTTCGCCCAGTATTTACGGACATCTCATCAGGTCTCTTAACGCCTGAAAGCACCGAAACCCGGTCAATCTGTTGCTTCACTGTTGATGGGCGAACACCGAACCTCGAGTTTTCCTTTCTAAGTAACGCAATTCACTTCAGCCCGGCGCCGTAACTGTGGCGAGGGAGCTTGCTCCCGCTGGGTCGCGAAGCGGCCCCAAAAGAAGGACTGCTACGCAGCCCAGCGGGAGCAAGCTCCCTCGCCACGGGTTTTAATTCGGCCCTAAATCCTCTGAGTGAACAGCATTACCTCTGTGTAGGCGCTGTCGAAGGCTGCGATCCTTTGATCCTGATTTCTTAAAACCCCAATTCACAAAACGGATCAAAAGACCGCAGTCTTCGGCAGCACCTACTATATTTAACCTCTCGTGAATCGTTGTCTCACAACCAACAGGGAGAACCGCCATGAGCGTCAAACCCATCCCGGAGGGCTATCACAGCATCACCCCCTACCTGGGCATTAAAAAAGCAGCCGAAGCCATCGAGTTCTACAAAAAAGCCTTCGGCGCCACCGAAGTCATGCGCCTGTCCATGCCCGACGGCGGCATCGGCCACGCCGAACTGCGCATCGGCGATTGTCCGATCATGCTGGGCACACCCTGTGATCAGGGACCGTTGAGCAATCCGAACCAGTCCCCGTCCGTCGGCCTGCACCTGTATGTCACAGATGTCGACGCGTCCTATAAACAGGCGATTGCCGCGGGCGGAACCGTGGTGTCCGAAGTCAAGGATCAGTTTTACGGTGATCGGTCCGGGACCTTGAAGGACCCGTATGGGCATCTGTGGTTTCTGGCCACGCGCAAGGAGGATTTGACTCAAGAGCAGATCGAGCAGCGGGCGAAGGAGATGTTTCAGCAGGGTTGATATCGGCGGCGCGGCTAATGGCCTCATCGCGAGCAGGTTCGCTCCTACAGTGGATCTACGCGATGCAAGAAATCCATTGTGGGAGCGGCGGTGCGACAATTCGACTTGCCCGCGATGAGGGTCTGCCTCGCACCACAAAACCTGTTGAACACACTTCATGAACAACCCCACCACGCTTTGCACCTTGCCCTGACCGCCCGACGCTTTCAGGATGCTGGCAATCAAAACAAGGAGGCACACTCATGTTTGCCGGTTTCCTGAAAGGCCAGCGCCACGTCAACGGCGTGGACATCGCCTACCGGATCGGCGGGAGCGGGCCAGGCCTGCTGTTACTGCACGGCCATCCGCAAACCCATGTCATCTGGCATAAGGTCGCCGAACAACTGGCCCGGTATTTCACCGTGGTCGCCGCCGATCTGCGCGGTTACGGTGACAGCAGCAAGCCGCCCGCCAGCGAACACCACACCCACTACAGCAAACGCGAGATGGCCAAGGACGGTGTGGCGCTGATGCAGTCCCTGGGCTTCAAGCAATTTTCCGTGCTGGCCCACGACCGTGGCGCCCGCGTCGCCCATCGCCTGGCGCTGGATAACCCCGATGCCGTGCAACGCATGGTGCTGCTCGACATCGCGCCCACCCTGGCGATGTACGCACAAACCAACGAAGCGTTTGCCCGCGCCTATTGGCACTGGTTCTTCCTGATCCGCCCGGCCCCCTTGCCGGAAACCCTGATCGAAGCCGATCCCGAAGCCTATTTGCGCAGCGTGATCGGCAGCCGCAGCGCGGGCCTCAAACCCTTCACGCCAGACGCTTTTGCCGAGTACCTGCGCTGCCTGAAACTGCCGGGCACCGCGTGCGGTATCTGCGAGGATTACCGCGCCAGTGCCAGCATCGACCTGGAGCATGACCGCGCCGACATCGACGCCGGCCATCACCTCGACTTGCCGCTACTGGTTTTGTGGGGCGCCGACGGCACAGTCGGGCGCTGCTTCGAGCCGCTCAGGGAATGGCAACACGTGGCCACCGACGTTCGTGGCAAAGCCTTGCCTGCCGGCCACTACATTGCTGAGGAAGCCCCCGAACTGCTGCTCGCCGAAGCGCTGGATTTCCTGCTCTGACACGCGTTCGCGCAATACGAAACATTTACTTTCATTTGCAGGTTCGGGATTTCTGATTCTCATTCGTCTTATATAGATGCAGTCGGCCCGCGTAGGCAAAAGCCACGGACGGACTTTTCAAGGACCCAACGCTGGGAAGCCCGCAGCAGAGGGCCCTCTCATCGATACAAGACTTAAATCATGTCGAAGAAATCCCGCTCCAAACTCTGGTTTCTGGTCCATAGCTGGCTGGCACTGCCGATCTGGTTTTTCGTATTGATCGTGTGCGTGACCGGCACACTGGCGGTGGTGAGCCAGGAAATCGTCTGGCTGGCTAACCCGCAAATGCGCGCCAGCCAGCCCTCCGACGATGCGCCCCTGCTCAACTACGACCAGATCATCGCCGCGATCAAGAAGGCCGAGCCTGACACGCTGGTTGAAGACATCAGCCGTCCCGATGAATCGCACTTCGCCCTCGACGTAAACGTCAGCTACCCCGACGGGCGGTCGGTGACGGTTTACGTCAACCCGTACACCGGGGTCATTCAGGGCACGGCGCCACAATTCAATTTCAAGGCGTTTACCCGGGCACTGCATGGCTGGTGGCTGGTGCCGTTCACCAACGGTTATAGCTGGGGCTGGTACCTGGTGTCATTCCTGAGCCTGCCGTTGCTGGCCTCATTGGTGACCGGACTGGTGGTCTACAAGAAATTCTGGAAAGGCTTCCTCAAACCTACCCTGCGCATCCGGCACGGCGCGCGGATTTTCTGGGGTGATTTCCACCGTCTCAGTGGCATCTGGTCGATCTGGTTCATCGCGGTGATTTCCGTCACCAGTACCTGGTTCCTGATCGAGGCTTTCATGTTCGACAACCAGGTGTCGATCTCCACCGCGCCGGTTGCGCTGGTGGTGCCCCGCGAGAGCGTACCGGTCAGTGCCGACGGATCACCTGCGCCGATGATCAGCCTGCAGACCGCGATTGCTGAAGCCAAGGAGCGCATTCCCGGCCTGGACGACAGCTTTGTCAGCCTGCCCGCCAACGCCTACAGCTACCTGACCGTGGGCGGACGCAGCTGGTACCCGCTGATGTTCCAGACCGCCGACATCAACCCCTACAACGGTGAAGTCGCCTCCACCCGCTTACTGTCGGACCGCTCCGGTCTGGAGCTGGTGACCGAGTCCATGCGTCCCCTGCACACCGGCGACTTCGGCGGCTTGTGGATCAAGCTGATCTGGTTCTTCTTCGGTTTGCTCCTGAGCATGATGGTCCTCAGCGGCCTGCTGATCTGGACCAAACGCACCGCCCTGGCCACGGCCAACGCCTTGAAACGTGAAAACAAGCGTTCACGGGTGCAACCCGCCGAACAGCCAGTCACCCACCGCGAAACCACGGAGGTGAGCCAATGAGCCTGCTCGTTGCGGATAAACCATCCTCGAAGCTGAGCCGTTTCTGGCACAAATGGCGGTTCCACATCAACGTTCTGTTACTGCTGGTTCCACTCGGTTTCATGCCCAAGTATTTCGCCGACGCCGCGCTGTTTCGAGGCGATGTCGGGCTGGGTGAGCGCGAAGCCGGCGAAGTGCAGGTCGGGCCATGGAGCCTGCGCCTGGCGGAACTGCGCAATGAAGCACCGCGACTCGATGGTCCGGCGGGCTACATGAAAAGCTTCAATGCGGCGCTGTGCGACAGCTGCCGCGATCAGGTCAAGGCGACATACCTGCGTATCGGCAAACCCCGCAGCCTGCGCGCCGCCGGGGTGATTTTCTTTGGCACCCCGTACCGCATGGGTGCGATGGTCCCGATCCCGGAAAAGACCAAACCCGATGCTGAGCTGTGGATCACCATGGAAGGCTGGGACGGCACGATGCACCAGGCATCCATGCCCTTGAGTCAGGCATCCCCCGCCACCGTCGAGTGGCTGAACAAACAAGGAGGCAAACCATGAATTTTCGTCATCTCACCCCCCTGTTGCTGGTGCTGAGCGCCGGTTTCAGCGCCAGCGCGCTGGCCCACAACCCGATGTGCGAGTGCAAGGCGATCGACGCCGAGCAGATCGAGTGCACCGGCGGCTTTTCCGATGGTAGCGGTGCACCGGGCGTCACCCTGGACGTGATCGGCTACGACGAAAGCATCCTGGTACCCGGTAAGCTCGGTGCCGATTCGAAGATGACCTTCAAGAAGCCCGGCGCCGAGTTCTACGTACTGTTCGATGCGGGCCCGGGCCACGTGGTCGAAATCGACCAAGCGGATATCCAGGCCCCATGAGTACCCCGACCACACACGTTGTCCGCCCGGCGGGTGCCGGCCATGAAACCCTCTACGTGCTGCTCTTGTGCCTGATGATCCTGGCGGTGGCCGGTACGGTTGTCGCCTGGCGCCACGAGTCGCAGGAAGTGAGCGCTGTCAGCAGCCATCAACTGGATGCGCGCCGTGACCTGAGCGCCTCCGAGCAAGGCATCTATGCCGACCTGCGGGTGACCCTGGACGAGATCCATCTGCTGCGTCAGGACGCGCAATCCCTGCCAACCCCTGCCGTCCTCGCGGATGAAGGTTTCGCGCCGTTCGCCCAGGACGCCAGCTCCGTCAGCCGTGGCGGCCATGCCTGGCGATTGCTCGAGGCCAAGGCTTATTTCGGTCAGAGCCAGGCTCCGGAAGTCGCCGGTTCGTTCCTGATGCGCCTGACCGCTGACGACGATGCACCGGACATCTGGCTCAACCGCGACAAAGCCCTCGCTGCGCCGACCGACCTCGCTGACACCGCGCTGGAAAGCGCCGGCTGGCAGCAGATCGTCGCGCAATTCGATGCCGGCGTGACCCGCCAGCATCGGCACTGAACCCTCGCCTTCACCCGAGAGAAGACCGCTTCCCCATGCCAATTTCATCTCAACGTTCATTCTTTCGCGTGTTGCTGGTGGGCCTGCTGGCTTGCCTGCTGACACCCATGGCGAGTGCCGAAGAGGCCAAACGCCTGCGCATCGGCATCACCCTGCACCCTTATTACAGCTACGTGGCGAACATCGTCGGCGACAAGGCCGAAGTGGTGCCGCTGATCCCGGCAGGCTTCAACCCGCATGCCTACGAGCCTCGCGCCGAAGACATCAAGCGCATCAGTGGGCTGGACGTGGTTGTGCTCAACGGCGTCGGTCATGACGACTTCGCCGACCGTATGATCGCCGCCAGCGAAACCCCGAACGTCGCGGTGATCGAAGCCAACGAAAACGTACCCTTGCTGGCGGCCACCGGTGTGGCGGCCCGTGGCGCGGGCAAGGTCGTCAACCCGCACACGTTCCTGTCAATCAGCGCGTCGATCGCTCAGGTCAACAACATTGCCCGCGAGCTGGGCAAGCTCGATCCGGCTAACGCCAAGACCTACACCCAGAACGCACGCGCCTACGGCAAACGCCTGCGGCAGATGCGCGCCGACGCCCTGGCGAAACTGACCGAGGCGCCGAACGCCGAACTGCGCGTCGCCACGGTGCACGCAGCTTATGATTACCTGCTGCGTGAATTCGGCCTGGAAGTCACCGCGGTGGTCGAACCGGCTCACGGCATCGAGCCAAGCCCGAGCCAATTGAAAAAGACCATCGATCAACTGCGTGAACTGGACGTGAAGGTGATCTTCTCGGAGATGGACTTCCCGTCCAGCTACGTCGACACCATCCAGCGCGAATCCGGTGTGAAGCTGTACCCGCTGTCGCACATTTCCTACGGCGAATACACCGCCGACAAGTACGAAAAAGAAATGACCGGCAACCTCAATACGGTGGTCCGGGCCATTCAGGAGTCCGGCGCATGACTGCCCACGAAACCCTCATCGCCCAAAGCGCCGGCCCGACCCTGGATTTCGCCGACGTCAGCCTGACGCTGGGCCGCACCACCATCCTCGACAACGTGACTTTCCAGGTCCAGCCCGGCAGCGTCCATGCGCTGGTAGGCCCCAACGGTGGCGGCAAGAGCTCGCTGATCAAGACATTGCTCGGGCAAATGCCCCATCAAGGCCGCTTGAGCCTGCAATGGCCGGATGCACCGGGGATCATCGGCTATGTCCCGCAAGCGCTGGAGTTCGACCGCGGCTTGCCCATGACCGTGGACGATTTCATGGCGGCCATGTGTCAGCGGCGCCCGGCGTTTCTCGGTGTCAGCAAACACTACGCGGCAGCCATCGGTGAAGCGCTGGAACGCGTCGGCATGCAGGACAAGCGCAAACGGCGCATGGGCGCGCTGTCCGGTGGTGAACGCCAGCGGGTGTTGCTGGCACAAGGGCTGATTCCAGCGCCGCAATTGCTCGTGCTCGATGAACCGATGTCGGCGCTCGACGAAGCAGGCATCCGGGTGTTCGAGCGTCTGCTTGGTGACTGGCGGCGGAGCGGGATCACCGTGCTGTGGATCGAGCATGACCTGGAGGCCGTCGGGCGTCTGGCGGATCGCGTCACCGGGCTCAATCGTCGGGTGCTGTTCGATGCCACGCCGAAGGAGGCGCTGACCCCGGAACGATTGCTGACCCTGTTTTCGACCCATCCTCGGAGCGCTGCCTGATGAGTTATGAAGCCTTTCGTTTGATGATTCAGGGCTGGGCGTCTTCGGGTTACCTCCCCGAGGCGCTGGCTTACGGTTTCGTGGTCAATGCACTGCTGGCCGGTCTGCTGATCGGCCCGGTACTGGGTGGCCTGGGCACACTGGTGGTGGTCAAGCGCTTCGCGTTTTTCTCCGAAGCGGTGGGTCACGCGGCACTGACCGGCGTGGCCGTTGGCATCCTGTTGGGCGAACCTTACACCGGGCCTTATGGCAGCCTCTTCGGTTACTGCCTGTTGTTCGGCATTCTGCTTAACTACCTGCGCAACCGCACCGGATTGGCCCCGGATACGCTGATCGGCGTGTTCCTTTCCGTGTCGCTGGCACTGGGCGCCAGCCTGTTGTTGATCCTTGCCGGCAAGATCAACGTGCACATCCTCGAAAACGTATTGTTCGGTTCGGTACTGACCGTCAACGGTAACGATCTGCTAGTGTTGGCCATCGTCGGCTCACTGGTCATGGCGCTGGCGTTGCCACTCTACAACCGCATCATGCTCGCCAGTTTCAACCCGCAACTGGCGGCCGTTCGCGGTGTGGCGGTGAAGACGCTGGATTACCTGTTCGTGATCCTCGTGACCCTGATCACCGTGGCCGCCGTGAAAGTCATCGGCGCGATTCTCGTCGGTGCCCTGCTGGTGATCCCGGCGGCAGCCGCCCGTTTGCTCAGCCAATCGCTCAAGGGCTTTTTCTGGTGCTCGGTGCTGATCGCCACGGTCAGCACGTTGTGCGGCATTCTCGCCCCGATTGTCTTCGACCTGCCTATCCCGTCCGGCGCCGCAATCATTCTGGTGGCCGGTATCGCCTTCGCCCTGGCCGCCATCGCCCGTGGCGTCGTCCCAAGCCTGAAAGGGAACCTCGGATAAATGTCTTTTTCTCTGCGTCAATTGACCCTGGCCGTCGCCCTGTGTGGGCTGGTCAACACCACCCTCGCCGCTGACAGTGCCAAACCTCTGCGCGTTCTGGCGTCATTGCCGATTACCTACGGCCTGGGCGAAGTCTTGCTCAAAGGCACCGATGTAAAGCTTGAACGCGCTGCACCGGCCAATCTGCCGGGCAGCCGACAGACCGCCTACTTCACGGGCCGTGGCGCGCCGGCGCTGGCCAAACTGGCGACCGACGCCGACGCGGTGATAGGTCTGCGTTCGCTGTGGGCGGACGACCCGCTGTACCCGGTTTCCCGGCGCAGCAACATTCGCATCGTCGAAGTCGACGCGGCCCGCCCGGTGGACGGCGCCTTGCCCGGCATCGCCGTGCAACCGGACAACAAGGTGGATGGTTTGAACAGCCAGCCGTGGTTTTCCAGCAACAACATGGGCCGCATGGCCGATGTGATGGCGGCCGACCTGGTGCGCCTGGCGCCCTCTGCCAAGCCGACGATCGAGGCGAACCTGGCGTCGCTGAAACAGCGCCTGCTGAAATTCAACGCCGACAGCGAAGCGCGGCTCGCGAGCGCAGACAACTTGAGTGTGATGAGCCTGAGCGATCACTTCGGCTATCTGATCGGCAGCCTCAACCTGGAACTGATCGGCCTCGATGCGCGGCAAGATAACGAATGGACGCCTGAAGCATTGAAGGTGCTTGGCGCGACGCTGAAGGACAATGACGTGGCGGTGGTCTTGCACCATCGCCAGCCGTCGGAAGCGGTGAAAGCGGTGATCACCGAGGCCGGGAGCCGGCTGGTGGTGCTAAGCACTGATGCGGCGGACCCGGTGGCGGAGCTGGAGGGGAATGTGGATCTGGTGATCAAGGGGTTGAGTGGCGATCCGTCTGCCTAATTAAGATCAAGAGATCGCAGCCTCGTTTCACTCGACAGCTCCTACAGGAGCCGTGATGTACGCGCTACCTGTAGGAGCTGTCGAGTGAAACGAGGCTGCGATCTTTTAACGTTCAAACACCAAAAAGCCCGCTGACCTGACCGGTTCAGCGGGCTTTTTGTGCGCGACTACTCAGTGCGCCACAGCGGCCTGCCCGTCCATTTTCTGGCGCAAGCTCAATGGACGCATGTCCGTCCAGACTTCCTCGATGTAGGCCAGGCATTCCTTTTTCAGACCACTCTTGCCCACGGTCCGCCAGCCTTCCGGCACGGCTTTGTAGTCCGGCCAGATCGAGTACTGCTCTTCGTGGTTGACCACGACTTGAAAAAGGATGTCCTCGCGGTCGAATACTGAAGTCATGGTGTTTCTCCATCGCTGTAAGGGTGGGCTGCGCTGCGTGCGCAGCCGGTATGTAGAAGGAACGTCCGGGCCGTTGAAAAATTTACAGATTGGCGGTGGCCGCAGCCATGGCCCGACCAAAAATCTCCGCCACTCGATCGATTTCAGCAGCGGTGATCACCAGCGGCGGCAGGAACCGCACGACACCACCATGACGCCCGCCCAGTTCAAGGATCAAGCCGCGCTTGAGGCATTCGCGCTGCACCAGCGGCGCCAGGCGACCGAAGACAGGCGGATGACCCAACGCGTCCGGTGCGCCGGTCGGATCGACCAATTCGACGCCGAGCATCAAGCCGCGACCCCGGATGTCGCCCAGCTGCGGGAAGTCGCGCTGCAGGATGCGCAGGTGTTCGCTCAAGCGTTCGCCCATGGCGGTCGCGTGATCGCAGACGTTGTTCTCGGTCAGGTAACGCATGACCGCCGAGCCTGCCGCCATCGCCATTTGGTTGCCGCGGAAAGTGCCCGCATGGGCGCCCGGCAACCAGGTGTCGAGCCAGTCGCGATAGACCACCACCGCCAACGGCAGACTGCCGCCGATGGCTTTGGACATCACCACCACATCCGGAATGATCCCGGCGTGTTCAAACGCGAACATTTTTCCGGTACGGGCAAAACCGCTCTGGATTTCGTCGACGATCAACGCCACACCCGCTTTCTCGGTGATCCGTCGCAAGCCGCGCAGCCAGTCGAGATCAGCCGGTATCACGCCGCCCTCGCCTTGCACCGCCTCCACAATCACCGCCGCCGGCAATAGCACACCGGCTTCCGGGTCATTCAGCAGGTTCTCCAGGTAATTCAAATTGACCTTCACCCCTTGAGCCCCGCCGAGGCCGAATGGGCAACGGTAATCGTAGGGATAGGGCATGAACTGCACGCCACTACTGAGTAATGCGCCCAACGGCTTTTTCGGTCCCAGGGCGCCCATCAGGCTTAACGCGCCCTGGCTCATGCCGTGGTAACCGCCCTGGAACGACAGCACGGTGCTGCGTCCGGTGGCGGTGCGCACCAGTTTCAATGCCGCTTCCACGGCGTCAGTGCCCGTGGGTCCGCAGAACTGGATCTTTGCTTCAGCGGCCAGCGCCGGGGGCAGCAGGCTGAACAGGTCCTGGACGAACTGGTCTTTGACCGGGGTGGTAAGGTCCAGGGTGTGCAATGGCAGTTCATCGGTCAGCACTTGCTGGATCGCTTCGATCACCACCGCATGGTTGTGCCCCAACGCCAGCGTCCCGGCACCGGCCAGGCAGTCGATAAAGCTACGACCTTCAACGTCTTCGACATAGATGCCTTTGGCGCGCTTGAGCGCCAGGGGAATGCGCCGCGGATAGCTGCGGGCATTCGACTCCTGCTGGTTTTGTCGCGCCAGCAACGGCGATTCGTTGAACTGATAAAGCGTTTCGGCCGGCGTCGGAGTGATCCGGGCCGACTGATCTTCCACAAGGCTGGTAGCGACTGACATCTCTCGACCCCTCAATAAGGTTTTCCTGTTCTGGAAACGCATCAGGTGCCGGAGGATTTAGACCCTTGGTCCGCTTTCGATAAGCCGTGAGGACAGACCTTTGTGCATGGGGATGGCGCAGAGCCCGGCGACCATGAACGCCGGCGCGCAGGGCTGGTAGCCCAAATGACGGTAAAACGCTTCGCTGGTGCGAGTGCTATTGAGTTGCGCCTGATGCAGGCCCTGGCCAATCAGCCAGCCCTCCAGATCACGCACCAGCGCCTGTCCGGCACCTCGACGAAACCATTCCGGTTGCACGTAGCAAAACGCAATTTTTCCGCTGCATGCAGCCATGGCGACGCCGATCGGTTTGTCTTGCAACAGGGCGATGTTGAGGTACAAGCGCTGGTCGTCCAGCCAGGGCATGAGGTGGTCGATGGTTTTACTGTGGGTCCAGGCGGCAACGGTTTGCGGATCGTTGCGATGGTCAATCGCGCAGCCTACGCGGATGGAGCGATCAACGATCCGGCAAATGATGCCGGCGTCGGCAGCGGTTGCCTTACTGACACGCAGGGGTGCATCCATGTCGCTACTACCTCAATCCATTGAGAAAAAGTTGCGGGGGGACGATAGCGCCGCGCGCGCCGGGTGACTAATGGAGAGGCGTTACATTTGATGTTCAACACAGAACGATTGTGGGAGCGAGCCAGCTCGCTCCCACAGGTTTCGATTATGGTGTTCACACCGATTGCAGCGGCATCGTCAGCTCGACCCGCAACCCGTCCGGCTTGCTGTCGAAATGCAACGTGCAACCACACCGCTGAACGATCGCCTGAACGATCGCCAATCCCAAACCGCAGCCGGTGCTTTGGCCATTTCGCCAGAAGCGCTGGGTCAGGTGTTGCAGATCGTCTTCGGCAATCCCCGGCCCATGGTCGCGCACAACAAACTGGACGCGGTTTTCAGAGGTCTCGACGCTCAACTCGACCGCGCCATCGCCGGGTGTATGCCGTAGCGCGTTGTCGAGCAAATTGCGCAATGCAGCAATCGACAGCACAGCCGGCATTTGCACCGGCGCCTCAGAGAGCGTTGTTGATGTCTTAAAGCTGATCCGTTGACGGTCCCCACTGGCGGCATCCTGGATCGCCAGCTTTGCAACCTGTTCGGCGTTGCATTGCACACCGTCATCGAACGACAGGCTGCCTTCGACCCGCGCCAACAGCAGCAATTGTTCGAGCGTTCGATGCAAGCGGTCGGCCCCCTCTTCGGCCCGAGCCAGCGATTGATCGCGGGCGGCGCCGTCGGTCATGCGCGCCACCTGCAGGTGCGTCTTGATCGCCGTCAGCGGGCTGCGCAATTCATGGGCCGCATCACCGGTCAGGCGGCGCTCGCGCTCGATGGTCTTACCGATCCGTTGAAGCAGCTGATTCTGGGTGTCCAGCAAGGGCTGCAGTTCGCTGGGCAGTGGCTGTATCTGCAAGGGTTCCAGAGAGTCGGCGCTACGGCGCATCAAGGCATCGCGCATGCGATTGAGCGGCGCCAGCCCCTGGCCGATCCCCAGCCAGAGCAGGCACAGGCAGCCCAGCAACGCGACGCCTACCGGCACTGACGCGGCCAGCAGGATGGACATGTTCAGCGCCTCGCGCTCGATCTGCCGGTCGGCGGTAGTGATGCGCAGATCGCCGCGGGCCAACGTGAAGCTGCGCCACGGCGCACCGTCGATCATCTGATCGTGAAAGCCCAACTTCTCGGCTTCCAGGGTTTGTTGCGGATCAGTGTGACTGCGGGCAAGGATTTCACCGCGTAACGAACTGACCTGGCAGGCCATGCCGCCAGGGATATTCAGCTGTTCAGCGCTGAAATGAGTGCCCTCACCCTTGCTCGGCAACTCCGGCAATTGCTCCATCAGCCCGGCGACCATGCGCGCCGAGGCGACCAGGCGCTGATCAAGGGAAAACATCATCTGATTGCGCAAATCGCTGAGCATCCAGGCGGCGGCCAGCGCCCAGATCAATGCAAATGCGGCACCTAGCGTGAGGCTCAGGCGCAAACGCAAACTCATCACTTCGATTGATCTCCGCCGTCCGCCGGCCCCAGGCGATAACCCAGGCCGCGCACGGTTTCTACGATTCCGTTACCCAGTTTGCGCCGCAGGTGATGGATGTGCACGTTGAGTGCGTTGCTTTCCAGTTCATCGTTGAAACCGTAGACGCTGTCCTTGAGTTGCTCGGTCGACAGCACCCGCCCACGGTTATGCAGCAAGGCCTGCAGCAGCGACTGTTCGCGCCGGGACAAGTCCACCGGCTGGCCGGCGAGCATGGTTTCGCGGCTGCTGGGGTCGTAGGTCAGCGCGCCGTGCTCGATCAGGTTGACGCTGCGCCCCGCCACCCGGCGTAATAAGGTGTGCAGTCGTGCGGCGAGTTCACGAAGGTCGAAAGGCTTGAGCAGATAGTCATCGGCTCCAGCCTGCAAGCCATCGACGCGATCGGTGACCGAGTCCCGGGCGGTGAGGATCAGCACCGGTATTTCGAGACCACCGTGACGCAACTGCTGCAACAGCTTGAGGCCGTCTTCGTCGGGAAGGCCGAGATCGAGCACCATGACATCGAATTCGGCGACCTTGAGCATCGCCCGGGCCGCCGACGCGGTGGCCACATGCTCCACTGTCAGGCCCTGAGCGGTCAGGCCGGCGACGATGCCACTGGCGATCAGCTCATCGTCTTCGCAAACCAGTACGTGCATGGGAGCTCCCTGAGCAAAAACATGAGTGGAACAGGTGTTGATTAAGGCCAAATTATGACGAGTGCTTCGACGAAGGAAAAGCGACTTCGTGACGCTGTGCTGCCGATCCAGTTCGCCAACAATTACCGACCCGGTTTACATTTATAAACCTGATTCCCGGCAACCGTAATTCCGCGTCCGAATTTGACACTTACAAACCATTCTGGACATCAAGATAAAATATTAATATAAAACCAGCGAACAGCAACACTGATACAGCCACGAACCGAATTAAAACGTACCACAAGAAAACAATGAACATTCGACTGAAAGGATTCGACCATGAAAATATTAAAAAATTTTGTCGCCGTCGACTGGCGATCTGGAAAAGATAGAATTTACTTCTTCTTCAAGGATGACAATACGTACAGCCGATTCAATATCGGTGATAACGCAACGCTCGACGGGCACCCTACACCGGTCAACTACAATAACTGGCATGACTTTCACAAGCACATCAAAGACCTTCGATTTGGTTTCGCGACCAGTAGCGGAAGAAATCCGGAAAACCCCGACCACGACCTGCTTTGGCTTTTCTTTTACAATAAAGAGATACCCATGTTTTGCTGTTATGATCAGGACAAAGACAACGTTAGCCACTTCGGCACCGTACAACACTCCAGATGGCACGATATTCTTCCGTATTTCAAAAATATAATTGCAGGCACATGGTGGGATAACCCATTCTCCGGCCCAAATTCATACCGTTTCCTCATGAGCAATGGCCAATCACTGACTAATAGACATGTAAGAAATTATACGTTGGCCGAAAGATTGACAGTGGAGCCCATCAACGACAGTACATGGCCTGGCTTGGCGCCTTACAAACACCGAATAATAACCGCAGCACAAAATGATCGAACGTTTGCCGACAGTTATCTTTATATTTTCCTGACCGATAACGAGTATATCACCTACAACATCCCGGAAAACAAAGTCGCCTATGGCCCGGCGAAAATCGACAACCGCAATTGGCCCGGCCTTTTACGCGACGCAGAACCCGAACCATTTATAAGTGCTGAAATTCTAGATCTGTTGCCGAATTTCGGAAACAGTCATGAGGAAAAGTAATTAATCTCGGGTTAAGCCTTCCCCTTTTGTGCATGTCACTTGCCTGAAAATCAGGTTTGTTTCTATTCGCTCTGCAAACCGAACACAAAACCGGTCAGAACCTGATTGAGCTCCGATGACCCTGGCAGCATTGCGCGGCGGTTAATCACCGGTTAATCGTCGCCCTCCATTGTGCATACCACTTGCATAGGGATAAGGCCTAGCCATGCGTCGTCTGTTTTTATTTTTCGTTCTCCTGATCTCGGGTGTGGCCCAGGCCGGGGTCAATCCGTTCGATACCAAACCTGACTTTCTTCCCGTCGGCAAAGCGTTTGTCTTCACCTCTGAACGCCTGGAGTCGGGTGAAACACAGCTCTATTGGCAGATCGCCGATGGCTACTATCTGTACCAGCAACGCCTCAAATTCGACGGGTTGCCCGCAGAACACAAACCCGTGCTGCCCCAGGGTGAATCCCACAGCGACGAGTTCTTCGGCGAACAGCAGGTCTACCGCCAAGGCCTGGAGCTGAAAATTCCGGCCGGTGCCACGGGCCAGATCAAGGTCGGCTTCCAGGGTTGCGCCGATGCCGGTCTGTGTTATCCACCGCAAACCCAGGTTGTAGATCTGGGCGGAAAAGCTGCCACGGCTGCGACTGGCGAAGCGCCGGATCAAGCCTTGGCCAGTGGCCTGCAACAGCGGGCACTGGGCTGGAGCCTGCTGGTGTTCTTCGGTTTGGGACTGCTGCTGGCCTTCACCCCTTGCACCTTGCCTATGCTGCCAATCCTCGCCGGTTTGATCGTTGGCAGTGGCGCCTCACCTAAACGTGGTTTCGCCTTGGCCAGCAGCTATGTCATCTGCATGGCGCTGGTGTATGCGGCCATGGGCGTACTCGCTGCAATGCTGGGCGCGAACCTTCAGGCGCTGCTGCAGAATCCCTGGCTGTTGGGCACTTTTGCTGCCGTGTTTGTGCTGCTGGCATTGCCGATGTTTGGCTTCTTTGAGCTGCAACTGCCGGTTGCCGTGCGTGATCGCCTGGAGAATGTCTCGCGCAATCAGCGTGGTGGCAGCCTGATAGGCGCGGGCGTCCTGGGGGCCGTGTCCGGTTTGCTGGTCGGCCCGTGCATGACCGCTCCTTTGGCCGGCGCCCTGCTCTACATCGCGCAAAGCGGTAACGCGTTGCACGGCGGGCTGATCCTGTTCGCCATGGGCATCGGTATCGGCGTGCCGCTGTTGTTGCTGGTCACCGTCGGCAATCGCTTCCTGCCCAAACCCGGCGCGTGGATGAATCTGCTTAAAGGCGTCTTCGGCTTCCTGTTTCTCGCCACTGCCCTGCTGATGCTGCGTCCAGTGTTGGATGAATCACTGTGGGTCGGTTTGTGGGGTGCCTTGCTGTTGATCGCCGCCTACAGCGCCTGGCGTCAATCAGCCGGGTTCGGTCGCACCGCCCATGTCTTCGGCGCCGGCTCTTTACTGCTGGGTTTGTGGGGCAGCCTGTTGGTGATCGGGGCTGCAGGTGGTAGCGATGACCTGTTCAAGCCATTGCAGGTTTACAGCGCTTCCAACTCGGGCAGTGCCATACGCCCAACGGGTCATTATGCCTTCACCACGATCAAGGACCCTGCGCACCTGCAGCGGGAACTGGACGCGGCCAAGGCTCAAGGTCAATGGGTGCTGCTGGATTACTACGCCGACTGGTGCGTGTCGTGCAAAGTCATGGAAAAACAGGTCTTCGGCAAACCTCAAGTGCTTGAAGCACTGGGCGATGTACGCTTGCTCCGGCTGGACGTCACTGCCGACAATGCCGCCAGCCGTGAATTGCTCAGCCGTTACCAGGTTCCGGGGCCGCCGAGCTTCCTGTGGATCGGTGCCGATGGCGAGGAGCGTCGCAGCCAGCGCATCACCGGTGAGGTCGATGCCAACACTTTCCTGCAACGTTGGACTACCACCCGAGAAGCCCGCTAATGCTGACTTTTACGCTCGGTACATTTGCCATCGCGCTTAATCACCTGCTGCTGATCAGTGCCCTGGCACTGGCGACCTTCATCGGTTGGCGGGTGGCCAAACGCGGTGGCGAGAACCCCGAGTCCGCGTTGTTCAGTCTGTTTCTGATCGGCATGCTGGCGGCCCGGATCAGTTTTGTGGCGGTCTACTGGACGCACTACCGCAACGATCCATGGCAAGTCATCGACCTGCGTGACGGCGGCTTCCTCGCCTGGCCCGGGATTATCACGCTGCTGCTTGCCGCCCTGTATCGCGGCTGGCGGCGCCCGGGCCTGCGCCGTCCACTGGGCTTTGGTGTCGCCAGCGGCTTGGCATTCTGGCTTCTGGCGACGTTCTCCCTGAGCATTTACGAACAAGGGACTCGCCTTCCGGACATCACCATGCGCAATGCCGCCGGTGAAACCATGCAATTGTCCGACTACAAGGGCGGCCCGCTGGTCATCAATCTCTGGGCCACCTGGTGCCCACCCTGCCGTCGGGAAATGCCGGTGCTGGAAAATGCCCAGCAGCAACGCCAGGACCTGACGTTTCTGTTCGTCAATCAGGGCGAAAGCATGCAAAGCGTCAGTACCTACCTGGAAACCCAGGGTTTGAGCCTGTCGAATGTGCTGTTCGACAGCGGCGGCCGCCTGGGCCAGGCCGTCGGTTCGATGGCATTGCCAACAACCCTTTTCTACAGCAACGAAGGCCGCCTGCTGGCCAGCCATCTGGGTGAGTTGTCGGAAGCCAGCCTGGCCCGCGCCCTCGAAAACTTTGACACCCCGAACCCTGCCGAATCGGCCCCCTCTTCAAGGAAACTGCCATGCCCCGCCTCCGCCACCTGCTGACGTTGACCCTGGGCACCGCCCTTGCGTACCTGCCGACCGTGCACGCGGCCGAAGAACTGCCTGAAGCAATCAAGAAAATCGAAGCCAAGGGCGCGAAAATCGTAGGCCAGTTCGACGCGCCGGACGGTCTGCGTGGTTACGCCGCGCAATACCAGAACCGCGGCATGGCGCTGTACCTCACCCCGGACGGTAAACACGTGTTGCTGGGCAATCTGTATGACGCCGACGGCAACGACCTGAGCACCGCGCCGTTGCAAAAGCTGGTGTACGCACCGATGTCCAAGGAAGTGTGGGCCAAGATGGAAGCAAGCAACTGGATCGCTGATGGCAACAAGGACGCGCCTCGTGTGGTGTACCTGTTCAGCGATCCGAACTGTCCTTACTGCAACATGTTCTGGGAACAGGCGCGTCCGTGGGTGAAGGCCGGTAAAGTGCAGTTGCGACATATCATGGTCGGTATTATTCGCGAAGACAGTCCGGGGAAATCCGCTGCGTTGCTGGCCGCCAAGGACCCGGTCAAAGCCCTCCAGGAACATGAAAAATCCGGCAAGGCCAGTACACTGAAAGCGCTGAAAGATGTACCGCCGGCGATTCAGGCAAAGCTCGCGGCAAACATGCAATTGATGGAAGACCTGGAGTTGTCTGCGACGCCAGCAATTTTCTACATGGACGACAAGGGCGAGTTGCAACAGCAGCAAGGTGCGCCGTCGCCGGATAAACTGGCGAAGATCCTCGGGCCTAAATAATTTCATTGCGTCTTACGTAAGTCGCCGACCGAAGCCGATTCGCTCCAACATCAAAAGATCGCAGCCTGCGGCAGCTCCTACAGAGTTTGTCAGGCTGCGATCTTTTCAATGAATGTGAGAGGACGATCAGGCTCTCTCGCCAAGAAACTTCAGCAGTACTTCAGTGACAAACGCCGGGTTCTCCAAATTGGAAATATGCCCCGCCTCCGGCACCAGCAGGTATGGGCAGCCGATCAGTTCGGCCATTTCCCGGGTTTCGTGGGGTGGCCTTGGGGTGTCCTGATCGCCACACATCACCAGCGTGGCCTTGGGGTTGAGCTCGCTCAGGCGTGGCATCAGGTCTTCTCGACCAAAGGTAATCCGCCCCATCGGCACGACGCTTTCGCGCAAACGATCCGCCGGCAATGCCGCCAGCGACGCACGGAAATTCTGATACAGCGCCGACTGTGGATCGATACCAGGACGGAAGAAGATCGGCACCACAATATCCAGCAACGACGGTGTGATGACTCCAGCCTCTTCGATCTGCTTCAACAACGAAAAATAATACTGGCGAGTCGGCTCGGGCTCGATACCGACATAAGTGTCCATCAACACCAACCCGTTCATTCGCTGCGGTGCAGACAGCGCCAGTCGCGCGCCCCACATGCCGCCCACTGAAAGCCCTGCCAGCGTGACGCGTTCGATGTCCAGGTGATCCAGCAGTTCGAGCGCCTGACGTGCAATGTCGTCCAGTGAGCTGGTGCCGTCCGGTAAGCGTCCGGATTGGCCGTGACCCCACAGGTCCGGGGCGATCACCCGGTAGTGTTGTGACAACGCGGTAATCTGGGGCGCCCACATGGTTTGATCCCAGAGGTAGCTGCCAGCCAACAATACTGCCGGGCCCTTGCCTTGATCGATGTAGTGAAGGGGTTGTCCGTCTATGGTTGCGAAGGGCATCCGGTTTTTCCTTGGTAAAAAATATCGAGCAGGCAGGCTCTGCCAGTTGGATTTGTCAGTCAATGCGTAAAGTGTGTCAAACGAACTGGCACACTTCAGACCCTACTTTTCCTGAATACCCCCGATCAATCGTAGGGACAAAGATTGCTCGCAATGGCGACCCAACCGCCAACCAACATTCCCCTGATGTACCCAGATCAACTGTGGGAGCTGGCTTGCCGGCGATGGCGACCTGACAGCCGATGACCATTTCCCTGATGCACCCGGACCAAACTGTGGGAACTGGCCTGCCGGCGATGGCGGCCTCAAAGCCGATGAGTATTTCCCTGAAGCACCCGTATCAAACAGTGGGAGCTGGCTTGCCAGCGATGGCGGCCTGACAGTCGATGTGTATTTCCCTGATGCACCCGGACCAAACTGTGGGAGCTGGCTTGCCGGCGACGGCGGCCTCAAAGCCGATGAGTATTTCCCTGATGCACCCGGACCAAACTGTGGGAGCTGGCTTGCCAGCGATGGCGGCCTGACAGTCGATGTGTATTTCGCTGATGCACCCGGATCAAACTGTGGGAGCTGGCCTGCCGGCGATGACGGTCTGATTGGCGGTGAGATTCTTGCTGGTGTACATATCCATTCGTGTGGTTACGGCTGCTATTGGTTTCGCTTTTACAGCGAGTCACTTGGAAAAGCGCCAAGTAACCAAACGCTCTTGCCCCTTTCGTACGGTGCCTCGCTAAGGCTCGGCATACCCTCGCTCCGGTCCTGCTCCGTGGGCCCGCCGCGATCGGCCATCCATGGCCGGGCGCGGCTAACCCGGCATCCATGCCGGGTTGCCCACTGCGCAAAACCTGCACTCGGCCTTCCCAGGGGGCAAGAAAATCCAAAGCAGATCCAAAGCAAATCAAAATCCCTCCAGCTCCGCCATCAAGTCATTCAGCCGATCCGCCTTCTCTTCGGTCATATCGTTCACCGCCAACCCGTCGATGTACACGGCCAGTTCCTCTACCGTGCTGCACTCGAACATGGCTCGCAACGGTACATCGCGTTGCAGCGATTTTTGCACCCGGGATGCGATTTGCGTCGCCAATAGCGAATGCCCGCCCAGTTCGAAGAAATTGTCGCGCACTCCAACCTTGTCGACCTTCAGCACTTGCGCCCAAATTTCTGCCAGCGTCTGCTCCAGCGCATTGCGCGGTGCCTGGTAATCCTGGTTCGGCAATTGGCCGATTTCCAGCACCGGCAGCGCTTTGCGATCGAGCTTGCCGTTGGCGTTGAGGGGCATCCGGTCCAGCCATAACCAGTGCAACGGCACCATGTATTCCGGCAGTTCGGTGCGCAGGTGTTGTTTGATGCGTTCCAGGTGTTCGTTCGGTTTGAGCGTCGAATCAGCCGCCACCAGATAGCCGACCAGGTGCGTGCCGTTGACGCCGTCCTGTACGCCGACCGCTGCTTCGCGAATGTGCGGCTGTTCGTGAAGGCGCGCTTCGATTTCACCGAGTTCGATACGGTAACCGCGAATTTTCACTTGATGGTCGATTCGCCCGACGTACTCCAGCACGCCGTCGCTGCGACGCCGCGCCAGATCGCCCGTGCGATACAGACGATCCCCCGGAGCACCAAACGGGTTCGGTACGAAGACTTGCGCGGTGCGCAGCGGATCACTTACATAGCCACGTCCGACACCCGTGCCGGCAACGCACAACTCGCCCACCGCGCCCAGCGGCACCAGCTCCAGCGCGCCATCGAGCAGGTACAAACGGTTGTTGTCGGTCGGTGTACCGATCGGCAAATAGCTGCCGCGGGTCGAGGCCGAATCGACACGGAAAAACGCCACGTCATCCGAGCACTCCGCCGGGCCATAAGCATTCACCAGCCCAATGTCTGGATAACGCACAAGCCATTGGTGGGCAAGCTCCGGCGGCATGGCCTCGCCCGTCGGCAGCATCCAGCGCAGGCCATCAAGGCTCATGCGTTCCTGGGCAAGCATGCCCTGAATCAGCGACGGCACGCTTTCCAGCACGGTGACGCCTTGCGCCGAAACGTGTGCCAGCAACCCCTGCGGATCGTGGGCGATGGTGTTGGGCACGATGTCGACCCGTGCGCCGAACAACGGCGCGGCGAGGAATTGCCAGACCGAAACATCGAAGCTTTGCGAAGCCGTCTGCGCGATCACGTCGGCATCGCTCAGGTCCAGGTATGGCACCTTGCTCAACTGGTTATTGAGCATGCCGCGCTGCTCGACCATCACACCTTTGGGCAAACCGGTGGAACCGGAGGTGTAGATCACATACGCCAGATTGTCCGGACCACTGTAGCGCCCGGGATTGGTCACCGGTGCGTCACTCGCCTGCACCTCTTCCCAGACCAGCAAGCGAGGTCGATTGGCACAGCCGCAGGCGTCCAGCAGCGCGACAGCTTGTGCACGGCACGCCTCAGTACACACCAGCAATGGCGTGCGACTCAGGTCGATGATCCGGCTCAGGCGTTGGCTTGGCAGTCCCGGGTCCAGCGGCAGGTAACCCGCCCCGGCCTTGAAGCTGCCGATGATCATGCCGAGCAAATCAAGGTTACGTTCGCCCAGCAACGCCACCGGTTGATCCAGCCCGACACCGGCCGCGATCAGGGCATGACCCAGCCGGTTACTGCACAGGTTCAGCTCGGCATAGCTGTGCTGTTGATCCAGGCAACTGGCGGCCACGCGCTGCGGATGCTGAGCAACCCGCGCTTCGAATAGCGCAACGTAGCCCTGCTCCAGCGGATAATCGTGCTCGCTCTGGTTGCAACCGTGGATCAGGAAGTCCTCTTCCTCGGCACCCAGCAGCGGCAAGTCGGCCATGTCGCCATAGAACCCCTCCACCAGCGCCAACAGCAAGCGTTTGAACTCGCCGAGCATGCGTTCGACCGTGGACGCATCGAAGAAGCGCTGGTCATAAGACAGGTGCAAGCCCAGGTCGTCGCCTGGATAGCACACGGCCGTCAGCGGGAAGTTGGTGTGGGTGCGTCCAGAATCCGAGGTTGCGTTGAGGCTCTGCGCACGGTCCAGCACCGAGACTTCCACCGGGGCGTTTTCGAACACGAAAAGACTGTCGAACAAGGGCTGGCCCTTGGGCAGTTCGCTGTTTTCCTGAATGCTCACCAGCGGCAGGTATTCGTACTCGCGCAGCTGCATGTTGCTGTCGAGCAAGCCACTGAGCCACTGGCGAACGCTGCAGCGCTGATCGTCTTCGGGCATTTTCACCCGCAGCGCGATGCTGTTGATGAACAGCCCGACCGTGCGCTGCATCGCCGGCATCTCCACCGGACGACCGGCCACCGTGACGCCGAACAGCACATCGCGATCACCGCTCAAACGCCGCAATACCAAGGCCCACGCCGCCTGGGCAAAGGTGTTGATGGTCAACTGATGGGCCTGGGCCAATTCGCGCAGTTGCGCACCGTCCCGGGCATCCAGTCGGGTGTAGCGGTCGCCCACGATCATGCCGCCACTTTCACCGGCGTGTTCGCGCAGGAAGGGTCGGTCACTCGGGATCGGCGTGGTCCGTTCGAAGCCTTGCAGATTGTTTTTCCACCATTGCCGAGCCTCCTCCAGGCTCT
The DNA here is from genome assembly GCF_059716215.1 of Pseudomonas sp. LBUM1643. Lineage (NCBI taxonomy): Bacteria > Pseudomonadati > Pseudomonadota > Gammaproteobacteria > Pseudomonadales > Pseudomonadaceae > Pseudomonas > Pseudomonas sp. LBUM1643. The sequence goes on from NZ_CP166813.1 coordinate 4,693,800, forward strand.
GGCGTTGCAGCCAGCCTATGTAGTCGCGATAACGCGGTGGTACGGCCAGTTGTGCCTGGCGATTTTCGCCCAGGGCGGTGTAGATCTCGAAGAAATCGTCCATCAGCAGCGAACGGCACCACGCATCGATCAGGATGTGGTGGTTGCTCATCATGAACCAGTAGCGCGCGGCGCCAACCCGGATAAGCCGCAGGTGGAACGGTGCCTGATCAAGCAGATCGAAACCGGCCTCGCGCTCGCTTTTAAGCAGTGCCTGCAGCTTTGGTTCTTGCTCGGTGTCGGCGACATCGGTCCAGTCCAGGAACTCGATCGGCGTGCTGCCCGGCTTGTGGATAACCTGCAGCATGTCTTCACCGACGTTCCAGCAAAACGAGGCACGCAGGGCTTCGTGACGCGCGATCACCGCTTGCCAGGCGTCGGCGAACCGCTGCGGATCAAGCTCGCTGTTGATGCGGTAACGGTCCTGCATGTAATACAGCCCGGTGCCCGGTTCCAGCAGGGTGTGCAGCAACATGCCTTCCTGCATCGGTGTCAGGGGATAAACATCCTCGATGACCGCAGCGGGCACGGGCAGCGCGTCGAGTTGTGCCTGGGTCAGTCTGGCCAATGGGAAATCCGACGGCGTCAGGCCGCCCGCATCGTCGCGCAGGCAATGCTCGATCAGGGCTTGCAGCTCACCCAGGTAGGCGTTCGCCAGCTCGGTGATGGTGTGTGGATCGTGGCGTTCGGCACTGAACGTCCAGCGCAACACCAGCTCGCCGCCGTAGACCTGACTGTCGACGCTCAGCTCGTTCGGCAGCGGTGCTTTCGGGTCATGGGCAGCGCCAACCGGCTCGTCCAGCGGACGGAACAATGCATCATCGGCAAAACTCTGGTCGAACTGACCGAGGTAATTGAAGGTGATCTGCGCCGACGGCAAAACCGCCATGGCAGTACGGCACGAATCATCGGCGAGGTAGCGCAGCACGCCATACCCCAGACCTTTGTGCGGCACAGCACGCAATTGCTCCTTGATCGCCTTGATCGAGTCGCCCTGGCTGTTCGCCGGCGTCAGCCGCAACGGGTACGCACTGGTAAACCAACCCACGGTGCGGGTCAGATCGATGTCATCGAACAGGCTTTCGCGGCCATGGCCTTCCAATTGAATCAAGGCCGATTCGTGATTACTCCAGCGGCACAACACGCGCGCCAATGCGGTCAACAGCAAGTCATTGACCTGAGTGCGGTAGGCACTCGGCGCCTGTTGCAGCAATTGGCGAGTCTGTTCGCTGTCGAGGCGCACACTGACGGTTTGGGCATGACGATTCTGCCGTCCACCTTCAGGGCGCGCGCACGGCAACGCGGCGCGTGGACCTGCCAGATGCACCTGCCACCAACTCAATTCTTCGCGCAGTGACTCGCTGCCGGCGTAAGCCTGCAAGCGTGCGGCCCAGTCCTTGAAGGCGCTGGTTTTCGCCGGCAACTGGACCGCTTGCTGCGAGGCCAGTTGGCGATAAGCCGTTTGCACATCGTCCAGCAATACGCGCCACGAAACCCCGTCCACCACCAAGTGGTGAATGGCGATGAACAATCGCTGCTGGTCTTGCGGACCGTCAACCAGTAGCGCACGAACCAGCGGCCCCTGTTCAAGGTCGAGGCTGCGCTGGGCATCGGCGAACATCGCCGTGCACTGGTCCATGGATTTCACCCGTACTTGCCAGAGCACCGGGACGTCAGATTCCGCCTGGTGTTCGGCGCGCCAGTGGCCAGCGACGTTGGTGAAACGCAGGCGCAAGGCGTCGTGCTGTGCGATCACCGCCAGCAGCGCTTGCTCAAGACGATGAGGTTCCAGCGTCTCGGCCGGTTCCAGCAGCAAGGCCTGGTTCCAGTGTTGGCGCTCAGGGATTTCGCTGTCGAAGAACCAATGCTGGATCGGTGTCAGGCGCGATTCGCCCGTCAGTAAACCTTGTTCGGCCGTGGCCTGCTCAGTGCGGGTCGCGACGGCAGCGAGGGTGTGCACCGTCTGGTGCTGGAACAGGTCCCGCGGGCTGAAGTGAATACCCTGTTGTCGTGCGCGGCTGACCACTTGGATCGACAGGATCGAATCACCGCCCAGCTCGAAAAAGTTGTCATTGAGACCGACCTGCGGGACGTTCAACATCTCGCACCAGATACCGGCCAATGTCAGTTCCAGCGCGTTGCCTGGCGCCACGTATTGCTGACGGTTCAGCTCGGGATCCGGCGCCGGTAACGCGCGGCGATCCAGTTTGCCGTTGGCGGTCAGCGGCCAGTGAGCCAGCAGGATCAGGTGGGTTGGCACCATGTAGTCCGGCAGCTGGGATTTGAGCTGAGCCTTGAGCGCGTCACGCAGCGAAGCCTGTTGCAAGTCATCCTGCGCGGCGGTATCGGTCAGCACGTAGCCGACCAATTGCTTCCCGCTGGGTGCGTCCAGTGCAAGCACCACAGCCTCACGCACGGATTCATGCTCGAGCAAACGGGTTTCTATCTCGCCCAGTTCGATGCGGAAGCCACGGATCTTCACTTGATGATCGATACGTCCCAGATACTCCACCAGCCCATCGTTACGCTGGCGAACCAGGTCACCGGTGCGGTACAGGCGCCCGCCGTCGGCGGCAAACGGGTCCGCCACAAACCGCTCGGCCGTCATGCCCGGACGCTGGTGATACCCCTGCGCCAGACCGGCACCGCCAACGTACAACTCGCCGCTGGCACCTTGTGGCACCAAGGCCAGGTCGGCATCAAGGATGTAGGCCACGCGAGCGCCGATCACGCTGCCGATCGGCACACTGCCCAGGCCTTCTTCCAATTGCTCCGGAGCCAGGCTGGCCAGCGGCATGACCACGGTTTCAGTCGGCCCATAGGCATTGAAGAACAGGCTCGGCTTGAACGCCGCACGAATGCGTTGCAGGTGTTCACCGGTCAGGGCTTCACCACCGGTGATGCACATGCGCACTGGCAGGGTTTCGTTTCGGGTGGCCAGCCATTGCGCCAATTGGCTGCCGTAGCTTGGCGTGAAACCGAGAACATTGATGCGGTGGCGACGAATCAGACCGCAGATTTCTTCCGCGTCCCACTGTCCCTGGGCACGCAAGACCACCTGCGCGCCACTCAACAACGGCACCAGCAACCGCTCGGTGGCAGCGTCGAAATTGATGGAATAGAAGTGCAGTTCGCAATCGTCCGGGCGCATCCCGAAGCGCTCGATCACCGCACGACAATGCATCGCGATTTCGCCGTGGGACACCACCACGCCTTTCGGTCTGCCGGTGGAGCCCGAGGTGTAGATCAGGTACGCCTGATGCTGCGGCAGGCTGATGAATGGCAGCTCACTGGTCGGGTAATTCGCCAGTTCAGCGGCATCGTCTTCGAGGCACCAACGCGCCACATTCGCCGGCAGTTGGCCAAGCGCCTTGAACATCGCCGCATCGCTGAGCAGCAAACCGACGCCACTGTCTTCGATCATGTAATGCAAACGGTCCAGCGGATACTCCGGGTCCAGCGGCACATAGGCGCCGCCGGCCTTGAGGATTGCCAGCAGGCCGACGACCATGTCCAGCGAACGTTCAAGTGCCAGACCGACGCGCACCTGCGGGCCGACACCGCGTTCGCGGAGCATCCAGGCCAGGCGATTGGCCCGACTGTCGAGTTCGGCATAGCTCAGGGAGTGCCCGGCGAACGTCAGTGCCGGCGCATCTTTTCGAATAAGTGCCTGCTCGCTGAACAGGTGATGAATGCATTGGTCAAGACGATGCTCCCCCGGTTCGACACCAAGGCTGTCGAGCAATTGTTGCTGCTCAGTGGCGTCCATCAATGGCAGCTCGCTGAGGCGCTGTTGCGGATCGCTGAGTAAGGCTTCGAGCAGGTTGCGCCAATGCCCGGCCATGCGCGCAATGCGTGGTTCGTCGAACAAATCGGTGCTGTAGGTCAGGCAGCAACCGAGCCGATGATCGAGGTCGGTGACTTCCAGATTGAGATCAAACTTGGTCGCACGCGCATCATTGGCCAGGTACTCAACAGTCATGCCCGCCAGGGTACGACTCTGCTGGAATTCCCAGCGCTGGACGTTGCACATCACCTGGAACAGCGGGTTGTAAGCCGTGCTACGCGGTGGCTGCAAGGCTTCCACCAAATGATCGAACGGCAGGTCTTGATGGGACTGGCCTTCGATGACGGTATGGCGGACCTGATCGAACAGTTCGCCAACGGACATCTGGCCGTCGAGCTGGCAACGCAGCACCTGTGTATTGAGGAAGGCACCAATCAGCCCTTCGCTTTCAGGACGAATCCGGTTGGCCACCGGCGCGCCAATACGCAAGTCGGTCTGGCCACTGTAGCGGTAAAGCAGCACCGCCAATGCGGCCGTCATGGTCATGAACAGGGTCAGGCCGTTCTGCGCATTGAAGGCTCGAACCCGTGCGGCAAGGTCATCACTCAGGTCGAAACGGAACAACTCACCCTGATGGCTTTGCACCGGTGGACGCGGGCGGTCGGAGGGCAATTCCAGCAGCGGATGTTCACGGCCCAGCTGCGCGGTCCAGTAGTCCAGTTGACGCTGGCGTTCACCAGACTCCAGCCACTGACGCTGCCACACACTGTAGTCGAGGTATTGAACCGGCAGCGGCGCCAGCGGCGATTCGCGGTCCTGCACAAAGGCTTCGTAGAGCGCGCTCAATTCCCGGGCAAAGATATCCATCGCCCAGCCTTCTGTGACGATGTGGTGCAGGGTCAGCACCAGGTAGTGCTCCAACTCGCCGGTCTTGACCATGCACGCGCGTAGCAGTGGCCCGGTTTCCAAATCGAAAGGTTTGTGCGCCTCGTCGTCAGCCAGTTGCTGGACCTGCCATTCACGACCCTCGGCATCCAGCGCGGTGAAATCCTTAAACTCCATGCGCATGCCGGTGTGCTCATGCACCTGTTGCCTGGCCACACCGTCGATGCTCGGGAACGTGGTGCGCAGGGTTTCGTGGCGCAGGATCAACGCCTGCAACGCCGCCTCGAAGCGCCCGACATCAAGCACCCCGCGCAACCGCGCCATGCCACCGACGTTGTATGCCGGGCTGTCCGGTTCCATCTGCCAGAGGAACCACATGCGCTGCTGGGAATAGGACAAGGGCACCGGTTGGCTGCGGTCGACTTTTTCAATCGGTGGTTGCTGGTTGGTTTTCCCGCTGGCCTGAATCAACCGGACCTGTTCGGCAAACGCGCCCAGCTCGCTGTTCTCGAACAACGCTCGCAACGGTAACTCGACATCGCAGGCCTGACGTGTGCGAGAAATGATTTGCGTGGCCAGCAACGAATGACCGCCCAGGGCAAAGAAGTCATCACGCAGACCGATTTGCGCAAGGCCCAGCACTTCGCGCCAGATGCCGGCGATCTTTTGTTCCAGGGCACTGACCGGTTCGACGTGTTCGCGAACCTGCCAGTGCGGTTCAGGCAGCGCCCGACGATCAAGTTTTCCGCTCGGGCCCAAGGGCATTTCGTCCAGCCGCATCAATTGCGCCGGGACCATGTATTCAGGCAACTCGGCTGCCAATGCGGCGTTCAGGCGCTGGTTTTGTGCATCGCTATCTTCGCAGGAACCCGTGGTCGTGTAATAGCCGATCAACTGTCCACCAGCTGCTGTTTCACGCACCAGCACGACGGCTTGAGCGACGCCGTCCTGAGCCAGCAACCGTGCTTCGATTTCTTCCGGCTCGACACGAAAACCACGCAACTTGACCTGCTGATCGAGACGCCCGAGGTATTCGATAACGCCCTCTGCTGTCCAGCGTGCCCGGTCGCCGGTGCGGTACAGGCGGGCGCCCTGCTCGCCCAACGGATCCACGACAAAACGCTCGGCGGTCAACGAAGGACGTCCCAAATAGCCCCGGGCCAGACCGATACCACTGATGCACAACTCACCCGGCACACCGGCCGGCACGGGATTGAGATCGTGATCGAGCACCCGGCAGACAACGTTGCCCAACGGTCGGCCAATCGGCGAACGCTCGCCGTCCGTGAGGGTGCAATGCCAATAGGTGACGTTGATCGCGGTTTCGGTCGGGCCGTAGCGGTTGTGCAATTGCACCGCCGGCAGGTATTCCAGCACGCGGTTACGCAGCCCCGCGGGCAAGGCCTCACCACCGGAAAATACCCGGCGCAGGCTGGTGCATTCGGCGGTGAGCGGTTCGTCGATAAACAATGAAAGCAGTGGAGGCACGAAGTGCAGTGTGGTGACGCCGAACTGTTGGACAAGCTGGGCGATGCGATGCGGATCGCGGTGTTCGCCAGGGCCGGCGATCAGCAAACGTGCCCCCGTTATCAGCGGCCAGAAGCACTCCCACACCGACACGTCAAAACTGATCGGCGCCTTTTGCATCAGCACGTCGGTATCGTTCAGGCGATAGGTGGACTGCATCCATTGCAGCCGCTCGGCGAGGGCCGCGTGGGTATTGCCGACGCCCTTGGGCTGACCGGTGGAACCGGAGGTGTAAATCACGTACGCCAGGTTGTCGCCGTGCAAGTGCAGGCCCGGTGCGTGACTCGGCCAGCTTTCCAGGTGCAGGGTGTCCATGGCGATCACGCTGACGCCTGCGGTGGCCGGCAAGCGATCGAGCAGTTCGGTCTGGGTCAGCAGCAATTCCACGCCGCTGTCGCTGAGCATGTAGGCCAAACGTTCGGTGGGGTAATCCGGGTCCAGTGGAACGTAGGCGCCACCGGCCTTGATGATCGCCAGCAGGCCGATCAACAGCTGCGGCGAACGCTCGGCAGCAATCGCCACGCACACGTCCGGGCCGACGCCTTTGTCACGCAGGTAATGGGCCAGCCGGTTGGCCTGGGTGTGCAATTGCGTGAAGTCCAGGCTGCCGCCGTCCCAGATCAGCGCGGTGCGTTCCGGGGTCAGCCGCGCCTGCTCGCTGAGTTGTTCCGGGAGCCACTGGCTGGCCGGTGTGCACGGTGCAACGCTCCACGTTGACTGGTGTTGTTGCTCCCTCGGCGACAGCAGTTGCAAGTCACCGATGGCGCTTTGCGGTCGCTCGCAAACGTCTCGCAGCAGGTTGCTGAAATGCTCCGCCAGGCGTTCGATGGTGGCGGTGTCGAACAGCTCACTGGCGTAATCGAAGGACAGGCTCAGACGCCCTTTGGCATCTTCTTCGCTGTGCAATTGAAGGTCAAACTTGGCTTCGCGACTGTGCCACGGCAGTTCTTCCGCCAGCAAACCGGGCAACCGACGCAGCGCGCTCAGGTCACGCTGCTGATGGTTGAACATGACCTGGAACAGACCTTGTTCCCGGGCATGGGGGAAGGCTTCGAGCAGCTGTTCGAACGGCAAGTCCTGATGCGCCTGGGCGCCCAACGCGGCGTGACGGGTTTGCGCCAACAGCTCAATGAACGGCAGCCGCGCATCCACCTCGGCGCGCATCACTTGGGTGTTGATGAAAAACCCGATCAGCCCCTGAGTTTCCAGACGAGGACGGTTGGCATTGGGCACGCCGAGGCGGATGTCGCGCTGACCGCTGTAGCGATGCAACAGACTCTGGAAGGCGGCAAGCAACAGCATGAACGGCGTTGATTCATGGGCCTGGGCCGTACGGCGAATGGCGTCGCTGAGGGTCGTCGCCAGCGTGATCGAATGACGGGCCGCAGGTTGGCTTGGCTTTGTTGAACGGGGATGATCAGTGGCCAGATTCAGGGTCGGATGCTCAGTCCCCAGCTGCGCTTTCCAGTAGGCCAATTGCCGCTCACCCTCCCCTTGCGCCAGCCATTGGCGCTGCCAGCTGCCGTAATCGGCGTACTGGGTCGGCAAGGGGGCAAGCGCTGCGGTTTGCCCCTGGGAGGTGGCGGCGTAGACCCGCGAGAACTCGTCGATCAGCACGTTCAGCGACCAACCGTCGGCGATGATGTGGTGCATCGTCACCAGCAGTTGATGCTCCTCATCATCCAGGCGCACCAGGGTCACCCACAGCAGCGGACCTTTCTCCAGATCGAATTGGGTATGGGCTTCGTCTTCACGGATCTGCTGCGCGCGAGCCTCTCGCTCGCTGGTTGGCAAGTCGCTGATGTCGATCAGTTGCAGGTTGAACACGCCGGCTACATCGATCTGTTGCAGCGCCACGCCATCACGTTCGAAGAAGCGCGTGCGCAGGGATTCGTGGCGTTCGATCAGTTGCTGAAAACTGGCGCGCAGTGCGTCTTCATCCAGTTCGCCACGCAATCGCAGGGCTCCCGGAATGTTGTAAGCGCTGCTCTGCGGGTCGAGCTGCCAGGTGATCCACAATCGGTTTTGCGCAAGGGACTGCGGCATCGGTTCACTGCGCGACAGGGTGGAGATTGCGCCTTGAGCCAGTCCGCCGTCCTGTTGTTCGCGGGCGACTGCGTCGGCGAATGCGCCCAGGGTCGGGGCTTCGAACAGCAAGCGCAGGTTCAGCTCAAGACCGAGTTCTTCACGCAGCCGCGCGACCACCTGAGTCGCCGCAATGGAGTTGCCACCGAGCAGGAAGAAGTGATCATCTGCATCGACCTGTTTGACCTGCAATTGCTCGCACCAGATCTGACCGATCAGGGTTTGCAGCTCGGAAGCGAACTCGTTTTGCCCCTCGCTGGCGCTGACTGCTGAAGGGAACAGCGCGTAATGGTCGAGACTGCCGTCCGCCAATCGAATACGGCACGCCGCTCGTTGCAATTTGCCGCTGGAGGTTTTCGGCAACGCACCGGGGTTGAGCAGCGCCACCACGCTTGGCGCCTCCTGATACGCCTCCGCCACGGATTGGCGAATGGCTTTGATCAACGCTTCGGGCGGCAGGATCTTCTGCACGCTGCGGCTGATCTCCGCAGCGATCCCGATGCCTTCGTGACCGTCGATCGTGACCGCAAACGCGGCCACCCGACCTTTGCGCACGACCTCGACTTCACGCTCGATGGTCTGTTCGATGTCTTGCGGGTACAGGTTGTGGCCACGAACAATCAGCATGTCTTTCAAGCGACCGGTGATGAACAGTTCGCCGTCGCGCATGAACCCCAGATCGCCCGTACGCAACCAGGTGCGCCCGCCGTGCTGGACGAAGGTCTTGGCGCTGGCTTCAGGATTGCGCCAGTAACCCTGGGCGATGCTCGGACCGGCGGCCCAGACTTCGCCAACGCTGTTGTCAGCCAGTTCGTTAAGCGCCAGCGGGTCGACAATCAGTACCGCGTGATCTGGCTGGCTGATGCCGCAACTCATGATCGCGCTGCCCTCTCCTGGCTCCGCCCGGTTCTGCGCCAGCGCTTGATCATCGACACGCAGAGTGCCGATGCCATGGCCGCGCGGGCTGCCGGCGACAAACAGCGTGGCCTCGGCCAAACCGTAGGACGCCATGAAACTGTCCGGGGTAAAACCGCAGGCAGCGAACTTGCCGGCAAAGCGTTCCAGGGTGTCAAGACGAATCGGTTCGGAACCGGAATACGCCACTCGCCAGCCGCTGAGATCGAGCCGTTGCAGTGCCGATTCGCTGATCCGCTCGCTGCACAGGCGATAAGCAAAATCCGGCCCGCCGCTGATGGTACCGCCGTACTCGCTGATCGCTTCGAGCCAGCGCAACGGCCGACCGAGGAAGTACGCCGGTGACATCAACACGCAAGGCACGCCACTGAAAATCGGCTGCAACAGACCGCCGATCAAGCCCATGTCGTGGTACAGCGGCAACCAGCTGACAATCACATCGTCGGGGTTCAGATCAATGCCGAAACCGTGGCGAATCAACAACTCGTTCGCCACCAGATTGCCGTGGCTGACTTGCACGCCTTTGGGCAGTGCCGTGGAACCGGAGGTGTACTGCAGGAAGGCAATGTGATCGGCCGGCAGATCCGGCGCGCGCCAGGTATCCGCCAATGCCGGGGCGAGGCTGTCGACGCAGAGCAACGCGGGTGTACCTTCGATTTTCGACAAGGCGTCGCGCAGGCCAGTACTGGTCAGCAGCAGACGCGGTTCGGCATCGCTGATGATCGACAGCAAGCGTTCCTGATGATGACGGCGGGTCGACTCTGGCGGATACGCCGGGACCGCGATCACGCCGGCATACAGGCACCCGAAGAAGGCGGCGACATAGTCCGGTCCGCTCGGGAACAACAACACCGCACGATCGCCAAACTCAGCCTCGGCCTGCAGCGCTCCCGCAATAACCCGGGCCCGCCGATCCAGCTCGTGGTAACTCAGCACCACCGATTGATCCGCAGTTTCGGCGAGAAACCGCAAGGCCACCCGATCCGGCGTCAGGGCCGCGCGGCGCTGGAGGGCTTGGACCAGATTGCCTGGGAGTTCGAACGCGTCGGTCATGGGGTTTCCTGCCAGATGTGGGCTTGCAAATGGAATCGGTTTTCTTACGTCAGCCCCATTCGGGGGGCATGCAGGACGCGGTCTTCGCCGACCGCGCAAGGCATTGGGAATGCTGATTTGGCCAGGGCTGTACGTCTGAGCCATTCACCAATGAGAACGGATGGGATCTTGAAATAATTAGTCATACGGCTGATCGCCAACGGGGCTGGCGTGCGTCAGCGTGTCGCAGTTCTCAAAACGCACCTTTGCGGAGCATTAATTCTCTTTCTCAATTGACAATAATTATCATTCAACATAATTTGTCGCTCGATGTGTAGGGCAGCCCAGGTCTTTCGCGCCGCCCCACTAACCTATTTGCAGCAGGGTGTTTTCCATGACGGAACAAGTATCCACAAGCAGGTGCGACTCACCGTTACTTCAGGCATTCGTCGACAATCGACTGATTCTGGTCAAGATTGCAGCGCGCATTACCGGTTGCCGGTCCCGCGCTGAAGACGTGGTGCAGGATGCATTCTTCAGGCTGCAATCTGCACCGCAGATCACATCGTCCTTCAAGGCGCAGCTCAGTTACTTGTTCCAGATCGTGCGCAACCTGGCGATCGATCACTACCGCAAGCAGGCGCTGGAGCAGAAGTATTCCGGCCCTGAAGAGGAAGGGTTGAACGTGGTGATTCAAGGTGCTTCGCCGGAAACCTCGCACATCAATTTCTCGACCCTGGAAAACATCGCCGATGCGCTGACGGAGCTGCCGACCCGCACCCGTTACGCATTCGAGATGTACCGCTTGCACGGTGTGCCGCAAAAAGACATCGCCAAGGAATTGGGTGTCTCGCCGACGCTGGTGAACTTCATGATTCGCGATGCGCTCGTGCACTGCCGCAAGGTGTCGGGGAATCGGGCGGACACGTTTGCTCGTCGCTGAAACCTGCAAGTTTGCGTCGCCCCTATCGCGAGCAGGCTCACTCCTACATTAAATCTGCGGCGCTCACGGATTTCGTGTTCACAACAGATTCAAGGTGGGAGTGAGCCTGCTCGCGATGGCGGCCTCAGGATCAATAAAGATCCCGAGCCTCACACCTCAAACCAACCCACACCGCTCAAAAAACCGCTCGCGCCCCAACACCATCAACGCCGCGCGCTTATGCGGGAAATCGAACTCTTTCTCGCAATAAAAACGCTGCCCCTGCAGGTACCCGATCATCTTTGCATTATCCGCGCGGGGCTCGGCGACCACTCGCTGGGTGCGTGGATCATCGAGAAACAGATAGTGCGTCAGCGCCGATAACCAGCTCGCCACCTTGTGTGGGCCACGGTGTGTTTCTTCACCGACCAGCATGTGGATACCCCGGTCGTAATCGGCGGCGTCGTAGAACGGCGCGATACGATCCTCCTTGGCCCAGTAGGCTTCAAAATAAGCGAAGGGCTGATCATCGAAACAACCGATCAACGTCAGTGTGTGCGGGTCGGATTCGAGTTTGGTCAGGTATTCGCGATGCTGTTCGAGGCTGCCCTCCTCCTGCCAGAAGCTCGCCACCCGCGCACTGTTCTGCCAGCGATTGAAGCGCTCCAGATCTTGGTCGATGTCGACAGTGCGTAACGTGATCCAGGCGCCCAATCGCGCATCAAAGCGGCGATACACCTCACCTTGAGGTTTCACCGCGCGCAACGGGTGACGCTTGCCGCCACTGGTGATCATCTGCTGTGGAAAACTGTGGGCCCGCGCTTGTGTCAGCCACGGCCGGGTCAGTTGCCAAAACAGCGCGCGCTCGCAGCGGTACTCACCGGGTACGTCGGTGTTGATCAGCAAACCGCTGAGGAGCGCCTCATTGGGCACGTCATCGAGCAACCAGTTCAGGCGCTGGCAAGCAGGGTCGCGGGCGAACAACCAGTAACAGGCGGCCCGGATCGCGTCGGTGTCTGGGCGTTTGAAGCCCTCCTCGACCTGCACCTGTAGCTCGGGCTCAGGATTCAGGCGCAGATGGATCAACGGCTGTCCCGCCAGACTGAGGACCAGTCGGTTTCCGGTTTCATCCGCTACAAGATGGCTGCCTGACGGTAAGGCCAAGGCGATCAGGTCATTCAGAATTGGCATGGGAGCGCTCACGATAATCGTCGACAGTTCAACGAGGTGACGTGAGCCGGTCAGGGAAATTTAAGAGAAGTCGCGAATTCACGACCTATGGCGCAATTCAGTTGCCAGGCACCGGCACCACGGCGATTTTGTAAGGCGAGAAAATCCTCAGCATCGCGCCGTTATCGCGCAAACCTTGCAACAACTTGCCAAAGACTTCGCCACTGATGGGCGCAGAAGGCCGCAGGATTGCGTAGTGGTGATAGACCTGATCGACGCGGTCGGACACCAATAATTGATCGACGACTTTGTCGTTGCGCAACAGGTAATCACTCAGGTACGAGCGTGTCACCAGTGCGATGTCTGCGCGGCCCCGCAGGACCATCAGCAAGTTGCTGTCATGGGAATAGGTCAGCGTCGCGTTGTAATTCTGCGCCAGCCATTTCGGGTCGGCATTGAAATTGGCGAACTCGTAGTGATAGCCGCTGAACACCGCCAGACGTTTACCGGTGAGGTCGGAGAAATAGTCCTGTGGTCGGTCGGGCTGGCGTTGCGCGACAAAAATCTCGGCATCTTCCAGCCCCATATCGACGGTGACGTGGGGAATGTCCTTCCAGCCCCAATCGGGGTTTTCAAAAATCGCCATGTCCACCCGACCTTGCTTGAAGTCACCGAAGCGGCGGGGAATCGACGTTGGCACCAACGCAAACTGGTAGTCGGTTTGCGAGGCGTTGAGCGCCTCGATCAATTGCGGCAACAGGCCGGTGTCGGCCCCCATCTCGGGACGCACGGTATAAGGAGGAAAATGCGCAGCGCCGACGCGCACCAGCTGTCCAGCCTGGGACGGCACTGTCCATGACACAGCGAGCAATAACGCCGCGAGCGCCGCCAGTGAAAATCGCGAGGCCGTCCGAATTGGCGAGCACATCAAACAACCTACTCCCGAAAATGACACATCAATGCATTCAAACTAGGCGGTTTCACCCACTTAGCCAGTTTCCTACTGGCCAAATAGCACTATTGCTTCTCTTCCAGCACCAGAATCAACGCCTCATCGGCTAATTGATCGAGGCTCATGCTGCCACCGGCACGAAACCAGGTGGTGGTCCATGACAGCGCACCCGTCAGGAACCGGCGGGTAATGAATACATCGCCGCGAATGAAACCGGCGTCTTTGGCCTCGCCCAATACTTGCAGCCAGAGGTCTTCATAAATATCGCGCAACGCCAGAACTTGCGCCTGCCCCTCTTCGGACAACGAGCGCCATTCATACACCAGCACCGCCATGGCCTCGCCGCTGCCGCCCATGATCGACTGCAATTCGCATCGGATCAGCGCCAGCACTCGCTCGCGCACACTGTCGGACTCGGCCAGTGCCGCGCGCATCAGCGCAGTGTTGTAGCGAATGGTCTCTTCCATCACCGCACGCAGGATTTCGTCCTTGCTTTTAAAGTGATGAAAAATGCTGCCGGACTGAATGCCCACGGCGCCCGCCAGATCACGCACCGTAGTGCGCTCATAACCTTTGTTGCGAAACAGGTGAGCCGCCACTTGCAGCAGTTTGCCGCGGGCGCTGTCCGGGTCGGTCAACTGGCCGTTGTCGACCAGTTCGCGCATGACCTTGAGGGCTTTTTGCTCGTCCACCCGTTTCTCTCCTACAGTCGTTCAATCAAATACGTCCATCGCCACTAAAACAGCGGGGTTGCGCGGGCAATTTAAGCTGGCGATGCCAACCAAGCAAGCGCTTGGGAAGAAGTAAATCAAGGCGTTTACAAACCAAGCGCTTGCTTGGTAGTCTCGATCCACTGCTGTCGGAGGTGATTATGGAGATGACTGTGCCTGAAACCATTCGCATCGGATGCGCCAGCGCGTTCTGGGGTGACACGTCGACTGCCGCTGCTCAGTTGGTGGACGGAGGACGCCTGGACTATCTGGTGTTCGATTATCTGGCCGAAATCACTCTGTCGATCATGGCCGGCGCGCGGATGAAAGACCCGCAGGCCGGGTACGCCAGCGACTTTATCGACGTGCTCAGCCCGCTTCTTCCACAGCTCGCCGAGCAAAAAATCCGCGTCATCAGCAACGCTGGCGGAATCAACCCGCAAGCCTGCGCCGCCGCCCTGCAAGCTGCCTGCGACAAGGCGGGCGTGGCATTGAAGATCGCCGTGCTGCTGGGCGATGACTTGCAGCCGCAATTCAAACAGCTGAGCACTCAGGGTCTGCGTGAAATGTTCACCGGCGCTCCGTTGCCAGCGATGTGCGTCTCGACCAATGCCTACCTCGGCGCACCGGGCATCGTCGAGGCCTTGCGGTTGGGTGCGGACATCGTGATCACCGGACGCGTAGTCGACAGCGCCGTGGTCAGCGCCGCGCTGGTGCATGAATTCGGCTGGTCCTGGCAGGATTACGACAAACTCGCCCAAGCCGCACTGGCGGGTCACCTCATCGAATGCGGCGCGCAGTGCACCGGCGGTAACTTCACCGATTGGCGTGACGTACCCGACTACGAACACATCGGTTTCCCCATCGTCGAGGTCAGCGCTGACAGCCAGTTCACCGTGAGCAAACCCGAAGGCTCCGGTGGCCTCGTCACGCCGCTGAGCGTAGGCGAACAGATGCTCTATGAAATCGGTGACCCGCAGGCCTATCTGCTGCCCGACGTGGTCTGCGATTTCACACACGTCAAACTGGTGCAACAGGGCAAAAACACAGTGCAGGTTCACGGCGCCAAAGGCTTGCCCCCGACCGACCTCTACAAGGTCAGCGCGACCTACCCGGACGGTTTCCGTTGCACCGCCAGTTGCCTGATCGCCGGCATCGATGCGGTCGACAAAGCCCGGCGTGTCAGCGACGCGATCATCAACAAGACGACGGAGATTTTCCTCCAGCGCGGTTGGGCGCCGTATAGCGAAGTGAACATCGAGCTGCTCGGCAGCGAAGCCACCTACGGTCCTCACGGCCAGCGCCAGGACAGTCGCGAGGTGGTGATCAAACTCGCGGTGCGCCACCCGAACAAACAGGCGCTGATCGTGTTCTCCCGGGAAATCGCTCAGGCCGCTACCGGCATGGCGCCAGGGTTGACCGGGATCGTCGGCGGTCGGCCGACGGTGTATCCGGTGATCCGGCTGTTTTCGTTTCTGATCGATAAAACCGCCTGCACCCTGGCCATCGACCTGGCTGGAAAACGCCACCCTTGCACCCTGCCCGATGGCGATGCCCTCAACACCGATGATTTGCCTGTGCCCCTCGACCCGCCCAAACCTGCCGGCCTCGCCGACGCCAGTGTGGCGCTGGTGAAGCTGGCGGTCGCGCGCTCCGGTGACAAGGGCAATCACAGCAATATCGGGGTCATGGCCCGCGCGCCGGAGTACCTGCCGTGGATCGCCGAAGCGCTGACGCCGGAAGTGATCGTGGACTGGATGAGCCATGTCCTCGACCCGGTCCACGGACGTGTCGAGCGCTGGTATCTGCCGGCCACGCACAGCCTCAATTTTCTCCTCGAAAATGCCTTGGGCGGCGGTGGCGTGGCCAGCTTGCGCATCGATCCACAAGGCAAAGCATTCGCTCAGCAACTATTGGACATCCAGATTCCGGTGCCGCAAAGCATCGCTGACCAGGTCAACTAGAGGACCGCCACCGTGGCCTACGATTCGATATTCAAAACCGATCTGTTTGCGGGTCAAACCATTATCGTCACCGGCGGCGGTAGCGGTATCGGACGCTGCACCGCTCACGAACTCGCGGCACTTGGTGCCCATGTGCTGCTGGTCGGGCGCAAGGTCGACAAGCTCAAACAGGTCGCGGCCGAAATCGCCGAAGACGGTGGCAAGGCTGACTGGCGCGTGTGCGACATACGCGAGGAAGAACCGGTCAAGCACCTGGTCAGCGAATTGATCCGCCAGCACGGGCCCATCCACGGTCTGGTCAATAATGCGGGGGGACAATTTCCCTCGGCACTCGCCTCGATCAATCAGAAGGGTTTCGAGACCGTGATGCGCACCAACCTGGTGGGGGGTTTCCTGATGGCCCGGGAAGTATTCAATCAATCCATGAGCAAGCATGGCGGCGCGATCGTCAACATGCTCGCGGACATGTGGGGCGGCATGCCCGGCATGGGCCACTCGGGCGCCGCTCGTTCGGGGATGGACAACCTGACCAAGACCGCCGCGTTTGAATGGGGCTATGCCGGCGTGCGGGTGAACGCGGTGGCTCCGGGCTGGATCGCGTCGAGCGGCATGGACACCTACGAAGGCGCATTCAAGGCCGTCATCCCGACCCTGCGCGAACACGTACCGCTCAAACGCATCGGCACCGAATCGGAAGTCAGCGCGGCCATCGTCTTTTTGCTCAGCCCCGCGGCGGCGTTTATCAGCGGCAGCACGCTGCGCATTGACGGCGCGGCGAGTCTGGGCGGCCGGGCCTGGCCGATTCACAAGGCGCAGAACAGCGAGTCCTATAACGGCTTTCATCGGGCGTACTTACCCGATGTACTGCAGCCAGACGCACCCAAGGACAAGGAATAAGCCATGCCGGTCATCCAGTCGCAGGTAGACCCGTTCAGCGAACCGTTCGCCCGGAACCGCGCTGCCATGCTGGTGGGCGTCGAGCACGTGCGTCAGCTCGAACAGAACCTGCTGAACAAGGCTGCCGAGGCCAAACCCAAGTTCGACAAGCGCGGGCAATTACTGCCTCGGGAGCGACTCAACCTGCTGCTCGATCCGGGCGCACCGTTCCTTGAACTGGCGAGCCTGGCCGGCTACAAGCTGCATGATGACAAGGATGGCAGTTCAGCCGGTGGCGGCTTGATCGCCGGGATCGGCTACGTGTCTGGCGTGCGGGTTCTGGTGGTGGCGAACAACAGCGCGATCAAGGGCGGGACCATCTCCCCCAGCGGTTTGAAAAAATCCCTGCGCCTGCAACAGATCGCGATGGAAAACAAACTGCCGGTGATCACCCTGGCCGAAAGCGGTGGCGCCAACCTGAATTACGCAGCGGAGATTTTTGTCGAGGGCGCACGCAGCTTCGCCAATCAGGCACGCATGTCGGCCATGGGGCTGCCGCAAATTACCGTGGTGCACGGTTCCGCCACCGCTGGCGGTGCCTATCAGCCTGGACTGTCGGATTACGTGATAGTGGTGCGCGGCAAGGCCAAACTGTTTCTCGCCGGACCACCACTGTTGAAGGCCGCAACCGGCGAGATCGCCACCGACGAAGCACTGGGTGGCGCCGAGATGCACGCGCAAATCGCCGGCACCGCGGAGTACCTGGCCGAAAACGATGCGGATGGCGTGCGTCAGGTACGTGAGATTGTCGGTCTTTTGCCGTGGAATGCGCGACTGCCGCTCGCCCGGCCCCGGCAGTATGACGAACCGCTCTACCCCATCGATGAGTTGCTTGGGCTGATCCCGGATGATCCGAAGAAACCCTACGACGTGCGCGAAATCATCGCGCGGATTGCCGACGCGTCGAACTTCCTCGAGTTCAAGGGCGAGTTCGATCAGCAAACCATTTGCGGTCACCTGCACATCCAGGGCCGCGCCTGCGGATTCATCGGCAACAACGGCCCGATCACGCCCAAAGGTGCGAGCAAGGCCGCGCAGTTCATCCAGCTGTGCGACCAGAGCCAGACACCGCTGCTGTTTTTCCACAACACCACCGGGTTCATGGTCGGGACGGAATCGGAACAGCAAGGGGTCATCAAACACGGAGCCAAAATGATCCAGGCAGTGGCCAACGCTCGTGTGCCTAAACTGACCATCGTCGTCGGCGGCTCTTACGGGGCCGGTAACTATGCGATGTGCGGCCGTGGTCTCGATCCACGTTTCATCTTCGCCTGGCCCAACAGCCGCACGGCGGTGATGGGCGGCGCCCAGGCCGGCAAGGTGCTGCGCATTGTGACCGAAGCCAAGCAGGCCAAGGACGGATTGGTGCCTGACCCGAAGATGCTCGACATGCTGGAAACGGTCACCGCGCAAAAGCTCGACAGCCAGTCCACTGCACTCTATGGCAGCGCCAGCCTGTGGGACGACGGTCTGATTGACCCGCGTGACACCCGGACCTTGCTCGGTTACTTGCTGGACATCTGTCACGAGGCCGAAGTGCGGCCGCTGCAAGCCAACAGTTTTGGTGTAGCCCGCTTCTAAGGGCGATCAACGGAGAACAATAAAAATGATCTTCACCCAGGAACACGAAGCATTGCGCCGCACGGTTCGCCAGTTTGTCGATCACGAGATCAATCCTCATGTCGAAGAATGGGAAAAAGCCGGGCGCTTTCCGATTCACGAGATCTTTCGCAAGGCCGGGGATCTCGGTCTCCTGGGGATTTCAAAACCGGAAAAATTCGGTGGCATGGGCCTCGACTACAGCTACTCAATCGTTGCGGCAGAAGAGTTCGGCACCATTCATTGTGGCGGTATTCCGATGTCCATCGGCGTGCAGACCGACATGTGCACGCCCGCACTCGCACGGTTCGGCTCCGATGATTTGCGCGAGGAGTTTTTGCGCCCGGCGATCACCGGCGAACAGGTCGGCTGCATTGGGGTCTCCGAAGTCGGCGCCGGTTCCGATGTCGCCGGCTTGAAAACCACCGCGCGCAAGGACGGTGACGACTACGTGATCAACGGCAGCAAAATGTGGATCACCAACTCGCCGAGTGCCGATTTCATCTGCCTGCTGGCCAACACCTCGGACGACAAGCCGCACATCAACAAGTCGCTGATCATGGTGCCGATGAACACGCCGGGAATCAGCCTCAGTTCGCACCTGGACAAACTCGGCATGCGCAGTTCGGAAACCGCCCAGGTGTTTTTCGACAACGTGCGCGTACCGCAACGTAACCGCATCGGCCACGAAGGCGCGGGCTTCATGATGCAGATGCTGCAGTTCCAGGAGGAACGGTTGTTCGGCGCGGCTAACATGATCAAGGGCCTGGAGTACTGCATCGACAGCACCATTGAGTACTGCAAGGAGCGCAAGACCTTTGGCAATGCGCTCATCGACAATCAGGTGATTCACTTCCGCCTGGCCGAGCTGCAAACCGAAATCGAATGCTTGCGGGCGCTGGTCTATCAGGCGACCGAGCAATACATCAAAGGCCAGGACGTCACTCGCCTGGCGTCCATGGCCAAACTCAAGGCCGGGCGCCTGGGACGCGAGGTCAGTGACAGCTGCCTGCAATATTGGGGCGGCATGGGCTTCATGTGGGACAACCCGGTGGCCCGCGCTTATCGCGATGTGCGGCTGGTGTCGATCGGCGGCGGCGCCGACGAAATCATGCTGGGGATCATCTGCAAACTCATGGGCATTCTGCCGGGGAAAAAGAAATGAGTACCTTGCCGGATTGCCAGACGTTGCTGCTTGAACCGCACAACGGCGTGCTGCACATCACCCTCAATCGCCCGGAAAGCCGCAATGCCATGAGCTTGCAGATGGTTGCAGATTTGCGCGCGGTGCTGGCAGCCGTGCGCGATGACCGACACATTCGCGCATTGGTGATCGGCGGCGCCGGTGGGCATTTTTGCGCCGGTGGCGACATCAAGGACATGGCCGGTGCCCGTGCTCAGGGCGCGGCAGGTTTTCGCGATTTGAACCGGGCATTCGGCGCGCTGCTGCAAGAGGTGCAACACGCGCCGCAAGTGGTGATTACCGTGTTGCAAGGTGCAGTGCTGGGCGGTGGTCTGGGCCTGGCCTGCGTCAGCGATGTCGCATTGGCCGATCACCAGGCGCAGTTCGGTTTGCCGGAAACCAGCCTCGGTGTGCTGCCGGCGCAGATTGCCCCCTTCGTGGTCCAGCGCATCGGCCTGACCCAGGCTCGACACCTGGCGCTGACAGCAGCGCGTTTCGACGGCACTCATGCGCGGCGTATCGGTCTGGTGCATTTCGTCGAGCATGACGCGCAAGCCTTGGCCGAGCGCCTCGATGAGGTGCTGGCACATGTGTTGTGTTGCGCGCCGGAGGCGAATGCACGCACCAAAGAACTCCTGCTGGCGAGTGCCGGGCAGCCTTCAGATACCTTGCTGGATGAAGCGGCTCAGTGGTTCAGCGAAGCGGTGACCGGGAGTGAGGGCGTCGAGGGGACGATGGCTTTTGTACAAAAGCGTAAACCGGGGTGGGCGCCTTAAGAGCATCGCGGGCTTGCCCGCGATGAGGCCCTCGAATTCACCGAACAACAAAAAGGGAAATCCCCATGCCCACCCTGAAAAAAATCCTGATCGCCAATCGCGGTGAAATCGCCTGTCGCATCCAGCGCACCGCCCAGGCCCTGGGCTACCGCACCGTCGCCGTCTTCAGCGATGCCGACGCCGACGCCCTGCATGTGCAGATGGCCGACGAGGCCGTCAACATCGGGCCGGCGCTGGTGCAGCAATCCTATCTGAACATTGCAGCGATTATCGAGGCGGCGCGGCGCACGGGTGCCGACGCGGTGCATCCCGGCTACGGCTTCCTCTCGGAAAACGCCGGGTTCGCCCTCGCCTGCCAGGCCGCCGGCCTCACCTTTATCGGCCCAAGCCCCGAAGCCATCGAACTGATGGGCAGCAAGCGCCTGTCGAAAATCGCCATGATCAACGCGGGTGTGCCGTGCATCAAAGGCTATCAGGGCGCTGCGCAAGACGACGCCACCCTGAGCCGCGAAGCGCAATCGATCGGCTATCCGTTGATGATCAAGGCCAGTGCCGGCGGTGGCGGGCGCGGCATGCGTCTGGTACACGACGAAAGCGACTTGCTGGAACAGATCCGCACTGCACGCTCCGAAGCATTGAACGGTTTCGGCAGCGACGAGTTGATCCTCGAACAAGCCTTGATAGACCCACGCCATGTCGAGGTGCAGCTGTTCGGCGACCAGCACGGCAACCTGATTTACCTCGGCGAGCGCGACTGCTCGATCCAGCGCCGGCATCAGAAAGTCATTGAGGAAGCGCCCTGCCCGGTCATGACGGCCGAACTGCGCCAGGCCATGGGCGAGGCGGCGCTCAAGGCCGGTCGTGCAGTGAACTACGTCGGCGCTGGCACCGTGGAGTTCCTGCTGGATGCGCGGGGGCAGTTCTACTTTCTGGAGATGAACACACGGTTGCAAGTGGAACACCCCGTGACCGAACTGATCACCGGCCTGGACCTGGTGGCTTGGCAATTGAGGGTCGCTGAGGGGTTGCCACTGCCGCTTCGACAGGAGCACGTGCAACTCAACGGCCATGCCATGGAAGTGCGTTTGTACGCTGAAGATCCGGCTCAGGGCTTTCTGCCGCAAACCGGCCACATCACCGCGTGGGAGCCGGCGTTGCAGGCGGGTGTGCGGATCGATCATGGCCTGGTCGAAGGCCAAACCATCAGCCCGTTTTATGACCCGATGCTCGGCAAGATCATCGCCCACGGCGCCACACGCGAAGAGGCGCGACGCAAGTTACTCAGGGCGGTGCAAGACAGCGTTCTGCTGGGCCTGCACAGCAATCAGCATTTGCTCGAAGGCTTGCTCGAGCACCCCGCGTTTGTCAGTGGCGACTTCAGTACCGGATTTATCCCGACCTGGTTCACCGACCATGCCTGCCTGCAGGCTCAGATACCGACCAATGAACAACTGGCTATCGCGGCCGCGCTGTTTTATCACGGCTGCGCGCAAGTTCATCCGTCTCCGCTGCCTGGCTGGCGCAACAACGCCAGCGTCCCCCTGCACTATCGCATCGGCCTGGGTGAGCAGGAGTGGGTCGTTGAATTGAACGCCGTGCCGGGTGAGCCGTACCGGGTTCAAATCGCTGCTCAAACGCTGAACCTCAAGGTCATTGAGTGCGACGGGCGCTCTGCGATCCTGGAAATCGATGGCATCCGGCGCCGCCATGTCTACCGTCTTGACGCCGGAGAACTGTGGCTGTTCACGGGGCCTGGCAGCCTGCGGCTGGTCGATCGTACGCAAGCGCTGGTCTGTGCTCAGGTCAGCGTCAGCAGCGGCACCCTCAAGGCACCGATGGATGGCGCCATTGTCGACGTGCTGGTCAGTGAGGGCAGCACTGTCGTCAAAGGCCAGTTGCTGGTGGTCCTCGAGGCCATGAAGATGGAGCATCCGCTCAAGTCCGGGATCGACGGTGTGCTCAAACGCTTGCAAGTCAGCGTGGGCGATCAAGTGAAAAATCGACAGATTTTGCTCGAGGTCGAATAAGCCGCTAGGCGGATCCGCCGGGTTTGGCTACGCTCAAGCCCTATCAAGACGCGGATACCAGGAACCCTGCGATGCCCCATTGGCTGGTCATTGATCTTGAAGCCACCACCGACGAAGGTGGTTGGCCAGTAACAGAAATGGAAATCATCGAAATAGGCGCCACGCTGGTGGACCGTAAAGGTCGAGAGCTGGATCACTTCCAGCGCTTCGTGCGGCCGTTGCGTCGCCCGTTGCTGACGCCTTTTTGCCGTGAGCTGACGCACATCACTCAGGCCAACATCGATGTCGCGCAACCGCTGAGCGAAGTCTGGGCGGCGTTCGAACGCTGGCTGGGCCAGCATCATGAACGCCTGGAAGGCTGGGCCAGTTGGGGGGATTACGATCGCAAACAGCTGCTGCAGGAATGGCAACGTTTGCAACTCGACAGCCTGCTGAGCCGCGTACCGCACATGAACCTCAAGCAGCGCTTTGCCAAGGTGCGTCGACTGGAAAGGCCGTTGGGCCTCAATGGCGCCCTGCAACTGGCCGGCATGCAGTTCACCGGGCAACAACACCGGGCGCTGGAAGATGCGCGCAATACGGCGCGCTTGCTGCCGCTGATTCTCCCCGCCTAGAGAGGTGACGGCGCCGAGGGCCTTGTGCATACTGGCCGGCCCTTTTAAGCCCTTTTCGAGGAATCGCCCATGTTTAAAGTCAACGAGTACTTCGACGGCACCGTCAAGTCGATCGCCTTTGGCACTGCAGAAGGTCCAGCGACCATCGGCGTCATGGCTCCGGGCGAATACGAATTCGGCACCAGCCAGCGGGAAATCATGCACGTAGTGACCGGTGCGCTGACCGTCAAACTGCCTGACAGCACCGACTGGGAAACCTTCGCCGCCGGCAGCCAGTTCAATGTACCTGCCAACAGCAAGTTTCAGCTGAAAGTGGCTGTCGACACGGCTTACCTGTGCGAATACCGCGGCTAAAACTTCGGGCTTTCACAGCGATAAAAAAATGCCCGCATCCTTCGATGCGGGCATTTTTCATTCTGGGTACGGTTACTCGAGGACGGTCACCGACATCCCGACTTCAAGATGCCCATTGCTGTCATTGACCAGGTTCTGGCCGAACATCGCACCGTCGGGTTCGGCACGGTACTTCTGCAACATGGCTAAAGGTTCACGGTCCTCGCTGCGCTCACCGGTCTGTGGATCGATGGTGGTCAGAATGCAACGTGCGCACGATTTGACGACACGAAATTCAACGCCGCCGATGCGGATGCGCTTCCAAGTGTCCTCGGCGTAGGCTTCGGCCCCCTCAATCACCAGGTTTGGCCGGAAGCGCAGCATCTCCAGCGGACGGCCTACTCGATCCGACAAGTCGTCCAGGGACGCCTGTCCGATCAGCAACAGCGGGAAGCCATCGGCGAAGGCCACCTGATCGTCGTCTTTGCCGTAGCCGGCCGACGTGGTCCTGGCACGCTCCAGCGGGACCTGCACCAGGCGAGTGGGTTTACCCACGAATTCACTGACCCACGCCCCCGCCTCATCCCCCGCATCCGGCACGCGCAGCGTGTCGCGCCAGAGGTTCACGCCGCGCAATGGCGCGCGATCGTCAGGCAGCGCGATATCGATCGGGTTGTAACCCGGAGCACTCAGGGTCAAGCCACCTTCGGTATTCCACAACGCGGACAACTGGCTCATTTTGGCCACCGCTCGCTGGGACAGAAAACGCCCGCTGGCTTCATCCACGAGCATCCAGCGTCGGTCGCCGTCCAGACCCAGTTTGTCGAGGCTGACCTGTTGCAGGGGCTCGCCCTTGCCGGACTTCAACGGATAACGATAGAGCGCGCTCAGATGCAGCATGGCCAGCTTCCTGGTAGGCAAAGCGCCACCCTATACGAGCTTCATCGCCGAATCAAAGGCTTGCTTGAGGGTTGATCGGGTCAGGCCGGAACTTCATCGCGCATCAAACGCTGGCGCACCACGTCTACAAGCTTGTCCGGCTGGAACTTGGAAAGGAAGTTGTCACAACCGACCTTCTTGACCATCGAGTCGTTGAAGCTGCCGGACAACGAGGTGTGCATCACCACGTACAGGCCTCGCAGGCGCGGGTCATTGCGGATCTCGGTGGTCAGGCGATACCCGTCCATTTCCGGCATTTCCGCATCGGTAAAAATCATCAGCAGCTTGTCCGTCATGTTCACGCCGGTGTCAGCCCAGGCCTTAAGCATGTTCAGCGCTTTCAAACCGTCACTGGCAATGTGCATTTTCACGCCCAACTGGCCTAGCGTGTCGCGCAATTGCGACAGGGCCACGTTGGAGTCATCCACCAGCAATACCTCACGGCCACGGGCGCGTTCGAGCACCGGGTCTTCGAGTTTTTCACGAGACACTTTGGCGTTGTACGGGACGATTTCCGCCAGGACCTTTTCAACGTCGATGATTTCCACCAACTGGTCGTCGACCTTGCTGATAGCCGTCAGGTAGTGCTGGCGGCCGGCACTGGTTGGCGGCGGCAGGATGGCTTCCCAGTTCATGTTGACGATGCGGTCCACACCGCCGACGAGAAATGCCTGCACCGAGCGATTGTACTCAGTGACAATGATGGTACTGGTCGGGCTTGGCACCAACGGACGCATGCCAATGGCCTGGGACAGGTCGATCACCGGCAAGGTTTGCCCACGCAAGTTGACCACGCCACAGACAAAAGGATGGCGCTGGGGCATCAGGGTCAGTTTCGGTAACTGCAAGACTTCCTGAACCTTGAACACGTTGATTGCAAACAACTGACGCCCGGCCAATCGGAACATGAGGATTTCCAGGCGATTCTCACCCACTAGTTGCGTGCGTTGGTCTACCGCGTCGAGAATGCCGGCCATCAATGACTCCTGAGCTTGTTCTGGTGAATTCACTAAAGAGGGTTATCGGCTGTTTAAAGCAGACCTTGACCCTATTGCAAAATGCCACGCTCCAGCATTGATGTCACATTAGCATCATGCTCTACTGAGGGCGCGACTTCATCTGCTCTACTCCCTCGCGGCGCGACAACTTTTCGCTCGCCAGGTTCCCCTGTGTAAGGGATTCCCTTACCCACAATCAGGCCTAACCTGATATTCGCCATATCCGATAGCCATTAATGTGACGCCATTCTCATTGCACGAACGGAGTCGGGCTTTTGTGTGCGATCGCAGGTCAGTGGCCATCCAGCCTTTCGAGTTATCAGGCATACGCCTGGACGGGCCGGGACACTTACGCGCATGTCAATACGCACGGCATTTCCTCTTTTGACATGACGTTGTGGAGCCAGCATGCAAATCGATCATAAAGAGTGGGCGCAACGGTTTCCGGAATTCCTCGTCGAGGCTCAATTGCTTTTGGCCAAAACCGAGGAGTGCCTGAGTCATCTCCAACTGATCAGCAATGACAGGGACGCCATCGATTGCATGCTCAGCACCCTGCTCAAGCTGGCCAGCAAGGCAGATGCAATCGCTCTGGCAGCCATTTCAGAGTTTTCTCTGCATATTCACGAACTGCTCAACCACGCGCAAAACCACCTGCAATTGCATGACGAGGCCTTGGCTGCGCTGAAAGACTGCCTGACGCTGATTGCCTGGCAGCTCGAGCTTATCGACCAGAAGACGGGCCAGCTCAGCCTAGATGACAGCGAACAAATATCGCTGATAGAAACTTTTGCGTTTCAAGTCGGGCACAGTCAGTTTCAGCCGATGCCCCCCTCCTTCCCGTTTACCCTCGTTCCTCCTTTGAAAGCGCAGGCTTGATCGGTCGCCTGTTTTTTATGCGGTGTCAGGTGGTTTAAACGGCACACTCAGCGTTGAATTTGAAGTGCGCGATGTCGTCATTGAAATTTCATACCTGTTCACGACATCTTGAATCAATGTATTCCCGCCAAAGAGCTCTTCTACACGAAGAGCCGCTCGAATAAACATGTTTACCCAATGTTTAAGGCCAACTACCCAGCGCGACCGACGGTATCTTCAGTGGTATTATGCCGACCGTTAATTGACGTCAATTAATGGCACCCTGTTTCCATACCGAGATCCGTCATTGCACCAGACGATCTTCCCGCAGCGAACATCCATTGGCTCCATCTCTATGTACGCCAACCTCAAGTCAATCACCCAGTGGCCACCCGTCCCCGTGACCGTACGCCGGCTCACGCTGCTGCTGTGTACCTGTTCGACGCTTGGCAGCCTGGTGATTTACTGCTCATCCATGCCTTTTCCGCTGGGGCTGCTGATACTGAATGCTGCGGCATTGATCGGACTGGCGGTACAGCACCACCTTTCAAGTTCGCTCATCAAGTTTCAACCGCAGGAACTGGCCGACCGGTTGCTGGAGGTTCAGGAAAACGAACGTCATCGGCTCAGTCGCGAACTGCACGACGATATCGGCCAGTTGCTGACGGCGGCAAAGCTTCAAAGCGAATGGCTCAAACGCCGGATGCCCGAAGAACTCGCTGCACATTGCTCGGTGCTCTGCGACACGCTGGAAGAAACCCTGGTGAAGGTTCGCGACGTCTCGGCCATCCTGAATCCCAGGCAACTGGCGAGCCTTGGGCTGGAAGCCAGTCTGCGTGCCCATCTGCTCAAGACGCTGGCCAACACCTCGGTTAACTGGAGCCTGGAGTGCCATCAGCGGCTCATCGGCATACCCGAGGAAACTGCCGTCGCCGTCTTTCGAATTACTCAGGAGGCCGTGACAAATATCCTGCGCCATGCCCAAGCGAAAAATCTGCGGGTCACTCTGCAACGCTTGCCGCAAGGCTTGACGCTGTTGATCAGTGACGACGGATCGGGGTTTGCACCCTCGACGGATCCGGGGCGTGAAGGTCAACGCGGAATGGCTGGAATGTCGGAGCGGATCGAACAGTTGGGCGGCACATTGGCGGTGATCAGCGAGCCGGGCAACGGCACCCGGATCGAAGCACTTTTCCCTTGGGCCCCTCGTGCACTTGAACGGGCCAGTACGAATAAGGTTTTGCGTTGACTTGTAACTTACTTCTGGTGGATGACCACTCGCTCATCAGGGCCGGCGTGCGCGCGCTGGTGCTGGACATTCCCGGCTACTCAGTGGTCGGCGAAGCCAATGACGGATCTCAATTGCTCGAGATGGTCGAGCAACTGACGCCAGACATTGTCCTGCTGGATATCTCCATGAAGGAAACCGACGGTCTGGAGGCCTTGCAACGCCTCAAGCGCGTGCGCCCCCAGAGCAAAGTACTGATCCTCTCCATGCACACCGAACCGGCACTCATCATGCAGGCGCTGGAATCCGGTGCCCATGGCTACCTGCTCAAAGACACCACCGCCACCGAACTCGAGCATGCCCTGGATGCCCTGCGCAACAACGAGCGCTACCTGAGCCCGGCGATCGCGCACACGGTCATCAACCAGGCATTGATCAGCTCCCGGACAAGCCAGGCGGAACCCGTGGTCACGCACAACCTGACGGCACGTCAGCTGGAAATACTGCGGTTGATTGTCCGGGGGAAATCCACCCGTGAAATCGCCCACGGCCTGGGGCTGAGCATCAAGACCATCGAGACCCACCGCTCGCAGATCATGAAACGCCTGCAGATCTATGACGTGGCCGGACTCGTGCTGTTTGCAGTGCGCGAGCAGATCATCAGTCTGGACGATTAGCGATGCCTGGAGCACTCAACAGCGGCGAGTGCTCGGGTAAATGCACCCGCAGCGCCCCCGCTCGCGCTGAGAAGCGCAGACTATCCCCTTCCAGCGGTTCGCCATCCAGATTGATGTAAAGACCTTCCGAGACCTTGATCTCGACCCAGGGCAGGCGGGCTCGCACAAACATGTTGTCGATACCAAAGCCATCAGCCAGCAGGTTTTTCAAGGTGCCAACCAGTTCCTGTGGTGCGGGCAAGATGCTGATGTCCAGCAAACCATCGTCGGCCAATGCTTCAGGGCACAGGACATGCCCGCCGCCGGCCTGTCGGCCGTTGCCGATACCTAATGCCAGTAACTCGCCCTGCCAATGAAAATCCGGCCCCTGCAACTCGCCGTAGGCCGCATGCAGTTCACTGAAGCGTGACAAGCCGGTGAACAGATAAGCCGCGCCACCGAGGACTTTTTTCAGGTCCTCGGAGGTGTTTGCGGTGACCTGGCTGCCGAAGCCGCCAGTGGCCATGTTCAGGAACACCTGTCCGCCGACCTCGCCCAGGTCAATGGCTCTCGCCGGAGCATCCAGAAGGTCCAGCGCCTGATCGGGTTCCAGAGGTACGCCGGCGGCACGAGCAAAATCATTAGCGGTTCCCAAAGGCATCAGCACCAGGCTCGCCTTCGTCGGATGTGCAGCCATGGCTTCGGCGATATCGCGCAACGTGCCATCCCCTCCTCCGGCGATGATCTGCTGATAACCCGCCGTCAGTCCTTCATCCACCAGCCGTTGCGCATCACCGGCCTCCCAGGTCAACCGAACGGCCAACTCCCAGCCCTGCTGGCGTTTGCTTTCAACTGCCGCACGGACCTCTTCGTTGAGCGCTTGCTTGCCATGCAGAATCAACAGCGCCTTGCGTTCGCTCATCGCGTTCTCTCCCAGTATTGAATTCCGTATGGCAGTTGTGACCTCGGTAGCGCCTAAAAAAGCCGCAAAAATTTGAATTATTTAAAAGCGGACGTGCTCGCGTCCTACAGGGCAGGGTTTTTTCTTACAAAACGTGAGGAATCGGCTCAATTGACCACCGAGGATCGTTGGTACAACTTGGCGCCTTCTGTTACCCGCCGTAAAAGGAGAAGTAAACATGGAACCTCGCGCCGTTGATCTGCAGGCCCAACTCGAAGGCATGCGCCGAGACATGGACGTCATCCGTCAGAACGTCAAGACCATCAAACACCGGCTTGCCTATTTAGCGGGGGGAGCCGTAGTGGTACTCGGCGTGCTGGCCTGGATCGCCGACAGTCGTTTCGAGCAGATCGTAGCGCTGCTGGCTCGATAGCGGGCAGCCCTCAAACGCAAAACCCGGCCAATCGACCGGGTTTGCCTTGGGCGTACATCAGCTGTCAGCCCAGTACTTCGCTCAGCGGGATAAAGGCTACAGACTCACCCTCGACCAGCGTGCGATCTTCCAGGACTTCAACCAGACCGTCCGCCCACGCCGCGCTGCGCAGCACACCGGAACTCTGGTTCTTGTAGATGATTGCCCGGCCATTCACCAAGCGCCCGCGCAAGTACTCGCGACGATTGCCGGCCTGAGGCCAGGCAAACCCCGCTGGCACCTGAAACTTCAAGGGTTCGGTGTCCTGCACGCCCTGACGGCGCAAGAGATAGGGCCTGGCCAGCAAGGCAAAGGTGACCAGGGTCGATGCCGGATTGCCCGGCAAACCAATCACCGGTACGCCTCGAAAATGTCCAAATGTCAGCGGCTTCCCAGGCTTGATGGCGAGTTTCCACAACGTCAACTCGCCCTCTTCTCGCAGCGCGATCCCGAGAAAATCAGCTTCCCCTACCGAGACACCGCCGGTGGAGAGAATCAGGTCGACATCATTCAATTCGCCCAGGCGAAGACGAGTCGTCTCAAGGTCATCGGGAAGAATACCGGCGTCGATCACCTCACAACCCAAACGCTGCAACCAGCTGCAGAGCAACACTCGATTGCTGTTGTAAATTTGCCCGGGACCCAGCGCCTGACCTGGCTCGATCAATTCATCGCCAGTGGACAGCACTGCTACGCGAACTTTGCGAATCACATCCAGCTCAGCGCACCCCAGTGAAGCCGCCAAGCCTTGCTCGATCGGACCCAACCGCGTGCCGGCAGGTAAAACAAGTTCACCCACCGTGGTTTCCTGACCTTGCGGCCGAATGTTTTGACCCACCGTCATGGCTTCGGTAAACCGTATCCGCGCGTCCGGCTGAACTTCGGCGTTCTCCTGCATCTCGACGCAATCGGCCCCTGCGGGAACAGGCGCACCGGTGAAGATTCGAGCACAGGTGCCTGGCTGCAAAGGTTGCGGTGCATTACCTGCAAAAATCTTCTGGCTGACCACCAGCGGCTCGCCGGTCCAGTCGGACACCCGCAAGGCATATCCATCCATGGCACTGTTGGGCCAAGGCGGTAAATCCAGCGTCGAAACCAGATCATCGGCCAGCACACGGCCCTGAACCTGCGCCAACGGCAAGCGCTCACGCTCGACAATCGGCTTGGCCTCAGCCATTTCCAGCAAACGCGCCAGCGCCACCTCGACTGGCATCAGGCTACCGGCTTTGCCCGGCTTACCCGCGGGATTCACAGGGTGCCGCCTGTTTCAGGTGAGCGACGAAGTTGCACGGGCGGTGCCTTGAATCCAGCTGCTCAGCCAAAATGCCATCCCAACCGGTCCGCACGGCATTGGTCGAACCTGGCAGGCAGCAGACCAGCGTGCCATTGGCCAGACCCGCCAGGGCGCGGGACTGGACGGTGGAAGTGCCGATGTCGGCGACCGAAATCTGCCGGAACAGCTCGCCAAAGCCATCGACGTGTTTGTCGAGCAGGCAGGCCACTGCTTCGGGGGTGCTGTCGCGACCGGTGAACCCGGTGCCGCCGGTGATCAGCACGACCTGAACCACGTCATCGGCAATCCAGGTGGCGACTTGCGCGCGTATTTTGTAGAGATCATCTTTGAGCAAAACCCGCTCAGCCAGGTTATGGCCTGCGGCGCTC
Organism: Pseudomonas sp. LBUM1643; assembly: GCF_059716215.1. Taxonomy (NCBI): domain Bacteria; kingdom Pseudomonadati; phylum Pseudomonadota; class Gammaproteobacteria; order Pseudomonadales; family Pseudomonadaceae; genus Pseudomonas; species Pseudomonas sp. LBUM1643. Next base: position 4,724,970 of record NZ_CP166813.1, read on the forward strand.
AAGCGGTCAACGAAGAGCTGGCCGGAAGTATCGGTTTCCAGAGTGCGGGTATCGCTCACCGTCAGCACTGCGATATTGAGCGGTGCGAAAGGTACATCAGCCTTGGCTTTCATAGGCTCGTCCAGTTGTAGGAGAAACAGCCCGGTGTTATATCACAGCGCTCCCTTTTTTCGCCGCCCCCATGGAGACCGACCATGACCTTGAACTCGGATTTGCCACCCTGCTCCATTCTCCTGCTGGCGGGTGGTCGCGGCCAGCGCATGGGGGGGCAGGACAAGGGATTGCTGGAATGGCATGGCGAGCCGTTGATTGCCCATCTGCAGCGCAAGACGCGATCGCTGAGCGATGATCTGATTATCTCGTGCAATAGGAACCTGGAAAAATACGCGCCCTACGCCGATCAATTGGTGCATGACGATGAAGGTGGTTTTCCAGGGCCCTTGGCCGGTATTCGCGCAGGCCTGAACGCCGCTCGCCATGCGTACTTGCTCGTGCTGCCATGCGACGTACCGCGTATCGATGCACTACTGCTTCATGAAATGCGCGAATCCGCCAGCCTGCACCCGGAAAAACCATTGATGCTGCGCCACGGCGAGCATTGGGAACCGTTGCTGTGCGTCATTCCCGTGGCGCTTCGCGATGCCTTCGAAAACGCTTGGGACAATGGCGAACGCAGCCCCGGTCGAGTTATGCGCGAGTTGGGCGCGACGGCCCTGCAATGCCCGGATAACGACCCGCGCCTGGCTAACCTCAACACGCCGGAACTGTTAAGCATCCACCCCAATGTGTCAGACTGACACTAGCCAAGGAACTTGCACGCGTTGTATACGTCTACAAGCTCAGTAACCAAAGAATTCATATCGGAGACACACTCATGACTCAACGGACCCTCGCCACTTTCATGCTCGCACTGGGCCTAGCGACCCTTGCAGGTTGCTCCTCGCCTACCGTGATCACCTTGAATGATGGTCGCGAAATCCAGGCTGTCGACGCGCCAAAATACGATGAAGACTCAGGTTTCTACGAGTTCCAGCAACTCGACGGTAAAGAAACCCGCATCAACAAGGATCAGGTTCGCACCGTTAAAGAGTTGTAATTGTTGCGGTGACACCCGATGCCAAAAAAAGCCCGCGTAATGCGGGCTTTTTCATGGTTCAGGGAAAGTGCTCACCACTGCAGGGTAATTTCGCTTTCGAAGTCCCGTTCCTCGCCGGTTATCGGGTCTATGAATCGCAACCCCTGGGCCAACAGCTTGAGTGGGTTGGCGTAGTCATCTTCGACGTCTTTAAACACCTGCGGATAGAACGGGTCGTTGCAGATGCTCGCGCCCAATGCGGTCATGTGCACCCGCAGCTGGTGTTTCTTGCCGGTCACCGGGTACAGCGCGTATCGCCAGAGATCACCGTGTTTTTCCCTGACGTCGACGGCCGTTTCGGTATTGCTGGTACCGGGACCTTCCTGCATGCGGAAGAAAGGCTCGCCATCAATGAGCCTGCTTTTATGCACCAGTGGAAATGTCAGGTCAGGCAAGCCACGGGCGATGGCCTCGTAGCGTTTTTCGATGCGCCGTGTCGGGAACAGTGACTGATAAGCCGAACGACTCTGCGGGTTCGCCGAAAACAGCACCAGTCCCGCCGTATGGCGATCAATGCGATGCAGTGGCACGAGATGCGGGTTATCCAGTCGGCGGATCAACCGCCGCAGCAACGTTTGCTCGACGTACTCACCCGCCGGCGTCACCGGCAGAAAGTGCGGCTTGTCCGCGACCACCAGATGCTCATCTGCATACAGAATCGACTCGATCACGGGGATCGGTTTCTCGTCCGGCACTTCACGAAAATAGTGAATGCGCAGACCTTCCTTGTAGGGCAGGTCAAGCGCAATGGGCAGACCTTGACCGTCGAGAACGCGCCCTCGGGCAATTCTGTCCAGCCACTGTTCACGGCCAATAGCGCTGAAGTGCTCGCACAGGCAGTCGAGCACCGTCAGCCACGACCCGGGCGGCAGGTAGAGCGTGCTGGCCTGACTGTGCGCAGCCGAAAAAGTTGAAGTAGACATACGAAAGCTCTAAACGCTGATGGCCGGCATTATCCAGCAGCTGCCCATATGAACCTAGTGGAGAATCCCTACGCAGGTATCTGCGCGCGAGCTGCCGCCTCAGTGAATTCCTTGAGCCAGCGCAATACATCTACGGCCTCCCAGCGACCGGGATCGTAAAGCGCGTACATCAATCCCTGATACCCCACGACATCCAGTTGCCGGTGGTAACCGGCACGCTGGAACAATGCCTCGATTTCGGCGAAGCACGTATTGAAATGCAACTTGTTGAACGGGGTTTTCCCTTCCGTGACCAGGCCGTCCAGGCGCAATTCGAGGACTGCTTCGCGCACGACATCCGTCGACATCCGGTTCACGCTGTTCTTTAATTGTTCGACATTGACCATGACTCATCCTCTGACTCGCGGGATCGTCCCGCAAGACAGGCGATCCGAATAACTGTACAGGCATACAGTAACCGAATCACCGTCCTTTCGCCAATGGGTGAGACACTGACCGCGACGGATGGGGAAGAATCAGCGCAGGAAAGCCACGACCTGCTCGGCATCAAATGGCCAGTCGAGCTCGGCACCGGTATCAAGACGGCGCAGGACCGGAATACGTAAACCGTAATCCTCGACCCAATCTTCGTTTTCCGCGATGTCCACCAACTCGACCATCAAACCGTGCTCGACCAAGGGCATCAGTTCGTCTTCGGCAAGTTCACAGAGATGGCAACCCAGGGTGCCGAACAGCTGACATTCAGGAGGCATGACTACAAGTCCCGGCAAAGTAGAGGTTCATTCTAGGCCCGCGATAAAAAGCAGTCGAGACGGCGGCTCAAGCTACCGTGCAATCGCCGTTGCGCAGGCGTTCTGCGATCCGCCGCCGACCTTGATCAGTCCTGACTGACGGCGCCGATCTTGTGCACCGACAAATCCGCGCCGTAATACTCCTCTTCCTGGCTCAAGCGCAGTCCATGAAGCGCCTTGATCACGCCATAGATCGTAAACCCGCCGACCAGCGCCACGACCACGCCAAGCGAAGTCCCGATCAACTGGCTGATCAGGCTGACGCCCCCCAGTCCGCCCAATGCGCTCTGCCCGAAAATGCCGCAGGCTATCCCGCCCCAAACACCGCACAGACCATGCAGCGGCCACACACCCAGCACATCGTCGATGTGCCATTTGCCTTGAGCAGCGGTGAAGCACCAGACAAACATTGCCCCCGCTATCGCGCCCGTGATCAATGCGCCCACCGGGTGCATCAGATCGGAGCCGGCGCAGATGGCCACGAGTCCGGCCAGCGGGCCGTTATGCAGAAAGCCCGGGTCATTGCGTCCAACGATCAACGCGGCCACGGTGCCGCCAACCATGGCCATCAGCGAATTCACCGCGACCAGGCCGCTGACGCCTTGCAGGGTTTGCGCACTCATGACGTTAAACCCGAACCAGCCAACGATCAGAATCCACGAGCCCAGCGCCAAAAAGGGAATGCTCGAAGGTGCAAATGCCACCAGGCGCCCGTCGCGATACCGCCCTTGCCTCGGGCCAAGCAGCAACACGGCCGCCAGCGCCAGCCAGCCGCCCATGGCGTGCACGACCACCGAGCCTGCAAAGTCGTGGAAACCGGCACCGAACCTCGCCAGCAACCAGGCCTGAAACCCGTAATTTCCGTTCCAGACCATGCCTTCGAAAAAAGGGTAAATGAACGCAACGATCAACGCCGTCGCACACAACTGCGGGACGAACCGGGCACGTTCGGCAATGCCGCCGGAAATAATCGCCGGTATCGCCGCCGCAAAGGTCAGCAGGAAGAAAAACTTCACCAGGCCGTAACCGTGGTCGGCAGTAATCACTGCCGCCGGTTGCATGAACGTCACCCCATATGAAATCCAATAGCCTATAAAGAAGTAGGCCAGTGTTGAAATCGCGAAGTCACTGAGGATTTTCGATAGCGCGTTGACCTGGTTCTTTTGTCGAACCGTGCCGACTTCGAGAAAGGCAAACCCGGCGTGCATCGCCAGCACCATGACCGCGCCGATTAGAATGAACAATGTATTGGAGCTGTGGACAAGACCGTCCACAGCGCTTTGCAGATTTTCCATGGATTGGCAGACCTGAAGGCTAAAAAAGCACCAAAGCAGTTCGCGCAGACAATTCGTGCACCAAATTGCGACTCAGCGAGTCTTCACAAAGGTCCTCGAGAGCCGCTTTGGCGCACAAGGCCGGAACCTTTGCGCGCGTTTTCGTTATTTGAGATAAGGTTTCGCCCCAATCATGCTCACCAACAGCGCAATCACGCTGGGTGGCGCACCAACTCATAGCAAAAGTCATAGCAAAAGCTGTACCAGTGATTTGTACTGAACCTTCGCGCAAGGCTCATACTCGAACGCAACAGAAGCCACTTACGGAGATCACCAATGGCCAGCATCAAGGCAAAGACTGCTCAAGAAATCCTGATGAACGATTTTCAGACCCTGGTGCACGATACCGAACGGTTGCTCGAACACACCGCCTCCCTGGCCGGTGACCAAGCCGATGAGCTGCGTGACCAGATTCACGACAGTCTTTTGCGTGCACGGGAAACCTTGAAGCTGACTGAAGATTCACTGCGCGAGCGTGGCGCAGCTGCCGTGACCGCTACGGAAGATTATGTACAGGCCAACCCTTGGCAATCGGTCGGTATTGCGGCCGGCGTGGGTTTCCTGATTGGCCTGCTGGCTACTCGGCGCTGATATGGCGATCGGCGAATCCGGCTCGTCGGCGACGGGCCCAAGCTCCTCACCGCGGCGCCTCGGTGCCGCTTTCCTTGGACTGCTGCACAGCCATGTCGAGTTGTTCGGCATTGAACTGCAGGAGCAGAAAGCTCGCACAGTAAGCCTGTTGCTGTTCGCAGGCCTGTCGCTGGTTTTTGCCTTGCTGTTGCTGGTGGGACTGTCGACGCTTGTGATGATCCTGTTCTGGGACACCTACCGCTTGGCTGCCATCATTGGACTTTGTGTGTTCTATACCTTGGCAGCAATCTTCTGTGCGATGCGTTTGAAAGCGGCGATTTTCGACGAGTCCTCGCCTTTCCACGGCACGCTTGAAGAGTTGGCCAACGATCGGGAGCGCCTGCTGCCATGAGCCTGCCTGAACTGCCTCATAACAACTCGCGCACAGAAATGCGCAAGGCCCTGATCCGCCTGCGTATGGAAATGCACCGGCAGGAAATTCGTCATGAATCCCAACAATTGCTGCAGCCCTTGCAGCGCATGCGGGGAATGACGCAGAACCTGCAAAGTGGATTTGGCATCAAGCACGCCCCGCTATGGGGCGTGGCGGCCGTAACGCTGTTGGGTTTCCTGACAGGTAAAGGCGCCAAGAGCGGCGGAACCAGCAGCGTTACCCGTCTGGTTCGACTGGGGGCCACATTGGGGCCACTGATCAAGCTTGTCATGCAAGGCTCATCGCGCAGGCCTTAATGCCATCATCTGGCTGCATTCTTGCAACATCACGGGATTGAACCTCTTTATCGAGAGGTTCAATCCTGCGTGCCTACCGTGTGCCCAGGTATCAAAACAAGACCTTACTAAGGAGGCCTCGTGATCGACGGGCAACCGCTCGCCTGCTTTCAGCCGTTCATTGATACCGCCACTGGCCGCATCGCGGGTGTCGAAGCCTTGGGTAGACTGCGTCATCCGGACGGTCATCTTGACTCGGTCGGCCCCTTGTTTGCCGACCCAAGAACACCAGCCATTGCTCTGCGTCGCCTGGACCGCCAGATCCGCGACAACGCCCTGAGCCGCCTGCACGAAGCGCCCGAGGACTGGTTTCTCAGCCTGAACATGTCGCCGCGGTGGGTCAATCGCCTGCGCCCGGATCAGGCGCTTCCAAGCCTTAAACAACTGGCCAAGCATGACGTAGACCCACGTCGCATCGTGTTCGAGATCACCGAATTGGGTGGAAATATCCAGCGATTGGCAGACGTCGTTGCCCGTTATCGGCAGGCGGGGGCACGAATCGCCATCGATGATTTCGGCGCCGGGTATTCTCAGCTGGATCGCGTACTGGCGTTGCAACCGGACATACTCAAACTGGATATGCGCCTGTTCCAGGCCGCCGCATTAGGTGGTCCCAGCAGTGACGTGGTCAAAGCTCTGGCTCAAATGGCGGAAAAGACGGGTTGCTGGATCATTGCAGAAGGGGTGGAAACCGACGCTCAGCTGAATTTTGCCCTGGAGTGTGGTTCGCGATACGTACAGGGTTTTCTATTCGCCCGGGCAGAAGAAGACTTTCATGAAACCGAAGCCTTCGTTGGGCAATTCGCTCAACTTCGCCAACGTTACGTTCAACAAAAACTGAGCGAACGCGGTCGTCTGATGAGGATGCGCCAACAACTCAGCGAGTTGATGTCCATTCTGCAAGCCTGGGCGCAAGCCCGTGCGCCACTTAGCGCATTACCACAGTTGGATGCATTCCCCTGGCTGTTGCGCTTTTATCAATGTGACCGCCACGGCACGCAGCTGACGCCGAACCTCGAATGGCGAAACAACGGCTGGGAGTCCGATAATCGCTACCTGGGTCATAATTGGTCATGGCGTCCCTACTTCTATCACTTGCTGGCGGAAGGTTGGGACGACCGCAGGTTGACGCTTTCCAGCACCTACCGCGACGCCACCACGAACCAGTACTGCCTGACGGCGGGGCAGTTTTTCGACAATGGTGAGCGACTGTTACTCATCGATATCGATGCTGTCGGACTGTAGCAGGCCGGGCGCGACAACGGTCCAGCCTGACCCACTCACGGGAAGCCGGTTGAGTGAGTCGTGCGTCGGACATAGTGCTGCGATCGACCGTCTTCACTCACAACACCGCTAAAAACCCTACAAAAAGAAACGCCCTCTGACTTCAACGCTCTCCGCCCAATCCATTAAATTGGCGAGCCAAGTGCATCGCATAGTTATCCGTCATACCACTCACGTAATCCAGAACTTGCATGATTGCACCGTACTCTTTGGAGACGCCTGCCTGACTGTCCAAATTCTTCAGGTCCAACCCAAAAAGCTCTACCACCCTGCGGGTCTTGGAATCAGCTACACCACCTTTTCTGACATAATCCAAAGCAGCAGAACAGCTCACATTGAGCAAGGTAGAAATGGTGCTATAAGCCCCGATTTCCAACTCGACCTTACGTGGATGCTGGAAGATTTCATCTCGAGCAAGGCCTTTGGCGGCTGATACACATTCACGCACGTTCTTATCACACAGATCCAGAATGCCTAATACTTTGCCGGTCATGATGTCGTTATGGTTATTCATGAAAGCAGCTGCTCCAGCATCTACAAAAGCTGAAATGACCTTTCCACGCACCATAGAAAGCCTGCGCCCCACCTTCATGCCCTGGATTTCTTTGACCAACTGATTCTTCTGGTGATCATCAAGAACAAGGCACAAGATTTCGAAGACCTTATCCCATTCAAGGATCCCCATCTCTACGCCATCTTCCAGATCAAGAATGGCGTAGCAGAAGTCATCGGAGACTTCCATCAGGTTAGCCAGTGGATGTCGACATCGCCACCCATCACCCAACTTCAACAAACCTGTCGCATCAGCCACTTCATTAAACAAATCCAATTCAGAACAGTAAATGCCATATTTGTTCTGGACAGGCCTTTGCCCATTAATAGCATCACCCGCCAACCAGGGGTACTTAATGAACGCCCCCAGTGACGCATAGGTTAGACGCATACCGCCTTCATAGGGATGATATTCCGAGGTCGTTAAAACCCTGAACCCTTGGGCGTTACCTTCAAATCTATGCAAATCAGTAGCTTCATGGAATGGCAAGTGTTCAATTAACTTCGCCCCCACATCATTGGAGAACCAGTGACGAATGGCTTCTTCACCCGTATGTCCAAAGGGAGGGTTACCGATGTCATGGGCGAGACAAGCAGTCTGAACAATATCACCAATATCAGACGCTGAATGTTGTTCCGGGATAAGTCTTTCGTTCAGAAGCTCTTGGCCTACTCGTACGCCCAGTGTCCGCCCTACACACGCCACCTCCAAACTGTGTGTGAGGCGATTATGAACATGGTCATTAGTAGCCAGAGGATGAACTTGAGTTTTCCGTGCGAGACGCCTGAAAGCCCCGGAAAAAATAACCTTGTCATGGTCTGAGTGGAAAGGTGACCGGCCTAACTCAGATTTTGGCGGCCGACCGCCAAGACGGGTGTTGTTCAGCAACTTGTCCCAACTCATTCTTTCCATCTTAGCCTCTCGAATCACTTACATAACACCCAATATAGCTCACTCACACCCCATTTCAAAACACATTGAAAAACGAGACCAACTTAAATCATCAGCACAACACAGTCTTATACGCTCACCTCATAAAGATTAAAATCCAAGTTCCAGCGCAGATCTCTCGGAGAGGCCCATCGCATAGGACCGGGTGGCCATGTCAATGGAGAACGAGACGGAACAGTCATTTCACCCTCTGAAATGGCTGATTTGCCTTTCCCCATCCAAAAGCACTCAACGCACACGGAATTGCCCTACACCGCCTGGCGCGCTGGCTGATCGATTGCACTTGAAGTCTGCGAAATAATCGCGCTCCGTCTGCTCGACGGATCAAGTGTGAGTGTTCCCATGTATAGAGAAGATTTACGCATCTTGGTGGTGGAAGATCATGCTTTTCAGCTCAGAGCGATTCAATGTTTGTTAAAAAGTTATGGCTTCAGTCACATCACCCTCACTGACAGCGCGGCAGGCGCAATACAACAGATGCTCGAAGTGTCGCAGCCGTTCGATATTTTGCTGTGTGATCAATGTCTGCCTGACACGCCGGGTCTGGACCTGATAAAAATGGCGAGCGACTTGAAATTAATCAAGCATGCCATCCTGCTCAGTAGCCTGACATCCACGGAACTGGACGAACTATCCAAAGAGGCCAGCATGTTAAAAGTGCCGTTACTGGGTTATTTACTGAAGCCCTTGCAACAATCAGAACTTAGAAACCTGTTGACCTTTGCACACTTATAACGCACCTGCACGAACAACACTTAAAAACTGTTTCTGAATCAGTTTTTCAACCCCACAACCTAATCGTCGGTCTACGCAATTAACCTCCTATAACTTGATCCAAGTCAATGAAAAAACCAATTGATGCGTAGTCTCTTTCTTGTTCTCATGTAGGAATTATCTGATATCACCCCTGTAGGTCTACCGATTCATGCGATACCAAGACTATCTGAGCTAAGGTGCGCGCTTTATTTGCGCTCATATGGGATTTGATTATGAACTCCGTTTTTATCGTCGACGACCACCCGGTTATTCGTCTCGCTGTCCGAATGTTACTGGAGCATGAAAACTTCAAGGTTGTCGGTGAAACAGATAATGGGGTCGACGCCATGCAGATGATTCGCGAATGCGTGCCCGACCTGGTGATTCTTGATATCAGCATTCCGAAACTGGACGGACTTGAGATTCTTACCCGCCTCAATGCGATGAACTCGCAGACAAAGACGTTAGTACTCACAGCACAAGACCCGACTCTTTTCGGAATTCGCTGCATGCAATCCGGTGCGTCTGGATATGTATGCAAACAGGAAGCCCTGAGTGAACTGGTCAGCGCCATTAAAGCCGTATTGTCAGGTTACAACTACTTCCCAAGCGCGGCGTTGAATCCGGTTCGCTGTGATGACGTGCGTTACGCTGAACTCGAACTATTCAAATCAGTCAATGATCGAGAATTGATGGTGCTACAACTTTTCGCCCAAGGCCGGACCAACAAGGAAATCGCCAAAGGCATGTTTTTAAGCAACAAGACTGTCAGCACTTATAAAAAACGACTCATGCAAAAACTTAAAGCCAAATCCCTGGTAGAACTCATCGAGATGGCAAAACGTAACGCGTTAGTGTGAGAGACAGGATGCCTAGTCGCACAAAGCAATTTTGGGGAGTGATGAGCGCAAGTTTATGCCTGATCACCTCAGTCCACGCCGCACAGCCCGAAAGTGAGGGGTATACGCTACTCAGTCGAACCCTGCCTGGACACCTGCAAGTCCAGCTGGATAGCTCACAACAAGCGTGGGCCGGCAGTAGAACGCGACTTGTCCTAGGGACATCAGCCCCCGACTATCCCCCCTTCGATCTGACCATCAGCAGCCACGAATATGAAGGGTTCACTGCCGACTATGCAGGTCTGCTCAGCGAAACGACAGGCCTGCCGATTGAGGTCAAACGCTACGCTTCCCGGGGCGATGCAATCGAGGCACTGGAAAAAGGTGACATCGATCTGCTCGGCACCTCGAACGGGTTCGAGGCGCAAAACACTGACGTTGTACTGTCCACTCCATACGCGGTCGATCAACCGGTACTGGTGACCCGGGAACGAGAAACAAGATCCCTTGCCGAAGGACTCGCCGGTCTGCGGTTGAGTATGGTTTACCACTATCTGCCAATGGATGAGGTGAAGGCGTTGTATCCCGATGCCATCATCACATCCTTTCCTTCGTTCCAGAATGCAATCAACGCTGTAGCCTTCGAACAGGCGGATGTCTTTCTCGGCGACGCCATTTCAACCCATTACATGATCAACAAGGGCTACCTCAACAACCTGCGCATGGCCAACTTCGGCAAACATGAAGCGCACGGATTCAGCTTTGCGGTCCACAAGAACAACCCGCAACTGCTTGGCATCATCAATGCGATGCTCACTGCTATTCCGAGCAGCGAGCGAGAAAACATTGCCAAGCGCTGGGGCGCAGGCAGTGACATTCTCCTCACCGATCATAATTTGCAGCTCACGGATCGAGAAAAAACCTGGTTGGCACAACATCCTGTGGTGCGCGTGGTGGTAAACGAGGCCTATGCGCCGCTGTCATTTTTCGACAGCGATGGAAACTTGCGCGGGGTCACCGCAGACCTGCTCGATCTGATCAGAATGCGCACCGGCTTGCGCTTTGATATCCAGCGCAGCCGCAACGATGGCGAGATGATCAAAAAAATAGAGGACGGCCAGACTGATCTGATCACCGCCCTGCTTCCCAGCGCCCAGCGCGAAACTGCCCTGAACTTTACCCGCCCATACCTGCAGAATTCCTTTGTGCTGTTGACGCGAAAGGCGTCCGACAGCCCGACCCAACTTGAGCAAATGCAAGGCAAACGCCTGACGATCGCCCAGGGCAATCCGTTGGTGGAGTACCTGCGTCGTGACTTCCCCGGGATCAGATTGATTGAGACCCCCGACACGTTCAGCGCCGTCGAAATGCTGGCCGAAGGTCAGGCAGACGGGGCGGTGAACTCATTGGTGATTGCCAACTACTTCATCTCCTCGCGAATCTTCGAACACCCTTTGCAAATCAGCACCACCATCGGCACCCGGCAGGCCGCGTTTTCACTGGTCACAGCCCGTGAATCCGAGGAACTGAACTCAATCCTGAACAAAGCGTTGCTGAGCATTGCGCCAGATGAACTGGGCGTCATCAACAGCCGGTGGCGTGGCTATTCGGCCTCAACGCAAAGCGCCTGGCGCAATTATCACCGGCTGTTCTATCAAATCGTCATCGGCGCCGGCGTGCTGCTGATGATTTCCGTTGCCTGGAACGCGTACATGCGCCGTCAGATAAAGCAGCGTCAGGCAGCCGAGCGCGCATTGAACGACCAGTTCGAATTCATGCGCTCGCTGGTCAACGGAACCCCTCATCCGATCTATGTGCGGGATCGCCAAGGCTTGCTGCAAAGCTGCAATGACAGCTACCTCGAAGCTTTCAACGCAAAGCGCGAAGACGTCATCGGTAAAAGTGTCATGCAGGGCAACTTGAGCAATGCATTTGAGGCACAGGAGTATCAGGCCGACTACCAACGTGTCGTGGCACAGGGCACTCCGCTGGTGGTCGACCGCGAACTGCATATCGGCGGTCGCCGGCTGACGATTTACCACTGGGTTCTGCCCTATCGTGACTCGAGCGGCGAGGTGCGGGGCATCATCGGTGGCTGGATCGACATCAGCGACCGACGACAACTGTTCGATGATCTGCGCTACGCCAAAGAGCGCGCTGATGAGGCAAACAGGGCCAAGAGCACCTTTCTGGCGACCATGAGCCATGAAATCCGCACCCCGATGAACGCTGTCATTGGCATGCTCGAGCTGACGCTAAAGCGCATCGAGCAGGATCATCCTGATCGTCCAGCCATTGATGTGGCCTACAACTCGGCGAGGGACTTGCTGGCATTGATAGGCGATATTCTCGATATCGCCCGCATTGAATCCGGGCACCTAAGCCTGAGCCCGGAGCGTGTGAACCTGCGAGAGATCGTCGCGTCGGTGGTGAGGATCTTCGATGGACTGGCTCACCAGAAAAATCTCGAACTGTTGCTGGATTACCACCCCGCCAATCCGGCAATCGATGTGGTGCTGGACCCGATGCGCTTCAAGCAGGTGTTGTCCAATCTGATCAGCAATGCCATCAAGTTTACGGATCACGGCCAGGTCAGGATCATCGTCATCCTCCAGCCGAGCGGTCCTGACGAGGTCCGGATGCACTTGAGTGTCGAGGACAGCGGCATTGGCATCACCGAAGAGGATCAGCAGCGATTGTTCGAGCCTTTTGCCCAGGCAGACAATTGTGCACAGGCCGGTCGGGTGGGCGCAGGGTTGGGGCTGATGATCTGCCGCAGCCTGTGTGAAATGATGGGTGGCAGCCTGCAATTGAGCAGCCAGCCGGGCTCGGGGACGCAAGTTCGGGTTTTGCTGCATCTCCCCACACTGGCACAGGAACAGGTATTGAAGCCGGTTGTCGAGGCACCAAAAGCCACGAGGATGCCCTTGAACGTTCTGGTGGTCGATGACCACCCGGCCAATCGCTTGCTCATGTGTCAGCAACTGGAATTCCTGGGGCATCGTTTCAGCGTCGCAGAAGATGGCGAAGCGGCGCTCGAAGCATGGAAGTCCGAGCCTTTCGACCTGGTCATCGCCGATTGCAACATGCCAGTCATGAACGGTTATGAGCTGGTTCGCGCCATCCGCCGTGAAGAACAGCGCGAGCACCGCTCACCCGTCATCGTCCTGGGTTTTACCGCCAACGCACAGCCGGAAGAAATTGAACGCTGTAAACAGGCCGGTATGGACGATTGCCTGTTCAAGCCTCTGACACTGACGGCATTGAGCCAATGGGTCGAAGGCATCAGCCCCGTGTTTCGTGGTGCAGCGTTCAGTCTCGAAGGGCTGCACCAGTTGACGGGAGGCAACCCTGCGATGGACTTGCGGTTACTGACCGAACTGCTCAAGAGCAATCGACTCGACCGAGAAGAATTGATGGGTTTGACCCGTTCCGACGACCTTCAGTCATTTCTCGATATCGCCCACAAAATCAAGGGCGCCGCCCGAATTGTCCAGGCTACGCGTCTGATCGACAGCTGCGAATCACTGGAAGAAGCCATTCATAGAGCCTTTCAACCTGACGTAGTGTCCGAATGCATCCTGGCGATGGAGCACGCCATGCTCGAACTTGAACAGGCGTTGCAACAACAAATAAGGCAGCACGACAGCACAATGGTGGAGCGTTAACTATGCTTGGACGCTGAGCAGTGAGTTAAACCTTTTGGAGAGATTGGCAATGCCCAGCCCACTGCGCCCGGACCAGCGACGATTCCCGCTGCATGTCCATATCAGCGTGATGTTCACATTCCTGTTACTGCTCACAGGCGTGGTGCTTGGTCTTTTCAACTATCACCAAACCACTCAGATCATTCTTTCGAGCAGTGAAAGACTCTTCGAACGTATTGAGCAAGACGTTCGCATGGACCTAAGCACCACGTATCAACCCATCCGCCACTTGTTAAGCCTGCTGGCGGACAACCCGGCGACTCAGACGGCTGATATTGGGCAGCGCCTGGCACTGCTCAAACCCTTCAGCCAGTCGCTCAAGGACAACCCCGACCTGGCGTCGCTGTATTTGGGCTATGCCAACGGTGATTTCTTCATGGTGCGTCCCCTGCGCACGCCCGACTTGAAAGCGCTCATCAAGGCGCCAGAGGCAGCAGCGTTTCAGGTGTGGAGCATTGAACGACATCTCACTGACAGCCAGGTCCACTCCCAGTCGCTGTTTTTCGATCAGGACCTCAAACTCGTCTCCCGCCTGGACCATCCTGAAGAGAATTACGACCCGCGTGCCCGCGGCTGGTTTTCCAGCGCTCGCACCGGCCAGGAACAGATCACCACCGAACCCTATATTTTCTTTTCCACGCACGATATCGGCACCACGCTGGCGCTGCGCAGTGGCGAACACGCAGTCATTGGAGCCGATCTGACCCTGGCTGAGCTGTCTGCGACCCTGGCCAAGCATGTCGTGACGCCCAGCACTGAAATCGTGCTATTCGACGCCGAGGGCAACGCCATTGCGTACCCCGACAGCAGCAGGTTGATCATCAATGATCAAACCGCGCATTTGATTAAAGCCGCGGATTTAAGCCCCAGTCTTGGCGCATTGCTTAACAGTCCCTCCAGAGGCAACCGGTTGGACGTCGCTGGACGGCAATGGATCGCGGCGCGCAGCAGCATGCAGGAAGGCGGCCCCAAAGGATTGCAACTGGCCTTGCTGGTGCCCGAGGACGAGTTGCTCGTGGATGCCTATCGCATGCGCTGGCAAGGCGCCCTGGTGACCCTGGCCACACTGCTGTTATGCCTGCCGCTGGGCTGGCTCACCTCAAGAGTCCTGGTCAAACCCTTGCGTGCGCTGGTACAGGAAGCCGATGCCATACGCAGTTTCGACTTCAACTTTCCTGCCGCCAAGCGCTCTCCGGTCCTTGAGGTGGACCAGTTAAGTGTGTCGATGGCGCGTATGAAAGACACCTTGGCGAGCTTTTTCCAGATCACCGACAGCCTCAGCGCCGAGACCCGCTTCGCCCCATTGTTGCAGCGGGTGCTGTTCGAGACGGTGAAAATCGGTCAGGCCCAGGCCGGTTTGATCTACCTGCGGGAAAACGACGGCGATCGACTTGAACCCCACGGGCTGGTCATCAACGACACCTCGCAGGCTTTGCCCCCCTTCGGTATTCAGGGGTACGACCCCCAATCTTTACAAAGCCCCGCATGGCTACGGCAACTCGCCCAGGCCGACACTCTCGTGACCAGCCTTGGTTACGAAGAAGCCGGTGATTTAAGCAAGGTGCTACTGGCGATGGAATGCCCTCGGGTACACCTGATCGGCATCCGGCTGCACAACCGTCACAACGAAACCGTCGGCTTGCTCATCCTGTTGTTGACAGACAGTGGCAACCATAGCGATCTGGAAAAGCTTCGCCCGGACCGCATCGCGTTTCTTCAGGCAGTCTCCGGTGCGGCGGCGGTATGTATTGAAAGCCAACGCCTGCAAACCAGGCAGAAACAACTGCTGGACTCATTTATCCAGCTATTGGCCGGCGCGATCGACGCCAAGAGCCCTTACACCGGCGGACACTGCCAGAGGGTGCCGGCACTGACCCTGATGCTTGCTCACGCGGCGGCAGCCAGCGAGGCACCGGCGTTCAGCGATTATCAACCGAGTGAAGATGAATGGGAGGCGCTGCACATCGCCGCTTGGCTGCATGACTGCGGAAAGGTCACTACGCCGGAATATGTGGTCGATAAAGCGACGAAGCTGGAAACCCTGAACGATCGAATTCACGAAATTCGTACCCGTTTCGAAGTACTCAAGCGCGATGCCTGGATCAGTTATTGGCAAGCCATGGCCATGGGCGGTGACGAGCAACACCTGGCCAAATTGCGCGATGCGAGTTTGGCGGGGCTGGATGATGATTTTGCATTCGTTGCCCGCTGCAATCTGGGCGGTGAGGCGATGGCCGAAGCGGATCTGCAACGGCTGGGCAAAGTGGCTCAACGCAGCTGGACAAGAACACTGGATGATCGGCTGGGGGTTTCCTGGGAAGAAAACCGGCGCCAGGCACGAACGCCGGCACCGAGCCTGCCGGTCAGCGAACCGTTGCTGGCGGACAAGCCCGAGCATTTGCTCGAACGCGCCGACAGCGAATTGATTCCCCCGGACAACCCCTGGGGGTTCAAGCTCGATGTGCCGCCTTACAAGTACAACCGGGGCGAACTCTACAACCTGAGCATTGCCCGAGGCACGCTCACCCGCGAGGAGCGTTACATCATCAATCATCACATGGTGCAGACGATCCTGATGCTCAGCCACCTGCCCTTCCCTGGTCACCTCGGCAACATGGCTGAGATCGCGGGCGGTCACCACGAGAAAATGGACGGCACTGGCTATCCCAAACAGTTGAAGCGCGAAGAAATGAGCCTGCCGGCCCGGATGATGGCGATTGCCGATATTTTTGAAGCCCTGACCGCCGCTGATCGCCCCTACAAAAAGGCCAAGTCCTTGAGCGAAGCGTTGAACATCATGGCGATGATGTGCCGTGACGCGCACATCGATCCGCAGCTGTTCGAGCTGTTCGTCAACGCCGAAATTTATCTGCGCTACGCCGACCAATTCCTCGACCCCAAGCAGATCGACGCCGTGGATCAATCAAGCCTGCTGGCAAAGGCAGGCTTGAAGAGCTGATCAGCAGTCAGTCAGGCGCAGGAAAATCGCCGCCAGCTGCTCGATGCCTGCCTGATCCTGGGCGGTAAAACGCGCAAGCTTTGGACTGTCGAGGTCAAGCACACCGATCAATCGACCATCCTTGACCAGCGGCACCACCAATTCGCTGTTCGAGGCGCTGTCGCAGGCAATGTGCCCTGGGAACGCGTGGACATCTTCAACCAACTGCGTCTGCAACGTCGCAGCAGCCGCCCCGCACACGCCCCGGCCGAAGGGGATCCGTACACAGGCAATCTGTCCCTGAAACGGGCCCAGTACCAGCTCTTCGTTGCGATTAAGGTAAAAACCGGCCCAGTTCAAATCTTCCAGCTGATTGAACAGGAACGCCGAGAACTGCGCCGCATTGGCAATGAAATCCCGCTCGTCCGCCAATAGCGACTTCAGCTGCGCGTGCAGCATGCCGTAGCCTTCCAGCCCCTGGCCGCTTTGTTGTAAATCAATCATACCTTGTGCTCCAACAGCTTGAGCCCGACCCAATAGCGGGCAAATTGATAGGCGCATCGACCGTTGCGATTGCCCCGCCCCGTGGCCCAGCGTACCGCCAGAATCTCCAGCTCTTCATCGCGCTGCCACGCGAGCCCGGCCTTGTCGGCCAGTTGCCCGATCCAGTGCTCGACAACGTTGAGGAAGTGTTCCTGGGTAAAGGGATAAAACGACAACCAGAGGCCGAAACGATCCGACAGCGCGATCTTGTCTTCCACGGCTTCACTGGGATGCAATTCGCCATCGACCCGCTTCCAGTTTTCGTTATCGCTTTCTTTTTCCGGCACCAGATGGCGACGGTTGGACGTGGCATACAGCAAGACATTATCCGGCGCCTGCTCGAGGGAACCGTCGAGCACGCTCTTGAGCACGCGGTAATCGCCCTCGCCCGATTCGAACGACAGGTCATCGCAGAACAGCACGAAGCGCTGGGGCAACTTGCCAATCTGTTCAACCACGCGAGGCAGGTCTGCCAGGTGATCACGTTCGATCTCGATCAGCCGCAGCCCGTTACTGGCGTGCTCAGCCAGCAACGCACGGACCAGCGAAGACTTGCCGGTGCCACGCGAGCCCCAGAGCAACGCATGGTTGGCGGGCATCCCATCGAGGAATTGTTGGGTATTGCGCCCTAGCTGCTCCAGTTGCCGATCGACACCGATGAGGTCGGACAGACGCATATCGAGGCTGACTTCAAGCGGCAGCAAGAAACCGCTCCGCCCTTCCCGCTGCCAGCGCGCGGCGAGGCAGGTTGTCCAGTCGATGGCTGTCCGAGGGGTCGGCAGCAGCGGTTCGATACGGGCCAGAACGGCATCAGCGCGTTCAAGAAAAGCATTCAATCGGGAATCCACGTCTTCTCCTCGGGCTCGTTCACAGTAATGATGGCGTTTCAGCGACCAAAGACAGCGTCCGGTTTGCGGTTCAGCCCTGGTTCATAGGCTTGCGAGAACTCTCGCGACAACAGCGGCATCCATGCATAGTCGGCTATGCTAGAGCGGCGAAGGGAAACGAAAGTGGTTCAACACCCCATGGATATCAAATTCACCAACCGGCTGTCATACAAGCAAGCCAAGCTTACTGTGCTGGTGGGTTTCATTCTGGGTACGCTGCTCAGCCTGCTGCAAATAGGCATCGATTATGCCAGCGAAGACGCCTCCATCAACCGTGAAATCCAGACTTTACTGGAAATCAGTCATAACCCCGCTTCGCGCATCGCCTACAACATCGATGCGGAACTCGCGCAAGAACTGACACTGGGCCTGCTGCGCTCGCCCGCGATTATCGGCGCGCGACTGACCGACAACAACGGCACAGTGCTGGCCAACGTCAAGCGGCCGGGGCTGCAAAGCAGTTATCGGGTACTCAGCGACACGCTGTTTGGTGCCGAGCGACAATTTGAAGACCGCTTGTACCTGGACCATTTACCGGCCGAATCCCTCGGAATTCTGCGCCTGGACGTCGACACGTACGCTTTCGGCAGCCGTTTTTTGCGCCGGGCCGAAGTGACGTTGTTGAACGGCTTCGCCCGCAGTCTCCTCCTGACCGGCATCTTGCTGGCGCTGTTCTACGTCATGCTCACCAAACCGCTGGTGCGGGTGATCCGCGAACTCAGTGGCCGTGATCCACGGAGTGTGGAACCGACCTGGCTGGAGTATCCGTCAGGGCATAAAAACGATGAAATTGGTGTGCTGGTCAAAGTGGCCAACCAGCAGTTTGAGAACATCGCGACCGAAATCGAGCAACGCCGCAGCGCCGAAAACCGCCTGACCGACTACCTCGCTCAACTGGAAAACATCGTCTCGGCTCGCACTGCAGAGCTCAAGGCGATCAACGCACGACTGAGCCAGTCCAACGAGGAACTGGAAGTCGCGCGTCGCACCGCACTGGACATGGCCGAAGCCCGCTCAGTGTTCCTGGCCAACATGAGCCACGAAATCCGCACGCCGCTCAATGGCCTGCTGGGGATGATTGCGTTGTCCCTGGATGGCCCGCTCAATGCCGAGCAACAGCAACAACTGTCGATCGCCCACGACTCAGGCAAAGTGCTGGTGGAGTTGCTCAACGATATTCTGGATCTGTCGAAGTTTGACGCGGGTCAGCTGGAACTCGAACACATCCCGTTCGACTTGGGCACGCTGATCGAAGACACCGCCAACCTGCTGTCCCAGAATGCCGCACCGAGCGTGGAACTGACGTGTCTGATTGATCCGCACTTTCCAGCGTTGGTACTCGGTGATCCGACCCGGGTCCGGCAAATCGTCAGCAACCTGCTGTCGAATGCGCTCAAGTTCACCCGTTTCGGCCGTGTCGATGTCCGCCTGTCGACCTTTCAGAACGGCGTCAGAATCGAAGTCTGCGACACCGGTATAGGTATCCCCCAGGACGCACAGGTGAAGATCTTCCAGCCTTTCACCCAGGCCGGCGCCGGCATTACCCGGCAATTCGGCGGTACCGGACTGGGTCTGGCGCTGACGTATAACCTTTGCGAGGCGATGCAAGGTCGCCTCACCATCAGTTCGGAAGCGGGTTTTGGCAGCCAGTTCTGCGCGGACCTGCCGCTGCCTTGCCATACCCGCGCACTGCCGCCGGCCGCCTTGCTGGGAAAGGTAATCGCCATTACCGCTGCCAGCAGTGGTCTGGCCGAATTGCTCGAAAATATACTGCCCGTCTGGGGACTCGAGTATCAACAGCGTTCAATCGACGACTCACTCATGGGGCTGAACCCAGATGTAGTAATCACTGATTGCCCCGAATGCCTGTTTGTCCTGCGCCCCACCTGCACGGCACCCATCCTGCTGGTGACGGCTTACGGCAGTTTCATGCCGATCGAAGAAGTCAGCGCCCTCGCCCCCTTGCAGCAACAAGCGCGGCCATTGGCGCGTAATGCACTGTTTCAGACGTTGCGTCGGGTGTTGCAACCAGAAATCAACACCCTTAACGATGCCCGGCTTGAAGCACTCACACCCCAGCGACGCGGGCGCGTTCTGTTGGTAGAGGACAATCCGGTCAATCAGTTGGTGGCCAAGGGCATGCTGGTAAAACTCGGTTGCGAGGTCATCGTCGCCGCTCATGGCGCTGAAGCCCTTGATCAGCTGGAGCAGCGCGATTTCGATCTGGTGTTGATGGATTGCAACATGCCGGTCATGGATGGGTATGAGGCCAGTCGGCAAATTCGTCGTAGCGGGCGTTGGCCGCAATTGCCGATTGTCGCCCTGACCGCCAATGCCATGTCCGAAGAACGCGAGCGCTGTCGTGCGGCGGGCATGAGCGATTACCTGGCCAAACCTTTTCGCCGTGAAGAACTGGCCGCGCTTCTGGACCTGTGGATGCCTGCTACGACAACGCCTTGATTTGCCCCAACAGGTGATCAAGGCCATTGCGCAGATCATGCAGGCGATCCAGGTCCACACCGCTGTCGCAAAGCAGCCGGGCCTTCAGCGGCCCGACCTGTTCACGCAACGCCTTGCCTGCTGGAGACAAACTCAGGTGCACCTCACGCTCATCGCGCGATGAACGCTGACGCTGAACCAGTTCCAGCTGCTCAAGACGCTTGAGCAACGGTGTCAACGTGCCGGAATCAAGGGCCAGGCGTTCGCCCAACGCCTTGACGGTCGGCTGCTCGGGCGCTTTTTCCTGCCATTCCCACAGCACCAGCATCGCCAGGTATTGCGGATAGGTCAGCCCCAACTGATCGAGCATCGGCTTGTAGGCACGGATCACTGCCCGGGACGCGGCATACAGCTTGAAACAGACCTGGCTGTCGAGCTTCAGGAAATCGACCGGCAGTGTACTCATTTGAGCAAGGCTTCAATCTCGCGGCTCAGGTCCTGCGGCTTGGTCGCGGGCGCGAAGCGCTTGACCAACTGGCCGTCCTTGCCGATCAGGAACTTGGTGAAATTCCATTTGATGCCTTGGGACCCCAGCACGCCGGGTGCGCGTTTTTTCAGCTGCACGAACAACGGATGGGCGCCTGCGCCGTTGACTTCGATCTTCTTGAACAGTGGAAAGCTGACACCGAAATTCAACTCACAGAACTCGGAAATTGCCCCTTCATTGCCCGGTTCCTGCTTGCCGAACTGGTTGCAGGGAAAACCGAGCACGACCAGGCCCTGGTCCTTGTAGGTCTGCCACAGCTCCTCAAGACCTTTGTACTGAGGAGTGAAGCCGCACTTGCTGGCCGTGTTGACGACCAGCACTGCCTTGCCGGCGAAGTCTGCCAGGGTCTTTTGCTCACCGGTAATGGTGGTGCAAGGGATGTTCAGCAGGTTGTCGGTCATGGTTTTCGCTCTGAATGGCGGGAAGAACGATAAAGATAGTTTGCAATTGAATTGCATGCAATTTAATAAATCAATCTACCCCATTGAGGCGCGCCAACGCCCCGTAGGAGCAAAGCTTGCTCGCGATAGCGTTCTCAAGATCGCTATCGCGAGCAAGCTTCGCTCCTACGGGGAGGAATCGCTGCTATTCCCGGGGAACCAGGTCCAGGCACACCGAATTGATGCAATAACGCAAACCGGTCGGCGGCGGACCATCCGGAAACACATGGCCCAGGTGCGCATCGCATTTGCCGCACACCACTTCGGTGCGGATCATGCCGTGGCTGACATCGCGGATCTCGACCATGGCGCTGTCACCGATGGGCGCGTAAAAGCTCGGCCAGCCGCAACCCGAGTCGAATTTGGTCTTCGAATCGAACAGCGGCTCATTGCAGCAGATGCAGTGATAGACACCGTCTACCTTGCTGTCATTGTACTTGCCGGAAAACGGACGTTCGGTGCCCTTGAGACGGCAAACGTTGTACTGCTCCGGGTCGAGCATCGCCTTCCATTCTTCCAGGGTTTTTTCCAACTTTTCCATTGTCACACCTCAGCAGCTGAAAAAGCCCGATCTGTACCTTTTCCACGGATCGGGCGGCACGTATGATTGCGCCTCGTCAAACGCCAGTCTGGCAGCCAGGCCACGCGCATTCAAACGGATTTATGGGTGCTGCATCTCAAGGCGTCAGGCCTGTGTGAATACGCAGGATTCCCAGTACGGTAGTTCACAAGCCGCCTGGATCGTTCATTTTCGGGAACACATCGCCATGCAGGTCAGCAAATCGAACAAGCTCGCCAACGTCTGCTATGACATTCGCGGCCCAGTGCTCAAGCACGCCAAACGCCTGGAAGAGGAAGGCCATCGCATCCTCAAGCTGAACATTGGCAACCCGGCGCCATTTGGTTTCGAGGCGCCGGATGAAATCCTTCAGGACGTGATCCGCAATCTGCCGACCGCCCAGGGCTACAGTGATTCCAAAGGGCTGTTCAGCGCGCGCAAGGCCGTCATGCAGTACTACCAGCAAAAGCAGGTGGAAGGCGTCGGTATCGAAGACATCTATCTGGGTAACGGCGTCTCTGAACTGATCGTCATGTCGATGCAGGCGCTGCTGAACAACGGCGACGAAGTGCTGGTGCCAGCTCCGGATTACCCACTCTGGACCGCTGCGGTGAGCCTCTCCGGTGGTAACCCGGTGCATTACCTGTGTGACGAGCAAGCCAACTGGTGGCCGGATCTGGCTGACATCAAGGCCAAGATCACGCCAAACACAAAGGCGCTTGTGATCATCAACCCGAACAACCCGACGGGTGCGGTGTACTCCAGGGAAGTGTTGCTGGGGATGCTGGAGCTGGCTCGCCAGCACAACCTGGTGGTTTTTTCCGACGAGATCTACGACAAGATCCTGTACGACGATGCCGTGCACATCTGCACCGCGTCCCTGGCGCCAGACCTGCTGTGCCTTACCTTCAACGGCTTGTCCAAATCCTACCGGGTGGCCGGCTTCCGTTCTGGCTGGATCGCCATTTCGGGTCCGAAACAACACGCCCAGAGCTACATCGAAGGCATCGACATGCTGGCCAACATGCGCCTGTGCGCCAACGTGCCGAGCCAACATGCGATCCAGACGGCCCTCGGTGGTTATCAGAGCATCAACGACCTGGTATTGCCGCAAGGACGTCTTCTGGAACAGCGCAATCGTACTTGGGAGCTGCTCAACGACATCCCGGGCGTCAGCTGCGTCAAGCCGATGGGCGCACTGTATGCGTTTCCGCGGATCGACCCGAAAGTCTGCCCGATCCATAACGACGAAAAATTCGTCCTCGACCTGCTGCTGTCGGAAAAGCTTCTGGTGGTTCAAGGCACAGCGTTCAATTGGCCGTGGCCTGACCATTTCCGCGTGGTGACACTGCCGCGAGTTGACGACCTGGACATGGCCATCGGCCGTATCGGCAACTTCCTCAAGTCTTATCGCCAGTAACTGGCCTTCACCGTGCGATGCTGGTCGAGATCGCACGGTGATGAATTCAGCAACATATCTTTGCTTCCCGCCCTGCACCGGTATCTACTTCGCTGACTGACGTCCGATTTCGGGCTCGCGTCTAATAACGACGGGGCCGCGACATGCAAAATGACGGACAACCACTTCCCCTGTCGTCCTCGGAAATGTCCTTCAAGCAGCTACTCTTTTGCTGTAGGACACAGTTTGAAATAGTCACCCGGTTGAATAGCCCGGTGCAGCACCTTATATACCCCGCAGTACGCTACATCTTTAGCTTGAGGAGATTTCTACAACCATGATGCGCATCCTGCTGTTCTTGGCCACTAACCTGGCGGTCGTGCTGATTGCCAGCATCACCCTGAGCCTTTTCGGCTTTAACGGGTTCATGGCGGCCAATGGGGTTGATCTCAACCTCAATCAGCTGCTGATATTCTGTGCGGTCTTTGGTTTCGCCGGCTCGTTGTTCTCGCTGTTCATCTCCAAGTGGATGGCGAAGATGAGCACCAGCACCCAAATCATCACCCAGCCGCGCACACGTCACGAGCAATGGCTGCTGCAAACCGTTGAGCAACTGTCCCGCGAAGCCGGCATCAAGATGCCCGAAGTCGGTATTTTCCCGGCTTACGAGGCAAACGCCTTTGCCACTGGCTGGAACAAGAACGACGCACTGGTCGCCGTCAGCCAGGGTTTGCTCGAGCGTTTTTCGCCCGATGAAGTCAAAGCCGTGCTGGCCCACGAAATCGGTCACGTGGCCAACGGTGACATGGTCACGCTGGCGCTGATCCAGGGCGTGGTAAACACCTTCGTGATGTTCTTTGCACGGATCATCGGCAACTTCGTCGACAAAGTGATTTTCAAGAACGAAGAAGGCCAGGGCATTGCCTACTACATCGCGACCATCTTTGCTGAACTGGTCCTGGGTATTCTGGCCAGCTCCATCGTCATGTGGTTCTCGCGCAAACGCGAATTCCGTGCCGATGAAGCCGGTGCCCGCCTGGCCGGTACCGCCGCGATGATTGGTGCCCTGCAGCGTCTGCGTGCCGAGCAAGGGTTGCCGGTGCACATGCCGGACACACTGAACGCCTTCGGCATCAACGGTGGCATCAAACAAGGGTTCGCTCGCATGTTCATGAGCCACCCGCCGCTGGAAGAGCGTATCGACGCATTGCGTCGTCGGGGCTGAAAGGCATCGCAATACTCGCAATAAAAGAAAAGGCCCGCAGCGATGCGGGCCTTTTTTTGTCTGGCTGATAGGTGTGTTGTTCACATCCTAACGGCTGGAAATCCTGTAAACACGCTCTTCAAGCCGTGTAACACCTGCCTCCAGAAACTTTCCGCTCTCGCTCAGCACGTCCTGGTCTTCCAGAATCTTCAGCGCCCAGAAATTCCCGAACAACTGCCGCACTTCATCATCCAGTACAGCAAACGGCGGTCCGTCCATTTGTGCCTGATCGTAATCCAGAGAGATCAACAGGCCCATGGAATCCTTCGGCAAAATCCGGTTCAGGTGCGCAGCGTATTGCTGACGCATCGGCGGCGGCAAGGCAATCAAGGCAGCTCGGTCGTACAGCGCGGTGCAATCGGCAACATCGCCTGCGGTCAGCTCGAAGAAATCACCACACCACAGCTCTATCGAGCCTGCGCGATAGACTTTGAACGGCCCCTGCTCACTGACGTTCGGATCGAAATGATGCTCGTCGAAGAAATCCTCTACGGCTTTTTCCGACAGTTCGATACCGAGGACTTCATGACCTTGGTGAGCAAGCCACAACAAGTCCAGACTTTTCCCACACAACGGCACCAGCACGCGCGCGCCTTCTTCCACACCCAGCTGTGGCCAGAACCGTTGCAGATAGGGATTAACTTCCGGCAAATGGAAGCCGATCTGATTCGACTGCCACCGCTTGTGCCAAAAATCCGGCTGCATAAATAATCCTGATTATTCGATCAAAAGACCCTAAAACTTATATTAGATTTAGATCGATGATCTGACTGAAGATGGCCCATCTTAACTCTCAGGAGCTCATCCATGTTCCCCAGCCTCTATATATCCCATGGTTCTCCCATGTTGGCGTTGGAACCAGGCGCTAGCGGCCCGGCCCTGGCGCGGCTTGCCGCTGAGATACCAAGGCCAAAAGCCATCGTGATTGTTTCGGCGCACTGGGAAAGCAACGAGTTGCTGGTGGGTGGCGCTGCTCAGCCTGAGACCTGGCATGACTTCGGCGGCTTCCCCAAGGCCTTGTTCGAAGTGCAATACCCGGCGCCCGGGGATCCGCAACTGGCGCAAGAGGTCGCCCGATTACTGGTGTCCCATGACCTCCCCGCACGCATCGATGCTGAACGGCCATTCGACCATGGTGTCTGGGTACCACTGTCGTTGATGTACCCACAGGCGGATATTCCGGTGGTCCAGGTCTCGTTACCCACCCGCGGCGGCCCCGCCCTGCAAACCCGAGTCGGTCACGCCCTCTCCAGCCTGCGCGATCATGGCGTGCTGCTGATTGGATCAGGCAGCATCACGCATAACTTGCGTGAGCTGGACTGGCACGCAGGTCCGGACAGTGTCGAGCCGTGGGCCAGGGCGTTTCGTGACTGGATGATCGAGAGGCTCGAGGCGAACGATGAAGCTGCGCTGCTCGACTATCGCCAGCAAGCGCCAAATGCTGCGCGCAACCATCCGAGTGATGAACATTTGTTACCGCTGTACTTCGCCCGCGGCGCGGGCGGCGACTTCAGCGTGAGCCATAAAGGTTTCACCCTGGGCGCCCTGGGCATGGACATTTATCGCTTCGGGTAAGACTTGAAGGACGCAGCAAGGAGGCTGCCCCATTCCACTCAAACCACATCGACGCCAACATGAATCGCGTCATGCCGCCAGAACTCCAGGTCGCAATCGATCAGCCGCCCATGCTGGTCATAGTTGACCCTGGCAATGCGCAATCCCGGACTTCCCACCGACACCCGCAAGGCTGCCGCCGCATCCACCGACAACGCTGTCGGCACGATCTCGAAACGTACCCGGCCGTAGTGCAAGTCGTAATGCCGCGCATAGAGCTCAGTGATTGACTGGTTCAGATCGAAATCAAGAATCCCCGGAAAAAACCGGGGGTTCAAATAATGTTCGACATACAGCACCAGACGCTCATCAATTCGTCGCGCCCGGCAGATCTGAATCACGCTCGACAACGCCGGCAACTGTAACCAGGCACAGACCGCCGCAGAGGCCGGCTGCAGCCTTGCAGAAATTACTTCGGTTGACGGCACTCGCCCCTGGGCACTGACCATCGCGTGAAAATGACTGCGCTGCATCAGGTTATAGGCCAGCCGCGGAGGCGAGACGAACCAGCCCCGGCGCTCTTCGCGATAGATCTGGCCTTGAGCCTCCAGCTGCAACAACGCTTCACGCACAGTTATCCGCGTGGTCCCGAACAGCTCACTGAGCTTGCGCTCGGCCGGTAATTTGCTGCCTTGCACCAGCAACCCATGATCGAGCTGATCCTGAAGAACCTGGCCGATGGCTGTCACCGCTTTGGTTGTCTCGATGCGCATCAACGTTACCTATCTGGACTAGACCAGCACTGTCTCGGGGCAGAACCACGATCAAATCGGCTCATTATTTTCCTGACAAGCCTAGGCACTGCAGATGACTGGCAGATGACAAAGCCGCCGAACGGTTAAATCTGCTATGTGCAATATCATGGCCAAGTCCTTTCATATCAGCCCTTTAGCCATGGTCTACGCTTATCTCGCACACCGAGCATTACTTCGCACCCCAGTCAGGCCGCTGGCTCGTCGACATCAAAATGTCATCCAGGACGCCTAGATTGGCTCAGGTATTGCTGACCTAGACCAACACAACCGCAATCGCAGCGTTGATAACGCCCAAAGGAGCTTCGGATGAAAAAGCTTTTCCTGGCATCACTGTTAGGCTCGACCATTGCCATGTGCACCGCTGCCATGGCAGCTGATGATTTGAAAACCCTGGAAGCCGCAGCGAAAGCGGAAGGTGCGGTCAATAGCGTGGGCATGCCCGACGACTGGGCCAACTGGAAAGGGACCTGGGAAGACCTGGCCAAGACCTATGGCCTGAAACACATCGACACGGACATGAGCTCGGCGCAGGAAATCGCCAAGTTCGCCGCTGAAAAAGATAACGCCAGCGCGGATATCGGCGACGTCGGTGCCGCCTTCGGCCCTATCGCCGTGAAGCAAGGGGTAGTGCAACCCTACAAGCCAAGTACCTGGGATCAGGTTCCGGATTGGGCCAAGGACAAGGACGGTAACTGGGCATTGGCCTACACCGGCACCATTGCTTTTATCGTCAACAAGAAGCTGCTGCATGGCTCTGAGGCACCGACCAAGTGGGCTGACCTCAAGACGGGCAAATACAAAGTATCCATCGGTGACGTGAGTACCGCTGCTCAGGCTGCCAACGGTGTTCTGGCTGCAGCACTGGCCAATGGTGGTGATGAAAAAAATATCCAGCCTGCCCTGTTGCTGTTCTCGGACATCGCCAAGCAAGGTCGTTTGTCGATGGCCAACCCGACGATTGCCACCATGGAAAAGGGTGAAATCGAAGTGGGCGTGGTCTGGGATTTCAACGGCTTGAGCTACAAGGCCAAGATGGCCAACCCGGATGACTACATCGTGTTGATTCCGTCGGATGGCTCGGTAATTTCCGGCTACACCACCATCATCAACAAGTACGCCAAGAATCCGAACGCCGCCAAGCTGACCCGCGAATACATCTTCAGCGATGCCGGCCAGATCAACCTGGCACGGGGTAACGCCCGCCCGATTCGCGCCGAGCACGTGAAACTGCCTGACGACGTCAAGGCCAAGCTGCTGCCAAACGAGCAGTACAAAGGTGTGACACCAATCAAGGACGCGGATGCCTGGGAGAAGACCTCCAAAGGCTTGCCGCAGAAGTGGCAGGAAGAAGTCATTATCAATATGCAGTAATCCTGCATCTGTAGGAGCAGAGCTTGCTCGCGATGCAGCCAACTCGGACTGCAACCCGGTCTGTTTGATGACCGAGGTGATTCCATCGCGGGCAAGCCTTGCTCCTACAGCTTTTCGACGAACCCACAGGAGCTTCGCCCCCTATGAAGCACAACGTCATCCTTGTCGTGCTTGACGGCCTCAACTATGAAGTCGCACGTCATGCGATGGGGCATCTGCAGGCTTATGTCGGCGCAGGACGCGCAGCGCTCTACAAACTGGAGTGCGAATTGCCGGCCCTGTCCCGACCACTATACGAATGCATCCTGACCGGCGTTCCCCCGATCGACAGTGGCATCGTCCACAACAACGTTTCACGCCTGTCCAATCAGCGCAGCATCTATCACTACGCCACCGACGCGGGTCTTAAAACCGCTGCCGCGGCGTATCACTGGGTCAGCGAGCTCTATAACCGCTCGCCCTTCGTGGCCGAACGGGACCGCCACACTGACGACGCCGATCTGCCGATCCAGCATGGTCACTTCTACTGGAGCGATCATTATCCGGATTCGCACCTGTTCGCCGACGCCGAAAACCTGCGCCTGCGTCATGCGCCAAACTTCCTCCTGGTGCACCCCATGAACATTGATGACGCCGGGCACAAGCACGGCCTCGACACGCCGCAATACCGAAACAGCGCTCGCTCTGCCGACATCATCCTGGCTGATTACCTGCAAGGCTGGCTCGATGCCGATTACCAGGTGCTGGTGACCGCCGACCACGGCATGAACAACGACCGCTCCCACAATGGCCTGCTGCCGGAAGAGCGTGAAGTGCCACTGTTCGTCCTCGGTGACGCCTTCAGTCTGAATGCTGGCGCCACGCCTAAACAGACGGACATCTGCGGCACTGTTTGCGAACTGCTCGGCGTAGCCCACGACAAACCTGTTTGCCGGGAGCTGCTCAAGTGAACGCCATGACCCGCGGCAAATGGTTGGCAGCGTTGTGCCTTATCCCCTTCGCCTTGTTCTTTATCGTCTTTCAGATCGCGCCGCTGTTCTGGGTGATGATCAACAGCCTGCAGTCGGAAGAGTTCGGTTGGGGCCTGGCCAACTTCACAAAAATCTTCAATTCGAAGTTTTATTTACAAGCGATCCAGTACAGCCTCGAAATCAGTTTCTGGTCCAGCGTATTCGGCATCATCATCGCGGTGCTCGGCGCCTATTCCCTGCGCCGGGTCGATTCGAAACTGCGCAACTTCGTGAATGCCTTTGCCAACATGACCAGCAACTTCGCCGGCGTCCCCCTGGCCTTTGCTTTTATCATCCTGCTCGGCTTCAACGGCAGCTTCACCATCATGCTTAAACAGGCCGGGATCATTCAGGACTTCAACCTGTACTCGAAAACCGGGCTGATCATCCTCTACACCTACTTTCAGATTCCTCTGGGAGTGCTGCTGCTTTACCCGGCCTTTGATGCCCTGCGCGAAGACTGGCGAGAATCCGCCGCGCTGCTCGGCGCCAGCGGCTGGCAATTCTGGCGCCACATCGGTTTGCCAGTGCTGACCCCCGCGCTACTCGGCACCTTCGTAATCCTGTTGGCTAACGCGCTCGGCGCCTACGCCACGGTGTATGCACTGACGACCGGCAACTTCAACGTTCTGCCGATCCGCATCGCAGCAATGGTTTCCGGCGACATTTCCCTCGATCCGAACATGGCCAGTGCGTTGGCCGTGGTGCTCGTCGCGTTGATGACCCTGGTGACCATCGTGCATCAGCTGCTGTTGAAGAGGAGCTACCATGTCTCGCGCTGAATTGGGGCCCGTCGGTGTCTATCACCGCGTCGTGGTGTACCTGTTGTTCGCCATTCTGCTGCTGCCGCTACTCGGAACGCTGATCTACTCGATCGCCAGCAGTTGGTCGGCAACTATTTTGCCCAGCGGTTTCACATTCAAATGGTATGTGCAACTGTGGAGCGACCCACGATTCCTGCATGCGTTCGGGCAGTCGCTGCTGGTGTGCGTCGGAGCTTTGATCCTGTCGGTGGTACTGATTCTGCCGCTGCTGTTCGTGGTGCATTACCACTTCCCGAAGCTCGACGCGCTAATGAACATTCTGATCCTGCTGCCCTTTGCGGTGCCGCCCGTGGTGTCCTCGGTGGGGCTGTTGCAGCTCTACGGTTCCGGACCGTTCGCCATGGTCGGTACGCCGTGGATCCTGATTGGCTGTTACTTCACCGTGGCATTGCCTTTCATGTACCGCGCGATCACCAACAACCTGCAAGCGATCAATCTGCGCGACTTGATGGACGCGGCCCAACTGCTGGGCGCCAGTACATGGCAAGCCGCGTTTCTGGTGGTGCTGCCGAATTTGCGTAAAGGCCTGATGGTGGCGCTTCTGCTGTCGTTCTCATTCCTGTTCGGTGAGTTCGTGTTTGCCAACATTCTCGTCGGCACCCGCTATGAAACCCTGCAGGTTTACCTGAACAACATGCGCAACAGCAGCGGCCACTTCACCAGTGCGCTGGTAATTTCCTACTTTTTCTTCGTGCTGGTTCTGACCTGGGCGGCCAACATTTTGAACAGGGACAAAAGCGAATGAGCTATGTGAGCGTCCAACATCTTCAGAAAAGCTACTCCTCCTTAAAGCAAGCCGGCCCCCCAGTGTTCAGCGACATCAACTGCGAGATCAACAAAGGTGAATTCGTCACCCTCCTCGGCCCTTCCGGCTGCGGCAAGTCCACGTTGCTGCGCTGCATTGCGGGACTGACCTCGGTCGATGGCGGCAAGATTTTCCTCGATGGTCAGGATCTTGTGCCGTTGAGCCCGCAAAAGCGCGGGATCGGCATGGTGTTCCAGAGTTATGCACTGTTTCCGAACATGACCGTCGAGCAAAACGTGGCGTTCGGTTTGCGCATGCAGAAAGTCAATTCCGATGACAGCCACAAGCGGGTGGCCGAAGTGCTCAAGCTGGTGGAGCTCAACGACTTCGCCGCGCGCTATCCGCATCAGCTGTCCGGCGGACAGTGCCAGCGTGTCGCCCTCGCCCGGTCCCTCGTTACACGGCCACGCCTGTTGTTGCTGGATGAACCGTTATCAGCCCTGGATGCGCGGATTCGCAAACACCTGCGCGAACAGATCCGTCAGATTCAGCGTGAGCTCGGCTTGACCACCATTTTTGTCACACACGATCAGGAAGAAGCACTGACAATGTCTGACCGCATTTTCCTGATGAATCAGGGAAAAATCGTACAAAGCGGCGACGCCGAAACGCTGTATACCGCCCCGGTCGATGCCTTCGCCGCCGGCTTCATCGGCAACTACAACCTGCTGGATGCCGACAGCGCTTCGAAGCTGCTGCAACGGCCGGTGACCGGACGCATCGCGATTCGCCCGGAAGCCATCGAGCTGAGCCTCAACGGCGAGCTCGATGCGCAGGTGCGAAGCCATAGCCTGTTGGGTAACGTGATTCGCTACCGGGTTGAAGCCCGGGGCGTGGAACTGGTGGTCGATGTGCTGAACCGCTCGGCGGCCGATCTGCATCCCGACGGTCAGCGCCTGGCGCTTTCCATCGATCCGACGGCCTTGTGTGAGGTAGCCTGATGCCTTTGCTGACGTTGAAGAGAGAACTGCACTGATGGCCCTGGCAATTTTTGATCTGGACGAAACCCTGATCCATGGCGACTGCGCCACCCTCTGGAGCGAGCAAATGGGCCGCTTGGGATGGGTCGACCCCGAGTCGTTCATGCGTCAGAACAACGAACTGATGGACGCCTACAGTCACGGAAAATTACGGATGGAGGACTACATGACCTTCAGCCTGGAACCCATGATCGGGCGCACACCTGAAGAGGTCGATCATTTGGTCGGGCCGTGGGTGGAAGACTTTATCGAGCCGATCATCTTCAGTGACGCGACCAAAACCATCGCTGCCCATCGCAAGGCTGGCGACCGGATTCTGGTGATCTCGGCCTCGGGCACGCACCTGGTCAGACCGATTGCCGATCGCCTGGGCATCGACGAGATACTTGGCATCGAGCTGGAAGTGGTGCACGGGGTGTACAGCGGCCATACCGTCGGCACCCTGACCTACCGCGAAGGCAAAATCACGCGTTTGTTGGAATGGCTGGATGCTGAGGAGGAAAACCTCGAAGGCGCGAGTTTCTATTCGGACTCACGCAACGATTTGCCGTTGCTGCTGAAGGTAGATTTCCCACACGTTGTGAATCCGGATCCGGTTCTGCTTGAACATGCCCAGAAGGCGAGCTGGCCAATCCATATCTGGAAGTAACTGCCCTTGCAGGAGCAAAGCTTGCTCGCGATAGTGACGACGCGGTCTATTTGACAGACCGGGTTATCGTGCATCGCGAGCAAGCTATGCTCCTACAGATCCAGTTGTGTCAGGCCAGATTTTCGTCAATGACCAGCACCAGCTTCCCCGCCACCTTATTGGTCGCCAATTCGGCAAACGCCGCTTCGGCATCCTTGATCTTGAACGTCTTCGCCAGCTGCGGGCTCAACCGACCTTCGGCAAATAGCGGCCAGACATGCTGGCTGAGATCACTGAACAGATCAGCCTTGAACTGATCGTCCCGGGCACGCAAGGTCGAACCCAGTAATTGCACGCGCTTGGCCAGCACCTGCGCCAGATCAAGCTTCGCCTCGCGGCCACCCATCAAGCCGATAAGCACCCAACGGCCGTCGCGGGCCAGCAGCTTGAGGTTCAGCGCGGCGTAGTTGCCCCCGACAGGATCAAGAATCACGTCGAACGGCCCCAGGTCATTCAAGCTGTCCAGATCCCCCGTGCGCACGACGCCGCCCTGGGCACCCAGCGCTTCGCAGTAAGCCAAACGCTCGGCAGAACCGACGCTGACCCAACATGGATTACCAAACGCCTTGCAAAGCTGAATAGCGGCTGAACCGATTCCACTTGCTCCGGCGTGCAGCAGAACTTTCTCACCCGGTTTTAGCCCGGCCAGCTGAAACAAATTCAGCCAAACGGTCGCATAGACTTCGGGCAGCGCTGCGGCTTCGACCAGGGACAGACCTTCAGGCACCGACAGCACATGCCGTCCGTCGACTACCACCTCCTCGGCCATGCCACCCCCGGCCAGTAAGGCGCAAACGCGATCTCCCACTTGCCAGGACGAGCCCGGGCCTACCTCGCTGATCACTCCGGAACACTCCAGACCCAACACCTGGCTGGCTCCCGGTGGTGGCGGATACAGGCCCGCCTTCTGCAACAAATCGGCGCGATTGAGGCCCGCTGCCGCCACTCGGATGCGAACTTGTCCTACATCACACGTAGGACTCGGCTCATGCGCCCACTCCACTTGACCTTCAACGCCTTGCAATGCTTTCACAGTGCCTCCATAGTGAGTCTGGACTGAGCCCGTAGCTGTAGCGCCGGGCTTTCTTGCATTATGTGACCGGCCCTTTGTGGAACCGGCGACTTCAAAGACGGCCTAATATGCGTGATCAATTGTCCCCGCGTCGAATCAGCATGAAGCATCTGTTCCCCAGCACCGCCCTAGCCCTATTTATCGGGATCGGCTTGATGCCGATGTCGAGCAATACGTTCGCAGCCAATAGCTGGGACAAGCTTCAGCCAGATCGTGACGAAGTGATCGCGAGCCTGAACGTTGTCGAATTGCTCAAGCGCCATCACTACAGCAAGCCGCCGCTCGACGACGCACGCTCGGTGATCATCTACGACAGCTACCTCAAGCTGCTGGATCCGTCGCGCAGCTACTTCATGGCCAGCGACATCGCCGAATTCGACAAGTGGAAAACCCAGTTCGACGACTTCCTGAAAAGCGGCGACCTCAACGCCGGGTTCACCATCTACAAGCGCTACCTGGACCGCGTCAAATCGCGTCTGGACTTTGCCCTTGCCGAGTTGAACAAGGGCGTCGACAAGATCGACTTCAATACCAAGGAAACCTTGCTGATCGATCGCAAGGATGCGCCTTGGCTCAAATCCACCGCTGAACTCGACGACCTGTGGCGCAAACGCGTCAAGGACGAAGTATTGCGGCAGAAGATCGCGGGCAAGGACTCCAAGCAGATTCAGGAGACCCTGACCAAGCGCTACAAGAATCAACTGGCGCGACTTGACCAGACCCGCGCGGAAGACATCTTCCAGGCGTATATCAATACCTTCGCCATGTCCTACGACCCGCACACCAACTATCTGTCGCCAGATAATGCGGAGAACTTCGATATCAACATGAGCCTGTCCCTTGAGGGCATCGGCGCTGTGTTGCAGAGCGACAACGACCAGGTGAAAGTCGTACGCCTGGTGCCAGCAGGCCCGGCTGACAAGACCAAAATGGTCGCACCGGCCGACAAGATCATCGGCGTTGCCCAAGGCAACAAAGAGATGGTCGACGTGGTTGGCTGGCGTCTGGATGAAGTGGTCAAACTGATCCGCGGTCCGAAGGGCACTATCGTGCGCCTGGAAGTGATCCCGGCCAGCAATGCGCCAAACGACCAGACCAGCAAGATTGTTCCGATTACCCGCGAAGCGGTGAAGCTTGAAGACCAGGCGGTCAAGAAGTCGGTCCTCAACCTCAAGCAGGATGGCAAGGACTACAAGCTCGGCGTCATCGAGATCCCGGCCTTCTATCTGGACTTCAAGGCGTTCCGCGCCGGCGATCCTGACTACAAGAGCACCACTCGCGACGTCAAGAAGCTGCTGACCGAGTTGCAGAAAGAGAAGGTCGACGGCGTGGTCATCGACTTGCGCAACAACGGCGGCGGTTCCCTGCAGGAAGCCACCGAGCTGACGAGCCTGTTCATCGACAAAGGTCCGACCGTTCTTGTGCGTAACGCCGATGGCCGGGTCGATGTGCTGGAAGATGAAAACCCGGGCGCGTTCTACAAAGGCCCGATGGCGCTGTTGGTCAACCGTTTGTCTGCTTCAGCTTCGGAGATTTTTGCCGGCGCCATGCAGGACTACCATCGCGCGCTGATCATTGGCGGCCAGACGTTTGGCAAAGGCACGGTACAGACCATTCAGCCACTGAATCACGGCGAGCTGAAACTGACCCTGGCCAAGTTCTACCGGGTTTCCGGCCAGAGCACCCAGCATCAGGGCGTACTGCCTGACATCGATTACCCGTCGATCATCGACACCAAGGAAATCGGCGAAAGCGCACTGCCAGAAGCCATGCCATGGGACACCATCAAGGCCGCCATCAAGCCAGCGGTCGACCCCTTCAAACCGTACATTACGCAGCTCAAGTCCGAGCATGACGTGCGGACGGCCAAGGATGCTGAATTTGTCTTCATCCGCGACAAGCTGGCCCTGGCCCAGAAGCTGATGGAAGAAAAAACTGTCAGCCTCAACGAAGCCGAGCGTCGTGCACAACATGCCGACATCGAAGCCAAACAGCTGGTGATGGAGAATATCCGTCGCAAGGCCAAAGGCGAAGAACCGCTCAAAGAGCTGAAGAAAGAAGACGAAGACGCCATTGCGGCTGAGCCGGACAAGACCAAACCAGAAGACGATGCTTACCTGAGCGAGACCGGTCGTATTCTGTTGGACTACCTGAAGCTCAATACTGCGGTGGCCAAGCACTAAGATGATGGCAATTTAACGGCGACGCTCTACGGAGAGTCATCAAACAGTCATCATTCTGTCGTGAAATAAAGGACCGGGCGGGCTCTATACCAAGAGCCCGCCCGGTCCTTTTTTTTATCGCCAGAGATTGCCATGACCACGACAGAACAGCTGACCGCACTGAGCTCAATACTGACTCAAGGCGGGTTACACAGCCTGTTCCAGCCGATCATCTCCCTCTCTGAACGGCGCATCGTCGGCTACGAAGCCCTCAGCCGTGGCCCCTCCAACAGCCCTCTGCACTCGCCTATCGCACTGTTCGCCGTTGCCCGCCAGGCCGCTCGCCTGAGTGAATTGGAAATGGCGTGTCGCGAAAGTGCTTGCCGTCGTTTCAACGAACAGCAACTGCCCGGCAAACTATTCCTGAACGTCTCGCCGGAATCCTTGCTGGAAGCCGCCCACCAGCCTGGACGGACTTTACAGTTACTGGAGGATTTCGGGATTGCACCCAGCCAGGTAGTGATTGAACTCACCGAACAAACCCCGACCGACGATTTTCAGCTGCTGCAAACCGCGCTCCATCACTACCGTGCGATGGGGTTTTCCATTGCGCTGGACGATTTGGGAGCGGGCTATTCGAGCTTGCGGCTCTGGTCGGAATTGCGACCGGATTACGTGAAGATCGACCGACATTTCATCGATGGTATCCATCAGGATGCGCTCAAACGTGAGTTCGTCGGTTCGATCCTGCAGATCGCCAAGGCCTCACGTGCACAGGTCATTGCCGAAGGAATCGAGCTACCGGAAGAGCTCGCGGTGCTCACCGAGATGGGTGTTGATCTGGTGCAGGGGTATTTGCTCTGCCGCCCTCAAGAACATCCGCCACGGGAGGCCCGAAACCTGATGCCCAAGCACGACAGCAGTGCATTGGTGCTGAGCGAAGAAGGCAGTGACTTGAGCGCCCTGCTGAATGATCAGGTGGCCGTGCCCCGGGAAACGCCGACCGCTACCGTACTGGAAGCGTTTCGTCGCCAGGCCAACCTGAACTCCCTGGCGGTGCTGGACGAGCGAGGCCAGCCATGCGGCATCGTCCATCGGCATTCACTGTCGGACGCACTCCTCAAGCCCTTCGCCACCGATCTTTTTGCTCGCAAACCGATCAGCCGCTTGATGAGTGACGATTTTCTAGCGGTCGAGATGAGCCAATCGTTGCAGCAGGTCAGTCGCCTCATCACCAGCCGTGCGCGGCAGCGAATCGAGGAGGACTTCATCATCACCCTGAACGGCGAATACCTGGGACTGGGACGGGTGATCGATGTGCTCAAGCTGATTACCGAACTGAAGATCCAGCAGGCTCGCTACGCCAATCCTCTTACGCTGTTACCGGGGAACGTGCCGATCCAGCAATGCCTGACGCGCCTGTTGCAACAGAAACGGGAAACGATGATCTGCTACGTCGATATCGATAGTTTCAAACCGTTCAACGACATATACGGCTACGGGCGTGGCGATGAAGTTCTGATG
The DNA here is from genome assembly GCF_059716215.1 of Pseudomonas sp. LBUM1643. NCBI lineage: Bacteria > Pseudomonadati > Pseudomonadota > Gammaproteobacteria > Pseudomonadales > Pseudomonadaceae > Pseudomonas > Pseudomonas sp. LBUM1643. The sequence goes on from NZ_CP166813.1 coordinate 4,762,423, forward strand.
TGCCTGGCGCAGTGCCTGAATGATCGCGTCGACCCGTCCCGCGACTTTGTCGGGCATATCGGCGGTGACGACTTCCTGCTGGTGCTCGGGCCGGAAGACTGGCGCAAGCGTTTGAACCAGTTGCTGGACGATTTCCAGAGTCAGTGTCGGCGCTTTTACCGTAGCGAACACCTGGAAGCCGGTTGTTTCATCGGACCGAACCGTCAGGGTGTCCGCCAGGAGTTTGCATTGCTGTCATTGTCGATTGGCGTGGTGCATTTGCACCCAGAGGCTTGCGAGCAGCTCGATGCGAGCCAGTTGGCCGAGATGGCATCGCAAGCCAAGCATCACGCGAAAAATGTGCCGGGGTATAGCCTGCATGTGATTGATAGCCTGGTGGTGCCGGTTGAGGGTGCGCGCGTAGGCCAGCGATGATTTCAGCTCAGATCGAGGGTGGAACCCCGGAGTCCCGGGACGCCAGCTCTTTTAGCTTCATCTCTGCCAACGGATGCCCCGCCTTTGCCGACAGGTTCCACCATCGTGCCGCCTCGACCGGATCCGGTGCCTTGCCGAGCGTTCCGGCCAGGCTGATCACCCCCACCTGATACGCCGCCTTGCCATCGCCCGCCAACGCTGCCAGGCGCAACAATCTCACACCTTCTTCACGAGCCCCGAGGCCCACGCCACGGAACGTCAGAATGTGGCCATAGAAGCTCTGGGCGCCCACATCACCGAGATTGGCCATGCGCGCAAACTGGCCCTCAAGCCAGCTCCAGCCCCGAGGCTGGCGAACAAACCATGACCAGTGAAACAACCGGCGGGCCAGCCAATAACCTGCCCGCGCCTTCAGTTTTAAAAACACTCAGGCTTCTGCCGATTCGGGGTATTCGTATTCGAACACACGAACCACTTCCGAAGCGTGCCAAGACGCAGCGGCAACGCCATCGGACGGTCCGGAAAAACGCCCCAGACGTTCCACACATTCGAAAAAACCTGTACGGGGCAGGCGGCTGGCGCCCTGACTGATTACCAGCGAACTGCGCAAAGGCTGTTCGGCCTTGGCGTCCAGCGCGGCCAGATGCTCGAGAGCAGCCGTCAGGGTTTGCATGGCCGGCGTGGGTAGTTGCAATCGCTCCAGCAACGCGCGATAAGTCAGCAGATGTCGCTGTCGGCGTGCCTGATCCAGTTCACCCAGCAATCCGTCCCAATGTTGACGACTGATGCGTACGCTCACGATTCATCCCTCCAACCTGGCACCGTCAATTCCCAGGCCAGGCTTCGGCGAATCGCCGCGTCGGGTAGACGCTCGCCACTTTCGATCAAGGCCAGATAAGACGGACTGATGCCTACCGTGCGGGCCAGCGCCTCAATGGCGATGCCCTTTCCTTCGCGCAAACTGCGTATTTGATCCAAACCGGGAAGAACCTGATCTGGCGATGCAGCGGGACGCTCTGGGGCGACTCGCTTCGGTTGTTGATCAATGCCTGCTGCTTTCAATAAAGCCTGATACTGAGCCCATGGTACAACCGCATACTCGGGCTCGCCTTCGCGTGTGATTATCTGAATATCCATGACTTCCCCGTAGGACAACGACACTTAGCGAGTCGGCACTTTTCCCTAGAAGTGTAATCCTAACAGCGGCCAAGGTCGCGGGGGGGTTTGAATATAAGGATGATCTTGAATCGGCTCAGATTTTCTTCGGACCTTGCAGCTGAAGTTGTTCAGGGTTATCCGGAAGCCGCTCGACTACAGCAAGTTTCTCCGGCAATTGACGCTTGCGCCACGCGCGGAAGGCGTTGAGTTCGTCATCGAGGACTTTCATTAACCAAGCCAGCACAGCGATGTCATCGAGCATGCCGAAAACCGGTATGAAATCGGGAATCGCATCCACTGGACTGAGGAAATACATCAACCCCGCCACCACCGAAATCAATGCTTTCGGGCTGATGGCACGGTACTCCCCGCGCCAGTAGGCCAGACAGAGTGCCTGCAACAAGCGGAGATCGTCTTTGAGCTTGCCGAGCCGGTTGCCCTGGCTCGCGCCTTTACTGGCGACAGCGAACAATAAGGTAGGCAAACGCCCTCGTGCGAGCAAACGCCCGGCCAGAGGCAGGAAACGAGCGAAATTCCAGGGTGCTTTCATCATTCCTCCCGCTGAAATGTTATCCACACAAATTGTGGATAACCTTGTGAACAGAGCTACATTTCACGGCTGAGAGCCCCGTTTTATAAGGGCTGAACTCAGATCGGGCGTTTTTTACTCACATAAAAAAACCCAATATTTCATTGACTTGGCGAGTTCGCGCGGCTAGCGCTCACTCCCTTACAGCCTATGACTTCAGCCTACAGCATCCGTTCGCTTTGTTTACCCTTGCCAAATGCCAGATGCAACAACGCCCCGCATAAGCGAGGCGTTGTTTCAAGCCAGACGCAAATTACTTGGCAGCGTCTTCTTGCTTGGCTGGATCTTTGATCGCCAGCAGTTCCAGGTCGAATACCAGCACCGAATTGGCTGGAATCGCCGGGCTCGGGCTTTGCGCGCCGTATGCCAGTTCGCTAGGGATGTACAGTTTGTACTTCTCGCCAACGTGCATCAGCTGCAGACCTTCAACCCAGCCAGGGATCACACCGCTAACCGGCAGATCGATCGGGCTGCCACGCTCGACGGAGCTGTCAAAAACGGTGCCGTTAGTCAGAGTACCGGTGTAGTGAACGGTCACTACGTCGGTCGGCTTAGGCTGTGCGCCATCGGCCTTCTTGACCACTTCGTACTGCAGACCCGAAGCGGTGGTGGTTACGCCGGCTTTCTTGGCGTTGTCTTCGAGGAATTTCTTGCCAGCGGCTGCCGACTCTTCGCTCATCTTGGCCATGCGCTCTTCAGCACGCTTTTGCAGTGCGGCAAAAGCTTCGACCAGTTCGTCATCCTTCAGCTTTTGCTCTTTCTTGCCGACGGCATCTTCGATGCCTTGAGCTACGGCTTTGGAATCCAGATCATCCATGCCTTCCTGAGCCAGGCTTTTGCCCATGTTCAGGCCAATCCCGTAGGAAGCTTTTTGCGCCGGGGTTTTCAGCTCTACGCTGGTTTGCGAGTCACAACCCGCAAGTACCAGGCTAACCAGGGCCACCGCCGCCGCCAACCGATGCTGTTTCATGCTATTTCCTTGTTCATGCGCCTAAAGGGCAATCGAGTAAAGCCGCGAGCTTATCAGGCGGCCACGACCAATGGCTACCGGCATGAGAGCAGGAAACATCTGATAAGTTCAGGTGTTTTAACGCATTTCGGGATTCTGAGGATGAAGCTTCTGTCATCTGCTTCCGATAGAAGCGGATGACACGCGCTGAGGTATTAAAGTTGGCGGTTGAAATGCCAAATTCCGGACGAAAAAAAGCCCGCGTTAAGCGGGCTTTTCCGTGGTGACCTGGCGTTCAGCGTTCCAGGTTACCGAATATGGCGCAGCGGACGGGACTCGAACCCGCGACCCCCGGCGTGACAGGCCGGTATTCTAACCGACTGAACTACCGCTGCGCGTAGCATTGAAAGTAATGGTGGGTGATGACGGGATCGAACCGCCGACATTCTGCTTGTAAGGCAGACGCTCTCCCAGCTGAGCTAATCACCCAGTACCTTCGTTACGGGGCGCATTATGCCACAGATTTTCGTAAAGTGTTGATTCAATTGAATATTTTTTCAAATAAATCCGAAAACCGGTGAAACAACACATCCCGCAGGAACAACAGACAGAAAAAAACCCGCGTTAGCGGGCTTTTCCGTGGCAACCTGGCGTTCAGCGTTCCAGGTTACCGAATATGGCGCAGCGGACGGGACTCGAACCCGCGACCCCCGGCGTGACAGGCCGGTATTCTAACCGACTGAACTACCGCTGCGCGTAACACTGAATGCGAATGGTGGGTGATGACGGGATCGAACCGCCGACATTCTGCTTGTAAGGCAGACGCTCTCCCAGCTGAGCTAATCACCCTTCACGTTCGGTGTGGCGCGCATTCTACGGAGCGACCCAACCTCTGGCAAGCACTTTTTTAAATAATTTTTGCAGGCCTTCCAAAGGCTTAGGGAAGGGTTGGCCTATGGCGCCGCGAAGAGAATAATGCCCCCCTTTGTATAAAGGAGAGACTCACACCATGTGGTTCAAAAACCTGCTTATCTATCGCCTGACCCAAGATCTGCCTTTTGATGCCGAGGCGTTGGAAACTGCACTGGCCACTAAACAGGCGCGTCCATGTGCAAGCCAGGAGTTGACCACCTACGGTTTCGTCGCGCCGTTCGGCAAGGGTGAAGATGCCCCTCTGGTTCACGTCAGCGGAGACTTCCTGCTGATCTCGGCTCGCAAGGAAGAACGCATTCTTCCGGGCAGCGTCGTTCGTGACGCGGTGAAGGAAAAAGTCGAAGAGATCGAAGCCGAGCAAATGCGCAAGGTCTATAAGAAGGAACGCGATCAGATCAAGGATGAAATCATCCAGGCCTTCCTGCCGCGCGCCTTTATCCGTCGCTCGTCGACCTTCGCGGCCATCGCGCCGAAACAGGGTCTGATCCTGGTGAACTCGGCCAGCCCGAAACGCGCCGAAGACCTGCTGTCCACCCTGCGTGAAGTGATCGGCACGCTGCCGGTGCGTCCGCTGACCGTTAAAATGTCGCCGACCGCGACCATGACCGAATGGGTCACCACCCAGAAAGCGGCGGACGATTTCTTCGTCCTGGACGAATGCGAGCTGCGTGATACCCACGAAGATGGCGGCATCGTGCGCTGCAAGCGTCAGGACTTGACCAGTGAAGAAATCCAGCTCCACCTGAGCACCGGTAAAGTAGTGACTCAGCTGTCGCTGGCCTGGCAAGACAAACTGTCTTTCGTCCTTGACGACAAGATGGTGGTCAAGCGCCTGAAGTTCGAAGATCTGCTGCAGGATCAGGCGGAACAGGACGGTGGCGAAGAAGCCCTTGGCCAGCTGGACGCCAGTTTCACCCTGATGATGCTGACCTTCGGCGATTTCCTTCCAGCGCTGGTTGAAGCGCTGGGTGGGGAAGAGACTCCGCAGGGCATCTAATCCCCTGCCGGGCGCCGGCCTGGATGGGCGGCGCCAATCAGCCAATAAAGAGATCGCAGCCTTCGGCAGCCCATGCAGTGTGGAATTCATTCCCCGCAGGAGCCGCCGAAGGCTGCGCTCTTTTTACAGGCAACGTATGCTTAGGTCCCTAACGCTTTCACACAATAAGGATCAGGCCATGCGTGCACTGGCTGCATTGAGCCGCTTTGTCGGCAACACCTTCGCCTACTGGGTTTTGATTTTCGCCGTCGTGGCGTTCCTGCAACCCGCGTGGTTCATCGGCCTCAAAGGCGCCATCGTTCCACTGCTGGGCCTGGTGATGTTCGGCATGGGGCTGACGCTCAAGCTCGAAGATTTTGCAGAAGTCGCACGCCATCCATGGCGTGTAGCGTTGGGCGTCGTCGCCCATTTCGTGATCATGCCCGGTGTGGCGTGGTTGCTCTGCCAGGCGTTCCACTTACCCCCGGAAATTGCCGTCGGCGTGATCCTGGTCGGTTGCTGCCCAAGCGGTACATCGTCGAACGTGATGACTTGGCTCGCGCGCGGTGACTTGGCGTTGTCAGTGGCCATCGCGGCTGTCACCACCCTTCTCGCTCCGCTGCTGACACCCGCACTGATCTGGTTGTTGGCTTCGGCCTGGTTGCCGGTTTCCTTCATGGAGCTGTTCTGGTCGATCCTGCAAGTGGTGCTGTTACCGATCGTGCTTGGGGTAGCGGCCCAACGCGTGCTCGGTCACCGGGTGCGCCATGCCGTGGAAGTGCTGCCTTTGATCTCCGTGGTGAGCATCGTGATCATCGTCACGGCGGTGGTGGCGGCCAGTCAGGCGAAAATCGCCGAATCGGGCCTGTTGATCATGGCCGTCGTCATGTTGCACAACAGCTTTGGCTATCTGCTGGGCTATTTCACTGGCCGCCTGTTCAAGCTGCCAGTGGCCCAGCGTAAATCACTGGCACTGGAAGTGGGCATGCAAAACTCAGGTCTGGGTGCGGCGCTGGCCAGTGCGCACTTCTCGCCTCTGGCGGCGGTGCCGAGTGCCTTGTTCAGCGTGTGGCACAACATCTCCGGGGCGCTGCTCTCGACCTGGTTCCGCCGAATGAGTGAAAAAGAAGATCGGGAAACAGCCGCTCAGCAGGCAATCGACTGATCTGAAAACTTGATCCCCGGGTTAATGATGGGCACTCTATGGCGCAACGCGAGGACGACCTCGCGGCTCGATCGAGTCATTAATCTGGGGACGACCCCGTCTATTGATGGAGGTCTTCAATGTCCTGGATCATTCTGTTGTTCGCTGGCCTGTTCGAAGTCGGCTGGGCTGTTGGCCTGAAATACACTGATGGCTTCAGTCGCCCTCTCCCCACCGCCCTCACCATTACCGCGATGGCCATCAGCCTGGGCCTGCTAGGCCTGGCTATGAAGGAATTGCCGCTGGGCACCGCCTACGCCATCTGGACAGGCGTGGGTGCAGTCGGAACCGTCATTGCCGGGATCATTCTGTTTGGCGAGTCCATGGCGCTATTCAGACTCGCCAGTGTCGCGCTGATCATTGCCGGCCTCGTTGGCCTCAAGGTCAGCGCCTGAATTAGCTGCTGGAACCAAAAAAGCCCGCCCTCCCTGAACAGGAGGTGCGGGCTTTTTCATTGCTGCGTAACAACGACTCAGCTTTCAGCGAAAGCCATGCGCTCACGCGGGACTTGAGCCTTTTCAGCGTGTTCCAACTGCATGCAACGCTCCAGGAAGAGGTACATGTAGTCGTAACTTTTGCAAACGGCCTGGCGCAACTCTATCTGCAACGCTTTGCTCGGATTCATCCCCCCTAATGTGCAGATGATTTCCAGCGCCTCCCAGGGATGCGCATCATCATATTGCGCGTGCATCTTCAGCCACTTCATTGCCCGCTTGCGATCCTCCTCGGGGAACGATGCTGCGTAGATGCCATTGGAGCAAACCACCGCGGACCACTCCCCTGTTGCGCCCTCAATGGCGTAGTTGGTCGCGGCAATGGCGACGATCAGCGAGTCCGACGAACTGGTGTGCCAGCACCAATGGCTGAGGGCGTGAAGTTCTGGTGCAACAGGCTGCGCTTGCAGATCTTCCAGGCTGACACCATGAGCCCGACTCCAGTGCACCCAATAGTCGGCGTGATTGAGTTCAACGCGAATATTGCGCATCAACCAGCGACGCGCCATGTCTTCTCCGGGATGACGGGCGAAACGGGTCTTGGTCAAGTTCTGCGCCATATACAACGCAAACTGTTCAACCACCGGCCAGCCACCAATAAGGTAATGGCGCATGGTCTTTGCACTGAGCTTGTTATCGCGCAGCCGTTGATACAGCTCATGTTCGACGACCCTACGTTTGCTCTCGCTGCAATCATGGATCAGGCGTTGGGCCCAGTCAGGATAACTTGCAGCTTCCATGAGTGGGCCGGTTCGAATAAATGTGTCGATCACTGTCGAGCTCCTTTTGATTGTGATTAAGGATCAGCAAGAGTTTCAGCGGAACGTGCCTGGCGCCTTGAACAACAAAGGCTGAGGCCTCGCAGGACGACTTTGTAAACTTTCGCAAGTAAACAGATGCGGGCGTTCTATGACATACCCTTGAGCGTAATCGACCCCAATCTCCAGCAGTGCCTGCTCGATCTGGGGGGTTTCTACAAACTCGGCAATCGTGCGCTTACCCATTACATGACCAATGTGATTAATCACTTCAACCATGGCGAGGTTAATCGGGTCGTCCAGCATATCCTTAACGAAACTCCCGTCGATCTTCAGGAAGTCTACAGGTAAATGTTTCAAGTAGGCGAATGAGGACATACCGGCACAAAAGTCATCTAATGAAAAATGACAACCTAAGCCTTTGAGTTCATTAATAAATCTGATTGCACTGCCTAAATTTGATATCGCACTGGTTTCAGTAATTTCAAAACAAATCATTTCAGGTGGTATGTCGTAAACAACAAACTGTTGACGCAGGAAGTCCAGAAATGCGTCATCTCCTATAGTAATGCCTGACAGATTAATCGCACACATCGCCAACGGACCTTTGTGTTTCTCCGATATGCACTGAGCAATGATCTTAAAAACATTCTCCACTACCCAACGATCTAACGAAGTCATAAGACCGTATCGTTCTGCTGCCGGAATGAAACTGTCCGGAAGAATCATGCGACCTGCTTCATCGTGCAGACGCAACAGGATTTCAATATGTCCCCCACCCTGTTCGATATGTCCCAGCGGCGCGATTTGCTGGGCATATAAACAAAAACGGTTATCTTCGAGAGCCCTGTGCAGACGCTGAACCCAGGCCATCTCTCCAAAGCGCAGGGACAGTTCCGAATCGTCGGCGTGATAGACCTGAACCCGGTTACGGCCCTTTTCCTTGGCCATGTAGCAGGCCATATCAGCGGCGCGCAACGAGGCTTCGAGGGAGCTCGGGTTTTGCGCGATATGCACCAGGCCGATGCTCACGGTGGTGACAAACGGTCGGCCCTTCCAGACAAAGTGCAGGTTCTGCACGGTCTGGCGCAGACTGTCGGCAATCTTTTCCGCCGCGTCGGGCGAGCAGTTTTCAAGGAGGATGCCAAATTCGTCACCGCCGAGCCTGGCCAAGGTGTCGCCTTCGCGCAAACCTGACTGCAACAAGGCGCAAATGTGCCGCAACAGTTCGTCACCCGCCGCGTGGCCGCACGTGTCATTGACCAGCTTGAACTGATCCAGATCGAGAAACATCAGCGCATGACGCCCCGACTGCCGCGTCAGATTGTGCAAGGCCTGATCCAGGCGGAACTCGAACTCACGGCGGTTGGCGAGGCCGGTCAAGGCGTCGTGGGTCGCCTGCCATGACAAGTTGGCAATGTACTGCCGCTCCTGAGTCATGTCGTGCAACACCAGGACCGCGCCACTGACCTTGCCGGCGTTTCGAATCGGCGCCCCCACCAGGGTCACCGAAACGGTGCTGCCATCCAGACGCTGGATCAACTTGGAGTGTTCGCTGCCACCACTCAACTGACCACTCAAAATATGCTCGATCAGGGTAAAACCGTCTGCCTGGGCATTTTCGTCCAGCAAATTGAACAGGGCCGCCAACGGCACACCCACTGCCTGCTCGGCCTTCCAGTGGGTCAGTGCCTCGGCAGCCGGGTTCATAAAGGCGATTTCGCCGTCGACGTTAGTGGTGATCACCCCATCGCCAATCGATTGCAGAGTGATTTGCGCCCGCTCCTTCTCCAGCTGAAGCGCATCGGCGAACGCGTGGCGCTGCTTGAGGAGTTTGTGGGTACGCATCAACGCCAGGGCAATCAGGCCGAGCGCGGTCGCCAGGTTGGTGACCAACAAAAGCCGCAGGATGACCCGCGATCCCTCACCCAATGCATCACTGAACGCTCTGGCCGCTGGTGTCACGCCATCGTTGATGGCAAAGATCCGCTCTTTCCAGCGAGTCACGTCGTCGCTGGTCGCTCGATTTTCCTTAATGTACTGGTGCATTTCCCGGGCGACATTATCGAGTTGCACCAGGTAGGAATCGCCGACGGTCCACAGGTCGATGGCCTTCTCGAGGTAACTGAAATGGCGGAAATTGAGGTACAGCCAGATCAGGCTTGAAACGTCGTCGGGGTGATTTCCACCTTTCAGGATGGCCCTTCTCGCTTCTTCGAGTTTCGGTGGTCTGGCATCCAGCGCAACACGCAACTCATGGCCGCCTTGGGGTACGGCAATTGCGTTCTGGTACTTGAGGAAAATCGTCTCGTCGCGACTGTCGGCGTAGAGGTTGAGGTAATAGATGGCGTCCTTCTGGCCTTTGGACCACAGGCTTTCACCCGCCACGTATCCCCGCACAGCGGAAAGAACGTACAGACTCACGCCTCCCAGCAACGCTTGGAATAACACGACGGCAATAAAAGGCCATACGATGCCCAACAACCGTGGCGTTCCGAGAGTCCGCGTTTGATTCATGAGGTCCCTTGCATTAGCACTGCCAGATCATCATCCAACGTGATCGCTACAGCTAGACTAGGGTGCGTTCATGCTCTCGGCAAGCCAGCGCCAAAATTTCCGGACCACCCTGCACGATAATCCCGGCCGGCACTGTCAGGCGCGCCGGGAAAGCCTTGCCAGACACCACCAGCTTGAATTCGAACAGGATGTAGACGCCCCGGATGCAAAAAACTGTTTGCAGGGTGACAGACGAGGCGTACTGCAGCTGCTCCGGCGCGGACCTACATTTGCTGCAAATGCCCATAAAGCTTGGCGTACAAACCACCATCGGCAATCAGCTGCTGATGGTCGCCATCTTCGGCAATTTGACCGCCATCGAACACCAGCACCCGGTCGGCCTGCTTCACCGCAGACAACCGGTGCGCAATGATTAAGGTGGTGCGCTGACTCAGAAAACGCGTCAACGCCTGATGCAGGTTGTATTCAGTCGCGGCATCGAGGGCAGAGGTTGCTTCGTCAAGAATGACCACTTTAGGGTCCGCCAGCACCATCCGTGCAATGGCCAGACGTTGGCGTTGCCCACCCGACAACCGCACACCGGAACGTCCGACGATGCTGTCCAGACCATTGGGCAACTCACGAACCGTAGCGTGCAGTTGTGCAATTTCGAGCGCTTGCCAGCAGGCCTCGTCACTGCGTTCGCGCCCCATTGTCAGGTTGGCGCGTATGGTGTCGTTGAACAGCGCGGGGTGTTGCAGGACCACGGCGACGTTTTCCCGAACCGTTTCCAGGCCGATCTCCTGCTGTGTCGAACCGCCGAAGCGAATCGTCCCGGCAAGCGGCGTGTACAACCCCAGCAGCAACTGCACCAACGTACTTTTGCCGCCTCCGCTGGCGCCCACGATCGCAACTTTTTCACCCGGCGCAATGGACAGGTTCATCTGGTTCAGCACCAGCTCATCGCCATAGCTGAAGCTCAACCCCTGAACTTCAATACCCACCGTGTCGCGGCCCTGGAACGGGTCGACACCGCCCTCGTATTGCGGCTCGTCGGCCCGGGCCAGCAACTCGTTGATCCGCGACAAGGCGCCGCCGGCAGCGTAGTAAGCGTATTGCAGGTTCAACAACTGTTCGACCGGACCGATCATGAACCACAAGTAACTGAAGACCGCGAGCATCTGGCCGATGGACAGGTCGGAAAACAGCACCGTGAGCATGGCGGCGGCGCGGAAGATATCGATACCGAACTGGAACAACAAGCCGCTGGCCCGGTTGGAGGCATCGGTTTTCCACTGGGAGGTGATCGCATAATCGCGCACTTCCCGGGCTCGCTGGCCAAGGCGTCCGAGGAAAAAGCCCTGGCGGTTGCCGGCGCGCACTTCCTGAATCGAATCGAGGGTTTCGGTCAGTGCCTGGGTAAAGCGCGAGGTGCTGTCATTTTCGAGTTTCTTCAGGTGTTTGACCCGCTTGCCCAACAGCACCGTGGCATAGATCACCAGCGGGTTGAACAGCATGATCAGCAGCGCGAGCTTCCAGTGCATCCACACCAGAATGCTGGCGGTGCCCACCAGCGTCAGCATGGCCACCAGAAAACGACTGAGGGTTTCGCCGACAAACTTGTCGAGGGTATCCAGGTCAGTGACCAGATGCGTGGTGACCGTGCCACTTCCCAGGCTTTCGTATTCGCCGAGGGAAATGCGCTTGAGCCGTTCGATCAACCGCAAGCGAATGCGGTACACGATGTCCTTGGCCAGCGCAGCGAACAATTTGGCCTGTACGACGTTGAACAGCAATGCACCACAACGCAGGGTCAAGGTCACCACCAGCATCAGACCGATGTAACCGGCGGCTTTTTGCCAGCCTTCGGGCAGTGCATGGTTCATGATCTTCAGTGCCGCATCGCCGTGCCCCAGCAGCACTTCATCCACCAGTAATGGCAGAAGCAATGGGATGGGTACGCTGCACAGCGTCGCCAACACGGCTACGCCGTTAGCGATCCACAGGGATTTTTTATGCTGCAGGGCCAGTCGACGGATTTCAGCCCAGCTCAGTCGATCGAAACGCTTGAGGGCTGGCGCGTCATGGGGCAGGTCATGCACAGGCCGCGCGCTCCAGCCAGCGACTGAGCAGCGGCGACAATTCACTCAAGGGTCGATAGCCATTCGTCAACAAAGCCAGTTGACCGTCACGCTCGGCCAGCAGCGTAGGAAAGCCGGCAATCCCCAGGTCCTGAACCCAGGTGAAATCGGCCGCGGTGGCGGCGTGCTGATCGGCCCGGTCAAAGGCCGCGGCGAATTCGATACGCGGTACACCCGCCTGCTCCGCCAGCTCCACCAGGACACTGGCGTGGGTGACGTCGCGCCCCTCGGCGTAAAACGCATGCTGAATCAACCCCTGCAGTTTCCACGCACAATCCGGTGCCAGGCTACGCGCCGTGACCAGCGCCCGGCAGGCAGGCTCGGTGTCGTAGACAAACCCCTCGGGCAACGCACCTTCAACCTTGAAAGGCTGGCCTGTGGCCTCGGTGACTGCCTGCCAATGCTCAAGGATGTAGCGCCGCGTAGTCGGTTCCAGGGCCGATCCGCTGCCGGTGCGCAATCCGCCCACCACCAGATGCACTTCAACCCCCGCTGCATGTGCCTGTTCGACCAGTGATTCGGCCACCGGCGCGAAGCCCCAGCACCAGGAACACATCGGATCCATCACATAGAGCAAGCGGCACGCAGACATGGGTTCAAGCCTCGGAAGGTGTTTGCTTGTAGTTGTAGCCGATCGGGTGAGGCATGTTGCGCGCCTTGGCCAGTTCGATCTGCTTTTGCCGGTCGATGGCACTGCGACGGGTCTTCTCGCTCAGCTTATCCCAGCAATGCGGGCAGCTGATGCCGGCAACGTAATGCTCGGATGCGCGGTCTTCCACGCTGATCGGCGTGCGGCAGGCATGACATTGATCGTAGTCGCCTTCACTGAGGTCGTGGCGCACGGTCACGCGGTTGTCGAATACAAAGCAGTCGCCCTGCCATTTGGTTTCTTCCTGCGGCACCTCTTCGAGGTACTTCAGGATGCCACCCTTGAGGTGATAGACCTCATCGAAACCCTGGCTGAGCATGTAGCTCGAGGCTTTTTCGCAGCGAATGCCACCGGTGCAAAACATCGCGACCTTCTTGTGTACCGCCGGGTCGAAGTGCTCTTTGATGTAGTCGGGAAACTCGCGAAAACTGGTGGTCTTCGGATCGATGGCGCCTTCGAAGGTGCCAATCGCGACTTCGTAGTCGTTGCGGGTGTCGATCAGCAGCACTTCAGGGTCGCTGATCAGGGCGTTCCAGTTTTCTGGGTCGACATAGGTGCCAACCTTTTTGTTCGGGTCCACGCCTTCGACGCCAAGGGTGACGATTTCTTTCTTCAGTTTTACCTTGGTGCGATAGAACGGCTGATCGTCGCAGTACGATTCCTTGTGATCGATATCGTCCATGCGCGGGTCGTTCTTGAGCCAGGCCATCAGCCCGTCGATGCCTTCGCGGCTACCGGAGACGGTGCCATTGATGCCTTCTTCGGCGATCAGCAACGTGCCTTTGATGCCGTTGTCGACCATCGCCTGCAGCAAGGGCTCGCGCAGGGCGACGTAATCTTCGAGCGTGACGAACTTATACAGTGCCGCCACGACAATCTGTTGTGTCATGGGTGTTTCTCCAGGTGGCTACCCTCGTAAAGGGTGAACCGGATGCGAAAAAAAAACGCGCCGGGTTAGCGGCGCGTTGCGGATTCTAGCAAAAAAGGTGTGGTTTTAGGACTGCCATCAATCTCTGTGGCGAGGGGATCTATCCCCGTTGGGCTGAAGCAGTCGAAAGATCGCTGCATGCGTGTACCTGAACTGTTGTGATCTCTGGATTCAGGACTGCTTCGCAGCCCAACGGGGATAAATCCCCTCGCCACAAAAGCCTTGATCACAACAGCCCATCAGCCATCACATCAATGTTTGCTGCCGCCAGCACAGGTCGGCGAAGCCGGGGCCGCGTCGATCTGTGCCCATTCTTCAGGCGTATAGGTATGCAGCGCCAACGCATGAAATTCGCCCATCAGCTCGCCGAGCGTGCCGTAGACCTTCTGGTGACGCTTGACCCTGTTGAGCCCCTCGAACTGCTGACTGACCACCACCGCCTTGAAGTGGGTTTGCAACCCGCGACTGTGCATGTGGCTCTCATCCAGCACCTGCAGGTGCTCGGGCTGTAACAGGCCCAGCGTCGACTCAATGCGTTGTTGCATGCTCATACCGAACTCCGCTTACGGCTTTTTCTTGGCAGGAGCGGCGCCTTTAGGCTCCAGCTCGGCCGTCATGTCAGCCAGCAGCTTGTTGACCACAGGCACCGCGCTTTCCAGCTTGGCCTGAGTCATCTGAGCCGATTGCTGAGTCAGCTGAGGCATTTTTTCCAGGACTTTCTTGCCCAGTGGGGACTTGTAGAACGCTACCAGGTCCTTGAGCTCGGATTCACTGAAGTTGGTGGTGTAGAGCTTGACCATATCCGGCTTCAGCTTGTTCCAGCCAATGGCTTGGTCAAGCGCAGCGTTGGCCTTGGCCTGATAGGTTTCCAGCAGCGCTTTTTTCGATTCAGGTGCTTTGGTTTGTTCAAAGCGCTGAGCGAACATTTGCTGCACTTGCATGTACACCGGAGTGCCCAATTTGTCAGCGTGCGCCAGGGTCAGGAAAGCCTCGGCACTGGCGTTGTGGCTGGCGGTATCGGCAAAAACAGGGCCGCTGGCGCAAACCAGTGCAACCGCGGTACAGATGGCACGAAGACGAGTCATCGAGTTTCCTTTTCTAGCAGGCGAGGTAAAACCCCAAGGGCGTCCATTCTGCGCCTAAAAAAGTGTGTCACTCAACCCCAAGCCTTGTGGAGCCTTATTTAGAGGGGTTTAAAAGGCAAATTCGAGACGGATGGAACCACGGCGGACGATGAGGGCCTAAACTGCGCTATCAGACCTACAGGAGTGTGCATGATGAGCCGTATCGAAACCGACAGCCTTGGCCAGGTTGAAGTCCCGGATGAAGCCTATTGGGGCGCTCAGACGCAACGCTCGCTGATCAACTTTGCGATTGGCAATGAACGCATGCCGCTGGCGGTGCTGCACGCCCTGGCCCTGATCAAGAAAGCCGCATCGCGGGTCAATGACCGTAATGGTGACGTGCCTGCCGACATTGCCCGCCTGATCGAACAGGCCGCCGACGAAGTGCTCGATGGCAGCCATGACGACCAGTTTCCCCTGGTGGTCTGGCAGACCGGCAGCGGTACCCAGAGCAACATGAACGTCAACGAAGTGATCGCCGGACGTGCCAATGAGCTGGCCGGCAATCCGCGCGGCGGCAAATCCCCCGTGCACCCCAACGATCATGTCAACCGTTCCCAGAGTTCCAACGACTGCTTCCCTACGGCCATGCACATCGCGGCAGCCCAGGCCGTGCAGCAGCATTTGCTGCCGGCAATCAGTGAACTGTCTGGCGGTCTGGCCGAGCTGTCCGCGCGCCACATGAAGCTGGTCAAGACCGGCCGGACACACATGATGGACGCCACGCCGATCACCTTTGGCCAGGAAGTCTCGGCATTCATCGCCCAGCTGGATTACGCCGAACGAGCGATCCGCAGCGCGCTGCCGGCCGTCTGCGAACTGGCACAGGGTGGCACGGCCGTCGGCACCGGTTTGAATTCGCCGCACGGCTTCGGTGAAGCCATCGCTGCTGAACTTGCGGCGCTCTCCGGTTTGCCGTTCGTCACCGCACCCAATAAATTTGCCGCACTGGCGGGCCATGAACCGCTGACCACGCTGTCCGGCGCGCTGAAGACCCTCGCGGTCACCCTGATGAAAATCGCCAACGACCTGCGTCTTTTGGGATCAGGGCCGCGAGCCGGTTTCGCCGAAGTGAAACTGCCTGCCAACGAACCGGGAAGCTCGATCATGCCCGGCAAGGTCAATCCGACCCAGTGCGAAGCGTTATCGATGCTGGCGTGCCAGGTCATGGGTAACGACGTGGCGATCGGTTTTGCCGCGAGCCAGGGCCACTTGCAGCTGAACGTGTTCAAACCGGTGATCATCCACAACCTGCTGCAATCGATTCGCCTGCTGGGCGATGGCTGCAGCAACTTCCAGCAGCATTGCATTGCGGGCCTAGAGCCGGATGCGGCGAAAATGGCCGAACATCTGGAACGTGGGTTGATGTTGGTGACGGCGCTCAATCCGCACATCGGCTATGACAAATCGGCGGAAATCGCCAAGAAGGCTTACGGCGAGGGGCTGACCTTGCGTGAGGCGGCGCTGCAGTTGGGGTACCTGACGGATGAAGAATTTGATGCCTGGGTGCGGCCGGAGAATATGCTGGAAGCAGGTGCCAAGGGCTGAGATTCGTAGCGCCTGATCGTCATTCATCGCAGGCAAGCCCGCTCCCACATGGTGTTGTGTCGTTCACTGAAATTGCGGTCGACGCAAAACCTGTGGGAGCGTGGCTTGCCCGCGATGAACGATAACGCGATCTAACCCGCTGCTATCCGCACTTTTCTTGCCCGTAGTCCTGCAATCAACGAAGGCCCCAACGCCACCAGCGCCGACCCGAATACCACCAGCACCGCCCCGCCATACCCCAGGCCATTGATCGTTTCAGCGTGCACATATTCCGGCCACATCCAGGCCGCGAACGCCACCGCAACAAAGGTCACAAGGGGTGTAATCGCCAGGGTCGCGCTGACCCGCGACGCTTCCCAATGAGCCAACGCCTCGGCAAACGCGCCATAGGCAATCAGGGTATTCATGCAGCACGCCAGCAACAGCCATCCTTGCAGCGGCGTCAGTTGCATCACTTCCAGCGGATGCACCCAAGGCGTCAGCAATGCCGCGCAGAACAGGTAGATCACCATCATCACCTGCAACGAATTCCACACCGTCAGCAGCTGTTTTTGCCCCAGGGCATAGAACGTCCAGACCGTGGACGCCAACAACACCAGTAGCACCCCGGCCGTGTAATCGGTCAGTGACGTGAGCAATTCACTCAAGCGCTGGTTGAAAAACAATGCAAAACCGATGAGCAGTACCAGCAGCCCAATCCCCTGCCCCACGCTAAAGCGTTCCTTGAACACAAACAGGCTGGCGATCAACAACATGATCGGCCCCATCTGCACGACCAGCTGCGCAGTGCCGGGGCTGAGCAGGTTGAGCCCCATCAAATACAGCACATAGTTGCCGACAAGGCCGAGCACGGCCATTAACACCAACCATCCACCGCGGGGACCGAGCACTTTGTAGCTCGGCAGGCGTCTGGTTGCCGCGAGATAAATGAACAGGCATCCGCCGGAAACCGCCAGACGAAACCAGGTGACCGTGACCGGATCCATCACCTGCAGCACTTGCTTGAGCTTGATCGGCAGGATTCCCCACAGCACTGCGGTCAGCAAGGCGAGGAACAGACCGTATACCCAGCGACCCGATGAAATGTGCATGCGAACCCCGAAGCCAATTGGCGAGAACCGTCATTCTAGGCGCAACGCCTGACGGCACACAGGGACAGTTACCCCCCGGCCGCGAATGCAACTGTGCAGGTCGTTTCGTTTGAAGGGCCTGAGCCGCCGATCAGATGGTCGGGCGCTTTAACCGGTTCACACATATGCTGATTGGATCCACCCACAGGAATGCAGCTTCAGGAGAACTCCATGTACGGCATGCGCGCCCAGGACAACGCCCCCGCTACGCACTTTCGCAGCGACCGGATCTGTCGAGTCAATGGGGAGTTATATTTCAGTACCCGTGAAAACACGCTGGAAGGGCCTTTTGAAAATACCGAGAAGGCGGCGCGGGAGATTCAGGCGTATATCGAACGGATGCAGTGGCTGAGTGCCCAGCGATAAGCCGAGGCGTCCGCATCGCGAGCAGACTCGCTCCCACAGGGATCTGGTGAGCGCCGATGATCCAGTGTGGGAGTGAGCCTGCTCGCGATAGCAGTCAAGCAGGCAACACACATTTCGAGAATTAACGCACAGCCTCAAACAACCCCGTCGCACCCATCCCGCCGCCCACGCACATGGTCACAATGCCGTAACGCAGTTTACGCCGCTGCAACTCACGCACCAGATGCCCGACCTGACGCGACCCGGTCATACCGAAAGGATGGCCGATGGAAATCGAGCCGCCGTTGACGTTGTATTTTTCGTTGTCGATTTCCAGCCGGTTACGGCTGTACAGGCACTGTGACGCGAACGCTTCGTTGAGTTCCCACAGATCAATGTCGGCGATCTGCAAGCCCTTGGCCTTGAGCAATTTAGGCACCGAAAAAACCGGGCCGATTCCCATCTCGTCAGGCTCGCACCCGGCGACGGTAAAACCACGGAAGAAAGCCTTGGGTTTGAGCCCAAGCTCCAGCGCTTTTTCCAGGCTCATCACCAGGGTCATCGAGGCGCCGTCGGAGAGCTGTGAAGAATTGCCAGCCGTTACCGAACCGTCTTCGGCAAACACCGGCTTCAGCCCGGCAAGGCTTTCCAGCGTGGTATCCGGGCGATTGCAATCGTCACGATCGACGATGCCGTCGAGTATCTGCACCTGGCCGGTCGCCTTGTCTTCAACGCGGTATTTCACCGCCATCGACACGATTTCGTCATCGAACAATCCCGCAGCCTGAGCCTGGGCGGTGCGCAGCTGGCTCTGCAACGCATACCGGTCCTGCTCTTCGCGGCTGACGTTGTATCGACGAGCGACGATCTCGGCGGTTTGGCCCATCGGAAAATAAATCCCCGGCACCTGCTCTTTCAATAGCGGATTGATCAGATTGTCGGTGTTAACACTTTTCATGGTCAGGCTGATCGACTCGACACCGCCGGCGACGATGATGTCGCTGCAGCCCGAAGCGATCTGGTTGGCGGCGATGGCGATTGCCTGCAAGCCAGACGAACAGAAGCGATTGAGGGTCATGCCCGCAGTGCCGATGCCCAGACGCGACAGCACGGCGACGTTGCGTCCAATATTGAACCCTTGGGCGCCTTCGTTTGAGCCGGCGCCGACAATACAGTCCTCGACACTGGCCGGATCAATGCCTGAGCGGGCCAGCAGCGCATTGACGCAATGGGCCGCCATGTCGTCGGGGCGGGTCTGGTTGAATTTGCCGCGAAAGGATTTGGCCAGGCCGGTCCGCACGCTGTCGACGATCACCACTTCACGCATGGCATACCTCATTGTTGTTGTCGGTTGAGAGTGGACTGAGCATAAGTCCACCCCTTCACCGACCGCGACAATCATTCACCTCGCGTATGCGCAGCCATCGGCTCACTTCTTGTGTTTCTTAGCCTTCTTGTCGGATTTTTCGAACGCTTCTTCCAGCGCCTGATTGATCGTGCGCAGGACTTTGACCCGGGCCCAGCGCTTGTCATTGGCTTCCACCAGGGTCCAGGGCGCGATCTCGGTGCTGGTGCGGTCGACCATGTCGCCGACTGCCGCGCGGTAGGCATCCCATTTGTCGCGGTTGCGCCAGTCGTCTTCAGTAATCTTGAAACGTTTGAATGGAATGTTTTCCCGGGCCTGAAAGCGCTCCAGTTGCGTCTGCTTGTCGATGGACAGCCAGAATTTGACCACGATCACTCCGGCGTCGGTGAGCTGCTCTTCGAAATCATTGATTTCGCTGTAGGCCCGCAACCAGTCCGCCGGTGGGCAGAACCCTTCGACGCGCTCCACCAACACTCGCCCGTACCACGAACGATCAAACACGGTGAACTTGCCCTTGGCCGGGATGTGCCGCCAGAAACGCCACAAATAGGGTTGTGCCCGCTCCTCTTCAGTTGGCGCGGCAATCGGCACGATGCTGTATTGACGTGGATCCAGTGCCGCCGCAACCCGGCGGATCGCACCGCCCTTGCCCGCCGCATCATTGCCTTCGAACACAGCCACCAAGGCATGGCGGCGCATGCGTTTGTCACGCATCAGCCCGGAGAATCGGGCTTGCTCGGTAATCAGCTGCTCCTCGTAATCGTCCTTTTCCAGATGCTGGGTCAAATCCAGGCTGTCGAGCAGGTTCAACTGATCGACACTCAGGGGCAACGGTGCGGCGCTGACTTTATCAGGGTGAATCGTCTGACGTTTCAGAGCGTTTTGCAGGCCCTCGAGCAGAATCCTGCCCACCGTCAAGCTGCGGTAATGCGGGTCAACGCCTTCGATCACATGCCAGGGCGCGTAGTCACGGCTGGTGCGGCGCAACACGCGCTCGCCGTATTTTACGAATTTGTCGTACGTCTTCGATTGCTGCCAATCCAGCGGGCTGATGCGCCAGCTGTGCAGCGGATCATCCGCCAGGGCTTTGAGGCGCGCTTTCATTTGTTTCTTGGACAGGTGAAACCAGAATTTGAAGATCAGCGCGCCTTCATCGCAGAGCATCTGCTCCAGTCGTTCGGTAGCGTTGATGCCTTGGTCGAGCCTTGGGTCTTTAATCAGCCCGTGAACACGGTCCTGCAACATCTGGCTGTACCAGTTGCCGAAAAAAACCCCCATGCGGCCTTTGGCCGGAAGCATCCGCCAGTAACGCCAGGCGGGCGGTCGTGCCAGTTCCTCGTCGGTTTGCTGATCAAAGGTACGGACCTCGATCAGGCGCGGGTCCATCCATTCGTTCAGCAGCTTGACGGTTTCACCCTTGCCGGCACCTTCGATGCCGTTGATCAGGACGATGACCGGAAACCGGCCTTGCTGTTGCAGTTCAAATTGAGCATCGAGCAAGGCTTCACGCAAGGCCGGCACTTCGGCGTCATAGGTTTCTTTATCGATGGCGTGACCAATTTCGGCAGATTCGAACATGGATGGCTCCCTTTCCAGATTGAGCAAGACTAGCGGAGTAGGAGCTGCCAAGCGAAGCGGAGGCTGCGATCTTTTGATCTTTATCTTTAAAAACGAGATCAAGAGATCGCAGCCTCCGCTTCGCTTGGCAGCTCTTGCGCAGCTCCATTGTCATGCATCAGGCAGTGCGCTGACGATCAGTTAGAATGGCCGCCTTGCCGTTGCCGAGCCTGCCATGAAACCTGTATTGCCCCACGCCCAGCTCGATTGGGACGACCAGGGACTCCCGCGTTCGCGGGTGTTTGACGATGTGTATTTTTCCGATCTGTCGGGACTGGACGAAACACGTTACGTATTCCTCGAGCAAAACCGTCTGCAAGAGCGTTTTGGCGCGTTAACGGTCGGCGGTCGATTGGTGATCGGTGAGACCGGTTTCGGGACCGGGCTGAATTTTTTATGTGCCTGGCAACTGTTCGAGCAGCACGCGGTGGCGGGCGCACGGTTGCATTTTGTCAGCGTCGAAAAGTACCCCTTGAGCTTGCCCGATCTGCGACGCGCACTGGCGTTATGGCCTCAGCTCAAGCCCTTTGCCGATCAATTGCTGGCCCAGTACGTGGCGATCCATCAAGGGTTCCAGCGTCTGGTGCTGGATAACGGCCGCGTCACCCTGACCCTGCTGATCGGCGATGCGCTGGAGCAACTGCCGCAGCTGGACGCACAGATCGATGCCTGGTTTCTGGACGGCTTCGCTCCGGCGAAAAACCCTGACATGTGGACCGCCGAACTGTTTGCGGAATTGGCCCGCCTGGCGGCGCCTGACTCGACCATCAGCACCTTCACCAGCACCGGTTGGGTGCGTCGCCTGTTGAATGCCGCAGGCTTCAAGATGAAGCGCACACCAGGCATTGGCCACAAGTGGGAAATCCTGCGGGGTACATTCCTCGGCTGGCCGCAAGACACTCCGGCACCCGAGACCGCCAAGCCATGGTTTGCTCGTCCAGCACCACCGACAGGCGAGCGTCGTGCCCTGGTGATCGGCGCCGGCCTGGCCGGATGTGCCAGCGCCGCCAGCCTCGCGGCAAGGGGTTGGCAAGTCAGCCTCCTGGAGCGCCACGAAGCGCTGGCCCGCGAAGCGTCGGGCAATCCCCAAGGCGTGTTGTACCTCAAACTTTCCGCCCACGGCACGGCACTGTCGCAACTTGTTTTGAGCGGCTTCGGCTACACCCGGCGTCTGCTTGAACACTTGAAACGGGGCGTCGATTGGGATGATTGCGGGGTACTGCAACTGGCGTTCAATGCCAAGGAAGCAGAACGACAGGCGCAACTGGCAGCCGCCTTTCCAGACGATTTATTGCACACGCTGGATCGGGAACACTGTGAGCTTCGTGCCGGCATCGCGTTGCAATCGGGAGGCCTGTTTTACCCTGAAGGGGGTTGGGTGCATCCACCCGCCCTGTGCGAATGGCAAGCCGCGCATCCGGATATCCAGGTCCAGACGCATCACGATGTGCTGGAGCTGCGCCGCGCAGACGGTCAGTGGCAAGCCTGGGATGGCGACACGTTGCTGGCCGAGGCACCGGTGGTGGTGCTGGCCGGCGCCGCCGAGATCAAGCGTTTTTCCTACAGCGCCGAGCTGCCCCTCAAACGTATTCGCGGACAGATCACCCGTTTACCCCAGACCTCTGCAAGCAGAAGCTTGAGCACGGTGGTCTGCGCCGAAGGCTATGTCGCACCCGCTCGCCTGGGTGAACACACGCTAGGAGCCAGTTTCGATTTCCACAACGATGACCTGACACCCACCGCCGCCGAGCATGCCGGCAATATGAAGATGCTCGAAGAAATTTCGCCCGACCTGGTCGCACGACTCGGCGCGGACACCCTGCACCCTGAAGCACTTGAGGGTCGCGCCGCGTTTCGCTGCACCAGCCCGGATTACCTGCCGATAGTCGGCCCGCTGGCGGATGCCCAGGCATTTGCCGATGCCTACAGCGCTTTGAGCAAGGATGCCCGGAAAACCCCCGACATCCCCTGCCCCTGGCTGGAGGGTTTGTACGTCAACAGCGGCCACGGTTCGAGAGGACTGGTCACCGCTCCGTTGTCAGGCGAATTACTGGCCGCCTGGCTCGACGCGGAACCTCTGCCACTGCCCAGAGCCGTGGCCGAGGCGTGTCATCCGAACCGTTTTGCCTTGCGTCGATTGATTCGAGGTAAAGCCTGAGTGGCTTAATCCAGAATGAAACAGGTCTTTGACTCGTCCGCCTTCATGGCCTCTTCGGTCAGGCTTTTGATCAGATCTGTTTCAGCCTGCTGCAGCTCATCCGCGATACCATCGACATGCGCGCGAAACCCCGCCCCCAGCGTTGCCTCGCTTTCGGAAGCCGTCTGCACCCGCTGATGAAAGGGTGCGGCAAGGTCTGTAAATTTTTTGCCATGTCGCTCACGCAAAAATTTGCTCCAGAACTCGCGGCTGCTCAAGTCAGTTAACAGGTCGGAAGAAGCTTCGGCAGCGATGACCTTATTGTAGGCAACCTCCAGATCCCCTGATTTCACGCCGCCCAGCGATGCATAGCGCATATGCCTGGGTTGGCCGATAAGCTCGAGTTTGTCGGCCAGGCCGATGCGATAGGCCAACTCCACTTCCACGGGATCGAGTTTGGGATGGGTCAGGACATGTTCCCGAGCGAGCCTGGCGAGAGAATCCTGGCGAAACAGACGCCGTCCCAGATTCAGCAACCGAGCGGCCTGATCATGAGCGTTAACGGACTGGCGGACTAACGTGTCGATATCGACGGCCACTTCAAGGTTACTGAAAATCGTGGCCGCGGAATCAACGCAATTGGCTTTCACAGCCAATGGAAGAAGATGATCGCGCAACGACGAATCCGCCTGAGCCGCCTCGATAACATTCCACACCCGGTCGCTCATCTCCTCATGGACAAAGCGGCTATCCGCCGTACTACCAACTTCTGCCAACAATCTAAAAAAGCCGTCGGACTCGGGTTCATTCTTTAGCGCAGTCCATGTGCGGTGACGACGGGCATAATTTTCTTCACGACTATCAGGCATCCACAGTTCTCGAGCTTTTTGCTCATTGATCACCGCGTGATCATCTTCAAGAAAACCCATCCCGATGCCTGTACTGTCACGATAAGTTCCAAGCTTCGCACGGCTCGCCGCGGACAATGGGTTGTGCCGTAAATTGATCCTTCGTGCGAATCGTCGCGGGACCTCGAACAACCAGGCCGGCAACTCTCGAATGTCGTTACCGCGCAAATCCGCCACGTCCAGGTAAGGCAATCGGGCAAGCCCCACAGGTAACTCCGTGGCATGGGTGTCGCCGAGGAACAGAGATTGCAGATCCAGCATTTTGCTGACATCCACCGTGGCTCCCAACCGGTTATCGCTCAGCGCGAGGGTACGTAACTTGCGCATATCGGTCAGTTTTCGGAGGGTGTGTTCGGTCAATGCCAACTGGTTGCGGTTCAAGATCAAATGTTCAAGGTCGGGCATGTGTGACACTGCTTCAGGCAGTCGTGTCAGTTGATTGCCATCCAGTTCCAACCTGACAAGATTTTTGAAGGGCCCGAGGAAGTACGCCAGCTCGTCACCTGCGTTCATGTCTCTGATGATGAGGCTGCGCACATGAGCGACGTCCTGCTCGGTCAGCGTCGGCAACTGGCCAGCAGGGTTGCGCTCCAGTTTGAGCGTTACCGGTTGATCCAGCGGTGTTCGCGGCGCAGTTACCCGGCGCCAGCAGTTCTCGATGGCTTGAGTTATCTGGCGACGGCTGACGCGCACATCATTGAGCTGTCCCGACACCTTCTTCATCTCTTCCTGGTCGTTGCTCCAGGTCTGCAGTACTGCACGCAACTTCTTCAACTGCTGCTCCAGTACCTTGATTCGATTTACCCGCAACGTGTCGGTAGTACCTGCTTCATCGAGAAAGGCTGAAACCTGGGCATCGGTGAACAGCGGGTACAGCTTTCGGACTTTACGAATCAAGGCTTTTGCGTAGACGTTCGCCTCGGCAGGGTCAGCCTGGATCCCACAGGAAGAAAGGTGTTCGGGGACTTCGCGGTGCTCACCTCGCAATACCCGAGCGGTGCGCACGCGATTCGCCGTGGCAGCCGAGCCCAGGCGCTCGCGCAGTAAGGTCACATTGACGTCATCGGCACCCGTAAGCCCCATGCGGATGCGTCGAGCTGCAGGCAGTGCGTGGAATATCGATTCGGCGAGCGTGGCGCTTGTTTTGTCGGCTATCAACGTGCCGGTTCCCCGGTTGACCTGATAGCCCGTCGGCGTTTTGATGATGACCCCGCTCAACGGCGCATCCACGCGGCCGACACTGTCGAGCAACTTGCCAGTGGATGATCCTTCTCGCAACTCCAATCGATAACCCGTCTCCCAACCTTGCACGCGATCCAGCAGCCTGAGGCTAAGCGCGTTCGTATCGGCATTGGCCAGCTCCGAAAAATGCAGTCCGGTGAGTGCACGGTCCAGCCTGAGCGAAAGCTGCGCCTCGCTGACCTGCTCCGATAATTCAAAACCCGGGAACTTGCGGTCGCGCAAAAAAACACGATCTCGTTGACTCGCCTCGTCCAGCAACTTGCGAGCTACCCGGGTGGGAACGTCGGCTGCGTGCTCACGCAACGTCGCAACATCACCGGTGGCTTCGCCGTCATAGGCTTTGTAAAGCCACTCAAGCAGTGGTTGGCGATTACTTTTAAGGGATGACGCTATTTTTCGAGCCATTAACGTTGATTGCGAATCGCTCGTCCCGGTGCCGACAATGGCCTCAACTTCTTTCGAATAAAGCCCATCGATCACGGTATCCAACAATTTCCCTGCGTTCAGTTGCGCTTGAGTAACGTGCACGCTGTTAACGTCGTCACTACTTTTTGCAGCCCCCTCTGGAAAGCGAGAAACGACTGCGCCGTCCGCATCAAGCACCTGGATGAATCGCTCTTCAGGCCAGCCGGACAGGCTTGGCAATGTATGCAGTTGCTCCTGCAGATAATCCGTATTGGCGGTATCGCCACGCTCCATGGCCGATACCATATCGGTGATGCGCCGATTCAGTTTGAAGCGCTCGATACATTCATTCAGCCGCGGCGGTAAACCCAAACTGCCCAGATGCAATCGGTGAAGCTCGGCGGGCGTTATACCGACGATGTCTGCGACTCTTGTCAGATCACTGTCAGAGAAGCCCTTTAGACGGGGATCGGTGCGTTTCAACGCATACGCACTGTTCGGCCACTCATGCCCGTGTTCATGAACATGCCGCCAGCCGCCATCGACGCTTCGTTCAAGGGCAGGCGCAAACGCGTCCTGACGCACTGGGTGGTTTATGTGCCACGAATGTTTCTCGGGGTTACGGGTGACACGATAGACCTTGTCCTCTATAACAACTGAGCTGTGCCCGCCCTGTTTGTAAATGCCCTTCGCATCCGGCCGCACAGTTTCCGGCAGCGCCAATGCCTGCTGATAGGGCTCAAGATCAGGCTTCCAAAGCCTTTGTTTACCATCGGCGCGCGTCACCGCTTCGAAACCATCAAAGAAAGCCGCTTGCTGTTCCACGCCCCGACGAAAGGCGGCCGACGCCACTTTGCCGGCAGCCGCGAACGCCGCCATCTGCGCGATGTTTTCTAGAACGCTCAACAAGTGCGAAAAAGCTTTGTGCGGCTCGCCGTGCGCCCAGTCCTGCACACCTTCATAGACCTCGCTAACAATGTCGATGACTGCCACAGCCATCATCAATTCGCCCAGCACCGGTACGAAAAAAGAGGCTGCGTTCAAGAACAGAAGACCGCCATCGAGCAGCCTCTGAACGGTTTTTTCCCGTTGTACCTCGTCCACTTCTTCGGTCGTGACCGCGAGGACACGGGCATCTCGCTGGGTCTTGTTGATGAATGCGCCGAAGAAGAAATCAGAAACACAACCGGCGGGTGTCGCGACCAGCGTACCCAGTACGTTGTCCTCGTCAAATGCGGTGAATAAATCGGATTTATCGTGCCCGGGAAGGAATTGGCTGGCGAAGTACGCTCTGTAGTCTTTGGCTTGCAGCTGACGTGAGAGGTAAGTCCTGAAGTCATCCAGCGAGGCGTATTCATACAGCGGTCGCTCGGGATCATTCGGCAGGTACACCACGCATTTCGCCTTCGGCGCGGTGTCGATCGAGGTTTTGGTGAACACCAGCGCCCCGCAGATGCATGCATCATCGATCATCAAGCCTTGCCAGATCACCGACGCACCGTCCAAGACGGCGCCTTTGGTTTGTGCCGCAGGGAGGTCTTGTGCGATGACGCTCAACATCATTGTGTAAACGGCTTCGGTGATGTGCTTTTTCAAGTAGGCGATATGAACGGCGATTTTCAGATCAAGCAGCTTCAACTGCCGGATGTCTGCCCCTGAGGCGTGTGCGTTGCCTGCAGACGTGGCCGGCAATGCCAATACCTCGGCGATATGGCGCTGATAACGCGCACCGAGGTCAAGCTCGCGACAAATCAGCGCGAATTTCGTCGGGGTAATCGCCGCACCGGTCTGGGCTTGTCCATTGATTCGTATCAACGAGTCTTTCGGGATGCCGCCGCTGCTGGATTCTTCAAGGGTGAAGTTCTCCATGGCCGCGTGCAGCAGGCTGCGAGAAGTGGTGGTGAATTTTTCCTGGAAGCTGGTAGGGAGCGGCGCACCAATGCCTATTATCGATCTTTTAACGATCTCCAGGGTGTCCCGCTCAACATCGAAATCGACAGTCCATTTGCTCTTGAGAAAAAGGGTCAGTTGCTCCTTGCAGAACACGTCCAGCGGCTTGAGCCTCTCGAGTACCGCTGCAGCCTTGGTATAAGTGAGATCACTTTGCTCAACCGACGCTTTCAGACCCTGTACCACCGCAAGGTCTGCATTGGCCAGCCAAGTCGGGATGTTTTTTTGCAGTACCTCGGCTTTGTCCAGATCGGCAGTATGATCAACAAAAGCAGCGCTGCGTTGCGCGGGGGTAAACGTCGTTACCGCAGGTGTCACGTCAGATGTAGACAGCATGTGCAATATCCTTATTGCATTGAGATGGCTTCAGTCTATTAAGCTCGTCAGGCAATTAAAAACGCGAATACCGGGTCGGGTTTCCGGGCTTTCAAGCAACTACTCCTATGCATCACATCAATAATTACCGCCGCGGCAATGCACACTCGTGCAGCGCGCACCATTCGTCAGCCAATACCCTCTTATAACGTATCGATCTAAAACTCCCGCGAATCGCTCGGGTCAGTTTCTGAGTACCCGCACTTTTGATGCGGTATCGATAGACCCTCCCCAACGGAAAAACCGGTAAGGACTTTATGTGCGGATTAGCTGGCGAGTTACGCTTTGATCATCAACCTGCGGACCTTGCAGCCGTTGAACGAATCACCCATCACCTGGCACCTCGCGGCCCTGACGCGTGGGGCTTTCACAGCCAGGGGCCGATTGCCCTGGGCCATCGCCGCCTGAAAATCATGGACCTGTCTGACGGCTCGGCGCAGCCGATGATCGACAACCAGCTGGGCTTGTCCCTGGCCTTTAATGGCGCGATTTACAACTTTCCCGAACTGCGCACAGAACTGGAAAGCCTCGGCTACGCCTTTTATTCGGGGGGCGATACCGAAGTGTTGCTCAAGGGCTATCACGCTTGGGGTGAAGCACTGCTGCCGAAACTCAACGGCATGTTCGCGTTCGCCATCTGGGAACGTGACGCCAAACGCTTGTTCATCGCCCGCGACCGTTTGGGCGTGAAGCCGTTGTACCTGTCGCGCACCGGTCAGCGCCTGCGCTTCGCCTCGGCACTGCCGGCGTTGCTCAAGGGGGGCGATATCAATCCGATCCTTGATCCGGTAGCGCTTAATCACTACCTGAACTTCCATGCCGTGGTTCCCGCGCCACGCACCCTGCTGGCGGGCATCGAAAAACTGCCGCCAGCCACCTGGATGC
This sequence comes from Pseudomonas sp. LBUM1643, assembly GCF_059716215.1. Lineage (NCBI taxonomy): Bacteria > Pseudomonadati > Pseudomonadota > Gammaproteobacteria > Pseudomonadales > Pseudomonadaceae > Pseudomonas > Pseudomonas sp. LBUM1643. The sequence continues at coordinate 4,791,144 of NZ_CP166813.1, forward strand.
GCGTTGAAGCCGATGGCACCACCGAGCAAAAAACCTGGTGGACCCTGCCCTACGGCCCACACGCCGATGAGATGAATCTGACCCTCGAAGACTGGCGCGACCGGGTGCTGGACAGCACGCGTGATGCTGTCGCTATTCGCCAGCGAGCGGCGGTTGACGTGGGTGTCCTGCTGTCCGGTGGTGTGGATTCGAGCATGCTCGTGGGACTGCTGCGTGAAGTGGGCGTGGAAAACCTGTCGACCTTTTCCATCGGGTTCCAGGATGCCGGCGGCGAGCGTGGTGACGAGTTTCAGTATTCGGACCTGATCGCCAAGCATTACGGCACTCAACATCATCAACTGCGTATCGACGAAAAAGAGATCATCGAGCAACTGCCGGCGGCATTTCGTGCCATGAGCGAGCCGATGGTCAGCCACGACTGCATCGCCTTTTACCTGCTGTCCCGGGAAGTCGCCAAGCACTGCAAAGTGGTGCAAAGCGGCCAGGGCGCGGACGAACTGTTTGCCGGTTATCACTGGTATCCGCAGGTAGACGGTGCAGCCGACCCATATGCAGCTTATCGCGATGCGTTCTTCGACCGCAGTTACGACGACTACGCCGCCACCGTGCAACCGAAATGGCTGACGGCGAATGACGCTGCCGGTGACTTCGTGAAGGAACATTTCGCACAGCCTGGCGCCGACGCAGCAGTGGACAAAGCGTTGCGCCTGGACAGCACCGTGATGCTGGTGGATGACCCGGTCAAACGCGTCGACAACATGACCATGGCGTGGGGCCTGGAGGCACGAACTCCATTTCTGGACTATCGACTGGTGGAATTGTCGGCACGTGTGCCGGGCAAATTCAAACTGCCGGACGGTGGCAAGCAAGTCTTGAAAGAAGCGGCGCGGCTGGTCATTCCGAGTGAAGTGATCGACCGCAAAAAAGGTTACTTCCCGGTGCCTGGCCTCAAGCATCTGCAGGGCGATACGTTGAACTGGGTGCGCGAGTTGCTGCTTGATCCTAGCCAGGATCGCGGCCTGTTCAACCCGGCGATGCTTGACCGCCTGCTGACCGATCCCCAAGGCCAACTGACCCCATTGCGTGGCTCCAAGCTGTGGCAATTGGCGGCGCTGAACCTGTGGCTCAGTGAACAAGGAATCTGATCGATGAAACCCCACGCCACGGTTTATAGCCAACGCTTGTTGCGCGGTCAGGCCCCCTCTTACGAACGTTTGCAGGCGCGTCTGGCTGAGGACGGCAGTGAGCTCGGTGCTGCGCCGATCGCAGTGCATTGCGGCTGGGGCCGATTGCTGATCGGCCATACCTTTGCGGACCCGGCGAGCCTCGCTTCGGAGTTGCTCAACGAAAAGCCCGGTGAGCGCGATATTGCGTTGTACGTTGCCGCGCCTCAGCAAATACTGGGGTTGGAGCCTGCGCAGCTGTTTCTTGATCCCTCCGATACCCTGCGCCTGTGGTTCAGCGATTACCGCCCGTCCACTCGAGTGTTTCGCGGGTTTCGTATCCGCAGGGCCCAGAGCGACTCGGACTGGCAGGCAATCAATCATCTCTACCAAGCGCGAGGTATGTTGCCGATAGATGCCAGTTTACTGACCCCGCGTCACTTGGGTGGCCCGGTGTACTGGCTGGCCGAAGATGAAGACAGCGGTGCGATCATTGGCAGCGTCATGGGCCTCAATCATCACAAGGCATTTAACGATCCGGAAAACGGCAGCAGTTTGTGGTGCCTGGCCGTGGACCCGCAGTGTTCGCGACCAGGCGTCGGTGAAGTATTGGTGCGCCACTTGATCGAGCACTTCATGAGTCGCGGCCTGAGTTACCTGGACTTGTCCGTGTTGCATGACAATCGTCAGGCGAAAAGTCTTTACGCCAAGCTCGGCTTTCGCAACCTCTCGACCTTCGCCATCAAGCGCAAGAACGGCATCAATCAGCCGCTGTTTCTGGGTCCTGGCCCCGAGGCCGATTTCAATCCGTATGCGCGGATCATCGTCGAGGAAGCTCATCGCCGTGGCATCGAAGTACAGGTCGATGACGCCGACGCCGGGATGTTCACGCTCATTCATGGCGGGCGTCGAGTGCGTTGCCGCGAGTCCCTGAGCGACCTCACCAGCGCCATCAGCATGAGCCTGTGTCAGGACAAAAGCCTCACGCACAAGGTGCTGAAATCTGCCGGACTGAACCTGCCCTCCCAACAACTGGCCGGCAACGCGGATGACAATCTGGCGTTTCTCGACGAGCACTCACGGGTGGTCGTCAAGCCGCTGGATGGCGAGCAGGGCCAAGGGGTGGCGGTGGATTTGCAATCCATCGAAGACGTACAGCAGGCCATCGAATCGGCGCGTCAGTTCGACAGTCGGGTATTGCTGGAAAGTTTCCACGAAGGCCTCGACTTGCGGATCCTGGTGATCGGTTTCGAGGTTGTTGCGGCGGCGATTCGGCGCCCGGCCGAAGTGGTGGGTGACGGTCAGCATTCCATTGGCGCGTTGATCGAAGCCCAGAGTCGGCGGCGTCAGGCGGCAACCAGCGGCGAAAGCAAAATTCCGCTGGATCATGAAACTGAACGCACCTTGCACGCCGCGGGTTACGACTACAGCAGCATTCTGCCGGCCGGCGAACATCTGTTCGTACGGCGTACGGCGAATCTTCATACAGGCGGCGTTCTCGAGGATGTCACCGCAACCCTGCACCCGACGCTGGTTGATGCCGCCGTGCGTGCAGCGCGGGCACTGGATATTCCAATGGTCGGGCTGGACCTGATGGTGACTTCGGCGGATCAGCCCAAGTACGTGTTCATTGAAGCCAATGAGCGTGCCGGGCTGGCCAACCATGAACCGCAGCCAACGGCAGAGCGATTTGTGGATTTGCTTTTTCCGCACAGTCAGCCGGCTGCGTCATAGCAGGCCTGTGTAGCAGCTGCCGAGGCACGAGGCTGCGTTGCGTGTCCGCAGGACCGCCCTTTGGGGCCGCTGCGCAGCCCAACGCAGCCTCGTGCCTCGGCAGCTGCTACAGCGGGCTTGGCCCCTTCTAATCACTTCATCGAAACCATCGATGTTCTTTACTCATCAGGAGTTTCCATGACCAGCAAAATTCCCGAACCAGACCTCAACTACCTGCAAAAAGTCCTGCTTGAAATGCTCGCCATTCCAAGCCCCACCGGTTTCACCGACACCATCGTGCGCTACGTCGCCGAGCGCCTTGAAGAGCTCGGCATCCCCTTTGAAATGACCCGCCGCGGTACCATTCGCGCCACGCTAAAGGGCAGGAAAAACAGCCCTGACCGAGCGGTCTCCGCGCATCTGGACACCATTGGCGCCGCCGTCCGCGCGGTGAAAGACAACGGTCGCCTGACCCTGGCGCCGGTCGGCTGCTGGTCCAGCCGATTCGCTGAAGGCAGTCGGGTCAGCCTGTTCACGGACAACGGCGTGATTCGTGGCAGTGTGTTGCCACTGATGGCTTCCGGGCACGCCTTCAACACCGCTGTCGATGAAATGCCGATTAGCTGGGACCACATCGAATTACGCCTCGACGCCTACTGCACCACCCGCGCGGATTGCGATTCGCTGGGCATCAGTGTTGGTGACTTCGTGGCCTTCGACCCGTTGCCTGAATTCACTGAAAGCGGGCACATCAGCGCCCGTCACCTCGACGATAAAGCCGGCGTTGCCGCGCTGCTGGCAGCACTCAAAGCGATCGTCGACAGTGGCGAAGAGTTGATGATCGACTGCCATCCGCTGTTCACTATCACCGAAGAAACCGGCAGCGGTGCGGCGGCGGCATTGCCGTGGGACGTCAGTGAGTTCGTTGGCATCGACATCGCGCCCGTTGCGCCCGGGCAGCATTCCAGTGAACACGCGGTGAGTGTGGCGATGCAGGATTCGGGCGGGCCGTATGACTATCACTTGTCTCGACATCTGTTGCGATTGGCCAGTGACAACGAACTGCCCGTGCGCCGCGACCTGTTTCGCTATTACTTCAGCGACGCTCATTCGGCCGTCACTGCCGGTCACGACATTCGCACCGCCCTGCTCGCCTTCGGCTGCGACGCCACCCACGGCTACGAACGGACCCACATCGACAGCCTGGCCGCCCTCAGTCGCCTGCTCGGCGCCTACATCCTCAGCCCGCCGGTGTTTGCCAGCGATGCGCAACCGGCCAAGGGTTCACTGGACCGGTTCAGTCATCAGATCGAACACGAGACACAGATGGAAAGCGACACGCGGGTGCCGTCGGTGGACAGTCTGGTGGGGCAGCGTAACGATAGCTAACGCCAACGCAACCCTGTAGGAGCGGCCGCACGCTGCGATCTATTGATCCTGTTTTTCGTCCTGTTTGAAAATCCAGATCAGAAAGATCGCAGCCTGCGGCGGCGCCTACTGGTGGTGTGTCGATAACCGCCGTAGCATCGCGACATTGTTTTTGCCGAGGTGCCTATGCTGATTCCCTACGACCAACTTGAAGTCGACACCCTGACCCGCCTGATCGAAGACTTCGTGACCCGCGACGGCACGGATAACGGTGACGACACCCCACTGGAAACCCGTGTTTTACGCGTCAGGCAGGCGCTGACCAAGGGGCAGGCACTGATTGTCTTCGACCCTGAGAGCGAGCAGTGCCAGTTGATGCTCAAGCATGATGTGCCCAAGCATTTGTTCGACTGAAGCGTTTCAGAGCGGGATCGAACGATCAACCGAACGCAACAAAACTCGCGGCGCCTATCGTTTCTTGTGTTCGCGTTTTTCGGATTGAATACGCTCGTAGATTTCCGCGCGATGGACCGTGACGCACTTGGGTGCTTCGACCCCGATTCGCACACTGTCGCCATTGACGGCCAATATGCGTATGGAAATGGTGTCGCCAATGGCGATCAATTCGGGTACGACGCGGCTAAGCACTAGCATGGGATGGGGTCCTTCGGGATGACTGGACCCCGAAGATGCCCCGCCCGCGACAGGTCTTCAATGCGGTGTAGGAAATACAGTCATGCCCTACAACCTAAAGCGAACCACACCTTCGGAAAGTTCTTACAAAACGGAAAAATGCAGGATTATTCCTTCAGGAAGCGGAGAAGCGCGGCCCGAAAAGAATGACTGTCGCGCCGATGACGCACAGCGCCACGCCGATCCAGTCCGAACCCAGTGGACGAATCCGCTCCACCACGGCGAGCCAGCCAATCGAAGCAATGATGTAGATGCCACCGTAGGCGGCATAAGCGCGGCCGGCGTAGGTCGCTTCGACACGGGTCAGTAAGAGCGCGAACAGTGTCAGGCTGAGCAGTGCCGGCACCACCCACCACGCGCTTTTGCCTTGGCGCAGCCACATCCAGAAAGCAAAACAGCCAGCGATTTCGAACAGTGCGGCCAGAAAGAACCACAAATAATTGAGCATGTGCCTATCTCGCGAGGATGACCGATGGCGGCCACCCTAGCGACGGCATAGCGTTCGGGCAAGTTCAGCCTGCGGTTTGTTTGGCCTTGGCGCGCATTTTATCGGCCATGACGGTCATTTCGTTGTAGAGCAGTTGCGGATTTTTCTGCTTGATCGCCCACGCCATTCGGCCTTGTTCGTGGGGCAGAATCATGAATTCGCCGGCAGCGACCTGCTGATAGATGTAGTCAGCAATGTCGGTAGCCGTGATCGGCGAACTTTCCAGCAGCTTGCCGACCTGCGCTTTCATGGCAGGCGTCGGGCCACGGAACGAATCCAGCAGGTTGGTCTGGAAAAACGACGGGCATACCACGTGAACGCCTATCTCCTGCTGTGCCAGTTCGATCAGCAGGCTCTCCGACAACGCCACGACACCGGCCTTTGCCACGTTGTAGTTGCTCATGGCGGGGCCTTGCATCAGCGCGGCCATCGAGGCGATGTTGATGATCTTGCCTTTGCTGACTTCCAGCAGCGGCAGGAATGCCTTGCAGCCTTTGACCACGCCCATCAGATTGATCGCGATCTGCCAGTCCCAGTCCTCAAGCGACAGCTCGTTGAAGAACCCGCCCGACGCCACGCCAGCGTTGTTGACGATGACGTCGATACCGCCCAGTTTCTCTTCACAGGCCTGGGCGAATGCCGTCAGCTGACTGTAATCGCGCACATCACAGCGCTGGGTAAAACCATCGCCACCGGCTTCACGAACCCGCTTCAAGGTTTCCTGCAGGCCGGGTTCGCTGACATCCGACAAGGCCAGTTGCCAGCCTTCACGCGCCCAGCGCAGCGCGATTTCGCGACCCAGGCCCGAGCCTGCACCAGTGATCATCATGCGATTTTGCATAGCAAACAGCCTTGTTGTTCCGGGAAAGATCTGTCGAGTGTAGCGAAGGACCTCGGACGACCCACGCTCCATCAGATTGCTGAATGGCCCAGGCAAACCGGGGAAGTGCCTGCGACCAACTAATGGCGTAAAAAAGAAATAAGCCTTTCTTCGAAAAACATTAAAAAAACTTGGAATTTTCTTTCATGGGCAACAGTCGGACTTTGTAAGCAGCCTGGTTTTATAGCAACACGGCTGACAGTTAAACGCCAGGTAGTTCCAGAACACTTCCAACAAGGAAATAAACATGGGCACAATTCTGATTATTATTCTGATCCTGCTGCTGGTAGGTGGTTTACCGGTCTTCCCGCACTCCAGAAGTTGGGGTTATGGGCCATCGGGTATCATCGGCGTGGTGTTGGTGGTGCTGTTGATCCTGCTGTTGCTGGGCAAGATATGAAGATGACAAGGCAGATAACCTGCTGAAATCCAATGCCAGTCAGTCTCACTGACTGGCATTTTTTCTGGGCGGTGCGTCGAAGCCACTGCACGCACAGACTTAAAGCGTCCTCAAACGTTGCTGAAGATTCCTGTGACCGGCTCGATGTTACCTCCGTAAGGCACGCTCGTTCCGGCGGCTTTGGCTATGGTTGCCCATATGCGCTGCATGTCAACGAAGCGCTTGCCAATCACCGGATTTCCCGCATGGTGTTGACGATCCGCCTGCTGCGTGATGTTGAAATAACGTCCTGCACCCTCCCCGCTTTTGAGCAATCCGCTTGCGCCTCCCATCAACACCAACGGCATATCAATGGTGTGCTCAGGGGCTCCGTCGGCCATTTCGCTGGTGAGTACGACGAGCGTATGTTTGAGCAGGTTGTCGCCGGGCACGTGTGGATCCTGATACCGGGCCAATTCGTCCATCAATAGTTTGACTTGCCGAACGTACCATTGCCGCGTTCCCTTCCAGAATGCTTCCCCGGAGCGACGGTGAGCACACTCATGGGGATTACTGGTGGGACTGACATCAATGATATTGAGCGACTCCGCCGAGCGCCCGATTTGAATCGTGGCGACGCGGGTGATCCCGCAACTCAAGGCAGTTGCCACTACTTGATGATGGTCGGCCTGAATCCGGTTGCGGTGCAGCGCACTCCTGTAATCCAGAGGTTCCAGCGTCACTGGCTGGCATTCACCCACGGGTGGACGTGCATCCTCAAGATCCTTGATAACCTGCCGTACCGAGTCCAGATGGGTATCGAGCTTTTGCCGTTCGCCGGCGGAGAGCTTGCTTTTGACCTCCTGGATATCCACCAGGGCTGCCTCCAACAGAGAGCCGGCTCCAGGTTCAGAGTGCTTCATTTGAACGGGGGCCTTGAACAACGACTCAGCCATCAACTTTGGGTCGCGGTAAGGCGTGCGAATTGCAGTCCCCTGGTATGAAACAAACCAGGGATAACCGTCGATCCCGGCATGGGGACCGGCAAACAGACTGCGGTGCGTCGGCTCGCTGCCCGGCATCGCTTGCCCCAACAGGACGTCGATAGACGAATGGTTCTGTTGACTGTCACGTAATAGCCAACCCCAGGCGTTATGGCCAGCATTCCCTGGTCCCAGAAGAATTCCACGCAGGTATAACGATTGACTACGATAGGCGGCCAGTTCCGAGCTGACCTCGCTCAACGTGAATGCCGCGGTATCCATTTCAGATGCAACGGGATGCCACAACCCGAGCCCGTCACCAAAATTTTCACCGCCCTGGAAGGAGTCCACCGCCAGACCGTCAGGTAACACGACAAACACTACCTTCAATTGAGCTTGCTGGGTTTGCCCTGCCAATGCCATGCGCGCCAATCCAAATTGGGTCAGGGGACCATAGATACCCGCCGCAGCCAGGCCCGCCAGAAAACGCCGACGACTTTTCAAAATGCCCATGATCAATTCCTTTCGGTCTTGTAGATGAATGCCTTGGAAGTACCCAGGGTTTTCAACATCTCTGCCAGGGAGCCTGAGGCGTTCAAACCATCGGCAATCGCCTTCACGGTCCCGGAGGTCGATACATCCGATTTTTGGCCAAACACAAATCGGAAGTAGCTGTCCGCCATGCAGAATTGTGACGCTGGACTGCGTGGAACAATCTTTGCGATATCCCGGACGTCATTGATCTGCTCGGTTCCGTTCGTACTGATGAACGGACCGGAAGCCTTGATCGGTAACATCTGCGGGTACTGGTCAAAGTTGTAGGCTTTTTCCTCGGTGCGATAGCGACCGGTCGCGTCGTAATGTTCCATCGATGACCCGGTGTCATTCATGTATTGATGGCATTGCCAGCAGCGCCCCTCTGAAGCCTGCTCGCCGTTTACCAGGTCCCAGTGCTCACGGGTGGTCACTGCGCGAGGAGGATAGACAGGGGTCGTAGGGTCGGCTTCCACGGGCGCACCAAATTCGCGGCAGAACATCTGCTCGCGGATCATGATTCCACGCTTGACCAATGAAGTGCTCACGTAGTCCGATGTGGCAGCCTGGGTCAGCCCCAGATGCAGCAAGCCTCCCCGTCTCTCGTCTACCGCTACCTTTTGCATCGTGCTGCCCGTGACTCCGCTGATTCCGTAGTGCGCGGCCAGGTCCTGGTTCAGATAGGTATAACCGGGATTGAACAGCTGACTCAGGGTACCTGCACCCAGCAGCAGGTTTTTGCTCAGCAGATACTGCTCTTGAGCCATCAGCTCAACCATATCCTTAGTCAACCCCGGCTTTTCCTGAACCCCGCGGACCGTCTTGACGTAGTAGCTGACGAAGCGGTTGAATTGCTCGATGCCGCGATCCGTTTTCATCATTCGCTCAATCTCCGCGGAGATCTGTTGCGTTGTCTGCAACTCGTTTCGCTGCGCCTTGGCCAACAGCTCGACATCCGGAGTCGTGCCCAGGAAACCGAAGGAGAGTGCAGTGGCGACTTCGAACGGGGTCAATTGATACACGGTACCTTCACTCGTTGTCTGCACCCCCAACTCCGAGCGATAGAGAAAATGCGGCGATAGCAAAAGAGCGGCGATCAAGGCAGGCGCCCCCTGCTCATCGAACAGTTTCTGATAACGCGAACGCTCGGCGTCGGACACAGGGCGACGGAACAACTGATAGCCCAACGAGGTAACCAGGTCAGTTCCTGCGCGGGAGGTTGCCAGCGCACTCAAGCGTGCCGGCGGAACGCGGTCCGCCACCGATAACGCCATGTCGTAGAACAGTTTGACGTCCTCTGCCTGCAGAATCCCCTTGTCCGCCTCCCCTGGGTACTTGAAGTCTTTTTCCGATTTGTCCGCTGGCAACTTCTCGGAATTGATCTCGACACCCAGGATGTCCCTGACGCTGGCGGCATACTCGTCAGGCGTCAACAATCGCATCTGCCGTGCGCCATGGGATTCGCCCTGATCCAGATAGGGTTTCCAGACGACGTTTAACAACTGCTTGCTGATTTCGGTCGCACAGGTCGTATCACAATGCCCTGATACCGGCATGGTCTTGATGTGTTTGACCAGCGCATCCTGGCCCGCCACGCTCCACGCCAAGGCCATGCGCAAACTGTCGAAATACTCGACCGCGTGGCATTTGGTGCAGGATTCAGCCAAGACCGTCTCGCCCAGGTTCTTGACATGCCGATAGGCAATGGAGGGTAGCTGTTGGTCCTCGCTGGCCTCATCAATCACTACCGATTCCAGTTCCGGCTGCGGTTTTTCATTCGAGTAGAACGGGTAGATAAATTTGTAAGTGCCATAATCCAGAGTGTGTGTCGTACTTTCCCCCCAAGGAATTTCAATGAACTGTGGCGCGGCATTGCTTTGGGCTTCGTTGACCAGGCTGATGCGCCATTGAGCATCGTTGACCGAAGCAGGTTTGGCCGGCGCCTGAATCTTGACCTTGACCTCAAGCTTGATCGGCCGTTCGCGGTAATTCAGGGTGATGGTCTCACTCTCGTTCGCTTGCGAGAGGGTAAAAGATGTATTTCGTACCTGAGGAATCCAGTTTTTGACGTCGTTGAGCCGCAACTTATACTGACCAAACTTAAGCCCATTGAGAATTATTCTTGCGGCATTGTCTGCGTAGTGCCAGGACATTTGCACCAGCCGGCTATTGCCATCGGGATCAATCAGGTAACCGCTGATCATCTCGTTTTCCAGTCCGTCTGGCGGCAACGTCGGGCGCAATTCCAACCGGGTCGGCGGCAACCCGGTTGCGTCATAGCGCACGCGATAAATGACCCCGGCGACGTCGTCGCTGATCAACAGGCTGCCATCCGCCAGTTCGAGAAACTCGACGGGGCGTCCGATGCACGAGTTATCCAGGCAGTAGACATCGAATCGGTCCGGGTCCTGCACAAACCCGTTGATCAACGGGATCTGATTGACGACTTGCTTACCGCCCTGAATGGTCAGCATTTGAATATCCATGCCGGGGCGCGCCGTGGAGCCCGCACCATGCATTGCGACAAGCAAACGCTGGGTACCCGACGCCGCGCTGGGGTAACCAGACCAGAACTTGACACCCAGCGGCGCAGTGTTGGTTCCCGAGGCAAATGCCGCTGGTACATAATCGGCGGGATTGATCTGTTCAAGCGATTTGTCGGACACAATGGCACCCGGCACCAGCGGCGGCTGGATCACGCTCGGGTCCCGATACTCCTCATCGGTGAAGCCGGGCGTGTCTTTACCAAATCTGTATGGCACGCCGAAATGCAAACCGGGCTTGCTGATCACGTTGACTTCGTCCGGGTTGGGGAAGCCTTGGCGATTGTTGTCGCTGAACCATATCTGGCCGTCCTGGGGATTCCAGTCGAAACCAACGGAGTTGCGCACCCCCGTGGCTAGAATCTCGGACGCTCCTGTTTCCAGGGAGTAACGCAAGACCGTCCCATAACGCTTGTCGGGAGGAATCATGCACAGGTTGCAGGGAGTGCCGACTGCCGTATAAATCCACTTGTCCGACGGATCGAGCGGATTGAAACGCAAGGGGTGTTTCATGTGCCAGATTCGGGTGCTCGACCCAGACGCTTGCGAAGGCAGGGGAAACACGTTGTCGTCTGCCGGAAAGTTGAAAACCAACTGGGGTTTTGGATCATTGTAGTTTTCATCTGCTTTGGCTACGCGGTACAGGCCACCGGTGGTCGAGTAATACAGGTCACCGTCACGATATGCCACGCCGTGGGGCTCCTCCAGGCCACTGGCGATCACATAAACCCCGGTCGGTTTGCCTGCCGCATCCAGAGGCAGCGCGTAAATCATATCGCCGATTTTTCCGTCATAAACGTACGAAGGGATGGCGCTGGAACCGACGTACAACACATCCTTGCCCATGGCCATCTGCCGAGGCTGAATAAGCCCCTGGGCAAACAGCTCGATTTTTATCCCAGGCAAACCGCTGAGCTTGCTCACCTCCACAGGCGGGCGATACTTGATCGTCACGGCTTGCTCCTCCCCCTGCGGCTCCTTGAACGAGACAATGCGCGGGGTGTTCAGCGGGCTGAACCCATCAGCGGTATTCATCACCAGTTGATAGTCGCAAGCTTTCAGATTATCGAGATGGAGCGTTTCGTTGGCCTTCGCGCTGATCGCAATCTCTTCGGTCTTGCAACGCAAGACTCCGGTGACCATCTGGTCGGCGCGAGCGACACCGGGCACCGCCGGTTTCAAGGGTGCCTTGCCGCTGAGCGTGGAAAAATCCAGAGTCAGGCGATTGCCCTCAAAGCCGCCGCATTCGCCGAGTGCTTTCCATGCATCTTTCCAGGGGCCATTTACGAGTAATGGCTCGTACGCCGGAACCTGACACCATGCATAGCTTCCGGGACCCTGCGGTGAGTCTGGATCTTCATCTTTCCAGCATTCAAAAAGCTGGTCGTGATGCTGAACCTGTTCCCCCGCCGCATAGACCTTGTTTTTTACATAATCGGGAACCGACGTACAGGCATTACGTGAAGATGAAGATTCTGAAGTTCCGGGAGAAATCACCATCGCGACAATGACACCGAGCGCCACCAGGCACGCAAGCCACAGCAAACGAAACACACCGACAGACTTAGTCATGAAGCAAGCCTCGTTGATCAGCCAGGTGCTTTCCCGATTCGGACGAATCTGCTGATGCAGTGTCCTGCGGCGAACTACCTGGACCGAAACGGCAGGCCTGCGAGAGCCCAAACCGATCCGGCGTTTCTATTGGAATGCCTTCCAATACAGTTCCACTGCATGACCACGACATGGCAAAAGCCATAGAGACAGGAACAAAGAGACATTCATCCTTGAAATACGGTCCGTCAGCCTGCTGGACCAAGTACCACAAGCGTCTTTATCAAATGCTCAAATCACGAGGCTGTCTACTGACAGAGTTGACAGGTATCGCCCTTTTATTGTTGGTTAATTGACCTCTTGAAGGGCGGGCCACCACCCGTTCCGTTCGCAAAAAAAAATCCGACGCCAGGGGTTGGCATCGGATTTCTCTTCAGTCTTCGCAAACGTTCGTAGTCGGGATTAGCCCATCACGACCTTTACATTATTTGCAAAACACTCAGTCAGGCTTGCCATCCACCACACCGGCGGTGTTGTCGATCAGGCTTTTGGTCGCCGTCTGCAGGAATGCTTCAAGTTTCTGCTTGAGTTCAGCGGTACGCGGTGCGTCCGGAATAACTTCCGCACGAGGCGATGCGCCCAGCTCGTACTGGTACACCTTCGGCGCCATTTCCTTTTCCTTTGGCAGGACCAGGATCTGATCGGCCGTGATGATGGCGGTGGTCTGCTCACTGCCCGACGGCTTGATCACACCGAAACCGGTGTCGCCTGCAGGCAGGTTCAGCAGATCACGCCCCCAGCACTGATGGCGTACTTCGCCGCCGATCCGACCCATGATGGTCGGCACGATGTCGATCTGGGTGCCCACGGTATGGTCGCGCTCGCCGAATTTTTCCTGGATGCCCGGTGCGATCAGCAGCATCGGCACGTTGAAGCGACCCAGGTCCATTTCGGTGATCTGACGCTCGTTACCAAACCCGTGGTCGCCCACGATGACGAACAGGGTTTCCTTGAAGTAAGGCTCTTTGCGCGCTTTCTCAAAGAACTGACCCAGCGCCCAGTCGGCGTATCGCATGGCCGTCAAATGTTCGTTCAGGCTGCCACGATCGGTTACGCGCTCCACCGGCAAAGGCGTCGGCAAAGCGTAAGGCGTGTGGTTGGACAGGGTTTGCAGCAATGCATAGAACGGCTTGCCGTTTTCCCGGCCCTTGAGCTCGATCAGACCACGGTCGAACATGTCCTGGTCGGACACGCCCCAGGTCGGATCGGAGAACACCGGGTTCACATAATCATTACGACCGATGAAGTTGGTCATGCCCTGGCTGCTGAAGAAGCCCGACTGGTTATCCCAGGCGAAGTCGCCGTTGTAGACATAGACATCGTCATAGTCGCGGGCACTGAGCAATTGCGGCAGACCGGACAATTTGTGACTGCCTTCCGGCGTCTGCATCAGGTATTCGAAGCCTGGCAGGTTCGGGAAGCAGGCCATCGTGGCGAACATACCCTGGTGGGTGTGCGTGCCATTTGAGAAGAAGCGATCGAACAAGAGGCCTTCCTTCGACAGTTTGTCGAGGTACGGCGTGATGTTGCCCGAGGCGCCTAATGCGCCGACCGAGTGACCAGCCATGCTTTCCATCAGGATCACGACGACGTTTTTGATCGGCAGGGTCTTGTCGGCAGGCGGCGTGTAATCGCGACGCACAGCGGCGGTATCGGCATCGACCAGTTTGTCGTCCGGCATCACCAGCATGTCACGCACGATTTTCTGGGCTTCAGGCTGTGGCAGGGTGGCCTTCCAGATGTTGTCGCGGTCTTCGGACATGCGGCTCTTGGCTGCAGCGATCAGCGACAGGGTGCCGTTAAGGCCCAGCTGGTTGGCGAAGTTCGAGTCGGTGGTGTAGACGTCACCCCAGCGCAGCGGCGGACCCTGACGCAGTGTTCCACGCGCTGCGACCACGCAGATCAGCAGGCAAACCACGAACACGGCCGTGCGCGTGTACCACGGAGCGACCTGGCGAGTGCTGATGGTGCCACCGCTGAACGGCCCACGTGGACGGGTAGCACGGTCGGCGCCCTTGAAAGCGAGCGTCAGGATGATGGTGCCTGCGACCCACGCCAACAGGTAACGAACGACCGGGAAACCGTACCAGAGCATGCTCATCACGGTTTTCGGGTCTTCTTTCACGTATTGGAACACCAGGCCGTTGAGGCGCTGGTGAAACTCACGGTAGAAATCCATCTCCATCAGGCCAAGGAACAACGCGATGCTCGAAGCAACGGTCAGCCAGAAACGGAAGAAGCCGCGGGCAGCCATGGCGCGGACACTGAACAGCGCCAGCACCAGCGGAATGCTGAGGTAGACCACCAGGCGCAGGTCGAAACGCAGGCCATTGACGAACGCTTCGACGAAGGTCGAGGCCGGGGTATCGAGGATCATCTCGCTGTTGTAGATCAGCAGCGCGAGGCGCAGCAGGCTGAACATGACCATCATGATCAAGGCGCACAGCAGCGTGTAGGCCAGATGCGATTTGACGGTCGGTTGCAGCAGGCGGCTTGAAGCTCGCTGCTGTTTCAGGGCGTCCGGGTTTGCCATGTCGTTTTAGGACCCATTGGAAGTTGAAGTTTCAAAAATACGGCGGCGCCTTGCCCTCTGTTGGCCAGGAACTGGCCCCGGGGCTTGCGCGGTGCGCAAATGTTGCACGATCACCCGCAGCATTGCCATTGATTACTGTTCGGCATTGGGGCGGGCGGATTGTCTTGGAGGCTTTGTGAAAATTTCGTGCAACGCATATCCGGAAACAAAATAAAGGCTGTTCGGGCTATTACTGTTGAGTTGAGCCGCTTCATTGACAACGCAAACTTTGTAGCAGCTGGCGAAGCCTGCGTTCGGCGACGCAGTCTGTGGCGAGGGAGCTTGCTCCCGTTTGGCAGCAAATCCGAAGAGGCCTGCTGCGCAGTCCAGCGGGAGCAAGCTCCCTCGCCACAGCTTCGCCAGCTGCTACATAGGTATGCGGTGTGGCTTGATAAAAAACGCCCCAAACCAGTCGGGGCGTTTTGTTCACGAGCAATGCAATTACTTCTCGGCGCGTTCTTTCAGAGCCTTCAACGTATTGAACGGCGCATCCACCACAAACTTGTTAGCCACCATCGACGGCACGCTGCCGCCCGGCTCGGTGTGAACCTGGTAGGTCACTTCAATCTGATCGCCCTTGGGCACGAATTTCCAGAAGCCTTCAACCTTGGCGACCCGCACAAAACCTTTCTCCTCAGGCATGTACGTCGGCACGCTCTCAAGCTTGCGGGTCAGGCTGCCATCAGCGCCTTGGGTCGTGGTGACATGCATGACCGAATCACGCGGGGTGACAGGCCATGGTGTATTGAACTGCGTATAGGTCCAGCTTTGATCGCCTTCGTGCTTGAGCAACTTCTGCATCTTGCATTCATGAATCCAGGCACAGGCACCCGGCACGTCTTCCTGCAATGCGCGCAGTTTGGCCATGGTGGTCTTCATCAGGGTCACACCCTGATAGGCCTTGTAGTCGGAGCCGGCCACTTCACTGAGAGATACCTTGATGCCGTCCTCGTTCTTGGCAACTTTCCAGTCCTCGGCGTGTACCGATGTCGCCAGAAAAACCGTTAACCCACACAGCACAGCCATACGATGCAGCGAACCCATAGTCTTATTCCTTATTGTTGAAGTTCCGTTCGTCAAACACATCACGCCGCCGTCATTTGCTCCCACCAGCCAATCAGGTTGATCGCTTCTTCGCTGCTGTTGCCACATACCTCGGGGTCGGCATCAAACGCCGAACAAACCGCCGGGCGCTCAGGTCTGCCGAAAATGTTGCACAGGTTTTCGACCGACAGTTGCAGGCAACGTTCTCCCGCGGGTTTGCCATTGGGCATACCGGGAATCGGTGAGCTGATGGAAGGGGCAATGCAACAGGCGCCACAGCCCTCACGGCATTTCATGACGACAAGCTCCTCGCGACGGGCGATGTATTAAAAGGACGGGACACAGAGTAACCGCTTAAACAGTTGTTTTAAATTACACGGGCGCAGGTTTTTACGATCAGACAGGTGTGACTGACCAGTCTCCGACAAAGCGTCCGGCTTGTGAGTCACGTATCAGGGAATTTTACTGTTTGAACTCGAAGTCCAGAGCTGCGCCTTCGACGTCGCGGCGCTCTTCATTGCGCAGTTGCAACTGCATTTCGTTGCTGAGCAGGCGTCCGTTGAGCTGGAAAGGACTGCTACCGGCCTTGTCCCCGAACATCTGCGGCAGTAGTTCATCGTGCCGGGGCAATGGCACCGTACCGATCGGGTCGAGTTCTTCGACCATGTCTTTGGGCAGGCTTAAATCGAGCTTGGCCGCCGGAAGCGGGGTTTTTGCGATCTCGCTGGCGGATTTCGACTTGGAAGCAACCGGCGGGCGTTTTTTTACCACCGCCTGTTTGCTTTTGGCCGGCGCTGTTTTTTTCGCGGGTGTCGTTTTCTTCTCGCGAACGCTTGCCGGCGGGTTCTCCTGAACGGAAGCCGCCATGACGCTTTCTTGAACAGTCATCAGCAGGAAGATCGACAGACAGGCGACGGGGAAAAACTGTTTCATGGACCCAACGGCACTCAGGGCAGAGGGCCATATGCTCGCCTGTTGAAGACCACAAGACAAGCACAGGCAGGAATTACCTGCCCTCCCCGTCAAATATCCCCGTCAAAAACCGGCGCCCGTTTCCTGGCAAAGCTGGGTGGCAAGCATGCCCAGCGTCATCAGGGCACGCTCGGCCTCACGGTTCCAAGGGATTGCGCAGTTCAGTCGAATGCAGTGGTTGAACTGCTCGGTGTTACTGAAAATCAGCCCCGGAGCAATGCTGATACCTTGCTGCAACGCTCGAACATGCAGTTCCTGGGTGTTGACTCGCCCCGGCAGACTCACCCACAGAATGAAACCACCGGTAGGCCGGGTCATCTGTGTGCCTTCGGGGAAATGCTGCTGAACCGCCAGTTGAAAAGCACTGAGGTTTTTGCGGTACTCCTGGCGGATGTAACGCAGATGCCGGTCGTAGCCGCCGTTTTCCAGATAAGCCGCAATGCCCATTTGCGTGACACTGCACGCAGAATGGGTGCTGAAGGTCTGCAAACGCTGGATTTCCTGCTGATACTTGCCCGCGATCATCCAGCCGATCCGCACGCCGGGCGACAAGGTTTTGGAGAAGCTTGAGCAATAGATCACCCGATCCAGCCGGTCATAGGCCTTCAGCGATTTGGTGCGACCTTGTTCGAACATCAGTTCGCCGTAAATATCGTCCTCGACAATCTGGATATCGAAGTCCGATGCCAGGCGCAGTAATTGCTTCTGGCGCTCTTCGGGCATGGTGCCGCCCAAGGGATTGCTCAGACGAGTGGTCAATACCAATGCCTTGATCGACCACTGGTTGGCCGCCAGTTGCAAGGCTTCGAGGCTCATTCCGGTGGCCGGATCACTGGGAATCTCGATGACCTTGAGGCCTAGTAGATCAGCCAGTTGCAGCAAACCGTAGTAAGTCGGAGATTCGGCGGCAATCAGATCGCCCGGTCGGGTCAGGACGCGCAAGGACATCTGCAGGGCATCGACGCAGCCGTGAGTGATGACCACTTCAGATGGATCAACCACCACACCCGCATCACGCATGCGAATCGCGACTTGCCGGCGCAACGGTTCGAAACCCGGGCTGAACATGTAGCTGAAGGCGCGCGGGCTGTGGAAGCGAGTCACCTTTGCCAGTTGCTGATGCAGCGCGCGCACCGGCAGGTAATCGACACTCGGCACGGCGGCGCCCAAGGGAAAAACGCCTTCACGACGAGATTCGACCAAGACCTGCTGAATGATGCTGCTGCGCGTCACCAGTCCGGGGCGCTCGACCCTGGCGATGTCCGGTGTCGGTGCTGTCAGGGCGGGAGTCTGGTGTACGTAGTAGCCAGACTGCGGCCGGGCACGAATCAGCCCCTGGTCTTCGAGATTGGCGTAGGCCTGCAACACCGTGGCGTGGCTGACGTTGAGCTGCGAGCTCATCTTGCGTACCGAGGGCACACGCTCCCCCGGTTGATAGACACCGCGGCGGATGTCTTCGGCCAGCTGTTGAGCAATACGTTGGTAAAGCAGGAGATTGGTCATGACGCGACACTCGATTTCACGGGCATTTTATTCTTGTGTGAAACATACCGGAACAGTTTAGAAGTGTACTGGGACAGTTGCCACAATAGTCGACCATACAGTGCAGTGTCAGCAAAAACTGTACTGTTTTGAGGGTTGGTTGGCAGGCATAAAAAAACCCGGCACTGTCGAGCAGGCCGGGCTTTCCAATGACGCCACCCTATCGGGCGGCGCCGAGTTGGCCTTTTTCGTCGGAGAACACAATTTCCACCCGACGATTCTGTGCACGGCCCCGTTCGGAGGCATTCACGTCCACCGGGTATTCATCGCCATAGCCCTCGACCTGAATTCGCTTGTCGTCAATGCCCAGGTCCATCAACACGTCCGCCACCGATTGCGCGCGGTCACGGGACAACTTGAGGTTTTCCTGCTTGCCGCCGGTGCTGTCGGTATAGCCTTCGATGCGTACTACGCGTTTGGGGTTGAGCTGCAGGAACTGCACAATCTTCAACACCACGCGGTTTGCCGAATTCTTCAATTCCGCTTCGCCCGTGTCGAACAGTACGTCACCCAAGGTCATCACCAGACCACGGTCAGTCTGGGTGGTTGCCAGCGCAACAATCTGTTCTTCCAGCCACTTGCCCTGCTGCTGGACGCTGAGCAACTTGGATTCGCGCAGGGCCAACTGCAGGCGCTGACGCTCGAGTTCCAGCTTCGCGGCACTCTCTTCATTGAGCACTTTATTGGTGTGCTCACGCGCGATTTCGCTGTAGCGCTGACTCAGGTAGGCGTAATGCAGCACATCCGAACCGCTCCCCCAGTAGCTGGAGAGTCGGTCGGCGCGCGCCAGCGACTCGCCCGCACGGATCACGTCCTTGGGCGCGATGCGCAACACGTTGGAATCTTCCTTCACCTTCTGAAAGTCGGTCCCCGCCTGCTGCAACGCAGCGTCGCTGTGCTGACCGGCACATCCAAAGAGACCTGCACAACTTACCAGGATCAAGCCACCCAAGGCTTTGGATTTAAGGCTCATTGGGCATCTCCCAGTTGCTTGCGCAGTCGAGTGATGCGGGTATTGAGGACGTTCAACTGCTCCTCGCTCTTGAGGGTCAGCACACGTGCCTCGGCCAGACGTGCGTCCAGCTCAGCCTGCTCGGCTCGCATGCGCGCATTCTTGAAGGATTGGTCGTTCATGCTGCCCTTGGCACGGTTGTACTTGTCTTCGGCCAATTTCATTTCCGGCACATCGTCGGCGGTAGCACCCACAGCCTTGGCTTGTTCAAGCGCTTGTTCCGTCAGACGCAGTTGTTCATTCGGCGCCGGATCGGCTGCACAACCCGCCAGAGCCAGAACGGCCAGGGCAGCGAAAAGAGGTCGAATACTCACTAAAAATCCCTACTGTTTTGGGGTACTGGCGGGTTGTTGCTGCTGCTGCTTCCAACGCTCGATATTGCGCTGCAACGCGGCTTCCGTCAGACCGGACGCGGGCAATTCTGTCATCTTTTTGGCCAACTGTCCGCGCAACCACGGATCGTTGCAGGCGGAGTTATGGGAAACCGCCAGATACAGCCCCGGTTTGTCGACCGGCTGCGCACGCGCGATGAGGTCATTGGCCATGCTTAACGACTGCGCGGCGGCCATGCCCGAGTAACGTCCCGCCAGCACAAACTCCACTTCACCCAACAGCAGTTTCTGAAAAGCCTGGGTCAGGTTGGGCGTGCGTGTGAGGCTTAATTGCTGTTCGGCGAAGGTGCCGAACTGCGGTGTCAGACGCGCTTTTTCCGACAGTGCGCCGGGATGCCCGTGCAGATCTTGCGCTTCGTTGTAGACCAGTACCGAATCTTTTCGGGTCCAGACGAGGTAATCGTTTTCCAGCAGCGGAGGATGAATGTAATCCAGCGATTCCAGCTCGCTGAGCGTCAACGGAGCATCGGCCAGCATATCCATGCGCCCGCTGCGCACTTCGTCCAGGGCTTGGGAGCGTTTACCGGCGTACAGCAGGTCGACCTTGATTCCCAGCTCTGCGGCTACGTGCTGTAACAGGTCCGCACTGGCGCCGATCAGGTGCTTGGGGTTTTGCGGGTCCTGCCACAGGTAAGGGGGCGCGTCGGGGCTACCGGTCACCACCAGGCGCTCGCACTTGCCTGCCGCCAAGGACAGCGTGGGCAACGTCATCAGACTCATCAGCAGTGAACAACCGAATAAACGGCGCAGATCCATGGCAATAATCTCCCACTCAATCCCGATTTACATCCCCACCTGTAGGAGCTGTCGAGTGAAACGAGGCTGCGATCTTTTACGGGCCACTTGAATCTCAAGCGAAAGATCAAAAGATCGCAGCCTCGTTTCACTCGACAGCTCCTACACAGAGCGGCCAAAAAAAAACCCGACCAAAAGGTCGGGCTCTTTATAAGTGAAGCGGCTGGATTAGACCAGCTTCTCCAACTCAGGGATGGCTTCGAACAAGTCCGCCACCAGGCCGTAATCGGCCACCTGGAAGATCGGTGCTTCTTCGTCCTTGTTGATCGCAACGATCACTTTGGAGTCTTTCATGCCAGCCAGGTGCTGAATCGCGCCGGAGATACCGACGGCGATGTACAGCTGTGGAGCAACGATCTTGCCGGTCTGACCGACCTGCATGTCGTTCGGCACAAAACCTGCGTCGACCGCGGCGCGGGAAGCACCCACGGCAGCGCCCAGCTTGTCGGCCAGGGCGTACAGGTGTTTGAAGTTGTCGCCGTTCTGCATGCCGCGGCCGCCGGAAACGACGATCTTGGCAGCGGTCAGTTCCGGACGATCCGATTTAGCCAGCTCTTCGCCAACGAAGCTGGAAAGGCCAGCGTCGTGAGCTGCAGCAACGGCTTCAACGGCAGCCGAACCACCGGTCGCAGCAACCGGGTCGAAACCGGTGGCACGCACAGTGATCACTTTGACCGCAGCGTTCGATTGAACGGTAGCGATAGCATTACCGGCGTAGATCGGACGCTTGAAGGTGTCGGCGCTTTCTACCGAGATGATCTCGGAGATCTGGTCAACATCCAGTGCAGCGGCAACGCGCGGCAGGATGTTTTTGCCGTTGGAAGTGGCGGCAGCCAGGATGTGGCTGTAGCCCTTGCCCAACTCTGCTACCAGAGGAGCGACGTTTTCCGGCAGCTGGTGAGCGTAGGCAGCGTTGTCGGCTACCAGCACTTTAGCCACGCCAGCCACTTGTGCAGCGGCTTCAGCCACGGCGCCAGCGCCCTGACCTGCAACCAGCACGTGGATGTCGCCGCCGATTTTGGCAGCAGCAGCAACGGTGTTCAGCGTGGCCGGAGCCAGCACTTTGTTGTCGTGCTCAGCGATTACCAAGATAGTCATGATTAGATTACCTTCGCTTCGTTTTTCAGTTTCTCGACCAGTTCAGCCACCGACTTGACCTTGATACCCGCGCTGCGTGCAGCAGGCGCTTCGACTTTCACGGTCTTGTTGGTGGAGGCAGTGGAAACGCCCAAAGCATCCGGAGTCAGCACTTCGAGAGGCTTCTTCTTGGCTTTCATGATGTTTGGCAGAGACGCGTAGCGCGGCTCGTTCAAACGCAGGTCGGTGGTGACGATGGCCGGCAGCTTCAGGGAAACTGTCTGCGCGCCGCCGTCGATTTCGCGAGTCACGGCAACGGTGTCGCCGCTGATTTCGACTTTCGACGCGAACGTGCCCTGACCGTAGCCGCTCAATGCAGCGAGCATCTGGCCAGTCTGGTTGTTGTCGCTGTCGATGGCTTGTTTGCCAAGGATCACCAGCTGAGGCTGTTCCTTGTCGACAACAGCTTTCAACAGTTTGGCAACGGCCAGGGAAGTCAGATCTTCGGCGGATTCGACGAGGATGGCGCGGTCGGCACCCAGAGCCAGCGCGGTGCGCAGTTGCTCTTGAGCGGTGGACGGGCCGACGGAGACGACGACGATTTCAGTCGCAACACCTTTCTCTTTCAGGCGTACGGCTTCTTCAACGGCGATCTCGCAGAACGGGTTCATCGACATCTTGACGTTGGCAAGATCGACGCCGGAATTGTCCGCCTTGACGCGAACCTTGACGTTGTAATCAACAACGCGTTTGACAGCTACAAGAACCTTCATGGATTCCTCGTTACTCTCCGGTGAAAAGAAAGTCGCCTAGGCGAACCTGGCGGTTGATGCTCATCGGGCGCAAGGGCACCTCCAAAAACGCCGGCAAAAGTAGCAAGTGACCATCGCTCATGATGAAGATGACCGTTCGTCAGCGGTGACCGACGAGTCATACATTATCGCGGCGTGTAAACTGCGCGCCTAAGCTGCGCTGCGCATCACCTTCTACTGCCATCGCCCTGTCTTTAGAGGTGCTCTTGAAACCAACAGTCAGCCTACGGCGAGCGCAAAACCGACCGTATCTTGACCGGAACACCTATTCCGGTCAATACGCCAAAACTGCCGTTCATGCGGCGCGTGACTTTGATTTCTCTGGCTTTGAGCCAATTCAAACAAACGTTTGTATTGGACGCTAGGAGTGGTGTAGATATAATGCGCCACCCAGAGAGAAAGGTGGTCAATCGATTGTCCCGTTCCGCGCATTGCGAAGAATTTGTGGATGCGACACCGAAACTCCAATTAGAAAAAAAACTGTTGAGCCTTGAGTAGGAGATAACCTGTGGAACGCGAATACATGGAATTCGACGTCGTCATCGTCGGTGCCGGCCCCGCTGGTCTTTCCGCTGCCTGCCGATTGAAGCAGAAGGCCGCTGAAGCCGGTAAGGAAATCAGCGTCTGCGTGGTCGAAAAAGGCTCCGAAGTCGGTGCTCACATCCTCTCCGGTGCCGTGTTCGAACCACGCGCCCTGAACGAATTGTTCCCGGACTGGAAAGAACTGGGCGCTCCGCTGAACACACCGGTGACTCGCGATGACATTTTCGTCCTCAAGAACGCCGACAGCGCGCAGAAGATTCCTGACCTCTTTGTGCCCAAGACCATGCACAACGAAGGCAACTACATCATCTCCCTGGGCAACCTGTGCCGCTGGCTCGCCCAGCAGGCTGAAAACCTGGGCGTGGAAATCTACCCGGGCTTCGCGGCTCAGGAAGCACTGATTGACGAAAACGGTGTGGTTCGCGGGATCATCACTGGCGACCTGGGTGTCGACCGCGAAGGTCACCCTAAAGAAGGCTTATACACGCCGGGCATGGAACTGCGAGGCAAGTACACGCTGTTCGCCGAAGGCTGCCGTGGTCACATTGGCAAGCAGTTGATCAAGCGCTTCAACCTCGACAGTGAAGCCGACGCCCAGCACTACG
This sequence comes from Pseudomonas sp. LBUM1643, assembly GCF_059716215.1. Lineage (NCBI taxonomy): Bacteria > Pseudomonadati > Pseudomonadota > Gammaproteobacteria > Pseudomonadales > Pseudomonadaceae > Pseudomonas > Pseudomonas sp. LBUM1643. The sequence goes on from NZ_CP166813.1 coordinate 4,814,864, forward strand.
GCATCGGTCTGAAGGAAATCTGGGAAATCGACCCGGCCAAGCACCAGCCAGGCCTGGTGGTCCACACCGCCGGCTGGCCGCTGGACATCATGGGCACCGAGAACACCGGCGGCTCGTTCCTTTATCACCTGGAAAACAACCAGGTGGTTGTCGGCCTGATCGTCGACCTGTCCTACAGCAACACTTACCTGTCGCCGTTCGACGAGTTCCAGCGCCTCAAGCATCACCCGGTACTCAAGCAGTACCTGGAAGGCGGCAAGCGCATCAGCTACGGCGCCCGCGCTATCTGCAAAGGCGGCCTGAACTCGCTGCCGAAAATGGTCTTCAAGGGCGGCGCGCTGATCGGTTGCGACCTCGGCACCCTGAACTTCGCCAAGATCAAAGGCAGCCACACCGCGATGAAGTCCGGCATGCTCGCCGCTGAGTCCGTGGCCGAAGCGCTGTTCGCCGAGAAGGATGGCACCGAAGAACTGACCACTTATGTGGACGCGTTCAAGAAGAGCTGGCTCTACGACGAATTGTTCGCCAGCCGCAACTTCGGCCCGGCGATCCACAAGTTCGGCGCGATCGTCGGCGGTGGTTTCAACTGGCTGGACCAGAACATCTTCGGCGGCAAACTGCCGTTCACCTTGCACGACACCAAGCCGGACTACGCTTGCCTCAAGCTCGCGGCCGACTGCAAGAAGATCGACTACCCCAAACCGGACGGCAAGATCAGCTTCGACAAATTGAGCTCGGTGTTCATCTCGGGTACCAACCACGAAGAAGAACAGCCGTGCCATCTGCAGCTGACCGATCCGAGCATCCCGATCGCCAAGAATCTGCCGCTGTACGATGAGCCAGCCCAGCGCTACTGCCCGGCCGGCGTGTACGAAGTGGTGACCAAGGAAGACGGCGAGAAGCGCTTCCAGATCAACGCCCAGAACTGCGTTCACTGTAAAACCTGCGACATCAAGGACCCTGCACAGAACATCACTTGGGTGGCGCCGGAAGGCGCTGGCGGCCCGACTTACCCGAACATGTAAGTCGAACGCCTGAACATCAAGGCTCCCGAACTGGGGGCCTTTTTGTTGCCCGGGATTCCCGACATCAACCTCTCCCTGTAGGAGCTGTCGAGTGAAACGAGGCTGCGATCTTTTCATCTGGCTTTAAAGAAACAAAGTCAAAAGATCGCAGCCTCGTTTCACTCGACAGCTCCTACAAGGGGGATTTGCAGTGAATCAGGCAGCGCGCTCTTCGCCAGGATTACGCTCGAAGTAGCGCTTGTACTCGCGGCTGAACTGCGACGTGCTCTGATAACCCACACGATGGGCGACCTGCGCCACGCCCAACCCCTCGGACACCAGCAACGCCTGCGCCTTGAGCAACCGCAAGCGCTTCAGGTACTGCACCGGCGATAACAACGTGCTGCGTTTGAAATGCTCATGAAAAGTCGACGCACTCATGTTCGCGCAACTTGCCAGGGTCTCCACATTCAATGGCTCGGTGTAATGCCCATGCAGGTGGTGGAGCGAGGCTGCGATCCGCGCGAACTGACCTTGCTGCTCCACCAATGCCCGCAATACATCGGCCTGCGGTCCACGCAAGGCAACGAACAACAACTCACGCAAACGGGCCTGGCCCATGATCTGGCATTCCAGCGGATCGTGCAGACAGCGCAACAACCGCTCCACGCAACCGCGCATCGCGTCGTCCAGCACCGCCGAGGTCATGGATTCTGGTGTTTGCGCCGGAATATGACGCCCCGGTGCCAATCCCATGGCCAACACCAACTCACCCAGCAACACGCGGTCAATGGCAATAGACACGCCCAACATCGGCCCATCAGGGGCAGCAAAGGTTTCGCACTCGAAAGGTACCGGCAGGGCCTGAATCAGATAATGGCCGGCGCCGTACTCCAGCCTGCGCGGCCCCAGGTACGCCAGTTTGCTGCCCTGAGCGATGATGACCAGGCTCGGTTCATAAATCTGTGGACCACGGGCGACATCGCAGCTGGCACGCAGCACCTGCACGCCGGGCAACGCCGTCGGTGCGAAGCCGTCGCGGGTTGTCAGTGGCTGGACCAAAGAAACCAGCGTGGCATTGGCATCGAGATGTCGGGTCAACAACATGGGGAGCTCTTCACAGAAAAAGTGGCGGAAAACGGGATGAAACCATCATCGCAGGTCTGCAAACCAATAGGACCAATCTACGGCACATGCCGGAGGATTAGGCATGACACGCGGAGGAATCGCCATGGCCGGGCGAACAGAGGACGCCCAAAATGCGCCACCTCACCCGTCACTGCTTCTGCGAGGTTTCTTATGTACACCGCCATCGGTTATGCCGCCCAATCGGCCACCACTCCCCTCGCCCCCGTGAAATTCGAACGCCGCAGCCCCCGCGCTGACGACGTTGCCATCGATATTCTTTACTGCGGCGTGTGCCATTCCGACATCCATCAGGCCCGCAACGAATGGGGCATTGCGGTGTACCCGCTGATGCCCGGCCACGAGATCGTGGGCAAAGTCACTGCCATTGGTGCAAACGTCACCCGGCACAAAATCGGCGACCTGGTCGGTGTCGGCTGCATGGTCGATTCGTGCCGCAGTTGCGAAGCGTGTCAGTCGAACCTCGAGCAATATTGCCTCGAAGGCCCGACCATGACGTACGCCACGCCCGACCGTGTCGATGGTAGCAACACCATGGGCGGCTATTCGGACAGCATCGTGGTCAGCGAACACTTCGTCGTGCGCATCCCGGAAAAACTCGACCTGGCCAGCGCCGCGCCGATTCTCTGCGCCGGTATCACCACGTACTCGCCGCTCAAGCATTACGGCGTCAAGGCGGGCGACAAGGTGGGTATTCTGGGTATGGGCGGGCTCGGCCACATGGGCATCAAGTTCGCCAAGGCCATGGGCGCCGAAGTGACGTTGTTCACTCGCTCGGCGAGCAAGGCTGAGGAAGGTCGTCGCCAAGGCGCGGACCACGTGATCGTTTCCACCGATGCCGAACAGATGAAAGCTGCTGCCGGACACTTCGACTTCCTGCTCGACACCATTCCGGTGCAGCACGACCTCAATCCCTACCTCGACACCCTGCGTTTCGACGGCGTGCACATTCTGGTGGGCTTGATCGAACCGGTCGATCCACCGGTTCATGCGGGCAAGTTGGTGATGAGCCGCCGCGTGTTGGCCGGTTCCCTGATCGGTGGCATCGCAGAAACCCAGGAAGTGCTGGATTTCTGCGCCGAGCACAACATCACCTGCGACATCGAAATGCTCGACATCCGTCAGATCAACGAGGCATACGCCCGCATGATTGCCGGTGATGTGAAGTACCGGTTCGTCATCGACATGGCGACGCTGAAAGTCTGATCAGCCCTTCGCGGCTTACACCTTCAAGCCAAGCTCCGCCGAAAGCCTTGCTGTGACCCCTTTGATCAGGGGAATCAGCTCGGCCATTTTTTCCAGCGGCATGTACGGCACGGTGCTGGCAATGCTGATACCGGCGACGATGCGCCGGCTGGCATCACGGATCGGTGCCGCCACACAGCGAATCGACGGTTCGTTGTCTTCCAGGTCAAAGGCGTAACCGCCCGCCACGTACTCGACCATGCGCTGCTGAAATTGCTCCCAGGATTGCTCGGGGTGCTGCGGCCAAAACAGATTCTTCCCACCCGCCGGCAAGCTGACTTCGTACAGCCGCTGCCACTCCTGCTGCGTGTCATCGAGCATCAGCGCCTTGCCAATCCCGGTGCGTGCCAACGGCATGCGGTGGCCGACCCGCGAGCGCATTTCCGGGCCGTTGCGCCCCGGATTCTTGTGCAGGTACAGCACCTCGTCACCTTCGCGAATCGCCAGGTGAATGGTATCGCCCGTCAGCGCCGACAACTCATCCAGATAAGGCCCCGCCAGGGTCACCAGCGGCAATTCCTCACGCGCCTGAAAGCCCAGTTCAATGAGCTTCGGCCCCAACAGATAACCGACTTGCGGCACCACGCGCAGATAGCGCTCGTCCACTAGGCAACTGGCCAGGCGGTGAGTGGTGCTTCGCGTCGTGCCGATCAACCGGGCAATTTCCTTGAGATCACGGGCACCGCTGGCCACGGCTTGAACCACACCCAAACCACGAAGCAGGGTCTGAGTGCCGGTCGGTGCGGCGTCCTTGGCGATTTTTGGGGCGTCTTCCTGCATATCCAGCCTTTACCGTTGAGCGAGTGAACGGGTGGCATTATGGTCGCCCGATGCTTGGGACTACAACTTGATACGCTCGACCTTACCCACCAGCAGCACGTAGGAAAGCGCCCCGATCAATGCCAGAACCGAGATGTAGGTAATGGCCGGCGCAAACGAGTCACCGGTCGCCAGGAAACCGATGACGATCGGCGTGGTAATCGCCGACAGATTGCCGATGAAATTGAACACCCCTCCAGTCAATCCAAGTAACCGCGCCGGGGCCAACGTCGACACCAGCGACCAGGTGATCGACGCCAGTCCGTTGCCGAAAAACGCGAGCGCCAGGAAAGCGATCACCAGCGGTGTGGACTCGACGAAGTTGGCGCCGATGATCGAGGTGGAGATCAGCAGACCGCCAATGATCGGTAACTTGCGGGCGAACCCGACTGTGTAGCCGCGACGGATCAGAAAGTCGGAAAAGAACCCTGAACACAGCACGCCCACGAAGGCGGCGAGAAACGGCAGCGACGCCAACAGGCCGGACTTGATGAAGTCCATGCCGCGATATTTCACCAGGTAGGTGGGGAACCAGGTCAGGAAAAACCACAGCGTCGAGTTGAGGCAGAACTGACCGAGGTAAATGCCCCAGAGTTTGCGTTTGGTCAGGACGATGCCGAGGTCGACCCAACTGAATTTCGCCTTGACCTTGGCCTGCTCAGCCTGGATATCTACCAACCCGCCGCCCTCGCGGATCAGGTCGATTTCGGCTGCGTTGGCGCCTTTGAAGTCCCGAGGTTCGCGATACACGGCGTACCAGATCACGGCCCACAGAATGCCCACCGCACCCGTGCTGACAAACACCATGTGCCAGCCATATTGATGCTGCAGCCAGGCCAGTACGGGTGTCAGGAACGCCAGCCCCACGAACTGCCCCGAGGTGTAGAAACCGATGGCCGTGGCGCGCTCGCGTTCCGGAAACCAGGTCGTCACCACACGACTGTTGATGGGATACGCCGGCGCTTCCAGTGCACCAACGGCCATGCGCAAAACGAAAAGCGCAATGAAGCTGGCGGCGAAACCGAGCATCACCGTGGCGATCGACCACAACAACAGCGCGACGCTGTAGAGAATGCGCGGCGGCACCCGATCCACCAGCCAGCCACCGGGGATTTGCATGGCTGCGTAGGTCCAACCGAAGGCGGAGAAGATCAGCCCGACATGAATCGGATCGATGCCCAGCTCGCTGGTCAGCGCCGGAGCGGCAATCGACAGGTTGCTGCGGTCCAGGTAGTTGATCACTACGGTGATAAACAACAGCACCATGATGAAAAAACGCTTGCGGCTGGGTGCCACCAACGACGCCTGCCCGGTAAGGGTTTGCGGTTGCATGGGAAGTGCCTCTTATTATGTTTATTGAGGTCGATTTGAAGGCTTGTGTTCTCGGATCTCCTGTCCATGGAGATCAAACTGTGGGAGCCAGCCTGCTGGCGATAGCGGTGTGTCAGTCGCCATAAATGCTGGTTGTGCTGACCATATCGCCAGCAGGCTGGCTCCTACAGGGGATTTGCGGTGGGTCAGAGAGTGATCACCACTCGGCAAAACTGCCATCGGCATGGCGCCAGATCGGGTTGCGCCAGCGGTGGCCGACGGCCGCGCGTTCGATCACGTATTCCTCGTTGATCTCGATGCCCAGGCCCGGGCCGTTCGGGATTTTCACGAAGCCTTTGTCGTAGTCGAACACCCGCGGATCCTTCACGTAGTCCAGCAGGTCGTTGCTTTCGTTGTAGTGGATGCCCAGGCTCTGTTCCTGGATGAACGCGTTGTAGCAAACCGCATCCAGTTGCAGGCAGGCGGCCAGCGCAATCGGGCCCAGCGGGCAATGCAGCGCCAGCGCTACGTCGTAGGCCTCGGCCATGTTGGCGATCTTGCGGGTTTCGGTGATGCCGCCGGCATGGGAGGCGTCGGGCTGGATGATGTCTACGTAGCCTTCGCTGAGCACACGCTTGAAATCCCAACGGGAGAACAACCGCTCACCCAGGGCAATCGGCGTGCTGGTCAACGGCGCCAGTTCCTTCAGCGCTTCGTAGTTTTCGCTGAGCACCGGCTCTTCGATGAACATCAGTTTGTACGGATCGAGCTCCTTCATCAGCACCTTGGCCATGGGCTTGTGCACCCGGCCATGGAAGTCCACACCGATACCGACGTTCGGCCCCACCGCATCGCGTACGGCAGCGACGTTGGCCAGGGCCAGGTCGACTTTCTCGAAGGAATCGAGGAACTGCAGTTCTTCGGTGCCGTTCATTTTCACGGCGGTGAAACCACGCTCGACCGCTTCTTTCGCAGCGCGAGCGGTGTCCGCTGGCCGGTCGCCACCGATCCACGAGTAAACACGAATCTTGTCCCGCACCTGGCCACCGAGCAGATCGCTGACGGACACGCCCAGCGCCTTGCCCTTGATGTCCCACAGCGCCTGATCAATACCGGCCAGCGCGCTCATGTGGATCGCACCACCCCGGTAAAAACCGCCACGGTAGAGCACCGTCCAGATATCTTCGATATTGCGTGGGTCTTTGCCGATCAGGTAGTCGGACAATTCCTCAACCGCTGCGGCGACCGTATGGGCGCGGCCTTCAACCACGGGCTCGCCCCAACCGGTCACGCCCTCGTCAGTTTCGATCTTGAGGAAGCACCAGCGCGGCGGAACGATGAAGGTGGTGAGTTTAGTGATTTTCATCTGTGCTCTCTTTTTGTAGATGCAGCTCTTATAGATGCAGCGCTCGCAGCGCCAGACCGTCTTAGCGAAGGGCTTTCCAGGCAGCCACGTAGGCCTTGGCGTTCAGCGCCACGTCCTCGGGCGTCATGCCCGGCTTGAACAGCCCGGAACCGAGGCCGAATCCTTTGACGCCGGCGTCGATGAACACCTGCATGTTGTCCGGCGTGATGCCGCCGACCGGTGCCAGGATCGTTCCGGCCGGCAGCACGGCGAGCCAGGCTTTCACGACGGCCGGGCCCATTTGCTCGGCGGGGAACATCTTCAACACGTCAGCGCCTTCGGCGAGCGCAGCGAATGCCTCGGTCGGCGTCGCCACACCCGGCGACAGGAACAGTCCCGCCGCTTTGGCCGCGCGCAGAACCTTGGCATCGCTGTGGGGCATGACGATCACCTGGCCGCCCGCGGCTTTCACCTGTTCGACTTGTTCCGGCGTCAGCACCGTGCCCGCACCGATCAGGCAATCGGCAGGCAATCTACTGCGCAGAATGCGGATACTTTCGTACGGCTCGGGGGAATTGAGCGGCACTTCAATGACACGAAATCCGGCGGCATACAGGACCTCGCCGATAGCGGCCGCTTCCTGTGGACGCAGGCCGCGCAGGATTGCGATCAGACCATTTTGCGCCAGTGCTTGCTTGAGCATGTCAGACCTCCAGTCAGGTTTAACGGGATGGGTTTTGCGTCACGAGTCCGGCGGCCAGCGCCAGCTGCCACAAACCGCGTTCTGTGGCTTGTTCCGCCTGCATCACGCGAGCGAAACCACAGGCATCGAGAGCCCGGCTGTAGCGGGCACACAGTTGGGAATTGCCGATGAGGATGATGGACGGCAGGTGAGCGCTGTTACGCCGGCGGCGCTGAACGTTCGCCAGCGCCGACAACTCATGGCCGATCAGCAGACCGGACAGGTAATCCGGTTGGGCGGTGGCGCTGAGTTCACCGGTCAGGCCCAGGCTGCGGGCACTGAACAGTGTCGACAATGGCCCGATTTCGCCGTCAGTCGACAGGGCCACTTGCACGCCACGGTCAAACGCTTCGCCATCAAAAGACGCACCACGTTGCTGGGTGCGCCCCAGAATGCTGTGTTCGCTGAGCACCGCGAAGACTTCGCCAGTCATGAACGTATCGAAATGCACAATGCAGCCGTCGGTGACTTCGACCCATTTCGAATGACTGCCTGGCAGGCCGATCAGCAGATCGCCGCTCGTCCCTTCCACCAGATTTTGCAGGACACCGAGGACCTGGGTTTCTTCGCCGCGCATCACATTCGGCAAACGAGAACGCTGAATCACCCCCGGAACGATGTGCACATCAACGCCGCGAAGACTGCGAATTACTTGCAGGGAAGTGCCGAGCGTGGCGACGTTTGCCGGCGTATCGCGGTAGGCCGCTTCGCGCCAGCCCTGGGCGCTGCCAACCATGCCACAGGCAATCACCGGCAAACCGGGTTGCGCGTCGAGCCAGTCACCGCAGGCCTCATCGAACGCCAGTTCAAAACCGTCGTTGCATGTCTGACCGGCAATGACTCGAGGGGTTTTGGGCAACTGCATGATCCCCGATGACAGCGAACGCTGTTCGAGCACCACGCCACCTTCGGCAAGTTTGTAAGCACGTAATGAGGTCGTCCCCCAATCGAGCGCGATCAATTGCGCCAGCATCGCTTCACCTGTTTTGTTTATTGGCAGTGAGTGCGCTGACTATAAACCTGGACGGGGTCAAATCTCAATATATAAATATCACTCCCATATATAGGGATAAGCGCAAAAAAAGATCGCAGCCTTCGGCAGCTCCTACATGGGGTGCAGTTGCTGTCGAACGGTGCGATTTTTTAGATGGTATTAGTTGCCGTCAGCAAACTCCCGCAACACCGCGCCGTCCATCCGATACCGCACCCACTCTTCCTGCGGCTGTGCACCCAGGGATTTGTAGAACTCGATGGCCTGTTTGTTCCAGTCCAGGACACTCCACTCGAAACGGCCGCAGTCATTGGCACAGGCGATTTTTGCCAGGTGGCGCAACAACGTCTTGCCCGCCCCGCCACCGCGCTGTTCGGGGGTGATGTAGAGGTCTTCGAGGTACAGGCAGTTGCTGCCGAGCCACGTGGAATAGCTGAAGAAAAACACCGCGAAACCGATCGGCGAGCCTTCTCGCAGGCAGATCAGTCCATGGGCTGTGGCGCCTTCGCTGAACAGGCTGCGTTCGATGTCGGCGACGCTGGCAATGACTTCGTGGCGGGCACGTTCGTAGTCGGCCAGCTCAGTGATGAACGCGAGGATTTGCGGAGCATCGCTGGGGGTCGCCGGGCGGATTTCGATCGTCATGGACGTGCCTTGTCAAAAGTTGAAAACGCCATACTAAGGCGGCTCGGCGCGCGCGTCACATCGGAATACAAAAAGTATGGAGCGCTGGGAGATTACTTGTGGCGAGGGAGTTCACTCCCGCGGGGTTGCGTAGCAGCCCCAAAAAAGGCGACCTACGTTTTCCGGTAAATAAGGTTGGTCATGACAAGGGCTGCTGCGCAACCCCGCGGGAGTGAACTCCCTCGCCACAAGAGCGTATCCGGCTAATGCTCGCACTTGAACTGGCGTTACTCCGGCCAGCACTAACGCTGAAATCGTGAACCTCGGACCTAACGCAAACCCCTTGCGTGGTAGAACGTCGAGCAGTGCATCTAAAAGGACAAGGAATAGCCACATGTCTACGGCAACACCATCGGTCTCCAGCAAGTCGTTCGGCCTGTTCTGCGTCGCCAGTTACCTGCTGTCGCTCTCCTACGGCTCGACCTTTTTACTGTCGCTGCTGATCAGTGCCCGCGGTGGCAATGAGCACGACGCCGGCAGTGTGATTTCGGCGGCAATGCTCAGTACCTTTGCGGCGGTGATTGTTTCCGGACACTTGTCCGATCTACTTGGCGCGGCCCGCTCGATTGCGCTGTTCGGCGTACTGCTGGTCGCTTCGAGCCTGGGCTTTGCGCTAACGCCGGGGTTCGGCAATCTGTTGCTGTTTTTCGGGTTGTTGCTGGGGCTGGGCTGGGGTGTGTTTTACACCCTGGGACCGATCATCGTCGCGAGCCTGGTCACACCGTCCCAACGGGCCAAATACTTTGCGCTGTTGTCGGGGAGCATGCTGACCGGCATCGGCAGTGGTCCGTTGCTGGGTCGTGCCGCCAGTGCCCTTGGGTACCCCGTGACCACTGTTTTTTACCTCGCGGCGCTGGCGAGCCTGATTGGGGTCCTGATGTTTTGGCGACTGAGCGCACAGCTTGAAAAATCTCACGCTGCCTCAGCACCCGCTGCGCGCATTTCGTGGCGTGCGACGACCCGAGTGCTCTCGTCCAGAGCGGTGTTGCCGATCATCATGGTCGGGCTGGGCGGTTGCATCTTCGGCGGTCTTTCAAGCTTTCAAACCAGCTACGCAGCCGCGCGGTCACTGGACTATTCGCTGTTTTTCCTCGGGTTCATGAGCGCGGCCATCAGCGGCCGAATGTTGATCGCCGGTTTCGTGGTAAAGCGCGACCCGCTGCTCGCGTCCTGCCTGTTATCAGCATTGACGGTGGTTTCGATCGGACTGTTCAGCTTTGTTGTCGACGACGCCTTCAGCTACCTCCTGGCAGCGGTGATACTCGGCATCGGCTATGGGCTGACGTATTCAGTGATCAACGGTCTGGCAGCGAACGAAGCGCCGGCCGGCACCACTTCGCAGGCTTTGTTGTTGTTCAGCCTGTCGTACTTCATCGGCGTGTTTGGTTTTCCCCTGCTCGCCGGGAAGATCATTGTCGAGCACGGGATGACGACACTTTTATACACAGTTCTGGGCGTGGCCTTGCTGAACTGGCTGATCACCGCAGGACGCCTGCTCTGGCGCCGGTTTGTCATCACGCGAGCCCTGGAACGCGCGTAGACCGTTCGTCGTTCATCAGGCACCAATCCAAATCGAGGGCGGACCAATATCAGGTAAGGACTCTAAACAAATGGAGACGACACCATGATCATGTCCAAATTGACCGCCCTCACACTCGCTACGCTGCTGTCCTCTACTGCTTTTGCTGCCACCGTCGCCACCGGCACGGGGCCGACCAACCCGGTTGAAAGCCCTAAATCCCCCGCCATCCAAAGCGCCCCCGGTATCAACACCAACGGCACGGGCGTGGACAGTAGCCTGCCGCCTTCCACGGGCACCGACCCTCGGACTCAGGGCAGCGACACGGGCCGTCAAGGTGGAATGAACATGCCTGACGCTCAAACACCTGACAACGCAGACACTGGCACCGGTTCGAAAACCACCACAGGAGGTTCAGGTTCCGAAGGGGGCGCCAGCCAATAGTTCGCGGACGCGAGCGACCTATCCACATCCATGAAGAGGTAAGCATGAACGTAGATAAAAACCTTGAAAAAGAAGTCTTGACCCGCCTGCTGCACGCCCACCCGAGTGGGCTGGGCAAAGAGGTTCTGGACAATTACCGAGGGGAAAAAGTCGTGGCCAGTACTCTCGCCGCCTTGCAGGAACGTGGCCTGATTCATCACGGGCATGTGACCTGTAACGAGGCCGGCGAACACGCCCTGCACCTGCCGATCAAGCTCAGCGCTGCGGGCGTGGAAGAGGCGCGAAAGCTGGACGTTTAATTCGCTGAAAATCAAAAGATCGCAGGCTCGTCGGCGCCTGCAGAGGTTATGCAGGATGTTGCCGTCACTGCGATCTTTTCAAAATCCCGAGTGCAGGTGAAGTCCCACTCCCTCGAGGGTGAAGTTCAGGAACTGTTCCTGATTAATTCATCAACCTCATCCGCCCCTGGCGATGTCGCCGGCCCCCACCGAGTCACAGCCAAAGCAGCCGCCGCGTTGGCGCGGCGCGCAGCCTCTACCGCCGGTAATCCCTTGGCCAATCCCGCGACAAACACACCCGAATGGGCATCACCTGCACCATTACTGTCCACCGCCTCGACCTTAAAGCCCGGGACATGCCGACGCTCGCCACGCTGTTCGACCCAGCATCCCTGCGGACCATCGCGCACCACCATCAGCACATCGGGGGGCAGATGGTCGGCCAGCGAAGTCAGCGCCTCGCCAATCTCCGACACTCCGGTGAACCGCAGCGCTTCGACGCTGTTGCTTGTCCATAGATCAATACGTGGCAACAACGACTGCATCAACGGAGCCTCCGGCGAATCCACCAGCGGGCCTGGATCGAAGACCACGTTGATGCCTTTCGGTAACGCCAGCACCCAATCCACCAGCGCCTGTGCCTTGCCGCCATGCAGCAGGCTGTAGCCGCTGACGTAGACATAATCCCCCGCCTCGGCCGGCACGCTGGCCAGATCTTCGGCCGTCAGTTCGCCCTCGGCACCGATGTAGGAGATGAAACTGCGTTCGGCCGACGCTTCGGTCACTGCGACACACAGGCCGGTGTCGCGCTCGGCAGGGTGAGCAATACCGATGCGAATGCCTTCGGCGTTCATGGCCTCCCGCGCCAGATCGCCGAACCGACCCGTGCCATGGCGTCCGAGGTACACCACCGGCAAACCATTGCGCTGGGCCGCCGCCATGACGTTGAAGCCACCGCCTGCTTCGAAACTGGCGGACTGCGCCAGCACATCACCGCCCGACTGAGGCAACGCATCGACGGACATGACCAAGTCGATAATGACCTGGCCGGTATGCAGCAATCTAGGCATGAGCGCTCTCGACCACACCAGGGCGACGATCTTTCGCCCCGCCCAACACAAAGTAAATCCCGCCCGCCACCAGGAACGTCACAATCCAGCCGAGGCCGTTATGACCCAACCATGAGTCGGAGAGGAACCCGCGAAACCAGAGCGTTTGCTCGGTGGTGCCGATGGTGGTGAAACTGAAGCCCAGCACGATTGCCAGCGCCCAGGCGCCGAACGCACGCCACTCTACGCCGCCGCGATACCAGTAGGCGCTGCTCGGGCTGACGTCCAGCAAGTCTTTGGGGCTGTAGTAATGACGGTGCATCAGGTCGACAACGAAGATCCCGACCCACGCAGTGATCGGCACTGCCAGCAGCGAAATGAAGGTAATGAACGGGCCGTAGAAGCTGTCGGCAATCAGCATGAAGTAGATCGAACCTGCGAAGATCGCGACGATATCGACGACCACGGCGTAGACCCGTTTGACCTTCAGGCCAAGGGTCAAGGTCGTCAAGCCAGCGGAGTAGACCGACAGGTTGTTCGACAGCAGCAGACCACCGAACGCGGTGATCAAATAGGGCACGGCCATCCAGGTCGGCAGCATGTCGCGGATCGCAATGATCGGGTCAGTCGCCGAGGCCAGGTCGTTATTGCCCACCGATAGCAGTCCACCGAGGGTGATCAGCAACACCAACGGAATCCCCGCACCGAAGGCGGCTGAAGCGACCAGACGCACGGCTTTGACGCTGCGATGCTGATAGCGCGACATGTCCGCACCCGCGTTTGCCCAGCCGATCCCGGTGCCGGCGGCCATGGTGCCGACGCCGATTATCATTGCGCTCAGCGGTGCCGGCGTGGCATTGAACACTGCGCTCCAGTCGATGGTGGCGCAGAGAAAACCGCCCACCACAATATTCAGCGCGCCGAACACGTAGGTGGCCCACTTCTGGATCACCAGCAGCGTGGCGTGACCGAGGCCGGAGACCGACAAGGTCAGCAGCACGAAAATCGCAATGAATATCAGGGTCAGCACGGGGGCGCTTTTGGCTTCCACCGGCGAACCGAACAGGATCGAGCACAGCGACAGCAAGACGAACGCGGCGGTGGTGGTGTTGACGGTTTCCCATCCCAGACGCGACATCAGCGAGACCAGCGTCGGGCCGATGTTGCCGCGCACGCCGAAGATTGCCCTCGACAGGGTCAGGCTCGGTGCGCGACCACGCCGACCGGCGATGGAAATGATGCCGACCACCGCAAAGGAGCCGGCAGCGCCGAGGATGGCGACGATGATTGCCTGCCAGATCGCCAGGCCGCGAAACGCCACTAGCGTAGCGCCCAGCGGCAGGCCGAGAATGGAAATGTTGGCCGCGAACCAGACCCAGAACAGTTGCAGCGGATGACCGTTACATTCCGCTTCCGGCACCGGTTCGATGCCACGGGTTTCCAGCTGGCCGACGCTTTGCCCGGCGGTTGATGAACTCATGTGAAATACTCCTGTTGCCATTTTTTATCGTTTTCGGCAATGACGCATAGGTGCCGCCGACCCTGTAGGAGCTGCCGAAGGCTGCGATCTTTTGACCTTGATTTTTAGCGGTGTGAACGCTGCTGAAGATCAAAAGATCGCAGCCTTCGGCAATTCCTACAGGGTTTTGCATATCTCAACGGAGGGTAAGGAGTCCTTTCACAAGAGGTTCCAGCTCCAAACCATTGACGGTTTTGACCTGCTCGATCATCGCCGCCGGCCAGCTCTCAAGGCCCAGGCAGGCCCCAAGCATTGCGCCGAGGATCGCCGCGATGGTGTCGGTGTCGCCCCCCAGACTGGCCGCCATGCACAGCGACTCAAAGGCACTCATCTCGCCGATGGCCACCTGTTGGGCCAAGGCAAACGACACAACCACCGACTCTTGCGACGCCACCGAGGTGCCAATGACGTCGTACATCAAGTCAGCCAGCAAGGCCTTGTCGCTGTCGACGCTGATGCTCCGTGCCCAACTGATACGCGAAGCAATACGCCCCCCTGCCACCCAGTGGCCGCGACCTTCGGATCGCTGAGCCATCTGCTGGCCGAGGTTCAAGGCTTCGCCCAGGTCCATGCCGTTGATCCCGGCAGAAACCACCGCCGCCACCGCCGCTGCGCTGGAAATCCCCAGCGTGGTGTTGTGGGTCACCTGACAGGCCTGCACCACTGCGTTGATGAAGCGTTCAGGATCAGCGACGTCTGCCGCGATCCCGATGGGGGTAATGCGCATCGCTGCACCGTTGGTGGTGCCATAGCGTCCTGCCTCTTCCGGTGAATGCCCGGCAAGAATCATCTCAATGGCACGCTTGGTCGAAGGGCCGAGCAAATCCTGCGAGCCCTTGGCCTGCATCTCGGCTTCCCATTCGATCAGCCGCTGAGCGAGCATCGCAGGATCGATAGTGCCCTGACCCTCGATCATCAACTGGCCGACCAGAATCGCTTGCTCGGTGTCGTCGGTGATCGACCCTTTAGGCATATTCGCTGCGATCGGTTGATCCGCACCTGCGTCTTGCAGGTCAGTGATCTGGCCGAAGCGTGCCTTGATCTCAGCCCGGCTCAAGGATTGTGTGGGCATGCCCAGCGCATCGCCCAAGGCCAGTCCATAAAACGCGCCGAGGGCACGGTTGAGCACGGTCATTTTGAAGTTCCAAATTGCAGGTGCAGGCGAAAGTGCACGGGATCGAGCAGGCTTTCGACCTGTTCCATTAAGCGATTTTGCCGGTCGTACGTGGTGCGTAGCGCCTTGAGAAAGACGGTGCCAACCGGACGACCCAACAACTCGGCGTCCTCGGCGTTCAAGGGTTCGGCGCCGATCCATTGATCACCGCGCTCTCCGATGTAGCCGTAGGCGGCCAGGGTAATGGTCAGGGAATTGTCGATCAGGCCGACCCGCGGCAGGCTTTCCAGGCCTCCTGTGGCGGGCATCAACGAGCGTTCGAGAGAGACCACCGTGCCATCGTTGGTGCGACGGCGACGGTCGAGGGTGATGAACTTCTCAGTGCCGAAACGCGACAACAAATCAGGCCGGTCCACCGCCTCCAGCCGCAGCACTTCGGTATTGACCAGCGCCCCGCTGTCGGCCAATGCCTGAGCCCAGCCACTGTGCTGATCGAGCACTACACCGTCGAACGTGACGATGGAACCAACCCCGCTTTGGGTTGCGATGTAGTTGCGCCGCTTCAGTTCGGCCAGGGCTTCGCGCAGCGTCCCTCGGCTGACCTTGAATTCTTGAGCCAACTGATGCTCGCCCGGCAACAGAAAGCCGTCCTCCATGAGGCCACTTTCGATCCGCCGGATGAGTTCGTCGACCACCCGTTGTTTCTTGTCAAATCGTACCTGTCTAATCATGTACAAAGTGATAACCGAAACGGGCTGGGATCAGCAAGGAATATTTCAGGGAGGTGACGGGAGGTTGGGGTTTTTCTTGATGACAGGGCGAGTCAGATTAACCGCCATCGCGGGCGAGCCTCAACAACAAAAATTTTCGCGTTTATTTCGTTGAACTGAAACGCCGGGATTGCCGCTCAAGTCACTCTCACGTTCAGCGCATTGCTCGCCACGCCATGACAGCCGCAGGCCAGTAGATGCCCCTGCAATACGACAGGTATGCCCTTCATACGCCGGTGCGAATGCCCTTCGATGAAGGCGAATTCCCCCAGATGTAACGGGCACGTCGCCTTGTCGCCCAAGACCACCGGTGTTTTGCCGTTAAGACGATGAGTACTTTCAAGCTGGCAGGACACGACCGTGCCACCGCTGCTGGTGGAATCGCCCAGACAGATGGGATGAGTCATGGCGTTCGCCCCGGCATGCGAAATGTGAAGGGGTCGACGCCGTGGGTTTGCAGATTTTTTAATTTGCGCGCTTCGTCCGGCGGGCGGACCATTTGCACCGTGACGCTGCCGTCATCTCCCGTGTAGACCACAACTCGAAACTGAATAATGTCGACAACCCTTCAGTGCCAGAGAACTGTTCAAGGAGCAGTTCTTGCTTTCCCTCATTTGCGGACGTGAATTTGATCAGACGCCGGTTCTGTGGCGAAAATATTTTTGTTAGTTCCATTAACAGATTTCCTACGGCATAAGCGACCGGGATTCCACCGGAAGCTTCTGCTTTGGGCGGAATCCAAACACGGCGAAGTAAGGCGCTTATGAAATAGTTTGTATGTAGGACGCTTCCTTTTTTACTGAAATCAAAGAAGAAACAGACACCCGTGTTAGCGCTGTTTCAGGCGATCAATCACCACGGCCAACAGCAGTATCGAACCCCGAATCACATACTGATAAAACGTATCGATGTTCTTCAGGTTCATCGCATTCTCGATGATCGCCAGTATCAACACCCCGGCAATCACATGCCGAATCATGCCGATCCCACCGCTGAGCGACACGCCACCCAGCACGCACGCCGAGATGACCGTCAGCTCAAAACCCTGGCCAATCATGGGTTGCCCGGAGGTCATTCGCGACGCCAGGATCACCCCGGCCAACGCACCGATCACGCCATGCACGGCAAAGATGATGATCTTGGTTCTGTCGACATTCACCCCGGCCAGCAGCGCCGCTTCCTGGTTACCGCCGATGGCCATGGTGTTGCGTCCGTAGGTGGTGTAATTGAGCAGCCAGCCGAAAAACAGGAAGCAGACGATGGTGATCAGGATGGGGACCGGAACGCCAAACAACTGACCGTTACCGAACACGAAGAACTGCTCCTGGGAGACGCCGACCGCTTTGCCGTTGGCAAAAATGTAAGCCAGGCCTCGAACGATCTGCATGGTCGCCAGCGTGGTAATCAACGCGTTGACCCGCAGTTTGGCAATGACGATGCCGTTGATCAGCCCGACTATCAGGCCCATCAGCAGCGCTGCACTGACCCCGAGAAATACGCTGTCGGTGTCGCGCATCACCACCGCCGCCACGACACCGGCGCAGGCAATCACCGAACCTACTGACAGGTCGAAATGCCCCGACGCCAGGCAGTACAACATGGTGCAAGCTGCGATCCCGGTCGTCGAAATCGCCAGTCCCAGGCCGCGCATGTTCAAGGGTGAAAGGAAGTTGTCGATCAATAGTGTGCAGAGCACGAAGATCCCGACGGCCGCGAGCAACATGACCCAGTCATCGAGAAACCGGCGCAGGTCCAAAGGCTTGCGCTCGGTAGGCAAAGCGTTGTTTTGGGTTGTCATCATAGTCACCTCTCAGTTCGCCACGCCGTCAGCGCGGTGGCGTGGCAAAGCCAGTTGCAGCAGATTGGATTCATTGGCCTGTTCGCGGGTGAGTTCGCCGCGCATCGCGCCTTCGCACAGCACCAGAATGCGGTCGGAAATCCCCATCACTTCCATCAGGTCGCTGGACACCACGATCACTGCGATGCCACTGGCGGCCAGGTTGTGGATGATCTGGTAGATCTCGGCTTTCGCGCCGATGTCGATGCCGCGAGTGGGCTCGTCGAGCAGCAGTACTTTCATCGGCATCGACAACCAGCGACCGAGAATGGCCTTCTGCTGATTGCCTCCGG
The DNA here is from genome assembly GCF_059716215.1 of Pseudomonas sp. LBUM1643. Classification (NCBI taxonomy): domain Bacteria; kingdom Pseudomonadati; phylum Pseudomonadota; class Gammaproteobacteria; order Pseudomonadales; family Pseudomonadaceae; genus Pseudomonas; species Pseudomonas sp. LBUM1643. The sequence goes on from NZ_CP166813.1 coordinate 4,832,974, forward strand.
AGAGGTACATGATCTTCTGCGCCGCATCGGGGGTTTTTACCTTCAGGGCCTTGATCTGTTTGTCGGCGTTACCCTTCTCCCATAAGCCGCGCAGCAGGCAACCGAACGTGGAATGCGCGCCGCGAGCACTGATATTGATGTTCTCGGCGACGCTGGACAGCGGCATGATGCCTTCCTTCTTGCGGTCTTCGGGGCACAGCAAAATGCCCGCCGCGATGGCGTCCCGGGGGGAGCGCAGGTTCAGTTCGTGGCCGCGAAGTTCCAGGCGTCCGGCGGTGTTGCGTTCGAGCCCGCTGAGCAGGCGCAACAGCTCCGTGCGACCGGCGCCGACCAGACCGAACAGCCCGAGAATTTCGCCTTTGTGCACGTCAAAACTCACGGGGTCGCGCAAGCCAGGACCGAGCAAGCCATCCACCTTGAGCGCGACGGCGCCGCGCTGCCGAGGACGGTAATCGTAGATGTCCTGAATATCGCGACCGACCATGCACGTCACTAGCTGGTCGTGACTGAGCGCGCTCATGTCCTCGAAGGTGCGCACGTAGCGACCATCCTTGAACACCGTGACGGCATCGCAGGTGCGGAAGACTTCTTCCATGCGATGGGAGACGTACAGCACCACTTTGCCCTCGTCCCGCAGGCGGCCGATGATCGCCATCAAGCGATCGATTTCTCGTGCCGACAGGCTGCTGGTGGGCTCGTCGAACGCGATCACATGGGCGCCGCGTGACAACGCCTTGGCGATTTCCACCAGTTGCCGCTGACCGAGGGACAGGCGCCCTACTTTCTCTTGCGGATCGATTTCGTCGGCCAGTCCTTTGAGACAAGCCAGCGCCTGTTGCCGTAATGCCGAGCGATTGATCAGGCCGAAGCTTGCAGGCAGATGACCGAGGAACAGGTTTTCTGCGACCGTCATTTCCGGCACCAGGTGCAGCTCCTGATGGATCACTGCGACGCCACTGCCGATGCTGTCAGCCGTCGACTTGAAGACGTGCGTCTGATCGCCGATTTGCAAATCGCCGCTGCTTGGCGTGTAAGCGCCACCGAGAATTTTCAACAGCGTGGATTTGCCAGCACCGTTCTCACCCATCAAGGCGTGAACCTGTCCCGGATGGGCGACGAAGCTGATGCCGTCCAGCGCTTTCACCCCGGGAAAGGTCTTGCCGATCCCGTTGAAGCGCAAGCTGCCGCCGGCACTGTGTTGCAGTTGTGTTTGCGCGTGCATAACCACCTCATCACACAGATCAGGCAGCCCCGTCGCCAGGGCCACCAGCGAAATCAATCAACCCTCAATTCCAGAGGCCGATCTTTTCCAGTTCCTGCTTGAAGTTCTCGCGAGTGATCAGGGTGACGTCGTCCATCGCGGTGTACTTGGGCGGCTCTTTGCCAGTGGTGACCCACTCGAACATCATGCTGGCAGTGTTGTAGCCCTCGATGTGCGGGCTAGGCAGCATCGAGCCGAAGAAACCACTGTTGGCTTTCTTCAGTTCGCCAATGGCGTCGGTGCCGTTGATGCCAATGCCGATGACGTTGGCTGCTGCAAACCCGGCGCTTTCGGTAGCGCGCACGCCGCCCAGTACGGTGTTGTCGTTCATGCCGCCGATGATCAGGTTTTTTGCTGCGCCTGGCAGTTTGACCAACGCCGAGTTGGTGGCGTCCATGCTGCCCGGCACATCAAGGGTTTTCAGTGCCGAAAACAAAATGTGGTCTTTCGGCAGACCGGCATCTTCCAGGGCTTTGGCTGAGCCGTCGGTGCGTTTCTTGCCGGTGTCGAGTTCGTTGTAGGTGTTGATCACCGCGTAGGTGTCTTTCCAGTCCCAGCCGCGTTTTTTGGCTTCGGCGGCCATGGCGTTGCCCTGTTTCTGGCCGACTTCGAACGCCGCCATGCCCAGGTACGGAACGTCTTCCATGAATTTTCCGCTGGCATCGACGAAACGGTCATCGACGGCGATCACTTTCAAGCCGTTGAGTTTGGCCTTGGCCATGATTGCAGGGCCCAGGGAGACATCCGGCGGGCAAATCACGAAGCCCTTGGCGCCATTGGCAGCCAGGCTGTCGATAGCCGATAGGGTTTTCTCGCCGTCGGGCACGGCGATCTTGATGACCGTGAAACCTTTTTCTTTACCGGCCTTTTCGGCGAACGCCCATTCAGTCTGGAACCAGGGCTCTTCCGCTTGCTTGACCAGAAAACCGATCTTCACTTCCTCGGCCGCCATTAACGTACTGCCGAGGCTGACTGCAGTGACCGCCAAGGCGGCACAGCACAGGGAACGGATCCCACGACGACGATTCATAAGCTGACTCCTTGTTATTTTTGTAGAGTTCGATAAAGCGGAAAATAGTCATATCGTATGATGATTGGATTTCAGGCGAAGTCGTCCGCCTGAGACCTGTTTTACTCAGTCGTGGTACATGACCGAGCGGCCACCATCGATGGTGATACACGAAGCATTGATGAACGGCGCTTCATCGCTGGCCAGGAACACGGCCGTCATCGCCACCTCCATCGGCTGCCCGATGCGGCGCGGTGGATGCAGATCGAAAGCACGCTGACGTTCGGCGTGGGGATCGGCGAAACCGTTCCAGTAGTCGACGTTCAGTTGGGTCTCGATGTAGCCCGGCGCGATCGCGTTGACGCGGACACCCTTCGGCGCGTATTCGATGCCCAGCGCTCGTGTCAGGCCGAGCAGGCCATGTTTGGCGACCGGGTACGGGAAGCAGCCCGGGATGATGTGGGTGGAATGGGTCGAGGCAATATTGATGATGCTGCCGATGCCCTGCTCGATCATTTGCGGCAGCACCGCTTTACAGCCATACCACGCGCCATCCAGATCGATGGCGAAGCAGCGACGCCAATCCTCTTCGGTCATTTCCAGCGGATCGCGGAACACGTTGACCCCGGCACAATTGACCAGCACGTCGATTCGACCGTGCAGCTCGATGGCCAATCTGGCCATGGCGTGCAGATCCTCCTGGCGTGAAACGTCGGCCTTGATGGCCTGGACATCGAAGCCCTTTTCACGCCAGTGCGCCGCGACTTTTTCGACTTTCTCCGCCTGGATGTCGCTGATGACCAGCTTGGCCTGCTGGGAGGCGAAGGTCGCGACAATGGCTTCGCCAATGCCCTGGGCGGCGCCAGTCAACAGCACGACCTTGTTTTTCAGTCGCTCGCCCGTTGGCGGCTCGGGAACTGGCGGCAGGGATAAAGGTTCAGCCATGGATCAAGACTCCTTTTCGCAGGCACGACAAAAACCGGGCATCTGAGGATGTCCGGACGAAAGCTTTTTTTGAAAATAGCTGCATCACTTCACCTGTTTTATTTTTTTAAGTGTGAGTGCGTGTAACTGATAGCCGACTATAAACCTGACGACTCAATAATCTCAATATATAATTTTACATCCCATATTTAGGGATCTAACCTGTAAAGCGCTGACAACGTTTTCCGGGTATTTCGACTTCGATGGAAAGAACAGCGCCGTCCAGGGGATGGTTTAGCGGGCTGGCTGCGCTGGTGATGTAGAGGGTTTTCAAGTCTGCACCGCCAAACACACAGCTGGTCGGTCGGCTGACTGGCAGCTCGATCACGCGGTCGACTTTGCCGTCCGGCGTCAATCGGAGCAAACAACTGCCGTCCCATCGGGCGTTCCAGATGAATCCATCGGCATCCATCGCCGAGCCGTCAGGACCGCCGCGTTCATGGGGACCGAGCCAGACCTGCGCTGCATCGAGGTTGCCATCGGTGCGGATGAAATGCCGGTAGAGCGTGCTGTCGAGGCTGTCGCCGAAATACACGGTGGTTGCGTCATCGCTCCACAGCAAGGTGTTGGGGATGCCTAGCCCGCGGAGCAACGGCATGACCCGCGCATCACGGTCGATACGAAACAGGCCACCGGAACGTCGCACGACGGGCAAGTCCTCGCCCTGCTCGCCGATATTGTTTTGCATGGTGCTGAGCCAGAGTCTTCCGTGAGCATCGCAACGCGCTTCGTTGGGTCGATTGCCCGGCTGCGGATCAGCGACACAGAGTAAGGTCAGACGCGGCTCAAGACCTGGTGAGTCAAGGTCCAGTCGATACACGCCACTGCTCAATGTCACCAGCGCATCGCCGCTTTCGCAAGGAATGAAGGCAGACACGTGCTCCGGCATCTCCCAGATCTGCACATTGGCGCCGATCAACCGCAGCGCTTGCTTGCCAGCAATATCCACCCAGTAAAGCGCTTGGGTGGGGACGTCCCAGAACGGGCCTTCGCCGAGCTGCGCGCGGTGTCCGGTCACTGCGGTCCACGTCATGAAACCTCCTGCAATGTTCTTGTTTTAGGTGGGAGTGAGCCTGCTCGCGATGACGGTGTGTCAGTCAACATCATTGCTGGATTTGCCGGCCTTATCGCGAGCAGGCTCGCTCCCACGGGGAGAATGTATTTTTTCAGCTGGCTTTTCGGTCAGCCATGACTTGTGGGTAGAACCGCTTGATGGCCAGGTCGGCATTGTCGATGAGGGTCATGCAGGCCCAGACACCGCGCGCAGCATCCCGCGCGGCGATAGCGTCGGCCATGTCTTTGTGGATCGGCAGGGTGCGGCGCAATTCGTCGGGATCGGCTGCGGACACCTCGAACGAGACAGCCAGCAACGCACCGAGCGCCGGGACCATCTGTTCGATGAACTGGTTGTGGCTAGCGGCGAGGATGCATTCGTGAAAGAACTGGTCTGCGCGGTTGTAATCGATGCCGCTTTCCACCGCACGTTCCAGCGCGTTGTAGGCCTGCAGGATGGCTTGCACCTGGTCGACCGTGGCTCTTTCGCAAGCCCAACGCACGGCCATTGGCTCGATGGTTCGGCGCAGGTCGAGGAGATCGTCGACGAAGTTTTCCGGCAAACCGTTGCGCGATAACCATCCCACGACTTGCGGATCAAACAGGTTCCAGCGCCGCACTGGCAGAACCCGCGTCCCCACCTTCGGGCCGACTTCGAGCAGACCTTTGGCGACCAGCGTTTTGATGGCCTCACGGATGACAGTGCGGCTGACACCGAGCTGCTCGCCAAGGTCGGCTTCTACCTTGAGGGTTTCACCGGGCTTTACCTGGCCAGCGGCGATCCAGCTACCGAGCCAGTCGACCGTCGATGCGTGAAAGCTGCTGGACATGGAGACCCTCGGTACCCTTCGCTAAGGAGGCCCACACTAATCATCATATGATTGGGTGTCAATTTGATTTTATTCGAAATCGCCGAGCGCCACACAGGAGCGATCAGGGCTCAAGACCGATAGGGAAAAATTCTCCGTCGCTCCACACGCCCAACCAACGTTGCCCATCGATTTCGCGGGTCACGGCCAGCTCCACCAATTGGTAAAACACGTTGCGATGGATGAGTGCTTCAAGGTTGGTGCGCACGTGCACGTAAGGTGCAGGCTCTTGGGTGACGGGGTCCGTAACGACGCGAATCGGGTGTTCGGCGCCCGCTTCGGCAAACTCATCGACGTTGGTGGTAAAGCGCAGCACCTGGGACTCGCCCTCGCCTTCTACTTCTACGGCGATGGCCACGAACGGCGCATCGTCGACCTTGATACCGACCTTTTCGACGGGGGTAATGAGGAAGTAATCATCGCCGTCGCGGCGAATGATGGTGGAGAACAGCTTGACCATCGGCTTACGCCCGATCGGCGTGCCCAGGTAATACCAGGTGCCGTCCCGGGCGATGCGCATGTCGATATCGCCGCAGAAGTCGGGATTCCACAGGTGGACCGGCGGCAAGCCTTTGGTTTTGGGGATTTGCCCCAACAGGTCGTTGGCTTTTTGCGGGCCACTCATGGCGATCTCCTTATAAATTATTGGTCACTGAGGCCCAACAGGCTGCGCGCGTATTGTTCGAGTGGCGGGCCCATCAGGTCTTCCGGCTTGGTGTCGTGGAATGTCAGCAAACCGCCACGACTCTTGATGCGTGCAGTATCAATCAAATACTGGGTGCTGGTCTCGATCAACATGATCTGAATGACGCCAGTGTCCACGCCCAGCCGATCCACGGCCTCTTGATCGAGCCATTCGTCCGAGTTGCCGATACGGTCATCGGACTTGGCGAAACGCGTATAGAGCAGATAGTGGGCGCCGACAGCCCGGGCTTCGACCATGGCTTCATCAAGCCCTTCGGGCATGCGGGCACGGCGAACCATGGGGAAATACTCGATGAACCCATCGAAGGCGACCTCGGCAATCACGTTAGGTCGTGGGTAGGTGGTGCTGCCGGGCGGCGCGAAAGCACCTTGGGCGATGTAGATGAAGGAGTCCGGCTGAATACGCAGGTTATTCACGCGGCGACTGTCGCTATGGTCCAGCAGACCGGCGTCGCTCATGTGGTAGCGAGTCCCTTCGGCCATATCGCTGACGTTCATGCAGCCACCAAGCGCCAAAATGGCCAGCAGCAAAACCAGGCTACGCATCCTATCCTCCAGAGGCCGGTGACGGAAAACCGGCGAATGGGCGTTGGATGCAGCTTCCGCGCCAGCACGAAGAGGCCATGACGGGTCTTTCAAATAAAATGCGGACCTGAGGCGAATCAGCCACCAATAATCTTCATGATGGTCGCACCACCGGAGAACGCCACTTCCTGCTTGTCGCCCAGGGCTTTCACCAGAAGTCGCTGCAAGGCTGGCAACGCCTGATGACGAGGTTTGTCCAGCAGGTCACCGACGTAGTGACGGTTGCTCGACGACAGGCAGCCATGCAGCCATCCCGTCGACGACAGACGCAATCGCGAGCAGGTGCGACAGAACGGTACGCTCTCGTTGGCGATGACGCCGAAGTGGCCCTGCTCTGGAATCTCGTAGCGCACCGCAGTGGCATCGACGGGCGCATCGGCTTGCAGGTATTCGTAGCGCTCACCAATCAGGCTGAGCAACTGCTGCAGGCTGACGAATTGTTGCAGGAAGGCGTTGGAGTCGCTGGCCAGATGCCCCATGCGCATCAGCTCGATAAACCGCAGCTCGTATCCACGCTCAAGGCAGTAATCGAGCAGCGGCATTACCTGGTCAAGATTCTGTCCACGCAAGGGCACCATGTTGACCTTGATCTTGATGCCGGCTGAGCTGGCCTGATCCATGCCGTCGAGCACGGTTGCCAGATCACCACCGCGAGCAATGCTGCGAAAAGCGCTGGCATCCAGGGTGTCGAGGGAGACGTTAATGCGACGGATTCCGGCATCAACCAAAAGAGGGAGTTTTTTCGCGAGTAACTGGCCATTGGTGGTCAGGCTGATATCGTCCAGCCCCATCTGCCCTACGGCTGTCATGAAGGCTTCGAGCTTGGGACTGACCAGTGGCTCACCGCCAGTAATCCGCAAGCGCTCGATTCCGGCGGCCTCGATCAAATAGGCCACGCCTCGCGCCATGGCCTCTGCCGACAATTCATCCTGCGCAGCGACCAACCGCTTGCCGTTTGGCACGCAATAAGTGCACGCGTAGTTGCAGGCTGAGGTCAGGCTGATCCGCAAATTGCGAAAACGTCTGCCTTGACGGTCAACGATCATGGATCACTCCGGCAATGGGAAATTAGAACGCGCAAAACTTGACTCACAAATCAAGTTTTAGCAAGTCCCAAACCTGAGTATATTCCTGCGGTACGGCGCCATGTAGCAAAATCATGGCGCAATAAGGCGAATGAATGGCTCAGCTACCAGAAGTGTCGGGGTCGCGCTTGCGCTTGTTACCCATGCGCACACCGATGTCCATCAGAAACTGGAAGAAACCCTCCTGGTCCTCCAGAACATTGCTCCAGAACGGCGAGTGATACAGCGCCACCGCGCCATGCACCAGCGCCCAGGATGCGCAGTAGTGGAAGTAAGGCGGCACGTCTTCGAGCTTGCCTTCGCTGATCCGGCCCTTGATCAGCAGGGTCAGACGTTCGAAGTTCGAGGCGCGGATCTTGTGCAACTCCTCGACCATCTCAGGCACCTGATTGCCCTTGACCACCTTTTCTTCCAGGCGATCGAACAGTCGATAGCGTTGCGGATCGCGCATGCGGAATTCGAAGTAGGCGCGGGACAGCGCTTCCTTGTCCTTGTCGACATCAGCCGAATGCAACAGCTCGTTCAAATCACGCTCGTAATCGAGCATCAGCCGCAGGTAAATCTCGGCCTTGGATTTGAAGTGCTTGTAGATCGTGCCTTTGCCGATACCGACGGCATCAGCAATCATCTCGACGGTGACACTGTCTTCACCTTGTTCGAGGAACAGCTTGAGCGCGGTATCGAGAATTTCTTGCTCGCGGCGACGAAACTCACGGACCTTACGAGGTTCTTTATGCATAAGAAAAGGTCTGTAGGGGTCAAAATTCGAAGCCGCGTATTATGCCTAACTTGCGCAAAAATGCACGGATCATCCGACCATATCTATGTTTCTTGTAGATTTCCTGCAGGGTAGTTCGTTGATGAGAACTCTTCCGAAGCGTACGTATTCCAAAATTGTTTAAAAATCTGACGGGCTAAACTGGACTCGGCGCAATACTGATCAATACTTCAACTGTCGGCGGGACATCTCCCCCAAGTGTCGCGCTGATAAAGGTACCAACGGACCGCGTATCTTTGTTTTACTCCTAATGGTCTTAACCCGGATTCACCCCCCAGAACCCGGGTTTTTTTTGCCTGCGATTTAGCTTTTCACATGGGCCAGCGGAAACAGCCGCTTGAAATTTTCGGTCGTTTGTTCAGCAAATCGCTCGTAGGACTCACCACGCAACATTGCCAGAAATTCCGCTACCTCGCGTACGTATTGCGGCAGGTTCGGCTTGCCGCGATGCGGGATCGGCGCAAGGTAGGGAGAATCGGTTTCCACCAGCAAACGGTCTGCCGGGACCTTACTGGCCACATCGCGCAGCGCGTCGGCATTGCGAAAAGTGACAATACCGGACAAGGAAATGTAATAGCCCATGTCCAATGCAGCTTTCGCCATGTCCCAGTCTTCGGTGAAGCAATGCAGAACGCCCGCTTGCGGCAGCGCGGCTTCCCGCAACAGGCTCAAGGTGTCGGCGCGAGCACCACGGGTGTGGATGATGACCGGCTTGCCCGTTTGCTGTGCCGCTTGCAAGTGCAGGCGGAACGACGCTTGCTGCAGTTCTGCCGCTTCCGGCTCGTAGTGATAGTCCAGACCGGTTTCCCCGATGGCGACCACACGTGGGTGATTGAGCTCGCGCAACAGCCAATCGAGCGCTGGTGCGGCATCCGGCTGTACATCCAGCGGGTGCACGCCTACCGAACAATCGACGTCGTCATAGCGCTCAGCCAGCGCTTTGACGTCGGCGGCGTTATCGACGCTGACGCCGATACACAAAAAGTGTCCGACTCCGCGCTCGCGGGCCGCATCGAGTGCTGCATCCAGGGAGCCGTTGTGAGCGGCGAGGTCTAGGCGATCAAGGTGACAATGGGAATCTACGAGCATAAAAAAGGCTGCAACTTACATCGTATGAGTGGGACGGTCGGATTTAAGGGCTCCGGCCAGATGGGTTTCGATTCGATTTCGCGCCGTGTTGTCGCCGTCGTTGAACTGCACGCCAACACCGGCAGCCCGGTTGCCCTGGGCACCTTTGGGCGTGATCCAGGTCACCTTGCCGGCGACTGGAATTTTCTCGGCCTCATCCATCAGGTTCAGCAACATGAATACCTCATCGCCCAACTTGTAGCTTTTGTTGGTCGGGATAAACAGTCCACCATTCTTGATGAAGGGCATGTAGGCGGCGTACAGCACCGACTTGTCCTTGATGGTCAGGGACAGGATGCCGTTTCGCGGCCCCGAATTGACGGGTTCATTCATGCTGACCTCCACTGCTGATGTTCAGAGTCTAGGCACACTCGATCACTTCTGGGTAGGCAAAGACGCCCACTGCACCAACAGTGCCTCAAGCAACAACACCCGGTTGAGGTTGGCTTTGCTCATGACCTTCTGGCGCTGGGCGAGGATCCAGTCCTGAATGTTCAGTACTTTATCCTGAGCGGATTTTTGCGCGAGGTACTGAATCACCTTGCGCATGTCCGCCAGCCCTAGCCCTTCTTCATCCTGGGTCAACTGGTAGCGCAGTATCAAACTGGACCAATCGCAGAACCAGTCGAACAGCAGCAGCAAAGGAATTGCATTCCAGCCTTCCGCCAGTTGGGTCGGCGATTGCTGATGCTTTAAGAGCTTCTTCACACCATCGACCACCAGCGCCCGCTGCTCACGCACGCCTTGCGCCTGCAAGTTGACCGCCGCCAGTGGCGAACCCGCCGCCAGAGTCAGCAGCTCGACGCGCTCGTCTTCGGAACAGTCCGGCAACGTCTTTGCCAGCCATGCAAGGCTCATGGCCTCACTGGGCAATGGGCACGCCTGCTGCACGCAGCGACTCTTGATGGTGGGCAACAGCCGACTGGTCTGGTGGCTGACCAGCAGCAACACGGTATCGCCCGACGGCTCTTCCAGGCTTTTGAGCAAGGCGTTGGCTGCGTTGATGTTCATCGCCTCCACTGGCTCGATCAGCACGACTTTGCGCCCGCCCATTTGCGCGGTCTGCACCACGAAGCTGACGAGATCACGCACCTGATCGACCTTGATCGCCTTATCGGCCTCTTCGGGTTCAAGAATGTAGTTGTCGGGGTGACTGCCGGCCTTCAGCAGCAGGCAGGATTTGCATTCGCCGCAAGCATCCTGAGCATTGGGACGCTGGCACAGCAAACTGGCCATCAGACGTTCGGCCAGCGCGCGCTTGCCGATTCCTGCCGGGCCATGCAGCAAGTAGGCGTGCGCGTGTTGCTTGCGACCGGCCAATTGCTGCCAGAGAGCGTCCTGCCACGGATAGGCTTCAGCCACGGGTCAACTCCAGCAGGCGCGGCAGCAATGCGTCCAGAGACTGCTGAACCTGCGCCAGCGGCTGGGAGGCATCGACGAGCAAATAACGCGTCGGGTCGGCTTCCGCGCGCTTGAGAAACGCACCGCGCACTGCATCGAAAAATGCGCGGCCTTCGAGCTCGAAGCGGTCGAGGCGCCCTCGAGCAGTCGCACGCGCCAGACCGATTTCCACGGGCAGATCGAAAATCAGTGTGAGGTCCGGGCGCAAATCACCTTGAACGAACGTTTCCAGTGCCGCGATACGCTCAAGCGACAAGCCACGCCCGCCGCCTTGGTAGGCATAGGTGGAATCAGTAAAGCGGTCACACAACACCACCGCGCCACGAGCCAACGCTGGACGTATCACCTCAGCCAGATGCTGGGCTCGCGCGGCGAACACCAGCAGTAACTCGGTATCCGGGTTCATGACTTCATCGACCGGCGCCAGCAACACGTCGCGGATTCGTTCGGCCAGCGGTGTACCGCCCGGCTCGCGGGTCAGTACGACCTCGATGCCGGCGGCGCGCAAGCGTTCGGCCAGGTATTCACGATTCGTGCTTTTACCAGCGCCTTCGGGGCCTTCCAGGGTGATAAACAAGCCAGTCACAGGCAGTCCTTAATCAGTGTCATTGCGGGCTTTGCGGTGCAGTTGCATCCGGCTCGGAAGCGGGAGCAGGTACCGATTGATTCGGCTCTACCTGTTGTGGCGCTTCTGGCGGCAATGCCTCGGGATCGGGATTGGGTGAAGCGGCGGGAATCGGGGCTTCTCCCGCTGGCGTTTCAGCACTTGGCGCTTCCGGCACCGAGGCCGGCGCCGGACTGGAACGGTAATCTGCGCGGCGCTTGATCTGGAACTCGCGCACGGCGTTGTTGTGCGCATCCAGGTCATCAGAGAACACATGGCTGCCATCGCCACGCGCGACGAAATACAGACTGTTGCCGGCCACCGGATTCAACGCCGCATGGATCGCTTCGCGTCCGACCATTGCAATTGGAGTCGGCGGCAGACCCGAGATCACGTAAGTATTGTAAGGCGTCGCTTCCTTGAGATGGGCGCGGGTCAACTTGCCACTGTAGCGGTCGCCAAGGCCGTAGATCACCGTCGGGTCCGTCTGCAACAGCATGCCAATGGCCATGCGCCGGACAAATACGCCGGCGATCTGCCCGCGTTCTTGTGGCACACCGGTTTCCTTTTCGACCAGGGAGGCCATGATCAGCGCCTGGTAGGGTTCGGTGTAAGGCACATCAGCAGCGCGTTGCTCCCACTCCTTGGCGAGCACTTCGTCCAGGCGTTCATAGGCCGTCTTCAGCAACTCGGCATCGGACATTCCACGAACGAAACGATAGGTATCAGGGAAAAAGCGCCCTTCCGGAAAAATCCCGGCGTGGCCGAGTTTTTCCATCACCTTGGCGTCGCTCAAACCATCAAGGGTCTGCTCGAGTTTTTCATCCTTGGCCAATGCCGCGCGAACCTGATGGAAGTTCCAGCCTTCAACCAGCGTCACGCTGTACTGAACAACTTCGCCGCGCTTCCACAGGTCGATCAACCCTTCGACGGTCATGCCGGGCAACATGCGGTATTCGCCGCTGTGCAGGGGTTGTCGAGCGAGATTGAAGCGCCAATAGACGCGAAGCCAGAACGCGTCTTTGATAACGCCATCGGCTTCGAGTCGGTACAGGGTACGAGTAGGTGTCGTGCCTTTTGGCACTTCCAGCATTTCTTCCTGGGTGATGTTCAGCGGCTGTTCCAGCGCCGAATGGATTTTCCAGGCAGAAGCGCCCAACAGCAGCCCTGCCAGAACCAATCCGGTTTCCAGCAGCAGCAAGAATTTACGTCTCACGAATCAAGCATCCAGTAGCGCGCGGGCAATGGTTTGGAGTTTACGGGTGAGTGGCCCAACCGGCCACCTCAGTGCAGCGTAGGCACGCACCGGCCAAATGCCATAAACGCTGTTGCAAACAAAGACTTCGTCAGCCCATTGCAGCTGTTCGAGGGTGATATCGGTGACTTGCGTGGGGATCCCCAATGACTCGGTTTGAAACAATAATTCGGCACGCATCACGCCGGCGACACCGCAACGTTTGAGATCGGCGGTAATCAGCACACCCTCGCGCACCAGGAACAGGTTGCTGAACACTCCCTCGATGACACGTCCGGCCTGATCGAGCATCAGGCCTTCGGCATGCCCGGTGTCTTGCCATTCGGATCGCGCAATCACCTGTTCAAGACGATTCAGGTGCTTGAGACCGGCGAGCAAAGGTTGTCTGGAGAGGCGAGTCGCACAAGGGAATAGACGAATGCCCTGTTCGGCATTGTCGACAGGATAAGCTGGCGCGGCGCTGCCTTGCAGAATGCGTCGGCCTTGGGCCAGCGGATCAGCGGCATAACCGCGCAAGCCGTCGCCCCGGGTGAGGATGAGCTTGAGGACGCCCTCGTTCAGCATCGCGGCATAGGCCACCAGCTCATCGCGAACCAGATCATGGTCGGTAGCGATGCGCAGGCGCGAACAACCGTCCATCAGGCGCGACAGATGCCGATCCAGTAACAGAGGTTGTCCGCGTCGCACGGCAATGGTCTCAAACAGACCATCGCCGTAAGCCAGGCCGCGATCCTTCAGCGACAGAGCGTCAGCCGGTTGACCGTCGACCCAGCTGTCCATCATTCAGCGAACCGGCGGAACACCAGCGAGCCGTTGGTACCGCCAAACCCAAAGGAGTTGGACAGGACAACATCGATATCCATATTGCGCGCGGTGTGCGGCACAAAATCGAGGTCGCAACCTTCGTCAGGCTCATCGAGATTGATGGTCGGTGGCGCTACCTGGCTGTTGATTGCCAGGACGCTGAAGATCGCTTCGACCGCACCCGCGGCGCCCAGCAGGTGACCCGTCATGGACTTGGTCGAACTGACGGCCAGCTTGTAGGCGTGATCGCCGAACACCGACTTGATGGCACAGGCTTCCGCCAGGTCGCCGGCCGAGGTCGAGGTACCATGGGCGTTGATGTACTGAACCTGATCGCCATTGATCTTGGCATCGCGCAGCGCATTGGTGATGCAACGGGCAGCCCCCGCGCCGTCAGCCGGTGGCGACGTCATGTGGTAGGCATCGCCACTGGTGCCGAAACCGATCAGCTCGGCGTAAATCGTCGCACCACGGGCCTTGGCGTGTTCCAGTTCTTCCAGAACCAGAGCACCGGCACCGTCAGACAGCACGAAGCCGTCACGGCCCTTGTCCCATGGACGGCTGGCGCGGGTCGGCTCGTCATTGCGAGTCGACAGCGCACGAGAGGCACCGAAACCGCCCATGCCCAGACCGCACGCGGCCATCTCGGCGCCGCCGGCAATCATCACATCAGCTTCGTCGTACATGATGTTGCGCGCCGCCATGCCGATACAGTGAGTACCGGTAGTACAGGCCGTGGCAATGGCGTAGTTAGGCCCCTGTGCCCCAAGGTGGATGGACAGGAAGCCGGAAATCATATTGATGATCGAGCCAGGCACGAAAAACGGAGAAATCCGTCGTGGGCCGGAATCATGCAGTGTGCGGCTGGTTTCTTCGATATTGGTCAGGCCGCCAATACCCGAACCCATGGCTACGCCGATGCGCTCACGATTGGCATCGGTCACTTCCAGGCCGGCGTTACGTACCGCCTGAAACCCTGCAGCCAGGCCATATTGAATGAACAGGTCGAGCTTGCGCGCTTCCTTGACCGAAAGGTATTCCTCGACATTGAAGCCCTTTACCGAGCCGCCAAAACGGGTGGAATAGGCAGAAAGGTCGGTGTGTTCGATCAGACCAATGCCACTGCGGCCAGCCAGAATGCCCTGCCAACTGCTCGGCACATCCGTGCCCAGTGGCGACAACATACCCATACCGGTGACTACGACGCGTCTACGCGACACAGCACTCTCCTTTTTCAAATGACGACTTTGCATGAGGCCTAAAGAAAAAACCGCACGCCATGATGGCAGTGCGGTTTTTCCATGACAGCAAGCAACGATTACAAACTATTACGCCTGGTGGCTAGTAACGTAGTCGATTGCAGCTTGTACGGTAGTGATCTTCTCAGCTTCTTCGTCAGGGATTTCGGTCTCGAATTCCTCTTCCAGAGCCATCACCAGCTCAACGGTGTCAAGGGAGTCGGCACCCAGGTCTTCAACGAAGGAAGCAGTGTTGACCACTTCTTCTTCTTTAACGCCCAGTTGCTCAGCAACGATTTTCTTGACGCGCTCTTCGATGGTGCTCATACCTTGTTTTCACTCCTAATGGACAAATTCAGGCAGCTGGCCAGTGGGTAAGTGTATAGAAAGACTTTTCAGTTTTTCAACTGAAAGCTTCACTCCTCAAACCCGGTAGCCCTCTGCCTATAAATAGATTGCAGCTTTATAACGGATTTTAGACAGCTCGTATGACATTTTTTTGAAGCAACCCGTCACATTTAACTCATGTACATCCCGCCGTTCACCGGGATTGTAGCCCCAGTAACGTAAGCCGCACCGTCGGATGCAAGAAAAGCGACCACAGACGCGATCTCTTGTGCTTGCCCCAGACGGCCCAGCGGAATTTGTGTTACCAGGCTTTCACGCTGCGCCTCAGGCAGCTCGCGCGTCATATCGGTGTCGATGAACCCAGGGGCCACCGAGTTTACCGTAATCGAACGCGAACCGACTTCACGGGCCAGTGCGCGGCTGAAACCTTCCAGACCGGCCTTGGCTGCGGCGTAGTTTACTTGGCCTGCGTTGCCCATGGCACCCACAACCGAGCCAATACTGATAATTCGTCCCCAACGGGCCTTGGTCATACCGCGCAAAACACCCTTGGACAGGCGGAACAGACTGTTCAGGTTGGTATCGACGACGTCATGCCATTCGTCATCTTTCATGCGCATCATCAAGTTATCGCGGGTGATACCGGCATTATTGACCAGGATCGCCGGTGCACCGAATTGCGCCTGAATGCTTGCCAACACTGCCGCGACAGATTCGTCACTCGTGACATTGAGCTCCAGACCAGTGCCTTGAACACCGTTTTCTTTCAGGGTAGCGGCAATGCGTTCAGCACCCGACGCGGAGGTCGCGGTGCCAACAACGATGGCGCCCTGACGACCCAGTTCCAGGGCGATAGCCTGGCCGATACCGCGGCTTGCGCCGGTGACCAATGCAACTTTACCTTGCAGACTCATGCAAGTTTCTCCTGATTCAGGCCAGCGCTGCACGGGCGGCAGCGAAAGCATCTGGGGTATTAAGGTTGGATGTCGAGACGCCTTCTGCGCAACGCTTGTTCAGACCGGCCAGCACTTTGCCAGGCCCACATTCGACCAGCTGGGTTGCGCCTTGGGCAGCGAGTGCCTGGACCGATTCGACCCAGCGCACAGGCTTGTAGAGTTGTTCAAGCAGATCGCGTTTGAGTGTTTCCAGATCGGCCGGCACGCTCGCGCTGACGTTCTGAACCACAGGAATTTGGGGAGCTTGCCAGTCGATCGCTGCGATCGACTCGGCGAAACGCTCGGCCGCCGGACGCATCAACTCGCAATGGGACGGCACACTGACCGGCAGAGGCATGGCGCGCTTGGCACCACGTGCCTTGCACCCTTCAATGGCACGTTCAACCGCCGCCTTGGCACCCGCGATGACCACTTGGCCAGGGGAGTTGAAGTTGACCGCACTGACTACGTCGCCTTGCGCTGCTTCGGCACAGGCCGCCAGTACATCGGCATCTTCAAGACCGAGGATCGCAGCCATGCCGCCCTGCCCGGCCGGAACGGCTTCCTGCATCAGCTTGCCACGGGTTTCGACCAGCTTGACCGCGTCGCCGAGACTCAGGCTGCCTGCGGCCACCAGGGCGCTGTATTCGCCAAGGCTGTGACCGGCCACATAAGCCGGACGCGCGCCGCCTTCCGCCAGCCAGAGACGCCACAAGGCAATCGAGGCGGTCAGGATGGCCGGCTGGGTTTTGTCGGTTTGATTGAGTTGCTCTTCCGGCCCTTGTTGGGTCAGCGCCCAGAGGTCGTAACCCAGAGCATCGGAAGCTTCTTTGAATGTCTCAAGGACAACCGGATGTTGTGCGCCCAACTCGGCCAGCATGCCGAGGGACTGCGAACCCTGTCCTGGAAAGACGAATGCGAGGGAAGCAGACATGTAACAAGCCCCTAATGATCTTGTCGTCGAAGAATTGACGTCCCGCCTGGGGGACGCAAGAAACTGACAGTTGGATGGCCAATTGAACTGAGCGGTCACATTTAAGCATTGTCCGACGAAAACGCCTAAAGCAACAAATCCTCCAGACGACCGTGTATGCGCTCAGGAAGATTTTCCTGGATTTCAATCAGCGCTCGGGAAATGGCACTTTGAAAACCTTGAACCCCCGCCGACCCATGGCTTTTCACCACGATGCCCTGCAGCCCCAGAAAACTGGCACCATTATGTCGCGCCGGAGCCAGGTCGGCCTGCAGGCGCCTCATCAGGGGCAACGCCAGTGCGCCGACCATTCGTGACGCGATATTTTTCTTGAACAGGGCTTCGATGCGCCCCGAAATCATGGTCGCGAGGCCTTCGCTCGACTTGAGCAGGATATTACCGACAAAGCCGTCACACACGACCACATCTGCTTCGCCACGGTACAAGCCGTCCCCCTCGATGAAGCCGATGTAGTTGATGCCACGTGCAGCCTGGAGCAAGGTCGCCGCCAACTTGACCTGTTGATTGCCCTTGATGTCTTCGGTGCCGATGTTCAACAGTGCAACACGTGGACGAACAATACCGAGAGCTTGCGCCGCAACCGACCCCATCACAGCGAACTGCAACAGATGCTCGGCGCTGCAATCGACGTTGGCCCCCAGATCGAGCAACTGGCAATAGCCTTTCTGCGTCGGAATTGCCGCCACCATCGCCGGTCGATCGATACCCGGCAACGTTTTAAGCACAAAACGCGACAACGCCATCAGCGCGCCGGTATTACCCGCACTGACGCAAGCCTGCACTTTGCCATCCCGCAGCAATTCCAGCGCCACGCGCATCGACGAGTCCGGCTTGCCGCGCAATGCCTGGGCGGGCTTCTCGTCCATGGTGATGACTTCGCAGGCCGGTGTAATTGACAGGCGCGCGCGATCCACAGCCGAATGACTGGAGAGCAGTTCTTCTAAAACGGAAGGTTGACCGACGAGGGTCAGGTGCAGCGAGGGTGTAGCAGACAGGCAAGCAAGGCTGGCCTGAACAATGCTGCGGGGACCGAAGTCCCCGCCCATTGCGTCAATCGCGATGACTTGAGCAGACAAGTGATTACTCGTCAGCGCCCTTGTCGATCACTTTACGGCCACGGTATACGCCTTCTGGCGATACGTGGTGACGCAGGTGAATTTCACCAGTGGTTTTTTCTACAGACAGAGTGCTTGCCGTCAGGGCATCGTGCGAACGACGCATGTCACGGGCAGAGCGGGATTTTTTGTTCTGCTGAACAGCCATAATTGATTAACTCCTAAACGTTTGGGTCACGCTTTAACTGCGCCAATACACTGAACGGGTTGGACCGCGTTACCTCGTCCTCGCTCGGTTCGGGCTCATCGAGACCCGCCGGCTGCTGGCATTCTTCCGGATGATGAGCAGGCACAATGGGCAAGGCGAGCAAAAGCTCCTCCTCGATCAGTGACTGCAGATCCAATGGATCTTCGCCCAGTTCCAGCACGTCATAACCTTTCGGCAACGACTGGGTATTCGCACCCTCCTTCACCACAGCATAACTGCATTCGCTATGGATCGGCAGGGTGACCAGCTCAAGACAACGCTGGCAAACCATTTTGACCTCGGTGTCGATAAAGCTGTGAATTACCACAGATTTACGTTCATCTCGTTCAAAAACGAATTTAGCCTGCACCGTACCGACAGTATCGGAAAGCGGGTCGCAGAGTCTCTCCAAATCGGCCAGCAGCAGTTCACCTTGAAGGGTGGTGCCACGGTCAGCCAATTTGCGCGGGTCAACGTGAGGTGGAATCGGGTCATTCAACATAGGCGCAGCATTATAGGGATGCACCCAGCCATGTCAAAGGAAATTCAGCCCTGTCCGTCACTTGGAAGCCTCGCTAGAATTCGCGCCTGACTTTTGGAGTTGCGCATGCTGCCTTTATTACTCGCTTCCAGCTCGGTTTATCGCCGGGAATTGCTGACCCGCTTGCAGCTGCCCTTCACCTGCTGCTCGCCGGATATCGACGAAAGCCATCGTGCGGGTGAGTCCGCCATAGTGCTGGTAAAGCGACTCGCCACGGAGAAAGCCCGGGCACTTGCGCAGAGCCATCCCGCTCATCTGATTATCGGCTCCGACCAGGTAGCCGTCCTCGGCGAACAGATTATCGGCAAGCCCCATACCTTCGAGAAGGCCCGGGAACAATTGCTGGCTTCCAGCGGTGAAAGCGTGACCTTCCTGACGGGTTTGGCCCTGCTCAACAGCCAGACCGGGATTTGCCAGGTCGATTGCGTGCCTTTCACCGTCCACATGCGCACGCTCGACAGCGAACGCGTCGAGCGCTATCTGCACGCCGAGCAGCCCTACGACTGCGCTGGCAGCTTCAAAGCGGAGGGACTGGGGGTGAGCCTGTTCCGAAGCACTGAAGGCCCAGACGCCACCAGCCTGATCGGCCTGCCACTGATTCGTCTGATCGACATGCTGCTCGCTGAAAGCGTGCAGATTCCCTGAAGATCAAAAGATCGCAGCCTCGTTTCACTCGACAGCTCCTACATTGAAATGCGAGCCCCTTGTAGGAGCTGTCGAGTGAAACGAGGCTGCGATCTTTTGACTTTAAAAAAACCGGCCACTTGGGCCGGTTTTTTCATGCACTCAAACAATTAGCGCAGCGAAGGACCTTGAAAACCCATCCACATTGCCAATTGCTCAGCCACGCTGGCACCGAGCTTTTTCGAGAAGCGATCGAACGGCGATTCCTGAACGGTAAAGTCGACCAGTTCTTTCTCACCGATCACATCACGTGCAACCGAACTGGCGCTGCCCAGACCATCAATCAAGCCGAGCGGCAAAGCCTGCTCACCAGACCAGACCAACCCGGAGAACAACTCCGGATGCTCCTTGTCTTTCAGACGATCGCCCCGCCCCTTCTTCACGCTACCAATGAATTGCTGGTGCGTCGTATCAAGTACGCCCTGCCAGAATTGCGTTTCCTCAGGCTTTTGCGGCTGGAACGGGTCAAGGAAAGACTTGTGCTCGCCGGAAGTGTAAGTCCGACGCTCGACGCCCAGCTTCTCCATGGTGCCGACAAAGCCATACCCGGCCGCTGTCACACCAATGGAACCCACCAGGCTCGCTTTATCGGCATAGATCTGGTCCGCAGCACTGGCGATGTAATACGCGCCAGAAGCGCCAAGATCGGATATCACCGCGTAAACTTTGGTATCCGGGTGCAGTGCGCGCAAACGGCCAATCTCGTCATAGACGTAACCCGACTGGACCGGACTGCCACCAGGACTGTTGATTCGCAGGATCACGCCCTTGACCTTTTCATCCTCGAAGGCTGCACGCAGACTGCCGACGATGTTGTCGGCGCTGGCGGGCTCCTTGTCGGCGATCACACCGGTCACGTCGATCAGCGCCGTGTAGTGAGAGCCGCGAGTCGCGCTTTTTTCCATGTCCATCAGCGGCGTAAACAGAATCAACGCGCCAAACAGATACACGAAGGTCAGCAGCTTGAAGAAAATCCCCCAGCGACGGGACCGCCGCTGCTCCTGGACACTTGCCAGCAGGGTCTTTTCCAGCAGCTTCCAGCTTTTTTCGTCACCGCTCTCTGCGCTCGACTTTTCGGGCGCTTTCCATTCGTCGGTCATGACCACTACCCCAGCAAAAAACTATTAAGCCTGCTGATTCAGCCAGGCATGCAATTGTGAAAAACGGTCAATCGCCAGTCTCGGCTCAAACACTTTCAGCGCGTCGATCGATTGAGCGCCATAGCTGACCGCCACTGAATCCATGCCGGCGTTGCGCGCCATTTGCAGATCGAAGGACGAATCGCCGACCATCAGCGCCTGCTCAGGACGAACCTCGCAATGCGCGAGAATCTGTTCGAGCATCAGCGGATGGGGTTTGCTGGCGGTTTCGTCGGCCGCGCGGGTGATATCGAAATAATCTTCCCAGCCGTGGGCCTTCAGCACCCGATCCAGCCCGCGACGGGCTTTTCCGGTGGCGACCGCGAGGTGATAGCCCTGGGCGCGAAACGCTTCCATCGACTCGACAACACCCTCGAACAACGGCGAAGGCACAGCCTCCGCCGCAATATAGTGATCCGCATAATGCTCGCGGAACGCAATCAGCTCGGCGTCAGTAATATCGGGGTACAGGGTGCGAATCGCCTC
Organism: Pseudomonas sp. LBUM1643; assembly: GCF_059716215.1. NCBI lineage: Bacteria > Pseudomonadati > Pseudomonadota > Gammaproteobacteria > Pseudomonadales > Pseudomonadaceae > Pseudomonas > Pseudomonas sp. LBUM1643. Next base: position 4,854,162 of record NZ_CP166813.1, read on the forward strand.
AGGCAACCCGAGGCCGATGATGCCCTTGACGGCGAAATCATCGCGCAACTCGAACCGGGACCGTTCGGACGCCACATGCATCGCCTCGACAATCCGACCAATGGAGTCAGCGAGAGTGCCATCCCAATCAAATATCAGCAGCTTGTAATCAGATGGGTGCACTCAGGCGCTCCACGGTCTTGGCCCACATTTCATCCACCGGCGCCTGCAGCTTCAGCTCACCGCCATCTGGAAGCGGTACGGTCAGCATGTAAGCGTGCAGGAATAGACGCTTGCCGCCCAGATCACGAATTTCCTTGCTGAAAGCGTCATCGCCGTACTTGGTGTCGCCGGCGATGCAATGCCCGGCGTGCAAGGTGTGGACGCGGATCTGATGGGTGCGGCCGGTAATTGGCTTGGCTTCGATCATGGTGGCAAAGTCGCCGAAACGACGCAGGACCTTGAACACGGTCACCGACTCCTTGCCCTCTTCCTCGTCGACCTCGACCATGCGCTCGCCGGAACGCAGATTGCTTTTGCCCAGCGACGCCCGGACCTGCTTGATCGAGGCCGCCCAGTTACCGCGGACCAGCGCCATATAGCGCTTATCGACGCCATCACCGCGCAACGCAGTGTGCAAGTGACGCAGCATGCTGCGCTTCTTGGCGATCATCAGCAGGCCGGAAGTGTCACGATCGAGCCGGTGAACCAGCTCAAGCTCCTTGCAATCGGGACGCAACTGACGAAAGGCTTCGATCACACCGTAATTCAGGCCGCTGCCACCGTGAACGGCAATGCCAGCGGGCTTGTTGATCACGATCAGCGCCTTGTCCTCGAACACGATCGAGGCTTCGAGACGCTGGAGCAGGCCTTGTGCCAGCGGTACCGGCTCATCGCGCTCAGGCACGCGAACGGGCGGAACGCGCACGATGTCGCCCGCCTGCAGCTTGTATTCGGGCTTGATCCGACCTTTGTTCACCCGCACTTCGCCCTTGCGCAAAATGCGATAAATCAAGGTCTTGGGCACGCCTTTGAGCCGAGCGAGAAGGAAGTTATCAATACGTTGGCCGGCATATTCCGGCGAAACCTCCAGCAGTTGTACGGCTGGGGTCGAAGGGGCAGTAGTCGTCATGCCGCGGATGATAACAATTTTTATGGAATTGAAGCACTTAATCATTACTGCTATAGTCGCGAACGCCGCCAAAAGCGGCCTGGACAGTGGACCAACGGTCAAAAACCGGCCCTGACCAACGCAATTCACCAGGACGCGAGGCCGTCCTACGGGGCTTTCGCTACGTAACGGTGGAGTTTGCAGGTGTAACGAGCGCAGGTGACATGAGGCCTGAATCAAGCCGCAAAGCCGAGTTTTCACTCCCCTTGCGAGCCAATATTCATGGCCAGTTCACAAAGTGCAGTCAGCTGCGAATGACCCCGAGCGAACGCTTCGGAAACACCGCCTAAATTAGCCATGATGCGTGACCTCCCCTTTTGGAGCTCACGGTAAATGCCAACCCGCTGCGGATTCTGCGCGCGGCAGCACCCGAATTATCAGGGATACGTGTAGGGTGGAGATGCACAACCGCTGGACTGTGTAGCAATAGGCTTTATCAAGACGCTTCATCTCGTCCACAGCCACTGGTTGATTCCTCCTCCTGACTGAGTGCTTAAGTAGCCACAGCAAGCAGGACGCGTACGTCGCGACATCGGCCCAATTGGCCGGGTTCGCTAGACACTGGAGTGTCCAACCACTCCTGACGCACCTGACACCGACCGTGAGAAGTCGTGTGTGCCGAACGCCGTTTCCGGCAGCCCGGAAACCGACGGTACTACATGAAAAGAATGCTGATTAACGCAACTCAACCCGAAGAGTTGCGTGTTGCACTGGTAGATGGCCAACGCCTCTACGACCTGGACATCGAATCCGGTGCACGCGAGCAGAAGAAGGCCAACATCTATAAAGGCCGGATTACTCGCATCGAACCAAGCCTTGAGGCTGCCTTTGTCGATTTCGGCTCCGAGCGCCACGGCTTCCTGCCCCTCAAAGAAATCTCCCGCGAATACTTCAAGAAAGCCCCGGAAGGCCGCGTCAACATCAAGGACGTCCTGAGCGAAGGCCAGGAAGTCATCGTTCAGGTCGAAAAAGAAGAACGCGGCAACAAGGGCGCGGCCCTGACCACGTTCATCAGCCTGGCCGGTCGTTATCTGGTGCTGATGCCGAACAACCCGCGTGCCGGTGGTATCTCCCGCCGCATCGAAGGTGAAGAGCGCAACGAACTGCGTGAAGCCCTGAATGGCCTGGTTGCCCCGGCTGACATGGGTCTGATCGTTCGCACTGCCGGCCTGGGCCGCAGCAGCGAAGAAATGCAGTGGGACCTCGACTACCTGCTCCAACTCTGGACCGCCATCAAAGAAGCCTCGCTGGATCGTTCCGCGCCGTTCCTGATCTATCAGGAAAGCAACGTGATCATCCGCGCCATCCGCGATTACCTGCGCCAGGACATCGGCGAAGTACTGATCGACAGCGTTGAAGCCCAGGACGAAGCCCTGACCTTTATTCGCCAGGTGATGCCGCAGTACGCCAGCAAGATCAAGCTGTACGAAGACAGCGTTCCACTGTTCAACCGTTTCCAGATCGAAAGCCAGATCGAGACCGCTTTCCAGCGCGTCGTTGAACTGCCGTCCGGCGGTTCCATCGTTATCGATCCGACCGAAGCCCTGGTGTCCATCGACATCAACTCGGCGCGCGCCACCAAAGGCAGCGACATCGAAGAAACTGCCCTGCAGACCAACCTTGAAGCCGCCGAAGAAATCGCCCGTCAGTTGCGCCTGCGCGACATCGGCGGCCTGATCGTCATCGACTTCATCGACATGACCCCTGCCAAGAACCAGCGCGCCGTGGAAGAGAAAGTCCGCGAATGCCTGGAAGCCGACCGTGCTCGCGTGCAAGTCGGTCGAATCTCGCGCTTCGGCCTGCTGGAAATGTCCCGTCAGCGCCTGCGTCCGTCCCTGGGCGAAAGCAGCGGCATCGTCTGCCCGCGTTGCAACGGCACCGGCATCATCCGTGACGTTGAATCGCTGTCCCTGGCGATCCTGCGCCTGATCGAAGAAGAAGCCCTGAAAGACCGTACTGCCGAAGTTCGTGCACAAGTGCCGATCCCGGTGGCTGCGTTCCTGCTCAACGAGAAACGCAACTCGATCACCAAGATCGAACTGCGCACCCGCGCCCGCATCGTCATCCTGCCGAACGATCACCTCGAAACGCCGCACTTCGAAGTTCAGCGTTTGCGCGATGACAGTCCGGAAGCCGCAGTAGGCCAGTCCAGCTATGAAATCGCTGCTGCCGCTGCCGAAGTCGAAGAAGTCCAGCCAGCCGCTGCAACCCGCACCCTGGTTCGCCAGGAAGCCGCGGTCAAGACTGCGCCGGCCCGCGCCAACGCTCCGGTCCCGACTGAAGTCGTCGCCGCACCGGTTGCTGCACCGGCCGCCGTGCCTGAGCCAAGCCTGTTCAAAGGCCTGGTGAAGTCGCTGGTCAGCCTGTTCGCCACCAAGGAAGAGCCTGCTGCTCCGGTCGTGGTTGAAAAGCCAGCCACCACCGAGCGTCCGGCCCGCAACGAAGAACGTCGCAATGGTCGCCAGCAAAGCCGCAACCGTAACGGTCGCCGCGATGAAGAGCGCAAGCCTCGCGAAGAACGTGCACCGCGTGAAGAACGTGCACCGCGTGAAGAACGCGCACCACGTGAACCACGCGAAGAGCGTCAACCACGCGAAGCCCGTGAAGAGACTCCAGCCGTAGCCCGTGAAGAACGTGCTCCACGCGCGCCTCGTGAAGAACGTGCACCGCGCGCTCCTCGTGAAGACCGCAAGCCACGTGGTGATCGCGAAGAGCGTCCGGTTCGTGAACTGCGCGAGCCGCTGGATGCCGCACCTGTTGCTGCAGCCGCCGCCACTGCCATCGCTGAAGAGCGTCCGGCACGTCAGCCACGCGAAGAGCGTGCTCCACGCCCACCGCGTGAAGAGCGCCAGCCGCGTGCCGAGCAAGCGGTTGCTGCAGTCGCTGAAGAAGAACTGCTGTCCAACGAAGAGCAATTGCAGGAAGACGGTCAGGAAGGCGCCGAAGGCGATCGTCCACGCCGCCGCTCCCGTGGTCAGCGTCGTCGCAGCAATCGTCGTGAGCGTCAACGCGATGCCAACGGCAATGTGATCGAAGGTTCGGAAGAATCCGAGTCCGCCGAAGGTAACGAGGGTGCCGAAGGCCGCGAAGCGCCAAGCACTGACGAACTGGCCGCAGGCCTGGCTGTAACTGCAGCCGTTGCCAGCACCGTGATCAGCGCTCCAGCTGAAGCACAAGCCAACGAGCAGGCCGAACGCGCTACCGCCGCTACGCTTGAAACTGCTCCAGTGGAAGCGCCAGTGGTTGAAGCGACTACTCCGGTAGAAGCAACTTCCGCTCCGGAAATCGAAGTGGCTCCAGTGGTTGAAGCACAGCCTCAGGTCGAAGCGTTCGCTGAACCTGTCGTCGTCGCCCAGGCACCGGCAGTGGTTGCAGAGCCAGTCGTCGAAACCATCACTGAAACAGTGACCGAATCGGTTCGTGAAGCTCGCGAAGAGCAAACCGCATTCAACTGGGTTGCCGAGCCAGTCGCTGCTGAAGCGCCTGCACCTGTGGCAGAAGCCGTGGTTTCCGAGCCAGTAGTCGCTGCAGCAGAGCCTGCACCGGTCGTTGAAGCGCCAGTGGTTGCCGAAGTGGCCGCACCGGTGGTCGAGGCGGCTCCTGTCAGCGCTCTGACCGAAAATGGTCGCGCACCAAACGACCCGCGTGAAGTGCGTCGTCGCAAGCGTGAAGCCGAGCGTCTGCAGAAGGAAGCCGAGTTGGCTGCCGCTGCTGCCCCGGCTGCGGTAGAGGAAACTCCGGTTGTTGCTGAAGTCACCGAGGCTGCTGCCCCGGTTGCTGAAGTTGCCGCTGAACCAGCTGATACCGCATTCAACGAAGCTCCGCGCTCCGTTCAACAAGCGGTAGAGCAACACGAGGCCCTGGAAAAAGAGCACGAGCCTAAACCACTCGTCTGATTCCATCAGCCACTAAAAAGCCCCGCCTGGTTATCCAGTGCGGGGCTTTTTTTATGCCAATTTTCTCGGAATAACCTCGCCCCCCCTGTAGGAGCTGTCGAGTGCAACGAGGCTGCGATCTTTTGATCCTGTCTTTAAAAGATCTAAAGATCGCAGCCTCGTTGCACTCGACAGCTCCTACAGGGGGTGTGGTTTAGCTCCACACCAATTTAAAGGACAACGCCTCAGGCACATCCACATCCCACAGCACCCCGGGATCCTCCACCGCCACTTCAACTACCCGTCCTTGGGAAAACAGCGGCTTGGCACCACGATCACCGGACAATGCCAACAACCCAGGGCCGAAGGAACCCGCAAAACCTACCGGATGGCCATATTCACCGTCCTGCACCGGTACGCTGATAGTGTCATCAGCCATGCACGCCAGTACCCGCTCAATGCTCGACGGGAGGATAAACGGCATATCCCCCAACACAATCAACCACCCGCGTTGCTGCGGACACGCTGCCACCCCGGCCGCGATGCTGTCACCCATCCCGGTCGATTCGATCAGCACAATTTCAAACCCATACGCCTGGGCCATGCGAATGACCTGTGGGCGATCTGCGGTGGTCACCAGCACGCGCTTCTTCAGTGATGCAGGCACATTCAGCAGCACATGCTCGATCACCGAACGAACGGCGCCGTCGCGCCCGGTACAGTCCGCCAGCAACTTGTCAGAGCTGGCACCTGCCAACTGTTGAAACCGACTGCCCTGCCCTGCTGCCAGCACGACAACGCCGATGGGTTCACTCATACATCCTCCGCCAGCAATTTCTTCTGCTTGAGCTCGACACCGTTCTTGATCGCGACAATCTCGGCCATCAGCGACAAAGCGATTTCCGCGGGCGAGTGACTGCCGATGTGCAGACCGATCGGGCCATGCAGCCGCTCGATGGCTTCTGATGACAAGCCTAGCTGAGCCAGATTGTCACGGCGCTTCAGGCTGTTGACCCGGGAACCCAGCGCCCCCACATAAAACGCTTTCGAGTCGAGGGCCGTGAGCAGCGCCATGTCGTCCAGACGAGGATCGTGGGTCAGCGCAACAATCGCCGTGCGCTCATCCGTCTGGATGTTCAACACGGCCTCGTCAGGCATGCCCGAGACAAACCGCCCGTGCTGCTCCTCCCAACCGTAGACAAATTCGCTGCGCGGATCGCAGATCAACACTTCGAAATCCAGCAACCGAGCCATTTCGGCGACATACCGGGACAGTTGGCCGGCCCCGATCAGCAACAAACGCCAGCGCGGACCGTAAATGGCCCGTAGCGTCGTCCCATCAAATGTCAGAACGTCCGTTTTGTCAGCCGCTTCCAGATTCACTTCCCCAGTGTCGACACTGAGCGTGCGCGCCACAATCTCATGGGCTTCACAGCGTGCCAGCAGCTGCGCCACCCATGTCGGATCACCGACACGCTCCTGCGTCAGACGCAAGGTGCCGCCACAGGGCAAACCAAAACGCGCCGCCTCCTCGCGGGTGACGCCGTAGGTGATCAACTGTACGGGCGGACCCTGCGCAGGGATTCGGCCATCGTGCAGCCGGGCAATAAGGTCATCCTCAACGCAACCACCGGACACCGACCCCATCACCACGCCGTCGTCACGCAAGGCCAGCATGGCGCCCGGCGCTCTGGGCGCAGTGCCCCACGTCTGAACGACGCTGAACAACACCACCCGCTGACCGGCGCGACGCCATTCGAGCACGCTGCGCAAAACGTTCAGGTCGACGCTGTCCATCAGGCTTCAGCCTTCTGCCAGCCTTGCAGCTGATAACGCACGGGAAGGTTGCGAATACGCTTGCCGGTAGCCGCAAAGATCGCATTGCACAGAGCTGGCGCAATCGGCGGCACGCCGGGTTCACCAACACCACCGAGCGGCACGTCACCCGGTGGCGTAACCAGATGCACGGCGACTTCTTTCGGCGCCAGGGACATGCGCGCCACCTCATACATGTGGAAGTTGTCTTGCTGGACTTTGCCGTCCTTAAAGCTGATTTCACCCAGAACCGCGTTACCCAACCCCATCACGCAGGCGCCTTCGAATTGCGACCGGATACGTTCAGGGTTGATCTGCGGACCGCAATCCACGGCAATGTCGGCCTTATGCACGATCAGCGTCCCGTCGTCTTTGACTTCGACTTCGATCACCGCCGCCACATAGGTCACGAAACTGTAGTGCACCGCCAAACCCAGCCCTCGCCCCTTCGGCATTTCACGGCCCCAGCCGGCAGCCTTGGCGGCGGTCTCCAGAACGGTGCGCATCCTTTCGGTATCGATTGGATAACGCTCGGGCGATTCGCCGTAGTTCCACTCTTCACTCAAGGTGCGCGGATCGATCTGCCGGTCCGGTCCAAGCAATTTAATCTGGTACTGCAGCGGATCCTGACCGGCTTTGTGCGCCAGTTCATCGACAAAACTCTGAATGGCAAAGCCGTGAGGAATGTTCGAGACCGAGCGATACCAACCCACCCGCGTATGGACCATTGCTTCCGGGTTTTCCAGACGAACGTTAGGAATCGCGTAGGCCATGTTGGTAAAGCCCATGCCCAACTCGAACGCCGCTTCGTGGTTCATGCCTGGCGCAAACAGCGCGGTGATGCTGGGGGCGACGGTGCGGTGCAACCAACCGGACGGCAGACCGTCAGCATTCAGGCTGGCCTTCAGGAACTCAGCCGACACGGTGTGGAAATAGGAGCAATGGATGTCGTCTTCACGGGTCCATTGCACGCGCACCGCCTTGCCGGGGAATTCCTTGGCGAGGATCGCGGCTTCGATGACGAAGTCCGGCTTCGACTTACGACCAAAACCACCGCCCAGCAAGGTGACGTTGACCGTCACATTATCGAACGGTATGCCGAGGCGTTCGCCAATGCGCTCCCGAGTGACTTGGGGCGCCTGGCTTGGCGCCCAGGCTTCGCAAACACCGTCCTTGAATCGGGCGATGGCAACCATTGGCTCCATAGCCGATTGCGCCAGGTGTGGCAGATAGTAGGACGCCTCCAAGGTGCTGTCGGCCTTGCCCATGGCTTCGTCGATGCTGCCCGTGTTGCGCACGACTTTACCGGGTTTGAGCGACGCGGCTTCCAGTTCCTTGCGGTAAGCGATCGAGTCGTAACTGGCATTAGGGCCATCGTCCCACTCGATCTTCAGCGCCTCGCGTCCCTTGATCGCTGCCCAGGTATTGCTGGCAACCACTGCCACCCCCCCCAGCGGCTGGAATTCCGACGGCAGCGGACGGCCTTCGATCTGGATGACCTTGATCACCCCGGGGACTTTCATTGCCGCGATTGAGTCGACGGATTTGACCTTGCCGCCATACACCGCCGGCCGTGCAATCGTCGCGTAGAGCATGCCGTCAAAATGCACATCGGCACCGTAGATAGCGCGACCATTGACGATGTCGGCACCGTCGATGGCCTTGACACCTTCCTTGCCGATGTAACGAAATTCCGAAGGTTGCTTGAGCCTCAAGTTGTCCCGAGCGGGCACCGCCAATGCACTGGCAGCGACCGCCAGGGCGCCGTAACCCAGCTCCCGGCCGGTCGGTTGGTGAATGACTTTGTGCAACTGCGCACGGCACTCGCCGACCGGAACCTTCCACTGCTCGGCAGCGGCCTGTTCCAGCATGGTTCGAGCGGCGGCACCGCAACGGCGCATGGGCTCGTACCAGTGACGCATGCTGCGTGAACCGTCAGTGTCCTGGTTACCGAAACGGACTTCGTCTCCGGGCGCTTGCTGGACCTTGACCATCGCCCAATCGGCGTCCAGCTCGTCAGCCACCACCATGCTCAAACTGGTGCGCACGCCCTGGCCCATTTCTGAACGGTTGCACACCACGGTCACGGTGCCATCAGCCGCGATGCTGACATACACCTTGGGATCGTCGATCCAGCCGTTGGGCATGCCGTCGGCACCAAACAGCTTCACTTTTTCGGCCGCCAAAGCGTCCTGCCAGCCCCAACTCGCCGCCAGCACCAGCGCGCTCGTGGCACCGACACCTTTGAGAAAGCCGCGACGGCTGAGGTTGCTGAGATTACTCAGCGCGAAATCTTCCGGCAGCTGGCTCATGCCTTGGCCTCCTTCAAGTGCGTGGAAGCCTGGCGGATAGCAGTCTTGATGCGGTTGTAAGTGCCGCAGCGGCAAATGTTTCCGACCATCGCCTCTTCAATCTGCTCCTCGCTGGGGTCTGGATGGACCTTGAGCAGCGCTGTCGCCGACATGATCTGTCCACCCTGGCAGAAACCGCACTGAGCCACGGCGGTATCCAGCCAGGCTTGTTGAACGATTTGCCCGACCGGATCAGCGTGCAGGTTATCGATAGTGCTGACGTTCTGGCCGATCACAGAGCCGATTGGCGTGATGCAGCTACGCGCCGGGGCACCATCGATATGAATGGTGCAGGCACCACACAAGCCCATGCCGCAGCCGAATTTGGGGCCGTTGTAACCGGCCACGTCACGAATGGCCCAGAGCAGCGGCATATCCTCGGTGACGTCGAGTGGTAGGTCTTGGCCATTAAGCTTCAGGGTAATCATGGGCACGCCCGCATTGTTGCTTCGGTTATGGGGTCGAGCAATCTGCCGCCGGGGGATGGCGGTGGGTTCACGCAGATCAACTCAGGCTAATGAGGCTCTCTTATGCAGATGGCAGCGTCTGCATCGGGCCTTTGGTGGAGCAAATACTTGCATCGTTAGCTGACTAAGTTAACCCAGCATTAACAAAAAAGCCCTGCACATTGATCAGTGTGCAGGGCTTTTGGATCGGTCTTGAAAGCGTAGCCTCAATACCGATTGGGCTCCATTTCCAGCTCGACATGGAATCGTTCCAATATGTCTTTCTGGATGCGTTGCGCCAGCGCCAGCAACTGCAGGCCGGTAGCATCGCCGTAGTTGACCAGCACCAGTGCCTGAAACTTGTGCACGCCGGCATCGGCCTCGCGAAACCCTTTCCACCCTGCCCGCTCGATCAGCCAGCCGGCAGCGAGTTTCATTTGCCCATCAGGTTGCGCGTAGGCCACCAGGTCCGGGTACTCGCCTTTGAGTCGGGCCACCAGCGCCGCCGGAACGAGCGGGTTTTTGAAGAAACTGCCCGCATTGCCGAGTACCGCCGGGTCCGGAAGTTTCTCACTGCGGATGCTGCAGATCGCCTGACTGACATCGGTGGCGGTCGGGTGGTCGATGCCTTGTTCAGTCAAGCGTTGACGCACCGGCCCGTATTCCAGGTGCAGGTGTTCGGTACGGTTCAGTGTGAAACGCACTCGCAGGATCAGCCAACGACCCGGTTCCTGTTTGAACACGCTGTCGCGGTAAGCGAAATTGCACTCGGCCAAGCTGAAGTCGCGCAACTCGCCGGTCTGTCGATCAAGTGCCGTGAGCCCGGCGAACACATCCTTGATCTCCACACCGTAGGCGCCGATGTTCTGCATCGGTGCCGCGCCCACCGTGCCCGGAATCAGGCTGAGGTTTTCCAGTCCCGACAGACCTTGGGCCAAAGTGGACTGCACAAAGGGATGCCAAGGCTCGCCAGCCTCGGCTTCGATCACGACCTGACGGCCGTCATCGCTGAGAACACGAATCCCGCGAGTGGCCATGCGCAGAACCAGCGACTGAATATCAGCCGTCAGCAGCAAGTTGCTGCCTCCGCCGATCACCAATAACGGCACGTCATGCGCGGCGGCATACGCCAGGGCTTCACGCACGTCGGCATCGCTGTGGGCTTCGGCAAACAAGCGGGCCTGAACATCCACCCCGAAACTGTTGAACGGTTTGAGCGACACCTGGGGCCGTATTTGCAAACTCATAACCGCCCCTTCAATTCGATCACCAGCAAATCACTGGCGCGCTCGATCAGGTCCAGCACCTGCTCGAACCCTTGGTCACCGTCGTAGTACGGATCTGGCACTTCATCGATTTCGCTCTGGTAGCGACGCAGGAACAGGTCCAGTTCGGCCTTGCCCTTGGCGGGTTGCAGCGCCTTGAGGTTGCGCAGGTTGCTGTTGTCCATCGCCAGAATCAGGTCGTACATGGCGAAATCAGCGCGGCTCACCTGCTGGGCACGCTGGGCCGACAGGTCGTAACCACGCAGCTTGGCCGCCGCTTGACTGCGTTTGTCCGGCGCCTTGCCGACATGCCAGTCACCGGTACCGGCGGACGCAACTTCGACCTGACCGGCCAACCCGGCCTCACGCAATTTATGCCGTAGCACGCCTTCCGCGGTGGGCGAGCGGCAGATATTTCCCAGACAGACGAACAAAACCCGCATCAAGCCTCCAGCAGGCGACGAACGCGTTCAAGGTCTTCTGCGGTATCCACGCCGGTCGGCGGGGCGATCAACGCGTCGGCCACATGAATCCGCACGCCGTGCCACAGGGCACGCAGTTGCTCAAGGGATTCGGTGTTTTCCAGCCAGCATGGACCCCAGCTGACGAAGTCATGCAGGAAACCGGCGCGGTAAGCATAAATACCAATGTGCCGGCGATACGGTACGCCTTCCGGCAACTGCTCACGACCCTTGGCGAAAGCATCCCGTGCCCACGGCAACGTTGCGCGGCTGAAGGTCAACGCCAGGCCATTGATGTCACTGACGACCTTGACGACATTGGGATTGAACAGTGTTTCAACGTCTTCGATCGGCTCGGCCAGGGTGGCCATGCGCGCCTCGGTATGGGCGGCGAGGTTGGCGGCGACCTGATCGATCACACTCGGAGGGATCAGCGGCTCGTCACCTTGCACGTTGACCACAATGGCGTCCGCGGCCAGGCCCAGTTTCGTGGCAACCTCCGCCAGGCGGTCAGTGCCCGAGTTGTGGTCTTCACGGGTCAGCACCACTTCCGCGCCAAAACCCTTGCAGGCCTCGACGATGCGCGGGTCGTCAGTGGCAACCACCACACGCTCGGCGCTGCTTTTGCTGGCCTGTTCCCAGACATGCTGGATCATCGGTTTGCCGGCGATCAACAGCAAGGGCTTGCCGGGTAAACGGGTCGAAGCGAAACGCGATGGAATGACAACGGTAAAGGCTGTGGTCATTTATCCAGACGCTCATCAGTGGTCAGGGTGCGGGCTTCGGTTTCGAGCATGACCGGAATGCCGTCACGAATCGGGTACGCAAGACCTGCGCCCTTGCTGATCAGCTCGGTTTTGTCGGCGCTGAGCTTGAGCGGGCCTTTGCAGACCGGGCAAGCGAGGATGTCGAGCAATTTGGTGTCCATGAGCATTCCCTGGATAAGAACGGAGTTAAGGCAAAAGACGAGCCGGCAACAGGCGCATCAGCTGTGTATCGAACCAGGCCACGAAGGCCGGCGATGGCACAGCATCGACCGCCAGGTACCACCAATCGGCGGCGGCGAAGGCACGGCACTTCACCGCGTCCTTTTCAGTCATCACCAATGGCAATGACGGTGTGAAATTCAAGGCCTGGGCGCTGTATTCGGCGTGGTCGGCAAAAGCATGGGGGACTGCTCGCCAGTGTAGCGTTTCGAGCGTCGTGAAGAAACGCTGCGGGTTGCCGATACCGGCCACGGCGTGGACGGCCTGACCGGCAGGAAAGTGGTCGAGGGGACGCCGTTCGCCACTGTTTAGATTGATCAGGGCCGTGGGTTGCAACTGGAAGGCAAAACCGTCCTCGCGATCGCCTGCCGCGCCGTTGTAGAGCAACGCGTCGACACTTTCCAGGCGCTCGGCCGGTTCCCGCAATGGCCCGGCGGGCAGGCAACGCTGGTTACCCAGGCCACGAGCAGCGTCGATAAGCACCAGCTCGAGGTCTCGGGCCAGTCGATAATGTTGCATGCCGTCATCAGACAGAATCAGGTCCAGCGGCTCACTCGCCAGCAAGGCTTTGACGGCACGACTGCGGTCCGGGTCGATCATCAAGGGCACACCCGTGCGCTGGACGATCAACAACGGTTCGTCACCCGCCATTTCCGCGCTTTGATCCGCCTCGACGCGCCAGGGCAATTGCGCAGGTTTTGCACCATAGCCGCGACTGACCACGCCCACTCGCAGCCCGCTACGCTGGCAGTGCTCGATCATCCACAGAATCAGCGGCGTCTTGCCGGTGCCGCCGACAGTGATGTTACCGACCACGATCAGCGGCACGGGCGGTTGATAGATCTCGCCCTCGCCTGCCAGAAAGCGCTTGCGCTTGTTCGTGACGACCCGTCGATACAGCCACTCCAGCGGCTGAAGTAACTTCAGGGCCGGGTGACCTTCATACCAGGCCTTTATCAAGCGATCAGACAGAGCCATCAGGGCGCGGGCGCCGACGCTTCGACAGTGGTCATGCGCAGGTGACTGAAGCCCAGCTTGCCTGCGGCGTCCATGGCGGTGATGACGGACTGATGCTGTGTCTTGCCGTCAGCGCTGATAGACAGCGGCAGATTGGTATCACCGTTGGACTCTTTTTTCAGCGCGTCCATCAGCGTGGCCAGATCGTTCTTCGGCAATATCTGATTGTTTACCGAAAACACGCCTTCGGCGCTGATGGCAACGTCCAGCTGCTTGGCCTGCTGATCTTCGGCAGGCGAACCACTGACCGCCTCGGGCAACTCGACGCGCAACTGGGTTTCACGGGTAAACGTGGTCGTGACCACGAAAAACAGCAGCAGGATAAACACCACGTCGATCAGCGATGCGAGGTTGATGTCCACATTTTCCCGTTGCTTGCGGCGGAATTTCACGCTTTGCCCTCAGCCAGGTCCACGTCACGATCACCCTGCACCACTTCAACCAGCTTGATTGCTTCCTGCTCCATGCCCACCACCAGTTCATCGATCCGGCGCTGGAGGAAGCGGTGGAAGAAGACCGAAGGAATACCGACCATCAGGCCCGCCGCCGTGGTAATCAGCGCCTTGGAGATACCACCGGCCAGCACGGAGGCGTTGGTGGTCATGCCCGTGCCCATGAACGCACTGAAAATATCGATCATGCCCAGGACCGTCCCCAGCAACCCCAGCAACGGGGCCATGGCCGCGATGGTGCCCAAGGCATTGATGTATCGTTCGAGCTCATGAATGACTCGGGCGGCCGCCTCTTCGATGCACTCTTTCATGATCTCGCGACCATGTTTGGAGTTCGCCAGGCCGGCGGCCAGGATCTCGCCCAACGGAGAGTTGGCGCGCAGCTCCTTGAGTTTGTCTTTATTGAGTTGCTTGTCCTTGATCCAGACCCAGACCTGCCCGAGCAAGTGCTCCGGGGTCACACGGCTGGCTCGCAGGGTCCAGAGACGCTCGGCGACAATCGCCATCGCCGCGATGGAACTCAGAATGATCGGCAGCATCATCCAGCCACCGGATTTGACCAATTCCCACACAGTGTCAGTCCCCTCGAAAAAGTGCGCCACTCTAACATAGGGGGTGCGCGCACCGAAGACCGTGATGTCGCATCCGGTCGGGCGTCAATCACACACAGCTACTTCGGAAGCGGCGGCGGATCACGCCAGAATCGACGTTCCTGACGCATCGTCATGGGGGGCTTGAAACGCCCCAGCTGCAGATGAACGGCGCCTTGATCGGCACTGTCGTAGATGTTCAGGCCACTTTTTCGATAGCGCGCCATGACCGTTGGATGAGGATGACCGAAGGAATTGCCGTTACCCCGGGAAATCAGCACCGACTTGGGCTGCAACCGGTTCAGTAACGCCATCGAAGACGACGTGCGACTGCCGTGATGAGGCGACTGCAACCAGTCGGTACTGACCGCCAGCGGGCTGTCGAGCAGTGCTCGTTCGGCGGCGCCTTCAATGTCACCGGTTAGCAGCAACCGCTCGCCCCCGGCCTCGATTTGCAACACACAGGACCTTGAGTTGCTGTCATGGGCAGACGCCCATTGCCAGAGCTGGAAGTTCACGCCATCCCAATTCCATTGCCGCCCACTTTCGCAGTCTTCAGCGCTCAGCCCATCCAGGAGAGGCAGAGGCTCGCCACCGACGATCTGCCTGACAGGCAATCCACCGGCAACCGCCCGCGCACCGCCAGCGTGATCGGCGTGAGCATGACTGATCAGCATCAGGTCGATGGCCTTGACGCCCAGTTTGCGCAACGTCGGCAGCACTACCCGCTCCCCCAGGTCGGAATCACCGGATCGTGGACCGGCGTCATACAACAACGAGTGATGGCGAGTGCGTACAAGGATCGCCAGGCCTTGGCCGACATCCAGTTGCCAGACGTCGGCAACGCCTTCGGAGATTTCCGGACGGGGAGGAAAGATCAGCAACAAAAACAGCGGCCAACCCGCCAGACGCAGTGGCACGCCACGTGGCATCAGCAGCAGCAAGGCTCCCATAGCGCCCAATGCCCACGTCCACAAGGGGATCGCGACCGGCACCCAGGCCGGCAACTCCCCGGCGATCAGCGCCAGACCTTTGAATAGCCAGTCGATCAGACCTCCAGCCAGCCACAGCAAACCCTCGCCCACATAGGGAATGGGCAACAGCAGCGTGCCGAGCAACGCGGGCGGCAATACCACCAGACTGATCCAGGGCACCGCGAGCAGGTTCGTCAGCGGACCGCTGATACTGATCGGCAGGCCAAGAATCAGTAGAAACGGGCACAAACCGATTGCGATCAGCCACTGGGCGCGCGTCCAGGTTTGCCACCAGCGCCAAGGGCCCAACCGACCACCGAAGGTAAAGATCAGGACGCCAACCGCGGCGAAAGACAGCCAGAAACCCGGCTGCAGGCTCGCCAGCGGATCCATCAGCAACACACCGTTGAGCGCCAGCAACAGCGGCCACCAGGCGCCGAGGTGACGAAAACGCAGGCGCCACAACAGCACCAGGCCGATCATCACGCACGCTCGCCGCACCGGCACATCGAACCCGGCGAGCAGGCCATAACCCACCGCAGCGCCGAACGCGAGGCCGCACGCCCATGGCAGCCAGGGCAAACGACCCGGCCATGCGCCATAGCGAGCCAACCCGGCGATCAGCAGGTACACGACGCCCGCCAACAAACCGATGTGCTGCCCGGATATGACCAGCAAGTGCACGGTGCCGGTGTCTTGCAGGACTTGCCAATCTTCGCGGCTCAGTCCGGCACCGTCCCCCAGGACCAGCGCGGCCAACGCCCCGGATCGTCCTTGGGCGTCGACATTCTGCAGGCGCTGGCGAATGCCGTCGCGCCAGGCTCCACGAGCCTCCGCGAGCCGTTCACCCTCCTTGACCGTACCAGTTGCACCGATGCCCTTAGCCAGTAGCCAAGCGTCATAATCGAAGGCATGGGGGTTGAGCAACCCGGCAGGACGCTTCAATTTGACTGCCAATCGCCAGCGTTCACCGCTGTTGACTGGGGGTCCGTCATACCAGGCCAAACGCATCAGCTTTGGCAGTTTCGAACGTCGTGAATGGCTGTCCGTCAGCTCAAAGCGCACCACGCCCTCGGCATTTTGGGGCAACCCTGTCACTCGCCCCTCCACCCAACGCGTCTCGCCGTCGAGGCGGGGTGCCAGGCGATCATTCAGCGCCCATTGCGCATTCGCACCCGCCCAACTCAAACCGAACAGAAAGAATGCCAATGGATAGGCCCGAAAGGGCAACACCATCAAACCGGCCACAGGCAACAACATCCACAACCAGACCGGCGGTAAAGCCGGTAAAAAACGCAGGGTCAGCAGACCCAACGCCAGCGCTAACATCCCTGTGCGCATAAGCCCGTCCTTGAGAGTTCCTCCCTAGGCTTAGCTGGCCGACCGCACTGGCATCGTTATTAATTGTCACAAAGTCTGAATGGGCGGTTTATAGAATCCAGACATACTTGCCGCCTTAACCGACCGAGAAGCCCTATGCCCCGGCGCTTATTCAAACGTTACATGCCAGACCCGACGAGCATCAGGGAACACAAGTCCTTACGCTTTCTTGGCACCCTGCTGCATGACCCGAACCTTTGGCACCTCAACCGCCACTCGGTCGCCCGGGCGATGGCGGTCGGGCTGTTTGCGGCATTCCTGCCGATACCGTTGCAAATGCTGGTTGCCGCGGCCCTCGCCATTATGGTGCGCGGCAACATTCCCATCGCCGTCAGCCTGGTCTGGCTGACCAACCCGATCACCATGCCAGTGGTGTTTTTCTGCACCTACCAGACTGGCGCCTGGCTCATGGACATCCCTGCCCGTCATTTACCCGACGAGTTGACCTGGGCATGGATCAGCGGCGAGCTTTCCACGATGTGGCAGCCCTTCTTGCTGGGTTCGGTGGTGACGGGACTGGTGCTCGGCGCTCTGGCCTACTGCCTGACCATGACGTATTGGCGCTGGTGGGTAAGCCGGCAGTGGAAGCGGCGCAAGAAAAAACGGATGTAAGAATGCAAAACGGCCTCCACTTGGGAGGCCGTTTGTTTATGCGATGTCTGGACTGAGATTATGTACGCATCCCACGCCCACTCACCAGCAACCGCGCACAGCCGATATACAACACAACCGTCGCCACCAGCATGAACGTGATCGCGACACTGATCTTTATGTCCGAAACGCCAAGGATGCCGTAACGGAATGCGTTGACCATGTGCAACACCGGATTCGCCAGGGACACGGTCTGCCAGAACGGAGGCAGCAACGAGATCGAGTAGAACACCCCACCCAGGTACGTCAGCGGCGTCAGCACAAATGTCGGGATGATCGAAATGTCGTCGAAGTTACGTGCAAACACTGCGTTGATGAAGCCCAGCAGCGAAAAGATCGTCGCCGTCAGCACCACCACCAGAATGGTCACGCCCAGGTGATGCACCTGCAGCTTGGTGAAAAACAGCGACAGCATCGTCACGATCACCCCGACCATCAAGCCGCGCAACACGCCGCCCAAGGTGTAACCGATCAGAATCGTGTGCGGCGACACCGGCGACACCATCAACTCTTCAATGGAGCGCTGGAATTTGCTGCCGAAGAAACTCGACACCACGTTGCCATAGGAGTTGGTGATCACCGACATCATGATCAGGCCCGGCACGATGTATTCCATATAGGTGAAGCCACCCATATCGCCGATCTGCCGACCGATCAGATTGCCGAAGATCACAAAGTACAGAACCATGGTGATCGCTGGCGGTAGCAGCGTCTGCGGCCAGATCCGGGTAAAGCGTCTGACCTCGCGGTAAACAATGGTATTGAGGGCAACGAGGTTGGGTTGCAGCTCGGAACTCATACCGCCACCTTCGACAGATTTTTCTCCACCAGGGACACGAACAACTCCTCAAGGCGATTGGTTTTGTTACGCAAGCTCAGCACATCGATGTTCTGCTGAGCAAGTTGAGTGAACAGCGCAGTGATGCCCATCGCCTTGTCGACCTGGACTTCCAGCGTGTGGCTGTCCAACAGTTTGGTGGGGTAACCGAGCAACTGCGGCGCCACGCTCAGCGTGTTCTTCAGATCGAGCAGGAACGTTTCCACATGCAGCTGGCCGAGCAGCTGTTTCATGCTGGTGTTCTCGACGATGGTGCCGTGATCGATGATCCCGATATTGCGGCACAGCTGCTCAGCCTCTTCCAGATAGTGCGTGGTGAGGATGATGGTGATGCCTTTCTGATTCAGCTCGGTCAGGAAGGTCCACATCGAGCGACGCAATTCGATGTCGACCCCCGCCGTCGGTTCGTCGAGGATCAACAGGCGCGGCTCATGAACCAGCGCACGGGCGATCATCAGTCGACGCTTCATGCCGCCGGACAACGAGCGCGATGGCACGTCACGCTTGTCCCACAACCCGAGCTGGGTCAGGTATTGCTCGGCCCGGTCCTTGGCGATCTTCGGCGGGATGCCGTAATAACCGGCCTGGGTCACTACGATGTCGAACGTTTTCTCGAACTGATTGAAGTTGAATTCCTGAGGCACCACACCGATGGAGCGCTTGAGTTGCGCAGGATTCTTGTCCAGGTCGTGACCGAAGATATTCACCGTGCCGCTGGTCTTGTTCACCAGGGTGGAAAGAATGCCGATGGTCGTGGATTTGCCAGCGCCGTTAGGGCCGAGCAAGGCGAAAAAGTCACCTTCAGCGACGTCCAGATCGATACCACTCAGGGCCTGGAAACCGTTGCCGTAGGTTTTGGTTAGCTGCCGGATGGACAGAGCGGAACTCATATCGGATTACGCACCAAGAAGGAAAGGAAGGATTAGATAAGGGCGGGCGGCGACTAACACAACCACGGCGCATGAAGGCAATGGTGCTTGTCGTCGCCACACAAGTACAGTCAAGCGTGTCGATAGTGAGTATTAAGTCAACGCGGTCATGACGGCTTTCTGATACGCCGGACGCTGCTTGAGCCGTGCGTACCAGGCTTCCAGATGGGGGTGCGGCGCACGCTCGATCGGCATCTCGAACCAGGCATAAATAAAACTGCCCAGGGGAATGTCGCCCATGCCGATATCGTTTCCTGACAGGTAAGGCTGGATTGCCAGTGCCTCATCGGCCATCGTCAGCAAGCCGTCGCACTCTTTGATTGCCGCGTTGATGGCGGACCAATCCTGCTGATCCGCCGGGGTGCGCAACACGCCCCAGAACACGGTGCGGAAAGGGCCGGCAAAACTTGAGGTGGTCCAGTCCATCCACTTGTCGGCAGCCGCGCGGCCTTGCGGATCGGTCACGTACCAATGGGTGTCATTGGCGTGACGGGCCATCAGGTAACGAACGATGGCATTGGATTCCCAAAGTACGAAACCATCGTCCTGAATAACCGGCACACGGCCATTGGGATTCATCGCCCGATATTCGGGCGTATCGACCACCCCGAACGCGCCGCCCGCATCAATCGCCTCATAGGCCAGGCCCAGCTCTTCGGCGGCCCATAACGGCTTTCTGACATTCGACGAATTTTTCCGACCCCAGATCTTCAGCATGACCGCCTCTTTATGGATGAATGCGCAGGCAGCATACGCCGGATCAGGCGCGGCTCAAATCGCCCTGCATGTCACCCAGCAACAGCGGCAATTGATCGCTGAAGAGGTGTGGATAGCATTTTTCCAGGTGCTCGAAAAAGAACGCTTCGGGCACGTCGGTGAACTGACCATGATCGATCAGGTACTCCATCAACTGCTCGCCATCGCGATTGAAAGGATGAAAAACGCTGTCGTTGATCCCGTCGAATTCCAGCGGCGCGACATTGAACAGTTCGCACAACCCTTGATTGAACGCAGGCGTGGCTTTGACCCAGCGGCCGTTCAGGAACAGCTCGGTATAACCGTGCATGGCGAACACATCACTCTTGAGCAGTTCGAGTAACCGCGGCGTCGACAGGTGATTGCGCACATCCGCCAGGCCAATACGTGCAGGGATGCCGCAATGTCGTGCGGCCCCCGCCAGCAACGTGGCTTTGGGCACGCAGTAAC
The DNA here is from genome assembly GCF_059716215.1 of Pseudomonas sp. LBUM1643. Classification (NCBI taxonomy): domain Bacteria; kingdom Pseudomonadati; phylum Pseudomonadota; class Gammaproteobacteria; order Pseudomonadales; family Pseudomonadaceae; genus Pseudomonas; species Pseudomonas sp. LBUM1643. The sequence goes on from NZ_CP166813.1 coordinate 4,874,548, forward strand.
TTTCCCCCGCCGCCAGCGCGTAACTGCCGCGCAGGGTTTGCGGGTCGCGGCTGAAGGTGTAAGGGTTGTAGCGCACGGCTTCGCGCACCGCGTAATAAAGATTGATCGCTTGCTCGAGCGGGTCGCGACTGGCGCCACGATGTTTTTCAGCGAACTCCACCACGGACGGATGGTCACTATCGATGAAGCGGCCGGGACTCAGATACTCGTGCATGAGAACAATCTCCTGGGGAAGCCACGAGTCTAGCGACAGCTTCAGCACAGAGATAACGACGTTTCGGCCAAACATGGACGCATAGCCGCGCCGGTAGCGAACGATTCCCGCGCCCCGATGCCCACTGATCCTGCAAAACGCGTTGAAGGTTTCCCACGAATTCAATCACCTCGCTCTGATCACCCTGTTTTACGGATGCCGTCTAAGCTCTGAAGGTTGGTTTTGCCCCTGGTTCACGGAGGATTAAATATGCTGTTGTTGTGGATACTGGTTCTGATTGTCGGCATCGCCTACCTGGCCCACCGTCGCACCGCCCCGCTCCCCGCACTGTGCATCGTCGCCGTCTATGTCGTGGCGATGGGCGCATTCAGTCACGCACCGGGTTGGTTGCTGCTGGTTCTTTGGGTGTTGATCGCGGCTGTTGCGGCACCCTTGTTGCTGCCCGATCTGCGTCGCAAATTTTTCAGCGCTCCACTGTTCAGCTGGTTTCAGAAAACCCTGCCACCGATGTCACAAACCGAACGCGATGCCATCGACGCCGGCACTGTCTGGTGGGACGGTGAACTGTTCAGCGGCCGGCCGGACTGGGACAAACTGCTGTCCTATCCAAAAGTGCAATTGAGCGAAGAAGAACAGGCATTCATCGACGGTCCGACCGAAGAGCTCTGCGCCATGGTGACCGACTGGCAAATCGGCCAGGACATGGACTTGCCGCCAGAAGCCTGGAGCCACATCAAGGAAAACGGCTTTTTCGCCCTGATCATTCCAAAAGAATTCGGTGGCAAGGGCTTCTCCGCCTATGCCCACTCCCAGGTCGCGATGAAACTGGCGACTCGCAGTGGCGACCTTGCCTCCACCGTGATGGTGCCTAACTCCCTCGGTCCTGCTGAACTGCTGCTGCACTACGGCACCGATGAACAGCGCAACCACTATCTACCACGCCTGGCGCGCGGTGATGACATTCCGTGCTTCGCCCTCACCGGTCCGCTCGCGGGCTCCGATGCAGGGGCCATGCCCGATACCGGCGTTATCTGCAAAGGTGAATGGGAAGGTAAGGAAACACTGGGCCTACACCTGAACTGGGAAAAGCGTTACATCACCCTCGGGCCCGTCGCTACCCTCCTCGGCCTGGCTTTCAAGGCCTACGACCCGGACCATCTGCTGGGTGACAAGGAAGACCTGGGCATCAGCCTGGCGCTGATTCCAACCGACACTGCCGGCGTTGAAATCGGTCGCCGTCACCTGCCACTGGGCGCCGCATTCATGAACGGCCCCAACTCCGGCAAGGACGTGTTCGTACCGCTGGAGTTCCTCATCGGCGGCCAGGAAATGCTCGGCAAGGGCTGGATGATGTTGATGAATTGCCTGTCGGTCGGGCGCTCGATTTCCCTCCCTGCAGTAGGTACCGGCGCGGCGAAGTTCACCAGCCTGGTCACCGGGCAATACGCGCAGGTTCGCGAGCAGTTCAACGTGCCACTCTCCGCCTTCGAAGGCATTCAGGAGGCCATGGCGCGCATCGGCGGTAACGCCTGGATGATGGACGCCGCGCGAATGCTGACCGCCAACGCCGTGGATCTGGGCGAGAAACCGTCGGTGCTGTCGGCGATTCTCAAGTACCACCTCACCGAACGCGGCCGCGAATGCATCAGCCACGCCATGGACGTTCATGGCGGCAAAGCGATCATCATGGGCCCGAACAATTACCTGGGTCGCAGCTGGAATGGCGCGCCGATCTTCATCACGGTGGAAGGCGCGAACATTCTTTCGCGTAACCTGATGATCTTCGGTCAGGGCGCGATTCGCTGCCATCCCTTCGTCCTCAAGGAAATGGCGCTTGCCGGTCGTGAGGACAAGGATCAGGCCCTCATTGAATTTGATGGTCTGCTGCTCCAGCACATCGGTTTCGCCGTGAGCAACGCCGCCAGCACGCTGGTATTGAACCTTGGTTTCGGCCATTTCGAACGGGCGCCGGGCAACGGGCTCAGCCAGGGTTACTTCCGCGCACTGAACCGTCAGGCCGCCGCATTCGCCATGCTCGCCGACCTCAGCATGATGTTGCTGGGTGGCGAACTGAAGCGTCGCGAACGCCTGTCGGCGCGGCTCGGGGATGTGCTCAGCAACATGTACCTCGCTTCCGCCGCGCTCAAGCGTTACCACGATCTCGATTCTCCCGACCATATGGCCCCGCTGTTTACCTGGGCCATGGAAGAGAGTCTCGGCCAGTCGGAACGGGCACTGGATGAACTGCTGACCAATTTCCCCAACAAGGTGCTGGGCTGCCTGCTGCGCGTGATCGTCTTTCCGTTCGGTCGTCGTCACAAGGGACCATCGGACAAACTCGGAGCGCAAGTGGCGGCTGTGATTGGTCGCGCCAAGGGTGATCCGACCCTCGAGGAACTGCTGGGTGGGTGCTACCGCCCACAATCGGCCGATGACGCCGTCGGTGCTCTGCAACACGCGTGCAACCTGCTGAATGCAGCGCAGCCGCTGCAGAAAAAACTGCATGTGGCGCTCAAAAGTGGCCAGGTCAAACCGGCCGCCGGGGAGCACGCCATCGATGCCGCGCTGGAGGCGGGTGCTCTGCAACCGGTGGAAGCGCAAACCCTGCGTGATGCCGAAGCGGCGCGACGCAAGGTGATCGACGTCGATGATTTCGACAAAGAGGAGTTGGCGCTGGCCGAAGGAAAGGTCCGCTGATCCCGCTCCACCTATAAAAACGGGCGCAGGAGCTTTATACTCCCGCGCCCGTTTTGCTCTTGAGGACTTATCTCGTGTCCAACATCGTTGCCGACCATCTCGTTTTGCTAGACCACTTGCGCAGCATCCTGGTCGCCGTGGGTGAGGCCGAGCAGGTACCCGAAGAAAGCCATGCCTTGTTCCTTGAGCGTTTCGACGAACTGCGTGCATTGCTGCCGGTCGATCCGATTGAAAGCCAATACCTGGGTCAGGACATCCTCTGCCAGGTCATCACCCGTTATCCGCAGATCGCCCACCTGGTCCCACGCGACCTGCTGTGGTATTTCGCCGGGGACTGCCTGCACTACATGCCCGATGATGAAATCGCCTTGTACCAGGCGCTGGAAGAACGCCGTTTCGAAGCCGAGCAGAACGATGAACCGTTCGACTGGAATCAGGAAAAGCAGCTGTTGGCGATGTCGAACGACGACAGCAAACACTGATCCACGGTCAGAAACGTAAAAGGCCCGCATGGTTGAACCTGCGGGCCTTTTTTTTGGAAGATCAAAAGATCGCAGCCTGCGGCAGCTCCTACAGTTTGAGTTGCGTACCCCCCTGTAGGAGCTGCCGCAGGCTGCGATCTTTTGATCTTTTAAATGGTTTATCAAAGCAACCCATCACTCTCGGGCAACTCATACGCGCCAAGTTCAGTGGCCTTTCCCGGCTTGCCCAGGGTCGGCTCTTTCTCCAGGCACTCCACCAGATAGTCGATAAACACCCGCAACTTCGGCGGCATGTAGCGCGTCGGCGAATGGAGCAGCCAGGCGCCACCGTGGTAAGACGCCAGGAACGTCCAGTCGGGCAGGACCTGCACGATCAAGCCCTGTTCCAGCGCATAACGCGCGGTGAAGTAAGGCAGGCTGCCAATCCCGATATGCTGCAACACCGCGCCCAATCGCACGCCGGTGTGATTGGCGGCGTAACGCCCACGCACACCCACCGTCACGGCTTTGGTGCCCATCTTGAATTTCCAGCGCGCATCGCTCGGGGTTTCTCCCAGATAGATGCAGCTGTGGTTAAGCAAGTCATGGGGATGAGTCGGCGTACCGTGCCCGGCCAGGTACTGCGGCGTCGCGCACAGCATGTGATCTATGGTCAGCAATTGGCGGCCGACCAGCCCGGCGGGCGGCCGATCGGTAATCCGGATAGCCAGGTCGACGTTATCGTCGATCAGATCCACCTGGCGGTCCTCCAGTAACAGCTCCACGTCTACCTTGGGATAACGACGCAAGAACTCCGGCATGTGTGGATGAATCACGAAGCGCCCTACCGCCTTGGGCACGCTGAAACGCACCAAACCTTCGGCTTCATCGGTGAACTGACCGCTGATTTCCATGACCGACTTGGCGGCGCTGACCATTTCCTGGCAACGCTTGAACACCTCCTCGCCCCCGTCACTCAAGCGCAACTTGCGCGTGGTGCGTTGCAACAGGCGGGTAGCCAGCGCCTTCTCCAGGCGCGAGATGCTGCGACTGACGGCCGAGGGCGACGAACCCAATTGGCGAGCCGCTTCGGAAAAGCTTCCAGTCTCGACAACCTTGACGAAAATCGCCATTTCACCGAGTAGCGGCAGGGGTAGATTTATGCTCACAGCGCAACAGTCCTTTGATGTTTGAACGGATTATCACGCAATTATCGGCTTCATATAATGAAAAACAGAATACTGACGGACATGGAATATGACGCTTCGCCTCTTTTTCCATAGTGATGACCTCAAAGCCAATGTAGAGGTCCTGGATTGCACGCCCCAAGAAAACGAATTCGCCGTGGTGCTAAGGGCCACGCTGTTTCATCCTCAAGGAGGCGGACAACCCTTTGATACTGGCTGGATCGGCGAGAGCCAGGTGCTGCGGGTGGTACAGGACCCGGACCGGATAATCCATTTCGTTGATCGACCCGTGCCCCTCGGCATGACGCAGATTCGAGTGGATGAGCAGCGCAGGCAATTCAATACCCGCATGCATTCCGCCGGCCATTTGATCGGCCACCTCGTCCAGTCCATGGGCTGGATGCCGATCAAGGCGCATCACTGGCCAGGCGAGGGACGCGTGCAATTTCGACCCGCCGAATCGGCACAGGAAATCGACGCTCAAACCGTACAGCATGGCATCGATCAATGGATCGCCCATGATTTGCCACGCCTGACATCGTTGCGCGAAGGATCCCGCGAGATCGGTTTTGGTGAACTCCCAGCCTACGGGTGCGGCGGCACCCACGTACGCAGCCTGAAGGATCTGGGCCGCGTCACGATCACCGCCGTCACGCAGAAAAAAGGCACGCTTTCAGTTCACTACAGCGTGGACTGAAGCTCAGCGCGATCGCCTCTGGAGCCCTCATCCCTGGCTCCCTGGACTCTCCGACAGATGGACCCAAGACATGATGCCGGACGTCGGGTGTTCGGCTACCGCGACATCGCCTCGCCCCTTACCTTTTGGAGTTGAAAATGCTGTCGAATTACCTGGGCGAGTTTCTTGCGCTGGCAACTATTCATTTTCTGGCGGTGGTCGCTCCCGGACCGGATTTTGCGGTCACCATCCGCCAGAGCGTGCGCTTTGGCCGACTCGTCGGAATCTGCACGGCACTCGGTATAGGCGCGGGCATCTCTGTTCATGTGCTCTATACCTTGCTCGGCGTCGGCGCCTTGATGCACACAACCCCCTGGTTGCTGACAGTCGCCAAGGTCGTGGGCGGGGCTTATATCTTGTACCTCGGTATCAGCCTCTTGCGCAGCAAACCCAAAACCCTGTTGGAGGGTGAGACGTCCGAAGACGAACCCGTGATCGAACAATCGCTGTTGAAAGCGTTCACCACAGGTTTTCTGACCAACGCCACCAACCCCAAGGCCACACTGTTTTTCCTGGCGATATTCACCACACTCATCAGTGCCACCACGCCATTGAACGTTCAGGCGCTTTACGGCGTCTGGATGTGCTTCGTCAACGCACTCTGGTTTGTCATCGTCGCGTTGTTTTTTTCGAGTAACCGGGTGCGCTTGCTGTTCATGCGCCTGGGGCATTGGTTCGAGCGCACGATGGGGGTGATTTTGATTTTGTTTGCGGGGCGATTGATTTTGTCGATGTAAAACTTTTTTAAGCAGCGCGTGAAGAAATACGCGTTCTTTTGAACATCCGAAAATGGTGGCTCGATACCTCGGTCAAGGCCCGACAACTTCATCTCGGGCCTATTCATTTCAGCCAAGCACTGCTGCCGGGCGCCGACTGCTATGAATAAAGCGCCAGCCCATCAGTACCGTCGCCAACGTAAGGGCAACAATCAATCCTGACCAGACACCTTCAGGCCCCCATCCCAAGCCAAACGCCAGCCCCGCCCCAAGCGGCAGGCCGACGCCCCAGTAGCAGAAAATCGCCAACCACATCGGCACTCTCGTGTCCTGCAATCCGCGCAGCGCCCCGGCCGAAAGCATCTGCAACCCATCTGGAAACTGCAATGCAGCGGTGTACAACAAGAGCGTTGATGCCAATGCGGTCACAGCGACGTCCCGGCTGTAGAGATTGGCGATGGCCTCATGCCCGAGCAACAGGACCACGACTGAGACGGATTGTGCGATCAAGATGATGACGCAACCCGCCCAGGCAGCCTGCCTGACCCCCTTGGCATCTCCACGTCCCAGCGCATGGCCGACCCGCACCGTCGTCGCTTCGGCTACAGCCACCGGAATCATGAAACACAACTGGGCCAGGTTGACCGCAATCTGATGCGCCGACAGATAAATTGAACCCAGCCGCCCGATCAGCAATGAAGTGACGATAAAGAGGCTGCCCTGCATCAGTATGGCGATGCCTATGGGCATGCCCGTTCTGAGCAGATTGCTGATTTGTGCGCGACAAGGAAGGTCGAAGCGGGCAAACAACTGCAAGTGTGCAAGACGTTTGCTATGCCAGAGGCAGAGTGCGAAAACGAGAGCTTGCAACCACATCATGGTTGCCGAAGCGATTCCCAGGCCTTGAGCGCCGAGATTGGGAAAACCCAGCTTGCCGTTGGCCAGGATGTAGCCTAAGGGCGCCAACACCAACAACCCACCGAAACCGAACAGCATGGTCGGCCGCATCCAGTGCATCCCCTCGCACAGATAGCGCATGCAAAAAAATAGGGTCAACGCCGGACTGCCCCAGCGCACCGCATACAAAAACGCCTGCGCTCCCGGAATCATTTCTTCTGCAATGCCGGCAGGCGAGAGCAACACGGGTGCCAAGCTGAGGAAGCCGAACATCAGGAGGCCCATGAGAAGCGCCAACCATAAGGCTTGCCGAAATATCGGCCCGATGTCCTCTGGACGACTCGCACCATGCAGCCGTGCCACGGTGGCCGTCAGCGCTATCAAGGTGCCGATCGGCACAAGCATCGGCAGCCATAACAATGCCGTTCCCAGCGTGACTGCCGCCAGCGTATCTGTACCGTGGTGGCCGGCAATGAGGTTATCCACGAGGGCTATCAGCCCGGCGCAGACGTGACCTACAACCAGAGGCAGGGCCAAGACTGCCGTTGCCCGGACCTCCGGGAACGAAATTGAGGACAGAAATTTCAATGGCATCAAAGGAACGACCTCATAGCGAACTCGCCGCAACGGCTGGTGGCTGATCGTTATGCCAGAACTTCCAGAATCTTGATGTCAGACCCTTCCGGTTTTCACTTTTTTCGCTGTAGGAACGGTCGAGCCGGAAGGAAGCACATAAAAAACGCGCAAACAAAAACGCCGCTCATTGCTGAGCGGCGTTTTTGTTAAATATGGAGCGGGAAACGAGACTCGAACTCGCGACCCCGACCTTGGCAAGGTCGTGCTCTACCAACTGAGCTATTCCCGCAAATGGCGTCCCCTAGGGGACTCGAACCCCTGTTACCGCCGTGAAAGGGCGGTGTCCTAGGCCACTAGACGAAGGGGACACGCTGCCCGGAACACATGGTGTGTGTTTCGGTGCCCAGATCCGCATCCTGAGATTTGGTTCTGGTTTCACTCAGCCCTGCCCGAAAGCAACGCTGTTTAAAATTGGAGCGGGAAACGAGACTCGAACTCGCGACCCCGACCTTGGCAAGGTCGTGCTCTACCAACTGAGCTATTCCCGCATATGGCGTCCCCTAGGGGACTCGAACCCCTGTTACCGCCGTGAAAGGGCGGTGTCCTAGGCCACTAGACGAAGGGGACACACGTACAACATTCACTCCCTACCGCGTTTCGCTGTGTGCTTTACGCTGTAAGTGGCGCGCATTCTATGGATGGATTGAGGGGTCGTCAACCCCCTGATATAAATTTATTTAAATCAATGACTTCGCCCAGCTTTGAGGCGCCAATCCAGGGTTTCCGCCGTCCGGTCTCTGGCGCCTATATTCTGACTCGCATCAAGGCGTTATAGTCGAGACACGTACCAGGTGATGGCAAGGTGACTCCATCCGCGCAACGCTTATATATGTCCGCAGACGGCCGATATAAGCAGAACACTGTCCGATTCATCCGGTCGTACAGCGCTATGCGGTCCAATGCCAAGCCACTACACTCGATCGCGAATCCCATAAAGAGGTCTTACCGTTGACGCCACTCATGATCACCCTGCTCGTCGTTGGCGGGATCGCACTGTTGATCGCCATTGGTTACATGAACAATGTGGTGGAAAACAACAAGCTGGAAAAGGCCCGCACCAAGGTTGAGCTCAACGATCGTCTGCGTCGCTGCGGCGAAATCACCGAGACATTCCCCGGTCAGTTGATGACGCCGGCACTCAAGCTGCTGTTGACCCGACTGGAACTGAATGTCTGCCAGCGCATGCTCAACCTGGAAAAATCCAATGCTGGCCTCAAGACGCGGATTGCCGAGCTGACGGCCCTTGTCGCCCAGGGCGAATCGATCCCGGTCAACAATCCGCCAGCACCGATCCAGACCGAAGCGAAAGCCAAAGATGTACGGTTCCTGCTCGAAGCCCTTCACGGTCAAATCACCCGCGCCTCCCAGGACGGGTTTTTGCCGACCAATGAAGCCAAACGCTGGATCCGTGAAGTTCGCCACATCCTGGTCCTGTTGCACATCGAGTTCTTCAACAACCTTGGCCAGCACTCCCTGCAACAGAATCAGCCGGGGCAGGCCCGCCTGGCGTTCGAACGCGGCGTGCAGTACTTGCGTAAACAGCAGGATCCGCAGGTGTATGCCGAGCAGCTTCAGTACCTGGAAAAGCTCCTGGCGCGTGCTAATGCACAGGTGATGGATAAAACCGCACCGGCTGAAGACGAAGTGAATCAATTGACTGAAGGCCTCAAGGATGTCGAGGCGGATGCGGACTGGAAGAAGAAAGTGATCTACGACTGATTCCACGCAAAACGAAAAGCCACCGGATCAGGTGGCTTTTTTGTTTCGACGCGGACCTGCCACCCAGCGGATATCAAAGCCTGAAGTGCCCCACCATTCCCTTCAATTCAACGCCCAACTGCGCCAGCTCGATACTCGACGCCGCATTCCCCTGCATCGCCAGGGAGGACTGATCCGCACTGGCGCGGATGCTCGTCACACTGCGATTGATCTCCTCGGCCACTGAACTCTGCTCCTCGGCCGCTGCTGCGATCTGCTGGTTCATCTGCTGGATCAACGACACCGCTGCCGCAATGCTGCCCAGCGCGCTCTCGGTCTGCAGCGCATCACTGACCGCCAGCTTCACTAACTCACCGCTGCTTTGAATCTGTTGCACCGAGGCCTGAGCCGCTGAACGCAAGGCGCTGACCAGACGCTCGATTTCCTCGGTGGATTGCTGGGTACGCTTGGCCAGCGCCCTGACTTCATCGGCAACGACCGCAAAGCCCCTGCCCTGTTCGCCCGCCCGAGCCGCTTCGATTGCCGCATTCAGGGCCAGCAAATTGGTTTGCTCAGCCACGCTTTTGATCACGCTGAGCACCGTACCGATGTTCTGGATCTCTGCGCTCAAACTTTCAATGCTGGAGCTGGCCGCTGTTGCGGAGTCCGCCAACTGTTCGATGCGCACCATGCTCTGACGCACCACCTGTTGACCGCTTTCAACCTTGCCATCGGCTGTCTGCGCCGCTTGGGCAGCCTCCTCCGCATTACGCGCGACATCGTGCACGGTAGCGGTCATCTGATTCATTGCCGTTGCGACCTGATCGGTTTCTTCCTTCTGGCTGCTGACTTCAAGGTTGGTCTGTTCAGTCCCCGCCGACAGCGACTGCGCCGAACTGGCCAACTGCTCGATACCCGCCTGCAAGCCACTGACGATGCTGCTAAGGCCCGCCCCCATCTGCTGCATGGCCTGCATCAATTGACCGATCTCGTCACGGCGAGTCACCTCGACCGTCGCACTCAGATCACCCGCCGCAATTTGCCGAGCAACAAGGATCACACTGCGCAACGGCGACACGATCAGACGGGTAATCACCCACGCGGCCATCAATCCGACCAGTAACGCCAAAGCGGACGACCCGATGATCAACAGCGAATTCTTTTTCAGTTCCGTCTGCATCGACTGATCTTCAGCGACATAAGCCTGATCCACCCGCTCCACGACCTCAGCCGCACGCTGGTGCAACTGCCCATACACCGTCTTTTCCTGAGCCAGCAGCCCCGTGTACTCAGCGAGCTTTTCACTGAAACCGCCGATGTGACCGGTCACTTCATTGAGCACGTTCTGATAGCCCTCATCCTTGACCGTGGCCTTAAGCTGTTCGGCCTGGACCAACGCCTGGTCGGCCTGTTCGATCTTGCCCTGGCCAGCGCTGTCATCGCCCTTGCGGCTAAGGTCCAGGCGCACTCGCGCCTCGTTCATGGCCTGCAACATCAAACGGGATACCTGACTGACCTGATTGGCTTGCTCGATAAACTGCGCGCCGTCCTTGCCCTCGGTTTCTTTCAATGTGTAAGCACCGTCATCAGCCAGGCCCGCTTGCAGCACATCAAGATTGTTGGCCACGCTGGACACCGACCAACTGGCCATTTCCAGCGACAGGTCCTTGGCCTGGCTGAGCGAGACAAACTCGTCAAAGGCTTTACGGTAAGCGCCCAGTGACTGCTCGACGTCATTCATCACCGGCACATTGTTCGCAGAGGCCGACTTGAGCTGCGTCGCCAACGCAATCAAGGCGTCCACACCTTCGTGCAGCGCATCGACGGTTTTCGGATTGGCATGCAAGGCAAAATCCTGCTCGAGCAACCGTACCTTGAGCAAGCCGCTGTTGAGTGTCGACATCTGCTTGAGGCCATCGAAGCGCTGGCTGATGGTCTGCAGGGACCACACACCGATAGCCGCAACCAACGCAGTCAATAACAGTACCAAGGCAAACCCGATACCCAGTTTTTTCGCCATACCGAGGTTGGCAAAACGTCCTTGCGCGGCCGAAATCATTGCTCTGAGTACCCTGACATAGTCGATTGACGCAGATTCGCAACGGGCCTGGATCCGCACAAGTCTCTGGCGTCGGAATAATGGCAAAAAGCTACAGGCTCGTCGTTTTCAGAACGCTTGAGGTCGATCCGGGTTGGTAGCCTGAGAAAGGTGCATAGACGCGTAATGCTGTTCACTTAAAAAATTTAGAGCTGAATTGAAACCCGTGGCGAGGGAGCTTGCTCCCGCTGGGCTGCGTAGCAGTCCCTCTTTTGGGGCCGCTTCGCGACCCAGCGGGAGCAAGCTCCCTCGCCACAGTTACAGTGCTGGATTAAGTGAACTGCATTGCGCACGAGCGCGGTTTTTTTGATACATGAAAGGTGTTTTTAGAACGCCGTAACGCCACCGTCCACTGCCAATGAATGCCCCGTGGTAAACGCTGCACCATCACTGCACAGGTACAGCACTGCGCTGGCGATTTCTTCGACTTTGCCGATGCGTCCGACCGGATGCATGGCGTTAGCAAACTCGCCCTTCTTCGGGTCCGCTTCGTAAGCGCGACGGAACATGTCGGTGTCAATGACCGCAGGACACACCGCGTTCACACGGATTTTTTTCTTGGCGTATTCGATGGCTGCCGACTTCGTCAGGCCGATCACCGCGTGTTTCGATGCCGCGTAGATACTCATCTTCGGCGCCGCTCCGAGACCTGCCACCGAAGCCGTGTTGACGATAGCGCCACCGCCCTGAGCCAGCAGCAACGGCAATTGGTACTTCATGCACAGCCAGACGCCCTTGACGTTGACGCCCATGATCGCGTCGAACTCGTCTACGGTGCCTTCAGCCAATTTGCCTTTCTCGATCTCGATCCCGGCGTTGTTGAAGGCGTAGTCGAGACGGCCGTAGGTGGTGATCACCTCGTCCATCAGATTCTTTACATCGCTTTCCAGGGTGACGTTACAGCGCACAAAGGTCGCGTCACCGCCTGCCGTACGAATGAGCGCCACCGTGCCTTCACCGCCCGCCGTGTCCAGGTCAGCCACCACCACCTTCAAGCCCTCTGCGGCAAACGCCTGGGCAGTCGCGCGGCCGATACCATTGGCTGCACCGGTCACAACGGCGACCTTGCCAGAAAACGTCATGCTCATTGTTATGTCCTCGAAGAGATGGATGCGGGGGATCGCGTGAGCCCAGTCTAGTCACAGGAGCTGACAGCACGGCAGCACTATCAAAAGGCCGGTTGGGCGACCATGAGTTGCAGTGATGGAACCATGCACACAATTATCACTGCTCTGGATCGAAGTGCATTCGCCGCATCAGCCAAACTTGCGGGAGTCGCCGCGAAGGTCTATCAACAAGGCTTCATTCATCTTGAGTGCCTGTCATGACTACCCAGACCAATCGCCAGTTCCTGCTCGCCAAACGTCCGGTGGGCCCGGCGACCCGCGAGACCTTCACCTTTCAGGAAGTACCGGTCGGCGAACCGGCTGCGGGTCAGATCCTGGTCAAGAACGAATACCTGTCCCTGGACCCGGCGATGCGTGGCTGGATGAACGAGGGCAAGTCCTACATCCCGCCGGTCGGTCTCGGCGAAGTGATGCGCGCATTGGGTGTGGGCAAGGTCATAGCGTCGAACAATCCAGGCTTTGATGTCGGTGACTACGTCAATGGCGCCCTGGGTGTGCAGGACTATTTCCTGGGCGAACCACGCGGTTTCTACAAGGTTGATCCAAAACTGGCCCCCCTGCCGCGCTATTTGTCAGCGCTGGGAATGACCGGCATGACGGCCTACTTTGCCTTGCTCGATGTAGGCGCCCCGAAGGAAGGCGACACCGTGGTGCTGTCCGGGGCTGCCGGCGCAGTGGGGAGCATTGCCGGGCAGATCGCCAAGATCAAGGGTTGCCGGGTGGTCGGGATCGCTGGCGGCGCCGACAAGTGCAAGTTCCTGATCGACGAATTGGGTTTTGACGGAGCCATCGACTACAAAAGCGAAGATGTTCAAGCCGGCCTCAAGCGCGAGTGCCCCAAAGGCGTCGACGTGTACTTCGATAACGTCGGTGGCGACATCCTTGATGCGGTTTTGAGCCGCCTGAACATGAAGGCACGGGTGGTTATTTGCGGCGCCATCAGTCAGTACAACAACAAGGAGGCCGTGAAAGGGCCGGCCAACTACCTGTCGTTACTGGTCAACCGAGCGCGAATGGAAGGCTTTGTGGTGATGGACTACGCCGCGCAGTTCGCCGCTGCCGGGCAGGAAATGGCCGGCTGGATGGCCAAAGGGCAACTCAAGAGCAAGGAAGACATTGTTGAAGGACTGGAGACGTTCCCGGAGACGCTGATGAAGTTGTTCAGCGGGGAGAATTTCGGGAAGTTGGTGTTGAAGGTTTAATTACAAAAGATCAAAAGATCGCAGCCTGCGGCAGCTCCTACACGAGATCGGATACACCCTGTAGGAGTTGTCGCAGCCTGCGATTTTTTTTAAGCCAGTTCGGCAACCACTGCAGCCAACGCCTTGGCCGGATCTTCGGCCTGGCTGATCGGACGGCCGATCACCAGGTAATCGGATCCGGCATCCAGCGCCTGACGCGGAGTCAGGATACGGCGCTGATCATCCTGGGCACTGCCTGCCGGACGAATCCCCGGGGTGACCAATTGCAGCGACGGGTGAGCCGATTTCAGTGCCTGGGCTTCCAGTGCCGAGCACACCAGACCGTCCATCCCGGCTTTCTCTGCCAGCGCGGCCAGGCGCAGTACCTGTTCCTGCGGCTCGATGTCCAGGCCGATGCCCGCCAGATCCTCACGCTCCATGCTGGTGAGCACGGTCACGCCGATCAACAGCGGCTTGGGGCCGGTGCGCTGATCGAGCACTTCACGGCAGGCAGCCATCATGCGCAGGCCGCCGGAGCAATGCACGTTGACCATCCAGACGCCCATTTCCGCAGCAGCCTTGACCGCCATGGCCGTGGTGTTCGGAATGTCGTGAAACTTGAGGTCCAGGAACACTTCGAACCCCTTGTCACGCAGGGTGCCGACAATTTCCGCGGCGCAGCTGGTGAACAGTTCCTTGCCGACTTTGACCCGGCACAGTTTCGGGTCCAACTGGTCGGCCAGCTTCAGTGCGGCGTCACGGGTGGGGAAATCCAGGGCGACGATGATAGGAGTCTGGCAGACGGACATGTGCGGGCTCTCAGGCAGGACGAAATCGGCGCGCATTGTAGCGGAACCAACGGCGCTGCGGGACCCGATGATCGGTAAATCGTCCCGAAGACTCTGGCAAGACTAGTCGGTCCACCCATTGTGTCGAGTTCGATACACAGCCGACATGCCCACAACATCCTTGATCGCTACCCTCGGCCACCGCAACTGACCCTTCCAGCACTTCCCGCCTCCGGGCCGGGCGCCTATGCTGAAGCCACAATCTCGCCGCCGTTGGCAGCCTCCCTGGCAGATGAACGCACGCATGCACATTTCTCCAATACCACTGAACGATGAGCAAAAAGTGACTGGCGATGGCAAACGCTGGAACATTCGCGCGCTGATCGTCGACGATGACGTCCCGATCCGGGAACTGATGATCGACTACCTGGCCCGGTTCAACATCCACGCCAGCGGCGTCACCGATGGCGACGCAATGCGTCTGGCCCTGCAGGCCGAGTACTTCGATGTGGTGGTGCTCGATCTGATGCTGCCCGGTGAGGACGGTTTGTCGCTGTGCCGCTGGCTGCGTGCCGAATCGGACATTCCCATCCTGATGCTGACTGCTCGTTGCGAGCCTACCGACCGTATTATCGGCCTCGAACTCGGCGCCGACGACTACATGGCCAAGCCGTTCGAACCGCGAGAACTGGTAGCGCGGATTCAAACCATTCTGCGCCGGGTCCGCGATGATCGCACCGAACAGCGTGCGAACATTCGCTTCGACAACTGGCGCCTCAACAGTGTCCTGCGCCAGCTGGTTTCCGCCGATGGCCTGGCGGTTCCGCTATCGAATGCTGAATTTCGCTTGCTCTGGGTGTTCATCGAACGTCCGCGCCGTGTACTCAGTCGCGAACAACTGCTGGACGCTGCGCGCGGCCGTTCGATCGAGGCGTTCGATCGCAGCATTGATCTGCTGGTGTCACGTCTGCGCCAAAAACTGGGGGATGACCCCAAGGCCCCGCAATTGATCAAAACCGTTCGCGGTGAGGGTTACCTCTTCGACGCACGAGACATCGGCTGATGCGAGCCCGCTTCGATACGCTCTTCGGCCGTCTGTTTGGTGTGTTGTTGCTGGCCATTGTCCTTGCCCACCTGTTGGCGTTTGCCTGGTTTCACCATTACGGCCCCCCACATCCTCCCTCGCCGCCGGCGTTTTCCGAGGGGATGAACAAGCCACCGCCACGACCGTGGTTTGGTGGGCCGTTGGTCCCGCTGACCTTTCAATTCATCTCGCTGATCATTGCCGCCTGGTACGGCGCCAAACTGCTGAGCCAACCGATTCGGCGTCTGAGCGAGGCCGCCGAGCGCTTGAGCGAAAACCTCGACAGCCAGCCATTGGACGAAACCGGCCCCCGGGAAGCACGGCAGGCGGCCTACACCTTCAACCTCATGCAGAAACGGATCATCGAACAGGTCCATCAACGTTCGAGAATGCTCGGGGCGGTGTCCCATGACCTGCGCACGCCGCTGTCCCGGCTCAAGCTGCGACTGGAACAGATTGTCGATGAGAAGCTGCAGGGGCAAATGCGTCAGGACCTGGACGACATGATCAGCATGCTCGACGCCACCCTGACTTACTTGCACGAACAACGCACCAGCGAGGCGCCTCAATGGATGGATGTGCAGGCGCTGGTCGAGTCCCTGAGCGAAAATGCCCAAGACCAGGGCGCCGACGTCGAAGTCAGCGGCCACTGTGCTCCGCTGCAAGTGCAGCCGATGGCGTTGCGCTCATGCATCAACAATCTGCTGGATAACGCCCTGCGCTACGCAGGGGCAGCGTTGATGACCCTTGAAGACCATCGAGACCACGTGGTGATCCGGGTCGTCGACCATGGCCCCGGCATCGCGGCGGACAAACGAGAAGCGGTGTTCGAACCGTTTTTCCGTCTGGAAGGTTCGCGCAACCGCAACTCGGGGGGCGTCGGGCTGGGCATGACCATCGCCCGGGAAGCGGCCGAGCGACAGGCTGGTCAATTGAACCTGGAAGAAACTGTCGGTGGCGGTCTGACCGCAGTGCTTCGTTTGCCCCGGACCTGAGCGTCAGGTCCGAAGACAAGACTCAGCGACGATCGTCTACGCGGGCGTGGCTCTTGCTCCAGTCAGTCAACAGGCTGTAAGCCACGGCGAGCAATGTCGGACCGATGAACAAGCCGATGAAGCCAAACGCAATCAGCCCGCCGAACACGCCCAGCAGCACAATCACCAACGGCAGGTTCCCGCCTCGACTGATCAGGTAAGGCTTGAGCACGTTATCCACCCCGCTGATGACGAATGTGCCCCAGATCCCGAGGAACACCGCCATGCCGTACTCACCCTTCCAGGCCAGCCATGCGGTCGCGGGTATCCACACAAGCGGCGGCCCCATGGGAATCAGACTCAGCAGGAAGGTCACAATCCCGAGCACCAGAGCTCCAGGAACCCCGGCGATGAGGAACCCGGTCAGCGCCAGTACGGCTTGAGCCGCCGCCGTACCGATTACACCGTTCACTACGCGCTGAACCGTCCCCGCGACCAGTTCGATGTAATAACCGGCACGATCACCGATCAATCGTTCAAGCAGACCATGAACGAACGCCGCCAATCGCGGACCGTCACGATAAAAGAAGAACACGAAGACGATACTCAAGGTCAGCTCGAGAATGCCGCCACCAATCTGCGCACTGCGCGCCAGCAACCAGTTGCCGACCTGACCGAGGTACGGCTTGACCGCCACCATCATGGCGGCGCCCTGCTCATCGATGCTGTTCCAGATCCCGACCAGACGTTCGCCAACCAATGGAATCGAACCCAGCCAGGTCGGTGCTTCCGGCAGGCCATCGACCTGCACATCCTTGATGAACGCGGTGGCATCACGCACATGATCAGCCAGATTGAAGCCCAGCCACACCAGCGGTACCGCCACCAGCAACATCCAGCCAAGGGTCAGCAATGCCGCCGCCAGGGATTCGCGACCATTGAGCCAGCGGGTCAGCAAACGCATCAAGGGCCAACTGGCAAAAGCCAGCACCGCGCCCCAGAACAATGCCGACCAAAACGGCGCCATCACCCATAAGCTCGCGCCAAACAGCACCAGGAGCAGGATCTGCACCAATAGCCGATCATTGTTGATCATGTACGTCTCGAAAAGTCAGTCAGGAAAGAGTCGGCGAACGCGCACTGCACGTTCGCTTGGCGCAGCTTATCGCAATAGCTCGATGTGCAGGCCAGAGCCTTCGACGCTACCGGTTTCCATCCGTGCCGCTCGCACGCCCTGCCCCACCAGTGCCTGACGCCAGGCTTCGGCATTTTTCCCGGAAATACTGACCCGCAGGTTCGTGTCCAGGTTCAAGCCGCGAGACAGCAAACGCAGCCAGGTGTCGTCAGGCGCCTCCGTCAGTTTGGGGAAGTCCAGCGCGCCGGTGCTTTTAAGCTGACGAAGCAAGGTCGCCGAAGTCGGCAACACATCACCCAAGGGTGCCGCCGCGTCGAACTGTTCGACGTGCAGATAGGCTTTACGATTACCGCGAGTGATGCTGTAGAGCGCTACCAGCGTATTGTCCTGCGGTGCCGCCAGGCGCAACAGCAGGTACGCCTGCTGGTCGTCGGCGCCATACAGCTTGGCATTGCCAAAGACTTCATTGGCCCACAGGCTGCTCTCACCGCAATCTCGTGCCTGGCACCAGAACAACAGCTCGGCGCCCTGTTTCTGCAAGGTTTCCCGTGCGGCGGTAAAAGCATCGGTAGAGGAATGTTCCGGCGGCAACTCGTAAGTCACCGAAGTGGTTTGCCCCCGGGCAGTGACTTGGCCATCGAAGCGCAATTGCCCGCTGATCTTGCGGATCGAACCCAACGGGTAGATCCGTTCAAGCTCCACCGTCGGGCGATAATCAACAATCTGCGCGTCACCCATCCGGGGCAGGATGGGCAGGTCTTGACTGCCTGGAACATCAGCAGCAAATAACAGTGGACTGAAACAGCACAGCGCTAGAAAACTGAAAGAACGCATAGAAAGGCTCATCGGATCAGCATGGCCTGGGCGCCTTTGAAGAAGCTGGCGGGATATTGCGCAAACTTCTGTTCCTTTTTGTCGATATTCAAGGCGTGCGCCAAGCAGGGCATGCCGGGTTTCTCGAGCACGATAGAGACCTTGTGGCCTTTCGGGGTCGCAGCGGTGTAGAGATCTATCATGGTTGTCTCCCATTTCAACCCGCCCAGCCTCGACAGTTGCCCGGCGCAAGTCAAGGAACGGCGAAGAACCGATTGAAACAGTCTGCGACAAGATCGGCACCGGCCTCATCGTTCAGGTGCAAATGATGACCACCTGGCAGCTGTTCCCGGCTAAAGGGTAGACGCTCCAGGAGCTCGGTGTGTTTGGCCAGCATGCCGTCAGCAGCCACCACCAGCGTTGCCGGACACCTGACCCGCTGAACGAAGGCCATCGCCTGTTCCGGGCTCAGGCGCAATGGCGAAGGCAGCGTCAGTCGGCTATCGGTTCGCCAGGTGTACCCCCCCGGAACCGGCATCAACCCCCGTTGAGCCAGCAACTCTGCGGCTTCACGACTTACCGCCACCAGCCCTTTCATGCGGGCTTCTATGGCGCGGTCCAGGGTGTTGTAGACCGGCTTGCGTTTTTCCCGCAGGTCCAACTGCGCCTGCAGGGCCATTCCCATGCGCTCGGCGGCGTTTTCGCTTTTGTCTGTAGGAGGAATGATGCCGTCGATCAACGCCAGGTGGGTGACGCGCTCAGGCAACGACCCTGCGATGATCAGCGAAGCGATGGCGCCCATGGAATGACCCATCAACGCGAAACGCTTCAGTCCCAACTGTTCGGCGACTTGCAGCACATCGTGGGCATAATCCCACATGGCATAACCCGCACCGGGTGGCCGATGACCAGAGTGGCCGTGGCCGGCCATGTCCAGCGCGATGATGCGCAAGCCTTTGAGCTTGGGCGCCAACCGCGCGAAGCTGTTGGCGTTGTCCAGCCAGCCATGCAAGGCAATGACCGGCAAACCGTCTTCAGGACCGAACAGATGGGCCGCCAACTCGATGTGCGGCAGGCTCAGGCGTACTTCTTCTACAACATGGCTCATGCACAATCCTGCTGACGTCGACCTTCCCAGCGGCTGAACAGGTTTTTCAGCAGTGTGGCAGTGTCCTGAGGGCGTTCGAGGGGAAACATGTGGCCACCTTGCATCGTCAGGGACTCCCCCAATGGCATGCGCCCGACAGCGCTGGCGTGATGGCGCATGACGACTCGACTGCGGTGCCCGCGAACCACCGCCAGCGGCACTTTCAACTGCCGGGCCAAGCCCGGACTGGTGTGAGGGACACCCCGGTAGATGCTGATTTCCGTCGCGGGGTCGAAACGCAGGCGCAGCGTATCGCCAACCTTGTGCAAACCGTGCTGCAGATAAGCGTCCAGGCATTCCGGATCGAAGCTGCGAAAAAGAGTCTTGCCGGCAAAATAGCGACGAGCGCTGTCCAGATCGGTAAATTCTTCCCGGCGGCCCAAGGTACGGCCGGCGGGAGTCAGGCGATCGATAAAACCGAAACGCTTGGCGGCGCGAATCACCCATTGATCGGCGCGGGTCAGCACCGGCGAATCAAGCATGACGACCCCGCGATACAGCTCGGGACGACGCAATGCTGCGTGCAGATGAAGGACACCACCGAAGGAATGACCGACGCCCCACACGGGTTCCGCCTGCAACTCCAGATGGTGGATCAACTCATCCACCAGGTTGTACCAGTTATCGTCAGCGGGGAAACGCGGATCGTGGGCGTGCTGCTCCAGATGCGTCACCTGATACTCGGGCGCCAGGGCCGCGAACAATTTGCCGTAGGTCCCGGAAGGAAACCCGTTGGCGTGGGCGAAAAATATCTGTTGCGACATACCGGCAAATCCATGAGCGAGATCAGGCGTTGATTGTCCGCAAGACTGCGTCCTACAGCAATGACCGTATCTGCCAGCATCAGTGACAGTCCGGCCAGCCCCTGTGTAGCCACAGGTTCGCCAGCTGATACAGGGGACGGTTAATAAATTAGCGCGCCGGCGGATTTTCGCCCAGCGGCACCACCGCCATGGTCAACCGCGACACGCAACTGGCCTTGCCCTCATCACTGCTCAAGCGGATATCCCAGACATGTGTGGTGCGGCCGATGTGAATCGCCTTGGCCACTGCCGTCACTCGGCCGCTGCGCAATCCGCGCAAATGGTTCGCGTTGATCTCCAGGCCCACGCAGTAAAATTTGCTGGCGTCGATGCACAGGTAACTGGCCATCGAACCCACGCTTTCGGCCAGTACCACAGAAGCGCCGCCATGCAGCAAACCGTAGGGTTGGTGAGTACGGTGGTCGATGACCATGCTGGCGGTCAGGGACTCGTCGTCGAACGCTTCAAAGCGAATATCCAGGACTTCGCCAATGGTGTTTTTCTGGATCGCGTTCAACTGCTCGATATTGGGAGTGGTACGCCACAAGCTCATTGCTGACATCCTTTGTTGGTTTTGTTCGTGAATCAATCCTGCCACAGCACGGTCTCGCTGCGCTCGCTCCATTCTTCAAACCGCGCACCGTACGCTGCTTCGATCACGTTGCGCTTGATCTTGAGGGTCGGCGTCAGAAAGCCGTTTTCCACCGCCCAGCTGTCCTTGACCACCACCAGCCGGCGCAGGCGTTCATGCTTATCGAGGGCGCCGTTAACCTCCTCCAGCAGCCTTTCCAGACTCGAATGCAGGCCGGCACGCGCGGTACTGCCCGCGTCCTGCTGGCCAACGGCGGACAGCACGCACAACCCCAGCGGCGCGGTCAGCCCGTCGCCCACCACGCACACCTGTTCGATCCGCGAATGCACCGCCAGGCGATTTTCGATCGGGGCCGGGGCCACGTATTTGCCTTTGCTGGTCTTGAAGATTTCCTTGAGTCGCCCGGTCAGGCGCAGATTGCCTTCAGCATCCTCCTCACCCTTATCACCGGTGCGCAGGAAGCCATCCTCGGTGAGGGTGTCGGCGGTTTTTTCCGGTTCCTTGAAATAGCCCAGCATGGTGGCGCCGCTGCGTACCAGTACTTCACCCGAGGGTTCGATCCGCACCTCGACCTCCGGGCACGGCTTGCCGATCCAGCCGGGTTTGTTCTGACCGGGAAGGCAGATGTGCGAGTAACCACAACTTTCAGTCATGCCGTAGACCTCCAGCACATCAAGCCCGAGTTTGCGGTACCACAGCAGCAAACTCTGGGGCACGGGCGCGGCGCCGGACAACGCGATACGCAATGCATCCAGCCCCAGTCCGGCGAGAACTTTATGCCCCACCCGCTTGCCGATGATTGGCAAGCCGAGCAAAAAGTCGAGGCGCTTTGCCGGAATCTTGCTGTACACGCCCATCTGGAATTTGGTCCAGATTCGCGGCACGCCGAACAATGCAGTCGGTCGCGCGCGCTGCAGATCCGCCAGAAAGGTATCGAGGCTTTCGGCAAAAAACACCGTTTGTCCGGTGTAGATAGACGCCATTTCAACGAACATCCGTTCGGCGACGTGGCACAGCGGCAGATAGGACAGCAGTCGATCCGCCTCGTTGAGTCCAAACAATTGCGTGCCACGGGTGGCGGCGAACCCCAGATTGCCGAAGCTGTGCATAACGCCTTTAGGCATGCCCGTGGTGCCGGAGGTGTAGATGATGGTCGCCAGTTGATCGGCGGCAGGCTTGGGATCGTCCTGGATCGGGGAGCTTGCCTGCAAGTCAGTCCAGCTGAAATCGAATGTTCCAGGAGGATGCAGCGGCAGACTGATCGTCGGCAGATCCGATTGGATACCTCGGGACATGCCCGGCCAGTCATCGAGCTTGCCAATGAACGCCAGCACGGCTTCGGAGTGTTCCAGTACCTGTGCCACGGATTCGGCGGTCAGGTTGGGGTACAGCGGAACGGACACATGCCCGGCCATCCAGATCGCCAGGTCGGCAATGATCCAGTGCGCACAGTTCTTCGAGATCAGCGCGATATGGCTGCCTTGGGGCAATTCCCGCGCCCGCAGCCAATGGGCGGCACAGCGGGCCTGATGGCCGACGTCGGCCCAGGTCAGTGTTTCGACCTGGCCTCCACCCACAGGCTGAACCAGAAAACGCTGGCGGGGATGACGGGCTTCACGCTCGTAGAAGACGTCCAGTGGCAATCGAATAGCGGCAGACATGCGACTCGCTCCTGTTTTTGTTCTGGAGCAAGCGTAGTCAACCAAGCGGTTGCTTGGTTGACTATTTTGAGGACATAAACAGGATTAACGGATCGCTGCGTGATGCAACGCCTACAGGGAAAATACCAAGCGCTGCCGCAGGGTGGATCTTTCAACTTTCAAGAGTGCTTGATGCCATTGAGCTTCATTGCGCCCGCCAGTGGCAGGTCACCCTCAAGCTCTGCAAGACCCGCGGTTTTCACCGCTTCGGGTTCCTGAACATGACCGTGCTGCAAATAACCCAGCAGATTGCCCACCAGCGGGTTATGGCTGACCAGCAATGCGTAGTCCACGGAAACCAACTGCTCGGCGACCGCTTGAGGACGGTTATCGGGAGTCAGCCATTCGACGGTACGGATCTCGGGCTCGAACCCCAACGCTTCACGAACCAGCATTGCCGTCTCCTGCGCTCGCAGGTAAGGGCTGGCATAGATCGCGGAGATTGGCTGGCCAATCAACTTGGCAGCGCTGCGCAGCACTTCTTCACGACCATGAGCGGTCAGTGCCCGCTCGGAATCTGGCCGCGTGCCATGTGGCTCGGCTTCACCATGACGCAATACCCAGAGTTCATAGTTTGGGTTCCTCATCTCGGACCGGGTGCGGTGCCGGCGGCACGGCGTGCGGCGCTTCACCTTCCGGAGTACGCGGCGTTGGCCAGTCAGCGAACGGCCAGGGTTTCTGATCGCTGTGGAAGCTACCGAAACGACCAATCTGCGCCAGAAACTGGCTCAGGCTGTCGCCGAAGTTCATCAGGCTGGCGCTTGGGGCACCGTAGATCAAACGATAAATCAGCTGAACCAGCACCACGGCGCCCAGGATAAATTGGGCCACTTGCCAGACCAGCACGTAAATGAGCATCCACAAGACGCGCAGCAGGATGGACTCGTATTTTGCTTCTACTTTCGGATCGTTCATTTCTCGCTCCCTGACTCTGTAGATGGGGTCGCTGCGCAAAAATTCAGTTAAACCCACTGGTGGAAATAAAGTCGACGTCGGTTTTCGGTTCACCGCGCATTAATAGCCCGATGACCTGCTCCAGCGTGCGCCCCTCAAACAGGATCGCATGCAGCCCCGCGACCAGCGGCATGTACACCCCCACTTCCTGGGCTTTGGCCTTGAGCACCTTGAGGGTGTTCACACCTTCGGCGACTTCCCCAAGCCGCGTCACCGCGTCTTCCAGGCTCAACCCCTGGCCCAAGGCGAAACCGACCTGATAGTTGCGGCTTTTCGGCGATGAGCAGGTGACGATCAAATCGCCCACGCCCGCCAGGCCAAGGAAAGTCATCGGGTTGGCGCCCTGATTCACCGCAAAACGGGTCATTTCTGCCAGCGCCCGCGTGATCAGCATGCTCTTGGTGTTTTCGCCCATGCCCAGTGCAACGGCCATGCCGGCAATTATCGCGTAGACGTTTTTCAACGCCCCGCCCAGTTCCACGCCGAAGCGGTCGGCGCTGGCGTACACGCGAAAAGTCCGGCCGTGCAAGGCCGCCTGAACGCGCTGGCACAGCTCTTCATCTTCGCTGGCGACGACCGTGGCGGTCAGGGCATGTTCGGCGATTTCGCGGGCCAGGTTCGGCCCGGAAAGCACGCCGATGCGGGCTTGCGGGGCGATCTCTTCGAGGATCTCGCTCATCAGTTTGAACGTATGGGCTTCGATACCTTTGGTCAGGCTCACCAACAACTTGCCGCTCAGGCGCTCGGCGTGCGGGACCAGTACCGACCGCAACGCGCTGGAAGGCAGTGCGACGAAGCACAGGTCGCAGGCTTCCAGCGTGGCTTGCAAGTCGGTGACAGGCTCTACGGCCGGCAAAATCTTGATGCCTTTGAGGTAGCGCGGGTTCTCGCGATTGACCCGAATGGCCTCGGCCTGTTCGGGATCTCGCATCCACTGTCGGACCTGGTGCCCGTTCTCGGCCAGAAGATTGGCCACGGCGGTACCAAAACTTCCGCCTCCCAGTACCGCGATTGGGCGCTGTTCAGTCATATGTAATCCGTTTATCCATACAGTGGCGATGCCGGCATTATACGGAGCGTCCGGGTCGCGGCCAGCCCTCGCGACAATTACCCGCATCAGTTGGAAGAAGACCCATGAAACCCGGGGAAATGCCGGGATTGTGACTGGATAATTCAATCGGCTCGGTTACCATGCGCGCCAGTTAATCACTATCAAGGATGTGTTGTGTCAATTGGCGCTACGTCACCCCGCTCGCCGCTGGTTCTGGCGCTGGTCTTCAGCTCGCCCTTGATGGCTGACGACCTGTTCCTCGACAGCGAGCCGCTCCCGCAGATTCTGACGGCGACGCGGCTCAAACAGTCGCCGGCTGCGGTACCTGGCAGCATGACGGTGATCGACAGCCAGCTGATCAACGCCAGCGGCGCGCGGGATATCAGCGAGTTGCTGCGCCTGGTGCCGGGAATGATGGTCGGTAACATCAACGGCAATCAGCCAGCGGTGAATTACCACGGCACCAACGCTACCGCAGCGCGACGCATGCAGGTGCTGATCGATGGCCGTTCGGTGTACCGCGCAGGCCTGGCCACAGTGGACTGGAGCGACATCGCGGTCGCCATGGAGGACATCGAACGCATCGAAGTCTTCCGCGGCCCGAATACCGTCAGCTATGGCGCCAATGCGTTGATGGCCGTGGTCAACATCATCACGCGCAACCCGGCCGACAGCCATGGCACACGGATGAAAGTCACCCGGGGTCAGCGCGGCATCAACGACTTTTACGCCAGCCAGGGCACCGGCTGGGACGGTGGAGACTTGCGCCTGTCCCTCTCAGGCCTGCAAGACGACGGTTTCGACTCGGATCGCAACGGTGCCGATTATCGCGACAGTCGTCGCCTGAACCGTTTCAATCTTGCCGTCAGCCAGGCACTCGACGAACGACAAAGCATCGATTGGCAATTGAATGCCAAGGACGGGACGAACCAGCGGCCGTACACCTATCGCCCGGTGTTCTCGGGGATTACGGATGCCGGTGACAATGCCGATGCCATCGCCAAGACATACGCAGGCTCGTTGCGCTGGAACCTGGACATCAATCCCGATCACAGCCTGTATGTCCAGGGCACAGCCCAGCACTGGGACCGACAGCAGACATGGCGCGCCTGCGATGCCGAACTGTCCTTCAGCCCGGAATTGACCCGGCTCTGGCAGCTCAACCCCAATTACACCGAACGCCTGGCGCGCAATATCGAGCGTTTCACTGGTCAGGGCGCCACGCCGGGGACCGCTCAGGAACGGGAATTGGCTAATCAAGTGCTGGCTCAATGGGGGCACGGGGCCCGCAAGACCTTGTGTGGCGACATCGACCAAAGCTCCCGGGAATCGCGCTACGAACTCGAACTGCAAGACACGCTTAGCCTGTCCGAGAGTCTGCGTCTGGTCAGTGGCATGAACTATCGTTACGACCGGGCCGATTCCGATACCTACTTCAATGGCACACTCGACGACACCACCTGGCGGACATTTGGCCAACTCGAGTGGCGCGCCACCGAGCACTGGCTGCTTCAGGGTGGAGCGATGTTCGAGGATGCGCGGTTGAGCGGCAGTTCGCTGACGCCGCGCGTCGCGGTCAATTACCTGATCAATCCGCGTCATGGCCTGCGGGCGGTGTACTCCGAAGCCGTGCGATCGCCGGACATGTTCGAGAACAACGTCAACTGGAGCTACCGGGTGACCAATTTGAAGCCAGGCGCCTACGGACAGTCCAGTGCCCGCTATTTCGTCAGGACCCGTGGCCCCGGTGATCTCGACCAGGAACACATGCGCTCCAGAGAATTGGGCTACAACGGCTTTTTCGCCGAACAGGGATTGGCCGTTGATATGAAGTTCTTCTACGACGAAATCACCGGCATGATCAGCGAACCCCTGCGCAACAATCAGTACATCGCCAGCAACGCCAACACGGCACGTTTTACCGGGGCTGAAACGCAGTTCGACTGGAACATCAGCCGCGCCGACCGCCTGCGTCTGACCTACGCCTATGTAGACGCCCAGGCGAGCAATCCGCTGGATGAGCAACAGACCGCGCGCAAGAGTGGTTCCGCCGGCTGGTTACGTGACTGGGGCAAAGGCTGGAGCAGTGCACTTTTCTACTATGGCGATGACGCGCTCAATGGCTACCGCTTCGAAAGGTTCGACACACGCATCGCCAAGCGCATCCATTTCGGCAAGGCCCGTCTGGAACTGGCCGGCGTGATGCAGCAGCGTCTCGACCATCAACCAACCACCTTCATCGACAACAACTATGACGAGCGTCGTGTGATGTACTTCAGCGCGGAGCTGGAGTTTTAAGATGTCGCGCTGCCGGCCACGCAAGACGCCAACCTTTGGCCGCCTGCTGGTCGGGTTGTGCCTGCTGTTTGCCGGTCTGCTGAGTCATTTTTCGGCGAACTCTGCCGACATTCTGCTGATCGGCGCTGAGGACAGCCCCGGCATGCAGACTTTCACCACGGCCCTGAGCGAGAAACGCCCGCGCGACACGGTGCGCTTTGAACCACTGTCCAACCTGTCGCTGCCGGGCCAACTGCCGATCAATACGCGCTTGATCCTGCTCGACCTGCCGAGCCTGGACTGGCGTCTGCAAGACGCCGAGGGGCCGCCGACAATGGTGCTGCGCATCAGCCGCCTGCAAGCGCGCACTCGACTGGGTACCAACCTGCCTTCGCACCTGAGCCTGTTATGGAGTGATCCTCCGCTGGAACGACAACTGCGCCTCACCCGAATCCTGTTGCCTCAGGCCCGGCGCATTGGTGTCCTTTTCGACCAGCACAGTGCATTTCTACTGAAAGAACTCCGCCTGGCAGCCATGCCATTGGGTCTTGAGATTGTGGCCGAACACTGGGACGACACTAATGACAGCCGTCCCTTGCAAACCCTGCTGAAAAACAGCGATGTGCTACTCGGGCTTGACGATCCTGACCTGTACAACCCCAAAACGGCGAAGAACCTGTTGCTCAGCAGTTACACACGGCACACGGCACTGATTGGCCCCAACGCCGCGTTCGTCAAGGCCGGCAGCCTGGCCAGTACCTATAGCGATCAGAACGACTGGCTGGCGATTCTCGACCAAATGCTCGACCGGCCGACCTCCACGTGGCCGCGCACGCTCTATCCAAATCACTTCAAAGTATTGAGTAACCCGCAAGTGGCTCGTTCATTAGGTGTCGAACAGATAGATGAAACTTCTGTCGCAACCCAGTTGGCCGCAGGAGAACGCCGCCCGTGACATTCCACCGTCGTTGGGACATCAACACGCGTACCCAGATCATCAGCCTCGGCCCTGCCCTGTTGCTGACGTTGCTGTTGATCAGCTTCTTCACGTTCGTGCGCATCCAGGACCTGCGCCAGGAGCTCAACCACACCGGACAGTTGATCGCCAACCAGTTGGCGCCGGCCACCGAGTACGGGGTGATCTCGGGCAACAATGAGGTACTCGAAAGCCTGCTCAAGGCGACCCTGGCCACGCCCAACGTCCGCTTTCTGGAGGTTCAGGACAGTGCAAACCGGATTCTGGTGTACGTCGAGCACCCTTCCGAAACCCACACTCGCTCGCAACAGGTCGAAGTGTTCCAGGCGCCGGTACGGTTGCAACGGATCGCTCTGAGCACTGATTTCTTCCAGAACAGTCGCGTCGCCAATCTGGCCCCGACCGAGGATTATCTGGGCCGGGTAATCGTGGGGCTGTCCAATGACGCCTTCAGCCAGCGCCAACAGGAAATCCTGCTCAAGGCAGCCATCCTGGCGCTGTTCGCGTTGCTGTTTACCTTCCTGATCGCCCGGCGACTGGCGGGCAGCCTCTCTCAACCCATTCGCGATATCGGTCATGCGGTGAAAGCGATTCAGGACGGCGACTACAAAACCCCGCTGCCTATTGTCGACGACACTGAACTGGGCGCGCTGTCACAGCACATCAACAACCTGGCAAACGGTCTCGAGCAAGCCAGCCGCGAACAGCATCAGGCGATGGCGCAACTGATCCAGACCCGCGAGGAGGCGGAAAAAGCCAACAACGCCAAATCCGACTTCCTCGCGATGATGAGCCACGAATTGCGCACCCCGATGAACGGCGTTCTCGGCATGCTGCAGCTTTTGGAAACAACCGAGATGACCGACGAGCAGGTCGAATACGCAGCGCTCGCCTCGGAGTCCACCGAGCACCTGCTCAAGGTGATCAATGACATCCTCGACTTCTCGCGCATCGAGCGTGCGGAGCTGGACCTTGAGCATATTCCATTCAATCTCGCGGACCTGATCAGCAGCTGCGCCCAAGCGTTCCAGCACAGTGCCGTGCAACGCGGGCTCGACCTTTCGCTGCAAATCCCCGAGGACATGCAGACGCTACAGGTCCAGGGCGACCCGACGCGCATCCGGCAGATTCTGGTGAACCTGGTGGGTAACGCGCTGAAGTTCACCGAGCACGGGCGTGTCAGCATCGAGCCGCAATGGCAGTCGCTGGATCATGAGCTGCTGTGGTTTACCTGCACCGTTCGCGACAGCGGCATCGGGATTTCGGCCGAAAGCCTGGAGCTGATGTTCAACGCGTTCCAGCAAGCCGACAGTTCCATTTCACGGCGCTATGGCGGTACCGGCCTGGGTTTGTCGATTGCCCGCACGCTGGCGGAACGCATGGGTGGCACGTTGCGGGCCCAGAGCGAAGAAGGTTTGGGCTCGGTGTTTACTTTGGAAATTCCACTGGCGCTTTTTAAACAGAAGATGCCAGTGCCAGCGCCGCGAGTAGTGACGGCCAACAACAACGGTAACGGGCGCAACGTACTGCTGGTGGAAGACAACCCGGTGAACCAGACGGTCATCGAGGCAATGTTGCGCAGCCTGGGCTTTACTGTCAGCGTCGCGACCGATGGTGCGCAAGCCGTGCGCAGCGCCGAGAGCCTGATATTCGAAGCGATCCTGATGGATTGTCGGTTGCCGATCATGGACGGCTACGAGGCGACCCGACAGATTCGCCAATTACCCGGTTGCAGCGACGTGCCGATTATCGCCCTGACCGCCAACGCTCTGCAGGGCGACCGTGAAGCCTGTTTATCGGCGGGCATGAACGATTACCTGGCCAAGCCCTTCAAACGAACTGACCTACAGCAAATTCTGCAGCGCTGGCTGCAGTAGTGCAGGCCTTTCGACCATCTGCGACTGGCGTGAAAGGCGAAAGTGCGGCAGTCTTAGGCACCCGAACAGGCCCGAAAAGGGGCTTGAAAAATAATTTCAGTGCACAAGTGTACATTCATGTCCTTGGCGCTGTGACTTTCACCACAACGCAATAGTCTATGAGTAGGCTGCTGATTCGAGGCATGAACGCTTTGATCGGCCGGGAAGATTCGCCCCACCTGCCGCATGGGATTATTGAGGAGCTCGCATGACCAAACAAAACGCCTTTACTCGGGAAGACCTGCTGCGCTGCAGTCGCGGTGAGCTGTTCGGCCCAGGTAACGCGCAACTGCCCGCCCCGAACATGCTGATGGTGGATCGCATCACCCATATCAGCGAAGAAGGCGGCAAGTACGGCAAAGGTGAATTGGTCGCCGAGCTGGATATCACCCCGGACCTGTGGTTCTTCGCTTGCCATTTCGAAGGCGATCCGGTGATGCCAGGCTGCCTGGGCCTTGATGCCATGTGGCAACTGGTCGGCTTCTTCCTCGGCTGGCAAGGTCTGCCGGGCCGCGGTCGCGCCCTGGGTTCGGGCGAAGTGAAGTTCTTTGGTCAGGTTCTGCCGACCGCCAAAAAAGTTACGTATAACATTCAGATTAAACGCGTCCTGAAGGGCAAGCTGAACCTGGCCATCGCCGACGGTTCGGTCAGTGTCGACGGCCGCGAGATCTACACCGCCGAAGGCCTTCGGGTCGGCGTTTTCACCTCCACTGACAACTTCTAAGGGTTATCCGCATGCGCCGCGTCGTTATCACTGGTCTGGGCATCGTTTCGTGCCTGGGCAATGACAAAGAGACCGTCTCCGCTAACCTGCGTGCAAGTCGCCCTGGCATCCGGTTCAATCCGGAATATGCCGAAATGGGTCTGCGTAGCCAGGTTTCCGGCTCCATTGACCTTCCCCTCGAAGAGCTGATCGATCGCAAGATCTATCGCTTCGTCGGCCACGCGGCGGCTTACGCCTACCTGGCCATGAAAGACGCCATCACCGATTCCGGTCTGACCGATGAGCAAGTCTCCAACCCGCGCACTGGCCTGATCGCCGGTTCCGGTGGTGCCTCCACGCTGAACCAGATGGAAGCACTGGACATCCTGCGCGAGAAAGGCGTGAAGCGCGTTGGCCCATACCGTGTGACACGGACCATGAGCAGCACCGTTTCTGCTTGCCTGGCCACGCCGTTCAAGATCAAGGGCCTGAACTACTCCATCGCTTCTGCCTGCGCCACCAGTGCTCACTGCATCGGTACCGCCATGGAACAGATCCAGATGGGCAAGCAGGACATCGTGTTCGCCGGCGGCGGTGAAGAAGAGCATTGGAGCCAGTCGTTCCTGTTCGACGCCATGGGCGCATTGTCCAGCCAGTACAACGAAACCCCGGAAAAAGCCTCCCGTGCCTACGACGCCAAGCGTGACGGTTTCGTCATTGCCGGCGGTGGCGGCATGGTCGTGGTCGAAGAGCTGGAACACGCTCTGGCTCGCGGCGCGAAGATCTACGCGGAAATCGTTGGCTACGGCGCGACTTCCGACGGCTACGACATGGTCGCTCCAAGCGGCGAAGGTGCCATCCGCTGCATGCAGATGGCCATGTCCACCGTCGATACTCCGATCGACTACCTGAACACTCACGGCACCTCGACTCCGGTCGGCGATGTCGCGGAAATGAAAGGTGTGCGTGAAGTGTTCGGCGCCAATGCTCCGGCCATCAGCTCCACCAAGAGCCTGTCGGGTCACTCCCTGGGCGCCGCCGGCGTTCACGAAGCGATCTACTGCATGCTGATGATGGAAGGCAACTTCATGGCGGGTTCCGCCAACATCGACGAACTGGATCCGGAAGTGGCTGACATGCCAATCCTGACCAAGACTCGCGAAGACGCCACCATCAACACCGTGATGAGCAACAGCTTTGGTTTCGGTGGCACTAACGCTACCTTGGTACTGAAGCGCTGGGCCGGTAAGTAAAACCCGCCCTGCTACGCCGTACATGAAAACGCCCCGACTGGTTCGGGGCGTTTTTTTGTTCCTGAAGAAATGCATTCACCCTGTAGGAGCTGTGTAGGAGCTGTGTAGGAGCTGTGTAGGAGCTGTCGAGTGAAACGAGGCTGCGATCTTTTGATCTAGATTTTTTTAAGATCAAAAGATCGCAGCCTCGTTTCACTCGACAGCTCCTACATAGCTCGTACACAGCCCCCACATAGCTACTGGAAGTTTTAAGCAGGTCTGGAACATGAAGCTTTTGTCATGAAACTTAACGGCCTGCGACCGAATGTCGCGGATTTGGCGGGCTGCAGGGCTTTTGCAAAACCTGCAACTGTCCGTTACGAAATCTGGTCGTTTACTTAGCAAGCTATCCAAACATATAACAGAGTCCTGCACATGCCTTGGTGCAGGTAACTGAGATTGGAGCTAGCAGATGACTGTAAAAGTAACTGAACGCGACGATTCACATATGTCTCATGAAGGCGTAGCCGCCGGCATCCGTATCTGGGATGTGCACCAACAAGACTTGCTCGTGGGGATGTTCCACTCCGAGACCGATGCCCACAACTACAAGTGCGAACTGGAAACACTGGAACAGCAACGTGAGCAACTGTCCGCCTAGGACCTGCTCATAAGCAATTACAGCATTGAAAACGACAAACCCCGCCAATGAGCGGGGTTTGTCTTTGTAGAGCCCTAAGCGCTTACCACATCAGATCATCAGGGATCTGATAGGCCGCATACGGATCGTCTTCGGTCGCGACTTCTTCGGTCTGCACATTCATTTGCACGATGCGCTGTGGATCGCGCTCCTGGATCTTCAAGGCGGCTTCACGCGGGATCACTTCGTAACCGCCGCCATGGTGCACGATTGCCAGCGAACCGCTGCTGAGCTTGTTGCGCATCAGCGTGTTGACAGAGATGCGCTTGACCTTCTTGTCGTCGACGAAGTTGTAATAATCCTCAGTCGTCAGCTTGGGCAGACGCGAGACTTCGATCAATTGCTTGATCTGCGCCGCACGGGCTTTCGCCTCGGCCTTTTCCTGCTGCTGACGGTTCAACTCCTGGTCGCGCTTGACCTTTTCAGCCAACGCTTCCTGAGCGGCACGTTGCTGCGAGTCGTCGAGTTCGATCTGACCTTTGTGGGCCAGGCGTTGCTGTTTCTGCTTCTCTTTGCCGACCTGTTTGGCCTGCTTCTGATTGACCAGCCCTGCTTTGAGCAACTGGTCGCGAAGGGAAATGCTCATGGTGCTTAATACTCACTTAGGCAACTGCTCAACCGCAGCTGGGCAAATTCTTTTCCTGACGTTTGGCTTCGCCCCACAAGGCGTCCAACTCTTCGAGGGTGCAATCTTCCATGGGACGGTGGGTGTCGCGCAATGCCTGTTCGATAAATCGGAAGCGTCTTTCAAACTTGCTGTTGGCGCCGCGCAGTGCGGACTCCGGGTCGACCTTGAGATGACGGGCCAGATTGACCACGGAAAACAACAGGTCGCCGACTTCATCGGCAATGGCTACCGAGTCGTTGTCAGCCATGGCTTCGAGCACTTCATCAAGCTCTTCGCGGACTTTATCCAGCACCGGCAAAGCATCCGGCCAGTCGAAACCGACCTGCCCGGCGCGCTTTTGCAATTTGGCCGAACGCGACAAGGCCGGCAATGCGGCAGGCACGTCGTCGAGCAAAGACAACTGTTCGGGTGCTGATGACTGCTCGGCGCGCTCCTCGGCCTTGATCTCTTCCCAGCGCTGCTTGACCTGTTCTTCGCTCAGGCGCGGAACATCCAGCGGCGCGTACAGATCCCCGGTAGGAAACACGTGAGGGTGACGACGAATCAGCTTGCGGGTGATGCTGTCGACCACACCGTCGAACTCGAAGCGCCCTTCTTCCCGAGCCAACTGGCTGTAGTAAACCACCTGGAACAGCAAATCCCCCAATTCACCCTGCAAGTGATCGAAGTCACCCCGCTCGATGGCGTCGGCCACTTCGTAGGCTTCTTCAAGGGTGTGCGGGACGATGGTCGCGTAGGTTTGCTTGATGTCCCACGGGCAACCGAACTGCGGGTCGCGCAGGCGGTTCATCAGGTGCAGCAGGTCTTCAAGGCTGTACATCAAATTCTCTCGTTCAAACGCCGAACTCACTGTAGGAGCTGCCGAAGGCTGCGATCTTTTGATTCTAAAAACAAGATCAAAGGATCGCAGCCTTCGGCAGCTCCTACAGGGAACCGACTGCCGTTTAGGGCGTGCGGTTACGTCGGGTTTCGATGATGTTCGGCAACTGCGAAATGCGCCCCAACAACCGTCCCAACGCATCCAGCCCCGGAATCTCGATGGTCAGGGACATCAACGCAGTGTTGTCCTCTTTGTTCGAGCGGGTGTTGACCGCCAGCACGTTGATGCGCTCGTTGAGCAGCACCTGCGAAACGTCACGCAGCAAACCTGACCGGTCGTAGGCGCGGATAATGATGTCCACCGGGTAGGTGAGCACCGGCACCGGGCCCCAGCTGACCTGGATGATGCGCTCTGGCTCGCGTCCGCCCAATTGCAGCACCGAGGCGCAGTCCTGACGGTGAATGCTCACACCGCGGCCCTGGGTGATGTAACCGACGATCGCATCCCCCGGCAGCGGCTGGCAGCAGCCCGCCATCTGGGTCATGAGGTTGCCGACACCCTGGATCTGGATATCGCCACGCTTGCCTGGCTTGTAACCTGTCGCCTTGCGCGGTATCAGCTCAAGCTGTTCATTGCCACGTTCCGGCTCGACCAGTTGCTGCGCCAGATTGACCAGCTGCGCCAGGCGCAAATCGCCGGCACCGAGGGCGGCGTACATGTCCTCGGCCGTCTTCATGTTGGCCTTGTCAGCCAGCTTGTCGAAGTCCACCGCGGGCAGACCGAGACGATTGAGTTCGCGCTCGAGCAAGGTTTTACCGGCCGCGACGTTCTGGTCACGAGCCTGCAATTTGAACCAGTGGACAATCTTCGCCCGGGCCCGCGAGGTGGTCACGTAACCCAGGTTCGGGTTCAGCCAGTCACGGCTTGGCGTGCCATGCTTGCTGGTGATGATCTCGACCTGCTCACCGGTTTGCAGGCTGTAGTTGAGCGGCACGATGCGCCCGTTGATCTTCGCGCCTCGGCAGTTGTGGCCGATCTCGGTATGCACCCGGTACGCGAAGTCCAGCGGCGTTGCACCTTTTGGCAAGTCGATGGCATGACCGTCCGGGGTAAAGATATAGACCCGGTCAGGCTCGATATCGACCCGCAGCTGTTCCGCCAGCCCACCGATATCACCCAGCTCTTCATGCCACTCGAGTACCTGACGCAACCACGAGATTTTCTCTTCGTAGTGGTTGGAACCGGACTTGACGTCGGTGCCCTTGTACTTCCAGTGCGCGCACACACCCAATTCGGCCTCTTCGTGCATGGCGTGGGTGCGAATCTGCACTTCCAGCACCTTGCCTTCAGGACCGATTACCGCCGTATGCAACGAGCGGTAGCCGTTCTCTTTCGGGTTGGCGATGTAGTCATCGAATTCTTTCGGGATGTGCCGCCACAAGGTGTGGACGATGCCCAGCGCGGTGTAGCAATCGCGCATCTCCGGCACCAGAACGCGAACGGCACGCACGTCATAGATCTGGCTGAACTCCAGACCCTTGCGCTGCATTTTGCGCCAGATCGAATAGATGTGTTTGGCCCGGCCGCTGATGTCGGCATCGACACCGGTGGCCTGCAATTCGACTTTCAGCTGGTTCATCACATCGGCGATGAAGCGCTCGCGATCCAGGCGCCGCTCGTGGAGCAGCTTGGCGATCTGCTTGTACTGGTCGGGTTCGAGGTAACGGAAGGACAAATCCTCCAGCTCCCACTTGATGTGACCGATACCAAGACGGTGAGCCAGGGGCGCATAAATGTCGAAGACTTCACGGGCCACACGGTTGCGCTTTTCATCGTCGGCGGTTTTGACCGCACGGATCGCGCAGGTCCGTTCGGCCAGCTTGATCAGCGCGACTCGCACGTCATCGACCATCGCCACGAGCATCTTGCGCAGGTTTTCCACCTGGCCTTGAGTGCCCAGCACCAGGGATTGGCGAGGGCTCAAGCTGGCGCTGATCGCCGCCATGCGCAACACGCCGTCGATGAGTTTGGCGACCACCGGACCAAAGCGCTGGCTGACTGCCGGCAACTGGATCTGGCCTTCGCGCACGCCGCGGTACAAGATTGCGGCGACCAACGAATCCTGATCGAGTTTGAGGTCGGCGAGGATCTCGGCGATCTCAAGGCCCGTGCGGAAACTCGAGGTCCCTTCGGACCATAGATTCTTCGCCGCATTGGCCTGTTGTTCAGACGCGCGAGCGAACTCGCACGCTTCTTTCAAGGCTTCGCGATCCAGTGCCAGATCGACACTGACCGCGTGATCGAGCCAAGCCTCGAGATTGATACTGCCGTCGGTGTTGATCGGCTGGTGTGCTCTCACCTGTACCATCTTGCTTACCTTCCCTACGACGCAGATTCAATGCGTCAATCGCTGACCTTCGTTGCCCGCGCGCCCGCGTCGGGGCAGGTGCGCGGCTACACGGGCGGACCAGTCGGACCAGACGAGCATCCTAGCTCGCTTCAAATAACGCCATGGCCTCGACATGTGCCGTCTGAGGAAACATATCGAGAATCCCGGCACGTTTTAACCGGTAGCCCTGCTTGATCAATTCGACCGTATCGCGCGCCAGCGTTGCCGGGTTGCACGATACATATACCAACCGCTCGGCACCCAGGGACTTGAGCTTGCGCACAACCTCAAAAGCACCGTCACGCGGTGGGTCCAAGAGTACCGCACAAAAGCCTTCGACCGCCCACTCGGCATCGGTCAAAGGCTGGGATAAATCGGCCTGAAAAAAACGAGTGTTATGCAGATTGTTGCTAGCAGCGTTTGCGGCTGCCCGCTCGACCATTGTCTGCACACCTTCTACCGCCACTACTTCACGGACGGCCTTGGCCAAGGGCAACGCAAAATTACCCAAGCCACAGAACAGATCAAGAACGCGCTCATCCGCTTTCGGCTCAAGCCAGTCCAGCGCCTGAGCGACCATGGCCTCGTTGACAGCAGCGTTGACCTGAATGAAGTCTCCCGGCCGATACGCCAGATCCAGATCCCACTGTTCAAGACGATAGCCCAGGACTTGATCAGCTTCGACCGGGTAAGGCTCGCCTTCACCGTGAAGCCACAACTGGGCTTCGTGAAACGCGCAGAAATCCTTGAGAATGGTCATGTCGGCGTCGGACAACGGCGCCATGTGCCGCAGCAGAACTGCCAGCTTCGTGCCGCTGAACAATTCCACATGCCCGAGCGCCTGCGGCTTGCTCAACCGTCGGAGCATTTCCGGCAAGCGGTTCATGATCGGCTGCAAGGGCTGTACCAGCACCGGGCATTCGTTGATTGCAACGATGTCCTGACTGCCAGCCGCACGGAAACCGACTTCAAGTTTTTTCGCCTTCATGTCCCATCGCACTGCCACTCGGGCGCGACGACGGTAACCGAACTCCGGACCGCTCAACGGCGCTGCCCACTCTTGAGGTTCGACACCGGCAACCTTTGATAATTGCTCGGCGAGCATGCGCTGTTTCAGGGCGAGTTGTTCGTCGTGAGGCAGATGCTGCACGCTGCAACCGCCGCAGCGACCGGCATGCGGGCAGGGAGCAGGACGACGCAGTTCGCTGGTTTGAAAGACCCGTTCGGTGCGTGCTTCGACCACTTTGCCGTGGGCACCCAACACGCGCGCTTCAACTTCCTCTCCGGCCAGCGCGCCGATGACGAACCAGGTGCGACCTTCGAAAAATGCGATACCGCGACCGTCATTAGCCAGGCGCTCGATGGTCAGGCGCTGCTTTTTGCCGGTCGGGATTTGTGGGGCCTTGCTGCCGCCAGTCGGCTGGAAACGCAGACCTCTCTCGTGCTTGGCCATCAGTTGGGCGCGTCGAAAATGCCGGTCGACAAGTAACGGTCGCCACGGTCGCAGATGATCGCGACGATCACCGCGTTTTCAACTTCTTTGGACAAGCGCAGCATCGCGGCTACGGCACCGCCCGAAGACACGCCGCAGAAGATCCCTTCTTCGCGAGCCAGGCGACGGGTCACGTCTTCGGCTTCGCTTTGGGCCATGTCGACGATCCGGTCCACTCGATCAGCCTGGTAGATCTTCGGCAAATACTCTTGTGGCCAGCGACGGATGCCCGGAATCGCCGAGCCTTCCATCGGTTGCAGGCCGACGATCTGCACGCTGTCGCTTTGCTCTTTCAGATAGCGCGAAACGCCCATGATGGTGCCGGTGGTGCCCATCGAGCTGACGAAATGAGTGATGGTGCCCTCGGTCTGCCGCCAGATTTCCGGGCCGGTGGTGGTGTAGTGCGCCTCAGGATTGTCACCGTTGGCGAACTGATCCAGCACCTTGCCACGACCTTCGGCCTCCATGCGCTGGGCCAGATCGCGAGCGCCCTCCATGCCTTCTTCCTGGGTGACCAGGATGAGTTCGGCACCATAAGCGGTCATCGCGGCCTTGCGCTCGGCGCTGGAATTGTCCGGCATGATCAGGATCATCTTGTAACCCTTGATCGCGGCGGCCATGGCCAGCGCAATCCCGGTGTTACCCGAAGTCGCTTCGATCAACGTATCGCCAGCGTGAATCTGCCCACGCAACTCGGCACGGGTGATCATCGACAGCGCAGGACGGTCCTTGACCGAACCCGCCGGGTTATTGCCCTCAAGCTTGAGCAAAAGGGTATTGCTGGTGGCGCCAGGCAGGCGCTGCAAACGAACCAGCGGGGTGTTGCCGACGCAATCGGCGATGGTTGGGTACTGCAAGGTCATGGCGTATTCGCAATCCAGACTGCGGGGGCGCCTATCATACCGGCAAACCCCGGAACGCCATATCACGCAAAGTGCGGTGCTTATGGCTTGTAGGAATAAGGGGGAAGTTTTGTGTGGGATGTGCGGGCCTCATCGAGGGCACGCCCACTCCCTCAAGGTCGGCTGGATCACATAATCTGTGATCGACACACATTCACCGCGGGCTTGCTCGCGAAGGCGGCATCATTGTCATCCCCTGCATCAGCCACCAGCCGCACATTCAGCCGCAACCCGGTCCCGGTGTTCTGCGCCCATATTGTGCCGCCCTGTCGCTGCACGGCATTCCTCGCAATGCTTAACCCCAGCCCAAACCCCCCATTCCCTGGTCTTGAGCCGTCGAGCCGGGTAAATGGCGAGAAGATCCGCTCCAGATCGGTTTCAGCCACCCCGCCGCCCTCGTCTTCCAGCCACAGATGCCAGAAGTCACCATCGCGTCGCCCTCCCAGCGTCACTACCCCGCCGACGGGCGAGTGGCGTACGGCGTTGCGCAGAATGTTTTCCAGTGCCTGAGCCAACGTATTGAGATTGCCGCGGACCCAGCAGGATGAATCCACCGTGCACTGCAACTGCGCGATCGGCCAGCAGCTTTCATAGCAGGCATTTTCCGTGAGCATTTCCCACAGCGCCTGAATCTGAATCGCCTCATCGGGCAACGGCGCGCGCTCGGTATCAAGCCACGCCAGTTGCAACGTGTCGTCCACCAGGCGCTGCATCCCATCGACCTCCCGGCCTATACGTTCACGCAACTGCGCCAGACCCTGCTCGCTTTCACTGGCCACTCGCAGACGGCTGAGTGGTGTGCGCAATTCGTGGGACAAGTCGCGCAACAGTTGTTGCTGTAACGCCACCGTGGATTGCAGTCGCTCGGACATGTGGTCGAAAGCCCTGCCCAATTCCCCCAGCTCATCCTGACGATTGGTCGTGCGGCTCGACAGGCGCACACCCAACTGATCGGCACGCCAGGCATTGGCTTGTTCGCGCAGGTTATTGAGCGGAACCACCAATAGCCGATACAACCCGACGCACAGCAGCAGGGTGAACAGCCCCGGGATCACGCCGTTGGTAATCACTCGCCAAAACACCCGGTAGTGCCCGGGCACAAAGCGTTGGGGCAGCTCGATCACCAGGCTGCCTGCAGAGGGATTTTCTGGAAAGGGGACGCGCATCCATGGCAGGCCTTTCTTGTGGATCGGCCAGTCGAGGCCGCGCAGAAAGGTCAGGTGCTGGACGTCCTTGTCCGATATTTCCTGGCTGCTCAATGATTGCAAATCACCACTGATGACACCGACCCAGCCCGATTCGCGCTGTTGCATGCTTTGCAAAAATCTATCGACGCCAGCCCGCCCGCCCTGCTTCCAGGCCTGCTCGGCCTCGGCGGCGTAGCGCGACAAGGTGCCTCGGGCGTCGTCCGAGAGGAATTGGTTGCGCTCCTCCATGTACCGGCCCCAGGACCAACTGAGCCAGATCATCAGCAGACAAAAGGCCACCAGCAGGAAGGCCAGTTTCCAGAACAGGGAATGCCGGCCCGGCAGGTCAGACCACTTCATCGCTGGCACTCAATACATAGCCTTTGCCCCAGACCGTGCGCACTTCGCGCTCGGTGTAGCCGATGGCCTTGAGCTTGCGGCGGATCTGGCTGATATGCATGTCCAGGCTGCGGTCATGAGCCGCGTAACCACGTTGCAGGACTTGCTGATAAAGGAAGGCTTTGCTCAACACTTCATCGCCGTTGCGGTTCAGTGTTTCCAAAAGCCGAAACTCGCTACGGGTCAGACCGGCTGCCTTGTCGCAGTAGAAGACCTCAAAACACTGATCGTCGAAACGCAGGCTGTCGGTCGAAGGCGCCACGACTGCTGGCGCGGGACGACGGTCAAGCGCTACACGCCGCAGGATCGCTTCTATGCGCACCCGCAACTCAACCATGCTGAAGGGTTTTGGCAAATAGTCATCGGCGCCCAGTTGAAAGCCGCTGATGCGATCCGCCTCGGCCCCAAGCGCAGACATCAGTAACACCGGGGTGGAGTGGCTCTCGCGCAATTGTGTCAGCGCTTTCAGCCCGTCCAGTCCCGGCAGCAGAATATCTATCAACACCACATCGAACGCTTGCGCGCGCGCCATGTTCAGTCCTTCCTGACCATTTTTGCACCAGGTCACCTGGAAGCCGTTGCGGCCCAAATGCTCATGCACGTACGCACCGAGCACGAGGTCGTCTTCAATGGCGAGAATGCGTGGATGATCAATAGAGATGGGAGTCATGAGTATCTGCAAATAATTCTCAGTTGGCGATTATTCAAGATTGCCTCGCCTTGGGCAACCCAAGGTTTGCCCTGGACGCCAATAGGCGGCACGGATCGACGACTGACCCGTTCAATTTTACGAAGAAGGGCTGCCTGCAAATCGCTACACTGCGCAGGTGGCGCCTACCGGACGTAAGCGCAGGTCATTTAATAGCTGGATGCAGGAGAGATGCGTGCTCAAGAAACTCGGAATTAAAGGCCGCGTGCTGTTGCTGACCCTGTTGCCGACCAGCCTGATGGCGCTGGTCCTGGGGGGCTATTTCACCTGGATGCAGCAGTCCGACCTGCAGACACAGCTTATGCAGCGCGGCGAAATGATCGCCGAGCAACTGGCGCCGCTGGTGGCCCCCGCCATGGGCCACAAGAACAACGAACTGCTGGAACGCATCGCCACGCAATCCCTGGAGCAACAGGACGTTCGCGCGGTGTCCTTCCTCGCGCCGGACCGCACCCTGCTCGCCCATGCGGGCCCGACCATGCTCAACAAGGCCCCCCAGGGCAACGGTTCGCAATTGCTGCGCCGCAGTGGCAATGATGCAACGCGCTACCTGCTGCCAGTGTTCGGCAAACACCGCAATCTCGCCGGCGACGTGATTCCCGCAGAAGCTGAACGATTGCTCGGCTGGGTAGAGTTGGAGCTGTCGCACAACGGCATGTTGTTGCGCGGCTACCGCAGCCTGTTCGCCAGCTTGCTGTTGATCGCTGCCGGGCTGGGCGGTGCAGCGCTGCTGGCGTTGCGCATGGGTCGAACCATCAACCGACCGTTGAGCCAGATCAAGCAAGCCGTTTCCCAGCTCAAGGATGGTCACCTGGAAACCCGACTGCCGCCCCTCGGCAGTCAGGAACTGGATGAGCTGGCGTCCGGGATCAATCGCATGGCGGGCACCCTGCAAAATGCTCAGGAAGAATTGCAGCACAGCGTCGATCAGGCCACCGAAGACGTGCGCCAGAACCTGGAAACCATCGAAATCCAGAACATCGAGCTAGACCTGGCGCGCAAGGAAGCCCTGGAAGCAAGCCGGATCAAGTCCGAGTTCCTGGCCAATATGAGCCATGAAATCCGCACACCGCTCAACGGGATCCTCGGCTTCACTCATCTGCTGCAAAAAAGCGAACTGACGCCGCGCCAGCTGGATTACCTGGGCACCATCGAAAAGTCTGCCGACAGCCTGTTGGGGATCATCAACGAGATTCTCGACTTCTCGAAGATCGAAGCCGGCAAACTGGTGCTCGACCACATTCCGTTCAACCTGCGGGATCTGCTGCAGGACACGCTGACGATCCTCGCCCCCGCTGCCCACGCCAAACAGCTGGAGCTGGTGAGCCTGGTGTATCGGGATACGCCGTTGTCGCTGGTGGGCGATCCGCTGCGGCTCAAGCAGATACTGACCAACCTCGTCAGCAACGCGATCAAGTTCACCCGCGAAGGCACCATCGTCGCCCGTGCCATGCTTGAAGACGAACACGAAGACAGCGTGCAATTGCGCATCAGCATTCAGGACACCGGGATTGGCCTGTCGAGCCAGGACGTGCGCGCCCTGTTCCAGGCGTTCAGTCAGGCGGATAACTCGTTGTCGCGCCAACCCGGTGGCACCGGTCTGGGGCTGGTGATTTCCAAGCGGCTGATCGAGCAGATGGGCGGCGAGATCGGGGTCGACAGCACGCCGGGGGAAGGTTCGGAATTCTGGATCAGCCTGAGCCTGCCCAAGACCCGCGACGACGCCGAAGACCTGCCTGGCCCACCGCTGCTGGGGCGTCGGGTGGCGGTCCTGGAGAATCACGAGTTGGCACGCCAGGCCTTGCAGCATCAGCTGGAAGATTGCGGCCTCGCTGTCACACCGTTCAATACCCTGGAAAGCCTGACCAATGGCGTCACCGGTGCGCATCAGACCGATCAGGCGATCGACCTGGCGGTACTCGGCATCACCAGCAACGACATGCCGCCGGAACGCCTCAACCAACATATCTGGGACCTGGAACATCTGGGCTGCAAGGTGCTCGTGCTGTGCCCGACCACCGAGCAGACGCTGTTTCATCTGTCCGTACCCAACCCGCACAGTCAGCTTCAGGCCAAGCCGGCCTGTACCCGCAAACTGCGCCGAGCCTTGTCCGATCTGGTCAATCCGCGCCAGGTGCGTAACGAGCCGGGGGAACCGCTGTCCAGCCGCGCCCCGAAAGTACTGTGCGTCGACGACAATCCCGCCAACCTTCTGCTGGTGCAAACCTTGCTCGAAGACATGGGCGCCAAGGTGCTGGCCGTGGAAAGTGGATACGCGGCGGTCAAAGCCGTGCAGAACGAGACCTTCGACCTGGTGCTGATGGACGTGCAGATGCCCGGTATGGACGGGCGCCAGAGCACCGAGGCCATTCGTCAGTGGGAAAGCGAGCGGCACTGCACGCCCTTGCCTATCGTCGCGCTGACCGCTCACGCCATGGCCAACGAAAAGCGCGCCTTGTTGCAAAGCGGTATGGACGATTATCTGACCAAGCCCATCAGTGAACGGCAATTGGCGCAGGTGGTTTTGAAGTGGAGTGGTCTGGCGCTGCGCAACCACGGGCCCGAGCGCTCCGGTGACGGACATGCAGGTGCACCCGAGTTGCAGGTGCTCGATCACGAAGAAGGCCTGCGTCTGGCCGCCGGCAAGGCGGATCTGGCGGCTGACATGCTGGCGATGTTGCTCGCCTCGCTTGAAGCCGACCGCGAAGCCATCCGCTTTGCCCGGGATACCGATGACAACAATGCCTTGATCGAGCGCGTCCATCGCCTGCATGGCGCGACACGTTATTGCGGCGTCCCGCAATTACGCGCCGCCTGCCAGCGCAGTGAAACATTGCTC
The DNA here is from genome assembly GCF_059716215.1 of Pseudomonas sp. LBUM1643. Taxonomy (NCBI): domain Bacteria; kingdom Pseudomonadati; phylum Pseudomonadota; class Gammaproteobacteria; order Pseudomonadales; family Pseudomonadaceae; genus Pseudomonas; species Pseudomonas sp. LBUM1643. The sequence goes on from NZ_CP166813.1 coordinate 4,918,406, forward strand.
AAGCAACAGGATCCGAAAGCCTATAGCGCACTGGAGGAGCTTGACCGGGCCATCAACCGTCTGGCCGCGCATGCGCGTATTAATGCTTGATGTAGTGTAGGCATTCGCCATAACGCCGTTCCCTGTAGCAGCTGGCGAAGCCTGCGTTCGGCGGCGAAGCCGTCGTAAATTCGTCAAATGCGGTTCATCTGAAGCACCGTGGTCACCAGTTTTACGACGGCTTCGCCGCCGAACGCAGGCTTCGCCAGCTGCTACAAACGCGTGGAGCGTCAAAGCGTCAAAGCGTCAAAGCTTGAAATTTTCCAGGAGGACAGCATGCGCACCATTCTTTTCAGCAGCCAGACCTACGACCGCGAGAGTTTTCTCGCTGCAAAACTGCCCGACGGCATCGAGTTGCAGTTTCAATCGGCGCGATTGAGTGTCGATACCGTCGCATTGGCGGAGCATCACGAAGTGGTCTGCGCCTTTATCAATGATGACTTGAGCGCGCCCGTGCTCGAATGCCTGGCCGCCGGTGGTACCCGCCTGATCGCCCTGCGCTCGGCGGGATACAACCATGTCGACCTGGCAGTCGCCAAGCGCCTGGGACTGGCCATTGTGCGGGTCCCGGCCTATTCGCCGCATGCAGTAGCCGAGCATGCGGTGGCACTGATCCTTGCGCTCAACCGTCGTTTGCACCGCGCGTACAACCGCACCCGCGAAGGCGATTTCAGCCTGCACGGGCTGACGGGCTTCGACCTGGTGGGCAAGACAGTCGGAGTGGTCGGTACCGGGCAGATCGGCGCGACCTTCGCGAAAATCATGCACGGGTTTGGCTGCCAGTTGCTGGCCTACGACCCCTACCCCAATCCCGACGTCGAAGCCCTCGGCGCCCGCTACCTGAGCTTGCCGGAACTGCTGGCCCAGTCGCAGATCATCAGCCTGCACTGCCCGCTTAACGAACAGAGCAAGTATTTGATCAACAGCGAGTCACTGGCACACATGCAGCCAGGGGCGATGCTGATCAACACCGGACGCGGCGGTCTGGTGGACACGCCTGCACTGATCGACGCGCTGAAGGACGGTCGACTGGGCTATCTGGGGCTGGATGTGTATGAGGAAGAGGCCCAGCTGTTCTTTGAAGACCGCTCCGACCTGCCACTGCAAGACGATGTGCTGGCGCGCCTGCTGACCTTTCCAAACGTGATCATCACGGCTCACCAAGCCTTCCTGACCCACGAAGCACTGGGCGCCATTGCCACGACGACGCTGCAGAACATCGCGGCCTGGGCGGATGGAAGGTCGCAGAATCTTGTGGCTGCCGGCTGAACCAGATCGAAGGTCACTTGCCTGCTCCATGCTGCGGCGACGTCCGTGCTAGCATGCCGCGCATATTTGGAGGACCCATGGCCGAACACGATTTTCGCTATACCCTGATGAACCCGCAACACACCCTCACCGAATGCCGCGCCCTTGTGCCTGGGCGTTATCAGGTCACCGGCAACGGTGGTTCGATTCGCAACAATGACGTGCTGGTCGTGACCCTCAAAGGCAGCAAGGACCTGTCCATGCGCCTGACCGTCGAAACGGTTCGCCACTTGATCAACCCACCCGGCCAATGGGTCGCGGTTGCGAGTGGTCCGGTGTTCGGCGAACTGGCCATCCACACCTGGAAAGTCAATTGCGACAGCTGCGCCAAAGAGTTGAGCTTTGAGTTCGCCGTCGACGCCAAGCTGGGCAACAAGTCTGAAAAGCCTGCCGCCACCGCGCGGATTGCCGAGTTGGGCTGGACCACTGTCGGTGAGAAGCACCTGTGCCCGAAATGCCAGGAGCCTGCGTGATGAAACGCCTCGTTCTGACCGCGATGGTGGGTGCCAGCCTGATGGGCTGCGCCGCCGAGCCGGTGCAACTGCAACAGAACCGCAGCTATATTCTGGAATGGATCGGCGAACGTCCGCTGATGGATTACAGCCACCTGACCATCACCCTCGGCGAAGATGGCCGGGCCTACGGCAACGGCGGCTGCAACCATTGGTTCGCGCCCTATACGCTGGAAGGCGACAAGCTGAGCTTCGGCAAGATTGGCAGCACGCGCAAACTGTGTGCGCCTGCGCTGATGGAACAGGAAAAGCGTTTTTTGCAGGCACTGGAAAATGTGCAGCGCTGGGATATTTCGCCCATTGAGCAAATGCGCTTCTGGCCGGCCGAAGGCAAGCCGCTGCGCTGGTGGCTTGAAGAGGGTTGATCCACTGGTTTTTCGGCAACTGAATACTGGAACTGGAACTGATTAACTGTGGCGAGGGAGTTTACTCCCGCTCGACTGCGCAGCAGTCGCAAACCCAGTGAACGCGGTGTTTCAGGCAAAACGAGATGACCGGGATAAGGGCTGCTTCGCAGCCCAGCGGGAGTAAACTCCCTCGCCACGGAAGCTCGTCCCCCCCCCAGAAGTCCATCACCCACATAAGCCCGCCCCCTGCAGAACCCCCTCTCCCCTCGGAGAAGCCCGTTCGATACACAAGTCCCGCGCGATCAATTCAATTAGTCGCTTGCAACGCCTCAAGCTTCGCCATCAGACCCGCCGCCGTCTGCTCACCCATCAACTGCTCACGCACCTTGCCCTTGTCATCGATGATGTAGGTCACCGGTAACGCTTCGCTGCGCGGCACTTCGAACAGCTCGGCCGGATCCTGTGCCAGCACTGTGAACTTGATCCCCAGCTTCTCGCTGGCGCTTTTCAGTTCTTCGCCCTGCACATTATCGAAGTTGACTCCGAACACATCGATTTTCTTGCCCTTGAGCTGCTCGGCCAAGGTATTCAACTCGGGTATCTCGGTTCGGCAAGGCCCGCACCATTCGGCCCAGTAATTGAGCACCAGCCATTGCTTGTCCAGACGTTCGGCGGCGACTTTCTGGCCGTTTTGGTCGATTCCGTAATCATTGCCACAGCCCCCCAGCAGTAACGTGCCAAAGATCGCCAATGCCGCTGCCAGTCGTCTTGTCATGTCGTAATCCTTGTGAAAAAAAGAATATCGCCGCGACCCATTGCCTCTCCAGGTTCTGGAATACGCGCTGCACAGTTAGAATAGCCGCCACCTTACGCAAGATGCGACCCGCACATGACCGATCTGACGCTTTATCACAACCCGCGCTGCTCGAAATCCCGCGGTGCGCTCGAACTGCTCGAAGCTCGTGGCCTGACCCCGACCGTGGTCCGGTACCTGGAAACGCCGCCGGACGCTGCGCAAATCCAGAACCTGCTGAGCAAACTGGGCATCAGCGCCCGGCAATTGCTGCGCACCGGTGAAGACGAGTACAAAACACTCAACCTGGCTGACAGCAGCTTGAGCGAGGCGCAATTGATCGCCGCGATCGCTGCCCACCCGAAACTCATGGAGCGACCGATTCTGGAAGCGGGCGACAAAGCCGTCATCGGGCGTCCGCCGGAGAATGTGCTGGAGCTGTTGCCGTGAGTGCGCCGTATATTCTGGTGCTGTATTACAGCCGTAGCGGTTCGACAAACGAAATGGCCCGGCAGATTGCCCGTGGTGTCGAACAGTCGGGAATGGAAGCGCGCCTGCGTACCGTACCGGCGATCTCTACCGAATGCGAAGCTGTGTCCCCGGACATTCCGGACGAAGGCGCACTGTACGCCAGCCTCGACGACCTTAAAAATTGCGCCGGCTTGGCCCTTGGCAGCCCGACGCGTTTTGGCAACATGGCCGCGCCGCTCAAGTACTTCCTCGACGGCACCAGCAACCTGTGGCTGACCGGTGCGCTGGTCGGCAAACCGGCGGGCGTTTTCACCTCCACCGCGAGCCTGCACGGCGGTCAGGAAACCACGCTGCTGTCGATGATGCTGCCCTTGCTGCACCACGGCATGCTGATCACGGGCCTGCCTTACAGCGAATCGGCATTGCTGGAAACCCGTGGCGGCGGCACGCCCTATGGCGCCAGTCACCACGCCGGCGCCGATGGCAAAAGTGGCTTGAATGAACATGAGGTTGCACTGTGCCGGGCCTTGGGCTTGCGACTGGCCAAGACCGCGCAAAAGCTGGGGAACTGACGTGGCCAAGAAGCCGAAGATTTTGCCTTCCATTGAATGGCTCGAGCCGCGGGTCAAAGCGATGCGAGCCATCAGCCTGCTGTGTTTTCTGGGCCTGGTGGGTTTGCTCTGCGTGTATTACCTGGCGGTCGCCGATCTGCACGGTGCTCGGCCATGGGTGATCCTGCTGATCGAGCTGGTGCCGCTGCTGTTGCTGGCACCGGGGATGATCGCTGGCAGCGCGCGCGGGCATTCCTGGATGTGTTTTGTGGTGAACCTGTATTTCATCAAGGGCGCACTGGCGGCGTATGACCCGAACCGGCAGCTGTTTGGTTTGCTGGAGATGGGCGCGAGCCTGGCGGTGTTTTGCTCGGCGCTGTTGTATGTGCGGTGGCGGTTTCAGTTGAATCGCAAGCTCGCAGGCGAAGGCGAGATTCGCGCCGCCTGACAGATTGGAATCGCTAGCAGGCTAGCTCCCACAGTGGATTTTTGTGTGCCACAGATCCAATGTACGAGGCAGCCTGCTGGCATCCAGAGGGGATTTGTGTGCTCCACAGATCCAATGTGGGAGCCAGCCTGCTGGCGATTGCAACAACCCGGTCTTTAATGATTGACGGTGTACGCCAGCATCATCGATATCTGGCTCATCGGCCGCCCACCGCTCTGTTCATGCCACTGATTGAACACATCCTGCACCAACGCCAGATCCCGCTGGCTGGTCGGTACCTTGTCGACGATCTTCTGCGCATTCAACCCCGCCACCACGTCATAGCTCGGCACAAACGTGTCCTTGCCGACCATCCGCAAGAAGCGCGGTGCCGACAACCCGCCCAATTGATGACCGCGCTTTTTCAGGTAGGTCCACAAACCGACAATATCGGTCACCGGCCAGTCCGCGATCAGCGCACCGAAGCTGCCTTTTTCATGCTCGACGTCGAGGATGAACTGCGCATTGCGCGGCACGCTTTTGAGTTTGCCCAGATGGCGAATGATCCGCGCGTCCTGCATCAGGCGCTCAAGATGCTCAGCACTCATCAGCACGACTTTCTCAGGGTCGAACTTGAAGAATACTTCTTCGAAGGCCGGCCACTTGGCGTCCACCAGGCTGTGTTTGAGCCCGGCGCGGAACACGCGTAGCGCCATGGTCGAGAGGTAGCGGTCGTCGCTGATCTTGCGCAATTGCGCCGGGGTCTTGGGAACGGGCAGATGGGCTTCCAGTTCAGCTGCCGAACCGAAGCGGTTCAGACAGTATTCGTGCAGCCACTTGTAATCGCGCATGCCCTCTCCTGAGGAATGAAAAATGAACTGCCAACTTTCGACAAAACCTGTGGGAGCCAACCTTCTGGCAATGAAAGGTGTCAGTCAAAAATGATGTGACTGACAGCCGCCATCGCCAGCAGGCTGGCTCCCACAGTAATCGCGTTTAGAGGTTGACCACGTTGACGAATCGCGAGGCCGCGGTTTCGTCGATCTTCAGGCTGGTGAAGTCGAACAGGTTACGGTCGGCCAATTGCGACGGAATCACGTTCTGCAGGCTGCGGAAGATACTCTCGGTGCGGCCGGGAGTCTTGCGCTCCCACTCTTGCAGCATGTCCTTGACCACCTGACGCTGCAGATTCTCCTGAGAGCCACAGAGGTTGCACGGAATGATCGGGAACTGCTTGAAGTCCGAGTAGGCCTGAATGTCCTTCTCGTTGCAGTAGGCCAGAGGGCGGATCACGACGTTGCGGCCATCGTCGGCGCGCAGTTTCGGCGGCATGGCCTTGAGCGAGCCGTTGAAAAACATGTTGAGGAAGAAAGTTTCGACAATGTCGTCGCGGTGGTGCCCAAGGGCCATCTTGGTCGCGCCAATTTCATCGGCAAATGTGTAGAGCGTACCGCGACGCAGGCGCGAGCACAGCGAACAGGTGGTCTTGCCCTCCGGGATCAGCTCCTTGACCACCGAGTAAGTGTCTTTCTCGACGATGTGGTACTCAATGCCCAATGCTTTCAGGTACGCCGGCAGTACGTGTTCGGGAAAGCCCGGCTGCTTCTGGTCCATGTTCACGGCCACGATCTCGAACTTGATCGGAGCGACCTTCTGCAAATGCAGCAGCACATCAAGCATGGTGTAGCTGTCCTTGCCACCGGACAGGCAGACCATGACCTTGTCGCCGTCTTCAATCATATTGAAATCGGCAACCGCCTCACCGGCCTGACGGCGAAGGCGCTTTTGCAGTTTGTTCTGGTTGACCGTGAGAGTGCCCATGACGCGAATCCGTGAGGTGTGACGAAAGGCCGGCATTTTACGCAAAAACCCTGCGCGAGCGAAGTGCTCCTACCTAAGATGGAACTGCGATTACCACTGGGGTTTACAGCGCGATTTGCTCTAAGCCCCTACCACATGTGCGGGTAAGTCCTTTCTATACTGCGACATAAGGTCGCACACATATCCAGACCTTTACTTACTTGGCCACCTTGGCCCGTAGGCGCTCCACTGGGGGGCGACGGTAAAAACAAGAGGAGTGACTGGCATGATCCATCACGTAGTGGGGCTCTTCACCCACCCTGACCAAGAATGGAAGGAGATCCGTGGCGACCAGGAGGAAAGCATCAGCCACATGTATCTCACCCACACCCTGATTCTGGCGGCGATTCCTGCCGTGTCGGCGTTTATCGGCACCACGCAAGTCGGCTGGGTCATTGGCAATCGAGCGCCGGTGATGCTGACTCAGGAAAGCGCACTATGGATGACGGTCATGTCGTATCTGGCGATGCTCGGCGGAGTTGCCGTGATGGGCGCGTTCGTCCACTGGATGGCTCGCACCTATGATGCCAACCCGAGTCTGGCGCGTTGCGTAGCGTTTGCGACCTATACCGCGACACCGCTGTTCATTGGCGGGCTGGCGGCGCTGTATCCACACATGTGGCTCGGAATGATCGTCGGCACCGCGGCCATCTGCTACACGGTGTACCTGCTGTACGTGGGGCTACCGACGTTCATGAACATTCCATCTGACGAGGGATTCCTTTTTTCAAGTTCGGTGCTCGCCGTAGGGTTGGTGGTCCTGGTGGCCATCATGGCGTTCACTGTGATTGTCTGGGGACTGGGCGTGGGGCCCGTCTATACCAACTGACCGCGCACATAAACTATAAGATCTGCCAATACAGGCCGCCGCAAGGCGGCCTTTTGATGTGCCTGGATGGAGAACGGCGACGACCATTCGGCGCTTGGGCGATTCGCAAGCACCCAGGGTTGCGGCATACTCGACCTCTCTGGAGACCCATCAAGCATGCCCGAGCAACTCAATACCCGCGTCGAAGATTGTTACCTACTCGCTGAATCCTTTTTCAAACGTACATTCAAACGCCCCGTGGTGAGCCTCAAGCTGCGCGGGCAAAAAGCCGGTGTCGCGCATTTGCACGAGAACCTGTTGCGTTTCAATCCGCAGCTGTACCGGGAAAACACTGAAGACTTCCTCAAGCAAACCGTGGCTCACGAGGTCGCGCACCTGATCGCCCATCAGTTATTTGGTGACCGCATCCAGCCCCATGGCGAAGAGTGGCAACTGATCATGCGCGGCGTGTACGAACTGCCGCCCAATCGTTGCCACACCTATGACGTCCAACGCCGAAGCGTGACCCGCTATATCTACAAATGCCCGTGCGTGGACAGCGACTTCCCGTTCTCCGCCCAGCGCCATGGATTGGTGAGACAGGGGCGGCGGTATTTGTGCCGACGGTGCCGCAGTACGTTGGTGTTTAGTGGGGAGATGCGGGTCGAGTAGCTGGATTTGTGGTGTTCCAGCTGGCCTCATCGCCAGCAGGCTGGCTCCCACAATGGTTGGGGCATACCGATGTTCCCCTGTGGGAGCCAGCCTGCTGGCGATGAGGCCGGTACAGGCGCTAGAGAATCACCCTGGCACGCCGCAACGCATCGATCCGCTCAGCATCAAACCCCAACTCCGCCAACACCTGATCCGTATGCTGCCCCAGTGCCGCGCCAATATGCCTGGGCTGCGGCAAGCCGTCCGAGAACTTCAACGGACAGGCCATCTGCGCTTGAGTCGACCCGTCAACCCGCGGCACTTGCGCCACCAGTTGCCGTGCCTGCAACTGCGGGTGCCGCACCGCTTCGCTCATGCTCAGAACGGGCTCGACACACGCATCCAGCTCGGCAAACAGTGCACATAACTCGGCATAGTCATGTTTTTCGAATTCGATTTTAAGCGCGTCTTTCAGTGCTTTTTGCTGCGCAGGCTTCGGTGATAACCCGGAGGCCGCCAGATCCTCTACGCCCAATGCGGTGCACAATTGCTTCATGAACGGGGGTTCCAGACTGCCCACCGACAGCCAGCGTCCGTCACGGGTGCGGTAATAGTCATAGAAACTGCCGCCATTGAGCATCTGATTCTCACGACCAGGCTCTTCGCCACAGGCCAGATACCCTGCACCGGCCATGGCGTTCAAGCTGAACACGCAATCGGTCATGCTCACGTCAAGATACTGCCCCTGCCCCGTCTGTTGCCGGGCAATCACCGCCGCCAGCAAGCCGATGACGCCATGCAACGAACCACCGGCGACATCAGCCACTTGCATGCCCAACGGCAGCGGCCCGCTGTCCGCACGACCGGTGTGGCTGGCCAGTCCCGCCAGCGCCAGGTAATTGATGTCGTGCCCGGCGCGGTCCTTATAGGGGCCTGTCTGCCCGTAGCCGGTGATCGACACATAGATCAGCCTCGGGTTGATCGCCTTCAGCGCTTCATACCCCAGGCCCAGCCGTTCCATTACGCCGGGGCGGAACTGTTCCAGCACGATGTCGTGGTCTTGCAAAAGCTGCTTGATCACCTCCAGCGCTTCGGGCTGCTTGAGGTCCAGGGCCAGACTGCGTTTGTTGCGATTGAGGTAGGCGTGACTGGCGGACACGCCTTGGTCATGAGGTGGAAGCACACGCAGCAAGTCCATCCGTGTGGGCGATTCAATGCGCAACACCTCAGCGCCCATGTCGGCCAGTAATAACGAGGCAAACGGCCCCGGTAGCAAGGTGGAGAAATCCAGAATCTTGAGTGATGCCAATGGACCAAGCATGAGTAACCTCCAGTGCGATCTCTAAAGCCTAGGCAGCCAATGGCATTGCAGCAATCACCTGATGCGTCAGCCGCAGTGACCGTTGCGCTCAAATCGCAGCCATGAAAAAACCCGCCGAAGCGGGTTTTTCATTTCAAGTCGTCTTATTTGACGTTGCTTGGGGTTGGGCCTTCAGCAACGCCCAGGTCATCTTCAACGCGCTCATCGGAGATACCGCGACCGCCGGAAGCCAGCTCGGCGTGCATCACGTCGACGTCCAGTTCCTTGACCCACTTGGCCACAACCAGCGTGGCAACGGCGTTACCCACCAGGTTGGTCAGGGCACGGGCTTCGGACATGAAGCGGTCGATACCGAGAATCAGCGCCAGGCCGGCAACGGGCAGGTGGCCAACCGCGGACAGTGTCGCAGCCAACACGATGAAACCACTGCCGGTCACGCCTGCAGCGCCTTTGGAAGACAGCAGCAACACCACCAGCAGCGTGATCTGGTGAGTGATGTCCATGTGGGTGTCGGTCGCCTGGGCAATGAACACCGCCGCCATGGTCAGGTAGATCGCAGTGCCGTCGAGGTTGAACGAGTAGCCCGTCGGGATCACCAGACCTACTACGGATTTCTGCGCACCCAGACGCTCCATCTTGATCAGCATGCGTGGCAGTACCGATTCCGAAGAAGAAGTACCCAGCACGATCAGCAGCTCTTCACGGATGTAACGAATCACTTTCAGCACGCTGAAACCGTGAGCGCGAGCGATCCCGCCCAGCACGATCAGGATGAACAGCAGGCAGGTGATGTAGAAGCAGGCCATCAACTGACCCAACTGCACCAGCGAACCGACGCCGTAGGCACCGATGGTGAACGCCATGGCACCGAAGGCACCGATAGGGGCGAGCTTCATGATCATGTTGATGATGTTGAACATGACGTGGGCGAAGCGATCGATGAAGTCCAGGATCGGCTTGCCGTAGGCACCCAGGCGATGCAGGGCGAAACCGAAGATCACGGAGAACATCAATACTTGCAGGATGTCGCCTGTTGCGAACGCGCCGACGATGGTGTTCGGAATCACGTTGAGCAGGAAGCCAACGACGCTTTGATCAGCACCGGCCGCTACGTACTGAGCCACTTTGGAAGCATCCAGCGTGGTGACGTCGATGTGCATGCCGGCGCCCGGTTGCACAATGTTCACCACGACCAGACCGACCAACAGAGCGATGGTCGAAACGATTTCAAAATACAGCAGCGCGTAACCGCCGGTCTTGCCAACCGACTTCATGCTCTGCATGCCCCCGATACCGCTGACGACTGTGCAGAAGATGATCGGGGCGATGATCATTTTGATGAGTTTGATGAACCCGTCACCCAGCGGCTTGAGGGCGACACCGGTCTGTGGGTAGAAGTGACCGAGCAGAATGCCGATGGCGATGGCAACGATCACCTGGAAATACAGGGATTTATACAGTGGCTGACGAGTCGTCATTGCAAAGTTCCTCAAGAGTGCCCGGTGACAACATCCATCTGTTGTCCATGACACCTGAATTGCGAACCCTCCTGCACTGGAGGGATTTGTTTTTTCGAGCTGCGCGACGGCAGGCATCTGCTCGTTGTATCGCAAGGCCCGTGCCACCTTCGCCTAATCACCTGCGAGCCCTTTTGACATTAAGGGTTACAGGTTTTTTGTTACATCCGGAGGTCATGACTACAGTGGCGGATTTCCGCCCATCTGCTCGATCGCTTCCTGCAATTTGGCGGATATCCGCCTTGTCCATCACCCGATACCACGTCTACTATCCGCCGTTAATTGGACGGACTAGCCTTCTATGCGTGAACGCACCATCGCCAGTCATTTCGCCCGTGCCGCCCTCGGTGGTGCGCGTCGCTGCGGGTACGATTATTCAAGCCTGCTACAGCAACTGAACATCAGCCATGAGCTGCTCGACGAGCCTCGAGCGCGAATAGCCCCGGAACAGTTCACCCAGTTGATTCAGGGTCTGTGGCTGGTGATGGATGACGAGTACCTGGGTTTTGGGCCTACGACCAGCAAACCCGGCAGTTTCGCCATGATGTGCCATGCCTTGATCCACTGCCGGAACCTGGATAAGGCGCTCAATCGCGGCTTATTGTTTTATAGCCTATTCCCGGAGGGTCCGCGGCTGACCCTGAGCCGTGAAGACGAAATGATCCGCCTGAGCCTGGACGACTCGCAGTTTCGCGATCCGGACCATTTCCTCACAGAGAGTCAGTTGATGGTTTGGCATCGCCTCGGCAGTTGGCTGATTGGCCAGCGCATCCGGCTGGAACAGGCGACGTTCAGCTACCCCAGGCCCGAACACGGCGCCGAATACGACTTGCTGTTCCCGTGCTCCCTCGTGTTTTCAGCGGCCCAGAGCAGCCTGGTGTTTCACAGTCGCTATCTGGATATGCCGCTGCTGCAGGACGAACGAACCCTCAAGCACTTTCTTGAACGCTCGCCAGCGGACTTGCTGTCCCGCCCGGATGATGGCGACAGTTTGAGCAGTCAATTGCGGCGCTTGCTCAGTCGCGATAGCGCTAGCTGGCCGGATCTGGAAGCCGTGGCCACGCACCTGCACATCAGTGCGCAGACGTTGCGCAGGCATCTGCGGGAAGAGGGTTCGAGTTTTCAGGAATTGAAGGATCAGTTGCGCCGGGACATTGCGATTTATCACCTGAGCCGAGCGGACCTGTCGTTGCAACAGATCGCCGAACAGCTGGGGTTTTCCGAGCCTTCGGCGTTTCATCGGGCGTTCAAGAAATGGACGGGGTTGACGCCCGGGGCTTATCGGGCGCAGGAGAATTGAGCGTTCTTACATGAATTTGCGGTGGATGGCCGGCCTCATCGCGAGCAAGCTCGCTCCCACATTGACCGCGTACTTAACCAGTGGGAGCGAGCCTGCTCGCGATGCGGCCCGAGAGAACACCCTCCATCTCCCGGTCAAACCGCCGGAAAATGAATCCGGAACGCCGCCCCGCCCATTGGCGAGTCCTCCAATGTCAGCGTGGCGGCGTAGCTTTCGATGATGTCCTTGACCACCGCCAACCCGATCCCCTGCCCCGGATGCTGACGATCCAGACGTTCACCACGCTGAAGAATCCGCGCACGCTGGTTCGGTGGTACACCGGGGCCGTCATCCTCGACGCACAACTCGATGCCGCCCAGTGAATCACGCACGCTGATGCGCACTTCACCGAGGCACAGGCGATAGGCGTTTTCCAGCAAATTGCCCATCATTTCCAGCAGCGCGCCCTGTTCGATCGGCACATAACAATGTTCCGGAAGATCGAAGGCCACTCGTACGCGCTTGTCGCGATACACCTTGTCCAGCGTGTCGCAAAGGCTCTGCAGCACAGGACGCAGGCGTACCTGATGGCGCACCAGACCGCTCTTGCGCAGGCTGGCGCGTTGCAGTTGATAGCTGATCTGCTGGCTCATGCGCTCGATCTGGGTTTGCAGCACCCAGGCCTGATCGCGATCTTCCGGACGTTGCGCCATGTCCTCGCTGACCCCTTGCAGGACGGCCAACGGAGTTTTCAAGCTGTGCGCCAGGTCGTCGAGGGAATCACGATAGCGGCTGCGTTGCTCACGCTCGCTGTGCAGCAAGCGGTTAAGGGAACCGGTCAGGCGCAGCAGTTCGCGCGGGTGTTCTTCGCTGAGGCTTTCTCGAGTCCCGCCTTCGATTTCATCCAGCTCCTGGCTCAGCCGGCGTAATGCCCGCAACCCCCAGGTCAAGCCGATCCACAGCAAGGCCAGCAGTACCAGCAAGGCCGCGCCGAAGCCCAGATAGAGGTTTTCCCGTAAGCCTTCGAGGGTGATTTCATATTCACGTACCGGTTGCAGCGCGACGATGCTGAACGCTGCACTCTTGCCGCCGAGCAGTTTGACCTCGACGTCATAGACAAAGAACTCTTGCCCATTGGTCTCGCGAATTCTCGCGAACTCGTTACCGCGCCCGTCATAACGCGGGGTGTAATTGATGTGCTCTTCCTGAGTACCTTTGGAGCGCCAGACCAAGTGCCCGTCGCGATCATAGATGTAACCGAGTAAACGGCCCTCGGTCAGGTTGAAGCGCTCATCTGGCAACTGTGCCGGCATCTGCAAGCGATTGTTTTCCACCCGAGCGGCAGAGATCAGCGTGGTCACGTCCGACGCCAGGCGTTGTTCGATGGAGTCCTGCAACGCGAGGCTGAACGCCCCCTGCATCGCCGGCAGCAACGCCAGCATGAACAACACCGCCAGGGTGGTGGCGGCGAGCATCAAGCGAACACGTAGCGAACGAATCAAGTGCAACGCTCGTTGAACAGGTAACCGAGACCACGCACGGTGTCGATGGGCTTGAAGCCGCCCGGCCCTTCAAGCTTGCGGCGCAAACGACCGACCAGCACTTCAATGACATTCGGATCGCGCTCATCGTCGTCCGGGTAGAGTTGCTCCATCAATCGATCCTTGGGGACCACCTGCTGATGATGGCGCATCAGGTACTCTAGAATCCGATACTCATAGGCGGTCAGCGCCAGCGGCTGTTCATCGAGTGACGCCTGTTTGCGATTCAGGTCCAGCAGCAGCGGACCGGCGACAATGGTGGACTGGGTAAATCCGCTGGAGCGACGTAACAAGGCATTGAGTCGAGCGTCCAGCTCTTCGAACTGGAACGGCTTGACCACAAAATCGTCGGCACCGGCGGCCAGGCCTTCGACCTTGTCCTGCCAGTTGCTGCGTGCGGTGAGAATCAGGATCGGAAAGGTTTTTCCGCGCGAGCGGAGCTGGCGGATCAGATCTAGCCCGCCCATACCCGGCAGGCCGAGGTCGATCACCGCCAGGTCATGATTGAACTGCTCGGCCTGATACAGCGCCTCTTCGGCATTGGCGACGGACTCGACCACGTGGCCGATATCCGTCAGGCGGGTTTGCAGGTGATGGCGCAACAGCGCTTCATCTTCGACGACCAGCAGTTTCATAATGCTCTCCCAGGCAAATCAACTTCTCCAGAGGCGCAACGGCGCGCCTCGACGGCTAACATGGCGACGCCGGATCACCCTTTTGAGTTGATCCGGCGCAGACTTTTCGCGACGTGCTTTTTAGAAAGCGTAGTTCGCCGACAGATACGTCTGGGCACTGCTGGTCAAATCCAGCGATCCCTGTTTGCTGCCGCCACGCTCGCTCATCTCGGTGCTGGCGTTGGTTCGCAGGTAACGATAACCCAGTTCAACCGAGGTGTTTTTCGAAACCTGTTGCAAGACCCCCAACTGTCCGCCAACGGCGTAGCCAATGTTGCTGTCGCGGCTGAAGCCTGAAGATTCCTGGGTGAGTTTGGTGATACCGGCTGTGGCCCCGCCAAACAGTTTAGTGCTGCCGCCTACCGGGTAGAAAAGGTCATAACTACCGAGGAGGTTTTCCTGGCGCAGTTTAATACCGTTGTGCGAGCCCGACACGTTGTCGTAGGTGGCGTAGTAACGGCCTTGGGTGTTTTGCTGACCCAGACGCACACCCCAGGTGCCGTCCTTGCCAATCACGCCGTCGGCGTTCGGATGGTTGAGGTTATCGTTCAGGGCGTGGGACTTTTTGATCTTGTCGCTGGTCTGTCCAAGAGTAAGGCTGGCGAAGGTGTCATCGGCGGCGTAAGCAGCAGTGCTTGCGCCCAGGATAGTGAACGCCAGAAGCAGCTTTTTGAATCCAGTCATCGGGAGTTTCCTTATGTGCTGTGTGCTTGTTGGGTGTGAGGCAAGACTACTGAGCCCGCCCTGAACTCCCCCTGAACGCCTTCTGAACCTAGGCTGAACCAGATTCCCCAGGCTTTTTTCGATGATTTTCTTGCAGGAGATTCGACCATGCGCGTGTTCCTTGCCTTCGTGTTACTGGCCTTGAGCGGGCTTGGCCAAGCGGCCATCAAGACTCAGGAGATCCCCTATCAAAGCGCCGATGGCACAAAGCTGATCGGCTACTACGCCTATGACGATGCCCTCAAGGGACCGCGGCCCGGCGTTGTGGTGGTGCATGAATGGTGGGGGCTCAACGACTATGCCAAGCGCCGCGCACGGGACCTTGCGGGTCTGGGCTACAGCGCCCTGGCGATTGATATGTATGGCGATGGCAAGAACACCGAACACCCGAAAGACGCCATGGCCTTCATGCAAGCCGCACTCAAAGACAGCGCGGCAGCAAGTGCGCGCTTTCAGGCAGGGTTGGACCTGCTCAAGCAACAACCGCAAACCGATCCGGACAAAATCGCGGCGATTGGGTACTGCTTTGGCGGTGCCGTGGTACTGAATGCGGCGCGGCAGGGGTTGCCGCTGGCGGGAGTGGTGAGTTTCCACGGTGCGCTGGCGACCACCACACCGGCAACACCGGGCAACGTGAAGGCAAAAATCCTTGTGGAACACGGCTCGATGGACAGCATGGTCACGCCGGAAAACGTCGTGGCATTCAAAGCGGAAATGGACAAGGCCGGGGCGGACTACAAATTTGTCAGCCTGGAGGGCGCCAAGCATGGGTTCAGTAATCCTGATGCGGATCGGCTGAGTCATGGCGACCATGGTGGGCCCGACATTGGCTACAACAAGTCGGCGGATGAAAAGTCCTGGGCGGATATGCAGGCGTTTCTCAAGAAAATTTTTTCCTGAACCACCGACCACCGAAAGCCGGACGGAGCTCCCTGTGGCGAGGGAGCTTGCTCCCGCTGCGTGGTGAAGCCGCCCACAAAAGACCCATCGACACTACCCAGTCCAAAGGCAACCCGGCAAACTACCTGGCATGAATCCCGCTCCCGCCCTACCCGCCTGCTGCACCCCACTCGACGCCCATTGGCCGTTGCCAATCGCGCTACCTGATACGGTTTTGCTCAGCACTCACTTCGACAGTTCTCAGCTGACCAGTGATGATTTTCGCCGCAGTGCGATCAAGCCGCCCTCCAGCATCCAACGCTCCGTTGCCAAGCGGCAGGCGGAGTTTCTGGCCGGGCGGATTTGCGCCAGAGCCGCATTGCAACAGTTGGAGGGCGTGGGTTTCAGTCCGGCCATTGGCGAAGATCGAGCGCCGGTATGGCCTGGGCATATCACCGGTTCGATTACCCATAGCACCGGACGCGCCGCGGCGATTGTCGCAAAGAAAACCCATTGGCGCGGTCTGGGTATGGATCTGGAAAACCTGCTCAACCCGGAACGGGCCGAGCGCCTGGCGGGTGAGATTCTCACCGGCCCGGAGTTGCAAAGAATGGCCGCGGGTGGACGAGATCAGCTCGCGCTGCTGGTGACGCTGACTTTTTCGGTGAAGGAAAGCCTGTTCAAGGCGCTGTATCCGATCGTGCAGCAGCGCTTCTATTTTGAACACGCCGAAGTACTGGAGTGGAGCGAGGCCGGGGATGTGCGGATCCGTTTGCTGACGGATCTGTCGAGTGAATGGCGTAATGGGGTTGAGCTGGACGCACAGTTTGGGATCATGGATAGGCAGTTGTTGAGTCTGGTCAGCATCAAGGCTTGAAGTGTTTTGGGGGACGTAGAGGCCTTGACTCACACCTGAGCTCAACGCTTTTCCTGATTCCTCGGCCAGCTCAGGCTGAAGCACGCGCCGCCCAGACTCTTGCTCTTGCCAATCAACGCTCGTCCATCGTGCCAATGGATGATCCGACGCACGATGGACAGGCCCAGGCCATGCCCACCCGACGCACGGGTGCGGCTGTCATCGAGTCGCAGGAACGGGGTGAAGATTTTCTCCCACGCGTTTTCCGGCACGCCCGGTCCATCGTCCTCAACGTCGACCCGACAACGCTGCTGCCCCACCTGATAGCTGACCGTGACCCTGGACGTTGCATGGCGCATCGCGTTGCTCACCAGGTTTTGCAGCGCCCGATGCAAGTAACGGGGTTCAGCTTCGACCCAGGCGTCGTCGCAATCGGCGGCCGACAGGCACAAGCCACGTTGCACCGTCACCTGCGAGCGCAGAGGCGCAAGCTCCTCGATCACCTGATCGACCAGTGCATCGAGATCTATGCGCTGAAAATTCAGGGCGGGTGAGCCCTGCTCCAGGCGTGCATAGGTGAGCATTTCGTCCACCAGCTTATCGAGATCTTCGATGTCGTGATCCATGCCTTCACAGTACTTTTGCAGCGCTTGCGGTGTGGAGGCGGAACCGATCATCTCCAGACCAAAGCGCAGGCGCGCCACTGGCGTGCGCAGTTCGTGCGACACCGCGCGCACCAGCTCCCGCTGAATCGCCAACAACTGTTGCAAGTGCTCGGCCATCCCGTTGAATGCTGACGCCAGACGCCCCACCGAATCCGCGCCCCGTGCCGGTACTCGGGTTTCCAGGCTGCCTTTGGCGATGCGCGTGGCCGCCGCTTCCAACCCGCGCAAACGACGCTCGAGCTGACGCACCAACAAATAGACGATCAAACCAATCAGGCTCAAACCCAACGCAGCGATCAGCACCAGCCACTCCGCCGGGTAAGGGTTCATCTGGTACAGCGGGCCGATCTCCAGCACCCACGGCGTACCCACCATTCCGGCAAACACCCGGATCGAATCGCCGCCCTTGCCCAGCGCCATCACCGTGTCGCCTTCGGAAACCCGACGGCTCTGGTCCTCGTCCATGTCCGCTTCATCGACCGTGACCAGTCGCAAGTCGAAACCGAAACCCTTGTCTTCTTTCAATTGCGCCAGGCGCTTGGGTTGGTCGGCCACCGGGACGCGCACCAGTTCGTCGGCCAGCAGGTAAATGGTCGCCCGGGCCAGTTGCTCGCTGATCTGCTGCACCTCCCCTGTCAGCACCAGCTGTTCCTTGTCGCTGACCAACCGATAAACCACCGCCGCGTGCGGCCCGGTTTGTTCGACCAGCGCCTGGCCGCGCAGCACACGAGTGCGCTGGGTGAGATCGAGGTCGGTCTGGGTGAAGGTCTTCAGCGCCAGCGGAATACCCAGCAGGCGCTCCCACACCAGCAAGGCACGATGGCGTTCGGTTTCGTTCATGGGTTGCAGGTTGTCGGCCATCAACGAGAACGTGCCATGGGCCAGGCGCTCGCGGTATTGCTCGCTGCGCACCTGATTGAGCAAGTGCAGGGCCAGCACGCCGAGCACCGCCACCAGAATCAGCGCTGCGCACATGCCGCCATAAATTCGCAGGAAGATCGAGTTCACAGGGTGCAGGCTTCCGGAACGAACAAATAGCCTTTGCTGCGGATGGTCTTGATAAGACGAGGGTGCTCCGGGTCATCGCCGATCTTGGGGCGAATGCGCGAGATGCGCACGTCGATTGACCGATCCTGTCCGTCGTAACCGATGCCGCGCAGTGCGGTGAAGATCTCTTCGCGGGAAAGTATGCGCCCGGCGTTGGCCACCAGCAGCCAGAGCAGATCAAATTCCGCGCTGGTCAATTCGATACTGGCGTCACGCAGCCAGGCTTCGCGCAATGCGTTGTCCACCACCAGCGGACCGAACTGCAGACGCCGTTGTTTTTCCGGGGCAACTTCAGGCGCCTCGCTGCGCCGTAGCAAGGCCTGGATACGCGCCAGCAAGAGCCGTGGACGAACCGGTTTGCAGACATAGTCGTCTGCCCCCATGTCCAGCCCCAGAATCTGATCGGTGTCGTCGGTACGGGCGGTGAGCATCAGAATCGGGCCGTCGAAACGGTCGCGAACCTTGCGGCAGATGCTCAAGCCATCTTCGCCGGGGAGCATCAAGTCAAGGATCACCAGGTCTGGCTGCTCCTTGATGATGCGGGCCGCGGCCAGCGCCCCGTCACCTTCGATTGAAACACGCAGACCGTTGGCTTCCAGGTAATCGCGGGTCAGTTCGGCCAGACGCTGGTCGTCCTCCACGATCAAAACCTGCCAGGCTTCTTGCTCCACGGTGACCTCTGCTTGCCGAAACACTAATAAGGAAGGATCCACCCGTCTTTTTGTAATGATTGGGGAGGATAAGAAAATGCGTACACATGGCCGATTGTATAAACGTCGCTCGTCCAGAACACAAGGCGGCAAATGCGTTCGGACATGGGCATTTTTTGTGGTAGGGTTCGCGCCCTTAAAAAACCAGCGGACAGTTTTCGACCGCTGAAAACCCATGACAAACGGTCTACTCCAGCAGGGTCGCGGGCTACACGCTGATTCCAGGTTTCACACACAATTTACGCACAGGCTTATCCACAGGTAGTACGTTGCAACACCCTCCAAAACGCACTATCTTGTACCCCGGCGCAAAAAAAACCCTACATGTAGGGTTTTGCGCAAAAAACCAAACACAAACCAGACACCAATTTCAAGCGCTTTTATTGCCTCTTTCTGGTTGAACCAAACGTATTTTCGAAAGACCAAACCGCTCGTGCGGATGGCTACTGTTTTTGGGCCGAAAACGGCGAAACGGTACGGGTGTTGCAGTCAATTGCTGTCACCCAAAAGGAATTCGGTTTCAGGCTCCAGGCCTGCGACCAAAGACTTCGGCATGGAAGCGGCGCCCCAATAGCCCCTTCCTGATCTGTCCCGAAGTTGGTATGCCCGGCCCCCGCCGGTTGTAGTGCTTCAGGACGGAACGGTGGGCACCGAGACGGTGCCCAAACAAACATAGAGAATGTGGAGACAACCCCCCATGCAAACCGACACAACTCGCGAGAACCCGCAGGGCACCTTGCCGCAGGCCGCTGATTCGAATTCGGATCTGTCCGCCACCGCGCCTGGCCAACTGCGCGTGATCAAGCGTAACGGCACTGTCGTTCCTTATACTGATGACAAGATCACCGTCGCTATCACCAAAGCGTTCCTCGCAGTTGAGGGCGGTACCGCTGCCGCTTCGTCGCGAATTCACGACACCGTTGCCCGTCTGACCGAGCAGGTCACCGCGACCTTCAAGCGTCGCATGCCTTCCGGCGGCACGATCCACATCGAAGAAATCCAGGACCAGGTTGAACTGGCCCTGATGCGTGCCGGCGAGCAGAAAGTTGCCCGCGACTACGTGATCTACCGTGACGGTCGTTCGAAAGAACGCGCTGCCCATGCGCCGGCCGAGGAAGCGGTCAACGCTCACCCGTCGATCCGCATCACCCGCGCCGATGGCACCTTTGCTCCGTTGGACATGGGTCGTCTGAACACCATCGTCACCGAAGCGTGCGAAGGCCTGGCAGAAGTCGACGGCGACCTGATCCAGCGCGAAACCCTGAAAAACCTGTACGACGGCGTGGCCCTGACCGACGTCAACACCGCCCTGGTGATGACCGCCCGTACGCTGGTCGAGCGTGAGCCGAACTACTCGTTCGTGACCGCACGCCTGTTGATGGACACCCTGCGTGCCGAAGGCTTGAGCTTCCTGAACGTTGCAGAAAGCGCGACCCACCACGAGATGGTCGACCTGTACGCCAAGGCCCTGCCTGCCTACATCGCCAAGGGTATCGAATTCGAATTGCTGAACCCGGTCCTGGCCACCTTTGACCTGGAAAAACTCGGCAAGGCAATCAACCACGAGCGCGATCAGCAGTTCACGTACCTGGGCCTGCAAACCCTGTACGACCGTTACTTCATCCACAAGGACGGTATCCGCTTCGAACTGCCGCAGATTTTCTTCATGCGCGTGGCCATGGGCCTGGCCATCGAAGAGAAGAACAAAGAAGACCGTGCGATCGAGTTCTACAACCTGTTGTCGTCCTTCGACTACATGTCGTCGACTCCGACCCTGTTCAACGCCGGTACTCTGCGTCCACAGCTGTCGAGCTGCTACCTGACCACCGTGCCGGATGACCTGTCGGGCATCTACCACGCGATCCACGACAACGCCATGTTGTCGAAATTCGCAGGCGGTCTGGGCAACGACTGGACACCGGTTCGTGCACTGGGCTCTTACATCAAGGGCACCAACGGCAAATCACAGGGCGTTGTTCCGTTCCTGAAAGTCGTGAACGACACTGCCGTTGCCGTTAACCAGGGTGGCAAGCGCAAAGGCGCTGTCTGTGCCTACCTGGAAACCTGGCACATGGACATCGAAGAGTTCATCGAGCTGCGCAAGAACACCGGTGATGATCGTCGTCGTACCCACGACATGAACACTGCCAACTGGATTCCTGACCTGTTCATGAAGCGCGTCTTCGATGACGGCAAGTGGACCCTGTTCTCGCCGTCCGAAGTACCGGACCTGCATGACCTGACCGGCAAGGCCTTCGAAGAGCGTTACGAGTACTACGAAGCCCTGTCCGAGTACCCGGGCAAGATCAAGCTGTTCAAGACCATTCAGGCCAAAGACCTGTGGCGCAAAATGCTGTCCATGCTGTTTGAAACCGGCCACCCTTGGCTGACCTTCAAAGACCCGTGCAACCTGCGCAGCCCGCAGCAGCACGTGGGCGTGGTTCACAGCTCGAACCTGTGCACCGAGATCACCTTGAACACCAACAAGGACGAGATCGCCGTTTGCAACCTGGGCTCGATCAACCTGCCGAACCACATCGTCAACGGCAAGCTGGACACCGCCAAGCTGGAACGCACCGTGAACACCGCTGTTCGCATGCTCGATAACGTTATCGACATCAACTACTACTCGGTGCCACAAGCGAAGAACTCCAACTTCAAGCACCGTCCAGTCGGTCTGGGCATCATGGGCTTCCAGGACGCGCTGTACCTGCAGCACATTCCTTACGGTTCCGACGCTGCCGTCGAGTTCGCCGACAAGTCGATGGAAGCGGTCAGCTACTACGCGATCCAGGCTTCCTGCGACCTGGCTGACGAGCGCGGTGCCTACGAGACGTTCCAGGGTTCGCTGTGGTCCAAGGGCATTCTGCCGCTGGATTCGCAACAGATCCTGATCGAGCAACGTGGCCAGAAGTACATCGACGTTGACCTGAACGAATCCCTGGACTGGGCACCGGTTCGCGCCCGTGTACAGAAAGGCATTCGTAACTCCAACATCATGGCCATCGCGCCGACCGCGACCATTGCCAACATCACTGGCGTCTCGCAGTCGATCGAACCGACCTACCAGAACCTCTATGTGAAATCGAACCTGTCGGGCGAATTCACCGTGATCAACCCGTACCTGGTTCGCGACCTGAAGGCTCGCGGTCTGTGGGACTCGGTCATGATCAACGACCTGAAGTACTACGATGGTTCGGTGCAGCAGATCGAGCGTATCCCGCAAGAACTCAAAGAGCTCTATGCAACGGCGTTCGAAGTGGACACCAAGTGGATCGTTGACGCGGCAAGCCGTCGTCAGAAGTGGATCGACCAGGCTCAGTCGCTGAACCTGTATATCGCTGGCGCTTCGGGCAAGAAGCTGGACGTCACCTACCGCATGGCTTGGTACCGTGGCCTGAAAACCACTTACTACCTCCGTGCCCTGGCCGCGACCAGCACCGAGAAGTCGACCATCAACACGGGCAAGCTGAACGCTGTTTCCAGCGGCGGCAACCACGGTGAAGATTCGGTTCTGGCAGCTCCCGCCGGTCCAGCTCCAGTGCCGAAGGCGTGCGCCATCGACGAGCCGGATTGCGAAGCTTGCCAATAAGCTGAGCCGGTAAAACGAAACCCCCGACAGGCCTCAGGCGTGTCGGGGGTTTTCTTTTTAGTCCGCTGAACATTAAAAGATCGCAGCCTCGTTTCACTCGACAGCTCCTACACAGCTCCTACTTGGAATCCTGCCGTTGTAGGAGCTGTCGAGTGAAACGAGGCTGCGATCTTTTGATCTTGATATACGTACAGGCATAAAAAACCCCTCTTCCGAGGGGTTTTTTGTTTAGCGCTACAACCCAATCAGCATCAGGTCATCTGAATGATGGTTTGCATGAGGGTGCTCTGGGTGGAGATGGTCTTCGCGTTCGCCTGATAGTTACTCTGCGCCTTGATCAGGTCGACCAGTTCATTGGTCACGTTGACGTTGGACTCTTCCAGGGAGTTGGAGCGGATTGTGCCCAGGCTGCCGGTTTCCGGCGAGTCGTAGCCCGGAATACCCGATGAATAGGTTTCTTTCCAGGCAGTGCCACCCACCGCTTGCAAGCCCTGCTCGTTGGTAAAGCTGGCCAACGATATCTGGCCGATCGGCTTGGTTTGGTAGTTACTGAAATTCGCCAGCAGTACACCGCTGCCATCAATGGTCAGGTTAGTGATCTGGCCAGTGGCGTAGCCGTTCTGTACCGGAATCGAACGTGCGGTGTCGGCGTTGTATTGCGTGGTGTTGCCCATGGCGATGGTCACACCATCCGGGTTGGAGCTGGCGCCGTTGGCCTTCCACACGCCGTCGGTCACGGTACCTGGAACCCAGTTGGTCACCTTCAGCTCATTGCTGATGGTCGAAGTCGGCGGAGTCGTCGGCGGAGTCACTGGCGTGCTGATTTGAGTTAATTTGCCAGCCGAGTCAAATGTCATGGTCGAAGGAACCAGGTTGGTCGGCAGGCTGCCGTCCATATTGCGTCCATCGATCAGCGTGTAGGTATCCCACGTGTTAGCACTGGTTTTCACCATGTACTGATTCATCTCGTGCTGGTTGCCCTGGCTGTCGTAAATCGGCGTGTTGAATTGCTTGCTATAGGTCTCGGACTTGGTTGGATCGAATTTGTTGGTGGCCACGGTCTGGTCGATGACCTTGTCCGTGGAGTTCAGGTTAATCGTCGACGACACCGCACTGCTCGACTTCGGAGCCAGGTTTGACGTGTCGATGCGCAGGTCGGTCAACATACCGTTCTGGATTTTGCCGTTGGCATCCACACCGTAGCCTTGCAGGCGCGAAGTGCCGTCGGTGTTGGTGACATACCCGTCTTTGTCGACCTTGAACGTACCGGCGCGGGTGTAGGACAGCGAACCGCTGTTATTCAGCACGAAGAAACCGGAACCGTTGATGCCCATGTCCAGTACGTTACCGGTGTTGCTGATATCGCCCTGGGTGAACTGCTGGGAAACGTTGGCCAGGCGCACACCGCTGCCGACGACCTTGCTTCCGGTACCCAGTTTGGACGCCGAGTAGACGTCTTCGAATTCTGCACGGGACGATTTGAAACCGGTGGTTGCGACGTTGGCGATGTTGTTGCCAGTCACGTCCAGTTGTTTGTTGGCTGCAAAGAGACCGCTAAGGCCGATATTGAAAGACATGTTTCACTCCTTTATGCCGGGTTAGTCGGCTTTACATACCAATGGTTTGTACTTTGGACAGGGCGATGCTGCCCAGCCCGGCGAGGTTGAGCATCAACTCACCGCCCGTCTGGCTGATGGTCACGCTGTTGACCGTCGCTGGCAGGTTAGTGACCAGCGATACAGCCTGGCTGTCGATGGTGGCCGTCGCCGCGAAGGTGTAAGTACCCGACTCGACCGTATTACCCGCGCTGTCTTTTCCGTCCCAGATAAAGCTGGCATTGCCGGCAGTCTGGCTGCCCATGTCGATGGTGCGGACGACCTTGCCGTCCTTGTCGGAAATCTTCAGCGCGACCGCAGGGACCGAGCCTGGAATGGCCACGGTGCCGGTCATGCTCTTGGAGGTATCGACAACCGCTTTATCGCTAGGCGCGATTACGGAACGCCCCACCAGCGACGAGGCCTGCAAGGCCTGCGACGAGTTGTAGTTGCCGGCAATGCCACTCACCGTATCGTTGAGTGTGGTGATGCCTTCCAGGCTGCTGAACTGCGCCAACTGGGCGACGAACTCGCCGTTGTCCTGCGGTTCGAGCGGGTTCTGGTTTTTCAGCTGGGTCACCAGCAACTGCAGGAACGCGTCTTTGCCCAGGGCTTTTTTGCCGGCAGCGCTATTGGTTGCCGACGCCAGGCCATCACTGGTGGTGGAGGTGTTCTTGATCGAGGAGTTGGCCAGGATGTCGTTGAGGCTCAAGCCGCTTGTCGTATCGGTAACACTCATCTGAGTCGCCCCTTATCACTGACCGAGAGTCAGGACCTTCTGCATCATGGTTTTGGCCGTGTTCATCATTTCGGCGTTGGTCTGAAAGGACCGGCTCGCGGAAATCATGTCGGCCATTTCCTCCACGACGTTGACGTTCGGATAGTAGACATAGCCCTTGGCATCAGCAGCCGGATGGTTCGGCTCGTAGCGAGCCTCCAGGTTGCTCTGGTCTTCGACCACACCCAGCACTTGCACACCCTGACCCGCCGCGTCCTGATTCTGGAACAGCGAATCGCTGCCGCCGCTCTGACCACCCTGGAACATGGTGGCAAACACCGGATGACGCGCGCGGTAGGTTTGATCGATGCTCGACGAGACGGTCTCGGCGTTGGCGATGTTACTGGCGACGGTGTTCAGGCGAGTGGTCTGGGCACTCATGCCGCTACCGGCAATGTTGAAAACACTGGACAGGGACATGAATTATTCTCCGCGCAGGGCTGAAATCAGCCCTTTGAATTTACTGTTGAGCAAGGTGAAGCTGGCCTGGAAGTTGACGGAGTTTTCCGCGTAGTTCGACTGTTCCAGCTGGGCGTCCACGGTGTTCTGATCAATCGACGGTTGCATCGGCGTGCGATACAGCAGTGACTCGTCACCGCTGTCCAAGCCTTGGGCCTCGATATGACGGCTGTTGGTCATGTTCAGCGCGAAACCGCCGCTCTTGGTTTTCTCGCTCTGTTCGGCGAGCACCTTCGAGAAGTCCAGATCCCGAGCCTTGTAGTTCGGGGTGTCTGCGTTGGCGATGTTGTTCGCCAGGACTTCGGCACGCTGTGCGCGGAAGTTGAGAGCCTGTTGGTGAATACCGAGCGCTTTATCGAAGCTGATGCTCATGTCGGGAAACCTTCGGGTGACCTGATTTTTCGTACGGTGAACTTAGCAAGCCGCGTGCCAATTGGAAAAACCCCGCAAACAGTGGGTTTTCGGGCAGTGGCAAGGGTGGCAATGACAGAAAAGCGGCAATCGACTTCCGCCGCCTGCCGCTTTTCTGCCGCTTAGATGCATTCGCAATGACAACAGCGGACCCGGTGGGAGGTGGATTTGAAAAATCATCAGGCATAAAAAAACGGAAGTCCCTGAGGACTTCCGTTTTTTTTAATTAACCCCGAATCATTTCGCCTGGTAAATGATCCCCGGGCTGCACTGGACCATCTGGTAATGATCCGGCAAACCATTCAGCGCTTCGGAAGCGCCGAGGAACAGATAGCCTCCCGGTTTCAACGTGCTATGGATACGCAACAAGATGTCTTTCTTCACCTCGGCGGAGAAGTAGATCAACACGTTACGGCAGAACACGATGTCGAACTTGCCAAGCGCCGCGTAACTGTCCAGCAGATTGAACGAGCGAAACTCCACCCGACTCTTGATCGGCGCCTTGATGGCCCAGCGTCCCGGTCCCTTGGGATCGAAATAACGCTGCAGGCGCTCGGGCGAAAGACCACGACCGATTGCCAGGCTGTCGTACTCGCCAGTCTTGCAGTTGGTCAGCATGGTGCCGGAAAGATCAGTGGCAACGATCTGCACACCCATCTTCAGTTGCCCCAGATTGACCCGCTCGAATTCGTCGATCGACATCGACAGCGAATAGGGTTCCTGACCCGACGAGCACGCGGCCGACCAGATCCGCAGACGCTGGCCGGGCGCCGCCTTGATCGCTTCAGGCAGTACCTTGTTCTTCAAGACTTCAAACGGATAGGTGTCACGAAACCACAGGGTTTCGTTGGTCGTCATGGCATCCACCACCATCTCGCGCAAACCACTGCGCGGCTGGGTCTGGATGCGCTGGACCAGCTCACCCAGGGACTTGATGCCTTGCTGCTCCATCAGTTTGTTGAGACGGCTCGATACCAGGTACTGCTTGTTTTCACCGAGCAAAATGCCACAGGCTTTTTCCAGGAATACCCGGAACTGTTCGAAATCCAAATTACCCGTAGACAATGATGCCGCCTCTTAACTCGTGTTGACCGCCAGGGACAAAAGGCCCCTAGCTGATATCTGCTGCTTTGATCCGGTCGACTACCCGGGATGCCAGGTCATCAGGGCGGAATTTGGCAAGGAAGTCATCGGCACCGACTTTCTTGACCATCGCCTGATTGAACACCCCCGACAACGAAGTATGCAGGATGATATGAAGCTTTTGCATGCGAGGGTCACTGCGGATCTCGGCGGTGAGGGTGTACCCGTCCATTTCCGGCATCTCGATGTCGGAAATCATCATCAGGAACTCTTCTTCCGGCTTTTTACCTTCATCGACCAACTTGCGCAGGTAGTCCAGCGCTTGCCGGCCGTCGTTCAGCGCCACCACTTCGACGCCGACCGTTTGTAGACAACGCGAGACCTGCTTGCGTGCCACCGACGAGTCATCGACCGTCAACACACGCAAAGACAGCGCCTTGTGCTGGGTTTCGACATCCACGACGCCCACGGAAATCGCTTCCGGTGTCGGCGCCACTTCCGCCAGCACTTTCTCGACGTCGATGATTTCAACTAACTGATTGTCAACGCGGGTCACTGCCGTGAGGTAGTGATCACGTCCAGTGCCCTTGGGCGGCGGATGGATCTCCTCCCAGTTCATGTTGACGATGCGTTCCACCGAGCGCACCAGGAAACCCTGGGTCTTGGTGTTGTACTCCGTGATGATCACGAACGGATTGCTCTGATCCAGCAAACGACCTGAACCGGTCGCCATTGCCAGATCCAGAATCGGAATGGTCGCCCCCCGAATACTCGCCACACCGCACACGACAGGATTGGACTTGGGCATCAGGGTCAGCTTAGGGCATTGCAGCACCTCGCGAACCTTGAATACGTTAATCCCATAGAGCTGCGGGCCGTCAAGACGGAACAACAACAGCTCCAGGCGATTCTGCCCTACCAGTTGCGTGCGCTGGTTTACTGAATCCATTACACCAGCCATGCCCAGACTCCTACTACCAACGCTTCAGTGTGTTGCGACGCACATTCATTGCTAAACGGCACGGCGCTTGCTTTTTAACTCGTATGAACACAGAACCGACATTTTTCCGACGCCTGACCTCAAACTTTCGCAAATTGCTTTGCGCGATGTCGGCCGTTTGCCTGTTCAACGCTGGCAGCCCTGCCCTTGCTGATGCGGTTACCTTGCCTGACATGCTTATCGGCGTCACCCAGGGCTTTCTTGAATTCACCGTAGAAGACTATTTGGCGACCAGTCAAACTGAAGGTCGTTATGAGATCCAGGTCAGCCAGCTCGACCCACGTCTGCGCATGCCAATGTGCGACAAGGAATTGACAGCGAGCCTGGAGAGTCCGGCCAAGCCATTGGGGCGCGTTACGGTCAAGGTTCGCTGCGAGGGCGCCGCCCCCTGGACCGTGTTCGTACCCGCTCAAGTCCGGCTGTTCCGCGACGTCGTCACCACCACCCGACCGCTGCGACGCCTCGGTGTTGTCGAACCCGACGATGTGATCCTGCGCGAGCGTGATATCAGCCTTATCAGCCAGGGCTACCTGACTTCGCTGGATCAGGCGATCGGGCAAAAACTGACCCGACCAATGGTCGCCGATCAGTTGATCACTCTGGTGAACATCGAGCAGGCGGAAGTCATCACCAAGGGCGACCAGGTGGTGATTACCGCCCGCAGCGGCACGCTCAGCGTGCGCATGCCAGGTGAAGCGTTGTCCAATGGTGGCTTGCGAGAGCAGATACGCGTAAAAAACCTGAACTCCCAGCGGGTCATCAAGGCGCAAGTTATCGCGCCTGGCCAGGTGGAAGTCGCCATGTAGTACGACGGGTATTGGCGTAGAGATGGCGCGCCGCTCGACTGTTCCCTAAACTGTGACTCATCCAGGGCAAGTGCTGACGCGCGCAAGCTCATTGATAAATGAGTCTAAAGTTTTCCAGGGTTTGGCCGAAAACATGGCAAGCGTCCAAATACCCAGAGGTTTTTTGATCATGGTCATCGATTTCAGCCGTCTAAACAGCTCCTCGTCACTTACGGGCAGTACACGTACCAGCGCCAGCAAGGACACGGCCGAAGCCGCCAAGTCCGCGCCGCTGAATACCCCGGCCGCAGAGGCCACTACCGTCAAAAGCGGGGAATCGGTACACCTCAGCAATGAGGCTCAGCAGTTGCAAAAGGTCACTGACAAGCTGCGCGATCAGCCCGCTGTCGATAATGCCCGCGTGGCAGAGTTGAAAGCAGCGATTGCCGATGGCAGCTATAAAGTCGACAGCAACCGTGTAGCCAGCAAACTGCTCAACTTCGAAGCCCAGCGTTAGGCTCCGGTCTGCGCGAGGCTTTTGGACGCTTAAAACCCAAGGCCAGCCATGCACGATACTAATTTACTGCAACTGATCACCGACGACTTTGCTCCAGCGCAACAATTGCTCGAGTTATTGCAAACCGAGGCCATCGCGTTGCATGGTCGCGACATGCGACTGCTCGAAGACATTCTGGCGCAGAAGCAGGCATTGATCATTTTGCTTGAACAGCATGGCCGCAAGCGCAGTGCGATCCTTGCCAGCCTCAACCTGCCGATCAATCGCCAGGGTCTGGAGCAATTGGCCGCCCAATCGAGCATTGGCGAACAGTTGCTGGCTCAGAGTGATGTTCTCACCGACTTACTGGCCCAGTGCCAGGGCACCAACGTCAGCAATGGCCAGTCCATCATGATGCAACAGGCTGCCACGGCTACCCAGCTGAAAATCCTCCACGGCGGCGACACACCAGCGCTTTATGACGCCCGCGGATCGACCTCTGTACTCGCGAAGCGGGGGCCTCTCAGTCAGGCTTGAACCCGCCGATGAGCCCGCACTATCAAGACGAGAAACATGCTGGCAAAATGCTGGCTAGCCGCAGTCAAATTTTGTCTGGAGATTGATGAACCGTGTTCAATGCCTCAAGCGCGGAAGATGCTCCGCAGCCACCCAAGGTGCTCGCAACGCCCCTTGAGATCTCCGGCACCCTACGTCAGCTGCAAGACAGCCACGACCCTCTGATCATTACGTTCCATGAGCGCAGCCAGCGCTTTCAAAGCTATCTGGTGGGTATTGACCGTGACAGCGGCACGATCTCGCTTGACGAAATGATTCCACGGGACGGTGAACGCTTCCTGCTCGCCGGCGAACCGTTCAAGGTCGAAGGCTTCCACGACGGTGTTCGCATCGCCTGGGAAAGTAATGGCGCGCTGACCATCGACGAAACGGGTGGCACTCGCTGCTATCACGGTCCGATGCCCGACGAAGTGGTTTATCACCAGCGCCGTAACGCATTCCGCGCTGCTCTTAAACTGGCACAGCTGGTTAACGTCGATCTGGACGGTGAAAAGCTCAAGGCACCGATCAGCGGAAAGCTGCTGGACATCTCTGCCACTGGCTGCAAATTGCGCTTCGACGGCGATATCAGCTCGAGCCTGCAACTGGGGCAAGTCTACGACCGCTTTGCTGCCGCCCTGCCCTTCGGCAAAATGACGGCACCCGTCGAACTGCGTTACCTGCATTTCGAAGAAAAGATTTCCACCACCTTCGCCGGTGTTCGCTTTCATAACATGAGCGGGCTGGTGCAGCGTCAGGTTGAGAGATTCGTCTATCAGCTTCAGCGCGAAGCACGGCGTTTCGACAAAGACGATCTCTGAGTTAACGCTTCAATAGAAAACGGGCAGTCCTTTTGGGGACTGCCCGTTTTTTTGTGCGTGGATCTCAGGGCCTGGCTTCGGTGAAGCTCTGCTCGCGGCCTTCGTCAGGGTCTGACGGCGATGGGTCGGTCTCAGGTTTTTCTGGCGACTCGGGTTCCGGTTCTGGTTCCGGTTCCGGCTCTGGCGGGATCGGGTTCTGCATCTGATCTTGCACCACCTGCTCATCAACTCGAGGGTCAAGGGCCGCTACCAATGGCGAACTCGACATGCTGTCCGGCATGGCCACGTGATGCAGCGGGGCATCGTCCACCTGATGCAGGTTGGTGACGGCTTTCGGACGAATCCGCCAGACCAGTACCAACGCGAAGAAGCTGAAGAACGCGTAGAGCATCTGACTGCCAAACAGCTTCATCAGGACCCCGGCAACCAACGGCCCGATACTGGCACCCACGCCGTAGGTCACCAGTAGCATCGCCGTCAGAGACACCCGGCGATCGCCTTCGACGTGGTCATTGGAAAAAGCCACTGCCAAGGGATACAGGCAAAATTGCACCAGGGAGCAGAAGAAACCGGCGATAAACAGCACTTCCAGTGGCACCTGCTTCATGATCGCCAGCGGCAATGCAGCCACCGCCAGGCTGAACGCGAAGCAACGGATCAACAGTGCCCGATCATAACGGTCGGACAACCACCCCAACGGCCACTGCACCAGCAGGCCAGCAAAAATGCAGCTACCCATGAACAAGCCCACTTGCTCGGTAGACAGTCCTTGCTGGGAGGCATACAACGGCGCCAAACCATAGAACGAACCCACAATCAGACCCGCCCCCAGCACCGTACTTAACGACTGCGGTACGCGCTTGATAAAGAACCGTGGCTCCATCGGCGCAGGGTGCAAAGGTGCAGGGTGAATCCGTCGGGTCAAGGCCACCGGCACCAGGCACAGCGCAAAACACAAGGCGACCAGCATCAGCAGCTCGAGGCCGAGCGCCGGGTGCATGACCAGAATCAACTGACCCAATACCAGGCCAAGGTACGAGGCGATCATGTAGCCGCTGAACACCAGGCCGCGTTGCTTGGCTTCGGCCTGTTCGTTAAGCCAGCTTTCGATGACCATGTACTGGCACATCATGCCCAGACCGACGATGACCCGCAGGAACAGCCACGCGGGCAGCCAGTCGATCAATCCGTGTCCCAACACGGCCGCGCCGACGATACCGGCACACGCTGCGTAAGCCCGAATATGCCCGACACGGGCAATCAATCGGTGACCGATCTTCCCACCCAGCACCAGGCCGAAGTAGTTGGCCGCCATCAAGGCACCGACCCACAAACTGTCGACGTTGTCGGCTGCCAGGCGCAAGGCCAGGTAGGTACTCAACAAGCCCGAGCCGATCAACATCATCAGCGAAGCGAAATACAACGCTCGAAAGGATTTCCAGATTTGGCGCATCGGCGTTCCGAGCGGCTCCTTGCAGTAAGTGTCGGGCTATCCGAAAAGATAGCCCGATGACGATGATTCGTCAGGCCTGGGCTGCCAGTACACGTCGCTCCCAGGGAGTAATTTCATCATAGAAGCTGGTCAACTCCATGGACTTCGAAGCGATGTAGCCTTCGATGAACTCCTTGCCAAACAGTTCCTTCGCCAATTGGCTACGTTTCAGACGCTCAAGTGCAGCATGCAAGGTACACGGCAATGAAAGATTGTCCGGTACCTCGAATTCACCCTGTATTGGCTCACTGGGCTCCAACGTGTTTTCAATGCCATATAACCCGGCTGCCAGGCTGGCCGCAATCGCCAGATAGGGATTGGCGTCAGCCCCTGGCAAGCGGTTTTCAACCCGACGAGCGACCGGCGAACTGGCCGGGATGCGCAACCCGGCGGCTCGGTTGTCGTGGGACCAGCAAGCATTGTTCGGCGATGCGAAGGGATGGCACAAGCGCTGGTAGGAGTTCACATTTGGCGCGAACAGCGCGGTGAAATCGGCCATGCCGGCCTGCTGACCGGCAATGAAATGACGAAAGATCGGGGTAGGTTCACCAGCCTCGTCACTAAACACGTTAGTTCCCGTGCCTATCTCGACGATGCTCTGGTGAATATGCATCGAACTACCCGGCGTGTGCGCCAACGGCTTGGCCATGCAGACTGCGGTCAGGCCATGTTTGAGGGCTACTTCTTTAAGAAGATGCTTGAACAGGAACGTCTGGTCGGCCAGCAACAGCGGATCGCCATGCAGCAGATTGATCTCGAACTGGCTGACGCCCATTTCGTGCATGAACGTATCGCGCGGCAAGCCAAGCGCTGCCATGCATTCGTAGACTTCATTGAAGAAGGGCCGCAATCCGTTATTGGAACTGACACTGAACGCCGACTGCCCGTCTTCACGACGACCGTCCAGGCCAATGGGTGGCTGGAAGGGTTGAGTGGGGTCAGTGTTAGGCGCAAATATGAAAAATTCCAGCTCGGTCGCCACGACGGGCGCCAGACCGAGGGCGGTGTAGCGGGCAATAACCGCTTTAAGCTGGCCCCGGGTCGATAGATTCGAGCTTTCGCCGGTGAGTTCGTCCGCATCGCAAATGGCGAAGGCTCGTGTTTGATTGCTCCACGGTAAGCGATAGACCTGCGAAGAATCAGGCACCAGTGCGAGATCGCCATCATCACTGCCATAAAAGCGTGCCGGCGGGTATCCGCCCATGATGCACTGCAGCAGCACGCCGCGCGCCAGCTGCAAACGGCGGCCTTCGAGAAAACCCTCGGCGGTCATCACCTTGCCACGGGGTACGCCATTCAAGTCCGGCGTGACACACTCAATCTCATCAATGCCCGTCAATCGCTGTGCGAGTGAGCCCTGGCCCTGGGTTGTCATGACGCTATCCTTGTTATTGTGCGAGCCGCGAACGGCGACCCGTACAAAATAGGCTCCGCGTGTTCGGAATATCAAGCAGCGCTCAAAAAAATGTAGGCTTCACCTACGCCTGTGCCTGCCGGGCCGTACTTCTCATGGGAGATAAAGACTGAACACCGCGCCGCCCAGTGGTCCGCCATTGCTGATTTCGGTACGGCCACCCACACCATTGCGCTGATGCAGCGCGGCAATTCGCCCAGCGAAGTACAAGCCCAACCCCGTACTGCCCGTGGTGTGGTTGATGCCCTGTACGTAATCCGCCTGACGCTCGATCATTTCAGCGGAATAACCTTCGCCATCGTCGTTGACGGTGATGACTAGCTGCCCGGCGACATCACTGGCGCTGATCAACACCGCATGCCGGGCGTAACGGATCGCATTGTTGATGCAGTTGCCAAGCACTGTGGCGATCAGCTCTCGGTCAAAGAAACCCAGCGGGCTCAACGGGTCTACTTCATAGGTCGCCATGATCGAGCGACTGACGAATACATCCTGGTGACACGCCAGTTGCGCCTCAATGAAATCGTCCAGTTCATGGTAAGCCGGCTGCAACGGCATCTGGTTGACACCGAGTTTGTAAAGGCCCAACAACTGCACCAGCATTGCGTTGAGGTGCGCAAACTCGAACTCGATTACACCCTGCTCCGGCGTCTGCCGAACAGAGTCGGGCAAACGGGCCAACCATTGGTTGTGGGCCTGCATCACCATGGCCAGAGAGTTCTTCATGTCGTGCACGGTAGAAGCAATTACCGTAGAGAAGTCCAGTGCCGGGTCGTCTTGGTTCATCCGCCGAACGCCTTTGATTTCAGTTTCTGATAACGCGCAGAACGCGCGTCCGTGTCAGGCATCAAGCCAACCATCTTCAAGCAGGTCTGGCACTCGTCCAGTTCGGCGGATGGCACGCTGGTATCGGTGCCATGCAGCAATGACTGTGCCATGTTCAGCGCGATGCTGATGTTCTTCGGCTGCAGCGCCAGTGCCTTGCGGAACACCGTACGCGCTTCGACCAGATTGCCGGTTTTGTAGATCCGCACGCCTATGCGATTAAGATCAGCGGCGACGTTGCCGGCATTGAGGATGTTCGGGTCATCGGTCAACTTGGCGATGCCCTTCATTACCGTCGGGTCGTCACCGTAAATTTCCGCGCAGTTTTTCAACATGGATGCGCCGGCGTCGGGCTGCCCGAGCATTTGCAGTTGCTTTGCCACTAACAGCGCGGCTTCGGCGCTCATGAAGTTTTCCATGCCGTCGAGCCGCTGTATGGCTTGTTCGGTGAGCTTCTCGGCGGTTTCCGCGTCGTTGATCAACATGCTGGTGGCTTTCATCAATCGCGCACGGATCTGCAGACCGGGATCAGATGGGTTTTCCTTGGCGACTGCGCTCAATGTCGTGTTGATCTCCAGACGGGTCCGCGTATCAAGTCCCTTCTCACTGCCTTTGCTGATCAAGGCGTGGGCCAGGCCGAGATTGCTTTCTGCGTCCTTGAAGCGCGATTGAGCACCTTGTGCCACCGCCTGGCGATAAGCCTTGGACGCTGTGTCGAAATCCTCGTTGGTCATCGCCAGCTTGCCCAACTGCGCCTGGCGACGCACCGCCAGGGGCGAAATGCGAACGGCCTCTTCCAGCACCCGCTGGGCCGCTTTGGTGTCCCCTTCAGAAACCAGCACATCGGCCATGCCGTCGTAGAGCGCCGGCATCATCGGAAACACTTTCAGGGCTTTTTCATAAACACCCTTGGCTTGTAAGACTTGCCCGCGCTTGAACAATAATTTGCCCAACCCGGCAAACGCCCAGGGCAGCGGCCGATCAGCGATGATGCCGTCGTACAAACGCTCCAGCGCTTCGTTTTGATTGAGGTCACGCAGGGCGTCGGCGCGATAGCGCAGGCACAACGGCGAGTAACGGATGTCCTGCTTGCACAAGGCGATGCAAGCGTTCAGCACTTCTATCGGTTTCCCACGATCGAGCGCTTGCAGGATCGGCTTGAGCAAGGTCTTGCGCTGCACCAGCCGTTCCAGCCGCTGGGCCAGTCCGGCACGATTGAATGGTTTGGTCAGGTAGGCGTCAGGCTCGTGTTCCAGAGCGCTCAACACCATGGCCTGGCTGGTTTCCGCAGTGACCATCACGAACACGCTTTCGTGGCTGATCAGCTTATCGACCATGAGGTCTTCGAGGACCTGTTGACCGTTCTTCTTGCCGTCGCCCAGATGGAAATCCTGCAAGATAAAATCGTAGGCCTTCTGCGAACACATGCGCAGCGCTTGCTCACCAGTGTCCGCAGTATCGACATCCTTGACGCCCAGCTCCCGTAGCATTGACCTGACGGAGCTGCGGAAATCCGAGAAATCATCAACGATCAGGAAACGCTTTTGGTGATACGACAGCATCGAAGATTTCCAGGCAGTTGAAGGATATTTCTGGGACCGTCAGTGTTATCGGCCTGAGGTGGCATTCCCTTGAGACGGTAGTCATTGAATTACGGGTTAAATATATGAAGGAGCAACGATCAAACAGGATTATCCCAACCGGGCACGACGCTGAATCGCCAGCGCAGATCGACAAGATCTCTGGAAGGCTGAGAGGGTTAACCATTCTATTGGTCGACGACTCTGCCGACGTGCTGGAAACCTTGAAAATGCTCCTGGAAATGGAAGATGCGCAAGTGATTGCGTTCGATTGTCCGGTGGCGGCGCTGGACGCGGCCAAGAGTACCCGCTTCGACTTGATCATTTCAGACCTGGGGATGCCGGTTATGAACGGTCACGAATTGATGAGCGCTTTGCGTCAGCTGCCGCTCGTCAAGGACGTGCCTGCCATTGCATTGACTGGCTACGGCACACACAGCGACATTCAGAAGTCACGTCAATCAGGCTTTGATCAACATCTTGGGAAGCCGGTTTCCTATGACGAACTGATTGAAACTATCGAAGCACTGAGGCGCTAGTAGCAAATGATAGTTGGTGTCAGCGCAGATACGCTCGCTGCACACAGGCACGACGATCAATGGCTTGTTTAAGCCTATCCTTGTGCTCGGCCCCGACCTTGGCGTCAACTTTGGTTGAACGCATTAAATTAAGCATGGCCGCTTTGGCGGCCAGGTATTCAGCCCTCGCATCGTTTGACCTGAGCTTCGATGTCCCTCGCTCGTTCATTTCCATCCGACGAAGCGCCAGGACCGATTCATCAGTAATGACAGTGCCCAGTGTTAGCTGCACCTTGTGAGGGGGGACGAACTTGCGCGAGTCCATCACAATCTCTGGCTCGCTGAGCGTCCCACTTCAACGCCAGACAGCATTGCTCAATGGCGTGTTTGTCATGGAGCTCTTCACAGATCGCCCAGGCAGCGGTGTCGTAGACGCCAATGAATACTTGGGTGATCCCTTCAAGACTAATCCTCGCTTGCACCTCGACCTGAACTCCGTCACTGAGTACTTCATCATGAGTGTGAGCGGGTAATCGCCTGTTGACCCATAACCAGAATTTTGCGCCTCTATGTCGCATTGTTTTCTCCCCATGAATGGTCCATGGAGCAAGGCACAGAGGTGACTGACTTTCCAATGTAGGTCGTCGGCGCGAGTGGTTGTGTTGCTGGCACTTTCCTGCGGACAAAACAAAACCCCTGTTCGCGTTAGCAAACAGGGGTTTCGGAATTTAATCTTGACGATGACCTACTCTCACATGGGGAAACCCCACACTACCATCGGCGATGCATCGTTTCACTGCTGAGTTCGGGATGGGATCAGGTGGTTCCAACGCTCTATGGTCGTCAAGAAATTCGGGTACCGAGTCGTGGCCGGGTGGCCGCGCTTCAGTAAATCGGGTATGTGACAGCTTTCGGTGTTTGCAAGGTCTCGAACTTTCGGTTCGTTTCGTCTTCACACACCGCAATCTGATGCTTCTACTTGTTTCCAAGTCAGGAGTAGTCAAATTGCTTGGGTGTTATATGGTCAAGCCTCACGGGCAATTAGTATTGGTTAGCTCAACGCCTCACAGCGCTTACACACCCAACCTATCAACGTCGTAGTCTTCGACGGCCCTTCAGGGGACTCAAGGTCCCAGTGAGATCTCATCTTGAGGCTAGTTTCCCGCTTAGATGCTTTCAGCGGTTATCTATTCCGAACATAGCTACCCGGCAATGCCACTGGCGTGACAACCGGAACACCAGAGGTTCGTCCACTCCGGTCCTCTCGTACTAGGAGCAGCCCCTCTCAAATCTCAAACGTCCACGGCAGATAGGGACCGAACTGTCTCACGACGTTCTAAACCCAGCTCGCGTACCACTTTAAATGGCGAACAGCCATACCCTTGGGACCGGCTTCAGCCCCAGGATGTGATGAGCCGACATCGAGGTGCCAAACACCGCCGTCGATATGAACTCTTGGGCGGTATCAGCCTGTTATCCCCGGAGTACCTTTTATCCGTTGAGCGATGGCCCTTCCATACAGAACCACCGGATCACTAAGACCTACTTTCGTACCTGCTCGACGTGTCTGTCTCGCAGTCAAGCGCGCTTTTGCCTTTATACTCTACGACCGATTTCCGACCGGTCTGAGCGCACCTTCGTACTCCTCCGTTACTCTTTAGGAGGAGACCGCCCCAGTCAAACTACCCACCATACACTGTCCTCGATCCGGATAACGGACCTGAGTTAGAACCTCAAAGTTGCCAGGGTGGTATTTCAAGGTTGGCTCCACGCGAACTGGCGTCCACGCTTCAAAGCCTCCCACCTATCCTACACAAGCAAATTCAAAGTCCAGTGCAAAGCTATAGTAAAGGTTCACGGGGTCTTTCCGTCTAGCCGCGGATACACTGCATCTTCACAGCGATTTCAATTTCACTGAGTCTCGGGTGGAGACAGCGCCGCCATCGTTACGCCATTCGTGCAGGTCGGAACTTACCCGACAAGGAATTTCGCTACCTTAGGACCGTTATAGTTACGGCCGCCGTTTACCGGGGCTTCGATCAAGAGCTTCGCGTTAGCTAACCCCATCAATTAACCTTCCGGCACCGGGCAGGCGTCACACCCTATACGTCCACTTTCGTGTTTGCAGAGTGCTGTGTTTTTAATAAACAGTCGCAGCGGCCTGGTATCTTCGACCGGCATGAGCTTACGGAGCAAGTCCTTCACCCTCACCGGCGCACCTTCTCCCGAAGTTACGGTGCCATTTTGCCTAGTTCCTTCACCCGAGTTCTCTCAAGCGCCTTGGTATTCTCTACCCAACCACCTGTGTCGGTTTGGGGTACGGTTCCTGGTTACCTGAAGCTTAGAAGCTTTTCTTGGAAGCATGGCATCAACCACTTCGTGTTCTAAAAGAACACTCGTCATCAGCTCTCGGCCTTAGAATCCCGGATTTACCTAAGATTCCAGCCTACCACCTTAAACTTGGACAACCAACGCCAAGCTGGCCTAGCCTTCTCCGTCCCTCCATCGCAATAACCAGAAGTACAGGAATATTAACCTGTTTTCCATCGACTACGCTTTTCAGCCTCGCCTTAGGGACCGACTAACCCTGCGTCGATTAACGTTGCGCAGGAAACCTTGGTCTTTCGGCGTGGGTGTTTTTCACACCCATTGTCGTTACTCATGTCAGCATTCGCACTTCTGATACCTCCAGCAAGCTTCTCAACTCACCTT